>NZ_BNBY01000010.1 GCF_014656195.1 Kitasatospora xanthocidica | reverse complement strand
GGCCTCCCTGATCCTCTGGCTCCGCGAACCGGCCAGATGATCATTTGTCAGACACGCCTTAGGGCCCGTCTTCGAACCCCCGCCTGCGGGGCGACGCCGGGGGTTCGAAGACGCGCCCTGTGCCACGGCCGAGGAACGACGAGGAGGGGCCCCTGATCCAGGGGCCCCTTTCGCATGCGCCGCCGAGCTCACCCGAGCCCGTAGAACAGCCGGTCCACCACCGCCCGCGCCCGCCGGGTGGTCCGCCGGTAGTCGTCCAGCAGCTCCCCGCTGTGCCCGGCGCCGTACCCGAGGTAGCGGGCCACCCCGGCCAGCTCCCTGGCCTCCCCGGGGAAGCTGTCCCCGGGTCGGCCGCGGACCAGCATCACCGCCGCCCGCACCCGGGAGGCCAGCACCCAGGCGGCGTCCAGCACCTCGGCGTCGTCCCGCCGCACCAGCCCGGCCTCCACCGCGGCCGCCAGCGCCGCCCTGGTCCGGGTGGTGCGCAGGGCCGGGAACTCGTGCCCGTGCCGGAGCTGGAGCAGCTGCACCGTCCACTCCACGTCCGCCAGCCCGCCCCGGCCGATCTTGGTGTGGGTGGTCGGGTCGGCCCCGCGCGGCAGCCGCTCGGCCTCGATCCGGGCCTTGATCCGGCGGATCTCCACCAGGTCCCGCTCCGGCACCCCCTCGCCCGGGTAGCGCAGCGGGTCGATCAGCTGCCGGAACCGCGCGCCCAGCTCCGCGTCCCCGGCCACCGGCTCGGCCCGCAGCAGCGCCTGGCTCTCCCAGGCGTGCGACCAGCGCCGGTAGTACGCCGCGTACGAGGCGAGGGTGCGCACCAGCGGGCCGCTGCGCCCCTCCGGCCGCAGGTCGGCGTCGACCAGCAGCGGCGGCTCGGTGGAGGGTGCGCCCAGCTGGGTGCGCAGCTCGTGGCAGACCGCCTGGGCGGCCTTGGCGGCCTCCTCCTCCAGCGAGCCGAGCAGCGGCTCGTGGACGAAGAGCACGTCCGCGTCCGAGCCGTAGCCCAGCTCGTGGCCGCCGAAGCGGCCCATCGCGACCACCGAGAGCCGGGTCGGCAGGTCCCCGTGCTCGGCCTCCCAGCCCGCCACGCAGGCGCGCAGCGCCCCCTCCAGGGTGGCGGCGTTGAGCGCGGTGAGCGCCTCCCCCGCGGTCTCCAGCGCCTCGGCGGGGTCGTCCCCGAGCCGGCCGAGGACGTCCGCGGCGGCCGTACGGAACAGCTCCCGGCGGCGCACCGAGCGGGCGGCGGCCACGGCGGCCGTGGTGGAGCCGGCCCGGCCGACGGCGGCCAGTATCTCCGACTGCAGCGCCGCCCGGCCGCGCGGCTCCAGGCCCTGCGGATCGCCCAGCATGGCCACCGCCTCGGGGGCGCGCAGCAGCAGGTCCGGCGCGAGCCGGCCGGCCGACAGCACCCGGGCCAGCTGCTCGGCGGCGGCGCTCTCGTCCCGCAGCAGCCGCAGGTACCAGGGGGTGCGGCCGAGCGCGTCGGAGACCTGGCGGAAGTTGAGCAGCCCGGCGTCCGGGTCGGCCGAGTCGGCGAACCAGCCGAGCAGCACCGGCAGCAGGGTGCGCTGGATCGCCGCCTTGCGGCTGACCCCGGAGGCGAGCGCGCTGATGTGCCGCAGCGCGGCCGCCGGGTCCGTGTAGCCGAGCGCCTCCAGCCGGGCCCGCGCCGCGTCCGGGGTGAGCCCGGCGGCGCCCGGCGGCAGCTCGGCGACGGCGTCGAGCAGCGGCCGGTAGAACAGCTTCTCGTGCAGCCGCCGGACCTCCACCGCGTGCCGCTTCCACTCCCGCTGCAGCGCGGCCACCGGATCGGCGCGGGTGTCGTCGTTGATCAGCGAGGTCAGCGAGCGGGCCAGCCGGCGCTGGTCCTCCGCGGCGGTGGGCATCAGATGGGTGCGGCGCAGCCGGTGGAGCTGGATCCGGTGCTCCAGCGAGCGCAGGAAGCGGTACGCGGTGTCCAGCGAGGCGGCGTCCGCCCGGCCGACGTAGCCGCCCCGGGAGAGCGCGGCCAGCGCCTCCAGGGTGTTGCCGCTGCGCAGCGCCGGGTCGGTGCGCCCGTGCACCAGCTGGAGCAGCTGGACGGAGAACTCGACGTCGCGCAGCCCGCCCGGGCCGAGCTTGAGCTGGCGGTCCAGCTCGGTGGCGGGGATGGAGTCGATCACCCGGCGGCGCATCTGCTGCACGTCGGTGACGAAGTTGTCCCGGGCGGCGGCCTGCCAGACCATCGGGGCGAGCGCCTCGACGTACGCGGCGCCGAGTTCGGCGTCCCCGGCGACCGGGCGGGCCTTGAGCAGGGCCTGGAACTCCCAGGTCTTGGCCCAGCGCTGGTAGTAGGCGAGGTGGCTGGCCAGGGTGCGCACCAGCGGGCCGTTGCGGCCCTCGGGGCGCAGGTTGGCGTCCACCGGCCAGATGGTGCCCTCGCCGGTGGTGTCCGCGCAGAGCCGGGTGAGGGCGGCGGCCAGCCGGGTGGCGGCCTTGACCGCCTCGTGCTCGTCCACGCCCTCGCGCGGCTCGGCCACGAAGATGACGTCCACGTCCGAGACGTAGTTGAGTTCGCGGCCGCCGCACTTGCCCATGCCGATCACGGCGAGCCGGCAGGCCGCGGTGGCCTCCGGGTCCTGCTCGGCGGCGAGGTCCAGGGCGGTCTGCAGGGTGGCGCCGGCCAGGTCGGCGAGTTCGGCGGCGGTGCGGGCGAGGTCGGTGGTGCCGGTGAGGTCGCGGGCGGCGATGGCGAGCAGGCAGCGCCGGTAGGCGACCCGCAGGGCATCCGCCGGGCTCCGGTCGCCGCCGCGCACGCCCTCGCCGAGGGCCCGGCGGAAGTCCTCCGGGCCGGGGTGCATGTCGCGCAGCTCGAAGGTGACCAGCACGTGCCAGTCGTGCGGGTGCCGGGCGAGGTGGTCGCCGAGCGCGGTGGAGACGCCGAGCACGCCGAGCAGCCGGTCGCGCAGCGGCTTGGAGGTGGTCAGGGTGTCCCGCAGGGTGTGCCGGTCGGTCTCGTCGGCCGCCTCCATCAGCCGGGCCAGGCCGAGCAGCGCGAGGTCGGGGTCGGCGGTGGCGCCGAGCGCGTCCAGCAGCACCGGGTCGTCGGCCAGTCCCCTCAGGCCGGGGCCCTCCAACAGCCGCACCGCCCGCGCCGGGTCGCCGAACCCGCGTCGGACCAACCGGTTCTCCGGCCTGCTGACCCGGCTCCCGGCCCGCTGCTCCTCCACCATCAGCCCCTCCATCCGTCCGCCTCAGCAGGCTACGCGCCCCGGCGGCCGGCCGCCGGACACGACCACCTCCCGGACGCCCCGACCGCCGCGCGTGACCTCGCCCCCGCCCCGCTCGTTCACCCGGGCGCCGTCCCCCACCCCCGGAGCACAGACCCCCCGGAGCACAGACCCCCCGGAGCACAGATGCCCAGTCGCCTGCCCTCGCTCACCGGGCTGCGCTTCTGGGCCGCCCTGCTGGTCGTGCTCTACCACCTCTCCCGCAAGGTCGGCGAGCTGCCGCTGGTGGGCCCGCTCGCCTGGTACGGCCGGTCCGGGGTGACGTTCTTCTTCGTGCTCTCCGGCTTCGTCCTCGCCTGGACGTACGGGAGTTCGCCCGCGTCCGCCGCCGTCTTCGCCCGGCGCCGGTTCGCCCGGATCTGGCCGCTGCACCTGCTGACCACCGGGCTCTCCCTGGGCGCGGACGCCGCGATCGGCGCGGCCCTGCCGGTGGTGGCCGCGCTCTGGTCGCTGGCGCTGGTGCACCCGTGGGCGCCGTCCACCGTGTACGGCGGCAATCCGGCCTCCTGGTCGCTGGGCGCGGAGGCCTGGTTCTACCTGCTGTTCCCGTTCCTGCTGCGGCTGTTGGCGCCGCGCCGCCGCGTCTGGCTGCCGGTCGGGGCGGGCTGCGCGCTGCTCGGTCCGGCGCTGTGGGCGGCCGGCGCCCTGCTGCCCGCCGATCCGGTCCTGCGCGGCTGGCTGCTGGACTACCTCCCGCTGACCAGGACCCCGCAGTTCGTCCTCGGGGTGGTCACCGGTCTGGCCGCCCGCCACGGCCTGCTCCCCCGGCCGCGGCTCGTCCCGGCGGCGGCCGCCGTCCTCGGGTGGCACCTGGTGCTGGTCCCCTGGCACGCGGCCGTCCCGGACGCGCTCTGGTACGGACCGTACAGCGCCGCCCAGTTGGTCCCGGCCCCGCTGTTCGCGGCCCTGCTGGCGGCGGCCGCCCGGCGCGACGCGGCGGCGACGGCGCCCCGGCTGCTGGCGGGCCGGACGGCCGTCCGGCTCGGGGAGTGGTCGTACGCCTGGTACCTGGTGCACGAGGTCGGCATCCGCTGCTGGCTCGCGGTGCAGGGCCGCCCGGCCCCCGGCGCCGCGACGCTCGGCGTCTGGCTGCTGCTGGCCGGCGGCTCGCTGGCCGTCGCGGCCGCCCTCTACCGCTGGGTGGAGCGCCCCTGCGAGCGGCTGCTGCGCGGCGCCCCGCGCGGCCGGGACGCGGCGGCGCCGCTGCCGCCCCGCGGGGTGCGGGTGGTGCGGCAGCGGCGCCGGGGTCGGGCCGGGTCCCCGAGGGGGGATCAGCCTTCGGTGGAGCTGTCCAGGTTGACGTAGGCGTAGAAGACGCCCAGGTCGTAGCCGTCCTTGTCGGTGTCGAACTTCACCTTGATGTCGGTGTCCCCGTTGCGCAGGAACGGCGAGATGTCCCAGCGGTTGGAGTCGTAGCCGAAGTTGTTGCGGTTGTACGGGGTGCGGACGAACTGGTCGGCCGGAGTCAGTTCCTCGATGGTGGAGTTGAAGGCGTCGTCCGAGGCGTGGTTGACGTCCGTGAAGGGCGTCTCCGGGCCGTTGGTGGACTTCATCTTGAGCGTGTCGCCGGTCCACTTGAGGTCGCCGTCGTAGACCACGAAGCCGAGCTTGCCCTGGACCGGGCCGGTCGGCGGGGTCTGCAGCCCGGTGAGGTCGATCTCGCGCTCCGGGCTGTCCGGCAGCTCGACCTGGAAGCCGTCCCACAGGTGGACGTGGCGCAGCGGCTTGCAGTCGTTCTCGTACGCGACGACGATCGTCCAGCCGCCCCAGCTGTGCGGCTTCACCACCGAGTCCATGTTGGCGACGGTGTAGCTGCCGTTGCCGAACTTCTTGACCAGGTCGGTGACGTCGGCGGAGGCCTGGTAGCTGCTCTCGTCGTCGGTGGTGATGTAGCCGATGGACGGCTGGTCGTTGGCGATGTTCCGGTACTGCGTCTCGCCCGGGACCTTCAGGTACACCTCGTCGATCTGGCTCTCCGGCAGCACGGTGTCGCCGATGCCGCGGGTGCCGCCCCAGTAGAGCCGGGCGTACTTGACGGTCGAGCCCGGGAGCAGGCCCAGGTCGGCGGAGCTGGCGGAGTAGATCGGGTCACCGAGCGGGCCGATCGAGCCCGGGTCGATGTTGATGTACTTCATCTGGTACTTGTTGTTGATCGGCCGGCTGCCGAGGCCCTTGCGGGCGTCCTCGCACGGCGGCTGCGCCGGGTCGACCGGGGGCTTGGTCTCGTCGCAGGTCATCAGCGAGTTGCTGATCCGGGTGATGGAGCCGTGGAAGTCGCCCTCGAAGCGGGTGGTGAACGGCAGCGGGTTGGACGCGATGGTGTTGGCCCGCAGCTGCGGGTGCTCCTTGCCGGAGCCGGAACCCCGGGCGTCGGCGATCGTCGGGACGGCCAGCAGCTGGCCCGCGACGGCGACGAGGGCGGCGCCCCCGACGCCGATCCGGCGGGCGAGCAGACGGGCGGCAGCGGCACGGCTGACGGAGGAGGTCATGTGATCCTCTCAGGACGGAACGAGACGAGCAGCCCAATCGGACCACAACGTTCCGTCACATGAACGTCACATACCGCCACCAGTGGAGTCCTCCGGCTCAGATCCACTCCATAGGAGGGCCCGCCGTCATCCTCTCGAACGACAGCGGGCCCGAAGCGGTTTGAGCGGCGGTCACCCGCTCACAGCACCTGGAGGTTCTTCCGCAACTCGAACGGGGTCACCTCGGAGCGGTACTCCTCCCACTCCTGGCGCTTGTTGCGGAGGAAGAAGTCGAACACGTGCTCGCCCAGCGTCTCGGCGACGAGCTCGCTGCGCTGCATCAGGTCGATGGCCTCGCCGAGGTTCTGCGGCATCGGCTGGATCCCGAGGGCGCGGCGCTCGGAGTCGGACAGCGCCCACACGTCGTCGTCGGCGCCGGGCGGGAGCTCGTACCCCTCCTCGATGCCCTTGAGGCCGGCCGCCAGGGTGACGGCGTAGGCGAGGTACGGGTTGCAGCCGGTGTCGAGGGAGCGGACCTCGATCCGGGTGGAGCCCTGCTTGCCCGGCTTGTACATCGGCACCCGGATCAGCGCGGAGCGGTTGTTATGGCCCCAGCAGATGTAGGACGGGGCCTCGCCGCCGGCGCCGGCGGTGCGCTGGGAGCCGCCCCAGATGCGCTTGTAGGAGTTCACCCACTGGTTGGTGACGGCGGCGGTCTCGGCGGCGTGCTTCAGCAGGCCGGCGATGAACGATCTGCCGACCTTGGAGAGCTGGTACTCGGCGCCGGACTCGTGGAAGGCGTTGCGGTCGCCCTCGAACAGCGAGACGTGGGTGTGCATGCCGCTGCCGGGGTGCTCGGAGAACGGCTTGGGCATGAAGCTCGCGTGCACGCCCTGCTCCAGCGCGACCTCCTTCATGACCAGACGGAAGGTCATGATGTTGTCGGCGGTGGAGAGCGCGTCGGCGTAGCGCAGGTCGATCTCCTGCTGGCCAGGGGCGCCCTCGTGGTGCGAGAACTCGACGGAGATGCCCATCGACTCCAGCATGGTGATCGCCTGGCGGCGGAAGTCGTGGCCGACCCCGCGCGGGGTGTGGTCGAAGTAGCCGGACTGGTCGGCGGGGATCGGCGCGGTGCCGTCGCCCGGCAGGTTCTTCAGCAGGAAGAACTCGATCTCCGGGTGGGTGTAGAAGGTGAAACCCAGGTCGGAGGCCTTCTCCAGGGTGCGCTTGAGCACGAACCGGGGGTCGGCGTAGGACGGCGAGCCGTCCGGCATCAGGATGTCGCAGAACATCCTGGCGGTGCCCGGGGTCTCCGAGCGCCAGGGCAGGATCTGGAAGGTGGTCGGATCCGGCTTGGCGATCATGTCGGACTCGTACACCCGGGCGAAGCCCTCGATGGCGGAGCCGTCGAACCCGATGCCCTCCTCGAAGGCCTGCTCCAACTCGGCCGGCGCCACCGCGACCGACTTGAGGAACCCGAGCACGTCGGTGAACCACAGCCGGACGAACCGGATGTCACGCTCTTCGAGCGTCCGAAGCACGAACTGCTGCTGCTTGCCCATGGGGACAGTCTCACCTCTGCTCTTTACGCTCGTGTTACGCCCGGGAAGCCCCCGAAAGACCCCTGGCGGCGATTGCCCCCATCATGGCCGATCACCGCGCGGTCCGGCAGTGCGGCCCCTCGTGGAGTTGCCCTCGCGGGACATCGCGTCAGATAGACGATAAACTCGGTGGCATGCCCAATCTCCGTCTCGCCCTGAGCCAGATCGACCCCTGGGTCGGTGACCTCGCCCGCAACAGCGATGAGGTGGTGCGCTGGACCAAGCAGGCCGTCGAGGCCGGCGCGCAGCTGGTCGCCTTCCCCGAGATGGCCCTCACCGGGTACCCGGTCGAGGACCTGGCCCTGCGCCACTCCTTCGTCGAGGCCTCCCGCGGCGCGCTGGTCGAGCTGGCCGGCCGGCTGGCGGCCGACGGCCTGGGCGAGGTGCCGGTGGTGGTCGGCTACCTCGGGCGCTCCGAGCACGCCTCGCCGCGCTTCAACCGCCCGGCCGGGTCGCCGCAGAACTGCGCCGCGGTGCTGCACCGGGGCGAGGTGGTCACCCGCTTCGCCAAGCACCACCTGCCCAACTACGGCGTGTTCGACGAGTTCCGCTGGTTCGTCCCGGGCGACCAGCTGCCGGTGGTCCGGGTGCACGGGGTGGACGTCGCGCTGGCGATCTGCGAGGACATCTGGCAGGACGGCGGCCGGGTCACCGCGGCCCGCGAGGCCGGGGCCGGGCTGCTGCTGGTGATCAACGGCTCGCCGTACGAGCGGAACAAGGACGACCAGCGGCTGGAGCTGGTCCGGCGCCGGGCCGCCGAGGCGGACTGCGCCCTGGCGTACGTCAACATGGTCGGCGGCCAGGACGAGCTGGTCTTCGACGGCGACTCGATCGTGGTCGGCCCGGACGGCGAAGTGCTCGCCCGCGCCCCGCAGTTCGAGGAGCACCTGCTGGTGCTGGACCTGGACCTGCCGGCCGCCGACAGCGACCACACCGACGGCCTGCTGCTGAGCGACGGCCTCCACCTGGTCCGCACCGAGCTGGACGACGGGCCGGGGGCCGCACCCGCCGCGATCCCGCCCGCCGGGATCGCGCCGCGGCTGTCCGACGAGGCCGAGATCTGGGCCGCGCTGGTCTCCGGCACCCGGGCGTACGTGGCCAAGAACGGCTTCCGGTCGGTCCTGATCGGCCTCTCCGGCGGCATCGACTCCGCCCTGGTGGCCGCGATCGCGGTGGACGCGATCGGCGCCGGGAACGTGCACTGCGTGTCGATGCCCAGCCGCTACTCCTCGGAGCACTCCAAGGACGACGCGGCCGAGCTGGCCCGCCGCACCGGCCTGCACTTCCGGACCGTCCCCATCGCCCCGATGTTCGACGCCTACCTGGCCGCCACCGAGCTGACCGGCCTGGCCGAGGAGAACCTGCAGTCCCGGCTGCGCGGCACCCTGCTGATGGCGATCTCCAACCAGGAGGGTCACATCGTGCTCGCGCCCGGCAACAAGAGCGAGCTGGCGGTGGGCTACTCGACCCTGTACGGCGACTCGGTGGGCGCGTACGGGCCGATCAAGGACGTCTACAAGTCGCTGGTCTTCCGGCTGGCCCGCTGGCGCAACGAGGAGGCCGGGCGGCGCGGCGAGGTGGCGCCGATCCCGGAGAACACCATCGTCAAGCCGCCGTCCGCCGAACTGCGGCCGGACCAGCAGGACACCGACTCGCTGCCGGACTACGACCTGCTGGACAGCGTGCTGACCCGCTACATCGAGGGCGACGAGGGGCGGGACGCGATCGTGGCGGCCGGTTTCGACCCGGCCGTGGTGGACCGGGTGGTGCGGCTGGTCGACACCGCCGAGTACAAGCGGCGCCAGTACCCGCCGGGCCCGAAGATCTCGGTGAAGAACTTCGGCCGGGACCGCCGCCTGCCGATCACCAACCGCTGGCGGCGCGGCTAGGGCGTGTCTGACAATTCCCGCCGGGCGCGCGACGCCGGGGCACGCACCTCGCCGCGTTGTCGTCGGTCGCCGATGCTCCGCATGGACTCCCTCCTCCGCCTTGCGATGCACGCACCCCAACGCCGCGCGCTGATCCGACGCGAATTGTCAGACACGCCCTAGGGTGCCCTAGTTGTACCGGTAGGTGGCGGCCACCGCGAGGTGGTCGCTGCCGTCCCGGGGCAGGGTGCGGGAGTCGACCGGCGCCAGCCCGCCCTTGCTCAGGATCTGGTCGATCCGGGCCATCGGGAAGGACGCCGGCCAGCTGAAGCCGAAGCCGTCCCCGGCGGCGCCCTGGGCCGAGCGCATCTGCGAGGTGACCGGCGCCAGGCTGCGGTCGTTCATGGTGCCGTTGAGGTCGCCGAGCAGCAGCACCTTCTTGACCGGCTCGGCCTGGATCGCGTCGCCGAGCGCCTGGGCGCTGGCGTCCCGCTGGTTGACGGTGAAGCCGCCCTCGGCCTTCAGCCGCACCGAGGGCAGGTGCGCGACGTACACCGCGACCGGGCCCTGCGGGGTGGCGACCTGGGCCCGGAACGCCCTGGTCCAGCCCATCTTGAGGTCCACCGGCGCGATCCCGCTGATCGGGAACTTCGACCAGAGCCCGACCGTGCCCTCGACCGTGTGGTACGGGTAGGCGTCGGCGAGCCCGGTCTCGTACGAGCGCAGCGCCCGGCTGGCCAGCTCCTGCAGGGCGACGATCTCGGCGCCGGAGGAGACCAGCCCGCGGACGGTGGCCGGCACGTCGGTGTTGGCCGCGGCGACGTTGTGGCTGACCACCGTCCAGTCGCCCTTGCCGCCGCTCTTGTCGCTCAGCAGGCCGCCGAACAGGTTGGCCCAGAGCACGACGGGCAGCAGCAGGGCGATCAGCGCGGTGGCGGAGCGGCGCAGCAGCGCGGGCACCAGCAGCACCGGGACGGCCAGGCCGACCCAGGGCAGGAAGGTCTCCAGCAGGCTGCCGAGGTTGCCCACGCTGTTGGGCACCTCGGCGTGGAAGGCGAGCAGCGCGCCGGTGAGCACGGCCAGGACGGCGACCACCAGGCCGCGCCGCCAGGTGGTGGCGCCGCGGGCGTCCCGGCCCCAGTGGCGCAGGCCGAGCAAGCCGGCCGGACGGGCCGCGGGGGCCGGGTCGTCGGCACCTCCGGGGGCCGCGATCCGCTCGGTCCTGTCCGCCTGTGCCATCCGTGGCTCCCGTTCGCTCGTGCCGTCCGCCGGTCCCCGGTCCGGCCCGTACGGACGGGCACGAACCGGGCCGGTGCCGGTTCGTTCGGATACCCGGCTCAGCCTATGCCGGGACAGACGTCACGCCCCCGGAGCGGGTTCCGGCGTGGCCCGGTTTGGTGAGCCAGGCCACGTCCGGCGGGGTCGGCGGGGTGAGCGCCGTCAGCGGGTCAACGGATGAGCGGGATCAGCGGGGTGCCAGGCCCTGGAGCACGGAGTCGACCATGGCCCGGGCCAGGTCCGGGTCCTCCAGGTCGGAGTCGTCCCACAGGATGCTGCGGTAGAGGATCGGGCCCATCAGCAGGTCGCCGAGCAGGTCCGGGTCGAGGTCGGCGCGCAGCACGCCCTCGTCCACGGCGCGGCGGATCAGGGCCAGTCCGGCCTCGCGGCGCGGCTTGACCACCCGTTCGCGGTAGGCGTTGTGCAGTTCGGGCAGGCTGTGCATCTGGCCGAAGGCCGCCTTGAGCACCCAGCGGCTGCGCTTGGCGAGGCCGCGCCGGCGCATGTAGTCGACCATCTCGATCAGGTCGGCCCGGGCGCCCTCGCCGGTCGGCTCCGGCATCGGGACCTCCAGCCGGCTGACCACGTCGACCAGCAGCGCCTCCTTGTTGGGCCAGCGCCGGTAGATGGTGGCCTTGCCGACGCCGGCGGCGGTGGCGATGCCCTCGATGGTGAGCTCGGACATCGTGGTGCCGCCCGCCATCAGGTCTTCGACCGCGGTGAAGATGGCCTGCTCGGCGGCCTCGCTGCGCGGGCGGCCCCGGCGGGTCGCGGCGCAGGCCTGCCCGGTGTCGGCGGTCGGGCTGTCCGTCTTCATCCCCGCTGGTCTCCTCGCTGTCCCCGGGCGCGCGGGCGCCGTCCGTGTCGTTGGCGGTCCGTACGGCGGGCGGGGGCCCGCCGGACCGAGGCCCTGCCGCCCGGGCGCACCCGGGGCGGCAGGGCCATTGTCACTCAGTCGTGATCCGCGGCGGGCGGCCGGCCGTCGGCTGTCGGCCCAGGCCGACCCGGCCACCGGTCGCCGCTCGCCGGCCGCCGGGCACCGGTCGCCGGTCAGGCGTCCGCGGCCGCGGCCGCGCGGGCCTCGTCCGGCTGCGCGGCGGCCGGACCGGCCGGAGCGCCGGGGGCGGCGGTGCGGCGCGGCAGCAGGAACCAGGCGACCAGCGCGCCGAGCACCGAGATGCCCACCGAGAGCGAGGCGACGATGTGCATGGCGTGGATGAAGGAGTCGTTCGCCGGGCCGACCAGCGCCTTGCCGCCCGGGATCCGGTCGGCGATGGCCAGGGTGGCCTCCAGCGACTCGCCGGCCTTGTCCCGCAGGTTCTCGGGCAGCTGGTTCAGCGTGTCGCTCATCCCGTCGCGGTAGACGGTGGAGAGCACCGCGCCGAGCACGGCGACCCCGAGCGAGCCGCCGACCTGGCGGAAGGTGTTGTTGACGGCCGAGCCGGCGCCGGCCTTCTCCCGGGGCAGCGAGCCCATGATCGCGACGGTGACCGGCGGCATCACGTGCGCCATGCCGGCGCCCATCACCAGGCCGAGCACGATCAGCACCCAGATCGGGGTGGTGACGGTGAGCACGGTGTAGCCGACGAAGCCGAGCGCGACCAGCACCATGCCGCCGGCGGCGGTGGCGGCGACGCCGATCCGGTCGACCACCAGCCGGGCCCGCGGCGCGAACAGCAGCTGGGCCACGGCCAGCGGGAGCATCAGCAGACCGGCCTGCAGCGCGCTGTAGCCGCGCACGCTCTGGATGTAGAACACGCCGAAGAACGAGACGCCCATCAGCGCGAAGAAGATCACGCCGACGACCACCACGGAGGCGCTGAACACCTTGTTGCGGAACCAGGTGACGTCCAGCGCGGGGAACGCGGTGCGGCGCTCGAACCAGACGAAGGCCACCAGCGCGACCACGCCGACCAGGGTCGGCACCCAGGCCGCGGGGGCGGTGAAGTCGGCCAGCTCGCCGCCCTTGATGATGCCGTAGATCAGCGCGACCAGGCCGACGATCGACAGCAGCACGCCGACCGGGTCGAGCTTGCCCGGGCTCGGGTCCTTGGACTCGGGCACCAGGACCGCCATCGCGATCACCGCGACGACCACGATCGGGACGTTGATCAGGAAGACCGAGCCCCACCAGAAGTGCTCGATCAGCAGACCGCCGGTGATCGGGCCGATCGCGATGGCCAGGCCGACCGCGCCCGCCCAGATGCCGATCGCCTTGGGCTGCTCCTCGCGCTCGAAGACGTTCATGATGATCGCCAGGGTGGCGGGCATCGCGAGCGCGGCGCCGACGCCCATCAGGGCGCGGAAGCCGATGAGTTCACCGGGCGAGCCGGCCATCGAGGACAGCAGCGAGGCCACGCCGAAGACCACCATGCCGGCCAGCAGCGCGAGCTTGCGCCCGAAGCGGTCGCCGAGCAGGCCCGAGGTGAAGAGCAGCCCGGCGAACACCAGGGTGTAGGAGTTGATCGACCACTCCAGGTCGCTCTGGGTGGCGCCGAGGCCGACCGGAGCGGGGGTCGCGATGGTCTTCATCGCGACGTTGAGGATCGAGTTGTCGAGCACGACGACGAGCAGGGCGAGCACCAGGGTGCAGAGGATCGCCCAGCGCCGACGGTGGATGGCTTCCGGCACACGGGGTGGCGCGGCTGCGGTGGTCATTGGTCTTCCCGTCCGTGTTGGCGTGGCACTGGCGGGCAATTCCGAGTCGGATGCGTCTCGTAACCCCCCGCACCAGAGTAGCGGCGAATACGATACGAGACGACCCCGTTTCGTAAAAACGAGGCAAAGCCCGCCCCGGTCCGCGACGGCCCCGGTCCACGACGGCGCCGGTCCGCGACGGCCCCGGGACCCCGTGTGTCACGGATCGCACCGGGACCGACGCACCCCTCTTTGCGCTCGCGCCGGGGCGTGCAAGCATGGAGGTGATCCGGGGACGCCGCACGGCGCCACGAGACGACAACCCTTCAGGAGCCCGTTCGATGAACGCTTCCTCGCCTTCGCCTGCCCAGAACCAGGCGTCGACCGCCACCCTCTACGGCGGGGTCACCAACCGCCGCGTCACCGTCCGCGACCTCGCCGCCGCCAAGCAGCGCGGCGAGAAGTGGTCGATGCTCACCGCCTACGACGCGCTGACCGCGGGCGTGTTCGACGAGGCCGGCATCCCGGTCCTGCTGGTCGGCGACTCGGCGGGCAACTGCCACCTCGGCTACGAGACCACCGTCCCGGTGACCATGGATCAGATGGTGATGCTCTCCGCCGCCGTCGTCCGCGGCACCAAGCGGTCGATGATCGTCGCCGACCTGCCGTTCGGCTCCTACCAGGAGTCCCCCGCGCAGGCCATGCACAACGCGGCCCGGCTGATGAAGGAGGCCGGGGTCGGCGCGGTCAAGCTGGAGGGCGGCGAGCGCAGCGCCCGCTCGATCGAGCTGCTGGTCGAGGCCGGCGTCCCGGTGATGGCGCACATCGGCCTCACCCCGCAGTCCGTGCACGCCCTCGGCGGCTACCCCGTCCAGGGCCGCGGCGACGAGGCGGCGCACCAGCTGCTGCGCGACGCCAAGGCCGTCCAGCAGGCCGGCGCCTTCGCCGTGGTGCTGGAGGCCGTCCCGGCCGAGCTGGCCACCCAGGTCACCGAGCAGCTGGCGATCCCGACCGTCGGCATCGGCGGCGGCCCCGACACCGACGCCCAGGTCCTGGTCTGGACCGACATGGCCGGCATGACCGCCGGCCGGGTGCCGAAGTTCGTCAAGCAGTACGCCAACCTGCGGGCCGTCCTCGGCGACGCCGCCCGCGCCTTCGCCGAGGACGTCCGCGGCGGCGCCTTCCCGGCCGAGGAGCACAGCTTCCACTGACCGGCCCGGGCCGGAGGCGAGTGAGCGAGTAGCAGCCCCCTCTCCGCGGTCGCGGAAAGGGGGCTGTGACGTCTCCGGGCCCCGCTGACAGCGGCGTGACAGCGGGCTGGCAGCGGGCCCGCCCGGCTGACAGGGGGCTGACAGCCGGGGCGGACAACCTGGTGGCATGACACGAATCGCCACCGCCCCGAACGACCGGGGAGCCGCCGTCGGCAACGCCGTCGAGGTCCGCGGCATCGTCAAGCACTACGGCACCACCAAGGCCCTGGACGGCGTCGACCTCACCGTGAAGGAGGGCACCGTCCTCGGCGTGCTCGGCCCCAACGGCGCCGGCAAGACCACCCTGGTCCGGGTCCTCTCCACCCTGATCAAGCCGGACGCCGGCACCGCGGTCGTCGGCGGCTACGACGTCCTGCGCCAGCCGAAGCAGCTGCGCCGCACGATCGGCCTCACCGGCCAGTACGCCTCGGTCGACGAGCTCCTCTCCGGGTACGAGAACCTCTACCTGATCGGCCGCCTGCTCGACCTCCCCCGCCGCGAGGCCAGGGCCCGCGCCACCGAGCTGCTGGAGCGGTTCTCGCTCACCGAGGCCGCCAAGCGGACCGCCAAGACCTACTCCGGCGGCATGCGCCGCCGCCTCGACCTGGCCGCCAGCATGATCGGCCGCCCCCGGGTGCTCTACCTGGACGAGCCCACCACCGGCCTGGACCCGCGCACCCGCAACGAGGTCTGGGACGAGGTGCAGCGGATGGTCGCCGAAGGCACCACCGTGCTGCTGACCACCCAGTACATGGAGGAGGCGGAGCAGCTCGCGAACGAGCTGACCGTCATCGACCGCGGCAAGGTGATCGCCAACGGCCTGGTGTCCGACCTCAAGGCCAAGGTCGGCGGCCAGACCCTGCAGGTCCGCCCGGCCCGGCCGGCCGATCTGCCCGAGATGGCCCGCTGCCTGCGCGAGAACGGCGTCAGCACCGCCACCTACTCCGCCGACACCGGCCTGCTCGCGGTGCCGATCACCGGCGAGGAGCAGCTGACTGCGGTGATCGGGGTGCTCGGCGGCCGCGGCTTCGCG
Source organism: Kitasatospora xanthocidica (assembly GCF_014656195.1). Lineage (GTDB taxonomy): Bacteria > Actinomycetota > Actinomycetes > Streptomycetales > Streptomycetaceae > Kitasatospora > Kitasatospora xanthocidica. The sequence continues at coordinate 264,927 of NZ_BNBY01000010.1, read as the reverse complement.
ATCGCCGGCATCGACACCAAGGTGCCCAGCCTCGACGAGGTCTTCCTCGCCATCACCGGCAAGCCCGTCGCCGACGCCGAGCCCGTCCCCAGCCTCGCCAAGGAGCCCGTCGCATGACCACCGCCACGCTCGCCCCCGCCCGGGCCGAGGACTCCCGGATCGGCCTGTCCGGGACGCTGCGCCACGTCGGCGCGCTGACCCGGCGCAACCTGATGCGGATCAAGGCCGACCCGGAGTCGATGTTCGACGCCGTGCTGATGCCGGTGATCTTCACCGTGCTGTTCGTCTACGTCTTCGGCGGGGCGATGGCCGGCGACCAGGACACCTACAAGCAGTACCTGGTCCCCGGCCTGCTCGGACAGACCGGCCTCACCCTCGCGATGGCCGTCGGCACCGGCCTCAACAGCGACTTCCAGACCGGCGTGATGGACCGCTTCCGGACCCTGCCGATCGGCCGGGCCTCCGTCCTGCTCTCCAAGATCGCCGCCGAGACCCTCCGCGGGCTCCTCTCCTTCGCGATCCTGATCGGCTTCGCGATGTGCATCGGCTTCGAGGTGAAGACCGGTCCGCTGGAGGTGCTGGCCACGATCGGCCTCGCCCTGGTGTTCGGCATGTCGATCGTCTGGATCTCGATGCTGCTGGGCATGGCGCTGCGCAGCGCCCAGGCCGTCCAGGGCGTGGCCATGCTGGTCCTGATGCCGATGCAGTTCGGCAGCTCGATCTTCGCCCCGACCCAGACCATGCCGGGCTGGCTGCAGTCCTTCACCAAGGTCAACCCGCTCTCCGCGCTGGCCGACGCCTCCCGGGCGCTGCTCAACGGCCAGGGCGCGGTGGCCCACCCGGTGATGATCGTGCTGATCTGGTCCGCCGCCGTCACCGCGGTCTTCGCCCCGCTCGCGGTGGCCCGGTTCCGCAAGCGGACCTGACCCCGGACCTCCGCCGCCCCTCCTCGGAGGAGACGGCGGATCCGACGGCCGGCCGCCCGGGACAGGCGCCGGCCGCCGTACGGGCCCGGCGGGCCGGTGACCAGGGGACGGGCACCGGCCGGCCGGGCCGACGGGCGTGCGTGTCCCGCGGATCCTCGCCGGGTCCACGACGCCGGGGCACGCACCTCGCCGCGGCCTGATCCGACAAGATCCACAGGGCACGCCCTACGCCCCGAAGATCAGCTCCTCCAGCAGCTCGTGGGTCTGCTGCTGGGTCATCCCGACGCCGCGGCCCCGGGCCTCCTCGAAGGCGGCGTCGCCCAGCACCTCGCACAAGGCCCGCGCGGAGCGCTCGCGCTCGACCCGGTCCAGGTAGCCGCCCTTCGGCCCGTTCAGACCGCCGTGCGCGCCGATCAGCACGGCCGCCGCCTCGGCCCGCGCCAGGTCCCCGTCGCGCTGGGCGAAGGCGCAGAGCACCGCGACCACCGCGGGCACCACCATGACCGTCATGTGCTCGGTGAAGCCGCTCGCGGCCGAGACGGACTTCAGCATCCGCCGCCCCTCGCGGAGCAGGACGAGGCCCGCGTCCGGGTCCCCGGCCCGGGCCCTGATCCAGCCCCGGGCGCTCACCAGCAGCCCGTCCACGATGCCCGGCGCGAAGCCGCCCACCCGGACCGCGTCGAGCGCGTCCAGTTCGGCCAGGGCCTCCGGGTACTCCCCGCGCTGGGCGTGGACGCCGCAGAGCGTCAGGTGGCCGAACATCAGGGCGCCGGTGGTGGACTGGTTGGCGACCGGGGTCTCGATCGCGGCCAGCGCCTCCCGGACGGTCCGCTCGCCGAGCTCCATGTCGTGCTCCAGCAGGGCGGTGCCCAGGTGCACCCGCAGCATCGGGATCTCCTGCGGCGCGCCCAGCTCCTCGGCCAGCTCGATCGCCCGCCCGTACGCGGCGGCGGCGGCCTCCGACTCGCCCTGGTTGGCCAGGCTCTCGCCGTGCGCGGCCAGCGCCTGGGACGTCCCCCAGAGGTCCCCGGTCTGCTCGTACAGCTCCAGCGAGCGCCGGCCGTCCGCCAGGCTCTGCTCCGCGCCGCTCGGCCAGTCGTTCATCATCCGGGCCCGGATCTGCAGGATGAAGGCCAGGTCGCCCGGCTCCCCGTACCGCTCGCAGCCGCGGACGGCGTCGTCCAGCAGCTCCGTCATCAGCTCCAGCCGGCCGGACAGGAAGGCCCCGAACACCCGCATCAGCGCCGGGAACCGGTAGGACTGCGGCAGCTCCGGGGTGTAGACCTCCAGCAGCTGCTGGGAGAGGGCGATCGCCTGCTCGTCGCCGAGCACGTCCAGGTTCCCCTCGAACAGCCCGACCAGCCGGAACATCGCGAGCAGCCGGCGGCACTCCTCCACCACGCCCTCGGGCATCGGCAGGCCGTACGAGAGCACGTTCCGCTCCAGCGGCACCGGCGGCGGGACGTCCGGGCCGAACGGGTCCGGGCCGAGCGCGGCGACCGCGTTGTACCAGCCGCGGGCCTCCATGCCGTAGGCGCGCAGCGACCAGTACCAGCTCATGCCGAGCACGAGGACCAGCGCCTGCTGCTCGTCCCCCAGGTCGATGGCGCGGCGCAGCACCGCCCGGACGTTGTCCTGCTCGCGCTCCAGCACGGCCAGCCAGTGCAGCTGCCGGGGGCCGTGGATGTACCGGTCGGCCTCGGCGACCAGGGCGCGGAAGTGCGCCAGGTGGCGGGCCTCGGTGGCGGTGCGCTCGGCGGCGGACTCGGCGAGGCGCTCGGTCGCGTACTCGTGGATGGTCTCCAGCATCCGGTAGCGCGGCAGGCTGGCGCCGTCCAGGTCGGCGACCAGCAGCGACTTGTCGACCAGCGACAGCAGCAGGTCGGCGACCTCGCCGGGGGCCACGTCGGTGCCGTCGGCGCAGACCGCCTCGGCGTCCTCCAGCTGCCAGCCGCCCGCGAACACCGAGAGCCGGCGCAGCACCGCGCGTTCCCGCTTGCCCAGCAGGTCCCAGCTCCAGTCGACCACCGCGCGCAGGGTCTGCTGGCGCGGCAGCAGGGTGCGGCTGCCCGCGGTGAGCAGCGCGAACCGGCCGTCCAGCCGGTCGGCTATCTGGCGCGCCGTCATCACCCGCAGCCGGGCGGCGGCCAGTTCGATGGCCAGCGGCAGCCCGTCCAGCCGGCGGCAGATCTCCGCGCAGGCCTCCGGGTCGCCCTGCGGGTCGAAGCCCGGACGGGCGGTGGCGGCGCGCTCGGCGAACAGCCGCAGCGCGACCGGGTCGGGCAGCGGCTCGACCGGCAGCACCGTCTCGCCGGGCACGCCGAGCGGCTCCCGGCTGGTGGCCAGCACCGTCAGCCCGGGGCACTCGGCGAGCAGCACGTCCACCAGGTCGGCGGCGGCCTGGATCAGGTGCTCGCAGTTGTCCAGGACGAGCAGCATCCGGCGGTGTCCGCACCGCTCGACCAGCCGGCGCACCGGGTCCTCGGCCCGCTTCTCGATCACCTCGGCGACCATGCTGGTGCTGTGCAGCACGATCTCGCGCAGCCCGAGCGCGGAGACCACGGCGGCGGGCACCGCGTCCGGGCTCTCCAGCGGGGCGAGTTCGGCCACCCAGACGCCGTCCGGCCAGGTCCCGGCGGACAGCTCGGCGCGGCCGGCCTCGACCGAGAGGCTGGTCTTGCCCGACCCGCCGGGGCCGGTCAGGGTCACCAGCCGACGCTCCGTCAACAGCCGGCGCAGCGCGGCGAGATCGGACTCCCGGCCGACGAAGCTGGTCAGCCGGCCGCGCAGATTGCCTCCGGCGCGCGGCGGTTGGGGCGCCGGGGCGGTCCGGGCCGGCTCCGGCCCCGGCTCCGGCCCCGGCTCCCGCCGCACCGGCGACTCCGCCACCGGGGCGAGCAACTCGGCGTGGACGGACTGGAGTTGCCGACCGGGATCAACCCCGAGCTCATCGGCCAGGGCGCGCCTGGTCCGCTCGTAGTGGCGCAGCGCCTCGGCCGTCCGGCCGCTCTCGTGCAGCGCCCGGAGCATCAGCAGCTGCAGCGGTTCGTCCAGCGGGTGCCGCTCGCACAGTTCGGCCAGCTCGGCGACCAGCTCCCCGGCCCGGCCCAGCCCCAGGTCGGCGGTGATCCGGTGCCGGCGGGCCTCCTCGCGCTGGGCCTCCAGCCGGGCGGCCGGGCCGGTGCGGTCCGGCAGGTCGGCGAGGGCGGGGCCGCGCCAGAGCGCCAGGGCGGCGCGCAGCCGCTCGGCGGCGACGGCGTGCTCCCCGGCGTCCAGGGCACGCCGGCCCTCCGCGCTCAGCCGCTGGAAGTCGGCGAGGTCGGTGCCCGGGCCGGTCAGCCAGTACCCGGCCGGGCCGGAACCGACCTCGTCCCGGCCCACGGTACGGCGCAGCCGCCCGACCAGGGTCTGCAGCGCGGCGGAGGAGTCCTGCGGCGGGTCGGCGTCCCACACCTCGTCCACCAGCAGGTCGGCCGGCACCGGCCGGCCCTGCCGCAGGGCCAGCGCGGTCAGCAGCGCCCGCAGCCGGGCGCCGCCCAGGGGCACCTGGGTTCCGTCGTCGTGATGGGCCGTGGTCGTCCCGAGGATGCCGTAGTGCACCGGACCATTCTGGTCGATCCGCACGGGTGCGGCCGCACAATTGTGCTGAGGCCCGCGCCCGGGGCGGAACGGGACCGGAGGTTCGGACGTTTCACCCGGAGCGGCTTGTCCGCCACCGGCCCGCCCGGCATGATCGACCCCGGCCCGCATCCCGCCCCCCTGCCCACGGAGCATCCCCACCATGACCTTCGCCGCCACGCCGCGCTCCCGCAGCGAGGACCGCCGGATCAGCCCGGTGTTCTGGGTGCTCCTCGCCGTCCTCGGCACCTCCGCCTGGGCCGTGTACGCCGACTACGGGAACAGCTCCTTCGGGGTGTTCCTGTTCGTGGTCGCCGGCTGGATGGTCTCGCTCTGCCTGCACGAGTACGCCCACGCGCGCACCGCGCTGCACGGCGGCGACATCACCGTCGGCGCCAAGGGCTACCTCACGCTCAACCCGCTGAAGTACACCAACGTGCTGCTCAGCTTCGTGCTGCCGATCGTCTTCGTGATCCTCGGCGGCATCGGCCTGCCCGGCGGCTCGGTGTGGATCGAGCGCCACCGCATCCAGGGCCGGCTCAAGCACAGCCTGATCTCGGCGGCCGGGCCGCTGGTCAACCTGCTGTTCGCGGCGGTGCTGCTGATCCCGGTCGGCGCGGGCTGGCTGCACGGCGACGACGGGGTGTACGTCTGGGCCCTCGGCGTCGACCCGTACAAGCCGATCGAGTGCGCGATGGCCTTCCTCGGCCTGCTCCAGCTCAGCGCCGCCCTGCTGAACCTGCTCCCGGTGCCCGGCCTCGACGGCTACGGGATCGTCGAGCCGTGGCTCTCCGCCAAGACCCGGCGCGCGGTCGAGCCGTTCGCGCCGTACGGGATGCTGGCCGTGTTCGCCCTGCTGTGGCAGCCCCAGGTCAACCACCTCTTCTTCGAGGCGGTGCACGGGCTGATGTCGCTCTTCGGGGCGGACGGCCGGGTCTCCGACCTGGGCTACGCGCTGTTCCGGTTCTGGGACAACTGAGCCGGGGCGCCGGTGCGTCCCGGCGGCTAGGGCGTGTCTGACAATTCCCGCCGGGCGCGCGACGCCGGGGCACGCACCTCGCCGCGTTGTCGTCGGTCGCCGATGCTCCGCATGGACTCCCTCCTCCGCCTTGCGATGCACGCACCCCAACGCCGCGCGCTGATCCGACGCGAATTGTCAGACACGCCCTAGCCCTGCTCGGCGGCGGCCGCGGCGGCCTCGGCGATCTTCGCCCGGCGGCGGTTCATCCACAGCACGTTGCTGGCCACACCGGCCAGCGGCAGCCAGATCAGGCCCAGCCAGAGGCCCTGGGTCACGGAGAAGACGGCGGCCGCCAGCGCGAGGACGACGACGATCAGGGCGAGCAGGGACGTGCGGGGCATGGCGGGAGGCTCCTAGAACGGGTGCGGCCGGCCGGATCGCGGCCGGGACCCATTGTCGCCGACCTCACCTCCGGAAGGGCTCCAGGGGTGAGGTCGACACGGCGGCCTCCGGTCACACGTCGGTGATCCGCAGACCCGCGTGGGCCTTGTAGCGGCGGTTGACCGAGATCAGGTTCGCCACCAGCGCCTCGACCTGGTGGGCGTTGCGCAGCCGGCCCGCGTAGATGCCGCGCATGCCCGGGATCCGGGAGGCCAGGGCGCGCACGACGTCGGTCGCGGCCCGGTCCTCACCCAGCACCATGACGTCGGTGTCGATCTCCTCCACCGACTCGTCCTGCAGCAGCACCGCCGAGAGGTGGTGGAAGGCGGCGGTCACCCGGGAGTCCGGCAGCAGCGCGGCGGCCTGCTCGGCGGCGCTGCCCTCCTCCGGCTTCAGCGCGTACGCGCCCTGCTTGTCGAAGCCCAGCGGGTTGACGCAGTCCACGACGATCTTGCCGGCGAGGTCCTCGCGCAGCGCGGTCAGCGTGGCGGCGTGGCCGTCCCACGGCACCGCGACGATCACCACGTCGCTCTCCCTGGCGACGGTGGCGTTGTCGGCGCCGCGCACGCCGAGGCCCAGCTCGGCCGCCGAGGCCTCGGCCCGGGCGGCGTCGCGGGAGCCGATGATCACCTGCTGGCCGGCCTTGGCCAGCCGCAGGGCCAGGCCCCGCCCCTGGTCGCCGGTGCCGCCGAGGACACCGACCACCAGCTGCGAGACGTCCGGCAGTTCATGGGCCGGGTTTGTCGCTGAATCGAGGGAAGTCATGGGTTGATCCTGCCAAATGCCCGGCCCGGCGCGACATCCTGGCCCGCATGGACGCGGTGAGAGTTTCGGCACTCCGGGAACGGCTGACGGGCACGGGCTGGCTGGAGGCCGTCGGCGGCTTCGCCGGGACGCTGCGGCGCTCGGTGGAACGACGCGGCGCCGACGGACTGCTCCTGGTCGGCACCGAGGCGTACGAGCCCTGGCACCTGGCCGCCCACCTGGCGGACGAGGCCGCCTGGTCGGCCGTCCCCCGGCTGGCACCCACCCTGCTGCGGCACCGCCCACCGGCCGGCGCCCCGGCCCACCTGGCCCACGACCTGCGGCGGCTGACCGACGCCGGACGCGGAGCCACCGTCCTGGTGGTGGCCCCCGCGGCGGCCGACACCCCCCTGCTGGAACGGGTCCACGACGCCCGCCGGCACGGCGCGACCGTCCTCGCCGTGGACGGCGCCGCCGCCCCGGGCGACCTCGGCGGACTCGCCCACGAACGCCTCGCCGTCGGCACCGCCGCCGAAGAACCCTTCGACCTCGCCCAACACCTGCTCAGCGCCGCCGCCGCCCACCCCGCCCCCCGCCGCTCCCCCCTGACCCGCCTCGCCACCCTCGCCGCCCGCCTCACCTCACCCCCACCGATCAACCGCTGGTAGCCCCGGCCGGCGGCGGTGGTAGCGGAGGCCGTTCGGGTGGGGGCAAAAACCCTTTGCGGGGGGCGGGCGGCCGAACGAGGATGACAGTTCGTGAACGTCGACGAACCCCCGTGTCCTCCCGCGCCCGGACGGCTGCGGGCGGTGTTGCGGTCGCTGACGCCCGATCTGTCGCCGTGGCGGGCCTCGCGTGACTTCCGCTACCTGTGGTCCTCGGGCTGTGTGACCAGCTTCGGCAGCTTCCTCACGCTCGTCGCCGTGCCGATGCAGATCAAGGAGCTCACCGGCTCCTCCCTCGCGGTCGGCCTGATCGGCGCCGTCGAACTCGTCCCGCTGATCGTCTTCGGCCTGTGGGGCGGCGCTCTCGCCGACGCCCTGGACCGCCGCAAGCTGGTGCTGCGCGCGGAGGCCGCGCTCGCCGTGCTGGCCGGGCTGCTGCTGCTCAACGCCCTGCTGCCGCACCCGCTGCTCTGGCCGATCTACCTGGTCGCCGCGCTGGTCGCGGCCGCCGACGGCCTGCAGCGCCCGGCCCTGGACTCGCTCACCCCGCGGATCGTGCCGCACCAGCACCTGACCGCCGCGTTCGCCCTCAAGTCCCTGTACCACAACGCCGCTTCGGTGGCCGGGCCGGCGCTGGCCGGGGTCGTGGTGGCCTTCGCCGGGGTGCAGATCGCGTACGCGCTGGACCTGCTCACCTTCGGCGCCTCGCTGCTGCTGCTCGTCCGGATCAAGGCGGTGCCGCCGGCCACCGGTGCCGAGCGGCCCTCGGTACGGGCGGTGCTCACCGGCGTCCGCTACGCGTGGAGCCGCAAGGACCTGCTCGGCACCTACGCGATCGACCTCTGCGCCATGCTGTTCGCCTACCCCGTGGCCGTCTTCCCCTTCCTGGCCTCGGACTTGGGCGCGGACTGGGCGCTCGGCCCGATGTACGCGGCCTCCGCCCTCGGCGCCCTGCTGGTCGGGGCGACCAGCGGCTGGACGTCCCGGGTGCACCGGCACGGGCGGCTGCTGGTGGCCGCCGCCGTCGGCTGGGGCGCGGCGATGGCGCTGGCCGGGCTGTCCGGGAGCGTCTGGCTGGTGCTGCTGGGGCTGGCGCTGGCCGGCGGGGCCGACGAGATCAGCGGGCTGGCCCGCTCGACGATGTGGAACCAGTCGATCCCGGACGCGGTCCGCGGCCGGATGGCCGGTGTCGAGCTGCTCAGTTACTCCGTCGGCCCGCAGCTGGGCCAGGTCCGAGCGGGCACCATGGCCGGGCTGGTCGGTGTGCGCGCCGCAGTCTGGACGGGCGGCCTCGCCTGCGTCGTCGCCGTCCTTGCGGTCGCCGCCGCGCTGCCCAGGCTGCTCGCCTACGACGACCGCACCGACCCGCACGCCGCGGCCGTCCGCGCCGAGCACGAGCGGGCCGAGCAGGAGCGGGCCGAGCAGGAGCGGGCCCAGCAGGAGCGGACGGGAGGGCGGGAGGCCTCGACCCCGCTGTGACAGACTTTTCGGCATGAAAACCGGGGGTTGGATGCAGGGGACCGCCGCGGTGGTCGTCGTGATCGCGGCACTGGCCGGGGCACTCGGCTGGGCCCTCTCGCGGGGTGACGAGGCTCCGGACCCGGCCCGCCGGAGCGTCGGCAGCACGCTCGACCCGTCGGCGCCGGACGTCGCGAAGCTGGCCGCCGCCCCCGAGGTGGCCGCCGCCGACCAGGCCCTCACCGCCGAGATCGACCGGCGGCTGGCCGCACTCCTCCCGGTGCTCTCCGGCGCCCAGCCGATCGGCGAGGGCGTCCAGGACGGCTGCGGGGTGGCCCCGGGTCGGCCCGACGGCGCCGCCACGCACTGGCCGGCCCCGACGTGCCGCCGACAGGTGGTCAGGTACCTGACGGTGGAGGGCGATCCGCGGCAGGCTCGGGCCCGCTGGGAGCAGGCGATGGCCGCGCAGGGCGCGCAGCCCGCCGACACCAACGCCTCGCCCCGGCCGGGTGAGGGCCTCTGGTACGGCTTCCCGCGCGCCGACGGCGACCACGACCTGCTCGGGGTGAGCCTGGCCTTCGACGAGCGGAAGGACCCGAGCGCCTCCCCGACCCCGGGCGCGGGCTTCCCCTGGAAGCTCGCCGCGCCGAACGCCGCCGCGAAGGCCTGGGCCGACCGGGAGTCGAGGCCCGCGGCGTCCGTGGACCTGGCCGCCGCCCAGGCGCTCTCGGCCGGGCGGCGCCTCGTCGTGCTGAGCGTGGACGAGGAGTACTTCACCGGCCCCGAGCCGCGCTGAGCCACCGGACGAGCGCCCTACGCGGTGGGGCCCTTGGGCTCGTCCTTCCAGCGCGGGTCGTTCTGCCACTCCCGGTTGCGCTCGTCCGCGATCCGCAGCGCCTGCGCGGCCTCCTCGGGGCTGTCGTACGGGCCCAGGCGGTCCTTCGCCGGGCACTCCGGGCCCTCCTCGACCTTGCCGTGCTTGATGCAGTAGAACCACTCGCCGGGCTTGCCGGTGGGCTTGCGGTGGAATCCGAGGGGCATGGCGTCCTCCCGTTCAGTCGGATGGGTCGTACCGATCATTCCCCGGCCCGGGTGGCTCCGCACACCGCCCGTCCGGCCGGGGCCCGGCGGATAGACTCGCGGCCATGGCTCTCGTACCCGGCATCCAGTCCCCCACCCGCAAGGTCCCGGCGAACATCGCGCGTCCCGAGTACGTCGGGCGCCCCGCCCCGGCGCCGTACACCGGGCCCGAGGTGCAGACCGCCGAGACGATCGAGAAGATGCGGATCGCGAGCCGGATCGCCGCGCGGGCGATGGAGGAGGCGGCCAAGCTGATCGCCCCCGGGGTCACCACGGACGCGCTGGACGTCGTCGCCCACGAGTACATGTGCGACCACGGCGCCTACCCGTCGGACCTGGGCTACCGGGGCTTCCCCAAGTCGATCTGCACCTCGGTCAACGAGGTGATCTGCCACGGGATCCCGGACTCGACCGTGCTGCAGGACGGCGACATCGTCAACATCGACGCCACCGCGTACATCCACGGGGTGCACGGCGACCTCAATGCCACCTACCTGGTCGGCGACGTGGACGAGGAGTCCCGCCTGCTGGTGGAGCGCACCCGGGAGTCCCTCGCCCGGGCGATCAAGGCGGTCAAGCCGGGCCGTCAGATCAACGTGATCGGACGGGTCATCGAGTCCTACGCCAAGCGCTTCGACTACGGCGTGGTGCGGGACTTCACGGGCCACGGCATCAACACGTCGTTCCACTCCGGCCTGATCATCCCGCACTACGACAGCGAGCGGGCCACCGAGGTGATCAAGCCGGGCATGACCTTCACCATCGAGCCGATGCTGACCCTGGGCACCTACGACTACGAGATCTGGCCGGACGGCTGGACGGTCGTCACCAAGGACCGCAAGCGCACCGCCCAGTTCGAGCACACCCTGGTGGTCACGGCGGACGGCGCCGAGATCCTCACCCTGCCGTAGCCCGCCCCGAGCCGAAGGGGCGCGCCGGTGCCGAAAGGGAGAAGCGAGGAGGCCCGAGATGGGGGTCCCCCCCGCCGAAGGCTGGGGGAGAGGGCCTTGGAGCGCCGACCGTCGGCACCGGGTCGGAGCGCCCCGGAGGCGAGCGGGCGAGTCACAGCCCCGAGCCGAAGGGGCGCGCCGGTGCCGAAAGGGAGAAGCGAGGAGGCCCGAGGAACGAGGGCCTTGGAGCGCCGACCGTCGGCACCGGGTCGGAGCGCCCCGGAGGCGAGCGGGCGAGTCACAGCCTCAGCCGATGAGCCACTGCTCCTCGGCGACGGCGCCCACCTCGGTGCAGGCGTCGGTCAGCACGTCCAGGACGCGCAGCGGGTCCGGCAGCGGCTGCTCGGGCCCGCGCAGCCACCGCACCCGGGAGCCGTCCGGCAGCGCGGCCGGCGGGAGCAGGGTGTACGAGCCGCGGCAGTGCCAGCGCAGGCCGGGGTGCTCGGACATGGTGTCGGGGGTGGAGTCGAGCGCGCTCGGCCACCACTCGTCCTCGTCCAGCGGGGTGCCGCGGGTGGCGGTGAAGAACAGGTAGCGGTCCTCGCCGACGGCGGCGACCGGGCCTTCGACGCCCAGCGCGGTCAGCCGTTCCAGGGCGAGCCGCCCGGCCTCCGCCGGGACGTCCAGGACGTCGTGCACCCGGCCGGTGGCGGTGATGAAGTTGGCCCGCGGGTCGCGGGCGAGCCAGCGGGAGAGCTGCTCGGTGTCGGTGGTGGCCTGGGTCTGCCAGGCGAAGGAGACCGGGTGCTGGGCCGGGGCCGGACAGGCCACCCGGTCGCAGGAACAGCGGTAGCCGGTCGGGTGGGCGGCCGGGGCGACCGGGAATCCGGCGCGCACCGCGCCGAGCAGCTGGTCCAGCCCGGCGGCCGGGCCGTCCGGGTCCCCCGCCCGGGCCCGCTGACGATCACGCTTCTGCCACCAGGTCGTCCATTTGCCGCCGGCTTCCATCGGGCCCCTTCCGCGCAACTGCCGTGCCTGGTGCGACACAGCGTTCGACGTTCCACTCCGACGCAACGCCCGGCGCGCCCCGCTGCTTCCCGGGTCGCTCGGCCCTGCCGTCCGCGCCCCGCCGGCCGCGTCCCGGGGTCACCGGACGGCCGACGCCGGGTCACGGTACGCGGTCACGGCAGCACGCTGTCCGCGCCGGAACGGCCGGAGGGCGCGCGGATCCGCGCCTCGCCCGGCCCGTACGGGGCCCGCTGACCCGGGTGGACCCCGAGGGCGTACAGGAAAGGATAGGGGTGCTCGGGCCCTCCGGATGACCGGGGGCGGTGCCTCTCCGGTCACACTCCCGCGCGCACCCCGGGCACACTCCCGGCACGCGGTCCTCACGAGGCGTCCCGCTCACCTTCCCTTCCGGGTGTCCCCGGCCACCCGGCGGGACGCCGGATCACCCGCGCGGAGGTGAGACCCTGGGGGGATGAAGAGCGCGGACACGGCATTCGTCGGCGGCCCCCTGGACGGGCGGGTCCTCCCGATCCCCCTGGGGCCGATGCTCGGCGTGCCCAAGAAGTACAAGGTCCCGGTCCCCGCGCACGGTGACGCCGCCGCGCGCACACTGGTGTACGTCCGGACCAAGCAGGTACGGGGCCTGAGCTGGTTCTGGCGCTACGAGTACGACGAGGCGGCCACCGCCAAGGCCTCCGGCTGACGAGCCCTGGGCCGGCGGGCCGCCCGCTCCCCCATCGCCCTCCCGGGAGGTCGGCATGGCCAGGACGGTACGGCACCCGAGCAACGGCTCCCGCGCGGTCGCGCACCACAACCGGCAGGTCGCCTGGACCACCGGGGTGCTGCTGCTGGCGGTGAGCCTCTACACCGTGACGATCGGGCCCAACGGCTGGCTCTGGTTCGGCTGGGCGGTGCTGCTGCTGGTCTGCGTGGGCCTGTTCCTGGTCCACCCGTGAGCCGCGGCGGCACCGCCCGTCCCGCCGGTGCGCCTCCCCCCGCGCCGGTCAGTCATCCTCGGCGAGGATGAGGTACAGCTTCTTGCGGGCCTCGGTCAGCACGGTCAGGCCCTTGGCGCGCTGCGCCTCGGTGCCGGTCGCCATGACCTGCCGGATCGCCTGGTCGACCGCGGCCAGCGCCTGGCCCACCTCCTGGACGGCCTCCCAGTCGACCTCCCGGCCGGCCTCGGCCCACGGCTCCGCCGGCCCGGCCTCGGCCTCGGCACGGCCCGCCTCGGTGAGCGCGACCAGCCGCTTGCCGCCGACCTCCTCCGCGGTGATCAGGCCCTCCTCCTCCAGCAGCTGGAGGTTGGGGTAGATCGAGCCCGGACTGGGCCGCCAGGCCCCGCCGGTCCGCTCGGCGATCTCGGCGATCATCTCGTAGCCGTGCATCGGCCGTTCCTTGAGCAGCGCCAGCAGCGAGGCACGGACGTCACCGCGCCGCGCCCGTCCGCCGCGCCGCCCGTGCGGGCCGCCGCGCCGGCCGCCGTGGCCGCCGAAGCCGTGCCCGAACGGGCCGCCCATCGGACGGCCGGGGCCGCCGCCGAACGGCGGACCGAACCCGCCGAACGCCTCCCGGCCCTCGAAGCCCTCGCCGGGCATCCCCCGGAACTCCGGCCCCGGCCCGCGCCGGCGGCCGCCGCCCGGGCCCTCTCCACGAAATCGCATTCCTGAGCGCATGGCGCCCACCTCCTGACTCTCCGAAACAGTCGAGTTACTGTCTCGATAGTTCGACGATATATCGGCGACTGTCGCTCGTCAACGGTTCACCGACAGCCCGCCCGCCGGCCCGTGACAGCTCCCGACACGGCCGCCGCGGCCCGGGCGCGTCCACCGCCCAGCCGCTACGGTGACGGGCATGGCCGGAGAACGAGATCTTGCGACGCTGCTGGGCGGGATGCGCCCGGTGCTCAACCCGGGGCGGTACGTCTACTGCACGCTCCCCGCGAAGGTGCCCGCCGGCATGCGGCCGGTGGTGACCGTCGCCGAACCCGAAGGGGTCACGGTGGTGGTCGCCCAGGAGGAGGCGGACGCGCTCGGGCTGCGCTACGAGTACGTGGCGGCCTGGATCACCCTGCAGATCCACTCGGCGCTGGAGGCCGTCGGACTGACCGCGGCCGTCGCCGGACGGCTCGCCGAGCACGGGATCAGCTGCAACGTGGTGGCCGGCTTCCACCACGACCACCTCTTCGTCGCCGCCGACGACGCCGAACGCGCCGTCCGCGCCCTGGAGGAACTCTCCGAACACCCCGTGTAGGGCCGGGTCCGCCCGACAGTCGTTCCGGGTGGCCGCCGCCGACCGGGCCTTCGACACTGGGAGCAGCCGCCCCGTCGAGGGCGGCCCCACCGGAAGGAGACGGCCGCCATGGCCATCTGCGTCACCTGCGGCAACGACTACTGGCTGGCCTTCGAGATCAAGACGGTCACCGGCGACACCTACACCTTCGACAGCTTCGAGTGCGCGATGGAGAAGCTCGCGCCGCGCTGCGAGCAGTGCAACGTCCGGATCGTGGGCCACGGCGTCGAAGTGGCCGGGATGTTCTTCTGCTGCGCCAACTGCGCCCGGGTCAACGGCGGCCTCGGCGAACAGATCCGCGACGCCGTCGGCGCGCACCCCGCGTAGGCGCGAGGCGGCCGCACGGCCGGGGAGGGGGCCCCGCCCGGTCACGGGCGGGGAAGGGGGCGGAAGAGTCGGCCTGTACGCCGGGTTCTGTCACCCGGGTCGCTTGCGCGGCCCGGGGAGACGGCCATCCATCTAGGGCTGCCGTTGCCGACAGCCTCGTGCGGTCTACCCGCGAGCTCGGGCGAGCAGCCCTCGAACACTCGCGCACGGCGCCCGAGGGCACCGATCTTGACCTTGCTCCAGGTGGGGTTTACCTAGCCGGCCGGGTCACCCCGGTCGCTGGTGGTCTCTTACACCACCGTTTCACCCTTACCCACCACGAAAAGCGGTGGGCGGTCTGTTTTCTGTGGCACTGTCCCGCGGGTCACCCCGGGTGGGCGTTACCCACCACCCTGCTCTGTGGAGCCCGGACGTTCCTCGGCGGGTCCGTGGACCCGTCGCGGCCGCCCGGCCGGCTCTTCCGCCGTAGTGGTCATGGTAGCCGCTCGGGCGGCGCCGCCCGTACACCGGACCGGACGGCCGGCGGCTCGGCGCCGAGGCGGGCGGCCACCCGGGCGGCCGTCGCGCTCGCCCGGGCGGTCGTGGTGGCCAGGCCCAGCAGGAGGATCGCGCCGCCCAGGCCGACCAGGATCCACCAGCCGACGTGGCTCGCCGGGGCGAACCCGGTCGCCACCGGGCCCGCCACCGCCGACATGACGACCGTGCCGATCACCGCGACGCCCAGCGACTGGCCGACCTGACGGCTGGTCGAGGCGACCGCGGCCGCCACACCCGCCTGGGCGCGCGGCATGCCGGAGACGGCGGCGTTGGTGATCGGCGCGTTGACCATGCCGAAGCCGAAGCCGAACAGCGCGTACGCGAGCAGCAGCAGCGCCGGCGGGGAGTCCGCGGCGAGCCGGGTGAGCAGCACCCCGCTCCCGGCCAGGCCGAGCCCGGCCGCGACCAGCGGCAGGCGCGGGCCCCGGCTGCCCACGATCCGTCCGGACAGCGGCGCGCAGACCAGCATCATCCCGGCCATCGGCAGCGTCCACAGGCCGGCCTCGACCGGGCCGTAGTGCCGGACGTCCTGCAGGTAGAGGGTGTTGAGGAAGAGGAAGCCGCCGAGCGCGGCGAAGGCGCAGACCGCGGTGACCGTCGCCCCGGTGAACGGCGCGCTGGCGAAGAACCGCGGGTCCACCAGCGGCTCCGCGACCCGCCGCTCCCAGAGCGGGAAGGCCGCCAGCGCGGCCAGCGCCGCCGCGGCCAGGGCGAGGATCAGCGGGGAGGTCCAGCCGTTGCCCGGGCCCTCGATGATCGCGGCGGTGCCGCAGCCCAGCAGCACGATCATCAGCAGCTGCCCCACCGGGTCCAGCCGGCGGGGCCGCGGCGAGCGGGACTCCGGGACGTAGCGGGCCGTCAGCAGGATCGCGGCCAGCGCGACCGGGACGTTGATCAGGAAGATCGACGGCCAGCCCGCGCCGTCCACCAGGAAGCCGCCGAGCAGCGGGCCGAGCGCCATCGAGATGCCGACCACGCCGCCCCAGACGCCGATCGCCCGCGCCCGCTCCTTCGGATCGGTGAAGGTGTTGGTGATGATCGACATCGCCACCGGGTTGAGCATCGAGCCGCCCACCGCCTGCAAGGCCCGGAACGCCACCAGCCACCCCAGGCTCGGCGCCAGACTGCACAGCAGCGAGCCGAGCGCGAAGCACACCAGCCCGGTCTGGAACACCCGGCGGCGGCCGAACCGGTCGGCCACCGAGCCGAACAGCATCAGCAGCGAGGCCAGCACCAGGGTGTAGGCGTCGATGATCCACTGCAGCCCGGACGCCGGGGCGCGCAGGTCCCGCTGGATCGCGGGCAGGGCGATGTTCACCACGGTGTTGTCGAGGCCGACGATGAACAGGCTCAGGCAGCAGATCGCCAGGACCAGCAGACGGTGGCGCCGTCCGGGTTCCGGGGCGGGCGCGAGGGCGGCAGCGGGGGCGGGGGGCTGGGCATCGAGCACGCACCGATCCTCCCACCGCGGACCGGGGCGGGGCGGCGGGACGGACCGTACGGGTGGCGGGGCTCGCCGACGGCCCCGCCGCCCCGTCACACGGCGGCGAAGCGGACGGTGCGGGTGGCCGGGTCCGCCGTCGTCAGCCGGACGTCGATCACCCGGCCGAGCGGCAGCCGGCCCGCCGTGCCGTCAGCAGCCGCGCCCGGAGCCGCGCCCGCGGCGTCGCAGCGGGCCCGGACCGCCGGGTCGCGCAGCTGCACGGTGCCGGAGGCGGGCCGCTTCTCGTCCACGTCGATGACCACCGCCGAGAAGTCCTCGCCCTCCCGGCCCGCCAGCAGCTCCGCCTCCACCAGGTCCACGCAGGCGCGCTCGACCTCGCCCGCGCGGCGGTCCCCGCTCGCCATCAGCGCCGGTACCGTCGGCAGCGCCTCCCGCGCCCAGTCCGGCACGTCCTCCCCCGCCGCCACCGCCGCGCACACCTCCTGCGCGAACCGGTCCCCGAGCCGGCGCAGCGGCGCGGTGCAGTGCGCGTACGGGGCGGCCAGCGCGGCGTGCGCCGGCTCGGCGGGCGCGGGCAGGCCGCGGGACTCGTCGAAGGCGTGGTAGCCGGCGCCGCGCAGCAGGCCGGTACAGGCGTTGAGGAAGGCGGCGTTCAGCGGCACGTCCGGGTCCAGCGAGCGGATCAGCTCCGGGTACGGGAGCGCCTGCGGCCACTCCACGTCCAGGGCGGCGGCGATCCGGCGCAGCCGCTCGTAGGCGCCGGGCGGCGCGGCGGGCAGGGTGCGCAGCAGGCCGACGCCCGCGTCCAGCATCAGGTCGGCCGCGGCCATGCCGGTGAGCAGCGAGATCTGGGCGTTCCAGCCGTCGGCGGGGCCGGGCGCGCGGTAGCCGAGGACGTACCCGTGCAGGGTCTCCTCGACCTCCTGCTCGGGCACCGGGAGGCTGATCCCGCCCCGGGCGCGCTCCCGCTCCTCGCGCAGCCCGCCGACGGTGGCGAGCAGGGCCAGCTGCTCGTCGGCGCCGCCGAGGGCCACGGCGCGCTCGACGGCCGCGTAGTCCAGCCGGCGGTGCGACCGGACCAGGGCGCGGCGCAGGTCGGCGAGGACCACCGCGCCGTCGGTGTCCAGGTCCAGCTGCCAGAGCAGGGCCGGCCTGGGCTCGCCGGGCAGCAGGCTGGCGGCGTCCTCGGAGAGCCGGGCCGGGTGCAGGGGCACCCGGTGGTCGGGGAAGTAGAGGGTCTCCACCCGGCGGCGCGCCTCCGCGTCGATCGCGCCGCCCGGGCGGACGAAGGCGGCGACGTCGGCGATCGCGTAGTGCACCCGGTAGCCGCCGCCCGCGCGGTGGCTGAGGTGCATGGCCTGGTCGAGGTCGCGCGAGCCGGGCGGGTCGACCGTGAACAGGGGCAGGTCGGTGGCGTCGTACTCGGGCAGCCGGGGGCGCTCCGCCGCCTCCTCCGCCTCGGCGAGCACCTCCTGCGGCCACTCGGTGTGGATCTCCAGACGGGTGCGGAGCTCGGTCAGCTCGGTGTTGATCCGGGCGGAGTCGGCGGCCTTGACGCGCAGTTTTCGGCGAGGCATGGAGGCAGCGTAGGGCGAATCGGGTGATTCCGGACGGAGGCTCAGCGTCCCCGTAGGGAGTTCGGGTCCTTCGCCACGGGGCGGGCGGGCGCGGCGAAGGGCGGCGTAAGGGCTCGTAGGGTGGGAGGAGTCGGCCTTGGGCGGAGGGGGTTCGGGTGATGAGTGGTGCGGTGAAGGTGGCGGGGGCCGCGGTGGCGGGGGCGCTGGCGGCGACCGGGGTACTGCACGCGGTGTGGGCGGTGACGCCGTGGCCGTTGCGGACGCCGGAGGAGTTCGCGGACACCGTGGTGGGGGCGGGGGACGGGGTGCCGTCGGCGGCGGCCTGCGTCGCGGTGGCAGGGATGCTGGGGACGGCCGCCTACCTGGTGGGGGCGGAGGCCGGGGTGCTGCCCAAGGTGGGACCGGAGCGGGTGCGGCGGGCCGGGGTGCGGACGGTGGCCGGGGTGATGCTGGCGCGCGGGGTCGGCGGACTCGCGCTGTTCGGCGGTGTGATCGAGCGCTCGGAGCGGTTCCGGCGGCTGGACCGCCGGTACTACTCGCCGCTCTGCGTGGCGTTGGGAGCCGGAGCGGCCGCAGTAGGGTGGCGGGGTTCGTCCGCCACAAACTGTTGAGGAGTCCGCTGTGCTGGTGCTGTTGCCGCCCTCGGAGGGCAAGGCCGGGTCCGGCGACGGCCAGCCGGTGGCGCTGGACCGGCTGTCACTGCCCGGGCTGACGGCGGCGCGCGGGGCGGTGCTGGACGCGCTGGTCGGCCTCTGCCGGGGTGACGAGGACGCCGCCGCCGAGGTGCTGGGCCTCTCCCCCGGGCTGCGCGGCGAGATCGCCAAGAACGCCGGTCTGCCGACCGCCGGGGCCCGTCCGGCGGGCGAGGTGTACACCGGGGTGCTGTTCGACAACCTCGGCCTGGCCACCCTGGACCCGGCCGCCCGCGACCGGGCCGAGCGCTCGCTGCTGGTGTTCTCCGGCCTCTGGGGGGCGGTGCGGATCTCGGACCGGATCCCGTCCTACCGCTGCTCGATGGGCGTCAAGCTCCCCGGCCCCGGAGCGCTCGGGGCGCACTGGCGCGGCGCGATGGCCTCCGTGCTCCCGGAGGTGGCGGACGGACTGGTGCTGGACCTGCGCAGCTCCGCGTACGCGGCGGCCTGGAAGCCGGCCGGCGAGGTGGCCTCCCGGACCGCGACCGTCCGGGTGCTGCAGGAGCGGAACGGCAAGCGCAGCGTGGTCAGCCACTTCAACAAGGCGACCAAGGGCCGCCTGGTCCGGGACCTGCTCGTCGCCGGGGCGGAGCCGAAGACGCCCGCCGAGCTGATGGACGCCCTGCTGGAGCTGGGCCACCGGGTGGAGCTCGCGGCCGAGGGCACGGCCCGCAAGCCGTGGCAGCTGGACGTGGTGGTCACCGAGGTGCACTGAGGTGCGCCGAGCGCACCCCGGTGACCGGTCAGCGCAGGTGCGAGGTGTCGTTGAGCAGCCGCAGCGAGGCGTTGCCGTCCGCGTAGTACTGGACGGCGCAGATCGAGGCGGCGGCCAGCTCCATCCGGTACATCGAGTCCGGCGGGGCGCCGAGGGCCAGCCGGACCAGCGTCTTGATCGGGCTGACGTGCGAGACCACCAGGACGGTCTTCCCGGCGTACCGGGCGATGATCTTGTCCCGGGCGACGCCGGCCCGGTGGGTGAGGGTGGTGAAGCTCTCGCTGCTGCCGGTCGGCTTGGCCTTGGCGGAGCCGAGCCAGGCCGCCAGGTCGTCCGGGTGGCGCTCCTGCACCTCGGCGAAGGTCAGGCCCTCCCAGTCGCCGAAGTCGACCTCGCGCAGCCCGTCCTCGTACCGGACCTCCAGACCCAGCCGGGCGGCGACCGTCTCGGCGGTCTGCCGGGTGCGGCGCATCGGGGAGGCGACCACGGCCTGGACGCTGCCGCGCGCGGCGAGCGCCTCGGCGGCCCGCTCGGCCTGCCAGCGGCCCTTCTCGGAGAGCTCCGGGTCGCTGCCGCCGCTGCCGGAGAACCGCTTCTCCGGGGTGAGCGGGGTCTCGCCGTGGCGCAGCAGGACGAAGGTGGTCGGGGTACCGAGGTCGGCGGGGGCGGCCCAGCCTGCCTTGGGGGCGGCGGTCTCCAGCGGCGGTTCGTCGACGGCGACGGCGGCGGCCTTCGGCCTGGGCTCCCACTGGCGCCCGGCCTTGCCCGCGTCCATCGCCTCGTTGGCCAGCCGGTCGGCGTCCTTGTTCCGCTCGCGCGGGATCCAGGTGTACGTGACCCGGCCGCGCGGGAGGACGGTGCGCGCCTCGGCGGCGAGCGGCTGCATGTCGGGGTGCTTGATCTTCCAGCGCCCGGACATCTGCTCGACGACCAGCTTGGAGTCCATCCGGACGTCCACGGAGGCGTCCGGGTCGAGCTCGCGGGCCGCCTTGAGGCCCGCGATCAGGCCCTTGTACTCGGCCACGTTGTTGGTGGCGTGGCCGATGAACTCGGCGGCCTCCGCGACGATCTGCCCGGTGTCCCCGTCACGGACCACCGCGCCGTAGCCGGCCGGCCCCGGGTTGCCCCGGGACCCGCCGTCCGCCTCGACGATGAAGCGCGCCGCCATCGGCTCAGACGCCCGAGTCGGCCGTGCGGACCAGGATCCGCGAGCAGTTCTCGCACCGGACGACCTTGTCGGCCGGCTCGGCCTTGATGGCGTTCAGCTCGGTGATCGAGAACTCGGTGCGGCAGCCCTCGCAGCGGCGCTGGTAGAGGCGGGCCGCGCCGACGCCGCCCTGGGTCTCGCGCAGCTTGGTGTAGACCTTCAGCAGGTCGGCCGGGAGGACGGCGGCGACGGTCTCGCGGTCGCGCTTGACCTTGTCGGCCTCGGCGTCGATCTCGGCGAAGGAGGCGTCGCGGCGGCCCTCGGCCTCGGTGAGGACGACGGTGGAGTGCTCCAGGCGGGCCGACAGCTCCTCGACCCGGGTCTGGGCGCTCTCCTGGCGCTCCATGATCTCCAGCACGACCTCCTCGAGGTCGCCCTGGCGCTTGGCGAGCGAGCCGATCTCGTGCTGGAGGTTCTCCAGGTCCTTCGGCGAGGTGATCGCGCCGGAGTCCAGCCGCTGCTGGTTGCGGGCGGCGCGGGCGCGGACCTGCTCCACGTCCTGCTCGGCCTTGGTCAGCTCGCGGGCGGTGTCGCCCTTCTGGGCCTCGGCGGCGATGACGAGGTCCTTGAGCGCGGTGTGGTCGGCGGAGGCCTTGTCGATCTCGGCGTGCTCGGGCAGCGTCCGGCGCCGGTGGGCCAGCTGGTCGAGCTTCGAGTCGAAGGCCTGGAGGTCGAGCAGGCGGTTCTGGTCGGCGGGCGCGGCGTTCAAGCGAGGAGCTCCTGTGAATCGGGTCAGGCGGTGAAGGACATGGGGGCGTGCGCGGTCCACGGGTCGGTGACCCGGTGGGAGACCTTGGTCTCCACGGTCCAGCCGCGCTTGTCGGCGGCGGACTGCAGGGCGCGCTCGGCCAGGCCGAGCCAGGGCCACTCGGTGGCCCAGTGGGCGGCGTCGAGCAGCGCGACGGGCGCCGCCTCGGCGGCCTCGGAGGCCGGGTGGTGGCGCAGGTCGGCGGTCAGGTAGGCGTCCACGCCGGCCGCGCGCACCTCGGCGAAGAGGCTGTCGCCCGAGCCGCCGCACACCGCGACCCGGCTGATCAGCCGGTTCGGGTCGCCCGCGACGCGGACGCCGGCGGCGGTGGCGGGCAGGCCCTCGGCGACCTGCGCGGCGAACGCGGTCAGCGTCAGCGGGGGCTCCAGCAGGCCGATCCGGCCGGTGCCGCGGCGGCCCAGCGGGTCGGTCGGGTCCGGCACCAGCGGGCCGGTCACCCGCAGGCCCACCGCCTCGGCGAGCGTGTCCGAGACGCCCGGGTCGGCGTGGTCGGCGTTGGTGTGGGCGACGTGCAGGGCGATGCCGTTGCTGATCAGCGTGTGCACCACCCGGCCCTTGAAGGTGGTCGCGGCGACGCTGGTGGTGCCGCGCAGGTAGAGGGGGTGGTGGGTGACCACCAGGTCGGCGCCCCACTCCACGGCCTCGTCGACGACCGCCTGGACGGGGTCGACGGCGAACAGCACGCGGCGGACCTCGGCCTGAGGGTCTCCGCAGACCAGGCCGACGGCGTCCCAGGACTCCGCCCACTGCGGCGGGTAGACCTCTTCGAGCGCGGTGATGACGTCGGACAGTTTCGGCACCTGTCGAGACTACCGTGCGCGCGGGGGCGGTCGGGCCTCGGCCGTTCGGGTGCGGGGGCCGCCGCGCGGCCGCGGTGGGGCGGCGGCCGGGGCGGCGGCCGGGGCGGCGCGGCGCGGCGGGCCCGTCGGCGTCCGGTTCGAACGGCTCCCGGCCGGGGTTCGGACGGGGGTGCCGAGGGCGCACGGATGCGCGTCAACCTGCGGCGGGGGCGCTCGGCGGGCCCCGCGCGGGCCGTGTGCGCTCGCACGCCCGGCGTCCGCTGCACACATCAGAGCTCTCGTACGAATTCGAAACCGCCCCCGGATCACCCTTACGAGTGAAGTGACCGGCTCTGCGTTGAGCCGCCGGTTTTTCCGAAACTAACTTCAGTCCTGCGAACGGGAGTTGCCCCGGCAGTAGCCCCGACCGGGGCGGCCACGGCGGGCACCCCGTCGGCGCGGGCCGACCGGACCCGCCGGACCGCGACGGTCCGGCCCCCACCGAGGGGCGCGACAGAAACCGATCAGGCCGGGCCGCACGCCCGGGTGCCGGAGCAGTGGGCACCAGCGGGCGGCGGCCATGACGAAGGGATGTGGTGGCGGATGGGGGCGGGCACATCACTGCGCACGGCCGGGGACAGGGGATCGGTGGAGCGCGGGGCGGCTGCGGCCGGTCCGTGGCCGGAGACGACGCGGGCGGCACTGGCCGGCGCCGGGGACCGGGGAGGCCGCGGTGGCTGGGACGTCACCGTCGGTGGCTTCTGGTGCACGGCCAGGCCGTCCGCGTCCTCGCCCCTGCCCGCACAGGGGTGGAAGCTGCACGTGAGCGCGGCGTCCTTGGCGGGCGAGGAGGTGCTCTCGGCCGTCGTCCGGGTGCTCGCCGAGGACCCGTGCGGCTTCAAGTTCGCCGCCGCGCCGGAACGGCTGCGGGAGCTCAACTCCCGCAACAGCGACCGCGGCTCGGCGGGCAAGTTCATCACCGTCTACCCGTACGACGACGGGCAGTTCCAGCGGCTGGCGGCCGAGCTCGACCGGGCCACCGCCGGACTGCCCGGCCCGGTGGTGCTCTCCGACCGCCCGTACCGGCCCGGGAGCCGGGTGCACTACCGGTACGGCGCGTTCGCGCTGCCGGCGGAGCTGGGCAACGACGGGGAGTACCGGTCGGTGCTGCGCGGGCCGGACGGCGAACGGGCCGAGGACGTGCGCGGGGGGTCGTACCGGGCGCCCGGGTGGGTGCGGGACCCGCTGCGCGCCGGGGGTGCCGGGAGTACTGAAGGCGGGAGCGGCAGGCGGCGGGGCGGCGTGCTGCTGGCCGGGCGGTACGCGGTGACCGCCGCCGTCCGGCACGGCGCCAAGGGCGGGGTGTTCCTGGGGCGGGAGGCGGCGAGCGGCGCCGAGGTCGTGGTCAAGCAGGCCCGGGCGCACATCGAGGTCGACCGCGCGGGCACCGACGCCCGCGACGCGCTGCGGCACGAGGCCGCGCTGCTCGACCGGCTGAGCGGGCAGGAGCTGGCACCGCGCGTCGTCGAACTGATCGAGCAGGACGACTCCGTCTTCCTGGTGCAGGAACGAATCGCCGGGCAACCGCTGGGCAGCTGGGTCGCCGCCCGGCTGCGCCGCGACGGCAGCCCCGACGTCGACTGGGCCGAGGCCGGGCCGGTCGCGCACGCCCTCCTCGACCTGGTCGAGCGGGTGCACGCCCAGGGGCTGGTGCTGCGCGACCTCTCCCCCGGCAACGTCATGGTCCGCCCGGACGGCACCCTGCGGCTGGTCGACCTCGAACTCGCCGCCGAGACCGGCCGGGCCGCCGGATCGGCCGGCACCCCCGGCTACCGCGCCCCCGAACACGGGCCCGGCCGGCTCGCCCCCGCGGGCAGCTGCGTCGCCGACCCGGCCGTCGACCTGTACGCCCTCGGCGGCCTGCTCTTCCTGCTGGCCACCGGCCACGACCCGCTGCTGCCCGAGGACCTCCCGCGGGCCCGCCCGGTCGCCGAACGGCTCGGCCGCTGGCTCGCCCTCGCGGCGCGGACCGGGACGACCGCGCGCCGTCTGGCACCGGCGGTCCTCGGGCTGCGCGCCGAGGAGCCGCAGGACCGGTGGACCGTCGCCCGGGTCCGGGAGGCGCTGCGCGGCGGCTCGGCCGCGCCGGGCGCCGGGGCGGCGCGGCGCGAGGACGCCGCCGTGCCGGGCGCCGGGGCCGGTGGAGCGGTCCGGCCCGCCCTGGTCACCCCGCTCTGGCACGCTCCCGCCCACGTTCCCGCTCCTGCCCCCGCTTCCGCCTCCGCTCCCGCTCCCGCTCCCGCGCCTGCTTCCGCCGGGCACGACGAGGCCGCACCCCTCGACCGCCTGCTGCACGACGGCCTGCGGCACCTCGCCGCCACCGCCGCCCCGGAGCGGCGGGACCGGCTGTGGCCCGCGGTGCCCGCCGGCGAGCGGACCGACCCGTGCAACGTGCAGCACGGCGCCGCCGGGGTGCTGGCCCTGCTGGCCCGGGCCGTCACCACCGGGCAGCTGCCCGCCGAGGTGCGGGCGGAGGCCGCGCGGACCGCCCGGACCGCCGCGGACTGGATCGAACGGCGCATCGCCGCCGAGCCGGTGGTGCTGCCCGGGCTGCACTTCGGACGGTCGGGGACGGCCTGGGCGCTGCTGGACGCCGCCCGCGCGCTGGACGACCCCGGGCTGGCCGCCCGCGCCGCCGGGCTCGCCCGCCGGATCCCCGTCGAGTGGCCCAACCCGGACGTCTGCCACGGCGCGGCCGGCGCCGGATTCACCCGACTGCGCTTCGCCGCCGACGACTTCGGCGCCGATGGGGTCGGCGCGGACGACGGCGGTGCCCAGGGGTTCCTCGACCGCGCCGCCCACGGCGCCCGGGCCCTGCTCGCCGCCGCCCGCCGGGAACCGTACGGGACGGTGTGGCCCGTACCGGCGGACTTCGACTCGGCGCTCGCCGGGATCACCCACCTCGGCTTCGCCCACGGCGCGGCCGGTGTCGGCGCCTTCCTCCTCGCCGCCGCCGGGGCGACCGGCGACCGGTCCCTGCTCGCCGGCGCCGCCGAGGCCGGGCGCACCCTCGCCGCGACCGTACGGTGGGGCGAACGGCCCGGCGAACGGCCGGGCGCCGGGCGGGACACCGCCTGGTGGCCGCAGAGCGCGGACGACCCGGAGCACGTCCGGCTCGCCCACTGGTGCAGCGGCTCCTCCGGCGCGGGCAGCTTCCTGCTGCGGCTCTGGCTCGCCACCGGCGACACCGAGGCGCTCGACCTGGCCCGCGCCGCCGGCCGCGCCGTCCTGGCCGGCCGCTGGCACGGCGGGGCCAGCGCGTGCCACGGCCTGGCCGGCGACGGCGAGTACCTGCTGGACCTCGCCGGAGCCACCGGCGAGCCCGGATTCCGCACCGGCGCCGAGCAGTTGGCCGAGCTCCTCGCCGCCCGGGCGGCCCGGCGCGACGGACTCCTGATACTCCCGGACGAGACCGGCACCGGCTGCGCCCCCGCCTACGGCACCGGCACCGCGGGCCCGCTGGCCTTCCTGCTGCGGCTGCGCCACGGCGGCCCCCGGCTCTGGCTGGACCCGGTGCCGCCCGCCGGACTCCGGCTCCCCTCCACAACGGGCGGGGTGAGCGGAGCATGAACGTGGCCACCCGCACCCTGACGCAGGCGCTGCGTCGGCTGAGCTTCACCTTCGCCACCGACGGCAGTCACGCCGCCTGCCTGGCGTCCTCCGCCGACAGCGGCTGGTACGTGGAGAGTTGGCGGCTGCCGCCGGACGGCGCACCGGCCGCGCCGATCGCGCTGCCGCTGCCCGGCAACCGTTCGGAGAGCCTGCGCTCCCAGCTGGTCGCACTGCCGGACGGCTCGGTACTGGTCTGCCGGCACGACGGCGAGCGGCACGACCTGGTCCGCCTCCACTACGGCGAGACCGCCACCGTGGAACAGCCGTTGGCCTCCCTGCGGATGGCCGGACTGCGCCTGCTGCCGCTCCCGGTCCCGGCGGGTGCGGGCCCCCGGGCGCCGGTGGCGGTCGCCCTCGGCACCGACACCCGCCCGGCGACCACCGCCTGGCTGGTGCGGACGGACGGCAGCGAACCCGAACGGGTCGCCGAGATCCCGGGCCTGCACGGCGGCGGCGCCTGGCTGGACCACACCGGCGCGCTGCTCGCACTGGACCGGGTGAACGCGGGCCTGGTCCGCAGCGTGGTGCTCGACCTGCGCACCGGCGCCGCCACCCCGCTGCTGGAGATCGGCGAGCGCAGCAACGACCGGCTGGTGCTGTTCGACCCCGACAGCCGGTTCGCCATGGTGCGCAGCGACGCGCCCGGCACCGACCGGCTCGGCTGGGGCGTCCTCGGCGGCGGCGAACCGCTGCGCTTCCCCGAGTGCCTGCACGTCGCGGGCATGTTCCTGCGGCCGGTCGCGCTGCGGCGGGGGCCGGACGGCCCGCGGGTCGCGGTGCAGATCGACCACGGCGCCGGCTCGGCGCTCGCCCTGTGGCGGCCGTCCGTCGGCCGGCTGGAGCCGCTGCCGGTGCCGCCCGGACGGCTCGGCGCGGTCGGGCGCTGGGACGCGGCCGGGCTGCGGCTGCCGTACTCCTCGCCCGACCATCCGGCGGCGCTGGCCACCCTGGACGTGGACGCGCTGCTGGCGCACGGCCCGGTGCCGGCCGGGACCGGCCCGATGCCGCTTCCGCTCCAACTCGCCCCGCTGTCCTCGGGGTTGCCCGGGCCGTGGCGGGACACCGTACTGCCCTGGCAGCCCGGCGCGGCGCGCCCGCCGCGGACCCCGCCGCCCGGCTGGCGGCTGGACGGCAGCACCCCGCCCGGCGAGGGCGGCCGCTGGCAGCCCGCACAGAGCCTCGAACTGGCGGGCCCGGCAGGCCCGTTGGAGGCCGTGGTGTACGGCGGGGACGCCTGGCTGAGCAGCCCGCACCTGGTGCTGGCGCTGCACGGCGGCCCGGCCGACGCCTGGCGGCTGGAGTTCGACCCGGCGCTGCAGCGGATGGCCGCCGAGGGCCTGGCGGTGGTCGCGCCCAACCAGCGCGGCTCCACCGGCTACGGCGTGCCGCACGCGCTGGCCATTCGCGGCGCCTGGGGCGGGCCCGACCTGGACGACGTGCTCTACCTCCTGGACGGCATCGCGGGCCAGCGCGCGGCGCTCGGCCTGGAGCCGCCGGCCCTGTTCGGGGTCAGCTACGGCGCGTTCCTGGCACTGCTGGCGGCCGCGCACGCGCCGGCCGGGCAGGTGGCCCGCTGCGCGGTGGTCGCGCCGTTCCTGTCCGGCGCCCGGCTGCTGGCCGAAGCGGCGCCCCCCGTACGGGCGTTGACCACCCGGCTGGGCGGCGGCGAGCAGATCGCCGACGCCCGCGGGCCGCGCGACGTCCTGCAGCTGGCGCACCGGCTGAGCGCGCCGCTGCTGGTGGTGCACGGCAACCGGGACGAGGTCGTGCCGGTCGGCCAGTCCCGGTCGCTGCGCCACGAGTTGCTGCGGATCGGCCGGATCGAGGGCGAGGACTTCCGGTACGTCGAGGCGGCCGGGTCCGGACACGAGGTGCTCGTCGAGGAGGGCGCCGCCGTGCTGCACGAGCTGCTGGCCGCCTTCCTGCGGACCGGCCGACCGGGCTGAGCCGTCCGGGCCGAGCCGCCCGCCCCGCGCGCGACCGAGCCGAGCTGGACCGAGCCGAGCCGGGTCGAGCCGCAGCGCACACCTTTCACAGACTCCCGGGCCCCTGTGCGGCCCGGGGTACCGACCCCGGCGCGGTGGATGGAGACCGCCCGGGGTGCGACACCCGACGCCCGTTCGCAGATCGCGGTGGGCGTGACCTCTAGGGGAGGAACCGATCATGGAGAACACGGTGGACTTCGAGACCGACCTCGCGGCGCTGCAGGACCTGCCGGAGACCGAGTCCGTCGAGCTGACCGGCCACGGCAACGGCTGCCAGTACACCTGTCTCATCCTGACCTGCCTGCTCTTCACCGTCAGCTGAGCCACCGGCTCGGCCGACCGCCGACCGGGCGGTAGTCACCGGGTGCCGTCCCCGCCTGTCCGGACAGGCGGGGACGGCACCGGCCTTCCCGCCCGCCGGCTCCCCCGCAGTAGCCCCCAACACCCCGACGGGAGCCCCCAGTTGCCCCCGCCCAGCCGGGCCGCACCAAAAGTCGACGACGCCGGCCTCCCGCGCGGGGCCGGACGGCCGAGGCCCGCCGGCCCGCCCGCGAGCCCGCCCGCGTGCCTCCGCGCACCGGAAATCGGCGGGGCCGATGTTCCGTGCCCGGCGGGTCACCCGGGTGGGGCCTGCTGTTCCGGCAACTGACGCTCACCCGGGCACCGCTGGTGCGGATGCCGGCCTGGTCCGGGGTGGAGGCGCTGCCCCCGCTGATGTCCGGGCTGCTCGTCTCCACCGCCGTCGACCAGGGGTTCCGGGCCGGCCGGCCCGGGGTCGGAGTGGCCTGGCTGAGCGGCTTCGGCGCGGCCATGGCCGGCCGGGCGTACGCGACGCGGGCCGGCTTCCCGTACCTCGCCGCCGTGGTGGAACCGCTCCGGGACGCCCTGGTCGAACGCGTGGTCCACAGCGCCCTCGCCCGCCCCACGGCAGATCCGGCCGAGATCGCCCGGCTCACCGAACAGGTCGAGTCCGCCCGGCAGTTGACCGCGACCCTGCTGCGCACCGTGCGCGGCGTCGGGGTCACCCTGCTCGCCGCCCTGACCGGCCTGGCCCTGCTCGCACCCGCCGTCCTGCCACTGGTCCTGCTGCCGCTCCTGGCCGCCGGGCTGCTCTTCGCCCGGCTGCTGCGCCCCCTGGTGACGCGGAGACGGGCGGTGGTCCTGGCCGAGGAACGGCTCGCCGCCGAAGCCGGACGGGCCCTGCACGGGCTGCGCGACGTCCAGGCCACCGGCACCGGCCCCGAGGTCGCCCGGTCCCTGGCCGAGGCGGCCGGGGAGAGCGCCGCCGCCCGGGCCCTCGGCCGGGCCTCGGCCCTGCGCGCGCTCGTCGTGGCACTCGGCGGACGCCTCCCGGTCCTGGCCGTCCTCGCCGCCGCCCCCTGGCTGCTCGCCCACCGGGCTCTCACCCCCGGCGAACTCCTCGGCGTCGCCACCTACCTCGTCCAGCAACTCGACCCGGCCGTACGCACCCTGGCCGGCACCGTCGGCGGCCGGCTGCTCAACCTGGCCGTCGTCCTCGACCGCCTGGCCGCGACCACGACGACACCCACGGCCACGGCCACGACTGCGGACGGTCCGCCCCCGGCCCCCGCGGCCGCCGATGTGCGGCTGGTGGGGGTCCGGTACGGGCACGGCGGGGGCGCGGTGCCCGTGCTGGACGGCGTCGACGCCGGCTTCGGGGCCGGGGAGCACGTGGCGGTGGTGGGGCCGAGCGGGGCGGGGAAGTCGACGCTGGCGGCGCTGCTGGCCGGGGTCGCGCAGCCGACGGAGGGGTGGGTGACGGTCGGTGGGGAGCGGCCGGTGCCGGGCCGGTCGGTGGCGCTGGTGCCGCAGGAGGCGTACGTGTTCCCGGGGTCGGTCCGGGAGAACCTGGCCTGGCTCGATCCGGGTGTCACCGAGGAGCGGCTGGGCGCGGCCGTGGCGCTGCTGGGCGCGGAGGGTCTGGTGGCGCGCCTGGGCGGACCGGCCGCCGCGCTGCTCGATCCGAGTGAACTCTCGGCAGGTGAGCGCCAGTTGCTGGCACTGGTGCGGACCTACCTGTCGCCCGCCCCGGTCGTGGTGCTGGACGAGGCGACCTGCCACTTGGACCCGGCGGCGGAGGAGCGGGTGGAGCGGGCCTTCGCCGCCCGGCCGGGGACGCTGGTGGTCGTCGCGCACCGCATCAGTTCCGCGCTGCGGGCGGACCGGGTGCTGCTGCTGGACGGCGGGCACGGGCTGACGGCCCGGCACGGCGATCTCCAGGTGCTGTCCCCGCTGTACCGCGAGCTGGTCGGGCACTGGCTCGGTTCCGCGCCCCGGCCCGGCGCGGGGCGCGTGTCATGATCTCGATAGGATCTCGCCCGTCCCGGCCGTTAAGGTGTCCGGGTCACGGGCCGCGATCACCGGCTACGGGCGCGTACCGAGCGCCCGATCGGGGACCCGACCGCGCGCCCCCGGCGCCGGGCGGGCGCCGATGACCTGCACCCTCCGCACGGAAGACGATTTCTCATGTCCGACACCCTCACCGACACCACCGGACCCGCGATCACCGGGACCGACGCCGACGAGAAGACGGCCGCGGACGCCGCGCACGGCCGCCACCGGGGCCGGTCCGCCGCCGACGACACCTCGGAGTCCGACCCGCACGGCCGCCACCGCGCGGCCGCGGCACGGGGCTGATCCCACCGCACCCGACGTGCACCGGGCCCGCCGAGGGGAGCAGCGCTCCCCGGCGGGCCCTCGTCATTCACCGCACGGTATTCACATCACTGTTCTCACATCACGGCATTCACATCACCAACGGCAGCCGATACGACGACAACCGGGCGCGGTCCGTCAGTCCATCGTCACGACGGTCCGCAGCGCCTCGCCGCTGCGCATCTGCGCGATCGCCTCGTTGACGTCCGCCAGACCCACCCGGTGGGTGATCATGCCGTCCAGGTCGATCCGCCCGGCCCGCCAGAGGTCCACGACCAGGGCGACGGTGCGCCCGACGGTCGCCCCGCCGTAGAGCGAGGGCAGCAGGCGCTTCTCGTTGAAGAACAGCTCGCCCATGGTGAATTCGGCGAGGTCGTCCTGCGCGCCCGCGCCGATGACGACCACCGCGCCGCCGCGCCGGGCCGCGTCGTAGCCGGCCCGGACGGTGGCCGCGCGGCCGACCGCCTCGAAGACGTAGTCGAAGCCGCCGCCCGGCAGCTTCTTGGCGACGGCCTTGA
Source organism: Kitasatospora xanthocidica (assembly GCF_014656195.1). Taxonomy (GTDB): domain Bacteria; phylum Actinomycetota; class Actinomycetes; order Streptomycetales; family Streptomycetaceae; genus Kitasatospora; species Kitasatospora xanthocidica. The sequence continues at coordinate 233,946 of NZ_BNBY01000010.1, read as the reverse complement.
GGTCGTCGGGGGCGATCGCCTCGGTGGCGCCGAAGTCGAGGGCGCGCTCGCGGCGGGAGGCGACCGGGTCGACGACGGTGATCCGGCCGGCGCCGCAGACCCGGGCGCCCTGCACGGTGGCGATGCCGACGCCGCCGGCGCCGATGACCGCGACGGAGGCGCCGGGCTCGACCTTGGCGGTGTTGACGGCGGCGCCTATGCCGGTGGTGACCCCGCAGCCGATCAGCGCGGCGGCCTCGTAGGGCAGGTCGGCGGGGATCTTGATGAGCGCGTTGGCGGAGACCACGACCTCGTCGGCGAAGGCTCCGGTGCCGTAGAAGCCGGAGGCGATCACGCCGCCTTCCTCGATCCGGAAGCCGGGGGCGCCGAGCCGGCGCAGGCTGGCGACGCAGAGGTGGCCGCGGTCCTTGGCGCAGTGGTCGCAGCGGCCGCAGGGGGCCATCCAGCAGAGCACGACGCGGTCGCCGACGGCGAAGCCGGTCACGCCCTCGGCGACCTCGACGACGTCACCGGCGCCCTCGTGGCCGGGGACGAAGGGCGCGGGCTGGGGCAGGACGCCGTTCATCGCCGAGAGGTCGGAGTGGCAGAGGCTGGCGGCGCGCATCCGGACCCGGACGCTGCCTCTTCTGAAGCCGACCGCGGTCACGTCCTCGCGGACGTCGAGGGTGTCCTGGCCGGTCTTGTGCAGGACGGCTGCGCGCATGGTGCTGCTCCCTGTGTGCATGGCGTGACGCGGAGTGGATCCTCGGACTGGGCGATTCTGACATGGCCTCCGCAATATCAGTAGAACGGGTTTCACAAGGGTCGGCAAAGAGCGCGATTCCCGGCCGCCCTGGTTCTCCCGCCGCCCCCGCCCGCCCTCACCACCGCCACTACCGTCGAGTAGGGTCCCAGCACGTCCGTCCACGACCCGACCCCGAGGAGCATCGCATGTCCGACCTGCTGGAGGGCGCCCGCCCCGCACCCGAGGTGCTGGCGGCGTTCGAGGCGGCCACCGGGTTCATGCCGGTGGACGAGGGGCTCGCGCTGTACGCGGCGGCGGTGGCGGCGGCCCGGGAGACCGGCCTGCCCGTGCTGGAGATCGGCACCTACTGCGGCCGCTCGGCGATCCTGCTGGCGGCCGCGGCCCGGGAGACCGGGACGGTCGCGCTGACCGTGGACCACCACCGCGGCTCGGAGGAGCAGCAGCCCGGCTGGGAGTACCACGACACGTCCCTGGTCGACCCCGAGGTCGGCCTGATGGACACCCTGCCCCGCTTCCGCCGCACGCTGCACGCCGCCGGGCTGGAGGAGCACGTGGTGGCGCTGGTCGGCCGCTCGCCGCGGATCGCCGCGCTGTGGGGGCGCCCGCTGGGCCTGGTGTTCATCGACGGCGGGCACACCGACGAGCACGCGACCGGCGACTACGAGGGCTGGGTGCCGCACCTGGCGCCGGAGGGCCTGCTGGTGGTGCACGACGTCTTCCCGGACCCGGCGGACGGCGGCCAGGCCCCGTACCGGGTGTACCTGCGGGCGCTCGCCGAGGGCTTCGAGGAGGTCTCGGTGACCGGCTCCCTGCGCGTCCTGCGCCGACCCGCGCGCTGACCGGAGGCCGACCGCCGGCTTGTCGCCCCGACCCGGGATCCACCGAGCCGCCCCACGGCCCCGCGCCGATGCTCTAACGTCGTGCCGGGGCTGTCGGGCGGGGGTTCGAACGGTACGGTGGCCGCGCAGCACCAGGCAGAGCATCGGCGGACGGTGGGGGCCAGCAGCGACATGACGGACCAGCAGAACACCGCCCCGGCGGTCTGGGACCCGACGGCGCGCGGCGGCGCCGGCGGCTGGGTGCGCGGCCCGCAGAACGCGGCCGGCACCGAGGCCGCGGCGCCCCAGGCCCCGGCCGCCCCGCAACCGCCCGCCGCCCCGCAGCACCAGGCCGCCCCACCGGCCCCCGCCGCCCCGCAGGCCCCGGTCGACCCCCGTCTGGGCATGCTCGCCCCGCCGCCCCAGCCCGGTGCCGCCGGCGACCAGGGCCCGCCGCTGGGCGCCCGCCCGTACCTGGCCACCGCGCCCGGCTACGACCCGCAGACCGCCCCGATCCCGCGCACCGCCGCCCCGCCCCCGACGGGCCCGCCGGCGGCCTCGCCGTTCCCCGCCCACGCGACCGGCCCGCAGCACCAGGGCCCGCCGCAGGGTTACGGCTACCCCCAGCCGCCCGCCGCCCCGCCGCAGCCCCCGTACGGCGGCCGGCCCGACTACCCGACCGACTATCCGGCGGACTACCCGACGGGCTACCCGGACGAGGACGAGAAGCGCCCGGCCGACCGCAAGGCCCCGCTGCTGATCGGCTTCGCCCTGCTGCTGGTGCTGGCGATCGGCGGCGGTCTGCTGTTCGCCGCCCGGGGCGGCGGGGACAAGGACGGCCAGGCCGCGCCGGCCCCCACCGGCGCCCCGGCGACCGGCTCCGGCAACCCCCAGCCCGCCCCCGCGCCCACCGGTACGGACACCGCGCCGAGCGGCGCCGCGAGCGCCCCGGCCTCCCCCACCGCCGCGCCGTCCCCGACCGCGACCGGCGCCGGGCCCGCCGCCCAGGCCCAGGCGCAGGCACTGGACGGCCTGCTGAGCGAGGGCGAGAACGCCAAGGCCCCGATCGGCAGCGCCGTCGCCAAGGTGAGCAGCTGCCCGTCGAAGGCCGACATCGAGAGCGCGGCGCAGGTGTTCGACAGCGGCGCCACCCAGCGCGCCACCCTGCTGACCAAGCTCGGCAAGCTGAGCGTCACGGACGTGCCGGGCGGCGCGGACGCGGTGAACTCGCTGAAGTCCGCCTGGCAGCTGTCCGCCGACATCGACAAGGCGTACGCGAGCTGGGCGCGCGCCGTCGCCGCCCAGGGCTGCTCCGGCCGGGCCCCGAGCACCGCGGACAAGAAGCACGCGGACGAGCTCAACCCGCAGGCCACCCAGGCGAAGACGGACTTCATGACCAAGTGGAACCCGATCGCGAACAGCTACGGCCTGACCCCGCGCACCCAGGACAGGATCTGACCGACCCGTGACCGGTACCGCCCCCCGCCCGCACCGCCGTTCCACCCTGCTGCGCGCCACCACCGTGGTGGCCGCGGCCGTTCCGCTCTGCACGGCGGGCTGGCTCGGCTGGCGGGCCCTCGACCACTCCGGCCCGGCGGGCGCCACGGCCGCCGCCTCCGCCCCGGCCTCCGCCACTGCCCCGGCCTCGACCCGGCCGGGCGCCGCGGACCCCGCCGCAGCGCCGCTCACCCCGCCGGTCGCGCCGCCGCCCTCCGCCGACGCCCCGACCGGCGAAGCGCCCACCCCGAGCGCCCCGACCGGTACCGCCACCACGGCCGCCCCGACCGGCACGGCCGGCACGGCGGCGAACGGCCTGGCCGGCCGCACCGTCGTCCTCGACCCCGGCCACAACCCCGGCAACTTCTCGCACACCGCCGAGATCAACCGCCAGGTGGACATCGGCAACGCCCGCAAGGAGTGCGACACCACCGGGACGGAGACCAACGCCGGGTACACCGAGGCCGAGTACACCCTGGACGTCTCCCGCCGGGCCCGCGCCATCCTGGCCGCCCGGGGCGCCACCGTGGTGCTGGTGCAGGACGGCGACCGCCCCTGGGGCCCGTGCATCGACGAGCGCGCCCGGTCCGGTGCCGACGCGCACGCCGACGCCGCGGTCTCGGTGCACGCGGACGGCGGCCCGGCGAGCGGCAGCGGCTTCCACGTGATCATGCCCGGCAGGGTGGTGGCCGGCAAAGCGGACAACTCCGCGATCGTCGAACCCTCGCACCGGCTCGGCCTGCTGCTGCGCGACCAGTTCCACACGGCGACCGGCGAACCGTACGCCGACTACACCGCGGACCAGGGCCTGGACACCCGCTCCGACCTGGGCGGCCTCAACCTGTCCGCCGTCCCCAAGGTGTTCATCGAGTGCGGTAACATGCGCAACTCGACGGACGCGAAGCGGATGACGGACCCTCAGTGGCGCCAGCAGGCGGCCCAGGGGATCGCCGACGCGTTGACCGCGTTCCTGACGACTCGATAGAAGACTCGGGGACCCGGTACGGGAGTTGGGCCGCGCACCCCGGCGGACGGAGCTCCGCCCAACCCGCGCGGTTTGCAACGACTTCGCCCCATTCCCGGTCCCGCCGTGCACCGGCAGGACGGTTGGGCCTAGGCTTCTGGTCCGTTCGGGAGTTTCGGCCGGTCAGCCCGACCGCACGAAGCACCGTCCACGACACGTCAACGAGGGGAACGTTAGTGAATCTGCGCGCTCTCACCAGGGGAGACGCCGCCGTCGCAGGCGCGGCCGTCCTGCTCTTCATCGCCTCCTTCCTGCCCTACTGGACCGTGAGCTGCGCCGGCCGGTACTGCGGACCCGACGCCTCGCAGAACGCGTGGAGCACCGAGCTGTTCCCCATCCTGCCCTCCATCTACCTGCTGGGCATCGCCGCAGCGGTGCTGATCCTGGTGCAGCGCTTCCAGGGCCAGGCCGCGACCAACCGCCAGGTGCTCGGCCTGCGGCTGGACCAGTGGGGCATCGCCCTCGCCGTCGCGGCGCTGTGGACCTCGGTCTGGTCCCTGGGCGGCGGCCCGTCCGGCGGCAGCATCAGCCACGGCTTCGGCGCCTGGCTCGGCTTCATCTCGCTGATCGTGCTCGCCGGTGCGGCCGCGGCCGGCCCGCTGGTGCCGGCGCTGAAGGCCCCGCTGGTCACCGACCGCCCGGCCGCCCCGTTCCAGGGCGGCTTCCCGGGCCAGCCCGGTCACCCGGGTGCGCCCGGCCAGCCCGGTCAGTACGGCTACCCGGCGCAGGGTCACGACCCGGCGTTCGGTGCCCAGCCCGGCTACGGCTACCCGGCCCCCGGCCAGCCCGCCCAGCCCGGTCAGCCCGGTCAGCCGCAGGACGCCGGCGCGCCGGCCCCGCAGCCGACCCAGGCCGCGCAGCCGGCCGCCCCGGCGGCGGACTTCCAGCCGTTCTGGTTCGCCGTCCCGGCTCCGCGCCAGCTGGCCCCGAAGGACAACCCGGCCGGCGCTCCGATCGGTGAGGTCGTGCCCGGCACCTGGTACCTGGCGGTCGAGCAGCGCGGCACCGCGCTGGTCGCCCAGCTGGCGGACGGCACCCAGGGCGTGCTGACCGACACCACGGGCCTCCAGCGCGGCTGACGCCCCGGACGGCACAGTCCTCGGACGCACGCGCGGTCTTCGGACCCGTGTGCGGTCCCGGACACACACGAAGGAGGGGCGGGACCGGTGCACCGGTCCCGCCCCTCCTTCGTGTCTTCTCCCCGCCCTCAGCAGCAGTCCTGGACCACCAGCCCGGCGGGCAGCTGCTCCCCGCCGAAGACCGCGACCGTCGCCGGGTCACCGCCGAGCGCGGCCACCGCCAGCAGCAGCGCCCCGGCCGTCCAGGTGGTGCGCTCCTCCGGCCAGATCGCGTCGTCCTCGAAGACGTACCCGGTCCAGTACGAGCCGTCCTCGTGCCGCAGGTTCTGGATCCAGCGCAGGATGTCCACCGCGCGGTCGGACTCCCCGATCGCCCACAGCGCGAGGGCCAGTTCGGCGCTCTCGCCGCCGGTCACCCAGGGGCGGTCGCTGACGCAGCGCACGCCGAGGCCGGGGACGACGAAGCGCTCCCAGTCCCGCTCGATCCGGGCCACCGCCGCGTCGCCGCGCAGGCCGGTGCCGAGCACCGGGTAGTACCAGTCCATCGAGTAGCGGTCCTTGTCCAGGAACCGCTCCGGGTGGTGGGTGACGGCGTGCCGCAGCCGGCCGGCCGCGAGCTCCCAGTCGGGCTGCGGCTCCTCCAGGTAGTCGGCGATGGCCAGTCCGCAGCGCAGCGCGTGCAGGATGCTGGACGAGCCGGTGAGCAGGGCCTCGTCGGTGGCGGTGCCGTCCTCGCCGACCCGCCAGGCGATCGGGCCGCCGGGCAGCCGCAGCGAGACGATGAAGTCCAGGGCGCGCCGGACGACCGGCCAGATCCACTCCAGGAAGGCGTCGTCGCCGGCGCTGAGGTGGTGGTGCCAGACCCCGACCGCCACGTAGGCGCAGAAGTTGCTCTCCTTGGCCCGGTCGGTGACCACGCCGTCGGTGTAGGCGGCGTACCAGGAGCCGTCCGGGTTCTGGCTGGCGGCGAGCCAGCGGTAGGCGGCCTCGGCGGCGGCGTGCTCGCCCGCCGTGTCGAGGGCCATCGCGGCCTCGGTGTGGTCCCAGGGATCCAGGTGGTGGCCGGCGAACCACGGTATGGCACCGTCGGGGCGCTGCTCGGCGAGGATGCTGCGCACGGTGTCGGCGGCCTGCGCGGCGTCGAGCACCCCGTCGAGGAGCAGCACCTCGGGGACGGCGGCGGTCACGCCGCGCCGCCCGGGGCGCGGTTGGGCTTGGCGGCGTAGGCCACGAAGCTCTTGCCGATGACGGGGTTGAGCGCCCGCTCGGCGGCCTTGGTGAGGGTGCTGATCACCGGGGTGCCGACGATGTCCCAGACCAGCAGCTGGTGGTAGGCCTTGACCGGCAGCGCCTTGTCGTTGTCCACGCCGACCGCGCACTTGATCCACCAGTACGGCGAGTGCAGCGCGTGCGCGTGGTGGGTGCCGTACGGCTCCAGGCCGGCGTCCTTGAGCTTGCCGAGCAGCTCGTCGCCCCGGTAGATCCGGATGTGGCCGCCCTCGACCTCGTGGTACTCGTCGGACAGCGCCCAGCAGATCTTCTCGGGCAGCCAGCGCGGCACGGTGACGGCGAGCAGGCCGCCGGGCTTGAGGACCCGGAACATCTCGTTGAGCACGCCCTTGTCGTCGGGGATGTGCTCCATCACCTCGGAGATGATGATCTTGTCGAAGTACTCGTCCTCGAACGGCAGCGCCAGCGCGTTGCCCTCCATCGCGACCGCCGAAGCGCCCTCGGGGGCCTCACCGGCCTGCTCCATCGCCGCGAACCACTTCTTGACCTCGGCGATCTCCTCGGTGTTCTGGTCGAGGGCGATCACGTTGGCACCGCGGCGGTAGCACTCGAACGCGTGCCGGCCCCCGCCGCAGCCCAGGTCGAGCACCCGGTCGCCGGGGGCGAGCGGGAAGCGCGAGAAATCGACGGTCAGCACTGCGGGACTCCCATTCCTATTGCTACCAAGCGTCCTTGACGCTTCGTCATGCCTCGTCACACCTCGCCGCACCCCGGCCGACGCACCCCGTTCCGGGGCTGGCGGCTCCGCGCGGGCACACCCGGGCCGGGCCCGGTTCAGGCCACGTACCGCCAGCCGGGGCCCGAACGGGCCCGGGCGCCGACGCCGGTGGCGATCGCCGCGCGGTAGGCCTCGGCGGTCAGCTCGGCGGCCCGCTCCCAGCTGAACCGGGCCAGCACCCGCTCCCGGCCGGCCGCGCCCAGCTCGGCGCGCAGCTCCGGGTCGTCCAGCAGCCGGCCGAGCGCGGCGGCCAGCGCGTCCGCCTCACCGGGCGGCACCGCCAGGCAGGTCTCGCCGTCCGGTCCGGCCACCTCGGGGATCGCCCCGCCGGTGGTCGCGACCAGCGGGGTGGCGGTGGCCATCGCCTCGGCGGCGGGCAGCGAGAAGCCCTCGTACAGCGACGGGACGCAGGCCACCTCGGCCGAGCGGTACAGGTCGACCAGCTCGCGGTCGGTCAGGCCGCTGCGGAACTCGATGTGCTCCGCCAGCCCGAAGCGGCGCACCGCCTCGGCCACCGGCCCGTCCTCCTTCTGCGGCTTGCCGACCACCACCAGGTGGGCGTCCCGCTCGGTGCGGACCTTGGCGAGCGCCTCGACCAGGAAGACCAGGCCCTTCAGCGGGACATCGGCGCTGGAGGTGGTGACGATCCGTCCGGGCACCCGTTCGACCGCGTCCGAGGGCGACCAGAGCCGGGTGTCGGCCCCGATCGGCACCACCGAGATCGCGCCGGGCGCGGCGCCCAGGTGCTCGGCGATCTCGCGCTGCGAGCTGCCGGAGACGGTGATCACGTGGTCCAGCCGGGCGGCGACCCTGCGCTGCATCCGGGTGAAGGCGTACCAGCGGCGCAGCGAGAGCCGCTTGAGCCGGGTGGCGGCGGCGTCCAGCTCCAGCTGCCGGTCCACGGTGATCGGGTGGTGGATCGTGGTGACCAGCGGGAAGCCGTGCCGGGCCAGGCCCAGCAGGCCGTAGCCGAGGGTCTGGTTGTCGTGCACCACGTCGTAGCGGCCCTTGTGGGCGGCCAGGTACTGCCGGGCGCGCAGCGAGAAGGTCAGCGGCTCGGGGAAGCCGCCGGTGCGCATGGTGGCGAACTCCAGCACGTCCACCGGGCCGCGGAACTCGCCGCGGGCGGGGGTGCGGAACGGGTCGTCGGCGCGGTAGAGGTCCAGGCTGGGCAGCTCGACCAGGCGCACCGAGCCGGGGCCCTCGACCTCGTCCAGCACCGGGTAGGGCTGGGACCCGATCACGTCCACGTGGTGGCCGAGCGCGGCCAGCTCACGGGAGAGGTGCCGTACGTACACGCCCTGACCGCCGCAGAAGGGGTCCCCGCGGTACGACAGCAGGGCAATCCGCAGCGGCTGCGCGGTCATCCTGGGCCCTCATCTCTAGCTGCTATCTGTGCTGCCGGTCGCTAAAGTAGATCAGGTTTCAGTGGCGGTGGAACTCGTCATCGACCACGTGAACAATGAGAGACCTCGAAGATACCGGCCCGTAGCTTTTCCTCAGGAGCCAGGGCTGGTGATTCCCGCCACGCCGGACCCCGCCCACCCTGCCGATCTGTGGAAGCACACCGCCACTCTCGCCCGCCCGGGAGCACCCTTGCCGCCGTCCACCGAGCCCCTGACCACGGTCCCCGTCGCGCCCCGGCCCGGTGAGCTGCCGCTGACCACGAGCCAGGCCGAGCGGCGCCGGCGGATCCTGCGGGCCGCCACCGCGCTGGCCGCCCGGGGCGGGTACGAGGCGGTGCAGATGCGGGAGGTCGCGGAGAGCGCGCAGGTCGCGCTGGGCACGCTGTACCGGTACTTCCCGTCCAAGGTGCACCTGCTGGTCGCGGTGATGCTGGAGCAGCTCCAGGGCCTGCGCGAGCACATCCGGCGCCACCCGCCGACCGACGCGGAACCGGCCCCGCGGGTCGCCGACACGCTCACCCGGGCCTTCCACTCGCTGCAGCGCGAACCGCTGCTGGCCGAGGCGATGGTCCGGGCGCTGTCCTTCGCGGACCGCTCGGTCGGCGCCGAGGTCGACCAGGTCAGCGTGGCCACCGGGCAGCTCATCCTGGACGCGATCGGCCAGTCCGGCCCGCCCAGCGACAGCCAGCGCGCGGCGGTCCGGGTGATCGAGCACACCTGGCACTCGGCCCTGGTCTCCTGGCTCTCCGGGCGCTCCTCGATCGCCGAGGTCCGGGCCGACCTGCACACCGCGGCCCGACTGCTCGCCCTGCCCTGAGCCCGCCGCCGCGCCCACCCCCCGGACTGGAACCTGTTCCTGCCGCGGCGCGCTGGCGGGCGCGCTCCGGCGGTTAGAGTCGACGGGCAGCACAACTCCATCCCGCTCCTCCCCCGGGGACAGCCGGTGCGACTCCGGCGCCGACCCCGCCTCCGTGGGTCCGGCCCCCGGGTGACCGGACGAGTCGGGGCGCCCGGCGGGCGGAGCGAGCGGCCGGTCCGGACGCACCGGCGCCCGGCACGGCGTCGCCCGGCGCACCGGCGCCCGGCGCCCTGGTCGCCCGGCACCCCGTCGAGCACCACGGAACGGCCCCCGCCAGGGCCACCCGCTCACTGAAAGGCACACCCGCACCATGCTCACCGCCGCCCGCCTGGGCGCCGCCGCCCTGTCCGCCGCGCTGCTGGCCGGCGTCGCCGCCGGACCGGCCCTCGCCGACAGCCCCGCGCCGACGCCCGTCACCGTCCCCGAGGGCCTGTACGGGAAGGGCGACCCGACCTACGACGGCGTGTGGCGGCAGTCGCTGGCGCTCATCGCGCTCTCGGGTGCCAAGGTCACCCCGGCCGACTCGGCGGTCGCCTGGCTCGCCGGGCAGCAGTGCGAGGACGGCGGCTGGCCCTCCTACCGGGCGGCCGGCGCGGCCTGCGACCCCAAGAGCGAGGACAGCAACGCCACCGCCCTCGCCGTCCAGGCCCTGGTCGCCCTCGGCGGCCACCAGCCGGCCGTCGACAAGGGCGTCGCCTGGTTCAAGGCCAACCAGAACCCGGACGGCAGCTGGCCCTACAACCCCGGCAACCCGGGCGACGGCAACTCCACCGGACTGGCCGTCAGCGCGCTGTTCGCCGCCCGGACCGACCCGGCGAGCGTCGCCAAGCCGGGCACCGCCGGTTCCGGCGCCGGGAAGAACGCGTTCGACGGCCTCGCCCGCTTCCAGCTCGGCTGCACCGCCCCCGCCGACCAGCGCGGCGCCTTCGCCTACCAGCCCGACGCCGCCACCGGCGCCCTCACCCCCAACGCCCTGGCCGGCGGCCAGGCCTCGCTCGCCGCCGCGGGCGGACACCTGCCGGTCGCCGGCTCGGTGCGCGCCGACTCCGAGCCCAAGCCCCTCGCCTGCACCGACAGCTCCGCTCCCGCCACCGTCCCGCACGCCGAGTCGGGCGAGGCCGCCGCCGCCCACCTCACCGCCCAGCTCCAGTCCGGCGGCGGCCACCTCACCCTCACCAACCCCGGCGCCGCCCCCACCCCCGACTACACCGCCACCGCCTGGGCCGCCCTCTCCCTCGTCCAGAGCGGCCACCCCGACCAGGCCTCCGACACCGTCGACTGGCTCGACCAGCAGCAGGCCGTCTGGACCAAGGACGGCACCGACGCCGGCGCCACGGCCACCCTGCTCCTGGTCGCCCAGGCCGACCACCGCCCCACCGCCGACCTCACCGGCAAGCTCACCGCCCTCGGCCCCACCCCCAAGGCCGCACCCGCCACCGCGGACGAGGCCACCCCGGCCAAGAAGAAGAACGACGGCTTCGGCCAGTACTGGCTGATCATCGTCGGCCTCCTGATCGGCACCGGCGGCGGCCTCCTCCTCAGCCTCCAGCGCAAGCGCAACCCGAGCCTGTGACACCTCCGACCCGCGCGCACCGGCGCCCCGCCACCCTGCTCCCGCTGGTGGTCGGGGTGTTACTGGTGGTCCTCGGGGCCGCGCCGGCGCAGGCGTCGGGCTACCGGTACTGGTCGTTCTGGCGCGGGGCCGACGCCGGGTGGGCGTACCAGCAGCAGGGCCCCTCGGTCGCGGTGCCGCCGGACGGTGCCGTGGACGGCTGGCGGTACGCGGTGAGCCCGGACGGCGGGCAGGACGCCGCGAAGCCGCGCACCGGCGGGAGCTTCGCGGAGGTCTGCGCGACGACGCCCGTACAGGAGGGCCGCAAGCGGGTCGCCGTCGTGCTGGACTTCGGGACCGCCGAGGACGCCGGGGCGGCCGGCGCCGCGGTGCCCGGGCCGCGGACGGCCTGCGCCAGCGTCGCGCCGCGGGCCAGCTCGGCCGAGGTGCTGGCCGCGGTCGCCCCGCCGCTGCGGTACGACACCAACGGGCTGCTGTGCGCCATCGCCGGGTACCCGCAGGCGGGTTGCGCCGACCAGGTGGGCGCGGCCGGCGCCGCGGGCCCGGCCGGTGCCACGTCCTCCGCCGGCCACGGCGGCGGCCCGGACATCGGTCTGATCGCCGGCGGCGCGCTGGTCGCCGTCCTCGCCGGCGGCGCCGTCTGGCAGGCGCGCCGCCGCCGCACCCCTTGAACCCCTCCCGACCCAGGAACACCCCCGTGAGCAGCACCGCCCGTAGCACCCGACCGCCCACCGGCCCCCGCCAACTGCACCCCGGGGCCTGGTGGTTGTGGGCGCTCGGGCTCGGCGCGGCGGCGACCCGCACCACCAATCCGGCGATCCTGCTGCTGCTCGCCGCCGTCGCCGGGTACGTGGTCGCGGCCCGGCGCGGCGACGCGCCCTGGTCCCGGTCGTACGGGGCGTTCCTGCGGCTGGGACTGCTGGTGCTCGGCATCCGGCTGGTGTTCGCCGTCTTCCTCGGGTCGCCGATCCCCGGCACCCATGTGCTGTTCGCCCTGCCCGAAGTGCCGCTGCCCGCCTGGGCGCAGGGCGTGCGGATCGGCGGCCGGGTCACCGTCGAGGGCCTGCTGGCGGCGCTGTACGACGGGCTGCGTCTGGCCACCCTGCTGATCTGCGTCGGCGCCGCCAACTCGCTGGCCAGCCCGGCCCGGCTGCTGCGCACCCTGCCCGGCGCGCTCTACGAGGCGGGCGTGGCCGTGGTGGTGGCCATGACCTTCGCGCCGAACCTGGTCGCCGACGTCCGCCGGCTGCGCGCCGCGCGCCGTCTGCGCGGCCGCGCGGACAAGGGTGTCGCGGCCGTGCTGAGCGTCGGACTGCCGGTGCTGGAGGGCGCGTTGGAGCGGTCCGTGGCGCTGGCCGCCGCGATGGACACCCGCGGCTTCGGCCGCACCGCCGACGTCCCGCGCCGGCTCGCCCGGGCCACCGCCGCGCTCACCCTGGCCGGGCTCCTCGGGATCTGCCTGGCCGCGTACGGGCTGCTCACCGCCGGCGGCGCCGGCTGGGCGCTGCCCGTCCTGCTGCTCGGCCTGGCCGCCGCCTTCGCCGGACTGCTGCTCGGCGGCCGACGCTCCGTCAGAACCCGCTACCGGCCCGACCCCTGGGCGCTGCCCGAGTGGCTCACCGCCGGCTCCGGCGCCGCCGTGGCGGCCCTCACCGCCTTCCTGGCCGTGCGCGACCCGGCCGCGTTCGCCCCCACCGTCGTCCCACCGACCGTCCCCGCGCTGCCGCTCGCCGCCGTGCTGACCGTCCTGCTCGGCCTGGTACCGGCATTCGCCGCCCCGACCCCGCCCCGGAGGGCATCGTGATCACCTTCGAGCAGGTCTCCGTACGGTACGCGGACTCCGCGGCGCCCGCCCTGGACGGCGTGGACCTCACCGTCCCCGAGGGCGAACTCTGCCTGCTGGTGGGTCCGTCGGGCTCCGGCAAGTCCACCCTGCTGGGGACGGTCAGCGGCCTGGTACCGCACTTCACCGGCGGCGTGCTGCACGGCCGGGTCACCGTCGGCGGCCGGGACACCCGCGAGCACCGGCCGCGCGACCTCGCCGACCTGGTCGGCACCGTGGGGCAGGACCCGCTCGCGCACTTCGTCACCGACACCGTGGAGGACGAACTCGCCTACGGCATGGAGTCGCTGGGCCTGCCGGGCGACGTGATGCGCCGCCGGGTCGAGGAGACCCTCGACCTGCTCGGCCTCGCCGACCTGCGCGACCGCGCCCTCGGCTCCCTCTCCGGCGGCCAGCAGCAGCGGGTCGCGATCGGCTCGGTGCTCACCGTGCACCCCCGGGTGCTGGTCCTGGACGAGCCGACCTCGGCCCTCGACCCGGGCGCCGCCGAGGAGGTGCTGGCCGTCCTGCAACGGCTGGTGCACGACCTCGGCACCACCGTCCTGATGGCCGAACACCGGCTGGAACGGGTCGTCCAGTACGCCGACCAGGTGCTGCTGCTCACCCCGGGCGCGCCCCCGGTGCTGGGCGAGCCCGCCGAGGTGATGGCGCACTCCCCGGTGCACCCGCCGGTCGTCGGCCTCGGCCGGCTCGCCGGCTGGCGGCCGCTGCCGCTGTCGGTGCGCGACGCCCGGCGCAAGGCCGCGGCGCTGCGCACCGAACTGACCGGCCGCGCACCGTCGCCCACCGCCGTCGCGACCGGTTCCCCCGTCGCCGTCGCCGACCGGCTCGCCGTCCGGCGCGGCCCGGTGCACGCCCTGCGCGGGGTCGACCTCGCGCTGCGCCCCGGCGAGATCACCGCCCTGATGGGCCGCAACGGCGCCGGCAAGTCCACCCTGCTCGGCGGCCTGGTCGGCCTGCACGCGCCCGCCTCCGGCAGCGTCCGGGTCGGCGGCCGCGTCCCGCACCGCACCCGCCCCGCCGAGCTGATCCGCGAGGTCGGCCTCGTCCCGCAGGACCCGCGCGACCTGCTGTACGGCGAATCGGTCGCCGCCGAGTGCGCCGCCGCGGACGCGGGCGCCGAACCCGGCACCTGCCGCGCCCTGGTGGAGCGGCTGCTGCCCGGCATCGCCGACACCGCCCACCCGCGCGACCTCTCCGAGGGCCAGCGGCTCACCCTCGCCCTCGCCGTCGTGCTCACCGCCCGGCCCCCGCTGCTGCTGCTCGACGAACCGACCCGCGGCCTGGACTACGCCGCCAAGGCCCGGCTGGTGGAGGTCCTGCGCGCCCTGGCCGCCGAGGGCCACGCGGTGCTGCTGGCCACCCACGACGTCGAACTGGCCGCCGAACTCGCCCACCGCACGGTGATCCTGGCCGAGGGCGAGATCGTCGCGGACGGGCCGACGGCCGAGGTCGTGGTCTCCTCCCCCGCCTTCGCCCCGCAGGTCGCCAAGGTGCTGGCGCCCGGACCGTGGCTCACCGTGGGGCAGGTCGCGGAGGCGATGGGCGCATGAACCGACCGGTCCCGCTCGGCCGCCGCTCCGTCGCGACGCTGCTGCTCGTCTCCGCCGTCGGTGTCGCCGCCTTCGGCTGGCCGCTGCTCGCCTCCACCGAGTCGGCGCTGGTCGGCCACTCCACCGACGCGCCCTGGCTGTTCGCGCTGCTCCTGCCGCTGCTGCTCGCCGTCGTCATCGCGCAGATCTCCGAGGGCCGGGAGGCTGGCGGCGGCGCCCCCGGGCTGGACGCCAAGTCCGTCGCGCTGCTGGGCGTCCTGGCCGCGGCGGGCGCGGCGCTGCGCCCGCTCGGCGCGGGCACCGCGGGCCTGGAGCCGATGTTCTTCCTGATGGTGCTGTCCGGGCGGGTGCTCGGTCCCGGATTCGGCTTCGTCCTGGGCTCGTTGTCGATGTTCGCGTCCGCCCTGCTCACCGGCGGGGTCGGGCCGTGGCTGCCGTTCCAGATGCTCGCGATGGGCTGGGTCTGCCTGGGTGCCGGGCTCCTGCCCGGGGCCGCCTCCCTGCGGGGACGGCGCGAACTGCTGCTGCTCGCCGGGTACGGCGCCGGATCGGCCGTCCTGTACGGCACCGTCATGAACCTCCAGGGCTGGCCGTACATCGGCGGGCTGGCCGGTTCCGTCTCCTTCGTCCCCGGCGACCCGCTGCCCGCCAACCTGGTCCGCTTCGCCGCCTACTGCCTGACCACGTCGCTGGGTTGGGACCTGCCGCGGGCCGCACTGACCGTCGTGCTGTGCCTCACCCTGGGCACGCCCGTCCTGCGCGCGCTGCGCCGCGCCACCCGGCGGGCCGCCTTCGACGCACCGGTCGCCTTCAAGCCACCGGTCGCCTCCGAGGCACCGGCCGCCTCCCGGCCGCCGGAAGGGTGAACCGCGTCCCCTTCCCCGTGCCGCTCACCCTCCCCGCTCCCGTTCGTCCACGATCATCGCGACCGTGATCCGAACCCTCACCCGTACGGCGACCGTGGCCGCGCTCTCCCTCGCCCTCGCCACGGCCCTCGCCTCCCCCGCCGCCGCCGTCACCTTCATCGGCCGCGACGTCCCCACCACGGTCACCATCGCGCCCGGCGGGACCGGCGCCGTGCCCTGGACCTACCAGAACACCGGCGGGGCCGGGCTGCTCCCGTCCTCCGGCATGACCGCCGTCTTCACCGCCCCCGGCAACAGCACCTTCCCGGCGCAGAGCACCGTCCCGACCGAGTACAGCGGCGACGGCTCGTCCTGGGGCTCCAACAACGTCGGCCTGCGTGGCTGCGTCCTCGGCAACGGGAACCGGACCCTCACCTGCGAGGGCTACGGCCGCAACGGCGGCAACAGCAGCTGGCCGGCCCGCGGCTACTTCCGCTTCTCGCCGCAGGTCACGGTGGACGCCTCCGCGCCGTCCGGCACCACCCTCGCGCAGGGCAACGGCGGCTTCCGCTACAGCAATCCGGGGAGCGGCACCGAGTACACCGTCACCGACGGCACCCTGAACGTCGCCACCCCGCCCCGGGTGCCCACCGGCAAGTGCCTGGACGTCGGCAACACCCGCTTCAACGCCGACAACGTCCGGATCTGGGACTGCCTGGACCACACCAACCAGCGCTTCGTCCTGGACGACGGAAGGATCAAGGTCGCCGACACCGTCGGCGCGGCGCAGGAGATGTGCCTCGACGCCGACTACACGGGCACCGACGGCGACATCGTCCGCATCTGGACCTGCGAGAACTCCCAGGCCGCCCGCGCCAACCAGACCTGGCTGCTGCGCCGGGGCTCGCTCGTCCTGCAGCGGACGGTCGGCAGCGGGGAGGAGAAGTGCGTCGACGTCGGCTCGTACCGCAACAACGGCGACACCGTGTTCCTGTACGGCTGCGACGTCACCAACCCCAACCAGAAGTTCGTGGTGGACCGCGGCTACATCGAGGTCCGCGACACCCTCTGACACGTCGCACACACCTGCCCGGCGCACGCGACGGGCCGCCCGCACATCCCGTCCCGCCCGGGACACTCGTGCCGGCGCGGCCCGTCGCCGTGCCTTTGCATCGGAACGGCCGGCACCTGCGCCAACCGCCCCGCCAGGACCGCCCCCACACTGTGGGTGATCTTCTCCGGCAACGGCGCCGCGAGAATCCCGGTCAACGCTTCCTTCGTCCACCCACCCGCGAGCAACCCCTCCACGCGCGCGGCCTGGTCGGACAGCGGCTTCCCCGCCAACGCCATCCGGGGCTCGCGGCGCCCGAGGTCCAGCAGGAGCGCCATGCCGGCCGTCGACTTTCCGGGGGGACGGACGGAAGGGACTTCCACATCCTTCTCCCTCGCTTCCTTGGAAGGGCTTCCCGCCTTCCCGGCGCCTGCGGTTCCAGCTCCAGGCCCACCGGCGGCCGGAGCCACGGGAAGCGGCCGCGGAACGGTGTGAACCGCCTTCCCCGTCGTCACCGGCACCTCGTGCACCGAAGCGACCGTCCGAACCTGCCCCGTCAGGGGATCCCGCAACGTCCGCCGAACGTAGTGCCCGGCGGCCTCAAGCTCACGGAGGGCCCGCGAAACCGTCGCCCGCCCCTCGACGCTCTTCGCCGCGAGCGTACGGACGTCCTCGCGCGCCCCATCCGGCAGGCTGAGCAGGTAGCTCAGAAGCCCGCGCGCCGCCCACGACAGCGAGTGCTTACGGACGACGTGTCCGTTGTCGAGGATCGTGTACCCGGGCGCATGCTTGGGGATACGATGAATCTGCATTCGGGAGGTCCTTAACTCCTGGTGCCATTCCCCGGGGTGTTGCCGCACCGCCGGGGCTTTCTCTTGCCCACGCACCGAGCGCCCCACTGGAGCGCCGGCACCGCAATATTCACCGTAATGCTCTAACCGAGCGTCAAACTCCCGTTCACATCACCCATTCGGGCGGCGCAAGCGCACCCACCCCCGCGCGCCCCGAGAGCGCGAGCCCGAAGGCACTGCCGTGTCACCGCCCGATTGCTACCGTCGACCACATGACTGACTACGAGACCGCGTTCCGGTCGTTGGACGGCACAGCGCTGTTCGGTACGGTCACCCCCTCACCCACTCCCCCAGCCGCGTTGGCCGTCCTCGCACACGGCGCCGGAGTCACGCGCGAAGAGGGCGGCTTCTTCAGTCGCCTGGCAACCGGCCTCGCCGCCGCCGGTATCACCTCCTTGCGCTTCGACCTGCGGGCCCACGGAGCGAGCGGAGGCCGCCCAGCAGATCTCACGATCGCCGGGGTGGCCAACGACATTCGCTCCGCGGGCGATCACCTCGCCGAACTCACCGGTCGGCCTGGGACAGTTCACGTCGTCTCAGCGTCGTTCTCAGGTGGCGCCGCCGCCATGCACGCTAGCCAGTACCCCGAAGAGGTGCAGCGACTGGTGCTGTTGAACCCGCGCATCGACTACAAGGACAGGTTCATCACGGAGCGAGCCGGCTGGTCAGACAACCATCTTTCCCTGGACCGCGCCGCACAGCTCGATCACGCCGGGTCGTTGCCCAGGCAGCCGTTCGAGACCGGCCGCGCACTGCTCAATGAGATGTTCCATCTGCCGACACCAGAAGCCCTCTGCGCCAGCGTTCATCGTCCAGTGTTGATCGTGCACGGCACGAAAGACACCTTCGTGGATGTGGAGTTGTCACGACGGTACGCTCCCCTGTTCGGGGAGGGTGCTGGAGCCGAGCTATACGAACTCGACGGCGCACAACACGGCTTCGCTGTCCACGACGATCCCACCTACGCCAGCCCGCAGTCGCAGTCCTGGCAGCGCGAAGTCATCGCCAAGGTGGCTGGTTTCCTGGCCTCCTAACCAGCTGCCAGCGCGACAAGACGCTCATGAAGTTCCCGTACCTGCGGTCGCTGCCGGTACGGGAACAGTGTCCTCGCGGTGCTGTGAAGTGCGCCGATGGCTTGCTGAGAGCAAACAACCGCAGCGACGTGCAGCGCTTCCAGGGCAACCGCGGCAGCTTCGTCCGGCTCCCCGAGATCGGCAAGAGCACCAGCCAAGAACGCGCTGTAGTGGGCGTGATCACGAGGGGCGAACGCCTCAGCAGTGAGACTCGCTTGGAACGCTGCGACGGCCTCAAGGGGGCGCCCGGCTTCCCGTAGTCGGATTGCCGCCTGCACAAGAAGTCGTTCGCGCGTGTACCCGTTGCCAAGCGGCCCCGTGCACAACGGATGTTCTGCCGGCTTATCGGCTCGGTCGAGAGCAACGTGCGCCTGATCCAGAACCCGGGCGATCTCATCGGGATGCGCACCAGTCATCGCCATTCCCCGTGCCTCCTGCTGGAGCGCCTCAGCGTGAGCGCGGGGTGGCAGCTTCCATGGCCCGGTGGTCGCAGCCCTGGCAAGGTCGAGCATACGCGCCGGATCGCCGCCTCCCAGGGACTGGGCCTGACGCATCAGCACATAAGCATGCATAGCACCGTCTCCGGTGAACGTCGCCCATTCCTTGGCCTGGTTGTGCCAGTAGGCGATGACCTGCTCGGGAGCACCCGCATCGTGGTGTAGCCACGCCGTGAACTCTGCCGCGCGAGAGCCGAGGGCAAGAAGCTCGTGGCGGATCGGTGGTTTGGCGTCGCGGGCAGTAGTACTGATGGCAGACAGAATCCCCAGCGCTGCAGGCACCGCCCGATGCGATCCCATCTTCAGATCCATGCGGGCAGTCTCATTCAGAGCAGCCCGCAGGTGGTCGACGAGTTCGTGGTCACTGAACCGATGGGCGTTGCGAGCTGCGGCTGTGAGGTAGTCCAGGGCCTCGAGGTCGAGCAAGGGCGCCAGAAGGAGACCGCCCACGAAGCTGCGACGGAGCATGGAGGCCTCCCTGTCTGACTTGGAGCTGGCGGTCAGTCCGATCCGCGTGGACCTACCCGGGGCCGGGACGAATCCGAGCTGGTCGAGAGGCACACCAAACATCTCGGTCAGCACGTGGCGCGCATCCCGATTCGGCCACAAGGTCTGTCCCGATTCCCAGCGCCTGACCTGGCGCACCGAGATTCTGGCCTTCGAGTCCACGGAGGCGGCCACGGCGTTGTACGCCTCGGCGAAGTCCTCCTGTGTGCGCCAGCCACGCGTGATCCGTGCGACAACGAACGTCTCGTTCGCTGTGTGTTCAGGCAACCTCTTCACCCCCGTAAATCCAGGCTAAGCCAGCAAGTCCGACCAGTTGCAATGGACACAGCTCATCTACAGAAGTGTCCGGTGATGTGTCCCCTGGTCCGACCTCGTCACGGAGTCGCAAGCATCGTTGACTGTCAGTCAGCACACCTGCGGGGAAGGCCGGCCTCGGCCGTGAGACCTCCGGTGAGCCGATCTCGATGGTTCTCCGTTCCGTCCCCATCTTCGGAGAGCCATTTCGCCCAGGCAGACCTCCAGGAGACCCCCGTGCACCGCTCTGCCGATGATCAGATCCTGGCTGAGCCGGAGGATTCCGTGACTGCGGTAGTCCCACTCACCTCTCGGATCTGCGGCCCTGCGACAGCCACTTTGAAGTACCGGCCGGAGTCGGCAGGCGCGGCCCGCAGGCTGGTCCGACGCAAGCTTCAGGACTGGGGGCTGGACGACCTGGCGGACGACGCCCAGCTGATCGTCACGGAACTGGTCAGCAACGCCTGCAAGACCGGCTGCATGACGTCCATGACCGTCAAGATCCGCAGGATCACCTCCCAGACGGTCCGCATCTCGGTCCGCGACGGCTCCCGCGCGATGCCCGTCCTGCTCCATGCCGCGTGCGACGAGGAGTGCCACCGCGGCCTCGCCCTCGTGCACAAGCTCACCTCCGGGCGCTGGGGCGCCGCCCTGGACGCCCACGGAAAGACCGTGCACGCGGATCTCCGCGTCGGGTGATCACCGTACTGTCTGAGAAAGGAACCGCCGTGTCCATCGACTCGTCGCGCCGGTCACGCGCCCGCTACCGTCAGCGAATCGCTTCTCGCCCGAGATCGATCGTGGTGCAGCCCGACGGCTTCTGTAATGCGGCGTGCGGGTATTGCTATCTGCCCGACAAGGACCGCCGGGCTCCGATGACGATCGAGGTCGCCGAGGCGGTTGCCCGATCGATCGCCGAGTTCGCGACCGCCGATGACCCGGTGGACCTGGTGTGGCATGCGGGCGAGCCCCTGACACTCGGAGTTCCGCGCTTCACCGAACTGGCCGACCCGTTCGAGGACCTCCGACAGGAGGGTCGGCTGCAGCACTATGTGCAGACCAACGGCACTCTGATCAGCGACCGTTGGTGCGAGTTCTTCGCATCACGCGAGGTACGCGTCGGGGTGAGCATCGACGGTCCCGCCGACTGCAACACGGAACGCGTCGACCGCCGAGGAAAACCGATCTTCGACCGGATCACGCGAGGCATCGACCACCTGCGCCGACATGAGATCGGCTTCTCCGCTCTCGCCGTGGTCACAGCGGCCGGCATCGGTCGGCCCGAGGAACTGCTGGAGTTCTTCGCCGAGCTGGGCTGCCACACGGTGGGCTTCAACATCGAGGAGAGCGAGGGCGCCAGTACCGATAGACCCACTCCGACGTTCGAAGATGCAACCGACTTCTGGCGTCGCGCGATCGCCTGGACCCGATCGAACCCCCGTCTGGCCGTACGCGAGATCGACCGCCTCGGCGGTTACCTGCGCGCCCTGCGAGCCGGGGGCGGGTGGCGACACGTGCTGATCGATCCCATCCCCACCATCTCGTCGGCCGGAGAGGTAGTCCTTCTGTCCCCCGAACTGTCGGGCGTCAAAGCTCCCCGGTACCAAAACTTCCGAGCCGGCAACATTCTGGAACTCTCTCTCCGCAGAATGCTGGCGGACGCCCACCAGCTGCGCTACGTGGACGAGTTCCCGACCGGTCTGGACGCCTGTGAGGCCACCTGCGAGTTCTTCGACTTCTGCCGAGGCGCGCAGGCGGGCAACAGGTATTTCGAGAATGGCAGATTCGACACCACCGAAACGAACTACTGCCGCGTGTCGCGGCAAGCCCTTCTCACTGCCCTGTCCGATACCGTCCGAACGGAGACCACACCATGACGTTGCTCGGAAATCTCCGGTGGGCCGACAGCAAACTGTCGCGCGTCGTCTTCACGAACTGCAAGATCATGGGCGGCAACTTGAGCGGTTTGGCCCTCGACAACGTGCTGTTCGACAACTGCAAGTTGGACTACTCCACCTTCGAGAAGCTCCGTGCCACCGGCCCTCTCGTCTTCAACCGCTGCGTACTCACCGAGTCGACGTTCACCGGATGCGACCTCACCTCCGCTGCTTTCAACAACTGCACGCTGCGGGACACCGAGTTCGGCCGTGGCACCTACAAGGCGACCGACCTGCGCGGCAACGACCTCACCGCGCTCCGAGGCGTCGGCAACCTCACGGAGGTCATCATCGATCGCGCGCAGCAGATCGAGCTGACTCAGGCACTCATCGCCGAGTTGGACGTCACCTTCGGAGACGACCTCGATGAACCCGGCTCACGGAGGACCCGATGAGCCTCAGGATCGCTTTCACCTCCCGCGCCGCCCTCGAAGCTCGTACCCGAGTAGCTGGAGTCCGCACGATCCGAGGCGATACCCGGTTCGAGGGGGGGCGCGGTCGTCCCCGACGGACCCTGGCGCCCGCTCGACGGCTACCTGGTCGACCGCCTCCAGGCCGACCCGTCCACTGCCGACGACGTCCTGGTCGAGGTGGTCGGGGTCGAGAGCATCGACCCCGACCATCTATCCGGGCTCGGTGTCCACGAGCTTGGCAAGTCCTTCAGCCTCGCGAACTCGCTGACCACGACACCGGATTACCAGAATGGCCGACTGATCGGCCTGCACCTCGACAACTGGGACAAGCTCAATTACACGGACAAGCACACCGGCCGGCGAAGGCTCTGCATCAATCTCGGGCCCGGCAGCCGGTACATCCTGCTCGGCGACACCGACGCCCAGACCATCTGCCGAGCCGTCCGCGAGGACTACGCGTCCTGCTACCCGCACACCGATGACCTCCGGTCCTACGCCGCCCTGGGCCTCCCCCTCCGGTGTCTTCGGATTCGCCTCGACCCCGGTGAGGGCTATATCGCGCCCACCGAATTCCTGCCCCATGACGGCTCCACAGAAGACCAGGCCGAATCCACCGCCGCCTTCTGGCTCGGTCGTTGGGCGCGCGGTGACCTGGGATCGCTGATCTGAGGTCCGGCATCCGCCGCGTCGGATCCTTCAGCGAGCCTCGGGCGAGGCCCGAGGCTCGCTCGGTTCACAGCAGTGGGGCCGATGGCTGAAGTTCTCGGCCTGTCCGGCTTTCCGCCCCGTCTGAGGATCGCTCCGTGTGTGTTCCCTCGCGTGCCCCGGCCACCCGGCCGGGGCACGCGAGAGGAAGCGCCCCACCGGCCGGGCCCGCACTGTCCGGCGCGGGCCCGGCCCAGTCGAGAGCGAGCATGCGCCATGACCGGCCGCACCTTCGGGGACGTTCTCAATGCACCCGGACGACGTGGGAACTCGTGGGCCTCGCGATCACGTCCACCTCAGGGAACGCAGGCGAACCAGACTCCCCCTCCCCGCCCAGGAGGCACAGTTGAGCGAGATCATCCTGATGTCCGACCCGAGGGTCGCCGCCGTCGCCGTGCGGGAGTGCGGTGAGCGGCTCCTGGACGTGCGGGGCGGGAGAGGGCACGGGCTGCTGGTCGACCAGCGCAAGCAGGACGGCACCGGCGCGTTCGCGCACCTGCGGCCCGCCGTCCTCGACCGGCTGCTCGACGCTCAGGCCCAACTGCCGGACGGACTGCGGCTGCTGTTCGTGGAGGGCTACCGTCCGCCGGAGCTCCAGAGCCGCTACTTCGACGAGTACGCCGCCGAGTTGCGGGCCGCGAACCCCGACTGG
Organism: Kitasatospora xanthocidica; assembly: GCF_014656195.1. GTDB lineage: Bacteria > Actinomycetota > Actinomycetes > Streptomycetales > Streptomycetaceae > Kitasatospora > Kitasatospora xanthocidica. The sequence continues at coordinate 210,716 of NZ_BNBY01000010.1, read as the reverse complement.
CCGGACGACCGGGTCAGGTCGGCGACCAGCCGCTACGTGTCGCCGCCCGAGATAGCGCCGCACAGCGCCGGCGCCGCGGTCGACCTCACCCTCGCCGACGCCGACGGCCGCGAACTCGACCTCGGCACCAGGGTCAACGCCAGTCCGGAGGAGAGCGCCGGGGCCTGTTACACCGACGCCGACGGCATCGGCGCGCAGGCCCGGGCCAATCGGCGCCTGCTCGGCAGCGTTCTGACCGGGGCCGGGCTCGTCAACTACCCCACCGAGTGGTGGCACTGGTCGTACGGAGACCGGTACTGGGCGCTGGCCACCGGTGCGCCGGCAGCCCTGTTCGGCCCCGAGAGCCGGTAGGCCACACGGGCCGGTCCTGCACCGGCGACGTGGGCCCGGCCCGGCCGAACCGCTCAGCCGCCGAGCGCCGTCACGCCTCACACCTCACGCCTCACGCCTCACGCCTCACGCCTCACGCCTCACACCTCACGCCTGCTGCGCAGCACCACCAGCGCCGCCCCCGCGCACACCGCCGCCGGGAGCAGCATCGCCGCCGCCTCCGGACCGGCCCCGCCGGCGAACGCGCCCGTCACCGCCACCCCCAGCGTCGCGCCGACCTGCCGGACGGCGTTGAGCAGACCGCCCGCCGCGCCCGCGCCGCCCCCCGGCGCAGTGGTGACGACGGCGGTGACCAGCGCGGGCAGCGCGAAGGACACCCCGAAGCCCGCCAGCAGCAGCCCCACCGCGAGCAGCCAGTAGGGCGTGCCGAGCAGCACCGCCACCGCGAACACCGCGCAGCCCGCCGACAGCAGCGCCAGCCCGCCCAGCACCGGCCGCCACGGACCCACCTTCGCGACGATCCGCCCGGTGAGCAGCGGGTTGAAGCCCGGCGGCAGCGTCATCGGCAGGAACGCCACCCCGGCCAGCGTCGGCGACAGCCCCACCTCCCGCCGCAGCAGCAGCGGCAGCAGGAACAGCACGCCCAGCATCGCGAAGTTGACCGCGCCGCCCGCCAGCAGCACCGCCCCCGTGCCGCGGGCCCGCAGCACCTCCACCGGGAGGACCGGTGCCGGGCTGCGCCGTTCGCGCCGGACGAAGACGGCGCAGGCCGCCGCGGCGCCCGCCCCCGACCAGGCCGCGCGCGGCCACCCGGCGTCGCCCAGGGCGATCAGCGCGTCCGTGAACAGCGCGAGCGTCGCGCAGGCGGCCAGCTGGGCGGGCCAGTCGACGCGCCGCTCGCCGCGTGGGCAGTGCACCGCCCGTCCGGCCACCAGGCCCAGTACCAGCACCGCCAGCGGGACGTTCACCAGGAACACCGCCCGCCACCCGGCGAGGTCGACCAGCACCCCGCCGATCATCGGCCCGAAGGCCATCGCGCAGCCGCTGACCGCCGCCCACACGGCGACCGCCCTGGCCCGCTCCCCCGGTTCCGGGTGGAGGCGGGTGATCAACGCCATGCTCGCCGGGACACAGGCCGCCGCCGCGACGCCCAGCACGGCGCGCAGCAGCACCAGCGTCCGGAGGTCCGGGGCGAACGCGCTGAGCAGCGAGCCCGCCCCGAAGACGGCGATGCCGAAGCGGAAGGCCCGGTGGGCGCCGTAGCGGTCGGCGGCGGCCCCGGCCGACAGCAGCAGCGCCCCGAAGGCGACGCTGTACCCGGTGACGGCCCACTGCAGCCCGGCGGTCGAACTGCCCAGCGAGGCCGCCAGATCGGGCTCGGCGACGGAGAGCACGGTGGTGTCGAGCAGCACCATGAAGTAGCCGAGGGCGAGGCCGAGCAGGGCCCGGGAACGGGCCGCCGCGGACGGAACGGGTGGCACGGGCGGGGCCGGTGTCACGGCGGGGAGGACGGGGGCGGTCATCGGGAGCCTCCTGATCGACGGGTGGAACGGCCGCCCACTCTCGCCGCGCCACCGCCGTCCGTTCGACCGCCGCGGCCGCACGCACCGTTCGGAATTTCCGAACGCTCCGGTACGACGGCGGGCACTCACCCGTACGCTGTCCCGCAGCACCGGAGCGAGGCGTTCCTAAAGTCGGGGAGTCCGGGGGAAACCAGTGGAACTACGTCAGTTGCGCGTCTTCGAAGCCGTCGTCGCCCATCGCACCGTCACCGGCGCGGCGGTGGCGCTCGGCCTCGCCCCGTCCTCCGTCTCGGAGCAGATCCGCACGCTGGAACGGAGCCTGGGCACCGACCTGTTCGAGCGGGCCCCGCGCGGCATGACCCTCACCCCGGCCGGGGTGCGGCTGCTGCCGTGGTCCCGGCGGCTGCTCGACCAGGCCGAGCAGGCGCGGCGGGAGGTGGTCACCGCCCGCGCCCGGCTGCGGCTCGGCGCGCTGGAGACCATCGCGGCCACCCATGTGCCGGGCGTGCTGGCCCGGCTCGCCGAACGCCGGCCCGACCTGGAGATATCCCTGCACACCGACACCGCCAGGGACGGCCTGCTCGGCGGGGTCGCGGCCGGGGCGCTGGAGGCGGCCCTGATCCTGGACACCTCCGGCCCGCTCGGCGAACTCGGCTTCTACCTGCCGCCGGCCCCGCTCGACCACATCGACCTGCAGGACGTCCCGCTCGCCCTGGTCGCCGCCCCCACCGACCCGCTCGCCGGCACCACCGCCCTCACCCGCGCACACCTGCGCGGCCGCCGCCTGCTCGTCAACACCCCCGCCTGCTCCTTCCACCTGGCCGGCGAACGCCTGCTCGGCCACGACGTCGACCGGGTCCCCACCGGCGGCGTCGCCGTCACCCGCGCCTGCGCCGAACAGGGCCTCGGCCTCGCCCTCCTGCCCGAGTTCGCCGTCCACGACCAACTCGCCGCCGGCACCCTCGTCCGCCTCCCCCTCGACCCCCCACCACTCCACCTCCGCCTCGTCTGGCGTGCCGACCGCGAAACCGTCCCCGGCCTCCGCGAAGTCCTCTACGCCGCCTCCGCCTGAACCCCGCCGGGACCGTCGGGCCGGCCCCGGAACGCACCTCGGGCCCCGCCCCGCGAGGGGAAGGGCCCGAGGGCGAAGCAGCGGCGCGACCTAGGCGTTCTTGGGACCGGTCGACTGGACGACGTCGAAGGACCAGAGGGTGGAGCCGGAGGCGGCGGGGCGCTTGGGAGCCTCGCCCTCGGCGCCGTTCCGGTGGGCGGACTTCATGGGGCCCTCCATCCAGGCCTGGAAGGACTCCTCGTCACGCCAGCGCGTGTAGACGAGGTAGTTGTCGGTGCCCTCGACCGGGCGGAGCAGTTCGAACCACTCGAAGCCGTCGGAGCCCTCGACCGAACCGGCGCGGGAGGCGAAGCGCTTCTCCAGCACCTCGCGCTGCTCGGCGGGAACGGTCAGTACGTTGATCTTGACTACGCTCATGGCTCCATCCTGCCTCACCTGACAGGACGACCAACGGACGACCGGCGCCTCAGCGGTACGTCAGCGAAACCGTTCCCGGCCGCGTCAGGCGATCCAGGGCGGGAGGATGCGCTGGGCGTCGCGGGGGGCCATCTCGCAGGCGCCTTCGGGGGTGATGGCGTCGGGGTTGTAGGCGTGGGTCGGGGAGGGGGCGGCGACGACGGCGGTGAAGCCCTCGGCGGTGGTGATGCGGCGGGCGGTGTCGGCGGGGAGGACGAGGGTGTCGCCGGTGGCGAGTTCGTGGGTCTCCCCGGCCAGTTCGGCGGTGGCGGAGCCGGTGAGGAAGGTCCAGATCTGTTCGGCGTCCATGGCGTGCAGCGGGCCCTGGGCGCCGGGCCGCATCTCGACGCGCCAGAGTGCCAGGGCGGTGGAGCCCTGGGTGGGCGAGGCGAAGGTGGTCATGGTGGCGTTCGGGGTCTCGGACTGGCGGGCGTCGGCGCGGCGGATCACTGGCATGGTGAAGGAGCTCCCCTAAGATGGACAACGGAATTGTCTATATGGTCAATGAGGTTGTCTATCGTGTCAAGTGCACCGCCCCCGCCGGGCTTCGAGCTGCCGCTGCGCCTGCTGCTCGCCTTCCGGACGATCATCGACGAGCTGCACGAGCGGATCGCCCTCGAAGGGCACCCGGACCTCCGCCCGATGCACGGCTTCGTCTTCCAGGCGATCGGGCCGAACGGCACCACCGCTGTCGAACTCGGCCGCCGGCTCGGCGTCTCCAAGCAGGCGGCGGGCAAGACCGTCGAGACCCTGGAGCAGCTCGGCTACGTCGAGCGCGGCAGCGACCCGGCCGACGCCCGCCGCAAGGTGGTCCGGCTCACCGCCCGGGGCGTGGACTGCCTGGTCCGCTCGGCCCGGATCTTCGACGAGCTGCGCGCCGAGTGGTCCGCCACCCTGGGCGAGGAGCAGCTGCGCCAGGTGGAGGACGGCCTGCGCCGGCTCGCCCCCGGCGACCCGTTCCGCCTCGACACGCCGCGCTGGTTCGGCTCGCCGTGAGGGAACGGTCCGGACGCACGTGTGCCACCCCGCCCGGTCAGGACGGGGTGGCACACGGACACAGGCGGGCAGGGCCTCAGGCCTCCGGGAGCCCCCGGGTCGCGAGGGTCTGGTTCTTGTACGCCTTGACCCCGGTGATCTCGGCGCCGAACCAGTCCGGCGGGGTGAAGGCCTCGGCCTCGGCGAGCGAGCCGAACTCCACCTCGGCGGTCAGCAGACCCGCCAGCTCCTCCTGGTAGACGTCGGCGTACACGGTCACACCGGCCTCGACGAAGGTGTACCGGTCCTTGACCAGCCGGGCACCCGCGGTGGCCGGCCAGAGCTCGGTGAACTCCTCCTCGCCGAGCTCCCGCTCCACCTCGATCCGGGCCGGCGAGCCGCCCGCCGTGGACCGCTTGACGCCGAGGACGCAGCTGCCGCCGATCCGCCGCAGCCGCACCTCCGTCCCGTCGTCCTTGATCGCGATGTAGCCCTGCTCGATGTGCTGGCGCACCGCCGCCGGCGGCGGCTCGAAGGAGGCCAGCCGGAACTTGCGCTCAATTTCCAGCGGCATGCGCCACCCTCCCGTCCTGCTCGGCCACCAGCGCGGGCAGCGCACGCATGTCGGTCAGGACGACCGTCCCGTCACCGGTCAGCCACTCCGCGGGGGTGAGCCCGCCGGCGTAGCCGAAGGAGCGCATCCCGGCCGCGCGCGCGGCCTCGACGCCGAAGCGGCTGTCCTCCACGACCACGCAGGCGGCCGGGTCGACGCCCCTGCCGCGCGCGGCGTGCAGGAAGAGGTCCGGCGCGGGCTTGCCGCGCTCCACCTCGTGGGCGCTGAAGATCCGGCCCTCGAACCGCTCGTACAGGCCCACCCGGCCGAGGGTGTGGCGCATCTTGTCGTGGCTGCCGCTGGAGGCGATGCAGCGCCGGTCCGGGCCGAAGCCGAGCGCCTCCAGGCCGTCCAGCGCCTCCTCGATGCCGTCGACGACGGTCAGCTCGCGGTCCACCGCCTCGGCGTGCAGCTCACGGAAGCCCTCGTCCCAGCGCTTCGCGGTGTCGGGGCCGAGCCGCTCCGCGATCTGCTCGCCGATGGAGGTGGTGGAGCGGCCGACGAAGCGCCGCATCACCTCGGCCTCGGTCAGCGGCCAGCCGAACTCGGCGCCGAGCCGCACATGGGTGCGTACGGCGATCGGCTCGCTGTCGACCAGCACGCCGTCACAGTCGAAGATCACGAGATCGATCAGCCGGTTCATCCTTCGCGCACACCCTCTCGACGAACTCCCCCGGCGGCCGACGCCGCCGGGGACGGTAGGCGACGATACGTCACCCGATGACGCCCTGGCGCTTGAGCAGCTCCCGGATCTCCTCGACCCGCGCCGCGCCCAGCTGGCGGGCCCGCTGCTCCTCCGCCTTCTCGGCCTTCTGCCCGTACTGCCACCACGCCTCGCCGCTGTCGCGGTTCATCACCACGAAGCGGTCCTTCTCGGACGGGCCCCGGACGATCAGCGAGGTGGTCTCGGGCACCGCCCGGACGGTGTGCACCATGGTGTGCCGGATGACGTAGCCCGTCCCGGCGGTCTCCTGGCGGACCAGGGCCGGCGAGCCGATCCGGGTGTCGGTGGTGAGCTCGTCGTAGTCGCCGAACAGGTCGTGCTGGTAGCTGCCGTGCAGGATCCGGCTGCCGAAGCTCCAGCGGTGGTTGTGCGGCCGCTCGAAGGCGCTGCGGGTGAAGACGTGCAGGCGGATCCGGACGTCGGTGGCCTTGTCGTTGACCAGGACGATCCGGTCCAGCTCCTGCAGCCGCTCGCACTGGGCCAGCAGCTCCGGGGTCGCCAGGACGTGGTCGATCGCGTCGTTCAGCCAGGTCGGCGAGGAGACCAGGTCCTCCAGCAGCCGCTCCATGGGAGCGTGCAGGGCCGGCATGTCGCTCCAGTCGAGGGCGGCCAGCCGGGCCGGGTCGACGAGCTCCCCGGCCGCGCCGCCGAGGCCGGTCCCGCCCGTCCCGTCCGTCGTGCCAGTCGTGCCGGTCACGTCAGTCACGTCAGTCACGTCGACGCACTCTCCGCTTCCTGTTGCAGGGCTTCTTCTTGCAGGGCCAGCCACCGGCGGGCCTTCTCGTGGTGTTTGGGCAGCATCTCGGGGGCGTCCAGGAAGCGCGGCAGCAGGTGCCGCTCCGTGGTCAGCGCCCGCAGCATCAGGCCGACGGTCACGCCGTGCCCTGGGCGGTGGATGATCTCCACCGGGTCCCCGGCGCCGACCGAGCCCTCCTGGAGGACCCGCAGGTACGCCCCGGGCGCGCCGTGCGCGATGAACCGCTTGACCAGGTCAGGGACTTCCCAGTAGCCCGCGAACACCTTGCAGGGTTTGCGGGCCCGGATCACCTCGAAGACCGCGTCCCCGATCGCCCACTGCTCGCCGACCTCGGCGTTGGTGATGTCCACCCCGAGGGTCGAGAAGTTCTCGCCGAAGGCGCCCGGGCCGATCTCGCGGCCCAGCTCCTCGACCCAGAAATCGGCGTCCTCGCGGGCGAAGGCGTAGACGGCCTTGTTCGGCCCGCCGTGCACCTTGAGGTTGGCGACCAGGTCGCCCTCCAGGCCCCAGGTCCGGGCCGTCACCCGGTGCTCGACCGGCCGCTTGTCGATGCCGCTGCGGCCGACCTCGGAGACCCAGGGGCCGGTCCGCTCGACGCCCAGGTTGACGGTGGACAGGACCGCGCTCACGCCCCGGCCCCCGTCGTCCCCAAGGCCCCCGGTACGTCCGACGCCACGTCCGAGGGTGTCTCCCGGACGTACGAGGCCGTGACGGTGGGCACCGTCGGGGTCACCCAGGACAGGCTCATCTCGGTCAGCAGGTGGGTGACGACGGTGAGCAGGTCCCAGCGCGAGGGGCTGTCCAGCGGCTCGGCCCGGACCAGCGCGAGGACCTCCCCCAGCCCGGCCTCCTCGCCCCTGGCCCGGCGGCGCGCCGGTTCGCCCAGGGCGCCGGGCACCTCGGCGAGCCGCTGCCAGCTCCGCTCCAGGTCGAAGTCGTGCTCGGGGTGGCGGCGTTCCAGGTCGTCGAAGACCTCCAGCACCGCGGGCACCGCGTCGAAGCCGGACCGGATCCGGTCGCGCATCAGCTCGCGCCGCGGCCCGTCGCACAGCACCGCGATCTCGCGCAGCACGTCGGCCGGCTCGTCCGAGATGTGCAGGAAGTTGAAGAGGCCGTTGACGACGCCGAGCCGGTGGCGCAGGTGCTCCGGGCCGCGCAGCTTCGGATCGGCCGGCCCCTTGAGGGAGTTGAGCCGGACGGCGGCCGGGACGGCACCGGGGGTCCAGCGCTCGTCCCGCAGGACCAGGCAGACCGTGTCGGTGCTCGGCAGGATCGCGTCCATCGCCTCGATCCGCTCCCGGGTGGCGATGTTGAACTGGTAGCGCCAGACCTCGCGGATGGTCATCCGGTCGTGCCGGAACCGGACCACGTCGACCGGGCGGAAGCCGGCCCCGGCCAGGATCTCCAGCGCGGGCCGGAGCCTGCGGCCCGCCGTGGCCTCGGACTTCAGCATGCACAGCGCGACGCCGAGCATCGCGTCGAGGTCCTCGGCGAAGGTCCCGCAGGCCTCCCGGAAGTACTGGTCGACCGCGTACAGGTCGGCCTTCCCCGAGGACCAGGTGAGCCGGTCGCGCACCGACCGGTCCACCTCGCTGAGCCGGTCCACCGGCGGGCTGTCGGACAACAGCATGCTCATCCCTGGGCCTCCACTTCTTCCTGCCAGAACGCGGGTTCCGCCACCGGCGCGGCGCCGTCCGCCCGTCCGGCCCCGCCGTCCCCGCCGTCCCCGTCCACACCGCCGACACCGCCGACACCGACGACCCCCGTACGGGCCCGGTCGAGGACCTCCGCGAGGAAGTCCGCCTCCGCCAGCCGCAGCGCCGTGTTGGGCACCGCGTGCTCGGCCATCGGCCAGGTGCGCAGTTCCTTGCGCGCCGGGTAGCGGGCGTGCGCCGCGTACCCGGTGCTCGGCGCGCAGCGGTCGTCCCGGCCGGCCACCGAGAACAGCGCCGGGCAGCGCCCGTACCCGGCCAGCACCGCGACGTCGAAGTAGCCGAGGGTCTCCAGCGCCCGTGCGCTCGACTCGGGGAAGTACCCGGCGAAGCGGAGCAGTTCGCGGTACGGCTGCCGGTCGGGCAGCCGGGTCAGGTCGGTGACCGCGCTGAGGAACGGCGACTCCACCAGGGCCGCCGCCACCAGCGGGCTCAGCACGGCCGCGGCCAGGGCGAGTTGGCCGCCCTGGCTGCAGCCGGCCACCGCGATCCGGCGCGGGTCGACCGCCGGGTGGGCCGCCGCGGCCTCGACCGCGCGCACCGCGTCCACGTAGGCGTCGCGGTAGTAGTACTCCTCGGGGTCCAGGATGCCGCGCGTGACGAAGCCGGGCACCTGGGGGTGGGTGAGGCCGACCGGGTCCGGGGTCGCCCCCGGCCGGCCGTTGCTCCCGCCCTGGCCCCGGGTGTCGACCACCAGCGTGGCGTGGCCGACGGAGGGCCACAGCAGCCAGTCGAGCGCGTGCCCGCGCCCCTCCCCGTAACCGAGGAACTGCACCACGCAGGCCAGTGGCTGCCCGGCGCCCCGGGGCACCAGCAGCCAGCCGCTGATGCGGTGGCCGCGGGAGCCGGCGAAGGAGACGTCGTACACGGCGGTGCTGCGCAGCGGCGTCGGCTGCTCGACGCACGTGACGTCCAGCGGCAGGCTCCCGGCTTCGCCGAGCGCCTTGCGCCAGAAGGCGGCGAGCCGCTCCCGCTCCGCGCTGGACGTCTCCGGGCCGGCGCCGTCCGCCCGCGGCTCGACGACCTCCGCGCTACGCACCGGTCACCTCCGAGGCCATGACCGGCGCCCCGTCCACGGCGAAGTCCTCGATCAGCTCCTCCAGCAGCGGGACGCAGTCCCCGCAGTTGAGACCGACCCCGCAGGTCTCGCCGAGCCCTTCGACCGTGTCGACGCCCCGCTCGATCCAGCCGACGATCTCCTCCTCGACCACCTGCGCGCAGATGCAGATGTTCGGCTCGCTCATCCGGTCACCCCCGCGGTGTCCGGCTGCCAGGCCGAGAGCAGCACGTTCGGGAAGATCCGTTCCACGTCGGGCACGTTGAACGTGATCGTGCTGGTGAGGACCGCCAGCAGGTCCCAGTGGTCGCGCGGGTCGGCCCGCGGGTGCCTGACGGCGTCCTGCAGTTCGCGCACCGTGACCTCCTCGCCGGCGGCCCGGCGCCGGGCCAGTTCCCCGGCCGGCGCGGCCGACTCGACCAGCCGCTTCCAGGAGGCCTCCAGGTCGAGGTCGTGCGGCTCGGTGGCCGCCTCGATCTCCGCCAGGACCCGCCGGGTCTCCGGCAGCGCGTCGTGCCGCTCCCTGATCCGCTCGCGCACCAGCTCCCGCCGCTCGGCCGAGCAGAGCAGGCCGAGGTCGCGCAGCACGTCGATCGGCTCGTCGGTCGTGTGGACGAAGTTGAACAGCCCGTTGATCGCGCCGAGCCGCTGGCGCAGGTGCTCGGGCTTGCGGAGCTCGGCCGCGGACGGCCCCTTGAGCGCCGCGAGCCGTACCGACCCGGGGATCCCGCCCGGCCGCCACCGCTCGTCGGCGAGGACGAGCAGCACCGAGTCGAGCGACGGCAGGACCAGGTCCATGGTGGCGATCCGCTCGGGGGCGGCGAAGTTGAGCTGGAAGCGCCAGGTCTCCCGGATGGTCAGCCGGTCGTGCCGGAAGCGCAGGACGTCGACCGGACGGAAGCCGTTGTCGAGCAGCGCCCGCAGCGCCGTGTCGTAGCGCCGCCCGACCGCCGACTCCGGCTTGAGCACGCACAGCGCGACCGGCAGCACCTCCCGGACGTCCTCGCCGAACGTCCAGCACGCTTCCCGGAAGTAGTTGTCCACCCCGAACAGGCGTGCCTTGACGGCCGAGCGGGTCACCTCGGCGAGGACCTGCGGCGGGATGTCGTGCATGACCCCGGCCGGGTTCTCCGTCGTCTCCATTGCGCTGCCCCTCCCTCGCGCGTCCGTCAGATCAGCGCGAAGCGCTGCCGCTCGGCGTCGACGTAGCAGCCCTTGCGGTGCTGCTCGGCGGCGAGGTCGAGCTCCGGGAAGAAGGTGCGGTAGGCGGTGAAGGCCACCAGGTGCCAGATGTCGGTCTCGGGGATGCCGAGGCCGCGCACGTTGGCGATCTGCTGGTCGATCGGCTGGGTGCCGGCCGCGACGACGCCCTTGTCCTGGTACCAGAGGTTGCTGCCGGGCTCCATGTGGAGGTCCTGGCCGGCCAGCCGCGCGGTGTCGCTGCGGTCGGTCATCAGCATCATGTTCTGCGGGCCGACGATCTCGATCGCGCGCTTGGCGATCGCGAAGTCCACGTGCTCGCCGTCGAAGTTGAGGCACGCGGCGATCCGGCCCTGGTGCGCCGCCCGCATGATCGCGGCCGGCACCGGGCCCACCTGCTCGTGCAGGTCGGCGAGGTTCCAGGACGGCAGGTCGTAGCTCGCCAGCAGCGCGTCGCGGGTGGCGCGGGCCTTGGAGGTGCGGAACGCGTGCTTGATCAGCAGCGGCATCTCGTTGAACAGGTGGTCGGTGACGACCCGGACGCCGCCGTGCGGGCAGTCCGCGGCCTCGGCGGCCGACAGCACCAGCTCGACGCAGTCGGCGCCCAGCTGCGGGTCCTCCTTGGCGAAGTGGCCGAGCGCCGGGCGGATGCCCTGCTCCACCAGCCGGTTGACGATCCACTCCAGCGACGGGTGGTCCGGGGTGAACTGCGCGGCGAGGTAGGAGCTCGACTGCAGCGCGTCCGGCGACAGCATGATGTAGACGAGGCCCAGCGGGCCGCAGCTCGCCAGCTTGTCCCACTCCTCCTTGGAGGGCGCCCACACCGAGGAGGCCGGGGTGCCGCCGAAGCTGGCGACCAGCGGGCCCTCCAGGGCGATGGCCGGGACGAACGGCAGCTGGCCGTCCGCCTTCAGCGCCGCGAAGCCCTTCATGAACTCGACGAAGCCGTCGAGCCGCTCCTGGCGCAGGTACAGCGTGGGGATGCAGAGCAGGCCCTCGGCGGCCGCGGCCTTGTCGACGGCGTAGAGGTCGATCTCGTCGAAGTTCGAGAAGTCGACGTCGCCGATGCCGTGGCAGTGCACCTCGACCGGCAGGGCCGGGACGACGTACGGGGCGCCGGCCGGGGCCGGGGCGGTGCCGAGCGACCCGCGGATGATCAGGCCGTCGTTCCGGGTGACCGTGGTCTCGAACGCGCCGCGCGGGTCGATCCAAGCGCCGGCCGATCCATTGAAAGTACTCATGCCAGATCTGCTTCTCTCTCTTACGAGCCCGCGGGCCTGTGAGCCGCGGACTTCGAGCTTTCGAGCGTGTGTGTGTCCGAGCGCGTGCGCTCGCGGGCGTACGTGCTCGCGGGCCGGGTGCTCGCGGGCGTGCGCGGGCTAGCCGAGCTCGGTCCGGAACGCGGCGCGGCGCACCGCGGCGTACATCAGGACCGAGCTGGCCGCGAACCAGCAGACGCCGACGAGCAGTTCGCCCCACAGCTGGGACGTGGCCCAGGGCGCTCCGGCGAGTTCGTCACCGACGACGTTCATCACGTGGGTGAGCGGCATGACGTCGCTCACCGGCTGGAGGAAGCCCGGCAGCTTCGCCCGGGGCACCAGGGTCCCGGAGAGGACCATCAGCACCAGTTCGGCCGTGTTCGGGCCGACGAACAGGTCCTCGACGACCAGGGCCAGCGCGGAGAGCGAGAGGCCGAAGCCGAAGGTCGTCACCACGCCGAGGGCCAGCAGGCCGGCGAACAGCGGCAGGCCGACCGGCATCGTCCCGTACAGCAGGCAGCACACCAGGTAGGTGCAGAGCCCGCCGACGAAGCCGTCCACGACGTGCGGCACCGCCCGCAGGCAGGCCGACCGCAGCTTGCCCTGCGGCGAGGCCAGCCAGATCCCGAGGGTCCCGAAGGAGCGTTCGTTGCCGATGGACAGCGCCATGCCGTAGACGACGGCCCCGGCACCCGCCAGCAGGCTGCTGCCGACCAGCATCCGTCCGGCGCCGGCCCCGTAGTGGGTGGACAGCGAGGTGAAGGCGATGGCCATGCCGATCGGCCGGACGATCCGCGAGCTCAGGTACCCGAGCGGGTTCAGCCAGGTGAACAGCGCGCGGTAGGAGAGCATCGCCTCCCGCAGCAGAGACCTGACGTCCGCCCGGGAGCGGACGGCCGGCCCGGCCGCGGTGTCCCCGGCCGCCGTGGTGTTGTCGACGGCCCTGAGGTTGTCGGTTGGCATCGGTTCACGCCTCCAGGGGCAGGGCCTGGCGGCGGGCCATGTTCTCCAGCCGCCGGACCGCGAGTACGACGAGGCCGCTGAAGACCACGGTGAGCGCCGCCGCCCAGAGCACCTCCGCGGTGCCGCCGCCGCGCACCCACGCCATGACGTGGGACTGCGGCAGCACCAGGGCGAGCTTCTGCACCGGCCCGGGCAGGGCGGACTGCGGCACGATCAGCGCGCTGAGCGCCATCACCAGGCCGGTCAGCCCGTTGGTCATGCCCGCCGAGTACGGGTAGCGGAGCACCGCGAAGCCGAGCAGGCCGACCACCGAGGCGGTCGAGAAGGCCAGCAGGACGCCGCCGGCCAGCCAGCGCGCCCAGTCGAAGCCGCCGTCGACCCCGAACAGCAGGGCGAGGATGACCAGCGTGCCCGGCAGCGCGGTGAGCGACTGCACGGCCGTCCCGGCGAGCCGGCCGAGCACCACCGGGACGAGTCCGCCCGGGCTGCCGAGCGCCGCGTACAGGGTCTTCCACTGCTTCTCGCCGAGCAGGCTGATGACCACCAGGACGATGATCGAGTCGAGCATGCCGACGCCGGCCGAGCCGACCGCGAGGTCGCTGGTGGCGTTGCGGTCCGAGGCGCTGCTGTGCACCACGAAGGCGAACACGCAGGGCATCGCGAGCGCGGAGAACACCGCCATCGGGCTGGACGCGTGCATCCGCAGCTGGTCGGCCAGCGACCGGAGCAGGGTCGAGGCGCCCGGCAGCCGGGGCTGCTCCAGGCCGGTCCGGTCCGTCGTCAGCCCGCTCACGACGCCGCCACCAGGTCGAGGAAGACCTCTTCGAGGGTCGGCGGGGTGACCGAGACGCTGGTGGTCCGGCCGGGGAAGGTCTTGAGGATCCACTCCACCGAGGCCGCGCCGTCCGTGACCCGCAGTGTCACCGTGCCGCCGTCGCGCTCCTCGCCGAGGATGCCGGGGCAGTGCTCCAGCTCGGCCGGCACCCGGCCGTCGGCGAACGCCACGTTCACCACGTGGCCGAGCCGGTCGGCGGCGGCCAGCCGCAGGTCGGCGGCGGTGGACTCGGTGCGGATCCGGCCGCCCATCATCAGGACGATCCGGTCGCTCAGCTCCTCGGCCTCGCGCATGTCGTGCGTGGTCAGCAGGATGCTGCGGCCCTCGCCGGTCAGCCGGGCGACCAGCGCGCGCATCGAGGCCGCGGACTGCGGGTCGAGGCCGGCCGACGGCTCGTCCAGGATCAGCACCGCCGGGTCGTGGAGCAGCGCCCGGGCCAGGTGCAGCCGCTGCTTCATGCCGCGCGAGAAGGAGCCGACGGCGTCCTTCGCCCGGTCGGCGAGGTCCACCTCCTCCAGCAGCCGGGCGGCGCGCCGCTCCAGCCGGTCGCCGCGCAGGCCGTACATCATCCCGAAGAAGCTCAGGTTCTGCTGGGCCGTCAGCCGCGGGTACAGCCCGGTGTCGCCGCCGAGGCTGAATCCGCAGGCCAGCGCGGCACGACGGCGCTGGCGCACCATGTCGTACCCGCCGACGGTGATCGAGCCGGAGGTCGGCAGCAGCAGGCCGGTCAGCATCCGGACCGTGGTGGTCTTGCCGGCGCCGTTCGGGCCGAGGACGGAGACCAGTTCGCCGGGCCGCACCACGAGGTCGACGCCGTCGACCGCCTTGCGCACCGAGCCGTCGCGGCCGGCGAACTCCCGGCACAACCCGGTGGCCCGCAGGCCCTTCTCAGCTGAGCTCATCGGTTCCTCGACTCCTCGACGTCAGTCGCGACAGGTTCATCGCGAGATAGGCACCACCGACCGAGAAGACCCCGGGGAAGTACGAGACGGTCTCGCCGACCTCGGTCAGCGCGGCGAGGAGGTCGATCGCCTCGCCCTCCACCGTCATCGGCCGCAGCGGCTCCTGCGGCACACCGTCCACCGCGCGGACCGCCAGCAGCCGGAACGCCAGCTGGCCGCCGGAGCGGAACTCCTCGACGCCCAGCGTCCGGGCGTCCACCACCACCAGGCGCTCGCCCGCGAGCAGCGCACCGCCGGCCGTGGTCGGCGCCAGGTGGACGTTGTTGGCGGCGAGCTGCGGGAAGTTCTTGAGCGGGTTCCACCAGGCGTGACCGGTCAGCTTCGGCTCCGCGCCGTCGCCGCCGACCGCCGCCTTGCGGGTGGCGACCGCCCGCTGGACACCGGCCGCGGTGATGAGCTCGGTACGGCCGGTCGGCGTCCCCTCGCAGTCGAAGGCCTTGGCGCCGTAGCCGGCCGCGAGCCCGTCGTCGATCAGCGCGGTGCGCAGCGGCAGGGCCCGGGTCACCGGGTTGAGCAGGACGGTGCTGACGATCGCGCGCAGCAGCTGGGCGGCGGCGCCCGGGGTGAACACCACCTCGTTGCCGAGGAGTTCGCGCTCGTCGCCGCTCGGCGTGCCCATCCCGGCGGCGGTCAGGGCGAGTTCGGTGCCGAGGCCGGCCGGGTCGAGCTTCGCCAGGTCCTGGGCGTAGCGGGTCACCGAGGCGATCCGGCCGCTGCGCTCGTCCGCGGCGACGGCGGTGAGCTCGACGCCGTAGCACCGGCTCCACCGGCGCCGGCCGCCACTGGTGGAGTGCACCGATTCGCCTAGCACGTCGGCGAGTTGGAGACCCTGGACGGTCTGGCCGGGGCGCAGTCCGGTGGCGACGGCTTCGGTCAGCCGGGCCGTCTCGGGGGCGGCGGCCGCCAGGTCGAGCCGGGAGTCGGTGGACTCCCAGCCCTCGCCGTCGGCGTTCACCGGGGTGTGCAGCTCCGCGCGCTCGCGGGCCGGCAGCGGGCTGCCCGCCGGGAACAGCGGCCGGCCCGTGGCGAGCAGCGCCGGGGCGCCAGCGGCGGCCAACTCATGGGCGTTGAGGTACAGTTCGCGCCCGCCGCGGCCGAGGCGGACGAAGCCGCCGAAGGTGCCGTCCTCGATGTAGAGCCGCTTCCTGCCCGCCGCGTCGACCACCAGGCGGCGCCGGGCGGTGCGGTCCAGGAAGGTGGCGGCGTGCTCACCGGGTTCGAGCGCGTCCTCGACCGCGGCCGCGACCGCCAGCCCGGCCTCCGCCCGGAGTTCCAACTCCCTCATGCCGCGCTCCAATCCAGGGCGGAGTAGCGGATCGACGGCGAGAACAGGCCGATGCCCACCATCTGGTTCTGCTTGCCGCAGGTGATGCTGTCGCCGCCGAAGTCCGAGCCGATGCCCTCCATCCGCGCCAGGGTCTCCAGCGCGTCGCCGACCAGGCTCACGTCGCGGGCCGGCACCCGGTGGCCGTCGGGCGTGATGTACACGCAGTTCAGGGCCGCGAAGGAGAACTCGCCGGTGGCGAGGTTGATCATTCCGGCGCCCAGGCAGCCGACGTACAGCACGCCGGTGCCCGCGCCGTGCAGCAGCGCGACCGGGTCCTCCGTGCCGGGCGGCACCACGGTGTTGCTGGCCCGGGGCAGGGCGAGCTCGCGGTAGTCGGTGCGCCGGCCGTTGCCGGTCGGGGTGTAGCCGTGGCGCTGGGCCGCGCGGACGGAGGTGATCGGCGCGCCGAGTTCCCCGTTCGCGAGGAGGGTGGTGACGCCGCCCGCGACGCCCTCGTCGTCGATGGCGTAGGAGCCGTAGCCGTCCGGCAGCGTCGCGTCGTCCCGCACGGTCAGCATCGCCGGGACGGCGCCCGGCTTGCGCAGACCGGCGACGTAGTCGCTGCGCATGGCGAAGTTGTCGCCCTCCAGGGCGTGGCCGACCAGCTCGTGCAGGAAGCCGCAGGCCGCGGAGGGCCCGAAGACCACCGGGGTGCGGTACCGGCCGGTGACGGCGGCCCGGGAGGAGTCCACCGCGTGGGCGAGCGCCACCCGGGACTCGGTGTGGGCGGCCGCCCGGTCGGGGTCGGCGGGGCCGCGCTCCAGCCAGCGGTTGAGGCCCCGGTAGCGGGCGCCGTCGACGACCACCGTCGCCTCCATCCGGCGGCGCACGATCCGATCGGCCGAGGCCGCCCGGACACCGTCGGTGTCGACCACGGCGACGGCTCGGGCGGTGAAGTCCTCCATCGTCCGCAGCGAGTGGGCCGTACCGGCGTCCGGGACCAGCCACTCCCCGGCCGGGACCGGCGTGAAGTCGGGCACGCCCGGTCCGGGCCAGGCCGGCCGCTCCCCCGCCGCACCCGCGGCCGGGTCCAACCAGCCCGGCAGGCCGCCGAGTTCGGCGGGTGCCAGGGACCGCTGACGCCAGCGGTCACCCTGGCGCACCATGCACCCGATGCCCTCGCGCGGCTCCACGCAGGTCGCCAGCACCTCGCCGTCGAGGCACTCCACCCGGACCTGGAGGGTGCGCTCCGCGAAGACCTGCACGTAGTCCGCGGAACCCTTCAGGCCGTCGAGCGCCCACTGCGCCAGCTCCAGGAGGTCCCCGGTCACCCGATCTTCCGATCCGGCCCCACTCATCGCCTCACCCAATACCCGTGTCGAACCTTGCTGTTGACGCGCGCCGGCCGAAGCCGACCGGCCGGCGCGCCGTCGGACGGCCCGGTCGGACCGGGCCGAGGAGGTCGTCAGACCGTGCTGAGGACGGCGAACGGCTCGGTCCCCACGAGCTCCCGCTCCTGCAGCGACGCGAGGATCTTCGTCACCCGCTCCGCGGTGAGCGCCTTGAGCACCGGCACCCGCTCGGCCAGCTGCTCGACCGCCGCGACGACCTGCTCCGGCCGTCGGCCGTCGCACAGTGCCCAGACGAAGGCGGCCGGGTCGCGCAGCAGCAGCTGGCGGCGCAGCTCCCAGTGCAGCAGGACGCCGTCGCTCTGCCGCAGCACGTTGTACGAGGGGTTGCGCCACAGGCCGCCCTCGGCGCCGGTGGGCGTCCACGAGGGCCAGGCGTCGAGGGCGACGCCCTGACCGCCGAGCAGCTGGCTCGCGGCCACGCAGGTCTGGACGAAGAAGATCAGGCGCTCGGCCTCGCCGATGCCCTTGTCGACCCAGGTGCCGCGCTGGTAGTCGACGAAGGTCTCCATCGGGAAGCCCTCGACGGGATTGCGGGCCAGCTGCTTGTAGACCCACTTCTTGCTGTAGTAGAGGTCGCCCGAGGCGGCCGTCATGGCCTTGCCCGCGTACGCCACCAGCTCCTGGCCGACCAGCGCGGCGGTGGCCACGTCGCCGTCGGCGCTGGCACCGAGGAAGTCCTCGAAGTGGCCGTTGATCGCGATGGCGGAGTAGTTGACGGAAACCTGGCGGATCGCCGGGACGGAGGCCTCGATCCGCTTCTTCAGCTCGGTGAGCACCGGTGAGTCCACCACGATCTCCGAGGTGTACAGCCGGCAGACGAAGTCGAGCTTGGAAGGCAGTTTGTGCAGGTCGGTCAGATTGTCCCGGCGGAGCTCGAACGAGGTGACCTCGCCGACGGCCTCCTCGACGAAGGCCAGCGTGTACCGTTCGACGTCGACCCGATGCCCGTCGACGTTGTACTGGGAGACGTCGTCGAAATCCTCCTCGTTCCGGTACAGAACGAAAAGGTCGGCGTCACTGGTGGGATTACCGAGCCCCGCGGTGAGACTACCCGCGATGTAGATGGAGTCGATCTCCCCGTTGTTGTTCTCGGCGAGCACGCGGGCGAGCTTGCGGGCCGCTTCCATCTTCTCATCGATAATCGACGATGCCACGCTCGAATAATCCCTTCCGATGATGTGGCGGGGGCCGGAAAGGCCCCCGCCACGGCCTTCATCAAATGTTCGCGATGTTGGCGATGTTGGCAATGTTGCCGATGTTGGCGATGTTGCCAATGTTCGCAATGTTGCCGATGTTACCGATGTTGCCAATGTTGCCGATGTTGGCGACGTTGGCCGCGTTGTCGGAGTCCGACTCGAACTCGACGATGTCGTCCTCGACCTCGATGACGTCCAGGTTCTCCATTTCGCACCTCCTCACACAAGCTCGTCGCCCCGGATCGGGGCGGGACTCCAGGCCGGCGAGCGCAGGCCTGTGATCGGCCGCGCCACCGCAGCGCGAAGGCATGCGGGGGCACGGCCGAAACCTAGGGAGGAAATTCAGAAATTACGCCGCAGGGCGGGTCCGCCGCTGTTGCGGCGACCGCTTTCAGCCGCGCGGTGAAATCCGGGAGGGAACCAGGGCGAGCCGCCTGGAAAATGGTGCGAAGCCGCGCATGAAAGATCCCCGTTCCCCGTTTGCCCCCCACCGGCACTTCAGGCGGTGGGCACTTCCCCGTTGCTCCGTCTCATTCAGAGCTCGTTCAACTTAACGATCACTTGAGGACATGTCAACGGCCTTCGAACAAAGGAATCCGGGAAAATCCTGGGAATGATATCGGGACTTGTCCCCCCCTTTACCCTCTCACCACTCACGTCCGATTTTGTCCGGAACATGCGGATCGGGGCGATGCCGAACCGGGCCCTCCGGACGTGATGACGCCCAGTCAGTTCACGTGGTGGAGACATGACTTGGCGACGATCAGAACGATCGTCCCTCGCCCCGGTACGGCGGCTCCGGCCCGACCGGGTCGGGGCGGTCCCGTCGGTCGGCGCACAGGGTCGAACTGAGCCTGGTGAGCAGCTCGGCGAGGTCCGCGTACCGGTTCTCGTCCCAGTCCCCCAGCAGCTCGGAGAGCTGGGTGCGCCGGGCCGCGACCAGCCGCAGCGCCGCCTCCTCCCCCGGTTCGGTGAGCCGCAGCGGCAGCCCGCCGGTCCGCGCGGCCAGCCCCCGGCCCTCGACCTCCCGGACGGCCTCCTCGACGACGGCGACCGGCACGATCCGCCGCTCGGCCAGCTCCGCCGGCTCGACCGAGCCGTGCTGGTGCATCTGCAGGAGCAGCCAGCTGGAGGCGGGCAGCAGGTCGAGCCCGGCGGTCGCGGTGATCCGGCGGAAGAGGTCGCGCCGGGCGTCGCGGCTGCTCAGCACCGAGAGCGCGCGGGCGATCTCGTCCAGGGAGGTGCGCTCGACCGGGTTCAGCCCGATGGACTCGCTCAGGTCCGGCGCGGTGACGGTGGAGCGCAGTGTCTGCTCGCGCAGGAAGAGCGACAGCACGAAGGCGACCACCGCGACCGGCACCGCGTACAGGAAGACCCTGGTGATCGACTCGGCGTACGCGTGGTAGATCCCGGGCTGGACGGCGGCGGGCAGCCGGGGGATGACCCTCGGGTCGGCGGTGACGGTCTCGGGCCGGAACCCGGGCGGCAGTGGCACCCCCGCCAGGGCCTCGGCGAGCCGGTCCCGCAGCCCGCTCGCGAAGACCGTCCCGAAGATGGAGACGCCGAAGGAGGCCCCGATGGAGCGGAAGAAGGTCGCGCCCGCGGTGGCGACGCCGAGGTCCTCGTAGCCCACCGAGTTCTGCACGATCAGCACCAGCACCTGCATCACCAGGCCCAGGCCGAGGCCGAAGACCAGGAAGTAGCCGCTCATCTCGGCCGTGCCGCTGTGCTCGTCCAGCCGGGAGAGCAGCAGCAGCCCGACGGTCGTCAGGGCCGTCCCGGCGATCGGGAACACCCGGTAGTGGCCGGTGCGGGCGACGATCTGGCCGGAGCCGATCGAGGTGACCAGCATCCCCAGCACCATCGGCAGCATGTGGATGCCGGACATGGTGGGCGAGACCTGCACGACCACCTGGAGAAAGGTCGGCAGGTAGGTGAGCGCGCCGAACATCGCGAAGCCGATCACGAAGGAGATCACCGCGACCAGGCTGAAGGTCCGTGAGCGGAACAGCCGCAGCGGCAGCACCGGTTCCGCCGCCGACCGCTCCACCTCCACGAAGGCGAGCAGCAGGACCAGCCCGAGCACCCCGAGGCCGACGATCTGCCAGGAGGACCAGGCCCAGGTGGTGCCGCCGAGCGAGGTCATCAGCACCAGACAGGTGGCGACGGCCGCGATCAGGGCGGTGCCGGGGTAGTCGATCCGGTGCTCGCGCCGCACCTCCCGCCCGTGCAGCACCGCGGCGATCACCAGCAGGGCGACGACGCCGACCGGCAGGTTGACGTAGAAGACCCAGCGCCAGCTGAGGTGGTCGACGAACAGCCCGCCGAGCAGCGGTCCGAGGACGCTGGTGACGCCGAAGACGGCGCCGAACAGGCCCTGGTAGCGGCCGCGGTCCCGGGGCGGGACGAGGTCGCCGACGATCGCCTGGGAGAGCACCATCAGTCCGCCGCCGCCCAGGCCCTGCAAGGCCCGGAAGGCGATCAGTCCGCCCATGTCCTGCGCGACCCCGCAGAGCACCGAGCCGAGCAGGAAGATCACGATGGAGGCCTGGAAGAAGCGCTTCCGGCCGTACATGTCGCCGAGCTTGCCCCAGAGCGGGGTCGCGGCCGTGGAGGCCAGCATGTAGGCGGTGACCACCCAGGAGAGGTGCTCGAGGCCGCCGAGGTCGCTGACGATCGTGGGCAGCGCGGTGGAGACGATGGTCTGGTCGAGGGCGGCGAGCAGCATCGCCAGCAGCAGGGCCCCGATCGGCACCCAGAGCCTGGGGACGGCGACCGCCGGAGGACCGGGCGCGCCGGTCGGGCCGGGTTCGCCGGTCGGGCCGCGGTCGGACGCGGCGGCCGGATCCGTCATGGCGTCTCCGTGGGCATGGCGTCTCCGTAGGGGTCGCGGGCCCCGGCTGCCGGGTCCGTGCGGATGATCACTCCCAGCTCACCATGCTGGCAGATTCGTCCCGTTTTGTTCCTTCGGGTTGAGCCGAACGTAAGCACCGGGGACATCCGGGGCCGCCCGGCCGTTCTCCGGGGAGCCAACCGGCACCAACCGGCACAACCCTCCCGCTGGGAGCCGGACAGCCCTGTGCACCCTCCTGGCCGTCCTGCATAATCAGGCGCGATCCTGCGCCCGGGCCCCGCCCGGAGCCGCCCGGAGCCGCCCGAAACCGTCCACCAGAACGACCCGAAACCGAGGAGGACCGGCCGATGCCGGACCAGCACTGCCCGACGTGCGGCACCGCGCGCTCGACCGGGTGCGGCTGCGTCCCGGACCCGAGCCTCACCGAGACCGCCGTCCTCCCCCACGTCGAGGGCCCGCCACTGGTCCGCCCCTATGTGCCGCAGACCGCGGACCAGGTGGCCGAGGAACCGTCGGCGCACACCCCGGTCGTGGACCCGTTCGCGACCGCCGTGCTGCCGCCGGTCGCCCCCGGCCGGCCGCCCGTCGCCCCCGGGCGGCCGCCGCTCGGCCCGGACGCGGACGCGTAC
This sequence comes from Kitasatospora xanthocidica, assembly GCF_014656195.1. GTDB lineage: Bacteria > Actinomycetota > Actinomycetes > Streptomycetales > Streptomycetaceae > Kitasatospora > Kitasatospora xanthocidica. The sequence continues at coordinate 188,920 of NZ_BNBY01000010.1, read as the reverse complement.
GCCACCACCGTGCTGCCGCCCGTCCCGCTCGGACAGGCCCCGCTCCGGCCGGACGCCGACGCCTACGCCACCACCGTGCTGCCCCCGGTGCCGCCCTCCGGGCCGGGCGCCTACGCGGCCCCGCGGCCGCCGGCCCCCGACGGGTACGGCGCCGGGGGCGAGATCGGCGTCTTCCCCTTCGACAACGCCCCGGCCGGGCCCGCTCCGGAGGCCACCGGCGGCCGGGCCGCGCGCCGGGCGGCCGAACAGGGCGCCAGGAGCCCGCTGGCCGAGCGCAAGGGGCTGCTGGTCGGGATCGGCGCCGCGCTGGTGGCGCTCACCATCGGCGTCGCGTACGCCGTGACGCCCTCCTCCGACCCGCAGACCCGGCAGGCGCAGCCGCTGCCGACCACCACCCTGGTGCCCGCGCCGGTGGACCCGGTCCCGTCGGCGGTGCCCACCGCGACCACGCCCGCGCCGAGCAGCGAGGCGCCGAGCCCCTCCGCGACGCCCACCCGCAAGCCGACGCCGACGAAGACCCCCACCCCGACGCCGACGCCCACCCCCACTCCGACACCCACGCCCACCCCGACCGCCACCCCCACGCCGACGCCCACCCCGACCCCCACGCCGACGCCGACGCCGACCGCCGCGCCCACACCGCGCGTGCTGCAGATCGGGATGACCGGGCCGGACGTCAAGGACCTGCAGCAGCGCCTGTACGCGGCCGAGTGCGGATTCGTCGACAGGTCGATCATCACCGGCACCTTCGACTACTGGACCCGGTCGGTGCTCAGCAGCTACCAGAAGGAGAACCGGATCAAGGGCGAGGACGGCGTCTACGGCCCGAAGACCCAGACCGTGCTCGCCGCCGACCCGGGCTGCTGACCTTCCGACCCGGGCTGCTGACCTTCCGGCCCGGGCCGCTGACCTTCCGCCCCCGGACACGCGAACGGGCGGCGCCCGCACCGGCGGACGCCGCCCGTCGCTCGCGACATGGAGCCCCGGCCGTCAGCCGGTGATCGCCCCGACGATGCTGACGCCCGCCAGCACCACCATGATCGACGCGGCCACCCGGACGATCAGCTTCATCGGCACGTGCTTGAGCAACTTCTGCCCGCCCACGATGGCGACCCCGCCGACCGCGCAGAGCGCCAGCCAGGAGCCGATGCCGACGGCCAGCGGGTCGGCGTACTTGGCGGCCAGGTTGGCGGTCATGATCTGCGTCAGGTCACCGAACTCGGCGATCGCGACGACCACGAAGCTGGCCCCGGCGACCTTCCAGAAGCTGTTCGAGGACGGCTCCTTGGCCGCGTGCCCGTCCTCGTCCCCGCCGCCGTGGAACAGCAGCATCGCCGCGCCGGCCAGGAACAGCGCACCGGTGACGCCCTCCACCCAGCGGTGCGGCAGCAGCGACAGCAGGTGCCCGGCGGCGAGCGCGATGCCCACCTGGAGGGCGAAGGCGGCGGCGATGCCCGCGAAGACGTAGCTCGCCCGGTACTTGGTGCCGAGCACCAGGCTGGCCAGCGCGGTCTTGTCCGGCAGTTCGGCCAGGAAGATGATGCCGAAGGTCAACACGGCAACGGAGAAACTCATCAGGGGGGGGCTTCCTCGGTCGGGCTGCCGGACCTCCGCAGCTCCGTCAGGGGACGCTTCGGCCCGACAGCACTGGTCATGGTCACAGCACTGCGGCCGAAGGTCTCGCCGACAACGCTCTGCGAGCGGTGCCCCGGGCGCCGGGCCCCTGGGGGCCAGTATGTCGACGGTCCGGTGGAGGGCTACTCCCCTTCAACGTCCCCAAGCCTACCGGACGACGTCGAACGACCCGACCGTCACCCGTCCCCGGCCCACCAGTTCCAGCACCACCACGATCGCCACCGACTCCACCGCCAGCAACCCGACCAGCACGAACAGCTGGACCGCCCCCGCCTGGACCGGCGAGGCCCCGCCGATCAGCATCCCGACGAAAGCCCCCGGCAGGGTGACCAGCCCGACCGTACGGGTCTGGTCCAGGGCCGGGACGAGCGAGGTCGCCGCGGCCGTCCGGCAGATCTCCAGCCGTGCCTCGCGCTCCTCGAAGCCGAGCGCCAGCGCCGCCTCCACCTCCCCGCGCCGCTGCTGCAACTCGTCCAGGGCGCGGCGCCCGGCCAGCGAGGTCGCGGTGAGCGCGCCGCCGATCAGGATGCCCGCGACCGGGATGACGGACAGGCCCTTCGCCGGCAGCAGCCCGACGCCCAGCAGCAGGGCGAGCACCGGCAGCACCCCGGCCCCGATCGGCGCCGCCGCCCAGACCCAGCCCGGCCCCGGCGTCATCCGCCGCCCGGCGGTGCGCACCGCCACCGAGAACATCACCAGCACGAACAGCGCCGACCACCAGAGCGAACCGACCACCCAGGTGATCACCGCCGCGACGGCCGCCAGCTGCGCCACCGCCCGCAACCCGGCCCGCAGCACCGCGTGCCCGTGGCCGAGCAGCCCCCGCCCGGCCACCGCCACGGCGGCCAGCAGCAGGACGGCGGTGACCACCCCGAGCAGCGGGGTGACCGGCAGCAGCTGCGCGCCGGACGCCGCAAGATCCATCAGATCCAGCTGGTGAACCACATCCGGTCCTGCCAGGACGACATCGGGATCACCTCCGCCGTGTACAGCGGGTAGAAGAAGGCGAAGCAGCCGACGATCGCCAGTACGACCGCCCCGGCCCCGATCGCGCCGATCCGGCGGCGCCCTCGACTGCAGCCCGCCGGGCCGAGCATCGCGCCGAGCATCTGGGCCACGGCCAGGCACAGGAACGGCACCAGCACGACCATGTAGAAGGAGAAGATCGTCCGCTCCTGGTACCGGAACCAGGGCAGGTAGATCCCGGCCACCGCGCACAGCACCGCGCCCGAGCGCCAGTCCCGCCGGAAGAACCAGCGCCACAGCAGGTAGACCAGCGCGAAGCAGGCCGCCCACCACAGGAACGGCGTGCCCAGGCCCAGGATCTGCGCCGAGCAGCCGCCGGGGGAGGTGCAGCCGCGGCTGCCGTTCGGGACCTGCTCCCAGTACATGGAGACCGGGCGGCCGTCGACCAGCCAGGCGAAGGGGTTGGACTGGTAGGTGTGCGGGGTGCTCAGACCGGTGTTGAAGTCGTACATCTGCGAGTGGTAGTGCCAGAGGCTGCGCAGCGGCCCCGGCACCCAGCTCATCGACACCTGCGGCAGCGGGAGGCCGAGGAGGCTGTCCGGGGAGAGCCCGGCGCGGCCGTCGGCCCAGTGCCGGTCGTACCCGCCCTCGCCGTTGCCTCCGCTGAGCAGCCAGCCGCCCCAGGAGCCGACGTACACCACCAGGGCGGAGCCGACCATGGCGAGCAGGGCGGGCCCGGCGTCCCGGCGGAGCACCGAGCGCCAGGGGCGGCGGGCGCCGGCCCCACGGCGGCCGGACTGGTCCCAGAGCACGGTCAGGACGCCGAAGGCGGCGAGGACCGGGGCGCCGTTCCACTTGACCGCGCAGGCGGCACCGATGAACACCCCGGCCGCGATCCGCCAGGGGCGCCACCCGAGCCGCACCCGGTCGGGGTTCCCGCCGGCCGCCACCCCGGTCGCCAGCCGGGCGCGGGCGTGGTCGCGGTCGATCAGCAGGCTGCCGAAGGAGGCCAGGACGAAGAACATCTGGATGCCGTCGAGCAGCCCGACCCGGCTCATCACCAGCTGCAGGCCGTCCACCGACATCAGCAGGGCCGCGGTGCAGCCGACCAGCGTGGAGCCGAAGAGCTGGCGGCCGATCCGGGCCAGCATCAGGACGGTGACGGTGCCGAGCAGGGCGGTCATGAACCGCCAGCCGAAGGGGTGCAGACCGAACAGCTGCTCGCCGATCGCCATCACCCATTTGCCGAGCGGCGGGTGCGCAACGAACTCCGGCGCGGAGCCGAGCGGGACGGACTGCGGGACGGCCAGGATGTCGGCGTTGGCGTGGTCGGGCCAGCTGCCCTCGTAGCCCTGCCGCAGCAGCGACCAGGCGTCCTTGGGGTAGTACGTCTCGTCGAAGACGAAGGCCTTGGGGTAGCCGAGGTGCCAGAACCGCAGCAGACCGGCGAAGAGCGCGACCGCGATCGGCCCGAGCCAGCCGGAGCGGTCGGCCGCCCAGCGGACCGGGCCCCCGCGCGGGGCTGGTGCGGGGGCGGCGGGGGCCGGGGCCGCCGGGGGGTGCGTGAGCGCCGCTTGCGTCATTGCCTCGCCGATTTCGCCTGTCTGCTCTGCCCGGCACCCGGCGTCGCGGCCGGATCCGGGCGGTCAACAGCCACTGACACTATGTGGCGGTGGTCGTGAAGCCAAGCGCGACGGGCGCCGACCAGGTGACCCGGTCGGCGCCCGTTTCGAACGCTTTTGCGCACCCCTGCGCTACGCGGCGGTCTGCAGCTCCCGGACCGGGACGGTACGGACCACGACCGGCGCGGCATTGTCCTGCTCCGGCGTGAGGTGCGGACGCAGCCGCAGCGCCAGCATGACGATCAGCAGCGTCGAACCGGCCATCGCCGCCAGGTAGAGCGGCCAGGTGCCGGAGCCGACCAGCAGCACGCCGACGGCCGGGCCGACCGCGATCGCGATCTGCTTCACCAGGGCGTACCCGGCGTTGTAGGTGCCGAGCAGCCGGGCCGGGGCGAGGTCCGCCACGATCGGGCCCATGGTGGGCGCGAGCAGCGACTCGCCGACGCCGAAGAGGGCGTAGATCGAGACGATGGCGACCGTGGCGGCCATGGTCTCGGTCCGGATCAGACCGGCCACCAGGGCCATCGCCCAGGCACCGAGCCAGACCAGCCCGGCCGCGGCCATCGCGGTGGTGCGGCGGCGGCGCGCGGTGATCCGCACCATGAACATCTGCAGCACCACGATGGTCAGCGCGTTGGCGCCGATCGCGAGGCCCAGGGTGGAGGGCGCGGTGCCGACGGTGTCGGTGGCGAAGGCCGCGACACCGGACTCGAACTGGCCGTAGCAGGTGAAGAAGATCAGGCCGGCGAGCAGGCAGAGCCGCAGCATCGCCTTGTCGGCGACCAGGGCGCGCAGACCGGTCGGACCGTCGTTCTTGCCGTGGACGACGCTCAGCTGGACCCGCGGCATCCGGGCGGTGCCGGTGACCAGCGCCAGGCCGAGGAAGGTCACCGCCTCGATGGTGAACAGCCGGGTGAGGCTGGCCGGGTCCGCGACGTTCACGATCTGCCCGCCGACCAGCGCGCCGATGCCCATGCCCAGGTTGACCAGGGTGAACTGCAGCGCGAAGGCGTGCGAGCGGGTGGCCGGCGTCGAGCAGCGGACGATCATCGTGGCGAGCGCCGGCTGGCAGGTGGTGACACCCGCGCCGAACAGGAAGGAGGAGACCAGCAGGGCCGGGGTGTCGGTGGCGTGGCCGAAGGCGAACGCGCCGGTGGCGGCGAGCGCCGTACCGGCCAGCAGCACCGGACGGGGACCGTACCGGTCGATGCCGCGCCCGGTGAACGGCAGCACGGCCAGGGCCGCCAGCGCGAAGACGGTGAACACCATCCCGGCCGCCAGCGAGCCCAGCCCGCGCACCTGGTCCACGTACACGAACATGTACGGCATCGTGAACCCGCTGCCGAACGCGCTGAGCGCGTTGCCGATCTGGACGCGGCGCAGCCGGCTGCCCGCCCCACGTCGCTGCTGCCCCTGCTGCTTCACCGTGCCGGTCACCGTGCACATCCCTTCCGAGGTTTCGACTGGATACTCTTAAGTCCAGAAGATTTCAGAGCTAAAGTCTGTCGAGATAAAGTCTTAGCACCGGAAGGCTGCGGAGTCAAAGGCTTAAGGAGTGCACCCTCGTGCGACACTGGTCCGCATGACTACGGACAAGCCGGCGCCGGCTGCCGACAAGCCCGCCCCGGCCACCCCCCTGGAACTCGGCATCGCCGAGCAGGTGGCCCTCTACCAGCGGGAGTTCCCCATGGTGGACCCCCAGGTGGAGACCATCGTGCAGACCCTCAACCGGGTCTCCCGGCGGATGGGCGTGGCGTACGACCGCCAGCTGACCGTGCTCGGAATCACGTCCGCCGAGTGGGAGGTGCTCAAGGCCCTGGTGGTCTCCGGCAGCCCGTACCGGCTGGGTCCGAGCGAGCTGGCCAAGCGGCTCGGGCTGACCCCGGCGGCGATGACCCACCGGATCGACCGGATGGTGGCCGACGGCCTGGTCACCCGGGAGCGGGACGAGTCCAACCGGGTCCGGGTGATCATCGAGCTGACCGAGGCCGGCCGCGACAAGTGGCTGGAGTCGATGCGGATGGCGGCGGTCTTCGAGGAGGAGCTGCTCCAGGACGTCGTGGGCGAGGAGCGCACCGCGCTCGCCGCCCTGCTGGCCCGGATGCTCCGCCGGATCGAGGAGAGCCGCCCGGACGCCCCGGGGCGGACCGCCGACCTGGGCTGAGCACGGGCGAGGACTCCAGGTCCACGGAATCCCATTGGCATCAGGCCTTTCATATGCCAATCTGCGTGGCGCTATAAGACCACTGAGATTCCGTTACCGATGGGCCTTCACCATGCCGCTCAAGCGCACCTCCGCCCTGCTCGCCACCGTCATCGTGGCCGGGCTCGGGCTCACCGCCTGCAACAACGACAGCTCGTCCACGGCCGCCCCGAGCAGCGCCGCGGCCACCACCCCGGCCGCCGCCCCCGCCTCCTCCGCCCCGGCGGCCGCCCCGAGCGCCTCGCAGCCGGCGGCCGCTCCGGCCACCACCCCGGCCGCCCCTGCGGCAGGCGGGGCCGTGCCCACCAACGCGGTCGTCGGCGGCAAGACCAGGCCCGCCGACCTGCCCGCCGACATCCCGCTCCCCCCGGGGAAGATCACCCTGGTCAACGGCGCGGCCGGCGCCTACATCATCACCTGCGAGGCCACCGCCGGCGACTACGCCAAGTACGAGGCGGCGCTCAAGGCCGCCGGTTTCGAGGTGACGTCCGCGGGCAACGGTTCGGGCCTCGCCGAGAAGGGCGAGAGCAACCTGGTGATCACCAGCTCGGCGACCACGATCACGGTCACCTACGCCAAGATCTGAGCGGCCGGACACGACGGGCGGCCCCGGACGAGATCGTGCTCGTCCGGGGCCGCCCGCGTTCGGCGCGAGGGTCCGCCAGGCCCCTCGGTGGTTCGGTGGTGCGGTCGGTCAGCAGGGGCCGTTGTCGGTCCAGACGCCCCACTGGCCGCTCAGGCTCGGGTCCTCGCCCTTGGTCCACCACTTGTTGGTGTAGTAGTGGCCCTTCCACGAGACCTTGGTGCCACCGGCCGCGTAGGTGGTGTTGGCGTCCCAGCTCGGGGCGGCCGAGCAGGTGGCCGGCGTGGTCGGGGTGCCGGTCGGGGTGCCGGTCGGGGTGCCCGTGGGCGTGCCGGTCGGGGTGCCGGTGGGGGTGCCGGTCGGCGTCTGGGTCGGGGTCGGGGTGCCGGTCGGCGGGGCCGGGCACCCGGCGGCGGAGCCGTTGGTGGCGGTCACCATCGTGTCGAACAGGGCGGTCTTGGTGCCCAGGTCGTACATCGAGAAGGCGAAGGAGCCGCCGAGGCCGTTGCAGTGCGCGTAGTCGAGCTTGGCCTGGATCGACTTGGCGTCCTCACCGCTCCAGAAGGTGGTGCCGTCGTAGAAGTACGTGGCCTTGGCCTCGTCGTCCCAGAAGGTCTTCGCCGGGTTGTCGACGAAGCCCGCGAGCTCCTTGTACATCTGGATGCCGGGGACGTTGCCGGACATCGCGGCACCGGCCGCGGGGCTGGCGGCGGGCTGGAAGAGGCCGTGCTTGCCGTTGTCCTTCACGCCGGTCCAGCCGCGGTAGTAGAACGGCACGCCCATGTTGATCTTGTTGGCGGGGAAGCCGCCGGGGATGCCGTACTCCGCGTCGCCGACCGTCCAGGCCTTGATGGCGTTGTCGATCGAGTACTTGCCGTTGCCCGGCTTGGCCGGGGTCGACGGGTCGCCCGGGGCGGAGTAGAGCGGCGCCTGGTGGTTGGTCGGACCCTGCGCGTCCCAACCGCCGTGCATGTCGTAGGTCATGACGTCGAGGAAGGTCAGGTACTGGCCGACCTTGTCGGTCTCGACGTTCATGATCTTGTCCTGGCCGGCGCCGACCGCCGCCGACAGGGCGTAGGTCTTGCCGTCGGCCTTGCCCTGCGCGTCCAGCTGGGTGCGGAACTCCTTCAGCAGGGCCGTGAAGTTCTGCTTGTCGGCCGGGCTGGAGAGGTTGCCGGCGTGGCCGCCGCCGCCCGGGTACTCCCAGTCGATGTCGACGCCGTCGAAGACGCCGGCCGCCGTGCCCGGGCCGCCGTAGCCGGCCTCCGAGGGCAGGTTGCCCTTGATGAACATGTCGAGACAGGAGGAGACCAGGTGCTTGCGCGAGGCGTCCGTCGCGGCCGCCGCCGAGAAGAACTTGGAGTAGGTCCAACCGCCCAGCGAGATCAGGACCTTGAGCTTGGGGTTCTTCGCCTTCAGCTTCTTCAGCTGGTTGAAGTTGCCCGCGATCGGCTGGTTCCAGACGTCGCCGACGCCGTCGACCGAGATGTCCGCGCCGAAGCTCTTCTGGTAGTCGGCGAACGCGTCGCCCGCGCCGTCGCCCGCGTTGGGGTTGTTGTCGTTCGTGTCGGCGGCCTTGGTGGCCTCGAAACACCCGAGGTCGGTCGGGTGGATGTTGGCGAAGTCGTAGATCAGGTAGTCCAGCTTCCCGGCCGCGCCGGTGTCCTGGATCGTCTTCGGGTAGTACCCGTTCGCGTAGATCGACCACTGGTCGAAGTAGGCGACCTTGATGCCGCCGCTGGTGGCGGGCGCCCCGGTGGAGTTGGTGGTCGCGGCGTTGGCCGCGCCGCCGCCGGACAGCGCGAGGCCCGCGCCGAGCAGCAGGGAGGCGGTGGTGCCGGCCGCGACGGCGGCCAGGCTCTTCGGGCGGCGTCGGCGGCCGCCCTGCGGAGCCGGGGTCCCGGCCCTTTCAATGCGTGAGCGCAGCATGGGTGCGTGACTCCTGGTTGTGGGGGTCCCCGCCACCGCCCCGGGGGCGCGCGTCCGGGGTGGGGCCGGACGACCGGGACATGACAGGAATGGGTGGGGAATCGTGCGGGATCAGGCCATGACGGACACCGGGATGTGCCGAACCGGCGCCGGCGGCACGAGGCCGTCGGCGCCGGTTCAGGGGCTCCCTGCACCTGGGCAATAAAAATGGACTAGACCAACTCGCCCGTCAAGGGGTCCCGTTGGGCCTTGAGCCCCGCTTAAGGTTCCGCTCCCGTGCTGAGCTGCGCGTCAGTACCGGACGGCGTTCGCCACCTCGGCCTTGACCGTGCCCGACAGGTCCCGGTTGCCGTGCGCGGTGGCCTGGGCGCTCTGCCCGGCCATCACGTCCTGGACGGTCACCGCGGTCGCGTCGAGGACCTTGCCCGAGCCGTCGGTGAAGTTCACCTGGATCACGTACCGGTACGACTGCTGGCCGTGGTTGGTGACGGTCAGCTGTACCTGCGGTTTGCCGTCCGAGCCGGTGGTCACCTCCCCGGCGGCCACGTCCGCCTTGGCGTCCAGCCCGCCCTTGACCCCGGCCAGGGCCGAGGCGGCGTCGGACACCGCCGCCGAGGCCTGCGCCTCGACCGAGGCCAGCGCGGACCCCGCCCCGCCGGCCACCGAGGCCAGCGCCGACCCGGCCCCGCCCGCCGCCGAGGCCAGCGCCGAGGCGGCCGAGGCGGCCGCGCCCGCACCCTTCTCCACCGCGGACGCCGCCTGGGAGGCCACACTGCTCGCGGACTTGCCCGAGGAGCAGCCCGCCAGCACCGCGAAGCCCAGCAGGGCGGCGCTCACCACCCAGGCCACCGAACGCCGTCGACCGCGCAGCGGGGGCGCGTCCAGGTCCTGCGCGGTGACCCTGGGGCCCGGGGCGGCGACCCTCGGGCCCGCCGTCGAGCTCGGGCCCGCTGTCGCGCTCGGCGCGGTGGCCGTTCGGCTCGGGGCGGTGGCCCGGGTGAGCGGCTGGCGGTCCATGCGGTCCCTCGTTTCCGGTCGGCCGGTCTGCGGTCGGTGGTCTGCGGTCCGTGGTCTGCGGTCGGCGCCGGGCTGCCCGGCACGCCTCCCCGCCCACGTTCCGAGCGCCCGGAAGCAGCCGCCAGCAGGACTGCTGCCTCCGGGTGACGCCACCGACCGCGGACCGCGGACCGGCCGACCGCGGGCCGCGGACCCGGCTCCCCGGGCCCTGTCAGGACAGCCCCGACCCCTCCTGCTCGTCCGCCTCCACCGCGGCCCGCTCCTCGCGCAGCCGCACCACGTGCCGACGGCGCGCCACCACGCCGTACGCCCCGGCCGCGCTCGCCACGAAGGTGAACAGGCCGACCCAGGGACGGTCGAAGACGTGGCCGGTCGCGTGGTCCAGCGAGTACCGCCCGGCCCCGGCCAGGCCGATCGCCAGCCCGGTCGCGCCGAGGAAGGCCGGGTACTCGTAGCCCCCGGACATCGCGAAGAAGCCGGCCGGGGCGTGCACCGCCACCGCGCCCGCCATCGTCCCGGCCACCACCGCGCCGGCCGCCGGGGTGGCCAGTCCGGCCACCAGCAGCGCCCCGCCGCCCGCCTCGCCGAGGCCGGCCGCGATGGCGCTCTGCCGGGCCGGGTGGAAGCCCATGTGGTCCATGGCCTGGGTGGTGCCCTCCAGGCCGCCGCCCCCGAACCAGCCGAACAGCTTCTGGGTGCCGTGCGCGATCAGCACCCCGCCGACCGCGCTGCGCAGGGCCAGCAGGCCCAGGTCCTTACGGTTCAGGCACATGTCGCATCCTCGATTCCACGGCGTGGTCCCCGCCGGTGGCGGCGCCGGTGGTCGTGCCGGTGGGGCCCGCCGGCGTGGCGGTCCTGTCTCCATAGCAACCGAGACCGTCCACCCGTTCGAGCCGGGGCCGCCATCCGGGCGAATTCGTCGGCGATCGGGAATGAACCGGGAGACTCGCCACGGCCCCGGGGAGACGGACACCACGCCGGTCGCGGGGCGTGGCGGGTCGGCCGTCCGGGGCCCCGAGGTCATGCTGGGCGGCATGTTCGTCTTCAACCTGAGCAGCGCGTTCATCACCTTCTTCGCCGTGGTCGGACCGCCGAAGACCCTGCTGGCCTTCGCCCGGCTGGCGACCACCCGCAGCACCCGGGAACTGCGGCGGCTGGCGGCCTGGAGCACGGTCATCTCGGCGGTGATCGGCCTGGTGCTCGGATTCTCGGCGGACCAGGTGACCAGCCTGTTCCACATCAGCGACCAGTCGCTCCAGCTCGCCGGCGGTCTGATCTTCTTCGTCTACGCGGTCGCCCTGGTCTTCGGCGTCCACCTCGGGGGCGAGGCCGAGGAGGACGAGCACCTGCCCAACCCGCTGGTGGACGGAATCCGCGAGCTGCTGCTGCCGTACATCGCCAGCCCGCTCGCGGTGACGGCCGTCCTGGTCGCCTCGCTCAACCGGGACGGCCTGGCCTGGAAGGCGACCGTCGCCGGGGCGTACGCGGCCGTCACGGTGATCAACTACGTCTGCGTGGCCCTGCTCGCACCGCTGATGCGGCGCACCCACCGGACCTCGCTGGAGGTGCTCTCCCGGCTGCTCGGGCTGCTGCTGGCGGCGGTCGGCGTGGAGCTGTTCCTGGAGGGCCTGGCCGGGCTCGGGGTGCCCCTGCCCTCGGCGCACTGAGCCCGCCGCGCCACGGCCGGTCGTCGGCCGGACGGCGGCCGGGCCCCGCTCAGGCCCCGCTCAGGCCGCCGCCAGCTTCGCCAGCACCTCGCCGATCCGCTCGCGCACCAGCGGATCGGCGACCAGCCCGTCCGGGCCGACCGCCCCGCGCTCCAGCGGGATCCGCGCACAGGCCGCGTCCACCACGGCCGCGCCGGTGTAGCCGAGGACGGTGCGCAGGGTGGCCTCGGCGCCCCCGCCGCGCCCCGGGCCGGCGGCGTTGATCCAGGCGGTGGGCTTGTCCGAGATCTCCACCCCGCCGACCGTCCAGTCCAGCAGGTTCTTGAACGAGCCCGGCAGCGTCCCGGCGTACTCGGGCGTGCAGACCAGCAGCGCGTCGGCCGCCTCGATCGCGGCCCGCAGCCCGGCCACCGGCTCCGGCAGCGGATCGGTGTCGTGGTCCGGGTTGAAGTGCGGCAGCCCGGCCAGCCCGGTGTAGTAGGTGGTCCGCAGGCCGGGGGTGGCGGCGGCCACGGCGGCCGCGGTGCGCAGCACGGTCTCGTTGGTGGAGCCGGCCCGCAGGCTCCCCGGCAGCAGCAGGATGTGGCGCTCGTTCGACATGGGCCGGAACCTACTCCTTGACGTCCGCGTCAAGGCCAGCGGGCCGCCGCCCGCCCTCCCGACTCTCCCGCCCTCCCGGTCAGCGCGGCGCCAGCGGCCGCCAGGGCACCGGACTGGAGAGGATCATCGAGCTGGACGGCTGGCCGTACGCGCCGAGCCGGTCGCACAGCGCCTCGAACTCGGCCATCGTCGGCACCGCGACCAGCAGCACGCAGCAGGCCCCGCCGGTGACCCGGTGCAGCTGGAGCACCTCGGGCCAGGTCGCCACCTCGGGGTCGCGCAGCAGGCAGCGCGGGCCGTAGCACTGGATCTGCACCAGCGCGGTGATCGGCAGCCCGGCCCGGGTGGGGTCCACGTGGGCGTGGTAGCCGCTGATCACCCCGTCGGCTTCCAGGCGGCGGACCCGTTCGGCCACCGCGGGTGCGGACAGGCTCACCCGGCGGGAGAGTTCGTTGTACGAGAGCCGGGCATCGGCCTGCAGCTCGGCCAGCAGGCGGCGGTCGACGGCGTCCATGGCGGCTCCCCGGGGTGTTCGGATCAAGGGATTTTCGTTCGTAAAGCGAATCAGCCGAACGCCTCGCGAACGACAGCTCCGACGGCGGTTGCGGTATCCGTCGACCATTCAAGCGGGGGCCGCCACCGCCGCACAATGGGCACCCGGTGGAACCGGGCAATCCGGCTGGTTCACCGGAGCGGGCCAGGCGCCCGACGGATCAGGAGGAATCGGGATGGGGCACGACACGGTGGAGACACCCAACCTGTCGTTCGGTCGGGGCGGGGCGCCGCGTCGGAGCACCCCGTACGCCGAGTACGTACGGCTGGAGGAGCTGCACGGCCTGCAGCACCCGCGCGGCAAGGAGCCCGCGGAACTGTCGTTCATCATCACCACCCAGGTGATGGAGCTGCTCTTCGACCTGCTGCGGCACGAGTGGACGCTCGCCCGGCAGGCGCTGCGCGAGGACGACCTCCCCGCCGCGCTCGCCGCGCTGCGCCGGGGCACCCACGCGCAGGACGTGCTGGTGGAGTCCTGGGACCTGCTGGCCACTATGACGCCGCAGGAGTTCAACTCCTTCCGCTCGCTGTTCGGCGAGGCGTCCGGCTTCCAGTCCGCGGCCTTCCTGCACCTGGAGTTCACGCTCGGCAACAAGAACGCCGCGCTGCTGGCCATGTACGACGGCATGCCGCGCACCCAGGAGGAGCTGGTCGAGGCACTGCGCTCCCCCGGGCTGTACGACGAGGCGCTGGCGCTGCTGGCGCGGCGCGGACTGGGCCCGCTCCCGGAGCCCTCCGAGCAGCGCTACCGCCCGTCCGAGGAGGCCGCCGCGGCCTGGCGCCGGGTGTACACCGAGCCGGAGTTCGCCGCGCTGCAGCCGCTCGGCGAGGCCCTGCTGGACGTCGCCGAGCGGGTCACCCGCTGGCGCCAGCGGCACCTGTCGGCGGTGAAGCGGACGATGGGCGCCAAGCCCGGCTCGGGCGGCTCCAGCGGGTTGACCTGGCTGCGCAAGTCGGCCGAGCAGGACGTGTTCCCGGAGCTGTGGACGATCCGGGACGAGCTGTGAGCAATCCGGGACGAGCTGTGAGCGAGGAGAACGGGCACATGGGCATGACCACGCGCGAGGACTGCGCGGCGCTGGACGCCGTCGATCCGCTGGCGGCGTTCCGCAAGGAGTTCTCGCTGCCGGACGGGGTGATCTACCTGGACGGCAACTCGCTGGGCGCGCTGCCGGTGCGCACGCCGGAGCGGGTGCGCCAGGTGGTCGAGGAGGAGTGGGGCCGGGAGCTGATCCGCAGCTGGAACGACGCCGGCTGGTTCGAGCAGCCGTACCGGCTGGGACGGCGGATCGCGCCGCTGATCGGGGCCGATCCGGCGGAGGTGGTCGTCTGCGACACCACCTCGGTCAACCTCTTCAAGGTGCTGTCGGCCGCGCTGCGGCTGCGCCCCGGCCGGCACACGGTGCTCGGCGACGCCGAGGCCTTCCCGACCGACCTGTACATCGCCGAGGGCGTGACCGGCCTGGTCGAGGGCGCGCGCAGTGCGCTGATCCGGCCCGAGGAGCTGGACCGGCACCTGGACGGGGACGTCGCCGCGGTCGTCCTCTCACAGGTGGACTACCGCACCGGCGAGCTGCTGGACATGCCCGGGATCACCGCCCGGGTGCAGGCCGCGGGCGCGCTGATGATCTGGGACGTGTGCCACGCGGTGGGCGCGCTGCCGGTCGAACTCGGCGCCGCCGACGCGGACTTCGCGGTCGGCTGCACCTACAAGTACCTGAACGGCGGCCCCGGTTCGCCGGCCTTCCTGTACGTCGCCGAGCGGCACCTGGCGGCCGGTCCGCTGCAGCCGCTGAGCGGCTGGTTCGGGCACGCCCGCCCGTTCGCCTTCGAGCCCGGCTACGACCCCAAGGCGGGCATCGGCCGCTTCCTGACCAGCTCGCCCTCGCTGCTCGGCCAGGCCGCCCTCGACGCCTCGCTGGACGTCTGGGAGCGGGCCGACCTCGCGGCGGTGCGGACGAAGAGCCTGGCGCTGACCGACCTGTTCATCTCGCTGACGGAGGGCCTGGACGGGATCGAGGTGGTGACCCCGCGCGAGCACGCCCGGCGCGGCAGCCAGGTCGCCCTGCGGCACGCCGACGGCTACCCGGTGGTGCAGGCGCTGATCGAGCGCGGGGTGATCGGCGACTTCCGCGCGCCGGACCTGATGCGCTTCGGCTTCACCCCGCTCTACCTGTCCTACACCGAGGTCTGGGACGCCGCCCGGCAGCTGGCCGAGGTCCTGGAGAGCGGCGAATGGCGGGCGGAGCGCTTCTCCCGCCGGGGCGAGGTCACCTGACCGGGGCCGTCGCCCGACGAGCCGGAAGCGGCAACCTCCCCGGCGTCGTGACGAAGCTCATCCCAGGGTCGAGTTCGACCACCGTCGACCCAGGGAAGGCTGCCGCTTGACGGCACGTCGGACCACGGGGAGGTTGCGTGAATCTCGAACTCGGCCCGCTCAAGCCCGAACCGGCCCCGCTGGCCCTCGGCCTGGCGCTGTTCTTCCTGATCCTCTGGACGCTCGGCCGGCACCTGCTCCCCCGCATCGAACGGGTGCAGGCCGAACGCCGGGAGGCCACCGAGGGCCGCGCCGAGCACGCCGAGGCCCTGCGCGCCGAGGCCGAGGCCGTCCGCGACACCCACCTGCGCGAACTGGCCGAGGCCCGGCACCAGGCGGCCCGGATCCGGGAGGACTGCACCGAACGCGGCGCGGCGGCGATCGCCGCGGCCCGGGCAGAGGGCCTGCGCGAACGGGACGAGCTGCTCACCACCGGACGCGCGCGGATCGCCGCGGACCGGGCCGCGGCGGCCGAGCGGCTCCGCCAGGACGTCGGCGAGCTGGCCGTCACCCTGGCCGGGCGGGTGATCGGCGAGCCGGTGCACGAGGTCGCCGCCCGGCGCCGCACGGTGGAGCGGTTCTTCGAGACGAACTAGCCTTCCCGGCAGGCCGGTTCGGATGTTTCGGCCGTTGCGCTCGGTTCGGTCGGTCCGGATGTTGCGCTCGGTTCGGTCGGTCCGGCCGGTTCGGCCGGTTCGGTCAGTTCGGTCAGTTCGGCGACCAGCTTCCGGTAGGTGTCGAACGCCGGCTTGCGCGAGTAGTCGTCGCGCAGCAGGCCGAAGTGGTGGAACAGCCCCGCCCCCGCGCTGTCGGCGTCCCGCAGGGCGAAGAACGCGTAACCGGTGACGGCGAGTTCGGCGGCCAGCCCGGCGACCGTCCGCACCACCTCCTCGACCACCTCGGCCTGCCGCGCCTCGCTCCGCCCGGGGCCGGTGGGCCACCCGTTCTCGCAGACCCGCAGCGGGACGGCGGCCCCGATGCCGGCCCGGGGCAGCCAGTCCCGCCGGAACGACGTGACCACCGCCCGTACCGCGTCGGTGAGTTGCCCGGGCGGCACGGGCCGGAAGACGTCCGGGAAGAAGTCCAGGCCGACGTAGTCCAGGGCTCGGTGGAAGCGCTCGTCGGCAAGCTCGCCGAGTTCGGACCAGAAGGTGTCCGCGGGGTCGAAGGACGGCACCGCGTTGAAGCCGACGGCCAGCTCGTCGTACCCGCGGGCCAGCGCCTCCTCCTTGGCCGCGACCACGCCCGCGACCAGCGCCCGCCGCACGTCGGGGATGCTGCCGTCCACGGGCGGCAGATCGAGGTTGGGCTCCTCGCAGATCTGGAGGAGGGCGACCCGGTGGCCCTCGGTCCGGACCGTCTCCCGGACGAAGTCCAGCCAGCCCGCCAACTCCCCGCTGCGGTCGCGGTACTGGAGCACCAGGTCGAGCCTGCGCCCCTCGACCGCGTACTGCTCGGGCCGCTCCGGGGCGCACCCGGGATCGCCGCACGAGCGGTAGGCACGGACCAGGAACTCGCCTGCCCCGCCCTGGAGTTCGCGCAGGGCCGCGGTGATCAGCGCCGGGTCGTCGGGGCGGACGGGCGCCAGCACACCGCTGTCGTCGCCGAGCAGTCCGCCGGGGTAGATGCCGAAGGTGAAGGTCATGCCGTCACCGTAGCCGATATTCTTGGTGTCACTGCAAGTTTTATGTGACTCCATGATTCTGCCGTAGGATCCCGGCATGGGACTTCGCGAACTCAAGAAGCAGCAGACCCGGGACCTCCTGGCCGACACCGCCATGGGCCTGTTCGCCGAGCGCGGGTTCGACCGGGTCACGGTCGTCGAGGTGGCCCGGGCCGCCGGGGTCTCCCCCAACACGGTCTTCAACTACTTCCCGACCAAGGAGGACCTGTTCTTCGACCGGCAGGACGCCGTGGTCGCCCACCTGGCCGAGGTGGTCCGCCGCCGCCCGGCCGGCAGCTCCGCGGTGGACGCCGTCCGGGCCGACCTGCTGGCCGCGGTCGCGGACGGGGAGCCCACGGTCGGACTGAACCCGCGGATGGCGACGTTCTGGCGGATCGTCACGGACAGCCCCGCGCTGCGCGCCCGACTGCTGGAGCTCGGCGAACGCGCGGAGGGGGCACTGGCCGCCGTCCTGGCCGAGGAGGCGGGAGCCGCCCCGGACGACCCGCTCCCGCACGTGGTGGCCGGCACCGTCGCGGGCGCCCACCGGGCGGTCCTCGCCGAGATCCGGCGGGCCGTGGTGGCCGGCGAATCGGCCGAGGAGATCCGCCCCCGGATCGAGACGGCGGTGGACCGGGCCTTCGCCCTGCTCGCCTCCGGGCTCGCGGACTACCCGGCGCAGCGGTAGCCCGGTACCCCTGGAGTTCCGGGTACGACACAGGCCGCCCGGTCGGATCGACTCGGGCGGCCTGTACGCCGGCCGGCTGCTCGGGCGCGCTCGGCGCCGTTCAGCCGTCGTGCGGGGCCGTCAGCTGTGGCGGCCGCGGCGGCGGGCGGCCATCACGGCCAGACCGCCGAGGCCGAGCAGGCCGACGCCCGCCAGACCGAAGACCACCGGAGCGTTGCCCGCACCGGTGGAGGGCAACTCACCGCCGCCGCCCGGGTGGTGGCTCGTCGGCTGCTTGGTCGGGTGGTGGCTGGTCGGGGCTGGGCCCGCGCTCGACGTGGACGCGCTGGCCGACGGCGAGTGGCTGCTCGGGGTCGGGGAGGTGGGCGCCGGCGAGGTCGGCGTGGGAGACGTCGGGGACGGGGACGTCGGGCTCGGCGAGGTGGGAGACGGGGAGGTGGGGGACGGGGAGGTCGGGGACGGAGAGGTCGGCGTGGGGGACGTCGGCGACGGAGACGTCGGGCTCGGCGAGGTCGGCGAGGGCGAGGTCGGAGACGGAG
Source organism: Kitasatospora xanthocidica (assembly GCF_014656195.1). Classification (GTDB taxonomy): domain Bacteria; phylum Actinomycetota; class Actinomycetes; order Streptomycetales; family Streptomycetaceae; genus Kitasatospora; species Kitasatospora xanthocidica. The sequence goes on along the minus strand of NZ_BNBY01000010.1, from coordinate 170,939 downwards.
AGGTCGGCGAAGGAGACGTCGGCGAAGGAGACGGCGAGGAGGAGGTCGGCGACGGGCTGGGCGTCACCGTGCACTCCGGCAGGTCCCCGTCGAACGGGTAGCTGTGGATCTCGTAGCCACCGGTACCCGTGTGGATCAGGTTGCCCGCCAGGTACACCCGGCCGTTCATGCCCGGCTGGGCGATGGTCGTGGTGCCGCCCGGGTTGCCGGCCATGACGGAGCCCTGGAACTGGGCGCTGCCGAGGATCTGGGCCGAGGTCGCGGTCGGGAAGTTGTACATCAGCTTCGAGCGCATATCGGTGGTCTGGTCGCCCGCCAGACCGGTGCCCGTGTAGGTGTTGATGATCGGGCTGTCGCCGATCATGTTGACCACGACGGTGGCGCCGGCCGGGATCTTGGTGAAGGCGAGGCCGATCTGTCCGCCGGTCGGCGAGGCGAGGTTCTGGGTGACGTTGAAGACCTGCCGCATGCTGGTCCCGTCGCCGGTGAAGGTCGCCGTACCGAAGGCGATGTCGACCTGGCCGGTCGGGGCGGACCGACCCACGCAGTCGGAGATCTCCTCGATCTGGGTCAGCACCGTCTGGTAGGGCGCGGCGGCGTTGGCGTCCTGGATCGACTGGCCGGTGGGGTCGATGCTGACGGTGCCGCTCACGCTGCCCGCGTGGCGCAGGTTGCCGAAGGCCGCGCCGTGCGAGTCGCTGCCGCCGATCAGGATGGAGTTGCCGGTCTTGACGTCGACGGCGCCACCGGTGGTCACGAAGTCGCTGCCGTTGGGCGGCACCACGCGCGAGCCGACGCCGACGACGCCCATGTTGTAGATGCCGCCGCCGTTCTTGTCGACGGTCAGGTTCCCCAGGGTGACGATCTTGCCCTCGGCCTCGGCGGCGCGGCCGTTCACCGTGTAGTTGCCGCCGGTGAAGACGTTGATGCTGGCGTCCCGCCCGGTGAAGTCGCCGTTGTTCGGCGGCGTCGGCCAGGTGGCGGGACAGGAGGGCCCGGTGCAGGCGCCCAGCGGCGGGGCCAGCGGCGCGGCCGAACCGACCGTCAGCACGGCGGCCAGCGGCAGCGCGGCCACGACGGTCGCGACCGCCGCGCGGACGGCCCGGCGACCACGGGTGGCGGGCGTTCTCACGGCGGTCGTTCGGTGATCCGGCGAACCGGTGGCCTGACCCATCGACAATTCCTCCGCGCATAAGAGAAAGGGCAGGCGCTCGGACGACCTGCCGTTTTCCATGACATCTGCCGTCGATCCCACAGATCCGGGACATCCAACCCTAAATCAGGTGATTCGTACCCTCTCGACCCTCAGGTCGCATCCGACATTCATACGAACGGAGCACCGGTCTCCCGGGAACACCCGGTCGGCGGGCGGCGGCACCCCTCTCCGGCGGGGCCCGGGTTGGAGCTAGGTTGGAGTCATGACCACCGAGGCCCAGGACCAGAGCGCACCGCTCGTCGCCGTCGCGTCCGCCGACGCCGTGCTGCGGCACCCCGAGGTGGGCGAGCACCTGCTGACCGCCCTCGAACGGGAACGCGCCGCGCGCTTCCGGCACGAGTCCGGGCGGCTCGACTTCACCGCCGGGCACCTGCTGGTCCGGCTCTGCGCCGCCCGGCTGCTCGGCGTCCCGGTGGCCGGCCTGGTGCTCGCCCAGCAGTGCCCGGACTGCGGGCTCGCCGACCACGGCAAGCCCTACCTGCCGGACCACCCCGGGGTGCACGTGAGCCTGTCGCACACCAGGGGCGTGGTCGCCGCGGGCGCCGGCCACCAGCCGATCGGCGTGGACGTCGAGCTGTCCGGCCGGGGCGGCTCGCTGCGCGCGGTCGCCCGCCGGGTGCTGGCCCCGGCCGAACTCGCCCTGGTCGAGGCGGACCCGGAGCCGGACCGGGCGTTCCTGCGGCAGTGGGTGCGCAAGGAGTCGCTGATCAAGATCGGGCGGGCCACCCTGGACACCCTCGGCGGGATCGACCTCTCCGCCCTGCCCGCGACCGTCCCGCCCGGTGCCCCGCTGCGCAGCCGGTACCAGGACCTGCACCTGATCGACTGGACCGACCCGGAGCACGGCGCCGCCGTCGCGGCGGTCAGCACCGCCCCGCCGCGGATCGTGGAGCTGACGGCGGCCGGCTGAACCGACGGGTGGGCCGTGGCGGGCGGCGGGCTGGACCGCCGGCGGACGGGCCGCCGGTGGGCCCCGCACCGCGCACCCGAGCGGTGGGCCCGTGAATAAGCGGTGTTAGCGTGCCTGGTCGTGGGCGCGCCGACCGTGCGCTCCCGCGAAACCCCAGCTGCCCACCGGATCCAAAGGGTGCCCCGCCATGGCCAAGTTCCTGCTGAGCCTGCACGTCCTCGTCTCGGTCCTGTTCATAGGCCCGGTCGCGGTGGCCGTCAGCACGTTCCCGCGCCGGGCGAAGGCCGCGCTGGCCGACGGGCCGGACCGGGCCTCCGACGCGGGCGTGCTGCGCGTGCTGCACCGGATCACCCAGGTCTACGCGCTGCTGGGGGTCGCGGTGCCGGTGCTGGGCATCGGCCTGGCCCAGGTGATGGACGTGATGAGCCAGTCCTGGGTGATCGTCTCGATGGTGCTGACCGCGGTCGCCGCGCTCTCCCTGCTGCTCTTCGTCCTCCCCGGCCAGCAGGCCGCCGTGGACGCGCTCGACCTCGACCCGGCGGACGAGCAGCACGCCAAGGCGGTCGGCGGTCTGCGCCTGCTGCCGATGACGGCCGGGGTGTTCAACCTGCTGTGGGCCGTGGTCGTGGTGCTCATGGTCATCCGGCCGGGTTCCAGCACCGGCGTCTGATCCCCGGATCCCCGCAGATCCCCGCGGCCCCCTGAACCACCCTGACCCACCCGGGCTCTGATCAGGTCCGTCCGGTCCCCCTCGCCCCCTCCCGCCGACCGGGCTCGTTCGAGTACCGTCCTGGGCCATGACGATCATGGCGGGCATGGGCAGCCCGACGGGAACCGGCGTCGGCCCGCTGCTGCGCGGCTGGCGCGAACGACGACAGCTCAGCCAGCTGCGACTGGCGCTGCGGGCGGACTCCTCGGCCCGGCACCTCAGCTTCGTGGAGAACGGCCGCTCCCGTCCGAGCCGGGAGCTGCTGCTGCGGCTGGCCGAGCAGTTGGACGTCCCGGTGCGCGAGCGCAACACCCTGCTGCTCGCGGCCGGCTACGCCCCGCACTACCCCGAGACACCGCTGGACGACCCCTCGATGGACGCGGTGCGCGGCGGCGTGGAGCGGCTGCTGGCCGCCCACGACCCGTACCCGGCGGTCGTCGTCGACGGGAGCTTCCGGGTGCTGGCGGCCAACCGCTCGCTCGGGCTGCTCCTGGACGGGGTCGCCCCGCACCTGCTGGAGCCGCCGCTCAACGCGATCCGGATCACCCTGCACCCGGACGGGCTGGCGCCGCGCATCGTCAACCTGCGGCAGTGGCGCCACCACCTGCTGGAGCGGATGGAGCGCCAACTGGAGCTGGTCCGCGCCGAACCGCTGCGGCGGCTGTACGAGGAGGTCCGCGGCTACCCCGAGCCGGCCGACGACCCGGCGCAGGACGTGGCCGGGGACGGCTTCCCGTTCGCGCTGCCGATGCGGATCCGCCACGACGGGCGGGTGCTCTCGTTCCTCTCCACCATCGCGACCTTCAACACCCCGCTGGACGTGACCGTCTCCGAGCTGGCCATGGAGACCTTCCTCCCGGCCGACGCGGAGACGGTGCGGTTCCTGCAGTCCGCGGTGGGGCCGGAGCGTCAGCTGTAGCGGGCGGAACGGCTGGTCCGGCTGTTCCCGTCGTTCCCGCCGTTCCCGCCGTTCCGGCTGCTCCGGCTGCTCCGGCGCAGGGCGGTGAACTGCAGGACGGCGAACAGGGCGACCGTCGCGGCCTGCAGCGGGATCCAGACGAAGCCGGCGGTGGTCGGCTCCAGCCAGACCTCCATCGCCACCAGGCTGAGCACCACCCAGACCAGGTTGAGGTCGATCACCGCCCGTACGCCGAGCACCGGCGGCTGCCGACGGGCCGCCAGCACGCCGACGGCGACCGCGTAGACGGTGAGGAAGGCCCCGAGGTCGAGCAGGGTGGCGCGGCCGAGGCCGAGCAACTCGCCGAGCGGTCCGGAGAAGGCCAGGTAGGCCAGCCCGTTTCCGCCGGTGACCAGGGCGTCCAGGGTGAGGATGCCGCGCACCGTCCACGGCGAGAAGGCGGAGGCCGGCCTGGCGGGGGTGAGGGTGTTCGCGTGGGCGGACATGGCGGATCGCCTCCTGTCGCGGGTGGGATCCCGGGGCCGTGTCGGCCTCACCGGGTTGCCCCCAGCCTGCCCGGCCCGGCGGCGGACGTCGATTACCCCGCAGGTAACGGCCGCTCCGGCCGCCGGGGCCTCGATGGTTGCCGAGGCCGGGGCGGTTGCCGGGGCAGCACGGTCGCCGGGGCCGGTACGGTCGCTACGGCCGCCGGGGCGGTTGCCTGAGCAGGACCCCCGCTCGCTTCACCGCGCGGGCGGTGATCGTGGTCTCGACCCGGGCGGCGCCGAGCGGGCCGAGCGTGTCGGTGAGGAAGCGGTACAGCTCGCCGTGGTCCGCGCAGAACAGCGTGGCCAGCAGACCGGTCGGGCCGCTGGTGGCGAACACGCCGTGCACCTGCGGGTGGCGGGCCAGCGCGGTGCCGACCTCGGCGAGCCGGCCGGGCGGCACGTCCAGCCAGAGGTTGGCGTCCACCGCCATGCCGAGCAGCCGCGGGTCCACGGTGGCGTGGGTGCGCAGCAGCCCCAGCTCGTCCAGCCGGTGCAGCCGGCGGCGCACGGTCGACTCAGGTGCCCCGACGACCGCCGCCAGGGCGGCGTGGGACTGCCGGGCGTCCTCGCCCAGCCGGTCCAGCAGAGCGCGGTCGAGGGCGTCCAGCGGCGGGGGTGACGCCGGGCGCGGGACGGCGGGCCGGGCGAGCGCGGCGGCCTCCTCCTCGGTCAGGTGGCCGCCCCGCCACTGCCCGGCGTCGGCGAAGGCGTGCAGCACGGCGTGGGTGGTGGTCTCGGTGACGGCGCCGGTCGCGGGCAGCTGCCCGTACAGCAGCCGGTCGCGGGCCCCGGCGTCGGTCAGCATGACCGCGCCGACCTCGTGGCCGCCGAGCATCACGTCGACGAAGGGAACGTCCGAGCGGTCGGCCAGCGCCTGCGCGACGGCGTCCACCCGTCCGCTCAGCACCCGGACCCGCAGCAGCAGGGCGCCCACCGCCGCGTCCTCGACGTCGGGCATCCGGACCACCCGCAGCACGCCGGCCATCCGCATCCGGGCCAGCCGGCGGGTCACCGTACGGGTGGAGACGCCCAGCACCTCGGCGATCCGGCCGGGCTCGGCCCGGCCGTCCACCTGGAGGGCGCAGACCAGACGGCGGTCGAGGGCGTCCAGCACGCTGTCCGGATCAGCAGTGGAGAGGTCCATGGTGTCCGATCTCCGTCGTCTACGGGGGATCCAGCGTCCTGTTCGGTCGCTCCGAGGGTACTCCTTGTCCTGGGCGGCCGGAGCGGCCGGCCCGGGAACCGGGAGGGGTCACCGTGATGAACAAGCTGAACGAGCTGAACGAGCTGAACGAGCTGGACAAGCTGGCCGGGCTGGACGAACTGGCGGGCCTGCACGAGCTGGCAAGCCTGAACGAGCCGGCCGGGCTGTGGGCGCTGGCGCGGGAGGTGGAGGCCGTGGTGCGCGAGGTCGGCGCCAAGCTGGCGGCCCGCCGGTCCACCGAGCCCGTCACGGCGCGGACGGTCGAGGAGGCCGGGGCCGCCTTCGCCGCGCTGGACGGGCCGGCCGCCGCCGAGCTGCGGGAGCGGCTGACCGCGCTGCGCCCGTGGGCCGGCTGGGCGGAGGAGGAGCTGGACGGCTCGCTGCCCGCCGAGGGCGAGTGGTGGCTCTGCGACGCCACCGACGGCGCGGTGCAGTACCTGCTCGGCCAGCCGCACTGGGCGGTCACCGCCGCACTGGTCCGGGACGGCGTCGCGGTGCTGGCCGTGGTGCACGCCCCCGAGCTGGACGGCGGGCGGACCTACCGGGCGGTGCTGGGCGGCGGGGCCGAACTGGACGGGCGGCCGATCGCCCCGCTGGAGCGCGAGCCGGCGATCACCGTCGCCGCCACCAGCCAGCCGCCGCGGGTGGCCGAGGACCCGGTGGCGCTGCGCCGGGCGGGCGAGTCGCTGTCCGCGATGGCGGGCGCGGTGCTGGCGGTGCGCAACCTCGGCCCGACCGCGCTGCAGGTGGCCCAGGTCGGCTCCGGGCATCTGGCGCTGTTCTGGGAGTACGGCCGGGACGCGGGCAACCTGCTGCCCGGAGCGCTGATCGCGAGCGAGGCGGGCGCGGCGGTGACGGACGCCGCCGGGGCGGCCTGGACGGCCGGCTCCGACAGCTTCCTCACCGCCGCACCCGGGCTGCATGCACGGGCCCTGGAGGTCCTGGGGACGGTCGGTTGAGCGCGCGGTCAGCTGGGCGTGCGGCGCGGTCAACTGAGCACGCGGCGCGGTCAACTGAGCGCGCGGCGCGGTCAGCTGAGCTCGAACAGGGCGGCGCCGTTGTCGTGGCAGACCGCCCGCAGCCACTCCTCCCCCAGCCCCAGCCCGGCCAGCGCCTCCAGCTGGTGGACGTACCGGTACGGGATGTTGGGGAAGTCGCTGCCGAGCAGGATCCGGTCCCGCAGGCCGCGCAGCCGCGGCAGTTCCTCGCGCGGGAACGGGTCGTCGGCCTCGACGAAGTCGGTGAACGCCATGGTGGTGTCCAGCCGGACGGACGGGTGGCGCTCGGCGAGGTCGAGGAAGTCGCGGTACTCGGACATCCCGAGGTGGGCGACCACCAGGACCAGCCCCGGGTGCCGGTCCAGCACCTCGCCGATCGGGCCGGGGCCGGTGAACTTGCCCGCCACCGGCCCGGATCCGCAGTGACTGACCACCGGGGTGCCGGTCTCGGCGAGCAGCCCCCAGACCTCGTCCAGCAGCGGGTCCGTCGGGTCGTAGCCGCCGACCTGCAGGTGCGCCTTGAACACCCGGGCGCCGTCCTCGATCGCCCGGGCGACGTAGCCGGCCGCCTCGGGTTCGGGGAAGAAGGTCGCGGTGTGCAGGCAGTCCGGGGTGCGGGCGGCGAAGTCGACGGCCCAGGCGTTCAGCCAGGCGGCCATGCCCGGCTTGTGCGGGTAGAGCATCGACGTGAACGCCCGGACGCCGAACTCCCGCAGCCGCGCGACGCGTTCGGCCTCGGCCTCGCGATAGGTGATCGGCCAGGGCCGGTCGATGAGCGGACCGGCCGCGTCGAAGTACGCCCACACCTTGTCGAGGACGTTCTTCGGCATGAAGTGGGTGTGCACGTCGACCAGGCCGGGCAGGCCCAGGGCCTGCCAGAACGCGCGGACCTCCTGGGATTCGCTCACGCCGGCACCGGACGGGCCCGGTCGATGATCGCCCCGGCGTCGACCCCGGCCGGCAGGGTGCCGAAGGCCGCGCCGTGGTCGCCGCCCAGCCGGCTCGCGCAGAACGCGTCGGCCACCGCCGGGTCGCCGTACCGGACCAGCAGCGAGCCCTGGAAGGCCAGCGCCATCGACTCGACCAGCCGGCGGGTGCGGAACTCCAGGTCGGTCAGGTCGGTGAGTTCCTTGCGCAGCGCGGCCACGGCCGCGTCCAGTCGGCGGTCCGCGCCGACGGCGGCGTCGAGTTCGCCGAGGAACGCCTCCACGGTCTCCGGCCGCTTGGCCATGGCACGCAGCGCGTCCAGGGCGGCGACGTTGCCGGAGCCCTCCCAGATCGAGACCAGCGGCGCCTCCCGGTAGAGCCGGGGCATCCCCGACTCCTCCACGTAGCCGTTGCCGCCGAGGCACTCCAGCGCCTCGGCGGCGTGCGCCGGACCGCGCTTGCACACCCAGTACTTGGCCACCGCCAGGCCCAACCGCCGTACCAGCGCCTCGGTTTCGTCCCCCGCCAGGGCGAGGTCGGTGGACTGCGCGAGCCGCATCGCGACGGTCGTGGCCGCCTCGGACTCCACCACCAGGTCGGCGAGCACGTTGCGCATCAGCGGCTGGTCGACCAGCGCCTTGCCGAACGCCCGCCGGTGCAGGGCGTGCTGGACGGCCCGGGTGGCGCCGTAGCGCATGCCGGCGGCGCCGCCGGTGGTGCAGTCCAGCCGGGTCATGTTGACCATCTCGATGATGGTCGGCACCCCGCGGCCCTCCTCGCCCACCAGCCAGCCGACCGCGCCGTCGTACTCCAGCTCGGCGGAGGCGTTGGACTTGTTGCCGAGCTTGTCCTTGAGCCGCATCAGGTGCAGCCGGTTGCGGCTGCCGTCCGGCAGGACGCGCGGCAGCGCGAAGCAGCTCAGCCCGCCCGGCGCCTGGGCGAGCGTCAGGAACAGGTCGGACATCGGCGCCGAGGTGAACCACTTGTGGCCGGTGATCCGGTAGGTGCCGTCCGGCTGCGGGGCGGCGACCGTGGTGTTGGTGCGGACGTCCGAGCCGCCCTGCTTCTCGGTCATCGACATGCCGGCGATCAGCCCGCGCTTGGTGCGCGGCTCGCGCAGCCCGAAGTCGTACTCCCTCGCCGCCAGCAGCGGCTCCAACTCCCCGGCCAGGGAGGGGTTCGCGCGCAGCGCCGGTACGGCGGCGTAGGTCATCGAGATCGGGCAGGTGTGCCCGGCCTCGACCTGGCTCCAGACGAAGAACTTGGCGGCGCGGGCGGTGTGGGCCCCCGGACGCCCGTCCCGCCAGGGCGCGGCGTGCAGGCCGTACGAGACGGCGGTGCGCATCAGCTCGTGCCAGGACGGGTGGAACTCGACCTCGTCGATCCGGTGGCCGAAGCGGTCGTGGGTGCGCAGCACCGGCGGGTGCTCGTTGGCCAGCCGGCCCCACTCGGCGGCCTGCTCGGAGCCGGCCAGCCGGCCCAGCTCGCGCAGCTCGGGCTCGGCCCAGCCGGCGCCGGCCCGCTCCAGGGCGGCGAGCAGGGCGGGATCGGCGGCGGTGTCGTGTCCGTACGGCAGGGGCACCTGGTTGGTGACCTCATGCGTCGCTGTCATCGCGTCCTCCCAGGGCACGCAGGGTGAAGGAGACCAGGGCGGGGACCACCTCGGCGGCGGCCCCGTTGCTTTCGGGCGCGGCCTTGCCCCCGGGCACGGCCTTGCTTCCGGGCATGGCCGTTCTCCCGGGTGCGGCCGTTCTTTCGGGCACGGCCGTTCTCCCGGGTGCGGCCGTTCTTTCGGGCATGGCCGCGAGCGGGCCGGCCAGCGCCTCGCCGACCGCGCCGACCACGGCCGCGGCGGTCAGCACGGCATCCTGCTCGGGCAGTTCGCCGCTCGCGACCGCGGCGGTGATCTCGGTGGCGATCACGTCCCGGAACGCCCGCCGGAACACCAGCCGCTCGCCGTCCACCACCGCGTCGGCCGGCTCGACCAGCAGCGCGTACGCCAGCCGCGGCGCCCGCAGGGCACGGGCGGCGAAGGTCTCGACCACGGCGGCGATCCGCTCCTGCGGGGTGTCCCGCAGCGCGACGGCCGCGTTGACCGCGTCGATCTCGCGGGTGACCACCCGGCGGAACAACTGCACCGACAGCTCGGCCTTGTTGGCGAAGTGCTGGTAGAGGCTGCCGGTGGCGATCCCGGCGCGGTCCGCCACGGCCGCCATCGTGCAGCCGGCGTACCCGCGTTCGGCGAGCAGCAGGACCGCCGACTGCAGTACGGCCTCGCGCTGGGCGTCCAGGCGGGCTTGTACGGCGGGCGTGCGTCGGTAGGCCATGGAAGCATTGAAGCACTGATTCAGTGCTTCGGGGAGGGGCCCGGCGGGGGGCGGAAGAAGGTGCCCGTGGACGACGGGAGGAGGGCGTGGACGACGAAAGGAGGCCGCCCCGGGCAGCGGGGCGGCCTCCTGTCCATGGTGACCCTGGCGGGTCAGGGTGCTACCGCGGTTCAGCCGTCACAGCGGTTCGGGCATCCCGGCGGCTCGGGCATCCCAGCGGTTCGGGCGTCACAGCGGGCGGCGCTCCTGCTCCAGCCGCTGGCCCTCGACGTCCAGCGGGCCGAAGGCAGGGATCAGCTGCGGCGACTTGGCCAGCGAGCGGGCGGCGTCCTGGTCGCCCAGGCCGGCCCACTCCAGGACCTTGGCGGTGGCCTCCGCCGACTGCTCGGCGGGCAGCTTGGAGATGTTGGAGCCGTGGTTGCCGCCGGGCACGGTGTAGACGTAGCTGTCCTCACTGCCGCGGCCGAGGTGGAACGGCTTGGCGCCCCACGGGTCGTTGCCGCCGTAGACGTACATGATCCGCTCGCCCTCGCGCTTCACCCAGCGGTCGATGTCGGGCATCGCGTACCGGTTGAAGCTGACCGGGATCTCCTTCGGCACGTAGGCGCGGGCCGAGTAGAGGTCCTTGTAGTCGTAGTGCAGCAGGTCCTTCAGGTACGAGACGTCGAAGAACGGCGCGCCCAGCTCGGTGGCCGCCTGGTAGTAGTAGGCGGTGTACTTCGCCAGCGACTGGTCGCTGTTGCCGGTGATGCCCGACTGCGCGTCGAACCAGGCGTACAGCTCGTCGTCGGTCGCGGTGGCGGCCACCGGCACCTTGGCGCAGTCCGCCTCCAGGCTGTACTGCCAGAACGCCCAGACCACGTCCAGCGTGCCCGCCTCGTACGCGCGGTCCGGAGTGCCGAGGGTGTTGAACGTGGAGCCGGCCGCCTTGTTGTCGGCGACGTAGCGGGCCTCCAGGCGGTCCCGGCGCACCAGCAGCTCGCGCTGGGCGGCCTGCAGCCGGGCCCGGCACTCGGGGGTGCCGACGGTGCGGAAGAACTCGGTGTAGGCCGCGTAGTCGCTGACGTCGGTGTTGTTCGGCGCCACGTAGGCGATCGTGCCGGCCACGTCGTCCGGGTAGAAGCGGCGGTAGAAGGTGGAGGACATGCCGCCCTTGCTGGCGCCGGTGGACAGCCACTCCTGCTGGTAGATCCGCTTGAGCGCGGTCACCAGCCGGTGCGAGTCGGCGGCTCCCTGACGGATGCCGGCCTTGGACCAGTCCGCCGGCTCGGGGCGGGAGGGGGTGAAGAACCGGTACTCGATGGAGACCTGGTTGCCGTCCACCAGCCGGGTGGGCTCGGTGCGGGACGGGTTGGTGCCCAGGGTGTAGCCGTTGGTGTAGAAGACGGTCGGGCGGTCGTAGCCGCGGTGCAGCAGGCTGAAGCGCTGCTGGAAGGTGCCCAGCCAGGGGCGGGCGTGGTCGATCGGCTGGGTGTAGGTGGCGATGAAGTAGCGGTGGCCGGTGGTGGTCGGCTTCTCCTCGGTGATGGTCACCCCGGGGATCGCCGCCAGGCGGTCCTTGATGTCGGCGTTCGGGTCGTCGGCGGGGCCGCGGCCGTGGGCCGCCCCGGACGCCGATGCGCCCTGGTCGTCGGCGGCGAACGCCGGGGACGCCAGGCCGCTGAACGCGAGCAGCGGTATCAGCAGGGTGGAAACCAGCAGCCTTCTCAACGCGGTGGTCATCAACTCTCCATCTGGTCAACGGACATGGGTGCGGCCTCGTGGTACGACTCTGCGGTGCGGGTGGTGCGGTGGCCGCCCGGTGGACGGCCGAATGGGCCACCCGCCGTCGGCGGATGACCCATCAGGGCAAAGGTGCTGGTCACTGGGGTTGCGCGGCCCTGTCGGCGGGGTGCCGGTCACCGACGGGGCGCCCGCTACCCGGTGGGGTGCTGGTTGCGGACGGGGGTTCACGCCAAGGAACTGGGGTTCGCGCTAAGGGCGGGGCAGGGTGCAGCCCGGGAGGGTCAGGTCGAACTTGTTGCCGGCGGCGAAGCAGGCCGGGATCCCGTACGTCTCCTGGGCGTAGCCGATGCCCCGGCGCACCGTCACGGTGCCGTTCTGGTCGACCTCGCAGGGGTTGTCCAGGGTGCAGCGCTCGCCGTTCTCGTTGGTCGTGTTGTTGACGGCGACCACCTGGCCGGACGAGGCGTCGACCACCGGGGAGCCGGAGGTGCCGCCGATCACGTTGCAGGCCGAGGTGTAGCGGACCGAGTCCTTGAAGGTCCAGTCGGCTTCCTTCAGCCGGTAGGCGAAGCCGTCGACCGAGCAGGAGTAGATCTTCTTCCAGTACCCGGAGACGACCTTGATCGAGGTGCCCTGGACGGGGTGGGTCGCGGCGACGGTCAGCGGCGCGATCCCGTACCGGGACTGGATCGAGGAGTAGCTGGTGTTCAGCTGGTAGATCGACACGTCGGTGTCGGTCATCGCGCCGTAGACCACCTTGGTCGCGCGCAGGGTGGCGACGCCGCTGCCGGAGGCGTTGAGCAGGGTGAAGGTCCGGCTGGAGGCCTGATTGAGGACCACCTGCCCGGGGCCCGGCATGCCGGACTCCAGGCAGTGGCCGTTGGAGAGTATGAGCGCCGGGTCGCTCGCGGCCGAGCCGGGCATCCGCACCAGCGAGCCGGAGCAGTTGCTGAGGGCCACCGTTCCGGCGAAGTTGACGGTGGCCCTGGGGGCCGCCTGAGCCGGGGAGGCCACGGCAAGGGTGGTGGCACCGGCGGCCAGGAGCGTGGCGAGCGTGCCTATGAGCGGCTTCTTCATGAGAGACCTCTCGATGTGGGGGGTCCACGTGTGGGGGTGCACCAAAGCTGTCGCGGACATGACCCACTGTCAAGGGTCAAGGCGAGACCAAGAAACCACCCCGAACGCAATGGCCGGTTACCACCGCCCCCATCAGGGCCCGGGCGTCCGCGCGCACCCCCTACGACACGGGGTCAGCTCCCCTGCCAGTGCCGCCGCCCCAGGCTGATCAGGCGCAGCTGCAGCCGCGCGGTTGCGGCGATCCGCTCCTCCCGGTCCGGCTCGGCCTCCTGCGCCTCCAGGAAGGCGGAGGCCGTGGACACCATGTGGTCCACGTACAGCTCGGCCAGCATCCGCAGGTCCTGCTCGCTCCACCCCCGCGACACCGGCTGCAGCGCCAGCGCGGCTCCCACCTCGGCGGCGAAGCGGCCGAGTTCGGCGTCGATCGCCTCGCGCACCTGCCGGACCCCGCCGTGCCGCTCACGTGACAGGAAGCGGACGTGCGGCCGGTGCTCGCGGACGTGCTGCTCGATCACGTCCACCGCACGGTCGATCAGCTCCTCGGCACCGCCCGCCTCGGCGAGCACCGAACGGATCATGACGTGCAGGCTGGCCAGCGACTCCTCGACCAGCGCGACCCCGAGGGCGGCGAGGTCCGGGAAGTGCCGGTAGAAGGCCGCGGGCGAGAGCCCGGCCTCCCGGGTGACCTCGCGGACACCCAGGCTCGCCAGGTTCTGATCGGCCAGCAGGTGCAGCCCGGCATCCAGCAACGCCCGCCGACTCTGCTGCTTCTGGGCCTGTCTGGCCCCTACGGTGTGACTCACGCCATTCAGTAAACAGTCGTTTGCCGAACTTGGCCAGCCGGAGTACAGTGATGCCGAAGTCAGCGAACACTTGTCAACCGAAACCGGCGCACGCACCACAGCCGTAGCCGAAGGAGTCAGCCGTGATCCTGTTCTCCGCCCTGGTCGCCATGGCCGTCCTGATCGGTACCGCCGCCCACACATCGCTCCCGGTCTTCCTCGCCGCCTCCGCCGCCATCACCGCCTGGCTGCTCGCCTTCGGCGCCCGCGAGGGCATCGCCCGCCTGCGCCACCGCTGACCGGACACACCCCTCGGACCGCACCCCGGACCGCACCCGCGGCCACTCCCCAGAGAGGACCCGCACAGCCATGAGCATCGCCACCAGCCGCCGCGCCATCACCCGTCAGGCCGGCGCGCGCCAGGCCATCACCCGCCAGGACGCCGCCCACGGGTCCGCCGCCCGCCAGGGGACCGACCGGCAGGAGACCGCCGAGGCCGACAACCTGGCCGTCGCCTCCTTCCTGCTCGGTCTCCCGGGCCTACTGCTGTTCAACATCGTCCTGGGCCCGATCGCCATCACCCTCGCCACCCTGGCCCTGACCCGCGGCACCAGCCGCCGCGGCCGCGCCGTCCTCGGCCTGGTGCTCGGCATCGCCTCGCTGGCGATCCTCGCGTTCACCACCGCCACCTCCCACGGTGTGCTCATGGACTTCAGCTCGTGAGCCGAAGCCCCTGAGCGGAAGGTGATGGGTGCAGAGGCTCCCTGGGCCGAAGAACCCAGGCAGGCGAACCCGGGCCGACGAACCCGGGCCGGAGCTCCTGAACCGGCCTCAGTTCCCCGGCGGGGCGGTCGAACAACTGATCCCCTCAACCCGCCCCGCTCCCCCGGCACGCCACGTAGGGTGGCCACATCGGCCAGGCGACCTCAGGGGGCAGGTGTGACTACGGAGAACCGCAGCGACGCACGACCGGCGCGGCCCGCCCCGACGGGCGGACGGCTGCTCGCGGTGAGCGACCTGCACATCTCCTACCAGGAGAACCGCGACCTGGTGGAGAAGCTCCAGCCCACCCACCCCGACGACTGGCTGCTCGTCGCCGGCGATGTCGCCGAGCTCACCACCAGCATCGAATGGGCCCTCGGCCTGCTCGCCGAGCGCTTCGCCCGGGTGGTGTGGGTGCCCGGCAACCACGAGCTGTGGACCCACCCCGAGGACCCGGTCCAGCTGCGCGGCGTGGCCCGCTACGAGCACCTGGTGGAGCTCTGCCGCCGCCTCGGCGTGGTGACCCCCGAGGACCCCTACCCGGTCTGGGAGGGCCCGGACGGACCGGTCCGCATCGTTCCACTCTTCCTCCTGTACGACTACTCCTTCCGTGCGCCGGGCACGACCACCAAGGAGGAGTCCCTGGCGGCCGCCTACGAGAGCGGCATCGTCTGCGCGGACGAGCGGATGCTCCACCCCGACCCGTTCCCGGACCGCGACTCCTGGTGCCGCGAGCGCGTCCGGCTGACCGAGGAGCGGCTGGCGGCCTGCGACCCGGACGTCCCGCTGGTCTTCGTCAACCACTACCCCCTGGTCCGCCACCCCACCGAGATCCTCTGGTACCCCGAGTTCGCCCAGTGGTGCGGCACCGAGCTGACCGCCGACTGGCACCGCCGCTACAACACCGCGGCGATGATCTACGGCCACCTGCACATCCCCCGCCGGACCAGCTACGACGGTGTGCCCTTCGAGGAGGTCTCGCTCGGCTACCCGCGCGAGTGGCACAAGCGCGGCCTGCCGGACCCGCTGCTGCGCGAGGTGCTCCTGCGGACCACGGACTGACCTCCGGGCCCCCGGCCGGCCGCCGACTGGCAGCCCGGCTGGCCGTCCGACTGACCGGCCGACTGGCCACCGGCCGGCCATCGCGCCGCTCCTCTCCCGCTCACCTCCTAGTCCGTCGCGATCGCCCGTAGGACGTCCAGCCGTGCCGCCCGGCCCGCCGGGCGCAGGCCCGCCACCGCACCCGCCAGCAGTCCGGCCGCCAGGACCACGGCCAGCTGCCCGGGCGGTATCGCGAACGATCCCGTCCCGGCACTGTCCGAGGCCCGCACCAGGGCCCAGCCGAGGAAGGCCCCGAGCCCCAGCCCGCCGACCGTGCCGAAGGCCGCCACCAGCACCGACTCCCAGCGCACCATGGCGCGCAGCTGAGCCCTGGTCTGACCGACCGCCCGCAGCAGCCCCAGCTCCCTGGTCCGCTCGTGCACGGCCAGTGTCAGCGTGTTGGCGATGCCCAGCAGCGCGATCAGCACCGCCAGGGCCAGCAGCGCGTAGACCACCGAGAGCATCATGTCGACGCCGGAGGCCGCGCTCTTCGCGTACTGGGCCCGGTCCTGCACCTGCGGGCTGCCGAACGGGACCAGTGCCTTCTCCACCGCCGCCTTTCCGGCAGCCGCGGAGACGCCGTCGCGCAGCCCGACCGCGACCATGGTGTCGGCGTCCTGCCCCCGGTGCGGAGCCCAGGCCTGCCTGGTCACCACGTAGTCCCCGGCCAGCCCGCCGCCCTCGTAGAGCGCCCGGATGGTGAACGGTCCGCTCGCGCCGTCGGTGAAGCCCACGGTGACGGTCTGTCCGAGCCGCCAGCCGTGCTGCTGCGCCTCGCTGCGGGAGACCGCCAGCCCGTCCGTGCCGAGCGCGTCCAGCGAGCCGTCGACCCGGCCGAGGTCGACGATCCCGGGCAGCCGGGCCGGGTCGGTGACGTCCAGCGTCCGCCCGTGCCCGTCGATCCGGGCCACGCCCCGGCCGAGCCCGACGGTCTGCCGCACCTCGGGCAGCCCGGCCAGGGCGTCCGCCACCTTGGGGCTGATCCCGCTGCCGCCGGCCCCGAACGAGGCGGTGGTGACGGCGAGGTCGCCCGCGAAGGACTTGCTCACCGTGTCGTCCAGGGTGGCCCTGATCGACGCGCCGAAGACCGTGAACAGCGTGACCACCGCGACCCCGATCATCAGCGCGCTCGCCGTGGCCGCCGTCCGGCGGGGGTTGCGGGCCGCGTTGCGCCGGGCCAGCACCCCGGAGACCCCGCGCAGCCTGGGCAGCGGCGCGCCCAGCGTCCGGACCGCGAGGGCGGCGGCGACCGGACCGAGCACCACCGTGCCCGCCAGCACCGCCAGCGCCCCGGTCGCCGTCAGCACGACGGAGGGACCGTCGGTCGCGCCGAGCACGGCCACCGGCGCACCGCCGGCGAGCAGCAGAGCGCCGAGCGCCACCCGGACGGTGCCCGAGCGGCCCTGCCCGGCGCGGTCGACGCCGGTCTCCCGCAGGGCCGCCAGCGGAGCCGTCCGCCCGGCCCGGACGGCCGGCTGCAGCGCCGAGCCCACCGCGACCAGCGTCCCGACCAGCAGCGGCAGCAGCACGGCGGCCGCGCTGATCACCGTGCCGCCGGTCGGCAGGGCGAAGCCGAGCGCCGAGAACAGCGCCTTGAGGCCGGTCGCCACCCCGATCCCGCCGAGCAGCCCGCCGAGCGAGGCGAGCAGACCCACCGCCAGCGCCTCCGCCAGCGTCGCCCCGAGCACCTGGCCGCGCACCGCGCCGAGCGCGCGCAGCAGCGCGTTCTCCCGGCTCCGCTGGGCGACCACGATCGCGAAGGTGTTGTGGATGGTGAACGTCGCCACCAGCAGCGCGATCCCGGCGAAGACCAGCAGCAGCGTGGTGAACATGGTCAGGAACCGCCCGGACAGCAGCTGGGTGGACTCCTGGGTGGCCGCCGCGCCGGTGATCGCCTGCACGCCGCCGGGCAGTCGCGGGGCGATCCGGTCGGCCAGCTCCCGCTGGGAGACCCCGCCCACCGCGCGGACCTGGATCGAACCGGCCTGCCCCGCGCCCTTGGGCGTGAGGTAGCGCTCGGCGTCCGCGAAGGTCATCGCGGTGAAGGTGCTCGGCCCCATACCGTCCGCGCTCGCCCCGAAGGTGGCGATGCCGACGACGGTGACCGGCACCGGATCGGGCGTGCGCAGCACCGTGGTCGAGCCGACGTGCAGCCCGCCCGTCCTGGCCGCGCCCCGGTTCACCACGACCTCGCCCGGGGCGGCCGGCGCCCGGCCCTCGGCCAGCCGGTACGGGTTGAGCCGGCCGTCGGTGAGCCAGTTGCCCGCCAGGGTCGGCGGGCCCTGGCCGCCGATCGGTTTGCCGTCGCTCCCGAGGAGTTGGCCCGCACCCTGCACGGACGGCTCGGCGGCCGCCACGCCCGGGATCGTGCGCAGCCGGTCGGCGAGTGCCGTCTCCACCGGCGCCCGCACCCCGCCGGCCGTGCCCTGGGAGTCCAGGACGTCGGCGCTGCGGACCACGACGTCGGTGCCCGCGTTGGCGTCGGCGAAGAGGGTGTCGAAGTTGGCCCGCAGGGTGTCGCCCAGCACCATCGTGCCGGTCAGGAAGCTCACCCCGAGCAGGATGGACAGCAGGGTGCCGGCCAGCCGCCGCTTGTGGGCGCGCAGTGAGCGCAGGCTGAGCCGGAGCGTGGCGGTGTTCACGACCGCCCCCGTTCGAAGGCCTTCATCCGGTCCAGCACCAGCCCGGCGCTGGGCCGCTCCATCCGGTCGACCAGCCGGCCGTCGGCGAGGAACAGCGCCTCGTCGGCCCAGCCGGCGGCCGTCGGGTCGTGGGTGACCATGACGACGGCCTGCCCCATCTCGTCCACCGAGCGGCGCAGCAGGCCGAGCACCTCGCCGCCGCTCTGGGAGTCGAGGTTGCCGGTGGGCTCGTCGGCGAAGACCACCTGCGGCCGCCCGGCCAGCGCCCGGGCCACCGCGACCCGCTGCTGCTGGCCGCCGGAGAGCTCGCTCGGGCGGTGCCCCAGCCGGTCGCCGAGGCCGACGACGTCGATCAGCGCCTCCAGCCAGGCCCGGTCCGGGGCTGCCCCGGCGAGGTCGAGCGGGAGGGTGATGTTCTCCCGGACGGTGAGCGTGGGCACCAGGTTGAAGGCCTGGAACACGAAGCCGATCCGCTCCCGGCGCAGCAGGGTGAGCTTGCGGTCGCTGAGCGGGCCGAGCTCGGTGTCACCGATCCAGGCGCTGCCCGCGGTGAGCGTGTCCAGCCCGGCCGCGCAGTGCATCAGGGTGGACTTGCCGGAGCCGGAGGGCCCCATGATCGCGGTGAACCGCCCGGCCGGGAAGTCCACCGTGACGTGGTCCAGAGCCCGGACCTCGGTGCCGCCGACGCCGTGGACCTTCACGGCGTCGGCGACCCGTGCGGCGGTGCCGCGTACGACGTCGAGGGTGGTCACTTGGCGCCACCTCCCGGGGCGTCGTCCCGGTGCGGCTCGCTGAGCACGGCCCGCTTGGCGCGGTACTCCTCGGCGTCGATGTCGCCCTCCGCGTAGCGGCGGCCCAGGACGGCCAGCGGGTGCTCGGCGGCCGGTCCGGCCCCGTGGCCGTACCCGAAGGCGCAGCCGTAGCCGTAGCCGCGCCGGCGCCAGACCGCGCGGCGCAGCACCACGACGACCAGGAACACCACGGCGATCCAGACCAGGGGGATCAGCAGGATCCACGGCCCGGGGCCGTGCCAGTCGGCCAGCTGCGTGTACATGGTGGTTCATCTCCTCGACGGTGGGCCTCCAGGACCTCGGGGTTCCGAGGTGCCTTGAGCGTCCCGCCGAGGGGTCTCATCACGCGTCCTACCGGCAGCGGCAGTTGGGGTACTCCCGGGAGAGTACGGACGGCTCGTGACACGCCGGGCCGGGAGTAGGTCCCGGTGCAGGGCGCCCGCCCGGCCCGCCCGGCCGCACCGGGTCTCCGCGCAGGCCGCTCAGCCCATCCAGCCCGGCCGCACCAGATCTCCGCGCAGGCCGCTCAGCCCAGCCAGCCCGGCCGCACCAGCCCCGACTCGTAGGCCAGCACGACCAGCTGCGCCCGGTCCCGCGCGCCGAGCTTCACCATCGCCCGGCTGACGTGCGTCTTCGCCGTCAGCGGGCTGACCACCAGCCGCCGGGCGATCTCCTCGTTGGACAGCCCCATCCCGACCAGCGCCAGCACCTCGCGCTCCCGCTCGGTCAGCATCGAGACGTCGGAGAGCCCCGCCGGCGCCGCCTCGGGCGCCTTGGACCGGGCGGCGAACTCGCCGATCAGCCGTCTGGTCACCCCCGGCGAGAGCAGCGCGTCCCCCGCGACCGCGACCCGGACCGCCCGCAGCAGGTCGGCCGGTTCGGTGTCCTTGACCAGGAAGCCCGCCGCCCCCGAGCGCAGCGCCTCGAAGACGTACTCGTCCAGCTCGAAGGTGGTCAGCACGACCACTCGTACGGAGGACAGCGCCGGGTCCTCGGCGATCCTCCTGGTCGCCTCCAGGCCGTCCATCCGCGGCATCCGGATGTCCATCAGCACGACGTCCGGCACCAGTTCGCGGGCGAGTTGCAGCGCCGCCTCGCCGTCGTCCGCCTCGCCGACCACCGTGAGGTCGTCCTCCAGGTCCAGCAGGGCCCGGAAGCCCGCCCTGACCAGCAGCTGGTCATCCGCCAGCAGTACCCGAATCACTCGCTCTCCGTCTTCGGTGTCGGCAGCTCCGCCCGGACCCGGAAACCGCCGCCGGGCACCGGCCCCGCCGTGATGGTGCCACCGAACGCCCCCGCACGCTCCCGCATCCCGACCAGCCCGCTGCCCGACCCGCCGGCGTCGGCGACCACGGCCGGCCCCGGGTCCTCGACCCGGACCACGAACAGCGCGGGGTCCCTCCAGTCCAGCACCACGACGGCCTGCCGGGCCGCCGAGTGCCGGATCACATTGGTGAGCGCCTCCTGGACGATCCGGAAGGCGGTGAGGTCGACGGTGGCGGACAGCGCGCGCCGCTCGCCGCGCTCCTGCACCTCCGCCTCCAGGCCCACCCGGTCGGCCTGCTCGGTGAGTTCGTCCAGCCGGTCCAGCCCCGGGGCCGGTCCGCGCGGCGCCGCCCCGGGCCCGCGCAGCGTCGCGAGCACCTGGCGGACCTCGCCGAGCGCCTCCTTGCTGGTCGACTTGATGGTGACCAGCGCGGTGCGGGCCTCCTCCGGCCGCCGGTCGAGCAGTGCCAGCGCGACCCCGGCCTGGATGTTGATCAGCGACAGGCTGTGCGCCAGGATGTCGTGCAACTCCCGGGCCATCCTGAGCCGTTCCTCGTTGGCCCGGCGCTCCTCCAGCTGCTCCCGGTAGGCCCGGTGGGCGGCCATCCGCTCCCGCCGGAACCGGACGATCTCGGCGATCGCCATCACCAGCAGCAGCCAGGCGAGCAGGCCCAGCTCCTCCTGCCAGGCGACGCCGTGCGAGGGAGCGCGCTGCCAGTCCTCCGGCAGCACGAAGGCCACCAGCACGTGCACCAGGTACACCCCGGCCATCCCGGCCCAGGCGGCCCGGCGGTGCCCGGCGCCGATCGCCACGCTGCACGCGACCAGCCAGCTCAGGAAGACCGGCCCGTACGGGTACCCGGCGGCCAGGTAGGCCGCGGTGGCCACCGAGGTACCGGCCACCACCACGACCGGGTGGCGCCTGCGCAGCACCAGCAGTGCCGGCCCGAGCAGCAGCAGTACGTAGCCGAACGCGTCCAGCGGGGCCCGCCCCGGCTGGTTGTGCGCGGCGAAGTGCGAGCCGACCACCTGCACCACCGCTGCACCGGCCGCCAGCCCCACCGGCAGGCCCGCCCGCACCCACGGCGGCCGCCACGGCTCGGGCGGCCCGGACGGTCCGGACGACCCGGGCGGCCCGGACGACTTGGACGGTCCGGACCGCCCGACAGACGGCTCGCGCGGTCCGGCCGACGGCTCCGGTGGCGGGGACATGGGCGGCATCATGCCCAGAACGCTAGACCCGCGTTCCGCTCCACCGCGTCCTCCACCAGTGGCGTTCGGGCGTACTCCCGCTGGAGTACGCCCGAACCCGAGCCCTCTTCCCTCAGCGGTCCACGCCACGACCTCAGCGATCCGCCGCCTCAGCGATCCGCGCCCGCCGCAGCCTTCTCCCCCGCCTCCTCGAAGGTCGCCGACGCCTCCGGCCGGGCCAGCGTCACCACCAGCTCGCCCTCGCTCACGTCCGCGATCAACGTGTCCCCCTCCCGCACGGAACCGTCCAGCAGCAGGTTGGAGATCCGGTTGTCCAGCTCGGACTGGATCGTCCGGCGCAGCGGCCGGGCCCCGAACTCCGGCTGGTACCCGCGGTTGACCAGGAACTCCTTGGCCGCCTCGGTGACTTCCAGCCGGACGTCCTGGGCCCGCAGCCGGCGCCGGCTGCGCTCCAGCAGCAGGTCCACCACCGACACCAGGTCCTTCCGGGTGAGCGCGTGGAAGACGATCACCTCGTCGATCCGGTTGAGGAACTCCGGCCGGAACTGCTGCCGCAGGTCCCGCATCAGGTCGTCCCGGATCCCGTCCACGTCCCCCGAGTGGTCCAGGATCCGCTGCGACCCGATGTTGCTGGTCATGATCACCACGGTGTTGCGGAAGTCGACCGTACGCCCCTGGGAGTCGGTCAGCCGTCCGTCGTCCAGCACCTGGAGCAGCAGGTTGAAGACGTCCGGGTGCGCCTTCTCCACCTCGTCGAAGAGCAGCACGCTGTACGGCTTGCGGCGCACCGCCTCGGTCAGCTGCCCGGCCTCGTCGTAGCCGACGTACCCGGGCGGGGAGCCGACCAGCCGGGAGACGGTGTGCTTCTCCTGGAACTCGCTCATGTCGAAGCGGATCATCCGGTCCGGGTCGCCGAACAGCAGCGCCGCCAGCGCCTTCGCCAGCTCGGTCTTGCCGACGCCGGTCGGCCCGAGGAAGAGGAAGGAGCCGGTCGGCCGGTCCGGATCGCCCATCCCGGCCCGGCCGCGGCGCACCGCCTGGGCCACCGCGGTGACCGCCTCGTCCTGGCCGATCACCCGCTCGTGCAGGTGGTCCTCCAGCTTGAGCAGCCGCTCCTTCTCGGTCGCGTTCAGCTCCGCGACCGGGATGCCGGTCCGCGAGGACAGCACCTGGGCGATGTCGTCGGCCGTGACGTCGACGACCTCCTCGCGGGACTCGGCGATCGCCGCCAGCTCGTCCTCGGTCTGCCGCAGCTCGCTCTTCAGGTTGGCGGCCCGGACGAACTCCTCGTCCGCGACGGCCTCCTCCAACTCCCGCTTCAGCTTGGTGATCCGGTCCTGCACCCCGGTCGCCGCGGTGGACCCGCTCAGGCTGCGCAGCCGCACCCGCGCGCCGGCCTGGTCCAGCAGGTCTATCGCCTTGTCGGGCAGGAAGCGGTCGCTGACGTACCGGTCGGAGAGCGTCGCCGCCGCGTCCAGCGCCTCGTCGGTGAACCGCACCTGGTGGTGCGCCTCGTAGGCGTCGCGCAGCCCGTGCAGGATCTCGACGGTCTCCTCGACGCTCGGCTCGGGCACCAGCACCGGCTGGAAGCGGCGCTCCAGCGCGGCGTCCTTCTCCACGTGCTTGCGGTACTCGTCCAGCGTGGTCGCGCCGACCACGCTCAACTCACCGCGGGCGAGCGCCGGCTTGAGGATGTTGCCGGCGTCCATCGAACCCTCGCCACCGCCGCCCGCCCCGACCACGGTGTGCAACTCGTCCAGGAACAGGATCACGCTCTTCTCGGCCGCCGTGACCTCGTCGATCACGCTCTTCAGCCGCTCCTCGAACTCGCCCCGGTACTTGGAGCCGGCCACCAGCGCGGTCAGGTCGAGGGTCACCACCCGCTTGTCCTTGAGGCTCTGCGGCACGTCCCCGGAGACGATCCGCTGGGCCAGGCCCTCGACGATCGCGGTCTTGCCGACGCCCGGCTCGCCGATCAGCACCGGGTTGTTCTTGGTCCGCCGGGAGAGGATCTCCACGGTCTGCTCGATCTCCTCGGCCCGCCCGACCACCGGGTCAAGCCGGCCCGAGCGCGCGTCCTCGGTGAGGTCGCGCCCGTACTCGTCCAGCGTCGGCGTCTCACTCGGGTGCGCGCCCGTACTGCTGCGCTCGCCGCCGGTGCCGCGTCCGTCCAGCACCGTCTTCAACGCCTCCTGCGAGGGCGCCGCGTTGCGCAGCGCCACGCCCGCCCCCGACCGCTCCTGGTCCAGCAGCGCGCCGAGGATGTGCTCCGGGCCGATGTACGAGGCACCGGCCTCCTGCGACCGGGCGTGCGCGGCGAGCAGGGCGCGCTTGGCCGAAGGGGTGAGCGACGGCTGCCCGTCCACCGCCTCGCCACCGCCCGCCGGCAGGGCGTGCTCCAGGTCGCCGGACAGCCGGTCCGGATCGATGCCCGCCCGCTCCAGCATCCGCCGCGACGGCTCCACCCGGGTGGCCGCCCAGGCCAGGTGGGCGGTGTCGAGGTCACTGGACCCGTCCTCCGCCGCACGCCGCGCGGCCAGCGCCAGCAGCTCCTGGGAGGACTCACTGAGCAGCCGCCCGATCGGCACCCGCTGCACGGCGGGCGGGGAAGCCAGCGGGCTCATCCCGAAGAACCGGCTGAGCAGATCGGAGAACGGATCGTTCGATCCGAACGGGGGCATGGTCACGGCCACTCACCTCTCCCAAGCGGTTTGCAGCCACACAAACACAGCCCGCACGCCCTCGCCTCCCGAGCCGAACCCCGCCACCACCCGTCCCGCCCGCCGCCCCACCCTCACCCCGTGAAGCGGTCCAGCAGCACGCCCCCGGATACGCCACCGCCATCGTCAGCAGCCCGCCCACCCCCGCCACCCGCCGGTCCAGCACCGGAGCCAGCGAGCGGCGAGGTACCCGATCTGTACGGGGTGGTGTCACTGGAGTGCTCTACCGTTCCCTCATGGAGATCGGTGGCATCACGCGCTCAGGCATCCTGCAGGCGATCGCAGAACACGACCGGCTCGGGGAAGAACTCTTCCGCACCACCTACGGATACCGCGCCGTTTCCCCTCATCTACTGGTTCACGAGGGCCGCCACTACGACTCCAAGGCCATCGCCGGAGTAGCTCACCTCTTCGACTGCGGTGAAGCACTCAAGCAGGGCCAGTTCAGCGGCGGCCCGACGCAGGCACTGAACTGGCTGGAGCGCGAAGGCTTCGTCCTGTCCGAGCCGCCCAAGACGTTCCTCCGGCGCGTCGGGAGCCTCCGGCCGACCACGCGCAAGAACGAACCAGCTTCGCACCGCCCGCTCCTGGTCCTGTGGGCCATCGGTCAAGCACTGGCCGGCGCCCCGCGTGAGCGGTCGTGGACAGAGACACGCGCCGCGTTCACCCCGCTCCTGGAAAAGTACGGCGAGGTTCAGAAGGGCGCACAGGCCGCCCACGTCCCGTTCACCGCACTCGTCGGCGACGACCTGTGGGAGATCGAACCGACCGAACGTCACGAGGAAGCCGGCCGGTCCAAGCCCCGTCGCCCGACCCTCGACGTGCTCGACCGGCTCAACCCCAGGGCGGGCCTCCCGGAGGCGGACCACCAGCTGATCCTGGCCCAGCCCGAGGTCGCTGCAGAAGCCGCAGCAG
Organism: Kitasatospora xanthocidica; assembly: GCF_014656195.1. GTDB lineage: Bacteria > Actinomycetota > Actinomycetes > Streptomycetales > Streptomycetaceae > Kitasatospora > Kitasatospora xanthocidica. The sequence goes on along the minus strand of NZ_BNBY01000010.1, from coordinate 146,209 downwards.
GGCTCATCCTGCGGTACTTCTACCCGTTGCCGAAGGAGTTTCTGGAAGACCTCGGCCTGCACGGTCTCCTCACCATCCGGTGGGCGGATTCTCTCCGGCCACTCATCGGGGAGAAGTTCGAGAAGCGCGAAGCCATCTGGCACTCCTACGGCGGCCAGCGGATGGCCGGCATCGGCAGCCTCGGCGACGGGATCCTCAGCACCTTCTCCAAGGACAAGGGCCCCTACGCGGACGGCCGCCTCGTCGACTCCGACTGGATCGCCTACGTCGGCGACGGCCTGAAGGGTGATCAGCGGCTCGTTGACGGGAACAAGGCCCTGGCTGAGCACCAGACCGCTCAGCGACCTCTCCGTTACTGGCACAAGCCCCTCGAAGGCGACTTCAGCTTCGAGACATGGGTCGTGGTCGTCCAGCGTCGACTCCGCTGGGGACAGGGAACGGACAAGGAATGGCGCCGCGAGTTCGTCTGGATCCTCGCGCCCGTGCCCTCCCCTCTGCGCGCAACGTGGCCGCACGAGGTCGAGGAAGCACTGGCCAACGACACCGGCGAGCTCTACGACGAGACGACGGAGTACCAGCCAGGAGACGTCGACTCAACTGCTCGGCGCACCACGGAGAGCGACGCGGACGCGTACCGCCGCCTGACCAATGCTGCGGAGTCACATAGCGCCCAGCGGAAGGAGGCCAAGCGCCCGTCCAAGGTCGATCGGCACGTGCGCAGCACGAGTGCCCGAGCAGCAGTAATACGCCGGAGCGGCGGCCGCTGCGAGAACCCGCGCTGCGCCGGCCACCCGACGGAACTCACCACGGCCGGCGAGCCGATCCTTCAGGTCGACCACGTCCTTGACCTGAGCAAGGGCGGCCCGGACGTACCGTCGAACATGATCGCGCTGTGCCCCAACTGCCACGCGCTCAAGACCTACGGGCAGCATCAGGGCAAGCTGCGCCGGGAGCTCGAGAAGACGGCCCGGCTGCTCCACAGCATGGCGCTCGACGATCCGGCCTCCTGAGGGCAGACGAGCATCCACCGCCGGGTACGAGGGGCCGGTTCGCGAGGATCACTGCGCGAACCGGCTCCGCCCGGCTGGACACTGCAGCCTCAACCGCAGCTGGTACGGCCAAGTCTCGGCCTCAGGGTTCACCGACCTCCGAATCCATCACAACCGACTGGCCAGTCACACCTTCGATCGCCTCGAGCACGAGAGAGAGTCGCTCCTGTAGGAAGTCCGCGTAGTCGGCGCTACGGAACCCGTACCCCTCCTCGACGTTCACCAGATGCGATTCCAGTGTCTCCAGGAGCCTCTTCTGTGCCGTGGCATCCTGGGCCTCCACGAATTCATGGATCGGACGGCTCTTGATGGACCTGCGCGTCTCACCGTCGACCATGATCCTGTTGAGGATGAGGTCCGCGCCGGACTCGCTGGAGTTGCGCTGTAGCCACGCCTTCGGGAACACCTGGACGGCTTCCAGCTTCGCCTCGGACGGCCGGCTGTTGGAGACCGCCTGGGCTGACCGGAAGTCCTTGGCCCCGCCCTGAATGAGGAGGGACATCACGCCGCGGTAGAGCGCCTTCCGATTCGCCCGGGCACTCAGCAGATCAGCGTCGGTGAGGTCGAAGTCCTTCACGGCCTCCGGCTCCTGGGCATCCGGGTCGACCACCCAAGCCTTGAGCAGCTTGTAGTCCGCACCGACCTGGCTATTGGCGCCCTGGTCGAAGTTCTCCGTGAAGATGGAACACCAGTAGTACTGGAGCAGCCTCTCGCGCGCCTCAGCCTGTTGCTGAGGACGCAGGGTGCGAAGCTCCGACCAGATGGCCGCCATCGGCACGAGCAGCATCCCGTACGGCAGCCACTGGGGCGATATCACGCCGCACTCACGCTTGAGCATGTCCAGCACATCAGCGGCGGCGGCGACGGAATCGTCCCAGAACTGCTTCAGCTCATCGGACGTCAACTTGCCGAGGATGTCCGTACGCTGGGCCGACCCACGGGCCCGGAGCGAGATCGATTGGAGGAGATTATAGGGATCGACATCGAATTCGACCAGGATCGGGTACTCCTCCTGCCCGCGCTCCCACCACTCGCGCAAGCGGGCGCCGGACGGATAGAACTTGGCGGTGAGGAGTTCGAACGCTCCGAGCGGTTTCGCCGTCTTGTTGAGAGTCTCGAAGATGTTGCAGACCGCGAGCAGGGACGTGCTCTCCGGGAGGTCGACGACGGGGAACGGATAGGATTCGAGGGGCTGTAGGTATCCCTCTCGCAGCTGGTGCAGGGTCTCTTCCAGGAGGTCTTGCCGCTCCCTGTCCTCGACCACGGCCCGGGATAGAGCCCGGAAGGACTTCCTGAGCTCGTGGAAACTCGAGAGGGGAAAGGTCCCGTTCGCCAGCTGCCATTCCTCGTCCAGCGGGTCGAACCTCAACCTGCCGCGGGTGTCGTACGCCACGATGGCGGTTTCGAGTTCCACTTCCTCGAGCGGCCGCAAGGTGTAGTCGCTCTCATCGATGAACGGCCACACCTTGATGAAGAACTGGTACTCACCCTTCCCGGAGAGGACGTGGTAGAGCGAGGTCAATCGCTGCTGCCCGTCGAGTACGAGCCGGCGCGGCTCGACCCCGATGCCCTCCGGAGCTTCCTCGAAGGGCCGCGAGTCGAACCTGTGGGAGGAACTCTGCTCCCAGGTGAGCAACGTTCCGGCCGGGTAGCGCAGGATGATGGACTTGATGAGCTCGACGGTCCGCTTCGGTTCCCAGACGAAGCTGCGCTGAAAATTGGGAAGGGCGAGCGATCCGTCGTGGATCGAGCGGATCAGCGAACCGACGGTCTCGGGATTAGTCTTGAAGACCGGGTCTTCCTTGAACATTGAGGTCATTCCTTCTCCTTGCCTCGTCAGTGGGTGAGCAATTCGGCCAGGCCCGTTCGAAACTCCGCCACGGTCTGCGGGCGGCACTCCGGACGCTCCGCAATTCCCCGATTCAGAAATCCGTGCAGCATCTCCGGGGCCTCCTCGATCCGCGCGTACGGGTAGGGGAGCTGCCAGGTGAGGAGGTGGATGAGGATCTTTGTCAGGGAGAATATGTCGGCGGCGAACGTTGCCCCATGTGCGTCGTCGTACTGTTCCGGCGCCGCATAGGCGAAGGACCCGACGAGTTTGTTCTTCTCGGTGATGACCGCGCTCTCCGAATCGAGTCGGCGGCAAAGGCCGAAATCGGACACCATCCACTTTCCGTCGAGCGACAGGATGTTGTTGGGCTTCAGGTCCCGGTGAATCACGCCGTTCTCGTGCGCGTACTCGACCGCGGCCAACACCTCGTCCATCACCGAAACGACCCAGGACACGGGCCGCTGCGGGCCCTCCAGGCACTTCTGCAGGGTCCCGCCGGCCAACGGCATGGCATACCAGGGCGGAGCCGCATTGGTCGCGAAGGCCAGCACGGGCATGATTCCCGGGTGACTCAGTCCGCTCTGGCTGTCTACTTCACGCAGGAAACGTTTCTTCTGGTTCGCACGCTCCTCACGGGACGAACCGGGCTCGTAGGCCAAGTACTTCAGGGCGACGAGGCCCTCGCTGCGGCCGACGGCCTCCGCCTTCCAGACAACACCCTGACCACCCTTGTCTAGTGCGGCCACCTTCTTGAACCGTGCCATGTTCGTTTGAAAGCCCCCCATGATCAGCCTTGGCCTCAACGACGATCGGAATGGCTCACCCGAAGATCGTCCACCCACCTTGGACCACGCGGAGCATCATTGGATAGGGCATTCGGCGCACTACCCAGCCGAGTGTGGGGACGGCGCACGCCCGCGCTGTTGGTAGCCGGGCATGCAGAGGGCCCCCAGTCGAGATCGACTGGGGGCCCTCGGGGTGGTGGGCGCGGACGGTTTCGAACCGCCGACATCTGCTTTGTAAGAGCAGCGCTCTACCACTGAGCTACGCGCCCCCGGTCGTGGCCCGGTGGGCGCACGACGAGTGCCTAGGGTACCTGGTCCCGGGGGTGGTGTGGGTCCGGGTGGCCGGGTGGGGCGCGTGGCGGGGCGGCGGCGGGGACGGGAGGGGTGGGAGGGGGTGACGGGCCGGTGGGGTGATCGGGGAGAATGGGGGCCGGATCAGCGGGTCGGAGCAGGGAGCGCGCAGTGACGGTGGCCGGCGGGAGCGGGCGGGGGCGGCGTCGGGCGGGGAGCGCGCTGGCGGACGCGCTGGTGTTGCCCGTGGTGCTGGCGGGCGCACTGGGGGCGGTCGGCCTGGCCTCGGCCGGGACGGGCGGCTGGTGGGGCCGGCGCGGTGGCGGCGAGGGCGTACGGGCGGGGGCGAGGGAGGCCCGGGCCGCGGCGCAGGAGGCGTTCTACGAGCTGGAGGAGACCCAGCGCGAGGTGCAGCTCGCGGTGGAGACCGTCCGCGCGGCCGAGGACGGGCCGACGACGCAGCGCGCGCTGGCCGACCTCGCGGCGATCTCCGGCCGGATCGACCAGGTCACCGTGAACTACCTGGGCGCGCTGGACGCCCACAACCTGGACAGCGAGTCCCTGGACGCCGGGGCGGCCGCGCAGGCCAAGCGCCAACTGGAGGACGTGAAGGGCCAGTTGGGCTCCGCGCGCGCCGAACTGAACGACTTCCTGCGCCGCCTGCAGCCGGCCGTCGAGCACGCCGAGCAGCAGCTGATGCGGGTCACCCCGGCGGTCGAGCAGGCCAAGCGGGCACTGCTCACCGCCTCCAACGCGCTGGACCAGGCGCGCGGCGCCGGCCTGCGGGCGGACGACCTGGCGGCCCGGCTCGCCGAACTGGCACCGGAACTCGGACGGCTGAACGAGGGCCCGGCCCGGCACGGGGTGGCCGGCACCCTGCAGCGCGCGGACGACGTGAAGCAGCGCGCCGAGACGATCGCCGCGGACGCCGCCCAGCTGCCGGAGCGAGCGCGGGAGATCGACCGGCGGGTGGCGAGCCTGCGCACCCGGATCCAGGCGCTGGAGACCAAGGCCGCGACGGTCGATCCGGCGCTGAGCGAGCTGCGCCGCCGGTTCAGCACCGCCTGCTGGCAGGACCTGCAGCGGGTGCCGGACCAGGTCGCGGAGACCGGGCGCGCCGCCGAGCGCAAGCTCGCCGAGGCGTCCCGCGCGCGGGACGAGCAGCGCTGGGCGGACGCCACCGCCGCGATCGGCACGGTCCGCGCGCTGCTGGAGACCGCGGACGGCTCGGTGGCCGCCGTGAACGACCGGCTGCGGCAGCTGAACGAGGTGCAGCACGACCCCAACCGGGAGATCGAGCGCGCCCGCTTCGCCATCCGGGACGCGCAGCGGCTGGCGATGGCCGGGCGCAGCGCGCCGGACCCGCGGCACGCCGCCCCGCTGGACGAGGCGGTGGCCCGGCTGGACCGCGCGGTGGCCACCCTGGAGGCGGCCGGCCGGCACCCCGACTACTGGGCCTTCCTCACCGAGCTGGCGGCGGTCCGGGACACGGCCGCGCGGGTGATCGAGCTGATCCGCGGCGACCTGGGCGGGCACCGCTAGGACAGCGCCAGGACACCGCCGGGACACCCTCCGGGACCACCGCCCAGGGAGCTGCCGGAGTACCGGACGGGCACCGCCGGGCCGGCCCCCTCGGTACCCTGCCGGTATGCCACGCTACGACTTCCGCTGCCGCTCCTGCGGCGCCACCTTCGAGCTCCGCCGCCCGATGGCGCAGGCCAACGACCCCGCCGTCTGCCCGCAGGGCCACGAGGACACCGTGAAGCTGCTGTCCACCGTCGCCGTCACCGGCGCGGCCGCCGCCGGCCCGCAGGCCCCCTCCGCCGGCGGAGGGGGCGGCTGCTGCGGCGGCGGCTGCTGCGGTTAGCGCCCTACCGTTACGGCCTGACCCGCCGTAGCCCCGGCCAGGAAGCGCCGGACGATCTCCTCCCCCGCCGTCACCCCCACCTCGTCCAGGGCGGTGACGCCGGGGGCCGTCCAGCCGCTGTCCGCGAGTTCGCCGTGCCCGGGCCGCCACCCGGCGTCCGCCGCGAGCAGCAGGTCGGCGTCGAGCAGCGAGTCCCCGGCCGCGAGCACCGTGGTCGCGCCGCTGCGCCGGACGACCTCCTCCAGGGCGGCGCTCTTGGTGAGCGGTGCCGGGACGGCGTACACCTTGCGGCCCTGCAGCGAGACCGCCCAGCCGCGCTCGGCGCACCAGCCGGTCAGCTCCGCCAGCCAGCCTTCCGGCAGGGCGGCGCGCTCGACGACCAGGTAGGCGAACAGCTCGTCGGCGACGCGGCGCTTGTGCGTCCACTCCGGGTCGGCGCAGAGGGCGAGCCGTCGGACGACCTCCTCCAGCGGGACCGAGCCGGCGGCGATCCGCGCGGTGATCTCGGCCCGCCAGTCCCGGTCCGGTTCGCCGTCCACCAGCAGTTGCCCGCCGTTGGCGCAGATCGCGTACTCGGGGACGCGGCCGGGCGTCGGGCCGGGCAGGCTGACCCGCTCGTACTGCTCCGGCGTCCGGGTGGTGGTGGGGACGAAGCGGGTCTGCCGGGCGAGGTCGGCCAGCAGGCCGGCGGCCCGTTCGGTCATGAAGGACAGCGGCCGCCCCTGGTACACCTCGACGCAGAGCAGCGGCGGCGCGAGCCGGTCGGGGACGCCGAGGGCGAGGGCCCGGTCGGAGTAGATCAGCGTCCGGTCGAGATCGCTGGCCACCAGAACACCCATCAGGACTCCCCCTCGATGATCATGGATTCCGCGGCCGCGGCAGGCTCCGCGGACGCGGCGAACCCCACGGCCCCGGCAGGCCCCGCGGCTGCGGCAGGCTCCACGGCCCCGGCAGACCCCACAACCCCGGCGGCCCCGGCAGCCTCAGCGGACACCGCCGCCCGCCCGTCGGCCCCGGTCGCCCCGCGGCTGTAGCGCGGGTGGATCAGGCCGACGCAGGTGTACGGCAGGCCGTCCACCTCCTCGACCTCGACGCCGCGCTGGGCGGCGAGCAGCCGGACGTGGTCCAGGTCGGCGCCGGCGCCGCGACGGGCGAGGATCCGCCAGGGGACGCGGCGCAGCAGCACCCGGGTGGTCTCGCCCACGCCGGGCTTGACCAGGTTGACGTTGTCGATGCCGTACTCGGCGCTGATCCGCTCGACGGCGGCCCAGCCGGCCCAGTCGGGTGCCCGGTCCGGGTCGACGGAGAGCCGGTCGGCGCCCTCGGACGCCGCCGCGCGGACCTCCTCGAAGCAGGCGGCCACGGCGTCCAGGAAGACCGCGGAGACGTCGCTCCCGGCCAGCTCGGCGTAGTGCTTGGCGCCGTGGAAGTCGTCCGGGCCGATCAGCCCGGGCCGCAGTACGGTGCGCGAAACCAGCCCGGACACCGTGGAGTTGAGGCAGGCGGACGGGATCAGGAAGTCGTCCCGGGTGCCGTGGGTGCGCACGCAGCGGCCCGGGTCGGCGAGCACCGCGAGGTCCGGGTCGAAGCCGGTGCCGGCGAGCGCGTCGGCGAGTTCGCGGGTGATCGCGCCCTTGCCCGTCCAGCCGTCGACGAACACGACGTCCCGGGCCCGGTGGTGGGCGGCCAGGTACCGCAGGGCGACGGGGTCGATGCCGCGGCCCCGCACGATGGAGACGGCGTAGTGCGGCACGGTCAGGCCGTGGGCGAAGGCCAGCCAGCGGCGGATCAGGACGCCGACGGGCGTGCCGGCCCGGGCCAGTGAGGCGAGCACCAGCCCGGGGCCGCGCTCGCGCAGCAGCGTCTCGGCGACGGTGCCGACGGCGAGCGCGATCCGGCGGGCGGAACCGTGCAGCGCCTGGTGGAACAGCTCCTGGTACTCGGGGCTGGGCTGGTACTCGACCGGCAGCGACTCGGCGTAGTGCGCGCCGCCGTTCTGGACGGCCTCCTCGCGCTCCTCGGTGGGCGCCTCCAGCGCGACCCCGGAGAGGTCCTTGAGCAGCCAGGCCACCTCCTCGGCCCGGTACGAGGAGAACGCCGGCCCGTACAGGGGTGCGGGCAACGACGGAACGGGCACCGCCGACGGGCCGCCGGCCTCCGGCCGGTACGACGGCAGCACCGCGAGCACCACCCGGTCGGTGACCTCCCGCAGCTGCCCGAGCAGCGCCCGCTCGCCCCGGTGCAGCGCCGGGGTGTCGGCGACGTCGTCCACCACCAGCACGACGGCGTCGAAGCGCCGCGCCGGGTCGCTGCCGGGGGCGACGTTGTACGCGTAGCGCTCGCGCGAGGCATCGTCCCGCGGGTCGTCGTGGGCGGGGAAGGCCAGCCGGGTGCGGATGGCGTAGCCGGGGTCGTCCACCGCGAGGACGGGCGAGCGGGTGGTGGTGGAGTAGCGGACGCGGTCCTCGCCGAGGTGCCCGGCCAGGGCGTCGGCCAGGCGCAGCGGCGCGTACATCAGCTCCTCGAAGCCGAGGACGAGCACCCGGTGCGCCTCGGCGGGCAGGGCCTCGGCCAGCTGCCCGGCGAGCCGGGGCAGGGCGGCGTCCAGCCGGGCGCGGTCGCGGGGGGTGAAGCCGTGCCGCCCGCCGTCGGGGAGCCCGGCGGGCCAGTCCAGCGCGACCCGGGCCAGCGGCGCGAGGCCGGCCGCAGCGACGGAACCACCCGCAGCACCAGCCGCACCCACCGGGGCCACCGCACCCACCGCCGACGTGCCGCCCGTCGCCTCGGCGATCAGCCGCTCGGCCCGGTCCAGCAGGTCCTCGGGCAGCTCGACGCCGCCGCTCGCGGTGGCGACCAGGTCCAGCCGGACGCCGAGGTCGGCGGCGGCGTCGGCGAGCCGGGTGCGGTCCTCGGCGGAGCGCAGGTCGACCAGGGCGACCACGACGTAGTGGTCGCGCGGGTGCCGGGCGTGCAGTTCCCGGATGGTGTTGAGCACCGTCCGGCCGGTGGAGAACTCGTCGTCCACCAGCACCAGCGGACCGTCCCCGGCGAGGAGTGCGGGGTCGGCCGGGAGCAGCAGGTGCGAGGTGGCGTGCGAGTGCTCCTCCTCGAAGCCGCCGAGGGGGGTCATCCCGGGCACCGGCCGGCGGGTGGAGTGCAGGTAGGGGGCGTCGAGGCCGTCCGCGACGCTGTGGCCGAGGCCGGTGGCGGTCTCCGCGTAGCCGAGGACGACGGCCCGGGCGGACGCCTCCTCGCCGAGCAGCTCGCGGACCCTGCCGCCGAGTTCGAGCCCGGCGCCGTGGACCACGGCGGGCCGCTGCGGCACGTGCTTGCCGAGCACGTTGGAGACCAGCAGGTGGGCGCGCTTGCGGTTCTCCCGGAGGGCCAGGCCGACGAGTTCGGGGAGGCGCTCGGAGCCGGTGAGCACGATCCCGGCCCGGTCGGAGACCCAACGGCCGGTCCACGTCTGCGGTGTTGCTGTCACTGCTGGTCCTGCCTTCGGTGGTGCGGTGGTGCGTGCGGTCGTGCGTGCGGTGGCACGTACAAATCGTGCAGTGCTGCAGTGCTGCGTTCGTCCTATCCGCCGTACCGGAACGGGAGGAAACGGCCCGGCCTCAGCCGCACAAACAGGCCGAGAGCAGTTCGGCGAAGCTGACGTCCTCCCTGGCCACCCCGAACACCTCCGCCCGCAGCAGTATCCGCTCCGCCCAGGCCCGGTGCGGCCGTGCCTCGTTCATCTTGTTGGTGTACGCCGAGCGCAGTACCCCGCCGCCGTCCTGCTCCTGCCGGAGGATGTCCCGGGCGTCGCAGTACTCCTCGTGCGTGACGACGGAGAGGGCGTGCACGGCGGGCACGTGGCTGGGGTGGATGCAGGTCTTGCCGAGCAGGCCGTTGGCCCGGTCGAGTTCGACCTCCCGGATCAGCCCGTCCAGGTCGTGCTCGATGATCCGCCGGCGGACCTCCTCGCCGGAGGCCCCGGCCGTCCCGGCGGGCGCGGCGAACGAGGCCTCCGCGAACGGGGTGCGGCGCAGTTGGGGCTTGAACATCCGCTCCTGCACCGGGAAGTACTCCCAGACCGGCCCGGTGACGGTGTGCCCCGTGCCGTCCGCCCGGCCGAGCACGTTGACGACGTCCCCGATCACCGCCGCGACCAGCGCGACGTCGTACGCGGTGAGGTCGGGCGAGCGCCGCAGGCCGTACGCGGAGCAGAGGTCGGTGACCCCGAGCCGGACGGCGAGCACCCGGTCCCGGTGCGCGGCGAGCAGCGCGGCGATGCCGAAGAGCTGCTCGCGCCGGGTCTCCAGGTGGGCGAGTCCGGGTGATTCGAGGACGGGCATGGCGAACAGCCGCCGTCCGGTCGCGGCCTCGGCGGCGGCGAGCGCGACCAGGTAGTCGCCGCCGTTCTCCGGGGTGAACTTGGGCAGGACGAAGCCGCTGAGCAGCTCGACGGCCGGACCCAGGCGCACGGCCAGGTCGGGAATCTGGGAGGCGGCCCGGACTCTGATGAAGAGCAGTGGGTGATCCTGTGCGCAGTCGGTGAAATCCTTGACCAGGTCATTCAACTGCTCGACCAGGTTCCGCTCGCCGGCGCCCACCTCGTGGTCGGCGATGGCGTCCTCCAGGCAGAGCACCATGGAGACGACGCCCCGAGCAGCCTGTTTGCGGATGTCCGCGGCCAGCGCGGGCCTGGTGGCCGGGCTGTAGAGGGTGCCGCCGAGGGCGGTGGCGAGCACCTCGGGCTCGCTCTGCGCGGTGAACGCGCGCGGCTGCTCCAGGAAGAGCCGACCGCGTACGTCCTCGGCGAGGTGGCCGAAATGGCGCAAGGTGCTCTCCTCCGGGAAGTGGACGGGCCTGCGGCCCCTTGCCGACGACGCCTGGCGACGCTTGGCGACGCCCCCGCCACCGGCCGACACCCTGGTCAACCGGCTGACCGGGCCCGTGGTTCCCCGGACGCGCCGCCGGCCGGCGCCCCTCCGGCGAATCCCCCGGGGGCCCTACGACCGCCCATCGTACGGACGGGATCCGGCCGCTCCCGGTTCCCCTGCACTGAACTCCCGGAACATCCCGGTCCACTTGGACGATCATGGGCGTGGCGGCGGCAAACCCCGGGAAGCGCAAGTCTTGGCAAAGTCCGCCGCGGCGCGAACCGCTCCGGTCACGTTGTCCGAAGGGGTGGCGAACAGGCAGGATGGTCCGCTATGACGCACGTGATGGCCAAGGGCGCCAACATCGCACTGCCGGCGGCGGCGGTCCGCGCCGTGCTGCGCTGGAGCGCCACGCCCGGTGCGCCGGACGTGGACGCGTCCGCGCTGCTGCTCGGCGCCACCGGCAGGGTCCGTTCGGACGCCGACTTCGTCTTCTACAACCAGCCGCGCCACCCCTCCGGCCTGGTCCGCCACCTGCCCAAACAGCAGACCTCCGGCGGCACCGAGATCGCCGACACGATCGAGGTCGAGCTCGGCAAGCTGCCCGCCGACGTGGACCGCGTGGTGCTGGCCGGCTCCTCCGAGGGCGGGTCGTTCCGCGCGGTGCCGGGCCTGCGGCTGCTGCTGTTCGACGCCGCGGCCGGTGACGGCGCGCCCGCGCTCGCCGAGTTCGCGATCACCGACGCGGAGAGCGTCACCGCCCTGGTCGCGGGCGAGCTGTACCGCCGGGCCGGGTCCTGGAAGTTCCGGGCGATCGGCCAGGGCTACACCTCCGGGCTGATCGGCCTGGCCACCGATTTCGGCATCACCGTCGAGGACGAGGCCGCGGGCGACGCGCCCGGCCTGGCACCGACCCCGGCACCCGCCTCCACCGCCTCGCCCACCGGCGCGGTGGACCCGCGCAGCACCCCGCTGCCGGACCCGCGCTCGAACACCGCCGAGCCGGGCACCTTCACCCTGGCCCCGGCCGTCCCGCAACCGCAGACCCCGGCGGGGCCGCCGGCCGCTCCGGTCCCGGTCGGCGCCGCCACCGGCGCGCCGGCTAACGCCCCGGCCACCCCGCCGCCGCCCACGGCCCCGCCGACCATGCCCCCGACCGTCCCGCCTGCCCCGCCCACCCCGCCGCCGGGCCACCGGCCCGGCACCGGCTACGGCTACCCCCAGCAGCAGCCCGGCACGGGGTACGGCTACCCGCAGCAGCAGCCCGCGACCGGCTACGGCTACCCGCAGCCGAACCAGCCGTACCCGGCGCAGCAGCCGGGCACCGGTTACGGCTACCCCCAGCCGAACCAGCCCGTCCCGCCGCAGCCGCAGCCGCACCAGAGCGGCTACGGCTACCCGCAGCAGCCCGGCACCGGCCAGCAGCCGCCCGTCCCGCCGCAGCCTCCGGCGGCCCAGCCGCCGGCACCCACCGGCGAGGAGTTCGCCCTGCCCCCGCAGGGCCCGCAGTTCCAGCCCCGCTGACGACACCGGCCCGCTGACGACGCCCGCCCGGGACGGCGGCCGCCCCACGACGGCGGCCCCGCCCCGGGGTCACGGCCCGAGCAGGCACACGCCCAGCCCCAGCCGCGCGCCCCGCCTCACTCGCCGCCCGACTGGTTCTTGTAGCCGCGCTGCCACTGCATCCCGAAGCCGTACAGCCGGTCGATGTCCGCCTGGAACCCGTTGACGTACCGCACCTCGCGGCGGACCGTCAGCTGGTTGTCGCCCGCGTTCTCGATCAGCACCACGGCGCAGGAGCGCGCCGCCCTGGCCCGTTCCTCCAGCTTGATCTCGATCCGCGGGCCGGTCTGCGGCACGATCGTCACCACCGCCTGGGACTGCTCGAAGGCCGGTGTGCCGTCGTAGATGTAGACGAAGATCAGCAGCCGCTTGAACTTGTCCTTCTTCTCCAGGTTGACGTACATCGTCTCGCCCGACGGCGCCCCGTACTGGTCGTCGCCGCTGAGCTTGATGAACGGCGCGCTCTGGAGGTCGCCGAAGAGCCCGCCGAGCGGCTGCACCACACCCGTCGAGCCGTCGGACAGTTCGTACATGCAGGCCAGGTCGAGGTCGACGTTCATCGGCTCGTTCTGCGGCGAGTCCGGCTCCTGCGGGCTGAAGATCCTCGGGCTGAAGAACCGCTTGATCGAGTCCCCGGCGCTCGGCCGGCCGGCGCCCGCGCGCATCGACCAGTGCAGGTTGACGTAGAGGTAGCCGGTGGTGGCAGCCGACCCGGTGATCGCGTGCTGCGGGGACGACTTGGTGAGTATGACCTTGTGCTGACCACCCGGGTTGTCGAAGGTGTAGCTCTTGTCCCCGCGCAGGTACTCCCAGATCGAGACCATCCCGCCCTCTCCCCTGCCTTCCGCCAGGCGTTCTGACGGTCCGCCGACCAATGATCGGGCATCGGCCCGGCCGACGGATACCCCGTCCGCCTGGTCCCCTACCCAGTCCGGCCGCCGAACGGCCAGCGAACGACCACCGAACGACCTCCGACCGGCCTCCGACAACCTCCCGACCGGCCACCGACCGGCCACCGCCGCCGGCCCCGCGACGAACCGAGCAGCACGCGTACCCCCGAACACCCAAGCGAACAAAGGGTGGGACGGAGAAGGAACCACGGACGAACCGGGGGCGAACGGGCGGGTCGATTGGCCGGAGCAAGCCGCCCTCCCGTAACATGCCGCCCCTTCGGACGCGATATCGTCTAGCCGCACAGGTGTCCCGTCCGCCCTCGCGCGGACACGGTGGGGCACGCCGTGCGGCGACGAACGATCCGTCAGGCAGTGCCCGCACGGCGGGACCTGACCGCCCGTGTCGCCCTGTGTACCTGTCCCCTTCGGAAACCCGAGGCCCGACCCGCAATGAACCTGACCTCCATACAGCTGGTCTGGACCGTCGTCGGCGGCGCAGCCCTGCTGTTCGTCGCCGTCCTGATGGCGACGCTGCGTTTCAAGAGCTCGAAGACGGACGAGGCCACCGACTCCTGGGAGCGCAGCGAGGAGCGCCGCCGCCGCAAGGAGATGATCTACGGCATCTCCTCGTACACGCTGCTGTTCTGCTGCGCCGGTGTCGCCGCCGCGCTCTCCTTCCACGGCCTGGTCGGCTTCGGCAAGGAGAACCTGGGCCTGTCCGACGGCTGGGAGTACCTCGTCCCGTTCGGCCTGGACGGCGCCGCGATGTTCTGCTCGGTGCTCGCCGTCCGCGAGGCCAGCCACGGTGACGCCGCGCTCGGTTCCCGCCTGCTGGTCTGGGTGTTCGCGATCGCCTCGGCCTGGTTCAACTGGGTGCACGCCCCGCGCGGCTTCGGCCACGCCGGCGCCCCGCAGTTCTTCTCCGGCATGTCGATCTCGGCGGCGATCCTGTTCGACCGGGCGCTGAAGCAGACCCGCAAGGCCGCGCTGCGCGAGCAGGGCCTGGTGCCCCGCCCGCTGCCGCAGATCCGCATCGTCCGCTGGCTGCGCGCCCCGCGCGAGACCTACGCGGCCTGGTCGCTGATGCTGCTGGAGAACGTCCGCAGCCTGGACGAGGCGGTCGAGGAGGTGCGCGAGGAGCGCCAGGCGAAGCTGGACGCCAAGGTCCGCGCCCGCACCGCCGACCGGCGCGAGCGCGCCGAGCTGAAGGCCATCTCCCGCCAGGGCGGCGGCATGCTCGCCCGGGCCCGGGGCGGCCGCCAGGTGCCCGCGCTGACGGCTGCCGGAGACGGCCCGAGCGCTACGGAGCCTGCCCCAGCCGCGGAGACCGACGCCACCTCGACGGCCTCCGGCTCCTCCTACGAGCCCGCCGCGCTGGACCCCGGCCGCCGCCCCCGCGCCGCCGTCGGCTCCTCGTACTCCTCGTCCTACTCCTCGCCCTCGACGTACTCCTCGCCGTCGGCCTCCTCCGCTTCCTCCTCCTCGTACTCGTCCACGTACTCCTCGTCGTCCTACTCGTCCTCCTCGTCCTCGTCGTCCGACTCCACCGGTTCGTCCCGGCGCGGCTCGGCGATCGACCTGACGGCCGACGACGACACCCTGTCGATGCCGAAGCTGGACTCGCTGGAGCGCAAGCTGCGCGCGATCGAGCAGCAGCTCGGCTGACCACGCCGTCGGCGCCCCCGCGCCGCCCGCAGGACACACGAAACGGCCGCCCCCGGGAAACCCCGGAGGCGGCCGTTTCGTGTGCCGGGCGGACTACTTGCCGCTGCCGACCAGCTCCGGTTCCTCGTCCGCGCCCTCGCGCCGGTTGCGGATGATCGACGAGCCGAGCGCGAGCCCGATGAAGGCGACGCCGATCAGGCCGGTGACGATCTCCGGGATGTGGTACTTGATCCCGACCAGCAGGATGACCGACAGCGCGCCGATCGCGTAGTGCGCGCCGTGCTCCAGGTAGACGTAGTCGTCCAGGGTGCCCTTGCGGACCAGGAAGACGGTCAGCGAGCGGATGTACATCGCGCCGATGCCGAGGCCCAGGGTGATCTGGAAGATGTCGCTGGAGATGGCGAACGCGCCGACCACGCCGTCGAAGGAGAACGACGCGTCCAGGACCTCCAGGTAGAGGAACAGGAAGAACGCCGCCTTGCCGCCGACCTGGAGGATCGACTTGCCGGACTTCTCGGCCTCCTCCTCGCGCTCCTCCTCGGCCTCCAGGCCCGACTCGAAGATCGAGGAGAGGCCGCCGACGATGAGGTAGGTGACCAGGCCGAGGACGCCCGCGAGCAGGACGGTCTCGGCGTGCTCGCCGGCGAAGAAGTTGGAGGCCAGCAGCAGCGCGACCAGGGCGACGACGGAGGAGAAGGCCTCCAGCTTGCCGACCTTCTCCAGCGGGCGCTCGATCCAGGCCAGCCAGTTGTAGTCCTTCTCCTCGAACACGAAGTCCAGGAAGATCATCAGCAGGAAGACGCCACCGAAGGCCGCGATGGCCGGGTTGGCCGCCTCCAGGTACTGGCCGTAGGTCAGGCCGTCGTGGGTCTTGTCGGAGTGGAGCGCGAGGTCGATGACCGTCGCGGGGTTGAGCTTCGCGGTGAGGCCGACGACCAGCAGCGGGAAGACCAGGCGCATGCCGAAGACGGCGATGAGCACGCCGACGGTCAGGAAGATCTTCTGCCAGTACGGGTTCATCCGCTTCAACACCGTGGCGTTGACCACCGCGTTGTCGAACGACAGGGAGATCTCCAGGATGGAGAGGATCAGCACGATGCCGAAGCCTTGGGCTCCCCAGAGCAGTCCGGCCGCGACCAGGCCGATGGCGGTGATCGCGAACGACCAGCCGAATGTGCGGAGGAACACGGGAGTTGGCTACCTTTCGGGTTCTGGCCGTGCCGGGGGCGGCCTCGTCCCCGAGACGCCCTGACCGGGCCGGGCCCGGTCAGGTCTCCCCCGCACTGCCCTCAGTTCTCATGATCGGGTCGGGTGCGATGGTCCGATTTCCGCCCTTACTGTACGTTCACACCGAAGTCGAGCGCGATACCGCGCAGGCCGGAGGCGTACCCCTGGCCCACCGCGCGGAACTTCCACTCGCCCGCGTAGCGGTACAGCTCGCCGAAAATCATCGCCGTCTCGCTGGACGCGTCCTCGGACAGGTCGTAGCGGGCGATCTCCTGGCCGTCGACCGAGTTGACGACCCGGATGTAGGCGTTGCGGACCTGACCGAAGTTCTGCAGCCGCGCCTCGGCGTCGTAGATCGACACCGCGAAGATCACCTTGTCGGCCTGGGCCGGGACGAGGTCCAGGTTGACCAGGACCACCTCGTCGTCACCCGTGTCGTCGCCCCCGGTGAGGTTGTCGCCCTGGTGCTCCACCGAGCCCTCGGGGCTCTTGAGGTTGTTGTAGAAGACGAAGTACTCGTCACCGAGCACCCGCCCCCCACCGCAGAGCAGGGCGCTCGCGTCGAGGTCGAACGGGGCGCCCGTGGTCGAACGGGCGGACCAGCCGAGGCCGATCTGGACCTGCGTCAGGTTCGGCGCGGCCTTGGTGAGCGAGACGTTGCCGCCCTTCGCGAGCGTGACCACCATGACGTTCTTCCTCCCTTGCTTCTCCCGGGGCGCCTTAAAGGTGTAGTCCCCCACGGCCCCGGCCGACCGGCTTTGGTCGGCTGAACTTCCTGAACTCACATCCTCGCAGCGTGACGGGCCCCCGCGGCACCGGGTCCGACGAACCCCCGACCGACCCGCGCCCGTCCGTACGACCGCCCGAGCGACGACCGCCCGACGACGGCGCCGACAGCCGCGCCCGCGCCCGTACGGAACCGGGGCGGCCCCGGACCTCGGAGGTCCGGGGCCGCCCCGGGAAGCGGCGCCACAGGGCGCCGGCGAGGACTCAGACGTTGACGCCGAAGTCCTGCGCGATGCCGCGCAGGCCGGAGGCGTAGCCCTGGCCGATGGCGCGGAACTTCCACTCGCCGCCGTTGCGGTACAGCTCGCCGAAGACCATCGCGGTCTCGGTGGAGGCGTCCTCGGAGAGGTCGTAGCGGGCGAGCTCCACGTTGTCCGCCTGGTTCACCACGCGGATGAAGGCGTTGCGCACCTGGCCGAAGTTCTGGCCGCGGGTCTCGGCGTCGTAGATCGACACCGGGAAGACGATCTTCTCCACGTCCGCCGGGACGCCGGCCAGGTTGACCTTGATCGCCTCGTCGTCGCCCTCGCCCTCACCGGTCAGGTTGTCACCGGTGTGCTCGACCGAGCCGTCCGGGCTCTTCAGGTTGTTGAAGAAGACGAAGTTGCCGTCCGAGGCGACCTTGCCCTGGGCGTTGCAGAGCAGTGCGCTGGCGTCCAGGTCGAAGTCCGCGCCGGTGGTGGTACGGACGTCCCAGCCCAGCCCGACGACCACGGCCGTGAGCCCTGGGGCCTCCTTGGTGAGCGAGACGTTGCCGCCCTTGCTGAGGCTGACTCCCACGTGTCCTCCAAGAATCGGGAGGCACGCCCTGTGGTGGTGCCCCCGGTGGTGCGGTCCGGGGCACGGGGAGACCGATCGACTCCCGCACCCCACCCCGCCAACGGCCCGAGCGTAGTACGCGGTTCCCGTCCGCAGCGCGGTTCGAGCCGGACACGGCCGTTCGACACCCGGCCGGACGGGGCCCGACCCGCGGACCGGACCGAACCGGGCCGTACGAACCGGATCCGAACCGGGCCGAACCGGCGCCGGACCAGGTCCGAGCCGGCCCGGACAGGGCCCGAGCCGGCCCGGACAGGGCTCGAACGGCCGGGGCGGGGCCTCAGAGCCCGGCGAGCACCTTCAGGTACTCCTGTTCGTCCCGGGCGTCCGGGAGGCCGTTGACGACGCTCCAGCGCACCGCGCCCGCCCGGTCGATCACGAAGGTGCCGCGCAGCGGGCAGCCGCGCTCCTCGTCCAGGACGCCGTACGCCCGGGCGACCTCGCCGTGCGGCCAGAAGTCGGCCAGCAGCGGGAACTCCAGGCCCTCCCGGTCGGCGAGGGTCCGCTGGGAGAACTGCGAGTCGCAGGAGAGGCCGAGCACCTGGACGTCGTCGTTCTGCAGCCCGGCCAGCTCGCGCTGGATCGCACCCAGCTCGCCGGTGCAGACCCCGGTGAAGGCGAACGGGTAGAAGACCAGGACGACGTTCTTCTCGCCGCGGAAGTCGGTGAGCCGGACCGGCTCCCCGTGCTGGTTGTTGAGCTCGAAGTCCGGAGCCTGGGTGCCGACCTCGACGGCCATGGAGGGGACCTTTCTGACGCGACCGGGGCCGCGCGGCGGGCGCGGCTGGCCACATCCTCGCATTCGTTCACGGGCGTTCGGCCGAACGGATGAGGCGGGCCGGCCGGGCGCCCGCCCCCTTTCGCCCTGGGCGAACGCGCCGAGCGACCCTGATCGGCCCCGAGCGACCCGAGTAACCCCCGGCGACTCCGGGCGACCCCGACCGCCCCGAGAGCCCCCGGGCAGCCCCAGGCAATCCCCGGCCGCCCCGAGAGCCCCCCGCCCGCAAAAGCGCCGGGCCCCGTCGGAGTGAGACTCCGACGGGGCCCGGCGAGGGGCTTCAGAACCCGTTCAGCGCTTGCCGCCCGGCTTCGCCGTGGACTTGGTCGCGAGTCGCGTGGCCGCCCAGTCCTTGACGATGTTGATCGAGCTGGTCTGCGAGAGGCCCGCGGTCTTGGCCGCGTCGCTGATGTCGGAGGCCTCGATGTGGCCGTCCCGCCCGGTCTTGGGCGTCATCAGCCAGATGACGCCGCCCTCGGCGAGGTACTCCAGCGAGTCGACGAGGGAGTCGGTGAGGTCCCCGTCGTCGTCGCGGTGCCACAGCAGGACGGCGTCCGCGACGTCGTCGTAGTCCTCGTCGACGAGATCCGCGCCGGTGATCTCCTCGATGCCCTCGCGGAGGTCCTGGTCAGTGTCTTCGTCGTACCCCAGCTCCTGGATGATCTGGCCCTCTTCGAAGCCGAGACGGGTAGCCGGGTTGGACTTGTCCGCGGGGTCCGCGGTCGCGCTCACGGGAATAACCTCCAGTATTCGGCTCGGCGTCCATGCCGAGGCTGTGGCCGTAGTCCACACGGGCGCGGCGGTTCGCGCAAGTACCCGACCCCCGATCCCCTCCAAAGGTTGACGTGTCGCACGGGACACGCCGGTTCCACGTGTCGGGAATCACACCGATTTGCCCTTCTCTGCGTAGGACAACGATGCTTCGGGTGGTCCCGGCCCACAGGCCGTACGCGTGCCCGAGATGCGAACGGCATTCGGGGTCCGCGCGTGCGCGGGCGTAGAGTCTCCTGTTGGCCCTCACCCCGGCCGCCCGCCATCGGGCGGACGGGACACCAGGTCGGACCACCTCTTTTCGTAACACCCGGGGGTGTGCGGAGCGGACGAAGACGCCCGCGCCGCTCACCACCAGACCGGACCGTCCACCAGGCGGAACGGTTACCGATCGGTAGAGATGACGGATCTCCGAGCGCGGTAGCACGATGGAGGCGGCGCGACACACCTCTAGTTTCGACCGACAGTGAAGGAACAGCGTGGCTTCCGGATCCGATCGCAACCCGATCATCATTGGCGGCCTTCCGAGTCAGGTCCCGGACTTCGATCCCGAGGAGACCGCGGAATGGCTGGAGTCGCTCGATGCGGCCATCGACGAGCGGGGGCGTGAGCGTGCCCGTTACCTGATGCTGCGGCTGATCGAGCGCGCCCGCGAGAAGCGTGTCGCCGTGCCCGAGATGCGCAGCACGGACTACGTCAACACCATCGCCACTAAGGACGAGCCGTTCTTCCCCGGCAACGAGGAGATCGAGCGCAAGATCCTCAACGCGACCCGGTGGAACGCGGCCGTCATGGTCTCCCGGGCGCAGCGCCCGGGCATCGGCGTGGGTGGCCACATCGCCACCTTCGCCTCCTCCGCGTCGCTCTACGACGTCGGCTTCAACTACTTCTTCCGCGGCAAGGACGCCGAGGGCGAGTCCGGCGACCAGATCTTCTTCCAGGGTCACGCCTCCCCCGGCATCTACGCCCGCGCCTTCCTCCTGGACCGACTCACCGAGCAGCAGCTCGACGCGTTCCGCCAGGAGAAGTCGAAGGCCCCGTACGGCCTCTCCAGCTACCCGCACCCGCGGCTCATGCCGGACTTCTGGGAGTTCCCGACCGTCTCGATGGGCCTCGGCCCGCTCGGCGCGATCTACCAGGCCCGGATGAACCGCTACCTGGAGCACCGCGGCATCAAGGACACCTCCGACTCCCAGGTGTACGCCTTCCTGGGCGACGGCGAGATGGACGAGCCCGAGTCGCTCGGCCAGCTGTCCCTGGCCGCCCGCGAGGGCCTGGACAACCTGACCTTCGTGGTCAACTGCAACCTGCAGCGCCTCGACGGCCCGGTCCGCGGCAACGGCAAGATCATCCAGGAGCTGGAGTCCCAGTTCCGGGGTGCCGGCTGGAACGTGATCAAGCTCATCTGGGACCGCAGCTGGGACCCGCTGCTCGCGCAGGACCGCGACGGCGTCCTGGTCAACAAGCTGAACACCACGGTGGACGGCCAGTTCCAGACCTACGCCACCGAGTCCGGCGAGTACATCCGCGAGCACTTCTTCGGTTCCGACCTGCGCCTGCGCAAGATGGTCGAGAGCATGACCGACCAGCAGATCCAGCACCTGGGTCGCGGCGGCCACGACCACAAGAAGATCTACGCGGCGTTCAAGGCGGCCCGCGAGCACAAGGGCCAGCCGACGGTCATCCTCGCCCAGACCGTCAAGGGCTGGACGCTGGGCCCCAACTTCGAGGGCCGCAACGCCACCCACCAGATGAAGAAGCTGACGGTCGAGGACCTGAAGCGCTTCCGCGACCGGCTGCACCTGCCGATCACCGACAAGCAGCTCGACGAGGGCTACCCGCCCTACTACCACCCGGGCCGCAACTCGGAAGAGATCCAGTACATGCACGACCGCCGGCAGGGCCTGGGCGGCTTCGTGCCGACCCGCAAGGTCCGCCCGCGGCAGCTGGAACTGCCCGGCGACGACGCGTACAAGGCGGTCAAGAAGGGTTCCGGCAACCAGACCATCGCCACCACCATGGCGTTCGTCCGGGTGCTCAAGGACCTCATGCGGGACAAGGGCATCGGCAACCGCTTCGTGCCGATCGCGCCCGACGAGTACCGCACCTTCGGCATGGACTCGCTCTTCCCGTCGGCGAAGATCTACAACCCGCTCGGCCAGACCTACGAGTCGGTCGACCGGGACCTGCTCCTCGCCTACAAGGAGTCGCCGACCGGCCAGATGCTGCACGACGGCATCTCCGAGGCCGGCTGCACCGCCTCGCTGATCGCCGCGGGCTCGGCCTACGCCACCCACGGCGAGCCGCTGATCCCGGTGTACGTCTTCTACTCGATGTTCGGGTTCCAGCGCACCGGCGACCAGTTCTGGCAGATGGCCGACCAGCTGGCCCGCGGCTTCGTGATCGGCGCCACCGCCGGCCGCACCACCCTGACCGGTGAGGGCCTGCAGCACGCCGACGGTCACTCGCACCTGCTGGCCTCGACCAACCCCGGCGTCGTCGCGTACGACCCGGCGTACGGCTTCGAGATCGCGCACATCGTCCAGGACGGTCTGCGCCGGATGTACGGCTCCAGCGCCGAACACCCGAACGGCGAGGACGTGTTCTACTACATGACCGTCTACAACGAGCCGATCAAGATGCCGGCCGAGCCCGAGAACGTGGACGTCGAGGGCATCCTCAAGGGTCTGCACAAGTACGCTCCGGCGACCGCCGGCCAGATCCCGGCCCAGATCCTCGCCTCCGGCGTGGCCGTGCCGTGGGCCCTGGAGGCCCAGCGCATCCTGGCCGAGGAGTGGAACGTCAAGGCCGACGTCTGGTCCGCGACCTCCTGGAACGAGCTGCGCCGCGACGCGGTGGAGGCCGAGGAGTTCAACCTGCTGCACCCCGAGGAGCCGCAGCGGGTGCCGTACGTCACCCAGAAGCTGCAGGGCTCCGAGGGCCCGGTCGTCGCGGTGTCCGACTGGATGCGCGCCGTGCCGGACCAGATCTCCCGCTGGGTGCCGGGCCAGTACCAGTCGCTGGGCGCCGACGGCTTCGGCTTCGCCGACACCCGTGGCGCGGCCCGTCGCTTCTTCCACATCGACGCGCAGTCGGTCGTCCTGGGCGTGCTCACCGAGCTCGCCAAGCAGGGCAAGATCGACCGCTCGGCGCTGAAGGAAGCGATCGACCGCTACCAGCTGCTCGACGTGACGGCTGCCGACCCGGGCTCCGCCGGCGGCGAGGCCTGATCACCGGCTAGACGACGAAGGGCCGGACTCCCGTGGGCGGGGGTCCGGCCCTTCGGGGTTGTCGCTTGACCCTCACACCGGTGTGAGCTCCTAGGGTGACCGGCATGACGAACCCCACCGCGCTCCCCCGCCACCCCGAACCCGCCGACGGCGCGGGCGAGTTCAACCGCGACGTGATCGCCGAGTTCCGCGCGCGGGAGGGCGCGGTGGGCGGTGACCTCGCCGGCATGCCGCTGCTGCTGCTCACCGTGGCCGGCGCCCGCAGCGGCGAGCCGCGCACCACCCCGCTGGTCTACCTGCCGGACGGCGACCGGCTGGTGGTCTTCGCCTCCAACGGCGGCAGCGAGAAGGACCCGGTCTGGTACCGCAACCTGGTCGCCCGCTCCGAGGTCACCGTCGAGGTCGGCACCGACCGGTACCCGGCCCTGGCGGCCCCGGTCGACCCGGCCGAGCACGACGCGCTCTGGGCCCGCCAGATCGCCGCCCAGCCGCAGTTCGCCGGGTACCGCACCGCGGCCCGGACGGTCCCGCTGGTCGCCCTCACCCGCGTCTGAGCACACCTCCGGACACCACGACCGCCCGCGAACACCACGACGGCCCCGGACTCCGCCGAGTCCGGGGCCGTGGTGTACGGGCGCGCGTCAGATGTGCACGGCGGGGCCCGCGTCGGTGGTGCCGCGGCGGGTGAGCAGCCCGAGCAGGGCGGCGGCGAAGGCCACCACGGCGGCGACCGCGAACGCGAGCGACATGCCGCTGACGAAGGACTCGTGGACGGCACCCGCCATCGCGTCCACCACCTGCTGCGGGGTGCCGGCCGGGGCCGGCGGGGCGATGCCGAGCTGGGCGGCCTGCTTGAGGCCGTCGGCCTCGGGGCCCTGGACCGGCGGCAGGCCGGCCCCGGCCCAGTTGCCGGGCAGCACGTCGCCGACCTTGGCGGCCATCAGCGCGCCCAGCACCGCGGTGCCGAGGCTGCCGCCGACCTGCATCGCGGCCTGCTGCAGGCCGCCGGCCACGCCGGACAGCTCCAGCGGGGCGTTGCCGACGATCACCTCGGTGGCGCCGACCATGACCGGGCTGATGCCGAGGCCCATCAGGACGAACCAGAGCGACATCACGCCGTTGCCGGACCCGGTGTCCAGGGTGGACATGCCGACCATCGCGGTGGTGGTGATCAGCATGCCCGCCACGATCGGGATCCGCGGACCGAGCTTGCCGATCGCGATGCCGGCCAGCGGCGAGCCGACGATCATCATCCCGGTCATCGGCAGCAGGTGGACGCCGGCCTCGACCGGCTTCATCCCGTGCACGTTCTGCAGGTAGAAGGTCACGAAGAAGATCGCGCCGAAGAACGCGAAGGCCATCAGCACCATCAGCAGGACGCCCGCCGACAGCGGCACCGAGCGGAACAGGCCGAGCGGGATCAGCGGCTCGCGCGCCTTGCCCTGCCAGAGCGCGAAGAGCACCGTCAGCAGCACCGCGCCGCCCAGCAGGAGCAGCGTCCGCGCGTCGCCCCAGCCCCACTCGGGGGCCTTGATGATGCCGAAGACCAGCGCGAACATCCCGACCGACAGCAGCGCGATGCCGGGCAGGTCGAAGGACTTGGCGGCGTTCTCGGCCCGCACGTCCCGGAGGATCCACAGGCCGAGCGCCAGCGCGATCAGGCCGACCGGGATGTTGATGAAGAACACCGACTCCCAGTTGACGTGCTCGACCAGCAGGCCGCCGACGATCGGGCCGGCCGCGGTGGAGGCGCCGATCACGCCGCCCCAGATGCCGATCGCCATGTTGAGCCGCTCGGCCGGGAAGGCCCCGCGCAGCAGGCCGAGCGCGGCCGGCTGGAGCAGCGCGCCGAACAGGCCCTGGAGCACCCGGAAGGCGATCACGGTCTGGATGTTGCCGGCGAAGCCGATCGCGGCCGAGGTGGCGGCGAAGCCGACCGCGCCGACCAGGAAGGTGTTCTTGTGGCCGAACCGGTCGCCGATCTTGCCGGCGGTGATCAGGAAGACCGCCAGGGCGAGCAGGTAGCCGCTGGTGACCCACTGGATCTCGGAGGGGGCGGCGTGCAGCTTCTCCTGGATCACCGGGTTGGCGATGGCGACGATCGTGCCGTCCAGCGCGACCATCATCACGCCGACGGCGACGGTCAGCAGGGTCAGCCAGGGGTGCCCCTTGAGTCCGCTCCCGGACGGCGGCGTCGGCGGCGGCGCGGCGTCCGCCTCGGAGTTCTTGACGACGGACTGGCTCATCTGGGCCCTCCGGGGGCGTGGCTCGTTCGGAACGTGGTCGTGGCGCCCCGGCCCACCCGTCCCCACAGGTGCCCCGGCCCGACGGGCGCCACTCGCGGCAGATTATGTCAGCCGCTGACATTCGGCAAACAGTGACTTCTGGCCATTACTGACATTTGTCAGAACGCTAAAGTTGTGCTCCCACCCGCCGCACCAGCGCCCCGGAAGGCCCCACCATGGCCGCTCGCACCCCCCGCCCCGCCGGCACCCCGGAGGACCTCGGGCGGACACCCGGGCTGCGCGAGCGCAAGAAGCAGCAGACCAGGTACGCCCTGGTCCAGGCCGCCCACGTGCTCTTCCTCAGCCAGGGCTTCGCCCGGACGACCGTCGACGAGATCGCCTCCGCCGTCGACGTCTCCCAGCGCACCTTCTTCCGGTACTTCGCCAACAAGGACGAGGTCGCGCTCGCCGTGATGGCCGACGCCGAGGACTACTTCATCGAGTGCCTGCGCCACCGCCCCGCCGAGGAGACCCCGCTGCAGGCCCTGCGCGCCTCGATCGTCAAGGCCTGGCGCGACCTCGGGAACGCCAAGGCCTCCGGCCCAGGCTCGATCAGCAGCGCCCTCGAACTCATGCGGATGATCGAGGACGCCCCCACCCTGCTCGCCGCCCACCTGCGCCGGGTCACCGAGCAGGAGCGGATCGTCGTCCGGGTGCTCGCCGAACGGGAGGGGCTGGACCCCCGGGAGGACCTGCGCCCCACCGTGCTCGCCGCCGTCTTCGGCAGCGTCCTGCGCGCCGCCCACCTCTCCTGGACGGCCGACCGCGAACCCGAGGGCCCGGAGGGCATGATCGCCCTGATCGAGCGCCACTTCGACCAGCTCGGCCCGGCCCTGACCGGCCACTGGCGCGCCTGAACGCCCGCCCGGGTCATACCGGGGTACTACCCCGGATCCCGGCCCCCGGTCGGACTCGCCGCGGCCGCCGCGCCCCTAGTCTGGCCTGATGATCGACTCGTCCGCCGGATCCCGCCCCACCGGCACGGCGCGGGCCCTGCTCAACGCGCTCGTCCGGCCCTCCGCCGACCACACCCCGCTGCTGGCCCAGGCCTCCCGGCCCTGGGCCCGCCACCTCCCGTACGTCCTCGCGGTGGCCGCGATCGCCTCGCTGCTGCCCAGCGGGATCAACGTGCTGGCCAACGACTACGGGCTCAACGGGGGGCTCGCCGGCGCGCTCGCCGTCGCGCAGACCGCGCCGCTGCTGCTCGCGGTGAGCCGGCCGCTGGCCGCCTGGTGGATGATCGGCGGCACCGATCTGCTGGCCGCCCTGCTGGTCCTGACCACCGGGAGCGGGACCGGCAGCCTCTGGCCGTGGATCCCCACCAGCCTGATCGGCTACCTGATCCTGATGCTCCCGCTCTCCCTCCGCGAGCCGCGACGCACCCTGGTCGCGGTCTGGCTGGTCACCGCGGCGGCCGGGGGCGCCCTGACGATCGCCGGGGCGGGCTCCCGCTTCACCGGGAACAACGTCCTCCTCGCGATCGCCCTGACCGGTGCCGTCCTGCTGCTCGGTGGGGCCCTGCGGGAACGCGCCGAGGCGCGCCGGCTGCTCACCGAACAGGAGCACATCAGCGAGGCCGAACGCGAGCGCCGTACCCTGCTGGAGGAACGCGCCCGGATCGCGCGGGAGTTGCACGACGTGGTGGCCCATCACATGTCGGTGATCGCGGTCCAGGCCGCCAGCGCGCCGTACCGGATCAGCGACGTGCCGGCCGAGGCCGCCGAGGAGTTCGGCGCGATAGCCGGCACCGCGCGCGAATCGCTCGCCGAGATGCGCCGGCTGCTGGGCGTGCTGCGCAGCGAGGACTCCGGCGGCGAGCGGGCCCCGCAGCCCGGGGTGGGCCAACTCGCCCAGCTGGTCGAGACGGTGGGACGGGCCGGAGTGCCGGCCGAACTGACCGTGGACGCCGGGCTGGCGGAGACGGTGCCGCAGGCCGTCGGCCTCTCCGCGTACCGGATCGTCCAGGAGGCGCTCGCCAACGTGGTGCGGCACGCCCCCGGCGCGCGGACCTGGGTGTCGCTCTCCTCGGACGGGCCGGAGCTGCTGGTGACCGTGGTCAACGCGCCGCCGGCCGAGCGCACCGAGTCGCTGGAGGCCTCGGCCGAGGGCACCGGGCAGGGCCTGGTCGGAATGCGCGAACGCGTCCGGCTGGTCGATGGCAGGCTGGACACCGGCCCGCTGCCGGACGGCGGCTTCAAGGTGGCCGCCGTCCTGCCCCTCGACACCTCAGACACCGCAGACAGCCCAGACGCCCCAGGCAGCCCAGACACCCCCCGGGAGACCACCGCATGACCATCCGCGTGATCATCGTCGACGACCAGGCCATGGTGCGCGCGGGCTTCGCCGCCCTGCTGAACGCCCAGACCGACATCGACGTGGTGGGGGACGCGGCAGACGGCGCCCAGGCCCTGGAGGTCACCGGGCGCACCCACCCCGACGTGGTGCTGATGGACGTCCGGATGCCCGTGATGGACGGCCTGGAGGCGGCCCGGCGGCTGCTCGACCCGGCGGCGCCGGGCGCCCACCGGCCCAAGGTGCTGATGCTGACCACCTTCGACGTGGACGACTACGTGTACGAGGCGCTGCGCGCCGGCGCCAGCGGCTTCCTGCTCAAGGACGCCCCGCCCGCCGACCTGATCGCGGCCGTCCGGGTGGTCGCGGCCGGCGAGGCGCTGCTCGCCCCCTCCGTGACCCGGCGGCTGATCGAGGACTTCGCCCGCACCCGCCCGGCCCGGCGCCACGACCCCAAGGTGCGGCTCAACGGCCTCACCCCGCGCGAGACCGAGGTGCTGGCGCTGATCGCCCGCGGCCTGTCCAACCAGGAGATAGCCGCCGACCTGGTGCTCGCCGAGCAGACCGTCAAGACCCACATCGGGCGCATCCTCGCCAAGCTCGACCTGCGCGACCGCGCCCAGGCCGTGGTGCTGGCCTACGAGTCGGGCCTGGTGACCCCCGGCCAGTAGGGGGGCTGTCCCCACCCCGCTGACCCCCTCCCGCGAGCGGGAAATCCTCCTGATACCCCAGTACCACAAGGCAGTTGGCCCCGCGGTGTGACGTCCGCGGGGCCGTGCTGTTCCTACCTTCCTCTCCGTAGCGAGCCGGACGGACGAGGGGGAACAGGGACATGCGCGGATTTCGGGTCAGGAGGGCGCTCGCCGCCGCCGCGGTGGCGCTGGCGGCGGTACTCGGCGCGGGCGGCTGGGCCGCCGGCACCCAGACCCCGCTCACCGGACCACCGCCCGGCAGCGCCGCCTGGACCGCCGACGCCTCGCTCGGCCTGCGGCTGCCCGACCCGGCCACCGCCACCCCGGCCGGCGTCGCAGCGTTCTTCGCCGGGTTGGCACCGGCACGGCAGGACGCGCTGGCCGTCCGGCACCCGCTGGTGGTCGGCAACCTGGACGGCGCCCCGGTCCCGCTCCGGTACCGCGCCAACGCCCTGGCCCTCGCCGCCGAACGCACCCGTGAACTCGCCCGGGCCGTCGACCCCGCCCTCACCCCGCAGGACCACGCGGCCGCCCGTACCCGCGCCGAGCGCTACCGCACCCTGCTGGACGGCGGACGGCAGGTCCTCGCCTTCGACCCGCGCGGCCGCGGCCAGGTCGCCGAGGTGTACGGCGACCTGACGGGCGCCGCCCGCACCGCCGTGATCGTCCCCGGCTCGGACATCGACCTGCTCAGTTTCGACCGCGCGGGCAACCCGTACGGCACCCCCGCCGGGATGGCCCGCGCACTCCACGAGGCGACCGGCCGGCAGGTCGCCGTGATCGCCTGGGCCGGCTACACCACCCCGGTCGGCCTCGGCCCGGACGCCGCCACCGAGGACCTCGCCCGGGCCGGCGCCGACCGCCTCACCCGGCTGCTCGACGGACTCGCCGCCACCACCCGCCCGCAGGCCCCGGCCACCGTGTACTGCCACAGCTACGGCTCGGTGGTCTGCGGCCTGGCCCGCCCCAGCCCGGCCCGGGCCTCCGGCGTGGTGGTGCTCGGCTCCCCCGGCATGGGCGTCGGCTCCGCCGCCGACCTCGACCCGCGCGTCCCGCTCTGGGCCACCGCCCGCAACGGCTCCGACTGGATCGGCGACGTGCCCAACGTGCGGCTGTTCGGCCTCGGCCACGGCGCCGACCCGACCGCCCCCGGCTTCGGCGCCCGCCCGCTGCCCGCCACCGGATCCCACGGCCACAACGGCTACTTCGCCCCCGGCACCGACTCGCTCGCCGCGTACGCCGCCGTCGCCCTCGGCCGCGCCTGAGCGCCGAGCGCCGAGCCACCCGAGCACCCCCCGCACCCAGCCCCCCGCACCGGAAGGAGCACCACCATGGCACGGAGCACCACCACCGCCCACCCGCTCACCGCCCTGCGCCACGCCGCCCGACGGGTCGACGCCAAGACCCCCGCCACCCGCGACCGCGCCCTGGACGGGCTGCGCGCCCTCGCCCTGCTCGCCGTCCCGGTCGGGCACTGGATGCTCGGCGGCTTCACCCGCTCCCCCGACGGCGTGCTGCACAACGCCAGCCCGCTCTCCTCGCTCGGCTTCTTCGCCCCGATCAGCTGGGCGCTCCAGATGCTCGGGGTGTTCTTCCTGGTCGGCGGCCACTCCTCGGTCCGCTCACTGGAACGGGCCCGCGCCCGCGGCGTGTCCTACGGCGGGTGGCTGCGCGCCCGGGCGGTGCGGCTGCTGCGTCCGGTGCTCGGGGTCACGGCCGTCTGGGCTCTGCTGATCCCGCTGCTGCCCGCGCTCGGCGTGCCCGCCGACACCCTGCGCACCGGCGCGACGCTGGTGGTGCAGCCGCTCTGGTACATCGGGGTCTACCTGGGGCTGACCGCGCTCACCCCGCTCTGCATGGCCGCCGGGCGCCGGCTGGGCGGCTGGTCGGCGGGCCTGCTGGCGGCCTCGGTCGCCGTCGTCGACCTGCTCCGGTACGGGCCGTGGGCGCAGGCGGTGCCGTCCTGGGTCGCGCTGCTGAACATCCTGCCGGGCTGGCTGTTCGGCTACCAGCTCGGCGTGCTCTGGGCGCAGGGCCGGCTCGGCCGGCCGGCCGCCCGGGTGCTGCTGCTCGGCGGCGGCGCGCTGTTCGCCGCGCTGCTGCTGGTGTTCCACTACCCGGCCAGCATGGTCGGCGTGCCGGGGGCGGAGCGCACCAACTCGCACCCGCCGTCCCTGCTGGTGCTCGCGCTGGCGGCGTTCCAGTGCGGCGCCGCGGTGCTGCTGCGGGAGCGGCTGGGCCGGCTGCTGACCCGCCGTCCGCTGCTCTGGCTGCCGGTGGTGGTGGTCAACCTGTCGGCGATGACGATCTTCTGCTGGCACCAGAGCGCGATGCTCGCGGTGGCGGTGCCCGGCGCGGCCGGCCTGGGCGCCGTCCCGGGGCTGACCACCGCGCCGGACTCGCTCGGCTGGGTGGCCACGCGGCTGGCCCTGCTGCCGCTGTTCGGAGCGGTGCTGGTGGCGATCGGGTGGTTCACCCGGCGGTTCGACGGGCCGTGGACGGCCTTCTCCCGGGCCGGGAAGGCGGCGGCCGGCGCCGGGGCAGCGCTGTTCGCGGCGTACGCGCTGGGCGTGGTGTGACGTTCCGCCGGGCTCGGTGCGACCGTTCCGTCGAGGGAATGCATCGGCATGCGAACCACCACACGCTGTGATCTCCTGTCACCGTTGGCGACCATCGCAGGACCGCGCCCGCCCACGGCCCGTCCGCCCGCATTCGCCGCCTCCCTCCCTCCGCGCACCCCCTCCTTAGGAGACCCATGTCCCTGTCCCCACCACGCCCCCAGCCACGGCGCCGGGCCCGCCGACGGCTGTCGGGCACCGCCGTCGTCCTCGCGGTGACCGCCGGCAGCCTGCTGGGCACCGCCGCCCCGGCCCTCGCCCACGGGCCCGGCTCGGACGACCTGACCCCGCACGTCGACTCCCCCCGGGTGATGGCCGAGCTGCGGCAGGACGAGGTCGCGGCGCTCGGCCAGGAGCACGCCGAGGAGCACGCCCGGATGCGCGCCGCCGTCCGGGGCGTCGGCGACTACCCGCAGACCACCCGCACCAACCGCTACAACGCGCTGACGGCCTCCCAGGCCGATCACAACAGGGCCTTCGACCCGGCGACCTTCGGCGCGTTCAAGGAGTACTTCCCGTCCCCCGACTTCGGCGACCACGTCGCGCTGCTGCCGACCGGCAAGGTGCTGCTGTTCTCCTTCGAACGGATCGAGACCAACCCGGAGAAGGAGCCCGCCCCGACCCAGACCATCGGCAAGGAGAACGCGGGCCGGGCCTTCCTCTGGGACCCGGCCAAGGGCACCGGCAAGGACGCCTTCAAGCAGGTCACCCCGCCGGTCGCCGACATGCCGGACGGCCTGGGCGAGCAGCGCCCGGTGCCGTTCTTCTGCTCCGGCCACTCCTTCCTGCCCAACGGGATGCTCGGCGTCTTCGGCGGCAACCTGGGCGGCAACGGCGGTACGGGTGCCAAGCTCTCGCTGATCTTCGACCCCTGGACCGAGACCTGGACCCGCAACCCCGACATGTCGGTCGGCCGCTGGTACCCCTCGGTGGTGACCGGCGCCGACGGCCGGCAGCTGATCATGTCCGGGCAGTCCGAGCTCGGTTACGGCACCCCGACCCCGGTGGTCGAGCGGTTCCCCGCCAAGAACTTCGCGGTGCCGGTGAAGAAGACCGACCTCCCCGCCAACACCCCGGTGGAGCGGTTCAGGGCCGACGCCCCGTTCAGCACCGACTACCCGCACCTGTTCTCGCTCAACGACGGCAACGTCTACGGCTTCGGCCGCACGCCCAACGAGCAGTGGAAGTTCGACCCGGTCGCCGAGTCCCGCGGCGACCTCACCGCCCGCCCCGACGGCCGCAGGCGCAACTACGGCTCCGCCGTGATGCTGCCGAGCGGCGTCAACGGCCCGGACTCCGCGCTGATCCTCGGCGGCGACCGGGACAACCCGAGCACCCTGCGCTTCTCCAACGGCAGTTGGACCGCCGACAAGTCCCGCGCCTTCGGCCGCACCCAGGACGACACCGTCCTGCTGCCCAACGGCAGGCTGCTGACCGTCAACGGCGCCTACGACATCCGCGACTACGGCAACGGTCCGTACAACCCCAACGCGGACCTCAAGTACCGCCAGATCGAGCTGCGCGACGACCAGGGCAACTGGAAGCTCGGCCCGGTCCAGCGGCTGCCGCGCGGCTACCACTCCAACGCGGTGGTGCTGCCGGACGGGCGCGTCATGGTGACCGGCGACGAGCTCCAGCAGCTGGCCAACAACACGGACGTCAACGGCACGGTGAGCGGCATCCCCGGCACCACCGGCCCGACCACCATGAACGGCACCATCGAGATCTACGAGCCGCCGTACCTGAGCCAGGGCGACCGGCCGGCGCTGGCCAACGCGCCCACCACCCCGGTCGGCTACGACAAGACCTTCACCGTCACCAGCACCACCCCGGGCCTGGCCGCCAAGGCCGTCCTGCTGGCCCCGACCACCTCCACCCACTCGGTCAACACCAGCCAGCGCCACATCGAGCTGCGGCTCACCAGCCGGGCCGGCAACCGGCTGCAGCTCCAGGCCCCGCCGGACGCCAAGGCCGCCCCGCCCGGCTGGTACATGCTCTTCCTGCTCAGCGACCAGGGCGTGCCCAGCGTCGCGCAGTGGGTCCAACTCGGCTCCTCGGCCTGATCCCCACCCCCGAAAGGACACCCCACCCATGACGACGGATCTGAGCCTGCGCGAGAGCGAGGAGATCCAGGGCGACATCCTCGCCGGCTTCAAGAAGGACAACGTCAGCATCCTGTTCCTCAAGTTCGAGGACGCCGCCCGGGCCCGCGACTGGCTGCGCAGACTGACCCCGCAGATCGCCACCACCCGGCAGGTCGCCGCGTTCAACGAGGCGTTCAGCGAGGCCAGGCGCGCCTCCGGCGGCGACGACCCGCGGTCGCTCAACGCCACCTGGCTCGGCGTCAGCTTCACCTACGAGGGCCTGCGGATGCTCTCCGCGACCGACCCGTTCCCGACCGCGCCGCCGGTCGGCGGCGGCCTGGAGGCCTTCAAGGAGGGTTCGGCCAGACGGGCCGGGGCGCTCGGCGACACCGGCGACAACTCCCCGGAGAACTGGCTCTTCGGCAACGGCCGGACCCAGCCGGTCCACGCCGTGCTGAAGATCTCCGCGGACACCGAGCGGGACCTCCAGGCGGCCGTCGAGGCGCAGCGGATCGCCGCCGCCGAGTGCCGGGTCCTGATCGCCTACCAGCAGAACGCCCAGACCCTGCTGGGCAGTCGGCGCGGCAAGGAGCACTTCGGCTTCAAGGACGGCGTCAGCGAGCCCGGCGTCAAGGGCTTCGACCGGGCCGACCCGGCCAGGCCGGACCAGGAGGAGGGCCACCCGGGCACCCGGCTCATCCCGGCCGGCGAGTTCGTCTGCGGCCTGGAGAACGACCCGTTCAGCGGCCCGGTGAGCCAGTACCCGGAGTGGGCCCGCAACGGCTCCTTCCAGGTGATCCGCCGGCTCGCCCAGGACGTCCCCGGCTGGTGGTCGCAGGTCGCGGTCAAGCTGAAGGAGCTCAAGCAGGCCAAGGCCGTCCCGGACACCGCCACCACCGAGTGGCTGGCCGCCCGGATGGTCGGCCGCTGGCGCTCCGGCGCCCCGGTCTGCAAGCACCAGAACAACGACGTCCCGAACACCCCGGGCGCCGCCTCGGACAACGACTTCGACTTCCGGGACGACCTGGAGGGCCTGGTCACCCCGCTCTGGTCGCACCTGCGCAAGACCAGCCCGCGGGCCGGCCTGCAGGAGGCCCCGGACAAGCCCGCGCTGGACGCGGGCGTCCTGGACGGCCGGCGGATCATCCGCCGCGGCACCCCGTACGGCGCCCCCTTCGACCCCGCCTCCGAGGGCCCGGGCGGCCCCGACGACCCGCGCGGTCTGCTGTTCATCTGCTACCAGGCCGACATCCAGCGGCAGTTCGAGTTCATCCAGGCCGACTGGATGGACCAGCCGAACTTCCCGCCCAACCGCGACTCGCAGGGGGCCACCCCGCCCGGGCACGCCGGCCCCAGGCCGCTGCCCGGAAAGGACCCGGTCACCCAGGAGGCCCCGGACGTCGACTGGGAGCACCGGGGGCCGGACGGGCTGATCAACCACACCCCGCTGAGCTTCCAGCAGTTCGTCCAGACCACCGGCTCGGTGTACGCCTTCATGCCCTCCCTGAGCATCCTGCGCGGGCTCTGCGAGGGGCGGCTCTCCCCGGTCGGCGGGCAAGGCACCAACGGACAGAGCGGCGGGCAGACCGGCAGCCAGACCGGCGGGCAGACGCAGCCCAAGCCGCAGCCGGTGAAGGCGTACCCGTGCGACGAGTTCGTCGGCGTCCCGGACCAGTACCGCAAGGGCGGCCAGAGCCAGTACTGGGCGTTCCACGGCGACCGCTGCCGGCTGATCTCGGTGGCCGACGGCTCGGCCCACACCGACCGGAAGGTCGAGGACGACACCTGGCTCACCAGCTGGACCTGTCTCCAGGGCGTCGGCCGGGTCGACTGCTTCCTGCCCGTGCCGGACCAGCAGGACCCGGCCGGCAAGAGCTGGTACTGGGTCTTCCACAGCACCGGCGGCCGCCAGCTGTACCGGATGGTCTCGGTCACCTGCGCCGGCGGCCGGTACACCACCACGCTCGAACGCTCCGACCGCGACCTCACCCACTGGGGCTCGCTCAGCGGCGTCGGCCAGGTGGACTGCTGGCTGCCCGTCCCGGACCAGCAGCGGGTCGGCGGCAAGAGCTGGTACTGGTGCTTCCACACCACGGCCGGCCGCCAGCAGTACCGGCTGATCTCGATCGCCGACGGCACCTCGCACACCGACGTGCGCGAGCGCACCGACCGTGAACTCTCCCAGTGGAGCTCGCTGAACGGGCTCAACCGGGTGGACTGCTTCCTGCCCGTCCCGGACTGCCAGCGGGTCGGCGGGAACAGCGAGTTCTGGGTGTTCAGCGGCCAGAACTACCGCCGGATCTCGATCGCCGACGGCAGCGGCCACCCGGACCGGCTGGTCGCCGCCGACCGCTCCTGCGACGCCTGGGCCTCGCTGTCCTGACCGGTGCGGGGCCCGACCGGCCCCGGCCCGGCCGCCCGGCCCCGGCCCCACCCGCGCCCCCGGTGCGCTGTCACGCGCGCCGGGGGCGCGTTGTCGGTGCCCTGCTCTAACCTGCCGCCATGGTGACGTTCGACGAGTTCCGCACGATGGCCATGGCCCTGCCGGAGGCCGCCCAGGAGCCGACCTGGGACATCGAGACGCTGCGGGTGCGCGGCCGGATCTTCGCGATGGGCGCGCCCGACGGCGACCGGGTCACCGTCAAGGCCTCCCCCGAGGACCAGGCCGAACTCCTCGCCGCCGAACCCGAGGTGTTCTCCTCCGCCCCCTACGTCGGCCGGCACGGCTGGGTGAGCGTCCGGCTCGCCCTGGTGGACCGGGACGAGCTGCGCGACCTGGTCACCGAGGCCTGGCGGCGGACGGCACCGAAGCGGCTGGTACGGGAGTTCGACGCCTGAGCGGACGGCCGTACGGGTCTCCGGCGCACCACTGGGAGACGCCGTCAGGACACCCTCGGTTCATGTGACCCATCCCACAGTTTGGCCGTGCCCGCCACCCCGTCGGGCCCCCTAGGCTTGCGCAGGGAAGTCAGCAGTCTTATCGCACCCTCCGGGCACCGCCCGAGAAACGGTGACGGGCCCCAAGGGAGTTGGTGCGGTGCGCAACCGTCGACGCTGGAAGCGGGTACTGGTCGGAGCGTTCGCGGGTTGTGCCGTGCTCGCCGATGCCGGCGCCTCGGCCGCCGCGGCGGCCGTCTCCTCCGAGCAGCTCGCGATCTCCACGCCCCCGGCCGGCAGCGCCGCCTGGGTCCAGGACCACTCCTACGGCCGCGTGCTGCCCGATCCGGCCACCACCAGCCCGGCCGCCGCCGCCGAGTTCTTCGCCTCGCTGGCGCCCACCGAGCTGGACCGGCTGATCCAGGAGTACCCGCTGGTCGTCGGCAACTACGACGGCGCCCCGCTGGACCTGCGCTACCGCGCCAACCGGATCGCCCTGGCCGTCGAGCGCGACAAGGCCAAGGCCCGCGCCGAGGACCGCGAGCTCGACTCCGACACCCGCGCGCTTGCCGTCTCCCGCGCCAACGACGTCGATCACCTGCTCGCCCCCGGCCGGCAGATCCTGGCCTTCGACCCGCGCGGCCGCGGCCTGGTCACCGAGGTGTGGGGCGACCTCGCCGACGCCGAGCGGATCTCCGTCCTGGTGCCCGGCTCGGACGCCGACCTCGGCCACTTCGACCAGACCGCCGAGCCGCTGCGCTCCCCGGCCGGCATGGCCCGCGCCCTCTACGCCGAGGAGCAGCGCCAGGCCCCGGGCACCCGTACCGCCGTGATCTCCTGGACCGGCTACGTCACCCCCTCCGGCCTCGGCCCGGACGCGGCCACCTCCCGGCTCGCCGACGTCGCGGCGCCCCGGCTGGAGCGGCTGCTCGCCGGGCTCAAGGAGACCACCCGGCCGGACGTGCCCCCGTCGCTGCTCTGCCACTCGTACGGCTCGGTGGTCTGCGGCACCGCCGCCCCGAAGATCCCGCGGGCGGCCGCCTCGCCGTCCGACACCTCGGGCATCACCGACATGATGGTGTTCGGCAGCCCCGGCATGGGCGTGCAGAGCACCGCCGAACTGGGCGACGGCGTACACGTCTGGGCCGCCCGCAACCCCAGCGACTGGATCGGCAACGTCCCGTTCCTGGAGGTCGGCAAGCTCGGCCACGGCGCCGACCCGACCGGCGGCGGCTTCGGCGCCGAGCAGATCTCCTCGGCCCGCGCGGTCGGCCACAACGGCTACTTCACCGACGGCACCGACAGCCTGCACAACTTCGCGGCGATCTCCCTCGGCCACTACCGGGACGTGGTCCGGACGGAGCCCAACTCCTAGAGCCCGTTCACGCCCTACGACGGCTGGTCCTGGTACAGCCGCAGGGCGTCCGCCGCCGCCCTGGCCAGTTCGCGCCGGGCGGCCGGCGGGGCCAGCACCTCGGCGTCCGCGCCGAAGGCCAGCAACGACCGGACGGCCGCGGGGGACGGGAAGGCCATCGCCACCTCCACCCAGTCCTCGGCCGGCCCGACGCCGGTCTCCGGCGGCTGCGCGGTGACCCGGCCGCCGTGGATGCGCAGGAACAGGTCCAGCCTGCCGCGCCGTACCCGCACCCGTACCGGCAGTTCCTTCGGCAGCCGCTCCACCTGCTCGCGCAGCACCGCCCACACCTCGCCGAGCCCCACCCCGGCCCGGCGGCGCACCGCCTCCTCGGTGGTCTCGGCGGCCAGCACCCGGTCGGCCCGGAACAGCCGCGGCTCGCCGTGCAGATCGGCCACCAGGTACCAGACCGACGCCTTGCTCACCAGCCCGTACGGGTCCACGGTGTACTCCGCCGGCGCGGGCGTGCCGCTGTGCCGGTAGCGCAGCCGCAGCCGGCGGTCGGCG
This sequence comes from Kitasatospora xanthocidica, assembly GCF_014656195.1. GTDB lineage: Bacteria > Actinomycetota > Actinomycetes > Streptomycetales > Streptomycetaceae > Kitasatospora > Kitasatospora xanthocidica. The sequence continues at coordinate 109,020 of NZ_BNBY01000010.1, read as the reverse complement.
AAGACCGCGTACTGCAGTTCGCCGAGGTCCGGGCCGGCCGCGGCGGCGGGCGGGCCGCCCTGCATCCAGCGGGCCGGGTCGACCAGGATCCGCTCGCTGATCCGCTCGGCGGCCGGGCGGTGCGGGGCCGGCAGCGCCGCCATCACCTTGCGCAGCGCCGAGCCGAGCGCGCCCTCCAGCCCGAGGTCGCTGTGCGCGCCCTGGGCGGAGAGCACGAACAGCGCCCTGGCCTCGTCCGCGGTCAGGCCGGTGACGTCGGTGCGGTAGCCGGGGAGCAGGCCGATGCCGCCGTGCCGCCCGCGCTCGGTGAACACCGGCACCCCGGCGGCGGAGAGCGACTCCACGTCGCGGTAGATGGTGCGGACGGACACCTCCAGCCGCTCGGCGAGTTCGGTGGCGGACACCCGGCCGCGGGTCTGGAGCAGCAGGAGGACGGAGAGCAGGCGGTCGGCCTTCATGGAACAAGAATCCCAGTAATCCTGACGGCGCTTGTCAGGTTTTACTGGGAGATTGCGTTCCGAGCCCGAAAGACCGACCCACCACGGAGAGTTGACCGCACATGAACGCCGTCCAGGACGCCCGCCCGCAGTACCTGCTCGCCCTCGACCAGCTGGAGAAGCTGTTCGCCACGATCACCCCGGCGGACCTCGACCGGCCCACCCCCTGCCCCGAGTTCACCCTGCGTCAGCTGCTCAACCACGTGGTCGGCGGCGTCCACCGCCTCGCCTACATGGGCGAGGGCGGCCGCGCCGAGGACATCCTGCCCGGCATCGTGGACCCGTCGGACGAGGGCTGGCCGGCCGCGCTGGGCCGGGCCCGCGCCCGGGTCGCCGCCGCCTGGGCGGACGACGCCAAGCTCGGCCGCCCGACCTTCGCCCCCTGGGGCGAGGTGCCCGGCGGGGCCGCGGTCGGCGGCTACGTGATGGAGGCGGTGACCCACACCTGGGACATCGCCACCAGCCTCGGCAACGGCTTCGTCCTGGACGACGGGCTGGCGCACACCGCGCTGGGCATCGCCCAGGCCGTCCTGCCTGCCGAGGGCCGGGGCGAGGGCGTGCCGTTCGGCGCCGTCCGGCCGGCCGCCGAGGACGCCGACGTCCACACCCGACTGGCCGCCTGGCTGGGCCGCGCCGCCTGAACCGACGCGACGGGCAGGGCCCGGGGAGCCGGCGGCTCCCCGGGCCCTGCCCCCTCCCGCTACTCCCGACCGACCTGGGTGAAGTTCATGTCCGCGTAGCGGCCGCCCCGCACCTGGCCCGAGATCGGCTCCAGCAGGGCCAGCTCCTCGGCGGTGAGCCGCAGGGCCGCCGCCGCGGTGTTCTCGGCGAGCCGGCCGCGCTTGCGGGTGCCCGGGATCGGCACCACGGTCAGCCCGTGCACCTCGGCCCGCTGGTGTACCCAGGCCAGCGCGACCTGCGCCAGGGTCACCCCGCGCGCCGCCGCGATCTCCCGCAGCGGGGCGAGCAGTCCGGCGTTGGCGGCCGCGTTGTCACCGGTGAACCGCGGCTGGGTGCGCCGCACGTCGTCCGCCCCGAGGTGGTTCGCGTCCTGGAAGGCGCCGGTGAGGAAGCCGCGCCCGAGCGGCGAGTACGGCACGAAGGCGACGCCCAGCTCGGCCGCGGCCGGCACCGCCGTACGCTCGACGTCGCGGGCGAACACCGACCACTCGGACTGCAGCGCGGCGATCGGGTGGATGGCGTGCGCCTCCCGCAGTTCGGCGCCGGTCACCTCGGACAGCCCGAGGTGACGCACCTTGCCGGCCTCGACCAGCTCGGCCATGGTGCCGATCGAGTCGGCCAGCGGCACGGCCGGGTCGCGGCGGTGCATGTAGTAGAGGTCGATCTCGTCCACGCCGAGGCGGCGCAGCGAGGCGTCGACGGCGGCCCGGATGTACGCCGGGTCGTTGCTGATGCCCCGGTAGCCCGGGTCCTCCTCCTTGCGGACGAGCGCGAACTTGGTGGCGAGCACCACCTTGTCCCGGTTGGCCCGGACGAAGGGGCCGATGAACTCCTCGTTGCGGCCGAAGGCGTAACCGTCGGCGGTGTCGAACAGGGTGACGCCGGCTTCCAGCGCGGCACCCAGGGTGGCGAGCGCCTCGTCTGAGTCGGTCGGACCGTAGAACTCGCTCATGCCCATGCAGCCGAGGCCCTGGACGCCCACCAGCGGGCCGCCCGTGCCGAGTTCGGCGGTGGGAAGGACGGGGTGAGTCATGTGATACCTCCACAAACCCCCGACCGAGGCCGGGGAATGGATCGGATCTTTTGCGGAATAGGTCGATTGCCACGGACAGTGATAGCGTGGTCACGCCGGGTCGGAGCGATAACCAAGCTTCGGCCCGGCCTACCGCCGGGCCGGCGGGAAGTCAGGTCTGTGGAGCTGATGTAAGACCGATGGGCGGCACACCGTCCCTCCGCTGGTAACCCCAGGTCGGCAATCGACTGTGAAGCAGAAAGCCCGACCCGCGAGGGCCGGAATCCTCTGGCTTCGGCCGGAGGCTGAGGTCAAGCGCTCTGCTCTTCCTCTTGGTGGTACCGGCATTCGACCGGGGCGCCGGTGCTGTCGGCGATCTTCCCGGCGTAGAGATCGATCTTGTAGTCGAGGACGGCGAGGGTGGCCTGGAGGTCGACGATCCGCTGCCGGACCTCCTCGCGCTGGTCGACCAGCAGCTGCCGGCGGTCCTCGTAGGTCCCCTCGCCCTGACGGGCCATGTCGACGTACCTGAGCATGTCCGCCACGGACATGCCGGTCAGCCGCAGCCGGCCCAGGAAGGCCAGCCGGTGCAGGTCGGCGTCGCAGTAGCGGCGCTGGCCGCCGGCCGCGCGGTCGACCGGGTCCAGCAGGCCGATCCGCTCGTACCAGCGCAGGGTGTGGGCGGTCAGGCCGCTCGCGGCGGCGACCTCGCTGATGGTGTGCCGCGGGGTCCGGTCCGGATCGCCGCCGGGTGCGCGGTTGAACACCTCGGCGCAGCTGAGCGGGTCGACCTCGACTCGTGCGGGCGTGGCCATCGAACGTTTCCCCCCTGTCCTGTACGACCTGTCGTCGCACGACCGGTCCTCACGCGACCCGTCCTGTGCGACGGGAACGACGCTACCGAGTTGGAGTGCACTCCAAGCAAGCCGGTCCGACCCGTCAGCCGGGTGCCCCCGCCACCCGTCTCCGACCCCGGCTACAGTCGAGGTCCATGGAGAGCTTGCGCATGATCGACAACTGGCCGGTGCCCCACGCCGCGGCGGCGGTGGTCCGGGGGGCGGACGGCGCGGTGCTGGGGGCGCACGGCCCGCAGCAGCACCTGTTCCCGCTGGCGTCGGTGACCAAGCTGCTCACCTCGTACGCGGCGCTGGTCGCGGTCGAGGAGGGCGTGTTCGAGCTGGACGACCCGGCCGGGCCGCCCGGTTCGACGGTGCGCCACCTGCTCGCGCACACCTCCGGCCTGGGCTTCGACGAGGACCGGGTGTTCGCCGAGCCCGGCAACCGCCGGCTGTACTCCAACGCGGGCTTCGACGCGCTGGCGCGGACGCTGTCCGAGGCCGCCGGGATCGAGTTCTCCCGCTACGTCGCCGAGGCGGTGTTCGAGCCGCTGGGCATGGCCGACACCCTGATCAACACCGCGCACAAGTCCCCGGCCGGCGCCGGCGGCCTGTCCACCGTCGCCGACCTCGCCCGGTTCGCCGCCGAGCTCCAGGCCCCCAAGCTGCTGGACCCGTCCACCGTCCTGCGGGCCACCCGCGAGGTGGCGTTCCCCGGCACCAGCGGCGTGCTGCCCGGCTACGGCCACCGCCGCCCGAACGACTGGGGCCTCGGCTTCGAGATCCGCGACGGCAAGAGCCCGCACTGGACCGGCACCGCCAACTCCCCCGCGGCCTTCGGCCACTTCGGCCAGTCCGGCACCTTCCTGTGGGTCGACCCGCGGGCGGGCGCGGCCTGCGTCGCGCTCACCGACCGGGACTTCGGCCCGTGGGCGGTCGAGGCCTGGCCGGCCTTCTCCGACGCGGTCCTCGCCGAGCTGGGCTGAGAGCCGGGCCCCCTCAGCCGTACGAGACCGGCGAGTGCATCTCCCAGAGCAGGAGCTGCGCGCCGGTCTCGCCGGCCGTCGGGTCGGCGAAGGCGTCGCCGGTGATCCGCACGCTGTCGCCCGGGACCATCGAGCGTCCGCCGCCCTTGGGCCCCGGGACGGTCCGGTAGCCCAGCGAGCCGGCCGTCAGGTGGGCGTACCGCCAGGGGGCCGCGGGCAGTTCGGGCAGCGGCTGCCACGGCCCGGCGGCCGCCAGCCAGAGCGCGGCGTCACCGCGGCGCAGCCGCAGCGCGTCCGTCCCGGCGTCGCGCTCCAGACCGGAGGCGAGCAGTGTCAACCCGTCGTCGGCCGGTTCCACCTCGCGCAGCCCGTACGCCGGCTCGGCGTCGAACCTGTCCGGCTGGAGCCACATCTGGACGAAGCGCACCGGGCCGGTGGCGCCGTCGGCGTTGCGCTCGGTGTGGGTGACGCCCGAACCGGCGCTCAGGTGCTGGACCGTCCCCGGGCGGACCACCCCGTCGTGGCCGTGGGAGTCCCGGTGGGCGAGCGCGCCCTCCAGCACCCAGGTGAGGATCTCGGTGTCCCGGTGCTTGTGCTCCTCGAACCCCGCGCCGGGGGCGAGGAGTTCCTCGTTGCAGGCGAGCAGCGCGCCGAAGTGGGTGTTCTTCGGGTCGTAGTGGCCGGAGAAGGAGAACGCGTGGCGGGTCTCGACGCCCTCGGCCGGGGTGGAGCGGTAGCGCTCGCCGGTGCGGCGCAGGTCGGCGCGGGGGCGTTCTGGGGCGTCGGTCACGCGCCCCACACTAAAGGGTGTGACCCTTGCCACCGTGCCGCTCCGCCGGGGGGTGTGCACGAGCAGTCACTCACGTGAGGCAGTCTTGTCCTTGTGCCAGCCGCCTCCGCGAACGCCAAGAGCGAACCCAGTCCCGCACCCGAACCGACCGGGAAGAGCCCGGCTCCCCGGTCGGGCCGTGACCGCCCCGGCCGTACGGCGCCCCGCCTGACGGCGCAGGAGCGCAGAAACGCCGCCGAGCGCGCCGAGCGCCGGGCGGCGACGCTCAAGCGGCTGGAGAAGGCCTCGGGCAAGCTGGCCACCGCCGCGATCTCGCGGATGGACGACCAGCTCGGCTGGTACCGGCGGATGCCGCCGGAGCACCGGTCCTGGATCGGCCTGGTCGCCCAGGCCGGTATCGCCGCCTTCACCGAGTGGTACCGGCACCCCGAGTCCGCGAAGGCGATCTCCACCGACGTCTTCGGCACCGCCCCGCGCGAGCTGACCAGGGCGATCACCCTGCGCCAGACCGTGGAGCTGATCCGCACCACGATCGAGGTGATGGAGGAGGCCATCGAGGAGGTGGCCGCCCCCGGCGACGAGGCGGACATGCGCGAGTCGGTGCTGGTCTACGCCCGGGAGATCGCCTTCGCGACCGCCCAGGTGTACGCCCAGGCGGCCGAGGCGCGCGGCGCCTGGGACGCCCGGCTGGAAGCGCTGGTGGTCAACTCCCTGCTGTCCGGCGACGCCGACGAGGGCGTGCTCTCGCGCGCCGCCGCGCTCGGCTGGGGCCAGCCCAGCCAGATCCGGGTGGTGATGGGCAACGCCCCGGACGGTGACAGCGAGCTGGTGGTGGAGGCGATCCGCCGGGCCGCCCGGTACGCCAAGCTGCACGTGCTGACCGGGGTGCTGGGCAGGCGCCTGGTGGTCGTGGTCGGCGGCGACAAGGAGCCGGTGCAGGCGGCCAGGGCGCTGATCGGCCAGTTCGCGCCGGGCCCGGTGGTGGTCGGCCCGACCGTGCCCGACCTGCTCTCCGCGACCCGCTCGGCGCACGCCGCCGCGGCCGGCCTGCGCGCCTGCGCGGCCTGGCCGGACGCCCCGCGCCCGGTGCTGGCCGACGACCTGCTGCCCGAGCGGGCGCTGGCCGGTGACCAGGCCGCCCGCCAGCAGTTGGTGGAGGAGATCTACACACCGCTGGACGAGGCCGGTTCGGCCCTGCTGGAGACGCTGAGCGTCTACCTGGAGCAGGCCTCCTCGCTGGAGGGCGCCGCCCGGATGCTCTTCGTCCACCCCAACACGGTGCGCTACCGGCTACGACGTGTGACCGACGTCACGGGGTACGCCCCGTCCGACGTACGTTCGGCGTTCACCCTGCGGATCGCACTGGCCCTCGGCCGACTGACCGCGGCCGGGGAGCCCAGCTGAGCCGGGATGTAGGGACCATACAATCCCGGATGGTTTTCTTCGTTACCGTCGCCTACCCGCCCCTGGGCGCCTGGCGAGAGAGGGTTGAACCGTGCTCGTAATCGTCGCCCCTGGACAGGGTGCCCAGTCCCCCGGTTTCCTCAGCCCCTGGCTGGAGCTGGACGGTGTCGCCGACCGCCTTCGCGGCTGGTCGGAGGTGGCCGGGCTCGACCTGGTGCACGCCGGCACCGAGGCGTCCGCCGAGGAGATCAAGGACACCGCCGTCGCCCAGCCGCTGCTGGTCGCGGCCGGTCTGGTGACCGCCCGGGAGCTGTTCCCGGACGAGGACGCCGCCCGCAAGCTGGTCGGCGCCGTCGCCGGCCACAGCGTCGGTGAGATCACCGCCGCCGCCGGTGCCGGAGTGCTCAGCGCCCACGACGCGCTGGCCTTCGTACGTGAGCGCGGCCGGGCCATGGCCGCGGCCGCCGCCGTCACCGAGACCGGCATGATCGCCGTGCTCGGCGGCGACTCGGAGGTCGTCGCGGCGAAGCTGGCCGAGCACGGCCTGACCGCGGCCAACAACAACGGCGGCGGCCAGATCGTCGCCGCCGGCACGCTGGCCCAGCTGGAGGCGCTGAAGGCGGACCCGCCGGCCGGCGCCAAGCTGATCGCCCTGAAGGTGGCCGGCGCGTTCCACACCGAGCACATGGCCCCCGGCGTCGAGCGGCTGGCGGAGCTGGCCCCGACCCTGACCGCGGCCGACCCGCAGGTCCGTTACGTCTCCAACAAGGACGGCGCGGTCGTGGACTCCGGTGCCGAGGTGCTCGCGCGCCTGGTGTCGCAGGTGTCCAACCCGGTCCGCTGGGACCTCTGCATGGAGACCCTCGGGCAGCTGGGCGCGACGGCCGTGATCGAGCTGTCCCCCGCGGGCACCCTGACCGGGCTGCTCAAGCGCAACCTCAAGGGTGTGGCCACGCTCGCCCTCAAGACCCCCGCCGATCTGGACAAGGCCCGCGCGCTCGTCGCGGAGCACGGCGGTCAGGACCAGGAGTTCCACGCATGACCAAGCCCCAGATCCGTCCCGCCACGGGTGCGCGGTACTCGCGCATCCACGGCGTCGGCGGCTACCGCCCGGTCCGGGTGATTCCCAACGCCGAGGTGCTGGAGTGGATCGACTCCTCGGACGAGTGGATCCGCACCCGCAGCGGCATCACCGAGCGCCGCTGGGCCGGCCCGGACGAGTCCGTCGCCGAGATGTCGGTGCAGGCCGCCGGCAAGGCCATCGCCCAGGCCGGGATCTCCGCGGACCGGATCGGCGGCGTGATCGTCGCGACGGTCTCGCACCTCAAGCAGACCCCGGCGATCGCCACCGAGATCGCCGAGCGGCTCGGCTGCGGCACCGCCCCGGCCTTCGACATCTCGGCCGCCTGCGCGGGCTTCGGCTACGGCCTCGGCCTGGCCGACGGCATGATCCGCGGCGGCAACGCCGAGTACGTGCTGGTGATCGGTGTCGAGCGGCTCAGCGACCTGACCGACCAGTCGGACCGCTCGACCGCCTTCATCTTCGGCGACGGCGCGGGCGCCGCGATCGTCGGCCCGTCCGACGTCCCCGGCATCGGCAAGCTGATCTGGGGGTCCGACGGCTCGCAGGCCGACGTGATCACCCAGACCGAGGCCTGGGACACCGCCTTCGCCAAGCCCGACGCCGTCAACGGCCCGGGCGGCGAGACCAAGTGGCCGTACCTGCGGATGGACGGCCAGCCGGTCTTCCGCTGGGCGGTCTGGGAGATGGCCAAGGTCGCCCAGCAGGCGCTGGACGCCGCCGGGGTGACCGCCGACCAGCTCGGCGCGTTCATCCCGCACCAGGCCAACATGCGGATCACCGACGCCATGATCAAGGCCCTCAAGCTGCCGGAGTCGGTGCCGGTTGCCCGTGACATCGCGGAGACCGGCAACACCTCCGCGGCCTCCATTCCGCTCGCGATGGAGCGCATGCTGGAGACCGGCGAGGCCCACAGCGGCGACCTGGCGCTGATCATCGGGTTCGGGGCCGGTCTCGTGTACGCCGCAGCAGTCGTTACGCTCCCCTAGGCGCGTTTCGCCCATTGCCCCACAAGCCTGTGCCCGGCCGCCGGCCGGACACGTTCAACACTGAAGAGGAGCAGCCAGTATGGCTACCAAGGACGAGGTCCTGGAAGGTCTCGCCGAGATCGTCAACGAGATCGCCGGTATCCCGACCGAGGATGTCGCGCTCGACAAGTCCTTCACCGATGACCTGGACGTCGACTCGCTGTCCATGGTCGAGGTCGTCGTGGCCGCCGAGGAGCGCTTCGACGTCAAGATCCCGGACGACGAGGTGAAGAACCTGAAGACCGTGGGCGACGCGGTGGACTACATCCTCACCAACGCCTGAGCGATCGATTCGTTCGACTCGGCCAGCTCGTCCGGCGTCCCGCACGCCTCCGACGGCTGACCTGTCGGCCCGGCTCACCGAGCCAGGCCGACCGCCGGCCGGGACGCCCCAACCGGGGCGCCCGGCCGGGCCCGTCCTCGGCTCCCGCCGACCCCCCGCACACGTGAGAGAAGAAGAAACCAGTGACCGCTGAAAATCGCACCGTGGTCGTCACGGGTATCGGCGCCTTCACGCCGCTGGGCGCCGACGCCGCCAGCACCTGGGAGAACCTGGTCGCCGGCAGGTCCGGTGTGGCGGCCCTGACCGAGGAGTGGGCCGAGGAGCTGCCGGTTCGGATCGGTGCGCGCACCGCCGTCGAGCCCGGCGAGATCCTGCCCCGCCCGCTGGCCCGCAAGCTGGACCGCTCGGCCCAGTTCGCCCTGATCGCGGCCCGCGAGGCCTGGGCCGACGCGGGCTACGAGACCCCCGCCACCGACGAGTCCTCCAAGCTCGCCCCCGAGCGCCTCGGCACCGTCATCGCCTCCGGCATCGGCGGCGTGACCACCCTGCTCGACCAGTACGACGTGCTGCGCGAGAAGGGCGCCCGCAAGGTCTCCCCGCACACCGTCCCGATGCTGATGCCCAACTCCCCGGCGGCCAACGTCGGTCTGGAGGTCGGCGCCCGCGCGGGTGTGCACACCCCCGTCTCCGCCTGTGCCTCCGGCGCCGAGGCGATCGGCTACGCGATCGAGATGATCCGCACCGGTCGCGCCGACGTCGTGGTGGCCGGCGGCACCGAGGCGGCGATCCACCCGCTGCCGATCGCCGCGTTCGCCAGCATGATGGCGATGTCCAAGAACAACGACGACCCCCAGCACGCCTCCCGCCCGTACGACAAGGCCCGTGACGGCTTCGTGCTGGGCGAGGGCGCCGGCGTGGTGGTCCTGGAGTCGGTCGAGCACGCCGAGGCCCGGGGCGCCCGGATCTACTGCGAGGCCGTGGGCCAGGGCCTGTCCTCGGACGCCCACCACATCGCCCAGCCCGAGCCGACCGGTGCCGGTGTGGCCCGCGCGCTGGCCGACCTGTTCGAGCGCAACGAGCTGGACAAGGCCGAGATCGTGCACGTCAACGCGCACGCCACCTCGACCCCGCAGGGCGACACCGCCGAGCTGAAGGCGCTCCGCAAGGAGCTCGGCGACGACCTGGACCACATCGCCATCTCGGCCACCAAGTCGATGACCGGCCACCTGCTGGGCGGCGCCGGCGGCGTCGAGACCGTCGCCACCGTGCTGGCCCTGCACAACCGTCTCGCCCCGCCGACCATCAACGTCGACGACCTGGACGACGACGTGGACGCGGACATCGTGCGCGGCGAGGCCCGCAAGCTGCCCGAGGGCCGGATCGCGGCGCTGAACAACTCGTTCGGCTTCGGCGGCCACAACGTGGTGCTGGCCTTCCGCACCCGCTGACGCCCACGACGGAGGGGCCGGCGCTCGTCGCGAGCGCCGGCCCCTCCGTCGTACCCGTCGGTCTCAGACCACCTGGTGCAGCCAGCGCACCGGAGCGCCCTCGCCCGCGTACCGGAACGGCTCCAGCTCGTCGTCCCAGGGCTTGCCGAGCAGCCGGGCGATCTCGGCCTCCAGGTCGGCCCCCTCGCTGCGGGCGCGCAGCAGGACGGCGCGCAGCCGGTCCTCGGGGATCAGGATGTCGCCGTGGATGCCGGTGACGGCGTGGAAGATGCCGAGCGAGGGCGTGCTGCTGTAGCGCTCGCCCTCCGCCGTGGCGCAGGGCTCGCTGGTCACCTCGTACCGCATCAACTGCCAGCCGCGCAGCGCGGAGGCGATCTTCGAAGCCGTGCCGGGCTCCCCCTGCCAGGAGAGCTCGGCACGCCAATGCCCGGGTGCGGCCGGCTGGCGGATCCAGTCCAGGCTCACCCGCACACCGAGCACCCCCGCGACGGCCCACTCGACGTGCGGGCACAGCGCGCGGGGCGCGGAGTGGATGTACAGAACTCCACGTGTCGTCACCGGGACCTCCAGGCTGTGGACGAGGGTCGCCTTCCCCAGCTGCCTCGTGCCTGCAGTTGATCCACAGTTACCCACGTTAGCCGACATTAAGCCACTAAATTGAGCAAAACGGACAGGCTTTCGCTCAATGCTAGTCGAATCCTCAACGAGGTCTACCCCTCGGCCGGATCTCTCCCCCGAACGGCCCCATCGCCGGGCGGGACCACCGTACCGCGCCGCCCCGCACGATGGCTGACGCACTTTCGGATCCGGCCGGAATGCGGTAGTGCGGGCGGATCCCCTGCGCCCGACCGCGAACCTTTCCGCGCGGCCCCGCGCGACCCCGGGTACGGGACCGCCCCGCGCGCCCGGGTCGGGGCGGCGGGGCGGTCGGGCGTCCTGACGTGGCGTCAGCCGTCCAGGCGGACGACCATCTTGCCGGTGTTGGCACCGCGCAGCAGGTCGAGGAAGGCCTCGGCGGCGTGCTCGAAACCGTCCACCACGGTCTCCTCGTTGCGCAGCTCGCCGGAGGCCAGCCAGCCGGCCACCTCGGCGACGAACTGCGGCTGCAGCGCGGCGTGGTCGCCGACCAGCATGCCCTCCAGGCGCAGCCGCTTGCCGATGGCGAGCGCGAGGTTGCGCGGGGCGGCGGGCGCGGTGGTCTCGTTGTACTGGGCGATCGCGCCGCAGAGCACGGCGCGGCCGTGCACGTTCAGCGCGCCGATCGCGGCCTCCAGGTGGTCGCCGCCGACGTTGTCGAAGTACAGGTCGATGCCGTCCGGGGCGGCCGCGGCGAGCTGCTCGCGGACCGGGGCCTCCTTGTAGTCGAAGGCGGCGTCGTAGCCGAAGTCCTCCACCAGCCTGGTGACCTTCTCGGCCGAGCCGGCCGAGCCGACGACCAGGGCGGCGCCCTTGAGCTTGGCGATCTGGCCGACCATGGAGCCGACCGCGCCGGCCGCGCCGGAGACGAAGACCTTGTCGCCCTCCTTGAGGCCGCCGACGGCGAGCAGGCCGGCGTAGGCGGTCAGGCCGGTCATGCCGAGCACGCCGAGGTAGGCGGAGAGCGGGGCGGCGGCCGGGTCGACCTTGACGGCGCGCTTGGCGTCCACGGTGGCGTACTCGCGCCAGCCGAGGCCGTGCAGCACCGCGTCGCCCGGGGCGAAGCCCTCGGCCTCGGAGGCCACCACGTAGCCGACCGCGCCGCCGTCCATGGCCTCGCCGAGCTGGAACGGCGGGACGTAGGACTTCACGTCGTTCATCCGGCCGCGCATGTACGGGTCCACCGAGAGGTAGGCGTTGCGGACCAGGATCTCGCCCGGACCGGGGGTCCGGACCGGGGCCTCGACCAGGGCGAAGTCGGTCGGCACCGGCCAGCCCTGCGGGCGGGCGGCGAGGTGCCATTCACGGGCGGTGGCGGGGGCGGCCTGCTCTGCCATGGATGGTTCTCCTTGCGCTTCAACTGCATGAAAGGTTGAGAAACTGAAGTAACGATGGACATAAAAGGTTCATGTTGTCAACTTTTCAGGTAGACTATGGGCCATGGACACTCAGCCGGCCCAGGACGCCACGCCGCAGCCCGACGAGATCACCCGCGAGGTCGTCGACCTGATGGCCAACCTGGTCGCGCTCTTCCACCGCGAGTACGAAGAGGCCGCCGCCGCCCGCTCGCTCACCGGAGCCCAGGCCAAGGTCCTCGCGCTGCTGCGGCGCGGGCCGATGCCGATGCGCCAGATCGCCCAGACGCTCAGCTGCGAGCCGTCCAACATCACCGGCATCGTCGACCGGCTGGAGTCCCGCGGCTTCGTGACCCGCGAGGCCGACCGGCAGGACCGCCGGGTCAAGCTGGTCGCCGCCACCGACACCGGCTCGGCCGCCTCCGCCGAGCTGCGCGAATCGCTGAACTTCGCCCGCGAGCCGCTGGCCGCCCTCGGCCCGGACGAGCGGACGGTCCTGCGCGACCTGCTCCGGCGGATGCTCACGGGCGCCGCCGGCCCCGGCGCGTGACCAGCATCACAGGCTCGACGGGAGATCCGTTCGCCCATCGGGGGTAACCGAACCGCCTTCCGGAACGTCTAACGTTCGAATCATCGAACGCGAGATACCTGAAGACGGGGGGCACGGAGGATGAGCAGCAGCACGCGCCGGCGCCGCTACCTGCGGACCGCCATCGGCCTGGCCGCCGTTCTGGTGCTGTCGGTCGTGGGTGCCGGAGCCTGGTTCTACCACCGGCTGGACAGCAACATCACCACCTTCGACGCGGGCGGCGTCGCCACCGAGCGCCCGCCCGCCCCCGTACCGGCCACCCCGGGCGCCTCGGTGCCGGTCAACGTGCTGCTGCTCGGCTCGGACACCCGCGACGACGGCAACAAGTCGCTCGGCGGCGGCGACGAGGGCGTCGGCCACTCGGACACCGCGATCGTGCTGCACATCTACGCCGACCACAAGCACGCCGTCGGCGTCTCCATACCCCGCGACACCCTGGTCACCATCCCGTCCTGCCGGCTGCCCAGCGGCGCCTGGACGACCGCCAGGAACGACCAGATGTTCAACGCCGCCTTCTCCGTGGGCGACGACCCCAAGGGCAACCCGGCCTGCACCCAGAACACCGTGGAGAAGCTCACCGGGCTGCGGATCGACCACACCGTGGTGGTCGACTTCAAGGGCGCGGCCGCGATGGCCGACGCCGTGGGCGGCGTCGACGCCTGCGTCCCCAACGACGTCAACGAGTACGGCATCCACCTGAAGAAGGGCCTGCAGAAGCTCTCCGGACAGTCCGCCGTCGACTACCTCCGGGCGCGCCACGGCATCGGCGACAACTCCGACGTGGGCCGGATGAAGCGCCAGCAGGCCTTCCTCTCCTCGATGATCAAGAAGGTCCAGGGCCAGGGCTTCTCGCTGCCGACCCTGCTGCCGCTGGCGGACGCCGCCACCAAGTCGCTCACCGTGGACGAGGGGCTGGGCACCGCGATGAAGCTGGTGGACTTCGCCCGCTCGGTGCAGGACATCAAGCTCTCCGACGTCACCTTCGTCACCGCGCCCTGGCGCTTCGCGGGCGAGCGGATCCGGCTGGTCCAGCCGGACGCCGACACCCTCTGGACTCTGCTGCGCGAGGACCGCACCCTGGACGGGCAGAGCACCGCCGGGACCGGCCAGGTGACCGCCTCGCCCACCGCGACCGCCGGCGCCGGCACCCCGCTCACCCCCGAGCAGGCGGCGGCCCCGATCACCGTGGTCAACGGGGTCGGCAGCGCCGGGCTGGCCGGCTCCGGCGCGGAGACGCTCAAGGCGCGGGGCTTCCGGAACGTCACGCTCGGCACCAACGACCCCGGGCACCAGGTCACCCGGATCGGGTACGACCCCGCGCTGAAGGCCACCGCCGACCAGGTGGTGGCGCTCTTCCCCGGCGCCAAGGCGGTCGAGGAGCCCGGCTCGGAGGCGGTCACCGTCACGCTCGGCGCCGACTACCGGGCGGCCGGCACCCGGATCGACGCGGTCTCCTCCCCGAGCCCGGCACCCGGCGCCACCGCCGGTGCCACGCCCGGTGCCGCGCCCGTCACGCCGGGCGGTGGCATCCCCACCGGCATAGCGGAGAACACCCGCAACGCCGACACCGACCCGTGCGCCAACCTGACCTTCGGCTGACCGCGCCCGGCCGCCGGGCGGCCGGTTACTCGGGCTGCTCGGGCTGCTCGGGCTGCTCGGGATCGGGCACCCCGGTGACCACGGCGGTGAGGCGGGTGCCCCGCGGGAAGGCGCCCGCCTCGGCCAGGCCGGCCAGCGCGGCCAGCAGCTTGGCGACGTAGCGGCGTTCCAGCGGGACGCCGTGCCGGCGCTCGAACCCCTCGGCGAAGGCCGCCAGGTCCGCCGGGACCCTGCCGTAGCCGCCGCCGTGGTGCGCGTGGTCGATCCGCCAGTTGTCGAACTCGCGCCCGTACGCGGCCCGGTGGAGCCTGGCGACCTCCGCTTCCAGGTAGCCCTCGCCGCCGCGCAGCACGGCCACGCCGAGCGCCCGCGCGCCCGGCGGCAGGCCCGCCGCGATGCCGGCCAGGGTGCCGCCGGTGCCGACCGGGCAGCAGACCACGTCACGGGCGCCCAGGTCGGGCAGTTCGGCCGGGACCGCCGCCGCGCCGACGGCGGCCAGGGCGTTGGAGCCGCCCTCCGGGAGCACCAGGCAGGAGCCCCAGCGGCGCCGCAGCTCCTCGGCCGAGGCGCCGTGGTCCGCGGCGGCCCGGCCGGTGGCCTCCCGGTAGGCGGCCCGGGTCAGGAACTCCAGCCGCATCCCGGCCGCCTCGGCCGCCCGCAGCGACCAGTTGCGCGGCCGGTCGGCCAGTTCCTCGCCGCGGACCAGCCCGACGCTCTCCAGCCCGAGCGCCCCGGCGGCGGCCGCGACCGCCCGCAGGTGGGTCGAGTACGCCCCGCCGAAGGTCAGCAGCCGGGTGTGGCCGCGCTCGACGGCGTCGGCCAGGTTCGGCGCGAGCTTGCGCCACTTGTTGCCGGGGACGGTCGGGTGCAGCAGGTCGTCCCGCTTCAGCCGCAGCTCCACCCCGGCCCGGGCGAACACCTCGTCGGTGCAGTCCACCAGCGGGGTCGGCAGCAGGGCGGGTTCGAGCATCCGGCCAGCCTACGCGGGCCCCGGACGGCGCGAGCCCGGACGGCGGGAGCCCGGCCACCGTCAGCGGCGGCCGGGACCGGTCCGGGTCCGGGCCCGGGCCTGGGCCCGGGCCCAGGCCCGGGCCGCCGGGTCAGCCCGCCCCGCCGTCCGCGCTCTTCGCGTTGATGGCCCGGCGCAGCGCGCGCGGGACGGGGCCGGCGGCGGGGGCCAGCTTGTCGATCCGGGCCCGGAACTCGCGGCGCCGGCGCCACGTCAGGGCCGAGCCCAGCCGGGCGGCGTCGACCAGCGCGACCAGGGCGGCGTCGGCCGGGTCGACCCGGCTGAACGGGCCGCTCAGCGCCGACGTGACACTCGCCGCCAGCGCCTTGCGCACCCGGGGTTCCGGCAGGGTGACCCGTGCGACCGGGAAGAGCCCGAGCACCCGGCGCCGCTCGACCCGGATCCGGCCGGCGGCCGCGAGCCCGTCGCGGACCACCCGCGCCGACCACGCCTCGCGGCCGATCCAGCCCTTCCACGTGCGCCGACGCCCCTGGTGGATCGCCTCCAGCAGCGCGGCGGAGAGCGGGTCGAGGCCGTCGGCCGGGCCGGCCACGCCGACCGGGTGCCGGCCGTCGTCGCGGATCAGCCCGCGGCGGAGGAGTTCGGTGAGCGCCGCCGCCCGTACGGCCAGGTCGAGGTGGAGGGTGCCGGTGAGCCGCTCGCGCTCGGGGTCGTAGGCCAGCAGGTACAGCTTCTCGGGGAGGGTGGCGGGCAGGTCCATGTCGGTCTCCGAAGTCTTCGCGCGCCCGGCCGCCGGTCAGCTCCCGGTGGAGCCGTCGGGCTCCGAGCCGTCCTGGGCCGGGCTCTCCTTGGGCGGGCGTCCGCGCCGGGGAAGCCGGTCCGCGCCGCTGGGCATCCGGCTCGCGTCCGTCAGGGCGCGGCGGAGGAGGAACTCGATCTGCGCGTTGGTGCTGCGCAGGTCGTCCGCAGCCCATCTGGCGAGGGCGTCGTGAACCGAAGGGTCCAGTCGCAACAGGATCTTCTTCCGCTCCGTCGCCACTGCCTCGCCTTACTGGTAGAGGGAGCCCGTGTTGACGACGGGCTGGGCGCCGCGGTCGCCGCAGAGCACCACCAGGAGGTTGCTCACCATGGCGGCCTTGCGCTCCTCGTCCAAGTCCACCACGTCGCGCTCGGCGAGCCGGTCCAGCGCCTCCTCGACCATGCCGACGGCGCCCTCGACGATCAGCCTGCGCGCCGCCACCACGGCCCCGGCCTGCTGACGCTGCAGCATCACCTGGGCGACCTCCGGGGCGTAGGCGAGCCTGGTGATCCGGGACTCGATGACCCGCACGCCGGCCGAGGCGACCCGGGCGGAGATCTCCGCGGACAGCTTGCGGGCGATCTCCTCCGCGCCGTCGCGCAGCGACAGCTGGCCCTCGTGGTGGGCGTCGTACGGGTAGCTGGTGGCGATGTGCCGCACGGCCGTCTCGGTCTGGATGGCGACGAAGTCGGTGTAGTCGTCGACCTCGAACATGGCCATCGCGGTGTCCTCGACCTGCCAGACCACCACGGCGGCGATCTCGATCGGGTTGCCGTCCGCGTCGTTGACCTTGGTGGTCTCGGTCTCGTGGTTGCGGATCCGCAGCGAGATGTGGCGACGGCTGGTGAACGGGTTCATCCAGCTCAGGCCCTCGGCGCGGACGGTGCCCCGGTAGCGGCCGAGCAGCTGCACCACCCGGGCCTGGCCGGGCGAGACCACCGTCAGCCCGCAGAGCAGCACCACGGAGGTGATCAGCAGCACGGGCCCGACGGCCACCAGCGCGGCGCCCGGCCCGCCGTTCCCGCCGGACAGCTGGACGATGCCGGTGATGAACGACGCGGCCCCGGCGACCAGGCCGAGCAGCGAGCCGAAGAGCATCGGCAACCCGGCGGAACCGGTGATGAGCCGTTCGGTGATCTTCGGGGCCGGGATGTCGAGGACGGGGCCGTCCTCGACGGAGACGTGCGGTGCGGTCATGGGACCGACTCCCCCTGTTCGATGTGCGCCGCGCGAGTGCTCGCGTCAGCTGTCAAAGTGATATCACTTTTTTCGCACAGTGCGCCAGGGGTCGGCAGCGGGGAGCGGGCGGAGGTGGGGAGCCGTCAGGCGGTGCCGGGGCCGATGCCCACGGGCGGGTGAATCGCGGCGCGCCACACGGGAAAGGAGGTGGCCGCGCCCTAGACTCTGCGTCGTCGCAGGCGCCGGGCTCCGGATCAGGAGCGCGCCCGCGGACGGTCGTTCACGACACTCGTCACGCATCGAGAAGGTGGGGCGGGTGGGACTCGAACCCACGACCAAGGGATTATGAGTCCCCTGCTCTAACCGGCTGAGCTACCGCCCCGGTTCGCCGCGCGCGCCGGTCGTCGGCCACGGCAGCAGCAGACGGCCCCTGCGAGGCCGTCCCGGGCAGCATAGCCGGTCGATCACCCGTGGTGCGCGCCGGGGGCGCACCTGGGTGCGCGACGGTGCGCGCCCTCTCCCCGCGGCGGGGCCCGGGTGGCGGCGGGGCCCCCGTCCGGGGCAGCCTGGGCGGATGACGACTCGTAGGGCGGGAGCGGGAGCGACGGCCGGGGTGCTCGCGGTGGCGCTGGCCGCGGCGGGCTGCACCACCTCGGCGGGGCCCGGCGGGGGCGTGCCCACGGTCACCTCGGCGCCGCCCACCTCCGCCGCGGGGGACGCCCACGGCTGGAACAGGCAGCGGTTCAAGGGCGCGGTCGGCAAGCACACCGGGGTGACCCGCACCGCCAAGCCCACCGTGCTCAACGGCCTGGTCGGCGCGGTGTTCACCCGCAACGCCGACGGCGACCACTTCTGCACCGCCAGCGTGGTCGACAGCGCCGGGCTCAACCTCGTCGTCACCGCCGCCCACTGCGTCTGGGACCCGAAGCTCGGCCGGCGCAGCGACCTGGTCTTCGTCCCCGGCTACCGGGACGGCGAGACCCCCAGCGGCGTCTGGCCGCTGCTGTCGGTCACCGTGGACGACGCCTGGAAGGACCACGCCGACCCGGACATGGACGTCGCCTTCGCCGTCGTCCAGGCCCAGAACGGGCAGCAGGTCCAGCAGGTGCTCGGCGCCAACCGACTGGGCGTCAACCGCGGCTACCGGGTGCCGGTGAGGGTCACCGGCTACCCCGGCAGCAGCGACGTCCCGATCACCTGCTCCAACACCACCTCCGAGCAGAGCCCGACCCAGCTGCGGATCGACTGCCCCGACTACACCGGCGGCACCAGCGGCAGCCCCTGGGTCACCGACTTCGACCCGGCGACCAGGACCGGCACCGTGGTCGGCGTGATCGGCGGCTACCAGGAGGGCGGCGACAACCCGGACACCTCGTACAGCAGCTACTTCGGCGACCGCGTCCAGGCGCTGTACGACCGCGCCACCGGCTGACCGGGGCCGCACCGGGCCCCGGCGGTGGCGCCGCCCGGCACGGCCTGGTAGATCTTCCTCACGAACGGCGGAACGCACACTCCCGGTGCCCGCCCCGAGGAACGAGACGGAGCCCCGATGGCCTCCCGCCCGGTACGGTCCGCGCGCACGGCACGTACGGCCGCACTGGCCGCCCTGCTGCTCGCCGCCGGCACCGCGTGCGGCGGGCAGGACGGGGCGCCGACCGCCGAGGTCGCCCGGCAGAGCGCCGCCCGGGACCGGATCGGCACGCTCTCCATCCACACCGCACAGGGCCCCCGGGCGTGCACCGCGAGCGTGGTGCAGAGCCCCCGGCACAACCTGCTGGTGACCGCCGCGCACTGCGTGCAGAACCACCGGATCGGCCTGCTGGACGGCCTGGTGTTCACCCCGGGCTACCGCAACGGTTCCACCCCGTACGGCACTTGGCCGGTGCGGTCGGTCACCGTCGACCCGCGCTGGTCGGCCGGCGACGACCCCGAGTACGACGTGGCCTTCGTCACGGTCGACACGGTCGACGGCCGGCAGGTCGAGGACGCGGTCGGTGGCAACCCGCTCGGCACCGGCCAGGGCTTCGGGCTGTCGGTCTCGGTGACCGGCTACCCGAACGAGAGCGACGAGCCGATCACCTGCGCGGTCCGGACCCGCTCGCAGAGCGCCACCCAGGAGCGCTTCGACTGCGGCGGCTACACCGACGGCACCAGCGGCAGCCCGTGGGTGACCGAGCAGGGCGCGGTGGTCGGCGTGATCGGCGGCTACCAGGAGGGCGGGGAGACCCCGAGCACCTCGTACAGCGTCGCCTTCGACCAGCGGATCGCCGACCTGTACCGGAAGGCGACCACCTGATTCCGGCCGGCTCCGGCCCGCTGAGGGGCCCTCCGGGGGCGGCGCCACGACGTGACGTACGCGACAGCGCCGGGGGAAACACGAAGGCCCCCCGGTCGACCGGGGGGCCTTCGCTCTGAGCAGTCACCGGGCGGACCCGGTGCAGCTCCCGCAATTGGACTCGAACCAATAACCTGCCGATTAACAGTCGGCTGCTCTGCCAATTGAGCTATGCGGGATCGCGGTACTGAACTTCCGTACCACGGACGGGATGCGGACCCCGGAAGGGCCACGTCCCGAGCTCCCCCAATTGGACTCGAACCAATAACCTGCCGATTAACAGTCGGCTGCTCTGCCAATTGAGCTATGGGGGATCGGCCACCGCCCCGGCCCCCGGTTTCCCGGGCTCCGCGGCGCTCGCTGCGGGACATACATTAGCGCACTCGGGGGGGTGGTCCGCCAATCGCTTTCGCCAGTTGCCCCGCGGTTGCCGCCCGGCGTGCCCCGCGCGCGCCCGCCGCCGCGCCCGGGGATGCTGGGGGCGCGGACGGTTCGCCGTCCCGACCGACGGGTAGGGCAATGCGGCAGAAGGCCGCCAGGAGAGGGTGGATCCGATCATGTGGAAGCTGTCGTTGGCCGCGGGCTTCGCGGCCGGCTACGTGCTGGGCTCGCGGGCCGGGCGCGAGCGCTACGAGCAGATCGCCAAGGTCACCCGGCAGATCGCCCGGAACCCCGCGGTCCAGGGCGCCGCCGACCGGGCCCGGCAGCAGGCCGGCGCGGTGGCCGGCAAGGCCGCGGGCGCCGTCGCGGACCGCGTCGGAGACCGGCTGCCGTCGGTCGTCACCGACCGGGTGCCGTACTTCAACCGGGCCCGGCCGGAGGACGACGGCTGGGGTACCTTCCGCCCGTGACGGGGCGGTGACGCGAGGACGAAGCGGATCCCAACCGAGGGTTCCGAACGGGCAAAGGCTCACCCGGCCCGGACGCGTCCCGGGCCGGGCTGAGGCATGATCTCGACATGGCCATCGTCGCGGGGATAGACAGCTCGACCAGCCGTACCCGGATCGTCGCGTGCGACACGGAAACCGGCGCCGTCCTGCGCTCCGGCAAGGCACCGCACCCCGTCCCCGAGGACCAGGACCTGCGCCCCGGCGAGGCCGACCCGCAGGTCTGGCTGCACTCGCTCGGCGACGCCGCGGCCGGCGGCCTGCTGGAGGGCGTCCGGGCGATCGGCGTCAGCGCGCAGCAGCACGGCATGATCGGCCTGGACGCGGGCGGGGTGCAGGTCCGGCCCGCGATCCTGTGGAACGACCCGCGCTCCAGCGGCGCCGCCGCCAAGCTGCTCGACGCCCTCGGCGGCCCGGCCGCCTGGACCGCCGCGATCGGCGCCGTGCCCGCCCCGACGTACACCATCGCCAAGCTGCGCTGGCTGGCCGAGTTCGAGCCGGCCAACGCCCGCCGGGTCGCCGAGGTGCTGCTGCCGCACGACTGGCTGGTCTGGCAGCTGCTCGGCCACCCCAAGCGCCGCACCACCGACCGCGGCGACGCCTCCGGCACCGGCTACTGGTCGCCGATCACCGGCGAGTACCGCCAGGACCTGGTCGAACTGGCGCTCGGCCACCAGCTCAAGCTGCCCGACGTCCTCGGCCCCGCCGAGCCCGCCGGGCACACCCCCGAGGGCCTGCTGATCTCGGCCGGCACCGGCGACAACATGGCCGCCGCGCTGGGCCTGGGCCTGCGCCCGGGCGACGCGGTGGTCTCGCTCGGCAGCGCCGGGACGATCTTCGCCGTGCACGAGGAGGCCGTGGTGGACGCCTCCGGCCTGGTCTCCTCCTTCGCCGACGCCAGCGGCCGCCACCTGCCGATGGTCGCCACCCTCAACGCCGCCCAGGTGCTGCTCTCCACCGCCGCGCTGCTCGGCCGGGACCTGGAGGGCCTGAGCGACCTCGCCCTGCACTCCTCCCCCGGCTCGTACGGCCTGGTGCTGCTGCCCTACCTGGACGGCGAGCGGACCCCCGCGCTGCCGCACGCGGCCGGCACCCTGACCGGCCTGCGGGCCGAGGCGATGACCCCTCAGCACCTGGCCCGGGCCGCCGTCGAGGGCATGCTGTGCAACATCGCGGACGCCCTGGACGTGCTGCGCGCCCGGGGCGTCGGGATCAACCGGGTGTTCCTGCTCGGCGCCGCCGGGCGGCTGCCCGCCGTCCGGCACGTCGCCCCGATGCTGTTCGGCGTCCCCGTCGTGGTGCCGCCGCCGGGCGCGCACGCCGCCCGCGGGGCCGCCCGGCAGGCCGCCTGGGCACTGGCGGGCACCCCCGAGCCGCCGGAGTGGGAGCTGCCGGACGCCGAGACCGTCGAGCCCGACGGGGAGCAGGACCTGGCGATCGGCGCCGCGGTGCGCCGGCAGTTCCAGGCCGCCCGGGACCAGATCCACCCGGAGGCGGCGGGCTGAGCCGCGGGGCCGGAGCGGTGCCGGGGGCCGGTGCCGGGCCGGTGAAGATGCGTCACCCGGCGCCCGGTGGCAGCGTGGGACGGGACACCGCCACCGACCCGAAGGGCGGCAGGACGCCATGGCGCTGCACAAGGGGGCCCGCGGGAACCGCCGGCTGAGCATCGGTGCGTTCACGGCCGTGTCCGACCCGCTGGGCGCGATGAAGCTGGCCCCGCCGGTGCACCGGCTCGGCGCCGGCGCCGTCCCCGCCGAGACCGCCTACCAGCTGATCCACGACGAGCTGATGCTGGACGGCAACGCCAAGCTCAACCTGGCGACCTTCGTCACCACGTCGATGGAGGCCCAGGCCACCCGGCTGATGACCGAGTGCCTCGACAAGAACATGATCGACAAGGACGAGTACCCGCAGACCGCCGAGCTGGAACGGCGCTGCGTGGCGATCCTCGCCGACCTCTGGCACGCCCCCGACCCGGACACCGCCGTCGGCTGCTCCACCACCGGCTCCAGCGAGGCCTGCATGCTGGCCGGCATGGCGCTCAAGCGCCGCTGGATGCGCCGCAACCCCGAGCGCTACGCCGCCGGGGCCAGGCCCAACCTGGTGATGGGCGTCAACGTGCAGGTGTGCTGGGAGAAGTTCTGCAACTTCTGGGAGATCGAGGCCCGCACCGCGCCGATGGAGGGCGACCGCTTCCACCTCGACGCCGAACAGGCGGTCGCCCTGTGCGACCGGGACACCATCGGCGTGGTCGGCGTCCTCGGCTCCACCTTCGACGGTTCGTACGAGCCGGTCGCGGAGATCTGCGCGGCCCTGGACGACCTCCAGGAGCGCACCGGCATCGACGTGCCGGTGCACGTGGACGGCGCCTCCGGCGGCATGGTGGCGCCCTTCCTCGACCCCGAGCTGGTCTGGGACTTCCGGCTCCCCCGGGTCGCCTCGATCAACACCTCCGGGCACAAGTACGGCCTGGTCTACCCGGGCGTGGGCTGGGCGCTCTGGCGCGACCAGGAGGCGCTGCCGGAGGAGCTGGTCTTCCGGGTCAACTACCTCGGCGGCGAGATGCCGACCTTCGCGCTCAACTTCTCCCGGCCCGGCGCCGAGGTGATCGCCCAGTACTACGTCCTGCTGCGGCTCGGCCGGGCGGGCTTCCGGGCCGTCCAGGGCGCCAGCCGCGAGGTCGCCACCTACCTGGCCGGGGAGATCGGGAAGCTGGACTGCTTCCGGCTGCTGACCCGCGGCGACCAGGTGCCGGTCTTCGCCTTCACCACCGACGGGGACGTCCCCTTCGACGTGTTCGACGTCTCCCGGCGGCTGCGCGAGCGCGGCTGGCAGGTGCCCGCGTACACCTTCCCGGCGAACCGGGAGGACCTGTCGGTGCTCCGGGTGGTCTGCCGCAACGGCTTCTCCCGGGACCTCGCCGACCTGCTGCTCGCCGACCTCGACCGGCTGCTGCCGGAACTGCGGCGCCAGCCCGTCCCGCTCAAGGAGCTCGGGGTGCCGGCCCGGTCGGGCTTCCACCACTGAGCCGGTCGGGCACGCCCTGACCGTGTCGCCTCCGGAAGACGTCACGGCGGGAAGACGTCACGGCGGGAGAGCGCAGTGAAGCACCCTCCCGCCGGACTGGTCCCGGACCGACCGGGGCAGCCTCCCCCCGCGAGGCTGCCCCGGCTCCGTGGGGGGAGCCGGGACGGAATTCGGACGAACGGCATGTAGCCGTCCGGTATCCGAACGAAAGCGTCGGACGGTCAACCGTGCCGACCAGAGAACTCTGCACGACCGCACCAGGGTTGTTCGAGCCATCCCTTGGCTTGTGAGACACTTCCGTCCGTCTCAGCGCCATGACCAGGGGATTGAGACGTCAGGCCGACGAGGTTGGAGACGCGGAGACACCCGAACGGCCCGGGCCGGACGCCGTTCCGCCCGTCCCCGTCCCCGTTCCGTCTCGCAACTTTTGGAAGGCCGCATGGGTTCCGCCTGGAAGAACCTGCCCGAGGAGCTGTCAGAGCCCGCCAGACACCTGGCCGAGGAGCTCCGGGCCATCAAGGACGCCGCCGGACTCTCGCTGTCCGAGCTGGCCTCCCGGACGCACTACAGCCGGGCCTCGTGGGAGCGCTGGCTGAACGGCAAGAGGGTCGTCACCGAGCAGGCGCTGGAGGCGCTGATCGGGGCGGTCGACTGCGACGGGGCCGCGCTGCGGGCGCTCCGGGAACGGGCGGTGACGGCACCGGACGGACCGGACGAGCCGTCGGTGGGGGACGCCCCGGCAGAGGAGTCCCTTGCCGAGGAGTCCCCGGCCGACGAATCCCCGGCCGAGGAGCCCGCGGCCGAGGAGAAGCCGCCCGGTGAGCCGTCGGAGCCCGGTGAGCCGGCTCCCGACGAGCCGTCCGGCCCGGAAGAGGCCGCGGCGCCCGCCGCCGTCGCCTGGTGGCGGCGCCCGGTGGTGCTGTTCTCCGGCGCGGCGGTGCTGGCGGTCCTGCTGGTGCTGGCCGGGCTGCGCGCCACCACCCGGCACGGCGGACAGCCCGCGGCGGCCCCCGAGCCGCTGCCGACCGCGTCCCCGGCGGCCACCACCGCCAAGCCCGTCCCCGCCGCCCCGACCTGCCAGGCCATGGGCTGCGATCACAAGGACCCCAAGAGCACCGGCTGCGGCAAGGACGCGCGGACCCTGCACACCGACGTCATCGGCAAGGTGGTCATCTACCTCCGGTACAGCCAGAAGTGCCAGGCCGCCTGGGCGGCGATCACCGAGGGCGAGCCGGGCGACTCCGCGACGATCATCGACAGCACCGGCGACAGCGAGCAGGGCCTCATCCACTACGGGTACGACAACTACTCGAGCATGCTGAACGCGGCGGATCCGTCGATCGGCTTCAAGATCTGCGGCCACCGCCACGAGCCGGTCGGGGACTTCTGCACCGAGGAGGTCCCCGACCTGGCCTCGGTGGTGGCCTCCACCCCGATCCCGATCGGCCCCGCCTCCCCGCCGCCGGGCACCGGGGCCGGGGCGGCGACGGCCTCCCCGGCAGCGACGACTGCCGCGACGCCTGCCCCGGCGTCGGCACCCGCGTCGGCCCCGACGGAGACGCCGGTGCCGACGCCGTCGGCCACTTCCTAGTCCAGGTAGCCGCGCAGCTGGGCGGCGAAGGCGTGGTCGCGGAGCTTGACCAGCGTCTTCGACTCGATCTGGCGGATCCGCTCCCGCGTCACGCCGAACACCGTGCCGATCTCCTCCAGCGTGCGCGGCCGGCCGTCGTCCAGCCCGTAGCGGAGCTGGACGACCTGGCGCTCCCGCTCGCCCAGGGTCGCCAGCACCGCGTCGAGGTGCTGGCGCAGCAGCAGGAAGGTCGCGGACTCGGCGGGTGAGGCGGCGTCGGCGTCCTCGATCAGGTCGCCGAGCGCGACGTCGTCCTCCTCGCCGACCGGGGTGTGCAGCGAGATCGGCTCCTGGGCCAGCCGGAGCAGCTCACGGACCCGTTCCCCGGTCAGTTCCAGGGCGGCCCCGATCTCGGCCGCCGTCGGTTCCAGCCCGTGCTGCTGCAGCAGCGCGCGCTGGACCCGGACCACCCGGTTGATCAGCTCGACCACGTGGACCGGCACCCGGATCGTCCGGGCCTGGTCGGCCAGCGCCCGGCTCATCGACTGGCGGATCCACCAGGTCGCGTACGTGGAGAACTTGAAGCCGCGGGTGTAGTCGAACTTCTCCACCGCCCGGATCAGGCCCAGGTTGCCCTCCTGGATCAGGTCCAGCAGGGTCAGGCCGCGGCCGACGTAGCGCTTGGCGACGGAGACGACGAGGCGCAGGTTGGCCTCGATCAGCCGGCGCTTGGCGATCCGGCCCCGTACCACCAGGGTGTCCAGTTCCCCGGTGAGCGGGTCGGGCGGCGGCGGGTGCCCGTTCAGCCGCTCCTCGGCGAACAGGCCGACCTCGACCCGGCAGGCCAGCTCGACCTCCTCGGCGGCGGTGAGCAGGCGGATCCGGCCGATCTCGCGCAGGTACTGGCGCAGCAGGTCGGCGGCCGGGCCGGCCTCGGCCGGTAGCCGCTGCTCGTCGGCGAGGCCGGGCTCGGCGAAGGCGTCGGCGTCGGCATCGAGGCCGGGGCCGTCGGCGTCGGGGCCGTCGGCGGTGTCGGATGCGGGCTCGGGCTCGGGACTTTCCGGATGGCCTTCCGGCAGGCCCTGGGCGGGGACCCGCGCACCGTCCGGGGGTGCCGCCCCGGCCCGGCCGTGATCGGTCTCCTGGTCCCCCGCCGCTTCGGCGGGGGTCGCTCTCGTACTGGTGGTGGTGGTCGCTGCGGCGAGGCCTTGCTCCACGGGCATCCCCTCGGGGCGGGCGCGACTCTGGCGGACCCGCGCTGGGAGGTGGGACGCCATCCAGTGTGCGGTACGCCACACTCCGTGGCCGAGACTCGTGCGCCGACTTTCTGTGCGGCGAGTGCTACAGGGCGGCGGCGCCCCGGCTCTTCAGCTGGTCGCCGTACTGCTGGAGCTGCCACAGCTCGGTCTGCACCGCGTGCTGCTGCTCGGCGTCCGCCCGGTGGCCGAGCCGCTGCAGGTAGCCGCGGACCTCGGCGATCCGCCGGTCGACGGCCAGCAGGCGCAGCTTGACCAGGAACTCCCCCGCGTAGACGGCGTCCACCTTGCGGCGCGAGCGCACCGGCTCGACGGTCAGTTCGGTGACCAGTGAGCGCACCCGGTCGTCCGGGGACGCCTCGCGCACCGCGCCGGTGAAGTCCGGCAGGGTCGCCCCGTACGCGGCGCCGCCGGCCTTGGCGATGGCCTGCCGTACGGCGGTGTACGGCGGCGTCGGGAACTCGTCCTCGCCGTAGTGGTCGAAGGCCGGGCTGACCAGGTCCGGGTGCTGCAGCGCCAGCTTGAGCAGCTCGCGCTCCACGAACTGGGCCGGATCGCGCGGGTTGAGCCGGAAGGCGGGCTGCGCGGGGTTCGGCGCCCGCACCGCCTCGGGCCGGCGCAGGGCGGCGCCGCGCGGGTTCTGCTGGCGCTCGCGGTCCCAGCGGGCCAGCTGGGAGACCCGGCGCACCACGAAGGGCTCGTCCAGGATGCCGAGCATGCCGGCCAGCCGGACGGCGTACTCGTGCTGGATCGAGCGGTCCTTGATCTTGGCGACGATCGGGGCCGCCTCCTCCAGCGCGGCCGAGCGCCCTTCCGGGGTGTCCACCCGGTGCCGGGCCACCACCGAGGTCAGCGCGAACTCGAACAGCGGGACCGGGTTGTCGATCAGCTGCTTGACCGCCGCGTCTCCCTGCGCCAGGCGCAGGTCGCAGGGGTCCATGCCGCCCGGGCTGACCGCGATGGAGGTCTTGGCGGCGAACTTCTGGTCGTCCTCGAAGGCGCGCAGGGCGGCCTTCTGGCCGGCCGCGTCGCCGTCGAAGGTGAAGACCGTCTCGCCCCGGTACTGGGAGGTGTCCATCAGCAGCCGGCGGATGATCTTGATGTGGTCCTCGGCGAAGGCCGTGCCGCAGGTGGCCACCGCCGAGGTGACCCCGGCCAGGTGGCAGGCCATCACGTCGGTGTAGCCCTCGACCACCACCGCGCGGCCCGACTTGGCGATCTCCTTCTTCGCCAGGTCGATGCCGTACAGCACGTGGGACTTCTTGTAGATCGGCGTCTCGGGGGTGTTGAGGTACTTCGGGCCGTTGTCGTCCTCGCGCAGCCGGCGGGCGCCGAAGCCGACCACCTCGCCGGCGATGTCCCGGATCGGCCAGACCAGCCGGCCCCGGAAGCGGTCGATCAGACCGCCGCGCTGGCCCTGCGAGGCCAGGCCGCCGAGCAGGATCTCCTTGTCGGTGAAGCCCTTGCCGCGCAGGTAGCGGACCAGGTGCTCCCAGCCGGCCGGGGCGTAGCCGACGCCGAAGGTCCTGGCCGCCTCCTCGTCGAAACCGCGCTCGGACAGGAAGCGGCGGCCGATCTCCGCCTCCGGCGAGGCCAGCTGCTCCTGGTAGTAGGCGGCGGCCACCTTGTGCGCCTCGACCAGGCGGGTGCGCTCGCCCTGCTGGTGGCGGGGGCTGTAGCCGCCCTCCTCGTAGCGCAGGGTGATGCCCGCCTGGGCGGCCATCCGCTCGACGGCCTCGGCGAAGGTGAAGTGCTCGATCTTCATCAGGAAGGCGATGGTGTCGCCGTTCTCCTGGCAGCCGAAGCAGTGGAAGACGCCCTTGGCGGGGTTCACGTAGAAGGAGGCGGACTTCTCGTCGTGGAAGGGGCAGACCCCCTTGTACTCGCCACCGCCACCGTTGGTCAGCTGTACGTAGTCGCCGACCACGGCGTCGATCGGCAGTGCGCTGCGCACCGCCTGTACGTCTTCGTCCCTGATCCGCCCGGCCACCCCGGAAGTCTACTGGGGTGGCCGGGGTTTCGAGCCGGGGTCGGGGGCCGGACTCGGGGGCCGGACTCGGGGGCCGGACTCGGGGGCCGGTCCTGGGGCCGGGGTCGGGGGCCGGGGTCGGGGGCCGGGGCTGGGGTCGGGGGCCGGGGCTGGGGCCGCGGGCGTCACGCCCAGGCGGCGCCGACGAGCTTGGCGTGCAGGGCCAGGGCGGAGGCGTCGGTCAGGGTGGCGATCTGGTCGATCACCGTGCGCAGGGCGGCCCCGTCGTCCTCGGCCTCGCGGTACATGGCGGCGAAGACCGGGTCCAGCCCCTCGGGCGCGCGCTGGGTGAGCACGTACGCCAGCTCGGCGATCACGATCCGCTGGCGGGCCCGCAGCTGGGCCTGCTCGTCGCGCTGCATGACGAAGCGGACGGCGACCGCCTTGAGCACCGCGCACTCCAGCCGGACATCCCGCGGCACCACCAGCTCGGCGCCGTACCGGGTGAGCCGGCCGGGGCCGTAGCGGGCGCGGGTGGCCTGCTCGGCGGCCAGGCAGAAGCGGCCGATCAGCTGGCTGGTGAGGTCCTTGAGCCCGGCCCGGGCGCGGGCGGTGCCGTCGTACGCGTGGGGCCACCACTCCTGCCCGAGCAGCCGGTCCAGGGCGTCGGCCAGCTCCTCGGGCTCGGCGTCCCGGGCGTAGCGCTCGGCGACCTTGAAGAGTTCGGCGCGCTCGCTCGGGGCGCGCAGGACGGCCGGGTCGATGTGGCCGGCCTGGAGGCCGTCCTCGACGTCGTGGGTGGAGTAGGCCACGTCGTCGGACCAGTCCATCACGGTGGCCTCGAAGCACTTGCGCCCGGTCGGGGAGCCGGCCCGCAGCCAGCGGAAGACCGGCAGGTCGTCCGCGTAGACGCCGTACTTGGGCGAGGCCGGGTCGAGCGGGTGGGCGCCCCTGGTCCACGGGTACTTGGTGGCGGCGTCGAGCGCGGAGCGGGTCAGGTTGAGGCCGACGCTGCGGCCGGGCCAGGGGGCGAGCCGGGTCGACGGCTCCTCCTGGGGGGCGAAGCGCTTGGGCTCCAGCCGGGTCAGGATGCGCAGCGACTGGGCGTTGCCCTCGAAGCCCCCGCACGCCTCGGCGGCCTGGTCGAGGGCCTCCTCGCCGGTGTGGCCGAAGGGCGGGTGGCCGATGTCGTGGGCCAGGCAGGCGGTCTCCACGAGGTCCGGGTCGCAGCCCAGGGCCGCGCCCAACTCCCGCCCGACCTGGGCGCATTCGAGGGAGTGGGTGAGCCGGGTGCGGGGGAAGTCGCTGCGCATCGGGGCGACCACCTGGGTGGTGCCGGCCAGCCGGCGCAGCGCCGCCGAGTGCAGCACCCGGGCGCGGTCGCGCTGGAACGCCGTACGGCCCGGGCGTTTGTCGGGCTCGGGGACCCAGCGGGCCTCGGCGGCGTGGTCGTACGGGGTCGGGGCTGCGAGGCGGTGCGCGGTGTCATCCATATGCCTCTCACGGTACGCCGCACCTCCGACACCCGGGGTGTGCCGCGCGCGAAGGGGCGCGGGCCGGGGCGTGAACGCTGCGCGGCGCGCGGGTGCCCGCCCCCGGCGGGTCCTCCTCACCCGAACGGCACGGACCCGGGCGCGGCGGCCGCGGTGCGCACGGCTCCGGCGGCGCCGGTCGGCCCAGGCCGCGGCGGTCGGCCCCGGGCCGCGGCGGTCAGCCCCGGTCAGCCCCGGATCGCCTTGAGGACGAAGCCGGACACCGCCTCCTGCCCCTTGGCGTTGGGGTGGATCGGCGCCAGGCCGCGGGCCGGGAACGGCGGCTCGACCCAGCGCTTGTCCTCGCCGGCGCACATGTCGTGCCCGACCGAGGGCCCGGCGGTGTCCACGAACACCGCGCCGGCGGCCTGCGCGTGCTTCCTGAGCATGCCGTTGAGCTGCTGCTCCTTCTCGGAGAGGAAGCCCAGGTCGGGGACGGCCACCGTCTTGCCGAGCACCGGCAGGCAGCTCGCCGGGTCGGCCGGGAGCAGCGTCGGGTACCCGATCACGTACACCCGGGCCTGCGGGGAGCGCCGCTTGATGTCCTGGAGGACCTTGCCGAGCCGGTCCCCGGCCTCGTTCACCTTGCGCTGGACCTGGTCGTCGCCGTCGCCGGAGGAGTAGTGGTCACGGCAGGGCGAGGCGGCCCGGGTCTGCTTGATCACGCCCTTCACCGCGTCCACCAGGTTGTCCTTGGCGCACTCCGTCACGACCTCCATGAATCCGGCGTCGTTGCCGCCGATCCCGAGGGTGACCAGCCGGGTGTCCGCGGTCAGCGCGTCCAGCTGGGCCGGGTTGGTGCCGTTGCCGGTGTCCTGGGGCGCGGTGAGGTCCACGGTGGTGGCGCCGGTGCAGCTGACGTCCCGGAACTCGCCGGACGCCACCCCGAGGCCCTTGGCCACCAGGGACGGGTAGTTGACCCCCGAGCGGGAGCAGCCGCGCGGCTCGCCGGCGTGCGGGGGGATCTGCATGCCGGCCGTGTAGGAGTCGCCGAGCGCCACGTACGGGCCGGTGGGCGGTGGGGTGGGGGTCGGGGTCGCGCCGGCCTTCGCCCGGCCGGGCACCGCGTCCGCGAGGTCCTTCCCCTGGTTGTCCGTACCGCCGCCGCCGGTGCATCCGGCGAGCAGCAGGGCGGCCAGCGCGGCCGCCCCCGCCGTCATGGTGAGGGTCGGGCGTGTGGTCCTGGGCATGCGGTCCCCCCGGGGGTGCGTCGAGTCACGGTCGGCTCCCTACGGCAGCCCGTCCCCCGGGCACCTCAGGCTCCAACGCGCGGCCGGCGACGATGAATCCCGCCTCCGCGAAATCCTTCCAAGGGGAACGCACGCGTACGGAGCGTGCACCGAGGGCGTACGGAACGGCCACCTAGCGGCTACTCCGCGTCGCGCTCGTGTTCGGCCAGGAACTGCTCGAAGCGCCGGCCCAGTTCGTCCGCCGAGGGCAGGTCCACCGGCTCGGCCAGCAGGCTCTCCCGGTTCTCGGCGCCCGCCACCGCGTCGTACTGGCCCTCCATGCCGCGGATCGCCGAGCGCAACTCGCCGTCCCCCTGCGTCAACTGCTCCTCGATGTCGGCGTAGACCTCGCCGACCCGCTCGCGCAGCCGGGTGCCGGGCAGCACCAGCCCGGTGGCGGACTGCACCGCCTCCAGGATCAGCACGGCCGCCGCCGGGTAGGCCGAGCGGGCCACGTAGTGCGGCACGTGCACGGCGAAGCCCAGGACGTCGTGCCCGGCCTCGGCCAGGCGGTACTCCAGCAGCGCCTGGGCGCTGCCCGGGACCTGGGCCTGCTCGAACCACTGCGGGTACCCGGGCGCGAGGTCCAGCCGGTTGCCGTGCGGCGTCAGGCCGACCGGGCGGGTGTGCGGCACGCCCATCGGGATGCCGTGGAAGTCGACCGAGAGGCGGACCTCGAAGCGCTCGACCAGCTCGCGGACGGCGCGCGCGAAGCGCTCCCACTCCACGTCCGGCTCCGGGCCGCTGAGCAGCAGGAACGGTGCGCCGGCGGCGTCGTGGACGAGCTGGAGCAGGATCTCCGGCGGGTCGTAGGACGTCCAGTGGTCGTGGTCGAAGACCATCGCGGGGCGGCGGGCCCGGTAGTCGACCAGCCGGTCGTGGTCGAAGCGGGCCACCACCTGCGGCGAGCCCGTCTCCAGCAGGTGGGCCACCACCTGGCCGCCGGCCTCCCCGGCGTCCATGAAGCCCTCGAAGTGGTGGAGCAGCACCAGACCGGCGCCGGTGTCGCGCAACCGCGCGGTGGCCGCGGCCACCGCGGCCACGCCCTGCTGATCCAGCTCGTACAACGCCTGGAAGTCACGCACCGCGCACCCAACCCCGTTCTCTGCTCGTCCCGGCCGACCGGCTTCTCGTCCTCTCCAGCGCACCGGGCGACGGGGGAATTCCCGCCACGCCGGACGACTCCTCCGACGCCCCCGGCCGACCGCTCCCGACCATGATCGCACCCGAAGGAAGAGTCCCTGGTCACGGGGGGTGCGGGGGCCCGTCCGGAGGCCCGCCGGAGCGGCCCGCGCGCCCATTCGCGCGCCGCGAAGTGACGCACCGCCTTCTGGCGGGTATCGTCCTCTCGCTGCCTCGCATCGTCGCGTCGTCGTCACGTCGTCCCGTAACGCCGTCGGCCACGTCCCGGTCCGGTGCTCGGCCAGCCCCACGACGCACCTTGCCTTCACCTGGCCGCCTGCTTCCCTTCGCGCTCTCGTTCCCTCTTCGGCCATTTCGCGGACGCACACTGTCCCCTCGCTCTTCCCGCCGGACCGGTCCGAGGATCCGTGTCCGTTCCGGCACCCGCGCCGCCCGTTCCTGGGCCGCCGCCCCCGCCCCGCCCGACCGGAATCCTCCGGCGCGCACGGCTACCCGGCGGACGGTCCCGGGCCGGGGCGAAACCGTCCCCGCACCTCGTGCCGTACCCCGGCGCGGGAGGCATCCTCCGACCGATGAAGGACCGAAGGTTCCGTGCCCGTACCTGTCATCCTCACCGGCCGCACCGTGCGGCTGGAGCCCCTCGCCGCGCACCACGCCGAGGCCATCGCCGAGGCCGGCGCCGAGGACCGTACGACTTACGCCTTCACGCCCGTCCCGCACGGCCTGGAAGCGGCCCGCGACTACATCGCGCGTGCCCTCTCCGACCAGGCCGCCGGACGGTCGCTGCCGTTCGCGACGGTGAACGTCGCCGACGGCCGGGTGGTGGGCTCCACCCGGTTCCTCGAACTGGACTACTGGCAGGGCCCGATGGTGTGGCCCCCGATGCCCGGCGTCCCGTTCGGCGATCCGGCCACGGCCGTCCCGGACGCCGCCGAGATCGGCAACACCTGGCTCTCGCCGCGCGCCCAGGGCACCGGCATCAACACCGAGGCCAAGCTGCTGATGCTGCGCCACGCCTTCGAGACCTGGGGCGTGCAGCGGATCTCGCTGCGCGCGGACGCCCGCAACCAGCGCTCGCGCGCCGCGATCGAGCGGCTCGGCGCGACCTGCGAGGGCGTGCGCCGGGCCCACTCGCGCGGACTGGACGGGGTGGTGCGCTCCACCGCGTTCTACTCGATCCTCGACGCCGAGTGGCCGGCCGTCCGGGACATCATCGAGCTGCGGATCGCCGCCGCCACCTCGCCGAGCGCGCCGGATCCGGCGATCAACCAGGAGTGCCTTAGACAGGGCGGCAGCGGCGCCGGGCAGCTGATGATCACGGTGTGACGCGGTCCCGGGCGGCGACGGCCGCGAGGACCACGTCGAGGTCGGCGAGGTTCCGGCCGTCCGGGAACAGCGGGTAGGCACCCGGGTACGCCTCGACGAAGGCCGTGACCGGGCGCCAGCCGCCGCGGACGGACGCCACCGTCACCTCCCAGACCGGGTGCCCCCGGGGGTGGTGCACGCTGACCACGCCCTCCCGGGTGCTGACCCACCAGCGGCCCCGCGACGGGGCGTCGGACCGGATGCGCTGCCACTGCCCGTCCGTCCAGACCACGTCGGGGACGGGGTGCGGCCGGGGCAGCCGCAGCCGCTCTTCGCGGCCGCGGACGCCGCCCGGCTCGGGGAACGCCCAGTCGGGCAGCGGCTCGCGGGCGGCCGGCCAGGCCGCCGGGATGCCGTCCGCGCCGGTGTGCGCGGCGACCACTCCCCCGGTGATCGCGGCCACGGTGTCCATGTCGCCGCCGGGCGCGATCGCGTCCCACACGGCGGCCCGGTAGTCGGCGAGGTTCCGGGCGGCGCACCACAGGGCGTACGGGACGGTGTCGACCGCCGAGGTCCGGCTGCCGTTGCCGAGCACCTCGGCGGCGACCAGCGGATCGGGTTCGGCGAGCAGGCCGATCGCCTCGGTCAGGCCGTCGTGGACGGCCCCGCGCGGGGTGAGCGCGGCCACCGCCGCCAGGAAGGTGTGCGGCGTCACGGCCTCGGTGCGCGCCCGGACCGCGTACGCGGCCGCCACCGCGACCGCGATCGCGCCGTCCACCGCCTGCGGGTGGGTGTGGGTGACGACGGCGGTGTCGGCGGCCGGGCGGACCACCGCCGCCGGGTCCTCGGCGTACGCGGCGCCGAGCGGGGCGACCCGCATCGCGGCGCCGTTGCCGTACGAGCCCTGGCCGTCGAAGAGTTCGGCGGCCAGCCGCTTCGCGTCGCCGCCCTCGCGGATCAGCCGCAGCATCCGGTTGGCGGCCGGGCCGTAGCCGCGGTCGAAGTCGTGGCGGCGGGCGAAGGCGTGGGTGAGGTCGAAGGTGTCGATCGCGCCGCGTTCGGTGTGGGCGGCGTACACCGAACAGGCCATCTCGGTGTCGTCGGTCCACGGCCAGGGGCCGGGCGGGTCGGTGCGGTCGGCGAGGTGGGTACGGGCCGTCCCGGGGACGAAGAACTGGGCACCGAGGGCGTCACCGACGGAGAGGCCCTGGAGCGCGTCGAGCGCGGGGCCGGTGTGTGGGGTCGTCATATGGGCACCAGCTCAGCCGGTCGGGCGCCGCTCCGTCAACACCTTTGCTCTGTTCTGCTCTGTTCTGCTCCGTTCTGCTCTGTACTGCTCCGTCAACACGTTTGCCGGGAGCCCCCGACGGGGGGATGTTTCGCATACCTCCGATCCGGGCGGGCAGCACCCTGGCATGACCCGCGCGAACCCGCTCGACCCGGTCGCCCTGCTCGGCGCCGACCAGCAGCACATCGCCACCCGGGCGCAGCTGCGCCGCCTCGGGGTGCCCTCCGGCACCATCGCCCACCGGCTGCGGCCGGGTGGGCCCTGGCAGCAGGTGCTCCCCCGGGTGATCTGCCTGCAGAACGGGAGGTTGACGGTCCACCAGAAGCTGCGGGCCGCCCTGGCCTACGCGACGCCGAAGGGGCACCAGCCGCGCGCCGGGGACGTGCTGCTGACCGGTTTCGCGGTGCTGGCCGCCGCCGGGCTGCCGAGCGCCGGGCACCCGGCCGACCTCGGTGCGGTCGACGTCCTGATCCCCCGCCAACGCCGGGTTCGTGACCTGGAGTTCGTCCGGATCCACCGGGCGGGCGGGGCGATGCCGGGCGGCTTCGAGCGGGACGACGGGCTGTGGAGCACCACGGTGGCGCGGGCGCTGGCGGACCTCGCGCCGGGAGGGACCGGGCAGCACCGGTTCCGGGCGCTCTGCGCGGAGGCCGTCCAGCGGCGGCACTGCGAACTCGGCGAACTGCTGGACCAGTTGCTGGCCAGACCGGGCGCGCTCGGGCTGCCGCAGGTGGCCCGGGTGGTGGAGGACCTGACCGCCGGGGTGCGCTCGGTGGTCGAGGGCGAGGCCCGCGAACTGCTGGCGCACGCGGGCCTGCCCGAGCCGCTGTGGAACCCGGTGCTCTTCCTGGACGGGCGCTTCCTCTCCGTGCCGGACGCCTACTGGCCGCACGCCTGCGTGGCCCTGGAGATCGACTCCCGCGCCTGGCACCTGCGCCCGGACGACCACGAGCGCGGGCTGGCCCGCGCCAACCGGCTGACCGCCGCCGGGCTCCCGGTGGTCCGCACCACCCCGGTCCAGCTCCGCCGGGATCCGGCGCCGGTGCTGCACGAGCTGACCGCGCTGGTCACCACCGGCCCGCACGGCCCGCACGAGCGGGTCAGCTGGCGCCGGGCGCGCTGAGGGCGGGTGCGATGAGGGCGGGCGCGGTGAGGGTACGGCGGCGGTTCAGCAGCGGGGGTCGATCTCCTGGAAGGTCGCGTAGTGGTCCGCGGACCAGTACTGCTCGCCGGAGGTGCCGGTGACCACCCGGCGGGTGCCGCGGTCGTTGGAGCCCGGGGTGACCACGGTGAACTCGTGGTAGTAGCCGTCGGCCTTCTTGGGGAGGCGGCTCTCGCGGTTCTCGAAGACGATGCCGTCGCGGTTGTAGGGGTAGGGCCCGCCCTTGGCGATCAGGCCGAGGGTGTCCTGGGCCTGGCTGGGGAGCTTGGTGCGGCAGACGTCGGCCAGCGCGGGGTCGGCGGGGACCCAGGTGCCGGCCGGGGCGGTGCCGCCGGCGGGCGGGGACGGCTTGGGCGCCGAGGGCTTGGGCGCCTGGGAGCCGGCGGCCGGGGTGCCCGTGGCGGCCGCCGCGGGGCTCGCGGCGGCCTTGGAGTGGCCGCTCCCCTTGTTCGCGAGGAGGTACCCGGCCCCGGCCAGGAGTACCAGGATCAGCACGGCCACGACGACGAGCGGGTTCTTACGACTGGTCATGCGGACCAGCTTGGCAGGCGGGCTCGCCGGGCCCGGCGAGCTACACACGTGGCCACCGCCACACCGCCGCACGGCCCGGGGCGAAGGGCTGGGGGTGCCGCCCGCGGGAAACACGTACGGCCGAGCGGGAACGGACGCCGTTGTCCGTTCCCGCCCGGCCGTGTCACGTACGCCGGTTCTCCTGCGCCGAGCTCCGGTGTACGCCCTCCCGGTGGGAGGGGGAGCGGTCAGTCGCCCCGCGTGAGGAGGGGATGCCTTCCCTCACTCAGCGCGAGTCGCTGCCCGCCGTCTCGATGGCGGCGCGGCCGGCCTCCAGGCGCGCCACCGGGATCCGGAAGGGGGAGCAGGAGACGTAGTCCAGCCCCACCTCGTGGAAGAAGTGGACCGACTCCGGGTCGCCGCCGTGCTCGCCGCAGACGCCGAGCTTGAGGTCGGGGCGGGTGGCCCGGCCGGCCTCGACGGCGTGCTTGACCAGCGCGCCGACGCCGTCGCGGTCGATGGTCTCGAACGGGGAGACCCCGAAGATGCCCTTCTCCAGGTAGGCGGTGAAGAAGGAGGCCTCCACGTCGTCCCGGGAGAAGCCCCAGACCGTCTGGGTGAGGTCGTTGGTGCCGAAGGAGAAGAACTCGGCGGCCTCGGCGATCTGGCCGGCGGTCACCGCGGCGCGCGGCAGCTCGATCATGGTGCCGAGCTTGATGTCCAGCTGGACGCCGGTGGACTGGGCGACCTCCGCGAGCACGCGCTCGCACTCGTCGCGGACCAGCTCCAGCTCCTGGACGGTGCCGACCAGCGGGATCATCACCTCGGGGCGCGGGTCCCCGCCGGCCAGCTTGCGCTCGGCGGCGGCCTCGGCGATGGCCCGGACCTGCATGCCGAACAGGCCGGGGATGACCAGGCCGAGGCGGACGCCGCGCAGGCCCAGCATCGGGTTCTGCTCGTGCAGCTTGTGCACCGCCTGGAGCAGCCGCAGGTCGTTCTCGTTCGGGTCCTTGCGGGCCTCGGCGAGGGCGACGCGCACCGACAGCTCGGTGATGTCGGGCAGGAACTCGTGCAGCGGCGGGTCGAGCAGCCGGACGGTGACGGGCAGTCCGTCCATCGCCTGGAACAGCTCCAGGAAGTCGCTCTTCTGCAGCGGCAGCAGGGTGGAGAGGGCCTGCTCGCGGTCCTTGTCGTTGTCCGCGAGGATCAGGTGCTCGACCTCCTTGCGGCGCTCCTCACCGAGGAACATGTGCTCGGTGCGGCACAGGCCGATGCCCTGGGCGCCGTAGCGGCGGGCGCGCCCGCCGTCCTCGGCGTTGTCGGCGTTGGCGCGCACGGCCAGCCGGCGGCGGCCGTCGGCGTGCGACATCAGCCGGTGCACGGCCTGGACCAGCCCGCCCTGGACGTCGGCGCCGGCGTGCAGGGTGCCCTCGAAGTACTCGACGACGGGGGACGGCAGGACCGGTACCTCGCCGAGGTAGACCTTGCCGCTGGCGCCGTCGATGGAGACGACGTCGCCCTCGTGGACGACCAGGCCGTCGGCGGTGGTGAACTTGCGGGCCTTGGTGTCGACCTCCAGCTCCTCGGCGCCGCAGACACAGGTCTTGCCCATGCCGCGGGCGACGACGGCGGCGTGCGAGGTCTTGCCGCCGCGCGAGGTGAGGATGCCCTCGGCGGCGATCATGCCGTCCAGGTCGTCCGGGTTGGTCTCGCGGCGGACCAGGATGACCTTCTCGCCGGAGCGGGACCACTTGACGGCGGTGTACGAGTCGAAGACGACCTTGCCGATCGCGGCGCCCGGCGAGGCGGCGAGGCCCCAGCCGATCTGCTTGGACTCGGCGGTCGGGGCGAAGCGCGGGAACATCAGCTGGGCCAGCTGGCCGCCGGTGACGCGCATCAGGGCCTCGTCCAGGTCGATCAGGCCCTGGTCGACCAGCTGGACGGCGATCCGGAAGGCGGCGGCGGCGGTGCGCTTGCCGACGCGGGTCTGCAGCATCCAGAGCTTGCCGCGCTCGATGGTGAACTCGATGTCGCAGAGGTCGCGGTAGTGGTTCTCGAGCTTCTGCATGATCGCCATCAGCTCGTCGTACGACTTCTTGTCGAGCTTCTCCAGCTCGGACAGCTGCAGCGTGTTGCGGATGCCGGCGACGACGTCCTCGCCCTGGGCGTTGGACAGGTAGTCGCCGTAGACGCCCTGGGCACCGGTGGAGGGGTCGCGGGTGAAGGCGACACCGGTGCCGGAGTCCTCGCCGAGGTTGCCGAAGACCATGCTGCAGACGTTGACCGCGGTGCCGAGGTCGTTCGGGATGCGCTCCTGGCGGCGGTACAGCCGGGCGCGGTCGCCGTTCCAGGAGTGGAAGACCGCGTGGATGGCGAGGTCCATCTGCTCGCGCGGGTCCTGCGGGAAGGCCCGGCCGGTCTCGCGCTCGACGATGCCCTTGAACACCTCGACCAGTTCCCGGAGGTCGGAAGCGTCCAGGTCCAGGTCGTTGACGGTGCCCTTGGCGTGCTTGGCCTCGTCCAGGGCCTCCTCGAACAGCTCGCCGTCGACGCCCAGCACGGTCTTGCCGAACATCTGGACCAGGCGGCGGTACGAGTCCCAGGCGAAGCGCTCGTTGCCGGACTGGGCGACGAGGCCGGTCACCGAGGTGTCGGAGAGGCCGATGTTGAGGACGGTGTCCATCATGCCGGGCATGGAGAACTTCGCGCCGGAGCGCACCGAGACCAGGAGGGGGTTGTCGGCCTGGCCGAGCTTCTTGCCCATCTCCTGCTCGAGGGCGTCCAGGTGGGCGCTGATCTCCTCGTGGAGGGAGGTGGGCTCGCTGCCGGTCTCCAGGAAGACCTTGCAGGCCTCGGTGGTGATGGTGAACCCCGGGGGGACGGGGAGGCCCAGGTTGGTCATCTCGGCCAGGTTCGCGCCCTTGCCGCCGAGAAGGTCCTTGAGGTCCTTGTTTCCTTCAGTGAAGGAGTAAACAAACTTCTGCTGGGACGGCACGGGTCGGTCTCCTCGTACGCGGTTGCCCTGACGCCGGAGAACATACCCATTTCGAAGGCACTTCTCTGCCCTGAATAGGCCACCCGAGGCCGGTACCGAGAGGTAACCCTCTAGATCGAAAGCGCATAAAGGCGTTCACCTCTGTTGGTGAAATCGTCCGCCTGACGCTAGCTTGCCTTCAACTCTTGAAGCCAACGAAACCGGAAGATCGCACGATTCGGACGCTGGGTAGCGGGCGTGGTTCCGTCGCGTTGCCCCGGCTTGATTTCCTGCACCCGGATCGGCCGATCCCCGGTCGACCGGCTTCGGGAAGCGATCCACGGCCGACCTGTCCATTTCGTCCACTGACCCACCATCAGTCCCGACGGCGTGTGGCAAGGGTCACCAGCGCGTCTCACCGCTCGAACGTAGAACGCCTCCGCCGATCGTCGCACAGCGTCCAGAAACGTGCTCGTTCCGTGACATCCGAATGCCGAAAAGGAGCCCTCCTGTCCAGATTGGACAAGAGGGCTGGGACCTAGTGGCAATCGACCGACGAGGGTCGAATTCGCCGGCCCGTATAGATCATCCGCCGGAGGTGTCCGATTCGGCGTCCTCACCCGGTCGGGCGCAGTCGTACGGATCGTCCAACCACCCCTCCGGCAGGACCACCCGGCCGTTGCCGCTGGTCCGCCCGCGCGGGCCGTCCGCACCCACCGGCCAGCCCTGGGACTGCTCCACTTCGGACAGGGTTTCGGCCAGATCGGCCAACGAGGAGGAGTTGGCGAGCCGCACCCGCAGCTCCGAACCGACCGAGAAGCCCTTCGTGTACCAGGCGACGTGCTTGCGGAAGTCGATCACACCGCGCGTCTCGTCCCCGATCCACTCGCCGAGCAGCTGCGCGTGGCGCACCATCGCCCGCGCCACGTAGCCGAAGTCGGGGCGGGCGTGGTCGACGTCGCCCTCGAAGATCGCGACCAGGTCCTTGAACAGCCACGGCCGGCCCAGGCAGCCGCGGCCCACCACGACGCCGTCGCAGCCGGTCTCGCGCATCATCCGCAGCGCGTCCTCGGCCGACCAGATGTCCCCGTTGCCCAGCACCGGGACGTGCGCCGGCACGGACTCCCGCAACCGGGCGATCGCCGACCAGTCGGCCGTCCCGCCGTAGTGCTGGGCGGCGGTGCGCCCGTGCAGGGCGATCGCGGCCACGCCCTCCTCGGCGCCGATCCGGCCGGCGTCCAGGTAGGTGAGGTGGTCGTCGTCGATGCCCTTGCGCATCTTCATGGTCACCGGGAGGTCGCCCGCGTTGGCCACGGCCTCGCGCAGGATCTCGCGCAGCAGGTTGCGCTTGTACGGCAGCGCCGAGCCGCCGCCCTTGCGGGTCACCTTCGGGACGGGGCAGCCGAAGTTGAGGTCGATGTGGTCGGCCAGGCCCTCGTCGGAGATCATCCGGGCGGCCTTGCCGACCGTCACCGGGTCCACCCCGTACAGCTGGATCGAGCGCGGCTTCTCGCTCGCGTCGAACTTGATCAGCTGCATGGTCTTGGCGTTGCGCTCGACCAGCGCCCGGGTGGTGATCATCTCCGAGACGTACAGGCCCCGGACGATGCCGGGGTGGGAGAAGGAGCGGGTCGAGGGCCGAGTCTGGCCAGGCGGAGGAGGGAGTAGCAGCGGAGCTGCGGCGACCGACGACAACGACGCCAGGCGAGAGCCATCGGCCCGCGACGCCGCCCCGGCATCGTCCGGGGCCTGCGGGCCCTTGCCGCCGCTCTGCTCGCGGCACAGGGTGCGGAAGGGCGCGTTGGTGATGCCGGCCATCGGCGCCAGCACGACGGGCGGCCACACCTGGATCGGGCCGATGTCGAGCGGCGCGAACTCGGTGTCGGACGCGGTGGGTGCGGGCGTGGCTGTCATGCGCGGCTGACCTCGGGTCGAGGGGACGGGACTCTCCATTGTCCCCCACCCGGGTGAGCGGCCGGCCCGGCGCCGGAACCGGCGGCCCGGCCGCCACGACCGGTCGACCGCCACCACGGCCCGGCCGCTACGACGGGTCGATGGTGATCGACCCCGAGGTGGCCGTCGCGTGGATGTGGTTCGGGCTGCCGGAGTCCGCCAGCTGCGGGTCGATCCGGCCGGTGCCCGAGCCGATGTCGCTGGAGAAGGCGTAGCGGCTGCCCCTCGGCAGGGTCATCGTCACCGAACCGGAGGTGGCCCTGGTCTCCACCTGCTGCGGGGCACTGGCGAAGGACAGCTCCATCGCCCCCGACGTGGTCCGCGCGTCCACCCGCCG
Organism: Kitasatospora xanthocidica; assembly: GCF_014656195.1. GTDB lineage: Bacteria > Actinomycetota > Actinomycetes > Streptomycetales > Streptomycetaceae > Kitasatospora > Kitasatospora xanthocidica. Next base: position 67,370 of record NZ_BNBY01000010.1, on the reverse strand, counting down.
GGCCTTCAGGTCCTCGCCCCGGATCAGCCCGGAGGTGGCGCGCGCCGTCACGTCCCCGGAGGTGCCGGACAGCAGCAGCTCGCCGGAGCCGAGCTCCACGTCCACGTTCCCGCTCAGGCCCTCCACCCGGACCGAGCCGGAGCCCAGCGATCCCGACACCCCGGTCTGCGCCGGCACCTCCACCTCGATCTCGGCGCCGCAGCCGAAGTCCGCGACCGGCAGGATCGGCCGGCACTGCACCCTCACGGTGAGGAGGCCGTCGACGATGATGCTGGACACCACCGGCTTGCGCACCGTCCAGTCCAGCCGCTGGCCGACCACCACGTGGTCCGCCCGTCCGGCCCGCACCCTGACCGAGGCGTTCCCCGTCTCCAGCCGCAGCCGGTCGACCGGCACCTCGTACGACCGGCTGCTGGTCGACTCCTGCTGCGCCACGACCGACCAGGTCTGCAGCCCGGCGCCGATCAGCACCAGGACCGTCGCGACCGTGCCGGTGACCCGCCAGGCCTTCGCGGCGCCCGCGCTCACCCGACCTCCAGGAAGCGCAGCACCGCCATCACCCGACGGTGGCTGTCCTCGGCCTGCGGCAGGTCGAGCTTGGTGAAGATCGAGTTGATGTGCTTGGCCACCGCGCTGTCGCTGACCACCAGCGAGGCGGCGATCGCGGCGTTGGAGCGGCCCTCCGCCATCAGGCCCAGCACGTCCCGCTCGCGCGGGGTCAGCTTCTCCAGCGGGTCCCGGTGGCGGCGCACCAGCAGCTGGGCGACCACCTCCGGGTCCAGCGCGGTGCCGCCCTCGGCGACCCGCTGCAGCGCGTCCACGAAGTCGTCCACGTTGGCCACCCGCTGCTTGAGCAGGTAGCCCACGCCGCTGGTGTTGGTGGACAGCAGGTCGGCGGCGTAGCGCTCCTCCACGTACTGGGAGAGCAGCAGGACGGCCGTCTCCGGCCACTGCCGGCGGATCACCATCGCCGCCTTGACGCCCTCGTCGGTGAAGCCCGGGGGCATCCGGACGTCCGCCACCACCACGCCCGGGCGGTGCTCCTCGACCGCGGCCAGCAGTTCGACGGCGTCCCCGACGGCGGCCACCACCTCGAAGCCCACCGCCTCCAGGACCTTGACCAGGCCGACCCTCAGCAGGACCGAGTCCTCGGCGATCACAGCACGCACGGCAACTCCACGGTGATGGTGGTGGGGCCCCCGAGGGGGCTGAGAACGGACAGCGAGCCGTCGACCGAGCCGGCGCGCTGGCGCAGACCGGTGAGCCCGGTGCCGCGCGAGGCGTCCGCGCCGCCCACGCCGTCGTCGCTGACGACCAGGCGCAGCCGGCCGCCGGTCGTCCGCACCGAGACGTCGACCTGCTCGGCCCGGGCGTGCTTGGCCACGTTGGTGAGCGCCTCGGAGACGGTGAAGTAGGCGACCGCCTCGACGGTCGGGGCGATCGGCTCGGAGAGCTCGACGTCCAGGCGCACCGGCAGCGGGGCGCGGGCCGCGATGCCGGACAGCGCCGCGTCCAGACCGCGGTCCTCCAGGACGGCCGGGTGCAGGCCGCGCACCAGGTCGCGCAGCTCGTCGATGGCCGCCTGCGCCTCCTCGTGCGCGTCGACGATCACCTGCATGACCTCCGGCGGGACGTCCTTGAGGGTGCGCCGGGCCAGGCCCAGGTTCATCGCCAGCGAGGTGAGGCGCTGCTGGGCGCCGTCGTGCAGGTCGCGCTCGATCCGGCGGCGCTCGGCGTCCACCGCGTCGACCAGCCCGGCCCGGCTCTCGGTGATCTCCTCGACCCGGCGCTCCAGGGCCTCCGCCCGGTCCGGGCCGAGCAGCCGCCGCGCCGCCCACACCTCCAGCCGGGCCGTGGCCTCCGCCGCCCAGGGCAGCGCGACCAGCAGCGCCACCCCGATGACCGTCAGCGCGACGTCCGTCCCGGCCAGGTCCGAGCGCAGCGCGGTGCCGGGGGGCATCAGCCAGATCCAGCCGTACAGGGTGGTCAGCACCACGGCCGCGCCCGCGCCGTACAGCACCGCCAGCGCGCCCGCCGCCAGCAGCGGGCCGACCACCAGGTGGTGCAGCACCTGGCGCCAGGTCAGCCCCAGCAGCAGCCTGCGGGAGCCGGTGACCGGGCGCGGCGGCGGGATCTCCACGCCGTACAGCGCGCGCAGCCGGCCGCGCTGGAGGGCGGTCAGCGGACGGGTGCACAGCAGGACGGCGGCGAGCACCGCGAACAGCATCCGGGACTCGGTGACGGCCAGCCAGACCGGCAGGGCCAACGGCAGGCCGGCGGCTATGAAGCGGACGTCCCGCCGGACCTCGGACGACCACGGTGGGCGCCGGAGGCTCCTGACGAGCGCTCGGCGCAGCGTGGTGGAGGGCATGGCCGACAGCGTAGGGCCCGGTGATCATCGGCCGCCATGAAGGGGGGTACCCGCTGGGGGTGTACCTGGCTACACCCCCGATTCGGGGTGGAGCACCACCGACAGAAGGGGGTGCCGGGCGGAAGGCTTGAGCCCATGACGAGCACCGCATCGCACTCCGCCACTCCGCCGCACGGGCGGCGCGTCCCCGGGAACCACGGGGGTGTCACCGGGGGCGCGCTCTTCCCGGCGTCGGAGCCGGCGGGGGCGCGGCCGACCGGGTCACCGGTCGGGTCGCCGGCCGGGGCGTCGTCGGAGGGCTCGCTGCCGGTCGGGTCGCTGCCCGCCGGCGGCGGGCCCTGGTCGGTCCGCAGCGTCGGGGCCGGCCGCGGCCGGGCCGCGCTGGAGCTGTACCAGCACGGGGAGCTGGCCGACGTCCTGGTCGCCGCCCGGCTCACCCCGCAGCTGCTGCGCGGGGCTCGGCGCTGCCCGTCCACCGGGCGGGCCCGGCACGTGCTCGCCTGGGGGCGGCTGCCGGCGGACGGTACCGCGCCCTCGGTGGTGTTCACCGGGCGGCGGGGGTTCCGAGGCCTCCCGGGGTTCCGGGCGTTCCGGGCCTCCGGGCCGGGCCGGTCCCGCCGGGCCGCCGCCGCGGCCGAGGTGGTCACGGTGGCCGGGCGGTTCTGGCTCGCCTGGGCCGAGGGGCCGTTCGACGCGGTGCTGGTCGAGCACCCGGCGGGCGGCGGCGCCGAGCGGCTGCCGCTGGAGCGGGTCCCGGGCCGCCGGGCCGGGGGTGCGGCATGAGCACCGCCGCCCTCTCCGCCCGGCCCGTCCGGACCGTCCGGACCGTCCCGTTCGTCCCCCCGTTCATATCCTCGGCCGTCCCCGCCGTCGTCCTGCCCGCGCGCTTCGCCCGGGTGCCCGCCCTGGCCGCGGTCGCGCTGCTGCCCTGGCTGGCCGTCCTCGCCGTCTCCCACGAGACGGTGTGGGTCGTGCTGGACCTGGTGGAGTTCTCCGCCCTGCTCTCGCTCGACGCGCTGCTGCGCCGGCGCAGCCCCGCCGCGCTGTGGGCGGGCGCGGCGGTGGCCGTGCTGCTCGTCGGGGACGCCCTGGCCGACATCGCCTGCGCCGGGCCGGGTTGCGCGGTGCTCGCGGCGCTCGTCATGGCGGGCTGCGTCGAGCTGCCGCTCGCGGCGGTGTGCCTGCTGCTCGGGCGGGGCGCCGCCGTCCGGGCCTGACCTCAGGCCCCGGTGGGGAGCCGGTCCATCAGCGCGCGGGTCTCGTCGTCCAGCGGGGTGTAGGTGATGATCCGGGTGCCGAGCCGGGGGCTGAGCCAGAAGTTGGTGTACTCGCAGCTCAGCAGGCCGACGCCGGGCACCTGGAAGCGCTTGATGCCGTTGCTCGGCCGCATCACGTCGTGCCGCTGCCAGACCTCCGCGAAGTCCGGCGAGGCCTTGAGCAGCCGGGCCAGCAGCGCCTTCCAGGCCGGCTCCGAACTGTGGTCGGCCATCGCCGAGCGGAACCGGGCCACCATGCCGAGCCGCTCGGTGCGGTAGTCGATCAGCACCTCGCGGAACCGCGAGGGCGTGAACGCCATCCACATCAGGTTGCGGTCCTCCGGCGGCAGGGCGGCGAGGTCGCCGACGATCCCGGTGTACTGCGCGTTGTACGCCAGCACGTCGTAGCGGGTGTTGACCGCCAGGGCCGGGTACGGCGCCAGCTGATCCAGCACCAGCCGCACGCTCGGGGTCACCGAGGGGCACTCCCTCACCGGCGCCGGGTCGTCCGCGCCGGCCAGGGTGAACAGGTGCGCGCGCTCGCTCGGGTCGAGCAGCAGCGCCCGGGAGACCGCGTCCAGCACCTGGGTGGACACCTGGATGTCCCGGCCCTGCTCCAGCCACGTGTACCAGGTCACCCCGACCGCGGCGAGCTGCGCGACCTCCTCCCGGCGCAGCCCGGGCGTCCGGCGGCGACCGGTCATCGGCAGGCCCACCTGGTCGGGCGCGATCCGCTCGCGGCGGCTGCGCAGGAACGCGGCCAGCTCGTGCCGGCGGGCGTCCTCGGCACCGACCGGGCCGACCGGGCGCGGCCGGGCGGATCCGTTGGCGGGGGCTTGTGCGGCGGGGGTCATCAGGCTCATGCTCCCCAGCATGCGGCAGCCGTCAGCCTGTTGCCAGGTACTTCTTATACCTGGATAACCACACTCTGGTACCAGGGTGAGAGCGGGCGGATCGTATGACCCGTGACCCAACGACTCGCCGCCGCCCCCACCCCGCACCGCACCGCCACCACCCCCGGCAGCGCGGCCACCCGCAGCCCCGCCGGCGCCCCGTCCACCGGAGCGCCCGGCACCGCCGCTCTCGGAACCCCCGCCCACGGAACCCCCGCCCTCGGCACCGCCGGGCTGGTCACCGTCCTGCTCGGGGCCTTCCTGCCGATGCTCGACTTCTTCATCGTCAACGTCGCCCTGCCCACCATCGACGAGGACCTGGCCGCCGGGCCCGCCGTCCTCGAACTGGTCGCCGCCGGCTACGGCATCGCCTTCGCCGTCCTCCTCGTCCTCGGCGGGCGCCTCGGCGACATCTTCGGCCGCCGCCGGCTCTTCGTCGTCGGCGCCGCCACCTTCGCCCTCACCTCGCTGGCCTGCGGCCTCGCCCCCGACGCGTGGTCCCTGGTCGCCGCCCGGGCCGCCCAGGGCGCCTCGGCCGCGCTGCTGATCCCCCAGGTGCTCGGCACCATCACCGCCGCCACCGACGGCGCCCGGCGCGGCCGCGCGCTCAGCGTCTACGGCGCGGTCGGCGGCATCTCGGTGGTGATCGGGCAGGTGCTCGGCGGGATGCTGGTCGCCGCCGACCTGTTCGGCACCGGCTGGCGCTCGGTGTTCCTGCTGAACGTGCCGTTCGCGCTGCTCGCCGTCGTCCTCGCGTTCCGCTACGTCCCGGAGAGCCGGGCCACCCAGGCCGCCCGGGTCGACGTGCCCGGCACCGTGCTGCTCACCGCCACTCTGCTCTCCCTGCTCATCCCGCTGATGGAGGGCCGGGCCGCCGGCTGGCCGCTCTGGTCCTGGGTGCTGCTCGCGCTGTTCCCCGTGCTGGCCGTCTCCTTCGCCCTGGTCGAGCGCCGCGCCGAGCGGCGCGGGGACACCCCGCTGGTGCCGCCGACCCTGCTACGCATCCCCGAGATGCGGCGCGGCCTCGGCATCGCGCTCCCCTACTTCGCCGGCTTCGGCGGCTTCATGTTCGTCATCGCGGTCGCCCTCCAGCAGGGCCTCAGGCTCGGCCCGGTCGCGGCCGGCTGGGCGCTCGTCCCGATGGCCGTCGGCTACTTCAGCGCCTCGCTCGCCGGCCCGCGCCTGATCGGCCGCTGGGGCAGCCGGGTGCTCAGCGCGGGCGCCGTCATCCAGGCCGCCGGCCTCACCACCCTCGCCCTGACCGTCCTCGCCGACTGGTCGCACTTCTCGCCGCTGCGGATGGCCCCGGGCGTCGCCCTCGCAGGCATCGGCCAGGGCTTGATCGGCACCCCGCTGTTCCGGGTCGTCCTCTCCAAGGTGCCCGCCGCCCGGGCCGGCGTCGGCAGCGGCGTCCTCGCCACCAGCCAGCAGTCCAGCCTCGCCCTCGGCGTCGCCACCCTCGGCACCCTGTACCTGTCGCTCTCCCCCAGCCTCGGCATGGGCCACGCGCTCGCCCTCTGCCTCGGGATCCAGTTCCTCGGCTCCTTCACCATCCTGTACCTGACCACCCGGCTGCCCCGTTCCATCGGCTGACCCCACCGGGCCCCCGGGCCCCGGACGGCGGCGGACGGCCCCGCGATCGCACCCCGATCGCGGGGCCGTCGGCGTTCCGGCTTCCGCCGGCCCGCGCGCAAAACAGTAGCCATGGACATAGTAGCCATGTACGGTATCTGTCATGAGTACAGCAGCCGAGGGCGCGACGGCGGGGTTCCTGGTCTGGCGCCTGTCGATGAAGTGGCGGGTGGCCGTCGACCGGGCGGTCGCGCCGTTGGGCCTGACGCACGCCCAGTACGCGGTGATGGCGTCCCTGTACGGCATGGCCCGCTCCGGGCTGCGGCCCAGCCAGCGGCGGCTCGCCGACCACACGGGGCTGGAGGCGCTGTACGTCTCCAAGCTCGCCCGCGCGCTGGAGGCCAACGGGCTCGTCACCCGCACCCGGGACCCGGACGACCCGCGCGCCATGCAGCTGACGCTCACCGAGGAGGGGCGCGAGGTCACCCGCCGCGCCATCACGGTGGTCCAGGGCCTCCTGGACCGGCTGCTGGAGCCGCTCGGCGGCCAGGACAGCCCCCGCGCGCGGCAGTTCACGAGCGAACTGGCCGCGCTGCTCGACGCACCTCTTGATCCGTCCACCGAGAACGACGAGGAGCAACCATGACCACGAGTACCGGCACCCCCGCTTCCGCCCCCACCACCACCGCAGCCGTGAACGGCCGGGTCGTCGCCCTGGCGCACAACGCGGCGCGCGCCCTGCTGGAGGGCGTGCTGGAGCGCCACGGCATCACGTTCCGGCAGAGCGTGACGCTCCGGGCCGTCGCGGTCGCGGGCGGCTCGATCGCCACCGACGCGCTCGTCGACGACGTCACCGGCTCGCTGAAGGTCGACGAGTCCGTCGTACGCGACGTGGTCGAGGAGCTGACGGCCGCACGGCTGCTGGCGGCCGACCCCGCCGAGGGGGCCGGGCTGCGGCTCACCGACGCCGGCCGCGAACTGTACGAACGCACCACGGCCGAGTCCGCCGAGATCACCGCCCGGCTCTACGGCGGCATCCCCGCCGAGGACCTCGCCGTCGCGGGCCGGGTGCTGGCCCTGGTCACCGAGCGGGCGAACGCCGAGCTGGCCGCGGACGGCTGAGGGCCGGAGACCCGCCGGAGGCTCAGCGGCGGCTCAGCGGCAGAACGCCGCGTCCACGACGCCCTCCAGGCGCTCGGTCACGCCGTAGTCGGTCGGGACGGTGGTCACCGCGACGGAGACGGCGCGGCCGTCGTCGGTGACGCCGCCCCGGGTCTCGTACCCCGGGATGTCGCCGCCGTGCCCCCAGTAGACCCCGCCGCAGGAGAGCGGCCGGCTGAGGATCCCCAGGCCGGCGCCCGCGCCGGTGTCCCCGATCGGGACGGTGGTGCGCATCTGGGCGAGCTGGGCGGGCGGGAGGAGGTTCCCGGCGAGCAGTTCGGAGAAGAAGCGGTTGAGGTCGGAGCCGGTGGAGATCATCTGCCCGGCCGCCCAGCCCGCCGAGGGGTCCATCTCGGTGAAGTCGCCCAGCGGCCCGTCCGGCGTGTCCTTGCGGTAGCCCCGGGGGTGGGGCTCGCGGATGGTCCGGTCGCCGACGGCCGGGAAGTAGGTGTGCCGCAGCCCGAGGTGCCGGACGATGCGCCGGTCGATCTCCTCGGCGAGCGGCCGGCCGGTGACCTTCTGGACGAGCAGGCCGGCGAGCACGTAATTGGTGCTGCTGTAGCCGAACTTCTCCCCGGGAGCGAAGACGGGCTTCTGCGCGAGGGCGAGGTCCAGGAGCTCACGGGGCTCGAAGTACCGGTCACGGAGCGAGGGTTCGTCGAGCAGCCCCTCGTAGTCGGCCAATCCGCTGGTGTGCTGCAGGAGTTGGCGGACGGTGATGTGCCCCCCGTCGATGCCCTCGCCACGGATCAGGCCGGGGAGGTACCGGTCGACCAGGGCGTCGAGGTCGACCTTGCCCTCCCCCACCAGCTGCAGCACGACCACCGCGGTGAAGGTCTTGGTGTTGCTGCCGATCCGCACCTGCCCGTCGACCGGCACCTTCGCACCGGTGGCCAGGTCCCCCACTCCCGCCGTGTAGTGGCGGGTCCGGCCGTCCCGGTCCCGTACGGTCGCGAGCGCGGCGGGCACGCCGTCCGTGCGCACCAGCGCGTCCAGCCCCTGCCGGACGGTGTCGGGGCGGGAGGCGGCGGACGCGGTGGCCTGGACGGGCGTCAGGACGCCGGTGCCGACGACGACCGCGGCCGAGAGTGCGAGGGCGATGTGGCGGATCCGCTGACGCATGGGTCAACTCCTCTGGGAACGTGGGGAGTAGGTCCTCCCTGAGCACGACCGCCAGTCTGGTCGCACGGCCCACGAACGACCTCCCCCGATCGAGGGAGCGCCTCCGCCGCCGCCCTCAGGGCCTGGCCGGCCCGCGCAGCGGCAGCGTCCGGCTGTAGACGACGCTCGTGGTGGTGCTGCCGAAGCCGGCCAGCTCGTCGACCAGGGTCTCCAGGTGCTCCATGGAGGTCGCCGCGACCTTCAGGGTGTAGCAGTCGTCGCCGGTGGTGCGCAGGCACTCCAGGAGCTCGCGCCGTTCGGCGAGCAGCCGGCGCAGCGGCTCGTGCCGGTTGCCGGGGTACTTCAGCCGGACGACGGCGAGGACGGGGTAGCCGACCTTCGTCAGGTCCACCGACGCGTGGTAGCCGGTGATGACGCCCAGCGACTCCAGGTTCCGGACGCGCTCGGTGGTCGCGGACGCGCTGAGGCTCACCCGCCGCCCCAGCTCGCTCAGGGAGATCCGGGCCTCGCCCTGCAGCTGCTCGATGATCGCCCAGTCGGTGTCGTCAAGATTCACGGCCATGCGGCGAATCTACCGGGAGAACCACGGCCACGGGCGGCCGAGACCGGGAGGAATCCGTTCCGTGACCCATGATCACGGGGATAGCCTCGCAGCATGCAACTTGGCGTCAACGTCCCGAACTTCGGCCCGGGCACCGACCCCGGCGTGCTGCGCGAGTGGGCCCGCACCGTGGAGGGGCTCGGCTTCGACCTCCTCATGGTGTCGGACCACGTGGCGGTCACCCCGGACGTGGCCGAGCGGTACCCGGAGCCGTTCCACGAGCCGTTCACCACACTGTCCTGGCTGGCCGGGATCACCACCGGCCTGCGACTGGGCACGACCGTGCTCGTCCTGCCCTACCGCGACCCGCTGCTGGTGGCCCGCATGGCCGACACCCTCGACCGGCTCAGCGGCGGCCGGTTCGTCCTCGGGGTGGGCGTCGGCTGGGCGCGCCAGGAGTTCGCCGCGCTCGGCGTGCCGTTCACCGCGCGCGGCCGGCTGACCGACGAGTACCTGGGCACTCTGCGGGACCTCTGGGGGCAACAGGCGCAGGGCCGGTCCGTGCCGGTCTGGGTCGGCGGCCACAGCCCGGCCGCGCTGCGCCGGGCGGTCCGGTACGGCGACGCCTGGCATCCCCTGCGGCTGCCGCTCGACCGGATGGCGGCCGTCCTCTCCGAGCACCGGATGCCGGGCTTCGCGCCCCGGATCGCCCTGCGGCTGACCACCGAGCCGGTCGACGACCCTGACCGCCCCGCCGGGGTGGGCACCGTCGAGCAGGTCCTCGACGACCTGCGGCAACTGCGCGCCCTCGGCGCCGAAACCGTCGTCCTCGACCCGTACCACGGCGACCCGGACGAGACCCGCCGCCCGCAGACCGCCTGGCGGGACCTCACCACCGTGACCACCCACTGGAAGGCGGCGACCACGTGATCACCGAAGCCGACGAGACCCTGCTGCGCCGCGCCGTCGCCATCGCCGCCCGCGCGGTCACCCTCGGCGACGCCCCGTACGGCTCCCTGCTGGCCGGCCCGGACGGCGAAGTCCTCGCCGAAGCGCACAACACCGTGCGTCGCGACGACGACATCACCGCCCACCCGGAACTCAAGCTCGCCCGCTGGGCCGCCCGCGAACTCGACCCGGACACGGCCGCCCGCACCACGATGTACACCAGCTGCCAGCCGTGCGGGATGTGCCACGGCGGCATCGTCCGGTCCGGCATCGGGCGGGTCGTCTACGGGCTGTCGACGGAGCAGCTCGTCGCCCTCAACCCGCCGTCGGGCGCCTGGCCGGAGGTGCCGCAGGACGGCCCGGCCCTGCACGAGGAGGCCCGGACGCCGATCGAGGCGTACTACCGGGCCTGAAGGGGCGGCGCCGGTCGGTCCCCGTCACCGCCTGTGCGCGAGGCCGTTCAGCAGCTGCTCGACGTGGCCGGCGGCCAGGACCGGTTCGAGGGGCTGGTGCTCGACCAGGAGGCGGTACCAGAAGAGCCCGAAGAAGTGGTCGGTGGCGGCCTGGAGGTCGACGTCGGCCGGGAGTTCGCCGTTCCGGACGCCGCGGGAGAGCATGGCGAGCAGGACGGCACGCCGGCTCTCCACCCACTCCCGGAAGGGCCCGGCGAAGGCGGGGTCGAGCTGGGCCTCCGCCATGAGGCCGCGCAGCGTACGGACCCGGACGGGGTGCGCGGTGACGCCGTACAGGGCGGCGGCGAACGCGGTCAGGTCGCCGGCGAGCGAACCGGTGTCCGGCTCGGGCATCCGCTGCTCGACGGCGGTGCGGTAGGCGTCCATGACGAGGACCGCCTTCGACTTCCACCAGCGGTAGATGGTGCTCTTGGCGACGTCGGCGCGGGCGGCGACGCGTTCGATGGTGACGGCCTGGTAGCCGAGTTCCTCGACGAGCTCGATGGCGGCGGCCAGGACGGCGTCGTGGGCGTCCTGGCTGCGGACCCGGCCGCCGGTGCGGCGGCCGGCCGTTCCTCGGCTGGGGTTTTCTCCGGAAGGCACCTCCTCACGCTAGCAGCGTGCTACCTTCTAATCGAAACGCGACGGATCGTTTGAATTCAGGGGAGTGGACCGATCATGAGCGAGATCGTGGTGGCACACGGCTACGGCGCGAGCGACGACAGCGTCTGGTTCCCGTACCTCACCGAGCAGTTGGCGCAGGCAGGCCACCGGGTCACCGTGCCCCGGCTGCCCGACACCGAGGCGCCGCGGCTGGAGCCGTGGCGCAAGGCCTACGGCGAGGCCGCACTCGCCGCGGGCCCGGCCGGGTCCACCGTCCTGGTCGGGCACAGCATCGGCGCCGTCAACGTGCTGCGCTTCCTGGAGCAGCACGACCCCGAGGCGGACGGCGTGTTCGCGGGCGTGCTGCTGGTGTCGGCCTCCGCCCACGAGGTCGGGTACGAGGCGCTCGCCTCGTTCTTCGACGGCGAGTTCGACTGGGCGCGCATCCGCCGCTCGGCCCGGCACTTCCGGATCCTCCAGGCCATGGACGACCCGGTCAACCAGCCCGACCCCACCGAGCACGTCCGCCTGCTCGTCGAAGGCCTCGGCGCCACCGCCGTCGTCACGCCCACCGGCGGGCACTTCGGCGCCACCCCGGACGACCACGTCGAGGTGCCGGAGGCCGTCCGGCTGGTCCTGGAGCTCCTGGCGGCCTGACCCCGCGCGGTGGCCGCCGTCACCCGAACGACGGCCACCGGTTCGCCGCCCACGCCCGCCAGTCCGTCCAGCCGGGCGGCGGACCCTCGACCGCCCCGAGGCCCGCCAGTTCCGCCGCGTCGGGCTCCTCGAAGTGCGCCCGCCCGTCCAGGATCTCCGCCTCGGTCATCGGGAACGTCTCATCCGGCGCGGTCTCCCAGCGGCGAGCGATCCGGGCACGCTGGGTCCGGTCGTCCACCGGCAGATAGAGCATGCGGAAGCACGCACCCTCGGCCTCCGCCAGCCAGCGGATCGCGGACCGCTCCTGCCGCGACCAACAGCCGTAGTCCACCACGACATCGGTGCCCAGCCGGACCGCCTCCAGGGCGAGCCAGAGCATCCGCCCCTCCAGCACGTCCCGCTTCCCCTCCGCCTCCGCCTCCGCCGCCCCGAACAGCGGCAGCATCCAGTCGTCGGGCGTCAGCCGCAGCGCGCCCCGCTCCTCGGCGATCCGCCGAGCCCTCGTGGTCTTGCCGGCCCCGGGCAGGCCGACCATCAGGAACAAGGTCGTCACCCCCGGATGGTGACAGGGCGACAGAACCGGGGACCACCGGATTACGCCCTGGCCCCCTCGCGGTACCCGCTGGACCCGTGATGCGGCAGGATGCGCGCCGGACCAGCACGAGGAAGCGAGGCCGGCGATGACCGAACCAGGTGCCGTGGACCTGATCCACCTGGAGGACCCCGATGGCGACCGGTGCACCGTTCGCGTCACCGGTCGCTCCGAGCCCGGTGTGCCGACCGGACACGACATCCTCCGCGCCGAGATCTCGGTGCACGCCGACTTCGTCGACGCCCGGCTGAAGCTCCATCTCTCCCAACGCGACCTCGACGCCTGGCAGCAGGAGCTGACCGGCCTCGCCCCCGGCGCGGACGCGAGCATCGGTGGGGACCGCGGGCCCAGTCTCACCCTCCACCTGCACGAGGACCGCTCCCTCGCCGTGACGATCCACGATCCCGACCGCCTCAGCGCGCTGCTGTGGATCCGGCCGCAGGAGAACTGGACGGACGAGCACCACGACCGACTCGACCGGGTCCGACGAACCTGGCCCAGCGAGGTCCTGGAAACGGCCCCCAGGACCTACCAATGGCGTCCCACCCGCCAGGGCTGAGCGGCACCGGGGCCGAGAGCAGCGCCGGGCGCCACGGCTATCCTTGGCCCGTGATCGACCACGGCATCGCCCTCCCCTACCACCGCCTCCACGTCGTACCCGCCGTTGTGGCACTGGCCAGCCCGACCTGGCAGCGGGAGACCTGGCTCGACCCGGAACGCCTCGAAGACCTCGCCCACACCGTGCACGTGCTCTTCGACGACTTCTGCCACGCGGACGACCCGGCGCCCTGCCTGGGCTACAGCCTCCGCACCGAGGAGGAGGTCGAGCTCATGGCGCGCCTCGGCACCGCCTACGGCGCGGTGCAGGACGCCGTCGGCGCCACCGCCCCCGACGAGGCCTACCTGGACGCGCCCGGCTGGCCCGCCGTGATCTCCGTCGCCGCGCGCCTGGCCCAGGTGATGGTCACCAACGACCTGCTGGCCCTGGAGAAGCTGCACCAGGCCGGCCACCCCTCCTAGCGGACGACGGGGAGGTCAGCCGGTAGCGCCGAACTCGCCCGCGCGGACGGCGGATACGAAGGACTGCCAGGCCGCGGGGGTGAAGGCGAGGGCGGGGCCGTCGGGGTCCTTGGAATCGCGGACACGACCGGGGCGGGCGTCGTCCACTTCCACGCACGACCCGTTGTCGGAGTTGCTGTAGCTACTCTTTCGCCACCGAGCCACCTGCTGGTCCGTTCCCGCCACGCTCGTATCCCTCTGCGATCGACTGGATGAAGGCCAGAGACTCCCGCCATGACAACGCAGTGGCCCGGGCCACATCGTAAGCGCGACGACACTTGCCCAGCATCTCCGGGTCATCGAGCAGTTGGCCGGCATAAGCCGACTCGCTGTACGCGAGGGGCGGAGCATCGTCGAACGTCATCAGGCAGAGCAGGCCCGAGAGCGCATGGCAGCCCGCCGCGAACGGGACGACTTGAAGTACCAGTCGACGTTGCTTGATCAGTTCTTCCATATGCCGCAACTGGGCAGCCATGATCTGACGGCTTCCGATCACCCTCCGAAGCACAGCCTCATCGAGAATGAACCACAGTTCGGGACCGTCCGGGCCCGCAATGCGCCGCCCCCGCTCCATTCTTGAGGCGACATTCGTCGCGATCTGCTCGTCAGTCCAGACGGATCCCGCATCCAGGAACATCGCTCGCGCATACTCAGGGGTCTGCAGCACCCCCGGAACGATCTGCCCAGCATATTCACTGATCGTCAACGCCCGGGACTCGTGGTCGGAAGCATGCTCGAAGTAGTCCGAGAAGGTCTTGAAGCCCTCCAGAGAGTGCAGCCGCTCCAGCGCTCCACCGGTATCGAGAGCCACGTCGATCCGCTGCGACAGGTCGATCTGCGGAACCCGGACCGCCTGCTCCAACTGTCCGATGTAGCCGCCGGAGACGAACACCAGTCCCCCCAGCCGTTCCTGCGTCATCCGGGGCACAAATTCTTCCCGAAGCCTCTTCAGTTCGGCGCCGTAGTACTCGCGAGGAGTCATTCCGCGGGGGACTTCGAGCCTGGACATCGAGCTCTCCAAATCCTACGTTCAACCTGCTGTGACGATCTGGCTTCACAGCGTAGCCAGTGAATAGCAATCTGGTGGGGCAAATCCCAAACCCCCCTCAGGAGCAGCGCCATGGCTTCCATGCTCAGAAAGATCACCGCCGAGGACCGCCGCGAGGCCGCCGACGCCCTCGACGACCTCAAGGCGACCCTCGCCTACGCCGGGACCCAACTCCCCTCCCCCGGCATCGACTGGAAGTGCGCCTCCGTCACCGGCATCGTCCTCATCGACCTCGGCGCCGCTCCGACCTCCGTCGTCCGCCAGATCGTCGACCTCCTCCGCGCCGGGGTGCGGGCCCAGCGCGAGCAGGCCGCTCAGCAGCCCTGGTACCCGGAGGCCGGCTCGACCGTCACGCTCCACGCGGACGGCGGCGTGCCCCTGCCCGCCAAAGTCGTCGGCGCCAACGGGAAGTTGATCAGCGTCCGGCTGGAGAGCTGGATCCCCTCGTGACCACGCCGACCGTCCCGGCCGTCACGGCCCCCGCCCCCGGCGACCTGGTCTACGACCACCGCGCCGAGCGGCTCGGCGTCGTCATGGACCTCGTCGGCCGCATCGTCTACCTCCGCCCGCCGCGCGGCGGCGTCGAGTGGACGGCCCGCCCCGAGCACCTCGGGTCTCCCCCTGCCTCATGACCCCACCGACCCGCCCCCGCGCCTCCCTGGTCGTCGCCGCAGCCTTCTCCGTCGCGACCGGGGCCGGCGCGGGGGCTCTCGTCTCCCACCCCGTGCGCCACCACCACCCGGGCCTGGCCGAACTGCTCTTCCTCCTCGTCCTCTGCGCCGTCACCCTGCTGCTCAACTCCGCACTCAGCAGCGCCATCCAGCGCCGACACCCGACGCCCGACACAGCCCGCGAATGACGAGGTCACCACCGTCGTGTACGACAGCGACTACGGGCCGGGCTTGATCTGGCAGGCCGAGTGAACAGGGGGCCTCCGCCTGTCCCGGATCAACGACGGCGGGACGGCGAGTACCGCGTGTCCGTCCACCGAGGCGACGGACCGGCCGAGGAACGCCTGGTGCTCAACCCGGGCCACCCCGCACCCGTGGAGTGCTGAGGACCTCCCGGGAAAAGCAGTTGGCCCGGCCCGCTCGCCGGTCCGACAATCACCGGATGACCGATGACCAGAGCGAGCTCCACCGGCGACGCGCGGCCCGTACCACCTGCAAGCGGTTCCTCTCCGGCGACCGCCTCCCCACCATCCGCGAACGGCTCACCCGGCTCGCCGCCCTGGACGGCCTGGACGTCCACCCCGACTTCTACGGCAACGACGGACCGGTCCGGCAGCTGGAGGAACGGACCGCGGCCCTGCTCGGCCACGAGGACGCGGTCTTCTTCCCCACCGGCACCATGGCCCAGCAGGTCGCCCTCCGCCACCACGCCGAACAGACCAGCAACCCCGCTGTAGTGCTCCACCCGCTCAGCCACATCGAACGCCACGAGCGCCACGCCTACACCCAGCTCACCGGCCTGCGCGGCCTCTGGCCCACCACCGAACACCGCCAGCCCACGCCCGCCGAACTCACCGCACTCGGCGAACCGTTCGGCACCCTGACCGTCGAACTCCCGCTCCGCGACCCCGGCTACCTCCTCCCCACCTGGGACGAACTCACCGCGCTCGTCGACGCGGCCCACGAAGCCGACGCCCGGGTGCACTTCGACGGCGCACGCCTCTGGAACACCACCGCCCACTTCGGCAAGCCGCTCCACGAGATCGCCGCCCTCGCCGACAGCGTCTACGTCTCCTACTACAAGGACCTCGGCGGCATGAGCGGCGCCGCCCTCGCCGGAGACGCCGGCCTCACCGCCTACGCCCGCACCTGGCGCCACCGCTACGGCGGCCAACTCTTCCAGCAGTGGCCCGCCGCCCTCGCCGCCCTCGACGGCCTGGACACCGTCCTCCCCCACCTCGCCGACTACACCCGCCATGCTGCGACGACCCTCATCCCGGCCCTGGCCGCACTCCCCGGCGCCCGCGTGTACCCGGAGGTCCCGCCGACACACGAGTTCCAACTCTGGCTCCCCCACCCCGCCAAGGCCCTCAACGCCGCCCACCTGGCCCTCGCCGAGCAAGAGGGCACCTGGTTCCTCCCCTACTGGCAGGACGCCGCCCCCGGCCTCGCCATGGCCGAAGTCAGCCTCGCCGGCCCCGCCCAGGAATGGACGGCCGACGAGGTGACCGAACTCGGCCACCGCTTCCTGGAACTGGCCGCTAAGGCCTGACCGAGGGAATCTCCCGAGGCACCCGGGCCAGGGCTGCGCGGATCATCTCGGCGACGTCGGGCACGTCGACGCCCAGTTCGCGCAGCCAGTGCGCCGTTTCAGCGAGGGACATCTGGGCCTGGCGGGAGGCCAGTACGAGGTGAGGCAACGACGCGGCGGTGTCCTTGTCCACATTCCCCAGCAACACGGCCCTGTAAGGATCCAGTCCTTGGGGAAGTTCTGCCCTGCTCAGGGGGACACCGTACGTGGCCAAGCGCGAAGTGATCTCGCCAAGCGACACGCCGAATTCACCCGCCGTGACAAGCACGCGATTGAGCGGGACCACCTGACCGACCGACACCCCGGCGAACCAGGAGACGCCCTCGGACAAGAGGGCCCGGTCCAGGTCTTCCGGCTCCTCAGGAAATGTCAACCCCGTGAGGATCCCATAAGCAGCCAGCCGATCCACTGCCACAGCATGCGAGACATCGGAATCCGCGACCACACTGATCAGCTGCGCGAACGGGATGGGGACATCCGGAAAGACCTGGTCTCCGCCATGAAGGTCCGGACGCCCCAGGATCTCACGGTCCTGGGGCTCCCGCCGCTCCGGCAAAGGCAGTACGCGGAAGCCCAGGGCCGACAAGCTCTCGGCGACCGACTCCGCCGCCACCCCGAATTCGTCGGCGGCGGCGAGCAGATGCCCCGGAGGCACCGTGGACGCCATGCTGAGCCAAGGCCACTGACCGTCCAGGTCCCTGCTGAGCAACCTGAGGAGGTCCTCGTCCGGCTCGACGGGGCTTCGCAAGGACTCCACTCGGCCCCCCAGTGCTTCCAGCCGTCTGACGATGTCGACGGCCTCAAGTTTCAGGGTGCTAGCGGCCTGAAGTACGTGGCCCGGTGGAATCGCTTCATCGAGGTCCAGCCAGTTGCCGCGCTTGATCGTCTGGTCCGTGCTCAGGAGCCGCAAGGTTTCCTGCGTGAGGAGATCCTCGCCCTGCGGACCATTCGGGACGTCGAACCCGTAGCGACGAAGGCGAGCAGCGGCCTCCACCAGTCCGACGCCCAGGGCGTGATGAACGCGTACGAGATCGGCGGTCCGGATACTCCCGTCAGACGGTGCCCTTCCCCCATCCGCGGCTTCGAGGAGCGCCGCCTCCTGACGAAACGAGCAGGACCCAGCGTGCAGGAACCCCGCTGGGTCCTTGTCGATCGCTCCGAGCGCTCTCGCCCTGAGAGCAACCTCGTACGGATCACGGCCGGTGCGTCGGGCATGGCCGTAGACAGCGGAGAGCGCGCCCGGCGTGTGTCCTCCGTCCGTGGACAGGTTCCTGTCCGATGGACACGCGCGCAACAGACCCGCGAGGTCAGAAACCTCCGGCACCAAGCGCACGAGCTCATCGCGGAGTTCACTCGAACCATGAGCAAGGATCCGCCACAGAAAGAGATGGTTGGGCATGTCGACCGGCCGGCCGGTTCGACCGGTCCGCCTTCCCGGGAGGAGGAGTACTGCGAGGTCGGCATCCGGATCGAAAACACCCATCGACCGCAGGTCGACACTCACACCTTCGCGCCTCATTGACATACCGGCATCAGCGAAAACCTGCGCGATGGCGTCCGCGAGCTGGGGGCTCCCCCTCACTACCCTTGCCAACCAGTCGAACGAGACAAATCGAACCGGGTCGACAACCAGCGCCCTCGCCGCCTGATCGATCAGACCGGATGTGCCGGCAGGAAGACCATCCAACACCTGCGCGCGGTCGACCGAGAGGCGCACCGGCGCATAGGGCCCGCGCAAGTTGATGACCAGGCCATAAGGATGATCGCCTCCCACGCTCAGAAGGCTGGGTTCGGGCGGTGGCTTGACGACCAGCCCATCCACCATCAAGACGCCATTGCCGTCGCACCACTGCACGTCCACGTCGCGCGGAGCCTCAGCCCAAGGCGCGGTCCGCTTCGGATAGCCGACCAATCGTGCGTAGTCGAGAACGCCTCGCTCCCACTTCTCGATCCGGCTTCCCTGCTCCGCCGTGGTGGTGAACTCCGCGATGCCGAGCACCTCACAGAGCACGTCCACACACGACCAGGTCGGGACCCACTCCGCCTCCTCCCTGAGGTATAGCCGCACCCGGGTGAAGGGTTTCGTCCCCTGCTCGGCCACGGCGATCTTGAAAAGGTGACCCGGCCCGTAGATCGAGGCCACAAGGACCGCTCCCGCCGCCCCCGTCCGCCTGTCCATCCGGCACGTGGTGACCCGGATCTCGTCGGCCAGCATGAAGTAGCTGAGCACCCCGATGCCGAACCGGCTGTTCGGAAAGAGCTTGATCGGGGGCTTCTTGCCAGCCCACAGCGCCTCCTCCGCCTTGTAGGCCGGCTGGTCGGCGAAGCGGGCACCCGCCTGGGAAAACACCCCTCGCAGCTGGGCCTCCCCCATGCCGACCCCGTCGTCCTCACACTCCAGGTAGGGTCGGCCGTCCTCGTCCTCCCCCTGGATGAAGGTGATGGAGCCCTCGTACTCCTGGAGCGGATGCCCCTCCGCCCGCAGGTAGTCCGTGCGGGCCCGGCGGTAGCGGCAGGCGTCCAGCGCGTTCTGGTAGAGCTCACGGACAGCCAGATTGCGGTCCTTGTACAACTGGGTGCCCATCAGCATGTCCCGCACCCGACGCTCGTCCAGGCGGAACTTGGCCCAGTTGACGATCTTCGAATCGGAGGCCTGGACGTCGGTCGTCGAGAGCCGTCGCGGCAGCTCCGGCATGGCGCTGGTGACCCTGTCCGGGATCGCCCGCTGGATGCCGTGCAGCATCTCGTCGAGCCTGGCGATGTGCTCTTCCAACGCCTGTTCCACCGCGCCATGGTGGTAGACGGCGCTGAGCACAGGCAGCACGTCCGAGCCACCCCAGGAGAAGTGGTCCAGGGTCTCCCGCAGTTGATCCGGCTCCACCGCCTCGGGGATGCCCACGTGGTCGACGATGATGTCCGGCAGCGCCGTCAGCTCGATGGCCATCCCGCTGGCGAGCGCGAGGAGCAGGGCGAGCCGCCGCTCGCGGACGAGCTGCCGGCCTGAACCGCGCAGCGACTGCTCGGGTTTGAGCTCGTCGAGGTGTTCCGTCGAGCAGACGTCCGGGCCGCGCTGCAGGCCGTACAACAGTTTCCGCAGCCGCGCCGGGTCCAGGGCATCCTTCAGCACAGATCCGATCGGCACGATTTGGTCGACGAACTCCGGAAATTTCTTGTCCAGCGCCACACCGCAGTGGACCCGCAACCAGCGGTGGTACAGCCACCATCCGATCGGCTCGCGCCCCTCCGGGCGGCGCGGCACCCGGCCCAGCAGGGTGCCGTAGTCCCCCAGGGTCCGCTGATAGGACGACCGATCACCGGTCGCCGACGGGTCCTGGTCCAGATTCGTCGGATCGACGGCGCGATGCCATACGGCCGTTTCCGCCTGGTGGACGTGGTGGATGAGCGGCACCAGGAGCAGCAGCGCGGCCTCGGCCGGGTACAGATCCGGCGGCAGGTATTTCTCAGCCTGCTCCAGGAAGCGCAGGCCGTAGCCCGGGTCCTGCCAGGGGTCGGCCGCCAGCATCCGCTGTGCGTTCTCATGGCGCGCCTGGAGGCGGGCAGCCACGATCGCTGCGCCCTGCCGGTACGGCTCGGCGGCGTGCTGTGCGGGGACCTTGTGCCAGGCCGGGGAATCCCAGACCTTGTCCGCCCAGAGGCCGAGCTGCTGCGCTCCGCCGGGCGATCCGTTCTGGTAGTAGTGCTGGTTCAAGACGCCCGCTTGGGTCAGGTTCCCGACCGTACCGCCACCGAACTCGTTGTGGATGTCGTTCCGTTCCATCCCCGCCCGTCCCGCGATGCCCCTGTCTGCGTGCGGAAATCCTAGAAGCCGGGCCACCCCCTCGCAGGCGTTACGCCGTAATCAAAGGGTTCGCGGCCACGACCCCTTTGTGTCACTATGACGATATGAGCGAGATGCGCGTGGGGAACCCGGCCGACGTCCGGAGCCGTGAGGAGTTGGCGGCGCTGATGGCCGACGGGGTGCACCCGAAGTGGGTGATGTTCTGGGGGCACACGGCCCGTAAGGGTGGCGGCACCCGGCAGGAGTGCCTGAGCCAGTGGTGGCCCGGGGACTTCACCGTCGACGGGGTGACGTACGCGTCCGCCGAGCACTGGATGATGGCCGGCAAGGCCCGGATGTTCGGGGACGACGCCATCGCGGAGCAGGTACTGGCGGCCGCGACGCCGGCCGAGGCGAAGAAGCTGGGCCGGCTGGTGAAGGACTTCGACGACGAGGTCTGGGTGGCCGGGCGGTTCGAGCTGGTGGTGGCGGGCAACGTCGCCAAGTTCGGGCAGGACGAGACGCTGCGCGCGTACCTGCTGGGCACCGGCGGCCGGGTGCTGGTGGAGGCCAGCCCGATGGACCGGATCTGGGGCATCGGGCTGGCGGCCGACGACATCCGGGCGCAGCAGCCCGCCGAGTGGCGCGGGCTGAACCTGCTGGGCTTCGCGCTGATGGAGGCGCGGGCGCGGCTGGCCGCGTGAGCAGCGTCGCGCCGCTGCTGAACGGGGCGGTGGTGGTCTCGGCCGCCGCCTCCCTGGTCCTGGCGCCCAGGGTGCTGCGGGCCGAGCCCCGGCCGCCGGGCCGCACCGGCCGCCCGGGCGGGATCGGCCCGGAGGCGGTGCTCGCGGCCGTCGTCGCGCTGGTCTTCCTCAACCAGGTCCTGTCCGCCGTCTATGTGAACCGGGTGCACGGCGGGGACGCCTCCTTCGTCGCCCGCTACCTGCCGCCGGGCTGGTTCGACGTCCCCCGCCTCGGCTCCCTCGCCGACCGTTTCCCGGCGCCGGAGCTGCTGGCGCCCTCCGTCCTGCGGGTGCAGGCCTTCCTCGAACTGCCGCTGGTCCTGCTGGCGTTCGTCTCCGTCGTCCGGCGGCTGGACCGCGACCTGTACGTCCGGCTGGCCGGTTCGCCGCTGATCCCGCTCGCCGCTGCCTCGTACACGGTGGCGTTCTGCGCGATCGAGTGGGACCTGCGGAACCCGTACACGGTGGACGACCTGGTGCTGCGCGTGCTCTCGGCCGTGGTCACGCCGCCGCTGATCGCCTGGCCGGCCCGGCGCGAGCCCGTTGCCGACCGCCCCGCCCGCGGCAACCCGTTCCTCTTCGCGCTCGACCTGTGGGCGTACGGCCAGTTGATGCTGGTGCTGTACGACACCGTGCTGCTCTACAACCTGGCCCGGCTCGGCAGCCATGTCCTCCCCGCCGCGGCCGCGTCGGCGGTCCTCGCCGCGACCCACCTGCTCCGCCGCTCCGCGACCTCACCGACCGGCCCGTACCTCACCACGCTCACCGCGACCATCGGCCGGGCGCTGGCGCTCTTCCTCGTCCCCGCCCTGGCGATCCGCTACGCGCAGACCTTCGCCACGCCCCGACTCGCCGCACTGGCGGGCCTGGTGGTGCTGGGCGCGGCCGCCCGGCGGGACACCGTACGGCTCCTGCTTCCCGCCGTCGCCGGTGCGGCGGTCGGCTGCGTCGTGGCCGCCCTCCTCCCGGGGCCCTACTACGAGGCGACGCTGCTGCGGAGCGCGACCGGCGCACTTCTTGCCGCGACCGCCGTCTGCGCGCTCCTTGACACCACTCGGGCACGACTGGTCGTGCGCTCTTAACTCCCCCGCCACATACCAACGCCAGGATGTCCTGCAGTCAGGGTCTGGATGGACAGGTTGGGGCGATCATGCGCATGCGGCCGACGGCACAATCCGCAGGCCAGCAGCTGGAGGGCGAGCAAAGAGCCGCCGAACTCCGCGCGGAGCTGGACGAGTTACTCCGCGCGAGCCGCTACGCGAGTCAGCGTGAACGGCGACTGAACGAGGCGATCCGGGCGAACCCGGGGCGCAGCAGGCCGGACGGCGAGCTGTTGCGGCAGCTCGCCCAGGCCCGCACCCTCCGCGAGGGGCTGGGAGCCCGCTGCCTCCAGATCAGCAACCAGCTGGAGGCACTGGAGATCCGCCTCAGACACGAACAGCAGCAGGAACCACCGCAGCACCACCAGCAACACCAGCACCATCAGCAAGACCAGCACCACTTCGAACACCACCACGAGCCCGAGCCGGCCCCCACCCCGCCGAAGGCCCCGCCACCGCCCGCCCGCCCCGACATCGGCGCCCTCACCGAGCGGATCACCACCCTCCACCGCGCCGGGGCCCTCGCCGCGGAGGCGGAGCTGCTCGACCAGGCGGCCGCCCGCCTCGCCCCCGCCGACGCCGCCCTGCTGGTCGGCATGCTCGCCCAGTACGGCCCGACCGGCTCCTCCCTGCACCTGGCCCGGAGCGCCGCCCGTCTCACGGCGGAACACGCGGTCGCCGTCCTGACGGAGTTACGCGAGCTGGGCCTGGCCGAGGAGGCCGCCGCACTGTTCCACGCCTTCTGGGCCTACCCGGCGACCTCCGTCCCGGGGCTCCTCGCCGCGCTGGAGCAGGCCGGGCAGAACGCCGACGGCGCGACGCTGCTCTGGGAGTGGGGCTCGGCGCCGACGCCCGAGCTGACCTCCCTCGCCGCCTGCCTCCAGCAGCACGGGCGCCCCGGCGACGTCCGGACCCTGCTGCGCCAGGCCGCCGGCCGGCCCACCGCGGACCTCGCCGCGCTCGCCGCCGAGCTGCCGCCGGCGCTGACCACCGATCTGCTGAAGGAACTGACGGCGCTCCGCCCGCCGGCCGAACTCGTGCGCCTGGCCTCGGCGTTGGACGAGGCCGGCAGCCGGGAGCTGTACGGGCAGCTGCTGGTCGCGCTGCTCGCCGACGGCCCGCGCCACCGCACCACCCTCGCCGCCCTCCGCGCGGCCGGCCTGTCGACGACCCCGCCCGCGGCCCCCCGCTCCCGTTGGGGATGGCGGTAGCCGCGGAACACCCGGAAAGCGAGGAGCCCCCGCCCACCCCGAAGGGCGGACGGGGGCTACCCGAAAGGACCCGACTCAGCAGCCGATCAGGCGGGCACCGAGGTACGCCTTGACCTGGTCCAGCGAGACGCGCTCCTGCGACATGGTGTCGCGGTCGCGGACGGTCACCGCGTTGTCCTCGAGGGTGTCGAAGTCGACGGTGACGCAGAACGGCGTGCCGATCTCGTCCTGGCGGCGGTAGCGCTTGCCGATGGCGCCGGCGTCGTCGAACTCGACGTTCCACGCGGTGCGCAGGTCGGCGGCCAGGCCGCGGGCCTTCGGGGAGAGGTCGGCGTTGCGCGACAGCGGCAGGACGGCGACCTTGACCGGGGCCAGGCGCGGGTCGAGCCGCATGCCGACGCGCTTCTCCATGACGCCCTTGGCGTTCGGCGCCTCGTCCTCGAAGTAGGCGTCGATCAGGAAGGCCAGCATGGCGCGGTTGAGGCCGGCCGCCGGCTCGATGACGTACGGGAAGTAGCGCTCGCCGGACTCCTGGTCGAAGTACCGGAGGTCCTTGCCGGAGGCCTCGCTGTGCACCCGCAGGTCGTAGTCGGTGCGGTTGGCGACGCCCTCCAGCTCGGAGAACTCGCTGCCACCGAAGTTGAAGCGGTACTCGATGTCCACGGTGCGCTTGGCGTAGTGGGAGAGCTTCTCCTTCGGGTGCTCGAAGAAGCGCATGTTCTCGGTGCGCAGGCCGAGGCCGACGTACCAGTCCCAGCGCTGCTGCAGCCAGTACTCGTGCCACTGCTCGTCATCGCCCGGCTTGACGAAGAACTCCATCTCCATCTGCTCGAACTCGCGGGTCCGGAAGATGAAGTTGCCGGGGGTGATCTCGTTGCGGAAGCTCTTGCCGGTCTGGGCGATGCCGAACGGCGGCTTCTTGCGCGAAGTGGTCTGGACGGCACTGAAGTTGGTGAAGATGCCCTGGGCGGTCTCGGGGCGCAGGAACGCCAGGCCGCTGGCCTCCTCGGTGACACCGAGGTGGGTCTTCAGCATGCCCGAGAAGTCCTTGGGCTCGGTGAACTGGCCCTTGGTGCCGCAGTCGGGGCAGTTGACGTCCTTGAGGCCGTTCGGCGGCGGGAAGCCGTGCTTGGCCTCGTACTTCTCCTCCAGGTGGTCGGCCCGGTGGCGCTTGTGGCAGGAAAGGCACTCGGTCAGCGGGTCGTTGAAGGTGGCGACGTGGCCGGAGGCCTCCCAGACCTCGCGGGCGAGGATCACCGACGAGTCGAGACCGACGACGTCCTCACGGGCCTGTACCATCGCGCGCCACCACTGGCGCTTGATGTTCTCCTTGAGCTCGACACCCAGCGGCCCGTAGTCCCAGGCGGCACGCGTGCCGCCGTAGATCTCGCTGCAGGGGTAGACGAAGCCACGGCGCTTGCTCAGGCTGACGATCGTGTCGATCTTGTCGGCGGCCACAGTGCTCTCTTCAGTACGTACGGCACGGTCAGGGCACGGCTGGTTGCGCGTACCCGAATACCTCAGGTTACCGGCCATATGGGTACGTGATTCAAATCGGTATCGTCCGGCCGCCCCCACTCTCCGCCACCTGCCGTTCACCCATTCGAGTGAGTTGACAATCATTTCCATGTGAGATGAGAATGATTGTCATGATGATCGGACGACGTACCCGCACCTCCATAGCCATCGCCGCCACCGCCCTCGCCTCCGCCCTCGCCCTCACCGCCTGCGGAGGCAGCAGCAGCGCCGACAGTGGCAACGGCAGGCTGAAGGTCGTCGCCTCCTTCTACCCGATGGAGTTCCTGGCCCAGCAGATCGGCAAGGAGCACGTCGCGGTCACCGACCTCACCGCCGCCGGCGTCGAGCCGCACGACCTGGAGCTCACCGCCAAGCAGGTCGGCACCGTCCAGAAGGCCGACGCGATCATCTACCTCAAGGGCCTGCAGCCCACCGTCGACCAGGCCGTCGCGCAGTCGTCCAGCAAGCACCGGATCGACGCCACCGCCGCCAGCCCGCTGGTCGACCACCACCTCGACGAGGGCACCGACGAAGGCGCCGGGGACGGCCACGCCGCCGACGGCCACAAGCACGAGGGCCCGGCCGGCGACCCGCACATCTGGCTCGACCCGACCCGCTACGCGGCGATCGCCAAGAGCGTCGGCGACGAGTTCGCCAAGGCCGACCCGGCCCACGCCGAGGACTACAAGAAGAACACCGACGAGCTGGTCACCAAGCTCACCGCGCTCGACCAGGACTTCCGGGCCGGCCTGAAGGACACCAGGACCAAGACCTTCGTCACCAGCCACGCCGCCTTCGGCTACCTCGCCGACCACTACGGCCTCACCCAGGTCGCCATCAACGGCGTCGACCCGGAGTCCGAGCCCACCCCGGCCCGCCTCGCCGCCGTGCAGAAGGCCGCCAAGGACAACGGCGTCACCACGATCTTCTTCGAGACCCTGGTCAGCCCCAAGCTCGCCGACACCGTCGCCAAGGACCTCGGCCTCAAGACCGCCGTGCTGGACCCGCTGGAGGGCGTCAAGGACCCCTCCAAGGAGAACTACCTCACCGTCATGAAGCAGAACCTGGCCAACCTCCAGGCCGCCCTCGGCGCCACGGCCACCCCGGCCGACGCGCCCGCGGCCGGCACCCCCGCAGCCACCCCGACCGGCGCCCCCGACGCCACCACCCCTGCCGCCACCAGCTGACGGGAAGCACCATGACGCACCCGATACCCCCGGCCGTCCGCCTCCGTGACGCCGTCGCCTCGCGCGGCGGCCGGCCGGTGCTGCGCGGCGTCGACCTCACCGTCCAGCCCGGCGAGGTCGTCGCCCTGCTGGGCGCCAACGGCTCCGGCAAGTCGACCACCGTCAAGACCGTGATCGGCTCCGTCCCGCTGGAGCACGGCACCCTGGAGCTGTTCGGCACCCCGTACGGCTCCTTCCGCGCCTGGCACCGCATCGGGTACGTCCCGCAGCGCACCACCGCCGCCTCCGGCGTCCCGGCCACCGTGCGCGAGGTGGTCTCCACCGGACGGCTGCCGCAGCACCGGCTGCTGCCGTTCCGCCGCAAGGACCGCGCCGCGGTGGACCGCGCGCTGGCCGCCGTCGGCATGCTGGAGCGGGCCGGGGACGGCGTCGCCGACCTGTCCGGCGGCCAGCAGCAGCGGGTGCTGATCGCCCGCGCCCTGGTCGGCTCCCCCGACCTGCTGATCATGGACGAGCCGATGGCCGGGGTGGACGCCGCCAGCCAGCAGGTGCTCGCCGACACCCTGCGCTCCGAGGTCGGCCGCGGCTCCGCCGTCCTCCTCGTCCTGCACGAACTCGGGCCGCTGGAGCCGCTGATCGACCGCACCGTCGTCCTGCGGGACGGCTGCGTCGCCCACGACGGCCCGCCCGTCCCCGAGACCGGCCTGCACGCGCTGCCCGGCCACGACCACGTCCACCCGCACGCCGACCTGACCCCGCCGAGGCTGCTCGCATGACCGAGATGCTGTCCTACGACTTCATGCAGCGCGCCCTGCTCGCCGCCGTCCTGGTCGGGATCACCGCCCCGGCCGTCGGCATCTACCTGGTGCAGCGCCGCCAGGCCCTGATGGGCGACGGCATGGGCCACGTCGCGATGACCGGCGTCGGCCTCGGCTTCATCTTCCAGACCAGCCCGGTCTGGATGGCCGTGCTGGTCTGCGTGCTCGGCGCCGTCACCATGGAGCTGGTCCGCTCGCGCGGCAACCAGCGCGGCGACATCGCCCTCGCGATGCTCTTCTACGGCGGCATGGCCTGCGGCAAGCTGCTCGTCTCGCTCTCCGCCGAGGCCGGCTCGGGCTCGCTGGAGAGCTACCTGTGGGGCTCGATCCTCACCGTCGCCCCCGCCGACCTGGCCGCGATCGCGGTGCTCGGCGCGGTCGTCATCGCGGTCACCGTCGGCCTGCGCCGCCAGCTCTTCGCGATCTGCCAGGACGAGGACTTCGCCCGGGTCACCGGGCTGCCGGTGCGCACCCTCAACCTGCTGCTCGCCGTGATGGCCGCGGTCACCGTGACCGTCGCCATGCGGGTGGTCGGGCTGCTGCTGGTCAGCGCCCTGATGGTGGTCCCGGTGGTCGCCGCCCAGCAGCTCACCCGCTCCTTCGCCGCCACCCAGGCCGCCTCGATCGCGCTCGGCGTGGTCGTCTCGCTGGCCGGCGTCACCGGTTCCTACCACCTCGACGTGCCCTCCGGCCCGGCCATCGTGCTGCTCGCCATCGCGGTGTTCGCCGTGTTCAGCGCGCTCGCCGCACCGCTCGCCCGGCGCCGGCACCGCGGGAACACCGAGCACGGACCGAAGGTCTGCGACGGCCGACCGCCGGTCCGGGGGCCGGAGCGGACTTCCTCCGACACGACCACACCTGAGCGGCGGGCCGGGCTGGCACAATGATGTGCGAGACGCCCACGACCCCAGGAGGACCCACGGTGACCACCGCAGGCCCGTCGCCGCGCGCCCGCTCGACCCGGCAGCGTGCCGCCGTCTCGGCCGCCCTGGACGAGATCGCGGACTTCCGCAGCGCGCAGGAGCTCCACGACCTGCTCAAGCACCGCGGGGACTCCGTCGGTCTGACCACGGTGTACCGCACCCTGCAGTCGCTCGCGGACGCCGGTGAGGTGGACGTGCTGCGCACCGCCGACGGCGAGGCCGTCTACCGCCGGTGCAGCAGCGGGCACCACCACCACCTGGTCTGCCGGCACTGCGGCGCCACCGTCGAGGTGGAGGGCCCGGCGGTGGAGCGCTGGGCCAACTCGGTCGCCGCCGAGCACGGCTTCAGTGACATCGCGCACACGCTGGAGATCTTCGGCACCTGCGCGGAGTGCGCCAAGAAGGCCTGAGCCGGCCGGCCGCGAGGCGGCAACGGAAAGGACCCACCGGGATCTGCCCGGTGGGTCCTTCCGCGTCGCCGTACGGCCCTCAGCGCTGGGACGGCCGCGGGGCGGGCAGCTCGTTCGGGATCGCCCCGCCGAAGCGCCGGTCGCGCATCGCGTACTGCTCGCAGGCGCGCCACAGGTCGCGGCGGTCGAAGTCCGGCCAGAGCACGTCCTGGAACACGAACTCGGCGTAAGCCGACTGCCAGGGCAGGAAGTTGGAGGTGCGCTGCTCGCCGCTGGGGCGCAGGAAGAGGTCCACGTCCGGCATGTCCGGGTGGTACATGTACTTGGCGAGGGTCTTCTCGTTGACCTTCTTCGGGTCCAGCTTCCCGGCGGCGACGTCACGGGCGATCCCCTGCGCCGCGTCCGCCAGTTCGGCCCGGCCGCCGTAGTTGACGCACATGTAGAGCGTGACGGCGTCGTTCTCCTTGGTGTGCTGCTCGGCGACCTGCAGCTCCTGGACGACGCTCTTCCACAGCTTGGGCATCCGGCCGGCCCAGCGGATCCGCACGCCCATCGCGCCCATCTCCTCGCGGCGGCGGGCGATGACGTCCCGGTTGAAGTTCATCAGGAACTTCACCTCGTCGGGCGAGCGCTTCCAGTTCTCGGTCGAGAAGGCGTACAGCGAGATGTTCTTGACCCCGAGCTCGATGGCGCCCGCGAGGACGTCCAGCACCACCGACTCGCCGACCTTGTGACCCTCGGTGCGGGGCAGCCCGCGCTCCTTGGCCCAGCGGCCGTTGCCGTCCATCACGATGGCGACGTGGCCGGGGACCAGCTCGCCGGGGATCTTCGGGGGCTGTGCACCGCTGGGGTGCGGGGTCGGGGGCGCGTACGCCCGCTGCTTGCCGCCGCCGAAGAGCCGTCGCGCTGCCATGTGCTCACTTCTCCACGTATCTCATCGAGCGGATGCCCCGCTCCAGGTGCCACTGCAGATAGGCCGCGACCAGGCCGCTGCCCTCCCGCCAGTACCGGGGCTCGCAGGCGTCGGCCGTCCGCCAGTCCCCTGACAGCAGCGCCCCGAGCAGTACCAGTGTCTCAGGGGAGGGTACGGCACATCCGGGCACTCGGCAGTCCGGGCAGAGGACCCCGCCCGCCGGGAGCGAGAAGAAACGGTTCGGCCCCTCCAGGCCGCACTTGGCGCAGTCGGTGAAGCTCGCGCCGTACCCGTTCACCGCGAGCGAGCGCAGCAGGAAGGCGTCGAGCACCAGGTGCGATTCGTGCACCCCCGCCGCCAGCGTCCGCAGCCCGCCCACCAGCAGCAGGTACTGCTGGACGGCGGGCTCGCCCTCGTTCTCGGCGAAGCGCTCGGCCGTCTCCAGCATCGCGGTGCCCGCGGTGTAGCGGCCGTAGTCGGTGACGATCGAACCGCCGTACGGCGCGATGGTCTCCACCTGGGTGCAGAGCGGCAACCCGCGGCCGATCAACTCACTCCCCCGGCTGAAGAACTGCACGTCCACGTGCGAGAAGGGCTCCAGGCGGGCACCGAACTTGGACTTGGTCTTCCGCACCCCGCGCGCCACCGCCCGCACCTTGCCGTGCTGGCGGGTCAGCAGGGTGATGATCCGATCGGCCTCGCCGAGCTTCTGCGCCCGCAACACGACGCCGTCGTCCCGGAAAAGACTCATGCGGTCCATTGTCCCCCAGCCGCGGACCGCGACGGACAGCCGTGTTGCCCGCACCGGGGCCGTGGGGGGCCACCGCGGTGCGGGTCACGGCGGGCCCGGAGTGTGGGGTTCGGGGCCCGTTCTGTGGGGGATTCCGGAGATGGTCCACGGGAGGCGCGGGTGGCGCAGGGCGCACGAGGCGCCGGTGACGTGACGGCCGACGGGACGGGCCTACTGGTACGGCGTCCTGGTCGCCGCCTCCAGCAGCGCCCCGACCCGGGTCTGCGGCAGGTCCAGGCAGCGCCCGACCGCGGCCAGCGCCTCGCGCTCCTGCGGCAGGTAGCGCCCGTCGGCCAGGGCGATCGAGGCGCCCTGCAGCAGCAGCCGTTCGCGGCCCTGGTGGGCGAGGTGCGGGGTGAGCGGTTCGAGCACGGCGTGCAGTTCCACGGCCAGGCCGCCGGCCATCCCGTGGGCGTCGTAGAGCTCGCCGCCGAGCCCGGAGAGGGCGGCGAGCGCGGCCAGCACCTGGGCCTCGCCGCAGTCCTCGAACCCGGCGTCGCGCACGGCCGCGCAGGCCGCGTCGCGGGCCGCCCGGTGGGCGGTGCCGCCGGCCGCGAGCAGGGCCAGCGCGATGGTGTACTGGGCGTCCCGCAGCATCCCGCCGAGGCGGACGCAGGTCGGCTGTTCGAGGCTCTCGACGCCGTACCGGCCGTGGCAGCTGGTGCACTGCACGCTGCCGATCACCGGTCCGAGCGGGAGCACCGGGGTCCCCAGCAACCGCAGCCACCGCCGGCCGTGCTGCCGGCGGTAGTTGCGGTCCCCGCCGCAGCCCGGGCAGAAGAAGTCACCGAGAACGTCAGTCCGCCACCGCGGGCGAACACCCCACAACCTGGTCACGGCGCCACTCCCCAGACATGGCAGGCGGCCTGCTCGACGATGGGCAGGTCACGCGACCGGACACCGGGCCGTCCCACCGACCCGGCCTGCCGGTGGATCGATGTTGCCACGGTTACCGGCACGTGTCAGCACCTCGAACGGCTTCCGATCCCAAAAAATGTGGCGCAGGACACAGCGGCCCCGGCAGTGCCCCGCAGGGGGCCCGCAGGCACGGCGAAGGGCCGCCCCGCAGGACGGCCCCGCCGCGTGCCACTCGTACGAACTACCCGCGCTGCGACCGGTTGACGGCGCTGATCATCGCCTTCAGCGAGGCCAGCACGGTGTTGCCGTCGATGCCCACGCCCCACAGCACCTGGCCGTCCACCGCGCACTCGACGTACGCGGCGGCCTGGGCGTCGCCGCCCTCGCTCAGCGCGTGCTCGGCGTAGTCCAGGACGCGGACGTCGAAGCCGATCCGGGCCAGCGCGTCCGCGAAGGCCGAGACCGGGCCGTTGCCGGTACCGCTCAGCGCCACCGGCACGCCGTCCACCACGGCCTCGGCGGTCAGCGCGTCCCGGCCGTCCTCGGTGGTCAGGGTGCGCGAGCCGGTCAGCGCCAGCCGGCCCCACGGGTTGCCGGTGGTCGGCAGGTACTCGTCCTCGAAGACCCGCCAGATCTCGGCCGGGGTGACCTCGCCGCCCTCGGCGTCGGTCTTGGCCTGGATGATCCGGGAGAACTCGATCTGCATCCGGCGCGGCAGGTCCAGCTTGTGGTCGTTCTTCAGGACGTACGCGACGCCGCCCTTGCCGGACTGGCTGTTGACCCGGATGACCGCCTCGTAGGTGCGGCCGACGTCCTTCGGGTCGATCGGCAGGTACGGCACGCCCCAGGTGTGCTCCTCCACCGGTACTCCGGCCGCCTTCGCGTCCGCCTCCAGGGCGTCGAAGCCCTTCTTGATGGCGTCCTGGTGCGAGCCGGAGAAGGAGGTGTACACCAGGTCGCCGGCGTACGGGTGGCGCGGGTGCACCTCCATCTGGTTGCAGTACTCGGCGGTGCGGCGCACCTCGTCGATGTCGGAGAAGTCGATCTGCGGGTCGATGCCCTGCGAGAACAGGTTCATCCCCAGCGTCACCAGGTCGACGTTGCCGGTGCGCTCGCCCTGCCCGAACAGACAGCCCTCGATGCGGTCGGCGCCCGCCATGTAGGCCAGTTCGGCGGAGGCGACGGCGGTGCCGCGGTCGTTGTGCGGGTGCACCGACAGGCAGACGAACTCGCGGCGCGACAGGTTGCGCGACATCCACTCGAACTGGTCGGCCTGGACGTTCGGGGTGGCCCGCTCGATGGTGGCCGGCAGGTTCAGGATGATCTCGCGGCCCTCGCCCGGCTGCCAGACGTCCATGACCGCCTCGCAGACCTCCAGCGCGAAGTCCAGCTCGGTGTCGACGAAGATCTCCGGCGAGTACTGGTAGCCGAAGACGGTGTCCTCGCCCAGCAGCTTCTCGGCGTACTCCATCACCAGCCGGGTGCCCTCGGTGGCGATCGCCTTGGTGGCCGCCCGGTCGTTGCGGAACACCACCCGGCGGAACAGCGGCGCGGTCGCGTTGTACAGGTGGACGGTCGCGCGCGGAGCGCCGACCAGCGACTCGACGGTCTTCTCGATCAGCTCCTCGCGGGCCTGCGTCAGCACCGAGATGGTGACGTCCTCGGGGATCGCCCCCTCCTCGATCAGCGACCGCACGAAGGCGTGGTCGGTGGCACCGGAGGACGGGAAGCCGACCTCGATCTCCTTGTAGCCCATGGCGACCAGCAGGTCGAACATCTTGCGCTTGCGGGCCGGGGACATCGGGTCGATCAGCGCCTGGTTGCCGTCCCGCAGGTCGGTCGAGAGCCAGCGCGGCGCCTTGCTGATCACGGTGTTCGGCCAGGTGCGGTCCGGCAGCTCCACGGCGCCGAACGGCAGGTAGCGCCCGTACCGCATGCCGGAGGGCTGCTGGCGCACGGAAGCGGCGGTGATCGGGGTGGGACGGTCGACGAAGGCGCGACCGGCGGGGATGGACGCGGCGGAGGTCTGCTCGGTCATGGAGGTGACTCTCGGCTTCCTGTGGATGCTTAGGTAGCGGGCGTCGGGAGGGATGAACACCGACTGGCCGGCCTCTGCTGCCGCTCGCGACCCGCCGTTGGATCGCCGAATCCGCGCACAGCTCGTTCCCCGCGGCGAGGGAGCCGGCCCCTGTGGACTACAGGCCCTCGACGCGGCAGCTAAGAAGAAGCAGCCCGTTGCGCATGATGGGACCCAGCGTAACCCAGCACCGCGCGCCCCCGAAGTGATCCGGGCTTCCGTTCCACCCCTTGAGACGCCGCCCGGCCATGACAAGGGGGTGACATCCGGTCACCGAAGCCTCACCCTGGGCGACATGACTGCAGCTGTTCCGATCTGCGCGATCGTCCCGCCGTACGTCCTCGACCGCCTCGCCGAGGCCGGTCACGAAGCCGCCGTCCACTCCCTCGCGCTGGACGCCGCGCACCGCGCGGCCCGACTCTCCCCGCCCCCGCCCACCGGTGGCGCCCCGGGCCTCAACCGGGTGATCTCCGACGCCGACCACAGCCAGCGGCTGCCCGGCCGCACCGTGCGCACCGAGGGCCGGCCGGCGGTCTCCGACGCCTCCGTCAACCACGCCTACGACGGCCTCGGCGCCACCTTCGCGCTCTACGCCGACGCCTTCGGCCGGCACTCGATCGACGACCACGACCTGCGGCTGGACGCCACCGTCCACTACGGCCGCAAGTACGACAACGCCTTCTGGAACGGCCACCAGATGGTCTTCGGCGACGGCGACGGCGAGATCTTCGGCGACTTCACCGCCTGCATCGACGTCATCGGCCACGAACTCACCCACGGCGTCACGCAGTTCACCGCCGGGCTGGACTACCAGGACCAGCCCGGCGCGCTCAACGAGTCGGTCTCCGACGTCTTCGGCTCGCTGGTCAAGCAGTACGCGCTGCACCAGGGCGCCGCCGACGCCGACTGGCTGATCGGCGCCGGACTGCTCGCCCCCGGCATCCAGGGCGTGGCCCTGCGCTCGATGAAGGCCCCCGGCACCGCCTACGACGACCCCCGGCTCGGCAAGGACCCGCAGCCCGCGCACATGCGGGACTACGTGCACACCGCCGAGGACAACGGCGGCGTGCACATCAACTCCGGCATCCCCAACCACGCGTTCTACCTGCTGGCCACCGCCCTCGGCGGCTCGGCCTGGGAGCGCGCCGGGCGGATCTGGTACGACGCGCTGACCGGGCGCACGCTGCCCGCCGACGCCGACTTCACCGCCTTCGCCCGGGCCACCGTGGCCGCCGCCAAGGCCCGCTACCCCGGCCGGTCCTCGATCGCGGACACCGTCACGGCCTCCTGGGCGCAGGTCGGGATCAGCCCGGGGTGACCGCCGCGCGACCCGCTGCTGCAGCACGCCCTACGGCGGGCCCGCCGTAGCGCCCGACGGCGGTTGAGACCGGGTTGAGACGGGCTTAAGGTCACGGTCCGGGAAAAGTCCGGCGAATCCCATCCCTGCGTAGCACCATGGACACCATGCGTATCCAGGTGACCCGGACCGGCGGCTTCGCGGGAATCGTCCGCCACGCGGAACTCGACACCGCCGAGCGCACGGACGCCCCGCACGTCCACGCACTCGCCCGCGAGGCCGTCGCGGGCGGGCTGCGCGCCCCGTCGTACGGGGTGCCGGACGGCTTCCACTACGAGATCACCGTCGACGGCCGGACGGTGTACTGCGCCGACCCGAAGCTCACCGACTCCCAGCGGGAGCTGGTGTCCCTGGTGCTGCGCGAAGGCGCGTAGAGCGGGCCCGGGGCCGGGCAAGGGCGAGGGCCCGGCCGGACGGGGTGCGTCCGGCCTGGCCCTCGATCGGGTGAACTCCCCCGCGGGGAGCCCTCGTTCAGAATCCGAGCTTGCGCAGCTGCTTGGGGTCGCGCTGCCAGTCCTTGGCCACCTTGACGTGCAGGTCGAGGAAGACCGGGGTGCCGAGCAGGGCCTCGATGTGCTTGCGGGCGGTGGTGCCGACGTGCTTGAGCCGCGCGCCCTTGGCGCCGATCACGATCGCCTTCTGGCTCTGCCGCTCGATGTACACGTTGGCGTGGATGTCCAGCAGCGGGCGGTCCGCCGGGCGGCCCTCGCGCGGGAGCATCTCCTCGACCACGACGGCCAGCGAGTGCGGCAGCTCGTCGCGCACGCCCTCCAGCGCGGCCTCGCGGATCAGCTCGGCGACCATGATCTGCTCGGGCTCGTCGGTGAGGTCGCCGTCCGGGTAGAGCTGGCCGCCCTCGGGGAGCAGCTTGGTGAGCAGGTCGGCGACCAGCTCGACCTGCTTGTCGCCGACCGCGGAGACCGGGATGATCTCGTCCCACTCGAAGCCCAGCTCGACGCCGAGCTGGTGGATGGCGATGAGCTGCTCGGCCAGGCGCTTGGAGTCGACCAGGTCGGTCTTGGTGACGATGGCGACCTTCGGGGTCTTCTTGATCCCGGCGATCTCCTTGGCGATGAACTTGTCGCCGGGGCCGATCTTCTGGTCGGCGGGCAGGCAGAAACCGATCACGTCGACCTCGGCCCAGGTGGTGCGGACCAGGTCGTTGAGGCGCTCGCCGAGCAGCGTGCGCGGCTTGTGCAGGCCGGGGGTGTCGACCAGCACGAGCTGGGCGTCCGGGCGGTGCACGATGCCGCGGACGGTGTGCCGGGTGGTCTGCGGGCGGTCGGAGGTGATCGCGACCTTCGTCCCCACCAGGGCGTTGGTCAGGGTCGACTTGCCCGCGTTGGGCCGGCCGACGAAGCACGCGAACCCGGAGCGGTACGAGGAGGAAGGGGCATTCATGGGCTCCATTCTCCCTGATCACCGGAGCCCCGCCGTCCCGGGTCGCCCGAGGGGGCGCCGGGGCCTACTTCCCGCCCTTGCCGTTCGTGGGGATCAGCGAGACCACCACCAGGACCAGCAGGAAGCCGAGCGAGCCGAACAGCCAGACCTGCGACCCGGTCTCCTGCCACTTGCCGAGCCCCATCACGAACAGCAGCAGCCCGGCGAAGAACGCCACCGCCCCCATGCCCCAGCCCCCTCACCGAGTCCACTCCCCCGGTGAGATTATCCGTTGAGCCGATCGGGGCAAGACGCCGGGCCGACGCCGGGCCGCCAACCGTACGAGGCCCCCACGAGGCCCCTCAGCGGGGCCTCAGCGCGCCTCCGCGGCCACCCGCAGCGCCCCGTCCGGACCGGCCAGCAGCACCGGCGTCCCGGCCCCGCCCAGGTCCCGCACGGCCGCCAGGTCCGCCTCGGCCGGCTGCTCCGCCTCGCTCACCACGGCCGCCGCCTCCAGCGACCTGGCGCCGCTGGCCACCGCCATCGCCACCGCCGTCTGCAGCGCGCTCAGCCGCAGCGACTCCAGCGCGACCGTCCCCGCCACGTAGGTGCGGCCGGTCTCGTCACGCACCGCGGCCCCCTCGGCGACGCCGTTGCGGGCGCGGGCCGAGCGGGCCAGGGTGATGATCTTCTTGTCCTCGGGGTCGAGCTCGACGATGTCACTCATGCCGCCGAGCATAGGCACCCCTTCCCCCTCAGTGGCCGACCGGGTGGGTGCGGCCCGGGTTCGGGTTGAGGACCTTGACGAAGGTCTTCGGCCCGGACGGCAACGGCTCCTCCCGCTCGGCGCGCTCCCGCCAGAACGGGTTGTCGTGCGGCAGGTGGCCGCTCACCCGGCCGTACATCCCGAAGGTCGTCAGGACGACCCCGAAAATGAACGCGAACAGCACGTTCGACATCCGGAAGTTGAGGATGTTGGCGTCCGGCCGCCCGAGCACCGTCAGGCCGTAGAAACCGGACACGACGAACAGGACGCCCACCGCCATGTTGAGGTTGGACGCGAAGTTCCCGCCGATCACCGCCCCGACCACCAGGCCCGCGCCCACCACGATGGACAGGATGCTCAGCGCGCCGTTGGTCGACAGCCCCGCGACCCGGTCACCGTGGGTGGACAGGAAGCCGGAGTGGTCGGCCAGCCCCAGGCACCCGAACACGATCAGGAAGATCCCCCCGAGCCCCGCCCCGATCCGCCACACCACGGCGAGCCGGTTGTCGACGGGCAGTTCGTCTTGCAGCTTCATGGCGACCTCCAAGGCCACGCCCTAGCTGTACGGATGACTCCCCTGCATGTGCGGCGTCTCGTGCATGTACAGCGAGCCGCACTGCTGGCAGCACCGCAACCCGGTGCCCCATTCCTGCTCGGGCCGCGTCTCGGCCTCGTCGGACATCGTGCGCCCGCAGAGCGCCACCGACAGGTCCTCGTCCCGCACCACGTGCCAGGACTTGGCTCCGCCGGCCGCCCCTTGCGGGCCGTACTCCGCGCGAAGTTTGTGCGTCATGCCCTCCATGGTCGCTCGGCGACCGCCCACCCGCTACTCGCCCGCCGGGCCGGCCGGTTCGTCGCCCGCGCGGACCGGGGCGGCGACCATGGAGCCGATCCGGTTGCGGCGGCCCGCCGAGGACTCGGCGGTCAGCAGGATGCCGGTCAGGCCGTCGTCGGCCGGCTCCGGGAGGGGGATCTCGCAGGCGGAGCCGGGGATCGGCACCCGGCCGAGGTGCTTGGCCAGCAGGCCGCCGACGGTCTCGACGTCCTCGTCCTCCAGCTCGATGCCGAACAGCTCGCCCAGGTCCTCGACCAGCAGCCGGGCGGTGATCCGGTACGAGCCGTCGCCGAGGTCCTCGACCGGCGCGATCTCCCGGTCGTACTCGTCGGTGATCTCGCCGACGATCTCCTCCAGGACGTCCTCGATGGTGACCAGGCCGGCCGTGCCGCCGTACTCGTCGATCACGATCGCCACGTGCGAGCGGCGCTGCTGCATCTCGCGCAGCAGGTCGCCGGCCGGCTTGGAGTCGGGGACGAAGACGGCCGGGCGCATCACCGCGCCGACCTCCTCGGCCTCGGCCTCCCGGTTGATGTGGGTGCGCCGCACCAGGTCCTTGAGGTAGACGATGCCGACGACGTCGTCCTCGTTGTCGCCGACCACCGGGATGCGGGAGAAGCCCGAGCGCAGCGCCAGGGTGAGCGCCTGCCGGACGGTCTTGTGCCGCTCGATCATCACCAGGTCGGTGCGCGGCACCATCACCTCGCGCACGATGGTGTCGCCCAGTTCGAAGACCGAGTGCACCATCCGGCGCTCCTCGTCCTCGATCAGGTCGTCCTTCTCGGCGAGGTCCACCAGGGCCCGCAGCTCCGCCTCGGAGGCGAACGGCCCCTCCCGGTAGCCCTTGCCCGGGGTCAGGGCGTTGCCGAGCAGGATCAGCAGCCGCGGGATCGGCCCGAGCACGGCGGCCAGCGGCAGCAGCACGAAGGAGGCCGCGGTCGCCGTGGTGAGCGGGTGCTGGCGCCCGATCGTGCGCGGCGAGACCCCCACCGCGACGAAGGACACCAGCACCATCACGCCGAACGCCAGCAGGACGGCCTGCCAGGTCGGCGTCACGTTGCGCACGCACACCACGGTGACCAGGACGGCCGCGGCCATCTCGCTGGCCACCCGGATCAGGGTGGCCAGGTTGAGGTAGCGGATCGGGTCGGAGGCGAGGGTCAGCAGCCGGGCGGAGCCCCGCCGGCCGACCCGCACGGCCTCCTCCGCCCGGAACCGGGAGACCCGGGAGATGCCCGCCTCGGCGCACGCGGCCAGCCAGCCGAGCACGACGAGCAGCACGGCACCCAGGATGAAGCTCGTACTCTCACCACTCACAGGGGTTCGGGCTCCGCGCTCAGTGGGTGGTGGGGGCCGGGGAGATGCCGCCGAGGCCGCGGCCCGCCCGCCAGTCGTCCAGGATGCGCTTCTGGAGGGCGAACATCTCCTCCTCCTCGTCCGGCTCCTCGTGGTCGTACCCGAGGACGTGCAGCACGCCGTGCACGGTGAGCAGCTGGAGCTCCTCGTCCATGGAGTGCTTGGAGGGGGCGGCCTTGCCCTGCTGCTCGGCGACCTCGGGGCAGAGCACGATGTCGCCGAGCAGGCCCTGCGGGAGCTCCTCGCCCTCCTTGCCGGGACGCAGCTCGTCCATCGGGAAGGACATCACGTCCGTGGGCCCGGGGAGGTCCATCCACTGGATGTGCAGCTCCTCCATCGCCGCACCGTCCACCAGGATCACGGACAGTTCGGACTGCGGGTGGATCCGCATCTTGTCCAGGGCGAAGCGGGCGACGTCGAGGATGGCTTCCTCATCGGCGTCCCAACCGGACTCGTTGGCGATGTCGATCGACATGACGGGCTGTGTGCTCAGCTTTCGGTGCGATGGGACTGTCGGGGTGCGCGGGGCGTGGTCGTCTTGCCCGGGCGCCGCTGGGCGGGCTTGCGGGCGGCCGGGGAGGTCTCCTCGGCCTCCTGACGGGCGTCCCAGCGCTCGTAGGCGTCCACGATCCGGCCGACCAGCTTGTGGCGGACCACGTCGGTGCTGGTGAGGACGGAGAAGTGGATGTCGGGCACGTCGGCCAGGATCTCCTGGACGACCTTGAGGCCGCTCCTGGTGCCGCCCGGGAGGTCGATCTGGCTGGTGTCGCCGGTGACGACCACCCGGGAGTTGAACCCGAGGCGGGTGAGGAACATCTTCATCTGCTCGGGCGAGGTGTTCTGGGCCTCGTCCAGGATGATGAAGGCGTCGTTGAGAGTGCGGCCGCGCATGTACGCGAGCGGCGCGACCTCGATGGTGCCGGCCGCCATCAGGCGCGGGATGGAGTCCGGGTCCATCATGTCGTGCAGCGCGTCGTACAGCGGGCGCAGGTAGGGGTCGATCTTCTCGTAGAGGGTGCCGGGCAGGAAGCCCAGCCGCTCCCCCGCCTCGACCGCCGGGCGGGTCAGGATGATCCGGTTGACCTCCTTGGCCTGCAGGGCCTGGACGGCCTTGGCCATCGCCAGGTAGGTCTTGCCGGTGCCCGCCGGGCCGAGGCCGAAGACGATCGTGTGCTTGTCGATCGCGTCGACGTAGCGCTGCTGGTTGAGGGTCTTGGGGCGGATCGTGCGGCCGCGGTTGGACAGGATGTTCGCGGTGAACACCTCGGACGGCGCCGGGCTGTCCGGGTCCTGGCTGCGGAGCATGGCGATGGAGCGCTCCACGGAGTCCTCCGTCAGGGGCTGGCCGGTGCGCAGCACCAGCATCATCTCGTTGAAGAGCTTCTTGACGAGGGCGACCTCGGCCCGCTCCCCGGTGGCGGTCACCTCGTTGCCGCGGACGTGGATGTCGGCGGCGGGGAAGCCCTGCTCGATCACGCGCAGCAGCGAGTCCGCCGTGCCGAGCAGGGTGACCATCGGGTGCTTCTCGGGGATGACGATCCGGGCGCTGACGCGGCCGTCGTCGGCCGGTTCGGGGCGCGACTGTCCGTTCGTACGGGTCTGCGATGTGTCACTCATAGGTCGGCGCTGGGGCCTGCCTCATCCCATCCGTGGTCTCGTGTGCCGCTCGGTCTCTCCGGGGCACCAGGGTACGCCGCGAGCGTGATCGCCGCGGCGGGCGGCGGGGCCGCACCCGTCGATGCTGCGGCAGTTCGGGGGACGGCGCGAGCCCTTTTTCCACCGGGTCCCCGGTAGGGGCGGTTCACGGGCGGCTCCACGGGCCGCGCCACGGCCGGCGGCCTCACGGCTGGCGGCGGGCGGGGACCGGCACCCGGACGAGGTCGGTGGCCAGCACCAGCTCCCCGTCGAAGTGCTTGCGGGCGTCGGCCAGGTGCTGGCCGAGGTCCGGGTAGCGCTGGGAGAAGTGGGTCAGCACCAGGGTGCGCGCGCCGGCCTCGGCGGCGACCTTGGCGGCCTGGCCGGCGGTGAGGTGGCCGTGCTCCTCGGCGAGGCGGCCGTCGGCGTCGGTGAACGTGGCCTCGACGACCAGCAGGTCGGTGTCCTCGGCGAGCGCGTGCACGCCCTCGCAGAGCCGGGTGTCCATCACGAAGGCGAACTTCTGGCCCGGCCGGGGCTCGCTGACCTCGTCCAGGGTGACCCGGCGGCCGTCCACCTCGACCGCGCCGTCGTGCTGCAGCCGGCCCACCGCCGGGCCCGCGACGCCCAGCGCGGCGAGCCGCTCGGGCACCAGCCGGCGGCCGTCCGGCTCGGACAGCCGGTAGCCGAAGGACTCCACGGGGTGGTCCAGCCGGACGGCGTCCAGCGCGAAGCGGGCGCCGGGCGCCGGCAGCGGGCCCGGCTCGTCGATCGGCCGGGGCCGCAGCACCGCGGTCTCGTGGTACGCGGTGGCGTGCCGCAGCCGCTCGAAGTAGACGTCGCCGGAGGCCGGGAAGTAGACGTCCACCGGATGCGGGACCCGGTCCAGGTTGATCCGCTGGATCACCCCCGCGAGGCCCAGGCAGTGGTCACCGTGGAAGTGGGTGACCGCGATCCGGGTGATCTGGGTGGCGGTGACCCCGGCGTGCAGCATCTGCCGCTGGGTGCCCTCACCGGGGTCGAACAGCAGGCCCTCGCCGTCCCAGCGCAGCAGGTAGCCGTTGTGGTTGCGGTGCCGGGTGGGCACCTGGCTGGCGGTGCCGAGGACGACGAGCTCGCGCTGGGACACCTGGGATCAGACCATGCTCTCGGTCATGCGGGTGCCGCCGAGCACGTGGACGTGCGCGTGGAAGACGGTCTGCCCGGCGCCCGCACCGGTGTTGAAGATCAGCCGGTAGTCCGCGATGCCCTCGTCCTCGGCCACCCGGCCCGCCTCGGCGAGCAGTTCGCCGGCGATCTCCGGCTCGGCGGCGGCCAGCGCGGCCGCGTTCGGGTAGTGGACGTGCGGGATCACCAGGACGTGCACCGGGGCCTTGGGGGCGATGTCGCGGAAGGCGAGGACGCGCTCGGTCTTGCGCACCACCGTCGCCGGGATCTCTCCCGCCACGATCTTGCAGAACAGGCAGTCGGTCTGCGGCTCGCCGGCCATCGGCTACTCCTCGGGATCGGTACGTCGGGTGATGGGGCCGTACGGGCGCAGCCTAGCCGAGCCCGGCCACGGCCTGCTGGTACTCCTGGAGGTGCTTCCAGCGGACCGCGCGCATGCCGACGATGTCACCGTCCTCGGTGTCGAAGTCCTCGGTGAGGAAGGCGACCGCGAGGATGACGAACCCGAGCAGCCAGCGCCTGGTGAGCCGCCAGGTGTTCGGCCGCATCACCCGCTTGCGGCGCACCACCCGCATCGCCAGGATCCCCTTGCCGACGCTGAAACCGGTGAGCCGGGCCAGCACCACCTGGTTGAGGAAGGACACGGCGAGGCCGACGACCACCAGCGCCACGAAGTACGGCACCGCCGGGCCGCCGCTGTGGACGGTGTGGCCGGCCACCTGCCGGACCTTCGGGCGGCTGGCGGCGTTGGCGGCGACGAAGCCGAGGCCGACGGCGAAGAAGAAGTCGAGCACGATCGCCAGGAAGCGCCGGCTGCCCGCCGCCTCCTTGGGGCACGGCGGCAGCGCGGCGGCACGCTGCGGCTGCGGCTGGTACGGCTGCTGCGGGTGCGGCTGCTGCGGGTAGGGGTTCGGGTACGCCTGCGGCTGGCCGTACTGCTGCGGCGGCGGCTGCTGCGCGTACCCCTGCGGCTGGCCGTACCCCTGCGGCGGGTACGGCTGCGGTTGCTGCTGGTGGGGCGGGTAGGCCTGCGGTTGCTGTGGTGCGTAAGGGTTCTGGCCGTACTGCGGCGGCGGGTAGCCCTGCGCCATGGTGGTTCCCCCGTGAGCTGTGGATCAAGAAACAGCCCCGCATCCTACCCAGGCCCCCCGACACGGGAAGTCGGCCCGTCCGACTTCCCGTGCTGCCACTCGCCCGCTCGCCTCCGAGCCGACGGGGCGGGACACTCCCCCTACGGCCGCCAGGGCATCGGCGGGGCCGTGCGGGCCGGGGTGTCGGCGAGGGCGGCGAGGGCGATCCGGACGCCTTCGGCCAGTTGCGGGTCCTCGCCGGCCGCCCAGTGGTGCGGGGCGATCGGCACCTCGACGTCCGGGTCGACGCCGTGGTTCTCCACCCCCCAGCCGTAGTTCTCCAGCCAGAAGGCGTACTTGGGCTGGGTGACCAGGGTGCCGTCGACCAGCCGGTAGCGGCTGTCGATGCCGATCACCCCGCCCCAGGTGCGGGTGCCGACCACCGGGCCGATCCCCAGCGCCTGGATGGCGCCGTTGACGATGTCGCCGTCCGAGCCGGAGTCCTGGTCGGCGAGCGCGACGACCGGCCCGCGCGGGGCGTCGGCGGGGTAGGGCACCGCGCTGTCGGTGTCCCGGCTGACGTTCCAGCCGACGATCCGGCGGGCGAGCTTCTCGATCACCAGTTGCGAGGTGTGGCCGCCGCGGTTCTCCCGGATGTCGACGATCACGCCCTCCTTGGCCATCTCGGAGCGCAGGTCGCGGTGGATCTGGGCCCAGCCGGTGGTCTGCATGTCGGGGACGTGCAGGTAGCCGAGGCGCCCGTCGGACAGTTCGCGGACC
Source organism: Kitasatospora xanthocidica (assembly GCF_014656195.1). Lineage (GTDB taxonomy): Bacteria > Actinomycetota > Actinomycetes > Streptomycetales > Streptomycetaceae > Kitasatospora > Kitasatospora xanthocidica. Next base: position 24,161 of record NZ_BNBY01000010.1, on the reverse strand, counting down.
GCGGCCCGCCGCCCCGCCACCCAGTCGTGGTAGCGCAGCGCCTCGTCGTCGGCGAGCGGGACGACCACCGGGTGGCGCCGGTCGGTGCCGTCCTTGCCGGTCACGGTCAGCTCGACCGGCTGCCCGGCGGTGCCGGCCAGCAGCGGCGCCGGGCCGGTGACCGGGTCCACCGGGCGGCCGTTGACCGCGAGGACGGCGTCGCCCGGGCGGATGGCGGCGCCGGGCGCGGCCAGCGGCGAGCGGGCCCGCGGGTCGGAGGACTCGCCGGGCAGGATCCGGGCGATCCGCCACTGCCCGCCGTCCTTGACGAGGTCCGCGCCGAGCAGGCCCTGGCGCCGGGCGGGCTCGGTGTGCGGGCCGTACGGGACGACGTAGGCGTGCGAGGTGCCGAGTTCGCCGTGCACCTCCCACAGCAGGTCGATCAGGTCGTCGTGCGAGCCGACCCGCTCCACCAGCGGCCGGTAGCGCTCCAGGACCCCGGCCCAGTCGACGCCGGCCAGGTCGGGGCGCCAGTAGTTGTCGCGCATCAGCCGGCCGTTCTCGGCGTACATCTGCCGCCACTCGGCGGCCGGGTCGACGGTGACCCGCAGCCGGTCGAGGTCGACGGCGGTCTCGTCGTCCTCGCCGCCCGCCTTGTGGTCGGCCGGGACGATCCGCAGCTCGCCCCCGTCCAGCACGGCGACCCGGCCGCCGTCCCCGCTGACCGCGAAACCGTCGACGTCGTGCACCAGTTGCTCGACCCGGCGCTTCTTCAGGTCGAAGCGCTCCAGCACCGGCCGGGGCCGCTCGTCCTCCAACGAGGCCGCCTCGTCGCCGAGTTCGCCGAGCAGCGGGGCCCTGGTCCAGAGCAGGCCGTCCTTGGCGGCCCGCAGGGTGCCGAACAGCCCGCCCTCGACCGGGAACGGGACGATCCGGTCGGCGATGCCGTCCAGGTCCACCCTGGTCACCGGCGCGCCGTCGGTGCCGCCCTCCTCGCCGTCCGCCTTCTTGGCCCGCGGCTCGTCCTCCTCCCCGCCGAGCGGGCGCCCGGCGCGGTGCGGCCCGAACGGGGACGGGGTGTCGGCGGCCAACGTGATCAGGTACGGGCGGCAGCCGTTGGGGAAGGACAGGTCGAAGACGTGCGAGTCGTAGACCGGGTCGAAGTTGCGCACCGACAGGAACGCCAGGTAGCGGCCGTCCGCGGTGAACGCCGGCGAGGTGTCGATGAAGCGCTGCTGGGTGGCCTCGCTCACGGTGCGGGTGGCCAGGTTGGCCAGCACGATCTGGCGCAGCGAGTACGGGCCCAGCCCCGGCACCGGCCGCGACCAGGCCAGCCAGGCCGAGTCCGGGCTGAACACCAGCCCGCTGACCTCGCCGTCGGTGCTGCGGTCCAGCTCGTGCACGGTGCCGTCGGAGAGCGACACCAGCAGCACCCGGCCGTCGTGCACGCCGAGCGCGGCCTGCTTGCCGTCCGGGGAGACGGCGAGCACGTTGACCCGGCCGAGCTGCCCGGCGGCCAGCCGGCGGCGCTCGGCGCCGTGCACGGCGGGCGCGAACTCCAGGGCGTCCTCGCCCTCCGCGTCGGACACCCAGAGCACGCCCTGGGCGCCGTCCTCGCCCGGCACCACCCGGGCCAGGCGCCCGCGCACGCCCGGGGTCTCGTCCAGCACCCGGGCCGGGCCCTCGCGGTGGGCCAGCCAGTGGACGCTGCCGCGCACCACGACGGCGCTGGCCCGGCCGGTGCGGTCGGGGGCGACCGTCTCCAGCCAGTGCGCGGCGTGCACCGGGCGGGGGCGGCGGCCGCTGCGCGGGCCGGCCAGCCGGACGTCCAGCGGGCGCGGCTCGGCGCCGGCCAGGTCGTCCAGCAGCCAGAGGTCACCGGCCCGGTGGAACACCACCCGGGTGCCGTCGGTGGCGGCGTTGCGGGCGTAGAAGCCGTCCCGGCCGGTGGTGTGGCGGCGCAGGTCGGAGCCGTCCGGGAGGCTGGACCACAGCTCGCCGACGCCCTCGTGGTCGGACAGGAAGCCGATCCGCCCGCCCGGGGCGCCGTCCGGGCCCGCCACCCACAGCGGCGAGGACAGCTGGCCGTCCAGCTCCTGGTGGATCCGGGCGAACTCCTCCCGGCCCAGCCACAGCTTCCCGGCCCGGCCGCCCCGGTACCGCTTCCACCAGGCCGGTTCGCGGATCGCGGCGCTGGCCAGCAGCACCCGGTCCCCGCCCGGCTCGAAGGCGATCCCGCCGACCGGCCCGTACGGCAGCCGCACCGGCTCGCCGCCGTCCAGCGGCAGGGCGTGCGCCCAGGTGCGGCGCAGGGTGGCCTGGCCGGCGGTGGTGGTGGCGATCGGGCGGCCGTCGGCCGTCCAGCCCTGCACCCGGGTCTGGCCGCTGCCCCAGTGGGTGAGCCGGCGGGACGGACCGCCGTCCACCGGCACCACGTGCACCTCGGGCGCGCCGTCCCGGGTGGAGGTGAAGGCGATGTGCCGCCCGTCCGGGGAGAACCGGGGGTCGTGGACCGGCCGGTGGTCGGCCGTCAGCCGCCACGCCCGGCCGCCGTCCAGCGGGGCGAGCCAGAGGTCGTTCTCGGCGACGAAGGCGACCAGGTCGCCGTGCAGGTGGGGGTGGCGCAGGTAGGCGCCCGCGGAGGTGCTCAGGGAGTCCGTCACGCGGCCAGCGTAAGCACGTACGCGGAGGAGCCGCCGGGCTTTTCGGCAGAGTCGGGCCCCTCGGACGAGCCCGGCTGGACCCCGGCGCGCGGCCGTAGTAGGCGCACCCCCACGGCCTCCCTCCTCCGCGCTACGCCCAGCGGCCGGTGCGCCCCAGCAGCAGCGCCCCGGCGGCCACCCCGGCCGTGGAGGTGCGCAGCACCGAGGGGCCCAGCCGGTACGGCGCGGCGCCGGCCTGTGCGAAGGCGGCCAGCTCCTCCGGGGAGACCCCGCCCTCCGGGCCGACCACCAGCACCAGGTCCCCGTCGGCGGGCAGCGCGGCGTGCGCCAGCGGCTCGGAACCCTCCTCGTGCAGCACGGCGGCGAACGCGGCCTGGGCCAGGACCGGCGCCAGCTGCTTGGTGGTCATCGGGTCGCGCACCTCGGGGAAGCGCAGCCGGCGGGACTGCTTGCCCGCCTCGCGGGCGGTGGCCCGCCACTTGGCGAGCGCCTTGGCGCCCCGCTCGCCCTTCCACTGGGTGATGCAGCGGGAGGCCGACCACGGGATCACCACGTCCACGCCGACCTCGGTCATGGTCTCCACGGCCAGCTCGCCGCGGTCGCCCTTGGGCAGCGCCTGGACGACGACGATCCGCGGCGCGGGCAGCGGCTCGCGCCGCACCGCGGTGACGGCCACGTCGATCGCGTCCTTGCCGTGCACCCCGGCGACGGTCCCGTCCACGCCGAGCCCCAGCCCGTCGGCCAGGGTCACCGCCTCGCCGGCCTCCAGCCGCTTCACGGCGGCGGCGTGCCGCCCCTCCGGGCCGTCCAGGCGCACCACGGTGCCGGGCTCGGCGGCGGCGATCCGCTCGGTGTCGACGACGAAGACGGGCGCGGTCATGCGGGGGAACCTTTCCGGAGTGGGCCCGGCGGCCGCCGGGGCCGCGGGGGAGAAACGCGAGAGGGGTGCCGGGGGTCGGCCCCCGGCACCCCTCCGCGGCCGGCTACCGGCCGTTGAAGGCGTCCTTCAGGCGGGAGAACAGGCCCTGCTGGCCCGGCGCGAACTGGCCGGACGGCTGCTCCTCGCCGCGCAGCACCGCGAGGCGGCGCAGCAGCTCCTCCTGCTCGGAGTCGAGCTTGGTGGGCGTCTTCACCTCGACGTGCACTATCAGGTCGCCCCGGCCGCCCCCGCGCAGGTGGGTGATGCCCCGGCCGTGCAGCGGGATCGACTGGCCGGACTGGGTGCCGGGCCGGATGTCGACCTCCTCCAGGCCGTCCAGGGTCTGCAGCGGCACCCGGGTGCCGAGCGAGGCCGCCGTCATCGGGATGGTGACGGTGCAGTGCAGGTCGTCCCCGCGCCGCTGGAAGATGGTGTGGGTGGTCTCGGCGATCTCGACGTACAGGTCGCCGGCCGGGCCGCCGCCGGGGCCGACCTCGCCCTCGCCGGCCAGCTGGATCCGGGTGCCGTTGTCGACACCGGCCGGGATCTTGACCGTCAGGGTGCGACGGGCGCGGACCCGGCCGTCGCCGGCGCACTCCGGGCACGGGGTCGGCACGACGGTGCCGAAGCCCTGGCACTGCGGGCAGGGGCGGGAGGTCATGACCTGGCCCAGGAAGGACCGGGTGACCTGGGAGACCTCGCCCTTGCCGCGACACATGTCGCAGGTCTGCGCGGAGGTGCCGGGGGCCGCGCCCTCGCCGCTGCACGTGGTGCAGGTGACGGCGGTGTCGACCTGGAGCTCCTTGGTGGTGCCGAACGCGGCCTCCTCCAGGGTGATCTCCAGCCGGATCATGGCGTCCTGGCCGCGGCGGGTGCGCGAGCGCGGGCCCCGCTGGCCGGCCGCGGCGCCGAAGAAGGCGTCCATGATGTCGGAGAAGCCGAAGCCCGCGGCGCCCGCGCCGAAGCCGCCCGCACCGCCGCCGCTCGGGGACAGCGGGTCCCCGCCGAGGTCGTAGACCTGGCGCTTCTGCGGATCGGAGAGCACCTCGTAGGCGGCGTTGATCTCCTTGAACCGCTCCTGCGTCTTCGGGTCCGGGTTGACGTCCGGGTGCAGTTCGCGTGCCAGGCGCCGGAACGCCTTCTTGATCTCGTCCTGCCCCGCATCCCGTCGGACGCCGAGTACCGCGTAGTAGTCCGTGGCCACCAAATGCTCCGCTTGTTCCGCCTGTAGTAGTGCTGCGACTGGACGCCGTCAGTTTGCCCGACGGCTGTTTGCTAGGACTCGGCCAGGATCTGACCCACGTACCGCGCCACCGCCCGCACCGCCCCCATTGTGCCCGGGTAGTCCATCCGGGTCGGACCGATCACACCCAGTTTGGCCACGCTCTCGTCGCCCGAACCGTAACCGACGGACACCACCGAAGTGGAAATCAGCCCTTCGTAGGCGTTCTCACGCCCGATCCGGACCGTCATCCCCGCGTCGTTGGTCTCACCCAGGAGGCGGAGCAGGATGACCTGCTCCTCCAGGGCCTCCAGCACCGGCTGGATGGTGAGCGGGAAGTCGTGGCCGAGGCGGGTCAGGTTGGCCGTGCCGGCCAGCATGATCCGCTCCTCGTTCTGTTCCGCGAGGGTCTCGAACAGCGTCGCCAGGACCGTGCTGACGGTCGGCCGGTCGGCCTGGTCGAACGCCGCCGGGAGCTCCTCCAGGAGCCCCGGGACCTCCGGGAGGCGGCGGCCGGCCGCCCTGGTGTTGAGCGCGGTCCGCAGGTCCGCCAGGACCGTCTCGCCGACCGGGCCCGGGCAGTCGACCATCCGCTGCTCGACCCGGCCGGTGTTGGTGATCAGCACCAGCATCACCTTCGCCGGGGCCAGCGCCACCAGCTCGATGTGCCGCACCGTGGAGCGCGTCAGGGACGGGTACTGCACCACCGCGACCTGCCGGGTCAGCTGGGCGAGCAGCCGCACGGTGCGCGCGACCACGTCGTCCAGGTCGACCGCGCCGTCCAGGAAGTGCCGGATGGCCCGGCGCTCCGGGGCGCTCATCGGCTTGATCTCGGCGAGCTTGTCGACGAAGAGGCGGTACCCCTTGTCGGTCGGGATCCGGCCGGCGCTGGTGTGCGGCTGGTGGATGTAGCCCTCCTCCTCCAGCGCCGCCATGTCGTTGCGGACGGTCGCCGGCGAGACCCCGAGGTTGTGCCGCTCCACGAGCGCCTTGGAACCGACCGGCTCCTCGGTGCCCACGTAGTCCTGCACGATCGCGCGGAGCACGGCGAGCTTGCGGTCGTCCAGCTGGCGGACCTCACCGGCCATGGGGCACGCACCTCCGTCTTCGCACGTTGTCCGTCTGTGTCCCTGTGTGTCACTGGGTTACTGCTGCGGGCCGCTCCGGGAGACCCCGCCCTTGGCACTCTGAACACGCGAGTGCCAAAACCGTATCTGCCAGTGTAAGGCCCGGGTCCTACGGCAGGAACGGCCCGACCGGCGTGATCCTGCCCGCAGTTCCGGGTACGGCCCGCGGGGCGGTGACCGTTCACGCTTCCCGGCGCGGGGGTGGTGCCCCGGGGCCGTCCGGGTGGCAGCATCGAAAGCGACGGCGAACGGAGGAGCAAGCGATGTCGAGCTCGGGCCAGCACAACCGTTTCGCACCCGATCGCGGCCTGACCGGCCGCATGGTCGCGACGATGTTCGTGATCGGGCTGCTGTACGTCGGTTTCACCGGCCTGCTGATCGCGCTGCTGCGCGGCGCCTGGCCGCTCATCGTCCTGATCTCCGGCGGGCTGTTCGTGGCCCAGTTCTGGTTCAGCGACAAGATCACCGAACGGGCGATGGGCGCCCACCAGGTGACCCCGGAGGAGTTCCCCCAGCTGCACGGCACGATCGACCGGCTCTGCGCGCTGGCCGACATGCCCAAGCCCCGCGTGGCGGTCGCCGACAACGACATGCCGAACGCCTTCGCCACCGGCCGCAACCCGCAGAACGCCGTGGTCTGCGTGACCACCGGCCTGCTGCGCCGGCTGGAACCGGAGGAACTGGAGGGCGTCCTCGCCCACGAGCTCTCCCACGTCGCCCACCGGGACGTCGCGGTGATGACCATCGCCGGCTTCCTCGGCGTGCTCGCCGGCGCGATGACCCGGATCGCCGTGTACGGCGGCTTCATGGGCGGCAACCGCAACAGCAACGACCAGAACGCGGCCATCGCGGCGCTGATCATCCCGCTGGTCTCGATGGTCGTCTACGCGATCAGCTTCCTGCTCACCCGGCTGCTGTCCCGCTACCGCGAACTGGCCGCCGACCGCGCCGCCGCCCAGCTCACCGGCCGGCCCAGCGCCCTCGCCTCGGCCCTCACCAAGGTCACCGGGCAGATCGCGGCCATCCCCAGCAAGGACCTGCGCCAGGCGCAGCCGTACAACGCCTTCTACTTCGCCCCCGCGCTGAGCGCCCGGGAGACCGCCTCGCAGCTGTTCTCCACCCACCCGTCGCTGGAGAAGCGGCTGGAGCAGCTGGCGAGGATCTCCGAGCAGCTCGGCCGCTGACCGCCCGAGGACACGCCCGAACACACGCCCCGAACACACGCCCCGAGCACACGAGAGGACCGCCGTGGGAATCCTGGACACCCTGTTCGGCCGCAGCAAGCCCGTCAAGCCCGACCTCGACCAGCTGTTCGGCGTGCCGTCCGCCGCGCTCACCCTGGAGGCCGCCGCCGGCTTCCTCCCCACCGGGCTCGGCTCGGTCTGCTTCGCGGCCGTCGAGGGCGCGGCCTTCGTCCAGGTCGAACAGCAGGTGCGGGCGCTGCTGGACGCCGACACCGAACGCGGCGGCGTCCCCGTGGAGGCCTCCAAGGACGACTACGGCTACTCCTGGCTGCTCGCCCGGCACTCCCCCGGGGAGCTCCCGGAGCTGGTGAACGACCTGCACGCGGTCAACAGCGAGCTGGAGGCGAACGGCTTCGGGCCGCAGCTGCTCTGCTCGCTGGTCGCCTTCCGCAACGGGGAGGGGCAGTCGCTGGGCCTGGTCTACCTCTACAAGCGCGGCACCTTCTACCCCTTCGCCCCGATGCCCGGCGGCGGCGAGAAGCGCAACAGCCCGCTGGAACTGCAGGTCAACGCGATGCTGGGGAACGACCTGCGGCTGGAGAAGGACCTCGGCCGCTGGTTCCCGGTCTGGGGCGCGCCGGGCCTCTGACGGCCCGTCCGCCGTCCCTATGATCACCCGTATGCGCAGCCGCGAGTACGGACCCGACCTGACCCCGCCCTGGAAGAAGCAGGCCCCCGCGCCGGAGGTGCCCGCCGAGCGGGACCTGGTGGTCGAGGAGGCGGCGACCGGCTACTGCGGGGCCGTGGTGCGCTGCGAGAAGACCGCCGAGGGGTTCACCGTCACCCTGGAGGACCGTTTCGGCAAGCACCGGGTCTTCCCGCTGGTCCCGCGCGGCTTCCTGCTGGAGGGCCGGGTCGTCACCCTGGTCCGCCCGGCCGGCCCGGCGCCGTCCAAGGCGCCCGGCCGCACCGCCTCCGGCTCGATCGCCGTCCCCGGGGCCCGCGCCCGGGTCGCCCGCGAGTCGCGGATCTACGTCGAGGGCCGGCACGACGCCGAACTGGTCGAGCGGGTCTGGGGCGACGACCTGCGCGTCGAGGGCGTCGTCGTCGAGTACCTGCGCGGCATCGACGACCTGCCGGCGATCGTCGCCGACTTCGCCCCCGGCCCCGGCCGCCGCCTCGGCGTCCTGGTCGACCACCTGCTCCCCGGCACCAAGGAGCACCGCATCGCCGCCCGGGTCACCGGGGAGTCCGTCCTCGTCGTCGGCCACCCCTACATCGACGTCTGGCAGGCCGTGAAGCCCGCCTCCCTGGGCATCCCCGGCTGGCCCGCCGTCCCCCGCGGCGAGGACTGGAAGGAAGGCACCTGCCGCCGCCTCGGCTGGCCGGTGGACACCCCGGCGGCCTGGAAGCACATCCTCTCCAAGGTCAACTCCTACAAGGACCTGGAGCCCGAACTCCTGGGCCGCGTCGAGGAACTGATCGACTTCGTGACCCTGCCGGACCAGGCGTAGGTCCGGATGCCGTTGTGACCGTGTCCGGCGGTCAGTCCACCAGATCCCGTACGACGCCGTCGGCCAGCAGCCTGCCCTGGAGGGTGAGGGCGGCGCGGCCGCGCTCGTAGGGGCCGGCGGCGAGGAGGCCGTCGGCGAGGGCGCGGTCGGCGGCCTTGCGGCCGGTTTCGGTGAGCAGGTCGAGGGAGACGCCCTCCACCAGGCGCAGCTCCAGCAGGATGCGTTCGACGCGGCGGTCCTCCTCGGCGAGGACCTCGCGGCCCAGGGCCGGGGTGCGGTCCTCGGCGAGGGCCTGGGCGTAGGCGGCGGGGTGCTTGGCGTTCCACCAGCGGACGCCGCCGACGTGGCTGTGGGCGCCGGGGCCGGCCCCCCACCAGTCGGCGCCGGTCCAGTAGAGCTCGTTGTGGCGGCAGCGGCCCTCGGGGGTGGTGGCCCAGTTGGAGACCTCGTACCAGTGGTACCCGGCGGCGGCCAGGGCCTGCTCGGCGATGAGGTAGCGGTCGGCGTGCACGTCGTCGTCGATCATCGGCAGTTCGCCGCGCTTGACCCGGGCGGCGAGCCGGGTGCCCTCCTCGACGATCAGGGAGTACGCGGAGACGTGGTCGGGCCCGGCGCCGACGGCGGCGTCCAGGGAGGCCCGCCAGTCGTCGTCGGACTCGCCCGGGGTGCCGTAGATCAGGTCGAGGTTGACGTGCTCGAACCCGGCCGCGCGGGCCTCGGCGACGCACGCCTCCGGGCGGCCCGGGGTGTGGTGGCGGTCCAGCAGCCGCAGCACGTGCGGGCGGGCGCTCTGCATGCCGAAGGAGATCCGGTTGTAGCCGCCCTCGCGCAGCTCGGCCAGGTACGCCGGGTCCACCGACTCCGGGTTGGCCTCGGTGGTGACCTCGGCGTCCTCGGCGAGCCCGAACTCCTCGCGGATCGCGGCGAGCATCTTCACCAGGTCGCGGGCGGGCAGCAGGGTGGGCGTGCCGCCGCCGAGGAAGACGGTGCGCACCGGCAGGTCGACGTCCCCCAGCACCCGCCGGGCCAGCCGGACCTCGGCGACCACGTTGTCCGCGTACGTCTCCTGGGAGGCGACGGCCCCGGAGGAGCGCAGCTCGGTGGCGGTGTAGGTGTTGAAGTCGCAGTAGCCGCAGCGGCTGGCGCAGTACGGCACGTGCAGGTAGAAGCCGAACGGCCGGCTGCCGAGCCCGGCGAGGGCGTGCGCGGGCAGGGAACCGTCGGACGGCACGGGTTCGCCGTCGGGGAGTGCGGAGGGCATGACCCCATTGTCCCGTACGGCTCACCCGAACCGGTGAGCCGTACGGGGGCGGGCCGGGTCAGGCCTCGTTGGCGCCCGCGTACATCGCGGTGACCGCGTCCGCGTAGGTCCGTTCCACCACCGGGCGCTTGATCTTCAGGCTCGGGGTGAGCTCGCCGTGCTCCACGTCGAGGTCGCGCGGCAGCAGGTGGAACCTCTTGATCGTCTGCCAGCGCTGCAGCCCCGTGTTGAGCCGCTTCACGAAGCCCTCGATCAGCTCGTGGACGGCCGGATCGGCGGCCAGTTCGGCGTACGACTTGCCGGCCAGGCCGTGCTCGGCGGCCCACGGCAGGAGCACCGCCTCGTCCAGGCCGATCAGCGCCGTGCAGTAGTTGCGGCCGTTGCCGATCACCAGGATGTTGCTGACGAACGGGCACACCGCCTTGAACTTGCCCTCGACCTCGCTGGGCGCCACGTACTTGCCGCCGGAGGTCTTGAACAGGTCCTTCTTGCGGTCGGTGATCCGCAGGAAGCCGTCCGGGGTCAGCTCGCCGATGTCCTCGGTGTGGAACCAGCCGTCCGGCTCCAGCACCTCGGCGGTCTTCTCCGGCAGGTCGTGGTAGCCGCGCATGATGCCGGGGCCGCGCAGCAGGATCTCGCCGTCCTCGGCGATCCGCACCTCGGTGCCCGGCAGCGGACGGCCCACCGTGCCGATCCGCACGTCCTCCTCGCGGTTGACGCAGGACCCGGCGCTGGTCTCGCTCAGGCCGTAGCCCTCCAGGATCGGCACCCCGGCTCCGAGGAAGAAGTAGCCGATCTCCGGGGCCAGCGCGGCGCTGCCGGAGACCGCGCCGCGCAGCCGGCCGCCGAAGGCCGCCCGGATCTTCGCGTACACCAGCCTGTCCGCCAGCGCGTGCTGCAGCCGCAGGCCCAGCGGGGCGGTGCCGACACCGCTGGCGATCCGGCTCTCCTGGACCGCCCGGGCGTACTCGCGGGCCACCTTGGCGGCCCACATGAAGATCTTGTACTTGGCGCCGCCCTCGGCCCGGGCCTTGCCCGCGATGCCGTTGTAGACCTTCTCGAAGATGCGCGGCGCCGAGGCCATGATCGTCGGCCGGATCACCGGCAGGTTGTGGATGATCCGGTCCACCCGGCCGTCCAGCGCCATCACGTGCCCGGTGGCGATCTGCCCGGAGATCAGCGTCTTGCCGAACACGTGCGACAGCGGCAGCCACATGAACTGCACGTCGTCGGAGCGCAGCAGCCCGCTGGCCTCCTGCGCCCGGCCCTCGTACGCCCAGCAGTCGTGCACCAGGCGCACGCCCTTGGGACGGCCGGTGGTGCCCGAGGTGTAGATCAGGGTGGCCAGCTGCTCCTTGTCGAGCCCGGCGACGGCCTTCTCCACCGCGTCCGGGTGCCGCTCCAGGTACTCGGCGCCGCGCCGCTCCAGCTCGGCGAGGGTGAGCACCTCCAGGCCGGGCGCCTCGGGCGTCTCCCCGGGCGCGTCGAAGAGGATCACGGTGCGCAGCTCGGGCAGCTGCTCCAGCTGCCCGGCGGCCTTGGCCAGCTGCGCGGCGTTCTCCGCGAACAGCGCCCGGGAGCCGGAGTTCGCCAGGATGAAGGCCGTCTCGTCGGCGTTGGTGCTCGGGTAGACGGTCGTGATCGCGGCGCCCGCGCACATGGCGCCGAGGTCCGTGAGGACCCATTCGAGCCGGGTGGAGGAGGCCAGGGCGACCCGGTCCTCCGACCGGATGCCGAGGGCCATCAGCCCGGCGGCCACCGCCTTGACCCGGGTCGCGGTCTGCGCCCAGGTCAGCGAGCGCCACTGCTCGGCGCCGGGCGCGCCGTCCGCGGCCTGCTCGTCGACCGGGGCGGGGTAGCGGTAGGCCTCGCCGTCAGGGGTCGCGGCGACCCGCTCCAGGAACAGGTGCGCGACGGAGGCGGGGCGCCCGGCGACCAGGTCGGGCCTGCCGGAGTCGATCAGGGACTGCGCGGAACTCAACGAGGACCTCCGGGGGCGGGTGGCCGTCTGAGGGATTGTCGCGGCGTCCGTGGGGGCGGTCGCCGGGCCCCGGTTAACCTGAGCGGTACCGGTCAGTAACAAGGGGGCAATCAGCAGCCTAGGGGGAAACCGGTCATTCCGTAAGAGGGTGGATCCAGCTGGCACGCCCCCGCGCCACCGGTGACCGCACCGCCCGGCGCCCCGCCGAACTGCCGGGCAGTTCGGCAAAAGCCCGGCAAACCCTCGGTTCGCGCACGCCGAATGCCCTGTACGACGCTACAGAAGAACGAGAATCGGGGTGCGAACCCGACCCGCGACGACAAGAGTGTGCTAGTGCTGATCAGACTGCTGCGGGCGTACTTGCGCCCCTACTCCCGACCGATCACCCTGCTGGTGGTCCTCCAGCTGGTGTCCACCCTCGCGGCGCTCTACCTGCCGACGCTCAACGCCGACATCATCGACGACGGCGTCGTCAAGGGCGACACCGGCTACATCCTGCGCGTCGGCGGGGTGATGATCGGCGTGACCATCGCCCAGGCGGCCTGCTCGATCGGCGCCGTCCTCATCGGCGCCCGCGTCGCCATGGCCTTCGGCCGGGACCTCCGCGCCGCCGTCTTCGACCGGGTGCAGAGCTTCTCCGCCCGCGAGGTCGGCCAGTTCGGCGCCCCCTCGCTGATCACCCGCACCACCAACGACGTCCAGCAGATCCAGATGCTCGCCCTGATGAGCTTCACGCTCATGGTCGCCGCACCGATCATGTGCGTCGGCGGCATCATCATGGCGCTCAACCAGGACGTCCCGCTGTCCGGCCTGCTGCTCGCCGTCGTCCCCGCGCTCGCCGTCGTCGTCATCCTGCTCGTCCGCGCGCTGCGCCCCCAGTTCCGCAGCATGCAGGAGCGCATCGACACCGTGAACCGGGTCCTGCGCGAGCAGATCACCGGCATCCGGGTCATCCGCGCCTTCGTCAAGGACGACCAGGAGCAGGCCCGCTTCGCCGGCGCCAACGAGGACCTCACCAGCGTCGCCCGGCACGTCGGCCGGCTGATGGCCGTCATGTTCCCGGCCGTCATGCTCGTCGTGAACGTCTCCAGCGTCGCCGTGCTCTGGTTCGGCGCCAAGCGCATCGACAGCCACGCCATGGAGATCGGGGCGCTCACCGCCTTCCTCAGCTACCTGATGCAGATCCTGATGAGCGTCATGATGGCCACCTTCATGTTCATGATGGTGCCCCGCGCCGAGGTCTGCGCCGACCGCGTCCAGGACGTCCTCGGCACCGAGTCCAGCGTCGTCCCGCCCGCCACGCCCGTCACCGAGGCCCCCCGCCGCGGCACCCTCGAACTGCGCGACGTCGAATTCCGCTACCCCGGCGCCGAGGCCTCCGTCCTGCGCGGCATCGACCTCACCGCCCGCCCCGGCGAGACCACCGCCATCATCGGCTCCACCGGCAGCGGCAAGTCCACCCTGCTCGGCCTCGTCCCCCGGCTCTTCGACGCCACCTCCGGCCAGGTCCTGATCGACGGCACCGACGTCCGCGACCTCGCCGCCGACGCCATCGCCGACAGCGTCGGCATCGTCCCCCAGAAGCCCTACCTGTTCTCCGGCACCGTCGCCAGCAACCTCCGCTACGGCCGGCCCGACGCCACCGACGAGGACCTCTGGCACGCCCTGGAGACCGCCCAGGCCAAGGAGTTCGTCGAAAAGCTCCCCGAAGGCCTGGACGCCCCCATCGCCCAGGGCGGCAGCAACGTCTCCGGCGGCCAGCGCCAACGCCTCGCCATCGCCCGGGCCCTGGTCCGCAAGCCCTCCGTCTACCTCTTCGACGACTCCTTCTCCGCGCTCGACTACGCCACCGACGCCCGGCTGCGCAAGGCCCTCTCCCGCGAGACCGCCGACGCCACCGTCCTGATCGTCGCCCAGCGCGTGTCCACCATCCGCGACGCCCACCGGATCATCGTCCTCGACGAGGGCGCCGTCGTCGGCACCGGAACCCACCACGAACTGATGGCCGACAACCCGACGTACCGGGAGATCGTGCTCTCCCAGCTCACCGAGCAGGAGGCGGCGTGACCACCCCCGGAAAGCCCCCGGCAGACGCGGCGGACGTGACGGACGTGACGGACGCGGCAGGCGCGACGGACAGCAGAGGCGCGGCGGACACGAGAGCCGCGGCCACGGCCGACCTGACCAAGGCCCGCCCGAAGCCGGACGACGCCGAACTGCCCAGCGACTCCCAGGCCGCCGCCGCCCGCCGCGGCCCCGCCGGCCCCGGCCGCTTCATGGGCGGCCAGGGCACCGAGAAGTCCATGGACTTCAAGGGCTCCGGCAAACGCGTCCTCGGCCTGCTGCGCCCCGAACGCACCATCCTCCTCGGCGTCCTCCTCCTCGGCGTCCTCGGCATCGGCTGCGCCGTCATCGGCCCCAAGGTCCTCGGCGACGCCACCGACCTGATCTTCGCCGGCGTCATCGGCGCCCGCTTCGACCCCGGCGCCACCAAGGCCCAGGTCATCGACGGGCTGCGCGCCCACGGCGACACCGGCGTCGCCGACGTGCTCTCCGCCGTCGACTTCACCCCCGGCCACGGCATGGACTTCGGCGCCATCGGCTCCGTCCTGCTCTGGGTCCTCGGCATCTACGTCGCCTCCGCCGTCTTCGGCATCTTCCAGGGCCGGCTCGCCACCAAGGCCATCCAGCTCGCCAGCTACCGGCTGCGCCAGGACGTCGAGGCCAAACTCTCCCGACTGCCACTCAGCTACTTCGACAAGCAGCCGCGCGGCGAAGTCCTCAGCCGGGTCACCAACGACATCGACAACATCGGCCAGTCCATGCAGCAGACCATGGGACAGGTCATCAACTCGCTGCTCACCGTGGTCGGCGTGCTCGCGATGATGTTCTGGATCTCCCCGCTGCTCGCCCTGATCGCCCTGGTCTCGGTGCCCGTCTCGGTGATCGTCGCCACCAAGGTCGGCAAGCGCGCCCAGCCCCAGTTCGTCCAGCAGTGGAAGTCCACCGGCCAACTCAACGCCCACATCGAGGAGATGTACACCGGCCACACCCTGGTCAAGGTCTTCGGCCGCCAGCGCGAGTCCGCCGAGACCTTCCGCGAGCACAACGAGGCACTGTACGAGGCCAGTTACAAGGCCCAGTTCATCTCCGGGATCATCCAGCCCGCGATGATGCTGATCGGCAACCTGCAGTACGTGCTGGTCGCCGTCGTCGGCGGCCTGCGGGTGGCCAGCGGCTCGCTCTCCATCGGCGACGTCCAGGCCTTCATCCAGTACTCCCGGCAGTTCAGCCAGCCGCTCACCCAGGTCGCCAGCATGGCCAACCTGGTGCAGTCCGGCGTCGCCTCCGCCGAGCGCGTCTTCGAACTGCTCGACGCCCCCGAGCAGAGCCCCGAACCGGCCATGCCCGAGAAGCCCGACACCGTCCACGGCCGGGTCTCCTTCCAGGACGTGTCCTTCCGCTACGACCCCGACAAGCCGCTCATCGAGGACCTCTCCCTCAAGGTCGAACCCGGCCACACCGTCGCCATCGTCGGCCCCACCGGCGCCGGCAAGACCACCCTGGTCAACCTGCTGATGCGGTTCTACGAGGTCAGCTCCGGCCGGATCACCCTCGACGGCGTCGACATCTCCGCGATGTCCCGCGAGGACCTGCGCTCCGGCATCGGCATGGTCCTCCAGGACACCTGGCTGTTCGGCGGCACCATCGCCGACAACATCGCCTACGGCGCCCAGGGCGCCACCCGCGAACAGGTCGTCGAAGCCGCCAAGGCCGCCCACGTCGACCGCTTCGTCCGCACCCTCCCCGACGGCTACGACACCGTCATCGACGACGAGGGCACCGGCGTCAGCACCGGCGAGAAGCAGCTGATCACCATCGCCCGGGCCTTCCTCGCCCAGCCGTCCATCCTGGTCCTGGACGAGGCGACCAGCTCCGTCGACACCCGCACCGAGGTGCTGATCCAGCGGGCCATGGCCCGGCTGCGCACCGGCCGCACCAGCTTCGTCATCGCCCACCGGCTCTCCACCATCCGGGACGCCGACGTGATCCTGGTGATGGAGAACGGCTCGATCGTCGAACAGGGCTCGCACGACGAACTGATCGCCGCCGGCGGCGCCTACGCCCGGCTCTACCAGGCGCAGTTCGCCGAGGCCGTCGCCGAGGTCGACTGACCACGCGCCACCCGACGGGCCGGGGCGGACCCTCCGCCCCGGCCCCTCGCGTCCCCGCACCCGCCGTCGGAGGGCTTCCCGTCCGGGGCTTCCCTTCCCGTCCGGGGTCTTCTCCCCCGGGGCTTCTCCTCCGGGTCTTCCCGTCCGGAGCTCTCGTCCGGGGCTTCGCAACGCGCCCGCGCGGGCGCTACCTTGGGGCCCGTGATCGACGACCAGCCCCCGGCCGCCCCGGACGCCTTCGAGACGAACCGCCGCTACCTGGGCTCGGTCGCCTACCGGCTGCTCGGCTCCTTCACCGACGCCGAGGACGTCCTGCAGGACGCCTGGCTGCGCTGGCAGGCCGCCGACCGCGCCGCCGTCGCCGACCCGCGCGCCTTCCTCACCACCGTCGTCACCCGGCTCTGCTACGACCAGCTGGGCTCCGCCCGGGCCCGCCGGGAGTCCTACTACGGCGAATGGCTGCCCGAGCCCACCGTCTCCTACGCCGACGGCCCGGAGACCCCCGCCGAACTCGCCGAACGCGGCGAGTCCGTCTCCCTCGCCCTGCTCGCCGTCCTGGAACAGCTCTCCCCCGCCGAACGGGCCGCCTTCGTGCTGCACGACGTCTTCGCGGTCGGCTTCGAGGAGATCGCCGGCTCACTGGACCGCTCCCCCGACGCCACCCGCCAGCTCGCCTCCCGGGCCCGCCGCCGGGTCAAGGAGGGCAGCCGGCCCGGCGGCGCCGACAAGGCCGCGCACCGCCGGGCCGTCGAGGCCTTCGCCGCCGCCAGCACCAGCGGCGACATCCTGGGCCTGATGGAGGTCCTCGACCCGGAGGTGATCTGGCACTCCGACGGCGGCGGCATCGTCCGCGCCGGCGTCCGCCCGATCCACGGCTCCGAGAAGGTCTCCCGCCTGGTCGCCGGCCTCGTCCACAAGTGGTTCACCCCCGGCAGCGGACTCGACCACGCCGTGGTCAACGGCGAGCCCGGACTGGTCTGGTACGACCGCGCCACCGGGACCGTCGGCGGCGTCCTCGCCTTCACCGTGGCCGACGGGCGGATCACCGAGGCGTACGTCGTGGTCAACCCCGAGAAGCTCCGCCGGATCGGCCCGGTCGCCACCCCCTGACCCGGCCCTGCCGCTAACTCTGACCCGCGTGAGCTTGTGACGCGGGTCACGGTCACATCCCGGCCGGCCACGTCGTCCCCTTCCCGAACAGCGCCCCACGAGGGCACAGCGAACGGAGGCGGACGAGATGAGCAGCACCACCAGCGACCGGAAGCGGATCGTCGTCCTGGGCGCCGGGTACGCCGGACTCACCGCGGCCAAGGGCGCCGGACGCCACCACCACGTCACCCTGGTCGCCCCCGAGGAGCGGCTCCTGCACCGCATCCGCCAGCACGAGACCGCGGCCGGACGCGGCCGCGACTGGCCCGCCATCGGCGACCTGGCCCGCGGCCGCTCGATCGAGCACCGCCGGGCCCGCGCCGTCGAGCTCGACCTCGCCGGGCGCAAGGTCCTGCTCGACGACGGCACCGCCCTCGGCTACGACACCCTCGTCTACGCCCTCGGCAGCCGCACCGCCTGGCACGACGTCCCCGGCGCCGTCGAGCACGCCCACCCCGTGGAGCGCGCCGCCGAGGTGCGGCGCCTGATCGGCGAGGCCGACCGCCCCGGCACCCTGGCCGTCGTCGGCGGCGGCGCCACCGGCATCGAACTCGCCACCGAACTCGCCGAGGCCCACCCCGGCTGGCGGGTGCGGATCGTCGCGGCCGGCCGGGTCGGCGGAATCTACTCGCCCAAGGGCCGCGCCCACATCCTGCGCGTCCTCGACCGGCTCGGCGTCACCGTCCACGAGGACGCCACCGTCACCGAGGTCACCCCGGACGGCCCGCGCACCACCGCCGGCCCTATCGACGCCGACCTCACCGTCTGGGCCGCCTCGCTGGAACCGCACCCGCTGGCCGCCGAGGCCGGACTGGCCGTGGACGAGCGCGGCCGCGCCCTGGTCGACGACCACCTGCGGTCGGTCTCGCACCCCGACGTGCACGTGGTCGGCGACGCCGCCGCGGTCACCGTCCCCGGCATCGGCACCCTGCGGATGGGCTGCGCCACCGCCCTGCCGCAGGGCCAGTACGTCGGCAAGCTGCTCGACGGGCGCACCGCGAAGCCGTTCTCGTTCCGGTACGTCGTGCAGTGCCTGAGCCTCGGCCGGCGGGACGGGCTGCTGCAGCTGGTCCACCCGGACGACGCGATGAGGCCCACCGTCCTGACCGGCACCGCGGGGCGGCTGGCCAAGGCGGCGATCGTCTCGGCCGTCCTCGGCGCGCTGAAGTAGCGCGCCGAGGGAGTAGCCGCCCTCGGACGTCGAGGGCGCCTTCCGGGAACGCGAAAGGGCCCGGGCGGGATGCCCGGGCCCTTCGGCCAGCCTCGGTTACGTCTTTCCCTCGGCTACTTCTTGTCCTTCGGCGTCTCCGCGTCGGTGGACAGCGCGGCGATGAAGGCCTCCTGCGGGACCTCCACGCGGCCGACCATCTTCATCCGCTTCTTGCCTTCCTTCTGCTTCTCCAGCAGCTTCCGCTTACGGGAGATGTCACCGCCGTAGCACTTGGCGAGGACGTCCTTGCGGATCGCGCGGACCGTCTCACGGGCGATCACCCGGGAGCCGATGGCCGCCTGGATCGGCACCTCGAACTGCTGGCGGGGGATGAGCTTCTGCAGCTTGCCCGCCATCATCACGCCGTAGCCGTAGGCCTTGTCCTTGTGGACGATCGCGGAGAAGGCGTCCACCGCGTCGCCGTGCAGCAGGATGTCGACCTTGACCAGGTCGGCGGTCTGCTCGCCGATGGGCTCGTAGTCCAGCGAGGCGTAGCCGCGGGTCTTGGACTTCAGCTGGTCGAAGAAGTCGAAGACGATCTCCGCGAGCGGAAGGGTGTAGCGCAGCTCGACCCGGTCCTCGGAGAGGTAGTCCATGCCCTGCAGGCTGCCGCGGCGGGACTGGCAGAGCTCCATGATCGCGCCGACGAACTCGTTGGGCGCGAGGATGGTGCCGCGCACGACCGGCTCGTACACCTCGGCGATCTTGCCGACGGGGAACTCGCTCGGGTTGGTGACGGTGTGCTCGGTGCCGTCCTCCATGATCACCCGGTAGACCACGTTGGGCGCGGTGGAGATCAGGTCGAGGTTGAACTCGCGCTCCAGGCGCTCCCGGATGATCTCCAGGTGCAGCAGGCCGAGGAAGCCGCAGCGGTAGCCGAAGCCGAGCGCGACCGAGGTCTCCGGCTCGTACACCAGCGCGGCGTCGTTGAGCCGCAGCTTGTCCAGGGCGTCGCGCAGCAGCGGGTAGTCCGAGCCGTCCAGCGGGTAGAGGCCGGAGAACACCATCGGGCGCGGGTCCTTGTAGCCGCCGAGCGGCTCGGTGGCACCCTTGTGCATCGACGTGATGGTGTCACCGACCTTGGACTGCCGGACGTCCTTCACACCGGTGATGATGTAGCCCACCTCGCCGACGCCGAGGCCGTCGGCGACCTTCGGCTCGGGGGAGATGACGCCGATCTCCAGCAGCTCGTGGGTGGCGCCGGTCGACATCATCGCGATGCGCTCGCGCTTGGTCAGCTGGCCGTCCACGACACGGACGTAGGTGACCACACCGCGGTAGGAGTCGTACACCGAGTCGAAGATCATCGCGCGGGCCGGGGCGTCCTTGACGCCGACCGGGGCCGGGATGGTGTCGACGATGTGGTCCAGCAGGTCCTCGACGCCCAGACCGGTCTTGGCGCTGACCTGGAGCACGTCGGCCGGGTCGCAGCCGATGATGTGCGCGATCTCGGCGGCGTACTTCTCCGGCTGGGCGGCCGGAAGGTCGATCTTGTTCAGCACCGGGACGATCGTGAGGTCGTTCTCCAGCGCCAGGTACAGGTTGGCGAGGGTCTGCGCCTCGATGCCCTGGGCCGCGTCGACCACCAGGATGGTGCCCTCGCACGCGGCGAGGGAGCGGGACACCTCGTACGTGAAGTCCACGTGGCCGGGGGTGTCGATCATGTTGAGGATGTGCGTCGTCCCGGCGTTCGCGCCGGTCTTCGGCGCCCACGGGAGGCGGACCGCCTGCGACTTGATGGTGATGCCGCGCTCACGCTCGATGTCCATGCGGTCGAGGTACTGGGCACGCATCTGCCGGGGGTCGACGACGCCGGTGATCTGCAGCATCCGGTCTGCGAGCGTCGACTTGCCGTGGTCGATGTGGGCGATGATGCAGAAGTTGCGGATCAGCGCCGGGTCGGTACGGCTGGGCTCTGGCACATTGCTGGGGGTCGCGGGCACCTTGGTCCGATTCTCCGTTGGTCCGGGGCCGGGGGTGTCCGGGTCATCGCTGACCGGCTTCCCGGGGACCGGACAGTCTCGTCCGATCGAAATAGTTCCTCCCATACTCCCACGAGCGCGGGCCCTGCCGCCGTTCGGGACCGTCCGACCCTTCCCGCCGCCCGCCCCGGAGCGGCAGGATGGCCCCCGTGATCCTCGAAAGCGCGCTGCTCGACGTCCTGCCCGGCCGGGAGGAGGAGTTCCTCGCCGCCTTCGCCGAGGCCCGCCCGCTGATCTCCGTCCAGCGCGGCTTCCGCTCCCTGGAACTCCGGCGCTGCCTCGACGAGGGCCGCGGCTCCCGCTTCCTCCTCCAGGTCGGCTGGGACACCCTCGCCGACCACACCGAGGGCTTCCGCACCTCCCCCGAGTACCAGCGGTGGCGTGCGCTGCTGCACCACTTCTACCGCCCCTTCCCGGAGGTCGAGCACTACGGCGAACCGCTGCTCGACGCCCGGCCGCCGGCCTCCGCCCACTGAGCGGTCGGCGCCGGACGGCGCGGGACGGCGCGGGACGGCGCGGGACGGCCGGTTTTGGGGGCGGACGGCGCGGGACGGCCGGTTGGGGAGCGGTCGGCTTGGGGGCGGTCGGGGCCGGGCGGCCGGTTTGGGGCGGGAGTGGGCCCCCTGGTAGCGTAGTCAGCTGCACCTGGCCTCGGCATGCCCTCTCAGCTGGACCGACGGCCGCCGGTGCGATCCCGTTCAGAACCTTTAGACAGACTGAGGCTCCTTCGTGGCGAACATCAAGTCCCAGATCAAGCGCAACAAGACCAACGAGAAGGCGCGCCTGCGCAACAAGGCCGTCAAGTCCTCGCTGAAGACCGCTCTGCGCAAGGCCCGTGAGGCCGCTGCCGCCGGCGAGACCGAGAAGGCCACCGAGCTGGCCCGCGCCGCCTCCAAGGCGCTGGACAAGGCCGTGAGCAAGGGCGTCATCCACGCCAACCAGGCCGCCAACAAGAAGTCGGCCATCACCAAGCGCGTCAACACCGCCGTCCAGGCCTGACGCCTCCGGGGGCCACTGGCCCCCTCCGCCTCGGGACGCTCCGGCCCTCTACCCGGACCCTGAGGCGCGCGAGACTCGCACCGCACGCGGCCTGCGTTCGCCACGCGGGTGCGGTGCACGAATCTGTACGGCAGGCGCCGCAGTCGGCCTCCTCCCCGGAGGCCACTGCGGCGCCTGTCGCGTTTCACGGTCCGGCCGCTATGGTCGGGTCAGGTGTGATCGAGGTGCGGGGAGCGCCCCGACGCCAGGCCTAGGGGGAACCTCATGACGACGCCACCGCCACCGTCCGCACCGAACGGGCCGGGGTACGGATTCCCGCAGCAGACACCCGGCGCGCAGCCCGTACCGGGGGCGCGACCGCCGGCCGGAGCGCCGGGCGCCGCGGGCTTCGGACCGCCGCCCGGACTGCCGACGGCGCCCGGGATGCCCGCGGGGCCGGGGATGCCCGCGGCGCCGGGGATGCCTCCGGGGCCGGGGATGCCCGCGGCGCCGGGAGCGGCGACCGCACCGGGGATGGCGTCGGTACCGGGAGGCGGTGCTTCGGGCTCCGGGGGGCACCTGCGGCGCAACGCCGTCTGGGCCTTCGTCGGCGCCGTGCTCGTCTCGGCCGGCTGGGCCACCGCCGTGATCGTCATCCCCGGCATGGTCAGCAGCGACTCCTCGCCGCGCAGCCTCGGCAGCTACCACCTCTCCGACGACTTCTGCACCACCGGGAAGCCCACCAAGCTGCTGCAGACGTACTCCGTCTCGGACACCTCCGCGCCGACCCACCACACCGACCGGCACCCGGCCCTGGACAGCATGAACTGCTCGATGAGCCTCAAGCGGACCGGCGGCAACAGCGACAGCGAGTACGCCTCCGTCTACATGCGCGCCGACCTGCACAAGGCGGTCAACCCCGGGCCCGAGCTGAAGGCCAACAAGGAGCTCTACCGGGCCCGCGGCTACCAGGTCACCGACATCTCCGGGCTCGGCGAGGAGGCGTACTTCCTCTACAAGGACGACGGCTCGGACAAGTACCACAGCCTCTACGCCGAACTGGACATCCTCGACGGCGGGATGACGTACTACATCAACTACTCGGCCAGCTACACCGAGGGGAAGGGCAAGCCGCCGTCCAAGGACGATCTGCGCAGCGCCCTGCAGTCGGACGCGCAGGACGCCGTCCGGGCCATGCGGAAGTAGCCTCCGGCCGCGGGGGTCGGCGGCGGGCGCCGCTCCGGGGCTCCGGCCGCGGGCCCGGGCGGCCTCGGCCCTCGGCCTCGGCCTCGGCCGTGTCAGTAGGCGGGGCGGGAACCGGCCCTGGCCGCCCGGGCCACGGCGACCACCGCACGCTCCAGGGCGAAGGCCGGATCGTCCGAGCCGCCCTTGACGGCGGCGTCGGCCTGGGCGATCGCGGTCAGCGCGGCGGCCACCCCGTCTCCCGTCCAGCCGCGCATCTGCTGGCGGACCCGGTCCACCTTCCACGGCGGCATGCCCAGCTCACGGGCCAGGTCGGCCGGGCGCATGTTCCGCCCGGTGGTCGCCAGCCGGCCGATGCTGCGCACGCCGGAGGCCAGCGCATAGGTGATGCCGGTCGGCGGCTGGCCGACGGCCAGGGCCCAGCGCAGCCGCTCCAGCGCCTCCGCGGCCCGGCCGGTGACCGCCAGGTCGGCCACCTCGAAGCCCGTCGCCTCCGCCCGGCCGCTGTAGTAGCGGGCGACCACCGTCTCGTCGATCGTGCCCTCGACGTCCGAGGTCAGCTGGTGGCAGGCGGCCGCCAGCTCGCGCAGGTCGCTGCCGAGCGCGTCCAGCAGCGCCTGGCAGGCCTCCGGCGTCGCCGAGCGGCCCAGCGTGCGGAACTCGCCCTTGACGAAGGCCAGCCGCTCGTTCGCCTTGGTCAGCTTGGCGCAGGCCACCTCGCGGCCACCCGCCTTGCGCCCGGCGTCCAGCAGGCCCTTGCCCTTGACGCCGCCGGCGTGCACCAGCACCACGATCACTTCTTCGGCCGGCGCCTCGATGTACGCCTTGACCTCCTTCACCGAATCGGCGGAGAGGTCCTGGGCGGCACGGACGACGATGACCTTGCGCTCGGCGAACAGCGACGGCGTGGTCAGCTCGGCCAGGCTGCCGGGCTGCAGGCCACCGGGCGGCACGTCCCGTACGTCGGTGTCCGGGTCCGCCGCCTTCGCCGCCGCCACGACCTGGGCGACCGCGCGGTCCAGCAGCAGCTCCTCCTGGCCGACCGCGAGGGTCAGCGGGGCGAGCAGGTCATCGGGTGCACTCTTCCTGGCCATCGCCTACCAGCATCCCACGGGCCGCCGACACTCCCGCCCTCCCGATCGGCCCGGGCGGGCGGCCTGGACAATGGGCGGGTGACCGACAACCACACCACCACCCTCCCGGACGTCGACGACCCGCACGCCCGGCAACTGCTCGTCCTGCCCGACCGCGACGCCGCCGACGAGGTCGCCGAGGAACTCGGCGCCACCCAACCCGACCTCGGCGAACTCGAGATCGTGCGCGACGCGCTCGCCGGCGAGGACGACGCCGAGGACGCCCAGTGGCTCGTCGTGATCGACGCCCCGGACACCGGCTGGACCCCCACCCTGCTGCACGCCCTCGACACCCTCGCCACCGACCACGAGGGCTGGCGCGAGGAGGCCTGAGGGGCGGGGCTCCTCGGGGGCCCTCTCCGTTGTGCTTCTCCCCTTGCGCTTCCCTTTCCTCTTCACTTCCGCTGCCCGTTCCGCGCGCCGGTGCGGGTCGGAAGTGGGGGTGCGAGGGCCAATTTTGCTCCCGATTTCCTGCGGCGTG
>NZ_BNBY01000009.1 GCF_014656195.1 Kitasatospora xanthocidica | reverse complement strand
TGTGTTAAGCACGCCGCCAGCGTTCGTCCTGAGCCAGGATCAAACTCTCCGTGAATGTTTACTCGGCCCCAACAATCAAGCAGGGCCGGTCGACACCCGCGTTGAGCGGCACGGCAACCACCGGAATAGGGCGGCCCCGCGCACTGCGTCCTCGCTAGTGTTTTACTTCAAAAGGAATCTCCAACCCCGATCAAGTGATCGAGGCCGGGGATGTCAACATATCTGGCGTTGACTTTTGGCACGCTGTTGAGTTCTCAAGGAACGGACGCTTCCTTCGGACTGCCTTCCAGCAGGCCCTCCGGGCTTCGTTCTTTCGTGTTTCCAGCCTATCAGATGTTTTCCGCGCCGTTTCCGGGCTTCCTCATCCAACTCGCCGGTGTCTTCTGCGGCTTGACGCCCCATCCGACGTTTCAAACTCTAGCCGATCCCTGCCCCGAAAGGCGAATCGACCGCAATCCAATAAAACGAACATGCCAAATACACACGGAGCCACGACGCGAAAACGCGAACGCAACCCAGCCCGAACCTGGAAAGTGGTGTTTCAGAGGATTGGCCGCCCCGGGACCGTCCGCGCCGATGCGTGTCCGGTGCTCCCTGCCGAGCGACTAGAGAACAGTACTCCCACTCCGCCCGCGAGCCAAACCGCTCCCACCTCAACGAGACGTTCATCGAACGTCTACCGCCGTGCTCCATGATCGTTCGTGTCAGGCGCTCCAGGAACCACCGGGCGCGAAGAACGAGGAAGAGGCACACGGGGACATGAAGAAGACGAAGAAGGCCCTCCGGAACATCGCGATGGCCGCCGCCACCACCGCGCTCGCCATCGCCGGAACCATGACCGCGACCGGCACCGCGGAGGCGGCGGTCGACCGGGGCGACGGCAGCTACATCTCGATCTACGACGACGAGCCGCTCTACAAGGGCTGGCACCTGGACGCCGGCACCACCCGGGCCATCATGCAGGACGACGGCAACTTCGTCGTCTACCAGCCCAGCAGGACGACCTTCCAGATCACGGACGTCCTGGCCAGCAACACCGTCGGCCGCGGCTACAAGGCCGTCATGCAGTCCGACGGAAACTTCGTCGTCTACGACGCCGGCAACAACGCCCTCTGGTCCACCGGCACCTGGGGCCACCCGCACGCCCGGCTGACCGTCCACGCGTCGGGGCGCTCCGGCGTCTACTGGGGCGGCGGCATCATCCCCCGCTCCAGCACCACCGGGCCCGGCACCAACGCGTTCTACCTCTCCTCCGACCTCTACTGAGCCCTCCCCGGCCCATCCCCCCGGCCCGCGAGCCGACTGACCAGCTCGGCCACCGTCCCCCGTGGCCGAGCTGCCAGCCGTTCCGCCGCCCCGTGCTGCTGACACGGCGGGAAAGCCGACCGCACCCGGCCTGCGCCGGGTGCGGTCGAGTGCGGTCGGGGACGCGGCCGGGACGCGCCGTCGCCTACGGGAGGTCGCCTACTTGAACAGGCGGTCGCCGCTGGTGGCCATGCGGTGGGTGGAGCCGTGCCGGTTCACCCAGTCACGGACGAGGTTGACGACGTTGGCGCACTGCCAGCTGTCGTCGTACTCACGCACCCCGGTGAAGGCGCCGTAGCCGGCGATGATGCCGTCCACGCCGGCGTCACCCAGCAGCTTGTCGACGTACCAGGGGTCGTTGTAGGTGGTCGTCCAGGAGAGTGTGGCCGCCAGCCGTCCGGCGGCGCGGTCGCCGGCTCCCTTCTTCAGCTCGGCGCAGGTGTTGTAGGTGGCCTCCGTGCAGTTGCCGAACCCCTTGGTGATGTCGCTGTCGCCGTAGTCCATCGCGCGGCGGCCGGCCGGGAATCCGGCGCCGGACCGGTTGAAGGCGCTGGTCACCTGGTCGCGGGTGCCGGTCGTCGTGATGCCTTCCAGGGGTCCGAGCTTGCCCTCCAGGCTCTTCCAGCCCCGGCCGCCGACGTCGGGGGTGTTGCCGGGGTGGTACTCGTAGAAGCCGTAGAGCACCTGGATCCCGGCGGCCGTCAGCCGCTGCGCCTTGTCGCGCAGTCCGGCGACGCTGCAGGTACGGTTCGGCTCGGCCCCGCAGTAGTTCGGGTCCTTGATGTCCAGCCAGACCAGCGACAGCCGGCGGCCCGCGTCGGCGTTGGAGAGGATGCGGTCGATCATGCTGTCGAAGCTGGGGCCCAGGCGGTTCTCCCCGGCCGAGGAGCAGTCGTGGTAGGCGCGCCACTCGTTCGGGTTCCACCAGGCGCAGACGTCGATCTCGATGCCGTTGGCACCGTGCTTGAGCGCGGCGTCCACGCCCTCCACGGTGTCGACCCGGTGCGCGATGGCGTAGATCGCGTGCCGCTGGTCGGCCGCGGCCGCCGGGGTCGCGCCGACCGCGGTGACACCGGCGATCCCGCACAGCGCCGCCATCACGGCCGGCACCACCCGCACGCCGCCCGCACCGCGCCTGAGGTGAGTGGTCAAGGAGCACTCCTTCCGGAGACTTTCTGATGTGGACATGCCCATTGCGCCAACGGTGCGTTGCCGAACGGTAAACGGTCAACAAGCGAACGACCTACGACGACCGCTCAAGTCCGTTTCCGTCAGGTCCGCTTGAAGAACTCCACCTCGGCCAGGGCGATGGCGCGGCCGGGGCCGGTGCCGGCGGCTTCGCGGACGGTGAGCTTCACCTGGACGACGTCGCTGATCCCGGTCGCCACGGTCTGCGGGCCCGGTTGGTCGTTGAGGGTGAGCTGCTTCCGGTGCTGCTCCCCGTCCGAGGAGGTCACCTCCAGGAACAGGACGAGGGGGCGGGCCTGCTGCTGGAACTGCTGCGGGTCCGCGGAGCCGCCGGTGTGGACGATCAGGTCCACCAGGCGGAACGGACTGCGGAAGTCGAAGGTGATGGAGTCCCCGACCGCGGGCGCGGCCCAGTAGCTGTTGGTGAGGCCGTCGTCGGCGGCGGTCGCCGGGTGGCCGTCCAGGGCGGCGCTCGCCGAGGTCGCGCTGGGGGTGATCGGCGCGGTGCTGCCGAGCTTGTCCAGCACGTCCTGGTAGGCCTTCTGGCCGGCCGGGTACAGCAGGATGCCGGCGACCACCAGGGCGGCCAGCACCAGCAGCGCGATGGTGCGGCGCAGCGCGTTGCCCGAACCGCCCATCCGCACCCGGCGCCGGAACGGCCAACGGGTGCGCCACCAGGGCAGCTTCGGCGGCGCTGCGGTGACGGTCAGCGGAGCCGCGCAGCGGCGGCAGAACCGGCGGTCGGGCAGGTTGGGCGTGCCGCACCGGGGGCAGGGCAGGCCGTCCGGGACCTCCTCCGCGGCGACCGCCCGGACCACCGGGCGCGGGGCCACGGGCTTGGCGGGCTGCACGGCCACCGGGTCGGCCGGCGGCTCGGGCTCCGGATCCGGCGCGGGGGCCGGAACGGCTACGGGGCCCGGTGCCGGAGTGGGTTCCGGGGTCGCGGCCGGGGCGGGGGTACGGGTCGACGCCCGGGTGGAGGTCGTCCGCGGGGGCTCGGCGGGTGCCGCGGGCGGTGGCTCCGCCGCGGGCGGGGTCGGGTTCTCCGGCTCCGCCGCGGGGACGGGCGGCTGCTCCCTCCGGGTACTGCGGGTGACCCGCCGGGACGCGGCTCGCCAGGTGGATTCGGTACGGGCGGTCTCGGGCGCGGTGGGCGCGGTGGGCGTAGCAGGTGCGGCTGGTTCGGTACGGGCGGAGGGCGCCGTACGGGTGACGGGCTCGGGTTCGGCCTGCGGCGCAGGAGCAGCAGCCGCAGGAGCAGCAGCCGCGGGCGCGGGCGCGGCGGCGCTGCGCGACCAGCCGAGGTACGCACCGCAGTTGCCGCAGAAGTCGTCCCCCTCGCCGTTGACCGTTCCGCAGTCGGGGCACACCGGCATCCGTCAGTCCTCCGCTCGCCCGGGTGGGCCGGGCAGGATCTCCACCCGGCAGTTCAGATGGACCGGGCAGCCCGCCCTCACGACGGACAGCACCTGGTCCTCGTCCAGGCCCTGGCCGCGCAGGGGCCAGACCCGGATCAGTACGTCACCGCCGGCCGCGGGCGGCGGTACGGCGCCGGGGTCGGTCGTCCAGGAGGCGCCGGCGCCGTCCTCGATCTCGGCGCCGGCACCCAGCACCAGCCGCAGCCGTTCGGTGAGTCCGCGGCGGGTGCCGCGCCACCGGTGCAGCTCCAGGGCGCGTTCGACCACCGCGCGGCGCACCTCCTCCGGCCAGGCCGGGTCGACCTCCACCGCGACCCAGGACGCCAGCCAGTCCAGGAAGTCGGCCGGCGCGAGGCGGGGGTCGAAGTAGGCGGGCAGGCTGTCCAGGGTGGCGAAGACCGGGGCGAGGACGGTGTCCAGACCGGCCGTGAACCGCTGGGCGAAGTCGTCCTCGGCGAAGAGCGCGGGCAGCAGTTCGCCGATCGGGTGCGCGCTGGGCAGCCCGGGTATCGCGGCGCGACTCATGCGCCCACCTCGCTGCGCTCGCTCATGACACCCCGTCCTCGGCGACCGCGGTGACCACGATCTGGTGCTGGTGGGAGAAGACCAGCGCGTCCGGCGGGACCTCGACCCGCTCGGCGGGGGCGCCCCGGCGTCCGGTGATCGGGTCGGCCGGGAAGAGCCGCAGGTCCTCGACCCCGGTGACGGCGGCCACCCGCTGGAGCACGGCGAACACCTCCCCGTACTGCACGGCCCGGCCGAACGGCCAGCCGGTGCCGTCTGCTCCGCCGCGCAGCGGGTTGAGGTACCGGTACAGCTCCGCGAGCACCGCCTCCCGGACCCGGTCGGGGTCGGCGGCGCCGGTGGTGAGCCGGGCGACCACCGTGACGCCCTGGTAGGCGGGCGGCTGCACGACGACCCGGGTGCCGATCAGCCGTCGCTCGTCGAGCGCGGTCGCGACGGCGGCCAGCACCTGCCCGTCCGGGATCAGCTGCTCGAACCGCAGCCGGTCGCCCTCGTCCGCGACCGCGTCGGGGACGACCAGGACGCGGACCGTCCCCGCGTCCTGGCCGCCGCCGGGAACGCAGCTGATCCGGGCGGCGGACGGTGCGGCCTGCCGGGCGATCAGCTCGAAGTCCCCGGCGGTGACGGCGCGTTCCTGGAGCCGCAGCTGGTGCGGGGCGCGCTGTTTGGCGTTCTCCACGGTCTCGCCGTCGACCCCGCCCCTCGCCGCCTCCCGGTTGTCCACCCGGGCGATGTACGGGACGGAGCTGCGCAGCACGGTGATCGTGCCGCGGGCGACGTTGCCGGCGATCCCGCCGCCGGTGCGGTAGTGCGGGACGCGCAGCCGGGCGCCCTTGGGCGGCACCGCGCCGAAGGCCCGCAGGCTGCCGTCGGGTTCGCGGACCGCGGGCGGGAACAGGAACTCGCCGGTGGTCGCGTCCAGCACCACGTGCCGGTCGGCCGGGGAGGAGTCGCCGAAGTGGTCGACGACCGTCCAGGGCTGCCAGCCGTCGCCGGCCGCGACCTCGACCACCGGCGGCTCGCCGTCGAGCAGGACCGGCGGCCTGGCCAGCCGGAAGCGCTGGCCCGCGACCCCTTCCGAGGAGCCGAGCGGCGCGTCGGTCACGGTCTGCGCGTGGGCGACGGTCGCGGTGCCGCCGACGGTGAACACCTCGGCCCGGCGGACGGTGGGCGACTCGGAGTAGAAGGGCTGGCCGGGCTGCGGCTCGGTGACCCGGCAGCGCAGCCAGCCGGCCCGCCGGCCGGCCACCACGGACGCGGTGTGCCCGGCCGGGACGAACACCACCACCTCGCCGGGCCGGTTGAGGCCGCCGGTGGTGTCGCTGCCGGTCTCGCAGGCGATCCAGCGCGCGCCGTCCCACACCTCCCAGGCCAGCGGCGGCTGGCGCGGGTCGACGCCGACGCCCTCCACCCGGCTGTCCAGCCGGACGACCAGGATGCAGCGCGGCACCACGGCCGGCAGGGCGAACAGCATGGCGTCCCCGGCCGCCGGGCGCGCCTGGAAGCACGGCACGTCCACTCCGTCGGCCAGCCGGGCGGTGGCGTCGGACTGCTCGCCGGAGGCGTGCACGGTGACCAGCCGCTCCAGCGTGCTGGGGACGATCGGGAGGTCCTCGGCGGTGCCGAAGACCACGGCTTCGTCGGTCTCGGTGCGCAGCGTGGAGACCTCGGTGCCGGCCCGCAGCAGGACCGTCTCCGGCTGGGGTGCCGAGAGCCAGAAGTCGACCTCGGCCCGGGCGGCGGCGGGCGGGAAGAGCCGGATGCCCAGCAGGTCGAGGAAGGCCGCGTAGTTCTTCTCCGGGACCCGGTTCAGCCGGTAGAGCAGCTGGTCGACCAGGTAGGCGAAGGTCTCGATGAGGGTGACGCCGGGGTCGGAGACGTTGTGGTCGGTCCACTCCGGCGCGCGCTGCTGCACGTACCGCTTGGCCTCGTCGACGAGTTGCTGGAAGCGGCGGTCGTCCAGGTTCGGGGAGGGCAGTGCCATCAGTTCTCTCCCCCGTCCGCCGCGGCCCCGTCCGGCCCGGCCGGGTGCTCGGGGATGGTGTAGAAGGGGAAGACCAGGTTGCGGCGGTCGTTGGTGGCCCGCACGGTGTAGTGGACGTCGATGTAGAGCGTTCCCTCGTCGACGCTGTCGAAGGCGATCACCACGTCGTCGACCTCGATCCTCGGCTCCCAGCGTTCCAGCGCGATCCGCACCTCGCGGGCGATCCGCCCGGCGGTGGTGCTGTCACCCGGGGCGAAGACGTACTCGTGGATGCCGCAGCCGAACTCCGGGCGCATCGGGCGCTCGCCGGGGGCGGTGCCGAGGATGAGCCGGATGGCCTCCGCGATCTCCCGTTCCCGGTCCACCATGCCGATGCCGCCGGTGGCGTTCACCCGCAGCGGGAAGGCCCAGCCGCGGCCGATGAAGCTGCCCGTCACATCGCACCTCCGATCAGCACGTTGAACGCGCCGCTCGTGATGGTGGCGCCGCAGGTCGTCTTGTCCCCCATGCGGGCCGCGGGCAGGCCGCCGATCAGGACCAGTCCCCTGGTGGCCGTGCCCAGTTGGGGCTCGACCAGGTTGGCGGGGCCCATCTCCACGTGCGGGACGCAGGCGTGGATGCTGCCGACCACCGCGGCGGGGCGGCCGCCGATCAGCACGGTCGCCACCTTGAGGGCGCCCGGCGGCGGGGTGGTGAGGGCGCCGCCGTGATCGGTCATGTCGCCGGTCCGGGCTGCGGGGGGCATGTGCGGTCTCCGTTTCCGAGTGGTGCGTCTTCGAGTGGTGCTCGCCGGGGTCGGGGGCACGGTTCTGTCGATTGCTGCCTGACGCCACGTCAATTGATGCGCACGATCGCTCCCTTGAGCACCGCCTGGGCGCCGCCATCCACGGTGACCGCTGTCGTTCCCCGGAGCGTCACCGATCCGCCGCGCACATTCACCTCGCCGGTGCCCGCGTCGAGGGTGATGCCGGTTGAGGTGAGGCGCACCGTGCTGCCCCCGGCGCCGCCGGCGCCGTGGACGGTCAGCACGATCTCCCCGCTCTGCTGGTCGAGTTTGACCTCCAGCTTCTTGTCCCCGCTCGCCAGCCGGACGCCGGAGGCACCGCCCGGCACGTCCAGCAGCTCCAGGCGGTGGCCCGAACGGGACACCACGGAACGGCGGTTGATCTTGCCACTGGCCGAGTTGACCAGCGGCACGTCGTGCGGCGAGGGCCGGTCCACGCCGTTGTAGAGCCCGCCCAGCACGTAGGGGCTGTCCAGGTCGCCCTGTTCGAAGCCGACCAGCACCTCGTCGTTGACCTCGGGGGCGATCACCCCGCCGCCGCCGTGGCCGCCCCACTGCACGGTGCGCACCCAGTCGGAGACGTAGGTGTCGTCCAGCCAGGGGAACTTCAGCTTGACCCAGCCGCGCTGCCCGCCGCCCGGCTCCCGGACGTCGGTGACCACGGCGACGGCCAGGCCCGGCATCCGCGGCCCGCGCGGCGGCGCGTTGCCGCCGGTGACCAGGCCGGCCAGGGAGCGGTCGGGCGAGGCGCTCACCACGACGGTGGTCCGGTAGCCGCGGAAGGGCTCGATGAGGTGGCGCGCGCCGGTGACGGTGTAGCGGCCGGAGAAGGCCGCGCCCACGTTCCCCAGGGCCACCGGGGTGCCGGCCCGCAGTCGCGGGTTGCCTTCGGCGACCGCCTCCAGTTCGCCGAAGCCGGCGGCCACCGAGGCGGCCAGCGAGCGGGCCACGGCGGCGGTCTCCGCCTGGGTGCGGTACGGGGTGTCGGCGACGGTCAGCTTGGACCGGCCGGGGAAGGCGGAGCTCACCACGGAGGGACTCATCCCGGGCTGCACGGTCCGGGAGGTCACCGACGGCTCGGTGGCGACCAGGGCGCTCTTGGTGGTGACGTTCCAGCCGCGCGCCTCGACGGTCTCCGCGCCGGCCACGCCGGTCAGCACCCCGCGCAGCTCCAGCAGGTTGCGGCCGTACTCCAGCACCAGCGGGTTCTGCGGCGCGGGGGTCGAGGGGGCCGGTGCGCCGGAGGCGGGCTCGGGCCGGACGAACTCCAGCTTCCCGTCGTCGTCGACCCGCACGTACGCGCCGCTCTCCTGTGCCAGGAACTGGAGGAACTCCCAGTCCGGGACGTTCGCCTGGGACAGCTGCTGGTGGACCACCGGGAAGGAGTCGATCTTGCCGCAGGTCAGGCCCGCCCCGGTGGCGACCGCCCGGACGATGTCGGCCGTCGTCATGTTCCGGAAGGCCTTCACCCGCCGCCCGCGCATCAGCCGGTGGGTGACCGCCGACGCCCGCACCACGGTGTACGAGCCCGTGGTGTCCACCTCCAGCTCCAGCGCGGTCACCTCGCCGGTGAACAGCCGCACCCGGGTGTGGCCCTGCACGGTGACCACGGACACCCGCAGCTTGGTCCCGATGGTGATCCCGGTCGCGGCGAGGAAGGCGTGGTCGGCGTCCCGGAAGCTCAGCACCGCGGTGTCGGGCAGGCCGACGCTCTCCTCGATGTCGCAGGAGACCAGCTGGGCCGCCCAGACCGGCGGCAGCGGGCCCGGCGCCTCGATGACGGGATCCGCGGCGAACGGCCGGCCGCCCCGGGCCTCGGGCGTGGTCATGAGCGCCCCCCGCGGGTGAGTTCGTCGATACCCGGCACGATCAGCTCCTCGCCCGGCACCAGGGCCATCGGGTCGTCGATGTCGTTGGCCTCCGCGATGGTGCGCCAGGCCGTCGCGTCCCCGTAGGCGCGCCAGGCGAGCAGCGGCAGGCTGTCGCCCGCGATCACCCGGTGGGTGCTGCGGGCCTCCGGCGAACCGGAGGTCGGGTTCTGTCCGGCCGGGTCGACGCTGGCCTCGTCGATGGTGAGCGAGCAGACCGCCCGCAGCGGATTGCCGTTCACGTCGAACAGCGTGTAGGTGACCGAGAGGCCGGTCAGCACCCCGTTGAACGAGGTCGTCTTCAGGGTGCCCCAGTCCAGCCGGATCCACGGACTGGCCGGCGTCTTGCGTGCCAGGCTGGTCGGGGTGGGCACGCAGGCCGTCATCAGCTTCTCCACCGCCCGCTCCACCGAGTTGTCGTGGGTCGCGGTCGAGTCCAGGAACACGTCGAGGGAGAGCGAGCGCGGGCCGCTGCCGACGAACTCCGGCAGCGCGGACTCGCCCGCCATCCGGGACGGTGTGCGCCGCCACTCGGTGGACTTGCGCAGCACCAGGGTCGCCGGGTTGAACTGGAGCCGGAGCTGCGCGAGCGCCCCGCCGGGCTGGGCACCGACGGTGGACGGCGGTTCCATGATGGTCAGTTGGGCCCGGGTGACGCTCGCGGGGACCGCCGAGGACATCCTGGTGCTCCTTACGGGTGGGTCGGATCGAGGGGGACGGCGGTCGGGGCGGGGCGGGCCGGTCGGGGCCCAGGAGGGACCGCGGGCGGGGCCTCGGGAGGGGTCTCAGGAGGGGCGGAGGCCCGCGTGGGCGATCTCCAGGGTCTCCATCGCCGCCTGGGAGTTGGAGGGGTCGAAGGACGGCCCCTCCCACCGCACCGGAACGATCCCGAGCACCTGCCAGCCGACGATCCGGCTCAGGTCGGGCCGCAGCGCCACGATCTCGCCGTCCTTCGGCTCGACCTTCCGGACGATCTCGCCCAGCCAGCGCGCGATCTTGGTGGTGTCCGCCGTGACCGCCCGGGTCAGCGTGATGTTCGTCCAGGTGATCCGGCCCGGCAGCTGCCAGGCGAAGCCGTTGTTGCCGCCCTCCGCGTACTGCTCGATCTCGACCTGGGCGCCGAGCCCCGAGCAGGTGGTGAACTCGCCCAGGTCGTTGCCGCCGATGGTCAGACTGAAGAACACGCTGGTCGCGAAGATGTTGTCGGTCATCGGTCCCGTTCCTGTTTCCTGCTCCTGGGTCGTGCTCTTGGGTCCTGCTCCCGGGGTCCGGTCCCGGGGTCTGGTCCCGGGATCCGCTCCCGAGTCCCGCGTCCGGTCCGCGCTCAGCGGCGCCCGTCGTACGGCCGCCCGCCGCGCTCCCTCCCCCGGCGCAGCTCGGTGCGCAGCAGCCGCCCGACCGGCTCGATCAGGCGCCGGGCCAGCTCGTCCAGATCGCCGGAGCCGATGCCGGTCGCCTCGGCCGGCGGTCCGGCGGCCTGCGACGGCGAAGCGGGCCGGGCGGGGCCGTTGGCCGGCGGGGCCGCCTGGACCGTGACCGGCGCACGGGCCGGCACCGCCGTCAGCGGCACCCCGGTCAGCCCCGCCTGCTCCGCCACCCGCTGCAGCATCTGCGCCGTGCCCGGCGAGGACGGCCCGGACGGCCCGGACGGCCCGGACGGCGAGAACGGTACGGACGGGACGGACCGCGCGGCCGCCGGTGCGGTCCGTACGGGCGGGGCGCTCAGCGACCGTGCCACGACGAGCGGGAGCGCTGCCGCCCGACCCGGGCCCGGCTCCGCCTGGGACGGCCCGCCCGGGGACGGTGGCGCGGGACGGGCGGGCGCCGGAAGCCGCTGGACCGACGACGCCGTCAGCGGCGCGAGCCTGACCACCGGCGGACGCTCCGCCGACCCCGACGGGACGGCCCGCCGCTGCACCCGGCCGCCCGCGCTCGGCACCGACGCACCGGCGGGCGGGTACGGGGCGTTCGGTGCGACCGGCCCGGAGGTGGGTCCGATCGGCTGCGAACTCCCTTGCGCTGAAGGGCGATCGGTCGCCGAACGGTCGAAGGGGCGGCGCGCGGGCGCGAGTTGCACCACGGCCTCGGGCCCCCGCGCCGCCGCACCGGCTCCGGACGACTGATCCGTCGAGGCGCCGGGGGGCGTCGGGCGCTGGTCACCCCGGTCCACCGGACGCCGCCCACGGGCGAGTTGCAGCACGGTGGCGACCCCGCGCAGCGCCCCCGCAGCGGACGGCTGACCCGTCGAGGCGCCGGAGGACGTCGGCTGCGCCTGCGCCCCGGGGCGGTCGGCCGCCGGTCCGCCGTCGCGCTGCCCCGGTTCGCGCCGCTGACGCGCGCGTCGCAGCACCGAGGCGACGCCGCGCAGGGCGCCCGTAGCCGAAGCCGTACTCGCTGTAGTGGTCGCGTGCGCGTGCGCGTTCGCGCTCGTAGCGCTCGTAGCGGTCGACGCCGGGTGTCCCGGCGAGGCCGACGTGCCACCGGCGGTCCGGCCGTCCCCCGCGCCCGGCGCAGAACGCGGGCGCGAGCGCTGCACGGGAGCCGCCGGTTCGCCGTCCGCCGGCGACCGGAGGGCTCGGGGCCAGACCGCCGGCACCACGGGCGGGGCGGGCTTCGGGCCCGTGCCCGGACGGGCACCGGGCCCGGTCCCGGGCGCGGGCGACGCCGACGGGGTGGCGGCGAGGGCGGAGCGCATCGGGCGTTCGCCGAGCAGTCCGCGCATCGGGCCGGTCAGTGGCATGGCCCGCTGCACGCCCCGGCCGCCGGCCACCGGACGGGCGGGAACCACCGGGCCGGCGCCGTCGACCCGCGAGGCGGCGGACCGAGCCGGGGCAGGCCGGGTGGCGGTGGTGGTCGGCTGCGGCGCGTCGGACCGCTCCGCGCGCCCGGGCTCCGAACGTCCGGGCTCCGGGCCGCTCCGTCCCGTCGACTCCGCCGACCCCGTGCCCGGGCGCCGGACGGCACGCTGCACCCGCGGCTCTTCGCCGGCCGTGGACGCGGCGGCGGTGGGCCCCGACGGCGCGCCGACAGGACGGCTCCGGTCCGCGGGCCGTCCGCCGTCGGTACCGCGGTGGGGCCGCGCCGTGGGCACCGGTCCGGCACCGGCCGTACGGTCGCGGAGAGGTGATGATCCGTCACCACCGGTCTGGTTGTGGTGAGTTCGCTCCACCGGAGCCTCACCGGCACTCCGCACGGTGGGCATGGCCGGGCCGGTCGGCCCTCCGCCGTCGGCGGTGCTGTCGGGCCGGACCGTCGGCCCGGCCGGGGCCTCACCGGAACGCCGGACGGCACGCTGCACGCGCGGGCCCTCACCGGCCGTGGGCACACCGGCGGCAGCGGTGCCCTGCGCCGCCGGGTCACCCGGCGTCGGACCGGTGATCCGGCGGGCCGGTGGGCGCCCGCCGAGCAGCGGGGCGGTGCGGCCCGGCACGGCCGCCGTCGGGGGCAGCGCGTCGAGGGGCGCGCCCAGGCCCCCGCGGGTACGGGCGGGGGCCGGGTCGGACGGTGTGGCTGGTGAGGACGGTGTGGGTGAGGAGGTGCCGCCCCCGGACGGCGCGCGCTGGACTGGCACGTCGGCGGCGGGCCCGCGCTCGGGACGGGACGATGCCGGGCCGCCGGGCGCGGAGGAGGAGGAGGAGGAGGTACGGGTGCGCTGGGCAGGGGTGGCGCCGCGGTGACCGCTGGCGGTCTGCCGCGCGCGGTCGGGCCCACCCGGCTCGGCGCCGGTGGAACCCGCGCTGGTGGGACTCGCGCCCGTGGAACCGGCACCCGTGGAAGCCCCGCCGGCGGGAACGACCGGCATCGCCGACGACGAACCCGGGGCGGCGTCGGGAACCCGGGGACCGGAGGGCACGGGCTTGGCGCTCGCGGGCAAGGAGGTCAGCGGCGCACCGAGCACCGGACGAGCGGGCGCCGCAGCGCCGGACGCGTTGGCGCCGGGCGCCGCAGCGCCGGGTACGACGGCACGCTGGACGGTCTCCCCGGCCTGGCCACTCCGCTCGCTCCGCTCGTTCCGTACGGGCGTGGCGGCCTCACCGGTGGCGGGCGCGTGGGACGCGTGGTCGGCCGGAGCCGGGACGTGGACGACCGTCACCGGGCGCACGGACAGCGAACGGGGACGACGCGCCACGGTCAGCGGTTCGCTGACGGAGCGGGGCCGCACCGGGCGGACCGGGTCACGGCGACGCGGGGTCGCGGCCTCCGCTCCGGGCGCGGGAACGGACAGCGGAACGGGATCGGACAGGGGAGCGCCGGTGCTGTCCGCGCCCTCCGGAACGGCCGGCCGCACGGCCGCGGACGCGGACGCGGACCGCGCCCCCGACCGCGAAGCCGCCCGGGGCCCGGAGCGCACGGGAAGCCGCCGCACCGCGACGGACCGCTGGACCGCCCGGCCCGACCCGGACTCCCCCGGGCCGCCCGGCTCCGCCACGGACTCCGGCCCGTCCGGCCCTGACGCGGCCACGGGCGCCGGCAGGACGAGCTCGTCCCCGCCGGATCTGACGGCGGGCCCGGCGACCGGAGTCGCCATCGCCCGCAGGATCCCCGCCGGGGCGGAGGGCAGCACGGCGTGGCCGAGCGGTCCGCTCAGCGAGGGGTCCTGCCACGAGGCGAGCCGGGACCGGAACACCAGGCCGTCGCTGACGCCGTGCGCCGCCCCGGCCAGGGTCGGGGTCAGCGGCCGCACGGCACGCCACCCCCCGTCCCCGGCCGGACGACGCCGCTCGGCACCGCCGACCCCGGCGGCACCGGCGGCACCGGCGGCACCGGCGTCTGCAGCACCGGCCTCAACAGCACCGCCGCCGGCCCCGCCGTCCGCCGGAGCCCCGGCCGCCTTCCGTCCGCCGATCCAGTCCCGCAGCCCCACCCGTCTCACCCGCCTTCGCTGACACGGGTGTTGAGCCGGGCGATCTCCCGTACCCACTGCCCGCGTTCACGGTGGGTCAGATCGAGGATGTCCTCCCGCTGCCAGTGGAAGTGGTAGGCGATGTACGCGATCTCCTCGTACAGCCGAGCAGGCGCGTACGTCACGATTCCCCCAGGCGCCCACCGGCGAGGTCGACCTCGAAGGCGCCGTCGCAGTGCGGGCAGGTCACCGCGGCGCGCGTGTGGCCTTCGCTGTTGATCCGCTGGTAGAGGTCCTGCAGGAAGGCGACGTCGGTGGCGTACATCCGCTCGACGATGCCGGTGTGCACGTCGGTGAGGTCGCCCAGCCGGGTGATGACGTGGCTGAGCAGCACCACGCTCAGGTAGGCCGGGTTCTCCTTGACCCGCAGGTCGATCTGCGGCATCAGCTCGTCGCGGGCGGTGGCCAGACGCATGGTGCCGTGCTGGTGCACCGTACCCTCGTCGTCGACGTAGCCGAGCGGCAGCTCGAACTCGAACTCGGTGTGCGGCACCCGTCGTTGGTGCCCCGAGGACCCCGAGTTCCCCGAGGCCCCGGAGAGCCCCGACGGCCCCGCGGGCTGCTGTGCCGGCGGCGCGGTGTTCTGCGCGGCCGGGGCCCGTTCGAGGAGTTCCTCCAGGCCGATCTTCCGCCTCACTCTACGCTGATCTCCTCGAACACGATGGTCACGGTCTCGGTCGCGGCGCTGGACTCGCCGGCGGTGAGCGTGGGGCCCTCCCAGCGGCTGGCCCAGGCGTTGGTGAGCTGGATGCGCCGCAGGGTGGCACCGGTGGTGTCCTTGACCTCGATGGTGAGGTTCTGCCGCGCGGTGTTGATCGCCCCGTTGTTGAGGGTCTCCTTGATCCAGGTGGTGAACGCGCCGCTCTTGTCGAGGCCGCGGGTGATCGTCACCTCGCCGGGCAGCCGGGCACCGGGCTGCTTGCGGACGATCAGCTTGCCCTCCTGGGTCACCTGCTTGTACTCGACGACCTCCTGGTCGACCGTCAGATTGCTGATCTCCTTGACGGACTCGACGTTGTAGCCGCCGAGTTGGACGCCGAAGATGTGTGTGGAGAGCGGATCGCCTTCAGCCATGGCTGGTTGTCACCTTCCGATGAATCGCGTGCGGGTGCCGACCGGGTACCTGGTACGGGTACCGGTCATTCGTTGACGAGGCTCGTGCTGTCGGAGAACTGGGACAGCCGGAACACCACGAACTCCGCCGGCTTCACCGGAGAGACCCCGATCTCGCAGATCACCTGGCCGAGGTCGATGGACTCCGGCGGGTTGTTCTCGCGGTCGCACTTGACGTAGAAGGCCTCGGCCGCGGTCTGGCCGAACAGCGCCCCGCGCCGCCACTCCTCGGTGAGGAACGCGGTGATGTTCCGGCGGATGCTGGACCACAGCCGGTCGTCGTTGGGCTCGAAGACCACCCACTGGGTCCCCAGGAGGATCGACTCCTCCAGGTAGTTGAAGAGCCGGCGCACGTTGAGGTAGCGCCAGGCGGGGTCGGAGGAGAGGGTGCGGGCGCCCCAGATCCGGATGCCGCGCCCGGGGAAGGCCCGCACGCAGTTGACGCCGATCGGGTTGAGCAGGTCCTGCTCGCCCTTGCTGAGGCGGATCTCCAGGTCCACCGCGCCGCGGATGACCTCGTTGGCGGGTGCCTTGTGCACGCCGCGCTCGGCATCGCTGCGCGCCCACACGCCGGCGGCGTGCCCGCTCGGCGGGACCATCACGTTGCGTCCGCTGGCCGGGTCGAAGACCTTGATCCACGGGTAGTACAGGGCGGCGTAGCGGGAGTCGAAGCCCGCCTCGTCGTTGCGCCAGGTGCGCATCTGCTGGGCGTTGAGGCCGGGCGGCGGGTCCAGGACGGCGATCCGGTCGCCCATCTGCTCGCAGTGCGACATGACGGCGAGCTGGACGGTCCGCAGGCCCTCGGCGTCGATGTCGCCGCGCTGGTAGGCGCTCATCAGGTCGGGCACCGCGACCATGGTGATCTCGTCGATCGCCTCCAGGCCCGAGAAGCCGGTCCGGGCGGCGGAGTCGCCGACGTACTCGGCGGGGTCGAGCCGGCCGGCGGCGGCCGCGACCGGCCCGGTGGCCGGGGCGGGGGCGGCGGCCAGGGCGTGGGTCCGGCGCTCGGGGCGGCTCGGCGCGGTGCCGGGCTGCTCGGCGACGGCGACCAGCTTGGACTCGCGCAGCTGGGTGACGACGTAGCCCTTGGTGCTCTTGCGGGTCGAGACGTCGTACGTCTCCACGACCTCGGCGCCCCGGCGGACCAGCAGGCGGAAGCGGTCCTCGGGGACGTTCTCGCCCTCCACGTCGGCGATCTCGACGGACACCTCGCCGCCGGCGCCGGGCAGGGCCGAGAACAGGAAGCCGGAGATCGCGACGGGCGCGGGCGCTCCGACGACCGGGGCGGGCGCGCCGCCGGCGGCCTGCCGGGCCGGGTCGCCGACCCGCACCACGTAGGCGGAGCCGCCGCCGTTGGCGAAGAAGCCGTACACCGAGTGGGCGAGGTAGGTGCCCTCGGTGAAGCCGCCGAACCGCTGGACGTACTGGTCCCAGTTGGTGACCAGCGTGGGCTCGTGGAAGGGTCCGGTCTCGGCGAAGCCGACGAACGCGGCGACGGCCGTGCCGACCCCCTCGATCGGCCGGGCACCGGACTGGACCTCCTCCACGTACACGCCCGGGGTGAGGTAGGACGGCATTCGCGCTCCTTCGGGTGGCCGGTCAGTCGCCCCCGAGTCTGCTGCCCGGCCACCGTCCGGGGACATGTCCGCAGGTCCCGGACCGGGGGCAAGAACGCTGCCCCCGGCGGACAGTGCGAGGGGTCCCCGCCGGTAGCGGCTCAGCCGCGGCCGGCCTCCCCGACGGCGCCCAGCCAGGGGCCGAACTCGCTCTCCAGCACCAGCCGGCCGAGTTTGCGGTACTCCCCGACCACCGCGGCGACCAGCTGCGCCATGCCCAGCGCGGTGCCCGTTCCGGCGGCCAGGTAGGCCGCGGAGACCGCGCAGGCCCGGATGGAGCCGCCGGTGAGCTCGAAGCGCCGGGCGCAGAAGTCCAGGTCGAGGTCGTCCCCGCGGGGCAGCCTCGGCCCCAGGCAGCGGTCCCACAGGACGCGCCGCTGCGCCTCGTCCGGCAGCGGGAACTCGGCGATGACGTCCAGCCGCCGGGTGAAGGCCTCGTCGAGGTTGGCGCGCAGGTTGGACGTCAGCACCGCGATCCCGTCGAAGGACTCCATCCGCTGGAGCAGGTAGGCGGTCTCCAGGTTGGCGTGCCGGTCGTGGGCGTCCTTGACCTGGGAGCGCTTCCCGAACAGCGCGTCCGCCTCGTCGAACAGCAGGACGCCGTTCACCTGCGCGGCCTCGGTGAAGATCCGCTCCAGGTTCTTCTCGGTCTCGCCGATGTACTTGTCCACGACCGTGGAGAGGTCCACCACGTAGAGCTCCATGCCGAGTTCGGCGGCGACCACCTCGGCCGACATCGTCTTGCCGGTGCCCGACTCCCCCGCGAACAGGGCGATCACGCCGTTCCCCCGGCCGCCGCCCGGCCGCATCCGCCACTGCCCGAGCACCCGGTCGCGGTGCCGGGCCCGCAGCACGAGTTCGCGCAGCCGGCCCTCGGTGGGGCCGGGCAGCACCAGGTCGGCCCAGCCGACGGCGGGCTCGATCCGGCGGGCGAGCCGGGCCAGCCCGGCGGCGTTCTGCGCCCGCACCGCGACCCGCAGGTCCTCGGGGCGCACCGGGCGCCGCTCGGCGGCCGCCGTCCTGGCCGCCACCGCGGCCGCCCGCTCCAGCTTCTCCTGGTCCACCCGGTAGGCGGCCACCGCCTCGGCCAGCTCCTCGCTCAACGGGGCCGGTTCACCGCCGTCCGGCGGGCCGCCGAGCGCGCGGGCCCAGCGCTCGGTCCGGCCGTGCGCGTCCGGCGGCGGGACGGTGAGCACCACCGGGCTCGCCACGGTCCAGGCCGGGTCCCACACCTGCGCGCCGTGCACGACCAGCGGGACTGCTACTCGCCCGCTCGCCTCCGGGCGCTCCTGACCCGACACCGACGGTCGGCGCTCCGTCGCTCCTGCGTCGCTCCCTCGCTTCTCCCTCTCGGCGTCGGCGCGCCCTTCGGCTCGGGGCGGGGAGACTCGCCCACTCGTCAGCTCCGCGCACAGCTCGCGCAGCAGCGCGGCCCGTTCGGGGCGTTCGGGTTCGAGCCGGTCCAGCGGTCCGAGCAGCACCCCGGCGCCGGTGAGCCGGGCCTCGCGGGCCAGCGCCCGGACGAGGTCCGGTGACGGGCGGGCGGCGAGGGCGGCGGCGTCGACGACCAGCGGCGGGCGGCCGTCGGCCGCGAGGGCGGCCACCGCGGGCGGGCCGGCGTGCCCGCCCTTGTCGAGCAGGTGCACCAGGCCGCCGTCCGCCGAGGCCGCGCGGATCCGGTCGACGAGCTCCGCGGCCGCCGGCGAAGCGGGGGCGGGCCCGGCGGTGACGCGGCGGGCCAGCCCGGCCAGCGCGCCGTCCGGCTCGTCGTCGCCGAGCAGGTGGGCGGTCACCCGGTCCGGCACCCGCAGGGGGCGGGAGAGCAGCGGGCGTTCCGGCTCGGCGACCTCCACCAGTCCGCCGGCGATCAGCGGTGCCCGTACGGCGAACCGGAAGCGGCCGGCGCCGGCCCCCGGCAGCCCGCACAGTTCGAGGGCCAGCCCGACGGTGGGCCGGCGGCGGGTCAGATCGTCGTTGAGGTAGCCGTAGAGCTGCTCGAAACGGGTGTCGAGGTCGGGGGCGAGGACGACCAGCAGCAGTTCGACGTCCACCGGGAGCAGCCCGAAGGCGTCGGCGAGCCGGGCCAGCCGGGAGCCGGGCGGCGCGGCGGGCCCGTCACCCGGTGCCGCATAGCCGTCCGGGCGGACGGTGGCGGAAGCCGCCAGGATCCGCTCCACCGCCTCCGGGCTGAGGTACTGGCCGCGGTACGGGTCGTCCGGGTCGGGGTCCTCGGCCCGGCGCTCGCGCACCGCCGTCCGGACCCGCTGCTCGACCCGGTGCAGCCGCTCCCAGAGGTGGTCGGGGCCGGGCGGCAGTCCGTCGGCCGCCGTGGAAGTGGACATGGACGTGGAAAGGGTGGCCGGCCCGAGGTCGACGGTCATCGGGCCCTCCCCCGCGGTCGGCGGCCCGGGGGCAGCTCGCGGTCCCGGGGCGCGGCGAACCCGTCCGGTCCGGGGTCGGTGGCGCCGCGGTAGCGCAGTCGACGGCCCGGGCCGTCGGTGGCGGCCGTACCGTCCGCCGCGGAGGCGCGCTCGACGCTGGTGTCCTCGACCCGCACCACCAGGCCCTCGGTGACCGGCGGCCCGGCGGGGGTGCGCCCGCCGGGCAGCGGGGCGAGCGCCCGGAGGTCGATCGAGGGCCGCAGCTCCCCGCCGAGCCCCGACCAGACGTCGGACACCGAGGGCAGGCCGGTGTCGCGCCCGGTGATGTCGAGCCCGACGGTCAGTCCGAGCTCCCGGAGCGTCCCGGTGAGCACCCGGGCGGGCAGCGCGTCGACGGCGGTCAGGCACTGCAGCACCTCGGCGAGCAGCCGGTGTTCGTCCTGCGGCCGGTTGGTCCAGACGGTGACCAGGTAGGCCAGTTCGAACCAGCGGGGTGCGGCGCGGTGGCCGGTGATCACGCCGTCCGCGTCGTACTCGGCGGTCGCGCCGGCCTGCCGGCGGTCGGTCTCCTCGCGGATGCCGTACAGGAAGACGCTGACCGTCGGCGCGGTGCGCCGGGCGGCGAAGTCCCGGGTGGGCGCGTCGAAGGCCACCTCGACGCCGCGCTCCGCGAGTCCGGCCTCGGCGAGCAGCAGCCGCAGCGCCTCGTCGACCTCGTGGATCATCGCCGCTCCACCTCCCCGGGCGGGCCGATGCTGCCCTCGACGACCAGGAAGGGGGTGGTCACCGGGGAGAATCCGGGGCCGTCGGCGGTGAT
The DNA here is from genome assembly GCF_014656195.1 of Kitasatospora xanthocidica. GTDB lineage: Bacteria > Actinomycetota > Actinomycetes > Streptomycetales > Streptomycetaceae > Kitasatospora > Kitasatospora xanthocidica. The sequence goes on along the minus strand of NZ_BNBY01000009.1, from coordinate 285,253 downwards.
GGTCCGCGGGCCGGTCTCGTCCTTCGGGAGGATGAGCAGCTGGCCCGCGAAGGTCCCGTCGGCCCGGGGGTACGTCGGTGCCGCCGCGGCGGTGATGCCGGGCTGCCAGGTGAGGCGCACCGGGGTGCCGGGCGGGAAGTCCACGCCGCGCACCGAGGTCACGAAGCCGGGCTTGCCGATCGGCGGCACCGCGACGATGCGGGGCTGCAGGATGCGCAGCGGGGTGCTCGCCCGGTGCGGTCCCGGGGTGGCGTCGGTGCCGGTGGTGGTCAGCTCGGCGGTGACGGTCGTGTCCAGTACGGCCACGGGTGACAGCACCACCCGGACCACCTGGCTGCCGCCCGGGGAGAGGTCGGCCAGTTCGCAGGTCCCGGAGCGGCAGCCCGGGGGCAGCGGCTCGGTGGGCACTCCCGCGGGCAGGCCGAGGGTGAGGCGCAGCCCCGTGGAGAGGGCCTGGCCGGTGTTGCGCACGGTGTAGCTGACGGTCACGTGGCCGCCGACGTAGCCGGGGTTCGGCTGGGCGTCGACGGTCACCCCGGGTCCGGCCTGCGGCGGCGGTGCCGGGGCGGGCGGCGGGGCGGGAGCGGGCGGCGGTGCGGGCGTCGGGGTCGCGGTCGGTGTCGGCGCAGGCGTCGGCGTGGCGGTCGGCGACGGCGTCGGGGTGGGTGACGGGGTGGGCGTCGGCGAGGGCGACGGCGCCTCCTGGACGGGCAGGAAGGTGCGGGCGGAGTCGTCCCCGGGGTTCGGGTCGGTGACCGTCCCGGTGACGCTCCAGCCGAACTCCTGGGTGCCGGTCCTGGTGCCGATCAGCCGGGCGGTCACCCGGACGACCTGGCCCGGGGCGAGGGTGCCGAGGTCGCAGCGGAGCGCCGCGGCATCGCACTGCCCGACCGGGCTGGTCAGCCCGCCGAGCCGGGCGCCGGTCGGCACGGAGGCGGTGAGGACGGTGCCGGGCGAGGGCGCGGGGCCCTTGTCGGTGACGGTGATCGTCACGTCGGTGCCGCCGCCGACGGGCACCGCGGGGGTCCGCTCGGGTGCGCTCAGCTCCAGGTCGACGGACTGCTGGACGGCCGGTTCCTTCTGCCGGCCCGGCAGGCGCCGGTCGAGCGGGGTGAGCGTGCCGGCCGCGAAGTCGTAGACGGCGAGCCCCTCCGGTGAGTTCGGCGGCTGGGCGCGGCGGGAGGTGAGCACCAGCTGCCCGCCGCCGGCCGTCCAGGCGACGTCGCGGGGCTGGAACGGGCCGGCGTCGGTGGTCTCGGGCAGCGGCCGGGTGCAGGCGTCCTTCTGCCCGCGCAGCGCGGTGGGCAGGACGACGGTGCAGTCGCCGCCGGTCGCCGAGGCGACCAGCACGCCGTCCCGGTGGTTGTTGCCGCCGTCGCCGCCCTTGCGGTTGAAGGCGATCCGCCGCCCGTCGGGCGAGAACGCGGGGCTGTCGTCGATGACGTCGCAGCTGCCCGGGCAGACCGTCCGGCTCAGGTCGCTCTGCCGGGTGAGGTCGTCGGCGGCCACCGTCCAGACGTGCAGGTTGCCGGCGTTGCCGTTGATCACCGCGGACCTGGAGAAGACGATCAGCTTGCCGTCGGGGGACCAGGAGGGCTGGCCGTCCGAGGCGCCCTGCTCGCCGGCCGGCGGTTGGACGGTGCCGACGACCGCCCCGGTGGAGACCTGGGCGATCACGATCCGGCCGGGCCGGGCCGGCTCCGCGCCGCCGCCCGGGGAGCTGCGGCTGAACACGATCAGCCGGCCGTCCGGGGAGAGGGAGGGGTCGGTGTCCCGGTCGAGCGGGCGTCGGCCGGCCAGGTTCATCGGGCGCGGGTTGGCGCCGTCGGCGTCGGTCAGCCAGATCCGCTGGATCCGTCCGGCCTGTGAGTCCTCGTAGCGGGTCACCACGATCTGCCGGCCGTCGGGCGTGTAGGTCTGCCGCTCGAACCAGGGGTCGTAGCCGGCCCGGGGGTGGAAGAGCGGGTCGGCGGCCGGGTCGGGGTCGGTGTTGGTGTCGGCGGCCGGGTCCTCCCGGAGCACGCTGACGCCCAGGTCGCGCGGGTCGACCCCGTCGGGGCGGACGTCCTGCAGGTCGGCGATGTTGGCGGCGGTGGCGCTGGTCTGCTCCACCACCGGCCCGCCCTTGTCCTGGCTGCCGAGCCAGGCCGGCGTCGCGATCAGCCGGTCGGTGCCGTAGAGCAGTTTGGGGTCGTCGCAGGAGCAGGTCGGCGCCCGGTACAGGTTGACGACGGGTGGCCGGGGCGGTTCGGGCTGCCGGGGCGGGGCGGCGGGGGCGAGCAGGTCGGAGCTGAGGAAGAGGACGCCGCTGCCGTCGGCCAGCCAGGAGGCGGAGCCGGTCCGCCAGGTGGAGCCGGTGCGGAGGAAGAACGCCTTGTCGCCGCCGGTGGGCGAGGTGAGCCTCAGGGTCCGGCCCTGGTCGCCCTGGTCCCAGGTGTAGACGATCTGGTTGCGGTGCGCGTCGTCGTTCACCGGGTTCCAGGTCGGATCGATCGCGTCCCCGGTGGTCACGTCGGTGACCTTGACGGGCGCGCCGCCTTCGAACGGCCGCAGGTAGATCTGCCGGTGCGCCGGGTCTCCGGTGCAGGAGTAGGCGATCGACTTGCCGTCCGGCGAGACCGTCGGATGGGTCTCGTCGGCGGCGCCGTCGGTGATCCGGCGCAGCCCGGAGCCGTCCCGGTTGACCACCCACAGGACGTGCTGGGGCTTGCCGTCCGCCTTGGTCTCCAGTGCCTCGAAGACGACGGCCTTGCCGTCCGGGGCCAGGGCGGGGTGGGCGGTGTCCATGCCGGAGGTCAGTCGGCGCACCGCGCCGGCGGCGTCGCGCAGGTAGACCTGCGGGAGCGTGCTGTCCCGCAGGCTGGTGAAGACCAGCTCGTCGCCGCGGGAGGACGGGTCCTGGTCGAAGTGGACCGGGCCGGGCCCGAACAGCGGGGCGCTGGTGTCCGCGCCAGTGACCCGGCCGAGGCCGCGGTGGTTGGTGCCGGCGAAGACGACCCGCCCGGCCGCGGGGTCGGCCTCGGCGGCCGGGGCCACGGGCGCGCCCTGGCCTCCGGGGGCTGCGGCGACCAGGGTCGTCACGGCCGCGGCCAGCGCGAGCAGGACCGCGACGGCGGCTCTGGCCGGCCGCCGGATGGAGCGGGGAGTGCCGGTGGCGCCGATCACGCTCGACCTCTCAAGGTGGCAGGGGCGTTCTCCCGGCAGTCTCCCCGGCCCGGACGCCCGGGACCAGAGCCCGGGTGCCCGAGCCGGGGGTAACGACCGTGTCCCCAAAGGGCAGCCCGCCGGGGGCGGTTCGCCTCCGACGGGCCATGGCGCGTCTTGCGGCGGACGGTTCCGGGCCACCCCCGTGTCGGGCCGGTACAGCCGCCGCGCCCCTCAGATCAGGCCGCGCCGCATGGCGTACCCGACGGCGTGCGCCCGGTTGCGCAGGCCCAGCCTCGTGATGATCTCGTGCAGCACGTTCTTGACGGTGCGTTCGGAGTAGGAGGTCTTGGCGGCTATCTCGCTGGTGTCGAAGCCCTCGGCGACCAGTCGGAGCATCTCCGCCTCCCGGGCCGTCAGGGTGGACAGGGTCAGGCCCTTGCCGTCCAGCATGGTGCGCTGGAGCAGCCCGATCCGGTCGAGCAGCTCGCCGAGCAGGTCCCCGGGCATCACGCCCTCACCGTTGGCCAGGGCGGTGATGAGGTGCACCAGCCGGTCCTGGTCCGCCTCCGAGCGGCGCAGCACGGCGGCGACCCCGTACTCGACGATCGTCTGCAGCCCGCCGGCCTCGAAGTGCCCCACCACCAGGCCTATCCGGCCCGAGGTGGCGAGCCGCAGCCGGCGCAGGTGCTCGGCCACCGTCTCGGTCAGGGCGTCGACGACCAGCAGGGAGACCTCGGCGCCGGCCGCCTCGCCCTCGCTCAGCAGCTCCACCTCGGGCCGCTGGCGCAGCTGTTGGACCACACCGGTCTGCAGGATGAGGTCCTCGGCGTACACCGCCACGCGCACCTGGGCCGGCTTGCTACGCACCTGGGCGGCGGCGGGGCCCGGTGCGGAGGGCAGTGAGCTGCCGGACCGCTGGGCCGGTGCGGTGCGCCTGGTGGTGACGGATTCCCCTCGGCAGGTGCGGGTCGTATCGGTCGTTGTCATCGAACACTCCATATCTCCTGTGGAACTGCTGTGGTGACGGCCGGCCGGCCGTGGGGCGGTGACGGCCGGGGCCCGGCTGCTCCGGGCGCCCGGATCCCGCGGTTCCCGCGTCGGGTGCGGCCTGCCGGGACGGCGGCGGGCAGGGTCGGTCCGCCCCCGCGGGCAAGGGGTGTGCCCACGCCTTGCCCGCACGGCCCTCTCCTCCGACCCCCTCCCGGCCCTACCGTCACGCCATGACCACATCCGCCGAACTCGGCCTGTCCGCGCTGACGGTGGCGCCCGGTGGCGTGGCCACCACGACCCTGACGGTACGCAACGACCTCGACATCGTTGAGGCGTACACGCTGGAGGCGGTCGGTGATTGTGCGGCGTGGACGACGATCGAGCCGGCCCGGGTCTCCCTCTTCCCGGGGACGTCCGAGACGGTGACGGTGCGCCTGGCCCCGCCGCGTTCGCCCTCCGCGCGGGCCGGCGACTTCCCGCTCGGCATCCGGGTGCTGCCGACGGAGCGCCCCGAGCTGGTGACGGTCCCGGAGACCACGGTCACCGTGACGCCGTTCCACGAGCTGCAGGCCGCCCTCGCGCCCCGCCGCCGTCGCGGCTGGCTCCGCGGACGCTACCGGGCCTCGGTGCGCAACCTCGGCAACGCCCCCGCCACCGTCGTCCTCGCTCCCGGACAGGCCGGCGAGGACCTGCGGTTCCGGGTCACGCCGGAGCGGCTGCGCCTCGAACCCGGCGAGTCCGGGGAGCTGCGGGTGCAGGCGCGCGCCCGCAAGCTGATCTGGTTCGGCAAGCCGGCCTCCTGGCCGTTCGAGGTCACGGTCGGCCCGGAGCAGGGCGCGGACGGCAAGGGGCCGGACGGCAAGGGCACAGGCGCCAAGGGGGCCGACGGCAAGGGCCCGGGCGGCGACACCGCCGCGGCCGACCCGATGCCGGTCCAACGCCCGCTGCTGGACGGTGAGTTCGTTCAACTGCCGATCTTCCCCTGGTGGCTGCTCGCGCTTCTGGCGGCCCTGATCGCCCTGCTGCTGGCCTGGTTCGCCCTGGTCCGCCCGGCGGTGCGCAGCTCCGCGAAGCAGGCCGCGGAGAAGGCCGTCGCCCAGCAGCTCCCCACCCCGGCGCCGGCCCCCGCCACTCCGGACGGCGGCGCGCCGACGCAACCCGGCGGCGCGAGCCCCGGCGGCCAGACCAAGCCGGGGGCCGGGCAGTCGACCACGGGCCCCGGCGGCCGCACCACCGGTCCGGGCGGGCTGGCCGTCCCGGGCACCGGGCAGCAGAGCTCCGCCACCATCGACGTGCAGACCGCGAACGCGGCCGCCGCCGTGGGCAGTTACCAGGTGCCGCACGGCAAGGTCTTCGACATCACGGACATCGTGGCGGCCAACTTCCAGGGCGACCAAGGGCTACTGACCATCACGGCCGGGAACCAGACGATCACCACGATCGCCCTGGAGACCTTCCGCAACCAGGACTACCACTGGGTGACCCCGATCCAGGTGTCCGGGGACCAGACGGTGACGGCGAGCGTGACCTGCGAGGCGCCGGGCACTCCGGCCTCGGGCAAGCAGGCGGCCGCCTGCCACGAACTCCTCAACATCAGCGGCACGCTGAGCGATCTCCGACAGGGGAACTGACTGGGCGCGCAGGATGACCTTCCCTCCCCGGGCAACCGGGGAGGGCGAAGCGCCCCGGTTGTCCCGATGATGCCGACGGGTCCTGTCCGACCCGTCCGTCTCGTATCTCCCCCTCCCGTATCTCCTCCTACATCCTGTGACCATGTCAACACCGGCCGGTAACTTCGGTCGGGCCGAACGCCCTCCGACCAGGCCGCCGTACCGCGCCGACCGGAGGGCGTCTGCCCTTTCGGGGCAACCGGACAGGGCCTCCGAGGGCAACCGGCCCGGCCCCCGCGGGCCGCGAAGTCTGCCCCGGTGGACCACTGACGACCCGTCGGCCCGGCACCCGGATTGCCCCGCGCGCACCGGCGGTGGACGTTGGGCCGGGGCCCGAACCGTTCCGGTCCGAACGATCGGACCGAAGAGACCCGGGCCCCGGACGACCGGACCGGAGGGGATCACGCCCCGGACGATCGCAGCGCAGCCGCTCAGCCCGCGGACGACCCGGTCCGGGTGAGCAGGCCCGCGAGGAGGTGCCCCGCGGCGGTGGCCCGCCGGTCAGCGGCCTCCGGTGCGGGGGTGGCGGCCCGGGGGCCCTTGGGGCGGTGGTCCAGGACCTCCCGGACCACCCGCCGCCCGACGCCCATCGCGTCGTAGCCGGCCGGATCGCGGGCGAAGGCGGCGGCCGCCGAGGCCAGGGACGCCCGGGCGTCGGCCGTCCCCGACGGCATGCCGGCCAGCAGCCGGCCGGCCGCCACCTCCGGCTCCCACGCCTCGGCGCAGGTCAGCACGGACGGCAGGGTCCGGCCGCCGAGTTCGGCGTAGCCGTCGGCGGTCAGCGCCCGGACCACCACCGCCGCCTCGTCCGACGGGCCCTGCTCCCCCGACGGTTCACCCGGCCGCTCGCCCGCACCCGGTGCGGCCGGCTCGAACACGCTTCGGCAGGCCCTCAGCCGCAGTTCCTTCGGCGGGTACCCGCCGAAGGCGAGCGGCGGGAGCTCGGCCAGCGCGTCGGACAGCGTGTCGAGGTAGGCGGGGCCGCAGGCCAGGCAGGCGCAGACGTCCGCGAAGACCTCGGTCACCCAGTCCTCCCAGAGCCGCTGGCGCTCGGACGGGAGGCCGCTCCCCCGCACCCTGGCCCGCAGCGCGAGCCCCAGTCCGCAGTCGTCCTCGACGTGGTGGCCGACCTCGTGCGCCACGGTGAGCAGCCCCGGCAGGTGCTCGGTCTGGTGCCAGGGCACGCCGATGATCGGGAACGGCAGCGTGCCCGCCGCCGCCTCGCCGGAGCGGGTGCGTACGGCCCCGGGCAGGAGCTCCCGGTAGTCGTGGCCGCGGCCGACCGCGAACGGGACCTCGGCCCGGTTGAGGAAGACCAGCGGCGGCACCCCGGGGCCCGTCCCGGCCGCGGCCGGCGCCGGCTGGTAGCAGGCCCAGGCGAGCTCGTCGGCCGTCTCCAGGAAGTCCCGGTACTGCGGCAGGCAGCGCAGGACGAGCTTGCCGCGGAAGAAGTCCCACACGTGGTGGAGGTCGAGGACCGGCTCGGTCAGTTCGCGGTCGGGGAGCCCGTCCAGGTCCCGCAGGCAGGTGCGCAGCAGCCGCACCAGGCAGGCCACCTGGCTGTGGTGCTTCTCCAGCGGCTCGCCGGGCCCGGTGGCCTCGGTCCAGCGGGCGGTCTCCGCCTCCAGGCTCGCCACCAGGTGGCGGGTCCGGGCCCGGCTGCGCTCCTCGCGGTCGGCGCCGGTCATGACAGGACGTGGTCGGCGAAGGTGGTGGCGGTGGCGAACAGGGTGGTGTCGCTGGCCCGCCAGGTGGAGCCCTCCCAGACCGGACCGCTCCGGACCAGCACCAACTCGTGGAAGGCGTCGGCCAGTTGCCGCCGGTCCCGGACGGCGGTCGCCAGCTGGGCGACGGACGCGTAGGTGTGGTACTCGTTCAGCCCGATGCCGAGCACGGCGGCGGCGGGGAGCCTGGCGAACAGCTGGGCCGCGAACTGGTTGCGCCACAGCATCTGCTCGGGGATGTCCAGCGGGGACCCGGGCACCGGCGGATCGAGCACCACCACGCAGTCCGGGGACACCCGGAGCCACTCCGCCAGGGCGGCGGCCGGCAGGTCGAACCCCCGCGACCTGCTCTCCAGCCGCGACTCCGAGTACGCCACGGACATGTCGAAGTACGGACCCCTGGGGGTGGCCTCCAGCGGGGCACTGACGTGGACCAGGCTCGGCCGGGTGGTCAGCGGATCGCCGGAGTCGACGGCCTCCACGAAGCGGACGGTGAAGCCGAAGGACGCGTAGACGTCGGCGAGGGCCACCCCGGACAGCCGGTGACTGCCCCGGGACCCGTACTGCACGGCCGTGGGCGGGGCCACGATGACCACCGTGGGCGTGCCGGTCGAGGGGCGTTGCCGCTGCCGGGCCAGGTCGGCCAGGGACTCCGGGTCCGGCTCGGGGCCGCCGGCGGCCCGCGGCCCGGTCACCAGCGCGAGGGCCCGCCGGGTGCGCGGGCCGAGGAAGCCGTCGAGCGGCAGGTCCGGGTCGACCGTGTCGCGCAGCGAGGTCTGCAACTGGACGAGGGTGCCGTGCTCGGCCGCGCCGGGCAGGGTGCGGAACCCGTACGGCCCGGCGCCCGGCCCCGCTCCCCGGGGCTCGGTGACGGCCAGTTCCCACGGCAGCGCGTGGACGGCGGCGTCGTCGGACTCCAGGCGCAGCACCCGGTTCCGGTCCGGTTCCCGGACCGCCCCGAGCGCCTCGGCCAGGGGCTCGCGCAGGCGCTCCACCACGGCCCCGGGGTCGTTGAACAGCAGCCGCTGCAGCGCCTCGGTGTCCGCCGACGGCAGGCCGTCGGGGGCGGTCAGACGGATCGCCAGCTGCCCGGCGGCCTGCGGCGGCTGCCAGGTCGGCGACGGGACGGGCTCGGCCGGGCGCTGCGGCCGGCCGAGCCGCTGGTAGAGGCGGTCGGCGGACGAGCGCGCGTCCGGGTCGTCGGCCAGTTCCGCGTAGGTGCGCAGCGCGTCGGCCGCCCAGCGGGTCGGCCGGGCCACCCGGGCCGAGGCCTCCAGCGCGCGGGTGATCAGTTCCCCGGCCCGCGCGGCGTCGCCGGCCCGCCGGGCGTCCTTGGCGAGCCCGGCCAGGACGGCGGCGTGCAGCAGCGGGAAGCGGTCGGCGATGGTCGACGGGTAGTCGCCGCGCGCGGGTTCGTCGGGGACGCCGAGCCGGGTGCCGGCCCGGAACCAGCGCCACCACTGCAGCGGGTCCCGGTGGTAGGTGTCCTCCTGGAGGACGGCCCGGGCCTCGTCGACGGCCGAATGGGCGCGGTCGGGCCGGCCGGCCAGCCGGTCGAGCTCGGCGAGCAGCGCCCGGTGCAGGGCCCGGTCCAGCGGGTCCGGCGCGTCGTCGGCGGCGGGGAACACCCGGTACAGCGGGGCCAGCACGGTGTCCGAGGCCTTGCGCGGGGTCCGGCAACGGCGCAGCTCGTCCAGGACGAACAGCCGGGCGGACGGCGGTTCGAGGGCTTCCAGGGCGTGGGCGAGCGCCTGGACCGACTCCCGGTCGCGCGGTGGGGGGTCGGAGCGCCGGGTCCTGCGCCAGTCCTCGACCATCCACTGGGTGGCCAGCAGGGCGGCCTGCCGGGGCGGCAGCCGCGGGGCCGGTTCCGCGGTCGGCCGCTCCGGGTCGGGCCGGCCGCCCTCGTCGAGGACGAGCTCGCGTGCGAGCAGGGCCGTGCGGAGCGCGAACTCGTCCTCGGGCGTGGCCGACCGGCCGGCCGGCGGGCCGGTGCGGGGGCCGGCGGCGGCGAGCAGTTCGCGCGCCTCCACCAGGTCGCCGACGTCGCGGAGCAGGAAGCGGGCGTGGAGGTAGCGGCACGTTGGGTGGCCGTCGTGGTAGCCGAGTTCCTGCCACAGGCTCTCGGCCTGCTGGAAGTACCGTTCCGCCTCCTCGACCCCGAGCAGTTCGCCGGACAGCACACCGCCGAGCTGGTGGATGCGGGCCCGCCACCGGTAGCGGGCCGCCCCGGGCACGCGTTCGGTGAGCAGGGTGGCGCGGTCCAGGGCCGTCCGGGCGCGCTCCTCCCGGCCGAGCATGAACGCCGCCCGGGCCCGGAGCAGTTCCGCCTCCACCGCGGCGTCGACGGCCGCGCCGCCGGCGGCCGGCCGGTCGTCCGTGCCGAGCAGGGGCCGTAGGACGCGCAGGGCGGCGCAGGGCCGCCGGCAGGCGAGCAGCAGCCCGGCCCGGGCGAGCACCAGGCTCGGGGAGGCGGCGAGCGGGGCGAGCGGTTCGAGCCGTTCGCACCAGCGCAGGGCCTCGTCCAGCCGCCCGTGCGCCTCGCGGTCGCGGGCGAGGGCGAGGCCGATCTCGACGGCCCGGACGGCCTTGCCCTCGCGCAGGGCCAGCTCGAAGGCCTCCTGGTAGGCGTCCTGCGCGGTCGGGTCGCCGGCGGCGGCCCTGCTGTCCCCGAGCACGCGCAGCGCGTCCAGGCGCTCATCCGGGTCGGCCGCCGTCAGCGCGTGCTCGGCGCAGCGCACGGCGGCCTCGGCCCGGCCCTCGGCGTTCAGCAGCATCGCCCGCACGACGTGTTCCCCGCCGGGGACGGGCAGGGCCCGGGGCGAGGCGTCGCGGGCCCGGGCCGCCTGCTCCAGGGCGTACTCGACCTCGTCCCACTGCGGGTCCCCCGCCCCGACCCGGTCGCGCAGCGCCCGGCGGGCGAGCACGTAGGCCTCCTGGAGCCGGGCCTCGGCCACCTCGGCGTGGGTGATCAGCGCCGTCCCGCGTCCGCCGCGCCGGGGCGTGCCGTCCTCGTCCAGGTAGTCGCCGCCCAGCACCTCGCAGGCGAGCTCGTGCAGCTCGTCGAGCGCGTCGGCCTGCCGGGCCCGCCGCAGTGCGCTCCGCCAGGCGGCGGCGGCCTGCGGGTCGCCCGGCTGGAACCGGTGGTAGAGCGCCTCCCGGGTGAACTCCGCCCAGCGGTCCGGGGCCCCTTCGGCGAGCAGTTCGAAGTGCCGGGCGAAGGCGCGGTGCAGGTCCTCGAAGACCGGGTGGTCGGCGAGGAGCAGCCGCTGGGGCACCAGCACGTCCGGGTGGAAGACCACCGTCGAGGGGTCCTCGGCGGCCTGCGAGACCCAGGAGGAGGAGCCGGCGTAGTTGAGCAGCTCGGCCCAGATCCGGTCGAGCTCGGCGGTGGTCCCGGGCGGCCGGGTGAACGGGTAGGCGTCCGGGCCGCCGAGGCCGTCGGTGTCCGCCCTGGGGTCGTCGCTCGGGGTGGGCCCCGCCATGTTGCGCAGGAACGGAGCCATCACCGCCAGGTCCTCGCGCCGCAGCTTGCGGGGGACGACGCCGTAGCGCAGCAGCCAGCGCACCGGCTCCTCGGTGATCCGGCACACCACCCGCTCGATCAGCGGCGGGATGACCGGGTCCCGGGTCTTCTCCAGGGCCTCGACGCCCAGGTCCGGGTCCAGCTCGATGGCGTCGGCGAACAGGGCGAGGACCAGCGGCCGGCCGTTGGCCCGCCGTCGGGCGACGGCCCGTTTGCCGGGGTCGGCGATGCCGCGGATGGTGCGGAGGTAGGTCTCGGCCTGCTCGTCGGTGAACGGCGTCACCTCGATGGACTCGACGCCCTTCAGCGCGGCCAGGGCCTCCGGGGCCCGTGTCGCCAGGTCGTACCGGCCGGCCAGCACGATGCGGAGCGCGGGGCAGTCCTGCTGCACCTCCCCCAGCAGCGCGAGGAAGCGGCCGACTCCGGGTGTGCCCCGCAGCAGCAGTTCCTCCGTGGTGTCGCAGACCAGCAGGGCCGGCCGGTCTCCGGCGGCGTCGTTGAACCGGTCGACGAAGACCCGGGTGACCTCCGCCCGCAGCGTGTCCGGGTCCCCGGTGGTCCGGAAGCCCTGGGCCGCGGTGCGGCTCAGGTCGGACGGACGGCGGCCGAGCAGGCTGCGGAACGACGCGTAGCGGTCCAGGCTGCCGAAGGTCCGCTTGCCCCAGCGGTCGTCGAACTGCGCGGCCGCCTCCAGCAGCGCCAGCCACGGGTAGCGGCCGACGGTCACCGGGGAGACCACGTCGAAGTCGATCCGGGCGCACGGGACGTCCCGCTCGGCGCCGGCGCAGTAGCGGGTGACGAGCCAGCGCAGCCGGGTGGTCTTGCCCATCCCGGCCGCACCGTGCAGCTGCCACGCCCGGACGTCGGTGCCGGCCAGCAGGGCGGCGGCCTGCTCCTCCAGTTCGGGCCGCGCCAGGTACTGCGCGCAGCGGGCGTAGTCCACCGCCCAGTGGCACCGGGCCCGTACGTAGCCCGCGCGGTCCTCCCGGACCCGGGCGACCTCCGGGCCGTACACGGAGAGGCGGTCGTCGTCGGCGAGCACGTCCAGCAGGTCCTGGCAGCGGGCGAAGTCCCGGGCGGTGTCCGCCGCGGTGAAGAGCTCGTCGAACAGCCGCAGCCCGCGCTTCCGGTCGCCCACCAGCAGGTGGCGCAGTTGCTCGCGCCGGTCCCCGGCGGCGGCCCGGTGCTCGGCGAGCCGCCGTTCCAGCTTCGCCAGGTCCCGGGGCGCCGCGCCGCCGGCCCAGTCCACGAGCCAGAGCTTCATGTAGGCCGCGCGGTCGTCCTGCGACAGCCGGTAGCGGCCCGGCTCGCCGGGCGCCGGCTCGACGACCTCCCGCTCGACCAGCCGGTCCAGCCCGGGCGGGCCGGGACCGGCGGACGGCCGGAGGACGCGGTCGAAGAGCTCCCGGTCGAAGACGCCGGCGGCGGCGCAGGCCTTGAGCAGGGGCTCCCACCCCGCCGGGAGCATCCGCCGACGGATCTCGTCGAAGTCGGCACCGGCCTCGATCAAGGCGGTGATCTGCTCGATCGATCCGGTCATGTGTCCGCTCCGTACAGGGTCTGCCGGATCGTTCGGAAGAGGTCGACCGCGACGCCGCCCCGCCTGGAGATCATCTTCGTGTATCCCTCGAACGCGCCCCGGACCTCCTCCGCGGCGAAGTTCAGGCCCGCCCGCTGGCAGTACTCGTCGGCCAGACGCAGGTAGTCGCGGTCCGGGAAGTCCCCGAGCGTCAGCACCGGCTGCCACCACCCGCCGTCCTCCGGGGGAAGTGCGCCCCGGTCGATCCAGTCCTTGGTGGTGACCAGGAGCAGCCTCAGCGGTGCCTCCCGCCGCCGCGCGACGGGCTCGATCAGTTCGGGGTAGACGGCCTGCCGGCACATCTCGGGCAGCAGGAACTCGGCGTGGTCGAGGGCGAGGACGTGGACGCGGGCGGGGTCCGGGTCGGCCGCGTGCAGGGCGTCCAGGAAGGCCCGGAAGATCCCCGCCCGGCGCCGGTCCGCCTGCCCGACCTGTTCGTCGAACGGCCGGCCCTGGTCCGCGACCGGTTCGGCGGGCGCGGCGCCGGGCCCGGCCGTCACCGGCACGGCGCCCGCGACCAGCGCGTTGAGTTCGGCGTTGAACGCGGAGAAGGCCTCCGGCCGCATCGGCTCCGGCTGGCTGTCGTCCAGGCAGCCGTCACGCACCGCCCGGAGCAGGCCCAGCCAGTCCTTGTGGGTGCTGCCGGGCTCTCCGCCGGCGCCGCCGGACGGCCGACTCCTCAGGTCCACGTAGGTGATGCGGTGCCCGTGCAGGAAGCAGCTCAGCAGGCAGGAGCGGGTGAACCAGGTCTTGCCGGTGCACCGGGACCCGACCCGCGACTGCCCGGAGATGACCAGCAGCGGACGGCCCTCCTGCGGCCCGACGGGGTCGAGCGCCTGCCACGCCACCCGGCGCTCGTCCGCGCGGTCCACGAAGAGCTTCAGGTCGCGGTAGAGCGAGTTCTCACAGAGCGTGGTGATGGACCGCTCGGTCGGCACGAAGCGGATCGCCAGGGCCGCCTCCGGGTCACGCTGCGTGGCCAGCACCGGGAGCGCCCAGTACCCCTGCTCGCTGAAGCGGTTGCGCAGTTCCCGACGGGCGGTGTGCACGGCCCGGTCCACCGCGAGCCCCTTCACCACCTCCCGGTAGAGCGCGCAGGCGAAGGCGACGCCGGCCGGCGAGTCGATGTCGGCCTGCATCGACACCACCGCCTCGGCCTCGGCCTCGAGGAAGGCGTGGGCGAGGCCGCCGAGCTTGTCCACCGGGTCGGCCGCCGTCCGACAGGCGTTCAGGACGACGAGCCGGGGCCGCCATTCGTCCAGCAGCTCGGCGATGTCCTCGGACTCCAGGCTCCACTGCTCCTTCGGGTCGACCTCGGGGTTCTCCCGGGTGGCCCAGTTGAACGGCAGGGCGGCGGCGGCCCCCTCCACCGCGGGCATGCCGTGGCCGACGAAGTGCAGGACGTGCGGGCGCCACGTCCTGACCTCGTCGAAGAGCCGCTGGTGCGACGGGCCTTCGAGGACCTGGAGGTGCGCGCGGCCGGGCGAGGTGCCCAGCGCCGCCGCGATCGTGGCGTGCTCCTGGTCGGCGAGGTCCGTCCGGTCGAGCGGGTTGCAGACCACGAGCAGCACCCGCAGCGGCCCGAGCTCAGCGGGCCCGGCCGGCTGCCGCCCGGCGTCGGCCGGCGCCTCGCCGTTGCCGTCGCCGTCGCCGGCGCCCTCCGCGCCGGGGAAGCCGGGGACGGGGAGGTGCGCGGGCGCGTGCCGGCGTGAGACCAGCAGCCTCGGGTCGTGGAAGATCCAGCTCCCGCCGTCCCGGAGCAGCTCCCACGGCAGCCGCCGCAGGTCCTCGACCGCGATCTCCAGGCTCAGCCGCACCGGGTCGGCCCCGGTGTCCTCCGCCCGCGCGCCCGCCCGCACCCGGCCCCAGAGCGCGCCCACGGTGCCGGGGGTCAGCAGGGCGAACAGCCGCTCGCCCGCCGCCTTCCGCCGCTGGTCGGTGGTCCCCGGGCCGAGCACCCCGGTCAGGTCCTCGGCGCACCCGGCGGCCTCCGCGAGGTCCAGGTCCTCCACCGCCTCCCGCGGCGGGCCCGGTTCGAGCCCCGCCACCCGCAGACCGACCCTGGCGGGACCGTCACCCGTGCCCGCCGGCTCGGGCGGACCGGGTGCGAGGCGGAATCGGACGCTCGTCATCACGGCCTCGGACGGCGGGTCAGCCGCCCCGCGAAGGGGCGAACGGCAGTTGCTCGGCCTCGTCCACCGGGCCGAGGACGGCGGCGGGGTCGTCCCGGATCTCCTCGGTCAGCAAGGGGGGAAGGGCGGTGGGCAGGGCCCCGTGGCCCGACTGCCGCGGCCCGTACTCGGCGTGCACCTTGCCCCGCCAGTTCTCGCGCAGCCGCACCACCTGGTAGAAGGGCGTGACGTCCGCGCCGGTCCACTCCGCGCCGAGGGCACTGCGGTGGACGACCGAGGCGTCGAGCGCCAGGTCGGCCAGCTGGAGCACCCCCGCGACGCCGGCCGACGCGGCCACCTTGAGCTCCGCCGTCGCGCCCGCGGCCGCCGCCGCGAGAACGGTGCCACCGCGGGCGGAGACCACGCTGGTGACGGCCAGCAGCGACTCGTCCCAGGCCTTGTTCCACCACAGCGTCGCCAGGTCGTTCGCCAGGCTCCGGACGTCGGCGATCCCCGTCTGCGCGATACCGCGGAACACCACGAACGCCGTGTTCTCCTTTCCGAACGTGACCGACGCACCGGCGTCGATCGCGCTCAGTCCGGAAAGGGGATCGGGAGCGGCCCCGGCGGCTTTGAAACGCACACTCACGGACTTGTTCGAATCGTAAACGAACAGACCCGGCGGAGTCCCGTCCTCGGAAATGAACGAGACACCGCGGTCGGCCAGGCTGCCCGCCCTCCGGACCGAGTCCTGCCGGTCGAGCACGTCACCCAGGCGAACGCGGCTCGACGGGGGCCAAGTCACCCACCAGCCCCGCCATTGATCCCCCGTCATCGCCTTGCAGTAGACGTCGTAGCCGTTCATCGCGCCTCCCGCAGGCCGTGCGGCGGAAAGGAGACCGGGCTCGCTCCCTGAGGAGTTCGTCGACAGGCGGAATGCGTTCCACCGGCCGGTGGTTCAAAGGCCGACCAGGAGCGGCGCCCTTTGAATTCACGCTAGTCGCCGCAAAACGGCGTGTCAAAAGGCCCCCCACCGCCGCACCCGGCATTCCGTCACCCTTCGCAGCCGGTGCGGTCCGCGCGGCCCGGCGCCCCCGGATCCGGCGTCACAGCGCGCTACGGACCCGGCGTCACAGCGGGCTACGGACCCGGCCGGTGGATCAGCCCAGAACGGCGGGGTCCTCGGCGAGTTCGGCGAGCAGCGCGTCCAGCTTCGCGCGGTCGACCGAGGGCATCACGAAGACGTGCACGTAGCTGCGGCGGGTGGACTCGTCGCCCGGGACGAGCAGCACGTCCTGCGAGGACAGCGACCACTTGGCCACCAGCTCGGCGCTCGGCTTGCGGAACCGCACGGTGACCGCGCCCGGGGTGCGGGCCGGCCAGAGGTCGACGCCGAGCTCGTGCTCCATGGCCAGCAGGCGCCGCTCCAGGTAGTCGGCGAGCTCCTGCGCGGTCCGGATCCGGTCGACCTGGTCCTGGTAGGAGTGGCGGGACAGGTGGTCCCAGAGGATCAGCGGGGAGAAGCCGTTTCGGGAGCCGGCGAAGGTGGTGTCGGGGGCGCCCGTGTAGTCCGGCTGGGACGGCGGCGAGATCTGGTACTTCACCTTCGTCATGTAGATGCCACAGGGCCACGGCGCGCCCGCCCACTTGTGGCCGCTCATCGCGATCGAGGAGACCATGTCGACCTCGCCGTGGCCCGCGGTCGGCAGGGTGAGCCCGAAGTCGAACTCCGGCAGCTCCGTCTCCGGAGTCCAGCCGTACGCCGGGTCCTGCGAGGCCAGCCGGGCGAACGGCGCGTAGCCCGCGCCGAGCGCGCCGTCCACGTGGATCCAGAAGCCGCGGCGCACGTCGACCAGCGGCCGCCCGGTGCGCGGGTCCGTCCCGTACGCCACCTCGCGCCGCACCAGGCCGTACCGCTCGAAGATCGGCAGCAGCCGCTCGCAGACCGTCCGGACGTCGTCGTGGGCGCCCTTGAAGGTGCTGCCGAGGTTGAGGTTGACGAAGACCGGGTGGCCCTTGGCGGCGAAGAACTCGACCAGCGCGGCGAGCGCGTCCACGTCCACCGAGCCCGGGCCGTCCCAGGCGAACCCGGACGGGCCCGGGGCGGAGGGCACCTCGGCCGGCCACTCCCGGCGCCCGGTGGCCGGGTCGACCAGCGGGCACTCGTCCGGGTACAGCTCCAGGCCGACGGCGTGGAAGGTCTCGACGGCCAGCACCCGGACGGCCTTGGCGAAGGAGTAGTGGGTGTCCTCGGAGTAGAACGCCACCGGGCGGTGGGCGTTCGGGTTGTCCCGGTCGGGCGCGGCCTGGACGTAGCGCAGCTCGTCCCCGGGGGCGGCCGGCGGGTGGATCAGCGCCTTGCCGCTGAGGTAGTCGCGGGCGTTCCAGAGCGCGTACATGTTGCCCTCGGTCGAGCCCATGGACAGCATGTAGCCCCAGTACGACTCCGGGTCGGCCGGGTCGTGCGGGCGCTCCGCGTGCCACAGCCGGGCGTAGTAGTCGAGCACGGCGCGCTCGACGACCTTGGTGTTCGGCTTGTAGCCGCCGCTCTGGAACGGGTCGCCGAGGTTGTTGATGTTGTTCGGCATGAACCGGGCCAGGTCCAGCGCGGTGCCCTTCATGTCCTGGGTGGCCTGGTAGCCGACCAGGTGCTCGCGCTTGCGCGTCAGGTACTCGTCCACCGTGTCCAGCGCGCGCAGCCGCTGGGCGTCGTCCAGCCCGGCGGCGGGGAGCACGAAGTCGCCGCAGTCCAGCTCCGGGCCCGGGTCGACGGCGGTCACGGTCCCGGTCTCGGTCTCTGCGAAGGGACTGGTGGCGGTGGCGGTCGGGCTCATCGGCGGGGCGCTCCGGACGTGGTGGGGGTCGAGGGGCGTTCACCGCTCGCGCCGCCCAGGATGGAACTTTCCGGCGATTCCCGGAAGACCGTCCGAAGAAGATTCGGCCGAAGCCCGAACAGGTTTGCTCATCGACGGAATCGGCTGGGATCCTGGCACTCATGCCGAACAATCCGCAGCGCCGGCGGGCCCCCATCGACGACACCGACCGGGCGATCATCCGTGCCCTGGCCGACAACGCCCGCCTCCCCAACAACGCCCTCGCCGAGGCGGTGGGCATCGCCCCCTCCACCTGCCTGGCCCGGGTCCGCTCCCTCCAGGACCGCGACGTCATCCGCGGCTACCGCGCCGACGTCGACCCGGCCGCCATCGGCCTGCCGCTCCAGGCGATGATCTCGGTCCGGCTGCGTGCCCACACCCGCGAGCAGAACGAGAGCTTCCGCGGCACCGCCCCCGACCTGCCGGGCGTCCTGGCCGTCTTCCACATGGCCGGCTCCGACGACTACCTCCTGCACGTCGGCGTCGCCGGCCCCGAATCCCTGCGCGACTTCGTCGTCGACCACCTCACCACCCACCCGGCGGTGGCCCAGACCCGCACCAACCTGATCTTCGAACAGATACCGGGCCGGCACTACCTCGGGCAGGGCTGACCGCTCCGGAACGGGCACGCCCCCGGCCGGTGACGGCGGCCGGTGACGGCGGCCAGTGACCGGCTGGACCGTCGACCGGCAACCGGCAACCGGCAACCGACGGCCAGTGGCGCGGATCACACCGGGATTCCGACGGCCGGTGAAATGCCGGGGCCACCGCGGTGGTTGGCACGGGCAACCGTCTCCACACCGGCGCACCGCGCGGCACCGACCGACACCGCACCGCGCAGCACCGAATGGACGCACCGCTATCTGCGAGGAATCCCCATGACCGTCACCGAGCCGTCGACCTCCCGCGCGGCCGAGATCCTCTCCCGGCCCGTCACGATCAACGGGCTGACCGTGCCCAACCGCATCGTGATGGCGCCGATGACCCGCAGCTTCTCCCCGGGCGGCGTGCCCGGCGAGGACGTGCGCTCGTACTACGCCCGCCGCGCGGCCGCGGGCGTCGGCCTGATCGTCACCGAGGGGACGTACGTCGGCCACGAGTCCGCCGGCCAGAGCGACTCCATCCCGCGCTTCCACGGCGAGGAGCAGCTGGCCGGGTGGGCCCGCGTCGCCGAGGACGTCCACGCGGCGGGCGGCACCATCGTGCCGCAGCTCTGGCACATCGGCATGGTGCGCAAGCAGGGCGACCCGCCGGTCGCCGACGCCCCCGCCGTCGGCCCGTCCGGCATCCGGCTCGACGGGACCGAGGGCGCGGGCCGGGCGATGACCCGGGCCGACCTCGACGCCGTGATCGGCGCCTTCGCCGAGGCCGCCGCGGCCGCCGAGCGGATCGGCTTCGACGGCGTCGAGCTGCACGGCGCCCACGGCTACCTGCTCGACCAGTTCCTGTGGGCCGGCACCAACCGCCGCACCGACGGCTACGGCGGCGACCCGGTCGCCCGGACGAAGTTCACCGCCGAACTCGTCGCGGCGGTGCGCGCGGCCGTCTCCTCGGAGTTCCCGGTGATCTTCCGCTACTCGCAGTGGAAGGCGGAGAACTACGACGCCCGCCTCGCCGAGACCCCGCAGGAGCTGGAGGCGATCCTCACCCCGCTCGCCGAGGCCGGCGTCGACGCCTTCCACGCCTCGACCCGCCGCTACTGGGTCCCCGAGTTCGACGGCTCGGACCTCAACCTGGCCGGCTGGACCAGGAAGCTCACCGGCCGCCCCGCCATCACCGTCGGCTCCGTCGGCCTCGACGGCGACTTCGTCCGCGCCTTCATGGGCGAGGGCGCCCCCGTCCAGGGCATCGACAACCTCCTCGACCGGCTGGAGCGCGACGAGTTCGACCTGGTCGCCGTCGGCCGCGCCCTGCTCCAGGACCCGCAGTGGGCCGCCAAGGTCCTGTCCGGCCGCTTCACCGACCTGCAGCCCTACGACGCCGCCGCGGTCCGCAACCTGAGCTGACCCTCACGGTGAACAGGGCCCGGCCGCCGGTCGATCCGGCGCCCGGGCCCTGACCCGCTATCGGCGCGCTACCGCCGCGGTCCCGCCAGGGCGTACGCCACGGTGCCGGTCGCCAGCAGGGTCCACGCCGTCCAGTCGGACGCCGTCGTGCCGGTGGGAAAGATCATCCAGTTGAGCACCTTCCCGGTGGTGCCGCCCGGAACCGGGACGAGGAGGGCCGCCGCGAGCCAGCCGGTCGGCAGGGTCCAGGCGAGCTGTGCCCCGCACAGCACCGCGCCGAGCGCGGCCAGGCCGACCAGGCCCGCGCTGTCCCGGACGACGACCCCGGTGGGGGCCAGCTCCGTTCCCACCGACTGGACGGCCAGCAGCGCCGCACCGGCGACCGCGCCGATCAGCAGCACGTGCGCCACCCGGCGGGGCAGCCACCGGATCGCGGCCGTCCGCTCCAGCAGCACGTCCTGGCCGCCGAGCCCGACCGAGGCGGCCACCACGTTGGCGCCGAGGACGAGGACCGCCGTGCCCAGGTCCGACGGACCGGGCTCGACCAGGGCCCACACCGCCAGCCCGACCAGCAGGACGGCGGCGGCCGAGGTGGGCACCTGCCGTGAACGCGCGTACAAACCAAGCCACCTCATCGCGACGCCTCCCCCAACAGCACCGGCAGCTGGTCGTACCCCGCGCAGGAGAGGGCGGCGGCGCGCAGTTCGGCGATCCGCGAGCGCTGCTCGGCCGGTGACAGCGCCGTCAGCCTCTGCCAGGCGACGTCGGCGTCCGCCCAGGTCGTGAGCGCGTACGCGTCGCTCCCCTTCTCCTCCAGCGGTCGGAGCCGGGAATCCCGGAGGGCCCAGCTCACGGCGACGCTCTGGACCACGACGGCGCGACGGCCCCCGCCCTCCCGGTCGCTGTTCCCGCGGCAGCTCGGTGCCAGACCCTGGGCGATCAGCGCGCGGGTCAGGTCCTCACCCGTGGCATCGGCGAGCAGGCGTTCGTCGAAGTCGACCAGCACCACGTCGCCGGAGAGTGGGCGGGGGTCGCCGAGCGCGCGCGGCTCGGTGTCCTCCCGCACCGCGTTCGGCGCCTGGTCGCCCAGGACGTCGTGCAGCACGCGCAGCGCCTCCTTGCCGCGCGGCGCGAGCTCGGGCAGGCGTGAGCGGTTCGCCTGCGTCACGCACACCGGTCCGTCGCACACCAGGGTCGCGGCGGCCTTGTCGACGACGTACGTGTCCTGCGGAGCGGCGGGCAGGACCAGCAGTGCCAGGGCCGCGCCGGCCAGGGCAGGGGTCACCGCGAGCAGGCGGGCCCGGCGGGTCGCGGCCGACAGCAGTGCGAAGCCGGTGGCGAGCAGGCCGAGCAGCCAGAGCGTCTGGCCAAGGTGCACGGAGCCGGAGAGGGTCAGCAGCATCTGCCGCGGCTCCGCGATCGCCGGGGACAGCTGGGCGAGCCGGTTCGGCGCGATGCTCGACGGCAGTGCCCCGTCACTGCTCTTGTTCATGAGGAGGCCCGTCAGCAGGAGGACGAGCACCACCAGGGCCGGCGGGGTGAGAACGGAGGGCAGGGTCCGCGCGACGCCCATGCCGAACACGGCCCCCGCGACCAGGGCCAGCGCCGCCACCAGCGAGATCGGCAGCCAGCCGAGGCCCGTGTAGGTGGTCGGTCCGAGCGCCACCTGGACTCCGCCCACAAGGACGAGGAGACCGAAGCCCGCCGTCACCGCGAGCGCCGTCGCACCGGCCGGCAGCGTCGCCCGGCGCCAGGCCGGCAGCGGTGTGGTGACCAGCAGTTCGGCCATCCGCGAGCGGGAGTCGCGCAGCCCGTACACGGCTCCCATGCCCACCACGAGCGGCCACCAGAAGGCCAGCAGGTAGCGGGTCCACATCGCCATGGAGGTCCACTGGGCCGTCCACCCGGCGGTGCCCTTCCACCAGATGCCGTCGATCAGGAAGAAGACCGCCAGGCTGCCGGCCAGGACGACGACGCCGGGCCAGGGGGCGACCGAACGCCTCAGTTCGGTGCGCAGGACACGTGCGTTCACCAGGTGCCTCCCGGCCGGCCGGAGTTGCGGAGCAGCGCCGAGTAGCCGCGCTCCAGGGGGCTGTCGCCCGGGTGCTCGGGGCCGCCCGCCGCGGCCAGGTCGTCCGGCGTGCCCTGGAAGACGAGGCGGCCGTCGGCGAACAGCACCACGTCGGAGCAGGCCGCCGCGACGTCCTCGACCAGGTGGGTGGAGACCACCACGCAGGTGTCGCGGCCCAGTTCCTGGAGCAGTTCGCGGAACCGCAGCCGCTGCGCCGGGTCCAGGCCGGCCGTCGGCTCGTCCAGCAGCAGCACCGCGGGATCGTTGACGATGGCCTGCGCGATGCCGGCCCGCCGCACCATGCCGCCGGACAGGGTCTTCATCCGGTGGTCGGCGCGGTCCGCCAGGCCCACCCGTTCCACGGCCCGCTGGACGGCCGCCGGGACGGCCGCCTTCGGCACCTCCTTCAACCAGGCCATGTACTCGACGAACTCACGCACCGTGAAGCGCTTGTAGTAGCCGAACTCCTGCGGCAGGTAGCCGATCCGGCGGCGCAGCGCCCGGTGGTCGCCCAGCCCGCCCACGGCGGTGCCGAGCAGCTCCAGTTCACCCCCGGCGGGGCGCAGTACGGTGGCCAGCGCCCGGATCAGGGTGGTCTTCCCCGCCCCGTTGGGCCCGAGCAGGCCGTGGGTGCCGATGCCCAGGGACAGGTCGAGCCCGTCCACGGCCATCTTCTTCCGTCCGACCCGCACCCTCAGGTCCTCGGCCCGGATCTCCCAGGCGTAGGTCTTGGGCGCGGTGTCGGCCACGCTCGTCACGGATGTCATGCGGTGGTCCCCTTCGAGGGTCGACAACGTTGTCACAGCGTTTTCACAGCGGGCGTTCTCACGGCGGGTGTTCTCACAGCGGGCGCTCTCACAGCGGGCGTTCTCACAGCGTCGAGTACACGTTCCTGCGGGCGATCACGGCGCCGGTGCCGAGCGCGAGGAGCAGCCCCCACACCGGTAGCCGGTCCGGCTGCAGCAGGAGCCCCGGGGCGAGCGGGAGGTGGCCGCTGAGGTGGCCGGTGATCCAGGCGGGCGCCACGACGACGGCGCCCCACGCGGCCGCCAGCCCGGTGGCGGCGCGGGTCACGCCGACCACGCTGCCCAGGGCCAGGGCGGTGGAGGTGAAGGCCAGCGAGGGCAGCAGCCACTGCGCGGCCGACATGGTCCCGGTCAGCCAACCCCCCACCAGGAGCCCGGGCAGCACCACCAGGAGGACCGCCGTGGTGCGCCGCAGGAGCAGCGGCAGGCCGGCCCGGGCCGTCGAGGCCGTCAGTTCGTACGCCGGGTCCAGGGCGCGCGACCAGGACAGGGCCACGCCGCACAGCGGCAGCACCGGCGCGATCGACGACGCCGGGGAGGCCCCGCCGACCGAGGTCGGCGACGCGACCGCGTCCAGCAGCAGCGCCAGCAGGGTCACGGCGGCCGTCATCGCCAGCCACGGCGCCAGCACCGGCGTCAGCCAGGCCGACACCCACCGCGGCCGGTACCGCCGCGGGCGCACCCCGGCGGCCGCGTCCAACTGCGGCTCCAGACCGGCCCGGACGGTGTCGACGAGCGCGGCGACCTCGGGCGCCCCGGTGGCCACCGAGGCCGCCAGCAGGCTCCGGCACGGCGCGCACGCCTCCAGGTGGGCCTCCAGCGCCCACACCGTGTCCGCGGCCATCGCCGCGTCACCCCGCGCGTAGTCGTCGATCAACCGCCTCGACGCGTGTTCCCCGTTCGTACCGCCCCTCATGCCAGCGCCTCCCGCATCGCGATCCGGGCCCGGCGGGCGCGGGTCTTGACCGTGCCCTCGGGCAGTCTGAGCAGGACGGCGGTCTCCCGGACGGAGAGCCCGTCCAGCACCGTGGCCTGCAGTACCTCTCGGAGCTCCGGCGCCAGCCGGCGCAGAGCGTCCCCGACGTCGCCGCCGACGGTCCCGGCGAGCGCCTCGTCCTCGGCCGCGGGCACCACCGCCCGCTCGGCCGCGGCGACGGGCGGCTCGGCGTGGTGGGCGCGGCGCCGGAACGCGTCGACCAGCCGGCGCGCCGCGATCGTCCACAACCAGCCGACGGCCGTCCCGCCGACCGCGCTCCCGGCGAACGCGCCGGCCGCGCGCCACACCGCCAGATAGGTCTCCTGCATGACCTCGGCGACGATCTGCTCGTCCGCGCACCGGCGGCGCAACCGCACCGCCAGCCACGGCGACGTCCGCCGGTACAGCTCGTCGAACGCCCCGCGGTCGCCCTTGGCCACCCGCTTGACGAGGCCTTCCTCGTCCAGCTGGTCCACTGTTCTCCTGCGTGATCTCACACCAGCCAGACGCGGGGTGCCGCGCCCGGGTTCTGCGGATGCCGTGACCTGCGTCACATCCCCGCGGTCGCCCGCCGCTTCTCCGCCGCCCCTCCGCCGTTCGATGGGGGCCGCACCCCCCGAACGGCGGGTGGCGATTCCGGGCATCTGTTCCGCAATCAGGCGGGCGCACCTGAAATGTCTTACATTCAACAAAAAGGCGTGGCCGAATCCCGCCGATCAGCGCGGCGCAGCCGCCGATCCGGCCATCGTGAGATGTACCTCACCCTTTCATCGACGCCACCCGTGGAAAGCCGCTTGATGGGGCCTCAGGCCGCCACTCTGTCGATCCCTCGCGAGCTTCTGGCTGCGATACGAAGGTGCATCGGGGTGCTAGCCTGTGTTTCGTGCGAGCAGGGGGCCACGCACTCTTCACTTCGCACAAGTTGACCCGTGATCAGCGGCCATTCGGGGCCTTCCCTGCCGCAGCACGGTCTCCACCGATCCGGCGTCCCGAAAGGGGCGCGGCGGAATGCGAATTCCGCAGACCGCCGGATCACCGATCACCCTCGACCATTCGGGCGAGGTCGTCGCACCACACGACCTCCGCCTCACCCTCGCATGCCTCAAAGCAGGAATCGATGCCCGCTCACCCGATATCCGAACTCATACGCTTCGCGCGCCGCAATTCACCCTTCTATGCGGAGCTGTACGCCGGTCTACCCGACCGGACGGCGAAGCTGACCGATCTCCCGGTCGTCCCGCAGGCCGAGTTCTGGCAGGCGAACACGCCTCGCGACAACCGGCTGCTGACCGGGCCGCTGGAGGAGGCGGTGGTCTTCAAGAGCGGCGGCACCACCGGCTCGCCGAAGTTCTCGTTCTACAGCCGGGAGGAGTGGCGGGAGTTCACCACCTCGTTCGGCTCCGGGCTCGTCGACGCCGGACTGCGCCCGGGACACCGGGTCGCCGACCTCTTCTACGCGGGCGACCTGTACGCCAGCTACACCTTCGTCCTCGACTCGCTGCACCGCTCGCCCGTCGCCAACGTCAGGCTGCCGATCGGCGGTGCGGCGCCGCTGGAGTCGACCGTGCGGACCCTGGAGCAGTTCGAGGCCGAGGTGGTGGC
The DNA here is from genome assembly GCF_014656195.1 of Kitasatospora xanthocidica. Taxonomy (GTDB): domain Bacteria; phylum Actinomycetota; class Actinomycetes; order Streptomycetales; family Streptomycetaceae; genus Kitasatospora; species Kitasatospora xanthocidica. The sequence goes on along the minus strand of NZ_BNBY01000009.1, from coordinate 260,172 downwards.
CGGCACCCCCACCACGCTGTGCGCGCTCGCCGATCACCTGCTCGCCGCCGGACGCGAACTCCCGCACGTGGAGCTGCTGCTGTTCGGCGGTGAGGGCCTCTACCAGGACCAGCAGCCCCTGCTCGCCAAGGTCTTCCCCAACGCCCGTGTCTCCTCGATCGGTTACGCCGCCGTCGACGCCGGACTGCTCGGCCGGCCGGTACCCGGGCCCGACACCCGGGTGCACCGGGTGTTCGCCCCGGAGACGGTGCTGGAGATCCTCGACGACCACACCGGCGAGCCGATCACCGCCGAGGGCGTGCCGGGCCGGGTCGTGGTGACCGACCTGCGGCGACGGCTGATGCCCGTACTCCGCTACCCCGTCGGGGACCGCGCGGAGTGGACCGACCTCGCCGCCGGGTGGTTCCGCATCCTCGGCCGGGCCCAGGAGGGCGTCCGGGTGGGGCCGGTGTCGCTCTACACCGAGGACGTGCTCGACCTCGTCCGGGCCGCCGACCCGGCCGGCCGGGTGACCGGCGCGCAGCTGGTGGTGCGCCGCTGGGACGGCCGGGACGGACTGGTCCTGCGCCTGGCCTGCGACGGGAACCCCGCCGGACTCCCCGAACTGGCCGCCGCCGTCGAGGCCGGGATCCACGCGGCGCGGCCGCTGTACCCGGAGGCGGTCGCCGCCGGGTACGTCCACCCGCTGTCCGTCACCTGGGTCCGCCACCACGAGCTCGCCGTCAACGCGCGGACCGGCAAGCTGATCCGCGTCCTCGACGAACGGCCGCACTCATGACGGCCACCGGAACGGCCACGCGACCGGTCACCGGGCCGGCCGACGAACCGGCCGCGCGCCGTCTGCCGCTCGTCCTGCGCAACCGGCGGTTCGGCGCCGTGTGGGCCGCCCAGGTGCTCACCCAGGCCGCCGGGCGGATGTTCCAGGTCGGCACGGTCTGGTGGCTGGTGGGCTACGCCGCCGGTGCGGACCGCGGCCTCGCCTCCGGCGCCTTCCTCGCCGTCAGCACCCTGCCCGCGGTCGCGCTGGCGCCGCTGGTGGCCTCGCTCATCGCCCGCCGCCCGCACCGGACGGTGCTGGGCGCCTCGGCCGCCCTGGCCGGTCTGGTCGCCCTCGGCACGGCCGGCTGGACGTACGCCGGGACGCCGCCGATGGCCGTCGCGTACGGTGCCGCGCTGCTGCTGGCGGGCTGCCAGGCGGTCTTCGACCCCTGCCTGACCACGTCCGTCCCCGAGCTGGTCGAGGACGCCGACATCGAGACCGCGACCGGGTTCGAGCTCTCCACCCAGTCACTGGCCGGGCTCGCCGGCGGGCTGCTGGGCCCGCTGGTGGTCGACACCGCGGGCCCGGCCGGCGTCGTCGCCGGGTGCGCCGGCGCCTATCTGCTGGCGGCTTCGCTGATCGGCGCGACCCGGTTCCCGGGGCCGACGGCACCGGCGGCGGACGTGCCGGCCCCGGCCGGCGACGGACCCGGGCCGAGCCGCCCGCTGCGCCGCATCCTGTCCGAACTACCCTTCATCCGGCAGGTGTTGCTCTGCTTCGCCGCGGCCAACGTGTTCACCACGGCGGTGTTCGTGGTGATGCCGCTGTACACCCGCACGGTGCTGCACGCCGACGGCTCGACCGTCGCCGCCCTGGAGGCCGCCCTCGGTGCCGGCACGCTGGTGGGCTCGTTCACCGGCGGCCGCCTCCCGGGCGCTCCCACCGCGGTCGGGGCCGGCTGCCTGGTCCTGATGGCCGCCGCGCTCGGCCTGCCCGGCCTGGCCGCCGGCCACGCCGCGGCGCTCGGGGCGATGGCCGTCGCCGGCTGGTGCGTGGGCGTGATCGGCGTACGGTTCGTGGCGCTGTTCCAGCGGCTGGTTCCGGCCGCGGACCGGCCCGGCTTCTTCGCGGTGATGCAGGCCCTGCTGGGGGCGACCTTCCCGGTGTCCTCACTGGTCTTCGGCCTGCTCGGCGACCACCTCCCGGCACGGACGCTCTGCCTGGTCCAGGCCCTCGGCGTCCTGCCGGTCGCCGCCGCGCTGTGGTGGACCGGCCGGCGCGAGCCGGAACCGGTGGCGGCCCCGCAGGAGGCCCCGGCCCCGGCCGCCCAGCCGATCGGGGACGTGCGATGACGACCGCGGCGACCCTGACGATCGCCCCCGCCGCCCCGCAGGACGTCGCGCAGCTGCGCCAGCTCTACTTCGACGTCTACGGCCACGGCTACCCGGTCGCGCTCGGCAGCGACCCCGAGGAGATGCGCCGCCTGATCGCCGACCCGCACACCCACTGGCTGACCGCGCGTCACGAGGGCGCCGGCCACCTGGCCGGCTCGGTGGCCGTGCAGACCGACCCCGGCAGCCGGATCGGCAAGCTGGTGGGCCTGGCGGTCCACCCGGACCAGCGGGGCGGCGGGCTGGCCGGACGGCTGACCGCCGAAGTCTGCGGGGACGCCTTCGCGACCGGCGCCCTGGACTCGGTCTACGCGACCGTCCGGGTGGTCACCCCCGGCCCGCAGCAGGTCTTCGCCCGCAACGGCTTCCAGGCCCTCGGCCTGCTGCCGAACGCGGTCGAGGTGGCCGGGTGCGAGAGCCTCGCGCTGTTCGCCCGGCACGCCGACGGCGTCCTGGCCCGGCGGGAGGACGTCGGCCGGGTGCCGGACGCCCTGCTGCCGCTGCTGGCGGCGGCCCGGCGGAGCACCGGCATCCCGTACGGGCACCCGCTCCCGGCGGACGGGCCCGCTCCGCTCACCGCGCCCGTGACCGCACCGGTGAACACGCCCGTAAGCGCACCGGCAACCGCGCCGATGGAGCTGATCGCCGCGCCCGGCTTCGTCCGCCGCCGGTTCCTGCAGCTCTTCCCCGACCCGGCGGAACGGTTCTTCCCGCTGCACGTCCCGAACGCCGTCCTCACCCCGCCGGACGGCTCGTTCGAGGCGTACGCCGACCTGGACCCGGTCGCGGCGAGCTGCTCGCTGGTCGCCGTGCACCCGTCCCCGGCGGCCGTCACCGGCGCGCTGGAGCCGCTGATGGCGGCCGTCACCCGGGCCGGCGCCGACTACGTCGAGACGCTGCTGCCGCTGGCCGACACCGCCGGGCTCAGCGCCTTCCTGGCCGCCGGGTTCATCCCCAGTGCCGTCTACCCGGCGATGCGCCGGATCGGCGACCGGTTCCACGACTACGTGGTGCTGTCCCGGACCAGCCGTCAGATCGACTTCCGGACCACGGCCGTCAGCGTGCCGCTCCAGCCGTACCTGGCGGCCTACCTGACCGCCTGGACCTCGACCTACCTACCCCTTCCCGAGGTTGCCCCGTGACCGTCCGTCCCGTGAACGCCCACCCCGTGAACGCCCATCCCGTGAACCCCCACCCTCTGAACCCCCATCTCGCGCCGGTCGAGGTCCCCGACCCCACCGCGCTCCCGCACGTCCAGCAGCTGTGCGACCTGACCTCCCCGTACGCGTCCGGGCCCGAGGCCGACGCCCTGTTCGCCGCCGCGATGGCCGAGACCAACGCGTGGCACGCGCGGCGCTCCCCGTTCCTCCGCTCGCTGCTGGACGGCCCGGCCGAGACCCCGGCGCCCAGCGTCGGCGAGGAGGTCCGCACGCCCCTGGTGCACGCGAACTTCTTCAAGCGGCACGAGGTGCTCTCCATCCCCCGGGAGGAGGTGTTCCTCCACCTCACCTCCTCCGGCACCACCGGCCAGAAGTCGCAGATGTTCTTCGACACCTGGACGATCCGCTCCGCGCAGCGCATGGTGGCCCGCATCTTCGACCACTACGGCTGGATCACGCCCGACCAGCCCGTCAACTACCTGCTGTACAGCTACGAGCCCGCCCCGCAGCTGAAGCTCGGCACCTCGTTCACCGACAACTACCTCTGCGACTTCGCCCCGGCGAACCACACCACGCACGCGCTGCGCCACACCGGCAGCGGCCACGAGTTCGACGTCCACGGCTGCATCGCGGCGCTGCGGAGGTACGCCGAGGACGGGCTGCCGGTACGGATCCTCGGCTTCCCCGCGTTCCTGCACTTCACCCTGGAGCGGATGCGGGCCCTCGGCCTGCCGCCGCTCCAGCTGCCGGCCGGCTCCCTGGTGCTGCTCGGCGGCGGCTGGAAGGGACACACCGACCGGCAAATCGGCAAGGAGCGGTTCTACGCCGAGGTCACGGAGCTGTTGGGCGTCCCCTCGGAGCGGATCCGCGACACCTTCGGCTCGGTCGAGCACTGCGTGCCGTACATCGAGTGCGGGCACCACCGCCTGCACGTCCCGGTCTGGTCCCGGGCGGCCGTGCGCGACACCCGCACCCTTGAGCCGCTGCCGTACGGCGAACGCGGCTTCCTCCACCTGGTCTCCCCGTACATCACCTCGGTGCCGGCGCAGAGCGTCGTCATGGGCGACCTCGCCTCGCTGCACCCGGCGCAGGAGTGCCCCTGCCCGCTGCCCACGCCGTGGTTCACCGTCCACGGCCGCGCCGGGGTCAGCCGCAACCGCAACTGCGCGGCGGCCGCCGCCGAACTCCTGAAGGGACTGTCATGAAGCCTGAACCCGCGACGGCCGAACTCACCACGGCCGGACTCGCCACGGCCGAACCCGCCACGGCCGGACCGCACTTCTGGCAGGGCTCGTTCATCGACGACGAGGAGGCCGCCCGCCGGCTCGCCGAACTCCCGGAGCTCGCCGCCCGCGTCCTCGCCGAACCCCTCTCCACCGAGCTGGTGCTGGACGCCTGCCACCGCCTCGCCGACGCCCTCGGCACACCGGCCGGCCCCGTCCGCACCCGGCTGCTCGCCGTGCTGACCGACGGCGGCACCGCCCCGGCGGAGGCGTCGGCGACCCTCGCCGAGATCGCCGACGCGATCGCCCGCCCGGCCCTGGAACGCAAGCTCCGGCGCGAACTCGGCGGGCTGCGCCCCGAACGTCTCACCCGGCCCGACGCCCGCGAGACCACCTTCGAGGCCTGGGCGCCGGTCGGGCTGCTGGTCCACATCGCCCCCGGCAACGCCGCCGCCGTCGCGCCGCTGACCGTCGTCGAGGGCCTGCTCACCGGGAACCTCAACGTCCTGAAGACCAGCAGCGGCGACACCCCGCTCGCCCAGCACCTGCTCGCCGAGCTGGCCGCCGCCGACCCGACCGGTGCCCTGGCCCGCCGGATCGTCGTGCTGCGCTTCTCCTCCGCCCGCACCGAGTGGCTCCGGCTGCTGTGCGAGCCCGCCGACACGGTGGCGGTCTGGGGCGGCGAGGAGGCCGTCCGCTCGGTCGCCGGGCTGGTCCCGGCCGGCTGCCGGCTCGTCGAGTGGGGACACCGGATCTCCTTCGCGTACCTGACCCGCGACGCCTGGTCGGACGGGGCGACGCTGGACGCGCTCGCCGCCGACGTCTGCCGCTTCGAGCAGCAGGCCTGCTCCAGCCCCCAGGTGGTCTACCTGGACACCGAGGACGACGACGAGGTCTTCTCCTTCGCCGAGCGCTTCGCGGCCCACCTCGCCGACGCCTCCGCCGAGGTGCCCCGGCCCGAGCTCGAACCGGCCGAGCACGCCGAGATCACCACCACCGAGCTCATCGCCCGGCTGGAGGAACACCTCGGCCTCACCCGGGTGATCGCCGCCGAGGACGGGTCCTGGCGCGTCCTCGCCGACACCCGCCCCGCCCTGGCGGCCTCGCCGCTCAACCGCAGCGTCTGGGTCAAGCCGCTGCCCCGGGCCTCCGTCCTGGCCGTACTGCGCCCGATGCGCCGCTACCTGCAGACCGCCGCGATCGGCGGCGGCCGCGCCGACGTCGCCCGGCTGTCGCGGGCGGTCCTCGCCGCCGGCGTGCTGCGGGTCACCCCGGTCGGCGGCATGCTCGACGGCTACCACGGCGAGCCCCACGACGGCGTCTACGCGCTCCAGCGCTACAGCCGCCGGGTCAGCGTCCGGGCGGACGAGGCCTTCGCCACCACCGCCTGCCTGGACGACCTGGCGGCCCCCGCCGCCATCCCGGCCGCGCCCGGCGGCCCGCTGCTGGACAAGGCCGGCGTGCAGGAGCGGTTGCGCACCCTCGCCCCGGACCACGCCCACCTGTACTTCCGCAGCGGCGGCTCCACCGGGGCCCCGGCCCTGTCGGTGTTCACCAACGCCGACTACGACACCCAGATGCGGGCCGCCGCCGACGGCCTGCTCGCCGCCGGCTTCGACCCGGCCCGGGACCGCGCCGCCAACCTCTTCTACTGCGGCGGCATGTACGGGAGCTTCATCAGCTTCTTCTCGATCCTGGAGCGCCTCAACGCCACCCAGCTCCCCCTCGCCGCCGGCCCCGACCACGCCGCCACCGCCGAGGCGCTGGTCACGCACGGCGCGGACACCGTGTTCGGCATGCCCTCCTACCTCTGGCAGCTGTTCCACGCCGAGAGCGCCGTGCTCCGCGCGTACGGCGGGATCCGCAAGGTGTTCTACGGCGGCGAGCACTTCACGGCGGAACAACGCCGGGTGCTCACCGAGGAGTTCGGCGTCCAGCTGATCCGCTCGGCGGCGTACGGCAGCACCGACCTGGGCCCGCTCGGCTACCAGTGCACCCACACCGAGGGCTCGGTCCACCACGTCCTGACCGGCCTGCACACCCTGGAGATCCTGGACCCGGAGGCCGACCGCCCGGTCGCCGCCGGGGAGCCGGGCCGCCTGGTCTTCACCAGCCGCACCCGGGCCGGGCAGCGCCTGGAGCGCTACCAGATCGGCGACCTCGGCCGCGCGGTCGACGGCGTCTGCCCCTGCGGCAGCCACACCCCGCGGATCGAACTCCTCGGCCGGTACGGGGACGTCGTCCGGATCGGCACGTACTTCCTCAACGTCCGGCGCTTCATCGCGGTGGCGGAGGAGCGGCTCGGCTACCGCGGCGAGCTGCAGCTGGTCCTGGACAGCGGTGACGGCCGGGAGCGGATCGCCGTCCGGCTCGACGAACGGTACGCCCCGGACCCGACGGCCGCCCACGCCGCCTTCCTGGCCGCCATCCCCGAACTGGGCTCCGCCACGGCCGAAGGGCTGCTCACCTGCACGGTCGAGACGGCCGCCACCACCGCCTTCGAACGGACACCCACCAGCGGCAAGCTGCGGACGGTCATCGACCGGCGGCGGACCACGGCGTGACACCCCCGGCGCCGGGGGCCCGGGACACCGGGCCCCCGGCCCACCGCGTTGGCGGCACGGACGTACGCGGCTACGTCACGGAGGGGCCCGGGCTGAGCGCCTACGCTCTCGCGAACGGCACCGTCCACCGAACGCCGATGGGCCGGCACGAGGACGGCGAGGAGACCCACTGGCTGCGCCGCCACGACGAGTACGGGAAGGCCTGAGGGTTCGACGTCCGGCACGCTGCCGGTGCGATCGGCGACGACGTTCGGCGCCCGTCATCGGATGGGATTCGCCCGTTCGGCTGCGGATCGCATGGTGTTCGTCGCGGATGGACGGATCGTGGAGGGGTACCCGCCCGACCACGAGGGATGAGCACCATGAAGCTTCGCAAGGTGACCGTCGCGGCCGCCGCAGCGCTCGTGCTGTCCGTGACGGCCGCCGGCTGCGGCTCCAGCGGCGGCGGAGGCGGAGGCACGAGCGGTAGCACGAGCGGTAGCACCAGCGGTGGCACGAGCGGCAAGAAGATCACCGTCGGTATCAAGTTCGACCAACCGGGCATCGGCCTGAAGACCCCGGACGGCACGTACACGGGCTTCGACGTCGACGTGGCCACCTATGTCGCCAAGCAGCTCGGCCACCAACCCGGCGACATCGTGTGGAAGGAGGCCAAGAGCGCCGACCGCGAGGCGCTGCTCCAGCGCGGCGACGTCGACTTCGTCGCGGCCTCGTACTCGATCACCCCGGCGCGCTCGGAGAAGGTCGACTTCGCCGGCCCTTACCTGCTGGCGCACCAGGACGTACTGATCCGGGCTGACGACGACTCCATCAAGAAGCCGGAGGATTTGAACAACAAGAAGCTCTGTTCGGTCACCGGCTCCACCTCGGCGCAGAACGTGAAGACGAGGATCGCGCCGAACGCCCAGCTGCAGGAGTACGGCGGCTACTCGGAGTGCCTGACCGGTCTGGAGAACAAGGTCATCGACGCCCTCACCACCGATGACTCGATCCTCGCCGGCTACGCCGCGCAGGCCGAGTTCAAGGGCAAGTTCAAGCTCGGCGGCTTCAAGTTGAGCAACGAGAACTACGGCATCGGCGTCATGAAGGGCAGCGATCTCAAGGCGAAGATCAACACCGCCCTGGAGAAGATGGTCCAGGACGGCTCCTGGGACGCGTTCGTCAAGAAGAACTTCGGTCCGGCCGGCTACCACAACGAGCCCGCGCCGAAGATCGGCGTGATCGTCAGCTGAAGCCGGTACCCACGGCGCGCCGCCCTCGAAGCGGCGCGCCGCGCCCTTCCCGCATCCAGAAGGCCGGGAGTCACAGAACGTGTTCGACTTTCTCAACCGTTACGACCTGCTGGGGGCCTTCTGGGTGACGGTGCAGCTCACCTTCTACTCCGCCGTCGGGGCCCTGGTCTGGGGCACCGTGCTCGCGGCCATGCGGGTGAGCCCGGTGCCGCTGATGCGTGGCTTCGGCACCGCCTACGTCAACACGATCCGGAACATCCCCCTCACCGTGATCATCGTCTTCACCTCGCTCGGCCTGTTCCAGACGCTCGGCGTCACGCTCGGCGCCGGGAGCTTCAAGACGATCGACTTCCGGCTCGCCGTGCTCGGTCTGATCACCTACACCTCGGCGTTCGTCTGCGAGGCCCTGCGCTCGGGCATCAACACGGTGCCGATCGGTCAGACCGAGGCGGCGCGCGCCCTCGGCCTGACCTTTCCCCAGACGCTGAGGCTCATCGTCCTTCCGCAGGCCTTCCGTTCCGTGGTGGGCCCACTGGCGAACGTCCTGATCGCCCTGACCAAGAACACCACGGTGGCCGCCGCCATCGGCGTCGCCGAGGCCGCGGCGCTGATGCGGGAGATGATCGAGAACGAAGCCCAACTCCTTCTCATCTCCGCCGTCTTCGCCTTCGGGTTCAGCTGCCTCACCCTCCCGACCGGACTGGTCCTGGGCTGGTTGAGCAAGAAGGTGTCGGTCCGGCGATGAGTCCACCGACCGTCCTGTACGACGCGCCGGGGCCGCGTGCCAGACGGCGCAACGCGGTGTCGACGCTGGTGTTCCTGGTCGCCCTGGCCGTTCCGGCCTGGTGGGTGGTCCAGAGCCTCGCCGACAAGAACCAGCTCGAATGGGCCAAGTGGAGGCCCTTCTTCACGGACTCCCGCGCCTGGGAGACCTACCTTCTGCCGGGGCTCGAGAACACCCTCATCGCCGCCTCGCTCGCCATGGTCCTCGCCCTGCCGCTCGGAGCGCTGTTCGGCATCGCCCGGCTCTCCGCCCACCGGTGGGTACGGGGTACGGCCGGCACCGTCGTCGAGTTCTTCCGCGCCATCCCGGTGCTGATCCTGATGCTCTTCGCGAACGCGGCGTATGCCCAGTACACCGACGTCAGCTCGGACAGCCGACCGCTGTACGCCGTGGTCACCGGTCTCGTCCTCTACAACGCCTCGGTGCTCGCGGAGATCGTCCGGGCCGGAATCCTGGCCCTCCCCCAGGGCCAGGGCGACGCGGCCATGGCGCTCGGCATGCGCAGGAACCAGGTCATGCGCTACGTGCTGCTGCCGCAGGCGGTCACGGCGATGCTGCCGGCGATCGTCAGTCAGCTGGTCGTCATCGTCAAGGACACCGCGCTGGGCGGCGCACTGCTCGGCTTCTCCGAACTACTGGCGTCGGTCCGCCCGCTGAGCGCGAACTACGGCGCGAACACCATCGCCAGCTTCACCGTCGTCGCGGTGGTCTTCGTCGTCCTGAACCTCACGCTCACGACCTTCGCCGGCCGGCTGGAAGGCCGGCTCCGACGCGGAAAGAGATCCACCGGCGCGGTGGTCGGTGCGCACGCCGTCGAGGAACTGGGGACACCGGGCGAGCACCTGGGCCCCGACGAGCTCGGCGGAGCGGGCGGCCACTCCGGCAGATGAGGACCGAACCTGACACGGACCGGCTCCGACGCGGATGACCGACTACCCCTCGTGCCGCGCCCGGTGGGCGGCGATCAGGTCGCGGTACCAGGCGTAGGAGGCCCTCGGGGTGCGCTGCTGGGTCTTGAAGTCGACGTGGACGAGGCCGAAGCGCTGGGTGAAGAGCCCCTCGGCCCATTCGAAGTTGTCGAGCAGGGACCAGGTGTAGTAGCCGCGGACGTCGACGCCTGCGGCGACGGCCTGGGCGAGGGCGTCGAGGTGGGTGGCGAGGTAGTCGATGCGGGGCTGGTCGGGGGTGGTGGACTCGGCGACGGAGCAGCCGTTCTCGGTGATGGTGACGGGTGGGAGGGCGGTGCCGTAGGTGTCCCGCAGGCCGAGGAGGAGTCGGCGGAGGGCATCCGGGACGACGGGCCAGCCGAAGGCGGTGTGGGGGACGTCGGGGATGTCGACGAGGTCGAAGGGGAGGGCGGGGTCGGTGGGGGCGGCGACGCGGGTGGGGTTGTAGTAGTTGACGCCGAGGCCGTCGAGGCCGGGGGTGTGGATGAGGGCGGGGTCGCCGGGGCGGACGGCGCCGTAGATGTCGTCGGGGACGCCGAGGGCGGAGAGGTCGGGGTAGCGGCCGAGCAGGACGGGGTCGGTGAACAGCCGGTTGTGGAGGGTGTCGTAGGCCGCGGCGGCGGCCAGGTCGGCGGGGTCGGAGGAGGCCGGCTCGACGGGGGTGAGGTTGTTGGAGAGCATCACCTCCAGGCCGCGGTCGTGGAGGACCGACGCGGCCAGGCCGTGGGCGAGGAGCTGGTGGTGGGCGGCCGGGAGCGCCTCGAACATCAGGGTGCGGCCGGGGGCGTGGACGCCCATCGCGTAGCCGAACACGGTATGGACGAAGGGCTCGTTGAGGGTGATCCAGGTGGGGATGCGGTCGCCCAGGCGGTCGGCGACGATCGCGGCGTACTCGGCGAAGCGGTAGGCGGTGTCGCGGTTGAGCCAGCCGCCGTCGTCCTCCAGGGCCTGCGGGAGGTCCCAGTGGAAGAGGGTGGGGAGCGGGGTGATGCCCGCCTCCGACAACGCGTCGACCAGGCGGTCGTAGAAGGCGAGTCCGGCGGGGTTCACGGGTCCGCTGCCCGCGGGCTGGATCCGGGACCAGGCGATGGAGAAGCGGTAGCCGTCCAGTCCGAGGCCCTTCATCAGGGCGATGTCCTCGGGGTACCGGTGGTAGTGGTCGCAGGCGACCTCCCCGGTGTGGCCGTCGCGGATGACCCCGGGGCGCGCGGTGAAGGTGTCCCAGACGGACGGGCCGCGCCCGTCCTCGGCCACGGCCCCCTCGATCTGGTAGGCGGCGGTGGCGGCACCCCAGCGGAATCCCGCCGGCAGGTCGTAGCGGTCCGGCATGGCAGCAGCCTCCCGACAGGAACATGAGGAAGACTCATGTTACTGCCGCCGGGCCGGAACGCCAGAGGACACCGCCGCGTGACGCGCCAGGGGGCCATGCACGGGCCCGGGTCAGGCTCGACGCAGGTCCAGCATGGCGAACACCTTGTCGTAGCGGCGCTCCCCGACGGCGACGTAGTCCGGCAGCCGCCCGTACTCGGTGAAGCCGAGGGAGAAGTAGAGGTGCAGCGCGTCGGCGTTGTCGCCGCGGGCGTCCAGGGTGAGCACCTCGATGCCCGCGGCCCTCGCGTCCGCGATCAGCGCCGTGGTGAGCTTCCGTCCGATGCCGCGACCCTGGGCGGCGGCGGAAACGGCGAGCTTCTCCAGGTCCGCGTGCGGGCGGTGGGTCGGGCGCCGGTGGCGCAGCCAGTAGCCGAACCCGGCCGGCCGCCCGTCCAGGTACGCCACCCGCAGGGCGCCGTCCCCGGCCCGCGACCGCGCCAGCACCTGCTCGACCAGCGCCGCGACCTCCTCCGCCGACGGCGGCTCCAGCCACCCCAGCGCGGCGCCCGCCGACACCAGCTCCGCCAGGATCCGGTGCGCCGCGGCCGCGAACTCCCCGACCCCGCCGGCCCGCCCGGCCAGCGCCGCGGCATCGAGGATGACGAGGTCTCCGGGGGGCGCGGCAGCGGTCACGTTCTGGCTCATAGCGGGCAGGCTATCCTCCGGCCGCCGTCGGCGTGGCGACCTGGGGGTCGACAAGGCAAGTCCCGCGGTGTTGCGGCCGACTGACGGATCATCAACATCTTTGCCATCCAGGGAATTTCAGCGGATTTCGGCGTGGTGCGGGCCGGGGGTCAGCAGGCGGGTCAGCCGGTCGGCGGAGCCGTCCCAGGTCCACTCGGCGGCGGCCCAGCGGCGGCCCTCGCGGCCCATCGCGGCGCCCTCCGGGGTGGTCAGCATCCGGATGACGGCCTCGGCGACGGCACGCACGTCCCGGCCGTCCACGACGGCGCCGGTGCGGCCGTCCAGCACCGCGTCGGGGGCGCCGCCGGAGTTCCCCGCCACGACCGGCAGACCGCTGGCCGCGGCCTCCAGGTAGACGATGCCCAGCCCCTCCGCCTCCAGCCCGGCCCGGCGGGTGCGGCAGGGCATCGCGAAGACGTCGGCCGCCGCGTAGTAGGCGGGCGTCTCCTCGTGGCCGCGGCCGCCGGCGAAGACCACCGAGTCCTGCGGCAGCCGGGCAGCGAGCCTGCGCAGCCGCCGCTCGTCCGGGCCCTGGCCGACGATCAGCAGAGCGGCCTCGGGCACGGCGCCGAGGATCAGCGGCAGGGCCCGGATCAGCGTGTCCTGGCCCTTGCGGGGCACCAGCCGGGCCACGGTCAGCACCACCTTGCGGCCGTGCAGCCGGTACCGGTCGCGGACGGCCCGGCCGCCGTCCGCGACCGGTCCGGGCCGGAAGGCCGCCGGGTCGACGCCGGGCACCAGCCGGCTGAGCCGGGCGTGCGGGCCCAGCGCCGGGGCGATCCTGGCCCGGGTGTACTCGCCGAGGTAGGTGACCACGTCGACGCCGTCGCCGACCCGCCGCAGCAGCCGGCGCGCGCCGGGCACCCGGGCCCACCAGATCTCGTGGCCGTGGGTGGTGGCGACGATGCGTTCGGCGCCGGCCCGGCGCAGCGCGGGCGCCATCGCGGCGAGCGGGGCCGCCGCGCCGAACCAGACGCGGTCGCAACCGTGTTCGCGGACCAGCCGCGCGGCCCGCTCGGTGACCCGGCGGCTCGGCAGCAGGGTGCGGGCGGGGTCGCGGACCACCCGGAACGGCAGCCGGGCGTCGAAGGCGGTGTCGCCGGGCTCGGAGGAGGTGTAGACGACCACGTCGTCGCCGGGCACCCGGGTGGCCATCGCGTGCACGAAGGTCTCTATGCCGCCCTGCCGGGGCGGGAAGTCGTTGGTGACGATGAGTGTGGTGCTCAAGGCGGCTGCCTTTCTCGGGCTCCCGGCGGGTGCCGGGGCGTCATGCGGTGAACAGGTGGTTGCGGGTGTCCGGGCCGATCCCGGCGCGCGCCCTCCTGAGGCCGTAGCGGTGGCGGTGGCGGTGGCGGTGGCGGTGGCGGTCCACACAACTCCGGTCGATGTCAGGCGGGTTGTCGTCATCGGTGCTCCAGCCGACGCGGTGCCCGGGCGCAGCGGCAGCGCGTCCGCCGCGACGCCGGTTCGCGGCCGGCTCCTCCCCCGCCTACTCGCGCGCGGTGATCGCCGAGATCTCGCCCCGGCGCAGCAGCCTGCCGGTGGCCGCGAGCGCCACCGCGCCGCCCACCGCGAGGCAGGCCAGGACGAGCGCGGCCAGGGTGAACCACGGCACGTCGACGGTGACTTCGTGGTACTCGGCGGACAGCGCCGCCCGGTAGGCGCCGAGGCCCAGGGCGACCAGGACGGCGGCGACGCCCGCGGCGAGCCCGGTGGTGATCGCCGTCTCCCACAGCGCGGTGCGGCGCACCTGGCGGGCGGCCACGCCGATCAGCCGCATCCCGGCGATCTCGCGGCCGCGCCGGCTGTAGGACATCACCAGGGTGCTCGCCACCGAGATCAGGGCGTAGCCGGAGGCGGGGCCGGCCAGCACCAGCAGGACCAGGTCGTTGAGGCGGCCCTGCTCGTCGTCGGTCGCGTCGTACCAGTGGGCGGTGGTGCTGACGCTCGCCCGGTCGGTGCCCAGCCGGTGGGCCAGGTCCTGTGCTACCAGGCGGGCCGCGTCGCCGGTCACGTCGCCGGCCGCGTCGTCGGCGAGGAGCACGGTGGCCCGTTCGGGGCCGGGCAGGCCGGGGGTGCCGCTCGGCAGCAGCACCTGGGCGAGGGTGGAGCCGCCGTCGACGACGGCGACGACGGTGCCGGTGGCCGGCTTCCGCCCGTACAGGCCGTAGGTGAGCTCGGTGCCGACGTGGTAGCCGTACCAGCCGGCGTACTCGCGGGAGACGGCCAGCTCGCCGGGGGCGAGGTCGCGTACGGTGCCCTCGGCCACGTCCAGGCGGTGGGTGCGGGCGAGCGCGGGCAGGTCGACGGCGGCGCCCCGGTCCTGGCGCACCGAGGTGCGGTCGGCGACCGCGATGTCCGTCTCGGCGGGCGCGGAGACGGCGGCGACCCGCGGGTCGCGGCGCAGGCTCTCCAGGACTGCGGGGTCGAGCGCGCCGCCGCCGGGCGCCTCGACGATCAGCTCGCCGACCGTACGGCTGCGGTCGTCGGCCTTGACGGTGGCGCCGGTGGTGCCGAGCACGGAGGTGAACACGCCGACCACGGCGACGACGGCGAGCACCGGGCCGACCAGGGAGGCGGTGCGCAGCCGGGCGGTGGCGAGCGAGGCGACGGCCAGCCGTGCGGGCACCGAGCCGGAGCGGCGCAGCGGCACGCCGAGCAGGCGGACCAGCGGCCCCAGGTAGAGCGGGCCCAGCAGGGCGGCGGCGCAGGTGAGGAAGAGCGTGCCGAACAGGGCCAGCGGGGTGGCGCCCTCCACGTTCGCGCCGCGGGCGAACCAGACCATCAGGCCGCCGACCGCGAGCAGCGGCAGGCCCGCCGTCCAGCGGCCGCCGGTCATCGCGCGGGAGTCGAGTTCGGCCTCCCGCAGCGCCTCGGTGGCGTGCACCCGGGCGGCCCGCCGGGAGGCCGCGGACGCGCCGAGGACGGCCATCAGCAGGCCGGCCGGGACGGCGATCAGCAGCGGGACGGCGAGCGGGGCGTCCTTCAGGTCGACCGGGGACAGGCCGGTGCGGTTGAGGGCGGCCAGGGCGAGCGGGGTGCCGGGGACGGCGAGCAGGGAGCCGACGGCGGCGGCGGGCACGGCGACCGCGAGGCACTCGCCGGTCACCGTCCGGCGCACCTGGCGGGAGCCGGCCCCGACCAGCCGGAGCAGGCCGAGTTCGCGGCGGCGCAGCGCGATGCTGAGGGCGCAGGTGCCGGAGATCACGAAGACGGTGACGAAGAGGCAGATCACCCCGGTCATCACCAGCACGCTCTGGACGCCGCCGAGGTCGATCGCCCCGCCGGTGACGGTGTGGCTGGTGCCCTCGCCGTCCGGCAGGGTCACCGAGGGGCGGTCCCCGGTGGGCTGGGCTACCCGGAAGGTGGCCCCGAGGGCGGCCGAGGAGATCGCGATCAGCGCGACGCCGAGGACCAGCGAGACGAAGGTGCCCAGGAACAGCGGGGCGTGGTGGCGGACCGAGCGTACGGAGAGCTGCCACATCGGTGCTCAGTCCTCCCAGCGGTTGAGCCAGGCGGTGATCCGCTCGACCGTGGGGTGGCGCAGCGCGTCCACGATCCGCCCGTCGACCAGGTAGTACGCCTGGTCGGCGGCCGCCGCGGCGACCGGGTCGTGGGTGACCATGACGACCGCGCCGCCGTCCCGGTCGACCAGGTCGCGCAGCAGGGCGACGACCTGACGGCCGCTCTTGCGGTCGAGCGCGCCGGTGGGTTCGTCGGCGAAGACCAGCTCCGGGCGGGTCGCCATGGTCCGGGCGATGGCGACCCGCTGCTGCTGGCCGCCGGAGAGCTGGGCGGGCCGGCGGTCGGCGAGGTCCCGCAGGCCGACCCGGGCGAGGGCGCCGAGCACGGTCTCGCGGTCGGGGCGCCGGCCGGCCAGGCGCAGCGGCAGGGCGACGTTCTCGTGGGCGGTGAGCATCGGCAGCAGGTTGAACTGCTGGAAGACGAAGCCGACCCGGTCGCGGCGCAGGTCGGTCAGCGCCTGCTGGTCGCAGTCGGCCAGGTCGGTGTCGCCGATCAGCACCCGCCCGGAGCTGGGCCGGTCGAGGCCCGCGGCACAGTGCAGCAGCGTCGTCTTGCCGGAGCCGGAGGGCCCCATGACCGCGGTCATGCTGCCGGCCGGGAACTCCACGGACACGTCGTGCAGCACCGGGCCCGGAGAGCCGGGGTACGTCTTGGAGACGGAGAGCAGCCGCGCGGCCGGCACCGCCGTGCCGGTGAGAAGTGACATGACGCCAGTGCACCAGCCGGGGTGCGGGGGCGCAGTGGACCTGGGCGGAGAGTGCGGGGGTGGGTTTTCCCTACCGACGGCGGTCGGTCTTCCGGGCTAGGGTTCTTGATGATCATCGGACGGAAAGGCAGGAGATGTCCCTCACGGATGGGGCCGACCCGACGGCCGGGCTGGCGGCCGAGCCGGACGGGGCCGACGGGACCGACGGCGTGGCGGTGCCGGACATCGCCGTACGGCGGGCGCTCGGCCGGCGGCCGGCGGACTTCCTGTTCTCGGCCTGGCCGCTGCGCTGCTGGCTGAACCTGCTGGGCGGTGCGCTGTTCGGCCTGGGGCTGCTGCTGGCCCTGGTCGTGCTGGTCTCGGTCGGGATCCTGCTGTCGGTGGTGGGGGTGGGGCTGCTGGTGCTGGCCTGCCTCCCGCTGCTGGGCATCCCGGTGGCCCGGGTGGAGCGGCGCCGGCTGCGGCTGGTGCAGCCGCTGCGCCCCGCCGACCCGCACACCCCTGCGCCCGAGGAGGGGCTGCGGCGCCGGCTGCGGCACCGGTTCACCGAGCGGGCCACCTGGCGGGAGCTGGGGTACGCGGCGCTGCTGGCGGTGGTCTTCACCGGGGCCGGGCTGGGCGTGGTCGCGCTGCTGGCGTTCTCCTGCGTCCTGGCGGCGACCCCGGTGGTGGTGTGGGCGCTGGCCCCGGAGACCGTGATGATCGTCCCGGGGCAGGCCGTCCCCGATCCGCTGAGCGCGGTGCCGTTCAGCCTGGCCGGCCTGGCCGGGGTGGCGCTCTCGGCGTACGCGGCGGCCTGGCTGACGGTCGGCCAGGTGTGGACGGCCTGGATCCTGCTGGCCCCGCGCAAGGACCCGGAGAACCGCCGGGTGATCGAGCTGACCCGCTCCCGGGCCCGGCTCGCCGACGCCTTCGAGGCCGAGCGGCGCCGGATCGAACGGGACCTGCACGACGGCGCCCAGCAGCAACTGGTGGCACTCACCATGACCCTGGGGCTCGCAGAGCTGGAGATGAGGGAGGCCACCCCGGAGGCCGCCGCACTGGTCGCCCGTGGCCGCGGCGAGGCCCGCCGGGCCCTGGACCAGCTGCGCGACCTGGTGCGCGGCATCCACCCCCAGGTGCTGACCGACCACGGGCTGGCCGCCGCGGTGGCGGAGGTGGCGCAGCGCTCGCCGATCCCGGTGGAGGCCGCGATCGACCTGCCGCGCCGGCTGCCGCCGCTGGTGGAGGCGACGGCGTACTTCACGGTGACGGAGGCGCTGGCCAACGCGGCCAAGCACAGCGGTGCGTCCCGGATCGGGATCACCGGTACGTTGGTGGACGATCGGCTCACCCTGCTGATCACCGACGACGGTCGGGGCGGGGCCGATCCCGCCGCCGGCACCGGACTGTCCGGTCTCGCGGACCGCCTGGCGATCCTGCGGGGGCGGCTGCTGGTGTCCAGCCCCGTCGGCGGTCCGACGCAGCTCCGGGTGGAGGTCCCGTGCTCCGCGTAGTCCTGGCCGAGGACGCCGTCCTGCTCAGGGCGGGTCTGACCGAGATCCTCGACCGCAGCGGCCACCGGGTGGTCGCCGCGGTCGGGGACGCGCGGGCCCTGTCCGAAGCCGTCGACGAGCACCGGCCCGACATCGTCGTCACCGACGTCCGGATGCCGCCCGGCTTCCGCGACGAGGGGCTCAGGGCGGCGCTCGAACTGCGGGCCCGGCACGAGCGCCTGCCCGTCCTGGTGCTCTCCCAGTACGTGGCCACGGCGTACGCCACCCAGCTGCTCGGCGGCGACGGGCGGGACGAGGGCGGCCTCGGCTACGTGCTGAAGGACCGGGTCGGCGAGGTCTCCGAGTTCCTGGACACACTGCGCCGGGTCGCCGACGGGCAGACCGTCATCGACCCCGAGGTGGTGCGGGTGCTGCTGGCCCAGCAGACGGCGGCGCGCCCGCTGAACCGGCTCACCCCGCGCGAGCGCGAGGTGCTCGGGCTGATGGCCGAGGGCTACAACAACCAGTCGATCGCGGCCCGGTTGAGCGTCACCGAGGCGTCGGTGGTCAAGCACTCCAGCAACATCTTCATGAAGCTGGACCTCGACCCGGCGGAGGGCAACCGCCGGGTCCTCGCCGTGCTGGCGCACCTGCGCGGCGGCGCGGGCTGACGCACGCCCCCGCACGGCGGCGGGACCGTTCAGGACGCCAGCAGGTCGTCCAGGCCGCCGCCCCAGTCGATCCGAGTGTGCTCCGACCCCGCCGGAACGAGTTCCGCCGTGGCCGCGACGAACCGGTCCACCTCCGCCGCGGAGGTCGCCAGCAGCGCGACGCCCTCGCCACCGGCGAGCGCGATCAGCAGCCGGGAGTCGTCGAACGGCGCGACGTGCACGTCACCGTCGCCGACCGGCGTGTGGATGCCGGTCGTCAGCAGGTCGCGCGAGATCGTCCACACCGTGTCCGCCTGGAAGGCGCTGAAGTCCAGGTCTATCGCGTAGGGGTCGTCGGGCCGGTACGACCAGTCGACGTCCAGGTCCCGGCTGTGCTCGTCGCCGGTCATCAGCCGCATGCCGATCCGGGCGGTCAGGCGTTCCATCGAGCGGGTCCCCTTTCTCGGGAGTGCGTCGTGCGCGTCTTTCGCTTCCGGCGGTACGGCCGTGCGCCGCGATTCTGTCGTCTCGGGGGGAGGGCGGGCGACCCCGTCCACATGTCGGTTGCGTCACCGTCGATCTGACGATGCGTCATGCATCGGCTCGGACCCGCTTCCCTCCTCTCCTCCCGGGGCCCGCCGCACCCGGCACCGGCCACGCTGTCCGCGTGCCCCGATCCCCGCCGGGCATGCGCCCGACTTCACGACCCCCGCCCGCCGCCCGCACCCGAGGCCGGCCCGCCCACACCCCCGCCCCCACCCGGGCCCGGAGGTGTGAGAGAGTCGGCCGCCCTGACAGGAGGAGGAGCCGATGCACGGGAACGGGCCCGGGGTCACGGACGGCCCCGGCGGCGGCCGGGTCCTGGTGGTGGACGACGACGCGGCGATCCGGCGCACCCTGGAACGCGGCCTGCGGCTCAGCGGCTTCACCGTCGCCCTGGCCGAGGACGGCGAGGCCGCGCTGGAGCGGCTGGTGCCGGCCGCACCGGACGTCCTGGTGCTCGACGTCTCGATGCCCGGCCTCAGCGGCGCCGAGGTGTGCCGGACCCTGCGCGCCCGGGGCGACGACATCCCGGTGCTGATGCTCTCCGCGCTGGACGAGCCCGCCGACCGGGTGGCGGGCCTGCAGGCCGGGGCGGACGACTACCTGGTGAAGCCGTTCGCCCTGGAGGAGCTGGTGCTGCGGCTGCGCGCCCTGCTGCGCCGCCGCCCGCCGCAGCCCGCCGACCGGGTGCAGGCCGGGCCGCTGACGATCGACCCCGCCACCCGGCGGGCCCACCTGGACGGCCACGAACTGCACCTCACCCGGCGGGAGTTCGAGCTGCTCACGCACCTCGCCAGGAACGCCGGCCTCGTACTCTCCCGCGAACTGCTGCTGGAGCGGGTCTGGGGCTACGACTTCGAGGTGCGCAGCGACGCCGTGGACACCTTCGTCAGCTACCTGCGCCGCAAGCTGGAGGCCGACGGCCGGCCCCGGCTGATCCACACCGTCCGGGGTGTCGGCTTCGTCCTGCGGCTGCCCGACGGCAGCGGGAACGGGCACGGCAGCGGGCACGGCAGCCGGCACGGGAACGGGTAGCGGCCGTGAAGCTCTCCACCCGGATCGCCCTGTGGGCCGCCGCCGTCGTGCCGGTGCTGGTGGTGCTGGCCGGGCTGCTCCTGCTGCCGCTGGTCGGCCGGGACCTGCGGCACCAGCAGGACGCCCGGCTGCGAGACCGGGCGGCCGCCGTGCTGCCGGGCGTGCGCGCGCTGGTGGCCGCCGACACCCGGGGACGGCCCAAGGTCGAGCAGAACCAGCAGCGCAAGGTGGTGGACGCCGCCCTGGACTCGGGCGTACGGGTCACCGCCGAGGACGGCACCGTGCTGCTCTCGGTCGGCCCGCAGCCCGCCGACGACTCGGCGTTCCCCACCGCACCGGGCGGGCCCGCCACCGTGCACGACCGGGGCGCGGCCTGGCGGGTGCTGACCGCCCGGGTCTCCGGCACCGGGGCGAACGGCGGCAGCGGCACGCTGTGGGTCAGCGAGCCCGGCGGCCTGGCCGGCGACCAGACGGCGGCGGTGCGCCGACGGGTCCTGCTGGTGGCGGGCGTCTCCGCACCGGTCTCCGCGCTGATCGGCTTCGCCCTCGCCGAGCGCGCCACCGCGCCGCTGCGCCGGCTGAGCCGCCGGGCCGCGGAACTCGACCCGGCGGCCCCTCCCACCCCCGGCGCCGACCCCAGCGCAGGCGGCGGTACGGGCGGCGCGCCCTTCGCGGCGGTGCGCAGCGGCACCGCCGAGGTGGACGAACTCGCCTCCGCCCTGGCCCTGTTGCTCTCCCGCTACGACGAACAGGCGCTGCGCACCGCCCAGGCCCTGGAGACCGCCCGCTCGTTCTCCTCGGCCGCCTCGCACGAGTTGCGGACCCCGCTGATGAGCCTGCGCACCAACCTGGACGTGCTGGCCGCCCACCAGGACCTCCCGTCGGCCGAACGGGCCGAGATCGTCGCCGAGTTGCGCGACGACCACACCCGACTGCTGGACCTGCTGACCGCGCTCGGCACGCTCGCCCGCGGCGACCTCGTGGAGGTCGACTCCTTCGGCCCGGTGGACCTCGCCGACCTGGCCGACACGGCCGCCGCCGAAGCCCGGCGCCGCCACCCCGACGCCGACATCACCGTCGAACTCCCGCCGGAGCTACGGGTTTTCGGCTGGGACACCGGACTGCGGATCATGCTCGTCAACCTGCTGGTGAACGCCGCCGTGCACGGACGCGGCGGGCCGCTGCGCACGGATCCGGCCCGGGTGACGCTCCGGCTGGCCCCGGCCGGCCCGGTCGCACTGCTGACCGTCGACGACGCCGGCCCCGGTGTCCCGCCCGCCGATCGCGACGCGGTCTTCCACCGCTTCCACCGCCGCCGCGACAGCCCCGGCTCCGGGCTCGGGCTCACCCTGGTCGCCCAGCAGGCCGCGCTCCACCGGGGCACCGTCCGGATCACCGAACCGCCGGCCGACACCGGCTGCCGGGTGGAGGTCCGCCTGCCGCTGCCGGACGCCGACGCGCCGACCCTCCGGCTCCCGGCCCGACGGGACTGGATCACGGGCGAGCAGCCCTGAGACCGCTGCCCTGAGACCACTTCCCCCCTTGAGACCACTGCCCCCTGAGACCGCCGCCCCGTTCCACAGGGAATCCACAAGAAGCCGTCCTACGCTCCCGGCAACCGGGCCGGAACCCGCCGGGCGCCTCCGCGCCCGCCGGCCCGGGATCCGAGACCGTCCACGGCAGAAAGGGACGCCCATGTCCGTCAACCGCACGTCCGCCGGCCGCAGGGCCGCCGCCCTCGGCGCGCTCGCCCTCGCCGGCTCGCTGCTCGCCGCCGTCCCCGCGCAGGCCGCTCCGAGCGCCGCCCCGACCGCCGGGTCCGCGCCGACGGGCGACGGCGCGAAGGCCGTCTGCAAGCGGCTGCCGAAGACCGAGCAGCGCGTCACCAAGGCGCTCGCCCGGCTGAACGGCGACGCCACCGTGGGCGGTTCGGTCGCCCGCCTGCAGCAGCGGGCCGCCAACGCCAAGACCGCCGGCCACACCGAGATCGAGAAGCTCCTCAACGACCGCCTCACCGCCCGCAAGAACCTGGTCACCACCCTGCAGACCCGGCAGGAGGACCTGAAGTCCGTCGCCACCTGGTGCGGTGCCCACGACCAGGGCGCCGGCAAGTGACCCGCCGCCGCCCGTCCGCCCTCGCGGCCCTCGCCGTCCTCGCGCTCGCCGGGACCGCCCTGCTCACCGCCTGCGGCTCCGACGGCCACCCGGCCCCCGGAGCGGCCGACAGCAGCCAGGTCCAGGACATGCAGCACAAGCTCGACGCCGCCGACAGCGCGGCCACCCAGGCCGACACCGACACGGCGGCCGACGACAACTGACGGGCACCACGCGCTCGCCGGCCGCCGCGGCCCGACCCGGTCGCCGCGGCCGCCGGCTGCTCGGCGTCACCGAAACGGGCCAGGGTCAGGGCACCCGCCACCGCCGCCACGAAGCCGAGGACCGCGACCGGGGTCAGGTCGTGCCGGGTGTGGTCGCCCAGCACGAGCACCCCGACCACGGCCGGGCCCAAGGTCTCCCCCAGCACCATCGCGGCCGTCGCCGCGGTCACCGAGCCGTGCTGCATCGCCCAGGTCAGCGCGGCGAACCCGCCCAGACCCGCCACCGCCACCGCGTACGCCGAGGGCTCGGTCAGCAGCTGCGGCAGCCCCGGCTCGGGCAGCACCCGCACCGCCACCCCCACCACCCCGAACTGCAGGCCCGCCACCAGCCCGAGCAGCGGCGCGCGGCGGACACCGCCGTACCGCACCGCCGCCCAGCCCGCGCCGAGCAGCGCCACCGCGACCAGCAGCACCCCCAGCCGCAGCGCGTCGCCGCCCGTACCGTGACCGTCCCGCCCGGCCGTCAGCGCCAGCAGCAACAGCCCCGCACACACCGCCGCCACCCCGGCCCACTCACTGCGCCGCAGCCGTACCCGCAGCACGCGGGCCGCCCCGACGGCCGTCACCGCGAGCGCGGAGGCCAGCGCCGCCTCCACCTCGTACAGCGGCAGCCGCTCCAGCGCGACGAGTTCGGCGGCGAACCCGCACATGTCCATCCCCACGCCCACCAGGAACGGCCACTGCCGCAACGCCCCCGCCAGCGCGGCCGCCTCCCCGGCCCGCGCGCCCCCGGCGGCGGCACGACGGGCACCGACCGCCTGCAACACGGTGGCCGACCCGGTGAGCAGTGCGGCCAGGAGGGCGGACAGCAGGCCGATGAACATGGCCCGACGCTACGGCCCCACCCCACCCCCACTCCCCCCGGCACGCCGGACCCACCCGCCCCGGCGACCCGAGCTCGCACCGACAACCACAGCCCTCGGCTCCCGGGCCGCCACCCATCACCGCCCGGCAGCCCCGGCCAGGTGTGACGGCGGGCGGATTCGTGTTCCTGGACGTACACGCCCACCCACCCCCAAGCCGCCACCCACCACCCACCACCCCAGCGACCCCGGTCAAGTGTTCCGACGCGCGGATTCGTGTTCCTGGGCCAGGCGGCGGAGGGCGAGGAGGGCGGGTTCGAGGAGGACGGTGCGGAGCAGTGCGCTCTCGGCCTGGTCGACGGGGTCGGCGTGCGGGTCGAGCTGGTCGAGGTCGAGGACGGCGGTGCGCTCGGCGAGTGCGGCGTAGCCGAGGAGGGCCTCGTGGGAGACCTCCTCGCCGAGGGAGCGGAGGGTTTCGAGGGTTTCGCCGAGGACGGCCCGGGAGGGGGCGTGGTCGGAGACCTGCCAGCCGAGTTCGCCGATCAGGGTGTCGACGTCGGCGCTGCCGGGGGCGGGGGCCGGTTCGCCGTCCTCGTCGACGGGGCGGGCGCCGAGGACGAGCCCGAGGACCTGGTGGCGTTCGCCCGCGTGGGCGGCGACCGCGCCGAGGACGTCCTTGGTGGCGCTGACGCTGAGGCCGCGGACGCCGATGAGGGCGCGGACGAGGCGCAGTCGGCGCAGGTGGGTCTCGTCGTACTCGGCCTGGGTGGCGGCGGTGGCGCGGCCGGGCGGCAGGAGCCCTTCGCGCAGGTAGTACTTGATCGTCGCGGTCGGGACTCCGCTGCGGCGGCTCAGTTCGGAGATGCGCACGGCTGCACCCGTCTTTCTCTTCCTCGGTTCCCCTGGCATTTGGATACCAACACTGTCTAACATAGATAGTGCCACTACCCAATGTGGCGCCGTCCCCGACGAGGAGTGTCAGCCATGCCCACGCTGCCCTGGATCACCCCGAACCCGGCCACCCCCGGCACCTCGGCGGTCGTCATGGCCTCCCGCTTCGAGGTGCGCTCGCTCGCCGACGTCCCGCGCTTCTTCCTGAAGTCGCTGGCCGTCTGGCGGCAGCTGCGCAACGCCCCCGGCGCCCTCGGCGGCTCGCTGATCGCCCGGCCGCTGCGGCGGACCTTCTACACGCTCTCCGCCTGGGAGAGCCGCGAGGCCCTGAACGCCTTCGCCGCTGCCGAACCGCACCGCTCGGTCATGAGGGGCCTGCGCGCCACCATGAAGGAGTCCACCTTCACCTTCTGGCAGACCCCAGTCGAGCAGCTCCCGATCACCTGGGCCGACGCCCACGCCCGCCTGGACGCCGAGCGCGCCCGGGCCGGTGAACCCACCACGGACCGGTGACCCCGGAACGGCCCCGCCGGCCGGCCCGGGCGGGGCCGGCCGCCCTCTGCCCGCCGACAGAACACTCTTGACCGCGCATCACCCGCGACCGGCCGCCGCGACCGCGCGACATCCCCCGGCCGGTCGCCGCGGCGCGGCCCGCGGGGCGGCGGGGGCGCCGTCGCATCGGCTCCATTTTGTGACGTGGCCCTGTCTAGTTCGTTCCCGTCCCGGTGTGATGGGATGTGCCGTCACGGGGTGATGACCGCTGGTGGGGGTGGTGTGTGTGAGGCGCAACGGACGACCGTCGAAGCTCGACGGGGACGCGGCGTACCTGGTCGCCGTCGGACTGGTCCGACTGGGCGCGCAGGAGTGGCTGGGCACGGCGGGCGGGGTGCCGGCCTGGGTGGGCGGCCTGCGGGCGGCCTCGTTCGCGGACGCCTGGCTGGCGTTCGGCGACCCGGCCGCGCCAGGTCTGCGGGTGCCCGCGACGGCGGCACTGCGGGCGGTCGCCGGACGGGCGGCCGAGCTGGTCGTGCGGTCCTGCGCGGAGGACGGGTCGGCGGCCCTGGAGTGGCTGGGGCAGCGCTCGGCGGAGGCCCGTGAGCAGGCGCGCCGGGACGAGGTGTCGCACCCGGCCGAGCCCTGCGCGCTGACCCTGGTGTGGCACGGCGTCCAGGCGCTGTCCGCCGTGGACGAGCCGTCCGGGCGCGAGCGGGTCGAGGAGCGCTTCGAGGAGCGGGTCGAGGCGTACGTACGGGAGCGGCACCGCCGCCAGGACACCCTCGCACTGGTGCTGGGCTGCACCCGGATCGCCGCGGCCGCGCTGGTTGAGCTGAGCGACAGCGATCCGGCGCGGGTGTGCGGGTGGCTGGAGGAGGACGCGGCGCGCGTCATGCCGCTCGGCGGGCCCGTCCCGCTCTGGGTCCCGGGCCGTCCCTGGCAGCCCGCGGGCTGACGGCGGACGACAGCGGGCAGCTCAGGCGGTGCCCGGCGCCCGGCTCAGGCGGCACCCAGGAGGCGGGCGGTCTCGGTCATGGCCGGGCCCAGGGCCAGGTCGAGGCGGAGCACGGCGAGGTCGTCGCCGCGGGTGGAGCCCTGGTTGACGATGGCGACGGGCAGTCGCGCCCGGGCGGCCCGGCGGACGAAGCGCAGGCCCGACAGGACCGTGAGCGAGGAGCCGAGGACCACCAGGGACCGTGCCGCGTCGACCAGGTCGTAGCAGTGCTCGACCCGGGCGGCGGGCACGTTCTCGCCGAAGAAGACCACGTCCGGCTTGAGCACGCCGCCGCAGTCCGCGCAGGGCGCGACCCGGAACCCGGCCACCTGCTCCGGCGCGAGCAGCGCGTCGCCGTCCGGGCGCAGTTCGGCGGCGGGGCGGCGGAATCCCCGGTTCAACTCGTCGAGGCGCCGGTCGAGTTCGGCGCGGGAGCTGGTGCGCCGGCAGTCGAGGCAGACCACCCGGTCCAGTCCGCCGTGCAGTTCCACGGCCTCCCGGGTGCCGGCCGCGTGGTGGAGACCGTCGACGTTCTGGGTGATGACCGCGGCGACGTGCCCCGACCGCCGCAGCCGCTCGACGGCCTGGTGGCCGGCGTTCGGCCGGGCCCGGGCGAAGGCGGGCCAGCCGGTGTGGCTGCGCGCCCAGTAGCGGCGCCGGGCGGCCTCGCCGCCGGTGAACTCCTGGTAGGTCATCGGGGTGCCGCTGCGGTGGCGGCCGGTGGCCCCGCGGTAGTCGGGGATGCCCGACTCGGTGGACAGGCCGGCGCCGCTGAGCACCACCGCACCGCGCCGGTCCAGCAGCCGGGCGAGACCCGCCAGGCCCTCGGCCGGTCCCACCGCTTCGGAGGCGTCCATACCGCCGAGGGTAACCCCGCCGCCGACCGGTGCCTCCGCCCGACTACGCCTCCCCCGACTCGCCCGCCGCGAACGCGACGATCCGTGCCAGGGGCGGCCGCAGGCCCTCCGTGGTGTCCACCGCCAGGCAGGGCACGTCGAGCGCGATCGGCAGCCAGGACTCGACCGGCCGCTCCCCCGCCGCGATCCGGCGCAGCAGTTCGGCGTCCGCGTGCACGGCCCGCGAGGGCAGCTCGGCGGCCCGGCGGGCGATGCGCCGGCGGGCGAGCTCCGGGTCGACCACGCAGCGCACGACCCGGATGACGGCCAGGTCGGCGAGCGGCTCCAGGCCCGGACGCCAGAGGCGGTCCTGGTAGGCGGCCTCCGCCACCAGACTGGTCCCCGCCGCCAGGTGTTCGCCGATGGTGCGGAAGAACACCCGCAGGGTCCGCCGGTCCAGGTCCCCGCCGGGGCCGACACCGACGGCGGCCATCCGTTCCTTGAGTTCGTCCCGGCAGACGGCCGACCAGCCGAGCGCTCCGGCCAGGGCGTGCGCCAGCGTGGTCTTGCCCGCCCCGGGCGGGCCGCTGACGGCGACCAGCGTCGGGCGGCCGGTCCTGCCTCGTGAGGTCATGCCACGGGATTCTGCGCCGGCCCGCCGCCGCCCGCCACCTCCCCTGTGCGTGACGGACGACCGACGGCGGGTGATCGCTTCCCGTCGGCCTTCCCCCAGTCGGTCTTCCCCCGGGGGCGCCCGCCCGACATCGAGGTGCACGAGGAGGGACCGCCGCTGGACGAGACCGTGTGTCCGACTCGTACGGCCGACCGGCCGCGCCCGATCACCCCCAGCCGGGGACCGGCGGCAGCGGCCACACCGGCGGGGCCGGCAGCGGCTCCCCGGTTCCGGTCCGCGGCGCCGGGCCGCGGCCGGCGAGCCAGGCGAGCAGCACGTGCCCGGGTCCGCGGACGACGGGGCCCGCCTCCCCGAGGGACCAGGAACGTCCGAGGTCGGTGGCCTCCAGCCGGGCGACGGGGAAGCCGCGCGCGGCCAGCGTGGCGGCGGTCGCGTCGAGCGCCCAGGCCACGTAGCCGGCGGGCCAGCCGGCCGTCCCCCGACCGAGGTCGAGGTCGAGGTCGAGGTCGACGTGGTGGGTCTCGACCTCGCGCCAGGCGCGGTGGAGGGTGAACCAGGCGGGGTGCCGCCACCCGGCGAGGGCCGGCACGAGCGTGGCCCACCGTTCGGCGGGCACGGCCGCGGCCTCCTCGAACAGCCCGTCCAGACTGACCCGCAGGTCCTCCGCGAGCGCGGCCGCACCGCGCTCGGCCCCCTCCCGCAGCGCGCGGTCCAGCGCCGCGGCGTCGGCCCGCGGACCGGGTTCGGCACCCGTACGGGCCAGCGCGAGCAGCCACCGGTACGCGTCGGCGCCGCGCGCGAGGTGGGTGATGACGTGGGCCCGGCTCCAGCCCGGGAGCGCGGACGGCTCGCCCGCCTGCCGGTCGGTCAGGTTCCCGACGGTGGCGGCGAGTCGGCCGACGGAGGCGCGCACCTCGTCGAGCAGGACGGCGAGTTCGGCGCGGGTGAGGTCGGTGGCGGGAGTCACGGGCCCGCACTCTACGGCCCCGCCCACTCCCCCGCCCCGCCACCCCGGTAAACGCCGAGGGGCCCGCACCGCGCGTCGTGCACGGTACGGGCCCCTCGCTGCCGGACGGAAGCCGGGCAGGAAGCCTACAGCGGGCGGATGTTCTCGGCCTGCGGACCCTTCTGGCCCTGCGTGACGTCGAACTCGACCTTCTGGCCCTCGACCAGCTCGCGGAAACCGCTGGCGCTGATGTTCGAGTAGTGGGCGAACACGTCGGCGCCGCCACCCTCCTGCTCGATGAAGCCGAAGCCCTTTTCCGAATTGAACCACTTCACGGTACCGGTGGCCATGAGAAATCTCCTTCGAGAGACTGTCCGAAGTCCGCACCTCGCGGACTTTCGAGTCGCCGCGATGAGAACCCACCGGGGAAGGCCCGGAAAAAGAAAATGCGCCTGCAACAATCAGCAGGCGCACACGAACTTCATGGGAACCACTACTGCAACTAACTCGACTGTAGCAGGACCTGGCCCGCCGCGCAGGAATTCCGCGCGATTTTCCCGGCCGGCCCGCCCGCGCGCGCCCTCCCCGACCCGGCCGCGAATTCAGCCCTCCGGATCGACCCGTCCTGCCGGTTTTCGGAGCATACTGGCCGGGATGAGGAAAACACCGGTAGTCCGACGCTCCTTGCCCACCAGCCCCTTCAAATCCCGGCCCGCCGCGCCGCCCAAGCACTTCGCCGTGGGCGACCGGGTCACCCACGACAAGTACGGCCTCGGCCGCGTCATCGAGGTGGAGGACGGGGACGACGCCGCGGTCGTCGTCGACTTCGGCCCCCGTCAGGTACGGATCCGCCCGCCGTTCGCCGCGATGTTCACACTCTGAGTGATGTTCGCACTCTGAGCTGGGCACCGGCGGTGCTGCCGTCACGGCGGCCTCAGGCCGCCGGGGCGACGGCGAGCAGGCCGGTGGCGCGGTCCTCGGTGAGCACGCCGAGGATGTAGCCGTCCTCGTCGACGACGGGCCAGACCGCCAGGTGCTTGATCCGCATGGCGACTGCGGCCAGCGCCAGGCCCATGGTCGGCCAGGCGAACGGGCCGCGCTGGTGCGCGGTGACACCGATCGTGGTCCGCTCGGTGTACCAGGAGCGGGTCAGGAATGAGTGGAGTCCGGTGCGGGTGACCAGCCCCTCGCACCGGCCGTCGTGGTCGCGGACGAGCAGGTACTCGACGCCGGCGCCGCGGAGGATGTCGTTCGCCTGGTCGACGGTGTTGTCGTCGGCTATCTGGTAGTCGCAGGGGTCCATCGCGTCGGCGACCGTGAGGCCGTGGCCGGGCCACATCGGCTGTGGGGAGTGCGGGGAGTTGGGGGTCACGGTGCTCACCGTTCCCGTCTCCGGCCGCCCACCGGGGCCGCCGGGCCGTCCTTCACCCAGAACGAAGCCGGAACGGGTACCGGAATACGGGATGCCCTGGATGTCTACGACCCTACTCCGGTGGCGGGCCGTCCGGAGGCGTCCGAGGAGGTCCGAGGGCGAACTCCCGGGACCACCTCCGGGGCCGATCGCCGCGGAGTACCGTCGCCGCGGAGTACCGTGGGAGACAACCAAGGACATTCCGCACACCGGCATCAGCGTCGACGTCGCCCTGGGTCATGACGGGTCCCTCGTGGACCGGACGGGCGGCCTCAGATGATGCCGATCCCTCTTCCCCTCCCCTCCTCTGCCGGGCCGTGGACGGTGCCCGGCGCTCCGCTGCTGCCGCGGCTGGAGCTGGAGCCGACGATGTCGCGGGAGGGTGTGTTCGACGGCGCCTGGTGGCCCCGCTCGAACCAGGTCCTCGCCGAACTGCCCGACCTGATCACCGCGCTCGGTGCCCACTACGGTCGCATCGTCCGGGTGGGCCTCGACACCTCGGCCTGGGACGGCGTGCCCCGGTCCGTCGCGGCGAACGGCGTGGTGATCAGGATCAACTGGTTCCCCGGCAGCGACGCGACGATCAGCGTCACCCGTGGCCTTCAGGACCATTTCCTGCTGCTGGTGGTGCCGCCCGGCACCGCCCCGGCGACGGCCGCCTCGGCGATGGCCGGTGCCTCCGCGACCGGGAACCACACCCCGGCGGCGGAACTCCTGCTCGGCTGAGCGGATGCTCGGCTGACCGGACCGGCACCACCGCAGGCCCGACCCCGGCGATGGTGTACGCCGACCGGGGGCGCGGCCCCGCCTGGCCGCGCAGGGCCGCGCCCCCGCTTCCGTCAGCCGTCCAGTTCCGCCCGCAGGCGGCGGGCAGCGGCGACCAGGCTGTCCAGTGAGGCCCGGGTCTCCGGCCAGCCGCGGGTCTTCAGGCCGCAGTCGGGGTTGACCCAGAGCCGCTCGGCCGGGATCGCGGCGAGGCCGGCGCGCAGCAGCTCCACCGCTTCCTCGGTGCTCGGGACGCGCGGCGAGTGGATGTCCCAGACGCCCGGGCCGACCTCGCGCGGGTAGCCGGCCTCGGCGAGTTCACCGGCGACCTCCATGTGGGAGCGGGTGGCCTCCAGGGAGATGACGTCCGCGTCGAGGTCGTCGATCGCGGTCATGATCGCGCCGAACTCGGCGTAGCACATGTGGGTGTGGATCTGGGTGTCGGCGCGGACGCCGGAGGTGGCGAGCCGGAAGGACTCGGTGGCCCAGTCCAGGTAGGCCGGGCGGCCGGCGGCCCGCAGCGGCAGGGTCTCGCGCAGGGCCGGCTCGTCCACCTGGACGACGGCGGCGCCCGCGGCCTCCAGGTCGGTGACCTCCTCGCGCAGCGCGAGGGCGACCTGGCGGGCGGTGTCGGCGAGCGGCTGGTCGTCGCGGACGAAGGACCAGGCGAGCATGGTGACCGGGCCGGTGAGCATGCCCTTCACCGGGCGGTCGGTGAGGCCCTGGGCGTAGCCGAACCAGTCGACGGTCATCGGGTGCGGGCGGGAGATGTCCCCGGCGAGGACCGGCGGTCGCACGTACCGGGTGCCGTAGGACTGCACCCAGCCGTGCCGGGTGGCGAGGTAGCCGGTGAGTTGTTCGGCGAAGTACTGGACCATGTCGTTGCGTTCGGGCTCGCCGTGCACCAGGACGTCGAGGCCGGCCTTCTCCTGGTAGGCGATGACCTCGCGGACCTCTTCCTCCATCCGCTCCCGGTACGCCGCCGCGTCGATCCGGCCCGCCGTCAGGTCGGCGCGGGCGACGCGCAGGTCGGTGGTCTGCGGGAAGGAGCCGATGGTGGTGGTGGGCAGCAGCGGCAGGCCGAGCCGGGCACGCTGGGCCTCGGCCCGGACGGGGTACGGCTGGGCGCGCCGGGTGTCCGCCTCGGTGACGGCGGCGACCCGGGCGCGGACAGCCGGGTCGCGGGTGATCGGCGAGGTGGCGCGGGAGGCCAGGTCGGCGCGGTTGGCGGCGAGTTCGGCGGTGATCGCGCCGGTGCCCTCGCGCAGACCGCGGGCCAGCAGCGCCGCTTCCCCCGCCTTCTGCCGGGCGAAGGCGAGCCAGCGGGCGATCTGCGGGTCCAACTCCCGTTCGAGGGCGGCGTCCAGGGGGACGTGCAGCAGGGAGCAGGAGGGTGCCACGTCGACCCGGTCGGCGAGGCCGAGCAGGGTCGCCAGGGTGGCCAGCGACCGCTCCAGGTCGTTGATCCAGACGTTGCGTCCGTCGATCACCCCGGCGACCAGCCGCTTGCCGGGCAGGCCGCCGACGGCGGCGAGGTCGTCCAGGTTGCGGACGGCAGGTCCGGTGAAGTCCAGTGCCAGGCCTTCGACCGGGGCCTTGGCGAGGACCGGCAAGGCCTCGCCGAGGCGGTCGAAGTAGCTCGCGACCAGGATCTTCGGGCGGTCGGTGAGCGCGCCGAGCTCGCGGTAGGCGCGGGCGGCGACGTTCAGTTCGGCCGGGGTGCGGTCCTGGACGAGGGCGGGCTCGTCCAGCTGCACCCACTCCGCGCCGGTGGCCCGCAGCTCGGCCAATAGCCGCGCGTAGACGGGCAGCAGCCGGTCCAGCAGGGTGATCGGCCGGAAGTCGGCGGCGACGCCGGGGGCGGGCTTGGCGAGCAGCAGGTAGGTGACGGGGCCGACCAGCACCGGCCGGGCCCGGTGGCCGAGCAGGAGGGCCTCCCGCAGCTCGGCGACGGCCTTGGCCGGGTTCGCGGCGAAGACCGTGTCCGGCCCCAACTCGGGTACCAGGTAGTGGTAGTTGGTGTCGAACCACTTGGTCATCTCCAGCGGCGCGACGTCCTGGGTACCGCGCGCCATGGCGAAGTAGCCGTCCAGCGCGTCGGCCGCGACGGCCTCCCGGTGCCGGGGCGGGACGGCGCCGACGGCCACCGTGGTGTCCAGCACGTGGTCGTAGAGGGAGAAGTCGCCGGTCGGGACCTCCTCGACGCCGGCCTCGGCGAGTCGGCGCCAGTTCGTCCGGCGCAGGTCGGCGGCGGTGGCCAGCAGGCCCTCCGCCGGGACGGCGCCCTTCCAGTAGCCCTCGATGGCCTTCTTGAGCTCCCGGCCCTGGCCCTGGCGGGGGTAGCCGTACACGGTGGCCCGGGTCGCCGCGGCTGCGGACTTCGTCGTCAAGGGACTCTCCTTCGCGAGTCTTTCTCCGTGGATCCCGGGGACGGGACGAGAGCGCGAAGGGATGACGGGACCGGGCGGTGGCCCGCCCGAACACGCGGACGCGGCAAGCCGCCTGGTACGCACGCCGACCCGCCCACGAGGTCACCGGGATCTCCGCCCGCGGATGGTCCACGGGCGGGCAGCGGGCAGGTCTTCGGACTCGCGGGCACGCCCGCCCTGTCAAGGGCGGACACCTACAGGCCGTCGCTTCCCAGGCCCTCCCGGGCCCAGTGCGTATGACGGCGGTCGTTCCCGCTCACCGCTGCGGGGCAGTCCCGGATTCCCACCGGGTTCCCTCTTGCGACGCGCCTGCCTGGCGGACAGGGCGAACCAGCTGCCCGGCCAGCATAGATCGGCTTCGGCGTTCCGGACAGCGGGATCCGCGAACGCGTCCGGAGAGTGAGACGAGCGGGACGGCGGGCGGGACGGCGGGACCGGGACCGGGACCGCCGCCCGCCCCCGCCCCGGCCCCGCGGTCACGCCCCGGGCGGTGCCGCCTCCTGGTGCCGCCACCGCACCCGGTCCTCGGCGACCGGCGGTGCCGTCCGGGCGGGAGCCCGGAAGCCCGCGCAGGAGAGCACCAGCATCTCGTCGTCCCCCGGCTGGAACTCGTACCCGACCCGCTCCACCCGGCTCGCGACGCCCAGCCCCGCCAACTCCCGGCGCAGCGGCTCCAGTCCCTCGTACCGGAGGCCGGTGTCGTAGACCATCAGCGGGAACAGCCGGACCTCTCGGCGCGCCACCCGGGCGAGTTCCAGCAGTGCCGCCCGGTGGAAGTCCCGGCCGAGCCGGTTGCCGTACGAGAAGATCAGGTGCGAGCTGAGCACCAGGTCGAAGGAGTCGTCGGCGAAGGGGAGTTCGGGCAGTGAGCCGGCGACGTAGCGGTCCGGGCGGGCGGCGATGTCGGCCCGGAAGTCCCGGGCGTTGGCCGTCCACTGGCGGATCAGGTCGTCGGCGTCGGTGTACCAGGTCGAGGTGTAGCCGGCCGTCTCCCGCACCAGCAGGTCGCGTTTGAACCCGGTCTCCCGCTCCACCAGCAGGCCCAACTCCTCGCGGTGGTGGGCGTATTGCCGGTCGACGGCGACGGCGTCGATGCCCCGTCGCCCGGCCCCGGCGACGAAGCTCGCCGCACCGGCCGGGCAGTCCAGGATCCGCTGGTCCAGATCGCGGTCGGTGAGCGCGAACATGGCCCGGTACTCCTCGAAGGAGCGTGCGCTGACCAGCACGGTTCAGCCCCTTCCGACGAACGGCATGGTGGTGGGCAGCACCACCAGGGACTGGATGGTGGTGCCCGGCGGCTGGGCGGCCATCAGCACCAGGGCCTCGGTGAAGCGATCCACCGGGATGGTCGCCTCGACCGCCGTCGTCCCGTCGGCCTGCGTCGCGGCCGGCTGCGGCCCGCCGTCGACGGGGGTGACGTTGCCGACGTCGATCTGCCCGCAGGAGATGCCGTACCGGCGGCCGTCCAGGGCGAGCACCTTGGTCATCCCGAGCACGGCGTGCTTGGCGGCCGTGTACGCGATGGAGTTGGGGCGGGGCACGTAGGCCGAGGGCGCGCCGTTGTTGATGATCCGCCCGCCCTGCGGGGTCTGGGTGCTCATCACCCGGAAGGCCTCGCGGGCGCAGAGGAAGCCGCCGGTGACGATGGTGTCGAGCACCCGGTTCCAGTCCTCGAACGGGGTCTCGGTGATCGGCCGGCGCGGGGCGGCGGCGCCCGCGTTGTTGAACAGCAGGTCCAGCCGGTCGTACCGGTCCCGGACGGTGTCGAAGAGCCGGGCGACCTCCTCGGGGCTGCGGATGTCGGTCGGGACGGCGAGTACCCGGGCGGCGGCCGGGCCGGCCAGGACGGCGGTCTCCTCCAGCGCGTCCTTGCGGCGCCCGGCGACGACGACGGTCCAGCCGGCCTCCAGCAGGGCCAGCGCCGAGGCCCGGCCGAGGCCGCTGCCCCCGCCGGTGACGACGGCCACCTGTCCGTGCGGTGCGGTCAACGCGCCCATTCCTCCCCCTCGTTCACCCAGATCCGGAGCATCCGCCGTGAGTACGGCCCTGGTTCGTCGATGAACGGCGAACGCCCGTGCAGCACCCGGCTGTTGCGGATGATCAGCAGGTCCCCGGCGGCCATCGGCAGCCCGAAGGCGATCTCCGGGCGGTACAGCACCTCGTCCAGCACGCCCAGCGCCTCCCACTGACGGTCCGTCAGCTCGGGCCCGCCCCGGTCCGGGGAGGAGCGCACGGTGCGGGTCTGGTAGTAGCAGCCGACCGTCCCCTCCTTCCGGTGGTAGAGGATCGGGGTGATCACCACCTGCGGGCCCGCCCGGCCGGTCCGGTCGAAGGTCCAGTCCTCGCAGAGCGTGGCCAGGGCGTCCGGCCGCTCCCGCTCGATCAGGTCGTGGACGTGCCGCGCGCTCGCCAGTTTGGTCAGCCCGCCGCCGTCGAAGGCCGGCCGGAGGCAGAGCAGTACGAGCAGGTCGCAGGTGTCGCAGTGGAAGCCGAGTTCGGTGTTGCCGTCGCCGTCCTGGTCACGCAGCACCGAGGTGAGGTCGCCGCGCCCGTTCTGCGGGACGATCCGGCCGTAGTCCCGCAGCAGGAAGGCGAGCGCCTCGGTGATCGCCCCCTCCGGGTGCGCCGGGTCCACCAGGCCGCCGATGTGGGTGATGCCGACCGAGGCGACGGCGTCCCGGACGAAGTCCCGCAGCCGGGCGCGCACGGGCTCGGCCGCGCCCCACCGCCCGGCCCGCGCGTCGGCCCACAGCAGCCGCCGCTCCCGCTCGCCCAGCGGGAGCGACCAGAGCTCCCGGCGGGCCTCCAACTCCAGGCTGCTCCAGCCGATTTCCGTGGTGGCTTCCATGTGTCTCCCCTTCCTGCCGGTCCCGACCGGCCCTACCGGCTCCCGGCCGTGACGGCCTTGGTCCAGAGCTCCAGCGCCTCGTCGATCTGTTCGGCCGTGACCACCAGCGCCGGGATCATCCGGACCACGTTGAGGTGGATCCCGCAGAGGAGCAGCAGCAGGCCGTGTTCGGCCGCCGTCTGCTGGGCGTGCCGGGCGGCGTCCGGGTCCGGGGTGCCGTCCGGGTGGCAGAACTCGCTGGCGGCCATCAGCCCGAGGCCCCGGACGTCGGCGATCCCGGGCGCCTCGGCGGCGGCCGTCCGAAGCCCGTCCAGCAGCCGTACGCCCTGTTCGGCGGCGTTCTCCACCAGCCGCTCCTCGCGCAGCACGTCCAGGGTGGCCAGGGCGGCGGCGCAGGCCACCGGGTTCCCGCCGTAGGTGCCGCCCTGCGAGCCGGGCCAGGCCCGGCCCATGAGCTCGGCGGGCGCGGCGATCGCGGACAGCGGGAAGCCGCTGGCCAGGCCCTTGGCGGTGATCAGGACGTCCGGGCGGAAGCCGCCCGGACGCAGGGCGGAGTCCTCGTACTGGTGGGCCCAGAACCGGCCGGTGCGCCCGAAGCCGGACTGCACCTCGTCCACCACCAGCAGGATCCCGTGCCGGTCCGCGCGCTCGCGCAGCCCGGTGAGGAAGCCGGGCGGGGCGGGGACGTAGCCGCCCTCGCCGAGCACCGGTTCGACGAACATCGCCGCCGTCTCGGCCGGCGCGGAGACCGTGGCGAGCACCTCGTCCAGTCCGCGCAGCGCGTGCTCCACCGCCTCCGCCTCGGAGAGGCCGAGGCGGAAGGCCGCCGGGAAGGGCGCCACCGCGACCCCGGGCACCAACGGCCCGATGCCGGCCCGGAACCGGGTGCCGGCGGTGGTGAGCGAGGCCGCGCCCATGGTCCGGCCGTGGAAGGAGCCCTCGAAGACGATCACGTTCTGCCGCCCGGTGGCGTGCCGGGCCAGCCGCAGCGCCGCCTCCACCGCCTCGGTGCCCGCGGTGGCGTAGAACAGCGAGTCCAGCCCGGTCGGCAGCACCTCGCCCAACCGCTCGGTCAGGGTGAGCAGTTGGTCGTGCAGCACGGTGGTGTACTGGCCGTGGATCAGCCGGCCGGCCTGCTCGCGGACGGCCTCCACGACGCGCGGGTGGCAGTGGCCGGTGCTGGTCACCCCCACGCCGGAGGTGAAGTCGAGGTACCGGCGGCCCTCGGCGTCGTAGAGGTGGAGGCCCTCGCCGCGGACGGCGACGACCGGGGTGGCCTGCTTGAGCACCGGGGAGAGCTGGGACACGGAGCCTGCCTTCACGAGTGGGTCCTGTCTTCGGGGAAGCCCTCGGGGAAGGGCGCGGAGGTGGTGCGGGAGGGAGTGACGGGCGGCAGGTAGCCGGCCTCGGCGGCCCAGGCGAGCGCCGCCGACCACCACTGCGGGGTGGGGGCGGTGAAGCGCACGCCCAGCCGGTCGAGCACGGCGGTGGTGTACGCGCTGTCCACCCGGACGTTGCGCTCCTCCTGCTGCGCCCAGGCGGCGGCCACCCGGGCGGCCGCCGGGTGGCGGCGCTCGGCCTCGGCGATCGCGGCCGCGAAGGTCGCGTCGTCGGTCAGCCGCACCCGGTGCCCGTGCCCGGCGAGCCAGCCCACCAGCTCGTCGTGCGGCACCTCGTACGGCGACTCCACGTGGTAAGCGCCGGGCGCGGCGTACGGGTCGAGGGCGATCGCGGCGATCCCCGCGGCCACCGTGTCCACGTGCGAGAACGCGAAGGCGGTGTCCGGCCGGCTCGGGGCGGCCCCGGCCAGCAGGTAGCCGCGGATCAGCTGGTAGATCCGGTTGTCGCCGGCGTTGGCCTGGAACGCGCCGGTCCGGCTGTGCGCCGCGATGTGGCCGCTGCGGTGCAGGTAGGC
Source organism: Kitasatospora xanthocidica (assembly GCF_014656195.1). GTDB lineage: Bacteria > Actinomycetota > Actinomycetes > Streptomycetales > Streptomycetaceae > Kitasatospora > Kitasatospora xanthocidica. Next base: position 222,777 of record NZ_BNBY01000009.1, on the reverse strand, counting down.
GGCGTGCCCGGTGGCGGCCCAGGCCCGGACGGCTTGCTCCGCACGGTACTTGGTCCGCTCGTACGGGGTGCGGAAGTGCTGGCCGATGGACAGGTCCGCCTCGCTGAAGCGGCGCGGCGGGCCGTCCACCCCGCCCGCCACGGCGAGCGTGGAGACGTGGTGGACGCGGGCCGCCGGGGCGTGCTCCCCGACCCAGCCGAGCAGTCGGCGCACCGCCGTGTGGTTGGTGCGCTCCAGCTCGTCGGGCGAGGCCACCAGGCGGACGTCCGCCGCCGCGTGCACCACGATCCGCGCGTCCCGGGCCCGGTCCAGCCCGGCCGGGGAGAGGCCGAGGCCGTCCCGGTCGACGTCCCCGGCGACGGCGACGGCGCGGGCCGCGCCGGTGCCCAGCCGGCTCAGGGCCCCGGCGTCGTCGCCGGCCCGCACCAGGCAGGTGACCTCGGCGCCGCGCCGCAGGAAGGCGTCCAGCAGGTGCCGCCCGAGGTAGCCGGTGGCGCCGGTGAGCAGCACCCGGGCGGGTTCGCGCACCCTCGCCCGGGCGGTCGGCGGGGCGCCCGGGTGCAGCAGCTGGCCGGAGGTCGACAGCGGGACGCGGACGGGCCGGGTCGCCTGCTCCTCGGCCGCCGGCCCCGCCTCCTCCTCGGCCGCCGCCCCCGCCTGCTCCGCCACGGCGGCGGCGAACGCGCCGGTGATCCGCTCGGCGGCGGGGTGCGACAGCCCGGGCCACCCGTACACCAGGTCGGCGACCAGCCGGTGCTCCACGATCCGTGCGGTGAGCCGCAGGTCGTACAGCGGGTCGCCCCCGGCGCAGCGGGCCACTCCGGCCTGCTCGGCGGCGACCGTCCAGTCCAGCGCGGGCTCCTCGGGCAGCCGGAAGGTGCCGAGGAAGTTGAACCCGACGGCGGGCCGCTCCCCGGGCGCGTCCATCGGGCGGACGGGCGTCTCGCGCAACCGCCGCGCCACCGCCTCCGGTCCCGTCCCGGCCGCCAGCTCGACGTGCTTGACGGCGGTGAACCAGCCGACGGTGTCCAGGAATTCGCCCGGATCGCCGCCGGTGTCCCGGCCGTGGGTCTCGACCTCCACCGCGAACCGGGGGCGGCCGCTCCACCCGGTGACGGCCCCGGCGAAGGCGGCGAGCAGCACGGCCTCCAGCCGGGCCCCGCCGCCGTACCGCCCGACCAGCCGGGCGGTGGCGTCGGCGTCCAGCGTCCAACTGAGCGCGGCGGGCTGCTCGGTGGGCTCCTCGGTGGGCTCGGCCGGGCAATCGGCGGCCGGCTCCACGACGCGCTCCGGCGCCCGCTCCGCGCTCTCCGCCCACGCGTAGAAGTCCGCCGTCGGCGGCAGGTCGGCCGGCTTCCGGTCGAGCACCGCCCGGTACGCGTGCGCCAGGTCGTCCAGCAGGATCCGCCAGGACAGCCCGTCGACCACCAGGTGGTGCCCGACCAGCGCGAGCCGGTCGTCGGTCCCGGGCGGGCCGGAGAACAGGTGGACGCGCAGCAGCCGGCCCGCCAAGGGGTCGAGGCTGCGGTGGAGTTCGGTGCAGACCCCGGCGACGGTGTCGGCGAGCGGGCCGCCCGCGCGGGGGATCCGGGAGAACGAGACCGGGTCGAGGCCGTCCACCGGCCGAACCTCGCCGCAGCCGTCCGGGGAGACCGGCCGGCGCAGTGCCGGATGGCGTTCCAGGACGGCCGCGACCGCCGCCGAGAGGGCGGTCGGGTCCACGGCCGTACGACAGCGCAGCAGCACGGACTGGTTCCAGTGCCGAACGTCCCGGACGGACCGCTGCCGGTACAGCCAGCGCTGCGCCGGGGCGAGCCGGCCGGCGTCGGCCGGGGAGCGCGGGGCCGGGACGGCCGGGGCGACCGGGACGGCGGTGGCCGCCAGGCCCGCCGCGGTCGGGTGCCGGTAGAAGTCCTCGTGGGCGACCCGCAGTCCGGAGCGCCGCAGGAAGGCGATGGTGCGCATGGCGAGGATGGAGTCCCCGCCGAGGCTCAGCACGTCCACCCGCGGCCCCACCTCGGGCAGTCCGAGCGCGCCGGCCCAGAACCGGGCGATCTCCCCGGCCGGGCCGGACGCCGGTGCGCCCGCCAACCGGGCCCGGGACTCGACCAGTTCGTCCACCAGCTCGCCCAGCCGCGGCCGGTCGAGCTTGCCGTTCGGCCCGACCGGGAAGTCCGGCAGCACCAGGATCGGCTGCGGCACCGAGTAGCCCGGCAGCCGGTCCCGCAGGTACGCGTCCAGGGCCGCCACGGCCGCCACTTCACCCGGGCCGGAAGAACCACCCGCACCGGAGGAGCCGCCCGACAGCCGTACCGCGCCCAGCAGTTGGGCGCCGACGGCGGTCTCCCGCAACAGCACCGCCGCGCCGGCGACGCCCGGGTACCCGTCCATGGCCCGCTCGACCTCGGCGAGGTCCACCCGGTAGCCGCGCACCTTCACCTGGCGGTCCACCCGGCCCAGGAAGACCAGGTTCCCGTCCGCCCGGCGACGGCACAAGTCACCGGTGCGGTACATCAGTTGACCGTCCCGCCGGACGAATCCGCGGGCCGTCTCCACCGGCCGCCCGTAGTACCCGGCGGTGACACCGAGGCCGCCGATGAGCAGTTCCCCCACCGTGCCGTCCGGCACCGCCCGCCCGGCACCGTCCACCACGGTGAGCAGCACCTCGCCGATCGCGGTGCCGATCGGTACGGTCGGCTCCTCGGCGGGCAGTCGGCGGGCGTCGGTGACCGGCAGGCAGGTGGCGCCGACGGTGGTCTCGGTCGGGCCGTAGTGGTTGACCAGCCGGGCGGTGGTGCCGCCGTCGAGCAGGGCGGCGGCGAGCGGGCGCGGCAGCGGCTCGCCGCCGAGCAGCACGGTGTGCAGCGGCGGGGAGTCGGCCGGGCGGCCCTCCAGCAGGGCGGTCAGGTGCGAGGGGGTGGTCTTCAGGACGTTCACCCGGGCCCGCCGCAGCGAGGCCCAGAAGGCCTCCGGGTCGCGCACCTCGCGGTCCGGGACGACGTGCACCGAACCGGCGGTGGCGAGGGCGAGCAGCCAGGCGGTGTGGCCGAGGTCCGCGGCCAGCGTGGTGACGTGCGCGGTGCGCGGCGCGTCGGCCTCGGTGAAGGCGAGCCGGCCGGCCAGTGCCCGGGCGTAGTGCAGGGCGTTGGCGTGGGTGACGGCGACGGCCTTGGGCTCGCCGCTCGACCCCGAGGTGAAGGAGAGGTACGCGAGGTCCTCCCCCAGCACCTCGACCCGCGCCCCGGGCGACCCCGGCAGCTCCGGCAGGTCCGGGAGGGCTGGCAGCTCCGACAGCTCGGCCAGCTCGGCCAGCTCGGCCGGCTCGGCCGGCTCCGCCCGCTCCGCCCGCTCCGCCGCCTGCCGGTGCCGCGCCCGCTCCGGCGGTTCCAGCGGCTCCACCACCTCCCCGCCGAGCCCGCCCTCCGTCCCGAGCACCCGGCCCACCCGGACGGCCGCCAGCCGCCGGGCGAGGTCGGCCGCCGACCATTCCGGGTCGGCCAGCACCGCCGCGGCGCCCGAGCGCAGCACCCCGTGCAGCAGCACCAGCATCCGGGCGTCCCGGGGCCCGACCAGGGCGACCCGGTCACCCCGCCCGGTGCCGGTGGCGGCGAGCCGGGCGGCGATCCGGGCGGCCGCCGCGTCCAGCGTGCGGTAGTCGACGGTGCGGACGCCGTCGCCGAGCGCGGGCCGGTCCGGGTGGGCCCGGGCGAGGCGGGCGAGGAGCTCGGGCAGCGAGCGGGCCGCGCGGGCGGACGGGGTGGACGGGGTGGACGGGACGTGCCGTGTCGCGGAGGTCACGCCGCCTCGTCCCCCGTCCGGCCCGCCCGGGCCCGCCGGACGGGCCCGGCCGCCACCCCCGGGTCACCCGCCAGGTACCCGTCCAGCACCGTCCTGAGGGGCAGCCTTCCAGCCAACTCCCAAGCCAGCATGCGGTGCAGGCCGTCGAGGTGGATCAGCCCGGCCCGCACCGACAGGTCCCCGTAGTCGGAGTGGTCGATCGGGGCGGTGCTGAGGAAGACCGGCAGGAACGGGGACCACCGCAGCAGCCGCAGCTTCGCCGCGCACACCGGGTTGGCGGCCGTCCAGGCGGCCCCGCCGGAGCGGACCCGCTCGGCCGCCTCGCCGACCGTCAGCCCGGAGCGCGGCACCAGTTCGAGCTCCCCGCCCTCGCTGAGGTGCCAGGGCAGCACGACCCGCAGGACGTCGGCCCGCGAGAGCCGGACCCGCCACCAGCCGCCCGGTATGCGGTCGGCGCGTTCGAGGTTCTCCTCGCCGTACATGTTGGTGTTCGCCTCGTGGTCCCGTTCCACCGGGTGGTCCCGCAGGTAGGCGTCGTGGACCTCGGCGTAGGCGACGGCGGTGACGATCTCCACGGCAGTGCTCCTCAGACGGTTCCGGTGTACTCGGTGAAGTGCCGTTCCGCGAACAGCTCGGGCCACTGGCCGTCGGCCAGGTCCAGTTCACGGGCGCGGGCGAGCATCTGCCGCCAGTACGGCTTCACCGGGCGCCAGCGGGCGCCCACCTGGCAGTAGGAGGCGTCGATGAAGTACCGCGCCCGGCCCGGCCCGTCGGGCGCCGGTCTGCGGGTGTGGAACAGCGCCGAGTTGAGCAGCACGGTCGAGCCGGGCGGCAGCCGGTCGAGGACCACCTCGCCGGGCAGTTCCGCGGTGCCGCGGTGGGCGAGCGCGGACTTGCCGACGGAGTTCAGGTGCGAGCCCGGCAGCACGGCCAGGCTGCCGACCTTCTCGTCCAGCCCGCCGAGGTAGTGCAGCGCGTGGACCATCAGCAGCGACGGGTCGGAGCGGTCGTTGGGCTCGCAGTCGTGGTGCCAGGCCTTGCCCGGTATCCCCGGGGACTGGCGGTCGCTGTGCAGGTGGTGGAAGACGAAGGACGGGCCGAGCAGCCGGGTCAGCGTGCGCATCAGCGGCGGGTGGGTGAGGAGGTCGCCGTGGGCGGGCAACTCCAGCTCCAGCAGCGGGGGCGGGCCGTTCCGGCCGGGGTCCGCGCAGGCCGCGATGGACCGGGCCCGCAGGCCCTCGTCCACCCACCGGTCCACCTCGGGGACCAGCCGTTCGCGCAGCGCCTCCGGCAGCAGGCCGGGCAGGACCAGGTAGCCGGACTCCAGGAACTGCCGGCGGTTCTCGGTGTCGAGGGCGTCACGCCCTCCGAAGGACAACGTCACCGAACCGATCCCCCTCCTTCCGTCGGGCGGGACGAACAACGGGACGAGCAACGGGACGAACGACGAGACGTGCAACGGGACATGGCACGGGCAAGGGGGCACACGGGATCATCCAGACCTCGGGTGGCGGCGGCGCGCCCGTCACGGTCGCCGCGGACGCCACGACTGAACCGCGACCACCACGAAGAGGCACGCGGCGATCACGCAAGGTAGTCCGTCCCAGGAGTATGAACCGGTCTTCGCGTCCACGACAAGACCAACGCCAACCCGTGGACACCTTCCCGCCACCGTGCCGTTCAGCTCCGGCCACCAGTCGATTCCTTTCCCACGGAGAACTCCGGGCCCCTCCCGCCCCGGTGATTCGCCGCCGGAACAGCGGATGCGGCAGAGTGTGGACATGAGCGCGGACATCCGGAGTCACGAATCGGCCGGTCGGACGGCCCCGTCCGCCCGGCGGCGCCCGGTCCAACAGCGCAGCCAGGAACGGTACGGCCGCATCCTGGACGCCTGCGCCTGCCTGCTGGACGAGGCCGGGGCGACCGCGCTCACCACCAAGGAGGTCGCCCAGCGCGCCCAGGTGCCGATCGGCACCCTCTACCAGTTCTTCGCCGGCAAGGAGGACCTGCTGGCCGCGCTCGCCGGCCGCAACCTCGACCGGTACCTCCAGCGCCTCGACGCCCGGCTGACCGCCGCCGCACCGGTCGACCCGGCCGCCTTCACCGACCTCGCGGTCGAGGAGTTCGTGGCGATGAAGCGCACGGTGCCCGGCTTCGGCCAGGTCGACTTCGGCCTGGCCGGCCCGGTCGTGCCCGCCGGGGTCCGGGACGACCGCCATCTGCTGGACGCCGGTGTCGACAACAACACCGCCGTCGCCCTGCGCCTGCAGGCCCTCGGCGGCGAGGTCTTCCGGGCCGCCGACCCGGCGGCCGTCACGCTCACCCTGCGGGTCGCCCTGGAGGCCGCCGACGCGGTGCTCAAACTGGCCTTCCGCGGGGACCCGAACGGCGATCCGACGCTGATCGCCGAGTGCAAGCGCCTGGTCCGCGGCTACCTGGCGTACCAGCCGCCCGCCGGCTGACGGCCAGGGCCGCGGATCCCCGGCCTTCCCCGCGTCCCGTCCGTCCGGTCCCCCGCGACGTCCCCGGGGTCCCCGGGGTCCCCGGGGTCCGCCCGCGTCCCGTCCGCCCGAGCCGTTGCGAGCCCGCCGCCCCCGCAGCACAGTGGATAGCGGAACGGCCGCGGAGGCGGCCACCACGACCGGAGGAGCAGACCATGCACGCAGCGGTAGGTGACCAGCTCCACATCCACAGCAGGTCGGTGGGCATGGTGGACCAGAAGGGCGAGATCATCGAGGTGCGCGGCGCCGACGGCCAGCCGCCGTACGTGGTCCGCTTCGAGGACGGCCACGAGGGGCTGATCTACCCCGGCCCCGACTGCAACATCGAACAGCGTCAGGCCGGGCGCTGACCGACGCCTCCGCCGCCCCGCGCCCCCGCGCGCGGCGGTGAGGCGCGGTGTCCGCTCCCACCACCCCCCTGCCCGGGGCACTCGCCGGGCTCGCGCCACTGCTGGACCACTACGGGTACCTGGCGGTGGCGCTGCTCGTGCTGCTGGACAACTGCGCGGTCCCCGTCCCCGGGCAGACCGTCCTGGTGCTCGCCTCGGTGTACGCCGGCACCGGGCACCTCTCCTTCCCCGCCGTACTGCTGATCGCGGTCTGCGCCGCCACGCTCGGCAACAGCCTCGGCTACCTGGTCGGCCGCACCGGCGGACGCGCCTTCGTCCACCGCTGGGGCCGCTACGTGCTGCTCACCCCCGCCCGGATGGAACGCGCGGACGGCTTCTTCGAACGGCACGGCGGCAAGGTCGTCGCGGTCGCCCGCTTCGTGGACGTGCTGCGCCAGACCAACGGCGTCATCGCCGGGACGACCGGCATGCCCTGGCGCAGGTTCCTGCCGTTCAACGTGCTCGGCGCGGTGCTGTGGACCGGCGTCTGGGGCACCTTCGGCTACCTGGCCGGCGCCAACATCGGCGGCATGTACCGGACCGCGATCCGCTACCAGGTCTGGTTCGCGATCGGCCTCGGCGTGCTGGTCGCGGCCTTCCTGCTCCGGCAGGTGCTGCGCTACCGGCGCCGGCGCCGCGAGGACACCGGCACCGGGCCCGCCCCGGACGACGGGTCCAGCTCGGACGGACCCTGGCCCTAGCGCAGCGGGAACACCTCGAACGGCACCGCGAAGCGCGTCCCCAGCCGGGTGCCCGCACCCCGGCCGAAGCCCTCCAGGAACTCCCGGGCGTCCGCCATCGCCCCGCCGAGCCCGGCCAGGTACGCCTTGTGCTCCTCCAACGAGGCGACGCCCAGGTCGAAGGTCTCGGTGGTGTCCACCGCGTGCGCGGCCTCCGGCGAGGACGCCGCCCAGATCTGCCGGACGCCGTTCCACGGCTCGTGGCCCTCCGCCGTCAGCTCCCGGAACACCCACCGGTTGCCGGCGTCCCGGACCCCGTCGAGGGTGGCCCGGCCGACCGCGATGTGGTCCGCCTGGTTGAGGAACACCCCGCCGTAGGTCTCCCGGAAGTTGCTGGTGATCACGATGTCCGGACGGTGTCGGCGCACCACCCGGGCGATGTCCCGGCGCAGCGGCAGCCCGTACTCCACCACCCCGTCCGGGTAGCCGAGGAACTCGACGGTCTCCACCCCGACGACCCGCGCGGAGGCGATCTGCTCCGCCTCGCGCAGCGGCCCGCACTCGGCCGGGTCCAGCGAGTCGATGCCCGCCTCGCCGCTGGTGACCATCACGTAGACGACCTTCTTGCCCTGCGAGGTCCAGCGCGCCACGGCCGCGGCACCGCCGTACTCCATGTCGTCGGGGTGCGCGACGATCGCCACCGCCGTCTGCCAGTCCTCGTCCACGTGCTCGAAGGGCGCGGGGGCCTGCTCGCTCATGCTGCTCTTCCCTCTCGGTGCGGCTCACGGTCGTACGGTCGTACGGTCCTACCGCCGGTGACTCTAGAAGACGCGTGCCCCACGCACCGTCAGACACCCTCCGGTCCGGCGCCCTTGCCCCTGACGCAAGGGTCAGGGGTTAGCGTCCGGGCGTCCCGCGGCGGCACCGGCCGCCGCACCACCGCCCTTCCGCGAGGAGCGCCGCCATGGCCCTGCCCACCACCGCCCGTGTCGTCCGGCTGACCGCCGAGCCGGACGGGCTGCCCGCCCCCGAGGACTTCACCGTCACGGACGAGCCGCTGCCCGCACCCGGCCCCGGGGAGGTGCTCGTCCGCAACCGGGCCTTCCTGGTCTTCCCCGGCCTGCGCACCCTGATCGGCGGCGGAGGCGCCGACCTGCCCCTGCCGAACATCGCCCCCAGGGACGCGCTATTCGGGCCCGCCCTCGGCGAGGTGCTGGCCGCGCCCGGGGACGGGCCGCTGCGCCCGGGCGACCTGGTGACCCACCCGCACGGCTGGCGGGACCACGCGCTCGCGGACGCCGCGCGGTTCACCCCCGTCGACCCGGACTTCCCGGACCCGCTCGCCCTGCTCTCCAGCTCGGCCGGCTACGGCGGGCTCACCCGCAGCGCCGGGGTGCGCCCGGGCGACGTCGTCCTGGTGACCGGCGCGGCGGGCGCGGTCGGCACCGTGGCCGGGCAGATCGCCCGGCTCCTCGGCGCCGCCCGGGTGATCGGCACCACCCGCTCGCCCGCCAAGGCCGAGCGGCTGACGGTCGAACTCGGCTACGACGCCGTCCTGGTCCCCGGGGAGCGGCCGTTCGCCGAGCAGCTGGCCGAGGCCGCCCCGGGCGGGGTCGACGCCGTGCTGGACCTGGTCGGCGGCGAGCAGCTGACCGCCGCCGTCGACGCGGCCCGCCGCGGCGCCCGGTTCGCCCTGGTCGGCGCGCTGGACGGCCAGCTCGCACCGGGCCGGCGGGGCGGCGACGCACCGGCCGTGATCGACGGCTTCCGGGTCGTCACCCTCGGCCTGACCCTGCGCGGCTTCAGCGGGCTCGACCACCCGGACCTGGACGCCGAATGGCGCGAGCGGCTCGCCGGCTGGCTGCGCGCCGGGCGGCTCACCGTCCCGCGGACGACGGTCGCGGGCATCGATCGGGCCCCCGAGGCGTTGACCCGACTGTTCACCGGGGACGTCTTCGGGACGACCGTCGTGGAGCTCTGACGACGAAGGGGCGGGCATGCGGATCGGCGACGCGGCGGCAGCGGCGGGCACCACACCCAGAGCACTGCGCTTCTACGAGCAGCGCGGCCTGCTCCACCCACCCGCCCGCACCGCCTCCGGCCAGCGCGAGTACGGCCCCGCCGAGGTCGCCCGGGTCCGGGTGATCCGCCGGCTCCTCGCCCTGGGCCTGACGGTGGACGACCTGGCCAGCCGCGCCCACCGCCTCGACCTCCTCGCCGAGGACCGCCCGTGGCGCTGCTCCGCCACCCCCGGGCTCGACACCTTCGCCCCCGTCGTCTCCGCCCGCCTCGCCACCCTCGACGCCGAGATCGCCCGCCTCACCGAGCTCCGCGGCAGACTCGCCCACCACGTCGCGACGGGCGGCGCGGACCTCCCGGCCGACACCTGAGGACCCACCCGGCGGCCGCCGTTGCCGCACTCCGCGAATAAGCTCGCCCGGCACGTCGCGACGGGGGAGGCGCGAGGTGCCGGGCGAGGGCTCAGGGGGGAGGTGGATCAGGCGGCGTCGGGGGTGAGCAGGGGGTCCTCCGCGGGGGCTTCCCGGCGGGCGGGCCAGGTGATGCGGGTGGCGCAGAGGGAGACGAGGGCGGCGGAGGCGGCGACCGCGGCCATCCCCCAGAGGAGGCTGCTGGCGCCGGCGATGAAGCCGATCACGGCGGGGCCGGCGAGCAGGCCGGTGGTGCCCGTCGCGGCGACCAGGGAGAGGGCGTCGGGGCCCTGACGGGCGGCGGCGACGTAGACGCAGGGGGTGACGGCGGCGACGCCGAGGCCGACGCAGGCGAAGCCGAGCAGGGTGGGGACCACGCCGCCGGCCGTCAGGGCGAGGGCGAGGCCGAGACCGGCCAGCAGGCTGCCGGTGCGGACGAGGCGGCCGTCGCCGAAGCGGGTGCGCCAGCCGTCGGCGAAGATCCGGGCGCAGACCATCATCACCGAGACGACGGCGATGCCCATCGGGGCGAGGCCGGCGCCCGCGTGCACGACGTCCTTGAGGTAGAGCGCCGACCAGTCGTTCATGGCGCCCTCGGTGACGGTGCCGAAGACCATGGCCAGGCCCATCCAGAGCGTGGCGACGGTCGGCAGGGCGAAGCCGCGGCGGCCCTTCTTCGCCGCCTCGGCCCCGATCACCGCTTCCTCCTCCGCCTCCTCCGCGGCGGGCTCCGGCGGCCCGTCCGCGAGCAGCCCCGGCCGGGCGGCGGCGACCAGCGCGGCGAGCAGGACGGCGGCGGTCCCGAAGTGCACGGCGAGGGTGCCGGTGAAGGCGTTGACGCCGGAGGCCAGCAGCGCGGCGAGCAGGGAGCCGGCGCTGAAGGTGGCGTGCAGCCTGGACATGGTGGTCCGCTCGAAGCGGGCTTCGAGCGCGGCGCCCTGCGCGTTCATCGCGACGTTCAGGCAGCCGACCGCGACACCGTCGAGGAACAGCACCAGCAGCGTGACCGGGTAGTTCGGCACCACGGACAGCGCGAGCAGGATCACGCCGAGGGCCAGCGCGGACAGCACGGACAGCAGGCGGGAGCCGAACCGCCGCATCAGTACCGCCACCAGCGGGAAGGACACCGCCGCGCCGATGCCGCAGGTCATCAGCAGCAGGCCGATCTGGGCCTCGCCCAGGTCGAGCCGGGCCTTGAGCGCCGGCACCCGGGAGACCCAGGTGGCGTACTGGAATCCGAGGACGAAGAACAGTGCGCCGATGGCGAGTTGGGAGCGGCGGAAGTCGTCGCGTACGGGGGACATGCGGATCAGCCCACTTCGGCTCTGGGCCGGGGCCCGGGGGTCGGTTCGGTGGAGTGCGGCAGCGGCCGGGCCGGGACGGGGTCCAGCGGCATCGCCATGTAGACCGCGCGGGAGCCGTAGCTCGCGGGCAGTTCGATCTCGGGCCGGGCGCGGTAGCCCAGCGGGGTCCACAGCACGTGCGAGCCGCGCACGGCGACCAGGGAGATGCTCAGGTAGCCGGCCGTCCGGGCGGTCTCCTCCAGGTGGCGCAGCATCCGGTGGGAGAGGCCGCGGCCGCGCAGGTCCTCGGCGATGACCAGGTCGTGGGCGTGCATGTTGGTCGGGGGCGCGGCCACGCCGTCCCCGGCACCGCTCCGACTGTCCTCGCTGTGGCTCAGGTCCGGGCAGCGGAACGGCGGGTACGGCAGGGCGAGCAGGTAGCCGCCGAGGCGCCCGGCGTGGTCGAGCACGAAGCAGGTGGCGGGCGAGGCGCGGTGCCGGGACCGCAGCGCCTCGCGCCCTTCGGACAGGCCGCTGGCGGCGTAGGCGCGCTCCTCCAGCGCGACCACCTCGTCCCAGTCGTCCTCCCGGAGCAGCCGGATCCGGGTGTCGGTCATGCGGTGCCTCCTTCGGGGCCGGGGCCGCCGCGCCCGCCGCTCCCGCCGATGCAGGTGTACGGCAGCGGCTCGAAGCCGTTGAACCCGCGGGTCGCGTAGGCGGCGGCGTACGCTCCGCAGGAGTGGACCCAGACCGGGTCGCCGGAGCCGACCGCCAGCGGGACGCGGACCAGGCCGCCCTCCTGGGCGTAGGCGTCGTCGCTGTCGCAGGTCGGGCCGGCCACGACGGCGTTGACGAACTGGCCGCCGGGGTGGGTGGGGAACTCCAGCCGGTACTGCAACTGGTCCATCTCGTACAGGCCGTTGAACTTGCCGCAGCTGAGGTAGAGCCAGTCCTCCGGGGTGCCGTCGAGGCGGCGGCGGGAGGTGAGCCGGGCGACGTGCGCGCGGATCGCGCCGTGGTCGGCGACCAGGTGGCGTCCGGGTTCCACCAGGAACTCCAGCGGGCCGGCGTTGACCTCGCGCAGCCGGTCCATGCCCTCGCGGATCACCGCGAACATCTTGTCCAGCGGCGGGTCGAGGGGCCGGCCGCGCCGGTCGAGGACGCCGAGGGCGGGCAGTCCGCCTCCGAGGTTGATCCGTTCGGGGGTGATGCCGCGCCAGTTGAGCGCTTCCAGGACGGCGGCCAGCGAGTCCACGGCGGCGCCCCAGGCCTCGGCGGTCATCTGCTGCGAGCCGACGTGCACCGACAGGCCGGAGGGGACGAGCCCGGCGGTGCGGGCCTCGCCGAGCACCCGCAGGGCGTCCTCGGGCGAGCAGCCGAACTTGTGGCTCAGGCCCCACAGGGCGCCCTCGCCGGTGGTCGCGATCCGGCAGAACACCCGTGAGCCGGGGGCGTGTTCGGCGATCGCGGCGACGTCCTCCAGGCTGTCGGTGGCGAAGTCGCGCACGCCCAGCCGGTAGGCCTCGGCGATGTTGCGGTCGGACTTGACGGTGTTGCCGTAGTGGATCAGCTCGGGGGCGACGCCGGTGCGCAGCGCCTGGGCGATCTCCTGCGGGCTGGCCGCGTCGAAGCCGGCGCCGAGTGCGGCGAGGTGGTCCAGGACCTCGTCCACCGGGCAGGCCTTCATGGCGAACCGGACGGCGACGCCGGGCAGTTCGTGGACCAGGTCGGTGTACTGGCGGCCGATGCCGTCGAGGTCGTAGACGATCCGGTCGTCGGTGGCGGCGGCGAGCGCGGCGCGCAGCGCGGCGCGGTCGTGCTGGTCGGGTCGGGGTGCACCGGTGTGGACGGCCGTCTCGGTCGGGGCGCGGTGGTGGGGCGCCTGGCTGGGCGCCTGGTGTGCGGTCTGGCGTGTCACGTGGGGTTACCGGTCCTCCGGCTAGCGCGGATCGACGCGGACCGGGCCGGCGGCAGCCGGTCGGCGGGGGTGGTCCTGCTCGCCCGCACCAGCGGGCCCCAGGCGTCGATCAGCAGGGCGAAGTCCTCGATGTCCGACTGCGCCCGGTCGAGCAGTCGGGCCCTCCGGGGCGCCAGGTGGTCGGCGAACTCGGCGTACTTTCCGCCCAGGCGCCGGTAGCAGCGGTCGAGTTCGGCGAGCCGCCGGTGGTTCTCCGCGCGGTCCGTCGCGGCGCTGCGGCGGGCGGAGTCGGCGATCGGCTCGGGTCGTACGTGGTGGTGCTCGTCCAGCAGGCTGTCGCCGGCGGCCTCCAGGTCGGCGTAGACCGGGTGGAGGTAGAGCATGGAGAGCAGGAACTTGGCGTAGCGCAGCTGGTAGGCGGTGAAGCCGGGGCCGGTGCGCCGTTCCGGGGTGTGGTAGTTGACGATGTGCCGGTTGTGGGTGACGCCGGGCAGGCCGGCGTCGTGGACGAGGTGGTGGAGGAAGTAGTCGCTGCCGATGGTGTCGGTGGCGGGTGGCAGCGGGACGCGTTCGTACACCTCGTGGTCGAGGGCGATGTTGCACATGTCGATGTGCCAGATGTCGGGTCGGCCGAGGACGGCGCGGTCGGCGGTGAACGGCTCGGTGCCGCCCCCGGTGAAGGACTCGGCGACGAGTTCGCGCTTCTCCTGCTCGCTCGCGCCGGTGGGGGCCCAGAGCGCGACCACGTCGTGGTAGACCTCGGGGTCGCGTTCGAGGATCTCGCCGAGGTCGACGGAGAGTTCGCCGACGAAGGAGGCGCCGGCCAGGGCGACCGGCCGGTCCGCGTGCGCCGGGTCGAGGGTGTTCTCGGTGACGGCGGCGGCCGCGTCGGCGGCCTTCAGTCCGAGGGTGGCCAGTTCGTGCTCGATGGGGAACACCGGTGCGCCCTGGTGCCATTGGTAGCGGCTGTCGGAGTCTCGGCGGTGCACCGAGGTGCAGCCGAGTGCGGCGGCGAGCAGGAACGCCCGGTTGGTGCAGGCGCCGTAGGAGACGGTGTCGGGCAGCATCAGGTCGAGCAGCCGCTCGGGGCCGGGGAGGCCGGAGCGGTCGATCACCTCGCGCAGGAAGGCGCGTTGGGCGGACTCGTCCAGGTGGTGGACGACCAGACCGTCGACGGCGGGCAGGGCGGCGGCGGCCGCGGCGTGCCGGGCGCGGCTCGCGGGGTCGGCGGAGTCCAGCACCAGCAGGTGCACCCGGACGCCGAACCGCCGTACGGCGTGGGCGGCTTCGGCGCCGACCGCGGTGACGGTGTCGGCGCACTCGCGGTTGGTGGGCAGGGTCAGGCAGATGTCGCGCATGCCCGCTCCCCCGTCGCGTCCCGCGGTTCGAGGCTTCTGCCGGTCCAGGACCGCAGGCCGAGCAGCTTCTCTCCCAGTTCGGTGAGTTCGGCCGTCCCGTAGCGCTGCGCCTCGGGCCGGTCGGCGTCGCCGACCAGGGTGCGGTTCCAGTCCGGGGTGGCGAGCGTGCGCCAGGATTCCACCCGGGACCGGCGAAGCCCCTCGGCCTCCTCCAGGGCGGGCATCATCGACAGGTACTGCACCGCGCGGACGCCGTGCTCGGAGGTGTTGGGTGCGACGCCGTGGGCGAGCAGGCCGTTCCAGATCAGCAGGTCGCCGGCCTTCAACTCGGGCCGGACGACGGGGAACTCGTCCCGGTCGACGTCGGGGCGGATCGGGTCGCGGTCGGCCGGCTGGGCGGCCTGCCACTGGTTGAAGCGGCGGAACAGCTCGGGGTCGCACTGGAAGCCGCCGTGGTCGGGGGCGGTGTCGTTGAGCGCGATGAGGCCCTGGACGCGTTGCGGCAGCATGCCCCGGGTGGTGTCGACGTCCCAGTGCAGTTCGATGTCGAAGCCGCGGTCGGTGGGTTCGATCAGCGCGCGGTCGCGGTTGCGGACGTTGGGCGGGTTGAGGTTGAGCCGGTCGAGGGTGACCCAGAGCTCCTCGCAGTCCCAGACGTCCACGAAGGCGTCGTAGACGCGCTGCGACTGGCGGCTGTCCCACAGGAGTTGGTGGTGGTAGGCCTCGACGAAGCCGTAGATGTGCAGGTGCCGGTCGAGTTCGTCGCGGTACTCGCGCTCGCGGTACCAGTCCTCGGGGCGGTCGGGCGACAGGCCTTGGAAGTCCCAGGTGAAGTCGAGCAGGCGCCGGGCGGCCTCGGCCGGGATCGCCTGCTCGACCACGACGTAGCCGTAGGTCTGCCAGAACGCGTGGTCCTCCTCGGAGAGCACGCGCAGCGGGTGCTTCTTGCGGATCTCGCGCAGCGCGGTGCGGGCCAGGTAGCTCTCGGTGTCCGCGCTGAAGTAGGGGCGCTCCGAGGCGGCTCGGAACAGATGCTCCTCGGCCTGTCCGTCTGGGCTCGGCATGGGCAGTCACTCCACGGTTCGTAGTCGACGCAGCGCTTGATTCAGCGGTCGGTGCGGACGCGGCGGGCAGTTCGACCGGCTTCCGGCCGGGTCGGGAATTCTTCCCGCGGACCGTCGGCGGTCCGCACACGCTCCTTCTCGGCTCGCCCCCCGACCGCGCCTCGGCGCCACGTCGGAGGGTCAACTCGCCTGCCCGGCAAGGCCTCTCACCTCACCTCAGGCTTCGCCGAACCACGCTCCCCACACACTGGACTAGACCAACTAATGGTGTCAACCCTTTCCCGGTGGTTACCGATTGGGAAATCCGCGCAGCTCATGACGGCTCTCCCGGTTCGCTTTATGTTTCGCGGGCGGACATAAGACGGGGTATGTTTCCGAAATTGACATAACCGCGACGGATGAACCGGCGGGTTGAACGAGCGGTTGAACCGGCGGTTGAACCGCACCGGCCCCGGGATCCGTTTCCCCGGAGGTGTTGCGCCCGGGCCGCGCACGGGCTCCGGCGTAGGTTGGGCCCATGGCACGACCCACCGGAGCCGCCCGGCTCGCCCCGCCCACCTGGCTGACCGAGAGCCTGCGGCCCCGGTCCGCGCCGATCCCGTGGGCGGCGGTCGCCCGTGCCTCGGTCGCGCTCGCCGCCCCGCTCGCCGTCGGCACCGCCGCCGGGCGGCCCGGCTACGGCGCGCTGGTGTCGATGGGCGCGCTGTCCGGGGTGATCGGGGACACCGCCGACGCCTACCGCATGCGGGTGTTCAACATCGCCGTGCCGCAGCTGTTCGGCGCCCTCGGGGTGCTGCTCGGCACCCTGGTGTACGGCTCGGGCTGGACGGCCGTCGTGGCGCTGACCCTCGTCGCGCTGGTCTCCGGGATGATCTCCTCGATCGGCGCGGTCGCCTCCGTCTCCGGACTCCTCCTGCTGCTCAACACGGTGGTCGGGGCCGGACTGCCGCTGCCCTCCCCCTGGTGGCTGCCGCCCGGACTGCTGCTGCTCGGCGGCCTGGTGGTGCTCGTGCTGACCCTGCTCGCGTGGCCGCTGCGGCAGGGCGTCCCCGAACGCACGGTGGTCGCGGGCACCTACCGGGCGGTCGCGGATCTGCTGGAGGCCACCGGCACCCCCGGGTACGACGAGCGGCGCCGCGAACTCACCCAGTCGCTCAACCACTCCTACGACCTGCTGCTCGCCCGCCGCACCCGCCGGCACGGCCGTTCCCCCGCCCTCGCCCGGCTGCTCGCCCAGCTCAACGCGGTGATCCCGGTGGTCGAGGGGGCTTCGGCGGCGCAGCTGCTCCCGCCCGAGCTCGGCCCGCTGTCGCCCGCCTACCCGGCCGCCGTCCGCGCGCTCGCCGCCGCCGTCGAGCGGGGCCGCAGCGGGCCCGTGCTGCGGCTCGCCCTGCCGGGGCCGGTCGGCCCGTCCACCCGCGCGCTGGAGGAGGCGATCGGGCACGCCGCCGTGGTGGTGCACGAGGCCGCCCCCGACCCGTACGCCGCCGACGACCGGCTCGGCCGGCCCGCCGGACTGGAGGTCCGGGCCCGCCGGGCGGCGCGGGCGCTGCTGCTCTCCGGCGCGTCCTGGCGGTACGGGCTGCGGCTGGCGCTGTGCATCGGCCTGGCGCAGGTGCTGGTCTCGGTGCTCGCCGTGCCGCGCTCGTACTGGGTGACGCTGACCGTCGTCTTCGTGATGAAGCCGGACTTCGGCTCGGTGTTCTCCCGGGCGGTGCTGCGGGCGCTCGGTACGGCCGTCGGCCTGCTGATCGCCGTCCCGGTGCTCGCCGCCGTGCCGCGCGGCTGGTGGGACGTGCCGGTGATGGCGGTGCTGGCGATGCTGATCCCGGCGATGTCGGCCAAGGGCTTCGCCTTCCAGACCGCGGCGATCACCCCGGTGATCCTGCTGCTCTCCGACCTGCTCAACCACCAGGGCTTCCAGCTGGTGCTGCCGCGGCTCTACGACTCGCTGATCGGCTGCGCCATCTCCCTGCTGGGCGGCTACCTGCTCTGGCCGGAGTCCTGGCACGCCCGGATCGGCGACCGCCTCGCCGAGGCCGTCCGGGACACCGCCTCCTACGTGTCGCTGGCGTTCACCACCGGCCCGGGGCAGGACGAGCCGGCCCGGGCGCGGTACCGGCGGCGGCTCTACCGGGACCTGTCGGCCGTCCGCAGCGAGTTCCAGCGGGCGCTCACCGAACCGCCGCCGCTCGGCACCAGGGCGGAGGCCTGGTGGCCGGTGGTGATCGCGGTGGAGCGGATCGTGGACACCACCACCGCCACCCGGGTGCGGATCGAGCACGGCGCGCCCGTCCCGACGACGGCCGAGGTCGGCTTCGTCACCAGGGAGTTGGCAGACCTCGCGGAGGCGCTGCGCACCGGGCGGCCGCTGTCGGAGGCCGAGGTGGAGGCGCACCGGGACGTCCTGGCTCCGGACTGCGCGCTGGCCCGGCTGCACCACGAGGTGCACGCGGCCCGCTCGGTGGCGGCGGCGCCGGCGCCGTGATCCGTGATCCGTGATCCGTGATCGTGATCCGTCCAGCCCCTGTCAGCCCTCGATCGCCCGGCGCTCCTCGATCGCCCGGCAGTCCTCGATCCGGCGCCAGGGGCGTTCCGCCTCCAGCGCGAAGGCCAGCTCCAGCAGCACCCGCTCCTGCCCGTGCGCCGCCGACAGGTGCACCCCGACCGGCAGGCCACCGGGCGCCGCGCCCGCCGGCAGCGCGATGCCCGGGCCGCCGGTCACGTTGTTGACCGGGGTGAAGGCCACGTAGCGCATCAGCCGGTCCATCAGCTCGTCGAAGTCCACGTTGGGGCTGAGGTGACCGATCGGCGGGGCGGTGTGGGCGAGCACCGGGGAGAGGATGACGTCGTGCTGGCGGAAGATCCGCCGGTACACGCCCTCGGCCCGGCGAAGCCGCCGCAGCACGCCCGGGGTCTGCGGGAACTCGGCCTGGAACCGGCGGCGCAGCCCGGTGGTCAGGCCGTCGAGCCTCCCGGCCCGGAAGCTCGGGTCGATCAGCAGCCGGCCGGTGAAGGCGATCGCCCAGGCGATGTAGCCCCAGTAGGTGACGAAGTCGCGGGAGAACTCCTCGCCGAAGGGCAGGGCGGTGGGCTCGACGAAGTGGCCCATCGCCTCCAGCCGGGCGGCGGTCTCCTCGACCACCCGGCGGGTCGCCTGGTCGGTGTCGGCGATCGGCGAGTCCACCACCAGGCCGATCCGCAGCCGCTGGTCGCCCGGTCCCTCGACCAGGCCGAGCGGGGGCAGCTTGGGGTTGCGGCGGTGCCGTTCGGCGGCGGCGAAGAAGGCGGCGGTGTCGCGCACGGAGCGGGTCAGCACGCCGTCGGTGACCAGGTCGATCGGCAGTTTGGCGCCCTGCGCGTTGGTGACCAGCCGGCCCCGGGTGGGCTTGAGTCCGACGAGGCCGCAACAGGACGCCGGGATGCGGATCGAGCCGCCGCCGTCGTTGGCGTGCGCGATCGGCACCACGCCGGAGGCGACCAGGGCGGCCGCGCCGCCGGAGGAGGCGCCGGCCGAGTGCGAGGGCTTCCACGGGTTGCGCACCGGCTGGGCGGTGGCGAACTCGGTGGAGGCGTTGAGGCCGAACTCGGGCAGCCGGGTCTTGCCGAGGACGGCCAGGCCGGTGGAGAGGAACTGGTCGGTGAAGCGCGCGTTGCGGCGGGCCGGCTGGGCCCGGAAGGCCTCGCTGCCCATCGCGGTCGGCAGGCCGCGCAGGTCGACGTTGTCCTTGAGGTAGGTCGGTACGCCCCACAGCGCCCCGCCGATGCCCTCCCGGCTGATCTGCGGCTTGTCGTACGAGGCGTGGGCGACCGGCAGCAGTCTGCCGTCGACCCGCGCGGCTCGGGCGGCGGCCGCGCCGACCAGCTCCCGGGGGTTGACCGCGCCGGCCCGTACCAGGGCGGCCAGTGCCACCGCGTCGTACGGGCCGAGGGCGTCGTCGGTGAACGCGTGAACCCGCTCGTCGGTCATCCGAAATCCCCACTCCCTGCCGGAACTCCGCCGTCCGGCCGTCGCACCGGCGTCTCGCCGGGGGGTACTCCTGCCCAGAGCTACTGACAGGTAGTCGCACAGGACTTCGATTCTATGTAACCATCGCCGCCCTGGATCCCGGTCGCCCCATCAGCAGGTAAACGATCCGTCAAATCTTCGAGGGCGCACGGACGTTCGGCATGCGCCCCCGTGTTCACCCCACCCGCCCGTCCACGATCGTTTCACGCACGGCGGCCGGGAAAGATCACGAGCACGAACCGTTCCGGTCCTTCCCACCCGACCGAAGGTGACGCCCGTGCCGACCCACTTCTTCCCGCCCAGCCGGTTCACCGCCGCCACCGCCCCCGGCGGCCTCCCCCTGCTCGGCCACGTCCCCGCCTTCATCCGCCGCCCGTTCGACTTCGTCGCCGGCCTGCCCGCCCACGGCGACCTCGTCCGGCTGCGGCTCGGCCCGCTCGACGCGTACGTCGCCTGCCACCCCGAACTCGTCCGCCGGCTGCTCACCGAGGACCGGACGTACGACAAGGGCGGGATCGTCCTCGACAAGGCCCGCGAGGTCTTCGGCGACGGCCTCGCCACCTGCCCCGCCGCCGCCCACCGGCGCCAGCGCCGGATGCTGCAGCCCGCGTTCCACCGCGACCGGCTGCCCGGCTACGCCGCGATGATGGCCGAGGAGATCGCCGGCACCACCGCGCCCTGGCATGACGGCGACACGATCGACGTGCCCGCCGCGATGTACCGCCTCACCACCGCCGTCACCGCCCGCTGCCTGTTCGCCGCGCACGAACGGGCCGGCTCGCTGCCGGTGCACGCGAGCATGGACGTCATCACCCGCGGCGTCGGCCGGCGCGTCATGATGCCGCTGCCCGGCGCCGACCGGATCCCCACCCCCGGCAACCGCCGCTTCCGGCGCGCCCAGCAGGACCTCAAGGAGATCACCACCCGGCTGATCGCCGACTACCGCGCCGCCGGCACCGACCACCGGGACCTGCTCTCCGTCCTGCTCAGCGCCGAGGACGAGGACGGGCAGGGCCTCACCGACGCCGAGATCCACGACCAGGTGGTCACCTTCCTGCTGGCCGGCATGGAGACCACCGCCGCCACCCTCTCCTGGGCCTGGACCCTGCTGGCCGCCAACCCGGCCGTCCGCGACCGGCTGCACGCCGAACTCGACACCGTCCTCGACGGCCGCCCCGCCCGCCACCAGGACCTGCCCGCCCTCCCGCTCACCGCCCGGATCGTCAGCGAGACCCTGCGGCTCTACCCGCCGGTCTGGATCCTCAGCCGCACCGTCACCGCCGACACCCGGCTCGGCGGCCACCACCTCCCGGCGGGCGCCACCATCCTCTTCAGCCCGTACCTGCTGCACCGCCGGGCCGACGTCTTCCCCTGCCCCGACCGCTTCGACCCCGACCGCTGGCTCACCACCGCCCGCCCCGCCCCCGGCACCTACGCCCCGTTCGGCCTCGGCGCCCGCCGCTGCATCGGCGACACCTTCGGCACCACCGAAGCCGTCCTCGCCATCGCCACCATCGCCGCCCGCTGGACCATCACCCCCACCCCGGGCCACCGCGTCCGCCCCACCCGCAGCTCCTCGCTGTCCCCCCGCCCCTTCACCGCCACCCTGGCCCGGCGCTAGGGCCCGGCGCCTCCACCCCGGCGCCCGACGCCGGGCGGCTTTGCGCACCCGCCCGGCCGGGGCGGTACTGTCGCGCCGGGGGCCGGCGGGGTTGCGCCGGTCGGACTGTCGGCTCGACTGGGGCACCATCAGAACCATGAACGCTCGATCACCACAGGGGATCCCGGCCCGGCTGCTCCGCGCCGTCCTGACGTACCCTCGCCGCTCGCCGCTGACGCTCTGCTACGTCGCCCTGCTCGTCCTCGGACACGTCTGGGTCGAGGAGTGGATCTCCCCCGATCGGGCCGACGCCCTCCGGGACTACATCAGCACCAACCTCGACAACCTGCACGACCATCCGGTCACCGCGCTGTTCAGCAGCGCGCTGCTCTTCGACGGGACGCTCACCGACATCGCCTCCACCGGCTTCGGCGGCACCCTGATCACCCTCGGCCTCGGCATCTGCTGCTGCCTCGCCTGGGCCGAGCGCCGCTTCGGCCGACTGCGCGCCGCCGCCGTCCTCCTCGGCGGGCACATCGGCGCCACCCTGATCACCGCCCTCGTCATCCTGGTCGCCCTGCGGCACGGCTGGTACCCGGAGGGCGTGCGGCAGGACCGGGACTACGGCATCAGCTACGGCGCGCAGACCTCCCTCGCCTTCGCCACCCTCGCCCTGCCCCGCTGGGCCCGCCTCCCCTGGGCCGCGTTCGTGGTCGCCTGGCCGCTCTCCGGCGACACCGAATGGCCCGGCCCGCTCCCGGACTTCACCACCGTCGGCCACCTGCTCTCGGCCGCCCTCGGCTTCGCCCTGGCCGGCGCGGCCGCCGTCACGGCCTCACGCCGCCGCCGGGCCGCCGCCCCCGCCACGGCGGACGCCCACCCGTGACCGTCCGGGGCGGGGCCGCGGTACGACCCGGCGGGGCCGCGGTACGACCCGGCGGGGCTGCGGTACGGCCCGGCGGGGATCGTCAGGCCCGCCCCCGCTCGGTGAGCAGCCGCTCGATCGTCTCCAGGCGCCGCCGCAGGTCCTCGACGTCGCCCCGGGTGGCGCTCTGCTCGCTCGCCTTGAGGGTGACCAGCAGCTGACCGTCCGGCTCCAGCCGGGCCCGGGCGACGTCGGTCACGCTGTCGCCGTTCTGCACCCGGATCGCGTGCTCCAGCTCGGAGGGCCGCAGCGCCAGCTCGTGCAGCGCGCCGGGCACCAGCTTGCCGTCCCGCACCACCGTGGTGGGCGTGCCCTCCAGGAGCCGCGCGGCCCGCGGGTCCCGGGCGAGCCAGCGGGTGACGACGGAGTTCACCGCGATCAGGGTGACCGCCCCGATCGCACCGCCGAACAGGCTGTTGTCGTTGCCGATGATGGCGTTCTGCACCACGTTGGAGAGCAGGAAGACGACCACCATGTCGAAGGTGTTCAGCTGCGCCAGCCCGCGCTTCCCGGCCACCCTGAACAGCACCAGGACCAGCGCGTAGACGGCGACCGTGCGGAGGATCTTCTCCACGATCGGAATCTGGACCACCGCCAGGTCATGCCACACGGCCCCGCTCCTCCCACCACGACTCGACGGAACGGGGCCGACGCTACGCCACCGGCAGCTACCCGCGCCGCTTCGGCTTGCCGCGCCGGGCCGCCGCCGCGCCCCGGCGGCCGGCCGCCGGCTTGGGCTTCTGCCCGCCGGCCCGCGGCGCCTGCTTCGCCCCGCCCGCCTTCGCCCCGCCGGCCTTCTGGCCGCCCGCCTTCTGCTGCTGTTGCGGCTTGCGCGGGCCCGCCGCCGCCTTCTTCGGCTGCGCCTCGGCGGCCGCCGCCCCGGCCCCGCGCCCGCGCGAGCTGTTGACCGTACGGCCGCGGACGATCCCGATGAACTCCTCCACCAGGTCGGTGGTGCCCTCCTGCGGCCAGGACAGCGCCACCTGGGACTGCGGCGCGTCCGGCACCGGCCGGTAGGTGAGGTCCTTGCGGTGGTGCAGCCGGGCGAGCGACTGCGGCACCAGGAGCACGCCGACGTTGGCCGCGACCAGCTCGATCGCGTCCGCCGTGGTGTCCGGCCGGGCGATCGCGGGGCGCCCGGGCAGGGTGTCGGCGGTGAAGCCGAGGGTGTCGTCGAGGGGGTGGAAGACCACCTCCTCGGCGAGGTCGTCCGGCGTGACCTCCTCGGCGGCCGCGAGCCAGTGGTCCTTGGGGAAGACCACGACGGTGGTCTCGGCGTACAGCGGGATCGCGTTCAGCGCGTCCTTGTCGACCGGCAGCCGGACCAGCCCGGCGTCCGCACCGCCCTCGCGCAGGGTGCGCTCGCCGTCACCGACCGGCACCGCGAGGAGGTCGAGCGGGACGTCCGGGAGTCGCTCGCCCCAGACCCGGACCCATTTGCCGGGGGTCACGCCCGGGACGTACACCAGCCGGAAGGAGGGGTTCACCTGCATGTCTGTCACAGGGCAAGGCTACCGACCGTGACCGGAAGAGCCCGCGCGCTCCCTTACCCTTGTCCTCATGACATCGCTCAAGCAGAAGACCAGCCAGACCATGAAGCCGGCCACGGCGGCCAAGAAGCTGGGGATCTACCTCGCTGCGGCGCCGGCCGACTTCCAGGAGGGCGTGGTCTCCCGCGAGGAGCTCAACGCTCTGCAGGCCGAGCCGCCGCAGTGGCTCCAGGACCTGCGCCAGAACGGCCCGCACCCGCGCCCGGTGGTCGCCGCCAAGCTCGGCATCTCCATCTCCGGCCTCGCCCGCGGCGGCGTGACCGAGGCGCTCACCACCGAGCAGATCGACGCGATCAAGGCCGAGAACCCGCTCTGGCTGCAGCACGAGCGCGCCAACCAGGTGGACGCCCGCAAGGAGGCCGTGCGGATCAAGGAGAAGCAGGAGAAGGAGGCCGCGGCCAAGGCCGCCAAGGAGGCGAAGGCCGCCCAGGCCCGCTGACCCCCGCCTGCACGCTCCCGGCGTCCGCCCGCGCTCCGGCGCGGGTCGTCAGACGCCCGCGCGACGACTGTGCCGACTGTGCCGACGTCCGTTCCGACGGGCGTCGGCACAGTCGTGTCCGGGCGCGCCGCCCGGAGGGTGGAACTCCCCTCCCGCCACCGCGTATTGACCATGGCGTCGAGCACTCCGAATAATCGGCGGGATCGGGGACGGGGGCCGAGAGTCCCGTGCCGCTCCGACCGCACTGGACCAGGGGGATCCATGATCGAGCAGCCGCAGCACGCCGGACTCGCCGCACTGGCGGACGAGTACTTCGCCGCCGAGAACACCCACAACCCGTTCGACGCGACCCTCAGCGGCGTCGAGGGCTACGCCCACCTGCTGCCCGATCCCTCGCGCGCCGCCGACTGGCACCACCGCGAGGTGCTGCGGGCGCTCGCCGACCGGCTGGCCGCGATCCCGCTGGAGGGACTGAACGGCGAGGACCGCACCACCCACCGGGTCCTCGCCCGGCTGATCGACAACGGCACCGGCCGACTCGCCCACGGGCTGGACGAGTTCAGCGTCTCCGCCACCATCGTCGCCCCGCACAACACGGCGGTCACCTCGCTCACCATGGCCCCGGTCGACCACGAGGGCGCCGACGCCTACCTGGAACGGCTCGCCGGCCTGCCCGGCTACTACGACGCCGTCCTGCGCCGCACTCTGGACGCCGCCGCCGACGGCCGGCACCCGCTGCGCAGCGGGGTCGACGCCGCCGTCACCCAGCTGGACGCCCACCTCGCGGCCACCCCGGACGAGGACCCGCTGCTGCGCCCGCTGAAGGGCCGCCCGGAGTTCGAACGCGCCCTGACGATCGTGCGCGACGCCGTCCGCCCGGCGATCGCCCGCTACCGGGCCGGGCTGGCCCAGCAGTCGGCCCCCGGCGCCCGGCCCGACGACCGGGCCGGCGTCTGCCACGTGCCGGGCGGTACCGAGGGCTACGCCGACGCCGTCTCCCGCTTCACCCGCCCCGGGCTCACCCCGGAGGAGATCCACCGGACCGGCCTGGAGACGGTCGAGGCGCTGCGCGAGGAGTTCGCCGCGCTGGGCGGCAAGGTGCTCGGCATCACCGACCCGGCGGCGGTGCTGACGGCGCTGCGCGAGGACCGTTCGCTGCGCTTCGGCAGCGCGGCCGAGATCATCGCCCTGGTGGACGGCGCCCTGGAACGGGCCCGCCGCGCCTCGGCGGACTGGTTCCGCCCGTACCCGATCGCCGACTGCGTGACCAGGGAGATCGACCCGATCGAGGCGGAGACCGCGCCGCTGGCCTACTACCAGCCGCCGGGCCCGGGCGAGCGGCCCGGCACCCACTGGATCAACACCCTGCGCCCGGAGACCCGGTTCAGCTACGAGTACGAGGCGATCGCCTTCCACGAGAGCATCCCCGGCCACCACCTGCAGATCGCCGTCGCGCAGACCCTGCACCACCTGCCGCTGTTCCGGCAGAAGCCGAGCGGCCAGCTGACCGCGCACGTCGAGGGCTGGGGCCTGTACACGGAGCGGCTCGCCGACGAGATGGGGCTGTACGGCTCGGACCTCTCCCGCTTCGGCATGCTCTCGATGGACGCGCTGCGGGCGGTGCGCCTGGTGGTGGACACCGGGATGCACCACTACGGCTGGTCCCGGCAGCGGGCGATGGACTTCATGCGGGACAACACCGCGACCCCCGAGGCCAACGTCCGCAACGAGATCGACCGCTACCTCGCCTGGCCGGGCCAGGCCACCGCCTACCTGATCGGCCGTCGGGAGCTCGTCCGGCACCGCGAGCGGGCGCAGGCCGCGCTGGGCGCCCGGTTCGACGTCAGGGAGTTCCACCACCAGCTGATCGGGCACGGCAGCCTGCCGCTGGCGGTGCTGGACGAGCTGGTCTCGGACTGGATCGCGGCGCAGTAGCCGACCCGCGACCGGCGGCCCGGGCCACCGGCGGGAGCCGGGCCCGGCCGCGGGCCCCTCCGCGACCCCGGTGGTGCGGAAACGGTTCCGCGCGCCCGGCAAAGGCTTCACCCGCCCGGACGTGGCGTCACCCTTTCGGCCCTGTCGACACGGTAGTGTCCGCTGGCGCGGTCCCCGGCACCCCGGCGCCCGCGACCCACGCACACCCAGATGGAGGAACCGTGCCGGCTCCCGCCCGCCGCGCCCTGGCCGTGGCCGCGGCCGTCCTGCTCGCCGCCGCCGCAGGCTGCTCGTCCGGCGGCGGTCACCCCGCCAAGGGGTCCGCCCACGGCTCCGCCCCGGCGGCGGCCGGTGACGCGGCCCAGCCCGCCCCGGCCGCGATCGTCACCGGCGCCGGTCCGAAGAGCTCCTACGAGGTCCAGCCGCAGCCCGCTGCGGGCAGCTGCCACTACCGCTACACCGCGGACAAGCAGCCGCTGCCCGACCCGAACTGCACTCCCGGCGCGCTCAGTCCCGCGGTCAGCCAGGACAACCTCAAGGACACCATCTGCAAGCAGGGCGGCTACACCTCGGCCATCCGCCCGCCGGCGAACCTCACCGGCAAGGAGAAGGCCGAGAACGCCAAGTCCTACGGCTACACCGGCCCGATGGGCGACGCCGAGTACGACCACCTGATCAGCCTCCAGCTCGGCGGCGACCCCAACGACGCGCGCAACCTCTGGATCCAGCCGCCCTCCCCCGGCCACGTCCCGGGCAAGGGCCCGAACAACCCCAAGGACTCGGTGGAGACCCACCTGCACACCGCGATCTGCAAGGGTCAGGTCACCCTCGCCGCCGCCCAGCAGGCGATCGCCACCGACTGGACGACGGCCGAGGTCAAACTCGGCCTCAAGTCCGGCGGCACGCCGACCACCGAAGCGGACGCCGACGGCGACTGACCGGGCGCCAGGCCGCCGCCGGGCGACCGGCAGGCAGGGTCAGCGGCCCGCGGACTCCACCAGCTCGGCGATGGTGTCGAACGGCCGGTGCGCCGCGAGCTCCGCGCCCAGCGCGCGGGCCCGCTCGCGGAACCGGCCCTCGGCGAGCACCCGGTCGACGGCGGCGCCGACCTCCGCCGCGGCCGGCCGGCCCGTCCGCAGGTCAAGCCCCACCCCCGACCACTGCACCCGGGCCGCCACCTCCGGCTTGTCCTCGCTCGCCCCGGCCACCACCAGCGGCACCCCGTACCGCAGCGCGGTCTGCACCCCGCCGTAGCCGCCGTTGCTGACCAGCACGTCGGTGTGCGGCAGCAGCCGCTCGAACGGGACGTAGTCGACGGCGCGCACGTTCCCCGGCAGCGCGCCGCCGAACAGCTCGGCCAGCTCCCCCGGCCCGTCCGGGCGGCCGGTGGCGGCCACCACCAGCACGTCCCGCTCCGCCAGCGCGGTGACGGTCGGGGCCACCAGTTCCCCGAGGTCGGCGTTGGCCAGCGTCCCCTGCGTCACCACGACCACCGGCCGCCCGTCGGTCAGCTCGTCCCACCAGGACGGCAGCGGCTGCTCGGCCCCGACCAGCCCAGGCAGCGCGCCGATCAGCCGGAAGCCCTCCGGGGCGTCGCTGCGCGGGTACTCGAACCCGGGCACGGTCAGCTGCAGGAAGTGGTCCGGCACCGTCACCACGGCCCGCCCGCGCGGCCCCTCCGGCAGCCGGACGCCCAGCCCCTCGTACACCTTCTCGGCGTACGCGCGCAGCGGCTCGCCGCGCCGGTCCGCCTCCTCCTGCAGGGCCCGGTTGCGGGCCCGGCCCTCCTCCCCCGGCAGCGGCGGCAGCGCGAGCCCGAAGGGCGCGGTGTCGACGCTCGGCAGCATCGACGGGGTGACCCCGAGGCTGATCAGCGCCGGACGCTCCGAGCGCGGCCGGGCCAGCGCCAGCGGCAGCGCGCCCTGCAGGAAGGCGTCCGCGACCACGGCGTCGGCCGGGAACTCCGCCAGCAGCGCGAGCAGGGCCCGGTACTGGGCGGGGATCGGGTCGACGAACACGTGCCGCACGTCGAACGCGATCCGCTCCGGGCCCGGCGGCAGGCTCGACCGTCCGGGGAAGCTCGTGTCGAGGTCGCGGTCGTCGAAGTCCGCGCCGGCGGGCAGCGCGACGAACCGCGCCCCCGCCCGTTCCGCCGCCGCGGCGAACCGCGAGCCGCCGAGGAACACCACCTCGTGCCCCCGGGCGGCGAGGTCGGCGGAGACGGCCAGCAGCGGGCTGGTGTGGCCGTGGGCGGGCATGGCGGTGGTGATGATCCTGGACAGCGGAGGCTCCCGGGTCGAAGACGGTTCGTGGTCGGTCCCCACCGTAGGGACGCCCGGTTGACGATCGATGAACGCCGCGGCGCCGGGGACGACGACCGCAGCCGTGAACGCGTCAGCGCCCGAGCACCGCACCACCGTTGACGCCGACGACCTGGCCGGTGACGTACCCGGCCGCCGGGGAGACCAGGTAGGCGACCGCGTCGGCCACGTCCGCGGGGGTGCCCGCCCGGCCGACCAGGGTGTCGGCCACCTTCCGGGCGTGGAAGTCCTCGCTCCACCGGGAGCCGAAGATCTCGGTCTCCTCGATGTAGCCGGGCGCGACCACGTTGACGGTGATCCCGTCCGGCCCCAACTGCCGTGCCAGACCGAAGGCCCAGCCGTGCAGGGCGGCCTTCGCGGCGGCGTACGAACCGGCCGAGTGCGGGCCCGCCCCGCCGCGCTGGGCCGCCGCCGAGCTGATCACGACCAGCCGCCCGCCCGGGCGGCGGAACGCGTCCTGCAGGGCGGTGGTCAGCAGGACGGCGGTCAGCAGGTTGACGTCCAGGTCGTGCCGCCAGGAGCGGGCCAGGGCGGCCAGGCCCCCGTCCTCGGGCGGGGTGATGATCGCGCCCGCGTTGTTCACCAGCGCGTCCACCGGCCCGAGTCCGGCGATCCGGGCCGCCGCCGCGCCGACCGCCTCCGGGTCGGTCAGATCGGCCACCACCGGAACGATCCGGCCCGGCCCCACCGTCCACTCGATCTCCTCCCGGGCCTGCTCCAGCACGGCCGCCCGCCGCCCGACGACCACCACCCGGTACCCGTCCCCGGCCAGCCGGGCCGCGATCGCCCGGCCGATCCCGGTCCCCCCGCCGGACACCACCGCGAGCTGTTCCCCCGTCACTTCGTCCCCCTCGTACCCGGGCCGACGGTGCGTCGGCCACCCGTGCCTCGGTCACGACTCGGCCTCGGGGCGTTCCCGCCCCTTCGGGCCCGTGCCCGCTCCCCGGTACCGTAGCGAGACACGCGAACGGGCCCACACCGGGGGGATGGCACAGTGGCGCGCACGCACATCAAAGGCACGGGCACCAAGCACACGGGGATCAAGCACACGGGCACCGGGCAGACGGGTGACGGGGGTACGGGCGCCGCGCAGACGGGCGCCGGGGGTACGGGCCTCAAGGGCCGGGGCAGCGAGACCTTCGACAGCGTGCTCGCCGTGGTGCTGGGCGCGCTCACCGCGACGACGGACGGGTGGCTGCTGTCCGTCATCTGGCAGGACGCCCACGAGCAGACCGCCGTCGCCCGCCGGGACTCCGGCAGCGCGACCCTGATCCTGATCGCCCTGGTCCTCTTCACCGCGCTCCTCGGCGCGGCCGTCGCCGGCCAGCACTCCACCCCGCACCGCCGCTGGCGCTGCGCGATGCTCGGCCCCGTCCTCGGCCACCTCGCCCTGCCGGCGCTCCTGGTCGTCTGGTTCCTGTTCAACCCCCCGGCCATCACCATCCCCTGGTAGCGCCACCGCGCCCACCTGCCCGGACCCGGCGGCCGGGCCCGGACCGCCACCGGTACCTTGTCCCGCGTGACTGATCAGACCGCGGCCGTGCCGCCGACCGTGTACCGCTCCTCCCCGCTCCGGATGGTCCTCGTCCTCATCGGCTCGCTGGCCTTCGTGGCCGCGGGCGCGGTCCTGCTGACGGGGGACGGCGAGTCGGTGAAGGCCGTGGTCGCCGGTGGGCTCGCGGTGCCGTTCTTCGGGCTCTGCGCCGTGGTGTGCGCCAGCCGGCTCGTCCGGGGCCGGCCCGAGCTGGTGCTGGATCCGGCCGGCCTGGACCACGTCCAGCTCGGCCGGATCGCCTGGAGCGAGATCGCCGCGGTCCGGATCCGGGTGGTCACCGTCAGGGGCGCCGCCCAGCCCATGATCGAGCTGCTCCTGGCCGACCCCGCCGGGTACCTGGCCCGGGCCCCGCGGATCGTCCGGGCGACCGCCGCCGCGAACCGGGGCATGGGCTACGGCCCGGCCAACATCTCCACGACCACCCTGCCGGTCGGCCCCGAGGCGGTCGTCGACGCCATGCGCCACCAGCACCCGGCGCTGGTCGTCGCGGGCTAAAGCTTGTTCCAGGAGGTCGGGTGCGAGGGCCCGGTCAGTGCGACCGCTCGGGGCCGGCGACGCGGTGGGTGCCCGTCATCGTCGTCACCAGGGAGTACAGCGAGGTGGTGGCCGTGATGAACAGCCGGTTGTTCTTCGGGCCGCCGAAGGTGAGGTTGGAGACGGGCTCGGGCACGAGGATGCGGCCGATGAGCGTGCCGTCGGGCGCGTAGCAGTGGACGCCGTCGCCGAAGGCGGCCGCCCAGAGCCGCCCGTCGACGTCGAAGCGGATGTTGTCGAAGCGGACCCGCCCGGCCGGGCCCTCGCCGCCCTTGACGAAGATCCGGTCGCCGTCGAGGGTGCCGTCCTCCCGGACGTCGAAGACCCGGATGTGCCCGGCCCGGCTGTCGTTGACGTAGAGCTGCCGCTCGTCGAGCGAGAACACCAGTCCGTTCGGCCCCTCGAAGTCCTCGGCGGCGAGCCGCACCTCACCGGTGTGCGGGTCGATCCGGTAGACGTTGCGGGCGCCGATCTCGGATTCGGCGCGGTGGCCCTCGTAGTCGGTGGTGATGCCGAAGTCCGGGTCGGAGAACCAGATCGCGCCGTCCGAGCGGACCACCGCGTCGTTGGGCGAGTTGAGCCGCTTGCCCCGGTAGCGGTCGGCGAGGACGGTGATCCGGCCGTCGTGCTCGGTGCGGGTGACCCGGCGGTTGCCCTGCTCACAGCTGATCAGGCGGCCCTCGCGGTCGAGGGTGTTGCCGTTGGGGTGGCCGGCCGGGGAGCGGAAGACGCCGACCGTGCCGGTGGCCTCGTCCCAGCGCAGCAGGCGGTCGTTGGGGATGTCGCTCCAGATCACCTGGCGCCAGGCCGGCAGGTAGAGCGGGCCCTCGGCCCAGCGGCAGTCCCCGTACAGCTTCTCCAGCCGGGTGTCCCCGTTGGCGCACCGGCGGAACCGGTCGTCCAGGATCTCGTACAGTCCGAACTCGATGGAACCAGACATCATCCACCCCGAATGGTCGTTGACCGAATGTTGTTCCGACGACCTGGAGTATGCCAGAACGCGGTATGGTCCCACCATGGCCTCCGATCACCTCGACGACACCGACCGCGCGCTGCTCGCCCTGCTCCAGCAGGACGCCGGGCAGGCGTACGCGGCCCTCGGCAAGGCCGTGGGCCTCTCCACGGCGGCAGCACACGAACGGGTGCGCAAACTGCGCGAGCGCGGGGTCGTGCGCCGCACCACGGTGGAGGTGGACCCGCGGAGCCTCGGGCTCGGGGTGCTGTCCTTCGTGATGGTGGACTCCTCGGCCTGGATGGGGGATTCGGCCCGGGCCTTCGCCGCGATACCCGAGATCGAGGAGGCGCACATCATCGCGGGCAGCGCCTCGGTGCTGGTCAAGGTGCGGACGGCGACCACCGAGCAGCTCCAGGACGTGCTGCGCCGGCTCTACGCGATCGAGGGCGTGAGCGGCACCCAGGCGACCGTCGTCCTCGAGACCTTCTTCGAAAGGCCGCCCGCGCCTTAGGAATCCGCGGTTCGCTCCTCGGGACCGGCCGTTCGTGGCTTCTCCAGCGACACCGGGTGTTCCAGCGGCACCGGCTGATCGGCCGGCGGCGGCCGCTCGGCCGGCGCCGGGTGGGTCAGGATGTCGAGCACGCGCGCACCGTCCACGGTCTCCTGGGCGACCAGCAGGTCCGCCAACTCGTCCAGGTGGTGCCGGTGTTCGGTCAGCAGGCCGACGGCCCGGCGCTCGGCGGCGCGCAGCAGGCCCGCGACCGCCTCGTCCACCGCGCGCTGGGTCTGCTCGGAGTAGGGGCGGCGCAGCAGGTCCTCGGGGCTGTCACCGAGGTAGTGCGGACTGCCGCTGGAGTAGCCGACCGGGCCGAGCTCCGGGGAGAGGCCGAACTCGCGGACCATCCGGGTGGCGACCGAGGTGGCGTTGGCGAGGTCGTTGGCGGCGCCCGTCGAGCCCTCGCCGAAGACCACCAGTTCGGCTGCCCGGCCGCCGAGTTGGACGGTGAGCAGGTCGGTCAGGTAGCCCTCGCTGTAGAGGTGCCGCTCGGCTTCGGGCAGTTGCTCGGTGGCGCCGAGGGCGACGCCGGCCGGGAGGATGGTCACCTTGGCGACCGGGTCGGCGTGTTCGCACAGCGCGGCCATCAGGGCGTGTCCGGACTCGTGCACGGCGACGGCGTGCCGCTCGTCCGGGAGCAGCGCGTTGGAGGACTCGCGGCGGCCGAGCAGCACCCGGTCGCGGGCGTCGTCGAGGTCGGCGGCGGTGAGGGTGGCGCGCTGGGCGCGGACGGCGTTGATGGCGGCCTCGTTGAGCAGGTTGGCGAGGTCGGCGCCGGAGAAGCCGGGGGTGCCGCGGGCGATCCGGTCGAGGTCGGCGTCCGGGGCGAGGGTCTTGCCGCGGGCGTGCACGGCGAGGATGGCGGCCCGCTCGGCCTGGTTGGGCAGCGGCACGGTGACCTGCCGGTCGAAGCGGCCGGGGCGCAGCAGCGCGGGGTCGAGGGCGTCGGGCCGGTTGGTGGCGGCGATGACGACGATGCCGGTGCTCTGGTCGAAGCCGTCCATCTCGGCGAGCAGCTGGTTCAGGGTCTGTTCGCGCTCGTCGTTGCCGCCGATCCGGGTGCCGCCCGCGCGGCGGGCGCCGACGGCGTCGATCTCGTCGATGAAGACGATCGACGGCGCGCGCTTGCGGGCCTCGTCGAACAGGTCGCGGACCCGGGAGGCGCCGACGCCGACGAACATCTCCACGAAGCCGGAGCCGGTCACGGACAGGAACGGCACCTCGGCCTCCCCCGCGACGGCCCGGGCCAGCAGGGTCTTGCCGGTGCCCGGCGGCCCCACCATGATCACCCCGCGCGGCCCCTTGGCCCCGGCGGCGACGTACCGCTCCGGGTTGCGCAGGAAGTCGACCACCTCGCTGACCTCCTGCTTCACCCCCTCGTACCCGGCGACGTCGGCGAAGCCGGTGTCCGGCCGCTCGGCCTCGATGATCTTCGCCCGGGAGCGGCCGATGGTGCTCAGCCCGCCGCCCAGCGAGCGGGCGGCCATCCGGCCGGACCAGAGGAAGAGCCCGCCGAAGAGCAGCAGCGGGAGGAACAGCAGCAGGGTGGACCAGATCGAGCTGCCGCCGGAGCGGGTGCCGGTGACGGTCACGTGCTGGTCGCCGAGCGCGCGGCTGAGCTGGGAGGTGTCCAGGGCGGTGGGGATCTGGGAGGTGAAGCGGGTGCCGTCCTTGAGCGTGCCGCTCACCCCGCCGGTGTCGCTGACGTCCACCGTCCGGACCTGGCCGGCGTCGACCCGGTTCAGGAAGTCGGTGTAGCCGTAGCGGGTGCCGGGCTTGCCGGGGTTGGCGAAGAGCACCAGCAGGAGCAGGGTCACCAGGACGGCGACGGGCAGCAGCCAGCGCCGCCAGGAGGGCGGCGGGGACTGGGTCGGCCCGCCGGGGCCGGGGCGGCCGGGCCCTCGGCCGGAGCCCTGCCTCGGGTTCTGCCTCGGGTTCTGGGCCGGTCCCCGGCCGGGGCGCGGGGTCCAGTCGGGGCCGCGTTTCGGCGGTGTCGCGGGGTGACGGGCGGCGCGCAGCCGGATTCGTACGATCATCCACGCTCACCGCCTCTCGGGGGGACCACCCGGGCCTCCGTCTCCATGGTCGGACGCTCAGCGCCCGGACGGGAGTCCGGAGGGCCGTCAGTGGTCACCCCGGGCCGGTCAGGAGAAGTCGAGCGAGCCCGTCCGGGTCCGCTTGAGCTCGAAGAACTTCGGGTAGCCGGCCAGCAGCCGGACGCCCTCGAAGACCCGCACGGCGTCCTCCCCGCGCGGTATCGCGGTCAGCACCGGACCGAAGAAGGCGACGCCGTCCACGTGGATGGTCGGCGTGCCGACCTCCTCGCCCACCGGGTCCATGCCCTCGTGGTGGCTCTTGCGCAGCGCGATGTCGTACTCGGTGCTGTTCGCCGCGTCGGCCAGCTCCTCGGGCAGGCCGGCCGCGACCAGCGCCTCCCTGATCAGGGTGTCGTCGGCGGCCCGGTCCTGGTCGTGCAGGCGGGTGCCCAGCTCGGTGTACAGGTCGCGCAGGACGTGCGCGCCGTGCTTCTCGGCGGCCGCGATGCAGACCCGGACGGGGCCCCAGCCGGTGGTCATCAGGCGCTGGTAGCGCTCGGGCAGGTCGGTGCGGCCCTCGTTGAGCACGGACAGGCTCATCACCCGGAAGTTGAGGTCGAGCTCGCGGTGGCGGTCGACCTCCAGGATCCACCGCGAGGTGATCCAGGCGAAGGGGCAGACGGGGTCGAAGTAGAAGTCGACCTTGGTGGGCTTCGTCGTCTCGGCGGTCTTGGT
Source organism: Kitasatospora xanthocidica (assembly GCF_014656195.1). Classification (GTDB taxonomy): domain Bacteria; phylum Actinomycetota; class Actinomycetes; order Streptomycetales; family Streptomycetaceae; genus Kitasatospora; species Kitasatospora xanthocidica. The sequence goes on along the minus strand of NZ_BNBY01000009.1, from coordinate 188,207 downwards.
GTTCGTCTTGGTGTTCGTCACGTCGAAGAGCCTAGCGGCCAAGTGGACCGCTCCAAAGAGCCAATCTGATCACATTTCATTGGGCCACTTTGCCCCGCTATCGCACTCCGCGGACGGTTCCCGCCGCCCGTCCGCCCGCCCTCCCGGCCGCCCGCTCTCCGGCCGCCCGCTCTCCCGGCCGAGCGGGCCGCTCAGCTGCAGGTCGTCCCGTCCGCGGGCACCGTGCCGTCCAGCAGGTAGGCGTCCACGGTCTGCTTCAGGCAGGGGTTGCCGGTGTTGTAGCCGCCGTGGCCCTCGCCCTGCAGGGTGACGGTGACGCCGACGCCCGCGCCGAGCTGCTGCGCCATCGCCCGGGCGCCCTCGACCGGGGTGGCCGGGTCGCCGGTGGTGCCGACCACCAGGATCGGGGCGGCTCCGGGGGCGGTGACCTCCGGGTGGTCGGCCTTGCCCGGGACGGGCCAGCCGGTGCAGCCCGTCAGGCCCCAGGCGGTGAAGGCGCCGAACACCGGCGAGGCGGTACGGAACTGCGGCAGCTGCTGCTCGACGTCCTGGTCCGAGTAGCGCTGCCGGGCGTCCACACAGCTGATCGCCCGGTTCGCGGCGTTCAGGTTGCTGTAGTGGCCCTGCGCGTCGCGTCCGTTCAGCCCGTCGGCGAGCTGGAGCAGCGTGGTGCCCGAGCCCTGCTCCATCGCCTCGGTCAGCCCGGCGGCCAGCACGGGCCAGGTCCGCTGGCTGTACAGGGCCCCGGCGATGCCGGTGACGGCCAGGGTCTCGGTGAGCTGCCGCCCGTCCTTGGCGGGCAGCGGCGACTGCTCCAGCTTCCGCACCAGCGCGGTGATCCTCGCGGTGCCCTCGTCGCCGCCCGCACCCGTCGGGCAGGAGGCGCCGACCTCGGTGGCGCAGGCCTTCATGAAGTCGTCGAGGGCGAGCTGGAAGCCCCGGGCCTGGCCGAGCGCGGACTGCTGCGGGTCCTTGGTCGGGTCGACCACCGAGTCCAGCACGAGCCGGCCGACCTGCTGCGGGAACAGGTGGGCGTAGACGCCACCGAGCTGGGTGCCGTAGCTGATGCCGAAGTAGGAGAGCTTCGGGTCGCCCAGCACCTGGCGGATCAGGTCCATGTCGCGGGCGGCGCTCTCGGTGTCCACGTACGGCAGCACCGCCCCGGAGTTGTGCTCGCAGGCGGCGACGAACCGGGCGTTGCTGTCGTCCAGGACCTTCACCGCGGCCGGGCCCTCGGGGGTGCTGTCCACGGCCGCGGAGGCGTCCGTCGCCTGGTCGTCCAGGCAGCTCACCCCGGCACTGGCGCCGACCCCGCGGGGGTCGAAACTCACCAGGTCGTAACGGGCGTTGAGGGAGGCGTAGGTCGGGGCGAGGGCGGGCAGGGTGGCCACGCCGGAGGCCCCGGGGCCGCCGAAGTTGAAGAGCAGCGAGCCGATCCGGTGCTGCTCGTCCGTGGCCCGGCTGCGGATCAGCGCGAGGTCGATGGTCGCCCCGTCCGGCTTGGTGTGGTCCAGCGGCGCCTTGAGGGTGGCGCACTGCCAGTCGGCGGCGGGCGCGGTGCCGCCGCCCTGGGCGGTGCTGGGGGCGGCGCAGGCGTGCCAGGCCGGCTGCTGGGCGGCGAGCCCGGTGGCGGATGCGGAGGTGCCGGTCGCGGAGGCGCCGGTCGCGGAGGTGGCCGTCGCGGAGGTGGCCGTCGCGGAGCTGCCGGTGACCGGGGAGGTGGGCGCGGGCTCGGCGACGGACGAACCCTCGCCCTGGCAGCCGGTGGCGGTGAGCAGGAGCGCGGCCAGGCCGAGCGCTCCGGCACCGCGGACGACGGTGTGCATGGGGCGGGTCCACCTCTCAGGAGGGCCGGTCACCCCGGCGCGCGGCGGCGTGCGCCCGGCGCGCAGCCCGGTCGACGCACGACAGACCCTAGGCGCCGGGTACCCCCGCTGCCTGCCGGAAGCCTCCGGACGGACGGCGCGCGCCACCCGCTCTGCCATCGGCCACCCGGGTGAGGGTTCAACCGCCCCGCCCGGTGGCACCCTTACCGCCGTCCGCCCGCATCGGGCACCGGAACCTCGGCACGGAGGGCGAGTTGACCGACGACACCACCGCATCCGACCGGAACGGCCACGCCGACTACGCCGGCTCCGGCTCCGGCTCCGGGATCGGCTCCGGCTCCCGCGCGGGCGACTGGGCCGTGGTCGACGCCGTCCACCGCCACCTCTCCGAGCACCGGGCGCTCATCGGGCAGCCGCTGCTGCCGCTCCAGGTGGTCAAGATCCAGGAGGAGGCCGGCGAGGTCGCCGAGGCCCTGCTGGGCGTCCTCGGCGCCAACCCCCGCAAGGGCGTCAGCCACACCGTCGCCGACCTCCAGGGCGAGCTCTGCGACGTGATCACCGCGGCCATGGTCGCCCTGCGCGAGACCACGCCCGACCCGGCCGCCGTCCTCACCGCCCACCTCGCCGCCTGGCGGCCCCGGCACCCCGCCGGTCCCCCGGACGCGTCCGCCTAGGCCTGCCCTTCCGCGCCCGCTGTGGGTCCTCCTCAGCACCCTGGGCCACGGCCGACCGGACGGACCGGACGTTCGATGAGGAGTTCGCCGCTGTCCGGGTCGTACAACTCGATGGTGCACCGGTGGCCGGTCCGGCCGAAGGTCTCGACGAACGCGGTGATCCCGTCGATCGCGATCTCCCCCGTGAAGACCACCGGGTCCAGCGGGAGCACCGACAACCGGGCGTACGTGTGCTCGGCCTCGAACTCCGTCCAGGACTGCTTGCGCACCCGCCAGCCCGCCCCGAACAGGAGCTCCGCGACCTGCTGGGCATCGCGTGCCGTCGGCACCGAACCGCTGATCTCGACGACGGGCTCCCGACCGTCGAAGGCCGGGCCGACACCCCACCCCGAGGAGAATTCCATGGCCGCAGCCTAGGCGCGGCGCAACCGACGGCACATCCGGGTTTCCGGCAGCACGTGCGCCACCCGCGCCGGCGCCGGGGCGGGCCTGAGCCCCTGCCGATCGGCAGGGGCTCAGCGGGGGTTCGGGCCGGGGAACCTCCCGATCGGCACATGTGCGGGGAGGGGTGGCGCGCAAGGATGACGGTCATCGGGGCCCCTCCGGTGGGGCCCGGGAAGGAGCCCTGCCATGACCGTGATGTCCCTTGTGCTCGCGGTGCTCGCCGTGACCGTCACCGCCGTGGCCCGCACCGCCGTCCCCGCTGGCGGCGTGGCCGCCCGTACCTCACCGCGGGACCAGCCCGGGGGTGCCGCGGACGGCGTACGCCGCCAGGCGCAGTCCGTCGAGGGCGGCGCGGGGCAGGCTGAGTCCGAAGCGCCGCTCGACGGCGCCGAGGGTGCGGCGGTGGGCAGCGTCGCCGCCGTCGCCCTCGGGGTGGCAGGGGGTGACGCCGTCCGCCTCCAGCACGCCGGCGGCGACCAGGTCGGGCACCAGGAGATCGGGCTCCTGGCCCCAGCGCCAGCGTTCCTGGCCGAGGCCGAAGCCGCACAGCACGGCGCCGTCGTGGGCGTAGTCGAGCAGTGCCGGCGGCTGCTCCGGCATCGGGCGGAAGTGCACGACCTCGACGCCGTCGCGCGCTATCTCGGTGAGCAGTTCGCCGCCGGTGGAGTCGCCGTACTCGATCGCGAACGACCAGCCGCCGCACTCGCCGACCCGGATCACGCCGTCGCCGTCGTCGCTCGGCCGGTAGACCTCGATGTCCAGGTCCTGGATCTCGGTGCCACTGATCGGCGTCGTCCCGGCCGCCGGGTCGGCGCCCATCCGGCGGGCGAGTTCCTCGGGCGGGATCCCCCGGGCGAACACCACTCCGCCGATCTCACCGTCCGCGCCGGGCCCGCCCGTTCCCTGTGGGCCGGTGCCGGGGCGGCCGACCTCCGCGAGCCACTGGATGCCGTCGCCGTCCCTCACGGATGCCTTGCGCGTGCCGTCGGTCATGGCGCCCTCCCCTCGCGCCGGCCTGCGGTGACCGGGCGCGCCGGTGGGCACCCTAACCGACGCCGCCGACAGCCGGAGCCCGGTCGCCGGAACGGTGCCGGAACACGGCCCGCCGTCGGCCGACACCCATCCCCGACCAGCCGTCCGGAGGAGGACCATCGAGCAGAACTCACCCAGCCCACAAGGACGTTCCAGCGGCACACAGCGCGGACGCCGACTGCGGACACCAGTACCGGCACGGCACCAGCACCAGCACCGGCACCGGCACCGGCACCGGCACCACCGCCCGGCACCGATACCGGCGGCTCAGGCCGGCCCGGGCCGCCGCTCCCCGCCCGCCACCAGGTCGAGCAGCCGCTTCGCGGTCACCGCCGCTCCGTCGGTGCGGATGGTGACGGCCACGGCCCGCGCCCAGGTCGCGGTCTTGGGCGCCAGGGCGGTGGCGAGCGCGGCGGACAGGGAGTCGACGGTCGGCGTGGGGTCGAGGTGGGCGGCGCCGATGCCCAACTCGGCCACGCGGACGGCCCAGTAGGGCTGGTCGGCGATCCGGGGGACGACCACCTGGGGCGCGCCGGCCACGGCTGCCGTCGTCGTGGTGCCCGCGCCACCGTGGTGGACGACGGCGGCCACCCGGCGGAACAGCGCCTGCTGGTTGACCTCGCCGACGACCAGACAGTCGTCCCGGTCGTCGACCGCGTCCAGGCCGGCCCAGCCGCGGGCGAGGACCAGCCGGCGGCCGTGTGCCCGGGCCGCTTCGAGCGCGATCCGGGCGATGTCCGCCGGGGCGTGCGTGGCCATGCTGCCGAAGCCCACGTACACGGGCGGCTCGCCGGCCTGCAGGAACGCCTCCAGATCGGCCGGCAGCGGGCGGTCGTCGGGCAGGATCCACGCCCCGGTCTGCAGCGGATCGAGCTCCGTCATGCCCCGGGACGGGCAGAGCGTCGGGTCCGCGGCCAGCCACGGCCGGTCGGCGAACACGTGGTCGCGGACGTTGTCCACCGGCGGCAGGCCGAGCTCCGCCCGGTTGCGGTTGAGCGCCTCGCCGTACAGCCCGTTCACCCGTTGGGCGTCCTGCTCCCACAGCACCCGGTGGTCGGTCTCGTCCTGCGGGGACGGCGTGCCCGGCCGCGAGCCGGGGCGGAAGTGCCGCGAGGGCAGTCCGAAGATGTGGAAGCACGCGAACACGTACTGGAGGCCGAGGTGTTCGGCCACGTCCCGGGCGCCGGCCGGCATCAGGCCGGTCGCCAGGATCAGGTCGCAGTCCTCGGCCGCCGCGGTGAGCACCTCGAACCGGGCGTCGACCAGCGCGGGGGCGAGCCGGAACGCGTCCTGCGCCGTGGGAGGTTTCGGTCCGGCCACCACCGAGCGCACCGTCGGGCCGAGCGGCACCAGCGGCACTCCGACCCGGGCCAGCAGGTCGACGAACTCCTGGTCCGGCGGAGCGGCGACCCGCACCTCGGCGCCGAGCCCCCGCAGTGCCGCCGCCAGTCCGGCCAGCGGTTCGACGTCCCCGCGCGATCCCCATGTCGTCAACAAAACGCGCATTTCACGACTCCCGTTTCCGCAGGTCAAGGCCTTCAGGCCGTCGATTCTGCGGGACGAGGGGGGCCTTGCCGCAAGCCCCCGGGTGCGGTATAGCTTGGTAGTGGCAGGGAGAGTGTTCTCCGTGCCGTTTTCTTTTTCGGGCCTCTTTCGAATCCCTTTCGGAGCCCTTTTCGGGTTCCTTTTCGGTTCCGCTTCGGCCCGTCGTCGTTCCCGGCCACCACCACGCACCACCCAGCCGCTCCGCCGCACGCCCCCGGCGCGCCCCGCCTCAGGCCCGGCGGCGCATCAGCAGGGCGTACAGGGCCGCCGCCACGGTCGTGCCCACCGGCAGCGACAGGTCGACGCCGGTCAGTGCGGCCACCGGGCCCGGGTAGAGGGTGTCGACGCAGAGGGCCGCGCTCACCACGCCACCCAGGAGGGCGAGGGCACCGGCGGGGTTGACGCCCGCGCGGTACCAGAAGGGGCTGCCGGGGCTCTCGTCGCCGAGCGCGTGCCCGTCGTAGCGGTTGCGGCGCAGCAGGATGTCGACGGCGTAGATCGCGGTGCTCGGCCCGAGCAGGACGACGGTCAGCTGGAGGACGTTGCTGACGGTGTCGAGGAAGTTGGAGACCAGCAGCGCGTACAGGGTGAGAGCGACCGCGACCGCGCCGTCCACCAGCACGCTGAGGGTGCGGCGGATGCGGATGCCGACGGCCTGCAGGGCGAGGCCGGCGCTGTAGGCGGTGAGCGCGTTGACGGCGATGGTGCCGACGACCAGGGAGAGCAGGAAGACCGGGTTGAACCACCCGGGCAGGATCCACTGCAGGGCGGCCTGCGGGTCGGTCATGTCGACGGCGGTGGCGCCGAGTACCCCGAGGCCGCCGACCACGACGCTGGGCAGGAAGCCACCGAGGGCGGTCCAGCCGAGGACCGCCCGTGGGGAGGTGGTCGCGGGCAGGTAGCGGGAGAAGTCGGCGCTGGTGGTGTACGAGAGCGGGCCGGAGGCGATCAGGGTGACGCCCGCCAGGACGGCCGCCCAGAGCCGGCCGCCGGTGAGCGGTTCGGGCTGGGTCCAGCCGAAGTCGGCGTGCCGGACGATCGCGTAGCCGACGACGGCGAAGGCCGCGGCGAGCGCGAGGGTGATCGGCAGGTAGAGCCGGACGATCACGGCGTGGCCGTACACGCTGATGGTGAGGGTGACCACGACGATCGCGATCACGATGGCGACCTTGATCGGGGTGGTCGGGGTGAGGCCCGCCCACTCGGCCAGCGAGAAGGCGGCGACGGCGGCCGCGGCGAGGTTCAGCGCGAAGTAGCAGACGGAGATCATCCAGCCGGTGACCGCGTTGTTCGCACGGTTGCCGCGCACGCCGTACATCGCGCGGGTGATGACCTCGCTGGGTGCGCCGGCGGCCGGTCCGGAGACGGCGAGCAGGCCGGTGCCGAGCCAGCACAGGTTGCCGACCACGACCACCGCGAAGGCCTGCGGGAGGCTGAGTCCGGTGAGCACGAGCGCGCCGCCGACCACCAGGTTGAGGTAGTTGACGTTGGCCGCCGCCCAGACGGAGAAGAGCTCGCGGGCCCGGCCGCGCCGCTCGGTCTCGGGGATGTGGTCGATGCCGTGGACCTCGACCCGCCCGCCCCTTTCCTGCTGGGGCGGGGCCGCAGCGGGCGGGGCTGCGGCGGGCGGAGCCGCAGCGTGCGGGGCTTCGGCGTGCGGGGCTGTGACGTGCGGGTTCGCGAGGTGCGGGGCCGCAGCGCGTGGGGCTGCGACGGGCGAGGAGAGGTCGGGGGACGTGTGGGGGTGGTCCGGGAGCGTGGACGCCATTGGGGGCCCTCCATGGGGGTGTCGTGCCCACCTGCTTGCTTATTGGTCGCACACTCAATAGCATCCGCCACATGACGTCAAGCGTTCAGCGCAAAAGGGTTCGCAAGTCCCCCGACGACCGACGGGCCGAGATCGTCGGAGCCGCCGCCGAGGTCGCCCTCACCGAGGGGCTGGAGTGCATCACCCTGCGCCGGATCGCCGAGCAGCTCGACGTCCGGCCCGGCCTGATCAGCCACTACTTCCCCGCCGTGGAGGACCTCGTCGCCGAAGCCTTCGGCAGCGCCGCCACCGCCGAACTGGAGACGCTGCTGCCCGTCGGCCCCCGGGACGGGTCCCCGCAGGAGCACCTCGCCCGCTTCTTCGCCCGCACCACCGGCCCGGCCTACGACGACATGAGCCGGCTCTGGCTCAACGCCCGCCACCTCAGCCGGTACCGCCCCGTCCTCCGCGACCGGGTGCTCGACCAGGAGAAGGACTGGCGCGGCCGGCTCAGCGGCGTGATCGCCACCGGGGTCGAGCGGGGCGAGTTCCGCACCGAGGACCCGGTGCTGGCGGCAGTCCGGATCCTCGTGGTGATCGACGGCCTGGCCGGCCACGCCAACACCGGGCTGGGCAACCACCCGGCCACCGTCACCCGGCTCGCCGCCGCCACCGCGGAGCGCGAACTGGGCCTGCCCGACGGCGCACTGGCGACCCCCGCGGCCACCGGAGAACCCGGCACCGCCACGACCCTCGCACCCCCCGCCGCGGAGCCCGCCGCCCCCGCTGTAGAGCCCGAAGCCCCCGCCACGGAGCCCGACGCCGAGCCGTCCTGACCCCACACCACCCCCGCCCCGCACTACCGCTGGAGCCGAAGTGCGCACCTCCCTCGTCCTCCTCTCCGCCCGTCTGCTCGACCCCGCCTCCGGAGGCTTCCTCCCGCAGACCGCGCTCGCCGTCACGGACGGCCGGATCGCCGCCCTCGGAGACGACCGCACGATCCGCGAACTCGCCGACCCCGCAACGACGGTGATCGATCTCAAGGGTGCCGTGGCCACCCCCGGCCTGGTGGACGGCCACCTGCACCCGGTCACCGGCGCCGAGCTCACCCACGGCCTGGACCTCTCCGGCTGCACCGACCTGGACTCCGTCCGTGCCGCCCTCGCCGCCGAGGTCCACCGCCTCGACCGCGGCGCGTGGCTGCACGCCTGGGGCCTGGACCCGAACGTCTTCGGCGACCGCCCGATCGGGTCCGCCGCGCTCGCGCCCGTCCTGGACGGCGTCCCGGCACTGCTCCAGCTCTTCGACGCCCACTCCATGCTCGCCAGCCCGCGCGCCCTGGAGCTGGCCGGAGTGGACGGCCCGCGCACCTTCGACCAGGCCGCCGAGGTGGTCTGCGACGCCGACGGCCGACCCACCGGCCTGTTGCTGGAGGACGCCGCCTGCGAGCTGGTCGAGCGCGCCGCCCCGCAGCCCACCCGCGCCGAGCGCCGCGAGCGCCTCGCCACCGCCCTGCGCGCCATGGCCGCCACCGGCCTCACCGGCGGCCACGCGATGGACGCCAACGGTGACAGCCTCGACCTCTACGCCGAGCTGGACGAGGCCGGCGAGCTGCCGCTGCGCCTGCGGGTCGCCCCCTGGTGCCAGCCCGGCGTGGACGCGGACGGCCTGCGCTCGCTGGTCGACCGGCAGGGCCGGGGCGGGCTGCTCTGGCGGGTGGCCGGCGTCAAGCTGTTCATGGACGGCACCATCGACAACGGCACCGCCTGGCTGGAACGCCCGGACTGCCACGGCGAGTCCACCCACGCCTTCTGGCCGGACCCGGCGCACTACACCCACGTCATCCGGGAGCTGCACCGGGCCGGTGTGCCGACCGCCACCCACGCCATCGGCGACGCCGCCGTCCGGCACGCCCTCGACTCGATCGAGCGGGCCGCGGACGGGAACCCGCCGCTCGGCGGAGCGCCGGCCGTCCGGCACCGGATCGAGCACATCGAGACCGTCCCCGACGAGGTCGTCCGGCGCTTCGCCGAGCTGGGCGTGACGGCGTCCATGCAGCCCACCCACTGCTGCGACTTCACCCGGGCCGACCACACCGACAACTGGTCGCGCCGCCTCGGCGAGGAGCGGGCCGACCGCGCCTGGCGCTGCCGCGACCTGTGGGACGCGGGCGCCACCGTCGTCCTCGGCTCGGACTGGCCGATCGCGCCCTACCCTCCGCTGGGGGTGATGGCGGGCGCCCGCCACCGCCGTCCCACCCGCGACCTCGACCGGCCCCCGCACAACCCCGGCCAGGCGCTCACCGCCCTGGAGGCACTGCGGGCGATGACCGTCAACGCCGCCCAGGCGGCCGGCGAGGAGCAGTCGGCGGGCCGGATCACGGTCGGCCACCGCGCGGACCTCACCGTGCTGGCCGCCGACCCGCTCACCACCCCGGCCACCGAACTCGCCGGCCTCCCCGTCCTGCTCACGGTCCTCGACGGGCGGCCCACCCACCGGGCCGACTCACTCTGACCGTCGCGCTCTGACCGGCTCGCGCTGACGGGCCGGACCAGGCCACGCCCTCCCCCGGCTGAACACCGAGCGGCCCCGCCGCGTACCCCTGAACGGGGGCGCGGGGCCGCCCGGTCCCGCGTACGTGCCCGACCGAGGAGACACGATGCTCCGCACCGCAGCCACCGGGCTGCTCGCCGGACTCCTCTGCCTGGGTGGCGCGTCCGCGGCGTTCGCGAACCCCACCCCGAACCAGCCGGGGCCACCGAACCAGACCTGCCAGGACTTCCTGGCGGCCGGCGGACACGCCCCGGGCCACACGGCTTCCTCCCCCGGCTCCCCCTTCGACGAGCCGGGCTTCGGCAGCCAACCGAACGGCGGCAAGGGCGGCCAGGCCTACAGCAACGCGGGCGCGCCGTCCCAGTACGACGTCGCCTGCTACCAGCAGTTCGTCCACTCGACCTGACCCCTCCAACCTGACCCCTCCAACCTGATCCCGGCTGATCCCGGCCGCCCTGACGCCACGACCGGCCGGGCCGTCCCGGGGGTTATCCCCCGGCCCGACCCGGCGGGTGCCCTCAGCGCGCAACAGCCCCTCGGTGATCGACGATTCGTCTACGGCGTTCGCCGGCGAACGATTTCCCGCCGGCGCCCGCCGCCGCCCGCCGATGTCACCGAGTCGAGGAGCAGTCGAGAATGACCGTACGCAGCACGCCCGTCGGCCGACGGTCCCTGCTGGCCGCCACGGCGGCCGTCGCCACCACCGCCCTGCTGGCCCCGGCCACCGAAGCAGCGGCGACAACCGCGGCAGCACCGCCGGCCGACCGATCGGAGCCTGCTGCCGACGCTGTGACGGATCGTCAGACAGCCTCCGTCATCAGCGAATTGAACACCCTCGCCCGTCCTCTGCGGTCCACCGACCCCGGCGGCCGGAACACCGACCTGCGGGCCCTGGGCGCGATGATCGGCGACGCCACGGTGGTCGGGCTCGGCGAGGCCACCCACGGCACCCATGAGTTCTTCACCATGAAGCACCGGGTCCTGCGCTACCTCGTCGAGGAGGAGGGCTTCACCGCCTTCGCGCTGGAGACCAGTTGGTCGGCGGGCCTGCGGATCGACGACTACGTCCAGGGCCGCACCGGGGGTGACGCCCGGCGGATCGCCGACCAGGTGTTCGCCCAATCCCCGTGGCACCGAGAGGAGTTCGCCGACCTCATCGCCTGGATGCGCGGCTACAACCGCGAACACCCGCAGCGTCCGGTCCACTTCGTCGGCGACGACGTGAACATCCCCGGGATCGGCGACCAGCTCTTCGACCGGGTGACTTCCTACGTACGCGCAGCCGCCCCCACTTCGCTGCCGCGCCTGGAACGGCTGTACGCCGAACTGCGCCCGTTCGAGGACGCCATCGCGTACCTGACCACCACACCGCTCGCCGAGCGCCGCCGCAGGGCCGAACTGGCGCGGCAGTCCCTGGCCCTGGCCACCGAGGCCGGGGGCGAGGGAGGCGAGGCGTACGAGTGGGCCCTGCAGCACGCCCGGTCCATCGCCCAGACCTTCGAGTTCACCGGCATCAACCTCGACGACCCGGCCGACGTCGCCGAGAAGCAGAACCTCCGCGACCGGGCGATGACCGACAACACCCTCTGGTGGCAGCGCCGCACCGGCGGCAAGGTACTGCTCTCGGCGCACAACGGCCACGTCGGCTACCGGACCGCCCACCCCGAGCTGTACCCCAGGACCCAGGGCTCCTACCTGCGCGACGCCCTCGGCGCGGGCTACCGCGCCATCGGCGTCACCTTCGGCCAGGGATCCTTCCTCACCAAGGACGCCCCGCTCGCCCCCGACTGGAAGACGGTCACCGTTCCGCCGGCCGCCCCGGGCATGGCCGAGCACACCCTGGACCGGGTCCGGCACCGCGACTACTACCTCGACCTGCGCTCGGTCCCGCCGGCCACCCGCGCCTGGCTGGACACCGCCCGCCCGACGTACGACGCCGGGACGGTGTTCGAGCGGGACCCCCTGCCCACCCTGGCGATCGGCGGGGCCTACGACGCCCTCGTCCACCTCCACCGGACGACCGCCGCCCACCGCCTCTGAGCTGCGCGAACGGCCGGCCGGGCCCGCCCGGGCCAAAGGTGCCGCTCACCCCGTGCTGCGGGAAGGCCACCAGCTGGACGTCCAGCACCCCGGCCAGCCGCTCGCGCACCTCGGCGAGCCCGGTGACCCCGGCCGGCCCGTACGCGGGCGCCACGTCCACATGGGCCCGCACCGCCCGGGTGCCGTCGATCCGGCTCGCTCTCGTTCCTCGGGTGGGGACGAATGTGCCCGGGAGGCAAAACGTCCTACCTTTCACTCAACAGTCTGTTTATCATCTCCGAGTCCCCGTCCCCCATCCGGAGCACTCGCGCATGCCCACGCCACCGTCCGCCGCCACGCCCAGGCCGCACCCGCTGCACGTCCTGCGGGCCACCGTCTTCGCCATCGGCGCCCTGCTCCTGCTGGCCGCGGTCGGCGTCGTGCTCCACCAACCGTTGCTGATCCCCCCGTTGGCCGCCAGCGCGGCCCTGGTGCACGGGGCGCCCGGCCTGCCGATCTCCCAGCCGCGCAACCTGGTCGGCGGTCAGCTGATGTCGGCCCTGATCGGCTTCGCCACCCTCGCCGTCACCGGCAGCACCGCCTGGGGAGCGGCCATCGCCGCCGGGCTCTCACTGGGCGCGATGATGCTCACCCACCTCTCGCACTCCCCGGCGGCGGCCACCGCCGTCATCGTGGTCCTGCAGGCGCCGCATCCGGTGCCGTTCCTCCCCCTGCTCGTGCTGGCCACCACCCTCCTGGTCCTCATCGGCCTGCTCCCCGGCCGGATCGGCGGCCACCCGGTCCGCTACCCGCTGTCCTGGTGACCGCCGACGAACCGCCCTGGCAACCGCTCCCCGGCTGTCCCCGGCTGTTCCCGGTGAACCCCGGCGGCCGCCGAGCCCCGGGCCCTCAGGACCCCAGGTACGTGAGCACCGCCAGCACCCGCCGGTGGTCGTCCGGCGCCTGGGGCAGGTCGAGCTTGGTGAAGATGCTCGCGATCCGCTTGGACACCGTGGCCTCCGTGACCACCAGCCGCCGGGCGATGGCGGCGTTGGAGCGGCCCTCGGCGATCAGTCCCAGGACCTCGAGTTCCTTGGGGCTCAGCCGCTGGAGCGGGTCGTGACGGCGGGTCAGCAGCTGGCGGACCACCTCCGGGTCGACGACCGTGCCGCCCGCGACGACGCTGGCGAGGGCGGAGACGAAGTCCTGCACCTCGCCGATCCGGTCCTTGAGCAGGTACCCCGTGCCCGCGCCCTGATCGCTGGAGGCGACCAGCTCCGAGGTGTACCCCTGCGAGACGTACTGGCTGAGCACCAGGACGGGCAGGCGCGGGTCCTCGGCGCGCAGCCGGCGGGCCGCGCGCAGGCCGTCGTCGGTGTTGTCCGGGGGCATCCGGACGTCGACGATCACGGCGTCCGGCCGGTGGACCCGGACGGCCTCGATCAGCGACGGCGCGTCGCCGACGGCGGCGGCCACGGTGTGCCCGAACCGTTCCAGCAGGGAGACCAGCCCCTCCCGCAGGAGCACCGAGTCCACCGCAGCCGGTAGCGGAACTCGACCGGGAACCGGCCGGGCTGCCGGACCACGATGCGGTGGCGCAGCGGCCCGGTGCGGTGGTGGACGGCGGTCCACTCGTCCACCACCGTGGACCAGTCGTCGATCCGCAGGATCAGTCGACCGTCCACCTCGCGCACCACGGCGAGCAGCCGACCGAGCCGCCTCACCCAGCGGACCTCCGAGCCCGCCCACGTCACGCGCGCCACCGCGCCGCTCCTTCCGCGAAGCCCGGCGCGTCGCGCTACTCCGCCTGCCCTGCCTTCCTTGTCTGCCCTGCCTACCCTGCCTGCTCCGCCAGCGACTTGACGCCTTCGAGGGTGGCCGTCATGCCCGTGCGCAGTTCGCCGAGCCGGAACTCGACGATCTTCTCCTCGGCCTCCGGCTTGGCGTCGATGTAGGAGCTCATGCCGCTGCGGCCCGGGCCGATCTCCACCGACTGGCGCAGCCGGGTGCCGCCGTCCTCGGGGGCGAGCTCGAAGCGCCACCGGGCCAGCGAGCCGGCCACCTCGGCGACCGGCTCGCCGTAGCGGCCGTCCGCGTCCATCACCGCCCAGGCGAAGGCGCGAGGGCCGGCCGGGCCGGCCTCGGCCGCCGTCCCGGCCTCGCCGGTCAGCTCGATGACCTCGGAGACCGTCCGCCAGTCGGGCATGCCCGGGCGGCTGTTGTGACCCTCGAAGCGGGCGCCCGGCGCGGGGCCGTCGGCGCCGTCCAGCCAGGCGACGCGGTGGAGCTCCGGGCTGAGCCGGGCGGGCAGGGCGATGTCGGTCACCAGCTCCCACACCCGTTCGACCGGCGCCTGGACGTAGATCTCACAGACCGTCCCCGGTCCGTCGGCGTAGCGCGTCACGTTCCCCCCACGGTGGTGTACGTCGTTCGTGTCGCGGATCCTTGCGGATCAGCGGATCAGTCGTGGGTCGACACCCGCCCGTGCCCCCGCCTCGGCGTCCGGAACGCCGCGAGGACAGCGGGCGGGTTGCCGCCCTGGGCCCGGAATCGATGATCGAGCCCGGCGAACCCCCAAGTCAATCCGCCGGTTTGCTGGGGCAGGTCCAAGTGATTCCTTGGGTGTCCGCGATATCTTGGGCCACCGTGACCATCGAAGACCTCCGCGTGTTCGCCGCGGTCTGCCGGGCCGGCTCGCTCAGCGCCGTCGCCCGCGACCTCCACTGCACCCAGTCCGCGGTCAGCCAGCACGTCAAGCGGCTGGAGCGGGAGCTCGGGCTCTCGCTGATCGAGCGGCATCCGCGCGGGGTCGTGCCCACCGTGGCGGGCAGACTGCTCCAGGCGGCCGTCGCCACCGGGCTCGGCGGCATCGACCACGCGCTGCACCGGATCGCCGAACTCGCGCGCGGCGAGGGCGGATCCGTGCGGATCACCACCGGTGCCACCAGCGTCCGGCACTTCATGTCCGAGGCCGTGGTGGCCTTCCGACGGCGCTTCCCGCAGGTCAGCCTGGAGTTCCAGACCGAGGTCTCCAGCCGCAGCTGTCTGGAGTCGCTCACCGCCGGCCGGGCGGACCTCGCCTGGATCACCCTCGGCTCCCCGGTCCGCGGCATCGAGCAGCGGCCGGTCGTCGACCTGCCGTGGGTGCTGGCCGTCGCGGCGGGCGACCCGCTCGCCGCCCGGGCCCGCATCGAGCCCGCCGACCTGCAGGACGCCCGGCTGATCGGGCTGCCGCCGAACTCCGTGGCCCGCTCCCAACTCGACGCCTGGCTGGGGAAGTCGGGCATCCGACCGGTCTTCGACACCAGCGTCGCGGACTGGGACACCGCGATCCTGCTGGCCGAACTCGGGCTCGGCCACGCCATCGTGCCCGTCCTGCCGCAGTGGCGCGGCCCGGGCCACCCCGCGCTGCGGCTGCTCCCGTTCCCCGACCTGCCCGCCCTCACCGCCGGCTGGGCCGTCCGGGACTGGGACAGCCTCGGCCCGCTCGCCCGCGCCTTCGCCGACACGGTCGCCGCCCACTGCGGCGCCGAGGTCACCCTCCCGTCGAATCAACCGTCGGATCGACCGGACGGGCCCTGATCCCCCCGATCGATCCGCCAACTTCCCTTCCGATCAGCCTCGTTCACCAACAGGGACGACGCAGGACCGGCGGCCGCCTCAGCGGGCGTCGGCCGTACGGTCCAGGAAGCGCCGCAGCCCGTCCCGGACGCCCTCGGTGGGCACGGTCGCGGCGAAGGCCGCGGCCTCCACCGCGAGCCCCTCGTCGATCGGGAGGTTGATGCCCCGGGTGACGGCGCGCAGGCACGCGGCCACCGCGGTGGGGGCGTGCCGGATGATGCGGTCGGCCAGATCCCGGGCCGCGTCCAGCAGTTCAGCCGCCGGGACGACCGAGTTGACCAGGCCGAGCTCGGCCGCCCGGGCGGCCGGGACCGGGTCGCCGGTGAGGATCAGTTCCAGTCCGCGCTTTCGGCCCACGTGGCGCGGCAGCCGCTGCGATCCGCCGAAGGGCGGCGGGAAGCCGAGCGAGATCTCCGGCTTGGCGAAGGTGGCGTGCTCGGCGGCGACGGCCAGCGGCGCCGCCTCCGTCACCTCGCAACCACCGCCGTACGCCAAGCCGTTGACCGCGACGATGACCGGCTTGGGGAACTCCTCGATCCGCCGGGTGAGCGTGTGGCCGCGCCGGACGAACTCGCGCAGCGCCCGCTCGGGCCCGCCGGCGACGCTGGCGGCCAGGGACGGGATGTCGGCGCCCGCGCTGAACGCCCGCTGCCCGGCGCCGGTCAGGATCACGGCGCGGACGGTGTCGTCGGCGTCGATCCGGTCCAGCTCGGCGAGCAGCGCGTCGATCGTCGGGTAGTCGAGGGCGTTGAGCTTCGCCTCCCGGTCGATGGTGAGGGTGACGACGTGCTGGTCCCGCTCGCTGCGGATGGTCATGGACGCGCGCTCCGTTCCCGGCCTCTGTTCCGGACCCTGCCTTGCCCCGGCCTTCCGCCGGACACCTCCGAGGTTAGGAACACCCGGCCAGGACAATCCACTTATTGTCCTGGATACACTCCCGGCACCCACGACACCCCGGAACGGCAGGTGACCCGTGCGACCGCCCTCCTACAAGGCCATCGTCGACGAGTACGCGGCGGCGATCCGCTCCGGCGCGCTCCCGGCCGGCACCCGGCTGCCGACCCACCGCTCCCTCGCCCGCGAGCGGCGGGTCGCCCTCGCCACCGCCACCCGGGTCTACGCCGAACTGGCCGCCGCCGGACTGGTGGTGGGCGAGCAGGGCCGGGGCACCTTCGTCCGGCAGCGGGCCGGCTACGACGGCCTCGAACCCTCCCGCACGCTCCCGGTGCCCCGGGTAGCGGACCTCTCCTTCAACCAGCCGCTCACCCCCGGCCAGGGCGACCTGCTGCGGCAGGCCCTGCGCACCCTCGCCGCCTCCGGCGACGCCGAGTCCCTGCTGCACCAGCACCCGCCGGGCGGCCACCGGCACGACCGGGCGACCGTCGCCACCTACCTGCTGGACCGCGGGATCGACACCGCGCCGGAGAACGTCCTGCTGACCAACGGCGCCCAGCAGGCGCTGGACTGCGTGCTGCGCACCCTCACCCACCCCGGGGACGTCCTGGCGGTCGACGCGCTCAGCTACCCCGGCATCAAGCTGCTCGCCGCCGCGCACGGGCTCGACCTGGCGCCCGTCCCGGTCACGCCCGCGGGCCCGGACCTCGACGCGCTCGACCGGCTCTGCCACGCCCGCCCGGTACGCGCGGTGTACACCATGCCGACCGTCCACAACCCGCTCGGCTGGGTGCTCGACCAGGCACGGCGCGAGCGCCTGGCCGCCCTCGCCACCACCCACGGCTGCACGCTGATCGAGGACGGCACCTACGCCTTCCTGGAGACCGCGCCACCCCAGCCCCTGCACGCCCTCGCCCCCGAGCACACCTGTTACGTGGCCGGCCTGTCGAAGAACGTGGCGCCGGGGCTGCGGTTCGGCTTCGCCGTCCTGCCCGACCGGCTGCTGCGGGCCGCGACCACCCAGCTGCGCACGGCGGCCTGGGGCACGCCGGGCCTGATCACCGCGCTCGCCACCGGCTGGCTCGCCGACGGCACGGTCGCCCGCCTGGAGCACGAGCGCCGCACCGACGCCGCCGCCCGCCAGACCCTCGCCCGCACCGCCCTCGCCGGACTGGCCACCACCGCCCACCCCGCCTCGTACATCGTCTGGCTCACCCTCGAACCCCACCAGCGCCCCGACCACGTGGCCGCCGCGCTCGCCACCGAGGGCATCCTGATCTCCACCGCCGACGCGTTCGCCACCACCCCGCACCACCCCAACGCCATCCGCCTCGCCCTCGCCACACCCCCACTAGCCGACCTCCCCGCCGCCCTCACCCACCTACGCGCCACCCTGGACGCCATCGCCCCGTAGCGCCCGCCCCCATCGAATCAGTAGACCGGTCTGCATATTTCTCCCGAAAGGCCCCCGACGCCGCACCAAAAGTCGACCTGCCCGACTTCCTACTCCAGCCGCCCCACAGCCGCCCCCTCCCCGCCCTCCCCGACGGCCCGCGCGAAGCGGGAGCTCCAGTCCGCCAGCAGCATGCGCAGCTCGGGCGGCTCGACCACCTCGAACTCCGCGCCCAGGGAGCCCAGGGCCATCGCGGGCCAGTCGAGGGAGTCGGCGGTCATGACGAGCCGGCAGCGGCCGGGGCCGGCGGGCTCGACCGTGCCCCAGCGGCCGACCCGGGCGTGGACGACGTCGGCGGGCGCGGCGACCAGCGCCTCCACCCGGTGCGGCCGGGGCACGTGGTTCAGCCCGGCCCGGACGAACTCCGCCGCGTCGGCGGCCGGGAGGGTGCGCGGCGCGAAGCGGGCGCCGCTGCCCTGCGGGGCGGTCAGCCGGTCGAGGCGGAAGCTGCGCCAGTCGGCGCGGTCGAGGTCGTAGGCGACGAGGTACCAGCGGCGGTTGAGGCTGACCAGCCGGTGCGGTTCGACGTGCCGTTCGGTGCCGCGCCCGTCGGCGGCGGTGTACGCGAACCGCAGCCGTTCGCCGTCCCGGCAGGAGAGGGCGACCACGGTGAGGACGTCCGGGTCGACGCCCGCACCCGCCCGGGTACCCCAGTCCACCGGGACGGTGACCGCCCGCAGTGCCTCCACCCGGCGGCGCAGCCGGGCCGGCATCACCTGGACCACCTTCGCCAGCACCCGCACCGAGGCCTCGCCCACGCCCTCCACCGGGCTCTCCGCCGCCGCCTGCAGGCCGACCGCGAGCGCCACCGCCTCCTCGTCGTCGATGACCAGCGGCGGCAGTGCCGCGCCCGCCGCCAGCTGGTAGCCGCCCTCGACGCCGCGCTGCGCCTCGACGGGGTAGCCGAGTTCGCGCAGCCGGTCGATGTCGCGGCGCAGGGTGCGGACGGAGACGCCGAGCCGGTCGGCCAGTTCCTCGCCGGGCCAGTACCGGTGGGTCTGGAGCAGGGAGAGCAGTCGCAGCGTTCTGGAGCTGGTGTTCGCCATGCCTCCGATTCTGCCGCGCATTCAGGACAGGAAGTGACCGCTATGGCCCGTAGCGTTGTTCTTGTCCGAGGGAGCAGGAACCGAACGGAAGGCCTGAATCATGACCACCACCAACGCCGCGAGCAGCGTCGTCACCGCCACCTCCGACGCCGTGCCGACGCACATCACCGGGGAGCGCGCGGACTTCCTGGAGGCGCTGGCCAAGCACCGCTACTTCCTGCGCTTCACCGCCCGTGACCTCACCGACGAGCAGGCCGGCCTGCGGACCACGACGAGCGAGCTGTGCGTGGGCGGTCTGATCAAGCACGTGACCTCGATGGAGCGGCTCTGGGCGGACTTCATCCTGGAGGGCCCGTCCGCGATGCCCGACTTCAGCAACTGGACCGAGGCCGACCTCGCCCGCCGCGCCGACGAGTACCGGATGCTGCCCGGGGAGACGCTGGCCGGCGTCCTGGCCGCGTACGAGGAGGTGGCGCGCCGCACCGACGAGCTGGTGGTCACCCTCCCCGACCTGGACGTCGCGCACCCGCTGCCGAAGGCCCCCTGGTTCCAGGCGGACGCCCGCTGGTCGGCCCGCCGGGTGCTGCTGCACGTGATCGCCGAGACCTCCCAGCACGCGGGCCACGCCGACATCATCCGCGAGGCCCTGGACGGCGCGAAGACGATGGGCTGAGCCGGACGGGCGGGGGCGGGTCCGCCGACGACCACCGACGGACCCGCCCCGCCCCGCCCCCGGGCCTCAGCCCCGCCCGACCAGCGTGAACCCGGCCCCGTCGACGGCGCCGCGGGCGGCGTCCTCGTCCAGGGGCCGCTCGGACGCCACGGTGACCCGCCCGCTCGGCGCGTCGGCGACGACCTCGCTGACGCCCGGCAGCGCGGACAGGGCGGCGGCGACCGTCCGCTCGCAGTGGCCGCAGCTCATCCCGTCGACGGCGAGGACGGTGGTGACGGCGGTGATGGACATGACGGTGCCTCCCATGGCATTCCGATGGCATTCCGGTCACGTTCCAACGGCACCCCGACAGGCACCTCAACAAGCACCCCGACGGCAACCGTGAAACGGATCGACCCGCACCACGACACCCCAATCCGGGGCCCGGCCCCAGGGACACGCCGCACGGGTGACACCATCGAGCGGTTCCGGGAACCGGCCGGGCCCCGCGTCCGACAGGGGCCCCGCGACGCGCCCGGGCGACACCGCCGTGAACCAACACCCCACCCGTTCGCGTTCCTCCAGGTACAACCCCGTCGCCCGACCGGGCCTCACTGGTCCCCGGTCGCCGATCGGCCGCCCGACCGCCGATCCCCGTACTGGAGCCGTACCGCCATGTCCACACTGGCCCCGATACACGCCCGGCCGGACACCACCGCCCTCCTGCTGTCGCACGCGGCGCTGCGCGGCGAGTTCGCCCGCCTCGCCGAGGCCTGCCGCGCCCCGGGCGCGGAGGCGCTGCGGGCCGGGATCACCGATCACCTCGCGCTGGTGCTGGACGTCCTGCGCCTGCTGCACGAGGCCGAGGAGGACGTGCTGTGGCCCGCACTGTCCGGGGCCGCACCGTGTCTGCGCCCCGAGCTGGGCGCGCTGGCCGCCGAGCGCGCCTCGCTGGCCGTCCCGCTGGCCCGGGTCCGGGTCGCCTCGGCGGGCCCGCCGGACCGGCTCGCCGACCGCCTGCGGGAGGCGGGCGAAGCCGTGGCGGCGTACCTGACGGTGAAGGAGGGGCTCTGCCTGGAGGGGATCCGCGCCTTCCTGCCGATGTCCGCCTGGGAGCGGTTCGAGGAGACCAGGAGGTGGCGGATCCCGCCGTCCCTGCGGTCCCGGGTCGAGGGCCTCCTGCTGTCGTACGGCAGTCCGGAGCAGCTCGCGCACCTGCGCGCCACCGGCGGCCGGCTCCAGAGCTACCTCGCCTTCCGGCGCACGCTGCCCGCCCACCACCGCCGGATGCGCGCGGTGTACGGCCACCTCCCGGCCGGGGGCGTCCGGTGAGCGCCCTCGCCCGGCTCCGCTCCCGGTCCCGGTCCCGGCTCCGGCCCCGCAGCCGCCGGCAGGGCGCGCTCGCCGCGGCGGTGGCCGCCGCGGTGGCCGCGGCCCTGACCGCCGGCCTGCTGTGGTGGCAGCCGTGGCACGACGACGGCCCGGCCCCGCTCGCGTTCACCACCGCGCCCGGCGGCTCCGCCCGCTTCGGCACCGGCGAGCACCTGTACCGGTACAAGGTCCGGGTGGAGAACGGGATCGCGGAGAGCCCGGAGCAGTTCGCGGCCGAGGTGGACGCGGTCCTCGGCGACGTGCGGCGCGGCTGGGCCGCCGGCGGCACGGCGTCCTTCCAGCGGGTCCCCGCCGACCCGGTGGACTTCACCGTCTACCTGGCCACCCCCCGCTCCACCGACCGGATCTGCGGCCAGTACGGGCTGGACACCGGCGGCTGGGTGAACTGCGGCGTGACCCACCAGGTGGTGATCAACCTCAAGCGCTGGACCGAGCTGTCCGAGTTCTACCAGGGCCAGCCGGAGACCTACCACGCGCTGGCGGTCAACCACGAGGTCGGCCACATCCTCGGCAACGGCCACGTCGACTGCCCCGGGCCGGGCGCCCCGGCGCCGGTGATGATGCAGCAGATCAAGGGCCTGCACGGCTGCGTCCCCAACGGCCGGCCGTACTCCGACACCGGCACCCTGCTCACCGGCCCGCCCGTCCAGGCCCCCACCAACGCCCCCTGAACCCGCCTGACGCCCCCCCGAACCACCCTGACGCGCCCTGCCGCACCCCCCGTACCAACCCCTCCTCCCGAAACACGGATAATCCTGGTCGGACCGGACGCCGCCCGCACCGGCGAGCGCCCGGTCCCGGTCGTGTCCGCACTCGGTGCCGGTGGAGGAAGAACGTTGAACAGTGTGCCCGGCGGGCAGAACGGCGGGGAGCACCTGGACTGGCCGGTGCTGCTGGAGGCCGCCGAGGCGGCCGCCCGGGCCACCAGGGGCCGGGGCAGGGTCGCCGACTACATCCCGGCGCTCGCCACCGCCGACCCCGAGGCCTTCGGCATGGCCGTGGCCACCGTCGACGGGGAGCTGTACGGCGTCGGGGACTGGGAGCGGCCGTTCTCCGTCCAGAGCGTGTCCAAGCTGTTCTCGCTGGCCCTCGCGGTCGCCTACGGCGGCGACAGCCTCTGGCGGGGCGTCGGCCGTGAGCCGTCCGGCAACCCGTTCAACTCGCTGGTGCAGCTGGAGACCGAGCACGGCATCCCGCGCAACCCGTTCATCAACGCGGGCGCCCTCGTGGTGACCGACCGCCTGCAGACCATGACCGGCGACGCCTCCGGCACGGTCCGGGAGTTCCTGCGCCGCGAGTCCGGGAACGCCGGGCTGGACACCGACCCGGTGGTCGCCGCCTCCGAGGCCGAGCACGGCCACCGCAACGCCGCCCTGGCCCACTTCATCGCCAGCCACGGCAACCTGGAGAACCCGGTCGAGACCGTCCTGGAGCACTACTACGCCCACTGCGCCCTCACCACGAGCTGCCGCGACCTCGTCCTGGCCGGCTCCTTCCTCGCCCGCTACGGCGTGCGCGCCGACGGCACCCGCCTGATGTCCCGCAGCGAGGCCAAGCGCATCAACGCCGTCCTGCTGACCTGCGGCACCTACGACGCGGCCGGCGAGTTCGCGTTCCGCGTGGGCCTGCCCGGCAAGAGCGGCGTGGGCGGCGGCATCCTCGCCATACTGCCCGGCCGCGCCGCCGTCTGCGCCTGGGGCCCGCGCCTCGACCAGGCCGGCAACTCCGTCGCCGCGGTCACGGCGCTGGACACCCTCACCACCCTCTCCGGCTGCTCCGTCTTCTAGGACGAGGGCGGAAACAGCGCCGGGCCCCGGTCGTCCGCACAGCGACCGGGGCCCGGGGAACAAGGGCGACGGCTACTCGACCGTCACGCTCTTCGCCAGGTTGCGCGGCTTGTCCACGTCACGGCCGAGGGCGACGGCGGCGTGGTAGGCGAGCAGCTGCAGCGGGATGTTGAGCAGCAGCGGGTCCAGCTCGGGCTCGCTCTTGGGGACCAGGATGCAGTGGTCCGCGAGCTTCTCCTCCGGGCGGCGGTGGGCGACCGCGATGACCCGGCCCGACCGGGCCTTGATCTCGCCGAGCGTGGTGAGGTTCTTGTCCAGCAGCTCGTCGTCCGGGACGAGGGCCACGGTGGGCAGTTCGGGGCTGATCAGCGCCAGCGGGCCGTGCTTGAGCTCGCTCGCCGGGTAGGCCTCGGCGTGCACGTAGGAGATCTCCTTGAGCTTCTGCGCGCCCTCCCGGGCCACCGGGTAGCCGCGCACCCGGCCGATGAACATCATGCCCGCCGACTCGGCGTACTCGGCGGCGAGTTCGGCGATCGCGTCGCTCTGCTCCAGCACCTCGCGGATCTGGTCCGGCAGCGCCTGGAGGGCCGAGACGATCCGGCGCCCGTCGGCGGGCGAGAGGTCGTGGATGCGGCCGAAGTGCAGGGCGAGCAGCGCGAAGGCGACCACGGTGGAGGTGAACGCCTTGGTGGAGGCGACCGAGACCTCCGGGCCGGCGTGCAGGTAGATGCCGCCGTCGCACTCGCGGGCGATCGCGCTGCCCACGGTGTTGACGACGCCGAGCACCCGGCCGCCCTTGCGCTTGATCTCCTGGACGGCGGCCAGCGTGTCGTAGGTCTCGCCGGACTGGCTGACCGCGACGTACAGGGTGTCCGCCTCGATCACCGGGTTGCGGTAGCGGAACTCCGAGGCCGGCTCGCTGTGCGCGGGGATCCGGGACAGCTCCTCGATCAGCTGCGCGCCCATCTCGCCCGCGTAGTAGGCGGATCCGCAGCCGAGGATCTTGACCCGGCGGATCTCGCGCAGCTCCCGGGCGTCCAGGTTGAGGCCGCCGAGGTGCGCGGTGGCGAAGCGCTCGTCGAGCCGGCCGCTCAGCGTGCGCTCGACCGAACCGGGCTGCTCGTGGATCTCCTTGAGCAGGTAGTGCTCGTAGCCGGCGGTGTCGAAGGAGTCGATCTCCCAGTCCACGGTGGACGGCTGACGGTGGGTGGTGCGGGCGTCCGCGGTGAAGGTGCGGAAGCCGTCGGCCCGGACGGTGGCCAGCTCGCCGTCCTCCAGGTGGACGACCTGGCGGGTGTAGCGGACCAGCGCGGAGACGTCGGAGGCGGCGAACATCTCCTTCTCGCCGATGCCGAGCACGATCGGGCTGCCGTTGCGGGCGACCACGATCCGGTCCGGCTGCTCGCCGTCGAGGACCGCGATGCCGTAGGTGCCGACCACCCGGTGGAGGGCGGCGCGCACCGCGTCCTCCAGCTCGCCGCCCTCGGTGAGGTGCGCGGCGATCAGGTGGGCGAGCACCTCGGTGTCGGTCTCGGAGCGGAAGACGGCGCCGTCGGCGGTCAGCTTGGCGCGCAGCTCGTCGGCGTTCTCGATGATGCCGTTGTGGACGACGGCGATCCGCTCGGCGTTGTCCAGGTGCGGGTGCGCGTTGGCGTCGCTGGGGACGCCGTGGGTGGCCCAGCGGGTGTGGCCGATGCCGGTGGTGCCCTTGAATCGGGCCGGCACGGCGGCGGCGAGGTCGGCGACCCGGCCCTTCACCTTGCGCAGCTTGACGCCGCCGCTGCGGCCGGTGACGGCGACGCCCGCCGAGTCGTACCCGCGGTACTCCAGCCGGGCCAGGCCCTCCAGCAGGAAGGGGGTGGCGTCCTTGGGGCCGATGTAGGCCACGATCCCGCACATGGGTGGACTCCTCGTTCGTAGTCGTTCGTAGTCGTTCGAAGTTTCGAAGTGACGTGGGCGTGCCGCCCAGGCGTGGCACCGTTGGCGCGACGCCCCGGGCGCGACGTCCGGGGCCGGGCGTCGGCGACGGCCGCTCAGCCGTAGACGATCCGCCGCAGCTGGCGGGCCGAGAGCTCCGGCGCCGCGACGCGGCGCTGCGGGAGCTCCTCGGCGAGCCGGGCGAAGATCCGTTCGTTGGTCAGTCCGCGTGCCTGCAGCTCGGTGTGGCGGCGGCGCACGTAGTCCTCGGTGCTCTCGGAGAAGTACGCCAGCACCTCCGCCACGACCCGCGCCGCCTCCCGGGGCCCGAGCGGGCTGGTCCGGGTCAGGTGGGCGAGGAGGTCTTCGTGAGGGTGGGGTGAGCTCGGCACGAGTGAAGACACTAGGCCGCAACGCCGCCGAAACCAAAGTTCCTGCCCGAAATCGGGCAGGCATGACACCTTTCGGCTCAGCAGCACCCCGCACCCACCCCCGCCGACCACCCCCCACCCACCCGCGCCGACCACCCCACCCCCCATCCGTTCGTCTTCCCCCGAACCCTTGAAGCGCCACCGACTCCACACGTAGCGTGAGCCCTTGAACACGTAGCGGAAGACCGGAGGCTTGCTGATGTGCGGGATCACCGGATGGGTCGCCTTCGACCGCGACCTCACCGCCGGACCGGAGGGCCGGGAGGTCCTCGACGCGATGACGGCCACCCAGCTCTGCCGCGGCCCGGACGCCGGCGGCGTCCTCCTCCAGCCGCACGCCGCGATCGGCCACCGCCGCCTCGCGGTGATCGACGTCGAGGGCGGCACCCAGCCGATGACGTTCGGGCCGGACGGCCGGCCGCCGGTCGTGCTCACCTACAGCGGCGAGGTCTACAACCACCGCGAGCTGCGCGCCGAGCTGGCGGCGGCCGGGCACCGCTTCCGCACCCGCAGCGACACCGAGGTCGTGCTGCACGCCTACCTGGAGTGGGGCGAGGGCCTGGCCGAGCGGCTCAACGGCATGTTCGCCCTGGCCGTCTGGGACGCCCGGAGCGAGGAGCTGCTGCTGGTCCGCGACCGGATGGGCGTGAAACCGCTGCACTACCACCCCACCGCGGACGGCGTGGTCTTCGGCTCCGAGCCCAAGGCCGTGCTCGCCCACCCCGCCGTCCGCCCGGTGGTCGACCTGGACGGGCTGCGCGAACTGCTCGGCCACACCCGCACCCCCGGCCTGACGCCGTACCGGGGCATCCGCGAGGTCCCGCCCGGGCACGTCGTCCGGGTGCGCCGCGGGAGCGTCACGCTCCGCCGCTACTGGGCGCTGGAGGCGCGCGAGCACCCCGACGGCCTGGCGAACACCGTCGCCACCGTCCGGGCCCTGCTGGACGACATCGTGCACCGCCACCTCGACGCCGACGTCCCGCTCTGCTCGCTGCTCTCCGGCGGCCTGGACTCCAGCGCCGTCACCGCCCTCGCCGCCCGGACACTGCGCGCCGCCGGGGCCGGCCCGCTGCGCTCCTTCTCCGTCGACTTCACCGGCCCGGGCGAGTTCCGCGCCAGCGAGGTCCGGGAGACCCCGGACAGCCCGTTCGCCCGGCTGCTGGCCCGGCACGTCGGCGCCGACCACAGCGTGATCGAGCTGGACGCCGCCGAGCTCACCGACCGCTCCCGGCGCACCGCCGCCGTGCGCGCCCGCGACCTGCCGGGCGGCGTCGGCGACATGGACGTCTCGCTGCTGCTGCTCTTCCGCGGGGTGCGCCGCCACTCCACCGTCGCGCTGTCCGGCGAGTCCGCGGACGAGCTCTTCGGCGGCTACCGCTGGTTCCACGACCCGGAGCTGGTCGCCACCGAGGACTTCCCCTGGGCCGCCGACCTCACCCGCATCGCCGGCGCCGGCTCCGGCCCGCGCGAACAGCTGCTCGACGCCGAACTGCTGCGCAAGCTCGACCTCGCGGACTACCGGCGGGCCCGCTACCGCGAGGCGATCGCCGAGGTCCCGCACCTGGACGCGGCCGACCCACTGGAGCGGCGGATGCGCGAGATCTCCTACCTCAACCTGACCCGCTTCGTCCGCATCCTGCTCGACCGCAAGGACCGGATGAGCATGGCCAACGGACTGGAGGTACGGGTGCCGTTCTGCGACCACCGGCTGGTCCAGTACGTGTTCAACACGCCGTGGGCGATGAAGAGCTTCGACGGACGGGAGAAGAGCCTGCTGCGCGCCGCCGTCCGGGACCTGCTGCCCCCGGAGATCGCCGACCGGCCGAAGAGCCCGTACCCGGTGACCACCGACCCGCGCTACCCGGCGCAGCTGCGCGCCGAGCTCGCCCGGCTCGTCGACGCCGCGGACTCCCCGGCGCTGGACCTGCTCGACCGGCGGCGCCTCTCCGACGCGCTCGCCCCGGACACCGATCCGCAGTCCGTCCGGCTGGGCGTCGACCTCGCGCTCGACCTGGACGCCTGGCTGACGGAGTACCAGGTCACCCTGGAGCTCTGACCTCACCGAAGACCTCGCCGGACACGACGCCTGTGGGCCGTCCGGGTGAACGTCGGGAACCATCCCGGCGCGCCCGGGCGTCGCACCGTGCGGTAGCGTCGCCGACACCTCCCGAATGGCGGGCGAAATCATGGATTCCCGCCGCCGTGCCGTCAGGATGGGAGCGAACCGTTCACCTCGATCCGCCGGGGGATCCCGTCATGCAGCCGCGAGTCTTCGCGATTCTCACCGCCCTGCTCCTGGGCGTCCTGGGCCTCGGGTCGGTGGCCGTCACCGACTGGTCGCCCGCGGCGGCCACCGCGACCCGGGCCGCCGAGGCCCCGGCCCCCGGGGCGCCCGCCGCCGGAGCCCAGCCGGCCTCGGCGGGCCCCGCGAACGCCACCCCGACCGGTGACCCGGCGGTGTGGACCCGCTCGACGCTGCGCAACAAGATGATGGCCGAGATGGACGCCACCGACCCGGGCGTCGCCCTCGCCGACCTCGACAAGATCACCAAGGAGAAGCCGTACACCGTGCGCTTCTGCCACCCGATCGCGCACGAGCTCGGCCACGCGGCGGTCAAGCGCTTCAACGCCGACTTCCAGAAGGTCATCTCCTTCCCGCACGAGACCTGCGCGGCCGGCTACCTGCACGGCGCGGTCGAGGAGATGCTCAACGCCTCCACCCAGCCCGAGGTGGACCTGCTCAAGCTCTGCGCCCCCAAGAACAGCGGCCCCTGCATCCACGGCGTCGGCCACGGCACCATGTTCGTCGCCAAGCAGGACGTCGCCAAGGCGCGCGACCTGTGCAACAAGTTCACCACCGACCAGAACCGGATCCGCTGCTCCGAGGGCCTGTTCATGCAGCTCTTCGGCCCGGACGAGGAGGACGAGCAGGCCAAGGCCAACCTGCCCGCCGACAAGATCGCCCAGGACCCGCTCTACCCGTGCAAGGACCAGCCGTCCCTGTTCCAGTCCGCCTGCTTCTTCTACGCCCCGACCTTCTACCTCTCCTCGCACGACTACCCGAACCACCCCGAGGTCTACGCCGACGCCCTGAAGTGGTGCCTCAACGGCAAGGCCAGCGGCGGGTCGGTGGACTGCAGCCGGGGCGTCGGCTCGCGGACCATGAAGTACAACCTGGACCGCGAGGACTGGGCCGCCCAGCAGTGCGCCACCGCCGCCGACGGCTGGCAGCGCAAGGCCTGTGCGGAGGGCCTGGTCAGCTACTACACGGTCAACTACACCGACGGCGGCGCGGCCGGCCGGCTCTGCGCCAAGATCACCAACAAGGAGATGCAGGGCTACTGCCGCTCCGCGAGCGGCCTGTCCGGCTCGCTGGACTGACCCCTCCGTCTCACCGACAGGGCCCGCGCCGCACGGCGCGGGCTCTTTGCGTAGGATCACCCGACCATCGCCTGATCAGGATGCGCCGAGGACGCCGCTCCTGCCCTCCCCGGCCCCCTGGAGTGTCCCCGCATGGCCACCGACGACTTCCGCGCCGCCGCCCGCGCCACCGCCGAGCTGGTCTCCGACTACCTCGCCGAACTGCCCGGCCGCCCGGTCTGGCAGCCCATGGACGAGACCGCCCGCCGCGCCCTGCTCGACGCCCCGCTGCCCGCCGACGGCCGCCCGCTCGCCGAGCTGATCGACGCCATGGGCCGGGACGTCCTCCCGTACCCCATGGGCAACGGCAACCCGCGCTTCTTCGGCTGGGTCAACGCCGCCCCCGCCCCGGCCGGCGTCCTCGCCACCCTCGCCGCCTCCGCCATGAACCCCAGCTCGGCCGGCGGCGACCACGCCGACGTCCACCTGGAACGCGCGGTCGTGCGCTGGATCGCCGAGCTGGCCGGCTTCCCGCATCCGGCCGGCGGCGGGCTGCTCACCTCCGGCACCTCGATGGCGACCATCGTCTGCCTCACCGCCGCCCGCAACCGCGCCGCCCGCCTGGCCGGCCGGAACGTCCGCGAGGAGGGCCTGGCCGGCCTGCCCCCGCTGGTCGGCTACGTCACCGGCGAGACCCACTCCTGCGTCCGCAAGGCCGCCGAGCTCCTCGGCCTCGGCAGCCGGCACCTGCGCACCGTCGCGACCGGCCCCGACGGCCGCCTGGACACCGTCGACCTGCGGGCGGCCGTCGAACGCGACCGCGCGGCCGGCCTGCTGCCCTTCCTGGTCGTCGCCTCGGCCGGCACCGTCGGCACCGGCGCGGTCGACGCCTTCGACCCGATCGCCGACCTCTGCGCGGAGCAGCGCCTCTGGCTGCACGTGGACGGCGCGTACGGCGCCTTCGGCCGGCTCGACCCCGCCATCGCCCACCGCTACGCCGGCCTGGAGCGCGCCGACTCGCTCGCCCTCGACCCGCACAAGTGGCTCGGCGTCCCGGTCGACTGCGGCTGCGCCCTGGTCCGTGACACCGAGGAGCTGCGCGACACCTTCAGCCTCGTCCCCTCCTACCTGCGGGACGAGTCGGCCGGCGCGCTCGGCTGGTTCTCCGAGTACGGCACCGAGCAGACCCGCCCGTTCCGCGCCCTCAAGGTCTGGGCCACCATCGCCCACCGGGGCCGCACCGGCCTCGCCGAGGACATCGCCCGGTGCACCGCGCTGGCCCGCCGGCTCGGCGAACTCGTGGAGACGGACGAGGAGTTGGAGCTGCTCGCCGAGGTCCAGACGTCCATCGTGGCGTTCCGTCACCGCGCCCCCGGCCTGGACGCCGCCACCCGCGACGCCCTCAACCGCGACCTCCCGGCGGCCGTCCAGCGGCGCGGCCGGGTCTTCGTCACCGGCGCCCGCCTCGGCGGCGACGAGATGCTCCGCGCCTGCCTCCTCAACGCCGCCACGACCGAGGACGACCTCCGCCTGCTCCTCACCGAGGTGAAGGCCGCGGCCCGCGATCTCCGCCCGTAACAGCCCCGAGCGGACCGTAACCGTCAGGTCACGGCCGGTTCGTGGTCGGGAAACACCGGTGGGGCACGGTGGAGGCCATGGAGCACTCGAAGCCTTCCCTCCCCCGCGCCCACCGCTGGCGCCGCGACACCGTCGAGCTCGCCGCCGTCTTCCTCTCCGTCACCGCCGCCGACCTCATCGCCAAGCTCGTCGTGGAGGGCCCGGACGGCCCCGTCGTCCTGGTCAGCTCCGCGCTCGCCCTGATCGCCACCGCGCTGTTCCACACCTGGTGGTCCCCGCACGCCCCGCCGCCGACGACGCTCTGGCGGGTCCGCACCACGCCGCTGTCGCACACCCCGGCGGCCCTCGCCGACCACCGGATCACCCTGCTCTCGCTCCACCCCGAGGAGCTCTTCCTCCGCACCCCCCGCTCCGTCACCCCGGCCGACCTCGCCGCCGTCCTCGCCACCACCGGCCACACCGTCGAAGCCCCCCCGACCCGGATCGCCTGACGGCTCAGCCCTTCGCCTCGACCTCGACCGCCGCGCGGACCTCCAGCGTGCGGGCGGCCAGGTCCGCCGGCCCCAGGCTCCCGGTCCGGTCGACCACGATCCCGACGGTGCTGCCGTCGGCCCAGGCGCAGGTGGTCTCGGAGGCGGTCGGGCGGACGAGTTCCGCGCAGTCGAGCAGGCCGCCGAGCGGGCCGGACGGGAAGTTCAGCCGCGTCGACAGGGTCGCGCCGAAGCCGCTCCCGCCGGTCTGCTCGCGCCACGCCAGCCGGTCGAAGTAGATGTCCAGTTCCCGCAAGGGGTCGGAATAGGTCCCGGTCAGCCCGACCACGGTCAGGGTGATCGTGCTCGTCCCGGCGGTGCCGTAGCCGGCCACCGTCAGCTCCCGGTACGGCCGCAAGGCCGTCATCCGGCTCTGGTAGTCGGCGTGCGTCGCCCGGAGGTCCCCGTCCTCGGGCATCCGCACCTGGTGGCCGAGCTCGTCCCCCAGCACGATCCGGTGCCGGGTCGGGGCGCCCGCCCCGGTCACGGCCGCCACGGTCAGCGCCGTCGCCAGGCCGACGACGACCACACCCGCGGCCGCGAGCTTCAGGGGCACCCTGCGGTACCAGGGCAGCGGTGCCACCGGCACCAGGGTGTTCGCCCAGATCGCCCGCAGGCCGCCGGCCTCCTCGGGCTCGGCGACGGCCGTGTCCTCGTTCGTCATGGCGCCGGATACTACGTCAGCGCACGGACCCTCCCCGACGGGGGTGTCCGTGCGCTGACGGGTCGTGCGCCGCTCAGCCCTGGTCGGCGGGCTTCACCACGCAGACGGCGTTGCCGAGCATCGAGCCGAAGCCGCCGAGCAGGGCGCTGGTGACGGACTTGCAGGCGGCGGCCTCCTCCGGGGTCTTGGGGCCGTTGCTGCCGGAGTCGGAGGTGACGGTGGAGGAGGCGATCGCGGCGGCGGGCTGGGCGAGGGCGAGCGGGGCGACGAGGAGCAGCGCGCAACACGCGGCGGCCCGTACGGACTTCTGCACCGGCTTCTTCACGGACATGGGGAACCCCTTCGGATCGGGACGGAATCGGCGGAAAGCCGAGCCATCCCTATCCGAAGGGGCTCCCCCGCTCACGGATCCTGGGCCATCCGTGAGCGTGTCCGCGTCAGCGCCCCCGGGAGGCCTCCTCGTCGTCCGTCCGCTCCAGCGCCCGGATCGCGGCGACGAGTTCGGCCACGCCGTGCTCCTTCAGCACCCCGTAGTGGTCGCCGGCCAGGTCGACCACGGTGGGCGGGGCGGCGGAGTAGCCGGTGCTGCCCTCGATGAAGGAGTAGTCGTCGCCGGCGGCCTTGAAGAGGGTCACCGGGGCGTCCAGCCGCCGCTCGGCGAGCTCGCGGAAGCTGTACTCGAACTCGTAGGTCTCGCCGACGATTCCGGTGATCCGGCGGATCAGCTCCTCGTCCAGCTCCGGCAGGGTCCGGCGCACCGAGGCGACGAAGGTGGACTCGTCCGCCGTCTCGGCCAGGCAGCGCTCCAGCTCGGGGCCGCTGATCCGGCCGGTGAACACCCCGAACAGGATGGTCACGTACGCGGGGTTGGCGTACGAGGCCTCGCGGCCCCACTGCCGTCCCTCGTCCTGGCGCACCTCCGGGTTGCCGGGGCAGATCAGCAGCAGGTTCTCCACCCGCTGGCCGGCCCGCTCCAGCTGCCAGGCGGCCTCGAAGGCGACCCGGGCGCCGAAGGAGAAGCCCCACAGCGTGTACGGGCCCTCGGGCTGCACCCGGCGCAGTTCGGCGACGTCGGCGGCGGCCGTCTCCCGGATGGTCGGGTACGGCGTCTCTCCCTCGTTGATGCCGTGTGCCTGGACGCCGTAGAAGGCGCGGCCGGCGCTCGCCTCCCGGCCGAGCAGGCGCAGGTTCATCGGGTAGCCGCCCAGCCCGGGCCAGCAGAACACCGGCCGGCCGGAGTCGCCCGGGTGCAGCGGGATCAGCCGCGAGCCGGGGGCCTCGGCCCCGCCGCCCCTGCCCTCCGCGGCGCGGGCCCGCCCGATCCGCGCGGCCAGGTCACGGAGGATCGGGCACTCGAAGAGCACCTGCAGCGGCAGAGCAATGCCGAACTCGCGGTTGATCCGGTGGACGAGGGCGACGGCGATCAGCGAGTTGCCGCCGACGGCGAAGAACTCGTCCGCCACCGAGACGTCCTCGTACGTCAGCGCCTGCCCCCAGGCCTCGGCCAGCCACCGCTCGTCCTCGGTGCCCGGCGCGACGTACTCGCTGCGGACCTCGGCCGTGCGGACGGCGTCGGAGGCGGCGAGGGCCTTGAGGTCGACCTTGCCGTTCGCGGTGAGCGGCAGGGCGTCCACCACCAGCACCCGGTTGGGCAGCATGTAGTCGGGCAGCAGGTTGGCCAGTTCGTCCTTGATGATCTCGGCCGGTCCCTTCATGTGGACGGTGTCCTCGTGCATGCCCTCGCTGCGGATCTGCTCCTCGCTGACCTTGCCGCCGACGAAGAAGTACGACGCGCCGCCGGCGATGCCGCGGTCGGCGAGGACCTGGTCGATCCGGCGCGCGGCGGGCAGCGGGTGCCCGGACCTGGAGCTGTAGCCGGAGGACATGAAGCCCAGGCCGAGGCCGTTGCGCTGCAGGTGGTGCAGCTTGGTGCCGAGCACGATGTACTCCAGCCACTCCTCCTCGGCGCGACTGACGGCGGTGACGCCGAACGAGGCCCTGGCGTAGACGGACTGGTTGATGGCGATCACGTGCCGGGACTCCACCACCTCGTCCGAGACCGGCACCAGCGCGCCGTCGGCGTAGCGGTAGAGGCCGCCCGGCAGGCCGTCCACCCGGCCCTCGTGGGCCTGCAGGTACAGCTCGGTGCGCTCGGCGCGCGCCGTGCCGCCGCCCCGGCCGACCGTGAAGCTGCCCAGGTAGTGGTCCTCCTCGGCGACGTCCAGCCGCTCCTTGACCGCGGGGTCGAGGCCGAGCGGGCGCACGTCCAGCCCGTACTCGGGCAGCACCTCCTCGAGGACGCCCAGCATGTGGCCGGTCTCGAACTCCAGCACCTCGCGGATGTTGTTCTTGTAGACCGGCTCGACGGCGCCGTGCTTGCCGGAGAAGTGCAGCGTCAGGTACGCCGCCTCGCGGGGCTCGGCGGGCCCGATCCGGATCAGGCCGTGCTCGACCGGGTGGTAGTAGTACAGCCCGGCCGCGAGTCCGTCCAGGCCGCCGGTCTCCAGGTACAGCTGGGTGGCGTACAGGGCGCCCGGCGAGGCGTAGGCGTACTTGGGCAGCAGCCGTTCCTCACTGTGGAACTGGCCGAACCAGCGCAGCACGCGCCCGAGTTCGGGGAAGCTCAGCAGTTCCAGGTCCCGGCCGAAGGTGCCGGCCGGCTTCGGGGCGAGCAGCGCGGTGAGGTCCTCGCGGGTGACCTGCCCGCCGTCGTAGAAGCGGTAGGTCTTGCGGGCGAAGGTCTCCCGGCGCTGGGCCGCGCTCTCGCGGCGCCCGGGCAGCTCGACCCGTTCGCGGCCGGCCAGCTGGAGCGGGTCCCGGACGCCCGGGTCGGAGAGCTGCGCCTTGACCTGCAGCTTGCTGGCCTTGGACTGGTGGTGGCCGCCGTGGTTGCCCTGGTCCATCAGGGCGGCCTCGCGCGGGTTGAGCTCGACGCAGGCGACCAGGTTCTGGTGGCCGGTGCGCTCGTCGCCGGTGACGATCGCGGCCGAGCGGCGCACCCAGGTGTGCTCCTCGATCGCGCGGGCTATCTCGTCCAGCTCGACCCGGTAGCCGCGCAGCTTGACCTGGTTGTCGACCCGGCCGGCGAACTGGAGGGTGCCGTCCGTGTTCCACTGCGCGAGGTCGCCGGTGCGGTACAGCCGCTCGCCGGGCGTGAACGGGGAGGGGACGAACCGCTCCTCGGTCAGCTCCGGCCGGTGCAGGTAGCCGCGGGCGAGCTGCACGCCGCCGATGTACAGCTCGCCGACGCCGCCGGCGTCCACCGGCACCAGCCGCTCGTCCAGGACGTAGCACTGGGTGTCGTCGACCGGCCGGCCGATCGGCACCGAGCCGGCGCCGTCGCCCAGCTCGGCCGGGTCGACCACGTGCGCGGTGGCGTTGATGGTGCACTCGGTCGGGCCGTACAGGTTGACCAGCGCCGCCCCGGGCAGCGCCTCGCCCAGCTGGCGGGCGAGCCGCACGGACAGCGCCTCGCCGCCGGAGAACAGCCGGGCCAGGCTGGTGCAGTCGGTGAAGCCCTCGGTGTCCAGCAGCGCCCGGAGCAGGGTGGGCACGCACTGCAGCGCGGTCACGCCGTGCCGCCGTACGGTGGCCACCAGCGCCTCCGGGTCCCGGTAGAGGCCGGGCGCGCCGGCCACCACCCGGGCGCCGACGGCCGGGGCGAGGATCTCCCACTGGGCGGCGTCGAAGCTCATCGGGGTCTTCTGCAGCACGGTGACACCGGCGTCGAGGTGCCCGGCGTCGAGCATCCAGCGCAGCTGGGAGACGACCGCGCGGTGCTCGATCATCACGCCCTTGGGGCGGCCGGTGGAGCCGGAGGTGTAGATGACGTAGGCCAGCGACTCCGGCCGGGCGTGCTCCTCCGTAGCGGCGTCCTCGGTGGTGTCGCCCGCCGGGACCTCCTCGAAGGTGACGATCGTCGTCCCGGCCGGGGCCAGCGCGGCCAGCCGCCCGCGCAGGTGCTCCTGGGTGAGCACGATCCGGGTGCCGCTGTCCTCGATCATGTAGCGGAGCCGGTCCTCGGGGTACTCGGGCGACAGCGGCAGGTAGCCGGCCCCGGCGTACAGGACGCCCCAGGCCCCGGCGACCAGCTCCACCGACGGCTCGACGTACAGCCCGACGCAGGTGTCGGCGCCGGCACCCAGCCGGCGCAGCTCGGCGGCCAGCCTGCGGGCGGTCCCGGCCAGCTCGGGGAAGGTGAGGCCGCAGCCCTCGCCGACGACGGCCGGGGCGTCCGGCCGGGTGTGCACCTGCCGGTCGAGCAGCGCGGTGAGCGAGGTACCGACCGGCGCCCGGCGGGCGTGCGGGACGGCGGCGGTGGCGGTGGCGGCGGAGACGGACGGGGTGTTGCGCATGGGAACGGCCTTCGGTGCTCGGGGGATCGGGATCCCGGGCGTCCTGCTCACCAGGAGCGCCGGGTACGGGATCCACCGTCGGCCGCCCGTTGTCCCGCCCGCCTGAGGCAGCGGTCTGGACCTGTGCCACGTCCGTCCCGGACCGGGGGCCCAGCCGTCCCGGGCGCCGACCCGGCTGTCCCGGGCGCGGACTCGGCCGGTCCCGGGCGGGGCCGGGCGGTCGCCGACCCGGGGTCGGACCGGAGTGGCCCCAGGGCATTCGGCCGTTCACGATCACGTAACCGACCGGAAGCGAAGCGTAGGTAGCGTCGGCCTCATGACGGCATCACGCACCCGCACCGAACGGCTCTGGCACCGACCCTTCCGCAGGTCGGACCGCAGGTGCGCGGCGCCGGAGGGGCAGGCCACCCGGCTGCCCGCGCTCACCGACGGCCCGTTCCGGGTCGCCCGCCCGCACCCGCACCCGCACGCCCGGCACGGCGGTCCCCGTACGGCGGCCGAGGCGGTGTCCCGGCTGTCCCTGCCGGACGGGACCGCGCTGCTGCTGCGCCCCGCCGGCCCGGCCGACAAGGCGGCGGCGCTGGCGATGCACGGCCGCTGCTCCCCCGCCGCGCTGCGGCTGCGCTACCACGGCCCGGTCCGCGACGCCGACCGCTACCTCGACCACCTGCTGGACCCCCGGCACGGCCACAGCCTGGCGGTGGCCGCCCCCGACGGGCGGGTCCTCGCCCTCGGGCACCTGATGTGGGACGACGGGGAGGCGGAGCTGGCCGTCCTGGTCGAGGACGCCTGGCAGCGGCGCGGGCTGGGCGTGGCGCTGCTGCGGCGGCTGGCGGAGGCGGCCCGGGCGGCCGGGATCGAGACGGTGTACGCCGTGACCCACGCCGCCAACACCGGTCTGATCACCGCGATGCGCCGGCTGGCCGCGCCGCTGGACTTCCGGTCCGAGGACGGGACCCTGGTCATCACCGCCACCCTGGACGCCGGGGAGACGGCCGCCCGCTCCCACCATCCGGGCCGCTGATCATTTCTTCACGAGATCCTTACCGGCGCCTCCCGGGAACCCCCGGGCGGCCCCGGAGCGTCGTCAAGCAGAGCAGGGTCCCTCCGTACACCGCCCTCCTTGACGGGGCGTCAGCAGTCCGTACCGGCGCGTCGCAGCAGGCGGCGCGGGGTCCGGTTCGTCCGGCCGGGCGACGGAGTCGGTAGGCTGACCCCCGTCCCCGCCGCCCGACGGCCCGTTATCCGGTCCCGGGTGGTGCCGCAGCAAGGAGGAACCACTGAGCATGGCAGGCACCGAATCGGAGCCCACAGGCGCACGCGACGCCTCGCTGCCGGCCCGCGCCAAGATCGCGGTCACGGCCGGCCGGGTCGCCGCCGCCGTGTCCCGCAAGGCCGGACGCGGGAGTGGCTCGGTGATCGGCGGCAAGGTCGCCCTCAAGCTCGACCCCGACCTGCTCGCCACCCTCGCCGACCACCTCGACGTCGTCCTGGTCAGCGCGACCAACGGCAAGACCACCACCACCCGGCTGATCGCCGAGGCGCTGCGCGCCGCCGGCCCGGTGGTCTCCAACGCCCTCGGCGCCAACATGCCGGCCGGCATCACCTCGGCCCTGGCGGGCGGCTCCGAGGCCCGCTTCGGCGTGATCGAGGTCGACGAGAAGTACCTCGCGACGGTCGCCCGCGACACCCGCCCCAAGGCGATCGCCCTGCTCAACCTCTCCCGCGACCAGCTCGACCGCGCCGCCGAGACCCGGATGATGGCCGAGAAGTGGCGCGAGGGCCTCCAGGACACCGAGGCCGTGGTCATCGCCAACGCCGACGACCCGCTGGTGACCTGGGCCGCCTCCTCCTGCAAGAAGGTGGTCTGGGTGGCCGCCGGACAGGCCTGGAAGGAGGACGCCTGGTCCTGCCCCGCCTGCGGCGGTGTGATGCAGCGCCCCGGCGACGACTGGTTCTGCCAGGAGTGCGGCTTCCGTCGCCCCAACCCGCACTGGGCACTCCAGGGCACCCACGTGATCGACCCGCAGCGCGGCGCCTGGCCGATCCAGCTGCAGCTGCCCGGCCGGGCCAACCTGGCCAACGCCACCAGCTCGGCCGCCGTCGCCGCCGTGTTCGGCGTCTCCCCGCAGGTCGCCCTGGAGCGGATGCGCTCGGTGACCGCCGTGGCCGGCCGCTACGACGTGGTCCAGTACCAGGGCCGCGACATCCGGCTGCTGCTCGCCAAGAACCCGGCCGGCTGGCTGGAGACCTTCTCGCTGATCGACGGCCCGCCCGCCCCGGTCATCCTCTCCGTCAACGCCCTCGACGCCGACGGCACCGACACCTCCTGGCTGTGGGACGTCGACTACGAGCGCCTCGCCGGGCACCCGGTCTTCGTGATGGGCCAGCGCAAGCTGGACCTGGCCGTCCGCCTGGAGGTCGCCGGGCTGCAGTTCCACGTGGTGGACACCCTGGAGCAGGCCGTCCGGATGGCGCCGCCCGGCCGGATCGAGGCCATCGCCAACTACACCGCCTTCCAGCAGCTGCGGAAGGTCGTGGCCGGCTGATGCCGCGCCCGCACACCAGTCTTTTCGTGACGGAAGGCCTTCGAGGATGAGTGAGAGCAGCCTGCGCGTGGTCTGGGTCTACCCGGACCTGCTCAGCACCTACGGCGACCGCGGCAACGCCCTGGTCGTGGAGCGCCGGGCCCGCCAGCGCCATCTCAACGTGACCCGGATCGACGTCCGCTCCGACCAGGCGATCCCCACCAG
Source organism: Kitasatospora xanthocidica (assembly GCF_014656195.1). Taxonomy (GTDB): domain Bacteria; phylum Actinomycetota; class Actinomycetes; order Streptomycetales; family Streptomycetaceae; genus Kitasatospora; species Kitasatospora xanthocidica. The sequence goes on along the minus strand of NZ_BNBY01000009.1, from coordinate 149,934 downwards.
CGGGGACATCTACCTGATCGGCGGCGGCGAGGACCGCCCGCAGCGGCTGGCCGCCGAGCGGCTGCGCGCCGACAGCGGCCTGGTGCGGGCCTCCGAGAACGGCGCGATCATCTTCGGCGTCTGCGCGGGCTTCCAGATCATGGGCCACGAGTTCATCAACGACCTCGGCGAGCGGGAGCCGGGCCTGGGCCTGCTCGACGTCTGGACCCAGCGCGGCGAGGGCGCCCGCTGCGTCGGCGACGTGCTCGCCGACGTCGACCCCCGGCTCGGCCTGCCGCAGCTGACCGGCTTCGAGAACCACCAGGGCGTCACCCACCTCGGCCAGGGCGTCCAGCCCTTCGCCAACGTCTCCGTCGGCCGGGGCAACGGCACCGGTGACGGCACCGAGGGCGCCTGGCGGGACACCGTCTTCGGCACCTACTTGCACGGTCCGGTGCTGGCGCGCAACCCCGCCGTGGCCGACATGCTGATCAAGCTGGCGCTGGACGTCAACGCCCTGCCGCCGGCCGACACCACCTGGTACGACGCGCTGCGCGCCGAGCGCATCGCGGCCGCGACGCGCCCCGCGTAGTCCGCCGGTTCGCCCCGGCCAGTACCCCGGCCCGCCCGGCCGGGTGCCCGCGATGCGGTCACCCGGCCCGCGGGCGGCCCCGGACGTACGACAATGGGGCTGCCTACTGCACACCCTCCTCGGCAGCAGGCCGCAATTCCGCGCGGGGGCGCCGACGGCGCCGCTCCCGCGTCGGCTCCTGCCCGGCCGGACCAGGGGTCGTATGCTCGACTTCACGGTCGTTTTTCGGACGTTCTGTCCGGATCGACCGGTCCTTCACCCCACGGCCACCTCCCCGCCACCGCGGCGTGGGGGCACCCCGTTACGGTGTCGGCTCGTCGTCCCAGCCTGTGGTCCGGCCGTTCCTCGGTTCTGCTCGGGAGTTGCAAAGCTAATGCGTATCGGAGTGCTGACCAGCGGCGGTGACTGCCCCGGCCTGAACGCGGTGATCCGTTCCGTGGTCCACCGGGGGGTGGTCGACCACGGCGACGAGATCATCGGGTTCGAGGACGGCTGGCGCGGATTCCTGGAGGGCCACCACCGCCCCCTGACCCTGGACTCGGTGAGCGGCATCCTCGCCCAGGGCGGCACCATCCTCGGTTCCTCCCGGGTCCAGCCGAGCCACCTGCGGGACGGCGTCGAGCGGGCCAAGAAGTACTGCTCGGACCTCGGCCTGGACGCGGTCATCCCGATCGGCGGCGAAGGCACCCTGAAGGCCGCCAAGCTGATGAGCGACGCGGGCCTGCCGATCGTCGGCGTGCCGAAGACCATCGACAACGACATCGCCGCCACCGACGTGACCTTCGGCTTCGACACCGCCGTCTCGGTCGCCACCGAGGCACTGGACCGGCTGAAGACCACCGCCGAGTCCCACCAGCGGGTCATGGTCGTCGAGGTCATGGGCCGGCACACCGGCTGGATCGCGCTCAACGCGGGCATGGCGGCCGGCGCGCACGCCATCGTCGTCCCGGAACGCCCGTTCCACATCGACCAGCTCACCGCCGTCGTCCGCGAACGCTTCGACCGCCAGAAGAAGTTCGCCATCGTGGTCTGCGCCGAGGGCGCCAAGCCCGAGCCCGGCACCATGCACTGGGAGGAGGGCACCAAGGACATCTACGGCCACGAGCGCTTCACCGGCATCGCCACCCAGCTCTCCCGCGAACTGGAGCACCGCCTCGGCAAGGAGGCCCGCCCGGTCATCCTCGGCCACACCCAGCGCGGCGGCACCCCGACCGCCTACGACCGGGTGCTCGCCACCCGCTTCGGCTGGCACGCCGTCGAGGCCGTCCACAAGGGCGCCTTCGGGCACATCACCGCGCTGCAGGGCACCAACATCAACCTGGTGCCGCTGGCGGAGGCGGTCGCCGAGCTGAAGACCGTCCCGCAGGAGCGCTACCTCGAGGCCGAGACCGTCCTCTGACCTCCCGCACTGCTGCGGAGCCCCCGGGTCGTTCGCGACGCGGGGGCTCCCGTGCGTCCGGCGGGCGTTCCGACGGCGGTCCGGGTTAGCGTGGGACGGCCGGAGGAAGGAGCGCCGATGGAGATCCTCGCGTACGGGGTGCAGGCCGACGAACGGCCCCTGCTGGAACGGGCCTTGGCGGGCCGGCACGGGCTGCGCTGCCTGGACGTGTTCCTCAACCGGGACACCGCCCCGCTCGCCGCCGGCTACCCGGTCGTCAGCAGCAGCGTCAACGCCGTCCTGGACGCCGAAACGCTCACCGTGCTGGCCGCCGGCGGCACCGGGCTGATCGCCCAACGCTCCACCGGCTTCAACAACATCGACCTGGACGCCGCCGCCGGACTCGGCCTCACCGTCGCCCGGGTCTCCCACTACAGCCCGTACTCCGTCGCCGAACACGCCTGGGCGCTCGCCCTGGCCGTCAACCGCCGCCTCACCCGCGCCGCCAACCGCACCCGCGAGTTCGACTTCCGGCTCGACGGCCTGCTCGGCCGGGACGTCCACGGGATGACGGTCGGCGTGATCGGCACCGGCAAGATCGGCGAGTGCTTCACCCGGATCGCGGCCGGCTTCGGCACCGAACTCCTCGGCTGGGACATCGCCGAGAACCCGGCCTGCCGCGACCTCGGCATGACCTACACCGAACTGCCCGAACTCCTCGCCCGCGCCGACCTGGTGAGCCTGCACGTCCCGCTGCTGCCCGCCACCCACCACCTGATCGACGCGGCCGCGCTGGCCCGGATGAAGGACGACGCCATCCTGGTCAACTCCAGCCGCGGCGGCCTCGTCGACAGCGCCGCCCTGGTCGAAACCCTGCGCGCCGGGCGGCTGTCCGGCGTCGGCCTGGACGTGTACGAGGAGGAGACCGGCGTCTTCTTCACCGACCGCTCCGCCGAGGGCATCACCGACGACGTCCTCGCCCGCCTCGTCACCTTCCCCCAGGTCCTGGTCACCAGCCACCAGGCCTACTTCACCCACACCGCCGTCAGCCAGATCATCGACGCCACCGCCCACAACATCGACGACTTCGCCGCCGGACGCACCAACGAGAACACCCTCGTCCCCAGACGCTAGCCGCTGCGGCCGAGCGCCGTGCGGTACCAGTCGGCGGCCTCCGGGAGGCGGGCGAGCGGGCCGGGGCCGGGCGGGCAGGCGGCGAGGCGCCAGACCTCCTCGCTGCGGTACCAGTGGTCGCGGACGATCAGGCCGAACTGGCGCGCGGAGACCCGGCCGGGCGCGGCCGCGAGCAGCCGGAGGCACTCCTCCCAGTCCACGGCAGGGCCGGCCGCCGGGGCGGGCAGCAGGTCCAGCGCGGCCAGGGCGGCCAGCAGGTCCCCGGCGCGGACCGGCTCGGGGTGGGAGGCGTGGTGGACGCCGGCCGGGACGGCGTGCTCGTCGAGGGCGAGCGCGGTGACCAGCCGGGCCAGGTCGGTGCGGTCCACGATCGAGAGCCGGGCCGCGCCGCCCGCCCAGCGGACCGGCACCCGGCGGACCAGCTCGGCCAGGGCGGGCACCACCCAGCGGTCGCCCGGCCCGGTCACCAGCCCGGGGCGCAGCACGTACGCGCCGGCGTCCAGGGCGTGGCGCTCGCCGAGCAGCCGGGTGCGGCTGGCCTCGGACAGCGGGGCCGGGGGCACCTCGTCCACCGTGATGCCCGCGTGCGGGCCCTCGCCGTACACCGCGGTGGTGGAGAGGTGGACGATCCGGCCGACTCCGGCGCGGGTGGCGGCCGCCATCAGCGCGGCAGTGCCGCGGACGTTCGCCGCCTCGCACTCCTCGGCGCAGCCGTCGACCCGGGCGGCCAGGTGGACCAGCACGTCGGCGCCCTCGCAGAGCTCGCCGAGCCCGGCCCCGGCGGCGAGGTCGCCCGGCACCCAGTCGGTGCCGGGGGCGGTGGACCCCGGCACCCGGCGGGACAGCGCGCGCACCCGGACGCCGCGCCCGGCGAGGGCCGCCAGGACGCCTGAGCCGATGAAGCCGGTCGCCCCGGTCAGCGCGACCACCGTGCGCGTCATCACCGGTCCCCGTTCCGCCGCCGTGCGCGGTTCCGTCGCCATGCCTGGGCCTCCCTGCCGACCGGTCGGTCAGTCTAGCCACCGGCCCGCGTGGCGGGGAGACGCCCGTACGGAGGGGGTGGGGGCACGGCCCGAGGTAAGGCCCGCCTAGGCTGTATGCCAAGCAAAACGGGCGAACCGGACCCCCACCGGGGACCACCAGGACGGAAAGCAGGACCCGCCGATGGGCGACGGAATGTCAGGCATGCACCACCACGGCGGGATGACCCGGCTAGGTCCGTTCAGCTTCTCCAACCTGTGGACGTGGTCGCCGGACTGGGTGTTCCTGCTCGCGGGCCTGGTCGTCCTGGGGCTCTACGGGGCGGGCGTGGTGCGCCTGTACCGGCGCGGCGACCGCTGGCCGGTCGGCCGGATGGTCGGCTGGACGGCCGGCGTGGTGAGCATGCTGCTGGTGACCTGCACCGGGCTGAACGACTACGGCATGGTGCTGTTCAGCGCGCACATGATCCAGCACATGGTGCTGTCCATGCTGACGCCGATCCTGCTGCTGCTGGGCGCCCCGATCACGCTGGCCCTGCGCGCCCTGCGCCCGGCCGGCAAGGGCCGCCCGCGCGGGCCGCGTGAGCTGCTGGTGGCGCTGCTGCACAGCCGGTACGTCAAGGTGGTCTCGCACCCGGCGTTCACCATCCCGCTGTTCATCGCGAGCCTCTACGGGGTCTACTTCACCCCGCTGTTCGACTTCCTGATGCAGTACCGCGCCGGACACATCTTCATGATGGTGCACTTCCTGTTCGCCGGTCTGGCCTTCTTCTGGCCGATCATGGGCGTGGACCCGGGCCCGCACCGCCCGGGCCACGTGATGCGGATCATCGAGCTGTTCATGGGGATGCCGTTCCACGCCTTCTTCGGCGTGGCGGTGATGATGGCCGCCCACCCGCTGGTCACCACCTTCACCGCGGAGGGCGCGCCGCCCGGGACGAACCTGCTGGAGGACCAGAAGCTGGCCGGCGGCATCACCTGGGCGTTCGGCGAGATCCCGACCGCGATCGTGCTGATCGCGCTGGTGTACCAGTGGATGGGCTCGGAGCAGCGGCACGCCCGGCGCCGTGACCGCGCCGAGGAACGTTCCGGCGACGCCGAGCTGGAGGCGTACAACGCCTACCTGGCCTCGCTGCACAAGCGTGACCGGCGCCCGGGCGCGGGCCAGGGCGGCGCGGCCGCTCCGGTGGCGCCCGTGGCCCCCGCGGCCGAGGCCGGCTGAGCCGGAACCCCCGTTCCCGAGAACCCCCGTTCCGCCCGCGGAACGGGGGTTCCGCCGTTCCCGGGCCCACCCCGCACCGCCCCGCCCCGCGACGCCCCGGCCTGCCCGCGTCGGAGCCGCCCTGGAACGGTGGTTCCGCCGTACGCGTTCGAACGGATATGCACGCCCTGCTGATCGTCGCCGTCCTGCTCTGCGGATGCGTCCTGCTCTGGCTGCTCGGCTTCCTCGGCTTCGCGCTGCTGCACCGGCACCGCCGGCCCGCGCCGGTCGGCTCCGACTACCTGGTGGTCCTGGGCGCGGCCCTGGAGGGCTGCGAGCCCGGGCCCACCCTGGCGGCCCGGCTGGACGCCGCGCTGGAGCGGTTCGCCGCCGAGGAGGCCGCCGGGTACGCCCCGCTGGTCCTGGTCACCGGCGGCAAGGGCCCGCACGAGCGGTGCACCGAGGCCGCGGCGATGGCCCGCTACCTGACCGCCCGGGGTGTCCCGGCCGAGCGGATCCGGCGTGAGGAGCGGGCCGTGAACACCACCGAGAACCTCCGCTTCAGCGCCGGACTGATGGCCGCCGAGCGCCCCGGCTACCACTGCACGGTGGTCACCAGCGGCTTCCACACCGTCCGCTCCGCGCTCGCCGCCCGCCGGGCCGGCGCCACCGCCGAGGTGCTCGGCGCGGACGGCCCGCTGGCGCACGGCCCGTACCTGCTGCTGCGCGAGGCCGTGGGCACCGCGCTGGCCCTGCTCGGCCGGATCTGACCCTGGAGCGCGTTCCCCGCCGGAACGCGGGGAGGCCCCCGGGTCCGTTCTCACGGACCCGGGGGCCTCCCGGTGCTGCGGTTCGGCCGGGTCCGGCCGGGTCCGGCCGGGCTCGGCCGGACCGGGGTCAGCCGAGGTTGGCGAGCGCCTCGTTGAAGGTCTTCGACGGACGCATCACGGCCGCGGCCTTGGCCGGGTCGGGCTGGTAGTAGCCGCCGAGGTCGACCGCCGAGCCCTGGACGGCGATCAGCTCGTCCACGATGGCCTGCTCCTGCTCGGTCAGCGTCTTGGCGAGGCCCTCGAAGGCCTGGGCCAGCTCGGCGTCGTCGGTCTGCTTGGCCAGCTCCTGGGCCCAGTAGGTGGCCAGGTAGAAGTGGCTGCCGCGGTTGTCGATGCCACCGAGGCGGCGGCTCGGCGACTTGTCCTCGTTGAGGAAGGTGCCGGTGGCGCGGTCCAGGGTGTCGGCCAGCACCTGGGCGCGGGCGTTGCCGGTGGTGGTGGCCAGGTGCTCGAAGCTGGCGGCCAGCGCGAAGAACTCGCCCAGGCTGTCCCAGCGCAGGTAGTTCTCCTTGACGAGCTGCTGGACGTGCTTCGGGGCGGAGCCGCCGGCGCCGGTCTCGAACAGGCCGCCGCCCGCCATCAGCGGGACGACCGACAGCATCTTGGCGCTGGTGCCCAGCTCCAGGATCGGGAACAGGTCGGTCAGGTAGTCACGCAGCACGTTGCCGGTCACCGAGATGGTGTTCTCGCCGCGGCGGATGCGCTCCAGCGAGAAGGTGGTGGCCTCGACCGGGGACTTGATCTCGATCTGCAGGCCCTCGGTGTCGTGCTCCGGGAGGTACCGCTTGACCTTCTCGATCAGCACCGCGTCGTGGGCGCGGGTCTCGTCCAGCCAGAACACCGCCGGGTCGCCGGTGGCGCGGGCGCGGGTGACGGCCAGCTTGACCCAGTCCTGGATCGGCAGGTCCTTGGTCTGGCAGGCGCGGAAGATGTCGCCCGGCTGGACGGCCTGCTCCAGCACCACGTTGCCCTCGGCGTCGACCAGGCGGACGGTGCCGGCGGCCTCGATCTCGAAGGTCTTGTCGTGGGAGCCGTACTCCTCGGCCTTCTGGGCCATCAGGCCGACGTTCGGCACCGAGCCGATGGTGGCCGGGTCGAGGGCGCCGTTGGCGCGGCAGTCGTCGATGACGGCCTGGTACACGCCGGAGTAGCTGCTGTCCGGCAGCACGGCGAGGGTGTCGGCCTCCTGGCCGTCCGGGCCCCACATGTGGCCGGAGGTGCGGATCATGGCCGGCATCGAGGCGTCGACGATGACGTCGCTCGGCACGTGCAGGTTGGTGATGCCCTTGTCGGAGTCGACCATGGCCAGGGCCGGGCCCTCGGCCAGCTCGGCCTCGAAGGAGGCCTTGACCTCGGCGCCGTTCGGCAGCGCGTCCAGGCCGGCCAGGATGCCGCCGAGGCCGTTGTTCGGGTTCAGACCGGCGGCGGCCAGGGCGGCGCCGTGGGCGGCGAAGGTCTTCGGGAAGAAGGCGCGCACGACGTGGCCGAAGACGATCGGGTCGGAGACCTTCATCATGGTGGCCTTGAGGTGCACCGAGAACAGGACGCCCTCGGCCTTGGCGCGGGCCACCTGGGCGGCCAGGAAGGTGTTCAGGGCGGCGGCGCGCATCACGGAGGCGTCGACGACCTCGCCGGCCAGCACCGGGACCTTCTCGCGCAGCACGGTGGTGGTGCCGTCGGCGCCGAGCAGCTCGATGCGCAGGGCGCCGTCGGCCTCGATCACGGTGGACTTCTCGGTGGACCGGAAGTCGTTCTCGCCCATGGTGGCGACGTTGGTCTTGGACTCCGCCGTCCAGGCGCCCATACGGTGCGGGTGGGTCTTGGCGTAGTTCTTGACCGACTGCGGGGCGCGGCGGTCCGAGTTGCCCTCGCGCAGGACCGGGTTGACGGCGCTGCCCTTGATCTTGTCGTACCGGGCGCGGACGTCCTTGTCCTCGTCGGTCTGCGGGTCGTCCGGGTAGTCCGGCAGGGCGTAGCCCTGGGCCTGCAGCTCGGCGACGGCGGCCTTCAGCTGCGGCACGGAGGCCGAAACGTTCGGCAGCTTGATGATGTTGGCGCTCGGGGTCTTGGCCAGCTCACCCAGCTCGGCGAGGGCGTCGCCGATCCGCTGCGTCTCGGTCAGACGCTCCGGGAAGCTCGCGATGATCCGCCCGGCCAGGGAGATGTCGCGGGTCTCCACCCGTACACCCGCGGTCGAGGCGTACGCCTGGACGACCGGCAGGAACGAGTAGGTCGCCAGGGCCGGAGCCTCGTCGGTGTGCGTATAGATGATGGTCGAGTCAGTCATCGGTACTCCGCTTCACGTCTCCAACGTCTTGACGTCAAGATATCTCGTCACGGGCCCCTCGCTCCACCTCCCCCCGTCCCGGGGCGCGCGCCGGTCCTCGCCGGGGTGCTCCGGCGGCCGTCCCGGGGTACGGAATCCACGGTCGTCCGGGCCGGGACGCGGGGCAACCGGAGCGCTCCGGGGCACCGGTGTGGTCCACCCGGGTGAGCCGGACGTCAGGAGTGCGTCAACGCACCACCCCGTTCGGTCAACGCCGCGTCAGGACCGGGGACGCCGGGCGCGAGCGGTCCTAGCGTCGGAGGAGCAGTTCCGGCAGGCACCACCACTCCACTCGGGAGCATCCGCATGGCCCGCGACGTCTGGCACGTACCGGTCACCACCACCGGCACCGGCAGCACCACCGCACTCCGCCTCTTCCGCCTGCGCGACGGCCGCCGCTGCGCGGTCGGATTCTCCAGCCCCCAAGCCCTCGCCGCCCTCCTCGGGCCGGACCAGGCCCGCACCGAGCTCGGCGAACCCGCCCTGCGCGAGCTCATCGCCCCGCTCGGGGTGGACACCCTGGTCCTGGACCCGCGGCTGGTCGCCCCTCCCGTGACCACCCCCGCCGTACCGCCCGCCCCGGCCCCGACCGCACAGCTCCAGCACCGGTGACGGCCCCGCTCCGGCTCCTCCCGGGCGGCGGCGCCCCGGAGGCGGACCCCCGGCCGGCCCGGTCCCTGCACGCGATCGCCCGGGTCAGCCACGGTCCGGTCCCGCTGGACTTCGACCGCCTGGCGGCCGAGTTCCCCGCCGTCCGGAGCGGCCTCGCCCTCGCCGGCGAGGCCGATCTGGAGCTCCGCCTCGTCTGCACCGGCCCGGAGGAGTTGCGGACGATCGCCGCCGCGCTCCACCGCGCGGGCGCCGCGAGGGTCCACATCGACCTGGTCCTGCGCGCCCTCACCCCGTCCCCGTCGGCCCCGCCCCCGGTGACCCTGCGGCCGGTGCCGTGAACCGGGCCCCGGCCCGGGCGGGGTCATTCCTGCCCGGGCCGGGGGTTCGGGTTGATCGCCTGGCCGTCGATCGGCTGCCCCCAGGGGTCGTCGCCGAGCGCGTCGACGCAGTAGCCGCTGCCCTCCACGTGCCCGCCGGCGCCCCGGCAGGTGTCGGAGGTGACGTCCCGGAGCCCGGTCGCCGCCGTCGGCACGGCGGCGGCGACCGCGGCACCGGCGGCGGTGGAGAGGAGGACGACGGACGCGGTCGTGGCGGCCACCCGGGCCAGGCGTGAGCGGTTCATGCGGACCACCCCAGCACGGCCGCCCGCCCCCTGCGACCACAGGGCGCCCGCCCGGGTGGCCATGCGGGAGCCGTGCCGGGGAGCCGGGTCACGCCGGTCCCGGCGCGCCCGACCCCCGCCCGGTCACGCCCGACTCCCGCCCGGTCACGCCCGGCTGGCGCCCGTCACGCCCGGGTCAGCACCGCGATCGCCGCCAGCAGCAGCGCCGAACCGGCCGCCAGGCCCGCCGTGACCGGCTCACCGAGGAAGAGCACCCCGATCGCCGCCGCGGTGGCCGGCTCCAGCAGCACCAACACCGCCGCCGTGGTGCCCGGCACGGCGGCCAGGCCGGTGAAGTACCAGCGGTAGGCGAGCAGGGTGGGCACCGTGCCCAGGAACAGCAGCGCGCCGCCCGTCACCGCCGGCTCCCCCGCCGTCGGCAGGACGCCCTGGACGGCCGCGAGCGGGAGCAGGCAGAGCAGTCCGGTGGTGAAGGCGCCGGTGTCGGCCCGGGCCGAACCGCCGCCCCGGGCCCACAGGGTGAGGCCGCTCTGCCCGGCGCCCGCGAGGACGGCCAGGGCGACGCCCAGCGCCGGGCGCGGGCCGGCCGCCGGGGCGGCGACCAGCAGGGCGAGCCCGGCCAGCGCGAGGGTGACGGCGGCGAGCGCTCGGCGGGTGAGGCGCTCACCGAGCAGCAGGTGGGCGCCGAGGCTGGTGAGCACCGGCCCGGCGCCGATGGTGATCAGCGTGCCCAGCCCCAGGCCCGCGTAGCGCACGGAGCCGAAGTAGGCGCACTGGCTGATCGTCAGACCGAGCCCGGTCAGCACGGGTGCGCCCCACCGGGCCGTGCCCCGCCGTACGGCCCGGGGTCCGCGCGCGGGCAGCAGGGCCAGGCAGAGCGCGGCGACGCCGAAGCGCCAGCAGGAGACGGCCACCGGGCCGAGGCCGCTGGTGCGCATCAGCAGCGCGGCCACGGCGCCGCCCGCACCCCAGGCGACGGCGGCGGCGGAAATGGACAGGAGGCCGTGCCGGAAGGGCACGGCGGTGTGGGAGGTCATGCGTCGGTACTCCACGATGGTTCGCCGGTTCGGGTCCGCGGGGTGCGCGGGCGGCGGTCATCGCCCCGGCTGCGGGAGAGTCCCGCGGGGCCGGGGTGGGTGGAGTGGCCGCCCGCTAGCGGGCCGGCGGGGGGAGGATCACGAGACGCACGTGATCAGCGTACGCCCGCGGGGCCGGTGTTCCTTCCGCCGTCCGGCGGTGCGACGTACCGTCGGCCGTGACCGAAGCAACGCCCCCGGCGAAGGAGCAGCACGCGATGGACCAGCTGACGTACGACGAGATCGAGGCCGCCGGGCAGCGGATCGCCGGGCGGGTGCGCCCGGTGGCGGTGGCGCCGGGGGACGACGGCGGACGGACCTGGCTGGCACTGGAGTTCCTGCAGCACACCGGCAGCTTCAAGGCGCGCGGCGCGCAGAACTTCCTGCTCGCGCACGCCGAGGCGGGCACCCTCCCGGATGCCGGGGTCACCATCGCCTCGGGCGGCAACGCCGGGCTGGCCTGCGCCTGGGCCGCACGCGAACTCGGCGTCCGGGCAACGGTGTTCCTCCCGGAGACGGCCTCCCCGGTGAAGCTGGCGCGGCTGCGCTCGTACGGCGCCGAGGTACGGCTGGCGGGCCGGGAGTACGCCGAGGCGCTGGCCGCGTGCGAGGAATTCGCGGCGGGCAGCGGGGCGTTGGCCTCGCACGCGTACGACCACCCGCTGATCGCCGCCGGCGCGGGGACGGTCCTGGCGGAGATCCGCGCCCGGGTGCCCGGCCTGGACACGGTGGTGGTGTCGGTGGGCGGCGGCGGGCTGTTCGCGGGTGTGGCCGTGGCGGCGCGCGAGCACGGGGTCCGGGTGCTCGCGGTGGAGCCGACCGGCAGCCGCGCGCTCAACGCGGCGCTGGCGGCGGGCCGTCCGGTGGACGTCCCGGTCGCCTCGGTGGCCCAGGACGCGCTCGGGGCGCGTCGCGCCACCGCGCTGGCCGTCGGCGCGGCGGCCCAGGGGGGAGTCCGGTCCGTCCTGGTGGACGACGAGGCCATCGTGCGCGCCCGTCGGCAGCTCTGGGAGGACCGCCGGATCGCCGTCGAGCACGCGGCGTCCACCGCTCTCGCCGCCCTCGACCAGGCCGACGGCGAGCGCGTCGCCGTCCTGCTCTGCGGCGCCAACACCGACCCGTCCGACCTGGTGGAGACCAACGGCCGCCCGTGACGGCCGACTTGGGCAGCGCCCTGATCCGGGGCCGGGCGACGCCGTGTACGCACTTCCCCTTTCGGGCCCGGATGAGGAAGACTGGCGGCCGGATCCGGCGGGGGCGGTCCGTCCGGAGCGAGGATCCACCTCCGCCACCTCCTCATTGTCCATCCGGCCAGCCGGTCAGCCGGCTGATGCGAGAACAGGTGACGCGGTGACGAATCCCTTCGAGGACCCCGAGGCCAAGTACGTGGTTCTGGTGAACGACGAGGGCCAGCACTCGCTCTGGCCGGTCTTCACCGAGGTCCCGGCCGGCTGGCGGCAGGTGTTCGGCGAGGCCGGGCGCCAGGAGTGCCTGGACCACATCGAGAGCTCCTGGACCGACATGCGCCCGAAGAGCCTGATCGAGGCCACCGAGCGGTAGCCCCCGCCCCGCACGAAGAGACTCCGCCCCCGGTTCCGGCCACGGCCGCCGCCGGGGGCGGAGTCGTCGGGCGCGGTCGGCGACCACCCCGTCACCCACAGGCGCAGCCCGCATCACTATGCGGATAAAGCCATCGTCATGAATCGCCGGGGCTGTCAATAATGCAGGCTCGCGAGGCAAACCTCAATCAACGCTCAAATCCCGGACTTACTCACAAGTAACGTAACAGACAACTGAACAGAATGCCTCCTACCAGCAGGGATCTCCGGCAAAGAAAGTAAACATTCAGTAATGAGATCTGTGCAGAGGTCTATGAATAGCCCTACTGTGTGGCAACTCTCCGCGCTCCGCCCACCCCGGAGCCCCCACACACAGAGAGATCGCTAATGGCTTCCCTCAACCAGATCTCGCCGCCCGGACAGAGCACCGGCGCCGAATCCGGCACCACCACCCGGTCGCTCAACCGCTCCATCGGCCTCGTCGGCCTCATGTGGGCATCGGTCGGCTCGATCATCGGCTCCGGCTGGCTCTTCGGCGCCAAGAGCGGCGTCATGGCCGCCGGACCGGCGGCCGTCATCTCCTGGGTCATCGGCGCCGTCGCGATCGTGCTCCTCGCGTTCGTGCACGCCGAGCTCGGCGGCCTCTTCCCGGTCGCCGGCGGTACCGCGCGGTACCCGCACTACGCCTTCGGCGGCCTGGCCGGCATGTCCTTCGGTTGGTTCTCGTGGCTCCAGGCAGCCACCGTCGCACCGATCGAGGTCGAGGCGATGATCAACTACAGCAAGGACCTGCCCGGGGCCGGGGGCCTGCTGAACGCCGACAAGACTCTCACCCTCAGCGGATTCGTCGTCGCCACCCTGCTGATGGGCGTCTTCGTCGCGGTCAACTTCCTCGGCGTGAAGGCCCTCGCCCGGACCAACACCATCACCACCTGGCTGAAGATCTTCGTGCCGCTGTTCACGATCTTCATGCTGGCGATCTCCAGCTTCCACACCTCGAACTTCACCTCGCACGGCTTCGCCCCGTTCGGCGCCAAGGGCGTGCTCGCCGCGATCAGCACCAGCGGCATCATCTTCGCGCTGCTCGGCTTCGAGCAGGCCATCCAGATCGCCGGTGAGAGCCGCAACCCCAAGCGCGACATCCCCCGCGCCGTCCTCGGCTCGGTCGCCATCGGCACCCTGATCTACACCCTGCTCCAGGTGGTCTTCATCGGCGCGCTGCCGGTCAGCTCCTTCGCCAACGGCTGGGACAAGCTCGACTTCCCCGGCATCGACGGCCCCTTCGCCGGTCTCGCCACCCTGATCGGCCTCGGCTGGCTCGGCTGGATCCTGAAGGTCGACGCGATCATCTCCCCCGGCGGCACCGGCCTGATCTACACCACCTCCACCTCGCGCATCTCCTACGGCCTGAGCAAGAACGGCTACGCGCCGCAGAAGTTCGAGCAGCTGGACAAGAACGGCGTGCCGTGGTTCGGCCTGATCCTGTCCTTCGTCACCGGCGTGATCTGCTTCCTGCCCTTCCCGAGCTGGCAGGAGCTGGTCGGCTTCATCACCTCCGCCAGCGTGCTGATGTACGCCGGCGCCCCGCTGGCCTTCGGCGCGCTGCGCCGCCGGCTGCCCGACCGTGAGCGCTCCTACCGGCTGCCGCTGGGCGACGTGATCTCCCCCGCCGCCTTCGTGGTCTCCAGCCTGATCATCTACTGGGCCGGCTGGCACACCCTGTCCCGCCTGGGCCTGGCGATCGTGCTCGGCTACGCCCTGCTCGGCGGCTACGCCTGGTACGCGATCAAGAACCGCCTGCCGAACGCGCCGCGCCTGAACTGGAAGGCCGCCCAGTGGCTGCCGGTCTACCTGCTGGGCCTGGGCCTGATCTCCTGGCAGGGCGGCTTCGGTGACGGCGCCGGCCGGATCCCGATGTGGTACGACATGGGCCTGGTCGCGGTGTTCGCGATCGGCATCTACTACTGGGCGATCCGGGTCGCCCTGCCCGCCGAGGAGATCGAGCGGGAGGTCGCCGACGTCGAGGTGATCGACGCGGGCGGTCACTGACCTCCACCCCCACCATCGGGAAGGGCCCGCCGGTCGCAGGACGACCGGCGGGCCCTTCCGCGTTCCTCAGAGGGCCAGCACCGTCCGCAGCACCCTGCCCAGCTCGGCCTCCGGGTCGAGCACCGGACCGGCCGAGCGCCAGGCGACGAACCCGTCCGGGCGGACCAGCACCGCGCCCTGCGGGCCGACGCCGTGCAGGGCGGCGAAGTCGCCGCCCGGCTCCGGGGCCAGGTCGTCCTCGGCGCCGTCGCCGATCCGGTAGGTGTCCAGCGGGACGGCCAGCCGGTCGGCCGCCCGGCGGGCGCCCGCGTGCCAGGCCGCGCCGTCGGAACCGGTGAGCAGCACCATCGCCTGCTCGTACAGGTCGAGCGTGGAGAGCTTCACCCCGGCCCGCAGCAGCCACTGGTGCGGGGCCCGGCTGCCCGGCTCGCCCGTCGACTCGAACTGCTCGGGGACCACCGCGCCCTCCCGGTCCGTGCCGATCACCGCGCCGACCGGGTAGCGGTAGCCGAGCGCCACCGCGAGCACCCCGGCCTGCCGGCCGACCCCCGGCACCACCGCGTAGCCCGGGTGGCTGTGCTCGGCGGAGCGGGCCGAGGCGCGCTCGCTCGTCACCCGGGCCACCGGGCGCCGCTCCTGCCCGTACGTCTCCAGCAGCCGCGGCCCGGCCCAGCCGCACAGCACGGCGGCGAGCTTCCAGGCCAGGTTGTGGGCGTCCTGGATGCCGGTGTTGGAACCGAAGGCGCCGGTCGGGGACATCTCGTGGGCGGAGTCCCCGGCCAGGAAGACCCGCCCGTCGCCGTACCGGTCGGCCACCCGTTCGGCGGCGTGCCAGGGCGCCCGGCCGGTCACCTCGACGTCCAGCTCCGGCATGCCGACGGCGGTGCGGATGTGCCGCTCGCAGCGCTCGTCGGTGAAGGCCTCCAGCGGCTCGCCGTGCTCGGGGTGCCAGGGCGCGTGGAAGACCCACTCCTCCTGGTTGTCCACCGGCAGCAGCGCGCCGTCCGCCTCCGGGTTGGTCAGGTAGCAGGCGATGAAGTGCCGGTCGCCGACCACCTCGGCCAGCCGCTTGGCCCGGAAGGTGATGCTGACGTTGTGGAACAGCTCGCCCTTGCCGCTCTGGCCGATGCCCAGCCGCTCGCGGACCGGGCTGCGCGGGCCGTCCGCCGCGACCAGGTACTCCGAGCGCACCACCCGCTCCTCGCCGGTCTCCCGGCTGCGCAGCACCGAGGTCACGCCGTCGGCGTCCTGCTCGAAGGAGATCAGCTCGGTGTTGAACCGGACGTCCCCGCCCAGGTCGCGGGCCGAGCTCAGCAGCACCGGCTCCAGGTCGTTCTGGCTGCACAGGCACCAGGCGCCCGGGCTGAACCGGGCCAGCCGGCCGCCCGGGTCGATCTCGCGGAACAGCCACTCCTGCTCGTCGCCGGTCAGCGAGGGCGCCTGCAGGATGCCGTGGTTGGGGGCGAGGACCGAGGCCGCCTCGCGGATCGCCGAGTCGATCCCGGCCACCCGGTACAGCTCCATCGTGCGGACGTTGTTGCCTCGGCCGCGCGGGTGACGCGAGGTGTCGGCGTGCTTCTCGACCAGCAGGTGCCTGACCCCGAGTCGACCGAGGAAGAGTGAGGCCGACAGGCCGACCAGCGAGCCGCCCACGATCAGGACGGGCACCCGGTCGTCGATCTTCGGATTCATCAATTGCTCCACCCTGTAAGGGGATTCCGCGGAGCGGCGACCGGTCCCGGCGCCGCCCACGACGGGCCCGCTCAGCCGGGGGCCCCGCTCTTCCATCCCCCGTCGGGGGCCCGCTGTGCCGCCCCTTCGCCCGGATGGCCCGCAAATCTCGCGCCGCGCCCGGTGAGCCGCCCACGATCGACCTCAGGCCTGGCGCCGTCCGCCCGGGCCGACCGCCGTCGCACCGCCTTCCCAGGCCGGGGAGCACCCGCCGGGCACGGCTGACACGGCCCGCAGCACGCGCGCCCAGAGCAGAAAGTGGATCATGACAACTCTGTCCGAACCCCAGCCGAAGCAGCAGGACGAGTCCGACTCCCGCTTGCGGGTGGTGCTGATGCTGGAGATCCAGGACGGCGCCCAGCAGCGCTTCCTCGACGTCTACGAGCAGCTGCGCCACCAGGTGGCCTCGGTCCCCGGCCACGTCAGTGACCAGCTGTGCCAGTCGATCAACGACCCGCGCCAGTGGCTGATCACCAGCGAGTGGAGGGACCAGGAGACCTTCCTGGAGTGGGTGGACAGCCCGGCCCACCGCGAGATGGTCAAGCCGATGCACGGCTGCGTCAGCGACAACTTCCGCTCGCTGCGCTACGCCGTCCTGCGCGAGACCTCGGCGGCCGGCTCCACCGGCACCCGGGCCCCGATGGAGGTGCCGCCGGGCCTGCCGCGCACCGCGCCCGCCGGGCAGGTCGGCCCGCCGAAGGCCGACCCGGGCCCGGACGGCGTGGTCCGGCACGCCCTGACCTTCACCGTCAAGCCCGGCAGCGAGTCCGAGGTGGCCAGGATCCTCTCCGGCTACACCTCCCCCAAGGCCGAGGTGGACGAGCACACCCGGCTGCGGCGCACCTCGCTGTTCATGCACGGCAACCGGGTGGTGCGGGCCGTCGAGGTGGTCGGCAGCCTGGGCGACGCTTTGCGCCACGTGGCGATGCAGCCCGAGGTCCGGGCGGTCGAGGAGGCGATCAACCCCTACCTGGAGGAAGCCCGCCAGCTGGGCGACCCGCAGTCCGCCCGGGCCTTCTTCGCCAAGGCGGCGCTGCCCGCCAGGCACCAGGCGATCGCCAGCTCCCCCGCCTCCGGCCGGCTGCACCGGCACGCCGTGCTCTACCCCGTCCGCCCCGGCGAGGGGCGGGTCGTGGCCGAGCTGCTCGCCGACTACGACAACCTGGCCACCGCCGACCCGACCGGGCCCGTGGCGGCGGGCACCGTCTTCCAGCGCGAGGACGTGGTGGTCCGCCTGGTCGACCTGCGGGTGCCGGCCGAGGCCGACCCGGCGGCCGCGCTCGGCGTGGCGGACGACCAGGAGGCGGCCGCCCTGGCCCGGCTGCTCGACCTCGGCCCGCAGGGCGACCTGCGCACCGTCGCCGGGCTCAGCGCGTTCCTCGCCGCCCGCGCGATGAACCCGGTCACCGACCGCAGCTCCGACGGGCCCGGCACCGACTGACCCTCCCTCCCCCCCTCGTCAACTCCACCGGAGGAAGACCACCATGACCACGCACTACCCACGGATCGTCAACGTCGACGAGGCTCCGGAGAACCGCCGCCACGGCGCCGAGCTGCGCACCATGCTCACCCCGACCAGCTGCGGGGCGACCAGCGGCTTCATGGGCCTGGCCATCGTCAAGCCGGGCGAGCGGATCGGCGAGCACTACCACCCGTACTCCGAGGAGTTCGTCTTCGTCGTCTGCGGCGAGCTGGAGGTGGACCTGGACGGGAAGCCCCACCCGCTCAAGCCCGACCAGGGCCTGATGATCCCGATCAACATGCGCCACCGCTTCCGCAACGTCGGCGACACCGAGGCCCGGATGGTCTTCCACCTCGGCCCGCTCGCCCCGCGCCCCGACCTCGGCCACGTGACCACCGAGGAGTCCGCCGCCTCGGGCCCGCCGGAACACGCCAAGGTGGCCTCGTGACCCGGCGCGTCGCCGTCACCGGGATCGGTGTGGTCGCGCCCGGCGGGGTCGGGGTCCCGGCGTTCTGGGAACTCCTCACGGCCGGCCGCACCGCGACCCGGGGCATCACGCTCTTCGACCCCACCGGGTTCCGCTCCCGGATCGCCGCCGAGGTCGACTTCGACCCGGCGGCCCACGGGCTTGGACCGGAAGACGTCCGACGGGCGGACCGCTACGTCCAGTTCGCGATGGTCGCGGCCGACGAGGCGATCGCCGACGCCGGTCTGGACCTCACCGCCGAGGACCCGTGGCGGATCGCCGTCTCGCTCGGCACCGCCGTCGGCGGCACCACCCGGCTGGAGCACGACTACGCCCTGGTCAGCGCCGGCGGCGCGCGCTGGGACGTGGACCACCGGCAGGCGGAGCCGCAGCTGCACCGGGCCTTCGCGCCCAGCACGCTCGCCTCCGCGGTGGCCGAGCGGACCGGTGCCCGCGGCCCGGTGCAGACCGTCTCCACCGGCTGCACCTCCGGTCTGGACGCGATCGGCTACGGCTTCCAGGCGGTCGAGGAGGGCCGCGCCGACATCTGCGTCGCCGGCGCGTCCGACTCCCCGATCTCGCCGATCACCGTCGCCTGCTTCGACGCCATCAAGGCCACCAGCGAGCGCAACGACGACCCGCAGCACGCCTCCCGCCCCTTCGACGCCGACCGCGACGGCTTCGTCCTGGGCGAGGGCGGCGCCGTCCTGGTGCTGGAGGAGCTGGAGCACGCCCGCCGCCGCGGCGCCCGGATCTACGGCGAGGTCGGCGGCTTCGCCACCTTCGGCAACGCGTACCACATGACCGGCCTCACCAAGGAGGGGCTGGAGATGTCCCGGGCGATCGACCACGCGCTCGCCCACGCCCGGGTCGACCGCACCGACGTCGACTACGTCAACGCGCACGGCTCGGGCACCAAGCAGAACGACCGGCACGAGACCGCGGCCGTCAAGCGCTCGCTGGGCGAGCACGCGTTCGCCACGCCGATGAGCTCGATCAAGTCGATGGTCGGGCACTCGCTCGGCGCGATCGGTGCCATCGAGGTCGTCGCCTGCACCCTGGCGCTCGCCCACGGCGTCGTGCCGCCGACCGCCAACTACGAGACTCCGGACCCGGAGTGCGACCTCGACTACGTGCCGCGCACCGCGCGCGAGCTGCCGCTGAGCCACATCCTCTCGGTCGGCAGCGGATTCGGCGGATTCCAGTCCGCCGTCGTGCTCAACAGAACGGGGTGAGTTCCATGACGTCACGTCAGCAGGGACGCCGGGCGGTGGTCACCGGCCTCGGCGTGGTGGCACCGAACGGTGTCGGGGCCGACGCCTTCTGGAAGGCCACCAGGCAGGGCGTGAGCGTCCTCGACCGGATATCCCGCGAGGGCTGCACCGGGCTGCCGCTCAGGATCGCGGGCCAGGTGCGGGACTTCGAGCCGCAGTCGGCGATCGACAACCGCTTCCTGGTGCAGACCGACCGGTTCACGCACTACGCGATGGCCGCCGCCGACCTGGCGGTGGCGGACGCCGGCTTCCGGCCCGACCCGGAGGACCCCTTCGCGGTCGGCGTGGTGACCGCGGCCGGCTCCGGCGGCGGCGAGTTCGGCCAGCGCGAGCTCCAGCAACTCTGGGGCCAGGGGCCGAGGTTCGTCGGACCGTACCAGTCCATCGCCTGGTTCTACGCGGCCAGCACCGGCCAGATCTCCATCCGCGGCGGCTACAAGGGCCCGTGCGGCGTCGTCGCCAGCGACGAGGCCGGCGGCCTGGACGCCCTCGCGCACGCCGCCCGCGCGATCGAGCGCGGCACCGACGCGGTGGTGGCCGGCGCCGCCGAGGCCCCGCTGGCGCCGTACTCGATGGTCTGCCAGCTCGGCTACCCCGAGCTCAGCCTGGCCGAGCGGGCCGAGGAGGCCTACCTGCCGTTCACCGCGAAGGCCCGCGGCTTCGCCCCCGCCGAGGGCGGTGCGATGCTGCTGCTGGAGGACGAGCAGGCGGCCCGGCGGCGCGGCGCCGCCGTCCGGGCCCACCTGGCCGGGCACGGCGCCACCTTCACCGGGGCCTCCCGCTGGGCGGAGTCCCGGGAGGGGCTGGCCGCCGCGATCCGGATCGCGCTGGACCGGGCCCGGATCGCGCCCGAGGAGATCGACGTGGTCTTCGCGGACGCCCTGGGCGTGCCCGAAGCCGACCGGGCGGAGGCGCTGGCGCTGGCCGACGCGCTCGGCCCGGCCGCCGAACGCGTCCCGGTCACCGCGCCCAAGACCGGTACGGGGCGGGCCTACTGCGGCGCCCCGCTGCTGGACGTGACCGCCGCCGTGCTGGCCATGGAGGACGGCGTGCTGCCGCCCACCCCCAACGTCACCGAGGTCTGCCACGACCTCGCCCTGGTGACCGACCGCGCCCGCCCGGCCGAACTGCGCACCGCCCTGGTGCTCAGTCGCGGGCTGATGGGCTCCAACTCCGCGCTGGTGCTCCGGCGCGGGGAGCGGTCCTGAACCACACCGCGGTCCTGGACCGCTCCGTCACACCCCGAAGGGACACCCCGTGAGCAACACCCTCAGCTATCCGGAACTCGCCGCCCTGCTGCAGTCGCGGGCGGGCGTCACCGTCGACCCGGGCGACCTCGAGCGGCCGGGCGCCGAGTTCGACGCCTTCGGCGTCGACTCGCTCGGCCTGCTCGGCGTCGTCGGCGAGCTGGAGAACCGGCACGGCCTCAAGGTCACCTCCGGCGCCGAGTCGGCCAAGACCCCGGCCGAGTTCATGGAGCTGGTCAACTCCTCCCTCGCCGCGAAGGCTGGTGCCTGAGATGCCCGGACACACCGACAACGAGATCGTCATCGCCGCGCCGCTCGACCTGGTCTGGGAGATCACCAACGACCTGGAGAACTGGCCGGACCTGTTCAGCGAGTACGCCTCGGTCGAGGTCCTGGAACGCGAGGGCGACCGGGTGCAGTTCCGGCTCACCATGCACCCGGACGACAACGGCCAGGTGTGGAGCTGGGTCTCCGAGCGGACCACCGACAAGCCCTCGCTGGCGGTGAACGCCCGCCGGGTCGAGCCCGGCCCGTTCGAGTTCATGGAGATCCGCTGGGAGTACGCGGAGGTCCCGGCCGGCACCAGGATGCGCTGGATCCAGGACTTCGCGATGAAGCCCACCGCCCCGGTCGACGACGACGGCATGGTCAACCACATCAACAAGAACTCGCGGATCCAGATGCAGCTGATCCGCGAGAAGGTCGAGAAGCGGGCGGCGGAGCTGTGAGCGGCGTGCACCGGGCGCTGATCGTCGCCCGGATGAAGCCGGAGGCCGCGCCGGACATCGCCGAGGTGTTCGCCGCCTCCGACCAGGGCGAACTGCCGCACCTGATCGGGGTGACCGGACGCAGCCTCTTCCAGTTCGGCGACGTCTACCTGCACCTGATCGAGGCCGACCGCCCGCCCGGCCCGGCCGTCGCCCAGGTCGTCGGACACCCGGAGTTCCGGTCCGTCAGCGACCGCCTGACCTCCTTCGTCCAGGCCTACGACCCCGCCACCTGGCGCGAGCCCAAGGACGCGATGGCGCGGGAGTTCTACCGCTGGGACCGCTGATCCCGGCTCGCCCCGATGGGCCCGCCCCCGGCACCGCGCCGGGGGCGGGCCCATGTGCCGTCCCCCTGCCGCTTCCCCGTGTGTTCCTCTGCCGTTCCCCTGTGACTCCCTGCCGTTCCCCTGTGATTCCCCTACCGCCTCGCGCCGTCCCGGGCGCGGATTCACCCGGATCGCCCGCGCGCCCGGGTGAACACACCCGGGAGTCCACCCGAAGGGCGCACAGTCAGCACCGGCGCTGCCACGCTCCGGTGGCAGGCGGCGGCACGGTGGATGACGGTGGATCAGGCGCACCCCCCGCGAGTCCCCTTTGTCCGGCACCGAGCCGGCAGTCGCGGGTCCGCGCGCCGGAAGGATCATCCTCATGCGTTCTGCACGCACGCTGCTCGCCGGGGCGGCCGTCGCCGCCGTCCTCACCGTCGGCGCCCCCATGGCCTTCGCCGACGGCTCCTCCGACCAGGGCAAGAACCTCACCTGGCAGGAGAAGCAGGACAAGTCGACGGCCGCCGACAGCTCCAAGCCCGCCGACGCCGCCAAGCCGGCCGACAGCTCCAAGCCGGCCGACGACAAGAAGGGCGCCCCCGCCGCCTCCGAGGAGCACAAGGGCACCGAGGAGCACAAGGGCTCCGGTGAGCACAAGGGCACCGAGGCCAAGGACGAGGACCACACGACCCCGCACGGCGGTGTGCACACCGGTGGCGGCGGTCTGGCGCTGTCCGGCGGCGGGCTCGCCTCCGGCGCGGTGCTGCTGCTCGGCGGCCTCGGGGCCGGCGCCTACGCCCTGCGCCGCGGCCGCCGTGCCTCCGGCGCGGTCGCCTGACGCCCGGCGCCCCACTTCCGCCGCCTCCGGGCGCCTCCCCGGCCGGGACGGGGCGCACCGGGGGCGGCGGTCCGTTCGGACCCGTGTGAGCGGAGGACAGGAATGACGGGCGGTCCCGCCTCTGGAATGCCCCGGCTGCTGCGCGCGGGGATGGGCGCGGCAGCGGTCGGTCTGCTGCTGATCTACAACTCGGTGGACACCGAGCCGAGCACCGACTCGACGGCCACCCAGGCCGCTCCCCCGGCGGCCATCGCACCGGCCGCCCCCGGGCCGTCCGCGGCCGCCACTCCGCCACCGGCGGCGGCGCCCGCGGCCCCGGCGGCCCCGGCGCTGAAGCGCGCCAAGCCGGCCCGGCTGCGGATCCCGCAGATCGCCGTGGACGCGCCGTTCACCGAGCTGACCCTCGGCCCGGGCGGCCAGCTCAACGCCCCGCCGCCGGACGACAAGAACCTGGTCGGCTGGTACCGGGACGGCGTGACCCCGGGCGAACGCGGCAGCGCGGTCGTCGCCGGCCACGTGGACACCACCAAGGGCCCGGCGGTGTTCCTGCTGCTGAGCCTGCTGCTGCCCGGGAACAAGGTCGAGGTGGCCCGCGCCGACGGCACCGTCGCGGTCTTCTCGGTGGACTCGGTGGAGACCTTCGCCAAGGACGCCTTCCCCGACCAGAAGGTCTACGGCAAGACCCCCGACGCCCAGCTGCGGCTGATCACCTGCGGCGGCACCTACGACAAGAAGCGCCGGGACTACCTGGACAACGTGGTGGTCTTCGCCCACCTGGAGTCCTCGCACAAGGCCTGACGCGCCCTGCCTGACTCGCCCCACCTGGCGCGCCCTGCCTGACGCGCCCACCAGGAGCGGTGCACGCCGACGACCGCCGGGCCCCGGGAGACCGGGGGCCGGCGGTCGTCGTTGTCGGTGCCTGCGGTCAGCCGCGGACGGTGGCCTCGAAGGCGTGCAGGTAGGGGTTGACCGGGCAGACCTCGGTGACGGTGAGACCGGCCTCCTCCATCAGCCGGACCATGCTCTCCTCGGAGTGCTTGGCACCGCCGACGTTGAGCATCAGCATCAGGTCCATCGCGGTGGTGAAGCGCATCGAGGGGCTGTTGTCGACGAGGTTCTCCACCACCACCACCCGGGCGCCGGGGCGGGCCGCCTTCACCACGTTGGCGAGGGTGCGGCGGGTGCTCTCGTCGTCCCACTCCAGGATGTTCTTGATGATGTAGAGGTCGGCGCGGACCGGGATGTCCACCCGGCAGTCGCCCGGCACCAGCCGGGCGCGGGCGGAGAAGGCGCCGCCCTCCCGCAGCCGCGGGTCGGCGCCGGCCACGACCTTGGGCAGGTCGAGCAGGGTGCCGTGCAGCGCCGGGTGCTTGTCCAGCAGGCTGGCCAGCACGTGGCCCTGGCCGCCGCCGATGTCGACGACCGAGTCGACGCCGGTGAGGTCCAGGTAGTCGGCGAAGTCCCGGGCGGACTGCCGGCTGGAGGTGGTCATCGCCTTGTCGAAGACCTTCGCCGAGTCGCCGCCCTCGCTGTGCAGGTACTCGAAGAACTCCTTGCCGAACAGCTCGGGGAAGACGTTGCGGCCGGAGCGGACCGCCTCGTCCAGCTTCGGCCAGGCCTCCCAGGTCCACGGCTCGGTGCACCAGAGGGAGATGTAGCGCAGGGAGTTGGGGGCGTCCTCGCGCAGCAGCCGGGACATCTCGGTGTGCTCGAAGCGGTCGTCGGCGGTCTCGGCGAAGATCCCGTAGCAGGTGAGGGCGCGCAGCAGGCGGCGCAGCTGGCGGGGCTCGGTGTCGAGCGCGGCGGCGAGGTCGGTGACGGCGGTCGGGGTGTCGCCGAGCGCGTCGGCGACGCCGAGCCGGGCCGCCGCGCGGACGGCGGCGGCGCAGGCGGCGCCGAAGACGAGCTCGCGCAGGCGCATCGCGGCCTGCGGGCTGGTGTGGGCGGGTGCGGTGGTCATGGACGTCCTTCCCGGTGGAGCGGGGGTGGGGAGCGGGGGCTTGGCGGGGGGCTTGGTGAGGGGGGTTCAGCAGTGGCCGGAGGGCTCGGAGCGGTCGCAGGTGTTGCGGGCGAAGGTGGTGTCGGTGCCGGCGTCGCGGTCGGCGAGGTCGGCCGGGCCGTTGCCGCTCAGCCGGTTGTCGGTGACGACGGTCCGGGCGTTGGGGACGCCGACGACGCTCTTGTAGAGGACGATGCCGCCGGAGAAGTCCGAGGTGCCGGTGTTGTCGCGGACCTCGTTCCCGGTGACCCGGACGTCCTCGGTGCCGGTGACCACGATCCCGGCGCCCTGGATGGCGCCCAGGCGCGGGTTGGCCGGGCAGAACTTGTTGTTGGCGACGACGCGGTTGTTCCGTACGTCGAGGTTCCCGGCGCGGGGCACGCCCTCGTCGCCGACCACGAAGACGCCGCCGCAGTTGCCCCTGATGTCGTTCTTCTGGACGGTGAGCCCGCGCAGCCGGCGGACGGTGACGCCCACCCGGTTCCCGGACAGCTCGTTGCCCTCCACCACGGTGCCGCCGGTGTCGGGCGAACCGCCCTCGCGGTAGGCGTAGTTGGCGAGGAAGACGCCGGACTGGCCGTTGTCGGTCGAGCGGTTGTGGACGATGACGGCCCGGGTGGACATCTCCTGGCTGATGCCCTGCTGGGCGTTGTCGTGGACGTAGGTGCGGCGGACGGTCAGGCCGGTGGTGCCGCTGGCGTCGATGCCGTTCTTGGCGAAGCCGGTGACGGCGAGGGACTCGACCGTGACGCCGGACAGCGGGTTCGCCTCGGTGCCGTCCACGCAGATGCCGTGCCCGGCGGTGGCGCAGGCGTTCTCCGTACCGGTGCCGGGGGTGACCACGGTGTCCGGGCCGGAGCCGCGCAGGGTGAGGCCGGGGGTGGTGATGCGGACGCTGCCCCGGTAGGTGCCGGGGAGCAGCAGGACGGTGTCGCCGGGGTGGGCGGCGTCCACCGCGTGCTGAATCGATTCGCCCGGCCGGAGGAGGTGCACCGGGCCGATGTCGACGGCGTGGGCCGCGGGCGCGGCGGCCAGGGTGGTGAGGACGGTGGTCAGGGCGGTGGTGGCGGCGGCGGTGGCCGCGGCGAGGTGGTGGACCCGTCGCGTGGGCATCAGTGGTGACCTGTCTTTCGGCGCGCGCGGTGCTTCGAGGTGGGGTGGGACGGTGTCGCGGTGTGGGGCGGCGTGTCGCGGTGTTCGGCCCGGGCCGGCGGGTGTGGGCTGACGCGCTGTACCCGGGTGGTGACGGCCGGTGGGTGCGGCCGAGTCGACGGTACGGTCGCCCGGGTGGAGCCGCCACCAGGGCTGGGCTGCGGGGCTGACGGGGCGTCGGCCGGTGGTGGGACGGGCCCGGCGTGGCGTGCTCCGCCCGGACATGACGACGCGCCCGGCCGCGGGTGCGGTCGGGCGCGGGTCGGTCAGGGTCGGGTGCGGCCGGGCGCGGGTGCGGCCGGGCTCCCGAGGCGGAGGCTCAGCCCTCCGCCGGGGCCTGCGGGCCGAGGCGGACGGGCACGGCGGCGAGGTGCCAGGCCGCCGGGTTGGGGCCGCGCTCGACGGCCTCCGGTCCGACCGCGAGCTCCAGCCGCGGGTAGGTCCGCAGCAGCGCGCCGAAGGCGACCACCGCCTCCTCGTGCGCCAGCGCCGCGCCCAGGCAGCGGTGGGCGCCGTGGCCGAAGCCGAGGTGCGCGTCGTGCGGCCCGTCGCGGTCCGGCGCGCTCGCGCGGCAGACGTCCAGTCGCTCCGGCTCGGCGTAGACCCGCGGGTCGTGGTTGGCCCCGGCGAGGATCGGCATCACCGCCTCGCCCTTGCGGATCAGGGTGCCGGCCAGGGTGAGGTCCTCGGTCGCGTAGCGCGGCACGCCGCCGATGGTCGGTCCGCGCCAGCGCATCAGCTCGTCGACGGCGGCGGGCAGCCGGGCCGGGTCCTCGCGGACCAGGGCCAGCTGCTCGGGGTGGGCGAGCAGCGCGGCCGTGCCGTTGCCGATCAGGGTGGCGGTGGTCTCGTGCCCGGCCACGATCAGGTTGAGGATCAGCGAGACGGTCTCGACCGGGTCGAGGGTGTCGCCCTCGGCGGCGGCCAGCCGGGAGAGCAGGTCCTCGGCGGGCTCGGCGCGGCGGCGCTCGATCAGCTCGCGGGCGGCGGCCACCATGGCGCGCAGCGCCTCGTCCAGCCCGGGCCCGGCGCCCCGGCCGAGGTAGGAACTCCAGCGGCGCCACTGCGGGCGGTCGGACTCGGGGATGCCGAGCAGCTCGCAGATCACCGTGACGGGCAGCGGGTAGGCGAAGTGCGCGACCAGGTCGACCACGCCGTCCGGGTCGGCGTGCTCGGCCAGCGCCCTGGCGTACTCCTCGGCGAGCCCTTCGATCCGGGGCCGCAGGCGCTCGACGGCGCCGGCCGTGAAGGCCGGGTGCACCAGGCCGCGCATCCGGCGGTGCCGGGCGCCGTCCGCACCGAAGACCCCGGCGCGCAGGAACTCGGCGCACTCGGGCGGCATGCCGCGGGCACGCCAGACCTGCTCGGTGCGGTGGGCGGGGGCGGGCACCCCGGCCGGGTCCGTGTCGGCCGTCGCAGCCGTCGTGTCCGCCGTTTCGCCCGTCGTGTCCGCCGCGTCCGGCGCGCCCGCCGTCGTGCCCGCCGCGCCCGTCCGGTCCGCCGGGTGGTCGACGGTGTTCACGTCGTTGACGAAGCGGGGGTCGGACAGCACGGTGCGGACGTCCTGGTAGCGGACGGCGATCCAGAACGGGTCCACGCCGGGGATGGTGGCGCGGGCGAGCGGGGCGCGTTCGCGCAGGTCGGCGAAGGCGGTGAAGGGGTCGCGGACCAGGTGGTCGGCGCGCAGGTCGACGGTCTCGACGGGTTCGGCGGTGGTCACGGTCGTCTCCTCGGAGTCGTGGAGTCCACGTGGTCACGGATCGTGACGGAGCCGGAGCTCGGAGGTCGTGATTACCACCCCGAATTCACTCGATCGAGTACAGAGGATCGTTTCGCCGGGCCTCCCCCGGGACGGCCGTACCGGTCTGCCCGACACCCCCGTCCGGCCGCGTGACATCCTCGGGGCCATGACCATCGCGCCCGTACCGCCCGTCGCCACCGTCCGCAACCCGATCGGCGCCCACGTCCCGGTGGCCGGCCGGGGGCTGGCCGGGACGGGCCTGGCGTACGCGCGGCGGGTCGGCGCCGAGACGGTGCAGGTGTTCGTGGCCAACCCGCGCGGCTGGGCCACTCCCCCGGGGAACCCGGCCCAGGACGAGGAGTTCCGCCTCGCCTGCGCCGAACAGGGCGTCCCGGCCTGGGTGCACGCGCCCTACCTGATCAACTTCGGCTCGGACAACCCGGCCACCCGCGAGCGCTCGGCCGACTCGCTGCGGCACTCGCTGCGCCGCGGCCACGCCATCGGCGCCCTCGGCGTCGTGCTGCACACCGGCTCGGCCGTCGGCACCGCGCCCGGCGGCGGCTCCCGTCGGGCCGAGGCGATGGCGCAGGTCCGCGAGGACGTCCGGCCGCTGCTGGACGAGCTCGACGCGCTCGGCGAGGACGCGCCCTGGCTGCTGCTGGAGCCGACCGCCGGTCAGGGCAGCTCGCTCTGCTCGCGGCTGGAGGAACTGGCCGAGTACGTGGAGGCGCTGGACGGCCACCCCAAGGTCGGGGTCTGCCTGGACACCTGCCACGCCTTCGCCGCCGGACACGACCTGGCGGTGCCCGGCGGGGTGACGGCCGCGCTGGACGCCCTGGCCTCCGCCGCCGGTCCGGGCCGGCTGCGGCTGATCCACGCCAACGACTCCGAGGACGTCGTCGGTGCCCGCAAGGACCGGCACGCCAACATCGGCGCCGGGATGATCGGCGCCGAGCCGTTCCGCGAGCTGTTCGAGCACCCGGAGACCGCCGGCGTGCCGCTGCTGGTGGAGACCCCGGACCGCAAGCACGGCGGGGACGGCACCGGGCACGCGATGGACATCGCGGTGCTGAAGGAGCTGCGGGAGCGGGCGGCGGTCCGGGTCTGACCCTGGCCGGGAGGGTCTGACCCCTGCGGGGAGGGTCTGGCCCCTGCGGGGAGGGTCTGGCCCGTGCCGGGCGGCGGACCGGAGCTGCCGGATGGCCGGACCGATGGCAGGCTGGAAAAAATCATCGCCTCTGGCCTCCCTGGGGGACCCTGATGTCTCCGACCCGGAAACTCGCCGCGCTGCCGTGCGGACGCCGCAGCAAGTGGGTGGTGCTCGCCCTCTGGCTGGTGCTGCTCGTGGCGCTCGGCCCGCTCGCGGGCAAGCTCATGGGAGCCGAGGACAACCAGGCGTCCAGCTGGCTGCCCGGCAACGCCGAGTCGACCCAGGTGCTCGACGAGCAGCGGACCTTCCAGCCGGTCGACACCGCCCAGGCCGTCGTGGTGTACCAGCGCGCCGGGGGCATCACCCCCGCCGACCGGGCCGAGGCCACCCGCGAGGCGGTGGAGTTCGCCGCCGTCCCGCACGTCGTCGGACCGGTGGTCGGCCCGGTGGTCTCCACCGACGGCCAGGCCATGCAGACCATCGTGCCGATCGACATCGGCACCAACGGCTGGAACGACCTGAAGCCCGCCGTCGAGCAGCTGCGCCGCACCGCCGCCGCCGACAGCAACGGCATGACCACCCACGTCACCGGCCCCGGCGGGGTCGGCGCCGACCAGGCCGCGGCCTTCTCCGGCATCGACAGCTCGCTGCTCGCCGCCACCGTCAGCGTGGTGATCGTCCTACTGCTGCTCACCTACCGCAGCCCGGTGCTGTGGGCCCTGCCGCTGGTCACGGCCGCCGGCGCGCTGACCGTCTCCGAGGCCCTCATCTACCTCCTCGCCAAGCACGCCGGCCTGACCGTCAACGCGCAGAGCGCCGGCATCCTGATCGTCCTGGTGCTGGGCGCGGGGACGGACTACGCGCTGCTGCTCACCGCCCGCTACCGCGAGGAGCTGCGCCGCCACCAGGACCGGCACGAGGCGATGGCCTTCGCCCTGCACCGCGCGGGGCCCGCCATCCTCGCCTCCTCGGCGACCGTGATCGCCTCCATGCTCTGCCTGCTGATCGCCGAGATGAACTCCACCAGCGGCCTCGGCCCGGTCTGCGCGATCGGCGTGCTGATCGCGCTCCTCGCCATGCTCACCCTGCTGCCCGCGCTGCTGGTGATCGTCGGCCGCTGGGTGTTCTGGCCGGTCCGGCCCGCCTACGGCACCCCGGAACCGACCCGGACCGGACGCTGGGCGCACATCGGCGCCTGGATCGGCCGACGGCCCCGCAAGGTGTGGGTGGGGACGGCGCTGGCCCTCGCGGCCTGCTGCGTCGGCCTGGTCTCACTCGACGCCAACGGCCTCAGCACCGCCGGGACCTTCACCGGGAAACCGGACTCGGTGGTCGGCCAGCAGGTGCTGTCGCAGCACTTCCCGGGCGGCACCGGCGCGCCGCTCACGATCATCTCCACCGGCACCGGCGCCCCCGCCGTACGGGAGGCCGCCCGGACCACGGCCGGGGTGGCCGCCACCACGCCGCCGGTCGTCCACGGCGGACAGGCCCTGTTCCAGGCCACCCTCACCGACCCGCCGGACAGCGGGGCCGCCAAGTCCACCGTCGACCGGGTGCGGGCCGCCGTGCACGCCGTACCGGGAGCGGACGCCAAGGTCGGCGGCAGCACCGCCGTGATCCTGGACGCCGGACGCGCCGCCGGCAACGACAACCGGGCGATCATCCCGCTGGTCCTCGGCGTGGTGCTGCTGATCCTCGCCGTCCTGCTGCGGGCCGTCACCGCGCCGCTGGTGCTGATCGCGACCGTGGTGCTGTCGTACGCGGCGGCGCTCGGGATCAGCGTCTTCTTCTTCGAGCACGTCTTCCACTTCCAGGGCCAGGACAACGCGTTCCCGCTGTTCGTCTTCGTCTTCCTGGTCGCGCTGGGGATCGACTACAACATCTTCCTGATGACCCGGGTCCGGGAGGAGTCCGCCCAGCACGGCACCCGGCAGGGGGCGCTGAACGGGCTGTCCGCCACCGGTGGGGTGATCACCTCGGCCGGGCTGATCCTGGCCAGCACCTTCGCGGTGCTCGGCACCCTGCCGGTGGTGGGCTTCGCCGAGATCGGCTTCGCGGTGGCGCTGGGGGTGCTGCTGGACACCCTGGTGGTGCGCTCGGTCCTGGTCACCGCGCTGACCATGGACCTCGACCGGCACATGTGGTGGCCGAGCCTGCTGTCCCGGCCCGGGGCGGTCGCACGGGCCGCGCCGGGCGCGCAGGAGCCGGCGGACGTACCGGACTGACGGGGCTCTCGCGGGACTGACGGAGCGCGGCGGGCGGACGGGCTCGCGCGGGACTGACAGGGCACGGCGGGCGGACAGCGGTGAGCCCGGGTACCGACGTGGCGGTACCCGGGCTCAGTCGTCGATCAGCCGCCGACCGTCGGTCGACCGTCAGTCGATCAGCAGTCGCCGATGCAGTCGTCCTCGGTGTGCTCGTGAACGTTGAGCCACTGGGCGTGCGGGCCGAACAGGCCGACACCGGCCGAACCCGACTCCAGGCTGGTGCCGGTCGCCGAGTGCGACGCGTGCCAAGAGGCCATCGCCGGCACCGGCGCCGCGAAGGCGGCGGCGCCGGTCACGGCGGCGATCACGGCGAGCTTGCGGGCGTTTCCACGAAGCGACATCAACTGTCCTTTGGGTGGTTTCTGGCATGGGAGGAGTGCCCCGGGGCCGGCCACCAACACACCCGGCCACCCCGCGGCACCGGCACAGGTTGGCACACGAACGCCCACGAATCCGCCTCATTCGCAACCCGACTGAGGCATTCGGGTGAGGGAACTCCCCCGGCCGGGCGAACCCTGTGGTCCGAAGGTGATCACGGTCGAACACCCGGGCGGAGAACGCCGGACGAGTGCCCGTCCGGCCGCCGCAGGACCGTAAGACTTGCGGTCAGATGCCGGGTGAACTGAACAAATCCCGTCGATTTGGTAGCCGATGGCGTCCGGTCCGAGCATGAACGGTCGCTCCGCACGCCCGTACCCGCTCCACCGAGCGCGCGGCCGGAGCCCGAGCAGGACCACGAAAGGCGCACCACCCTCATGCAGACCAGTCCCGCCGCGCCCCGGCAGGCGACCCGACCGGACGGCCCGACAGACCCGGGCCCGGTCGACCCCACCCCCGCGAAGAACGGCCGCTTCGGGCTGGCGACCGCCACCGCCCTGGTGATGGGCAACATCATCGGCGGCGGCATCTTCATGATCCCCGCCGCCGTGGCCCCGTACGGGACGGTCAGCCTGCTCGCCTTCGCGGTGCTCACCGTCGGCGCGATCGTGCTGGCGCTGGTCTTCGGGCAACTGGCCCGCCGCAACCCGCGCACCGGCGGGCCGTACGTCTACGCCCGCGAGGCCTTCGGGGACTTCGCCGGCTTCCTGTCCGCCTGGTCGTACTGGATCACCACCTGGGTCAGCAACGCCGCGCTCGCCGTGGCCGCCGTCGGCTACCTGGACGTGCTGGTGCCGATCCACCACGACATCGCGCTGGAGATCACCGCCGCGCTGGCCTTCCAGTGGCTGCCCGCGCTGGCGAACCTGGCCGGCACCCGGTACGTCGGGGCCGTCCAACTCGTCTCCACCGTCCTGAAGTTCATCCCGCTGCTGCTGGTCTCGGTGGGCGGCCTGTTCTTCTTCGACCCGAAGAACCTCGGCCCCTTCGACGGCAGCGGCCAGGGCTGGGCGGGCGGCATGACCGCCGCCGCGGCCATCCTGCTGTTCAGCTACCTCGGCGTGGAGTCCGCCGCGATGAGCGCGGGCCAGGTCCGCGACCCGGAGCGCAACGTCGGCCGGGCCAGCGTGCTCGGCACCACCGGGGCGGCGGTGGTCTACCTGCTGGGCACGCTGGCCGTCTTCGGCAGCGTCGCGCACGACCGGCTCGTCCACTCCACCGCACCGTTCTCGGACGCCGTGAACGGCATGTTCGGCGGCTCCTGGGGCGGCACGGCGATCGCCGTCGCCGCGCTGGTCTCGATGACCGGCGCCCTCAACGGCTGGACCCTGCTCGCCGCCCAGGCGCCGTACGCGGCCGCCCAGGACGGCCTGTTCCCGGCCGCCTTCGGGAAGGAACGGCGCGGGGTGCCGACCTTCGGCGTGCTGGTGAGCGTCGCCCTGGCCTCGGTGCTGACCGTCCTCAACTTCGCCAGTGGCGCGAAGCACGCCTTCGACATGCTGGTGCTGGTCACCACCTTCACCGCCACCGTCCCGTATCTGCTCTCCACCGCCGCCCAGTTGTACTGGCTGGTCCGCGGCGCCACCGAGAAGGTCGACCACGGCCGGCTCGTCCGGGACGCCGTCCTCGGGCTGGGCGCCTTCGCCTTCTCGCTCTGGCTCCTCGCCGGCGCCGGCTACGCCGCCGTCTACCAGGGCGTGTTGTTCCTGTTCGCGGGGATCCTGGTCTACGTCTGGATGGCGGGCCGGCGCCGCGACTGACCTCCGGTCCCAGCTCCCCCGGCAAGGCCCCGGTCGCGGTTCGCGCGGCCGGGGCCGCTGTGCTTCCGGGGGCCGGGCCGGTGCGGCTCCGGGGGCCGGGACGGATGCGGTTCCGGGGCCCGAGGTGGTTGTGAACCCCCTTGGCGGACGCCGGACTTGTCCGGCCGTGGCCCGGTACGGGGCCGATATCCACGAGGATTTCACCTCCCGGGTCTACCCGCGTAGGTGACCCGCTCGCCACACTGGCGCACGCAATTCAGCAGCTCATCCGATCTGATGATGGAGCGTTCGCCATGGCCCCCACCGCGTCCATACGCCGGTTCCTGCCCCTCGTCCCGGCCGCCGCCGTCCTCGCCGCCGCGACCGTGCTCACCGCCGGCACCCCCGCCCAGGCCGCCCTCCCGACCCCGATCTCCGCGGCCACCGCCCGGTCCTACCTCGCCGCGATGCCCGCCACCGCCGAGACCCACGCGAGCACCTACGACCGGACGCTGTTCCCCACCTGGATCACCGTCAGCGGCACCTGCGACACCCGCGAGTGGGTCGTCAAGCGCGACGGCAGCAACGTCGCCACCGACACCTCCTGCAAGGCCACCAGCGGCTCCTGGTCCTCGCCGTACGACAACGCGACCACCACCAACGCCTCCTCCTTCGACGTCGACCACCTGGTGCCGCTGTCCGAGGCCTGGGCCTCCGGCGCCTGGTCCTGGACCACCGCCCAGCGCCAGGCCTTCGCCAACGACGTCACCCGCCCCCAGCTGCTCCTGGTCTCCGCCAGCAGCAACCGCTCCAAGGGCGACCGCGACCCCGCCGAGTGGCTCCCCCAGGCCTCCTACCGCTGCACCTACGCCCGTGCCTGGGTGCAGGTGAAGCAGTACTACGGCCTCGGCGTCGACAGCGCCGAGAAGACCGCCCTCACCGGCATCCTCAACGGCTGCTGACCCCAGGCCCATTGCGTGACGCCCCGCGCCCCGGCCCACGGCGCGGGGCTTAGCCGCGCCCTCCGGCGCGCGGTCGGGCGAGGTGCGGAGGGGCGGGCCTCGGATGCGATGCCGGGCAGCAACCGCGGCCGGTGGCCGCCGACTTCGAGCCACTGCGGGCCGGACGGCCGGGGATCCGCGCCCGCGCCAGACGCTCGTGACGGCGAACGGCTAAGGCCCGCCGGATCGGCGGGCCTTCGGCGGCGGGTGGCAGATGCCGTGCCGCCGGGTGGTGGTGCTGGGTGGTGGTGCCGTGTGGTGTTGCCGGCCCGGGCCGTTCGGGGGTCAGGCCGTCCGCTCGACCGGGCGGGGCAGCCGCCGGCGGACCGCCCAGACCGCCGCCGCGAGGACGAAGCCGTAGACGGAGACGAGCCCGTGGCCGTTGTCCTGGGCGAGCCACATCGCGAGGCCGAGCGCGGGGACACCGGCGGCCAGGGCGATCTCCTTGGGGAGGCGGGTGCGGGTGAGGAAGGCGAGGGCCAGGGTGGCGCCGAGGAAGTAGGTGGCGCCGGAGCTGCCGGCGAAGTTGCGCGGGTCGGTGCTGGGGCCCTCGCCGAAGCCGAGCAGGGTGTCGATCCGGCCGGGGAGCACGATGCCGGCGAGGAAGAAGGCGAGGGTGAGCGGTCCGCCCCAGTACCAGTGGGCGAGCGCGGCGACGGCGGCCAGGGTGACGAGGTTCCACAGGCCGCCGAAGAGGCCGCCGTTCTGCATGAACACCGAGGTGAACTCGCGCCACCAGCCGGACTTCGACGGGTCGCCGTCCAGCGCGTCCATGGCACCGGACCACACCAGCTGCAGCAGCACGCCGCCGACGGCGATCGCGGTCAGGGCGATCGCCGCCCAGGGGAGCGGCCGCCCGCGCAGGGTGTCCCGGCCGACCACGCCGAGTCCACTGTTGACCATCATGACCATCAGCGCGGCCGTGGTCACATTGAAGACGATCGCCTCCATTGCCGGCTCCTCCCCCTGGTGACGGCGCTTCCAACGCCGTTCGAAAACCTGATGGCGCAAAACTAGCACAGTTTTCTAACAGTGTTGGAAAAGCTTGTTACGGTGGATCCCATGAAGCTCACCAAGGAGCGCATCGTCGACGCGGGCATGGCCGTCTTCGCCGAGGTCGGCTACCAGAACCTGTCCATGCGCCAGGTCGCCGACCGGCTCGACACCCACGCGGGCAGCCTCTACTACCACGTGCGCGGCAAGGACGAACTGCTCGCCCTGATGGCCGACCGGGTCTGCCGCCAGGCGTACGACGCCGGCACCGAAGCCATCGCCGCCCTCCCGCCCGACGCCGCCTGGCAGGACCGCGTCGAAGCCCAGGCCGCCACCCTGCGCCTGAGCATCAAACAGCACCCGGGCGGCGCCCAACTCCTCGCCGAGAGCCCGGGCACGCTCAGCACCGGCGCCCTCTCCCTCATGGAACGGCTGCTGCGCACCCTCCACGACGCGGGCCTGCCCGCCGACCACTGCGTCATCGCCGCCGACACCCTGCTCAGCCACGTCACCGGCTTCGTACTCCAGGAGCAGAACCAGCCGGCCGCGCCACCGCCCGTCACCGCCGAGCTCTACGCCGACCTGTGCCGGCGCTTCCCCCTGCTCATGGACCCGTCGGCACCGCGCCCCGACCAGGACGAGAAGTTCACCCGGAGCGTCCGGCTGCTGTGCGCGGGGTTCGGCACGCTGCTCGCGGACGGTCCGGGGAGCGGCGGACCCCGGCCGTAGGGACGGGGTCGTGTTCGGGCACCGCCCGACCGGGCGCTTGCCGTTCGGGCGCTTCCCGTTCGAGCGCTACCTGTTCGAGCGCTACCTGTTCGGGTGCCGCCCGAAGGCCGGGGCGAGGGTGCGGGCGACCGTCTCGACCGGAGGGAGGAAGCGGGCCGCGGCCTCCCCCAGCAGATGGGCGTGGAGGGCGCGCTGATGGGCGGCGCCGACGAGGAGGACGGCCGCGGCGGCCGGGTCCAGCGCGGCCGGGAGCCGACCCGCGGCCTGCCGGGCCCGGACGGCGTCGGCGACCGCCCCGAGGGCGAGGTGCGGGCCGATCTCGCCGCCGCGCTCGGAGAGCAGCCCGCGCAGCTGGACGTCGGACTGGACGGCGCCGAGGATCGGCATGATCCGGCGGTAGAACTGTTCGAGGCGGGTGAGCAGGGCGGTGAGATCGGCCTCAAGGTCGGTTCCCGGGCCGGCCCCCGGGTCGGCCTCCGGGCCGGTCCGCGCGTCGGTCTCCGGGTCGGTCCGCGCGTCGGTCTCCGGGTCGGCCTCCGGCGCACCGAGGATGGCCGTCGCGTCGGCGAAGGCGGGCAGGTGCAGCCCGATGACGGCCTGGAGCAGGCCCAGCCGGTCGCCGAAGTGGTAGAAGATGCTCGACTCCGCGACGCCCGCCCGGCGCGCGATCTCCTTGGTGGACAGCGCCAGTCCGGCCTCCCCGAGCGCCTCCTCGGTCGCCTTGAGCACCGCCTCCCGCACCCCGGTCGAGGGCCGACCGCTTCGCGCCTGAGCCATCTCCGGCCTCCGTCTCTTCCCGCCGCCTCGACTACTTGAGTAATCGCTCAGGAACAGGTTAACTTACTGAGGGATCGCTCAGTAAGTCGCTCGGCGATCCGCTCGCAATCCACCTCGGGAGGGGACCCATGACCACCGTCGAGTACCGCAAGAACGCCGTCCGCCGCCTCTACAAGGCACTTGAGGCCGGCGACCTGGACGTCGCCGACGAACTGTTCACCGCGGACTTCACCACCACCGAGGGCAAGCACCAGAACGTCCGGGGCCCGCAGGGCTTCAAGGACGCCATCCGCGAGGTGCACGCCACCCACGCCGACCCGTCGTTCGAGATCCTCGACCTGCTCGGCGAGGGCGAGGACGTCGTCGTCCGCTGGCGCATGACGGCCACCCACTCCGGCCCGCTGATGGGCGTCCCGGCCACCGGCAAGCGCGTCAGCACGGAGGCCTTCGCCCTGTTCCGCTTCGTCGGCGACCGCATCAGCGAGCGGCACGCCGTCATCGACCGGCTCGGCCTGGTCCAGCAGCTCAAGGGCGAGTGACCCACCGCCGCCCGCGACCAGGGGCCCCGGAGGGTTGCTCCCGCCCCCGGCCGGTGGTTTGCTGACGGCATCAACTCCCGCCGGTGGGGCGGGAGATGAACGGGGGAGGTATCACATGCCGGACTTCGGTGGCGGGCTCGCGAAGATGACCGTCATGAGCGCCGTCGTGGCGAGCGCCGCGTTCGGCCTCGCGACACCGTCGCACGCCGCCGCACCGCAGGCGCCGGTCTCCGCTGCCCATCGAGCCGACGAACCCGCCGACACCTCCGACACCGCCACGCCCGTGCATCCGGTGACGGACAGGCAGAACCAAGGGCACTACTGAGCGGTGGCGAAGGCTCCCCCGGCCGTGTGCCGGGGGAGCCTTCGGTCATTCGCTCCGTCGTGGCGACCGGCTAACGGGCCGCGCACCGCGGTCGGTCGCCCGTCTCTTTCCGCCTCGGACTCCCCCGCGCGCCCGCGTCCCCGCTGATCCCCCACCCACTACCCTGAGGCATCGGGCAGACGGCCGACGACCGCCCGGGGGTTCCCACTCGGATGGCTCTTCTGACGTGCGGCGCAGGGGTGTTGAGCCTACGGTCCGGTGCCAGGGGGCACTCCGAACGGAAGGCTGTTTCTGTCATGGCGGGTAGGTTCGAGCTGTACGTGGACGAAACCGGGATGCACCGGTTCCAGCTCAAGGCGAGCAACGGGTCGGTCGTGGTGACCGGGGACCCGGAGGAGAGCAAGGACGACTGCCTGAAGAGCATCGAGTCGATCCGCAAGCTCGCGCCGTACGCCGAGCTCAAGGAGGCCGCCGGCTCGCTGTGAGCCCGGAACGGCGGCAGGTGACGGGGGACGCGGGTCGGTGGTGCAAATCGCCGACCCGCGTTCGCTTGTACGACAGATCCCTTTGGCCGGGTGCACGCCGGGCAGGGACAGAACACTGGCATGCGCGTCGTCATCGTCACCGAATCCTTCCCTCCCGAGGTCAACGGGGTCGCCCACAGCGTGCTGCGGACGGCCGAGCATCTGGTCCGCCGCGGCCATCAGCCCCTCGTCGTCACCCCCGCGCCGGCGCGGGGCGCGGAGTGCCCGCCGGAGAGCTTCGGGAGCGCCGGGGCGGCCGCGATCCCCGTGGTCCGCATCCCGTCGATGCCGCTGCCGGGGTACCCGCAGGTGCGGATCGCCCTGCCGAGCCGGCAACTCGCGGCCGCGGTCGCCGGGCACCGGCCGGACATCGTGCACCTGGCCAGCCCGTTCGTGCTCGGCGCGCGCGGGATGCAGGTGGCCGCCCGGCTCGGGGTGCCCGCCGTGGCCGTCTACCAGACCGACCTCGCCGGGTACGCGCACGCCTACCGGGCCGGCCGGGGCCTCGGGGAGGCCGCCGCGTGGCGGCGGATCCGGGCCGTGCACCGGGCGGCCGCCCGGACGCTGGCGCCGTCCACACCGGCGGCGCAGGACCTGACCGCGCACGGGGTGCCCCGGGTGCAGCTGTGGCCGCGCGGGGTGGACTCGGTGCGGTTCCACCCCCGGCACCGGGACGAGGCACTGCACCGGGCTCTCGCGCCCGGCGGCGAGGTGCTGGTCGGCTACGTGGGGCGGCTGGCGCCGGAGAAGCGGGTCGACCTGCTGGCGGCCGCCTCGGCACTGCCCGGGGTGCGGGTGGTGATCGTCGGGGACGGACCCACGGCGCCCGGACTCAAGGCCTCGATGCCCGGCGCGGTCTTCCTGGGCCGCCGGACGGGTGAGGAACTGGCCCGCTGCTTCGCGACCCTGGACGTGTTCGTGCACACCGGCCCGCTGGAGACCTTCTGTCAGACCATCCAGGAGGCGATGGCGAGCGGGGTGCCGGTGATCGGCCCGGCGGCGGGCGGCCCGCTGGACCTGGTCGGGCACCACCGCACCGGCCTGCTGGTACCGCCCCGGGACGGCGCGGCCGTGGCCCGGGCGGTCGCCGAACTGGCCGCCGACCCGGCGCGGCGGGCCGCGTACGGCCGGGCCGGCCGGGCGGAGGTGACCGCCCGCACCTGGGAGGCGGTCGGCGACCTGCTGCTGCGGCACTACGCCGAGGTGCTGGCGGAGCACCGGGGGGTGCCGGTCGGGTCCCTCGCTCCGCTGCTCTCCCCCGCGGTCGCGGGGGTCGTCGCTTCTACGGACGGTGCGGTCTCGACCGCCGGGGGCGCTGGGATTGGTGCGGCCGCCGGGGGCGAGGCGGCCGGCAGCGCGCTGCCGGAGGAACTGCCGGCATGACCTCCGCCCCGAACCGCGAGGCGCTCACCATCGTGCGGCTCGCCAACTTCGTCACCCCGGTCTCCGGCGGCCTGCGCACCGCGCTGCGACACCTCGGCGCCGGGTACCGGGCCGCCGGGCACCGGCCGGTCCTGATCGTGCCCGGGGAGCGGCGCTCCGAGGAGGAGACCGAGCAGGGCCTGGTGGTCACCCTGCCCGGCCCGGTACTGCCGGCCAGCGGCGGCTACCGGCTGCTCACCGACCGCCGGGCGGTGGCCGCCGAGCTGACCAGGCTCACCCCCGACCGGCTGGAGGTGTCCGACCGCACCACGCTGCGCTGGACCGGCGCCTGGGCCCGGCGGCACGGGGTGCGCTCGGTGATGGTGTCCCACGAGAGCGCCACCGGGGTGCTGCGCACCTGGGGCGTTCCCGGACCGTTGGCCGGCACCGCCGCCGACCGGCTGAACGCGGCGACCGCCCGCGCGTACGACTCCGTGCTGTGCACCACCGACTGGGCGGCGGCCGAGTTCCGGCGGATCGGCACGCCGAACCTGGTCCGGGCACCGCTCGGGGTCGACCTGGACGCGATGCGGCCGCTGCCCCGGACCGAACGGGCCGTCGAACGGGCCCGGTACGCCGCGCCCGAGGAGGTGCTGCTGGTGCTCTGCTCGCGGCTCTCCGCGGAGAAGCGCCCCGAGCGGGCCGTCGAGGCGCTGGCCGCACTGCGGGCGCGCCGGGTGCCGGCCGTCCTCGTGGTCGCCGGAACCGGCCCGCTCCGGGAACGGCTGGCGGACCGGGCCGCGCGGCTGCGGGTCCCGGTGCGCTTCCTCGGCCACCTGAGCGGCCGCGAGGCGCTGGCCCGACTGCTGGGGTCCGCGGACGTGGCGCTCGCACCCGGGCCGGTGGAGACCTTCGGGCTCGCCGCGATGGAGGCCCTGGCCTGCGGCACACCGGTGGTGGTCAGCCGCTCCTCCGCGCTGCCCGGCCTGGTCGGGCTCGCCGGGGTGGCCGCCGTCGACACCGGCGCCGGGTTCGCCACCGCGGTACGGCAGTTGCTTGACCGGCCGGAGGGCGTACGCCGGTCCGCCGCCCGGACACAGGCGGAACGGTACGGCTGGCCGGCCGCGGTGACCGCGTTCCTGGCGGCGCACGGGGTGCGGAGCGGAGAGGGCGCGGGACCGCACGGCGCGCGGAGCGGAGACGGCACGGAACCGTACGGCGTGCCGAGCGGAGACGGCACGGAACCGTACGGCGTGCGGAACGGCGAGGCCGGGGAAGGGGGTCAGGATGAGCGTGCTCGGCACTGGACCTGACCGGGTCACCGGGGAGCGGTCACCGGCGGGCGAGTTGGCCCGGTTCGTCGCGCTCGGGGACTCGCTCACCGAAGGGGTCGGCGACTCGACGGGCGAGGGGTGGCGCGGCTGGGCGGCCGTCCTCGCCCATGCGCTGCTCCCCGAGGGCCGGGAGGCCGAGTTCACCAACCTCGCCTACAGCGGGGCGCTCACCAGTGATCTGACGACTCGCCAACTTCCCGACGCGCTGGCGGCCCGGCCGCAGCTGGCCGCCGTGGTGGTCGGCGGCAACGACACCCTCCGGGCCGGCTTCGACATCCGGCGCACCACCCTGGAACTGGACGCCACCCTGGGGGAACTCTCCGGCCACGGCGCCGTACTGCTCACCGCCTGCCTGCCCGACCCCGGCACCCTGCTCCGCCTCCCGGCCCCGCTCGCCCGGCCGTTGGCACGGCGGATGCGGGCCGTCAACACCGTGGTGCACGCCCTCACCGCGCGCCACCGGGCGGTGCACCTGCACCTCGCCGACCTGCCCTGGCTGGAGGAACGACGGCTCCTGAGCGTCGACCGTCTGCACCCCAGCGCCGAGGGCCACCACCTGATCGCCCACCGCTTCCACGGACTCCTCGCCGAGGCCGGACACCCCCTCGGGCCGCCGCCCTCCTCCGCACCGGCCGAGCCCCCGCCCGGACTGGCCGCCGACCTCTGGTGGATGGCCACCCGGGGCACCCGCTGGGTCGCCGCCCGCAGCACCGACCTGCTGCCCGGGCTGCTGGCACTGGCGGCCTCCGAGACCGTCGCCCGTCTGCGCGGCGCGAGCGGACGGCACGACGAGCAGATGGCCCGGGCGGCGGCTCAGGCACTGGCCTCCCTGGGGTAGCCCCGCGCGGGGGCGGTGGCCCGCACGGCGCCGCCCGGGGGCGCTCGTCCGTACGGCGTCACCCGGCGGTGGTGATCGGGGCGGCGGCCGGGTGGGAACCATGGGGGTGGCCGCGGTTGTCGTGACCGGGGAGAGCACGACCGGGAACGACATGACCCGGGAGGGCCGGGAGAGCGTGACGGAGGGAGCCGGGGTGGAGAACGCGGAAGCGGGCGGCCGGGGGATTCTGGCGGCGGCCGGGGTGCTGTTCCCGGACCGGGAGGGGCGGCTGCTCGTGGTGCGGCTGCCGTACGACGGGAAGCATCCGGTGGCGATCCCCGGCGGCGGCTGGGAACCGACGGACCGGTCGCCGCGGGAGACGGCGCGGCGGGAGATCGCCGAGGAGCTCGGGTTCACACCGCGGCTGGGGCCGCTGGCCTGCGTCGACTGGGCGCTCCGCGAGGACCGTCCGCCGATCGTCGCCTACCTGTACTGGGCGGAGCCGCTGACGGAGCAGCAGGCGGCGGTGATCCGGCCGGACGCGGCGGAGGTCGGCGGATGGACCTGGCTGACCACCGACCGGGCGGGCCAGGCCCTGCCGCCCCTGCTGTCGCGCCGGGTGACGGCCTGCCTGCGGACACCCCGGGCGGCCGGGCCGCTGGAACTGGAGGACAGCCGGCCGGTCGGGCACACCCTGCGGGAGCTGCCCGCCGACGGGCCGGTGCCCGAGTACCTCGGACTCGCCGCCGCCCCGGAACTGCACCCCGAGGTCGAACAGCGGCCGGAGCCCCCGCTCGACCGGGACACCTACTACGCCACCCGACCGAGGATCCGGGCGAAGGCCCGGGCCCTGTTCACCGACACCGCCGGGCGGGTGCTGCTGGTACGACTGCGGCCCTGGGACGGCCCGCGCGGCCAGGAACCGTACTGG
Source organism: Kitasatospora xanthocidica (assembly GCF_014656195.1). Lineage (GTDB taxonomy): Bacteria > Actinomycetota > Actinomycetes > Streptomycetales > Streptomycetaceae > Kitasatospora > Kitasatospora xanthocidica. The sequence goes on along the minus strand of NZ_BNBY01000009.1, from coordinate 107,787 downwards.
ACGCTGCCGGGCGGCGGCGTCGAGGCGGACCGGGAGACGCCCCGGACGGCGGCCCGGCGGGAGATCCACGAGGAGCTCGGCTGGGAGGTCGAGCCCGGCAAGCTGCTCGCCCTGGACTGGCAGCCGGGCGCCGCCGCCGATCCGGCGGCGAACCCCGCCACCGGCCGGGACACCGCCGTCCTGGTGTACGTGTACGACGGGGGCACGGTCACGGACGGGATGCTCGGCTCGATCGTGCTGCAGGAGGCGGAGCTGGTGGAGTGGCGGCTCTGCGATCCCGCCGAGGCGCGGACCCTGCTGACCGGGCCGTCCTGGGGCCGTACGGCCGCCGCACTGGCCGCCCGCGCGGGGACGGGCGGACCGGTCGAGCTGGTGGGCGGGCTGGCGGCGGACTAGCGGGAGGGGGGCCGGTCGGCGGGGGGACGGCCGGTCGGGGCGGGCCGGTGGCCGGTCGGGCGGTCGTTCGGTCGGGCGGCAGGAAGTGATGGCGGGGCCCGGGTGGGACAGACTGAGGGCATGCAGAACGCGATCACGGAGGTGCTGGCCGGCCGTCTGGTGGAGTCGGTCAGCGGGGGCGGACGGCTGGACCTGCGGCTGGCGGGCGGGGTGACCGTCCGGGTGGCGCACGAATTCCGCTTCGCGGCGCCGTCGTTCACCGCGCCGGAGGAGGTCGGGCACTTCTTCCCGGCACTGACCGTCCAGCCGAGCGCCCCGCTGCTGGCGCTGGTCGGGCGGACCGTCGACACCGCGCTGATCACCCTGGCCGGCGGCCTGGAGCTGGGCTTCGCCGGGGGCGGTGCGCTGTCCGTCCCGCCGCACGCTCAGCTGGCGCCGTGGAGCGTACTGACCGCCGGGGGCGTGGCGTGCGCGGGGCTGCCGGGCGGCGAGGTCCGCTGGGAGGAGCAGGGAGCGGAGCACGCGTCCGGGCCGGGGACGGGGTGAGGGGCGGGGTGCGGGAGGGGTGCGGGTCCGGGCCCGCGGGGGAGCCCGGCGGGGCGTGAGCCGCCGCCGGGGACTCCTCCGGCGCCCGGGCGGGCGTCAGACCTCCAGGTCCGCCTCGATCTTGACCAGCTGGTGGCGGGCCATCGCCAGGTTGGCCCGGGCCTTGTCCAGCGCGAGGTAGAGGAACAGGCCCTTGCCGGTGCGGCCGGTCAGCGGGCGGATCAGGTGGTACTGGCTGGACAGCGTGATCAGGATGTCCTCGATCCCGTCCTGCAGGCCGAGCATGTCCATCGTGCGCATCTTGGCGCGGACCACGTCGGTGTTCCCGGCCGCGGCCACGTTGAGGTCCAGGCCGCCGGGGCCGTCGAGGGTGGCGAGCGCCATGCCGCTGTTGTAGTCCACCAGGGCGGCGCCGATGGCGCCCTCGATGCTGGTCATGGCCTGCTTGAGTGCGCCGGCTGCGTCGGTCATCTGGTAACTCCCGTTCGGTGGTTGGGTTGTCGGGTTCTTGGGTGCTGGGCTTCTGGGGTTCTGCGGTGGTGAGGTGGTCAGTCGGGGTCGGTCGGGGTCGGTCCGGGTCAGCCCGCGTCGCGCGGGTCCTTGGGCAGGAGGCTGTCGTTGAGCAGCCCGGCGATGCGCTGGGCGCTGCGGCGGGCCTCCAGGTGCAGGCGGCCCACGTTGACGTCCGGGTGCGCCAGCAGGGTCAGCACACAGCTGCCGCCGGCCGCGTAGGTCGCGACGTAGCCGTTCTCGCCGCGCACCAGGGACTCCCGGAACTCCCCCTGGCCGGTGGTGTCGGCCAGCCGTTGGGCCAGCGAGAGCGAGGCCGCCGTCATCGCGGCCAGTCCGGAGGGCTCCGTCCCGTGGGTGTCGTGCGCGACCAGCAGACCGTCCACGCTGGCCACCAGACCGCCCGCCAGGTGCGGGACGCGGTGCTTGCAGGCGCGCAGTTCGGCGAGCAGCTCGGTCTCCAAGGCGATCAGTTGTCTCCTTCCGACTCGCTGCTTGAGTGCCCGCCTCATGGCCGGAACGACGGGGTCGCGGGCGGGGAGTGGGTCAAAGTCGGGCCTCCAGAAGGTCTCGGACCCGGGTCAGCAGCGCGATGTCCGGGTCGGGGACGGTCAGCGGGTGGGCCGCTGCCGGGGTGGGCTGGCGTTCGGGGCGGGCGGACGTTCCGGCGGCTGGTCCCGGGGCGACGGGTCCCGGGACTGCGGGTCCCGGGGCGGCGGCTCGTGCGGCGGCGGCCGGCGCCGCGACCACCGGGCCCACCTGCACGGTGCCGACGATCACCGCTCCGGACTGCGCGGCGCCGCGCAGGCTGGCGCCGGGGATCCGGCGGTGCAGGCCGCCGAGGGTGCGTCCGGCGGCGGCCGCACGGGCGACCGGCGGCGGCACGGCGGCCTGGGAGGCCGCGACGGGAGGTTCGGTGGCCGACGGCACCGCGCTGGACGGCAGGGTGGTCGACGGCACGGTGGCCGACGGCGCGTCGAGCAGTCCGGCGGCCGCCAGGCGGCGGACGTCCGCCGTCACGCCGAAGCCGGAGCGGCCGAGCAGGCGGGCCAGGTCCGCCGGGGTTCTTCGGCCGTCGGCGTGGTCGAGCAGTTCGCGGCGCCGGCGGCCGGGCGGGCGGTGGGACGGCCGGCGGCTGTGCTCCACCGGGCGGACCGGCGCGGTGTCCAGCTGCGCCCAGGGCCAGATCCGGTCGAGGAGTCGGCGCCGGCGTTCGACCTCACGGCACAGCCGCTCCGGGTCGACCGTCGCGACCGGCCCGAGCCAGTGCCGGGTGTCGGACTCGAACCGCCAGAAGCCGCCGCCGTGATCGGCCAGGACGAAGAAGGCGGCGTCGAACAGCGTCCCCAGGTGGCCGAGTTCGAGCTCTCCCCGGGTGATCAGCCGCCGCTCGACCAGCACCTCGCCGACCCGCGCCCGCGGGCCGTGGACGTGGACGAGCTCCGACCAGTGCTCGGGGGTGATCCGGCCGCAGCCGGTGAGCAGGTCGGCGAGACCGGGCGCCCGGGGGGACTCGGCGCCGACCACCTCGCCGTCGACGAGGTGCAGGGTGCCGAGCGGACCGTACAGGGCGCCGGTGGCGCGGCGGTCGGCGAGCAGGGCGAGGGCTTCGCCCGGCGTCCTCGGCGCGGCGTACTCGGCCGGGGGCGGGACGGTACCGGTGGCGGTGGTCATACGGCCCACCGCCGGAGGCCGGTGGTACGGCGGGTGCCGGAACCGGTCACGCGCTTCGCGAGATGGCCCGTGCGGCCCGTACGGCCAGTACTGGCAGTACTGGCAGTACTGGCAGTACTGCCAGTACTGGCCGTACGGGCAGTACTGCCGGCACGGCGGGCCGGCGGCCGAAAAGCGACGGGCGGCAGGGACGGAGCGGAGGGCATCGGCGTCGTCTTCACCCCAGCACCAGCTCCTCGGCCAGCGCCTGGAGGCGGAAGCGTGCGGCGGCGAGGTTGCCCTCGGCGCGGTCCAGCCAGAGGTGCAGGACGAGCCTGCTGTCGAAGACGGTGTCGATGAAGCGGATCAGGTGGTAACTGCGGCCGGCAGTGACGATGATGTCCTCCAGCGGGGACCGCCGGTCCTCCGCCGCCGTGAAGGTCTGGCTCTCAACAGCCGCTCGCACCAGGTCCGTTGCCTCGGCGGCGGAGGTCTCGTGTTCGCCCGTGGGGCCGTCCCCGAGGCTGCCGAGGGCGAGCCCGCTGCCCCAGTCGACCAGGCTCGCGGCGCGGGCTCCGGCGATCGCCATCGCTCCGGAGAGACATTCGTCAATACCCGGCACACCGGCTCCTTCGCGGGGTCTGGGGCGGCCGGAGCGCCGCGCGGCACCGGCCGGGTCGCCACCAGCAGTGGCAGATCCGACACGGAAGGCTACTGCCGGATCCCATACGACGAACATTCCAATGGCATATTCACACCAGAAGCAGCTAGTTCCGGCCAAGGTATGACGATGCGTCAGCCATGCCGGAGGGGCAAATCCGCTGGCCGGTGGACCGTTCGGGAACGGCGTTCATCGGCCACCTGGAACGGGACCTTGGCCGATACCCGGCCGCGCCGGAGGGTTTCGAGCCCGCGAGTGCGATAGAGGGACGTTTCCGCGAGGGTCGAACACCTGACGCCACGCCGTGGGCGGAAGACCTCCGGAGCGCATGACGAAGGGGCCCGTTCCGTTGGACGGAACGAGCCCCTTCGGGTGGAGCGCCAGGCCCGGGTTGCACGGACTCTTCCCACTGAAAGTGGGACGTGCTCTGGTAGCACCGCTGACGCCTGCTCGAGAAGATCTCCGTTTCGGAAGATCATTTCCTCTCGACGGAATGAACAGTAGCAGGTCAGCGGCCCCGGCAAGAAATCGGGACCGGGGCCGGGCCACCCCGGTTCAGGCCTGGCCGACCGCCTCGGCGAGCAGCCGGTAGGAGTCGAGAAGAGCGGTGCGGTCGTAGGTGCTGGTGGTGACCAGGAACTCGTCCGCACCGCTGCGCTCCACCAGCGCGGTCAGCTCGGCGGCCGCCCGCTCCGGGGTGCCCGCGATGTGGCCCTTGAGCGAGGCCTCGTACGCGGCCCGCTCCCGCTCGGTCATCGACCGGGCGTGGATCTCGGCGACAGGGGCCAGCGGCGGGAACTCGCCGTGGGTGCGGGAGTAGGCGCCGGACCAGGCCTCCGGGACGAGCAGTTCCTGGGCCTGCTCGGCGGTGTCGGCGACCGCGACCGTCCCCGAGACCACCACGTACGGCTCGGCGGCCTGCGCCGAGGGGCGGAAGCGGGCGCGGTAGCGGTCGATCGCCGCGAGCATCCGCTCCTCGCCGCGGGCGGCCGCGATGACCAGGGGCAGGCCGGCGTCGGCGGCCAGGTCGGCGCCCGCGCCGGTGGCCAGGACGAAGGCCGGCACGTGCAGGCCCTCGGCCGGACGGGCGTGGACCCCGCGGTGCGCGTCCTGCGAGCCGTCGAAGTAGCCGAGCAGCTCGGCAAGCTGGGCGCCGAAGTCGTCCGCCGCGTCCTTCTCCCGCCCGAGCGCCCGCCGGACACCGTCGGTGAACCCGACCGACCGGCCGAGGCCCATGTCGATGCGGCCCGGGAAGAGCGCCGCGAGCACCCCGAACTGCTCGGCCACCACCATCGGCCGGTGGTTGGGCAGCATCACCCCGCCGGTGCCGACCCGGATCCGCGAGGTGGCCGATGCCACCGCCGCGGCGAGCACGGTGGGCGCCGAACCGGCCACCCCCGGCACCCCGTGGTGCTCGGAGACCCAGAACCGGTGGTACCCGAGCCGCTCGGCCTCACGGGCGAAGTCCACCGTGTCCCGCAGCGCCCGGGCCGGCTCCTCCCCCTGCCGGGTACGGGAGCGGTCGAGCACGGAGAGCCTGACGGTGGGCGTAGCGCTGATCACGTGGGTGGACAACGCCCACCGGACGCGCGGCCATTCCCCCGGTCAGGGGTTCGGGCCCGGGGCCTGCGACGCCCGAGATTCGGCGCCCCGAGATTCGGCACCACGGGGTTCGGCGCACCTGGGCAGCGCCCCGGGCCGACGGCTGTCGGCTCAGGCGCCGCCCGCCTCCGGTATTCGGCGCCGGCGCGCGGTGGCCGTGCCGCGGCGGCCCCAGGGCTTGTACACCGAGAGGGCCACGTTGAAGAGGTAGAGCGACAGGGCGACCGCCGGGACGATGACCGTGTTGTAGCGGACGAAGCCGAGCTCCGCCACCGGGATCGGGCCGCTCGGGTGCACGTCCGCCACGCGCACCGCGTCGTGCAGCCGGGCGGTGAGGGCGAAGACCGAGGCGGCCATCGCCGCGAGCGTCAGCCAGAACTTGGTGCTCACCCAGTAGTACCGGAACAGCCCCCAGGAGGTGCCGAGCCCGAGCGCCACCCCGCTCAGGAAGGTGAGCAGGCTCAGCGGCAGGACCAGCGCGTCGCCGAGCATGCCCATCGCCCGGTAGGCGGCGCGCAGCCGGTCGGCGTCCGCGGTCGTCAGCGCCGTCACCGCCAGGGTGAGGAGGCAGAGCATCAGCGCCAGCCAGCTCACCGAGGCGACGACGTGCAGGACGACCAGGGGCTTGCGCACCCCCGGCGGCAGGCGGCGGTCCGCCGATCGCCGTCTGCCGCCGGGGGCCGGGCCGGGCGTCGCGACGGCACCGACCGCACCGGCGGCGTCCGCGGCACCGACCGCGTCGGCGGCACCGGCGGCACCGACCGCACCGGCGACACCGGCAGCGTCCGAGGCTCCGATGGACGGGCGCACGGGGTACCTCCTTCGAGTCGGGGTCACGAGGACGGCCCCAGACTCTCCCCTCCGCCCCCCATCGGACATCTGCCGACGGAAGTAACTCCGTCTACTCCCCCGCGAGTAGGCGCCCCCGCCCGAACGGGTCGACACACCTTCAGGAGGAGTACCACCGGAGGGCGGCACCGCTCAGTCGGTCACCGTGAAGCCCTGCGCCGCACCCAGCCGGTGGAGCGAGGACGGCCCCGGGATGCCGTCCGCCGCCCCGGCCTCGTACCCGCAGCGCCGCTGCCAGGCGGCGTACGCGGCGACCGTACGGGTGCCGAACGAGCCGTCCGCCCACTGCTGTTCGAGCAGCCCCTCGTCCACCAGCGCCTGCTCCACGATCGCCACCTCGGAACCGTACGTCCGGTGCCCCTGCTCCGCGCCCGGGTCGGTCCGCGCGGCGGAGACCACGTGGGAGACCGACACCGACCGCTGCCCGGGGATGTAGCCGAGCAGCCGGTTGAGCGAGCCCTCGCCGGGGACGCCGTCCGCCGCCGGCCCGGAGTAGCCCAGACTCCCCTGGTAGTCGGCGTAGTTCTCGGTGTCCGCGTCCGTCCAGTTCGGCCCGGGGCCGGAGTGGTAGTGGGAGCCGAAGCCACGCGCGACGAGCGCCCGCCCGACGGCCGTCACCTGGTAGCCCCGGGCGCCGTAACCGTACGGCAGGCCGTTGATGGAGACCTGGTACCGGGCGGGCGTCCGGTCCGCCGGGGGCACCGGGTGCTGCTGCGAGGGCGGGTCGTCCGGGGAGCCGGGGCCGGCCGTGAAGTCGGGCCAGGAGCCGGGGTCGGTGTGGTCGTTGAACGGCACGTCGGCGTGCGCGTACCAGCCGCCGCGGGTCTCCCAGACGTGCTCGTCGCGGCGGCCGGAGAAGCCGGCCGGCCGGCCCATCGGCCACACGTCGGGCACGCCCCAGGAGGCGGTCCAGGCGTGGATCCGGTCCCAGCCCGCGCACGGGGTGTCGACCAGTCGCGGGTAGACCCGACCCCGGTAGCGGCAGTAGGGGAAGAACACCGCCTCGATCTGGATCACCACGCGCCCGGCCCGGTTGGTGCGGGTCGGGCTCTCGGGCGGGCTGAGCACGCTCTTCGAGCGGGAGTCGGCCGGGAACAGCTGCGTCGTCCGGCCGCTGAACGGGTCCCAGACGAGGTGCGGCGCGTTGCCGGCGCCGCTGCCGGTGAAGTAGTTCACCAGGTCCTCGTAGCTGCACCAATCCTGCGGGGCGGCGGCGGTCGCGTTGCGGTCCCAGGTGATGTGGGCGATGGCCTTCGGCGGGTACTGCTGGTCGGTCGGCGCGTGGTCGCCGAGGTCGTGGATCTCGGCACCGGGCAGCCACAGTTCGGGCATTGCTGGCTCCTCCGAACGGTGTGAGGGCATCACCTCCGGTATCGGCAGGTACGGGTCACGGATTGACCCCGACGGCGCAAATGCCCGGTACTGAACCCCCCGTATCCGTCCGGCCGTTCGACTCGGCGGGGGCCATTCGCCCCCGCGTGCGATTCGGGCGCCCGTGCGGGTGCGGTCGATCGCGCGGAAGGGGGCGCATTCCACCCCGTCGGGGCGCCGCTGTCAATCGTTGACATCAAAAGTGGTCTAGTCCACGGTGGTCCGGCGGACCGCCGAAAGCCTCGCACCCGGGCATTCCCGTGCGTCCAACTGACCGCCGTGGAACCGAACCTGACGATCCGATGGAGAGACCCGCACCATGCAAAGAGTCTGCCTCGCCCTGCCCACCATGCGGCCCTGCCCCGACACCATCGCGGAACTCGCCGAGGAGGCGGCCTACGCCGTCGCGAACTTCGGGGTCGAGGTGCACCTCCTCGTCGTCGACACCACCGACGCCGCCGGGTTCGCGGAGAACGCGGAGGCCGTGGCCGCGCTGGAGCCCACCCCCGGCGTGGTCGTCCACCACCTCGGCGAGGCGCGGCAGCGGGACTTCCTGCGCCGGGTGACCGAGCGCTCCGGCGCCGCCGACCCCGGGCTGCTGCTCGACCTGATGCTCCCGCGGGCCGTCGCGTACGGCTCCTGCGTCAACCGCCTCTTCCTGGGCGCGGCGGCCCTGGGCTGCACCTCGGCGCACCTGCGCAACGACGACGCCGACTTCCAGGTGGTCGACGGCCGGAAGGTCTTCCCGATCCACCACGAGCTGCTCTCGATCGGCCGCCCGGCCGGCGAGGCGGCGGCCGGCGTGTCCCGCTCCGAGCTCGACCCGGCCGACGCGGACAAGCCGGTGATGCTGGTCAGCGGCTCCTTCATCGGCGAACTCAACGTGGACATCAGCGAGATCCACGAACTGGACCCGGCCGTCTACCGCGACGTGGTGCGGCTGTGGACCCCGCCGGTCTGGTCGGAGGAGGAGCGGGACGCGATGGTGGACGTCTCCTTCAAGGGCGCCGGCTCCGAGCCGTTCACCACCGACGAATCCGTCCTCGGCGTGCCCGACATCTGGGACGTCTACATGTGCAACATCGCCCTGGACCACCGGGCCTACGAGGTGCTGCCGCTGCTGCCCTCGGTCGAGACCATCGGCAGCGACTACGCCCTGCTGCACGCCCTGGTCCACTCCCGGCTGCCCGGCGTCACCCACAACCGCCACATCGTCAACTACTACACGCCCGAGCGCCGCACCGGCGCCGGCTTCATCGCCTACCAGCTGCGGTTCGTCAAGTTCCTGCTCTCGATGCTGTACCTGTACCCGGTCTACGGCGGGATGATCGACCTCGGCCGCGGACTGCTGGACGAGCGGCACGGGCTGAAGGTCGAGCCGATCCTCGACCTGGTGCGGGGCAGCGTCGACTGGGACCGGGCCGGGAACGAGCACTGCCTGGACGTCCTGGACCGCTCCTACCGCAAGCTGGGCGGCAAGTACGCCGAGCTCGCGGACGCGGTGGCCGGGCGGCGGCAGCAGCTCCTGGACGAGGCACGGCAGGACGCCGAACGCTGGGCGGTGCTGGTGGAGGCCTGGGCCGCGCTGGTGGCCACCGCCCGCACGGAGGGGCTCGGCACCGCGACGGAGGGGCTCGGCGCCGCGACGGAAGGGCTCGACGCCGCGACGGAGGAGCCGTCCCGGTGAGCGGGGACCTCCGGATCCGGCTGCTGGCCGACGGGGACTGGGACGCCGTGGTCGCGCTGGAACACGAGGCCTACGCGGCCGACGGCCTGTCGGAGGGCCGGGAGGCGCTGCAGTCCCGCGCGCTCGGCTCACCGGAGACCTGCTTCGTCCTGGAACAGGGCGGCACGGTCCGCGGCTACCTGCTGAGCCTCCCGTACCCGCCGCTGCGCTGCCCCGACCTCACCCGGCCGGAGGACGCGCGGTACGAGTCGGACAACCTGCACGTGCACGACCTGGTGATCGCCGAGGACCTGCGCGGCCGGGAGGTCGCCCTGGGGTTCATGCGGCACTTCCGGGAGCGGGCGGAGGAGCTGGGCTTCGAGCGGATCTCGATGGTCGCGGTGCGCGGCGCGGAGATCCTGCTGCGGCTGATCGGCTACCGCGCGCACCGGGAGGTGGCGGTGCCGGCCTGTTACGGGCGGCGCGCGGTCTACATGTCGACGACCGTGCGCTGACCCGTCGGCGGGCCCGGTCCGGTCGGTCGGTCCGGTCGGCAGACCCAGTCGGTCGGTCGGCGGAATTCGGGGGCGCGCCCGGCCGGGCGGCGGGCACAATGCCCGGATGCCGTCCCTGCTGTACGCCGTCGCCCTCAACCCCGCGCTGCCGCCCGAGCTCCTCGGCCGACTGATCGAAGCCGCCGACGCCGACGGGGACCTGGCCGAGGCGCTGGCCGACCGGCCGGACCTCGGGCCCGAGCAGGTGTGCCGGCTCGCCGGGCGCGACGAGGAGACGGCCGTCCGGCTCGCCTACGGCGGCCTGCTGCGCGCGGCGGACGTCGACCCGGTCACCCGGCCCCTCGTCGCGCTCGCCCTCCTGGACGAGGGGCGCGGGGACCCGGCCTGGGCCCGCCAGCTGGCCCGGGACCCGGACCCGTACGTCCGGATGCGGCTCGGCTCCTGCCCCGGGCTGCCGGACGAGACCGCCGACCTCCTCGCGGTGGACGAATCCGTCGACGTGGTGTCCGAACTCGGCCTCTACAGCGAGCGCCCTGACCTGCTGGTGCGGCTCGCCGCCCACCCGGAGGCCGAGGTGCGGCGGTGGGTCGCGGCGAACGAGGCCGCGCCGCCCGGTCTGCTGACCGCGCTGCTGGCCGACCGGGACGTCCTGGTCCGGCGCCAGGCGGCGGGCAACCCCGCGACCCCCGGCACGGCGGCCGCCCGGCACGTCGACGACGAGCCGACGGTCCGCCACCAGCTCTCCGAGCACCCCGGGCTGCCCGCGGCGGTCTACCACCGGCTCGCCGAGGACCCCGCCCCCTGGGTCCGGGGCAACCTCGCCGACAACCCGGGGATCGACCTGCCGTTGATGCACCGGCTCGCCGCCGACGACGATCCGGACGTCCGGCGCCGGCTCGCGCACCATCCGGCCATCCCGCTCGACCTGGTCGAACGGCTCGCCGTCACCGTCCGGATCGGGGCCGCCCTGCTCCCCCGGGTCGCCGCCGCCGGGCCGGCCGAAGTCACCCGGCTGGCGGCGTCCTCGGAGCCCCGGGTGCGGATGCTCGTCGCCCGCCGCCGTGACCTGCCCGCCGCCGTCCGGGACGCGCTCGCCGCCGACCCGGACGCCGCGGTGGCCAACTCCGTCGCCCCGCACCCCGGCCTGACCTCCGCGCGACTCACCGCCCTGCTGGACCGGTTCGCCGCCAAGGTCGCCACCGGCCTCGCCGCCAACCCGGACGCCCCGACCGCACTGCTCGACCGGATCGCCGCCACCGAACCGGTGCCGGTCAAGGCCCTGCGCGCCATCGCGGCCCACCCCCACGCCGGGCCCGCGGCCCTCGCCCGGTGCCTCGCCTCCCCGGACGAACGCACCGCCGAAGCCGCCGCGGCCAACCCGGCCCTGCCGGCGGAGGTCATCGCCGCGCTCACCGAGGAGGCGGCAGCGGCCGAGCCCGACCGGTAGCGGCCCCGGGAGGCCCCGCACGACCCCGAAGAACCGCTGTGACCTGCGAGCGGGGTCGCGTCGGCGGTACTCCTGCTGCGCGAGCGCCCGGCGCCTGCTCGACCTCGCCGTTCACCGGGGCGAGCGTTCACCGGGACGAGCGTTCACGGGACGCGGGCCTGACGGTCCGCGCCTCGCCGCGGGCCCTCACCCTGGCGGAGGCGCAGCGGACGACCGCGGCCGTCCCGAGAGTCGCGCTCGGCCCCGAGGCCCCGTACCGGCCGGAGTCCCACCGGGAGGTGCGGGGCACGGTGGCCGCCGGCGGCGGAACCGTCCCGCCCCACCCGTCCCTCACGCCCCTCCCCCACCGGCAACGTCCGGAGCCGGTTGCGGTTGAGTCTCCGTTCCGTTTCGACGGGCGTACGAAGTACCGGCCGGTCCGGGATCGTGGAGACGACGACTGGTCCGGCAAGGGGAGTTGCCATGGGGGACGGCCGCGGGACGGTACCCGGCGTGGTGGAGGCGCTGCTGGTCGGCGGCCCGCACCAGGCCGTGGCGGACGTGGTGCGGGCGCGGCTGCGGCTGGTGCCGGAGGGCGCGCGGGCGCTCGCGGCGGCCGAGGCGAGCCCGGAGGACCCGCGGGCCCGGGACCGGCTGTCCCTCGCGGTCGAGCACCTGCTGGCCTCCGACCAGGCGTTCGCCGGCTACCTGGCGACCACCGCGCTCGGCCGGCCGGCCGATCCGCCGACGGTCCACCTGCGGACCGACCCCGGCACCGTCCAGCTGCGGACGGGCCCGGCCGGCACGCCACCGAAGGGCCCCTCGACCGTCCAATTGCGGACCGGCCCGCCCACTACGCCGCCGAAGGGCCCCTCGACCGTCCAGCTGCGGGTCGACCCGGTGGAGGCCGCCCGTGCCCAGGCCCTCGCGGCCCGCCGGGGCGCGACGCCGATCGTGCTGGCCCTCGTGCTGGTCCTGCTCGCCGCGCTGGTCGCCATCGGCATCCACCTGGGCTCGCGCCCGCTGCTGAGGCCGGGCGGGCCGGGCCTGGCGCACGCCGCGCCGCTGAGCGACCCGGCGCTGGTGCGGGGCGTGCTGCCCGACGCGGGGGCCATGCCGGGCGGCTGGCAGGTGCGGCGCGCACCGCAGTCGGGGACGGGCACGGACGGCGACGTGCCATGCCTGCTGCCGGACTCCTGCGAGCAGCAACTCGCCTATGCCACAGTCAGTTTCAGCGCGGCCGACATCCAGACGGTGGAGTTCGAGGTGGTCACCTTCGCCTCGGCCGAGGCGGCCGCCCGGGCCTTCGACACCACGCTCGACCGCACCGCGGGCGAGGACTCGGGGGCGGTGGCCCTCCCCCGGATCGGCGACCAGAGCGCCGTCCGCACCCGTGGCGCCTCCTCGGCGGTGGCGCTGGTGCGGGTCGGCGGTGTGGTGCTCCTGGTGCACGACGACGGGCCGGGGGCGGCCGTCACCGCGCCCTGGCTCACCGTGTTCGCCCGGCTGCTCGCCGAGCGCGCCCGGCAGGCCCAGGACGGCCGCACCCCCGACGCCGCCGCGAACACCCCATCGACACCCTGACGGTCAGGGCTTGTTGAGGTAGGCGAGGACCGCGAGGACCCGCCGGTTGCCGTTCTCGTCGTCGGTGAGCCCGAGCTTGCCGAACATCGAGGTGGTGTACTTGCTGATCGCGCTGTCGCTGAGGAACAGCCGCTGCGCGATGGCCTGGTTGGACAGCCCCTCCGCCATCAGGCCGAGCACCTCCAGCTCGCGCTCGGTGAGCCGGTCGAGCCGGCGGTTCGAGGGGGCGGAGGAGACCAGCGCGGCGATCACGGCCGGGTCCATGGCCGTTCCGCCCTTGGCGACGCGTTCCAGGGCGTCGACGAACTGCTCGCCGTCGAACACGCTCTCCTTGAGGAAGTACCCGATGCCGCCCGCGCCGTCGGCCAGCAGCTCCCGGGCGTACAGCTGCTCCACGTGCTGGGAGAGGATCAGCACCGGCAGTCCGGGCACCTGGCGGCGGGCGGCGAGGGCGGCCTGCAGGCCCTCGTCCGACTGGGTCGGCGGCATCCGGACGTCGACGACGGCGGCGTCCGGACGGTGGGTCAGCAGGGCGTTCAGGGTCTCCGGGCCGGTGGCCGCGGTGGCGACCACTTCGTGCCCGTAGGCCTCCAGGAGGTGGACCATGCCGTCCCGGAGCAGGTAGAGGTCCTCGGCTACGACGATTCGCATGGCACCATCATCGTCGCCCGGGTCGGTCCGCCGTCGGGGCTGCTGATCTCCAGGGTGCCGTCGAACACCGCCAGCCGGCGGCGCAGGCCCGCGAGCCCGCCCTCGGCGCCGGTCACCGCGCCTCCCGTCGCCACGCCACCCGTCACCGCATCGCCCGTCACCGCGCCTCCGCGGCCGTCGTCCTCGACCTCCACCACGATGCCGGTCTCGCCGCGGCGGACGGTGATCCGCACCCGGCTCGCCCCGGCGTGCTTGGTGGCGTTGGTGAGCAGTTCGGCGACCCCGAAGTACACGGCGGACTCGATCGGCGGCTCCAGCCGGAACCCCCCGTCGGCGGTGACGGTCACGTCGAGCGGGCTGTTCAGGGCGAGCGCCCGGACGGCGTCCACCAGGCCGCGCTCGGTCAGCACCGGCGGGTTGATCCCCCGGACCAGGTCCCGCAGTTCGGCCAGCGAGCCGGCCGCGCCGGCCCGCGCCGAGCGCATCAGTGCGCGGGCCCGCTCCGGATCGGACTCCATCAGCTTCTCGGCCGTGGCCAGCGAGAGCCCGAGCGCGACCAGGCCCGCCTGCGCGCCGTCGTGCAGATCGCGTTCGATCCGGCGGAGCTCGGCGGCCTGGGCGACGGTCACGTCCGCGCGCTGGGCGGTCAGTTCGTCCACCCGCTCGGCCAGCAGCATGGCGCGCGAAGGGCCGAGGGAGCGGACGGCCACCGGCTCCAGCAGCCGCCAGGCGTACGGCGCGGAGGCGGCGGCCGGCGCCGCGAAGAGGGCCCCGACCAGCCGGGAGAGCGGCGACGGCCCGGCCAGTGCGAGGACCGCGGCGGCCAGCGCGGCCGGCGGGACGGCCGCGGCCAGGCCCGCCGTGAACGGGGCGGTCCCGGCGAACCGCAGGTCCCGCCAGGTCGCCGGGTCGCCCCACCAGGTGCGCCAGGCCTGGTCCCGCACTGCGTCCCGGCGGCTGCGCTCGTAGGAGTGGCCGTTCCACCAGTAGCCGGTGGACATCCGGGTGACCGGCCCGGGCTCCCGGTATCCGGGCGGGACGACCGTGCCGGTCCACCGCTCGACCAGGAAGCGCACGGCCCGGCAGACCGGACGGGCGAGGGTGAGCGTGCCGGTGCCCACCAGCACCACCGGCAGCAGCCAGGACCACGGGTTCGCCGGCCCCCAGAGGATCCCCAGCGCGACCGCGCCGGCCCACACCACCGGGATCAGCAGGGTGACGACCGCCACCGCGCAGGCCCGGAGGAACCCCACTCCGACGCGCGCGCCCCACGAAGCCAGCTGTCTCATCATCCCCGCTCCTCGGCCTCCGTTCGATGCCCCCACTCTGCACCAGCCGGAGCCGGCCGACGCCCTGATCAGCGGAGGAGTGTGGCCAGCCCCACCCTTCCGTGTGCCCTGGCCCCGGTACCGCCCGCCGGGCCGGAGCGGGGCGCCGCGACGGCCGTCGCCCGAATGCATGTATCGCTCTCTTGACTGGCGTCACGAGCACGCCATACTGGCCTCACTCCCGCTCGCACGATGAGGTGCCCGCCCATGGAGCTCTCCCCCTCGGCGCATGTGGACACGTTCTGCCGAGACCACCTCCCGCCCTTCGAGCAGTGGCCAGAACTCCTCTTCGACCTACCGGAGTTGGCCTACCCCGACCGACTGAACTGCGCCGCCGCCCTACTCGACGACACCATCGACCGCCTCGGACCGGACCGCCGCTGCCTGCTCACCCCCACCGAGCAGTGGTCCTACGGAGAACTGCGCGACCACGCCGACCGGATCGCCCGCCTGCTGACCGAGCAGCTCGGCCTCGCCACCGGCAACCGGGTACTGCTGCGCGGCCCCAACACCCCATGGCTGGCTGCCTGTTGGCTCGGCGTACTGAAGGCCGGCGGGGTCGTCGTCACCACCATGCCGCTGCTGCGCGCCACCGAACTGACCGAGCTGACCTCCGTCGCCAGGCCCGTCCTCGCCCTGTGCGACCACCGCTTCCTGGACGAACTGCGGCGGGCCCGCACCCCGGGCCTGCGGATCCTCCCCTACGGCGGCAGCGGTCCGGAGGACCTCACCGCCCGCTGCGCCGCCGTACCGCCCGGCTTCACCGCCGTCCCGACCGCCGCCGACGACGTCGCGCTGATCGCCTTCACCTCCGGCACCACCGGCCGCCCCAAGGCCACCCTGCACTTCCACCGCGACGTGCTCGCCAACGCCGACACCTTCTCCCGCCACCTGCTCCGCCCCACCCCCGACGACCTGTTCGCCGGCACCCCGCCGCTCGGCTTCACCTTCGGCCTCGGCGGCCTGCTGGTCTTCCCGCTGCGGGCCGGCGCCGCCAGCCTGCTGCTGGAACAGGCCACCCCCGAGCAGCTGGCCGAGCGGGTCCGGGAGCACCGGGTGAGCGTGCTGTTCACCGCGCCGACCGCCTACCGGGCGATCCTGGCCGCCGGACTGGCCGACCGGCTGGCCGGCGTACGGCGCTGCGTCTCGGCGGGCGAACCGCTGCCCGCCGCCGTCTGGCGGGCCTTCCACGCGGCCACCGGACAGCGGCTGATCGACGGCATCGGCGCCACCGAGCTGCTGCACGTGTTCATCTCGGCCGCCGACGAGGCCGTCCGCCCCGGCTCCACCGGCAAGCCCGTGCCCGGCTACCGCGCCGCAGTCCTGGACGGCCGGGGCCGCCCGGTGCCGGACGGCGAACCCGGGCTGCTCGCCGTCAAGGGCCCGACCGGCTGCCGCTACCTGGACGACGAGCGCCAGCTCAGCTACGTCCGGGACGGCTGGAACCTCACCGGCGACACCTACGTCCGCGACCCGGAGGGCTACTTCTGGTACCAGGCGCGCAACGACGACATGATCGTCTCGGCCGGCTACAACATCGCCGGACCCGAGGTGGAGCAGGCGCTCGCCGCCCACCCCGACGTGGCCGACTGCGCGGTGGTCGGCGCGCCGGACGAGCGGCGCGGCACCGTGGTCAAGGCGTACGTGGTGCCGCGCCCGGGCATCCCGGCCGGGCCGGAGACGGCACGCGCCCTCCAGGAGCACGTCAAACGCGCCATCGCCCCGTACAAGTACCCGCGGGTGGTCGAGTTCGTCACCGAGCTGCCGCGCACCGCCACCGGCAAGCTGCACCGCGCCGAGCTGCGGCGACGGGCCTCGCTGGCCCCGGCCAGCGTGACGATCGAGCGCCGGGTCGAGTGGTCCGACACCGACGCGGCCGGGCACTACCACTTCTCCGCCGTGCAGCGCTGGGCCGAGGCGGCGGAGGCGGCGCTGCTGCGCCGGCTCGGGCTGGCGGAGCTGTTCGGGCGGATCCCCCGGGTGCACTTCGAGGCCGACTACCGCGAGCGGCTCTGGTTCGGCGACGTGGTCCGCACCGAGCTGCGGGTGGACCGGGTCGGCGGCTCCTCGCTGCACTACGCCTTCGAGGTGCACGGCCCGCACGGCCTGGCCGCGAGCGGCCGGATGTCGGTGGTGCACGCCGCACCGCACGCCGAGGGTGCCGAGCCCTGGCCCGCGCGGGTGCGCCGGGCGCTGAGCGAGGCCGGGCCGCAGCAGCCGGAGGTGGTGACGTGAGCAAGCGCAGCGAGCACACCATCGAAAGGTGCGTATGGGCGAATGCCCCTGCCGAGCGCTGCGAGGCGGGCGCATGAGTACCGCGCCGGGCGGCGCTCCGGCCCGTCGCATCGCGGTGATCGGCGCCGGCCCCGGCGGGCTCTACTTCGCCGCCCTGGCCAAGCAGCTGGCGCCGGACCGGGAGCTCACCGTCTTCGAACGGGACGGCCGGGACGACGAGTTCGGCTTCGGCGTGGTCTTCTCCGACGAGACCCTGGACGGCATCGCCGAGGCCGACCCGCGGGTCTTCGCCGCGATCAGCGCCGAGTTCGCCCACTGGAGCGACATCGACGTCCGCTACGCGGGCGGGGTCCGCACCAGCGGCGGCCACGGCTTCGCCGCCCTGGACCGCAACCGGCTGCGCGCCGTCCTGCGGCAGCGCTGCGAGGAACTGGCGGTGGACGTGCGCTACCGCACCCCCGCGCCGCCCGTCGAGCGGCTCGCCGCCGAGTACGACCTGGTGGTGGCCGCCGACGGCATCCACTCCGGCACCCGGGCGGCCTGGTCGCAGGCGTTCCGTCCCACCACGGACGAACGGCACTGCCGCTACATCTGGCTCGCCACCGACAGGGTCTTCGAGGCCTTCACCTTCATCGTCGAGCGGTTCGACTTCGGCGTGCTGCAGGTGCACGCCTACCCGTACAGCACCACCCGCTCCACCTTCATCGTCGAGATCGCCGAGGACGCCTGGCGCCGGGCGGGCTTCGAGGCCTTCGCCGCACGGGAGTTCGCGCGCGGCGAGAGCGACGGGCAGAGCGTGCGGCGCTGCGCCGAACTGCTCGCCGGCCACCTGGACGGGCACCGGCTGATCCCGAACGCCTCCCGCTGGATCCGCTTCACCACGGTACGGAACGCGAGTTGGCACCACCGCAACGTGGTGCTGCTCGGCGACGCCGCGCACTCCGCGCACTTCTCGATCGGCTCCGGCACCAAGCTGGCCCTGGAGGACGCCCTCGCCCTGGCCGCCGCACTGAGCGAACAGCCCACCACCGCCGAGGCGTTGGCCGCCTACGAGGCCGAGCGGCGCCCGGTGGTGGAGTCCACCCAGCGGGCCGCGCAGGCCAGCCTGGAGTGGTTCGAGACCGTCGACCGGCGCACCGGGCAGGACATCGACCGGTTCGCCTTCAACCTGCTGACCCGCAGCCGGCGGGTCACCTACGACAACCTGCGGGCCCGCGACGCCGGCTTCGTGGACGCGGTGGACACCGCCTTCGGCGGCTCGCCCGGGGTGCCGCCGATGTTCCGGCCGCTGAAGCTGGGCGCGCTGGAGCTGCGCAACCGCGTCGTGGTGCCGCCGCTCGCGACCTTCACCTCCCCGGACGCGCTGCCCAGCGCCTTCGACCGGGCCCAGCTCACCGGGCACGCGCTCGGCGGCGCCGGGCTGGTCCTCGCCGGAATGACCGCCGTCACCCCCGAGGGCCGGGCCACCGACCACTGCCCGGGCCTGTGGAGCGACCACCAGGAGGCCGCCTGGCGCGAACTCGTCCGGTCCGTACGAGCGGTGAGCGACACCCCGCTCGGCATCCAGCTGACCCACGCCGGGCGCCGGGGCGCCACCGCCGTCCCCGGGCCGGACGGCATCGGGCGCCCGCTCGCCGAGGGCTGGCCGCTGCTCGCCCCCTCGGCGATCCCCTGGGACGCCGGCAGTCCGGTGCCGCACGAGGCCAACCACATCCAGCTGGCCGCCGTCACCGCCGACTTCGCGGCCGCCGCCGAGCGGGCGGCGCGGGCCGGTTTCGACGTGCTGGAGCTGCAGTTCGGCCACGGGCACCTCGTCTCCTCCTTCCTCTCCCCGCTGACCAACCGCCGCACCGACCAGTACGGCGGCCCGCTCGCCCACCGGCTGCGGCTGCCGCTGGAGGTGCTGGCGGCGGTGCGTGCCGCCTGGCCGGCCGGCAAGCCGCTGCTGGTGCGGATCTCGGCCTGCGACTGGGCGCCCGGCGGTACCACCGAGGCCGAGGCGGTGGCGGTCTGCCGGGCGCTCGGCGAGGCCGGGGCGGACGCGGTGGACGTCTCCACCGGCGAGGTGGTGGCGCACCAGCGGCCGCCGTACGGGCGCGGCTACCAGACGCCCTTCGCCGAGCTGGTCCGCACCGCCACCGGACTGCCGACCGTCGCGGTCGGCGCGATCTCCGGGGCCGACGACGCCGACTCCGTGCTGCTGGCCGGGCGGGCCGACCTGGTCGCGGTCGGCCGGGCCCAGCTGTACGACCCGCTCTGGACCCTGCACGCGGCCGCCGAGCGGGGCTACACCGGGCCGGGCATCCACTGGCCCGAACCCTGGCGGGCGGGCAGCCGCAAGCCGCCCGGCCCGGGCACCGACCGGGTCGCCCCACGGCTGCACCTGCTGCGCGAGCCGCCCGCCCCCGTCCACCGCCGCTGGTCGGCGACCCCGCCCGAGGAGTGACGAGGACCGAGGACCGACGCGGACCGAGGAGAGACGAGAACCGAGCAGTGACGAGCACCGAGGAGTGCTGAGCACATGCCCCACCTGCGCCGCTTCACCGCCGCCGCCGTCCAGGCCGCCCCCGTCTACCTGGACCCGGCCGCCACCGTCGACAAGGCCGTCGCGCTGATCCAGGAGGCGGCCGGGCACGGCGCCGAACTGGTGGTCTTCCCCGAGGTCTTCGTGCCCGGCTACCCGTACTGGAACTGGACGATGACCCCGCTGCAGGGCTCGCCCTGGTACGAGCGCCTCTACCGGGCCGCCGTGGACGTGCCCGGTCCGTACGTCGACACCCTGCGCGCCGCCGCCCGGCAGGCCGGCGTGGTGCTGGTGATCGGCGTCAACGAGCGCGGCCGGCACAGCCTCGGGGTGCTCCACAACACCCTGCTGATCATCGACTCGGACGGCGAACTGCTGAGCGTCCACCGCAAGTTGGTGCCGACCTGGGCCGAGAAGCTGACCTGGACCCAGGGCGACGGCAGCACCCTCAAGGTGCACCGCACCAAGGTCGGGCCGCTCGGCGCGCTCGCCTGCGGCGAGAACACCAACACGCTGGCCCGCTTCACCCTGCTGGCCCAGGGCGAACTCGTCCACGCCGCCGCCTACATCGCCCTGCCGGTGGCCCCGGAGGACTACGACATGGCCGAGGCCATCGCCCTGCGCGCCGCCGCCCACTGCTTCGAGGGCAAGCTGTTCACCGTCGTCTCCTGCTCCACCATCTCGCCCGAGATCGTGGACGAGATCGCCGGCGACGACCCGCAGATCCGCAAGCAGCTCTCCCGCCCCCGCAACGCCCTCTCCGGGATCTTCGGCCCCGACGGCCGCGCCGTCACCGAGCCACTGGTGGACGAGGAGGGCATCGTCTACGCCGAGATCGACCTCGGCCGCTGCATCCAGCCCAAGCAGATGCACGACATCGTCGGCCACTACAACCGCTTCGACGTCTTCCGGCTGCACGTGAACGACCGCCCGCTGCGGCCCCTGGTGTTCCCCGAGGAAGAGGAGGAGGAGTCATGACCGACAGCAGTCACGACGACGACCGGATCGGCCGGGCCCGCGTCCCCGACAGCCCCGAACTGCTCGCCTACTACGAGGAGTTGGCCAAGCACGAGGCCGGTGCGCTGTGGACCGTGGCGAACGAGATCGAGCCCTGGTACCCGCGGCCCAAGTCCGTGCCGGTGCTCTGGCGCTACACGGAGCTGCGCCCGCTGGTGCGCAAGGCGCTGCCCCTGGTGAAGGCCGATGACGCCGGCCGCCGGGTGGTGATGCTGGTGAACCCCGGCCGCCGCGAACTGAGCGCAGCGGTCGGCCTGTTGTACACCGGTCTGCAGATCATGGGCCCCGGCGAGGCGATGACCGCGCACCGCCACCAGGCCTCCGCGCTGCGCTTCGTCCACGAGGGCAACGGCGCCTGGACCGTCGTGGACGGCCAGCGGCTCAAGGTCGGCCCGCGCGACTTCGCGATCACCCCCAACAACACCTGGCACGAACACGGGAACGAGTCCGACGACGCCCCGGTGATCTGGCAGGACGGCCTGGACATCCCGCTGGTCAACACGCTTGACGCCAACTTCTACGAGGTCCACCCGGAGCTGTACCAGCGCCCCGGCCCGGTGGTGAACTCCTCGCTGCTCAGCTACGGCGGCAACCTGCTGCCGTACGGCTCCGAGAAGTGGAGCCGGCCGTACTCGCCGCTGTTCGGCTGGCCCTGGGAGCCCAGCTACCACGCGCTGTGCCGACTGGCCCGCGCCACCGAGGGATCACCGTACGACGGCGTCATCATGGAGTACACCAACCCGGTCACCGGCGGCTCGGTGATGCCGACCATGGCCGCCCACCTGCAACTGCTGCGCCCGGGCCAGGCCACCCGCGCCCACCGGCACACCGGCTCGGTGGTCTACACGGCGGCCAAAGGGCGGGGCGTCTCGGTGATCGCCGGGCAGCGCTTCGAGTGGCAGCAGGGGGACATCTTCGTCGTCCCGTCCTGGGCCTGGCACGAGCACGCGAACCTCGACCAGGGCGAGGACGCCTGCCTGTTCTCCTTCAACGACTTCCCGGTGACGCACTCGCTCGGCCTGTACCGCGAGGAGGCCTACCAGGACCACGACGGGCACCAGCCCACCACCACCGGCTGACCGCCCAACCCCTCGACCGCCTACCCGCCTGCCCGCCGAACCGCCCGACCAGGAGACCCACCGCCATGCACCTCTTGACCTACTGCGCCGACGGCGACGACACCCCGCGCCTCGGCGCGCTGCTCGCCGGGGACCGGGTCGCCGACCTCACCGCCCTCGCCACCGCCGCAGGGGCCGAACTGCCGGGCGACCTCCTCGGATTGATCAGCGCCGGGGCGCCCGCCCTGGCCACGGCACGCGAACTGACCGCCGGGGCGCCGGCCACCCGGCCGCTCGCCGAGGTGACGCTGCGCGCGCCGCTGCGTCCCGGCAAGATCGTCGGCGTCGGTCTCAACTACGTGGAGCACGTGGCCGAGTCGCACCGCACCCTGGACACCGAGCGCGAACTGCCGGACCGCCCGGTGCTGTTCGGCAAGCCGTCCACCGCCGTCACCGGCCCGGGCCAGCCCATCCGGCACAACGCGAACCTCACCAAGCAGCTCGACTGGGAGTGCGAACTCGCCGTGGTGATCGGCGAACCCGCCTTCCAGGTCGACGAACGGGACGCCCTGCGGCACGTGTTCGGCTACAGCATCGTCAACGACGTCAGCGCCCGCGACCAGCGCCGCTCCGGGCAGTGGTTCTTCTCCAAGGGGCAGGACAGCTACGCGCCCTTCGGCCCGGTCGTGGTGACCGCCGACGAGATCCCCGACCCGCAGCGGCTCGACCTCTCGCTGCGGGTCAACGGCGAACCGCGGCAGGACTCCAACACCCGCCACATGCTGTTCGGCGTCGCCCGGCTGATCGCCGACATCTCCTCCGGCGTCACCCTGGAACCGGGCGACGTGATCTCCACCGGCTCCCCCTCGGGCGTCGGCGCCGGCATGGTCCCGCCCCAGTTCCTGCAGCCCGGCGACCTGGTCGAGGCCACCATCGAACGGATCGGCACGCTCGCCAACCCCGTGATCGACGCCCGCTGAAGGGAGCACCCGCTGATGCCGCCGTACCGGATCGGCCAGATCGTCCCGAGCTCCAACGTCACCATGGAGACCGAGGTGCCCGCCCTGCTGCGGGCCCGTGAGGCGGTCGCCCCCGAGCGGTTCACCTTCCACTCCAGCCGGATGCGGATGACCAGGGTCACCCCCGAGCAACTGCGGGCCATGGACGGCGAGTCCGACCGCTGCGCCGCCGAACTCTCGGACGCCCGGGTGGACGTGATCGGCTACGCCTGCCTGGTCGCCGTGATGGCCACCGGCCCCGGCTACCACCGCGAGGCCGAACGGCGGCTGCACCGGCGCACCGTGGAGAACGGCGCGCCGGCGCCCGTGGTCACCAGCGCCGGGGCCCTGGTCGCCGGGCTGCGGACGCTCGGCGCCAAGAAGGTCGCGATGGTCACCCCGTACCTGCGGCCCCTGGCCCGGACGGTCGTCGACTACCTCGCCGAGGAGGGCATCGAGGTGCTCGACCACGCCGCCCTGGAGATCGCCGACAACCTCGACGTGGCCGCCCACGACCCGGCCCGGCTGCCCGCGATCGCCCGCGGCCTCGCCCACGCCGACGCGGACGCGGTGGTGCTCTCCGCGTGCGTGCAGATGCCCTCGCTGTCCGCCGTCGAGGAGGCCGAGCAGCAGCTGGGCAAACCGGTGGTCTCGGCCGCGATCTGCACCACCCACCAGCTGCTGCGCGCGCTCGGCCTGCCCGCCGTCGCGCCCGGGGCCGGGCACCTGCTCTCCGGCGCCTACGCGGAGGCCTGAACCTCCGGGACCGAGGCTATGATCACCAGCGGTCACCGGGGCACCGGTTCACGCGCCGGTTCAGTCGCCCGGTCACGCGCCGGTTCACGGGGGCACCCCGCCACCGGACCGCCGGGGCACCACCATTCGCCGGGGAGGAGCGCCCACGCATGTCGGAGAGCACGCCCCGGCCGAGTTCGCTGATCCACACCGTCTACGGGGAGTTCGTCCGCCGCCTCGGCGGCTGGATATCGATCGCCGACCTGATCGCGCTGATGGCCGAACTGGACGTCGACGGCCCGGCGGTCCGCTCGGCGACGTCCCGGCTGAAGAAGGCCGGCACCCTCCTCCAGGAGCGCCGGGCGGGGACCGGCTACCGGCTCGCCCCGGCGATGGAGCCGGTGTTCGAGGAGGGCGACCGGCGGATCTTCCACAGCCTGGAGCCCGCCGGGCTCGCCGACGGCTGGGCGGTGGCGGTCTTCTCGGTCCCCGAGTCCGAGCGCGCCCACCGCCACCAGCTGCGGTCCCGGCTGAGCTGGCTCGGCTTCGGCAACGCCGCGCCCGGCGTCTGGCTGGCCCCCGCCCGGCTGCTGCCGGACGCCCGCCGGCTGCTGGAGCGCCTCGGGCTGAGCGCCTACGTGCACCTCTTCCTCTCCGCCGAGTACGCGGGCTTCGCCGACCTCCGTACGGCGGTGGCGGGTTGGTGGGACCTCCCGGCGATCGAGGCGCAGTACGCGGCCTTCACCGACGCCTGGCGCCCGGTGGCCGACCAGCTCAGGGAGCCCGGCGAGCCCAGGGCGACCGGTGAGCCCGGGGCGACCGGTGAGCCCAGGGCGACCGGTGAGCGCCGGGAACCCGGTGAGCGACGACCGCCCCGGCCCGACCCCGCCGAGGCGTTCCGCGCCTACGTCCCGATGCTCACCCAGTGGCGCCGCCTGCCCTACCTGGACCCGGGGCTGCCCGCGCAGCTGCTGCCCGCCGACTGGAACGCCGTCCCGGCCCGCGCGGTCTTCACCGAGTTGCACGGACTGCTCGCCGAGCCCAGTCTGCGGTACGTCGAGAAGGTCACCGGTCTGTCCCGCCCCCAGGAGCACCCCCAGGAGCCGTCATGACCCCCCAGCCCCCCGCCGGCCAGCCCCCCGCCGACCTGCTGATCCGCGCCGCCGCCGTGCACATGCTGGTGCCCGGCGAGCCGCCGCGGCGCGCGATCGCCGTCACCGACGGCCGGGTCACCGCGCTCTCCCCCGCGCCCGACGGCCTGGACGCCCTGATCGGCCCGGACACCGAGGTCGTGGACGCCCCCGGCTCGACCGTGCTGCCCGCCTTCGACGACACCCACACCCACCTGGTCCTGGCCGCCCACAGCGTGCACGGGGTGCCCGTCCACCGGGCCCGCGACCTCGCCGGGTTCCTCGCGCTGATCCGCGAGCGCGCCGCCCGGACCCCGGCCGGGGAGTGGATCCGGACCACGATCAACTGGCAGGAGGTGCTGCTGGCGGAGCAGCGGATGCCCACCACCGAGGAGCTGGACGCCGCCACCACCGACCACCCCGTACTGGTGCGCCGCGGCGCGTACAACATGGTGCTCAACTCGGCCGCGCTGCGGCTGGCCGGGATCACCGACGCCAGCGAGGCCCCGCCCGGGGGCGTGATCGAGCGCGACGAGCGGGGGCGGCTCACCGGGCGGCTGATCAACCGGGCGGTCGAGCCGGTCGAGCGGGTGCTGCCGAGCCCCACCCTCGCCGAGCGGATCGACGGGCTGCGCGCAGCCTCCGCCGACTACGCCGCCACCGGGATCGGCACCGTCCGCGACTGTCTGGTCCCGGTCGAGGACCTCGACGTGCTGGACGCGGCCCGGGCCGAGGGCGCGCTCGCCGTCCGGGTCCGGGCGCTGGTGTCCGGCTTCGCGGCCCGCACGCCCGAGCAGGTGGACGCCCTGCTGGACCGGATGGACGCCTGGCGCGCGGACGGCCGCGACGACGACCGACTGCGGCTGTGGGGCGTCAAGTTCGGCATCGACGGCGGCTTCGAGGCGGGCGCGCTGGAGGAGCCGTACCAGGGGCAGCCGTGCTACCACGGCCGACTGCTCTGGGAGCCGGACGAGCTGCTCGAAGCGGTGGACCGGGTGGTCCGGCGCGGCTGGCGGGTCGGCGTGCACGCGTGGGGCGACCGCGGTCTGCGCGTCCTGCTGGACGTCTTCGAGCGGGTGCTCAAGCGGCACCCCGGCCTCGCGCCCGGCACGCTGGTGGTGGAGCACGGCGGCCTGGCCCGCCCGGACCAGCGGGCCCGGGCGGTGGCGCTCGGCATCCCGGTGACCGTCCAGCACCCGCTGCTGCACGACGGTGCGCTCGCCCAGCAGCGGGCCTGGGGCGAGGAGCGCACGGCCGCGCTGTTCCCGCTGCGCGAGTGGCTGGACGAGGGCGCGCTGCTGACCGGCGGCTCGGACTTCCCGGTCGGCCCGTACGGCGCGATGGTCTCGGTGTGGGGCATGACGACCCGGGGCACCACGGCCGGGGTGGTCGGCCCCGAGCACCGGATCGACCGGGCCGAGGCGATCGCGCTGCACACCGTCAACGCGGCCCGGCTGACCGGCGAGGACACCGTCCGCGGCAGCCTGCGGCCGGGGGCGTTCGCCGACCTCACGGTGTGGCCGCTCGACCCGCTGGACTGCCCGGTGGACGCGCTGCGCGACCTCCTCCCCAGCCGTACGGTGGTCAACGGCCGGACTGTTCACAACTCCTGACTGCCAGTCAGACAGAAGGGGAGGGTCGCAGGGTCAGGCGGCGACCAGTTCCCGCAGGTCGATGCCGCGGTGCAGCGCGCGCAGGTCCTCGTGCAGCGTGGACGGCGGGACGACGAGCACCCCGGCGCGGGCGTGGTCGAGGCAGTGGCGGGTGACCGAGCGGCGCGTCAGCCGGCGCAGCCGGGCGCGCAGGCCGCCCTGCTCGCCGGTGCTGATCACCAGCAGGTCGCCCGGGCGGTCGGCCAGCTCGGTCAGCACCGGCCCGGCCTCGCCGCGCACGACCAGCGGCCGCACCGGCACGCCGATCGGGAGCCCGCCGAAGGCCTGCTCCAGGGCGCGCTCCATCCGCGCGTCGGCGAGGTCCTGCCAGGCACGGAGCAGCGGCGGGCACGGCCGGGCCCGGTAGTTGCGCTCGCCGCCGACCGGCGTCCAGGCCAGCACCGGGACCAGGACGGCCTGCCGGATCCGGGCCTCCTCGGCAGCCCGGTGCAGGGCGGTCAGGCTGTGCAGTGAACCGGTTACTCCGACGATGACGCGAGCGCCGTCCGACATGATCCTTCGCTTTCCGATGTCAGGCTTTCAAGGTGACTGCGATTATGCTGCCATGCTTCCTTTATTGCCTGCAAATCGAAGGCATTAACTGAATATCTCCTTGCATCACTCGACCCCTCCCGCGCCGTGGCCAGGCGTACCGTCCACCGGCCGAACCTCCTGGAGCAGCCCCCAGGTGAAGTCCGCCGTCCACCGGCCCACCCGCCCGGCGCCGTCCGGCGCCCCGAAGTCCAGCTGGAACCGGGTCGGCGCACTCCCCTCGCGCGGCACCGCGGCCGGGAACGCCGCACCCACATCCCCCACCACACAGCTCCACGGCCGCAGATCGGCGAGCGTGCGCAGCGCGGGCAGCGGCACCCCGGCCGCCCGCACCAGCCACTCGTTCAGCACCGGCGAGCCGATCTCCGCCGGGCCCAGCAGGACCTCGAACCTCAGCTCGGGCCAGAGCGGCAGCTCCCACTGGCGCGCGGTGCACGCGAGGTCCCCGATCCGCCGCGGCACACTCGCCCCGGCCGGCCCGAGCACGGCGGTGAACCGGGCCGCCCCGCGCGGGAACCGGGGCGCCCTGACCATCGCCTGCCACCGCTTGTTCGCCTCCCGCATCGAGCCCCTGGTCGCCCCGAGCCGCCGCACCGCCTCCTCCACCAGCCCGGGCTGGTAGTCGGCCATCCGGCGCAGCAGCACCAGCTGGAACTCGGTCATCCCGAAGCCGTTGATCGCCATACCGGCAGGCTAGGGCCTGCCTTCAGGCCCCCGCCCGCGACGCCCACCCGGTCAGGCCGGGCCGCCCCCTGCCAAGGCGAGCGCGACCAGCTCCCGGCGGCTGCGGACGCCGAGCCGGTCGAAGACGGCGGTGAGGTGCTCCTGCACGGTGTTCGTCGAGATGCACAGTTCGTCCGTGATCTCGCGGGTCGAACGGCCGCGCAGGACGAGGGTGGCGACCCGGGTCTGCGCCGGGCTCAGCCCGTACGCGCTGAGCAGGAGGGAGTACCGCTGTTGCGGCGGCGCGGGCTCGACGACCACCGCGGTCTGCGGCCGGGGCGGGCCGGTGAGCCGGGTGGCGTGGACGCTCCACCACTCGCCGAAGCGGTCACGCACCCGGACCGACGGCGGCGGCACCCGGTCGGGCGGCTCGTGGTCGAGCCGTGCCAGCCTCGCGGCCACTGCGCTGACGGCGAAGGGGAGTTGGGCGCCGGGCGGGAAGTCCGCCGGGTCGAGTCGGGCGAGCCACTCGCGGGCCTCCCCGCTGGCGGAGAGCAGCGCCGGTCCGACGCCGAGCAGCAGGACTCCGGGGACCTCCGGCCGGGGCGGCGCCGGCCCCGCGCCGGCCGGACCGAGGGCGGCCGGACCGAGGGCGACCGAGCGCCGGATCCCCTCGGCCAGGTGCGGCGCGACGGCCCGCAGCACCGTGAGGTCCCCGTCGTCGAAACCGGTGTCCGCCCGTTCCCGGTGCAGGCACAGCACGCCCCAGCAGCACCCGCCGTACCGCAGGGCCACCCGGAGCTCGTCACCGAGACCGAGCGGCGCCATGATCTCCCGGTAGCGGGGGCTGGCCGTGAGGTCGCCCCGGGTCGCCCGGCCGAGCGTGGCCACCGGGTCGGCGGCCCCCGCCAGCTCGGAGAACTTGTTGGCGTCGGCCCGGCCGAACTCGTTCTCGAGGAAGCGGGCGGTCTCGGCTGCCAGCGGGTCCTCCGCGACGGCGGAGGTGAACAGCAGGGAGGCGGGGTCCACGGTGGCGAAGAACACCGCCTCGGCCGAGACCAGTCGCCGCAGGCGCGGCACCACGTCCGCCCGGAAGCGGACCGGGTCCGACCCGGCGTAGCAGCGTTCGACGAGCCCGGCCGTCCGGCGTTCCACCAGTGATGCCGCCATGGGACCGACGTTACTCCTGCGCCAGGCCCAGCTGCCTCAGCAGTCCGAGCTCGTCGAGGCGGCCCCACCGCTCGACGATCCGCCCGTCGCGGACCCGGAAGATGTTGATCCCGGGCAGACTGAGCGGTCGGCCGCTGGGAGCCACACCGAACAGCTCGCCCCGGTGCGTGCCGCTCGCGGTGAAGTGCTCGACCACCAGGTCACCCTCCCCGATGACCAGGTCCTGGTCGCTGTGCCAGTCGGGGCACGCGGCCTGGAACAGCGCTCCGGCCCGGCGCATCCCCTCACGGTCGGCGCCGCCGCCCAACGGCGGGTCGTGGTTGACGAAGTCCTCGGCGAGGTATTCGTCGACGGCCCCCAGGTCACCCTTGCTGAAGAGCGCGTCGATGAACGCGGTGACCGTGCTCTTGTTCCGTTCGATGGTGTCCATACCCGCAGTCTTCGACCCGCCGGGCCCGGCCGGTACCCCAGAAGTCTGGGGTCTTCGGGAGCCCCGGCGGTTGCCCCGGCCGCACCCCGGCCGTACCCCGGCCGTACCCCGGCCGTACGCTGCCGATCGCGACGAGATTTTCGAGCAGGTGTTCGAATGAGGGCGTACGCTGGCCCCATGCACGGCACCCTCCACCTCCAGCCCTCGCTGTTCGACGACGCGGAGCAGGACGGCGTCCGCCTCGGCCCGCTCGTCGGCCTGCGCCGGCAGGAGCTCGGTGACGGCGCCTGGCTGGACGTCCTGCCCGGGTGGCTGCACGGCGCCGACGAGCTGTTCGAACAGCTGGCCACGACCGTGCCCTGGCGGGCCGAGCGCCGCGAGATGTACGAGCGGACGGTCGACGTCCCCCGCCTGCTGGCCTCCTACCCGGCGGACACCGAACCGCCGCACCCGGTGCTCGGGCAGGCCCGCACGGCACTGAGCCGGCACTACGCGGACGAGCTGGGCGAACCGTTCCGCACCCTCGGGCTCTGCTACTACCGGGACGGCCGGGACAGCGTCGCCTGGCACGGCGACCGGATCGGGCGCGGCGCCCGCGAGGACACCATGGTGGCGATCCTCTCCGTCGGCGAGCCCCGCACCCTCGCGCTGCGGCCGCGGTTCGGCGGCGGGACGGTCGTCCGGCGGCCGCTCGGGCACGGCGACCTGGTGGTGATGGGCGGCTCCTGCCAGCGCACCTGGGAGCACGCGATCCCCAAGACCGCCCGCCCGGTGGGGCCGCGGATCAGCATCCAGTTCCGGCCGCACGGCGTGGCCTGAGCCCCGGACCGGCTCGGCCGCCGCGCCACTCGCTGCCCCGCCCCCGGTTGCCGCGCCCCCGCCCGGCGCGGAGGCTGGCGGGTGGGGGCCGGTGGCTGTGGCCAGTGGCAGCAGGAGGGCGGCGGCATGCCGAAGCCGGGCAGGTACCACGAGGGCGTCCCCTGCTGGGTCGTGCTCACGACCCCGGACGGCCCCGGGGCGCAGCGCTTCTACGGCGCCCTGTTCGACTGGGAGTTCGTCCCGACCGGCCCCGCCGAGGCGGTCGCCACCCGGTACGGCGCCCAGGTCGCGGCCGTCGGACCACCCCCGGACCCCGCGCTGCCCGTCGGCTGGACCACCCACCTCGCCTGCGCCGACCTCCGCCGCACCGCCACGCTGATCCGCGCCGCGGACGGCCGGATCACCCGCGAACCGTACGAGGTCCCCGACCAGGGGCGGGCCGCGCTCGCCGTGGACCCGCTCGGCGCGCCCTTCGGCCTCTGGCAGGCGGGCGCCATCGACGGGGCCGGCCTGGTGGACGAGCCCGGTGCGCTCACCTGGAACGAGCACCTCTCCCCCGAGCCCGACGCCGCCCGCGCCTTCTACCGCCGCGTCTTCGGCTACACCTACGACCGGCCACGGGCCGGCCACTCCCTCGCCCGGGCCGGCGGCCTCCCGGCCTGCAGCCTCGGCCCGTCCGGTGCCGGTGACGAAGCGCGCTGGCTGGCCCACTTCGGCACCGCCGACACCGACCGCGCCGCCGACCTGCTGCGCGCCCTCGGCGGCACCGTCCTCACCGGGCCCGGGCCGACGCCGTTCGGCCGCGCCGCACTGGTCCGGGACGACGCCGGGGCGGTGTTCGTCCTGGTCGCCGTCCCGTCCCGGGAGTCCGCGCGGGCGGCCTGAGCCGACCGGGTACCGGTCCTCCGGTCAGTCCGTCACCGCCTCGGTCTTCCACCGCGCCGGGCCTTCACCGCGTCAGTCCTTCACCGCGCCCGCCAGTCCGGACACCAGCTTGCGCTGCACCGCGACGAAGAAGATCAGCACCGGCACCGTCATCAGCGTGGACGCCGCCATGATGCCGCCCCAGTCGTTCTCGTCCGGTTTGAAGAAGACCAGCAGCGCCGAGGGCAGCGTCTGGTTGTCGGTGGCGCTGATGATGAAGGTCTTGGCGAAGACGAAGTCGTTCCACGCCGCGATGAAGGAGAACACGCTGGTCGCGGCGAGGCCGGGGGCCACCAGCGGCAGCAGGATCCGCCACAGGATGCGGGTCCGGCTCGCGCCGTCGATCTGCGCGGCCTCCTCGATCGACACCGGGACGGCGGCGACGAAGCCGCGCATCATCCAGATCCCGAACGGCAGCGAGAACGCCAACTGCACCAGGACCAGCGAGGCCAGGGTGTTCAGCCCGACGCCCGGGACGAACCGCCCGGCGTCGCGGAACATGAAGAACAGCGGGATGGTCAGCGCCTCGACCGGGATCATCTGGGCGATCAGGAACATCACCATGATCGTGGTGCGGAACCGGAACCTGAACCTGGTCACCGCCACCGCGGCCAGGAACACCACGACCGCCGAGAGCACCACCACCGACAGCGCGACCACCAGGCTGTTCAGGAAGTACCGGCCGAAGCCGTCCACGCTCAGCACCTGGCGGAAGCTCTCCAGCGTGGGGTGGGCCGTCCAGGGCTTCGGGTCCAGCGACTGCACCTCGCCCTTGGGCTTGAAGGCCGAGAGCACCATCCAGAAAACCGGGAAGGCGGTGACCAGCGCCACCACGACCGCGCCGGTGTCGGCCGCGAGCCGCCACCGGCCGCGGCTGTTGCGGCTGTTGCGGCTGTTGCGGCTGTTGCGGCTGTTGCGGCTGTTGCGGAGGATGTTCACAGCTCGTTCCCCGTCCGTCGCAGGCCGCGGATGTACAGGACCGTCGGGACCACCAGGATCAGCAGCATGATCACGCCGATCGCCGCGCCCAGCCCGTACTGCGAGGAGGCGAAGGCCTTCTGGTACGCGTACACGTTGAGCACCAGGTTCTGGCCGGCGATGCCGCCGCCCTCGGTCATCACGTAGATCTGGGTGAAGACCTTGAAGTCCCAGATCACCGACTGGATCACCACGATGGTCAGGATCGGCCGCAGCATCGGCGCGGTGATCCGGCGGAAGGTGGTCCAGGTGCCGGCGCCGTCCAGCGCGGCCGCCTCCATGACCTCCTCCGGGATGGCGCGGATGCCCGCGTACAGGGTGACCATCACGAACGGGAAGGAGTGCCACACCACCACGGCGCCGACGATCAGGAACGCCGTCCACTTGTCGTAGAACCAGTTGAACTCGTGGAAGCCGGAGAGCCCGATCCGCTCCAGGGTGTGGTTGACCAGGCCGAGGTTGGTGTCGAACAGGAAGCTCCACACCGTCGAACCGGTCATCGCCGGCGCCGCCCAGGCCGCGACGGCCGCGGTGGTCAGCAGCAGCCGCGGCCATCGGCCGACCTTGGTGAGCAGCACCGCGAGGGTGGCGCCGACGGCCAGGGTGGCGACCACGCAGAACGCGGCGAAGCCGACGGTCTGCAGCAGCACCGTCCAGAACTGCTCGTCCGCCAGGATCGTGGCGTAGTTGCCGAACCCGACGAAGGAGGTCGGCACGCCGCCGGACGCCTGGGCCTGCCCGAAGTCCAGGACGGACAGCAGGCCGAGCTGGTAGATCGGGTAGGCGACCAGCGGGATCAGGACGAGTGCGGCCGGCAGGAGCAGCAGCAACGGGGGCCGACGGCGCCGGCCGCCCGGGGGTGCCGTGGTGGATGCGGACACGTGCGGGACCTGCTCTCTGTGACGAACCGGGACTGGGAGCGTCAGGCGCGGGGCCGTCAGGTGGGTGGCCGTCAGGCGCGGGACCGTCAGGCGCGTGAGCGTCGGACACACGACGGTGCGGGGCACGCCCGACCGCCAGCCGTCGTCAGTGCCCGGCGAAGGCCGCGTCGATCTGCGCCGCGGCGTCGCCGGAGGCCTTGGCCACGTCCGCCTTGCCGGTGACGACCTGCTGCAGCATCGTCGGGATCACCGCTTGGGCGTCGATCTGCGCCCAGGCCTGGTGGAGCGGGACGAACCTGGTGCCGGCCGCGATGGTGTCGGTGAACGGCTTCAGGAACGGGTCCTTCGCCGCGACCTTGCCGCTGACGGACCTGAGCGTCGGCAGGTTGCCCATCGCGTCGTACATCTGCTCCTGGTACGCCGGGCTCGCCAGCAGCTCGGCGAACTCGACGGCCAGCGTGCGGTGCCTGGCCGCCTTCATGACGCCCAGGTTGTTGCCGCCGGCGAAGGCCGGGGCGACCGAGCCGGGCTTCTCGCCGGGCAGCGGCACCACGCCGTACCTGCCCTTGGCCGCGCCCGCCTCCACCTTGCCGCGGTTGGAGTTGAGCAGGATCGCCATCGCCGACTTCCCGGCGGCGAACAGGTCGACGGTCTTCCCGCCGGTCAGGTCCGCGCACTGCTGGGCGGGACAGCCGTCGGCGCCGAAGAGGTCGGTGTAGCGCCTGATCCCGGCCTGCGAGGCGGGCGAGTCGAGGGCCGCCTTGAACGCGGCACCGTCCTTGGCGGCACCGTCCTTGGCGGCACCGTCCTTCGTCGCGCCGTCCTTCGCCGCGATGTCGCCGCCCGCGTCCCAGACGAAGGGCAGCGCGCCGAAGGTGTACTTGCCGCCGACCGCGATGCCGAAGGTGTCCGGGTGCGCGGCGTGGATCTTCCGGGTGGCGGTGACCAGTTCGGCGTACGAGGTCGGCGGGGTGAGCCCGGCCTCGGCGAACAGGTCGGTGCGGTAGTAGAGCGCGCGTACGCCGACCCACCAGGGCAGGCCGTAGGTCCTGCCGTCCACCACGGCGGTCCTGGCGATCGCCGGGTCGAGGTCGCCCTTGTCCTTCCAGGCGTCCAGGTCGGCGCCGATCTCGGCGAGGCCGCCGGCGGCGACGTAGCCGGGCAGGTCGGTGTTGCCGAACTCGACCAGGTCCGGGGCGCTGTTGGGGTCGTTGAAGGCGCCCTTCATCTTGGCCGCGCGGGCCGAGGCGTCGGTGTCGATGTAGCTGACGTTGACGGTGACGCCCTGGTGGGAGGAGTGGAACTCGCTGACGGCCTTGGCGATCACGGCCTCCTTGGCCGCGTTGCCCGCCTCGTTGTACAGCCAGACCTGCAGCGTGCCGGTCCGGTCGTCACCGGCCCTGCCGCCCGCCGACGAGGCGGTGCCCGGGGCGCAGGCGGTGGCGGCCAGGCAGCCGGCGGCGAGCACCGCGGCCACCGCGGTCCGTCCGATGGGTCGCATGGTGGAGACCTCCCCTCCCGACAGCTGCCGCCGGGACGCGCGCCGCCGGGGGCGGGCGCGTCGAAGCAGGCCCTGACCGGGGCCGATGGTGGGTGAAGTGGTGGGGTGGGGGCAGGCCGCAGCGCTCGGGTGGGCGACGTCGCCTGCTCGATGGCAGGGACGTTAGGCGGGGGCGATCGGCGCCAACAAGAGGGGGTTGACGAAAGTTTTGCAATGCACAACGTTGTATCGAAGACGCGGTGCCACGGCCTCGAACGGGTACGTTCTGACAACCGCCGCCGACGCGCGGGGGAACACCCGCGGAACACCACCGGGGAACACGGCACCGGCACGCACCACCGGGAAACACCACCGGGGAACACACCACCAGGGAACGGACCCGACCCATGACGGAGACGGCACCCAAGAAGCCCGCGACCGAACGCAACCAGTCCTCCTCGCTGCGCCGCGCGCTCGCCGTCCTCGGCTACGTCCGCGACCACGCCGACGGGCGCGGCGTCCCGCTCGCCCAACTCGCCGAGGCCCTCGACCTCAACAAGAGCACCGTGCTGCGGCTCGCCGGACCACTGCTCGACGAGCACCTGCTCGACCGCGACCGCGAGACCGGGTGGTTCCGGCTCGGCCACGGCTCGCTGCGCCTCGGCCAGGCCTACCTGACCACCCTCGACCTGCGCAGCGTCGCCGCCGAACACCTGCGCCGGCTCCAGCGCGAGGCCGGCGAGACCGTCCACCTGACCGTCTGGCAGGCCCCCGGCATCGTCTACCTGGACAAGGTCGAGGACGAGACCAACGTCCGGATGGCCTCCCGGGTCGGCAGCCGCGCCCCCGCCTACTGCACCGCCACCGGGAAGGCCATCCTCGCCTGGCTCCCCGACGAGGCCGTCACCGAGGTCGTCGCGGCCGGCCTGCGCCCGGTGACCGCCTGGACCATCGCGGACGAGACCCGGCTGCGCGCCGACCTCGCCCGGATCCGCGCCCGCGGCTACTCCATCGACGACCGGGAGAACGAGCCCGAGGTGCGCTGCGTCGCCGCGCCGATCTTCGACCACACCGGCGAGGTGACGGCGGCGCTCTCCGTCTCCGGACTCACCTCGCGGATGACGGCCGCCCGGGTGCGCGCCCTCGGTCCGGTCGTGGCCCAGGCCGGGCTGCGGATCTCGCGCGAACTGGGCTCGGACCGGCAACCGTCCTGAGCCCCCGGGCCCGTCTTCGAACCCCCGTCAGTCCGGCCGGGGCGCCCCGTCAGTCCGAGGGCAGCAGCACCCGCTGGTCCACCGGCGAGGAGAGGATCACCGAGGTCGTCGTCCGTCCCAGCAGCGAGATCACCTCGATCAGCTCCTCCAGGTGCGCGGTGTCCCGCGCCGCGACCTTGAACACCCAGCAGTCCTCACCGATCACGTGGTGCACCTCCAGCACCTCCGGCCGGTGCAGCAGGTCCTGGCTGCGCAGGTACTTCACCGTCATCCGGGCGTGCGGCGAGACCCGGACGAAGGCCCGGATGCCGTACCCCAGCCGCTCCGGCGCGACCTGCGCCGCGTACCCGGTGATCGTGCCGCCCGCCTCCAGCCGGCGCACCCGCTCCCCGACCGCGGCCGGGCTGAGGTTCACCCGCCGGCCCAGCTCGCTGAGCGTGATCCGGCCCTCCGACTGGAGCAGCTCCAGCAGCCGCAGGTCGACCGCGTCCAGACCCCCGCCGGCACCGCCCCGGGCACCCACCGACGAATCGTCGGCCGAACCGCCCGACTGCCGTTGGTCTTTCGGTCGCAGCGCCTGAACTCCCATGATCACCCCTTCATCGAACCGCGCCGCACCATAACACTTGTGGGTATGGAAAACGTGCTCGTCATCGGGGGAAACCGGTACTTCGGACGGCAGTTGGTCAGCCGACTGCGCGACTCCGGAGTCCGGGTCAGCGTGCTCAACCGGGGCTCGACGCCGCCACCCCCCGGCGTCACCGCACTCGTCGCCGACCGGGCGGACGAGAAGGCGCTGACCGCCGCACTCGCCGGCCGGGACTTCGACACGGTGATCGACCAGGTCTGCTACACCCCGCGCCAGGCCGAACTCGCCGTCCGCGCCTTCACCGGGCGGACCGGCCGCTACCTGATGACCTCCACCATCGAGGTCTACGACACCGGTGGGACCGGTGGCACCGGTGAACCGCACCCCGTCGGCCGGCCCCTGGCCGAGTCCGCCGTCGACCCGGCCGGATGGCCGGTCAGGATGGAACTCCCCTGGACCGACCGGGAGTTCCTCGACACCTCGTACGGCGAGGGCAAGCGCCAGGCCGAGGCCGTGCTGACCCGCAGCGGGGCGTTCCCGTTCGTCTCCGTCCGGCTCGGACACGTCCTGGGCGCCGGCGACTTCACCGGCCGGCTCGCCCACTACACCGAGCGGATCGAGACCGGCGCGCCCGTCCTGGTGCACCCCGGGAACCTGCCCTCCTCCTACACCCACGAGGCCGAAGCCGCGGCCTTCCTGGCCTGGGCCGCCGCCGAGGAGTTCACCGGCCCGGTCAACCTCTCCTCGCACGGCGAACTGACCGCCACCGACCTCTGCGACCTCATCGCGGCCGGCCGCCCCTACCGCACGGCCGCACCCGGCCCCGGCGAAGAGGCCTCGCCGTTCTCCTTCGACCGCTACTACGGCATGGACAATTCCCGCGCCCAGCGGCTCGGCCACCCCCTCTCGCACACCCGTGACTGGCTCCCCGGCCTGCTCGCCGCCACCCGTGGACAGGAGCTCCCCGCATGACCACCGACCCGGCCATCCGCCCGACCACCAACCCCGCCACCCGCCTCCTCGGCACCGTCCGGACCAGCGCGATCGGCCTCGGCGCCATGCCGCTCTCCGTCGAGGGCCGCCCGGACGAGGCCCGCGCCGTCGCCACCGTCCACGCCGCCCTCGACGCGGGCATCACCCTGATCGACACCGCCGACTCCTACCACTGGCACGCCGACGAGTACGGCCACAACGAGGACCTGATCGCCCGGGCCCTCACCGCCTACGGCCCGGACGCCGACCGCGTCCTGATCGCCACCAAGGGCGGCCGCGGCCGCCCCGGCGACGGCACCTGGACCGTCAACGGCGACCCGGCCCACCTCGAGCGCGCCTGCGAGGGCTCACTGCGCCGCCTCGGCGTCGAGGCGATCGGCCTCTACCAGCTGCACCACCCGGACCGGCACATCCCGTACGCCGACTCGCTCGGCGCGATCCGGGACCTCCACCAGGCGGGAAAGATCCGCGCGGCCGGCATCTCCAACGTCGACGTCGCCCAGGTCCGGCTCGCCCGCGAGATCCTCGGCGACGCCCTGGTCTCGGTCCAGAACGAGTACTCCCCCGCCGTCCGCACACACCAGCCGGTGCTCGACCTGTGCACCGAACTGGGCCTGGCCTTCCTCCCCTGGAGCCCCCTCGGCGGCATCGGCCACTCCGCCGGACTCGGCGGAGCCGGCGAAGCGTTCGCCGCCGTCGCCGCCGAACGCGGAGTCAGCCCGCAACGCGTCGCCCTCGCCTGGCTGCTGGCCACCTCCCCGGTGACCATCCCGATCCCGGGCTCCAGTCGCCCGGAGACCATCCGCGATTCCGCCGCCGCCGGCGAATTGACACTCACCGAGGACGAACTGTCCCGCCTGACGAACGCGAACAGGGCCCGGCACCTGTGAAAGGCACCGGACCCTGTCCGACAGTAGAGCGCCAGGCCCGGATCGCACGGACTCTTCCTACTGAAAGTAGGACGTGCTCTGGTAGCACCGCTGACGCCTGACGAGGAATCATCTCCCTCGCGACAAGAAGTACAGTACCAGTTCAGTGATCAGTCACCGAATCGGAGGCGAACCCCGTATGACCCGCCCTGAACCCGAGGTCGTTCCGTATACCGACGGTCGTTTTCTGGACGTCCACCGGCCGGTCGGCGCTGCCGGTGGGCCGGCTCCGGTCGTCCTGTTGTGGCACGGCAGCGGGGCGGACGAGCGGGATGTGCTGCGGCCGTTGGCCCAGGAGGCCGCCGGGCTGGGACTGCTGGTGCTCGTCCCGGACTTCGACCCGCAGGGGGCGGACGGCGGCGCCGCCGAGCTGTTCGCCTCCCTCGCCACGGCACGCCGCATCGCCTCCGGGTTCGGCGGGGACCCGGCCCGTTTCGTACTGGCCGGCTGGTCCTGGGGCGGCCGGGAGGCCGTCGCGGTGGCCACCCACCCGAGCACGCCCGCCGAACTCCGGCCCACCGCCGCCGTCGGCATCGCCTCGCGCTACGCCGACCCGGCCGTCACCACCGGCGACGCCCCGCTCGACCACCTGGCGGCGAGTCCCTCCCCCGTCCCGCTCTGGCTGGTGCACGGCACGGCCGACGACATCGTGGACGTCGAGCACACCCGCGAGCTGGGCGACGCCGTACCGGCCGCCGCCGTACTCGAACTCCCCACCGACCACGCGGGCGTGGTGATGACCCGCTACAGCCCCGAGGCCCGACGCTGCGTGCCCGCGACCGACGCCGGCACCGTGGCGGCCGGGCGCCGCACGGCCGCCGTCCTCGCCGAGGCGGCGGGACTGGCCTAGCGACGCCGCCGGTCCGGGCGGGGCCGGTCCGGGCGGGGCCGGTCCGGGCGCGGCCGGTCAGTTCCGTGCCGCCGGCGCCCGCAGGCCGTGGCCGCGTTCGAGGGCGTCGAGGTCGCGTTGCAGCGGCGGGCGCGGGACGGCCAGCACGGGGCAGCTCGCGTGCCGGACGCAGTAGGCGGTGACCGAGGGGTGGACCAGCCGGGCGAGGCGGCCGCGTTCGCGGCCGGCGCCGAGGACGAGCAGGTCGCCGGGGCGGTCGGCGCAGCGCACCAGGGAGTGGCCGGTGTCGCCACGGACGGCCTGGCAGCTCAGCCGCACGCCCGCGTACCGGCCGGCGAAGGCCTCGTCGAGGGCCTGGCGCAGCCGGGCCACGGCGGCGTCGCGGCCGGCGGTGACCACCGGCGGGCAGGGTGTGCGGCGGTAGCCGAGTTCGTCGCCGGGCGGGGTCCAGCAGAGTACGGCGAGCACCTCGGTGTCGGTCCTGCGGGCCTCGGCGACGGCGTGGTGGAGGGCGGCGAGGCTGCCCAGCGAGCCGCTGATGCCGACCACGATCCGGCTCCCGTCCGCACCGCTGCCCGCCATGCTCCGCCCCTCCCGCTGCTGTCGCCGCTGTCGCGGCCCGCCGAACCTCAGACCGCCGAACCGCGGACCGTCGGGCCCAGCAAAGCGCCCCACGGCCGGGCGGCCACCGCTCGTTGACGGGGCTCTGACGCGGGGCCGGGTGTTCCGTACGCGTCCCTGATGCCGGGAGGCCGCCGCTCTCAGCCCTGCTCAGCCTTTCTCTGCTCGGCCCTTCGCAGCCCTGCTCAGCCCTCGGGGGTCGCCGGTGTCTCCGCTTCCCAGAGGTCCGCGAACATCCGGTCGAGGTGTTCCTCGCCGATCGGCGGGACCGGCAGCGGGTGGGCGGCCCGGGCGCGGAAGCCGTCCAGGAGGAGGGCGAGGTAGCGGCGCCAGAGGTCGGGGCGGATTTCGGTGGCGGCGGGCAGGGCGCGGCAGAGCGGGCCGAGGAGGAACAGCAGGTCCATGGTGACCACGTCGCGCCGCATGGTGCCCTGGTCCTGGGCGCGGGCGATGAGGGTGCCGACGGTGGTGGCGTGCTGCCGGCTGATCTCCAGCATGCCGGGGATGGCCGGGATGGCCTGGGTGACCAGGTCGTTGACGCCCCGGTCGGCGGCGACGAGTTCGAAGATCCGGCCGAAGTACCGTTCGAGGCCGGTCCAGGCGTCGTCGGTGGCGAGGGCCTCTTCTCCCGCGGCGGCCAGGCCGGCTCCGGCGTCCGCGAACACTTCGCCGATGAGTGCCTCGCGGGTCGGGAAGTGCCGGTAGAGGGTGGCGTTGCCGACGCCGGCCTCCTTGGCGATCTGGTCCAGCGGCACGTCCAGGCCGTTCCGGGAGAACATGTCGCGGGCGGCGGCGAGCAGCAGGTCCCGGTTGCGCTGCGCGTCTCGCCGGAGCCGTCCCGGAGGGTTCGCGCTGCTCGGTGCCATGCGTCCGACCCTAGCAAGCGCGGGGCGGGTGGACCGCCGACGACCTGACCGGCCCGGTCGCGGTGGTCGAGCGGGGTCCCGCGCGGGGCGAGTGGACCGCTCAACTACCCTACGGATCGATCGGGTCCGGAAAGATCGACGGGGGCGGGGGAATTCATGGCCACGGTGACGGAGCTGCGGTACTACCCGGTGAAGGGGTGCGGCGGGGTGTCGGCGGCGCGGGCGGAGCTGACGCCGGCGGGGCTGGCCCATGACCGGGAGTTCATGGTGGTGGACGAGCTCGGCGTGTTCCGTTCCCAGCGCCGGGACCCGCTGCTGGCCGCCGTCCGCCCGGTGGTGCTGGAGGGCGGCCAGGTGCTGGCGCTGGCCGCCGCGGGGGTGGAGCCGCTGACGGTCGCGGTGGACACCGAGGGTCCGCGCCGCGAGGTGCGGCTGTTCGGCGCACCGTTCCTGGGCATCGACCAGGGGAAGGAGGCGGCGGACTGGTTCTCGGAGGTGCTGGGCGTGCCCAGTCGGCTGGTCCGGGTGCCCCCGGAGCACGACCGGGTGACCGACGGTCTGACCCCGGGCACCTCCGGCTACGCCGACAGCAGCGCCGTGCACCTGCTGTCGCGTGCCACGCTGGACCGCTTCAACGAGCTGTCGGGTGCCGCCGCGCTGTCCGTGGACCGGTTCCGCCCGAACCTGGTGGTGGACGGCTGGCCGGAGCCGCACACCGAGGACCTGGTCCGGCGCCTCACGGTGGGCGGCGCCGAACTGGGCTACACCAAGCTGGCGATCCGCTGCGCGGTGACGATGGTGGACCAGTCCAGCGGGGCCAAGGCCGGGCCGGAGCCGCTGCGCACGCTGGCCCGGTACCGCCGGGCCGCGGCGGGCGGGGTCGCGTTCGGCAGCAAGTTCTCCGTGCTGCGGCCGGGCTCGCTGCGGGTCGGGGACGAGCTGTCGGTGAGCGCCTGGGGGCCGTCCGAGCTGTGAGCCCGCCGGCCCGTCGACTGGTCGGCGGGTCAGCGGGTGCGGTGGATCGGCGGGTGCGGTGGATCGAACCGTCGACGGGTCGGCGGGTCAGCGGGTGCGGTGGATCGGCGGGTGCGGTGGATCGAACCGTCGACGGGTCGGCGGGTGCGACGGGTCGACGGGGGCGGTGGCGGCCCCGGTGGGGAAGTGTGCCGGGGCCGCCGTCGTGCCGGGGTGGTCAGCAGCCCTGGTCGATCAGGGAGAACGTGGCGTAGTGGTCGCCGGTGTAGTAGTCCTCCTGGTTGCCCTGACCGGTCACGATCCGGCGGGCCCCGCGGGTCCGGGAGCCCGGGGTGACGACGGTGTACTCGTGGTAGTACCCGGAGAACTGGCTGGGCAGGACGCGCTCGCTGTTCCGGAACACCACGCCGTCCTGGGAGTAGGGGAACGGCCCGTCGGAGGCGATGAGGTCGAGGGTGTCGCCGGCCTCCGGCGGGAGCGCGGAGAGGCAGACCGTTCCGCTCACGGTGGCGTGCGCCTCCGTGGTGACGGCGAGCGGCGCGAGGGTCATCAGGGCGACGGCGGTGACGGCGGCAGCGCGGGACTTCCACGCGCGTAGAGTGCGAGACATGTCCCCAGTCTGGCGAGACACGGTCAAATCCGGAAGCCCTCCATCCAAATGTTAACCAGTGAGTAACTCCCCTTTACCTAGCAGGACTTGGCGCGTACTTCGACCCCCGCCGCCCCTCCCCGCCCACTCGCCGACGCCGTCCACGAACCGTCCGGACGACACAAGGATCGACCGTCGTCGAACTAGCCTCGGAGCCGCCCTCCTCCGCCCCTCAGGCCCTCGCCGCGCCCGGAGCGCGCCGCATAGAGTGACGGATCATGATGGGCCGGAACGAGCTCTGACGGGGTGGACGACATGGCTGCGAACGACGACGACGGCGCACGGACGGCACCGACCGCGACACCGCACCCCACGGCCCGGAAAGCCCCCGAGGCCGCCGGGACCGCCGGAGTCGCCAGGCCCTCCACCGCGCTGACCGCGCACCAGCTGATCGGCCTGCTCGTCGACCCCGGCAGCTTCCACGGCTGGGACGAGCCGACCCCGGGCCCGCCCGCCGACCCCGGCTACCGCGCCTCGCTCGACCGGGCCCGCGCCCGCACCGGCCTGGACGAGGCCGTCCTCACCGGCCGCGGCCTGATCGACGGCCGGCCGGTCGCCCTGGTCGCCTCCGAGTTCGGCTTCCTCGGCGGCTCGATCGGCGTCGCGACCGCCGAACGGATCACCCGGGCCGTCGAGCGCGCCACCGCCGAACGCCTGCCGCTGCTCGCCCTGCCGGTCTCGGGCGGCACCCGGATGCAGGAGGGCTCCGCGGCCTTCCTCTGCATGCTGCGCATCACCGCCGCCGTCCAGGCCCACCGCGCGGCCGGTCTCCCCTACCTCACCTATCTGCGCAACCCCACCATGGGCGGGGTCTTCGCCTCCTGGGGCACCCTCGGCCAACTGGTCCTCGCCGAGCCGGGCGCCCGGCTCGGCTTCCTCGGCCCGCGCGTGTACGAGGAGTTGCGCGGCGTGGAGCTGCCGCCGGACGTCCAGCGGGCCGAGACGCTGGCCGAGCAGGGACTGGTGGACGCCGTCGTACCGCCGCAGGAGCTGCGCGAGCTGGTCCGCCGCACGCTCGCCGTCCTCGGCACGACGCCACCGGCCGACGCTCCGACGGCAGCCCCTGTCACCGACACCCCTTCCACGTCCTCCACCTCTGTCAGCGCCCCCTCCACCGAGCCGGCCGCCCCCGACGCCTGGGACTCCGTGCTCCGCACCCGCCGTCCGGACCGTCCGGGCACCCGCGAGTTCCTGCGGCACACCGCCGAAGAGCTGGTCTTGCTGGACGCCCCCGGCGGACGCGGCGGTGCCCTGGTCCGCGCGCTCGCCGTGCTCGGCGGCCGGCCCGTCCTGGTCGTCGGCCAGCAGCGGCAGACCCCGGAGCACGAGCGCCCCTTCACCGCCGCCGACCTGCGGGCGGTCCGGCGCTCCGCCGGCCTGGCCGAGCAGCTCGGACTGCCGCTGGTCACCGTGGTGGACACGGCCGGCGCCGAGCTGTCCGCCGGGGCCGAGCGGGAGGGCGTCGCGGTGGAGATCGCGCACTGCCTGACCACCCTGCTCGCGCTGCGCACCCCCGTGCTGGCGGTGCTGCTCGGCCAGGGTTCGGGAGGGGGCGCGCTCGCGCTGCTGCCGGCCGACCGGGTGCTCGCCGCCGGACACGCCTGGCTGGCGCCGCTGCCGCCCGAGGGGGCCTCGGCGATCGTCCACCGGGACGGCGGGCACGCCGCCGAGCTGGCCCGGGCGCAGGGCATCGGGGCGCACCACCTGGCGGAGGTCGGCCTCGTGGACGAGGTGATCCCGGAGCTGCCGGACGCCGCCGACGAACCGGAGGCCTTCTGCGCCCGGCTCGGCCGGGCGGTCGGTGCGGCGCTCGGCGCCCTCACCGCGACGCCCGACGCGGACCGGCTCGCCGCCAGGGCCGTCCGCCACCGGCGGCTGGGCGACCTCCGCTGACCGGCCACTGACCGGCCACCGGCCGC
Source organism: Kitasatospora xanthocidica (assembly GCF_014656195.1). GTDB lineage: Bacteria > Actinomycetota > Actinomycetes > Streptomycetales > Streptomycetaceae > Kitasatospora > Kitasatospora xanthocidica. The sequence goes on along the minus strand of NZ_BNBY01000009.1, from coordinate 64,178 downwards.
CTGCCGACCGCTCGCCGACCGACACCCGGCCGTCCACCGGCTGTCCACCGGTCGACCACTCCCCCGAGGGGTCGCAGGGCGTGGCCCCGGTCTCACCCACCGCGTTGATCGTCTGTACCCAAAGTTCCTCCCCCGGACCGGCGGGTGACGGCCCGAACGGCTCAAACGGTGAGTGCGCTCACACGGAATCGGCGTCCACGACGGTCCGTAGTAGTCCCCGCCGCGCGGTGCGGGGCCGCCCCTGGCCCCCCGTAGCCCATGTTCGCGCAGGTCAGAACGGGTCGGCGCGCTTCGCGCGACCGGCCCTTCGAATCCACGGCGACCGCGCGCCGTACGACCGCCGGTCGTAACGAGGGGGTCTTGGCGACGGCCGATCCGGTCTGGCAACAATGGCTCAGTCGTCAGCCGCACCGGCTCCTGTCCCGCCGGTGAACGGCTTACTGCCGAGTCGCACCCCGTGACCGCATTGGCCCCTGTCCGGCCGTGGGTCCTGGGCGGGGCGCGACCCGGCCCAACCTGATTGAGGTCTTGTTCTTCATGCCCGCTTTCAAGCTCCGTATGCGTACTTCGGCCGCGATTCTCGCCGGCGCCGCCGGTCTGACCGCCCTGGGCGCCGGTGTCCTGCCCGCCACCGCGAACGCCGCCACCGCCTCCCCGCAGGCGATCGCCGCCCAGATCGTCCCGGCGAACCAGCTGGCCTCGTTCAGCCAGATCATCTCGCACGAGTCCAGCTGGAACGTGACCGCGACCAACCCGAGCTCGGGCGCGTACGGCCTGGCCCAGGCGCTGCCGGGCTCCAAGATGGCCTCGGCCGGCGCGGACTGGCAGACCAACCCCAGCACCCAGATCAAGTGGGCGCTGGACTACATGAACTCCCGCTACGGCAGCCCGAACGCCGCCTGGGCCTTCTGGCAGAACCACCACTGGTACTAAGCCGGCCCCGTCGGCCCACGTATCCCCTCCCGCCCCCTGACCACTCCCCCTCACCCCGGGGTCGGACAGGGACCACCGGGGTGCCCGAGAGGGCCCGGACCCGCGCGATCCGCGTGGCCCGGGCCCTCTCGTGGTTTCCACCGCCGACCCGCCCGCACCTCCCGGCCTACGGCTCGCCCGTCAGCCCCAGCAGCTCGCGCATCCGCGCGTACTTCGCGGCCAGCCGCTCGGCGGTCGCCCGGTCCAGCACGGCCAGCCGGGCCGGGTCGGAGTTGTGGGCCAGGTCGGCGCGCTTGACCAGCAGGGCGCCGGGCGTGGCCAGGATGCGCGCCGCGTACTCCTCGACCGGTTCCCCGGAGCGCCGGGTGAGCGCGTCCACGATCGCCTTGGTCTCCTCGGGCAGCGCGGCCGCCGCCAGCCACTCCCGGCTCAGCCGGTCGTCCTCGACGGTGTCGTGCAGCCAGCCCGCCGCGATCTGCGCCGCGCTGCCGCCCCGCGCGGCCGTCCCGTGCGCGACCGCCGCGATGTGCTCGCCGTACGGGTGGCCGTTCTTGTCCACCTGTCCCCGGTGGGCGCGGCGGGCGATCGCCTCCACCTCGGACAGGCTCAGGAACCCGTCCGCCGTCGGCCCGCCGCCCGGCTCGTCCCGCTGCTCCCGCTGCTCCCGCTGCTCCCGCTGCTCCCGCTGCTCCCGCGCCGGATCGTCCACCGGCCCACCCCTCGGTTCGTCCATCGGTTCGTCCATCGGTTCGTCCATCGGTTGATCCATCACCTGGTCCAGCGGTCCGACCACGGGCTTCCCCCGGTTCGTCCGTCGCCTCCCCCTCGGCTCATCGTAGGCCCGTGATCAGCGCGTGGACGGTCACTGGTTTACTGCCCCGGGGGTTCACGGCTTCGAGGGTTCACCAGCCAGGGAGTTGACGCCCCCGGCGGAAACCCCTGCCGCACCCGGCAGACTCGTCCGAGCGATCCGAGGAACCATGCCATCCCTGCATCCTCTGCTGTCCGGCTTCGCCCCGATCTGGGCGCTCACCGGAGTCGGTTACGTCGTCGGCCGCACCGGGCTGCTCGGGCCGCACGCCGAGGCGGTGCTCAACCGGTTCGTCTTCCACGTGGCGATGCCGGCCGCGCTCTTCCTGATGATCTCCCGCACCCCGCTGGACCGGTTCGCCAACCCCTCGATCGCGGCCTTCGCCGCCGGCACCGCGATAGCGACCGGACTCGGACTGCTCGCCGGACGCGTGTTCTTCGACCGCAAGCGCGGCGAACTGGCCATCGGCGCGATGGCCTCGGGGTACGTCAACTCCGCGAACCTGGGCATCCCGGTGACCATGCAGGTGCTCGGTGACGCCTCCTTCGTGGCCCCCGTGGTGCTGTTCCAGATGCTGCTGGTCACGCCCGCCGTCCTCGCCGTGCTGGACAGCGGCGCGGCCGGCCGCCGGGCCCTGCTCACCCTGCCGGTGCGCAACCCGATCCTGCTCGCCACCGCGCTCGGCGCCGTCGTCTCCGCGACCGGGGTGCACCTGCCCACCGAGCTGAATCGTTCCTGCGAGCTGCTCGGCGGTGCCGGCGTGCCGACCGCCCTGATCGCCCTCGGCATCTCGCTGCACAACCGCCCGCCGGCGGACGGCCGTTCGCGCCGCGCCGAGGTCGGCCTGACCGTCGCCCTCAAGACCCTGGTCCAGCCGCTCGCCGCCTTCGCCGTCGCCGGCCCGCTGCTCCACCTGCCGGCCCACCAGCTCCTCACCGTCGTCCTGTTCTCCGCACTGCCCACCGCGCAGAACGTGTACACCTACGCCCGCGAGTACGCGCAGGGCACACTGCTCGCCCGGGACGCGGTGCTCTGGTCGACGCTGGTGTCGATGGCGACGCTGTCGGTGATCAGCTGGACCCTCGGGCCGGCGTAGCCCCTCGCCCGCTTCCCGCCTGCTTCTCGCCTACTTCTTGCCAGCTTCCGCCCCCGCTCGCTCCTGCTGCCGGGCGGTGGCCACCACCTCGGCCATCGCCTCCAGGAAGCGCCGGGCCACGGCCAGCTCCCCCGGCTCGAACCGCCCCATCGCCGCCAGCAGGTCCCCGATCAGCCCGCCGAAGAAGCCCTGGCCCAGTTCCATCGCCCGCTCCTCGACCAGCAGCCGCACCCGGCGCCGGTCCTGCGGGTCGCGCTCGCGACGGATCAGCCCGAGCCGCTCCAGCCGGTCCACCAGGCCGGTGGTGCCGGCCGAGTTCAGGTGCAGCGCCTCGCCGAGCCGCCCCGGGGTGACCACCTCGCCCGCTCGGGCGGCGTCCAGCAGATGGATCAGCGCCCGCAGATCGGTCGGGTGCAGACCGTTGCGGGACGCGAACTCGGCCCCGAACAGATCCAGTTCGACCGTCAGCCCGCGCAGCAGGTGCACCAGCCGCATCGGCTCCTCAACCTCGGACACCCGTCGGCCCTCCTCGATGGCTTCCTCGATGGCGCTTCCTCGATCACGCCCGTCCCGTTATTCTCTCGTTCAGCGAGATACTTGCCGAACGAGATGCATGGTGGGCGAGTGTTTCCGCGCGCCATCACACCACACCCGCGGAGGCCCGTCATGTCCGCCCGCACCGCCCCCTTCCTGGCCGCCTACGACGCCCTGCTGGCGCGCTGGCCCGTCCCGGTCGAGGCCCTCACCGTCCGCACCGACCACGGCACCACCCGGATCAACGCCTGCGGCCCACGGGACGGACGCCCCCTCGTCCTCCTCCACGGCGGCGGCGCCACCTCCACCATGTGGGCCGCCAACGCCGCCGCCCTTGCCGGGGCCGGACACCGCGTCCTCGCCGTCGACCTGATCGGCGACCCCGGGCGCAGCGTCCACGACGGCGCCGCACTCGACGGCGTCCCCGGGCTGCTCGGCTGGTTGGACGCCGTCCTCGACGGACTGTCCGTCACCGAGGCCGACCTCTGCGGCCACTCGTACGGCGGCTGGATCGCCCTGGAGTACGCCCTGCACGCCCCCGGCCGGGTCCGCCGGCTCGCCCTGCTCGACCCCACCCAGTGCTTCGCCGGCTTCCGCCCCGGCTACCTGCTGCGCGCGCTCCCGCTCTTCCTCCCCGGCCGCACCCCGGCCCGCGCCCGCGCCTACCTCGACTGGGAGACCGGCGGCGGACACCACCTCGACCCCGACTGGCGCGAGCTCTACGCCCTCGGCTACGCCGACTTCCCCGCCTCCCGCGTCGTCACCGGCCCCCGCCCCACCCCCGCCCGCCTCCGCACCCTCACCGCCCCCGTCCTCACCCTCCTCGCCGCCCGCAGCCGCACCCACGACCCCGCCCGGATCGCCGACGCCGCCCGCCGCGCCCTCCCCTCCGCCGAGGTCGCCGTCCTCCCGGACGCCACCCACCACGACCTGCCGACGGCCGCCGCCCCCGAGGTCAACCGGCGCCTCGTCGACTTCCTCGCGTAGGGCCCGAGCCCCCTCGTCGCCTGCACCTGACCCGGCCACGGCCAGGCAGAGCAGTTCGGCGTCGGTCGACCGGGGCGAGCGCCCCGACCAGCGCGTTCGAGGCAGGTGATCATCGATCTGCTCGTAGAGTGACGTCAGGAGGGTGTCCGGCCCTTCGGTCGTCATAACCCGGTGCCGGACACCCTTCCGGCAGGCTCGAAGCAGAACCGGCGATCCCAGCCGGTATCGGAACCGCCCGTCCAGGTGTGGCTGTTCAGCGCCAGGCGTGGCGGATCCGTACCCGGCCGAACCCGATGGCGCCGCTGAACCGGATCGTCGGTCCGCCGGGGCGGGTGGGGTGCCGGGGACGGTAGAGCGTGGTCTTCCAGCCCGTCGTCAGGCCCTCGATGTCCACGACGGCGTCGCGTGGCACCGTGATGGCGGCCCCGCCGGTGCCCAGGCTCAGCTCGATGTCGATCACCGGATGCTCGATGACCGCCCGGGACAGGTCCAGCCGTACCCGCCCCATCGCGGACTCGATCCTGAGCGTCCGGGGGACCGTCCAGGCCCCGCCGCGCCGGATCCGTCCGGTGGCGGCGGAGATCACGGACGTCGGGCCCGGTTCCTCCTCCGGCAGGGTGTCCAGGACCCGCGCCAGGTCGCCGCGCGTGCCGGCGGTCAGCAGCTCGTGCAGCCGGAGCTCCATCTCCTCGTGCGTGATGTGCCCTTCGGCGTAGGCCTGCTGAAGGCGCGTCACGGCAGCCTCGCGCTCCCCCTCGGCGATCGGGCGCGGCTGGCGCGGCGGGCGTTTCGACGGAGAGGTCATCACCCCACTGTACGGGCGCGGTCGGCGCCGCAGAACACCCGGGCGCCGCGCCCGGTACGGCCCAACTGCCCGCCCCCGCCCGGCAGTACGACGCGGCGACCGGCCCGGCCTGGCCCGGCCTGTGCCGGTGGAGGCGGAGGTGGAGTCGGAGGCGGATCCGTCCGTCAGTAGACCAGGTAGCCCGGGCGGCGCCCTTCGTCGTCGATCTCCCCGGTGGCCTGGGCCCGCAGCTTGCGGGACAGCTCCTCCAGGGCGCGGGAGGCCGCGACCTCCTCGCCGATCCTGGCGAGCGGACGGTCCTCGGCGCTCTTCACGGCCTCGCCGTGCGCGCTCAGGCCCGGCGCCCGCGCGCCGGTCAACCTGGCGTCGCACGCCGTGTGCACGCCGTCCTCGTTGAATGTCAGCTCCACGTCCCACTGGTTGTGCATGCCACACCTCCTGGCGCCGGCCCCCGTCGCGCCTTGTCCGGACCGGCACGGACGGTGACCCGTGGCGGCCGCTCACACCAGCGTGCGCCTGCCCCGCCCGTGGCGGCAAGCGCGGCGGACGGCACCCGGCGGGGCGGCCCGGGTCCGCCCCTGGCGAAGGTCCGGCCAAGGTCCGGCCGAGCTCCGGCCGAGCTCCGGCCGTCCCGTCCGATCGGCCCGGGCGCCGCCCCGGCGGTACGCTGACGGGAGCGGCCGCGACCGCCGCCCACCTCGGACTCGTCGGCGCGGCGCGGGCAGCGACAACCTGGTGGTCCCTCCGTGGTGGTCTTCCTCCTCGCCCTCAGCGCGGCCTGCTGTCTGGGACTCGGCTTCGTCCTCCAGCAGCACGCGGCGCAGCGGGCCCCCCGTGCCGATCTGCTGCACTGGCGCCTGCTGCTGGACCTGATGCGGATGCCGCAGTGGCTGCTCGGCACCGGGTTCATGGTGAGCGGTCTGATCCTCTCCGCGCTCGCCCTGAACAAGGGTGAGGTGTCCCTGGTCGAACCGCTGCTGGCCACCAACCTGCTCTTCGCGATGGCCCTCTCCCGGGTGCTGACCCGCCAGACCCTGGGCCGCTCCGGCTGGGCCGGGGTGCTGTTGCTGGGGCTCGGGGTGACGGCGTTCATCGTGGCCGGGAAGCCGACCGGGGGCGGGGCCCCCGCCGGGGAACTGCGGCACTGGCTGGTGGTCGGCACGGTGGTCGGACTGGTCGTGCTGCTGGTCTCGCTGGCGCGACGGCTGCCGCTGTTCGAGGAGGCCACCCTGCTGGCGCTCGCCGCCGGACTGCTCTACGGCCTCCAGGACGCGCTCACCCGGACCACCACCCTGCGGCTGGACCACGAGGGGCTGGGGCCGGTGCTGCGCAGCTGGCAGCCGTACGCGGTGATCGTGGCGGGGGTGGTCGGACTGCTGCTGGTGCAGAGCGCCTTCGAGGCCGCGCCGCTGCGGATGTCGCTGCCGGCGCTGACCGCCGCCCAGCCGCTGGCCGGGATCGCCTGCGCGGTCGGCTTCCTCGGCGACCGGCTGCGGGTGACCCCGGGCGCGCTGGCCTGGCAGTCGGCCGGGCTGCTGGCCATCGTGATCGGGGTGATCGTGATCGGCCGCCACCCCGCCATGCCCGGCACCGTCCGCGACACCCTGGAGAGCATCGGGGCAGCGCCGGAGGACGGGTCCGGGGAAGGGGTCGGGGTCGGGGCTGGGGAAGGGGTCGGGGACGGGTCCGGCACCGAGAACGAGGACGGCCCTGAGGACGGCCCTGAGGACGGCCCGCCCGACGGCGACCCCGACGGCGGCCGGCAGCGGCCCGGCTAGCGCCCCGATGTGCTGGAGCGCACAGGCGGACGCCGTGGCCGGCGGGGTGGTCGCGGCCGTCGGTGTGGCCTGCCTGGTCCGCGCCCACCGGGCTGGCCGGCCGGAGCGCTTGCCGCTGGCCGCGCTCCCCCTGGTCCTGGGGCTGCACCAGCTGATCGAGGCGCTGGTCTGGCTCGGTACGGACGGTGGGCTGCCCGACGCCCTCGCCGACGCGGCCCGCACCGCCTGGGCGGTGATCGCCCTTCCGCTGCTGCCCGTGCTCGTCCCGGCCTCGGTGTGGTGCGCGACCGCCGGGCCGCGTCGGCGTGTGCTCGCCGGGCTCGCCCTGCTCGGCGCGGCCGTCGCCGTCCCGCTGGCCGTGGCCGTCGCCGCGCGTCCGGTGACGGCCACTGAGCGGGGCCACACCCTGGGCTACGCCATCGGCGTCCCGCACCCGGCCCTTCTCCTGAGCGGCTACCTCCTGGCCACCATCGGCTCCCTCCTCGTGAGCGGCGACCGTCTGCTCCGGCACCTGGGGCTCGTCACCGCCGTGGGCGCCCTCGTCTGCGCCCTGGTCTGGCGCCTCGCCTTCGTCTCCACCTGGTGCGCCCTCGCCGCCGTGGCCAGTCTCCTGCTGCTCCGGTGGGCGGGCCGCCCAGCCGTCTCCGGGGCCGCCGAACCGCTGAGATGAACGGCCCGGCCGACGGTTGCTACCCGCGCGCCGCAGCCGGCTCCCGCTCGGTCTCCGCGGTCGGCGGACCATCGGCGGCCGCGCCGCCCGCGCGGCCCCGGAGGCGGTCCATCTCTCGCCACTCGGACCGGAGGCCGGCCAGCGAGGTGGTCGCGAAGTAGACGCCACCGGCCGCCAGCAGGCTGGGTATCAGCCCGAACAGGGCGACCGACGCGCCCGCGACCAAGCCTCCGAGCGGGATCCCGGCCCAGGCCAGGGAGTCGCCGAGGGCGTGGACGCGGCCGAGCAGCCGGCGGGGCACCCGCTCGAACAGCACCGCGCCGAGGATCGGGTTGAGGAAGCCGGAGCCGAAGCCGCCGATCGCGAAGACCGTGAGCACCACCCACATCGGCGCCCCGAGCGCGAGCACCAGGAAGCGGGGCGCACCGCACAGCAGGAAGCCGACGAAGAAGACCGTCCGGCGGGGCAGTCGGGACGCGACGGCCGCCGCGATCAGGCTGCCGACCACCGCCGTGGCGCCCATGACACCGGCGGTCAGGCCGATGGCGGCCGGGCCGTTGCCGGACTCCCGGGCCCAGACCGGGACCAGGACGGTGGAGAAGCCGGCGTCGAGCAGGTTGGTGACGCCCACCATCACGATCACCGCGAGCAGCAGCGGCTCGGACCGCAGGAAGGTGAAGCCCTCACGGAACATCCGCCAGTAACCGCCGTCCTGCCCCTCCCCCGTGGGCGACGGCACGGCCGACCCGTCGGCCGCCCCATCGACCGGCCCGCCGGCCACCACCGGGCGCCCCATGCCGCGCGGCAGCGCGACCGCGATGATCAGCGAACCGAGGGCGAAGGTGGCCGCGTTGACCGCCAGCCCGGCCAGTGGGCCCAGCAGCGCGACCAGCCCTCCGCCGGCGGCCGGGCCGATGGTGGAGGCCAGCCGCTCGGTGACCCCCGACAGCCCGGTGGCGCGCTCCAGCGGCACCCGGGCGTGGTCCGCGGCCTCCGGGACCATGACCGACTTGGCCAGGTCCCCCGGGCCGCGCATCGCGCCGATCACCGCGACCATCACCAGCAGCACCCAGAACGGGAGCAGCCCCCGCGCGTGCAGCAGCGGCACCAGCCCGGCCGCGGCGGCGCTGACCGCGTCCGTCGTCCAGGACACCGCCCGCGGCCCGAGCCGGTCGACCACCGGCCCGGTCAGGGCCTTGACCAGCACGTACGGCGCCATCTCGGCGAAGGCGACCAGGCCGGTCATGGTGGCGCTGCCGGTGGTGGCCAGGACGAACCAGGGCAGGGCGATGGCCGAGACACGCGTCCCGGTGATGGAGACGGCCGTGGCGGTCAGCACCCCGGCCAGCGGCCGGAAGCTGCGCACGGGCGGCTCGACGGCGGCGGCGGTCATCCGGTCTCCCCCTCGGTGTGTGCCGTCTCCCCCTCGGCGCACGCGCTTTCCCCCTCCGCGTGTGCGCTCTCCCCCTCCGTGCATGCGGTCTCCCCCTCGGTGATGGTGGTGCTCGGGTCCGGCAGGACGTGGACGATCACGGAGACCTGCTCGGTGCCCTCCGGAGCCGGCCGGTCGACGTCGATCCGGCGGTAGCGGCCGAGGACCTCGGACAGCTCGCCGGACAGCTGCTCGGCCTCGGCGGGCGTGAGCTGCAGGATCAGGTGGCTCAGGTCCGTCACCCGGCGCCACTCCCGCGGCATGGTCTCGAAAGCGTCCAGCGTGCGCCGGCTGGTCAGGGTGTGTGCGGCCAGGACGGACCGCAGGAAGCCGACGGCCGTGTCCGTGTCCTCGTCCGCCATGTCGTCCACCGTCCAGACGGTGAGCCGCTGGGCCGAACGCCACCAGCGCTCACGGGCGTTGCCGCGCTCCGGGTCCTCCTCGACGAAGCCCGCGGCGGCGAGCTGGCGCAGGTGGTAGCTGGTGGCTCCGGAGTTGAGCCCGAGCCGCGCGGCGAGCTTCGTCGCCGTGGACGGGCCGTGCTTGCGCAGCAGCCCGACCAGCTGCATGCGCACGGGGTGCGCCATCGCCCGCATCCCCCGGGCGGTGATGGCGGTGTCCGGGTCGTCACTGTGCTTCCAGCCGCGGTTCTCGGTCATGGCAGGAGCGTAGAACCGCAAAGAGTCCTTTGCAAAGGATTTTTCGCGAAGACTTCTCTGCGGTCCGTCCGCCCCTGGTCACGGGCGCCGCCCCGCCGGTCGGCGGGTGCGCGACCGGCCGCTCGGCGGGGGCCGGGGCCGGCTTCGCGACCGGGAGCGGGATTGTCACCCGGCCGGGTGAGGCGCACGCTGGCAGGAGGGCCAGGGAAGCGGCCCGCCCCGGTCGGCCGCGGAACCGATGACGGCCGCCGGTGGGGCACGAGGGGCAGGGCGATGACACGCAGTCTCTGGGGCTACGTCACGTCGGGGGCCCGAGCGATCGCGGCCTTCGGCGGCACGGGGGGCACCGGGCGCAGGACCGGCACCGGACGGGCGGGCGGGCCGGCCACCGCCGAGGGCGAGGAGGGCCTCGCGCCGTTCCAGTCCGGCACCATGGCCGCGCCCAGGGCGCTCTCCCGGACGGAGCTGGAGCGGCTGCGGTGGACCGGACGGGAGGCCGGCTGCGAGCCGACGGCCCGGCACGTCCAGGTGGCCGACGTGGTCCGCCGGGTGGTGCGCGGCGGCGGCCGGTCGGCGGCCGTCACCGTCCGGATGGCGCCCGGGCTGCCCGTGGTGGCCGGGGACGCCCGACGGCTGGAGGCCGCCCTCGCCGGGCTGGTCGACCACGCGATCCGCCGCAACCCGCCCGGTGGCCGGGTCCTGGTCCGCGCCGACGTGGCGGCCGGCCCGTCCGTCTGGCGCTCGCCGGGCCGGGCGTCCGCGGCCCGGGGCCCGGGCGTCGGCCGGGGCCCCGCGCGCGAGGACGGCCGGTACGGCGGGCGGGGCCGCGGCCGGGTGGAGATCCGGATCTCCGACCGGGGCGCCCACGTGCTGCCCGAGGCCCGCGAGTGGCTGCTCGCCGGCATCCGCTCCGACAGCCCGGCGGGCCCGGCCCTGCACAGCCTGGTCCTGACGGCCGGCGGCCGGCTCGCGGTCGAGTCCACCCCCGGCGGCGGCCTGACCGTGGTGCTGCTGCTGACCGTCGCCCACGAATGACCGGGCCCCCGCGGCAGGCTCCACGACAGCCCCGCCGCGGGCCCCACATCAAAGACCCCGCGCCGGACGCCGCACACCCGGCGGACCCGCCCCGCCGAACCTAGACTTGCCCCATGCCCCGGCTCAACGACCAGGTCAGGGAGCTGCTCCAGGAGTACGCCGACCTGATCAACATCACCGGCGGGGACGCCTTCCGGGCCCGCGCCTACGAGAAGGCCGCCCGCGCGGTGGGCGGCCACCCCGAGGACCTGGCCGGCCTGGACGTCAAGGGCCTGCAGAAGATCCCCGGCGTCGGGAAGTCCACCGCCGAGAAGATCGCCGAGTACCTCTCCGCCGGGAGGATCACCGCCCTGGAGGCCCTGCGCGCCGAGATCCCGGCCGGCGTGCGGGAGATGACGGCCGTCCCCGGCGTCGGCCCGAAGCGCGCCCTGGCCCTCTACCGCGACCTCGGCATCACCTCGGTGGACGAACTCGCCGAGGCGGTCCGCGCCGACCGGCTGTCCGGCCTGGCCGGCTTCGGCGAGCGCAGCGGCGAGAAGATCCTGCACGGCATCGAGCTGGTGCGGCAGTCCGGCGGCCGGACCCTGCTGGACGCCGCCACCGAGCTGGCCGAGCAGCTGGTCGCCGCGCTCTCCGCCGTCCCCGGCTGCACCCGCTGCGCGTACGCCGGTTCGCTGCGCCGGATGCGCGAGACGGTGGGCGACATCGACGTGCTCGCGACCGCCGAGGACTCCGCCCCGCTGATGGCCGCGCTCACCGGACTCCCGTACGTGGCCGAGGTGATCGGCAGCGGGACGACCAAGACCTCGGTGCGCACCGACCGGGGCGTCCAGGTGGACCTGCGGGTCGTCCCGGAGGAGGACTGGGGCGCGGCGCTGGTCTACTTCACCGGCTCGAAGGCGCACAACATCAAGCTGCGCACGATGGCCGTACGGGCCGGGCTGAAGCTCTCCGAGTACGGGCTGTTCGAGGTGGACGGCGGCGCCAAGGTGGTCTCCCGAACCGAGGACGAGGTGTACGCGGCACTCGGCCTGCCGTGGATCGCACCGCCGCTGCGCGAGGACCGGGGCGAGATCGAGGCCGCCCTGAACGGCGAACTCCCGGACCTCGTCCAGGAGTCCGACCTGCGCGGCGACCTGCACACGCACACCGACCTGACCGACGGGCTGGCCACCCTGGAGGAGATGATCGACACTGCGGCCGCCCGGGGCTACTCCTACTTCGCCGTCACCGACCACGCGCCGGACCTGGTGATGCAGCGGATGACCGACGAGAAGATCCTGGCCCAGCGCGAGCGGCTGCGCGGACTCGCCGACCGGCACAAGAGGATGCGGCTGCTGCACGGCACCGAGCTGAACATCGGCCCGGACGGCGGCGTGGACTGGCCGCCCGGGTTCCTGGCCGGCTTCGACGTCTGCGTGGCCTCGGTGCACTCGCACTTCACCCTCGACCGCGCCGCCCAGACCCGCCGGCTGATCCGCGCCTGCGAGAACCCGTACGTGCACGTCATCGGCCACCTGACCACCCGGCGGATCGGCAGCCGCGGTCCGATCGACGTCGACCTCGACGCGGTGTTCGAGGCCGCCGCGCGCACCGGCACCGCGATCGAGGTCAACAGCTCCCCGCAACGGCTCGACCTGCGCGACGAGGACATCCTGCGGGCCAGGCGGCACGGCGTGCGGTTCAGCGTCGACAGCGACGCCCACGCCACGCCGCAGCTCGCCTACCCGCGCTTCGGCATCGGCACGGCGCAGCGCGGGTGGCTCACTGCCGAGGACGTGATCAACACCTGGCCGTGGCAGAAGCTGAAGCGCTTCCTGCGCAAGGACGCCCTGCGCTGAGCGCACCGGGCGTCCCTCGGCGCCCTCGTCACACAGTGGCCTCCCCGCAGGAGGCCCCCGGCGAGGCCAGCACCCGGGCCGCGCTGCGGTGGCCGAGCGCGGCCGCCAGCCGCAGCAGGTCCCCGCCGTCCGCGCCCCCGCCGTCCAGGCTTCCGCCATTCGCGCCCCCGCCGGCCGGGCCACCGCCGTCCAGGAACGCGGCCAGGAACCCCGCCGCGAAGGCGTCCCCGGCCCCGGTGAGGTCGCGCACCTCCGCCACCGGCGGCACCGGCACCGTGAACAGCCCCTCGCCGGGCACGTCCACGGTGGTCGCCTCGGCGCCGGCCTTGGTGACCACCGTGGTGGCCGCCAGCCGGGCGCGTTCCGGCCCGGGCAGGCCGTCCGCCAGCAGTCCGAGGAAGGCGGACTCGGAGCGGTTGGCGAACAGGAAGGTGGGCGCCAACTCGGCCAGCAGGGCGAGGAAGCGCTCCCGTCCGAACTGCTCCAGCATGCCGGTCGAGGAGGCGTCCACCGAGGTGGTCCCGCCCGTCCGCCGGACCCGGGCGAGCGCGTCCACCGCCGTGGCGCCGACCGGCTCGCCGTCGAAGGAGTAGGCGGGAACGTGCAGGTGGGTCAGTCCGGCCAGCCAGGAGTCCGGGACGCGCTCCAGCAGCGTGGCGGCGCCCCGGTCGGGCAGCATGGTCCGCTCGCCCTCCCGGTCGATCAGCACCACCACGCTGCCGGTCCGTCCGCGCCGGGAGACCCGTACGTCGACGCCGTGGCCGCCCAGTTCGGCGACCAGGCCGTCCCCGACCGCGTCCTCGCCGACGCAGCCGAGGAAGCGGACCGGGTACCGGTCGGCCGCGAAGCAGGCGACGTTGGCCGCGCTGCCGCCGCGCCGCCGGAAGACCCGGGCGCCGGAGTCGGTGCCGTGCCGCAACGGGCCGTCGACCCAGACCACGATGTCCTCGACGAGGTCGCCGAGCACCCCCAGCACGGCTCAGGCCCCGGTCTGCGCGGCGGAGTTACGGCCGGCCGGCCCACCGGCGGAAGCAGCGGCAGCGGCGGCGGCCAGCGCGATGGCGATCTCGCCCCCGAGCCGGACGTTGCCGCGGTAGACCTCGACGTTGACCTCCAGGCTGCGGCCGCCGGTGTCCCGCTGGATGTGGTCGAGCAGGAAGGGGGTGGCGGCGTTGCCGGTGATGCCCTGGCGCTCGGCCTCGGCCCAGGCGCGGGCCAGGATGCCGTCCAGCTCCTCCGGCGGCAGCTGCTTGGCCGGGTCGACCGGGTTGGCGATCAGGACGGCCTGCGGCAGGCCGAGCCGGTCGCGGGCGTCGATGACCTTCGCGGCCTCCTCGGGCGACTCGACGCTGAAGTTGATCTCGTGGCCGGAGTCGGTGACGTAGAAGCCGGGGTACTTGCGGGTGCGGTAGCCGATGACCGGGATGTTGAAGGTCTCGAAGCGCTCCAGGGTGGCCCGGATGTCGAGGATCGACTTCACGCCGGCGCTGATCACGGTGACCGGGGTGGCGGCCAGGGTGGTCGTGTCGGCCGACTCGTCGAAGCTCTCGGAGGCGCCGAAGTGGACGCCGCCGAGGCCGCCGGTGGAGAAGACCCGGATGCCCGCGCGGTGGGCCAGGAAGGCGGTGGCCGCGACGGTGGTGCCGCCGTGCCGGCCGAGCGCGGCGACCACCGGCAGGTCGCGCAGGCTGACCTTGTCCAGGCCGTCGATGGCGGAGAGTTCGGTGATCTGCTCGGTGGTGAGGCCGACCGTCGGGACCCCGGCGTGCACGCCGATGGTCGCCGGGACGACGCCCGCCTCCCGCAGCTGCCGCTCCGCTTCCAGCGCGACCGCCAGGTTGCGCGGGCGCGGCAGGCCGTGGGTGAAGATGGTCGACTCCAGGGCGACCACGGGCCGGCCGTCGGCGAGGGCCCGCAGGACCTCCTCGGCGACGTGGACGGCGGGAGCGGCCGGACCGGCGGAGGAGCCGGGGGCGGAGGCGGCGGAGAAGGCGGCGGGGGTGCTGGGCGGCAGTCCGGTCATGTCGCGAACTCTCTGTGAGATGCCACTGCGGCGGGGCAACGTGCTGATCAGCGTATGGAGGGTTCGCATCGGGATCCAGAATGCGTCCTGGGGTTTGTGATAGGCCGACACCTATTGGTTCGTCCACCATTCGTCCCTGCTTCGTCTACCCTGACGGCCATGGGTTTCACCTTGCGTCAGCTGGAGGTCTTCCTCACCGTCGCCGAGACGCTGCACTTCGGCCGGGCCGCCGAACGGCTGCACATCTCGCAGCCGACGGTCAGTCAGGAGGTCGCCCGGCTGGAGCGGACCGTCGGCGTCGAGCTGTTCGACCGCAGCCGCCGCTCCGTCGCGCTCACCGAGGCGGGCGAGGTGATGGCCACCGAGAGCGCCCGGCTGCTCGGCCAGGCCGAGACCCTGCTCGTCCGCGTCCGGCTGCACGAGGAGTCCCGGCTCGGCACCGCCCGGATCGTCGCCTCGCCGAGCGTGGTGAACCGGCTGCTGCCCGCCGTGGTCAGCCGGGCCGAGCAGGAGCTGCCCGCGCTCGACACCGCCGAACTCGCCGTCGACACCGGCCAGGTCTCCACCACCCTGGCCGGCGAACTCGCCGACATCGGGCTCGGCCGCTTCCTGGACGAGGTGAACGGCTACCGGCTGGAGCGGATCGCCGACGAGCCGGTGCTCGTCGCCCTCGGCCGCGACCACCCGCTGGCCGGCCGGACCAGCCTGCGACTGGCCGAACTGCGCGACCTGCCACTGCTGTTGTGGCCGCGCGAGCAGCACCCCCGCTACTACGACCACGTGCTCGGGCTGTGCGGGGACCACGGCGTCGACCCGCCGGTGCTGGTCAGCCCGCCGCGGATCGTCGGCTCCCGGCTCTACCTGCTCGCCCGCAACCGCGCCTTCTCGCTGGTACCCGGCTCGATGACCGGCCACCTCACCGAGGACGTGGCCACCGTACGGCTGGAGGGGCGGGCCACCCTGCCGCTGGAGATGCAGTGGCGGCTGGACGACCGCCGGCCCCGGCTGGCCGGCCTGCGCGACCTCATCCGGCAGGAGGCGGCCGCGCTGGAGGAGGCGTAGCGGAAGGCACCCCTCGCCCCGGGCCGCCGCACCCCTCGCCCCGCACCGAAGGCCCACCACACCCCGAGGCCCACCGCACCCGCCCCACCCCGACGACCACCCTTGACGCTGGCATGCCACCGCCGGAAGGATGCCGGATCATCCCTCCGGCCCGCGGCAGCGCCACGGGCCGCCCGACCCCGGGACCCGCCTTGGCCCTGCGCCCGCTGCTCCGCCGCGCCGCCGGATTACTCGGTGCCGCCGTCCTCACCCTGGCCGGCACCATCACCGCCGCCGGCCCCGCCCACGCCGACTTCGGCACCGACTACCACGACCCGGTCACCGCCACCAAGCCCCTGACCCGCCCGGACACCCGCTCCTGCACCGTCGAGGCGATGCACCGACGCGAGTTCCGCGACGGCTACGGCAACCCGCCCGACACCCCGTACACCGCCACCCTCACCCCGCCCGCCGACTGCGCCGGCCCCTGGTCCGCGGTGGTGCTGGACCTCCACGGGCAGGTCGCCGGGCGGCAGTTCGACCGGATCTTCAGCGTCCGCGTCGGCGGCGTCCAGGTGCTGCTCTCCTCCACTCCGGAGCCGTCCAAGGACGGCATCGAGTGGAACGTCGAGCACGACGTCACCCGCTACGCCCCGCTCCTCGCGGCCGGTCCGCAGGAGTTCTCCTTCGACCTCGCCAACGTCACCGATGCCACCTACACCGGTGTCTTCACCATCACCGCCAGCCTGACCTTCTACACCGCGGACGCCCGCTGGCCGGCCGCCCGCGGCGCCGACCGGCTGCTCACCACCGGGCCGTTCGCGCTCACCGGAGCCGCCCCCTCCGCCGGGCGCGACCTCACCTTCCCGCAGAACCTCGAACGCCTCACCGCCGAGGTCTACACCCGGGGCGGCGGCGCCTGCGAGGAGTTCGCGTACGCCTCCGCGCCGGACGCCTTCGTCGCCGCCAACCCGGGCCTCGGCCTCTGCGGCAAGGGCCCGTTCCGCGAGCTGCGGCTCACCGTCGACGGCACGGTGGCCGGCGCGGTCTGGCCGTACCCGGTGATCTACACCGGCGGCTGGGACCCGCTGCTGTGGCGGCCCGTCCCCGGCGTCTTCGCCTTCGACCTGCCCGCCTACCGGCTCGACCTCACCCCGTACGTCGGCCTGCTGCTCGACGGCCGCCCGCACACCGTCGGCGTCACGGTGAACGCGGCCGAGGCGCAGAGCAACGACGTGTGGACCGGCCAGGTCAACCTCTTCGCCGAGGTCGACCACGGCGCCGCCCGCACCACCGGACAGCTCACCGACCGCCGGGTCGCCCCCGAGGCCGCCGTCGGCACCGCGCTCGCCGACCACGGCGGCGGCAGCGGGGACTGGACCGTCACCGCCGCCCGGCACGACCTCGCCCGGGGCTGGGTGCAGACCTCGCACGGCCGGATCACCACCGAGGTCCGCGACGACCTCTCGTTCCGCTCCGGGCAGCAACTGCGCGACAGCGGCAACGACGTGGCACTGCACAACGCCACCGACCTCACCCGCACCACCTCGACCTGGGGCGGCGGGCCGCACCGCACCACCACCGTCCACGAGGGCGAACCCCTGGACGTCACCTACAAGGTGAGCCACGACGCGGCCGGAAACACCGACCAGACCACCGCCATGGACCTCGGCTACCACCGCGAGACCACCGCGGCGACCGGCGGCCACGTCACCGAGCGCTCCACCGTCGACCACACCCTGCGCCCGACCGCCCGGCGCCACGACGGCGACCGCACCGTGCGCACCGGCAGCAGCACGGAGGACTACCGCAGCACCGGTCCGCAGGGGCCGTACCACCGGACGCTGAGCTTCGTGGACGGATGGCCCTCGCCCTGAGCCGACCGGTTGCCACGGATTTGCGAAAATTGCCCGAATTCATGCTGTTCGCCCCTGGTGCACGCGGCGTGGGAGGCGCATGATGGGAGGTGGACCTGCGAGGTAGCTGAAGGAGTTCGACCGCAGGAGGCAGTGGCGACAGATCGAGACGGATCAGGGTCTGCCGCTGGCATTTCTACCTCGGTCGACGATCGAACTTTCGGCCGGAGGACGTGACGTCCGGAGGCCACCCCCGCCTCGCAGGTTCCGCCGCGCGTCCACGGAGCATCCCCTCGTCTCCGTGGGCGCGCTCTCCACGTCCGCGGCCGCGCGACCGGCCCCTACGGAGCAGCGCTAGACCGACCCGGCGTAGCCCATCTCCCAGGCGTGCACGGCGATCCCGACCCGGTTCGCCACCCCGAGCTTGCGCTGGATGCTGGCGACGTGGGTCTTCACCGTCCCCGGCGAGATGAACAGCTCGGCGGCGATGTCCGCGTTGGTACGGCCCTCCGCGACATGGCCGGCGATCTCCACCTCCCGCTCGGTCAGCGGCACCGCCGCCACGGGCCCCCGACGCTCCGGCCGACGCGGCGCCGTCACGTGCCGCAGCAGCCGGACGGTGACCGACGGGCTGATCAGGCTCTCCCCGTCCGCCGCCGCCCGCACCGCCTCGGCCAGCAGGGACGGGCCGGAACGCTTCAGCAGGAACCCCGAAGCCCCGTGCCGCAGCGCCGGGTAGACGTACTCGTCCAGGTCGAAGGTGGTCAGCACCACCACCCGTACCGGCTCGGCCACGCCCGGCCCGGCCAGCCGCCGGGTCACCTCCAGCCCGTCCACCCTCGGCATCCGGATGTCCACCAGCGCGACGTCCGGCCGCAGTCGGCCCGCCAGCTCCAGCGCGGCCGCCCCGTCCGCGGCCTCCCCCACCACCTCGATGTCCGGCTGCGCCTCCAGGATCCGCCGCACGCCGCGCCGCACGGCCTCCTGGTCGTCCGCGATCAGGGTGCGGATCACCCGCGGGGACCCACCGTTCGCACTCGTCACGTCCAGCAGTCTGCCACGCACCGGCCGACGGGACGCTCCCGCGGTGACGGACGGAACGTTCCCGCGGCGACCGGCGGGAAGGCTCACCCCGCGACCGGCCGGAAAGTTCACGCGACGGCCCCGGCGCGGTTCACCTCCGTACGGTGAGCTGACGGCCATGAACGCTTCCAGTGGACGTCCCCCCGTCAGCCGGCGCGGGCTCCTGGCCGGCGCCTCCGGCCTCGGCCTCGGTGGCGCCGTGTCCCTCTCCGGCCTCGCCGCCACCCCCGCCGCCGCGGCTCCCCCGGCCCCGGCGGCCTCCCCGTTGCTGTGGCAGCGGCCCGGGCGCTCCGGTGCCCCACGGGTGGCCGGGCTGCACCTCCAGTTCGGCTCGGACGCCTCCCGCGAGGTGGTGGTCTCCTGGCACACCACCCGGTCCGTGGCCAACCCCCGGGTGATGTACGGGACTTCGAACGGAGGCTTCGGCCGGACCACGCAGGCCGCGACCCGCACCTACCGGGATGCCGCCTCCGGCACCGAGGTCCAGGTGCACCACGCCCGGCTGACCGGCCTGCACCCGGACACGGACTACGTCTACGCCGCCGTCCACGACGGCACCACCCCCGAACTGGGCACCGTCCGCACCGCCCCGCGCGGCCGCTCCGCGTTCACCTTCACCAGCTTCGGCGACCAGGGCACCCCGACCCTCGGCAAGAAGACCGCCAACGGCTACGCCAACGACAACCTCGGCAGCCCCGCCGCCGGCGACACCACCGCCGGGGTCGAGCGGATCGCCCCGCTCTTCCACCTGCTCAACGGCGACCTCTGCTACGCCAACATCGCCACCGACCGGGTCCGCACCTGGTCCGACTGGTTCGAGAACAACACCCGCTCCGCCCGGCACCGCCCCTGGATGCCCGCGGCCGGCAACCACGAGAACGAGAAGGGCAACGGCCCGATCGGCTACGGCGCCTACCAGGCCTACTTCGAGCTGCCGAACGCCGGCGCGGACGACGAACTGCACGGCCTCTGGTACGCGTTCACCGCCGGCTCGGTGCGCGTCATCAGCCTCAACAACGACGACGTCGCCCTCCAGGACGCCGGCAACTCCTACGTCCACGGCTACTCCGGCGGCGCCCAGCAGCGCTGGCTGGAGCGGGAGTTGGCGGCCGCCGACGCGGACCCGGGGATCGACTGGATCGTGGTCTGCATGCACCAGGTGGTGATCTCCACCGCCGACAAGTTCAACGGCGCCGACCTCGGCGTGCGCGAGGCCTGGGTGCCGCTGTTCGACAAGTACGGCGTGGACCTGGTCGTCTGCGGCCACGAGCACCACTACGAGCGCTCGCACCCGATCCGCGGCCAGCAGCCCACCGACACCCGCACCCCGATCCCGGTCGCCACCGGCACCCAGACCATCGACACCACCAAGGGCACCGTCCACATGGTGATCGGCGGCGGCGGGACTTCGGTCCCGTCCAACCAGCTCTTCTTCAACCCCCCGAAGGCCCGGGTCATCACCGGCGTCGGCGCCGTCGACCCGGCCACCGGCAAGCGCCCGCCGGTGTACGTGATCGAGGACGCTCCCTGGTCCGCCTTCCGCGACGCCGACAACCCGTACGGCTTCGCGTCCTTCGACGTCGACCCCGGCCAGCGCGGCGGGCAGACCACCATCGCCGTCACCTACTACGCCGTCAACGGCCCGTACGGCGACCTCGTCCCGGTCGACCGCTTCACCCTGACCCGCCCGCGCGGCACCCGCGGCGGCGGCCGGGGCCGCTGACCGCTCCGCCCTCGCGGCTCGGCCGACCCGCCGCGGTGGCGCCGGCCCCCTGCCGGCGCCGCCTGCGGGCGCCACCGCGGGCGTTCGCGATCACGCGCCCGGCAGCGTGCAGCCGACCCGCCAGCCCGCGGGCTCGACCGGGCCCGCCGTCAGCGAGCCCCCGTGGGCCGCGGTGCGGGCGGTGAGGCCGGCCAGTCCGGTCCCGCCGGAGCCGGGACGGCGGCCCAGCAGCGGCGTGCGGGCGGGGCCGCCGTTGTCGGTGACGGTGACCCGGACCCCGCCGTCACCGTCCGGGGCGGCCCGGACGGTGACCTCGGTGGCCTGCGGGGCGTGCCGGCGGATGTTGGTGAGGGCCTCCAGGACGACGGCGTAGACGGTCGCCTGGGCCTCGGCGGGGAGCAGGTCGGCGACGCCGGGGGCCAGCTCGACGGTGGCGCGCAGACCGCCGCCGCCCGTCGCGCCGAAGCGGCCGACCAACTCGGGGAGGTCGGCCAGGCCCAACCGGCGGGTGGTCGCCCCGACGTCGTGCCCGGCCGACTCTTCCCGACCGCCGTGCCCTTCCCGCCGGCCGGGCCCGTCCGGCCCGCCGCGCCCGTCCGGGCCGCCGCCCCGCGGCTCGCGCAGCGCCCCGACCATCTCGTCCATCGAGTCCAGCGCCCGCAGCCCGGCCTCCTCCAGCCGGCGCAGCAGCGCGGCGGTCTCCGCCGGCTCCTGGCCCGGGAGTTGACCCGCCTGCGCCTCCAGCACGATGCCGGTGACCTCGTGGGCGACGGAGTCGTGCAGCCCCCGGGCCACGTCGAGCCGCTGCTCCCGGCGGGCCCGTTCGACCGCCCGCTCCCGGCGGGCGTCCAGCACCCGCAGGTAGAGCGCCGCCCCGGTCACCCCGAGCACCGGCAGCAGGGAGAGCAGCACACCGATCACCGGGCCGGCCGCACCGCCCTGCGGCGTCCGGAGGGCGAACCGCAGCGGCACCACCACGGCCGCAGAGCCGACCAGTCCGCCGACCGCCCCCGCCCACCGGTCGGGCAGCCGCCGGACCACCCGGAACAGCACCCCGAGCAGCGCCAGCCACTCGAAGGGCAGCCAGAACGCGGGCAGCCGGTACGGCCCCCGGTAGAGCAGGTCGAGCAGCAGCGAGGCGCCCGCCACCAGCCCGGCGGCCGCGCCCGGCGCGACCCGCCCGCTCGGCCACGGCAGCAGCGCCACCACCGCGGCCAGCGCCGCCGTCAGGGCGAGCAGCAGCGCCGGGCCGTGCTCGCCCGGGTGGGCGAACGCGACGGGCGCCGCCAGGACCAGGGCGGCCAGGACGGCGAACGGCCGCCGAAGCCGTACGGAACGCTGCCGTACGGGGTGGGAGGGGGATTCGGTGCGCACCCGGCCGAGCCTACGGGGCAGATCATCCACGTCAGATCACCCGGGGCAGCTCTCCCGGGGGAGGCCTGACTCCTCCCCGGGTGGGAGGAGCGCTCCGCCAACTCCCCTCCGCAGCGGGAGGATCGCCCGGCCGGTCCGCAGCAGACTCGTACTCGTCGAAGCAACCGTCCAAAGGAGAACGAACCGCCATGAACCGTCGCCTCGCCACCGCCGCAGCCTCGCTCCTCCTGCTGGCCGCGACGGTCGCCACCGCCGCCCCGGCCTCCGCCGCGCCCGTGTCCGGCGGGGAAATCGCAGTCGCCGCGCAGGACTTCGGCGCGGTGAGCGTGCGCGGCACCGGCGACACCGTCCTCACCGCGGCGTTCAACGACTTCGCCGGCGACCCGGTCCGGATCTCGGTCGACGCCCGCGCCGCCACCAACACCGACCCGCGCGGCACCCGCGGCCACTTCCACGTCCGCCACGTGCACCACGACGGCCGGCTGGTCGCCGACTTCGAGGGGGACATCACCTGCCTCGGCGTCGGCGGCCGGCAGGCGATCGCCACCGGGGTGATCACCAAGGGCGAGGCGCCCTGGTTCCCAGGCCTGGAGGTGGTCGGCCAGAAGGTCTCGCTCTCGGTCGAGGACAACGGCCGGCACGGGGACCGGCTCGGCTGGATCTGGGGCGCGCTGGGCCAGCCGGTGTCCGACTGCCAGGGCACGGTACCGTTCATCCGCACGACCGGTGGCGACCTCACCGTGCGCGGCTGACCTCTCCCGACCAGGGCCCTCCGGGGCCTCCCGGTCCGTCCGCGGGGAGCACGCCGCCGCCCGGCCGCCGCCCCCGTCCCGGACCCCCAGGAGGCCCCGATGTCGCCCGACCGCCCGACCGCACCCGGGCCGTCCCGAGCCGGCGCGGGGTTCAACGGCCTCACAGGGGAGGGCCGTTGAACCCCGCGCCCGACCCGTCGGCCCCCTCATCCGACCCTTCGGCCCCGGCGCCCGGGCCACGCCCGCCCGACTACGCCCGGCTCGCCGCCGTCGGCCCGTACTTCGCGCTGGACACCTCCCCCGACGGCACCCCGCCCGAGGGGTTCCGCCCGCTGGCCGAGTTGTTCGGCACCGGCCCGGACGCGCCGCTGGCCGCCCGGATCCGGGTGGTGGCGCAGCGGCTCGGCACCGCCGAACCCCGGGTCGCCGCCTCGATCCTGCACCTGGGGCTGGCCGCCCGCTTCTGGTCGGTGGGCCTCGGCTCGGCCGTCCTGCTGGGCACGGTCCCGACGCTGGAGCGCGCCTGGGTACGGATCCCGGACCAGGGCCCGCTCGATCTCTGGACACCGTCGGAGCCGGCCCGTCCCTCCCCCGGCACCCTGGCCGACCAGCTCCACGCGGCCGTCCTGGTCGGCCGGCTGGAGCCGCTGGCGGCAGCCGTCCGGGCCGCCGCGCCACTCTCCCCGCGCCTGCTGCTGGGCAACTCCGCCTCCGCACTGGCCGGCACGCTGCGGGTGCTGGACCCCCACGCGCCGGGCGCCGCACGGGCGTTGGTCGCGGAGCTGCTGGACCGCCCGCCACTGGCGGGGACCGGCACCCTGCGCACCGGCCCGCGCGGCACCGCGTTCCGCCGGACCAGCTGCTGCCTCTACTACCGGGTCGGACCGGGCGCCGGGCTCTGCGGGGACTGCTGCTTCACCGAGCCACCCGCCCGGGGGAAGCGGACCGGCTGAAACCTCCAACACTGAATGTCATGGGCCGCACCCGCACCGCATCCGCACCGCGCCCTGCGGGCCACCACACCGGCACCGACCGCCCGACCCGCGGTCAGCCGACCTCCGCCAACTCCAGGTGCCCCCGGACCAGCTGGTGCACACCGGCGACGGCGTGCGTCTCCGCCGCGACCCGGGCACCCGCCGCATCGCCCGCCAGGACGGCGACCAGGATCTCCTGGTGCTGCTCGGCGAACCGCTCCTGGTCGGGCCCGTACGGGGCGGGCAGCCAGAGCAGCGGGCCGAGCTCGGCCTGCAGCCGGACGGCGAGCCGGGTGAGGCGCACCGACTGGGCGGCGACGGCGAGTTCGATGTGGAAGCGGGCGTCGGCGCGGCACCGCTCGGCGGGCCCGGTGGCCTCGCGCAGCTCGTGCACCAGGCGGGTGAGCCGGGGGCCGAGGTCGGCGGAGGCGGCGCGTTCGGCGGCCAGTCGGGCGGCGGTGCCGAAGACGGCCAGTTCCTCGTCGCCGAGGTCGCGCAGGTCGGCCGTGGCGAGGTCGCGCAGCCGGGCCAGCCGGAGGTGCGCGGTGTCTTCGACGGGGGTGCGGACGAAGCTGCCGCCGTTGCGGCCGCGCCGGGTCTCGATCAGGCCGGCCTCGCGGAGCAGCGCGAGCGCCTCCCGGACGGTGCCGTTGGCGACGCCGAGCTGGTCGGCGAGGTCGTTCTCGCTGGGCAGTTGGTCCCCGGCGGCGACCAGGCCGAGGGCGATCGCCTCGGTGATCCGGCGGGCCACCGCGTCGGCCCGTCCGAGGTCGGTGAGCGGCGCGAGGGCGGCGTCGAGCAGCGGGGTCGATCCGCCGATGGTCGTCACCCCACACCCCTCCTCGATCGCCACCGGCGGGCCACCGCCGGGTCGGACGTCTCCGGCAGGGTACCTCTCGTTCGGGCGCGCACCCTTGCCGCCGGAAACCCGGTTTCGTAGGTTTTCCGGCGGCCTCGACCCACCCTCGGCCCGGGCCGCGCGTACCGGACCGCGTACCGGACCGCGCCCTGGGCCCCGTGCCGGCGTTGACCCCGTCGGCCGATGCGTGCGGCCCGCGTCCGGCTTGTCCAGGGCCGGGCGCGGGCCGCGAATCCCCACCCGGTGCCGATGCCCTGACACGGGTGAAGCCTTGCGGGGGTGCGGTCAGACCGCGACCGCCTCCTCCATCTCCTCCTCGGCCTCCGCCGCCGTCTCCGCCGTCTCCGCCGGACGGGCTCCGCGGCGTCCTCGGCCCTCGTACAGCGCCGCGGCCGCCACGGCCGCCCCGCCCAGCAGCAGCCAGAGCAGCAGGGTCACCACGTGCCCGCCGAGGCCCGCGCCGCCGTCGAAGTACAGGATGCTGCGCGCGCCCTCCAGGTAGCCGGCGCCGGTCCAGAAGCCGTGCAGGGCGCCGAAGAAGCCGTTCTGCAGCTCGGGCCGGTAGATGCCGCCCGAGGAGGTGAAGTTGAGCATCACGAACAGCACCATCATGGTGAGCGTGGTCCACTTCCGCAGGAAGCTGTGCAGGCCGACGCCGATCAGCACGATGCCCGCCGAGTAGAGCCAGCCCAGTGCCCAGACCGCGGCCAGGTCGTGGTCGACGACGTGGAACACCGGCCCGGCGGTGACGATCCCGATCAGGCTCACCACGAGGGAGACCGCCGCCCCGGCCAGCACCCGGACCCGCATGCTCAGTGCGGCTCCGGCGGCGCCGATCACCGCCACGCTCGCGTACGAGCCGATGCTCAGCGCGACCAGCAGGAAGAAGAGGCCCTGGCCGGTCGGGTCGCCCTCGGCGGGGGTGGTCAGGTCGGTGAGGTGGAGCGGGACGCCCTGCTTGTCGGTGACGTTGGTGAACACGGCCGTGGCGGCCACCACGGAGGTGTCCGAGTTGCCCTTGGCGACGATCAGCTCGGGGCTCCTGGCGTCCGGCACGAAGGCGCCGACGAGGTCGCGGTCGCGCAGCTGCCGCTCGGCGGTGGCGCGGTCGTCGACGGTGCGGACGTCGAGCGCGTCCCCGGCCTTCTCCCGGATGGCCTGTGCCAGCCCGTGCGCCTGCGGCGTGGTGCCGACCACGGCGACCTCGAGGTGGTGCGGCTCGGGCTGGTGGAAGGCGCCCTGGTAGGCGAGTGCCATGCCGAGGCACATCAGCAGCGGGGTGATCAGGTGGACGGCGAGGTGTTTGAGCGAGTGCCCCGGTGCGGGCGCCGCGGCGGGGTTCTGGGGTGTGCTCATGGCGTTCGTACCGTCCTCCGGTGAGTGTTCCGCATGTCGCATAAAGGGTGGTAAATGCAACCAATTAAGATGGCAAATGCAACCGACTACGGATGTAGCTTACAACCATCTGACGGTGGGCGGAAGCCGGCCCCGCCGGCCGGCTCCCCTCTCCCGCGCTCAGCGCAGCTCGAACACCCCGTACGAGAACCCGTCCGCCCGCAGTTCCCCGTCCGCCACCCGCACGCCCTGCGCGTCCAGTGGCCGCACTCCCTGCGGCACTCCCAGCGACTCCCCCGGACGCAGGTCCGCCAGCCGTACGGCCCCCGGCTCCCGCCGCGGGTTGACCGCCACCAGGTACCGCCCGGCCCGGGTGTACACCAGCGGGTAGCCGGAGTGCCGGACCTCCACCCCGCCCGCCGTGCCCAGCCCCGGGTGCGACCGCCGCAGGGCGATCAGCCGCCGGACGGTGTGCAGCAGCGAGGTGGGGTCGGCGCGCTGGGAGAGCACGTCCGGGCGGCGCGGGTCCGGGTCCACCGGCAGGTAGAGCCGATCGGCCGGGGCCGTCGAGAAGCCGGCCGACGGACCGGGCGTCCACTGCATCGGGGTGCGCGAACCGGCCCGGTTGAACCGCGGGCCGAGCACGCTGCCCTCGGTGTCCGGCAGGCCGGGCAGGTAGCGCATGCCGATCTCGTCGCCGTAGTAGACCGCCGGGAGGGTGGGCCAGGTGAGCAGGAAGGCGAAGGCCGGGGCGAGTTGCTCCTGGGTGCGCGGTCCTGCGGCCAGCCGGGAGAAGTCGTGGTTGGCGGTGGGCAGCACGATGTGCCCGCTGCCTTCGGTGAGTTCGGCCGCGGAGCGCCAGGCGTCCAGGAAGGGCTGCGCGCTGCCCCGGCCCTCGGCCTCGAAGTAGCAGGCCTCCTGGTGCCAGAACTCCTCGACCGTCCCCCCGTTGTTGTTCCAGAGTGAGCGCAGCGGGAGGCCGTGGTCCTCGCCGCCGAAGTGCAGGAAGAAGTCGGCGTGGAAGCCGGCGGCGACGGCGGCGGCCGGCTCGCCCCACTCGGCGAACAGCGCGGCGTCGGGGTGGGCGCGGTCCAGCCAGTCCCGCAGCTCGGTCCAGAGCTTGCCGGTCTCGGCCCTGCCCGGGTCGTCCTTGACCAGCGAGTACGCCATGTCCACCCGGAAGCCGGCCACCCCGAGGCCGAGCCAGTGCGCCATGATGTCGCGCAGCGCGGCCCGGTTGGCCCGCGGGCCTTCGGCGTCCACCGGCTGACGCCAGGGTTCCTCCGGACTGCTGCGCGCGTAGCCGAAGTTGAGGGCCGGCTGGCAGTCGAAGAAGTTCGGCCGGTACCAGCCGGGGCGGCTGCCGGGCGAGGCGACGAAGCCGTCCACCCGCCGGTCGGACCAGATGTAGCGGTGGTCGGACGGGTCCTGCGCGGCGGCCAGGAACCAGGGGTGGCGGTCGGAGGTGTGCCCGGCGACCAGGTCCAGCAGGATCCGGATGCCCCGCCGGCGCGCGGCCTCGACCAGGGCGACCAGCCCTTCGGTGCTGCCGTAGCGCGGGGCGGCGGTGAAGTAGTCGGTGATGTCGTACCCGGCGTCGCGGAACGGCGAGGCGAAGCAGGGGTTGAGCCAGACGGTGTCGACGCCGAGCCAGGCGAGGTGGTCGAGGTGCTCGGCGATGCCGGCGAAGTCCCCGATGCCGTCACCGTCGGAGTCGGCGAAGGTCTGCGGATAGATCTGGTAGAGGACGGCGTCGGCGAGCCAGTCGGGGCCGGGGCGGGTCGAGGTCATGGGCGGGGTCCTCCTGCCGGGTCCTGGCCCGGGGTGCACCCGGGCGGGGCTGAGCCGGGCCCGACTCGGCTGGCGGCCGACCCGGGGTGCCACCGATTCTCGTCCGATCCCGGCCGTCCCGACAGCCCGCCTCGCCCCTTTCACCGGGTCTCCCCCACGCCCGCCTAAGCCTGCGCCGCCCCGCAGGCCGCCGTGAACGCCCGGGCCCGCCGGGTGATCTCGGCCCAGTCCCCCGCCGCGACCGCCTCCGGCGGCACCACGTCCGTCCCCGCGCAGACCGCGAGCGCGCCCTGCCCCAGGAACTCGGCGGCGTTGCCCGCGTTCACCCCGCCGGAAGCCACCAGCGGGACGTCCGGGTACGGGCCGCGCAGGTCCTTGAAGTAGCCGGGGCCGAACGCCCTGGCCGGGAAGATCTTGACGGCGGCGGCGCCGAGGTCCACCGCCCGGGCCACCTCGGTCGGGGTGAGCGCCCCGAGGACCACCGGCACCCCGGCGGCCCCGGCGGCCTCCGCGACCTCGGGCCGGCAGCCGGGCGTGACCAGGAAGGACGCTCCGGCCGCGACCCCCCGTTCGGCCTGCTCCGCGGTCAGCACGGTGCCGACGGCGACCCGGTGCCCGGCCCGCGCGGCGCGCCGCAGGTGCGTGGTCACCTCCGGTGTGGTGCAGGTGAATTCGGTCCAGGTGATGCCGCCGGCGGCGAGCGCGGCGCAGAGCGCGGCGGCGTCCGGGATGCTCGGCGCGCGGACCACCGCGATCACCCGGTCGTCCCGCAGGGCGGAGAGGGTCTTCATGCGGCTCGGGTCCCTCGATCGGTGCGGCGCAGGGCACGCCCGGGGCGGGCTCCGGTGGTGCGACCCTGCCGGACGACGGCGGTGCCGTTGACGTACACGTACTCGATGCCCTCGGCGGGCCGCCGGGGGTGTTCGAAGGTGGCGGCGTCCCGGACCCGCTCGGGGTCGAGGAGCACCAGGTCGGCGTGGTGGCCGGGGGCGATCACGCCGCGCCGGTGCAGGCCCAGCCGGGCGGCGGGCCGGCCGGTCATCCGGGCGACCGTCTCCTCCAGCGTCAGCACGCCCAACTCCCGGCTGTAGCGGCCGAGGTAGCGCGGGAAGGTGCCCCAGGCCCGGGGGTGCGGACGGGCGCCGACCAGCAGCCCGTCGCTGCCGACGGTGTGCGCCCGGTGGCGCATGATCGCCCGGACGTTCTCCTCGTGCCCGACGTGCTGGAGGATCGTGGTGGCCAGCTCGTCGCGGCGCAGCAGGTCCAGGAAGACCTCCGTGCCGGTCCGCGCCTCCTGGACGGCGAGTTCGGCGACGGTCCGGCCGACGGCCGGGGCGAGTTCCGCCGACCGGACGCCGGAGATCTGGATCGTCGCCCAGTCGGTGACCACGCCGTGGCAGCCGTCGCTGCCCTTCTCCTCCACCTCGTACCGGATCCGGGCGCACTGCGCCGGGTCGGTGAGCCTGGTCAGGGTCGCCGCCGGTCCGCCCGCGGTGGCCCAACTCGGCAGCAGGGCGGCCAGGGTGGTGGAGCCGGGCAGGTAGGGGTAGCTGTCCAGGGTGAGGTCGACGCCGTCGGCCAGCGCCCGGTCGACCAGCTCCAGCAACTCGCCGGCCCGGCCCCGGTTGACCCCGAAGTTCATCGTGGCGTGGGTCAGGTGCAGCCCGCAGCCGCTCCGCCGGGAGATCTCCACCATCTCCTCGTACCCCTCCAACGCTCCGTCCCCGTAGGATCGTTGGTGCGGTGCGTGGAAACCCCCGTAGGCCGCGACGATCACGCAGAGCTCGACCAGTTCGGCGGTGTCCGCGTACGTCCCGGGGGTGTAGCTGAGGCCGCTGGACATGCCGACCGCGCCGTCCAGCAGGCTCCTCGCCAACACCTGCCGCATCCGGTCGAGTTCGGCCGGGGTGGGCGGGCGGTCGGCCCAGCCCATGACGAGGGTGCGCAGCGTGCCGTGCGGGACGAGGTAGCAGGTGTTGACCGCGACGCCGGTGCGGTCGAGCCGGTCCAGGTAGCCGGCGACGTCGCGCCAGTCCCAGTCGAGCTCGGCCGGATCGCCGTTCCAGCCCGCGAGTTGGCAGCGCAGGCCGGGCAGGGTGGTGTCGTCCACCGGGGCGTAGGAGAGGCCGTCCTGGCCGAGGACCTCGCAGGTGACGCCCTGGGTGACCTTGGCCGGATGCTCGGGTTCGAGCAGCAGGGCGAGGTCGGAGTGGGCGTGCATGTCGATGAAGCCGGGGGTCAGCACCAGGCCGTCGGCGTCCACCACCCGGGGTGCGTCCAGCCGGTCGCCGATCGCGGTGATCAGGCCGTCGGCGATCCGTACGTCCGCCCGGTAGCGGTCCGCGCCGGTGCCGTCCACGACGGTGGCGCCCCGGAAGACCGTCGCGGCCTCCGGACCGCCGCCGCCCCGGAGGGCCGTCGGGGCCGGAGCCGTCCGGGCCGGTGTCCGCCGCGGGTCCGTTCTCTCGCCCGCCATCAGAAGAACGTCCTGACCAGCCCGGTGACCTTCGGCTCCGCCGCGTCCGCGGAGTCCAGCACCGGGATCGCCGTCCACTTGTCGAAGGCCGTGCACGGATGCGAGACGCCCAGCCGCAGCACCGCGCCGATCGGGGCGAGGTCGCCCGCGTCGCGCAGGAAGGCGTGCTGGTCGTTGAGTGCGGTGATCCGGGCCGCCGTTCCGGTCAACTCGGCGCCGCCGCGCACCCGTTGCGGTTCGGGCAGGCCCTCGTCGAAGGGCAGGTCGCGCTTGCCGGCGTCCAGCAGGGCGAGTTGCGGTTCGGGGCGGGAGATCACCCGGGCCCAGCCGTGCAGCGCACCGCGGAACGGCGCCTCGCCGTCGGCCCGGGCGAGCGGTGAGATGCCCCGGTAGAAGCCGTCGTCGTGGGCGACGTACGCGCCGGAGCGGAGCACCACGAGGGCGTCCGGGAGTGCCGCCAACTCCTCGACCACCAGGTCGAAGTAGGCGCTGCCGCCGGCCGTGACCACCGGTGGCGCGTCGTCCGGGCAGGCGCCGGCGAGCCGGCCGTGCAGCCGGGCCAGCGTGCGGAGGTAGTCCCGGACGGTGG
This sequence comes from Kitasatospora xanthocidica, assembly GCF_014656195.1. Taxonomy (GTDB): domain Bacteria; phylum Actinomycetota; class Actinomycetes; order Streptomycetales; family Streptomycetaceae; genus Kitasatospora; species Kitasatospora xanthocidica. The sequence goes on along the minus strand of NZ_BNBY01000009.1, from coordinate 33,721 downwards.
CCAGTCCGTCGGCCGTGGCGTCGTGGGCGAGCGCGCCCTCGTATCCGCCGACGCCCGCGAGGCGCAGGGTGGGGACGCGCAGCACGGCGGCGGCGACCTCGACGGCGGCGTCCACGCCGCGGGCACCGGTCCGCCCGCCGGGGCCGCCGAGTTCGACCAGCACCTCGACCGGCCGCTCGGCCCCGGCGGCGCGCAGCGCCTCGTCCATCAGCCGCACGCTCTCGGCGGAGTCGACCCAGGAGAGGAAGGCGAAGGCCGGGTCGGCGGCCAGTTCGTCGGCGAGCCAGGCCAGCCCGGCCGGGTCGAGCAGGGTGTTGGCGAGCAGGATCCGCCGCACCCCGAAGGCCCGGGCGACCCGCACCTGGGGCAGGTTGGCGAGGGTGATGCCGTGGGCTCCGGCGTCGAGCTGCGCCTGCCAGAGGGCGGGCGCCATGGTGGTCTTGCCGTGCGGGGCGAGCGTGACGCCGGCCTTGGCGCACCAGTCGGCCATGGTGCGGACGTTGTGGTCGAGCGCGGCGCCGTCCAGGGTGAGCAGCGGGGTGCCGAGCGAGGAGAGGGTCGGGCCGTCGGCCAGCCACTCCCGTACGGTGCGTCCCCTGGGGGCACCTCCCGGCCGCCAGGCCGGGGGAGACTCGGGTGGAGCGGCCTTGAACCGCCAGTCCAGCGGTTCGTCGGCCAGGGCCGCCACCGCTCCGCCGGCGATGCCCGGTCCGGTGCCGGCGCTCGCGAAGGTCTGCTCCACCGTCTTCCTCCATCCGCCATGTTGCAACATGTGCAACGCGGGTTGCACATGTTGGCAGCACGGTTCTAGCATCGGCGCCGGATCACGGTCAACGGAACTGACCCACGCTCACCGGACCCGCCCACGGCCCCCACCACCGGACCCGGCCGGTGGACCAGTGGACCAGGCGACGGACCGGGCCCACGGAGTCGGTCCCGGAGTCGACCCACGGCCCCGGTCGACGGAGCCGGCCCGCTCTCGACGGAACGGCTGCAGACGAGGAGCCCCGCACATGCCGCGACAGGACACCCCGGGCCCGGCCCCGACGGCCGTGTGCCTGGGCGAGTCGATGGCCGTGCTGCTCCCGGACCGCCCCGGGCCGCTGGAGTCGGTGGAGAACTTCCGGCTCGCCGTCGGCGGCGCCGAGTCCAACGTGGCCGGGGCGCTGGCCGCCCTCGGCGTGCCGACGGCCTGGATCAGCCGGGTCGGCGACGACGGCTTCGGCCGCCGGCTGGTCGCCGAGGTCGCCGCGCGCGGTGTGGACGTCTCGGCCGTCGCGGTCGACCCGCACCGCCCGACCGGCCTCTACCTCAAGGAGGTGGGTGGCACCACCGGCCACGACCGGGACCTCGGCCCCGGCCGCAGCCGGCTGCACTACCACCGGCGCGGCTCCGCGGCCGCCGCGCTCTCTCCCGCCCTGCTCGCCGACCCCGCCGCCGCCGCGCTGCTGGCCGGTGCCCGCCTGCTGCACCTGTCCGGCATCACGGCCGCGCTCTCCGACGACTGCCTGGCCCTGCTGCACGCCCTGCTCGCCGACCGCCGGCCGGCCCGGACGGTCAGCTTCGACCTCAACTGGCGCCCCGCGCTCTGGCAGGACCGCGATCCTGCGGTGCTGCCGCCACTGCTGGACGCCGCCGACCTGCTGCTGCTCGGTTCCGACGAGGCCCAGGCCGCCTTCGGCACCGGGGACCCGGCCGCGCTGCGCCGCCGCTTCCCCACCCCCGCCACGCTCGTGGTCAAGGACGCCGACCGGCAGGTCACCGCCCTGGACCGGGACGGCACCGCGGTCACCGAACCGGCCCTCGCCGTCGAGGTGGTCGAGGCCACCGGCGCGGGCGACGCCTTCGCGGCCGGCTACCTGGCCGGCACCCTCCGGGGCCTGGACCAGCGCCGCCGGCTGCGGCTCGGCCACCTGAGCGCGGCCTGCGCGCTGACCGCCCACGGCGACCAGGCCGAACTGCCGCCCGCCGCCGTGGTGGCCGCCCTGCTCGACGCCTCCCCCGCGCACTGGGCCGCCACCCGGGTCACCGCGGACGGCATCACCGGCCCGGCCCTGCCCCCGGACGGCATCACCGGCCCGCCCCCGCCTGCCGGCGGCACCCGGCGCACCACCCGGGCCCCGCACACCGGCCGACCGGGCCCCGGCACAATGAGCGGGACCCCCAGCCCTCGAAGCGGAGCACGATGAGCCAGACCGTCAGCCGCGCCCTGCGCATCCTCGCCGAGCTCGGCGAGGGCGAACGTTCCCTCGACCAGCTCGCCGAGGTGCTCGGCGTCCACAAGACGACCGTGCTCCGGCTGCTCCAGAGCCTCGAAGAGGAACGATTCGTCTACCGCGACCCGGCCTACCGCTACCACCTCGGTGCCGGCCTGTTCGCCCTCTCCGGCCTGGCCCTGGAGCAGCGCGGCGTCCGCCGGATCGCCGCCCCGCACCTGGCCGAGCTGAACGCCGCCACCGGCCAGACCGTGCACCTGGCCGCGTACGAGGGCGGCGAGGTGGTCTACATCGACAAGTTCGACTCCCGCCACCCGGTCAGGATGTACTCCCGGATCGGCCTGCGCGCCGCCCTGCACAGCGCCGCCGTCTCCAAGGTGCTGCTGGCCGACCTGCCGCTGCCCGAGCGCCGCCGGGTGGTGGCCGGGATCGACTTCACCCCGCACACCGAGCGGACCCTCGCCTCGCCCGAGGCGCTGCTCGCCGAGCTGGAGCGGGTCGCCCTCCAGGGCTGGGCGCAGGACCGCGCCGAGTACGAGGCCTTCATCAACTGCGTGGCCGCGCCGATCCGGGACGCCAGCGGACGGGTCGTCGCCGCCGCCTCCATCTCCGTCCCGGACGTCGTGCTCCCGTACGAGAAGGTGCTGGACCTCCTCCCGCAGCTGCTCGCCACCGCCCGCGCCGTCTCGGCCGACTGCGGCCGCCCCGACCACCACTGACGAACCGTCGAGAACCTCCGAGGAGTCCCATGTCCGCCGAGCACCCCCAGACCGACCGGAAGGTCGAGATCCGCACCGACGGCGCCCCCGCCCCCGCCTGGACGTTCTCCCAGGGCGTGCGCAAGGGCCCGATCCTTCAGGTCTCCGGCCAGGGCCCGCAGGATCCGGGGACCGGCGAGTACCTCCACCGCGGCGACGTGAAGGCGCAGACCCGGCGCACCCTGGAGAACGTCAAGGCGATCGTCGAGGCCGGCGGCGCCACGATCGAGGACGTGGTGATGTTCCGCGTCTACCTCACCAAGCGCGCCGACTTCCCGCTGATGAACGAGGTCTACGCCGAGTTCATCGAGGAGAACATCAAGCCCGGCGGCGTGAAGCCCTGCCGCACCACCGTCTTCGTCGAGCTCCCGCAGGAGCCGATGCTGGTCGAGATCGACGCCCAGGCCGTCATCGGCTGACACTCCCGCCACCCCGTGGGCCCAGACGCCGCGTCCGGGCCCTCGGCATGTCCGGGCCCACGGCATGCCCCCCCCCCACGGCGAGTTCCGGTGTCCCGCTTGCCACACCCCGACGGCGACATTAGGTTAGGCTCACCTAACTACCTGGAGGTCCGCCCATGAGCCTGCCCACCGGCGACGCCGAGGTCCCCGAGCCCACCACCGCCGAGCGGATCCACAGCCTGCTCAGCACGGCCTCCTCGCTCACGGTGCGCGCCCTGGGCGAGCACCACGACCTGGACACCCCGGTCTCCGCCCACGGCTCCCACCTTCGGCTGCGCGCCCCGCTGGACGCCCCGCTCACCCTGGCCGCCGCCCAGGCGACCGACGGCCTCGCCGTCGTCCTCGACGTGACCGACGTCTCCCCCGTCGCCGTCCGCGACCGCGTCCGCGCCCGCCTCACCCTGGCCGGCCGGCTCCACCTCGCCCACCTCGCCGACGACGGCCTCAGCGTCCACCTGCACGTGGACGTCGCCCACGCCGTCCTCGCCACCCCGTACCGCACCGGCGCGGTCACCGGCGCCGACCTCGCCCTCGCCGCCGCCGACCCGATGGCCCGCCACGAGGCCGCGATGCTCACCCACTTCGCCGACGAGCACGCCGAGGCGCTCGACGTCCTCACCCGGCTGCTCGACCCGGTACTGCTCGTCCGCAACCCGGACGTCCGCCCGCTCGCCCTCGACCGCCACGGCCTGGTGCTGCGCCTGGACCACCCGGACGGCCACCGCGACGTCCGCCTGGTCTTCCCCGAACCGGCCCGCGACACCGAGGACTTCGGCCACCGGATGCACGACCTGCTGGCCGCCGCCCGGTACGGCCAGCCGGCCCACCGGAGCTGAACCGGGCCCACCACCGTTCCCCCGCACGGGAGTTGACCGGGCCGGCAACCCCTCGCGCGCACAGCAGCGGCCGCACCCGGAAACGACAACGGCCGGCCCGGCTCGCGAGGGAGGATTGTCCCGCGAGCCGGGCCGGCCTGGGCGTGTCCCGCGCCCATGACCACTGTGCGGCGATCACCCGGTCGAGCGGTCACCCGACATGACCATCCCGGGGGATCGATTCGCTCCGCAGCAGCGGTGGTTACTGAAACCCCGGAGGGGTCAGAGCGCGACGCCGTGGGCGCGCAGGTAGGCGACCGGGTCGATGTCCGAGCCGTACTCCGAGCCGGTGCGGATCTCGAAGTGCAGGTGCGGGCCGGTCACGTTGCCGGTGGCGCCCGAGAGGCCGATCTGCTGGCCGACGGTGACGGTCTGACCGATCGTCACGCCGATCACGGAGAGGTGCGCGTACTCGGCGTAGTGGCCGTCGGCGAGCTTGATCTCGACCTCGTTGCCGTAGGCGCCGCCGTTGCCGGCCTTGACCACGACACCGTTGGCGACGGCGCGCAGCGGGGTGCCGGTGGAGGCGATGAAGTCCTGGCCGGTGTGGTGGCCGGAGGCCCACATCGAGCCGGCCACGCCGTAGGCGGTGCCGAGCTGCGGGTTGGCCAGCGGCGCGACGAAGCCGGAGGTCGCGGCGACCGGAGCGGCGGTCACGGCCTGGGCCGGGGCGGCGGTCTGAACCTGGGTCTGCACCGGGGCGGCCGGCTTGGCGGCCTCGGTCTTGACCTGGACCTGGGACTGCGGCTTGGCGGTCTGGGCGGCGGGAGCGGCCGGCTTCGCCGGGGTGGCCGGGGCGGCGTCCGCGGACGGGGCCGCGGCGTGGCCGGCGAGCGCGAGCTGCTGGCCCGGGTAGATCAGGTTGGGGTTGGCACCGACGACCGAGCGGTTCTGCTCGTACAGCGCCTGCCAGCCGCCGTCGACGTGCTTGGCGTCGGCGATCTTGGACAGGGTGTCGCCGCTGATGACGCGGTAGCTCTCGTGCGCGGCGGCCGGGGCGGCCTGGCCGGCCGGCTTGGCGTCGGCGACGGTGGCGGCGGCAGCCGGGGCGGAGGGGGCGGCCGGAGCGGTGTGGGCCTGGGCGCTCACCGCGGTGACCAGCGGGAGGACGAAGGAGACACCGGTGACGGCGGTGGCGATGCCGATGCGGGCGGCGCGGGGCAGGGCGATACGACGAGCCTGAGCAGGCATGGAAGTTTCCTCTCCGACGCCTGCGAGGTGAGCTGTCGGGTTCGGGCTGGAGTTGCCCGGCCGCATGCGCGGCTTCACCCCAAGCCGGCCCTGGACGCCCGCGCCCTGAGGCGCGAACTCCGGTCCGGCGACTTACCTGTGGGTCCCCCGCTCCTGCCGTACAGAGTTCAGATCGAACCACCGGGCAGCGGCAGGATTCGGCGTTCCGCCCGGAGGATCCGTCCGGACTGGCCGGGCGGTCGCTGAACTAAAACCCATCCGTTCGGGTGAAGCAATGTCGATCTCTTGAACGGGCAACCATCCCCCCTGCGCCGGTCACCCTCCGAATGATCCGCTGTACGGTGCGTACACAATCCATTCACGCCGCGCCACTGATCCACGACCCTGCGCCGAAGTCGTCGGCACTGCGCTGCCGTCCGCTCACGCACCGCCACCCCCGACACACCCACCGGTGACCCTTGTCACGTACGCCCCGCGGGGCGGAGGATCGAGCCGTGGCCACCTCCGAGGCCGGCACCCTGCGCCTGGGCACCGCGCAGGGTCGCTGGGTACTACTGGCGACGGTGCTCGGCTCCAGCATGGCGATGCTCGACGGCACCGTGGTGAACGTCGCCCTGCCCCGGATCGGCGCCGACCTCGGCGCCTCCCTGGCGTCGCTGCAATGGACCCTGAACGCCTATCTGCTCACCCTGGCGGGCCTGATCCTGCTCGGCGGCGCGCTCGGCGACCGGTACGGGCGGCGCCGGGTCTTCCTGATCGGCGTGGTCTGGTTCGCCGTCGCGTCCGCGGCCTGCGCCGCCGCGCCGGACATCCACGTGCTGGTCGCCGCCCGGGCCGTCCAGGGCATCGGCGGGGCGCTGCTCACCCCCGGTTCCCTCGCCATGCTCCAGGCGGTCTTCCACCCTGACGACCGCTCGGCGGCCGTCGGCCTCTGGTCCGGCCTCGGCGGGGTGTCGGCGGCGGTCGGCCCCTTCCTCGGCGGCTGGCTGGTGGACGGCCCCGGCTGGCGCTGGATCTTCCTGCTGAACCTGCCGCTCGCCGCCGCCGTGATCGCCGTCGCCACCCGGTACGTCCCGGAGAGCCGGGACGAGGGCGCCTCCGGCCGCTTCGACGTGCTCGGCGCGGTGCTCGCCGCGCTCGCGCTCGGCGCGATCACCTACGCCCTGACCGCCGCCGGTGAGGGCGTGTCCGCCACGGTCTGGGTCAGCGGCGTGCTCGGACTGGCCATCGGTGCCGCCTTCATCGTCGTCGAGCGCCGGGCCCCCGAGCCGATGCTGCCGCTCGGCCTGTTCTCCTCCCGGCTGTTCACCGCCGTGAACCTGGTCACCCTCTGCGTCTACGCGGCGTTCAGCGGCGTGTTCTTCCTGCTGGTCGTGCAGCTGCAGATCGTCGCCGGCTTCTCCCCGCTGGTGTCCGGCCTCGCCCTGGTGCCGATCACCGTGCTGATGCTCGCGCTGTCCTCGCGCGCCGCGCGCCTCGGCAAGCGGATCGGCCCGCGGATCCCGCTGACGATCGGCCCGCTGCTCTGCGCCGCCGGGGTGCTGCTCATGCTGCGCGCCGGTGCGGGCTCCTCCTACTGGGCGGACGTGCTGCCCGCCGTCACCGTCATGGGCTGCGGCATGACCCTCCTGGTGGCGCCGCTGACCGCGACCGTGCTGGCGGCCGTCGAGGTCCGGCACGCGGGCATCGCCAGCGGGGTCAACAACGCCGCCGCCCGCGCGGCCGGTCTGCTGGCCGTCGCCGCCCTCCCGGCGCTGGCGGGCCTGAGCGGCGACGCCTACCGGGTGCCCTCCGCCGTGGACCACGCCTTCCACATCGCGATGCTGATCTGCGCCGGGCTGCTGACGGCAGGCGGGCTCATCGCCTTCGCCGCCGTCCGGGGCAACGTCCTCACCCCCGAGGACCACCCGGTGGCCGAGCCGGACACCGAGTGGTGCTGCGGCACCACCCCGCCGCTCGACCCGGGCCACGTCCACCCGCACGAGGACCCCGCCACCGGAACGGCGGCGGGGCCCTCGAAGAGCTGACTGTCCGTCAGCGGGCGGCGTCTTCCTAGAGGATGTCGCCCGGCGCGTACTTGGCGGCCTCCGGGTAGGCGGCCGCGACGGCCTCCACCAGGCGGACCACCTCGGCGACCTGGGCGCCGGCCGCGCCGGTGAAGGAGAGCCTGTCGGCCAGCAGCGCGTCCAGCGCGGCCCGGTCCAGCGGGATCCGCTCGTCGGCGGCCAGCCGGTCCAGCAGCTCGTTCTCCCGGGCGCCGGCGCGCATCGCCAGCGCGGAGGCGACGGCGTGCTCCTTGATGACCTCGTGCCCGGTCTCCCGGCCGACGCCCGCGCGCACCGCGCCCATCAGCACCTTGGTGGTGGCGAGGAACGGCAGGTAGCGGTCCAGCTCGGCCTCGATCACGGCGGGGAAGGCGCCGAACTCGTCGAGGACGGTCAGGAAGGTCTCCAGCAGGCCGTCGAAGGCGAAGAAGGCGTCCGGCAGCGCGACCCGGCGCACGACCGAGCAGGAGACGTCGCCCTCGTTCCACTGGTCGCCGGCCAGCTCGCCGGTCATCGAGGCGTAGCCCCGCAGGATGACGGCCAGGCCGTTGACGCGCTCGCAGGAGCGGGTGTTCATCTTGTGCGGCATCGCGGAGGAGCCGACCTGGCCCTCCTTGAAGCCCTCCGTGACCAGCTCGTGGCCGGCCATCAGGCGGATGGTCTTGGCGAGGCTGGACGGCGCGGCGGCCAGCTGGACGAGGGCGGTGAGCACCTCGAAGTCCAGCGAGCGCGGGTAGACCTGGCCGACGCTGGTCAGCACGTTGTCGAAGCCGAGGTGCGAGGCCACCCGGCGCTCCAGCTCGGCCAGCTTGTCGGTGTCGCCACCGAGCAGGTCCAGCATGTCCTGGGCCGTGCCGACCGGGCCCTTGATCCCGCGCAGCGGGTAGCGGGCGATCAGCTCCTCCAGGCGGCGGAAGGCGACCAGCAGCTCGTCGGTGATCGACGCGAAGCGCTTGCCCAGGGTGGTGGCCTGCGCGGCCACGTTGTGCGAGCGGCCGGCCATGACCAGCTCGGAGTGCTGGGCGGACAGCTTCGCCAGGCGGACCAGCACGGCCACCGTACGGTCGCGCACGTGCTCCAGCGACTGGCGGATCTGCAGCTGCTCGACGTTCTCGGTCAGATCCCGGGAGGTCATCCCCTTGTGGATCTGCTCGTGGCCGGCGAGGTCGCTGAACTCCTCGATCCGGGCCTTCACGTCGTGGCGGGTGACCCGCTCACGGGCGGCGATCGAGCCGAGGTCGACCTGGTCGATCACCCGCTCGTAGTCGGCGACGGCGGTCGCCGGAACCTCGACGCCGAGGTCCTGCTGGGCCTTCAGGACGGCGAGCCACAGGTGGCGCTCGAGGACCACCTTGTGCTCGGGGGACCAGAGCTGGGCCAGGGTCGCCGAGGCGTACCGGGAGGCCAGGACATTGGGGATCTGGGGCTTCGCGCTCACGCTTCGCAAGCCTAACAGCCGAGGTCACGGCCCTCGCAGCCACCGACGCGCTACGCCCGTAGAGCCATGGCGCTACTGCGCGCCGCCCGTCCGGCCGGCCAGCACCGGCAGGACCTGCGCGCAGATCGAGTGCAGGGCGATCCGCTGCTCGTCGGTCATCGCCTCGAAGGCCTGGTGGGTGCGGGCCATCTCGCCGCGGATGCGGTTGAGGATCTCCCGGCCCTCGGCCGTGATCACCACGATCTTCACCCGGCGGTCACCGGCCGCCGCCGCCCGGTTGGCCAGGCCCAGCGACTCCAGCCGGTCCACGATCCCGGTGACGTTCGACGCGTCGCAGCCCAGCCGCCCGGCGAGCGCGCGCATCGGCACCGGCTCCTGCACCGCGCCCAGCGCCTTGGCCTGGGAGGAGGAGAGGCCGTGCCGGGCCGCGGCTGCCGCGAAGTCCTGGAAGTACGCGGCGCCCACGGCGGCCAACACCTCCATCAACTCGGCGTTGGTCGGGACGGTCGTCGTCGCTGTCGAACCCATGGGGCCAGGGTACGACCAGGTGCTTCAGTAACTCAAGATTTGACCACGGCAACCGTCGGCGGACCACGCCCGGCAGTCGACTCAGAGCACCGGCTGCAGTCGGCTCAGAGCACCAGCTGGTCGAACAGCCGCCGCAGCTCCGCGTCCGGGTCCGCGGTCAGCCCGGTGTGCACCGGCCCCGGCTGGACGATCGCACTGCGCGGCGCGGTCAGCCAGCGGAACCGCTGCCCGGGGCTGTCCCCCGCCGCCGGACCGGCCTGCGGGCCGCCCAGGCAGACCGCCTCGATCCCGTGCAGCGCCCGCCGCACCCCCTGCACGTCCACCACCGGGTCCAGCGCCAGCAACCGGGCCTGGTCCAGGTGGGTGCGCGCCGCCAGGTGCGAACTCTGCCGGCAGTACAGCAGCACCCCGACGTTGACGCACTCACCGCGCTCGACCCTCGGCACGGCGCGGATCACGGCGTACTCGTAGTCGTGCAGCTCGACGACCGCCGGCAGCACGGACGACGACTCACTCATGCGGGCACCTCCGGCAGCCAGTCACGCGGACCGGCCAGTCGCTCGGTCAACTGGGCACGGTACGCGGCGCGCACCTCGTCGGGCGAGTCGAAGCCGAACTCGTCCACCAGCCAGACCTCGGGAATCTGCGCCACGGCCGCCTCGATCACCGACTCCGCGAGCGGCGCCAGCTCCTTGTCGGCGGCCGCCACGTCCGGCCGGGCCCGCAGCAGCGCATGGTCGGAGGCGTCGTACGGGCGGCGCGCCCAGGCGGCGGCGCCCGGCCAGTTGTGGTGGAAGATCAGGCTCGCGCCGTGGTCGATCAGCCGCAGCCCGCCGGTCGCCACCAGCAGGTTGGGGTTGCGCCAGGACCGGTCCACGTTGCCGATCAGCGCGTCGAACCAGAGCACCCGGCCCGCGAGCTCCGGGTCCACCTCGAAGCAGAGCGGGTCGAAGTTGAGCGCGCCGCTGACGAAGGCCATGCCGAGGTTGGTCCCGCCGCTGGCCCGCATCTGGTCCTGGACCTGGTGGTCCGGCTCGCTGCGCGCGAGCACCGGGTCCAGGTCGACGGTCACCAGCTCCGGCACCGGCAGCTCGAGCCGCCGCCCCAGCTCCCCCGCCAGCACCTCCGCGACCAGGGCCTTGCGCCCCTGCGCCGCACCGACCCATTTCAGCGCGTACAGCCGCCGGTCATCGGCCTCGACCAGGCCCGGCATCGAGCCGCCTTCTCGCAGTGGCGTCACGTAGCGGATCGCCGTCACCTCGGGTAGCACGCCCCCAGCCTATCGGTGTCTCCCCTCTCCTCCCCCCACCACTCGACCGCCCCTCCCCACCTCCCTCGTCCGCCCCACCCCGGTGGCAGCACCCGCTGCTCCGTGCGAATGTGGCGGACAGTAATGGGGACCTTCACGGCAAAGGGATGAGCGATGGAACGATCTCGGATCCTGATCGTGGGCGGTGGCTTCGCCGGACTGGAGTGCGCCCGCCGCCTCGAACGCAAGCTGTCACCCTCGGAGGCCGAGATCTCCCTGGTCACGCCGTTCAGCTACCAGCTCTACCTCCCCCTCCTCCCCCACGTCGCCGCAGGCGTCCTCACCCCGCAGTCCGTGGCGGTCTCCCTGCGCCGCTCGCTGCGCCGCACCCACATCGTCCCCGGCGGTGCCATCGGCGTGGACCCGTCCTCCAAGGTGTGCGTGGTCCGCAAGATCACCGACGAGGTGGTCGCGCAGAAGTACGACATCCTCGTCCTCGCCCCGGGCAGCGTGACCCGCACCTTCGACATCCCGGGCCTCACCGACTACGCCCGTGGCATGAAGACGCTCGCCGAGGCGGCCTACGTCCGTGACCACGTGATCGCCCAACTCGACCTCGCCTCGGCCACCCTGGACCAGCGGGAGCGCGAGTCCCGGCTCCAGTTCGTGGTGGTCGGCGGCGGCTACGCGGGCACCGAGACAGCCGCCTGCCTGCAGCGCCTGACGACGGCCGCCGCGCTCCGTTACCCGCGGCTGGACGCCAAGCAGATCAAGTGGCACCTGATCGACATCGCCCCGAAGCTGATGCCGGAGCTCGGCGATCCGCTGGGCGAGGCGGCCCTGGAGGTGCTGCGGGCGCGCGGCATCGAGGTGTCGCTGGGTGTCTCGGTGGCCGAAGTCGGTGCCGAGTCGGTGAAGTTCACCGACGGCCGGGTGATCCCCTGCCGCACGCTGATCTGGACCGCCGGGGTGGCCGCGAGTCCGCTGATCGGCACCCTGGACGCCGAGACGGTCCGCGGCCGGCTGGCCGTGACGGCGGAGATGCGGGTGCCGCAGTTCGAGGGCGTGTTCGCGCTCGGCGACGCCGCCGCCGTGCCCGACCTCGCGAAGGGCGACGGCGCGGTCTGCCCGCCGACCGCCCAGCACTCCGCCCGGCAGGGCCGCGTGGTGGCGGACAACGTGATCGCCTCGCTCCGCAACCAGCCGCTGGAGCCGTACTACCACAAGGACTTGGGCCTGGTGGTCGACCTCGGCGGCAAGGACGCGGTGTCCAAGCCGCTCGGGGTGGAGCTGCGCGGGGTGCCCGCCCAGCTGGTGGCGCGCGGCTACCACCTGATGGCGATGCGCACCAATGTGGCGAAGTTCCGGGTGGGTACCAACTGGCTGCTGAACGCGACCGCCGGGGACGACTTCGTCCGCACCGGCTTCCTCGCCCGTCAGCCCGCCCGGCTGCGCGACTTCGAGTACACCGACGCCTATCTGACGAAGGATCAGGTGAAGGCGCACGCCCAGTCCCTGCTCGCCAAGGGCTGAGCCGAGCACTGAACGTCCCCGGCGCCCCCCGCTGACACTGTCGCGGGGGGCGCCGAGGCGTGCGGTCAGCGCGCGGTGAGGTACATCCCGCTCGCGTCCTGCCCGGCCGTGTTGCGGCAGCTGTAGTCACCGCCGGGGCGGGCCCACAGCAGCGTCAGGCAGCGCCCGACCGCCTGCTGGCCGTAGTAGTTGGGGTGCATCGACTCCTGCAGCGCGCCCTGGGTGGAGTTGAGCCCGCCGTCCAGGAAGCGCGCCCACTCGCTGGTGGTCGCGGACGGTCCGGTGGTCGTGGTCGGCTGCTTGGTGGCCGTGGAGCAGACCTCGCGGCCCTGCAGCATGTCCGACAGGTCGAGGAACTGCGCGCCCTTGGCGGAGGCGACGCCCGCGAGCGCCTGGGAGATCTGCGGCACCATCGTGTCGCGGGCCCAGTCGGCGTCGCCGTCCCAGAACGGGCAGCCGCCGGTGTTGGAGCGGGTCCAGCCGCTCTCCGGGTAGCGCATCTCGGCGCTGCGCGGGATCGGCGACGGGTAGGACTGCAGGACCAGGCGGTAGTCCGACTGCGCGTAGCCGGCGTCGGCCATCACCGCGCGGACCTCGTCGATGGCCTTGCCGACGCCGGCCATCGCGGTGGGCAGCTTGTCGTCGATCTGGGACTGCGCGGAGTTGTGGCAGTAGGAGTACCAGATCAGGTAGTCCTGCACGCAGGTGGAGATGACGTCCGAGAAGCCGAGGTCGTTGCCGCCGATCGACAGGGTGATCAGCTTGACGTTGTTCTGCCGTGCCACGGTGGCGAGTTGGTCGGCCTGCGGGGCTTCGCCCTTGTACGACTGGCCGCCGTTGGAGGCGCGGAAGACGTTCGCGGTGACGGCGCCGGAGCAGGCCAGGTTGATCTCGTTCTGGGCCCCGGTCGAGGCGCTGAGCACCTCGGCGACGTCCGAGCGGTCGCAGCCGCTCGCCGCGGTGGCGCCGTAGACCCGCGAGGGGTCGTACGAACTGCCGGTCCAGGCGCGGTCGGAGCCGTTGCGGTTGCCGCTGGTGCCGGCGGAGTTGCCCTTCCAGCGGCCCGCCTCGCCGGAGATGTAGCTGTCGCCGAGCGTGACGCTGGCGGTGGGACCGGTGGGCGCGGCGGTCGGTGCGACCGGTGCGGCGTAGGCCGGCGCGGCGACGGCCAGGCCGGCGACGGTGAGCGGGAGGGCGAGGGCTGCGGTGAGCAGCCGTCGGCCGAGTCGAGGCGTGCTGCGGGTGATGCTCGAACGATTTTCGGGCACTGCGGAACTCCTGCGGCTCGGTCTCCCCGTGGGATGGGGAACGGGAAGACGCTCAGGTGAGGGTGGGCCGCCGGCCGGTGGCGCGATGAAGATGACATGCCCTCGTTGGTTACCGCTAGGTATCTGCAGCAGGTTTCCGCTTTTGTTACCGCCGGGTTCAGACCAGACCGGCAACCGACGACCGGATGCCGCCCCTGGTTCACACCCGCCTCATCCACCCCACCGGCCGCTCCGCTCACACCAGCCGGGAGCCGTCCCCGCCCGCTCCCAGCACCGCCGCCAGGTCCTCCGCCAACTCCCTGGCCTGCGCCGACTCCAGCCGGGCCACGGTGAACCGCAGTCCGGGCGGCGACTGGATCCGGTACCGGGCACCGGGTGCCGCGACCCAGCCGCGCTGCACCAGCGCGGCCAGCGCCGAGGTCTCGTCCGGCACCGGCACCCAGACGTTGAGCCCGCTCTCCCCGTGCGCCTCGATGCCGCGCGCCGCCAGCTCGCCGAGCAGCGCGTCCCGCCGGGCCCGGTAGGCGGCGGCCACCCGCTCGGCGGGCGCCGCGTCGGCGCGCCACAGCTCGGCGACGGTGCGCTGCAGCAGGTGGCTGACCCAGCCGGCGCCCAGCCGCAGCCGTCCGGTCACCCGCCCGATCGTCTCCGCGTCGCCGACGGCCACCGAGACCCGCAGGTCCGGCCCGTACGCCTTGGCGGGCGAGCGGACCACCGCCCAGTGCCGGGAGCCGGCGCCGACCAGCGGGTGGTACGGCTGGTCGACCATGCCGCGCCCGTGGTCGTCCTCGATCAGCAGCACCCCGGGGTGCTCGGCCAGGACGGCCCTGAGCCGCTCGGCCCGGCCCGCGGTGAGCGCCGCCCCGGTCGGGTTCTGCGCCCGGCTGGTGATCACCACGGCCCGGGCGCCCTCGCCCAGCGCCGCCGCGAGGGAGTCCGGCAGCGGGCCCTCGTCATCCAGCCGGAAGGGCAGGCACTTGAGACCCATCGCCGGCAGCAGGTCGAACAGGCTGCCCCAGCCCGGGTCCTCGACGGCCACCGCGTCGCCGGGGCGCAGCCGGGCGCCGAGGAGGCGTTCGATGGTGTCGAGCGCGCCGGAGGCGACGGCGATCGGGCCGCCGGGCAGGCCGTCGGCCTCGAAGGCGGCGCGGGCGAGCCCGAGCAGGACGGGGTCGCCGACCGGGTGCCCGTACAGCACCGGCTCGGCGCGGGCGGCTTCGGCGGCCGCCGCGAGGGCCGGGCCGAGGTCGGGCAGCAGCGCCGGGTCGGGGTTCCCGGCGGAGAGGTCCCGGGCGTACGGGGGGACGGGGACGCGGATCTGGTCGCGCGGGGTGAGCGCGGGTCTGGGCAGGATCCGGCTGCCCTTGCGGCCGGCCGTCTCGATCACGCCGCGGTCGCGCAGCAGCCGGTAGGCGGCGGCGACGGTGTTGGGGTTGACGCCGAGTTCGGCGGCGAGGTCGCGCAGCGGGGGCAGCGCGGTTCCGGGGGCGAGCAGTCCGCTGCTCACGCCCTGTTCGATGTGCGCCGCGATTTCGCTGGCGCGTCGCCCTTTCAGCGGATAGTCTCCTAGCACAAAGCAAATTATGCACTAGTACATAGAGGATGTCATGTCAGACACCACGGAAGGTTCGCCGAGCTACTCCCGCACCCCCAGGACCACGCCCACCCGGTACAAGGACCGGGCCACCTGGGAGCGGGAGGCAATCCACGCCATCCTCGACAGCGCCTACATCTGCCACCTCGGCTTCGTCGCCGACGGCGCCCCCGTGGTCCTGCCGACGATCTACGCCCGGGTCGGCAGCCGGCTCTACGTCCACGGTTCCACCGGCAGCCGTCCGATGCGCGGCGCCTCCGGCGAGCAGGGGATGCCGGTCTGCGTCACCGTCACCCAGGTCGACGCGCTGGTGCTGACCAAGTCCGCGTTCAACCACTCGGTGAACTTCCGCTCGGTCGTCGCCCACGGCACCGCGTACCAGGTCACCGACCCCGAGGAGCTGGACGTCGCACTGGCGGCCCTGGTCGACCACGCGGTCCCCGGCCGCTCCGCCGAGGTCCGTCCGGCCAACCCCAAGGAGCTCGCCGCCACCGCCGTCCTGCGGCTGGAGCTCGACGAGGTCTCGGCCAAGACCCGCGAGGACGGCGCCGACGACGACCCCGAGGACGTCGACCTCCCGCACTGGTCCGGCCTGATCCCGGTCACCACCGTGCACGGCACCCCCGAGCCGCACCCCGGCACCACCGTCCCGCTCCCCGCGCACCTGCGCCGCTACCCCCGCTGACGGGAGGACACACCGATGCTGATCAGGTCCTGGGACCGCGGGGACGAGGACGAGTGGCGCGCCTGGCTGGCCGAGGGCCGCGACTTCGGCCTGCTCGCCGCCAACGGAGGCCCGGGCGAGGGCCCGGTGCTCGTCCCGACGCACTTCCTGCTGGACGCCGATCGCGGCGAGATCCTGCTCCACCTCGCCGCGCCCAACCCGCTGCTGGCCGCCGTCCGGGCCGACCCGAAGGTCACCCTCGCGGTCACCGACGGCTACGCCTTCGCCCCGGGCCACTGGCGCGGCGCACCGGGCACGCCGACCAGCTACTACGCCTCGGTCCACTTCCACTGCACCGCCGAGGTGGTGGAGTCCGCCGCCGCCAAGGCGGAGATCCTCAACCGCCAGCTGGCGCACTTCCAGCCGGAGACGCCGGAGGTCCGCGTGGTGCCCGGCGAGGGCGAGTTCGCCCGGCTGCTGCCCGGACTGCGCGGGCTGCGGCTGACGGTGGACGAGGTGCGGGCGAAGTTCAAGTACGACGACAAGAAGCCCGCCGAGTCGCAGGCCGCGCTGGCCGATCGCCTCGCCGAGCGCGCGGACGACGGCGGCCGCGGCCGCGACCAGTACGGCGCCGCCCGTACCCAGTTGCTCCGACGGCACCAGCGGCGCGGCACCACACCGCGCACGACCGGACCGCGCACCACCGAACAGCGCACCACCGCACCGCGCGCCGCCGACTGACCCGGCCGCACCCGGTCGGCCCACAACACGCGCGGGTCGGCCCCGGCGCTGATCGAATGTGAGACGAGCCCTGCCCACTCTCCGTCAGAGCGGGCCCGTCCACCCCGGGGAGCGCGCGTGTCCACACTCAACAGCCAACGGGCGTCCGGAGAGGCCCACCTCGGCCACGTGGTGTTCATCTCGGCGGCCGCCGCCATGGGCGGCTTCCTGTTCGGCTACGACAGCGCGGTGATCAACGGTGCGGTGACGGGCATCCAGAAGCACTTCGCGGTGGGCCACGGCACCACCGCCTTCGTGGTGGCGATCGCCCTGCTGGGCTCGGCGGCCGGCGCGGTGGCCGCCGGCCGGCTCGCCGACCACCTCGGCCGGGTGCGCACGATGCTGCTGGCCGCCGCGCTGTTCGCGGCCAGCGGCATCGGCTCGATGTTCCCGCCGAACATCGAGACCCTCGCCGCCTGGCGCGTGGTCGGCGGCGTCGCGATCGGCATCGCCTCGGTGATCGCGCCCACCTACATCGCCGAGGTCGCGCCGACCGCCTACCGCGGCCGGCTCGCCTCCTTCCAGCAGATGGCGATCGTGCTCGGCATCACCGTCTCCCAGCTCGCCAACTGGGCGCTCAACCAGGCCGCGGGCGGCGAGTCCACCGGTCACCTCGGCGGTGTCCAGGCCTGGCAGTGGATGCTCGGCGTCGAGACCGTCCCGGCCCTGGTGTACGGGCTGATGGCGCTCGCCATCCCGGAGTCGCCGCGCTTCCTGATCGCCGACCACCGGGAGGCGCAGGCCCGCAAGGTGCTGGTGGAGGTCGAGGGCGAGGACGTGGACCTCGACGCCCGGGTCGCCGAGATCCGCTCGGTGCTGCAGTCCGCCCGCAAGCCCCGGCTGAAGGACCTGCTCGGCGGCCGCTTCGGCCTGCTGCCGATCGTCTGGGTGGGCATCGGCGCCTCGGCGTTCCAGCAGTTCGTCGGCATCAACGTGATCTTCTACTACTCGTCCTTCCTCTGGCAGTCGGTCGGCATCAACGAGTCCAACTCCCTGCTGATCAGCCTCTCCACCTCGATCATCAACGTGATCGGCACGGTGATCGCGATGGCCCTGGTGGACCGGATCGGCCGCAAGCCGCTCGCCCTGGCCGGCTCGATCGGCATGGCGGTCGCGCTGTCCACCGCCGCCTGGGCGTTCTCGTACCGGCACGGCACCGGTGACAGCGCGACCCTGGACAACACCCACGCCACCGTCGCCCTGGTCGCCGCACACGTCTTCGTGCTCTGCTTCGCGTTCTCCTGGGGCGTCGTGGTCTGGGTGCTGCTCGGCGAGATGTTCCCCAACCGGATCCGCGCGCTCGCCCTCTCCGTCGCCGCCTCCGCCCAGTGGATCGCCAACTGGGCGATCACCGTCAGCTTCCCGGACCTCGCCGACTGGAACCTCTCGGCGACGTACGTCATCTACGCGGCCTTCGCGCTGCTCTCCATCCCGTTCGTGGCCTTCTGCATCAAGGAGACCAAGGGCCGCGCCCTGGAGGAGATGGGCTGACCCGGCCCGACCGACCGGACCTCCGCCGCGCGCGGCCCGCCCCACCGAACCCCCGCCGCACGCGGCCCGACCCATCGAGAGGAAGCCATGCCTGACCAGCGCGGCTCCCGGCAGAACGTCACCTTCCCGAGCAACGGCCGTACCGCGCACGGGTACCTGGCCCGCCCGCCGCAGGGCGCCGGTCCCGGCCTGGTGGTGGTGCAGGAGTGGTGGGGGCTCACCTCGCACGTCGCCGCGACGGCCGACGCCCTCGCCGCCGAGGGCTTCACGGTCCTCGCCCCCGACCTGTTCGGCGGCGCGACCACCCACGACCGCGTCGAGGCGGCCCGGCTCAAACGCGAACTCCCGGTCGAGCGAGCGGTCGAGGACCTCTCCGGAGCCGTCGACCACCTGCTCGCGCTGGACGGCGTGGTGGGCGACGCGGTCGGGGTGGTCGGATTCTGCATGGGCGGCGGCTTCGCCCTGCTGCTGGCCGCCCGGGCCAGCGACAAGGTGGCCGCCGCGGTGCCCTTCTACGGCCTCCCGCCCGACCCGGACTTCGACTACCGCGGCCTGACCGCGCACGTCCTCGGCCACTTCGGCGAACTGGACGGCTCGATCCCGATGGAGGCCGTGGACGAGGCCGCGATCCGGATCGGCGAGGCCACCGACGTCCGGCCCGAGTTCCACTTCTACCCGGCCGGACACGCCTTCATGAACGACGAGAACCTGCTCGGCACCTACGACCCCCTGCAGGCCCGGATCGCCTGGCGCCGCACCCTCACCTTCCTCTGGGGCCACCTCGGCTGACCGCCCGCCCGACAGGCGCGAAAACGCGGTGGACACCTGTCCGGGCTCCGGTCATAGTCGCCGGGTGCCGACCATTCCCCCGCATCCCGGTCCCCCGTACCCCCGCCGCTTCGCCTGGGCGAGCCGCAACTTCCGCATCCAGACCGCCGCCACCGTGATCAGCGGCCTGGGCAACGCCGGCGCCCCCATCGCCACCGCCTTCGCCGTCCTCGATGACGGCGGCAGCACCACCGAGGTCGGCTACGTCACCGCCGCGCGCCTGCTGCCCACCGTGCTGCTCCTGGTGCTCGGCGGCGCCCTGGCCGACCGCATGCCGCGGCACCGGATCATGGTCGCCGCCAACCTGTTCAGCGGTGCCTCCCAGGCCGTCCTGGCCGCCCTGGTGCTGGCCGGGCACGCGCAGCTCTGGCACCTGCTGCTGCTCTCGGCCGCGGGCGGCGCCGGCTACGCGCTCTACTCCCCGGCCTCCGGCGGCATGATCATGCAGGCCGTCCCCGAGGAGCACGCCGCCCGCGCCTTCTCGGTCTTCCGGATGGGCCAGAACGCCTCCCAGATCGGCGGCGCCGCCCTCGGCGGAGCGCTCACCGCCGCCTTCGGCCCGGGCTGGGTGCTCGCCCTGGACGCCCTCTGCTTCCTGATCGCCGCCGGGCTGCGCTTCTTCCTGGAGCCGGAGACGGCCCCCGCCCCCTCGGGCGGCGGCATGCTGCGCGACCTGCGCGAGGGCTGGCGGGAGTTCGCCGCCCGCCGCTGGCTCTGGGTGGTCGTCCTGCAGTTCTCCGTCCTGGTCGCCTGCATCGGCGCGGTCGAGTCGGTGTACGGGCCCGCCGTCGCCAAGGAGCGGCTCGGCGGCGCGGGCGCCTGGGGCGTGGCGATGGCCGCCTACGGCGTCGGCCTGGTGGTCACCGGCCTGCTGATGGCGCGCTGGCGTCCGCGCCGGCTCCTGCTGGTCGGCAACTGGGGCGTGTTCCTCTTCGGCGTGCCCGCGCTCGCCCTCGCCGCCGCCGTACCGCTGCCGCTGCTGATCGCCGCGATGTTCCTCTCCGGCGCCGGCGTCACCGTCTTCGGCGTCAACTGGATGGTCGCGCTGCGCCAGGAGATCCCGGCGGAGATGTTCTCCCGGGTCGCGGCGTACGACGAACTGGGCTCCTACTCGCTCGCCCCGATCGGCACCGCGCTGGCCGGCCCGGCCGCCGTGGCGCTCGGGCTGAGCGGCGCGCTCTGGACCTGTGCCGTCGCCTGCCTGGTGCTCAGCGCCGCCGTCCTGCTGGATCCGCAGGTGCGCCGGCTGAGCCGCCGTAGCACCACCGACGCACCGGAGCCCGCCGCCGAGCCCGTACCCACGTCGTGAGCGCCCTGTGCGCCCCGCGTGCGCCCGTCCGTGAGCAACCACCGGTACGGGTGGTTCGTCCGGACAGGTAGGAAACACGACCGCTCTGGGGGGCCACCGGTGCCGAAGCCACTGCTGTTCCTGGACGTCGACGGCGTCCTGAACCCGGTCTGCCCGCATCCGGACACCGGGTTCGACACCCACACGCTGCTGGGCTACGCCGTCCTGCTCTCCGCCCGGCACGGCGCGTGGCTGCGCGAGCTCGCCGGGACGTACGAACTGGTCTGGGCCACCACCTGGGAGGAGCAGGCGAACACCCACATCGCCCCGGCGATCGGCCTGGACCCGCTCCCGGTGGTCCGCTTCAGCGGCTACGTCCCGCAGCCCGGCGACCCGCGCGTCCCGCTGATGGAGCTGTTCTCCGCCCAGAAGTGGGCACCGCTGCTGCGCTACGCCGACGGCCGTCCGTTCGCCTGGGTGGACGACGTCATCCCCGCCCGGCTGGTCCGCAAGTCGCTCTGGCGCCGGGACCGCCTGCTGCTGCCGATCGACCCCGGCCAGGGCCTGGAGCGCCGGCACGTCGACCGCCTGCTGGCCCGCCCGCCGCGCGGCCAGGCCCTCCGCGGCGGGGCGCTCAGGGGGTCGGCAGCCAGCTGACGTGCCCGGCCAGCAGCGCGTACCCGACGAAGGCCACCGTGTCGATCAGCGCGTGTGCGACCACCAGCGGCATCACCCGCCCCCAGCGCCGGTACAGCAGGCAGAACACCGCCCCCATCACCATGTTGCCGACCAGCCCGCCGACCCCCTGGTACAGGTGGTACGAGCCGCGCAGCACCGAACTGGCCACCACCGCGGCCGGCCAGGACCACCCCAACTGCCCCACCCGGCGCAGCAGGTAGCCGAGGACGACGACCTCCTCCAGGATCGCGTTCTGCCAGGCCGACAACAGCAGCACCGGCACCCGCCACCAGACGTCCGGCAGCCCCGAGGGCGCCACCGTCAGGTTGTAACCGGCCGCCTGCGAGGCCAGGTACAGCGCCAGCCCCGACCCGCCGATCGCGGCCGCCACGGCGGCGCCCCGGCCCAGGTCGCGCAGCTTCTGCCCGAGGTCGAAGCCCAGCACCCGCAGCGCGACGCCCTCGCGCACCAGCAGGTAGCCGACCAGCACCACCGGCATCAGGCCGCGCCCGATGTAGTACAGCTGCCACACCAGGTCCAGCCAGGGCCGCCCGGGCGCCCGCGAGCCGTTCAGCGTGGCGACCTGCTGACCGAGCCGGACCGGCTCGGTGAGCGAGCCCGCGAAGCTGATCAGCGCACTGATCCCGCTGGCGCCGAGCGAGAGGCCGAGGACGATCAGCAGCTCCGCCCCGAGCCGCCCGCGGGTGGGCTGCGCGGTCTCCGGCGCGGTCGGGACGGTGGTCACAAGGGGGCTCCAGCGGACGGGCGGTCGCTCCGGCCGTCGGCCGACCGCCGGAGCGATCATCCTGACACAGCGGATGCCCCGGCCCGTCGGCCGGGAGCGCGGCCGCTACCCCACCGGCCAGGTGTGCACCGGCTCCCCGCCGCGCATGTGCTCGGCGTAGCGCCGGGTCATCGCCGCGAGCGCCGCCGGCCGGTCCATCCCGTACTGCTCGCGCAGCCGGTGGAAGGTCGCGCTCTGCCAGGTCGCGCCGTTGGTGCGGCGCAGGCAGCGCTGCTCGATGATGCCCAGGTAGCGGTCCCGGTCGGCCGGTTCCACGCCCCACTCGTCGAGGCCCTGGTAGGCCATCGGCAGCAGCTCGCCGAGCACCAGGTCGACGGCGGACACCGTCTGCAGCCCGCCGCCGCGCCCGGCCCGGCCGGGGCGCGGCCACTGGAACACCGCGTCGATGCCGTACCGGGCGCCCTGCCGGAAGTTCTCGTCGGCCCGCTCGAACGGCAGCCTGCTCCAGATCGGCCGGGGCTGCTCGGCGAGCACCCGCACCAGCCCGTAGTAGAAGGCGGCGTTGGCGAGCGTGTCGGCCACCGTCGGCCCGGCCGGCAGCGCCCGGTTCTCCACCCGCAGGTGCGCCACCCCGCCGGAGACGTCGTAGATCGGCCGGTTCCAGCGGTAGATGGTGCCGTTGTGCAGCCGCATCTCGGCGAGCTTGGGTGCGCCGCCGGAGGCCAGCACCTTCAGCGGGTCCTCGTCGTCGCAGATCGGCAGCAGCGCGGGGAAGTACCGCAGGTTCTCCTCGAACAGGTCGTACGCCGAGTCCACCCAGCGCTCGCCGAACCAGGTGATGGGGCGCACGCCCTGCGCCTTGAGCTCCGCCGAACGGGTGTCACAGGCCTGCTGGAAGAGCACCGGCCGGGTCTCCCGCCACAGCTCCCGCCCGAACAGGAACGGGGAGTTCGCGCCCAGCGCGAGCTGCGGTCCGCACAGCGCCTGGGCGGCGTTCCACACCGAGGAGAAGCGCTCCGGGGTCACCTGGAGGTGCAGCTGCAGCGAGGTCGCGGCGGCCTCGGCGACCATGGTGATGGACTCCAGCTGGAGGTGCTCGACGCCCTCGATGTCGAGCGCGATCTCCTCCCCCCGGGCGGCCAGGATCTGGTCGCTGAGCAGGGAGTACCGCTGGTTGTGGCTCATCGCGTCCAGTCCGGTGTGGGCGTGCTCCAGCGTCGGCAGGATGCCTACCATGACGATCCTGGCCCCGGCCTCGGCGGCCCGCCGGTCGGCGTAGCGCAGCCCGGTGTCGATCTCCTCGCGCAGGTCCTCGAAGACGTGCCCGCAGAGCCGGTGCGGCGTGATGTTGACCTCGATGTTGAACTTGCCCAGCTCGGTCTGGAAGTCGCTGGAGCCGATCTCGCTCAGCACCTGGGCGTTGTTCATGGCCGGCAGGCCCTGCTCGTCGGCCAGGTTGAGCTCGATCTCCAGCCCCATCACCGCCCGTGGCCGGTCGAAGCGGTCCTCCCGCAGCATCCGTCCCAGCGCCTCCTGACAGGCCTGGAGCTTACGCCGGTACAGCTGTCGGTCCGCAAGATCAGCCCGAGTCGCCACGACCTTCTCGCCCACGGTCCCCTCCTCATGAGACACCCCGTTGAGCCACCCGGCCGACCGACCGTGCAAGCATCATGCCCACCTCGAAGATCGATACCCGAATGCGTGTACTGGCTTGCAAAGCAAGGAATCTGACGATGATTCAGGCCAACTGCAGACTTGCTCGGCGCCACCGCCTGTGATAAACAGATCACCCTGCGCATCCGTTCGATGGAATTCGCACAGCGCTCCGGCCGGCCCGCCCCCGCCTCGAAAGCCCTCGTCGACGGCGACGGCCGCGCCGGCACCGCGATCCTGCACAACCGGACACGGCCGGGGCCCGTCAGCGAAGACACGCCACGCCACGCCGGTATGCCGCACTCGCACGCCGATCTCGCTTGGAGAGGCGGACCCCGCCATGACTCTGCAGACCCCCCAGCCCCCACCGAGTGCCCTACGCGCGGTCCTGGGCGCACTCGACTCGGAGACCGCGCTGCGCCAGCCCGCCGCCGCAGCACTGCGTCACCCGGCCGGCCCACTGGTCCCCGCACATCCGCTCGCGGTGCACGTCCTGGACGGCCCGCGCCGCCCCGAGCTGTCCGCCGCCCGCCGTACCGGCTGGCGCTTCCTGATCAAGGACGGCGCCGAGGTCGCCGCCGCCGCCGAGGTGGTGCAGAGCGTGGAGGGGCACACCTTCTCGCACTTCACCGCCGGCCCCTACCTCGACTCGACGGTCCGGGCGCTGCGCGAGGCCTGGCAGCTCGCCCAGAGCTCCCGGTTCCGCCGGCAGCCGCGCCTGCTGACCTTCCCCGGCCAGTACGCGACGGCCCTCTGGCTGCACGGCCCGGACGCCGGGCCGGACGCCGACCTGCTGATCCCGCTCGCCCCGGCCCCGCTCGGCGTCACCGCCCACCGCGCCTACCCGGCCGCCGAACTGCTGCCGCTGCTCGCGCGGGCCCCGCTCACCGGGCCGCTGCTCCTCGGCTCCCCCTGAAGCGCCCCCGCCGGAACCACCCGCACCCCGACCCCCCGCACCCCCGACCCCCCGCACCCCCGCCCCACCCGCATCCCACGGGCCGCCGGACCACCCGCCCGGCGGCCCTCAGCCGTGCCCGAGCCCGGGGCCCCACGGCGTCACCCGAACGGCAACCCCCCGAACGAGGCACCCGCCATGGCCCGATCGGGCCATCCCCCGCCTGACCCACCGGTGCGTGTTTTCCTCCCGGCTCCACCTGAACGGGTGATCTCTGCCCGGGAGTTGTGGCGCATGTCACGAAATCCCTGCGGGCGCGTCCGCAGATGCCGACACTGGGAACCAGCGTGGAAGGACCACCTGTCCTACCCACTTGAGCGCTGGTCAACACCTGGCCCGCGTGCGGACAGGATCCGACTACCGCGGCGGCCCCCGGACGGCACGACCTCCGGTGACCGCACCACGGGGAGGATCGCAGAGCGAAGCGAGGGTACGTATGTGCCAGCACCGTCCTGAGTGCCCGTCGGCCGAATCCGAGGACAGAGAGGCGGCCGTGTCGGTGGCCTGCCACCCGGAGCAGGGCTGGAGCCTGCTCTGCAACGGCGTCGTCCTGTTCGAGGACACCGGAGAGCTGCTGCCCGACGGCCGGGTGATCGCCCCGCGCCGCCCCGTCGCCCACGCGGCCTGACCGTACGGCCTCACCGCCCGGCCTGACCGTACGGCCTCACCGCCCGGTCCGGCCGTACGGCGGGAGGCGGGAGCGGCCGCCGATCGAGCGAGTAAGGGCGGGGCCCCGACGGAAGACTCCGCCGGGGCCCCGCCTCGGTCCGAACCGTTCAGCCGTACCGGTTCGTCCCTGCCGTTCCTCAGACGCCGTACTCGTCCAGCGGCGGGCAGGAGCAGACCAGGTTGCGGTCGCCGTAGGCGCCGTCGATCCGGCTCACCGGCGGCCAGTACTTGTCCGCCGGGTTCACGCCCGCCGGGAAGACGGCGTCCTGCCGCGAGTAGCCGTGCGCCCAGTCGCCGGCCAGCGCGGCGGCGGTGTGCGGGGCGTTGCGCAGCGGGTTGTCGTCGGCCGCCCACTCGCCCGAGCCGACCTTGTCGATCTCGGCCCGGATCTCGATCATCGCGTCGCAGAACCGGTCGATCTCGTGCAGGTCCTCGGACTCGGTCGGCTCGATCATCAGCGTGCCGGCCACCGGGAAGGACATCGTCGGCGCGTGGAAGCCGTAGTCGATCAGGCGCTTGGCGATGTCGTCCACCGTCACGCCCGTCTCCTTGGTCAGCGGGCGCAGGTCGATGATGCACTCGTGCGCGACCAGCCCGCCCGGGCCGGTGTAGAGCACCGGGAAGTGCGGCGCCAGGCGCTTGGCGATGTAGTTGGCGTTCAGCACCGCGACCTGGGTCGCGCGCTTGAGGCCCTCGCCGCCCATCAGCCGGACGTACGCCCAGGAGATCGGCAGGATCGCCGCCGAGCCCCACGGCGCGGCCGAGATCGGGCCGACGCCGGTGGCCGGGCCGGCCTCCTCCTGCAGCGGGTGGTTCGGCAGGTACGGCGCCAGGTGGGCGCGCACCGCGACCGGGCCGACGCCCGGGCCGCCGCCGCCGTGCGGGATGCAGAAGGTCTTGTGCAGGTTCAGGTGCGAGACGTCCGCGCCGAACTTGCCCGGCTTGGCGAGGCCGACCAGGGCGTTCAGGTTGGCGCCGTCCACGTAGACCTGGCCGCCGACCTCGTGCACCAGGGCGCAGATGTCGGTGATCTGGGTCTCGTACACGCCGTGGGTCGACGGGTAGGTGACCATCAGCACCGACAGGTTGTCACGGTGCTGCTCGATCTTGGCCTTCAGGTCCTCGACGTCCACGTCGCCGTCGACCAGGGTCTTCACCACGACCACCCGCATGCCGGCCATCACGGCAGAGGCCGCGTTGGTGCCGTGCGCGGAGGACGGGATCAGGCAGATGTCGCGCTGGGTGTCGCCGTTGGCGTGGTGGTAGGCGCGGACGGCCAGCAGGCCGGCCAGCTCGCCCTGCGAGCCGGCGTTCGGCTGGATCGACACGGCGTCGTAGCCGGTGACCTCGACCAGCTGCTGCTCCAGCTGGCGGATCAGGGTGAGGTAGCCCTGGGCCTGCTCGATCGGCGCGAAGGGGTGCAGCTGACCGAACTCCGGCCAGGTCACCGCCTCCATCTCGGTGGTCGCGTTGAGCTTCATGGTGCAGGAGCCCAGCGGGATCATGCCGCGGTCCAGCGCGTAGTCCCGGTCCGACAGGCGGCGCAGGTAGCGCAGCATGGCGGTCTCGGAGCGGTGGCTGTGGAAGACCGGGTGGGTCAGGTACTCGTCCTCGCGCAGCAGCGCGGCGGGCAGCGCGGCGGCGGTCTCGGGGACCTCGACCGGCTCGACGCCGAACGCGGCCCAGACGGCGGCCAGGTGCTCGCGGGTGGTGGTCTCGTCGGCGGAGACGGAGATCCGGTCCGCGCCGTCCTGGTACAGGTTGACGCCGTTGGCGCGGGCGGCGGCGGCGATCTCGGCGGCGCGGCCCGGGACGACGGCGGTGACGGTGTCGAAGAACTCGCCGTGCAGCAGCTCGACGCCGCCGGCCCGCAGGCCCTCGGCGAGGGCGGCGGCGTAGCGGTGGGTGCGGCGGGCGATGTCGGCCAGGCCGTCGGGGCCGTGGTAGACGGCGTACATCGAGGCCATGACGGCGAGCAGCACCTGGGCGGTGCAGATGTTGCTGGTGGCCTTCTCGCGGCGGATGTGCTGCTCGCGGGTCTGCAGCGCCAGGCGGTAGGCGCGGTTGCCGTCGGAGTCGACGGAGACGCCGACCAGGCGGCCGGGCAGCGAGCGGGCGTACTCGGCGCGCACCGACAGGTAGCCGGCGTGCGGGCCGCCGAAGCCCATCGGCACGCCGAAGCGCTGCGAGGTGCCGCAGGCGATGTCGGCGCCCAGCGAGCCCGGGGACTTGAGCAGGGTCAGCGCCAGCAGGTCGGCGGCGACGGCGACGATCGCGCCCAGGCCGTGCGCCTGCTCGATCACCGGGGTGAGGTCGCGGACCACACCGGTGGCGCCCGGGTACTGCAGCAGCACGCCGAAGACGCCGCGCTCGGCGATCTCGGCCGGGATGCCCTCGGACAGGTCGGCGACGACGACCTCGACACCGGTCGGCACGGCCCGGGTGTTGATCACCGCGACGGTCTGCGGCAGGGTCTCGGCGTCGACCAGGAAGACGCCGCCCTTGACCTTGGTGACGCGGCGGGCCAGCGCCATCGCCTCGGCGGCCGCGGTGCCCTCGTCGAGCAGCGAGGAGCCGGAGGTCGGCAGGCCGGTCAGGTCGGAGACCAGGGTCTGGAAGTTGAGCAGCGCCTCCAGGCGGCCCTGCGAGATCTCCGGCTGGTACGGCGTGTACGCGGTGTACCAGGCCGGGTTCTCCATGACGTTGCGGAGGATCACCGGCGGGGTGAAGGTGCCGTAGTAGCCCAGGCCGATCATCGGCTGGAGCACCTGGTTGCGGCCGGCCAGCTCGCGCAGCTCGGCGAGGACCTGGGCCTCGGTCCGGCCGGCGGGCAGGTCCAGGCCGGTGATGGAGCGGATCGCCTCGGGGACGGCCGTGGTGGCGAGCTCGTCCAGCGAGCCGTAGCCGATGGACGCCAGCATCTTGTCCTGCGCGGCGGCGTCGGGGCCGATGTGGCGGTTCTCGAACGGGCTGGCCAGCTCAAGTTCGGTGAGGGTCGAGGCGCCGGTGGGGCGTCCCGCGTTCGGCTGGGCGTTCATGGTGGTCGAGGCCTCCTGGTCACGGACCGGCGGGGGTACGCACGCCGGCCGGCCTTGCCCGCTGCGGACAGCGGCTCAGCCGAGGCGGGCGGACCCGTCAGGCCTCCCCCTCTGTCATCGGGACCTGAGAGCTTCGCCCGCACGGCGCGCTGTGGGCGCGCCGTCGGCTTGCACCGTCGGTGAGGGTGGTGATCGCCGGCTCCCGCGCCGACACTCCTGCCCTGCTTTCCAGAGTGACCTACCCCACACGGTACGGATGCCTGAGAGATTCCGGGGAGGAGTTGCTCCTTCGGCGCTCCGACCAGCGCATTTCGCGGTCGGAGACTCTCCCGAGCGGGCTCTGCGGTCGCCGCCCAGGGTACCAGCGGGAGGCCTTCCGATCACGGGTGCTTCCGGTCACCCCGGGTCTACGCGCGTCCCCCGGACGGCCCAGCGCGCAGCCCGTCCGGCGCACCCCGGTCGCGCCCGTCCGATTCATGGCCTTTGGTGTGAAGTGGCGGACGGGACGGGTGATCAGGCCGCCGTCCTGCGGGAGTTCCGCAGGCTCAGCGCACTGGAGGAAAGAGTGCAGACCGACATCGACCCCCGGGACCTCATCGGCCACAAGGCGGTCGACCGCAACGGAGACAAGATCGGCACGGTCGACGAGGTGTACCTCGACGACGCCACCGGCCGGCCCGAGTGGGCCGCCGTCCGCACCGGCATCTTCGGCCGGGACGCCTTCGTCCCGCTCACCACGAGCGAGTTCTCCGGCGAGGAGCTCCGGGTGCCGTACGACAAGTCACTGGTCAAGGAGTCCCCGGACTTCGGCGTGGGCCAGCACCTGTCCCCCGCCCAGGAGCTCCAGCTCTACCGCTACTACGGCCTCGACACCCCGGCGGACGGCCACCCGTCGGGCGAGCACGGCGAGGGCCGCGACCGGGCCGCCGGGCCCGACCTCGACTTCGGCACCGCCCCGGCCGCCGCCGTCGCGCCCGCCGCGGCCACCACCATCGCCAAGCCGCACGCCTTCCGCTCCCCCGAACCCGCCCCGACCGACACCAGCACCGCCCCGGAGGCCCACGTGCGGACCCTCAGCACCCCCGCTCCCGCTCCCGCCGTCACACCCGCCGTCGAGCCGAAGCCGCACCCGGCCCCGCACGCCGCCCCGCATCCGACACCCGCCGCGACGGGCACCGCGCCCACCACCGGCACCGCCCCGGCCGCCCCCGCCGGCCCGGTCGAGATCACCTGCCGCGAGGAGCGGCTGGACGTCACCACCGAGTGGCACACCGTCGGTACCGCGAAGCTGCGCAAGTACGTGACGACCGAGCAGATCGAGCGCCGGGTCCCGGTGGTGCGCGAGCGCGTCCGGGTCGAGCGGATGCCGGTCAGCGAGGCCGAGCGCGCCTCCCTCACCGAGAAGGACATCGCCGAGGCCGTCGAGGAGGTCACCCTCCGTGAGGAACGCCCGGTGGTCCGCAAGTACCTCGCGCCCATCGAGCGGGTCCGCCTGGTCGTCGAGCGCTACACCGCCGAGGAGGTGATCCGGGACGAGCTCCGCCGGGAGCACGTCGAGGTGCACGACGACACCACGCCCCCGGACGCCGCCCCGGCCCCGTCGACGACCACGTCGGCCGCGGACACCCCCCGCCCGTCCGCGCTGCGCCCGCTCGTCTGACCGCCCCACCCGAAGGGCCCCGACCACCCGCGGTCGGGGCCCTTCGCCGTGCCCGGCCACGCCGCCCACGCCCACCCGGGCCACCCCCCGGGGGGCCTGCCTTTCCCCCCTTTGCCAAAGCTTAACCACTCGATATTTGACACTCTGAAGTATCTCTGGGCATGGTTACTTCAGTTCATTCACTATGTACGGGAGGAAGCAACCGTGAGTGAGGCACCACAGCCCACCACCGCGGCCGAGAAGCAGAGCAACGCCCGGGTCCTGCCGGCCCTCATCCTGGCGATGCTGTCGTTCAGCGTGGTGCAGACCGCGGTCGTCCCGATCCTGCCCTCGCTGGCCAAGGAACTGAACGTCTCGGCCTCCAGCGTCACCTGGCTGATGACCGCCAACCTGCTCTCCGCCGCCGTGCTGACTCCCCTCCTGGGCCGCTTCGGCGACCTCCGGGGCC
Source organism: Kitasatospora xanthocidica (assembly GCF_014656195.1). Classification (GTDB taxonomy): domain Bacteria; phylum Actinomycetota; class Actinomycetes; order Streptomycetales; family Streptomycetaceae; genus Kitasatospora; species Kitasatospora xanthocidica. Next base: position 3,668 of record NZ_BNBY01000009.1, on the reverse strand, counting down.
GCAAGCCGATGCTGCTGATCTCGCTGGCGGGCCTCGTCGCCGGTTCGGCGCTGGCGGTCAGCACCCACTCCTTCACCTGGCTGGTCGTCGCCCGCGTCCTGCAGGGCGCCGGCGGTGGCGTCATGCCGCTGGCCATCAGCATCGTCCGCGACGAGCTGCCCAAGCAGAAGGTGACCGGCGGCGTCGCCGCCATCAGCGCCTCGATGGGCGTCGGCTCCGGCCTCGGCCTGGTCGCCACCGGTCTCCTGCTGGAGCACTGGAACTACAAGTCGATCTTCTGGATGGGCCTGCTCTTCGGCCTGATCGCGATCGCCCTGGTCGCCTTCCGCGTCCCGACCGACCCGGTCACCGACAAGGAGGGCGGCGCCGACCCGCTCGGCGCGATCACCCTGGCCGGCTGGCTCTCCGCGCTGCTGGTCGCGGTCAGCCAGGGCAACCACTGGGGCTGGACCTCCACCAAGACCCTCGGCCTGTTCGCCGTCGCCGCCGTCGTGGCCCTGGTCTGGGGCATCATCGAGACCAAGGTCGCGCACCCCCTGGTGGACATGAAGATGATGTCCCGCCCGGCCGTGGCCTTCACCAACCTGGCGGGCCTGCTCATCGGCTTCGGCATGTACGGCTCCTTCATGGTCATCAGCAACTTCGCCCAGACCCCGGAGAAGCTGACCCACTACGGCTTCACCGCCACCGTCCTGCACGCCGGCGTCATGCTGCTGCCGTCCGCGATCGGCTCGATGGTCGCCGCCCCGGTCGGCGCCCTGCTGATCGCCCGCCGCGGCCCGCGCCTGCCGCTGGTCCTCGGTGGCGTCCTCGGCGCCGTGGCGATGGCCTACCTGGCCCTGCGGCACGGCAAGGAGGGCGACCTCTACACCGCCTCGGCGATCTTCGGCCTCGGTGTCGGCCTCGCGTTCGCCGCGATGCCGGCCTACATCAACGGCGCCGTCCCGGTCGAGCAGAGCGGCATCGCCAACGGCATGAACTCGGTGCTGCGCACCGTCGGTGGCGCCATCGGCACCGCCGTCATGGCCGCCATCCTGACCGGCGACCTCATGAAGCTGCCGCCGCAGATCCCGCTGGCGCTGCCCACCCTGGACGCCTACAAGCACGCGTTCTGGACCGCCGCCGTGGTCTGCGTCGTCGCCGGTGTCGTCCCGTTCCTGATCCGCGCCGCCAAGCCGGCCGCCCCGCTGACCGTCGTCGACGGCACGGCCCCGCAGGACTCCAGCGACAAGCTGGTGAAGACCGACGCCTGACGAGGCGTCCGGCCCCCGCGCTCAGGGACAGGGCGCGGGGCCCCGGCCTCCGTACGTCGCGAGGGCATCACGACCGTACGGCGACCGGCACGGTGATACGGCCCCACCCGGTACTCCCCCACCGGGTGGGGCCGTTTTCGTGTCTTCTCAGGCCCCCTCCTCCGGCGCCGGGGCCGGGGCCGCCTCCCCCTCCGCCTCCCGGCGCAGCGGCAGCGGCCGCGTCGGCTCCAGAGCCGGGTCCTCCACCGCGAAGGTCCGCACCCGCCCCGGCCCGCTCCACGGCGTCTCGAACCGCACGGTGACCCTCCCGACGCCGCTGCCCTGTACCCACCCCGGCCCGAACTCCTCGTGCCGGACGTCCTGCCCGGGCATCCACCGCCGCACCACGACGGCCTCCGGCTCCTCCTCGGCCTCCACCGCCTCCGCCGCCACCTCCGCGTGCTCGGCCGCCTCCTCCCGCAGGGCCTGCGCGAACAGGTCCTCCTGGGTGTAGTCGGCGAGCTGCGCGACGCCCACGCCGAGCAGCCGGACCCCGCCGGTGATGTCCACCTGCTCGGCCAGCCGGCGCGCGGTCGCGGTGATCACCGCCTCGTCGTCCGTCGGCCCGCCGAGCGTCTCCGAGCGGGTCAGCGTGGAGAAGTCGAACCGGCGGACCTTGAGCACCACCGTCCGCCCCGAGCGCCCGGCCGCCCGCAGCCGCCGCACGCACCGGGCGGCCAGCGCCTCCACCTCGCGCAGCACCCGCTCCCGGTCGGCCAGGTCCACCTCGTAGGTGTCCTCCACCGAGACGGACTTGGCGTCCTGGTCGGCCACCACGGGCCGCTCGTCCAGCCCCGTCGACATCTGGTGGATCCCGGCGCCGTGCGCCCGGCCGAGCAGCTGGACCAGCTCCGCCTCGCCCGCCTCCGCGAGGTCGGCCACGGTGGTCAGCCCGGCCCGCCGCAGCACCTGCTCGGTGGCCGGCCCGATCCCGGGCAGCGCCCGGACCGGCATCGGCCCGAGTACGGCCCGCTCCTGCCCGGGTTCGATCAGCACCAGGCCGTCCGGCTTGGCCTGTTCGGAGGCGATCTTGGCCATCAGCTTGGACCCGGCCGCCCCGACCGAGCCGGTCAGCCCCGTCAGCCGCCGGATGTCCGCCCGCAGGTCCTCCGCCAGCGCGAGCACCAGCCGCTCGCCGGTCTCGTGGTCCGCCTCCAGCAGCGCCGGGCCGTACGGACCGGCCTCCAGGTCCACGAAGGCCTCGTCCAGGCTCAGCGGCTGCACCAGCGGCGACAGCTCCCGCAGCAGGCCCATCACGATCTCGCTGACCTGCCGGTACGCCTCGAAACGCCCGGACAGGAAGGCCGCGTTGGGGCAGAGCCGACGCGCCTGCGCCATCGGCATCGCCGAGTGCACCCCGAACTTCCGCGCCTCGTAGGAGGCGGTGGAGACCACCCCGCGCCCGCCGAGCCCGCCGACGACCACCGGCTTGCCGCGCAGGCTCGGCTTGGCCGCCTGCTCCACCGCCGCGAAGAAGGCGTCCATGTCGAGGTGGATGATGCTCGGCAGTGATCGCACCCGCCGATCATCGCGTACGGGTCCGACAGTGCGTACGAACCCGGGCCGGACACCGCGCGGCCCGGCCCGCCCCCGGCTACTTCCGCGCCGCGTCCGCCAGCGCCTTCGGGATGCCCTCCTCCCGGGGCCCGAGGAAGACCGGGTCCGGCCGCAGCCAGGCGTTGACCGCCGCCTTGCCCGCCCCGGCGACCTCCCGCAGCCCGCCGTACAGCCAGGTCTCGTCGTGCAGCTCGGTCACCCCGACCGCGTACGACCGGATGCCCGCCGCCTCGCAGAGCGCCAGGGCCCGCCGGACGTGGAAGTCCTGGCTGACCAGGACCGCCCGGTCCACCCCGAAGATCCGGTGGGCCCGGGTGCAGGAGTCCCAGGTGTCGAAGCCCGCGTAGTCGCGGACCACCCGCTCCGCCGGCACCCCGTGCTCGGTCAGGTACGTGAACATCGCGTCGGGCTCGTCGTACTCGACCCGCCCGTTGTCCCCGGTCACCAGGATCGCCCGCACCTTGCCCTCCCGGTACAGGTCCACCGCGGCGACCAGCCGGTGCTCCAGGTACGGCGAGGGCTTGCCCGCGTCCAGCCCGGCGCCGAAGACCACGGCGACCGGCGCGGACGGCGCGCTCTCCACCGTGCCCACCCGGTCCCCCGCCGAGAGCCACACCCAGGCGCTGGGCGCCAGCGCCAGCGAGCAGAGCAGCGTCCCGACCTGGAACACCCTGCGCTGCGTCCGCCGCTGCCGCAGCCGTGCCCGCATCCGCGCGGCCCTGCGCCCCAGCAGCCCCGTTATCCCGGTGCCGACCCCCACGTGCCCCTCCTCGTTCGCTTTCGCCAGGCAACACGACGAGGCCGTGGGCCCGGACGGTT
>NZ_BNBY01000008.1:374592-376023 GCF_014656195.1 Kitasatospora xanthocidica | reverse complement strand
CACCCCCACCCCAAAGCGCACCCTGGTACCAAGGGAGGTCCCGACCCACCATGAGCACCCTTGAGGAACAGATCGACATCGCCGCCCCCGTCCTCGCCGCCTGGGAGCAGCTGCACCGGGTGCACGAGTACCCGCGGTTCGTCGACGGAGTCCGCAGCGCCCATCCGCACGGGCGGAACCTCGCGCACCTCGGGGTGGAGATCGACGGCGCCGAGCGCTCGGTGGACACCGAGATCACCGACCGGGGCCGGGGCCGGGTGATGGCCTGGCGGACGCTGGACCCGCTGCGGCTCAGCGGCGCCTTCGCGCTGCTGCCGCTGGACGCCCGGCACACCCGGGTGCAGATCCGGGTGGAGTACGACCCGGAGGCCGTGCACCTGGCGTTCGGCGGGCCGCGCGGCTTCGCCCAGGCCGGGGCGATCGAGCGGACGGTCCGCGAGGACCTGCGGCACTTCCGGGAGCTGGTGGAGGCCCGGGTCGGCGCCGCCGACGGCCTCCCGGACACCTCGCACGACCACCCCGACGAGCCCGTAAGAAGCACATAAGCCCAGCTCAGCGCGGGTGGTGAGGCTGTTCACAGCCCCCCGCCGACAAGACCGTTCCGCTTTCAACCTGTGGCAGACTCGGATGCCATGGACATCGGCCCGGTCACCAGGACGCTCCGCGCGGCGGTCTTCGCCGCGCTGGTCGTGGTGCTCGCCGGGTTCGGCCAGGTACTGGTGACCGGCCGGGAGCTGCCGGTCGGCACGATGCTCCTGGCCTCGGCCGCCGTGTTCACCGTCGCCTTCGCGCTCGCCGGCCGCGAGCGCCGCTTCCCGGTGGTCGCCGCGGTGTTCCTGCCGCTGGAGCTGGGTGTCAGCGCACTGTTCGACTTCGCCCAGAGCACCTGCCCCTCCCTGCCGCCCGGCACCGGCCGCGGTTTCGAGCCGCTGCTGTGCGGCGGCGGTTCGCTGGGCGGTTTCCTGCTCGGCCACGGCGTCTCCCAGCAGACGGGCGCCCTGCTCCTCCTGCTGCTGCACACGGTGATCGCGCTGGCCGGCGCCTACTGGCTGCGCCGCGCGGACGCCGCGCTGGCCGGCCTGGCCCGTACCGTCCGGATGCTGGGCGAGTTCCTGCACCGGCACCTCCCGGCCGCCGCCCGCTGGCTGCTGCTGCTCACCGCGCCCGTCCCGGCCCGTCCGGTGGCGCGGGTGCCCGTTCCCCCGGCCAGCCGTGCGCTGGTCCCGGCCGAGGACGTCGTCGTCCGTCCGGCCGTCCGCCGCGGCCCACCGTTCGTCCTGGCCGCCTGAGCCCTCCGCTCGCGCACAGCGTCTCCGCTCGCCCCGAGCCTCTCCGCTCACGCGCAGCGCCCCCGCTCGCCCCGAGCCTCTCCGCCTGCGCGCAGCAACTCCGCTCGCGCGCAGCGCCCCCGCTCACCCGGCCGCCTCTCTC
>NZ_BNBY01000008.1:180395-374555 GCF_014656195.1 Kitasatospora xanthocidica | reverse complement strand
AGGCCCCGACCCACCGGCCGCGCCCGCGCCCCGTACGCCCGAGAGCACAGGACGACGACACCCCATGAGCAACTCCCGCAAGACCGACCAGAAGAACTCCGCCACCGACCGGATGCGCGTCGCCCGGGCCCAGGCCGAGCGTTCGGACCGGATCCGCCGCCGGGTGGTGGTCGGCGCCGCCTCCGCCGCGGTGCTGGCCCTCGCGGCGGGCGTGGCCTTCGCCGTCGGCGGCTCCTCCGGATCCGGTTCGGACGCCGCCGCGAACGGCCCGCTGGTCGTCCCCGCCAACGCGACCGGCGACGGCGGCACGGTGGTCACCTACGGCAAGGCCGACGCCGCGCACACCCTGCAGGTCTACGAGGACTTCCGCTGCCCGTTCTGCGAGCAGCTGGAGACCACCACCGGCAAGACCGTCCAGCAGCTCGCCGACGCCGGCTCGTACAAGGTCGAGTACCACCTGGCGACGTTCCTGGACAACAACCTCGGCGGCAAGGGCTCCCGCACCGCGCTGGCCGCCGCCGGCGCCGCGCTGAACGAGGGCGTGGACAAGTTCAAGCAGTTCCACGACGTGCTGTACGCCAACCAGCCCGACGAGCGCAGCGACGCCTTCGGCGACGTCAACCACATCCTGGACCTGGCCGGCCAGGTGCCCGGGCTGAAGACCGACTCCTTCGTCAAGGCCGTCCGGGAGGGCACCTACGCACCGTGGGCGGCCAAGGTCAACGAGGAGTTCAACAAGAGCGACGTCACCGGCACCCCGACCGTCAAGCTGGACGGCAAGAAGCTGGACGTCCTCACCAACGGCAAGGCCGTCTCGCCCGAGCAGTTCACCGCGATGGTCAAGCAGGTGACCGGGTGACCGCCCCCAACGCGCCCACCCTCACCCCCGCCCCCCGGACGGCCCACGGCGCGAGCCGCCCGTTCGCCTGGCTGCTGCTGATCGGCGGCGCGGTCGGCCTGTTCGCCTCGGCGGTCCTCACTCTGGACAAGATCCGGCTGCTGAAGGACCCGTCGTACGTCCCCAACTGCAACATCAATCCGATCATCAGCTGCGGCTCGATCATGCGCAGCGACCAGGCGGAGGCCTTCGGGTTCCCCAACTCGCTGATCGGCCTGGTGGCCTTCGGGGTCGTCGTCGCGGTCGGCGCCGGGCTGCTCGCGGGCGCGACGTACCGGCGCTGGTTCTGGCTCGGCCTGCAGGCTGGGACGGTCTTCGGGGTCGGCTTCGTGACCTGGCTGATGTACCAGGCGCTCTACCGGATCGGCGCGCTCTGCCCGTACTGCATGGTGGTGTGGGCCGCGGTGATCCCGCTGTTCTGGTACACCACGCTGCACAACCTGCGCTCCGGCGTGATCCCGGTGGGGCCGCGGCTGCGGGTGGTCGTCCGGGAGGCGGCCCGCTACCACTGGGTCGTCCCGGGCCTCTGGTACGCGGTGATCGCGCTGCTGATCCTCAACCGGTTCTGGTACTACTGGAGCACCCTGATCTGATCCCGTCCGCCGCCCTCCCGCCCCGCTGGGAGGGAGGGCGGCGGGCCACTCCTCCTCGTGGGGGCGCCATGCGACGCAGGATCGTTCTCTTCGTCTCCGTCTCGGTCGACGGCTACTTCGAGGGTCCGGACCACGACCTCTCCTGGCACCTCGTCGATGACGAGGTGCACACCCACTTCAACCGGGAACTCGCCCGGATGGGTGGTTTCCTCTCCGGCCGGGTGACGCACGAGCTGATGGCCTCGTTCTGGCCGACCGCCGACCAGGACCCGGCCGCCGACGCCCCGATGATCGAGTTCGCGGGCATCTGGCGCGCGATGCCGAAGGTCGTCTTCTCCCGCACCCTCGACCACGCCGACTGGAACACCACGGTCGTCCGCGAGGTCACCCCGGAGTCGATCGCCGCCCTCACCGCCGGCCCGGGCGGCGACCTCTGCCTCAGCGGCGCGAACCTGGCCGAGTCCTTCCTCGCCCAGGACCTGATCGACGAGTTCCGGCTCTACGTCCACCCCGTCGTGCTCGGCCGCGGCACCCTGTTCTTCCGGCCGACCGACCACCCCGCCCCGCTGGCCCTGAAGGACACCCACCGCTTCACCAACGGCGTCACCCTGCTCCACTACGCCCGGGAGCGCGGGACTACGCCGGCAGCCCGGTGAGCTCGGTGAAGGCGGCCGTGCCCGAGTAGCCGATCAGGAAGCCCACCAGCACGCCGCCCCAGAAGTCCTCGACCGTGACGAACGACGGCGCCTCCGACTTCCGCGCGGCGAAGACGATCGCCGCCCCGGTCAGGATGACCGCCAGCACCAGCGAGCCGAGCGTGGTCCCGAGGGGCTGGTGGGCGAGCGCGCTCAGGCTCTGCGCCTCCTGCAGCGACCGGCCGAGGCTGCCGACCAGGCCGCCCGCCACCCCGCCGGTCATCACGTTCCACAACGCGGCCTTGAGCGGCACGGTCAGCGCGGTGGTGTTGGCGAAGACCCTCCGGCGCTCCGATCCGGGTGCCCCGGGCAGCGGACCCCCGCTCTGCTCCGGTACGAGCCCGTAGACCACGTTGAGCTGCAGCCGGTAGCTCGCGGGGACGAAGAACGGGTTCCGCGGCGTGCCGAGGCGGATGGTCCAGACGTCGGTCGACCCTGGTTCCAAGGCGACCCGGCGGGGCAGCGAGCCGATCAGCGGCACGCGTTCGCGATCGGCCGGACGGTCGGCGAAGACAGCCACCGTCGACCCTCCCGCCACATGGATGTTGGTCTGCCTGGCCCGTCCGTGCAGATCCACGGTCGACCCGCCGGAGATGTGGAGGTTGAGTTGGTCGTCGGCGCCGTCCAGGCGGGCCTGGTCGCGCACGTTCGCCTGGTGCAGCAGGGCGATCTCGTCCTGGATCCCCCACGCCTCCTCGGCCCGCTCCGGCGGGAGCGCCGCCGACTCCTCCTCCAACTGCCGGATGCGGGCCTGCCGTTCCTGGACGGCCGCCGTCAGCCGTGCCGTCTCGGCCTCCGGGAGGACCGGCTCCGCCGCCTTCTCGGGTGTCTCCGGCCGCTCCGGTGTGCGCCAGAACAGCTGGGTCGGCAGGCTCATGTCCACCTTGTCGATCCACACCGGCACCGAGAACGGGTTCTTGATGTGCAGGTAGACCGTGAAGTCCGTGCCGGAGTACACCTGCGGGACGGAGAGGTCGACGGAGAGGTCGAGCAGGCCCAGTTGGGCCGGGGGCTCCGATGGCGGGGTGGTCACCCGGACAGGCTAGCCAGGCCGGCCCGTCCGGGTGGGGCTTTCCCCGAACCGCGCGGGTCAGCCCTCCGCCGGGCCGAAGGTGAACGCCTCGACCTCGGCCAGGAGTTCGGCCCGGCGCCGGTCGTCGATGAAGGAGGCCCGGAAGGAGTTGGCGGCCAGCCGGCGCAGCGTCTCCGGGTCCAGCCCGAGGGCCTCCCGGACGGCACGGAAGTTGTCCTCGACGTAGCCGCCGAAGTACGCCGGGTCGTCGGAGTTGACGGTGACCAGCAGGCCGGCCTCCAGCATCTCGCGCAGCGGGTGGTCGGTGATCGTGTCGATGCAGCGCAGGCGGACGTTGGAGAGCGGGCAGAGGGTCAGCGGGATCTGCTCGCGGACCAGGCGGGCGACCAGCTCGCCGTCCTCCAGGCAGCGAAGCCCGTGGTCGATGCGCTCGACGCCGAGGACGTCCAGCGCCTCGGTGATGTACGAGGCCGGGCCCTCCTCGCCCGCGTGGGCGACGCGCCGCAGCCCCGCCTCGGCGGCCCGGCGGTACACCTCGCGGAACTTCGCCGGCGGGTTGCCGACCTCGGCCGAGTCCAGGCCGATGCCCGCGATCCGGTCGAAGTACGGGCGGGCGGCCTCGAAGGTCTCCAGCGCGGACTCGGCGGACTCGTCGCGCAGGAAGCACATGATCAGCTGGGTGCTGATGCCGTACCGCTCCTCGCTGCGCGACAGCGCCAGGGTCAGCCCGTCCACCACCACGCCGAGCGGCACCCCCCGGGCCGTGTGCGCCTGCGGGTCGAAGAAGATCTCCGCGTGCCGCACGCCCTGCTCGGCGGCCCGGGCCAGGTAGGCGTCGGCGAGGTCGGCGAAGTCCTGCTCGGTGCGCAGCACGGCCATCAGCGCGTAGTACAGGTCCAGGAAGGACTGCAGGTCGCTGAAGGAGTAGGCCTTCCGCAGTTCCTCGGTGTCGGCGTAGGGCAGCTCGACCCCGTTGCGGGCGGCGAGCTCGAAGGCGAGCTCGGGCTCCAGGGTGCCTTCGATGTGCAGGTGGAGTTCGGCCTTGGGAAGCGGCATCAGCGTTCTGTCCGAGCGGTAGCGGGGGAACCCGAAGGTACGGATGAATTCATCCTACGATCCGCGGTCGATCCGGGCGATCACCGCGCCGCCTCCGCCGCTCCGGTCGGCAGCTCCCGGACGGTGCGCAGCGGCGACAGCAGCGGCAGCACCGCGCACAGCGCCAGCAGTCCGGTCATCACCCACATGGTGGCGCGCAGCCCGACCACCGCGCCCAGCGCCCCGCCGGCCAGGGCGCCGAGCGGGATGGTGGCGTGGTTGGCGCACATCGACGTGGCGGCGACCCGGCTCAGCAACGCGGGCGGGAGGTAGGACTGCCGGAAGCTGTTGAGCACGACGTTGCAGAACACCACCGCCGCGACCACCACCAACGCCCCGAGCACGTACAGCAGCATCCCGGGGCCCGGTCCGGCCAGGGCCATCAGCATGCCGAAGGGCGACAGCGCGATCAGCACGATCCGTAGCGCACGGGCCGTACCGAGGCGCCGGCACAGCGGCCGGGCGGCCAGCGCGCCGAGCACTCCGCCGACCGCGCCCGCCGAGGCGAGCCCGCCGACCCAGCCCGGGGCGACTCCGGCGTCCCGGATCAGGAACAGCGCGGTGATCGACTGGTAGCCGGTGAGCGCGAAGTTGGCGGCCGCGCCGTAGAGCGTGAAGGAACGCAGGTAGGGGTCACGCAGCAGGAAGGCGAGCCCCTCCCGGGCCTGACCCAGGGTCCCGTCCGCCCGGGCCTTATCCAGGGTCCCGTCCGCTCCGGGCCGGCCCCCGGCCGGGTCGAGCCCGGAACGAGCCCGGATCCTCAGCAGGGTCGCGGTCGCGACCAGGAAACTCACGGCGTCGGCGAGCAGCCCGGTCGTCGCGCCGAGCACCTGGACGGTCAGCCCCGCCAGTCCGCGCCCGGCGACCGCGGCCGCCGACGCGCTGCCCTGCAGTTTCGCGTTGCCCTCGATCAGGTCCTCGGGCGCCACCAGCTCGGGCAGATACGCCTCGAAGGCCGCGTCGAAGAACACCGAGGAGATCCCGGTCGACAGGGCGACCACCAGCAGCTGCGCCAGGGTGAGCACTCCGAACCAGCCGGCCACCGGCACGCTCGCGAGCAGGGCGGCGGAGGCGAGGTTGCAGGCGATCATCACGGTCCGCCGGGGCGCCCGGCCGACCCAGACCCCGGCCGGCAGGCCGAACACCAGCCAGGGCAGCCAGACGGCGGCGGTCAGCGCTCCCGTCGCGAGCGGTCCGGCGTCCAGCACCAGCACCGCGACCAGCGGCAGCGCGACGGAGGTGATGTTGCTGCCCAGCCTGCTGACGGTCTCACCCGCCCAGAGCAGCCGGAAGTCACGCCGGGCGAACAGGCCCCAGCGCGGGCGGGCGGTCCCGGGTGCCCGCTCCGGGGCCTGGACGGCGCTCACGGCCTGGCCGGGACGCTGTGGGCGAAGGCGAGGACGGTCTCGCGCTCCCGCCCGTCCTCGGGCACCGGCCGGTTCGCCCACTTCTGGATCACCCCGTGCAGGTCCGCCGCCAGCTCCCGGGCCTCCTCCGGGGTGAGCCGCAGCCAGGTCTGGGTGGCCACCGAGCAACCGTCCCGCCAGTCGGGCGGGTAGCCGCCACGCCGCACGGCCCACTCACGGACCAGCTCGACCTGGCGCTCCAGCAGGATCGATCCGGCCGCGTCGGCGACGGCCTCGGTGACCGGGTCGCCGTCGAAGTCGGCCCTGGTCCAGGTGAGTTCGCGGTCGGCGCGCCGCCACCACCGCTCGCGCCGGGTGCGGGCGAGCTCGGGCGCCTCCTCGATCAGTCCGCTCTCGGCCAGCACCTTCAGGTGGTGGCTGACGTTGCCGACCGCCTGCTCGGTGCGCTCGGCGAGCTTCCCGACCGTGGCGGGGCCGTCCACCTTGAGCAGGTCCAGCAGCCGGCGGCGCAGCGGGTGGGTGAGGGCGGCGAGCACCCGGGAGTCCTGGATCTCCCGGGTGCCGCGCGGTTCGTCCGTCGTGTCGGTCATGCCGGGGAGACTACTGACAAGAACTCTTGTATGACACTTCTTTTACAACACTCCTTGTCCGATGACCCGAATCACCCGCACCACCTGAATCACCCGCGCCACCCGCCCCTCGTCGCACGGGTGTACCGGCGGCGGCCACCGGGCACTCCGTAGGAGGGGGCTTCCGTCGAGGAGGTACCGAGATGCGGCACGCCGACGCCACCCACATCCGGCCCGAGGGCGTCTCCCCGCACGCCCTGGGCAACGACGTGCTCCTGCACGAGCTGGAGCAGCTGCACCGCACGCGCCACGAGACCTTCCTGTACGGGTCGGAGGAGGCGCTGAAGCGGCACACCCTGCGCACCGGCCAGCTGGAGGCCGAGTACCTGCACCGCTTCCCCGGCCGGCTGGTGACCGCCGGACGGACCAGGGCCGGCGCCCGGGCCCGGGAGGCGGCGGCCCGGGTGGAGTCGCTGCCGGAGTGACGGGCCCGGCCGCGCGCCCGGCGGGACACGCCGGGCGCGCCGTGGCGTGCCCGGCGCCCGGCTGTCGGGGAGGGTGTGAGGGCCCAGACGCACCAGGCCCGGACCGGCACCGGTCCACACCCCCTCGGGAGCCCCGCATGCCCATCGCCAGCGTCAACCCCGCGACCGGCGAGACCCTGGAGACCTTCGAACCGCTCGACGCGGCCGGCATCGAACAACGGCTGGCCCTCGCCGAGTCCACCTACCGCGCCTACCGCGACACCCCGTTCGCCGCCCGCGCCGAGTTGCTGCACCGCGCCGCCGACCTGCTGGACCAGGACCTGGAGGCGGTCGCCCGCACCATGACCCTGGAGATGGGCAAGCCGCTCGCCGCCGCCCGGGCCGAGGCCGCCAAGTGCGCGAAGGCGATGCGCTGGTACGCCGACAACGCCGAGGCGCTGCTCGCCGACGAGCACCCGGCCCCGGCCGACGTCGCCGACTCGGGCGCCGCGCGCGCCTACGTCCGCTACCGCCCGATCGGGCCGGTGCTGGCCGTGATGCCGTGGAACTTCCCGTTCTGGCAGGTGATCCGGTTCGCCGCGCCGGCCCTGATGGCGGGCAACGTCGGGCTGCTGAAGCACGCGTCCAACGTGCCGCGCACCGCGGTGGCGATCGAGGAGCTGTTCCGGCGGGCCGGCTTCCCGGAGGGCTGCTTCCAGACCCTGCTGATCGGCTCCGGCGCGGTCGAGGGCGTGGTCCGTGACCCCCGGGTCGCCGCCGTCACCCTCACCGGCAGCGAGCCGGCCGGCCGGGCCGTCGCCTCCGCCGCGGCGGACGAGGTGAAGAAGTCCGTGCTGGAGCTGGGCGGCAGCGACCCGTTCGTCGTCCTGCCGAGCGCCGACGTGGACGCCGCGGTGGCGACCGCCGTCCGGGCCCGGGTGCAGAACAACGGCCAGTCCTGCATCGCCGCCAAGCGGTTCATCGTGCACACCGACGTCTACGACCGCTTCACCGCGGGGTTCACGGCGGCGATGCGCGCCCTGCGGGTGGGCGACCCGATGGACGAGGCCACCGACGTCGGCCCGCTGGCCAGCCGCCAGGGCCGGGACGACCTGGAGGAACTGGTCGAGGACGCCCGCACCCACGGCGCCCGGGTGGAGTGCGGCGGCGGGCGCCCGGAGGGCTGGGACACCGGCTGGTTCTACGAGCCGACGGTGCTGACCGGCATCACCCCGGCGATGCGGATCCACCAGGAGGAGACCTTCGGCCCGGTCGCCACCGTCTACCGGGTGGCCGGCCTGGACGAGGCGGTCTCGGCCGCCAACGACACCCCGTTCGGGCTGAGCGCCAACGTCTGGACCACGGACGAGGGCGAGCAGGAGCGCTTCGTCCGCGACATCCAGGCCGGCGGGGTGTTCTTCAACGGGATGACGGCCTCCCACCCGGCGCTGCCGTTCGGCGGCGTCAAGCGTTCCGGCTTCGGGCGGGAGCTGTCCGGGCACGGGATCCGGGAGTTCTGCAACGTCACCACGGTGTGGATCGGCTGAGCCCTCCCGGACCCGCGCTCACCCGGCGCCGCGCTCCCGACCGGGTCAGGCCGCCATCCGGTGCCTGCCCCGGCCGGGCGTCATCCAGCGGGCGATCACGCCGACCATGGCGACGACCGTCAGGCCCCAGAAGATCGCCATCAGCACCAGCATCGGCAGCAGGCTCACCTGGGTGGCGACCATGCCGAGGCCGACGGACAGCGCGATCATGAACGTCACCACGGTGGGGCTGAGGGTGAGCAGCCAGGTCCAGGCCTGGTGCCCGAAGCCCTGGTCCCGCTGGGCGCCTGGGCCGGTTTCGAGTTCCTTGTAGGTGAGCAGGTCCATCGGGGTCTCCTCCAATGCCGGACGGGAGGGAAAGCCTGGCCCGGTGGGTCAGGAAGCCTTGCGCGGAGCCGCGGACTTCCGGCTCGCGGTCTTCTTCGCCGCGGAGGTGGTCTTCACCGCGGAGGTGGACTTCACCGCGGAGGTGCTCTTCGCCGTGGAGGTGCCCTTGGCCGTGGTGCTCTTCTTCGTCCCGGTGGGCTTGGCGGTGGTGCTCTTCGCCGCGGCCTTCCGGGCCGCCGCCGTGCTCGTCTTCGCCGGGGCGGCCCGCCTGCGCGGCCCGGGCTCCTCCGCCGGCTCCCCGTCCGCCCCGGCCGCCGGTCCGCCGACCGGCCCGTGCCCGCCCCTGGCCTGCTTGAGGCTGCTGCGCAGCGCCTCCATCAGGTCGATCACGTTGTCCGGCGCCTCGCCGGGCTCCTCCTCGTGCGGGAGCTCGACGCCCTCCAGCCGCGCGGTGATCACCTGTTGCAGCGCCTGCTGGTAGTCGTCGTGCAGCTGGGACAGGTCGAAGTCCTCGGAGAGGGTGTCCATCAGCGAGCGGGCCATCTTGAGCTCCTGCGGCCGGACGGTGACGTCCTCCTCGGGAGCGATCCCGGCCGCCGGGCGGACCTCGTCGGGCCAGATGCAGGTCTGCAGCACCAGCGTGTTGTCGTGCACCCGCAGCACCGCGGGCGACTCCCGGGTACGCAGCGCGATCTTGGTGACGGCGATCTGGCCGGACTCGGTGAGCGCGTCGCGCAGCAGCGCGTACGGCTTGGCGGCGGCCTTGTCGGCGACGCCCACGTAGTAGGCCTTGGAGAACATCAGCGGGTCGATCTCGCCCTCGTCGACGAAGGCCAGCACGTCGATGATCTTCTTGCTGGGCAGCGGCAGGTCGGCCAGGTCCTCGTCGCTGAGCGTGACGGTCCGCCCGTCGGGGGACTCGTAGCCCTTGGCGATCTCCGCGTACGGGACCTCCTTCTCCTCCTGCTCGCAGTACCGCTTCATCCGCACCCGGCCGCCGTCCTTGGCGTGCACCTGGTGCAGCGGGACGTCGTGCTCCTGGGTCGCGGAGTAGAGGTGGACGGGGATGCTGACCAGCCCGAAGCTGATCGTCCCCTTCCAGGTGGTCTGCATGGGGTCGCTCCTGCCCGGCGCCGGGAACCGACGGGCGCCGCACGCTCGGGGGATGCTCCGACGATCGCCCCGAGAGTCCCACTCTGCCCGGATTTGCCCCGATCGGCCACACCGCGCCGACAATGGGCCGAGGAGGTCGACGCCGATGACCGCGACGAGCCCGACCGGCCCCGCCCCGCCACCGGACCGCACGGCGTACCGGGTGACCTACGCCGTCTCGGGCGAGGTGCGCCAGGACGAGGTCACCGTGGTGCCCGGGTACTCGCGGGAGGACGACATCCCGCGGATCCTCGCGGCCCGGCTCACGGCCCTTCCATCGGGGTTCCGGCCGGAGGTCGTGGTGCTCGATTTGAGGGAGATCTGACCTCGGCCGACCCCCGCCACCCTGACGATGCGTCAGATCTGAGCTTTCCGGAGCCCGGTCAAACCCACCCTGACCTGGGCTTTTATGTCCGGTAAGCGAACAGTTATCAAAGCATTGTTCCGATACTCGGGCGTAGAAGTTAGGTTGCACCGCAATGCGCGGGTCTGTCCCCCCACCCTGTGGCGACGAGCCCGGGGTCGCCGCGCTGGAAAGGCAACAGGGCACCCCACAGATGAGTGCGAACACCACCAAGTCGGCGGCAGCCGCGCAGGTCCCCCACCAGGCGGGACCGCACGGGCACGACGGCGACGGCCACCTGAAGGCCGGGCTCAAGAACCGCCACCTGTCGATGATCGCCATCGGCGGCGTGATCGGCGCCGGCCTCTTCGTCGGCTCCGGCGCGGGCATCGCGTCCACCGGTCCCGGCATCCTGCTCTCCTACGCACTGGCCGGCGCGCTCGTCGTGCTGGTGATGCGGATGCTCGGCGAGATGGCCGCGGCCGACCCGCAGAGCGGCTCCTTCTCGGCGTACGCGGACCGCGCGCTGGGCCGCTGGGCCGGCTTCTCCATCGGCTGGCTGTACTGGTTCTTCTGGGTCGTGGTGCTCGCGGTCGAGGCGACGGCCGGCGCGAAGATCCTCAACCAGTGGGTGCCCGGCGTGCCCCAGTGGGGCTGGGCGCTGATCGTGATGGCGGTGCTGACCGCCACCAACCTCTTCTCGGTCTCCTCCTACGGCGAGTTCGAGTTCTGGTTCGCCGGGATCAAGGTCGTCGCGATCGCCGCCTTCCTGGTGATCGGCACCCTGGCCGCCTTCGGCCTGCTGCCCGGCACCCACTCGGTGGGCGCCAGCAACCTGACCGGTCACGGCGGCTTCCTGCCGCACGGGGTGGGCGCGGTGTTCACCGGCATGCTCACGGTGGTCTTCGCCTTCATGGGCAGCGAGATCGTCACCCTGGCCGCCGGCGAGTCGGAGGACCCGCAGAAGGCGGTCACCAAGGCCACCAACAGCGTGATCTGGCGCATCGGCATCTTCTACCTGGGCTCGATCCTGCTCGTGGTCACCCTGCTGCCCTGGGACTCGGCCGAGGTCAAGGCCAGCCCGTACGTGGCGGTGCTGTCCCACATCGGCATCCCCGGCGCCGGCCAGGTGATGGACGTGATCGTGCTGACCGCGGTGCTGTCCTGCCTCAACTCCGGGATGTACACGGCCTCCCGGATGGCCTTCTCGCTCGGCCAGCGCGGCGACGCCCCGAAGGCCTTCGCCAAGGTGACCGAGCGCGGCGTGCCGCGGGTGGCCATCCTCTCCTCGGTGGTCTTCGGCTTCGTCGCGGTGTTCTTCAACTACACCTCGCCGGACACCGTGTTCGCCTTCCTGCTCAACTCCTCCGGTGCGATCGCGCTCTTCGTCTGGCTGGCCATCTGCGCCACCCAGCTGCGGATGCGCAAGATCATCGAGCGCGAGATGCCCGAGCGGCACACCGTCCGGATGTGGCTGTACCCGTACCTGACCTGGACCGCGATGGGCATGATCGGGTTCGTCATGATCTACATGTTCACCACCGAGGACGGGCGCAAGCAGATGTACCTGTCGCTGGTCGCCGCGGCGATCGTGCTCGCGGCCTCGGCCGTGGTGGGCCGCCGCCGGCGGGCCGCGGTGGCGGCGGAGTCCTGACCCGTCCGCCCCGCGCGAGAACGCCGGGCCCGGGAGCCGTTGCGGAGGCTCCCGGGCCCGGTGCCGTTTCCAGCACCCCACGCCAGTTTGACCAAGGCACGTCAAGGGGGATACCTGGGCATGGCGCTCCCCCACGAGCGCTCCCCCACGCCCACCGGGAGACCCCGTGCCGCCCCTGCCCTCCCGCACGTCACCCCCGCCTGCCCGGCCCCGCCCGGAACCCGAGTCCGCACGCCTGCGCTTCGGCCGACGGCTGCGCCACTGGCGCGAGACCCGCGGCCTCAGCCAGGCCGAGCTCGGCCGGCTGCTGGGCTACCACAACTCACTGATCAGCCGGGTGGAGAACGCCCGCCGCTGGCCACCGCCGGGGCTGCCCGCCCGGGCCGACGAACTCCTGCTCGCCGGCGGCGAGTTGGCACACCTGTGGCAGACCGTCCGGCAGGAACGCGAACGCCTCGGCGAACTCGCCGTCGCCACCCGGCCGGCGCTCACCACCGACACCACCCCACCGGACGCCGCCACCATCGAGGTGCTCGCCCACCTGCTCGCCGACTACCGCGCCGCCGCCGGCCGGATCGGCGGCGAGGAGCTCGCCGCCGTCCTGGAACACCACGCCCGCACCCTGGCCGGCTGGCAGCACACCGCCTCGCGCGACACCCTCGCCGCCGTCCGCTCGCTCGCCGCCCAGTACGCCGAACTCGCCGGCTGGGCCCACTTCGAGGGCGACCGCCGCGCCCGCGCGCTCAGCTGGTACGCCACCGGACTGGAATGGGCCCGCGCGACCGACGACCGGGCCACCGCCACCACCCTGCTCGCCCGGCAGAGCGCCCTGCACTGGTGGCGCGGGGACCCGGCCGCCGCACTCGCCCTCGCCGAGGCCGCCCGCACCACCGCACCGCCCCAGCCCGGTCTGCAGGCCTGGGCCGCCGTCGCCCGGGCCCACGCCCACGCGCTGGCCGGCGAGGCGCCGCAGGTGCGCCGGACGCTCGCGGACGCCCGGCGGCTGACCGACACCGCGCGCCGCATCGGGGAGCCGACGCCCTGGACGGCGCGCGCCGAGCTGGTCCTGGCCGTCGCCCACGGCACCTGCCAGCGGGACCTCGCCCTGCGCACCGGCCGCACCACCCACGCCCGCACCGCGACGGCCCGGCTGGAGAGCGCCCTTCGACTGCTCGACCCGGCCGCCCACCCGCGCGACCACGCCCTGGTCACCGCCCGCCTGGCCGGCGCCCAGGTCCTCGCCGGCCGGCCCGACGCGGCCACCGCCCTGCTCGCCCGGCTGCCGCCGCACACCGCCGGCCGGATCGCCCGCGAGCGGCGGCGGGCCGAGGAATGGCTGCACGGGTGAGGGCCCGATGTCGCCGCTGCCGGCCGCGTTGGCCGCGTTGATCGCGTTCCGCAGGCCGGTGACGTCCCCGCCCTTCGCACCGGGCGACCGTTCGCTCACGGCGCGCACCTCCTGACGGCGCGGTCCCCAGCCAACCGCCGCGCCGCGCCGCAGGCCACACGGAGTGGTCCGATCGGCGCCCGGCCCCACGCGCGCGGCAGGACCGGCCACCACCTGCGGGTGTGGTGACCGGCCCTGCCGCGACGGGTCAACCGCTCAGAGCCGGGCCGCCGCCGCGGCGATCTGGGACGCGTAGGTGCTCACCTGGGTGTAGACGCCCGGGTAGCCGGCGCGGGCGCAGCCGTTGCCCCAGCTGACGATGCCGACCTGGACCCAGCGGCCCGCCGCGTCCTGGCGGACCATCGGGCCGCCGGAGTCGCCCTGGCAGGTGTCGACGCCGCCCTGGGAGACGTAGCCCGCGCAGAGCGAGCCGGCCTCGTTGAGGCCGGAGTACGCGCCGGCACAGGTGGCGTCGTCGACGAACGGCACGGTGGCCTTGAGCAGGTACCGCTGCTGGGCGCCGCCCTCGCGCGCGGCACCCCAGCCCATGATGGTGAAGGTACCGCTGTCGTACGCGGTGGAGGTCGCGATCGGCAGGGTGGTGACCTGGCCGCCGCTCACCGGCGAGGCCAGCTTGATCAGCGCCCAGTCGTCGCCGTTCTCGGCGCCGGTGAAGGCGGGCGACTGGTAGACGTACGAGGAGCGGACCTTGATCGCGCTGCCGCTGCGCAGGTCGACCACACCGGCGGTGGCGGTGATGCTGCTGTCGGCACCGGTGCCGTCGACGCAGTGGGCGGCGGTGAGCACGATCTGCGGGGTGTAGAGCGCGCCGCCGCAGCCCATCGAGAGCCGCACGATGAACGGGAACTCTCCCTGCGCCGCCCGGGTGCCGCCGACGACGGTCGGCGACGGCGCGGGCGAGGCGGCGGCGGGCAGCACCAGCATGCCGGCGCCGAGCACCAGGCCCGCCAGCAGGCTGACGACTCTGCCGAGTTGACGCTTCATCGGGTTCCTCCTTGCATGTGGGGGAAGACCGAGCGTGGCCCGGCGGGCGGCGCGACAGGAAGGGCCCGGCCCTGCCGGTTCGAAATGGCAGGAACACGGCAATGCGGGGTTCCGGACCCGGAGGCCCTAGGGTGATCGCCCATGCGGGATCTTGCGGCGGGGATGAAGTACCTGGTCGAGGGCCAGAAGTGGGTGGGGCGGCACGGCCGCTGGTGGGGCTTCGGGATGCTGCCGGCGCTGCTCGCCCTGGTCGGCTACGTCGTCGCGCTCGCCTTCCTCGGCGCCTGGTCCGAGGACCTCGCGGCCTGGGCCACCCCCTTCGCCGACCACTGGGGTTCGCCCTGGCGGGGCCTGCTGCGCGACGCGCTCGCGGCGATCGTCTTCGGCGGCGGCCTGCTGATCTCCCTGCTCACCTTCACCGCCGTCACCCTGCTGGTCGGCCAGCCCTTCTACGAGGCGCTGAGCACCCGGGTCGACGAGACCGAGGGGGACGCGCCCGAGCCCCCGGACACCCCGCTCTGGCGCGAGCTGCTGACCGCGCTGGGCGACACCGGGTCCGTGCTGCTGCGGGTGGCCGCGTTCGGCGTGCTGCTGTTCGGCTGCGGCTTCATCCCGGTGGTCGGGCAGACCGTCGTCCCGGCGCTCGGCTTCCTGGTGTCCGGCTTCTTCCTGACCGTCGAGCTGACCGCCGTGGCGCTGCAGCGCCGCCGGGTGCCGCAGCGCGAGCGGATCCGGCTGCTGCGCGCCCGGCTCGGACTGGCGCTGGGTTTCGGCACGCCGCTGGTGCTGGCCTTCCTGGTGCCGCTGGTGACGGTGCTCGCCATGCCGGGGGCCGTCGCCGGCGCCACCCTGCTGGCCCGCGACCTCGTCCCGGCCGGGCGGGAGGACGCGGCGGACCCGGCGGACGCGGCGGACCCGGCGGACGCGGCGGACGCGGCGGACCCGGCGGACCCGGCGGACGCGGCGGACGCGGCGGACGCGGCGGACCTCGCAGAGGAGGAGCCGGCGGCTTCCCCCGCCACCCCTTCCGCCGCGCGGCCCGTCCCGGGAAATCCGTACGCGACCCCCTGAAGCCGTGAGCGGGCGGTCACGCCGCGTCGACATCGGGCCGCTCCGCGTGTGAGCCCGCCCACAGGGGGTTCGGCATCTACGACTCCCGCTAGTGGACGGGCGCCGCACGGGCTCCGGCCGGGCACCGGGGTCACGCCCGGGCCGGGCCCGGCCCGGCACCGCCCGGCCTGAAGAACGCAGGCCACCACGACTGTCGCCCGTACCTTCCGTCGGTGCGGGGCGGGCCCGACCCGCAGATGCACAGAGCGGACAAATCCCATCAAATCGACCACGGGACCCTGGCCCGGCCCGCCCGGCGACCACTACCCGGCGTAGTAGCCACCGCCTTTGCGACCCGCCTCGGGCGCTGCCAAGAATGGTCCGTCGCCAAGGCAGCACGGCCGGTCCGATCCGCCGTGCAGCCCGCCCGCCCCGCCACTTGCGCCGGGGCGCCACGGCCGTCCCGGACGGCCGCGCGGGCCCCGCTCACCCCGGAGCCCCGCGCGATGCCCCGTGCCCGGCACCCCCGGCACGGTCCCCGACGGAATAGGAACGCCCGCTCCATGCAGCTCAGCCATGCCCGCCGCAACTCCCTGATCACCGGCGTCGCCACCCTCGTGGTCGCGAGCGCCGCCACCGCCGCCCTCGCCATCCCGCAGGCCGGGACCGCCACCGGGGCCACCGCCCCGGTGGCCGCCGTCTCGGTGGACGGCAAGCAGGTCGCGGACCAGGCCCCGGCTGACACCGCTGCCGCCGCCCAGCAGGCCGCCCAGGCGCAGGCCGAGGCCGATGCGAAGGCGCAGGCGGACGCCGCCGCGCAGGCCGCCGCCCAGGCGCAGGCCGAGGCCGAGGCGAAGGCCCAGGCGGACGCCAAGGCCAAGGCCGACGCCGATGCCGCCGCCTCCCGCTCCGAGCAGCGCCAGAGCCTCGTGACCACCTACTCCGGCACGCCGCAGCAGATCGCCGCGCAGATCGTCCCGGCCGGCCAGCTGCAGTGCTTCAGCAACATCGTGTTCCGCGAGAGCAGCTGGAACCCGCTCGCCGTCAACGCCTCCTCCGGCGCCTACGGCCTGGTCCAGGCCCTGCCGGGCTCCAAGATGGCCTCCGCGGGCGCCGACTGGCGCACCAACCCGGCCACCCAGATCAAGTGGGGTCTCGACTACATGAACACCCGCTACGGCAGCCCCTGCGGCGCCTGGTCGTTCTGGCAGAGCCACCACTGGTACTGAGCCGCTGGTGCCTGACCACCGACACTGAGCCACCGGCACCGAGCCACTGGTACTGAGCCGGCCCCCCGCAGCTGCGGACGGAAGACCGGCCCCGGGGCCCGCGACGCACTCCCGCGTCGCGGGCCCCCGCGCGTTCCGGCGAACGCGGGGCGCGGAGCGGCCGGTTCACACCTGTCGTGGACGCGTCCGGAAGACGGCGTGAAGATATGGCGCACGGTCGTACGATTTGCCGCCAATTGCTCGGAATTACGGGCCGTCAAGGCTTTGCGACCGTTCGCGGTCCCTCTTACGCTCCGGCGTCATGCCCTCACCCCTGATCAGCGTCGTGCTCCCCGCCTACGACCAGCACGAACAACTCGCCGACTGCCTCGACTCGCTGCTCGCGCAGTCCCTGGCCGACGTCGAGGTGATCGTGGTCGCCGACCGCTCCCCCGAGACCGCGGGCGGGATCGCCGACGCGTACGCGGCGCGGCACCCCCGGGTGACCGCCCTGCACCTGAACGCGGCGGTCGGGGTCGGGGTGAGCCGCAACGCGGGGGCCGCGCGGGCGACCGGCGACTACCTGCTGTTCCTCGACGCCGACCACCTGCTGCCCCGGGACGCGCTCCGGGCGCTCGCCGACCGGCTCGAACAGACCGGCCCGGTGGACGTCCTGCTGTTCGGCCACTCCCGCCGGCACAAGGACCGGGACTGGCCGGGCGGGGCCGAGGCGCTGCTCGCCGAGGCCGGCCCCGAGACGTTCGAGCCCTTCGACCGGCCCGCGCTGTTCGGCGCGCCGCCGCTGATCTGGGACCGGCTGATCCGCCGCGGCCACTGGGAGGAGCTGGGGCTCGCCTTCCCGGCCGGCCGCTACGAGGAGGTCCCGGTGGTGCACCAGGCCCTGCTCGGCGCCCGGAAGGCCGCCGTACTGGCCCGCGAGTGCGTCCAGCTGCGCCGCCGGGAGACCGTCCACCCGGCGGGCGGCCCGGGCAGCAGCGTCTTCGACCTCTTCGACCAGTACGAGCGCAGCTTCGCCCTGCTGGAGGACCAGCCCCACCTGTACGCGGTGCGCGACGCGCTGTTCGTCCGGATGATCCGGCACTACCTGTTCGTCTTCGACCTCGCCGGCTGCGTCACCCGCGCCGAGCGGCCGCAGTTCTTCCACCGGGCCGCCGAGCACCACCGCCGCTTCCAGCCGCCCGGCCACCGCCGGCCCGGCGGCCGCGAGGGGATCAAGTTCTCGCTGCTGGCCGGCGGCGCCTACCCGGCGTTCGAGGTCGCCAAGCTGTCCCACATCGCGAAGGGCACACTCACCGGCCGCAAGTGACCCGCCGGGCCCGGGCGCGGCACGGACCGTCCACGGCCGACGTGCGGGAAGCCGGACGCCACCCCGACGGCGGAACCCCCGTCATGCCCGGTGCCCGGACGGCGCCCCGGCTGCGATCATCGGCGGAGCCCATGCCGTCGCACCGCCCGGGAGGTCCCCGTGAGCCGTCCGTCCGCCGAACCCGGGGCCGAACTGGGCCGTGAGCTGGCCGCCGTACTGCGCGGGGAGGTCCGCTTCGGCGCCGCCGAGCGGACCGTCTACAGCCACGACGCCTCCAACTACCGGCAGCTGCCGCTCGGCGTGGTCAAGCCCGCCG
The DNA here is from genome assembly GCF_014656195.1 of Kitasatospora xanthocidica. Classification (GTDB taxonomy): domain Bacteria; phylum Actinomycetota; class Actinomycetes; order Streptomycetales; family Streptomycetaceae; genus Kitasatospora; species Kitasatospora xanthocidica. Next base: position 356,525 of record NZ_BNBY01000008.1, on the reverse strand, counting down.
ACCCGGACGACGTGCGCACCGCGCTGGCGCTCTGCCGGGCGTACGGGGTGCCGGTGGTGGCGCGCGGGGCCGGCACCAGCATCGGCGGTCAGGCGATCGGCCCGGGCGCGGTCGTGCTGGACTTCCGCCGCCACCTCGGCGACGTCCTGGAGGTCGACCCGGACGCCCGCACCGCGCGGGTGCGGCCCGGCACCGTCCTGGACGACCTCCAGCGCGCCGCCGGGCCGTACGGGCTGCGGTTCGGCCCCGACCCGTCCACGCACAGCCGCTGCACCCTCGGCGGCATGATCGGCAACGACTCCTGCGGCTCGCACTCGCTCGCCTGGGGACGCACCGCCGACAACGTCGAGCGGCTGGAGCTGCTGCTCGCCGACGGCACCGAGCTGACCGTCGGCGGCCGGCTCGGCCCCGCCGAGCGCGCCGCGCTCGCCGGACTGCCCGGGCGGGCCGGCGAACTCCACCGGCAGCTACAGGAGTTCACCGACCGCAACCTCGCCGCCATCCGCCAGGACATGCCCCGGCTGCCGCGCCGCACCTCCGGCTACCCGCTGGACGCCCTGCTCCCCGAACACGGCCACGACCTCGCCCGGGCGCTCACCGGCACCGAGGGCACCTGCGCGCTGCTGCTCGGCGCCACCGTCCGGCTCGTCGAGGACCCGCCCGCCCGCGCCCTGGTGGTGGCCGGCTACCCCGACGAGGGCGCCGCCGCCGACGCCGTCCCCGCACTGCTGCCGTACGGGCCGCTGACCGCCGAGGGCATGGCGGCCGACCTGATCGCCGCACTGCTCGCGGCCGGCCCCCGTCCGCCTGCGCTGGACCGGCTGCCGGCGGGCGAGTGCTGGCTCTTCCTCGAAACCGGCGGCGCCACCCCGCTGGCCGCCTACCAGGCCGCCCGCCGGCTCGCCGACGCGGTGCGCCGCGAGCGCTCGGCCGCCGTCTCCCTGGTCACCGACCCGGTCGAGCAGCGCCAGCTGTGGGCCGTCCGGGAGGCCGGCGCGGGGATCGTCACCCGGCTGCCCGGCGGCGGGCAGGCCTGGCCCGGCTGGGAGGACTCCGCCGTCCCGCCCGAGCGGCTCGGCGACTACCTGCGGGACCTGCGCGCCCTGCTGCGCCGGCACGGCCTGCGCGGCGTCCCGTACGGGCACTTCGGCGACGGCTGCGTGCACCTGCGGATCGACTTCCCGCTGGACGAACCCCGAGGGGTGCCGCTCTTCCGGGAGTTCCTGGAGCAGGCGGCCGACCTGGTCGTCTCGTACGGCGGTTCGCTCTCCGGCGAGCACGGCGACGGGCAGGCCCGGGCCGAGCTGCTGCCGCGCATGTACCCGCCCGGCATCATCGGCCTGTTCGGCGAGTTCAAGCGGATCTGGGACCCGGAGAACCTGCTCAACCCGGGCGCCCTGGTCGACCCCCGCCCGCTCGACGCCGACCTGCGCTTCGTCACCGCCCCCCGCCGCCCACTGCCACTGGCCCTCCCGTACGAGCAGGACGGCGGCAGCCTGACCACGGCGGTGCACCGCTGCGTGGGCGTGGCCAAGTGCGTGGACCCGACCACCGGGGTGATGTGCCCGAGCTACATGGCCACCGGCGAGGAGCGGCACTCCACCCGGGGGCGGGCGCGGCTGCTCGCCGAGATGCTGCGCGGCGACGCGATCCCGGACGGCTGGCGCTCGGCCGAGGTGCGGGAGGCCCTGGACCTCTGCCTGGGCTGCAAGGGCTGCGCGAGCGACTGCCCCGTCCACGTCGACATGGCGACCTACCGGACGGAGTTCCTGCACCAGCACTACCGGCACCGCCCGCGCCCGCTGCCGCACTACTCGATGGGCTGGCTGCCGCTCTGGCTGCGAGCGGTCGCGCTCGCGCCGGGGACGGCCAACACGCTGGCCCGCTCGCCGCTCGGCGGGCTGCTCAAACGGATCGGCGGGATCGACCCGCGCCGGGTGCTGCCGGTCTTCCCACCGGAGACCTTCACCGCCTGGTACCGGCGGCACCGCGCCACCCACCCGGCTCCGCCCGGCGCGCGGCCGGTGCTGCTGTGGCCGGACACCTTCTCCGACCACCTGCAGCCGAACGTGCCGCGCTCGGCCGTCGAGGTGCTGGAGCACCTGGGCTTCGACGTCCGGCTGCCCGCGGGCCCGGTCTGCTGCGGCCTCACCTGGTACTCCACCGGCCAACTAGGCACCGCCCGCCGGGTGTTGCGGCGCAGCCTGCGGGCGCTGGCGGCGGCCGGGCTCCCGGCCGACACCCCCGTGGTCGGCCTGGACCCGAGCTGCACCGCCACCCTCCGCGAGGACCTGCCCCGGCTGCTCGGTCCGGACGGCCGGCCGCTCGCCGAACGCACCCGCACCTTCGCCGAGTTCCTCGACGAGTACGCCCCGGACGCCCCGCTCCCCCGCCTCGGGCTGGACGCCGTCACCCAGACCCACTGCCACCAGCACGCGGTGCTCGGCAGCGCCGCCGACCGCCGGGTGGAGGCCCGACTCGGCCTGGACAACCGGGTGCTGGACTCCGGCTGCTGCGGCCTGGCGGGCAACTTCGGGTTCGAGAAGGGCCACTTCGAGGTGTCCGAGGCGATCGCCGAGCGGGTCCTGCTGCCCGAGGTGCGGGCGGCCGGGCCGGACACCGTGGTACTGGCGGACGGCTTCAGCTGCCGCACCCAGATCGCCCAACTCGCGGACGGGCGGCAGGCGTTGCACCTGGCGGAGCTGATCGCCAGGGGGCTGCGCGCGGCGGAGTGAGCGGGCGGGCCCGGTCACGCGCTCCGACGTTACGCGTGCCCGGGCTGCGCGGGCCCGAGTTACGCGGGCCCAAGTTACGCGGCCCGGGTTACGCGTGCCCGGCGAGGAAGGCCCCGGCGTGCGCCGCCGCCTCCTCCCGGGTCGGATGGCCGGTGGTGGACCCGCCGCGTTCCCCGTCCGCACCCGTGGCCGTCCAGCGCCAGCCGCCTTCGGCCCCGTCCGAGGTCAACTCGGCGGTTCCACCGAACAGTTCGAGTGAGCCGGGGCGCCCCGCCGGGCGGCTGACCGCCTCCGGCCACTTCTTCCGCGCGCCCTGCCGGGTGATGCCCCAGGCGGCGCCCAGCTGTTCGTAGCTGGCGCCGTAGGAGCCGGCGGTGGCGGCCGCGATCGCGGTGAGCCGCTTGACCTCGGTGTCCACCAGCTTCCAGGCGGACAGGACGGAGAGAGCGACCTCGGCCGGCTCCGCGTGCCAGATCCGCTCCTCGGGCAGGCCCGTCGCCCGGGTGCGGACGGCGACGGCGAGGGGGTCGAGCGCGCCGAGGAGGGCCTTGGCCAGCTCCGCCCGCTCCTCATGGGTGATCTCCACGGTCGTCATGGTGACAACCATAGTTACCGCATCCGCCTTTGACAACCAAAGTTACCGCCGGAATCGGTCCAACCCGAACGACGAGCCGGCAACCGGCCGCTCGGGGGCGAACGGGACGCCCGAGGCGAGCCCGCGCAGGCCGACCACCAGCGCCTCCCCCAGGAAGCCGACCCCGATCGACAGCTGGACCGGGCGGGCGTCCGGAGCCAGGCCGTTGCGCCCGGCGAGCGCGGCGAATCCGGCCATCACCGCCAGCGAGACCGCCGCCACCAGGAAGGTCCGGCCGGTGTAGCGCTGCCACAGCACCCCCTCGCGCTCGTAGACCCGGATGGTGGTGCCGCGCGCCACGCCCAGTGCGACGCCGAGCACGGCACCCGCGGCCACCCAGGCGTAGTCGCCCGCGCCGAGACCGTGCCGCTGCCACAGCGCCCACAGGCCGAGGCCGGTGAGCACCACCGGCGGAGCGCAGAGGTCGCGGACGTTCAGCGGTTCCCCGCGCAGCCTGCGGACCACCACCACGACGATCACGGCGACGACCAGCGTCACGTACACCCAGCTGCTCATTCCTGCCCCCGATTTTTATAGCTCGACTGTGCTAAATCAGCAATTTAGCTCACCCGTGCTATAACGGCAACATGCCGAAGATCGTCGACCCCGTGGAACGCCGCCAGGCCGTCGCCGACGCCGTGCTGCGCGTCGCGGCCCGGGAGGGCCTGGAACACGCCTCGCTGCGCAACGTCGCCGAGGAGGCCGGGCTCGCGATCGGCTCGGTGCGGCACTACTTCGCCGGCGGCTCCGAGTTGATGATCTTCGCGATGCAGGAGCTGGCCCGCCGGATCGACACCCGCATCCGCGCCCACGCCCACACCCTGCTCGACCCGGCCCCGGCCCCCGGCACCGACCGCCGCGAACAGACCACGCGCCTGCTCGCCGAGATCCTCCCGCTGGACACCGCGCGCCGGGAGGAGTCCGCGCTCTGGCTCTCCTTCGTCACCGCCGCCCGCACCCGCCCCGAACTCCGGCCCCGCGCCGCCGAGATGCAGACCGGCCTGGACGCGCTGGTCCGACGCGTCCTGGCCGAAGCCGTCCGCGCCGGCGGCCTCGCCCCCGGGCTGGACCTCGACATCGAGACCCGCCGGCTCTCCGCCCTGCTGGACGGCCTCACCCTGCAAGCCGTCCAGCACCCCGCCCTGGTCGGCCCGGACGAGCTGCGCGCGGTGCTCCGCCGCCACCTCGACACCCTGGCCGCGCCGAGCTCCTGACACCGCGCCAACACCCCGGCCACAATGGCGCGATGACCCTCACCACCGCCGAGGCGGACAAGCTCCTGGCCGACCACTTCGCCCCCTGGGTGCAGGCTCTCGGGCTGGCCGCCGTCGAGACCGGCGAACAGCACGCCGTCCTGCGCCTGCCCTGGTCCGACCGGCTCGCCCGGGAGGGCGGCGGACTCTCCGGCCAGGCCCTGATGGCCGCCGCCGACACGGCCTGCGTGATCGCCCTCTCGGCGGCCCGCGGCGGCTTCGGCCCGATGACCACCGTCCAGCAGTCCACCACCTTCCAGCGCGCGGTCCTCGCCCAGGACGTCCTGGTGCACGCCCGGATCACCAAGCTCGGCCGCCGGATCGCCTTCCTCGACATCACCCTCACCCCCGAGGGCGCCGAGGAGCCCGCCGCCCACGCCACCACCGTCTACGCCCTGGGGTGACCGGGGCCGCCCGCGCCCCCCGCCCCCGCCGCGCGGTCGTGGCCCCCGCCCGGCGGGGGCGGGGGCCACGGACCACGTGCGTGCGTGCGGACTCAGCTCACGTCGGCCTTCGCCGGCGCCTCCTCCGCGCAGACCGCCGACACGAACTCGGCCAGCCTGGTCTGCGGCAGGCCGCGCGCGATGTCCGCCTCACTGATCATGCCGACCAGCTTGTGCTCGGGGTGGTTGATCACCGGCAGCCTGCGCACCTGGTACTGCTCCATCACCCGCAGCACCTGCTCGCAGTCCTCGTCGGCCTCCACCGTCATCGGCCGCCCCTGGGCCAGCTCGCCCGCCGTCACCGACGCCGGGTCACGGCCCTCGGCGACGCAGCGCAGCACGATGTCGCGGTCGGTCACGATGCCCAGCAGCTTGTCGCCCGGCCCGCAGATGGGCAGGGCGCCCACGTCGCGTTCCCGCATGATCCGGGCGGCGGCGGCGAGCGTCTCGTGCTCGCGGATGCACTCCGCGCCCGGGTGCATGATGTCGCTGGCTCTGGTCATGGTCCGCCTCCTGACCTGGCTTCCTCTGTCCATCCTGAGCCGGGCCGGTGCCCCACGCCACCGGGCGGCCGCTCAGCGCTCCGCGTCGGCCGGAGCGCCCGCCGCCCCGCGCTCGGCCCGTCCGTCCGGCGAGTCCGACGAGCCCGGCGAGCCCGGCCCGTCCAGCGGCGTCTGCCCCAACAATTCCTCCAAGGGCGGCAGTTCGTGCCGGGGCGGCTCCTGGTCGATTTCCTCTCCGGGGATCTCCCCGCTCTCCACCGCCTCCTCCACGGCCTTCGCCCCGGCGGCGACCGCCGCGGCCGCCAGCAGGTTCCGCTGCTGGACCTCGGTCGCGCTGTCCAGGAAGCGCAGCAGCTCCACCGGGAAGGGCAGCACCAGCGTCGAGTTCTTCTCCGCCGCCACCTCCACCACGGTCTGCAGCAGCCGCAGCTGCAGCGCGGCCGGGGTCGCGCTCATCACCGCCGCGGCCTCCGACAGCCGCGACGAAGCCTGGAACTCACCGTCCGCGGTGATGATCCGCGCGCGCCGCTCCCGCTCGGCCTCGGCCTGCCTGGCGATCGAGCGCTTCATCGACTCCGGCAGCGCGACGTCCTTGATCTCCACCCGGTCGATCTCGATGCCCCACCCGAGGGCCGGGCTGTCGATCATCAACTCCAGCCCCTGGTTGATCGGTTCGCGGTTGGCCAGCAGGTCGTCCAGCTCGCTCTTGCCGATGATCGACCGCAGCGAGGTCTGCGCGACCTGGGAGATCGCGAAGTTGTAGTCCTGCACGTTGACCGTCGCCTTCACCGGGTCCTCCACCCGGAAGTAGACCACCGCGTCCACCCGCACCGTGACGTTGTCCCGGGTGATGCCCTCCTGTGCCGGGATCGGCATCGTCACGATCTGCACGTTCACCCTGCGCAGCCGGTCCGCGACCGGCATCAGCGCCACCAGCCCGGGCTCGCGCACCTCGTCCCGCACCTTCCCGAAGCGGAACACCACGCCCTTCTGGAACTGCTGGACCACCCTGAGGCTCATGGCCGCCCACAGCGCCCCCAGCCCGGCCAGCCCCCCGAGCGCCCCCAGCACCGCATCGACGATCATCGCGGCCTCCTCGCGGCCCGCACGCACCGGCGCGCCCGGCCACCACCGGCCCGCCGGGCCGGGGGCCGCCGGAGCAACCGCCTCCACGCTACGTCTGCCCGGCCACGACCGGGTCGAACCGGAACAGAACGGCACGAAATCCCCGACGCCCGGGACACCCCCAGGGCCCTAGGATCGGGCCATGCCGACCGTGGCCGCCCCGCAGTCCCCCGCCGACGACCCCGGCGACCCCCGCCACCCCGCCGCGGCCGCCGCCCGCGCCGACGGACTCGCCGCACTGGACCGCGTGGTCACCGGCTGCCGGGCCTGCCCCCGCCTCGTCGAATGGCGCGAGGAGACCGCCCGCACCAAGCGCCGCGCCTACCAGGACTGGGACTACTGGGCCCGGCCGATCCCCGGTTTCGGCCCGCCCGACGCCCCGCTCGTCCTGGTCGGTCTCGCCCCCGCCGCCCACGGCGCCAACCGCACCGGCCGGATCTTCACCGGCGACCCCTCCGGCGACCTGCTCTACGCGGCCCTCCACGACCTCGGGCTCGCCAACCGCCCCGAATCCGTCCGCCACGGCGACGGCCTGGAACTGTACGGCGTACGGATCACCGACCCGGTCCGCTGCGCCCCGCCCGACAACAAGCCCAGCACCGCCGAACGCGACACCTGCCGACCCTGGATCACCCGCGAACTGCGGCTGCTGCGCCCCACCGTACGGACCGTGGTCGCCCTCGGCGGCTTCGCCTGGCAGGCCCTGCTCCCGGTGATCGCGGACGCCGGCTGGCAGGTACCCCGCCCCCGCCCCGCCTTCGGCCACGCCGCCTCGGCCGTCCTCCCCGCCCACGACGGCGGCCCCCCGCTGCGGCTCTACGGCTGCTACCACGTCAGCCCGCGCAACACGAACACCGGCCGCCTGACCACCACGATGCTCCACGCCCTGCTTCGCGACGCGGCCCGCTCGGCGGGGCTCAGCCCCCGGTAGCCGGCCCTCGGCCGACTTCAGTCGAAGCGGCGGGTGGCCGCGATCCCCCCGTCCACCGGCAGCGTCACCCCCGCGACGTACGACGCCCGGTCGCTCAGCAGCCAGGCCGCCGCCTCGGCCACCTCCACGTCCGCACCCGCCCGGCCCAGCGGGGTGGACCGCTCCACCAGCGCGCCGAACTCCGGGCCCGCCGCGAAGAACGGCTCCGTCCCCGGGGTGCGCACCACCCCGGGCGCGACGGCGTTGACCCGGATACCGTACCGGGCGTAGTCGGCGGTGGCCGCCTTGACCAGGCCGGTCAGGCCGTGCTTGGCGGCCTGCTGGGCGCCGTCGCCGAATCCCCCGACCAGGGCGCCCACCCCGGAGTTGAGCACCACCGCGCCACCGCGCCCGGCCGCCGCCATCACCCGCAGCTGGGCTCGCAGGCAGAGCCAGCTGCCCCGCAGGTTGAGCGCGTGGGCGTCGTCCCACTCCGCCTCCGAACGCTCGGCGAGCGGGACGGGCACCGCACCGTTGCCCGCGTTGTCGAAGGCCGCGTCCAGCCGGCCGAAGGCCTCCAGCGCGGCGGCCACCGTACGTTCGGCACCGGCGGCGGTGGTCAGGTCGGCGGCGACCGCCACCGCCTCGGCACCGGTGGCGGTCAGCTCGGTGGCCAGCGCCTCCACCTCGGGCGCGGAGCGGGCGGCGAGCACCAGCAGCGCGCCCTCCCGGGCGAACAGCCGGGCGGCGGCCGCGCCGATGCCACGGCCGGCCCCGGTGACGATCGTGACCTTGTCGTCGAGAAGTCCCATGCGGCGAGCCTGCCGCCGCGGCCGGCGGCCCACCAGCGGCCGGGCGTTCCCCGGGAACGGCCTGCCGGGGACAGCCAGGTCCTGGCTTGATCCGGCCCGGCTGTGGCAGCGTGGCGCGCATGCCCGAGACACCGCTGGGCGCCTTCCTGCGCGCCCGCCGCGCCCGACTCGTGCCCGCCGACGCGGGCCTGCCGACCGCCGGGCGCCGCCGTACACCCGGGCTGCGCCGCGAGGAGGTCGCCGCCCGCGCCGGGATCTCCGCCGACTACTACGCGCGCCTGGAGCAGGGCCGCCAGCGGGTACCCACCGGACCCGTCCTCGACGGCCTCGCCGAGGCCCTGCAGCTCGCCGGGCCCGAACGCGCCTACCTGCACCGCCTGGCCGCCCGGCAGGGCCGACCGGCTCCGCCGCCCGCCGAACCCCCGGCCCTCCCGGCGACCACCCTCGCCCTGCTGGACACCCTGGACGCCGCCCCGGCCTTCGTCACCGGCCCCACCTTCGACCTGCTGGCCTGGAACCCCGCCGCGGCCCTGCTGATGGCCCGGCCGGACCGGCGGCCGCCGCACGAACGCAACCTGCTCTGGCAGGTGTTCTGCTGCCCGCACCGGGACCGCTCCGAGGGCAACGTCGCCGCCGACGGCTCGATCGGGGCCGACCTGGTCGCCTCGCTGCGCGCCCACCACGCCGACCGGCCCCGCGACCGCGCCCTCCTCGCACTGGTCCGGCGGCTGTCCGACGACAGCCCCGCCTTCGCCGCCCTCTGGGACCGCCACCGGGCCGCCCCACCCCGCCCCGGCCGCCTCCACATCCGCCACCCCGACCTGGCCACCGGGGTCCTGGACTACACCGTGCTCCCCCTCCCCGAGGAGGGCCGCCACGTCTTCGCTTTCCTCGCCCCACCCGACAGCCCCGCCCGCCGAGCCTTCGCCACCGCCCGCCCCCCGGACACCCCACCGCCGCACCCGTAGCCGCGTCCGGGCGCCCGCTCCTCCCGACCGGAGCACGGCCCCGCCCCCGGGCCGGGCGCCCTACCCGAACCGCGCCAGCGTCCGCTTGCCCGCCTGCTGCCACACGCTCGGCAGGCGCTCGCGGGCGGCCTGCTCCGCGGCGAGCTGGCGGCCGTACAGGGCGCCGTAGCCGAAGGGCTCGGCGGCGGCCACCGGCTGGGCGGCGAGGGTGGCGGCGGCGACCACGGCGTCCTGGTGCTCGCCGAGGACCTCCTGGACGGCCTTCATCCGCGCCGCGTAGCGCTCGGCCGGGCCGCCGGCCACCGGGGTGGCGGTCTCGCCGGTGTAGCGGGCGCGTTTGGCGGCCTTGCGGGCCTCGTGCAGGGCGTGGTCGCGGTCCTCGGGGCCGGCGGCGAGGGCCACCCGGACGCGGTCGGCCGTGCGGCGCTGCTCGCGGGCGGCGACGCGGGACAGTTCGGGGAGGGCGGGACGGGCGGCGCGGTGGCGCAGCGGCGGGTCGGCGAGGAGGGCGGTGAGGGCCTCGCCGAGGGCGCGGCGGCGGGGGCTGTCGAGGGCGGCGACCACCTCGGGCCGGACCCGGTGGTACTCGGCCTCGCCCCAGCGTTCCAGGGCGGCGGCGACCCGCTCCGGCCCGCACTCGGCGGGCAGCTCCCGGGCCTGGGCGGCGAGCCGGGCGGCCAGCACCTCGAGGTCGCGCGCGCCGCCGAGGGCGCCGGCCAGCCAGCGCAGCTCGGCGACCAGGTGCTCCGTCGTGCCGGGGGCGAACAGCCGCCGGAAGGTCCGCAGGGCGCTGCGCAGCCGCCGGCAGGCGACCCGCATCCGGTGCACCGCGTCCGGTTCGTCGGCCCGGACGGCGTCGTCCAGTCCGGCCAGCACCTCCGCCTGGGCCTCGATCCGGGCCATCAGGACCTGGCCGACGGTGGTCTCGGGTTTCGCCATGCGCGTCCATCCCCTCGTCGGGGTCGCCGGGAACGCTTCCAGGCTAGGTCCTATCCGGCGACTGTCGACCCCGCCTCCGGCCCCGGTTCCGATCCCACCTCTGCTCCCACCTCCAGTCCCGCCTCCAGCCCCGGCTCCGTCCCCGCCTCCCCCTGAGGGCGCGTCAGCCGGAAGCGCAAGGGTCCATGCGCCCTCGTGCCGGGTGTGAGCGTCATGGCATACTCCGGAGCGTGACGACCTCCACCCATGCGACCAGGGCCCTGCGGGCCGCGGTGTTCACCGCGCTCGCCGTGCCGATGGCCGCCTTGGGGCAGGTGGTCATCACGGGCCGCCCGTTGCCGCTGTCGCTGGTGGCCTCGGCGTGCGCCGTCGTCTTCCTGGTCGCCTCCGTGGTGGCCGGCGGGGAGCGGCGGATGCTGCACATCTCCGCCGTGATGGTGCCGGTCGAGCTTCTGCTCAACACCACGTTCAACCTGGGCCAGACCGGCTGTGGGCCGGTGTTCTCCGGGCAGGTCCCCGCGCGCGGGGTGAACCTGCTGGTCTGCGGCGGCGGTTCGGTGGACGGCTCGTTGCTCTCGGGCCCGCTGGGTCACGCCGGGCAGTTGGCGCCGGCGCTGACCCAACTGCTGCTCCTGCTGGTGCACCTGGTGATCGCGCTGGCCGCCGCCGCCTGGCTGCGGCTGGGTGACTCGGCGCTGTCGGGCCTGGCCCGGGCGCTGCGCGCGCTGCGCGAGTCGCTGGGGCGGCCGCTGCGCGCCCTGCTCGTCCTGCTGGTCCCGGCCCCGGAGCGCCCGGTGCTGCGGGTGCCGCTGCCGGTGTCGGACCGGGTGCGGCCGCGCCGCGAGGACGTGGTGCTGAGCCCGGCGCCGCGCCGCGGCCCGCCGGCCTTCGCGCCTGCCTGCTGACCCCTTCCGTACCGGGCTTTCCCCCGTACGCCGGTCATTTCCGTACCCCGCCGGTCCTCGGCCCCGGTGCGCCCGCAGGCAGTGCGCACGACTCCCGCGTTCCCCGACCCCGCCGCACCCGGTGCGGTTTCCCGCGCGCTCCCGCGCGCCGCGTACAGGAGTTGACTTCCCATGGCTCAGGCCCCCAGCAAGCAGCAGGACAAGCGCGTCAGTGCCCGTGAGCGGATCCAGGAGGCGCAGCGCCGCGAGCAGCAGTCCGCCAAGCGCCGTCAGCGGATCGTGGTGACGGTCTCGGCCGTCGCCGTGCTCGCCCTCGCGGGCGGTGCCGCCGTCGCCGTCAACTCGGCCTCGGGCAAGAGCGACAAGGCCGCCGCGGCGGCCACCTCGGCGCCGCTGGTCGTGCCGGCGAACGCCGGCGGCCCGAACGGCACGGTGATCACCTACGGCAAGGCCGACGCCCCGCACACCATGGAGGTCTACGAGGACTTCCGCTGCCCGATCTGCAAGCACTTCGAGGCGGCGAACGGCGAGACGGTCAAGAAGCTCACCGAGGACGGGCAGATCAAGGTGGAGTTCCACCTGGCGGCCTTCCTGGACAAGAACCTCGGCGGCAAGGGCTCGCGCACCGCGCTGGCCGCCGTCGGCGCCGCGCTGAACGAGGGCGTGGACAAGTTCAAGCAGTTCCACGACGTGCTGTACGCCAACCAGCCCGACGAGCGCGAGGACGGCTTCGGCGACGTCGACCACCTGCTGGACCTGGCCGGCCAGGTGCCCGGGCTGAAGACGGACGCCTTCGTGAAGGCGGTCAAGGACCGGACTTACGCGCCGTGGGCGGCGAAGGTCGCCGACGCGTTCAACGACAGCGGGGTGACCGGTACCCCGACGGTGAAGGTGGACGGCAAGCCGGTGACGCTGTTCGCCGGCAAGGCCGTGGTCTCGCCGGAGCAGTTCACCGCGCAGGTCAAGCAGGCCGCCGGCCTCCAGTAGCCAGGCCCTTTCCCCCGCACCGCACGGCACCACCGGTCCGGCCGAACTCCCGGCCGGGCCGGCTCCTCCCAGCCAGCCACCGGAGTGTGCTGCCATGTCCGCCGCTACCACCGTGCACCTGTCCCGTCCCGCTCCCGACGCCGCCGGCCGGGCCCCGATCGGGGCGGGCCGGGCCTACGCGTTCCTGCTGTTCCTCGGCGGGCTGGTCGGGCTGGCCGCCTCGGCCGTCCTGACCTTCGACAAGCTCCGCATCCTGGAGAACCCCTCCTACGTCCCCAGCTGCAACATCAATCCGATCATCAGCTGCGGCTCGGTGATGCGGACCGAGCAGGCGGAGGTCTTCGGCTTCCCGAACCCGCTGCTGGGCCTGGCCGCGTTCGGCGCGCTGGCGGCGATCGGGGCGGGCCTGCTGTCGGGCGCCGCGTACCGGCGCTGGTTCTGGCTGGGCCTGCACGCGGGCACCGCGCTGGGTGTGGTGTTCGTGCACTGGCTGATCGGCCAGGCGCTGTACGACATCGGTGCGCTGTGCCCGTACTGCATGGTGGTGTGGGTGACGGTGGTGGCGCTGTTCTGGTACACGACGCTGCACAACCTCCGTACGGGGGTGATCCCGGTGGGGCCCCGGCTGCGGGTGGTGGTCCGGGAGGCGGCGCGCTACCACTGGGCGCTGCCGGTGCTGTGGGCGGCGGTGATCGCGCTGCTGGTGCTCAACCGGTTCTGGTTCTACTGGAGCACGCTCCTCTGATCGTCCTGCCGCCCCTCACCCCACGTACCCCGCCGAGTGCAGCAGCGCGGCGGCGCCCGTCCGCCGGGCCTCCAGGGCCCCGGTGAGCCGACGCGCCGCGGCGGGGTGCAGCAGGGCGGCCGCCCGCGCGGGGGTGAACCAGCCGTGGTCGGCGATCTCCTCGGCCTGCAGCCGGACCGCCGCGCCGGCGGGGACCGTCCCGCCGTCGAACATGAACTGCACGGCCGGGTGGGCGTGTTCGCCCTGGTCGGGGATGGCGTCGCGCCACTCCACCACGAGCAGCCGCAGGCGCCCGGCGGCCAGCCCCGTCTCCTCGCGCAGCTCCCGCGCCGCGCACTGAGCGGGCGCCTCTCCCGGGTCCATCCCGCCGCCGGGGAACTGCCACTGGTCGCGGTAACTGGCCTTGAGCAGCAGGACCTTGCCGGACTCGTCGGTGAGCAGCACGCTGCAGCCGACGTAGGCGCGCACCATCCGGGCGAGCCACTCCTCCTCCGAGAGTGTCCAGGTGTCCGTCATCGCGCCTCCTCCGCCGGGTGCCGTCCGTCGAGGACAATCTGCCGCGATCTCCGCACCGCAAACGGTGGTTCGCACCCGATCACCCGAACGAGTGCCGCCCGCTCCTCACCCGAACACCAGCCGCCGGTAGGCGTTGCGCAGATCGGTCAGCGGCTGGGTGACCCGGTCGTGGTGGACCTTGTTGGTGAGCAGCAGCGCCCAGCGGCCGAGCCGCCGGGAGACCCAGAAGCCGGTGCCGGTGAAGCCGTAGTGGACGAAGGTGCCCTCGGCCGGCTCGGTGCCGGGGGCGTACAGCCAGGACAGGCCGCGGGCGGGCCGCAGGCCGCCGGTCTGCTCGCGCAGCGATTCCTCGGTCCACGCCCCGCCCCACGGCGGCCCGGGCGGCGGGGCGAGCACCGCGGTGAGGAAGCGGGCGAGGTCCCGGGCGGTGGAGAAGGCCCCGGCGTTGCCGGAGACGCCGCCGAGCAGCCGGGCGGAGGGGTCGTGGACGACGCCGCGCAGGTGCCCGCCGGCCCGTTCGTCGTACTCGGTGGGCGCCGTGCGGTCGAGGAGCGCGGCGTCGAGCGGCCCGTACCGGGTGTCGGCCATGCCGAGCGGCCGCCAGGTCCAGCGCGCGGCGAGGACGTCCAGCGGGGCGCCGCCGAGGTCCTCCACGAGGTAGGTGAGCAGCACGGCGGCGCGGTCGGTGTACTCGACGGCCGTGCCGGGCGGACGGTGCAGCGGCGCGGCGAGCACCCCGGCCCGGATCGCCGCGGGCTCGCGCCCGTAGAGCCGCTCGAAGCGGGTGTACGGCGGCATCCCGGCGGTGTGGGCGAGCAGCTGCCGGGCGGTGACCGCACCGGTCGGGCGGCCGGCGGCCGGGGGCCACCAGCGGCCGAGCGGCTCGTCCAGCGGCAGCCGCCCGGACCGCCACAGCACCCCGGCGCAGGGCCAGAGCGCGACGATCTTGGTCAGGCTGGCGAGGTCGTACCGGGTGTCCGGTCCGGGCGTGAGCCGCGCGTACGGGCCCTGCCCGAGCACGCCGTGGCTGCCGCCGCCTAGGGTGCCCCCGGCGTCGCCGACGGCCCAGACGGCGCCCGCGCCGACGGTGCGCACGCCCGCGCGGACCAGCCGGTCCAGCTCCCCTCCCGGCGCGGCCAGGGCGGGGAGCCGGTCGGCTCCGGGTGCTCGGTGGCTCATCCCGTCCCCCAGGACGCGGCTGTCAGGGCGACGGGAGCCTACCCGGCGGGGCGGCCGATCAGACCGTCACGAGCTCCTTGCCGAGGCAGACGGCCAGCGGGTGCTCCTTGTAGTAGCCGAACTTCCGGATCGCCGTGTAGCCCTCGGACTTGTAGAGCGCGATGGCCTCGGGCTGCTGGGTGCCGGTCTCCAGGATGAACCGGGTGCGCCCGGCCTCGACGGCGGTCTGCTCCAGGCGGCGCAGCACCGCCCGGGCCAGGCCGCGGCCGCGGGCGTCCGGGACCACGAACATCCGCTTGAGCTCGGCGTCGCCCTCGCGCAGCTCGTCCGCGCCGCCGGCCTCCTTGGCCCGCCAGCCGCCGCAGGCGACCGGGCGGCCGTCCAGGTAGGCGATCAGGAACAGCCCGGCGGGTGCCTCGAAGTCCTCGGCACTCATCTCGGTGAAGTCCGGGTCGCCGTAGCGGCGGACGTACTCCTGCTGCACCTCCGCCGACAGGGCCTGGGCGTCGGGGTGGGCGTAGCCGGTGATGTGGAACTCGACGGTGGCGGTGGTGTCCATGGTCGAAAAGCCTACGATCTCCGCTCAGCGGGCCTCGAACCGGGCGACCAGCTCGTCCTTGCCGAACATCCGGGCGGTGTCGACGGCGTTCGGGGTGCCGGCCTGCGGGTCGGCGCCGCCGGCCAGCAGGGCGGCCAGCACGTCGTCGGCGCCCTTGAAGACGGCGCCGGCCAGCGGGGTCTGGCCGCGGTCGTTGGCGAGGTTCGGGTCGGCGCCGCGCTGGAGCAGGGCCTCCACGGTGGCGGCGTGGCCGTGGTACGCGGCCAGCATGACGAGGGTGTCGCCACGGTCGTTGGTGAGGTCGGCCGGGGCGCCGGCGTCCAGGTAGGCGGCCAGGGTGTCGGTCTCCCCGGCGCGGGCGGCGTCGAAGAGCTTCCCGGCCAGCGCGATCACCTCGGCGTCGGGGGCGTCGGCGGGCTGCTGGCTGGCGGCGTCGGTCATGGCGGGCGGCCTTTCCGGTCGGTTCGTCGGGTGGTCACGGGCTGCGCCCAGGGCACGGTAGCGGCCGGCGCCGGAGCGGGCCAGCCGGTGTCCGTGATCCGGATGACGGCCCGGAACGGCCACGACACGCGGCCACGCGGGTTGCGCGGCCATTCGAGCGAACTTCCCGGACCCCCCGGAAACTTCCCGCCCACCCCCCGGGAATGCCTCGACGCACCGAATCCCCCCGGTGACCGGCCCCGTACCGGCCGGTTCGCATACCGCCGTCCGGCGTCCGGAACGGCATCGAACGGCAGAACCACCCATTTGCGCCGTTCCATCATCTATTACTTTTTGTCACGATTGGTGCACTTTACGTAACACCCCCACCCCCGCTTGTCCCCCCTCCCGAGGAGCGGATCGTGATCCTCTCGATTTCCGGCATCGTCCTGTTCGGCACCATCGCCTTTCTCTTCTTCCGCAGAGACGGACTGAAGGTCTCCCACGCCATCGTCTGCGCTCTCCTCGGCTTCTACATCGCCGGCTCGTCCATCGCCCCCAGCATCACCGCGGGCGGCGCCAGCCTCGCGAGCCTGCTCGGCGGCATCAGGTTCTAGCCGCACCCACTCCCCCGTACCGGCCCGGGCGCGGATCCCACCGCCCCGGGCCCCGTCGTACCCCACCGCCGCACCCGCCCGTCCCGCTCCTCCCACCCGTCCCACCCGTCCCACCCGTCCCACTCGCCCGGGGAGTCAAGGAATGCCGCTCCACCGCCACCTCAGCAAGGGCCGCGAGATCGCCCGGACCGCCGGGGACCACGCCTCCGACATGTTCGCCCCGGTCTCCGTCATCGGCCGCGGCCTGCGCCACCACGTCGCCTGGGCCAAGGGCCGCTGGCACTCCACCCCGAAGGAGCGCCGCGGCCCGACGGTCTTCCTGACCGCCGCGCTGCTGGTCGGCGTCTACCTGCTGCCGCACGGCCTGCTGTTCGCCCTGATCGCCCTGATGGCCAGCGCCGCCTGGGCCGGCCGGTCCCCCAAGGCGCCACCCGCCCCGGCCGCGCCCGACGTCGCCGACGTCAAGCTCGGCGCCCTCTACGCCGCGCTCACCCCGTACCTGTGCGGCCCCGAGGACGCCAACCCGCTCTACCACTTCGAGGGCAGCTACAAGAACGCCTTCACCTCCTGGGAGTTCGACGGCGAGGGCCGGCTCTCCCGGCTGGAGCTGAGCTACCCGGCGTACTTCACCGACACCGAGCCCGCCGCCCGGGCCCGGATCGAGCAGGTCGTCCAGGGCAAGGCCGGGCGGGCCCGGGAGTACCGCTTCGACTGGGACGAGGAGTCCAACCGGCTGCTGATCGCCGCGCTCGCCCCGCTGCCCGCCGACCTCGTCGCCCAGCGCTTCGTGGCCGCCCCCGGCGAGATCGTGCTGGGCTTCACCGACGAGGACGGCACCGCCCGGACCATCCCGGTCACCCGGGGCGGCACCACCGTCCAGCAGCCGCCCGTGGTCTGGCGCACCGGCCCGCGCTCCTCCGAGCCCCACCTGCTGGCGCTCGGCGTCACCGGCTACGGCACCTCCAGCCTGCTCCGCTCGATCGCGCTGCAGGCCCTCCCGTACGCCGACCTGGTGGTCGTCGACGGCGCGGGCACCGGGGAGCACGCCTGCCTGGTGAACCGGCCCGGCGTGCACACCGTGGAGACCAGCCTGCGCGGCGCGCTGGCCGCGCTGGAGTGGTCCGTCCAGGAGACCGAGCGCCGGCTCACCGCGCTCAACGCCGCCCGGCGGGCCGGCTCCGCGCCGCCCGAGGACGTCACCCGGCCGCTCTGGCTGCTGCTCGACCACCCGACCGAGCTGAGCGAGCTCGCCCAGGCCGAGGGCCGCCCGGACCCGCAGGACCTGCTGGAGCTCCCGCTGCGGCACGGCCGGGCCGCCCGGGTCACCGTGGTGATCGCCGACGACATCGAGGCCCGGGACCGGATCACCCCGACCGTCCGCGCCACCACCCGGGCCCGCGTGCTGCTCGGCCCGGCCGGGCCGGACGAGGGCCGCGCCGCGCTCGGCGCGCCGCTGGACATCGTGCCCGCCGCGCACGCGCCGGCCGGCCGCGGCTACGCCCGGATCGGCAACGGCGCCCCGGTCCGGCTGCAGGTGCCCGCCACCGTCGACCCGCTGGACGACGAGGCCCCGGCCCAGCTGCGGGACGCGGTGATCGCCCTGCTGCCGCACCGCGACACCCGCACCGAGGCGGCCGCCGGCGTCCCGCCCCGCCCGGAGCGCCCGCCGGTGGCCGCACCGGCCGAGCCGGCCCCGCGGACCCGCCCGGTCGACCTCGCCAAGGGCGAGCCGATGATCCGCTCACGTCCCATCTCCTGACCGGCCTCCCGGCTCCGGGCCGGGGTCGGCTGAAGCCTCCGGAACCCGTCCCGGTACGCTCGTCACAGAAAGTCCGCACGATCACCAGATGTGAAATAGGTGACACCCGGGGTGATATCACCGGCCAGATGTGACAAATCGGGCGCAGGTGGGTACAAACAGGGGCGGCACAACAGACGACGCATGTCCCGGGACGGGAATCTTCGTCGGAAGCCGAGCGTTGACCGAACGACGAAGAACAGCGACCACTAGTCCTGTGGGCCATAAGCCCGGGAGGCACGATTCATGAGCGAGCGAGCTCTCCGCGGCACGCGACTCGGGGCCACTAGCTACGAGACCGACCGCGGTATCGATCTGGCTCCCCGCCAGACCGTCGAGTACGCATGTCAGAACGGACACCGATTCGAGGTTCCTTTCTCGGTCGAGGCGGAGATCCCCGCGACCTGGGAATGTCGCTTCTGTGGCCAGGAGGCAGCGCTTCTCGACGGCGACGAGCCGGAAGAGAAGAAGACCAAGCCGACGCGCACCCATTGGGACATGCTGATGGAGCGCCGGACGCGCGAGGAGTTGGAGGAGGTGCTGGCCGAACGGCTGGCCGTGCTCCGCTCCGGCGGGATGAACCTCGCGGTACACCCGCGGGACACCCGTAAGAGCGCCTGACCTCGCTCCCGCCCCGTGCGGGAGGACGCGAAAAGGGACCCTGGTTTCCAGGGTCCCTTTCGCGTTGTCCGGTCCCGGCGCGGCCGTCGCCCCCGGTGGCGCACGGCCGACCGGGCGACGGCCGACCGGGGGGGTCGGCGTCGCCCGGTGGACGGGTGGCGGTTCGGTGACCGGTGTCGGTCGGTGGTGTCAGCCGGTGATCGGCGGGCGGTAGGTGGTGTCCGGGCCCTGCGGGCCGCGCGGGCCGGCCCCGGGCTCGACGACCTCGCCCTGGATCACCTTGCCGTCCGGGCGGTGGATGCGCATCTGCTCCTGCAGCCGCACGGCGTCCGCGAACGCGTCCGCGCCGACCGCCCCGGTGCTGCGGAGCGCCTTGTCGGCGAGCCGGCGCCCGGCCGCCCGCCAGAGCGCCCGGGTCGGCGGGAAGAGCAGGGTCAGGGCCACCAGGTCCGACAGGAAGCCGGGGACGATCAGCAGCACGCCCGCCAGCACCGTCATGCTGGTGCCCGTCTGCGGCTGCTCGGACTGCGGGTTCTTGCTCTGCTCGATCGCCGCCGACAGCGCCTTCAGCCCGGCCCGCTTGATCAGTGAGCCGCCGATCAGGGCGCCGGCGACGAGCAGCAGCAGGACGGTGAGACCGCCCAGCCACGAGCCGACCTGGACCAGCAGCCAGATCTCCAGCACCAGCCAGGCGGTCACCAGCAGCGGCAGCACCCGGCGGAGCCTGCCGCGCGGGGCCGGACGGGTGGGGGTAGCTTGCTGCGTCACGGTACGGATCCACTCCCAGCGGTGCTCTGCGCGCCGCACGGGAGGTCCGGGCCGGCTACGGCACCACCTGGTCCAACGAATCCCGCCCGGCCGGTGTTCCGGAGGCACCCTTGCGGCGGCGCCCGACCAGCACCGCGGCGGCGCAGGCCAGCAGGCCGCCGATCGCCA
Organism: Kitasatospora xanthocidica; assembly: GCF_014656195.1. Taxonomy (GTDB): domain Bacteria; phylum Actinomycetota; class Actinomycetes; order Streptomycetales; family Streptomycetaceae; genus Kitasatospora; species Kitasatospora xanthocidica. The sequence continues at coordinate 336,920 of NZ_BNBY01000008.1, read as the reverse complement.
GCGTCCACTCCGGGGCGGCGCCGACCCGGTCGGCCACCGTGGTGCCGTCGCGCAGCGGGACGGTCGCCGACAGCTCGGCCGGGGTCAGCTCCTCGGTGCGCTGCTGGACGGTGCCGTCCGGGGAGATCACCGCGCTGATGCCGCTGGTGGCGGCGATCAGCACCGCCCGGCCGTGCTCGACCGCCCGCAGCCGGCTCATCGCGAGCTGCTGCTCGGGCTGGCCGGTCTTGGCGTAGGTCGCGTTGTTGGTCTGGACGACCAGGACCCGGGCGCCGCTGTCCACGGTGTCGCGGACGATCTCGTCGTAGGCCACCTCGAAGCAGATGACGTCGCCGATCCGGGCCGGGCCGAGCTGCATCACGCCGTTGTGGTCGCCGGGGTAGAAGTCCCGGGCGACCCGCTGGAGGCGGGTGATCACCTTCATCAGCTGGGCGCGGAAGGGCACGTACTCGCCGAACGGGACGGGGTGCTGCTTGGTGTAGGAGGCGCCGGGGCCGGTCTGCGGGTCCCAGACGATGCCCTCGTTCTGGACGTGCTGGGCGTCCGGGCCGTCCACCAGGGTGCCGACCAGGGTCGGCACGCCGATCGCCCGGACGGCCTCGTCGATCCGCTGACGGGCCAGCGGGTCGCTGAACGGGTCGAGGTCGGAGGAGTTCTCCGGCCAGATCACGACGTCCGGGCGCTCGACCTTGCCGGCCGCGATGTCGGCGGCGAGGCGCTCGGTGGCCGAGGCGTGGTTGTTGAGGACCATCATCGGGCGGCCCAGGAAGTCCATGCCCGGGTTGGGCACGTTGCCCTGGACGATCGCGACCTTCACGGTGTCGGCCGCGGCCGTCGGCACCGGGACGAGGTAGCCGGCCACCAGCGGGCCCACCGCGCCGAGCGCCGCCAGCGCGGCCGCCCCGGGAGCCTTGCGCGGCCCGCGCAGGCGCGGCACGGCCCAGGCGAGCAGGGCGCCGGACAGCGCCACCGCGAAGGTGACCAGCGGCGCGCCGCCGAGCGCGGCCAGCGGGGTGTACGGGGTGGCGGTGTTGGCGAAGGCGAGTCGGCCCCAGGGGAAGCCGCCGAGCGGCAGCCGGTCACGGGCCCACTCCTGGGTGATCCACAGGCAGGCCGCCCAGAGCGGCCAGGCCGGCAGCCGGGAGGTGACGGCCAGTGCGCCGCCGAGCAGGGCCAGGAACAGCGCCTCGACGACGGACAGGCCGATCGTGGCGTCCCAGCCGACCACCCGCAGCCAGCTGAGCAGCATCAGGAAGAACGGCAGGCCGAAGGCGAAGCCCGTCCACAGGCCCTGGCGGACGGTGCGGCCCCGGGTGAGCAGCGAGAGCGCGGCGACACCGAGCAGCGACAGCGGCCAGAGGTCGTACGGCGGGAAGGCGAGGGCGAGCAGCAGGCCGGCCAGGGCCGCCAGGCCGGTCCGGGGCAGCCCGGCGCGGACCTTGTTGAGGGCGCGGGCGCCCCGGCCCGGTCGGGGTGCCGGTTCCTGGGGCTCGGGCACGGTCCCCGACCGCTCCTGGGTGACGGGAATGGCCACCGGCGCACCATCTTCCTGGGGCTTGCTGTTCGGACGCTGTGCGAAGAAGGTACCCCGGAACATCGGTGGGACGTGAGGTGAGGGTGCCGGGGCCGGGGCCGACCCGTTCGGCCCCGTTCACCGGCCCCGTTCAGTGGAACTGTTCTCCCCCGCCCGGGCGGTCAGCGCTCGGCGTAGCGGATCGGGCCCAGCGGCCAGTCGGCGAGCCAGTCCGAGACGGCGTGGTGGAGCGGGGCGTCCAGGTGGGCGCGGTCGGCGCGGACCCAGGAGCTGACCGAGACCGCCGAGGGCTCCTCGCGGTCCGGGTAGATGTAGACGCAGCCGATCACCTCCGCGCCGGCCGGCTCCAGGACGGTGTAGGTGAAGCCGGTGCGGGCGGCGAAGTCGGCGGCGTGGCGGCGCAGGTCGGCCAGGTTCCGCTCCGGCGCCATGCCCTCGACGGGCGGCCAGTTCCGGCCGACGAAGCCGGGGGTGGCGCGGATGTGCTCGATGCTGCCGGTCCAGGCGGCGTGGTCGGAGGCGTTGTGCCGCTCGCCCAGGGGCTCCAGGCGGAACTCCGGGGCGAGCAGCTCGCGCGGGACGGTGAAGTCGGCGGGTACCAGCGGGTCGGTCGTCATGGTGATCAACCTACGGGCCGGTACCCGGCGCCCTCATCCGATTAAGCGCCCTGTCCGGCCTGCCGGAACGGGCTTCAGCGCTGGTGCACGGTGCGGCCGCGGACCACCGTGCGCAGGCAGGTCGGCAGCGGGTGGCCCGGGGTGAGGTCGGGCAGGCCGGGGGTGCCGGAGCGCGGGTCGGTGGACCAGCCGGCCACCCGGGAGTCGGGGGCCTGGACGACCAACTCGGCGGCGGCCCAGATCGCGTAACTGGCGACCGCGCCGGGCACCAGCACGCCGTCCTGGTCCCGGCCGATGGCGCGCCAGCCGCCGCGGGTGTGGGCCGTGAAGGCGGCGCGGACCGAGATCCGGTGGTCCAGGGTCCGGTGGAAGGCCGCGGCGCGGACGGTGCCCCAGGGGTCGAGCGGGGTGACCGGGGTGTCCGAGCCGAAGGCCAGCGGGACGCCGGCCCGCAGCAGGGCGGCGAAGGGGTTGAGGGCGGCCGCCCGGTCGGCACCCAGGCGCTGGACGTACATGCCCTCCGAGCCGCCCCAGGCGGCGTCGAAGGCGGGCTGGACGGAGGCGGTGAGGCCGAGCTCGGCGAAGGCGGCGATCGTCTTGTCGTCCAGCGACTCGGCGTGCTCGACGCGGTGGCGCATGGCCCTGACCCGGCCGGCGCCGACCCGCTCGCCGGCCGCCCGGACGCCCTCGACGACGGCCGCCACGGCCGCGTCGCCGATGGCGTGGAAGCCGGCCTGCAGCCCGGCCTCGGTGCAGGCGGCGACGTGGTCGGCGACCTGCTCGGCGGTCAGGTAGGCGGTGCCGGTGTGCTCGGCGTCGGCGTACGGGGTGTGCAGGCAGGCGGTGTGCGAGCCGATCGCGCCGTCCACGAAGAGGTCGCCTCCGGCGCCCACCGCGCCGAGCCGGCGGGCCGTCTCGACCCCGCCCAACTCGCCCCAGTAGCCGAAGACTTCGGGCCCCTCGCGGTCGGCGGCCAGGTCCAGCAGGGCGGCCAGGTCCTGCTCGGAGGAGATCTCCGGGCCGGCGCACTCGTGCAGGGCGCCGATGCCGAGTTCGGCGGCGCGGGACAGGGTGGCGCGCTGGGCGCGGCGGCGCTGCTCGGGGGTGAGGCGGGCCAGCGCGGTCCGCCGGACGGCGTGGTGGGCGTCCTTGGTGAGCGGGGCCTCGTCGTCGTACCCGGGCCGCTCGGCGAGGCCCTCGGTGAGGGCGCGCAGGGCGGTGGTGGCGAGCGCGGAGTGCACGTCGGTGCGGGAGAGGTAGAGCGCGGCGCCCCTGGCGGCGGCGTCGAGTTCGGCGAGCGTGGGCGGGCGGCCCTCGGGCCAGCCGGTCTCGTCCCAGCCGTGGCCGATCAGCACCCCGCCGGGCTCGGCCCGCGCGTCGACGAAGGCGGTGACGGCGGCCAGGGTGGCGGCCAGCGAGGGGCTGCCGGTGAGGTCGAGGCCGGTGAGCGCCAGACCGGCGGCGGTGGCGTGCACGTGGGCGTCCACGAAGGCGGGGGTGACCAGGGCGCCGTCCAGCTCGACGATCTCGTCGGCGGTCGCGGCGTACGCCTCGGCGGCGCCGTCGCTGCCGACCCAGGCGATGTGCTCGCCCTCCACGAGCATCGCGGTGGCGAAGGGGTCGGCGGGGCTGTAGACGGCGCCGCCGCGCAGCAGGACGGTCCGGGTGTCGCGTTCGGTCATGCCGCTAAGTCTGCACCTCGGCCCTTCGCGCTCAGAGCTTCGGGGGTCGTGCCTCGTACGGGGTGGAGAGGACGACGGTGGTGCGGGTGGAGACTCCGGCGGCGCTGCGGATGCGGGCGAGCAGGTCCTCCAGGTCGCCCGGGGCGCCGACCCGGACCTTGAGGATGTAGTTCTCGTCCCCGGCGACGCTGTGGCAGGCCTCGATCTCGGGCAGGCCGGCCAGCCGCTCCGGGGTGTCGTCCGGGGCGCTGGGGTCGAAGGGTTTGACCGAGATGAACGCGGTCAGCGCCAGGTCGACGGAGTCGGGGTCGATGATCGCGGTGTAGCCGCGGATCACCCCGCGCTGTTCGAGGCGGCGCACGCGCTGGTGCACCGCCGAGGTGGACAGGCCGGTGGCCTTGCCCAGGTCCGTGTAGCTCATCCGGCCGTCCTCTAGGAGCAGCTGGACGATGCGTTGGTCGAGATCCTCCACAGTCCGCAAACCTACCCGGTCGGGAGCACGGGGGGCGCACGCGGTGGCACGGGCGGTGCTCGCAGGTGCCAGGCGGGCACGTGCCGGGTGAATGTGGCGCGAGGTGTGGCCAAGGACACACCCGGTGCATCACGGTGCACAACACCGCAGGGTTATGAGCCCGGATCACAGGGAAGTGCTGGTTGTGGCCCTGGACGACCATGCCGGGCCCGATCCTAGGGGGATCCTCATGCCTGCTACTGACCAGCGCGCGCTGGGCGCCGACGAGATCGACGATGTGTCCGGCCGCGACGACCTCGCGGTCGACCACGCGCCGGGCACCGACCCCGGCGAGGCCGAGAACTGGGACGTCTTCCGGGTCAACTGCCCCGACTGCCGCCGCCCGATCGCGCTGGTGGCGGACGAGGAGCGGCTCCCCCAGCACGCCCTGCTGCCGACCGCCTGGAACCCCTTCACCCCCGCGATCTGCCCCGGTTCGGGCACGCCCACGGACGACCTCGCGGAGGTGGAGACGCCGGAGGACGCCGAGCCCACCGCGTTCGACACGCTGTTCAAGCTCCCGAACGGGCTGGACTGGCGCACCCAGCCGTTCTCGCACGCGGTGGCGGACCGCCCGGTGCGGATGGCCGTGGTCGACGCGACGGTGCCCGCCGTGCCCGTCCCGACCGTCGCCGCGCTGCGGTCGATCCCGGAGCAGCGCCGCCGGCTCGTCCGGCGCTGACCTCCCGCCCGGGGCCCCGGGCCGACGCTCCGCCAGGAACGCCTCCGGCCGTCACTCCGCACCCTGGAGTGACGGCCGGAGGCCGTACGCGAGCCCCCCGGGGGGTCAGCCCTTGGTGAGGTGGCGGCCGATCACCAGGCGCTGGATCTGGTTGGTCCCCTCGACGATCTGCAACACCTTGGCCTCGCGCATGAAGCGCTCGGCCGGGAAGTCCTGGGTGTAGCCGTAGCCGCCGAGCACCTGGACGGCGTCGGTGGTCACCCGCATCGCCGTGTCGGTGCAGAACAGCTTGGCCATCGCCGCCTCCTTCGAGAACGGGCGGCCCGCGTCCTTCAGGCGCGCGGCGGACAGGTACAGCGCGCGGCCGGCCTCGATCTGGGTGGCCATGTCGGCGAGCATGAAGGACAGGCCCTGGAAGTCGGCGATCGGGCGGCCGAACTGGCGCCGGGTGCGCGCGTAGTCGACCGCGAGGTCGAGCGCGGCCTGGGCGACACCGATCGCGCAGGCGGCGATGCCGAGCCGGCCGGAGTCCAGCGCGGCGAGCGCGATCTGGAAGCCCTGGCCCTCCTCGCCGACCAGCCGCTCGCGGGGGACCCGGGCGCCGTCGAAGTGCAGCTGGGCGGTCGGCGAGGAGCGCATGCCCATCTTGTGCTCCGGCGGGGCCGCCGAGAGGCCCTGCTGGGTGCCGGGGACCAGCAGGCAGCTGATGCCCTTGGCGCCCTCGCCGCCGGTGCGCACCAGGGCGCTGTAGAAGTCGGCCTGTCCGCCGTGGGTGATCCACGCCTTGGTGCCGTTCACCACGTACGCCTCGCCGTCGAGGTCGGCGCGGGTGCGCAGCGCGGCCGCGTCCGAGCCGGACTGCGGCTCGGAGAGGCAGTAGGCGCCGAGCTGGTCGCCGGAGAGCATGCCGGGCAGCCACTTGGCGCGCTGCTCGTCGGTGCCGAAGGTGGCCAGCGCGTGGCAGGAGAGGGTGTGCACGCTGACGCCGAGGCCGATGGCCAGCCAGCCGGCCGCGAGCTCCTCCAGCACCTGCAGGTAGACCTCGTAGGGCTGCTCGCCGCCGCCGTGCTCCTCGCCGTACGGGAGGGAGAGCAGGCCGGCCTCGCCGAGGGTGCGGAAGACCTCCCGCGGGAAGCGGCCGGCGGCCTCGTCCTCCGCCGCGCGCGGCTGCAGCTCGCGCTGGACCAGGTCCCGGGTGAGGCTCAGCAGCTCGCGGGCCTCCTCGCTGGGCAGCTGTCGCTCCACGGCTTTCACAGGGGAGGGGGTCATGGCGGCGGTCGCCTCCTCGATCAGGGCGCCGGACCGAGGGTGTGGCTCGGTCCGGAGCGGGGTGTGGCAGATCGGCCCGACCGGCACCGGGTCGCGGTGAACGGCCGTTCACATGTGTGGCGAAGCGAGTATGCCCGAATCCGGTGCCGCCGTCACGACCTGCGGAGATGAACTGGCCGCAGTGGTGGGCTACGGCACCGTAGGGTTGACAATGTGGCTGCATCAGGACTTTTCCCCACACCCGTCGACGACGCCCTGGGCGCCCTCGCGGCGGAGCTGCGCGCGCTGCCGCCGTCCTGCGGGCCGGTGCGGCTGGTCGCGGTGGACGGGCACGCGGGCTCCGGCAAGACGACCTTCGCGGGGCGGCTGGCGGCGGCGCTCGACGGGGCGCCGGTGGTCCACCTCGACGACCTGGCCACCCACCAGGAGCTCTTCGGCTGGACCGGGCGGCTGCGCGCGCAGGTGCTGGAGCCGCTGGCGGCCGGCCGGGACGCCGGGTACCGGGTGTACGACTGGACGCTGCGCCGCTTCGCGGGCACGGCCGCGGTGCCGGCCGCCCCGGTGGTGCTGGTCGAGGGGGTCGGCGCGGGGCGGCGGGAGGTGCGGCCGTGGCTGGCCCGGGTGATCTGGATGGAGCTGGACGCGGCGGCGGCCCGGCGGCGCGGGGAGGAGCGGGACGGTCCGGATCTGGCCGAGTTCTGGGCGGGCTGGGCCCGGGCCGAATCGGCGCATTTCGCCGTCGACCCGAGCCGCCCGCACGCCGCGACGCGGGTCGACGGGGTGACCGGACGGATCCTGCCGGGCACTGTCGGTGAATCTTCAACAAGCTCCTTGACCTGCGACATCACCAGGAATTAGGTTCTCCCCAGCCGCCGGAACGAAAGCTTCCGGCCGCCTCGGACCCGGCGCCCCCGGCTTGTTCCCCCGTGAGCCGGGGGCGTCGTCCGGTCCCCTTCCGAATCTCGCTCCCCCGCCGCCCGCTTCGTCGCCCGGCCGCTCAACAGCCGCTCCCGCGATCGCATTTGACCCTGTGCGGCACCCTTCCGGATCAGCCCGGCGCCGGTACGATTCCAGGCAGGCGCATATGCGCCGCAGGGGGCTCGACGACCACCGGCCAAGCTGCGCGGAGCGACTCACCGGCCGAGCCCCGGGCCACACCGCGGGGGGCGTGAGTGACGACGGTGGACAGTTCCGACAGCACGGCGGGCGGCCCGGACCGACTCGCCGACCGGGCCTGGCTGCGCGCCATGGACGCCTACACGGCCGGCGCGTACGCCCGGGCCGAGGAGGAGTTCCGGGCCGCCGTCCGGCTGGACCCTGGCATGGCCGACGCCTGGCTCGGCCTGCACGCGCTGCGCAGCGACACCTCGGCCGCGCTGCTGGCGATGTACCGCCACCAGAAGCGGTTCGGCGAACAGCGCCGGCTGCACCGACGGCCGCTCAGTTCCTGGTACTGGCTGGGCTGGTGGGTGCAGCCCGTCCTGGAGGACGCCCGCGACCTCGCGCTGGCGCACGCCTCGCACTGGCTGGACGGCCGCCACCTGGCCGAGCTGGACCGGGCGCTGGAGCAGTGCCCGGCGCCCAGCGAGGACCCGTCCGCCCGCTTCCTGTACGCCTGCCGCTCCTACCTGCTCAAGGACTGGGAGCAGCTGATCCGGGACACCGACCGGCTGCTGGACGACCCGCTGCTCGGCATCGAGGCCGGGCTGTTCGCCGGCATGGCGCGGGTGCGGCTCGACATGTGCGCGCAGGCGCAGGCGCCACTGGCCTCCTCGCTGGCCCGCTGCCGCTCCGAGCAGCCGCAGCGCAAGGAGCTGCGGTACTGGCTGGCGCGGGCGTACGAGGGCGCCGGGCGCAGCGCGGCGGCGCTGCCGCTCTACCGGGCGGTGCACCGGGCGGACCCGGCGTTCATGGACACCGCGACCCGGCTGACGGCCATCTCGGCCGAGGACGGGCTCGCGGACGGCCTGCTGGCCGACGGCCTGCCGGCGGACGGGCGCCCGGGCGGGGCCGACGGCGGCGCGGCCGGTTTCGTGGACGAGGTCGGCTACCCCGGCGGTCCGGGGTACGGCGAGGAGTTCGGGGACGGCGCCGGTCAGAGCGGTGCGACCGTCTCCGGCGACGGACCGCTGACCGACGGCACCCAGGACCTCGGGCTGCAGGGCGCCGGGCTGTCGGGCGCCGGGCTGCCGGGCGGCGGTGTGGGCGGTGGGCTGCCGGGCGGCGGAGTGGGCGGCGGGCCCTCGGTGGACGCCAGCCTGGTGGACGGGCCCGTGCCGGACGGCTCCCTGCCCGACGGGCTGCCGGGCGGCGTTCCGGCGGCGGGCTCCAGCGCGGAGGAGGTCCTGCCCGACGGGACGTCACCGGACGGCGCACCACAGGCCGCCGGGGAGCGCTCCGGCAGCGGCACCCCGATGGCCCCCACCGCGCCGCCGCTGCCCGTCCGCGGCCAGGCGCAGCCCCGGACCGCCGCGGCGCCCGCACCCCGGGCGGGCGGTCACGAGCGCGAGCTGGACGCCGCCCTGGCCGAGCTCTCGCTGATGGTCGGCATGGAGCCCGTCAAGCGACAAGTGCGGGCACTGTCAGCCCAGTTGAGAATGTCGCGGCTGCGGGCCGAGCAGGGCCTGCCGGTCCAGCCGCCCAAGCGCCACTTCGTCTTCTCCGGCCCCTCCGGCACCGGCAAGACCACCGTGGCCCGCATCCTCGGCCGGGTCTTCCACGCGCTCGGCCTGCTCTCCGGCGACCACCTGGTGGAGGCCCAGCGCGCCGACCTGGTCGGCGAGTTCCTCGGCCAGACCGCCGTCAAGGCGAACGAGCTGATCGACTCCGCCCTGGACGGCGTGCTGTTCATCGACGAGGCGTACAGCCTCTCCAACTCCGGCTACACCAAGGGCGACGCCTACGGCGACGAGGCGCTCCAGGTGCTGCTCAAGCGCGCCGAGGACAACCGGGACCGGCTGGTGGTGATCCTGGCCGGCTACCCCGAGGGCATGAACCGGCTGCTCGCCACCAACCCCGGCCTCAACTCCCGCTTCACCACCCGGGTCGACTTCCCCAGCTACCGCCCCGGCGAGCTGACCGCGATCGGCGCCGCGCTGGCCGGCCGGGACGGCGACGGCTGGGACGAGGACGCCGCCGAGGAGCTGGCCAGCATCTGCGCCCACGTCGTCCGCGAGGGCTGGATCGACGAGCTGGGCAACGGCCGGTTCATCCGCACCCTGTACGAGAAGTCCTGCGCCTACCGGGACCTGCGGCTGTCGCTGCTGCGCGAACCGCCCGGCCGGGAGGACCTGGCCACACTGCGCCTGCCGGACCTCGTCCAGGCGTACGGGGAGCTGATCGACGGCCGCGGCTGAGGGACGGCCGCACGGCATGGACGGCCGCGGCTGATCCGCGCCCGCCGGTCCCGGCGGGCGCCGGGCTCACCCCCTGAGCAGCGCGGCCTCCCGCTCGGGGTCGAGCCCGACCGTGACCCGGTCCGCGCGCTGCGGCGCGGTGCCGCCGATCCCCCGCAGCCAGGCCCAGGTGGACTCGACCGTCTCCGCGACCGGCCGGCAGCGCAGCCCGGCGCCGACCGCCCGCTCGACCGTGCCGGTGTGCAGGTAGTCGTACAGCTCACCGGGAGCCAGCCAGATCGGCAGCTCCGTCCACGGCTCGACGCCGGCCGCCAGGATCCGCTCGGGGTCGGTCCAGCACAGTTCGGCGTCCGAGCCGGTGGCCCGCACGCAGGCCTCCAGCAGCTCCCCCATGGTGGCGTGCCCGGACGGGCTGACCACGTTGTACGGGCCGCCGAGGCGGGCCACCACCGCGTCCAGGGTCCAGACCGCGAGGTCGCGGACGTCGATGTACTGCAGCGCCAGGTCGCGCGGGCCGGGGGCGAGCACCGGGCCGCCCCGGGCGATCCGGTTCAGCCACCAGGGCAGCCGGCCGATGTCCTCGTACGGGCCGAGGATCAGCCCGGCGCGGGCCAGCAGGGCCTGCCCGCCGTACTCCGCCTCCAGGGCCAGTTCGGCACCGCGCTTGGCCTCGGCGTAGGGCACCTCACCGGTGAGGTCCGGCGAGGAGGCCACCACCGGCGCCGCCTCGCCCCCGCCGGCCGCCAGCGGGTAGTCGTACACCGACCGGCTGGAGACGTACGCGTAGTGGCCGACCCGGCCCTTCAGCGCCCGGGCGCTGTCGCGCACCGCCGCCGGCGCCCAGGACCAGGTGTCCACCACCGCGTCCCACTCCCCCGAACCGAGCGCGGCGAGCCCGCCCTCGGCCGTGCGGTCGCCGGTCAGCACCCGGACGCCCTCGGGGGCGGGCTGTGTGCCCCGGTTGAGGGCCGTCACCTCCCAGCCCCGGGCCAGCGCCTCCTCGGCGACGACCCGTCCGACGAACTTGGTTCCACCCAGCAGCAGAAGTCTCATGCCGACCACCCTCCTCCGAGAGTGGCCGGCACGGAACGGCTGCATGCTGTGGGCAGAATCGCGGTGAGCGGACACGCCCCGGGCGAACGCGGGAACTCCGGTCGGCGGGGCTCCGGTGCGCGGGTCTCCGGTGTGCGGGTCTCCGGTGTGCGGGTCTCCGGTGTGCGGGTCTCCGGCCGACCAGGCGGGCGCGTCAGGCGGTGGCGCGGTGGTCCGGGTCGTGCATCTCGCCGACCAGCTCCTCCAGGACGTCCTCCAGCATCACCACGCCGAGCGTGCGCCCGTCCTGGTCCAGCACCGCGGCCAGGTGGCAGGCCGCGCGGCGCATCGCGCCGAGGGCGTCGTCCAGCGGGAGGCCGCCGCGCAGCGCCGTGATCGGCCGCCACAGCCGGGCCGGGATCGGCGCCGCGGGGTCGTCCACGTCGAGGACGTCCTTGAGGTGCACGTAGCCGAGGTAGCCGTGGCCGGCCGGGTCCCCGTCGGTGACCGGGAAGCGCGAGAAGCCGGTGCGCAGCGCGAGCGCCTCCACCTCGGCGGCGGTCGCCTTGGTGTCCACGGTGACCAGCTGCTCCGGCTGGAGCAGCACCTCGGTGACCGGGCGGCGGCCCAGCTCCAGGGCGTCCTCCAGGCGCTCCTGGCGGTCCTCGTCGAGCAGACCGGCGTCCCGGGAGTCCACCAGCAGGTACATCAGCTGCTCGGTGGTGAAGACCGACTCGACCTCGTCCTTGGCGTCCACCCGGAACAGCCGCAGGATGCCGTTGGCGAGGGCGTTCAGCACCCGGATCACCGGGGCGAGCCAGCGGGCCAGCCGGTCCAGCGGCGGGCCGAGCCAGAGCGCGGCCTTCTCCGGGCCGGCCATGGCCATGTTCTTCGGCACCATCTCGCCCATCACCATGTGCAGGAACACCACGACGGCGAGCGAGATCCCGTACGAGAGCGGGTGCATCAGGCCGGACGGGACACCGATCGCGTGGAACGGGTCCTCCAGCAGCGAGGCGATGGTCGGCTCGGCGAGCGCACCGAGGCCCAGCGAGCAGACGGTGATGCCGAGCTGGGCGGCGGCCAGCATCGCGGAGACGTTGGACAGCGCGTGCAGCACGGTGCGGGCACGCTTGTGCCCGGCCTCCGCGAGCGGCTCGATCTGGCTGCGGCGCACCGAGACGACGGCGAACTCGGCGCCGACGAAGAAGGCGTTGCCGAGCAGCAGCAAGAGCGCGACGGCGAGTTGGAGCGCGGTCATCGGACGCCCTCCCCGTCCTCGCCGAAGGATCCGGGCGCGCTGGTGCGCTCCACCCGGACCCGGCTGGTGCGGTGGCGGTCGACCGCGGTCACGGTGAACCGCCAGCCGGGCAGCCCGGCCTGCTCACCCACCTCGGGCAGCTTGCCGAGCAGGTCGGCGACCAGGCCGGCCAGCGTCTCGTACGGGCCGTCCGGGGCGTTCAGGCCGATGCTCTCCAGCTGGTCGATCCGGGCGCGGCCGTCGGCCTCCCAGACCGGCAGGCCGTCGACGGCCGGCAGCGGGGACAGGTCGGGGTGGTCGTCGGGGTCGTGCTCGTCCTGCACCTCGCCGACGATCTCCTCGACGATGTCCTCGACGGTGACCACGCCGGCGGTGCCGCCGTACTCGTCGACCACGATGGCCATCGGCTGGAGCCGGCGCAGCCGGTCGAGCAGCACCTCGGCGGGCAGCGTCTCGGGCACCAGCAGCGGCGGCGAGGACAGGCCCGCGACCCGCACCAGGCCGCGGCGGGCGGCCGGGACGGCGAGCGCGTCCTTGAGCGTCACGATGCCGGTGACCTCGTCCAGGCTGTCGGAGTAGACCGGGAAGCGGGACAGGCCGGTGGCCCGCGTCAGGTTGACGACGTCGGAGGCGGTGGCGTCGCGCTGGAGCGCGGCCACGTCGACGCGCGGGGTCATCACCGACTCGGCGGTCAGCTCGCCCAGGCCCAGGGTGCGGACGAACAGCCGCGCCGACTCCTCGTCTATCGCGCCGGCCTTGGCCGAGTGCCGGGCCAGCGAGACCAGCTCGGCCGGGGTGCGGGCGTGGCCCAGCTCCTCCTGCGGCTCGACCCCGAAGGCCCGGACCGTACGGTCGGCGGCGCCGTTGAGGAAGCTGATCAGCGGGCGGCAGACGAAGGAGAAGGCCATGTGCGGGGCGGCGACCGCGCGGGCCACCTGGAGCGGGCGGGAGATCGCCCAGTTCTTCGGGACCAGCTCGCCGATCACCATCTGGACGACGGTGGCCAGCACCATGCCGACGACCACGGCGACGCCGCGGGCGGCCGAGTCGGGCACGCCCAGGCCGGACATGACGGGTGAGAGCAGGGTCGACAGGGCCGGCTCGGCGAGCATGCCGACCACCAGCGAGGTGACGGTGATGCCGAGCTGGGCCCCGGAGAGCTCGAAGGAGAGGTGCCGCAGGGCCCGGGAGACGCGGGCGGACTGGGCGTCGCCGGTCGCGGCGGAACGTTCCACCGCCCCGCGCTCGACGGTCACGAAGGCGAACTCGGCGGCCACGAACAGGCCGTTGGCGAGGATCAGGAGAACGGCCGCGAACAACAGCAGCCAGGCGGTGATCACAGTGCCGCCTGCCTTCCGGAGGCCGGAAGTGGGGCGGCGCAGGTACTACCGGACGGATCGTCCATCGAGGGGGAGTGTCACTCCTCAGGTCGGTACGGTCTGGCGCTCTCGAGGCGCTTCGGGGCAGGGCGGACTTTGCCCTGCTTTTACCAGCGTAGACCATACCCGGACAGGCGTAGGAAGGGTGTTCGGACCCGCCGGGCCCACGAACCGCAGGCCGGGGGCGGCGCCGGGGGCGCCACGTCCGTGGACGTCGGCGTCAGGCCCCGGCGTGGTGCTCCACGAGGTCGCGCAGCGTCCGGGCGGCCGCGATCGCCTGCGCCTTGCCGACGCCCGACTGGATGCCGACCGCGGCGAGCGAGGTGCCGTCGGCGAGGTCGAGGGTGGCCCACGGGTCGCCCTGCCGGAAGTTGACCCGGACGATCTCGGCCCAGGCCAGCCGGCGGCTGCGGACGAAGTTGACCACCGTCACGCCGTCCGCGTCCGCGCTCACCCGGGGACGGGCCAGCATCAGGCCGACGGCGGCGAACAGCACGCCGCTGGCCGTCATCATGATCCGGTCGTTGAGCTGCCAGTTCTCCGGGAGCAGCACGGCCAGCACCGCGAACAGCACCACCAGCAGGGCGCAGACCGGCAGCAGCACGACGCGGGTGCGGCGCGGCGCCCAGGTGACGGGGAACTCGACGGACGGCGTGGACACGGGGGTCTCCGGGTGGATCTGGTGGCGGCAGCACGACGGGGCGGGGACGCCGGCCGGCGTCCCCGCCCCATTGAACCGTTCTTTACCCGCGGGCGGGCGGGCAGGTCACTCGCCCACGGACGAGCGGGTCACGCGCCCACAGGCGCGCGGGTCGCTCGCGCACGGGCGAGTGGGATTCAGAGGCGGCAGGCGTGGATGTTGGTGACCAGGATGGCCCGGGCGCCGATGCCCCACAGGTCGTCCATGATCCGCTGCGCCTCCTTGCGGAGCACCATCGCGCGGACCGCGACCCAGCCCTCGGTGTGCAGCGGCGAGACGGTCGGCGACTCCAGGCCCGGGGTCAGGCCCACGGCCGCGCCGACGTTCTCCGCGCGGATGTCGTAGTCCATCAGCACGTAGCGGCGGGCCACCAGCACGCCCTGGAGGCGGCGCAGGAACTGCTCCACCTGCGGGTCGTCGCCGGCGCCCTTGGGGCGGATCACCACGGCGTCCGAGATCAGGATCGGCTCGCCGAACACCTCCAGGCCCGCGTTGCGCAGGCTGGTGCCGGTCTCCACCACGTCGGCGATCACGTCGGCGACGCCCAGCTGCACCGCGGTCTCGACCGCGCCGTCCAGCTTGGTGACCGTCGCCTTCACCCCGTGGTCGGCCAGGTGCTGCTCCACCAGGCCGGTGTACGAGGTCGCGATCCGCAGGCCCTCCAGGCCCTTGACGTCCTCGACCGCCACGCCCTCGGGGCGCGCGAAGCGGAAGGTCGACCCGGCGAAGCCGAGGGCGAGCACCTCCTCGGCGTTGGAGTGCGAGTCCAGCAGCAGGTCGCGGCCGGTGATGCCGACGTCCAGGCGGCCGGAGCCGACGTAGACGGCGATGTCGCGCGGGCGGAGGAAGAAGAACTCGACCTCGTTGTTCGGATCGACGAGGACGAGCTCCTTGGGATCCTTCCGCTGGCGGTAGCCGGCCTCATGGAGCATCTCCGCCGCGGGACCCGAGAGCGAACCCTTGTTGGGGACGGCGATGCGCAGCATGGGAGGTTGCTTCCTTACCTGTTGAAGGGGACTGCTCGGCGGAGCTTGAGGGTTCAGAGGTACTTGTAGACGTCGTCGAGCGTCAGCCCACGGGCGATCATCATCACCTGAAGGTGGTAAAGGAGCTGCGAGATCTCCTCCGCTGTCTGCTCGTCCGACTGGAACTCGGCGGCCATCCAGACCTCGGCGGCCTCCTCGACGACCTTCTTGCCGATCGCATGGACGCCCTGCTGGACGAGCTGCGCGGTACGGGAGGACGAGGGGTCGCCGGTGGCGGCCTTCTGCTGGAGCTCGGCGAAGAGCTCCTCGAATGTCTTCGAAGCCATGATGGGGCCACCTTACGGCGTGCGGACGGACGGACGGTAAACGGTCCCGGACCGTGGACAGTCCGGTGGACGTCCGCGGTCCGGGACCGTACGGGCCCTCGTCAGTGCGCGGCGCGCAGCACCGCGGCGGTGGCGACGGCGGCGGTGACGGCCTCGTGGCCCTTGTCCTCGGCGGAGCCGGGCAGCCCGGCGCGGTCGAGCGCCTGCTCCTCGTTGTCGCAGGTCAGCACGCCGAAGCCGACCGGGACGCCGGTGTCGACGCTGACCTGGGTCAGGCCGACGGTGGCCGCCTGGCAGACGTAGTCGAAGTGCGGGGTGCCGCCGCGGATCACCACGCCGAGGGCGACCACGGCGTCGTAGCCGCGCTCGGCCAGCCGCTTGGCGGCGACCGGCAGTTCGAAGGTGCCCGGGACGCGCAGCACGGTCGGCTCGGCGATGCCCAGCTCCTTGAGCGCGCGGTGGGCGCCGTCCAGGAGGCCGTTCATCACCTGGTCGTGCCACTGGGCGGCGATGACGGCGACCTTGAGGTCGGCGGCGCCGTCGATGGTCAGCTCGGGGGCTCCGTGGCCGCTCATGTTCTTACTTCCTGTTCGTCGTACGAGTGGTGGGCGTGTTCAGGAGCCGAGGCCGGGCAGGTCGTGGCCCATCCGGTCGCGCTTGGTCCGCAGGTAGCTCAGGTTGTGCTCGCCGGGCGCGATCTCGACCGCCTCGCGCCCCTTGACCTTGAGGCCGTGCTCGGTGAGCGCGGTCAGCTTCTGCGGGTTGTTGGTGAGCAGGGTGAGCGAGCGGACGCCGAGGTCCACCAGCATCTGCGCGGCGATGCTGTAGTCGCGGGCGTCGGCGGGCAGGCCGAGGTCCAGGTTGGCGTCGACGGTGTCGCGCCCCTGCTCCTGCAGCTCGTACGCGCGCAGCTTGTGGGCCAGGCCGATCCCCCGCCCCTCGTGCCCGCGCAGGTAGAGCACCACGCCCCGGCCCGCCTCGGCGATCCGCTGCAACGAGGCCTCCAGCTGCGGGCCGCAGTCGCAGCGCAGCGAACCGAAGACGTCGCCGGTCAGGCACTCGGAGTGGACCCGCACCAGGACGTCCTCGCCGTCCGGCAGCCGTCCGGAACCGTCCAGGCCGCCGTCCGGGCCGCCGGAGGCCACCAGGGCGATGTGCTCGGTGCCGTCGATGGTGCCCCGGTAGCCGACGGCGGTGAACTCCCCGTACGCCGTGGGCAGGGAGGTGACGGCGGCCCGGTCGACGTGTAGCTCGGTGCGGCGACGGTAGGCGATCAGGTCCTCGATGGAGATGATCGCGAGGCCGTGCTCGCGGGCGAAGACGACCAGCTCGGGCAGCCGGGCCATGGAGCCGTCGTCGTTGACCACCTCGGCGATCGCGCCGGCCGGCGGCAGCCCGGCCAGCCGGGCCAGGTCGACGGCGGCCTCGGTGTGGCCGGGGCGGACCAGCACCCCGCCCTCGACCGCGCGCAGCGGGAAGACGTGCCCCGGGCGGGTGAGGTCGCCGGGCTCGGTGCCGGCCGAGGAGAGCAGCCGGACGGTGCGGGCGCGGTCGGCGGCGGAGATCCCGGTGTCGACCCCCTCGCGGGCGTCCACCGAGACGGTGTAAGCGGTGCCCTTGCGGTCCTCGTTGACCTGGGTCATCGGCGGGAGCTTGAGGCGGTCCAGCTCCTCGCCGGTCATCGGGGCGCAGATCACGCCGGAGCTGTAGCGGATGGTGAAGGCCATCAGCTCGGGGGTGGCGGCGGAGGCGGCGAAGACGATGTCGCCCTCGTTCTCCCGGTCCTCGTCGTCGACCACGATCACCGCGCGGCCGAGGGCGATGTCGGCGATCGCCCGCTCGACCGGGTCGAGGACGAGCTCGACCTCGGTGGTGCCCTTGTCGGACTGGTTCTCGGTCATGCCGTGGCTCCCTGCGGGACGGTGGCGGACTCGGTGCGCGGTTCACGGGTGCTCAGCCACCAGGAGCGCAGGCCGAGCAGCACCAGGACGAAGTAGATGGAGTAGGTGAGGCCGGAGAAGGAGTAGCCGCTGTTGAAGGCGAGCGGGACGCCGACGACGTCGACCGCGATCCAGGCGAACCAGAACTCCAGCCAGCCACGGGCCTGGGCGACCATCGCCGCCAGCGTGCCGACGAAGATGTAGGCGTCCGACCAGGGACTCCAGGACAGGCTGGGGTAGGACTGGAAGAGCATCGCCAGCGCGACGGTGCCGACCGCCGTACCCGCCGCCAGGGCGGCCCGCTCGGGCCAGGTGGCGAACCGGACGGCGATCGTGCCGGTGTCGCGGCGGCCGCGCCGCCACTGGGCCCAGCCCCAGGCGGCGGTGGCGATCACGATCAGCTGCTTGCCGATCAGGCCGGGGACGTGGCCGCCGAGGTAGGCGGTGATCAGCACCACGCCGGACAGCAGCTGGACCGGCCAGCTCCAGACCGAGCGGCGCCAGCCGAGCGCGAGGCCGCCGAAACCGAGCAGGTTGCCGAACATGTCGGCCCACTTCACGTGTTCACCGAAGACGGTGAACGCTTCTCCACTGAGCCAGCTCATTCGGACTCCCCCGGGGTTCCGTCGGTCGGCAGGTCGGACAGGTCGGACGAGGTGGACGGGTCGGACGGGATGGAAAGGGTGGAGAGGCCGGGCAGGCTCGGCAGGGTGCGCGACTCGAGCAGCCGCTCCACGTACTTGGCGAGCACGTCCACCTCCAGGTTGACGCTCTCGCCGACGGTCTTGGCGCCCAGCGTGGTCAGCGCGAGGGTGGCCGGGATGAGGCTGACGGTGAAGCTGTCACGGGCGGCCTCCACCACGGTGAGGCTGACGCCGTCGACCGTGATCGAGCCCTTCTCCACCAGGTAGCGGGAGATGGTGTCCGGCAGCGAGAACCGCAGGACCTCCCAGCGCAGTTCGCCGTTCGCGTCGCGCTCGCCGGGCTCGCGGCTCACCAGCCGCCCGGTGGCGTCGACGTGGCCCTGGACGAGGTGACCGCCGAGCCGGGCGCCGAGCGCCATGGCGCGCTCCAGATTGACCCGGGAGCCGGGCTTCAACTCGCCGAGGCTGGAGCGGTGCAGCGTCTCGGCCATCACGTCGGCGCTGAACTCGCCGGTGCCCGCGGCCAGTTCCTCCGGGCTGTCGACGACGGTCAGGCAGACGCCGTTGACCGCGATGGAGTCGCCGTGCCCCGCGTCCGAACAGACCACCGGGCCACGCAGGCGGATCCGCGAGGAGTCGCCGATCTCCTCGATCGACACGACCTCGCCGAGCTCTTCGATGATGCCGGTGAACACCCGGGTTCTCCTCGCGCTTGGGGCGCGGACTCCGGGGCGGCAGGGGGAGATGACGCGGACGGGCACCGGTGCACGGGCTCACGGCGGCACCCGTCGCCGGGAGCGCCCAAGCCGCCGGGAGATCGCTCACCCGGCCCGGGAGACACCCGTCTCCCGTCGTTCACCTGACCGCGGCCGACCCGGATGTTCGGGACATCCGATGGACCACGGGAACTGCTCTTCGTCCGCCCGCGCACGCCTCCCATCCGGACTTTAACCGTCGGTCCAGGAATTTCACCTGGTCAACCGGCCGCTGGCTGCGGACGGGTCGCGGACTGTAACCGCCGGTTCGGATTTTCACCGACCCCGGAGTGCGCTGAACGTCACTGCTGTTGCGGTCATTCTGCCACGGTCGACGCAAGGGCAGGGAGTGGGTTTCGCTGTGGCCTGTTTCACGGCCTTGCGGGGAATGTGCGGCGGGGTGCTACGTGCTGCTGTCGGGATCCGGTGTGGTGGTCGGTGGCGGGGGGTCCGGCGGGGGTCCGGCGGGGGGCTGCCCGACAGCCGGGGCGGTCTGGTGGCGGACAGGCGTGGTGGGGGCGACGCTGGTAGGTGGGGCCCTGCCGGTGACGCACCGAAGCTACGGAGGCGAGGGCGATGGCGAAGTTCATGGACGTCCACCACGGGATGGCCGGGATCACGGCCGAGCAGCTCAAGGCGGCCCACGCGGCCGACCTGAAGGTCGAGGGCGAGGAGGGCGTCCACTTCGAGCAGGCGTGGGCGGACCCGGACTCGGGCACCGTGTACTGCCTCTCCGAGGCTCCGACCAAGGAGGCCGTGCAGCGGGTCCACACCCGTACCGGGCACCCGGCGGACGAGATCCACCCGGTGCCGCTGTCGGTGTGAGGGCGCCGTCGCCGGTGCGAGGAGAGGGACGGGCGCGTTACGGAGTGCGAGCGGGGAGCGCTCTCGGCGAGCGCTCCCGCGGAGTGTTCAGAGTGCGGCGGGTGCGGTGACCTGGAGGAAGTGGGTGACCTCCGGGGGGTGGGCGAGGTAGCGGAGCTCGCCCTCCGACCAGACCGGCCGGATCCGCCACATCGGCCCGGCGTACCCGCGCAGCGCGTCCTCGTCGCGCCAGCGGCTCACCACCAGCACCCGGTTCCCGTTCTCCTCCGACACCGGACGCAGCAGCTCGCCGCCGAGGCAGCCGTCCGTCCGCCCCAGCTGCGGGAGCACCTGGGCGGCCAGGTGGGCGCAGAACTCCTCGATGCGACCGGCCGGCACCTGCCCGGCCCAGATTCTGACGATCACGACCACCACCTCCGGCTGGCTGGGGTCCCCGGCCCCATTAGTCCCTGGCCCCATTATCAGCGGAAAACCGCTGGTGGCGAGGGGTACGGCCGGGCTTCTCCCGGGGGTCGCGGGCGGCCGGGCCGGCGGGGTGCCGGAGGGCCTCGGCTAGATTTCCGGTATGACCACCACACCGGAAACTGCCGCTCCGTCAAGCGCCGGACCGGACCGGCCGACCAGTCTGTTCGAGGCCCTCCGCGCGGACGCCCTCCGCGACCCGGCCCAGCTGCGCGAGATCTACGAGCAGCCCGGCGATCACGCGCGCCGCAAGCAGGTCGACCACCTGCACGAGGTCGCCCAGCGCCTGATCGCCTGCTCGCCGCTGGTCTTCGTGGCCAGCTCCGACGCCGCCGGGCGCTGCGACGTCTCCCCGCGCGGCGGGCCGGCCGGGCTGGTCTCGGTGCTCGACGAGCACACCCTGGCCATCCCGGACGCCACCGGCAACAAGCGCCTGGACACCCTGCACAACATCCTGGAGAACGGCCGGGTCGGGCTGCTCTTCGTCGTCCCGGGCCGGGAGACCACGCTGCGGGTCAACGGACGGGCCTGCGTCTCCACCGACCCCGAGCTGCTGCGGCAGCTGACCGCCGTCGGCAAGCCGCCGCGCAGTGCGATCGTGGTCGCGGTGGAGGAGGTGTACGCGCACTGCCCGAAGTCCCTGCTGCGAGCCTCGGCCTGGAAGCCGGAGAACTGGCTCGCCAAGGACGCGCAGCCGACGTCGGCGGAGGTCACGCTCTCGCACCTGCGGGACGAGTCGCTGACCATCGAGATGATCGAGCAGACCGAGCGGGAGTCGCTGCTGTACCGGTACGAGTGAGGCGGCGGGCCGGGCCGGGCGTACGGGCCCCGGCGGGCGGGGACGGTCGGGCCGGGCCGGGCCGGGCATACGGGGTCCCGGCGGGCCGGACCGGCGTGTCCGCCCGCCGGGGCCCGTACGCTCAGGCGGCCTTGGGGACGTCCACCACGGCCGCGCCGTCGGCGGCCCGCTGGACGGCGTCGACGCCCTTGTGGGCGGCTTCCTTGCTGACGTAGCCCTGGCCGGTGGCGACGATCTCGCCGTTGCCCGCCTTGAGCCGGAACCGGTACTTGCCGCCGGCGTCCTGATAGACCTCGAACTTGCCCGACATCCGGGCCACCTCCTCGTGCGGCGCTCGGCGCGCCCGCTGATCGGCCCCCTGCAGCACCGTGCGCCCGGCGGCCGGGCGGCCGCACCCGGTCGGCGGCCGGTCGGGTGACGCCGGGGCGGCGGGGGTTTGCCGGGGTGCCGGGGCGGCCGCCGATGGCTTGAATGGACGGATGGACTGCGTCTTCTGTGCGGTGGTGGCGGGCGAGGAGCCCGCGCACCTGGTGCTGGACGACGGGACGGCGGTGGCCTTCCTGGACCGCCGCCCGCTGTTCCCCGGACACGTCCTGGTCGTGCCCCGCGCCCATCACCGGACGCTGGCGGACCTGCCCGCCGAGGAGGTCGGGCCGTTCTTCCTGCGGGTGCAGCGGGTGGCCGCCGCCGTCGAGCGGGGCCTGGGCGCGGCGGGCAGCTTCGTGGCGGCGAACAACCGGATCAGCCAGTCGGTGCCGCACCTGCACGTCCACGTGGTGCCGCGCAATCCGAAGGACGGGCTGCGCGGGTTCTTCTGGCCGCGGGGGAAGTACCCGGACGAGGCGGGGGCCGCGGAGGTCGCGGCCAGGCTGCGGGCGGCGCTGGGGGAGTGAGCTCGGCGTCCTGCCGCGTGGCCGGGCGGGGGACCGTCGGACCGGCTGCTGCTGACCGGGTGGCGGCGCGCCGGGTTGTACCGTGCCGGGTTGTACCGTGCCGGGCGCAGCCGGGCGTACATCTGGAGGAGCATCAGGAGCGGCCGAAATCGTTTTCGGGGCGGAGGGATCATGCAGGTCGGCCCGCCTAGGCTCACTGCCATGAACGAACTCGCGCGCGTCGTGCAGCAGACGGCCGACCGGCTGGAGGGCCAGCACGTCGGCGCGGTGGTCGCCGGGCTGGCCGGCGGTGAGACGGAGATCCGGGGCGTCGGGCGGACGGGCCCGGGCGGCGGCGTGCCCGGGCCGGACACGGTGTTCGAAATCGGTTCCGTCACCAAGGTGTTCACCGCGCTCGTGCTCGCACGGCTGGTGCTCGACGACACGGTCCGGCTGGACGAGCCGCTCGCCGAGGTGCTCGCCGACGGCCCCGACGGCCCGGCCGTCGTCCCGGGCCGGGGCAGGCAACCGATCACCCTGCGGCACCTGGCCACCCACACCTCGGGACTCCCCCGGCTGCCCCGGGGCATGCTGCTGAAGGCACTGGTCAAGCCCAACGACCCCGATCCGTACGCCCGTTGCAGCGCCGAGTACGTGCTGGGCGGGCTCGCCCGGACGAGGCTGCGGGCCACCCCCGGGCGGAGCTTCCGCTACTCCAACCTCGGCGCCGGGCTGCTCGGCCTGGCCCTCGCGCACCGGGCCGGCACCGGGTACGAGGAACTGGTGGCGCGCGAGGTCTGCGAGCCGCTGGGGCTGGCGGACACCCACGTGCGGACCGGTGCGGAGGGGTCCGGCGCGGAGCGGTCAGGTGCGGGCCGGACCGACGCGGACCGAAGCGGCTCCGACCGGACCGGGCGACTGGCACACGGACACACGGCGGGCGGGCGGCCGGTGCCGTACTGGGACTTGGCGGCGTTGCCGGGCATGGGCGGGCTCCGGTCGACCGCCGCCGACCTGGCGATACTCCTGCGGGCCCAGCTGGCCGCCGAGCGGGAGCCGGACGCGCCGCTGTCGCCCGCGATCACGCTCACCCGGGAGACCAGGCACCGGGTCAACCCGTTCGCCTGGATGCACCTGGGCTGGCTCGGGCACCGGCTGCACACCCAGCAGGGCGGCCACCTGCAGATCTGGCACAACGGCGGCACGGGCGGGTTCCGGTCCTTCGCGGCCTTCGACCCGGAGAAGCAGGTGGGGGCGCTGGTGCTGGCCAACACCCGGCGGTCGGCCGATCCGGCGGGCACGGCGCTGCTGCGCAGGCTGCAGAGGGACTTCGCGACGGCTGGGTGAGGCGGGGGCGAGGGGCAGCCGGGGCGGGCCTGGGCGGGCTGCGGCTGGCCTGGGCGGGCCTGGGCGGGCCCGGGCCCGGGCGCGGGCCTGGGCGGGCCGGAGGCCGTTTCCCCTGCTCATCGGCACCCCCGGTCGCGGGGAGCAGCGGGCGGGGAGCGATGATGGTCGGGTCGTTTCAGGCCAAAAGGTGCCGATTGGCACTGTTGCCGGGTGCGACGGACGGTCGATGCTGGGATCCGGCAGCTGCGGTCCCGATGGGGGTCCGCCGAGTGAAAGGGGGGCCGACGTGGCGGTGGTGTGGTCGCCGACACCGGTGCGCGCGGTCCGTCCGAGCGGTCCGGCCGGCCTCACCGGCCCGGCTGGTCCGGTCGATCCGGTCGATCCGGCCGATCGACTCGGGCCGGTGGTGCACGTGTACCGGCGGTTCCGGCCGGTGCCCCGGCTCGTCCGGGTCTGGGTGGGCGCCTGCGCGGTCGTCGTCGCCCTGGCGGCCTGTCTGGCGCTCGGCGGGTGGTGGCCCGCGCCCGTGGTGGGGGCCCTCGCAGTGGTCGCGGCGAGCGGGTTCGGCCGGCTGCGACCGGCCTCCGGGCCGCGGTCCGTACGCGTCCACGAGGCCGGGCTGGTGCTGGTGGGTGCGGACGGCTCCGAGCGCCCGCTCCCCTGGGGCTCGGTGGAGGCCACGGAGTACTCCCCCGGCGGCCGCTGCGGGGAGCACGAGCAGGGGCGAATATGGCTGGCCGGCGTGGACGAGCCGGTGGTGCTGGCGCGGCTGCGCGGGCTGGGCGGGCTGTTCCGGGAGCTGGAGGAGCGCCTCTCCCCCGGGCTCCGGGCAGCCCTGCACGAGACGCTGCGCACCGAGGGCAGCGTCCGGTTCGCCCGGGGCCGGCTGACGGTGACGCCCGGCGGGCTGGTGCACCGCCCGCCGCACCCGCTCGCCGCGACGGAGTCCTACCGGTGGGCCGAAGTGGAGTCGACCCGGACGTCGGGCCTCGGGGAGCTGGAGATCCGGACGCACTCGGCCGGCCTGCCGCTCACCTTCCCGGTGCCCAACGCCCGCGCGGCGGCGGACTTCCTGGAGGAGCTCCGGGCGACCGGCGGGAGCCCGCGGGCCGGCCGCCGGAGGACCGGCCCCTAGGGGCGCGAACGGCTCTTCCCGGAGGGGTCCGGTCCGTCGCTGAGTGGACGTCAACTCCCTGGCGCGCGGCCTACCGTCGCCGACATGAGACGACTTCGCGTCACTGCCGGCGCGGCGGCCCTGCTGCTCGCGCTGCCCCTGTCCGTCGCCGCCGCGGTTCCGGCCCTGGCCGCCCCCGGCACCGCCCCCTCCCCCGTCGCCAGCACCGCGGGTCCCGCCGCACCCGGCAGCGCCCCGACGAGCGACCCGGCCGCCGTCCGCATCGAACTCCCGCGCCCGACCGGGCCGTACGCGGTCGGCCAGGAGGTCCTGCACCTGGTGGACGAGGACCGTCCGGACCCGTGGGTGCCCTCCGCCGGTCCGCGCCAGCTGATGGTCTCGATGTACTACCCCGCCCGCGCCGGGACGGGCACCCCGGCCCCGTACATGACCGCCGGGGCGGCCCGCGGGCTGCTGGACTTCAGGCTGCCGGGCAACACCGTCCCGACCGAGACGCTCACCGGCGTCCGGACCTGGTCGGAGACCGGCGCGCGCCCGCAGGGCGGCCACTACCCGCTGGTGGTGCTGTCCCCCGGCTTCGTCGACCCGCGGACCGCGATCACCGGTCTCGCCGAGGACCTGACCAGCCGCGGCTACGTCGTCGCGCTGGTCGACCACACCTACGAGAACACCGGCACGACCTTCCCGGACGGCCGGACGGTGCCCTGCGTGATGTGCGGCCAGCCGAAGGACTGGTCGAAGGTGGACGAGAGCCGCGCGAAGGACGTGTCCTTCGTCATCGACCGGCTGACCAGCCGCCCGCACCCCGCCTGGCGCTACGCCGCCCGCATGATCGACCGCAACCGGATCGGCATGGCCGGGCACTCCGCCGGGGGCGCGGCCGCCGTGCCCGCCCTGCTCTCCGACGACCGGATCCGGGCCGGCGTGGACCTGGACGGCACCATGGACGTCCTGGTGCCCGCCTCCGGGATCGGCGGCAAGCCCTTCCTGATGATGGGCCACCCGCTCGGCGGCGACGACGAGGACAGCAGCTGGGTCAAGAGCTGGCCCAACCTCGACGGCTGGAAGCGCTGGCTGACCGTCGACGGCACCGACCACCACAGCTTCACCGACTTCCCGGTGCTGATCGACGGACTGGGCCTGCCCCGGGGGCCCGGCGTCACCATCGCGAGCGGGCGCGCCGTCGAGCTCACCCGCCGGTACGTCGGCGCCTTCTTCGACCTGCAGCTGAAGGGCGTCGAGCAGCCGCTGTTCGACGGCCCGACCGCCGCCGACCCGGAGGTGCGCTTCCACTCCTGACCCCGCTCCACCGGCGAGGCCGTCGGCTGCCCGCCGACGGCCTCCTCGGCGCGGACCGGTGCTGGAGCCGGCCGCCGGGCGGTACGAGGTCCAGTCGTTGAAGGCCGAGCCGGGCCGGTGGACGGAGTTCTGCCTGGAGCGCCCGCTACCGCGCTGAGCGGACCTCGCCCGCTGCCACGGTGAGCGGTCTCCCGGGGCCGCGTGCGAAGATGGCAGGGCTGGTGGGAACGATCACCGGACGGTTCTGGGACGGTTCTCTGGCCATGGTGAACCACAACGCGCGGCGCGCAGGGGAACCGCAGCAGGACGCCCTGCTGATGGTGCCGATCGCGACGGCGCTGATCGCGGCCGACGGGCGGATCCTGCACTGGAGCGGCGACGCGGAGGCACTGCTCGGTCACCGTGTGGAGGACGCGGTCGGGGCGAAGGCGGCCAAGCTGCTGACCACCGACGACGAGCGTCCCGAGGTGCTGCAGCTGTTCCGGCAGATCCTCGGCGGCCGGGCCTGGACCGGTGTGTTCCCGGTGCGCCACCGCGACGGGCACCTGGTGAACCTGGAGTTCCGCACCCATCCGATCGTCGGGCCGGACGGTGAACCGCTCGTCCTGGCCGTGGCCTCCGAGGTGACCACGCTGCGCCGGATCCAGGCGGACCTCGCCGTCCTGGACGGGTTCTTCACGCAGTCCCCGGTCGGCATGGGGGTCTTCGACACCGAGCTGCGGTTCGTCCGGCTGAACGACGCGCTGGCCCGGGCGAACGGCCTGTCCCCCGGGCGGCACCTGGGACACCGGCTCACCGAGGTGCTGCCCGGGATCAACGGCGCCGAGGCCGAGGCGGTGATGCGCCGGGTGCTGGAGACCGGCGAGCCGGTGGTGGACACCCGCTCGCACGGCCGCACCCCGGGCGATCCGCAGCACGACCACGCCTGGTCGGCCTCGTACTTCCGGCTGGAGGACCGGGGCGGCCGGGTCCTCGGAGTGAGTTCGACCGTCATCGACATCACCGAGCGGTTCCGGGCCGACGCCCGGGCGGCCCGCGCCCAGGAGCGGCTGTCCCTGCTGGTCGACGCGACCGCCTCGATCGGCACCACGCTCGACCTGCGGCAGACCGCCCGCGAGCTCGCCGACGCGATGGTGCCCAGGGTCGCCGACATCAGCGGGGTGTTCGCGCTGGAGGCCCTGGTGGCCGGCCGCACCGTCGAACCGCCCGCCCCGGACGCCCCGCAGCTGGTGCGCCGGCTGGCGCTGGTCACCGCCGACCCGCTCTACCCGTCCGACGCGCTGCCCGTGGACGCCGTGTACGAGCTGCCCGCCGACTCCCCGTACGCCCGCGCGCTGAGCACCGGCCGCACGGTGGTCACGCCGTCCTGGGAACTGCCGATGCTCAGCGAGGGCATCAACGAGAGCCGCCGGCAGGCCTACCTCGGCGACCGGCCGCGCTCGGTGCGGATCACCCCGCTGGTGGCGCGCGGCACCACGCTCGGCATGGTGGTGTACTCGCGGCGCGGCGAGCGCGAGTCCTTCGCGGAGGCCGACATCACGCTCGGCGACGAACTGGCCTCGCGGGCCGCCGTCGCGATCGACAACGCCCGGCTGTACCTGCGCCAGCACCAGACCGTCCTGGCCCGCCAGCAGGCGCTGCGCGAGGCGAAGGCCGCGCAGGAACGCCTGGCGCTGGTCAACGTGGCCTCCACCCGGATCGGGACCACGCTCGATCTCGCCCAGACCGCCCAGGAGCTGGCCGAGGTCGCGACGCCCAGGCTGGCCGACACGGTGGTGGTCGAGGTGCTGGAGGACCTGGTCCGCGGCGAGCGCGAGGCCCGCGCGCCGGCCGACGGCTCGGCCCTGCTGCGCCGGATGGCCTTCCACTCGGTGCACGGCTCGACCCTGCAGCCGATCGCCCGCCTCGGCAACGTGCACCGCTTCCGGCCCGGTTCGCCGTACGCGTGGTGCCTGGCGAACCGCAAGCCGCTGCTGGTGCCGCGGATGGACGAGCAGGGCCTGGCCTGGTTCGCCGACGACCCGGTGCGCACCGCCGCCGTCAAGGAGCAGAACGTGCGCTCCTTCATGGTCGTCCCGCTGATCGCGCGCGGCACTCCGGTCGGCGTCGCGGGCTTCTACCGCACGCTCGTGGAGCGCCCGTACGAGGACGACGACGTGGCGCTCGCCGGGGAGTTGGCGGTGCGGGCCGCCGTCTCGATCGACAACGCGCTGCTGTTCACCCGGGAGCGGGACGCGGCCGCCGCCCGGCAGCGGGCCCTGGACGAGGCCTGGGCCGCCCAGCAGCGGCTGTCGCTGCTGAACGAGGCCAGCAACCGGATCGGCACCACGCTCGATCTGCACCGCACCGCCCAGGAGTTGGTGGAGGTGGTGATCCCGCGCTTCGCTGACTTCATCACCGTCGACCTGCGCGAAGCGGTGCTCAGCGGCGAGGAGCCCGGCCCCGTCCCCGCCGAGGGGCGGGTGCTGATGCGGGCCGTGGCGGTCGGCGAGGTCGCCCCGGACGGCAGCATGACGGACGCCGCCGACCAGGTGGGCGAGACCTCGCAGTCCGCCCAGCTGTACGCGCAGAGCCTGCGCACCGGGCGCTCGATCCTGGTGTCCGAGGTGACCGAGGAGGAGCTGCGCCGGATCGTCGCCTCCCCCGACCGGGTGCAGCCGGGGCTGGACGCCGGGGTGCACTCCTACCTGATGGTGCCGCTGATGGCGCGCGGACACGTGCTGGGCGGCGCGGAGTTCGTCCGCACCCGCAACCCGCTGCCGTTCGGCCCGGCCGACCGCTCACTCGCCGAGGAGCTGGTCGCCCGTACCGCGCTCGCCATCGACAACGCCCGGCTCTACCGCCGCGAACGGGACACCGCGCTGATGCTCCAGCGCAGCCTGCTGCCCCAGGAGGTGCACCGCACCCTCGGTTTGGAGATCGCCTACCGCTACCTGCCCAGCAGTGTGGTCAGCGAGGTCGGCGGCGACTGGTTCGACGTCGTGCCGCTCTCCTCCGGGCGGGTCGCCCTGATCGTCGGGGACGTCATGGGGCACGGCATCCGGGCCGCCGCGACCATGGGCCAACTCCGTACGGCAGCCCGCACGTTGATCACCCTGGACCTGGACCCGGCGCGGGTGCTGCACCGGCTGGACGAGGCCACCACGGCCGTCGGCGAGGGCCAGTTCGCCACCTGCGTCTGCGTGGTGTACGACCCGGTGGACAGCCGCTGCACCGCGGCCTGCGCCGGGCACCTGCCGCCCGTGGTCGCCGACACCCAGGGGCGGGCGCACCTGATCGAGCTGCCGACCGGCGCACCGCTCGGCGTCGGCGGAGTCCCGTTCGAGAGCGCGGAGTTCACCCTCCCCGAGGAGGGCATCCTGACCCTCTACACCGACGGACTGGTCGAACGCCGGGGCCGCGACCTGGACGAGGGGATCCAGCTGCTCTGCCGCACCGTCGCCGACCGGCGCCCCACGCTGGAGCAGACCTGCGACGCCGTCCTGGCCCGGCTCACCGGCCGCACCAGCGAGGACGACATCGCCGTCATCATGGCGCAGGTCCGCCCGCGGGGCACGGACCGGATCGCCACCCTGCCGCTCACCGGCGACCGCGCGATGGTCGCGCACTCCCGCCGCTTCACCCGCGAGACGCTGGACGCCTGGGGGCTCGGCGCGCTCGCCGACTGGGCCGAGCTGCTCACCAGTGAGCTGATCACCAACGCCCTGGTGCACGCCGGATCCCCCACCCAGCTACGGCTGTTCTGCAACCGGGTGCTCACCGTCGAGGTCGCCGATCGGGAGAGCGAGGCGCCCCGGATCCGCCGCGCCCGCAGCGAGGACGAGGGCGGCCGGGGCATCCACCTGGTCAACGAGCTCGCCCACCGCTGGGGCAGCCGGCAGACCGAGGACGGCAAGGTGGTCTGGTTCGAGCTGGAGCTGCCCCCGGGCACCTCCCCGGGCACCTGAACACCACCCGCACCAGCCCCCCGACAGCATGGACAACGGACGGTTGTCGGGCCGCCGCCACGGTTGTTGGCCCGCCGGCCCGCCCCGGCGGTTACCTGGTGCCACGGCGGGACAGCCCCGACCGGACCGACCAGAGGGAGCCACCGTGCAGCACCCCGACGCCCGCACCGTCGTCACCGACTACGTCACCCTCATCGCGGCGGGCGAACTCGACGCCGCGATCGCCCTGTTCGCCGAGGACGCCACCTGGGACTACCCCGGCCACCTCGCCATCTCCCGTACCTGGCGCGGCAAGGAGGAGATCTTCGGCGACTTCCTCGGCCGGATCGGCACCTACTTCGCCGCCGACGGCCTGCCCGTCATCACCCTCACCCGGGTCCTCGCCGACGGCCCGCTGGCCGTCGCCGAGTGGACCACCGTCGGCACCGCCGCCAACGGCGCACCGTACGAGAACCACTGCCTGGGCGTGTTCACCGTCGAGGACGGCCGGATCACCGCCGTCCGCGAGTACCTCGACACCGACCACGTCGCCCGGACCCTGCTGGCCTGACCCCGCCGGCCCGACCCCGCCGGCCCGACCGGCCGGTGCCGCGCCCGGTCTCAGTCCGGCAGCAGGAGGTTGACGTCGCCGAACTCGTGCCACAGGTACCGGTGGTCGACAGCGGCGCGGTAGCAGGAGGTGAGCAGGGGCAGGCCGGCGACGGCGGCGAGCATCAGCAGGTGCGAGGCGCGGGGCTCGTGCCAGCCGGTGAGGAGGCCGTCGACGGCGCGGACACCGCGTTCCGGCGTGATCACCAACTCCGTCCAGCCGTCGGCCTCCCCGAGCGTGCCGTCCGGCTCGGCAGCGGACTCCAGGGCCCGGACCACCGTGGTGCCGACGGCGATGACCCGGCCGCCGCCGGCCCGGACGTGGCCCGCCAGCCGGGCGGTGGCAGCCGGGACGTGGAAGCGCTCCGCGTACGGGGCCTCGTGCGCCTCCGGCGAGGCCACCCCGGTGTGCAGGGTGACCGGCGCGACCAGCACGCCCCGCCCCGCCAGCCGGGCCACCACCTCGGCGCTGAACGGGCGGGCCGCGCTGGGCATCTCACTGCTGCCGGGGACGGTCGCGAAGACCGTCTGGTAGGCCTCGATCGGCCACTCGCGGTCCACGTAGCCGTACCGGATCGCCCGGCCGTGCCGTGCCAGGTACGGCAACATCCCCTCGGGAAGGGAGAGTTCGGCGTACCAGAGGCGGGCGGTGAAGGCCCCGGCCAGCACCGCCGCACCACCCTCGGGAAGCGCGACCCGCAGCCCCGTGCGGGCCGGGGACTCCTCCGGCGGGTAGTACGCCGCCGCCTCGCCCGGCACCACCCGGCGCAACTCCACCAGGTGGGTGCCGTTCCGGTCCGGCTGAGCGGAGGAGACGTGCAGCGCGACGGGCGTGCCGTCGGGCAGCCGCCCGGGCAGGGCGGCCGGGAGGGTGGCCGAGTTGTTCACCACCAGCAGGTCCCCCGGGCGCAGCACCTCGGGCAGGTCGGTGAACCGGCGGTGCTCGACGGCGCCGGTGGCCCGCCGGCCGACCAGCATCCGGACGGCGTCCCGGGCCGTGCCGCGGGCCTCCGCCGGGGCGCGGGCGGAGAGTTCGGGCGGCACGGTGAGGTCGAGGCCGGGATCGGCGGGTGCGCTCATCGCCCGGCCCGGTCCGCGGCCGGGGCGGCGAGGACGGCGGTGACAGCGGAGATGGCCAGGTCCTCGGCCCGGTAGCGGCCGGACGGGGTGCGATCGCGGAGCAGGCCGAGCAGGACCGGTGCGACGTCCTCGGGCAGCGCCTCGCCGGAGATGTCCTCGCCCGGGCTGGCCTCCTGGAGCATCCGGGTCCGCATGCCGCCCGGGTCGACCGCCCAGACCCGCAACTCCGGTTCCTCCCGGGCGAGTACGGCGGTGGCGAGGTCGAGCGCCGCCTTGCTGGCGCCGTAGCCGCCCCAGCCGGGGTAGGCCACCACGGCGGCGTCGGAGCTGATGTTGAGGACCGCGCCGGCGTGGCCGCGCAGCTGGGGCAGCACCAGCTGGGTGAGCGCGATCGGCGCGAGCGCGTTCACCTCGAAGGTCTCCAGCAGGTCCGCCAGCGGGTAGTCCGCCAGCCGGGGCAGCGGCTCGGACCCGGGGGCCGCGGCGCCGTTGAGCGTACCGGCGTTGTTGACCAGCAGGCTCGCGCCGCCGAGCCGCTCGGCGGCCTCGGCCAGGTGCGCGCGGTGGTCGTCGTCGACGATGCTGCCGGGCAGCGCGACGACCTTGGTGACGGCGGCCAGTCCGGCCTCGGCTGCGGCGAGTTCGGCCGCGCCCCGGGCCGTGATCACCAGCTGCCAGCCGTCGGCGGCGAGGGCCCGCGCGAGGGCCAGGCCGAGGCCTCGGGAGGCGCCGGTGACGACGGCCACGGGGGCGGAGTGCGGTACGGCGGTGCGCTGTTCTGCGTTCATACCGCAACGATCCCGCCGCCCGCCGCGCACCGGATCGGCCGCCGGGACGGGGACCCGGTCGGACCTTGGGACTAGATCGTCGGACGGTCCTAGGACTGCGCGTTGGAACCGCCGGAGCCGCCGGAGTTGCTTGATGGGCCCTCGGCCCAGTCCTCCGGGTCGGTCCAGGCGGTCAGTGTGCGGCGGCTCTCGAAGCGGCGTTCGCGGCCGGTCAGCGGATCGGTGAACTCGACCGTCGAGGCGAGCAGTTGCAGCGGGCGGCGGAAGTCGTCGGGGGCCGGTTCGGGCAGCACCACCGGGTACACCGGGTCACCGAGGATCGGCAGTCCGAGACCGCTCATGTGCAGTCGCAGCTGGTGGGTGCGGCCGCTGAGCGGGCGCAGCCGGTAGCGGCCGAGGCCGTCGCGGTGCTCCAGCAGGTCGATCCGGCTCTCGCTGTTCGGCGGCGCGTCGACCTCCTGTGCGGCGATCACGCCGCGCTCCTTGACGATGTGGCTGCGCACCGTGCGCGGCAGGCTCAGCCCGGGGTCGTACGGGGCGATCGCCCGGTACTCCTTGCGGACCAGGCGGTCCCGGAACAGCGTCTGGTAGGCGCCGCGGTCCTCGGGGCGGACCACGAACATGGCGAGACCCGCGGTGAGGCGGTCCAGCCGGTGTGCGGGGCTGAGCGCGGGCAGGTCGAGGGCGTGCCGCAGCCGGGAGAGCGCGGTCTCCGTGACGTGCCGGCCGCGCGGGGTGGTGGCCAGGAAGTGCGGCTTGTCGACGACGACCAGGTGCTCGTCGCGGTGCAGCACGACCAGCTCGAACGGGACCGGCACCTCGGGTGGGAGGTCGCGGTAGAACCACAGGTGGGCACCGGGGCGGAACGGTTCGTCCGGGGCGACCGGGCCCTGCTCGCCGACGATCTCGCCCTCGCGCAGCGCCGCGTCGATCCGCTCGGCCGGAACGGCGCGCAGCCGCTCGACCAGGTGCTCCCGCAGGGTCGGCCAGGGGCCTTCCAGCGGCAGCCGGAGGTGCACCGGGTCCACGCCCCGGCGCTGCGGGAGGGGGGAGGCCGGGCGGCGGCTCTTGCGTCTCATCTCCCGGCCCAGCTTAGGGCCTGTCTTCGGGCTCCCGTCGTCCGCCCGCCAGGGCGGGCGGGGCGGCGTTGGGGTGCGTGCATCGCAAGGCGGAGGAGGGAGTCCATGCGGAGCATTGGCGACCGACGACAACGCCGCGAGGCGCGTGCCCCGGCGTCGCCCCGCAGGCGGGAGTCCGAAGACAGGCCCTGGGTCGGAGCCTGGGCCGGAGCCGTCGCCGAGGTGCCGCCCCGGGGCGGGGCGGGGAGAGTGGACCGGTGGCCCCCGCTCCGCCGGGGCCTTCGACCCGTCCGCGGTCGGGCGGCCCGACCGGCCCGACCGACCGCCGGACCCCTGTCGGACCCGTCCGACGCCGCACCACTGGAGGACGCGTGACCGCCGACGGCCCGGACGGGGTGCCGCCGCTGCATCTGCCCCGACGGACCCGGACCCTGCTGTACGGCGCGCTCCTGCTGCTGGTCGCCGCCGTGGTGGCGGCCCTGGCCATCGGCCCGGGGACCACCCTGGCGCCGCTGCTCGCGGTGGCCCCCGTGCTCGCCGGGGCGACCACCCGGCGGGCCCGGGTGCCGCTGCTGGTCGGCGCGGCGGCGCTGCTCGCGGTCGGGCTGCTGGAGTCGGCCAACGCGGAGCTGCCGCTGTCCGTGCGGATCAGCGTGCCGGTGACCGTGCTGGCCTCGACGCTGGCCAGCGCCGCCAGCGTCGTCCTGGTGGCGGCCCGCGAGCGGGAGCTGTTCCAGGTCCGGACGGTGGCCGAGGCCGCGCAGCGGGCCCTGCTGCGGCCGCCGCCCGAGCGGATCGGCCCGCTGCGGGTGGCGGTGCGGTACGTCGCGGCGGCGGCCGAGGCGCGGATCGGCGGGGACCTGTACGCCGTGGTGGAGACCCGGTTCGGGGTGCGGATCCTGCTCGCGGACGTCCAGGGGCACGGGCTGCCCGCGGTGGAGACGGCGGCGGACGTCCTCGGGGTGTTCCGGGAGGCGGCGCGGACCGAGGCCGATCCCGGGCGGCTGGCGGAGCGGCTGGACGCGGCGCTCACGGCCCGGCCGGACGGGGACCGGTTCGCGACCGCGGTGCTGCTGGACGTGGCGCCGGACCGCGGGCCGGTCCGGGTGGTGAACTGCGGCCACCCGGCCCCGCTGCTGCGCCGGGCGGGCCTGGTGAGCGAGCTGGAGCCCCCGTTCCCGGCGCCGCCGCTGGGGCTGCGCGGGCTCACCGGCGACTCGTACCCGGCGCGGCGCTTCGACCCGGAACCGGGCGACCTGCTGCTCCTGCACACCGACGGCGTGTCGGAGGCCCGGGACGCCGGCGGGCGGTTCTACCCGCTGGCGGAGCGGCTGCCGGGCCTGCACGGCGGGAGCCCGGCGGACCTGCTGGACGCCGTGCTGACGGACGTCGGCGGCTGGGTCGGGGCCGACGGGCTGGCGGACGACGCGGCGGTGCTGGCGGTGCGCTGGGAGGCGTGACGGGCGGCGGCCCCGGGTCGGCGGGGCGGCCGATTGTCAGTGGGGTGTGCAAGGCTCACGGCAGGGTCGGCGGGGTGCCGATCGCGCGG
Source organism: Kitasatospora xanthocidica (assembly GCF_014656195.1). Lineage (GTDB taxonomy): Bacteria > Actinomycetota > Actinomycetes > Streptomycetales > Streptomycetaceae > Kitasatospora > Kitasatospora xanthocidica. The sequence goes on along the minus strand of NZ_BNBY01000008.1, from coordinate 302,476 downwards.
ATCGGCCGACGAGGGGACGGGTGCCATGGGGTTCGAGGCCGAGGGATCGTTCGAGGTGACGGCGTTCGAGCCGGTGGAGACGGAGGAGCGGGAGGGCGCCGCCTTCGGGCGGATCCGCCTCGCCAAGACCTTCACGGGTGCGCTGAGCGGCACCAGCGAGGTGCGGATGCTCTCCGTCGGGGGCCCGTCCGGCGCCCCGGCGTCGTACGTCGCGGTGGAGCACGTCACGGGTGAACTGGACGGGCGCAAGGGCTCGTTCGTGCTCCAGCACGCGGCCTGGGACACCAGCGGCACGACGATACGCGTGGTGCCGGGCACGGGGGCGGGCGAGCTGGCCGGGATCACCGGGGAGTTCCACCTGACGGTCGACGAGTCCGGCGCCCACACCTTCGTCCTGGCGTACGAGCTGGGCTGAGGCCCGCGGCCCGCCCGGGCCACGGCGTGCCGCGCCCGGCCGGCGCCGGGGCGCGCTGTCACGATGATGCGATCAGTGCACGATCGACATCGGAGGGTGGCGCATGCCCGGCACAGCGGTGGATCGTACGGCGGCAGCAACGGCGACGGCGGCCACGGCCACCGTCACGGCCACGGTCACGGAGGTGGTCGACCGGCTGCGCGGGCTCGCGGCGGAGCTGCCCCCGGCCGACGGGGTGGCGGTCTTCAACCGGCTCTACCTCGACGTCACGGAGGCGGTCCGCGACCGGCTCGGCGACGGGTACTTCGCCGACCCGCCGGCGATGGCCGAGCTGGACGTGGTGTTCGCCGGGCGGTACCTGCGGGCCGTGGCCGCCGACGCGGCCGGGCACGAGCCTCCCGCCTGCTGGCGGCCGCTGTTCGCGCTGCGCGCCCACCCGGGCGTGCACCCACTGCAGTTCGCGCTGGCCGGGATGAACGCCCACATCCAGCACGACCTGCCGCTGGCCGTCGTGGACACCTGCCGGCGCCGGGGCTGCGCGCCCGCCGACGTCGAGGAGGACTACCACCGGATCAACGGACTGCTGGCCGAGGTGGAGACGGCCGTCCGGGAGCGGCTGATGCCCGGCCCCGACCTGCTGGAGCACGCCGAGCCGTTCACCCACCTGCTCGGCGCCTGGTCGGTCGGGGTCGCCCGCGAGCGGGCGTGGAGCGCCGTGGGCGCGCTCTGGGAGCTGCGGCACCTGCCGGGCGCGGCCCGGGCCTTCGCCGCCGCGCTGGCCGGCTCGGTCGGGCTGCTCGGCCGCGCCCTGCTGCTCCCGCTCGGGCCGCACGCCGGACCGGACGCGCACGACGCACGCGACGCACGCGACGCACGGGATGCACGCGGCACGCGCGACGCACGGGTCGCACGCTCCGGAGACCCCGCCCCCACCCGCCGCGACACCCCCGGCACGGCACCGGCCGGCCGGCTCCCCGGGACGAGGAACCGGCCGGCCGGTGGATCCGCCGGGACACCCGATGAGACGTCCGGCGGTGCGCTCGCGGGCGATCAGGCCCGGCCCGATCAGGCCCAGCTGGAGTGCAGCGGCTTGCCCTCGGCGTAGCCGGCCGCGCTCTGGATGCCCACGATCGCCTTCTCCTGGAACTCCTCCAGGCTGTTGGCGCCCGCGTAGGTGCAGGAGCTGCGGACACCCGCGATGATCGAGTCGATCAGGTCCTCGACGCCCGGGCGGGCCGGGTCGATGAACATCCGGGAGTGCGAGATGCCCTCCTCGAACAGCGCCTTGCGGGCCCGGTCGTACGAGGAGTCCTGGGCGGTGCGGTTGCTGACGGCGCGGGCCGAGGCCATGCCGAAGCTCTCCTTGTACTGGCGGCCGTCGGCGGCGGTCTGCAGGTCGCCCGGGGACTCGTAGGTCCCGGCGAACCAGGAGCCGATCATCACGTTGGAGGCGCCGGCGGCCAGCGCCATGGCGACGTCGCGCGGGTGCCGGACGCCGCCGTCGGCCCACACGTGCTTGCCGAGCCGGCGCGCCTCGGCGGCGCACTCCAGGACCGCGGAGAACTGCGGCCTGCCGACGCCGGTCATCATCCGAGTGGTGCACATGGCGCCCGGGCCGACACCGACCTTGAGGATGTCGGCGCCCGCCTCGACCAGGTCGCGGACACCGGCGGCGGAGACCACGTTGCCGGCCACGATCGGGATCTGCGGGTCCAGGCCGCGCACCGCGCGCAGCGCGCTGATCATCGACTCCTGGTGGCCGTGCGCGGTGTCCACCACCAGCACGTCGGCGCCGGCCTCGATCAGGGCCTTGGCCTTGCCCGCGACGTCGCCGTTGATGCCGACGGTGGCGGCGATCCGCAGCTTGCCGTTCGCGTCCACGGCCGGGGTGTACAGGGTGGCGCGCAGCGCGCCCTTGCGGGTGAGGATGCCGACCAGGCGGCCCTCGCCGTCGACCACGGGGGCGAGCTTGCGGTGCCCCTCGGTGAGCTTCTCGAAGGCGGCGCGCGGGTCGATGGACTCGTCGAGCAGCAGCAGGTCGCGGGACATGATGTCGGCCAGGCTGGTGAAGCGGTCCACGCCCTGGCAGTCGGAGTCGGTGACCACGCCGACCGGCTTGCCGTCCTCCACGACCACGAGGGCGCCGTGCGCGCGCTTGGGCAGCAGCGAGAGCGCCTCGGCGACGGTGGCGCCGGGGGCGAGGGTGATCGGGGTGTCGAAGACCAGGTGGCGCCCCTTGACCCAGGAGATGACCTCGGCGATGACCTCGGTGGGGATGTCCTGCGGGATGGCGACCAGGCCGCCGCGGCGGGCGACGGTCTCGGCCATCCGGCGGCCGGCGATGGCGGTCATGTTGGCCACGACCAGCGGGATGGTGGTGCCGGTGCCGTCGTTCGAGGCGAGGTCCACACCCTGCCGGGAGCCCACGGCGGAACGGCTGGGGACCATGAAGACGTCGTCGTACGTGAGGTCGTACGAAGGCTTGAGGTCGTTCAGGAAGCGCATGAAGGGGGGCTCTCTGGCTGGGAGAAATTACACCTCGGGTGCGGGTGCGGCGATGCCGCCGGGGCGCACTCGGGCGCCCTGCACCCAGCGTTCGATTCTCCGTGACGGCAGGAGCAAAAGCCAGTTGGGAGAACATTGCTGGCGCTGTACACAAACCGTGATCAAAGCTTCGCGCGTAGACATGGAGGATCATCCAAAGACCCCCTCCGACGTCCGCCTTTCGCCCCGGCCGGGGCCACTCCCGTAGCATTCACGCGGTAATGGGTGAGGCGAACCGGAAAGCGGCAGCACGCGTGGGCATCGGGCAGACGGACATCGAGCAGGACCGGGTCGAGGACACCGAGGAGGAGATCGACTACGGCCCCGGCCTCGACCCGGAGCGACTGAGGCTCTGCCTGGAGGTGATCGCCGAGCTCGACGAGCTGCACGTCGACCACCCGGACGCGATCACCGTCCGCCAGGCCGTGGGCGGCATATTCCGGACCCTCAAGCAGCGCCGCCGCCAGGAGACCCGGGCCCGCAAGACCGCCAACGACCGCGCGGTCACCGCCCGGACCGCCACCGGCGCGCCCACCCGGATCGACGACGAGACGGCCGGCGCCTTCGGCCTGACCACCGTCACGACCACCGAGATCGCCGGGATCCTGGAGCGGCCGCGCTCCTGCTACACCTGCAAGCAGCGGTACGTCGAGGTCGACGCGTTCTACCACAACCTCTGCCAGAAGTGCGCGGTGCTCAACCGGTCCCGCCGGGACGCCCGCGCCGACCTCACCGGCAAGCGCGCGCTGCTCACCGGAGGCCGCGCCAAGATCGGGATGTACATCGCGCTGATGCTGCTGCGCGACGGCGCCCACACGACCATCACCACCCGCTTCCCCAACGACGCGATCCGCCGCTTCACGGCGATGCCGGACAGCGCCGAGTGGATCCACCGCCTCAAGATCATCGGCATCGACCTGCGCGACCCCGCCCAGGTGATGGCCCTCGCCGACGAGGTCGCCGCCGACGGTCCGCTGGACATCCTGATCAACAACGCCGCGCAGACCGTGCGCCGCCCGCCGGAGTCCTACCGCGAGCTGCTCAACGCCGAGTCCGCGCCGCTTCCCGCCGGTGAACTGCCGCAGGCCACCACGATCGGCCGCTTCGGCAGCGGCGGCGTCGCCCTGCCCGAGCTCCCCCACCAGGCCGGCGGCGGCGAGCAGCGGCTGGCCGCCGAGGACGTCACCTCGCTCGCCCTGGTCACCGGCTCCGCCACCCCCGCCCGGATCGAGGCGGGCACCGCGATCGACGCCGGCGGCCTGGTGCCCGACCTCGCGGACACCAACAGCTGGGTGCAGACCGTCAGCGAGGTCGGCCCGGTCGAGCTGCTGGAGGTGCAGCTCTGCAACTCCACCGCGCCGTTCATCCTGATCAGCCGGCTGCGCCCGGCGATGGCCGCCTCCGCGTCGCGCCGCAAGTACGTCGTCAACGTGTCCGCGATGGAGGGCGTTTTCGCCCGCGGCTACAAGGGCGCCGGCCACCCGCACACCAACATGGCCAAGGCCGCGCTCAACATGCTCACCCGCACCAGCGCGCAGGAGATGTTCGAGAGCGACGGCATCCTGATGACCGCCGTCGACACCGGCTGGATCACCGACGAGCGGCCGCACCCGGACAAGATGCGCCTCGCCGAGGAGGGCTTCCACGCCCCGCTCGACCTGGTCGACGGCGCCGCCCGGGTGTACGACCCGATCGTGCGCGGCGAGCAGGGCGAGGACCTGTTCGGCTGCTTCCTCAAGGACTACGAGCGCGCCAACTGGTAACCACCCGAAGGAGAGCCCGAGTTGACCACCGCACCGCAGGCCGGGAGCACCGCACCCGCCAGCACCGCACCGATGCTCGGCGCCGGGATCATCGTGCCCACCGGGGACGGCCGGGTGCTGATCGGCCGGCGCACCACCGCCGGTGAGCCGCCCACCTGGAGCCTGCCGGGCGGCAAGGTCGACCCGGGCGAGTCCTTCGAAGGGACGGCGGCCCGCGAACTCGCCGAGGAGACCGGCATCGTGCTGCCCGCCGAGGAGATGCGGGTGCTCGCCGTCCACCTGGACCACGAGCTCGGCCGGCCGCGGCTGACCGCCGCCGTCCTCGCGCCGCCCAGCCTGGCCGAGGCCGTGGTCACCGAGCCGCACGCCTGCGCCGGCTGGGAGCGCTTCGCGGTGGACGAGCTGCCGGAGCCGATGTTCTACCCGTCCGCCCTGGTCCTCGGCAGCTGGCTGCCGGGGCTGGACGGCGTACGGCGCAGCGGGACGCACGGCTACCCCGTCACCCGCTGAGGTCGGGCGCCGAAGACCCCGCGACACAGGGAAGAGGCGGAAAGCAGGGGGTGGCCCCACGACCACCCCCTGCCCGCACCTCGGCCCGGCACCCCCACGGTCGACCGGGCCAACGGCCGCACCCAGGCACGGGGGGCGCCGCCGCGTCCCCAGCCTGCCCCGACGAGGGCACCCCAGCCGAGGGCCGAACGTCCCGGCCGCGCGCCGAACGTCCCGGCTGCGGGGGCGGTGCACTGACGGCCCGCCCGGCTGCAGGGGCGATGCGATGGCGGTGCTACGGGCGCGCACCACTCTTGTGCGCGAGGGGCCGTCGGGTGGAAATTGGTGGCGAACCGCCGTAACCGCCGTACGCCACCGCGCCCCTGAGGAGCCATCGACGTGTCCAGCACACCTCGCCCGGCCCGGCCCGCGTCGCTCCCGCGGCGAACCGGCCGTCAGCTGCGGCGGGCCCTCGGTGCCCGGCACGAGCCGCTCGCCCGTCCGGTGGACCGCGCCCGGGCCCGGGCCTGGCTGTTCGCCGTGCTCGCCGCGGTGCTCGTCGTCGCCCTCTCCACGGGCGGCTCGCTCCTCCTCTACCGCGGTACCGCGACCCGGGCGTCGGCGGAACGCGCCCGGCTGCACCAGGTCGACGCGGTGGTCGGCGGCACGCCGGAGCGCCCCGCCGCCGGCGGCGGCCGCTTCACCGGCGGCTACCACGACCGGATCGACGTCGAGGTCACCTGGACGGCCGAGGACGGCACCCCGCGCTCCGGCACCGTGCAGGCCCCGCGCTCGGCGGTGACCGGCAGCACCGTCCCGGTCTGGATCGACCCGGCCGGCGACGCCACCCCTCCCCCGCTCGATCCCCTCGCCCTCGCCGTCTCGGCCGCCTGCACCGGCCTCGGCGCCCTGCTCACGCTGCTCGCCCTGGTCGTCCTCCTGCTCCGCCTGCGCCTCCAGGCCCTCGACCGCCGCGCCGACACCGCCTGGACCGACGACTGGGCCCGCCTGGAGCCCCGTTGGAGCGGCCGCGCGGGTCACCGCCGGGAGGACTGAGCGCCGGCCGCCGCGCCACCCGTCCGGGAGACGCCCCAGGTGAGCGGCGCGGCGCGGGTTCAGCGGGGGCGGGTGTCGGCCCGGCGGCGAGGTGGGTGAGGGCGCCGACAGCGCGGGTTCAGCGCGGCCGGGTCCACGCCGGGGCGGGTGTCGGCCTGGCAGCGAGATGGGTGAGGGCGCCGACGGCGAGGAGGAGGACGAGGGCCAGCGCCAGGGCGGTGGGGACGTCGGCGTGGAGCACGAGGAGGGCGCCGAGGAGGGCCCCGGCGAACATCCAGACCGCGGAGGCGAGCCGGCGGGGGCCGGTGCGGTCGGCGGCGAGGGCGGTGATGGTCATGGTGAGCACGGTGGTGGTGAGGTCGGGGACCTTGAGCGCGCGGACCACGGCGTTCTGGCCGCCCATGGCGAAGCCGAGCAGCCCGATCAGGGTGTAGCGGACCGGGTCCGCGGTGTGGCCGACGGCCGCCGCCAGGACGGTGCTCGCCGCCACGAGCGCCGCCTGGCCGCCGACGGCCACGGTCAGCAGCCGGCCCCGGTGGCCGGGCAGGCGGCGGGCGAGGTGGCCGCCGGCCAGGGCGCCGAGCAGGAAGGCGGCGAGGGCGGTGAGCGAGGCGGTGGCGGAGAGGTTGGCCGCGCCGGCCAGGGCGAAGCCGAGGAACACCACGTTGCCGGTCATGTTGGCGACGAAGACGTGGCCGAGTTCGAGGTAGCTGACCGCGTCCACCACTCCGGTGACGACGGTCAGCACCAGCAGCATCGGTACCAGCGGCCCGTGCTCGGGGTCGTGGGTCAGCATCGGTCCTCCCGGGCGGTTCGTGAGACGGTCCTTCCGTGCCATGGACTCGGGTCTCCTCCGTCAGGCGAGCGCGGCGCTGCCCGGGTCATCCGGTTCCTCCTCCAGGTGCCAGTGCAGGTCGCGGACACCGGGCTCCAACGACAGCCGGGAGACGACCTGTTCGAGCGCCGGGGTGACCTGGCCGGTGATGGCCACGGTGGCCCGCAGGCTGGTGAGGTCGCCCTGCTCGGAGCGGCGGGCGCGCAGACCGGTGGGGGCGAGGCCGGAGCCGGCGAGGGCCTGGAGCAGCAGGGCCCGGATGTGGGTCTCGGACTTGCGGTCGCACTCCAGGTGGACGGTGGCGCGGCAGGTGGAGTCCGGGTCGCTGCCGGCCTGCGGGGCCCGGTCGAGCAGCCGCCCGGCCGGGCGCAGCACCAGGTGGACGCCGAGCACCATGAGGGTGCCGAGGACGGCGAGGTCCAGCTTGCCGGCGGCGGCCAGCACTCCGACGGCGGCCGAACACCACAGGGTGGCGGCGGTGTTGAGGCCGCGGATGCCGGCGCCGTCGCGCAGGATGACGCCGCCGCCGAGGAAGCCGATGCCGGAGACGACGTAGGAGGCGACCCGGGTGGGGCTGCCGGTGTCGCCGACGGCCTCGCTGTAGAGGACGAACAGGGTGGCACCGGCCGCGACCAGGGCGTTGGTGCGCAGGCCGGCCATCCGGGCCCGCCACTGGCGCTCGACGCCGATCAGCGCGCCGCAGGCGACGCCGGTGGCGAGCCGGACCAGGAACTCGACGGTGGTCAGGGTGTGCACGACGGCACCTCCTTCACGGGGTGGGGCACGGGCGGGTGGCGGGACGCTGTCCGCGACCCGCCCGTACGGGCTGCGGTCGGGGGGTCAGTGGTTCAGCGCGGTCTGGACGACCTTGATGATGACCATCGCCATGGCGATGAGCAGGTAGGCGCGCAGGGCGGCCATGCCGACCTTGCGGGTGGTGGACATGGTGGGCGCGGGGAGGGTCTCCAGCGGGGGCATCCGCCAGTCCCGGCGGCCGCTGCGGTCGACGGGGTCCTCCTTGGTGGCGGTGCGGCCGGTGGTGAAGGCGTAGCCGGCGGCGAGGACGCCGGTGACGCCGCAGCCGGTCATGATCCACAGGATCGCCCCGGAGCTGATGCCCGGCCAGACCACGGCGGCGGTGAGGATCATCGACAGCGTCACCAGGACGCCGACGACGGCGGAGGTGAAGGCGTTGGTCCTGGGGCCGTTGACCCAGGGGCCGAGCACGGCGCGGTCGTTGCAGAGCAGGAGCAGGAAGACGGTCGCCGAGGGCAGCAGGACTCCGGCCAGCACCTGGACGAACTGGGTCATCAGGCCCTGCATGGCGTCCGTCGACAGCAGGGTGATCGCGGCCGCGACGACCACGAGGCCGGCGTAGACGGCGTAGAAGCCCTTGGCGCCCTTGACCCCGCGGTGCAGCGAGTGCTTGATGCCGAAGACGTCGCCGATGGCGTAGGCGGTGGAGAGGGAGACGGCGAACGCGCCGATGACGGAGGCGTCCAGCAGCGCTATCGCGAACAGCACGCCCGCGAGGTGGCCGGCCCTGGCCTCGATGCCCCGGGCCACGGCGCCCGCGTCGGAGAACTGGCCGAAGCCGTCGGTGCCGGCGAAGGCGGCCGTGGTGAGCCCGATCAGCGCCGCGGCGCCGACGATCACGATCACGATGCCGATCCACAGGTCGACCTTCTCGTAGGTCATGAAGCGCGGGGTGATGCGCTTGTCGATGACGTACGACTGCTGGAAGAAGAGCTGCCAGGGGGCGACGGTGGTGCCGACGATCGAGATGATCACCAGCATCACGGCGGCCAGTCCGCCGGTGCCGCCGGGCATGGTCGGGGTCACGAAGTCGTGGGCCATCTGGGAGGTCTTCGGGTGGACCAGGAAGTAGACCGGCACCAGCAGCAGCGATCCCGCGCAGAGGGCCACCGCGACGCGCTCGAAGCGCCGGAAGGAGCCGGTGAACGCCGAGGCGATGATGACGGCGGCGGCGAGCACCACGGCGGCGGCCTTGGGCAGTCCGAGGTAGCCGGCGGCGAGGGTGACGCCGATGAACTCGGTGACCAGGGTGAGCGCGTTGAGCAGGAACAGGTCGATCACGCTGAACGCGCCCCAGAACCGGCCGAAGCGTTCGAGGATCAGCCGGGCGTGGCCGACGCCGGTGACGGCGCCGAGGCGCAGCACCATCTCCTGGTTGACGTACAGCACCGGGACCAGCATCAGCAGGGTCCACAGCAGCTGGGTGCCGTAGTTCTGCCCGGCCTGCCCGTAGGTGGAGAAGGCGCCGGCGTCGTTGTCGCCGACCATCACGATCAGCCCCGGGCCGACGACGGCGAGCAGGGTCTTCAGCCGGGCCGACAGGCCGTGGCGGGGGGCGGTGTCGTCGAGGCGGATGGTGCCGAGCGCGCCCCGGATGTCGCCGACGTGGGCGTCGTCGAGTACGGCGGTGGCGGCGGGCGTGGCGGGGACCTTCGGGTCCAGCGTGGCGTTGGTCATGGCAGGGCCTCCCTGCCCCCTTCCTTGAGGGGGCGTCAGGGGGCACGCGGCGGCGACCCTCCTGCGGGCGCACGGCACCGGACCGTACGGCGGCGCCGGGTGGCGGCGGCCCTACGGGCATGACGGTGCGTCAGGCGGCTTGCGTCCGGGCACGGTTGAGCCCGGGGTGAAGCGCCTGGTGGACGCGCAGGGGAGGTTGTTACCGCGTGCCGGAGGTGATCGAGAGCATGCGGGGGCAGGGGCGACTGTGGCCCGGACTACTGCAGTCCATGTCTCTCACCTCCTCCCGGCCGGGGGCGCACCGTCTGTGCGCCGCATCACGACACGGCAAGGAGCACACCGGCCCGCACGGGACCGGCACACCCCAACTCGTCAGAGCTTTGGCACTCCACGGCGTGTCCGACCGACCGGCCGGAAGCCACTTGGGATCAACCCTTAATCCGGGAAGACCTGTCCTGAACCTGGGCGTCTCTCGACGTCGTCGGGTCAGTGGCCTGTGTCCGTGAAGACGCCTCACCGAACGAGGTGCCTCTTGAAACCTCACCAAGCATAGACCCCTTTCGAACACCCCGGTCCGACTTCCGGGCCGAACTTCGACAGCTTTGTAGAACTTTGACCAAACCGGCCCCGCACTTGAGCTTCTCTCTCCGGCATATATAGTTCACCGACATATGCAGTTGAGCAGCTCACGAGGGGGAAGTGTGTCCCACGCCGATCCGACCCGACCCGCGCCCGTCCTGCGCCTGGCCGACGTCACCCGTGTCCACGGGCGGGGCGCCGCCGAGGTGCACGCCCTGCGCGGCATCGACCTGGCCGTCCACCCGGGCGAGTTCGTCGCCGTCATGGGGCCGTCCGGCTCCGGGAAGTCCACCCTGCTGACCCTGGCCGGCGGACTCGACCAGCCCAGCGACGGCGAGGTCCTGGTGGAGGGCGTGCCGCTCGGCGGCCTCAGCCGGGGCAAGCTCGCCGACCTGCGGCGACGCTCCATCGGGTACGTCTTCCAGGACTACAATCTGATCCCGGCGCTCACCGCCGCCGAGAACATCGCCCTGCCGCGCGAACTCGACGGAGTCTCCGGCCGCCGGGCCCGCCGGGAGGCGCTGGCCGCCCTGGAGGAACTCGGGATCGGCGAACTCGCCGACCGCTTCCCCGACGACATGTCCGGCGGCCAGCAGCAGCGCGTCGCCATCGCCCGCGCCCTGATCGGCGAGCGGCGGCTGGTACTCGCCGACGAGCCCACCGGGGCGCTCGACTCCGCCACCGGTGACGCCGTGCTCGGCGTGCTGCGCGCCCGTTGCGACGCCGGCGCGGCCGCCATGATGGTCACCCACGAGGCCTCGCACGCCAGTTGGGCGGACCGGATCATCCACCTCCGGGACGGCGCGGTCGCCTCGGAGAGCCCCGGCTACCGCTCCGCCACCTGCCCGGCGGCCGTCCACCGCCCCAACTCGGCCGGCGAGGTGACGCGTTGAGGATCGGAGCCTGGAAGGTCGCCCTGCGCATCGCCCGCCGCGACGCGCTGCGGGCCAAGGGCCGCAGCGCCCTGATCGTCGCCATGATCGCCCTGCCCGTGCTCGGCGTCACCGGCGCCGACGTGGTCCACCGCAGCGGCCAGCTCACCCCGGCCGAACGGGTCGAACGGGTGGTCGGCGGCGCGGACGCCCTGGTCACCGCGCTCAACCCGGGCCGCACCGTCGAACAGGCCCCCGTCGCCGAGGACGGCGCCTTCGTCGCCGAGTCCCGCCCGGACCAGCAGCCGACCGCCGAGCAGCTGAAGGGCGCGAGCACCGACCCGCTCACCCTGGTCGGCGCGCTGCTGCCGCCCGGCAGCGCGCTCACCCCGGCCCGGCCCGGGCCGGAGACCGGCGCGACCTCGCCCGAGGGCCTGGTCCGCACCCTCACCACCGAGGCGAACCTCGCCGACCCGATCTGGCACGGCCGAGTCGACCTGGTCGAGGGCCGCGCCCCCAGCGCCGCGCACGAGATCGCCGCCACCCGGACCTTCCTGGACCACGCCGGGCTCAAGGTCGGCGGCACCACCACCGTCCAGGGCCTGGAGCGGACCACCTTCACCATCACCGGCGTGGTGGAGCACCCGGGCGAGCTCGGACGGGTCGAACTCATCGCCCGGCCAGGCGAGTTGCTCGACCCGATGGCCGCCGCCGCGGCGCCCGGCCAGTCCGCCGCCGAGCGGGCCTCGGGCCAGCGCTCCGCCTGGCTGGTCCGGCTCCCGGCGGGGGCCTCGCTCGACTGGGCCAAGGTCCAGGAGTTCAACGCGCACGGGTACACGGTCACCGCGCGCTCGGTCGCGCTCGCCCCGCCGCCGCGCCCGGCCGTCCCCTACTACCGTGACGCCCACCGCTCCAGCGACCCGGCGGCCGGCAACAACACCAAGATCGTCGTCGCCACCGTCACCGGCATGGCGCTGCTGGAGGTCGCCCTGCTCGCCGGGCCCGCCTTCGCTGTCGGCGCCCGCCGCTCGCGCCGCCAGCTCGCCCTGCTCGGCGCCGCCGGCGGCAGCCGCGCCCACGTCGGCGCGGTGGTGCTCGGCGGCGGCCTGGTCCTCGGCGCGGCCGGGGCACTGATCGGCGTGGTGTTCGGAACCGGCCTGGTCGCCGCACTCCGGACACAGATCGAACGGGTCGGCGGCGCACGCTTCGGCCACTTCGCGCTCCCCCCGCTGGACCTGCTCGCGATCGCCGGGATCGGCCTGGTCACCGCCCTGCTCGCGGCCGCGCTGCCCGCCCTCCAGGCCGCCCGCCGCAGCGTCACCGCCGGGCTCACCGGACGGGACACCGTACGCGGGCCCAGCCGCTGGGCCACCGTGACCGGCCTGCTGCTGGTCGTCCTCGGCGGCGCGGTCGGCATGTACGGCGCCGCCGCCGTGGAGCGCGGCCTGCCGGTGGCCGGCACCTTCGACACCCGTACGCTCACCGTGCTCGGCGGCTCGGTGTCCGCCGAGATCGGACTGCTGCTCTGCACCCCGATGCTGGTCGCCCTGATCGGCCGGGCCGCCGGGAAGCTGCCGCTCGGGCCCCGGCTCGCGCTGCGCGACTCCGCCCGCCACCGCTCGCGCACCGCCCCCGCGGTGGCCGCGGTGATGGCCGCGGTGGCCGGCGCCGTCGCCATCGGCGTGTACAACACCAGCACCGACGCCGAGAACCGGCGCGACTACCGGCCGCAGGCCCCGTACGGCGCCGTGCAGCTCAGCAGCTACAGCGAGGGCACCCAGGCCGACCAGGTGCGCGCCGAACCGGAGAAGCAGCTGACCGGGCTCGGCCCGCGCGGCGACCTCGCCCAGGCGGTGTACCGGTTCTGCCCCAACTGCTCCAGCACCGCCCAGCTCAAGGGCCCGGTGAACTGGCGCACCCTCACCACCCAGCCGCACCTGGCCGTCGGCGACACCACCGTGCTGCACAACCTGTTCGACGTCCACGACCCGGCCGTCGAGCAGGCGCTGGCCGCCGGGAAGCTGCTGGTCTTCGACCGCACCCTGATCGGCGCCGACGGGAAGGCCGTGCTGGTGCTGCGCGGCGGGGGCGGCGCGCCGCTGCAGCCGGGCGAGATCCCCAAGCCCGACGTGCAGGAGATCCCGGTCGAGGCGGTGCTGGTCGACAACCCGCTCGCCGCCCGGTTCGCCCAGGGCATGCTGCTGCCCTCGGCGCTGCCGAAGTTCGGGCTCTCCGCGCAGTCCACCGGCGCGGTCTGGCGGCCCGCCACCCCACCCGACCGCAAGGCGCAGCAGCGCGCCGAGGCGGCCGCGACCCGGCTGGACCGCGCCGCCACGCTGGACGTCGAGCGCGGCTTCCAGCCCAAGAGCGACGCGCTCTCGCTGGCGCTCACCGGCTTCGCCGCGCTGGTCGTGCTCGGCGCGGCCGGGATCGCCACCGGCCTCGCGGCCGCCGACTCCCGGCAGGACCAGGCCACCCTCGCCGCCGTCGGCGCGCCGCCGCGGATCCGGCGGACCATGGCCGGCCTGCAGTGCGCGCTGATCGCCCTGCTGGGAGCACTCCTCGGCGCGGCCAACGGGTTCGTACCGGCGGTCGGGCTGCTGAAGTCCCGGGCCAGCGGGTTCGGGGCCAAGCCGGCGCTGATCACCGCGCCCTGGGTCGAGCTGCTGGTCGTCGTCCTGGTGCTGCCGGTGGTCGCGGGGCTGCTCGCGGCGCTGTTCACCAAGTCCCGGATCCCGCTCGGACGACGGCTGTCCTGAGCCCGGGCGGTGGCTGTCCCGGGCCCGGGCAGTGGCTGTCCCGGGCCCGGACGGCGACCGTCCGGAACCCGGGCGGTCGGATCCGGACACCGCTCGAACACCCGTCGCACACGGTCCGACACCACTCGGACACCAGCTCGGCACCGCCCCGCACCCGCCGGGCGCCCGCCCCCGTCACCCCGGGGCGGGCGCCCGGCGCTCGCCGTACCATGGGCCGCGGTCCGGCGGGCGAAGGGCGCCGGCGGGTGGGTTCGGCGAGGGAGACAGGCGGTGCTACGGGGCTTCGGAGACCTGGAGGCCGAGATCATGGACCGGCTCTGGTCCTGGGACCGCCCGGCCACGGTGCGCGAGGTCGTGGACGACCTCCGGCAGCAGCGGGCGGTCGCGTACACCACCGTCACCACGGTCGCCGACATCCTGCACACCAAGGGCTGGCTGCGCCGCGACAAGGTCGGCCGCGCCTGGGTCTACCGGCCGACCTGCACCCGGGAGGAGTACACCGCCCGGCTGATGCACCAGGCCCTGGAGACCACCCCCGACCGGGCCGGCGCGCTGCTCCGCTTCGTCGACGGGATCAGCGCCGCCGAGGCCTCCGCCCTGCTCACCGCCCTCGAACAGGTGAGGTCCCGCGGCCTGCGGTGACCCTCGCCTGCGGGCCGCCAGCTGTATCAACTTTCCTTGCATGCAGGACTTCTGACTCTTCATCAGACCGGGGAACGCCGGAGGCCCGCCCCCGCCGGAGCGGGAGCGGGCCTCCGGGTGCCGGTCAGGCCGGGCGCACCGCGCCCATGTACGGCATCACCGAGATCGGCAGCACCTCGATGTTCTTGCCGGTGCGCGGCGCGTGGATCATCTTGCCGTCGCCGATGTACAGGCCGACGTGGTGCAGGTCGTCGTAGAAGAAGACCAGGTCGCCGGGCTGGAGGTTGGCGCGGTCGACGTGCGGGCCGTCCTTCCACTGCTCCTGGGAGGTCCGGGAGATCCGGACGCCCGCGGCGCGGTAGGCCATGCTGGTGAGGCCCGAGCAGTCGAAGCTGTCGGGGCCGGTCTTGGACCAACCGTACGGCTTGCCGAGCTGGGCCTGGGCGAACCCGATGATGGAGGCGGCCCGGCCGCCGGCGGCCGGCACCGGGGCGTTCAGGTCGGCGCGCTGGTCGGAGCGGGAAGCCCGGTCAGCGGCGCCCGCCGCGGCGGCCTGCTTGGCCTCGGCCTTGGCCTTCTCCGCGGACTGCTGGGCGTTGATCTTGGCGCGATCCTCGGCGCTGAGTTTGTTCAGCATCGCCTGGGCCTGGGCCAGCTTGGTCTGGATGTCGCTCTTCTGCGTGGCCAGCTGCTTGCCGACCGAGTCGAGCTCGGCGAGGGTCGCGGTGGCCTCGGCGCGGTCCTGGTCGAGCTTGCGCTGCTCGTCCTGGGCCTGCTTGAGCAGGGCCGCCTGGGAGTCGGCGATCTGGTTCTGCACCGCCGCGCGCTCGAGGTAGCCGGACGGGTCGGAGTCGAGCATCAGCTGGACCGAGGCGTCTATGCCGTTGGTCCGGTACTGGTCGGCGGCGACCGCACCGAGCCGGGTGCGCAGCTCGTTCATCGCCTCCTGACCCCGGACGACCTTCTCCTGGATCTGGTTGGCGTCGCTCTGCAGCTTCTGCTGCTTGGCCTGGAAGCCGTTGTAGCGCTCGATCGCCTGCTCGGCCTGCTCGTTGAGCTGGTCCACCTGCTCCTTGACGGAGGCGACGGTGGGCCCGGGCTCGGCGTGGGCGGTGCCGGAGGCCAGGACCGCGCCGCCGGCCGCCATGGCCGTGGTGAGGACCGCCATGCGGGCCCGGCTCGGAGGGCTGGGCTTGCGACGATTTCCCATGGGCGGTCGGCGCTCCTTCGGGGGAATCCGCGGAGTCCGGGGGGACGGCTTCGCGGGGGCCGGGGACGGGCGAAGGCGGGCAGGGCGAGCAACGGGGGGATGCCGCCCCGCCCACCTTCTACGAAGTAACTTAATAGATGAGTGGTGGGGTTCCGCAATCCCCCTGATCATGGCGCTACGGGGCCATGACGGGACATCGATCGCGTTCCGTGCCATCGGTGTTCACTACGGACGGCGCCGCGCCGACGGTTCACATCGCGTCGATGGCGACCCCGTGGCACTCCCCGCCCCGTGGAGTGCTCAGAATCCGCCAAATCGAGGGAAAGGTCACACGCGGCGCCCCTCCTGCGGCTATGCGAACGGGCGCTAACCTGCGGACATGAAGGTCCCGCCCGAAGGGCTCCCCCTCGCCGCCGAGTTCCCGGCTGCGCACCGTGAGCAGTGGCAGCAGCTCGTCCAGGGCGTGCTGCGCAAGTCCGGTGCCCAGCCCGAGGACGGCGCCGCCGCCGAGCAGGCACTGACCACCAAGCTCCAGGACGGGCTGACCGCACGCCCGCTGTACACCGCTGAGGACACCGCGGTCGACCCCGGCTACCCGGGCTTCCCGCCCTTCGTCCGCGGCGGCCGCCCGCAGGGCTCCGCCGTCGCCGGCTGGGACGTCCGGCAGCGCCACGCCGACCCGGACCGCCGGCGCGCCAACGAGGCGGTCCTGGCTGATCTGGAGCACGGTGTGAGCTCACTCTGGCTGGAACTGGGCGGCGAGGCCCTTCCGGTGGACGGCCTGCCCGAGGCCCTGACCGGGGTGTACCTGGACCTGGCCGCCGTGGCGCTCGACGCCGGACCCGAATTCACCGACGCCGCCGCGCGGTTGTTCGCGCTGTACGAGCAGCGAGAGGTCTCCCCCGCCTCCGCCGCCGGCAACCTCGGCGCCGACCCGCTGGGCCTGCAGGCCCGCACCGGCGACACCGCCCGCACCGACGCGCTGCTCGCCGAGGCCGCCGTACTGGCCGCCCGCTGCGCCGCCGGCTACCCGAACGTCCGGGCACTGACCGTCGACGCCCTGCCGTACCACGAGGCCGGCGCCTCCCCCGCCCAGGAACTGGGCTGCTCGCTCGCCACCGGCGTGGCCTACCTGCGCGCGCTGACCGCCGCCGGGCTCTCCGTCGACGAGGCGCTCGGCCAGCTCGAGTTCCGCTACGCGGCGGACGCCGACCAGTTCCTCACGATCGCCAAGTTCCGTGCCGCGCGCCGCCTCTGGGCCCGCGTCGCCGAGGTCTCCGGGGCGTCCGCCGAGGCCTCCGCGCAGCGTCAGCACGCCGTCACCTCCCGGGTGATGATGACCGCCCGCGACCCGTGGGTGAACATGCTGCGCACCACCGTGGCCTGCCTGGCCGCCGGGGTCGGCGGCGCCGACGCCGTCACCGTACTGCCCTTCGACAGCGCGGTCGGCCGGCCCGACGCCTTCGCCCGCCGGATCGCCCGCAACACCCAGGCGATCCTTCTGGAGGAGTCCCACCTGGCCCGGGTCATCGACCCGGCCGGCGGCTCCTGGTACGTCGAGCAGCTCGGCGAGGAGCTCGCCCGGGCCGCCTGGGCCTGGTTCCAGGAGATCGAGCGGGCCGGCGGGCAGCAGGCCGCGCTGGGCTCGGGCCTCGTCGGGGAGCGGATCGCCGCGACCTGGGCGGAGCGGTCCGCCAAGCTCGCCAAGCGGCGCGAACCCATCACCGGCGTCAGCGAGTTCCCCCACCTGGACGAGCAGCCACTGGTCCGCGAGCCCGCCCCGGCCGTGCCCGTCGGCGGCCTGCCGCGGGTCCGCCGCGCCGAGGCCTACGAGGCGCTGCGGGACCGCTCCGACGCCGCGCTCGCCGCCACCGGCGAACGGCCGAAGCTGTTCCTCGCCTCGATCGGCGGCGCCTCCGCGCACACCGCCCGCACCACCTTCGCGGCCAACCTGTTCCAGGCCGGCGGCATCGCGACCACCTCGCTGGAGTCCGTCGACCCGGCCGCGTTCGCCGAGGCCTTCACCGCCTCCGGCGCCACCGTCGCCTGCCTCTGCTCCAGCGACGCCCTGTACGGCGAGCACGCCCCGGCCGTCGCCGGCGCTCTCAGGGCGGCCGGTGCCCGGAAGGTGCTGCTGGCCGGCCGGCCCGGCGAAGTACCCGACGGCGTGGACGAGTTCATCTACGCGGGCGGAGACGCGGTCGCCGTCCTGACCTCCCTGCTGGACCTGATCGGAGTGGCCCGATGATCCCTGACTTCACCGGAATCGGGCTGGACGGCGGCACCGCCGGCGACGCGACCGCTGCCGACCTGACCGCCGACACCACCGCCGACACCACCGCCGATGTGACCGCCGGCGTCACCGACGCCCAGTGGCAGGCCGCCTGGCGGCAGTCCACCGGCAAGGACGTCGACGAGCTGGTCTGGGACACCCCCGAGGGCATCGGCGTGAAGCCGCTGTACACGGCCGACGACCTGGCCGGCCTCGACTTCCTGGAGACCTACCCGGGCGTCGCCCCGTACCTGCGCGGGCCGTACCCGACCATGTACGTCAACCAGCCGTGGACCGTCCGCCAGTACGCGGGCTTCTCCACCGCCGAGGAGTCCAACGCCTTCTACCGCCGCAACCTCGCGGCCGGCCAGAAGGGCCTCTCCGTCGCCTTCGACCTGCCGACCCACCGCGGCTACGACAGCGACCACCCGCGCGTCACCGGCGACGTCGGCATGGCGGGCGTCGCCATCGACTCCATCTACGACATGCGCCAGCTCTTCGACGGCATCCCGCTCGACCGGATGTCCGTCTCGATGACCATGAACGGCGCCGTGCTGCCCGTCCTGGCGCTGTACATCGTCGCCGCCGAGGAGCAGGGCGTACCGCCGGAGAAGCTGGCCGGGACCATCCAGAACGACATCCTCAAGGAGTTCATGGTCCGCAACACCTACATCTACCCGCCGCAGCCGTCGATGCGGATCATCTCGGACATCTTCGCGTACACCTCGCAGAAGATGCCCCGGTACAACTCGATCTCCATCTCCGGCTACCACATCCAGGAAGCCGGGGCCACCGCCGACCTGGAACTCGCCTACACCCTCGCCGACGGGGTGGAGTACCTGCGCGCGGGCCTGGAGGTGGGCCTGGACGTCGACGCCTTCGCGCCGCGGCTCTCCTTCTTCTGGGCGATCGGCATGAACTTCTTCATGGAGGTCGCCAAGCTGCGCGCGGCCCGGCTGCTCTGGGCCAAGCTGGTCAAGCAGTTCGACCCGAAGAACCCCAAGTCCCTGTCGCTGCGCACCCATTCGCAGACCTCCGGCTGGTCGCTCACCGCCCAGGACGTGTTCAACAACGTCACCCGTACCTGCGTGGAGGCGATGGCCGCCACCCAGGGCCACACCCAGTCGCTGCACACCAACGCCCTCGACGAGGCGCTCGCCCTGCCCACCGACTTCTCCGCGCGGATCGCCCGCAACACCCAGCTGCTGCTCCAGCAGGAGTCCGGCACCTGCCGGGTCATCGACCCGTGGGGCGGCTCCGCCTACGTCGAGAAGCTGACCAACGACCTGGCCGCCCGCGCCTGGCAGCACATCCAGGAGGTCGAGGCCGCCGGCGGCATGGCCAAGGCCATCGACGCCGGCATCCCCAAGATGCGCGTCGAGGAGGCCGCCGCCCGCACCCAGGCGCGCATCGACTCCGGCCGCCAGCCGGTCATCGGCGTCAACAAGTACCGGGTCGAGAGCGACGAGCAGATCGACGTCCTCAAGGTCGACAACTCCGCGGTCCGCGCCCGGCAGATCGAGAAGCTCCGCCGCCTCCGCGAGGAGCGCGACGAGACCGCTACCCAGGACGCCCTGAACGCGCTCACCCGGGCCGCCGAAGCCGGCCCGCAGCGC
Organism: Kitasatospora xanthocidica; assembly: GCF_014656195.1. Lineage (GTDB taxonomy): Bacteria > Actinomycetota > Actinomycetes > Streptomycetales > Streptomycetaceae > Kitasatospora > Kitasatospora xanthocidica. The sequence continues at coordinate 282,931 of NZ_BNBY01000008.1, read as the reverse complement.
GGCGGCTCCCTCGACGGCAACCTGCTGCACCTCGCCGTCAACGCGGCCCGGGCCAAGGCCACCGTCGGCGAGATCTCGGACGCCCTGGAGAAGGTGTACGGCCGCCACTCCGGCCAGATCCGTACCATCTCCGGTGTGTACCGAGACGAAGCGGGCCCGTCGGCCTCCCTCCAGCGCACCCGCGACCTGGTCGAGCGGTTCGAGCGGGCCGAGGGCCGCCGGCCCCGCATCCTGGTCGCCAAGATGGGCCAGGACGGCCATGACCGCGGCCAGAAGGTCATCGCCACCGCCTTCGCCGACCTCGGCTTCACCGTCGACGTCGGCCCGCTGTTCCAGACGCCGGCCGAGGTCGCCCGCCAGGCCGTCGAGGCCGACGTCCACATCGTCGGCGTCTCCTCCCTCGCCGCCGGCCACCTCACCCTGGTGCCCGCCCTGCGCGCCGAACTCGCCGCCGCCGGCCGCGAGGACATCACCATCGTCGTCGGCGGGGTCATCCCCCCGCAGGACTTCGACGCGCTCTACGAGGCCGGCGCGGCAGCCGTGTTCGGCCCCGGCACGGTCATCCCCGACGCCGCGCACGACCTGCTGACGGCACTGGCCGCCGAACTCGGCCACGAGCTGTGAACCGGGGTCGCTGAAGGATGCCACCCCGGACGATCGACCTCGACAGCTACGCGACCGGCGTCCTCGACGGCTCGCGCGCCTGGATCGCGCGAGCCGTCACCCTCGTCGAATCCACCCGGCCCGACCACCGCGTGCTCGCGCAGCAGCTGCTCCAGCGGCTGCTGCCGCACGCGGGCGGGGCGGTCCGGGTCGGCATCACCGGGGTGCCCGGTGTCGGCAAGTCGACCTTCATCGACTCCTTCGGCACCATGCTCACCGGGCTCGGCCACCGGGTCGCGGTCCTCGCCGTCGACCCCACCTCCAGCCGCACCGGCGGCTCCATCCTCGGCGACAAGACCCGGATGGAACGCCTCGCCGTCGACCCGCACGCCTTCGTCCGCCCCTCCCCCACCTCCGGCACCCTGGGCGGCGTCGCCAAGGCCACCCGCGAGTCCATGGTCGTGATGGAAGCGGCCGGCTACGACGTCGTCCTCATCGAAACGGTCGGCGTCGGCCAGTCCGAGACCGCCGTCGCCGGCATGGTCGACACCTTCCTCCTCCTCAGCCTCGCCCGCACCGGCGACCAGCTCCAGGGGATCAAGAAGGGCGTCCTGGAACTCGCCGACGTCATCGCCGTCAACAAGGCCGACGGGCCACACGAACGCGACGCCAAGGCCGCCGCCCGCGAACTCGCCGGCGCCCTGCGGCTGCTGCAGGCCCCCGACGCCGCCTGGACCCCGCCCGTCCTGACCTGCAGCGGCCTCGACAACACCGGCCTCGACGTCCTCTGGGAACGCCTCCAGCAGCACCGCAAGGTCCTCGACGCCACCGGCGCCCTGGCCGCCAAGCGCCGCGACCAGCAGGTCGAATGGACCTGGGCCATGGTCCACGACCAGCTCTACGCCCGCCTCCACGAACACCCCGAGGTCCGCCGCCTCGCCCCCGACCTGGAAGCCCGGGTCCGCGCCGGCACCCTCCCCGCCGGCCTCGCCGCCCAGCACCTCCTGGACGCCTTCTTCGGCACCCCCTGAGCCCGGGCACGAGGGCTGGAAACGACGACAGGCCCCGGACCGCCCGACCGGTCCGGGGCCTTCGTGTCACCTGATGGGGTGATCAGGCGCTCTTGACGGCCGCGAAGCGGGCCGACACGTCCTGCCAGTTGACGACGTCCCACAGGCGGGTGACGTAGTCGGGGCGGACGTTGCGGTACTGCAGGTAGTAGGCGTGCTCCCAGGCGTCGAAGGCCAGCAGCGGGGTGGTGCCCTGGCCGACGTTGCCGTGGTGGTCGTAGACCTGCTCGACGATCAGGCGCTGCCCGAGCGGCTCCCAGGAGAGGATGCCCCAGCCGGAGCCCTGGACGCCGGTGGTGGCGGTGGTGAGCTGCTTCTTGAAGGCCTCGAAACCGCCGAAGTGCTCGGTGATGGCGTCGGCGAGCTCGCCCTCGGGGCGGTCGCCGCCCTCCGGGGAGAGGTTCTCCCAGAACAGCGAGTGCAGCACGTGGCCGGACAGGTGGAAGGCGAAGGTCTTCTGCAGGCCGACCAGGCCGCCGAACTGCTCCTTGTCGCGCGCCTCGGCGAGCTGCTCCAGGGTGTCGTTGGCGCCCTTGACGTAGGCGGCGTGGTGCTTGGAGTGGTGCAGCTCCAGGATCTCGGCCGACATGGCCCGCTCGAGCGCGGAGTAGTCGTACGGGAGGTCGGGAAGCGTGTAGGTGCCCATCAGGACACGGCCCCTTTCGGCGGGTTGAACGATGCTGATCGTGCCGGGACAACACTATTGCGTATGACTTGCAGGAACGAAGCATGGGCTCCTGCTTATTCCTCACACCCCGTCGGGCACACTGGTCGCAGCAGCCGGCATCTCAGAGCGCGGGCCCGCACCGAGGTCTGACAACAAATCCGTTCCCGGGGGCTTCCCTTCGCGTCAACCTGTGTGCCATTTTACATGTCACACATCAGGAACCCGTGCGCCCCAATCACCGCACGACGACCCTCAACGGCCCCGGAGGCCCCCACCCATGCGTCCCTTCCGGATAGCGAAGGCGAACGCGCGCAGACTCCCTGCGCTCGGCGCCGCCTTCTTCCTCGCCCTCGGACTCTTCGCGCCCCAGGCCCACGCCGCCCCCGCCCCCACCCCAGCGGGCAAGCCGGCCGCGCCCGCCGCCAAGGCCGCCGCGCCGCGGGCGATCCCCGTCCCCAAGTCGCCCGACACCCCGAAGGACGCCCGCCCGCTCGCCTCGGACCCGCAGGCCAAGGCCACCGCCCCGACGGCGGGCAGCACCGTCGGCGCCCGGACGGCGAAGCAGCTCTCGGCCGCCGCCAACGCCTGCGACGTCTCCGCGTTCACCGGCAACTCCGGTGCCGCGCTGGTCCAGAAGGTCAAGGCCGCCGGACTCGACTGCGTCAACACGCTGTTCACGCTGACCGGCAACGACGCCAAGGCCGCGTTCAACGAGGCCCAGATGGTCAGCGTCGCCAACGCCCTGCGCGACACCGCCGCCACCTACCCCGGCGACGACTCCACCGCGGCCGGCGAGCTGGTGCTCTTCCTGCGCGCCGGCTACTACGTCCAGTGGAACCACCCGGACGTCGTCGGCACGTACGGCACCACCCTGCAGACCGCCGCCCGCGGCGCGCTGGACGCCTTCTTCGCCGCCCCGCACAGCAAGGACGTCACCGAGGCCAACGGCGCCACCCTCGCCGAGGCCGTCACCCTGATCGACAGCGCCCAGGAGAACGCCCGCTACACCGGCGTCGTCAAGCGGCTGCTGACCGACTACACCCCGTCCTGGACCGGCTCGATGGCCGCCGCCGTCGCCAACACCAAGACCGTCATCGAGCGCGGCTTCGACCTGCCGGCCTTCACCGCCGCGCTCCAGGCCGACCCGTCCTTCGCCACCACCGTGCAGTCCTTCGTCACCCGCAACAGCTCCCAGCTCAACGGCTCGGACATGGTGACCGGCATCGGCATGGAGCTCGGCAACCTGGTCGCCAACACCGCGCTGCGCGCCCAGGGCCGTCCGATCCTCAAGGACCTGATCAACCGCTACCCGCTGGTCGGCAACACCGGGCCGCTCACCATGAACCTGCTCTGGTTCGCGGAGAACAAGGACGCCGGCAACTGCTCGTACTACGGCACCTGTGACGTGCCCACCCGGCTCGTCCCGCTCGTGCTCACCGTCGACCACACCTGCAACGCCAACCTGCGCATCCGCGCCCAGGACATGACCGCGCAGCAGCTCGCCGACACCTGCACCAGCCTGGTCAACCAGGACGCGTTCTTCCACAAGCTGGTCAAGGACGGCGGCCCGGTCGCCGACGACAACAACACCAGCCTGGAGGTCGTCGCCTTCGACGACTACTACAACTACAGCCTGTACGCCTGGGAGATGTACCACATCGCCGTGGACAACGGCGGCATGTACGAGGAGGGCAAGCCCAACGCGGCCGGCAACCAGGCCCGCTTCATCGCCCACGAGGCCTCCTGGCTGCGCCCCCAGTTCCAGATCTGGAACCTCAACCACGAGTACACCCACTACCTCGACGGCCGCTACGACTTCTACGGCGACTTCGACGCCGGCATGACCACCCCGACCATCTGGTGGGTCGAGGGCCTCGCCGAGTACGTCTCCTACAGCTACCGGGGCGTCCACTACGACGACGCGGTCACCCAGGCCGGCAAGGGCACCTACACGCTGAGCACCCTCTTCGACAGCACCTACGACAACGCGGACTCCACCCGGATCTACAACTGGGGCTACCTGGCCGTCCGTTACATGCTCCAGTCGCACCCGCAGGACGTCGACGCCCTGCTCGCCAAGTACCGCGTGGGCGACTGGAACGGCGCCCGCACCATCCTCAAGACCACCATCGGCACCCGCTACGACGCCGACTTCGCCACCTGGCTCAAGGCCTGCGCCGCCGACAACTGCGGCTCGCTGCCCACCTCCCAGGCGCCGCTGTGCACCGCCGCCGACGCCCGGCAGTACGACAAGAACTGCCGCCGCGACAACGTGGCCGCCACCACCGGGAACTACAGCTACAGCTTCCTGTACCTCCCGGCCGGCGTGCAGCAGCTGACCGTCACCACCAGCGGCGGCACCGGCAACGCCGACCTCTACTACAACGGCGGCGCGTGGGCCACCACCGGCTCCTACCGGGCCAAGTCCACCGCCGGCGGCAACGGCGAGACCCTCACCATCGCCAACCCGCCGTCCGGCTGGGTCTACTTCAGCCTCTACGGCCAGCAGGCCTTCAGCGGCGTCACCGTCACCACGACGTACAACTGACCGCCCCCGCACGACCGGTACCGGAGGGCCCCGCGGCGACGCGGGGCCCTTCCCGTTTTCCCCACCTACGCCACACCCGCCTACGCCGGCGACCAGGTGACCAGCGGGGGGCGGACGGCGGCGCACAGCGGGTGCCCCTTGACGTCGGTCAGGCCGAGTCGGGCGACCAGGAGGCCGGTACGGGCGGCCTCCCGGGCGGTGTCCCGGTCGATCTCCTCCAGCAGCAGCTTCGCCCGGCGGAACATCGTCCAGTCGCCCCCGTCCCTCGCCACCCAGTTCAGGTAGACGAACCGCCCGCCCGGGCCGCCCTGGACGTACCGCCCGGTGATGTCCACCCCGCCGTCCGGCAGCGGCTTCGTCGCGCACTCCAGCGACCAGCCCGCCCGCGCCGCGTCCCCGGGTTGCGGGTCCAGCAGCTCGCCCGGCTTCCCCCGGCGCTGGACGGCGACGTGGACGTCCCGGTACTCCGGGTCGCCCGGTGTGGCGCCGCACTCACGGCCGGGCAGGTCGGTGGCCTCGATCCTCAGCTCCATACCGCCATGTTCCCCCATCCACGGACGTGCCGGGGCGGGGTTATAACAATTCCCCCAAATATCGGCCGTCAATATTGCGAAGAGATGCGATCAACGGCTGTCCGAGGGGTGTCAAATCGTCGAACGGTCGGTTATGGTCCAGGGACGGATGAAGCGGGTCCGGAGTCCGCCAGCGGAATTCCGAATTCGCCTCACGATCGAGGTGCGACTGCCGTGTCGCGCCCGAAACCACGGAAATGGGGACAGCCATGAAGATGTTCAAGGCGATCGTCAAGAAGTTCAAGAAGGACGAGGACCTCGCCGCCCACGCGTGGGTCCTGCACGTCATCTGACGCACCGTCGCCGGGCGGGGGCGCGGCGCGGCCGAGCCGCCCCCTCCGCCCGGCGATGCGGCGCACTACGCATGTCATCGCCATTCCGATAAAGGCGGGATTCTCGTGGAAGAAATGGCGCCGGCCGCCGTGCTCGGCCATTCCCTCGTCTATGCCCCGAGGATCCGGGACCTGCTGGAGCGGACCGAAAAGGTATTCCGGATCGACGCCACCACGGTCGGCGTCTCCGACCACCGGCTGACCGCCGAAATCGTCGCGGCGCGCCCCGTGCTGTCCACGGAGCGCTCGGTCTACAAGCCCGCCGCGGGAGCCGACATCCCGCACGACAGCGCGACCCGGACGATCCGGGCGCTCGGGCAGGACGTCATGGCGGGCATCCGGACGCCGCCGCCCCCGGCCCGCGGGCTGTCCGGCGCCTGGCCCTACGCGCCCACCTCCTACCTGCGCCGCTGGCTCTTCTCCTCCGACCCCCTGCCGGTCTCCCTGCTGTCGAAACGCGGCATCACGCGCTCCGACGCCCTCTCCCGGATCGTCGACCGGGCCGTCACCGTCTGGCCGGGCCCCGGGGGTGGGGATGGGAACGGGGCCGGGTCGACCGCACTGGCCGAGCTGATCCGCGGCGCCTCCGACCCCCTGGACCGCAAGCAGGCCGTCGCGATGTACCGGCGGGCGACCGCCACCCTCTGCGACGGCGTGGCCGCACTGGCCGGCAACGCCCTGTGGCTGCTGCGGCAGCACGGAGGCCGGGAGACCGCCCCCGCCGACCTCACCGCTGTTTTGTGGGAGACCCTGCGCCTGCTGCCGCCCGCGTGGATGCTGTGGCGCACGGGCGGGGAGGCGTACACCGGGCTGCACCCCGAGATCCGCCCCACGGACAACGTGGCGCTCTTCCCGCTCCTGATGCACCGCGACCCGGACCACTGGTCCGACCCGCTGGAGTTCCGGCCCGAGCGGTGGGCCGGGGTCGCGGACCCGGAGAAGACGCCCGCGTTCATGCCCTTCGGCTTCGACGGCGCGCGCTGCTGGGCCAAGCACCTGGTCGTCCCCCTGGCCGAGCGGCTGCTGACCGTCGCCTTCGACAGCGGCCTCGTCATCCGCGGCCCGCGCCACGACGCACCCGTCCCCCTGCGCTCCCTGCTCTCCGTACGATTCGAGGCGGCGACACGGTTCGAGGCGGCAGGGAGATGACCCGGCGGCAGCGGGCGGAGACCGCCGGCCGCGAGCACCGAACACCCTGACACCACGGGACACATCATGGAATCGCCCACGCTGGCCGACTGGGTCGGCGACATCGAGACCTTCACCGGCCGCCAGTGGCAGCGCGAGCCCGCGGTCTTCACCCCGGAGGCCCTCGCCCCGCCGTTCGACCTCGACGTGCTGGACGCCGCCTTCGACGGAGGGTTGCTGCGCACCCCCTACCTGGAGATGGTCCGCTCCGACAAGGTGACCGTCCCGACCGAGGCCTACACCACCTCACGCGTGGTCAACGGCGTGACGCACGAGGGCTTCGCCGACCGCGCGAAGGTCATCGAGCGGTTGCGCGCCGGGGCGACGCTGCTGCTGCGGTGCGTCGACCAGTGGCACCGCCCGACGGGCGAGCTGGTGGCCCGGCTGTCCGAGGAACTCGGCCGGCGCGTGGAGGCGTTCTTCTTCCTCACCCCGGCCGGCGGCCAGGGCCTCGCGGTGCACCGCGACGACGCCGACGTGTTCGTCCTCCAGGCGGCCGGACGCAAGACCTGGTACGTCCACGACGCGCCGGCCGCGGCGGACTGGTCCCTGGGAGAACTCCCGGACGACGAACGCTCCCGGCAACGCCTCCACCGCGTCCTCGAACCCGGCGACCTGCTCTACGTGCCGCGCGGCTTCGCGCACCGGGCGGTGGGCGCCGCCGGACTGTCCGCCCACCTGTCGCTCACCATCCGCGACCTCTCCCTGCAGGACCTGCGGACGGCCCTCGCGCAACAACTGGCCGAAGGGTCGGCCCTCCCGGCACGCCCACTAGGCCAGGCCGCGATCGCCGACGCCTGCGGCACACTGCTCGGCCAGGCCCGGGAGCGGCTCGACACGATCGGACCGGAAGACCTGCTGCTCGCCGCCCGGGCCGCGTCGCTGCCGCCCGCGACGCCGACCCGGCCGGAGAGCTTCGCCGAGACGGCCCGGGCCTGGGAGACCGGCGGGCCCGGCACCGGGCGCCCCGGGCTGGGATCCGTCGGCCGCACCTGGCGCCGACTGCGCGCCGCGGCACGCGCCACGCACTGACACCCGACCCGCCGACCGGGGCCAGCGGGTCGGCGGGCTGGCCCCGGTCAGTGGCGGCCGATCATCGGAGCTGCTGGTGTTCGATTCCGGGAGGGGCCAGGGCAGACTCTCAGGCATGCGATCCGACGATCTGAAGGACCTTCCGCCCAAGCCCGTCATGCTGGACGTCGCCGCCGCCCGCGCGATCGGGCCGGAGGCCGCTGCGGAGGCCAACTGGCAGAACAAGATCCGGGCTTCGGAGTGGCGCAAGCTGGCGAACGGGCGCGGTCCCGGCAGCGCGATCGACGACCAGCTGCGCCTGCTCCGGGCCGCGTACGCCGAGCCGAGGCTGCGCCGGCTCTACCTCTGGACCAGCCACTACACCCTGTGCTTCAGCCTGTCGACGCACTGGCCGTGGACCCATGAGGGCATCCCGTTCACCGACCCGATGGGGAACGGGATCTACCGCGTCCGCCGCCCGTTCAGCCTCGACGTGCTCGGCAGCCCGACCAGCCCCGAGGAGGCCGTCGCCCTGGTGGTCGAGCACCTCCCGCCGGACCTGGGGCCGCTCTTCAACCGGCCCGAGGGCTGAACCCCGGCCAGACGCCACCCGGCCGGGGTTCGAGTGCGCCGTTCCTGTGGCACCGGCCTGTACCGAGGGTCACGATGGAAGCCCGGCCACCGCCGGTCCCGGCCCGATCGGAGTGCGATGAGCGAGCAGCACAACGCCGTCCTGCTGACCTTCCCCGACGCCGCCGGCTGGCGCCCCGCCTTCGACGAGGCGCAGCACCTGCCGGGTCTGCGGGTCGCGGCCGCGCTGGAGCGCAGCACCGAGGGGGTGCTGGAGGTCAGGGACACCTTCACCCGGGGTGCGGGCGTGGCCACCGTCGGGTCGGGGCTGCTCGGCGGGGTGGTCGGGCTGCTCGGCGGGCCGATCGGCGTGCTGCTGGGCTTCGCGGCGGGCGCGGCCCTGGGCAACGCCGCGGAGGAGCGGTACGCGACCGAGGCCGGCGCCGCCCTGATCGTGCTCTCCACCCGGGTGCCGGACGGCGGCGTGCTGATCGTCCTGGAGCTGCGGGAGGCCTCCCCCGGCCCGGCCGACGAGCTGGCCGCCCGGCACGGTGCCACCGTCGAGCGGATCGACGCGCACACCTTCACCGAGCAGGTCCGGGCCGCGGAGAAGAAGGCCGAGGAGCAGCGGGCGGCCGAGAAGGCGGCGGAGCGGCAGGAGGGGAACGACCGGGCCCCGGACGGCGCCTGAGCCTCCCGCCCCCGCCGTCACTCCGCCCGCAGGGCGTCCACCGTCCGCGCCCGCGCCGCCCGTACGGCCGGCACCAGCGCCCCGAGCAGGGCGATCAGTACGCCGCCCAGGCCGAGCACCACCAGCTGCGGGGTGCCGAGGACGTCCAGTGCCGCGGCCGGGAAGTTCAGCCCGGCGGAGTGGCCCATCGCGGGCACGGTGACCCGATGCAGCAGCAGGCCGACGGGCAGGCCGGCCGCGCCGCCGACGGCGCCGACCAGGAGCACCGAGGCGAGCACCGTGCCCACGGTCTGCGGCGGGGTCATGCCGATCGCCTTGTTGACGCCGGTGTCCCGCCGCCGTTCCCGGATCTCCAGGACGACGGTGTTGAACACCCCGAGCCCGGCGACGGCGACCAGCAGCGCGGTCAGCGTCGCGGTGAGGGACCTCATCGCGAGGATCATGTCGCTGGAGCCGGACGGTCCGCCGGCCTCGGCGCTCATGTGCACCGGGGCGAGCGCGCGGCCGAGGGCGGTCGCGTAGGCGGCGCGGTCGGTGCCGTCCTTGAGCGTGACGAACCAGACGTCCGGCTTCGGGGCCGTTCCGGCCGGGAAGGTGGCGGCGTCGGTGAAGAGCTCGTTGGTCTGGACGTGCGGGTCGAAGACCTCGCCGACGATCCGGACGGTGACCGGGCGGCCGTGGTCCGTGAAGGTGACCTGGTCGCCGATCCTCGCCGAGGCCTCCGTGAGGAAGGTGGCGGGGGCGACGGCCTCGCCCGGGCCCCGGTACCAGCGGCCGGACACCATCCGGTAGCCGGCCCGGCCGCTGTCGCCGGTGAAGGCGGTCACCGTGGTGTTCCCGGCGACGCCGGGCACGGTGACGTCCTCGACGCCGGTGCCGTAGTAGGCGGCGGTGCCGGGCTGGGCGGTCAGGGCGGCGGTGACGGCGGCCGGGTCGGCCGCTTCCGGCCGGGCCACAGGGGCCGACCAGAGCGCGGGCGAGACGCCGGGCCGCTGGGGGTGCACGAAGACGTCCGAGACGTCGTGGTTCTTCGCCTCCTGCACCCAGGTCATCGTGCCGCCCATGCCCGTCGCGAAGGCCGCCGCCGCCGTGCCGAACAGCACCGCCGCGAGCATGCCGGCGGCCCGGGCCGGGCGGGCGAAGGGCTGGGCCAGGCCGAGGCTCAGCGGCCGGGGCAGCGGCAGCCGGGCGGCCAGTGCGGCGGCGCGCCGGGCGACCGCGTCCCGCCGGGTGCCGCCCGCCGTACGGCCGACGGCCAGCGCGTCCACCGTGCGCAGCCGTCCGGCCCGGGCGGCGGCCGCCCAGGCGACCAGGGCGACGGCGGCGAGGGTGCCGCCCGCCACCGCGAGGTCCACCCAGGGGGCGATGCCGGAGGTGTCGGTGCCGTACAGCTGCCCGGTGGTGGCGAGCACCGGGACGGTCAGCAGGTTGCCGGCGACCACCCCGAGCAGGGTGCCGGCGCCGGCCGGGACCAGCGCCTGGGCGACGTACGCCCGCACCACCTGGGCGGGGGTGCAGCCGAGGGCCTTGAGCACGCCGATCCGTCGGGTCGCGGTGCCGACCGCGCCGGCCACCACATTCCCCGCCACCAGGACCGACATCGCCAGGCCGAGCAGCCCGAAGGCGACCATGAACGGCAGGAACAGCGCGGTGTTGCGGTCGGAGCCCTGCTTGGCGGTGAGCCAGGACTGCGCGCCGGTCAGCGAGCCGGCGGGGGCGGCGGCGGTGACGGCGGCCCGGTCGACGGCCATCGCGTCGGCGGTGCCGGCCTGCGCGAAGCGGTAGAGCATCTCGTAGCCGGGGGTGCTGCCCGACGCCGTGAGCGCGGTGATGCCGTCGGGCGTCACCCAGGCGTCGGAGGTACGGCTGACGGACCGGGCCCGGCCGACGATCCGCAGCGTCGGTGCCCCCGGCAGACCGGGCAGGCGCAGGGTGGCACCGGTCTCCAGCTCCTGGTCCCGGTACCCGGAGTCGATCACCACCTCGCCCGGCCGGGTCGGCCAACTTCCCTGCAGAAGCTCGACGTCGTCGATGTCCCCGGCGGCCGGGGCGGCACGGCCGGTGACGGTCATCGGGGCCATGGTCACCCCGGCCGGGACGCCGGAGTCCGGGCCCGGCTCGGGGTCGACCGTGACGGTGCGGAACGGCCCGGCGGCGGCCGTCACCCCGGCGGCGTGCGCGGTGGCGGCGAGCCGGTCGGCGTCCGTCCGGGTACCGTCGAAGCGCGCGGTGAGGTGGGCGCCGTGCCGGGCGTCGAAGGCCCGGTCGAAGGGCGCCTGGGAGGCGACCAGCAGCGAGCCGCCGAGGACTGAGCAGGTGGTGGCCACCAGGGTGGCCAGCCCGACCGCGACCGACTGCGTCCGGCGCCGCCGGACGCCGGCGCGCACGACCCTGCCGAGCGCGCTCATGCCGTCACCGCCGGGGCTGCCGCCGAGTCCGCCTCGATCCGGCCGTCGCGCATCCGGACCGTGCGGGTCGCGCAGTCCTCGGCCAGCGCCAGGTCGTGGGTGACGATCAGGACGGTCTGGCCGTCCTCGTGCAGCTCCCGGAAGAGCTCCTTGACGTCCTCGCCCGAGGCCGAGTCCAGCGCACCGGTCGGCTCGTCGGCCAGCAACACCGTCGGCCGGTTCATCAACGCCCGGGCCACCGCGACGCGTTGGCGCTCACCGCCGGAGAGCCGGCCCGGGTGGGCGCGGGCGTGCCGGTCGATGCCGAGCGACTCCAGCAGATCCCCGGCCCGGCGCCGGGCCTCGCCGCGCGGGACCCCGGCCAGCTCCCCGGCCAGCACCACGTTGTCGGCGACGGTGAGGTCGTCCAGCAGGTTGAAGAACTGGAACACCATGCCGATCGTGCCGCGCCGGTAGCGGGCCGAGGCCGCCTCCCCCAGCCGGTCCACCCGGACCCCGGCCACGGTGACCGTCCCGGCGCTCGGCCGGTCCAGCCCGGCCACCAGGTTCAGCAGCGTGGACTTGCCGCTCCCGGACGGGCCGAGCACGGCCACCGACTCCCCCGCCCGTACGCTCAGCGTCACCCCGTCCAGCGCCGCCCGCGCGCCCTCGTAGTGGCGGCTCACCCCGCTCAGCTCGATCACCGGATCGCCGCTCGACCCCGGCCCCGGCCTGGACCCCGACCCCGGCACTCCTCGTACGCTGCTCATCCCCGCTCCTCACCCGTTCCTTCCGGTGGACGGCACGACGGTACGGAGGGGCGGGGCGCCGCCGCGTCCGTCGCCCGCGGCAACTTCCGTACCGCGTCCGGCGGATCCGGCGCGGCGTCATCCTTGCGAGGTAGTCGCCGGATGTACCGGCTACCGCCGTCCGCGGGGCTGTCCCCGGGGCCGCCCGACCACCACAATGGCCCGGTGATCAACCATCCGACGGTGCGACGGCTGCGCGCGGCCCTCCGCCCGGCCGACGACCCGGCCGATGGCCCGGGCGCCACGCCGCCGCCCCGGCCGACCCGGCGCGGCCTGGCCTTCGACGTGGCCCTGGCCCTCTTCCTCTCCGTCACCAGCGGGCGCTACGCCACCATCGCGGACAACCCGCGCGAAACGACCCTGACCTGGCTGTTGCTGCTGGTCCCGCTCGTGCCGCTGCCCCTGGTGCTGCGCCGCCGCCACCCGCTGGCGGTGCTGTGGGCGGTGCTGCCGGCCGCGCTGCTGGTCCGCCACCAGTCGCAGGACATCGCGTACTCGGCGGGCACGGCGGTGATCGTCGCCGCGTACAGCGCGGCCGCGTACGGGCGCCGCCCGAGGACCGTCCTGCTCAGCCTGCCGGTCGCGACGGCCGCGCTGGTGGTGCTCTTCACCGACGCCAAGCTGCCGCACTTCCCCAACGGGGTGATCGCCGTCCTGGTCCTGGTGCCGGTGTTCGCGGTCGCCTACGAACTGCGGATGTGGCGCCGCCGGGTGGACGAGGGGCGGGAGCGGCTGACCGCCCTGGAGCGCGAGCAGCTGGCCGCCCTGCGCCGCGCGGTGGAGCTCGAACGGGCGCGGATCGCACGGGAGTTGCACGATGTGGTGACCCACAACGTGAGCATGATGACGATCCAGGCCGGTGCCGCCCGCAAGATCCTGGACACCGCCCCGGACAAGGCCCGCGAGGCGATGGCCGCGGTGGAGTCCGGCGGGCGCGCGGCGATGACCGAACTTCGCCACGTCATGGGCCTGTTGACCATCGACTCGGAACCCGCCGATCCGGCGCCCGGCTTCGACCCGGCCGCCGGGGCCGACCTGAGCCCGCAGCCGGGCCTCGGCCGGCTGGACGCGCTGGTCGAGGGCGTCCGCCGGGCCGGGCTGCCGGTGGAGCTGGCGGTCCGGGGCGAGCGCCGGCCGGTGCCGCCCGGGGTCGAACTGGCCGCCTACCGGGTCGTCCAGGAGGCCCTCACCAACACCGTCAAGCACGCGGGCGGCGCCGACGCCACGGTGACCGTCGAGTACGCCCCCGACCGCCTGACGGTGGACGTCACCGACACCGGCGGCCGCCCCACCGGCGCCGCCGCCACCGGCAACGGCCGCGGCCTGCTCGGCCTCCGCGAACGCCTCGCCGTCTACGGCGGCACCCTGCGGTCCGGCCCCCGGCCGCGCGGCGGCTACCGCGTCACCGCCCTGATCCCGTTGGAGAGCCGATGAGTGAACAGCCGACGACTGAACCACCGATGAGTGGACAGCCGACGAGTGGACAGCCGATCCGGGTGGTGGTCGCCGACGACCAGGCCCTCGTCCGCAGCGGGTTCCGGCTGATCCTGGAGTCGGAGGGGATCGAGGTGGTCGCCGAGGCGGAGGACGGCGAGCGGGCCGTCTCCGCCGTCCGCCGGACCGGGCCGGACGTCGTCCTGATGGACATCCGGATGCCCGGCCTGGACGGGCTGGAGGCCACCCGCCGGATCCTCGCCGACCCCTCCGGGCAGCCGCCGCGGATCATCATGCTGACCACCTTCGACCTCGACCACTACGTCTACGCCGCGATGGCCGCCGGGGCGAGCGGGTTCCTGCTCAAGGACGTCACCCCGGAGCACCTGGCCGCCGCCGTCCGGCTGGTCCGCACCGGGGACGCGCTGCTCGCCCCCGCCATCACCCGCCGCCTGGTCGAGCGCTTCGCCCGCCCGGACGCCCCGACCGCCGCCCCGCACCGGGAGCTGGGCACGCTCACCCCGCGCGAACTGGAGGTGATGGCGCTGCTCGGCCGCGGCCTCAGCAACGCCGAACTCGCCGCCCGGCTGCGGCTGTCCGAGGCGACGGTGAAGACGCACGTCGCCCGGATCCTCGGCAAGCTGGGGCTGCGGGACCGGGCCCAGGTGGTGGTCGCGGCGTACGAGACCGGGCTGGTCAGCGTGGGGTCCGCGGCGCAGGAGCCGTAACGCCGTAACGACGGGCGGGAGCCCGGGGGTTGACGACTCCCGGGCTCCCGCCGTCACCGGCTCGGGACGGCCTCGATCAGACCAGGTCGAAGCGGTCCGCGTTCATGACCTTGGTCCAGGCCGCGACGAAGTCCGTCACGAACTTCTCCTTGGCGTCGTCGCTCGCGTACACCTCGGCGACGGCGCGCAGTTCGGCGTTGGAGCCGAAGACCAGGTCGGCCCGGGTGCCGGTCCAGGTGACCTTGCCGGAGGCGTCGTGGGCCTCGAAGGTGTGCGAGTCCTCCGAGGTGGCCGTCCAACGGGTGTCCAGGTCCAGCAGGTTGACGAAGAAGTCGTTCGTCAGCACGCCCGGGGTGGCGGTGAGCACGCCGTGCGCGGACCCGCCGTGGTTGGCGCCCAGCACGCGCAGGCCGCCGACCAGCACGGTCAGCTCGGGGGCGCTCAGGCCGAGCAGGTTGGCCTTGTCGAGCAGCAGGTACTCGGCCGGGAGCCGGTTGCCCTTGCCGACCCAGTTGCGGAAGCCGTCCGCCTTGGGCTCCAGCGCGGCGAAGGACTCGGTGTCGGTCAGCTCCTGCGGGGCGTCCACCCGGCCCGGCGCGAACGGCACCTCGACGGCGAGGCCGGCCGCCTTGGCGGCCTGCTCGACGCCGACGCCGCCGGCCAGCACCACCAGGTCGGCCAGCGAGACCTGCTTTCCGCCGCCGGCCTGCGCGTTGAACTCCTGCTGCACGCCCTCCAGGGTGCGCAGCACGGAGGCCAGCCGGTCGGGCTCGTTGACCTCCCAGCCGATCTGCGGCTGCAGCCGGATGCGGGCGCCGTTGGCGCCGCCGCGCTTGTCGCTGGAGCGGAAGGAGGAGGCCGCCGCCCAGGCGGTGGAGACCAGCTCGGCCACCGAGAGGCCGGTGGCGCCGATCCGGCGCTTGAGGTCGGCCACGTCGGCCGCCTCGACCGACTGGTACGAGACCTCCGGCAGCGGGTCCTGCCAGAGCAGCTTCTCGCTCGGGACCTCCGGGCCGAGGTAGCGGACGACCGGGCCCATGTCGCGGTGGGTGAGCTTGTACCAGGCGCGGGCGAAGGCGTCGGCGAACGCGTCCGGGTTCTCCAGGAAGCGCCGGGAGATCGGCTCGTAGACCGGGTCGAAGCGCAGCGACAGGTCGGTGGTGAGCATGATCGGGACGTGCCGCTTGCTCGGGTCGTGGGCGTCCGGGACGGTGCCCTCGCCGGCGCCGTCCTTGGGCTTCCACTGGTGGGCGCCGGCCGGGCTCTTGGTGAGCTCCCACTCGTAGCCGAACAGCGTCTCGAAGAAGCTGTTGTCCCAGGTGATCGGGGTGGCGGTCCAGGCGCCCTCCAGGCCGCTGGTGATCGCGTCGGCGCCGACGCCGGTGCCGAAGCTGCTCTTCCAGCCGAGGCCCTGCTGCTCGATCGGGGCGGCCTCCGGGTCCGGGCCGACGTTGTCGGCCGGGCCGGCGCCGTGGGTCTTGCCGAAGGTGTGGCCGCCGGCGATCAGCGCGACGGTCTCCTCGTCGTTCATCGCCATCCGGTAGAAGGTCTCGCGGATGTCGCGGGCGGCGGCGATCGGGTCCGGGTTGCCGTTGGGGCCCTCGGGGTTGACGTAGATCAGGCCCATCTGGACGGCGGCGAGCGGGCTCTCCAGCTCGCGGTCGCCGGTGTAGCGCTCGTCGCCCAGCCAGGTGGTCTCCGGGCCCCAGTAGACGTCCTCGTCCGGCTCCCACTCGTCGACGCGGCCGCCGCCGAAGCCGAAGGTCCGGAAGCCCATGCCCTCCAGCGCGACGTTGCCGGTCAGGACGATCAGGTCGGCCCAGGACAGGCTGCGGCCGTACTTCTTCTTCACCAGCCAGAGCAGGCGGCGGGCCTTGTCCAGGCTGGCGTTGTCGGGCCAGCTGTTCAGCGGGGCGAAGCGCTGCTGGCCGCCGCCGGCGCCGCCGCGGCCGTCACTGATCCGGTAGGTGCCGGCGCTGTGCCAGGCCATGCGGATCATGAACGGACCGTAGTTGCCGTAGTCGGCCGGCCACCAGTCCTGGGAGGTGGTGAGGATCTCCTGGATGTCCCGCTTGACGGCCGGGAGGTCCAGGGTGGCGAAGGCCGCCGCGTAGTCGAACTCCCCGCCGAGCGGGTTGGCGACGGCGGGGTTCTTGGCAAGGATCTTCAAATTGAGCCGTTCCGGCCACCACTGGCGGTTGCCACCGCCCTGGGTCGGGTGCGGCGCGCGCCCGTGATTCACCGGGCAGCCCTCCGCACTCGCCTCTACGCCGGTTGCATCGTGGATGTCAGACATGGGAATCCTTCCCTCACAAGGCGGATCACGGTGTCTTCTCTGGCTGCCTACGGCACCGGTCGGTGCCGTTCGGAGCCGCGTGCCACGTGTTGCTGCTGCGCACCACAGCAACGGGAGCCACGTGCTGCTGCTCACCAGGCTAGCGCGGAGCCGATCCTACGATGGACGGAATCCAAGTCAAGAAAGGCACCAAGCCCATATCCCATCGGGAACCGGAGGGCGCAGGATGTGCATTGGTAAACTCCGGTCCTCCCCTTGACCTGAATAGGTGAACCGATATGAGTGACCTGCTGGAGCGGCTGCGCGGGCGCGGCTGGCGCCTGACCTCCCAGCGGCGTGTCGTGGCCGAGGTCCTGGACGGCGAGCACGTGCACCTGACCGCGGACGAGGTGCACGCCCGGGCGGCCGAGCGCCTGCCGGAGATCTCCCGGGCGACGGTCTACAACACCCTCGGCGAGCTGGTCACGCTCGGCGAGGTCATCGAGGTCGCCACCGACGGGCGCGCCAAGCGCTACGACCCCAACGCCCACCGTCCGCACCAGCACCTGATCTGCACCGGCTGCGGCGCCATCCGCGACGTCCACCCGCTCGGCAACCCGCTCGCCGACCTCCCGGCGGAGCAGCGCTTCGGCTTCACCGTCTCGCAGGCCGAGGTCACCTACCGCGGGCTCTGCCCCGACTGCGCGGGCTGACCGCCCCACGCCTCCGTCCCCGCACCGCCGGTTCCGCGCCGGCGGTTCCGCGCCCCGGGTTCCTCACCGCTGCCTCCAGCGGACCGGCAGTGACTTGAGACCGTTCTGGAAGTTGGAGACCAGCCGCCTCGGCGGCGCGTCGGAGGCGAGCTCCAGGCCGGGCAGTCCGGCGACGACCCGGCGGATCAGGGCCGCCGTCTGGATCCTGGCGAGCCGTGCCCCGACGCAGAAGTGCGGGCCGAAGCCGAAGCTGACGTGGTCGTTCGGCGAGCGGGTGAGGTCCAGGCGGTCCGGGTCAGGGAAGACCGATTCGTCCCGGTTTGCGGAGGCATGGTAGACCACCACCTTGTCGCCCCGGCGAATCGGCCGCCCGGCCAGCACCACGTCCCTGGTGGCGGTGCGGCGGAACTCCACGACCGGCGGCCAGAACCGCAGCAGCTCCTCGACCGCCGGAGCGGTCAGCCCGGGCTCGCGGGCCAGCCGGCCGTACTGCTCGGGGTGGGTGAGCAGGGAGTACAGCCCGCCGGGCAGGCCGTTGCGCAGGGTCTCGTTGCCGGCGACCCCGAACAGGAAGAACATCGTCTCGAACTCGGCGGGGCCCAGCCCGGCGTCCCGCATCCGGGCGACGATGCTGCCCGGCGGCGGCTGCTCGGCGAGCCCGTGGGCGTACGCGAACATGTCGGCGAGGGCCGCGCGGGAGCGCGGGTTGACCGGGCGTCCGCCGGGGGCGGTGCGGACAGCGGTCCGGACGGCGGGGCGGTGGGCGAGCGCGGCGCGGCCCAGGTCGGTGAGCCGGGAGGGGTCGGCGGTACTGGACCGGGCGTGGTCGGGGTCCTGGTAGCCGATCACCCGGTTCGACCAGTCGACCAGGAGCTGCCGGTCCTGCTCCGGCACGCCCAGGATCAGGGCCAGTGTCCACACCGGCAGCTCGGCGGCGACCGGCACGAAGTCGGCCTCGCCCAACGGGCGGATCGCGTCGACGAGTTCGGCCGCGCGGCGCTCCACGGCCACGGTCAGCTCGTGCAGCGCCCGCGGGGTGAAGGCCGCGGCGACGGCCCGGCGCAGCCGGGAGTGGTCGGGCGGGTCCTGGTTGAGCATCATCGTGCGGGCGAAGGCCAGGTCGGCGGGCGTGTCCGGGTCCCTGATCTGGGTCGCGCCGAGGTGCGAGGAGAAGTCCTCCGGGCTGCGCAGCACGTGCTTCACGTCCGCGTGCCGCAGCACCGCCCAGTACCCGGGCCCGGCCGGCCACTCCCCCACCGCCGGCTCCTCCACCCAGCAGACCGGCGCCTCGGCCCGCAGCTCACGGAACAGGTCGTACGGCACGCCCTCGGCGTACGTCCCGGGGAGGAAGATCCGGTTCGCCACAGCCTGATCGAAGCCCATGCCGACCGACCGTACGCCGCGGCCCGGCGGCCCGCCAGAACGCGGGAACGCCGGAACGGGGGAACCTCGGAACGCGGGAACGCGGGAACGCGGGAACGCCGGAACGGGGGAACCTCGGAACGCGGGAACGCGGGAACGCGGGAACGCGGGAACGCGGGAACGCGGGAACGCGGGAACGCCGGAACGCGGGAACGCCGGAACGCGGGACGACGCGGCTGCGCCGATGAGCCCCGGGAATCCCGTAGGGTCGGCCAATGGCGAAGTACTTCGACGTTCACCCCGAGTCCCCCCAGCCGCGCACCATCGGCACGGTGGCCGACAGCCTCCGCTCCGGAGCCCTGATCGCGTACCCGACCGACTCCTGTTTCGCCCTGGGCTGCCGGCTGGACAACCGTGACGGCCTCGAACGGATCCGGACGATCCGGCGCCTCGACGAGCGCCACCACTTCACCCTGATGTGCGAGGACTTCGCGCAGCTGGGGCAGTTCGTCCAGCTCGACAACAACGTGTTCCGCGCCGTCAAGGCCGCGACCCCCGGCAGCTACACCTTCATCCTCCCCGCCACCAAGGAGGTTCCGCGCCGGCTGATGCACCCCAAGAAGAAGACGGTGGGCGTCCGGATCCCCGACCACGCCGTGACCCGGGCGCTGCTCGCCGAACTCGGTGAGCCGCTGCTCTCCAGCACCCTGGTCCTGCCCGGCGACGACGAACCGATGACCCAGGGCTGGGAGATCAAGGAGCGCCTCGACCACGTGCTCGACGCGGTGGTCGACTCGGGCGACTGCGGCACCGAGCCGACGACGGTCATCGACTTCTCCAGCGGCAGCCCGGAGGTCGTCCGACGGGGGGCCGGAGACCCCGCGCGCTTCGAGTGACGGACCGGGCGGCTCCCGCGGCGGGGGCCGTCCGTCACCCGACCGGCCCGGCGCCGGGGAACGCGGGGCTCAGCGCGAGGCGGCCCAGGAGAGCAGCAGGCGGAGGGCGTCGTCGGACGGGGTGCCCGGGTCGGGGGTGTAGGTGACCAGGGCCTGGCCGGGGTCGTCGGCGGGGCGGAGGGTGTCGTAGGCGAGGTCCAGGGTGCCGGCGACGGGGTGGCGGAAGACCTTGCGGCCGGAGGTCTTGTCGGCGACCGGGTGTTCGGCCCAGAAGTGGTGGAACTCCTCGCTGCGGAGGCAGAGTTGGCCGACGAGTTCGGCGAGCAGCGGGTCGTCGGGGCGGCGGCCGGCCTCCAGGTGGAGGAAGGCGGCGTTCTCCCGGGCGCAGCTCGCCCAGTCGGCGTAGAGCTCGCGGGAGGAGGGGTCGAGGAAGGTGATGCGGGCGATGTTGCGTTCCTCGGCCGGCAGGGCGCCGTAGTCGCCGAACAGGGCGGTGGCGGCCCGGTTCCAGGCCAGGATGTCCATCCGGTGGCCCATCACCAGGGCCGGGGTGTCGTGGAGTTGCTCCAGCAGCCGCAGCAGGGAGGGGCGGGGCTGCTGGCGGACGGCGGGGCGGCGGCGCGGGCGGGGCGCGGGCCGGGCCAGCCGGTGGAGGTGGCCGGACTCGTCGGGGGCCAGCCGCAGGGCGCGGGCGACGGCGTCGAGCACGGTCTGCGAGGGGTTGCCGACCCGGCCCTGTTCGAGGCGGGTGTAGTAGTCGACGCTGACGCCCGCCAGGTGGGCGAGCTCCTCGCGGCGCAGCCCGGCGACCCGGCGGCGGCCGCCGTAGTCGGGGAGGTCGACGTCCTCGGGGCGCAGCCGGGCGCGGCGGGTGCGGAGGAATTCGCTCAGGGCGCTGGTCGGGTTCACGGAAGGATTCTCGCCCGGCGGGGCGTCCCCGTGCCTGGCCCTGTCAGGACCAGGCACGGGGACGCACGGGGCGGCGGGTGGATCAGCCCGTGAGGGAGGGGAAGGCGGGGACGAGGCCGCCGTCGATCACGATGTCCTGGGCGGTGATGTACGAGGACCGGTCGGAGAGCAGGAAGGCCACGGTCTCGGCGACGTCCTCCGCCGTGCCGAGGCGGCCGAGCGGGACGTGGCCGCGGATCGGCTCGTGGTCGGCCGGGTCCGGGACGGCCCGGTGGAACATCTCGGTGACGATGTAGCCGGGGCTGACCGAGTTGACCCGGATCCGGCGCCCGGCGAGCTCGCTGCCGAGGGTGCGGGCGAGGCTGCGGACGCCCGCCTTGGTGGCGGCGTAGACGGCGGCGCCGGGCAGGCCGCGGTGCTGGGTCCAGGAGGCGTTGAGGACGACCGAGCCGCCGCCGGCCGCGTCCAGCAGGGGCAGGGCGTGCCGGACGGTGAAGAGGACGCCCTTGAGGTTGGTGCCGGTGATCCGGTCGAACTCGTCCTCGGTGACCTCCTCCAGCGGCCGGAAGCCGGCCACGCCCGCGTTGGCGAAGACGCCGTCGAGCTTGCCGTACCGCTCCCGGACGGTGTCGGCGAGGCGGGCCAGGTCGGCCGGGACGGCGGCGTCGGCGCGGACGGCGAGCAGCCGGTCGCCGGCGTCGAGCAGCCGGGCGGCGCGGTCGAGCCGGGCGTCGTCGCGGCCGGTGACGACGACCCGGGAGCCGTCGGCGAGCAGGCGGCGGGCGGTGGCGAGGCCCATGCCGCTGGTGCCGCCGGTGACGAGGACGGTGCGGTCGGCGGCGGGGGTGCGGTCGGTGTTCATGGCCCCCACCCTCACGGCGGCCGCTGACCCGGTACCAGACCCGCCCCGACCCCGGGTCCCGGAGAACCACCCTGGCGCGGGGAATCGCGGCGGTCGCGGCGCGGTTGGGACAGGACGACGGGCTACCGCGGCCGGACGGGCCGTACGAGCCTGACGACCCGGTACGGAACTCGCACACGAGGGGCTTCCTATGAAGATCGGCATCATCGGCGCGGGCAACATCGGCGGAAACCTGACCCGGCGGCTGACCGCGCTCGGGCACGACGTCTCGGTCGCCAACTCGCGCGGCCCGGAGACGCTGAAGGCCCTGGTCGAGGAGACCGGCGCGACGGCGGTGACGGTCGCCGAGGCGGCGCGGGGCGCCGAGGTCGTGGTCGTGACCGTGCCGCTGAAGAACGTCCCGGACCTGCCCGCCGGGCTGTTCGACGGGGCCGCCGAGGGCGTGGCCGTGATCGACACCGGCAACTACTACCCGAAGGAGCGCGACGGCCGGATCGACGCGATCGAGGACGACGGGCTCACCGAGAGCCGGTGGACGGAGCGGCACCTCGGCCACCCGGTGGTGAAGGTGTTCAACGGCACCTACGCGCAGGACCTGCTGGACCGTCCGCTCCCGGCGGGCGACCCGGAGCGGATCGCCGTGCCGGTCGCGGGCGACGACGAGGCGGCCAAGCGGGTCGTCCGGGCGCTGGTCGACGAGCTGGGCTTCGACTCGGTGGACGCGGGCGGCATCGACGACTCCTGGCGCCAGCAGCCGTCCACCCCGGTGTACGGGCTGCGCGCCGGCGCCGAGGCCGTGGCCCGGGCGCTCGCGGAGGCCTCCCCGGAGCGCCCGGCGGCCCACCGGGCCTGATCAGCGGATCCGCCGAGCCCCCTCGGCGGGGGTGGCGGTGAGGGTGCGCGGCTCGGCGTAGCCGGCGGTGCGGAAGGCGGCGGTGACCTCGGCGGCGACGTGGTCGGCCCGGCCGGTGTCGACCAGGGCGATGACGGAGCCGCCGAACCCGCCGCCGGTCATCCGGGCGCCGTGGGCACCGGCGGCCACCGCTGCTTCGACGGCGAGGTCGGTCTCCGGGCAGGAGACCCGGAAGTCGTCGCGCAGCGAGGCGTGGCCGGCGGTCAGGACCGGGCCCAGTGCCGGGAGGTCGCCGGCGTCCAGGTGGGCGACGGCGGCCTCCACGCGCGCGTTCTCGATGACCACGTGGCGTACCAGGGGGCGCAGTTCCTCGGGGAGGCGGGTGAGCGCGTCGGCGAGTCCGGCGGGTTCCAGGGAGCGCAGCGCGGGCAGTCCGAGCAGGCCGGCGGCCTTCTCGCAGCCGGCCCGCAGGGCGGCGTACGCGCCGTCGCCGAGGTCGTGCTTGACCCGGGTGTCCAGGACGAGCAGGGCGAGGCCCGCGCCCGCGAGGTCGACGGGGACCTGGCGTGCCGACAGGTCGCGGGTGTCCAGGAACAGGGCGGCGCCGGGGCGGCAGCACATCGAGGCCATCTGGTCCATGATCCCGCAGGGCACGCCGACGAAGGCGTTCTCGGCCCGCTGGGCGAGCTGGGCGAGTTCGGATGCGGAGCGGCCCAGCCCGTACAGGCCGTCGTAGGCGGCGGCGACGGCGCATTCGAGGGCCGCGGAGGAGGAGAGGCCGGCGCCGCTCGGGACGTCGCTGTCCAGCCGGATGTCGGCGCCGCCGACCTCGTGTCCGGCGTCACGCAGCGCCCACACCACGCCGGCCGGGTAGCCGGCCCAGCCGGGTACCGCGCCCGGGGCGAGGTCGGCGAGCCGGAGTTCGACGAGTTCCCGGCCCTGGGCGGACCAGAGCCGCAGCAGTCCGTCGTCCCGGCGGGCGGCCTGGGCGCGGACGGTCTGCGGGAGGGCGATCGGCAGCACGAAGCCGAGGTTGTAGTCGGTGTGTTCGCCGATCAGGTTCACCCGCCCGGGGGCGGCCCACTCGCCTTCGGCGGGGCGTCCGTAGAGCTCGGCGAAGGTGGGGGCGTTCACGGGGTTCACGGGGTTCACGGGGCTCACGGGGCTCACAGTGTTCTCGGGGTTCACAGTGTTCACGGGGTGCGCGGGGCTCACGACGCGACCTCCCGCAGCCGGCGGGCCGCGTCCTCGGGGGTGACGTCGTTGACGAAGGCGTCCATGCCGGATTCCACGCCGGCCAGGTACTTGAGCTTGTCGGCGGCGCGCCGGATGGTGAACAGCTCCAGGTGCAGGGCGAGTTCGTCGCGCTGCCCGGTGGGCGCCTGGTGCCAGGCGGAGATGTACGGGGTGCGGCCGGTGCCGAAGAGGCGGTCGAAGCGGCGGAGCAACTCCAGGTAGAGGAGCGGGAATTCGGCGCGCTGCGACTCGTCCAGGGCGGTCAGGTCGGGCACCCTGCGGTTCGGGTACAGGTGCACCTCGTAGGGCCAGCGGGCGGCGAAGGGCACGAAGGCCGTCCAGTGCTCGCCGGTCAGCACGACGCGCTCGCCGTGGGCGCGTTCGGCGGCGAGGAGGTCCTCGAAGAGGTTGCCGCCGGTGGCGGCGCGGTGCCGGGCCGCGCGGGCGGCGATCCGGGCGGTGCGGGGGGTGGTGAACGGGAAGGCGTAGATCTGGCCGTGCGGGTGGGCGAGGGTGACGCCGATCTCGGCGCCCCGGTTCTCGAAGCAGTAGACCTGTTCGATCCCCGGCAGGGCGGAGAGTTCGGCGGTGCGGTCGGTCCAGGCGTCCAGGACCAGCCGGGCCCGCTCGGGGGTGAGGTCGGCGAAGGAGGCGTCGTGGTCGGCGGTGAAGCAGACCACTTCGCAGCGGCCGGCGCCGGGGCCCGCGGTCCACAGGCCGTCGGCCTCCCCGGCGGGGTCGGCGGGCGGGCCGGCGAGCGAGGGGAAGCGGTTCTCGAAGACGGCCACCTGGTAGTCCTCGGCCGGGATCTCGCTGAGCCGGCCGTCCCGGGACGGGCAGAGCGGGCACTCCTCGGCGGGCGGCTGGTAGGTGCGGGCCTGGCGGTGCGCGGCGATGGTGACCCAGTCGCCGGTGGCCGGGTCGAGCCGGACCTGGGAGCCGGGGGCCTGCGGATCCAGCGGGCGTTCGTCGACGGCGTTCCGGGGGGCGGCGGCCCCGCGGTCGTAGTAGATCAGCTGCCGGCCGTCCGCGAGTCCGGTCACGGTCCTGGTCGTGGGCTGGGTCAGGGTCGTCCCGGGCATGGCCTTCTTCCTCCGAGTGGAGCCATTGGAATCAACAGAAAGCTACAATCTCAAACATTATCCACCAATGCCATGCCTCAGACGTAGGGGAAGGAGGCCTCCCGATGGCTGACAGCGCCCAACCGCTCGCCGGGCAGCGCCGTGTGCTGATCCTGGAGCAGGTCCGTGCGCGCGGCGGGGTCCGGGTCACCGAGCTGGTCCGGGAGCTCGGGGTGTCCGACATGACGGTCCGCCGCGACCTGGACGCGCTGGCCCGCCGCGGCCTGGTGCACAAGGTGCACGGCGGCGCGGTGCGGATCGAGGCGCCGGCCACCGGCGAGCCCGGGTTCGAGACCAAGGCGCACTGGGAGCTGCCCGCCAAGGAGGCGATCGCCCGCGCGGCCGCCGCACTGGTACCGCCCGGCTCGGCCGTCGCGCTGGCCGGCGGGACGACCACCTTCGCGGTCGCCCGGCACCTGCGCGCGGTCGAGGGCCTCACCGTGGTCACCAACTCGCTGCGGATCGCCGACCTCCTCGAACAGCCCGACGAGGACGGCGGCCCCGCCACCGCGACGGTGATCCGCACCGGCGGCGTCCGCACACCCTCGGACGCGCTGGTCGGGCCGGTGGCCGACCAGGCGATCCGCTCGCTGCACGTCAACCTGCTGGTCCTGGGCTGCCACGGCCTCTCCCCCGAGGCCGGGCTGACCACCCCCAACCTGGCCGAGGCGGAGACCAACCGGGCCTTTCTGCACTCGGCCCGCCGGGTGGTCGTGGTGGCCGACCACACCAAGTGGAACGCCGTCGGCCTGGCCTCCTTCGCCGCTCTGGACCAGCTGGACGTCCTCGTCACCGACGACGCCCTGCCCGCCGAACAGCGGGCCGCGGCCGCCCGCCTGGTCGGCGAGCTGATCGTCGCACCGGGCGCCGACTGACCGACGACCCGACTGGCCGACAGCCCGCGGCCCGCTTCCGGCTACCCGCTGCTCCCCCGCACCACCAGCTCGGTGGGCAGCTCCAGCCCCGCCGCCGGCTCCGCCTCACCGCGCAGCCGGCCCAGCAGCCGACCGACCAGCGCGGCGGCGATCGCCCGCAGCGGCAGCCGGACGGAGGTCAGCCCGGGGTGCAGGTGGCGGCAGAGCGGCGTGTCGTGGAAGCCGGTGACGGCCACCCCGCCGGGCCCGACCGCCAGCCCCTCCGCCCGGACCGCCTCGTACACGTCCAGCGCCAGCAGGTCGCTGCCCGCGGCGACGGCGGTCGGCCGGTCGGGCCCGCGCAGCAGCGCCCGGACCGCGGCGACCGCCGAAGGGGCGGTCGCCTCCGCCCCGGGCAGCGCCACCGCGGTGAGCCCCAGCCGGTGGGCCTCGGCGAGGAAGCCCGCCCGCCGCGCCGCCATCCAGGGCAGCTCCTCGGCGGCGCCGAGGTAGCCGATCCGGCGGTGGCCCTGGGCCGCGAGGTGCCGCACCACCTCGGCCATCGCCGCGTCGTTGGCGATGTCCACCCAGTGCTGCGGCTCCCCCGGGCCGGTGCGCCCGAAGCTGACGAAGGGGACGCCGAGCCGGGCGACGTGCGCGATCCGGGCGTCCTCGGCCAGTACGTCGGCCAGCACCAGCCCGTCCACCTGGCGGGCCGCCACCAGTTCGTCGATCGCGGCCGTCGGGTCCGCCGTCGGCGGGGCGGGCCGGAACAGCAGGACCCGTCGGCCTTCGGCGCCCGCCGCGTCGACCAGGGCCTCCAGGAAGCCGGCCATCAGCGGGTTGGGGTCGAGCGGGTCGTCCACCGGGGCGAGGTAGCCGAGGGTGCGCCGGGCGCCGCTGCGCAGCGAGCGGGCGGACTGGTCGGGCTGGTAGCCGAGTTCGCGGATCGCGGTGGTGACGCGTTCCAGGGTCTCCGGCCGGACCCGGTGCGGGGCGTTGAGCGCGTTGGAGACGGTCTGCCGGGAGACCCCGGCCGCCCGGGCGACCTCCTCGATCGTGCTGGCGCCGCGGCGCGGTCGCGGCGGTCCCTCGGGCATCCGGTCTCCTCCAGGCCTGGTCAGGGGCGGCGCAGGGTGAGCAGTCCGCCGCGCGGTACCGGGATCGGGTCCGCGGCGGCCAGCTCGACCTCGCCCTGCCGGACGATACGCCCCCGGGCGTCCCGCACCGTCACCGCGGCCCGCCCGCTGCCGCCGGTGAGCCGCACGTCCGGGTCGGCGTCGGCGTTGGCGACCAGCAGGGTGCGCCAGTCCTCGCCGGCGGCGTCCACGGGAAGGGCGGCGTAGCGTGCCACCGCGACGGTGTCGGCGCCGCGCGCGGTGACCATCGGGTAGCCGAGGTCCGGGCGGGCCGGCAGCAGTTCGCCGAGCTGGAGGGTCTCGGTGTGTTCGCGGAAGACGCCGAGCCAGAAGGCGAGCGCCTCGCGCTGCCCGTCGCTCTGCGCGGCGAGGTCGACGGAGACCTGCGGGACCGAGAACAGCACGTTGATCAGGTGGCAGGCGATCTGCTCCGGCGGCTCGGCCGGGTGCCACATCAGCATGTCGGCGTGGACCGGGACGGGCCCGGCGGCGAGCCGCACGTCGACGGTCCGCTGCCGGTTCTCCTGCGGGCTGAGCGGGCAGTCGGTGGCGCGGATCATGGTGGCGTACGGCCACAGGCCGGGGCTCACGTACGGCTGGCGGTGCTCGATCATCGCCTCCGGGTTCGCGGCGGTGATCCGGTCGCGGATGGCGGCGAGCAGCCGTCGCACGCCCTCGTCGACGCTGTCGCAGTCCGCCCCGGGGCCGGCCGCCGGGGCGTCGCCGCCCTGGGCGGCGCGGGCGAACCAGTCGACGAAGTCGACCTTGAGTCCGTCCATGCCCCACTCCTCGACGGCGCGGGCGAGCCGGTCGGTGAGGAAGGCCCGGACCTCGGGGTGGCGCGGGTCCGCGACGACCGCGCCCATCCGGGGGACCTCGGCGAGCGCGTACCGGCCGATCCGCTGGTAGGCGGCGCTGTCCTTGCCGATGAACGGCAGTGCGTACCAGAGCAGGTAGCGGACGCCGAGCTCGTGGACGCGCCGGACGTGGGCGGCGGTGTCGGGCAGGGAGACCGGCTCCCAGTCGCCGCAGTGGGCGTAGCCGCGGGTGCGGTCGGCGGTCATCCAGCCGTCGTCCACGATGATCACGTCCAGGCCGAGTTCCTTGCCGAGCGCGGCCTGGGTCTCGACGCCCTTCGGCGAGACGTCCTGGTGCATCGAGTACCAGGTGGAGTAGGCGGGTTGGCGGGCGGCGTCGGGGATGTCGGCCGCGTGGTCGGCGCCCCACCAGGCGGCGAGGTCGGCCAGGCAGCGGGCGTAGTGCCGGCGCGAGGTGTCGATCCGCACGGTCAGCCGGTCGGCGGCCTGGGCCCAGAACCGGAACTCGCCGGTCTCCTCGACCACGCCGGCCCCGGTCAGGACGTCCGGGCGCCCGGCGGCGAAGGCGCAGAGCGCCACGTCGCCGGTGCCGACCAGCGCGGCGATCGGCGCGCCGTCGGCGAGGCCGGTCCGGCGCGGGGCGCTCCAGGCGGCGGGCAGCCGGCCGGTGCCGCGCGGCTCGGGCGTCCAGAACGCGGTGGCGTCGACGCAGGGCACCCGCCACTCGATCCGGACGTCGCCGCTGCCCTCGGCGGTCACCTCCACCACCCCGTCGGCGGTCTCCCGGGCGGTGGCGGCGCCGCTCACCCGCAGGTCCAGCCCTGGGGCGTGGAGCGGGCGCAGGCCTCCGGCGACGGCGGGGGCGTGCGGCTCCCAGACCTCGGCCGTGCTCGGCGTCGTGCTCGCCTCGGTGCTTTCGGCCGTGCTCGGGGTCGCGCCCTCGGCCGTGCTCTCGGTCACGCTCTCGGTCATGCTCAGCCTTTCGTGGCGCCGGCCAGCAGGCCGGAGATGAACTGCCGCTGGAGGACCAGGAAGAGGACCATCATCGGCAGGGTGGACAGCGCGGTGCCGGAGAGGATGGCGCCGTAGTCGGTGTTGGCCTTGTTGCCGTGCAGGGTCGCCAGCGCGACCGGCAGGGTGTGCATCTCGGGGCTGCGCAGGGCGATCAGCGGCCAGACGAACTGGTTCCAGGAGCCCAGGAAGAGGAAGATCGACAGGGCGGCCAGCACCGGCCGCATGACCGGCACCACCACGCTGAACAGCACCCGGAGTTCGCCCGCGCCGTCGACCCGGGCGGCGTCCAGGAGTTCGTCCGGCAGACTGCTCAGCGACTGCCGCATCAGGAAGATGGCGAAGGGCACGCAGAGCCCGGGCAGGATCAGCGCCTGGTAGGTGTCGAGCAGGCCGAGGTTCATCATCATCTTGAACAGCGGCACCAGCATGACCTGTTCGGGCACCACCAGGGTGGAGAGCAGCAGCGCGAACAGCAGGGTGCGGCCGCGGAAGCGGAACTTGGCGAAGGCGTAGCCCGCGAGCAGCGCCACGACCAGGGCGCCCAGCGTCTGGACGCCCGCCACCAGCAGGGAGTTGCCGACCACCCTGAGCAGGCCGATCTTCTGCTCCAGGTGGCTCAGGTTCTCGCCGAGGCTCCCGCCGGGCAGCAGCTTGGGCGGCCAGTCGAAGACCTCGGTGTCCTTGCGGGTGGAGGAGACCACCAGCCAGTAGAAGGGGGCGATCGACAGCCCGGTGACGCCGGCCAGGAGGAAGGTCAGCGGCCAGCCGCGCAGCTTCGTCGGATTCATGTGTCGCGCTCTCCCATCAGGCGCATCTGGGCCGCGCCGAGCACCGACACGAGCAGGGTGAGCGCGTAGGCGATGGCGGAGGCGTAGCCGAAGTCGAAGAACCGGAAGCCGTTCTGGTACAGGTACATGGAGACGGTCAGGGTGGCGTTGTCGGGCCCGCCGCCGGTCAGCACGTACGGCTCGTCGAAGAGCTGGAGCGTGCCGATGGTGGACAGCACGATCGTGAAGAGCAGCACCGGGCGCAGGCCGGGGACGGTGATCGCGGTGAACCGGCGGACCGGACCGGCGCCGTCGACCATCGCGGCCTCGTACAACTCCCGTGGGATGGACTGGAGTCCGGCGAGGTAGATGACGGCGTTGTAGCCGGTGTAGTGCCAGGTGAGCACCAGGACGACGGCCATCCGGGCCCAGAAGGGCTGGCCGAGCCAGTCGACGGCGGGCAGGCCGACGGCGTTCAGCAGCCAGTTGACCGCGCCGTCGTCGGCCTTGAGCAGGTAGGCGAACATCACGCCGGTGGCGACCAGGCCGGTGACCGAGGGCATGAAGACGCCGAGCCGCCAGACCGTACGCCAGCGCACCAGCGCCGAGTTGATGCCGACGGCCGTCAGCAGGGCCAGGCCGAGCATCAGCGGCACCTGGAGGACCAGGATCTCGCCCGTGTTGCGCAGGGCCGTCCAGAACAGCGGATCGTCCAGCAGGCGGCGGTAGTTGGCGAGTCCGGCGGCGTGGCTGGCGGAGCCGGAGCCGGTGGTGAAGGACAGCAGCAGCGAGTCGACGACCGGGTAGGCCTTGAACACGCCGAAGGTCAGCAGGGCGGGGGCGAGCAGCAGGTAGGGCACGGCGGTGCGGCGCCGGCGGGCGTTGCGGTGGGCCCGCGCGGCGTCCTTGGCGAGGGTGACGGACGGGACGGCGGCGGTCATGCGATCGTGCGTCCGGTCTGCTGGGCGAGCTGCTTGGCGGCGTCCTGGAGGACGGCCGCCGGGTCGGCGCCCTTGAGCAGGACCTTGGTCTGGGCGTCGCTGACGAGCTTGAGGGCGCGCGCGTAGTCGCCGGAGTAGTTGGTGGGATCGCCGCCGTCGGTGGCGAGGTCGGCGAAGGTCTTGAGCACCGGCTGGCCGCCGTAGAAGGCGCTCGGGGCGGAGTACAGCGGGTCGGCGTAGGCCGCGGTGAGGGCGGGGAAGACGCCGCCGGCGTTGAACATGGAGTTGACCGCGGCGGTGCGGGTGAGCGCGTACTCGACGAACTTCCAGGCGGCCCGGCGGCGCGGGCTGGAGGCGGCGACGGCCAGGTGGGTGGAGTTGACCAGCGCGGTGCGCTTGCCGCCGGGGGTGACCGCCGGCGGCTTGGTGAGGCGCCAGTCGCCGCTCTGGTCGGTGAACTTCTTCTCCAGGTAGTGCGCGACCCAGGCGGGCATGGCGGCCACCGCGAGCTTGCCGGCCTTCATCACGGGCGGCCAGCTCTGGACGCCGGGGGTGTCGGCGATCATCCCGGCCTCCTCCAGCCGCTTGATGATCGTCAGGGCGCGCACGGCCGCCTCCGAACCGACGGTGATCCTCCCCTGGAGGTCGAAGTAGAAGGCCCCCTGGAGCTGCATCAGGCCCTGGAGGAAGTCCAGGTCGGGGCTGGGGTTGGCGGCCTTGTTGAGGCCGACCATGGCGATGCCGGGGTTGGCGGCCTTGAAGCGGTCGGCGACGGCGATCAGGTCGTCCCAGGTGGCGAGGGACTCGGGGTCGACGCCCGCCTTGTCGAAGTAGTCCTTGCGGTAGAAGAAGCCGAGCGGGTTGACCTCCCAGGGCAGCGCGTAGGCGTGGCCGTCCTTGCCGGTGACGACCGGCCACAGGCCCTTGGCGAACGCGTCCTTGTGGGCGTCGGCGCCGAACTCGGAGAGGTTGGCGAGGCCGCCGGGGAACTTCTCCAGGTAGCCGGGCAGGTAGTCGCAGCCGATGTGCAGCACGTCGCCGAGGCCCTGGCCGCCGGCCGCCATGCCGACGGTGATCTTGTCCCAGATGGCGGGTTCGCCGATGTCCTGGACGTCGACCTTGATCCCGGGGTTGTCCTTCTCGAAGGCCGGGACGACGCCGCGCAGGGCCTCGGCGGCGGTGGCCCAGGACCAGACGGTGACGGTGCCGCTCTCGGCGTCGCCGCCGGCACCGCCCGAACCGGAGCCGCCGCCGCAGGCCGCGAGGGCGCCGCCGGCGGTGAGGGCCAGCAAGCCCGCTCCGGAGGTGCGGAGCAGATCGCGTCGGGAAAGGTGTGACATTGCATTCCTCTCGGTGGGGCGGCGCTGGAGGGTGGAGGCTGAAGGGGGTGGGGGATGGGTGCCCGTCCGGGTGTTTTGAACGTTCAAATACACAAAACAAACCAGAACCGAACAGGTTCCAACGAGCGGGACACAGCAAACGCCCGCCCTCCCCGTGCCGTCAAGACCCGAGCGGGGGAAGGACGGGCTCCGCAACCGTTCCGTTATCAGCCGTGCGGGACGTCCGGTGCGCCGTCGGGTGCGCCGTCCGGCGGGCCGAACACGGTTCCCGGGGTGACCGGGATCCCGCGGGCCATCGCCTCGAAGTCCAGGATCGGATGGGTCAGGATCTCCTCGACCTCGTCGGTCAGCAGGTTGCCCAGGATGAACTCCTCCTCCGCGCCCGAGCCGAAGGTGACGACCTGTCCGCTCGACTGGATCATCCAGTTCAGCAGCTCCCGCTCGCCGCTCTCCGCGAGGTGGATCTCCCGGTCCGGGTGGTCGCGCCGGATCCCGGCCACCACCTCGCGGACGGCCTCCACCTCCACCCCGAGCCGGCGGACCGTCTCCGGCGACGCCCGGCGGCCCCACCACTGGAAGATCACCCACTGGGCCACCGAGGGGTGGGACAGCACCTCCTCGGCGAGCTCCGGCAGTTGACGCAGGTTCGCGGCGCTCGCCACGGTGTGCACCCGCACCCGGTCGAAGCCCTCGGCGTCGCACAGGGCGAGGGACTCCAGCAGGGCGTCCAGCAGCCGGTGGTCCGGGCTGCGGCGGAAGGCCCGCTGCACGTCCCGGGTGACGGCGTCCAGCGGCAGCCGCAGCGAGGACAGCCCGCGCAGACGGGCGAGCTTCGCCGCGGTGAGCGTGTAACCGGTGGTGTCCAGGCCCACCTTGAGCCCGGCGGCGACGGCCCGGTCGACCACGTCGAAGACCGGCGGCCACAGCAGCGGGTCCCCACCGGCCAGCACCAGGTCGCTGGTCCCGTGCGCGGCCAGCTTCCCGACGATCAGCTCGGCCTGGGCGAGGTCGATCTGCTCCGCGGCGAACGGGTTGTAGCAGCCCTGGCAGGACATCGGACAGCGGTTGTTGATCGACCAGTTGACCCGTCTGACCCGACGGCCGGTCCGCGGCCGGTCGGCCCGGCCCCGGATCCCGGCCACCAGCCGGGCCAGCCGCCCGGCCTGCGGGAGGGTGGCACCGGCCAGCAGCTCCCCGGCCCGCTCGACGGCCGCCGCGGTGGCGTTGTTCTGGAGTAGGAGGAACGCCAGGCGCCAGCGCATGGTCTCGTCCGACGGGTCCAGGCGCAGCGCCCGTTCGACCCGCGCCGTCAGATCGCCGAGGTAGCCGGGGTTGAAGTTGGCGGGCTCCAGGCGCCGTTGGAAGCGGTCGGCGATCGACCCGCGTTCCAGGGCCCGGTCGTAGCCGGCCCGCAGCGGGTGCGGGGGCAGGATCTCCACGTGCTGCCGGGTGGACATGCGGCGCTCTCCAGTCGGTGGGTTCGGGGAGGTGCCGGTCAGTTCGGGACGGCGGACAGCGATACGGCGGACAGTGCGGCGGAGGGCCGTGAGCGTGCGGGCTGCCGTACGGAGGGCAGCATGACGATCATCGAATCCGCGGACACCAGGCCCATGGCCTCGACGAACACCGCGTCCCGCACGAGCTGCGCGATGGCCGGGTGGGTCGGGGTGTCCAGGTATCGGGCGGTGGAGTCGAGCGGGGTCAGACCGTGTCCGGCGATCACCTCGCGCAGGGCGCGCGGGAGGTCGTCCAGGCCGTCCCGCACCTCCGTCAGGCCGAAGCGGTCGGCCAGCCGCCGCGCGTGCCTCCGGGCCTTGGCCAGGTTGGTCGGCGGGTCCAGTGCGGTGGCCTTCGCCAGGTAGTACGGCACCGGCTGCAGCGCCCAGGCCAGGGCCGCGAGCGGGCCGCCGTCCTCGCGGCCGGGGGGATCGAAGGCCGCCGGCCCGAGTCCGAGGCCGTCGCAGAACCACTCGGGCCGCATGCTCCTCCGGTAGTGGGCGTGCCCGGCGGACCGGAACGCCGGGAGCACGGCGATGGTGGACGTCGTCTCGATCCGGAAGGCGTCGGATATCCGCTGCATCACCCGGCCGACCACCGCGCGGGCCTCCGGCACGTCGGCCCGGTCGGCCACCACGTGGACCAGGTCGAGGTTGGAGACGATCTCGCCGCCGGGCCCGGTGCGGTGATCGCCCCTGGCCAGCGAGCCGGTCGCCGCCACCGACATGCCGGTCACGTCCGTGAACTCGTGGGCCAGCACCTGGAACAGCAGGGGCAGCTCTTCGGGTTTCACCTGGCTCCTCGGGTGTCGGCTGGTGCGGGCCCGCCCCAGCCGATCCCGCCCGGCGGGAGGGTGTTCACGCCCTCGTCCAAATCTGCTGGAATCCCGGTGAGTTGGGATTCAGGCGCGCAGCCTAACAGCGATCGCCCACGAAGTGGTCGCGTTCGCACCGACTTCCCGACGTCTTCTGGCGCCTTCCTGCCACCTCCTGACGCTCCGTCGGATGACGAACCCCGCGATTCGTCCGATATCGCGTCGGAAGATCCTCGGGAGATCCGTCCGGACGGGTCAGGAGTACGGGAACACCGGGGCCAGCACCTCGGCCAGCCGAGCCTTGACCGCTTCGCCGTGGGCGAGCGGGGCGCGGTGGCCGTCGCGCCGCGCAGAGACGCCGAGGTCCGCGGCGAGGTACAGGGCGCGGAGGGTGCGTACGGTGTTGGAGGCCCAGGCCGGCATCGGCCCTCGCTCGTGCGGGGCGAGCGCGGATCCGATCGGCGACAGCCATCCAATCGACTGCTCCGCCGTCAGGTCGCCCCGAGTGAGGACGAGACCGACGGCCTTGGCGAGCCGGTCGTCCTCCCGCTCGGCGAACAGGTAGTCGGTCGGGGCCAGCAGCCGCTCGGCGGCGAGCGCGAGCAGCGCTTCGGCATCGACCTCGGGCCGCAGGCCACACGTCCCCAGCAGGTCCGCGCCGTGCGCCACGGCGTGCAGCCAGCCGAGCGCGGCGTCGTGGCCCCGCAGGTCGGTCTCCGAGCGGTACCAGGCGGCGAAGGCCTCGACCCAGCCGGGCCGGAGGTCGCCCCCGCGCACGATCATCTCCAGGACGAGCGCGGCGAAGGTCCTGGCCTCGGTCCGCGGATCGGTGAACCGATCGGCCATCAGGTCGCCGAGCGCCAGGCGCCGGTCGCGGTCGATCACCCCGCGCTCGATCCAGGTCGCCAGCACCGCGTACGGGTAGCCGTCCCTGATCTCCGGGTCCGGGTCCCCCAGGGCCCGCGCCAGCTCCGCGACCAGGTCGTCCAGCCGGCGCCCCGGGGGAAGGGCGCAGTCGCTCTCGTAGATCTCCAGCCAGTCCGTCACGGGCGGGACCCTACCGACGGCGCCACGCCCGTTCACCCGCTTTTCCCCGCTTCCGGGCGGGGCGCAGCAACCACCTGGGCGGTGCGCCGCGTGGAGGAGCGGATGGTCGAACTGTTCACCGTCCGCCCACGACAGTGGCAGCGGGACGGTGACGTCGGCCGGGCCGGCAGCTGGCTACAATGCGGCGAGCCCTGGCATGATCACCGATGAGGGAGTACGGAATGAGCACCGACGAGACCTTGGTGACGGCCGTCCAGTTCGGGTCCACCGAATCGGCCGCACTGAACATACGTCAGGACATACCGCACAGCGCCCGGATGTACGACTACTTCCTCGGCGGCAAGGACAACTTCGCGGTCGACCGGGAGGCCGCCGAACGCGTCCTGACCGTGTTCCCCACCATGCGCACCGCCGTCCACGCCAACCGCACCTTCATGCACCGCGCCACCCGGGCCCTGGCCCGACGCGGCCTGCGCCAGTGGCTGGACATCGGCACCGGCATCCCCACCTCTCCGAACCTCCACGAGGTCGCCCAGGCCGTGGAACCGCGGGCCCGCGTGGTCTACGCCGACAACGACCCCGTCGTCCTGGCCCACTCCCGCGCGCTGATGACCAGCACCCCCCAGGGCCGCACCGCCTACGTCCACGGCGACGTCCACGACCCGGCCGCGATCCTGGCCACCCCCCAGGTCGCGCAGACCCTCGACCTGACGCAGCCCGTGGTCCTCTCGATGGTGGCCCTGCTCCACTTCGTCCCCGACCTCGACGCCGCCCACGCCATCGTCAAGCACCTCCTGGCTCCCCTGCCGGCCGGCTCCGCGCTGGTCCTCTCCCACGCCACCGCCGAACTCGACCCGTCCGGCGCCTCCAGGGTGGAGGAGATCTACAACCAGGCCGGCACCTCCCTCCGGCTGCGCCCCAAGGCCGAGTTCGCCACCTTCTTCGACGGCCTCGATCTCCTCGGCCCCGGTATCGTCCCCGCCCACCGCTGGAGCCACGACGACACCGAAACCCCCACCGACGGGCTGCTCCCCGCCGGCGTCACCGACGCACAGGTCTCCTTCTACGCGGGCGTCGCCATCAAGCCGTGAAGCCGTGAGGCGCTGAAGCGCTGAAGCGCTGAAGCGCTGAGCCGCTTCAGCGTCCGACCTCGCGCAGCCGGAAGTCCTCGACCGTCTCCCGCCGGATCAGCAGCCGGGCCCGGCCGTCGCGCACCGCCACCACCGCCGGACGGCCGACCAGGTTGTACCCGGAGGCCATCGACAGCTGGTACGCGCCGGCCGCCGGGACCGCCAGCAGGTCCCCCGGCCGGACGTCGGCGGGCAGCACGGCGTCGCGCACCAGCACGTCGCCGGCCTCGCAGTGCCGTCCGACCACGTCCGCGCGGACCGCGCCCGCCTCCGAGCGGCGGCCCACCAGCCGTACCGTGTACGGGGATCCGTACAGCGCCGGACGCGGGTTGTCGCTCATGCCGCCGTCCACCGCGACGAAGCAGCGGCCGTCGGCGGTGTGCTTGACCGACAGCACCCGGTACACCGCCACCGCGGCCGGCCCGGCGATCGCGCGGCCCGGTTCCACCAGCAGCCGCGGCACCTCCAGTCCGGCCTCCGCGCAGCGCACCGCCACCCGGTCGGTCACCCGGACGGCGAACTCGGCCGGGTCCAACTCCGCGTCCCCGGGCAGGTAGCGGATGCCGTGGCCGCCGCCGAGGTCCAGCTCGGGCAGTTCCACGCCGTGCCGCTCGCGCACCTCGGCCAGCAGCCGCACCAACGCGTCCACCGCCCGCAGGTACGGCTCCACCTCGGTGATCTGCGAGCCCAGGTGGCAGTGCAGACCGGCGAGTTCCAGACCGGGCTGGTCGAGCACCCGGGCGATCGCGTCGGCCGCGTCCCCGCCCTCGATCGGGAAGCCGAACTTCTGACCGCCGACCCCGGTCCGCACCGCCGCGTGGTGCCCGGCCGCGATCCCCGGGACGACCCGCACCAGCACCCGCTGCGGGGTGTCGGCGGCCACCAGCGCGGCCAGCCGGGCGATCTCGGCCGGGCCGTCGATGACGATCCGGCCGACCCTCAGCCGCCGGGCGAGCCGCAGGTCCTCCGGGGACTTGGCGTTGCCGTGCAGCAGGATCCGCCGCGCCGGGAAGCCCGCCGAGACCGCCAGCCACAGCTCGCCCGAGGAGCACACGTCCAGGCCCAGGCCCTCCTGCTCCACCCAGTCGGCCATCGCACTGCACAGGAAGGCCTTGGCCGCGTACAGCACCTCGGCGTGCGGCAGCGCCCGCCGGTACGCCCGGGCCCTGGCCCGCACCTCGCCCTCGTCCAGCACGTACAGCGGGGTGCCGAACCGCTCGGCGGCCTCGGCCAGTCCGACCCCGCCGACCAGCAGGTCGGCTCCCCGGCCGGGCCGCGCCGAAGCCGGCCAGGGGCCGCCGAGCGCGTCGGCGGGGGCGTCGGCGGGGGCGTCGGCGGGCGTGGCCGTCGGGGAGGTGACGGGTGGGGCGGTGAGCTGGGTCATGGGGATGCTCCTGTCGGGTGGGTTCGGGTGGCGGCCGGTCAGTCCTCGTAGTGCATCGCGAAGCGGCAGTTCGCCGGGCGGGTGCGGGCGCGGTCGGCCTCGGCGGCCGGGGCCGGTTCCGGCGGCTCGGGCCGGTCCCGGCGCCCGGTGGCCGGCACCAGGCGGACGGTGCGCGCCGGCGGCCGGTCGACGTCGATGACGAGGGTGGCGGTGGTCATGGCGGGGTCCCTTCGAGTGGTGGGCCGTACGGCCGGGCGGCTCGCGTCTTGCGGCCGCACAGCTGGCGTCGTACGCCCGGCCCCCTCCAGTGGAGACCCTCCGCACACCCACCGCACCCGCCCTTGACGCAGGACCTACGCCCCCGCCGCCGACCTTGACGCCCCCCTGACGGCGGCCCGGGCGCGGTGTCAGGGAGGTGTCAAGGACGGCCGTTCCGCCGCCAAGCCCGTGTCAAGAACGGCATGGCGCGCGGGACACCGGTGGTGGGCTGTCCGCCGTCCCCCGTCGCTCCCCGAACCGCCGCCCCGTCCGACCGGGCGGCCCGGAAGGTCCCCCGAGACGATGCGCCGTTCGGCCCTCACCACCCCGGACACCACCAGCCCTGCCGCCACCAGCCGGCAGCAGAACCTGTTCCGCCGCCCGGCCCCGGCCCCGGCCCCCGCACCCGGGCAGCCGCCGCACCACCCCGGCCACCGGCCCACCGGCCCGACGGGGCGCCGCCGGCTCGTCACCCGCCGACAGCTCGCCGAGGCTCTGCCCGCCGCCGTCCGCAAGCTCCACCCGCGGGTCATGGCGCGCAATCCGGTGATGCTGGTGGTCGAGACCGGCTCGGCGCTCACCACCCTCACCGCGGTCGTCCATCCGAGTGTCTTCGCCTGGGTGATCTCCTTCTGGCTCTGGCTGACCGTGCTGTTCGCCAACCTGGCCGAGGCCGTCGCCGAGGCCCGCGGCAAGGCCCAGGCCGACTCGCTGCGCCGCGCCCAGGCCGGCACCACCGCCCGGCGGCTGCCGCACTGGCGGGTCGGTACCCGCGACCACCGCCACGAGACCGTCCCCGCAGCGCAGTTGCTGCTGCACGACATCGTGCTGGTGCCGGCGGGCGAGGTCGTCCCCCAGGACGGCGAGGTGGTCGAAGGCGTCGCCTCCGTCGACGAGTCCGCCATCACCGGGGAGTCCGCGCCCGTCATCCGCGAGTCCGGCGGCGACCGCACCGCCGTCACCGGCGGCACCAGGGTGCTCTCCGACCACCTGGTCGTCCGCGTCACCTCCCGCCCCGGCCAGAGCTTCATCGACCGGATGATCACCCTGGTCGAGGGCGCCGACCGGCAGAAGACCCCGAACGAGGTCGCGCTCAACATCCTGCTCGCCTCGCTCACCATCGTCTTCCTGCTGTCCGTGGTCTCCCTCCAGCCGATGGCCATCTACGCCGGCGCGCCCCAGACCACCGTCGTGCTGGTCGCGTTGATGGTCGCGCTCATCCCGACCACGATCGGCGCGCTGCTCTCCGCGATCGGCATCGCCGGCATGGACCGCCTGGTCCAGCGCAACGTGATCGCCCTCTCCGGCCGCGCCGTGGAGGCCGCCGGGGACGTCGACGTGCTGCTGCTCGACAAGACCGGCACCATCACCCACGGCAACCGTCGGGCCGTCGCCCTGCACCCGCTGCCCGGCGCCACCACCGAACAGCTCGCCGAGGCCGCCCAGTTGGCCTCCGTCGCGGACGGGACGCCGGAGGGCCGCTCACTCGTCGAACTGACGAACCGTCAGTACTGGGTGCCGCCGCGCTCCCCCGGCGAGCTCGGCGAGCAGCGGCCCGTCCCGTTCACCGCGCACAGCCGGATGAGCGGCGTCGACCTGCACTGGCCCGACGGCACCGGCTGTCTGATCCGCAAGGGCGCCGCGAGCGCCGTCGCCCGCTGGGTGGCCGAATCCGGCGGACGGCTGCCCGCCGAGGCCGAACCGCTGGTCGACCGGATCGCCGCGGCCGGCGGCACCCCGCTGCTGGTCGCCGTCCACGACCGCCACGGCGCCCGCGCGCTCGGCGTGGTCGAACTCAAGGACGTGGTGAAGGAGGGCATCGCCGAACGCTTCGCCGAGCTGCGCCGGATGGGCATCCGCACGGTCATGGTCACCGGCGACAACCCGCTCACCGCCAAGGCCATCGCCGAGGAGGCCGGCGTGGACGACTTCCTCGCCGAGGCCACCCCCGAGGACAAGCTCGCCCACCTGCGGCGCGAGCAGGCCGCCGGGAACATGGTCGCGATGACCGGCGACGGCACCAACGACGCACCCGCCCTCGCCCAGGCCGACGTCGGCGTCGCCATGAACTCCGGCACCCCCGCCGCCAAGGAGGCCGGCAACATGGTCGACCTCGACTCCAACCCGGCCAAGCTCATCGACATCGTCCGGGTCGGCAAGCAACTCCTCATCACCCGGGGAGCGTTGACCACCTTCTCGATCACCAACGACGTCGCCAAGTTCTTCGCGATCATCCCCGCGATGTTCGCGGGCGCCTACCCCGGACTGCACCACCTCAACATCATGGAACTGCACAGCCCCACCTCGGCGATCGCCTCCGCGATCATCTTCAACGCCCTGATCATCATCGCGCTGATCCCGCTCGCCCTGCGCGGCGTCCGCTACCAGCCCGCCTCCGCCACCGACCTGCTCCGCCGCAACCTGCGGGTCTACGGACTGGGCGGGCTGATCCTGCCCTTCCTCGGCATCAAGGCCATCGACCTGCTGATCCAGTTCGTCCCGGGGCTCGGCTGAGGCCACCCGGCCGGCCCACCCGTCAGGAGGCCGTCAAGATGGGTGCGACCCGCGTCATGGTGGTGTCAGCGCCGGTACGGAGCAGGTCGTTCCGGGGTTCACTGGAGTCATCCGAAGCGAGGAGTACCGAACCGGAGAACCCCACCGGGCCACCCCGACGGACCAACCCGCGGGCCACCCCACCGGAGCCGATCCGGAGAGACGGAGGC
Organism: Kitasatospora xanthocidica; assembly: GCF_014656195.1. GTDB lineage: Bacteria > Actinomycetota > Actinomycetes > Streptomycetales > Streptomycetaceae > Kitasatospora > Kitasatospora xanthocidica. The sequence continues at coordinate 242,368 of NZ_BNBY01000008.1, read as the reverse complement.
GAACGGCCATGACCGGGACCACCCGAGTGATCGTCGGCCTGAGCGGATCACTGAGCAGTCTGGCCGCCCTCTACCACGCCGTCGGCGAGGCGGCCCGGCACCAGGCGGTGCTGGTGCCCGTGGCCGCCTGGACCGCCGGCGAGCGCGACGGACTGCGCCCGCGCTCCGAACTGGAGCACGCCGCCCGACGCCGGCTCGACATCGCCTTCGAGCAGGCCTACGGCGGCTACCCGTCCGGCCTGGTCATCCACCCGCTGGTGGTCGACGCCGACCCCGGACCCGCCCTCGTCGGCGCCGTCAGCGGCCCCGACGACCTGCTCGTCCTCGGCGCCGCCACCCGCCGCCGCTTCGACCGGCTGCGCCACGGCTCCGTCGCCCGCCACTGCCGCCACCGGGCCGGCTGCCGCGTGGTCGAGGTCTCGCCCTCCGCGCTGCTCACCCGCCTCGAACTCCCGGCCCGCACCGGCGCCCCGCTGCCGCTCCTGGCCCGCTGACGCCCGCCCGGCCGCCCGGCCACCCGTCCGCCCGGCCTCGGGGCGCCTCCGGTGCGGCCGGGCTCCGCTCCTTCGACATCGCCGTCGAGCCCGTCGAGCTCGGTGGGCCCGGGCTGGCCTGGCCCGAGGCCCGCAGCAGAGCTCCCCGCCCCACCGAAGCATCCACCCTTACGATCAACCCGCCGACGACACAAGGACCATGACGGTACGTCAACGCGAGTCCGGCGCTTCACCACCAGGCCCGCCCGAGCGTGCCCCGCGCCGCCCACCGCCGTTGTACGGGAGGTGAATCGCCGCGCCCGCCCGAACGCCCCGGTCAGCCCGCCGAGGAAGAGGTTCCGCATGTCGACGTCCCGGCCCCGTCCTCGCCCCGGCGAAGCGGCGGTGCTGCTCACCGTGCTCGGCCTGCTCGTCCTGGAGGAGATCGCCCTCGGCATGGCCAAGGAGGACGACCGCCCCGTCATCGGCGGAATCCTCATCGGCGCCTCCGGCACCGGCCTCCTCGTCGTCGGCGCCGTCCTCCTCACCCGCTGGCTCGACGCCCGCCGCCCGCTCCCCCTGCCACCCGCCGGCCCCAACGGCCGGGAGTACAGCGCCCGTGCCCTCGAAGGCTTCCCGATGGAAGCCGTCCGCCCCCTCCTGCTCGCCCAGGGAGCGCCCCAGCTGGGCCAGTTGTACTCCGCCTGGATGCTCGCCCGGGCCGGCCGCCCCGCCCCCTGGATCGCCCGCCGCCTCGCCATCCCCCTCGACGCTGCCCAGCTCCTCGTCGACGCCGCCCGCACCCCGAACCTCGATCAACCCCGCTGACCGGCCGCCGCGTTCGCCTGCGCCACCAGGTACGGCAGCAGCCCGCGCTCCGCCAACGCCGCCCGCCAGGCCGCCCGCGCCCGGGCCAACTCCCCCGGCCCGTCCGCCTCCACGCCCACCGCCGCCGACGAGCGGGCCGCCGCGCCCAGCAACCCCGCCCCACCCACCAGCAGACTCACCGCGGCCACCCCGGCCGCCACCCACCCCGCGCTCAGCAGCGCGTGCGCCAACACGTCCAGGTCCTCCACCAGGTCCAGCAGCCAGCCCGCCAGCAGGAAGACTCCCGCCGCCACCCCGGCGACGATCGGCACCACCACCCCCAGCACCCCCCACCACCCCGACGCCCGCTCCCGCGCCGGCACATCCACCGGCAGCCGCGCCACCGCGTCCGCGTCGGCCCGCAGCGCCGCGTACCGCTCGTACTCCGGCGCCGCCGCGGCCAGCACGAACTCCGCGTTCTCCCGCGCCGCCCGCCGCAGCCACTCCACCCCGCCCGCCTCGCCGCCACCCTCCCGCAGCGCCGCCCGCACCTCCGGCGCACCGAGCGCCCGCCCGAGCTCCGTCTCGAAGTCGGCCCGATCCTGCTGCGGCAGCCGAAGCGGCTTGTGCATGGTGCGTCCCCGTTCGCCGGTCGTTCAGTTCTACAGCACTGTAGAACATCGCACGGCACCACAGCACCCCTGGTGAGCGGCGGATTCACACCTACGAGGGGCCCGCCATCGGCACCCGCGCCAGCGCGGCCCGGATCACCTCGCCGACATCGGGCACGTCCATGCCCCACTCCCGGTACCACGCGGCGATCTGCGCCATCGAGTGTCCCGTCCTCAGCGACAGCTTCAGCAGGTCGACCAGGACGATCTCCTCCATCCAGCTCAGTGCGATCGACGCGACCCCGTTGCGGTTCAGGAGCTCGACCGCCTGGTCCAGGGTGAGTTCGGCCGGAAGGTCGTCACTGGACGGTACGAGTCCGCGCGTCCTCAAGTGGCGCGCCAGCTCCCCGGGGGGCCGTCGAAGCATACGGGCCGCCGCGATCAACCGGGCGAAGGGCACGGGCGCGCTCACCGTCAGGCGGTCCCAGTTCATCGCGCCGCCGGACGAGAAGAGCTCTTCGTCTCGTCGAGTGAGCCTTTCCGGCAGGTGGATCGGAATCTCCACTCCGTAGGCCCGGTAGCGCTCGATCACCTCGCGCAGCGTGGATCTCCTCGACTTCACCAGGTCAAAGAGCTGTTCGAAGGTCAGGTCAGTCGCAGGCCACTGGGACGGTCGCTTCAGGAACAGCTCCAAGTCCGCGACATGAGCGTCTTCCGGGAAGGGCGGCACACGGAATCCGGCGGTCCGAAGGACCTGTGCCACTCGTTCCACCGTCGCCCCCAGGTCTCGCGCCGCGCGCAGCAGATGCTCCGCCGGGACCGGTTCCGACCGATCCAGCCACGGGGTGGAGCCGTTGAGGTAGCAGCTCAACAGCACCACGGTCTCCTCGGAGGGGAAGGGCGGCAGGCCCGTCGAGTCCGCCGTGAGGCCGTGGTCCATCATGACCGCACAGACCCGATCGACCGAAAGCCCGAGCAGGCGACTGGCCTTGGCCAGATGCCCCGGCGCGACATCGCCTCCCGGGTGCGGCCCACCCCACAAGGCTCCCTTGCCGGACCGGCGCCAGAGAAAGACGGGGTTGGTGTCGACGGCGATCGCGAGATCGACCACCTCGCGGGCGACCTCTCGGCCCAGACCAGTCCAGAACTCTGCCGCCGTTGCCGCCGAGACCCCGCGCAAATCGGCGATGACCAGCAGGTCATTGACGACCGCCGGCGAGCGGTCATGCTCCTGTCCGACCATGTGGCCTCGACGGCCGCCAGGCGGAACCCCCAGAGCAGTGGCCCGGACACGGGCACTCTCCGGCGTGATGCCGAGTTCCTGGGAAAGCCCGGAGATCCACTCGCCCCTCAGATGTGTCCGACTCCGCCACGATCGAGTGCTGAATCGATGGTCACGCTCCGCCAGGACCGCGATGTCAGACGGCATCGCGGTCCGTACCTTCCCGGACACGAGCAGCTCCGGACAGAGATCGCCCAGTTCCGGGAACAGCGACTCCCTTCCGTGAGCCATGATCCGCCACAGCAGAACGTGATCGAGCGGGTCTCCGTCCACCTGCCCCGGAACATAGGCATCCGGGGCTTCGAGCGACTTGAGGATCCGATCATCGGCCAGGAACAATCCCGTGCGGCGGGTGTCGTATTCGACCTCGCGAAATTCGAACCGTCGGCCCTGTCGGGCGCATTCGGCGGCCACCAGATCGGCGAAATCGTAGTTCCTGTCCGTCACCCGGTGGAGCCAGTCCATCGTGAGTACGGCCGACTCACAGCTCACGAACTCGCCCACCGCCTCTTCGAGCAGTTCCCGGACGGTCTCCGACACATCGCTGATGACGCGGCGGCGGTCCACCGACAGCTTCCCCGGTGCCAGTCTTCCGGAGAGGTTCACCACCGCGCCGGACAGCCCGCTGGGCGAGATCACTCCGCGGACGACCTCCGGCTCGACCACCAGTCCGTCCACCAGCAACGCGCCACCGCGTTCGCACCACGTCACCTGCGCCCCCTTCGGCGCGGCGAGCCACGATGTCGTCCCTCCCCCGGCGTCAAACCCGAAGGCCTCGCCCTGCGGAGCCTTCCGCGAGCGGAGGACCCCGGGATCCCAGTGCGCTGCCCGGTCGCCGTGCACCGCCGAAGTCGGGAACTCCGCGATGCCCAGGAGGCGTTCGAGGACACCGACGGCCGACCAGGACTCCGCCGGTTCGATGTCGTCGCGCAGGTACAGGCGCACGGTGGTGCCGGGCTTCCGGCAGGTGTCCTCGCGTTCGACGATGCGGAAGAGGTGGCTGGGGCCGTAGATGGAGACTTCGAGCAGCGGGCCCCGCCGGCCGGTGGCGTCCATCCGGCAGGTGGTCACCCGGATCTCGTCGGCGAGCATGAAGTAGCTGAGTACGCCGATGCCGAAGCGGCTGTTGGGGTACAGCTCGACGGGTGGGTCGGCCTTTCGCCATTCGGCGCGTTCCAGCTTGAAGTCCAGCTGCTCGGCGAAGCGGGCGCCGGCGTTGGAGAAGACGCCTCTCAACTCCGCCTCGCCCATGCCGACGCCGTTGTCCCGGCATTCCAGGTAGGCGCGGCCGTTCTCGTCCACACCTTGGCGGAACTCGATGCGGCCTTCGTAGCTGAAGGTGGCTCCGACGGTGTTGGTGCGGTCCAGGTATTCGGTGCGTGCGCGGCGGTAGCGGCAGGCGTCGAGGGCGTTCTGGTAGAGCTCCCGGATGGCCAGGTCGCGGTCGCGGTAGAGCTCGACGCCCATCAGCAGGCTGCGGACGCGTCGTTCGTCCAGGCGGAACCTCGCCCAGCCGGTGAAGGCGCCGGTGGCGGGGGCGGCTTCGTCGGAGGTGAGGCGGGTGGGGAGGGGGTGGTCGGTGAGTTCGCGGCGGACGGCGTGGAGGAGTTCGTCGGCGCGGGCGGTGTATTCGCGGAGGCCTTCGACGACGGCCTCGTGGTGGCATTCGGCGCGCAGGACGGGCAGGTCGTAGGAGCCGCCCCAGACGGCCTCGTCGAGGGTGCGGCGCAGGGCGGTGAGGTCGACTTCGTGGGGGATGCCGAGGTGTTCGGCGACGATGTCGGGGAGGGCGGTGGTTTCGATGGCGGTGCCGTGGGCGAGGGCGAGGAGGAGGGCCAACCGCCGTTCGCGGACCTGTTGTTCGCCGGGGGCTCGGAGGTGGTCGTCGGTGCTGAGACCGGCCAGGTAGTCGTGGTTGGTGACGTCGGGGCCCCGGCGGAGGCCGTGCAGGAGGGCGCTGACGCGCTTCGGTGAGAAGGTTTCGCCGAGTTCGGTGAGGGCCGGCAGTGCGTCGAGGAGTTCGCGGACGGCGTCCGGGTCGGCGAGGTCCTCGTGCTGGTCGAGCCAGCGGTGGTAGAGCCACCAGCCGAGCGGGGCGGCCGACGTGGGCCGGGTGCGGGCGCGGTGGGTGAGCAGGTCGTAGGACTCGGTGAACTGCTCGTAGGCCGCCCGGTGGGCGTCGGGGGCCGGTGCGGGCAGCAGGTCGGTGGGGCGGACGCCGGTGCGGTCGGCGGCGAGGCGCAGGGTGCGGACCCGGTAGAGGAAGGGGGTGACCGCCAGCAGCGCGGCCTCGGCCGGGTAGAGGCCGAGGGGGCGGTCGCCGAGGAGCCAGCCGAGCCGGTCGGCGAAGCGGAGCGCGATGCCGGGGTCCTGCCAGGGGTCGTCGGCCAGGTCCACCGCGTCCCGCAGCCGGGCAAGTTCGCGGACGGCGGCGAGGGCCGCCCCGCGGTACGGCTCGGTGTCCCGGTCGGCCCGGATGTGCTGCCAGGCGCGTGACGCGGCGGCGTTCCGCACCCAGGGGTCGTCCTCGTCCGGGCCGGCCGGTGGACGCCGTCCGTCCAGGTACAGGTTCTCGATGTACCCGGCCTGGACGGAACTCCCGTTCACGGTGCTGTTGTTGATCGTGTTCGAGCCGTCGGTCACCGTTCGCGCCCCTCCCCGAGTGCAGGGCACGAGCGTAGGGCAAGCGCGTAGGGCAAGCGTGGTTCAGCTCGCGGGGCCGGTGACGAGCTTGGCGCGCTTGGCGTCGGCGGCGGCCTGGGGGGTGGCGCCGATGTTGGAGACCATGGCGGTGAGGACGGCGTCGGCGTCGGGGATCCAGTTGATGGTCTTGGACTGGACGACGATCCGCCGGTGCTGCTGGGTGCCGTCGCAGAGCACGTCGGCTTCGGCGGTGCGGCTGGAGCCGAAGGCGACGGAGGAGGTGTCCTCCGGGTCCTTCTGTTCGACGGAGACGGTGAGCGAGCGGGCGTCGTCGGCGACCGAGCAGAGGTAGCTGACGTCGACCCGGACGCGGCTGGGGATCTTCGGGTCGATGGTGGCGTTGTCGAGGGTGACGACGGTGGTGGCGGGCGCCGGGTCGGCGACCTCCTGGGCGGCCCGGGCGGGTGCGGCGAGGCCGGTGAGGGCCGTGGTGACGACCGTCAGGATGATCCACCGTTGCACTGCAACCTCCCGGGGCTGAGGACGTGTTGCGGCCGACGCTAACCGTCCGGCCGGAGCGGCGCGCGCCGGGGCCGTCCGCCCGTCATACCAACGGCCCAACGGCCCGACGCCCGCCGCTCTCACCGGCGCACCGCCGCACCGGCCCGGGTGTCACCGTCGCTCTCACCGCCGCGCCGGCCCGGGCGTCACCGCCGCTCTCACCGCCGCCGGAGCCAGACCGCCCAGGTCAGCACCGAGCAGAGCAGGTACGCCCCCAGGAACCCGAGGTACGCCGCGTCCCCGTTGTGGCTGGCGAGGAAGGACTGCCGGAAGGCCAGGTTCACCAGCACCCCGCCGAAGGCCCCGATCGCCCCCGCGAGCCCGATCAGCGCGGCGGAGCGGCGGCGGGAGTCGGCCTCGGCGGCCGCCGGTTCGGCGCCGGCCGCGACCGCCGCCCGGGCGACGGCCTGGTAGTGCGCCGGGATCATCTTGTAGGTCGAGCCGTTGCCGATGCCGCTGAGCACGAACAGGGCGATGAATCCGCCGAGGAACAGCGGGAACGAGCCCGCCCGCGAGGCGACCAGCACCACCGCCGTCCCGGCCCCCATCCCGAGGAAGGTGCACAGCGTGACCGCCGCCCCGCCGTACCGGTCCGCGAGCCGCCCGCCGACCGGTCGCAGCAGCGAGCCGAGGAGCGGTCCGAGGAAGGTGAGCGCGGCCGCCTTGACCGGGGTGTCGAAGCGCTCGTGGAACTGCACCTGGAGCACCTGCCCGAAGGCGAAGCCGAAGCCGATGAAGGAGCCGAACGTCCCGATGTACAGCGTGGAGACGGCCCAGCCGTACGGGTCGCGGGCCACCTCGCGCAGCGCCTTCCCCTCGCCGGGGCCGGTCGTCGCCAGGTTGTCCATCCGCCACCACGCCCCGACCGCCGCGAGCACGATCAGCGGCAGGTAGAGCAGCGGCAGCAGCCGGGGGTGGGCGGCCCCGGCGGTGGCCAGGACCAGCAGCCCGAGGAGTTGGACGGCCGGTACGCCGAGGTTGCCGCCGCCCGCGTTGATGCCGAGCGCCCAGCCCTTGAGCCGGTGCGGGTAGAAGGCGTTGATGTTGGCCATCGAGGAGGCGAAGTTGCCGCCGCCGACGCCGGCCACGCAGGCGACGGCCAGCAGGGTCCCGTAGGAGACGCCGGGTTCCAGCACGAGGGCCGCGAGCCCGGTGGGGAGGAGCAGCAGCAGGGCGCTGATCACCGTCCAGTTGCGTCCGCCGAAGCGGGCGACGGCGAAGGTGTACGGCAGCCGCAGGGTGGCGCCGAGCGCGGTGGGGAGGGCGGTGAGGGTGAACTTGCCCGCGGTGTCGATGTGGTACTGGGGCCCGAGGAAGAGGACGAGCACCGACCAGAGGCTCCAGACGGAGAAGCCGATGTGCTCGGAGAGCACGGAGAACACCAGGTTGCGGCGGGCGATCCGGGCGCCGGAGCGCTCCCAGAACTCCTCGTCCTCCGGGTCCCATCCGGCGAGCGGGGCGGGCGTTCTGGTGTCGAGGACGGTGGTCATGCGGCACGCTCCTCGGTGTGGACCCGCACCGGCCAGCGCCGCAGGACGGCGGGGGCGCCGTCGGGGGCGGTGTCCTCGTCCAGGCAGCGGCCGTCGGTGAGGTCGTAGACCTGCTTGTACATGGGCGAGATGAGGGTGGGCCGGTCGCCGCGGTTGCCGAGCAGGCCGCGGGAGAGGACGGGGGCGCGGCTGAACGGGTCGAGGTTGTCGACGGCGTAGAGCTCGCCGGCGCGGTCGCGGAAGAGCGCGACCTGTTCGCTGTCGGGGAGCAGCACCGCGACGCCGCGGCCGGGTTCGAGGTCGGTGAGGGCGCAGACGGTCCGCCAGCTGGTCCCGTCGTGGATCTGTACGGTCACGGGGTGAGCACCTCCAGTCGGGCCCCGGCGACGAGCACCGGGGAGTCGAGGGTGTGGCCGGCCTCGCCGGGGCGGGCGGGGCGGATCTGGCCGCGTTCGGGGACGAAGGTCACGGCGGGGTCGGGGGTGCCGGGGGCGTTGACGAAGGAGGCGAAGCGCCGCATCCGGTCGGGGTCGGCCAGCGTCTCGGCCCATTCGTCCCGGTAGCCGCCGATATGACGGTCCATCAGTTCGTCCAGCTCGGCGGCGATGCCGAGCGAGTCGTCCAGCACGACGGCCCGCAGGTGGTCCAGGCCGCCTTCCAGCCGTTCCAGCCAGACCGAGGTGCGCTCCAGCCGGTCGGCGGTGCGGATGTAGAACATGAGGTAGCGGTCGATGGTGCGGATGAGGGTCTCGCGGTCGAGGTCGGCGGCGAGCAGGTCGGCGTGGCGCGGGGTCATGCCGCCGTTGCCGCCGACGTACAGGTTCCAGCCGGCCGAGGTGGCGATGATGCCGAAGTCCTTGCTCTGCGCCTCCGCGCATTCGCGGGCGCAGCCGGAGACGGCGGCCTTGAGCTTGTGCGGGGAGCGCAACCCCCGGTAGCGCAGCTCGAGTTCGATGGCGAGGGCGGTGGAGTCCTGGACGCCGAAGCGGCACCAGGTCTCGCCGACGCAGGACTTCACGGTGCGCAGCGACTTGCCGTAGGCGTGTCCGGACTCGAACCCGGCGTCGACCAGCTTGCGCCAGATGACCGGCAGTTGGTCGACGGTCGCGCCGAACATGTCGATCCGCTGGCCGCCGGTGATCTTGGTGTAGAGGCCGTGGTCGCGGGCGATCTCGCCGATCGTGATCAGGCCCTCGGGGGTGATCTCGCCGCCGGGCACCCGGGGCACGACCGAGTAGGAGCCGTTGCGCTGCAGGTTGGCCAGGAAGTGGTCGTTGGAGTCCTGCAGGGCGCCCTGCTCGCCGTCCAGGATGTGGCCGTTGCCGAGGCTGGCCAGGACGGAGGCGACGGTCGGCTTGCAGATCTCGCAGCCCTCGCCGCCGTTGCCGTGCCTGGCGAGCAGTTCGGAGAAGCTCGCCAGGCCGGTGACCCGGACGATCTCGTACAACTCGGCGCGGGTGTGGCCGAAGTGCTCGCACAGGCCCTTGGCGGTGCTGACCCCGGCGGCCTCCAGCTCCTCGGTGACGACGGTGCCGAGCTGCTTGAGGCAGCTGCCGCAGCCGGTGCCGGCCCGGGTGCACTTCTTGACGGCGGCGACGCTGTCGGCGCCCTGCTCGCGGACGGCGGCGCGCACCGCGCCCTGGGTGACGTTGTGGCAGGAGCAGAGCACGGCGTCGTCGGGCAGCGCGACCGGTCCGGCGGAGGCGAACCCGGCGGGCAGCACCAGCTGTTCGGGGGCGACGGTGAGCGGCTTGCCGCCGACGGCGAGCGGGCGCAGGGCGCCGTAGCCCTCGGTGTCGCCGACCAGGACTCCGCCCAGCAGCGCGCCGTCGGCGCCGATGACGAGCTTGCGGTAGACGCCGCTGCGGCTGTCGCTGTAGAGCACGTCGAGGGCGCCGTCGGCGGTGCCGTGCGGGTCGCCGAAGCTGGCGACGTCCACGCCGAGCAGCTTGAGCTTGGTGGAGGTGTCGGCGCCGACGAAGCCTGCGCCGGTGGGACCGGAGCCCGCGAGCTCGGCGAGGGTGCGGGCCGCCGTCTCGGCCATCTGGTAGCCGGGGGCGACCAGTCCGTAGACCCGGCCGTCGACGGCCTGGGCGCATTCGCCGACGGCGAGGACCGCCGGGTCCTCGGTACGGCAGTGCGCGTCGACCACGACACCGCCGCGCGGGCCGACCGGCAGTCCGCAGTCCCGGGCGAGCTGGTCGCGGGCGCGCACGCCGGCCGAGAACACCACCAGGTCGGCCGCCAGTTCGCGGCCGTCGGCGAGGGCGAGGCCGCGGACGGCGCCGTCCGGGCCGGTGAGCACACCGCTGGCGCCGGCGCTGGTGTGGACGGTGACGCCGAGCTCCTCGATCTTGCGGCGCAGCGCCGCGCCGCCGCCGTCGTCCACCTGGACGGCCATCAGCCGGGGCGCGAACTCCACGACGTGGGTGTCCAGTCCGCCGGCCCGCAGGGCGCCGGCGGCCTCCAGGCCGAGCAGTCCGCCGCCGACGACCACGCCCGTCCGGGCGGTCCCGGCCTGGGCGCGAATCGCGTCGACATCCTCGATGGTGCGGTAGACGTGGCAGCCGGGCGCGTCCGTGCCGGGCACCGGCGGGACGAAGGGCACCGAGCCGGTGGCCAGCACCAGGACGTCGTACCGGACTTCGGCGCCGGACCGGGTGGCCACCAGCCGCCGTTCGCGGTCGATCGCGGTGGCCGGGTCGCCCAGCCGCAGGTCGATGCCGTGCTCGGCGAGGAAGCCGGACGGGCAGAGCGTCAGGTCCTCCGCGGTGCTGCCGGAGAACAGGGCGCTCAGGTGGACCCGGTCGTAGGCGGGCCGGGGCTCCTCGGCGAGCACCGTCACCCGCCAGTCGCGCGCGGCCGGCTGCTCGGTCCAGGCCTCCAGGAAGCGCTGGCCGACCATGCCGTGGCCGACCAGGACGAGGTCTCGAATGCTGCGGTCGTCTGTGGTCAACGCACGTCTCCAGTCATCACGGTTCCTTGGGTGAGCAGGTGCAGGGGGTGGCCGGCGAGCGCACCGCCGTCGGCGAAGGCGCCGGCCAGCGCGTCCACGGTGGCCAGGTCGCCGAGCAGGATGGCGCCGACCAGGCGGTCGCCGCGCAGGAGGAGCTTCTTGTAGCTGCCGCGGGTGGCGTCGGTGAGCCGCAGGACGTCGAGGCCCGGGTCGAGGGTCTCGTCCACGGTGCCGAAGGCCGCGTACTCCAGGCCGCCGGTGCTGAGCCGGGCACGCGGGCGGGTGCCGGGGTAGCGGGCGCCCGGTTCGGCGCCGGAGAGCCGGCGGGCGAGCACGTCGGCCTGCTCCCAGGCGGGGCCGGCCAGACCGTGGACGGTGCCGCGGTGTTCGGCGCAGTCCCCGATCGCGGACACGCCGGGGGCGGCCGCCAGGCCGTCGTCGACCAGGACGCCGGTGGCCACGGGCAGTCCGGCGGCGTGGGCGAGCGCGGTGCGCGGCCGGGTGCCGCAGGCCAGCACGACCAGGTCGCAGTCGAGCCGGTAGCCGTTGGCGAGCTCGACGGCGCCGACCCTCCCCCCGCCTTCGGCCTGGGGGTACCTCCCGGCCGTCAGGCTGGGGGCGGGCACCCCCGTGCCGCCGTGCACGGCGCGGGCCCGGTTGCCGGTGTAGCACTCGACGCCGAGCGCCCGGAGCCGCTCGCGCAGCACCACCGCCGCCTCGTCGTCGAGTTGGCGTTCGATCAGATGCGGTGCCTGGTGGACGATCTCGGTACGGACACCGAGCGCGGCCAGCGCCCGGGCGGCGCTCACCCCGAGCACCCCGCCGCCGATCACCACGGCCCGTTCGGCGCCGACGGCCTCCTCGGCGAGCCGGGCGCAGTCCTCCAGGGTGCGCAGCGTGTGCACGCCCTCGATCAGGCCGTACCCGTCGGCCCGGCGCAGTCCGCGCACCGGCGGCAGGACCGGGTTGGCGCCGGTGGCGAGGACCAGTTCGTCCCACTCCTCGACGCCGCCGTCCGCGAGCCGCAGGGTCCGGGCGGCCGGGTCGATCGCCACGACCTCGCAGCCGGGCCGGGCCGTCGCCCCGCCGAGCGGCAGGGCGATCGACTCCGCGTCGTAGCGCCCGGTCAGCACCTCGGCGAGCAGCACCCGGTTGTACGGGGCGCGCGGTTCGGCGCCGTACACGGTGACCGTGCCGGGCCCGCCGAGCGCCCCGTAGCGCTCGGCGAACCGGGCGGCCGCCATGCCGCCGCCGACCACGGCGATCCTCGGGGTCATGGCGTGGCCTCCTTCTGGGCGGGCTCCACCCGCACCGCGCAGAGCTTGAACTCCGGCATCCGCGACACCGGGTCCAGCGCCGGGTTGGTGAGGCTGTTGGCCCGGCCGGCGCCGGACCAGTGGAAGGGCATGAAGACGGTGTCCGGCCGGATCGCGTCGGTGACCCGCGCCGGGGCGACGGCCCGGCCGCGCCGGCTGGTGACGGCGACCGGCTGGCCTTCCGCGATCCCGAGCCGCTCGGCGAGCCTCGGGTGCAGCTCGACGAACGGGCCGGGCGCGGCCGCGTTGAGCTCGGCGACCCGGCGGGTCTGCGCGCCGCTCTGGTACTGGGCGAGCACCCGGCCGGTGGTCAGGTACAGCGGGTACGCCTCGTCCGGTTCCTCGCCGGCCGGGCGGTGGGTGACGGCGGCGAAGCGGGCCCGGCCGTCCGGGGTGGCGAAGCGGTCCAGGAACAGCCGGGGCGTGCCGGGGTGGTCCTCGGACGGGCAGGGCCAGAACACCCCGTCCTCGGCGGCGATCCGGGCGTAGCTGACGCCCGCGTAGTCGGCGTCGCCGCCCGCCGAGGCGCGCCGCAGCTCGTCGAAGACCCGCTCGGGCTCGACCGGGAAGCCGTCGGCCGCCGAGCCTTCGACCGGGAAGCCGTCGGCCTGGCGCCCCGCCGGTGCCCCGAGCCGGGCGGCGAGTTCGCGCAGCACCCAGAGCTCGCTGCGGACGCCCTCCGGCGGGTCGACGGCCCGGCGGCGCAGGATCACCCGGCCCTCCAGGTTGGTGGTGGTGCCGTCCTCCTCGGCCCACTGGGTGACCGGCAGGACGACGTCCGCGAGCCGGGCCGTCTCGGAGAGCACCAGGTCGGCGACGACCAGCAGGTCCAGGGCGCGCAGCCGCTCGGTGACGTGCCCGGCGTTCGGCGCGGACACCGCCGGGTTGGAGCCGGCCAGCAGCAGGGCCCGGACGCCGCCGGGGCGGCCGAGGCCGTCCAGCAGCTCGTAGGCGGACTTGCCGGGGCCGGGCAGGCTCTCGGCCGGCACGCCCCAGACGGCGGCGACGTGTTCCCGCGCCGCCGGGTCCTCGATCGAGCGGTAGCCGGGCAGCTGGTCGGCCTTCTGGCCGTGCTCGCGCCCGCCCTGCCCGTTGCCCTGGCCGGTCAGGCAGCCGTAACCGCTGTACGGGCGGCCGGCCTTGCCGGTGGCCAGGCACAGGTCGATCCAGGCGCCGACGGTGTCGGTGCCCTTGCTCTGCTGCTCCGGGCCGCGCGCGGTGAGCACCATGCCGGTCTCCGCCTCGCCGAACAGCCGGGCCGCCTCGCGGAGCCGGTGCGCGGGGACACCGGTGATCCGCTCCACCCGGTCCGGCCAGTGGGCCATCGCCGACTCGCGCGCCCGCTCGAAGCCGGTGGTGCGCCCGGCGACGAACTCCTCGTCCACCAGGCCGTCCGCGACGACCAGGTGGAGCAGGCCGAGGGCCAGTGCCAGGTCCCCGCCGGGGCGGGGCTGCAGGTGCAGGTCGGCCAGCTCGGCGGTGCGGGTACGGCGCGGGTCGACCACGATCAACCTGCCGCCGTTCTCCCGCAGTTCGCGGAGGTAGCGGACGGCGGGCGGCATCGTCTCGGCCGGGTTGGCGCCGACCAGGATCAGGCAGCCGGTGTGCGGGACGTCGGCGAGCGGGAACGGCAGCCCGCGGTCCAGGCCGAAGGCCCGCCGGTGCGCCGCCGCCGCCGAGGACATGCAGAACCGGCCGTTGTAGTCGATGTTGGCGGTGCCCAGCACCACCCGGGCGAACTTGCCCAGCAGGTAGGCCTTCTCGTTGGTGAGCCCGCCGCCGCCGAACACGCCCACCGCGTCCGGCCCGTGCTCGGCCCGGGTCCGGGCCAGCCCCGCGGCCACCCGGTCCAGCGCCTCCGGCCAGCCCGCCGAGCGCAGCGGCCCGCCCGGCCGGTCCCGCAGCAGCGGGCCGGTCAGCCGGACGTCCCGGGCCAGCAGCGCGGGCGCCGAGCGGCCCTTGCCGCAGAGCGCGCCGCGGTTCACCGGGAAGTCCGGGCGCTCCAGCACCTCGACCGGGGCGTCCGCCGTGGGGCCGCCCAGCCGCATGCCGCACTGCAGCGAGCAGTACGGGCAGTGCGTGTCGGTGGCCGCGGCGGGGGCGGCGGTGGCGGCCCCGCCGGTGGCGGCGGCCCCGGCGGCGGGGGCGGCGGCGTCCGGGCTGGTCGGCGTCATGCCGAGAAAGGTCGCCGCCCGCTGTTTCGCGATCGGGTCACCGGTGTTGCGGCCGCGGTACGCCTCGCTCACGGTCCCAGGTCACCGGGGTGCACGGTCGGACATCTGCCGTAACCGGAAGGGCACTTTCGCTTACCGGTAGGTGACGGCTGGGCAATCCCCCCGTAACAGGAGCACCGCACGCTGACCGCCATGGCAACCCTCACCCAGCCCGGACCGCTCACCGGCTTCACCGTCGGGGTCACCGCCGCCCGCCGCCGCGAGGAGCTCACCGCCCTGCTCGCCCGGCGCGGCGCCCAGGTGGTCGAGGCTCCGGTGCTGCGCATCCTGCCGCTCGCCGACGACCTCGCCCTGCGCGAGGCCACCGACCGCTGCCTGGCCGCCCCGCTCGACTACGTGGTGGCCACCACCGGAGTCGGCTGGCGCGGCTGGATGAGCGCGGCCGAGGGCTGGGACCGGGGCGCCGCCCTCGCCGAGGCCTGCCGCGGCGCGGTGGTGCTCAGCCGCGGTCCCAAGGCCACCGGCGCGGTCCGGGCCAGCGGGCTCGACGAGGGCTACTCCCCCGGCACCGAGGCCACCGACGAACTGCTCACCTGGCTGCTCGCCCGCCCGCTCGCCGGGTGCCGGATCGCCGTCCAGGAGCACGGGGTCCGACTGGACGGCTTCGCCGCCGCGCTGCGCGAACGCGGCGCCGAGGTGATCTCCGTCCCGGTCTACCGCTGGGCACCCCCGGAGGACCCGGGCGCGGTACGCAGACTCATCGACCAGACCGTCCGCCGCCAGGTGCACGCACTCACCTTCACCAGCGCCCCCGCGATCACCGCCCTGCTCACCGCGGCCGAGGCCGAGGGCCTGTACGAGGCGCTGATCGACGCCCTGCGCGAGGACGTCCTGCCGGTCTGCGTCGGCACCCTGTGCGCCCGGCCGCTCGCCGACCTCGGCCTGCCCGCCGTCCACCCCGAGCGCGGCCGGCTCGGCTCGCTGGTCCGGCTGCTCGCGGACGTCCTGCCGGTCCGGGCGCGTCGTGAAGTCCCGCTGGACGGCCAGGTGTTGACCCTCCAGGGCAACGCCGCCCTGGTCGACGGCGAGAGCCACATGCTCAGCCCGCGCGGCGCCGCCGTCCTGCGCGCCCTCGCCGAACGCCCCGGCCGGGTGCTCAGCCGCGCCGAACTCCTGCGCGCCGCCTGGCCGGACGCCACGGCCGACGAGCACGCCGTGGAAGCCGCCGTCGGCCGGCTGCGCGCCGCCCTCGGACCGCACGCCGCCCTGATCCGCACCGTCCCCAAGCGCGGCTACCGGCTGGCGGCCGGCTGATGCCGCCGGTCCTGCTCGCCGTCGCCCACGGCAGCCGCGACCCGGCGGCCGTCACCTCGACTCGCGCCCTGCTCCGGCTGGTTCGCTCCCTCCGCCCCGAACTCACCGTCCGCTGCTGCTTCCTGGACCTCGCGGAGCCGTCCCTTCCGCATGCCCTCGACCGGCTCGACGGCCGGCAACCGATCCTGGTCCCCCTCCTCCTCGGCACCGGCTACCACGTACGCGTCGACATCCCCGCCGCCCTCGCGTCCGCCGGCCTGCCTCCCGAATGCCTCACCCCCGCCCTCGGCCCCCACCCCCTGCTCACCGAAGCCCTCGCCGACCGCCTCACCGGGAGCGGTGCCCCGGCGGACGCCCCCGTGGTCCTCGCCGGAGCCGGCTCCTCCGACCCCACCGCCCTCGCCGACACCGAACGGATGGCCCACCTCCTCGCCACCCGCCTCGGCCGCCCCGTCACCCCCGCCCACCTCTCCGCCGCCACCCCCACCCCACCGCAGGCCGTCGCCGCCCTCCAGGCCGCCGGCCACCCCCGGGTCGCCCTCGCCACCTACCTCCTCTCCCCCGGCTTCTTCGCCCGCCGCGCCGCTGGTGCCGGAGCGACCTGGACCGCCGCCCCTCTCGGAGCCCACCCGGCCGTCGCCCGCCTCGCCCTCCACCGCTACGACCAGGCCCGGGCCACCTCAGCCCTACTCGCCGCCGCCTGACACCCCACCGACGAACGCCAGCAGCCGCTCGTTGACGAGCTCCGGCTGCTCCAAGTTCAGCCCGTGCCCGGCCCGTTCGAGGATTTCCGCCCGCACCCCCGGAATCAGCGCCGTCACCCGCTCCACCACCTGGCGCGGCCGCAGCAGCGCGCTGCGCTTGCCCACCAGCACCAGCGCGGGCAGCGCGATCGACCCCAACTCCTCGTCCGTGAACGGCCGGGCCGGCGGCCGGGCGCTCGGCCTGTAACCGCGCATCGCGAGCATCAGCGGCGCGATCATCTCGCGCGGCGCACTGAGCGCCGGGTTCGCCAGCAGCCGCCCGACCGCCGGGCGCAGCGGTCGCGGGGCCAGCATCCCGAACAGACCAGCGACCATGTGGAGGTAGAACCGCGCGGGCACCTTCTCGATCCCGCCCGGGTCCAGCGCCGCGATCGACGCGAGCCGCTCGGGCGCGTGCATGGCCTGATTGAGGGCCAGCCATCCACCGTACGAGACCCCGACCAGGTGCACCCGCTCCAGCCCCAGACCGGCGAGCACCTCCTCCAGCCAGGCCGCGTTCTCCTCCGACCCGGCCGCGACGGCGCGTTGGACGCTACGGCCGGGGTCGTCCAGGGTGTCGATCGCGTACACCGGGTGGTGCTCACCCAGGGCGGCGACCTGCGGGTACCAGTTGGACGGATGCCCGGCGTGGCCGTGCAGCAGCACGATCGGTTCGCCGGTCGCCGCGCCGTAGCGGTGGACGTGCACGCTCCCGTAGGTGGTCTCGACATCGAACTCCTGGCGCGGACTCGGCCACAGCTCCATCGCCCGGTCGTACGCCGCAAGGAACGTCGTCCGAGCCGCCTCGCTGACGAAGTGTCCGACGCTGGTCCTGGTCATGATCCCCTCCCAGTTTGATGGTATGGTTGTACCATAAAAACATCCGGAGGGAACCCGATGCCGAAGCTGGTGGATCACGAGGAACGGCGGGCCCACATCATCGACGCCCTGCTCCGCTCGGCGGCCCGGAACGGACTGCACGCCGTCACCATGCGCTCCGTGGCGATCGAGGCAGACGTCTCCGTACGCCTCGTCCAGTACTACTTCGACACCAAGGAGCAGCTGCTACTCGCCGCCATGACCCGCCTGGCCACCCGCATGGGCGAGCGGGTCCAACGACGCGTCCGCACAGCCGGCACCACCGCCGACCCCCGCGGCATCATCGAGGCGGTGCTCCTCGAAGCCGTCCCCACCGACGAGGAGAGCCGCACCTTCCACCTCGTCTACACCGAGTACGCGGTGCTCTCCGTCACCGACCCCGCCCTGGGCGGACAGCCCTTCCTCGCCGCCCCCGACGAGATGGAATCCTTCCTGGCCGCCCAGCTGACCGCCGCCCAACAGGCCGGGGACGCCGCCCCCCACCTCGACCCCCGCCAGGAAGCCGTCGTCCTCCTCGCCGTCTCCGCCGGCCTCGGCCTGAGCGTCCTGCTCAACCAGCGCACGGCGGATGCAGCGACCACCGTCCTGCACTACCACCTCGGCCGCATCTTCCCCGACCGCGCCTGAGAGCAGCGACGGTGTCGGAGCCGCCGCCCGAGCTTGCCGTCGACCTCGATGCGCCTGGCGTTCCCAAAAATGCTTCGCGCGTGCGAACAGCCTGCCCGATGATCGCAGGATGGACCTCCCGCTGAACGTGATCGAGCTCGACGGCGGCCTCACCCTGAGGCGCTTCAGGGGCGAGGCGGACTACCCGGAGTTCCTCCGGCTGATCGAGGAGTCCGCCGAACACGTACGGCCCTGGATGTCCTGGATCGCCGACCACACCCCGGCCGCGGCAGCCGAGTTCGTCGCCACCCGCGACGAGAAGTGGGAACGCGGCGACAGCTACACCTACCTGATCGTCCAGGACGGCCGGATGGTCGGCGCCACCAGCCTCTACCGGCGCGAGGAATCGGGGCCCGCCGTACGCGAGATCGGCTACTGGCTGCACCCCGACGCCACCGGCCGCGGCCTCGTCACCCGGGCCGCCCGCGCCATGATCGCCGAAGCCTTCCGGCTGCCCGGCGTCGACCACGTCGAGATCTGGCACGACCCCGGCAACCACCGCAGCGCCGCCGTCCCCGCCCGCCTCGGCTTCACCGTCCACCTCCGCCGTCCCACCGAGCGCCTCACCCCGGCCGCCACGGGAGAGGAGCAGATCTGGCGCCTCTCCCGGGGTGCGGAGGACTGCGCCGGCATGGACGCTCGTTTCGTCGGTATCGCGGAGCTGGTCGAGGTCCCGTCCGTGGCGGTCGTGGTCGACGTCATGCGCGCTTTCACCGTGGCCGCCTGGGCCTTTGCCCAAGGGGCGGAGAAGATCGTTCTCGCCGAGTCGCTGGACGACGCCCTGGCACTGAAGACCCGCCACCCGGATTGGGTGGCACTCAAAGACGGTCCGCCCGCGGCCGGGTTCGACCTGGTCAACTCTCCGGGAATGCTGCGGTCGGCCGACCTTCGCGGACGGACCGTTGTGCAGAAGACCACCGCGGGGACGGTCGGCGCCCTTGCCGTGAAGGACGCACCGTTGGTGCTGTGCGCCGGCTTCGTGGTGGCAGAGGCGACCGCTCGGCTCCTGCGGACACGCAAGAGCCGCGGTGTCACGTTCGTGGTCACCGGCGAAGACGGCCAGGCCGATGAGGATGTGGCGTGCGCTGAATACATCGCTCGCAGGTCGACCGACGCCGAGGCGGACGCTTCCGTGTTCCTCCGCCGAGCTGCCGAGTCGCGCGCCGCCGCCGAGCTCGCGGCGGGGGTGCGTCAGGGAGTGCACCCCGACGACATCGCACTCTGCCTTGAGCTCGACCGGTTTCCCTTCGCCATGGTGGCGGCCTTGGAGGACTCGCTCATGGTCCTGCGCCCGTGCACCGTGCCTGCGCAGGCCGACGACCCCGCGACCTGACGAGACCGCCCCCAGCGCCACCTGACCGTCACCCCTGCCCCGACCGAACTACGTCGTGAGGTGGTCGAACTCCCCCGCCTTGACGCCGAGGAGGAAGGCGCGGAACCTGTCGGGCGAGGTGGTGATGATGACGTCCGGGTCATCGCTCTCGCGGAGCTTGACGCTGCGGTCGGGGGCCGCGGCGAGATAGATGCAGTTGACCGACTCGGAACTGTAGCTGGACTTCTGCCAGTCGGGAGCTGACATGGCGCTTCCTCTCAGGTGTCCTTCTCGATACGGGCAATGAGATCACGTGACTTGGCAGGGCTGAGGGCGCAGGCTTCCATGATGTCCAGGACCTTCTGGTACTTCACCAGTTGTGCATGGGCGTCGAGGAACTCGGAGCCGTGATACGTATCGAGCTGCACGGTGTCGAGCTGGGGTACGACCGCGGAGCAGTAGACGATGGACTGCCCGGAGCCGGGGAGCGTTCCCGCGCCGAAGGGAATCACGAGAACCGTGATGTTCTCGCGGGTGCTCGCCTCGATGAGGTGCCCATGCTGCGCGCGGGCCACGAGCGGCCCGCCGAACTCCATTCGCAGGGCTGCCTCATGGACAATCGCCGTGAGTGGGATTGCCCGCTGGCCGTAGATGACGACCTGCCGCTTGATCCGGTACGACACCCGGTGTTCCACCTCGTGTGGCGCCAGAGGCGGTACGGCGTTGCCGGCAAGCGCACGTGTGTGTTCGGCGGTCTGGAGCAGGCCGGGGATGTGAATCACCGAGGCGATGCGCATCGCCGTCGTGTGGTGTTCCGTTTCGGCAAGATCGAGCGCGCTCGGCGGCAGGATGTCACGGTACTCCTCCCACCACCCCCGGGTCCGCCTGCCGGTCATGCCGGCCAGAGCGTCGATCAGGTTCTGGTCCGTGCATGTGTACGCGCGAGCGAACGCGCGGACTCGATCCGCACTCACCGCGTAGCGGCCAGCTTCGATTCGGCTCATGTGGGCCTGGCTCACACCGACGAGAGCTGCAGCGGCTGTTGAGCTGAGCCCAGCGTTCTCGCGGAGTTTGCGCAGTTCAACGCCGAGACGTTGCTGACGCAACGTCGGGGCATCGCTCGATGCCATCGCGATCCTCTCGTTCACTACCTGGAGTGAAATAGCAAGTCTTCAATGGACTGCATGGAAAGTATGCCACGCTGGCACTACCGTATGAACTGGATCAGTTACCGAAGGTGCTGGCCGTTGGCTCAACCATGCCCTGAGTCAGGAGACTTCCATGACCGCTCAGCCCTCGCCAAACCCCCGCCCGTTCGACCAGGAGCTGTGCGAACTCGTGCTCGACACCGCGCCCCGGCTGTTCGCCGTCGTCCAGGTGTGCGGCGAGGGCCCTGCCGACGCCGACGGGTGGGTCGTGGCCTGGGGGCTCGCCGACAACGACGGGCCGACGCACGTGATCGGCGTCGACGGGCGGCTGCGAATGACCCTCGCGTCACCCGAGCGAGCCGTTCGCCATTTCGCCGGGCAACCGGGGATCACCGCGCGGCTGGTCTGGCTCGCACAGCCGGGTGCCGCCGCGTTGGACCGGGCCGAAGCCGCCTGAGCCCTCCGAAACCAGCGCCGCCGCCTCCGGATGTGTCCACAAGCGGAACGATGCGAAACCATGGCGCCAACGAGACTGCCGTGCCAGCCTGTTCGAGGCCTCAAGCGGACAGCGGTCGAACACTGACCGCACCCATCGGCCTTCCTGCACTGTCGACTTGAGACGGGAGTACGGAATGCGCATCACGATCAAACCGCGTGCGGCCAGGCTCGCAGCGGTGGCGGCACTGACGGCCGGCGCGGTGGCCATGGCCACCGGGAGCGCCTACGCCGCCGGTCCGGGCGGGGCAGAGACCTGCCCCAGCGGTAGCGTCTGCCTGTACTACAACTCGCCCGGGAACGGCTGGGGTTCGTTCGAGAACTGGTCCCCGGGCCAGAACGTCGACCTGCACAACTTCACCTTCGCCCACTGGGCGAACGGCTCGGGCTACGGCCAGACCGTCTACCAGAACGCGGCTTCGATCGTGAACAACACCGGCCACACCGTATGGGTCAGCCGGGTCAGCGACGGCCTCTGGTACGCCTACGGCAACGGATACGCAGGATCACTCAACATCACGGCCAACGACGACGCCCGCCTGTTCACCTGACAGATCATCCGAAAGACCCGCAGGGGCCTCCACCTCGCGTGGAGGCCCCGTCGCGGCTGCGCGAACCACCACCCGTCAACACGCCCGTCCGGATGGCGCGCCTGCCGACGAAGGCATGGGTCGAGCTCTCTCACGGGTCATCCCATTCACCTGCGTCCGCCGCTGCTCTCTCGTTAGCGCGAGAACCAGGAGAGCTACCCAAGTTTGGGAGGCACGGGATGATTGGGTATATATCGGAGCCGGAGCGACTCCCAGTAGCGGCTGCCAAGGTGGATGAGGGAGCAGACAAGGTCTCACAGTCCGACACCGGCTTCGGTGAGTCGGCGGCGGCCGCAATCCGACACGGCGATTGGACCATCGGATCGTCCCTCGGCGCGTGCGCCAGTCACGGGTCTGCGCCAGCGCCAACATGGCGCACTTCCTCTCCGGCACCGGCGAGCCGCTCGATCTGAACGTCGAGGACATGCTGAGGGACATACCCGACTTCCAGGGGAGCGTTTCCACCACGCTGGACGGAAACATCCCGGGCTGGGAAGCCGAGGCTCTGGCGGAGTACCGGCGCACCGGCAAACCCGTCGCGCTGGTTCAGCAGACCGGTTGGCAGCCCATGTCCGCGACGCCCGACAGCAGCAAGGACTGGTTCTACGCGGTCGGTTCCTTCCACTACAACACCGGAGCGAAGATCGAGGTCAGGCCGACCTCACCCGGTGCTCCGCCGGAGGTGACCGTCACCTACAAGACGCACGTCCGCGACCGGTACAACTGGGACCACCGGAAGGGGACCGACGTGCCGGGCATCGGCTATGTTTCGGACGACGACCTCCAGCGCCTCCACCGGACCGGTCTGGCGCAGGAGTTCGACATGGGAGGCAGCAGTAGGAACAGGACCAGGAAGCTCTGACATGACGTCCGGTGGTTCCGCTCGCAGGCCGTGGACGCGTTGGCTCCTGGGCACGTTCCTCGCGCTGTGCGTGCTGGTCACCGTGGGATGCGTCTGGTGGGGTGTGGCCGGGGTCCTGCGGACCTTCGATCCGCGCGAGACCGATGCCGACCGCGCGGAGCGGCTGGCGGGCCTGCATCACGAGCAGCACCCCGCCAAGGGGCGGTACTACGTCCCGGCGGACGCCGTGCTCTCCCGAACCGCCGACGGGAAGCCGGTCGCCTACCTGCACTACGGACTCGGCGGGGGCGACGACGTCAACATCGACGACTTCCTCAGCACGTACGACCTGGCCCGGCCCGGAGCCCCCGCACCGCTGCCGGAGGACCTGCGGGCCGCGCTGCCCGGCAACGAACCCACCGAAGGCTCGCTGGTGCCCGGCGGGCAGGCCGGACGGCAGATCTTCGTGGTGGCGCGGCCGTCCACCACGTCCACACCGGGCGCGGCCGACATCTACGTCCGGGCCACCGGCACCTGAGCGGGCCCGCCGCGCGGAGCGACGCGGCGGGCCCGGATCGTGGCTGGACCTCAGGAGGCGGCAAGCCAGGCGGCGGGGCCGCCGACCTGGGTCCAGTTGGTGCCGCCCTGCCACTGGAACACGCCGCTGCGGTCGGGGCTCAGGCCGTACACGTGGCCGGCGCCGTCGATGGTGAACTCGGCGCCGGGGCCGCCGATCCGGGACCAGTTCCCGCCGCTGTAGCGCCAGACGTCCCCGGTGCCGGGGTTGGTGGCGAGCAGGGTGCCGCCGCCACCGGCGACGATGCTGCCGGCCGGGCCGCCGACCTGGGTCCAGTTGGTGCCGCCCTGCCACTGGAAGACGGCGCTGCGGTCGGGGCTGAGGCCGTACACGCGGCCCGCGTCGTCCACGGCGAACTGGGCGCCGGGGCCGCCGATCCGGGTCCAGCCGGTGCCGTCGTAGCGCCAGACGTCCCCGGTGCTGGGATTGGTGGCGATCAGGGTGTTGCCGCCGGCCGCGATGCTGCCCGCCGGGCCGCCGATCTGGTTCCAGTTGGTGCCGCCCATCCACACGAACACACCACTGCCGTCCGGGCTGAGCCCGAAGACGTGCCGGCTGCCGTCCAGGGCGAACTGCTTGCCCGGGCCGCCGATCCTGGACCAGCTGTTGGGGCTCCAGTTGTAGACGTAGAGGTCCCCGCTGGTCGGGTTGGTGGCGACCAGCCCGCCGCCGCCGGAGACGATGGTGGCGGCCGGGCCGCCGACCTGGGTCCAGGCGGCGCCGTTCCAGTTGTAGACGCCGCCGCGGTCGGGGGAGAGCGCGAACACAGCGGTCGAGACCGCGATCGGGGCGCCCGGCCGGGCGACGGACGCGGCCGCGCTCACCGGTGCGAGGGCGACGGCGGACGTGGTGGTGGCCTGGGCCGGGACCGCCAGCAGCGGGGCGGCCGCGAACGCGAGCGCCAGGCCGGTGAGGAGGAGTTTGCGGGTCGTGGCACGGAGGTGCATCGCTTCCAACCTTCTGGTGGTGTGGGAGTGCGCATGGCGCGTGCTGTTGATCCGAGCGGCTGATCCGAACTGCCAGTCATTGGCGTGGACATGGCGGAGACAGTCTTGCCCGCCGCCCCCTGGCCTGTCTTACGACGAACTGCGGATTGCCCGCCGCACTCCTGGTGCGCTACAAGCAATCCGGGCCCGCCGCGAAGTACGCGGCGGGCCCGGGGAGTTGGGGGGCCACAGGTCAGCCGGAGGCGGCCGCCTCCGCGTCGTTCCGGGAGACGTTCTCGTCGTCGCCCTGGTCCTCGTCGTCCCAGCCGTCGCTGCGGTCGCGGTGGAGGGTGAAGCGGTCGTACAGGACCGGTGTCGGGAAGGGGTTGGCGGCGGTGGCGGGCACCGAGTGGTAGTAGCTGACGGTGATGGTGGTGCGGCCGCCGGGCACCAGGCCCGGGTCGACGTCGAAGACGGCGACGCCGTACGGGTACTTGGTGTCCGGATCCGTCACCGCTGACCAGTGGGCCTTCTCCTTGGCGTCCGGGTCGGCCTTGAAGGTGAGCCGCTGGGTGCGGACGAAGGCCTCGCGCACGCCGTCGCCGTCGGCGGGCAGGTAGACGTCGTCGTGCCCGGCGGTGCCGCCGCCGCCGAGGATCAGGTGGACGGTGCCCTGCGAGGTGTCGATCTGCCGCAGGTCGTCGTCGGCCACCGCCGGAGTGAGCAGCCCGCCCGGGGCGGTGCCGCGCACCGGGTGGGTGCGCTCGTAGTCGTGGTCGTGGCCGGCCAGCACCAGGTCGACGGAGTAGCGGTCGAGCAGTGGCAGCAGTTTCTCGCGGATGCCCATGTCGCCGCCGTGGCTGGCGGAGGAGGAGGACATCGCGAACTGGTGCATGTTGGCGACGATCCAGTCCACCGAGCGGCCGCGCCGGGCCCGCGACAGCACCCGTTCCAGCCAGCGGAGTTGGGCGCCCTCGCTGTAGTCGCTGATGTAGATGGACTGCCCGGTGGCCGGGTCGAGGCTGGCGTCGTCCTCGACCGCGATCTCGTTGCCGTCCAGGCTGACGAAGAGCACCGAACCGACCTGGAAGCTGTACCAGTTGCCGCAGTGGTCGCGGGTGCCGTTGTCGGGCAGTTCGAAGCGGGTCAGGTACGAGGCGTACCCGAGGTCCCCGCCGCCGGCCTCCACCTCGTGGTTGCCGGGTGCGGGCATCCACGGGCGGTTCGCGGCCGACGTGGACAGGTTGTTCATGAACGCGTTCCAGCACTGCGGCTGGAGGTCCGTGTTGTTGTTGGCGTACGCGAGGTCGCCGTTGAGCAGGTGGAACAGCGGGTTGAACTGCTCGACCTGGCGGACGGCCGCGGCGCCGTGTCTCGAGGACTTCTTGAACACGTTGTCGCCGGTGCCCAGGTCCCCGAAGCTGGTGAACCGGAAGGCCGCCCGGCCGCGCGCGGGCGCCGTGCGGAAGGTGCCGCGCACCGGGTCCGCGCCGTCGTGCAGGACCTCGTAGACGTACGTGGTGTCGGGCCGCAGGCCGGTCAGCCGGACGTGGTGGGTGAAGGTCTCGACCTTGTTGAGACCGTCGACGTAGGTGCGGGTCGCCGCGTCCACGGTGTGTCCGGCGCCGCCGCGCGGGGTGCCGATCCGTACCCGGGGGCGGCGCACGGAGGCGCCGGTCGCCCAGGAGACCGTCATCTCCCGGGAGGGCTCCTCGCCCCACTGGAGGTGGATCTGCTCCGGGCCGGGCGTGCCGGCCACCGCCGGCTGGGTCCACAGCAGGGTGGACGCGGGCAGTGCGGCGAGCGCGCCGGCCGCCGTCCCCGTCCGAAGGACCGTCCTGCGCGAGGGATGTGTCGAAGGGTGTGTCGAAGGATGGACCGAAGGGTGTGCCACGACTGCCGCCTCCTGGGCTCCGGGAATCGCCCAGGAGGCTCCCAGCCGAACCGCACGGCCGGACCACGACCGGCCGTGCGTACGGGGAACGGCAGTTGAACACCGGTCGGCCGGAAAACGTCGGTGCACGACCCGCGCCCCCACGACCCACGCCCCCACGACCCGTGGCGACCGGTCAGCGGGGCTCAGCCGGTGGCGACCACGCCCGGCAGACCGGTGGCGACCCCGTCCAGGGCGTGCGAGCAGACGCAGTCCCGCGCGGCGGGCAGGCTCTCCAGTGCCTTGAACAGCACCGTGCGCAGCCGGTCGACGTTCCCCGCGAAGACCTTCAGCACCTCGGCGTGGGTGACGCCCTCGCCGCTCTCCACCCCCGCGTCGAGATCGGTGACCAGCGCGAACGAGGTGTAGCAGAGCCCGAGTTCACGGGCGAGGACGGCTTCCGGGTGGCCGGTCATGCCGACCACCGACCAGCCGTTGGCGGTGAACCAGCGGGACTCGGCGCGGGTGGAGAAGCGCGGTCCCTCGATCACCACCAGGGTGCCGCCGTCCACCGGTTCCCAGTCCGCGTCGCGGGCCGCGTCCAGGGCCGCCCGTCGCCCGGCCGGGCAGTACGGGTCGGCCATCGACACGTGCACCACCTCGGGGACGGAGCCGTCCGGCAGCAGCAGCCCGTCGTAGAAGGTCTGCACCCGCCCCGAGGTCCGGTCGACGAACTGGTCGGGCACCAGCAGCGTCCCCGGCCCGTACTCCGGCCGCAGCCCGCCCACCGCGCACGGTCCGAGCACCTGCCGCACGCCCAGCGAGTGCAGCGCCCACAGGTTGGCCCGGTAGTTGATCCGGTGCGGCGGCAGCCCGTGGCCGCGCCCGTGCCGGGGCAGGAAGGCGACCCGCCGCCCGGCCACCTCCCCCACGAACAGCGCGTCGCTGGGCGCCCCGTACGGGGTGTCGACGCGCACCTCGGTCACGTCGTCGAGCAGCGCGTAGAGACCCGAGCCGCCGATCACGCCCAACTCGGCCCGTACGGTGCCCTGATCGCTCGTCATCGTTCGTACCCTTCGTCGAGGAACGTCCGGGCCACCCTACGGGGGGTGGGTGGAACGGGGTACGGCCGATCGGCCGCGGGCCGCCGGGGTGGTCCCGCGCGGCCGTGCGGGTGACCTGCCGGACGTGTCGGCGGCGGCGCGCCCCACCGGTCGTGCGTCGGTGGGAGTGCGCCGCCTCCGGTCGGTGCACGCCCTGTCCCCGGATCTGAGAGCCGCCGATGCCTCCCACCGCTCGTCTCCGTCGCCTCGTCCCCACCGCGCTCTGCGCCCTCGCCGTGGTCCTCGCCGCCCCCGCGGCCCACGCCGCACCGCCGGGGCGCGACACCGGGTCCGACCCCGGACGGGCGGGTGACGACCGGTACGACTGGGACAGCGTGGCGGCCTGCGAGAGCAGTGGCGACTGGCGCGTCAACACCGGCAACGGCTACTTCGGCGGCCTCCAGTTCGACCAGCCGACCTGGCGCGAGAACGGCGGCCTCGCCTACGCCCCGCGCGCCGACCTCGCCACCCGCGACCAGCAGATCGCCGTCGCCCAGCACCTGGCCGGCCACCGCGGCCTCTCCCCGTGGCCGGTCTGCGGCGCCCGCGCCACCCGGGACCACGACCGCGGCGGCGTCCTCCCGCCCCCGGACGCCCCCGCGACCGCCCCCGCGACCGCCGTCGAAGCCCCCACCCCCGGAGCCGGTACCTGGACCGTCCGCGAGGACGACACCCTGGCCGACCTCGCCGAGCGGCTGCGCGTCCCGGGCGGCTGGCCGGCCCTGTACGCCCTCAACCGCACGGCCGTCGGCGAGGACCCGGACCTCATCCAGCCCGGCACCGTCCTCGACCTCCCCTCCTGACCCGCCGCCTGGACCCGTCCCCTCTCCCCCCGACCCGCCGCCCACGCCCTCCCCCTCCCGGGCGTGGGCGGCGCCGTGCCCGGTCACACCGAAGACGGCCGGGGAACGCCGACGGCCCGACCGCTCACCGGGAGCGGACGGGCCGTACGGGTACGGGCAGGGGGTCAGCCGACGTGGACCCGCGGACGGCGTGAGCGGTCGGGTTCGGCCTCGCGCAGCACCTCGCGGGTGACCGGTGCGACCTCGCCCTGGCCGAACAGGAAGAAGCGCAGGAACTGGGCGAAGGGGTTGCCCTCGGTCCACTCGAAGTAGAGGTGCGGCCGCTGCCCGGTGCGGTCCCGGACGGTGAGCGCCAGGGCGGCGATCGCGTTGGGGATGCTGGAGCTCTCCAGGGTGAGGACGCGGTAGCGGCCGTGCAGGACCTCGCCGCGGACGGTGAGCTCGGCCTCGAAGTCGGAGGCGTCGCGGACGGTGACCTCGACGAAGACCAGGTCGTCCTCGCCGGGGATGTCGTTGTCGGCGCGGATCTGGCGGATCTTGTCGCGGTACTCGGCGTTGTCGCGGCGGCTCGGTTCGTTGGCGATGAGCCGCAGCGGGCGGTGCGCGTAGTCCCTGATGAAACGTTCCGCCACATCGTCCAGCGCGACGTTCGTGACGCGCAGCTCGAAGGCGCGGCGCAGCCGGGAGAGCAGCGAGACCAGGATGATGCCGGCGATGAAGCAGGCACCGATCTTGAGACCGTCCGGCCGCTCCATGCAGTTCAGCACGGTGGTGTAGAGGAAGACCGCCGAGATCGCCGCGAAGGCGACCGTCCAGCCCTTCTCGCGCTTGCGGTACGCGGCGATGGTCACCGCGATGGCCGCCGAGCTGATCAGCACCAGCACGCCGGTCGCGTACGCGCCGCCCTGGGCGTCCACGTCGGCGTCGAAGATCCAGGTGACCAGGAAGCCGACCACGGTCAGCACGATCACCATCGGCCGCACCGCGCGCGCCCAGTGCGGCGCCATGCCGTAGCGCGGCAGGTAGCGCGGCAGCAGGTTGAGCATGCCGGCCATCGCGGAGGCGCCGGCGAACCAGAGGATCGCGATGGTGGAGAGGTCGTAGACGCTGCCGAAGGCGCCGCCCAGGTACTCGTGCGCCAGGAAGGCCAGGGCGCGGCCGTTGGCGTCACCGCCGGGCTTGAACTGGTCGGCCGGGATGAGCAGCGTGGTGATGAAGCTGGTGGCGATCAGGAAGCAGCTCATGATCACGGCGGAGGTGGTGAGCAGCTTGCGGGCGCCGCGGATCCGGCCGGCCGGGTTGGCCTCGGTGTCACCGGGCGCGCCCTCGATGTGCGGCATCACGGCGACGCCGGTCTCGAAACCGGACAGGCCGAGCGCCAGCTTCGGG
This sequence comes from Kitasatospora xanthocidica, assembly GCF_014656195.1. GTDB lineage: Bacteria > Actinomycetota > Actinomycetes > Streptomycetales > Streptomycetaceae > Kitasatospora > Kitasatospora xanthocidica. The sequence continues at coordinate 213,396 of NZ_BNBY01000008.1, read as the reverse complement.
AAGGTCACCAGGGCCACGCCGACCATGATCACCGGGTTGCCGTGCTGGGCGGTCAGCGCGTCCGTCCAGTCGGTGACCACGTGCGGCGCCTCGACGATCTTCCAGAGGCCGACGGCCACCACGACCACGTTCAGCGCCAGGTAGACGCCGACCAGCGCCACCGCCAGGCCGATCGCCTCACTGAAGCCCTTGAGGAAGACCGCGCCGAGCAGCGCCACCAGGACCAGCGTGATCAGCACCTGCTTGCCGCCGAGCATGCCGTTCAGGTGCGGGTTCTCCACCAGGTGCGCGCTCGCGTCGGCGGCGGACAGCGTGATGGTGATCAGGAAGTCCGTCGCCGCGAAGCCCAGCAGCGCCAGGACGAACAGCTTGCCCTTCCAGAACGACAGCAGCCGCTCCAGCATCGCGATCGAGCCCTCACCCCGCGGGCTCTCCTTGGCCACCCGCCGGTAGACCGGCAGCGCGCCCAGCAGGGTGACGACCACCAGCACGATGGTGGCGATCGGCGACAGCACGCCCGCGGCGAGGGCGGCGATGCCCGGCTGGTAGCCGAGCGTCGAGAAGTAGTCCAGGCCGGTCAGGCACATCACCCGCCACCAGCGCTGGCCGGCGTGCGCACCGGGCGCGGCGGTTTCCCCCGCCGCCGCACCCTCGTGCCCGGCGCCCGCGGACGCCGTACCCGCAGGTGCCGTACCCGCGTGTGCCGAAGCCTTGTGCGCCGCCTCCGGACCCCTGGCCGCCGCGGACGGCTGCGCGGGCTTCTCCGCGCTCACGTCCTCCAGCAGCCAGGTCCGCAACCGTATTCGCGCCGACGGAGAACCCTCCGCCGTCGCCCCCGTCGAACCCGACGAAACCACGTGACACCTCTTGTTTAAAGACCCCGCAAAGTCGCCGTCGGGCGACGGCAGTGCGCCAGGCTATGCGACGGGCGTTAAGGGCACGTCATCGGGACGCGTTAAGAAAACGTCATGACGCCGCAGGTCGGCGCGGGTGCACGGCGCGGCGGGCCGGGACGCCGGGGTGCGGAGCGGGCTCCCCGCCCCGGCGTCCCGGGATGCGGACGGGGGTTACGCCTGGTAACCGAGGACCGTCATCATGCCCGTCTCCGCGTGGTACACGTTGTGGCAGTGCACCATCCACAGCCCCGGGTTGTCGGCGTCGAAGTCGACGGCCAGGGTCGCGCCCGGCAGCACGATCGCGGTGTCCTTGCGCGGGCCGCCGCCGGGCAGCGCGAAGCTGTGCCCGTGCAGGTGGACGGGGTGCCACATGGCGGTGCTGTTGCGGAACTCCAGCCGCACCCGCTCACCCGCCGCCACCGGGTAGCGCTGCGCCGGGTCGTACGGGCGGCCGTTGAACGCCCAGTCGGCCTTCGCCATGCCGCCGGTGAGCTCCAACCCCACCGTACGGTCGGGGGACTTGGCGGACAGTCGGACGTCCGGGCCGGCCTTGAGCTGCCCGGCGGTGACCAGCTTGCCGTCCAGCTCGGCCGGGCGCACCGAGGCGTCGGGCGCGGCGCCTCCGCCGGTGCGCAGCACGGCCAGCGCGGTGGCGTTCTTGCCCTCGGCGAGCGCGGTCAGCGGGAAGACGCCGTCCTGGGCGGTGACCAGGACGTCGTAGCGCTCGCCCATGCCGAGCAGCAGCGCCCGGGTGGTGGCCTGCTCGACCGGGAAGCCGTCGGTGTGGGTGACGGTCAGCTCGTGGCCGCCGAGGGCGACCCGGTAGGCGGTGTCGCCGGCCGCGTTGATCAGCCGGATCCGGATCCGGTCGCCCGGCTTGGCGGTGAAGGTCTCGGGCGCGGTGGCGAGCCGGCCGTTGACCAGGTGGAACGGGTGGGCCACGTCACCGGCGTCGCCGCCGAGCAGGGGGCTGGAGGCACCCATCAGCATCCGGGAGGGGCCGGTTGCTCCGCTCTCCGCACCAGACGCGCTTCCCATGCCGGGCATCCCCGGCATGTCGTGGCCGGAGCCGCCCGAGTGGTCCGTCCCGCCCATCCCGCCCGTGCCGCCCATGCCCTTGGCGAGTTCGGCGAGGACGGCGTCCGGGGTACTGCCGTCGACGCCGTCCACCCAGTCGTCCAGGACGACGACCCACTCCTTGTCGTACCGCAGGGGCTCCTTCGGGTCCTCGACGATCAGCGGCACGTACAGGCCGCGGTCCTGCTGGACGCCGGAGTGCGGGTGGAGCCAGTAGGTGCCCGGGTGGGTCAGCGCGAAGCGGTAGTCGAAGGACCCGCCGGCCTTGACGGCGGCCTGCGTCACACCCGGCACGCCGTCCATGTCGTTGCGCAGCGCGAGGCCGTGCCAGTGCAGCGAGGTGGGCTGCGGCAGGTGGTTGGCGAGGGTGAGGGCGAGCGTGTCGCCGACGGTGGCCCGGACCTCCTGACCGGGCAGGCGGTCCCCGTACGCCCAGCTGCGGACGGTGCGGCCGCCAAGGTCGAGGGTGGTCTCGGTGGCGGTGAGCGCGACCTTCCGCTCCGGGCCCGGGTTGCGGCGGGCCTCGGCGGCGGCGACCTCAGGGCCGTTCGGGGCGACGAAGCCGGTGGGCGCGGCACCGGAGGCGGTGGCCGAGCCGGTGGCGCTGCCGGTGCTCCCGGTGGCGCCGTGGTTCATGGCGGAGTGGTCCATGCCCTTCATCGAGTCGGACGAGCAGGCGGCGACCAGGCCGGCCCCGGCGGCGCCGAGCGCGGCGCCGAGGACGGTACGACGGGTGGGTGTGCGCATGACGGAGTGCACCTCGTGCGGTGTGGTGTGGGTGAGCGGGACGTCGCGTCCGCCGTTCCGTGCACGGGCCTGTCGGGGCACGCGGGCACGGGACGGCGGGCGCGCGCCTACTGACGCAGCACCGAAAGCCGGGTGAGGAGTGTCCGCCCGCCGCCGGGCGGGGGCAGCGCGCGGACGGCCCGCAGCAGCCTGGCCCGCACCTCGGCGGCGGCGTCGCCGCTGCGGCGCAGCAGGTGGCCGGCGACGAGCAGCGCCAGGGCCCAGCCGACGAGGACGGCGAGGCAGACCGCCATCGGGTCCATGCCGTCGGCGGAGGCGGGGTCCATGGCCGAGGCTGGTACGGGCTCAGCAGCCATCGTGTGGTGTTCGGGAAGCTGCTGCGCCGCCGTCACGCGGTCGTCACCCTTGTGGTGCCCACCATGTCCGGCAACCGGATGCCCGAGCGCGTGCATCGTCAGGACGCCCAGCAGCAGCGCGGCGAGGAGGAGCGGGCGCAGCACCCACGGGACGGCGGGCCCGAACGGTCGCGGTGACCGCGCCATCGTTCGCCTCCTCACCGTCCTAGCTGATCCCGTACCCCCGCAGGGTATCCCGAACTGCGGCGGCGGACCGAGCCGGGGTCAACTTCGTTCACCCTCTTGGCAGGTGCAATTTCACATTGCTATGTTACGCCTCACTCGGGGGCGGCCCCGACCCCGCACCGCCCGCCCCCTCCCCCCGGCAGTCCCGGGCCGGACCCCCACGGCACTGCCGCCTCGCACCGCCCTGCCACTTCCCCCTCCAGGAGTTACGGTGTCAACTTCCCGCGTTGCCAAGCGAGTCCTGCTCGCTTCCGCGATGGCCCTCACGCTCACGCTGCCGACCCTGCAGACCGCCCAGGCCCTCACCCCCACGCCGTCGTCCCCCTCGGCCCCCACGGCCCAGTCGGCCGCCCCGGCCACCCCGGCCACGCCCGCCCAGGCCGACCCCGACCGGCGCACCGCCTACGACGACGTCGACCACCTCGGCACCGACGCCGCCAAGCCCGGCGCCCCCGCCCCGGCCCCCGGCGGCGGCTCGCTCGGCGACTCGCTCATCCCCGGCCTGCTGCCCGACCACGTGGGCGCGCCCGCGCCCACCGCCGGCCCGGTCACCGCCACGGCCGCCACCGCGCCCACCACCGCCGCGGGCGTGCCCTGTACCGTCGACGGGCTCACCGGCCTCGGCGCCGACCAACTGGTCGCCTTCCTCACCGATCCCGCGGTCACCGCCGACGGCTGTCTCAACACGCTGCTCTGGACCTGGGACGCCCGCTTCACCACCACCATGGACAACGCCCACGTCCAGGCGGTCGCCAAGCGGATCGCCCAACTGTCCGCCACCGACGACGGCACCGGCTCCTCACACGTCTACGAGCTGTGGACGTACCTGCACGCGACCGTCTACCACGCCTTCACCCACCACGAGTTGAACGTCTCCGACCCCGCCACGCTCAGCTCGGTCCAGCAGGCGGTCACGGCGTACGCGGGCAGCGCGCACGCCTTCGACCGCACCGACCTCGCCGCCAACGTCCTGCGCGAGACGGCCATCACCGCCGGCACCGACGGCCTCCGCCAGAACAACCTCGGCCTCGCCCGGCGCATCCTCGGCGTGCTCGCCCCCGGCACCACCGTCGCCGACAGCGCCGCCTGGGGCAAGGCCGTCCTCCAGGCGCTCAACCTCAACTACCTGGGCATCTACAACCAGGACCCGGCCTTCCTCGCCGCCGTCACCGCCGACGCCGACTACCGCGCCGCGTTCCGCGCGTACGCCTCCTGGGGCCACCTCAAGGGCACCCGGAACGCCTGGACCGCCCGTGACGCCGTCGCCGAGGCCGGCCGCTTCGGCCAGATCCCGGCCCTGCGCGACGCCACCGTCGCCGGCCTCGGCGCGCTGATCGACACCACCAGGACCTCCTTCGGCGAGTGGTCCGACCCGTGGGTCAAGGCCATCGGCTGGGCCGCCACCTACGGCGTCTGCCACCAGTACGGCGTCTGCGTGTCCGATCTGGAGGCCAGGCTCTTCCCCCACACGTACACCTACGACAACGGCGCCATCGAGGTCCGCACCGCCCTCGACAAGGCCACCGTCGACCAGATGTACTACGCGAGCAAGCAGGTCAAGACCCAGTTCTTCCGCGTCCTCGGCACCGACCAGCCGCTCGCCGGGGACACCAACTCCACGCTGCACATCCACCTGTACGCCTCGCGCGCCGACTACGAGGTGTACCAGCCGGTCCTCACCGGCTACAGCACCGCCAACGGCGGCATGTACATCGAGCGCGGCGCCACCTTCTACACCTACCAGCGGCGCGTCCCGCAGGACTCCCAGCTCACCCTCGAGGAGCTGTTCCGCCACGAGTACACCCACTACCTCAACGGCCGCTGGGCGGTGCCGGGCTACTTCGGCGACGCGCGCTGGTACGCCGACGACAAGACCACCGCGATGGACGAGGGAACCGCCGAGTTCTTCGACGGCGCCACCCGCGACCAGGGCATCCTGGTCCGCAAGTCGCTGGTGCGCAAGCTCGCCGCCGACGAGGCCGCCGGCATCCCGCGGATGACCGTCGCCCAGCTCCTGCACGCCAAGTACACCGACACCCCGGCCTTCCACTTCTACAACTACGCCGGCACCTTCTTCGAGTTCCTCTGGCAGAAGCACCCCACGCTGCTGCGCGAGATGTACGGCTACGAGCGCGCCGACGACCCGGCCGGGTTCGACGCCTGGCGCACCCGGGCGGGCGCCGACGCCGCGCTCCAGAAGGAGTACTCGGCCTTCCTCGACGAGCAGATCAAGAACGTCGACAAGCTGTACGTCCCGTCGACCTCCTTCATCGCCGACGACGCCCTCGACCTCGCCTGGGCCGACGACGTCCAGGAGGAGTTCGCCGCCGCCACCTCCTCCACGCCCACCTGCAAGGACAACGGCGACTGGGCCAACAAGCCGATGCGCTTCGTCTGCACCGGCCGCATCACCGCCAACCTCTCGGACTCCGCCAACCCGGACAGGGTCTTCAAGGACATGTCCGACACCGTGGACTACTTCCTCCTCACCCGCACCAAGAACGTCGACGAGGCGAACAACCTCAACGACATGAACTGCACCTTCGGCAAGGTCGACGTCTGGAAGACCGGCAAGGCCGGCACCGCCGACTACACCTGCGAGGGGCCGCTCCGCCGGTAGCCGTCCGGAATCCACCGGCAACCACCGGGCGCGGTACGGACTGTGGGGTCCGTACCGCGCCCGGCCGACTCACTCCTCCCGCACCTGCCGGACGGCCGCCGCCAGGTGTTCGCGGAACCAACGGTGGCCCGGATCGGCCGAGTTGCGCGGATGCCAGGCCATCCCCAGCTCCAGCGGAGCGAGTTCGAGCGGGATCGGGAAGGTGCGCAGCCCCAGCGCGTCGAGCGTCTCCGGCAGCCAGTCCGACAGGCCGAGTGCGACCAGGTCGCTGTCCCGGGCCAGCAGCATCGCGGTGGTGTGGCTCGGCACCACCACCGCGACCCTGCGCCGCAGTCCGCGCTCGGCCAGCACGGTGTCGATCGGCCCGAGCCGCTTGCCCCGCCGCGAGATGCCGATGTGGTCGGCCGCGGCGAAGCGCCGGGCGGTGATCCGCCCCTCGAACAGCGGATGGCCGCTGCGGGCCACACCCACCAGCGGCGCCCGGACCAGCGGCCGGGTACGGATCTCCGGGTCCAACTGCCCGAGCACGCCCACCTCGACGTCCACCAGCCCCTGACGCAGCGCCGGCCCGCCCTCCAGCGCCTCCGGCAGGAACAGCACGTCGACCTTCGGCGCCTCCGCGCGGATCCGCTCGGTCAACGACCCGGCCACCCGGACCAGCACCACGTCGCTGGTCTGCACAGTGAAGGTCCGCTCCAGGTGCACGGGGTCGAACCCCGCCCCGGGACGCAGCACGTTCTCGCAGCCCCGCAGCAACGCGCCCACCTCCTCACGGAGTTCGAGCGCCCGCGGGGTCGGCACCATCCCCTGGCCGGCCCGCACCAGCAGCGGGTCGCCGACCGCGCGGCGCAGCCGGGCCAGCATCCGGCTCACCGCCGCCGGCGAGGTGCCGAGCCGCTCGGCGGCCCGGGTCACACTGTTCTCCTGGAGCAGGGCGTCCAGGGCCCGCAGCAGGTTGAGGTCCATGATTCTGCTCCTGAACTGCACTTTTGCGTATAGGGAAACTATCCCCTGCCAATCTTTGCATGGTGCCGGCGCCCCGGGGCGCCGAGAGTGGAACCGTTCACACGGAAACCCGCCGCAAGGAGCACCCGTTGTCCACCACCTCCCGTTCCCACCTCGCCGGGGACGTCCTCGCCGTCGTCAGCCAGAGCGGCCCGACCGTCTCCTTCTTCGACGCCGCCACCGACCGGCTCCTCGACACCGTCGAAATCCTCGCCGAACCCCACGAGTTGCTCTTCGACCCGACCCGGCGCCAGCTCTGGTGCACCACCGCCTACAGCTCCGGCTACTACCACGCGCACAACGGCCGGCGCACCGAGCTGACCCTCATCGACGCCGACACCCGCCGGATCGTCGAGGTGATCGACCTCGCCCCCGAACACGGCCCGCACGGACTGGCGTTGGACGCCGAGCGCAACCGCCTCTACGTCAGCGTGGAGGGCGGCCCGGACCGCCCCGGCGGCGTCGTGGTCATCGACACCGAGACCCGCCGCTCGCTCGGCCGGATCGACACCGGCGCCCCCGGCCCGCACTGGTTCGCCATCTCCCCGGACGGACGCACCGGCTTCGCCACCAACAAGGAGGCCCCGTTCGTCTCGGTCGTGAACCTCGGCCGGGGCGTCATGACCACCAAGGTCGAGGTCCCCGGCAGCGAGGGCCTCGCCGTCTCCCCCGACGGCACCCGGGTCTACGTCGCCGGCCCGTACCTCGGCTACGCCGCACGGCCCGACGCGGCCCCCGGCATCCGGGTGATCGACACCGAGACGGCCTCGGTCGTCGCCGTCCTCCCGACCGAGTCCGCCGCGCTCCCGGTCCACCTGACCTCCACCGGCCGGATCCTGGCAGGCGAGGTCCGCTCGGCCCCCGACCCCGACTCCGCGCTCGGCCGCCAACTCCCCGGCCGGCTCACCGTGTTCTCCGCCGACGACCACCGGCGCCTCGGCTCCGTCGAGGTCGGCCTCTTCCCCCTGACCATCACCTCCTCCCCCGACGGCCGCTTCGCCTACGTCTCCTGCGTCGTCTCCTCCACCGTCGACGTCGTCGACCTCGACACCCTCACCTCCGTCTCCCGCCTCACCGTCCCCAAGCTCGCCGAACCCGGCGCCCACGGCCTCGCCTACATCCCCCGCCCGGCCTGACGGCCCCGGCGAAACACCCGTGCCCCGGACCGATGGTCGTCGGTCCGGGGCACGGGTACGGGCGGGTACGGCGGCGGCAGCCGTCAGACCAGGCGCCAACGCTGGTTCGGGACGCCTGTCGGGTACCACTGGATGACCACGGCACCGTCGGCGCCGCTGTTGCCGTTGACGTCGAGCACGTGCCCGCTGTTGATGTTGATCACCGCCTGGTAGCCGTCGTCGCCGACGTTGACCTCGCCCCAGTGCTGGTTGTCACCGCCGTGGCAGCTCCACTGCTGGACGGCGGTGCCCACCGAGGTGCTCCACCCGGGCACCTCCAGGCACTTGCCGCTCGCCTTGTTGACGGCCAGGCCGTTGCTGAAGGTCCACTGCTGGTTCGCACCGCCGGTGCACGTCCACTGCCGCACCGGCGCGCCGTCGTCGGTGCGCCAGTCGGCGACCTCCAGGCACTTGCCGGTGGACTTGACCTGCAGCTGCTTGGCGACGCCGGCCGTGTCCATCTGCTTGTAGATCATCCCGTCGCCGGCCGCGGCCGGCGAGGCGGTGAGCAGCCCGCCGCCGAGGACGACGGCGAGTGCGGCGGCTGCCGAGCCGACGCGGCGCTTGATCGCGGTGTTCCCGAACATGTTTCCCCCTGTGGGTCGGTGACGTGCGTGAAGCATGGGACGTAGGTGAGCGTGCGGTTTGCGGTGGACCGTCAGATGAGCTCCCAGCGCTGGTTGGCGCCGAGGTTCGACTCCCACTGGATCACCGGGGTGCCGTCGGCCGGGTCGCCGCCGTAGAGGTCGAGCAGCTTGCCGCTGTTGGAGTTGACGATCTCGATGTAGCCGCCGAAGTAGGCGCCCTGCTCCCAGTGCTGGGCGGCGGTCCCGTTGCAGGTCCGCTGCTCGATCCCGGCCCCGAGTTCGGTGCTCGCGCCGACGACCGCCAGGCACTTGCCGCTGAACTGGTTGACGGCGACGCCGTCCCGGAACCACCACTTCTGGTTGGCGCCCCCGGTGCAGGTCCACTGCCGCACCGGAGCACCGTCGTCGGTCCGCCAGTCCGCGACCTCCAGACACTTGCCGCTGGACCAGGACATGACCTGCGCGAACCGGCCGTAGCTGTCGACCGGCGGCCGGTCGGCCGCCGAGGCCGGCGCGGCGAGCACCCAGCCGCCGACGGCGACGGCCAGCGCGGCGGCGGCCGAGCCGAGACGGCGCTTGACCACGGTGTTCTCGAACATGATCCCCCCAATGGATCTCTGACGTACGACTACCTGAGATTGCCACAGCGGCACGGCCCAGCCGTCCCCGCCCCCGGCCCAGCCGGTGCCCGGCCCGACCGGGGCCGGGCCGGGCACCGGCTTCATCGGGCTACCGGCCTCAGCCGAGCAGCCAGAGCTGGTTGTCGCGGAGGCTGGGGTCCCACTGGTCCACCGCGGCGCCGTCGTTCGGGTTCCACCCGCTGACGTCGAGGAAGTAGCTGCTGGCGACGTTGTGGATCGACATCAGGCCGTTGTCGTGGATGTTGACCTTCCCCCACTTCTGGTTGTTCGTCCCGTCACAGCTGCGCTGCTCGATCAGCGCGCCCCGCTGGAGGCTCGCACCGACCACGGCCAGGCACTTGCCGCTCGCCTGGTTGACCGCCACACCGTCGCTGAACGTCCACTGCTGGTTCGCCCCGCCCGTGCAGGTCCACTGCCGCACCGGAGCACCGTCGTCGGTCCGCCAGTCCGCGACCTCCAGGCACTTTCCGTTGAACGCCACCCGGACCTGCACCGCCTGGCCCGCGGTGTCGATCGGGTTCCAGTTGGCCGCCGAGGCCGGCGCGGCGGCGAGCAGCCCGCCGCCCACGACGACGGCGAGCGCGCCGGCAACCGAGCCGAGACGGCGCTTGACGGTGGTGTTCTCGAACATGATCCCCCCAAGGATTCGTACACGACTGACCAGGCCCGGGCGGCATCGCCCGGCCCGTCGGAGCCGTGGTGTCGATGTGTCGGAAGCGAGCGGCCGGCCCTTCCCGACCCTCTCACTCGGATAGACGTGCGACGCCCGCCGAGGTTGCAGGCCGGTTCGAAGAAATCTCGGCCCACCCTCCCGGCCGTCGAGATCCGGCCACCCCGGCCCGCTCCCCCATATGCGCCCCCGAGGGCCCGTCTTCGAACCCCCGTCGTCCGCCCGCCAGGGCGGGCGGGGCGGCGTTGGGGTGCGTGCATCGCAAGGCGGAGGAGGGAGTCCATGCGGAGCATCGGCGACCGACGACAACGCGGCGAGGTGCGTGCCCCGGCGTCGGCCCGCAGGCGGGGGTCCGAAGACGGGCCCTACGGGCGTGGACGCGCCCGCCAGCGGGCATTCACCGGTCATGGCAGCAAGCACGAGCGACGTGAGAAGGTACGACCCATGAAGGCGATCAAGTTCATCCTCAATGTCATCTGGCTCGTTTTCTGCGGCATTTGGATGGCGCTTGCCTACACGCTCGCCGGCATCATCTGCTGCGTCCTGATCGTCACCATCCCGTTCGGGATCGCTTCGTTCCGGATCGCCGGCTTCATCCTGTGGCCGTTCGGGCGGACGGCGGTGGAGCGGCCCGACGCCGGGGCGGCGTCCTGCGTCGGCAATGTCATCTGGCTGGTCTTCGCCGGGTGGTGGCTGGCGATCGGGCACCTGATCACCAGCATTCCGCTGTTCCTGTCGATCATCGGGATCCCGTTCGGCTGGGCCAACCTCAAGATGATCCCGATCTCGCTGATGCCGCTCGGCCGCGAGATCGTGCACACCGACCAGGAGTGGGGCGCCCGGTAACACCCCGCACACCCACCGACGGCCGGCGAGGGCATCGCGCCCCGCCGGCCGTCGGCGTTCGGACGGGTCCCGGGTGACGCCCGGGTCAGCGGCGAGCCGTCGCCCGGCGGAGGCCGTAGGCGGCGGCGCCGAGGGCGAGGACGGCGGCGCCGCTGAGGACGGCGGACGCGGGGAGGGCGAAGGCGAGGAGGAGGCAGCCGGCCGTGCCGACGATCGGGACGAGCCTCAGGGGGCGGCCTTCGGCGGGGGTGAGGGTCCAGGCGGAGGCGTTGGCGACGGCGTAGTAGGCGAGGACGCCGAAGGAGGAGAAGCCGATCGCGCCGCGTACGTCGCCGACGGCCGCGATGACGGCGACCACGGTGCCGACGGCCAGCTCGGCGCGGTGGGGTACGCCGAAGCGGGGGTGGACGGCGGCGAGCGGGTGCGGGAGGTGGTGGTCGCGGGCCATCGCGAGGGTGGTGCGGGAGACGCCGAGGATCAGGGCGAGCAGCGAGCCGAGCGCGGCGACCGCGGCCCCGGCGCGCACCACCGCGACCAGGCCGGGGGCCCCGGCGGCCCGGACGGCGTCGGCCAGCGGCGCCCCGGCGTGGGCGAGGCGGTCGGGGCCGAGGACGGCCAGGACGGCGAGCGCGACGGCGGCGTAGACGACCAGGGTGATGCCGAGCGCGAGCGGGATCGCGCGGGGGATGGTGCGCCGCGGGTCGCGGACCTCCTCACCGAGGGTGGCGATCCGGGCGTACCCGGCGAAGGCGAAGAACAGCAGGCCCGCCGCCTGGAGCACGCCGTGGAGGCCGGCGTCCGCGCCGACGGCCCAGCGGCCGGTGTCGACGTCGCCGCCGGTGAGGCAGGCCGTCACCACGGCGGCGAGCACGGCCAGCACGACGGCGACGATCGCCCGCGTGAGCCGGGCCGCCTTCTGCACGCCGACGTAGTTGACCGCGGTCAGCGCCACGACCGCGGCGACCGCGACGGCGTGGGCCTGTCCGGGCCAGACGTAGGAGCCGACGGTGAGCGCCATCGCCGCGCAGGAGGCGGTCTTGCCGACGACGAAGGCCCAGCCGGCGAGGTAGCCCCAGAACGCGCCGAGGCGTTCCCGGCCGTAGACGTAGGTGCCGCCGGACTGCGGGTAGCGGGCGGCGAGCCGGGCCGAGGAGGTCGCGTTGCAGTACGCCACCACGCCGGCCACTGCCAGCCCGATCAGCAGTCCGGACCCGGCGGCGGCCGCGGCGGGCGCCAGGGCGGCGAAGACGCCGGCGCCGATCATCGACCCGAGCCCGATCACCACGGCGTCGAACACGCCCAGGTGCCGCCGCAGTTCCCCCGGCCCGGCCACCGTCCTCGCCCCGCTCATCGAATCGACCTGCACCTCTCCTCGTCGGGCCCGGACGACCGCGCACCCTACCGGAGGGAGGAGAACGGCCGGGGCGTCCGAGCGGTTCGGGCGGTCAGCCGGTGGTGGGGCGGGGACCACCCCGGTCAGCGGGCGCAGGGACCGGCGGTGCCACCGGGCCGGTCGGCGGGTTGTGCCGCGGGTTGTGCGGCGGGCTGTGCGGCGCAGCCGGCCGTCGGTGCCGTCGGCCCGGCCCGGTCGGCGAGGGCGGGCGCGGCCGGGTGGGCGAGGGCCAGGGCGAGCAGGGCGGCGAGGGCGGCGTCCGCGACCAGGGATCGCATGGGCGTACGAGCAGTCATGCCGGGACTGTGCGCACACCGACCGTGCGGCATTCCCGGCGGGCCGCCGTTCCACCCGCCCGGACGAGCGCGTACCCCCGACGCGTGCCCCGCTCCCCCGGCGCGCGCCGGACACCCGCAGCCCGCCGGACCGGACCCGAGGGGCTACAGCCCCAGGATCCGCACCGCCGCCTCCCGCATCTCGACCTTGCGGATCTTCCCGGTGACCGTCATCGGGAACTCCTCCACCACGTGCACGTAGCGCGGGATCTTGACGTGCGCGAGCCGGCCCGCGCAGTACGCCCGGACGGCCTCCGCGGTGAGCGGCTCGGCGCCCTCGCGCATCCGGATCCAGGCCATCAGCTCCTCGCCGTACTTCGGGTCGGGGACGCCGATCACCTGGACGTCGAGGACGTCCGGGTGGGTGTACAGGAACTCCTCGATCTCGCGCGGGTAGAGGTTCTCGCCGCCGCGGATCACCATGTCCTTGATCCGCCCGGTGATGGCGAGGTATCCGTCCTCGTCCATCACGGCGAGGTCCCCGGTGTGCATCCAGCGGGCGGCGTCGACGGCCTCGGCGGTGCGCTCGGGCTCGTTCCAGTAGCCGAGCATGACGGAGTAGCCGCGGGTGCACAGCTCGCCCGGCTCACCGCGCGGGACGGTACGGCCGGTCGCCGGGTCGACGACCTTGACCTCCAGGTGCGGGCCGACCCGGCCGACGGTGGAGACCCGGCGATCGACCGAGTCGTCGACCCGGGTCTGGGTGGAGACCGGCGAGGTCTCGGTCATGCCGTAGCAGATGGAGACCTCGGCCATGCCCATCCGCTCGATGACCTCCTTCATCACCTCGCTCGGGCAGGGCGAGCCGGCCATGATGCCGGTGCGCAGGCTGCCGAGGTCGTAGCGCTCGAAGTCGGGGTCGGCCAGCTCGGCGATGAACATGGTCGGCACGCCGTACAGCGAGGTGCAGCGCTCGGCGGCGACGGCGGCCAGCGTGGCGCCGGGCTCGAAGGACGGGGCGGGGATGACCGTGCAGGCGCCGTGCGAGGTGGCCGCCAGGTTGCCCATCACCATCCCGAAGCAGTGGTAGAACGGCACCGGGACACAGATCCGGTCCTGCTCGGTGTAGTCGAGCAGCTCGCCGACGAAGTACCCGTTGTTGAGGATGTTGTGGTGCGACAGGGTCGCGCCCTTGGGGAACCCGGTGGTGCCGGAGGTGTACTGGATGTTGATCGGGTCGTCCGGGGCCAGCTCGCCCTGGCGCTCGGCGAATTCCGCGAGCAGCGCCGGGTCGGCCCGCCGGCCGGCGACGAGCACCTCGTCCCAGCCGGGTCCGCCGGTCAGCAGTACGCGCTCCAACTCGGGGCAGCGCGGCCGGACTTCCTCGATCATCGCGGCGTAGTCGGAGGTCTTGAACCGCTCGACGGCGACCAGCAGCCGGATCCCGGCCTGCTTCAGCACGTACTCCAACTCGTGTGCGCGGTAGGCGGGGTTGACCGTGACCAGGATCGCGCCGAGCTTGGCGGTGGCGTACTGGGTGAGCGTCCACTCGGCGCAGTTGGGCGCCCAGATGCCGACCCGGTCGCCCTTGGCGATGCCGAGCCGCAGCAGGCCGAGGGCCAGGGCGTCGACGTCGGCGGCGAGTTCGGCGTACGTCCAGCGGCGGGCGGTGGGCCGGTCGACCAGGGCGTCGCGGTCGGGGAAGGCCCGCACCGCGCGGTCGAGGTTCTCCCCGATGGTGTCGCCGAGCAGCGGGACGTCCGAGGTGCCGGATGAGTAGCTGCGACTGGTCGGCGTGGTCCGCACGTGCTGCCTCCTGGCTGGGGATCGCGAGGGTCGGGGACCATGGTCCCGACCCCGCGGCTCCGGCGCCACCCCCGAACGGGGGTACCGCGCCCCGGCACACCCCCTTCGCATCCGCGCCCCGGCACGACACCGGGGCCGCCCGTCGGTGCGACGGACGGCCCCGGGGCCAGGAGCTCAGGTCACGCGTTGATGCAGGTGTTGCCGATCGCCGGGTTCAGGATCGAGATGACGCCGATCGTGTTGCCGCAGACATTGGCCTCGATGTTGATCGGGATCTGGATCTGGTTGCCCGACAGGACGCCCGGCGAGCCGAAGGCGACACCGTTGGCGGTGGCGCCGCCGGCCGCAGCGGTACCGGCGCCGGCGAGGACGCACACCGCGGCGACGGCCGTGGCGGCGAGGTAGGTGCGAAGACGCATTGCGTCACTCCTTGTGAGGGTGGCGAACATCCGTGTGACGATCACACTCGCACCGATCGAACTCGACGGCAGGTCGAGAGCGGCCGAATTGGTCACTCAGAGGGCGTGTCGCCCTCCCGCCCCACCGGATCCGGCCCGCCGGGCCCGGCCACGCTCAGTGATTCCAGCAGCTCACGCGCCGGTTCCAGCTCCGGTTCGGCCGCCAGCGCCGCGCGCAGCAGGGCGGCCGCGGCAGCCGCGTCCCCGTTCCGCAGGGCCTCCAACGCCCGGTTGAAGTCGATCCGACCGGCGTAACGCAGCCGGAACAGCACGGACAGGTCCTCCCGGCAGGAGGGGCAGCACAGGCTCGCCGGGTCCGCCGCCACCTTGCACAGCGGACAGAGCACCTGGAGGTCGGGCACGGCACTCTCGGGCACAGCACTCTCGGACACGGCACTCTCGGGCACGACACTCATCGCGGACCGGCCTCCTCCGGGCGCACCGGACCCAGCGACTCGGCGCTCGGCTCGCTGCCCAGCTCCCGCTGCGCCTGCGCGTACAGGGCCAGCAGGTTCGACATGTGCTTGTTGACCTCCTCCATGTTCGGCGCCTCCACGGCGGCGTCCAGCCCGCGCAGCTCGGCCATGACCAGCTGGCCGAGGGCGGGCGAGACCATGTTCTGGGTCACGTAGACGTTGCACATGGTGAGCATCCGCATGGTGTGGCCGAGCGAGTCGCACAGCTCGTCCGCCCGCTGGGCCGCGCGCATCGCGCCCTCCCAGTCCGCCGCCTCGCGCTTCAGCCGCAGCTCGGCGGCGACCGACCGGAGCCGGTCCAGGTCGCTCGGGTCGAGGAGCTTCTCGCAGTAGTGGATGAACAGGCTCAGGTACGCCTCCGAGCCGCGCACCCAGCGCTGCGCCTTGAGCTGGCGCTGGGCCCGCTCCAGCGCCTCGTCCACCGACTGGCCGCGGGTCTGGCCGGCCGCCAGGTCGTCCAGGGTGTCCATCAGCCGCTGGGCCTCGCGCATCTCGGCCTCGGTCAGCTCGCCGCCCCAGCGGTCGGTGAAGGTCTCGATCTGCCGCTGCTGCTCCTCGACCTGCACCTTCAGCTCCGGGTCGAGGGTGACCCGCTCCAGCTTGACGGTCTTCTCCGCGCCGCCCTGGATCCGTACCGACAGGGTGATGGTGCGGTCCCGGTCGAGGCCGAAGGCCACCTCCACCGGGGTGCGGCCGCCGAGGCCCTCGGGCAGGCGCAGGGTGAGGTGGCCGATCAGCTCGTTCTGCTGGGCGATCTCGTGCTCGCCCTCGTAGACCGCGATCTCCAGCCGCTGGCGGCCGCTGCCGGACACCACGAACTCCCGGCTGACCGGCGAACTCGTCGGGTAGCTGGTGTTCTTGGGGATGATGACGGCGAGCCGGCCGTCGTTGAGCTCGATCCCGAGGTTCTTCGGTGTGATGTCGAAGGGGTTGGTGACCTGCATCAACTCCCCGCAGCCGGTGCAGATCTCGCTGCCGGGCGGGCTCACCTGGCCGCAGGAGCCGCAGCGCAGGCCGACGTCCTCGGCCGCCGTGGAGGCCACCCTGGTCTGACCGGGGGCGGCCGAGTTGAGCGCCTCGCCGCAGAGTTCGCAGGCGGTGACCCCGGGCGCGGCCGGGGTGCCGCAGCGCGGGCAGTTGTCGCCGCGCACCACGGTGGTGGCCTGCGTCTGCTTCGGGATGCCGACGCCGCCGGAACCGGCCATGGACTGACCGCACTTGGGGCAGTCCGCGGCCGCGGAGTCGACCGGGATGTGGCAGGTCTGGCAGGACACCCGGTCGCCGCCCAGCAGGGAGGTCGCGCAGTTGGCGCAGTTGGAGGCGGAGAGGTCGCCGGGGGCCCGGCACTCGGGGCACTCCACCTCGCCGACCAGCGCGGACTGCACGGCCGCGCCGAGCGCCACGCACTGCATCGGGTTGACGCCGCGCCGGATCCGGCGCGGGCCGAACACCTCGCCGAGCCGCCGGGCGACCAGCGGGATCGCGGTCGAACCGCCGACCAGGACCACCTCGTCGATGTCCCCGACGGTCAGGTTGGCCTGCATGATGGCCTTGTGGGTCAGCTCGATGGTGCGCTCGATCTGGGCCTCGATCAGCTCCTCGAACCGGGCCCGCTCGAACTCCGTCTCCAGCACCAGCTGTCCGGCGCCGAGACCGGGCAGGATGACCTCGGAGGACTCCTGGTTGGAGAGCTCGATCTTGATCGTCTCGGCGGTGGAGGCGATCTTCGGGCGGTCGCGCAGGTCCGGCTGGTAGTCCGAGCCGTACTCCTCCCGGATGTCCTCCAGCAGCGCGGTGGTGATCGCCCGGTCGAAGTCGTCGCCGCCGAGCAGGTTGTCGCCCTCGATGCCGAGCACCGAGACCGAACCGGGCACCAGCAGCAGGATCGAGATGTCGAAGGTGCCACCGCCGAGGTCGTAGACCAGCACGGTCTTGCCCTCGTCGCCGGCCTCCGAGGTGATCCCGTACGCGAGCGCGGCGGCCGTCGGCTCGTTGATGATCCGCAGCACGTGCAGGCCGGCCAGCCGGCCCGCCTCCTGGGTCGCCGCGACCTGCCGCTCGCCGAAGTAGGCGGGGACGGTGATCACGGCCCGGTGGAACGGCTCGCCGAAGCGCTGCTCGGCGTCCTCCTTGAGCCGGTGCAGGATGATCGCGGAGATCTCGATCGGCGTGTACGAGCGGCCGTTGAACCAGACGTTGACGTCCCCGTCGGTGCCCGCGGTGACCTTGTAGTCGACCTCCTTCAGGGCGGCCTGGACCTGCGGGTCCTTGAACTTGCGGCCCATGAAGCGCTTCACCGAGCGGATCACGTTGACGCCGTCGATGGCGATCCGGCCGCGCGCCGTGGAGCCCACCAGCAGCTCGCCCTTGCGGCCGCTGCCGACCACCGAGGGCGTGCCCTCCTGGTTCTGCCGGTTGAAGATGATCTCCGGCTCGCCCCGGCGCAGGTGGGCGACCACCGAGTTGGTGGTGCCCAGGTCGATGCCGAGTGTGCGGTACATGTCGTTCCCCTCTTGCCCCTCGTGGTCCTGGCTACTTCTTGCGCTTGGCCCGCTTGCCCGACACCGCGGCCTTCCGGCGTGCCCGCGGCGGCGCCGCCTTGGGCTGCGCCCGGACGGGCACCACCGCCTCGGGCTCCCCCGCCCCCTCGGGCTGCTCGGACTCCGCGCCCTGGAGCGCCTCCTCGACCTCGGCCGAGGTCATCCCGGCCGAGGGCGCTCCGGCCGTTTCCGCTTCCGCTTCCGATTCCGGCTCCGGCTCCGCGACCGCCCCGGCGGTCACCGCCGCTGCCGCTTCCGGCTCCGGGTCCTGGTCCGACTCCGGTGCGGCGACCACCACTTGGGCGCGCCGCAGCACCTCGTCCTCCCAGAAGAACCCGGTGAGCACCGTCCGCACCACCGTCTCCGGCGCCACCCCCGGCCGCGCCTCGACGCCCACGATCTCGGCCAGGTCCGGGTCCGCCGTCATCCCCTCCAGCCGCATCGGCCGCACCTTGGCCTTCGCCAGCCGACCGAGCAGCCGCCGCCGGGTGGCCTCGATGCCCTCGCCCCGGCCCATCGCCACCAGCTCGCGGTCCAGCCCGAGCGCGGCCAGCGCGTCGTCCACGTCGACCAGGACGCCCAGCAGTTCCCGCTGCTCGGCCCGGGCGGCCTGCCGCTGCTCCGTCAATTTGCTCCCCAACAGGGATGCCCGGAACAGCAATTGGACGAACTTCCGCTCCAGGTCGACCTCCTCGACCCCCGGCGGGATCTCCAGCGGCCGGTGGCCGTCGAGCGGGGTCACAGTCGGTGCGTCGGTCATTCGGATCCTTTCATGGATACCCCCGGCTTCAGCCGGGATAGGGAGCGAACTCCCATGTAGCGGGACAGGAATAGGCAGACCGCCGCCAATGCGGCTTGGAATGTCCAAATTGTGACTGTCCGTTATATTGCTACAACAATGGGTGTTAATGTGTGACCCATGGCGACCACCCACGTGAAGCGGGCGTTCAAGTACCGCTTCCACCCGACCGATGCGCAGGCAGCTGAGCTGTCGCGCACGTTCGGATGCGTGCGGAAGGTCTACAACATGGCGTTGCAGGCCCGGACTGAGGCGTGGACGCTGCGCCAGGAGAGGGTCGACTACAACCGGACGTCGGCGATGCTGACGGCCTGGAAGAAGACTGAAGAGCTGGCCTACCTCTGCGAAGTGTCGTCGGTCCCGTTGCAGCAAGCGCTCCGGCATCTTCAAGGGGCGTTCTCGAACTTCTGGCAGAAGCGGGCGAAGTACCCGACGTTCAAGTCCCGGAAGAAGTCGAGGAAGTCCGCCGAGTACACGTCCTCGGCGTTCCGGTTCCGGAACGGGCGTCTGACCCTGGCGAAGATGGATCAGCCGCTCGACATCGTGTGGTCGAGGCCGCTTCCCGAGGGGGCGGCCCCGTCCACGGTCACGGTGTCGCAGGACGGTGCGGGCCGCTGGTTCGTGTCGATCCTGTGCGACGACCGGCCGACCATGGCCAAGCCGGTGAACGCGGCGGTCGGCATCGACGTCGGGATCACCAGCCTGGTGGCACTCTCCACCGGCGAGAAGATCACCAACCCCCGGCATGAACGCCGGGACCGGGGACGCCTCGCGACAGCGCAGCGGGTGCTTGCCCGCAAGGCCAAGGGATCGGCGAACCGTGGGAAGGCCCGGACCAAGGTCGCCAGGATCCAGGCCGGGATCGCCGACCGGCGCAGGGACTTCCTCCACAAGCTCACCACTCGACTCGTTCGTGAGAACCAAACGATCGTGATCGAGGACCTGATGGTCCGCAACATGCTCAAGAACAGGAAGCTGGCCCGCGCGATCAGTGACGCGGGCTGGAGCGAGCTGCGGGTCATGCTGGAGTACAAGTGTGCCTGGTACGGCCGCGAGCTGATCACCGTTGACCGGTGGTTCCCCAGCTCCAAGCTGTGCTCGGCGTGCGGCACCATCGCGGCGAGCATGCCGCTGAACGTCCGTACCTGGACATGCGGCTGCGGCACGACCCACGACCGGGACGTGAACGCAGCCAAGAACATCCTGGCCGCCGGACTGGCGGTGTCGGCCTGTGGAGACGGTGTAAGACCTCAACGGAGCGCTCCGGGCGGGCGGTCGTCGGTGAAGCAGGAAGTAGTCCCACCGCAGCGCCGACGCGCAGCGGCTCAGCCGCGAGGCTGAGGGGAATCGCCCTCCTTCAGGAGGGGAGGAAGTCAATCGGGAACCTCGATCTGCGGCAGGACGGAGAGGTCGGCCGCGTAGCGGGCGGGGACGGGGGGTTCGGGGTCGGTGCCGGCCGGGGCCGGATCGGTGAAGTCGGCGGCCAGCTCGGCGCGGTGGAGGGTGAGGAAGGCGGGGACGGGTGGGAGCGGGGGCCGCTCGATCACCAGCAGCGGCTCGGCGAGGGCCGGGGCCAGCAGCTCGGCGGCCTGCTCGACGGGCTCCGGCGGGAGCGGCTGCTGGAGGTCCGCCTCCAGCCGGCGGTCCGGGTTGCGCAGCAGTGCGGCGGCTTCCTGGATCTGCTGGCGGGTGTAGCGGGCCGCGCGCATCGCCGGTCCGACGGCGAGGTTGATCTCGCGCACTCCGGCCGTGAGCGGGATGCCCAGCACCTCGTACGGCGACGGTTCTGGCAGTGGCATGGCGGGCGGTCTCTCCTCACGGTGGCGGCTGGGACGGCTGACGGCTCGGGCGGCTGGATCGGTAGGGACGGCTGGATCGGCTGAACGGACGGGGTCGGCGACAGGGCTCTCGGCTGAAGGACGACGGCAAGTGCCGTGCGGTTGCCGTCAGTAGAGCGCGTTGATCCGCCGCTGCATGGCCCGCAGCTCGGAGTCCTCCGGGCTGTGCTCGACGGCCTTGCGGGCCAGGTCGCGGGCCTCCCGCAGCTGGCGGGCGTTGGCCCGCTGCACGGCGTACGAGCCGTAGACGATGCCGAGTTCGCGGTGCAGCTTGCCGGTGTCCTCCGGGCTGCGGGACAGCCCGAGGGCCTCCTCCAGCAGCCGGATCGCCTCGACGTAGCGGCGGGCCTCGTAGTGGCCGATGGCCTCGCCGCGCCAGATGCTCACCATCAGGCGGCAGATGTCGGTCGAGTCGTCGTAGGACCTGGCCTTCTGCAGCATGGCGGCCTGGGCGGTGAACGGCCGGTCCTGCATGGCGTCCACGACGTGGTTGGCGATCATCACCGCGACCCGGCGGGGGGCTTCGCGGTCGATGTCGCCGTCCCACTCCGGGTCGGCGTCGAGCGCCTCGGCCATCCGCCGTACCGCGCGGGCACGGTCGTCGGCGAAGGCGGCGGAGCGGGAGAGCTGGCGCAGGACGAAGGCGAGGCCGAGCCGGTGGTCGGGGTCGGGGTTGATGGCGATGAGGGCCCGCCAGGCTTCCGCGGCCTCCTCCAGCTCCGGGTCGGGGGCGTCGGCGCGGCTGAGCTGGCCGGCCCGGTTGCCGAGCGCGGCTTCCAGGAAGTGCCGGGCGGTCGGGTCGCCGGGGGCGAGCTCCTGGCTCTTCCGCAGCAGTTCGATGGCGCGGCCGTAGTCCTTGTCCTCGTTGTTGATCTTGCGGGCCCACTGGGCGTAGGTGGCGCCGAGGTCGCCGCGCACCTCGGGGTCGTCGGGGGCGATCGCGAAGGCCTTCTCCAGCAGTTCTGCCGCCCCGGGCTGGTCGTCGACGGTGTTCTTGAGCAGGGCGCGGGCGGCCCGGACGCCGGACTCGGCGGCGATCCTGGCGGCGTCGGCGGGCAGGTCGACGCCGGGGACGGCCCGGGCGCGGGTGAGGCAGTCCAGGGCCTCGCGCCAGTCCTGGTTGCGGTGGTGCTCGCGGGCCTGGCTGATCAGGGACGCGCCGAGCAGCGCCTGCCAGTCCTCGCCGCGCTCGCCCTCGGCCACCTCGTCCAGGGCGGCGACGGCGGCGGCCTGGCGGCCCTGCAGCTGCAGGTAGCGCTGCGGTCCGAGCGGGCCGAAGAGGCCGACGGCGCGGACCAGCGGCGGGGCGTCGGCGGCTATGGTGCGCCGCCGCCACGCGCCGACGGCCTGCTCGAAGGCCTCGGCCCAGCCGGTGGTTCCCGGCTCGGCGCGGAGCAGCCGGTCGAGCGTGGGGCCGGCCGTCAGCCGGCGGGTGGGGCGGCCGGGCAGGGATATCCGGACGTGCTCCTGGGCGAAGGCGTCGGCGGCGTGGGCCTCCAGGCCGAGGCGCAGCGTCCAGGAGGTGACCTCGTCGCCGCTGCGGCCGGCGGCCCGGTCGAGGGCGCGCAGGTCGTCCCGGAGGCGGTCGATCAGGCCGGTACGGGCGGCGGCCAGCCGCTGCGGTTCGGGGGTGCGGCCGGTGATCCGGGCGGACTCGTCCCACAGCTCGGGCTGGTGCAGGGCGGCGACCAGGCAGCCGAGCGTCCAGGCCCAGACCTCCTCGTCGGCCGCCGCCGAAGCGGTCGTCCCCGCGGCGGTCGGGTCGGCGGCAGCGGTCAGGTCGGCGGCGGAGTCGGCAGCGACCGGGTCGGCGGCTGAGTCGGCACCGGCGGCGAGGCGGTAGCCGGCCAGGCCGAGGGCGTGCAGCAGCCGGGGGTGTGCCGGGTCCCTGCGGAGCAGCTCGCGGTAGGCCGTCCAGGCCTCCCGGTGCCGGCCCTCGGTGGCGTGCTGGTGCGCCTCGTGCTCGGCGAGCAGGACCAGGGTGCCCGCCGCCTGGGCGTGGCCGGGGGCGAGGGCGAGGGCCTGGCGCAGGTCGCCGGCGGCCGCTCCGGGCCGGTCGGCGGCCAGGGCTGCGCCGGCCCTGCGGACCAGGACGGCGGCGCGGGAGGCCGCGGCGTCCGCCGGGAGGTCGGCCAGTGCCTCGTCGTGGCGGCCGAGTTCGGCGCGCAGCAGGGCGAGGTCGAGGCGGACCGGGCCCGCGGCGGCGCTGTCGCCGAGGGCGGCCGCCCAGCCGGCCAGGACGGGTTCGGCCTGTTCGGGGGTGCCGGCGCGGCGGGCGCAGTCCAGGACGGCGCGCAGCGCGGGGCCGGCGCAGCGGACGCAGCGGGGTGAGGCGGCGTCGGCGGCGATGTGCAGGTGGTCGGCGCAGGCTTCGCGGCCGCAGCCGCCGCAGGCGCCGGTGGCGGGGCGGTCGCAGACCGCGCAGCCGCCGGGGGCGTGGTCCGGCGGGGTGCCGGGGGCGCGGCCGGTGCCGGGGCCGGCGTTCAGGAAGTGCCGGTACCAGTCGAGCGCGGCGGTCCAGTTGCCGGCCCGTTCGGCGAGCAGGGCGCGCAGCCGGGCGACGGCCGGGTCGCCGTTCGGGTCGGGCGGGCCGAGCAGGGCGATGGTCTGGGCCGGGCGGCCCGCGAGCAGGGCGAGGGCGGCCAGGTGGTAGCGGTCGCGCAGGCCGCCGGAGGCGTCCAGCAGGGTGGTGACCGGTTCGGTGGCGCCCTCGGCCAGGGCGAGGGCGGCGCGCAGCCGGGCCTGGCGGTGGGTGAGGGCGCCGGGGAGGGTGTCGGCGAGGGCGAGGGCGGCGGTGGCGCGGGCCCGGGGTTCGGGGTGGTCGCGGCCGGTGACGAGCAGGTGGGCGGCCTCGCGCAGGGCGGCCTCGCGCAGCGCGGTGCGGTAGCCGGCGGCGCTGGGGTGTTCGGCGGCGGCGCGCTGCCAGTGTGCCCGGGCGGCGGCCGGGTCGGTGGCCAGGCGGGTGCGGGCGAGCCGGTCGCGGGCCAGGGCCTGGCGTTCGCGCAGGTCCTCGTCCTCCAGCGGCTCCCAGCGGGCGAGGGCGCCGGCCGGGTCGTCGGTGCGGGCGAGGGCGAGGCCGTGGTGGAAGGCCGCGATCCTGGTCCAGCGGGTGCCCGGTTCGGTGTCGGACTCGGCGCGCAGCAGCGGTTCGGCCTCGTCGGCCCGTCCGGCGGCGAGCAGGGCGGCGCCGAGCCGGACCCGGGCGGGGCGCCAGTCGGGGGCCTGGCCGAGGCCGGCCCGGTAGTCGGCGGCGGCCTCGGCGGGGCGGGCGGCCCGTTCGTGCACCAGGGCGAGGCCGAACCGGGCCGGGGCGAAGGAGGGTTGGACGGTGAGGGCGGCGGTGAACTGTTCCCGGGCCTGGTCGTCGGCGCCGAGCAGCAGGGCGAGCCGGCCGAGGGCGTAGCGGGGGCGGGGGTCGGTCGGGGCCTCGGCGGTGGCGGCCGCGAAGTCGCTCCAGGCGGCCTCGGTGTTGCCGAGGCGCTGCCGGGCCAGGCCGCGGAAGAGCAGGCAGTCGGTGCGCAGGGCAAGGCCGCGCCCCCACGGCGAGGGCTCGCCGGGGCCGAGGCGCAGCGCCTCGTCGAAGGCGGCGCCGGCGGGTCCGTCCTGGTGCCGGCCGTACAGCTGGACGCCGCGGCGGAACCAGAGTTCGCCGCTGCCGCCGGGGGCCCGTTCGGCGACCAGGGCCTCGGCCTCGGCGGCGCGGTCGGTCTCCTGGAGCAGGGCGGCGCGGGCGAGGACCGGCCAGTCGCGGCCGGGCAGGGCGGCGAGGGCGCGGGCGGTGGCGTCCTCGCGCCGCGCGGGGGCGCCGTCGCGGCAGCGGTGGTGCAGCCGGTCGAGGGCGCGGGCCGCGGTGTCGGCCTCCTCGCCGGGTTCGGCGCCGGCGGCGGTGGCCTGGAGGAGGGCGAGCAGCGGTCCGAGGTCGCCGTCGGCGGTGTGCAGTTGCTCGTCGGCGAGGCGGCGCAGGCTCCAGCGGGGCAGCTGGCGGGCCGGGTCGGTGAGCAGCGGGAAGGCCTCGCGGTACAGGGCGAGGGTGGCCTGCTGGTCGCCGGTGGGGATGGTGGCTTCGGCTTGGCCGAGCAGGGCGAGGCCGCGGTGCGGACTCAGTTCGGCGGGCCCGGCGGCGAGTCGGCCGGCGATCCGGGCGTAGTGGCGGCGGGCCTGGGCGGCCTTGCCCGCGGTGAGCCGTTCGGCGGCCGCGGCCAGGGCTTTCGTCGCGGCCTCGGCGTCCAGGATCCGTCGGCGTCGCGCCAGCACGACGGCGGCCGCACCGGCCAGTGCCACCACGATCAGCAGCACCGCTAGCAGCGCCATGCACCGTCCCCCTGTGTCAGGATGTCGTCCGCTCCATGATCAAGCAGCTTTGGATGATCATGAGTTGACGTCGTGTCGTGATGTTGCTCGAGCGCCAACAGAATAGGCCCTCGATCGGACAGACGAACAGGAAAGAGCACTATCCTGGTCAGCGCGGCAGCAGGACGCGGACAAGCGCGTCGGCGGGACGTCAACAAGCGCATCAGCAGCGGTCAGAACCGTCGAACGGTTCGGAAGCGTCGGGGGTCGTGTGTCCGAGTCGCGTTGGGTGCCCGGGCTCAGGTTCGGTCCGGAGTTCGACCCCGAGCAGTACGAACTCCTGGAATTCCACCACCGGGGCGGCGAGGCCGAGGTGTGGCGGGCGGTCCGGACCGGCCACAACGGGCGCAAGGAACTCGTCGCCGCGAAGATCATGCTGGAGCGCGACCCGTCCGAGGTGCGGCGCTGGCTCGGCCGCTGGGACGACGTCTCGCACAACGCCCACCGACTGGGCGTCACCGACCTGGTGGTGCCCAGCTTCCTGCTCGGCCCCTCCCCGCACCGGCCCGGCGCGGTGTCCTCCGGCGGGCTGCTGGGCTACCAGATCTCGCCGTGGGTCGAAGGCGTGCCGCTGCACACCTGGGCCCGGACCCAGCGCGGCGGTCCGGCGGCGGTGGCCGAGGTGCTGGAGCGGCTCTGCCGGATCGTCGACGAGCTGCACCGCAAGCGCTGGGTGCACCGCGACATCTCCCCCGCCAACGTCCTGGTGGACGGCCAGGGCGTGGTCAAACTGATCGACCTGACCTTCCTCGCCCCGCTCGACCACACCCTCACCGTCGCGGTGTTCACCCCCGGGCACGTCCCGCCGGAGGCCGAGCAGGTCGGCGGCTTCCCCACCACCGCCAAGGACCTGTTCGCGGTCGGCACCCTAGCCCGCACCCTGCTGCTGCCCGACCACGGCCGGCTCGACCACCGGCTGGCCGCCGAACAGGCCCGCGCCGAGCTGCTCGCGGCGGGCTACGGCGAGGAGCTGGCGCGCTGGGCGTGCGAGCCGCTGGCCCGCGACCCGGAACGCCGCCCGGCCCCGCTCGGCCCGTGGGCCGGCCGCGGCCGCGAACTGCTGCGCTCCCACCGGCCGGTGGCCCGCACCGCCGGCCTGGCGGTGCTGCCGGACCGCTCCGGACGCCCGCTGGTCGTCACCGGCGGCGCCGACGGCACCGCGCTGGCCGGCCCCGGCCGCACCGCCCACCGGCTGCCGGCCGGCCAGGGCCCCGGCGCGGTACGGGAGTTGGCCGCCGGCTGGGCCGGGCGCCAGGGCGAGCTGGTGGTCTGCGCCGAGGACCGCGGCAACACCCTCTGGGTCGGTACCGCGGCCGGCTGGTGGGAGGCGGCCCGCGGCGTCAACGGACTGGCGGGAGCGGTCGGCCCGGGCGGGGAGATGACGGTCTGGACGGCCGTCGGCGGCGCGCTGCGCTCCTACCGCTGGGCGCCCGGCCTCACCCTCACCGGCCAGGAACTGTCCGGCTGCCCCGCCGACCGGGTGCTCGCGGCGCTGGAGGAACGGCCCGGCTGCTGGCTGGTCCTGGTCGAGCACCGGGGACGGGTGCTGAGCTGGCGGCCCGGTTCCGCCGAGCCGCCCGCCCCGCTCGGCCCGGCCGACAGCCCGCGCGCCGGGGCGCTGGCCCGTACCTCCGCCGGACCGCGGGCCGCCACCCTGCGGCCGGACGGCTCCGTCCAGTTGCACACCCTCGGCGCGGCCGGGCCCGGCACCGAGATCGGCGACGGCGAACCCTCGCTCGGCATCGCCATGGTGGGCCACCGCGGCGGCCCGACCATCGCCCTCGCGGGCGCGGGCGGCGTACGGCTGCGACTGCCGGCCGGCGGCGCCTCCCGGCGCCCGCGCTGGTGGCGGCCGACGCTGCGCCCGGCGACCCGGGTCGCGCTCGCCATGGGGGACGACTGGCGGCTCTGCCTGGCCGCGGTGGTGGAGGGCGAGCTGCAGGTCTGGCAGGAGGACGCGGCGTACCGGTGGCAGGCGGTGGAGCTGCCGGAGGCGCCCTGAGCCGGGCCGCGCGTCCCGTGGGCCGAGTGGGCCGTACGGCCGTACGGGCCGAGTGGGCCCGGCGGGGCCTGCGGGATCGTTCCGATCATCAGCCGAGTTGGACTCCCCGAGCGGGCCCCGCATCCGCGGGGTCCGGGCAGCAGAAGGGGGAGCAGGCCGGATGGGAAGCGGAACGGCGCCGGACAACCCGGCGCAGCGGCGGGTCGAGGCGGTCCTGGCCGAGGTCGCCGGCTCCGGCGAGGAGCTCGGGGTGCAGGTGGCCGCGTGGCTGGACGGCGAGGTGGTGGTTGACGCGTGGGCGGGCCTGGCCGACCGAGCCGAGCAGCGCCCGATGGGACCGGACACGCTGGTCCCGGCCTGGTCGACCGGGAAGGGGGTGGCAGCCGCCCTGGTGGCGGTGCTGGTGGACCGGGGCGCGCTGGCGTACGAGGAGCCGGTGGCCGCGTACTGGCCGGAGTTCGGCGCGGCCGGCAAGGCGCGGATCACCCTGGGGCAGGTGCTCTCCCACACGGCCGGGCTGCCGCAGCTGCCGCCGGACGTGACCCCCGAGCGGCTGCTGGACCTCCCGGCCACGGCCGCCTGGCTGGCCGGGCAGGAGCCGCTCTGGGAGCCCGGCAGCGCGGTCGGCTACCACGCCTGGACGTACGGGGTGCTGCTCTCCGAGATCCTGCGCCGCGCCACCGGCCGGGGCTGCGGGGAACTGCTGCGGCAGGAGGTGACCGGCCCGCTCGGGATCGCCGACGACCTGCTCTTCCACGTCCCCGAGCACCTGCTGCCACGGGGGGCGACCTGCTACGACGGCGGCTGGGCGGCCCGGCTGGAGCGGATCCCGGCCGGGGCGCCGTTCTTCGTCTGCGCCCCGCCCGCCGTGCTGCCCCTGGCCGGGCTGGCCAACCGCGCCGACTTCCGGCGCACGGCGCTGCCGGCCAACGGCGTGATGACCGCGCGCGCGGCCGCCCGGCTGTTCGCGGTGCTGGCCTGCGGCGGCGAGGCGGCGGGGGTGCGGCTGCTCTCCGCTCCGACCCTGAAGGAGGCGACCACCGGCCGGACGAGCGGCGTGGACCGGATGATGGGCGTCCCGTGGACGATGGGCCTCGGGTTCCTGGTCGGGGACGAGTCCTGGCCGCCGGTGCGTCCGCCGGGCGGCTTCGGCCACAGCGGGTCCGGCGGCAGCACCGCCTTCGCCGACCCTGCACACCGGTTCTCCTTCGCGCTCGTCAAGAACCGGATGACCGCGGCGGGCGGCCTCGACGCCCGGCTGGTCGGCGAGATCCGCACCGCGCTGGGCATCGCGGACGGCTGAGGGCTCGACCGGGGACGCAGCCGAGGACGCGACGGCCCGTCGGGAACGCCGGGGCCCCGGAACCCTGGCGGGGTTCCGGGGCCTCGGCCCGGTGCGGGGGGCTTTCCAGGCTTCAAGGCTGCGAGGACTTCAAGGCCTGCGAAGGCTTCAACGGCTTCGAAGGCTTCAGCGGAAGCGGCGCAGCCGGAGGCTGTTGCCGACCACGAAGACCGAGGAGAAGGCCATGGCAGCCCCCGCGATCATCGGGTTGAGGAGGCCCGCGGCGGCCAGCGGCAGGGCGGCGACGTTGTAGCCGAAGGCCCAGAACAGGTTGCTCTTGATGGTGCCGAGGGTCTTGCGGGAGAGCCGGATGGCGTCGGCCGCGGCCAGCAGGTCGCCGCGGACCAGGGTGAGGTCGCCGGCCTCGATGGCGGCGTCGGTGCCGGTGCCCATGGCCAGGCCCAGGTCGGCCTGGGCGAGCGCGGCGGCGTCGTTGACGCCGTCGCCGACCATCGCGACGACCCGGCCTTCGGCCTGCAGCCGCCTGACCGTCTCGACCTTGTCCTGCGGCATGACCTCGGCGATCACGTGCTCCGGTGCGATGCCGACCTCGGACGCCACGGCCTCGGCGACCAGCCGGTTGTCGCCGGTCAGCAGCACCGGGGTCAGGCCCAGCGCGCGCAGCTTGCCGATGGCCTCGGCGCTGGTCGGCTTGACCGCGTCGGCGACCTCCAGCACGGCCCGCGCCTCACCGTCCCAGCCGACCGCGACCGCGGTGCGCCCGGCGGCCTCCGCGGTGCGCTTGGCCTCGGCCAGCTCCGCCGGCAGGTACTGCGACCACTCGTTGAGCAGCGCCTCGCGGCCGGCCACCACCGCGTGGCCGTCCACCACACCCTGGACGCCCAGGCCCGGGACGTTCTCGAAGCCCTCCACGGCGGGCAGTTCGCCGGCCTTGGCGGCGGCGCCGGCGATCGCCCGGGCGATCGGGTGCTCGGAGGCGTGCTCCAGGGCCCCGGCCAGCCGCAGCACCTCGGCCCGGGTGGTGGTGGTGGCGGTGTGCACGGCGAGCAGGGTCATCTGGCCGGTGGTGACGGTGCCGGTCTTGTCCAGGACGACGGTGTCGACCTTGCGGGTGGACTCCAGGACCTCCGGGCCCTTGATCAGGATGCCGAGCTGGGCGCCGCGGCCGGTGCCGACGAGCAGCGCGGTCGGGGTGGCCAGGCCGAGGGCGCACGGGCAGGCGATGATCAGCACGGCCACCGCCGCGGTGAAGGCGGCGGTCCAGCCCTCGCCGGTGCCCAGCCAGTAGCCGAGGGTGGCCACCGCGAGGGTGATGACGATCGGTACGAAGACCGCGGAGATCCGGTCGGCGAGGCGCTGCGCGGCGGCCTTGCCGTTCTGCGCGTCCTCGACCAGCTTGGCCATCCGGGACAGCTGGGTGTCCGCGCCGACCCGGGTGGCCTCGACGACCAGCCGCCCGCCCGCGTTGACGGTCGCACCGGTGACGCTGTCGCCGACCCCGACCTCGACCGGCACGGACTCGCCGGTCAGCATCGAGGCGTCCACCGCCGAAGCGCCCTCGACCACCGTGCCGTCGGTGGCGATCTTCTCGCCGGGCCGCACCAGGAAGCGGTCGCCCACGGCGAGTTCGGCGATCGGGATACGCACCTCAGTGGAGCCGCGCAGCACCGTCACGTCCTTGGCGCCCAGTTCCAGCAGCGCCTTGAGCGCGGCGCCGGCGGTGCGCTTGGAGCGGGCCTCGAAGTAGCGGCCGGCCAGGATGAAGGCGGTGACGCCGGCCGCCGCCTCCAGGTAGATGTTGGACGCGCCGTCGCTGCGGGCGATGGTGAACTCGAAGCCGTGCCGCATGCCGGCCATCCCGGCGTCGCCGAAGAACAGCGCCCAGAGCGACCAGAGGAACGCGGCGCCGGTGCCGAGCGAGACCAGGGTGTCCATCGTCGCGGCGCCGTGCCGGGCGTTGGTCCAGGCCGCCCGGTGGAACGGCCAGGCGGCGTAGGTGACGACCGGGGCGGTCAGGGTCAGGGAGAGCCACTGCCAGTTGTCGAACTGCAGCGCGGGCACCATCGCCATCGCGATCACGGGCACGGCGAGTGCCAGCGCGGTGAACAACCGGGCCCGCAGCGGGGCGAGTTCGTCGGCCGGCTCGGTCGGCTCGCCGGCCCCGCCCTCGGCGACCGGGGGCTGGGGCAGTGCCGCGGTGTAGCCGGTGGCCTCGACGGTGGCGATCAGGTCGGCGACCTCGACGCCGCCCTCGAAGGAGACCTTCGCCTTCTCGGTGGCGTAGTTGACGCTGGCGGTGACCCCGTCCATCCGGTTGAGCTTCTTCTCGATGCGGGCCGCGCACGAGGCGCACGTCATTCCGCCGATCGAGAGTTCCACCTCCGCGGAGGCGGGTGCCTGCGTAGTCATCGTCGCTCCTCGTGACGTCGGTTGCCTTGCCTTCGACGGCCGGGCCTTCATACCCATGAGGGGTATCGGGCGGCGCCGGGTTCATTTATACCCCTGAGGGGTATCGTCGGCAAGGCCTGAGCGATACCCCCGGCAGGTATTTTCCGGGGTGCCGATCCGCTTGACTTGATACCCCCATGGGGTATTCACTCATGGGCATCGGGGCCGCACAGCGCGCCCCGCACGCCCGCACACCCGCACTCCCCGCACTCCCCGCACGCCCCGCACGCCCCGCACGCCCCGCACGCCCCGCCGGAATCCCGAGGAGGCCCGCATGACCGGCTACCGCACCGAGAAGGACCAGCTCCTGCGCAGACTGCGCCGCGTCGAGGGCCAGATCCGCGGCCTCCAGCGCATGGTCGACACCGACACCTACTGCATCGACGTCCTCACCCAGGTCTCGGCCGCCACCAAGGCCCTCCAGTCCGTCGCACTGCAGCTGCTCGACAGCCACCTCGCCCACTGCGTCCAGGACGCCATCGCGGGCGGCGGCACCGAGGCCGACCTCAAGGTCGCCGAGGCCACGCAGGCCATCGCCCGGCTCATGCGCACCTGAGCCCCTCCCCCCGTACGCCGCCCACGCCCACGCCCCCGAGGAGAACCGCCATGAACACCGCGCTGCGCATCACCGCCTTCACCGCCGGCCTCGCCGCCGCCTTCGGCCTCGCCCTCGGCGTCGGCAACGCCACCGGCAACGGCCCCTCCCCCAGGCCCGCCACCGCCGCGCACGCGGGCCACGACACCGGAGCGCCCGGACGGACGGACGACGCGGCCGCCGACCACCTGCCCGGCGGGCTGCAGATCTCCGAGCGCGGCTACACCCTCAGCGTCGAGAACCCCTTCGTCACCGCCGGCGCCCCCACCGACCTGCGGTTCCGCATCCTCGGTACGGACGGCAAGCCGGTCACCGCGTACCAGCAGGAGCACGAGAAGGACCTGCACCTGATCGTCGCCCCGCGCGACCTCTCCACCTTCCAGCACCTGCACCCGACCTTCGCCGCCGACGGCACCTGGAGCGCCCCGGCCGCCGTACCCGCCGCCGGCGAGTACCGGGTCTTCGCCGACTTCACCCCGGCCGGCGCCGCCGAGGGCCTCACCCTCGGCGCCGACCTGCACGCCGCGGGCGAGCTACGCCCGGCCCCGCTCCCGGAGACCGGCCGGACCGTCACCGTGGACGGCTACACCGTGACCCTCGGCGGCGACCTCACCCCGGGGCGAAGCGGCCGGCTCACCCTGAGCGTCAGCAAGGACGGCAAGCCGGTCACCGACCTCCAGCCCTACCTCGGCGCGTACGGCCACCTCGTCGCGCTCCGCGCCGGCGACCTCGCCTACCTGCACGTCCACCCGGACACCACCGCCCCGGGCCCGGAGATCGGCTTCACCACCACCGCCCCGAGCCCCGGCGACTACCGCCTCTTCCTGGACTTCAAGCACCAGGACACCGTCCACACCGCGGCCTTCACCCTCACCACCGCCGCCCACCCGACCGAGCCCACCGCCAGCCACCAGCACTGAGCAAGCCCGGAACACCACGGTGCCGGGCGATCCGCCGTGGATCGCCCGGCACCCCGCAGTTCACGCCCTTGACCGGGTCAGTCCGTGGCCTTGGGATGGCCGCTACCCGCATGGGTGATCCACGCGGTGCGGTTGACGTCGTCGATCAGATACCAGACGCGCCCGCCGCCCGTGACCTCGAACTGCCAGCGCTCCAACGCCTGCCCCTTGAAGGCGGCGGTTCCGAGACCGCCCTTGAGCCGGTGCTGACGGGCGGGGTTGTCACCGGCGCGCGGGGTGGCGCGGATCCTCTCGAACGCGCGGCGCAGGTTGCCCGCAGCCTGGCGTGCCAGGTGCTCCCACCCCTCCGCCGCCTCGGAGTTCGCGAACCGGAGGTCGTACTCCTCCCCGATCGGGGGCGGCGCGGCCCGGTCCCCCCTCTTCGGGCTCACTCTGCCGCCTCGGGTGGCGGCACTGGCCCGAGGTCGCCCTCGGGCTCGCGGGTGAGGAGGGCGTACAGCGTAGGATCCGCGTGGATCTCGGCGCTGTGCTTCCACTGGGTGAGCAGGACCGCGATCGGGGCGAGGTTGTCCAGCTCCACCGCGCCGCGTGCCGTGTCGACCAGTTCGGCGAGCAGCGCGTCGACGTCCTCCTCGGGCAGGAAGGTGACCCACGGCAGGGCTTCGGGCAGCGCTTGGCGCAGGGCGGCGGTGTTCTCGGTCCGTACGAGCCCGGCGAGCAGGCGGGAGGTGAAATCCACGACCGATGCGTCCCGTTCCATCTGGTCGACCCTCATCAACGCGAGGTCTCCGGCGTCGCGTCTCCGGAGACGGATCGCGCGGACGGCGTCCAGTCGGCGCGTGGTCGCGGCCGGGTGGTGGAGCAGTTCGCTGAAGGGCACCTCTTCGTAGGCCGCAGTCATGACATCCACAGTAGCTCGGATGTCGGTGGGGCAGTACTCGAATCGCGGTGCG
>NZ_BNBY01000008.1:0-180373 GCF_014656195.1 Kitasatospora xanthocidica | reverse complement strand
TTCTCGCGCGAGGGTGCTCCGGTGTCGGGTGGGGGTGGGTCAGGTGCAGGAGCCTCCGCCCGGGCCGCCGAAGAAGAAGTACTCGTTCCACGGGTCGGGGGCGTTGCCGACGACGATGGTGAAGCAGTTCGGCGACGACTGGACTCCGGTCAGCTTCGCGAACTGGGAGGTGTTGTCGGTCGCGAAGTAGTAGACGTTGCGCTGGTAGGCGGCGAACTGCCAGCCGCTCTCGGCGAAGGCGCCGCTGCCCATCGGCGGCCACGCCACGTTGTTCACCACCTCACCGCCGTAGTCGATGTCCTGGGCGTTGCTGGCGAGCTGGCCGCCGTTGAACAGCGAGCCGGGGTAGTAGCCGACCGCGTTGCTCGCCGAGGTGCCGCCCAGGTAGAGCCACCAGTTCCCGCCGGTGAGGTAGTAGGACATCTCCAGTTCGTACTGCGCACCGCCCGAGACGCTCACCGGGCCGAGCGTGCCGCCGATGGCCCAGGCGCCGTTCGTCTGGACGAACGCCGAGCAGTCGAGGTTGTAGCACCCGGTGTTCTGGTAGCCGTCGGCCGTCCAGTAGATGAAGAGGACCGGCTGGGTGGTGCCGTACTTCGCCGGGTAGACCTGGGAGCCGCACTCGACGGTCTGCAGGGGTGAGCCGCCGGCGTACCAGTGCTGGGAGAGCGAGAAGATCTCCGATCCGACGTTGGGGTCCCAGAGGTTGACGAAGTCGTGACCGCCGAGGTTGTCCACGCCCTGGAAGGCGTGCGCGTACTTGTGGATGCCCGAGGCGGCCTCCTCGGGAGGGCTCAGTCTGGGGTGGCGGCCTTTCCCCTGCGGATACTTCCGGTGGAAGTTCTGCACGCCGCCGCTCCTCGTCAGCTCCTCGAGGGTGACGCGGCGCATCGCGATCGTCCCGGGCGGGCAGGACATCGCGTGGCCGAACTTGTCCAGCCGGTCGGACCGCAGCTGCGGCTGGACCGGCGTGCCCTGGCCGGTGCCCCGTGGCCCGGCCGCGTCCGGGGCGTCCGGGGGTGTGGCGGGAGCTCTGAAGCTGCCCCTGAGGGCGGGCTGGCTTTCGATCGGGACACAGTCGAAGACCTGCCCGTTCTCGTCGACGAAGCTGTGCGTGACCTCGACACCCGCGTAGAGGTTGCTGATGCTTTCCACCATCGCGGAGAAGTCGTCCGCGCTGGTCGTGCCCGCCAGCCCCCGGCGCACGAAGTCCTCGTGCCGGGCCGAGACGACGGAGTCGATGAACTTGGCGAAGCCGGGGAAGGCCGGGTTGTCCTGCGGCGCCATGATCGACCCTCCTTTCGATCACTGTACGTAGTTTTCGCATGACATTTCCGATATCTCCACGCTAGGCCCGGATTCGGCCAGTGTCCTGTCAGGGATGGGGAGTTGTGGAACGCGCAACATCGCTCGCGGGAGGCTCCCCCGGTCAGTGGCGGTCGCGCCCTCCGTGGTCCGCGGCGTCCGGACCGCCGCCCATCATCCGGAGCATCGCGGCGCCGCCGGTGCGGAGGAAGCGGATGAGGAGGGCGGCCGCGAGCAGCAGGAAGGCGATGTTGAGCCAGGTGGTGTAGCTCCACTCCACGCCCGACATCGGGATCTCCGCGTCCCGATGGTTCGGGACCAGGCCGAGGCCGCCGAACAGGAACTCGACCGCGTAGCCGGCGAGCGCCATCGCCGCGTAGAAGGTGCCGAGCAGGAAGAGGGCCGTCCGGCCGCCGTAGTACTTCCGGTAGATGTTCAGGATCGGCAGGATCAGCAGGTCCGCGAAGATGAACGCGACCACGCCGCCGAAGCTGATGCCGCCCTTCCACAGCACCACCGCGAGCGGCACGTTGCCGATCGAGCAGACGAAGGACGCGATCGCCACCAGCGGTCCGACCAGCGGACCCCAGAGCTTGCCGGCGAGCGGGTGGTCGGCGAAGAAGAAGGCCTGCCAGAAGGAGTCGGGCACCCAGGCGGCGATGGCGCCGGCGATGAGCAGGCCGAGGACGAGGTCCCGGAGGATCGCCGCCCACTCCATCACGAAGACGTGCGAGACGGCGGTGACGCCCGGCCGGGAGAGCAGCCGGCGGGCGAAGGAACCCTCCCCGGCCACCGACATGTCCATCGCCGCGTGCCCCTCCATCGAGCCGGCCCGGCCGTGCTCGGCCTGGGCGCGGGCCTCGCTCAGCAGGCTGTCGCGCAGCAGCAGCCGGAAGAGCACGGCGAGCAGCAGGATCATCAGCGGCCCGCCGACGAATT
Source organism: Kitasatospora xanthocidica (assembly GCF_014656195.1). Classification (GTDB taxonomy): domain Bacteria; phylum Actinomycetota; class Actinomycetes; order Streptomycetales; family Streptomycetaceae; genus Kitasatospora; species Kitasatospora xanthocidica. The sequence goes on along the minus strand of NZ_BNBY01000008.1, from coordinate 178,129 downwards.
CGGCCGCGGTGAACTGCCAGCCGAGCAACAGGGCCAGGATGACGCCGAGTTCGACGACCAGGTTGGTCGAGGCGATCTCGAAGGCCATCGCGGCGGTGAAGTCGGCGCCCTTGCGGAACAGCGAGCGGGCCAGGGCGACGGCCGCGTACGAGCAGGAGGAGGAGGCCGCGCCGAGGGCGGCGGCGACGGCGAGGGTGCGCGGGCGGTCGTCGCCGAGCAGCCGGACCACGGTGGCCTTGTGGACGACGGCCTGGACGACGGCGGAGAGCAGGAAGCCGAGGATGAGGGCCCAGGTGATCTCCCAGGTCATCGATCCGGCGATGGACAGCGCGTGCAGGATCGCGTGCATGGTGGTCCGCCTTCCCGTGGTGCCGCGGGACTCCGCTGGGGCGCCGGCCACCATATACCCGTACGGGGTATCAGACACCGATGGCGCGCCGACACCCGGGACGCGCGCCGACACCCGGGACGCGCGCCGGACCGTACGGTCCCGGTCGCCCCCACTGAGTCCGTGCCCGTACTAGGGTCATGGTCGTGCCGCGGCCCGGCGGCCGCCGCCCGACCGGCCGGGCGGCGCGACCCGGGCATGGACCGGCCGTGACCCCTGGGGGCTGACGCGGATGACGATGACGTTCGGACTGCTGGGCCCCCTCACGGTCGCCGTGGACTCCGAGCCGCAGGCGCTGCCGAGGGCCGCCGTGCTGCGCGGGCTGCTCGGCGCCCTGCTGCTCGCGGAGGGCGAGCGGCTGCCCGTCGGCCGCCTGCTGGAACTCGTCTGGGCCGAGCAGGCCGAGCGGATCGGCCGGGGCGCGGTGCACACCGGCATGTCCCGGCTGCGCACCTGGCTCGGGGGGTTCGGGGACGAGACGGTGGTGCTGGAGTCCGACGCCCAGGGGTACCGGCTGCTGACCGGCCCGGACGCGGTGGACCTCGGACGGTTCCGCCGGCTCGCCGCCGACGGGGACCCGGCCGCGGCGATCGCGCTGCGACGCGGCCCGGTGCTGGCCGGGCTGGAGCGGATGAACCGCGAGGACCCGCTGCTGACCTGCGTGGAGGGCGCGGTCCGCGCCACCGTCCTCACCCTGGCCGGGGACGCCCTCGCCACCGGGACGCCCGACGCCGCCCGCGCCGCCGCCCCCGCGGTGACGGCGCTCGCCGAGGACCATCCCTTCGACGAGCCCGTGCACGCCGCGATGCTGGAACTGCTGGCCGCGGACGGCCGCTCCGCCGAGGCCCTGCGCCGCTTCCAGTCGCTGCGCCGGAGACTGTCCGAGGAGCTCGGGATCGAGCCGGGCGAGCAGGCGCAGACCGTCTTCCTGGCCCTGCTCGCCCACGACCGCGAGGGCGCCCGCAGCACCCCGGGACACCCCCGCGTCCCCTCCCAACTCCCCCGGGACCTTCCGGACTTCACCGGCCGTGACGAGCAGGTACGGCTGGCCCTGGACGCCATGGCGGCCGGCCTGGTCCCGGTGATCGCCGGCATGGGCGGCATCGGCAAGACGGCGCTGGCCGTCCACACCGCCCACCGCGCCGCCGCCGACTACCCCGACGGCCGGCTGTACGCGGACCTGCGCGGGGTCGACGAGACGCCCGCCGACCCCGGCCGCGTCCTGGCCGCCTTCCTGCGCGCCCTCGGCGCCGACCCCCGGGAGATCCCCGCCTCCCTGGACGAGCGCTCCGCGCTGTACCGCACCCTGCTCGCCGGCCGCCGCACGCTCGTCCTCCTCGACAACGCCGCCGACGAACGGCAGATCGGCCCCCTGCTCCCGGGCACCCCGGCCGGCCCGGCCACCGTCGCGCGGCAGAGCCCCGCCGACCACGGGGACGCCCGCCCCGCCGTCCTCGTCACCAGCCGGACCCCGCTCACCGCCCTCCCCGGCACCCGGCTCATCGACCTCCACGAGCTCGACGCCCCCCACGCCCGGACCATGCTGGGCCGCATCCTCGGCGACCACCGCGTCGCCGCCGAACCCGTCGCCGCCGCCCAGATCGTGGAGCTGTGCGGCGGCATGCCGCTGGCCGTCCGCATCGCCGGGGCCCGCCTCGCGGCCCGGCCGCGCTGGACCCTCGCCCGGCTCGCCCACCTGCTGCGCGACGAACGGCGCCGCCTCGACGAACTGGCCGCCGGAAACCTGGCCGTACGGGCCGGCTTCGCCGTCGGCTACGCCCGGCTCTCCGAACCCACCCGCCGCACCTTCCGGTTGCTCGGCCTCCTCGACGCCCCCGACTTCGCCCCGTGGGCCGCTGCGGCCATGGCCGACATCCCCGTGGAGCAGGCCGAACAGCAGCTGGAGGAACTGATCGACGCCCAGCTCCTCCAGGAGACCGGCACCGAGCCGCACCTGCGCTACCGCTTCCACGACCTGGTCCGGCTGTACGCGCGCGAGCACGCCGAGGCCACCGACGAACCGGCCGCGCGCACCGCCGCGCTCGCCCGGGCCTTCGGCGCCTGGCTCCGGCTCGCCGAGCAGGCCGCCGACCAGGTCCCCGGGCCCTGCTTCGCGCCGATCCACGGCCCCGCGCCCCGCCACCCCCTGCCGTCCGCCGTCACGGCCCGGCTGCTCGACGACCCGATGGCCTGGTTCGACGCCGAACAGCCCGCCCTCAACGCGAGCGCCCGGCAGGCCGCCGCGCTGCGCATGGTGCCGCTGGCCTGGGACCTCGCCGCCTGCCAGGAGAAGTACTGCGACGTGCGCGGCCTCTACGACGACTGGCGCACCACGCACCGGACCGTCCTCCAGGCCTGCCGCGCGGCCGGCGACGACCTGGGCACCGCCGTCCTCACCCGCGGCCTCATCGAGGTGACCACCTGGACGGCCCCGGGCGACGGCGCCGACACCACCGACGACCTCGCGGACGGCACCCAGACGATGGTCGCCCTGGCGGACCGCGCGCGCCGCCTCCACGGCATGTTCGAGCAGGTCCGGGAGCCGCGCGGAGCCTCCGACGCCCTCGTCCTCGCCGCCTGGGGCCTGGTCGCGCAGGGCCGCGAACCGGAGGCCCTGGACGCGGCCCACCGCGCCCTGGAACTCGCCACCGCCCACGACCACCCCGGCGGCCAGGCCCGGGCCCACCAGATCATCGCCGTCGCCCACAACGAGACCGACCTCGACCGCACCATCGAGCACCTCACCGAGACCCTGCGGCTCGCCCGGCTCATCGGCAACACCCGCTTCGAAGCCACCGCCATCCAGTTCCTCGGCGCCGCCCACGCCCGGGCCGGCCAGACCGAACGCGGCGGCGAACTGCTCACCCGCTCCCTCGCCATGGCCCGCTCCCTCGACGACCGCTACGTCGAGGCCTTCTCCCTGCTCTACCTGGCCACCCTCTACGCCGCCACCGGCGACGACCGCGCCCGCGACACCGCCGAGGCCGCCCTGGCCATCGCCCGCCGCTTCGACCTCGGCCACCACCTCGCCCAGGCCCTCGGCATCCTCGGCGGACTCGACCTGGCCGCCGGGCACCACGCCTCCGCCATCGCCCACCTGGAGGAGTCCGTCCTGGTCTGGCGCGCCCGCGGCTGGCGCTCCTTCCTCGCCGAGGCCCTCCGCGCCCTCGGCCGCGCCTACCAGGCCGCCGGCCTCCCCGACTCGGCCGCCCGCGTCCTCGCCGAGGCCCGCGAGCTCGGCGACACCCAGCCGTCCGGCCACTGACCGGGCGCTTTCACCGGCTCACCGGCGGTATGCGATCGGTAAAGCGATCGGCAAGCCATCGGTAAGCGATCGGTAAGCCGCCCCTCCCTAAGCTCGACCCCCACGGCACAGGACAGGCGCGCCGACCCCCGACCCCAGCCCGGTCGACGCACCGCGTCCCACCCGCCCTGGCCTCCGGTCGGGTCCGCGCAGGGGACGGACCCGGCCGGAGGCATGTCCGGGCAGCACGGCGCATGGGTCACCCTGCCCGCCTCCGTCCGCACCACCGCCAACGGCTCCTACTCGCTCGGCGTGAAGCTCGGCCTCAAGGGCCTGAACGAGCTGCGGATCGTCGGCGGGCACAGCGCCTCCCCGGTCTTCACCGTCACCGTGCGCCGACGGACGACCGCCGTCCGGCAGGGCGGGGGCGTCCACCCGGGCGGACGCCCCCGCCCTGCCTCCCGCCACCCGGTCAAGAATTGGCTGTCGCCGATCAGTTCGAGCCTGGTACCGTCCCCGACGTGGCAAAGCTGAACCAGATCATCGCCGTTGAAAAGGGCGTCAAGTCCAAGTCCTTCCAGGAGCTGACGCAGGCCCACCAGGACCTGCAGAAGCCCGCGCTGCTGGCCGGGATCTCCCGCACCTACCAGCCCAAGGACGAGGAGGGCGAGCAGCTCCCGCCGGAGTCGACCCGGGTGCAGCTGAAGGCCGAGGACATCCTGCGGTCCACCGCGAACACCCTCACCCGGCTCTTCGACGTGACGGCCACCAAGGACTGGGCCAACGTCGACGCCCGCGCCGACGTGGTGGTGGACGGCCAGGTGCTCCTCGCCCAGGTGCCGGTGCCGTACCTGCTCTTCCTGGAGAAGCAGCTCACCGACCTGTTCACCTTCGTCAAGAAGCTCCCGGTGCTGGACGCCTCCGAGTCCTGGAACCTCGACGCGTCCACCGACTCCTGGAAGACCGAGCCGGTGCGCACCATCCGCACCAAGAAGGTGCCCCGCAACCACGTCAAGGCCGAGGCCACCGAGAAGCACCCGGCCCAGGTCGAGGTCTACTACGAGGACATCGCGGTCGGCTACTGGACCACCGTCAAGTTCTCCGGCGCGCTGCCGGCCCGCCGGGTGAACGAGCTCGCCGAGCGGGTGGAGAAGCTCCAGCAGGCCGTCAAGTTCGCCCGCGAGGAGGCCAACGCCGTCGAGGTCACCGACCAGCGGGTCGGCGACGCCGTCTTCGGCTACCTGTTCCGGTAGCCCCATGATCGCCCGCCCGGGGAGCCGGGCGGGCGCACCGAGCGCGAACACGACCCGTCCCGGGCAGACCGGGCGGGTGCGCTGCACGGTGCGAAAAGCTGACACTGATGTTGAAGCTGACCAGGGGTCACAGTGGAGGTTCGAGTCCTCCCCCCGGCACCACCGGCCGGGGTAGCCCAAGCTCGGAAGAGGCAGGCCCCGTGAATCTCAGACTCTCGCTCCAGTCTCAGCATTCGCCGCCGAACACCGGATCGACCGGGTGTGGACGAATATCGACGAATGCAGGTTCAAGTCCTGTCTGTGCCGCTCCGTGGCACGGTAGTTCAAAGGTAGAACGCGCCGATTTCAATCTGATCCACGACCCTTAAACGTGCCGGTGTGCGCAATTGGGCGGCAAACAGGGGCCCGGGAGCTGGCTACGCTCCCGGGTCCTCTCGGTTCTTCCGTACGTCCCGACCAAGGCGTATCGGCGCGGGCCGGGGTCAGCCGCGGGCGACGGCCACGGGTTCCCGTACCGGGCGGTCGAGTCCGAGGTTGCGGTGGATCTCCAGCGCGGCGGTGGAGCGGTTCAGCGTGATGTAGTGCAGGCCCGGCGCGCCCTCACTCAGCAGGCGCTCCGCCATCCGGGTCGCGTGCTCGACGCCGATGCGGTGCGCGGCCGCCCGGTCGCCGCGGGCCGCCTCCAGCCGCAGCGCCAGCCCGGCCGGGAAGGACGCCCCGCTCAGCTCGGCGAAGCGGCTGATCTGACGCACGTCGGTGGCGGGCATGATCTCGGGGATGACCGGCGTCCCGCAGCTCGCCGCGGCCAGCCGGTCCCGCAGCCGCAGGTAGTGCTCGACCTCGAAGAACATCTGGGTGACGGCGTAGTCGGCGCCGGCCCGGCACTTGGCGACGAAGTGCCGGATGTCGTCGTCCCAGTCCGCGGAGCGCGGGTGGCGCTCGGGGAAGGCCGCCACGCCGACGGTGAACGCGCCGCAGTCCTTGACCAGCCGGACCAGCTCGGCGGCGTGCCGTAGCCCCTGCGGATGCTGCTCCCAGACGCCGTTGGGGTCGCCGGGCGGATCACCCCGCAGGGCGAGCACGTCACGGATCCCGACGTCCGCGTAGCGCCGCAGCACGGCCTGGAGTTCGGCGGTGGAGTGCCCGACGGCGGTGAGGTGGGCCACCGGGCGCAGCGTGGTCTGCGCGGCGATCCGCTCGGTGGTCTCGATGGTGCGGTCGCGCGAGGAGCCGCCCGCGCCGTAGGTGACCGAGACGAAGGTCGGCGCGACCGCCTCGACCCGCCGGATCGCGGCCCACAGCGCGCGCTCGCCGGACTCGTCCTTGGCGGGGAAGAACTCGAAGGAGTACGTGCGCTCGCCGGCGGCGAGGGTGTCGCGCAGGCCGCGCGGACCGCTGCGGGAAGTGGTCTGGTCCATCGGGTTCACCTCGTGTGGTGGGCGTCGGTCGTCTGCCGGTTTCCGGGTGGCGGGAGGCCGCCTCCCACCCTGCCCGGTGGCCGCAACAGGATTGCCACATCCCGCTGTTGATCCCGTCCAGGGGCGGACGACCCGTGGCCGGGCAGGCCTCTTCAGTACCCTAGGGGGGTATGGTATGTTCGGAACGAAGCAGCCGGCCGGGACACTCCGGCCGGCGCCGGAACGGACGACAGGAGCACACCCATGAGCGAGACCACCGTCACCGTCGCGTCGGCCGCCACCGAGGCCGCCCTCGAGGTCACCACCGAGGGCTCCTCCTGCTGCGGCTCGTGCGGCACCGGCGCCACCACCGCCCCCGCCACCGGGTCCGCCTCGACCTCGGCCTTCCAGGTCAAGGGCATGACCTGCGGCCACTGCGTCTCCTCGGTCACCGCGGAGTTGAAGAAGCTCGACGGCGTCACCGACGTCGCCGTCGACCTCACCACCGGCAAGGTCACCGTCGGCAGCACCCGGCCGCTCGCCGACGCCGACGTGGCCGCCGCTATCGACGAGGCCGGCTACGACCTGGCCGGCCGCATCGAGGGCTGACTCCCCGCCCACCGCGCCCCGGTAGAGTGAGAGCACTCCTCACCGCACAGGAACCGGAGACGGTCATGGCCGGTTACAGCCCCCACAAGGACGACTTCCTCAAGCGGCTCCGCCGCGTCGAGGGCCAGATCCGCGGCCTGCAGCGCATGGTCGAACAGGACACCTACTGCATCGACGTCCTCACCCAGGTCTCCGCCGCCAGCCGGGCCCTCCAGTCCTTCGCGCTCCAACTCCTGGACGAGCACATCGAATGCTGCGTCCGCGACGCCATCGCCGACGGCGGCCAGGAGGCGGGCACCAAGATCCGCGAGGCCAACCAGGCCATCGCCCGCCTCGTCCGCTCCTGATCCGGCACAGCACGGCAGGGAAGGGCACAACACGACACCCGCTCAACCCCGGGGGCCCGGCAGCGAACTCTGCCGGGCCCCAGGCCGTTTCATCCACCGCCCCAGTACGGGGTGGGGGTATCCGCCGGCACCGGCCGGCCGGTCAGGCATCCCGCCGGAGCGTGACGGCGTCCGGGAACTGGCGCCGCAGCTCGTCGAGCACCCGCCCGTCGGCCGCTCTGACGTCCCACAGCGAGCTGTCCACCTCGGCCAGGACCACCACCAGCGCGCCCTCCGCGAAACCGCGCGCCTCGGCGTCGATCAGCTGGACGCCCGGGGCCACCAGCGACAACAGCGTCAGGGTGTCCATCCCGTCACCCGCGGACCGGCGCGCCAGCTCCGCGGTGAGATCCCACTCCTCGTCGCACTCCACCCGCCACCGCAGCCCCAGCCCGAAACCGCCGAGCCTGACCAGCAGTTCGGCGAGCGTCACGTAGTGCGGACCCCGCCACGCCCGAAAGGTGATCCCTTCCACCCTGACAACTCCTCCCCGCGGGACCCTCAGACCCGGTCGAGGGGCTGGTGCGGTCCGTCGGGCAGTTCGACGGCGATGGTGTCGCCGGGGCGGATCGCGCCTCCGGTGCGGACGACGCCCATGATGCCGGCGCGGCGGACGATGGTGCCGTCCTCGGCGCGGCCGACGACCTGCTTGAGCAGGCCCGTGCGGTAGGTGTCGATCTGCGCGCAGGGGTTGCGCAGGCCGGTGATCTCGACCTCCGCCTCGGCGCCGATGCGCAGCACCGCGCCGACCGGCAGGCCGAGCAGGTCCACGCCCTGGGTGGTGATGTTCTCGCCGAGGGCGCCCGGGGCCACGTCGTAGCCGGACTCGCCGAGTTCGGTGAGGAGTTCGCGGTGGATGAGGTGGACCTGGCGGAGGTTGGGCCGGGTCGGGTCCTGGGCGACGCGCGAGCGGTGCTTGACCGTCACCCCGGCGTGCACGTCGCCCTCCACGCCGAGTCCGGCGAGCAGGGTGATGCTGGTCCGGTTCGGCTTGGTGAACGAGTATTCGGCATTGCTGCTGACTGCCACCACGCTGCCGCTCATGCCTCGGCCCCTCCTCGCGGACGTACGTTCGATCGCCTCCGAGCATAGGCCCCGGACCGGCGCGGGCCCCGCCCGGCAGGACACCGCACCCACCTCGGCGAGACCTGACGGACAGTCAACTCCCGGACGGCGCCCGCAGCAGCGGCAGCACGATCTCGTCCAGGACCTCCGCGACCACGGCGTCGGACGGCACGGAACCGCCCACCAGGAACGCGTCCCGCAGCAGGTCGAGCGGGAGGGAGACGACGCGCGGGGTGATCCGGGCGGGGTCGACCTCGCCCCGGTCGGCGGCGCGGCGGATCATCACGCCCAGGCTGCCGACCGGGCCCTCGGCGGTGAGCCCGCCGGTGAAGCCGGCCCGCAGTTCGGGGTCGCGCAGCAGGTCGACCAGGAAGCCGTGCACGGCGGCGGGCGGCAGGTCGTCGAAGCGGTGCAGCACGCTGCGGAGGAAGAGCAGCAGGTCGGCCCGCAACTCGCCGGTGTCCGGCGGCTCCTGGTAGTCGGGGGCGTTGCGGCCGAGGGCGGCGATGACGAGGGCGGCGCGGTTGGGCCAGCGGCGGTAGAGCACCGGCTTGCTGGTCCGGGCGCGGGCGGCGACGCCCTCCATGGTGAGGCGGTCGTAGCCGTGGTCGGCGAGTTCGGCCCAGACGGCGTCCAGGATCGCCCGTTCCAGTTCGTCGCCTCGCCGCCGCACCGGCTTGTCGTGGTCCACCACCGAGTCCCGCACCCGACCCTCATAGATACGTTGCGTTTCTTATCGAGGGCAGTCTACAGTCGAAGACAAGAAACGCACCGTATCTTATGGCCGGGATCCTCCGGCCAGGGGGAGATCCGTCATGCGCACAACGCACAACACCACCGCCCACACCACCGCCCACACCGCCGCCCGCACCGCCGCCCGCACCGACGTCCTGGTGGTCGGCGCCGGCCCGGTGGGCCTCGCGCTCGCCCTCGGGCTGGCCCGCGCCGGCGTCGACTGCCGGGTCATCGAGCGGGAGCCGCTGTTCCGCGACCGCGGCGTCCGCGGCAAGGGCGTCAACCCGCGCACGCTGGAGGTCTTCGACGACCTCGGCGTGGTGGACGCGATCCTCGACCTCGGCAGGCTCGACCTCAAGGTCCGGACGTACGAGGGGAGCCGGTTCCTCGGCGAGGTGGATCCGGCGCCCGGAATCCGCCCGACCCCCGACCGCCCGTATGCCGGCATGCTGCTGCTCGGCCAGCACCACACCGAGGCGGTGCTGCGCGACCGGCTCGCCGAGCACGGCGTCACCGTCGAGACGGACACCGAGCTGGTCTCGTACGTCCAGGACGCGGACGGCGTGCTCGCCACCGTCCGGCGCGGCGACCGCACCGAGTGGCTGGGCGCCCGCTTCCTGGTGGGCTGCGACGGCGGCCGCAGCACCGTCCGCAAGCTGGCCGGCATCCCCTTCCTCGGCGAGACCTGGGAGGAGGAACGGTTCCTCATGGCCTCGATGGAGGTCGACGGCCTGGACACCGACGCCATGCACATCTGGAACGACCCCCGGTTCGGCGTCGGCGCGCTGGCGATGGTCCCGATGAGGGCGGACGGCAACTGGGCCGTGCACGCCTCCGTCGACCCGGAGGAGCACGGCGCGACCACGACCGCGGCCCCGACCGGGGACACCTTCCGCCGGCTGTTCGCCGAACGGGCCGGACTGCCCGGGGTCACCCTGCACGAGCCGGTCTGGTCCACCGTCTGGCGGCCGACGGTCCGCATGGTCGAGCGCTACCGGGACGGCCGGGTGCTGCTCGCCGGGGACGCGGCGCACTGCCACTCGGCGGCGGGCGGGCAGGGCATGAACACCGGCATCCAGGACGCCCACAACCTGAGCTGGAAGCTGGCCGCCGTCCTGCACGGCGCCCCCGACGCACTGCTCGACAGCTACCAGAGCGAGCGGCTGCCCGTCGCCCGTGCCGTCCTCGCCGCCACCTCCGCCCAGCACCGGGCCTTCTTCGGCGCGGACGGTGCCCGCGCGCTCACCGCGCAGTTCGTCGATCCGGCCGCCGGGGGCTCCGACTTCACCGGCCTCTCCGTCGGCTACCGGGGCGGGCCGCTCGGCCGCGACCTCGACGACACCACCGGCATCCGGGCCGGCGACCGTGCCCCCGACGCGCCCTGCACCACCGTCGACGGCACACCGACCCGGCTGTTCGACCTCTTCCGCGGCCCGCACTTCACGCTGCTGACCTTCGGTGACCACCCGGCGCCGCACGACCCGCCGACCGGGGCCGACCCGCACACCCCCACCCCGCTGCGCCGGGCCGCCGTCCTCGACCCCGACGGCCACGCCGCCCGGGCGTACGGGCTGCGCGGCGCCGCCGTCGTGCTGGTCCGGCCGGACGGCTACGTCGCGCTCACCGGGGCCACCGCCGACCCGGGCGCGCTGGCCGAGCAGCTGGGGGGCTACACCCCGGTGGCCTGAACTCCCGTACCGTCGATGCCGCGCCGCGCGGACGAGTGTGCCCGCTCGTCCGCGTCGGCGAGCAGCAAGTAGACCGGTGCCAGGCCGAGTTCGATCACCATCAGCACCAGCTGGAAGCCGTGCGGCCGGCCGTCCACCGCGAGGGAGAGCACCCGCGCGAGGCCGCCCAGCAGGAGGACCGCCGCCAGCCACCGCACCGTCCGGGCGGGCACCGGCGTCTGCCGGGCGGCCTGGATCCAGGCCGCGCCGTACCCGGCGAAGACCGCGCCCATGAAGCGGCCGAAGCTGCCGACCGTCGGCCCCGCGTCCGCGATCCCGGGCATCGCGGCGTTCCCCAGCAGGATGTGGAAGAACCCGATCGCCACGCAGGCGACCCCCATCGTCCACGTGAGCACCCGCAGCGTCCTGGCCATGACCCACCCACCCGTCCTCGGTCCGGCCGGGGGCGCGCAGTCCTCGGCACGCCCTCGGCTCTGGTTGACACGTGTCTACTAAGCTAGCGCCCGTAAGTAGACATGTGTCAAGTAACCTGGCGCGCATGCCAGTCCACGCACCGCGCCGCCGCCTCTCCCCCGCCGAGCGCCGGGCCCAGCTGCTCGCCGTCGGCGCCCGGCTCTTCGCCGCCCGCCCGTACGAGGAGGTGCTGATGGAGGAGGTCGCCGAGCAGGCCGGGGTGTCGCGGGCGCTGCTCTACCGTCACTTCGCGAGCAAGCACGAGCTGTTCGCCGAGGTCTACCGGCAGGCCGCCGACGAGCTGCTCGCCAAGTCCCGGTTCGACCCGGCCGACACCCTGGTCGAGCAGCTGGTCGAGGGCATGGACGCCCACCTGGACTACTTCATCGCCAACCGGCACGCCGTGCTCGCCGCCAACCGGGTGCTGGCCGGGGACCAGGTGGTCCAGACGATCATCGCCGAGGAGCTCGACGCCGTGCGCGGCCGGCTGCTCGGCGTCCTCCCGCTCGCGGACGAGACGGCGCGGCGGGCGGTGTCGCAGATCCTGCGCAGCTGGCTGGTGTTCGTCCGGGTGCTGGTCATCGACTGGCTGACCGAGGAGTCCTGCGGCCGCGACGAGCTGCGCGACGCCTGCATCGGCGCCGTTCTGGGCGCGCTCCGGCCGTTCCTGCCCGCCGGTCCGGTCGTGGGCATACCATCGGGCACAACGGGAGAAGCGTCATAAGCGTCCAATTCCCTATGAAAATATGACAGTTGGATGCCCCGGACTCCTTCCTCCCGTCGACCGCTCGGCCCGCCCACCCCGCCGGCCCGCCGACCCGCCGACCTCCGAAGGGCCCCATGGACTCCGTCACCGACACCCGGACCGCCCTCCCCCCGCTCCACCGCCTCCCCGTCTCCCCCGCCCGGCCGCCCCACCCGACCACCCTCCCGGACGGCACCCCCGCCTGGCTGGTCACCCGCTACCACGACGTCCGCCAGGTGCTCGGCGACCCCCGGGTCACCCGGGCCGACCTGCACGACGTCGGCACCGCGGGCGCCACCGCCGACGTGGCCGCCAACCCGGCCTCCCTGTTCAACCAGGACGGCCCGGCCCACCGGCGCCTGCGCGGCACCGTCCAACGGGCCTTCACCCCGCGCGCCATCGCCGGCTGGCAGCCCTGGGTCGCGGCCGCCATCCAGCAGTCCGTGGACGCGCTGGTCGCCGCCGGGCCGCCCGCCGACCTGGCCGCCGCGTTCACCCGGCCGGTGCCCTTCGCCGTCACCACCCGGCTGATGGGGCTCGACGGCGACGGACCGGACGGCCTGGACGAGGAGCGGCTGCACCGCTGGACCCTCGCCCTGCTCGCCCAGGGCGGCGAACCGGACGCGGGCGAACCGGACGCGGAAGGCCCGGGCGCGGAAGGCCCGGGCGCGGAAGGCCCGGGCGCCGACGAAACGAACCGGGACGCCGCGGCACACGCGGACGCCCTCGCCGAATACGCCGCCTTCACCACCGAGTTGATCGCGCGCCGCCGCCGCGAGCCCGGCGACGACCTGGTCAGCCGCCTCGTCCTGGCCGCCGACCACGACGGCGGCATTCCCGAGGAGTCGCTGGTCCACCTGGTCGCCGGGCTCACCGCCAGCGGCAACGAGAGCGTCGCCGGCGCCCTCGGCAACGCCCTCGTCTACCTCCTCGGCGAGCGCGCCGACCACTGGCCGCGCCTGGCCGACCCGGACACCGCCGAACGCACCGCCGAACGCCTGCTCCACTTCATCCCGCTCGGGGACGACGAGGCCACGATCCGCCGCGCCACCGAGCCGATCGAGCTGGGCGGCACCGTCATCCCGGCCGACGCCGTCGTCGCCATCAGTCTGGGCAGCGCCAACCGCGACCCGGCGGTCTACCCGGGCGGCCTCGACGCCGACCTCGACCTCCCGCTCGCTGCCCCCACCCTCGCCTTCAGCGCCGGTCCGCACTACTGCATCGGCGCCTGGCGGGTCCGCCTGGAGATGCGCGAGTCCCTCCAGCGGCTCGCCGCCGCCCTGCCCGGCCTGCGGCTGACCACGCCGGTCGCGGACGTCGCCTGGCAGCTGGGCACCACCACCAGGAGCCCGGCCCGGATCCCCGTCACCTGGTGACTCAGCTGGGGCGCGCCGCCGCCGAAGCCGTCGGCGGCGCGGTCCGGCGGCTCACCCGAACAGCCCCGCCCCCAGCACCCCGCCCTCCGGCGCCCCCGGCAGCACGTACACCACCGCCGACGCCGTGTGCTCCAGGAACGCGTTGAGCGCGTCCCGCGCCGCCAGCCGGTTCTGCACCCGGGTGAACTGCGCCGGGTCCCGCATGAAAGCGCAGAACAGCAGGCCCCGGTCGCCCGGCCCGTCGTCGTAGCTGTAGCCGCGCCGCAGCATCCGGGCGCCGCCGTCCAGCCGGGGGCTGGAGAGCCGGACGTGGGCGGTGGCCGGGATGACGTACGAGCCGTCGGGGTTCTTCGCGTAGATGTCCGGCTCGTCGTGCTCGGCCGTGCCGGTGAGCGGGGCGCCGTCGCCCGCGCGGCGGCCCATCGCCAGCTCCCGCCGGTCCGCGGGGAGGGCGGCGAAGGCGGCGGTGTCCATCCGGATCCGCCGGTAGACCAGCACCGTGCCGTGCTCGTACGGGCCGGGCGGGCCCCAGACCCACTGCCGGGCGGCGTCCTCGTCCGGGTTCGCCGTGCCGTCCTTGAAGCCGAACAGGTTCCTGGGCGTGGCGCCGCCGGTCGTCCGCGGCAGGAAGCCGGACTGCGTCCACCGTACGGTCGCCCCCGCCGCGCCGGCCGCCGCGGTCACCTGTTCGGCGACGACGGACAGCGGCCAGCGGTCCGCCGCGCACAGCTGGAGCAGCAGGTCGCCGCCGCCGCGCGCCGGGTCGAGCCGGTCGCCGGGGAAGGCGGGCAGCTCGGCGAGGACCTGCGCGGGAACGTTCAGCCCCAGCCGGGTGGCGAGCCCGGGGCCGACCCCCACCAGGCCGTCCAGCCTCGCCGGTTCCCCGCCGCGCAGGCGGGCGTCGGCCGAGGTGCCGCCGGCCGCCTCGGCCAGGATCCGGGTCAGCTCCCCGAGCAGGCCGCGCAGGGCGGCGCGGCCGTCCGAGGCGGCGGCGGGCGCCAGGTCGAGGGCGAGCAGCTGGGTGGCCGGCTGCTGCGGGGCCGTCACCCCGGCCTGCCGCGCGCCGAAGAAGGGGACGGGCGGCTCGGGCGGCGGCGCCGCGGCCCGTCCGCCGTCGCCGCCGCGGACCAGTGCGGTGGCCGCCGCGCCGACCCCGGCGGCCAGCACCGCCCCGCCCGCGAGCAGGGCCCGCCGGTCCACTCCGGTTCCGACGGTTCGTGGCCGGTCCTGCGCCTTTCCGGTTTCGGCATGCATGGCCGCCATTGGAGACGATAGAACACGCATTATGCAACTTTTGACCACTCGTCAATCTCCTTCCGCCACAACGGACACCGCGCCGCACCCGCCCAAGAGCGCGCTCCGGCACGTCGTCCCCGTTCTGCTGACCGCCGCCGCGCTCGTCCTCTCCGGCTGCTCCTCGAACGGTTCGGCCTCCTCCGACGCGAAGCACCCGGGCGGCACGGTGGTCCGCGTCCCGCAGAACTTCCCGACCGTCCAGCAGGCCGTGGACGTGGCCCACGAGGGCGACACCGTCCTGGTCGATCCGGGCACCTACCGGGAGAGCGTCCGGATCACCAAGCCCCGGATCGTGCTGCGCGGCACCGACCGCAACACCGTGGTCCTGGACGGCGGCGTGCGCCTCGCCAACGGCGTCACCGTCACCGGCCCGGGCTCGGTGGTGGAGAACCTCACCGTCCACGGCTACCTCGCCAACGGCGTCCTGTTCACCGGCGTCACCGACGAGAAGCTGCAGCAGCGCGGCGCCGGCGGCTCCGCCTACGACCCGCTGGACACCGCCCGCTTCCCGCCCGTCCAAGGCTTCCGCGCCACCCGGGTGACGGCGTACGACAACGGCCTGTACGGCATCTACGCCTTCGACGCGCGCGGCGGCGTGATCGAGGACTCGTACGCCTCGGGGCAGGCGGACTCCGGCATCTACGTCGGGCAGTGCAAGCCCTGCGACACCCTGGTGCGCGGCAACACCGTCGAGCGCAACGCCGTCGGCATCGAACTCACCAACGCCTCCGACGGGTTGAGCATCGTCGCCAACCGGGTCGCCGGCAACCGGGTCGGCGTCACCGTCAACTCCAACGACCTGGAGGCGCTCGCCCCGCAGCACGGCGCGGTCATCGCGGGCAACGTCGTCACCGACAACAACGCCGCCGACACCCCCGAACAGGCCGACGGCGCCTTCGGCATCGGCATCGGGATCGGCGGCGGTACGGCCAACCAGGTGCAGCGCAACCTCGTGCGGGGCAACCGCGCGGTCGGGATCATCATCACCGACCCGCCCGGCCACCCGGCGAGCGGCAACCGCGTCGAGGGCAACCTCGTCACCGGCAACGGCACCGACCTCACCCTGGCCTCCGTCGACCCGGCCAACTGCTTCACCGGCAACCGGCCCGCCGTACAGAGCCCGGAGGGCCTGGAGACCCTGGCCGGCTGCGGGCTCCAGGGCCGCGGCCCGGTGCCCGCCGGCCGCACGACACCGGTGCAGGCGCCGCCCGGCATCCCGTTCAGTCAGGTCCCGGCCCCGCCCGCGCAGCCCTCGCTGCCCGACCCGACCGCCCCCGGCCGCCCCGCGACCGACCTCCCCGGGCCGGTCGACCCCGGCGCCTACCCGCTCCCGGAGACCGCCGACGCCGTCCCGAAGCACTGACCGCCGCCGCGCCTCCGCGCCGTCCGCCGCGCGCCGCACGCGCGGACGGCGCGGCTGTCGGCCGAGTGCCGGCCGGGTGCCGGCCGGGACTCTCCCAGGGCTTTCCCGGGGCTCTCCCAGGACTCTCCCAGGGCTCGGCCGGGGGCGCGGGCTCCTCCCAAGAAAGGCCCGTGGCACCCTCAAGAGTTCGCAAACCCGCAGGACAGTCCGGACAGCCCGGGACGACCACGACTTCCTTGCCGACACGGGCAGTTCGGGACAGCCCGGGCAGTTCGGAATCCGCCCGAGCGTTCCTCCGCGGACATGACATACTGCGTCGGTGACCGCAGCAGACCTGGCCGAGAAGCCATCCAAAAGCCGTCCGCAACTGGGCCGGAAGTTCACCCTGCTGTGGTCTGCCTCGGCGGTCTCCTCGGTCGGCGACGGCATGCGCGACTCGGCCCTGCCGCTGCTCGCGGTGGCCGTCTCGGACTCGCCCAGCGCGGTCTCGGTGGTCTCCGTCGCCGGCTCGCTGCCCTTCCTGCTGATGTCGCTGTACGGCGGCGTGCTCGCCGACCGGGCCGACCGGCGGCGGCTGATGTGGACGATCGACGCCCTGCGCGCCGCCGTCGTCCTGGGCTTCGCGTGTTGGGTCTTCCTCGCCACCCCGCCGCTGATCGCGCTCGCCGCGCTGGCCTTCCTGCTCGGCTGCGGCGAGACGGTGTTCTCCAACGCGGCCACCTCGGCCGTCCCGGAGCTGGTCCGCCCCGACCAACTCGACGCCGCCAACGGCCGGATGCAGGCCAACATGCTGGTCGGCGGCAACCTGATCGGCCCGCTGCTCGGCTCGGCACTGTTCGCCGTGGCCGCCGGCTTCCCCTTCACGGTGGACGGCGTCTCCTTCGCGCTCGCCGCCGCCCTGGTCGCCGCGACCGGCCGCTCCACCGCCGCCCGCGCCGCGGCCGGCCGGCCGGTGCTCACCGAGATCCGCGAGGGCGTCGACTGGCTGTTCCACCACCGCGAGGTGCGGATGCTCGCCGTGCTCTCCACCCTCGGCGCGCTGACCTGCTTCATGGGCACCACCATGATGGTCCTGATGGTCACCAAGGTCGTGCACGCCCCCGCCGCCTCCTACGGCATCGTCCTCGCGGCGGGCGCGATCGGCGGCACCGCGGCGAGTACCCTGGCCGGCCGGCTCAGCCGCCTGCTCGGCCGGGGCACCCGGATCGCGCTGTCCTTCCTGCTGATGGGCGTGTCGCTGATCCTGATGGCGTTCAGCACCTCGGTGTTCGAGGTCGCGGCACTGTACGGGGTGATCGGCTTCGCCATCGTCACCTGGAACATCCAGGCGATCTCGCTGCGCCAGCAGGCCGTACCGAAGGAACTGCTCGGCCGGGTCAACAGCTGCTACATGCTGCTGAGCCGGCTCGGCATCATGACCGGCGCCGCGCTCAGCGGCTGGATCGCCTCCGTCACCAGCATCCGGACCCCGCTGGTCATGGGCGGCACCCTGCTGCTCGTCCTGCTGGTGGCCGTGCTGGTGCTGCTGCCGCGGATGACCGCCATGGAGAAGGCCCCGGCCGCCGAGGCCGCCGCACCGGAGGCCGGCCCCGCCGAGGCCGAGTAGCACCCACCGGGGTGAGCCGGCGGGCCCTCAGAACCCGCCCTCAGAACCCGCCCTCCGCGCGGGCCCTGACCCACGCCGCCTCGCGCAGCAGCCGCAGCCCGTTGAGGCCGACCAGGACGGTCGAGCCCTCGTGGCCGAGCACGCCCAGCGGCAGCGGGAGGGTGACGACCAGGTCCGAGACCACCAGCACCGAGATGAACACCCCGGCGATCACCAGGTTCTGCACCACCAGGCTCCGGGCCCGCCGGGAGAGCGCCACCACGGCCGGGACGGTGGCCAGTTCGTCGCGCACGACCACCGCGTCGGCGGTCTCCAGGGCCAGGTCGGAGCCGGCCCGCCCCATCGCGACGCCGGTGTGCGCGGCGGCGAGGGCGGGCGCGTCGTTGACGCCGTCGCCGACCACCAGCACCTTTCGCCCGTCGGCCTCCGCGCCCCGTACGGCGGCGACCTTCTCCCGCGGCAGCAGCCCGGCGCGGACTTCGGTGATGCCGACCTCGGCGGCCACCCGGGCGGCGGCGCGCGGGTTGTCGCCGGTCAGCAGCACCGGGGTGCGGCCGGTGAGGCGGGTCAGCGCGGCGACGGTGGCGGCGGCGTCCGGGCGCAGCCGGTCGGCGAGGCCGAGCAGGCCGACCGGGCGGCCGTCCACCTCGACCAGGGCGGCGGTGCGGCCGGCTTCCTCCAGCTCGGCCGCCAGCGCGGTGGCTTCGGCCGAGGCGGCGTCGGTGCGGCCGTTGATCAGCCGGGCCGGCGCGCCGACCGCGACCACCCGGCCGCCGACGGTGGCGGTGACCCCGGCACCGGGGACGGAGGCGAAGTCCTCGGCCGGGGCCGGGGTGAGCCCGCGGCCGCGGGCGGCGTCGACGACGGCCCGGGCGAGCGGGTGTTCGCTGGCGTGCTCGGCGGCGGCCGCGAGCGCGAGCAGGTCGTCGCGGGTGAGTCCCGATCCTGTGAGCGGGTGGATCTCACTGACCCTCGGGGTGCCCTCGGTGAGGGTGCCGGTCTTGTCGAGGGCGACGGCGTCGGTCTGGCCGAGGCGTTCCATCACCACGGCGGACTTGACCAGGACGCCGTGCCGTCCGGCGTTGGCCATCGCGGAGAGCAGCGGCGGCATGGTGGCCAGCACGACGGCGCAGGGCGAGGCGACGATCATGAAGGTCATCGCCCGGAGCAGCGAGCCGGTGAAGTCCGCGCCGAGGGCGAGCGGCACGGCGAGGACGGCGAGGGTCGCGGCCACCATGCCGAGCGAGTAGTGCTGTTCGACCTTCTCGATGAACAGCTGGGTCGGCGCCTTGGTCTCGGAGGCCTCCTCGACCATCGCGACGATCCGGGCGATCACCGAGTCCGCGGCGTCCCGGTCGACCCGGACGCGCAGCGCGCCGGTCCCGTTGAGGGTGCCGGCGAACACCTCGTCGCCGGGCTCCTTGGCCACGGGCAGCGGCTCGCCGGTGATGGTGGCCTGGTCGACGTCACTGGCGCCGTCCAGCACCCGCCCGTCGGCGCCGATCCGCTCCCCCGGCCGGACCAGGACGGTGTCCCCGACGGCGAGTCCGCCCGTCGGCACGGTCTCCTCCCGGCCGTCGGGCAGCAGCCGGGTGGCGGTGGCCGGGGCGAGATCGAGCAGCCCGCGCACCGAGTCGGCGGTACGGGCGGTGGCGAGGGCTTCCAGGGCGCCGGAGGTGGCGAAGATGACGACCAGCAGCGCGCCGTCCATGACCTGGCCGACGGCGGCGGCGCCGAGCGCGGCGACGATCATCAGCAGGTCGACGTCGAGGGTCCGCCCGCGCAGCGCCCGCAGCCCTTCCCAGGCGGGCTCCCAGCCGCCGGTGGCGTACGCGAGGGCGTACAGCGGGCCCCAGGCCCAGCCGGGGGCGCCGGTCAGCTGGAGCGGCAGCGCGATCAGGAACAGCAGCGTCGCGGCGGCGGCCCAGCGGGCCTCGGGCAGCGAGAGCACCCGGGTGCGCCGCCGGGGCGCGGTGTCCGGGCGGAGCGCGGCGGGGGGTGCGGGGCGCTCGATGAGGGTGGTGGAGGGCATGGCGGGGACCTTCGGGGCAGGGCGGGGCCGATGACCCACTCACCATACATGAACATATGAACGCTCCTTCATGCATCAGTTGTACTATTGGCGCATGGGTCATGGAGCCGCCCCCACCACCGCCGTCCCGCACACGCGCCTGGACGCCACCAGCGCTGCCCGGGTGGCCACCACCCTGCAGGCCCTGGCCACCCCCTCCCGCCTGCTGATCCTCTCCCGCCTCCGCGAAGGCCCCTGCGCCGCCACCGAACTCGCCACCGAGGTCGGCCTCGAACAGTCCGCCTGCTCCCACCAGCTCCGGCTGCTCCGCAACCTCGGCCTGGTCGTCGGCCAGCGCCAGGGCCGCCAGGTCGTCTACGCGCTCTACGACAACCACGTCGCCGCCCTCCTCGACCAGGCCGTCTACCACATCGAGCACCTGCGGCTCGGGCTCAGCGACACACCGGACCTCGCGGAGTAGCGCGGGAGCGGCACGCGAAGGGGCGGCCCCGGCGCGGTGCGCGGGGGCCGCCCCTTCGACGTCCGCGGTCAGGCCCCCGCGTTGCCCGAGGACCGCTTGACCAGCCTCGGCTCACCGCCCTCGACTGCTACGTAGTAGTCCCCGAGGGATTCGCCCGCGACGGCCCGCAGCCGCCCCTCGGGCAGCGAGACCTCGTGCAGCACCCTGCCCTCCGACGCGCGGACTCCGGTCGATGTAGGAGCGTCCGTACTCGCTGCCCCGGGCTCGGGAACGGCGGATGCCGCGATGATGTTGCCCTGCTCGTCCGCCAGGACGAGCAGTCTGGCCGCCGTACCGCTCTCGTGCGTCATGTCACGCCGCCTCCGTCCAGGTGGAACCAGATGTCGACGCTCGACGGGTTCCAGATGCCCACGATGTAGTTGTCCTGCGCGCCGCCGAACACCGCACGGTTCTCCAGGCCGTGCCACTGGACGACGAGGTCGCGCGGATCCGCGGGACCGCTGCTGAAGTCGAGCTTCGCCTCGACGTACTGGGGCCCCTGGTAGACGCCGCCGAAGGTGTAACCGAACTGGGCGGCCTGCCCGTGGGCCAGGAACCATCGGGGCGCTCCGGCCGGCGGAACTTGCCAAGTCATGACCTGACCTCCTGCATCAGCTAACGCATCGCGGGCGCCGAGCCGCAGACCGCAGGCCTCAGACCACCGACCCCGCATCGTGACCCGGAGCGCATCCCCTCGGAGTTCCGCTCACCGCACGTGACCATCGGGGCCCGCGGGGGTCCGCGCATTCACCTCGGACGGCGAATCCCGGAAGGCATCGGGTGGGATGGCAGATGAATCGTCTCCCTCCAGTCAACCGCTCTGGAGCAAGGGCCGCAAGCCCCTTCGTGCACGTCCCGATCGCCATGGGCACGGAGAGCTACACCGGTCGCAGCCCGTGACATTGACGCCATGTCACACGCGCGCCGCAGGTCGTCCGGCTCGATCGTCCGACCGTCGGCGCCGGTCACACGGCCCCGCCCAGGCGAACCCGGGCGGGGCCGTGTCCGTGGGCATGGCCCCCGCTTCCCCGAAGGTCCTCGGCGGCCGGCCCCGTGGGCGGTCAGCTGTCGAGGTCGATCATGAAGCGCCTCGTGCCCGGAGCGACCGTGTCGGCGTGGATCGAGCCGCGGGCGCGGGCGAAGTCCCCAGTGCCGCCGGTGATCGCGTTGTCGAAGGAGGGGGGCGGGCCCGGGTTGAGGTGGCCGAAGACCATCCCCTGGGCGGTGATCTGGCCGCCCGGGAGGGTGTAGGTCACGGTGCACTCCTCCGCGCCGCCGTTGTCGGTGCGGGTGGTGGTGCACGTGCCGCCGGTCTCGCCGACCTGGTTGCCGTCCAGATCGGAGAGCACCGAGCGGAAGACGGTCCGGTCTCCCTGGGCGGGGGCGCCACCGGGGTTGACGGGGAAGAACGTCTGCTGCGCGAGCCTGCCGATGAGCGTGATGGCCCGGTCCCGGGCGACGGGGTCGGCGGATCCGGTGGTCGGCGTGGCGGTCGCGGCGGGGGCGGCGGCGAGAAGGGTGATCAGCGCGGCGGCCGTGCCGAGACCGGCCCTTGCGATGGGGCGCATCATGTCTCTCCTGAGGTCGATGTCCTTGAGGGATCAGGCGCCCCATTCATAGCCTCCGCCCCATGACCACCGGTTCGTCCAGGAACAGCTCGCCAACAGATTCGACCGTTCGGCCCCACGCCGGGCGGGCCGGTTCCCGCGGGCCGGTGGCGATGGGCACGGAGAGCTACGTCGGTCATCTTCGGCGGCACTGACGTCGTTTCACACACGTGCCGTCCGTTGGATGGGCTGTGGCACCAGAAGTCGGCGAGGTCAACTTCCTGTGCATGCCGTGGCCGCCCGACGGGAGGGCGTCCCCCTTGAAAGCCCTCCTCGTCGCAGAGAGATAGGCAGGACCGAGTGTCCCAACCGACCTTCAAGAAGTCGACGTACAGCGGCGGCAACGAAAACTGCGTCGAGGTCGCCGTCCCGGACGGCCCGGTCTCGTTCATCCGCGATTCAAAGGACCCGAACGGTCCCACGCTGGCCATCGACCGGGCAGCGCATCAGGCGTTCATCCACGCCGTCGCCAGCGGCGAGTTCGACTTCGGACTCCTCTGAGGAACGTTGGATGACCCCTCGGGCGATGGTGCACGAGAAGTCGGCGGGTCCGACTTCCTGTGCATGCCTCGGCCGCCCGGTGGGTCTGCCGGGCGGCCGGAGCGGGGGCGGGGGTCAGGCCGCCGGTTGGCGGACGCGGTCCGGGTGGTGGGGCATCCGCCGGGCGGCGACGGCGCCGAGCGCGACGACGGCGATGGCGAGGAGGGCCGCCAGGCCGATCAGGAGTCGCACGGGCCGTCCTCGGGCTTCGCGTGCTCGCGAAGGAGAGTGAGGAGGTTGAGGACGGTGCTGGCCGGCGCGTTGCCGAAGCGGACGAGGACGCGGCCGTCCACGACGCTGTCCGTGGTGGCGGACGGCCAGAGCAGGCCGAACTCGCGCCCTCGCTCCTGGAGTTCGGCGATCAGGTAGGCGACCTCCGGTTCGGTGTAGGTGCGCATCAGCGAGTCGTCCGGCTCGATCGGCCGGCCGTCGGCGGCGGTCACGCGGCGGAGTCCAGCTCGAACCAGACCGACTTTCCGCGCTCCCGGGGGTCCGCGCCGAAGCGGTTGGTGAGCGAGCGGACGAGGCAGAGACCCCGCCCGGAGAGGGCGTAGGGGTCGGGGCCCGCCGAGCCGTCCCGCTGAACCGGGAGAGCAGGGCTCGCGTCGCTGACGGAGACCCGGAGGACCCCGTCGAGCACCACGATCACGACCATCGGCGCCGGACTGCCCCCATGGCGCCACGCATTGACGAAGAGTTCGAGCAGGGCGAGCTCCGCGTCGGCGACCAGGTCGGGCCTCCACCCGGCGCGCGCCATGGCCACGCGCAACTCCTCGCGCGAGGCCGACCAGTCAGGGGGGATTTCGAGGGGGAACACGAAGGGACCTCCGTGGGGTGAAGTGAATCTTCCATCGCCGCATATCGACAGGCGCGTCTCATGGAACGGCGAGATCACGGATCGGCCCCTACTCAGAGCGCGCGACCCGCTACGCTCAGCATGCAGCCTGTGCGACCCCTAAGGCAACTCACTCTCAGAAGCTCGCAAATTTGCAAATCGAACCTGAATTCGGTGCCTTTGAAGGGCAGTTGTCGGTGGCGCTGCCACACGTCGCACAGGCAGACTGGTCAACTGGTAACTCAGGAGGGGACAAGATGGCAGTCTCGACCGTTCGCCGGCGGAGGCTCGGCGGCGTGCTGCGGAAGCTACGCGAGGAGCGGAGGCTCACCGCCGAGGTGGTGGCGGATGCCACGGGGATGAGCCAGGCCAAACTCACCCGAATCGAGACCGCCCACACCGCAGCCAAAGTCGAGGACGTCAACAAGCTCCTCGACTACTACGGATGTGACGACGAGGACTACCGGGCGGGACTGATCGCCATCACGAAGGACGGTAGCAAGCGCGGTTGGTGGCTGAGCTACCGCGATGTCATCAACTCCACCGCAACCGACCTGATCCTCCTGGAAGCCGATGCCACCACGTACAAGACGTACGAACCGACCTTGATCCCAGGACTCTTCCAGACGCCCGAATACGCGCGCATCGTCATCGATCGGCTGCGCATTCGGTCCGGCGGTTCCGTCGAGGACCTGGTCCAGGTTCGAATGGCACGCCAGTCCATCCTGACGCGACCGAACCCCGTGCAGGTATGGGCCGTCATCCATGAGGCGGCCCTCTGCTCGAACGCCAACCGCCCTGAGATCATGGTCCCCCAACTGGACAGGTTGCTGACGCTCAGCAGCCTGTCCAACATCAACATCCAGGTCATGCCGATCGGTGCGGCGGTCCATCCCGGAATGACGGGAGCGTTCGCACTCATGGGATTCCCGCAGCGGAAGGACCTCGATGTCGTGCTGGTCGAAGGACTGTTGAGCAGTCTGTGGGTCGAGGACCCAGCCGACGTAGAGCTCTACCGCTCGAAGTTTCAAGAGATCACAGCAGAAGCCATGTCCGTCGACTCCTCGCTCGCCTACATCACCGCACAGAGAGACAAGATCAAGTGACCCAACCGACCTTCAAGAAGTCCAGTTACAGCGCAGGAGACGACAACTGCGTCGAGGTTGCCATCCCTGGTGGTCCGGTCTCCTACATCCGTGACTCGAAGGACCCCAATGGTCCCGCCCTGGCCATCGACCGCGCCGCCCACACCGCCTTCATCTCCGCAGTCGCCACCGGCGAGTTCGACCTCGGGCTCCTCTGAACAGTCCCTCTGAGCGGTGGCTCGTCCGATCCGGACGAGGCACCGCTTTCTCATGCCCTCTCCCCCACCGCCTGAGCCAGGGCGTCGGTCAGCCACAGGTGGGCGGCGCCCGGTGTGGCCGGGTCGCCGCCGGCCTCGGCGACGAGGCGCCAGTAGCGCCGCATCCGGGGGTCGCGGTCGGCGGCCACGTGGGCCAGTAGTCCGCGTCGGAAGGGCGGGGTGTCGGTGCCGCCGCGTGCCTCGGCGTGGGCCGTGACGAACCGGTCGAGTTCGGGGCCCTCGCGGGGCGGCTCGCCCGTCCCCACCATGGGGCGGGCCAGCGCGCAGGCCTCGCCGATCCCGGCCAGCAGGCCGATCTCGTCGGCGACCAGTTCGGCGTTGGCCCGTCCCATGGCGAGCAGGAGGCGGGCCAGTTCCCGGTCCCCGGCCAGGGCGAACAGTTCGGCGTAGGCGACCACCTGCGCCGGGGACGGGTCGGCGGGCGGCTCGGGGACGGCGGCGGTCACGAACGCGGCGAGCATCGCCTCCGACACCGGCGTGGTGAGCGCTCGCCGCCAGAAGTCGGTCAGCGCGTCGTGGGCGGCGCGGCCGTTCTGCGCGGCCGCCAGCAGGTCCAGCCGTACGGCCCGTTCGGCCGGTCCGGTCTCCTCGACGGCGCGCAGCGAGGCCCGCCGCCAGGCCAGATCGGCCAACTGGACGTCGAGCGCTGCCCGTTCGGCGGCCACCGCCTCCGACACCGTGTGCTCGCCGACCAGCACCCGCCTGATCGAGGGCAGCCCGAGGCCCAGCCCGCGCAGCCGCCGGACCAGGGCGAGCCGTTCCACGGCGGCCCGGTCGAACCTGCGGTGCCCGCCCGTACTGCGCAGCGAGTCGACGATGCCCTCGTCGCAGTAGAACCGGACGGTCCGCACCG
This sequence comes from Kitasatospora xanthocidica, assembly GCF_014656195.1. GTDB lineage: Bacteria > Actinomycetota > Actinomycetes > Streptomycetales > Streptomycetaceae > Kitasatospora > Kitasatospora xanthocidica. Next base: position 152,796 of record NZ_BNBY01000008.1, on the reverse strand, counting down.
GCAGGCCGGTCAGCCGGGCCAGCTCACCGATCCCCAAGGTCTCATCGGGCAAGGGCACTTGAACCTCCACCGGACTGGAGCTCCTACGGTACCGGCGTCACCCCGAGAGAGGAGTTGTCGTCATGACGTCGACGCTGGACCCCGTACGGCTCGTGGAGGGCCTGCGCGCACAGACCGCCGCCTTCGCCCGCGCGGTCGCCGGGCAGGCCCCGGAGGCCCCGGTGCCCACCTGCCCCGGCTGGTCGCTGCGCACCCTCGTCGGACACCTCGGCGAGGAACACCGGTGGGCGGCCGAACTCGTCCGCACGGGCCAGCCGTTGCCCGCACCCGACCCGGCCCGGGCCGACCCCGGGCCCTCGGCCGGTTGGGCCGACTGGCTGCACGAAGGCGCGGAGGACCTGATCCATGCGGTCCGGAACGCCGGCCCGGACGCCCCCGTCCACACCTTCCTCGGGCCACGCCCGGCCGCGTTCTGCCTGCGCCGGATGGTGAGCGACACCTGTGTCCACCACTACGACGCGGCCGCGGCGACCGGCACCGCCTTCGACCTCCCCGACGACCTCGCGGCCGACAGCGTCAGCGAGACCCTGGATCTCCTCACCACACCCGCCCTGGCGGCCGCCCGCCCGGACCTCGCCCGACTCCCCGGCCACGGACAGCGGATCGGCCTGCGGCCACGCACCGCGGAGGGCTGGGTGATCACCCGGGCGCCCGAGGCCCCGCGCTGGGAACGAGGTCCGGTCGAAGCCGACGTGGTGGTGTCCGGGAGCACCCCCGATCTCCTCCTCGTCCTCTCCCGCCGCCTTCCCGCGACGGACGACCGGGTGACGGTCACCGGCGACCACGCCCTCCTGCACCACTGGCTGGCCCACACCGCACTCTGAGAGAGCAAGCCCGCCCGCGCCCCGCCGGGCCGGACCGTCCGCCGACAGCCCGGCCCGGCCGGCTCCCCGAGGCCTCCTCCCCCGGAGGCCTCGGGTGCGGTGGCCGTCTGCCCCGTTCCGCCCGGTTCATTCCTCTTCGTCCTACCGGCCGCCCGTACCGCCCACACCGCCCGCACCGCCCGAACCACCCGCACCCGCCGCCCCGCGCAGCGTCACCCCGAAGTGGGTGCGGAGCCGCCGGACCTCCCACCAGGCGACGGCCGTGACCGTCGCCGGGCCGCCGACGACGGCGGCCAGCTCGACGGGCAGCGGGCCGGGCGGCAGGCCACCGAACAGCAGGCCGATCACGGCGAGTTCCCACACCAGGACGCCCGTCAGCACCGGCGGGAAGACGGCGTGCACCCGGTCCAGGGTGAAGGCCGTACGGACCACCGTCGGCGAGGCGAAGGCCACGAACATCAGCGCCCAGATCGGCGCGGCCAGGACCAGTATGTCGAACAGGTTTCCGACCAGCAGCACCTGCACCATTCCCCGCGCCTGGGCGGCGAGCCAGAGCAGCACCGGCACCGCCGTGCAGGCGCCGACGTACTGCAGCGCCATCAGCACCGCCGGGCGGACCTGTGCCCGCATGGCCGGCCGCGCCGCGGGGCCGGCGAGCCGGAACAGCACCCCGACCACGGCCGGGGCCGTCACCAGGACCAGCCAGGGCGTGATCGTCAGCCGGAGCTGGAACTGGTCGTTGGCCTCGCTCCAGTCGTCCGGCGTCCCGTAGACCGCGAGGACCGCGAAGCCCGCCGCGAGCGCCAGCCAGCCCCGGATCCGCTGCACCCGCAGCACCACGTGGTCGGTGATTCCGCGCGGCCCGGGCACGACGAACACCCGGCGGGCCAGCCGTCGCGCCGAGCGCGCCATCGGGTAGAGCCCGAGGAAGAGCAGGAACGGCCAGAGGCAGAAGAGCAGCGGCAGCAGCACGCAGCCGCGGATCGCGCCGCGCGCCGGTGCCAGCAACTCCCGCAGCGTGGGCCACTCCTCGCCCCGGAAGCGCTGCCACAGCGGGACCCGGCGCCCGTACCCATGGCCGTACCCGTACCCCTGCCCGTACCCCCGCTGCTGGTACGGGTTCTGCTCTCCGTAGGTCACGCCAAGATCCTCACGCGGTCGCCCCCCGTCGACCGGACACCCGGTCAACTCCCGAACGCCGCACCCTACTGCCGCACACCCACACTTCGTCCACTCCCCACCGGCCCGCCACCGCGCTACGGCAGCGGGACCGCCGGGAAGGTGCCGGCCGGGACGCCGGAGAGGGCGCCGTCCATGGCGTCGCGCCAGATCGGGCCGGCCAGGGTGCCGCCGAAGGCCTGGCCCACCACCTTGCCGCCGATGCGCTGGCCGTCCAGCGGCTTGGGGTTGTCGGTGTCGCTGACGACGGTGGCGCCGGCCATCTCCGGGGTGTAGCCGACGAACCAGACCTGGCGGCTCTCGTTGGTGGTGCCGGTCTTGCCCGCGCTGTCGCGGCCGTCGAGGCCGGCCGCCTTGCCGGTGCCGTCCTCGACCACGCCCTTGAGCATCGCGGTGACGGTGTCGGCGGTGTTCGCGGACATCACGGAGGAGCAGCCGGCCTGCGGCAGGGCCAGCTGCTTGCCGTCGGGGCCGGTGATCGAGGTGACGGCGGTCGGCGCGCAGTAGGTGCCGTGGGCGGCGAAGGCCGCGTAGACGCTCGCCATCGCCAGCGGGGTCAGGTCGTTGCTGCCGAGCGTCATCGACGGCACGACCTGGAGCTTCTCGCCGCCCGCCTGCTCGGTGATGCCGAGCTTGTTGGCCATCTGGGCGACGCCGCAGAGGCCGGTGTCGGCCTCCAGCTTCGCGAAGTAGGTGTTGACCGACTGCGCCATGGCCGTCTTCATGGTGAACTGGCCGGTGAGGGTGGGGCTGTCGTTGTGCACCTGCCCGGACGAGGGGAACTTGGCGCCCGAGCAGTCCTTCATCGCCGGCCACGGGATGCTGTAGTCGGTGGTGTAACTCTGGCTCGGCGTGAGGCCGTTCTCCAGGGCCGCCGCGGCGACGATCGGCTTGAACGTCGAGCCGGTCGGGAAGCCGAGCCCGCCGCCCATGGCCTTGGTGACGTTGTAGTTGATCTGGGTCTGGTGCTGCTTGTCGTCGACGCCGTACGGGCGGCTCTGGCCCATCGCGAGGATCTTGCCGGTGCCGGGCTCGACGATGCTCATCGCGGTCGCCGCCTGGTCGCCGGCGTTCACGTGGTCGGTGACCGAACTGTACAGCGCGGCCTGCGCCTTGGGGTCGAGCGTGGTGTGGATCTGCAGCCCGCCGCGCTTCCAGACCGCCTGCCGCTCGGCCGCCGACTTCCCGAACGCCGGGTCGGTGAGCACCACCTTGCGCACGTAGTCGCAGAAGAACCCCTCGCCCTGCTTGGCCAGGATGCAACCCTGCTGCGGCGCCTGGACGTTCAGGCCCAGCGGGGTCGCGATGGCCTGCTGGGCCTGCTCCTTGGTGATGTGCCCGTACTCGGCCATCTTGCGCAGCACGGTGTCCCGCCGCTCCTTGGCCGCGGTCGGGTTGACCACCGGGTCGTAGCCGCTGGGCGACTGCACCAGGCCGGCCAGCATCGCGGCCTGCGGCAGGGTGAGGTCCTTGGCGTGGACGCCGAAGTAGCGCCGCGCGGCGGACTCGATGCCGTACGCCTTCTCCCCGAAGAAGGTGATGTTCAGGTAGTTGGTGAGGATCTGGTCCTTGCCGAGGGTCTCCTCGACCTTGATCGCGTACTTCAGTTCCTGGATCTTGCGGCCGACGGTCTGCCGCTGCGCCTCCGCGACCTTCTGCGGGTCCTCCCCGGCCTCGTCGACGAAGACGTTCTTCACGTACTGCTGGGTCAGCGTGGACGCGCCCTGGGTGGTGCCCGAGGAGGCGTTCTTGTCCACGGCGCGCAGCACGCCCTTGAGGTCGATCGCGCCGTGCTCGTAGAAGCGGTTGTCCTCGATGTCCACCAGCGCGGTCTTCACCAGCGGGGATATCTGGTCGGCGGGGACGACGGTGCGGTCGCGGTCGTACACGGTGGCGATCGTGCCGCCCTGCGCGTCCAGGATCGTGGAGGCCTGCGAGAGCGCCGGCGTCTTGAAGTCGTCGGGCAGGCTCTGGAAGTCGTCCGCCGCCGACTGGGCACCCAGCCCGGCCGCCGCCACCGCCGGCAGCGCGATCCCCGCCGCCACCACACCGGCCACCACGCTGATCCCGATCAGCCGCAGCCCGTGCCCGAACTTCCGCATACCCGTCCCCGCCCGCTTCTCTGCCATGGGAGGGACCCTACGTGCACGTCATGAGGAACTCGTCAGAGAACCGGCACCGCTCTGTCACAGCTCTGCGACAGCCCGGGAAGGCATCGGCATGATCGGAAGGGTGCAGAATCCGGCCCTGAATCGGCTCACTCCGGCCATGATCATGTCCACTTTCGATCAGACTCGCCGGGAGGAGACGGAACCGGTGGTTCGCCTGTGCGTGGCCGTCGGCCGGTTGCATCATGAGGGCATGGTGAACTTCCCTGACGACGTTCCTGGGTACCTCTCCATCAGGATGGCCGCCCCCGACGGCCCGGTGGCGGAGATCACGGAGATCGAGGCGCAGGCGGCGCGCGAGAGGTACCCGCGGATCCTGTCGGCCGGCGGCCCGGTCTTCGGTGTCGCCCGCGAGCGGCCCGAAGGCGGCTGGGAGCTGTGCACCTCCATGGTCGAATGCGAACCGCAGTCCGCCCGCGAGGACATGGGCGCGATCTGCCGCCGGCGGGCCGCCGAGGCGGAGACGGCCGGCGACACCGAGGCGCAGCAGGCGTACCTGGCCGTGGCCGAGCGGTTGGAGTGGGAGAAGATCGACGAGGTCGAAGTCGACGTCCGCTACCGCGTGGTACGGGCTGAGCGGTACATCAACAGCGGTTCCGACGGCCCGGAACCGCCGCGCTCCAGCGACCCCGACGACCACGAGGAGCGGGATCTCGGCGACGCCCTGGACCCGGCCGCCGGCTTCGTGATGGACCCCGCCCTGCCGACCGGGGTGTCCACGGGCATCCTCAAGGCCGACCTCCTCCAACTGGTGCCTCTCGAAGGCAGTTTCCCGCCCGACGTCCGCGCGGACGCGCTGCGCTCGGACGTGACCCACCCGGGCGTCGTGCTGCTGCCCGCCGCCTTCACCGTCGCGGAGCGGGTCGGCGGCCAGTGGCGCCCCACCGGCATCATGGACGCGCCCACGCCCTTCCGCGCCAAGGACATCCTGTCGATGCGGCTGCGCGTGACCGACCCGGTCGAGCGCCGGCTGACCCCTCGGCAACGGGCCCGCTACGCCGAGGCGGCGGACCGGCTCGACGCCGAGAAGGGCTGCGAACTCACCGTCGAGGAACGCTTCCTGCGGATCATCCGGGTGGAACGGGCCGTCCGGTTCGGCCCGGACGGGCCCGAAGGACCGCGCCCCTCCGACCAGGACCCCGAGGACCCGATCATGGTGCTGGACCAGAAGCTGCGCGCCCGGGGCATCGACCCGGACGAGGACGCCCCGATCGAACTCAACGAGTCCGCACAGGAGTTCCAGCGCCTCTTCGAGGCCGAGATGGCCCGCCGCGGCAAGCCGCTCCCGCGCCCCGCGGACGACGAGGCGTGACGCCTACAGGAGCGCGGCCGTGATGGGCTGACACCCCGGACCCCGGCCGGCGTACGGCCGACCGGGGTCCGGGGCGGGGATTCGGGGTGGTGGTTCGGGCAGGTCAGTGCTGCAGGGTGAGGACGCCCGGCGTCCACGGCAGCTGGTCGTAGGGACCGGTCGCGGTCGGCGACTTGCCCTGGTAGAGGAACTGCAGGTTGCAGGGGTCGATGGTCATGGTCTGGTCGGGGTTGTTGCGGACCAGGTCGCCGTGGCTGATGTCGTTGGTCCAGCCGGCTCCGCTGTTGGCCTTGCCCGCGAAGGGGCTGGCCTCGCTCGCGGCCTGCGGGGTCCAGGAGCCGTTGAGGCTGGTGGCGGTGAAGGAACGGAAGTAGCGTCCGCCGGAGCCCTGCGCCTCGACGATCATGAGGTACTGGTTCTGGCCCTTGACCTTGTAGACCTGCGGGGCCTCGAAGAGGTTGGCGGTCGTGTCGGTCATGACGGTCGTGTAGGAGGATCCGAAGCTGCTGGGGAAGTTCCCGATCGGCATGCTCGCCCGGTAGATGCTGCCGTTGTCACCGGCGAAGAACAGGTACATGTTCTGGTCGTCGGCGATCAGGGTCTGGTCGATCGGCCCGGTGCTGGACTTGGGGATGGAGCCGGTGAACAGCGGCTGCGGCGCGGACCAGCCGTTGGGGTTGGTCGGGTCGGTCGAGGTGCGGTAGATGAACGGCCACTGGCCCCACTGGTACGCCAGCACCCAGATGTTCTTGGGCGCGAAGTAGAACAGCGTCGGCGCCGTCGCCGCCTGCCCCATACCGGTCTGCCCGGCCGACGCCATGTCCGACCAGTTCGTGAACGGGCTGAACATCATCGAACCGTACGACGACCCCGACACGTTCGACGCGTAGACCAGGTGCTTGCCGTTGTACACCACGTCCGTGAAGTCCTTCACCGACGCCCAGCCGTTCGCCGGCTTCGCCAGTGAGCCGGTCGAGGACCACCGGTACGTCGAGGGAAGGGCGCACGTGCCGCCCGGGGCGGGCGCGGTCGGGGTCGGCGCCGGGGTGGACGCGCCCGTCGACCGGAGGGTCCAGTGCTGGTTGGCGGCGCCCCAGGAGTCCCAGATCTGGACGGGGATGCCGTTGGCGCTCTGGTTGCCGGGCGTCTCCAGGGCCTTGCCGGTGGCGACGTTGGTGAGGGTGAAGGAGCCGTCGCCGTTGCGGGCGGCCTTCCAGTGCTGGTTGGCGCCGCCGTTGTTGTCCCAGACCAGCACCTTCGTGCCGTTGGCGGCCTGGCCGGCCGGATCGTCCAGGACCCGCCCGCTGGCGATGTTGGTGAAGGTGAAGGAGCCGTCGCCGTTCTTGGTGGCCCGCCACTGCTGGTTGGTGGCGCCGCTGGTGTCCCAGACCTGGAGCGGGGTGCCGTTGCCGTTCTGTCCGGCGGGCTCGTCGAGGACGCGTCCGGCGGCGCCCATCGCGGAGAGCGTGTAGACGGTGCCGGAGTTGACGGCGCCGTCCGGCGCGCTGCCGCCGGCGCCGCCGACGGTGGAGAGGACGGCGTTGTAGGCGGGCTTCTTGTTGCCGTTGCCGTCGAACAGCAGCGGGTTCTCGCCACCGCGCCAGGAGTCGCTGTCGCGGATGCCCCACAGGGTGATGCCGGTGCAGCGGGCGACGTTGAGGCAGGCCTGGACGGCGCTGGTGTAGGCGGTGGGGGCCGCCTGGGCGATGTCGAGCTCGGTGAGCTGGACGTCGACGCCGAGCGCGGCGAAGCTGGACAGCGTGGTCTGGAAGCTGGCCGGGGGGCCGCCGGCGCCGAAGTGGCTCTGGAAGCCGACGCAGTCGATGGGCACGCCGCGGGCCTTGAAGTCCTTGACCATGGAGTAGACGCCCTGGGTCTTGGCGTCCGTCCAGTTCTCGATGTTGTAGTCGTTGTAGCAGAGCTTGGCCGAGGAGTCGACGCCCCTGGCAGTGCGGAAGGCCTCCTCGATGAAGCCGTTGCCCAGCACGTCCTGGAACACCGAGCTGCGGTGCTGGCCGCTGCCGCCGTCGGCGAACGCCTCGTTGACCACGTCCCAGGCGTAGATCTTGCCCTTGTAGTGGGCCATCTCCTGGGTGATGTGGTTGTTCATCACACCGCGCAGGGTGGTGGCGTCCTTGACGGAACGGACCCAGTCGGGCAGCTGGGAGTGCCAGACCAGGGTGTGGCCGCGCATCTTCTGGCCGTGCGCGGAGGCATGGCTGACGATCGAATCGGCCGGGCCGAAGTTGAACGACCCGCGGGACGGCTCGGTGCTGTCCCACTTCATCTCGTTCTCCGGGGTGATCATGTTGAACTCCCGGTCGAGGATGCCCGAGTAGGCCGGGTCCCCGAGCCTGCCCGTGGCCACCGCCGTGCCGAAGTAGCGGCCGCTGCCGGCCGCCGCCGCACCCAGCGTGGTCGGCGCGCTGGAGTTCGACGTGAACGCGGCCTGGGCGACCAGCGGCACGGCGGCGCCCACGGCGGCGATGGCCACGGCGACGGCGATCACCCGGCGGGTGGGCGGACGACGGCGATGAGCACGGTTCTGATCTGACAACGGTTGTCCCTCCGAAGCAGGTGGGCCTCGATCTCGGCCCCGGCTGACTGCTGGTTGCCGCCGCGCACGGAAAGGTTGCCGTGATCCGAAAAAAATCTGCGGGGAGCCGGTGAGGACGGTGCGCGGTCCCGTCACACCGCGGCGGGGCCGCAGGCAGTCGTGCCTGCGGCCCCGCCCGGGTATCGGAATCAGGAAGGGTCGCCGTACTGGAGACCGCGTCCGTTGGTGCCGATGTAGACGCGGCCGTAGGTGTCGGGGTCACCGGTGATGATGCGCGAGCCGGCGAAGTTGCCCCACTGGTGCGCGTCATCGTTGATCCGGACCCAGCTCGCGCCCTGGTCGGTGGAGCGGAAGACGCCGGCGACGCCCTTGACGGTGCCGATCAGGTACAGCGCCTGGTACGAGGTGCCGGGTGCGGCCTTGCCGAAGCCGACGGCGGAGGCGGACTCCACCGAGGACAGCTTGCTGAAGCTGCGGCCGCCGTCGGTGGAGTGCAGCAGACCCGTGCCGTCGCCGGCGAGCCACAGGTCGCCCGCGATGCCGGGGACGGCGCTGAGCTTACCGCCCGGCAGGTTGCCGGAGCGGGCGGTGAAGTTCGCGCCGCCGTCGGTGCTGGCGTAGAGCCTGCCGTTGCTCAGCGAGTAGAAGGTGTTGGCCGAAGACCGGTCGGCGACGACCACGGCATCGTTGCCGAGGCCGTTGACCCTCGACCAGCTCGCGCCCCGGTCGGTGGAGCGGTACGGGGCCTGGCCGGCCTCTGCCCAGACGAAGCTGGAGCCGTCCGCCGCGATCGCGATGTGGCCGCTGTCCGCGTCGGGCACCGGCTCGCCCTTGAAGCCGTTCCAGGTGTGGCCGCCGTCGGTGGAGAGGGCGCCGTCCTGCTTGCCGCCCCGGCCGACCCGGACCACCAGCGAGGGGTTGGACTGGGCGAAGTCGACGGAGGTGCTGTTGTAGATCTCCGGGTTGACCAGCCGCCCGGACGGCTCCTTCTTCAGGTCGTCGTACACGAAGCCGCCCTGGTCGCCCAGCGAGGTGATGAGGGCGGCGGCGCCGGGCGGGGAGACCGCGTCGTAGTACGCCGTCTCCTCCAGCCCACGGGCTCCGATGAACCAGTGGCTGGTGCCGCCGTTGTCGGTCGCGTTGGCGTCCTTGCTGGCCCAGATGCCGTTGCCGGTGCCGTACATCACGTGCCCGGAGTCGAACGGGTCGATGCTCAGCGCGGTCATCCAGTGCCCGATCCCGGTGCCGAGGTACGGGGCGATGGAGGCGTCCCGCACGGACCTGTCGGACTGGGTCTTCCAGGACGCACCGCCGTCGGTGGAGCGGTAGACCTCGTCCTGCGGCCACCAGCGGTCCAGCGTGGTGACCATCACCGTGGACGGCTTCTGCGGGTCGACGGCCAGACCGGCGAACCCGTAGCCGCCCTGCGACGGCGAGATGTTCTTCCACGCCCCGCCGTTCGGCGCGTACTTCCACACCGCGCCCGCCGTCACGTTGTTGGGGCCGGGGTTGTTGGAGTACGTCACGTACAGCGAGCCGTCACCGGAGAGCACGCCGTGCTGCGGCACGTAACCGGTGGGCTGTCCGGCGACGGCCTGCCAGGTGCTGCCGCCGTCGGTGGAGCGGTACAGGCTGGTGGACTTGTCGGCGACGCCGACGTAGACCGTGTTGCTGCCGGCCGGGCCGTACGTCACGAAGGAGACGCCGGTGCCGAAGCTCGCGCCGTCCTTGACCGGGAACGAGGAGACCTGGTTCCAGGTCTGGCCGTGGTCGGTGCTGCGCCACAGGCCGTTCTTGCGGGTGCCCAGCAGCAGGGTGTCGTGGTTCGCGGGGTCGATCACCAGCCGCTCGCCCGCCCCGCGGCCGTCCTCGTTGCCGCCCAGCTTGAACGGCAGGTCGGTGCGCTGGAACGTGCGGCCCCGGTCGGAGGAGCGCAGGATCGCGCCGTTGCCGGCCCAGTCGTTGGTGTAGGTGCCGGCCGCGAGGTAGAGCCGGTCGGGGTCGACCGGGTCGGTGGCCAACGACTCGATGCCCAGCAGGTTCCAGTCCTTCTCGCCGACCCAGTCGGTGAGCGGTGTCCACTGCTCGGCCCCGGTGTCCCAGCGGTACGCGCCGCCCATGTCGGTGCGCGCGTACAGCAGGCCCTTCTCCTTCTGGTTGAAGACCAGCCCGGTGACGTAACCGCCGCCCGCCACCGGGGCGTTCTGCCACACGTACGATCCGGACCCGGTCTGCGCGCCGCCGCTGCCCTCAGCCACCTTCACCAGCTTCCACTGCTGGTTGGCACCGCCCCACCCGGACCACTGGATGATCTGCGCGCCCCGGTCCGTGGAGTTGCCCGTGACGTCCAGGACCCGACCGCTCTTGCGGGAGGTGAAGGTGACGGCGTCGGAGCCGCCGACACCGTCGACCTTCCACTGCTGGGAGGCGGCGGAGCGGTCCGTCTGCTGCTCGGCGGCGGCCCCCTGGGAGGTCGAGTCGCCCGCTATGCCCAGAACCTTGCCGCTGTTGCGGTTCACCAGCTCGTAGTAGCCGTCGCCGGTGGACCGCAGCTTCCACTGCTGGTTGGGGGTGTTCTGGTCGGTCCACTGCTGGATCCGGGTGCCCTCGGCGGTGGAGAAGGCGTTGACGTCCAGCACCTGGCCGCTGCGGACGGAGACCAGCCGGTAGTAGGCACCGGCGTCGACCGTCGCGGCCTGCGAGTCCTCGTGCGTGAACAGGTACGACACGGCGGCCAGCGGCACGGCGGCCAGCACGGCGGTGGCGCTCCAGCGACGGCGGTGACGCCCGCGGCGTCCGCCGTTCGTGGGGTTGCTCATGGGTAGACGATCTCCTTGCGAGCCGATCACGAGAGAAGAGCGGATCCGCCCACCGGTACCGGCCGGATCCACCCCCTTGTGGTCGCAGGAGCCGCGAAGGTTGCCGCGCGCCGAGAACTTTCCTTCAGGTCACGCCGACCAGCCCCCGGAGTGACCTCCGCCCCGCCGAGGCCTCACCCGGTGCGGGAGGCCCGTCCGGCCGGCGCCCGGTCAGCGCTCGCGCCCGCGGGGCTTCAGCGGGAGTGCGGGGAGTTCGGGGGCGGGCAGGCGGTCGCCGGCGTAGCCGTGGACCTCGCCGAAGCGGGTGCCGGCCGTCCAGTCCGCGCGGGCCCGGGCGATGTCCTCCGTCGAGCGGCCGATGAAGTTCCACCACATGACGATCTTCTCGTCGAAGAGTTCCCCGCCGAGGAGGAGGACGGCGGCGTCGGTGCGGGCGTGCAGGGGGAGGTGGGGGCGGCCGCAGCCGAGGTAGAGCATGGAGCCGGGTTCGACGGGGACGCCGTCGACGTCGACGCGGCCGGACATGGCGAGGACGGCGTACTCGAAGTCGGGGACGAGGGGGAGCCGCAGGTCCGCGCCCTCGGTGAGGGCGAGGTCGGCGCCGACGAGGGGGGTGTGGGTGGTGCCGGGTGAGGTGGCGGTGTCCAGGGCGCCGAGGATGACGGTGGCGCGCAGACCGGGGGCGGTGACCACGGGCAGGTCGGGGTGGTGCTCGAAGGCGGGGGCGGTGTTCCGGTGCGCGTCCGGGAGGGCCACCCAGAGCTGGGCGCCGTGCAGGTGGCGGGCGTGCGGGCGGGGGGACTCCTCGGAGTGGGAGATCGCCCGGCCGGAGGTCATCAGGCCCAGCTCGTACGGCCGGACGGTCTGCAGGCTGCCGAGGCTGTCGCGGTGCAGCACTTCGCCCTCGTGCAGCCAGCTGACCGTCTGCAGGCCCATGTGCGGGTGCGGCGGGACCTGCATGCCGGGCTGGTCGGCGATGTCGTCCGGACCGTAGTGGTCGACGAAGCACCAGGCGCCGACCATCCGGCGGCCGAGGTTGGGGAGCAGGCGGCGGACCACCGTGCTCTCGCCGAGCTGGACGTGACGCGGCGTCAGCAGGTCCTTCACCGGGCCGCCGCCGGCCTCGCGGCCGCAGACGGTCGGGGTGGGCTTGAGGTCGAGGTTGCTCATCGCGGTTCCACCACCGTACGAGGGGGGCCGGGCGCGGAGGGGCCCGTCGTGACCGATCATCCGGCACGGTCCGACGTTCCTCCACCCGCACCCGGCCATCCGGCGGTCAGGCGGTGAAAGGGCGGTGGAGCGGTGAAAGGCTGGTGGGGCGACAGGTGGCGGGCGCCTCAGTGGCCGCAGGCCCACCAGGCGTCCGCCGAGGCCTGGTCGGCGAGGTCCCGGAGCTTGCGGACGGCCTCCGCCGGGTCCTCGGCCCCGTAGACGGCCGAGCCGGCCACGAAGACGTCCGCGCCGGCCTCGGCGCAGCGCTCGATGGTGCTCGCGGAGACGCCGCCGTCCACCTGCAGCCACAGCTCCAGGTCGTGCTTGGCGATCAGCTCCCGGGTGCGGCGGATCTTGGGCAGCATGATGTCGAGGAACGCCTGGCCGCCGAAGCCGGGCTCGACGGTCATGATCAGCAGCATGTCGAGCTCGGGCAGCAGGTCCTCGTAGGGCTCGATCGGCGTGCCCGGCTTGAGCGCCATCGAGGCCCGGGCGCCCTTGGCGCGGATCTCGCGGGCGAGCCGGACGGGCGCGGCGGCGGCCTCGACGTGGAAGGTGACCGAGCCTGCGCCGGCCTCGACGTACTGGGGGGCCCAGCGGTCCGGGTCCTCGATCATCAGGTGGAGGTCGAGCGGGATGTCGGTGGCGCGGGCCAGCGACTCGACGACCGGGACGCCCAGGGTCAGGTTGGGTACGAAGTGGTTGTCCATGACGTCCACGTGCAGCCAGTCGGAACCCCGGACGGCCTCGGCCTCGTCGGCGAGCCGGGCGAAGTCCGCGGACAGGATGCTGGGGTTGATCTGGGCCATGACCGACTACCTTCACACGAGGGCTGGTGGCGCCCCGGGAGCGGGCGCCTCGCCCCATCATCTCGCGCCGCGTGCCGCCGGCCGCACACCGCGACCCGCCCGTGACGGGCATCACAGCGCGCCGGGGATTACCGGGGCCTCCGCCGTGGTCATCAGCCATTGAAGCGGTCCGCGCGCCCGCCCGAGCGGTCCGAGCCACGGGCCGCCGCGGCACCCGCCGGGCCGTCCGACCAGCCGAGCTCCCGCACCCACCCGGAGCTCCGTCCGAGAAGGGGCCCCCGATGGCCGATCTCGTCCACCCCGCCCGCGCGCTGTGGTGGCTCTTCGAGCCGGTGCACGCCGTCAGCTACTTCCAGCCCGAGGGGCGCGCCGCCTTCGAGGAGGCCGGGCTGCACGGCCGCCTGCGGAGCTACTTCGCCAACCGTTCGGCCCCGCTCGGCGCGGTGGACGCGGCGCCGGTGGTCGCCGCGTTCTTCAACTTCGCCCCGGCGATGGTCGAACGCGCCCTGCCGGAGGTGTGGACGCTCGCGAGCCCGGAGGAGGCGCTGACCGCCCGGCTGAAGGGCGCGTCGGCGACGCTGGCCCGGCTGCTGGAGCACGTGGACCCGGCCCAGGTCGAACTGGTCGCGGACGCCCTGGAGCAGGCCGCGTCCCGACTGGACTGCGCCGGCCGGGTGCTGGCCGCGGCCAACGCCGCGCTCCCCCGGCCGAGCGGCCTGTACGAGCGGCTCTGGCAGGCCGCCACCGTGATGCGCGAGCACCGCGGGGACGGCCACGTGGCCGCACTGGTGGCGGCCGGCCTGGACGGCTGCGAGGCCCTGGTGGTCCGCTGCGCGATGGACATGCGGCGCGAGGCGATACAGCCGCTGCGCGGCTGGACGGACACCGAGTGGGAGGCGGCGGCGGAACGCCTGGTCGAGCGCGGCTGGCTGACCGAGCGGGGCACGGTCACCGAGCTCGGGCGGATCGGCCACCAGGCCCTGGAGGCCGCCACCGACCTGGCCGCCACCCGGGTCTGGGACGACTACCCGCGCGCCGAACTCGACCGGCTGGCGGCGGCGTTGAAGCCGATCTCGGCGCTCTGTCGCAGCCAGCTGCCGATCAACCCGGCGGGGCTGCCCGACAACCCGTAGGCCGGCAACCCGTAGACCGCCTGCCCGGGCGGGCCCTACGTCCCGGGCGGGCCCTACGTCCCGGGCGGGCCCAGGACGATCCCCCGCCCGGCGTAGAACGCCCCGAACGACCGCCACGGCACCCGCGCGAAGGCCTGCGACTCCCCCGGGAACCCGGACGGGTTGTGGATCACCAGCGCGGTGTCCGTGGCGCCCACCGCCAGCACCAGGTGGCCGCCACGCCGCACCGGCTCCGGCCCGGCCGGCTCCCGGATCGACGGGTGCACCGAGAGCATCACCAGCCGCCCGCCGACCACCTCGGCCGACACCTCCTCGGGCGTCAACTCCCGTGCCCGCGCCGCCAGTCCCCAGCGCCGCCGGACGTACTCGGCGAACGGCACGTGGATCAGCCCGCGCAGGCTCTCACCGTCCCGCACGTACGCGCCGGCCGCCGTGCACTCGCCGGCGAGCGCCATCGCCGTCGGCGTCACGCCCCACCAGTGCTCCAACGCCATCCGCAGGCAGGCCACTCCGCACAGCCGCCACGACCACCAGGCGTACTCCTCCGGGTCGGCCGCCCCGGACTGCCCCCACCGGGGGTCGGCGGCCGCGTCCAGCCGCCCGTCGACGATCTCCCGTACGAGCTCGGGCGACTCCCACTGCGCCCGGTACGGCACCTCGTGCACCACCCGCGCCGGCCGCGCGGCGCTGCCCAGATCCACCATCCCCCGACGCTCTCACGCCGGGGCGACCGTCCGACTCACGACACTCTTGAGTATCCGTACTCAGGCACCCGACCTGCGGCTTTCCGTAGCGTGGGCACGCCGCGGACAGCGCGGCCGAGTCCATGGGAGGCAGCGGTGGCGAAGGTCGTTCCGGCGGTGGTGGGAGTGCTGGCCGTGCTGGCGGCGGGCGCGCTGGTCCTCATCGCGCCGTGGCTCTACCTGGCGGCCACCATGGGCCCGGACTCGCCCGACTCGCCGCCCGCCGGCTACGCGCCGTCCTCCACCTACGCGCCGGCCGTACCCGCCGTGCCGTCCCCCACGACCGCCTCGCCGTCCCGCTTCCCGGCGCCGCTGGAGTCCCCCGCCCCGCCGGTCTCGCTCGACCGGTAGGCCAGCCGCTGGGCCGCGCGCCGGCCGCGCTGCTCCACCGGGATCGCGCCGGTGGCGCCGGCCAGGCCGAACGGCGGCATGTCGAAGTAGATCGACTCGTACCCGCCCTCCGGCACGACGTACGTCTCGTGCCAGAGCCCGACGTGACCGCGGATCCGGCCCTCCCGCATCTTGCGGTTGGCGATGCCCCACACGGTGTGGTGGAAGCCGTCCGGCGCGCTCGCGTAGCCGTACAGCTTCTCCTTCGACTCCCAGTACTGGACGACGTAGTAGGTGCGCGGCGAGGCGGTGAGCAGGATCCGGCCGAGGAGGCCGCGCTCGGGCGACCGGCGCAGCTCGTACAGCATCCGGAACATCGCGAACATCACCGGGCCCCAGTGGTGCACGGCCCAGAACCGGTTGATCCGCATGCCGATCAGCAGCACCACGGTGTCGCCGGTGGCGGCGGCGGTGGTGTAGCCCCGCAGCGGCTTGGCGAAAAAGGGCATCCGTGCCTCCCCGTACCCGCACCCCATGTAATCGGTGATTACATCAGCGCGCGTCGACCCGGTCAAGGCTCGTCACAGCCCCAATCCGACTACTGCGCGGGCCGGTTGGCGATCCCCTGCCCGAAGGTGTCGAGCACCTGCGCGGCCAGCTCCTCCGCCTTCTCGGCGGGCAGGTAGCCGTCCACGATCATCTGCGCCAGCCCGTACACCAGCGCCTGCCCGGCCAGGGCGACCAGCGCCGGATCCCCGGGGCGCAGCCGGCCCGCCTCCTGGTCGACGACGACCACGTCCGTCAACGCCCGGTCGATCCCGTCCAGTTGCGCCCGCAGCTCCGGCTCCCGCACCGCGGCGAACACCCGCGAACGCACCAGCTCGAACCGCCGCGGGTGGCGCACCGCGTACCGGACGAACCCCAGCCCGACCGCCCGCATCACCGAGCCGCCGTCCGGCCCGGCGGCCGCCACCTGCGCCTCCTGCCAGCCCACGAAGTCCGCCAGCACCCGGTCCGCCAAGGCCGTCAACAGCGCCTGCCGGTCGGCGAAGTGGCGGAACGGCGCCCCGGCCGACACCCCGGCCCGCCGGGCCACCTCCCGAACGCTGACCTTCTCCGGCCCCTGCTCGTCCAACACCTCGAACGCCGCCGCCACCAAGGCCTCCGGCAGCGCCCCGTGATGGTACGCCCGCCGCTCCCGCGTCTCGCTCATGTCTGCCTTGCTACCACAGCCGGTCGGCCCCGCCCCCATCCACCGGGGGCGGGGCCGGGGCCTCCCGCCGCTTACCAGGCGTAGTCCTCCGGGGCGGGCTGGTGGCCCGGGAAGAGTTCGTCGAGGCGGTCGAGGGTCTTCCGGTCGAGTTCGAGGTCGAGGGCGGCGAGGGCGGCGTCGAGGTGGGCCGGGGTGCGGGGGCCGATGATGGGGGCGGTGACGGCCGGGCGGGAGAGCAGCCAGGCGAGTGCGAGGTCGGCGGGGTCGGTGCCGAGTTCGTCGGCGAAGTCCTCGTACGCCTGGATGCGGTCGCGGTGCTCGGCGAGGAGCTCGGAGGCGTGGCCCAGGGCGCTGCGGCCGCGGGTGCCCTCGCGCTCCTTGCGCAGGACGCCGCCGAGCAGGCCGCTGCGCAGTGGGGACCAGGGGAGGAGACCGAGGCCGTAGTGCTGGAGGGCGGGGATGACCTCCAGCTCGACGGCACGGTCGAGCAGGTTGTAGAGGGACTGCTCGCTGACCAGGCCGAGGAAGTGGCGGGATCGGGCGGCCTCCTGGGCCTGGGCGATGTGCCAGCCGGCGAAGTTGCTGGAGCCGACGTAGACGATCTTGCCCTGGGCGACCAGGACCTCCATCGCCTGCCAGATCTCCTCCCAGGGCGTGGCCCGGTCGATGTGGTGCATCTGGTAGAGGTCGATGTGGTCGGTCTGCAGCCGGCGCAGGCTCGCCTCGACGGCCTTGCGGATGGCGAGCGCGGAGAGCTTGCCGTCGTTGGGCCAGTCGCCCATGTCGGCGTAGGCCTTGGTGGCGAGGACGGTGCGCTCGCGGCGGCCGCCGCCCTGGGCGAACCAGCGGCCGATGATCTCCTCGGTGCGGCCCTTGAGGTTGCCGTCGGCGTCGCGGCCGTAGGCGTTGGCGGTGTCGAAGAAGTTGATGCCGCGGTCGTGGGCGGTGTCCATGAGGCGGTGGGCGTCGGCCTCTTCGGTGTGCGGGCCGAAGTTCATGGTGCCGAGGCAGAGGCGGGAGACGGTCAGGCCGGTGCGGCCGAGGTGGGTGTACTCCATGGCGCCCCACCCAAGACCACACCGGCCCCCCTGTCCAGCACATTTCACGGGCGTGCCGATCCCCCTGCCCACCCCCCGGGCACGCCCCCGCCGGACCCCTCGGTCACCGCCCGTGCGTGGCGAACTTCCGTACGGCGAGCGGCACGCAGAGCGCGAGCAGCGCGGCGCTCCAGAGCAGTGCGGCGAGCGTGGCGTGCTGCATCGGCCAGGCGGATCCGGGCGCCGAGGGGTTGCCGAACAGCTCCCGGCAGGCCTGGACGACGGAGCTGATCGGGTTCCAGTCGGCGACGAGGCGCAGCCAGCCGGGCATGCCGCCGGTCGGCACGTACGCGTTGGTGATCATCGCCAGCGGGAAGACCGCGACCGAGAGCTGGCCGGCCGCCTCCTCCTTGCCGACGGCCAGGCCGAGCAGCGTGCCGGCCCAGGTCATCACGAACCGGAAGAGCAGCAGCAGCGCGAACGCCCCTGCCGTGTCGGCGAGTCCGTGCCGGGCGCGCCAGCCGGCGGCGAGCCCGACCAGGGCCAGCAGCGCCAGGACGACCACGCTGACCAGCAGGTCGGCGAGGGTCTGCCCGAGCAGCAGGCCGGTGCGGGAGACCGGCATGGAGCGCAGCCGGTCGGTGACCCCGCGCCCGACGTCGCGGGCGGCGCCGACCATGGTGGGCATGACGCCGTTGGTGGCGACCATGGCGAACAGGCCGGGCATCAGGAACTCCCGGTAGTCCCCGCCGCCCGGCACCCGCATGGCGCTGCCGAAGACGTACCCGAAGACCACCACCATGACCACCGGGACGCCCAGGGAGGCGGCCAACAGGCCCGGCGAGTGGCGGTAGTTGAGCAGGACGCGGAGCATCGACGTCCAGGTGTCGGCGACCAGTCGGCCGACGGTGGACGGCCGCGGCGCGGCGAGCACGACGGTGGCCATCAGGCGGCCCTCCCCACGGCGCCGGCGGAGCCCGCGGCGTCCCCTTGCTCGGAGTCGCCGCCGTCCCCTCGCGCGGAGCCTCCGGTCAGCGACAGGAACACGTCGTCCAGCGACGGCGCCCGCACCGCCACGTCCCGCGCGACGACCCCGGCACCGTCCAACTCCCGTACCAGCGCGGGCAGCAGGACGGAGACGCCGGGCACGGTCAGCACCGTGACGGTCCGCTCGGCGATGTCCACCTGTGCGTCGCCGCCCGTCATCGCCGACAACACCACGGCCGTGGCGGCGAGTTGTCCGGCGTCGGCCAGGGTGACGGAGACCTGGCTGCCGATCGCCGCCTTGAGCCGGTCCGGTGGGCCGGTGGCGATGGCGGCGCCGTGGTCGACGACCACGATGTCGTCGGCGAGCCGGTCGGCCTCCTCCAGGTACTGGGTGGTGAGCAGCACGGTGGTGCCGCCGTCGGCCAACTCCTTGACGGTGTCCCAGATCTCCTGCCGGCTGCGCGGGTCGAGCCCGGTGGTCGGCTCGTCCAGGAAGAGCACGGGCGGGCTGGTGACCAGGCTGGCGATGAGGTCGAGGCGTCGGCGCATGCCGCCGGAGTAGGTGCGTACGAGCCGGTCGGCGGCCTCGGCGAGGCCGAAGCGGGCGAGCAGTTCGTCGGCGCGCTCGCGGGCCCGGCGGGTGCCGAGGCGGTGCAGCCGGCCGAGCAGGCGGAGGTTGTCGCGCCCGGTGATGCCCTCGTCCACGGCGGCGTGCTGTCCGGCGAGGCCGATGGCGCGTCGGACGTCCTCGGCGGCGCGGACCACGTCGTGCCCGGCGACCCGGGCGGTGCCGCTGTCGGGGGCGACCAGGGTGGCGAGAACGCGTACGGCGGTGGTCTTGCCGGCGCCGTTGGGGCCGAGGAGGCCGCAGACGGTGCCGGCCGGGACGGTGAGGTCGAGGCCGCGCAGGGCCTCGGTGGCGCCGAATCGTTTCCGCACGCCCGCCATCTCGATGGCGGGCCGGGTGGTGTCGGACATGGCTCTGCCCTTCTCTAGGTACAGCGTACGTAGAAGTGCGTGCGGGCGCCATCGTACTACGTACGGCGTACGTATCTAAGATGGGGAACCGAGGTGATCTTCCAGTGCCGTCCAGCGATCCCAGCCAGTCCAGCGAACCCAGCGCGCCCAGCCCGTCCGGCAGGCCCACGCCCCCCGAGGCCCCGGAACTGATCTGGCTGCGCCCCGAGCGCACCGGCCGCGGCCCCCGGCCCGCCCACAGCCGTGAGTCGATCGCCGCGGCGGCGATCACGATCGCCGACACCGAGGGCCTGGACGCCGTCTCGATGCGGCGGGTCGCGGCCGCGCTCGGCGCGGGCACCATGTCGCTCTACAACTACGTGCCGAAGAAGGAGCACCTGCTCGACCTGATGCTCGACGCCGTCAGCGGCGAGTACCGGCTGCCGCCCGAGCCCAGCGGCGACGTCCGGGTCGACCTGACCCGCCTGGGCCACGAGCAGCTCGCCATCTTCCGCCGGCACCCCTGGGTGGCGGCCCTGGTCCTGACCCGCCCGAGCATCGGCCCCAACGCCCTGCGCTACACCGACCACTTCCTCGGCGTCACCGCCCCCTCCGGGCTGGCCGGCGGTGCCCGGATGGAGGCGATGGCGATGTTCAACGGCTTCATCTGCCAGTTCGCCCAGTACGAGCAGACGGCCGCCGCGGGCGCCAAGTGGCAGGCGGAGATGGTGGGTTACCTCACCCAGGCGGCCATGAGCGGCGCCTACCCGCACCTGGCCCAGGCGTTCGCCACCGCCGGCCCGCCCCCCGACCCGGACCGGGCCTTCGACCGCAGCCTGGACCGGGTCATCTCCGCCATCCTGGCGCCCCCGGCGGAGGACTGACGGCAGGGTGGATGGATCACCCGTTCGAGTGGTTTGAGGGGCGCGTCACGAGAGCGCCGGCGGCCGGTACACCAGACTGAGCCGCCGTCGTGCTGATCAACGCCCCTCACCACTATGGAGAATTCCGATGACCGGTTGGGAATACGAGAACGTCGGCTTGCCGACGGACCCGCTGCAGATCGAGAGCATCACGGTCACCCCGGACCCGCCCACCAGAGGACAGGCCGACGTCTTCACCATCAAGGCCGCGGCACTCGCGGACATCGCGGACGGCGCCTACCTCCACGTCACCGTCAAGCTCGGCCTGATCAAGCTGCTGACGAAGCAGTTCGACCTCTTCTCCGAGCTGCGCGGCGAGGGCGGCCTCAAGCTGAGCTGCTCCACCAGCGACGGCAAGAACCCCATCCCGAAGGGCGACACGACGCTGACCCTCACGATGGACCTGCCGAAGGAGACCCCGCAGGCGAAGTTCGGCATCGATGTCCGGGGTTACACGGTGGACGACGACGACCTGCTGGCGCTCAAGGTCAAGGTCGACTTCATGAAGCCCTGAGCCTTCCCCCGCCAGGCGGCCACGGGCCTACCCGTCGGCCGACTCCGCCCGCGGCAGTACCCCGGCGACCCGCCCGTCCACCAGCACCGCCACGGCGGGCCACGTCTCCCCCAGCGCCGCCCGCGCCTCGGCCGGCGACTGCCCGACGCCCACCGTCGGCAGCGCCGGCCCGAGCAGCGCGCCCAGCGGATCGTCCGGCTTGGCGCCGCCGTCCGTGAGCGCCGCCGTCAGCACCTCCCGGGACACCGAGCCGACCACCTCCGTCGCGCTCACCCCGAACGGCCGCGCCGGCCGCGCCAGCACCGCCGGGGCGACGCCGCCCGGCACCTCCCGCAGGACGGCCAGCGCCTCGCCGACGGTCGCGTCGGCGGCGACCGTCACCAGCGGGCCGGCGCCGTCGAGCAGGTCCCGCAGGCCGTCCGCCTCCTCCAGGAAGCCCCACGCCCGCATCCACCCGTCGCTGTGCACCTTGGACAGGTAGGAGCGCCCGGAGTCCGGCAGCAGCACCACGACCAGGCCGTCCGGGCCCAGCCGCCGGGCCACCCGCAGCGCCGCCGCGACCGCCGCACCGGAGGACGGGCCGGCCAGGATGCCCTCCTCCCGGGCGAGCCGGCGTGCCGTCAGCAGCGACTCGCGGTCCGGGATCCGCTCGAAGGAGTCGATCACCTCCGAGCGGTAGGCCTGCGGCCAGCGGTCCTCGACCGTCTCGGGGTGGAGGAAGTGCCCGATGCTCTCGACGAACCAGGGGCTGCCGTCGCCGCCGCCGTACGAGGAGGACTCCGGGTCCGCGCCGATCACGGTCACCGTGCCGCCGGAGGCCTCCTTGAGGAATCCGCCGATTCCGGTGACGGTGCCGCCGGTGCCGACGCCCGCGACGAAGTGGGTCACCCGGCCGCCGGTCTGCTCCCAGATCTCGGGGCCGGTGGTCCGGACGTGCGCGTCGGGGTTGGCCAGGTTGTCGTACTGGTTGGCGAGCCAGGCGCCGGGGGTCTCCTCGACGAGCCGCTTGACCACGTTGAACAGGTGCCGGGGGTCCTCCTGCGCCACCGAGGTCGTCGCGAGCACCACCTCGGCGCCGTACGCCCGCAGGATGTCCGCCTTCTCCGGCGCCGACTTGTCCGACACCCCGGCGATCACCCGGTAGCCGCGCTGCCGCCCGACGATCGCCAGCCCGATGCCGGTGTTGCCGGAGGTCGCCTCGACGATCGTCCCGCCCGGCCGCAGCAGGCCGTCCCGCTCGGCGGCCAGGACCATCGACAGCGCGGCGCGGTCCTTGACGCTGCCGCCGATGTTGAGGAACTCGGCCTTGGCGTAGACCGGCGCGGCGATCCCGGCGCCCAGCCGGGCGAGGCGGAACAGCGGCGTCCCGCCGATCGCGTCGAGGACGGATTCGTACACTGCGGTCATCCTGGGCTCCTTCATCCGGCCGGCCGGCCCGCTGGGGACCCGGTCCGGCCGGCACGGCGTGTGCGGACGTACCGCCCGAGCCTGCCCACCCCGACGCCCGGATAGCCGTCCCGCTCTCCGTCCTGCTCGCCGCCCCGCTCGCCGCCCCGGTAGCCGTCGCCGCGCGCCCCGCCGGCGGGCCGAGGCCGCCTCACAACCCCCGCGGGTGCCGGGACAGCCAGTCGGCGTGCCGCTCCTTCAGCCGGTCGCGCTCCTCCGTCGTGGTGAGGAACACGTCCGCACCGCCGTCGTACGGGTGGTAGAGCCGTCGCATGCCGGTGTCGGTGACGATCACCCCGCCCTCCACGTCGTCGGCGACCCGGCGCAGCAGCCGGTCCAGGCAGCCCCGCCGCCACCGCCGCCGCTCCACGAAGACGTGGCAGTAGGTGCGGAACTCCGGGTCGGGGTCGTCCGTCTGGAGCCAGGTCCGCCAGTGCTTCGCGTCCCGGCGCATCCGGGGGACGCTCGACCTGACCGTCCACCTCGGTGTCATCACGTACACCTCGGCGCCGGCGAAGAGCTCGTCCAGCACGGTGTTGTAGCGCTCCAGCAGGATCGCGTACTCGTGCTCGTCGTCGGCGTAGCGCTTGGACTCCGGCAGGCTGTGGAAGCGCACCCAGACGTCCCGCTCACCCCGGTCGATCTCGTACCCGACGGGCTCGCTGCCCGGCCACCGCCGCTCCCAGAGCGCGGTCAACGCCTCCCGGTCCACCCCGGCCCCCTCTCGATCGCCGCCGAGTCTGTCACACCCGCCCCACCAGCCCCGACCTGCCGAAATCCCCTCGTCACGGCTGCCCGGCTCCCGTAGCGTGGTCCGGTCGATCTTGAAGTCAGAACGGGGCACCCCATCATGCAGCAGCAGTACCAGGGCTGGGCCGACGAACGCTTCGGCGCGGTCGCGGACGTCTTCGCCGCCAACTTCGCGGAGTTCCCCGAGCTGGGCGCCGCGGTCACGGTGTTCGTCGGCGGCCGCAAGGTGGTCGAGCTGTGGGGCGGCACCGCCGACGAACGCACCGGCCGCGCCTGGGCCCAGTCCACCGTGGTGCCGGTCTTCTCCTGCGCCAAGGGCCCGGTGAGCATCTCCGCGCACCTGCTCGCCCAGCAGGGCCGGCTCGACCTGGACGCCCCGGTCGCCCGCTACTGGCCCGAGTTCGCGCGCAACGGCAAGCAGGCGATCACCACCCGGATGATCCTCGGCCACCGGGCCGGCCTCCCGGCCCTGGACGCGGTGCTCTCCTTCGAGGAGATCGCCGCCTGGGATCCGGTGATCCGGGCCGTCGAGGCGCAGCAGCCGCTCTGGGAACCGGGCACCGCGTACGAGTACCACGGCCATGTGTTCGGCTTCGCGGTCGGCGAGGTGATCCGGCGGATCACCGGCCTGACCCCGGGCGCGTTCCTGCGCAAGGAGCTCGCCGAGCCGCTCGGCCTGCCGGTCTGGATCGGTCTTCCGGAGAGCGAACTGCCGCGGCTGGCCCGGCTGGTGGAGGCCGAGGGCCGCCGCCCGATGCCCGGCCCGGAGCACCTGCTCACCCGGATCGTGACGATGAACGGCGCCCTGGTCTTCCCCGGCCTGGACGTGCCGCACGGCTGGAACGACCCCGCCCTGCACGCGATCGAGCTGCCCGGCGCGGGTGCCGTCGCCTCCGCCACCGGCCTCGCGGGCCTGTACGCGGCGGCGGTGACCGGTCTGGACGGCGGCGAGCGGCTGCTCTCCGCCGACACCGTGACCGACGCGGTGCGCGAGGTCTCCTCCGGCGCGGGCTTCCTGGGCTTCGACATGGGCGCCCGCTGGGGCTCCGGCGTGCTGCTCGACTCCCCGGCCTTCCGCCGGCTGCTCGGCGGGCGGAGCTTCGGCAACGACGGTGCCGGCGGCCAGTTCGCCTTCGGTGACGACGAGTTCGGCGTCGGCTTCGCCTACGTCGCCAACCGGATGATCGGCCACGGCGACGCCCGGGCGACCCGGCTGGTCGACGCGGTGCGCGGGTGCCTCGGGTGACGGACTTCCTCACCCTCCTCACCGGCCTGGCGACCACCGGCCGTCTCGGCGAGCTGCACTACGGTGCCTCGCTGCCCGAACTCGCCGCCCGCTACGGCGATCCGTGGGACGGCGGCCGGATCCACCGCGACCGGCGCTGGCCGCACGCCTTCGGCTTCGGTGACGTGCAGACGGTGTTCTGCCGCTGCCGGGAGCTCCGTTCGCTCTCCCTGCCGATCTGGCACGGCGAGCTCGAACTCCCGCAGCGGGCGGGCGAGTCGGTGACGCTCCCCACCCGGGTCACCGAGACCGAACTGATGGCCGCGCTGACGGCCGGCGGCCGCCCCTGGCAGACGATCACCTACGAGAACCTGCCGGACCAGCGCAATCTGCTGCTCTCGCCCGCCGAGGAGCTCCGGGTGGAGCTGGTCCTCACCAACCGCGAGTGCCATGACGAACCGCCGTCGGAGGAGTGGGTGCTGCACAAGGCGGTGATGTGGGGCTACGACCACGCCGACTGTCCCGAGCCGGACCGCTCGCTCCCCGACGACGGCTGGGGCGCGGCCGAACTCTGAGCCCGCGGAGGCCTGTTCGGCGAGGAGGCCGGAGCGACCCTTCCCCGGAAAGCCGCGG
Organism: Kitasatospora xanthocidica; assembly: GCF_014656195.1. Taxonomy (GTDB): domain Bacteria; phylum Actinomycetota; class Actinomycetes; order Streptomycetales; family Streptomycetaceae; genus Kitasatospora; species Kitasatospora xanthocidica. The sequence continues at coordinate 127,965 of NZ_BNBY01000008.1, read as the reverse complement.
TGGCGGCCCGTTCCCACCCCCGTGAGGAACGGACCGCCACCGGCGACTCCCGCGCTACTCCCGCAGCTTCGGCAGCGCTACTTAGGCAGCGCTACTTCAGCAGGAAGTCGTACACCGCCTGCCGCCCGGCCGGGTCGGCCGCGCGGGTCTGCACCGAGTGCGCCGCCCCGGGGACGATCACGATCTGCGGCTTGTGCGTCGACTTCGCCTGCTGGTACAGCCATTCGTACGGCGTGGACAGGTCCCGGTCCCCGCCGAGCAGCAGCACCGGCACATTGGGCAGCTTGCGGTGCGCCGGCGGCGTCGGCGGCACCGGTTCGCGCGGCCAGTCCAGGCAGACCAGCAGGCTGCCGAGCCCGGTCGCGGTGGCGGCGTCGTACGGCCAGGTCTGTTCGGTGGTCAGCCGCTGCCGGGTGCGTTCCAGCGCCGCCGCCCGGCCCGCGACCGGGGTGTCGGTGGTGCCCCACGGATAGGTCCCGTCGGCGCAGAGGGTGGCGGCGTGCAGGCCCTGGCTGAGGAACTCGGCCGGCGCGGCGTCGTTCTTGCGCACGTCGTCGATGAAGGTCTGGAGCTTGGCCGGCTGCCCGGTGGCGGCCTCGTGCAGTGCCTCCGGCACCCCGCCGTAGTCGGGGTCGGCGAACTCGTAGCTGGTGAGCGCGTCGAGGATCTGCGCCCCGTTGCCGTACCTCCGGACGGTGGCGGCGAGGTCGGCGGCCGGGTCGGTCGTGCAGCCGGTGGCCTGGCAGGCGGTGCGCAGCACCCGGGCGGTGGCGGGCAGCGCGATCAGGTCGAGCGGGTCGTAACCCTGTTGCGGCACCACCGAGTCGAGCACCAGCCGGGCCACGTGCGCCGGGTGGGCGAGGGCGTACCGCTCGGCGACGAAGGTGCCGTACGAGACGCCGTCGATGGTGAGGCGCCGGTCGCCGAGGGCCTGGCGCAGCAGGTCCATGTCGGCGACGGTGTCCGCACTGCTGTAGTAGCGGGCGTTCGGGCCGAGGGTGGCCGCGCAGTCGGCGATGGACTGCTGGCGCGGCACGGCGAGGTCGGAGGAGCCCATGTCCTCCTGCAGGCCGGGGCACTGCAGCGCCCGCTCGCCGGTGCCGCGCTGGTCGAACATGATCAGCCGGTAGTCCTTGAGGACGGGCGTGAGCTTGCTCGCGATCCGCCGGATCAGCGGCACACCGGGCTGGCCGGGGCCGCCGGCGAGGAACAGCAGGTCGCCCTTGGGCGCGTCGGCGTTCCCGGTCATCGCCACGTCGAGCTGAAGGCTGCCGGGGGTGGCGCCGCTGTGGTCGAGCGGCACGGTGAGGGTCCCGCAGGTGAACTCGGGCGCGCCCTGGCAGGGCGCCTGCCCGGCGATCCCGCCGCCGTGCCGGGCCGGTTCGGCCGGCGCCGCGAGGGCGGGCGTGGTGGCCAGGGTGCTGCCGGCGACCATCGCGACGGCGCCCAGCAGGGCGGCCACGCGACCGCGCGTGCTCGTCATGTTCGTCCTTCCGTCGCGCCGCGTCCGTGCTGACGCGGTCACGGGAATCAGCTTGGGCCGGGGTGACCTCGAACGCGAGCATTCGTGCCAGGATTCGACCAGGGTCGAAACGTCGGGGACCGAAAGGCAGCCGAAAGGCGGACGAACCCGGTGATTCCAGATGACCTGACGGTATATCAGCTCCGCGTTCCACCCACCTGACAGTCCGGCGGAACGACGTTCCGACGACCGGGGAAGGACGGCATTGATCCGGCTCACGATCGACTCGACCGGGCTCGCCCGCACCCGCTTCGTGGTCTCACCACTCCACGAGGCGGTCAACACCCTGATGGCCTTCTCGCTCAACTCCCGTACCGGGCCGTACGCCTGGGTGGGCCGTACCCGCCGGGTGCTGCGCCGGGAGAAGCTGGAGCTGCTGTCGGGGCTGGCCCTGGAGCAGGCCGGCGGGTACATCCCGGACTTCCTCTCCCCGCACCCCTCCGGACCGGATCCGACCGTGGCCGAGCAGCTGGAGGCCGTCCGCCGGACCGACCCCGAGCGGGTCCGGGCGGAGCTGGAGACCGTCCGGCACGGCCTGCCCGCGGCCAACCTGGCCGGCCGCCAGGTACCGGACGTGGTGCTGCGCACCATGCTGCGCGGCCCGCGCTACTTCGCCGAGCGGGTCGCCGACGAGCTGGGCCGGTACTGGGAGTCGGCGCTCGCGCCGTACTGGCCGGACGCCCGGGCGGTACTGGACGCCGAGGTCGACCAGCGGGGCCGCTTCCTGGCCCGGCACGGCACCGGTTCGCTGTTCAACTCCCTCTCCCCGCAACTCTCCTGGTCCGACGGGCTGATCCGGCTGGAGAGCCGCTTCGACGTGGAGCTGCCGGCCCGGATGGTGCTGCTGATGCCGACCCTGGTGAGCCGGAGGCTCCACGTCATCCTGGACCCGGTCGACGGCTGCCACCGGGCGCCGACCCTGATGTACCCGGTCGGCAATCCGCCCGCCATCCCGCAGACCCCCGCCCCGGCACTGGCCCAGCTGCTCGGGCCGACCCGGGCGGACCTGCTCGCCGCCCTGGTCGACCCGACGACCACCGCCGACCTGGCCGCCCGGCACTTCCTGAGCGCGGGCACCGTCTCGTACCACCTGGGCGTACTGCACCGGTCGGGCCTGGTCAGCCGGCTGCGCAGCGGGCGGGAGGTGCTGTACCGGCGGACGCCGCGCGGGGAGGAGATGCTGGCGGCCCGGTAGCGGACCAACGGACCAGCGGGCCGGCCCGCCGGCCGGCTCGGGCGGCGCTCAGGCCAGGACGCGCGGCAGGACCACCCGCACCCACTCCTCCGGCTGCGACAGGTGCGGGGCGTGCCCGGCGCCGGTGTACACGTGCCGCTCGGCCTTCGGCAGGGCCAGGTCGACCAGGTCCAGCACCTCGCCGAACATCGGCGCGCTGTCGTCGCTCTGCGTGAGCAGCGCCGGTTCGGTGTACCGGGCCAGCCCGGTGAGGTCGAGGTCGAGCGCGTCCGGGTCGCGCAGCTCGTCCAGGTAGGTGGGCGCGTTGCGGATGTACGTGTGCCGGATCGGCGCGGGCAGCTGCTCCCAGGCTCCCGGCCCGAAGGCGAGGCTGTCCACGTACAGTTCGGCGGCCGCCGCCGACTCGGCCTGCTCCAGCAGCTCGCGGACGGCGGCGATCCGGTCGGCGAAGGCGGTGCCGATCGGGCGCAGGTCCGGGTCGGCGAGCAGGATGCCGCTGCCGGGCGGCTCGTGCGCGCCGATCCCCCGGATCAGGTCGGGGCGGGCGGCGGCGAGCCGGAGGGTGACCAGCGCGCCGTAGGAGTCGCCGTAGACGAAGGCCGGGGCGAGGCCGAGGCCCTGGATCAGCCCGGCCAGGTCGGCCGCGTCCTCGTACACCGAACCCTGGGTGAGCAGGTCCTCGCTGCGGCTGTGGCCCCGGCGGTCGTAGGTGACGACGGCCACGGACTCGGCCAGGCCCGGCACCACCCGCGCCCAGGAGTCCCCGTCGCTCCACGAGCCGTGCACCAGGACGACGCCGGGGCCCTCACCGCGGGTCTCGTAGTGCAGCGCGACCCCGTTCACCCTGATCTCGGCCATCTCGAGCCTCCCGATCTCGGCGGTGCTCCCCCACCAGCCTGACACAACCGCCTGGAAGGCTCAGGTCCGCCGGGCGGCTCCCCCACGCGGGGGAGCACCGGGACGAAGATCATCCTCACGCGTGATCCCACCGCCCCGCGGCCGTGCCAGGCTCGGGGCATGCACTACGTCGTACGCCGGATCACCGCCGAGGAGTGGCGGGAACTCCGCGAGATCACGCTGGAGGCGCTGCGGGACTCCCCGGACGCCTTCAACCTGTCCTACGCCGACACCGCCGCCCAGCCCGACGGCCACTGGCAGGAGCAGGCCGCCACCGAGGCCACCGCCGAGGAGCGCGCCACCTTCACGGTCCGTGACGAGGCCGGGGCCTGGGTGGGGATCGCCGGGGTCGAACCCGTCCCCGACGTGCCCGACACCGTGTGCGTGCGCTCCGTCTACGTCACCCCGGCCCACCGGGGCACCGCCGGCCCCGCCGCCGAGCTCGTCCGGGCGATCATCCGCCACGCGCGCGACCACACCGCCGCCCAGTGGCTGACCCTCGGCGTCAACGAGAGCAACGGACGCGCCCTGGCCTTCTACCGGCGGCTCGGCTTCGAGGACACCGGGAAGGTGATCCCCTACGTCCGGAACCCGGCGGAGAAGGTCTTCATCCTGGGCTACCCGGACTTCCGCAGCGGCGCCCGGACCGGCTCGAAGTAACTCACCGAGCCGGGGCCGCACCGGCGCCCGACTGCCCAGCGCTCGAAGGCGGCCGCGCGACGAGCCCCCTCAGCGCATCCCGCGCACCGGGGGCTCGTCGCGCGTCCCGTCCTCCGCCACCACCGTGAACCGCTCGGAGCCGGACACCGACAGGTCCACCGGGTACAGCGACGCCGTGCCGTTCACGTCCAGCTCCACGCCCTTGCGTCCGGTCGCGGCGTCCACCCGGACGATCCGGGCGCGGGTCATCGCCCACACCGAGGCGCCGTCCACCACCAGGCCCGTGACCTGGTCGTCCAGCCCGGCCGTCCAGCGCTGCCCGCCGTCGGCGAGCGAGTACGCGACCAGCCGGCCCGTCGCGCTGCGGCTCGGGTGCGTGCCACCGCTGATGCTGACGTCGCCGGGCTTCTGCGCCGGCACGATGAACAGGTCCCCCACCACCACGCCGCCGAACAGCGGCCGGGCGTCGAACTCGTCGAAGGCGTGCAGCCCGCCCAGCATCACGTCCAGGTCGTACTCGTCACCGGAGACCGGTATCGTCGCCCGCCGCCGCCCGTCCCGGTCGTAGCTGAGCACCGCGTGCGTCCCCCGCTCGGCCTCGGCGTCCACCCACACCGCGAGCGGCGCCACCGACACCACCGCGAGGTTCTTGAGGCCGCCCGCGCCCGGCAGCGCGATCCGCGACCGCTCCCGCCCGTCCCCGGCCTCCAGCGACCGCAGCACGGGCGCGGCCCCACCGCACTGCGCCACCGTCACCACGTCCGCCGCCGCGCCCGCGACCTGCCGCGGGGCGCAGCCGGCGTCGACCGGGCTGCGCCAGGCCGCCCCGCCGTCCGCCAGCCGTACCGCCCGCCAGCCGTCCCTCTCCTGGAGGACGGCCTGCTGCCCGGCGACCGCCACCACGTCCGGCGCCGCCGAGTCGCCCTCCCGGGCGGGCGCGTCCACGGCGGCGGTCCACCCGGAGCGGCCGTCGGCGAGGCCGAGCGCGGTCACCGCCGCGCACGGCTTGTTCTGCGGTGAGTGGCCGATCAGCCCGACCGCGCCCGCGGCCGCTCCGGCCTGGGCCGCCGCGGCCGACGCCGAGGCCGTGGCCGACGCCGGGCCGGCCTGGCCGGTGCCCCGGCTCATCGCGCACACCGAGTCCTCCCCGGGCGGCGTCCAGCGCCAGACCACGGTGCCGGTGGCGCTCCGGTACGCCACCACCTGGTCCGGCCGGACCCGCACCACCAGGTCCCCGGCCGTCCAGCTGCCCAGCGCGCGGGTCGTGGACGGCCGGTCCAGCGGTGCCCGCCACGCGTCGTTGACAGCGCCGCCGGCGAAGGAGAGGAAGAGGCCGAGGCCCAGCAGCGCGCCGACGGCGGCCGAGGGCAGCCCGTGCCGCGGGTGTATCAGCGCCCACACGAAGCCCGCGCCGCACGGCATCAGTCCGAGGATGCTGATGATCCCCATGTACGCGAGGTTGTCGCCGCCGAACCCGTTCCCCGGCCCCAACAGCACCGCCAGCCCCATGCTCGCGAACATGGCCCCCAGCACCCCGCCGGAGACCACGATCCAGGTCTCCTTGTTCCAGGCGAACCCGTTGTTCCGGACGAACCTGTTGTTCCAGGCGAACCTGGCACCCCACCCCGCCCGGACCACGTCGTCCTCGGGCCCAACGGCCATGCCGGTCTCTCCCCTGCGACACCCCTGCGACGCGCCGCCCACCACAACAGGGCGACGATCATCGGATCGTCGCAGAGCCCGCCTTGATCCGAAACAAAGAGCAGGGAAAACCCCGGCCATCACCTGCACATAAGAGGCGCCGAATGCCGCGAGGCTCCCCCAGGGGCAACTCTTGGCCCCTTGCCCCTCACCCGCGACGCCGCGTCACCTCACGCCCTGCCCGGCACCCCCGGTTCCCCGCCCGGCACCCAGTTCCCGTGCAGCCCCAGCGGCACCCGCACCGGCAGGTGCACCCGGGCCACGGGCCCGCCGGTGAAGTCCTGGGCGGCGAGGACGACCAGGTCCGTCGCACCCCGCACCGGGTCGAAGACGTACGCCATCACATACCCGTCGTCCTCCGCCGCCGGCGACTCGGCCGCGACGAACACCCCCTCCCCGACGGCACCGTCCCGCCCGAACTCATGGGCCTCCACCGTCCCCCGGTGCAGGTCGTGCTTGAGCAGGGCGTTGCTGAACCCCTCGGCCGGCCGCTCGTCCCCCGGCCCGGCCGGCGGCGCGTACAGCTCGACGGCGGCCGCGTAACCGTAGCGGTAAGGGCGCCCGGAGAAACGGGAGTTGAGGCGCGGGAACTCCTGGACCCGGTCGTCCAGCCGTTCCTCCTTCACCGTCCCCGCCGCCAGGTCGACCGTCCAGCGGTCGAGCGTGGGCCGGCTCGCCCCGAGGCGCCGCAGATCGATGCCGGGCGGGTGCCGGACGACGTCGACCACCAGCGAATCCGCCGTCCGCTCGTACGCGTTGAGCGTGTGCCCGACCAGGTGCGGCGCCAGTTCGAACCACCGCACCCCGCCGCCCGCCCGCGGCATCACACCGACCCGGGCGGCACGCCGCTCGTCCCAGGTGAAGGGCACGCCGGTCGCCAGGTGCGCCGCGCTGAACACCACCGGGGTGTCGTACAGCACCACGAACCGCTCGGTGAGCGCGAAGTCGTGCATGTACGGGTTCCCCGGCACCGGGATCGTGGTGACGCTCCGGACGGCGCCGACCGCGTCCATCACGATGTGCTGCACCTGGTCCGAGCCGTAGCGGAAGGCGAGCGAGTGCAGCTCCCCCGTGTGCGGGTCGAACAGCGAGTGCGCGTTGGCGCTGTACCCCTCCGGCGTGGCACCCAGGTCGCACGGGCCCACCGTGTCCAGCTCGTAGGTGAGTTCGTACGGCCGGATGCCGCCCTCGGTGAGCGCGAAGGTGCGCCCGGCGAGGCCCGCGACCTGCACGTTCGGGGAGATGTCCAGCCGCTCGTCGACGGGAGTGCCGCGCCGCGGCTCACCGAGCAGGTCGGCGACGGCTCCGGAGCGGACCCACCGGTTGCGGTACCACTCGGCGCGCCCGCCCCGGATCCGGACGCCGTGCACCATGCCCGCGCCCAGCGTCCACTGGTGTGCGGCGGGGTCCTCGATGCCCAGCGGGTTGGGGCCGTTGCGCAGGTAGCGTCCGTCGAGGTGGTCCGGGATCCGCCCGGTGACGGGCAGGTCGTGGGCGGTGACCTCCTCTACCACGGGGGCGAAGTTCCCTAACAGGTAACGGTTTCGGCTCATCGTGTCGTCCTCTCGTCAGTCGGTCGGTCGGTTCGCCCGTCGGCCCGTCAGTCCGCTCGTCAGTCGGTCGCCGGCGCTCCGGCGCCGAACGCCCGGCCCAGGGCGGCCATCAGCGCCTCGTAGCGCGGCCCGGCGTCGGCCGGGGCGAAGTGGCCGGCGAGTTCCAGGCTCACCACGCCGTGCGTGGCCGCCCAGAAGAGCTTGGACACCTCGTGCGCGTCGCCCGGCCGGAAGACCCCGGCCGCCATGCACGCCTCCACCGCGGCCACGGAGGCGTCGAACGCGCCGTCGGCCATCGCCAAGGCCTCGGCGCCGGGCCGGAATCCGGGCACCGGATGCTCGAACATCACCCGGTAGTAGGCGGGTTCGGCGATCGCCCGCTCCCGGTAGGCCCGGCCGAGCGCGGTCAGGTAGCTCAACGGCCCTTCCCCCGGCGGGACTTGTTCCTGCGCTCGGCGCAGCCGGGCGAAGCCCTCGCGGTACAGCGCGTCGAGCAGCCCCTCCTTGCCGCCGAACATCGTGTACAGCACCTTGGTCGAGGAGCCGATCTCGGCGGCGATCCGGCGCACGGTCAGCGCGGCGGAGCCCTCGGCGACGAGGAGGGTGATGGCGCAGTCGAGGATCACGGCGCGCACGGCGTCCTGGCCGGCCCGCTGCGCGTCCTGGTAGGGCGTGCTCATGGGTAACAACGTAACCCATGGGAAACAGTGTTACCAGACCCTCCTGGCATCGGCAGCGCCACCCGGACCGGCCCCGGACTCACCCGACCGGGTGAGCCCCGGCGCCCGACAGTGCGCGTACGCAGGGCCGGGTCGTTCTGCTGTACATGGCTCCCCCGCTGTTCACACCGCCGCCACCACCTCCGCACAACGGCGCGCCGAGGCTCGCGTGGCCGTGATCGGCCGGGCGACGGCGGCGGTCCTCTCCCTCGCGATCCTGCTCGTCCCGGCCGCGGTCACACCGGCCGGCGAGCGGGCGCCCGAGGTCGGGGCGGGCTGGTGGGAGGTCTCGGTCAGCGCCGCCAACGTCCGGACCGACCACTTCGGCGAGGACACCGTCATCGGTCTGGCCCGCTCCGGGGACGTCGTGGAGGTCGTGGACACCTGGACCTCCCCGCTCGGCGCCCGCTGGGCCAAGGTCATGGTGGCCCGCACCCGGGTCACCGGCTGGGTCCTGTGGTCCCTGCTCGCGCACCGGGACCCCTCCTCGGAACCGTAGAATCCGGCTGTACCGATCTGGGAGGATTCCGCGTGTTCCGAGCGCACCGTCCGCGCACCCCGCAGCTGACCCCGCGACAGGGGGACGAACCGGTCAACGGCGTCGCCCTGCTCCTGCCCGGCGGATTCCTCCGCAGCAGGAGCGGACCGCTGAAGGTCGCCGAACTGGGCCTGCGGGACCTCGCCGCCGAACTCGCCGACCGCGGCCGGCCGCACGGCCTCGCCGTGCACCTGCTGCGCTACCGCTACAGCGGCTGGAACGGCGACGACGCCGACACCGCCGTCGACACCCGGTGGGCGCTCGACGAGCTCACCCGGCGGTACGACGGCGCACCCGTCGTCCTGATCGGCAACTCCCTCGGCGGGCGCGCCGCCTTCTGGTGCGCCGGCCACCCGTCCGTCGTCGGCGTCGCCGGGATCGCCCCCTGGCTGCCCAGCGGCGACACCGTCGACCAGCTCGCCGGGCGGCGGGTACTGATCGTCCACGGCACCGGCGACCACAGCGCGGCCAACGCCACCCAGTCCCTGGAGTACGCGCTGCGCGCCCGCCGGGTCGTCCCGGACCTCGCCCGCTACGAGATCCCCGGCGGCAACCACTTCCTCCTCCGCGAAACCCGCGACATCAACGCGCTCACCACCGCCTTCACCCTCGACACCCTGAAGGCCGAGCCCGCCACGCTCGCCACCGGAACGGTCTGCACCCGCCTCCCGGCCCGGGCCTAGGCCCTCTCTTTCGGATCTTGCCGGGCGCACGACGCCGGGCATCCCGCCTGGACGCACCGGCGAATCATCCAAGTACGACCCAGTACGAGGACGATCCGCCGGCACGCCCAGCCGGGCGCGGAATGGGGGTACCTCCCGGCCGAAGGCTGGGGGAGCCGCGCGCTGATCCGACAAGATCCGAAAGAGAGGGCCTAGCCCACCGAGAGCCGCCCCCGTCCTCCGGTCACCCCGCCGGGTCCACGCACCCCACCCCGACCACCAGGTCGGCGAACGCCACCGTGAGCGCGTCCGGCCGGGTCCGGGTGTAGGCGGCCAGGGTGCGGCGGACCGGCGGGTGCGGGCGGAGCACGGCGCCGTCGAAGTGCGGCGGCACGATGTTCGCCGGGACCAGGGCGGGGCCGAGCCCGGCGGCGGCCAACAACGGTGCGGCGGAGGTCTGTTCGGCACGGACGGCCGCCCGGGGGTGGAAGCCGACCTGGGCGGCGACGTGGTCGAGGAGGTCGGCGAGGCCGTTGCCGGGGGCGTAGTGGACCCAGTCCCGGTCGGCGAGTTCGGCCAGTGCGACGGTGCCGGTGGGGCTGTCGGCCAGCGGGTCGTCGACGGGCAGGACGACCGCGAACTCCTCGACCCCGAGCTCCCGGATCGGCCCTTCCCAGCCGTCCGGGACGGGCCCGATGGCGACGTCGGCGCGGCCGGCGGCCATCGCGGCCCGGAGCAGGTCGGCGTGCGGGTACTCGCGCAGCCGGATCCGCACCCCGGGGTGGAGCCGGCGCCAGGCCCGCAGGACGGGCGGCAGGATGCCGAGGCTGACCGAGTAGATCGCCGCGACCTCCAGTTCGCCCTCCTCCAGCCCGGCCGTGCGCCGGGCCACGGTGTGCAGGCGTTCGGCTTCGGCGAGCGCGGCGCGGGCGTGCGGCAGGACGGCCCGGCCCATCGGGGTGAGCCGGACCGAGCGCGGCAGGCGTTCGAGCAGCGGGCCGCCGACGGCGGCTTCGAGGGCCCGCATCTGGTGGGAGAGCGCGGGCTGGGTGACGTGCAGCTGTTCGGCCGCGCGGGTGAAGGAGCCGGTGTCGACCACGGTGACCAGGTATTCGAGCTGCCGGAGCGTTGCCATGAGCAGATTTTATCGCTGACGTAGAAAACAAGCCTTGGACTCATCACCGCAGGTCAGGGGAGAGTCGTGGAGCGGCCGCGGCGAGCAGCGGCGGCCGACCCCCTCCCCCTGTGCTCGAAGGAGTCCTCCCATGTCCGATGACGGTTCCCTGAAGGGCCGGCGCCTCGTCGTGGTCGGCGCCGGTTCGCGCACCGGGCGCGCTCTGGCCAAGGCTGCGTCGGCCGCCGGTGCGGACCTGGTGCTGGCCGGTCCGGATCCGCGCAAGCTGGAGTGGACGGCCGGTGAGTTGTCCGGGCCGTCCGAGGTGCTGGCGCTCGACATCGCGGACGAGCAGTCGATCGCGGACTTCGCCGCCCGGGCCGGCCGCTTCGACCACCTGGTGTCCACCGCCGCGATCCCGGCCAACGGCCCGCTCGCGGAGCTGGACGCGGCCGATGTCCGGCGGGCGTTCGCGGCGAAGGTGATCGGGCCGCTGCTGCTGGCCAAGCACCTGGTGGGGCAGGTGTCGGAGAGCGGCTCGTTCACGTTCTTCTCCGGGGTGGCGGCCTGGCGTCCGGCCCCGGGCCGTACGGTGATGGCCACCACCAACGGCGCGCTCGCCTTCCTGGTGCAGGCGCTGGCGGTGGAGATCGCGCCGGTCCGGGTGAACGCGGTGTCCCCCGGCATCGTCGACACCGGCTCCTGGGACGGGCTCGGCGCCGACAAGGAGGCGTTCCTGCGCGGGGTCGCCGCGCGCAACCCGGCCCGCCGGGTGGGCAGCCCGGAGGACCTGGTGAAGGCCGTGCTGTACGCGGTCGACAACCCGTACGTCACCGGCACCGTGCTGCACGTGGACGGGGGCGGCCGCCTTGTCTGAGGCCCTGTCCCGCGGCCCTGTCCGCCCCCGCCGCCCGGTCCGCCCGCTCCGCGCGGCCGCCGTCGCCGTGGCCCTGGCCGCCCTGCTGGGCGGCACCGCGGCGGCCGCGCCCCCGCACGGCGCCGGCCGCGAACCGTCCTCGCGGGCCTGGCCGCAGCGGCTGGTGGACCGCTCGCCCGATCTGGTCCAGCCGAAGGCGCTCACCGTGGACCGCTCGATCGGCGCCCGGCGCGCGGCCCAGGAGGTGCGCCTGGCCCAGCAGTTGTACACCTTCTGGAACACCGGGCAGCAGCGGTACCTGGACGCGTCGATCAGTCCGGGGTTCCGGGACAACACGCTGCCGCCGGGCCGCCCGCAGGGCCCGACCGGCCCGGTGCTCGCCTCGCGCACCTTCCGCGCGGCCGTACCGGACCTGACCTGCGAGCTGTCCGAGGTGCTGGTCACCGGTGACCGGATCACCGCCCGGCTGGTCTTCCGCGGGCACTTCACCGGGACCTTCGACGGTGTCCACGGCCGGGGCCAGGGCGTCGAGTTCAACGCGATCGACATCCAGCACGTCGGCACCGACCGGATCGTCGAGGACTGGCACATCGAGGACAACACGTCCCTGCTGGCCCAACTGGGCGTCAACAGCTGACGTCCGGCCCTCGGCGGGGGCCGTCGACGGCCGACGCGCCCGGAAATCGCGTTGGCGGTCGACGGCCCCTCCTGCCTATGGTCGGGGGATGACCACACGGACCTTCCGCATCATGGTGCGCGGCGTCTTCGACGGCCTCACCGACGAGCAGCGTGCCGAACTCCTCACCGCCGCACCCGAACACGACGTGCTGCACGCGGCCTTCACGCCCGAGGGGCACCTCAGTTACGACCTCTCGGCGCGGACCGCCTTCACCTTCCGCTTCCTCGACGGGGGCGAGGCCGAGGAGGACATCCTGGCGGCCACCGAGCGGGCCGAGCAGGCGGCGCGGGACTGGCTGACGGGCCGCGGCTACGGCCACAAGAACCTCCGGTCCCAGGCCGAGGACCTCTCCCAGGCGCCGCTCGGCAAGCGTCAGCGGCGCGCCGCCGGCACCACCCGCTGACCGACACCCCCTCCCCCCTCCGCCATCTCCTTGACGGCTCGCCCCAGGGATATACTTGAGCAGTCAAGGAGGTGGCAATGACAGATCGGCCCGAACGGCCCGACACCGACCCCCAGCACCCCGGCACGCCCGCTGGCCCCGACCCGCTGGACACCGCCCTGCGGCTGGTCCGCGCCCAGACGGCCGCGGTCAAACGCTTCGACGCGAGCCTCGGCGGCCTGCACGGCGTGAGCCTGTCCGACTTCACCGTGCTGCTCCACCTCTCCCAGGCCCCCGGCGGCCGGATGCGCCGGGTCGACCTCGCCGAGGCCCTCGGCCTCACCGCCTCCGGAGTGACCCGCGGCCTCGCACCACTGGAGCGGATCGGCCTGGTCACCCGGGAAGCCGCCGCCCGCGACGCCCGGGTCGCGTACGCCGCGCTCACCCCCACCGGCCGCGACCGGCTCGCCGAGATGCTGCACACCGCCCGCCAGGTCGCCGCCGACCACTTCGCGGCCGACCGGTGGAGCGCCGAGGACCTCACCCTGCTGTCCGCCCTGCTCACCCGCCTCGGCGGCACCGCCCCCGGCCAGGGACTCGGCTAGTTGCAGTGACCGTGCGCGTTCTCCGGGGCGGTGGTCCCTTGGGATCAGCAGGGCGCGGGTCGGCCCCCGGTGGTGCTGCCGCCGGGGGCCGTGAGCCCACCGGACCGCGCCGCTCACCCGACCGGTCCCGTGATCGCGGGCGGCCCCACCGCCGGTTCGAGCAGCGTCAACGTCCGCTGCCGCGCGTCGAGGCCGGCGCGGATGCCGACCGGCATCGGCAGGTTCGGGCCGGCGTGCCCGAACTCGACGTTGCCCAGCACCGGGATGTCACGGTCGCCGAGGACGTCGAGGACGAGCTCGGGCAGGGTCGGGGACGCGCCGGGTTCGAGGCCGGCGATGTCGCGCGGCACGCCCACGACCATGCCGGAGATCCGGTCGAGGATGCCGCTGTGCCGCATCACCTGGAGGTAGCTCCACACGTGCGACGCCAGGCCGCCCGTCTCCTCCCAGAACAGCACCGCACCGTCGAAGCGTTCGAGCGGCAGCGCGAAACGCGTCGCCTGCGCCAGCACGATGCGGTTGATCACCCCGCCGATCAGCGGGCCTTCGGCGCGGCCGGGGCGCCAGCACTCCCACGACGGGCTCGCGGGCAGCACACCGATCGCCTCGGTACCGGTGAGCAGCCTGGAGTAGAGCTCCTCCAGTTCGGCCCGGCGCGCCACGGGCGCGGACGGCCAGTTGCCGCCGAAGCCGGGAACGGCCATGTCGGCGTGGAACCCGACCAGACCCGTGCGCGCGTGGAGCACCAGGTGCAGCAGCGAGACGTCGCTGTAGCCGAGGATCGGCTTGGGGTCGGCCCTGACCGCCTCGACGTCGATCAGGTCGAGGTAGCCGAGCGCCGTCTGGCCGCCGTCACTCGCGACGATCGCCCGCACCTCGGGATCACGCAGAAGGCCGTTGAGCTCCCCGGCGATCTCCGCCGGCGTGGCCGCGCTCCACCAATGGCGGCGTCCCGCTTCGAGGAGCGGAGCCCGGCGCACGCGGAAGCCCATCCGTTCGAGCACGGCCACCGTCTGCTCGACGTTGGGCTCGTAAGCGGCCGGCAGCGGACCGGACAGCGCCGCGATGACGACGAGGTCCCCGGGCCCCAGGGCACGCGGCCGAAGCAGTCGAGGCGGTGCGGAACCAGTCATGGCGTCAGTGTCGCCGGTGCCGTCCGCGGGGGCACGCGAGTTTCGCCGGCCGCCCGCCGAGGCGCCCCCACCGGACACCCGCCGTACCCGCCGTCCGGCCCGTCTCCTAGGCTGAACCGGCACCACCGCACCGCCCCACCACCCCGCGAAGGCCAGCCCATGACCGACACCCCGGGCAGCACGGACACCGCCCGCACCGCCCCCGACCTCACCGTCGACGGCACGGGCCTGCTCTGCGTCCAGCTCCTGCTGCGCCTGCGCGCCCGGATCGCGCACCTCCCGGCCGGCGCGGTGGTCCACATCCACACCACCGACCCCGCCGCCCCGCTCGACCTGCCCGCCTGGTGCCACCTGACCGGCCACGAGTACCTCGGCCGGGTCCCGTACGAGGCCACCGACCGCGAGGTGTACGCCCTGCGGCTCACCTCGGCCCCGGTCCGAACCCACCCCGACCGCCCCTGGCACCCGGCCCCCATCGCCGACTGACCCGGCCCCGGGCCCGTCTCCGAACCCCCGCCCCCGGGCGGTAATTCCCGTGCACCGCCGGTGCCTCCGGTGCAGACTGCCGTCGTGCCCGCACCCGCCGCCAACGCCCTCCTGGGCCACCCGCCCGAGGCCCGGCTCCTCCTGCTCAACTGCGACGACTTCGGCCTGGACGAGTCCGTCAACCGCGCCGTGATCGACGCCGTCCGCCACGGCATCGCCGCCTCCTGCAGCCTGATGACGCCCTGCGCCGGCGCCCCGCACGCGCTCCGGCTGCTGCGCCGGCACCCGGAGGTGCCGTTCGGCGTGCACCTCACCCTGGTCTGCGAGTCGCCGCACCTGCGCTGGGGCCCGCTGTCGCCGCGCGACCGGGTGCCGTCCCTGCTCGACGACGACGGGGAGTTCTTCGCCCCCACCCCGGCCGGGCGGGCCGCACTGCTCGCCCGTGCCCGACTCGACCACGTGGAGCGGGAGTTCCGCGCCCAGATCGACGCGGTGGCGGCGGCCGGCCGGGCCCCGACCCACCTCGACTTCCACTGCCTCGCCGACGGCGGCCGCGAGGACGTGCTCGACCTCACGCTCGCCCTCGGCGCCGAGTACGGCCTGGCGGTCCGGGTCTGGCTGCCGCCCGCCCTGGACCGGTCGCGCGCACGCGGCCTGCCCGTCGTCGACCACGGCTTCCTCGACAGCTTCTCCGTACCGCCGGAGGACAAGCCCGCCCACTACGCCCGGCTGCTGGCCGACCTGCCGCCGGGCCTGACCGAATGGGCGCTGCACCCCAGCCTGGCCGGGCCGAACCCCCGTGCCCCGCAGGACGGTTGGCTGGTGCGCCACACCGACCACGAGTTCCTGGTCTCCCCGGAGGCCCGCCGTCTGCTCGCCGAGCACGGCGTCACCGTCCTCGGTTGGGACGCGCTGCGGGACGCCTGGCGACGGGCCCGAGAACGGCTCACACCCGACTTCCCTCCGCCACCCGCTGTGCCACCATGGAGGTCTACGAACAGCCCAGCACCACAGGGAGGTTGACCGTCATGGAGGACCTGAGCCTGCACTGCCACTGGCGCGACGAGGACGGCCCGTGGGCCTTGACCGTCAGCCACAACGGCCGGGAGTGGGAGCTGTTCGCCGCCGCGCCCATCGGCTCCGAGTCGCTGCCCTTCGCGGACCCGGACGAGGTCCGCCAACTCGCCCAGGCCCTGCTGGACCTGCCCGCCGGGCCCGAGCCGTACGAGTTCGAATGGGAGCTCTCCCGTACGGAGTTCGCCCGGACGAAGCGGGAACGCACCTGCTCCGCGACCTTCGCCGTCGGGCTCGACCCCAGCGACGGCCACCGGCCCTACCTCGCCTACCAGTCCTACTTCCACTGGGGGCAGACGACCGCGCTCGGCCTGGAGGTGGTCTGCGACGACCCGCCGGTCGACGACCTCCGCGCCCAGGCCCACGCCTTCCTCGCCGGGTTCCCCGACCCCACGCGCCCCCGCCCCCGGGGCTCGTCGGACACGCCCTGAGAGCTGGGAGCCAGGAGTCAGATCCAGTCGCGCCGGACGGCCTCCGCGCCGGCCTGGAAGCGGCTGCGCGCGCCCAGCTGGTCCATCAGCTTGGCGATGATCCGCCGCGCGGTGCGGACCGAGACGCCCAGCCGGCGGCAGAGCACCTCGTCGGTCATGCCGTCGGCGAGCAGCGCCAGGATCTCCCGCTCCTGCCCGTTGAGCTCCTCGAAGGCGCCGTCCCCCGGCTCCTGGTCCAGCGGGACGCCACGGGCCCAGAACTGGTCGAAGAGCGCGTACATCCCGGTGACCGTCCCCGGCCCGTGCAGCACCACGGCGCCCTGGTCGGAGCGCTCCGGGTTGACCGGGACGACGGCGATCTTCCGGTCGATGATCAGCATCCGCAGCGGCAAGCTCGGCACCGTACGGGTCTGGCCGCCCGCCGATCCCAGCCAGCTCGCGTACTCGGCGGTGGCCCGGTCCTTGCGGATGCTGTCCACGTACAGGGTGCGGATGCGCACCCCGCGGTTGAGCAGTTCCTCGTCGAGCGGGCGGGCGGCGGCCAGGTTCTCCGGACTCTGCGGGCCGCCCGGGGCGAAGGCCAGCAGCTCGTGCTCGACCTCACCGGTGAGCTTGCGCAGCCGGTCGCGCACCGCCTCGACGCCCGGCAGCTGCTCCACGTACGCGACCGGGGACTCCCGGCGCAGGTCGGCGTGGTCGGCGATCAGCGCGGCGGCGGCCACCCGGCTGCGCTCGATCTGCTGCTGCCGTTCCAGCAGCTCGGCCTGCTCGCGGGCGAGCAGCATCTCCAGTCCGACTTCGGGGCTGACCACGTGCAGGCCGCTCGATCCGCTGCGGGTCGGCCGCAGCAGGGACAGGTCGGCGAGCCGGTCCCAGGCCTCCTGGATCTCCTCGACGGAGCTGCCCAGCCGCTCCGCGAGCTCCGGAAGGCCGAGCTCCGGGTAGGCCAGCATCTGTCGGTACACCTGCTCGGAGAAGGTGTCCAGCCCAAGACTCGTCAGCATGTTCCCCCCCGGGTGACATTCGGACGCCATCCTGTCGATGGCGTGTCCACGATCGTAGTGCCGTTAAAAGCGCAGCTTAAGGCCTCGATAGGCTGTCCGGCACAAGGCCCGGTCCAAGGGAGGAAGTCCGTGACACCCGTGCAGTCGCGATCCGTCGGGGAGTACCAGAAGCTGCTGGAACAGGGCCTGTCCCTGGACCTGACCCGGGGCAAGCCCTCGCCCCGCCAGCTCGACCTGTCGCAGGACCTGCTGTCGAAGCCCGTCGGGCACACCTCGGCCGACGGCACCGACTGCCGCAACTACGGCGGTCTGCAGGGCCTGCCCGAGCTCCGGGAGATCTTCGCCGAGCTGGTCCAGGTGCCCGTCGCGCAGCTGGTGGCGCTGGACAACTCCAGCCTGGCCCTGATGCACGACAGCCTGGTCCACGCGATGCTGAGCGGGGTGCCCGGCTCGGAGCGGCGCTGGGCGGAGGAGCCGGAGATCGCGTTCCTCTGCCCGGTCCCCGGGTACGACCGGCACTTCGCGCTGTGCGAGCGCTTCGGCATCCGGATGATCCCGGTGCCGATGACGCCCGAGGGCCCGGACCTCGACGTGGTCGAGGAGCTGGTGGCCGGCGACGCCCGGATCAAGGGCATCTGGTGCGTTCCCAAGTACAGCAACCCGGACGGCGCCTGCTACAGCGCCGAGACCGTGCGCCGGCTGGCCGGGATGCCGACCGCCGCGCCGGACTTCCGGATCTTCTGGGACAACGCCTACGCGGTCCACCACCTGACCGACGAGGAGGTGGAGCTCGCCGACGTGCTGGCGGCCTGCGCCGACGGCGGCCACCCGGACCGGGCGTTCGTCTTCGCCTCCACCTCGAAGGTCACCCTGGCCGGCAGCGGCGTGGCCTTCTTCGGCTCCTCCCCCGCCAACGTGTCCTGGCTGCTCGGCCACACCGGCAAGCGCACCATCGGCCCCGACAAGATCAACCAGCTGCGGCACGTCGCCTTCCTGCGCGACGCGGACGGGGTGCGCGCCCACATGCGCCGCCACCGCGAGCTGCTGCAGCCCAAGTTCGAACTGGTCGAGCGCATCCTGCGGGAGGAGTTCGGCGACCAGCCGGGGGTCCGCTGGTCGCAGCCCAAGGGCGGCTACTTCGTGTCGCTGGAGGTGCCCGAGGGCTGCGCCCGCGAGGTGGTCCGGCTGGCCGGAGCGGCCGGGGTCGCGCTGACCCCGGCCGGTGCCACCCACCCGTACGGTGACGACCCGGCCGACCGGACCATCCGGATCGCCCCGAGCTACCCGGAGCCGGCCGACCTGGAGACCGCGCTGCGGGCACTCGCGGTCTGCGTCCGCGAGGTGCTCGCGGCGGCGGCCCCGCAGGGCTGACCCCCGACGCGGCCCGGCCCGGGCGTGGGTGACGCGACGGGGCCGGGCCGGGGCGCGGTCAGACCAGCGGCCGGTCCTCGCCCGACTCCAGGGTCACCCGGAACCTGAGCTCGGCCGTGGCCGCGCGGGCCCGGGCCACCGCGGTCCGGGCGTCCGGGCCGTGGGCCCGGGTGAGGGCGAGCCGGGCGCCGGAGGAGTCGAGCGGGGCCAGCTCGGCCCCCGGTTCGGCCAGCGGCCGGACCTCCGACACGCCCTCCCCGGCGCGCGCCCGCGCCAGGCCGTCCACGGCGTCCAGGACGCCGAGGGCGGTCGGCCGGGCGAACCACACCGCCTCGTGCCGGGGCTCGGCCGCCTCCGCCGCGGCGAGCTCGGCCCGCAGTTCGGCGAGCACCGGCAGGCCGAGCACCTGGCGGACGGTGTGCCGCTCCAGGTCCACGCCGAGCGCCGCGTGCACCAGGGCGGGGATCTCGTCGCCGGCCAGCCGGATGTGGGTCTCGATGGTGCGCGGGCCGTCGGCGGTCAGCACCACCTCGGTGTGGGTCGGGCCGAAGCGGATGTCCAGGGCGTCCAGGACGGCCGCGACGTGCCGGGCGATCGCCGCGCGGTCCGCCTCCGGCAGCGGGGCCGGCGCGACATGGCCGAGCTCCACGAAGGTGTCCGGGTCGGAGTACTTCCGGGTGACGCACACCACCTGGTGCTCGCCGTCCTCGGAGAACGCCTCCACGCTGAACTGCGGTCCGGCGTGCAGCCGTTCGACCAGCACGCCGCCGCGTGCCCACTCGCTGTCCAGGTCGGCCCGGGCGAAGGCGGAGTCGAGGTCCGCCTCGCCGTCCAGCCGGCGCACCCCGACGCTGCCCGCGCCGATCGCCGGCTTCACGATGCACGGCCCGCCGTGGCGGGCCAGGAACGCGCGCAGTTCGGCCACGTCGGCCGCCACCGCGAACGGGGTGTCGTCCACGCCCGCCTCGGCCAGCCGGGCGCGCATGCTGGGCTTGTGGTGCACCAGGTGGACGGTGCGCGGGCTGTGCATCGGCAGGCCCAGCTCCTCGGCCAGCGCCGCCGCCCGGTCCTGGTCGCGCTCCGCGAAGGCGGCGACCCTGGTGAACGGGTCCAGCCCGTGGACGGCCCGGACCACCGCGGCCCACTCGGCCGCCGGGGCGTCGGCCCGCAGCCCGAGCACCCGGCTGTGCTCCGCCGAGCGGCGGATCTTCGGCAGCACCGCGAGCTGGCAGGCCACCGTGGTGCGTACGTCGAGACCCTGCTCGCGCAGCATGGCGGGCATGTCCATCCCGCCGCCGAGCACCAGGACGTGTTCAGCCATGACAGATTCCTCCTTGGGAGACCGGTAGCGGGGCCCGCACCGTGCCCGCCGCGCGGCAGGCCAGGGCGGAGCCCGCGAACAGGGTGGCGAGCAGCAGCCAGCCCCCCGGGCCCGCACCCAGCACGACCGAGGTCATCAGGGCCGGACCGACGACGTTCTGCAGCCCGAGGCCGAGGTTGAAGACGGCCATGTACTCGGTGCGCCGGTCGGCCGGCGCGAGGTCGAAGGACAGCTGCCAGCCGGCCACGGCGTGCAGGTTCTCGCCGACCGTGAGCAGCGCCACCGCCGCGGCGCAGCCCGCCACCGCCCAGCCGCCGGACAGCCGCGCGGCCGCCGGGAACACCGCGCAGGCGGCCACCAGGAAGCCCGCCGCGGCGAGCAGCACCGCGCCCGGCCGGTGGGTGAGCCGCTCGGTCCGGCTGAACAGCAGCTGCAGCAGCACCGTCAGCACCGTGTTGACCGCGAGCAGCCCCGCCACGGTCGCGGCGGGCAGCGAGGTCCTGGTCACGATCCAGACCGGCAGCAGCACGAACAGCACCGAGTCGTGCAGCAGCAGCAGGCCGTTGCTGACCGTGAGCAGTACGAAGCGGCGGTGGCGCAGCGGCGGACCGGAGCGCTCCACGTCCGGTCCCGCCTCGGGCCCGGCGACGCCGTCCGGAGCGGTGGACGCCGGGGCGGCGGACGCCGGGGCCGGGATCGGCAGCGAGGCGATCACCGCGGCCAGGACGAAGAAGCTCAGCCCGTTGCCGATCAGCATCGCCATCATGGCGGGCCTGGTGTGCGCCGCCAGCGCCAGCCCCGCCACCAGGAACCCGGCGCTCAGCGCGGTGTTGCGGACACCGCGCACCAGCGCCATGGTCCGCACCCGCTCGCCGCCCTCGGCCAGCGCGCCGACCAGTGACTGCTGCAAGGGCGGCGTGGACTGGTCGAGCATCCGCAGCAGGCAGGTGGCCACCACGAACACCCGGAAGTCGGTGACGAACGCGTAGCCGAGGTAGCCGGCCCCGCGCAGCAGCAGCGCGCCGCAGTACACCCGGCGCAGGCCCAGCCGGTCCGCCAGCCGGCCCACCGGGACCGGCCCGAGCAGGCCCGCCACACCGGCCACCGACATCACCACACCGACCTCGCCCACCCCGAAGCCGATCACGGCGACGAAGTACACCGCCGAGGTCGACAGCAGCAGACCGGTGCCGAAGGAGTCCACCGCCGCGCCGAAGGCCAGCCGGCGGCGCACGGCCGCGCTGCCCGGCACCGGCTCAGCCATGAGCGGCCACCGGCTCGGGCCGGGGCTCGAACAGCGCGGCCAGCGCGCGGCGGTCGACCTTGCCGCGCGGGTCGAGCGGCAGTTCGGGCAGCACCCGGACCGCGTCCGGCATGGCGGCCGCCGGCACCCGGCCGAGCAGGTGCTCGCGCAGCAGGCGGCGCAGCGCCGGGCCGTCGGCCGCGGCGCCGTACGGGGTGCAGCAGAGCACGATCCGCTCGCGTTCCCCGGGCAGCAGCAGGGCGACCGCCGAGCCGACCGAGGAGCAGGTACGGGCCTGTGCCTCCAGGTCCGGCAGTGAGACCTTGACGCCGTGGCGCTTCACCACGTGGTCGGCGCGCCCGACGATCTCGATCGCGCCGTCCGGGGTCCGGCGGGCCAGGTCGCCGGTGTGCAGCAGCGGCCGGCCGTCCGGGTGGGTGCCGAAGCGGGTGGCGGAGCCCTGCCCGCCGGAGGCGTAGCCGAGCGCCAACTGATCGGACACCAGGGTGAGTTCGGCCGCCTCCCCGGCGTCCAGCAGGGCCTCGGTGCCGGGGATCGGCGTCCCGACCGGCACCGTCGGGGTGTCGACCGTCGCGCCGGGCGGCACGGTGTGCCTCAGCTTGATGACGGTCGACTCGGTCGGGCCGTACAGGTTGAGCACGGTGGCGTGCGGACAGACCGCCCGCCAGCGTGCCAGCAGCGGCGTGGGGAACACCTCGCCGGAGACCAGCAGCAGGCGCAGCCGGCCGAACGCCGCGTCCAGCAGTTCCGCCGGGGCCCGCTCGGCCGCGCCGAGCAGGGCGGCCAGCCGCGAGGGCAGCAGGCACACCATGGTCGGCCGGTGGTCGGCGGCCCAGCTCAACAGGTGGGCCCCGCCGAGCAGTTCGCGGTCCGTGAGGACGGCCACGGTCGCGCCCGACACCACGGCGGCGAGCGTCTCCTTGAAGGAGAAGTCGAACCAGGGGTCGGCGGAGTTGGACAGCACGTCGCCCGGTCCGAGCGCCAGCTCCTCGCGCTGCCAGCGCAGGTAGTGCGCCAGCCCGGCGGCCGAACCCCGCACCACCTTGGGCGTACCGGTGGTGCCGGAGGTGGCGAGGAAGTACCCGGTCCCGTCACCCGCGACGGCCTGAACAGCAGGTCGGGCCGCCGGGGGACCCTCCCGCCGCACCCGGTGCACCCGGGACGCCGGGCCGGTCCACCAGGCGGGCGGCGGGCCTGCGGTGACCAGGTCGCGGACGCCCAGCAGGTCGGGCAGCGCGGCCGAGGAGGTGTCCGGCGGGAGCGGCAGGAACGGCCGCCCGGCGCGGACGCAGGCCAGCATCGCCGCCACCGCCGCCGCGCCCCGGGGCAGCAGGACCGCCACCGGGGCGGGCCCGGCACCGTCCACGGCCGGCTCCCGGCCCGGGGCGGCCGCCAGTGCGGCGGCCAACTCGGCGCTGGCACGGTCGAGTTCGCCGTACGTCCAGGTGCCGGCCGGTTCGGTCACGGCGGGCCGGGCGGGGTCGGCGGTGGCGAGGGCGGCCTCGACGAGCCCGGCCAGGCTCTCGCTCGGCTCAGCCATGCCTGGCTACCTCGACGGTGCCGACCTCCAGGACCGGGCCGGCCAGCCGCAGCCGGAAGGCGGGGCCGTCGCCGCGCCGCAGCACCGCCTCCTCGGCGTCCGCGCTCTCCACCTCGCAGCGGCCCGCGCCCCGGTACTCGCGCAGCAGGGCGATCCGACGGCCCCCGGCGGCCTCCTCCGCCTCGGGATCGACGGTGCGGACGACCGTGTCCGGCGGCAGCAGCCGCTCGGCGGCCGCGGCGCTGAGTTCGGCCAGGGCGGCCGCGACGGCGGGCAGCGCCCCGGTGGCGGGCGCGGTCTCCGAGAGCTCGGCGAGCCGCGCGCCGATCGCCGCGAGGTGCTCGGCGAGCTCACGCGGGGTGGTCGCCAGATAAAGGTCGCGCAGTTCCAGCGGAACGCCGGAGAGTTCGCTCGTCCGGGCGACCACGGCGGCCGCCATCAGGGAGTTCCCGTCGAGATCGAAGAAGAAGTCGTCGTCGATGTCCACGGTGTCTCGGCCGACCAGGTCACCCCAGATCTCGGCTACCTTCAACGCATCCACAGCAGAAACTCCAGATTCCGGCGAAATGTTATTTGCTACGGTCGTGAAATACCGTTCCAGAAGGAAGCTACCGCCCTCCGAGCTGGCCGGGAGCAGGCCTTGTCAGCAGCAAGTTGCCCTGACAGCTTCCTGCCGCCCCAAGCCGCCGAAGCTGTGGCACGATCGTTCACGAGTCCACTCCGTTGAGCCGTGGGAGAATTCCAGCAGTGAAGTTGAGAAGCATTTCCGGGGCGCGCCTCACGGACATTCCACAGGTTCGCGCAATGGACCCGGAAACCCGTCATGAAATCCAGACCGTCGCCGCCGTCCTGCCGTTCAAGGTGAACAACTACGTGGTGGACGAGCTGATCGACTGGACGGCCGCCCCGGACGACCCGATCTACCGGCTGACCTTCCCGGACCGGGAGATGCTGCCACCGGCCGCCTTCGCCGAGATGTCGGACCTGCTGCTGAGCGGCGCCGACCGGGCCACCGTCACGGCGGCCGCCCGGCGCATCCGGCTGGAGCTCAACCCGCACCCCTCCGGCCAGCTGGCGCAGAACGTGCCGGTCGAGGACGGCATGGTGGTCGAGGGCCTCCAGCACAAGTACCGCGAGACCGCGCTGCTCTTCCCCTCGCAGGGACAGACCTGCCACGCGTACTGCGGCTACTGCTTCCGCTGGGCGCAGTTCGTCGGCATGCCGGAGCTGCGGCTGAGCGCCGAACTCGACCCCTCCACCGCCTACCTGCGCCGCCACCACGAGGTGACGGACGTGCTGTTCACCGGCGGTGACCCGATGATCATGTCGACGGCGGTGCTGCGGCGCTGGGTCGCCCCGCTGCTGGGCGAGGGCATGGAGCACATCCGCACCATCCGCTTCGGCACCAAGGCGCTGGCGTACTGGCCGCACCGGTTCACCACCGACGCCGACGCCGACGACCTGATGCGGCTGATCGGCGAGATCGTCGACTCCGGCCGGCAGGTCGCCGTCATGCTGCACGTGTCCCACCCGCGCGAGCTCGCCACCACCGAGGCCCGGACGGCGGTCCGCCGACTCCTCGCCGCCGGCGCGGTGCTGCGCGCCCAGGCCCCGATCATCCGCCACGTCAACGACCGGGCGGAGACCTGGGCCGAGATGTGGGCCGAGATGGTCAACCTGGGCATCCACCCGTACTACGCCTTCGTCGAGCGCGACACCGGTGCCCGCCGCTACTTCGAAGTGCCGCTGGCCACCGCCCTGCAGATCGTCCAGGACGCCCAGCGCACCGTCTCCGGCCTGGCCCGCTCGGCCCGCGGACCGGTGATGTCGGCGACCCCCGGCAAGATCGCGGTCGACGGCGAGGCGACCATCGCCGGGCAGCGGGTGTTCGTCCTGCGGATGCTGCAGGCCCGCGACCCCGCGCTGGTCGGGCGGTCGTTCTTCGCCCACTGGTCCCCGACCGCCTCCTGGATCAACCACCTGGAGCCGGCCTTCGCCCCCTGCTTCCCGTGGGAGGAGAACGCAGGGACGCCGTCCGAGACGCCGTCCGGATCGACCTCCGAGGCGCAGACCGGATCGCCGTCCGAGGCGCAGACCGACGCGCGGACCGACGCGCAGACCGAGGCGCAGACCGAAACCGGGCCGACCGACAGCGACCTGCTGCTGGCCGCGCGATGACCACCCCACCGAGGAGAACCGAGTTGCCCTCCCTGCCGTCGGGCCCGCTGCCCGCACTCGGCGTGATGTTCTTCGGCGCGACCGAGGCCGACCGGTCCGAGGACCGCTACGCGCTGGTCCGCGGCGCGGCCGCCGCCGCCGACCGCCTCGGCTACACCGCCGTGTGGACGCCCGAGCGCCACTTCGACGCCTTCGGCGGGCTGTTCCCCAGCCCCGCCGTCCTGGGCGCCGCCCTCGCGGCCGGCACCTCCAGGTGCCAGATCCGCGCGGGCAGCGTGGTCGCCCCGCTGCACGACACCCTGCGCATCGCCGAGGACTGGTCGGTGCTGGACAACCTCAGCGGCGGCGGCCGGGTCGGCATCTCGCTCGGCTCCGGGTGGAACGCCAACGACTTCGTGCTCGCCCCCGACCGCTACGCCGACCGCGCCCGGCG
The DNA here is from genome assembly GCF_014656195.1 of Kitasatospora xanthocidica. Classification (GTDB taxonomy): domain Bacteria; phylum Actinomycetota; class Actinomycetes; order Streptomycetales; family Streptomycetaceae; genus Kitasatospora; species Kitasatospora xanthocidica. The sequence goes on along the minus strand of NZ_BNBY01000008.1, from coordinate 102,626 downwards.
CGTCCAGGACGCGGTGACCGAACTGCGCGAGCTGTGGGCCGGCCGGCCGGTCGAGCGCCGCAACGGCTCCGGCCGGACCGTCCAGGTCGCCGTCCAGCCCACACCGCTCTCCCCCGAACTCCCGCTCTGGCTCACCGCCTCCGGGAACCCGGCCACCTTCGAGGCGGCCGGCCGGCTCGGCACCAACCTGCTCACCCACCTGCTCGGCCAGGACCTCGACACCCTGCGCGAACGCATCGACCGCTACCGCGCGGCCCGGGCCGAGGCCGGCCACCAGGGCCCCGGCACGGTCACCCTGATGCTGCACACCTACGCCACCCGGGACGCCGACAACGGCTGGAAGGCCGCCAGGACCCCGCTGCGCGGCTACCTGCGCACCGCCCTGGAGCTGGAGCTGCGCGCCTCGGCCGGCGGCGGCGCGGTCAGCGGCGGCCGCGAGGTCAGCATCCCGGCCCTGCCGGAGGCCGTGATCGACGAACTGCTGGAGGAGCGGGCCCGCCGCTTCCACCGCGAGGCCAGCCTGATCGGCACGCCCGAGAAGTGCCTGCGGATGCTGGAGCGGGTCGGGGCGGCCGGCGTGGACGAGATCGCCTGCCTGGTCGACTTCGGCCTGCCGCTGGAACGGGTCCTGGACAGCCTGGAACTGCTCGCCGACACCCGCTACCCCGGCACCGACCGGACGCCCGCGGACACCGACCGGACGCTCGCCGGCACCGGCACCGGCAGCGGCACCAGCACCGGCACCGACGCCCGCGACGCGGCCGTCGACCGCCCGCTCGCGGAGGTGGCCGGGTGAGCGGCACGACCCTCGCTCCGTCACCCGCCGCGGTCGGTCCCGCGCAGCTGCGCTCCGCCTTCGCCCGGCTGCCCGCCGGGGTGGCGGTGCTGCTGTGCGACACGCCGGGCGGCACGGTCGGCGCGACCGTCAGCACCCTGGTCTGCGCCTCGCTCGAACCGCCGCTGGCCACCGTCTCCCTCCAGCGCTCCTCCCGGCTGCTGCGGGCGCTGAAGGGCGGCGGCCCGGTCGGCATCACGGTCCTCGCGGCGGACCAGGCCGAGGTGGCTCGCTGGTTCGCCGACCCGGCCCGGCCGGACGGCGAGGAGCTGCTGCGCGGCCGGACGGTGACCCGCGGCGCGGCCGGCGGGCTGGTCCTCGCCGGGGGCTGCGCCGCGATCACCGCGCGTCCGGTGGCCTGGGTGGAGTCCGGCGACCACGAGCTGGCCGTCCTCGAAGTGCTCGAAGCCGAGCCGGGCCCGGACCGCGACCCGCTGGTCCACCTGGGCCGCCGCCTCACCGGCGTCGCGACGGCGTGAGCGATGTGACCGACGTGACGGGCGTGACAGGCGTGACCGCCGGTCAGTCCGCCGTCCGCTCCAGCACCTCGCGGACCAGGCCGATCAGCTCCTCGGGCGCGTCCTTCGCCGCGAAGTGCCCCCCGGCCAGCGTCTCGTTGCGGTACGGGCCCTCGCACAGCGCGGACCAGCGCCCGACCTCGGCGAGCGGCACCACGGTGTCCTCCCGGTACCCGACCACGGTGACCGGCACCCGCAGCGGGCCGCCCGGCTCGGTGTACCCGGCGCTCATCGCCAGGTCCGCCCGCAGGACGGGGGCCAGCAGCGCCGCCAGCTCACCGTCCGCACCGCCGGGCGGCATCCCGCCCCAGGCGGACACCGTGTCCAGCAGCGCCCGGTCGTCACCGTCGAGCGCCGCCAGGACCGGGCTCGGCCCGCCCGGGGCCTGACGGGCCGACAGCACCACGGCCAGCCGCGGCGCGTCCGGCCGGGCGGCGAGCAGCGCCGCCGTCTCGTAGGCGACCGCCGCACCCAGGCTGTGGCCGAACAGCACCACCCGGGCCGCGTCCAGCGCGAGCACCCGGTCCGCGATGTCCGAGGCGGCCTCCCCCACCGAACCGGGCAGCACGTCGCGCATCCGCTCCTCGTGGCCCGCCAGCGACATCGGACGGACCGCGGCCTCGTCGATCCGGCGCGGCCAGCCGCGGTAGAAGGACCGCCCCGCTCCCGAGGGGGGCAGGCAGACCACGGCCGTTCCAGTCATCAACGAACCCCTATGAATCTCGCTCCGAGGAGACACCATGTCGAAGCCGACCATCATATTCATCGGTACCCGGCGAACCCCGTTGGAGGTCAACGCGGCCGTCCTCGGCGCGCACGCCGCCGGGTACAAGGTCGCGCTGCTCGGCCCCACCCCGCCCGCCTTCTGCCGTGAGGCGATCAGCGACTTCGAGCAGGTCGACATCTTCGACCGGCCGGCCGCGCTCAAGGCCGGCCTGACGCTGGCCCAGCGGACCAAGGCCTCCGGCGTGGTCACCTGGACCGACACCGGGGTCGAGCTGGCCGCGGCGCTGGCCCAGCGCTGCGGCTGGCCGGGCGTGCCGCTGGAGGCCGCGCACAAGGCCCGCAACAAGCACTCGATGCGCTCGGCCCTGCTGGACCACCCGGACCTGATCCCGCGCTTCCGCAAGGTCGACGACCTGGCGGACCTGGAGGCGGCGGCCGCCGAGATCGGCACCCCCGCCGTGCTCAAGCCGGCCGGCGGCTCCGGCAGCCGGTCGATCTTCCAGATCGACGCCGAGACCGACCTGGCCGCCACCTTCCGCCAGGCGACCCTGCTGGCGACCCGCGAGCTCTCCCCGGTCTTCGGCGACTACGAGGGCCAGTTCGTCTACGAGGAGCGCCTCGGCGGCAGCGAGCACAGCGTGGAGGGCTTCGTCCACGACGGCCGCACGATGATCGCCGGCATCACCGACAAGTGGGTCACCGAGCCGTTCTACGTCGAGTACGAGCAGGTCCACCCGACCGCGCTGAGCGAGCAGGCGCAGGAGAGCGTGCGCCGCCTCGCGGAGAGCGTCACCAAGGCCATCGGCCTGGACTGGTGCTCCTTCCACCTGGAGTGCCGGGTGCTGCCCGACGGCAGCGCCAAGCTGCTGGAGATCGCCGCCCGCCCCGGCGGCGGCTACATCACCTCCCACCTGATCCCGCTCAGCACCGGCATCCCGTTCCCGGCCAACCTGGTCCGGGTCGCCACCGGCCAGGCCCCGGACATGGAGAAGCGCTCCGAGCTGTTCGCGGCCAGCCGGGGCGTGCTCAGCCCGGTCGAGGGCCAGTTCCACGGCTTCGACGGCCTGTACGACGTGCTGGAGCTGTTCGGCCTGGAGCACTTCGTCTACGAGCGCGAGCTCGGCGGCAAGATCGTGCTCCCCCCGGGCGAGACGCTCAGCGCCGTGCTCGGCTACGCCATCACCCGCTCGGTGGACTACCAGGACGCCCGGGACGTCGCCGCCCGCGCGGTCGACCTGTCCCGCCCCCGGATCACCACCGCCTGAGCAGGCCCCACCCACCGCCGTACGTCCCCCTCGGCACCCGCCTCCGACGGTGGCCCCGCGACCCACGGGGCCACCGTCGCCGTTCTGTTGGGAGAACAACCATGCACGCACCCGTCGACGGCCTGACCGGCTGGTCCTGCCCGCTCGGCGACGGCCTGACCGGCACCGTCGTCGGCTCGGTCGCCGATCTGCGCCGGGCCGGGCTGACCGACCTGCCCGGCGAACCGGTCTGGGCCAGCGCCGACTGGTGGCGGTTCGTCGAGGCCGACGACGACCACGAGATCCTCTACCTCCTGATCAACCGGGCCGACACCGGCCGGCCGCTCGCCGTCGCCCCCTCCCTGCTCATCCGGGGCCCCGAACAGCTGCTCTTCTACAACGGGCCCCGGATCATCGGCGACTTCTCCGCGATCGGCCACCCGCCGGCCGCCACCGAGCAGGACACCGCCCGCGCCGGACACCTCGCACCGCGGGTCGCCGAGGTCCGCGGCACGCTGTACCCCTGGCTGACCGTCGGCGTCTTCGGCTCCTCGCTGGGCCTGCGGCCCTTCGACGCCGCGAGCCCGGCGGACACCGCGCCCCTGGTGCCCGCCCTGGACCGGCTGGCCCGCGCCACCGCCGCCGAACTCGGCTGCGCCGGACACTCCCTGCTCTACCTGGACCCGGCCGAGGACGCCGCCGGCCGCGACCACGCCGCCGCGACCGGTGCCGTCCGGGCGCTGTTCGGCGCGGAGGCGGTCCTCGACGTGCCCGAGAACGGACTCGACGGCTACCTGGCGCGCTTCCCCAGCGCCCGCCGCAGCAAGCTCCGCAAGGAGATGCAGGCGTACCGGGCGGCCGGCCTGCACACCACGGCCGCCGAGGGCCCCGACGCGCTCGGCGAGCAGCACCTCGCGCTGCGCGTCGCCCTGCGGGCCAAGTACGGCCACGCCGCCGGGGAGAGCTGGGCCCGCCGCGAGTTCGCCGCGCTGCGCGACACCCTCGGGGAGCGCCTCACCGTCCTCAGCAGCGTCCGGGACGGCCGGGTGGTGGGCTACCTGCTCGCCTTCCGGGCCGGCGACGTGCTCTACACCCGCTCGGCCGGCTTCGACTACGCGGCCGTGGACGGCACGTACTGCTACTTCAACCTGGTCTACTACGACACCCTGGAGTGGGCCGCCCGCAACGGCATCCGCCGCATCCACTACGGGCTGGGCACCACCGAGGCCAAGCACGTCCGGGGCTGCGAACTGGTGCCGCGCCGCGCCTACTTCACCCTGCCGGAGGAGGCCGCCGACCCCTGTGCCGAGCTGCTGGCCATCCAGGACCGCAGCGCCCGGGCCCGGGTCGCCGCACTGGGCCTCGACGCCTCCTGACGCCGGCTCCGTACGACGGAGAAGCGGTGGGACGGTCCCGATCGGGGCCGTCCCACCGCTTCTTCGTGATCCGTACTGCCGGAGGTCACTCCCAGCCCATGCTGTCGCCGGGCTGCGGGGTGACGGTGTTCGTCACGGCGGCCGCCGCCCGCGCCGGCCCGGCGGCGTCGGCGGCGGTCACGACGGAGGCGCCCAGCAGCGAGCACACGACGGCGAGGAGGACGACGAGGGCCGGGCGGGCGGTCTTCTGCATGGTGGACTCCTGCGAGTGACGGAACCGGAGAGTGTGCGCCCGGGCCGGCCGTTCACCGCGCCCCGGGCTGTGTTCACCAGCCTGGCCGCTCGGGCACCCCGCTGTCTGCACGAACGGGCGGCATAGTGCTGCCCTGGCAACACCATGCCGCCCGCCGGCCGCGTCACCCCGCGGCGCAGACCACCCGGATCAGGGCAGCCTGATCAGGGCAGCCACCACACCGAGACGACCTCGATCGGCTCCTCGCCGTCGTTGTGCAGCTGGTGGGTGTGACCGCTGTCGTAGAAGAAGTGCTCACCGGCCGACACCCGGCGGGGAACGCCGTCCACCGACAGCACGCCGGAGCCGCTGCGCACGAACCAGACCTCCCGCTCCGGGTGGCAGTCCGCGGCCGTGGTCACGCCCGGCGGGACGTGGATGTGCGCGAAGGTGAACGGTGCCACCGGCTCCGGGCTGTCGGGCAGGTCCAGCACCGCGAGGTGGGCGCCCGAGGGGCGCAGCTTGAACTCCGCCTCGGGCAGCAGGGCGGTGAACTCCTCGGTCACGCTCATGCGTTGGTCTCCATCAGTTCGGGGTGGTTCGGGTCGGGGTGGTTCGGGTCGGGGTGGTTCGGATCGGGGTGGTTCGGGTCGGGGTGGTTCGGATCGGGGTGGTTCAGGGCGAAGTGGTGCAGGGACTCCTCGGCCGGCCGGCGGCCGGCGGTGACCCGCTCGGTGACCCGCACGCCGGCGGCCCGCAGCTCCGCCAGCAGCTCGTCGCCGTGCCGGCCGGCGAACACCTCCTGCGGGGTGTGCAGGCCGTACTCGGTGGGCAGTCCGGCGGCGAGCAGCCGGACGCAGGCGGCCAGGGTGAAGCCGGTGAGCCGGGCCATCGAGGTGAGGCCGTCGGTGTCCAGCCGGTCCACCACGGTGGTGGTGGCCGTCTCGAAGTCCTCGTCGCCGCCGCCGGTGGCGCGGATGTGCAGCAGCGTCACGTCCACGTCGCCGTCCCGGCGGCGGACGTGCTCGGCGAGCACGTCGTCGAGGACCGCGCGCGGCGCCACCCGCGAGTCGTCCACGGTGCGCGGCTGCTCGTCGAGCAGTCCGCACTCGGCGAAGGCCCGGACCTTCTGCGCGTAGCCGGGCCAGCGCAGCGTCTTCTGGCTCACCTCGGGGACGCGTCCCAGCACCGGGTCGTCGACCAGGCTCGGCAGCATCCCGTCGTCGTAGGCCTCCAGGGTGCCGAGGCCGGCCACCCGCACCGACTCCAGGCCGCCGAACCGCGGCACCCGCACCAGCGCGCCGCCGCGCACGCTCCAGGTCGCCCGGGGCGTGATGGTCAGCCGGTCCCCGTACAGGGCCAGGTGGTTGAGGGGCGGACGGGGGTTGAGCGGGATGCCGCCGCACCAGATCCGCAGCTGCTCGCAGGCGCGGAGCCTGGCCGCGGCGCGGCGGGCCAGGATCTCGGTCAGGCCGGGCTCCAGGCCGACCGGCAGGATCAGCCGGGTCCGGCCCCGGCGGGCCGCCTCGTCGAGCCCGGTGAGCCCGTCGTCCGGCGGACGGCCGATACCGGTGGCGGCGGTCCCGGAGGCCACCAGCCGGTCCAGCAGCGGACGGGCGGCGACCCAGGGCAGGGCGACCGCCACGGCGTCCGCGCCGCCCACCGTCCGCTGGAACTCCGCGTCGCCGGTGTCACCGACCAGCGTCCGGACCGAGACCCCGGCGCCGGCCCGCAGCCGGGCCGCCACCTCCTCGACCCGCTCCGGGTCGCGGTCGGCCAGGACCAGTTCGGCGTCCGGGTCGGTCGCGGCGAGCCGCAGGGCGGCCGCGGCCCCCATCGGCCCGCAGCCGACCACCGCGTACCTCATACGGCGACCGCCGTCCGGGCCGTGCCGGGGCCGTCCGTCCGGCTGTCGCCGGGCACGGTGGCTCCGGTCCGGACGCCGGTCAGCAGCGTGCCGTCCCAGCGCACGCCCTCCGCCGCCAGGCCGAGCCGCTGCCGGAGCGCCGCGCAGGTCTCCGGCAGGAAGGGCAGGCCGGCCACCGCGACCGTCCGCAGCACCTGGAGCGCCAGGACCCGGTACTCGCCGGCCTCCCGCTCCGGCGCGGCGGCGGCCAGGGTCAGCGCCGACCGCCCGTCCTGGACCAGCCGCAGCAGCGCGTGGGCCGCCGAGCGGCAGGAGAAGGACTCCAGCCGGTAGGCCCGCCACAGGTCCTGCGCCCAGGTGGCGCAGCTCGCCGCCAGCGCGGCCGGCCCCTGGCTGAACTGCCCTGCCACGGCGTCGGTTTCCGGTGCCGTGGCGCCGAGCTCCTCGGCCCAGGCCAGCAGCCGTCCGGCCAGCCCGTGGGCGGGCGAGGCGAGGAACTCCGCCATGGTGAAGTCGGTCTCGCCGGTCTCCGGGCGGGTCAGCGAGGTGTACAGCCGGGCCTCGTCGGCGCAGCTGCGGGCCACCAGGTCCCGGGCCCACACCAGGTGGTTGCGGGAGGTGGAGAACTTGGCGCCGTCCAGCCGGTAGAAGTACGACATGTCCAGGTAGCTCGGCAGCGGCGCGACGCCCGTACCGGCGGCCAGCAGCACGGCCGGCAGGATGAACAGCCGCTCGAAGGCGTTGTCGAAGCCGAAGAACATCGCCGAGGGCGAGCCCTCCGGGGCGACCCCGGACTCCCGGGCCAGCTCCACCATCACCTGGTAGCGCCCGGCCAACTCGAAGCAGGGGTAGACGCTCTGACCGTCCGTCAGATCGACCGGCAGCTCCGGGAGCGGGATGCCCAGCGCCGACACATAGCTGACCGGCACCTCGGGCAGCTCCCGGGCCAGCACCAGGTCGGCGTACCGGCGGGCGGCCGGCGACAGGTGCGCCCCGGCGAGCCAGCCGGTCAGCTCCTCGCGCAGGGGCTCCAGCAGCAGGTAGAGCCGCCGCAGCGGCCGCAGTTCGGTCTCGCCGCCGCACACCGTGCAGGTGCCGCCGATCAGTTCGGAGTCGTCGTGGTGCAGCGCGCAGGCCTCGCAGTCGATCCCGGCCGCGCCCGCGGTGCCGCAGTGCGGGCAGCTCCCGCTCACATAGCCCTGGAAGCGCCAGTCCGCGCAGGCCGTGCAGTAGTGCGCGGGCCGGGTGCGCGGCCGTACCGCGCCGGACTCCGTGGCCCGCCGCAGCATCTCCAGCACCACCGTGCCGATCCGGTCCGCCTGGGCGGTCCGCAGCGCCACGTCCGGCTCGACGGCGGCCGACCTGAAGGTCTCCCAGATCCGCTCGCCGAGCAGGTCCGCGTACTCCAGGTACGGCACGCCGGCCTGCTCGGCGGCGAACATCACATGGGTGTTCATCCAGGCGGTGCCGAGCAGCAGCCGGCCCTGCCCGCCGTGGAACTCGAGGGAGCGGCGGGCCACGTCGGCCGCCACGAACGGGCCGGCCAGGTGACCGACGTGCAGGTCTCCGTTAGGGGTGGGGTTGCTCGGTGCGAACAGGACGGTGGCCGACGGGTCGGCGGTGGGCATGGTTCTCCTCGAATGGTCGTACGTGAGTCAGCGGGCCCGGGGCGCGGAGCCGCCGGGCACCGGGCGCGTGGGAGCCGGGATCGAAACCACCGGTCGGCTCAGGCGGGGACGCCGAGCTCCGCGGGGGACCGGTCGCTCGCGGCGTTCGCGCCGTCCGCGCCGGTCGCCGTCCGCTGCTCGCCGTCCGCCCGGCGGCCGCCGGGTGCGTAGCTGTGCAGGATGCGGTCGGAGAGCGCGCCGAGGCAGCTGAGGTTGGCGAAGCCGGGGCCCTGGGCGAGCCCGGCCAGGGCGGGGACGTGCAGCCGGGGCCCGGGGGCCTCCACGGCCAGGTCGGCGGCCACGGCGCGCATCACGGAGCGCTGGTCGCCGAGGTCGACCCCGGCGTCGGCCGCCAACTCCCGCGCGGTGGACGGGGAGAGCAGCAGGCGCAGCTGGGCCAGCGGCGAGCTGCCGATGCAGTTCACCACCAGGTCGCAGTCGATCCTGCGGCGGCCGGACGGTCCGTCCAGCTCGGCTCCGAGCCGGCCGTTCGCCCCGGAGCCGATGTACTCCACCCGGCCGGTCTCGAAGCGCAGCCGCGGGTCGCCGGCCAGGCCGGCCAGGACGCCGGGCGAGAGCACTCCCCGGTCGGTGCGCCGGATGAACTCCTCGCGCAGCGGCTCCGGCAGCTCCTGCCAGCCGGCGGCCTCGGGCTCCGAGTAGACCCCGTTCTCCAGGTAGGACTCGGCCCGACTGTACGGCGGGGTCGGCGAGGCGATGGTGACCGTCGACACGGCGTCACCCAGCGTGCCGAGCAGGTAGGTCGCGAAGCTCGCCGCGCTCTCCCCCGCGCCGACCAGCAGCACCTCACGGCTGCCGCCGAGCAGCGGACGGACGGTGGAACGGTCCACCGAGGCGGGGACGACCCGGTCCGCGGCGCCCTCGTCGCAGGGCAGCGGACGCGACTCGCCCGGCCCGGTGAGCACCACGCCGTACGCCTCGACCGACCGCGGCCGGCCCTCCGCGTCCAGGTGGTCGACGGTCCACCGCTCCGGCCCCCGGTGCAGACCGGTCACCCGGCCGCGGACCACCTCGACACCCTCGGTGGCCTGGTCGAACACCCACGCCAGGTACTCGGCGAACACCCGGTGGGTGGGGGCCGGCCCGCCGGAGTCGACCCAGCGGCTGAACTCCCCCCTGGACACCAGGAAGCGCTGCCAGGAGAAGGTACCGGCCATCATGGCGTCCAGTTCCGCACCACCGGCCTCGAAAAGCCGGGAACTGCGGTACGGAAATCCGACGTCTTTCTCCGGCCGGGTGCCGAGGAATTCACTACCGGTGGTATTTCCGTGGCGGCCGCTCCAGGAAGCGGCGATCTCCGCCGATTCGACCACCACAATGCGCACCTCGGCGATTCCCAGCCGATTCAGACAGTGCGCTTTCGCCGCCAGACTTGCGGCTTTCGGGCCTCCCCCCACCACGAGCAGGTCATACGGGCCTGTGCTGCGACTGCGGTCCATGGATTCCCAGGTGTCTCGGGCAACCCGCGGACGGTGCTCCGCGGTTCTCTCCCGGCCATGTTTCCGCGCCGGACCGCCCCCAGTCACCCGTTCCGGCCTGCAGGACCGTGCAACGGCAGCAATCGGCCAGGAACCGGATCAGTCCAGCAGCCGATCGAAGTACTGCCGCACGACCAGCGCCTCACTGTTGAGAATTGACCATCCGTCAAGCACTTCCCCCGGCATCGTCAACCGGAGACAGCCACGGGCGGTGGCCGCCTCGGCCTGCCCCGCGTCGGTCCCCACCAGGAACACCACCAGGCTCGGCGGCTCCCGGTCCAGCCGGGCCGTCACATGCGCGGCCGCCGGCACCGTCCGCAGCACCGCGCCGCGTATCCCCACCGGATCGACCGGGTCGTACGGAACAGCCGGAGCAGCCAGCGAGACGTGCACCAGATACATCTGCATTCCTTGTCGCCGCAGGGTTCGGCCCAGGACTCGACCCCGACGAATGAAGCGCACTCGGGCCCGGCCCAGGAGGCGCAGAACGGATGGAGGGTGCGCAGGCCGGGAATTCGGCGAAACCCTACTCATCGAGCCGATCGAGCGCAATTCCCCCACCACCGCGGCGTACACGTTTCCACCGCACCATCCGCATGAACCGCAGTTAAAGCACCGTCCGGACACGTTCCGGATGTTCCGGACGACACCGGTCACCCCGCCCCGCCGACGCCCGGCCCGGCCGACGAAACCCGACGGACCCCGACGGACCCCGACGGACCCCGGCGACCCGCGGCGCCCTCGTGCGGCGGCCGGCCGGCTCATCGGCGGGCGGTACTCCCGGCACGGCCGGCGCCGCCTCGCGGGAGACGGCGGATCCGGTGGATCCACGGTCTTCCCGGGGGTGCCGGAGAAGGTTTTCGGAATACGTCGTCGAATTCCGGTGCCCCGTCGGCCCGTTCCGTGTACCGGGCCGGCCCCGGGACGATCCGGAGGGCGTCGCGGCGGGTACGTTCGGAGGGCCCGGGGGATTTCAGCGGTTTCTCGACGGGTACCGCGATCCGCTCCTCGTCCGAGGGGTCCGCCGTGCCCTCGGTCCAGGCGCGGCACGGGCGTCGGCCGGGCCGCACGGGTTGTCGACGGCCACGCCGGGCTCGCGCTCAGGCGAGACGCCGGCGCTTTTCCCGCACACCCCACGACAGGGTGACCGGTGGCATTTCCATGAGCCGCACGGCCCGGTCTCCACGCGTTCCGCCCATCGCCCCGGGCGGGTCCGCGATACGGCACCGGAATTCGCGTCCGGGCACGCCGGACCGCCCCGGGTGTTCGACCCCGGGCTCCCTCGACGTACGGACGCGATCCGGACGCGCGGCGGCAGGCGGCAGGCGCCGGCTAGCCCACGGGCTTCCTCAGGCGGTGCGCCGCAGCAGCGCCAGGTACATCGCGTCCGTCCCGTGCAGGTGCGGCCACAGCTGGACGTCCGGCCCGTCGCCGAGCGCCGGGACGCCGGGCAGCAGCGGGCGCGCGTCGATCCACTCGACCCGGCCGCCCTCGGACCGCAGCACGTCGTCCACGACCGCCCTGGTCTCCGCCAGGTGCGGCGAGCAGGTCGCGTAGCCGACCACGCCGCCGATCCGGGTGGCCTCGACCGCCGAGCGCAGCAGGTCCCGCTGGAGCGGGCCGAAGGCCGCCACGTCGGCGGGCCGGCGCCGCCAGCGGGCCTCCGGGCGGCGGCGCAGCGCACCCAGGCCGGAGCAGGGCACGTCGACCAGCACCCGGTCGAAGCCGCCGGACCGCCAGGCCGGGCGCGTCCCGTCCGCCGCGATCACCGTGTACGGGCCGGGGTTGCCCTCCAGCGCCCGTGCCACCAGCCGGGCCCGGTGCGGCTGCTTCTCGCTCGCGACCAGCGCCGCGCCGCGTTCGGCGGCCAGCGCGCCGAGCAGCGCCGCCTTGCCGCCGGGGCCGGCGCAGCCGTCCAGCCAGAGCCGGTCCGGGCCGTCCAGCGGGGCGGCGGCCAGCGCCAGCGCGACCAACTGGCTGCCCTCGTCCTGCACGCCCGCCCGGTTGTCCTTGACCGCCTCGACCGAGCCCGGGTCGCCGCCCTCGGCGAGCCGCAGGGCGAACGGCGACCAGCGGCCCGGCACGGCCTCGGGCAGCGCGTCGGCCAGTTCGCCGACGGTGGCCCGGCCGGGGCGGGCGACCAGGGTCACCTCGGGCCGCTCGTTGTCGGCCCGCAGCAGTTCCTCCATGGCGCCGCGCCCGGAGGCGTCCGGCTGCCAGCGGCCGAGCGAGTCCCAGAGCGCGGAGACCACCCAGCGCGGGTGCGAGTGCACGACCGCCAGGTGGTCCTCGGCGTCCTTCTCGTACGGCGGGGCGACCTGCTCGATCCAGGCGTCCAGGTCACGGGCGCTGATCCGGCGCAGCACGGCGTTGACGAACTTCGCCTTGCCGTCGCCGAGCACCACCCGGGCGAGTTCGACGGTCGCCGAGACGGCCGCGTGGCTGGGGATGCGGGTGGTGAGCAGCTGGTGGGCGCCGAGCGAGAGCACGTCCAGGACCGGCGGGTCCACCTTGCTCAGCGGCCGGTCGATGCAGGCCGCGATGATCGCGTCGTAGGTGCCCTGCAGGCGCAGGGTGCCGTAGACCAGCTCGGTGGCCAGGGCGGCGTCGCGCCGGTCCATGCCCTTCTGCTCCGCCTCGCGGAGCAGCGAGGGCAGGATCAGATTGGCGTACGCGTCCCGCTCGTCGACGGCGCGCAGCGCGCGGAACGCGACGATCCGGGCCGGGTCCTTCTTCGGACGGCGGTGCGGGCGGGGTGCGCGCGGGGCGCCGGAGGTGCTGCCGGGGGTGCTCATGCCTGTGTGCCTCAAAGTGCTGCGGTGGTTATCGGCCTCAACGATATCCCCTGCGGGAGGTGCCGCCCGAAGCCTGCGCCGCCCCGCGGCCCCGGGGGTGGAGCCCCCTCGCGCGAGGGGGCTCCGTGACGGCCGGTCAGCCCGTCTGGCAGAGGGCGAGCGCCTGGGCCCCGTTCACGCCGACCGCGGCGGCCTCCCAGGTGTTGCTCCGGTCGGTCGAGGGGCCGTTCAGCGTCACCAGCACGGCGGGCGCCGCACCGGTGGACGGATCCACCGCGACGGTCCCCAGGTCGAAGCCTCCCGCGATCAGGACGCTGTCCCCCGTGCAGGTGGCGGAGGAGACCGTGCCCGAGGCGGCCGGTGTGCCGCGGACCACCGTGGTGGTCACGGCGCCGGCCGGTGGAGCCGTCGCCAGCCCGAAGGTCGCGGTCACCAGCAGCGCGCCGGCCACGGCGGTCCAGGTGCGCGGGCTCGTCCAGGTGAGTCGGGCCATTGGGATCAGCCTTCCTGGTGAGGAATCCCCCACTCGGACCAAGGTAGGCCCACCCGCAACGGCCCGCGCGGCGAGCCGGACCGCCCCCGAACGCTCAGCCCTCGGCGCCCGCGCCGAACCGCTCGCCCGCTTCCAGCCGCGCCCCGCGCGCCCAGTCGGCGGCCCGCATCTCCTTCTTGCCCTGCGGGCGGACCTCGCCCAGCTCGATGTCGTGGCTGCCGGTTCCGACCCGGACGCTGTTCTTGCCGACCATCGCCACCTCACCGGGCGTCAGCTCGGCCGACCCGGGCAGCAGCTTCACCGGCCCGGTGACCTTCAGCCGCTCGCCGCGGAACTCGGTCCACGCCCCGGGCGCCGGCGCGCAGCCGCGCACGACCCGGTCGACCCGCAGCGCGGGGTGGTTCCAGTCGATCCGGGCGTCCTCGACGCTGATCTTCGGCGCGAGCGTGACGCCCTCGGCCGGCTGCGGCACGGCGTGCAGGGAGCCGTCCTCGATGCCGTCCATGGTGGCGGCGAGCAGCCGCGCGCCGGAGACGGACAGCCGGGTGAGCAGTTCGCCGCTGGTGTCGCTCGGGCGGATCTCCTCGGTGATCACGCCGTAGACCGGGCCGGAGTCCAGGCCCTGTTCGATCAGGAAGGTGGACGCGCCGGTGACCTCGTCGCCGGCCAGCACCGCGTGCTGGACCGGGGCCGCGCCGCGCCAGGCGGGCAGCAGCGAGAAGTGCAGGTTGACCCAGCCGTGCTTGGGGATCTCCAGGGTGCCGGGGCGCAGCAGCGCGCCGTAGGCGACCACCGGGCAGCAGTCGGGGGCGAGTTCGGTGAGCCGGGCGACGAACTCCGGGTCGCTGGGCTTCGCCGGCTTGAGGACCTCGATCCCGGCCTCCTCGGCGCGCTGGGCGACGGGGCTGGCGACCAGCTTGCGGCCGCGGCCGGCGGGGGCGTCGGGGCGGGTGACCACCGCGACGACCTCGTGCCGGTCGGAGGCGAGCAGGGCGTCCAGGGCGGGAACGGCGACCTCGGGGGTGCCGGCGAAGACGAGACGCATCAAGTGCCTTTCTGCAGTGGGGAGTTCAGGAAGCCGACCGGGGAGCGTGGCGAGCGGCCCAGCGAGCCGAGCGGCTCAGCGCGCCGCGCCGAAGGTGCTGTGCGGCGAGGCCTTGACGACCGGCGCCGGCCCGCCGCCCCAGTCGGTGTCCCGGATCGCCTTGAGCGCGGCCTTGCGCTGCTCGCGGTCGAGCCGGTCGATGAAGATGATGCCGTCCAGGTGGTCGGTCTCGTGCTGGATGCACCGGGCGAGCAGCTGGGTGCCCTCCAGGGTGACCGGATCGCCGTACATGTTGAAGCCCTTGGCCACCACGCCGTACGCGCGCTTGGTGTCGTAGCGCAGGCCGGGCAGCGACAGGCAGCCCTCGGGACCCTCCTGCTCGTCCTCGCTCAGCGACAGGTCCGGGTTGATCAGGTGCCCGGTGACGCCGTCCACGTGGTACGTGAACACCCGCAGGGAGACGCCGAGTTGGGGTGCGGCCAGACCGGCGCCGGGAGCGTCCAGCATGGTCTCGGTGAGGTCCCGGACCAGGGTGCGCAGTTCCTTGTCGAACACGGTCACCGGCTTGGCGGTGGCGCGCAGGACGGGGTCTCCGAAGAGACGGATCGGCTGGATCGCCACGGGGTGCGGGCTCCTGTCCGTCGAGGTGTCGGGCGTCGGGGAGGGACTGCGGGCAACGGCTGTGCCCGCCAAGTCTATGCAACCCCCGGACGCCGGCCCCCATGCCCTCGGGGCCCGCCCGGAGGGCACTGGCATATCCCGACTCTGCCGAGCGGCGTTACCCCGGCCCCCGCTTCGGCGTTGGTCAAGAGAGATTGACCGGGGCCGGGCGCACGGGACACCGCGCCCCGGCCGAGCTGAACCGTACGGAAGGTGGCACGTAGGCCATGGCCGAGCAGATCAACCACGACGCCCGGGCGCGGGCGAGCCTGCACCTGCTGGTGCGGGACATCGAGCGGGTGAGGCGCCAGGTCGACGCGCTGCGGACGCTCACCGCCCAACTGGGCAACGTCTACCGTCCGCGCCGCCCCAGCACCTCGGCCGGCTTCGTGGTGTACGGGAGGGCGCCGGCGCCGACCGTGCGCCTGGCGCAGGAGCTGCGGGAGAGCGTGGAGACCCTGGTGGCGGCCGCGGTCGAGTTCGACCGCGCGCTGGGCTTCTCCTGGGACTCGGTGGGCTCCGCCCTCGGGGTCACCAAGCAGGCCGTGCACCGCCGCTACGGCATGCGCCGCCCGACCAGCGAACTCCTCGCCGCCAGCGGGGCCGTCCCGGGCCCGAGCCGCCCGGACCGCTCCGAGGAGCTGCCCGCCGCCCCCACCGGCGGCCTGGCCGCGACCGTCCCGGCGGCCCGCCAGGGCGGCCTGGACCGCAGCAGCCTGGACCGCGCCCCGATCGACCGCACCCCCGTCGACCGCCCCCAGCCCGAGCGCGCGCCCATCGACCGCACCCCCATCGAGCGCACCGCGATCGACCGCGGCACCCCCGTCGACCGCACCGGTATCCCCCTGCGCGGCTGACCGCACCGCGAGCACCACAGCAGCACCGCACCACAAGCAGCACGGCAGCACCGCACCGCCGCACCGACGACCGGCCACTCCGGGGCGGGGTGGCCCACTCACCCCGCCCCACCGCCGAGCAAGCCCCCGAGCCCGCACCCCCGACCCCGGCCCCGCGGCTCCCGGCCTCAGCCGATGTCCAGCGGATCCACCCGCACCCGCACCGGCTCCGGCGTCCGCAGCGCGATCCGCGCGATCTGCGCTGCCTTGAGCGCCGCCGCCAGCGCCGCCCCCTGCCCGGGCGGCACCCGCAGCAGCGCGCGCTCCTGTTCCTCCCCCCGCAGCGCGGGCACCGGCACCGGCCCGAGCACGTCCGCGCCCTCCGGCAGCCGGATCAGCCCGAGCAGGTCGGCGACCGCCGCCGGGGTGCCGCTGACCGAGGCCATCCGGGACACCGGCGGGAAGTGCAGCTGCGCCCGCTCGTCCCGTTCCAGCCCGGCGTGCCCGAGCGGGTCCCAGCGCACCAGCGCCTGCACCGGCCGGGCCGAGGGCTCCGCGACCACGACGACGGCGCCGCCCTCCGTGGACGGCCGCACCAGCGCCGCGGCCGCCAGCCAGAGCCGCAGCGTCTCCTCGCCGGCCCGCAGGTCGGGTCGGCTGAGCAGCGCCCAGCCGTCCAGCAGCAGCGCCGCCCCGTACCCGGTGCCGCCCTCGACCACCGGCTCCGCGCCGGGGGTGGAGATCACCAGCGAGGGCTCGTCCGGCACGGTGGCCAGCACGGCGTCCCGCCCCGAGGTCCGTACCGGGATCCGCGGGAAGGCCTTGCCCAGTTCCTCCGCCGTCCGCCGGGCGCCGATCACCTGGGCCCGCAGCCGGAACGAGCCGCACTCGGGGCAGTGCCAGTCGTTCTCCGGCTCCCCGCACCATGCGCAGTGCAGCGCGGCGTCCGCCGAGGGTGCCTCCAGCGGCCCCTCGCACTTCCGGCACCGCGCGGGGGTGCGGCAGCGTCCGCAGGCCAGCCGGGGCACGTAGCCGCGCCGGGGCACCTGGATGAGCACCGGGTGACCGGCGGCCAGCGCCTCCCGGGCTGCCTCCCAGCCGACCGAGGGCAGCCGGGCGGCCTGGGCGGCCGCGTCGCGGTGCTGGTCCTGGTCGGTGACGGTGCGTACCCGGGGCGCGACCTGCCGCACCGTCTCCCGGTCGGCGACCAGTGGACGCGCCCAGCCGGTGCTGACCAGTTGCGCGCCCTCCACGGTCACCGCGTGCCCGCCGAGCAGCACCGCCGCGCCCTCCTCGGCGGCCCGCAGCAGGGCCACCTCGCGGACGTGCGGGTGCGGGGCGCGCGGGTCGCTGTGGCTGCTGTCGCCGTCCGACCAGACGACGACCAGGCCGAGGTCGCGCACCGGCGCGAACATGGTCGCGCGGGTGCCGATGACGGCGTGCACCGAGCCCCGGCTCACCGCGAGCCAGCGTTTGTACCGTTCGCGCGGGCCCAGGTCGGCCTCCAGGGCCACGTGCATCCCGGGGCCGAGCAACTCGGTCAGCGCCTGGTCGACCCGGGACACCGAGCGCCCGTCCGGCAGGACGACCAGCGCTCCGCGCCCGCCCGCGAGCGTCGCCGCCACCGCCCGCGCGATCTCGTACGGCCAGCCGGGCCCGGGCAGGGCCGCCCAGACCGCGCGCGGCGCGCCGCCGGAGGCCAGCGCGGTGAGGAAGTCGGGCCCGGCCGGGTAGCGCTGCCAGCCGCCGGGGGCGGGGGCGTCCGGGCGCGGCAGCGGCTCCGGCGAGGGCTCGGCCTCGGCCTTGGCGTGCCGGGGCGGGACGGCCAGCTGCAGCACGTCGGCGAGCGTGCCGGCGTACCGGTCGGCGACGGTCCGGCACAGCCGCAGCAGCTGCGGGGTGAGCACGGGCTCGGGCGAGAGCACCTGCGCCAGCGGGGCGAGCGGCCCGGGGAAGTCGCTCTTCTCCAGCCGGGCCACGATGAACCCGTCGTGCAGCTCCCCGCCCTCGCGCTGCCCCTTCACCACCCGGGCCCCGAAGCGCACCCGCACCCGGACGCCCGGCTGGGCCTCCTCGGCCATGGCGGCCGGCACTTCGTAGTCGAAGAACTTGTCGATGGTGAGCACGCCCTTGTCCACCACGACCCGGGCCACCGGCAGGTGCTCGGCCCGCTTGGCCCCGCGCCAGCTGCGCGGCTTGGCGCGCTTGACCGTCTCCCGGATGAACGCCAGCTGCTCCGGCTCGGCGGCCCCGTTCTCCCCTGTGTTGCTCATCGCGACCAAGTACTACCAGGTCACACCGACAACGCGCACGGACCGGCGGCCGCCGCGAGGGCTCCCCCCCCCCGACGAAAAAAGCGGCGCCCGCCCCCGGAAAGGGGCGGGCGCCGCTTCGAGCGCTGCGGGCGTCAGTCCTGGACGGCGGCCTTCAGCTGCTCCACCCGGTCGGTGCGCTCCCAGGTGAAGTCCGGCAGCTCACGGCCGAAGTGGCCGTACGCGGCGGTCTGGGAGTAGATCGGGCGCAGCAGGTCCAGGTCGCGGATGATCGCGGCCGGACGCAGGTCGAAGACCTCGGAGACGGCCTTCTGGATCGCGAGGACCGGCACGGTCTCGGTGCCGAAGGTCTCCACGAACAGGCCGACCGGCTCGGCCTTGCCGATCGCGTACGCGACCTGGACCTCGGCGCGGCGGGCGAGGCCGGCGGCGACGATGTTCTTGGCCACCCAGCGCATCGCGTACGCGGCCGAGCGGTCCACCTTGGACGGGTCCTTGCCGGAGAAGGCGCCGCCACCGTGGCGGGCCATGCCGCCGTAGGTGTCGATGATGATCTTGCGGCCGGTGAGGCCGGCGTCGCCCATCGGGCCGCCGATCTCGAAGCGGCCGGTCGGGTTGACCAGCAGGCGGTAGCCCTCGGTGGTCAGCTTGATGCCCTGCTCGGCCAGCGCCTTCAGCTCCGGCTCGACCACGAACTCGCGGATGTCCGGAGTGAGCAGCGACTCCAGGTCGATGTCGCTGGCGTGCTGGGTGGAGACGACCACGGTGTCGAGGCGGACGGCCTTGTCACCGTCGTACTCGATGGTGACCTGGGTCTTGCCGTCGGGGCGCAGGTACGGGATGGTCCCGTTCTTGCGGACCTCGGTCAGCCGACGCGAGAGGCGGTGGGCCAGGGTGATCGGCAGCGGCATGAGCTCGGGCGTCTCGTCGGACGCGTAGCCGAACATCAGGCCCTGGTCGCCGGCACCCTGCTTGTCCAGGTCGTCCTCGTCGCCCTCGACCCGGGCCTCGTACGCGGTGTCGACGCCCTGCGCGATGTCGGGCGACTGGGCACCGATGGACACCGACACGCCGCAGGAGGCGCCGTCGAAGCCCTTCTTGGAGCTGTCGTAGCCGATCTCCAGGATCTTGTCCCGGACGAGCTGGGCGATCGGCGCGTACGCCTTGGTCGTCACCTCGCCGGCCACGTGCACCTGGCCGGTGGTGATGAGCGTCTCCACGGCGACCCGGGACGTCGGGTCCTCACGCAGGAGAGCGTCAAGGATGGTGTCGCTGATCTGGTCAGCGATCTTGTCGGGGTGTCCCTCGGTGACGGACTCCGAGGTGAACAGGCGGCGAGACACAGCGCTCCCTGGGGTTGCAGCGGCTGCTGACTGAAGGTCCCCGGTGGGCCCGGGGAACTCCGGAAAGACTTGATTCCAGGAGTCTAACGGGCCGGTTCCGTCGAACGTCACCCGCTCCAGGAATTCTCGAGCGTTCTGCAGCCCATTCCGATCAGTTGCCGCCCGATTCCAGCCGCTTTGCGACCAGGTCCCAGATGACGTCCGCGAGCGCTTCCTTCGGGCCCACCGGAACGGGCGTCTCACTGCCGTCCGAGCCCAGGACGACGGCCTCGTTGACGTCCGTGCCGAAGGCCTTCCCGTTGCCCACCTCGTTGACCACGAGCAGGTCGCAGCCCTTGCGGACGAGCTTGGCGCGGCCGTTGGCGAGCACGTCGTCGGTCTCCGCCGCGAATCCGACCACCAGTTGACCCGAACGGGGCCGCTGGGCGGACAGCTCGGCCAGAATGTCGGGATTGCGGACGAGCGCGACCGGGGCCGGCTCGATGCCCTCGACCTTCTTGATCTTGCCGGTCGCGTACTCGGCGGGCCGGAAGTCGGCCACCGCGGCGGCCATGACCACGGCGTCCGCGTCGGCGACGGCCTTCAGCGCCGCCTCGCGCAGCTCCAGCGCGGTCGAGACGTGCACCACGTCCACCCCGGCCGGGTCCGGCAGCTCGGCGTTGGCCGAGAGCAACGTCACCCGGGCCCCGCGCGCCGCGGCCGTCACGGCGAGCGCGTAGCCCTGCTTGCCGGAGGAGCGGTTGCCCAGGTAGCGCACCGGGTCCAGCGGCTCCCGGGTGCCGCCGGCCGAGACCACCACGTGCCGGCCCGCGAGGTCGGTCGGCACCGCGCCGCCGCGGCGCAGCACGGCCCGGCAGGCCTCGAACACCGCGGACGGCTCGGGCAGCCGCCCCTTGCCGGTGTCCTTGCCGGTGAGCCGCCCGACGGCCGGCTCCAGCACGATCACGCCCCGGCGGCGCAGCGTGGCGACGTTGTCCCGGGTGGCCGGGTGCTCCCACATCTCGGTGTGCATCGCGGGCGCCACCACGACCGGGCAGCGCGCGGTGAGCAGGGTGTTGGTGAGCAGGTCGTCGGCGAGGCCGTGGGCGGCCTTGGCGATCAGGTCGGCGGTGGCCGGGGCGACGACGACGAGGTCGGCCTGCTGCCCGATCCGCACGTGCGGCACCTCGTGCACGCGCTCCCAGGTCTCGGTGGCGGCCGGGCGGCCGGACAGCGCGGCCCAGGTCGCCTCGCCGACGAAGTGCAGCGCGGCCGCGGTGGGCACCACGGTGACCTGGTGGCCGGACTCCGTGAACCGGCGCAGCAGTTCGCACGCCTTGTACGCGGCGATCCCGCCGCTCACACCGAGGACCACGCGGGGGGCGTCCGCAGTCGTCATGGGCCGACCTCTCTACGCATCGGGAACCCGCCCACCCTACGGCCCCTCGGCGGCGCCCCGCGCGGCGCCCCACCCCGCGCCGGAGCGGGAACGACGGCCGGGTACGCGGGAGGGCCCGGCGGAAACCATTCCGCCGGGCCCTCCCGGAAACTTCACCGACCGCCTCAGGCGGCCTCGATCGCCTCGGCGGTCAGCATGCCCGCGTTGATCTCGCGCAGCGCGATCGACAGCGGCTTCTCGTGCACGTGGGTGTCGACCAGCGGGCCGACGTACTCCAGGAGGCCCTCACCGAGCTGCGAGTAGTACGCGTTGATCTGGCGCGCGCGCTTGGCGGCGTAGATCACGAGGCTGTACTTCGAGTCGGTGGCCTCGAGCAGCTCATCGATCGGCGGGTTGATGATGCCCTCGGGCGCGGTCATGGAAGAGGACACGCGAAAACCTTCCGAAAGGGTGGAAAAGACAGACAGGTCAGGCTACACCGAGCAAGGCTAGCAGTTCGGCCGCTACCTGCTCGACGGAGGTGTTGACAAGGGTCGTGTCGAACTCGGTCTCGGCCGCGAGTTCGATCTTGGCGGCGTCGAGCCGCTTCTCGATCACGTCCTGCGGCTCGGTGCCCCGACCGGTCAGTCGGCGGACCAGTTCGTCCCAGCTCGGCGGAGCCAGGAAGACCAGCTGTGCCTCGGGCATCGACTCGCGCACCTGCCGGGCACCCTGCAGGTCGATCTCCAGCAGCACGGGCTCGCCGCGCTCCAGCTTCTCCAGCACGGCCGCGCGCGGGGTCCCGTAACGGTTCCCGGCGAACTCGGCCCACTCCAGCAGCTCACCGTTGGCGATCAGCTTGTCGAACTCGTCGTTGTCGACGAAGTGGTACTGGACCCCGTTCTTCTCGCCGGGCCTCGGGTGGCGGGTGGTGGCCGACACCGAGAGCCAGACCTCGGGGTGCATCTTCCTCATATGAGCGACGACCGTGCTCTTGCCGACCCCCGAGGGGCCGGAGAGCACGGTCAGCCGCGGACGCTCACTCATGCACCGATTATCCCGGATCGCGGACGATGACGGGACCACCGGGGCACGGTCAGGCGGCACCCCCGCCGAACTCCCGCTCCAGGGAGGCGATCTGGTTGGTACCGAGACCTCGGACACGCCGGCTCTCGCTGATGCCGAGGCGCTCCATGATCTGCTTCGCGCGAACCTTGCCGACGCCCGGAAGCGACTCCAGCAGGGCCGAGACCTTCATCTTGCCGATGACGTCGTTGTCGGCCTTGCCGGCCTTGATGACCTCGTGCAGGGAGGCGCCGGAGTGCTTGAGCCGGTTCTTGACCTCGGCGCGCTCCCGGCGAGCCTCGGCGGCCTTGGCGAGCGCGGCGGTGCGCTGTTCAGGGGTAAGGGGCGGAAGAGCCACGCCGTTCACCTCAGGTGTGGATGGAAGGGATTGAGCTATGACTGGTTTGGTACCCAGGACACCGTCCGCAAGGGGAACCACAAGGGCCCTGACCTGCGGGACCCGCACAATTCGCGGCTCGCCGATGACCTATCGCCGGACACTACCCGGATTGCGGCGCCACGTCAGGAAAAGAACACGAAAAGTCCTGGTCAGCCAAGGCCGACCAGGACTTTCCCGGGCAAAATGACCGCGATTGCGAAACTTTGACGGGCTCGATGTGACGGCGCTCACGTCCGCTCCGCGACGGTGTCGCCGTCCTGCGGACACTCCACAGGGTCACCGACCGGCTACCAGTAGGAGGCCTTCCGCTCCTCGACGGCCCCCGCCGCGCCTACTTGACGGCGTCCGCGAACTCGCCGGCGAAGCGCTCCGCCGCCTCCCGCAGCGCCGGCACCGACGGGCCGTGCTTGAGCACGTCCCGGCTGACGCTCGGCACCACGTTGATCACCGAGCCGCCGAAGACCCGCGGCAGGTCCGCCATGGTCGCGCCCTGGGCGCCGATCCCCGGGGCCAGCAGCGGGCCGTTGATGGCCAGCTCCACGCCCGCGTCGGCGAGCGTCGCGCCGACCACCGCGCCGAAGGAGCCCAGCGGCGCGGCGCCCTCGTTCTCGGCCGCCAGCTGCCGCAGCACCGAGGCGGCGACCGACTCGCCGTCCGCGCCCACCGCGCGCTGCACCTCGCCGCCCTCCGGGTTGGAGGTGAGGGCCAGCGCGAACACGCCGCAGCCCTGCTCCCGGGCCAGGTCCAGGGCCGGGCGCAGCGAGCCGAAGCCCAGGTACGGGCTGACCGTCACGGCGTCCGAGAACAGCGGGCTCGCGGGCGACAGGAAGGCCTCGGCGTACGCGGCCATGGTGGAGCCGATGTCGCCGCGCTTGGCGTCCATCAGGACCAGCGCACCGGCCGCCCGGGCCTCCTCGACGGTCTTCTCCAGCACGGCGACGCCCTTGCTGCCGAAGCGCTCGAAGAAGGCGGCCTGCGGCTTGAGCACGGCCACCCGGTCGGCCAGCGCCTCGACCACGGTGCGGCTGAAGGTCTCCAGCCCGGCGAGGTCGTCGCCGAGCCCCCAGGCGGCGAGCAGGGAAGCGTGCGGGTCGATGCCGACGCAGAGCTGGCCGCGGGTGTCGAGGGCCTGGCGCAGCCGGGCGCCGAACGGGGCGAGGGTCATGTCGTCCTTTCCGAATGGTCCGGGGATGGTCCGGGGGTGGTAGAGGTCGTGCCGGGGGCGGTCGGGCCGCTCAGGAGCCGCTGACGGCGCTGCCGACGGCCGAGGCCAGGTCGCGGAAGCCCGCGGCCCGGAGCCGGGCGGACAGGCCCTTGTGGATCTTGCGGCACCAGAACGGGCCCTCGTAGATGAAGGCGCTGTAGCCCTGGACCAGGTCGGCGCCGTGCACGATCCGCTGCCAGGCGTCCTCGGCGGTCTCGATGCCGCCGACCGAGACCAGGGTCAGCCGGCCGCCGGTGCGGGCGCGCAGCCGCTGCAGGACCTCCAGGGCGCGGGCCTTGAGCGGGGCGCCGGACAGACCGCCCATGCCGATCTCCTCGACCCGCCCGGCGTCGGTGCGCAGGCCCTCGCGGCCGATCGTGGTGTTGGTGGCGATGATGCCGTCCAGGCCCAGCTCCAGGGCGAGGTCGGCGACCGCGTCGACGTCCTCGTCGGCCAGGTCGGGGGCGATCTTGACCAGCAGCGGCACGTGGTGCGCGGTGGTGCGGTCGGCGGCCTCGCGGACGGCGGCCAGCAGCGGGCGCAGGTGGTCCACGGCCTGCAGGTTGCGCAGCCCGGGGGTGTTCGGCGAGCTGACGTTGACCACCAGGTAGTCGGCGTACTTCGCCAGGCGCTCGGTGGACTTGACGTAGTCGGCGACCGCGTCGGCCTCCTCGACGACCTTGGTCTTGCCGATGTTGACGCCGATCACCGGGGTGGAGCTGGTGTGCGGACGGGCGGCCAGCCGGGCGGCGACCCGGGCGGAGCCCTGGTTGTTGAAGCCCATCCGGTTGATCAGCGCGCGGTCCTCGACCAGGCGGAACAGCCGCGGCGCCGGGTTGCCGGGCTGGGGCTCGCCGGTGATGGTGCCGATCTCGACGTAGTCGAAGCCGAGCATCGACAGGCCGTCGATGCCGACGCCGTTCTTGTCGAAGCCGGCCGCGAGGCCGAACGGGCCGGGCAGGTCCAGGCCGAGGGCGCCGGTGCGCAGGGCGCGGTCGCGCGGGGCGAGCACCAGCCGCACCAGCGAGCGCAGGCCGGGCACCGAGGAGGCCAGCCGGATCCAGAAGAAGGCCAGGTGGTGGGCCTTCTCGGGGTCCATCTTCTTGAAGACCAGGTCGAACAGAAGCTTGTACAAGGGTGGTTCAACTCCCGGAGCGGTGACGGGACGTGGGCATGGAAGTGGGGGGCACCAATCCGGCTCCGGTGCCCCCCACTGCGGTGGTGCTACTTGCGGCCGGCGTTGATCAGCTCGGCGTGCTCCTGGAGCGACATCACCCCGACCTCGTCGCGCAGCAGCCGGTCGATGCCCTGCACGGCCGCGCCCATCGCCTGGACGGTGGTCAGGCAGGGCACCGCGCGGGCCACGGCCGCGGTGCGGATCTCGTAGCCGTCGAGGCGGCCACCGGTGCCGTACGGCGTGTTGATGATGAGGTCGACCTCACCGTCGTGGATCAGCTGGACGATGGTCTTCTCGCCGTTCGGGCCCTCGCCCTCGCTGTGCTTGCGCACCAGCGTGGACGGGATGCCGCCGCGCTGCAGCACCTCGGCGGTGCCGGCCGTGGCGAGCACCTCGAAGCCGAGGCTGACCAGCGCGCGGGCCGGGAAGACCAGGTTGCGCTTGTCGCGGTTGGCGACCGAGACGAAGACCTTGCCCTTGGTCGGCAGCGCGCCGTAGGCGCCGGCCTGGGCCTTGGCGTAGGCCGTGCCGAAGACCTTGTCGATGCCCATGACCTCACCGGTCGAGCGCATCTCCGGGCCGAGCACGGTGTCCACGCCGCGGCCGTGGACGTCGCGGAAGCGGCTCCACGGCATCACGGCCTCCTTGACCGCGATCGGCGCGTCGGCGGGCAGCGTGCCGCCGTCGCCCTCGGCCGGGAGCATGCCCTCGGCGCGCAGCTCGGCGATGGTGGCGCCGAGCGAGACCCGGGCGGCGGCCTTGGCCAGCGGCACGGCGGTCGCCTTGGAGGTGAACGGGACGGTCCGGGAGGCGCGCGGGTTGGCCTCCAGGACGTACAGGATGTCGCCGGAGAGGGCGAACTGGATGTTGATCAGACCGCGCACCCCGACGCCGCGCGCGATGGCCTCGGTGGAGGCGCGCAGGCGCTTGATGTCGTGGCCGCCGAGGGTGATCGGGGGCAGCGCGCAGGCGGAGTCGCCGGAGTGGATGCCGGCCTCCTCGATGTGCTCCATGACACCGCCGAGGTAGAGCTCGGTGCCGTCGTAGAGCGCGTCGACGTCGATCTCCACCGCGTCGTCCAGGAAGCGGTCGATGAGCACCGGGTGCTCGGAGATCAGACCGGCGTGCCGCTCCAGGTAGGAGGCGAGCGAGGCCTCGTCGTAGACGATCTCCATGCCGCGGCCGCCGAGCACGTAGGACGGACGGGCGAGGACCGGGTAGCCGATCTCGTCCGCGATCGCCTTGGCCTCCTCGAAGGAGAAGGCGGTGCCGTGCTTGGGCGCGGGCAGGCCGGCGTCGCGCAGGACGCGGCCGAAGGCGCCGCGCTCCTCGGCGAGGTCGATCGCCTCGGGCTGGGTGCCGACGATCGGCACGCCGTTGTCCTTGAGCGCCTGCGCCAGGCCCAGCGGGGTCTGGCCGCCGAGCTGGACGATCACACCGGCGAGCGGGCCGGCCTGCTGCTCGGCGTGGACGATCTCCAGCACGTCCTCCAGGGTGAGCGGCTCGAAGTAGAGCCGGTCGGAGGTGTCGTAGTCGGTGGAGACGGTCTCCGGGTTGCAGTTGACCATGACGGTCTCGTACCCGGCCTCGGAGAGCGCGAAGGAGGCGTGCACGCAGGAGTAGTCGAACTCGATGCCCTGGCCGATGCGGTTCGGGCCGGAGCCCAGGATGATCACGGCGGGCTTGGTGCGCGGGGCGACCTCGCTCTCCTCGTCGTAGGACGAGTAGAAGTACGGGGTCTTGGCGGCGAACTCGGCGGCGCAGGTGTCGACGGTCTTGAAGACCGGGCGGATGCCGAGCGCGTGGCGCACCTCACGGACCACGTCCGGCTTCAGGCCGCGGATCTCGCCGATCTGCTGGTCGGAGAAGCCGTGCCGCTTGGCGTGGCGCAGCAGCTCGGGGGTGAGCTCGGCGGCGTCGGCCAGCTCGCCGGCGATCTCGTCGAGCAGGAAGAGCTGGTCGACGAACCACGGGTCGATCTTGGTGGACTCGAACACCTCCTCCGGGGTGGCGCCGGCCCGGATCGCCTCCATGACGGTGTTGATCCGGCCGTCGGTCGGCACGGCGGCCTTGGTCAGCAGCTCGGCCTTGTCGCCCACCGGGCCGGTCCAGGAGAACTGGGAGCCCTTCTTCTCCAGCGAGCGCAGCGCCTTCTGCAGCGCCTCGGGGAAGTTGCGGCCCATGGCCATGGCCTCGCCGACCGACTTCATGGTGGTGGTCAGCGTGGCGTCGGCGCTCGGGAACTTCTCGAACGCGAACCGCGGCACCTTCACCACGACGTAGTCGAGGGTCGGCTCGAAGGAGGCCGGGGTCTGCTCGGTGATGTCGTTGGGGATCTCGTCGAGCGTGTAGCCGACGGCCAGCTTGGCGGCGATCTTGGCGATCGGGAAGCCGGTGGCCTTGGAGGCGAGCGCCGAGGAGCGCGAGACGCGCGGGTTCATCTCGATGACGATGACCCGGCCGTCGTCGGGGTTGACGGCGAACTGGATGTTGCAGCCGCCGGTGTCGACGCCGACCTCGCGGATGACGGCGATGCCGACGTCGCGCAGGATCTGGTACTCGCGGTCGGTGAGGGTCATCGCCGGGGCGACGGTGATCGAGTCACCGGTGTGCACGCCCATCGGGTCGAAGTTCTCGATGGAGCAGACGACCACGACGTTGTCGTTCTTGTCGCGCATCAGCTCCAGCTCGTACTCCTTCCAGCCGAGGATGGACTCCTCCAGGAGCACCTCGGTGGTCGGCGAGAGGGTCAGGCCCTGGCCGGCGATGCGGCGCAGGTCCTCCTCGTCGTGGGCGAAGCCGGAGCCAGCGCCGCCCATGGTGAAGGAGGGGCGGACGACGACCGGGTAGCCGCCGAGCGTGTCGACGCCGGCCAGCACCTCGTCCATGGTGTGGCAGATGACCGAGCGGGCGGACTCGCCGTGGCCGATCTTGGCGTTGACGGCCTCGACGACGCCCTTGAAGAGCTCGCGGTCCTCGCCCTTGTGGATCGACTCGACCTTGGCGCCGATGAGCTCGACGTTGTACTTGGCGAGCACGCCGTTGGCGTCCAGCGAGATCGCGGTGTTGAGCGCGGTCTGGCCGCCGAGGGTCGGCAGCAGGGCGTCGGGGCGCTCCTTGGCGATGATCTTCTCGACGAACTCCGGGGTGATCGGCTCGACGTAGGTGGCGTCGGCGATCTCCGGGTCGGTCATGATCGTGGCCGGGTTGGAGTTGACCAGCACGACCCGCAGGCCCTCGGCCTTGAGGACCCGGCAGGCCTGCGTGCCCGAGTAGTCGAACTCGGCGGCCTGCCCGATCACGATCGGGCCGGAGCCGATCACCAGGACGGACTTGATGTCAGTGCGCTTAGGCACGCTGGCCCTCCATGAGCTTCACGAAACGGTCGAAGAGGTAGGCCGCGTCGTGCGGGCCGGCAGCAGCTTCGGGGTGGTACTGCACGCTGAAGGCGGGGACGTCGAGCGCCTGCAGGCCCTCGACCACGTCGTCGTTCAGGCAGACGTGGGAGACCTCGACCCGTCCGTAGGGGGTGTCGCTCACCTTGTCCAGCGGGGCGTTCACGGCGAAGCCGTGGTTGTGGGCGGTCACCTCGACCTTGCCGGTGGTGCGGTCCTGCACCGGCTGGTTGATGCCGCGGTGGCCGTACTTGAGCTTGTAGGTGCCGAAGCCCAGGGCGCGGCCGAGGATCTGGTTGCCGAAGCAGATCCCGAAGAACGGGGTCCCGCGCTCCAGCACGCCCTGCGCGACGGCGACCTGGTGGTCGGCGGTGGCCGGGTCGCCCGGGCCGTTGGAGAAGAAGACGCCGTCCGGCTGGACCGCGTAGACGTCCTCCAGGGTGGAGTGAGCCGGCAGCACGTGCACCTCGATGCCGCGCTCGGCCATCCGCTGCGGGGTCATCGCCTTGATGCCGAGGTCCAGCGCGGCGACGGTGAAGCGCTTCTCACCGACGGCCGGGACGACGTACGGCTCGGTGGTGGCGACCTCGGCGCACAGGTCGGCGCCCTTCATCTCGGGCGACTGCTGCACCCGGGCCAGCAGGGTGGCCGGGTCGGCCAGCGTCTCGCCGGAGAAGATGCCGCAGCGCATCGCGCCGCGCTCGCGCAGGTGGCGGGTGAGCGCGCGGGTGTCGATGCCGCTGATGCCGACGACGCCCTGGTTGACCAGTTCCTCGTCGAGCGAGCGGCGGGAGCGCCAGTTGGAGGCGACCCGGGAGGGGTCGCGCACGACGTAGCCGGCGACCCAGATCTGCTTGGACTCGTCGTCCTCGTCGTTCCAGCCGGTGTTGCCGATCTGCGGGGCGGTCATCACGACCACCTGCCGGTGGTACGACGGGTCGGTCAGGGTCTCCTGGTAGCCGGACATGCCGGTGTTGAAGACCGCCTCGCCGAAGGTCTCGCCGGTCGCGCCGTAGGCCTGGCCACGGAAGATCCGGCCGTCCTCCAGGACGAGCACGGCGGCCGCACGGTTCGAAACCGGACGCTCCCGCCGTTGGCGCTGCGTGGTGGGGGCAGGTGCGGTCATTGCGCGGCCTCTTCCGTCATCTTCGTCTGCGTGCGTGTGGCAAGGTGAGCGACCGCCTCGACCCAGGCGGCGTGCTCGTCGGGGTGGTCGGCCCGGAAGCCGGAGTCCAGCTCGGTGCCCTCGTGCGTCCAGCTGACGACGAGCAGCCCGGACGGGACGACCTTGCCGGCGATCCCGGAGTCGGTCCGGGCACCGGTGAGGTGGGCGGCCGGGATCCAGAAGTCGACGTCACCGGGACGCTGGACCAGCAGGCCGTCCTCGCCGAGGGTGAGGTCGGCCCGGCTGCGGGTGCCCAGGCCGTGGGCGACGACCCGGTCGAGCCAGTTCCCGGCGGTGGTCGTGCCGTGGTACCGGCCGCTGGTCTCCAGGATGGTGCGTCCGGCCCGGTCCGGCACGGCGGGCAGCGGCGGGATGCCGGACTGCAGGGTGCGCCGCCAGTTCCAGCCCTGGCGCATCAGCCAGTAGACGAGGGCGATGAGGACCAGCAGGCCGACGGACCAGCCGATGTACCCGGGCCAGTTGGTGACCTTCGCCTGCTCCTTGGCGAGCGTGGCGTAGGCGCTCACAGCTCGCCGCCCTGCTCGGACAGCTCGCCCGCCAGCACGGTGGCGCGGCCGCGCAGGAAGGTGGCGTGCACCCGTCCGGGCAGGTCCAGGCCCTTGTAGGGGGTGTTGCGGCTACGGGTGGCGAAGCTGTCCGGGTTCACGGCACCACGGTACGCGGGATCGAACAGCACCAGGTTCGCCGGCTCACCCACCGAGATCGGGCGGCCGTGCCCGGCGAGACGCCCGATCCGGGCCGGTCGGTGCGACATCCGGTCGGCGACGCCCTCCCAGTTCAGCAGGCCGGTCTCGACCATCGTCTGCTGGACGACCGACAGCGCGGTCTCCAGGCCGACCATGCCCATCGCGGCCACGGCCCACTCGCAGTCCTTGTCCTCGGCCGGGTGCGGGGCGTGGTCGGTGGCGACGGCGTCGATGGTGCCGTCGGCGAGCGCCTTGCGCAGCGCCTGGACGTCCTCGGCGGTGCGCAGCGGCGGGTTCACCTTGTACACCGGGTCGTAGGAGCGGACCAGCTCGTCGGTGAGCAGCAGGTGGTGCGGGGTCACCTCGGCGGTGACGTCCCAGCCCTTGCCCTTGGCCCAGCGGATGATCTCGACCGAACCGGCGGTGGAGACGTGGCAGACGTGCAGCCGGGAGCCGACGTGCGCGGCGAGCAGCACGTCGCGGGCGATGATCGACTCCTC
This sequence comes from Kitasatospora xanthocidica, assembly GCF_014656195.1. Taxonomy (GTDB): domain Bacteria; phylum Actinomycetota; class Actinomycetes; order Streptomycetales; family Streptomycetaceae; genus Kitasatospora; species Kitasatospora xanthocidica. Next base: position 72,247 of record NZ_BNBY01000008.1, on the reverse strand, counting down.
GGCGACGGCCGGCCAGCCGCCGAGCCCGAGCTCGCCGGAGACCTGGCCCTCGTTCATCTGGGCGCCCTCGGTCAGCCGCGGCTCCTGGGCGTGCTGGGCGACGACGCCGTCGAAGGCCTTGACGTACTCCAGGGCGCGGCGCATCAGCACCGCGTCGTCCACGCACTTGCCGTCGTCGGAGAAGACCCGGACGCCGGCGGCGGACTCGTGCATCGCGCCGAGCTCGGCGAGCTGCTTGCCCTCCAGGCCGACGGTGACGGCGCCGACCGGCTGCACGTCGCAGTAGCCGGCCTCCTGGCCGAGCCGCCAGACCTGCTCGACCACGCCGGCGGTGTCGGCCACCGGGGTGGTGTTGGCCATCGCGTGCACGGCGGTGAAGCCGCCCATCGCGGCGGCCCGGGTGCCGGTGAGCACGGTCTCGGCGTCCTCGCGGCCGGGCTCGCGCAGGTGGGTGTGCAGGTCGACCAGGCCGGGGAGCGCGACCAGCCCGGTGGCGTCGATCTCGATGTCCGCCACGGCCGTCAGGCCGGTGCCGATCTCCTTGATCACGCCGTCGGCGAGGAGGAGGTCCTGCGGAGCGCCGCCGAGGATCTGGGCGTTGCGGATCAGGTAGGTGGTCACTGAGCGATCTCCACGGTCTCGGTGCGGGGGGCGTCGGCGGGGGCGTCGGCGAGGGTGGCTCCGCCGAGGAGCAGGTAGAGCACGGCCATCCGGACGGAGACGCCGTTGGCGACCTGCTCGACCGCGGTGCAGCGCGGCGAGTCGGCGACCTCGGCGGTGATCTCCATGCCGCGGACCATCGGGCCGGGGTGCATCACGATCGCGTGCCCGGGCAGCTGGGCCAGCCGGAGGCCGTTCATGCCGTAGCGGCGGCTGTACTCGCGCTCGGTCGGGAAGAACGCAGCGTTCATCCGCTCGCGCTGCACCCGCAGCATCATCAGCGCGTCCGTCTTGGGCAGCACCCGGTCCAGGTCGTAGCTGATCTCGCAGGGCCAGTTCTCGATGCCGATCGGCAGCAGCGTCGGCGGCGCGACGAAGGTGACCTGGGCACCGAGGGTGTTCAGCAGGTGGACGTTGGAGCGGGCGACCCGGCTGTGCAGGACGTCGCCGACGATCGTCACCCGGCGGCCCGCGAGATCGTGGCCGGCGCCCGGGTTGAGGTGGCGACGCATGGTGAAGGCGTCGAGCAGCGCCTGGGTGGGGTGCTCGTGGGTGCCGTCACCGGCGTTGATCACACTGCCGTGCAGCCAGTCGGACTGGGCCAGCCGGGCCGGCGCGCCCGAGGCGTGGTGGCGGATGACGACCGCGTCGGCGCCCATGGCCTGCAGGGTCAGCGCGGTGTCCTTGAGGCTCTCGCCCTTGGAGACCGAGGAGCCCTTGGCAGAGAAGTTGATGACGTCGGCCGACAGGCGCTTCTCGGCGACCTCGAAGGAGGTCTTCGTCCGGGTGGAGTCCTCGAAGAAGAGGTTGACGACGGTGCGGCCGCGCAGCGTGGGCAGCTTCTTGACGGCCCGGCCGGAGAGCTGGGCCAGCTCCTCGGCGGTGTCCAGGATCAGCAGCGCGTCGTCGCGGCTGAGATCGGCGGCGGAGACGAGGTGGCGCTTCACGCGGGCTACTCCGGGAGGTGCGGTTCGGTGGGCTTGGCGGCCTGCGCGCCCTGTTCGGTGAGCGCGGAGCGCGACGCCGCGGTGAAGTCGCGGTCCCCGACCAGGACGGCGTCCACGCCGTCGGAGTCGGAGAGGCGCACCTGCACGGCCTCGCGCAGCGAGGTGGGGAGGTTCTTGCCCACGTAGTCCGCGCGGATCGGCAGCTCGCGGTGGCCCCGGTCGACCAGGACGGCGAGCTGGACCGCCCGCGGCCGGCCGATGTCGTTCAGCGCGTCGAGCGCGGCGCGGATGGTGCGGCCGGAGAAGAGCACGTCGTCGACGAGGACGACGAGCTTGCCGTCGATGCCGCCGGGCGGGATCTCGGTGTGCTCCAGGGCGCGGGCGGGCTTCAGCCGCAGGTCGTCCCGGTACATGGTGATGTCCAGGGTGCCCAGCGGGATCTCGCGCCCGGTGATCTGGGCCAGCCGGCCGTGCAGGCGGCGGGCGAGGTGGACGCCCCTGGTGTGGATGCCGAGCAGCACGACGTCCTCCGCGCCCTTGGCGCGCTCGACGATCTCGTGCGCTATCCGGGTGATGACCCGGGCGATGTCCGTACCGTCCAGCACTTGGTGCGGCGGCCTCGGAGCCTGGTCCTGCGGCGTCGAATCTCGGTGTGCGGTCATGCCGAAGCGGACCTCCTTCCCCGCCTCACTGGACGGGCCTTAAAGGATGTCTGGGACGGCCCCCGCCGACTCGGCGCGGGCTTCGGGTCATCCTAGCAGTGCCCCGGACGGCAAACAGGAGTCCACCATTCCGCTTCCGCCGGTTAACACCCCGGACGCGCCGACGATGCGGGCCATTCGCACGACTGCCCCATTCGGCTTGACGCAACTACCTTACTCTACGTAACCTCACAGTGAGTTACGAGACGGACGTCGAACCCACCGGTAACGGCGTCGGCAATCGCCCGTGACCCACCACTGAACGCGAAGCAATCTCGTCCGGGGAGATCAATGTCCAGCGACTACGCGAAGCAACTCGGAGGCAAGCTCCGAGCGATCCGCACTCAGCAGGGTCTCTCCCTGCACGGTGTCGAGGAGAAGTCCCAGGGGCGCTGGAAGGCAGTCGTCGTCGGCTCGTACGAGCGCGGCGACCGTGCGGTCACCGTGCAGCGGCTGGCCGAGCTGGCCGAGTTCTACGGCGTCCCGGTGCAGGAGCTGCTGCCCGGCGGCACCCCGGGCGGCGCGGCCGAGCCGCCGCCGCGCCTGGTCCTGGACCTGGAGAGACTGACCCAGGTCCCCTCCGAGAAGGCCGGCCCGCTGCAGCGCTACGCGGCCACCATCCAGAGCCAGCGCGGCGACTACAACGGCAAGGTGCTGTCGATCCGCCAGGACGACCTGCGCACCCTGGCGGTCATCTACGACCAGTCGCCGTCGATCCTCACCGAGCAGCTGATCTCCTGGGGCGTGCTCAACCCCGACGCGCGCCGCGCGGTGCGCGAGGAGGACGCGAGCTGAGGCTCACCGCACCGGCTCCCGCCAGCGGATCTTGCAGTTCCCGGCACTCGGTTCTCCAGTGCCGACAAGCAGAAACGTCACGGCGCGGCACCCCAGTGGGGCGCCGCGCCGCGGCGCGTCCGTGACCTGCCACCTCTGATGTCGCCGCCTCGCCTCCGGGCGCTCGTACCCGGTGCCGACGGTCGGCTCGGCAGCAAGGGCGGCAGCAGCTGTCAGTGGTGTCAGCAGACGGTGCCCAGGCTGTAGCCGGGCTTCGCCGCGACCCCGTCCAGGCTGACCGGGCGGTCCGCCGGCGCCCAGTCCGCCCCGCCGCTCGACCAGGCCCAGGAGGCCGGCAGGTACTCCCCGCAGGAGGCGGCCGACCCCTGCGAACCGTGCAGCACCGCGACCCCCGGCAGCTCCAGGGCCAGCCCGGCGCACAGCACCGCGCAGACCAGCTCCAGGTCCTCGTCGTTGATCCGCACCACGCCGTCCTCCCACTGCAGGACCCGCGCGGCGGCGGTCAGCCGGCCGCCCGGCGCGTCCACCCGCAGGCGCAGCTCGTACACGCCGGCGCCCGCGCCGACCAGCATCCGGCGGAAGACCTCGCCCCCGCGCTGGTAGGCGGCGCGCACCCAGCGGGTGTGATCCTCGTCCCGTTCGCCCGCGCCCCCGTACAGGCCCCCGTCGAGCAGCAGGTCGACGTGGCAGAGCGTCAGCCCGTTCTCCCGGGCCCGGACCAGGCGCGGCACGAAGTCCCCGGCCAGCTCCTCGCCCTGGTAGGCGAGCAGCTGGGTCTGCAGCGCCGGGTTGACCAGGTAGCGGTCCCGGGCGCCGGGCTCGGCCGGGTCCAGCCCGTTGAGCAGGCAGAACTCCTCGAAGTCCTGGGGGTGGAACATCCGCGCCCGGACGGTCTCGAACCGCTCCAGCGCGTCGGCCAGCAGCTCGGCGGCGTCGGTCAGGTAGCGCTCGAAGTCGGGGGCGTCCGAGATCCCCCAGGCCCGGGCCCGGGCGAAGTCCGCCGCGTTGGTGAGCACCCCGATGACGAAGGCCTGGTCGGCGCCCTCGGCCGGCTGCGGCCGGTGCGGTGCCCGCACCACGGGCCGCGGACCGCCGGAGGTGCAGTCGGAGTTGCGGCGGGCTCGCCCCTTACGGCTCATCGTTGGCTCCTGGCTTCGGCGGTGACGGTCGGCGGCGGGCTCGCCGCTGACCGCCTTCCTCCCCACCCCTCGCACGCCGCACACGTACGGCGTGTCACAGGAATGTAACCACCGGTAATAGCACCGGCCCCGAGGCCCCCGAAGGACCCGCGGGGCCCTCGGCCACCTCGGGACCCTCAGCCGCCTCAGGACCCTCCGCTACCTCGGGACCCGGGCCAGCTGGCGGGACTGCGCGACCAGGCGGCCGGACTCGTCCCAGATCTCGGCGTCCTCCTCGAAGTACCCGCCGGCCAGGTTGCGGGTCGCGTGGGTGACCCGCAGCCAGCCGGGGGCGGGCTTGGCGCGCAGGTGGACGGTCAGCTCGACGGTCGGCGCCCAGCCCGGCATGCCGAGGTCGAAGGTGACCGGCGGCAGCGCGTCGGCGACCAGCAGGAGCAGCAGCGGGTCGGGCTCGCGGCCGTCGGCCAGCCGGAACCAGCCCTGGATCCGGCCGTTGCCGGAGGGCTGTCCGAGCGCCCAGCCGACGGTGGCCGGGTCCAGCCGCAGGTCGAAGCGCTCCAGCAGGGCGGCCTGCTCGATCAGCTCCTTGGGTGCGTGCTCCACGCCGATGCACTGGTCCGGCGGCGGCAGCTGCGGCGGCCGGGCGCTGGTGCGCACCTCGCCGTCGGCGGTGGCGAGGTCACCGTGGCTGGCGACCACGCGCAGCCGTTCGACGCCGTCCTGGCTGAGCGAGGCGGTGCCGGTGGAGAGCCCGCGGCCGGAGCGCAGCACCTCGGTGCGGACGGTGGCGGGCCCGGGGGTGGAGGCGGACAGGTAGTAACCGCTGATCGACACCGGGTCCGGGTGCGTCCCGTGTTCCAGCGACAGCGCGTGTCCGGCCACGGCGAGCAGCATCCCGCCGTTGACGCCGCCGCCGATCTGCCAGCCGGCGCCGAGTTCGGCCTCGTAGCGGCCGGACTCCTCGGCGTGTCTGGTCAGGGCGATGCCCCGGTCGAACTCGCTGCTGATCGTGGTGGTCATGCGGGGAGACCTGCCCTTCAAGTTACTGGCGAGTAGGACTCCACATTACGCCTGCCGGGTGAAACGCGAAACGGCCGCCGGACCCGGAAATCCGGGTCCGGCGGCCGTCCCGACGGGCGTGACCGCTACCGGCGGATGCTCGGCTTCAGCTCCAGGAAGCGGGCCAGCATGCCGTTGACGAAGGCCGGGGAGTCGTCCGTGGAGAACTCCTTGGCGATCTCGACCGCCTCGTCCAGGACGACCGCGTCCGGGACGCCGTCCTCCCAGATCAGCTCGTACGCGCCGAGCCGCAGGACGTTGCGGTCCACGATCGGCATCCGGTCGAGCGTCCAGCCGACCGCGTACTGCGAGATCAGGTCGTCGATCCGACGGGCGTGCTGGACGTACCCCTCGATGAGCTCCATGGTGTACTCGCCCACCTGCGGAGTGCCCTCGTCGGGCTTCGGCTCGCGGGCGCGGGCCACCCAGTCCGCGAGGACCCGCTGCGGGTCGACCCCGCGGTGGTCGGCCTCGAAGAGGATCTGGAAGGCCCGGGTACGGGCCTTGCTACGTGCGGCCGACACGGACTTACTTCACCCGGCCGAGGTAGCTGCCGTCGCGGGTGTCGACCTTGACCTTCTCACCGCTGGTGATGAAGAGCGGCACCTGGATCTCGGCGCCGGTCTCCAGGGTCGCCGGCTTGGTGCCACCGGTCGAGCGGTCACCCTGGACGCCCGGCTCGGTCTCGGCGATGGTCAGCTCGACGGCGGCCGGGAGCTCGATGTACAGCACCGCGCCCTCGTTCTGCGCGACCAGGGCCTCGAAGCCCTCCAGCAGGTACTTGGCGGCGTCGCCCACGACGGCCGGCTCGATGGTGAGCTGGTCGTAGGTGTCCATGTCCATGAACACGAAGTTCTCGCCGTCCTTGTACGAGAACTGCATGCCGCGCTTGTCGACGTTGGCGGTCTCGACCTTGGTGCCCGCGTTGAAGGTCTTGTCGACGACCTTGCCCGTCAGGACCTCCTTCAGCTTGGTCCGAACGAAGGCCGGGCCCTTGCCGGGCTTGACGTGCTGGAACTCGACGACGGACCAGAGCTTGCCGCCCTCCAGCTTGAGGACCATGCCGTTCTTGAGATCGTTCGTGGAAGCCACGGGCGCACTAACTCCTGGATATAGCTGTCAAGGAACCAAGGGGTGCGTCCTGCCGCCACGGCCCGGGGCCGCGGTCACAGGGCGAGGAGCTCCTTGGTGGTGATGGTGAGCAGCTCGGGCCCGCCCTCCTCGAGGGGGCGCACGACGAGCGTGTCCTCGATCCGGACGCCGCCCTTGCCCGGGAGGTGGACTCCCGGACCGACGGTGACCGGCACGCGGCTGTCCAGTTTACCCATGTCCGACGGACCGAGGCGCGGCGCCTCCCTCATCTCCAGCCCGATGCCGTGGCCCACCGGGTGCGGCGAGGCCTCGGAGTGGCCCGCCGCCTCCAGGACCTGCCGGGCGGCCCGGTCGGGCACGCACTGTTCCACCCCTGGTCCGAGGGCCTCCCGGCCGGCCCGCTGGGCCCGGAAGACCAGCCGGTGCAGCTCCACCTGCCAGGGCGCCGGAGCGGCGCCGATCACGAAGGTGCGGGCGGTCGAGACGCCGTAGCCGCGGTACTGGGCGCCCATCACCACGGTCAGGAAGTCGCCCTCCTCCACCCGGCGGTCGGTCGGCTGGTGGGCGGCCTGGCCGGAGTGGCTGCCGGTGCCGACGGACACCGGGAAGGCGGCCCGGTCGGCGCCGTGGTCGATCATCCGGCGTTCCAGCTCCATCGCCAGGTGCCGCTCGGTGCGGCCGACCAGGATCGACTCCAGCAGCTCGCCGAGCGCCTGGTCGGCGATCTCGGCGGCGATCCGCAGGTCGGCTATCTCGTGCTCGTCCTTGACCACCCGCAGCCCCTCGACCACCTGGCCCAGGTCGATCAGCCGGGCCCCCTCGGCCAGGCCCGCCACCGACCGGTGCCGGGTGACGGTCAGGTCGTGCTCCTCCACCGCCAGGCCGGACACCCCGAAGCTCGCCGCGGCGGCCGCGGCGGCCAGCGCGGTGTCCGCCCCGGCCGCCACCGGCACCTGGGTGACGTCCGGGGCGATCAGGTGCTCCCCGGAGTCGTCCGGCGGCAGGTCGTCCGGCAGCGTCAGCAGCGCCCGCTCCCTGGTCAGCAGCAGCGTCGCCCCGCAGGGCGCGCAGCCCGTCAGATACCGCACGTTCGCCGCCCGGGTGATCAGTGCCGCATCGGCCCCGGCCGCGCTGCAGTGCTCCCTCACCCGCTCCCGCCGCCCCGCGTACGCATCCGCCATGCGTCGAGCCTACGAACCCCCGGCCCGAACCGCCCGCCGAGCACCCCCGGAGCCCCCGACGCGCCCCCGCACCACCGGCCGTTTCCCGCCACCCCGCCCGGGCCCGACCGCCATCGGCCGCCGCTGGGGTTCGAAGACGGGCCCTGCGCCTCGCCGCTACGCCTCCCCCGGGTCGAGCAGCCCCCGCCGGTAGGCCGGGACCAGCCGCTGCGGGACGAGCAGCTCGCGGCCGTCGATCGTGACCGGGACCAGCTTCGGGGGCGTCGCCTTCCACTGGGCGCGGCGGTGCCGGGTGTTGCTGCGGGAGGTCTTGCGCTTGGGTACGGCCATCGGAGGCTCCTATCGGGTGGGACCGGAGGTGTACGGGAGGAGGGCCATCTCGCGGGCGTTCCTGATCGCCCGGGCCATCGCCCGCTGCTGCTGCACGGTGAGGCGGGTGACCCGGCGGCTGCGGATCTTGCCGCGGTCGGAGACGAAGCGCCGCAGCAGCTCGGTGTCCTTGTAGTCGATGTACTCGATGCCCGCCGCGATCAGGGGGTTGGGCCGGTCCTTCGGCGGGGCGGTTCGTTTGCGCATGGTGTCGGGGCTCCTTCAGTGGAGGGGGGCGAGCAGGTCCCGGAAGGCGTCGGGCAGTGCCTTCCAGCCGGGTTCGCCGGCGGCGAGTTCGGCGTCGGTGAGCAGGCAGGAGTCGAGCAGGGCGGTGATGCCCTCGGCGTCCAGCCCTTCGGCGGTGAAGCTGAGCTGCTGGACCCGGTCGCCGTGCAGCGGATGCCAGTCGAGGGCGGCGGCGGCCCGCCGGGCCGGCGGGTAGAGCTCCCAGGCCGCGTCGGGCAGGGTGGCGAGCCAGGGCCCGCACTCCTCGACCGCGAGGTTGGCCCCGGCCGCGTCCCAGGCGAGGATCAGGTCGGGCCGGTTGGCCAGCCAGAACCGCCCGCGGCTGCGCTGTGCGGCGGGGACGAGCTGGTGCAGCGCCTCGTGGAACCGCTCCGGGTGCAGGGGCCGGCGGCGTTCCCAGACCAGGGTGGTGACGCCCGCCTCGTCGCGTTCCTGGGGCAGCAGCGCGAGGGCCGGGTTGACCCGGTCGCGGGCGGCGGCGACGTCGAAGCCGCCGAGCGCGGCCCGGGTGAGGGTGCCGGTGCCGAGCCGGACGACCCGGGCGGTCGGATGGAGCTGACGCAGCAGCGCGAGCCCCGGCGCGTGCGCCGTGGCGCGCGGGACGGCGATCGTGGTGGCGTACTCGATCTGGTGGGCCAGCGCCTCCGCACGGGTCCGCTCGTCCCGTTCGGCGGTGTGCAGGCCGTGTTCCACCAGGTCGTCGGGGACGGAGAGTTCGCCGATCAGCCGGTCCGGGTCGACGGCGGTGACGACACCCGCGAGTTCGACGGCGTCCGCGAGGGGCCGCCCCTCGGACTCCCCGCCGGCGATCACCTCGACGGCCGGGTGCGGGTCGCTGCCACCCCACAGCTCGACGACGGCGAGCCCGTACCGGCCTTCGTCGGCGATCTCCAGCAGCCGGGGCAGCAGGTCCTCGCGCAGGGCGCAGCACGGGCAGTCGTTCGTCAGCGGCACGTCGTCGGCGTCGAACGTCCCCCGGGCGTCGCACAGTTCCCGGTGGACGAGGCCGAGCGAGGCGTCCCGCAGGTCGTGCCGCAGGACGACGGCGTCGACCGCGGCGGCGGCCAGTTCCTCGACGGCGGTCCGGCGTTCGCCCTCGTGCAGTCCGGCGACGACGACCACGGGCAGCTTGATCCGCCCCGGGATGGCCTCCATCGCGCTCACCAGCTCGCCTTGCGGACGCCCGGCAGGTGGCCGGCGTGGGCGTGGACGCGCAGGTTGACCCGGGAGAGGCCGAAGGCGCGCAGGTAGCCGCGGGGGCGGCCGTCCACGGCGTCGCGGTTGCGGATCCGGGTGGCGCTGGCGTCGCGCGGCTGGCGGGCGAGTTCGGCCTGCGCGGCGGCGCGTTCGACGGGGCCGGTGCCCGGGTGGGCGATGATCCGCTTCAGCTCGGCGCGGCGCTCGGCGTAGCGGGCGACGGTGGCGCGCCGCTGCTCGTTCTTGGCGATCTTGCTCTGCTTGGCCATCAGACCTTCTCCCCCCGGGCGCGGATACGGGCGACGGCGGCCTCGATGCCGATCGTGTCGACGGTGCGGATGCCCTTGGCGCTGAGGACGAGCCGCACGTACCGGCCCTCACTGGGCAGCCAGTAGCGCTTGCGCTGGATGTTGGGGTCGAAGCGGCGGCTCGTGCGGCGGTGCGAGTGCGAGATCGCGTTGCCGAAGCCGGGCCGGCGGCCGGTGAGTTGGCAGCGGGCGGACATGAATGCTCCCTGGCGTCCGGGAATGGGCAGGACCGGGCTCACGTTACACCAGATGAAAATGACTTCCATTTCGGTGTACGGTTTCGACCCAGCACCCCGAGACCCGCGACCCGGAACCCAGGACCCAGGACCCAGACGCCAGGAGGACGCCCCATGGCCCGCAGCGAACTGCGCCCCGTCATCAAGCTCCGCTCCACCGCCGGCACCGGCTTCACGTACGTGACCCGCAAGAACCGCCGCAACGACCCGGACCGGATGGTCCTGCGCAAGTACGACCCGGTCGCGGGCCGGCACGTCGACTTCCGCGAGGAGCGCTGACCGGCGGCGCCCGCACCCGACACCCGACACCCGACACCCGACACCCGACAAGAACCCCAGCACCCCGCAGGCCCCCGAGAGGAGCCCGTCCATGAAGCCCGGAATCCACCCCTCCTACCGCCCGGTCGTCTTCCGCGACAAGGTCGGCGGCCTCGCCTTCCTGACCCGGTCGACGGTCGGCAGCGACCGCACCGTCGAGTGGGAGGACGGCCGCACCTACCCGGTGATCGACGTCGAGACCTCCTCGGCGAGCCACCCCTTCTACACCGGCCAGTCCCGCGTGATGGACACCGCGGGCCGGGTCGAGCGCTTCCGCCGGCGCTACGGCGACCAGCACTGAGCCCGAGGAACTGAGCCCGAGGAACGCCGAACGGCGCCTCCCCACCCGGGGAGGCGCCGTTCGGCGTGTGACGACGGGGGCCGGCGCGGCTCACTGCTCCTGCGGCGCCCAGCGCTTCTCGACCTTGGCGACCTTCCAGTACCCGATCGCCAGCGCCCAGACCACCACGAACAGCCCGGCGATCGCGTAGCCGACGTTGTCCAGCGAGATGTCCGCGATCCAGCCGCTCACCGGGTCGGTGAGGTCGAACTTCTCGTGCAGCACCCCGACCAGCTCGATGGTGCCGATGACGAAGGCCACCGCGATCGACAGCCCCGTGATGGTCAGGTTGTAGTACACCTTGCGCACCGGGTTCGAGAACGCCCACTGGTACGCGAAGTTCATGAAGGTCCCGTCCAGGGTGTCGAACAGGCTCATCCCGGCCGCGAACAGCAGCGGCAGGCAGACGATCGCGTACCAGGGCAGCCCGGAGGCCGCGCCGGAGCCCGCCATCACCATCAGGGTGACCTCGGTCGCGGTGTCGAAGCCCAGCCCCAGCACCATGCCGACCGGGAACATCTGCCCGGGCCGGGTGATCGAGCGGGTCGCCCGGTTCAGCACCCGGGCCATGAAGCCGCGCGAGTCCAGGTGCGCCTCCAGCTCCGCCTCGTCGTACTGCCCGGCCCGCATCGCCCGGAACACCTTGACGATGCCGAGCAGCGCCGCCAGGTTGAGCGCGCCGATCAGGTAGAGGAACACGCCGGAGGTGGTCGTCCCGACCACGCCGAGCCACTTGTGGGTGGTCGACTCGTCGTCCATCAGGGTGTTGGCCAGCTGCGCGCCGCCCGCCACCAGGGCGGCCATGATGACCACCATCGAGGAGTGCCCGAGGGCGAACCAGAAGCCCACCGAGACCGGCCGCTTACCGTCCGCCATCAGCTTGCGGGTGGTGTTGTCGATCACCGCGATGTGGTCGGCGTCGAAGGCGTGCCGCATGCCGAGGGTGTACGCGGTGATACCCAGGCCCACCCCGAAGACCTGGGTACCGACCGCGTACCGTTCGGGCGCCACCAGGAAGATGAGCGTCCCGAAGGCCACCACGTGCATGGCCAGGATCACCCCCATCAGCCCGGCCGTGCGGACGGTGTCCTCGCGCTTCCATCTGAAGCTGGGCAGCACGGACGGCGCCGCCTTGGCTTCCGCGGCGACGGTTTCGGGCAGGGTCATGTCCGGATCACGCTCCAACACCTCGTGGAATCACTTCGTGAAGTGCCGCGGCCGGTCTCCTGGCTTACGGGACATCCGGGTCCGCCTTCCCGGGTGCGCGAGGCGCCCAGTGGCTTCGTGGACACGGACTGAAATCCGTCGAGGACGAAGGAATTCACCCGATCACAGTGGCGAGGGCCGCTCCGGGCTGGGACCACTGAAGGTCCGTCACCGGTCTTCCCGAGCACCACGGCGGGCTACACCGTAGGGGTCCGCCCCCGACCCGTGCAAGGCTGCGCACCTGCGCAGGTGTCCAGGATCACAGCCTCCCGCCTGCAAGAATGCGGTCATGCATCTCGTACCGGCCGACCGCGCGGGCCACCGCACCATCGACGGACACCGGGTGTGCGAGGCCATCGCCGCGATCGGCGACACCGCGCACGTCCGGTCCTGGTCCGAGCGGTTCTCGCTGCTCTCCGACCCCGGACGGCTCGCCCTGCTGCTCGCCCTCCACCGGGCCGGCCCGCTCGCCGTCACCGACCTCGCGGTCGCCACCGGCATGCGCGACCCCGCCGTCTCCCAGGCCCTGCGGCTGCTCCGCACGGCCGGCGTGGTCACCGGCGACCGGGACGGACGTGTGGTGCGCTACCGGCTCGTGGACGAGGCCATGCGCCCCCTCCTCGACGAGTGCGCCGCCGCCGAGCACCACGAGCCCACCGCCGCGGCGGGCTGACCACAGCCGCGGGCTGACCGACACTCGGGCGACAGCCGCCTGGCCGGCACCCCGGATGAGTACGATCATGGTGTGCCGTCCCACCCCCACGCCTGGCCCGCCGACCGCTGGAACACCCGACCGGTCAGAGCCCGCGTGCTGGCGGTCGCCCGCACCCTCACCTCGGCCACCCGGGTGCTGGACGTCCTCAGCCTGCTGAGCCCCGACGGCATCGCCCGCTACTTCACCGTCAACCCCGGCTCCGCCTTCGCCGACCGCGCCCTGGACGAATACCTCCACGGCCTGCCCGGCTACACCGTGCTGGACTGGGAGGACGCCGTCCGGCACCGCTTCGACCTGGCCGTCGCCTGCGCCGTCCACGCCTCCATGCACCGGCTGGACGCCCGCCTCGTCGTCCTCCCGCACGGCGCCGGCTACAACCGCCTGGTCACCGAGTCCACCGGCGACGCGGTCAGCTCCGCCGGCCTGTCCCGCAACGAACTCACCCACCGCGGCCGGGTGTTCGTGGACGTCCTCGGCCTCTCCCACCCCGAGCAGCTGGACCGGCTCCGGGCCTCCTGCCCCGAAGCCCTGGACGTCGCCCGCGTGGTCGGCGACCCGTGCTTCGACCGGATGCTGCGCAGCCTGCGCTCCCGCGACGCCTACCGCGCCGCGCTCGGCGCCGTCGACGGGCGGCGGCTCGTCGTCGTCAACTCCACCTGGAGCGAGCACTCGTTATTCGGCCGCCGCCCCGACCTGCCCCGGCGCCTGGTCCGCCGACTGCCCGCCGACGAGTACACCGTGGCCGTCGTCCTCCACCCCAACATCTGGAGCCGGCACGACCCCGAGGCCCTGCTCGACAGCGCCCGCCGGATGGGCCTGCGCCTGATCCCGCCCCACCAGGGCTGGCAGGCCGCCCTGGTCGCCGCCGACTGCCTGATCGGCGACCACGGCTCGGTCTCGGTCTACGGCGCCGCCCTGGAACGACCCACCGTGCTCGTCGCCACCGGCGCCGCCGAGCTCGACCCGCACTCCCCCACCTACGCCTTCGGCCAGGCCGCACCCGTGCTCGACCCCGACGGCGACCTCGCCGCCCAGCTCGAACTGGCCCTGCGCGACCAGGACCCGGCCGCCCTGCGCCCGCTCACCGACCGCTCGCTCAGCGGACGCGGCCGCTCGGCCGAGCTGCTGCGCCCGCTGCTCTACTCCTTCCTGGAACAACTGGACGAACCCGAGGGCGAACCGCTCCTGCTGCCCTACCCCAAGCCCGTCCCCCGCACCGGCACCACCGACGGGCCCACCGCGTACGACGTCGAGGGCACGACCGAGGGCATCGAGGTCAGCCTGCGGCGCTACCCCTTCGACCCGGGCGACCACACCCCGCGCGGCTTCCACGCCCTCACCGACGAGCACCCGGGCGACGCCCTGCGCTACACCGCCGAAGTCCTCGCCCGCACCGAGCCGCACGCCGAACGCCCCGCCGTCGACTGGCTCGCCGACACCGCCCTCGAACTGCCCGGCCTCGCCGTCACGGTGGCCGCCCTCGGCCCGGCCCGCCACCTGCTCCGGCTGCACGGCGGCCTGCTGCTGGAGGCCCGCGCCGAACGGGGCTTCGGCTGCCCCGAACCCAGCCTCGACCCGCTGCTGCTCGGCTCGGCACTCGCCTGCTGGCTCGCCGACGGCGGCGACCCGGCCGGCCTGCCCGAACACGGCCTCACCGTCCGCACCGGCGAACACCGCACCCGGGTCTCCTTCACCACCGGTCCCTAGCCACCATCGATACCTAGCCCGCCAGCTCCCGCAGCCGGGCCCGGCTGCGCTCGGCCAGCTCCGGGTCGTCCAGTTCCGTGGCGAGGGAGACCAGCAGGGTGTGCGCCTGGGCCTCCTTGGCGTGCTGGCTCCGCTCCTTCGCCCTCCGGACGCAGTCCTCGGCGTGGGCGACGGCGGGAGAGAGCTGCCCCAGCGCCCGGTGGGCCCGGGCGGTCACCAGCGGCAGCTTCATCAGCATGTCGTCGTCCCCGGTGGCCCCGGCCTGCGCGGCGGCGCCGGCCAGCACGGTCAGCGCCTCGTCCGGGCGGCCGTCGGCGATCAGCGCCTGCGCCACGTTGTAGCTCTGCACGATCTCGCCGTGCGGGTCGCCCCGGTTCTCCTCCAGGGCCAGCGCGAACCGCTCCACCGCCCGGCCCGGACGGCCGTCGGCCAGACAGAGCAGGCCGTCCGTCTCGTGCAGCACCCCCGCCACCTGACGCCTGGTCACCAGCGGCAGCTGCTCCGCCGCCAGCGCCAGCTGCTCGGCGGCGAGCGGGTACTCCTTGCGCTCGTAGTGGGCGCGGGCCAGCTGGTTGCGCATCCGGACCACGGCGTCCGGCTGGTTGTCCCAGTGCGCCGACTCGACACCGAGCCGGTGGGTGGCGATCCAGTCCTGGTAGAGCTTGCGACCGTGGTACAGCGGCCAGAGCGACTCGCACAGCCGCCACACCTCGCCGTGCCAGCCCTGCTCGGCCGCCGCCTCCACCACCGCGCGCAGGTTGGCCCGCTCGGCGTGCAGCCACTCCAGCGCGGCGGCGCCGGACGGGAATCCCGGCAGCCCGTCGCCGCTCGGGTCCTGCAACCGCAGCCGGGGCCCCATCGCCCGGTCCGCCCGCGAGGCCCGGCCCCGGAAGTACGCCACCACCCGGGCGAGCAGTTCGGCCCGGTCCGGCAGTTCCCGGGCCCGGCCGTAGGCGTGCAGCCGCACCACGTCGTGGGCGCGGAAGCGCTTCTCGGACGGGTCGTCGTCCTCCACCTCGTCCACCAGGTGGGTGGCGCGCAGCTCCGACAGCACCCGCGCGGCCCGCTCGATGCCCGCCGCCTGGGCGAGTCCGGCCGACAGGAACGGGCCGGGGTGCACGCCGATCAGGTGGTAGAGCGCCTTGCCCTGCTCCGGCAGCCGCTCGTACACCGCGTCGTAGGTGGGGCCGAGGTCACTGTCCTCATCGTTCAGCACGGCCGACCGGCCCTCCCGGTCGTGGAGTTCGGCCACCACCTCACCGATCGGCAGGTTCTCGTGGTCCAGCAGCTGGCTGCCGACCACGCTCAGCGCGAGCGGAAGCCCGCCGCACAGCTCGACCAGCGCCGAGAGCTCCTCCTCGGTGCCGTGCTCGGAGCCCGGCCAGGTCCGCACCAGCTCGGCGCCGGCCTCCGGGCTCAGCGGCCCGAGCTGCCGCACCTCGGCGCCGTTCATCCGCAGGGCGGGCAGCCGTCGCCGGCTCGCGACCACCACCAGCCCGCCGGAGGGGAGTAGCGCTCTGACCTCGGCGGCGTGCTCGACGTTGTCGAGGAAGAACAGGCACCGGCGCCCGGCGGTGACCGTCCGGAACTTGGTGAACCGCTCGGCCTCCACGGCGGGGGACTCGGTGCCGAGTGCGCGCAGGAAGCCCGCCAGCAGCTCCGGCAGATCCACCCCGCCCTGGTGCCGGTAGGCCTGGAGGTCCGCGTAGAGGTCCCCGCCCGGGAAGCGCGCCCGGTGCTCCTCCGTGAACCTGGCGATCAGTTCGGTCTTCCCGACCCCGCCGAGGCCGGTGAACACCACGACACCGAGCTCGCCCGTCTCGACCCGGCCCAGGGCGGCGTTCAGCGCGGCGAGTTCCGGCTCACGGTTGACGAACGGGCCGTGCGGCCGCCGGACCTGATGCGGTCTCGGCAGCTCCTCGGGCTGGTGGAGGTGCACCGAGCCGATGTGCTGGGCCTGCACCAGGTGGCCGCCCACCGTGGTGCCTGACACGGTGTTGGCCACGTCCCGCCGCTCCATCAGCCTGCTCCCTCCGGCCGGTCGGCCCCAGCCTACGGGCTGCGGACCGGCCCGACGGCCGGAATCCCCGCCTCAGGCCGTCTGGCAGGTCGGGCACCAGAAGAGGTTGCGCGCGGCGTGCTCCTCCGTCCGGACGTCCGTGCCGCAGACCAGGCAGGGCATGGCGGCCCGGCGGTAGACGTACACCTCGCCGCCGTGGTCGTCCACGCGGGGCGGGCGGCCCATCGCCTCGGGGGTGTGTTCGGGGCGGACGGTGTCGATCCGGCCGGCCGTGACGCCCTCGCGCATCAGCGCGACCAGGTCGGCCCAGATCGCGTCCCATTCCCGGCGGGTGAGGTCGCGCCCGGCCCGGTGCGGGTCGATGCCGTGCCGGAACAGCACCTCGGCCCGGTAGACGTTGCCCACCCCGGCCAGCACTTTCTGGTCCATCAGCAGCGCGGCGACCGTGGTGCGGCTGCCCGTGACCCGGCGCCAGGCGGCCTCCGGGTCGGCGTCGGCGCGCAGCGGGTCGGGGCCGAGCCGGGCGGCGACGGCGGCCTTCTGGTCGTCGGTGACGAGCGCGCAGGTGTTGGGGCCGCGCAGGTCCGCGTAGCCGTCCTCGCCCTCCAGTCGCAGCCGGACCAGGCCGACCGGCTCGGGCGCCGGGCCGGTGCCGAAGGTGAAGCCGCCGTAGAGGCCGAGGTGGATGTGCACCCAGGCGCCCTCCTCGAAGCCGAGGAAGAGGTGCTTGCCGGTGGCCTCGGCGCCGGTGAGCAGCTGTCCGTCGATCACCTTGGCCTCGTCGGCGAACCGGCCCTGCGGGCTGGAGACCCGGACCGGGCGGCCGCCGAAGGCGTTCCGGTTCTCGGCGGCGAGGCGGTGGATGATGTGGCCTTCCGGCACGGGCGTCAGCTCCCCGGGGCGTTCGACAGGACGGGCCGCTGGGCGGGCCCGAGGACGCCTCCATCATCGCAGCCGGCTCCGACACCCCCGCGAAGCCGCTGGTCAGCGGACCGGCATGCCCATCAGCCGGGCCAGGATGACGCGGTCCAGCTCGGCGGCCGTCCCGGCCACGTCCAGGTAGGAGTTGTCGATGATCGGCAGCCCGGAGTTGTACCAGCCGGCCATCCGCCCGTGGATCCGCGCCACCTCCTCGTCCCCGAGGCGCCGGTTGCCGTTGCGCCGGGCGTTGCGGCGCAGCACCGAGTCCAGGCTGGGCAGCAGCACGACCGGGAGCATGCCGGGGCCGATGTGCCGCTTCCAGCCGCCGAGGCCGATCGCCGGGCGGTCGGGGAAGACGGCGTCGTCGATGATGCACGAGATGCCGTTGGCCAGGTAGTTGCGGCAGGCGAAGCCGCAGGTGCGGCGGGCCAGCCGGTACTGCGCTTCGGAGGCGTTGTTCCAGCCGGACTGCGGGTTGGCGAAGCCGGACTGCACCCACTCCCGTACGTCGTCCAGGCTGATGTGCGCGGTCGGGGTGGGCCGGCGCTCGGCCCAGTACCGGGCGACGGTGGTCTTCCCGGCCCCGGCGGGACCGATCAGCAGGACGGCGATCGGCCCGGTGGGCGCGTGCTGCTGCGGGTGGGCGGGCAGCTGGACCGGCGTCCCGGACGGCAGGACGAAGTGCCCGGTGCCGCCCGGGGGGACCGGCGGTCCGGCCACCGGGGCGGGCGCGACGGCGGCGGCGGGCGCGGGAGCCGGCACCGAAGCCGGTACCGGGGCCTGAGTCGGGCCGGGCGCGGGCGAAGTGGCGGGCGCGGGCGCGGACGGTCCGGCCGGCGCGGGCCGCACCGGCGGCGGAGGAGGAGGCGGAACCGGCGGGTTCACCCCCGCGGCGCTCCCCGGCGGCACCGGCGGAGCGGCGGGACGCGGCGGGACGGGCCCACCTCCGGCGTACTGCGTCACGGCACCTCCCGACACCTCTCAGCGGGGACACTACACGGCGGCCCGGCGGCGGGCACAGTCCGCCGCCGGGCCGTGGCCGGCCACTCTCAGCGCGTGGTCAGCTGCTCGGCCAGCGCGCGCAGCGCCAGTTCGTACGAGCCGAGCCCGAAACCGGCGATGGTGCCGGAGGCCACCGCGGCGATCACCGAGGTGTGCCGGAAAGCCTCCCGGGCGTACGGGTTGGAGATGTGCACCTCGATCAGCGGCGCGGTGCGCTGCGCGGCGGCGTCCCGCATCGCGTACGAGTAGTGGGTGAACGCGCCCGGGTTGATCACCACGGGCACCTTCCCGTCGGCCGCCTCGTGCAGCCACTCCACCATCCGCTGCTCGGAGTTGGTCTCGTGCACCTCGACCTCGAAGCCGAACTCCTTGCCGAGCGCGGTGCAGCGCTCGACCAGCCCGGCGTACGAGGTGGCGCCGTAGACGTCCGGCTCGCGGCTGCCCAGCCGCCCGAGGTTGGGGCCGTTGAGCACCATCACCCGGGTCACGCCGAGACCTCCGCGTAGGCGGCGACCAGCAGGGACGGGTCGGGGCCCTCCAGCACGGAGGTCTTGGCGAGGCCGTCCAGGACGATGAAGCGGATCAGGTCGCCGCGCGACTTCTTGTCGATCTTCATCGCGTCCAGCAACTTCGGCCAGGCGTCCGCCCGGTAGCTCAGCGGCAGGCCGACGGAGGCCAGCACGGTGCGGTGCCGGTCGGCCGTCGCGTCGTCCAACCGGCCCGCCAGGCGGCCGAGTTCGGCGGCGTAGACCATGCCGATGGAGATCGCGGCGCCGTGCCGCCACTTGTACCGCTCGTTGCGCTCGATGGCGTGGCCGAGGGTGTGGCCGTAGTTGAGGATCTCGCGCTGCCCGGATTCCTTGAGGTCTCCGGAGACCACGTCGGCCTTGACCTGGATGGCGCGGCGGATCAGCTCGACGGTGTGCGGCCCGGCCGGGGTCTTGGCACCCTCGGGGTCGGCCTCGATCAGGTCGAGGATGACCGGGTCGGCGATGAAGCCGCACTTGATGACCTCGGCGAGCCCGGAGACGTAGTCGTGCTTGGGCACGGTCTCCAGGGTGCCGAGGTCGGCCAGCACGCCCACCGGCGGGTGGAAGGCGCCGACCATGTTCTTGCCCTCGGCGATGTTGATGCCGGTCTTGCCGCCGACGGCGGCGTCGACCATGCCGAGCAGCGTGGTGGGCATGGAGACCCAGCGCACGCCGCGCAGCCAGGTGGCGGCGACGAAGCCGGCCAGGTCGGTGGTGGCACCGCCGCCGAGACCGACGACGACGTCGCTGCGGGTGAACCCGGTCTGCCCGAGCACCGACCAGCAGTACGCGGCGACCTCGGCGCTCTTGGCCTCCTCGGCGTTGGGCACCTGCAGCCCGATGGCCTCGTAGCCCTCGCCGGCCAGGTCCTCGCGGATGGCGTCGGCGGTGGCGGCCAGCGCCTCCGGGTGGATGATCGCGACCCGCTTCGCCCGGGTCCCGATCAGCGGTGCCAGCTCACCGAGCAGCTGGTGCCCGATCAGCACGTCGTACGGGTCGTGGCCGGCGCTTCCGCCGACGTGGATCCTGACGGTGGTGTCACTCATGGGGGGTCTTCAGCTCCAGTGCTTCCAGTACGGCGTCCGCGACCTGCTCGGGGGTGCGCCCGGCGGTGTCGACCACGGCGGTGGCCACCTCCAGGTAGAGGGGGCGGCGGGCCTCCATCAGCTCGCGCCAGCGGGCCCGCGGGTTGACGGCCAGCAGCGGGCGCGGGGCGTCCAGGCCGACCCGCTTGACCGCGTCGCCCAGCGGGACCTCCAGGAAGACCACCGGGAGTTCGCGCAGCAGCTCGCGGGTGGCGTCGGCCATCACCGCGCCGCCGCCGAGCGCCAGCACCCCGTCGTGTCCGGTGGCGGCTTCGCGGACGGCCGTCACCTCCAGCGCGCGGAAGTGGGGCTCGCCCTCGTCGACGAAGATCTCCGGGATGGGCTTGCCGGCGGTGGCCTCGATGTCGGCGTCGGTGTCCCGGAAGCCGACGCCCAGGCGCTCGGCCAGGGCCCGCCCGACGGTGGACTTGCCACTGCCGGGCGGACCGACCAGCACGACCACGGGGTGCGTCATCGGATGATCAGGTGGTCGAGGTAGCCCTGCACGTTGCGGCGGGTCTCGGAGACGTGGTCGCCGCCGAACTTCTCGTTGACCGCGTCGGCGAGCACCAGCGCGACCATCGCCTCGGCGACGATGCCCGCGGCCGGCACGGCGCAGACGTCCGAGCGCTGGTGGTGCGCCTTGGCCGGCTCACCGGTGCGCACGTCCAGGGTCTGCAGCGCCCGCGGCACGGTGGCGATCGGCTTCATCGCGGCGCGCACCCGCAGCACCTCACCGGTGGACAGGCCGCCCTCGGTGCCGCCGGAGCGGCCGGAGGTGCGCTTGACGCCCTCGGGGGTCGGGACGATCTCGTCGTGCGCCTTGGAGCCCGGCACCCGGGCCAGGTCGAAGCCGTCGCCGACCTCGACGCCCTTGATCGCCTGGATGCCCATCAGCGCGGCGGCCAGCCGGGCGTCCAGCCGGCGGTCCCAGTGCACGTGCGAGCCGAGGCCCACCGGCACGCCGTACGCGAGCACCTCGACCACGCCGCCGAGGGTGTCGCCGTCCTTGTGGGCCTGGTCGATCTCGGCGACCATCGCCTTCGAGGCGTCGGCGTCCAGGCAGCGCACCGGGTCGGCGTCCAGCCGGGCCTCGTCCGAGGGCAGCGGCAGCACGCCGGCCGGCGCCTTGGCGGCGGCCAGCTCGACCACGTGGCTGACGATCTCGATCCCGGCCACCTCGCGCAGGTAGGCGCGGGCGACGGCGCCCAGCGCGACCCGCGCGGCCGTCTCCCGGGCGCTGGCGCGCTCCAGGATCGGCCGGGCCTCCTCGATCGAGTACTTCTGCATGCCCGCCAGGTCGGCGTGGCCGGGCCGGGGGCGGGTGAGCGCCTCGTTGCGGGCCAGGCCCGCCAGCACCTCGGGGTCGACCGGGTCGGCCGACATGACCTGCTCCCACTTCGGCCACTCGGTGTTGCCGACCATGATCGCGACCGGGCTGCCCATGGACAGGCCGTGCCGGACACCGCCGAGGAAGGTCACCTCGTCCTGCTCGAACTTCATCCGCGCCCCGCGGCCGTAACCGAGCCGACGGCGCGCCAGCGCGTCGGCCACCACGGCGGTGGTGACCGGTACACCGGCGGGCAGGCCTTCCAGCGTCGCGACGAGTGCGGGACCGTGCGACTCCCCCGCCGTCAGCCAGCGCAACGTACCCAACGGAGCTCCTTCATCAGCGGGCCGGCCCACGGCACCGCCGGGGCCCGCCCGAGCGTGCCTTCTGCCCGAATCCTTTCATGCCCCGGCGGCGCCCGGGGGCCAGAGTCCGCGTGACGGACGGCAACCGGCCACGAACCGTGCGGCGGACGGCCGGGCGGCGACGGCCGGACGTCCGGATGGCGGACACCCGGCGGCACGGCAGGGTGCCACGACCGGCCCGGGGGGCCGTCCGGCCGCCGGGCTCAGTGCCGGGCGAGCGCCTTCTCCCCCGCCTCGCGCATCGCCGCCAGCGGCCCGGGCGTCCGCCCGGTGAAGGCCTCGCTCTGCAGCACCGCCTGGTGCACCAGCAGGTCCAGCCCGCCGAGGACGGTCGAGCCGCGCTCGGCGCAGGCGGCGGCCAGCGCCGTCGGCCACGGGTGGTACAGCACGTCGAACAGCGCCCCGGGCGCGGCGGGCAGCGCGGCCGCGAAGCCGTCCGTCGCGCCGACCGGCGTGGTCGAGACGGTCAGCGGCCGCTCCAGTGCCTCGGCGCCGCGCTCCCAGTCGGCGGTGCGCACGACCACGCCCAGCCGCTCGCCCAGCTCGGCCATCTCCCGGGCCCGCTCGGGGCTGCGCACGTAGACCGTCACCTCGCCGGTGCAGATCTGGGCGAGCGCGGCCAGCGCCGAGGAGGCGGTGGCCCCGGCGCCCAGCACGGCGGCGGCGGACACCTCGGTGATCCCGCGCTCGCGCAGCGCGTTGACCAGCCCGGGGACGTCGGTGTTGTCCCCGGTGCGCCGGCCGTCGGCGGTGAACACCACGGTGTTGACCGCGTCGACCGAGCGGGCCGTCGCGCTGACCTCGTCGAGCAGCGGGATGATCGCCCGCTTCAACGGCATGGTCAGCGACAGCCCCGCCCACTCGGCCTCGTCCAGCCCGGCGACGAAGCCGGGCAGCGCGGCCTCGTCGACCTCGAAGCGGTCGTAGCGCCAGCCGTCCAGCCCGAGCGCCGCGAAGGCCGCCCGGTGCAGGTCCGGCGAGAGCGAGTGGGCGATCGGCGAGCCGAGGACGGCCGCCCGGTGCTTGCTGGTCAACGCTGCCTCTCCATCGACTACCGTCCGGCCGGGGCTACTTGGTGGTGCAGTGGCCACGGGCCTCGTCGAAGCCCTGCCCGGCCGCCTGGCAGTACTCCTTGACGTTGGCGTAGTGCTCCTTGCTCGTCTCGGCGAAACGCGTGTTGGTCGGGGACATCGCGATGAAGTACAGCCACTTGCCGTCGGCCGGGTGGAGCGTCGCGTTGAGCGCGTCGTCGCCGGGGTTGGAGATCGGCGTCGGCGGCAGGCCCGGGTTGACGTAGGTGTTGTACTTGTTGGACGCGTCGTCCATGTCGCCCTTGTTGAGGTCCTTGCGGCCGAGCGAGTACTGCAGGGTGGTGTCCATCCCCAGGCGGTGGTTGATCTCGCCGCCGGCGGCCAGCCGGTTCTGGATGGTCTTGGCCATCTTGGCGAAGTCGGCGACGTTGTTGCCCTCGCGCTGCAGGATGCTCGCCTCGATGACCACCTCGTACCCGGTCTTCAGGCCCACCGAGGCGGCCTGGGCGTCCAGGCCGGCGTACTTCTCGGTGGCGTTCTTCACCATCTGCTTGAGCAGGTCCTCGGGCTTCATGCCGTCGGCGATGTTGTAGCGGGTCGGCCAGAGGAAGCCCTCGATCTTGCCGTTGGCGTACGCCGGCAGGCCGAGGTCGTTGATCTGGGCCTGGGCGACGGCGGCCGTGGCGCCCTTCTGCAGCTTCAGCTTGGTGTCGATCAGGGCGTAGATCTCGGTGGAGTTCTTGCCCTCGGGGACCACGACCGCCGCGCCGCCCGCCTGTGCGAGCAGCTCCTTGAGCGCGGCGGCGGCCGGCATCTCCTTCTTCAGCCCGTAGAAGCCCGGCTGGACGGTGACGCACTTGGGCTCGGCCTTGCAGGCGTCGGAGAACGCGTCGACGCTCTTGACCACGCCGGCGTTCTTCAGCGCCAGGCCGATCTGCCCGGCGACCGCGTCCTTCTTGACCTCGAACTGGACGGAGCCGGTGCCCTCGCCGGTGAAGTCCGGCGCCGGGCCGAAGTGGCTCTGGTAGAAGCCGTAGCCCCACCAGCCGGCGCCGCCCACGGCGCCGAGCAGCACCACGGCGACCAACAGGCAGGCGCCGCCGTTGCGGCGGCCCGACTGCTTGCCCTTCTCCTTGCGCTTCTTCTTCGCCTCGCGGGAGTCGTCCTGCTCACCGAGGAAGCCGGACTCCTGGTGCTCGGCCTCCTGCTCCAGGTACCCGCCGTCCTCGTGGTGGCCGTCCTGGTGGCCGTCCCACTCGTCCGTCGCGCCGTCGTGCGCACCGCCGACCGGGTCGGCGCCGGACTCCAGCGCGGCGGCCTCGGCCTCCCAGTCGATGCCGTCCGGACCGGGGCCCGAAGCGGGCGCGGGCGCCGGGGCCGCCTGCGGCCGGGCCTGCTGCTGTTGCTGCGGCACGGCCTGCTGCTGCATACCCGGCTGCTGCTGCATACCCGGCTGCTGCTGCACTCCGGGCTGCTGCGGCATCCCCGGCTGCTGCTGCATGCCGGGCTGCGGCATGCCGCCCTGCTGACCGCCCGGGTACCCCTGCTGCTGGTAACCCTGCTGCTGGAACGCCTGCTCCGGCATCTGCTGCTGCGGGTAGCCCTGCTGCATCTGCTGCTGCGGATACCCCTGCTGCGCGTGGCCCTGCGGGACGAAGCCCTGCTGACCGCCCGGGTACCCCTGCTGCTGGTACCCCTGCTGCTGGAACGCCTGCTGCTGCATGCCGGGCTGCTGCGGGTAGCCCTGCTGCATCTGCTGCTGCGGATACCCCTGCTGCGCGTCCCCGTACGGCTGTTGGACCTGCTGGCCGTGCTGTCCGTGCTGGCCCTGGTGCTCCTGCTGCGGGTACTGCTGCTGCCACTGGCCGTCCTGCTGGCCGGGGACCGGCTGCCGGCCGTCGTACCCGGGATCACCGGGGTGCCACGGCTCGCCCTGGGGGGCGTAGCCCCCACCCAGATCGGTCATTGATCCCCTTAACCGACGTGACGGCCGGCGGATCGGACCGGCCGTCCGGGACGGATCCGTCCCGGCTGATTCTCGAACCGGCGTGCTAGCGCAGCGCCTGGGGAGAGACGTTACCGTACCGCAGCCTTACCCCCGGCCGGGCGAACGTGCCGTCAGCGGGCGACCTCACGGAGGGGACACAAGATCACTACGGGGTCGCCGCACCCGCGCCGGAGGGAGCCCCGGGCGCCGTTCCGGGCGCGGGTACAGAAGCTCCGGGCACGGACGCGGCAGCCGACGCGGGCGCCGAGGCCGGGGCGCTCGGCTTCGCCGCCGCCCGGTTGGCGTTGAACTCCGCGACGTTGCGCTGCTGCACGTCGAAGCTGTCGGTGAACCGGGTGTCCCCGGGCTTCACGGTGACGAAGTACAGCCAGTCCCCCGGCGTCGGGTCCAGCGCCGCCATGATCGCCTGCCGCCCCGGGTTGGAGATCGGGGTCGGCGGCAGCCCGGGGTGCAGGTAGGTGTTGTACGGGGAGTCCAGCCTGGTCTCGGTGACGCTGGTGTTCAGGGTCGACCGGCCGAGCGCGTAGTTGATCGTGGAGTCCAGCTGCAGCGGCATGCCCTTGGCCAGCCGGTTGTAGATGACCCGGGCCACCTTGCCCATGTCCTCGGTGTTGTCGGCCTCGCCCTGGACCATGCTGGCCACGGTGACCAGCCCGTACACGCTCTGCCCGAGGTTCTGGGCGACGACGCCGGCGTCGTCCCGGCTGTACTCCTTGCCGGCCCGCTCCACCATCTGTTTCAGCAGGTCGATCGCGGTGGTCCCGTCGGTGACGCTGTACGTCGCCGGGAACAGGTAGCCCTCGGGGCTGCCGTTGGTGAAGTCGGGCAGGCCCAGCTCGGCGCCCTGCTCCTGGGCGGCGCGCTGGGTGGTGCCGTCCGGGAGGCCGAGCTTCTTGTCGACGGCCGCGTAGATCTGGTAGCCGCGCCAGCCCTCGGGGATGGTCAGGCCGTTGGCGTTGGCCGGGTCGATCAGGACGGCGAGCGCCGCCACCGCCGACATCTTCTGCTTCAGCGTGTACGTCCCGGGCTGGATCCGCCCGGCCGCGGCCGCGCTGCCCTTCGCGGCCCGGGTGAAGGCGAGCGAGCTGGCCACCACGCCGTTGCGGACCAGCGCGGACGCGATCTGGGACAGGCCCGCGCCCTCCGGCACCGAGACCTGGACGCTGCCGGTGCCCTGCCCGCCGAAGTCGGCGGCGGCCGGCGGCCGGCGCTGCGCCTGGAACCAGGTGTACCCGGTCAGTCCGATCCCGCCGAACACCGCGATCAGGGCGAGCGCGGTGAGCCCGCAGGCCAGCCCGTTACGCCGTCGGTGCGGATCCGGCGCATCGAAGCGCGGACGGGGCGCGGACGGCGGGCGGCCCTCCGGCTCCAGTACCGGCGCACCCAGGTGTCCGGGGGTGAGCCCCGGGTGGAAGTCCTGGTCGGTCATGGCGCGCGTCCCCTCGGCGGTCCCAGATCGGTCCGGATCGATCTCCATCGATCCACGACGACATCGGAAACGAACGAAAGAGGGGTCCGTGCGGACGCGTCCGCACGGACCCCTCAACGGGACGTTAGATCAGGCTGCTCAGCCGACCGCCTCGACGCTCTCACCGGGCGGGCGTCCGCTCACCCGTTCGGACTCAAGGGCGGTCTGCAGGATCACCACCGCGGCGGCCTGGTCGACCACCGAGCGGCCCTTCTTCGCCTTGACCCCGGAGGCGCGCAGCCCGTGGGTCGCGGTGACGGTCGACATCCGCTCGTCCACCAGCCGCACCGGCACCGGGTAGAGCCGGTTGGCCAGCCGCACCGCGTACGCGCGGACCTTCTCCGCCGCCGGGCCCTCCTTGCCGCTCAGCGAGCGGGGCAGCCCGACGATCACCTCCACCGCGTCGTACTCCTCGACGATGGCGGCGATCCTGGCCTGCGACTTCACCCCCGCCGGCACGGTCTCCACGGGCGTGGCGAGCACCCCGTCGGGGTCGCAGGACGCGACCCCGATCCGGGCGTCACCGACGTCGACGGCGATCCGCCGCCCACGCCGGAAGGGGCGCTCCTCCTGGACGGGCTCCATCAGCTGGCGCGCTCCGCGACCAGGCCGCGCACCGCGGCGATGGCCTCGCCGACCGCGGCCGCGTTGGAGCCGCCGCCCTGGGCGACGTCGTCCTTGCCGCCACCGCCGCCGCCGAGGGTCTTGGCGGCGGTCCGGACCAGCTCGCCGGCCTTGATGCCGCGGCCGCGGGCGTCCTCGTTGGTGGCGATCACGGTCAGCGGACGGTCGTTGGCCACCGTGAACGCGGCGACCACGGCCGGACGCGAGCCCAGCCGGCCGCGCACGTCCAGGACCAGCTTGCGCAGCTCGTCGGCGCCCACGCCGTCGGCGACCTGGGCGGCGACCACGGCGATGCCGTGCACGTCCTCGGCCGAGTCGGCCAGGCCCGCCGCGGCGGCCAGCACCTTCTCGGCGCGGAAGCGCTCGATCTCCTTCTCGGCGTCCTTGAGCTTGGCGAGCATGCCCGAGATCTTCTCCGGCAGCTCCTCCGGGCGGCCCTTGACCAGCTCGGTGAGCTGGGCGACCACGGTGTGCTCACGGGCCAGGAACTTGTACGCGTCGACGCCGACCAGCGCCTCCACCCGGCGCACGCCGGAGCCGATCGAGGACTCGCCGAGCAGCTTCACCAGGCCCAGCTGGGCGGTGTTGCCGACGTGGGTGCCACCGCACAGCTCCTTGGAGAAGTCGCCGATGGTGACGACCCGGACCTCGTCGCCGTACTTCTCACCGAACATCGCGATGGCGCCGGCCTTGCGGGCCTGGTCCATCGTCATGACCTCGGCGGTGACGTCGAGCTCGCGGCCCAGCACGTCGTTGATCTTCTGCTCGACGTCGACCAGCACACTGCCCGGGACGGCGGCGGGCGAGCCGAAGTCGAAACGGAAACGGCCGGGGGCGTTCTCGGAGCCGGCCTGGGCGGCCGTCGGGCCGAGCGCGTCGCGCAGCGCCTGGTGGGTCAGGTGGGTGGCCGAGTGGGCGCGGGCGATCGCCCGGCGGCGCTCGGTGTCGATCGTGGCGTACGCCGCGGCGCCCAGCACGACCTCGCCGAACAGCACGCCGCCCGAGTGCACGATGACGCCCGGGACGGGCTGCTGCACGTCGCGGATCTCCACCACCGCGCCGGACTCCAGCCGGATCCGGCCGTGGTCGGCGAGCTGGCCGCCGCCCTCGGCGTAGAACGGGGTGCGGTCGAGGATGAGCTCGACCTCGTCGCCCTCGGAGGCGGCCGGCGACGGGACGCCGTCCACCAGCAGGCCGACGACGGTGGCCTCACCCTCGGTCAGGTTGTAGCCGGTGAAGACGCTCGCGCCGGACTTGTCGGCGACCTCGCGGTACGCGGCGACGTCGGCGTGGCCCATCTTCTTGGCCTTGGCGTCCGCCTTGGCCCGGTCCCGCTGCTCCTGCATCAGGCGGCGGAAGCCGGCCTCGTCGACCTGGAGGCCCTGCTCCTCGGCCATCTCCAGGGTGAGGTCGATCGGGAAGCCGTAGGTGTCGTGCAGCTTGAACGCCTGCTCGCCGGAGAGCACCGCGCCGCCGGCCTGCTTGGTCTCGGTGACCGCGGTGTCCAGCAGGCTGGTGCCGGCCTTCAGGGTCTGCAGGAAGGCCGCCTCCTCGCCGGCGACGACCGTCTCGATGCGCTTGCGCTCGGTCTCCAGCTCCGGGTACTGCGGCGCCATCGCCTTGATCGCGATGTCCGTGAGGTCCTTGGCCACCACTCCGGTCGCGCCCAGCAGGCGCATGTTGCGGATGGCGCGGCGCAGGATGCGGCGCAGCACGTAGCCGCGGCCCTCGTTGCCGGGGGTGACGCCGTCGCCGATCAGCATCAGCGCGGTGCGGATGTGGTCGGTGACCACGCGCAGCGAGACGTCCGCCTTGTGGTCGGCACCGTAGGTGTGGCCGGTGAGCTCGGCGGCGCGGTCGAGGATCATCCGGCTGGTGTCGATCTCGAAGAGGTTGTCGACGCCCTGCAGGATGGCGGCGAGGCGCTCCAGGCCGAGGCCGGTGTCGATGTTCTTGCTCGGCAGGTCGCCGAGGATCTCGAAGCCGTCCTTCCCGTCGCCGTGGCCGCGCTCGTACTGCATGAAGACCAGGTTCCAGATCTCCAGGTAGCGCTCGCCGTTGACGGCCGGGCCGCCCTCCTCGCCGTACGCGGGGCCGCGGTCGTAGTTGATCTCCGAGCACGGGCCGCACGGGCCGGGGACGCCCATCGACCAGAAGTTGTCCTTCATGCCGAGGCGCTGGATGCGCTCGGAGGGGACGCCGATGACGTCACGCCAGATCAGCTCGGCCTCGTCGTCGTCCTTGTAGACGGTGATCCAGAGCTTCTCCTTCTCCAGGCCGTAGCCACCGTCCGCGACGGGCGTGGTGAGCAGCTCCCACGCGAACTTGATGGCTCCTTCCTTGAAGTAGTCGCCGAAGGAGAAGTTGCCGCACATCTGGAAGAAGGAGCCGTGCCGGGTGGTCTTCCCGACCTCCTCGATGTCCAGGGTGCGCACGCACTTCTGGACGCTGGTGGCGCGCGAGAACTGCGGCTTGACCTCGCCCAGGAAGTAGGGCTTGAACGGCACCATGCCGGCGTTGACGAGCAGCAGGGTG
Source organism: Kitasatospora xanthocidica (assembly GCF_014656195.1). Lineage (GTDB taxonomy): Bacteria > Actinomycetota > Actinomycetes > Streptomycetales > Streptomycetaceae > Kitasatospora > Kitasatospora xanthocidica. Next base: position 43,112 of record NZ_BNBY01000008.1, on the reverse strand, counting down.
GGGTCGTCGGCGACCAGGGACGCCGACGGAACGACGGTGTGGCCGCGCTCCTCGAAGAAGCGCAGCCAGCGGCGGCGGATCTCAGCCGACTCCATTATTGGTCCTTCCGGTTCGGGGTGCCGCCCCGCTGCGGCAGGGCGCGGCGGGGCGTTTCTTCAGTGGTCCTGGGGGTGGTGCGGGCACTGCGGGCGGGGGGCAGGGCGGCGGCCGGGCTGCCGGGCGCCGCCGAGATAGCTCGGTACTGGGGCTCTCCCCTGAGCACCCGGCGCTGCCGCGGCTCCACCACGGCGGTGCCGTGCAGCCCGAGGTCGTCCTTGAGCTGCTCCTCGCGCTCGGCCATGCCGGCCTTCACGTCCTGGGCGAACTGCTTGGCGAGGTCGCCCAGGTGCAGCGCACCGCGCGCGGCGGTGCCGGAGAGGCTGTCCGGGGTGAGCTTCTGCACGGCGCCGTTGGCCTTGTTCATGGCCCACACGGCGGCGCCGGCACCGACCGCCATCCAGAAGATGCGTGCCATGCCCGTCAGCCCCTCACCGCTCGCCGGACCCTGGAGAGGAAACCGCCCCTGGGCGCGGTCGCGGCGCGCACCTCGGCCCGGATCAGCCGGGCCAGTTCCTCGCGCTCGCCGGTCTGCAGCGGTACGGACGGCAGGCCGCCCTGCTGCTTGGCGACGGCCTTGCGGACGCCGTAGCTGAAGGCCGCGACCTTCACCAGCGGTCCGCCCAGGGTGGCGGCCACGGTGGAGGAGAGCGCGTTGGCGTTGGCGGCGGCGTCCTGCACGTTGGCGGTGATCTCGTCCACCCGCTCCAGCTGCTCGTTGGCGCTGCGCACCGCGGTGCCCGCGTCGGCCAGCAGCGGCACGGCCTGTTCGGTGACCGCGGAGACCAGGACGGTGGCTTCCTTCAGCACCCGGGAGAGGCGGACCAGCACGACGGCGAGCAGGGTGACCAGGACCGCCCAGAACACGGCGACGAGCAATCCGGCCAGCTCTCCCACGGACACCTTTGCGCGCTCCCTCACCTTGCAGTTCTCCAGACGGAACCCTATCGCGCCCACGCGCCGTTTCCGGACCGGGTCGTCGGCGCGGGCGATCCGACCGGGTGTGCGAACCGCGGGCGTAACCTACCGGCCGGTCACCTCGTTCTGCCAGGCAGGCCGTCGCGCGTACGGCCCGAGCACGTCCGGACCGCGACGGTCCGGCCTGGAACGGCGGGAGCAGCGCTTGGCCGGCGACTGGACAGCACAGCCCGGGGAGCCCGAGGCGGACCCACCCGAACCGGAGCACGGCCGGCTGCCGGCCGAGGTGACGGGCTTCGTCGGGCGGCAGCGGGAACTGGCCGCGCTGGCGGAGCTGCTGGCCGCCGCCCGGCTGGTGACGGTGACCGGCCCGGGCGGGGTGGGCAAGAGCCGGCTGGCGCTGCGCGCGGCGGCCCGGGCGGGCGAGGGGTTCCCGGACGGCACCTGGCTGGTGGACGTGGCCCCGGTGCAGGACCCGCTGCTGCTCGGCCACGCCCTGCTGGAGGCCCTGCGGCTGACCGACGGCACCGCCCGTCCGCCGCTGGACGTCCTGACCGAGCGGCTGGCCGGCCGGCGCCTGCTGCTGGTGCTGGACGGCTGCGAGCACCTGGTGGAGGCCTGCGCCGAGCTGGCCGACGCGCTGCTGCGGGCGCTGCCCGGCCTGCGGCTGCTGGCCACCAGCCGCGCCGCCCTGCGGGCCTCGGGCGAGCACCTGCTGACCCTGGCGCCGCTGCCGGTCGATCCGGCGCCGGACGGTCCGGTGCCCGCAGGCGCGCTGCCGGACGCGGTGCGGCTGTTCGCCGACCGGGCCCGGGCGGTGCTGCCGTCCTTCGAGGTGACGGAGGCCAACGCGGAGGCGGTCGGCCTGCTCTGCCGCCGGCTGGACGGCATCCCGCTGGCCGTGGAGCTGGCCGCCGGACGGCTGCGGGCGCTGTCGGTGGAGCAGATCACCGCCCGGCTGGACGACCGCTTCCGGCTGCTCACCGGCGGGTCCCGGACGGCCCTGCCGCGGCACCAGACGCTGCGGACGACGATCGGCTGGAGTCATGAGCTCTGCACGGTGCAGGAACGTTTACTCTGGGCCCGCCTGTCGGTCTTCGCCGGCAGCTTCGACCTGGAGGCCGCCGAGTACGTCTGCGCCGGCGGCGGCATCGAGTCCGAGGACGTGCTGGACCTGCTGGACGAGCTGGTCGCCAAGTCCGTGGTGCTGCGCGAGGACAGCGCCTTCGGCGTCCGCTTCCGGCTGCTGGACACCCTGCGCGAGTACGGCGGCCACTGGCTGCGCGCCGCCGGCGAGGAGCAGCGGCTGCTGCGCCGCCACCGGGACTGGTACCTGGGCGTCGCCACCTGGGGCGAGGTCGAGTGGTTCGGCCCCCGGCAGGCCGAGACCGCCGAGCGCACCGAACTGGCCCACACCAACCTGCGCGCGGCCCTGGAGTTCTGCCTCGCCGAGCCGGGCGAGGAGCAGATCGCCCTGCTGCTGGCCGGCACCCTCTGGTTCTACTGGGTCGGCTGCGGCCACCTCGGCGAGGGCCGGCACTGGCTGGACCGCGCGCTCGCCCTGGACCGCGAACCGACCGAGGCCCGCGCCAAGGCGCTCTGGGTGACCGGCTACATGGCCACCCTCCAGGGGGACCTGGGGGCCGCCCGGCCGGCCCTGGAGGAGTGCCGCCGCCAGGCCCTGGACACCGGCGACGACCGGGCCCTCGCCTACGCCGTCCACCGCCAGGGCTGCGTCGCCCTGATCGGCGACGACCCGGAGCGTGCCGCCGAGCTGTTCGAGGAGGCGCTCTGGCACTACCGGACCATCGGCGAGCTCAACAGCAACGTGGTGATGGCCATGCTCGAACTGGGCCTGGCCTACCTGTTCCAGGGCGACCTGGACAGCGGCGAGCTCTGGTTCGGCCAGGCCCGCGAGCTGTGCGAGGAGCACGGCGAGCAGTGGGCGTACGCGTACGTGCTGTACGCGACGGCCTACTCGCACTGGCTGGACGGCGCCGTCCAGCCGGCCCGGGTGCTGGCCCGGGAGTGCGTCCGGCTGAACCACCTCTTCCACGACCTGCTCGGCATCGTGCTGGGCATCGACCTGCTGGCACTGCTGGAGACCGAGCCGAGCGGCCCGGGCGAGCCGGGCAACCTGCGCGAGGCCCGGGTGCTGCAGGGCGCCGCGCACCGGATCTGGCGCACGGTCGGCACCCCGTTCCTGGGCTCGCGGAGCTTCTTCGGCACCCACCAGCAGTGCGCCGAGCGGGCCCGGGCCGGGCTCGGCGAGCGGGAGTACGAGGAGTGCTACGAGGCCGGCGCCCGGCTGGACGTGGACGCGGCGGTCTGCCGGGCGCTCGACGGCGGGGGCTCGGCGGAGGACCCGGAGCCGGGCCCGGGGCCCTGTCCGGCGCCGCCCGCACCGGCGGCCGCGGCGGTCCGCCACAGCTGAGGCGGACCGGAGCGGGTGCCCCGGAATAGTTGAAACTTGCCCGTTGCTTGAGGAGGCAAGGATCCACCCGGAAGGAGCACCATGGCCGTCCACAACACCGCCGACGAGTACCGCATGGCGATGTTCTACTTCGACTCCAAGGCGTACACCGATGCCGCCCGCCTGCTCGAAGGCGTGCTGGCCGAGGAGCCGGCCAACCTCTCCGTCCGGCTGATGCTCGCCCGCAGCTACTTCCACTCCGCCCAACTCCGCCGCGCCGAGGCCGAGTTGAACCGGATCCTGGAGGCCGACCCGGCCGAGGACTACGCCCGGCTGATGCTCGGCCGCACCCTGGAGCGCCAGGGCCGCGCCGAGGAGGCCCGGCCGCACCTGCGGCTGGCCGCCGCGATGACCGGCGAGAACCTCTGAGCTCCGCCCGGACCGGAACGGCCGGAGAAACGGACGAGCCCCCGCCGCCTCGAAAGGCGACGGGGGCTCGTTCGCGGTCTCGCGAAGAGCGGACGCGGGTCAGCGCGAGTAGTACTCGACGACCAGCTGCTCGTCACAGATCACCGGGACCTCCTTGCGCTGCGGCGCACGGTCCAGGCGGAAGGCCAGGGCCTTCAGGTTGACCTCGAGGTACTTCGGGGTCTGGCCCTCACCCGCGTAGCCACCCTCACGGGCGACCTGGAAGGGGACCTTCTCCTTGCTGCGCTCGCGGACGGTCACCACGAAGCCCGGCTTCATCTGGTACGACGGCTTGTTGACCTTGCCACCGTTGACCTCGATGTGGCCGTGGACGACCATCTGGCGGGCCTGGTAGATGGTGCGGGCGATGCCCGAACGCAGGACCAGGGAGTCCAGACGGGTCTCCAGCTCGGCGACGAGCGCCTCACCGGTCTTGCCCTCGGCCTTCTTCGCGCGGTCGAACGCGCGCGCCATCTGCTTCTCGCTCAGGTCGTACTGAGCGCGCAGACGCTGCTTCTCGAGCAGACGGACCTTGTAGTCCGAGTTCTGCTTGCGACCACGGCCGTGCTGGCCGGGCGGGTACGGGCGGGCCTCGAAGTACTTGACGGACTTCGGGGTCAGCGGCACGCCGAGCGCACGCGCGATCTTGACCTTGGGACGCTTCTGGTTCGCCATGAACCAAACCTTCCTTGCTTACGAATACGGCTTTCACCAGGTGTTGACGGAGGTCGCACGTCGCGACCCGGAGAAAACCCCGCCGCCTGCGCGATGGGATCAGCCGCTCTCCGGAGCCGGGCACGAGAGTGCTTGTCACACGTGTGGCCCACCGAACCGAGGCTGGCGGGCTGCACGCGACACCGAAACGGTGCGCGACGCTCCTGGTGCGGGCCCCTCGGAAGGGGCCTACGGCCGGTGTCCCGCTGGTGCGGCCGGTCGGTGGGGTCTCCCCCGCCGCCGTCCCGGGACATGGCACTCCGATCGAGTATAGCCGCCGATCACTCGCCCTTTTCCCCGGGGCTCCGCTCGGCCGCCTTCTCCGCCGTCTCCGCCTTCTTCTCCGCCCGCTTCTCGCTCCGCCGCTCCCCGCGCAGCCGCCCCCGGGTCCAGTCCACGACGTCCGCATACCGGGCCTCGCCGCCGCGCCTGGTCGGCTGGTAGTACTCCCGGCCGTGCACCGCGTCCGGCGCGTACTGCTGGGCGGCGATGCCCTCCGGCAGGTCGTGCGGGTACTGGTAGCCCTTGCCGTGGCCGAGCTTGCCCGCGCCGCCGTAGTGCGCGTCCCGCAGATGGGCCGGCACCGCGCCCGCCAGGCCCTGCCGGACGTCCGCCAGCGCCGCGTCGATCGCCAGGTAGGCCGCGTTGGACTTGGGCGCCAGGGCCAGCGCGATCGCCGCCTGGGAGAGGATGATCCGCGCCTCCGGGAAGCCGATCAGCGCCACCGCCTGCGCGGCCGCCACCGCCGTCTGCAGCGCCGTCGGGTCCGCCAGGCCGACGTCCTCGCTGGCCGAGATCATCAGCCGTCGGGCGATGAACCGCGGGTCCTCCCCCGCCTCGATCATCCGGGCCAGGTAGTGCAGGGTGGCGTCCACGTCGCTGCCGCGGATCGACTTGATCAGCGCGCTCGCCACGTCGTAGTGCTGGTCGCCGTCCTTGTCGTAGCGCACCGCCGCCTGGTTGACGGCCGTCTCGGTGGTGGCCAGCGTGATGGCCGGCTCGCCCTTCTCCAGCGCCGCCCCGGCCGCCGCCTCCAGCGTGGTGAGCGCCCGCCGGGCGTCGCCGCCGGCCAGCCGCACCAGGTGGTCCTCGGCCTCCCCGGTCAGCTCCAGCGCGCCCTCCAGGCCGCGCTCGTCGGCCACCGCCCGGCGCAGCAGCGCCCGGACGTCCTCGTCGGTCAGCGACTCCAGGGTGAGCAGCAGCGAGCGGGACAGCAGCGGGGAGATCACCGAGAAGTACGGGTTCTCGGTGGTCGCCGCGATCAGGGTGACCCAGCGGTTCTCCACGGCCGGCAGCAGCGAGTCCTGCTGGGCCTTGGAGAAGCGGTGGATCTCGTCGAGGAAGAGCACCGTCTCCCGGCCGGACATCCCGACCGCCCGCCGGGCGCCGTCGATCACCGCCCGGACCTCCTTGACCCCGGCGGTGATCGCGGACAGCTCGACGAAGCGCCCCTCGACGGCCTGGCTGATCACGTGCGCCAGGGTGGTCTTGCCGGTGCCGGGCGGCCCCCAGAGGATCACCGAGCTGGTGGCGGCCGGCCCCCGCGAGCCCGTGACCAGCCGTCGCAGGGGCGAGCCGGGCTTCAGCAGCTGCCGCTGCCCGGCCACCTCGTCCAGGGTGCGCGGGCGCATCCGTACGGCCAGGGGCGCCCGGCCGGGCTCCTTGGCCTGGCGTTCCTCGGCGGCGGCGGTGAAGAGGTCCGGTTCGTCCACACCGGAAGCCTATGCGAGGGCGGTGACAGGGCTCAGCCCTGCGGCGGGCGGCGGTCCAGGACGACCACCTCGAACTCCTCCACGGAGCGCACCGTCACGCCCGCCGCGGCGGTCACCTTGGCCCGCGCCTCGGCCTGCGGACCGCGGGAGGCCGCCAGTGCGGCCCGGTCGCTGAAGATCGCGCCCACCGAGCCCCGCCCCCGGTCCCGCTGGATCAGCAGGGCGCCGCCGACGAAGCCGTCCATCCGCTCCAGGGCGGGCAGGGCCTGCTCCCGGAAGATCCCGACCAGCCGGTCGGCCGCGGCGGGGTCGAACTCGGCCCGGACCAGCCGGAAGCCGGCGCCCGGCCCGCCCTCCCGGGGCGGCGCGAACGCCGCGGCCTCCCAGACGTCGACGGCCACCGTCCCGGCGAAGGGCGCCACCAGCTCGGCGCGCCGCCCGCCCAGCTTGGCGTCGCTGTCCCGTTCGGCCTGGGCGCTCTCCCACCAGGAGCCCATCGTGATGATCCCCAGCTCGCGGTTGGCGAAGAGCCCGAAGCCCCGGTAGCCGGGCTCGGCGGAGAGCAGGCCGACGGCTTCGGCGCTCAGCCCGTCGAGGGCTCTGCCGAGGCGGGCCGGGTCGCCGGTGAAGTAGCCGGTGCGCACGAACATGGGCGGGTCTCCTGACGTCCGGCGGGCGCCGCGCGTCGGACGCCCGCGCCGGGTGTGGCCACGTCCATCGCACGGCCCGGCCCGGGCACCGGCAACGCCACGGGTCCGTTCGGGCGACGGCCCGGGGGCACCCGCTAGTCGAGCTTGGCGGCGTGGTCCGGGACGTACTTCTGCAGGTCGCGCGGTGGCCGCTGGTAGCCGCGCGAGGCCGGCCGGGGCGGCAGCTCGATCTGCCGCGCCTTGATCTCGTGGTACTCCACGGTGGAGAGCAGGTGGGCGATCATGTTGATCCGGGCCCGGCGCTTGTCGTCGCTCTCCACCACGTGCCAGGGCGACTCGGGGATGTCGGTGTGGATGAACATCTCGTCCTTGGCCCGCGAGTAGTCCTCCCAGCGGGTGATCGACTCGACGTCCATCGGGGAGAGCTTCCAGCGCTTCATCGGGGATTCCAGCCGGTCCCGGAAGCGCCGTTCCTGCTCGGTGTCGCTCACCGAGAACCAGTACTTGCGCAGCACGATGCCCGCCTCGATCAGCATCCGCTCGAAGGTCGGGCACTGGTGCAGGAACTGCCAGTACTCCTCGTCGGTGCAGAAGCCCATCACCCGCTCGACGCCGGCCCGGTTGTACCAGCTGCGGTCGAACAGCACGATCTCCCCGGCCGCCGGCAGGTGCTCGACGTACCGCTGGAAGTACCACTGGGTCTTCTGCCGCTCGGTCGGCGTGGGCAGCGCCGCGACCCGGGCGATGCGCGGGTTCAGGTACTCCGTCACCCGCTTGATCGCTCCGCCCTTGCCCGCGGCGTCACGTCCCTCGAAGACCACCACCACCCGGGCGCCCTCGACCCGCACCCACTCCTGGAGCTTCACCAGCTCCTGCTGCAGCCGCAGCAGCTCCCGCTCGTACGGCTTCTTCGCCAGTCGCCCCGGCTTCGCGGTCCGCTGCTCCTCGGCCACCCTCTGGTCCTCCGTCCGACTGCTGCTGATGCACACTCACCGTAGGCCCAGGGCCGCGGATTCGCAGGTCGGTGCGGCGGACCGGACAGGGACGGGGAGCCCGGAACGCGTCGGGACGGGCGGGCCCGGCCGGGAGGTCACGGCAGCGGGCCCAGCGGGCAGGGCACGCCCTAAACGGAGACGAAGGGCTCGGGGTAGCGGCAGAGCCCGCGCGGGCCGCCGTCGTACGACGCCAGCGGCAGCGCCTGGAAGTAGGGCTCCGGCACCTCGAACGGGCCGACGACCTCGTGGCCCCCGGCCGGCGTGAAGCCGAACCGGCCGTAGTACTCCGGATCGCCGAGGACGACCACGAGCTTCTCCCCCGCGTCCTCGGCCGCCGCCAGCGCGGCCCGGACGACGAGCTCGCCGACGCCCCGGCGCTGCCACTCGGGCGCCACCGCGACCGGCGCGAGCGCCAGCGCCTGGCCGTCCCCGACCCGCAGCCGGGTCAGCAGCGCGTGCCCGACGACCAGCCCGGTCGCGTCGACCGCGACCACGGACAGCCCGGGCAGCCAGGCGGGATCGCGCCGCAGCGCGTCCACCAGGTCCGCCTCGTCCGGCCCGGGGAACGCGGCCATGTGGACGCGTCTGGTCGCCGGGGCGTCCTCCGGACATTCGATTCTCGTTGCGACCCGCATGAGTCAACCCTCCCTGTGTCGCACACCGTTGTGGACCGGCCCCGGACGGTGGGTGGACCGTCCGGGGCCGTTGCAGGTTAGCGGATGTGACGCTTCGTCAGGACTTGGGCTGAGCCTCGGCCTTGGCGTCCTCGCGGACCTTGGGCTGGGCGTCCACGCCGGCCTCGCGGCGCTGCGCCGGGGTGATCGGGGTCGGCGCACCGGTCAGCGGGTCGCCACCGGTGGACGTCTTCGGGAAGGCGATGACGTCGCGGATGGTGTCGTACCCGCCGAGCAGGGTGACGATCCGGTCCAGGCCGAAGGCGACGCCACCGTGCGGCGGCGGGCCGTAGTTGAAGGCGTCCAGCAGGAAGCCGAACTGCGAGGCCGCCTCCTCCTCGGAGAGGCCGATCGCGTCGAACGCCCGCTTCTGCACGTCGCGCTGGTGGATACGGATCGAACCGCCGCCCAGCTCCGAGCCGTTGAGGACCAGGTCGTACGCGTTGGACAGCGCCGAGCCGGGGTCGGTGTCGAAGGTGTCCAGCGACTCCGCGGTCGGGGCGGTGAACGGGTGGTGCACCGCGTGCCAGCCCTGGAACTGGCCCTTGTCGTCCTCGATCGGCTCGAACATCGGGAAGTCGACGACCCAGAGGAAGGCCCACTGGGACTCGTCGATCAGCTCGCAGCGCTTGCCGATCTCCAGACGGGCGGCGCCGAGCAGCTCCTGCGAGGCGCGCTCCTTGCCGGCCGCGAAGAAGACCGCGTCGCCGTTCTTGGCGCCGGCGGCGGCGGCCAGGCCGGCCAGGTGCTCGGCGGAGAGGTTCTTGGCGACCGGGCCGCGCAGCTCGCCCGTCTCGGCGTCGATGAGCACGTAGGCGAGGCCCTTGGCGCCGCGCGCCTTGGCCCAGTCCTGCCAGGCGTCCAGCTGCTTGCGCGGCTGCGAGGCACCGCCGGGCATGACCACCGCGCCGACGTACGGGGCCTGGAAGACGCGGAACTCGGTGCCCTTGAAGTACTCGGTGAGGTCGGTGAGTTCCTGGCCGAAGCGGACGTCCGGCTTGTCGGAGCCGTAGCGGCCCATGGCGTCCGCGTAGGTCATCCGGGGCAGCGGGTTCGGGATCTCGTAGCCGTGCACGTCGCGCCAGATCGAGCCGACGATCTTCTCGCCGAGGGCCAGGATGTCCTCCTGGTCGACGAAGGAGGCCTCGATGTCCAGCTGGGTGAACTCCGGCTGCCGGTCGGCGCGGAAGTCCTCGTCGCGGAAGCAGCGGGCGATCTGGTAGTAGCGCTCCATGCCGGCCACCATCAGCAGCTGCTTGAACAGCTGGGGCGACTGCGGCAGCGCGTACCAGTGGCCGGGCTGCAGGCGGACCGGGACGAGGAAGTCGCGGGCGCCCTCGGGGGTGGAGCGGGTGAGGTACGGCGTCTCGATGTCGAGGTAGTCGTTCTCCTCCATCACCCGGCGGATGATGTTGTTGACCTTGGAGCGCAGGCGCAGGCCCTTGGCCGGGCCCTCACGGCGCAGGTCCAGGTAGCGGTAGCGCAGCCGGACCTCCTCGTTGACCGTGCCCGGCTCGTACTCGGCGACCGGGAAGGGCAGCGGGGCGGCCTCGGAGAGCACCTCGATCGCGCTGACCACGACCTCGACGGCACCGGTCGGGATGTCCGGGTTCTCGTTGCCCTCGGGGCGGACGCGGACGTCGCCGACGACCTTGACGCAGTACTCGGCGCGCAGGCCGTGCACCGAGTCGAGGTCGCGGACCACGATCTGCACGGTGCCGGAGGCGTCGCGCAGGTCGATGAAGGCCACGCCGCCGTGGTCGCGGCGGCGGGCGACCCAGCCGGCCAGGGTGACGGTGGTGTCTGCGTGCTCCGGGCGGAGCGTGCCCGCGTCGTGCGTGCGGATCACAGCTGCTTCTCCTTCAGGGTGGTGACGAGTGCGTCGAGGGCGACGGGGTTCTGCTCGCCGGTGCTCATGTCCTTGAGCTGGACGACGCCCTCGGCGAGGTCCCGGTCCCCGGCGATCAGGGCGAAGCGGGCGCCGGACCGGTCGGCGGACTTCATGGCGTTCTTGATGCTCTTGACGCCGAAGGCGAGGTCGGTGGCGACGCCGGCCCGGCGCAGCTCGACCACCTTGGCGAACAGGGTGTTCTTGGCCTCCTCGCCGAGCGCGACGGCGTACACGGAGGTGGCGGCCGGCAGATCGAGGGCGACGCCCTCGGCCTCCAGGGCCAGGTAGGTGCGGTCCACGCCGAGCGCCCAGCCGACGGAGGGCAGCGCCGGGCCGCCGATCATCTCGGACAGGCCGTCGTAGCGGCCGCCGCCGCCGATCGCGGACTGCGCGCCGAGGCCGTTGTGCACGAACTCGAAGGTGGTGCGGGTGTAGTAGTCCAGGCCGCGGACCAGCTTCGGGTCGTCGACGAAGGCGACGCCGTTGGCGGTGAGCAGCTCGCGGACCTTCTCGTCGTACGCCTTGCACTCCTCGCACAGGTAGTCGCGGAGCATCGGGGCGTCGGCGAGCTGGGCCTGCACCGACTCGCGCTTGTCGTCCAGCACCCGCAGCGGGTTGATCTCGGCGCGGCGGCGGGTCTCCTCGTCCAGGTCGAGGCCGGAGAGGAAGTCGATCAGCGCCGCGCGGTACACCGGGCGGCACTGCTTGTCGCCGAGGCTGTTGAGCAGCAGCGAGTAGTTCCGCAGGCCGAGCCCGCGGAAGGCGTCGTCGGCCAGGATGATCAGCTCGGCGTCCAGCGCCGGGTCCTCGGCGCCGATCGCCTCGGCGCCGACCTGGGAGAACTGGCGGTAGCGGCCCTTCTGGGCGCGCTCGTAGCGGTAGTACGAGCCGGAGTACCAGAGCTTGACCGGCAGGTTGCCCTGCTTGTGCAGGTTCGCCTGGAGCGCGGCCCGCAGCACCGAGGCGGTGCCCTCCGGGCGCAGCGCGAGCTCGTCGCCACCCTTGGTGGTGAGGGTGTACATCTCCTTGCTGACGATGTCGGTGGACTCGCCGACACCGCGGGAGAACAGCTTCACGTCCTCGAAGACCGGGGTCTCGATGTAGCCGTAGCCGGCCCGGCGGGCGGGCGCGGCGATGCGCTCGCGGATCGCCAGGAACGTCGCGGAGCTGGGGGGCAGCAGGTCGTAGGTGCCCTTGGGGGCGGTGAAGGTGTTCAACTTCTCTTCCGTCACATTCCTCGTCGAGGGAAGTCCGGGGCGCCGACCGCCCCCGCTGCCTGTCGGAGGTAGGGGTTGGTGGCGCGCTCGCGGCCGATGGTGGTCTGACCGCCGTGGCCGGAGAGGACCACGGTGGAGTCGTCGAGGGGCAGGCACACCCGGGCCAGCGACGTCATGATCGCCTCGCTATCCCCGCCCGGGAGGTCGGTACGCCCGATGGAGCCGGCGAACAGCAGGTCGCCCGAGAACAGCACCGGGGGGAGGTCCTCGGCACCGGGCGTCCGGAAGGTCACCGACCCCCCGGTATGGCCCGGGGCGTGGTCCACGGTCAGTCGCAGGCCGGCCAGCTCCAGCACGCTGCCGTCGGTGAGTTCGCGCACGTCGTCGGGCTCGCCGACGGTGAGCTCGCCCATCAGCTGGGTGCCCAGGGAGCGGCCGAGCGCCTTCTCCGGGTCGGCCATCATGTACCGGTCCTCGGGGTGGATCCAGGCCGGGACGCCGCGGGCGCCGCAGACCGGGACCACCGAGGCCACGTGGTCGATGTGGCCGTGGGTGAGCAGCACGGCGACGGGCTTGAGCCGGTGCTCGCGGACCAGTTCCTCGACGCCGCGGGCGGCCTGGTGGCCGGGGTCGACGATGACGCACTCCTCGCCCGCCGCCGGAGCGACCAGGTAGCAGTTGGTGCCCCAGGCTCCAGCGGGGAATCCGGCGATGAACACGCGCGTCCTTCGTGATGCGGTCGGTGGCGACGAGGATGGAAGTCAAGTGGTGTAAGGGCAGCCTACCGGCGGTGCGCCTCCGGTTGCGAACCAGATCGGCGCCCGGACGCGGCCGTCTGACAGGTTCACCGCGTCCTTACGGGCCCGGTCCCTACACTTGGCCGCCGAGGGATGCGATGATCCGCTCCGGAATCCCCTCCACTTTCCCCGCACATCCGTAGGAGACACGGCCGGTGGTCAGCAGCGAACAGCGGCGGCGGCAGCTCGCCCGCGAGAAGTACGATCGCCAGATGGAGCGCCGGGCCGAGGCCGAGGCCGCCCGTAAGCGTCGCACCACGATCCTGGGCGCCGCGCTGGCCGTGGTGGTCCTGGCCGGCGGTGGCACCCTGATCGCCACCGGCGCGTTCAGCTCGGACGACAAGGACAAGAGCGCGTCCGCGGCGAACAGCCCGCAGGCCGCGCCGACCAAGGCCGCCGAGCCGACGACCCCGACCCGCAAGCCGGTCGAGGGCTGCGCCGCTCCGGCGCCGGGCGCCCCCAACGGCAAGAAGTGGCAGGCCGAGCCGGCCATGTCGATCGAGCCGGGCTCGGCGTACACGATGGCGCTGGACACCAACTGCGGCAAGGTGACGATCGCGCTGGACGCGGCCAAGGCCCCGCACACGGTGAACTCGTTCTCCTTCCTGGCCGGCGAGCAGTACTTCGACCACACCAAGTGCCACCGCCTCACCACCGACGGCATCTTCGTGCTGCAGTGCGGTGACCCGACCGCCAGCGCGACCGTCCCGGGCGGCACCGGCGACCCGGGCTACAAGTTCGCGGACGAGAACCTGGACGGCGCGACCTACCCGGCGGGCACCGTGGCGATGGCCAACTCCGGCCCCGGCACGAACGGCAGCCAGTTCTTCCTGGTCTACAAGGACACCAAGCTGCCGCCGAAGTACACCCCCTTCGGCAAGATCACCGGCGGCCTGGACGTGGTGCAGAAGATCGCCGCGGCCGGCACCCTGGAGGGCTCCCCGGACGGCCACCCGATGGCCGACGTGACCTTCAACTCCGTTACGGTGTCGAAGGGTTGACCGATCCCGGGGCCGTCGGCAGCCGTCCCGCGCGGCGCGCTCGCCCGGCCCCGGGCCGAAATCGCCCGGCCCGGATGCGGACAGCACCGGGCCTGGTCGCCTATGTTGGCGTTGTATAGGGTGCCCGGATCCGCCCAGCCGTCACCCTCGGCAGCAGGGCAGGGCGGACGGGGACGGCGGACTCATCGGTCCGCCGCACATCAACTGTGGACGACGGTCGCGCGCCGCCCCGGCGTGGGCGCGACGTCATGTGGAGGACGCGCTATGAGCAGCGACCCGTGGGGCCGTGTGGACGAGCAGGGCACGGTCTACGTCAGGACGGCCGACGGCGAACGCGTCGTGGGTTCCTGGCAGGCCGGCTCGCCCGAGGAGGCCCTCGCCTACTTCGAGCGCAAGTACCAGGGCATCGAGGTGGAGATCGGCCTGCTGGAGAAGCGGGTGCGCACCACCGACCTGGCCGCCAAGGACGCCCAGACCGCGCTGGAGCACCTGCGCGCGCAGGTGGTCGAGGGGCACGCGGTCGGTGACCTGGAGGCCCTGGCCAAGCGGCTGGACACGCTCGCCGGCGAGATCGAGAGTCGGCGCGAGGAGCGCAAGGCCGCCCGCGCCAAGGCGCAGGACGAGGCCCGCGCGGCCAAGGAGGCCCTGGTCACCGAGGCCGAGCAGCTCGCCGAGTCCACCCAGTGGCGGGAGGCCGGGGACCGGCTGCGCGCCCTGGTGGACACCTGGAAGGGCCTGCCCCGCCTGGACCGCAAGAGCGACGACGAGCTGTGGCACCGCTTCTCGCACGCCCGCTCGGTCTTCTCCAAGCACCGCAAGGCGCACTTCGCCACCCTGGACGCCGAGCGCGACAAGGCCCGGCAGACCAAGGAGGCGCTGGTCGCCGAGGCCGAGACGCTGTCCTCGTCCACGGACTGGGGCACCACCGCGGCCGCCTACCGCGACCTGATGGCGCGGTGGAAGGGCGCCGGCCGCGCCCAGCGGGACATCGAGGACGAGCTGTGGGCGCGGTTCCGCGGCGCGCAGGACGTCTTCTTCCAGGCCCGCTCCGCGGTGTTCAGCGAGCGCGACGCCGAGCAGGTGGAGAACCAGAAGCTCAAGGAGGCGCTGGCCGCCGAGGCCGAGGCGATCCTGCCGATCACCGACCTGAAGGCCGCCAAGGCCGCGCTGCGCGAGGTCAACGAGCGCTGGGAGGCGATCGGGCACGTGCCGCGCGAGGTCCGTCCGAAGCTGGACGGCCGGCTGAACACGGTCGAGCGGGCCATCCGCGAGGCCGAGGAGAGCGAGTGGAAGCGCTCCAACCCCGAGGCCAAGGCCCGCGCGGCCGGCATGGTCGGGCTCTTCCAGGCCAAGGCCGACAAGATCCAGGCCGACCTGGACAAGGCCCGCGCGGCCGGCAACGCCTCCCGGACGGCCAAGCTCGAGTCCGAGCTGGCCGGCGTGCAGACCCTGCTGGAGCAGGCGCACAAGAGCCAGGAGGAGTTCAGCGGCTGATCCCGCCGAACCGTCCGTACGGCGAAGGCCCCCGGGGAGCTCCCCGGGGGCCTTCGCCGTACGGACGCGCCGTCAGACCGTCGTCACTTCCGCGCGGAGGTGACGCGGTAGACGTCGTACACGCCCTCGACGCCGCGCACCGCCTTGAGCACGTGGCCGAGGTGCTTCGGGTCGCCCATCTCGAAGGTGAACCGGCTCATCGCCACCCGGTCGCGGGAGGTCTGCACCGCCGCCGACAGGATGTTGACGTGCTGGTCGGAGAGCACCCGGGTGACGTCGGAGAGCAGCCGGGAGCGGTCCAGCGCCTCGACCTGGATGGCCACCAGGAAGACCGAGGACTGGGTGGCCGCCCACTCGACGTCGATCATGCGTTCCGGCTGCTGGCTCAGCGCCTCCACGTTGACGCAGTCGGCGCGGTGCACCGAGACGCCGTTGCCGCGGGTCACGAAGCCGACGATCGGGTCGCCCGGCACCGGGGTGCAGCAGCGGGAGAGCTTGA
Organism: Kitasatospora xanthocidica; assembly: GCF_014656195.1. Taxonomy (GTDB): domain Bacteria; phylum Actinomycetota; class Actinomycetes; order Streptomycetales; family Streptomycetaceae; genus Kitasatospora; species Kitasatospora xanthocidica. Next base: position 27,573 of record NZ_BNBY01000008.1, on the reverse strand, counting down.
CCCAGACGTCCTCGACGCCCTTGACGATCACGCCCGGGTCGCCCTTGGCCCGGCGGCGCACCGCACGGCGGTTGTCGTGCGTCGGGGTGGCGGTCTCCGCCAGGTCCTCGGTCGCGCCCTCCTCGCCGCCGAGCGCCTGGACCAGCTTCTGCACGATGTTCTGCGCGGCGACGTGGCCCTCGCCGATCGCGGCGTAGAGCGAGGAGATGTCGGGGTAGCGCATCTCGTGGGCCAGGGTGACCAGCGAGTCGCCGGTCAGGATCCGCTGGATCGGCAGGCCCTGCTTGCGCATCGCCCGGACGATCGCCTCCTTGCCGTGCTCGATCGCCTCCTCGCGGCGCTCCTTGGAGAACCAGGCGCGGATCTTGTTGCGGGCGCGCGGCGACTTGACGAAGCCCAGCCAGTCCCGGGACGGACCGGCGTTCTCCGCCTTGGAGGTGAACACCTCGACGGCGTCGCCGTTCTCCAGGGTCGACTCCAGCGGCACCAGCCGCCCGTTCACCCGGGCGCCTATCGTCCGGTAGCCGACCTCGGTGTGCACCGCGAAGGCGAAGTCGACCGGGGTCGCGCCGGCCGGCAGGGCTATCACGTCACCCTTGGGGGTGAAGACGAAGACCTCGTTGCTGGCCAGGTCGAAGCGGAGCGACTCCAGGAACTCGCCCGGGTCGGCGGTCTCCTTCTGCCAGTCCAGCAGCTGCCGCAGCCAGGCCATCTCGTTGACGGCGCCGGCCTTGTCGTCCTTGCGGGTCTGGGTCGGGGTGTCGGTGCGGACCTTGGACGCCCCGGCCACCGCGCGCTGCTTGTACTTCCAGTGCGCGGCGATGCCGTACTCGGCCCGCCGGTGCATGTCGAAGGTGCGGATCTGGAGCTCGACGGGCTTGCCGCCGGGGCCGATCACCGTCGTGTGCAGCGACTGGTACATGTTGAACTTGGGCATCGCGATGTAGTCCTTGAACCGCCCCGGCACCGGGTTCCACCGCGCGTGGATGGTGCCCAGCGCCGCGTAGCAGTCGCGGACGGTGTCGACCAGGACCCGGATGCCCACCAGGTCGTAGATCTCGGCGAAGTCCCGGCCCCGGACGATCATCTTCTGGTAGACCGAGTAGTAGTGCTTCGGCCGGCCGGTGACGGAGGCGGTGATCCGGGCGCCGCGCAGGTCCGTCTGGACCTGGTCGATGACGGTCGCCAGGTACTCGTCCCGCTTGGGGGCGCGCTCGGCGACCAGCCGGACGATCTCGTCGTACATCTTGGGGTAGAGGATCGCGAAGGCGAGGTCCTCCAGCTCCCACTTGATGGTGTTCATGCCCAGCCGGTGCGCCAGCGGGGCGTAGATCTCCAGCGTCTCGCGGGCCTTCTTCTCCTGCTTCTCCCGCTTGAGGTAGCGCATCGTGCGCATGTTGTGCAGGCGGTCGGCCAGCTTGATCACCAGGACCCGCGGGTCCTTGGCCATCGCGACGACCATCTTGCGGACGGTCTCGGCCTGCGCGGCCTCGCCGAACTTGACCCGGTCCAGCTTGGTGACGCCGTCCACCAGCAGGGCCACCGAGTCGCCGAAGTCCTTGCGCAGGGTCTCCAGGCCGTAGTCGGTGTCCTCGACGGTGTCGTGCAGCAGCCCGGCCATCAGCGTCGGGGCGTCCATGCCGAGCTCGGCGAGGATCGTCGCGACGGCCAGCGGGTGGGTGATGTACGGGTCGCCGCTCTTGCGCTTCTGCCCCCGGTGCCACTTCTCGGCGACCGCGTACGCCTTCTCGATGTCGCGCAGCAGCGCCGGGTCGGCCTTGGGGTCGTTCGCCCGGATCGAGCGGAACAGCGGCTCCAGGACGGGGTTGAGCACGCTGGAGCGCTGGCCGCCGAGGCGGGCCAGGCGGGCGCGCATGCCACCGGTGGAGCCCCGGCCGGACGGGGCGAGCGAACGCGAGGAGGTCGGCGCCGGACGTGCCGGGGTGGCCCCCGAGGGCGCGGGACGGTCTTCGGGGGCGGCCGCTGCGGCCGTGGGCACAACCTCGTCGGGCAAGGACAACTCCTCGGGGCACCGGGCCGGCCCCTGCCGCGGTCCGAACGGGAGGACCCGACCGGGAGGGGATGAATCTTCATGGTACCGAGCCCGGCGCCCCGGCGTTCATCCGGCCGGGCCGCAAACGGAAGGGCGGCGGTCGGATGCTCCGACCGCCGCCCTCCGCGCAGGTGCCTCAGACCGTGACCAGCGTCTCCAGCGGAGCGCCGGCCAGGTGCCCGGCCAGCCGCTCGCGGCCGTCCAGGAAGCCCAGCTCCATCAGCACCACGACGCCGGCCAGCTCGGCGCCGGCCTCCTTGACCAGGTCCAGCGAGGCCCCGATCGTCCCGCCGGTGGCCAGCACGTCGTCCACCACCAGCACCCGCTCACCGGGCGCGAAGGCGTCGCACTGCACCTCCAGCGTCGCCGAGCCGTACTCCAGCTCGTACGAGCGGCGGAACACCTCGCCGGGCAGCTTGCCCTGCTTGCGGATCGGCACGAAGCCGAGCCCGGCCGCGAAGGCCGCCGGAGCCGCCAGCACGAAGCCGCGCGCCTCCAGGCCCACCACCTTGGTCGCCCCGAGCTCCTTCGCCCGGTCCGCCAGCGCCCGGGTCAGGGCGCCGAAGGCCTCGGCGTCGGCGAGCAGCGGCGCGATGTCCTTGAACAGCACGCCCGGCTTCGGGTAGTCCGGAACGTCCCGGATCCGGCTGTTCAGCAGCTCGGCCAGGGCGATGTCGGCGGTGGTCACGGTGAGTCCTCGGGGTCGTGGTACGGGTCAGCGCTTGGTGGACGGACGGCCCTTGGCACGGGTGCCGGCCGCACGGCCACGCTGACCGACCATACCCGCGGGCTGGCCCTCGTCCGCGAGCTCGTCACCGGCGACCGCGTCCTCGACCTTGTCGGCGGCGGCCCGGTGCTGCAGGACCCGCTTGCGCAGCGCCTTCATCTCCGGCTGCTCCTCCTTGAGCTGCGCCAGCAGCGGGGTGGCGACGCAGATCGAGGAGTAGGCACCGGCCGCGAGGCCGATGAAGAGCGCGAGCGAGATGTCGTTCAGGGTGCCGGCGCCCAGGATGCCGCCACCGATGAACAGCAGCGCGGCGACCGGCAGCAGCGCCACCACGGTGGTGTTGAGCGAGCGCACCAGGGTCTGGTTGAGGCCCGCGTTGGCCGCCTCGCTGTAGGTGAGCTTGTTCTGCTTGGTGAGCCCCTTGGTGTTCTCCTTCACGGTGTCGAAGACGACGACCGTGTCGTAGAGCGAGTACCCGAGGATCGTCAGGAAGCCGATCACCGTACCGGGGGTGACCTCGAAGCCCACCAGGGCGTAGACCCCGATGGTGATCAGGAGGTCGTGGATGAGGGCGACCAGGGCGGCCACCGCCATCCGCCACTCGAAGGCGATCGCCAGGTAGACCGTCACCAGGATCATGAAGATGATCAGACCCGTGAGGGCCTTGCTGGAGATCTGCTTGCCCCAGCTGGGGCCGATCACCTGGGCCTCGACGGTGTCCAGCGGAACGCCGATCTTCTCGGCGAGCTGCGAGCGCACCTCGTCCGAGCTCTTCGGCTCCTCGGTGCTGACCTGGATGCGGATCTTGCCGTTGTCGGTGGACTGCACCAGCGGGTGCGAGGAGACGACCTGGTCGGCCTTCTCCTGCGCCTGCGAGACGGTCAGGCCGGGCTTGGCCACGGTGTAGACCGAGCCGCCCTTGAACTCGATGCCCAGGTGCAGGCCCATGGCAAGGCCGATCGCCGCGACCAGCACGATCACGCCGGAGATGGAGTACCAGAGCTTGCGGCGGCCGACGAAGTCGAAGCTGACCTCGCCCTGGTAGAGCCGGTGTCCCAGGTTGGAGAAGCGCGACACGGTGTCAGGCCTCCTTCACGGCGGCAGAGGAGGGGTTACGACGACGGCTGCTGCGCAGCGGCGGGCGGGCGCCCAGCCGCTTCGGGTCCAGGCCGGACCACGGGTGACCGTTGAGGAAGAACTTCCGGCGGGCCAGCAGCGTGATCAGCGGCTTGGTGAAGAGGAAGATCACCACGACGTCGAGCGCCGTGGTCAGACCCAGGGTGAACGCGAAGCCCTGGACCTTGCCGACCGAGACCACGTAGAGCACGGCGGCACAGAGGAAGGACACGAAGTCCGAGACCAGGATGGTGCGCCGGGCGCGCGGCCAGGCCCGCTGGACCGCCGGGCGCAGCGGGGCGCCCTCGCGGACCTCGTCGCGGATGCGCTCGAAGTACACGATGAAGGAGTCCGCGGTGATGCCGATCGCGACGATCGCGCCGCAGACCGCGGGCAGGTTCAGCGCGAAGCCGATCCCGCCGCCGAGCAGGCTCATGATCGAGTAGGTCATGATCGCCGAGACGATCAGACCGGCGATCGAGACCAGGCCGAGGCCGCGGTAGTAGATCAGCGAGTAGGCGACGACCAGCACCATGCCGATCAGGCCGGCGACCAGGCCGGCCTTGAGCTGGTCGCTGCCGAGCGCCGGGGAGACGGTGGTGATGTCGCTCTTGGCGAACTCCAGCGGCAGGGCGCCGTAGCCCAGCACGTTGGACAGGTCCTGCGCCTCGGTCTGGGTGAAGCGACCGGTGATGACCGCGCTGCCGCCCGGGATCGAGCCGTTGACCTGCGGGTGCGAGACGACCTGGTTGTCCAGCACGATGGCGAACTGGTTGGTCGGCGGGGCCTGGGTGGCCAGCTGGCCGGTGACCTTGGCGAAGGCGTCGGTGCCGGTGCCGTTGAACTGCAGCTGGACCTGCCAGCCGGCGCCGGTCTGGGTGTCGAGGCTGGGCTGGGCCTTGGAGACGTCCTTGCCCTTCACGGCCACCGGGCCGAGCGCCAGCTTCTCGTAGTAGCCGTTCTCGGGCTTCTGGGAGCAGGCGATGACGGCCTTGTCCTCGGGACCGGTCTGGGCGGCGCGGACCTCGGGCTTGGAGCAGTCGACCGCGGCGAACGCGGCGGCCAGCTCCGGCGGGACGGTGCCCTGGGTCATCGCGGCGCTGAGGTCGGCGGCGGCCGGCGGGGTCGCCGGGGCGCTCGGGGCGCCGGTGGCGGCCGGGGCGGCGCTGCCGGTGGCGGCGGCGGACGGGGCCGTGCTCGCGCCGGTGGCGGCGGGCGACGGGCTGGTGCCCTCGGCGGCCAGCGCCTCACCGACGGTGCGGCCCTGCTTGGTGGCGCTCGCGGACGCGGACGGCGAGCCGGGCGCGGAGGCGCCGGCGGTGGCCGACGGAGTGGCACCGGCCGACGGGGTCGCCGACGGGGTGCCGGTGGCGCCCGCGGACGGGGTGCCGGTGGGAGCCGGGGCGGTGACGCCGCTGGGGGCCACGGCCAGGACCGGGCGGAAGAACAGCTGGGCGGTGGTACCGACCTGGTCCGCCGCGTTCTGCCGGTCGCCGCCCTTGGGGATGTTCACGATGATCGTGTTGTCGCCCTGGGTCTGGACCTCCGCCTCGGAGACACCCATGCCGTTGACGCGGCGCTCGATGATCCCGGTAGCGATGTCCATGTTGGACTTGTTGATCGCCTTGGGGTCGGTCGACTTCGCGGTCAGCGTGATGCTGGTGCCACCGGCGAGGTCGATCCCGAGCCGGGGCTTGGTGTTGCCCGTCCCGAACATGAGGGCGACCAGTCCGACGGTGACGACCAGGATGAGGGCCAGCGCCCGCCCTGGGTAGCCGTCGCGCGGGCGCGACTTGGGTGTTGCCACCTTGCTCGTTTCTCCCTGTCCATGCCACTTCCCCGACCGGACCCCCGTCCGGCTCGTGGCGGGACAGGGGTCCGGCGGTGCTGCGGCCCTGAGGTCCTGTGGGCTCGCGGCAACTGTTGCCGCGCGGCCGGGCGGGTTGCCCGTCCGTACTACTTGCTCGCGGGAGCCCCGCCCTCGACGTCGCCCTTCGCGGCGCTGTCCTTGGTGAGCGTCAGCGGCTTGTCCTCGACCGGCTCGGCGTCGGCGTCCTCGGCCTCCGGCTCGGGGAGCTCGTCGTCGGCGGGGCGACCGTTGATGATCGCGTCGTACTCCTGGGGGTCCAGGACGGCCGCGATCGCGCTCTTGGTGAAGTGGGTGACCACGCCGGGCGCGATCTCCAGCTCGACGGTCTCGTCATTGACCGCCTTCACCTGGGCATACAGACCGCCGATGGTGCGCACTCCCGCCCCGGGCTCCAGCGAGGTCTGCATGCTCTGCTGCTGCTGCTGGCGCTTCTTCTGCGACCGGAACATGAGCACGATCGCGATGATCGGGAGGAGAAGGATGATGAGGTTCACTGCAGCCAGGGTCCTTTACGGGCCGCCGGCCGGCGGCCTGTGTGGTATGGGTCGGCCCGTCAGGTGAGAGGGGCGGTCCGGCGGAGTCTATGCAACCCCGAACTGATCGGACAACGCCAAGCATCGCATCCTGCCGCCGAAAGTGGCGACCCTCCGCCTGCACAGTTTCCCCGGGCTCCCTTCCCGGCTCCCCCATGCCGTGCGCCGACCGCACCGGGCGGGAACGTACGGCCCCGTCTCACCCGTTCAGCCGATGGCGGTCAACCTTCGTCGGCCGGGAACAGCTCCGGCTGGGGCGGAACTGTGCCCCGGGCGGTCTGGACCGGCGGGGTCAGGCCGAGGTGCTGCCAGGCCGCGGCGGTGGCGATCCGGCCGCGCGGGGTCCGGGCGAGCAGTCCCTCGCGGACCAGGAAGGGCTCGGCCACCTCCTCGACCGTCTCGGACTCCTCGCCCACCGCGACGGCCAGTGTCGACAAACCGACCGGCCCGCCGCCGAACAGCCGCAGCAGCGCGTCCAGCACCGCGCGGTCCAGCCGGTCCAGGCCGCGGGCGTCCACCTCGTAGACGGCCAGCGCCTGGGCCGCGATCTCGGCGTCGACCAGGCCGTCGTGCCGGACCTGCGCGTAGTCGCGGACCCGCCGCAGCAGCCGGTTGGCGATCCGCGGGGTGCCGCGCGAACGCCCGGCGATCTCGGCGGCACCGGCCGGGTCTATCTCCACGTCCAGCAGCGCGGCCGAGCGGTGCACCACCCGCTGCAGCTCGGCCGGGGCATAGAACTCCATGTGGCCGGTGAAGCCGAAGCGGTCGCGCAGCGGCGGCGGCAGCAGGCCGGCCCGGGTGGTGGCGCCGACGAGCGTGAAGGGCGGCAGCTCCAGCGGGATGGCGGTGGCGCCCGGCCCCTTGCCGACGATCACGTCGACCCGGAAGTCCTCCATCGCCATGTAGAGCATCTCCTCGGCGGGCCGGGACATCCGGTGGATCTCGTCGAGGAAGAGCACCTCCCCCTCGGTCAGCGAGGAGAGGATCGCCGCGAGGTCGCCCGCGTGCTGGATGGCCGGGCCGGAGGTGATCCGGATCGGGGCGCCCAGCTCGGCCGCGATGATCATGGACAGGGTGGTCTTGCCCAGCCCGGGCGGACCGCTCAGCAGCACGTGGTCGGGCGCGCTGCCGCGCTTGCGGGCGGCCTGGAGCACCAGGGACAGCTGCTCGCGCACCCGCTCCTGGCCGATGAACTCGTCCAGCAGCTTGGGGCGCAGCGCCGCCTCCACCGCCTGGTCCTCACCGTCGGCGGCGGCCGTCACCAGCCGGTCGGCGGGTTCCGAGTCGTACATCGTTGCGGGCTCCCGAGTCCTCAGAGTCGACAAACGGACAGATCGTCAGATGGCGTCAGCGGGCGCGGTTGAGACCGCGCAGCGCGAGCCGGAGCAGGGCGCCGACGTCCGGCGTCTGCTGGGCCTCCGCCTCCGGGGCGACGGCCGCGACCGCCTCGTCCGCCTCGCGCGGGGCGTAGCCAAGGCCGGTCAGCGCGGAGTGCAGCTGCTCGCTCCACGGCGCCGGGCCGCTCGCGATCGGCTTCTGCGCCGGCACCGCGCCGTGCGGGGCGCCCAGCTTGTCCTTGTACTCCAGCAGCAGCTTGGCGGCCTTCGCCTTGCCGATGCCGGGGACCGCGACCAGCGCCTTCTCGTCGCCGCCCGCGATCGCGGCCCGCAGCGCGTCCGGGCTGTGCACGCCGAGGATCGCCTGCGCCAGCTTGGGGCCGACGCCCGGCGCGGCCTGGAGGATCTCGAAGACGGCGCGCTCGTCGTCGTCCGCGAAACCGAAGAGCGTCAGCGAGTCCTCCCGGACCACCAGCGAGGTCGCCAGCCGGGCCGGCTCGCCCAGCCGCAGACCGGCCAGGGTGTTCGGGGTGCACTGCACGGCCATCCCGATCCCGCCGACCTCGACCACCGCCGTACCGGCGGCGACGGCCGCCACGGGCCCTTGCACGAAGGCGATCACCGGACTGTTCCTCTCACGGGGGTGGATCGGGGGGTGGAACGGGGAGCGGACCCGGACGTGGCGGACCCGGACGTGGCGGACCCGGACGTGGCGCGGGCCGCCAGGACGGCGGCCTCCAGGCGGTTGGTCGCCCCGCCGCGCCAGATGTGGCAGATCGCGAGCGCCAGCGCGTCCGCGGCGTCCGCCGGCTTGGGCGGCGCGTCCAGCCGCAGCAGCCGCTGCACCATGGCCGTGACCTGCGCCTTGTCGGCCCGGCCGGAGCCGGTGACGGCCGCCTTGACCTCGCTGGGGGTGTGCAGGGTGACCGGGATGCCGCGCCGCGTCGCGCAGAGCATCGCCACCGCGCTGGCCTGGGCCGTCCCCATCACGGTGCGCACGTTGTGCTGGGCGAAGACCCGCTCGACGGCGACCAGGTCGGGCCGGTGCTCGTCCAGCCAGGCCTCGATGCCCTGCTCGACCTGGACCAGCCGCTGACCGATCTCGGCGTCGGCGGGCGTGCGCACCACCCCGACCCCGACCATCCGCAGCGGCCGGCCCGGCGCGCCCTCGACCACGCCGACCCCGCACCTGGTCAGCCCCGGGTCCACACCCAGTACCCGCACCACTTCGCCCCGCCTCCCGTGACCCGCCGGCTGTGGCGGGTGAACTTCCGCAGGCTACCGCCCGGGTCCGACAACCCGGCCGACGACACCGGCCCGGCGGTCCTGGGACCACCGGGCCGGGCAGTGAGAACGACCACTCGTGCCGTTACTCGGCGTCGAGCTGCGCACCGACCTCGTCGGAGATGTCGAAGTTGGCGAAGACGTTCTGCACGTCGTCGCTGTCCTCGAGGGCGTCGATCAGCTTGAGGATCTTGCGGGCGCCGTCGACGTCCAGCTCGACCTGCATGCTCGGGAGGAAGTTGGCCTCGGCCGAGTCGTAGTCGACGCCGGCGTCCACCAGCGCGGTGCGCACGGCGACCATCTTGGAGGCCTCGGAGACGATCTCGAACGTGTCGCCGAGGTCGTTGATCTCCTCGGGCTCCTGGTCCAGGACGACCTCGAAGAGCTTGTCCTCGTCCACGCCGTCGGCCTTGGGGACGATGACGACGCCCTTGCGGGCGAACAGGTACGACACCGAGCCCGGGTCGGCCATCGAGCCGCCGTTGCGGGTCATCGCGACGCGCACGTCGGAGGCCGCGCGGTTGCGGTTGTCGGTGAGGCACTCGATCAGGACGGCGACGCCGTTCGGGCCGTAGCCCTCGTACATGATGGTCTGGTAGTCGGCGCCGCCGGCCTCCAGGCCGCCACCGCGCTTGACGGCGCGGTTGATGTTGTCGATCGGGACCGAGCTCTTCTTCGCCTTCTGGATGGCGTCGTACAGGGTCGGGTTGCCCGCCGGGTCGGGACCGCCGGTGCGCGCCGCCACCTCGATGTTCTTGATCATCTTGGCGAAGAGCTTGCCGCGCTTGGCGTCGATCACGGCCTTCTTGTGCTTGGTGGTAGCCCACTTAGAGTGGCCGGACATCGCCAGCTCCTTTACGTCGCCAAAGGGAAATGAACAGATGAGATCTTACCGGTGTCGTCACCGGTGAGGCGCACACGGTCAGCACGCGGTGATGGCGCGCCCGGTGCGGGTCAGCGCGCGGCCGCCGCGAGGTGCTCCTCGACCATCCGCACGAAGTACGCGTGCACCCGGTGGTCGCCGGTCAGTTCCGGGTGGAAGGAGGTGGCCAGCAGGTTGCCCTGGCGCACGGCCACGATCCGGCTGTCCGGACCGTCCGCGGCGGGCAGCTCGGCCAGCACCTCGACGCCCGCGCCGACCGCCTCGACCCAGGGGGCGCGGATGAAGACGCCGTGCACCGGCGCGTCGTCCAGGCCCGCGAAGGCGATCCCGGACTCGAAGGACTCGTTCTGGCGGCCGAAGGCGTTGCGGCGCACCGTCATGTCGATGCCGCCGACGGTCTCCTGGTCCTCGCGGCCGTCCAGGATCTTGTCGGCCAGCATGATCATGCCCGCGCAGGTGCCGTAGACCGGCATGCCGGCGGCGACCCGCTCGCGCACCGGGTCCATCACGCCGAACAGCAGCGCCAGCTTGGACATGGTGGTGGACTCCCCGCCGGGGATCACCAGCGCGTCGACCTCGGCCAGTTCCTCCGCCCGGCGCACCGGACGGGCGAGCGCGTCGGCCTCGGCCAGCGCCACCAGGTGCTCGCGGACGTCGCCCTGCAGGGCGAGGACGCCGATGACTGGAGTGCTCACGGTCTTCAACCTCAATCGATCGTTACTACGGGACTACGTGGCGCGGCCCGCCGCAGCGCCGGAACGCTGCGGCGGGCCCGTGCCCTCGGAACCTGCGGGGCGACTACCAGCCGCGCTTGGCGTAGCGCTCGGTCTCCGGCAGGGTGTCGCAGTTGATGCCGACCATGGCCTCGCCCAGGTTGCGGGAGGCGTCCGCGATGACCTTCGGGTCGTCGAAGAAGGTGGTGGCCTTCACGATGGCGGCGGCGCGCTTGGCCGGGTCGCCCGACTTGAAGATGCCGGAGCCGACGAAGACGCCCTCGGCGCCCAGCTGGCGCATCAGCGCGGCGTCGGCCGGGGTGGCCACGCCACCGGCGGAGAACAGCACGACCGGCAGCTTGCCGAGCTCGGCGACCTCCTTGACCAGCTCGTACGGGGCGCGCAGCTCCTTGGCGGCGGCGTACAGCTCGTTGTTGTCCAGGGCGCGCAGCTGGCCGATCTCGTTCTTGATCTGGCGCAGGTGGCGGACGGCCTCGACGACGTTGCCGGTGCCGGCCTCGCCCTTCGAGCGGATCATGGCCGCGCCCTCGGCGATGCGGCGCAGCGCCTCGCCCAGGTTGGTGGCGCCGCACACGAAGGGGGTGGTGAAGGCGAACTTGTCCGAGTGGTTCACCTCGTCGGCCGGGGTCAGCACCTCGGACTCGTCGATGTAGTCGACACCGAGCGACTGCAGGACCTGGGCCTCGACGAAGTGGCCGATGCGGGACTTGGCCATCACCGGGATGGAGACCGCCTCGATGATCTCCTCGATCATGTTGGGGTCGGACATACGGGCCACGCCGCCGTCCTTGCGGATGTCGGCCGGAACCCGCTCGAGCGCCATGACGGCCACCGCGCCGGCGTCCTCGGCGATCTTGGCCTGCTCGGCGTTGACCACGTCCATGATCACACCGCCCTTGAGCTGCTCGGCCATGCCCCGCTTGACCCGGGCGGTGCCGATCTGCGGCTGGTCTGCGGTGGTGGGGGTGGTGGACACGTGAGACCTCACTCGAAGATGAACCAGTGCTATCGCCCTATGGTAGGCGGAACAGGTGGCCCATCCATGCGCCACCGAGTCCAGCCAGGACGACGGGACACGACAAACGGGCCGTATCCGTGGCCACCCTAAGCAGGCGCCCCCTCGGGCGTGAGAGCGGGCGGCGGAGCGTCGTCCATCTCGAAGGCCATCGGGAACGGCGCCTTCCCCGCCAGCCGGAAGTACCGCACCAGCCGGTGCTCGCGCACCGCCCGCGCCGCCCGCACCGCGTCGTTGTGGAACCGGCGGGCCATCGGCACCCGGCGCACCGCGGCCGTCAGCTCACGAACCGCCTCCTCGCCGCCCGGCTCGGCCACCAGCGCCGCCACCTGCTCCGGCTCCTCCAGCACCGCCCGCAGCGCCAGGCTCAGCTGGCTCTCCGCCACCTCGCGGTGCTCGTCCTCGGCCTGCCGGGCCGCGTGCGCCGCGTCCAGCAGCAGCAGCGAGGCCGCCGGATCCAGCAGCGAGGACGTCGCGAGCTCGATCGCCACCGACGCCCGGCGGACCAGCTGCGCGTCGAGCGCCGCCCGCGCGGCGTCGATCCGGGCGTGCAGCCGGTCCAGCCGGCCGGCCGTCCAACTCAGGTACATGCCGAAGAGCACCACGGCCACGCCGGCCCAGATCCAGGTAGTCACGGGCCGCTACGTTACCGGGTGTCACCGGCCGCCCCGACCGGCGTCAGCCCAGCACCACCGCGTTGCGGTAGCAGTCCCGGTCGATGTCCGCGATGTCCACCGCGCTGAACAGCCGGGCACCGGGCCGCGGCCGCACGTACCGGGCCACCAGCTTCAGCACGCCCTCGGCCAGCGCGGCCTTCGCCTCCGGCGAGCGCCCCGGGAAGATCTGGAACTCCACGAACACCTGGACGTCCCCGCTCATCCCGCTGGTCCCGACCACCAGCTCCTCGCTCGGCCGGAACACCGTCTTGCAGGACTCCGGCTTCGCGTCGATCGTCTCCTCGGCGAGCCGGTTGATCGCCAGGCCCAGCGCCCGGCGGTCGAAGGTGCCGGCCAGGCCGGCCGAGTAGTCCACGGAGATCTGCGGCATCGGTTCCCCCATGCGGTCAGGCGGTATGGTCGCGCCCGACCCTAACCCCACCTACAGCCGGGCCGAGGCCGACCCCGCCGCGACCGGCCGGCGGCCACCGGATCAGTCCCGGGCCAGCCCGAACCGGCCGCGCCGCCCGCTGCGCACGTCCTCCTCGACCACCGCCGCGGCCCCGGCCGTCACCGTCTCGTACACCGCCAGGATGTCCGCGCCCACCGTCGACCAGTCGAACCGCCGCACGTGCCGCGAAGCCGCCTTCCGCAGCTCCTCCAGCCGCGCCGGATCACCCAGCAGCCGCAGCGCCGTACGGGCCAGCGCGTCCGCGTCCTCCACCGGGAACAGCTCGCCGGCGTCCCCGCCGTCCAGCACCTGCTTGAACGCGTCCAGATCGCTCGCCAGCACCGGGGCGCCCGCCGACATCGCCTCGACCAGGATGATCCCGAAGCTCTCACCACCGGTGTTCGGCGCCACGTACAGGTCCACGCTGCGCAGCAGCCGGGCCTTCTCCGCGTCGCTCACCATGCCGAGGAACTCCACCTGCCGGCGCACCTCCGGCGCGAGGCCCGCGACGGCCTCCTCCTCGTCGCCCTTGCCCGCCACCAGCAGCCGCACCCCCGGCCGCTCCGCCAGGATCCTCGGCAGCGCCGCCAGCAGCGTCGGCAGGCCCTTGCGCGGCTCGTTGATCCGGCCGATGAAGCCGATCGTGCCCGGCTCGCCCTTCGCCGCGTGGCCCGTCCACCGCTCGTCCGCCTCGGCCTCCGCGAAGAAGCCCACGTCCACGCCGTTGGGGATCACCACCGCGTCCCCGCCCAGGTGCTCCACCAGGGTGCGCCGGGCGTACTCCGAGACCGCGATCCGGGCCCGCATCTTCTCCAGGCCCGGCTGCAGGATCGGCGAGGCCGCGATCATCGCCCGCGACCGCGGGTTGGAGGTGTGGAACGTCCCCACCATCGGCCCGGTCGCCGACCAGGCCGCCAGCATCGACAGGCTCGGTGAGGCCGGCTCGTGCACGTGCAGGATGTCGAAGCGCCCGTCGTGCAGCCACCGCCGCACCCGCGCCGCCGACAGGATGCCGAAGCTCAGCCGGGCCACCGACCCGTTGTACGGCACCGCCACCGCCCGCCCGGCCGAGACCACGTACGGCGGCAGCGCCTCGTCGTCCTCGGCCGGCGCCAGCACCGACACCTGGTGCCCCAGGCCGATCAGGTGCTCGGCCAGATCCCGGATGTGGAACTGCACCCCACCGGGGACGTCCCAGTCGTACGGGCAGACGATGCCGATCTTCACGGATACCTCAAGCTCCTTCGGACGGTCGTACGGGCTCAGGACGGGTCGGGCTCAGCACGGGGCTCGGCACGGGCTCAGGACAGGTCGGACTCAGGACCCGGAAGCCTCGGCCGCGGGCTCCGGCGCCGCCTCCGCGCGCACCGCGGCGGGCTCCTCCACCGTCTCACGGGCCGGAAGGTCGGCCAGCCAGAACTTCTGCAGCATGTGCCAGTCCTGCGGGTACTCGCGGATCCCCCGCTCCCACACCCCGGCCATCGCCTGGGTCATCGCCCGGGTCCGCTCCTTGCGGTCGCCCTCCTCGGGCACCGTCACCTCGGGGTGGATCAGCGCCCGCAGCACCGGGCCCTCGTACCAGAGCGTCACCGGCAGCAGCGCCGCCCCGGTCCGCTGGCAGAGCGCCGCCGGACCGGCCGGCATCCGGGTCGCCTCACCGAAGAAGGTCACCTCGATGCCCGCCTCCGACAGGTCCCGGTCCCCCACCAGGCAGACCAGCCGGCCCTCGCGCAGCCGCCGCGCCAGCGTGCCGATCACGTTCACCGAACCACCGGTCAGCGCCAGGACCTCCATGCCCTGGCCCTCCCGGAACGCCACGAACCGGTCGAACAGCCGCTCCGGCTTCAACCGCTCCGCGACCGTGGTGAACGGGTAGCCCTGCTGCGCCACCCAGGTACCGGCCAGGTCCCAGTTGCCCATGTGCGGCAGCGCTATCACCGCGCCGCGACCGGACTCCAGCGCCCCCCGCAGGTGCTCGAAGCCGTCCACCCGCACGTCCCGGGCCACCCGCTCCCGGCTCCACACCGGCAGCCGGAACGACTCCATCCAGTACCGCAGGTACGACCGCATCCCGGCCCGCGACAGCGACCGCAGCCCGGCCTCGTCCAAGCCCGGACGGATCCGGCGCAGGTTCGCCTCCAGCTGCAGCACCCGCTTGCCGCGCTTGCGCCACGCGTAGTCCGCCAGCCGGTCGAACAGGCCCCGGGCCACCCGCTCCGGCAGGTGCTTCAACAGCCCCCAGCCCAGTGCGTACGCCCAGTACACCAGTCGGTCCGTCACCGCAGGACGCCCCCCATCAGCTCCCGGCCGCCGCTCGGTCGGCCTCGAACGCCTCGCGGCGCACGGTCAGCATCCGCTGGAACACCGTCACCAGGCTGCCCACCGCCACCAGCCACAGCGCCACCGGCAGCAGCCACTCCACGTACGGCACACCGAACGTGTGCAGACCCGCGACACCGGCCGCCACCAGGCTGGCCACCAGCCGCTCGGCCCGCTCCACCAGCCCCGACACGTCACACGGCAGGCCCTGGCTCTCCGCCCGCGCCTTGGTGTACGACACCACCAGGCCGCTCGCCAGGCAGAAGATCGACACCGCGCACAGCAGGTCGTTGTCGCCCTTGCCCGCGTACCACATGGCCAGGCCGCCGAAGATCGCCGCGTCCGCGACCCGGTCCAGCGTGGAGTCCAGGAAGGCCCCCCACTTGCTGCTCCGGCCCAGCTGCCGCGCCATGTTCCCGTCCACCAGGTCCGAGAAGATGAACAGCGTGATCGTGATGGTGCCCCAGAAGAACTCCCCACGCGGGAAGAACACCAGCGCACCGGCCACCGAACCGGCGGTACCGACCAGCGTCACGGCGTCCGGGCTCACGCCCAGCCGGATCAGGAACGCGGCGAACGGGGTCAGAACACGTGTGAAGAAGGCACGCGCGTATTTGTTGAGCATGGCCTTCCCAGCCGCCCCGATCTTCCAGATACCCGCCTGGCGCAACACACGCGGCAGACGGCCCGACGGATCAGCCCGCCCGGCGCACCCATCGTAGCCACGCCGACGACACGCTCGACCGCACGCACCGCCGGACGCCGCCCCGCCACGACACGCACACGTACGGTCACCGGCCGGCCGTACGACACGTACCCCGGTCAGCCGCACGGCACGCGCCCGGACAGGACCCGACCCTAGACTGCGATGGACAGCCTCGGCGCTACGGGAGGAGACCCCGATGCCCGACCGCAGCACGGCACGAGCCGGCCAGGCGCCCGCCGTCACCGGCCCCCGGGACCTGCGCAACGTCGTCCTCATCGGCTCCAGCGGTGTGGGAAAGACCACCCTCGCCGAATCCCTCGCCCACGCCGCCGGCGCCACCGGCCGCGCCGGCCGCGTCACCGACGGCACCACCGTCTCCGACCACGAACCCATCGAGCACCAGCAGCAGCGCTCCGTCCAGCTCGCGCTCCTGCCGCTCGAATGGAAGGGCGTCAAGATCAACCTGATCGACCCGCCCGGCCACCCCGACTTCGGCGCCGACCTGCGCGCCGCCCTGCACGCCGCCGACGCCGCCGTCTTCGTCGTCTCCGCCACCGACCCGGTCACCGCCCCCACCCGCGCCCTGTGGCGCGAATGCGCCGCCGAGGGCATCCCCCGGGCCATCGCCGTCGCCAAGCTCGACCTCGCCCGCACCGGCTTCGACGACATCCTCACCACCTGCCACGACGCCTTCGAACTCGGCCCGGACACCCTCCGCCCGCTGTTCCTGCCCGTCCTCCACGACGGCCGGCCCGACGGCAGCGTCGACCTGCTCACCGGCGACACCTACGGCGACGCCACCCCGCTCCCCGACACCGGCCCCGCCCACGACAGCCTCGTCGAGGCCATCTCCGGCCAGGACGACACCCTCATGGAGCGCTACCTCGCCGGCGACACCCTCGACGCCGACTCCCTCGAAGCCGGCCTGCGCCGCGAAGTCCTCGACTGCGCCCTCCACCCCGCCGTCCCCACCAGCGACAACGGCCTCGGCGCCGCCGAACTCCTCGACCTCATCGCGCACACCTTCCCCGACCCCACCGAACGCACCCGCCCCGGCCCCGACTGCGACCCCGACGCCCCGCTCGCCGCCCAGGTCGTCCGCGTCACCGGCGACGCCTACGTGGGCCGGATCAGCCTGCTGCGCGTGTACGCCGGCACCCTGCGCCCCGACACCAAGATCCACCTCGTCGGCCCCGCCCACACCGCCGACCAGAACGGCGACGAACGCGTCACCGCGCTCACCAGCCCCTTCGGCAAACTCCAGCGCCCCGTCCCGCACGCCGTCGCCGGCGACTTCGTCTGCGCCGCCAAACTCACCACCGCCCGGGCCGGCGACACCGTCCACGACCCCGGACACCCCGTCGAACTCGACGGCTGGACCCTCCCCGAGCCGCTGCTCCCGATCGCCGTCGAAGCCCACAGCAAGGCCGACGACGACAAGCTCTCCCAGGCCCTCACCCGCCTCGCCGCCGAGGACCCGGCGCTACGCCTCGAACAGAACCCGGACACCCACCAGCTCGTCCTCTGGTGCACCGGCGAGGCCCACGCCGAAGTCGTCCTCGACCGGCTGCGCAGCCGCCACGGCGTCCACGTCGACACCGTCGAACCCAAGGTCGCCCTGCGCGAGACCTTCGGCACCGCCGCCGCCGGCCACGGCCGGCTCGTCAAACAGTCCGGCGGCCACGGCCAGTACGCCATCTGCGACCTGGAGGTCGAACCCCTCCCGGCCGGCTCCGGCTTCGAGTTCCAGGAACACGTCGTCGGCGGCGCCGTCCCCAAGCACTTCATCCCCTCGGTCGAGAAGGGCGTCCGCGCCCAGCTCGCCAAGGGCGTCTCCACCGGCTACCCGCTCGTCGACGTCCGGGTCACCCTCACCGACGGCAAGGCCCACTCCGTCGACTCCTCCGACGCGTCCTTCCAGAACGCCGCCGCCCTCGCCCTGCGCGACGCCGCCGAACACGCCGTCATCCGCCTGCTCGAACCCGTCGCCGCCGTCAGCGTCCTGGCGCCCGACGACTACCTCGGCGCCGTCCTCGGCGACCTCTCCGCCCGGCGCGGCCGCGTCCTCGGCACCGAGACCGGCGGCCCCGGCCTCACCCTGCTGCGCGCCGAGGTCCCCGAGCTCGAACTCACCCGCTACCCGGTCGACCTGCGCGCCCTCACCCACGGCACCGCCGAGTTCACCCGCGCCTACCTGCGCCACGAACCCATGCCGGCCGCCCTGGCCGAGCGCCACACCGGCTGAACGACCGTACGGACGACCGGACTTACCCGCACCTACGCCCGGCCGACGCCGCGGTCGGGCAGCGCACAGGCCGCCGTACCCCCCGGCATCCGGTGCCGGTTGCGCGCCACCCACCGGTAGGCCAGACCCGCCACCGGCCGCACCGGCGCCAGCGTCAACACCGCGCCCAGGTACGCCCACACCCCGCCGGAGCGCATCAGCAGCCGCGCGACCGCCTGCGCGCCCCCGTAAACCCGCCCGGCCGGCGTCACCCACAGCACCTCGCGCTCCGCCCGCTCCGCCGACACCTCACCCCGGCCGCCGGCCCGCGCGTCCAGGGCGTCGAGGTCCGCGAACTGGAACGCCACCGGCTCCCAGCCCCCCGAGGCCAAGGTCTGCCTCAAGTACCGCTCCCCCCACCGCACGCACGACGAACAGAACGCGCAGTCCCCGTCGAAGACCAGCACCGGATCCTTCACAGCGGTTCCCCTTTCCTCGCCTCCACCCACCATCCTCCTCCACCCCACACCGACCCGCTCCCGCGGGTATCGACCTGCCCGAACATGGGCATCATGCCTCCCGGGCCCGGTGCGGCTCGATCGTGACGGTACTTCAGACGATCATCCGCGCGGGGGTGCCGCAGCACGGTAACCTGCCGCTGACAAGGGGAGGAGGGGACGCCACCGTGACCACACTCGACATGACCCCGGGTGCGCAGATACCCCGGACCGACGCCGGCCCGCAGACCGCCGTCACCCAGGCGCTCTCCTCGGCCGCGTACCGCGACGGCGAGATCGGCGGCTTCGTCACGGCCGTCACCGACGCCAAGGAGAAGAAGGGCCGCTTCGCCCTCTTCCGCCCCAACCTCGGCGAGGCCTTCAGCAAGGCCCTGGTCTCGCGCGCCCTCGGCGGGGAGCGCAAACCCATCGTCCCCGCCTTCGGCGTCGACACCCGCCAGGTCGTCGAACACTGCCTCGCCGCCGAGGAACTGCGCAACACCCGTGACCGGCAGCTCACCACCGTCACCCTCGTCACCGGCGCGCTCTTCCTCCCCGGCACCCTGCTCTGGCTCGCCGCCTTCCAGGTGCGCGCCTGGCTCAAACGGGACAACCCCAAGAACGCCGCGGCCTACGGCGGAATCGTGCTCGCCCTGACCGCCGCCCTCGCCGTCTTCCTGGTGCTGCGCCCGCCGGCCGCCGGCGTCCTCGGCGTCTACCTGCGGGTCACCATGCTCGCCCCGGTCATCGGCTGGTACCTCGCCCGCCGGATCGTCGAGCGCTCCGCCAAGGACCTGCGGGGCCGCTGGCAGTCCCTGGTCGAGGGCTCCGCCGTCGCCGCCACCGTCGCCAAGGCCGTCCCCCGCGACGACCTCGACAAGAAGGCCACCGCGCTGCGCGACAAGCTCGGCCGCCTGGACGGCGAGCAGGAGACCAACGTCCACCACTACGCCGGCCCCAAGGGCATCCTCGGCGCCGGCCGCCGCTGGGGCGAGTGGCGCCTCGCCGACACCCTCCACCCCGCCGAGGGCCACGCCGACTTCCGGGCCTTCCACCCCTGGGACCTGATCCGCCGGATCTCCTCCCACCTCAAGGGCCTCGGAATCAGCCATGTCGCCAACAGCGGCATGCCCAACGTCACCATCAAGCAGTGGGTGGTCTTCGACATCGGCGAGGGCGCCGACGAGATCAGCCGCCCCGGCAACGCCGACATGGACGGCGACCGGATGCGCGACTTCGCCGTCCAGAGCATCGCCGACAAGCAGACCTTCTCCGGCGGCCCCCGGCACTACCTCGCCACCCAGTTCATCACCCACGACGGCAAGCTGGTCCTCACCTTCACCATCACGGTGACCCTGCTCGCCGACGTGCTGAACATCTCGGTCGCCGGCTACGCGCTCGGCCCGGTCAAGGGCGTCTTCTTCGACAAGCCGAAGGACAAGGAGAAAACGGTCTCCAAGACCGTGAAGTTCTGGGAGGAGCGCACCATCAAGCTCCCCCTGATCGACAACGACGAGGTCGTCCGCCAGGCCGTCCGCGCCCCCTTCTACCGGATGCCCGGCCTGCTCGGCTGGCTCGGCGGCGGGCTCGGCCTGCCCGAACCGTTCGGTCTGCGGCACGTCTGGGCCGGCCGCGCCTGGGACAACCGCTCCATGGTCGACAACGCCATGAACGCCTCCGTCCCGGTGCTCAACGCCGTCCACACCGCCACCCTGGAGTTCCTCAGGGAGCACGACCTCGACGCCGACCGCTTCTTCAAGACCCGCACCTCGATCATCAAGTCCGAGGCGCAGAGCCCCCGGCCGTACGACGTAGACACCTTCAACGCCGGCTGAGCCCGGCCGGCGCCGGACGGACGAAGGGGCCCGCCACCGATCTCCTCGGTGACGGGCCCCTTCGCGCACGTTCCGGGTCAGCCCTGCGGCCAGACCTCGGCCAGCATCTTCCGGGTGTCCGCCAGCAGCTGCGGCAGCACCTTGGTGTGGCCGACCACCGGCATGAAGTTGGTGTCCCCGCCCCAGCGCGGCACCACGTGCTGGTGCAGGTGCGCCGCGATCCCGGCACCGGCCGCCGTGCCCTGGTTCATCCCGATGTTGAACCCGTGCGCCCCGGAGGCCGCCCGCAGGGCCGTCATCGCCTTCTTGGTGAAGTCCGCCAGCTCGGCCGTCTCCGCCCCGTCCAGCTCGGTGTAGTCGGCCACGTGCCGGTACGGGACCACCATGAGGTGCCCGCCGTTGTACGGGTACAGGTTCAGCACCGCGAACACGGCGCTCCCCCGGGCGACGACCAGCCCGTCCTCGTCGCTCAGCGACGGGATCGAGCAGAACGGACAACCGTCGTCCGGAGCCGGGCCGGTGGGCTTGTTCTCACCCTGGATGTACGCCATCCGATGGGGGGTCCACAGGCGGCGGAAGCCGTCCGGCTCCCCGACGCCCCGCTGCAGTTCCGGCTCAGTCGTCATGCTGATCAGCATATTCGCCCGACGGTGGATGCAAAGCCGCGCGGGGCAGACTCATCGAGAGCCTGCCCCGCGCACCCCCGCGTGGGCGGGGCCTACGTGTCGTCCCAACCCACGTACTTGACCGGGTCCGGGCCACCCCCGCTGATGCGGGGACCACGTCACACCTGGATACGGCGCGCCACAGCGTCCACGATCTCGGCGATCGCCTGGTCACGCGGGACGCCGTTCTTCTGCTCGCCGTTGCGGTAGCGGAAGGAGACCGCACCCGCCTCGACGTCGTCGTTGCCGGCGATCAGCATGAACGGCACCTTGCTGCGCTGGGCGTTGCGGATCTTCTTCTGCATCCGGTCGTCCGAGGTGTCCACCTCGACCCGGATCCCCTGCTTCTTCAGCTCGGCCGCGACCTCCAGCAGGTACGGCACGTGCTCGTCGGTGATCGGGATGCCGGTCACGGTGACCGGGGCCAGCCACGGCGGCATGGCGCCGGCGTAGTGCTCCAGCAGCACCGCGAAGAAGCGCTCGATCGAGCCGAACAGCGCGCGGTGGATCATGACCGGCCGCTGGCGCGAGCCGTCCGCCGCGGTGTACTCGAGATCGAAGCGCTCGGGCAGGTTGAAGTCGAGCTGGATGGTGCTCATCTGCCAGGTGCGCCCGATGGCGTCCCGCGCCTGCACCGAGATCTTCGGGCCGTAGAAGGCCGCGCCGCCCGGGTCCGGGACCAGCGGCAGGCCCTGCTTCTCGGCCACGGCCGCCAGGACGGCGGTGGCCTCCTCCCAGGTCTCGTCGCTGCCGACGAACTTCTGCTCGTCCTTGGTCGACAGCTCCAGGTAGAAGTCGGTCAGACCGTAGTCGCGGAGCAGGTTGAGCACGAAGGTCAGCGTGGAGTCGAGCTCCTCCGCCATCTGCTCGCGGGTGCAGTAGATGTGGGCGTCGTCCTGCGTGAAGCCGCGGGCCCGGGTCAGGCCGTGCACCACGCCGGACTTCTCGTAGCGGTACACCGTCCCGAACTCGAAGAGGCGCAGCGGCAGTTCACGGTACGAGCGGCCGCGCGCGTCGAAGATCAGGTTGTGCATCGGGCAGTTCATCGGCTTGAGGTAGTAGTCCACGCCCTCGTCGAGCTGCATGGGCGGGTACATACCGTCCGCGTACCAGTCGAGGTGGCCGCTCTTCTCGAAGAGCTTCCCCTTGGTGGCGTGCGGGGTGTAGACGAACTCGTAGCCCTCTTCCTCGTGCCGCTTGCGCGAGTAGTCCTCCATGGCCCGGCGGATGATGCCGCCCTTGGGGTGGAAGACGGCGAGGCCGGAGCCGATCTCCTCGGGGATGGAGAAGAGGTCGAGCTCGTTGCCGAGCTTGCGGTGGTCGCGCTTCTCGGCCTCGACCAGGAAGTCGAGGTGGGCCTTGAGCTCGTCCTTGGTCGGCCAGGCGGTGCCGTAGATGCGCTGGAGCATCGGGTTCTTCTCGCTGCCGCGCCAGTAGGCGGCCGCGTTGCGCATCAGCTTGAACGCCGGGATGTGGCGGGTGCTGGGCAGGTGCGGGCCGCGGCACAGGTCGCCCCAGCACTGCTCGCCGCTCTTGGCGTCCAGGTTGTCGTAGATGGTGAGCTCGCCGGCGCCGACCTCGACGTCGGCGCCCTCGCCGGCGGTGGCGGCGGAGCCCTTGAGGCCGATCAGTTCGAGCTTGTACGGCTCGGCGGCCAGCTCCTCGCGGGCGGACTCGTCGGTGACCACGCGGCGGGAGAACTTCTGCCCGCGCTTGATGATCTCCTGCATCTTCTTCTCGATGGCCTTGAGGTCATCGGGGTGGAAGGGCTTCTCGACGTCGAAGTCGTAGTAGAAGCCGTCCTTGACCGGCGGGCCGATGCCCAGCTTGGCCTCGGGGTAGAGCTGCTGCACGGCCTGGGCCATGACGTGCGCGGTGGAGTGGCGCAGGATGTCGAGGCCGTCCTTGCTGCCGATCTCGACCGGCTCGACCTCGTCGCCGTCCTGGACGGCGTAGGCGAGGTCCTTGAGCTGGCCGCCGACGCGGGCGGCGATGATCGAGCGGTCGTCGGCGAAGAGCTCGGCGGCCGTGGTGCCCGTCGTCACCACGCGCTCTTCCCGATCGGGTTCGCGGCTGATGATTACCCGGACGTCCGTCACCGGTCTCTCCTGACGTGCTGGATTTCAGAGGACGCAACACTGCGCTGCGCGTGACGATGGTACCGAGAGCGCCGCCCCCGCCGTCCACCTACGCCCCTGCTCCCCCTTCTTCCGGCCCCTCCCCGAGCGCCTTCAGCAGTCGCTCGCGGTCCCCTTCCTCCCAGCCGCACAGCTCCAGCCCGTGCGGGCGGGTCAACCGGCGGAAGCCGCCGTGCCGCTCCAGCCGGCCGGAGACCCGGACCGGGAGGCCGGCCAGGTGGGCCTCGGCGGCGAGCCGGTAGTCGGGGTCGGGCAGCCGGAGCTTGAGTTCGCGGACCTCGGCGCCGCCGAGCACCCGCAGCCGTACCGAGCCCGGTCCGGCCGGGTCGGCGCGCTTGAGCCGGGTGACCACGCCGACCACGGTGACGGCGACCGCGGGTTCGATCCGTTCCAGCAGTTCGGCGGCCTCGGTGAGGGCGGGCAGGTCGCCGGGCGAGAAGTCGAGGACGACCCGGCGGTCCCCGAAGCCGCCCGGTGTCCCGGCGGCGGGCGACCAGGCGACGGTGAGCCGGGCCGCCGTCGTACCGCGCACGAGCTCCTCGACGGACTGCACGAGCTCCCGGCTGACCCCGGCCTGGACGGCGTTCTCGAAGGCCTCGGGCCCGCCGCTGACCCGGCGGTAGTCGACCGCGTCGCGCAGCGCCTCCAGGGCGCGCACCAGGGTGGTGACGGCGGCCCGGCCCTCGGGGGCGGGGGTGTAGGCGGTGAGGGCGGCGCCCTGTTCGACCACGAGGACGCGGTCCAGGAAGTCCCCGGCGGGGCCGTCCAGCCGGGCGCCGAAGTAGGCGGCCCTGGTGCGGGCGGCCTTGGCCCCGGCGGCGAGCATCCCGCGCGCGGCCTGCCGGAGCCGCTCGGCGTCGTCCCAGGGGGTGGCCTCGGCGGGGCCGGGGGCTTCGCGGCGCCAGCGCAGTTCGTCGCCCGGCACGGCGAGGGCGAGCAGGATCGAGCGGGCGGAGGGGGTGCGGGAGCGGGAGAGCGCGGTGACGGCGTCGGCGAGGAGGTCGACGGCGTCGTCGAATCCCTCCCCGGCCGGGACCAGGAGGCTGGTGCCGGGTTCGCCGTCGGGCGGGGTCCAGCGGCCGTAGCGGGCGGCCGGGCCGCCCCGGCGGACCCAGCCGTGCCGGGCGAGCAGGGTGGCCAGCACCGCGGGGTCCACGGTGGCCGGGTCGGGCAGGGCCCGGGGCGGCTCGCCCGGTTCGTACGACGGTGTCATGGGGTCGGCTCCTCGCTGTGGGGGCCGGGCGCGGTCACGGGCTTCCACCCGCGCCGACCCGGGCCATGATGTCGCAGAGCGCGCGGTCGTCGAAGACCTTGTCGGTGGGCACCCGGACGTTGGTGCGCCGCTGTCCGGTGACCGGGTGGCCGGCCAGGTTGACCCAGTAGCAGCAGTGCCGCAGCTCCAGGGCGTCCGGGCGGGCCCGGAGCCAGTGGTCGACCCGGCTCGGCAGCAGCATCACGACCAGGATCCGGGGCACGGCGACCCGGGAGCGGGCGAGCTTGCGCAGGTGGTCGTTGTCCAGGGTGAAGCTGAAGAACCGGCCGGCCGGGTCGGGGGCGATCTGCTGGGTGGCCTTGAGCTGGATCTTGATGGTGACCTCGTCGTCCACCTCGTGCGCCCGGGAGCCGTGGTTGACCTGCCAGTCGATGCCGTTGTCCGGGAACGGCTGGGAGAGCGAGCAGCCGGCCGCCGCGGCGACCGCGTGCAGGTAGCCGACCTGCAGCGTCTCCATGCAGGCGGTGACCGCGAGGTTCCCCCGCAGGACGGCCGCCGCCTCGTCGGGCTGCGGCTGTGTCAGTGCCATCGCCCCGTCGCCTCCCCCGGCTCCGGGCCCGTCCGGATTCGAACGGGCGGGTCGATTCGAACGGGACAGTCAAGGGCAGGATCCCCGGTCCCGCCTGGGCCAAACGGGTTGAAGGAGCGTCAGAACCGGGTATCAACCGGGCGCGGAACGCACGCCTGAGGGGCAGTCATGCAGCAGCACTGGTACACCGGCCCACTCGCCTCCTTCGACACCGAGACCACCGGCGTGGACGTGGAGAACGACCGGATCGTCTCTGCCGCCCTGGTCGTCCAACTCGCCCCGGGCGCACCGGTGCGGACCACCACCTGGCTCGCCGATCCGGGCGTCCCGATCCCGGACGGCGCCCGTGCGGTGCACGGCATCACCGACGAACAGGTCCGGCTGCACGGCCGGCCCGCCCGCACGGTGGTGGCGGAGGTCACCCGCGCGCTGGCGGCGCAGGCGCGGGCCGGCCGTCCGGTGGTGGTGATGAACGCGCCGTACGACCTGACGCTGCTGGACCGGGAGTTGCGCCGGCACCACGGGCTGACGCTGATCGGCGGCCTGGAGGCGGCCGGGCTGCTGGTGCTGGATCCGCGGGTGCTGGACAAGCACGTGGACCGCTACCGCAAGGGCCGCCGGACGCTGACCGACCTGTGCGCCCACTACGGGGTGGAGCTGACCGGGGCGCACGAGGCGGCGGCGGACGCGGCGGCGGCGCTGGCGCTGACCCGCCGAATAGGCGCCCGCTACCCGGCGGCGCTCGGCGAACTGACGGCGGCGGAGCTGCACCTGCGGCAGGCGGTCTGGCACGCGGCGCAGGCGCGCGGGCTGCAGAGCTGGTTCGACCGCTCGGGGGTGGCGGAGCGGGTGGACCTCTCCTGGCCGTTGCGGCCGGCCCGGTGCGGCTGCGGGCGCCGGCTGGAGCCGGAGCACGGCTGCGAGGCGGCGGCGTAGCGGGCGGTTCCGACGGCATCGGGCCCGAACGCGCCGCAGGCCCTGACCGATTTCCTGGTCAGGGCCTGCGTGCTGTCCGGTGGGCGATACTGGGATCGAACCAGTGACCCCTTCGGTGTGAACGAAGTGCTCTCCCGCTGAGCTAATCGCCCGGGCAACGAGATGAACTCTAGCACCATTCGGGGGTCGTCGTACAACTCGCCCTTCCGGGGGTGCGCCGACGCATCCGCAGAACTCGCGCCGGGCGCGGAAGGTGACTGTGCCTCAGGCGATTACCGACGGCCCTTCAGGCGGATTCCGGAAATACACGTGAGGCCCAGCCGATAATCGGCTGGGCCTCACGTATCACAATGCATTCCGGTGGGCGATACTGGGATCGAACCAGTGACCCCTTCGGTGTGAACGAAGTGCTCTCCCGCTGAGCTAATCGCCCGGGTGCAGGGAAAACATTACCGCATCCAGGAGGGTGGTCCGAACACCCTCCCGGCTCCCCCGGCCCGGGCCCGGCCGCTCAGCTCTCACTCAGCCGCCAGGGGACGGCCAGGCCGTAGCGGGCGAAGTACCAGCCGCCCGCGCCGGCGAGGACGGCCAGCCCGATCGCGGTGATCGTCAGGTTGCGGCGGCGCACCCTGGGGTCCAGGGCCCGCTGGGCCGCCTCCGCCACCTTGCGGCGGGTCCAGCTCAGGACCAGCCGGGCCCAGGCGAACTCGGTGGCCCAGATCCCCATGCCCAGGAAGATCACCACCCAGCCGGGGCCGGGCATCGGCAGCATGACCACCCCGAGCCCGACCACCACCAGGCCGGCCAGGAAGACCGCCGCCTGCCAGGCCCGGTGCAGCGCCGGGGAGCGGCGCACGAAGGCCGGGGCCCGGGAGCCGGCCGCCCGTCCGCCCGCGCCCGCGCCCGCCGCGTCATCCGGATGGAGACCTTCACCCGTTCTCGTGTTCCCGCCCGTCTTGTCGTTTCGCACAGTCATGCCAGGAAACTAACCAAGAAGTGCCTCGGTAATGCCCGGCCCGGCCGCACCGGGACGATTCCGCAATGCGCCGTAAGGGGTACGACTCGCGCCCGAATCGGGACAGAGGGGTTTACATCGGTCTTGGGGGTGGGATGGTCCGTTCGCCGACGTGCGATTCCCCGAGCGCACACTGAGCGAAAGGCCATGGCGCTTATGAACACCACGGTCAGCTGCGAGCTGCACCTGCGCCTCATCGTGTCCAGCGAGTCCTCACTGCCCGTCCCCGCGGGCCTGCGCTACGACACCGCCGACCCCTACGCCGTGCACGCCACGTTCCACACGGGCGCCGACGAGACCGTGGAGTGGGTGTTCGCCCGAGATCTCCTCGCGGAGGGGCTGCACCGACCCACCGGTACCGGCGACGTCCGGGTGTGGCCGTCGCGCAGTCACGGGCAAGGGGTGGTCTGCATCGCGTTGAGCTCTCCGGAAGGAGAAGCGCTGCTGGAGGCCCCTGCCCGCGCGCTTGAGTCGTTCCTCAAGCGGACGGACGCCGCGGTGCCACCCGGCACCGAACACCGCCACTTCGACCTCGACCGGGAGCTGTCCCACATCCTCGCCGAAAGCTGAACTCGACCGGAGGCGGTCAAGCCCCGCCGACGGCGGGGCCGCACCCCCTGCCGTCATCGCAGCCGTCCTACTCGGGGGCACGGCAGCGGACTCAGCCGCGCACGACGCGGTCTCGGGGCCGGTGGACGGCCCGCTCCCACCGGAGCGGGTCCGCGGCACCGCGAGCGCCCGGCATCGGGGCCGGCCACCCAAGCGGGTGGCCGGCCC
>NZ_BNBY01000007.1:234516-388510 GCF_014656195.1 Kitasatospora xanthocidica | reverse complement strand
CAGCGCCGATGGTACTGCAGGGGGGACCCTGTGGGAGAGTAGGACGCCGCCGAACAATCATTGTGAAGAACCCCCATCCGGATCCCGGATGGGGGTTCTTCGCGTTTACGGCGTCATTTCCGTAATTCCGTTGTCAGAGCTTCAGCTTGAACCCGATGTGCGACGGCTCGAAGCCGAGTCGCTCGTAGAAGCGGTGTGCGTCGGTGCGGGTGGCGTCGGAGGTGAGCTGGACGAGGTCGGAGCCGAGTTCGCGGGAGCGTTCGACGGCCCACTGGATCAGGACGGTGCCGAGCCCGCTGCCGCGTTCGTCGGCGTGGATGCGGACGGCTTCGATGATGGTGCGGGTGGCGCCCCGTCGGGAGAGGCCGGGGACGACGGTGAGTTGGAGGGTGCCGACGGTGCGGCCGGCGCGTTCGGCGACGACCAGGTGCTGGTGCGGGTCGCCCTCGATGCGGGTGAAGGCTTCGCGGTAGGGGGTGAGGTCGTCGGGGCTCTCGCGGGTCGCGCCCAGTGGGTCGTCCGCGAGCATCGCCACTACCGCGGGGAGGTCCGCCCCGGTGGCCCGGCGGATCGTGAGATCGGTCCTGTCGCTCATGATCAGAGAATAGAAGCGCTGGTCTCCCACCCTCCACCTGTCTACGCCCGTAGCACCCCTTCACGCCCCTTCTGGGAGGTTCTGGGGGGAGGAGCCGGGGAAGTGCCGGGGGCGAGGTGATCCGCTGTCACTCCCCGGGCCCGGCACTGGTGATGACGGCGAAGGCGGCGCCGTGCGGGTCGGTCAGCTGGGCGAGGCGGCCGACGCCGTGGACGTCGGTGGCCGGGATCCGCACGGTCGCGCCGAGGGTGCTCGCGATGGCGAGGCTGGCGTCCGGGTTGGGGACCTCGAAGTAGGGGAGCCAGTGCGAGCCGGTGCCGGCGGCGGTGCGTTCGGGGCTGAGCTGGGCGATGCCGCCGTGGGCGTCGTCGGTGCCGCCGCCGGCCGGGGTGAGGACGGTGTAGAGGGAGCCTTCGAACGGGACGTCCTGTTCCTGCCAGCCGAAGACCGTGCGGTAGAAGGACTTGGCGCGTTCGGCGTCGACGCTGTGGCACTCGGCCCAGCAGAGGCTGCCGTTCTCGTCGACGACGTCCAGGCCGCGGGTGTCGTGCGGCTGCCAGACGGCGAAGTCGGCGCCGGAGGGGTCGGTGTAGCCGGCCATCCGGCCCGCGGTGAAGACGTCGAAGGGAGGGAACCGGACGGTGCCGCCGGCCTGTTCGACGAGTTCGGTGGTGCGGTCGGCGTCGAGGGTGGCGAAGTACAGGGTCCAGCCGGGCAGGGCGCCTTCTTCGGTGAGGGGGCCGAGGGCGGCGACGGTGCGGCCGTCGAGCCGGAAGAAGCCGTAGCCGCCGGCTTCGGGGCCGGCCGAGGCGAAGGTCCAGCCGAACAGGGCGGTGTAGAAGTCGACGGAGGCCCGGGTGTCGGGGCTGCTCAGGTCGAGCCAGTCCGGGGAGCCGGGGCGGAAGGCGGTGTTGAGCATGTCGGTGCAGCTCCTCGGACGGGGCCGGGCCCGGGAGGGGCGCGGTCGACGGTCCCCCTGCGTCCCTCACAGCCTGGCACCTCGGTCGGGGCGCTGCACGGCAGGCCACCGGCCCGGATCGGCCGGCCGGAGAGTGTGGGCCTGTCGGGGCCGGGCGGTACGGTGCGTAGCGCAATGTTCCACCCGTACCGGAGGGGGCCCGGTGAGCAAGCAGGCGCCGTCGGAGCAGCAGCCGCGGCAGCTCGCGCAGGTCGAGGGCGTGCTGGAGCGGATCACCTACGCCAACGAGGAGACCGGCTACACGGTGGCCCGGGTGGACACCGGCCGCGGGGCGAACGAGCTGCTGACGGTGGTGGGCGCGCTGTTGGGGGCGCAGGTCGGGGAGTCGCTGCGACTGCACGGCCGGTGGGGTTCGCACCCGCAGTACGGGCGGCAGTTCACGGTGGAGAACTACACCACGGTGCTGCCGGCGACGGTGCAGGGCATCCAGCGGTACCTGGGTTCGGGGCTGATCAAGGGGATCGGGCCGCGGTTCGCCGAGCGGATCGTGGAGCGGTTCGGGGCGGACACCCTGGAGGTGATCGAGAACGAGCCGGGCCGGCTGATCGAGGTGCCGGGGCTGGGGCCGAAGCGGACGAAGAAGATCGCGGCGGCCTGGGAGGAGCAGAAGGCCATCAAGGAGGTGATGGTCTTCCTGCAGGGGGTCGGGGTGTCGACCTCGCTGGCTGTGCGAATCTACAAGCAGTACGGCGACGGTTCGATCGGTGTGGTGAAGAACGAGCCGTACCGGCTGGCCTCGGACGTGTGGGGCATCGGCTTCCTGACGGCGGACCGGATCGCCCAGGCGGTGGGGATCCCGCACGACAGCCCGGAGCGGGTGAAGGCGGGGCTGCAGTACGCGCTGTCGCAGAGCAGCGACCAGGGGCACTGCTTCCTGCCGGAGGAGCGGCTGATCGCGGACGGCGTGAAGCTGCTGCAGGTGGACGTGGGGCTGGTGATCGACTGCCTGGCGGAGCTGGTGGCGACCGAGGGGGTGGTGCGCGAGCAGGTGCCGGGGGAGGGCGGCGAGTCGATCACGGCCGTGTACCTGGTGCCGTTCCACCGGGCGGAGATCTCGCTGGCCAACCAGCTGCTGCGGCTGCTGCGTTCGGACACGGACCGGATGCCGTGGTTCGCGGACGTGGACTGGCCGGTGGCGCTGGACTGGCTGGCGAAGCGGACGGGCGCGGAGCTGGCGCCGGAGCAGGAGCAGTCGGTCCGGCTGGCGTTGACCGAGCGGGTCGCGGTGCTGACGGGCGGTCCGGGGTGCGGCAAGTCGTTCACGGTGCGGTCGATCGTGACGCTGGCGCTGGCGAAGCGGGCCAAGGTGGTGCTGGCGGCGCCGACCGGCCGGGCGGCGAAGCGGCTGGCGGAGCTGACCGGGGTGGAGGCGTCGACGGTGCACCGGCTGCTGGAGCTGAAGCCGGGCGGGGACGCCGCGTACGACCGGGACCGGCCGCTGGACGCGGACCTGGTGGTGGTCGACGAGGCCTCGATGCTGGACCTGATCCTGGCGAACAAGCTGGTCAAGGCGGTGCCGATGGGCGCGCACCTGCTGTTCGTGGGGGACGTGGACCAGCTGCCGTCGGTGGGGGCCGGGGAGGTGCTGCGGGACCTGCTGGCGGAGGGCGGGCCGATCCCGTCGGTGCGGCTGACCAGGATCTTCCGGCAGGCGCAGCAGTCGGGGGTGGTGACGAACGCGCACCGGATCAACGAGGGCAGGCCGCCGCTGACGGAGGGTCTGGCGGACTTCTTCCTGTTCGCGGAGGACGACGCGGAGCGGGCGGCCGGGCTGACGGTGGACGTGGTGGCGCGCCGGATCCCGGGGAAGTTCGGCTTCGACCCGCGCCGGGACATCCAGGTGCTGGCGCCGATGCACCGGGGGCCGGCGGGTGCGGGCGCGCTGAACACGCTGTTGCAGGGGGCGGTGACGCCGGCCCGGGAGGGGCTGGCTGAACGCCGCTTCGGTGGTCGTACGTTCAGGGTGGGGGACAAGGTCACGCAGATCCGCAACAACTACGACAAGGGGCGGAACGGCGTCTTCAACGGCACAGTGGGAGTGGTGACCGCCCTCAGCGTGGACGACCAGCGGCTGACGGTGCTCACCGACGAGGACGAGGAGGTGGGGTACGACTTCGACGAACTGGACGAGCTGTCGCACGCGTACGCGGTGACCATCCACCGCTCGCAGGGCAGCGAGTACCCGGTGGTGGTGATTCCGGTCACCATGTCCGCTTGGACGATGCTCCAGCGGAACCTGCTCTACACCGCTGTGACCAGGGCACGGAAACTCGTGGTGCTGGTCGGGTCACGGAAGGCGATCGCCCAGGCCGTACGGGCCGTCAGCGCAGGTCGGAGGCATACCGCGCTCGATCATCGGCTGACTACTGGATGATTATCCAACAGGATGGTTGCCTCTAAGGTTCTCTTGACGTGAAGAGATTTACGGCAGAGCCTAGGGTGGTGCCGATCTTGTCCGGTTCGTACCGGCTGCGGCGGCAGGTTTTGTAGGGGCGGGCCCTTTCGGGCCACCCCGGGTGCGCGGCTGTCCTCCGGATGGGGGATCGTGGAGACAGTCAGGGCACCTTGGAAGAGGATTCATTTCGTCGGTGAGGAAGACGTGAGCGACAACTCGGTAGTACTGAGGTACCAGGACGGCGAGTACGAGTACCCCGTCGTCGAGAGCACTGCGGGCAACGCCGGCTTCGACATCTCGAAGCTGCTCCCGCAGACCGGCCTGGTCACCCTGGACAACGGCTTCGGTAACACCGCCGCGTACAAGTCCGCGATCACCTTCGTGGACGGCGACAACGGCATCCTGCGGTACCGCGGCTACCCGATCGAGCAGCTCGCCTCGCAGGGCGGCTTCGTCGAGACCGCGTACCTCCTGATCAACGGTGAGCTGCCCAACGAGACCCAGCTGGCCGAGTTCAACCGCGAGATCACCCAGCACACCCTGCTGCACGAGGACGTCAAGCGCTTCTTCCAGGGCTTCCCGCGGGACGCCCACCCGATGGCCATGCTGTCCTCGGTCGTCGGCGCGCTGTCCACGTTCTACCCGGAGAGCCACAACCCGTTCGACGCGGCCCAGCGCCACCTGTCGACGGTCCGCCTGCTCGCCAAGCTGCCGACGATCGCCGCGTACGCGTACAAGAAGGCGATGGGCCAGCCCTTCGTCTACCCGCGCAACGACCTGAGCTACGTCGAGAACTTCCTGCGGATGACCTTCGCGGTCCCCGCCGAGGACTACGAGCTCAACCCGGTCGTCGTCAACGCCCTGGACAAGCTGCTCATCCTGCACGCGGACCACGAGCAGAACTGCTCGACGTCCACCGTGCGCCTGGTCGGCTCCAGCCACGCCAACCTGTTCGCCTCGATCTCGGCCGGCATCTCGGCCCTGTGGGGCCCGCTGCACGGCGGCGCCAACCAGGCCGTGCTGGAGATGCTGGAGAGCATCCAGAAGGACGGCGGCGACGTCGACGCCTTCATCACGAAGGTCAAGAACAAGGAAGCCGGCGTCAAGCTGATGGGCTTCGGCCACCGGGTCTACAAGGCGTTCGACCCGCGTGCCGCCCAGGTCAAGCTGCTCGCGCACGAGGTCCTCGGCCAGCTCGGCAAGAGCGACGAGCTGCTGGACATCGCGCTCAAGCTGGAGGAGCACGCCCTCAAGGACGACTTCTTCATCTCGCGCAAGCTGTACCCGAACGTGGACTTCTACACCGGCCTGATCTACCGCGCCATGGGCTTCCCGACCAGCATGTTCACCGTGCTGTTCGCCCTCGGCCGGCTGCCGGGCTGGATCGCCCACTGGCACGAGATGATCAACGACCCGACCAGCCGGATCGGCCGTC
Organism: Kitasatospora xanthocidica; assembly: GCF_014656195.1. Taxonomy (GTDB): domain Bacteria; phylum Actinomycetota; class Actinomycetes; order Streptomycetales; family Streptomycetaceae; genus Kitasatospora; species Kitasatospora xanthocidica. The sequence continues at coordinate 383,106 of NZ_BNBY01000007.1, read as the reverse complement.
CGCGCCAGATCTACACCGGCACCGCGATCCGCGACTACGTCCCGCTCGAGGGTCGCTGACGAGACGCGCGACGACGCTGACGACGGGCACCGGCCCGAGCGGAAGCTGAAAGGGGCCCGGCCGCTGCTGAGCGGTCGGGCCCCTCCGCGTCCCCGCGCGGTGCCCCCGAGGGGGTCCGTGCGGGGACGGAACCGTACGGCGCACGACTCCGGGGTCGGCCGCAGCCAGGGGACGGCCGCTCAAAGCGTCCCTGGCCCGCCAGGACCCCGGCGCCGTGCGCGAAGGCCGTCGAGGACGACGACCGTTCCCGGGGCCCGCCGGAGCCCCGTCGGCGACAGCCGATGGAAGCGCGGGGACGCGTTGCCGTTCATCGCGTCCTCGCCCGTCGGAAAAACTGCCGCACTACCAACCTAAGACGTATCAGGGTGCGAGAAGTTACGCCCGGGGGGTGTGAGCTGCCTCTCGCCACGCTCCGTGTGCGCGTCGTACCCCGCCCATATCACACCTTCTCTCGCGCGGGACGTCACCCTCCCCGCAGTCACGGCAACCGAGCGTGATAGGAATCGTGGCATTCCGGTACGGACCGTCGCGCACTCGCAGCGCGGCGGCGGAACTGGGGAGGGAGTGCGCAGATGGCCAGGAACGTCGTCGTCACCGGCGGTGGCACGGGAATCGGGTACGAAGTCGCGCGGCGGTTCGCCGAGATGGACGACCACGTGGTGATCGTGGGCCGCCGGCGGGCGGTCCTGGAGAAGGCGGCGGCCGACCTCGGGCCGAACGTCACCCCGCTGGTGTGCGACCTCGCCGACCCGGACGACGTCGAGGCCGCGCTGCGCGGACTGCCCGAGCGGATCGACGTCCTGGTCAACAACGCCGGCAGCCGGGAGACCGTGGTCGGCGGCGGCCCGCACGCCCTGCTGGCCCGCTGGCGCGGCGACTTCGAGCGCAACGTGCTGACCGTGGTGCTGCTCACCGAGTCGATCCGCGACCGGCTCACCCCCGGCTCCGGCCGGGTGGTCACCATCAGCTCCATCGCCGCCCTGCGCGGGGCCGGCTCGTACGGCGCGGCGAAGGCTTCGCTGCACGCCTGGAACCACTTCCTGGCCGCCCAGTTGGGCACCTCGGGCATCACCGCCAACATCGTCGCGCCGGGGACGGTCAGCGGCACCGAGTTCTTCGGGCCGCGGCTGGACGAGGCCGAGGTCGCCCGCCGGGCGGCCCGCACCCTGCTCGGCCGGATCGGCGAGACCGGGGAGGTCGCGGCGGCGGTGCACTTCCTCGCCTCGCCCGAGGCCGGGTTCATCACCGGCGAGATCCTGCACTGCAACGGCGGCGAGCTGCTGGGGCGTTGACGCCCGCGTCGTGACGAGGGGCCCGGACCGTCGGCGGTCCGGGCCCCTCGCACTCTCCGGTGCTGAGCCTCAGGCGGGCCGGAAGCGGCGCAGCCGCAGGCTGTTGGTGACCACGAAGACCGAGGAGAAGGCCATCGCGGCCCCGGCGATCATCGGGTCGAGCAGTCCGGCGGCGGCCAGCGGGATCGCCGCGACGTTGTAGCCGAAGGCCCAGAACAGGTTGCCCTTGATGGTGCCGAGGGTCTTGCGGGAGAGCCGGATGGCGTCGGCCGCGGCCAGGAGGTCGCCGCGGACCAGGGTGAGGTCGCCGGCCTCGATCGCGGCGTCGGTGCCGGTGCCCATGGCCAGGCCCAGGTCGGCCTGGGCGAGCGCGGCGGCGTCGTTGACGCCGTCGCCGACCATCGCGACGACCCGGCCCTCGGCCTGCAGCCGCCTGACCGTCTCGACCTTGTCCTGCGGCATGACCTCGGCGATCACGTGCTCCGGTGCGATGCCGACCTCGGCCGCCACGGCCTCGGCGACCAGCCGGTTGTCGCCGGTCAGCAGCACCGGGGTCAGGCCCAGCGCGCGCAGCCGGGCGATCGCCTCGGCGCTGGTCGGCTTGACCGCGTCGGCGACCTCCAGCACGGCCCGCGCCTCACCGTCCCAGCTGACCGCGACCGCGGTGCGCCCGGCGGCCTCCGCGGCGGCCTTGGCGCGGGCCAGGGAGGGGGGCAGGTGCAGCGCCCGGCCGGCGAGCAGGGCCTCGCGCCCGGCGACCACCGTGCGGCCCGCCACGACACCCTCCACGCCCCGGCCGGGGACGCTGCGGAAGCCCTCGACCGGCGGCAGCTCGCCCGTCCGCTCGATCGCGGCCGCGGCGACGGCGGCGCCGATCGGGTGCTCGGAGGCGTGTTCGACGGCCCCGGCCAGCCGCAGCGCCTCGGTCTCGTCGACGCCCTCGGCGGTGTGGACGGCGAGCAGGGTCATCCGGCCGGTGGTGACGGTGCCGGTCTTGTCCAGGACGACGGTGTCGACCTTGCGGGTGGTCTCCAGGACCTCCGGGCCCTTGATCAGGATGCCGAGCTGGGCGCCGCGGCCGGTGCCGACGAGCAGCGCGGTCGGGGTGGCCAGGCCGAGGGCGCACGGGCAGGCGATGATCAGCACGGCCACCGCCGCGGTGAAGGCGGCGGTGGGGCTGTCGGTGGCCAGCAGCCGGCCGACCAGGGTGGCCAGGGCGATCAGGACGACCACCGGGACGAAGACGGCGGAGATCCGGTCGGCGAGGCGCTGGGCCGCGGCCTTGCCGTTCTGGGCCTCCTCGACCAGCTTGGCCATCCGGGCCAGCCGGGTGTCCGCGCCGACCCGGGTGGCCTCGACGACCAGCCGCCCGCCCGCGTTGACGGTCGCGCCGGTGACCTCGTCGCCGATCCCGACCTCGGCCGGCACGGACTCGCCGGTCAGCATCGAGGCGTCCACGGCGGAGCTGCCCTCGACCACCGTGCCGTCGGTGGCGATCTTCTCGCCGGGGCGGACCACGAAGCGCGTGCCGACGGCCAGCCGGTCCACCGGCAGCCGTACCTCCCGGCCCCCCTGGAGGACCGCGACCTCCTTGGCGCCGAGGTCGAGCAGGGCGTGCAGCGCGGCGCCGGCCCGGCGCTTGGAGCGGGCCTCCAGGGCGCGGCCGAGCAGGATGAGCACGGTGACGGCGGCGGCGGTCTCCAGGTAGAGCGTGGAGGAGGCGTCACCGGAGCCGACGGTCAGCGAGAAGTCGTGGCGCATCCCGGGCATGCCGGCGTGGCCCCAGAACAGCGCCCAGAACGACCAGCCGAAGGCGGCCAGGGTGCCGAGCGAGACCAGGGTGTCCATGGTGGCGGCGCCGTGCTTGAGGTTGGTCCAGGCGGCGCGGTGGAACGGCAGGCCGCCGTACACCACGACCGGGCCGGTCAGCGCGAAGGCCAGCCACTGCCAGTTGGCGAACTGCAGGGCGGGGACCATCGACAGCATGACCACCGGGAGGCTGAGGACGGCGCTGATCCGCAGCCGGTCGAGCAGGGGGTCGAACCGGGGGTCGGCGGTGGGCCGCTCGGGCGCGGCGGCGGCGGGGTCGGTCGGCTCGGAGGCGATGGGGGTGACGGGGGCCGGGGGCGGTGGGAGCTCGGCGGTGTAGCCGGTGCGCTCGACCGTGGCGATCAGCTCCTCGACCGTGACCCCGGGGCCGTAGTCGACCCGGGCCTTCTCGGTGGCGTAGTTGACGGTGGCCTCGACGCCGTCCAGCCGGTTGAGCTTCTTCTCGATCCGGGCCGCGCAGGAGGCGCAGGTCATCCCGCCGATCGACAGCTCGACCCGGTCCCGGGCCTCGACGTCCGGGGCGGACGTGCTCATGCGGATCAGCTCCTCGGTGGGGGCGTGGGCGGGGCCGAGGTCCGGCCCCGCCGCACCTCGGCGGTTCAGGAGCTGCGGCCGACCAGCTCGTAGCCGGCCTCGTCCACGGCGGCGCGGACCTGCTCGTCGTCCAACGGCGCGGCGGAGGAGACCGTCACGGTCCCGGCCTTGGAGTCGGCGGCGACGTCGGTGACACCGGACAGCGCGGAGAGCTCCTCGCTGATCGCCTTCTCGCAGTGGCCGCAGCTCATGCCGGACACGGTGTAGGTGATGGTGCTGGACATCGGGGCCTCCGGAAGGTCGGTGCGGTTCCTGTGCTTTCCTGTGCTGACACCATACCCCTCTGGGGTATTTCACGGAGAGGTGGGGGAGGTGCAACGCATCGTAGGCGACAGGGCGGATGGGTGAGTGCCGTGATCGTCCCTTATGTTCGGTATGTGTTTCCGATCCGCCGCGCCCAGTCGCCCTCGGCTCCCACGGCAGCCGGACTGCCGCCGGGCCGGCAGCGCGGCGCCCTGCTGGCCGCCGACCTCCAGGACGTGCCGCTCTGGCGGCGCGCCACCCCGGCCGTGGCCGCCATGCTGCTGGTCGCGCTCGCGGACTTCCTCTCCGGCAAGGACCGCTACCTCGCCCCGCTGATGACCGTCGTGCCGACCGTCGCGGCACTGACCCTCCGGCCCCGCGAACTGCTCGCGGTCTGCGCGGTCGGCCTGCTCGCCGTGTTCGGACTCAGCCACTACGACCAGGTCGACAACATCAACGACGCGCGCTTCCTCTACGGCGCCATGGTCAGCTACCTGGTGGTCACCCTCTTCTCCGCCTGGGTCGCCAAGCTCCGGATGCGGCGCGCGGCGGCCTTCGCGGCGGTCAGCTCCGTCGCCGAAGCCGCCCAGCGGGCGCTGCTCCGGCTGCCCGGGCCGACCGTCGGGCCGCTGCGGCTGGCCGTACGGTACGTGTCGGCGGCCGACGCCTCACAGATCGGCGGGGACCTGTACTCCGCCCTGGAGACGCCGCACGGGACCCGGGTCGCCGTCGGGGACGTCCGCGGCAAGGGGCTCGCGGCCGTGCAGACCGCGGCCGTGGTGCTCGGCGCCTTCCGCGAAGCCGCGTACGACGAGGCCGGGCTGCGGGGCGTCGCGGCCCGGATCGAGGCCAGCGTCGAACGGCACGTGCCGGACGGGGAGTTCACCACCGCGCTGTTCGCCGAATTCCGCTCTCCGGGAGTCATGGAGCTGCTGCAGTACGGGCACGTGCCGCCGATCCGGGTCGACGGCGAGGGACACGCGCACGTCCTGGACGCGCCGGACCCGTGGGTGCCGCTCGGCCTCGGCCGGCTCGCCTCCGGGGAGCCCACCACCTGGGGGCAGGCGTTCGGACCGGAGGATGTGCTGGTGCTCTGCACGGACGGGGTGATCGAGGCGCGGCACCGCAGGAGCGGGGAGTTCTACCCGCTGGCGGAGCGGGTGGGGCCGCTGGTGCGGGACGCTGCGCGCTCGGCGGGGGAGCTGGAGGCGGCGGTGGAGCGGGTCTACGGGGATCTGCTGGCGCACACGGGTGGGGAGTTGCGGGATGACGCTTTGTTGTTGCTGATTACGCGGACGGATGGGTGAGGGGCCGCTGCGCGGGGCTTGGGGGTGGGGGTGGGGCTCTCGGGAGGGTGGGGGCGGGGCGGCTCCGGGGGTGGGTGCTCCGGGGGCTGGATGATTTTCAGACTGCCCACTCTGTGGGGTGGGGCTGGTCGCCGTTGGCAGTCTGAAAATCACCCGCAACGCCCCTCTCCGCACCCACCCCCTGCGCCGCCCCTTCCGCAGCGCGTCCCTCTCGCCGGTGAGGGGGAGGGGGAGGTAGGTGCGGGAGGTGGGGTGGGGGTGCGGGGGGGGGGCTTAGGTGGTGAGGGTTTCGGCGAGGGTGCGGAAGATGAGGGCGGTGGAGGTGGCGCCCGGGTCCTGGTGGCCGATGCTGCGTTCGCCGAGGTAGGAGGCGCGGCCCTTGCGGGCTTGGAGGGGGGTGGTGTCGCGGGCGCCCTGTTCGGCGGCGTCGGCGGCTGCGGTGGCGGCTTCGGGGAGGGTGGCTCCGGTGGCGGCCGCGGTGCGGAAGGCGGTGACGGCCGGGGTCCAGGCGTCCACGATGGTTTTGTCGCCGGGTTCGGCCTTGCCGAGGAGGCGGACGGCGTCGAGGCCGGCGGAGAGGGCTTCGGCGAGGGTGGCCGGGGCGGCGGGGCCTGGCAGGGCGGCGCCGATGGCGCGGAAGGCTTTGCCGTAGAGCGGTCCGGAGGCGCCGCCGACCTTGGAGATGAGGGTGGTGCCGGTTTTGGTGAGGACGGCGCCGGGGTCGGCGGGTCCGAGGGCGTCCAGGGCGGTGAGGGCGGCCGTGAAGCCGCGCTGGAGGTTGCTGCCGTGGTCGCCGTCGCCGATCGCGGAGTCCAGCTCGGTGAGCCGGGGCTGCTCTTTCTCGACGGCCGCGGCGATCGCGCGGATCCAGGACTCGGCCAGCGGGCCGTCGAAGCGGGGGGTGTCGGGCATCGCGGCTCCTCTTCAGGCCCGCTTGAGGGCGGGGGTGTCGACCGGGGCGTCCCAGAGTTCCAGCAGTTGGGTGTCGGCCTTGGTGAGGGTGAGGGAGAATCCGGCCATGTCGAGGCTGGTGACGTAGTTGCCGACCAGACTGCGGGCCACGGTGATGCCGCGCTCGGCGAGGCGGGCGGCGACCTCGCCGTAGACCACGTACAGCTCCAGCAGTGGGGTGGCACCGAGGCCGTTGAGCAGGGCGATCACCTCGTCGCCGGGGGTGAGGTGGTGGTCGGTGAGGATGGTGTCGACCACCTCGGCGGCAAGGTCCCGGGCCGGGCGGAGCTTCTCGCGGCGGCGGCCGGGCTCGCCGTGGATGCCGACGCCGACCTCGATCTCGTCCTCGGGCAGGTCGAAGCCGGGCTTGCCGGCGGCCGGGACGGTGGCGGCGGTGAGCGCGATCGCGAAGGAGCGGGAGGCGGCGTTGACCCGCTCGCCGAGCGCGGCCACCTCGTCCAGCGGGGCGCCGCGCTCGGCCAGCGCGCCGGCGGTCTTCTCGACCAGGACGGTCGCGCCGGTGCCCCGGCGGCCGGCCGTCCAGGTGGAGTCCTCGACCGCGACGTCGTCGTTGACCAGGACGGTGCGGACCTCGAGGCCCTCCTCGGCGGCGAGTTCGGCGGCGAGCTCGAAGTTCATCACGTCGCCGGTGTAGTTCTTCACGACGAAGACGACGCCGGCGCCGTTCTCCACGGCCTTGGCGGCGGCCAGCATCTGGTCCGGGACGGGCGACGTGAACACCTCGCCCGGGCAGGCGGCGTCGAGCATGCCGGGGCCGACGAAGCCGCCGTGCAGCGGTTCGTGGCCGGAGCCGCCGCCGGAGATCAGCGCGACCTTGGGCCCGGCCGGGCGGGCGGCCCGGGTGATCACCCGGTTGGGGATGTCCACCGCCAGCTCCGGATGGGCGGCGGCGACCCCGGCCAGGGCGTCCTCCAGGACGCTCTCCGGGGTGTTGATCAGCTTCTTCAACGCTCTTCGCTCCCTTGGTGAGGACGCTACGGCGGTCAACGCTGTTGACCCGACGCTACGCCAGACGGGGGTGGCGGGCACGGGCTGCGACACGCGCGTTTCCCGTCACTCTCCCGGAGCAGTGGGATCGGACCGTAGGGTCGTCCGCATGAGTGGAAACGTGGGCATCGTCCTGGTCTCGCACAGCGCCCGGCTCGCGGAGGGGCTGCGCGAGCTGCTCGCCGAACTGGCCTCGGACGGCGTGCGGGTGGTGGTCGCGGGCGGCACGGAGGACGGCGGGCTCGGGACCAGCTACGAGCTGATCGCCGGGGCGGTCGCCCGGGCGGACGGCGGGGCGGGCGTGGTCGTGCTGCCGGACCTCGGCAGCTCGGTGCTCACCGCCGTCACGGTGCTGGAGGACGAGCCGCGCCCGGGCGTGCGGCTGGTGGACGCGCCGTTCGTGGAGGGCGCGGTGGCCGCCGCCGTCACCGCCTCGACCGGGGCGGGGCTGGCCGAGGTGGTCGCGGCGGCCGAGGAGGCGCGCTCCTTCCGGAAGCTGTAGCGGCCGCCCCGGGCCGGCCGGTCACTTGGCGTCGGCGTAGCAGTCCACCACCGCCGTGGTGAGCGGGAAGCGCACCGGGGTGTCGCCGAACACCAGCCGGCGGGCCTCGTCGGCGGCTTCGGCGACGGCGGCGGCCACCTGGTCGGCGAGGTTGGCCGGGGTGTGCACCAGCACCTCGTCGTGCTGGAAGAACACCAGGTGCGGGCGGTCCTCCGGGCCGGCCGCCGGCAGCTCGGCGAGCCGTCGGCGCAGCGCCGCGAGGAGGGCGAGGGCCCAGTCGGCGGCGCTGGCCTGGATGACGAAGTTGCGGGTGAAGCGGCCGCGGGCGCGGGCGGTGCGGCCGCCGGCCTCGCCCGCGGTGTCGGCCTCGGTGAGGTCGAGGAAGTCGGCGGAGGCCGGCGGGCAGACCCGGCCGAGCCGGGAGGAGACCACACCGCCGTCCTCGCCGGTGCGGGCGGCGGCCTCGACGTAGCCCATCGCGGCCGGGTAGCGGCGGCGCAGGGTGTTCAGCAGCGGGCCGATGTCGCCGCTGGTCTGCCCGTACATGGCGCCGAGCAGGCCGAGCTTGGCCTTGTCCCGGTCGCCCTGGAAGGCGGTGGCGGCGAGCGCCTCGTACAGGTCGCCGCCGGCGGCGGTGCGGGCCAGCCCGGCGTCCTGGGAGAGCGCGGCGAGCACCCGGGGCTCCAGCTGGGCGGCGTCGGCGACGACCAGCAGCCAGCCCGGGTCGGCGACCACGGCCCGGCGCAGGATGCGCGGGATCTGCAGGGCGCCGCCGCCGCGGCTGGCCCAGCGGCCGGAGACCACACCGCCGACCACGTACTCGGGCCGGAAGCGGCCGCCGCGGGCCCAGGCGTCCTGCCAGGCCCAGCCGTGGGCGACGTGGATCCGGGCCAGCTCCTTGTAGCGGACCAGCAGCCGGGCCGCCGGGTGGTCGATCTCCTTGAGCTCCCAGGAGCGGGTGGAGGTGAGCTGGATGCCGGCCTCGGCGAAGGCGCGCAGCACCTGGGTGTGCGAGTCGGGGTTGAACGGCTTGCCGCCGAGGGCCTGCTGGAGCTCGACGGCGAGGTCGGCGAGCAGCCGGGGCTGGGTGCCGGGGACGCTCGGGCGGGGGCCGAGCAGGTCGGTCAGCAGCCGGTCGTGGACGTCGGCGCGCCAGGGCAGGCCGTCCTGGGCGATCTCGGCGGCCACCAGGGCGCCGGCCGACTCGGCGGCGACCAGCAGCCGGAAGCGCTGCCGGGCGGCCGGGTCGGCGACGGCGGCGATCCGGCGCTGCTGCTCGGCGTGGACGGCGACCACGGCGGCCAGCGGGTCGGCGCCGGGCGGCAGTTGCAGCCGGTCGGGGGCGAACAGGGTGTCCTGGCCGTCGTCGGCGTCGGCCGGGCCGGGCTCGGGCAGGTCCGCCGGGACGGGCAGGCCGCGCAGCCGGGCCCAGGCCGCGCCGAGCGAGCGCGGCGCGCCGAACCGGCCCTCGTGCGCCAGCAGCAGCGCCTCGACCAGCCGCAGGTCGTGGCAGCGGGCGACCCGGTCGGGCAGCCGGGGCAGCAGCGGGGCGTACCCGGAGTCGGCGGCGGCCCAGACCCAGCGGGGGCGGTCGGCGGCCTCCCGGGCGGCGACCGCGGCGGCGAGGTCGGGGACCGGCTCCGGCGGGCCGAGCGGGGTGCCCGCGTCGTCGAGCGGCTGGAGCCGGCCGCCGGGGCCGTGCGGGTCGGGCGCGAGGGCGATCCTGGGTGCCACGGGGGCTGCTCCTCTCCGGCGCGCGGTCGGGCGTGCTGGTACGGCACTGGTGTGCGGGCTCGCGGCCCGCGGCTGACGGGCCTCCTGCGCTGACGGTAACGGGTGGGTACGACAACGGGTGAGGGCCGCGTAGGCAGGGCGGGTGACACCGCGTATGGTCGGCGAAATGACCGAGAACCCGTTCTTCCGGCCCAGCACGCTGGACTACGAGCTGCCCCCCTTCGCGGAGATCCGGGAGGAGCACTACCTGCCCGCGTACGAGCGCGGGATGGCCGAGCAGCTGGCCGAGATCGCGGCGATCACCGCCGACGGCAACCCGCCGACCTTCGAGAACACCCTGGTGGCCCTGGAGCGCACCGGGGAGCTGCTGCGCCGGGTGGACGTCGTCTTCCGCAACCAGTCCTCCTCGGACACCACCGACGTGCTGGACGAGGTGGAGGCCAAGGTGAGTCCGCTGCTCGCCGTCCACCACGACGCGATCCACCTGGACCGCGCGCTGTTCGCCCGGATCGAGGAGCTGTACCGCACCCGCGATCGGCTCGGCCTGGACCCGGAGTCGCTGCGGCTGCTGGAGCGCCGGTACGGCGCCTTCGAGCGCTCCGGCGCCCGGCTGGGCGAGGCCGAGCAGGCCCGGCTGCGCGGGCTGAACGCCGACCTCGCCGCGCTGGGCACCACGTTCCAGCAGAACGTGAACGCCGCGAACCGGGCCTCCGCGCTGGTCCTGGACTCGGCGGCGGAGCTGGCCGGGCTGTCCGAGGACGCGATCGCCGGCGCCGCGGAGAACGCCCGGGTGCTCGGCCACGAGGGCAGGTACGTGCTGAGCCTGCAGAACACCTCCGGCCAGCCCGCGCTGGCCCAGCTCACCGACCGCTCGGTGCGCGAGCGGCTGCTCGCCGCCTCGCTCGGCCGGGGCATCGAGGAGAACGGCCCGATCGCGATCCGGATGGCCGGGCTGCGCGCCGAGCGGGCCGAGCTGCTGGGGCACCCGAGCCACGCCGCGTACGTGGTGGCGGACGAGACGGCCGGTACGGTCGAGGCGGTCTCCGCCCTGCTGGCCCGCCTCGTCGGGCCGGCCGTGGCCAACGCCCGCCGGGAGGCCGCCGAGCTGGCCCGGGTGGCGGCCGCGGACGGGGTCGAGGAGATCGCCGCGCACGACTGGGCGTACTACTCGGAGAAGGTCCGGCAGGAGTCCTTCCAGGTGGACGCGGCGGTGCTGCGCCCTTACTTCGAGCTGGAGCGGGTGCTGCGCGACGGTGTGTTCTTCGCGGCGAACCTGGCGTACGGGCTGTCCTTCACCGAGCGGCCGGACCTGACGGCGCACCACCCGGACGCGCGGGTCTTCGAGGTGTTCGAGGAGGACGGCACCGCGCTGGGCCTGTTCATCGGCGACTTCCACGCCCGGGCGTCCAAGCGCGGCGGGGCCTGGATGGACTCGCTGGTCGAGCAGTCCGAGCTGACCGGGCAGCGGCCGGTGGTGCTGAACAACCTCAACATCCCGCGGGCGGCGCCCGGCGAGCCGGTGCTGATGTCCTGGGACGAGGTGCGCACGCTCTTCCACGAGTTCGGGCACGCGCTGCACGGCCTGTTCTCACGGGTGCGGTACCCGCTGTTCTCGGGCACCGCGGTGCCGCGGGACTTCGTGGAGTTCCCGTCGCAGGTCAACGAGATGTGGATGGTCCGGCCCGAGGTGCTGGCCAACTACGCCCGCCACCACGGGACCGGGGAGGTGCTGTCGCCGGAGCTGGTCGAGCGGATCACGGCGGCCGAGGGCTTCGGACAGGGCTTCCGGACGGTGGAGTACCTGGCGGCCACGCTGCTGGACTGGGCCTGGCACACGGTGCCGCGGGGCGAGGAGATCACCGACGTCGAGGAGTTCGAGGCGCGGGCGCTGGCGGCGGCCGGGATCGCGGTGGACGCCGTCCCGCCGCGCTACCGGACGGCGTACTTCCAGCACATCTTCGCCAGCGGCTACAGCGCGGCCTACTACGCCTACATCTGGTCCGAGGTGCTGGACGCCGACACCGTGCAGTGGTTCGAGGGCAACGGGCGGCCGGTGCGGGAGAGCGGCGAGGTGTTCCGGCGTGAGCTGCTGGCGCGCGGGTTCAGCCGGGACCCGCTGGAGTCCTTCCGCGCGGTGGTCGGCCGGGCGCCGGAGACCGGGCCGCTGCTGGCCCGCCGCGGCCTGCTGTAGTACGGCGGTAGGCGCCGGTGGCGCGGTGGGCCCGGCCGCGGTGCGGTGTCACCGGGGTGGATGTCACCGGGCGGTGAGGGTGACCGTCACGGCGGTGCCCGGGCGGGCGCGCGGGAGCCGGATCCGTACGGTTCCGGCGCGCCCGTCCGCCGGCTGCTCGACCTCGACCCGGGCGCCGGCGGGGGAGACCGCGACGCCCGCCCCGTGCGGGAACGCGGCCGGGGGCAGGACGAGTTCGCTGCCGCGCCCGGTGCCGTCGGCGCTCCAGCGGACGGCGGCGGTGCCGTCCGCGCGGACCTCGGTGCGCACGTCGGTGCCGGCGACGGCGGCCGGGTACGGGCCGAAGGCGGGCTGCTCGCCGGGCGCCGGGTGCCCGGCCGGGTCGAGCGCGCAGTAGCCGCCGGTGCCCCGGCACCAGTACCAGAGCGTCCAGCCCTCGGCGAAGCCGTCCATCGCGGCGACCTGCCGGCGCACCAGCTGGGTGTTGCCGGGCGTCCGGGAGTCGGGCGGCCCCCACTCGCCGACCAGGACCGGCAGGCGGTGGGCGGCCGGGTAGGCGGTGATCGCGGCGGTGTACCGCTCGACGAAGCCGTCGGCCGGGTCCCAGTCGGCGCCGTTCTCGACGGCGGTGGAGTAGAAGTGCGGTGCGTAGCCGAGCCGGGGCGCGCCGGGGCGGGGGTCGGTGAAGCCGGGCAGCCTGGTCGGCACGCCCTGGCCGACCAGGACCGTCGGTTCCACGAACAGCCAGGCACGGGTGTCGGCGCGGCGGACGGCGGTGATCAGCCGGCGGTACATGTCGGCGAGCCGGCCCTGTTCCAGGGCGGCGGAGGCGGCGGCCAGCACCGCCGGGTCGCTCGGGTCGCCGTCCACCGGGCCGAACGGCTCGTTGAACAGGTCGTAGCCCAGCAGCGAGCGGTGGCCGCGCAGTTCGCGGGCGAGCCGGGTGTAGAAGTCGGCCTGCCAGGCGCGCAGGTCGGGGTCGTCGTAGAGGTGGCGGAACGCGGCCTGGACGGCGGGCTGGAAGTAGCCGGCGAACCAGTCGTCCGGGTCCGGGGTGAAGGGCAGGCCGTCGTCCCGGGTGGCCCAGACCGGGATGCCGTTGGTGCCGCCGCCGAACCGCGGTCCGTAGACGTCCTGGTGGAAGTCGACCAGGACGAGCAGGCCCAGGCGGTCGGCCCGGTCGAGGAGCCGCCGCAGCCGGCCCAGTTCGGTGGGGTCGAGGGTGCCGCGTCGCGGTTCCAGCCTGGTCCAGGAGACCGGCAGCCGGACGAGCGTGAAGCCCTGGGCGGCGACGGAGGCCAGGTCGGCCTCGGTGGCCTCGGCGTACTTGTCGAGGTTGAAGCCGCGCAGTTGGAGGCGGCGGCCCTGGGCGTCGGTGAGGGCGGTGCGGCCGTCCGGGGCGGTGGCGGTGCCGGTGGGGAAGCGGTCCCGGTGCCCGCCGCGGGCCGTGGCGTCGGTGTCCGTGGCTGCGGCCGTGGTGGCTGTGGCCGGGCTGGCCGGGGCGGCGGTGAGGACGGTGGCGGCGAGCAGCAGGGCGACGGCGGTTCGGCGCAGGCGCATCGGGGACCTCGCACGGCGGGGGGTGGGGGCCCGATGATGCCCGTGGCGCCGTCCGCCGCACAAGAGTTGTGCACACATGTGCAGACAAGGGCTGTGAGCGGAAGGGGCGTGCGCGGAAAGGTCGTGCGCGGAAGGGGAGTTCAGCCGGCCGCCGGGGCCGGCGGCTCGACCGGGGCGGTGGGCAGGACGGCGGTGGGCAGGTCGGCGGCGGCGGCCAGGCGGCCCCAGAGCAGGTCGGCCAGCGCCTGCACCATCCGGGTGCGGGAGCAGGGTCTGCTCTCCAGCCACCAGTCCCCGGCGGCCAGCACCATGCCGGTGATGCCCCGGCCCCAGGCCTCGGCGAGCAGGTCGCGGTCGGCGCCGAGGTCGACCTGGCTCTGGACGGCCCGGGTGATCTCCTCGGCGATCTGCCGGAGGGCCGGGGCGAGCGCGTTGCCGGCGCCGCCGGGGTCGCCGGGTTCGGGGTGGGTGAGCAGCCGGTAGACCTGGGGGCGGGCCTCGATCCCGGCGAGGTAGGTGTCCAGGACGTGCTCGACCCGGTCGCGGCGCTCCAGCGGTTCGGCGAGGGCGGCCCGGACGGCGGCCAGCAGTCCGCTGGTGTGGCGCTCGGTCAGGGCTCCGATCAGGCCGTTCCGGTCGCCGAAGTGCCGGTAGAGGATCGGCTTGGTGATGCCGGCCTCGGCGGCGATGGCGTTCATGCTGGCGCCGGGCCCTTCGCGCTGGATGACCCGGTCGGCGGCGTTGAGCAGCTGCTCGCGGCGGGGCTCTCGGGACATGCGCTGCTCCTCGGGGTCGGGGGTCTGACGGGGCGTCGGCGCCGGTCGCGGGCGTTGACACCGGTTACCAATCAGTAGCAGACTCCGACGATGTTACCCGAGGTAACACCCCGGTCGGCCGCACACGTCTTCGGAGGCAAGCACCCATGAGCAGCACGTTCTCGCTGGACCCGGGCGCGGACCAGCTCGCCGTACGCGACTGGCTGCACGGCTTCGCCGCCGACGTGATGCGCCCGGCCGCGGCCGAGTGGGACGAGCGCGAGGAGACCCCCTGGCCGATCATCCAGGAGGCCGCCAAGCTGGGCATCTACTCGCTGGACTTCTACGCCCAGCAGTACTTCGACCCCTCCGGCGTCGGCATCCCGATCGCCATGGAGGAGCTGTTCTGGGGTGACGCGGGCCTCGGGCTGTCCATCGTCGGCACCACGCTGGCCGCCGTCGCCGTGCTCGCCAACGGCACCGACGAGCAGATCGGCACCTGGACCCCGCAGATGTTCGGCACCCCGGACGACCTCAAGGTGGCCGCCTTCTGCTCCTCCGAGCCGGACGCCGGATCCGACGTCTCCGCGCTGCGCACCCGGGCGGTGTACGACGAGGCCAAGGACGAGTGGGTGCTCAACGGCACCAAGACCTGGGCCACCAACGGCGGGATCGCCGCCGTCCACGTCGTGGTCGCCACCGTCGACCCCGGGCTCGGGGCCAAGGGCCAGGCCTCCTTCGTCGTCCCGCCGGGCACGCCCGGGCTGAGCCAGGGCCAGAAGTTCAAGAAGCACGGCATCCGGGCCTCGCACACCGCCGAGGTCGTGCTGGACGGAGTCCGGGTGCCCGGCAGCTGCCTGCTCGGCGGCAAGGAGAAGCTGGACGAGCGGCTGGCCCGGGCCCGCGAGGGCGTCAAGCGCCCGGGCGGCCGGGGCAACGCGGCGATGGCCACCTTCGAGGCCTCCCGCCCGGCCGTCGGCGCCCAGGCGATCGGCATCGCCCGCGCCGCGTACGAGGTGGCCCTGGACTACGCCAGGACCCGGGTGCAGTTCGGCCGTCCGATCATCGACAACCAGGGCGTGGCCTTCCAGCTCGCCGACATGAAGACCCGGATCGACGCGGCCCGGCTGCTGGTGTGGCGGGCCTCCTGGATGGCGGCCACCAACCAGCCGTTCACCGCGGCCGAGGGCTCGATGTCCAAGCTGTACGCGGGCGAGACCGCCAAGTACGTGACCGCGCAGGCGATGCAGATCCTGGGCGGCAACGGCTTCACCCGCGAGTACCCGGTGGAGCGGATGCACCGGGACAGCGCGATCTACTCGATCTTCGAGGGCACCAGCGAGATCCAGCGACTGGTGATCGCCCGGGCGATCTCGGGGATGCCGATCCGCTGAGCGGTGAGCGGGACGGCCTGCGCCGTCCCGCGCTACCGGTCGACCGGCGCTACCGGGCGGCCCAGAAGGTGAGCCCGGCCGTGAGCGCGCCCACCACCGTGCCGACGACCGTCTGGGCGACGGTGTGGTCCCGCAGCACCACCCGGGACCACCCGACGAGCGGGACCAGCAGCGAGAGCAGCAGCCAGAGCGGCCCGAGCGCGACGGCCAGGCAGACCACCGCGCCGGCGGTCACCGCGGTGTGCACGGAGACCTTCCACCAGACGGTGATCACCAGGATCGGGATCAGCGAGGCGAACATCGCCAGCACCAGGGCGGTCAGGTCGGCCGGGGCGTCCAGCCGGATCATCACGGCGAAGCTGAGCAGCACCGAGCCCATGATGAAGGGGAGGACGGTCAGCCGGCGCTGCCGGTGGCCGACGTGACGGTCCTCCACCGTGCCCTTGCGCATGCCGCGCCGGATGAACAGGGTCGGGACGACGGCCGCGAACAGGGCCGCGAAGGCCGCCCAGCCGATGCCCTGCCAGCCGTAGCGCAGGCCGCCCAGCAGCGGGAGCAGCGCGATGATCACGTTCTTCGGCTCGACGCCGTCGGTGATGCGGCGGGCCCAGATCGTCCGGGGGCTGGGGGCGGTGGCCTCGGTCGTGGCCTCGGTCGTCATCGGGGCGTCGCTCCGGGGTCGGCGTAAGCGGTAGGCGTACGTGGTGGGGGTACGTGGTCGGCCGGCGGTTCGACGTCGGCCGGACGATCGTACGGGTGCCGCCCCGTCCCCGGTCGGCCGGTCCCGGTGCGGAACCGCCGGGCTCAGAACCGCGGCGGGCGGCCCTCCAGGAAGGCGGCGAGGCCCTCGCGCACGTCCGGGGTCTCGCGGGAGCGGCGCTCCCACGGCGCCAGCGCCTCGGCCGCCCGCTCCGGCGGGACGGACAGCGCGGCCTTGACGGCGCCGATGGTCTGCGGGGAGCGGCGGGTCAGCACGCGGGCGAAGTCCAGGGCGGCGGCGTCCAGTTCGGCGTCCGGCAGGACGCGTTCGGCGAGGCCCAGCGGCAGGGCGTCCCGGCCCGGCACCAACTCGCCGGAGAACAGCAGGTACTTGGCGCGGGCCGGACCGACCAGCCGGGCCAGCCGCAGGGTCGGCACCGCCGGGTAGACCACGCCGAGCTTGGCCGGGGTGATGCCCAGCCGGGCGTCCTCGGCGACGAACCGCAGGTCGCAGGCGACGGCCAGTTGGCAGCCGCCGCCCACGCACGCGCCGTGCACCACGGCGACGGTCGGGTGCGGGAAGGCCGCCAGCGCCTCCTCGGCGGCGACGTTGACCGCGTGGTAGGCGTCCGCACGCTTCGGGTCGCCGTACACCTCGGCCAGTTCGCCGATGTCCGCGCCCGCGCTGAAGGTGTTGCCGGCGCCGGTCAGCAGCAGGGCGCGCACGCCCGGGTGGCCGGCGAGCTGCTCCAGCGTGTCGGGCAGCGACTCCCAGATCGCCAGCGTCACCGCGTTGCGGCGGTGCGGGCGGGCGAACTCCAGCACCGCGACGCCGTCCTCGCCGACGTACGCGTTGAGGCCCTCCGCCCGCGCGGGCAGGGCGGAGCGGTCCCGTGTGAGCAGCGGCTGGTCCATGCGCACCTCCGGTCGGTCGTGGTGCGCCCACTCTCTCAGGCGGTGTCGGTGCAGTAGTCCCCGAGGCCCCGTTCGACCAGGGCGAAGGCCCGGTGGGTCGCGTCCAGTGCGGCGGGCAGGGTGTCCGCGGCGGACTCGCCGGCCAGCATCCGGCGCTGGTTCTCGCCGGTCAGGGCCAGTTGGACGGCCACCAGCTGGGCGGCGGCGACCCTGGCGGTGAGCTCGTCGTGGGCCGGGTCCTGGGTGCGGAGTTCGTCGGCCAGCAGGACCTGTGCCTTCTGGTCGAAACCGGCGGTGGCGCGCATCAGCAGGGTCGGGGTCCGGTGGATCACCCGGACCACCTTGAGGACGACCGGGTCGTCGCTCAGCCCGGTGGAGGGGTCGAACAGCTCCAGCGCGGCCAGGAAGTGCGTGCGCAGCGCCGCCACCGCCGAGGTGCCCGGGGCGCGTTCGCGCACCACCCGGGCCGGCTCGTCGAGGTGCTGCTCCATCGGGCCCATGACCAGGTCTTCCTTGGTGGGGAAGTAGTTGAAGACGGTCATCTTGGACACCTCGGCGGCGGCCGCGATCTCGGCCACCGACACCTGGTCGAAACCCCGCTCGGCGAACAGCCCGACGGCGGTGCGCCAGAGCCGGATGCCGGTCTGGATCTTCTTGCGCTCCCGCAGCGGGAGCGCGTCGAGGTCGAAGCCGTGGTCGAGGCCGCGGGTGAAGCCGGTCTGGGGCGCCATGGGGTGACTGTACCAGGAACAAGGATTGACCAGGCTCATTGATGTGCCCGGATGAAATATGTCCCTGGCTTAAGGATTGACCGAGTCCAAAAACCCTGTCATGGTGGTGCCGTTCCCGCCGGACCGCCCCGGTCCGCGACCGAACTCCACCGACCCTGGGGGGACCTGACGATGACACCGACCACCCTGATGACACCGGCCCAGCGAGGGCTGGGCATGGTGATCTGCCTGGTCACGATCGTGCTGGCGGTGCTCGACATGAACATCGTGTCGGCGGCCAGCGTGCCGATCGTCCGCGAGCTCGACCCCGTCCACGGCGTCGACCGGCTGCCCTGGCTGGTCAGCGCCTTCGCTCTGGCCGCCACCGCGCTGCTGCCGCTGTACGGCAAGCTCTGCGACCTGTACGGCGCCAAGCGGGTGCTGCTCGGCGCGGTCGGCACCTTCCTGCTCGGCTCGGGGCTCTGCGGGGCCGCGCAGAGCATGGAGCAGCTGATCGCCTTCCGGGCCGTCCAGGGCATCGGCGGGGGCGGGCTGATGAGCGTCACCATGGTGGTGATGGCCCACCTCAAGGACCCTGAGGAGGAGGGTGGCGGCAAGGGCGGGGCGACGGGCGGCATCGTCGCCGGCCTCGGCATGGCGGTCGGCCCGCTGATCGGGGCGCTGTTCACCGACCACCTCAGCTGGCGCTGGATCTTCTACGTCAACCTGCCGCTCGGCCTGCTGGTCCTGGTCGGCGCCGCCCTGGTGCTCAAGCTGCCGGCCTCGGCCGGCCGCCGGTCCCTGGACTTCCTCGGCGCGGCCCTCGCCGCCGCCTTCGCCACCACGCTGCTGCTGGTCACCGAGTGGGGCGGCAAGGACTACGCCTGGACCTCCCCGGAGATCCTCGGGCTCGCCGCCGCCGCCCTGGTCTCGCTGGCCCTCTTCCTGTGGCGCCAGGCCACCGCCGCCGAGCCGGTGCTGCCGCTGTCGCTGTTCCGGATCCGCGCGGTGCGGCTGGGCTTCGCGATCCAGGGCCTGGTCGGGGTGGCCATGACCGGTTCGATCATGTTCGTGATGATGTACCTGCAGATCGCCCGCGGCGTCGCCCCGACCTCGGCGAGCCTCTACCTGATCCCGATGGCGGCCGGGATGACCGCGGTCGGCCTGCTGATCGGCAGGCTGACCGCCCGCGGCCACGCGCCGCAGACCTTCCTGGTGGCCGGCTCGGCGGTCGCGGCGCTCGCCCTCGCCCTGCTCGGCCTCAGCGGGCCGGCCACCCCGCTCTGGCAGGTGATGGCCGAACTCGCCCTGCTGGGCTGCGGGCTGGGCCAGCTGGTCGGCCAGCTGATCATGCTGGTGCAGGAGGCCGCGCCCGCCCACCAGCTCGGCGTCGCGACCACCGGGGTGCGGTTCTTCCAGACCCTCGGCAGCGCGCTCGGCGCGGCGGCCTTCGGCACCGTCCTGACCCGGGCCTACGAGGCGGGCGAGCCCGGCGGGACGCTCGGCGCGGTCCGGACGCTCACCGGCGCGGCCCGAGAGCACGCGCTGGGCAGCTTCACGGACGCGGTGGACGTGGTGTTCCTGTCGGCGGGCGGGGTGCTGGCACTGGCGCTGGTGCTCGCGGTGCGGCTGCGGGCGGCCGGGCCCACGGGGGCCCGAGCGGCGGGGGAGCGTCCCGAGGAGGAGCGGCCGGTGCTCGCGGCCTGAGACGGCCGGAGTATCGGTGAGGACCGAGGGGCCCGGTGGACCGCAGGGGAGTCCACCGGGCCCCTCGCCGTGGCGGTTGCGGGAGACGTGACCGGCTCCGCCGTCAGGCCTGGGCGGACCACTCGTGGGCCAGGATCGCCCAGATCTCCTTGTCGAGGCGGACCCCGTTGTGCAGGTACCACTCGCGCAGCACGCCGTCCCGCTTCATGCCGACCCGCTCGGCGACGGCGCGGCTGCGGGCGTTGACGGAGGTGCACCACCACTCGGCCCGGTGCAGGCCGCGGGTGACGAAGGCGTAGTCGAGGAGCTGCCGGACGGCGGCGGTGATCAGCCCGCCGCCCTCGCCGGCCGGCTCGGTCCAGGCACCGATCTCGCAGACGCCGGACGTGGTGTCGAAGCCGACGAACATCACGCCGCCGACCAGCGTGCCCTCCCGCCAGATGCCGTAGATCCGCTTCTGGTCGGCGGCCTGGCCGTCGGCGTAGCGCTGCAGGGTGGCGCGGGCGGAGTCCAGGTCGGTGGAGAAGGTGGCCCAGGGGATCCACGGATCGGTGTGGGCGCGGGCCCGGTCGATGTGGGCCAGGAACTCGGGGGCCTGCCACGGCTCCAGCGGGCGCAGTTCGGCGTTCTCGGTGAGCTGTACGGCAAACACGGGCGGGCCTTTCGGGCTGGAGCGCGGGTTGGTCGGAATCATTCATAACAAACGTTTGGTATGTACGATAGACCTTATGACACCGGCCCGCGGAGACCATGACGCCCGTCGCTCGGACGTGTCCGAGGGGGTGTGGCGGGTGCTCTCGACCCGGGGCTTCGAGGGGCTGACCCTGCGCGCCGTGGCCGCCGAACTGGGCGCCTCCACCGGGATGCTGACGCACTACTTCCCGAACAAGCGGGCGTTGCTCAGCCACGCCCTGGAGGAGCTGGACCGGCGCTCGGGCGCCAGGCCCCGGCGCACCGCGCCCGCCGACGGCAGCCCGCCGCCGCCCGCCGGGCTGCCCCGGCTGCGGGCGGCGCTGCTCGACGTCCTGCCGCTGGACCGGGACGCAGCGTCCGGCAACCGGATCTGGGTCGGCTCCTGGGACCACGCGCTGGCCGATCCGGAGCTGGCGGCCGCGCACGCCGGCCGCTACGCCCGCTCGCGGGTGGCGCTCACCGCGCTGGTCGCGGACGCCCAGCGGCTCGGGGAGCTCCCGGCGCAGGCCGATCCGGCCGAGATCGCGGCCGGCGCGCAGGCCTTCGTGCTCGGGCTGGTGGTGCAGGCGCTCTTCGCGCCGGAGGAGTTCCCGCCGGAGCGGCAGACCGCGCTCCTGGACGCCCATCTGGCCGGGCTGACGGGCTGACACGGCTGGCGGGCTTACGCGGCTGATGGGCTTACGCGACTGACGGGCCGACGGTCCGGGCGGCCCGTCCTCCGACGGCTTCGCGGGGGACCGGCCGCCTCCGGAACGCCGTCGGAATGGACCGGGGTGGGGGATTCGCCGGGATTCGCCCGGGATTTCCGTCGTGCGAGGAGCCCGGTGTGATTGTCCGAACCGCGCCTTTTCCCGGGACCGCGCACAAAGGCGGGCGGCGGTTTTCGCTGCGGCCATGACACGGAATGTCACGGGTTATGCGCGGTGGGTGCCCGATGGGCGCCCGGTATTACGGGGTGGAAAGGTGCGACTACGCTTGGTCGCGACCGGCGCGACAGCCTGCGCGAATTGCGGGGTGGCGCCCCCAGCAGGATTCGAACCTGCGACCTACCGCTTAGAAGGCGGGTGCTCTATCCGCTGAGCTATGGGGGCGGGACGGGCGGCGCCCGGGTGGGCGCGACCGTGGCCGGGATCGGGCGACGAGCGCCGGGGCGCACGCTGTCCGGCCCCGTGCCTGAGGGTGGGGGTGGGGGTTGGTGGGCCCTCGCCCTGTCGGGGACAGGATAAGGGTGTCCAGTTCCTCGGCCGGGTGTGACGACACCGTCGTTGGTGTGTCGGTTCGGTGGAGCGGTCCGATAATCGCAGGTGAAGGCCGTGAGTGCAGCGGTCTGGGAGTGTTCCGCGCCGGACGTTGTGCAGTCGTTACGGGGCTGCCTCCTCACCCGTTATGGATTCGACACGGAGAATGTGCCGCCGGGGGTGCGGGTGGGGGGCGCAAATCACGGTTGCGCCGGTCGGATGACGTGCGCGGACGGTCCCCGGGGGCGTTCCGGCGGGCGCCGGCCGGGGCGGCGATCAGCGGGTTTGTTGTCATGGCCGCGAAGAGTCGAGGGCGAAGCGCTCCAAGAAGGCCGAAATTCACCCCTGCGAGTGACAACTCTTCCACAGGGCCGAGTTATCCACAGGATTTCGGAAGTCACTGGCCCGGATTTCTCCTGAAGTGCACGCTCAAGGCGCACCGGTCGATTCCGTACGGTGCTTCGGCGAGAACGGAGAGTGTGCCGTGAACGAGACGCATGTGACGGTCGTCGGCAATGTCGCGACGGAGGTGAGCTACGGGGAGACGGCCGGCGGGGTGCCGATGGCGAACTTCCGGCTCGGCTGCACCGAGCGGCGGTACGACCGGCAGCGCGAGTGCTGGGTGGACGGCGAGACGCAGTGGGTGACGGTCACGGCCTGGCGGGCGCTGGCGGTGAACCTGATCGGCTCGCTGGCCAAGGGCGATCCGGTGCTGGTGAGCGGTCGGCTGCGGGTGCGGGAGTGGACGGAGGGGGAGGCGAAGCGCAGTCGGGTGGAGATCGACGCCCGATCGGTCGGACACGATCTCACCCGTGGTACCTCGGCGTTCCGTTGGGCGGCCGGGGTGCGGGGGCAGCCGCCGGGCGGTGCGGGGCCGGCCGGCGCGGGGGTCGGGGGCGAGCCGGTGCCGGAGTGGATCGTGAGCGCACTGGAGGCGCGCAAGGCCGCCGCGGTGGCCGCCGCGGCGCTGCCGGGAGGGGCTCCGGCGGTGGCTCCGGCGCCCGGTCCGCGGGCGTTGCCGCCGGGCGATCGGTCGGTGACGGACGACCAGGGCGTGGTAGCCGGAAGGGGGCGGGGAGGTGGCGGGCCGGATGCGCGGAGCTGACGGGTCGATGGCCTTCTCTGTCGACAAATATGTTGATCGAGAAGGCTGTTGTTCCCGCGTGCGCAATCCGACCGGATAACCGAAAGTCGGCCCGGAGTTTCTGTCCGACCGTCAGTTTGTGGGGATCCTGAGGGGGTTGATAACGATCCAGATACGGAATCGTCCTGATTTCGCATGGGGGTTTCGGGGCCTCTGGGGGTCAATAGGATTCGTCTGGTTCATACCCGCAGCAGTGCCACAGGGGGCACGCGCGGCACGGCAAGTCGGCGGGTCCGCCCCTCGGAGCGGCCCGGCCCGGAGGGATCCCAGATGTTCCAGAGGCAGGGGCGGAGTCTGTCCCGGATAACCACTGTCATGCTCACGACCGGCTTGACCTTGGGCGGAGGCCTGTTCGCGGCCGGTGCGGCGGTCGCGGCGGACACCCCGGGAGCGGGCGTGACCGCGGTGGTGCAGCCCACCATGCTCGGCGAGAAGATCGACGTCGACGGTGGCACCGTCGACGGCGGCCTGTTCACGCTGAAGACCGCCGACGGCGAGCTGCAGACCTACTGCATCGACTTCGGGTTCCCGGTGGACATCCGGAAGAAGATCCAGTACCAGGAGTCGGACTGGGCTTCCAGCTCCCTCGGTGACAAGAACAAGACCGAGGCGGCCGCCAAGATCCGCTGGATCCTGGAGAACTCGTACCCCCAGGTCAAGGACCTCACGGCGCTCTCCAAGGCCGCCGGTACGGGCAACCTGAGCCCCGAGGCCGCGGCCGCGGGCACCCAGGCCGCGATCTGGAAGTTCTCGGACAACAAGAACGCCGTCCCGCACGACGAGAACGCCAAGAAGCTGCGCGACTACCTGACCGGTGCCGCCAACAAGGGCATCGCCGCCGAGCCCAAGCCGTCGCTGACCCTCAGCCCGGACTCGGTCTCCGGCAAGTCCGGCGCCAAGCTCGGCCCGTTCACCCTCAACTCCAGCGCCTCCGAGGTGAAGCTGGCCGTCAGCGGCGACGCCGCCGACAAGGTCAAGCTGCTGGACAAGGACAACAAGCCGGTCGGCGGCTCGATCGCCGGTCCGATCGCCAAGGACACCCAGCTGTTCCTGGACGTGCCGGCCGGCACCCCGGACGGCTCGGTCACGGTCAACGCCAGCGCCTCCACCGTCGTCCCCAGCGGCCGGGTCTTCCTCAGCAAGGGTTACACCCGCGAGGAGCACAGCCAGACCATGATCCTGGCCGGCTCCAGCAAGCTCAGCGTCGCCGACGCCGCCAAGGCCACCTGGAAGCAGGGCAAGGGCGCGCTGATCGACAGCACCGCCAAGGTCGAGTGCGCCAGCGGTGGCGTGCGCGTCTCCGTCACCAACGGTGGCGACGAGGCCGGCACCGTCACGGTCGGCAAGCAGTCGCTGACCGTCCAGCCGGGCAAGACCGAGAGCGTGCTGGTCAAGGTCGACGAGAAGACCGCGTACGACATCACCGTCTCCGGCCCGAACGGCTACAGCCGCGAGTTCAAGGGCGTCCTGGACTGCAAGACCGGCACCGGCACCGGCACGCCGACCCCCGGCCCGTCCACCCCGGCCCCGACCGGCACGCCGTCCGGCACCCCGTCCGGCACCCCGTCGGGCACCCCGAGCGCCGGCGCCGGCCAGCCGGCCCCGTCGACCACCAGCGCCGCCCCCGGCACCGGTGGCCTGGCCCAGACCGGTGCCAGTGACTCGACCCCGATCCTCGCCGCCGTCGCCGGTGGCCTGGTCGTGGCCGGTGGCGCCGCCGTCTTCGTCCTGCGCCGCCGCGGCCGCCACGGTCGCACCACCGCCTGATCCCCTCCGCGGGCCGAGGGGGCTGACCCCCTGAGGCCGTGAAGCAGGAGCCCGGCCCCCCACACGCGCTGCGGGGGGCCGGGCTCCTTCGCGTCGGTGGGTCCGTGGTCGGTCCCCGGCGGGGGCCGCGGGCGTCGGCCCGGTGGGAGAAGGGGAGTGCCGGGCCTCGGACACCGTCACCGGCGGGCCGGGGATACCCCCGAGGGGCACCCCGGCGGTTCGGGGCCCGCGGCCGGGTGCGGCACAATGGAAGGCTGCAAGCCGAATACTCCCGACGACGCCGGAGCGATCTCACGTGGCGGAATACATCTACACGATGCGCAAGGTGCGCAAGGCTCACGGAGACAAGGTCATCCTTGACGACGTGACGCTCAGCTTCCTCCCCGGAGCGAAGATCGGCGTCGTGGGCCCCAACGGCGCCGGTAAGTCCACCGTGCTGAAGATGATGGCCGGCCTGGAGCACCCCTCCAACGGCGACGCCTTCCTCTCGCCGGGCTTCACCGTCGGCATGCTGCTCCAGGAGCCGCCGCTGGACGAGACCAAGACGGTCCTGGAGAACGTCGAGGACGGCGTCAAGGAGATCAAGGGGAAGCTCAACCGCTTCAACGAGATCGCCGAGCTGATGGCGACCGACTACTCGGACGCGCTGCTGGACGAGATGGGCAAGCTCCAGGAGGACCTGGACCACGCCGAGGCGTGGGACCTGGACGCCCAGCTGGAGCAGGCCATGGACGCCCTGGGCTGCCCGCCCGGCGACTGGCCGGTCACCAAGCTCTCCGGTGGTGAGAAGCGCCGCGTCGCGCTCTGCAAGCTGCTGCTGGAGGCGCCCGACCTGCTGCTGCTCGACGAGCCCACCAACCACCTGGACGCCGAGTCGGTGAACTGGCTGGAGCAGCACCTGGAGAAGTACAAGGGCACCGTCGTGGCCGTCACCCACGACCGGTACTTCCTGGACAACGTCGCCGAGTGGATCCTCGAGCTCGACCGCGGCCGCGCCTACCCGTACGAGGGCAACTACTCCACCTACCTCGAGACCAAGCAGTCGCGTCTCAAGGTCGAGGGCCAGAAGGACGCCAAGCGCGCCAAGCGCCTCAAGGAAGAGCTGGAGTGGGTCCGCTCCAACGCCAAGGGCCGCCAGGCGAAGTCCAAGGCCCGTCTGGCCCGCTACGAGGAGATGGCGGCCGAGGCGGACAAGATGCGGAAGCTGGACTTCGAGGAGATCCAGATCCCGCCGGGCCCGCGTCTGGGCAGCGTCGTCATCGAGGTCGAGAACCTCAACAAGGCCTTCGGCGAGAAGGTCCTGATCGACGACCTGAGCTTCACCCTGCCGCGCAACGGCATCGTCGGCATCATCGGCCCGAACGGCGCCGGCAAGACCACCCTGTTCAAGATGCTCCAGGACCTGGAGACCCCGGACAGCGGTTCGGTCAAGGTCGGTGAGACGGTCAAGATCAGCTACGTCGACCAGAGCCGCGCCAACATCGACCCGAAGAAGACCCTCTGGGAGGTCGTCTCCGACGGGCTGGACTGGATCAACGTCGGCCAGGTCGAGATGCCGTCCCGCGCCTACGTGTCGGCCTTCGGCTTCAAGGGCCCGGACCAGCAGAAGCCGGCCGGGGTGCTCTCCGGTGGTGAGCGCAACCGCCTGAACCTGGCGCTCACCCTCAAGCAGGGCGGCAACCTGCTGCTTCTCGACGAGCCCACCAACGACCTCGACGTCGAGACGCTCTCCTCGCTGGAGAACGCCCTGCTGGAGTTCCCCGGCTGCGCCGTGGTCATCTCCCACGACCGCTGGTTCCTGGACCGAGTGGCCACCCACATCCTCGCCTACGAGGGCGAGAGCAAGTGGTTCTGGTTCGAGGGCAACTTCGAGTCCTACGAGAAGAACAAGATCGAGCGGCTCGGCGCCGACGCCGCCCGTCCGCACCGGGCCACCTACAAGAAGCTGACCCGAGGCTGACATCCAGCCGTCACAACGGCCCGGCAGACTGCCCTCCGGGGCGGCCTGCCGGGCCGCGGCCCACCGCCGCACCCCGCCGCCGTCCGTCGGCACCGGGGGGCGGCGGCGGGCGACCGGAACTTAGGAGAACACCCGTGGCCCGCCACATCTACGCCTGCCCGCTGCGCTGGTCCGACATGGACGCCTTCGGGCACGTCAACAACGTGGTCTTCCTGCGCTACCTGGAGGAGGCCCGGATCGACTTCATGTTCACCCAGGCCGCCGAGGCCGGCGCCGGGGAGTTCGCGGGCGGTTCGGTGGTGGCGCGCCACGAGATCGACTACAAGCGCCCGTTGGTGCACCGGCCGGAGCCGGTCACCATCGAGACCTGGGTGACGAGGATCGGCGGCGCCTCGCTGACCGTCTCCTACGAGATCAAGGACGTCGCCGAGGACGGCACCGACATCGTGTACGTCCGGGCGTCCACCGTGGTCGTCCCCTACGACCTGGCCGAGGGCCGGCCGCGCCGGATCTCGCCGGTGGAGCGGGAGTTCCTCGGCCGCTTCGTGGACGAGCCCGTCCCCGCCGCCGTCTGACCGCCGCCGTCCGACCGCACCCGCTGACCGTGCCCGCCGTCCGGACCCGCTGACCGCACCCGCCGTCCGCACCCGCCGTCCGCACCGCCGTCCGGACCTGCCGACCGCACCCGATGATTCGAGCTGAGCTGCGTTGACCGTCACCGCCCGTCTCGCCCTGGCCGACGCCGGGGAGGCCGCCGACCTCTCCGCCTTCCTGCTGCGCCTGCTGCGCTTCGACAAGGCGGCGGCCGTGCGCCTGCAGGCGGTGGGGCCGGGTACGGAGGACGGCGTGCTGGCGGTGTTCGGGCGGCTGCCGCTGGGCGGTTCGGGCGCGCTGGCGATCCGCACCGCGCGGCTGGACGGCTTGGACGAGCCGGTGGACCTGACCGTCTCGGCGGGTCAGCTGCTGGACGGCGTGGACGCCGGGCAGGGCGCCGTCGCGCTGCCGGCGCCGGTGACCGGCCCGGCGTGGGCAGGCCTGCTGCCGCCGCGTACCGGCTGGCGGCCAGCCGGGGCCCCGCCGGTGGCCGAGGTGTACCCCGAACTGATGGCCGGGGTCCGGGAGTTCCGCGAGCGCAGCGAGGCCGTGCCGGAGCACCACCGGACCCGTGCGGTGCTGGACGCGCTGGCGGACGAGATCTGGTCCCGCCCGGTGTCCGTGCTGCCGGAGCTGCCGTTGCGGGCGGTGCACGCCGCGTACGTGGTGGGCTTCCTGAAGCCCGGCGCGCCGCTGTCGGTGCACCGGGCGGGCGGCTGGCTGCGGTTGAGCGCCCCGGCGGGTTCGGTGGCGGTGCGCACCGCGGCCGCCCCGGGAGCGGGGCTGGGGCTCAGCCCGCTGCGCTGACGCCCGCCGCGCTGACGCGTGGCTCGGCGCTTCAGCCCCCGGCGGTTCAGTCCCCGGCGCTTCAGTCCCCGGCGCTTCAGCCCTCGGTGTTGATCATCGAGGCGGCGGCGTACGTCAGGTAGTCCAGCAACTGCCGCTCGTGGTCGGCCTCCAGCTCCAGGCTCGCGACGGCCGCCCGCATGTGCCTCAGCCAGGCGTCGTGAGCCGCGCGGTCGACCTTGAACGGCGCGTGCCGCATCCGCAGCCGGGGGTGGCCGCGCCGGTCGCTGTAGGTACGGGGGCCGCCCCAGTACTGCATCAGGAACAGCGCCATGCGCTCCTCGGCCGGGCCGAGGTCGCCCTCGGGGTACATCGGCCGCAGCAGTTCGTCCTCGGCGATGCCCTCGTAGAACCGGTGGGCCAGCCGCCGGAAGGTCGACTCACCGCCGACCTGCTCGTAGAAGGTCTCCTCGCTCAACGTGCCTCGCCGGATCTCGCTCACCCGACCATGGTCGCAGACGCCGACGGGGTCGTACACCGGGACCGAGGTCGTGGGTCCTGAGGCGTACGACCCCGTCGGGTCGGGTGCGGGAAGGATCGGGTGTCAGCGGCGAACGCCCGGGCCGGTCAGGCCGGTCAGTCGTCCTCCCACTTGAACAGCTTCCAGGCGACGGCGGTGAGCACCGCGGCGAAGAGCAGCAGGCCGCCCATGGTCGGCAGGGCGTCCATGACGCCTCCGCCGCGGGTCAGCACCGACTGGGCGGACTTCACCAGGTAGTGCAGCGGCATGACCTCGGAGATGGCCTTCAGCCAGCCCGGCGCGTCGTCCAGCGGGAAGAACGAGCCGGAGAGGAAGGACATCGGCAGGACGATGACCTGCGAGATGCCGTTCGCGGCCTCCTCGGTCTTGGCGACCGAACCGGCCAGCAGGCCGATCGACATGAAGGCGAGGGTCGCGCAGATCACCAGCGGGATGACCAGCCACCAGTCCCCGGTGAGCTTGAGCCCGAAGAAGCTCGTGGCGACCACCAGGAAGACGGCGCTCTGCAGGAGCGCGGTCAGCAGGGAGACCACGACCCGGGAGCTGACGACCGTGCCCGCGCTGATCGGGGCCAGCCGCAGCCGGCGCAGCACCTTGGTCTTGCGCCAGTTGACGAGGGTCAGCGCGGCGCCGAACACCGCGCCGGTGGCGACGGCCCAGCCGAGCAGGCCGGGGGTGAGGAACTGGATCGGCTTGAGCGACTTGTCCTCGACCTGCTGGGAGTCCAGCACGTAGGCCGGGGGCTGGCCGGTGGCGGCCTGGTTGGCGCTCTGGACCACGGAGTTGAGGATGCCCTGGAGCGCGCCGGCGCGGACGGTGTCGGCGGCGCTGTAGCGCAGCTCGACCTTGCCGTCCGGGCCCTGCTCGATCATCGCGTCGAAGTCGCCCTTGCGGACCTTCTCCAGCGTGGCCGCCTCGTCGTCGGTCCTGGTGATCGTCAGGACCTCGTTCAGCCCGTTGCGGGCGTCGCCCTGCATCGAGTCGAACAGCTTGACCGCGCCGACCTGCGCCACCTTGGCGTGCGGGCTGCCGGAGCCCTGGGTCACGGTGCCGAAGAAGACCAGGAACACCAGCGGGAAGAGCAGGATGAAGAAGGTCGCGGTGCGGTCGCGCTTCATGCCGAGCAGCATCGCGCGGGACAGGCTCCAGAACGCGCTGACCCGTTCCCGCTCGCCGGCGGCACCGGCCCGACCGCCCCGCTGGGCGGGGACCTTCGGCTCGGTGGACGTGGTGGGGGTCATGCGCGGAACTCCCGTCCGGTCAGCTGGAGGAAGACGTCCTCCAGGGTGGCGCCGCGCACCTCGAGGCCGCGCAGCGCGTTCTGCTCGGCCAGGACGCTGAGCACCGGGGCCGGAAGGCGGGTGGAGACGGAGAGCGAGACGGTGTCGTCCTCCAGGTTGGCGATGTCGGCACCGGCCGCGGTCAGCAGCTCGCGGGCCCGGTCGAGCGGGAGCTGGCCGGAGGCGATGCTGATCCGGACGGTGTCGTCGAGTTCGCGGATCAGCGCCGCCGGGGCGCCGGTGTGCAGGATCTTCCCGTGGTCCATGATCGAGACCCGGTCGCAGAGCACCTCGGCCTCGTCCAGGTAGTGCGTGGTGAGCACGACCGTGCGGCCCTCGGCGTTGATGTCGCGCAGGAGGTCCCAGAGGTTGCGCCGGGACTGCGGGTCGAGGCCGGTGGTGGGCTCGTCCAGGAAGACGAGCTCCGGGTCGTGCGCCAGCGCGCAGGCGATGGACAGGCGCTGGGCCTGGCCGCCGGACATCTTCTCGGTCAGGCTCTCGGCCTTGTCGCCCAGACCGACCCGCTCCAGCATCGCGTCGGCCCGCTTGGGGCCGACCCCGTAGAACGACGCGAAGGTGCGGATGGTCTCCCGGGCCGTCAGTTTCCGGAAGAAGGCGGAGGCCTGGAACTGCACGCCGATTCTCGGCAGCAGTTTCGGATTGCGCGGCCAGGGGTTCATCCCCAGCAGCTCGACCCGGCCCTCGTCCGGTTTCCGGACGCCTTCCAGGATCTCCATGGTGGTGGTCTTCCCGGCGCCGTTGGGGCCCAGGATCCCGTAGAACTCGCCGGCCTCGACGGTGAAGGACACCCCGTCGACGGCCTGCACATCCCCGTACCGCTGACGGATGCCGTCGGCGGATATAGCTGCAGTCATGTGCCCTGAGAGTAGGGGTTCCGGAGCGTCCTGTGCACATCGCGGAGCGGGATTTGCTGATCCTTTGAGCAACCGGGAAGAGCGGCCGGGCCGGGTGAAACGGTGAATTCCACCCGGCCCGGCCGGAATTGTCGCTGACGCGCGCTCAGGGACGGGTCAGGCGCGGTGCACCGTGATGGTCGTCCAGGCGCCGACGTGGATCCGGTCGCCGTCGTTGAGCGGCACCGCGGTGTGCGGGGCGATCGGCTCCGCGCCGCCGTTCACGGTGGTGCCGTTGGTCGAGTCCTGGTCCACCAGCACCCAGCTGCCGTCCGCCTGTTCGGCGAGCAGCGCGTGCTGGTGGGAGGCGCCCGGGTCCTCCGGCGGGACGGACAGGTCGATCTCGGGCACGGTGCCGCGGTGCTGGCTGCGCCGTCCGATCCGCAGCTGGCCGCGGCCGGTGAGCGGGATCCGGCGCTCGGGGCAGTACGGCGGGAAGAACAGTCCGGCCGCCTCGGGGCCGCTGCGGGCCATCATGTCGGTGAAGTAGTCCCGGTCGGCCGCGACCACGGCGATCCAGGTGGTCCGCACCGGCTCGGCCGGGGCGGCCTCCTGCTGCGGGTGCTGGGGCTGCGGCGGGGCGAGGTGGAAGGAGGTGCCGAAGTCGCCGCCGCGGTTGTTCGGACCGGGGCCGGCCGGCTGGGCGTACACCGGGCCGGAGTCCTCGCGCACCGCCGCCTCGGGGAACGCCCCCTCCGGCGGAGGGTAGCCGTAGGTGTGCGGCTGCGCCGGGGCCTGCGGCTGCTGCAGGACGGGCGGGGCCACGGCCTGCTGGGCGGCCTGGGGCTGCTCCGGCTGCGGGTGCGGGTAGCCGTACGGGGCCTGCGGCTGCTGCGGGGCGCCGCCGTACGAGGCCGGGATGTTCAGCGGGGCCGGGGCCGGGGCCGGCGCCGGTGCGGGCGCGCCGGCGCCGGGGACCTGGCGGCGCGAGGGCGTGGAGAGCTCGTAGTCGTAGCCGCACTCCTCGCAGAAGCGGCCGGTCTGCGGGCTGCGGCAGATCGGGCAGAGGACCAGGCCCTCGGTGAGGCCCTGCTGCGCGCCGGGCGGCGGGTAGCCGCCCGGGGGCGGGTACCCGCTCGGCGGGGGCAGCGTGCCGGCGGGCGGGACGGCCTGCCCCGGCGGCATCGCGGGCGGGGGCGGCGGGCCGCCGAAGGACGCACCGCCCGGGTACCCGGCGGGTGCGCCGGGCGCGGGGCCGGTGCCGGGCGGGTATCCGGCGGGTGCGCCCCCGTGGGCGCCGGGCGCGGCGGCCGGCGGGGTCATCGGGAAGCCGCAGAAGTCGCACCAGTCCTCGGCCTGCGACTCGTGGCCCCTCGGGCAGATCGGCATCAGGTCCCCCTCGTTTCGGGCCGGCTGGGTGCGGCGTCGCGCCGGGGTGCCGGCCCGGTCACGTCTTCAGCGGTCACTTCTTCACACGTACCGTCTTGGTCGACCGGGTCTCAAGGGTCATCGAGTCGGCCTCGCTCACGTTCTTACGGAACCGAACGGTACCCTCCTTCGGGTCCACCACGTCCACCACCTTCTGAAGCAGTTTGTAGGTGCCCTCGTTCCCGGTCGCGTGCGCGATCCGGACGGCGGCGCCCAGCTTGGCGGTGGCGGTGTCGACGTCCCCGGCGCGGTGGGCCTCCAGGCCCGCCTGGATGGAGGAGGCCAGCTCGGCCTGCCCGGTGTAGTGGGCGACCTGCGGGCTGATCCGGGTGGAGGAGGCCAGGTCGTCGGTCCAGAGCGCCTTGACCAGGCCCTGGCTGAGCACCTCGGGGGTGCCGCCGCCGACCTGCGGGGGCAGTACCAGGCTGATCCGGGCGGCGAGCATCTCGCTGCCGATCGCGGCGGCCGGGACCTCGACGCAGACGTGGTAGTCGCGGCTCTCGTCGCCCCAGGAGCCGGTGGGGTAGTCGCCGGCCCGGGGGCCGGCCTCGGCGCGGCGGGCGGTCAGGTCCTCCACCGAGGGGGCGACCTGCTTGACGAACTTCACGGTGGCGTTGGCCGGGGTCCAGATCCGCAGCGCGACGTCGGCGACCTGCTTGCCCATCGCGCCGGTCATCATCGAGCGGAAGTCGTCGGCCAGGCCGGAGGGTTCGGCGACGATGTCGACGGTGCCGAGCAGCGCGGAGGAGATCTTGCGCAGCTCGTCGATCCGCCAGTCGGTGCCGACGCCGCGGCAGTCGGCGGTGAAGTGGCCGGTGACCCGCTCGACGGTGCGGGCGAGGTCTTCCGCCGACTCGTGCTCGTTGTTGCCGTCGGTGAGCAGGATGGTGTGCCGGATGGCGATGTCCCGGCGGGTGAGGAAGAGCTTGTCGGCCTTGGCCAGCCAGGTGCCCATCGCGGTGCCGCCGGCCGCGGTGAGCCG
The DNA here is from genome assembly GCF_014656195.1 of Kitasatospora xanthocidica. Classification (GTDB taxonomy): domain Bacteria; phylum Actinomycetota; class Actinomycetes; order Streptomycetales; family Streptomycetaceae; genus Kitasatospora; species Kitasatospora xanthocidica. The sequence continues at coordinate 350,387 of NZ_BNBY01000007.1, read as the reverse complement.
GCGCAGCGACTCCTTGGCCTCGGCGCGGGTGGCGGCGGAGGCGGTGGCGAGGGTGCCGTCGCCGGGGTAGATGTCGCGGGCCTCGTGGGTGCCGGCGACCACGGCGAAGGCGGTGCCGTCGCGCAGCGCGTCGACGGCGGCGGCGGTGGCCTCCCGGGCGCCGTTGATCTTGCTCTTGGGGTAGTCCATCGACCCCGAGCAGTCCACCAGGATCACCACCGCCGCGGCCGAGTCGGCGTTCGCGGGCGAGGCGTCGGTGATCCCGAGCGGGCGGCCGCCCGAGGTGCCGCCGCCGGTCGCGGTGACGGTGACGATGGCGTTGACCTCGCGGGCGCCGTCGGCCAGGTACTCGTTCTGGAAGATCTCCACGTCGAACCTGGGCAGGTTCGGCTTCGCCAGTGTTGCCATGGGGCGGTCGGCTCCCGTCGGGTGAGGGGTGGATGCGATCAGGACGGTGGGGCGGTCCGCCGGCCGGGGCCGGCGCACCGTGGCGCCGTGGCGTGCGCCGGGCGGCCGGTCGGGCCGCCCGGCGGTCGGGTCAGGCCGTCGGCGGGTGCGGCGGCAGCGGCGGGACGGGCGGTGCGACGGGCGGTGCCGTAGGCGGGGCCGGGGGGACCGCCGGCGGTGCGGGCGGGACCGGCGGGGCCGGCGGCAGCGGGGCGGCGGGGGAGCCGATCACCGGGAGGTCCGGCAGGGTCGGATCGTGGTCCTCGTCGTCCTCCGGGACGGGCCGCCGGGTGATGATCGGCAGGTCCAGCGCCGTGGGGGTCTGCTCGGCCTCCTCGACCGGGACGGCCGGCGGGTCGATCGGCAGTACGGCGACGGTGATGTTGTCGTGGCCGCCGGCGGCGACCGCGAACTTCACCAGGGTCTGCGCCGTCGCGAGCGGCTCGGTGCGGGCGTCCGGACGGACGTAGTACGCCAGGTCGGTGGCCGCCTCGGCGTAGTTCCACAGGCCGTCGGTGCAGATCAGCACCACCCCGGGGACGTGCGGGGTGAAGTCGAGCGTGTGCGGCACGACCTCCTCGGCGTCGGCACCGAGCCAGCCGGTGATCGCGTGCGCCCGGGGGTCGGCGTACGCCTCGGCCTCGCCCATCAGCCCGGCCTCGACCATCCGGGCCGCCCAGGAGTCGTCCTGGGTGAGCCGGAACGGCTCGGCGGCGGCGCGGTCGTCCGGGATCCAGTACGCCCGGGTGTCGCCGACCCAGCCGATGGTGACCCGGCCGCCCGCGGCTATGGCGCTGACGTAGGTGCAGGCGGGCGCGTTGAGGTCGGGCCGGACCGGGCCGGCGCCGTCGGTCGCCAGGTCGGCGACGGCCTTGGCGGCGTCGGCGATGGCCGCGCGCATCGCCTCGCCCGGGTCGCGGCCGGCCTCCAGCGAGGTCAGCAGCGACTCGGAGGCGCAGTCGACGGCGGTCGCCGAGGCCTCGTCCGGGCGGTCGGAGGAGGAGACGCCGTCGCACACCACGGCGACCACGACCGGCTCGCCGCCGGGCAGCGAGGTCGCGGCGACGGTGAAGCTGTCCTCGTTGCGGTGGTGGCGCACGCCGCGGTCGCTGACCCCGGCGACGCCCCCGAGCGCCTTCTCCATGTGGTCGCGCGGGCGCGGCTGGGCGCCGCCGCAGCCCTCGCAGTAGCCGTCCGCGGTGACCTGCGGCTGCCCGCAGTGCACGCAGACCGGCCCGCGCTGCTGCGGTACGGCCTCACCCCGGGCGGCGGCCCAGCCCGTGGGCATCGCGCCCGGGGCCGTCCGGCCGTCCCGACCGGCGCCGCAGGAGTTGCAAAAGGCGTCCTCCGGGTCCATCGGCTCGGAACAGCTCGGGCACTCGGTCTGCTGCGGCATCGGCTACACCCACGTCCTGGGACGGGCACGGTTGGCCCGTTCCACCATCTCGATCCTGGTCTCCGCCCGGTCGGCCAACCGGGCGAGTACCCGGTAGGACTGCTCCAGGGCGAAGCGCAGTTCCCGCTCCTGCGCGGGACGTCCCAGTACCACCAGCTCGGCGGCCGGCCGGGCACCGGCCGAGCCGGCGCCGACCCAGCCGAGCGCCGCGCCGAGCACCTCGACCGAGAGCTCCTCGCGGCGGCGGTCGTCCAGCCGCAGCGCGGTCAGCTGCGCGGAGCTCGCGCCGAGGTCGGCGGCCAGCTCGTCGGTGGCGGGGCGCTCGCGCAGCCGGGCCCGGACGGCGGCGATCCGGGCGGCGGTGTACTGGCTGGAGGTGGCCGGGACGGACTCCAGGACGCGGACCGCGCCGGCCCGGTCGTCCTCGGCCAGCCGGACCCGGGCCAGCCCGAAGGCGGCGCTCAGGTAGGCCTGGTCGGTGGCCCACACCAGCCGGTAGAACTCGGCCGCGTCGCCGCCGTCGCCGAGCAGTTCGGCGCAGTTGGCGAGGGCCAGCTTGGGCGCGGCCTCGCCGGGGAAGGCGTCGTAGATCGCGTCGAAGGCCTCGGCGGCGGCGCGGAGGGAGGTGGTGCGCCCGCTCGCCTCCGGCTCGCCGGAGACTCCTTCGCCGGTGCCCTCGGCGGCGCCGACCAGGGCGGTGAGGCCGCGGTACCAGACCACCCGCCAGTCGTCCGGGTGGTCCTGTTCCAGTGCGGCGAGGTGGGCCACGGCGTCGCGGTGGCGGCCGAGTTCGAGCAGGGCGCGCAGTTCGCGCAGCCGGCTCTCCACCGAGGAGGTGGGGGCGCCGGCCAGCGCGGTGAGCGCCTCCTCGGGGTCGGGGGAGAGCAGGGTGGCGAGGAAGCCGGCGTTGGGGTCGCCCGGGTCGACCCGGGGGATGGGCAGGGCGAGGGCGGCGGCGGCCGGGTCCAGGGCGGTCACCCGGAGCTGTCCGGCGGCTTCGGTGGGCAGGACCAACTCGGTGTCGACGACGCGCAGTTCGGGGCCGAAGAGGGTGGAGAGCGCGGGGTAGGGCCGGTCGTTCTGGAGGGCGAGGATCTCCCGCAGCACGCCGGTCAGCTGGTCGGCCATCTCCTCGGCGGAGGCGAAGCGGCGGGCCGGGTCCGGGTCGGTGGCGCGGACCAGCAGCCGGTAGTACGACTCGTACGTGGCGAAGGCCTCGACGTCCTCGGGGCCGGGCAGGGAGTCCCGGTAGGTGGTGCTGTAGCCCGGGAAGTCGAAGGTGAGCACCGCGAGGGTGCGGGCGACGGTGTACAGGTCGGAGGCGGGGGAGGGGCCGTCGGTGGCGATCTCCGGGGCCTGGTAGCCGATGGTGCCGTAGATCGGGCCGTCGTCGTCGAGGCGGCGGACGGCGCCCATGTCGATGATCTTGAGCGTGTCGCCGCTCTGGATGGCGTTGTCGATCTTGAAGTCGCAGTACACCAGGCCCCGGCCGTGCAGGTAGCCCAGGGCCGGCAGCGCCTCCAGTGCGTACGCGATCGCCTGCTCGACCGGCAGCGGCTCCCGCCGTCCGTCCGGGGTGCGGCGGTCGTTGGCGATGTCCTTGAGCGACTTGCCGCCGACGTACTCCATCACGATGTAGCCGTCGGTGGCGCCGGTGCGCAGGTCCGGGTGCTCGGCGAAGTTGATGATCCGGACGATGTTCGGGTGGTCCACCTCGGCCAGGAAGCGCCGCTCGGCGACGGCCGCGGCCAGCGCGTCCTCGTCCCCGGTGTCCAGCAGGCCCTTGAGGACCACCCACTTGTCGTCGAGCCGCCGGTCCACCGCCAGGTAGATCCAGCCGAGCCCGCCGTGCGCCAGGCAGCCCACCACCTCGTACTGCCCGCCGACCAGGTCCCCCCGGCGCAGCTTGGGCGTGAACGAGTACGGCGTGCCGCACTTGGTGCAGAAGCCGTCCGGGCGGCCGGGGCGGCCGTTCTTCTCCCGGCCCACCGGGGCCTCGCACTTGGAGCAGAACCGCTTGCGCTCGGGCACCTCGGGGTTGGCCAGCACCGCCTGGGCCGGGTCGGCCGTCGCGACGGTCGGCACGGTGACCAGGCCGGCGCCCAGCCGGTTGCGGGTGCCCGCGCTGACGCTGCCCCGGGTGCGTACGGAGACCGAGCGGCTGCTGCCGGTGCGGGTCGAGCGGTTGGAGCGGGAGCGGCCGGACATCGAGCGGGCGGAGCCGGTGCGGGCCGACATCGAGCGGACCGAGCCGCTGCGGCCGGAGTCCGGGGAGACCCGGGCGGACGGGACCCAGGGCTGGGTGACGCCGGTGTCGGCCTCGGGCGGGGTCAGGCCGCACTCGTCGCAGTAGCCGTCCGTGTCGATGCTGCCGGAGCAGTCGCGCGGGCAGGGCGCGCCGGGGCCGACGGCACCCGCCCCCGCCGCGGACGCCCCCGCGGACGCCCCCGCGGGCGCCTTCGGCGTCGCGGTGGTCCCGCCCGCCGGGGCCAGCCCGCACTCGTCGCAGTAGCCGTCGGCGTCGATGCTGCCGCTGCCGGAGCAGTCCGGCCGTACGCAGGTCTCGCCCATCAACCTCAGCCCCCCTGAACCTGTCCGTCGACCGGCGGCCGGCCGGCCGCCTCCTGAACCTGCCCGCCCTCGGCCTCGGTCTGGGCCGGGCGCAGCGACTGCTGGAACCGGGCCACCGCGGCGGCCGCCGCCCGCAGGTCGCACGGCGCGCTCCACAGCAGCCAGCGCGCCTTCTCGTACCGTTCGAGCACTTCCGGGTCCTCGGCGACCCGCAGCCGGGCCGCCATCGCCTTGTAGGCGTCCAGCCGGCCGCGCAGCTCGGCCCGGACGGCCAGCGGCTGGGTCACCTCGGTGAGGGACTGCCGGGCCCGGGCCAGCTCCTTGGCGGCGGCGTCCTCCAGCGTGTCCAGCAGCGGCGCCAGTCGGCCCCACTGCCCGGCCTGCCGCAGGTCCAGCGCCGCGATGATCCGCTCGCGCAGCGCCGAGGCCGGGCCCGGTACCGCCGGGACGTCGCTGGCGGCTATCTTCGCCAGCACCTCGCCGCGGGCCCGGCGGGCCTCGGCCAGTGTGGCGTCGGCCCGCTGGAGCAGGTCGCCGACGCCCTGCAGCCGCTCCTCGGCCTCGTCGCGCAGCCGCAGCAGGTCCTCCAGCTCCAGCCGGACGCCGTCCAGCGCCCGCCCGGCCCGGTCGAACCGCTCGGTGTCCACCACCCCGGCGGGCCCGGCGAAGGCCGAGCCCTCCGGCACCGTGCCGCGCTGGGCGGGCACCCGGGCCGGGCGCCACAGCGCCAGCGGGTCGCCGCGCACCTCGGTGCGCAGCTCGGTGAGGTCCTGTTCGATGCCGGTCAGGTCGTCGCCCAGCGGGTGGACGCCGGAGCGCACGCCGAGCGAGCCGGCCAGGGTCCGCACCCGGTGGAGCTCGGCCAGCAGCAGGTCGATCCGGGCCGGCAGCGCCGACCAGACGGCGTCGGCGGCGCTGACCACCTCCAGCACGGTGGCGTACCAGGAGTTCATCCGGGCCATCAGCGCGTCCAGGCTGACCCGCTCGACCAGCTTGGCGGGCGCGCCGAGCAGTTGCGGCCCGTCCGGCAGCGCGCCGCCCGGGACGGTCACCGCGTCACCGGTCAACAGTTCGTTCAGTTCGGCGAGTTCGGGCGCGCCGGGCTTGGCCTTGCGGGCCCGTACGGCGCGCGCCGAGGCCAGCGCCTCGGAGTAGCGGTCGAACAGGGCCCAGAGCAGCGGCAGGCCCTTCCCGGCGACCGACCAGCGCTCCAGGGTGCGCCCGGTGAGCTCGGCGCCCTCCAGCAGTCGCAGGCCCGGGTGGTCCTGCAGGGCGAGCAGCGCGGACTCGACCGCGTCCCGCTCCGCGCCGAGGCGCGCGAGCGCGCGGTCCACCTCCTCCCGGCTCAGTGCCGGGCCAGCCGATGCCGCCACCGCGGTGTCCTTCCTTCCTCGCGTGCGATCCCGACGTGCCTGACGTGCGGTCCCACGACAACCCCCCGTTGTCCACCACCGGTCTCCCCGCGGTGATCGTCCCGAACCCTAGCCGGTGGCCGTTCGGGCGGTACGGGCGCGGGGCGTCAAGACGGTGTCAACACCCCGGGCCCGGACGTCCTGCCGGTGCCTCAGCGCGTGCCCGGCCAGAACCGCTCCGCGTCGTTGAGCATGTACGGCTTGAGCCAGCGGTCGTACGAACGGGCCCAGTCGCCGCGCGCGTAGTAGTCCGCCAGCACCTGGTTGACCCGGGCGGTCAGGTCGGGGCTCTCCTTCAGCATGGCGACGCCCACCACCTCCGGCTGCGCCTCGCCGTCCACGATCCGCACGGTCTGGTCCTGGGCGGCCTGACCGGCCGCCAGGCCGTTGTCGGTCATGGTGGCGTCGACCTTGCCGAGCTGCATCAGCACCAGGCAGTCCAGCTGGTTGCCGACGGTGACGACCTGTCCGGCGGTGTTCATGTCCTTGATCACGGCCTGCCCGGTGCCGCCGTCGGCGACGCAGACCGTCCTGCCCTTGACCGCGTCGTCGATGGTCTTCGCGGGCGAGGCCTTGGGCACCAGGACGCGCTGGCTGATGTTGAAGTACGGCTTGGAGAAGGCGACGTCCTCCATCCGCTTGCAGTTGATCGTCATGGTGCGGACGATCAGGTCGACCCGGCCCTTCTTGATGGCGTCGATCCGGTCGGCGGTCGCCACCGGCTTCAGCACCACCTTGTCCGCGTCGCCCATGACGGCGGTGCCGATCGCCCGGGCGAGGTCGATGTCGAAGCCCTCGATCTGGCCGGTGTTCGGGTTGCGGGCGCCCCAGCGGTAGCTGTTCTGGTCGACGCCGATCACCAGGGTGCGCTTGGCCTTGATGGCCTTCACGGCCGGGCCGTCCTCGGTGCTCGGCGGCACGCTCTTGGTGATGTCGCAGTCGGCCTGGTCCTGCTGTGCGGCCTGGGCGGCCTCTGCGGCCTGGGCCGCCTGCGGGGCGGTGCCCGCGGCGGTCGCGGCCGTCGGCGCGGCGCCGACCGGGCCGCCGCCGGCGAGCACGACGGCGCCCGCGGTCAGCAGCGCCACGGCGGCGGCGGATCGGGTCGGTACGGTTCTCTTGCGCATCTGTCCGTTTCCCCCTTGCCGGTTACCGGTACTCGGCCAGTCGTCGGCCCAGGCCGCGCAGCGCGGCGGCCGCGGCCACCAGACCGAGCAGCGCGGCCGCGACGGCGGTGGTGCGCAGGTCGCCGCCGGTGCCCTCGGCGGACCGCTTGAACCTGTCCTGCTCGATGTCGGCCGCCTGGGCCAGCGCCCGGTCGGTGGAGTTGAAGAAGGCGTCGGCGGTCGGCGTGCCGGCGTCGGCCGTCACGGTCGCGTCCAGGGCGCCCTGGTAGTCGGCGTTGTCGACCTCCAGCTTCCGGGCCGCGTCGTGCCGGTCGCGCCACAGGTCGAACTGCTCCGCCGCCGCCCGCACGCTCGCCTCGGCGGCCGGCGGCGCGAGCCGGACGGCCTCCGGGAGCGAGCCGGCCCGGCGCTCCAGCGGAGCGTCCCTGGCCCCGGCTGCTTCCAGGTGCTCGGTGGCCTTGGTCCACTGGTCGGCGTACTTGGTGGTCGAGCCGCGGGCGACGAGGTGCAGGTTCTCCGCCAGCCGGGCGGTCAGTACGTCGACCCGGGCGGCGTTGAGCGCCCGCAGCGGCGTCGCGCCCTCGCGGTCGCTGCTCTTCAGCGCCGTGTTGGTGGTCAGACCGGTGACGGTGAGCCAGAGCGCCCCGGCCAGCACGGCCGCGGTGGCGCCCAGCAGCCCGATGTTGAACACCCGGTTGGTGCGGCGGAACAGGGTCAGCTGCACCCAGGCCAGCGCGGCCAGGACGACCACCGCCAGGCCGTACGCGCCCCAGGGCACCGACTTGGCCGCGGCGTAGTCGGCCGCCAGCTCGTTGTTCTCGGCGGTGGCCAGTTCGGCGGCGGCCGGCAGCAGGACGGTCTGCATCTGCTCGGAGGCGTACCGCAGGTAGGCGCCGCCGAGCGGGATGCCCTGCCGGTTGTCGGCCCGGGCGGTCTCCACCAGACCTGCGTACGACGGGAGTTGCTGGTTCAGCCGGGCTAGCGAATCCTGCGCGGGGGAGGTCGAGGTGGTCCGGGCGGCGGCCTCGGCGACCAGCCGGGCGGCCGTGGCGAGGTCCTGCTCGTAGCGGTCCCGGACGGCCTTCGGCTCGGCGCCGGCCAGCAGGAAGCCGCTCGCCGCGGTGGTGGCGGCGTCGGCCAGGTTGCGGTGGATCTCGGCGGCGTCCCGGCTGAGCGGCTGGCTGTACGAGACCACCCGGTCGGCGGCCTCCGCCCTGGTCTCCAACTGCCAGGCGGTGAGCCCGCCGAAGGCCACGGTCAGCGCCGCGAGCACCACCCCGGCCAGCCGCAGCCGGCCGGGCGCGGTGCGGGTGGCCTGGGCGAGCCGGGCGCGGGCGCCGGTGACCACGCCCGTCGGGGGGCGCCGGACGGGCGCCCCGCCGGGTCTGCCCGGCTTCACGAGTGGTGCCGATGCCGTCGCGGCCGCCGGTCCCGGCGGGCGGCCCGGCCGGGCCGGGACCGCGGCGTTCGGTGCGCCGTTGCCTACTGGTGTCGCCACCCGCCTCATCCTCCCCTGGGGCCGGACCCGTTCCCCGGGGCCCGGCCGATGGCAGCAGTATGGCCGCGACTCCCCCCGGCCACACCCGACTTGCGTCGATCTTGAGCTTGTCGTTCACGGTTTCCGCCCGCCCCGCGCGGTCCGCACACGCGGTCCGGGCGGTCGCACGGCCGGTCCGCGCACCGTACGGGGCCCCGCTCGTGTCGCCGTCCGTACGGAGACTTCGTGTCGCCGTCCGTGCGGAGAGGTGGCGAACCGTCCGACGCGGCCCGCACCCTACGCGGTTCCGCCGACCGGGCGGAGCGCGGGGGTCCGTTTGCGGGCGCGCGCCCGGGCGGGGCACCCCCCGCTCCGTACCATGGGCACATGCGCCTGCTTGGAACGATCTCGCCCGACCGCCCGCTGCTCGTCGTGGCCGTCCGCGAGGAAGCCGCCCACCTGGACGAGCGACTGCCCGTGCTGCTCACCGGGATAGGGAAGGTCAACGCCGCCGCCGCGCTGGCCACCGTCCTCGCCCGGGGCGAGAAGCCCTCGGAGGTGATCAACCTCGGTACGGCCGGCGCGCTGCGCCCCGGCTGGGAGGGCACCCACCACGTGGTCCAGGTGATCCAGCACGACCTCGACACCGCGAGCCTGCACGCGCTGACCGGGCGCCAGTACGGCGCGCCGCTGGAGGTCGGCAAGGGCGACGGGCCGGTCCTGGCCACCGGCGACCTCTTCGTCTCCGACGCCGCCGCCCGCGACCGGCTCGCCGAGCACGCCGACCTGGTCGACATGGAGGGCTACGCCGTCGCGACCGTCGCCCACCGGGCCGGGGTGCCGGTGCGGCTGGTCAAGCACGTCAGCGACGAGGCCGGGGACGGCGCGGGCCACACCTGGCGGGAGTCGGTGGACGACTGCGCCCGGCACCTCGCCGCCTGGGTGGTCGCGCAGGGCTGGTGACGGACGCTCAAACCCGGTGTCCCGGAGGGTCGGTGCTGGCTAGGGTGGCGCGGTGACCGAGAACACCGCGCCCGCACGCAAGCGCTCCGACAACCGCCCGCCCGGCATCAACGCCGACGAGCCGACCACCCTGGTGGCCTTCCTCGACTACCTGCGCGAGGCCGTGATCGGCAAGCTCGCCGGGCTCTCCGACGAGGACGCCCGACGCCCCGGCGTCGCCTCCGGCACCAGCCTGCTGTGGCTGGTGCGGCACCTGACGGTCGTCGAACTCAACTGGTTCGAGTGGGCCTACCGGGGGCTGGGGGAGGAGCCGCGCGAGTCCGACGACATCCCGCTGGACGGCGCCACGGTCGCCGAGGAGATCGCCGCGTACCGGGACGCGATCGCCCGCTCCAACGCGGTGACCGCCGCCGTCGGCGCCGACCTCGACCGCCCGGGCGTCCGCTCGCTGCGGCCGAACGCCGAAGGCCCGTCGCTGCGCTGGGTGCTGGTCCACATGATCGAGGAGACCGGGCGGCACGCCGGGCACGCCGACATCATCCGCGAGCAGCTGGACGGCGCGGTCGGGCGCTGACGGCGTTGCGAATGCCGAAGGGGGAGGGCGGTGGCCCTCCCCCTTCGCCGCCCTAGCGGTCCCGGAAGTCCGAGAGGTCCAGCGCGGCCAGCCGCTCCGGGTCGGTGAGCACGTCGATCGCGACGATCGCGTCGTCCACCACGGTGAACGCCATGATCGACAGCGCCCGGCCGTTGTCGCCGATGACCACCGCGCCCGCGGTGCCGTTGATCAGCGCCGGGCGGGCGAACGGCGACAGCTTGCCCCACAGGACGGCCTGGCCGGCCACCGTGGCGGAGCCCGAGAGCACCACCGAGTGCCGGGCCATCCCCACCCCGCCGTCCGAGCGCAGCACCACGTCCGGGTCGAGCACGGCGACCAGCGCGCCCAGGTCCCCGTTGCGGGCGGCGGCGAAGAAGGCGTCCACCGCCACCCGCTGCCGGCCGAGGTCCGGGTCCGGCGCGGGCGCCTGGCCCTGCACCTTGCGGCGGGCCCGGCTGGCCAGCTGGCGGGTGGCGGCCGCCGTCTTCTCGATCAGCGGGGCGATCTCGTCGAACGGCACGGCGAACATGTCGTGCAGGACGAAGGCGACCCGCTCGGCCGGCGACAGCGACTCCATCACCACCATCAGCGCCAGCCCGACCGAGTCCGCGAGCATCACCTCCTGCTCCGGGTCCACCACGCCCTCGCGCCGCAGCAGCGGGTCCGGGATGCGCGGGCCCGGCTCGCCGCCCGGCCCGGCCGGCTCCAGCGGCTCCTCGCGGCGCTGGGCGCGGGCGCGCAGCAGGTTCAGGCAGACCCGGGAGACCACCGTGGTCAGCCAGCCGGCCAGGTTCTCCACCTCGGCGGTGTCGGTGCGGTCGTACCGCAGCCAGGCCTCCTGCAGGGCGTCCTCGGCCTCGCTGATCGACCCGAGCATCCGGTAGGCGACCGCGCGCAGGTGTGGGCGCTGCTCCTCGAAGAGCACGGCCCGGGAAAGTTTTTCGTCCACCGCGTCGTCCACGTGTCACATTCCTTCGTCGCCAGGGGTCAGGGCAGCAGGAGCAACCAAACAACGGCTGCGGCGGGGAGATCAACTCCCCGCCCGGGACGAATCGGAGACGATCGTGACGAACGACCTCATGCTGGTCACCGGCGGAACCGGCACCCTCGGCCGGCAGGTCCTGCCGCTGCTGCGCGCGGCCGGGCGCCCGGTGCGGGTGCTCAGCCGGCAGGAGCGCGCCGCCGCCGACGGCGTGACCTACGCCCGCGGCGACCTGCTCGGCGATCCGGCCGAGGCGGCCGCCCGGCTGGACGAGGCGATGGCCGGCGTGCACACCGTGCTGCACCTCGCGGGCGGCCCGAAGGGCGACGACGCGGCCACCCGGCTGGTGGTCGACGCCGCCCGGCGGGCCGGGGTGCGGCACCTGGTGTACATCTCGGTGATCGGCGCCGACCGGATCCCGCTCGGCTACTTCCGGGCCAAGCTCGCCGCCGAGGAGGCGGTGGCCGGCTCGGGCCTGCCGTACACCGTCCTGCGGGCCGCCCAGTTCCACGACCTGGCGTTCACCGTGGTCGAGAAGATGGCGAAGCTGCCGGTCGTCCCGGCACCGGGCGGGGTCCGCTGGCAGCCCGTGGACGTGCGCGAGGTCGCCGCCCGGCTGGTGGAGCTCGCCCTGGGCGAGCCGGCCGGCGCGGTCCCCGACCTGGCCGGCCCCACGGTGTACGAGATGGGCGAGCTGACCCGGCGCTACCTGGAGGCGCGGGGCCGCAGCCGCCGCCAGCTGCCCGTCCGGGTGCCCGGCAAGGTCGGGCGCGCCTACCGGGCCGGCGACAACCTGACCCTGACGGGGGCCGAGCACGGGCGGCGGACCTGGGAGGAGTACCTGGCGGAGCGGCTGGCGGCCTGAGCTCACGTCGGCCTGAGCGGGCTGGCGACCTGAGTGCTCGTCAGCTGAGCATCCGTCGGTCAGGGGCGCGACCGCCAGGGGCCGTGTCGGCGGCGCGCCGTAGGGTGGCCGCCATGTCCCTCCTCGACGCGATCCACGCCAACCCCGTCGCCGCCGACTACCTGGCCTGGCCGGGCGAGTTCGACCCCTCCCGGTGCTACGAGCACGTCGAGGAGGTGGTGCTCGCCTCCGGCGCCGCCCTGGAGCCGGTGGCCAAGGACGGCGCGGGCGGCACCTACTTCCTCTGCGGCGAGGGCGGCGAGGAGCGGCCCGTGCTGTACGCCGACTCCGAGGGCGGCGCCGCCCTGCTCGCCGTCGGACTGCCGGAGCTGGTCCGGCTGCTGCTGGCCGTGCCGTGGTGGCGGGACTGCCGGCGGCTCACGGTCGCGGAGAGCGCGGAGGCGGCCGAGGACTACCTGGAGGAGGAGCCCGGCCACTACGCCGACCGGGACGCGGCCGCCGCCGCGCTCGGCCTCTCCGTGCCCACCGAGGCCGAGGCGTTGGCACGGCTGCGGGAGGTCGCGTTCGGCCTCGGGGCGTCGTACGTGCTGCTCAACGCGGAGGAGGGCAACGCGTACCAACAGCTGCTCCGGGCCTGATCGTTCAGGCCTTGGCCGCCTCCAGGACCTTCTCCGTCGTGACCACCTTGGCGAACCGCATGGCGTGCAGGGTGGTCGCGGTGGCGCGGGCCAGGTCGGCGGCCGGGACGGTGGTGCCGTCGGGGCCGGTCATGTCGAAGGAGTGCATGGCGTCGGTCGGGAAGATCGCGTCGTAGCCGAGGTTGCCGGCCATCCGGGCGGTGGTCTCGTTGCACACGTTGGTGATGATCCCGGTGACCACCAGCTGGCGGGCGCCGCGTTCCTGCAGCCAGGCGTGCAGGTCCGGGGTGCCGTAGAAGGCGCTGTTCACCGTCTTGGTGACGTGCAGCTCCGGGGTGACCTCCGCGACGAAGTCCTTCAGCTCGTACCCCGGCGTGCCCTTCGCCAGCGGCCCGGCGGCGGAGGCGTGCTGGACGGTGACGATCGGGCGGCCGGTGGCCTGCCAGGCGGCGATCAGTTCGGCGATCCGCTGTTCGGCCTGCGGGTTGTCGCGGGGGCCCCAGTAGTCCTGGTCCTCGAAGCCCTGCTGGACGTCGATGAGCAGCAGGACGGCGTCGGAGTCGAGGGTGAGGGGGGCGTCGAAGGCGTCGGTGTTCATGCGTCCATCGTGCTCGGGCGGGTGCCGGGGCCGTGAGAGGCGGAGATGCCACCCATCGATAGGTTCCTGCCACGGGTCTGCCGTAGCTTTCCGTCATGCGCACAGTGGGCTGCTTGATCTTCGACGGTGTCCGGGCCTTCGACTACGCGGTGATCGGCGAGGTGTGGGCGAACCGGACCTCCCGGCCCGGCCTGCCCGCCTTCGACCTGCGGGTCTGCGGCCCCGACGGCACCCGGGTACGGCTGGGCGGCGGGCTGGAACGCGTCCCCGACCACGGGCTCTCCGCACTCGCCGACTGCGACCTGGTCGTCGTCCCCGGCATCGAGGACCCGGACGCCGCCCGCGACCCCGCCGTCCACGCCGCCCTCCGGGCCGCCCGCGCCCGCGGGGTCCCCGTCGCCTCGCTCTGCGCGGGCGCCTTCGTCCTCGCCGAAGCCGGCCTGCTCGACGGCCGCGAGGCCACCACCCACTGGGCGCTCGCCCCCGAACTCGCCCGCCGCTTCCCGGCGGTGACGGTCCGCCCCGAGGTGCTCTTCACCGGCGGGGACGGCCTGTGGACCTCGGCCGGCGTCGCGGCCGGCATCGACCTCTGCCTCCACCTCGTCCGCACCGCCCACGGCCAGCAGACCGCCGCCACCATCGCCCGCGCCATGGTCACCGCCCCCTTCCGGGCCGGCGGCCAGGCCCAGTTCATCCCCACCCCGGTCCCGGAGCCCACCGCCGACGACCCGCTCGCCCGGGTCCGCGCCGAGATCCTCGCCTCCCTCGACAGCCCCTGGACCGTCCCCCGCATGGCGGCCGCCGCTCTGATGTCCGACCGCACCTTCGCCCGCCGCTTCACCGCCACCACCGGCACCACCCCGACCCGCTGGCTCCTCGACCAGCGCGTCCTCACCGCCCAGCGCCTCCTGGAGGAGACCGACCTCCCCGTCGACACCGTCGCCACCCGCTGCGGCTTCACCTCGGCGGTCTCCCTCCGCCCGGTCTTCACCGCCCGCGTCGGCGTCGCGCCGAGGGAGTACCGCCGAGCCTTCCGCGGCCGGGAGGACGCCTAGGAACCCGACGCCGTCGGCGAGGGCGAGTCGGAGGGAGGGAGGGGTGGCGGCCCTCAGCGCCGCCACCCCACGGTTGGGTTCTCGGCATCGGGGCCGTGGTTCGTTGAGCCAAACCCCACGGTGGGGTGAAAGGGGGTGGGGATCTCCGTGGGGTTTGGCGCAGGTACTGCGATGGTGCGCGGACGGGGCCTACAGCGCGGCGAGTTCGCCGGCGAGGTCGTCGAGGCCGAGGGAGCCCTGGGCGAGGGCCTTCATGTGCCAGGACTTGAGGTCGAAGGCGGCGCCGTGGCGGCGGCGGGCGGCTTCGCGGCCCTGGAGCCAGGCGCGTTCGCCGAGCTTGTAGCCGATGGCCTGGCCGGGCCAGCCGAGGTAGCGGACGATCTCGCTGTCGCGCAGTTCGGCGGGGCTGCCGTTGTAGGTGGCCATGAACTCGGTGGCGAGTTCCGGGGTCCAGCGCTCGCCGGGGTGGAACTCGGCGTCGGCGGGGACGGTCAGGCCGAGGTGCATGCCGATGTCGATGATCACCCGGATGGTGCGCAGCATCTGTTCGTCGAGGAAGCCGAGGCGGTTGGCCGGGTCGTCGAGGAAGCCGAGCTCGTCCATCAGGCGTTCGGCGTACAGGGCCCAGCCCTCGACGTTGGCGCTGACCATGCCCAGGGTGGTCTGGTAGCGGCTGAGCCGGTCGGCGAGGGCGACCCACTGGGCGAGTTGCAGGTGGTGGCCGGGAACGCCCTCGTGGTACCAGATGCTGACGAGCTGCCAGGTGGGGAAGGAGTCCCGTCCGAGGGTGGGGAAGTAGGTGCGGCCGGGGCGGCTGAAGTCGAGGCTGGGCCCGGAGTAGTAGGGGGAGGCGGCGCTGCCGGCGGGCGCGAGCCGGGACTCCACCTGGCGCAGCGGTCCGGTGATGTCGAAGTGGGTGCCGTCGAGGGCGGTGATCGCCCGGTCCATGACCTGCTGCAGCCAGTCCTGGACGGCCTCCTCGCCTCGGACGGTGTGGCCGTGCTCCTCCAGGTGGCGCATCGCCGCGAGGACGCCCGCTCCGGGCAGGACGCGTTCGGCTTCGGCGCGCATCTCGGCGGCCGTCCGGCGGAACTCCTCCCAGGCCCAGGCGTAGGCCTCGTCCAGGTCGACGTCGGCGCCGGTGTGGTGGCGTACGGCGATCCGGTAGCGGTCCCGGCCGACGGCGTCCGGGGTGTCGGCGGTGGCCGGCGCGTAGGTGTCGCGCAGCCAGTCGCGGAAGTCGGCGACGGCGGCGGTGGCGCCGAGGGCGGCGGTGTCGAGTTCGCCGCGCAGCCGTTCGGGGCCGGGGGTGACGAAGTCGGCGAACCAGCCGGCGCCGCCGGTGCCCTCGCCGGTCCAGGCGGTCAGCTGGTCGACGACGGCGGCGGCCTGGCGGGGGGCGACGAGCAGGCGCCGGCCCATCCCCTCGGTGAGGGTCGCGCGGTACCCGTGGAGGGCGGCGGGCAGGTTGCGCATCCGGCCGGCGACCGCGGCCCAGTCGCCGTCGGTGTCGGTCGGCATGTAGGTGAAGACGTCCCGGACGCTGTGGACGTGTGCGGCGATGTTGCGCAGCTGCCGGTAGTTCTCGCCGGAGTCGTGGACGGCGAGCTCGGCGGTCAGGCGTTCGCGGAGCAGCCGGGCGCAGGCCCGGTCGGCGGGGTCGGTCGCGGGGTCGGCCACGGGGGTGGCGGTGGTGGGGGCGGCGTCGAGTGCGGTGAGGGTGTGGCGGGCGAGGTCGGCGAGCGCCTCGAACCCGTCCGGTGAGAGGTCCGGCTGCCGGTCGTCGCCCGGGTGCAGGCCCAACCAGGCGGCGCTGACCGGGTCGTGGGCGGCCACCTGGTCGAGGTGGCGGTCGGCGATGGTGCGAGCGGTGATCGTTTCATCTGCCATGGCGCCATGATGGCGCACCCGCCAGGGGCCCTGACGGTGAGTGCGGTGGCCGCCCGGCGGGCGGCGCGGCTGCTCCCCTCGCATGAAGCCTCTGCCGCGTCGCGCCGCAGATCACCGGGGATCCGGTGTGCCGTCCTCACAATGGGCCCTCGGCCGGGACCTCGACGTCCATGCACACCGGAGACCAGGGCGGAGCACATGACGCTACTCAGTTCACCGACACACCGGCACGGCAGGGGAGGGAGGAGGGGGCGGGCGCTGCTGCGGCTGAAGGCGGGGGCAGCGGCCGCGGCGGGCCTGCTGCTGTTCGGGTTCGCGACGCCGGCTCAGGCCGTCGAGAGCACCATCTCGTTCAACAACAAGCGCACCGGGTGGGACGCGAACGAGCCGAACCTGTCGCCCGCCCAGGTGTCCGCCGCGGGCTTCGGCCGGCGCTGGTCCACCCCGGTGAACGGGTCGGTGCTGGCCCAGCCGCTGGTCACCGGCACGAACGTGGTCGTCGCGACCGAGAACAACTACGTCTACGGCATCGACCGCGTCACCGGGAAGACCAACTGGACCCGCCAGGTCGGCCAGGCCTGGCCCACTTCGTCCGTCCACTGCAACGACCCGGCCGCGTACACCGGGATCACCTCCACCCCGGTGTACGACCCGGCGTCCAACACCGTCTACCTCACCAGCAAGGTCAACGACGGGCCGGACGTCCAGCACCCGCACTGGTACGTCCACGCGATGAGCGCCTCCACGGGCATCGAGCGCGCGGGCTGGCCGGTGACCATCCAGGGCACGCCGACCAACAGCCCCGGCCACCCGTTCAACGCGTTCACCGCCGCGCAGCGTCCCGGCCTGCTGCTGATGAACGGCGCGGTGTACGCCGCCTTCGCCTCCTACTGCGACACCGGCCCGTACGTCGGCCAGGTGGTCGGCGTGAACACCGGCACCCGCAGCCTCACCCTGTGGTCCGCCGAGGCCGGCTCGGACACCCAGGAGGCCGGCATCTGGCACAGCGGCGGCGGGCTGGTCTCGGACGGCTCCGGCCGGATCTTCCTCACCACCGGCAACGGCGCCGGCACGGGCGCCTCGCCGAGCCCCGGCCCCGGCAACCAGCCGCCCGGCCACCTCGGCGAGTCGGTGGTCCGGCTCGGCGTGAACGGCGACGGCAGCCTCACCGCCAAGGACTTCTTCAGCCCGACCGACAACCGGACCATGGACATCAACGACACCGACCTCGGTTCGGGCGGCCCGGTCGGCCTGCCGAACGGCTTCGGCAGCACCGCGCACCCGCACCTGCTGGTCGAGGTCGGCAAGGACGGCCGGGTCTTCCTGCTGGACCGGGACAACCTGGGCGGCATGGGCCAGGGCCCGAACGGCACCGACAACCCGGTGAGCATGGCCGGGCCCTTCGAGGGCGTCTGGGGCCACCCGGCCGTGTTCGGCGGTGGCGGCGGCTACGTCTACACGGTGGCCACCGACACCGGCAACGGCCGCTCCCCGTTGCGCGCGCTGAAGTTCGGGCTGAACGGCGCCGGCGTCCCGACCCTGACCAGTGTGGGCACCAGCAACGAGGGCTTCGGGTACGGCTCCGGATCCCCGGTGGTCACCTCCAACGGCACGAGCCCCGGCTCCGCGCTGGTCTGGGCGGTCTGGTCCGGCTCCGGGGCCGGTGGCGTCGGCGGTGAACTGCGGGTCTACGACGCGGTGCCCGTCAACGGCACCATGCACCTGCGCCGGTCCTTCCCGATCGGCACGGCGGCCAAGTTCGTCGTCCCGGCGGTCGACGGCGGCCGGGTCTACGTCGGGACCAGGGACGGCCACCTGGTGGCCTTCGGGGCCCAGTAGGCGACGCGGGACGTTCCAGGGCGTGCCCGACCGGTCGACGGTCGGGCACGCCCTCGTCGTGCGGTGCGGGGGCCGCCGTACGGGCTGATCAGAGTTCGAGCAGCAGGCCGTCCTCGGCGACCGCCGCGCCGGCCGCCGCCAGCTCCGCCAGGAGGCCCGCCGTCCCGGGGGAGGCGGGGTGGGCCAGCGGGTTGGTGTTGTTGAGGTGGGTGTAGAGGTAGCGGGGCCCGGGGTTGCGGGCGAGGTGGGGGAGTGAGTCCCGGACGGCGAGGTGGCCCATGCCGGGTGAGCGGCGGGCACCGCCGGTCCGCTCGGCGAGCTCGTCGGCGGTGCTGAAGGTGCCGTCGAGGAGGACCACGTCCGCCCCGGCGACCGCGCGGTCCACGGCCGGGGTCCAGTCGGCCAGCCCCGGGGCGTACACGGCGCAGGCCCCGCCGTCCTGCTCGGTGAACCGGTAGCCGGTCACCCAGTCCGTACGGTCCGGCCCGTCCTCGCCCGGCAGGTCGGCCGCGTACCGGGGGCGCTTGCCGCCGAGTGCGAACGGGTCCGCGCGCAGTCCGCCGGCGAGCTGCACGGGCTCGCCCGGGGTGACGGTGTGCCACTGGGCCTTGGTGTACGGCGCGAGCAGCGGGCCCACGGGGAAGGCGCTGTGGAGGGCGCGGCGTACCGGCGCGGTGGCGTGGACGGTCAGGGCGGCGGCCTCGCGCAGGGTCAACAGCCCGATGGTGTGGTCGAGTTCGCCGCTGGTCAGCAGGACGCCGTGGAGCGGGGTGTCCCGGGTCCCCGGGGCGGGAGCGAGTTCCGGGGCCGTGAGCAGCTGGGACCGCAGGTCGGGGGAGGCGTTGACCAGGTACCAGGCCCGGCCGTCGCCGCTGACCGCCAGGCAGTCCTGGCTGCGGGCGGCGCCGGTACGGCGGGCGGCGGTGCAGTCGACGCAGCCGCAGTTCCACTGCGGCAGGCCGCCGCCGGCGGCCGTCCCGAGCAGCCTGATCTTCAACTCGCCCTCCTGGTAGGGGGATTAAGGATAAAGGCGTCGATCGGGGCGGTCTAGCGGAAGCGGCGCGGCGCGGGGGCCGCTTCGCCGAGCGGCACCGGGTCGGTGACCAGGTGGTGGTGCGGCGAGAGGTGGCACGCCGGGTCGGTCGCGGCCGGATCGCCGGTGAACTGGTAGGCCTGGCAGCGGCAGCCGCCGTGGTCCAGTTCGCGCAGTCCGCAGCTGCGGCACGGCTCCGGCATCCAGTCGGTGCCCCGGAACCGGTTGAACGCGGGCGAGTCGTGCCAGCTCGCGGCCAGTTCGTCGGTGACGGCGTTGGGCACCGTCAGGCCGGGCAGCTGGGCGGCGGCGAGGCAGGGCAGCACGTCGCCGTTGGGGGCCACCGCCAGCTGCTCCTGCCCCCAGCCGTTCATGCACGGCTTCACCGTGCCGCCGTGCAGGTCGGCGGCGACGTGCACGATCTCGATCCGTCCGCCGTGGCGCTGCCGGGCGGCGGCGACGTCCCGTTCGGCCTGCCGGACCTGCTCCTCGCTGGGCGCGAGGTGGGCCCGGTTGCGCCAGGCCCAGCCGTAGTACTGGACGTGGGCGAGTTCGACCCGGTCGGCGCCCAGCGCGACCGCCTGGTCGGTGAGGGCGCCGAGCCGGGCCAGATTGCCCCGGTGCAGTACGGCGTTGACGGTCAGCGGCAGGCCGGCGGAGGTGAACTGCCGCGCCGCGGCGAGCTTCCGGTCGTGGGCGGCGAGCCCGGCGACGGCGTCGGCGTGGCGCGGTTCGGCGTCCTGGAACGAGAGCTGCACATGGTCGAGGCCCGCCCCGGCGAGTTCGGCGGCGCGCCCGGCGGCCAGCGGGATGCCGCTGCTGACCAGGTTCGTGTAGAGGCCCAAGTCTCGGGCGTGCGCGACGAGTTGCGCCAGGTCGGGGCGGAGCAGCGGCTCGCCGCCGGTGAGGTGCAGCTGGAGCACGCCGAGCCCGCGGGCCTGGTCGAGGACGCGCAGCCACTGGCCGGTGTCCAGCTCCGCGCGGTAGCGGGCGAGTTCGAGCGGATTGGCGCAGTAGGTGCACTGGAGCGGGCAGCGGTAGGTGAGTTCGGCGATCAGCCCGAGCGGGGCGGGTGCGCGGACGGTGGTGCCGGGCGGCGCGGCGGCGGCGGTGGAGGGCAGGACGGGGGCGCCGGTCCCGTCCAGGGCGAGCAACCGCCGGTCGGCGAGGTCGGCGAGCAGGGCGTCCACCTGCGCGCCGACCACCCCGTCGTACTCCTCGGCGAGCCGCGCGGTGACGGACCGTGCGTCCCGGCGCCCGTCGCAGTGCCGCAGGACGGCGGCGGCGGTGTCGTTGAGCAGCAGCACGCCCTCGGGGTGGAGCAGCGCGGGCCGGCCGCGGGCCGGGTCGTGCACCAGCCGGACGCCCGCGCGCAGACCGGGGACGGCGCTCTCGGTCGGGAGCGCCGGGGGTGCCGGGGCAGCCGGGTCGGCGGTCACCGGTCGGCCCCGTAGTCGACGGCGTCCAGCATGGCCCGCAGCACCTCGCACTTGAAGGCCAGCGCGTCCACGGCGGCCTGCTGCTGGGCTTCGGTGACGCAGTGGTCCAGGACGAGTTCCAGGGTGCGGGCGCTGTCCGCGCGGGCGACCGGGATGCGGTGCTCGAAGTAGGCGTACCCGGCCGGGTCGATCCAGCGGTAGTGCTCGCGCCAGGCGGTGACCCGGTCGGCCATGTGGTCGGGCGAGAACATCTCGGTGAGCGCCGCCGCGACGCCCTCGGTCCAGGGCCGGGTCTGGCAGAAGTGCAGGTAGCCGTCGACGGCGAAGCGCACCCCGCGGGCGACGTGCCGTTCGTCGAGGACCTCGGCGCGGTCCAGGCCGACCGCCTCGGCGAGTACCAGCCAGTCGGCCAGCCCGCCCTCGCCGCCGTCGCCGGTCCCGTCGCTGCCGCCGGTTCCGCCGTCGCCGGTCCCGTCCTGGTAGCCGAGCCGGCCCGCCCAGGAGCGACGGACCTCCGGGAGCGGGCAGTTGGCGATGATCGCGGCGTTCTTGCGGGTCAGGCACAGCTGGTAGTACCAGCGGTTGGCGACCCAGCGCCGCAGCTCCGGTGGCGTGCAGCCACCGGAGTGCAGGCGCAGGTGGAACGGGTGGGTGTCCCAGTACCGTCCGCGCAGGTCGTGCAGCCTGGCCGCGAACCCTTCGCGGCTCAGCGGTCGCGCCACTGCGCGGCCCGTCCGGCGTACGCGGTGACCTCGGCGCCGGTGCGGTGGCACTCCACCGCGGGCGCGGACCAGGCGGGTCTGGCGCCCGCCGGGTGGGGCGGGGGCGAGGCGGTGGCTCTCGGCGGTGGGGTACGGGCGGCATCCATGGCTGCCTCCTCGGTCGGGTGAGTCGGAGAGGGCGATGCGCGCGGCCCTCTGCCCGGGACGCTACGAGCCCCCGCCACCGCCCGCCGGTCGGGACCGGTGCGGTGCGGTGTCGAACACCCTCGAACGGGGGAGGCCGCAGGGGCCCGCCGCCTTCCGGGAGCGGGCACGGCCGGGCCCGCGAGGAACCGGGCGGCCCGCTCACCCGACCGAGTGACGGCCCGGTGGGGGAGCGGGGGCTGGAGCGGGGCCCGAGCGGGCTTCGGCCTCAGCCCGCGGGGGAGTCGCGCAGCAGCTTCTTGTCCGGCTTGCCGACGGCCGTCAGCGGGATCTCGTCCAGCAGGCGCAAGGCCTCCGGCGCGTACATCCGCCCCTTCCTGGCGGTGACGAAGGCCCGGAGGTCGTCCAGTTCGGGCCGCTGCCCGGGGGCGGGGACGACGGCGACGTGGACGTGCTCCGCCTCCTGCGCGTCGCGCACCCCGTAGACCGCGCACTGGGCGATCGCCGGGTGGGTGAGCAGCAGCTCCTCCACCTCGGCCGGGTAGACGTGCCCGCCGACCACGATGATCTTGTCCTTGAGCCGGTCGGCCAGGTAGAGGTAGCCGTCCTCGTCGAGGTAGCCGATGTCCCCGGTGTTCAGCCAGCCGTCGCGCAGGACCTCGGCGGTGAGGTCCGGCCGCTTCCAGTACCCGGCCATCACCGTGGCCGAGCGGACGTGGATCTCGCCCTGCTCACCGGTCGGCAGCCCGGTGCCGTCGGCGGCGCGGATCACCACCTCGACGCCCGGGAGCGGCTTGCCGACGGAGAGCTGGCCGCCGTGGCCGATCCGGTCGTGCTCGTGCGGGGGCAGCATGGCGATGTTCTGCGCCTCGGACTGTCCGTAGCCGCTCACCAGGACGGGCCCGAACACCTTGATCGCCTCCCGGATCCGGCTCGGCGAGGCGGCGCAGCCCCCGTACGAGACCCGGCGCACGCTGGACAGGTCGGTGCGGCCGACCGCCGGGTGGTCCAGCAACTGGTAGAGCAGCGGCGGCAGGACCCACAGGTCGGTGATCCGCTCGCGCTCGACGGCCGCCAGCACCTCGCCCGGGTCGAAGGAGCGCTGGATGACCACGGTGCCACCGCTGTGGAACGTCAGGTCGGCGAGCACCCCGGCGAGGTGCGCGAGCGAGGTCGCGGCGAGGAGGCGGGGCGGGACGGAGTCCGCGCCGCCGCCGTACGACATGTCGAAGGCGCTCCGGTACGGGCCGTGCAGGCTGCGGATGCCCTTCGGGATGCCGGTGGTGCCGCCGGTGTGGCGGATGCCCAGGTCGTCGCCCGGGCCGATCCGGACGGCCGGCGGCTCGGCGGGGTGGCGGGCGGAGGCGGCGGCGACGTCCTCGCCGATCGCCTCCGCGTCCGGGCCCGGGCCGAGGGTGAGGACGGTCGGTACGTCGACCAGCGGCAGCAGCTCGGCGGCCGTGGCGTACCGTTCGGCGTCCACGAGCAGGATGCCGGTGTCCACGCTCGTGGTGATCTCGGCCAGGGTCGGCGGGCTCATGCCGTCGTACAGGTTCACCACCCGCGCCCCCGCGAGCCCCGCGGCGTACCGGGCGCTCAGCGCCTCGGCGGTGTTGCCGGTGAGGAGGGTCACGGTGGTGCCGAGCGCCGCGCCCCGGGCGAGCAGCTCGTGCGCGAGGCGGTACGTGGCCGCCGCGAAGTCGCCGGCGGTGATCACCTCGCCGTCCGCGGTGGTGATGGCCGGTCGGCCGGGGTCGGCGGCCAGGGACCGCAGGATCAGGGCCGGGGCGCTGACGAACTCCGGCTCTTCGGTGGCTACTTGGTGGGTTTCGTTCGCAACCATGGGCACAGACTAGCCCCATCCTTCGTGTCCGATCGGGAGGTTCGCCCTCCCGGGTGGGTGGGTTTCAAGTAGGGGGAGATGCACGGGAAGTCGGCGGGGCCGACTTCCCGTGCGTGCGCCGGAGAGCGGCGACCCGGCGCGCGGAATCAGCGCTGGATCTCGGCCCGCGCCCTTTCGTTCGGCGTGCCGATGTCCCAGAAGCGGACGGTGCCGCGCGCGGCGGCGTAGGCGCCCGTACCGCCGGTGACGGCCATGTCCAGCGGGTCGCTCGCCCCCGTCGTCCAGAGCGCCTGCATCGTCAGGGAGCCGCCCTCGACCTCCATGGTGATCAGGCACTGCTTCGTGATCTCCGCGCCGTGGACCTGGACGACCTGGCACGATCCGCCCCCGCGCCCGACATTGCGGCCGTCCTTGACGGAATAGCCCGAGTAGACGTCCAGGTCGCCCAGGCTCGGCCCGGCCGCGCCGAGATCCAGAACCTCGTACTGGTCGTTCTGGACCTTGAGTTCGAGGACCTCGACGCGACCCCTCTGCGGGGTGTCGGCGTCCGCGGTGCCCACGGCGGCGAGCCCGATCGCGGCTGCGGCCAACGAGGCGGCGACGAGCCTCCTGACCGTCACGTAACCGCTGCGGTTTCCGTTGCTGACCATGGTGGATCCCCCTTGCTGTGGACTCGTGTGCGAACTCCCTCGACGCTATGACCTGCGAGCCGGTCGTTTCCAAGACCAATCCGGTTATCGCGCCATGCCCTCGCGGGCATGATCGGCGCATCCCGTCAGGAGGCCGTCGTCTCGGCCGGTGGGGTGTTGTGGGCCACGATGAGCTGACTGACCCGGTGCATCCGGTGCCAGACCTGCGGGCTGTCGTCCTCGGTGAGCGCGGGCAGGACCTCGTCGAGCTGGCCGAGGATGAACCGCACGGTTCCCATGCCCCGTTCGTGGAGGGAACCGCCGTTCTTGACCCACGTGAACACGCAGCCCGCCAGCCTGACCTCGGTGGACAACAGATCGACGCCCGCCACTTCGAGGGTGAGAAACCGCTTGGGCATGGGCCAACGGAACTCGGCCTTGTGGTCCTCCCACAGGCGTTCCACCACGGCGAAAGGCTCTTCAGCAGCATCCATGCCCCCATCATCGCGGGGCCAACTGTGCCGGTCTCAGGGGTTGGTGGTGTGGGCTGCGGCTTGGGTGCGGCATTGGGTGAGGGCGTAGGTGATGCGGGTGTCGGGGTTGGGGGTGGCGAGGAGGAGTTCGCCGGCCTGGACGAGGGTGGTCCAGTAGGTGGTGGGGTCGCCGGTGCGGGGGAGGGGTCTGGCGGCGGTGAGGGAGAGGTAGGCGGTGGTGAGGTTGCCGGTGGTGAACCAGCGGGTGAGGCCGTGGTGGTGGCCGGGGCGGATGCCGCCCATGGCGTCGATGGCGATGAGGAAGAGGTCGATGACGGCGTGTTGGGTGGGGGTGAGGGTGGCGGGGATGTCGAAGACGCCGAGGGCTTCGAGGAGTTCGCCGGTGTCGTTCTCGGAGCTGGGGCGGGGGTGGGCGAGGAGTGCGTGGTAGCAGTCGTTGAGGCGGCGGGTGGTTTCGGTGAGGGGGATGGAGAGGGCGAGGCAGACGGCGCGGGCGGAGGGGAGGGGCTGGTGGGTGCGGCGGGCGAGGAGGGCGTAGGCCTGGGCGGGGGTGGCGGCGTGGTTGAGGGCGTTGCGGGCGAGGGTGGTGAGGCAGGGCTGTCGCATGGGGTGGGTGGCTTTCAGGCGGCGAGGGGGAGGTGGGGGGTGGGGGCGATGTGGGCCCAGACGAACTTGCCGATGCCGCCGGTGCGGGGGTGGTGGCCCCAGCGTTCGGCGAGTTCGTTGACGAGGTGGAGGCCGCGTCCGTGTTCGTCGTCGGGGGTGGTGGTGCGGGGGGTGGGGTGGCCGGTGCCGGCGTCGTGGACTTCGAGGCGGAGGCGGTCGCCGATGAGGGTGAAGCGGATCTCGATGAGGCGGTCGTCGGGGGCGTCGCAGTGCTGGACGGCGTTGGCGAAGAGTTCGCCGAGGAGGAGTTCGGCGGTGTCGCGGTAGCGGTCGCCGGCGGGGAGGGCGGTGAGGTAGGCGCGGAGGAGGTGGCGGGCGATGGGGGTGGAGGCGGGGTGGGAGTCGAGCCGGGCGGCGAACGTGCGGGGGCGGCGGGAAGCGGGCATGGCTGTGCACCTCGGGGGGCGGTTGGGGGAGCGCGGAAGGCGCGCGTAATCACGCTACGCATGCAAATGACTGCGTTCTGGTGTCAATCATCGGGGCTGCGGAGGTACGGTGACGCCAGATCGACGTGCGGGACGTGCGCAGCACAACTGGGGGCAGTCATGGCACAGCGGAAGACCAAGCAGGGAACGACGGCCAGCTCCGCGATCATGTTCGGCGAGGAGCTCAAGTACGCCCGCGAGGCGGTGGGATACACGCAGGAGGACGTCGGCAGGCTCCTGCACTGCGACCGCACGGTGGTCTCCCGGACCGAGGGCGGGAAGAGGAAGCCCTCGGTCGAGGAAGTCGAGGAGGTCACGCGGCTGTTGAACGCCGGTGACCATCTGATGCGGTTGTATCGCCGGGTCGACTGGGATGCGTCGATCGAGCATCCGGACTGGTCCCAGGAATACGCGGATGCGGAAGCCATCGCCGTTGGGCTGCGGGCGTATCAGGATGGCGTGATGTACGGCCTGTTGCAGTGTCCGCAGTATGCGCGGGCGATCTTCGAGGCTGGTGATATGGCTGGCAACTCGGATGAGATCGAGGAGCAGGTCAAAGCCCGACTTAGTCGGCAGAGTCGCTTTCTCGTGCCCGATGGGCCGCTGCTGCTCGTCATCCTTGATGAGAGTGCCATCCGCACGGTTATGGGTGGACCTGGGGTGATGCGATGTCAGATGGAGTACTTGCTGCAGGTGGCTCGGCTTCGGAACGTCGTCATTCAGGTGGCGCCGTTCTCGCATCGGCGGACTGACGTCAAGACGGCTATGGTGTTGCTGGAGCTGCCGGACGGACAGCGCTTGGTCTACTCGGAGAGCCTCGATCGAGGTCATCTCAGCAACGATTCCGCCAGCGTGGCCAAGCATCTGCGTCGCT
This sequence comes from Kitasatospora xanthocidica, assembly GCF_014656195.1. Taxonomy (GTDB): domain Bacteria; phylum Actinomycetota; class Actinomycetes; order Streptomycetales; family Streptomycetaceae; genus Kitasatospora; species Kitasatospora xanthocidica. The sequence continues at coordinate 324,266 of NZ_BNBY01000007.1, read as the reverse complement.
ATGATCAGCTCCGTGCCGAGTGCCCGTCAGAGAGTGACTCACTTCGGCTGATCGCCGATGCGCTGGAAGGTTTCAGAGATGATGAGCAGCGAGCTCGCCGCAGCCGCCTGGCAGAAGAGCAGCTACAGCAACAGCGACGGCGGCAACTGCATCGAGGTAGCCCCCGGATTCCCCGACCTCGTCCCCGTCCGTGACTCCAAGGACCCGCACGGCCCGGCGCTCGTTTTCCCGGCCGTTGCCTGGGAAGCCTTCGTGACGGCCGTCCGTGAGGGCGACTTCCCGGCGTAAGGATCATCGAGGAGTAGGCCATGCCGGTCTGGCGGAAGAGCAGCTACAGCGGGGACAACGGCGGCATGTGCATCGAGGTGGCCCTCGGATCCTTTCCCGGCGCGGTCCCCGTCCGTGACTCCAAGGACCCGCACGGCCCGGTCCTCCTCTTCCCCGCCTCCGCCTGGGACTCCTTCCTCCACGCCGTCCGCGCCGGCGAGCTTCCCGGCGGCGACTGACGCTCCTGCCTCCGGGCGGCGATGGGGGCGCTGGCGCAGTCCGAGCGTCCTTGCGGTTGGTGCCAAAGGGTTGCCCGCCGTGATGGGGCTCTAGCGTGATTCCCGTAAGTCCAGGCTGATCGCCATCGGGAGGCCACCCATGAGTGCCTCGGAAGTTGACCGTCCGATCTATCCGTCCGTGCGTCCCCGAGTCACGGTGGCGGAACTACTGGCTGCCAAGAACACGCAGCCGATCCGCTCCCTTGACGACCTACGGGCCGACACGTTTGAGTCGGACGAGGAGCTGGACGAGTTCCTGGCGGCCGTTCGTGCCGAACGTCGGGGCGACTTCTTGGCGTAAGGATCATCGAGGAGTTGGTCATGCTGATCTGGCGGAAGAGCAGCTACAGCGGCACCAACGGCGGCAACTGCATCGAGGTGGCCCCCGGCTTCCTCGGCCTCGTCCCGGTGCGTGACTCCAAGGACCCGCGCGGCCCGGCGCTCGTTTTCCCGGCCGTTGCCTGGGAAGCCTTCGTGACGGCCGTCCGTGAGGGCGACTTCCCGGCGTAAGGATCATCGAGGAGTTGGCCATGCTGGTCTGGCGGAAGAGCAGCTACAGCGGGGACAACGCGGGCGAGTGCATCGAGGTGGCCCTCGGATCCCTTCCCGGCGCGGTCCCTGTCCGTGACTCCAAGGACCCGCACGGCCGGTCCTCCTCTTCCCCGCCTCCACCTGGGACTCCTTCCTCCACGCCGTCCGCGCTGGCGAGCTCCCCGGCAGCGACTGACCCGCTCGTCCCCCCGTACCGGGGCCGGAAAGAATTGGTCAGAGGCACCCCTCCGGATGGTCTATAGTTAACCCATCACCCAGATGCGCGGGTGGCGGAATAGGCAGACGCGCTGGATTCAGGTTCCAGTGCCCGAAAGGGCGTGGGGGTTCAACTCCCCCCTCGCGCACAGCGAACGGCCGGTCGATCTTCGGATCGACCGGCCGCTTTGTTTTGTTCCCGGCCCCGCGACCTTCAGGGCTACTCCCAGCTGATGCGCCGCAGCCCGAGGTCGTCCAGCAGGTACGTCGCGTCGTCCCGGCGGATCCCATCGGTCGTGGCGATCGCCTCCAGTTCGCCCAGGAGGCGATCGCGGTCTTCTATGGGCAGCTCGCTCAGCCAGTGCACGATGCGGGGGAACTCCATGTCCAGGTTGGCGAAGTCGAGCGAGACCAGGAGCGCGGCACGCGCGTCCTCGTAGGCCGCCGGCTTCGCGCTCCCGAGAGCTTCCTGCTTTCTCCATCCGCTGACCATGGGACGAACCATACGTCGTCCGCTCCTCCCCGAAGGCGTTCGCCGGAGCCCGCGCGGACGTGCACCATGGTGCTGCCGACGGTCCGTGACGCGAGGGGGCGGGATGGACGCGCTGCCGTTCCTTCCCAACTCGGCCGCCGGAGTGGCAGGTTGGTTGCTCTGACGGGCCGGATGGATCCGGCTCGACCCGGCCTACGACCTGCTCCGGGCCACCGGGCGCCGTGCCAGCCTCCCGGGAAGGGGCGCCGGGACTGTGGGGAGCACGAGTGGTACAACCACGACGGCGTCGTCGCGCGCTGCTACCACTGCGAGGTGGGCGAGCGGGCGTGGCGCTGACCAGGGCTTCTCCCTCGATCGGGGGAGGTCGGCTCCGGACGGGGTGGCGATACTTGCACGCATGATCAAGGTTCTTCGGCCGCTGCTGCGCGGTTCCACGTACACGGGTGTGCTGTTCGCCGTTCTCGGGGCGCTGGCGGCTCTGCCGTTGGCGCTGGTCGCGCTGGTGCCCGTGGCCGGGATGCGGGCGGACCCGTACCTGCTGTCGGCGGTGCTGTCGCTCGCCCTCTGGGTGGCGCTGATCGGGGCGGTGGGGCTGGCCGGGGTGACGCGGCGGATGCTGGTGCGGGGCGCGCGGCGGCTGCTGCGGGTGACGGTGCCGGACCCGGTGAAGGGGGCCTCGGGGGAGCGGTGGCGGACGCCGGTGTTCCTGGTGGTGCACGTGCTGTCGGGGTGGGTGCTGCTGTTCGGCGGGAGCGTCCTGCTGACGATGGCGGTGGCGTTGCCGGGGAAGTGGGCGTCGGGTGACGTGCGGATCAGCCTGTTCGGGTGGGCCACCGACCTGACCGGCGGCTGGAGCTGGGTGGTCGCGGCGGTCTGCCTGGCGGCTGCGGCGGTGCTGTTCGTGGCGGTGTCGGGCGGCCTGCGCCGGCTGGCGCCGCGGCTGCTGGGGCCGTCGGCGGCGGAGCGGCTGGCGATGGCGGCCGAGCGGGAGCGGGCACTGGCCGAACGGAACCGGCTGGCGCACGAGCTGCACGACTCGATCGGGCACACGCTGACCGCCGCCACCATCCAGGCCGCCGTCGCCGGGGAGGTGCTGGCGGCCGATCCGGCGGCGGCACGGGCGGCGATGCGCAGCATCGAGGAGTCGACCCGGGCGGCGCTGGAGGACCTGGACTACGTGCTGGGCGTCCTGCGGGACGAGCAGGCGGGCACGGCGCCGACCCGGACGCTCGCGGACCTGCCCGAGCTGCTGGACCGGCTGCGCCACGCGGGCGCGGTCGTGGAGCCGGAGATCGTCGGCTCGCCGGAGCGGGTGCACGGCACGCTGTCCCGGGCCGCGTACCGGATCCTTCAGGAGGGCCTGACCAACGCGCTGCGGCACGGGGCGGGCGGGCCGATCCGGCTGCGGGTGGTGGCGGGCGAGGACGGGCTGGAGCTGAGCGTCGACAACGAGGCGAAGTCGGGGCCGAGCGGCTTCCCGACCTCGGGCCACGGCCTGCCCGGTCTCGCCGAGCGGGTGCGGCTGCTGCACGGCGAGTTCGAGGCCGGGCCGTACGGGGGCGGGGGCGTCGGGGGTACTGGAGGCGGTGGTCCGCAGCGTTGGCGCCTGGCCGTGCGGCTGCCGGTACGGTGGGCGGCGTGAGCAGCCCGGAAGCCCCCGTCACCGTCCTGATCGCGGACGACGACCCCGTGACCCGCAGCGGGCTGAGCACCCTGCTGGGCGCCCAGCCGGGCCTGACGGTGGTGGGGCAGGCGGCGGACGGGGTCGAGGTGGTCGAGCAGGTGCGGCGGCTGCGGCCGGACGTGGTGCTGATGGACGTCCGGATGCCGCGCCGCAACGGGATCGAGGCGACCCGCGAACTGCTGAACGCGGGCGACGGAACCCCGCCGAAGGTCGTGGTGATCACGACCTTCGAGAACGACGACTACGTGACGGCCGCGCTCAGCGCCGGGGCGAGCGGCTTCGTCCTGAAGCGGCGGCCCGTCCCGCAGATCGCGGAGGCGGTGCGGGTGGCGGCGGCCGGGGAGGCGATCCTGTTCCCGGCCGCGCTGCGCCGGATGGTGGCGGCCCGCCCGCTGAACTCGGCGGAGGCGCTGCCCCGGGCCGCGCTGACCGGGCGGGAGGAGGAGGTGCTGCGGCTGATGGCGACGGGCTCCTCGAACCCGGAGATCGCCGAGTCGCTGGCGGTGAGCCTGGAGACGGTGAAGACGCACGTCGGGAACGTGCTGACCAAGCTCGGCGCGCAGAACCGGACGCACGCGGTGGTGATCGCGTACGAGTCCGGGCTGGTGGTTCCGGGCCTGCAGGGGGCGTGAGCCGTCGTCAACCGGCGTCGAGTACTGAGGGGGAGACTGTGAATCGAGAACCGCGAGACGGTGATGGGGCCCGAACCGGCCGTGGGGGACGGCTGGTGGGCGTCGGGCTGGCCACGCTGGGCCTGGTGCTGGTCGCGGCCGGGGTGTTCGCGCTGCTCGGGCTGGTGCCGGCGGACTCCGGCGGCGGGTCGGTGCTCCGGACGGCGGGCGGCGGCCTGTTGGCCGGTCTCACGCTCGCGTGGGGCGCCTACCTGGGCCGGAGCCTGCGCCGGCGGTAGCCGTCGTCCGCCCCGCCGGCCGTCCCGTAACGCCCCGCCGCCGGCCCGCCACCGTCCTGCTGCCGCCTCGCTACCGTCGGGGGTCGATCGGGGTGAGCACGCCCAGGCGGTCCTCGACGGCCTGGGCGGCGGCCAGGCACAGGTCCTCGCGGAAGGCCCGTCCGATCAGCTGCACGCCGGTGGGGAGGCCGTCCTCGGCGAGCCCGGTCGGGACGGCGACCGCCGGGACGCCGACGAAGCTGGTCACCGAGCACAGTCGCATCGCCATGGCGACCCGGTCGCGGCCCGCCTGGTCCCGCGACTCCAGGCCCGGCTCGACCGGCGGCTCGGTGAAGACCGGCCCCAGCAGCAGCGGGTACTCGTCCAGGAACTCCGTCCAGGAGCGGCGGATGTTCATCCACGCGCTCATCAGCCGGATCAGCCCCGGGGCGTCGGCGGGCGGGGCGCTGCGCATGGTCAGCTCGATGAAGCGGTCGCCGCCCTCGCCGAGCAGCTGCCGTACGGCGGGCCAGCTCGGGGCGAACTCGGTGACGGTGAGCCGGTGGTAGGTGTCGTACGCCTCGTCCAGCCGCGGGACGTCGGGCACCTCCCGGACCTCGTACCCGGCGTCGCGCAGCGCCTCGGCGGCGGCCTCGACGGCCCGGCGGACGGTGGGGTGGACACCGTGGCCGCCCGGGTCGGCGACCACGGCCACCCTGAGCGGCCGCCGGAGCGGTTCGCCGTACAGCGGCGCCGGGACGGCGCGCGGGTCGCGGGGGTCGGTGCCGGCCAGCGCCTCGTAGGCGAGCCGGAGGTCGGCCACCGTACGGGCCAACGGGCCGTCGGTGACCAGGACTTGGGAGGCCGGGCCGGGGTCGTCCGGGCCGATCAGGCGCTGGTCGGCGGGGAAGCGGCCGGTGGTCGGCTTGAGGGCGGCGACGCCGCAGAAGGCGGCCGGGATCCGGACCGAGCCGCCCGAGTCGTTGCCGAGCCCGAGCGGGGCCAGGCCGGCGGCGACCGCGGCGCCGTCACCGCCGCTGGTGCCGCCCGGGGTGCGGCTCGGGTCCCAGGGGTTGCGGGTGTCGCCGTACAGCTCGCTGCGGGTGTGCATCCCGGCCAGGATCAGGGTCGGCAGGTTGCTGTGGCCGATCGGGATCGCCCCGGCGGCGCGCAGCCGGGCCACCGGGACGGCGTCGGCGGGGGCGACGTGGTCACGGAAGCGCGGGGTGCCGAAGGTGGTGGGCACGCCCTCGATCGGCGTGCACTCCTTGACGGTGAACGGCACGCCCGCGAGCGGCCCGACGTCCTCGCCGGCGGCCCGGCGGCGGTCGGTGTCCCGGGCGGCGGCGCGGGCCCGGTCGGCGAGGAGCCGGGTCACGGCGTTCAGGTGCGGGTTGACCTCGGCGATGCGGTCGAGGTGGCTGTCGACCACGTCGAGGGCGGAGACCTCGCCGGTGCGGACGGCGGCGGCGAGTTCGGTGGCGGGTTTGCTCCACAGGGGCATGGGGGCGGGGCTCCTCGGGCTCGTTCCGATGCGGTTGCATCGGAACCATAGCCGGGGAAGCGATACGCTTGCATCGGAATAAGGGTGGGAACTCGGAACGTCGGGATCCCGCACCGTCGGGAACTCGGCCAGGAGGCGGCATGCCCAAGCAGGTGGACCACGAGAGCCGTCGCCGGCTGATCGCCGACGCCGTCTGCGCACTCGTGGACGAACGCGGCCTGGGAGCCGTCACCCTGCGGGACGTCGCCACCCGCGCCGAGGTCTCCATGGGCGCCGTCCAGCGCTGCTTCCGCACCAAGGAGGAGATGCTGGGATTCGCCCTCGCGCACGTCGGCGAGCGCGTCACCGAGCGGGTGCGGGTCCGGCTGACCGCCGGGCCGGCCCAGTCGGCCGCCAGTGAACTCGGGCTGGTCGCCGGGGAAGTGGCGCTGCTGCGCGAGGAACACCGGGCCGAGGCCAGGATCTGGCTCGCCTTCGTCGCCGCGGCCGCCGTCGACCCCGGGCTGGCGCAGACCCTGCGCGGCAGCTACGCGGCGCTGGAGGAGCTGGTGGTGCGGCTGGTCGCGGAGGCGTCCGAGGGTGGGGGCGGGGCCGACTGGGCGGTCGCCGGCGGGGTGCTGGAGGCGCGGACCGAGGCCCGGACGCTGCTCGCCCTCGCGGACGGGCTCACCGCGCACGTCCTGATCGGGTACCGGACGGCGGCGGAGGCGGAGGAGGTCCTGCACGCGCACCTGGCCGGGCTCTGGGAACGCCGCTGAGGGCCTCGGAGTTCGCCGGGCCGTCGTCGTCCAGTCCGTGGAACGTCGCGAACGGCAGGGAGCCGGTGCGGCAGGATCGGGACCGACGCCACCGGACGCACCTGTGTTGGGAGAGCCTGCCGTGACCGCCGTCCAGATCCCCGGGTCCAAGTCCATCACCGCCCGGGCGCTGTTCCTGGCCGCCGCCGCCGACGGCGAGACCACCCTGCACCGGCCGCTCGCCTCCGACGACACCGAAGGCTTCGCGCAAGGGCTGGCCGCACTCGGCTACCGGGTCGAACGGGCGGCCGACGCCTGGCGGGTGACGGGCCGGCCCGCCGGGCCCGCCGTCGAGACGGCCGAGGTGTACTGCCGGGACGGCGCCACCACCGCCCGCTTCCTGCCCACCCTCGCCGCCGCCGGCCACGGCACCTACCGCTTCGACGCCTCGGCCCAGATGCGCCGCCGCCCCGTCGCCCCGCTCACCCGGGCACTGCGCGAACTCGGCGTCGACCTGCGGCACGAACAGGCCGAGGGGCACCACCCGCTCACCGTCGTCGCCGACGGCGTCCGCGGCGGCGAACTCACCCTGGACGCCGGGGAGTCCTCGCAGTACCTGACCGCGCTGCTGCTGCTCGGCCCGCTCACCCGCGACGGCCTGCGGATCACCGTCACCCGGCTGGTCTCGGCCCCGTACATCGGCATCACCCTCGCGATGATGCGCTCCTTCGGTGTCGAAGTGAAGCGGGAACGGACGCCGCACGGCGAGCTCTTCGACGTGCCCCCCGGCGGCTACCGGGCGACCGGGTACGCCGTCGAACCGGACGCCTCCACCGCGAGCTACTTCTTCGCCGCCGCCGCCCTCGCCGGCCGCGAGATCACCGTCCCCGGCCTCGGCCGCGACGCCCTCCAGGGCGACCTGCGCTTCGTCGACGTCCTGCGGCGGATGGGCGTCCGGGTCGACGTCGGGGACGACCGTACGACCGTGTCCGGCGACGGCACGCTCGGCGGCCTCACCGTCAACATGCGGGACATCTCCGACACCATGCCCACCCTCGCCGCGATCGCGCCCTTCGCCACCGGCCCGGTCCGGATCGAGGACGTCCACAACACCCGGGTCAAGGAGTGCGACCGCCTGGAGGCCTGCGCCGCCAACCTCCGCGCGATGGGCATCACCGTGGACACCGGCGACGACTGGATCGAGATCCACCCCGGCACGCCCCGCCCGGTCGAGATCGCCACCCACGGCGACCACCGGATCGTGATGTCCTTCGCCGTCACCTCGCTGCGCACACCGGGCATCACCTTCGACGACCCGGGATGCGTGCGGAAGACCTTCCCGGGATTCCACGAGGCGTTCGCGCGGCTGCGGGCGGAGTGGGGCGTCTGAGGGCGGGGGTGGTGATGGGGGCATGGATGTGAGCCGGATCACGCTTGAGGTTGACCCAGGGGCGGGGTGGAGGCTCGGCGCAGCGGCCCGACACGGGAGCGGGCCGACGGACGCGAAGGAGCGCCATGTCCACCACCTTCCCCAGCACCTCGCCCAGTCGAGAGGCTGACCGCCCGGAGCTGCGGAACGCGATCGAGGAGCTCGTCGAAGCGGGCTTCCTCGGCGTGCAGCTGCGGGTCAACGACGAGCGCGGCGAGTGGGTCGGCAGTGCCGGTACGCGCGAGCTCGGCCGGGCCGATGCGCTCTCCGACGGGCACTTCCGGGTCGGCAGCTCCACCAAGAGCTTCGTGGCCACCGTGGTGCTGCTGCTGGTCGCGGAGGGCCGGATCGGCCTCGACGCCCCGGTCGCCGACCACCTGCCCCGGTTCGGGCTGGACCGGCGGATCACGGTGCGGATGCTGCTCCAGCACACCAGCGGGATCTTCAGCCACACCGGCGAACTCCTCGACGACGGGACGGTCGTGCCCGGGATCCCGTGGCGGGGCAAGGAGTGGGTGGACGGCCGGTTCCGTACCTACCCGCCCGAGGAACTGGTACGGCTGTCGCTGTCCCACCCGGCGCGGTTCGCGCCAGGCGCGGGCTGGAGCTACTCCAACACCAACTACGTGCTCGCCCGGCTGGTGATCGAGGAGGTCACCGGCCGGCCGTTCGCCGAGGAACTGCGACGACTGGTCCTGGCGCCGCTGGGCATGACGGGCACCGTGGCGCCGGGCACCTCGCCGGAGGTCCCCGAGCCCCACAACCACGGCTACTACCGCTACCAGGACGCGGGGCGGGAGCGGACGGTCGACGTCACCCGGCACAACCCCTCCTGGGTCGCGGCCGGCGGCGACATGATCTCGACCACCCGGGACCTGCACACCTACTTCTCCGCGCTGATGGGCGGCCGCCTCCTGCCGGCCGGCCTGCTGACGGAGATGCGCACGCCGGAGGCGACGATCGGCTACGGCCTGGGCGTGTTCGCGCAGGACCTGGGCCAGGGCCGCGGCACCGTCTACCACCACAACGGCGCCACCATCGGCTCGGCGGCGCTGATGTACGGCAGCCCCGACGGCGGCACGACCCTCACCGCCGGGCTGACCTTCGTGGACGACGCGGACCTGTCCATCGCACCGGCCTTCCAGCGCGCCCAGCAGCTGCTCGTCGACGAGGTGTTCCGCGCGGGCTGAACGGCCATGGCCCGTACGGCCGTGGCCCGTACGCTTCGGGAGCGGGGCGGGGTGGGCGACGACCAGCGAACAGTCGAGAGATGTCGGGGGATGGCGGGCGGATGACAGGCGGAGTCACGATCGGGCAGGCGGCGGCCTTCGTCGGCGTCACGGTGAGGACGGTGCGGCACTACCACCGGCACGGGCTGGTCGAGGAGCCGCGACGCGACGCCTCCGGCTACCGGCGGTACGGATCGGCGGAGTTGCTGCGGCTGGTGCAGGTCCGGACCCTGGCCGCCGCCGGGGTGCCGCTGGCCGAGGTCGGGCCCCTGCTCGACGCCGACGCCGAGGAGTTCGCCGCCTCCCTCGCCGACGTCGGGCGGCGGCTGACCGAGCGGATCGCGGAGTTGAGCGCCCGTCGCGACACGCTGCACCGGCTCGCCGAGGGCGACCGGGCCCTGCTGCCCGAACGCGCCTGCGCCGTCCTGGACCGGATGCCCGGCCTCGGCTTCGGCCCCGACTACGTGGCCGCGCAACGCGAGGCCCTGGTGCTGGCCCGGGCGATGGTGCCGGAGGGCTTCGACGGGTTCCTGGCCCGGCTGGAACACTGCCTCGACGACCCCGAGTACGTCGAGCTGACCAAGCGCGGCCTGGAGGCCGAGACCTGGGAACCGGACGACCCGCGGATCGAGGAACTCGCGACCGCCATGGCCGACCACTACCTCGCCCACCCCGCCCTACTGGCGAGCCCCGCCAGCCTGCGGGCCTGGCGCAGGGCTTCCGCCCAGTACCGGATGATCAACGAGCACGGCGGTGACCGGGCGCCGGTCTCGGCCCGGCTGACCGCGCTCACCGAGGCCAGGCTCCGAGCCGCCGGGGTAGCCCTGCCGCGGTCGTGACGGTGGGCGCCGGTGGCGGGCGCCGGCCCTCGGCCCCGGCCCCCGGGAATCCCGGTTGCCGGTGGGCGGGTTCGGCGGCGAGGATCCTGTTCGTGTCCGAGTTCGTGTCCGAGACGACGGCGTTCGACGGGGCCGAGCTGCGGCCCTACCCCAAGATCCCCTCGCGCGGCCGCTCCGGCGGGCCCGGCGGCCGCGAGTGGACCGCGACGGAGAAGGTGCACGGCGCGCACTTCGCGGTGGTCTGCGAGGGCGGGGATGGCGGGGATGGCGGGGATGGCGGGGCGGTGCGGGCCGCGAAGCGGCGCGAACTGCTGGACGACGAGGAGCTGGACGGCTTCTTCGGCGTGAGCCGGATCTGGCCCGAACTCACGGTCGCCGCAAGCCGGTTCGCCGCGGCCGTGCGCTGGCACGGGCGCGGGGCGTGGGGCCGCTCGGCCACGGTGACGATCTACGGCGAGCTGGCCGGCGGACGCTACCCGCACCCCGGGGTGCCCGCCGTCGCCGGGGTCGACCCGGTGCAGACCGGCGTCTGGTACGACCCCGGCCTGCGCTGGCTGCCGTTCGACGCCACCGTCGAGACACCCCAAGGCCGTTGGTGGATCGCCGACCGCACCCTGCGCGCGGCCGCGAGCACCGCCGGACTCACCTGCGTCCCGCTCCTCGGGCACGGCGCGCTGAACGCCCTGCAGGACCTGCCGGTGCTGTTCCCCAGCCGGGTGCCGGCCCTGTTCGGGCTGCCCGACCTGGCGGACAACCTCGCGGAGGGGTACGTCCTCAAACCGGCCGGGGAGTGGCGGGAGTCGCGGGAGTCGGGCGAGGCCGGGGCAGCGGCCCGTCCACTGGTGAAGGTCAAGCAGCAGGCCTTCGCCGAGGACGGCCGCTACGGCGGCGCCCGCCCGTACCTGCCCCCACCGGAGGGCGCGGCCGGCGTCCCGGCCTGGCTGCTGGTCCAGGCATCCGCGCTGCTCACCCCCGCCCGGGCGGCAGCCGCGGTCAGCAAGCTCGGGCCACGGACGGCGCCGGCCGCGGTGGCACGGGAGATCGCCCAGGACACGGCCGAGGAACTCGCCGACGCCCTGGGCGGTTTGGACCCGTCCGTCCTGGCAGCACTGCACCGGTCGCTGGAACCCGCGGCGTTGGCGCTGGCATCCTTCGACGCGGAAGACCGGCGCAACTCCTGACCCCGGGGGCCTGCGGTACCTTGATCATCGGCGTTGCCGGGGGGCGTCTCGGCGCCCGGAGGAAATCCTCGGAGAAATCTCTCGGAGAAAGCTCTCGGCCGATGTCGAGGGCCCGTCCCGCGGCTCCGACTGAGAGGTGACAGCGCGCCGACGGGGCGCGCGGGACCGAGGGGACACCCGAGATGAAGTACGTCGCGATGATCTACGGCAACCAGGCCAAGTGGGACTCCTTCCCGGCCGAGGCCTGGCCCGAGGCGATCGCCAAGCAGGAGGCGTTCAACACCAGGTACCGCGAGAGCGGCGAGCTGATCGGCGCCTACGGACTGGCCGACGCGGCCGCCGCGCAGCTGGTGCGCCGGGCCGAGGGCGTGCCGGTGGTCACCGACGGGCCCTACCTGGAGACCAAGGAGTACCTCGCCAGCTTCTACCTCCTCGACTGCGAGAGCCTGGAACGCGCCCAGCGGATCGCGGCCGACATGCCGTTCGCGGACGTCGAGCCGGTCGAGCTGTGGCCGATCCTGCACGAGTCGCCGGTGAACGAGCTTTCGGTGAGCGAACTTCCGGTGGACGAGCTCCCGGTGAGCGAGTGAGCGTCGGGAGCGACCGCGTCGAGGAGCTGCTGCGCGAACTCGCGCCGCAGGTCCTCGGCGCGCTGGTGCGACGGCACGGCGGGGCGTTCGACGCGTGCGAGGACGCGGCGCAGGAAGCACTGCTGGCCGCCGCACTGCAGTGGCCCCGGGACGGGCTGCCCGCGAACCCGCGCGGCTGGCTGGTGACCGTCGCTGACCGCAGGCTCGTCGACCAGGTGCGCAGCGAGTCGGCCCGGCGGCGGCGGGAGGAGGCACTGGCCCTCGCCACCCCGCAGTCGGCCCTCCTCGCCCCGGCCGCCGACGCGCCCGACCCGGTGGCCGACGACTCCCTGGCCCTGCTGTTCCTCTGCTGCCACCCGGCCCTGTCCGTGCCGAGCCGGATCGCGCTCACCCTGCGCGCCGTCGGCGGCCTCACCACCGCGCAGATCGCCGCCGCGTTCCTCGTGCCCGAGACCACCATGGCGCAGCGGATCAGCCGGGCCAAGCAGACTCTCAGGACCGCGGGCGGACGGCTCGCCCTGCCCGAAGGAGACGACGGCGCCGCCCGGCTCGGCGAGGTCCGGCACGTGCTGTACCTGATCTTCAACGAGGGCTACACCGCCAGCGACGGCGAGGAACTGACCGTACCGAGGCTCGCCGCCGAAGCGATCCGGCTGACCCGCCTGCTGCTGCGCCTCACCCCCGGCGACGCCGAGACCGCGGGACTGCTCGCCCTGATGCTCCTCACCGACGCCCGCCGGCCCGCCCGTACCGGACCGTACGGCGAACTGGTCCCGCTGGAGGAGCAGGACCGCGGCCGCTGGGACCGCGAACCGCTCGGCGAAGGGCTGGAGTTGATCGCCGCCACGCTCCCGGGCGGACAGCCCGGACCGTACCAGGTGCAGGCGGCGATCGCCGCGGTGCACAGCGAGGCGCCGACCGCCGGAGCCACCGACTGGCCGCAGATCCTGGCGCTGTACGACCTGCTGCTGCGCTTCGACGCCAACCCGATGGTCGCCCTCAACCGGGCCGTCGCCGTGGCCATGGTCCACGGGCCGGCAGCCGGGCTCGCCCTCCTCGACGGACTCGCCGCCGACAAGCGCCTCGCCCGCCACCACCGCCTGCTCGCCGCCCGCGCCCACCTCCTCGACCGACTCGGCACCGACCCGGCCACCGCCGCCCACACCTACCGCGAAGCCGCCGCCCGCACCTCCAGCGCCCCGGAACGCCGCCACCTCACAGCCCAGGCCCAACGGGTCGAGCGGGGTGGGTGAATATGTCGGTCGGTCTACTGATTTCCGGGGGTGCGGGGCGCAGCGCGCACAGGAAGTCGGGCCGGCCGACTTCTCGTGCGCGGGCCGGAGTTCGGTCTGGGGGAATATGCAGACCGGTCTATAGATTTGGCGCCGGGGTGGCGCTTGTTGCGCGAGAAGTCGGGCGGGCCGACTTTTCGCGCGGAGGTGCGGAGGTGTGGCCTGCGGCGGGCAGGGAGGAATATGTCGGTCGGTCTACAGATTTCTGACGGTGCGGGGCGCGGCGGGCGCAGGAAGTCGGGCTGGTCGACTTCTCGTGCGCGGGTCGGAGTTCGGCCCCGGGGGATTATGCAGACCGGTCTACAGATTTGGTGCCCGGGGTGGCGCTTGTTGCGTGAGAAGTCGGGTGGGCCGACTTTTCGTGCAGCCGGGGCGACAGAAGATGTAGACCGGTCTGCATAATTTTTCCGGGATGTGGGCTCGGGTGGGTCGAGGGTGGGTTCAGGGGGCGTCGAGGAGGCTTCCAAGTCTGCTGGGACGGGCCCATCATGGGCTCCCGCGTTCAGGCAGAACCGCCCCCAGGAGGCAGACGAGATGACGATCCCCTTCCCCGTCCGGATCCAGGCCGCCTTCGTTCGGGGTGCGTACGCCCTGCCGGAGGGGCTGCGGCGGGCGTTCGCGGGCAAGCCGGTGGTGCGGGACGGGCAGACGCTCGCGTTGGACGCGCAGTTGATCCTCAAGCTGCAGCGCCTGTCGAAGGCGTCCCTGGTGATGCCGGGCGGGGTCGCGTCCTCGCGGGTCGCGATGGAGTACGCGCGGCATCTGGTGGGCGGTCCGGTGCTGCGTTCGGTGGCCGCGCGTGCCGTCGGGATCCCGCAGGAGCAGGGGGAGTTGGCCGCGACGCTGTATACGCCGGACGGGCTGGCGGAGGGTTCCGGCCTGCTGGTGTTCCTGCACGGCGGGGGCTGGGTGGTCGGCAGTCGGGCCAGCCACGACCACGTCGCCCGGTTCCTGGCGCAGCGGGCGAACGTCCGGGTGCTGTCGGTGGAGTACCGGCTGGCGCCCGAGCACGTGTTCCCGGCGGCCGCCGAGGACGCGCTGGCCGCGTTCGACTACGCGTACGCCAAGGCGGCGGACCTGGGCGCGGATCCGGAGCGGATCGCGGTCGGTGGGGACAGTGCGGGCGGCAACCTGGCCGCCGTCGCGGCGCAGGCGGCCGTGCGGCGGGGCGGTCCCGCGCCGGTGTTCCAGCTGCTGCTGTACCCGGCGACCGACGCCTCGGTCCGGCGCCCCTCGCGCGACCTGTTCGCCGACGGGTTCTTCCTGACCAGCGCCGGCATGGACTGGTTCGCCGACCGGTACGCGCCCGAGCCCGCCGACCGCGCCGACCCGCGCCTGTCGCCGCTGCTCGCCGAGGACCTGACCGGCCTGCCGCCCGCGTACGTCGGCACCGCGGGCTTCGACCCGCTGCGCGACGAGGGCGAGGCGTACGCGCGGGCGCTGGGGGAGGCGGGGGTGGAGGTGCGGTTGAGCCGGCAGTCGGACCTCATCCACGGGTACGCCAACTACATCGGCGTCGGCCACCGTTTCCGGGAGGCGACGGCCGAGGCGGCAGAGGCGTTGCGGCAGGCGCTGGGTGGTGCGGCGTAGTCGCTGCGCCGTAGCCGTCACGGCGGATGGGTGAAGGGCGGGGCCCCGACGGGCTCCGCCCTTCGTCGTGCCCGCCGTTCGGCGTGCCCGGGGCAAGGGCCGGTGCACAGGGGGTTCTCGGCGGCGGGCTCTTATTGTACTGTCCGTCTAATAAGCGGGTGAGCGGGAACCCGCAGGAGCAGGCACCTGGAGGCAGCCATGGCTCTCACCGACCCGGTGGCGCGGGGGCGGGACCACCACCACGACGGCGGCCGGGAGCACCGGCACACCACGGCCGACGACGACGTCTCGAAGCGGCTGCTGGAGTCGGCCGCCACCCTCTCCTTCGACCCCTCGACCGAGATCGACTGGGACGCCCCCCTCCCGGGGGGGCACTACGGGCTGAACCCGGAGTGGAGCACGCTCTACGGCACCCGGCTGTGGGACGAGATGACCGAGCGGCAGCGGGTCACCCTGACCCGGCACGAGGTCTGCTCGATCATGAACACCGGTATCTGGTTCGAGATGATCCTCCAGCAGATGGTGCTGCGCGACCAGTACCTCAAGGACCCCGCCAGCGCCGAGTTCCAGTTCGCGCTCACCGAGATCGCCGACGAGTGCCGCCACTCGATCATGTTCGCCCGGGCCTGCGCGAAGATGGGCGTCCCCGCCTACCGCCCCAACAAGCTGATAGCCCAGGCCGGTCGCGCGTACAAGGCGCTCGCCAGGGGTGAACTCGCGTACGGCGGAATCCTGGTGGCCGAAGAGGTGCTTGACGTCATGCAGCGCGACTGGATGCGCGGCGAGAACGTGCTGGAGATCGTCCGCGGCACCTCCCGGATCCACGTGGTGGAGGAGTCGCGCCACATGAAGTTCGCCCGGCAGGAGATCCGCGAGCGGATGCGGTACGCGAGCCCGTCGCGCCGTCGCGCCTCGGCCACCGGCATCGCCATGGGCGCGTACGTCATCGTCACCAGCATGGTCCACCCGGGCGTCTACAAGGCCGCCGGGCTCGACGTGCGGCGGGCGCTCGCCGAGGTGCGGGCCAACGAGCACCGCAAGGCGATGATGCGCACCAGCTCCCGGCATCTGATGGCCTTCCTCGCCGAGAGCGGATTGCTGACCAGCCGCTCCGCGGCCGTCTACCGCCGGGTGCACATGCTCTGACGGTTCGTCAGACGAGCCCGAGACCCAATCCCCCACGCGCAGCGAGGACTCCACCCCGGCCATGGCCTACGCGATCACCCAGACCTGCTGCAACGACGCCTCGTGCGTGTCCGTCTGTCCGGTCAACTGCATCCACCCGACCCCGGACGAACCGGAGTTCGGCACCACCGACATGCTGTACATCGACCCGCAGGCGTGCATCGACTGCGGTGCCTGCGCGGACGCCTGCCCGGTGGACGCGGTGTTCCCGGTCGA
The DNA here is from genome assembly GCF_014656195.1 of Kitasatospora xanthocidica. Lineage (GTDB taxonomy): Bacteria > Actinomycetota > Actinomycetes > Streptomycetales > Streptomycetaceae > Kitasatospora > Kitasatospora xanthocidica. The sequence goes on along the minus strand of NZ_BNBY01000007.1, from coordinate 308,116 downwards.
CCGGCTGCGCGGTCCGGACACCGTGTTCGGCGACCTCAACCGCGACTGGTTCCGCGACCACCCCAGCGATCACGCCTGGGGCCGGCCCAGTTTCCCGCGCAGCCTGCCGGGCGAGCTCGGCGTGCTGCGGATCGCCGTCGTCGGCACCGGCCCCTCCGCCGGGTACACCGCGCAGGAACTGCTGCGCAGCACCAGTGCCGAGCTCACCATGATCGACCGGCTGCCGGTCACCGGCGGACTGCTGCGGCACGGCGTCGCGCCCGACCACCAGTCCACCAAGCGGATCGCGGAGAGCTTCGCGAGCGTCTTCCACGACCCGCGGCTGCGGATGCACCTGAACGTGGAGGTCGGCGCCGACGTCACTCACGAGGAGCTCGCCGCCCACCACCACGCGGTGATCTACGCGGTCGGCGCGGCGGCCGACCGCCGGCTCGGCGTACCCGGCGAGGAGCTGCCCGGCAGCCTGCCCGCGACCGCCTTCGTCGGCTGGTACAACGCCGACCCGACCGTGCCCGCCGACGCGGTGGAGCTCTCGGCGGAGCGCGTGGTCGTCGTCGGCAACGGCAACGTCGCCGTGGACATCGCCCGCATCCTGCTCACCGACCCCGACCGGCTCGCCGCCACCGACATCGCCGACCACGCGCTGGCCGCGCTGCGTCGCAGCCGGGTCCGGGAGGTCGTGCTGCTCGCCCGGCGCGGCCCGGAGCAGGCGGCGTGGACCAGGGCGGAGTTCCTGGCGCTGCGGCAGCTGCCGGGCGTCGAGGTGGTGGTCGAGGACCACCCGGAGGTGCGGGCGGCGATCGAGGCGGCGTCAGGGGCGCAGGCGGCGGCCGGCGCGCGGCCGGCGGCGGACTCGCGGTCGGCGTCAGGGCCGCAGGCGGCGCTGCTCGCCGGGCTGCCGCTGGTCCCGTACGACGGGGCCGCGGAGCCGGGGCCGGGGCGGCGGATCGTGCTGCGGTTCCTGTCGGCGCCGGTCGGGCTGGCGGGGGACGGGCGGGTCGAGGAGCTGACGGTCGAGCGGACCACGCTCGTGGACGGCGAGCGGGCCGAGGCGACCGGGAGGACGGACGTCCTGCGGACCGGCCTGGTGGTGCGCTCCATCGGGCACCGTGGCGTCCCGGTGCCGGGGCTGCCGTTCGACGAGCGCACCGGGACGGTCGCGCACCGGGGTGGGCGGGTCGTCGACCCGGCGACCGGGCGGCCGCTGCCGGGGGCGTACGTGGTGGGGTGGGCCAAGCGCGGGCCGTCCGGCGGGATCGGCGCCAACCGGGCCTGCGCCCGCGAGACCGTGGACGCGCTGCTGGACGACGCGACCGCCCGCGCGCTGCCCGAACCGGGGTCCGGGCACAAGGAGTTCGACCGGCTGGTGCGGAGCCGGCGGCCGGACGCCGTGGGGCTGAAGGAGCTGCGGGCGGTGGACCGCGCGGAGCGCGAGCGGGGCGAGGCCGAGGGCCGGCCCCGGGTGAAGCTCGCCACCGTGCCCGAGCTGCTGGCGGCGGGCCGGCGGCGGTAGGCGCCGGGGCGGTCGAACCTCAGCATGACCGCCGTAAATCCGTACGGCACGTGGAGGGGGCCGGGGCGTGGTCGCACGGGAAGTCGGCCGGGCCGACTTCCTGCGCGCCCTTCCTGTGCACCCTCCGGTACGACTCCCGGGCGGTGCTTCGTGAGGGGGCTGATGCGCGGCCTGTCGGGTTGACGCGACCGTGTCCCGGTGCGGGCGGGGTGCGTTGGGCGGGTGTGAGTGGATTTGGGGTGATGCCGGTACCGCGGCGGCGGCCGGTCGAAGAAACGATCCTGCTTGGGGTGGAGCCACCCGAGGAGCCCGATGTCGGGGCACCCATCTACGCCGAGCTGGCCCGGCGCTGGCAGGCGGAGGGTCGGGCCGTCCCCGGACTGCCCGACCCGGTGTGGGAGACGCTGGCCGCGCCGGGCGGCGGGGGCCAGCCCGGCGGGGGTCAGTCCGCTGGGGGTCAGTCCGCTGGGGGGCAGTCCACCGGGTTCGCCTCCGGGGAGAGATTCGCCGCCGGGTGGACCGAAGGGGTCGGCTGGACCGAAGGGGTCGGATAGGCCGACGAGGCTGGGTGCGCCGAAGGGGCCGGAGCGTCCGGATAGAACTGCCGCGCCCAGCGGCGGAACAGCCCGATCGAGCGCTCCCCGGGCACCAGGCGCGGCTGCGCCAGGTACCGCTTGTGCGCCAGGACCGGCCGGTCCTGCTTGATGATCCGTACCGAGGCCTGCAGTGCCAGCCAGGACGCCGCCCGGTCGAGCGCCTTCGCCGACCCGACCCCCGGGACCGGCACCGTGCTGGTCACCGCGAACCGTACCCTGGTGCGCCACGGCGCGACCGGCGTCGCCAGCACCCAGACCCGCAAGGTGGCGCCCAGTTCCGGCAGTTCCGCCACCAGGCGCATCATGCCGAGCCCGGCCAGCGTCACCGGCTGCTCCAGACTGACCGCGCCCAGCCCCGGGAAGCGGGTCGTGGTGCGCTGGTGCACGGTGAACAGCGGGCCGTCCACCTCGGGCGGCGCGGTCTCCCGGGTGTCCAGGCCGTGCAGCACGCTCACGTGCCGGAAGTCGACGCTGTTCTCCATCACCTCCTGCGGGTGCGAGAGCACCTCCCCGCTCCACCAGGCGAGCGGGCGCACCCCGACCGCCGGCGGCAGCTCCCACCCGGGCGGTTCGCCGTCCGTCCCGTGCCAGACGAACAGCGCGCCGTCCCGTTCGCAGAGCAGGCGCCGCGTCAGCGACGCCCGGAACCGGGTCCCGTCCGGTGAACCGGTGCAGGAGCCGTCCGGACCGAAGGCGAAACCGTGGAACGGGCAGACCAGGTCCTCGCCCCGGACCGCCCCGCCCGCCCCGAAGTGCGCGCCCAGGTGCGGACAGTGCGGACCGACCGCGCGCACCGCCCCCCGACGGGTCCGGTACAGCACCACGTCCTCGCCCATCAGCCTGGCCGTGCGCACCCGGCCGGGCGGCAGGTCCCGGACCCGTCCGACGCAGAACCAGCCGCTCGGGTACGGCAGCGGGGCGGGGTGCTCGTCCATGGCGGGGGTCACCTCGAAGGCTTGACGGCGGTGTGAACGTACCAGGCGACGTACTCGCGGACGGCGTACATCTCCACCGTGGAACGGAGATTGAGCCACTTCGACGGATCGCCGAAGCGCCGCAGCACCTCCCACGGCAGCCGGAAGTACGCGTACACCGCCTCCGAGGTGGGCGTGTAGTACGGCGTCGCGTCCAGCGCCTCCTCCACCTCGAACCCGGCCTCGGACAGCAGGTCCGACAGGTTGCCGGCGTGGTAGAACCGGGCCCCGGTCATCGCCATCGCGTCCAGGTACGGTTCGAGCAACGCCCGGGCCCGCGGCTCCAGTTCGTCCAGCGGGACGGTGCTCATCGGACCGAGGAGCACCAGCCGGCCGCCCGGGCGCAGCACCCGGTGGAACTCCGCCAGGGCGCGCGGCGGATCGTAGGAGTGGACGAGCGTCTCCATCGAGTAGGCGCCGTCGAACTCGCCCTCGGCGAAAGGGAGTCGGTGGAAGTCGCCCCAGCCGAAGGCGGTCCGCCCGTCCAGTGCGGCGCGGGCGCTGAGCCGGCGGGCCTCGGCGAGGTGGAAGTCCAGGACGTCGACGCCGGTCACCTCCAGTCCGAACCGCGCCGCCATCGCCCGGGCCACCACCCCCGCCCCGCACCCGGCGTCCAGCACCCGGGCCCCCGTCGGCAGCGCCAGCTTGCGCCCCAGCACGTCCTGCAGCTGCCGCTGCGCCCGCCACAGCCGCCATTTCGACTGCCCGGGCTCCGTCCAGCCCCAGTGCCGGGCGTTGCGCGCGACCCGGGTGTAGAACCACCGGCTCCCGGGCCGCCCGTACACCCGGCGCAGTCCGGCCAGATCGAGTTGCTGAGCGCCCATGCGGACACGCTAACGGCGGGCCCGGGCCGGCTCCCGGCGGCGCCACGGAGGTTGCCCCGCCGGGAGGGGTCGTACGGTCATCGGACTTGAGTGTTTGAGCGACTGTCGGACCGGCGTGACCAGTGCGGCGGGCGTGACCGGCGTGACTCGTGGGGCTGGAAGGGCCGGCAGGGCGGGAGAGCTCAGCCGATCAGTGCCGTCCGGAGCCAGGGGACGATCAGTGCCATCGCCTCGTCGAACCGGGAGACGGCGCAGTGGCCGGTGTCCGGGATCAGTTCGATCCGGGTGGCCCGGCGCCCGGCGAACACCAGGGTGTCGTACTGCGGGACGTGCACGTCGTCCGTGCCGTTGAGTACCAGCATCGGCCCGTTGGCGTCCAGGTCCAGCAGCGGGCGCAGGTCGAAGGCCGTGAAGGCCTCCGCCAGCTCGGACGCGCTCGGCGGCGCGTCGAAGCCCAGGGCGTTGCCGACGATGCCGTCCATGCCGAACGCGAAGCCGCGGCCGGGCGCGAAGGAGCGCTCCACCGGGCCGCCCAGCACCACCGCCGCGTCCACGGCGCCGCTCAGGCCCGCCCGGGCGGAGTAGTAGCCGCCCATCGAGATGCCGAAGTGGCCCACCGTGCCGTCGCCGATCGTGCGGGCGAACGCCACCAGGCCGTCGATCACCTCCGCGCCGCCGTCCGGGGTCATCGGCAGGTGGGCGGTCTCGCCGGTGCCGGGGAGGTCGAACAGCAGCAGCCGGACCGGCAGGGCCAGCGCCAGCTGCTCCCACATGCCGTGCAGGTCGGTCTTCCAGGAGTCCACGCCGCCGCTGGCCAGGACGACCGGGGCGTCGGCGGCCAGACTGGGGGCGGCCATCAAGTGGACCGGCAGGGTTGCCTCGCCGCCGCGGTACGGGACGGTGAGCGTGCGGCGCTCGAACTCCACCGCGAAACCGGGGGCGGCGAGCACGTACTGCTCGACCTGCCGGGCGAGCGCGGCGCGCTTCGGCCGGTCGGCCAGTGAGGGGAACTTGGCCCAGCCGTACGCCTGCGCGGCCTCGCGGTGGCGCCCGGCGGCGGCGTGGCGGGCGGCCAGGGCGGACCACTCGTGGACCCAGCCGCCGGGCCGGTCGGGCCACATCTCGGTGACGGCGGCGCGTACCGCGTCCACCTCGGCGGCGGGCAGGCCGAGGGTCATCTGCGGGTGGCGCTCGGTGAACAGGTCCTGCGGGTCCAGCGGCCAGGTGAAGGGCATGTCGGTGCCTCCTGCAGCATTAAAGCCGGAACTCTTGCGTTAGTGACTATGCGCCCGGGTCGGCGCTAAACGCAAGTGGTCCTGCGTTAAGGTGGCGGGCGAGGTGATCGACATATGAGCGATGTGAGCGGTACGACCGGTGCCAGCGGTTTGAGTGGTACAGGTGCGGAAGACCCGGCGGACGTCCGGCGCCGACCCGGCGGACGGGCGGCGCGGGTGCGTGCGGCCGTACTGGCGGCGGCCATGGAGGCGCTGGCGGAACACGGCATCGCCCGGCTCAGCATCGCCGACGTCGCGGCCCGCGCCGGGGTCAACGAGACCACCGTGTACCGGCGCTGGGGCAGCCGGGAGAAGCTGGTGCTCGACGCCATGCTCACCGCCAGCGACGAGGGCATCCCGGTCCCCGACACCGGCGCCGTCCGGACCGACCTGGCCGCCTTCGCCCGGGCCCTGGCCGGCTACCTGGCCACCCCGCTCGGCCGGTCCGTCGTCCGGGCGGCCGCGCTCAGCTCCGACGACCCGGTGCTCGCCGAGTCCTGGCGGACGTTCTGGCAGTCCCGCCTCGCCCAGGCCGGCGTCATCGTCCGGCGGGCCGCCGAACGCGGCGAACTCCCGGCGGACACGGACGCCGGCCTCGCCCTGGAACTGCTCTGCGCCCCGCTCCAGACCCGCGCCCTCCTCGGCCACCGTCCCGTCGAACCGGACCTCCCGGAACGGCTCGCGGACCTGGTCCTGGACGGCCTGCGGGACAGGGGCCAGGGCGGGGGAGTGGGCCTCGGCTGCTCATGAGGGACGCTCATGAGCGGTACCTATGAGGAGCGCTCATGTGCAGCACCCATGAGGGACGCTCATGACCAGCACCTATGAGGGAGGCTCATGAGCGGCACCTATGAGCGACGCTCATGGGAAACCCCTATGAGCGATGCTCATGTGCAGCACCCATGAGGGAGGCTCATGACCAGCACCCATGAGCGTCCCTCATGCGCGATCCCCCGCCGTCAGCCCACCCCGCCGAGGATGTCGCGGCCGTCCCGCCCCCGTAGTGCCAGGGCGGCGGGCACCACCGCCGCCGTGAGGGCGATGACCGCGCAGCAGCCGGTCAGCGTGCCCAGCTCCGTCCAGGGCACGACCGCCGGGGTCGGGCCGACGAGGTTGGTCAGGGCCGCCCAGGAGCCGCCGAGGCTGACGGCCGTGCCGAGCAGGCCCACGAGCGCACCGGCCGCCACGCACAGCAGCGTCTCGACGGCGACGGAGCGCAGCACCTGGGCCTTGGTGGCGCCGGCCAGCCGTAGCAGGGACAGTTCCCGCTTGCGGTCGGTGACCGTCATCACCAGCGAGTTGGCGAGGTCGACGGCCGCGTAGCAGATGGCCAGGCCGAGGATCATCAGCAGGGCGTTCCAGGTGGCCTCCTCCTCGCCGTCGGCGCGCGCCGCCCCGATCTCCTCCGGGGTGGCGAGCCGGGCGCCCAGCCCGTCGACGGCGGTCCGCAGGGCGGCGACGGCCTGCTGCCGGTCGGTGCCGGGCAGGATCCGCAGGTGCATCTGGCTGGTCAGGGCGGGGCCGCCGACGCCGTCGGTGACGGCGTTGGCCGCGGTCACCCAGGCCTGGGTGGTCTCGGCGCCGGTGCCGAGCAGGGCGGCGACCCGCAGGTCCCTGGGGGTGCCGTCGGCCAGCCGGACCGGGATGACCTGCCCGACCCGGGGCGCGCCGGGCCAGGTGCGGCTGAGCACGACGGAGTCGGGGCCGAGGTCGGCGACCGAGCCCGCGACGACGGGCAGGCGGTCGACGGCGGCCAGTGCGGCGGGGTCGGCCGCGGCGGCGCGGAAGGCGACCAGGGACTCGCCGTCCAGGTCCGCCATGACCGAGGTGGGGGTGATCGCCAGGGCCTGGACGCCGGGGACGGCGCGGACCCGGTCGACCACGGCCCGGCTGAGCCCGGGCGTGCCGGCCGGCGCGACGACGTAGTCGGTGGCGGACAGCTGTCGGCGCGCCTCGGTGACCAGCGAGCGGTCGATGGTGCGGACGCTGCCGAGCAGGCAGCCGGTGAAGGCGATGATCAGCACCACCGGGGTGACGGTCGCGGCGGTGCGCCGGACGGCGGTGAGCGCGCTCAGCCGGGCGGTGGCCCAGGCGATGCCGCCGGCCTCCTCCACCGGGCGCCCGCGCAGCCGACCCGGGAGGCCGGGCAGCAGCGCCAGCAGCCGGACCGCCGGGCCGGCCAGCACACCGGCGAGCAGGACGCACCCGGCCACGACCGTCAGCAGCAGCCCGAGCGAGTCCGCGACGTTGGCCGCGGCGTCGGGCCAGCTGCGGGCGACGATCGCGACGGCCGCGACGGCGCCGCCCAGGACGAGCAGGCCGCCGGCCCAGCGGAAGGCCAGCACGGCGCGCGAGGGCCGTTCGACGTCCGCCTCCGCCAGCGCCTCGCCGGGGCTGATCAGTCCGGCCTTCAGCGAGGAGGCCACCACGCCGCAGATCGCGGTCAGCAGTCCGATCAGGGCCGCGACGAGCAGCCCCCACCAGGTGACCGGAACGGTGAAGCCGGCCGGTACCAGGTCGCGCCCGACCAGCCACCGGCCGGCCGGCGCCGCCCCCGCCGCGCCGAGCGCGCACCCGGCCGCGGAGGCCAGCACGCCGACCACCAGGGCCTCCCGGTTGACCAGGGTGCGCAGCTGCCGCCGGGTGGCACCGATCAGCCGCAGCAGCGCGAGTTCGCGGCGGCGCTGGGCGATCGACAGCGCGAAGGTGCCGGCCACCACGAACACGGCGGTGCCGCCGGAGACCGCGGCGGACAGGCCGAGCGGGGTCTGCACGCCGTCCAGCCGGCTGCTGACCTCGGCGTAGTGCGGGTCGGCCTGGCGGCGCTCGGTGCCGGTGAGTACCCGGGCGACGCTCTCTCCGCCGGCCGCGTCCACGACCTTGCGCACCGCGTCGGCGTCCCCGAAGGCGGCCAGCACGCCGACGGCGGGGCAGAGCCGGGCGGCCCGGGCGTCGGTGAAGAAGACGGCGTGCTCGAACGGCTCGGCCTCCGTCACCCCGGAGACCGTCGCGGTGTGCGGGCCGTCGGAGGTGACGAACCGGACGGGCCGGCCGACCTGGTCCGGCCGGCCCCCGCCGATGACGACCTCGTCGTCGGCGGACGGCGCCGAGCCGGCGGCCAGCCGGTAGCCGCCCAGGGCGGCGGCGGACCAGGCCCGCCCGACCTGGTCGCGCGGGCCGTCCGCGAGCTGGGCGTAGAAGGTGCGGTCCTCGACCGTACGGCCGGTCCCGGCGACGGCGGCGAGCAGCCCGGCGGGCAGGCCCGGCTGGACGGCGACGGGCGTCGGCACGGTCTCGCCGCGGGCGGCCGCGAAGTCCACGCTGAGGTTGGCGGTCACCAGGACCGGGGCCTCGGAGAAGCGCTGGCGGCCCTGGTCGGGAACGCCGGAGGTGGCGGCGATGACCAGGATCGAGGTGGCCATCAGGGCGACGCCGAAGGCCAGGGCGACGAAGCTGCCGACGAACGAGGCCCAGCGCAGCCGGACGGTGGCGAGGGCGAGGCTCAGCATGCGACGGCCTCCACACGCGCCACGTTCTCGACGCCCTCCGCGCTCTCCAGCGCGGTCATCCGGGCGGCGACCTGCTCGGCGGTGGGCCGCTCCAGGGTGTCGGCCAGCCGGCCGTCCCGGAGGAACAGCACCTGGTCCGCGTACGAGGCGGCCACCGGGTCGTGGGTGACCATGACCACCGCCCGGCCGGGGTCGTCGGCCGCGCCGCGCAGCAGGGCGAGGACCTCGCGGCCGCTGCGGCTGTCCAGCGCGCCGGTCGGCTCGTCCGCCAGCAGGACCGCCGGGCGGGTGAGCAGTGCCCGGGCGATGGCGACGCGCTGCTGCTGACCGCCGGACAGCTCGCCCGGCCGGTGCCCGGCCCGGTCGGCGAGGCCGACGGCGGCCAGCGCGGCGGTCACCTCGGCGGGGGTGGGGCGGCGGCCGGCCAGCCGGGCCGGGAGCGCCACGTTCTGTGCCGCGGTCAGGGCGGGCATCAGGTTGAAGGACTGGAAGACGAAGCCGATCCGCTCCCGGCGCAGCACTGTCAGCGCCTTGTCGCGCAGTCCGCCCAGGACGGTGCCGTCGACCAGCACCTCGCCCCCGTCGATCGCCTCCAGGCCGGCGGCCGCGCGCAGCAGGGTCGACTTGCCGGAGCCGGAGGGGCCCATGACGGCGGTGAAGGTGCCGAAGGGGAACCCGGTGCTCACCCCGTCCAGGCCGATGACCGGCTCGGGCCCGCGCCGGTAGGTCCGGCGGACGGAGCGGAGTTCGACGGCAAAGTCCGTGACGTTCATGATCACATCCCATCGCACGCGACGGGTGTGCCTCAATGACCAGGGGTTCACTCCCGGGGGTGTACCCAGCTACACCCCCGGGCGCCGGAACACCCCGGCGCCGTCACCCCCCGGCGCCGGAGACCCCCGGCGCCGGAACACCACAGCCCGCCTCACCCCCGCCAGACCCGCTTCAGCTCCTCCCACCGCCGCGCCTGCGCCGGTGTCAGGGCGCCCCGCAGCTCCGCCAGCTTCAGCAGCTGGGCCTCCGCGTCGGCGCCGAGCGGCTGGGCCTCGGCGCGGTAGTGGTCGGCGAGCAGGGCGTCGAGCTCGGGCCGGGTGAGCGCGGGGTCGAGGCGCTGGGCGAGTTTGGCCATGTTGCGGTACGAGCCCTGGAGCAGGAACGGGGGCTCGGTGCGGGTGCGGTCGTCCTGGGCCGCGGAGTCGAGGTAGGCGCGGTTGACGGCCAGGACGGTGGCGCGCAGGTGCAGCAGGCCGGACAGGACGGCGGTCATCCGCTCCACCTCGGCGGCGGGCCAGGCGCCGGCCAGCGTGCCGCCGGGGGTGCCCGCCGCCCGGGCGAGCAGGGTCTCCAGGTCGCCGCGTTCGGCGGTGGCGAGCGGGGCCAGGTGGGCGTTGGCAGGCAGCGCGTTCTCGACGAAGCTGAGCGCGAAGAGGTCCTCGCGCCCGGCGACGGCGTCGCCCAGGTTCCACACGTCGGCGCGGTTGGCGAGCATGTCGGGCAGCCGGAAGAGCCGACCGGACTCGGTGTACGGGTTGGCGGCCATCACCACGGCGAAGCGCTTGCCGCGCAGGTCCCACTCGCGGGCCTCGCCGTCCCAGACGCCGTCGATCCGGCGCTGGGCGTCGCAGAGCGGGATGAAGCGCTGCAGGAACTCGGGCGAGGTGTGCTGGACGTCGTCCAGGTAGAGCAGCACGTTGTCAGCCGCGTGGAGGGCGAAGTTGAGCTTCTCGACCTCGCGGCGGGAGGTGGCGTCGGGGGCCTCAGCCGGGTCCAGCGAGGTGACCCGGTGGCCGAGCGCCGGGCCGCTGACGGAGACCAGCAGCAGGCCGAGCCGCTCGGCGAGGTACTCGACCAGGGTGGTCTTGCCGTAGCCCGGCGGGGAGACCAGGAGCAGCATGCCGCTGCGGTCGACGGGGCCGCCGGACGCGGCGGTGCCGAGCTGCTTGGCGAGGTTGTCGCCGATCAGCGGCAGGTACACCTGGTCGATCAGCCGGTTGCGGACGAAGCCGTTGAGCGGGGCGGGCCGGTACTGGTCGAGCCGCAGCCGGGCGTGCTCGGCGGCCAGCAGCTCGCCGCGCAGCTTCTGGTAGGCCCGGTAGCCGGGCGCCTCGACCTCCTCGAACTCCCTTACCCGGGCGAGCAGTTCGTCGATGCGCAGGTCGAGCGTGCCGCCGGTCACGCGCGGGTGGTCGCCGAGCAGCCCGGTCAGCCGGGTGGCCACCGCGCCGTCGACGGGCCGGCGCGGCAGCGACGGGCAGAGCAGCACGGCGGCGGCCTCGGCGAGGTCGGCCGGGTCGGCGCCGGCGGAGCCTGCCGCCAGCCAGGCGGCGGCGAGTTGGTGCCGTACGGGCAGCAGTGCGGGTTCGTCGGGGAGTGCGGCCAGCGCCTCGGTGAGGCCGGCCGACTCGGGGGTGGCGCGGAACTTGTCGAGCACCGCCGCGGCGCTCGCGGAGTAGGCGAACGCCGGCTCCCCGGAGGCGAGTTCGGCGACCAGGTACGGTCCGGACTGCTCCGCGAGCGCCGCGCCGGTGCCGGAGGGGAGGAACTCGGCGACGGCGGCGGAGAGTTCGGCGGCGAGCGCGTCCAGCGCCGGAACCTCGCCGAAGGCCTGCCGGGCGAGGCCGAGCGAGCGGGCCCGGGTGTGCCAGATCAGCCGCAGGCGCTCGTCGGCGCCGTGCGCCCAGTACAGCTGGGCGGCCGCCCGGGCGGCCGCCGGGTGTCGCAACAGGCCTGCCTCGGCGTCGAGTTCGATCAGGGCGCGGAGCAGCAGCGCCGCGTCGTGGTCGTGCACGCCGCGCTGGTAGCCCTCGTCCGGGCGCTGCTCGGCGGCCCGCCGGACGTACTCCAGCAGGTCCGCCGGGTCCGTACCGGGCACGGGGAAGTCTGCGCCGAGGCCAGGGAAGTCCACACCGGACGACCCCGCCCCGCCCGCCAGCAGGAGGCTCGCGGCGAGGTACTCGGCGCGGTAGAGCTGCGGGGTCTCCGAGGGCAGCGGGCGGTCCCAGTAGCGCTCGGTGGCGGCGAAGGCCGGGTCGGTGACGGGGGAGCGGTAGTCGGTGCCGGTGAGGGTGAAGGCGGGGCGTCCGCGCCAGGGCACGAGGGCGAGTTCGGGCCGCTGGGTGGTGACGGCGAACAGGTGCCGGCCCAGCCGCAGGGTGCCGGGGCCGTCGCCGGCGAGTTCGGCGCGGTCGCGCAGGGCGCGGTGGGCGCGGCCGCGGGCGGCGCGCAGCCGTCCGGTCAGCTCCTCGGCCCGGACCCGGTCGCCGAGGGCGGTCAACTGGGCGGCCAGGTCGCGCAGTTTGACGGCCGTCGGGTCGGCGGCGAGGGCGGCGTCGATCTCGGCCGCGGTGTCCAGGGCGGACAGCCGCCGGTGCAGGGTGTCGAGGACCCGGTCGGCGGAGGCGGCGAGCCGGTCGGCGCGCCGGGCCCGTTCCTCCAGCAGGTGCTGGCGGCGGGCGGTGAGCGCGTCGTGGATCTCGGTGCGCCGGTCGGCGAGCCGCTCGCCGAGGGCCGGGTCGGCGTCGGCGAAGCGGGTCTCCAGCTGTTCGATCCGCAGCAGGAGCCGGCCGAGCTGGTCGTCGCAGGCCTCGGGGGTGTCGGCGGCGGCGAGCGCGGCGGTGGTGGCCTGGCCGAGCAGGGCGGTCTCGGCGGCGAACTCGGCGGCGGCCTCGCGGGTGCGCAGCTCCCGGCGGCGCACGGTGAGCGCGGCCCGGGCCCGGTTGAGCAGTCCGAGGACGTCGGCGAGCCGGTCCAGGATGGCGGTGCGGGTGGTGGCGTCGGCCAGGTCGAGGGTGCCGACCAGCTCGGAGACGGTCTGCAGCGCCTCGCTCTGCCCGGTGATCCGCTCGCTCAGCGGCTCGGCCTCGGCGGCGGTCGCGATGGCGGCGCACCGCTCGGCCAGTTCGGCGGCGCGCTCCCGGTGCGGTTCGAAGGCCGCGGGTTCGGCTAGCTGGCCGACGGCCCGGTCGGCGGCCTCGGCCAGGCCTTCGGCGAGGTGGGCGGCGAGCGCGTCGATCCGCTCGGGTTCGGCGCGCGGCAGGTCGCGCAGCGCCTCGACCCGGCCCTGGGCGCGGCGCAGCCCGGCGAGCCGGTCGACCCACTCGGCGGCGTCGGCCAGGGTCTCGCCGCGGGCGGTGCGCAGCAGGCCCTCGACGTGCTCGGCCGTCTCCTCGGTCTGCCGGGCGGCGTGGGCGGTGAGCTGGGCGACCGCCTCGTACTCGGCGATCACCCGCCGGGCGGTGTCGCGGATCTCGGCGAGCGGCGCGGCGAGGTCGCCGAGGCCGCTCTGGCCGAGCCAGTGGTGGCGGTCGGCGGTGCGGGTGCAGGCGGTGAGGACGGCCCGGTGGCCGGCCAGGGTGTCGGAGCCGGCCGCGGCCAGTCGGGCGAGGGCGAGGCAGTCGGCCAGGCCGCGGACCAGGTCGGCGTTCCCGATCCGGGCCAACGGGCCGGTGCCGGGCGGCTGTTCGGCGGCGAAGCGCTCGCTGGTGAACGGGGTCTGCCAGAGCTGGACGGGGTGCAGCCGGGTCGGTCCGTCCTCGGCCGGGCGCAGCGCGACGAGGGTGCCGTCGGCGAGCAGCGCGTAGCCCTGGCAGGGCAGCGGAGCGGCGGCCTCCTGGCGGACGCTGTTGTACGGCTGCAGCAGGGCGCGGCCGTCGGCGGGGGAGCGGAACTCGTACAGCACGTCCTCGCCGTTGGGCGAGAGGACGGTGCGCTCGTACACCAGGCCGTCCACCGGCTGGTCGAAGGTGCGCACGGTGCCGTCCACCAGATGGCAGCCGCCGGGGAAGGCCACGCCCTGGTCGGCGGGCAGCCGCAGGCAGGCCTGGCCGAGGGCGTCGATCCGGGTGACCGTGCCGGTGGGCAGGTGCACCACCAGGTGCCGGACGGTCTCCTCCTGGTACGGGCGCACCCGCACCAGCAGCAGGGTGCCTAGCCGGGCGTGGGCGATCTGCGCGTCGGCGAGGGTCTGCAGGGCCTCGGTCAGCGGTTCGCGGTGCAGCTCGGTGCCGTCCGGGGCGGTGAGGGTCAACCGGCCGCCGTCGACGCCGAGGTGGAGCTCGCCGGCCAGGTCGGCGCGGGGCGGGCGGCCGGGGCCGGCGGGCAGCTGGTCGTCCCGGGTGAGGGCGGTCCAGGCGAGCTGCTGCCCGTCGGCGGGGGTGTGGTCGCGTTCGCCGCGCCCGTCCAGGTAGGCGGGCCGGGCGTCGTCGGCGCCGTCGTCGAGGCGCCAGCGCAGCACCCGGACGTCGGTGGCGGCCGGGCCGGTGCGGAAGACGGCGAGCAGCCGGCCGTCCGCCGGGCGCAGCCGGGTCAGGCGGGCGTCGCGGAAGTAGCGCCGCAGGTCGGCGAGGTCCTGGCGCAGCCGGGGGTCGTCCAGCAGGGTGCCCTCGGCGGGGGCGGGGGAGAGGTCGGGCCGGTGCAGGCCGAGGACGTCGGTGAAGTCCTCGGCGCCGTCGGTGAGTTCGGTGGGGCGGGTGCCGAGCAGCAGCAGTCCGCCGGCCGCGGTGAGGTCCTGCGGGAGGCAGGCCCGGGCGGTGGTGAGCCGCCCGGTGCCGGTGAGCCGCAGCTCCCCGCCGCCGAACTCCTCGACCCGGCGGGCGTTCAACGCCTGTGCGCGGTCGGCGAGTTCGGCGGCGGACCGGGCGAGCCGGTCGCGCAGGACCTCGTAGGTGCCGGCGTCGAGCCGGTCGTCGAGGGCGTCCACGGTCAGTTCCTCGGGTACTCGGTGGATCGTTGCCTGGAGCCGTACGTCACTTCGAGCCGTTCACCGGGGAGCCGGCAGTGGCGCCGGCAGTGGCCCCCGCGCCGGCCCCGGCCAGCGTCCCGATCGGCGTCTCGGCGATGCCCAGCTTCCGCGCCGACTCCAGCAGTTGGCGCAGCTGCCCGGACTGCTCGCCGGCCCCCGAGCCGATCAGCCTCATCAGCAGCGCGGACACCGTCAGGTTCTGCACGTCCGCGGTGGAGACCGAGGAGAGCACCCGGGTGAGGTCCTCGGTGAAGCTGGCCCGGCCGTCCAGCCAGGGCCCGGCCAGGGCCTGCGCGGTCTGCGAGTGGCCGACGAAGGCGTCCACGCTCTTGCCGGCGGTCACCGACTGCACCAGCCGGTCGAAGAACACCGAGTCCCCGCCGACGATGTCGATCTTGGCCTTCTCCAGCCCGGTCGCGACCAGCGCGGCCTGCGCCTCGGCGATCTGCCGCTGCGTCTCCAGCCCGGCCAGCCGGACGTCCTTCTCGGCGGCCAGCCGCAGCCGGTACTCCTCGTGCCCGCGCGAGGCCTCGTCCAGCTTGGCCATCGCCGCGGCCTTCTCGGTCAGGCCCTCGGCCTCGGCCTTCAGCTTGGCGCCGACCTCCAGCGCGGCGGCCTTGGCCTTCTCGGTCTGCACCACGGCCTCGGCGAGGCCGACCTTCTCGACCGCCGCGGCCTCCTGCTCGCGCACCTGGACGCGGGCCAGGCCCTCGGCGGCGGCCTCCGCCCGGACGCCCTCGGCCATCCGGATCTTGGCGGCGGCGTCCAGCTCGGCGGCGCGCTGGCGGGCCTCGGCCAGCACCAGCGCCTCGCGGGCCTTGTGGGTGGCGGCCTGCTCGGCGGCCTCGGCGGCCTTGATGTCCTTGACGAGCTTCTCCTGCGCCTCCGCCTCGGCCTGGATGACGACGGCCTTGCGGACGCGCTCGGCCTCCTCGGTGGCCCGCAGCGTCTTGACGGCCTCCTCCTGCTCGGCGACGGTCCGGTCCACCGCGACCCGCTCGCGGACCACGTCGGCGACGTCCCGCTTGGCGGACTCGACCTCCTTGGTCTTGGCGATCGTGGCGAGTTCGGTCTCCCGCTCGCGGCCGACGACCTCCAGCAGGCGGTCCTTCTCGATCCGCTCGTTCTCCACCGCGATCACCCGCTCGCGGTTCTTCTGCGCCACCGCGACCTCGCGGGCCTGGTTCTCGCGCTGCACCCCGAGCAGCTCCTCGGTGCGCAGGAAGGCGGTCTGCGCGTTGAGCCGCTCCTCCTCCTGGACCCGGGCGATCACCGCGTCCTCCTTGGCCCGCAGGGTCTCGATCTCGCGGCGCTGGCGGATCTCGGCGTCGGCCTGGCGGCGTTCGAGCTCCAGGACGGTCTCCCGGGCGTCGACGTTCTGCCGGGTGATCTCCTTCTCCTCGGTGCGCTGGTACTCGTTGGTGCGCACGTGCTCGATCGCGGTCAGCTCGGTGATCTTGCGGATGCCCTGGGCGTCCAGGATGTTGTCGCCGTCCAGCTGGCTCATCGGGGTCTGTTCCAGGTGGTCGATGGCAGCGTCCTCCAGCGTGTAGCCGTTGAGGTCGGTGCCGATGACCGCGATGATCTGGTCCCGGAACTCGTGCCGGTGGGTGTACAGGTCGGTGAAGTCCAGCTGCTTGCCGACGGTCTTGAGCGCCTCGGCGAACTTCGCGGCGAAGAAGTCCTGGATCGCCTGCGGGTCGCTGGCCCGGACGGTGCCGATCGACTGCGCGACCTTGACGACGTCCTCGACGGTCTTGTTCACCCGGACGAAGAAGGAGATCCGGATGTCCGCCCGGATGTTGTCGCGGCAGATCAGACCGTCCCGGCCGGCCCGGTGGATCTCCACCGTCTTGGCGGTGATGTCCATCAGCTCGGCCTTGTGCAGGATCGGCAGGACGATCGCGCCGGTGAAGGTGACGTCCACCTTCTTCGTCCGGGAGACGATCAGGGCCTTGCCCTGCTCGACCTTCTGGAACAGGCGGCCCACGAACAGCAGCACGGCGAGCACGATGAGCAGCACGACGGCGACGAGTACGCCGAAACCCACGGCGATGGTGTCCATCACGGAGTCCTTTGACGAGATGGTGCGAAGAGGAAGCGAGCGGAAGTGGAGCGAGGTGACGCTGAAGTGACTGTGCGTCAGGCGATGTTCAGGTGAGACCCGGCGGTGACGGATCGAACGGCGCCACCAGGAAGTGCTCGCCGTCGGCGTCGTAGTCGTAGATCAGAGCGGTCCGCCCGGCCTTCAGCTCGGGCTCGGGCGTGGGGGTGCGGACCTGGACGGTCGCGGTGGAGCCGTCCTCGGCGGTGACCTCGGCCTGCCCGAAGTCGGCCGTCACCCGGCCGGTCCGGATCACGCAGACCCGGCCGACGAAGTCCCCCCGGGTGATCGGCCGGTCCTCCGGGAACAGCCGCCGCAGCGGCTTGACCAGCACCCGGGTGCCCGCCCAGGCGGCGACCAGCGCCACGGCGAACACGCCGCCGCGCGCCGGCGCCCCCGAGGTGAGCACGGTGCCCGCCAGACTGACGAACCAGGCGATCGCGACCAGCAGCGACACCGCCACGGTCACGGGCACCCCGCCCAGGCCCAGCGCGTCCGGCACGCCACCGTGGTGGCCGGCCCCGGTGTGGGAGCCGTTGCCCCCGTGCCCCCCGCCGGCGTTGCCGCCCGCGCCGTGGCCGTCGGTGCCGTGCCCGCCGGGCGCCCCGTGGGCCACGTGCCCCCCGACACCGTGCCCCCCGGCACCGTGCCCGACGTGACCCACCTGCCCGACGTGCCCGGCATGGCCGACGTGGCCGATGTGCCCGGCGTCCAGGTGACGTCCGACGCCGTGCCCCCCGTGCAGGG
The DNA here is from genome assembly GCF_014656195.1 of Kitasatospora xanthocidica. Lineage (GTDB taxonomy): Bacteria > Actinomycetota > Actinomycetes > Streptomycetales > Streptomycetaceae > Kitasatospora > Kitasatospora xanthocidica. Next base: position 290,835 of record NZ_BNBY01000007.1, on the reverse strand, counting down.
CGTCGAACCCCAGTCCGCCGAGCAGCATCAACAGCCAGTACCCGACGACCACCACCAGCGCGAAGCTGAACAGCGCGGTCGGGAAGGCCAGCGCGGCCGCGAAGAATCCCCCCACCCCGGCCACGCTCCCCCGTCTTCCCCACGGCACCGCGCTTCGGCGCCGGGGAGATCATGACAGTGGCGGAGCCCGCCGCACATTGCCAGGATCCGGCAATCTCTACGGCCTCTTGACACCCTGGTACACGCGTCCCACGTGACACTGCAACAGTCGGGCAACAGGCCGGTCGCCGGGCCGTCCCAGCGGGTCCGCGCGGGTTTGCGCGGCGGGCCCGAACGAGCGCGCACCGGCCCGCTCCGCGCCGCCCTACAGCGGCTGCTCCGGCCAGTTCAGCAGCCGGGCGCCCATCGCCGCCGTCTCCAGGGTGAAGCGCTGCAGCGCGTCCGACGGGTCGTACCCCGTGAGCGCCTTGATCCGCTCCAGCCGGTAGCTCAGGGTGCGCACGCTCAGCCCCAGCCGGCGCGCCGCCTCCGCGTTCACGTACGCGGCCTCCGCCTGCACCACGATGGTGTCCAGCAGCGGACGGGCGCCGCCGCGCGCCTCGGTCAGCGGGCCGAGGACGCTGCGCACCAGGTCGGCCATGGCCGCCCGGTCGCGCATCAGCACCGGGAAGACCAGCAGCTCCTCGGCCTTCAGCTGCCTGGCCGACAGGCCGAGGCGCTGGGCGTAGTCCAGCGCGTCCAGCGCCTCCTCGTAGCTGCGCAGCACCCCGCTCGGGCCCGAGTGCCGGCGGCCGGTGGCCACCCGCAGCACCGGGCGGTAGCCGGCGCCGGGGCGCAGCGTCAGGTCGGCGAAGGCCTCCAGCACGGCCCGATCGGAGTCCGGGGCGATGCAGACCAGCCGGCCGTCCTTGCTGGCCAGCAGCACGTCCCGCTCGCCGAACCGCCCGGACAGCTCCCGCTCCACCCGGTGCACCAGCGGATGCACGTCCGCGAACGGCTCGTCGCCCACCGCGACGGCCACCGTGTACGCGCCCGCCAGCCGCAGTCCGAACCGCTCCGCGCGCTCGGCGAGCAGCCCGAGGTCGCTGCGGCCGAACAGCAGGTCGTCGATGAACTCCCGCCTGGCCGCCTCCTCCTGACGGACCGCCAGGCGCTGCGCGCGCTCGTGCCCTTCGCCGAGTGCGGCCAGCGCGGCGTCGGTGGCGGAGAGGACGGCGTCGCCCATCCGGCGCAGCTCGCCGACGCTGGTCGCGGCCGTCGTCCCGGGCAGCGTCTGCCAGGCCCGGCGGGCCGCCGCCAGGCAGTGCGACACCACTTCGCGCAGCCCGTACCCCGCCTCGGCGCAGTGCTCGCCGAGCTTGCGCAGCCCCTCCAGCTCGTCGCGGCGCAGCAGCCGGCCGGTGCGCGAGACGTCGGCGAGCAGGACGAGGTAGGCCTCGGCCAGCTCGGTGGGTATGTCGTACTCGATCCCCTCGGTCATCGCGTCCTGCCATCCCCCGTACGACCTGGTATTTCGGCGCTGAACACTAGCAGGATCGATACGCCCGGAGACCGGTGCCGCCGGCCCCGCGACGGGCCTGCCGCGCCCGCCGGAGCCAGGGGTCGAACCCGGGGTGGAACTCGGCGCTACCGGTCGCGGAAGTGCAGTACGAAGCGCGCGCTGCTGCCGTCGATCCGCCGCCGGACGTACAGCGCCGGGGTGCCGTCCGGGGTGCAGCTGACGCCCTCGCGGACCAGCAGGGCGGTGCCCGGCGGGACGCCCAGCAGCTCGGCGTCCGCGAGGTCCGCGCCGACCGCGCCGAAGGCCCGCCAGTCGTACTCCAGCTCCACCCCGGCCGCCCGCGCCAGGGCCGGCACGAGGTTCCCCGGGCGGCCCGGGCGGACCAGCTCGGCGGGCAGCGGGCCGAACGGCACCCAGTAGCTGCAGGCCGCCCGGGCCCGCCCGCCCAGCCGGATCACCGAGTCCACCCGGGACAGCTCCCGCGCCGTACGGCCCAGTCGCCGGGCGGCCTCTGCGTCCTCCGCGGAGCCGGTCACGGCGGGCGCGGCCACGACGAACTCGCCGTCCCCCGGGGCGCGGCCCTCCCGGTCGCCGTCGGGCAGCGCGGCGTGCACGCTGCCGAGGTCGAAGCGCTGGCTGCGCGGGTCCACGGTGATCGACACCCGGACGGCGGGCGGGCGCACGAAGGTGCCCACGCCCCGGCGGATCTCCACCACGGCGGCCCGCTCCAGCTCCGCGACGGCCTGCCGTACGGTCAGCCGGTTCACGCCGAACTCGGCGGCCAGTTCCGGCTCGCTCGGCAGCCGGGCGCCGGCCGGGTACGCGCCGGCGTCGACGCGCTCCTGGAGCCGACGGGCCAGGCGGCGGTACACCGGGGTGTTCGGCTGGTCGGCCGCTTCGTTGCTGCTCGGCTGGTTCGTGCCCACGCACCGATCCTACGGAGGACTCCCGCCGGCCCGGGTCGCCGCCACCCGCTCCGGTTGCCCCTGCCCCCGCCCGCTCCGGTCGCCCCGCCCGCGCCGTCCGCCCCCGCCCGCTCCGGTCGCCGCCGTCCGCCCCCGCCCGCTCCGGTCGCCGCCGCCCGCCGACAGGAGTGGGATGGAGAGATGCGCCGGTTCCGCGGCTTGCCCGGCACCCCCGGGACGGGTTAGACATCTAGACGTCTAGATGTCCTGCCCCCGTCCCGCTCCCCCCGGGCGCGGGCGCGCCGCCGAGCGGCTCCACCGAAAGGCCTCCGCATGTCCCTGGTCAACTTCCGCGACGCCGCCGCCCTCGGCGACCCCGAGGGCCGCCTGGTCCGCCCCGGAGTGCTGTACCGCTCCGCCCAGCCGTTCCCGGCCGCCGACGAGGCGACCGTCGCCCAGCTGCGCGCCTGCGACATCCGCACCATCGTGGACCTGCGCGACCCGCGCGAGACCGACCCCGCCGACTGGGCCGCCGCCGAGGCCGCCGGCATAGCCGTCGTCGCGGCCCCGGTGAACCCCGCCACCGACGCCCTCACGGCGCGGATGAGCACCATGGCCACGGCCGCCGACCTCGGCGACTTCTACGTGCTGCTGGCCGAGTCCGCGCCGGAGGCGCTCGCCGCCGCCGTCGAGGCCACCGTCCGCCCCGGGGCCGTCCTGCTGCACTGCGCGGCCGGGAAGGACCGCACCGGTCTGCTGACCGCCCTCCTGCTCGACCTCCTCGGCGCTTCGGCCGAGCGGATCGTCGAGGACTACGCCCGCACCACCGACGCCCTCCCGCAGATCTTCGCCGGCCTCGCCGAGCGCCACCGCACCGCGCTCAACGACCGGTCCACCTCCCGGGTCACCGACTCCCAGGGCCGCAACCTCACCATCCCCGCGCCGCTCCTGGAGGCCCCGGCCGAGGCGATGTCGGTCTTCCTCGACCGGGTCCGCGCCCACCACGGCGGCGCCGCCTCCTTCCTCCCCGCCTGCGGCGTCCCGGCGGCCACCCTCACCGCCTTCCGCACCAAGGTCGGCGCCACGGCCACGGTCTGACCCGGCCCCTGCCCCTGTTACCCCCGTCCCCACCCGCGCGGCAATTCCGTTGCGCCACCCCGCCCGGCCTGGCAGCGTGCCGGGCCAAGGGGTACGGGGGCGACGACCAAGGGGTGCGCGGAGATGACCGCACTGCGCGAGATCCGCGCCGACCACGACGACCGGACGATCGTGCTCTACCAGGCCTACCCGCCCGCCGTCGCCGACGCGGCGCTGGCGGCGGGGCGCTTCGTCGCGCCGTTCGGCTTCCACCGGATGACGTGGATCAAGCCCTCGTTCCGCTGGCTGATGCACCGCAGCAACTGGGCCCAGAAGCCGGGGCAGACCCGGGTGCTGGCGGTCCGGATCACCCGCGAGGGCTGGGAGGAGGCGCTCGCCCGGGCCGTGCCGACCACGGCGCACCCGGACGAGCTGGCCCGGGCCGCGGTGCACGTCCAGTGGGATCCGGAACGGACCCTGCGCGGGGCGGCGCTGAACCACTACAGCATCCAGGTGGGCGTCGGCCGCTCGCTGGTCCGGGCCTTCGCCGAGGAGTGGGTCACCGGGCTCACCGACCTCACCCCGCAGGTGCGGCGGATCGCCGCGCTGGTCCGCGGCGGGCAGGCGTCCAAGGCCCAGCGGCTGCTGCCGCCCGAGCGTCCGTACCCGCTGCCCGCCGCGACCGCGCGGCGCCTCGGCCTCGGCTGACCGCCGGGTCGGCGCGACGCCTCGGCCTCGACCGACCGCCGGGGGCCTCAGACGTCCCGCCGCCGGACCAGGACCACCGTCACCGCCACCGCGACGATTGCCCACACCCCCATCGTCACCCAGGCGTCCAGCACGCTCGGCGCGTACTTCCCCATCGTGGCCGACGAGTTCGGGTTGAGCGTGAGCCGGTTGACGGTGCTGAGCGGCAGGTGGGTGCCGATCTCCTTCAGCCAGCGGTAGCGGTCCCCGCCGAACATCAGCGGCATGATGAACATCAGCACCACCAGCGACACGATCGAGGCGGTGGCGTGCCGCAGCACCGCGCCCAGCGCCATCCCGATCAGCGCGCAGACCGGCACGATCGCCGCATAGCCGAGGACGGCCCGCAGGCAGCCCTCGTCGGTGATGGAGAGCCCGACGTGCCGGGAGGCGAGCATCGCGTTGGTGGCGAAGAAGGACCCGGTGGACACCACGGCCCCGGCGAGCGCGGTGATCCCGCCGATCAGCACCACCTTGGCGGCGATCACGCCCCGCCGGTCCGGCACCGCGGCGAAGGTGGTGCGGATCAGGCCGGTGGTGTACTCGCCGAACACGGTGATCGCGCCGAGGCTGCCGGCCGCGATCGCCATCAGGTCGCCGGCGATGCTGCCGAGCCCGTGGAACAGCGGGTCGTACCGGTACGCCGGGAGGCCGTCCGGCGGCGGGGGCGCGTGGTCGATGTACGTCAGGTCGGTGTGGACGGCGTTCAGGTTGACCGCGATCGCCGCCAGCGAGGCGAGCGCGAGCACCCAGTACGTCGACCGCAGCGAGCGCAGTTTGATCCACTCGGCGGCGAGCAGGTCGGTGAACCGGGCGCGCGGTTCGACGGGCGGGGCGAAGGAGTTCATCGGGTGGCTCATCGGGCTTCTCCAGCCAGGTATTCGACGCTGTCGGCGGTCAGGGACATGAACGCCGACTCCAGGGACGACGTCCGGGCGGCGAGTTCGTGCAGCACGACGCCGTGCCGCAGGGCGAGTTCGCCGATCCGCTCGGCGGGCAGCCCGGTGACGATCCCGAACCGCGGCTCCACCTCCTGGACTTCGGCCCCCTCGGAGCGCAACACCTCGGCCAGTGCGGCAAGTTCGGGTGACCGGACCGCCACCGACGTCGCCGCGTCCCGGGCGGCGAACTCGGCCAGGCTCTCGTCGGCGATCAGCCGGCCGCGCCCGATCACCACCAGCCGGTCGGCGGTGTGCTCCATCTCCGCCATCATGTGGCTGGAGACGAACACCGTCCGGCCCTCGTCGGCCAGGCGCCGGAACAGGCCGCGCACCCAGAGCACGCCTTCCGGGTCCAGCCCGTTCAGCGGCTCGTCGAAGAGCAGCACCGGCGGGTCGCCGAGCAGGGCGCCCGCGATGCCGAGCCGCTGCTTCATGCCCAGCGAGTAGCCGCCGATCCGGCGCCCGGCGGCCTTGCCGAGGCCGACCTCCGCCAGCACCTCGTCCACCCGGGCGTCCGGGATCCGGTTGCTCCGGGCCAGCGCCGACAGGTGTGCCCGGGCGCTGCGCCCGCCGTGCACGTCGCCCGCGTCCAGTAGCGCGCCGACGTGGCGCAGGCCGCGCGGCCTGCTCGCGAACGGGACGCCGTCCACGGTGACGGTGCCGGCGGTGGGGGTGTCCAGGCCCAGGATCATCCGCAGCGTGGTGGACTTGCCCGCGCCGTTGGGGCCGAGGAAGCCGGTGACGGTGCCCGGCCGGACGGTGAAGGTCAACTGGTCGACGGCCGTGGTGGCGCCGTACCGCTTGGTCAGTCGCTCGATCTCGATCACGGGGACAACACTGCTGGTCACCGCCCCGTCCGGGCATCGGGCCGCGGGCCACAACCGGCCGGCGCCGTACTGGCCCGGGGGATTACGCCCGCGGGCCGATGTGGCGCCGGACGGGCCGCGGCTACCATCGCTCCATGATCATCGAAGCTCGGCGCCCGCTGCTCCGGCGCCTGCCCGCCGGTGTGTGGGTGGGGGCGTTCTGGACGGCCCTGGTGGTGTTCCGGGCCTTCACCCGGGACGAGGAGCTGCACCACCTCTTCAACTACCAGGGCAACCTGGAGGACATGCCGCTGGTGGTCACCGCGGTCGTCACCACCCTGGTCGCGACGCTGCTGGTCCGGCTGCCGCTGGCCGCCGTCGCGGTGGCGCTGGCGGGCTGCGTCTACTCGCTCGGGATGTGGACGGTGCCGGAGACCGCCGTGCTCCAGTTCCTGATCGCCGACGCGGTGGTCGGCCACTGCGCCGCCTCCCGCTCCCGCCGGGTCTCGCTGACCGCCCTGGGGCTGCCGCTGGCCACGCTCGCCGGGCTGTTCCTCTGGGGCTTCGCCAGGGACTTCCCCGTCAACCCCTTCGCGTACGGGGGCCTCGCGGCCACCGCGCTGATCGCCTGGCTGATCGGCAACACCGTCCACCAGGGCCGCGCCCACACCGAGGCGCTGCGCGGCCGCGCCACCGAACAGGCGGTGACCGCCGAACGGCTGCGGATCGCCCGCGAGTTGCACGACATGGTCGCGCACAACATCGGCATCATCGCGATCCAGGCCGGCATGGGCAGCCGGGTCATGGACACCCAGCCCGCCGAGACCCGCAACGCGCTCGACGCCATCGAGACCACCAGCCGGGAGACGCTGGCCGGACTGCGCCGGATGCTCGGCGCCCTGCGGGCCGGTGAGGGGGAATCCGCGCCGCTCGAAGTCGCCCCCGGGCTAGCCGAGTTGGACCGCCTGGTGGAGAAGAGCGCGGGTGCCGGCGTCCGGGTCGCGGTGACCCGCGGCGGCGAGCCGCGCGCCCTGCCCGCCGACGTCGACCTGGCCGCCTTCCGGATCGTCCAGGAGGCGGTGACCAACGTGGTCAAGCACTCCGGCACCCGCGACTGCCACGTCACCGTCGACTACCGGCCGGACGAACTCGCCGTCACCGTCGTCGATCTGGGCGCCGGACCGGCCACCGGCGGCCCCGGCGCCGGCTACGGCCTCGTCGGCATGCGCGAGCGCGCCGCGCTGCTGCACGGCGAGTTCAGCGCCGGCCCGCGCCCCGAAGGCGGCTTCCGGGTCGCCGCCCGACTGCCGATCCCCGTGGAGGTGGGACCGTGATCCGTGTCGTACTCGTGGACGACCAGCCGCTCATCCGCACCGGCCTGCGGGTGCTCATCGCCGACGCCCCGGACCTGGAGGTGGTCGGCGAGGCCGGCGACGGCGCCGAGGCCGTCGAACTGGTCACCCGGCTGCGCCCCGACGTCGCCGTGATGGACATCCGGATGCCCGGCACGGACGGCATCGAGGCCACCCGCCGGATCACCGCCGACCCGGACCTGCCCACCCACGTCCTCGTCCTCACCACCTTCGACGACGACGACTACGTGTACGGCGCGCTGCGGGCCGGCGCGAGCGGCTTCCTGGTCAAGGACCTCGCCCTGGAGACCATCCTGGACGGCGTCCGGATCGTCGCCGCGGGGGACGCCCTGATCGCCCCGGGCATCACCCGCCGCCTGATCGGCGAGTTCGCCGCCCGCCCGGACGCGGCGGCCGCGAACCGGCCCCGGCGGGCCGTCGTCGAGAGCGTCACCGAACGCGAGCGCGAGGTGCTCACCCTGGTCGGCCGCGGCCTGTCCAACGCCGAGATCGCCGCGGAGCTCACCATCAGCGTGGCCACCGCAAAGGCCCACGTCGCCCGGCTGTTCACCAAGCTCGGCGCCCGTGACCGGGTCCACCTGGTCATCCAGGCCTACGAGTTCGGGCTGGTCAGCCCGTAGCGGCGGGCGGGGGCGGGTGCGCGGAGCGCCGGGGCGGGCCCGCACAGCCCGCCCCGGCGCTTCCCCTCCGGAGCTCCCCACCCCGGAGCTGCCCCCTCGACCGACCGCCGTCAGTCGTCTCCCGACCGCTACCGGCCGGGAATCAGGGGACGACCGGGAATCAGGGGACGACCGGGTGCGAGATCTCGCAGCCGCCCGCACCGCCGTTGTAGTCGTTCGCCCAGGTGCCCTGCATGGCGAAGGAGCCGGTCGCGAAGGCCACGTTCTGCGAGCCGCCGACCCCGCCGGTGCCCTTCCAGGCGCACTTGTCGGCGTTCTCGTAGCCGGTCGAGTCGGTCCAGCCGCCCGCCGGGTTCTGGTCGGTGACGGTCTCCGAGTACTCGTGCCCGTACACCATGGTCACGCCGTCCAGCAGGCCCGCGCTGCCGCTGTTGACGTAGTTCTGGCCGCAGGAGGTGCCCATGTCCGTCACGTACGGGTCGTTGGTGAAGGCCAGGTCGCCGTACGGGGACGGGGCCGCGCCGCCGCTCAGCGTGGTGTCGCCGTTCCAGTCGTGCCAGGCGCAGAAGTTGCCCGAGGAGGTGTTGAAGCCGTCCGGGTGGGTGCCGGTCGGCGACAGCACCACGTACTGCACGTTGCGGTTGGCGGCGGCCGTGGTGTTGCCGAAGTGCCCGGCGGCCTTGACCGCCTCGGTGGCCAGCTGGTTGCCGGTGGCCTGGCCCGGGGCGGCGGCCGAGGAGTCCACCCAGACGCCGGCCAGCGCGCCGCCGGTCGGGTAGCCGACGTGGGCGGCGGTGGACGGGCAGCTGGTGGAGCCGGTGGCGACGCCCTCGCAGTACTGCGTCATGACGCCGGACCAGGTCTCGCCGTTGGTGCCCAGCCCCTTGAACAGCTGCTGGGCGCGGACGGCCTCGCCCATCGGGTCGCCGGAGAGGGTGGTGTAGCCGTTGGCGTCGGTGCCCTGGGTGCCCCACTGGGAGCCCCAGAAGATCAGGTAGACCTTTGGCGCGCCGGTGGTGACGCCGATGCCGTCGACACCGCCGCCGTACTTCAGGTTCGCGGTCCGCTTCCCGGTGGCGGCGGCGCCGGCCTCCTTGGTGGGGACGACACCGTGCCGGTAGGGGTGGGTGTGCCCGGCGGTCTCGTTGACCGGCTGGTCGGCCTGGGCGGCCGGAGCGGCCGCGAATCCGGTGGCGGCGAGCGCCAGCGCGCTGAGCCCGGTCAGGGCCCGGGTCCGCGTCCGGCGGGAGGTGGGGGACATGCCCATCGTGAGGGTTCCTCTCTCATGTGCCGACCGCACGCCGGTAGGGCGCGGCGGCACCGTGGGGGGACGAAGGGGAGTGCGACGACGGCAGGCCGGAGCCGCGGGCCGCCCGGCACGGGCGGTCCGCGAGGTGGGGATGGGGGCCGGATCACCGTCGACGGCCGGAAGCAAAGCAGAGCCGCGGAAACCGGGTCAACGACGCAGGAGGTAAGACCCGCCCCATGGAAGGCCCTTGCGGACGTATCAAACGTCAAAAGCCCCCAGCTGGGGCGTGGCCGACGCGCGTAGCGCAGCCGAATGTCAACAGTTGCGGGGAGCTTCTACACCGTATTCACCGCGGCCGGACGGCCCGTGGCCGCCCAGAACCGCAGCCGCCCAGGATCCTGGCCCAGGCGCCCGGCGGCTCACTCCCCGCCGACCTCCGCGATCCGCATGATCCGCCCGTGCGAGTCCAGCACCACGTCGTACGCGTTCCCGTGGCAGCCCCACGGGTCCGCCGGGTCCCGTTCCGCCAGGCAGTCGTTGAGGTGGACGATCAGGTCCTCCAGCGGCACCGCGCGGGCCGGGTCGCCGCTCGGCCGGTCGACCAGGGTCGCCGCCACGCCGGCCGCCGCGAAGCCGTAGTGCACGGGGGAGCCGGTCGGCTCGTAGCGGCCGGGGTCGCAGCTGTAGCGGGCGGGCTGGGCGGTGACCTCGGCGGGGCCGGCGGAGACGACGACGAGCACCTCGTGGCCCGGGAGTTCCTCGGGGGCCGTGCAGTCCGGAGCGGCGGCCGGGGTGGTCGCGGACGCGCCGTCGGCGGGGGAGTAGGCCTCCTCGTCCTCCTCCGCCAGGAAGTCGTCGTCCTCGTCCCAGAGGTCGTCCGTCCCCTCGTCGTCGGCCGAGGCGGAGGCGGCGGCCGTCGTGGGGTGGGGGTCGGCGGGGGTGCAGCCGCTGAGTGCGGCTGCGGTGCAGCAGGCCAGGACGGCTGCGGCGAGGAGGTTGCGGGGCACGGCCATGGCACAAGTCTCCCCGGCGGTGGCGGTTGTCGGTACTCGGTTGTACACGACGGTTGCCGGGAGCGCGGTTCCCTCCTCCACCGGGAGCGCGGTTCCCTCCTCCGCCGGACGTGCGGATCCGGCGGAGGAGGGAGGTCTTGGACGAGGGGTCAGGCCGCGACCGGCCGCGGTCCCTCGTAGGCTTCGCGCACCCGGGCCTGGGCCTCGGTGCCGGCGTCCAGGTGGTCGAGTCCGAGCAGGGCCGCGCCGAGGACCGGCGGCGCCACGACGACCCGGGGTTCGGCCAGCGGCGCGGCCGCGGCGAGCCGGGCCCTGAGGTTGTCCAGCAGCAGCGGCTGCCGCGAGGCGAGGACGCCGCCGCCGAGCACCACCGGGGTCGGGGCGTCGAGCAGTCCCAGGCGGCCGAGCGCGACCACCGCGAGCCGGACGATCTCGTCGGCCTGGCGGTCGATCAGCTCCAGCGCGACCTCGTCCCCGGCGTTCGCGGCCGCGAACAGCACCCGGACGATCTCGTGCAGCCGGGTGCCCGGCAGCCGGCCGAGGTGGACGGCCTCGGCGACGGCGCCGGCGCTGGGCAGGCCGAAGTGCGCGGCGATGGCGGGGGCGAGCGCGGTGGGCCCGCCGCGGCCGTCCTCGGCGCGTACGGCGTGCCACATGCTGGTGAGGGCGAGGCCGGAGCCGCCGCCCCAGTCGCCGGTGAGTTCGCCGAGGGCGGGGAAGCGGGCGGTGCGGCCGTCCGGGAGGAGGCCGACGCAGTTGATGCCGGCGCCGCAGACGACGGCGACGCCGCGCGGGCCGTCGGTGCCGGCCCGGAGCAGGCCGAAGGTGTCGTTGACGACGGTGTTGCTGGCGCCCCAGGGGTGCGATTCGAGGGCGTCGCGCAGCGCCTCCTCCTCGACCGGCAGGTCGGCGTTGGCGAGGCAGGCGCTGACGTGGCTGGTGAGCACGCCCTGCCAGGTGGGGTGGCCGGCCTCGGCGGCGGCCTGCGCGACCAGCGGGGCGAGGCCGGCGACGGCCGCCGCGCCGCCGATCTTCTGGGGTTCGAAGCCGCCGCCGCGGGCGCTGCCGAGGACGGTGCCGTCGGCGCCGATCAGGGCGACGTCGGTCTTGGAGTTGCCCGCGTCGATGGCGAGAACGCCCGGCAGGAGTGGGGCGGGCAGGAGCGGGTCGGGCAGGAGTGGGTCGGGCTGGTGGGTCATCAGGTCCCCGCGGCTCGTACGTGGCCCGGCCGTCGGTGGCGGCCGGGGTGCCCGGTCGTGGTGTCCGAACGGGTGGTGCCCTGCCGGGAGTTCCCCGGCCGGGGGTGGAGGTCTCCTCGCGGTGCCCGGCCCGCGCCCCGTGGGGCCGGCGGGCCGGGCACCGCGGGCCGGGTCAGGCCCAGGCGAGGTGCTCGCGGTTGTGGGCGAGCAGCCGGTCCGTGAGCCGGTCGGCGAGGTCGATCTGGCCGACCAGCGGGTGGGCGAGCAGCGCGTCGAAGACCCGGTCGCGTCCGCCGTGCAGGGCGGCGTCGAGGGCGAGGTGCTCGTACGCGGTGACGGCGGCGACGAGGCCCGCGTACAGCGGCTCCAGGGGGCGCTGCGGCAGCGGGCGCACGCCCGCCGCGTCGACCTCGGCCGGCACCTCGATGACGGCGTCGTCCGGCAGGAAGGGCAGCACGCCGTCGTTGCGGGTGTTGACGACCTGGACGGAGGTCGCGCCGCCGGTGCCGAGCAGCGCGGCGATGAGCTGGACGGCGGCCTCCGAGTAGAAGGCGCCGCCGCGCTCGCCGAGCAGTGCGGGCTTGGTGTCGAGGGCCGGGTCGGCGTACAGCTCCAGCAGCCGCCGCTCGATCTCGGCGACCTTCGCGGCCCGCGAGCCCTGCTCCCGGAGCTCGGCGACGACCGCGTCGTGCTGGTAGAAGTACCGCAGGTAGTAGGAGGGCACGACGCCGAGCCGCTCGATGACGGCCCGCGGCAGGTGCAGGTCCTCGGCGATCTCCTTGCCGAAGCCGCCGAGCAGCTCCGGCAGCACCTCCCGCCCGCTCGTGGAGCCCGGCCCGTCCAGCAGGGTCACCCCGCGCTCCCAGGTCAGGTGGTTGAGCCCGACGTGGTCGAGGCGGATCAGCTCCGGGTCCACGCCGAGGTGCCCGGCGAACTTGCGCTGGAAGCCGATGGCGACGTTGCACAGCCCGACGGCCTTGTGGCCGGCGCTCTGCAGGGCCCGGGTGACGATGCCGACCGGGTTGGTGAAGTCGACGATCCAGGCGTCCGGGTTGGCCCGGCGCACCCGCTCGGCGATGTCCAGCACCACCGGGACGGTGCGCAGCGCCTTGGCGAGCCCGCCGGCGCCGGTGGTCTCCTGCCCGACGCAGCCGCACTCCAGCGGCCAGGTCTCGTCCTGGTCGCGCGCCGCCTGCCCGCCGACGCGCAGCTGCAGCAGGACGGCGTCGGCGTCGGCGACGCCCGCGGTCAGGTCGGTGGTGACGGTGACGGTCGCGGGGTGCCCCTGCTTGGCGAAGATCCGCCGGGCGAGCCCGCCGATCAGCTCCAGCCGGTCGGCGGCCGGGTCGATCAGCACCAGTTCGCCGACCGGCAGGGTGTCGCGCAGCCGGGCGAAGCCGTCGATCAGCTCCGGGGTGTACGTCGACCCGCCGCCGACGATGGCCAGCTTGAGCATGGCGGCTCCGGACGTCTTCGGTGCGGACATCAGCCCTTGACCCCTGTCAGTGTCACGCCTTCGATGAAGGCCTTCTGAGCGAAGAAGAAGAGGACGATCACCGGCGCCATCACCAGCAGGGTGGCGGCCATGGTGAGGTTCCAGTTGGTGTGGTGGGCGGCCTTGAACGACTCCAGGCCGTAACTGAGGGTCCAGGCCCCGGGGTTGCTGCTGGCGTAGATCTGCGGGCCGAAGTAGTCGTTCCAGCAGTAGAAGAACTGGAACAGCGCGACCGCCGCGACGGCCGGCTTGGCCATCGGCAGGACCACCCGCAGCAGGGTGCGCAGGTCGCCGCAGCCGTCGATCCGGGCGGCCTCCAGGTACTCCTTGGGGATGGTCAGCAGGAACTGGCGCAGCAGGAAGATGGAGAACGCGTCGCCGAAGGCCATCGGGATGATCAGCGGCCAGAGCGAGCCGCCCATGCCCATCTGCTTGGCCCAGAACAGGTACATCGGGATGACGGTGACCTGCGGCGGCAGCATCATCATCGCGATGACCGCCGTCAGGGCCAGGTTGCGGCCGCGGAAGCGGAACTTGGCGAGCGCGTAGGCCACCGGCAGGCTGGAGACGACGGTCAGCAGGGTGCCGAGCCCGGCGTAGAGCAGGGTGTTGCGCCACCAGGTGAGGAAGCCGGGGGTGTCCCAGACCTTGCTGTAGTTGCCCCACTGCCAGGTGGCCGGCCAGTAGTCGGTGGTGAGCGCCTGCTGGTCGGTCATCACCGAGGTGAGGAAGACGAAGACGAAGGGCAGCAGGAAGAACAGCGCCGCGGTGACGGCCAGCGAGTGGACGGCCACCCAGTTGAGCAGGGCGCGGCGCCGGGCGGCCCGGGCGGCGGGGCCGCCGGGGCGGGCCGGGCGGGCCGGCCGGGTGGAGCCGGTCGGGGACGGTGCCCCGGTGAGCGTGTTGCTGAGAGTCATGATCAGGTCCTCACTGGCCCGCTAGTCGTCGCTCGCCATGAAGCCGGACTTGCGGCGGAGCAGGATCGAGGTGACGGCCATGGAGATGGCGAACAGCACCAGGGCGACGACGCAGGCCGCGCCGTAGTTGAAGCGCTGGAAGCCGAGGTTGTAGACCATCTGCGGCAGGGTCCAGGTGGAGCCGTTCGGGAAGCCCGGCTCGAACTGCTGGCCGGAGTTGCCCGCGATGCCGCCGGCGACCTTCCCGGCGACGATCGCCTGGGTGTAGTACTGCATGGTCTGGATCACCCCGGTGACCACCGCGAACATGATGATCGGCGAGATGTTCGGCAGCGTGACGTACCGGAACCGCTGGAACGGTCCGGCGCCGTCCAGTTCGGCCGCCTCGTACTGCTCCTTGGGAACGTCCAGCAGCGAGGCCATGAAGATGACCATCAGATCGCCGACGCCCCACATGGCGAGCAGGGTCAGCGCCGGCTTGGACCAGTCCGGGGAGGCGAACCAGCCCGGCTGCGGCAGGCCGAGCTCGCCGAGCAGGTGGTTGACCGGGCCGGTGCCGGGGTTGAACAGGAAGGCGAAGGCCACCGTCGCGGCCACCGGCGGGGCCAGGTACGGCAGGTAGAAGGCGGTGCGGAAGAAGCCGGCACCGGTCTTGACCTTCGTGATGAGCATCCCGACGCCGAGCCCGAAGGCCACCCGCAGGCTCACCATGACGACGACCAGCCACAGGGTGTTGCGCAGGCCCTGCCAGAAGGTCGGCAGGTGGTTGAAGACGTAGTCCCAGTTCTTCAGGCCGGTGAAGCTGGGCTGGCCGAAGCCGTTGTAGCTGGTGAAGGAGAAGTAGGCGGTGGAGACGAGCGGGTAGGCGAAGAAGACGCTGAACCCGATCAGCCAGGGGGAGAGGAAGGCGAGGGTGCGGGCCGCCTCCCGGCGGCGCTTCCGGCGCAGCAGGTGCTGCGTGGAGGGCGCCGCCGGGGCGGACGGTCCGGCGCCGGCCTTGCCGCCGTTCCCCTTGCGGGTGCCGAACGCGAGTGACATGGGAACTCCGTGGGCCGTCGCCGGCCCTTACTTGGCCTGGGCGATGTCGGTGTCGATCTGCTTGGCCGTGGCGGCCAGACCGGCCTGGAGGTCGGTCTGCTTGCCGGACTCGTAGTCGTAGCCCAGGTTCTGCAGGGAGACGATGTAGCCGCTGCCGTTGACGGCCGCCGGGGTGGTGCCGGAGTTGGCGTTCTTGGCGACGTTCAGGAAGGTCTTGAAGTTGTCGTCGCTGACCAGCTTCGGAGAGTTGAGCGCCTCGAAGGTGCTGGGCACGTTGTGGATCGCGTTGGCGAAGTCGACGACCGCGTCGGTGTCCGTGGTCAGGTACTTGACCAGCTCCCAGGCCGCGGCCTGCTTCTTGCTGGTGCTGGCGATGCCGACGATGGTGCCGGTCTGGTAGCCGCGGCCGTAGGTGTCGGCCTGGTCGTCCGGCACCGGGAAGGCGGCGGTGGCCCACTCGAAGCCGGGCTTGTTCTCGGCGAGCGAGGCGGTGCGCCACTCGCCGTCCAGGGCCATCGCCACCTGGCCGGTGTGGAAGGGGTTCTTGGCGCTGAACTCCTCGCCGAAGGTCGAGCGGAACTTCTCCAGCTTGTCGTAGCCGCCGAGCTGGTCGACCAGGCCCTTCTGCCACTTGAGCATCGCGGCGACCTTCGGGTCGGTGGCGAGGTTGGACTTGCCGTCGGGGCCGAAGTAGGTGGGGCCGTACTGGCCGAGGTAGTGCTCGGTGGTGGACTCGTAGCCGTGGTACAGCGGCATGAAGCCGAGCTGCTTGTACGAGTCGCCGTCGGCCTTGGTCAGAAGGGCGGCGTCCGCGGCGAACTCGCTGAAGGTCTTGGGCGGGTTGGCGATGCCCGCCTCGGCGAAGGCCTTCTTGTTGTAGTACAGGCCGTACGCGTCGCCGAGCAGCGGCAGCGAGCACTGGTTGCCCTGGAACTGCGTGTAGTTGAGCATCGCGGCCGGGAAGGTCTTCGCCGGGTCGATGCCGCTCTTCTGGAGCAGCGGCTTGAGGTCGACGAAGGCCTTGGTCGAACAGAACATGCCGACGTTGTTGGTGGTGAAGGAGGACACCACGTCGGGCGCGTCGTCACCGCCGGCCCGCAGGGCCTGGTTGAGCTTGTCGTCGGCGATGTTGCCCACGGTCTTGACGTGGATGTTGGGGTGGGCCTTCTCGAAGGCCGCGATGTTGGCGTCGATCGCCTTGGTCTCGTTGTCCTGGTTCCACCCGTGCCAGAAGGTGATGGTGACGTCCTTGCCGCTGGCCGAGTCGTCGTTTCCGCCCGAGTCGCTGGAACCGGTGCAGGCGGTGGCGAGCAGGGCCAGGACGGCGCTGCCGGCGACGGCGACGATCGTGCGGCGGCCTCTGCGGGAGGTGGTGGCGAGCACTTCGTGGTCCTCCTGGTGGTGCGCGGGCAGGCGTCGTTGCCTCGGGTCCCGCGTTCGGGGGTAGGGGAGAGGTGGGTGCGGGGAGCGTCGGGGGGCGGGAGCGCGGGTGGGTGGAGAGAGCGTCAGTGGGTGGAGAAGACCGCCTCGCGGGCGTCCGCCAGGGCGCGCTGCAGGGCGCCCAGCAGGACCGGTGAGCCGGGCAGGGCGCTGCTCCGCACCTCCGGGCGGGCGATGGAGAGCTTGGCCAGTTCGTCCTCGACGAGCGCGCGCAGGCGTTCGCCGCCCGCGCTGGGCACCGCGCCGGAGAGGACCACCAGCTGGGGGTCGACGACCGAGACGATCACGGTCAGGCCGACGGCGAGCCGCCCGGCCAGCTCGGCGAGGAACGCGTCCCCGGCCCCCGGGGTCGCCAGGGCCTTGGCGACGGACTCCTCGGCGGTCGGCGCGCCGAGCCCGTGCTCCCGGGCCAGCGCCCGGACCGCGGGCGCGCCGACCAGCGCCTGGAAGCCGCCGAAGTTGCGGCGCCGTGGGTCCCACTCGACGGGCGAGTCGGGCACCGGCATGTAGCCGACCTCCCCGGCGCCGCCGGTGAAGCCCCGGTGCAGCCGCCCGGCGATGACGATCGCCGCGCCGACACCCGCCTCGGCCCAGAGCAGGACGAAGTCCTCGCAGCCGGCCGCCGCACCGGAGGCCTGCTCGGCGACGGCGGCCAGGTTCACGTCGTTCTCGATCGACACCGGCGCGCCGATCGCCTCGGACAACTCCTCGACCAGCCGCGGCGAGTGCCATCCGGGCAGGTGGGAGGCGTAGCGAAGCTTGCCGGTGACCGGGTCCGGGGCGCCGCCCAGGCCGATCACGACGGTACGCAGGCTGCCCTCGGCGAGCCCGGCGGCCCGGACCGTCGCGGCGACCGCCGCGGCGACCTTCGGGACCGTCCCGGCGGCCGGCACGCCCTTGGTGGTGACGGTGTGCTCGGCCAGCGTGGTGCCGGTGATGTCGGCGACCGCGACCCGGATCCCGTGGTTGGTGACGTCCAGCCCGGCGACGTACCCGGCGGCCGGATTCACCTGGTACAGCTGCGCGTTGGGCCCCGGCCCGCCCGCCGTGGTCCCGACCGGCAGCACCAGCCCGCCCGCCTCCAGCCGGGCCAGCAGCTGGGAGGCGGTGGGCTTGGAGAGCCCGGTCAGGGTCCCGATCTGAGTACGCGAGAGCGGGCCGTTCTCCAGCAGCAGCTCGAGGGCGGCACGGTCGTTGATGGCCCGCAGCAGGCTGGGGGTACCGGCGAGGGGGGCCTTGGCGGTGCTCTTGGTCATGCCCGGAATCCTCCTCGTTCGGCTCGCCCCGGAGAACTGTTAGGAAACTTTCCAGTCGCTTGGGTAGGACCGTAAGGGCCGCGTCAGCGGGGTGTCAATGCCCGGTCCCCCGGAGGATGCCGAAGCGTTACCACCCAGCCCCAACCCCGGCCCCCAAGGAAGGAACTCGATCGCGAGAGAAGTGAGAAGGGGGAAGAAGGGTGTCGGCCTCTCCCGTCGAGAGGGCAGCAGAAGTCCCGATCGACAGCGGCCCCCCTTGGCACGCCGAGGGGGGCCGCGACAAAAGCATCAGCAGGTCGACCCGGGCACGTGCAGCTCATACCCCAGCGCTTCAGACCCCTTCCGCAGTACCAGGGCTCCGTGTTCGGACGTCAACCGCGGCAGGGACAAATGTCGCCCCTCGGCACGCTGGGGATCCCGTCGCCGCTTCGGCATGGCCGAAGCGGCGACGGCCGACTTCCGGCCCTCTGCGCAGGAAGTCGGCCAGACCGACTTCCTGCGCGTAAGCCGGGTGCCCTCGAAGGAGCAAGCGGTCGTCGCACGCCAGACCGACCAGCTGTAGTGCCACGCTGAGCAGAACCGGACGACGGAGAGTCACGTGCTTGGGCACCTCATCACTCACGACGACAACCTGCGGATGGTCCCCAGCGACCGGGACGAGCTGACCACCGCCGTCGGCCGACTCCACGAGGAACTGCGGGCTCTGCCCGAGGAGAGCGACCCCGCTCGCGCTCGGGTCCTGACCAGGTGGATCGGTATCGGCCGGATGTGCCTGGGCCACCACGAAGAGGCCCGTGCGTTCCTCCGGCAGTCGCTCGACCTGGCCGCGGCGATCGGCAACACCCGGGCCGTCGTCGCCACCGGGCTCAACCTCGGTGACGCGCACCGCTACGCCGGTGACGCGCAGACGGCGGACGCGCTCTACCGCAGTGCGCTGAACACCGCGCGAAGCCGGCACCCGGAACTTGTCGACTTCGCGCTTCAGCACACCGGAAAGCACCTGATGGAGCGCGGTGACCTCGTGGATGCCCAGGCCCACTTCCAAGAAGCGCTGCGGCTGCGGATCGCCAAGGGCGACGCCGGGCTGATCGAGTCCACCCAGGCCGCCCTCGACCGGGCCACATTGCTGATCGGCCAGGCCGACGCATCGGCGGCAGGCAGCGCGGTGCCGCGCCGGTGGAGCGGTCCCGCTACCTATTGATCAACCCGGACCCCGGCCGCCCGCAACCGCCGGCGGCGGGCCCGCCCCGTTCTGTGGCTGCCCCTGAGAGCCACCGGGGTACGGGCGGGGCCTACGGTTCCGGCTTCGGGGCGGGGATCGGCTCGGTGGCCTTGAAGCGGGCCGAGTTCGGGTCGGCGAGTGCGGAGGGGGCCGCCTGCTCGGCCGCGGGGGCGGGCACCGGTGCGATCACCACGCCGGTCGCCGCGCTCGCCGCCGCCGCCGCGCCGGCGGCCGTCAGGGCCTCCTCCTTGACCTTGATCCCGGCCCGGTCGAAGGCGATCTTCAGCCGCTGCCGCAGTGCCCGGGAGACCACCGCCGACTTGCCCGGCGCGGTCCTGGCCTCGATCCGCACCATCACCGAGTCCGCCGCGACGGACTCCACGCCCAGGATCGACACCGGCGCCCAGACCAGCTCGTCGTACGGAGCCTCCTTGGCCAGCTCCTCGGCGGTCTGCAGGATCAGGTCCTCGGCCCGCAGCAGGTCCTCCTTGTAGCCGATCTGGACGTCCACCGAGGCGGTCGACCAGCCCTGGCTCATGTTGGCGATCCGCTTCACCTCGCCGTTGCGGATGTACCAGATCTCGCCGTTCGCCCCGCGCAGCTTGGTCACCCGGAGGCCGACCTCCAGGACCGTGCCGGTGGCCACCCCGGTGTCGATCTCGTCGCCGACGCCGTACTGGTCCTCCATGATCATGAAGACCCCGGAGAGGAAGTCCGTGACCAGGTTGCGGGCGCCGAAACCGATCGCCACACCGGCCACACCGGCGCTCGCCAGCAGCGGCGCCAGGTTCACCCCCAGCGCGGACAGCACCATCAGCGCCGCCGTGCCCAGGATCGAGAACGAGGCCACGCTGCGCAGCACCGAACCGATCGCCTCCGAGCGCTGCTGGCGCCGCTCCGGGTTCACCACCCCGGTGTTGGCCAGCAGCCCGCCCAGCCGGCTCTCCTCCTGGTGCTCGGCGGTGCGCGCCATACGCCCTATCAGCTGGGAGATCAGCTTGCGCACCACGGCCCGCAGCACCAGCGCCAGCACCACGATGAAGACGATCCGCAGCCCCGAGGCCAGCCAGCCCTGCCAGTGGGTGTCGAACCAGCTCGCGGCCTGCTTGGTGGTGTCCGAGACCTCCTGCGCGCTGGTCGGGATTCTCAGGTCCAGGTTCGGCAGCTGCGCGGTGGGGCTGGGGGCCGGCGTCGGAGCGGAGGGCGTCGAGGACGCGTCGGACAGACCGGTGGCTCCGGAGCTGAACACGTGCGGACCTTCCTTGCAGGGAGCGTGTCGGGCCCGCACCGCCGGCAAGCGGCCCGCGGACCGTGCGCCTTAGCCTATCCGGCACCGGACACCCGGCCGGACACGCCGAAGATCGTCCGAGGCCCCGCGCGGGGCCGCCGCAAGCCGCCGGACGCCGGCGGAGGCCGGCGCAGGGCGTACGGAACAGCCCGGACGCCCCGTCAACGCTCCGGTGCGCTCCCCCCGAACCCCGCCCCGGATCCCGCCGCTCCCCGCCCCCGCACTGCTCCGACCGGCCGATCCGTCCCCCGGGAGGGCCACCGGACGGTACCCGGAGGGCACCCGGGTGCAACCCGACCGTCCCCCGGGCATACCGGTTATGACAGAGACCACACCCGGAGTTCACGTCAGGTCCGTTACACAGGAGTGGTGGCGCCGTACAAAGGCGTAAGGCGACACTGGGGGAGATCGCGCACTCGTTGTGCGATCCAACCGCTCGTCCCGGCGCGAGCCACGCGCCGCAGGCGTCCAAGGAGGCATCCGTGCCGCATGTCCTGGTCCTCAACGCGTCCTACGAGCCACTCGGCGTCGTATCGATGCGCCGCGCACTCATCCTGGTCCTCAACCACAAGGCGGTCAGCCTGGAGGACTCGGGAGTCACTCTGCACAGCGCCACCAGCGCCCTTCCGGCGCCGTCCGTCGTCCGCCTGACCCGCTTCGTCCGGGTCCCGTTCTGCGGGCCCGTCCCGCTCACCCGCCGGGCGCTGTTCGCCCGCGACCACGGCCGTTGCGTCTACTGCGGGGCCGCCGCCACCAGCGTCGACCACGTCATCCCGCGAAGCCGGGGCGGCCAGCACCGGTGGGACAACGTGGTGGCAGCCTGCCGCCGCTGCAACCACACCAAGGCCGACCGCCACCTCACCGAACTGGGGTGGCGGATGAAACGGCCACCCGCACCGCCGAGCGGCCTCGCCTGGCGGATCATCGGCACCGGCATCAAGGACCCGCGCTGGCGCCCCTACCTGGAGCCGTACGGCGGTGCCGACCAGCTGCGAGCCGCGCAGTGGGGCGAGTACGAGCACCACGACCATACCGAGGCCGGTCACTCGGTCCCGATCGGCCGGGCGCACAGCGCCCACCCCGCCCCCGTCCGCCGCGGCGAGCAGCCCGAACCGCTCTCCGCCTGACCGAAGCGACACAAAGGGCCCGCCCGTCACACCGTCGGTACGCGCCTCATGGGCCGCCGAGCCCCCCGCACCGGGGAGCCGGCGGCCCGCCGCTTTGGCCCCCCTTTTTTGGCCCGGCTCGCCTCCGGGGCGCTCGAACCCGGCGCCGACGGTCGGCGCTCCAAGGCCCCTCGTTCCTCAGGGCCTCCTCGCTTCTCCCTTTCGGCACCGGCGCGCCCCTTCGGCTCGCCGGGCTCCGCGTACGGTTGCCGCTACCCGCTACCCGCTACCCGCCCCGGTCACGGCTTCGGCGGCGCCGCCGGGGGAGCCGTGGAGGTGCCCGGTGCCCCGCCCGGCTGTGCGGGCTGCGCGGGCTGGCCGGGCTGGGCGGGCTGCCCGGCCGGGGGCTGGGGCTGGGCCGGCGGGGTCACCGCGTAGAGCTCGACCCCCCACAGCGAGTAGCCGTACTTGGTGGCCCGCGCCACGCCCTGGACCCGGACGAAGCGGACCCCCGGCGCGTCGAAGCGCACCGTCTCGTCGCCGCCCTTGCCGTTGTCCACGGTCGCCGCGTCGGTCCAGGAGTTCCCGTCCGCCGAGACCTGGATCCGGTACGAGCTGGCGTACGCGGCCTGCCAGTGCAGGACCGCCGCGCCCAGCCGGGTCGCCTGCGGCAGCTCCAGCCGCACCCACGCGTCGTCCTTGGCCGGCGAGGACCAGCGGCTCTTCGGGTCGCCGTCGGTGACGGCCGAGGCCGGGTAGTTCGCCGTCTCGTCGCCCGAGGAGGTGGCCTTGGCGGCGAGCGCCAGGTCCGCACCGCCGGTCGGCGGCACCACGTGCACCTGGAGCACCTGCCGGACGGTGGTCGTCCCGGCCACGAACTGCACCGGCACCTGGTACGTCCCGGACGGCGTGTCCGGTGCGGCGCTGACCTGCAGCGGCACCCCGACCCGGCCGCCGCGCGGCACGGTGACCGGGCCGGACGGGGTCGCGGTGAGGCCCTTGGCGGCGGCCGGCACCTCGGTGCGCAGCTCGCCGGTGGTGCCCTCGGGGCGGCCGGCCTCCACGGTGGCCCGGGTCTGGGCGGGGGCGGCCGCGCCGGTGACCACGTCCAGGGCGGGGTCGGACAGGCTCAGCCGGGCCGCCGGGGCGTCCGCGTACCAGGGGATGACCTGGTTGACGACCGGCGGGTCGCCGCCGGGCTTCCAGGTCATCCGGAACGCGTCGGCGATCTGGCCGCCGGCCGGCAGCTCGTTGTAGCCGGGCTGCACGGTGCCGATGTCCGTCCAGGTGCCGTCGGCGCGCCGCACCGCGACGGTGGCGGTGGCGCGCACGCCCGGGTCGGTCAGTACGGTGAGCCGGTCCAGCGGGCGGGCGGTGCCGAGCTCGACGGTCAGCGGCTCGTCCTGCGCGGTGGGCGCCTTGGCGGCCCGGTACGCGGTGTCCGGGTTGCCGTCGAGGACGGCGGCGGCGGAGGAGCCGGGCAGCGCGTCCGGCCCGCCGGTGACGCTGGTCGGGGCCTCGTCCGGGGCGGTGACGGTGAACTCGCGGACGGCGACGGCGGTCTTCTGCGCCGAGGTGGCCCGCAGCCGTACGGCCCGGACGACGGTGCCGGGCGGGAGCTGGGCGCTGACCGTCTTCTGGTTCCTGACCACGGCGAGCTGCTTCCAGCCGCCTTCGCCGGTGGAGTACTCGAGCACGCCGTCGCGGATGTAGTCGTCCACGGCGGTGCGGGCGTCCGCGCCGTTGCCCCAGCCGCCCATCAGGACGGTGACGCCGCTGACCGGGCGGCCGGCGCCGAGGTCGAGGCCGACCGCGTCGCCGGGCTGCGGGGGAGCGGAGCTCCAGTAGAAGGTGTCGGCCACGCCGTCGGTCATCAGCGCGGGCAGGTGGTCCTGCGCGGTGCCCATGGTGGTGGTCGCGGTGACGCCGCCGCTGACCACGCCGGCCCAGTTGTCGGCGGCGCGGACGGCGCGCTCCAGGAACGGGCCGAGCACGCCGGCGCCGATGGTGGCCGGGGCCCGGTCGAGCTGCTCGCGCAGCCGGTTGAGCTCCACCCGGGCCTTCCAGGCGGCCGCGCCGTCGCCGCCGTGCTGGGCCAGCAGCATGTTCAGCGCGGCCTGCCCGGCGAGCCCGTAGTCGCGCAGCGGGCCGAGCCAGGGCGCGGCCTCGCCGGCCAGCTGGGCGGTGGCCGGGGTGCCGGCGAGGGTCTGCTGGGCGGTGGCCATCGCGGCGAAGGCGTCGCGCAGCGGCGCGGCGGCCTCTATCAGCCTGGTGAGGTCGGGGGCGGTGCCGGAGGTGGGTTCGGCGGCGGCCCAGAAGCGGTCGAGCAGCGGGGTCAGGTAGCCGGACTCCTGCTTGGACAGCGGTGAGGAGGTGCTGTTGCCGGCCAGCGCGGTGACGGCGGGCAGGGCGGTCCCGGCGGGTGTCGCGGCGGCGCCGGTCGGCCCGGCGAGCGAGCGGACGGCGGCCTGCCAGGACTCGTCGGGCTTGTAGCCGGTCGGGTTCCAGGCGAAGTCGCCGGCCGTGGCGATCGCTATCCGGGAGGCCACCGGCTGCTGCATGGCGCCGGTCAGCATCACCGCGGAGCGGGTGGCCACGCCCGGGTCGCGCCCGGTGTAGGCGCCGAGGAAGAGCCGGTCCGGGGTGGCGTCGTTGACCGGGTAGTTGTCCATGGTGACCAGCGGGTGCCCGTACAGGTCGGCGGTGTCGGAGGCCTGGGCGGTGGTGATCTTCTCCGGGATCACGCCGACCCCGCTCCAGGCCACCTGTACGCCCTGCGGCAGCGCCGCGGCCAGCGCCTTGCGGTACGGGGTGGCGCCCTGCTGGTGGTACTCGGTGGGGACGACGGACAGCGGGGCCAGGCCCGGGTTCCTGGCGATCAGCCGGTCCTGCACCTTCTTCACCAGCGCGGCCTGCGCCTTGGCGGCCGCGGCCGGGCCGGTGCCGTACTCGTCGCGGTCGTCGTCGCAGTGCCACTCGTCGTAGCTGACGTCGAGGAACTGCAGCTGGAAGGCGGTGAAGCCGAGCTTGCGCAGCCCGTCCAGCTTGGCGACCAGCGCGTCGGTGTCCTTGCCGGAGCTGAAGCAGAGGGACTGCCCCGGGTCGATCGCGTAGCCGAGGGTGACGTGGTTGCGCCGGGCCCGGTCGGCGAGTTCGCGCAGCTCGTCGGCTTGCGCGGCCGGGTAGGCGTTGCGCCAGCGGGAGAGCCGGTACGGGTCGTCACCGGGGGCGTAGAGGTAGAAGTTCTGCTTGGAGCGGCCGAGGAAGTCGACCTGCTCCAGCCGCTGCTGCGCGGTCCACGGGGTGCCGTAGAACGCCTCGGCGGTGCCGCGCACCGGCGCGCCGGTCGGCCAGTCCCGCAGGGTGATCCCGGGCAGGCCGAGGCCGTTCGCGCCGGCCGCCTGCCCCTGCCCGACGGGTACGGCGGCGAGCAGCTGACGCAGGCTCTGCGCGGCGTAGAAGGTGCCGGTGGTGTCCGCGCCGGCCAGCACCACGGCGCCGTAGGTGCCGCCGCCCTGGGCGGGCAGCTGACCGGCCGACAGCACGTAGCCGCCGGTCGGCAGGTTCGCGGTCGACGGCGCGCTGCCGTCCTTGCCGCCGGCCGCGGCGGCCAGCTGCCGCAGCACCCGGTCCACCTCGCCGTCGGCGCCCTCGGACGGGCCGCCGACGTACACCACCAGCGAGCCGGCCGCCGGCGTCCCGCCGTCGGCCTGCGGCGACACCTCGGTGGCCCCGGCGACGGCCAGCACCTCACGGACGGCCAGTACCGCGCCGATGTCCGCCTTGGGCGAGGCCACCAGCGCCACCTCGGCGGGCACCACGACCGGCTTGCCCGCCACGGTCTGCTCCTGCGGCCGCGGGAACACCCGGGGGTCGGTCACGCTCCCCAGCGGCGTCTGCGGCGCGGTGCTCACCACGTCGGGCCCGGGCGCCGCCGCGTACGCCGTCGGCAGCGGCCCGGCCAGCAGCCCGCCGAACACGGCCGCCGCCGCGACCCCGGCCGCGATCTGCATCGCCCGCCGCCCGGGCCGGCCCGAGGCCCGCTCCGCCCGCACCGACGCCAACAGCGGTTCCGTCCCCTTGAGATCGGCGATCAGCCGGTCCGCCGTCCGGGGCGCCAGCTGACGGCACGTCCGCGCCGTCGCCCGCCGCGCGACCAGCGCCGCGGGGTGCTGCAGCACCTCCCGCAACGCCGGACTCTGCTCCAACTGCGACCGCAACCGCCGCCCGGCCGCGACGGACACTCGGGATTGCACAGGAGCCTCCTCGCCAGGCCGGAACCACATCGCCGCCACCCCACCAGCTACCCAACCCGGTGTCAACGTCGTCGACGGCTATGCCGTCCTTGCCCCGATTCATCCCCTCCTCGACCGCTCCGCGAACCCCTCCCCGGCCCTTCCCCGAACCTCCCCCGAATCCCCTCCTGACCTCCTCCGACAGTCCGCCTGACCTCCTCTGACGACGCGAAAGGGCCCGCTCCGCCGATCAGCGGAGCGGGCCCTCGACTCCCAGCTCAGGACATGGACGTCAGGAGCGCGGCGGAGCGGGCAGCACAGCCGTCCGCAGGGTCGGGACGCTCCACTGCTGGTTCGCCTCGTACGCGCAGTCCCACAGGTCCAGCCGCGCGCCGTTGACCGCCTGCCACTGCGGCAGGGTCAGGCAGCGGCCGGAAGCCGGGTGGTACAGCGCGTTGTTCGCGAGCGGCACCCACTTCTGCGCCGCCGTGCCGTCGCAGGTGCGGTACTCCAGCGGCGTGCCGTTGCCGGTGCCGGCGTTCACCGGGGCGATGCACCCGCCCAGCACGCGCAGGGTGCCGTCGTTGCCGAGCGACACCTGCTGCGACGGGTTCCCGTGGCAGCCGTAGAGCTGGATCGCGGTGCCGTTGGCGGTACCCGCGCCGGCGTCGTCGACGCACATGTCGCCGTTGACGGCCGAGCGGACGACGCCGGTGGCGCCCGGAGCGGCGGGCGCCACCGCGAACGGGTAGACGGCGGTGCTGCTGATGCTGCCGTCGAAGCTCGCGCTCTGCTTGGACTGGTACTTGTAGCGGCCGAGTGCGAACGGCCCCGAGGACGGCGGGCTGCTGCTCGCCCAGTGGACCCTGGTGCCCGCGAGCACGCCGTCCACGTACAGCGCCATCAGGCCGGTGTCCGCGTTGTAGGAGGCGGTCAGCCGGGTCCAGACGCCCAGCCGGGTCTGGGCGGCGGCGTTCACGATCTCCGTGTAGTGGTACGACCAGTTGTCGTCGTCCGCGTACGCCAGGGCGAAGTTCCAGTTCCGTCCAGGGCCGTCCGTGTAGAGCAGGAAGTTGCTCCCGTGGACGGTCCCCTGGCTGGCGACCACGCCACCGCCCGGACCCGCCTTGGCCCAGGTGGAGAGCGTGAAGCTCTTCCGGGTGTCGACCACCGGGCCCGACATGGTGATGTTCGAGCCCGCACCGGGGCTGAAGGCGCCCACGGTGACCGCGCGGCCGTCCACCGCGTCCCCGACCCAACTGACGCCGGAGGCCGTACCGTTGGCACGCTTCTGGCCGTCGCCGACGGTGTCGCCGCCGTCGGGCGCCGCCAGCCAGTTGCCGACCGGGTGGTTGAGGTTGCCGAGCGCGACCGGGCTCTTCTCCAGGCCGGTCACCGTCGCGCCGCTGTTGGCGTCGGGCGCCTTGGCGCCGACACCGGCCCAGGCGACCAGCTGATTGGTGGTGTCGACGGCCCAGAGGTCGGGCACACCGTCACCGGTGACGTCGCCGTTGGAGCCGACCTTCGGGTAGAGCCTGGCGTCGACGCCGTTGGCCAGCCAGCCCTTGGTGGGCACCGAGAAGCCGGAGGCGTCGAAGGTCCCCGGGGCGCCGCCCTTGAGCAACTGGTAGGCGTGGACGGTTCCGTCACCCTTGGCCCGGCCCCAGACGGTGGGGACGTTCGTGCCCTTGGTCGGGCCGGGGGTGATCAGGTCGTAGCTGTCCCAGGACTGGTCCTGGGACAGGAGGATGGCCGGTCCGTCGAGGTGCTTCACGTTGTCCGACAGGTTGAGCCACAACCTGCTCTTCTCGACGAAGAGCAGGGAGGACCGGGGCAGACCCGCGAGGGTCGTACCCGCTTTGTCCGGCGTGTCGCCGTAGGGCGATCCGAATGCGGCGATCTGGGTGACGCCGGACCAGTCACTGCCGTTGCCGTTGGCGGCGCAGTCGATCGGCGTGCCGTCGGGCAGGATGCAGAAGCGGCTCTTGGCCAGCGTCGTCGCGGCCTGGCCGTCGAGATGCCCGGCGATGTCGTCGTTCGGGTAGAGCGAGAGGAAGGGGCTGCCGGGAGCGTGTGCGACGAGGTCGTCCACGTTCCGGTCGCTGAACGAACCCCGGTGGGTGATCTGGGCCGTGCTCCAGTCCTGGTTGTCCGCCGCGCCGGGCGCGGAGGCCGGCTTGGTGTTCGGGGCCGCGTACGGGTCGGCGTTGGCGCCCACCAGCCGCAGCGAGCCGGTGCCGTCCGGCAGGAGGACGTCGCCCTTGCGGTCGCCGTCGATGTCGCCCATGACGGGGTCGCCGGCGGCGGGGTTGCTCGGCACGAAGTAGGTGTACGCGACCGGCTGCGACATGTTGCCGGCGTTGTCCTGGGTCTGCAGGTAGAGGAAGTTGGTCCCCCAGTGCCACGGCGTGTACGTCAGCTGGACGCTGCCGTCGCCGTTCATCTTGACGATGTTGCCGCCGTCGGTGCAGTTCCACCCGGTGGCCGCGGCCTGGACCGGGTCCGTGGTCCACCGGGCGCAGGCCAGGCCGGAGGAGCGGCCGCCGGTGGCCGGAGCCGGGTCGGCGCCGGTCAGGGTGAAGACGCCCTCCTGGCCGACGAGCTTCGGGTGGCCGCCGAGGGTGCCGGACTCGGGGAAGTCCGTCG
The DNA here is from genome assembly GCF_014656195.1 of Kitasatospora xanthocidica. Classification (GTDB taxonomy): domain Bacteria; phylum Actinomycetota; class Actinomycetes; order Streptomycetales; family Streptomycetaceae; genus Kitasatospora; species Kitasatospora xanthocidica. Next base: position 262,761 of record NZ_BNBY01000007.1, on the reverse strand, counting down.
AGGTGACCCGCGCGGTCGGCGGGGTGCGGTCGATGCGGAGGAAGCACATCGGCGAGTTCTCGCTGTGGAGCGTGCCGTCGTCGGTGACGGCGTACCAGCCGTACTGGTGCCCGTCGATCAGCGGGCCGACGCTCACGTTCTTGCGGCCCGAACTGGCTCCCCAGTCCGTCGAGTAGACGGCGGAGGAACCGCCGTTGTCGTCGTCCCAGATCTTGAACGTCGTCCAGAGCTGCTCACCGGTCCGCGACCAGGTGTCGACGCTCAGGTTGATGTCGGTGTTGATCCCGACCCAGCCCGGGTTGTCCCAGGGGTTGCCAGTGCCGGGGGTCTGGCACGCGTTGTAGGTGGCGTCACGAGCGAACCCGGGGGTCGGACTGGTGGCGGGGCTGCCGATGTTGGGCGCGAAGTCGTAGGTGACGACGATGTGCGGGCTGTTCGCGAACCGCTGGTGGTAGTACTTGTTGGTCTCGTCGTCGGGGGCGAACATGAAGGTCCAACCACCCCAGTGTTCGCTCGCCGCCTGGGTCATCTGGGTGAGGACGTCGAACTCCTTGCCGCCCGCCCCCTGGATCCAGTTCAGGCCGACCTTGGCGCAGTTCGAGAGCTCAGGGCAGGGCTGGGCCTCCCAGCGGGTCCACTGGTTGATCGGGTTGTTGTTGCCCGAGCCGGTCGAGTACAGGCCCATCGGCGTGGGTGTCGACGGGCTGGAGGACTCCGCGACGGTGGCGTACAGCTTGGCGCTCAGCACGGCGGAGTCCCAGAACACCGGGTCCAGGCCGACCTGGAAGTAGGCGCGTTCCTTGCCTTCCCTCTCGCAGCGGTTCCTGGTGTCGATGTAGCCGCAGTAGCCGGCTCCCGGCTTGTCCTGGCCGTACTGGGTGCCGTTGTACTCCGGGGTGGTGGGGTAGGCCGACTGGACCTGCGCCCAGGCCTGGGTGCCGTTGTCGGCGGTCGGGTTCCAGCCCGGGTCGATGTACCAGGGGCCGGTGCCCTGTCCGAGCGCCGAGGGGTCCGGCACCAGGTCGATGCCACTGCCGGTGACGGTGGTGGTGATCGGCGCGGTCCGGGCGCCGGGGCCGGGGGCCTTGCTGTCGGAGCCGGCCGGGACCGGAGCGCCGTCGGCCGGGGGCGCCGCGGTGGCCTTGGACTGCGAGCCGGCGGGGGTGGAGTCCCACATGACCGGAGCCGGAGCGGTGAAACGGGCCTTGCCGGTGGCGTCCTCGGCGGTCAGGTTGCCGTTGGCGTCCGCCTTGACGGTCAGCCCGTCCGTGGTGGTGTCGAGGTGCAGCTTCTTGATCTTCGGGTCGGCCGCGGCCTGGACGGTGCGGACGATCAGGATCTGACGCCAGCCGCCGGCGGCGGTGGCACTCACCTCCAGGTCGACGTCGGGCAGGACGGACCGGTAGAGCGCGCTACTGCCCGCGAGTTCGGGCTTCGGCAGGTCGAACGGCGCCTTGATCGACAGTTTCCTGCCGTCCGCCGTCGCCATGGTGGCCAGCGGGCCGCTGCCGCCACCGGAGAACGTGAGAGCGGACGGGACGGCGGTCGGCGTGACCGTGCCGTCGGCGTTGGCCCGCAGGGTCGCGTCCACGGCCCGCCAGGTGCCGTCGGCGTTCTTGACCCGCTCCGCCACCGGCGAGGATTCGCTGCTCACCGTGCCGTCCGGGTTGGCGGTGGTCCGGCTGCTCCCCGTGGTCAGGGAATCGACGACGACGGGCTTTCCGGTGCTCTTCGCCTTCGCCTGCGCGGTGCGAATCACCTCGGTCTGGGCCGAGCGACCACCGGGCTGCCCCTTGGCCGGTGGCGCGGGATGCGCGGGCCAGGAGGTGTCGGCAGGTCCGTGGCCGCGGTCGGCGGGAGCCGCCGCGGCGATGCCGGGCACTGCCAGGAGGCCTGCGCCGAGGGAGAGGACAGCCGTACAGGCGAGCGGCAGCAGTGCCGCGCCGAATGTCCGGCTTCTTGTGCCCCGCCCGGGAGTTGGAGGAAATGGTGGTTTCGACCTTGACATGAAGACCCCGTCGTCAAAGGTGATGTGAGCAGAAGTCAGCCGCACGGTGCCTTCACATTTGCTTCGCTGTCAAAGCGTTTTGTCGACACCGTGTCCGAGTTGTCGCGGGAGGTGACACATTGCTCTCCGGGTGACGTTCCTCACACTGCGTGATCATGAAGTCTTCCTGTTCCGGATAGGTCGTGTGCCCATAAGGTGCCGGAGGCCTGGGCCGGCACGGTCGGTCCGATTCGGGCTCCGGGGATCTGTGGGGGGATCAGTTGTCTCGTCGTGTCCGCGTGTTCACCCGTCCGCGCAGTCTGCGCGTGGCCGTCGCGGCAGCCTTGGCCGTCTGCATGTCGGTGGTGACGATCCCCTCCGTCGAGGCGGTCACCCACGCGGACCCGCCACCGAAGGTCTGGGTGCCGCCGAACACGCCGGTGCCGGAGACCCACCCGGTGAAGGGCGCGAACGGCAAGGCCGCCGGGTACCAGCCCGACCCCGGGAAGAAGTGGTCGCCACCGGCCGATTCCAGTCCACCGTCCGGCAGAGCCACCGCCGTCCTCGACGGTCCCGGCGCCAAGGCGGATCCGGCTCCGTTCGCATCCGAGGCGGCGCCGACGGCTGCGCCCTCGCAGCCGGTCCAGGCCGGCTCGCTGCCGGTCTGGATCGCCCCGGCCCCCGGCGCGAAGCCTGACGCCCTGACCGCGTCGGCGGCCCCGGCGAACGGCGCCCCCTCGACGCTCCAGGTCGAACTGGCCGATCAGGGCCAGATGAAGGCCGCCGGAGTGAACGGTGCCCTGGTCGCCCTCACCGACACCGGCGCGGGCCACCAGGCGGGCCGGGTCCAGGTCGGGATCGACGTCCAGGCCTGGGCGAAGAACGCCGGCGCCAACTGGGCCTCCCGGGCCAGGATCGTCCAGCTGCCCGGTTGCGCGCTGACCACCCCTGGCGCCGCGGGCTGCACGACGCGCACCCCGGTGCCGTCCCACCGCGACGCCTCCACCGGCCGACTGGTCGCCGAGGTCGACGTCCCGCAGCCGACCGGCGAGGCCTCCAAGTCCTTCGCCTCGGGCGCCTTCGAGAGCTCGGCAGCCTCCTCGGCGGTGGCGCTCGCCGTCGAGGCGGACGCCAAGGGCAGCAGCGGTGACTTCACCGCCTCGCCGATCACGCCGTCCGCCTCCTGGCAGGCCGGTGCCAACGCGGGCAACTTCACCTACGGCTACACCGTCGAACTGCCCTCCGCCCTGGCGGGCCCGGCCCCCGACGTCTCGCTGGGCTACGACTCCTCCTCGGTGGACGGTAAGACCGCCTCCACCAACGCCCAGCCGTCCTGGATCGGTGAGGGCTGGGAGTGGCACCCGGGTTCCATCGTCCGCGGCTACAAGGGCTGCAAGGACGCCGGCATCGACAAGTCGGGCGACCAGTGCTGGGGCGGTGACCTGCTCCAGCTCTCGCTCGCGGGCCACGCGGGTCAGCTCGTCAAGGACGACACGTCCTGCGACTGGCACCTCCAGGGTGAGGACGGCACCAAGGTCGAGCGGCTGACCGCGCAGAACAACGGCGCCTGGAACGGCGAGGCCTGGCGGATCACCACCGTCGACGGCACCCAGTACTACTTCGGCGCCAACCACCTGCCGGGCGGCGATGGCACCGACCAGGCCAGCAACTCGGTCTCCACCCTTCCCGTGTACTGGCCCGGTGGCCAGGACCCGTGCCTGAAGACCGGCTCCCCGGCCACCGGTTCCTGGAACCAGATGGGCTGGCAGTGGTCGCTGGACTACGTCGTCGACCCGCACCAGAACCTGATCACCTACCGGTACGACCAGGAGCAGAACTACTACGTCCAGGGCGGCGGCCAGAACAACGGCACCGGCCCCCGGGTCCAGTACCAGCGCGCCGCCTACCCAACCTGGGTGGGCTACGGCCAGCGCCTGCCCGACCAGATCGCCGCCAAGGGCAAGGCCAACCCGGCCGCCCAGGTGTGGTTCCGCACCGCCGAGCGCTGCCTGCCGGACAAGGACTTCACCTGCGACCCGTCCCAGCGGACCAAGGCCAACGCCAAGCGCTGGCCGGACACCCCGATCGACCAGAACTGCGACGCGACCGGCGACTGCACCGTCTACTCGCCGACCTTCTGGACCACCAAGCGCCTCACGAAGATCGACACCGAGGTCTGGGAGGGCACCAAGTACCGCGCGGTCGACTCCTTCACCCTCAACCAGTCCTTCCAGGACCCGGGCGACGGCACCTCGCCGTCACTCTGGCTGGACTCCGTTCAGCACACCGGCAGCAACAACCGCACGCCGATCACCCTGCCGGCGGTGTCCTTCCAGCCGCTGCAGATCGCCAACCGCGTCAAGGGGCCGGTCGACGGCACCTCGGCCTCGGTGGAGCCGTACAACCGTCCGCGTATCCAGAAGATCACCACCGAGACCGGCGGTCTGATCAACGTCGTCTACCGGCCCGCCGAGTGCTCGCGGGAGGCCGGCGGGACGATGCCGGCGTCCGAGGACGGCAACACGATGGCCTGCATGCCGGTCAAGTGGTACCTGCCCGGGCAGAGCGCGCCGGATCCGGTGAACGACTGGTTCAACAAGGTCATCGTGCAGTCCGTCACCCAGGAGGACTCGGTCGCCGGCGGCCAGCCCGCAGTCGTCACCAACTACGTGTACGGCGGCGGCGCGGCCTGGCACCGCAACGACTCCGAGATGGCCGACTCCAAGACCCGCACCTGGGACCAGTTCCGCGGGTACGCGACGGTCACCACCCTCACCGGCAGCGGAAGCGACGTCGAGTCGCCGCGCACCAAGTCGGTCGCCACGTTCCTGCGCGGCATGGACGGCGACGTCCTCGCCAACGGAACCGCCCGCCAGGTGACGGTGGCCGACGTGCACGGCGGCACGATCAAGGACGAGAACGCCCTGGTCGGCTTCATCCGCGACTCCGCCACCTACAACGGCGAGAACGGCGAAGTCCTCTCCACCGTGGTCTCCGACCCGTGGGTCGGTCCGGTCACCGCCACTCGCAACCAGTCCGGCGGCATGCCGGCGATCACCGCCCGGGCCGTCAACGTCCTCAAGGTGACCAACCGCGACAAGCTCGCCAACGGCTGGCGCACCCGCGAGCGCTCCACCACGTACGACTCGACTCCCTTCGCCCGTCCGCTCACCGTCTACGACAACGGTGACCTGGCCCACCCCGAGCAGCTGCTCTGCACCTCCTTCGAGTACGCGAACGGCCCCGGCAACGCGCCGACGCAGCTGGCCTCGCGCACCCTGGTCCTCAAGGGCGCCTGCGGTCAGACCGCGACCAAGGACAACACGGTCGCGGACACCCGGGCGTACTTCGACGGTCTGCCGTTCGGCCAGTCCGGCGCCAAGTCCGAACAGACCTCGACCGAGGTCCTGGAGCGCTACGACGCTGCGGGCCAGCCGGTCTACCGGGCCACCGCCAGGGTGAGCTTCGACGTGTACGGCCGGGTCATCAGCACCGTCGACCCGACCCGCACCGACGCCACCCACCCGACCGGCGCCGAGACCAAGACCGCCTACTCCCCGGCCACCGGGCAACTGCCCACGCAGGTCACCCACACCAACCCGCTGGGCTGGCAGACCGTCAGCACCCTCGACGTCGGCCGGGGCTCGCCGCTCAAGATCAAGGACGAGAACGGCCGGATCAGCGAGCAGGACTTCGACGCCCTCGGTCGCGCCGTCGCCAGCTGGAGCCCGGACAACAACCGTGCCAAGAACCCGAACCGGCCCACTCGCAAGATCTCGTACTCGGTCAACGGCACCAACGCCCCCTCCCAGGTTCTCACCCAAGCGCTGATGGGCAGTCTGAAGCTCTACACCTCGAACTTCACCATCTATGACGGCCTCGGCCGGGTCCGGCAGACCCAGGCCACCCCGCCCTCGGGCGCCACCGGCCGTATGATCACCGACGCGCTGTTCGACTCGCAGGGCCGGCAGACCAAGACGAGCGCCGCCTACTACGACGACAAGGCACAGCCCAGCGGCCAGCTCTTTCTGCCCAACGGCGGCGTCGAACCGGACAGCAAGATCCCCTCGCAGACCGTCCAGAAGTTCGACGGCATGGGCCGGGTCACCGACTCGATCTTCCAGTCGCACGGCGTGGAACAGTGGCGCACTCACACCGACTACCTCGGCGCCGATGAGGTCCGCATGACCCCGCCGGCCGGTGGCTACGCCTCCGCAAAGATCACCGATGCCCGCGGCAACACCGTCGCCCTGCGCCAGTACAAGGGCAACACCCCGACCGGCGCGTACGACGAGACCACGTACGGCTACACGCCGGACGGCAAGGAGGTCTGGCGCAAGGACGCGGCGGGCAACCAGTGGACGTACGAGTACGACCTTCTGGGCCGCCCGGTGAAGACCAACGACCCGGACTCGGGTACGGGAACGACGGCGTACGACGACACCAAGAACCTGGTCACCGTCACGGACTCCCGCGGCAAGAGCGCGACGTCCGTCACCGACCTGCTCGGCCGCACCACCGCGGCCTACGAGGGTACGACGGTCGACCCGGCCAAGCAGGTCGCCGCCTGGACCTTCGACACCCTCGCCCTGGGCAAGCCGACCTCCTCGACGCGCTATGTCGGCGGAGCGAGCGGGGCCGCCTACAAGTCGGAGATCACCGGTTACGACATCGGCTACCGCGAGAAGGGCGCCAAGACCACCATCCCCGCCGTCGAGAACGAACTCGCCGGTGTTTACCAGACCGACAACATCTATGACGAGGGTGGTCGGCTGGCGACCACGACCCTTCCAGCCGTGGCCAACATGGGCCGGGAAACCCTGACCTTCGCTCCCGACGACGTCGGCCAGTTCGGCGGGCTGTCCGGTCGGTTCGGCGCAGGCCAGGCGAGGACCTACGTGGCTGACGTGCGCTACGACCCCTACGGTCGTCCGTACCGCACCACTGTGGGCGTCGCCGGCGCTCAGGTGGTCACCACCATGACCATCGACGACGCCACCGGCCGCGTCACGCGCTCGATCCTGGACAAGCAGAGCGCCGAGACCGCCCACGTGGACTCCGTCGACTACACCTACAACCCGCTCGGCCAGGTCACCTCGGCCCGCAACGCGCAGGACGGCCAGGTCGCCGACCTGCAGTGCTTCACCCACGACTACCTCGGCCGACTCACCCAAGCCTGGACCGACACCGGCACCCAGAGCACCAAACCGATGCCCAGCGTTCCCGGTGTCGGAGCCTGCACCAACACCGACGGGCCGTCGGTGACCAACGGTCAGCCGAGCGTCGGCGGCCCGGCCCCGTACTGGCAGCAATACGAGTACGACCTCGTCGGCAACCGCACCAAGCTGGTCCAGAAGGACGTCAACGGCGACACCACCAAGGACGTCACCACCACCCAGACCTTCGGCACCGGCCCCAACACCCCGTCCACCGACCCGAAGACGGGCGGCGGCACGGGCGGTCCGCACGCACTGACGAAGTCCACCCAGACCGGCCCGGCCGGCACCGCGGTGACCTCGTACACCTACGACGCGGCGGGCAACACCACCTCGATCACCGACACTCCGGGCACCAGGACGCTGACCTGGAACGCCCAGGGCAAGCTCGACCAGATCACCGGCACCGGCCAGAGCGGCGCCACCAGCTACCTGTACGACCTGTCCGGCGGCCAGCTGATCCGCCGCGACCCGGGCAAGACCACCCTCAACCTGGGTGCGGACCAGCTCACGTTGGACACCAACACCAAGGTCGTCACCACTGTCCGCACCTACGGGGCGTCCAACGGCCTCTCCATCACCCGGACGATGAGCAGCGGATCCTCCACGCTCGCCTACCAGGGCGCGGACCCGCACGGCACCAACGGCGTCCAGATCGATGCCGCGACCCTCGCCCACGTCCGCCGTCCCACCGACCCCTTCGGCAACGAGCGCGGCACCCAGCCGTCCGCGGGTGTCTGGGCCGGCGACAAGGGCTTCGTCGGCGGCACCAAGGAGAAGTCGACCGGCTTCACCCTCCTCGGCGCCCGCGAGTACGACCCCAGCGCGGGCCGCTTCATCAGCCCCGACCCCATCACCGACCCCGGCGACCCCCAACAGTGGAACGCCTACGCGTACGCCAACAACAGCCCGATCAACAAGTCCGACGCCAACGGCCTGCGCCTCGAATGCGACCAGGCGACGGAGTGCGCCGGCTGGCACACGGACTCACACGGCGAAACCACCCAGGTGGTCGTCGTGGAGAAGCCCACAGCCGAGGTGCAGACGGCCCAGCACGCCGTCGAAGAAGCGGACCACATCGTCCGCGTCAACAAGCACAAGCGTGACGAACTCGTGCACAAGGTCGTCGACATCGTCGGCGATCTGATCGGCTACAACGACGCCCGCGACTGCTTCACCAAGGGCGAAGTGATGAGCTGCATCAACACGGCACTGAACGTGGTGCCGTGGGGAAAGCTCGCCAAGGCTGTCAAGGCCGGCATCGAAGCCCTCAAGATCTACAAAGAGATCAACAAGATCTACACCGCCATCCGGAGCGGCGAACGCGCCGCCAAGGAAGCCGAAGCCGCCCTGGTCACCGCCAAGACCGCCGCGGGCGAGGCTCGCGCAGCCGAAAAGGCAGCAGCCAAGGCCGCAGAAGAAAAAGCAGCAAAAGAAACAGCAACAGATGCGGCAGGAACCGAGAGTAAGGCAGTAGCCAAGGAAGCCGACGAATCGGCCGCGTCCAGTTGCTCCCTCGTCCGCAACAGCTTCCCGACCGGCACCAAGGTCCTGATGGGGGACGGGTCACTCAAGCCCATCGAGGACATCCACGAGGGCGACGTCGTCATGGCGACCGACCCCCAGACCGGCGAGACCCACCCCGAGCCCGTCACCGCCACCATCACCACCCCCGACGACAAGGACTTCACCGACCTCACCCTCACCGACGACGCCAACCCCCGCGGCCCCCCGGCCGCGGACCAGGCGAAGATCACCTCCACGTACCACCACCCCTACTGGAGCGAGACCCGCCAGCAGTGGGTCGACGCCGGCGAACTCACCCCCGGCGAACACCTCCGCCAGCCCGACGGCACCACCCTCACCATCCAGTCCGTCCGCAACTACCCCTACGCCGTCACCACCCACAACCTCACCGTCAACCTCCTCCACACCTACTATGTGCTGGCGGGAGCCATTCCGGTCCTGGTTCACAATACGTGCGGTGATGTCGACTATGGAGAGGTGAATGCGGACGGGAAGCGAAGCGGAGTCATTGCCGTTGTTTCACCGGCAGACATTGGAACCGGGACCACCGCGGGCCGGCGAATTATTCCTCCAGGCTTCGTCAAGAACTCTCCGGGCCATACCAGGGGGCACCTTCTGCCTGCCGCACTCGGTGGCGATGGAAAGGTTCCGGCGAACATCGTTAGGACAAATTCAAAGACCGATAACGGAGCCATGGCCGCATTTGGCGAGTCCATTGCCGAGCATGTGAGCAGCACCCAGAGAAGCGTGCTATTCCAGGCCGCGCCGCGCTATCATCCAGGATCGAATGTCCCATATCGGGTGGACATTCACGCCTTCGATGATCACGGATGGTCAACGTTCGGCCAGTTCCTTGTCGGGTGAGAGGGTGTGGCGTATGTTGCCTTTTGAGCTGGTCCGGTTGACCGACCTTGAGAATGAAGTCCGAATTATTGTTCACTCGGCCATGGAATCGGGATTCTGGGAGGCTGAGATTGCTGTAACCAGCATGTTTGTCAAGGGTGGCACCCTTCTTGTCCTCTCGCGCCCGAAGCTTGAGGCGTGGGGGCGCGCCCTGGAGGAGCTTTCTCAGGGGCGGGATATCGTTTGGATGGAGATGAATCGTGGCCCCACGGTCGCCATTCAACTCGATGGTGATCGGGATTGCCCTGAGGTCGTGGTGGACGACGAGTCGATCTCTATGGTGACCGTCAGGATCCCGATCGCGCTGGAGGAAGGGTGGATTGCCGATCACCAAGCCAGGGTTCGCCAGTTCCTTGAGTGGGCGTGAGGCAGCCTGAAGGTGAGTGAGCGCTCGGTGGAGATTCGCGCCGGGCGCTTCGCTCTGTGAGTGGTGCCTCCACTGAGGGCGCACCCCCTGTCATGCGCTTGTGATCGATGCACCCATGCCGCCGTCGTGTCGCGCAGCGTCGTCGGGCGGTTACCCGGGTAGGACTTGGGGAGCCCTGACCGGGCGTAGCCGAGACATCGCAGGAGCCGCGAGTGGCCGCTTACCACGACAGTGACGGAGCCGAGCAGGTACCGGCGCAGGACGCTCCGCCGCCACCGGCCGAACTGGTCGCGCTGGCACAGGCGTACGGGGTGGACACCCGATATCCGGGGCCGGGCGGGCAGTTGGTCGGGGCGCGGACGCTGGTCGCCGTGCTGACGGCGCTGGGCGTGGCGGCCGGCACGCCGGAGGAGGTGCGGGGGGCGCTGGAGCGTCACCGGGCCGAGCAGCAGGCGAGGTTGCTGCCGCCGTGCGTGGTGGTGCGGCAGGGCCGGCGCACCGCGCTGGACGTCCCGGCGGACGCCCGGCTGCGCGTGGAGCTGGAGGACGGGGGGAGCTGGGAGCTGCCCCGGGGGCACTCGCACTGGCTGCCGGCCGACCTGCCGCTGGGCCGGCACAGGCTGAGGGCGGAGAGCAACGGACGGGCCGCCGAGGCGGCGCTGGTCGTCGCCCCGGAGCGGTTCCCCCGGCTGCCGGGCCGGAGTTGGGGCTTCCTCGCCCAGCTGTACTCCGTCCTCTCGGACCGCTCCTGGGGCATGGGCGACCTCGGCGACCTCGCCGAACTGGCCCGGTGGGCGGGCGCCGGCCTCGGCGCGGGCTTCGTGCAGATCAACCCGCTGCACCAGGGCCTGCCGGGAACCCCCTCCGACCCGTCCCCCTACCGCCCCTCCTCGCGCCGCTTCGCGGACCCGGTGCACCTGCGGATCGAGGCCGTCCCCGAGTACGCGTACCTGGACGCGGAGCAGCGGGCGCGGACCGAGGAGCTGGCCCAGCGGGCCGCCCGGCTGCGCGACGAGGTCCTGGCCCACGACGGGCTGATCGACCGGGACGCGGTCCGGACGCTCAAGCGCGAGGCCTTGGAGCTGCTGCACGAGGTCCCGCGCGGGCCCGGCCGGCAGGCCGCGTACGAGGCGTTCCGGCGCCGCGAGGGCGAGTGGCTGCGCCGGCACGCCCTGTGGAGCGCCCTGGCCGAGGTGCACGGCTCCGACTGGCACCACTGGCCGAAGGGCCTGCGTCACCCGGACGGCTCACACGTCGAGCAGGCCGGCAAGGAGCTCCAGGAGCGGGTCGAGTTCCACCTCTGGCTGGCCTGGCAGGTCGACCAGCAGCTCGCCGACGCCCAGCGCGCCGCCCGCGAGGCGGGGATGCCGGTCGGCCTGATCCACGACCTCGCCGTCGGCGTGCACCCGGACGGCGCCGACGCCTGGGCCCTGCAGGACGTGCTGGCCGGCGGCATCTCGGTCGGCGCCCCGCCGGACGCCTTCAACGCCCACGGCCAGGACTGGGGCCTGCCGCCCTGGCGCCCGGACGCCCTCGCCGAGGCCGGCTACGCCCCGTACGCGGAGCTGCTGCGGGCCGCCGCCCGGCACGCGGGCGCCCTGCGCATCGACCATGTGATGGGCCTCTTCCGCCTCTGGTGGGTACCGGCCGGCCACCCGCCCACCGAGGGCGCGTACGTCCGTTACGACGCGGAGGCGATGCTCGGTGTGCTGGCCCTGGAGGCGCACCGGGCCGGGACGGCCGTGATCGGCGAGGACCTGGGGACGGTCGAACCGGGTGTCCGGGAGGAGCTGGCGGCGCGCGGGGTGCTCGGCACCTCGGTGCTCTGGTTCGAGCGGGACTGGCAGGGCGACGGCGCCATCCTGCCCCCGGACCGCTGGCGGCCGGGCTGCCTGGCCACCCTCACCACCCACGACCTGCCCAGCACCGCGGCCCGGCTCTCCGGCGAGCACGTCGAGCTGCGCCACCGCCTCGGCCTGCTGGCCCGCCCGCTGGGCGAGGAGCAGGAGGAGGCGGCGGCCGAGCTGGCGGACTGGCGGGCGGAGCTGGCCGCGCGGGGGCTGCTCACCGCGGACGAGCCGCTGTCGGCGCCCGTGCTGTACCGCTTCCTGCGGTCGACCCCGGCGGAGCTGGTCGGTGTCTGGCTGCCGGACCTGGTCGGGGACCCGCGCCCGCAGAACCTGCCGGGCACCTGGGACCAGTACCCGAACTGGCGCCTCCCGGTCGCCGACGGCGCCGGCACCCCGGTCACCCTCGACCGCCTGGCCGACAATCCCACCGCCCGCCTGCTGGCCCACCTCCTCGCCCCACCGGCCCCCCGCGGCCCCGGGTCCCCGCCCACTGACCACCACTGACCACCACTGACCACCACTGACCACCACTGACCCCGCGCGCGGGGCCGGTCGAGCGCCCCCCACCCGCCAGGCCGACCCCGACGCGCGCCCTCCCATAAGCGGCGGGTAAGTTGGAAACGTGGACAAGAGGAACGCTTTGCGAGCCGGCGCGGTCTCCGCAACGGTCACGCTGATGATGCTGCTGTCGTCGCCCGCCATGGCCTTCACCCGGGACGACGGCGATGACCCCGGTTCCGGCCTGAGCGTCGGCCAGACCCTCGGCCTGTACGTGTTTCTCCCGCTCGTCGCCTTCGCGCTGATCGCCGCTCTGGCCGGTCTGCCGTACGGCAAGGGCAAGAAGAAGTAACACCCCCGCGCGCAGCGTCCCGCCCGGGCGCCTCGCAAGGTGTCCCGGGCGCCCCGCAAGGTGTCCTCGCAGGGTGTCCGTCAGGACCCGTACAACCCCCGAAGGGGCGCCGGACGATCCCGTCCGACGCCCCTTCCGGCTTATCCGCGGACCGTCAGCGGGTGCCCGCCGCGCGGTCGGCCGCCTGGGCCTTGAGCGCGCGGTCGATGCCGGCCCGCGCCTCGACGACCTGCCGCCGCAGCGCCGGCGCCGGGTCGGCCGAGGCCAGCCAGGCGTCGGTGGCCTCCAGGGTCTCGGCCGTGACCTGCAGGCCGGGGTAGAGCCCGACGATGATCTGCTGCGAGATCTCGTGGCTGCGGCTCTCCCAGACGCCCTTCACGGCCGCGAAGTACTTGGCCGCGTACGGTGCGAGCAGTTCGCGCTGGTCGGACTGCTGGAAGCCGGCGATCACCGCTTCCTGGACGTAGTTGGTCAGCTTGTCGGACTCCACCACCGACGCCCAGGCCTGCGCCTTGGCCTCGGCGGTCGGCCGGGCGGAACGGCAGGTGGCCGCGTGCTCCTGGCCGGCCGCGGTGTTGTCGCGCTCCAGCTCGGCGGCGACCGCCGCCTCGTCCGCGCGGCCGGTGGCCGAGAGCCGGGTGAGCAGCGTCCAGCGCAGCTCGGTGTCGACCGCGAGGCCCTTGATCTCGACCGACCCGTCCAGCAGACCGGCGAGCAGGCCGAGCTGACCGTCGGTCCGGGCGACGGCGGCGAGGGTGCGGGCCCAGGCCAGCTGGTGGTCGCTGCCGGGCTCGGCGGCGCGCAGGTGCTCCTCGGCGGCGGCGGCCCAGCGGGAGAGGCCCTCCTCGCGCCAGTCCGGGTCGGTGTAGGCGTCGAGGGCGAGCTTCACCTGGCGCTGCACGGACTGCACCACGCCGATGTCGGACTCGCGGCCGATGCCGGACAGCGCGAGCGACAGGTAGTCGCGGGCGGCGAGTTCGCCGTCGCGGGTCATGTCCCAGGCGGAGGCCCAGCACAGCGCGCGGGGGAGCGACTCGGTGAAGCCGCCGAGGTGGTCGGTGACGACGGCCAGCGAGTCCTCGTCGAGCCGGATCTTGGCGTACGAGAGGTCGTCGTCGTTGAGCAGCACGACGGCCGGGCGGTGACGTCCGACCAGCTCGGGTACCTCGGTGCGCGGGCCGTCGACGTCGAGCTCGATCCGGTCGGTGCGCACCAGCGCGTCGCCGTTCAGCTCGTAGAGGCCGATGGCGATGCGGTGCGGCCGCAGCACGGCCTCGCCCTTGGCGCCGGCGGGCAGCGCGGGGGCCTCCTGCAGCACGGCGAAGGACTCGATCTCGCCGTCGGTGTTCAGCACGATGGACGGCCGCAGCACGTTGATGCCGGCGGTCTCCAGCCAGGACTTGGACCAGGCCTTGAGGTCGCGGCCGCTGGCCTCCTCCAGGGCGCCCAGCAGGTCGCTCAGCCGGGTGTTGCCCCAGGCGTGGCGCTTGAAGTAGGCCCGCACGCCCTGGAAGAAGGCGTCCTGGCCGACGTAGGCGACCAGCTGCTTGAGCACCGAGGCGCCCTTGGCGTAGGTGATGCCGTCGAAGTTGACCTGGACGTCCTCCAGGTCGTTGATCTCCGCCATGATCGGGTGGGTGGACGGCAGCTGGTCCTGCCGGTAGGCCCAGGTCTTCATCTGGTTGGCGAAGGTGGTCCAGGAGTGCGGCCACTTGGAGCCGGGGGCCTCGGCCTGGCAGACGGCCTCGGCGTAGGTCGCGAAGGACTCGTTCAGCCAGAGGTCGTTCCACCACTCCATGGTGACGAGGTCGCCGAACCACATGTGGGCGAGCTCGTGCAGGATCGTGGCGGCGCGGGCCTCGTAGGCGGCGTCGGTCACCTTGGAGCGGAACACGTACTGGTCGCGCAGGGTGACGGCGCCCGCGTTCTCCATCGCGCCGGCGTTGAACTCCGGGACGAAGAGCTGGTCGTACTTCGCGAAGGGGTAGGGGAAGTCGAACTTCTCCTGGAAGTAGTCGAAGCCCTGCTTGGTGACCGCGAAGACGGCCTCCGGGTCCAGGAATTCGCGCAGCGAGGGCCGGCAGTAGACGCCGAGCGGCACCTTCTGCTCGCCGTTCTCGTAGCTGTCGAAGACGCCGACGTACGGGCCGGCGATCAGGGCGGTGATGTAGCCGGAGATCCGGCCGGTGGGCTCGAACGCCCAGACCTGGGTGTCGCCGTCGCCGACCGGGGTCGGGGTCGGCGAGTTGGAGACCACGACCCAGCCCTTGGGGGCGGTCACGGTGAACGTGAACGCGGCCTTCAGGTCGGGCTGTTCGAAGTTGGCGAAGACCCGGCGGGCGTCCGGCACCTCGAACTGGGTGTACAGGTAGGTCTCGCCGTCGACGGGGTCGACGAACCGGTGCAGGCCTTCACCGGTGTTGGTGTACTCGCAGTCGGCGACGACCCGCAGCTCGTTCTCGGCGGCCAGGTCCGGCAGCGGGATGCGGCTGTCGGCGAAGCTCGCCGGGTCGAGCGGCGCACCGTTGAGGGTGATCTCCTCGACGCGCGGGGCGACGAGGTCGATGAAGGTGGCCGCGCCGGGCGTGTTGGCGGTGAACCGGACCACGGTGGTGGACCGGAAGGTGCCGCCCTCACGGGCCGAGGCCAGGTCGAGCTCGATGTCGTACGCGTCCACGCGGAGGAGATCGGCCCGGTTGCGGGCTTCCTCGCGGGTCAAGTTTGTGCCGGGCACTCGCTGCACTCCTTTGTCGGGCTGATGGTGCGAATCCTCGCATGTCCAACGCCCGGGCCCGCCGGAAAATCACACGCGGGGCGGGCCCGGGCAGATGCCCGTACCCGCCCCGCCTGTGGTTCGACACGGCCGCTACCGGCCACGACGAGGGGTCATGCCCCGAGCGGGGGGCACGACCCGGACGTCACTTCTTCCACTTGGTCAGTGGACCGTCGGTGGAGCTGTAGCGACGGAAGGCGTAGACGGCGCTGCCGTCGTCCGAGACGAGGTACTCGGAGGTGCTGGTGCCGATGTCCAGGCCGTTCGGCATCGCGATGGTGCCGATGTCGGTCATCGAACCGTCGGTCGGCGAGAGCGTCACCAGGCGGGCCGGCTTGTCGTAGCCCTGCTCGACGACGGCGCGGACCTTGCCGTCCTTGTCGACGCCGGAGACCAGCCGCATGTCGTTGCTGGAGCCGGCCGCGGCGGCCGCCCACAGGCGCTTGCCGGTGTTCAGGTCGTAGGCGTTGATGCCCGGCTTGGTGCCGCTGACCTGGACGTACAGGGTGGAGCCGCTGACCACGTTGCGGGTGAGGGCCTCGTCCTGGCCGGACAGGCGGAGGCTGTCCGAACCGGCCTCCTTGACGGACATCTGGTTGCCCGGCTTGTTGTCCTTGTCGAACGGCAGGACGTAGTCGCCCTGCGGGCCGCTGGACATCAGCAGGACGAGCGGCTTGTCCGAGACGACCTGGTCGACCTGCTCGATGGTGCCGGTCAGGGTGATCGGCGTGCTGGCCGCCTTGCCCGTCTCGGCGTTGACGATGACCAGCTGCGACTTGGGGCCGCTGCCGCCGTAGCAGCGGTCGCTGACGGCGATCTGGGTGCCGGCGGCGCGGCCGCGCACGCTGCAGTCCTTGTCGCGGGGCTGGAACTGCCAGGCCGGCTGGCCGTTGGCGATGTTCAGGGCGCCGACCATGTTGCCGCCGATGGCGACGACGTTGTCGGTGACGCTCAGGGTCGGCGAGGACATCCGGTCGGCCGAGACCTTGACGCTCCAGAGCAGCTTGCCCTGGTTGAGGTCGACGGCGCCGACGGTGGAGCAGTCGCTGTCACCGGTGTTGAAGGAGAGCGCGGCGACGCCCTTGGAGTTGGCGCCGTACGAGGCGGTGCACAGCTCCTTGACGCCGGCCGGGACGGGGATCGTCCAGGCCTCCTTGCCGTCGGTCAGGTTGTAGGCCTTGATGCCGTTGCTGTCGACGCGGATGGCGAGCTTGTCGGTGCCCCAGACGCCGAGCATCTGGTTCGAGCCGTCCGTGTTGGCGCCCTTGGGGGCGCTCCACGCGACGTTGAAGGTGGCGCCGCCCTTGGGGCCGGGGCCGGGGGTGGCGTCGTTGCTCGGACCGTCGCTGGTGCCGCCGCTGCTGGCGACCGGGCCGGGGCCCGGCGTCGGGTCCGGGTCGGGGTCCTTGAGCAGGACGACCAGGGCGACCACGATCGCGATCGCCAGCACACCGCCGATGATTCCGCCCCACAGCATCACCGGGTTGCGCTTGGGCGCGGTCGGGGCGCCGGGGTAGCCGTACCCGGGCTGCTGCTGCGGGGGGTAGGCGTAGCCGCCGGTGGTGTTGTAGCCCTGTCCGGCGTCCGGGCCGTAGCCGCCGGCCACCGGGTCGTACGGGCCGACCGGCGCACCGGGCGGCGGGGCCTGCGCGGGGAAGCCGCCGGCCGCGGTGGGCGCGTACGCCGCGTACTCGGCGCCGCCGACGGGCGGCTGGGCGGGCGGTGCCGGCGGCTGGGCGGGCGGCGGTCCGGCGGGCGCCGCCGGGCCCGGGATGGCCGAGCCGTCGAGCTGCGTCATCTGGTCCGCGACGGCGGCGGGATCGACACCGCCGCCCGGCGGGCGTCCGAACGATACGCCCCGGTTGTCCTGCGGACCGCTGCCGGGCGTTTCGCCTGTCCCCGGCGTAGGGTGATCCCCTGCCATCTGATTCCCCGTCATGTCTGGAAGTGTCCCCCTGCCGGTACCGTCCACGGTCCGGATGGGACGGGTGAGAAGTGGGCACCATGCTAGTGGTGTGTGGTTTTCGGCCGCCGCCAGGACGGCCGAACCCCGTCCCCGCAGGTCCCGGCCGTGCAACACCTTCACCCGGCGATCACCCCGCACCCACCCCCGACACCCGGGCGTGACCACGCCCCGGCCCTCCGGGCCCGTACGCTCCCGTCGCCGCCGCTCGCCGTCACCCGGCCCGCTCCGGAGCCGCCCGGCGCCCGCCCGGCGCCCTCCGCCACCCGACCGCCCCCGTCGGCACACCCCGCCCCGCCCCCGGGCCGTACCCTTCAGGAGTTGAAGGGGACGCCCGGCGTAGGGTTCCCCGCCCCTGGGAGGGTGGATCATGTCGACCGACACACCGGGCTCGCAGTCGTCCCTGCACCGGGCGAACCTGGAGCGGGTCCTGCGCGCGGTGCGGATGGCCGGCTCGCTGACCCAGGCCGAGATCGCCCGCGGCACCGGTCTCTCCGCCGCCACCGTCTCCAACATCGTGCGGGAGCTGAAGGAGAGCGGCACCGTCGTGGTCGCCGACACCTCCTCCGGCGGCCGCCGCGCCCGCAGCGTCTCGCTCAGCGGCGACGCCGGCATCGTGGTGGGCATCGACTTCGGCCACACCCACCTGCGGGTCGCGGTCGGCAACCTGGCGCACCGGGTGCTGGCCGAGGAGAGCGCCCCGATCGACGTGGACGTCTCCGCCCAGCAGGGCTTCGACCGCGCCGAGGCGATGGTCGAGCGGCTGCTGGCGCAGGCCGGGTTCCGGTCGGACAAGGTGATCGGCGTGGGCCTGGGCGTGCCCGGTCCGATCGACGTGGAGACGGGCGCGCTGGGCTCCACCGCGATCCTGCCCGGCTGGACGGGCATCGCCCCGGGCCGGGAGCTGGGGGAGCGGCTCGGCATGCCGGTGCACGTGGACAACGACGCCAACCTCGGCGCGCTCGGCGAGCTGGTCTGGGGCGCGGGCCGCGGGCTGAGCGACCTCGCCTACATCAAGATCGCCAGCGGTGTCGGTGCCGGCCTGGTGGTCAACGGCCAGATCTACCGCGGTCCGGGCGGCACGGCGGGTGAGATAGGGCACATCACGCTGGACGAGGCCGGGCCGGTCTGCCGCTGCGGCAACCGCGGCTGCCTGGAGACCTTCGTCGGCTCCCGCTACCTGCTCTCCCTGCTCACCTCCACGCTCGGCCCGGACCTCACCCTGCCCCGGGTGGTCGAGCTGGCCCACCAGGGCGACCTCGGCTGCCGCCGGGTGATCGCCGACGCCGGCCGGCAGATCGGCACCGGCGTGGCCACCCTGTGCAACCTGCTCAACCCGCGCCGGGTGATCCTCGGCGGGGACCTCGCCGAGGCCGGTGAGCTGGTGCTCGCCCCGATCCGGGACTCGGTGGCCCGCTACGCCATCCCCAGCGCCGCCCGCCAGCTCTCGATCGTGCCGGGCACCCTCGGCGGCCGGGCCGAGGTGCTCGGCGCGCTGGCCCTGGTGATGAGCGAGATGGGCGAGTCCGGGGCCCTGGGCCGCGCCTAGCCGCGGCCGCCCGGCGGGACGGGGACGAGGCGGGAACGACACCGGGACGGGACGGCGAGATAAAGATGATCGAACGCCCGTACGTCAATCTGACGTGACCCGCACCCCCCGGCCGACCTCCGGGAATGGCGGTAACCGAACGGTGGCACCGGGCGCGCCGCTCGGCGTCCGGCAGGCGGACATTAGACTCGACCGGTCGGTACCGGCCGCGACCGCCGGTCCGCCGCCGGACCGGGCAGCGACGCCCGTCGGACCGTCCACGGTCCGCGAACACTGAACGAGGAGGAACGGGTGGCCCTGCTGACCCGCATTCGGGGACCGCGCGATCTCGACCGGCTCACGCCCGGACAGCTGGCCGCACTGGCCCAGGAGATCCGGACCTTCCTGGTGACCGAGGTCTCCAAGACGGGCGGCCACCTCGGCCCCAACCTCGGCGTGGTGGAGCTCACCATCGCGCTGCACCGGGTCTTCGACTCGCCCCGCGACCGGATCCTCTTCGACACCGGCCACCAGAGCTACGTCCACAAGCTGCTCACCGGCCGCCAGGACTTCTCCCGGCTGAAGATGAGCGGCGGCCTGTCCGGCTACCCGTCCCGCGCCGAGTCCGAGCACGACGTGATCGAGAACTCGCACGCCTCCACGGTGCTCTCGTACGCGGACGGCCTGGCCAAGGCCAACAAGATCCAGGGCAAGGCGGACCCGGTCGTCGCCGTGATCGGCGACGGCGCGCTGACCGGCGGCATGGCCTGGGAGGCGCTCAACAACATCGCCGACGCCAAGGACCTGCCGGTCGTCATCGTCGTCAACGACAACGAGCGCTCCTACTCGCCGACCATCGGCGGCCTGGCCAACCACCTCGCCACCCTGCGCACCACCCAGGGCTACGAGCGCTTCCTGTCCTGGGGCAAGGACGCGCTGCAGCGCACCCCGGTCGTCGGCCAGCAGCTGTTCGAGACGCTGCACGGCGCCAAGAAGGGCCTCAAGGACTTCATCGCCCCGCAGGGCATGTTCGAGGACCTCGGCCTCAAGTACATCGGCCCGATCGACGGCCACGACCTGACCGCCCTGGAGTCCGCGCTGACCAAGGCGCGCGGCTTCGGCGGCCCGGTGATCGTGCACTGCCTCACCGAGAAGGGGCGCGGCTACCACGCCGCCGAGAACAACGACGAGGACCGCTTCCACGCCGTCGGCGTGATCCACCCGGACACCGGCCTGCCGGTCAAGAGCTCGGGCAAGGACTGGACCTCCGTCTTCGGCGAGGAGATGGTCGCGCTCGGCCACGAGCGCGAGGACATCGTCGGCATCACGGCCGCGATGCTGCACCCGGTCGGCCTGGCCCCGTTCGCCGAGGCCTTCCCGGACCGCATCTTCGACGTCGGCATCGCCGAGCAGCACGCCGTCACCAGCGCCGCCGGCCTGGCCACCAACGGCCTGCACCCGGTGTTCGCGGTCTACGCGACCTTCCTCAACCGGGCCTTCGACCAGGTCCTGATGGACGTCGCCCTGCACAAGCTGGGCGTCACCTTCGTGCTCGACCGGGCCGGCGTCACCGGGACGGACGGCGCCTCGCACAACGGCATGTGGGACATGTCGATCCTCCAGGTCATCCCGGGCCTGCGGCTGGCCGCCCCGCGCGACGCCGACCAGGTACGGGCGCAGCTGCGCGAGGCCGTCGAGGTCAAGGACGCCCCGACCGTGGTCCGCTACTCCAAGGGCACGGTCGGCCCGGCCGTTCCCGCGGTCGGCCGGGTCGGCGGCATGGACGTGCTGCGCGCCGCCGGGGAGCCCTCGGGCGCCCACCGCGCCGACGTGCTGATCGTCTCGGTCGGTGCGATGGCCCCGACCAGCCTGGAGGTGGCCGACCTGCTGGCCGCCCAGGGCATCACCGCCACCGTGGTGGACCCGCGCTGGGTCAAGCCGGTGGACCGGGCCCTGCCGGGCCTGGCCGCCGAGCACCGGGTGGTCGTGACGATCGAGGACAACGGCCGGGTGGGCGGCGTCGGCGCGGCCGTGGCGCAGGCGCTGCGGGACGCGGACGTGGATCTGCCGGTGCGCGACTTCGGGATTCCGCAGGAGTTCCTGGACCACGCGAGCCGGAACGAGATCCTGGCCGAGATCGGCCTGAACGCCCCGGACATCGCCCGAAAGGTGACGGCCCTGGTGGCGAGCCTGGACGCGACGCCGGTCGACGCCTGACCGAAGGCCGTCAAAAAGGGCGACAGCCCGATTCCGACGGGTGATGGGCCGTTCCGGCGACAACCGTTCGTCGTAACTCTGTAACAGTTCGTCACGAAACAAGCCGACAATAGTACTGAAAGGCGGGACCGGCGCCATCGGCGCCGATCCCGCCCGGTAGGTTGTCAACCGTGCCGACCCCCACCCGCCCCCGCCTCGCCGGACTGGCCGAGCGCCTGCCCGAGCGTGTCCGTACCCATGTCCAAGCCGGGTACTGGACCAGGCTGGTGCCGGTCCTCGCGCTGGTCGCGCTCCTCACCCACATCCCCTCCTTCGCCCGGCCCGTCTGGAGCCCGGACGAGGGCTTCCTGGCCACCCAGGCCCGGATGCTGGCGGACGGCGGGGTGCTCTACGACACCGTGGTGGACCGCAAGCCCCCGCTGCTGCCCTGGCTCTACCAGGCCTGCTTCGCGGTCTTCGGCTCCGCCTCGCTCTGGCCGCTGCGCACCCTGGCGGTGGTGGCCCACCTGGTCACCGCGATCCTGCTGGCCTCGATCGCCCGCGGCCGCTGGGGCAACCGGGCCGGCGCCGGCGCCGGGCTGCTCTACCTGCTGGTCTCCATCGGGCTCTCGCCGGAGGACACCCAGGCGGCGACCTTCGAGGTCTTCATGCTGCCCGCCATGGTGGCCGCCTTCCGGTACGCCGAGCGGCGCCGCTGGCTGGCCGCGGGCATCGCGGTGGCGCTCTGCTCGCTGACCAAGCAGACCGGCGGCGCGGTGCTGCTGCCGGTGCTCTGGATGCTGTTCCAGGACGCCCGCCGGCGCGGGGTGCGCTGGCCGCCCGCACTGTTCAAGATCGGGTTCGGCTTCACCCTGCCGATAGCGCTGGTCGCGGTGATCCTCACCAAGCCCAAGGGCTTCCTCTTCTGGGTGGTCACCGGCAGCGGCGACTACGCCACCTTCGGCGGCGCCTGGCTGCAGATGGTCGGCCGCGCGCTCGGCAACTCGGCCATCCTGGTCGCGGCCGGCCTGGGCTTCCTGCTCCCGGTCGGGCGCCGGCTCTGGCTCAAGTACCGCCACCGCCCGCTGCCGGTGGCCGGCGAGGAGCACGGCTCGACCACCGACCTGTGGGTCTGGCTGCTCTCCTCGGCCGTCGCGGTCAGCGTGGGCTTCCACTTCTTCGGCCACTACTACCTGCAGCTGATCCCGCCGCTGGTGCTGCTGGGCACCGGGGCGGTCGCCACCTCGGCGATCCGCTGGAAGCCCGTCCTGGCGTACACCACGGTCGCCGCGACGGTGTTCTGGGGCCTGGCGCTGGCCTGGCCGGGGGAGCGGCTCAACCGCACCACCGAGGTCGCCACCGCCGTCGCCGCGCAGACCACGCCCAAGGACACCGTGCTGGTCTGGGGCATGCACCCCGAGCTGTACTGGCTGGCCGACCGCAAGCCCGCCACCCGCTACCTGACCGCCGGCTTCCTCACCAACTACAGCGGCGGCAAGGACGGCAGCGGCAACGTCGGCGAGCAGTTCAGCGTCTCCAACGCCTGGCAGACCTTCGACAAGGAACTCGCCAACGGCCTGCCCGAGGTCGTGGTCGACGACTCCGGCATCGCCCCGTACCAGCCGGTCCTGGTCCCCCGGATCGAGAACCTGCTGGACACCCACTACGAGATGGTCGGCGTCTTCGCGGACACCGTCGTCTACCGCCTCAAGCACTGAGACGCCCGTACACGGGCCGCCCTGCTGAAACGCCCGTACACGGGCCCGCCCGCGGAAACGCCCGTAGACACGGAGGAGCCCCGGTGACCACCAGGTCACCGGGGCTCCTCCGTGTCTACGGGGCCATGCGCTACGCGGGCACCGAGGCCAGGCCGGGGGCCAGGAACGGCTTGCCGTTCACGCGCTCCGAGATGCCCTCACGGTCCAGGTACGGGGTGATCCCGCCCAGGTGGAAGGGCCAGCCGGCACCGGTGATCATGCAGAGGTCGATGTCCTGCGCCTCGGCGACGACACCCTCCTCCAGCATCAGGCCGATCTCCTGCGCCACGGCCTCCAGGGCGCGGGCGCGGACCTGCTCCTCGGTGAGGACCGAGTCGCCGAAGGTCAGCAGCTCCAGCACCTCGGGGTCGAGGACCTGCTGGCCGTCCGTCCAGGTGTAGAAGCCGCGCTTGCCGGCCTTGACCACCTTGGCGAGGTTCTCGGAGACGGTGAACCGCTCCGGGAAGGCGCCGTGCAGGGTCTCCGAGACGTGCAGCGCGATGGCCGGGCCGACCAGCTCCAGCAGCACGATCGGGGACATCGGCAGGCCGAGCGGCTCGACGGCCTTCTCGATGTCGGCGATCGGGGTGCCCTCGTCGATGATGCCCTGGATCTCGCCCATGAAGCGGGTCAGGATCCGGTTCACCACGAACGCCGGGGCGTCCTTGCAGAGCACCGAGGTCTTCTTCAGCTTCTTCGACACGGCGAAGGCGGTGGCCAGCGACGCGTCGTCGGTCGCGTCGCCGCGGACGATCTCCAGCAGCGGCAGGATCGCGACCGGGTTGAAGAAGTGGAAGCCGACGACCCGCTCGGGGTGCTTCAGCTTCGAGGCCATCTCGGTGACCGACAGCGAGGAGGTGTTGGTCGCCAGCACACAGGTCGGCGAGACCACGTTCTCCAGGTCCGCGAAGACGGTCTGCTTGACGCCCATCTCCTCGAACACGGCCTCGATGACGAAGTCCGCGTCACCGAAGGCGGCG
Organism: Kitasatospora xanthocidica; assembly: GCF_014656195.1. Lineage (GTDB taxonomy): Bacteria > Actinomycetota > Actinomycetes > Streptomycetales > Streptomycetaceae > Kitasatospora > Kitasatospora xanthocidica. The sequence continues at coordinate 238,864 of NZ_BNBY01000007.1, read as the reverse complement.
GCCTTGTCGAGCGAGCCGGAGACCAGGCCCTTGAGGCGGTTGGCCTTGTCGTTGCCGATGCGGCCCTTGGAGAGCAGCTTGTCGATCTCGGCGTGGACGTAGCCGACGCCCTTGTCGACGCGCGCCTGGTCGATGTCGGTGAGGACCACCGGCACCTCCAGACGGCGGGCGAACAGCAGCGCCAGCTGCGAGGCCATCAGACCGGCGCCGACGACGCCGACCTTGGAGACCGGGCGGGCCAGCGACTTGTCCGGAGCGCCGACCGGGCGCTTGGCCCGACGCTGCACCAGGTTGAAGGCGTAGATGCCGCTGCGCAGCTCGCCGCTCATGATGAGGTCGGCCAGGGCCGCGTCCTCGGCGTCGAAGCCGCCCTGCAGGCTGGCCTTGTCGGCGAGGTCGGCGTCCTTGACGGCGGCGATGATGTCCAGCGCCTTGTAGGCGGCCGGAGCGGCACCGTGCACCTTGGCGTCGGCGACCAGCCGGCCCCAGGCGACGGCGTCGTCCCAGCCCTTGCCGCGGTCGATCGCCTCGCGCTCGACGACGACGTCGCCCTTGAGGACCTTGGCGGCCCACAGCAGCGACTGCTCCAGGAAGTCGGCCGGCTCGAAGATCGCGTCGGCGATCCCCAGCTCGAACACGTCCTTGCCCTTGAGCTGCTTGTTCTGGTTCATCGAGTTCTCGATGATGACCTTGACGGCCTTGCCGGCACCGATCAGGTTCGGCAGGATCGTGCAGCCGCCCCAGCCGGGGACGAGGCCCAGGAAGACCTCGGGCAGCGAGAAGGCCGGGACGCCCGCTGACACCGTGCGGTAGTCGGCGTGCAGGCCGACCTCGACGCCGCCGCCCATCGCCGCACCGTTGTAGAAGGCGAAGGTCGGGACGGGCAGCGCGGCGATCCGCTTGAAGACCTCGTGGCCGCCCTTGCCGATGGCCAGCGCATCCGCGTGCTCCTTGAGGAGCTCGACGCCCTTGAGGTCGGCGCCGACCGCGAAGATGAACGGCTTGCCGGTGATCGCGGCACCGACGATCTTGCCCTCGGCGGCCTCGGCCTCGACCTGGTCCAGCGCGACGGACAGCTTGAGCAGCGAGCCCGGGCCGAAGGTGGTCGGCTTGGTGTGGTCGAAGCCGTTGTCCAGGGTGATCAGAGCCAGCTTGCCGGCCTGCAGGGGCAGGTCCAGGTGACGGACGTGGGCCGTGGTGACGACCTCGCCCGGGAACAGCTCGGCGCCGTGCTGGAGCAGCTCAGTGGTGTTGCTCATGGTCACTTACCACCCTCGAAGTGGGGGTTCTCCCAGATGATGGTGCCGCCCATGCCGAAGCCGATGCACATCGTGGTGAGGCCGTAGCGGACGTCCGGACGCTGCTCGAAGCGGCGGGCCAGCTGGTTCATCAGGCGCACGCCCGAGGAGGCCAGCGGGTGACCGAAGGCGATCGCGCCGCCGAACGGGTTGACCCGCTCGTCGTCGTCCGCGATGCCGTAGTGGTCCAGGAAGGACAGCACCTGGACGGCGAAGGCCTCGTTGACCTCGAAGGCCTGGATGTCGTCGATGGTCAGACCGGCCTTGGCCAGCGCCTTCTCGGTGGCCGGCACCGGGCCGATGCCCATGACCTCGGGCTCGACGCCCGCGAAGGCGTAGGAGACCATGCGCATCTTGACCGGGAGGCCGAGCTCCTCGGCGACGTCCTCGGCGGCCAGCAGCGAGGCGGTGGCACCGTCGTTCAGACCGGCCGAGTTGCCCGCGGTGATGTTGCCGTGCGGGCGGAACGGGGTCTTGAGGTTCGCCAGCGACTCCATCGTGGTGCCCGGGCGCATCGGCTCGTCCACGGTGGCCAGGCCCCAGCCGGTCTCGCCGACCTCGGGGTTGGTGTTGCGGATCGAGATCGGCACCAGGTCGGGCTGGATGTCGCCGTTGGCGTACGCCTTGGCGGCCTTCTCCTGGGAGCGCACGGCGTAGGCGTCGCAGCGCTCCTTGGTGATGTGCGGGAAGCGGTCGTGCAGGTTCTCCGCGGTCATGCCCATGAACAGGGCGGACTCGTCGACCAGCTTCTCGGAGACGAAGCGCGGGTTCGGGTCCACGCCCTCGCCCATGGGGTGGCGGCCCATGTGCTCGACGCCACCGGCCACGACCACGTCGTACGCGCCGAAGGCGATGCCGCCCGCGGTGGCGGTCACGGCGGTCAGCGCGCCGGCGCACATGCGGTCGATCGAGTAGCCGGGCACGGACTTCGGCAGGCCGGACAGCAGGGCGGCGGTGCGCCCGATGGTCAGACCCTGGTCGCCGATCTGCGTGGTGGCCGCGATGGCGACCTCGTCGATGCGCTCGACGGGCAGGTTCGGGTTACGGCGCACGAGCTCCCGGATGCACTTGACGACGAGGTCGTCGGCGCGCGTCTCGTGGTAGATGCCCTTCGGGCCGGCCTTGCCGAACGGGGTGCGGACGCCATCGACGAAGACGACGTCCCTCGCGGTACGAGGCACGGGGGCTCTCCTCCCAGGGACCAACATTTGAGGTGGGCAGGCTGCCGCCGGCGAAAAAGACCCGAGCGGCGCCGCATCACGGCCATGCTACCGGTCGGTAACCAACCTGCCCAGGCCCCGCGGTCGGTTCTGACCATGTGTCCCGCGACACGTCCGACCAGGAACGCCGTGCCCGGGCCCTCCGCGGGCCGCTCTCAGTCCCTCTGCGGGCCGGCCATGGGCCGCTCCCGGGGACGGCGAAGGGGGTGCCGCCCCTACGGACGGCACCCCCTTCCGGGTTCTGCCGGGTCAGCCCTGGTCGGCGGCCGCGGCCACCGCCGCGGCGAACGCGGCGGCCATCGCCGGCGCCACCAGGTCCACCTGCCACTGCCGGGCGCCGAGCCGGCGCAGCGCGGTGGCCACGCCCTCGGGGCCCCGGTCGGCCGGCGGCTCCCAGGAGACCCGCCGGACCAGGTCCGGGGTGATCAGGTTCTCGGCGGGCAGGTTGTGCCGCTCGGCCAGCTCGCTGACCGCGGTGCGCGCCCCCGACAGCCGGGCGGCGGCCACCGGGTCCTTCTCGGCCCAGGCCCGCGGCGGCGGCGGTCCGTCGTGCGGCGCGGCGGCCGGCGGCAGCTGGTTCTCCGGGATCTCCCGGCCGCGCTGCACGGCCGACAGCCACTGCTCCAGCTGGCGCCGGTGCACCCGGGGCCCGAAGCCCTGGACGGCCTGCAGCGCGGCGATGTTCAGCGGCATGGCCAGCGCGGCGTTGACGATCGCGGCGTCCGAGAGCACCCGGCCGGGGGAGACGTCCCGCTCCTGGGCCATCCGGTCCCGGGCCAGCCACAGCTCGCGCACCACGGCCAGCTGGCGGCGCCGGCGGACCTTGTGCAGCTGCGAGGTGCGCCGCCACGGGTCGGTGCGCGGCGCCGGGCGGGGCGCGGCGGCGATCGCGGCGAACTCCTCCAGGGCCCAGTCGAGCTTGCCCTGGGCGTCCAGCTCCTGTTCGAGTGCGTCGCGCAGCTCGACCAGCACCTCGACGTCCAGAGCGGCGTAGCGCAGCCACGGCTCGGGCAGCGGGCGGGTGGACCAGTCGACCGCCGAGTGCTCCTTGGCCAGGCTCAGGCCCAGCACGTTCTCGGTCATCGGTCCGAGGCCGACCCGGGCGAAGCCGGCGATCCGCCCGGCCAGCTCGGTGTCGAACAGCCGCTTGGGTCTCATTCCCACCTCGGCCAGGCAGGGCAGGTCCTGGGTGGCCGCGTGCACCACCCATTCGGCGTCCCCGATGGCGGCGTCGAGCGCGCTCAGGTCGGGGCAGGCGATCGGGTCGATCAGGGCGGAGCCGGAACCCGCGCGGCGCAGCTGGATGAGGTAGGCACGCTGCCCGTAGCGGTAGCCGGAGGCGCGCTCGGCGTCCACGGCGACCGGTCCGGAGCCCGCGGCGAAGGCGGCGATCGTGGCGGCCAGCGCCTGCTCGTCCGCCACGACGGGCGGGATCCCCTCCTTCGGCTCGAGGAGCGGGACCGGGGCTGCTTCTTCTGGGATGGCTGCTACGGCGTCGGTCACCTACCAAGGGTACGACGGTCCTCGGGACCGGGAGTGTTGTCGGACTGGTCAGACAGTTACGGACGGGGTTGTGACCCGCCCGCCCTGTGACTCGCCCGCTCGCCTCCGGGGCGCTCGGACCCGGCGCCGACGGTCGTCGCTCCAATGCCCCTCGTTCCTCAGGGCCTCCTCGCTCCTCCCTTTCGGCACCGGCGCGCCCCTTCGGCTCGGGGCGGGTACTCGCCCGCTCGCGGGGTTGTCGGCTCGGGGCGGGTGCTCGCCCGCTCGCGGGGTTGTCGGCTCGGGGCGGGTGCTCGCCCACTTGCGGGGTTGCCGGCCTTCGCTCCG
>NZ_BNBY01000007.1:0-234490 GCF_014656195.1 Kitasatospora xanthocidica | reverse complement strand
CGGAGCGCTGGGCTCAGTGGATGATTCCGGTGCGCAGGGCGACGGCGACCATTCCGGCGCGGTCGCCGGTGCCCAGCTTGCGGGCGATCCGGGCGAGGTGGCTCTTGACGGTGAGCGCCGACAGGCCCATCGCCACACCGATCGCCTTGTTCGACTGTCCCTCGGCGACCAGCCGCAGCACCTCGACCTCGCGGCCGGACAGCTCGCGGTAGGCGGCCTGCTGCGGGCCCGGCGCTCCGGGGGCTCCGGGGGCGCCCGGAGCGCCGACGGCGCCCGGCATGCCCGGCATCCCGGGGCGCCGCATCCGGCCGGCCAGCCCGGCGGCGCCGAGCGGCATCCCGGGGCGGCCCGGCATCGCGACGTTCGTCCGGGTGCCGGTGACCACGTAGCCCTTGACGCCGCCGGCCAGCGCGCTGCGGACCGCGCCGATGTCGTCGGCGGCGGACAGCGCCAGGCCGTTGGGCCAGCCCGCGGCGCGGGTCTCGGCGAGGATGGTCAGCCCGGAGCCGTCCGGGAGGTGGACGTCGGCGACGCAGATGTCGCGCGGGGTGGAGACCCGGGGGCGGGCCTCGGCGATCGAGGACACCTCGATCACGTCCCGGACGCCGAGCGCCCACAGGTGACGGGTGACGGTGTTTCGGACGCGGGGATCTGCGATGACCACCATGGCGGTGGGCTTGGTCGGGCGGTAGGCGACCACGTTTGCGGGGTGCTCAAGAAGGACCGACACCAGGCCTCCTGCGGGGAGTGGCGGACGGAACCCCGATGGGGGCGGTCGGAGTGTTCCGCGTTCGGAAAGGGTCACAGTCTGCTTCGGCAGCTACCGTGCCCGGCTTTAGCGAAAGATCACGATCTAGTGAGTAACAATACGGACAAATCGCGCAAATGATTGATGCGACATGCCTGGTATTCGCACAAAATCGATCAGATTCGATGCGGATCGGTCACTCTCGACCGGTTAATTGACGCAGAGCGGGTCCGAAGTCACACTCCGTCAGTCCTGGGGGTGGCGTCCGGCCGTCCCGGTGCCGTCAGGCCCGGGCGCCACCCGTCAGTGCGACCGGGGGCGTCGCCGCGCGGGCATCGGGACCACTCCACCGAGTGACGGCACCTCGGCCGGGCCCTGCGGGGCGGGCGCGGCCGGGGGCAGGCCGGCGCCGATGCAGAGCAGCTCCGCCCAGGCGGCCAGGTGCCGCTCGAAGCGCCCGTCGGCGGGCGTCCAGGAGGCCCGGATCTCGATCTCGGTCGACGAGGGGCGGTCCGCCAGGCCGCCGAAGTACTGGGACGCGCACCTGGTCACCGTGCCGGACGGCTCCGCGTACCCGGCGCCGTGTGTCTGCAGGGCGTCCATCAGCCAGGCCCAGCCGACCTCGCACAGCATCGGGTCGCCTGCCATCTCCGGCTCCAGCTCGGCCCTGGTCATCGTGACCACCCGGAACTCGCCGTTCCAGGCCTCCTGCCCGGCCGGGTCGTACAGCAGCACCAGCCGGCCGTCCGCCAGCTCCTCGCCGTCCACCTCGACCGCGGCGGTCACCGCGAAGGAGTACGGGGCCAGCCGGCGCGGAGCCGGCGCGGCGGAGAGCTGGACCTCGGGCCGCAACCGGGCCCCGTCCAGGGCCGCCACGGCAGCCCGGAACTCGTTCGGCGCCCCCTCGCGACCCGTTCCGCCACCTGCTCCGCCACCCTGCGCGGGGTGCCCTCCGACGCCTGCCATGCCCCGAAGACTAGGTCGAGAAGCCGGGTTATCGCCGCAACTTCTCTCCCAGCGGCGTGCCGGAACGGCAAACCCGGGCAGATCTTGGAGGAACCCACGAGACCGGCCGGGAAGTGCCCCCCGGGACGCGTGCGAAGATTTGACGCGTGAGCGAGACTACGGCAGACCCGACGGCGGCCACCCACGACGGCCGGACCACCCCCGCGCGCCGCGGCGCCGCGTACGACTCCGCGTTCCTGCGCGCCTGCCGGAACGAGCCGGTGCCGCACACGCCCGTCTGGTTCATGCGCCAGGCCGGCCGCTCGCTGCCCGAGTACCTGAAGGTCCGCGACGGCATCCCCATGCTGGAGTCCTGCATGCGGCCCGAGCTGGTCAAGGAGATCACCCTGCAGCCGGTGCGCCGGCACAAGGTGGACGCGGCGATCTTCTTCAGCGACATCGTGGTGCCGCTCAAGGCGGTCGGCATCGACGTCGACATCAAGCCCGGCGTCGGCCCGGTCATCGCCGACCCGATCCGCAGCTTCGAGGACCTGCGGCGGCTGCGGCCGCTGGAGCCCGACGACGTCCCCTACATCACCGAGGCCATCGGCCTGCTGGTGGACGAGCTCGGCGGGACCCCGCTGATCGGCTTCGCCGGCGCGCCGTACACGCTGGCCAGCTACCTGGTCGAGGGCGGCCCGTCCAAGAACCACGAGAACACCAAGGCCATGATGTACGGGCAGCCCGAGCTGTGGGCCGCCCTGGTGGACCGGCTCGCGGACATCACCTCGGCCTTCCTGAAGGTGCAGATCGAGGCCGGCGCCTCGGCGGTCCAGCTGTTCGACTCCTGGGTCGGCTCGCTCGCGCCGGACGACTACCGCCGCTCGGTGATGCCGGCCAGCACCAAGGTCTTCGACGCCGTCGCCGAGTACGACGTGCCGAAGATCCACTTCGGTGTCGGCACCGGCGAACTGCTCGGCCTGATGGGCCAGGCCGGCGCGGACATCGTCGGCGTCGACTGGCGGGTGCCGCTGAACGTCGCCGCCGAGCGGGTCGGCCCGGGCAAGGGCCTGCAGGGCAACCTCGACCCGGCGGTGCTGTTCGCGCCCACCGAGGTCGTGGAGGCCAAGGCCCGCGAGGTGCTGGACGCCGCCCGGGCACTCGGCACCAGCGGCCACATCTTCAACCTCGGCCACGGCGTGCTGCCGTCCATGGACCCGGACGCGCTCAGCCGCCTCGTCGCCTACGTCCACGAGGCCAGCGCGCGCTGACCCCGCGGCGGCGGGCCTCCGGCTCCGGAGGCCCGCCCCCGGCGGCGACCCCGCCCCCGCCCGCCGTAACACCCCCGCCGTCACCCCGCCCCGAGGGGGCGCAGCTCCCCGGTGAACGTCCCGTCGTACACCTGCCCGCAGCCGCAGGACGGGCTGCGCGCCATCGGCACCGCCCGCCGCGCCCCCGCCACCTCGGCGGCCGCCGGCGCCGCCCGAGCGCCGGCCAAGAACCCGCCCCCTCCGAGCCACCACCACGGCCCGCCCGGCCTCCACCAGCCGCACGGCGCCGTCGGGGCTCCTCGCCCGCCCGTCGTACCGGCAGGGGACCCCGCCAGACACGCGCTCACCACGATCGGTTCCGTAGCACACAGATTGAGCGGGGGTCCGTCGGCCCCTTGAACTCGCTATCTTGGGGGCATGAGCGAGCTGCCGGACTGGATGTACGCGCCCAGAGACGAGGGCTGGTTTGCGGATGACCTCGACCACCTGCCGCAGGCGCCGCGGCACACTGAACTGATCGATGGAGCACTGGTCTTCATGATGTCCCCCCAGCGTTGGTGGCACGGAGATGTGGTCACGGACCTGGTGTACGCGCTGCGCCGCCAGCTGCCGCCGGGATACCGGGTCGGGCGGGAGATGACGATCAAGCTCGACAAGCGGAACCGACCCGAGCCGGACGTCCTCGTCGTCAAGGCCGAATTCGATCCCGACCGCACCCAGTTCGCTCCCGACGAGGTGGCGCTGGTCGTCGAGGTCGTATCTCCGGAGTCCGCGCACCGCGACCGCACGGTCAAGGTTCGCAAGTACGCCGAGGCCGGGATTCCGCACTACTGGATCGTCGAGGAGGAGGAAGGTCTCCCGGTCGTGCACACCTTCGAGCTGGAGACGGTGACCTCCTCCTACGTCTCGGCCGGGATCTTTCGGGGGAGGCTCGAACGCCCGGTGCCGTTCCCGATCGCCATCGACCTGGACGGGCTGGTGCCGCGGAGTGCGAAGCGTGCGGGGGATTGAGGGTTCGGTGTAAAGACCTGCGAGACTGCGGGGCATGTCGGATGCGCGGGTCGTCGTCGTCGGTGGTGGGATCGCGGGGCTGGCCGCGGCCGCTTTTCTGAGCGGGGCGGCCGGGGGCGCGCCGCGGGCGCGGGTGACGCTGCTGGAGGCGTCGGGGCGGGTCGGCGGAAAGCTGTGGGGCGGGGAGGTCGGCGGGGTCCGGGTGGACCTCGGGGCCGAGTCGGTGCTGGCCCGGCGGCCGGAGGCGGTGGAGCTGGCCCGGGCGGTCGGGCTGGGGGAGGCGCTGGAGCCGCCGACCACCGCGAAGGCGGCGATCTGGACGCGCGGGGCGCTGCGGCCGCTGCCGGGCGGGCAGGTGATGGGCGTGCCGGGAGACCTGGCGGCGCTGGAGGCCTCCGGGGTGCTCAGCCCCGAGGGGCTGGAGCGGGCCCGGCACGAGGAGCCCACCGAGGTGGGCGAGGACGTCGCGATCGGGCGCTACGTCGCCGACCGGCTGGGCCGGGAGGTGGTGGACCGGCTGGTGGAGCCGCTGCTGGGCGGCGTCTACGCCGGGCGCGCCGACGAGATCTCGCTGCGCGCCGCCGTGCCGCAGCTGCTGGCGATCGCGCGCGGCGGCGGTTCGCTGGTCGAGGGCGTGCACGAGCTGGCCTCCCGGCCGCAGACGGTCGGCACCCCGGTCTTCAACGGCCTGCGCGGCGGTCTCGGCACCCTGCCGGAGGCGGTCGCCGCGGCCTGCGCCCGGGCGGGGGTGGACCTGCGGACCGACGCCCCGGTGGACGAGCTGCGCCGCACCCCCGGCGGCTGGCGGGTGGTGACCGGCGGCGAGGTGCTGCACGCGGACGCGGTCGTGCTGGCCGTGCCGGCCCCGGCCGCGGCCCGGCTGCTGCGCGCGGACGCCCCGGCGGCCGCCATCGAGCTGGACACCGTCGAGTACGCGGGCATGGCCCTGGTGACGCTGGCGTTCCGGCGCTCCGACCTGGACGTGCTCCCCGGCGGCAGCGGGTTCCTGGTGCCGCCGGTGGACGGGCGGCGGATCAAGGCGTCGACCTTCTCCTCCAACAAGTGGGGCTGGCTGGCGCGTTCCGCGCCGGACGCGTTCCTGCTGCGCACCTCGCTGGGCCGGCACCGCGAGGAGGAGGCGCTGGGCCTGCCGGACGAGGAGCTGGTGGCCCGCTCGCTGGCGGACCTGCGGGAGGCGGTCGGGCTGACCGCCCGGCCGTACGACACCTTCGTCTCGCGGTTCGCGGCCGGTCTGCCGCAGTACCCGGTGGGCCACCCGGACAGGGTGGCCCGGGCCCGGGCGGCGGCCGAGCGGGTCGGCGCGCTGGCGCTGTGCGGCGCCGCGTACGACGGGGTGGGGATTCCGGCGTGCATCGGTTCGGCCGCCACCGCGGCGGCGGCCGTCGACAGACTGTTGACCCCGGCGACCGGGGAAGGTTCCACGGAGAGGACAATGGGCGCATGACTGAGAGCGTTGAGCGGGAGCCGGAGCAGCGGCCCGAGAAGAAGAAGGCGCGCGACCTGAACCAGGTCATCCGCTACACCATGTGGTCGGTGTTCAAGCTCAAGGGCGCCCTGCCCGAGGACCGCACCGCGCTGGCCGCCGAGGTGGACGGGCTGTTCGAGCAGCTGGCCGCGAAGGACGTGACCGTGCGCGGCACGTACGACGTCTCCGGTCTGCGCGCGGACGCCGACATCATGGTCTGGTGGCACGCCGAGGACTCGGACGACCTGCAGGAGGCGTACAACCGCTTCCGCCGCACCGCTCTGGGCCGGGAGCTGGAGCCGGTCTGGTCGAACATGGCGCTGCACCGCCCGGCCGAGTTCAACAAGTCGCACATCCCGGCCTTCCTGGCCGACGAGCGCGCGCGCGACTACGTCTGCGTGTACCCGTTCGTGCGCTCCTACGAGTGGTACCTGCTGCCGGACGAGGAGCGGCGCGCGATGCTCGCCGAGCACGGCAAGATGGCGCGCGGCTACCCGGACGTGCGGGCCAACACGGTGGCCTCGTTCGCGCTCGGCGACTACGAGTGGCTGCTCGCCTTCGAGGCGGACGAACTGCACCGGATCGTCGACCTGATGCGCGACCTGCGCCCCTCCCGGGCCCGGCTGCACGTCCGCGAGGAGGTGCCGTTCTTCACCGGCCGCCGCAAGCCGGTCGCCGAGCTGCTCAACGGCCTGGTCTGAGCGACGCGACACGGCCCGGTCCGGCCCGGCCCGAGCGACCGCGGTCCCCTTCGGAGGCCGGTTCCCCCCTGTACGGGCGGGGAGCCGGCCTCCGGCGTCGTTACGGCTACGGGCGAGGCCCGGCCGGACCCGCCCCGGCTCCGGTCAGGTGCGGTGGGGGCGGAGGGCGGCGCGCAGGCGGGCGTCGGGGAGGACGGCGGGGCCGTTCATGGCGACGGCGGTGAGCAGTTCGCGTTCCTCGTCGTCGGCGAGGCCGCGCTGGCGGGTGGGGCGGACCTCGCGCAGCACCTCCTGGCCGATCGGGGAGGCCCAGCGGGTGTAGGGGTAGACGTCGACCCGGGCCATCAGCAGGGTGCCCGAGGTGAGCACCAGCGGCAGCGAGAACCAGGCGAGCGGGGCGACGGTGTCACCGCCGGTGAAGCCGCTGAGGGCGAGTGAGGCGGCCAGCAGGAGCAGGGACAGCAGCAGCGCGTGCCGGACCTGCCGGACCACCACGACGGTGTTGCGCTGCACCAGGGCCGGGGTGGCCAGGCCGGCCAGCGCGAGCCGGGCGCCGATCTCCAGCACCGTGGGGTGCTCGGCCATCGCCCGGCGCAGCTCGTCGGTGCGGCACTGGCCCTCGGGGCCGACGGTGGCGATGACCGCCCGTTCCAGCCGGCTGCGGCCCTTGGGGTCGACGACGGTGGTCCAGCCGGTGTGCGCCAGGTGGAGGCGGCCCCGGCCGGCCATCAGGACGAGGGCGAGCTCGACCACCCGGTCCGGGCCGCCGGCCAGGTAGGCGGTCTCGTACAGCCCGATGCCGACGGCTTCCGGGGGGCGTAGCCCGTCCTGGTCGGTGAGGGCGTCGGCGGTGGCGGTCATCCGGACCAGCCGGAGGCAGGAGAGCACTGCCGCGACACAGGCCGGTATCAGGAACAGCAACCACATGGCCTTGTTGTATGCCGGGCCCGATGGCGCGGGGAACGAGTTCCCGGTCCGCGATACCGAACTGTGACGTCGGCGGCGCCGCCGGCCGCGGCCCGTCAGGAGCCGCAGCCGCCCCCGCCGCAGCTCGATCCGCAGCTGGAGGAGGACGAGGACCCGCAGCTGGAGGACGAGGACGAGCCGCAGCTGGAGGACGACGAGGACCCGCAGCTGGAGGACGAGGACGAGCCACAGCTGGAGGAGGACGAGCCGCAGCCGCTGCTCCCGCCGCAGCCGGAGGACCCGGAGTCGGAGGAGGAGCCGCACCAGGAGTCGGAGCCACCGGAGGAGCACGACGAGGAGGACGCGGAGGAGCACGAGGACGAGGAAGAGGAGGACGACGACGAGGACGAACCCGAGGAGTTCGAACCGTACGAGGCGGCGGCGGCCTGCCGCATCGCCTCCTCCTCGGCCGCCCCGGCCAGCATCGCGGCCTCCAGCTCCTGGTTGTCCAGTCCGGCGGCGGCCAGCCCGCCGAGCGCGAGCGCGCCGAGCAGCGCGCCGCCGGCCAGCGCGGGCGGGAAGCCCGAGTGGGGCGTCCACGGCGAGCCGGCCATCAGGGACAGCTGCTGCCTCCCGGCCGGGGTGATCCGGCCCTTGGCGGGCCTCGTGGCGAGCAGCGTGACGAGGCCGCCGACCACCAGGACGGCGGGGACCGTGAGGTCGGGGCGCTCGTGGCCGTAGGCGCCGTCGTCGATCACCTCGGCGGCCACCGCGAAGGCCACCACGACGAGCAGCGCGAGCCAGAGCAGCCGACGGGCGGTGCGGGCCCGCCGCAGCCGCTCGGGGCGGCGCAGCAGGCCGCGGTCGGCGAGCCGGTCGCCGATCTCCTGGACGGCGGCGGAGCGCATCACCATCCGGCGCAGCGGGGCGATCTCGCGGCTTCCGGTGGGGCCGACGGCGTCGTGGATCGCCTGGTCGACCGCGTCGTACGGTTGGCCGCCGGTGAGCGTGACCAGGCCGGAGCGGCTGATCACCACCTGCTCGCCCAGGTGCATCCGGACCAGCGCGGTGTCGAAGACCCGGCCCGGTCCGCCGGCCAGGAAGGCGGCGTCGAGCAGCGGCAGGCCGCGGCCGGGCAGGCCCTTGGCGTAGCGGACCTTGGCGACGTGCTGCCGGGCCTGGACGGCGAACAGGGCGGCGGCCACCAGCAGGACGGTTGGGACGGTGAAGTAACTGTTGTGCCACATGGGCGGTTCCCCCGGAAAAGACGATGGGTCGTGACTAGCGGCGCAGGGCCCGGCGCAGTCGCGCGAGCGGGCCGGACGGCCGTACGGGTGCCGGGCGGAGCCACTGCTCCAGGGCCCGGCGGTGGTCGGCGGCGAGCGGGCCGCCTTCGGTGAGCACCCACTGGGCGAAGGCCCGGGCGTCGGCGCGGTAGCCGCCGGTCTGCGGGTGGGTGCGGGCGTACGCGAGGAAGAGCGGCCCGTACCGCTCCCCGAGCAGGCGGGGAAGGTCCGGGGCCACCTTGGCGGTGGTGCCGCGCCGCTTGGCGGCGAGGCCGGTGGACTGGGCGCGGACCTGCGCCGGGTCGAAGCCGGGCGGGACGGGTCCGCCGGCCACCAGGGCGGCCAGCAGCTCCTCCTGGCGCCGGGCCAGCCGCTGCCGGGCGGCGGCGAGGTCCTGGTCGTCGGCGGGGGCCTGGGCCGTGATCCGGTCGCTCATCGCCGGGTGCTCCCCTCCAGCACCCGGCGGATGGCGTCCAGTTCACCGGCCAGCTCGCTGGGCGGCGGGAAGTCGGCGTCCCGCTCCAGCAGGACGCCGGGCGGTGCGACCCGGGCGCAGAGCTCGGCCAGCACCTCCAGCACCGGTTCGGTGACCGGGTGGGCGTGGGTGTCGTGCCAGACGCCGTCGACCGTGGTGCCGCCAGCGACGTGCACGTAGGCGAGCGCCTCCAGCGGCAGCCGGTCGAGTTCGGCGGCCGGGTCGATGCCGAGGTTGACCCGGTTGGTGTGCAGGTTGGCGACGTCGATCAGCAGCCGGACGCCGGTCCGCGCGACCAGCTCGGCGAGGAACTCGCCCTCGGTGAACTCGTCGTCCGGCCAGGCGAGTTGGGCGGCTATGTTCTCCAGGGCGAGCGGTGCCGGGAGCTGCTCCTGGGCGATCCGGACGTTCTCGGCGATCACCCGCAGCGAGTCCCGGGTGCGGGGGACGGGCAGCAGGTGCCCGGCCTCCAGGCCGCCGGCCCGGACGAAGGCCAGGTGTTCGGTGACCAGCGGGGAGCCGAGCGCCAGCGCGGTGTCGGCGAGCTTGGCGAGCCGGGCGGGGTCGGGCAGTGCGGCGCCGCCGAGGCCGAGGCCGACGCCGTGCGGGACGACGGTGACGCCGCGTTCGCGCAGCACCGTCAGGGATTCGGGCAGGTGGCCGGCGCAGATGTTCTCGGCGACCACTTCGACCCAGTCCAGGCCGGGTTGGCGCTCGACCACGGTGTCGATCTCGGCGCGCCAGCCGAGGCCGACGCCCAGGCGGGTGGCGGCGGGGCCGCCGGTGGCCCGTGCGGGCAGGTCCAGGGCAGGGGAAGTCATCGGTTCGCCCCCTTCGGAGGGCTGGGGTGGGAACGGCCGTCGGGTGGTGCGGGCGTCGTCGCCAGGACCGCGCGGCCGTGTTGCTGAGGATGTCCCCGGGCGGGGAGGCTGCCAAGCCTCGCCCGGTCTTCTCAGAGCATTATTTGAGCTTGCCACCACGGTGATCAGGGACTTTGGTCCCCAGCTGCGACCATTTCCGCAGGTGGAGTGCCCCATCGGCGGCAAAATCGAAAGCGCCGGCCGTGCGCACGCGGTTAGTCCGGCCGCCCGGGCCGTCCACGACCTGTCCCGATCAGTGAGACAATTGGTCTCGACCACAGGGTGCGAATCCGGACAGCCCGGGAGGGACCGGGTCATGAACTCCGCGCGTTCGTACAGGTTTTGCCCCGCCCTTGACGCATCATGGGCATAATCGCGCACATGACGATCAACCGTGCGAACGTGAGCGCGATTGCCGAGGACCTGTACGTGTGGCTCCCCCCGAAGCGGGGCTGGGGCCTGGCCAACTGCGGCCTGCTGGCCTCCGAGACGACCGCGCTCTGGATCGACACGCCGTACGACCCCTCGATGGCCGGGGAGTTCCTCGCCGCGAGCCGCCGGCTGCTGCCCGCCGGCGTCGAGATCGACCGGGTCGTCGTCACCCACGCCAACGGCGACCACCTGTGGGGCGCCGGGGTCGTGCCGGACGCCGAGGTGATCGCCACCCGCGAGGCCCTGGAGCACATCCACTGGGAGCCCACCCCGCAGCAGCAGCACGCCCTGGTCAACGGCAGCGACCCGGACTCGCTGCTCGGCGGCTACCTCAAGGAGCACTTCGGCCGGTTCGACTGGTCCGCCACCGAGCCCGTTCAGCCGGACACCGTCTTCACCGGTGAGCTGGAGCTGCGGGTCGGACGCTACCCCGTGCGGATCACCAGCCTGCCCGCCGCGCACACCGGCGGCGACCTGATGGTCCACCTCCCGCACCAGCGCGCGGTGTTCACCGGCGACGTGATCTTCTCCTCGACGCCCGAGCAGCCCGGCGACCACCCCTCGCACTGGGCCGGCCCGCTGGAGAACATCATCGGCGCCTGCGAACAGGCCCTGGCCACCGGCGCGGAGATCTTCGTCCCCGGGCACGGCCCGGTCCTCGACCGCGCCGGCGTCCAGGAGCACATCGGCTACCTCGCGTACGTCCGGGAGCGCGCCCACACCCTGCACGCCGCCGGGATACCCGCGCTGGACGCCGCCCGGCGGGTGATCGCCGAACAGCGCCACCCCGAGCTCGGCCTGCCCGAGCGGCTGGTGCTCACCGTCGCCGCCGAGTACCGGCACCTGGACGGCACCGAGGCACCCGGCGTGCTGGACGCCATGGGGCAGGTCGCCCTGGTCGCCCGGGAACTGACCGAGGACACCGCCCGGATCCCGCGCCCGCGCACGGCCGGGAGCTGACGACCCGAGCTGACGCCCGGAGTTGATGCCCGGAGTTGATGCCCCGAGCTGACACCCGGAGCCGGCGCCCCGAGCCGACGCCCGTACGGATCCCGAGCCCCCGCCCGCCCCGGCCGGCCCACCCACCCACCCGGCCGGCCCGCCCCGTCCGCACCCCCGAGGACTCCGATGACGCAGATCGCGCTGATCGCCCTGGCGCTGGTCGCCGCCGTGGCCGCGGCCGTGCTCGCCCGTGCCCGCGCGGCGGCCGGTGCCCGGGCGGCGACCGCCGAGACCGCGCTCACCCGGAGCGAGGAGCGCGCCCGGGTCGCCGAGGGCCGGCTCGCCCGCGCCGAGCAGCAGCTGCGCGAGGCGCAGGAGAACGTCCGGCGCGCCGTCGAGGACGCCCGCCGGGTCGAGGGCCTCGCCCGGGCCGCCGAGGACGCCTCCCGCGCCGCGCACGACGCCGCCCGGGCCGCCGAGGACGCCGCCCGGGACACCGCCCAGCAGGGCGCCGCCGCGGCCGCCCGCGCCGAGGAGGCCGACCGCCGCGCCGCCGCCGCCGAGGCGCGCACCGCCGCCCTGTTCGCCGAGATCGGCCACCTCGCCCAGGAGCGGGTGGCCGCCACCGCCGTCCGGCTCACCCACACCAACGCCCCGCTGGTCGGCCCGCTCGACCCGCCGGCCGTCGGCCCGGAGGCCGTCCGGGCGCTGCAGTCCGTCCTGGACGCCACCGCCACCGCCCTCGCCGACGAGCGCGAACGGGTGGACGCCGCCGCCCGCGCCGCCATGCGCGGCGCCACCTCCCGGATCCAGACCCTGCTGTACCAGATCCAGAGCCTGGTCCAGCAGCTGCAGCACGACAACGACGACCCCCGGCTGCTGGAGGTCGACTTCCGCAACGAGGTCGCGCTGCGCCGGATCCAGACCGTCGCCGTGCTCTGCGAGGCCTGGCCCGGCCTGGCCCGCACCGACTCGCCGCTCGCCGAGGTGGTCGTCGGCGCGCTCTCCCGGGTGCCCGGCTACGCCCGGATCAAGGTCGCCAACCACCTGCGGGAGCAGCGGCTCGCGGTGGTCGCCCGGGCCGCCGAGCCGATCGCCGTCACCATCGCCGAGCTGCTCGCCAACGCCACCGCCTACTCGCACCCGGAGACCGACGTCCCGGTCACCGTCCAGCAGGGCGGCCGCGGCGCGCTGGTCATCATCGACGACAGCGGCATCGGCATGGACGAGGACCAGCTGCGCCGCGCCCGCCGACTGCTCGCCGGCCCGCCGGACCTGCTGCTCACCGAGCTCGGCAACCCGCCCAAGACCGGCTTCGCGGTGGTCGGCAAGCTGGCCCGTCAGTACGGCTTCTCCTGCCACATCGAGCCCTCGCCGTACGGCGGCATGCGGACCATCCTGCGGATCCCGGCCGGGCTGGTGACCGTCGTCGACGACGGGCAGCCGCTCTCGGTGCTCACCCCGCTGCCGCTGCGGGCCGGCACCGGACCGGCCCCCGCGCCCACCGTCGCCGCCGTCCCGCCGATGCGCGACGCCGACGAGCAGGACGGCCCGCAGCTCGCCGACCGCCACCACCAGCCGGGCCCGCACCCGGCCCCGGCCATCCACGTGGTGCCCGACCCGGGCGGGGAGGCGACGGTGGCGGACCCCGTGACCGCCGCGAACCGGGCGGACGCCACGGTGGATTCCCCGGCGGACGACGGCAGCGGCCTGCCCACCCGGCGCCGCCGCCGCCCGCTGGCCGCCGAGGAGCCGGAGGCGCCCGCGACCCCCGCCGTCCCCGCCGTCCCCGCCGCCGGACGCACCCCCGAGCGCGCCGCCGCCCACTGGCAGGCGCTGCAGCGGGGCACCGACTCCGGCCGGGCCGCCGTGGCGCGGGCCGCCTCCGAGTCCGGCGGCCGCGACGGCGTCGCCACCCGGGGCAGCGGCACCACCGAACACAGCGACACCACCCCAGGCGACACCACCCCCGGCCGCCCCACCGGTGACCACACCGCCGGTGACCACACCGCCGGTGACCACACCACCGGCCCCACGACCGTTCCGACGCCCTTAGAAGGAGCCGAGCAGTGAGCAGCACGCCCAGCCCGACCGCCACCGACGAGATCTCGTGGGTGCTGACCCCGCTGCTGGAGCTGCCGGGGGTGCTGCACGCGGTCATCGCCACCGGCGACGGCCTGGTCGAGGGCGCCTCGGACGGCCTGGAACGGGCCTCCGCCGAACGGGTCGCCGCGATGACCGCGACCGTGCACGCCGCCGCCCGGGCGTTCACCACCGCGTTCACCGACGCCGAACGGCCGCGACTGGCCCAGACCGTGGTGGAGTCGGACCTCGGCTACGCGATCGTCGTGCCCGCCGGGGAGAACACCTCGCTCGCCGTGTTCACCACCCCGGACGCCCAACTCGGCAACGTCTCCTACCAGATGCAGGTACAGGTCGCCGCCCTGGGCCGCGCGCTCGCGAGCCCGTCCCGGCGGCAGGACGACACCGTCCGGTCATGACCGCCGTACCCCGCAGGCGGATGGTGCCCGCCTACCTGGCCACCGGCGGCCGCAGCCGCCCCGGCGGCGAGGGCTTCGAGCGGCTGACCGTCCTGTTCGCCGACCGGGCCGAACCGCCGACCGGGCTCGAAACCGAACACCGCCGGCTCTGGGACCTGCTGCGCCCCGGCGCGCTGACCGTGGTGGAGGCCGCCGCGCACCTGCGCCTGCCCGTCAGCGCCACCGTCTTCCTCGCGGCCGATCTGGTCGAGGCGGGCTGCCTGCGCGCCCGGGCGCCGATCCCGCCCGCCCAGCAGACCGACCGCTCCATCGTCGAGAGGCTCCTCGTTGGACTCCGTGCGCTCCGGTGACCCTGCCGGTGACCCGCCGTCCGGCCCGTCGGGCGACCCGTCCGGCCGGGTCGGCTACCTGCCCGACCGGGACCAGACGCTGATGAAGCTGGTGGTCGCCGGCCCGTTCGGGGTCGGCAAGACCACGCTGATCCGCACCCTCTCGGAGATCGCCACCCTGCACACCGAGGAGGCGATGACCGAGACCGGACGGCCGGTGGACGACCTGGCCGGCCTGCCCGAGAAGACCACGACCACCGTCGCCGTGGACTTCGGGCGGCTGACCCTGCCCGGCAACGTCGTGCTCTACATGTTCGGCACCCCCGGCCAGCGCCGCTTCTTCCCGCTCTGGCAGGACATCGCCCGCGGCGCGCTGGGCGCCCTGGTGCTCGCCGACACCCGCCGGCTGGCCGACTCCTTCGAGATCATGGACATGGTCGAGGAGCAGGGGCTGCCGTACGCCGTCGCCGTCAACCGCTTCCCGGACGCGCCGGTCCACCCGGAAGAGGTGCTCCGCGCCCACCTGGACCTGCACCCCGCCACCCCGCTGCTGCTCTGCGACGCCCGCGAGCGCGAGGCCAGCCTGGACGCGCTGATCGCGCTGGCCGAGCACGTCCTCGACGCCCTGCCCGCCGCCTCCCCCGCCACCCAGGAGCGCTCGTGACCGTCGAGACCCGTCCGACCCCGATCCACGGCCCGGCCTTCGCCGCGGACCCCCAGCTGGTGTACGAGCGGCTGCGCCGGCACGGCCCGGTCGCCCCGGTGGAGATCGCGCCGGGCGTGGAGGCGCTGCTGGTCACCGACTACCAGGCCGCGCTGGACCTGCTGCGGGACAGCGACACCTTTTCCAAGGACTCCCGCGCCTGGCAGCGGACCCTCCCGCCGGACTCCCCGCTGCTGCCGGTGCTCGGCTACCGCCCGACCGCCCTGTTCAGCGACGGCGACACGCATGCCCGCTACCGCGCGGTGATCACCGACGCCCTCGCCCTGTTCGAACCGCACCGGCTGCAGCGGCAGGTCGCCGAGACCGCCCACCGGCTGATCGACCGCTTCGCCGCCGTCGGCCGCGCCGACCTGATCGCCGAGTACGCCCGGCAGGTGCCCGCCTCGGTGCTCACCACCTGGTTCGGTGTGCCCGAGGAGCAGCACGCCGAGGTGGTCGCCGCGATCACCGGGCTGATCGAGTCCGGCGCGCAGGCCGGCGCCGCGTACGGCAAGCTCCTCGCGGTGGTCACCGCCATGGTCGCCGAGCGCCGCGAGCGCCCCCGGCACGACCTCGCCTCCTGGTTCGTCACCCACCCGGTCGGGCTGGACGAGGACGAGGCGATCCGGCAGATCAGCCTGACCATGATCGCCGGGCACGAGCCGACCACCAACCTGATCGGCAACGCCCTGCTGCGGCTGCTCACCGACGCCCGCTACGCCGGCTCGCTGTTCGGCGGCGCGATGACCGCCCACCAGGCGATCGACGAGGTGCTCTGGCACGAGCCGCCGCTGGCCAACCTCTCCGCCCACTACCCCCGCTACGACACCGTCCTGCACGGCCGCGAGATCAAGGCCGGCTCCCTCGTCCTGGTCTCGTACGCGGCCGCCAACTCGCAGGCCGCGCCGCCCACCGACGGGAGCGAGCTGCGCAGCGGCGAGAGCGCCCACCTGGCCTGGGCGGCCGGCCCGCACGCCTGCCCGGCCCGCGACCCGGCCCTGCTGATCGCGATCACCGCGATCGAGCAGCTGGGCAGCCGCCTCAGCGACCTCGAACTCGCTACCCCGGCAGCAGAGTTGCTCTGGCGCCCGGGCCCCTTCCACCGCGCCCTGGTCCACCTCCCGGTCCGCTTCGAACCGGCCGCCCCCTGACGCCGCACAGGAAGTCGGTCGAATCGACTTCCCGCGCGGCCGGGTCCCCGCGACTATCTCGCTGGGATCGGGCAGCCGGAAAAACAGAATTGATATTCGGAGGGCGGCCCGGCCGAATTGGCCGGGCCGCCCGAAACAGCGGGAAGCTGGTCTTGTGAGTGCCCAGCCCACCTGCCCCCGCTGGAAATGCACAGCAACGGCGGCCTCGGCCAGGGCTCGCCTCCTCACCTTGTGCGTCTTCTAAACAGGAAGTCGATCTGGTCGACTTCCTACGGCCGCCGCCTACGACGGGGTCCTCGGGACCGGTGGAAGCTTCGCCGCTGCTCTTGCCGACGCCGCGCCTGTGAACATTTCCTGAAGCCATGCCGGGGCGACTCTGGCGGTTCTCACGAGCCTGATGGAGGGAAGACGAGTGGATCGCCGAGGGTTCCTCGCTGCCGGCGTTGCTCTGTCAGCGTCAACGAACAACTGGGTCACGGCCATCGGGCACACCCTCCTCGAGCCACGGGCGACGCCTGTCGACCACTCCTCCCTGCTGGCCGGTTTGGAAGGCCGACTCCGGCTCCTACGCCACGTCGATGACGAACTCGGCAGCGGCGAGGTCTTCACGGCTGCGCGCAGCGATCTTGCCCTGGCGGTGGCGGCGATCAAGTCCCGGCGCTACAAGGGCGATCAGCTGTCGCGCTTGTACGCGATCACCACCGAGGCCGCCCGACAGGTCGGCTGGGCGGCCTTCGACCAGGGTCGCGTCGGCCTCGCCCAGTCCTACTTCGACGCCTCCTTGCGCGCCTCCGCCGAGTGCGGCGATGTGACCGCCGGCGCTTACACTCTGTCCTTCGCAGCCATCCAGTGCTACTCCTCCCCAGGCCTGGCTGGCCGGGCGGTGTCGTTCGTGGACACGGCCCGTATGCAAATGCGCGGCCGGAGCACCCCGCGCATGGAGGCGATGCTCGCCGCCCGCGCCGCCCGCGCATGGTCGAAGGACAGAGCGAAAGAAGAGACCAAGCATCAGCTCCACCTGGCACGAGCAGCGCTGGACAAGGGGCGGCGCGAAGACGACCCCGGCTTCCTCTGCTGGGTGGACTACGGCGAGATCGAGATGATCGCCGGCTCCTCCGCCCTGGAGCTGGGAGACCCTGCCGAGGCTCTGCGGCGATTCGAGGCCGGGATGCAGGCGTACCCGGGCGACGGGCAGTACCCCCGCAGCCACGCCATCTACCTTGCCCGCGCCGCGGAGGCGCACCTCGCGCTGCACGACCTGGATGCCGCCGTTGCCACCGGCCGGCACGCGGCAGCCTGCCTCGGCTCGGTCGACTCAGCGCGCTCCGCGTCCCAACTACGGGGACTGCGCGAGAAACTGGCGCCGCACACCGGCCACGCCGGGGTGCGCGACTTCCTAGAGGCCGGGCAGGCGCAGTAGCTCGCGCAGCCGCCGCACGACCACGTCCTCGTCCAGCCCGAGCACCGGGGTGAAGCCGAGCCGCTGGGCGGCCGCGAGGTTCTCCTCGCTGTCGTCCACGAAGAGGCATTCCTCGGCGCTGACGCCGAGGCGATCCAGCACGATCTGAAAGGCTTCGGGTTCGGGCTTGCGGACACCGTGGTCCGCCGAAAGCACCACCGCGTCGAAGGTGCCGTCCAGGTCGAAGCCGGCGTAGGGGTCGTAGGGTTGCCGCCCGAGGCTGTTGGACAGCACCGCGGTCCGCACCCCCGCCGCGCGGGCCTGCCGCGCGACTTGGAGGACCGAGTACGCCGGGAAGGCGTCGTGGAGGTACCTGGCCAGCAGGTTGTCCGGGTTCACGCCCATCAGGGCCGCGAAACCGGTGTTCCAGTCCTCCTGACTGATCCGGCCAAGCTCCAAACGCCGGAACAGGTCCTGCCCGCGCGGGTCCGACCAGGCGCGAAGGAACGTTCCCGGGGCGATCCGCTCCCGGTTCTCGAACCAGGTGATGACCTCCACCATGTTCGAGGTCAGGACGCCGAAGAAGTCGAAGACCACCGCACGAAACGAACTCGCTGCCGCCCGATCCATCCGCACAGCGTACGGGGAATCCGCCGTGGGCCGACACCCGGCGATACGCGTGAGGGCGGGGCCGTGGAGGTGTCCACGGCCCCGCCCTCACGCGATGGGAACGGCTACTCGGCCGGCTTCAGTGTCAGCGAGATGCTGTTGATGCAGTAGCGCTGGTCGGTCGGTGTGCCGTAGCCCTCGCCCTCGAAGACGTGGCCCAGGTGCCCGCCGCAGCGCGCGCACCGCACCTCGACCCGGCGCATGCCGAGCGTGGTGTCCTCGATGTACTCGACCCGGTCGCCGGCCAGTGGTGCGTAGTACGACGGCCAGCCGCAGTGGCTGTCGAACTTGGTCTCGGAGCTGAACAGCTCCGCGCCGCAGGCCCGGCAGCCGTAGACGCCGACCGTCTTGGTGTCGGTGTACTCGCCGACGAACGGGCGCTCGGTGCCCGCCTCGCGGAGCACGTGGTACTCCTCGGGGCTGAGCTCGGCGCGCCACTCGGCCTCGGACTTCTCGATCTCGTAGCTCATCACGACTCCCGCTCGGCGTACGTCAGACGTTGGAGGCAACGTTCGCGAGGTGCTCCAGAATTTCGGGCCCGAGGTTGGTGACGTCGCCCGCGCCCATGGTGAGCAGCAGGTCGCCCGGGCGGGCGAGGCCGGCCAGCAGGGCGGGGGCGGCGGCGAAGGAGTGCTCGGCGGTGACCTCGGCGCCGGCCCGGCGGGCGGCGTCGATGATCAGCTCGCTGGTCACGCCCGGGATCGGGTCCTCGCGGGCCGGGTAGATGTCGAGGACCACGGAGGTGTCCGCGAGGGCGAGGGCGGCGCCCATCTCCTCGGCGAGCTGCTGGGTGCGGCTGAACAGGTGCGGCTGGAAGACGACGAGGACGCGGCCCTCGGTGGCCTCGCGGATGGCCTCCAGGTCGGCGGTCATCTCGGTCGGGTGGTGGGCGTAGGAGTCGATCACCTGGACGCCGGCGGCCTCGCCCTTGAGCTGCAGGCGGCGGCGCACGCCGGTGTAGGCGCCGAGGGCCTTGGCCAGGTCGGCGGCCGGGACGCCCAGCGCCACGCCGGCGGCCAGCGCGGCGACCGCGTTGTGGGCGTAGTGGCGGCCGGGCACCGAGACGGTGAAGGCCAGCTCGGTGCCGTCCAGGAGGACGGTGACCTCGCTGGTCATGCCGTGGGCGACCACCGAGAGCACCCGGAGGTCGGCGTCCTCGGCGGAGCCGACGGTGACCACGTTCAGGCCCTCGCGGCCGGCCACCCGGGAGGTCAGCTCGCGGGCGCCGTCGTGGTCGGCGGAGACCACCAGGGTGCCGCCGGGGACGATCCGGCCGACGAAGGTCTCGAAGGACTCGTAGATCTCGTCGATCGAGGCGTAGTTGGCGTGGTGGTCCAGCTCCACGTTGAGCACGATCGCCACCTCGGGCGCGTACTTGTGGAAGCTGCGGTCGCTCTCGTCGGCCTCGGCGACGAAGATCTCGCCGGTGCCGTGGTGGGCGTTGGAGCCGGGCGCGTCGAGGTCGCCGCCGATCGCGTAGGACGGGTCCAGGCCCAGTTCGCCGAGGGCGACGGCGAGCATGCTGGTGGTGGTGGTCTTGCCGTGGGTGCCGGCCACGGCGAGCGCGCGGCGGCCGCCCATCAGCGCGGCCAGCGCGTCGGAGCGGTGCACGACCGGGATGCCGCGCTCCTGGGCGGCGGCCAGCTCCGGGTTGTCGGCGCGGATCGCACTGGAGACGACGACGCTGCTTGTGCCGTCCGGTACGTGCTCGGCGGCGTGGCCGACGTGCACGGTGGCACCGAGGGCGCGCAGCGCGAGGACGGTCTCGGACTCCTTGGAGTCGCTGCCGGAGACGCTGGCACCGCGCACTGCGAGGATCTTCGCCAGGCCGGACATCCCGGCGCCGCCGATGCCGATGAAGTGCGGGGCGTGCAGGTCGTGCGCGGCGTCGTTCAAGGCGTGGCTCCGTACGGGCGGGGGCAGACAGGTCGGGCGGACGGCTCGGGGTGGGTCGGCGTGGGAGCCGACGCCGGAACCGTCCTCGCGGGCGGACCGCAAGGACGATTCTGCACCACCGGCGCGCGGAGCCAGGGTTCTAGGAGTCGCTGGCGAACAGCCTCAGCACCGGGACCCCCACCTTGTGCCGGGCCTGGGAGGCCCAGTCGCGGTGGAAGAACTCCTCCACGAAGTGCGGTGAGGTGAGCACCACCACCTCGTCCGCCCGGTGCTCCTCGACGGCCGCGCGCAGCCGTTCCAGGGGCTTCTCCTCGACCAGCTCGCCCACCGCCTCGGCCCCGGCCGCGCGCAGGTGGCGCAGGCTGTGCTCCAGCGACTCGGTGGCCACGGTCGGGCCGCTCTCGGACTCGTCGTGCTCGTGCACCACCTTGTCGAGGTGGCCGAGGGCGACGTCGTCGAGCGCCCGCAGCAGTTCGTCCTGCTTGCCGCGCGGCTGCATCAGGACGACGAAGGAGACCTTCTCGTCGCTGTGGAGCGTGGTGACGAGCTCCACGTCCGCGTCGGAGAGAGCCTTTTCGATCATCAGTACCGTCTTGAACACGTGAGTCCCTTCCAGTGGCCGGCCCCCGGGCCCCGGCATCGCATAACGGGATCACGATCGGGGGGTCACGGGGTCATTCCGAACCCAGGTGACGCAGGTAGCGGGTGAAGAGGAATCCTTTCTGCTCGATCAATGAGACCAGCCGCATCCGCTGCACGTCAGGCATTTCCGCATCGTGGAGGATGCGCGGCGCGTCGCCGCCGGTGAGCAGCGGGGCCAGGGAGAGGCACAGCTCGTCCAGCAGGTCCGCCGCGGCGAGCTGTCCGAGCAGGCGCGGGCCGCCCTCGGTCAGCAGCCTGGTCCAGCCCCGTTCGGCCAGTGCCGCCACGCCCGCCCGCAGGTCCACCGCCCCGGTGCCGGCGAGCACCAGGTCGGCCACCTCGGCGACCGCCCGGCGGCGCTCCTCGGGGGCGTCCTCGGTGGTGATCACCACCGTCCTGACCAGCGGTTCCGTGAACAGCGGCGCGGTCAGGTCCAGCCGCAGCGAACGGGTCACGACGGCGATCGCCGGGGCCGGCGCCTGCCCCGCCGCCGCCCGGGCGGCCGCGAACTCCTTGCGGGCCCGGGCCGGCCGGTAACCCTCGGCGCGGACCGTCTCCGCGCCCACCAGCACCACGTCGGACAGCGCCCGCAGCACCCCGAAGATCCGCTTGTCGGCGTCCCCGGAGAGCCCTTCGGACAGACCGTCGAGCCTCGCCCCGCCGTCCAGGCCGGCCACCATGTTGGCGCGCAGCCACGGGCGGCCCCGATTCACCTGTTCGGGGTACGTGTACACGGCGGCGAGCGACTCCAGGGCGGCCGGATCGGCGACCGGCTCACCCAGCGGGCTGATCAACTGTTGCATGCCCTCAGTCTTCCACCGCCGGTCGCCCGGAAGCGGGTCGGAAGCGGGTCGGAAGCGGGTCGGAGGCGGTTCGGGGGCGGTTCGGAGGCCGCGGGGAGCAGGCGTACCCTCTACAGATGTGCCCGCAGCCTCCCGCCCCGACACCGCGACCGAGTCCATAGCCGCCGCGAGCGCGGCCGGCTCCCCGATCGCACTCACCGACCGCCGTCCCGTGGTGCCCGCCGAGCGGCTGGTCGCCGAGATGGTCCCGCCGCCCCGGTTCGCCGGCGTGAGCTTCGGGTCGTACATCCCGGACCAGAGCCAGCCGAGCCAGTACGAGGCCGTGCAGGTCCTGGAGCAGTTCGCGGCCACCCTCGCAGGAGGAAACGGTTCCGCGCCCAAGCGCGGCTGGTTCCGCCGCTCCGCCCCCGCGCCCACCGGCCCGGCCGGGGTCTACCTCGACGGCGGCTACGGCGTCGGCAAGACCCACCTGCTCGCCTCGCTCTGGCACTCCGCCCCCGGCCCCAAGGCCTTCGGCACCTTCGTCGAGCTGACCAACCTGGTCGGCGCGCTCGGCTTCCAGCAGGCCGTCCGCACCCTCTCCGGGCACACGCTGCTCTGCATCGACGAGTTCGAGCTGGACGACCCGGGCGACACCGTGCTGGTCTCCACCCTGCTCGGCCGGCTGGTCGAGGCCGGCGTCAAGCTCTGCGCGACCTCCAACACCCTGCCGGAGAAGCTCGGCGAGGGCCGTTTCGCCGCCGCCGACTTCCTGCGCGAGATCCAGGGCCTGTCCGCGCACTTCCGCCCGCTGCGGATCGACGGCCAGGACTACCGCCACCGCGGCCTGCCCGACGCCCCGCCGCCGTACTCCGACGAGGCCGTCGAGACCGCCGCTGCCCGCACCCCCGGCGCCTCCCTCGACGACTTCGACGCCCTGCTGACCCACCTCTCCGCCGTCCACCCCAGCCGCTACGGCGCCATGCTGGACGACGTCTCCGCGGTCTGCCTGCGCGGCGTGCGCCAGGTCGACGACCAGTCCACCGCCCTGCGCCTGGTCGTCCTCGCCGACCGGATGTACGACCGCGAGCTGCCCATCACCGCCTCCGGCATCCCCTTCGACCAGGTCTTCCCGGAGGAGATGCTCCGCGGCGGCTACCGCAAGAAGTACCTCCGCGCGATCTCCCGCCTCGTCGCCCTGGCCCGCGACAGCGCCAAGTAGGCCCCGCTTGTCAGTGGTGGGTCGTACGGTTGATGCGTGCGTCCCATCACGAGTATTGAGCGGTCCGTGGCGCCCTTCGAGGTCGTCAGTCCCTTCCAGCCGAACGGTGACCAGCCGGCGGCGATCGCCGAGCTGGAACGCCGGATCAGGGGAGGGGAGAAGGACGTCGTCCTGCTGGGCGCCACCGGTACCGGCAAGTCGGCCACCACGGCCTGGATGATCGAGAAGCTGCAGCGGCCCACCCTGGTGATGGCGCCGAACAAGACGTTGGCCGCGCAGCTGGCGAACGAGTTCCGCGAGCTGCTGCCGAACAACGCCGTCGAGTACTTCGTCTCGTACTACGACTACTACCAGCCCGAGGCGTACGTCCCGCAGACGGACACCTACATCGAGAAGGACTCCTCGATCAACGAGGAGGTCGAGCGGCTGCGCCACTCGGCGACCAACTCGCTGCTCACCCGCCGGGACGTGATCGTGGTCGCGTCCGTCTCCTGCATCTACGGCCTGGGCACCCCGCAGGAGTACGTGGACCGGATGGTGCGGCTGCGGGTCGGCGAGGAGATCGACCGGGACGTCCTGCTGCGCCGTTTCGTGGACATCCAGTACGCCCGCAACGACGTCGCCTTCAGCCGCGGAACCTTCCGGGTGCGCGGCGACACCATCGAGATCTTCCCGGTGTACGAGGAGCTCGCCGTCCGGATCGAGATGTTCGGTGACGAGATCGAGGCGCTGTACACCCTGCACCCGCTCACCGGGGAGATCATCAGCCAGGACGACTCCGTCTACGTCTTCCCCGCCTCGCACTACGTGGCCGGCCCCGAGCGCATGGAGCGGGCGATCACCGGCATCGAGACGGAGCTGGAGGGGACGCTCGCCCGGATGGAGAAGCAGGGCAAGCTGCTGGAGGCGCAGCGGCTGCGGATGCGCACCACCTACGACATCGAGATGCTGCGCCAGATCGGCACCTGCTCGGGCGTCGAGAACTACTCGATGCACTTCGACGGCCGCGAGCCCGGCTCCCCGCCGAACACGCTGCTGGACTACTTCCCGGAGGACTTCCTCCTGGTCATCGACGAGTCGCACGTCACCGTCCCGCAGATCGGCGCGATGTACGAGGGCGACGCCTCGCGCAAGCGCACGCTGGTCGAGCACGGGTTCCGGCTGCCGTCCGCGATGGACAACCGCCCGCTGAAGTGGGAGGAGTTCCTGGAGCGGATCGGCCAGACGGTGTACCTGTCGGCGACGCCCGGCGCGTACGAGCTGTCGCGCGGCGACGGCCAGGTCGAGCAGATCATCCGCCCGACCGGCCTGATCGACCCCGAGGTGATCGTCAAGCCGACCGAGGGCCAGATCGACGACCTGGTGCACGAGGTCCGCAAGCGGGTCGAGCGGGACGAGCGGGTGCTGGTCACCACGCTGACCAAGAAGATGGCCGAGGACCTCACCGACTACATGCTCGGCCTGGACATCCGGGTCCGGTACCTGCACAGCGACGTGGACACCCTGCGCCGGGTGGAGCTGCTGCGCGAGCTGCGGGCCGGCAAGTACGACGTGCTGGTCGGCATCAACCTGCTGCGCGAGGGCCTGGACCTGCCCGAGGTGTCGCTGGTGGCGATCCTGGACGCGGACAAGGAGGGCTTCCTGCGCTCCGGCACCTCGCTGATCCAGACGATCGGCCGCGCGGCCCGCAACGTCTCGGGCCAGGTCCACATGTACGCGGACCGGATCACGCCGTCGATGGAGAAGGCCATCGACGAGACCAACCGCCGCCGGGCCGTGCAGCAGGCCTACAACAAGGAGCACGGGATCGACCCGCAGCCGCTGCGGAAGAAGATCGGCGACATCCTGGACACCCTCGCCCGCGAGGACGTGGACACCGACGAGCTGCTCTCCTCCGGCTACCGCGGCCAGGGCAAGGGCAAGGCCCCGGTGCCCTCGCTGGGCGCCGAGCGCAAGCCCGCCAAGTCGCTGCCGGCCGCCGAGCTGGCGGAGCTGATCCAGGAGATGACCGACCGGATGCACACGGCCGCCGCCGACCTGCAGTTCGAGGTCGCGGCGCGGCTGCGCGACGAGGTCAAGGAGCTGAAGAAGGAGCTGCGGCAGATGCGCGAGGCCGGGGTGGCGTAGCGGGATCCGTGTGGAGCGGGATCCGCAGGGGAGTGCCCGGCGCCCGTCGGGGCGGGGCGTGACGGCCGGGGCGCCCGGGCTTGGCCGGAATGGCACCGGTCAAGCCCGGAGGTGTCTCAGCCTTGCCACAAACGGGGAAACCCTGAGGAGGTCGGGGTGTCGCAGGGCCTAGGCTGGCCTGCGGCATCGTGTCCGCTGGACGGGCGCGGGCCGTAGCAGAGGGGGCCTCAGCCGGGGGACGGCGACGGGGTGTTCCACCGGGGAGCCGGGCGGCAGCGACCGCGTGGCCGGCAGAGAGGACAACGTCGTGTCGGTGAACCTTGCCAAGGGGCAGCGGGTCAGCCTCCAGAAGGGGGCGGGCGCCGCCCTGACCGTGGTCCGGATGGGCCTCGGCTGGCAGGCGGCTCCCAAGCGGGGCCTGTTCGGCAGTCGCACCAGGACGATCGACCTGGACGCCTCGGCGCTGCTGTACGCCGAGAAGACCCCGTCCGACGTGGTGTTCTTCCAGCACCTGGAGAGCGAGGACGGCTCCGTCCGGCACACCGGGGACAACGTGCACGGCGGCTCGGGGCACGAGGACGACGAGGCGATCCTGGTCGACCTGATGCACGTGCCGGCGCACATCACCCAGGTGGTGTTCACGGTGAGCTCCTACACCGGGCAGACCTTCGCCGAGGTGGAGCGGGCGCACTGCCGCCTGGTGGACGAGACCACCGGGCTGGAGCTGGCCCGCTACGAGCTGGCGGGCGGCGGTCCGCACACCGGGCAGATCATGGCCAAGGTGGTCCGGGACGGCGAGGGCGGCTGGGAGATGCAGGCGATCGGCGCCCCGGCCAAGGGCCGGACCTTCCAGGACCTGCTGCCGGCGATCGATCCCTACCTCTGACGGTCCCCACCCCTGACGGTTCTTTACCTTCTTTACCTTTCCTTGCCTCTCCTGTTACTCTCGATGGCAGCGGAGGGGAGTATTCCTCGACAGCCGACCCCGTCATCACGGGTGCCCGTCGTGGCACCCCGGGGCGCTGGCCCGACGGGCGGAAGAGACCTCCGGCAGTGACGATGACTGTCTCGCCTACCTGCCGGAGGAGCAGTAGTGGACGTTTCCGTAACCATGTGGGTCACCACGATCGGTGTGTTGATCGCCCTGATCGTGGCCGATTTCTTCATCGGCGGCCGCAAGCCGCACGAGGTCTCGATCAAGGAGGCCGGGATCTGGACGGCCGTCTGGGTCGTGCTGGCGCTGATCTTCGGCGGGTTCCTCTGGTGGCACTCCGGCGGGCAGCCGGCGGGTGAGTTCTTCGCGGGCTACATCACCGAGAAGTCGCTCAGTGTCGACAACCTCTTCGTGTTCATCCTGATCATGGGCAAGTTCGCGGTGCCCAGGATCTACCAGCAGCGCGTGCTGATGTTCGGTGTGATCATCGCGCTGGTGCTCCGGGCGGTGTTCATCGCCGGCGGCGCCGCGCTGGTCGCCCAGTTCTCCTGGGTCTTCTTCATCTTCGGCGCCTTCCTGATCTGGACGGCGTGGAAGCTGATCAAGGAGGCCCGGGCCGACGAGGAGGACGAGGAGTTCGAGGAGAACCGCCTGCTCAAGTCGATCGAGCAGCGCTTCCCGTCGACCGACAAGTACCACGGCACCAAGCTCTTCATCAGGGAGAACGGCCGCCGGCTGATGACCCCGATGCTGATCGTCATGCTGGCGATCGGCACCACCGACGTCCTGTTCGCCCTGGACTCGATCCCGGCCATCTTCGGCCTCACCCAGGACCCGTACGTGGTCTTCACCGCCAACGCCTTCGCCCTGATGGGCCTGCGCCAGCTGTACTTCCTGATCGGCGGCCTGCTGAAGAAGCTGGTCCACCTGTCGTACGGCCTGTCGGTGATCCTCGGCTTCATCGGCGTGAAGCTGGTGCTGCACGCCGCGCACGAGGCGGGCGCGACCTGGGCCCCGGAGATCGGCATCCCGTTCTCGCTGGGCTTCATCGTGGTGGTGCTGGCCGTCACCACGTTCACCAGCCTGCGGGCCTCGAAGAAGGCCGCAGCCCTGGCCGAGCGGGAGCAGGAGAAGCTCGACGCCTGAGGTGCCCGCTGAACGCCGAGGCCCCCGTGACCGGTCACCGGTCGCGGGGGCCTCGGCGCACCCGGGGTGCGCGGCGCACCCGGCGCACCCGGGGTGCGCGGGCTACCAGCCGCGCTCGCGCCACTCGTCGAGGTGCGGGCGCTCGGCGCCGAGGGTGGTGTCGTTGCCGTGGCCGGGGTAGACCCAGGCCTCGTCCGGGAGGGCGTCGAAGATCTTCTCGTTGACGTCCCGGAAGAGCGTGCGGAAGGCCTCCGGGTCGCCCCAGGTGTTGCCGACGCCGCCGGGGAAGAGGCAGTCGCCGGTGAACACGTGCGGGTGGCCCTGCGGGTCGTCGTAGATCAGCACGATCGCGCCGGGGGTGTGCCCGACCAGGTGGCGGACGGTGAGCTCGACGTCGCCGACGCGCAGCCGCTCGCCGTCCGCGAGCAGCAGTTCGGTGGGCACGGGGATGCCCTCGGCGTCGTGCTCGCCGGCGGCGGTGCGGGCGCCGGTGGTGGCGACCACCTCGGCCAGCGCGCCCCAGTGGTCCTGGTGCCGGTGGGTGGTGACCACGGTTTCGAGGTCGTCCCCGACGGTCTCCAGTAGCACCGGGGCGTCGGCGGCCGCGTCGATCAGCAACTGCTCGTCGGTGGCCCGGCAGCGCAGCAGGTAGGCGTTGTTGTCGTACGGTCCTACGGCCACCTTGGTGATGATCAGGTGGGCCAGCTCGCGCACGTCCGGCGGTCCGCCGACCTTGACCGCTCCGTGGTACGTCATGCCACTGCTCCTCGTCCGGCTACAGGGTTCAGGGTCATCCTCGCGCCGTCAGCCCATCGGGGGAAGCGGGGGGAGGTCGGTGTCGGGGGTGCGGCGCAGATCGGCGCCGGCGGAGCGGCCGGAGAGCCAGGCGAGGAGGGCGCGGACGGGGCCCTCGACGGTCAGGGCGGGCTCGCCGGTGCCGATGACGGCGCGGTCCTCGGTGTCGGTGGCGACCAGGCGGACGGCGGGCAGGCCGGCGCCGGCCAGGCTCTCGGCGAGCTTGCGGAACTGGGCGGTGGCGAAGTCTTCCGGCCAGTGCGCGGGGGTGTGGCCGGCGGCCAGGTCGACGTGGTGGTACTCGACCTCCAGCAGGCGCTTGTGCGGGATGTCGGAGGCCGGGAAGACGTAGCCGGTGCGGTGGCGGACCTCGGCGGTCCAGGCCTCGTCCGGCAGCAGCGCGGCGGCCTCGGTGAAGCGGGCGTGCGAGTCGCGCAGGTCGGCGAGGTGGACTTCCAGCGGGCGGGGCGCGTCGCGCTCGATGTCCGCGTCGCGGGCCTCGCCGCTGGCGTACTGCGGGATGTCGGTGCCGGTGCGGGCGCCGTTCAGCAGGTTGACCAGGGAGTCGGCGTTGCGGGCGAGGTGGGCCAGGACGTGGCCGCGGGTCCAGCCGGGCAGTGCGGAGGGCTCGGTGACGGCGTCGGGCTTCAGCTCGGCGACGGTCTGCAGCAGGCGCTGGGTGCTCTCCTCGACCTGGTCCAGCCAGGAGGCGGCGGAGGCGGCGGCGGACTGCGGGTCGGTCATCGAATCTGCCTTCTGTCGGGAGGCGGAGCGTTGCCCACCGGGGGCCTCGCTCGTTGACCAGACGACGCTATCGCCGAATCCGGGCCCTGAGCAGGGGGTTTTTCGGTCCGGGTGCGGACGGTCCCGGGGCGGTCCTCACTCGTTCGGGTGGTCTCCACTGGACGAAGTCGAGATTCGAACGTCTGAGCTATAGGCTGGCTGCCGCATCCTGGAAGAAGACCCACCTCCCAACGCCAGTAGTCTCGCCCCGGAGAAAGGCGCCAGAAGCAGTGGCCGACCGCCTCATCGTCCGCGGTGCTCGCGAGCACAATCTCAAGAACGTCTCGCTCGACCTGCCCCGCGACTCCCTCATCGTCTTCACGGGCCTCTCCGGCTCCGGCAAGTCCTCGCTCGCCTTCGACACGATCTTCGCCGAGGGCCAGCGCCGCTACGTCGAGTCGCTGTCCTCGTACGCCCGTCAGTTCCTCGGGCAGATGGACAAGCCCGACGTGGACTTCATCGAGGGCCTCTCCCCGGCCGTCTCGATCGACCAGAAGTCCACCAACCGCAACCCCCGTTCGACCGTCGGCACCATCACCGAGGTCTACGACTACCTGCGCCTGCTGTTCGCCCGGATCGGCAAGCCGCACTGCCCGCACTGCGGCCGCCCGATCGCCAAGCAGTCGCCGCAGGCGGTCGTGGACAAGGTGCTGGAGCTCGCCGAGGGCACCCGCTTCCAGGTCCTCAGCCCGGTGGTGCGCGAGCGCAAGGGCGAGTTCGTCGACCTCTTCGCCGACCTTCAGTCCAAGGGCTACTCCCGCGCCCGGGTGGACGGCGAGACGATCCAGCTGGCCGAGCCGCCGAAGCTGAAGAAGCAGGAGAAGCACACCGTCGAGGTGGTCATCGACCGCCTGACCGTCAAGGAGAGCGCCAAGCGGCGGCTCACCGACTCGGTGGAGACGGCCCTGCGGCTGTCCGGCGGCATGGTCGTGCTCGACTTCGTCGACCTCCCCGAGGACGACCCGGAGCGCGAGCGGATGTACTCCGAGCACCTCTACTGCCCGTACGACGACGTGTCGTTCGAGGAGCTGGAGCCGCGCTCGTTCTCCTTCAACTCGCCGTTCGGCGCCTGCCCGGACTGCTCGGGCCTGGGCAACCGGATGGAGGTCGACCCGGAGCTGGTCGTGCCGGACGTCGAGCGCTCGCTCGACGAGGGCGCGATCCACCCGTGGTCGGCCGGGCACGCCAAGGAGTACTTCCAGCGCCTGATCGACGCGCTGGCCGGGGAGCTCGGCTTCCGCACCGACATCCCCTGGGCCGGGCTGCCCGCCCGCGCCAAGAAGGCGCTGCTGTACGGGCACAAGCACCAGGTGGAGGTCCGCTACCGCAACCGCTTCGGCCGGGAGCGCTCCTACAGCACCGGCTTCGAGGGCGCCGTCCCGTTCATCCAGCGCCGGCACACCGAGGCGGAGAGCGACAGCAGCCGCGAGCGCTTCGAGGGCTACATGCGCGAGGTGCCCTGCCCGACGTGCCAGGGCACCCGGCTCAAGCCGGTGGTGCTCGCGGTGACGGTCGAGGGCCGGTCGATCGCCGAGGTCTCCTCGATGTCGATCAGCGACTGCTCCGAGTTCCTGGGCGCGATGAAGCTCAACGCGCGGGACAAGCAGATCGCCGAGCGGGTCCTCAAGGAGGTCAACGAGCGGCTGCGCTTCCTGGTCGACGTCGGCCTGGACTACCTCTCGCTCGACCGCGCGGCCGGCACCCTGTCCGGCGGCGAGGCCCAGCGCATCCGGCTGGCCACCCAGATCGGCTCCGGCCTGGTCGGCGTGCTCTACGTGCTGGACGAGCCCTCGATCGGTCTGCACCAGCGGGACAACCACCGGCTGATCGAGACGCTGGTGCGGCTGCGCGACATCGGCAACACCCTGATCGTGGTCGAGCACGACGAGGACACCATCAAGACCGCGGACTGGGTGGTCGACATCGGCCCGGGCGCCGGCGAGCACGGCGGCAAGGTGGTGCACTCCGGCTCGCTCAAGGAGCTGCTCGGCAACGAGGAGTCGCTGACCGGCCAGTACCTCTCCGGCAAGCGGGCCATCCCGATCCCGGCGGCCCGCCGCGAGCGGGACAAGAAGCGCCAGCTGACCGTCCACGGCGCCCGCGAGCACAACCTCAAGGACGTCACGGTCGGCTTCCCGCTGGGCACCTTCACGGCGATCACCGGCGTCTCCGGCTCCGGCAAGTCGACGCTGGTCAACGACATCCTCTACACCCACCTCGCCCGGGAGCTGAACGGCGCCCGCAGCGTGCCCGGCCGGCACACCCGGATCACCGGCACCGACCAGGTGGACAAGGTGGTGCACGTCGACCAGTCGCCGATCGGCCGCACGCCGCGCTCCAACCCGGCCACCTACACCGGCGTGTTCGACCACGTGCGCCGGCTCTTCGCGGAGACGCAGGAGGCCAAGGTCCGCGGCTACCTGCCCGGCCGGTTCTCGTTCAACGTCAAGGGCGGCCGCTGCGAGAACTGCTCGGGCGACGGCACCATCAAGATCGAGATGAACTT
Organism: Kitasatospora xanthocidica; assembly: GCF_014656195.1. GTDB lineage: Bacteria > Actinomycetota > Actinomycetes > Streptomycetales > Streptomycetaceae > Kitasatospora > Kitasatospora xanthocidica. The sequence goes on along the minus strand of NZ_BNBY01000007.1, from coordinate 203,842 downwards.
CCTGCCGGACGTCTACGTGCCGTGCGAGGTCTGCCACGGCGCCCGGTACAACCGGGAGACGCTGGAGGTGCACTACAAGGGCAAGTCCATCGCCGAGGTGCTGGACATGCCGATCGAGGAGGGGCTGGCCTTCTTCGAGGCCGTCCCGGCGATCGCCCGGCACCTGAGGACGCTCAACGACGTCGGCCTCGGCTACGTCCGGCTCGGCCAGTCCGCGCCGACGCTCTCCGGCGGCGAGGCGCAGCGCGTCAAGCTGGCCTCGGAGCTGCAGAAGCGCTCCACCGGGCGGACGGTCTACGTGCTGGACGAGCCGACCACCGGTCTGCACTTCGAGGACATCAGCAAGCTGATCAAGGTGCTCAGCGGGCTGGTGGACAAGGGCAACACGGTGATCGTCATCGAGCACAACCTCGATGTGATCAAGACGGCCGACTGGATCGTCGACATGGGCCCCGAGGGCGGCTCCGGCGGCGGCACGGTGGTCGCCGAGGGCACCCCCGAGGAGATCGCCGCCGTCCCGGAGAGCCACACCGGCAAGTTCCTGCGGGACATCCTGCCGAGCGACTTCGCGGACGCCCCGGCCGCCGCCCCGGCCAAGAAGGCCGCGGCGACCAAGGCCGCGGCGACCAAGGCCGCGGCGACCAAGGCCGCGGCGACCAAGGCCGCGGCGACGAAGGCTGTGGCGACCAAGGCTGTGGCCAAGAAGGCGGCACCGCGCAAGCGCGCTGCCCCGTCGAAGAAGTAGCCGACGAGCCGTCCCGTCCGCCCCGCCGCTCCCGGCCCCACCCGACGGTGGGAGTACCGGGAGCGGCGGGGCGCGTGCGGCATAGAATTCCGTGGTCCCCGCAGCCGCAGCAGCAACCGTAGGAGCGCACCGATGTCCGAGGCCCCTGAAGGCAGCCCCACCGCCTCCCGCCGCACCCTGCTCTGCGGGGCGGCGGCCGTCCTGGCGGCCGGCGGCACCGTGGCGGTCACCGGCTGCAGCTCGTCCTCGTCCTCCTCCTCCGGCGGGGGCAGCACCGCCAAGGGCCCGGTGGACCTCGGCCCGGCCTCGGCGGTGCCGGAGGGCGGCGGCAAGGTCTTCCGCGAGCAGAAGATCGTGGTGACCCAGCCGGCCGCCGGCCAGTACAAGGCCTTCAGCGCCAAGTGCACCCACGCCGGCTGCATCGTGGACCAGGTGAAGAACCAGCAGATCCAGTGCCCCTGCCACGGCAGCCGGTTCGCCATCGCCGACGGCGCCGTCCAGGACGGCCCGGCCCCCTCCCCGCTGCCCGCCTACACCGTCACGGTGGAGGGCGGGAACCTCAAGGTGACCCCGAGCTGAAGCAGTTGACCGTCTCCCGAGAGATCCCGTCCCCGCGGCCCCGCCCCCACTCGGTACGGTGGACCCATGGCTGACCCGAGCACCTACCGCCCGGCGCCCGGTGCGATCCCGACCTCCCCGGGCGTCTACAAGTTCCGTGACGCCCACGGCCGGGTCATCTACGTCGGCAAGGCCAAGAGCCTGCGGCCGCGCCTGTCGTCCTACTTCCAGGACCTGGCCGGCCTGCACCCGCGCACCGCGACCATGGTCACCACCGCCGCCTCGGTGGAGTGGACCGTGGTCGGCACCGAGGTCGAGGCGCTCCAGCTCGAGTACTCCTGGATCAAGGAGTTCGACCCGCGGTTCAACGTCAAGTACCGCGACGACAAGAGCTATCCCGAACTCGCCGTCACCCTCGACGAGGAGTACCCGCGGGTCCAGGTGATGCGCGGGGCGCACAAGAAGGGCGTGCGCTACTTCGGCCCGTACGGGCACGCCTGGGCGATCCGGGAGACGGTCGACCTGCTGCTGCGGGTCTTCCCGGTCCGCACCTGCTCCAACGGCGTCTTCAAGCGGGCCCGGCAGGTCGGCCGGCCGTGCCTGCTCGGCTACATCGGCAAGTGCGCCGCGCCCTGCGTCGGCAAGGTCTCGGTGGACGAACACCGGGAGCTGGCCGAGGACTTCTGCGACTTCATGGCCGGGCGCACCGGCAACTACCTGCGCCGGCTCGAAGAGGAGATGCGGGAGGCCGCGGCCGGGCTGGAGTACGAGAAGGCGGCCCGGCTGCGGGACGACATCGGCGCCCTCAAGCGGGCGATGGAGAAGAACGCCATCGTGCTCGCCGACGCCACCGACGCCGACCTGCTGGCCCTCGCCGAGGACGAACTCGAAGCCGCCGTGCAGATCTTCCAGGTCCGCGGCGGCCGGGTGCGCGGCCAGCGCGGCTGGGTCACCGACAAGGTCGAGGACGTCGACACCGCCGGCCTCGTCGAGCACGCCCTCCAGCAGCTGTACGGCGGCGGCGAGTCAGTCCCGCGCGAGGTGCTCGTCCCCGCCCTGCCCGACCCGGCCGGGCCGGTGCGCGAGTGGCTGGGCGGGCTGCGCGGCAGCCAGGTCGACCTGCGCGTCCCGCAGCGCGGCGACAAGAAGGACCTGATGGCCACCGTGCAGCGCAACGCCCAGCAGGCGCTCGCGCTGCACAAGACCAAGCGGGCCTCCGACCTCACCACCCGCAGCCGCGCCCTGCAGGAGATCGCCGACGCGCTGGAGCTGGACTCCGTCCCGCTGCGCATCGAGTGCTACGACATCTCCCACCTCCAGGGCGAGGACGTGGTGGCCTCGATGGTCGTCTTCGAGGACGGCCTGGCCCGCAAGAGCGAGTACCGGCGGTTCCAGATCAAGGGCTTCGAGGGCCAGGACGACGTCCGCTCGATGCACGAGGTGATCAGCCGCCGGTTCCGCCGCTACCTCCAGGAGCGCGAGCAGACCGGCGAGTGGGCCGTCCCGGAGTCCGAGGACGACCGGCCCGAGGACCGGCCCGAGGAGGGGCCCGGGGACGGCCCGCGCACCGAGGAGGGCCGCCCCAAGCGCTTCGCCTACCCGCCCCAACTGCTGGTGGTCGACGGCGGCCAGCCGCAGGTCGCCGCCGCCAGGCGCGCCCTGGACGAGCTCGGCATCGACGACGTCGCGCTGTGCGGCCTGGCCAAGCGGCTGGAGGAGGTCTGGCTGCCGGGCGAGGACGACCCGGTGGTGCTGCCCCGCTCCAGCGAGGGCCTCTACCTGCTCCAGCGGGTGCGCGACGAGGCCCACCGCTTCGCGATCGGCTACCAGCGCACCAAGCGTTCCAAGCGACTCACCGCCGGGGAACTGGACTCCGTCCCGGGCCTCGGCGAGACTCGCCGCCAGGCGCTGCTCAAGCACTTCGGCTCGCTGAAGAAGCTCCGGGCCGCCACCGTGGACGAGCTCTGCGCGGTACCCGGCATCGGACGCCGCACCGCGGAGACTGTTGCGGCGGCGTTGTCCTCCCGTACACCCGCCGCACCCGCGGTCAACACCGCGACCGGCGAGATCATCGAGGACGGGGCCGACCAGGCCGCAGAGCCGGTGGCAGCAGCACCCCAGACCGCACCATCCCAGGAGACGCCATGACGGCCGACGCCGCCCGTCAGCCGGTGTGCCCCGGCCCCGCCCGCCTGCCCGGGCCGGGGAAGGGCGGCCGCGCCGTGAGCGTTCTCCCCAGCAGAAAGACCGAGAGCGGGGAACCGAAGTGACCGTGTCAGACGTGGCCGAGAACGCGCCGGAGCTGGTGATCATCTCCGGCATGTCCGGAGCCGGCCGCTCCACCGCCGCCAAGTGCCTGGAGGACCTCGGCTGGTTCGTGGTGGACAACCTGCCGCCGGCCCTGATCCCGACCATGGTCGACCTGGGCGCCCGCTCCCAGGGCAACGTCGCCCGGATCGGCGTGGTGGTGGACGTCCGAGGCCGCCAGTTCTTCGACGACCTGCTCACCTCGCTGGACGAGCTGGAGAAGCGCGGCGTCCGGCTGCGGGTCGTCTTCCTGGACTCCTCCGACGACGCGCTGGTGCGCCGCTTCGAGAGCGTCCGCCGCCCGCACCCGCTGCAGGCCGACGGCCGGATCGTGGACGGCATCGCCCAGGAGCGCGACCTGCTGCGCGACCTGCGCGGCGAGGCCGACCTGGTGATCGACACCTCCAACCTCAACGTGCACCAGCTGCGCGCCAAGCTGGACGCCCAGTTCGCCGACCACGACGAGCCCGAGCTGCGGGCCACCGTGATGTCCTTCGGCTTCAAGTACGGCCTGCCGGTCGACGCCGACCTCGTGGTGGACTGCCGCTTCCTGCCCAACCCGCACTGGGTGCCCGAACTGCGGGCCCGGACCGGCACCGACGCGGACGTCGCCGACTACGTGTTCCAGCAGCCCGGCGCCAACGAGTTCCTGGACGGCTACACCGAGCTACTCCGGATCGTGACCGAGGGCTACCGGCGCGAGGGGAAGCGTTACATGACGCTTGCCGTAGGCTGCACCGGTGGCAAGCACCGCAGCGTCGCCATGTCCGAGCGTCTGACCAAGCGTCTCATCGCCGACGGAGTCGAGACGGTGCTCGTCCACCGTGACATGGGACGGGAGTAACCGCCGCCCTCCTCGCCGGGCCCACCGGTGCAGCGGGTGACGGGGCCGAGGAACGCGAGGTGATGTGTGGCGGGATACCTGCCCGGGCGGCAGCCGCAGATCAGGACCGGTGACCGGGCGGGCAGCCCGGCCCGGCCCCCGGCTCCGAGCCGTCCGCGCAGCAGTCCCGCCCGGACGAATCCGGCCCCCCGGATCACCGCGCTGGGCGGCGGCCAGGGCCTGTCCGCCTCGCTGTCCGCGCTGCGCCGGCTGACCAGCGACCTCACGGCCGTGGTCACCGTCGCCGACGACGGGGGCTCCAGCGGACGGCTGCGCACCGAGCTGGGCGTGCTGCCCCCGGGGGACCTGCGCAAGGCGCTGGCCGCGCTGTGCGGGGACGACGACTGGGGCCGCACCTGGTCCGAGGTGATCCAGCAGCGCTTCACCGGCAACGGGGAGCTCGGCGGCCACGCCGTCGGCAACCTGCTGATCGTCGCGCTCTGGGAGAAGCTGGGCGACCCGGTGGAGGCCCTGGACTGGGTCGGCCGGCTGCTCAACGTCCAGGGCCGGGTGCTGCCGATGTCGGCGGTGCCGCTGGACATCGAGGCGACCGTCCGCGGCCACGACCCGGAGCGGCCCGGCGAGCTGTCGGCGGTCCGCGGCCAGGCCGACGTCGCGGTGACCCCCGGCACGGTGCAGTCGATCCGGCTGCTGCCGGACGAGCCGCCGGCCGTCCCGCAGGCCGTCACCGCCGTCCGGGAGGCGGACTGGGTGGTGCTCGGCCCCGGCTCCTGGTTCACCAGCGTGCTGCCGCACCTGCTGGTGCCCGAGCTGGCCAAGGCGCTCACCGAGACCCGCGCCCGCCGGCTGCTCACCCTGAACCTGGCCCCGCAGCCCGGCGAGACCGAGGGCTTCACCCCGCAGCGTCACCTGGAGGTCATAGCCGACCACGCCCCCGAGCTCGCGGTGGATGCGATCCTGGTGGACGAGCGCGCCGTCACCGGCGGTGCCTTCGGCCAGGCGGACCTCGCCGGTCTGGAGAAGGCGGCCGAGCGGATGGGCGCCGCCCTGGTGCTCGGTTCGGTGGCCCGCACCGACGGCACGCCGCGACACGACCCCGAGCTGTTGGCAGCAGCGTACGACCGGATTTTCCGGACACATGGAAGGATCGGGCCATGGCGATGACTCCAGCGGTGAAGGACGAGATCAGCCGGCTCCCGGTCACCCGGGCCTGCTGTCGCAAGGCGGAGGTGTCGGCGATCCTGCGGTTCGCGGGCGGACTGCACATCGTGAGCGGCCGCATCGTGATCGAGGCGGAGCTGGACACCGGGGCGGCGGCACGGCGGCTGCGCAAGGACCTGCTGGAGATCTTCGGGCACTCCTCCGACCTGGTCGTGATGGCGCCCGGCGGGCTGCGCCGCGGCAGCCGTTTCGTGGTCCGCGTGGTCAAGGACGGCGAGCTGCTCGCCCGGCAGACCGGTCTGGTGGACGGCCGGGGCCGCCCGATCCGGGGGCTGCCGCCGGCGGTCGTCTCCGGCGCCACCTGCGACGCCGAGGCCGCCTGGCGCGGTGCCTTCCTGGCGCACGGCTCGCTCACCGAGCCGGGCCGCTCCTCCTCGCTGGAGATCACCTGCCCCGGCTCCGAGGCGGCGCTGGCCCTGGTCGGCGCGGCCCGTCGGCTCGGCATCCCGGCCAAGGCCCGCGAGGTGCGCGGCGTGGACCGGGTGGTCATCCGCGACGGTGACGCGATCGGCGCGCTGCTGACCCGGCTGGGCGCGCACGAGTCGGTGCTCGCCTGGGAGGAGCGCCGGATGCGGCGCGAGGTGCGGGCCACCGCCAACCGCCTCGCCAACTTCGACGACGCCAACCTGCGCCGCTCGGCCCGCGCCGCGGTGGCGGCCGGCGCCCGGGTGCAGCGCGCGCTGGAGATCCTCGGCGAGGAGGTGCCCGAGCACCTGGCCGCGGCCGGCCAGCTGCGGATGCAGCACAAGCAGGCCTCGCTGGAGGAGCTGGGCGCGCTCGCCGACCCGCCGCTGACCAAGGACGCGGTGGCCGGCCGGATCCGCCGGCTGCTGGCGATGGCCGACAAGCGCGCCTCCGAGCTCGGCCTGCCGAGCACCGAGGCCAGCCTGACCGACGAGATGGCGATGAACTGACGCCCCCCGTCCGTGATCGAGACACGGCCGGCGCCCGGCTCCCCGGGCGCCGGCCGTCGGCGTTTCCGGACGGTCCTCCGCAGGTGTTCCCGGACGGTCGTCCGGAGGTGTTCCCGGACGGCCGTCCGGAGGTGTTCCCGGACGGTCGTCCGCAGGCCGTCCGGAGGCGTCCGCAGGCCCGAATTGGTAGAGACCAATGGTCCCGGGACCAACTGCCCGCCGGACCAAGGGCGGACGGCCTGAAATCGGGTTTCGGGTGCGCCACGCCACGTCTCACGAGGTGGCGCGATGTGCCCCTTCAGGCCCCGGAGGGGTAGGGTCATAGGCGGTCGGGGACTTCCCAAATCTCACCCCCGTCGGGCTCCGGCCCGGCGTACCTAACGAGGAGATCGGTTCGTGACGATCCGGGTAGGCATCAACGGCTTCGGCCGCATCGGCCGCAACTTCTTCCGCGCGGTCAAGGCCCAGGGCGCGGACATCGAGATCGTCGGTGTCAACGACCTCACCGACACGAAGACCCTGGCTCACCTGCTCAAGTACGACACCACCCTGGGTACCCTCCAGGCCGAGGTCTCGCACACCGAGGACAGCATCACCGTCGACGGCCACACCTTCAAGGTGACCGCCGAGCGTGACCCCGCCAACCTGCCGTGGGCCGCCCTGGGCGTCGACATCGTCGTCGAGTCCACCGGCATCTTCACCAAGGCCGAGGCCGCGAAGAAGCACCTCGCCGCCGGCGCGAAGAAGGTCATCATCTCGGCGCCCGCGACCGACGAGGACGTCACCATCGTCCTGGGCGTCAACGACGACAAGTACGACGCCGCCAAGCACGACATCATCTCCAACGCCTCCTGCACCACCAACTGCGTGGCGCCGATGGCCAAGGTGCTGAACGAGAGCTTCGGCATCGTCAAGGGTCTGATGACCACCGTCCACGCGTTCACCAACGACCAGGTGACCCTGGACTTCCCGCACAAGGACCTGCGCCGTGCTCGTGCGGCCTCGCAGAACATCATCCCGACCTCGACCGGTGCCGCCAAGGCGACCGCCCTGGTCCTGCCGGAGCTGAAGGGCAAGCTGGACGGCACCTCGCTGCGCGTCCCGGTCCCGACCGGCTCCATCACCGACCTGGTCGTCACCCTCGAGCGCGAGGTCACCAAGGACGAGGTCAACGCGGCCTTCCAGAAGGCCGCGCAGGAGGGCCCGCTCAAGGGCATCCTGGCCTACACCGAGGACCCGATCGTCTCCTCGGACATCGTCAACGACCCGGCCTCCTGCATCTTCGACAGCCAGCTCACCATGGTCCAGGGCAACCAGGTCAAGGTGCTCGGCTGGTACGACAACGAGTGGGGCTACTCGAACCGCGTCGTCGACCTGGTCACCCTCGTCGGTGGGCAGCTCTGACGCGGTGGGGGCTGACGTGATGTGAGGACGAGGGCCCGGACGGCGCACCATGCCGACCGGGCCCTCGTTCCGCGCTCATGGACTTCTCAGGCGGCCCCTGCGCCGTGCCGCCTCTGCGCATCGACCATCTCCCCAGGAGTAACCGAATCCCCGTGAAGACCATCGAAGACCTCGAAGTCGCCGGCAAGCGCGTGTTCGTGCGCGCCGACCTGAACGTCCCGCTGTCGGGCGACCGGATCACCGACGACGGCCGGATCCGCGCCGTCGCCCCGACCATCGCCAAGCTCGTCGAGCGCGGTGCCAAGGTCGTCGTCGCCTCCCACCTCGGCCGCCCCAAGGGCGAGCCGGACCCGCAGTACTCCCTCGCGCCGGTGGCCGCCCGCCTCGGCGAGGTCCTCGGCCGGCCGGTCGCCTTCGCCGCCGACACCGTGGGCGAGAGCGCCCGGGCCGCCGTGTCCGCGCTGGCCGACGGCGAGGTCGTGCTGCTGGAGAACCTGCGCTTCAACGCCGGCGAGACCAGCAAGGACGACGCCGAGCGCAAGGCCTTCGCCGAGCAGCTGGCCGCCCTCGCCGACCTGTACGTCGGTGACGGCTTCGGCGCCGTGCACCGCAAGCACGCCTCGGTCTACGACCTGCCCGGCCTGCTGCCGAGCGCCGTCGGCGACCTGATCGCCACCGAGGTCGGCGTGCTGAAGAAGCTCACCGAGGACGTCGAGCGCCCGTACGTGGTCGTGCTCGGCGGTTCCAAGGTCTCCGACAAGGTCGGCGTGATCGACAACCTGCTCGGCAAGGCCGACCGCATCCTGATCGGCGGCGGCATGGCGTACACCTTCCTGTACGCGCTGGGCAACGAGGTCGGCATCTCGCTGCTGCAGAAGGACCAGGTCGACACCGTCCTGGAGTACCTGGAGCGGGCGAAGCAGAACGGCGTCGAGTTCGTGCTGCCGGTGGACGTCGCGGTCTCCGCGTCCTTCCCCGACACCAAGACCCACGCGCCGGTGGAGGACTTCGCGGTCGTCGACGCGGACAAGATCCCCGCCGACAAGGAGGGCCTGGACATCGGCCCGAAGACCCGCGAGCTCTTCGCCTCGAAGCTGGCCGACGCCAAGACGGTGTTCTGGAACGGCCCGGTCGGTGTCTTCGAGCACCCGACCTTCGCCGAGGGCACCAAGGCCGTCGCCCAGGCCCTGGTGGACAGCGACGCGTTCACCGTGGTCGGCGGCGGGGACTCCGCCGCGGCCGTCCGCATCCTGGGCTTCGACGAGAACGCCTTTGGACACATCTCGACCGGCGGTGGCGCGAGCCTCGAGTACCTGGAGGGCAAGACCCTTCCCGGTCTCGCCGCCCTGGAAGGCTGACAGCATGACCGACCGTCTCCCGCTCATGGCGGGCAACTGGAAGATGAACCTCAACCACCTCGAGGCCATCCAGCACACCCAGAAGCTGGCCTTCGCGCTGGCCGACAAGGACTACGAGGCCGTCGAGGTCGCCGTCCTGGTGCCGTTCACCGACCTGCGCTCGGTGCAGACCCTGGTCTTCGGCGACAAGCTGAAGATCAAGTACGGCTCGCAGGACATCTCGCGGCACGACGGCGGCGCCTACACCGGCGAGGTCTCCGGCCCGATGCTGGCCAAGCTCCAGTGCACCTACGCGGTGATCGGCCACTCGGAGCGCCGCCAGTACCACGGCGAGAACGAGGAGATCGTCAACGCCAAGGTGAAGGCCGCCTACCGCGCCGGGGTCACCCCGATCCTGTGCATCGGCGAGCCGCTGGAGATCCGCAAGGCCGGCACCCACGTCGAGTACACCCTGGCCCAGCTGGACGGCGCCCTGGCGGACGTCCCGGCCGACCAGGCCGAGTCCATCGTGGTCGCCTACGAACCGGTCTGGGCGATCGGCACCGGCGAGGTGGCCACCCCGGAGGACGCGCAGGAGGTCTGCGCCGCCATCCGCGGGCGGATCGCCGAGCTGTACAGCGCCGAGCTGGCCGACAAGGTCCGCGTGCTGTACGGCGGTTCGGTGAAGTCGTCGAGCGCGGCCGGCCTGATGGCCAAGCCCGACATCGACGGCGGCCTGATCGGCGGTGCCTCGCTGGACGCCGAGGAGTTCGTCAAGATCGTGCGCTACCGTGAGCAGGCAGTAGGCTAACGCCGCCGCAGCAACGTAGGCTTTGGGGCCGGACCGCCGTACGCGGCCCGGCCCCTTCGCCGAAGATACGAGAGAGTTGGTCCCGCCGTGGTTCTCGGGTTCTCGATTGCCCTGATCATCTTCAGCCTGCTGATGATCCTCCTGGTGCTGCTGCACAAGGGGAAGGGCGGCGGTCTGTCGGACATGTTCGGCGGTGGCGCGATGTCCACCGGCGGCGGCTCGGCGGTGGCCGAGCGAAACCTCGACCGCATCACCATCGTGGTCGGCCTGGGCTGGTTCGCCAGCATCATCGTGCTCAGCCTGCTGCTGAAGTACAAGAGCTGACACAAGCCTGACGCCCCGTCGCCCGAGCGCCTATCCTGGGACGGTCGGGGGCGCAGGCAGTGGTGGCGGAGGCTTAACTCCTGCTTACACTAGGACGACTTTCGCCACCGACGCGCACCGCGGCGGGTCGGCGCACCAGTACGCAGGGAGTCAGACCGTGGCAAGTGGCAATGCCATCCGTGGCAGCAGGGTTGGGGCCGGCCCGATGGGCGAGGCGGAGCGCGGCGAGTCCGCCCCGCGCAACCGGATCTCCTTCTGGTGCGCCAACAAGCACGAGACCCGGCCCAGCTTCGCCGCGGAGGCGGCGATCCCGGACACCTGGGACTGCCCGCGCTGCGGCTTCCCGGCCGGGCAGGACCAGCACAACCCGCCGGCTCCCTCGCGCAACGAGCCGTACAAGACGCACCTCGCCTACGTCCGGGAGCGGCGCACCGACGCCGACGGCGAGGCGATCCTGGCCGAGGCGCTGGCGAAGCTCCGCGGCGAGATCTGACCGCGCGAGCGCCGTGCCGGCGGAAGCCGAAGGGCGCCACCGTCATCGACGGTGGCGCCCTTCGGCGTTCCTGCCCTACGCCGAGGCCGGCGGGTAGAGCTGCGGCGGGATCCGCTCCGCGGCGGCGCGGTCCAGCAGCATCAGGGTGCGGCTGCGCCCGTACGCCCCGGAGGCGGGCGCCTGGATCTCGCCGGGGCCGGACAGGGCCAGCGCGACCGCGCCCGCCTTGTCCTCGCCGGCGGCCAGCAGCCAGACCTCGCGGGCGGCCCGGATGGCCGGGAGGGTGAGCGAGACCCGGGTCGGCGGGGGCTTGGGGGCCCCGCGAACGCCGATCACGGTCAGCTCGGTCTCCCGCACGCCCGGGTGCTCGGGGAAGAGCGAGGCGACGTGGGTGTCCGGGCCGACGCCGAGCAGCAGCACGTCGAAGGCGGGGACGCCCAGCCGGTCGCCCGGCCCGGCCGCCTTCCGCAGCTCCTCGGCGTAGCGGGCCGCGGCGGCCTCCACGTCCGAGCCGTCCACCCCGTCCGAGGCGGGCATCTCGTGCACCCGCGCCGGGTCGAGCGGGACGGCGTCCAGCAGCTCGGCGCGGGCCTGGACGGCGTTGCGGTCCGGGTCGGCGGCGGGCACGAAGCGCTCGTCGCCCCACCAGAGGTCCAGCCGGCCCCAGTCGACCGCGTCGCGCGCCGGGGAGGCGGCGATCGCGGCGAGCAGGGCGTTGCCGTTGCGACCGCCGGTGAGCACCACCGAGGCGGTGCCGCGGGCGGCCTGGGCGTCCACGATCCGGGTGATCAGCCGGGCCGCGGCCGCCTGGGCCATCAGCTCCTTGTCCCGGTGGACGACCAGCTGCGGGGTCGCGTTGGTCATGCGCCGTCCTTGCCCGCGCGCTTGCCGACGGCCTTCTTCGCGGGCTTCTTCTCCGACGCGTCGGAGGTGACCCGGTCGGGGTTGGCCACCGGCTCCCCGGCGGCGACCGAGACCGCGTGGGCGACCCGCTCGGCCGCCGCCGTCTCGGCGTTGGCCGGCTCGCGCAGCCGGTCGACGGGCGTGCGCACGGCCGTCGAGTAGATGTCGTCCGGGTCCAGCCGGCGCAGCTCCTCGGCGATCAGCTCCGCCGTCTCGCGCCGCTTGAGCGCCACCTGGCGGTCCGGCGAGCCGGGCATGGAGAGCGTGCCCATCAGGCCGTCCGGCCGGTCCAGGGTGATGTCCCCGTCCTTGGTGCGCAGGTGCACCGCGGTGATGCCGGGGCCACCGGTGACGACCCGCTCGACCGGCACGTGCAGCCGGTTGGTCAGCCACAGGCCGAGCAGCTCGACGCTGGGGTTGTAGGACTCGCCCTCGACCGCCGCGGAGACGATCGTGGACGGCCGCTGGTCCAGCGCGGCGGCCAGCATCGAGCGCCAGCCGGTGATCCGCGTCCAGGCCAGGTCGGTGTCGCCCGGGGTGTAGCTCTGCGCCCGCTGGGCGAGCTGGCCGACCGGGGACTCGGCGGTGACGGCGTCGGTGATCCGGCGCTGGGCGAGCGAGCCCAGCGGGTCCTGCGCCGGGTGCAGCGGCGCGTTGTCCGGCCACCAGACCACGACCGGGGCGTCCGGCAGCAGCAGCGGCAGGACGACCGACTGGGCGTGCGCGGCGAGCTCGCCGTGCATGCGCAGGACGACCGTCTCCCCGGAGCCGGCGTCCGAGCCGACCAGGATCTCGGCGTCCAGCCGGGTCTCGGCGCGGGCCCGCGGCGAACGCCCGGCGCGCTTGATCACCGCGAGGGTGCGCATCGGGTGCTCGCGGGAGGCGTCGTTGGCGGCCTTGAGGGCGTCGTAGGCGCTGCCCTCGTCGGTCACGATCACCAGGGTGAGCACCATGCCGGCGGCGGTGGCTCCGCTGCCCCGGCGCGCCTCCATGAGCGCGGCGTTGATCTTGCTGGACGTCGTGTTGGTGAGGTCGATCTTCATGGCCGACGCCAGCTCCTGCCGTCTCGTGCGAGCATCTCGTCCGCCTCAGTGGGGCCCCAGGTACCGGAGGCGTACTGGGCGGGCTTGCCGTGGGTGTCCCAGTACTTCTCGATCGGGTCGAGGATCTGCCAGGAGAGCTCGACCTCCTGGTGGCGCGGGAACAGGTTGGCGTCCCCGAGCAGCACGTCGAGGATGAGCCGCTCGTACGCCTCCGGGCTGGACTCGGTGAAGGACTCGCCGTAGGCGAAGTCCATCGTGACGTCCCGGACCTCGAAGGAGGTGCCCGGCACCTTGGAGCCGAACCGCACCGTCACGCCCTCGTCCGGCTGGACCCGGATGACCAGGGCGTTCTGTCCCAGCTCCTCGGTCGCGTAGGAGTCGAAGGGCAGGTACGGGGCGCGCTGGAAGACGACCGCGATCTCGGTGACCCGGCGGCCCAGGCGCTTGCCGGTGCGCAGGTAGAACGGGACGCCCGCCCAGCGGCGGTTGTTGATCTCCAGCTTGATGGCCGCGTAGGTGTCGGTCTTGGAGTCGGGGTCGATGCCGTCCTCGTCCAGGTAGCCGGCGACCTCCTCGCCGCCCTGCCAGCCGGCGGCGTACTGGCCGCGCACGGTGTGCCGCCCGAGGTCGGCCGGGAGCTTGACGGCGCTGAGCACCTTGAGCTTCTCGGCCACCAGCGCCTTGGGGTGGAAGGACGCCGGCTCCTCGATGGCGGTCAGCGCCATCAGCTGGAGCAGGTGGTTCTGGATCACGTCACGGGCGGAGCCGATGCCGTCGTAGTAGCCGGCCCGGCCGCCGATGCCGATGTCCTCGGCCATGGTGATCTGCACGTGGTCGACGTACGAGCGGTTCCAGATCGGCTCGAACATCTGGTTGGCGAAGCGCAGCGCCAGGATGTTCTGGACCGTCTCCTTGCCCAGGTAGTGGTCGATCCGGAAGACCTCGTCCCGGGGGAAGACCTCGTGGACGACCTTGTTGAGCTCCTGGGCGCTCTCCAGGTCGTGCCCGAAGGGCTTCTCGATGACCGCGCGGCGCCAGGAGCCCTGCGGCGGGTCGGCCAGGCCGTGCTTCTTGAGCTGCTGGACGACCGTCGGGAAGAACTTCGGCGGGACGGACAGGTAGAAGGCGAAGTTGCCGCCGGTGCCCTGCGCCTTGTCCAGCTCCTCGATGGTCTCGCGGAGCTTGTCGAAGGCCTCGTCGTCGTCGAAGGTCCCGTGGATGAAGCGCATGCCCTTGGCGAGCTGCTGCCAGACCTCCTCCCGGAACGGGGTGCGGGCGTGGTCCCGGACGGCGTCGTGGACCTCCTTGGCGAAGTCCTCGTCGTCCCACTCGCGGCGGGCGAAGCCGACGAGGGAGAAGCCCGGGGGAAGCAGACCGCGGTTGGCCAGGTCGTAGATGGCCGGCATCAGCTTCTTGCGGGACAGGTCTCCGGTGACCCCGAAGATGACCAGACCGGACGGCCCCGCGATGCGCGGGAGCCGTCGGTCGGAGGGGTCACGAAGCGGGTTGACAGGGGCGGGCGGGAGGTCGTCCGCGTCCGATTCCGAAGTCAACTCAGGGAAATCAGTGCTCACTTGATGGGCTCCGCTTTCGTGCGCTGGCTGTGAGCAGGGGTCACTTCTCGTCGGCGAAGGAGGCGAGCGAGGCGGTGACGGTGTCGAGCAGCTCGTTCCAGGACTGCTCGAACTTCTCCACGCCCTCGTCCTCCAGGACCTGGACCACGTCGTCGTAGTCCACGCCGGCGGCGGCGATCGCGTCCAGCGCGGCCTTGGCGTCGGCGTAGTTGGGGACGATGGTGTTGCCGGTGATCACGCCGTGGTCGCCGGTGGCGTCCAGGGTGGCCTCGGGCATGGTGTTGACGGTGCCGGGGGCGACCAGCTCGGTGACGTACAGGGTGTCCGGCAGGGCCGGGTCCTTGACGCCGGTGGAGGCCCACAGCGGGCGCTGCGGCTTGGCGCCGGCGGCCTCCAGGGCGGCCCAGCGGGCGCTGCCGGCGGTCTTGCCGTCGACGCTGCCGAAGACCTCCTCGTACGCCTGGTAGGCGAGGCGGGCGTTGGCCAGCGCGGCCTTGGAGCGCAGGTTCTTGGCCTCGCCGCCGATCTTGTCCAGGCGCTTGTCGATCTCGGTGTCCACGCGGGAGACGAAGAAGGAGGCGACCGACTCGATCTGGGAGAGGTCCAGGCCCTTGGCCTTGGCGGACTCCAGACCGGTCAGGTAGGCGTCGATGACGGCCTTGTAGCGCTCCAGCGAGAAGATCAGCGTGACGTTGACGCTGATGCCCTTGCCGATGACCTCGGCGATCGCGGGCAGACCGGCCTTGGTGGCGGGGATCTTGATGAGGACGTTCGGGCGGTCGACCAGCCACCACAGCTGCTTGGCCTCGGCCACCGTGGCGGCGGTCTCGTGCGCCAGGCGCGGGTCGACCTCGATCGACACCCGGCCGTCGCGGCCGTTGGAGGCGTCGTAGACCGGGCGCAGCACGTCGGCGGCGTCACGCACGTCCGAGGTGGTGATCATGCGGATCGCCTCGTCGGTGGTGACCTTGCGGACGGCGAGGTCACGCAGCTGGCCGTCGTAGGAGTCGTCGCCGCTGCCGGCGATCGCCTTCTGGAAGATGGTCGGGTTGGTGGTGACACCCACCACGTGCTTGTTCTGCACCAGTTCGGCCAGGTTGCCGGAGTTCAGCCGCTTGCGGCTGAGGTCGTCCAGCCAGATCGCAACGCCTTCGTCGCTGAGGCGCTTCAGTGCGTCAGTCATGGTGCTTCAGTCCCTTGCTCTTCTGCTTCGTGGGGTAGTCAGAGGAGGCCGCGTACCCGCGTGCGGGCGAGTACGCGGCCCTGGGTGCTAGCGGTTGACGGCTTCGAGGGAGCGCAGGGCGTTGTGGGCCTCGGCCACCACGCGCTCGGCGGTGATGCCGAACTCCTCGAACAGCACCTTGTAGTCGGCGGAGGCGCCGAAGTGCTCCAGCGAGACGATCCGGCCGTGGTCGCCGACCAGCTCGCGCCAGCCCTGGGCGATGCCGGCCTCGACCGACACCCGGGCCTTCACCGACGGCGGCAGCACGCTGTCGCGGTAGGCCTGGTCCTGCTCCTGGAACCACTCGAAGGACGGCAGCGAGACCACGCGGGTCGCGATGCCCTCGGCCTCCAGCACCTCGCGGGCCTTGACGGCCAGCTGGACCTCGGAGCCGGTGCCGAGCAGGATCACCTGCGGGTCGCCGGTCGAGGCCTCGGCCAGGACGTAGCCGCCCTTCGCGGTGCCCTCGGCGGAGCCGAAGACCTCGCGGTCGAAGGTCGGGACGCCCTGGCGGGTGAGGGCCAGGCCGACCGGGCCGGGGTGGCTGGTCTGGCGCTCGATCACGGTGCGCCAGGCGACGGCGGTCTCGTTGGCGTCGGCCGGGCGGACCATGGCCAGACCCGGGATGGCGCGCAGCGAGGCCATGTGCTCGACCGGCTGGTGGGTCGGGCCGTCCTCGCCGAGGCCGATCGAGTCGTGCGTCCAGACATAGGTGACCGGCAGCTTCATCAGCGCGGCCAGGCGGACGGCCGGGCGCATGTAGTCGGCGAAGACCAGGAAGGTGCCGCCGTACACGCGGGTCTTGCCGTGCAGGGCGATGCCGTTCATGGTCGAGCCCATGGCGTGCTCGCGGATGCCGAAGTGGATCGTCCGGCCGTACGGGCTCGCCGACTTCAGCGGGTTGCCCTCGGGCAGGAACGAGCTGTCCTCGTCGATGGTGGTGAGGTTGGACTCCGCGAGGTCGGCCGAGCCGCCCCACAGCTCCGGGATCACCGCGCCGAGCGCCTTGAGGGTGTCGCCGGAGGCCTTGCGGGTGGCGACGTCCTTGCCGGCCGGGAAGGACGGGACGGCCTTCTTCCAGCCCTCGGGCAGCTCGCCGGCCTGGATGCGGTCGAACTCGGCGGCGCGCTGCGCGTCGGCGGCACGCCAGGCCTCGAAGGACTGCTGCCACTCGTCGCGGGCGGCCTTGCCGCGCTGGATGACCAGGCGGGCGTGCTCGATGACCTGGTCGCTGACCTCGAAGGTCTTCTCCGGGTCGAAGCCCAGGACCTTCTTGGTGGCGGCGATCTCGGCGGCGCCGAGCGCGGAGCCGTGCGCCTTGGCGGTGTTCTGGGCGTCCGGGGCCGGCCAGGCGATGATCGTGCGCATCGCGATCATCGACGGGCGGGAGGTCTCGGCCTTGGCCGCGGCCAGCGCCTCGGCGAGGGCGGCCACGTCGATGTCGCCGTTGGCCTTCGGGGCCACCCGCTGGACGTGCCAGCCGTACGCCTCGTAACGCTTGAGGACGTCCTCGGAGAAGGCCGTCTCGGTGTCGCCCTCGATCGAGATGTGGTTGTCGTCGTACAGAGCGACGAGGTTGCCCAGCTGCTGGTGGCCGGCCAGCGAGGACGCCTCGGCGGAGATGCCCTCCTCCAGGTCGCCGTCGGAGACGATGGCCCAGACGGTGTGGTCGAACGGGGACTCGCCGGCCGGGGCCTCCGAGTCGAACAGGCCGCGCTCGTAGCGGGCGGCCATCGCCATGCCGACCGCGTTGGCGATGCCCTGGCCGAGGGGGCCGGTGGTGGTCTCCACGCCGGCCGTGTGGCCGTGCTCGGGGTGGCCGGGGGTGCGGCTGCCGGCGACGCGGAAGGCCTTGAGGTCGTCCAGTTCCAGGCCGTAGCCCGACAGGTACAGCTGGGTGTAGAGCGTCAGGCTGGTGTGCCCGGGGGAGAGGACGAAGCGGTCACGGCCGACCCAGGCCGGGTCGGTCGGGTCGTGGCGCAGGAATCGCTGGAAGATCAGGTACGCGGCCGGGGCCAGCGACATGGCCGTCCCGGGGTGTCCGTTGCCGACCTTCTGGACAGCGTCCATCGCGAGGACGCGCGCGGTGTCAACCGTGCGCTCGTCCAGATCGGTCCACTCGAATGCGTTCGTCGGCGCAGTGCTCACCCTGTCTCAGGGCTCCTTCCGTATTGAAGAGTGACCCCGTGAATGGGGACCGGGTCGGCCACGGCGCTGTGGTCCCGACGCTGGGTGGTGCCGGTCACGGAGGGTAGATCCCGCTTCTGCGTGCGAGCCTACCGTCCGGGCCGGGGCTCACCCTCCGTGCTGAGACAACCGGGATTTCCGCATGGTGATTCCCACTAGGCCGGTGTGACTGCTTTTGTCCCAGGCTCTCCCGTTTCGCGGCCGCCCGCCGCCGGGGTGGTCAGGACGGGCTAGCGGGGGCGGCCGGAGACGCTTCGTGGCTTCACCCAGTCGGTTCACCCGGGGGTGTGCGGTTCCGCCTCGCCGGGGGACCCCGGAGCCGGATGGGATATATGGAGCGTCTATGGTGTCGTGGTACGCGCAGAGCGGACGATTCGGGACCCTTCGTTCCTGTGGACGCCTGCGAGGATTCATCTTCAGTTGGGGTGTTAGTGACCGCCGTCGAAACCCGTCCCGCCGGGGTCACCGGGGCGACTCCTGCGCACCGGCCGATCGGGGCCCGTGTCGGCGCGTTCGTCGCACTGACCAAGCCGCGGATCATCGAGCTGCTGCTGATGAGCACCGTGCCGGTGATGTTCCTGGCGCAGCAGGGCGTGCCGAACATGCTGCTGGTGCTGAAGGTCGTGATCGGCGGCTACCTCTCGGCGGGCGGCGCCAACGCCCTCAACATGTACATCGACCGCGACATCGACGCGATGATGACCCGCACCGAGCGGCGGCCGATCGTCACCGGGATGGTCTCGCCGCGCGAGGCGCTGGTGTTCGGCGTCGTGCTCGCCGTCGTGTCGACGCTGCTGCTCGGCTTCGGCGTCAACTGGCTGTCCGCGGGGCTGGCGCTGGGCGCGCTGCTCTTCTACGTGTTCGTCTACACGCTCGGGCTCAAGCGGCGCACCTCGCAGAACATCGTCTGGGGCGGCATCGCCGGCTGCATGCCGGTGCTGGTCGGCTGGTCCTCGGTCACCAACTCGGTGTCCTGGGCGGCCGTGATGCTGTTCCTGGTGGTGTTCTTCTGGACGCCGCCGCACACCTGGGTGCTGTCCATGAAGGTGCGCGACGACTACCAGCGGGCCGGGGTGCCGATGCTGCCGGTCGTCAAGGGCAACGTGGCGGTCGGCAAGCAGGTCGTCGCCTACTCCTGGGTGATGGTCGCGGTCTCCCTGGCGGTCTGGCCGCTCGGGCACATGAGCTGGCTGTACCCGGTCGCCGCGACGCTGCTGGGCGCGGCCTGGCTGCGCGAGGCGCACGCGCTGTACGCGCGGGCCAAGGCCGGGATCGTGGGCGCGAAGCTCAAGGAGATGCGGCTGTTCCACTGGTCGATCACCTACCTGTCGCTGCTGATGGTGGTCTGCGCGGTCGACCCGTTCGTGAAGTAGGACTCGTCTGACGTCGAAGAGCCCCGGTCCTGGTGGACCGGGGCTCTTCGCGTCGTCAGCGTGCCGGGAGCTCGGAGGGGCCGACATGGCCGTCCAGCCACTCCCGCAGCGGGAGGGAGGCGTGCAGGAAGCCGCTGATCCGGGTGTGTGCGGCGCGGGTGCCCAGCCACTTCGCCGGCTCCCACTCCTGCCAGGCCACCAGGCCCTTGTGGCGCAGCAGCTCGATCCTCGGGTGGTCCTTGGGGTAGCCGCGCGGGGCCGACTTGAGGGAGTCCCGGCCGAACACCTGCGGTCCTTCCTTCTCCACCCGGGCGATCACCCGCTCCAGCTCGGCACCGGTGACGTCCTCGGCGACGGCGGCGCGGTAGCGCTCCAGCTGGTCGGGGGCGAGCTGGTACATGCCGTTGCCGCAGGCCAGGCCGTCGGCGGAGAGCTGGATGTAGCCGCCGCTCTCCAGGTGCGCGCCGATGTGCGTCTTGTACGGGGACTTGTCGGCGCTGAAGCGGACGTCGCGGTTCGGGCGGAAGATCTTCCCCGGCCCGAACTCCGGCTCCAGCTCGGCGAGCAGCTCCTCCATCGGGGCGCGCACGGCTTCCTCGTAGCGGTCCTTGTGGGCCTGCCAGAAGGTCTTCGAGTTGTCGGCCTCCAGGTGCTCGTAGAAGTCGAGCGCCTCGGTCGGCCAGCCTTGGAACGTCACTCCTCCAGTATGTGTCCCGGTGCACAGGACGCTCCCGTCGCCAGCCGCACTACCGGTGGGTAGCATGCGGGGCATGAGCAGCGCAGAGACCGCCACCGCCGCCGCGCCGGACGCCCGCACCGAGCGCCGCGCCAAGCGCATCGCCAAGAACCTCACCAGCTTCGCCCGGCAGCACGGGGGCAGCGCCGACGCGGTCGTCGAGTACGTCGGCGCCGTCGCCACCCGCATCGTCGTCGTCGGCGCGGACGGCGCCTGGGGCGACCAGGTGGCCCCCAGCTACGCCGTGGGCCGCCGGGCCGCGGAGCTGGCCGGGCTGACCCTGCACGACGACTTCGAGGGCGAGCTGGGCCTCAAGGTGAAGACCGGTCCGTACGAGTGGAAGCGGATGGCCGGTATCCAGCTCGGCGGCTGATCCCGCCTGGTCCGAACATCGACGGCCCGGCTCCCCTCGGCGGGGGAGCCGGGCCGTCGTCTTCAGATGGGCAGGTTCCAGCCCGGACCGTCCTCGCGCCCGATCCAGACGCGTTGCCCCGAGCCCGAGACGGTGACCCCGAAACCCTCCTGGTGCGGTTCACCTGCCTGCTGCCAGGCTTCGACGGCGCTCTCCACCTGGTCCCAGAGCCGGAGCGGGCCGCGCTGGACCACGGTCCACCCGCCTTCAGGGGTGGGCATGGTCCGGGCCTGCGATCCGGTCGCCACGTCCGAGAGGATCTGGTGTCCGCCGGCTCCCATGCGTTCGGCGGATGGTGCCGCGAGCTGCGCCACCCAACTGCCCGTCCAGGTGCTGATGATCTCGGGGTCGATCCGGGTCGGGCGTTCGTCGCCGGGGAGCAGCGAGAGGCTTTGGCGGGGCGGCCGGTCGTGCGGGCGGGCGATCATGAAGCTGGTGTAGCCGGGCAGCAACCGGCCGGTGGCCTCCCCGGGGCCGGTCACGACCAGCAGCGCGAGACCGAAGCCGAAGGACCAGCCGGACAACGTGACCAGGATCCGACCGCCCGGCTTCACCTGGTGCAGCCACGGGGGCGGAACGTAGCGGACCGAACAGGTGGCGATGAGCCGGTCGTACCGGTCCCCGTCCGGGTCGCCGAGCAGCCCGTCGCCGATGATCAGCCGAGGGGAGTGCCCGGCTGTATTGATGGCGGTGGCGGCGGCCTCGCCCACCACCGGGTCGTACTCGATGCTGGTGAGGTCGGCGTCCCCGAGCCGGTGAGCACCGAGGGCGGTCGAGTAGCCCGTCCCGGTGCCGATCTCCAGTACCCGGTGTCCGGCCTCCACGCCGAGCTGGTGCCACATGCGCAGCACCAGCGACGGCAGGGTGGACGAGGAGGACGGGGTGCCGGTCGTGGTGCCGACGGGCACGTCCTCGGGGCGGGTCCGCCCGTCGAGCTGGGTGATCAGCGTTTCGTTCGCGTAGACGCGCTCCAGCCACCCGGGCTCGTCCCTGTGTACCGGACGGTAGGCAGTCGGGTTGCTTCCCGGAACAGGAACGAAGAACGACCCGGCGAACAGCTCCCGGGGAACCGTTCTGGCGGCGTCCTCCCACGCCGGGTCGGTGATCCTGTCATCCCCGGTGAGGCTGTCCACCAGGGCGGCGCGCAGCTGAGCCGATGTGCTCACGAGTCGGGACCTCTCTCCAACTGGTCGGCAATGGCCCGGGCGATCGCGGCAGTGGTCTCGGCCGGCTGCCACGCCCACTGGCCGTTGGGGTTGCACTCAAGGAAGTACCAGTCGCCGCGGGTGGTGATGGCAAAGTCGAACGCGCCGTACACCAAACGGAATTCATCGAGATTCGCCGTGTGCTCGTCCACGAACCCGGCAACCTGCGTCTCAGGGTCGATGACGGGCGTGAGGGCGGGGATGGGGCTGGACTCGGGGTACGGGCCCATGCGGGTGATGCCCCATGGTGCGGTGGTCATCTGGACTGTTCCTCCTTGGGCATGGTGGTCGAGGACCGGATCAACGACTCGGCAAGCCGGCCGAGTGGAGCGGCGCGGGCGATCGGGAGGTCGGCGTGGACGACCTTGCCGAAAGGGAGGGGCGTGACGCCCCAGCGGCCGTGGGTGAGGCGGTGGACCATCGCCAGGCCCCGGCCGGACGTGGCGTCGGGCCCGGCTTGGACCATCACGGGCATCGAGCGGGAACCGTCACCGACGAGGATGCGCAGCGTCCGGTCGCTTGGACGGCGGACGCCGACAAGCATGCGGGTCTGGCAGCAGGTCTCGACGGCGTTGGTGGCCAGCTCGCTGACGATGACGACGGCGTCGTCCACCAGCTCGTCCAGCCCCCAACCCCGCAACCTCGCACGCACGAAGCGCCGGGCAGTGCCCACCGAATCGGGCCGGTACGGCAGGCAGATGGTTGCCAGTCCGGCAGGCAGGTGGACGCTCGCGTCCGGTCCCTGTTGGAGCACGGCGTCGCCTCTCACAACGTTCGAGAGGACGGTCATCGGCGCTTCTCCTTGGCGACGGGGGCAAGGCTGCTGACACGAATAGGCAACTGCAGTTCGCGGCCAACCGGCTGGGCCCAAGCCCGCTGCGCATGATTCATGCAGATCCGGCATCACCAGTTGTCCCCGTGTGGCTACGCTCGGCATATCGGGTGTGATCGGTGCCGGTAGGAGGATCCATGTCGTGGATGGCCAAGGGGTACTCCGTGGAACTCGCGCCCGGCGAAGTGATTCGCCGGGCGCGAGTGCTCAGCGGCCGGTCTCAGGCAGATGTGGCTTCCGAGTTGGGTTACCACCAATCGAAGATCAGTCGGCTGGAGAGCGGTAAGGGAACGCAGGACGTGGGTGTCCTACGGGCGGTTGCAGCTGTGCTCGGGATTCCTCCGGGGAGCCTCGGGCTTGCCTCTCCTACCAGTACGGACGGCAGGACGGATGACATGCATCGGCGCAACTTTCTGGCGGCGAGCGTTGCTGCGCTTGCAGCTCCGGCAGGACCGCCCCGCGCGGGGATGGAGCTCGTTCGCGAACTGTTGCCCGGACCAGTACTCTCCGATCGCCCACTGCAGCCGTCGACGGCACTTGCAGCCCGGCTGTCTCAGGCCCGCAGGAACTTCTATTCCTGCCGGTACGCTGAACTTGAAGCGTCTCTGCCGCTGCTGATCGCAGACCTCCGGCATGCCCAGAGCGCGGCGGGAGGTGACGACCAAACCCTCTCCGGAATGCTTGCGACGGCCTATCAGACCGCTGTGAGTCTGTTGCTCAAACTCGGCGATCAGGGCAATGCCTGGCTCGCGGTGGGCAGGGCGATGGCTGAGGCTGAGCGGAGCAATGATCCGGTGGTGCTGGCCTCCAGCGTTCGCGTTCAGGTCCACGTTCTCGCGCGCGATCGGCACATCGCACCCGCCATCAGCCTCATTCATCACACCGCAGACCAACTCGGCGGCGGCTATGACCGGAGAACGCCCCAGTACCTTGCGGCATTCGGGCTCATGCTCCTGCGTGGCGTGACCGCAGCAAGTGCAGGTGGCGACCGAGCGACCGCAGCGGAACTTCTTGCCGAAGCCCGGAATGTTGCGCGCCATGTCGCCCTTGACAGCCCGGACTCCTGGGCGAACTTCAGCCCCACCAACGTTGCACTGCATGCAGTCAGCTCGGCCGCGGTTCTCGGTGACGCCGGCGCGGCGCTGGAAGCTGCTCAACCCCTGGTGCGGCGCCGCATCCCCGTTCCGGAGCGGAGGGCCGCGCTCTGGGTCGATGCTGCACGGGCCTACAGCCAACAAGGCAGACTGGCTGAGGGGTACCAGGCACTCAGGATCGCGGAGAGCTGTGCTTCTGAGGACATTCGCCGGCGTCCCAGCGTGCTGGAACTGGTCGGTGACATGGCCGCGCGGGACCGACGCGGTACGGTCCCGGAACTTCGCCGTTTCTGCCAGGAGTTGGGAGTTCGGATTTGACCGAGAACCGCGAGCCTTTCCTCTATGTGGTCGTCTGCGCTTCGGGAATAGCCGACGGTGTGGGCGAACTGATCGCGGCAGCCCATGCCGAGGGCTGGAGGGTCGGTGTGATTGCCACCCCCAGTGCCCTCGGCTTCGTAGACCAGGGCGCCATCGAGGCCCAGACCGGCTATCCGGTCCGCTCGGCCTGGCGCACGCCGAGCATTCCGCAGCCGCTGCCCCCGGCAGACGCGATCGCGGTGGCCCCCGCGACGTTCAACACCGTCAACAAGTGGGCCGCCGGCATCTCCGACACGCTTGCGCTCGGCATCCTCTGCGAGGCGTACGGGCTCGGCATCCCCGTTGCCGTTCAGCCTTACGTCAACTCCGCCCAGGCCGCTCACCCGGCCTATTCGGAGAGCCTGGCCCGACTGTGCTCGATGGGCGTCCTGATCGGCGACTACGTGCCCCACAAGCCCAAGTCCGGCGGAGGCCGCGACAAGTACAGCTGGACCCACGTCCTCGATCTGCTTCGTCCTACCCTCGGCAGCCTTTCCGAGCGGGCCACGTGACGGGCGGCAGCTGTTGTGACACGTCGAAGGCCCCCATCCGACGCGGATGGGGGCCTTCGACGATGCTCAGACAGCCGCGGCTTGCGGGGTCTGGGCGGGCAGGTGGTCGGCGGGCTCTTCGGTCTCGCGGGTGCGGAGGGCGAGGGGGATGCGGAGGGCGGCGATCCAGGTGAGGGTGGCGCCGAGCATGTGGAGGCCGACCATGAGCTCGGGGGCGTCGGTGAAGTACTGGATGAAGCCGAGGACGCCCTGGAGGAGCAGCACTGCCAGCAGTTCCTTGGCGCGGGCCTTGGCCGGCTGCGGGGCCTTGACGGCGGCGAAGACGAAGATCATCGCGATGGTCAGGCCCACGGACACGAAGGCGAAGTCGGCGTGGAACTGCGCGAGCCTGTCGTAGTCGATCGGGATGCGGGGGACGATCTTGTTGTCCTTGGGCGTGCCCGGGTGGTGGCCGGCGCCGGTGACCAGGGTGCCGGCGGCGACCAGGAGGCCGACCACGGTGACCAGGACGTAGGAGAGCTGGTGGATGGGGCGGGCGACCGACAGCTCGGCCGGGCCGTCGCCTTCCTTGGAGCGCTCCCACATCAGCAGGGCGACCCAGACCAGCGCCATGGCGGCGATCATGTGCAGTGCGACGGTGTACGGGTTGAGGCCCGTGAGGACCGTGATGCCGCCGAGGACGGCGTTGCTCATCACCAGCCAGAACTGGGCCCAGCCGAGCTTGGTCATGCTCCGCCGCCACGGGCGGTGGCAGCGGGCGGCCAGGATGGCCCAGCCGACCGCCGCGCTCAGCACGTAGGTGAGCATCCGGTTGGTGAACTCGACGATGCCGTGGAAGCCCATCTCCGCCGTGGGCGTCAGGCTCTCGGCGGTGCAGCGGGGCCAGGTCGTACAGCCGAGGCCGGAGGCGGTGAGGCGGACGGCGCCGCCGGTGACGACGATCACCACGCTCATCACCAGCGCGGCGAACGTGGCGCGCCGGACCATCGCGGCGGAGGGCTGCCAGCGCTCGGCGAGCAGGGAGAAGGGGTTCAGCACGCGCTCCATCGTAGGCGGCCTTACGGGCGATCTTGGGGCGGGGCGCGGGGTGCGGCGGCCGGGGGCCAAAGCGGACTGTTCGGACAAGGTGGTCAATGGTCTTGACCAATCACCCGCTCGGCCGAAAGAGTGCGGATTGGTCCATACCTTTTTTTCGGGCCTCTCCCACTCCTCCCGCACCCAAGCGGAGATCCTGCACATGCGCATACCCACTTCCGCCGCCGCGCTCGCGATCGGCGGCTCGTTCGTACTGGCCGGTCTGGTCGCGCCGGCCGCCCAGGCCGTCGGCGCCGACCAGGAGTGCCGCGGCCTCGGGGTCGCCAACCTCTACGGCGAGTTCATCGAGGGCGACGACACCCACACCCCGGACGCCGAGGGCGCGGTCGCCGTCGGCGGTGACGCCGACTTCACCGGCGGCTTCTCGGTCGGCCACGAGCTGACCCCCGCCGAGGTCGACGCGCTGCCCGGCAAGAACGCGCTGGTGGTGGCCGGCCGCATCACCGGCCGCAACACCCAGGTGATGAAGGGCAACGGCGTCTACGGCTCCAAGGCCGAGGGCGCGGTCGTCCAGGCCCACCAGGGCGTCGTCGCCCAGGGCGCCTCGCCGATCGACTTCAAGGCCGAGTTCGCCAAGCTGCGCGCCGCCGCCACCTCGCTGGCCGCCGTGCCGCAGACCGCGGGCGCCACCGTCCAGGCCGAGGGCGCCAAGCTCACGTTCACCGGCGGGGACGCGAAGTACAACAGCTTCACCGTCGACGCGGCGAAGCTGCAGGGCGCCAAGGACGTCTACCTCAAGGTGCCGGCCGGCTCGGTGACGGTGGTCAACGTGACCGGCGGCTCGTACGACATGGCCGCGGCCGGGACCACCGGCTTCCACCTCTGGGACACGGGCACCTCGGCCTTCGTCCTGGACGACAAGGCGCAGAGCGCGGCGGGCGGGGCGATCCGGGCCAAGCTGCTCTGGAACTTCCCGACCGCCACCAAGGTGGTCAAGAACAGCCAGGCCGCCTGGGCCGGTACGGTGCTCGCGCCGAACGCCGCCTTCGACCTCGGCAGCGGCGGCCCGGTCAACGGCTCGGTGATCGCGGCCTCGCTGGCCGGCAAGGGCGGCGCGGAGACGCACCACTACCCGTTCACCGGCTGCCTGCCGGGCACCACCGTCCCGACCCCGACCGGCACGCCGACCGTGCCGCCGGTGGTGCCGACCGGCTCGCCGTCGGTGACGCCGAGCGGTTCGGCCTCCCCGAGCGGGTCGGCGAGCCCGACGGGCACCCCGTCCGCGCCGGGCAGTGGCAAGCCCAGTGCGAGCGGCTCGGCGAGCCCGTCGGCCGGTGCCTCGACGGCCGCTCCGGCGGTCTCCGGTTCGGCGAGCCCGTCCGCCCAGGCGAACGGTGGCGGAAACCTGGCGCACACCGGCGCCGGCCCGGTGCTGCCGCTGGCGATCGGCGGTGCCGCGGTGATCGCCGCCGGTGGCGCGATCGTGGTGGCCGCGCGGCGCAAGGCGGCCAGGAAGGCCTGACAAGAAGGCCTGATAGGGACCGAAAAGCCCGAATGTCCGTCGGGTGATTGAAGCGGCGCCCCCGGTGATTGAACCCGATCACTGGGGGCGCCGTTCTGTCTGAAAGGTGACTAAGTTCATTCAAGTTTGCCGAATCCGCGTTCAGCGAGGTGGCGGCTGTGATGGGCTGGTCATGCACATCGAAGACTGGACGGACAGACGAATTCCGGTCGTACGGCGGGGTGTGGCGGGATGCGGGAGTGCCGGTAGAGTCCCCCGGACAGTCGTAGCGGGCCACCGCGAACCAGTCAACACGCCTGCTGCACAAGACCGTTCGGAGGGGAACAGCCTAATGGCGCGACAGCAGCGGCACATCGGGATCGGCGCGGCGGCACTCGCCGGCACAGCGGCGGCCGGTTTTCTACTGCCCCTGGCACTGGCCGGCAACGCCTCGGCGCACGTGCCGAGTTGGTCGGTGACCTGCGACAAGGTCGTGATCGACCTGATCAACTACAGCCCCAAGCCTGACGTGAAGAACACCGTCAGCCTCACCATCGACGGCGAGAAGGTCCTGGACGCCAAGGCCTTCCCCGCCGAGTTCCACGGCACCTTCCCGGTGAAGGACCACACCGCCCCGATCAAGGCCAACCTGGTGGTCGCCACCTCGGAGAAGCCGGACGAGAAGGGCTGGAACATCAACGAGACCAAGACCATCGAGCCGTGCCACACGCCGACTCCGACCCCCACGCCCACCCCGACCCCCACGCCCACCAAGACGCCGACGCCCACGCCGACGCCCACGGTGACGCCGTCGAAGACCCCGACCCCCACGCCGACGCCGACCGGGACGCCGTCCACGGCCCCGCCGGTCACGCCGCCGCCGAGCACCCCGTCCCCGGCGCCCAGCAGCAGCGGGCCGGTGCTCGCCCAGACCGGTAGCAGCGACGCGACCCCGATGATCGCGGCGGCCGGCGGCGGCGTGCTGCTGGTCGGCGGCGCGCTCGTCCTGCTCGCCCGCAAGCGCCGCAGCGGCAGCCAGGGCTGACGCGACCCGGGCTGAACAGCACGACGCCCCCCGGCCGGGAAAGGCCGGGGGGCGTCGTGCGTCGCGGGTACGGCTCGGGGAGCGGTCCTATCTCCCCGCGGGGAGCGGTCCTACTCCCAGCGGAAGAACCGGGCGGCCGCGGCCAGCCCGAGCACCGACCAGCCGGCCAGGATCCCCAGGTCCGCCCAGGGCACCCCGGCGCCGGTCTGCAGCACCGACCGCAGGCCGTCCGAGAGCGCCGAGATCGGCAGCAGCTCCAGCACCGACCGCACGGCGTCGGGGAACTTGCCCAGCGGCACGACCACCCCGCCCGCGAGCAGCAGCAGGATGAACACCAGGTTGGCGGCGGCCAGCGTGGCCTCGGCCTTCAGGGTGCCGGCCATCAGCAGGCCGAGCCCGGAGAAGGCGGCGGTGCCGAGGACCAGCAGCGCGACGACGGCCAGGGGGTTGCCGTGCGGGGACCAGCCGAGCGCCAGCGCGATCACCGACAGCAGCGCGACCTGCAGCGCCTCCGTCACCAGGACGCAGCCGGTCTTGGCGGTCAGCAGCGTCCAGCGCGGCAGCGGACTGGCGCCGAGCCGCTTCAGCACGCCGTAGCGGCGCTCGAAGCCGGTGGCGATGGCCTGCCCGGTGAAGGCGGTGGACATCACGGCGAGCGCGAGCAGGCCGGGGGCCAGGAAGTCGACCCGCTTGCCGGGGCCCTCCACCGCGACGATGTCCACGGCGGAGAACAGCACCAGCAGCACGGTCGGGATGACCACGGTGAGCAGCAGCTGCTCGCCGTTGCGCAGCAGCATCCGGGTCTCGAACGCGGTCTGGGCGAGCAGCATCCGGCCGACCGGGGCGGCGCCCGGCTTCGGGGCGTAGTCGGTCGTGGTCACGAGCGGAGCTCCCGTCCGGTCAGGTCGAGGAAGACGTCTTCGAGGCTGCGGCGCTGCACGGACAGCCGTTCGGGCAGGACGCCGACGGCCGCGCACCAGCCGGTGACGGTGGCCAGCAGCCGCGGGTCGACGGCCGCCTCCACCCGGTAGCTGCCGGGGGCGGTCTCGACGGCGGTGGCGCCCTCGGGCAGCTCCTTGAGCAGCGCGGCGAGGTCGAGTCCGGGCGGGCCGTCGAAGCGCAGGGAGCTCTCGGCGCCGCCGCGGCACAGCTCCTCGGTGGTGCCGTCGGCGATCACCTTGCCGCGGTCCACGACGGCGACGCGGTCGGCGAGCTGCTCGGCCTCGTCCATGTGGTGGGTGGTGACGACCACGGTGACGCCGTCCCGGCGCAGGTCGCGGACCAGTTCCCAGGTGGCGCGGCGGGCCTGCGGGTCGAGGCCGGCGGTGGGCTCGTCCAGGAAGACCAGCTCGGGGCGGCCGACCACGGCCATGGCCAGGGCGAGCCGCTGCTGCTGGCCGCCGGACAGCCGCCGGTAGGTGGTGCGGCCGCAGGAGCCGAGGCCGAGGCGCTCGACCAGGGCGTCCACGTCCAGCGGGTGGGCGTGCAGCCTGGCGGTGTG
The DNA here is from genome assembly GCF_014656195.1 of Kitasatospora xanthocidica. Taxonomy (GTDB): domain Bacteria; phylum Actinomycetota; class Actinomycetes; order Streptomycetales; family Streptomycetaceae; genus Kitasatospora; species Kitasatospora xanthocidica. The sequence goes on along the minus strand of NZ_BNBY01000007.1, from coordinate 174,352 downwards.
CCGGAGCATCTCGACGGCGCGGGCGCCCGCGTACACGCCACCCGACTGCAGCATGACGCCGATCCGGGGGCGCAGGGCGGCGCTCTGGGTGACCGGGTCGAGGCCGAGGACGCGGACGGTGCCGGCGTCGGGGCGGCGGTAGCCCTCGCAGGTCTCGATGGTGGTGGTCTTGCCGGCGCCGTTGGGGCCGAGGACGGCGGTGATCGCGCCGCGTGCGATGGTGAGGTCGAGGCCGTCCACCGCGGGCTTGTCGCCGTATCGCTTGACCAGCCCGGCGATCTGGACCGCGGGTTCGGAATGCATACCGGCGAGTCTAAGAGGCGCTCACGCGCGGGCCCCACGGCGGCCTCGGTGATCGTTTTCCCAGGTCAGGTAAGGCTTACCTGCGTGATCGATGACACCGGTGAGGCCTGGATCACGGCTTGTCCCAATGGAAGTAATTACGCAACACTGGTGTTGTGAAAAACATGCGCGAGCACGCCACGCACCAGGAGGCCGAGTCGGCCCCCGGCTGTGACGTGCCCGTGACGGCGGCCGAGGTGCTGCTGGAGGGCCACCGGGCCACCCGGGACCGGGTCGCCCGGTCGATCCTGGACCACGGCCCCTCCTCCGCCGCCGACCTCGCGAACCGCCTCGGCCTCACCGCCGCGGCCGTCCGCCGCCACCTCGACGGACTGACCGCCGCCCGTTTGGTCGAGTCCCGCGAACAGCGGGTCTACGGCAGCCGCGGCCGGGGCCGTCCGGCCAAGGTCTTCGCCCTCACCGACGCCGGCCGGGACGCCTTCTACCAGGCGTACGACCAGCTCGCCGCCGACGCGCTGCGCTGGATCTCGGACTCGGTGGGCGGCGGCAAGGCGGGCGAGGAGGCGGTCGCCGCCTTCGCCCGGGCCAGGTTCGGCAAGCAGGGCGAGAAGTACCTGGAAGCGCTGCACCGGGCCGACGCCGGGGAACGCACCGAGGCACTCGCCCAGGCGCTCAGCGCGGACGGGTACGCTGCCACGGTGCGGCGTGTCCCGTCGGCCGCGGCCAAGGCCCCGGCGGGCGCCCAGCTCTGCCAGCACCACTGCCCGGTCGCGCACATCGCCGAGCAGTTCCCGCAGCTCTGCGAGGCGGAGACCGAGGTCTTCTCCCAGCTCCTGGGCACCCATGTGCAACGGCTGGCCACCATCGCCCACGGCGACGGGGTCTGCACCACCTATGTGCCGGCACCCGGTGCCGCATCGTCGCCCGTCCGGGGTTCCGCGGACCGCGGCTCCGATGCAGTGCCGACTGCCAGTACATGAAAATCCCGCGTCCACCGAAGATTCAGCGTCCGCGCGTTAGGAAGCTCGCATGACTGACACCGTTTCGCACCCCGAGCTCGAAGGCCTCGGCAACTACGAGTACGGCTGGGCCGACCCGGACGCCGCCGGTGCCACGGCCAAGCGCGGGCTCAGCGAGGAGGTCGTGCGCGACATCTCCGCGAAGAAGTCCGAGTCCGAGTGGATGCTCAACCTGCGGCTCAAGGGCCTCAAGCTGTTCGGCAAGAAGCCCATGCCGACCTGGGGCTCCGACCTCTCCGGCATCGACTTCGACAACATCAAGTACTTCGTCCGCTCCACCGAGAAGCAGGCCGAGTCGTGGGAGGACCTGCCCGCGGACATCAAGGCCACCTACGACAAGCTGGGCATCCCGGAGGCGGAGAAGCAGCGCCTGGTCGCCGGTGTCGCCGCCCAGTACGAGTCCGAGGTCGTCTACCACCAGATCCGTGAGGACCTGGAGGAGCAGGGCGTCATCTTCCTGGACACCGACACCGCGCTGCGCGAGCACCCGGAGATCTTCAAGGAGTACTTCGGCACCGTCATCCCGGTCGGCGACAACAAGTTCGCCGCGCTGAACACGGCGGTGTGGTCCGGCGGCTCGTTCATCTACGTGCCGAAGGGCGTGCACGTCGACATCCCGCTGCAGGCCTACTTCCGGATCAACACCGAGAACATGGGCCAGTTCGAGCGGACGCTGATCATCGTCGACGAGGACGCCTACGTCCACTACGTCGAGGGTTGCACCGCGCCGATCTACTCCTCCGACTCGCTGCACTCCGCGGTCGTGGAGATCATCGTCAAGAAGGGCGGCCGCTGCCGCTACACGACCATCCAGAACTGGTCGAACAACGTCTACAACCTGGTCACCAAGCGCGCCGTGGCGTACGAGGGCGCGACCATGGAGTGGGTCGACGGCAACATCGGCTCCAAGGTCACCATGAAGTACCCGGCCGTCTACCTGATGGGCGAGCACGCCAAGGGCGAGACCCTGTCGATCGCCTTCGCGGGCGAGGGCCAGCACCAGGACGCCGGCGCCAAGATGGTGCACATGGCGCCGAACACCTCCTCCAACATCATCTCCAAGTCGGTGGCGCGAGGCGGCGGCCGGACCTCCTACCGCGGTCTGATCGAGATCGGCGAGGGCTCCAAGGGCGCCAAGTCCAACGTGCTCTGCGACGCGCTGCTGGTCGACACCATCTCCCGCTCGGACACCTACCCGTACGTGGACGTCCGCGAGGACGACGTGTCCATGGGCCACGAGGCGACCGTCTCCAAGGTCAGCGAGGACCAGCTGTTCTACCTGATGAGCCGCGGCATGACCGAGTTCGAGGCGATGGCGATGATCGTCCGCGGTTTCGTCGAGCCGATCGCGCGCGAGCTGCCGATGGAGTACGCGCTGGAGCTCAACCGGCTGATCGAGCTGCAGATGGAGGGCGCGGTCGGCTGACGCCCGGCCGCTACCGCCGTCCACCGAATTCCGAGGAAGAGAGCACTACGAACAGCCATGGCTGAGCAGAACACCACCGGCTCCACCACCGCCGGGTCGATCGAGGTCGGCACCGCCGGCGCGGGCGCGCAGCTCGCCGGCCCCGGCACCGGTCGGACCACCGTCCACCAGCCGATCGACGCGCGCGTCGCGGTCAAGCCGTCCTTCGACGTGAACGACTTCCCGGTGCCGACCGGCCGCGAGGAGGACTGGCGGTTCACCCCGCTGCACCGCCTCGGCGGGCTGCACGACGGGACCGCCGCCGCCGGCGAGCGCGGTGAGGACAAGGTCGGGTTCACGCTGCCGGACGGCGTCACCGCCGAGACCGTCGGCCGTGACGACGCCCGCCTGGGCAAGGCCGGCACGCCGGTCGACCGGGTCGCCGCGCAGGCGTTCAGCGGGTTCGAGCAGGCCCTGGTGGTCACCGTCCCCAAGGACGCGGTGCTGACCGAGCCGGTCCGGATCGACGTGCGCGGCGAGGGCGGCGTCCGCTTCGCCCACGTGGTGATCGACGTCAAGCCGTTCGCCGAGGCCGTCGTGGTGCTCAACCACGAGGGCACCGGCACCCGGGCCGCCAACGTCGAGCTGCTGGTCGGCGACGGTGCCAAGCTCACCTTCGTCTCCGTCCAGGACTGGGACCGCGACGCCGTCCACGCCGCCCAGCACAGCGCGCTGGTCGGCCGGGACGCCTCGTACAAGTCCGTGGTCGTGACCTTCGGCGGCGACCTGGTCCGCCTGCACCCGCGGGTCAGCTACGCGGGCCCCGGCGGCGAGGCCGAGCTGTTCGGCCTCTACTTCGCCGACGCCGGCCAGCACCTGGAGCACCGCCTGGTGATCGACCACGACACGCCGCACTGCCGGTCGAACGTGGCGTACAAGGGCGCGCTGCAGGGCCAGGACGCGCACGCCGTCTGGGTCGGCGACGTGCTGATCCGCGCCGCCGCGGTCGGCACCGACACCTACGAGCTCAACCGGAACCTGGTGCTCACCGACGGCGCCCGGGTCGACTCGATCCCGAACCTGGAGATCGAGACCGGCGAGATCGTCGGCGCCGGCCACGCCTCCGCGACCGGCCGCTTCGACGACGAGCAGCTGTTCTACCTGCAGGCCCGCGGCATCCCCGCGGACGAGGCCCGGCGCCTGGTCGTGCGCGGCTTCTTCGCCGAGCTGCTCCAGCAGATCGGCGTGGCCGAGGTCCAGGACCAGCTCATGGAGAAGATCGACGCCGAGCTGGAAGCGGCGGTCTGACCCCGATGACCTTCCTCCGTGCCTGTGCGCTGAGCGACCTCCAGGAGGACGTGCCCAAGCGCGTGGACCTCAACGGCGTGCCGGTCTCCGTCGTCCGCACCGACGAGGGGGTGTTCGCGATCAACGACATCTGCTCGCACGCGAACGTCGCGCTCTCCGAGGGCGAGGTCGAGGACTGCATGATCGAGTGCTGGCTGCACGGTTCCAGCTTCGACCTGCGCACCGGCAAGCCCTCCGGCCTGCCCGCCACCAAGCCGGTCGCTGTCTACCCCGTAAAGATCGAAGGGGACGATGTGCTCGTCTCCGTCAACCAGGAGTCCTGAGTACACATGGCAACCCTTGAAATCCGCGACCTGCACGTCTCCGTGGACGCCGAGAACGGCCCGCGCGAGATCCTGAAGGGCGTCGACCTCACCGTCAAGCAGGGCGAGACCCACGCCATCATGGGGCCGAACGGCTCCGGCAAGTCCACCCTGGCCTACTCGCTGGCCGGCCACCCCAAGTACACCGTCACCGGCGGCTCGGTGCTGCTGGACGGCGAGGACGTCCTGGAGATGTCCGTCGACGAGCGCGCCAAGGCCGGCGTCTTCCTGGCCATGCAGTACCCGGTCGAGGTCCCCGGCGTCTCGGTCAGCAACTTCCTGCGCACCGCCGCCACCGCCGTCCGCGGCGAGGCCCCCAAGCTGCGGCTGTGGGTGAAGGAGGTCAAGGAGGCGATGGCCGCCCTCCAGATGGACCCGGCCTTCGCCGAGCGCAACGTCAACGAGGGCTTCTCCGGCGGCGAGAAGAAGCGCCACGAGATCCTCCAGCTGGAGCTGCTCAAGCCGAAGATCGCGATCCTCGACGAGACCGACTCCGGCCTGGACGTCGACGCGCTGCGGATCGTCTCCGAGGGCATCAACCGGGTCCGCTCCACCGGCGAGGTCGGCACCCTGCTGGTGACCCACTACACCCGCATCCTGCGGTACATCCAGCCCGACTACGTCCACGTCTTCGCGGGCGGCCGCATCGTCGAGTCCGGCGGCGCCGAGCTCGCCGACAAGCTGGAGAACGAGGGCTACGAGGCGTACGTGAAGGGGGGCGCTTCCGAGTGACCCATACGTTTACGGGACTGCTCGACACCGACGCGATCCGTAAGGACTTCCCGGTCCTGCAGCGGCTCCTGCACGACGACAAGCCGCTGGTCTACCTGGACAACGCGGCGACCTCGCAGAAGCCGCGCCAGGTGCTGGAGGCGCTGACCGCCTACTACGAGCGGCACAACGCCAACGTCCACCGCGGCGTGCACGTGCTCGCCGAGGAGGCCACCGCGCTGTACGAGGGCGCCCGGGACAAGGTCGCGGCCTTCGTCAACGCGCCGAGCCGCAACGAGGTGATATTCACCAAGAACGCCTCGGAGTCGCTCAACCTCGTCGCCAACATGCTGGCCTGGGCGGAGGAGCCCTACCGGGTCGACGCCGACTCCGAGATCGTCATCACGGAGATGGAGCACCACTCCAACATCGTCCCGTGGCAGCTGCTGTCGCAGCGCAGCGGCGCGAAGCTGAAGTGGTTCGGGCTGACCGACGAGGGCCGGCTCGACCTGTCCAACATCGACGAGCTGATCACCGAGAAGACCAAGGTGGTCTCCTTCACCCTGGTCTCCAACCTGCTCGGCACCGTCAACCCCGTCGAGACGATCGTCCGCAAGGCCCAGTCGGTCGGCGCGCTGGTCGTCATCGACGCCTCGCAGGCCGCGCCGCACATGGTGCTGGACGTGCAGGCGCTGGAGGCCGACTTCGTCGCCTTCACCGGCCACAAGATGCTGGCCCCGACCGGCATCGGCGTGCTCTGGGGCCGCCAGGAGCTGCTGGAGGACCTCCCGCCGTTCCTCGGCGGCGGCGAGATGATCGAGACCGTCACCATGGGCTCGTCCACCTACGCCCCGGCACCGCACAAGTTCGAGGCCGGCACCCCGCCGATCGCCCAGGCGGTCGGGCTCGGCGCGGCCATCGACTACCTCCAGGGCATCGGCATGGAGAAGATCGCGGCGCACGAGCACGCGATCACCGAGTACGCCGTCGAGCGGCTGCTGGAGGTCCCGGACCTCCGGATCATCGGCCCGCGCACGGCCGTGGACCGCGGCGCGGCGATCTCCTTCACCCTCGGCGACATCCACCCGCACGACGTGGGCCAGGTGCTGGACGAGCAGGGCATCGCCGTGCGCGTCGGCCACCACTGCGCGCGGCCGGTCTGCCTCCGGTACGGAATTCCGGCGACCACGCGGGCGTCGTTCTACCTGTACTCGACGCCGGGCGAGGTCGACGCGCTGATCGACGGCCTGCACCACGTCCGGAACTTCTTCGGCTGACGGGACGGGGCAGGACGACCATGAAGCTCGACTCCATGTACCAGGACATCATCCTGGACCACTACCGCAACCCCCACGGCAAGGGGCTGCGGGACGGCGACGTCGAAGTGCACCACGTCAACCCGACGTGCGGCGACGAGATCACCCTGCGGGTGAAGCTCGACGGCCCGACGGTGGTCGACGTCTCGTACGAGTCCCAGGGCTGCTCGATCAGCCAGGCGAGCGCCTCGGTGCTCAACGACCTGGTGGTCGGCAAGACCGTGGGCGAGGCGCAGGCGGTCCAGGAGGCCTTCCTGGAGCTGATGCAGAGCAAGGGCCAGGGCGAGGGCGACGAGGAGGTGCTGGAGGACGCGGTCGCGTTCGCCGGCGTCTCCAAGTACCCGGCCCGGGTCAAGTGCGCCCTGCTCAGCTGGATGGCCTGGAAGGACGCCACCGCCCAGGCGCTCGCCCAGCACCCCGCCGTGAACGACTGATCCCGCAGAGGAGGAACAGACCATGAGTGACGAGAACACCACCGCCGACGCCACGGCCTCCGCTGCGGAGGAGCAGACCGGCATCATCGTCGGCACCACGGCCGGCACCGTTTCGGTCGAGGACCTGACCGAGGCCCTGATGGACGTCGTCGACCCCGAACTGGGCATCGACGTCGTCAACCTGGGCCTGATCTACGGCGTCCACATCGACGAGTCCGACGTGGCCACCATCGACATGACGCTCACCTCGGCGGCCTGCCCGCTGACCGACGTCATCGAGGACCAGGCCAAGACCGCCACCGACGGCCTGGTGAAGGACCTGCGCATCAACTGGGTCTGGATGCCGCCGTGGGGCCCCGACAAGATCACTGACGACGGCCGCGACCAGCTGCGGGCGTTGGGGTTCAACGTCTGAGGTCGCTGGGCGATCGTTGTTCCGCTGCGGCGCGAACCCCTCGGGGGTCGCGCCGCAGCGGCGTTTCTGGGGTGAACACCCGCGCAGCATCCCCTTGTTGAGCAGGTTCACCGCCGTTCCCCGCCGTCCACCCCCCACCCGCCTGCCGGCGGGTGCCCGCCCCGGGCCTGGCCGAGCGCGGCGTTGATGGAGCAGGGTGATGTACCTGCCGGAGCCCTTTCGGGCTGGTGGGAGAGCGCGTCTCAGGCGGCGATGTGTGCAGGCCGACTGCCGGCTATTGCGGAGCGCAGGGCAGTCCGGACTCGTTCGGCACCTGCGGTGGCCACGTCCGCGCCCTTGCGGGCCGTGGGGGTTCGGGTGGTCAGGCCGGCGCACGGGCGGCAGATGCCCGGCCGGGGCACGGGGTCGTGGCACTTGGCGCACTCGGCGTACCGGGCCGGTGGCCGCGCGGCAGGCCCGGCGGGCGGCATCTTGCGCTCCAGGCGGTAGCGGAGCACGGCGGCCGCCGAGTGCACCGGGGTGGGCAGGCCCGGCAGCAGGGCGTGGGCGAGGTCTGCGTGGGCCGCGCCGCGTTGCAGCCACTGCGCCACCAACGGTGCCAGTTCCCGTGCTTCGGCCTCGCCCAGGCGCAGCCGGGGCTCGGGGCGGATCACCCGGAACAGCGTGGCCGCTGCCTCGCGGATCTCGGGTGCTTCCTCTTCTCCTTCCCGGTCGCTTTCGTCTGCCGGGCTTGTGGGGAGGGAGGGTTCTTGGTGCCGGTTCTTTACAACAGGGCTGCCAGCACGGCCGGTTGCCGCTTCACCGGGCGCCGGACGGGTGGTACCCGGCGGCCCCGTGAGGTGTGGGGTGTCGTAGACGTGGGTTTCGGTGATGATCGTGCCGTCGGGCATGCGGATCTTCTCGACCCGGTAGTACCCGGCCTCGGTCAGTTCCTTCAACGCCTTGCGGATCGCGCCTCGGCCCTGGGGGCTGCTGTCGGCCATGTGCCGTCCGTCTTCGCGCCAGCCGTCGGGGCGGGAGAGGAGGTCCGCGAGCAGACCCCGGGCGGTGTAGGACAGCCGCCGGTACTGGAGGACGGCGTTGGGTAGCACGGTGAAATTGCGCACGTGGGCGCTACGATGGACGCGCATCGGGAGTGTCAGCTCCTGTTGCCGGGCCCCGGGGTGTTCCAGCACCGCCGGGGTCACCTGTTTTCGGTTGGGTTACGGAACGTACCACGGCATTTGACGCAGCGTGAGACGTTCACGACATTCGGTGCGCGACCAGTGTGCTGACGCAGTTGCCGGATTGCCGCTACCTGGCGGCGAGAAGGTCCCCGCGTTCGACGGCCTTGCGGAGGACTGCGGCGATCTCCTGAGGCAGGAGGTTGATCGCGTCGAGGGCTTCGGTGGTGAGGGGGATCTCCTCCAGGAAGTACTCGCCCCGGCCTGCCTGGCTGAACTCGGGCCCGGTGCGATCCTCGAAGCTCCACTTGTCGACGGTGGCGAGGTAGAAGTCCTGGCGCTCGTCGTCCGTCTCGATGGTGTGGAGAAGGCTGACGATCTCGGCCTCGCCCGCGATTTCCTCGCGGACCTCGCGCAGCAGGGCCTCCTTGGGACTGGCGTCGGTGGGCTCGATCTTTCCGCCGACGATCACCCAGTACGGGGCGATGCCGGGGCGGATGCGCTTGATCAGCAGTGTGGTGTTGTTCGGGGTAACGAGGACTGCGCGGACGCGGCGCTGCATGGTGGTCTGCTTCCTGTTCGGTGGGACGGGCGGTCAGGCGGCTTCGGCCTGGTCGATTGTGGCTGCACTCGGCTGTGCGAGCCAGACCAGCCGTGCGGTGATCCCCGGTCGCCCGGCGAAATGGCTCAGGGCCCGATCGGGGGACGCGAGGGTCATTCGCGCCTGCCCGTCGATGCTGATCACGTGCGCCGGCCCGCCGTGGTCGACGAACCCCCAGGCCACGACCCACCCGTCGACGTCCGGGAGTCCCTCGCCACACACCTGGACGACGGCGAACAGACGGGGTGCGGTGTCGAGCACGAGCCCGCACAGCTCCTGGTCGAAGGTCAGACCGGCCGGGGGCCGAGGCATGACCGGACGGGAGTTCTGCGGCGGCGCACCAGCCATGGAAGTTCTCCTATGTGAACGGGAGTTGGAGGCGACGCTGCCGCCATCACGGGCAGCGGAACAGCTCGCACTGGGCGGTGTCAGATCGGCGAGGCCAGGACGCCTCGTGGCCAGTGGCCGAGCCAGAACGCGGCGGTGGACGGTTCGGGTTGGCCCTCGGTGGAGCCGTCGTGGGGCAGCAGTTCGGTGGGGGCGATGTAGCCCTCGCCGGGATCGAGCCGCAGCCGGAAGACGCGAAGGGGCAGCCCGAGGGCGGCGTAGGCCCGCAGGTCGTCGGTGTGCGGATAGCGGTCATTGGGGTCGGTGTGGGCGATCGCGAGAGTCACGCGGGTTCCTCCCGGGCGTGATTTACCGGTCGTCGAGGGTGTCGCCGAAGGTCACGTCCAGCTCGGCGACCAGGGCTTCGGCGAGCTCGGCCCGCTGGGTGCGGTCGATGAGGACCTTGCCGAGGTTGGCGACGCCCCGCAGCGTGGTCAGGTCGTTGCCTCGCAGGTCGAGGCCCTGGTACTTTCCCCGGCCGAACTCGGTCAGCCGCAGGGTGCAGGCGTCGAGGACTGCGCCGCCGAGGTCGCAGCCGGTGAACGACGCCTCGACGAGCGCGCACTTGGTGAAGGCGACCGGGCCGGTGACGCGGACCTGCTCGAACGTCGAGTAGTCGAGCTTGCAGTTGTCGAACAGGACGTTGTCCAAGGTCGTGCCGGTGACGGCGGCGCCCATGATCTTGCAGTTGCGGAAGACGACGCGGGAGAGCTTGCTATCGGTGATGCGGGCGGTGGCCAGGTCGCAGGTGTCGAACTCGACCGAGTCGAGGCGGACTTGATCGAGCTGCACGCGGTCGGCCCGGATGTTGGAGACGCGGCCGGTGACGAGGCGGGTCTCGGCGAGGTCCAGGGCCCGCAGGTCGGCGTCGCAGTACTGGAAGTTCTGGACGATGCCCCGGGCGGAGCCCAGGGTGGTGACGTTGGACAGGTAGAGGCCGGGCTCGTTCAGGTGGGGCAGGGTCACGGTGACACGACCGAAGGTGATGTCGTCCATGGGAGGCTCCGTTTTCTCGAAGGTCGGGGCGGGCGTTACTTGCCCTTGGTCTTGTTCGACCAGTTGTCCCAAGTGGGCCGGTTGTCGAACGGTCCAGCGATGGGGTCGGTCACGGTGAAGCCGGTGAGGTCGGTGACGACGGCGGTGTTGCTGGTGGCCGGCAGTTCGAGCAAGGTCATGCGGCGTTCTCCTCTCGGACGGTATGGGACAGGGCGGCGACCAGGGCTTACCGGGACGCGCGGCGGGCTGAGGCAGACACCGAAGACCGCGTAGGAGTTGCCGCGAAGCACGATCAACTGGTGCCGCTCGATCACGTCGGGGCCGCGCGGCGCTTCGACCACCGCTCCTCCTCCGTCCGGTTCCGGAGGGGAGCAACCAGCCACGGTACGAGCCGGGGGGCTGGAACGGCGGCGATCTGCTCAACCGGATGGAGAAGCCCCTGCCTGCATGACTCCGCCGTCCAGACTGTGAACCGGGCGTTGGGGCAGGCCGGGTTGATGCCGATCTCTCCCTTGGGGCTGACGCCGTTGAATGGCGTCAGGATGCCCTCCTTGTTCCAGTAGGCCCACGCCTGAAGAGCCTTGGCCTGCTCGAAGCAGTGGTAGAGCTGCGGGTAGCGGTCGAGAAGCCGGATCTCTCGGAAGATCAGCTGGCCGAGGAGGCGTGGTGCCGTCTTGGCCAGCGTGCCCAGACCGGCAGTGTGGAACGTGAAATTCCGGATGTCCTGGCGTGGCGTCAGGGATGTGGCGGCAAAAAGGTGGGACATGCGCCGGCGAACGTAGTCGGCGGCCGACGCTGCCAGGCCGGGCTCGATGCGTCCGATGAGATCGAGGAGTCGGGTGTGGCCTGGGTAGAACCGCCCGAGGTCGAAGAGAGTGCCCATGCTGTCCACGGCGGAGAAGGCGAGTTCCTTGTAGAGCCGGTTGTTCATCTCCCCGCAGTCCGCGTACTCCCGGGTGGCCCGGCTGCTGGAGTGGAGCATCAGGTACTCGGCGACGGTCTCGAAGTAGAGGTACCCGAGATAGGGAAGGACGGGGACCGTTGCGGCAAGGGCGTCGATGAACGACTCGTTCGGAGTCGTGCCACCACTGGCGTTGTGCAGGAGCTTGTCGAGGAACGGAGCTGCGACGCGCACCCGGTCCACGACAGACCGCAGTACCTGGTCGTCCTCGGCTGCGGTGAGAAAGTGCCGGTACGTCTGGTAGGTCCACAGGTGGATGCCGCCGAGCCGCAGGTAGTCCAGGCCCTTGACCGGTGCCGGGCGACCGGGGGTGACCTGGATGACCAGGGGTGTGCTGTCGCGGCGGCTGGCCAGGCCGTGGCGGGCGTCCAGCAGGTAGGAGCCGAGGTTGTGGGGCCGCAGCACGCCGCCAGGCAGCGGGGTGAGGGGCGATCCGTAGACGGCCCCGATCAGGCAGCCGGTGGACGCGAGCAGGTGGCCGCTGGAGCGGATGGCGTCCAGGGAACGGGTCAGGTGCAGGAGGTAGACCGGACCGCCGGCGGTGAGCGAGGCGAGCATGGCGTTGGCGTCCTCGCGCAGCAGGTGCCCGTTGGGGGCCTGTTCGAGGCGCTGGTGCCAGTCGGCCTCGGAGTCGGTGAGCCCGGCCGGCAGCGGTCGGTCGGGAGGTGCGCTGTAGTCGGTGTGCGCGAGGTCCCACTCGGTGTGCACGGGGGCTTCTCCTATTCGGGCATCACGGCCTGGAGCGCGCGCTCCAGGGCCTGGGTATCGGTCGCGCCGTAGAGGTGGGCATGCTCGCTGCCCACCACCAGGTCGTGGGCGAGCACTGTGGTCCAGGCGGGAACCTGCAGGCGCAGGTGGTTGAGATCGGGCCACCAGCGGGCCAGTGGCAGCCGGTAGCGGTCGAGCGCGTCAGCCGCCTTGAGGAGGTCCACCGCCACCTGGTGCTGCCGATAGGCGCGTTCCTCTCTGCGGGCGAAGGCGTTGTGCGGCACGTCGTGGAGGGCGACTGCGGTGATCGCCTCTGTCGTGGCCGCAGTCCTGAACGTCGCCTGAAGGCTCGCGGTGTGCTGGGTCAGCCAGTCGGCGGCGCGGCGGCCGTGGCCGGGATCGTCGCGGTCGTTCAGCCGCCGGCAGTCGTGGCAGGCCGCAGCTGCCGCGAGCGCCAGCCCCCGGCCCGGCGTGAGGCCGTGGCTCGGGGCGAGCAACTGCACGAGCACGGCGACGCGAGCACCGTGGCGTACGCCGTGGATCGAGGTGGCCGTCTGCGTGCGGGCGAACCAGGAGACGTTCGGTACCAGCAGCAGCGGCCGGTGTGGCAGTCTGGCCCGGACACCCGGGTCGGCGGGCCGGTGGCGGGCGATCCAGTCCAGCGTCGGCCGATCCATCACCTGGTGGTCCGGCAGTCGGCCGGTGCCGGCCAGCTCGTGCAGCGACGGTCCGCCGCCGGGTCGGGGTGTCGGCGAGATCATGAAGGTTCCTCGAAGGGTCGGGTGCGATGGGCGTCACACTGGGCGTGGTGGTGCTGACGATGGGAAACCGGCCTGCGGAGCTGGCGGCGCTGCTGGAGTCGGTACGGGCCCAGGACGGCGGCGACAGCGGCGTTCGGACCGTCGTGCTCGGGCAGGGCGTGAAGCTGCCCGAGTTGCCGGAGTGGGTGGACGCGGTGGAGCTGCCGGAGAACCTCGGCATCCCCGGGGGCCGCAACGCCGGCGTCGAGCGGCTGCGCGAGCTGGGCGGCACGGACGTGCTGGTCGTCCTGGACGACGACGGGCTGCTGCCCCGCACCGACACGTTCCGGCTGATCCGGGATGCCTTCGAGCGGGACTCGGAGCTGGGCATCGTCAGCTTCCGGATCGCGGATGAGACCGGGTTCACCCAGCGCCGCCACGTGCCGCGCTTCGGCGAGAGCGATCCGCTGAAGTCCGGTCCGGTCACGACGTTCCTGGGTGGCGGGCACGCCATCCGTATGAGCGTGATCGACCAGGTCGGCCTGTTCCCCGCCGAGTTCTTCTACGCGCACGAGGAGACCGACTTCGCCTGGCGCGCCCTGGACGCGGGCTGGCGGATCGACTACCGCGCCGACCTGGTGCTGCAGCACCCCCGTACCGACCCGGCCCGGCACGCCGCCTACTACCGGATGACGGCCCGGAACCGGGTGTGGCTGGCCAAGCGCCACCTGCCCGCCCCTCTGGTGCCGGTCTACCTCACCTCCTGGGCGCTGTACACGCTGGTCCGCCGGCCGCCCATGTCCGGGCTCAAGGCGTGGTGGTCGGGGTTCTTCGAGGGTGTTCGGGTGCCGTGCCCGCCGCGGCGGCCGATGCGGTGGAGCACGGTGTGGCGGATGACGCGGCTGGGCCGGCCGCCGGTGATCTGACAGCCGGCCCGGCACGCGGGGGTCAGCACCAGACAGCGTGGGCGGCGTCGATGACACGCTGCACGTCCGCAGCTGTCATCGCCGGGTAGCAGGGCAGGGAGAGCTGCTGGGTGGCGATCTGCTCGGTGATGGGCAGGTGGCAGTCCAGGTGGCGGTACGCGGCGAAGTGGTGCACCGGCTTGAAGTGCACGCTGGTGCCGATCCCGTGGTCGTTCAGGAGCATCTCGGCCACCATGTCCCGGGTCAGGCCGCCCGCCGGTTCGATCAGGACCGGGTAGAGGAACCAGCCGTGCCGGACGCCGTCCGCGACGATGGGTAGCCGCAGGCCGGGCAGGTTGGCGAGGGACCGGTCGTAGGAGGCGGCGATCAGGGCTCGGCGGGCGGTGAAGTCGGGCAGCTTCTGGAACTGCTGGAGGCCGACCGCGGCCGTGATGTCCGGCATCGTGTACTTCAGGCCCGGCACGGTGACCTCGTAGTCGGCGGTGTTCCGTTTGCCGTGCCGTTGCCACACGGAGGTGTCGATGCCGTGCCGGCCGAGCAGGCGGGCGGCCTGGACGAGGTCGGCGCGCCCGACGATCATCCCGCCTTCGCCACAGGTGATGACCTTGTTGGCGTAGAAGGAGAACACCGCCAGGTCGCCGACGCTGCCGGCCCGCAGGCCGTCGCGCCAGGCGTGCAGAGCGTGGGCGGCGTCCTCGATCAGGACCATGCCATGGTCGTCGGCAAGCTTGCGGAAGGCCAGGAGATCGCAGGGCTGGCCGCCGTAGTGCATGACCACGACGGCCTTCGTCCTGGAGGTGATCGCCTGCTCGGCCGCCCCGGGGTCGATGGTGAGGGTGACCTGATCGACCTCGGTGAACACCGGTCTGGCGCCGCACTGGACGATGGCGTTCGGGGCCGCGCAGAAGGTCAGGCTCGGTGTGATCACCTCGTCGCCCGGCTTGATCCCGGCCGCCAGCAGAGCCAGGTGAAGCGCGGCGGTGCACGAGGAGACCGCGAACGCGTCCTCGACGCCGAGTTCGGCCTTCACCGCTTCCTCGAACCGGCCGGCCTTAGGGCCGTGGGTGAGCCAGCCCGAGCGCAGGGTGTCCATGACCTCGGCTTCCTCTTCCTGCCCGAGCAAGGGCCGGTTCCACGGCAGGAACGGGGCGACGGTGGTCACGGCCGCCCCCACACGGCGGTGTAATCGGCCAGGTAGCGCCGGCACTCGGGAGCGCGCACACTCCGCACCTTGCCCGCGGCGAGAGCCGCCGCCAGGCCCCGGTGGTTGTCGTACTGGGGCTCCTCCGGGTCGGTGATCTGACGGTTCGCCAAGAGGTCGGCGATCTCCTGCACGCCGTCCTTGAGGGTGGTGGAGCACGTCCCGGGGAGGTGCTGCTGGAGCCGGCTGAAGCTCACCCGGTAGTCGCGGGCGTCGGCTTCGTCGCGCTCCGGGCCGCGCTGGATCCTCGATCCGGGCACGATGGCGGCCACGGTCTCGGCGACATCGGCGATGGTGTGGTTCTCCTGGTCACTGCCGATGTTCCACGCCCCGGTCAGATCCTTGTCCAGAACGGCGGCGAGCACCCTGGCGACGTCGCCGATGTGGACGAGGGGCCGGCGCTGGGCGCCTCCGTTGAGGGGGATGCGTCCGGTGGCGACGGCGCGCGAGGCCATGGAGTTGACCACGGAGTCCAGGCGCTGACGGGGCGAGGAACCGTGGACGGTCGCCAGCCGAAGGCTCGTCAATGCGGTGACTTCGCCGAGCACGTCGGGCAGGCGCCGTTCGGCGAGGACTTTGGTCCGGGCGTAGATGCCCAGCGGGTTGGGCTCGGTGTCTTCGTCCACGGTGCCTTCGCGCTGGCCGTAGACGCTGCACGAGGAGAAGAACACGTACTGACCGACGCCCGCGCTGGCGGCGGCCTCGGCGGCGACCATCGGGGCGGCGTAGTTCAGTTCGACGGCCAACTCCTCGTCCAGCCGGCAGGCCGGCTCTCCGACGATCCCGCCGAGGTGCACGACGGCGTTCGCGCCGTCGCAGACCCCAGCCAGCAGCTCGGGGTCACGCACGTCCCCGGGGACGAACGTGGCGGCGCTGGGCAGGAGCTGGCCGGGGTCGTCCCCGCGGTTGTAGATCAGGCCGTCCACGACGGTGACATGGTGGCCGAGCGAGACGAGGCGGTGGGAGGCGACGGAGCCGATGTATCCGGCTCCGCCGAGCAGCACGACGCGCATGGGGTGAAGGTCCCTTCGTTCAGGCGGCCGAGACGGCGGTGGTCGTCGCGGTGAACCAGTCCGGGACGGCACCCGGGGTGGTGTTGAGCCAGTGCACGTAGCGGTCGATGCCTTCGGTGAGGGTGATGGCGGGACGCCAACCGAGCAGGTCGGCGGACCGGCGGGTGTCGGCGAACCCTCCACGCGGGTCGCCCTCGGGCATCGGCGTCACGACAGAGGCGGCCTCGGGATAGTGGGTGGCGATCAGGTCGGCGATCCGCCGGACCGAGGTGGGGATGCCGGTGCCGACGTTGATGGTCTGCCCGGCAGCCCGGTCGATGGCGAGGGCGAGGACGGTGGCGTGTGCGATGTCCTCGACGTGGACCATGTCGCGGACCTGGTGGCCGCCGCCGTTGAGCCTCATCGGCCGGCCGGTGTGGGCGGACAGGGCCAGCCAGGGCACCATCCAGGAGTGCGAGCCGGGCTTGGGGATCTGCGGGTCGCCGTAGACCGAGAAGTACCGGACGATCGAGTACTCGGTGCCGCTGCCTCCGAGCATCAGTCGCACCTGGTGCTCGCCCCAGAGCTTGGTGTTGGCGTACACGGAGATCGGGGTCAGCGGCTGGTTCTCGGTGAATCGCGCCGTGCCGTCCTCGGCGGGGGTGCCGTCGCCGTAGACGGAGGCGGAGGAGACGAAGACCAGCCGCTTCACCGGCGAGGCCGCCACGGCGTCCAGGACGATCTGGGTGCCGTGCACGTTGGCGGCGAACGCGATGTCGGGTCGGCGGGTGCAGGCGGCGACATCGGCGTACGCGGCGGCGTGGATCACGTAGTCCGCGCGGCCCGCGAGCCACTTCACGGTGGCCCGCTCACGAACGTCGCCGAGCACGACCTGGGCGCTGTGGCGGTCCACCTGGAACAGGTCCCGCACCGGGTGCGGGTAGGCGTCGAACCGGTCCAGGACGATCGGTGTGGCGCCGCAGGCGGCGAGTTGAGCGACGATGCGGCTGCCGACCAGGCCACCGCCTCCGGTGACCAGAACGCTGGCCCCGGTCAGCTCACGAAGGCGCGGGTCGCGGTACACGTCGGCCATGAGGCATCAACCTCCTCTGAGGTGCGGGTTTATGCAGTCAGTGAACAGCCGACCACGCTCCGGCGGTACGGTGATGGCCCGCTCATCCTGTTCAATCTGTTCAAGATCAGCTTTGGGGGCGCGAGTTGACTGGGAGTAAGCAGCCGAACCAACAACTGGCGGCCGTCATCGCGGAAGCCGGCTGTACATACGAAGTTCTGGCCAAGGCGGTCCGCGGCGTCGCGGCGGAGGCCGGCGAGACCCTGCACACCTCGCGGTCGGCCGTGCTCTCCTGGGTCCGGGGCGGCACCCCGACCGGCAAAACCGCGGCCTACCTCGCCGAGGCCCTGTCCAGAGTGGCGAAGCGCCAGGTGACGACCGCCGAGATCGGTCTAGGCTTCCCGGCCATCGGGGAGGCCATGCCCCCTGACCCTCTGGCAACCGCTGCCGACCTCGGGAGGCTTGTCATGTTCCACCGCCGCGACTTCCTCGCCCTCGCCTTCGCCACCGCCACCGTCGGGCTCCCGCTCACCTACGACCACCAGGCCGTCGCCGCCACCCTGCGCACCGCGAAGGGCAGCCGTAGGGCCGGAGCCGAAGAGGTTTCCACCGTCCGACAGCTCACCGAGATGTTCAGGACCGCCGACGAGAAACTGGGCGGTGGCCACGGGCTGTCCACCGTCTCGTCCTACCTGGCGGATGCCGTCGTGCCGATGCTCCAGGCCACGTTCCCGTCCGAGGAGGTCCGGCGGAGCGCGTACGGAGCGGCAGCCGAGCTCGCCACCCTGATCGGATGGAAGTGCCACGATCTGGGCCGCGAGGGCGCCTCCCAGCGGTTCTATCTCCTCGCCTACCAGCTCGCCTGCGAGTGTGACCCCGCAGGCCATGGAGCCTGGACGATGCGAGCCCTGACCCACCAGGCCCTCGACCTGAACCAGACCACGCACTGCGTCGAGCTGGCCGAAGCCGCGCTCTCACGGGCGCAGGGGAAAGTCGACCGGAAGACAGAGGCATTGCTGCTGGTGACGGCCGCCCGGGCCTACGGCGCAAGCGGCCAGAGCAAGAACGCCGCCGGGGCACTCCTGGCCGCCGAGGACGCCATGCTCGCCGCCGACGACGGCGTGCCATCCTACGCGGCCGCGTCCGGCCCGGTTGCGGCCACCGTGGCATCGCACACGGGCAAGACCCTGACCGGGATGAAGGACCACGGAGCCGCTGAACGGCACTACCGCAGGGCGCTTGAGGACCGCGTCCCGGCGACGTACCAGCGGGTTCGCGGTCTGACCATCGCGAACCTCGCCAAGTCTGTCGCCGCCCAACACCGCCATGAGGAAGCCGTCGTCCTCTGGAATCAGTGCTTGGACCTCATGGACGGCGTGGCATCCGACCGAAACCAGAAGGAGCTGAAAACGGTGCGCTCAGCCATGGCCGTCTACAGCAGGCGCGGAATCCCCGGAGCCCCCGAACTCGCTCAGCGAGCTGCCGAACTCGCGTCTGGGTGACCACCCATAGAGCTGGTGGTCACACAAGCGACACCATGGATTTCGTCCGCATCGACGCCTGGCTCGCCGACACGCCCCGCGTCCGCGCCTCCATCCGGCAGCACTTCGCCCGCTGGATCACATTCAGCGGGCGGGGGCGAGACCCATTGTCTTGACCTGTTCCGGAGGCCGCCTCCGGCGCTGGGCCCTTGTCGGCTTCCGGCAGGTACTCGCCGTGCTTCATCAGCGCCGCGTGCCGCCGGGTGGGGCGGCACGCGGTGAGGGCGGGGGCGGGCACCCGCCGGGAGGCGGGTGGGGGGTGGATGGTGGGGAACGGTGGGGGAACTGCTCAGCGGAGCTGATGATGCGCGGGTGTTCGCCCGGTGGCGGGAATGCCGCTGCCCGGGACTTCCGAAGGGGGACGTCCCGGGCAGCGGCGCTTCGGGTGTGCGGGTCAGGCATGGCGGGGCTTGCGGCCACGGCGGACATGCTGAACGCCATGAGGCCGGACTTCGTGATCGTCGCGGTCCCGCACCACCCAGGCTGAGCCGTGATCGAGGAGTGCGCGTCCCGGGGCGTGCACGTGCTCAAGGAGAAGCCGTTCGCGACCTCCCCGGAGGAGGCCCGCGAGCTCGCGACGATCTGCGAACGTGGGTCGGTGGAGATCAGCTCGGACGGCTTGATGGATACCTCGCGGGCCGGGCCGAGATCGCCGACTACCTCACCGCCGAGTTCGCCCGGCTCCCCGGCTTCTCGGTCAGGCCGATGCCCGATGGGGTGGTTCCGTCTTGGTACGGGTTGACGCTCACCTACCACCCCGGCGAGCTCGGTGGCTTGAGCATCGAGCGTTTCCATCAGGCCTTGGTCGCTGAGGGCGCCACCGAGTTCGACCGACCCGGCTCCACCTGCCCTCTGAACCAACTGCCGCTCTACCAGGGCCCGGCGATGCTGTTCCCCGGCCACCCGCTCTCCCACCGCGCGTACAGGACCAGGGACTTCCCGGTCGCCGAACACGCGCACGCGCACACGATCAAGCTCCCGGTCTGGCATCGTGAAGAGGATCGTCCTCTGGCCGAGCAGTACATCCGCGCGGCCATCAAGGTGAGCGATCACCACAAGGAGCTGTTGCAATGACCTCCCCCTTCGCCGATCCCGCCTTCGCCCCTGGCCTGCTCCTCGACGCCCAGGAGGCTGGGGTCACTCGCTTCGTCGTTGCCGCGGTCGTCATGGACGGGGACCGTGTCCTCCTCCTGCGCCGGCCTGCCGACGACTTCATGCCGGGCCTGTGGGAACTGCCGTCGGGAAAGGTTGAGACGGGCGAGGACTTCGAGAGCGCCCTTCTGCGGGAGACCGCGGAGGAGACCGGCCTCACGATCAACCAGGTCGTCTCCTACCTCGGGCAGTTCGATTACACCTCCAAGAGCGGCTCCCGCACCCGTCAGCTCACCTTCGAGGTCACCGTCGAGGAGACCACCCCGCTCACTCTCACCGAGCACGACGACCACAGCTGGGCCGACCGCAGCGATCTGCCGGGCGTGAGCGACGAGGTTCGGAAGCTGATCGTTCGCTGACTGGCCGGCCGCTGGCCATGCACCTGGTCGTGCTAGCCGTAGATGTTGCCAGTGAGGGCCTGGAGGCCGTCCCGGCAGCCGGGGCGGCCTCCAGGTGTTCCTGCAGAACGGGGACTCTCTCCTGGCGGGGCGGCACGAGGCCAGGGCCGGGGCGGGCACCCGCCGGGAGGCGGGTGGGGGGTGGATGGTGGGGAACGGTGGTAGAGCTGCTCAAGGGAGCAGATCGCGCGCGGGTGTTCGCCCGGTGGCGGGAATGCCGCTGCCCGGGACTTCGGGGGAAGTCCCGGGCAGCGGCATTTGGGTGTTCGGTCAGAGGCGTCGCCCAGCGGCTCCAGATCGTCGCGTGACGCGGCTGGGCGGCTACAGTCGTCGCCATGAGCGACTCCCCGTCCCACGAGGTCGTGGCCCAGCCCCGCACAGCCGCCGGGGTGCTCTTCTTCGACGAGGACAACCGTGTCCTCCTCGTGAAGCCGACCTACAAGCCCGGCTGGGAGATCCCCGGCGGCTACCTGCATGCCGGTGAGACCCCGAGCGAGGGCGCGGCCCGGGAGGTCAAGGAGGAACTCGGTATCACTCCGCCGATCGGCTGCCTGCTCGTCGCCGACTGGGCGCCCCATCCCACCGAGGGCGACAAGCTCCTCTTCGTCTTCGACGGTGGCGTCCTCCCGACTGGCGAGCTCGACAACATCACCGTCGACCAGGTGGAGATCGGCGAATACGCCTTCCACACCACCGACCAGCTCGACACACTCCTCATCCCTCGCCTCGCCCGCCGCGTCCACGCGGCGTGCGTCGCCAGGGCGAAGTCAGAGACCGTCTACCTGGAACACGGAGCGACCCGCCCGTAACTGCGCGGCGACAACATCCGCTTCACCGCCCACGGCCTTGCCCGAGGTACCGGTCGGGTACGCCTACGGCAACACGATCGAGGCGGGCGACCGGTACTGGAAGCGCATGGCCGAGCCCCTTCCGGACGGCTACACCGAGGCCCCGGCCCTGGCCATCAAGGAGATCGGCGTCCGGATCCCATGGCGGGGCACGGGTGCCGCCCGCCGGATCCACGACGGCCTGCTGCGCCGCCGGCCCGAGGAGCGTGTCACCCTTCTGGTCAACCCGCTCGCAGGGGACGGCAAGGTCCAGCGGCTCTACGAGACCTGGGGCTACCAGGCGTTCAACGTGCAACAGCCGTCTCCGGACTCGCCCCGGCTGACCGCGATGATTCGCCCGATCCACTGAGCCTGGGGTGGCGGCGCCTGGTGGTACGCGCCGATGTTGCCGTGCTTGCTGCGTGTTGTGACCGTCAGCGCTATTTGGCGAACCCCTCATGACGATCACAGCTGTTGGTCGTCCGAGTCGGCCACCCCGCCGTTGCATGGCACGGCGGGGCGCACCGTCAGCTTCGGTCTACTCGGATTCTTCTGCTTCTGCGGGGATCGTCCAACGCAGCAGGGTGGTGGTGCCGTGCTGTTCCAGAGTGACTGCGTAGACCTGGTTCCAGGCTCGTTCGCCGTGGTGGCGCATGGAGTGGTCGCCGGGATCCCAGCCCAAGCCGAGGACCTGGCATCCGTCGATCTCGATCTGTCCGGCGAGCAGGGGGTGGGTCTGGCCGGCCCGGTCGAGGAGGTGGAAGTGGGTGTGCGCGTCTACGGAGACCATCAGGCCGGTGCGGGGTCCTTCTGCCAGCCAAGTTTGGAGCCGGCCGGCGAACTCGTGGGCTTCGTGCAGGGGGAGGTCGAGGCGCCCGTAGGGCCCCTTGACCTCGTACCGGGGTGTCCGTTCGCCGCCGAAGCGGGCGTGGGCGTCGTCCTCGTACTTTCCCCAGTACGTGACGTCGGCGAGTCCGTCGATCGACTCGCCCGGCAGCCCGACGAACGAGTCGAGGGCGCGGGCGTCGCCGAGGACCATGCCGCACCGGTCGATCGGCAGGTCACCGAGTCGGATCGGCTCTCCGTCGGGGTCGCCCGGCCAGGGCACGCCGAGGTCGACCTCCAGGACCGTGACGACCGGCCCGTCGTACGACTCCCCCGTTTCGGCGCGCACCTTCAGCGGCCGGTCGGCAGCGGCCGGCACCGCGACCGCCTCGCAGGACCAGTCCCGGCTCGGGCCGTCCGCGGGCTCGTGCAGATGGCCACCGCCCTGCTTCGCGGCGGCCAGTGCCCGTACGGACAACGGGTCGCCGAGCTCGGACCAGTGGTCGATCCAGCCGGCCATGCCCAGGACCAGCACACCGGACGGCGCGGTGACGACTCCCAGGTCGACAGAGGTTTCGCTCATCCGCTGATTCAACCAAAACGGACTGTCACGGACAGCGACGGGTGCCCTGATCGCCAACTATCGCTGACAACCGCCAACTATCGCTCGGTGGCCCGCTTCATCGAGCCCGATACGACCTTCCCGCCCATCCTGGAGGAGCAGACGTGACACAGCAGACTGCGGAGGAACGCCCGGGCATTGCCGCCGCGATCGTGGTCCACGAAGGCCGCGTCCTGATGGTCCGGCGGCGGGTCAGTGAGGGCCAGCTCTTCTGGCAGTTCCCGGCCGGTGAGATCGAAGCAGGCGAGTCGCCCGAGGCGGCGGCCGTTCGCGAGACGGCAGAGGAGACCGGACTGGGTGTGGCCGCCGTCAAGCTCCTGGGCGAGCGGGTGCACCCGAAGACCGGCCGACTGATGTCGTACGCGGCCTGCGAGGTCGTCAGCGGCACCGCCGAGGTGGTGGACACGGATGAGCTGGACGCCCTCGCGTGGGTGGCCCTCGCCGAGATTCCCGAGTACGTGCCGTACGGGCTGTTCGAGCCGGTACAGGCGTACCTGGACATCGCGCTCGTTGCCTGACCACCAGCTCCATGGGTGACCACCCATGGAGCTGGTGGTCGTGCCCGCACCTCTCACGTGGCAGCACTCCGCCCGCTGGATCACATCCAGCGGGCGGAGGCGAAACCCACCATTTCGACCTGTTCCGGAGGCCGCCCCCGGCAGTCGGGGACGGCCTCCGGGCCCTTGTCGGCTTCCGGCAGGTACTCGCCGTGCTTCATCAGCGCCGCGTGCCGCCTGGCGGGGCGGCACGCGGTGAGGGCGGGGGCAGGCACCCGCCGGAAGGCGGGGGGATGGTGGAGAACGGTGGTGGAGCCGCTCAACGGAGCAGATGATGCGCGGGTGTTCGCCCGGTGGCGGGAATGCCGCTGCCCGGGACTTCCGAAGAGGAAGTCCCGGGCAGCGGCGCTTCGGGTGTGCGGGTCAGGCGAGGTGCTTGGGTTTGCGGGCGACGGCGAGGGCCAGGGCGGCGCAGAGCACGGCGGCGAGGGTGGCGAAGCCGCTGACGGCGGGGAGGAGGCCGTAGGCCTGGACGAGGGCGCCGACGATGACGATGGGCAGGGAGCTGCCGAGGTAGACGATCACCCAGAGGGCGGAGAGCTCGGAGCCGCGGCGTTCCGGGTTCAGGGCGGCGACGGCGGTGGTGAACAGGGAGCGGAAGGCGACGCCCTGGCAGGCGCCGCCGAGGACGCTGCCGATGAACAGCAGGGCCGGGGTGCCGGTGTACCCGGCGGCGACCACCAGGGCGAGGCCGGTGGCCAGGCCGGTCATGCCGAGGGCGATCACCAGGCGGTCCGAGGTCGGCGGGACGATCAGCTGGGCGGCGGCCGAGGAGCCGAGCAGCAGGGCGGCCACGATCGCGCCGGTCAGGTGCGAGGGGGAGTGCAGCAGCTTGGCGGCGAAGGCCGGGGCCAGGCTGAGGTAGACGCCGAAGACCGCGTAGGAGATGAAGCCCGCGGAGGCGGCGAGCAGGAACTCGCGCCGGCCGGTGCGCGGCAGCCGCAGGCGCTGCGGGCGCAGGTGGGCCGGGGTGGTGATCCGGGGCGGGGAGGCCGGCGGGCGGTTGCGGCCGGGCATCCGCGGGTGGACCAGGGCCAGCGGTACGCAGAGCGCGAGCAGGGCGATGGCGTGCAGCAGGAACGGCGTGAGCAGCGGGTCCGAGCCGCCGGCCAGCAGGGCGCCGACGACGGGGCCGAGCGCCACGCCCCCGGCGGAGCAGGCCAGGGTGAGCTTGGCGGCCAGTGTCGGGTGGTCGGGCAGCAGGTCGCCGAGGGCGGCACCGGCGGCGCCGGTGGACAGGCCGACGGCGACGCCCTGGACGGCGCGGCCGACCGCCAGCTGCCAGAAGCTGCCGGAGGTGGCGAAGACGACGTCGCCCGCGGCGGCCAGTGCGACGGCGGGCAGGATCAGGGCGCGTCGGCCGAGGTGGTCGGACCAGTGGCCGACCGCGGCCAGTACGGGGACCAGTGCGAACACGTAGATCGTGAAGAGGATCGTGGTGTCGAGGGGACCGAGCCCGAGGCGCTGCTGGAGCAGCGGGTAGATCGGCGTCGCCAGGTTGGCACCGATCAGCATCAGCAGCAGGGCGGTCGAGACCAGGCCGACGCGGACTCCGCGGAGCGCGTTCCAGCGGCTGATCGCGGCGAGCTGGAGCTGGGCGCGCGGCGCGAGCTCCAGGGGGAGCAGGGCCTCCGACAGTCGGCGTCCGTCGAGCTGCGCGGTGCGCAGGCCGGAGCCGGCGGGGGAGAGGTCCGCCATGTGAGGGGTCTCCTGTGGCAGGGCACCACCGGGTCGGCGGGGTATGCCGGCGCGCCCGTCCTGAGGCGCTGTGGTGGTGGCCGCGGTGCGGGGCTCCCAGGTGGAGCGGATGAGCTGAGGATCGGGGCTTCGTTGCCCCGGCGGTCCGCGCGGGGTGTGCGCGATACCAGATCGAAGGATAAGGGGTGGGCGCACGTATACGGCGCGCGCCCCTGTGTGCGCCCCTTGCGGCCGGGCATCGGGGGTGTCACACCTATACGCTGAGGTGGTAGATCGGTACGCGGAGCTGTTTGGGCTGACCGCTGGCTGAGGGAGAGCGCAAACGATGGCCGGACGACGTCGGAAGAACGCCGGGGCTTCGGGGGGAGAGGGTGCGGCCGAGACGGTGCTGCCCGCCGATCTGGAGCTGGAGGACCTCTACGGGGCGTTCGCCGCGCACGGGCTGGACGACGAGGACCTGGACGACGCGGCGGTGCTGGTGCCGCCGGTGAAGCTGCCCCCCGAGGGGGAGCTGGCCGAGCAGGCGAAGGCCGTCCCGATGTTCGGGTACGCGCTGACGCTGGCCCGCTGGGCCGCCCCGCACCGGGCGGTGGACGAGTTCGGCGACCTGGTGGAGGAGGACCGGGCCCCCGCCGCGCGGCTGCTCGGCCTGGCCCCGGCCGAGGGCGAGGTGGCGGAGGAGGCCGAGGTCGAGGCGCTGCGGGCCTGGTCGCTGGCCTGCGACCTGGACCTGGTGGAGCTGGGCACCACCGCGGAGGGCGAGCACGTCGCCGTCCCCGGCCCGGACCTGGAGCCCGCCGAGCAGGGTGATCCGGAGACCGTCCTGGAGCTGTGGCTGACCGCCGCCGGGATCGTCCGGGAGCTGGCCGTGGAGGCGGACTCGCTGCCGGAGGAGCACGGCGAGGCGGAGGAAGCGCCGGCGGAGGAGGAGGACGAGGACGGGCTCTCCGAGGTCGAGGAGGCCAGGGACGAGGCCGCCGAGCTGCTGGACGAGGCGCTGCAGGTGCTCTACGAGACCACCGCCTTCGCCGACCCGGGCAACGAGACCGTGCCGCTCGGCGTGCTGGCCGCGCTGCTGGTGGTGCCGGAGGGCGAGGAGCCGAGCGAGGAGCTGCTGGGCGACATCACCGACGTGATGGTCGCGCTGGACCCGATGCTGGGCGACCTGGCCGAGCTCGGCCTGCTGGACTACCGCCCGATCGACCCGGACCTGTTCGACGAGGAGGAGGGCGACGGGTCCGCCGTCGTCGGCGAGGAGCCGCTGGACGAGGAGGAGTCGGCCCGCTTCGGGCTGGTCCGGCTCACCCCGCTCGGCCAGTACGGCATCCGGCAGTGGCTGCTGGAGGACGGCTACGACGCGCCGCTGGTCGGCGAGCTGGCCCAGGGCGACGCGGCCGAGCTGCTGCGCGGGGTGTGCGAGTCGGCCAACGTGCTGCCCGAGGAGGAGCTGCGGGTGTGGACCGCCGGCCGGGAGCCGGTGGCGGCGGCGGGTGAGCTGCTCGCGGCGGCGCGCGGCGGCGACGCGTACGGCCCGCTGCGGCGGATGCTGTGCGTCTCGGCGCTCGACCTGCTCGGTCCGGGCGCCGAGCCGGCCGTCCGGGAGGTGCTGGACGACCCGGAGCTGGGCGGCGCGGCGCGGGCCTGGCTGACCGCGCAGGGCGCGACGGACGTGCCGGCGCCGGCCCGGGCGGTGGCGCTGTGGACGGTGGTCGACACCTTCGCGGCCCAGCTGCTGGACAACGGCGGTGACGCCGAGCTGCTGCGCGACCTGGTCACGGACCTTCCGGTCAAGGGCGATCCGGCGACCTGGTTCGGGGAGCTGTGGCGGGTCGACCACCCGTACACGGCGGACGTCCTGGAGGCGATCGGGGAGCTGCACCTGGACCGGGCGGTGGCCAAGGAGGCGCGCAAGGCGGCCTTCAAGGCGCGCTCCAAGAACTGAGGCGAGGGGCCCCGGGGCGGGGGAGGCCCGTGGCCTACGGGCTGCGGGCCTACTGCGGGAGGTCCAGCGAGCCGTCCTCGGTGAAGGGGAAGAACGGGTTGTGGGCCAGCTCCCAGAGGTGGCCGTCCGGGTCCTCGAAGTAGCCGGAGTAGCCGCCCCAGCCGGTCGGGACCGGCGGCTTGACCAGCACGGCGCCGGCCTCGACGGCCGTCGTCATCGCGGCGTCCACCAGCGCGGGGGACTCCAGGTTCACCGCGAGGGTGACGCCGCGGAAGGACGGCTCGCCGGTGGCGGGAACGCCCGCGTCGGCGGCCAGCTCGTCGGTGGGGAAGAGGCCGAGCACCGAGTCCGCGGTGCGGAACCAGACGATCTCCGGGCTGGAGGCGGTGGAGCGCCGCCAGCCGAGGTCCTCGTAGAAGCGGGCGCTGCGGTCGAGGTCGGAGACGCCGAGGGTGACGATGCTGATCCTGGCGGGGAAGGCGCCGGGTGCCGTGGTGCCGTCCGGGGTGGTGCTGCTCTGTGCTGTCATGCCGCCAGGTTAGGGAGGGCTGCTGACAACCGCTCGTCCTGACACGGCCACCGCCCCCGACCGGCGGCCGAGCTGATGACCCGGCAGCTGCGGCCACGTAAGGTGGCGTAGGCGGTGCGGGCGCGAGGAGTCGGGGGTGCGGCAGAGGATGATGCGGGAGAGCGGCGGCAGGCACCAGGAGTGGAACTCGGGGCCGTCGGGCCGCGCGCCGGCCCCGGAGCGGCCGGGTCAGGAGGATCGTTTCGCCGACCAGGAGGAGTTCTCCCGCCGGACCCTCGCCGCGGTCGACTTCCCGGTGTACGGCGTGGCCGCCGGGCCGGCCCGTACCGGCGAGGCGCTGGCCGCCTTCGAGACCTCCGACGGCGAGCTGCGCTGGGTCGAGGTCCAGTGCGGCGACTGGCGCTCGGCCGCCGGACCGTACGTGACCGTGCGCACCTATCGGCCG
The DNA here is from genome assembly GCF_014656195.1 of Kitasatospora xanthocidica. Lineage (GTDB taxonomy): Bacteria > Actinomycetota > Actinomycetes > Streptomycetales > Streptomycetaceae > Kitasatospora > Kitasatospora xanthocidica. The sequence continues at coordinate 146,796 of NZ_BNBY01000007.1, read as the reverse complement.
GGCGCCGAGCAGGGCGAGCCGCTGCCCGAGCTGGAGGACGTGGTCGAGGACGAGCGGGACCGCGTCTACGAGCAGCTGGGCGTCGACGAGGGCGACGGGCCCGGCCGGGTACGGGCGCTGCGCGAGTGGATCACGGTGGACGGCGAGCCGTGCGCGCTGGAGGTGCACGAGGACCGGCCGGTGCTGCGGCCCGGGGCGGCGGCGGTCGGCGGGCCCGAACCGGTGTGGGCCGGGCGGCTGCGGGTCGGCGGGCTGACCGTGACGGTCTGCGGGCGCGGGGTGGCCCCCGGCGGGGTGGAGCTCGGCGGGATCCGCGACTTCGAGCGGTACCTGCGCGGGCGCACCGACCTGCTGCGCGACCTCGCCTCCCGGCAGTCCCGGTACGTCCCGGTGGAGGAGCGCGAACTGCCGCCCGTCGTCGGGCTGGAGGCGCACCGGTCGCTGATCGCGCAGAGCATCGCCGAGACCGCCGCGATCGAGGCGCAGGTCCGGGCCGGGCGCACGCCGAGGCTGCCGCGCGGGCTGCGCGGGGACGTCTGCGCGGTGCGCTGGGAGGCGGCGGTGCGCCAGCAGATGCGGCTGGCCACCGAGACCCGGGAGGAGGCCGCGGCGGCGGTCACCGCGATGGTCAACCACCTCAACCGGCTGTCCCAGCAGACGCACTGGCTGGTCGGTACGGCGGACGGGGAGGCGGCCGTCGAGGAGGTCGTCCGGTACACGGTGTTCGCGAGCCAGGTGGCGAGCCTGCCGGCCCAGCGGGCCTGGGAGCAGCTGTGGCGGGAGCGGCCGGGCGGGGCCGGGGCGTGGGAGGAGCACCGGCTGGCCGAGCAGCTGTGGCTGGCGGCCTGGGAGCAGTGGCGGACGGCACGGGGGTGACGGCTGCCCGTGGTACGAGCGGTACGAGCAGTACGAGTGCTGCGAGCGGTGCAGGCGGTGCGGTGTAGGCCGTGTGGTGGATTCTGGCAGGCCTGACGGTGTCTTGGCAAAGTCCAGGTCATGTGTCGGTCATCGGTCGGCAAATGGCCGCCGGGATGTGAGGTGGGCGTCATCCCGGGTTCACCCGCCCGGCGGAGCCTGCTGGGCGTCGGCATCCGCCCCGACGACCGCTCACCTCAGGAGTTGCTGCCATGTCGCTGTCCCGCCGGGACTTCGTCAACCGTTCCACCGTCGTCGGGGCCGGCGTGCTGATCGCCGGCAGCGCCGAGGCCCTGGCCAGCGCCCCCGGTGCGATCGCCGCCCCGGCCGGTGGCGAGGCCCCGGTCGCCGCGGCCGCCGGGACCAACGCGGCGGGCGGCACCGCCGTCGGCTACGGCCCGCTGGTGCAGGACCAGGCCGGGCTGCTGTCCCTGCCGAAGGGCTTCTCGTACAAGGTCCTCAACCGGGCCGGCGTCACCAGGCTGCGCACCGGCGAGTTCACCCCGAGCAACCACGACGGCACCTCCGCCTTCGAGGACGAGCACGGCGGCAACTACATGGTCGTCAACCACGAGCTGTCCGGCGCGCGCGCCAACTGGCCGCACCCGGTGCCGCTGACCGAGGGCCACGTCTACGACCCGGGCGCGGCCGGCGGCTGCACCGTCGTGCACGCCAAGCGCGACGGCTCGGTCGAGCAGTGGGTCGGCATCGCCGGCACCGCCACCAACTGCGCGGGCGGCGTGACCCCGTGGGGCACCTGGCTGTCCGGCGAGGAGACCGAGGACAAGGCCGGCAAGAACGGCTTCACCAAGGACCACGGCTACATCTTCGAGGTCGACCCCTTCGACGACGACTACAACCGCGACCCGCAGCCGGTCAAGGCCTTCGGCCGCTACGCCCACGAGGCCGTGGTCGTCGACCCGAAGCGCGGCCAGGTCTACCTGACCGAGGACGCCTCGAACCCGAACGGCCTGCTGTTCCGCTGGACCCCGCCGGCCGGCTTCAAGCACGGCCGCTACCAGCTGCGCAAGCTGGCCGCCGACGCCGGTGTGCTGGAGGCCTTCAAGGTCTTCGACGCCCAGGGCAAGTTCGTCGACGACCTCTCCCGCGCCACCAAGGTCGGCACCACCTACGGCGTGGACTGGGTCAAGGTCCAGGACCGCGACGCCAGGACCGTCTCGATCCGCAAGCAGTTCAAGGACGGCGAGGTCAGCCGCGCCCGCAAGCTGGAGGGCATGTGGTGGGGTGACGGCGGCTTCTACTTCGTCTCCAGCTTCGCCCGCTCGGAGAGCCCGCTGCAGCACGACGGCCAGGTCTGGTTCTACAACCCGGCCCGCCGCACCATCACCCTGAAGGTCCTGCTGGGCGTCAACACCGACGTCTGGGGCGACCACGACAACTTCGACGGCCCGGACAACATCACCGTCTCGCCCTACGGCGGCATCGTGATCTGCGAGGACGGCGAGGGCGTCTCGCACCTGTTCGGCGCCACCGAGGACGGGCTGGTCTACCCGATCGCCCGCAACGAGCTGAACATCGGCACCGCCGAGAAGCCCGAGTTCAGCGAGTTCACCGGGGTGACCTTCTCGGACGACGGCAAGACCCTGTTCGCCAACATCCAGACCCCGGGCATCCAGCTGGCCATCACCGGCCCGTGGCGCCGGCTGAACGAGCACAAGCGCGGCCAGGGCTACGGCGAGTGACCCTTTCGCACCGAGCCTCAGGGATGTGACCGGCTGCCCGCGGACCACTCGTCCGCGGGCAGCCGCAGTTGCAGCATCGCCAGCAGCCGCTGCTGCGGCTGGGCGAGGTCGATGCCGGTCAACTGCTCGGCGCGGCGCACCCGGTAGCGCAGGGTGTTGGGGTGGATGTGCAGGGCGTCCGCGGCCACCCGGACCTCGCCGAGCGCGTCCAGCCAGGCCAGCACCGACTCGGCGAGCCGGGTGCCGTGCCGGCGGTCGTAGTCGGTGAGCGCGGTGAGCCGCGGGTCGCGCAGGCCGGTGCGCTCCTGCAGCAGCGCGACCATCTCGCTGACCAGTACCTCCGCCTGCACGTCGATCAGCGCCGCGACGTCGAGGTCCACTCCGCCGCGGCCCATCGCGTCCAGGATGCGGTCCGCCTGCGCGCGGGAGTCCGGCACCTGGGCCAGGCCGTCCACGGTCGAGCCGATCGCGGCCCGCAGCGGGACGCCGAGGTGCTCCCGGGCGGCCGCCACCACCTCGGAGGCCCAGCCGCGCACGGTGGCCATCGGCAGGCCGGGCGGCAGCTCGGGCAGCAGCACGTACACCCGGGACTCGATCGGGGCGAGCAGCGCGGTGCGGTGCCGGGCGGCGGTGTGCACCGAGATCAGGCCGGTGACGTCGGAACGGTGCAGCGCCTCGGTGGTGTGCGCGGCGTACGCCAGCACGGTGGCCGGGCGGCGCAGGTCCAGGCCGAGGTGGGTGGCGAGCGACTGGGGGCCGGTGGAGCCCTCCAGCAGACCGGTCAGCAGGGTCCGGGTGAGCCGGACGTCGGCGGACAGCTCCCGGCGGCGGCGGACCAGCTGGGCGGCCGCGACCCGGGCCGCGCCGACCAGCGCCTGCTCGGCGTGCGCGGCCAGCGGCTGCGCGCCCTCCTGCACCCAGATGGTGCCGAGCGGCTGCGCCCCGGCCCGGATGCCGACGGCCAGCCGGCGGCGCAGGCCCAGCTCGGGGTGCGGCTCGACCGCGATCGGGGTGTCCGAGCTGCGCAGGTGCTGGAAGATGCCCCACTCGCGGAGCTTGGACAGGTACGGCTCCGGGCCCTGCCAGCCGAGGATGGAGAGCCGGCGCAGGTCGTCGACCTCGTCGGAGTCGGAGGAGCGGGAGTAGGCCAGCACCCGGCTGGAGGTGTCCTCGATCGAGACGATGCCGTTGGTGAGCACGGCGACGGTCTGGGCGAGGGAGAAGAGGTCGCCCGCGTTGGGCTCGGGGGCGCCGGGCGCGTCCGGGGCGTCCGGTCCGGCGATGATCGCGCGGGCCAGCGAGTCCAGGTGCTCCCAGCGGGTCTCCCGGCGCACCGACAGCAGGGCGACGCCCGCCTCGGTGGCCGCCTCGCGCAGCGCGTCGGCCTGGCCGGGCCCGTCCAGCTTGACCGCCACGGCGGCCGCGCCGGCCCGGCCGGCCGCGCGCAGGGCGGGGAGGGCGGCGCGGCCGCGGGCGCCGATCGCGAGGACGAGCTCGCCGGGGGCGGCGGTCGGCGGGTCCTCCGGGTCGAGGATCGCGACGTCGCGGACCGGGACGTCCAGCCCCAGTGGGGCGGCCTGGAGTTCGACCAGGGGCTCGCCGAGGGACATCAGCAGTTGGCGGAGCGGGAGGCCGGGGGTGGTCACTCCGGGCCTCCTTCATCCGCTCGGACAACGCCGTGTGGTTGATTTTAGCCGGACGGACAGAGTTCTGGCCCGTCACTCCTGAATAGTTGATTCCGACTATTCGATGTCGGATAGTCGGTACTGACCAAGTGATGAGGAACGCTCTCATGGCGAAGCGACGCAAGGTGTCGAATCCGCTGGCCCTCGCGGTCATGGCCGAACTCGGAGCCGAGCCGATGCACCCGTACGAGATGGGGCGCCGGCTCAAGGAGCACGGCAAGGACCGCAACATCAAGTACAACCGCAGCTCGCTCTACATGGTCGTGGAGCAGCTGCGGAAGGCCGGGTTCGTCGCCGAACAGGAGACCGTCCGCGACACCCAGCGGCCGGAGCGCACCGTCTACGCCCTCACCCCCGAGGGTCAGACGGAGCTCCTCGACTGGATGCGCGAATGGATCGCCGAACCGCAGGAGGAGTACCCCGCCTTCGGGGTCGCCCTCTGCCTGCTGGTGGTGCTCCCCACCGAGGAGGCGGCCGAGCTGCTCGGCCGCCGGCTGGAGGCGCTGGACGCGCGGATCGACGCCTCGCGCGCCCAGCTGCACAAGGCCGCCGGGATGGACGTCCACCCGATGTTCGTCATCGAGGAGGAGTACGCCCTCGCGCTGCTGGAGGCGGAGCGCCGCTACACCGAGAACCTCATCGGCCGGATCGGGGAGCCGGAGTTCAACCGGACCCTGCGGGAATTCATGAGGAGCCTGGAATGAGCACCAACGGAACCACCAGCACTGACGGAACCACCGGAACGGGCCGTAGGGTCCTGGTCGTCGGTGGCGGCATCGCCGGACCGGTGACGGCCCTGGCGCTGCGCAAGGCCGGCCTCGAACCGGTCGTGTTCGAGGCCTACCGGACCTCCGCCGAGGGCATCGGCGGGACCTTCATGATCGCCCCCAACGGGCTCGGCGCGCTGGCCGTCGTCGGGCTGGGGGAAGAGGTCGGCGGGATCGGGCAACCGGTCGGGCCGATGGTGATCGAGGACGGCAAGGGCGGCGTGCTGGCCGAGTTCGCCGGCCTCGACGACCTGCCGCGCGGCCGGCTGATGCGCCGCGCCGAGCTCTACGAGGTGCTGCAGCGGCGCCTGGCGGAGGACGGCATCGAGGTCCGGTGGGGCAAGCGGCTGGTCGGCGTCGAGGAGGGCGCCGACGGGATCACCGCCCGCTTCGCCGACGGCACCACCGCCACCGGCGACCTGCTGGTCGGCGCCGACGGCACCGGCTCCACCGTCCGCACCCTGATCGACCCGGCCGCGCCCGCCGCGCGGTACACCGGGCTGCTCGGCGTCGGCGGTTACAGCTCCTACCGGCTGCCCGGCCGGGCCGGACGCGGCGAGTCCGTGCACTTCGCCAACGGCGCCCGCGCCTTCTTCGGCTACTGGGGCCTGGCCGACGGCAGCGGCACCGCCTGGTTCAGCAACATCCCGCAGCCCGAGCCGCTCGACCCGGAGGAGGTCCGCGCCCTCGGCGCGGCGGAATGGCTGCGCCGCTGCCGCGAGCTGCACGCCGACGACCTGCCCGCCCGCGAGGTGCTGCGAATGGCCGACGCGCGGAGCATGGAGACCTTCCCCCGGCTGGAGATCATGCCCTCGGTGCCGCGCTGGCACCGCGGCCGGATGGTCCTCGTCGGCGACTCGGTGCACGCGCCCTCCAACAGCTCCGGCCAGGGCGCCTCGCTCGCCGTCGAGAGCGCCGTCGAACTCGCCCGCTGCCTGCGCGACCTGCCCGACCACACCGCCGCCTTCGCCGCGTACGAGGCGCTGCGCCGGCCCCGGGTCGAGAAGATCGCCGCCGACGCGGCCCGCACCAACAACCAGAAGGCCTCCGGGCCGGTCGGGCGGATGGTGTTCCGGCTGGTCGCGCCGATCGCGATGCGGACCTTCATGAGCCCGGAACGGACGCTGCGGCCGGTACACGGCTACCGGATCGACTGGGACCGGCGGGTGGCCCCGGCCGGGCCGGCCGTGACCGCGGCGTGACCCCTTAGTCGTCCCGGACAACGCCGTACGGGGGAATTTAGCCGCCCGGCCAATCAAGTGGCCCGGTAGCCAGGAATAGCGTTCGTGCTGTGGCCCGCGTGCGACCCGCGCAGGCCTTCCCCGCACCGAACGAAGGAGAGCGTGCGCTTCATGGATGCTGTGACCCAGGTCCCCGCGCCGGTGAACGAGCCGGTCCACAGCTACGCCCCCGGGAGCCCGGAACGGGCCCGTCTGGAGGCCAAGCTGAAGGAGCTGGGCGGCCAGGAGCCGGTCCAGCTGACCATGACGATCAACGGTGAGCGCCGGATGGGCGGCGGCACCGAGATCCACGTCGTCCAGCCGCACAACCACGCGGCGAGGCTCGGCACCCTGCGCAACGCCACCCAGGCCGACGCGCAGGACGCCATCGACACTGCCCTGGCCGCGGCCCCGGCCTGGCAGGCGCTCTCCTTCGACTCCCGCGCCGCGATCTTCCTCAAGGCCGCCGACCTGCTGGCCGGCCCCTGGCGCGAGACCCTGGCCGCCGCCACCATGCTCGGCCAGTCCAAGACCGCCCAGCAGGCCGAGATCGACACCCCCTGCGAGCTGGTCGACTTCCTGCGCTTCAACGTGCACTTCGCCCGCCAGATCATGGCCGAGCAGCCGATCTCCTCGGACGGCGTGTGGAACCGCAGCGACCACCGCCCGCTCGAGGGCTTCGTCTACGCCATCACCCCGTTCAACTTCACCGCGATCGCCGGCAACCTGCCGACCGCGCCCGCGCTGATGGGCAACGTGGTGCTGTGGAAGCCGTCCCCGACCCAGCAGTTCTCCGCGCACCTGCTGATGCAGCTGCTGGAGGAGGCCGGCCTCCCCAAGGGCGTCATCAACATGGTGACCGGCGACGGCCTGGCCGTCTCCGAGGTCGCGCTGAAGCACCCGGCGCTGGCCGGCATCCACTTCACCGGCTCCACCGCCACCTTCCAGCACCTGTGGCGCGAGGTCGGCAACAACATCGCCGGCTACCGCACCTACCCGCGGATCGTCGGCGAGACCGGCGGCAAGGACTTCCTGGTCGCCCACCCGTCGGCCGACCCGAAGGTCCTCAAGACCGCGATGACCCGCGGCGCCTTCGAGTTCCAGGGCCAGAAGTGCTCGGCGCTCTCCCGCGCCTACGTCCCCGCCTCGCTGTGGGCCGGGCTCAAGGACGAGTTCGCCGCCGAGGTCGACGGCCTCACCATGGGCGACGTCAGCGACCTGTCCAACTTCATGTCGGCCGTCATCGATGAGCGCGCCTTCGCCAAGAACAAGGCCGCCATCGACCGCGCCCAGGCCGACTCCTCCGTGGAGGTCCTCGCCGGCGGCACCTACGACGACTCGGTCGGCTACTTCGTCCGCCCGACCGTCCTGGTCTGCCAGGACCCGGCCAGCGAGTACTTCAAGGACGAGTACTTCGGCCCGATCCTCGCCGTGTACGTCTACGAGGACGAGAAGTACGACGAGATGCTGACCCAGATGGAGTCGGCGTCGGCCTACGGCCTGACCGGCGCGATCATCGCCCAGGACCGCGCCGCGGCCCAGGACGCGATGCACAAGCTGCGCTTCGCCGCCGGAAACTTCTACATCAACGACAAGCCGACCGGCGCCGTCGTCGGCCAGCAGCCCTTCGGCGGCGGCCGGGCCTCCGGCACCAACGACAAGGCCGGCGCCAAGCAGAACCTCACGCGGTGGACCTCGACCCGCTCGGTCAAGGAGACCTTCGTCCCGCCGACGGACTACCGCTACCCGCACATGGGCTGACCAGCCCCCTGACCCTCCGGCTCGTTCCGTAGCCAACGGTCACCCGCGACGCCCGGCCCCGCAGCCGGGCGTCGCCCCCGCCGGGGCGGCGGGCAACCCCCGTACCGCCGCCCCGGCGCCTTTCTGCCACCCTTGGAAACACCAGCTCCAGGAGTCACGATGCTCCGTTCCGCCCTTCTCGCGGCCTCCCGGTCCCCGCAGGTCCGCACCGTGGTCGAGAAGTTCCCCCCGACCCACGCGATAGTCGAGCGCTTCGTCGCGGGCGAGGCCCTCGACGACGCGGTCACCGCCTGCGACGACCTGGTCGCCACCGGCCGGAAGGTCACCCTGGACCACCTCGGCGAGGACACCCAGGACGCCGCCCAGGCCGCCGGCACCGCCGAGGCCTACGAGCACCTGCTCAAGGCCCTCAAGGAGACCGGCCTGGCGGCCGGCGCCGAGGTCTCGGTCAAGCTGTCGGCCGTCGGCCAGTTCCTCCCGGTGGACGGCGAGAAGATCGCGCTGGAGAACGCCCGCCGCATCTGCGAGGCCGCCGCCGACGCGGGCACCACGGTGACCCTCGACATGGAGGACCACACCACCACCGACTCCACCCTCGCCATCGCGCGCGAGCTGCGGGCGGACTACCCCTGGCTCGGCGTCGTGCTGCAGGCCTACCTGCGCCGCACCGAGGCCGACTGCCGCGAGTTCTCCGGCCCCGGCTCCCGCGTGCGCCTGTGCAAGGGCGCCTACAAGGAGCCCGAGTCGGTCGCCTTCCAGGGCAAGCACGAGGTCGACCTCGCGTACGTCCGCGCGCTGAAGATCCTGATGGCCGGCGAGGGCTACCCGATGATCGCCTCGCACGACCCCAACATGATCAAGATCGCCGGCCAGCTGGCCCAGTGGAACGGCCGCAAGCGGGACTCCTTCGAGTACCAGATGCTGTTCGGCATCCGCCCGGAGGAGCAGCTGCGCCTCGCCGGCGAGGGCAACACCATGCGGGTCTACCTCCCGTACGGCCAGGAGTGGTACGGCTACTTCATGCGCCGCCTCGCCGAGCGCCCGGCCAACCTGACCTTCTTCCTGCGCGCCATGGCCACCCGCGGCTGACGCCGCCGGTTCGGAGGAACGGCTCGTACCCCCTGTGTGGGAGGGGGTGCGAGCCGTTTCGCGTTTCCTAGAGGAAGGGCTTGGTGTCGAGCTCGAACTCGAAGGGCGCGGGGAGGGTGAGTGGCTCGCCGAAGGCGGCCAGGTGCACCTCGGTGTACTCCTCGCGGTGAGGCTGGCCGAAGAGGCTCACCTGCGACCTCTCGCGGTCGATGAGGAGATAGAGCGGGATGCCGGCCCGGGCGTAGCAGTGCCGCTTGGCGATGCGGTCCTGGTCGGGCTTGCAGGACGTGACTTCGGCGACCATGGCGACGCCGTCCGGCTCCATCCAGGGAGGGGCGCCACAGAAGAGGCGGAGCACCTCGGGTACGACGGTGAGGTCGGGGATGACATGGTCGGGCGGGTGGCCTCCGCCCCCAGGGAGGCGGAGGCCTTTGTGGCCGGACACCTGCATCTCGGCGGCGGCTTCGCCGTGCATCTGGTCGATCAGGTGGCTGAGGATGTGCTCGTGGTGTCCGTCAGGGGGAGGCTCGACGATGATGTCGCCGTTCACGAGCTGGGCCCGAAGACCCTCCGGCATCTCCAGCTCCAGGAAAAGCTCCAGGAGGATCTCGCTGTCCGTCATGCTCGCCTGAACTCCCTTCAGTGACTCGCCGACAGGTTAGGTGTGCCGGTTGTCCGACGGATGGTGGATAGGCGATCGCCACTCGATGGTGTGAGTTCGGGGCCTGGCATAGGATCCGGTGCTGGTCAACTGGGCTTTTACTCGGAGGAGTTGGGGATGCTGAAGGGGTTCGAGGGGTTGTCGACGCCGTTGGTGGCGGATGCGTGTGTGCGGGTCGGGGTGGGGGTGCGGGTGGCGCCGGTGGGGGTGGCCGGGGTGGTCGGCGGGGGCCGGGTGGCGGGGCGGGTGCTGCCGGTGCGGCACTACGGGAGCGTGGACGTGTTCCTGGAGGCGTACGGGGCCGCCCGGGACGGGGACGTGCTGGTGATCGACAACGGCGGGCGGACGGACGAGGCCTGCATCGGGGACCTCGCGGTGCTGGAGGCGCGGGCCGCCGGGGTGGCCGGGATCGTGGTGTGGGGGCTGCACCGGGACACCCCCGAGCTGGTGGAGATCGGGCTGCCGGTGTTCAGCTACGGCGCGCTGCCGCTCGGGCCGGTGCGGCTGGACGAGCGGGAGCCGGAGGCGCTGCTGTCGGCGCGGGTCGGGCCGCACGCGGTGACCGCCGAGGACGTGGTGTTCGCCGACCCGGACGGGGTGCTGTTCGTGCCGGCCGACCGGGTCGAGGAGGTGCTGGAGACGGCGGGCGCGATCGCCCGGACCGAGCGCGCCCAGGCCGGGCGGATCGCCGCCGGGGACACGCTGCGCCGGCAGACCGCCTTCGACGACTACCTGGAGCGCCGCGCCGCCGACCCGGCGTACAGCTTCCGGCAGCACCTGCGGCGGGTCGGCGGGGCGATCGAGGAGTAGACCCCCGCGGTTACAGGGCCCGGTACATGACGTGCAGGCCGACGTAGCCGTCGACCGGGTGCAGGAAGGCCTCGGGGACGGTGCCGACGACCTCGAAGCCGAGCGACTCGTAGAGCTTCACGGCGCGGTGGTTGTTGGCGACGACCGCGTTGAACTGCATGGCGCGGAAGCCCGCCCCGCGGGCCCAGTCGAGGGTGTGCTCGACCAGGGCCCGCCCGATGCCCTTGCCGTGGTGGGCCGGGTCGACCATGTAGCTGGCGCTGGCGACGTGCGAGCCGTTGCCCGGGCGGTTGCGGTTCATGGTGGCGCTGCCGACGATCCGCCCGTCCTCGTCCACCGCGACAACGGTGCGGTCGGGGGCGGTCTTCATCCACCATTCCCGGCCGAGCTCGAAGGACATGTCGAGCGGGTAGGGGAAGGTCTCGCCGGCGGCGACGACGGCCTGGAAGAACGGCCAGATGGCCGGCCAGTCCTCGGGGGTGGCTTCGCGGATGATCATCCGGTCAGGATGCCCCGGGCGCGGGCCGCGCGGCCACCGGTTTTCGGCTCAGCCGCCGCGGACGGCGTGCTCGACCACGGCGGCGGCGCCGGCCTGGCCCCGGGCGTTCGGGTGCACCAGTCCGTACGTCAGCGGGAGGATGGTGCTCAGCACGCCGTCGACCCAGCGGTCGGCGTCGCAGACGCTGTGGCCGGCGCTGGCGGGGTAGAGGTCGACGAAGGTGTCCCCGTGGTCGGCGCTGCTCCGCGCGACGACCGCGTTGAGCGGCTCCAGGATCGCCGTCCGGGCCCAGGCGAGGTCGCCGGTGCTGACGGTGGCGAACTGCAGCAGGTCGCCGTACGTGCAGAGGTCGGCGTCCTCGGGGACGAGGTGCGGGTAGCCGACGGTGATCACCTTGGCGGACGGGGCCTTGGCGTGCAGCTCGGTCAGCATGGTGCCGTAGGCGGCGCTCAGCCCGGCGAGGCGGTCGGGCAGGACGGCGTCGTACCGGTCCTTGCAGGGGGTGCCCTGGCCGAGGTGGGTGGCGCCGAGTTCGACGCAGTCCTTGAGGATCCCGGCGAAGCCGAGGTCGTTGCCGCCGATGCCGACGGTGATCAGGTCGGTGTCCGGGCCGGCGGAGTCGATCTGCGGCGGGACGGGCGGGTAGGGGGCGTTCGGGTCGGTGCCGAGCGGCGGGAGCGGGCGGCCGAGCGGGGAGAGCTTGGCGGTGCGGACGTTCTCGGTAGTGGCGCCGCTGCAGCTGACGTTGCGCAGGTCGGTCAGGGCGCCGAGGTCGCGGCGGATGATCTCGGGGTAGGACTCGACGGTCCGGGCGCAGCCGTCGCGGGGCTCGGTCTCGGCGCCGGTGGCCTCGATGACGCCGGCGGTGAAGGAGTCGCCCATGGCCACCCAGGACAGCGCCCGGGTGCGTTCGGCCGGCTTGGCGGCGGCCTGGACGGTGGTGGGGGTGGTCAGCGTGGTGGCGAGGACGGCGGCGGTGCCGGCGACGGCGAGGCGGGACAGGAAGCGTGGCACGGTCTCTCCTCAGCGGGTGCGGGGGAGAGTGCGATTCACCCCCCTGAGAGTCAATCGAGTCGGTCCGTAAACGACTTGATGCCTCAGGAGGGTGAATTCGCGGCCGTGGGCGTGACGGCGCGGTGGGTCAGAGCAGCGCGGCGGCGGGCTCGATCATCGCGCGGGCGGTCTTGCCGTCGACGTACTCGCCGAGCGCCGTCATCTCCCACTCGCCGCCCGGGCGGCGGACCAGCTTGCACATCACCACGCCGGTGCGGGCCTCGGAGTGGGTGAGGTCGAAGCGGACGAGCTCCTCGTTGGTGGCGGCGTCCAGCAGGCGGCAGTAGGCGTTCTTCACGTCGGTGAACTTCTGGCCGGAGAAGGAGTTGACGACGAAGACCAGGCCGTGGACCTCGGCAGGCAGGCCCTCCAGGTGGACGGTGATCAGCTCGTCGTCACCGTCGCCTCCGCCGGTGAGGTTGTCGCCGGAGTGGGCGATGGCGCCGTTGAAGATGTTCAGCTTCATGAACCAGGCCGTCTCCAGCCGCTTGTGGCGGGCGTCGAAGGCCAGGCAGGAGGCGTCCAGGTCGACGCTGCGGCCGCGGGCGGCGGGCTCCCAGCCGAGGGCCATCCGGACGGAGGAGAGGAAGGGGCGGCCGTTCTTGACCAGGGAGACGGAGCTGCCCTTGACCAGGCTGACCCGGCCCTTGTCCAGGGTGATCCGGGCCGGCGCGGCGGGGGCCGGGGGCGCGGCGGGCGGCGCGGGCGGGACCGGGGGCAGCGGGTGGGAGCCGGTGGCGAGGGCGATCCGCGGGTCCACCGGGGCGGCGGGCGGCGGGGGCGGGGTGTCGAACGGGTCGGCCGGCGGGGTGGGCAGCTGGAGGGTCCGGTCGGCCGGGGCCGGGGCCGGCGCGGCCACCGGGGCCGGGGGCGCGGGCGGGGCGACGGGCGCGGCCGGGGTGGCCGCGGCGGCCGGCGCCGGGGAGTCGTCGACGCTGACACCGAAGTCGGTGGCGATGCCCGCGAGCCCGTCGGCGTAGCCCTGGCCGACCGCGCGGACCTTCCAGGCGCCGTTGCGCAGGTAGACCTCGACCACGATGAGCGCGGTCTCCAGGCCCAGCTGGGGCGGGGTGAAGGTGACCAGGACCTCGCCGGTGTCGGCGTCGCGGACGGTGGCGGTGGGCTCCGTCCCGGCGAAGGTGGAGACCTGGTCGGCGGGGCTGGCGGTGACCACGATCTTGGTGATGTCCGCGGGGACGGCCCGGGTGTCGACGGTGATCGCGTCGGGGGAGCCGGCGGCGGCCGGGCGGTGGCTGACACCGGGGCCGTTCGGGGCGTTGAAGAAGACGAAGTCGTCGTCCGAGCGCACCTTTCCGGCATCGGTCAGCAGCAGGCCGGAGACGTCCAGCGCCTTGGGCGCGGTGACCTCGACGGTCACTCGCGCGGCGGTCAGCGGTGCGTTGCCGCCTTGGGTCAGGACGGTGGGCACGGACTCCTCCTCGGGTGCGGAACGGCGGCCCGGGCAGGGGCCGTTTGGGGGCGCCCGGCCGGGTGCTGCCCACAGTAACGAACGGGGGTGCGGGGATGCGCCCGTCCGGGCAGGTCAGCTGTCGGATCGTCGGACGGTTGGGACCGTGTGACAGCCGACCGCCGCCCGGGCGGTGGCGCGGGCGGGGCGGGCGCGGCCGTCAGCGCGGCGCGGTGACCGGTGGGGCGGCGGGGCCACCGGGGGCACTGGGGGCCTGACCTGCGGCGCCCGGGAGGCCGGGGCCCTGCGGCGGCGCGGCGGGCGGCGGCGGGACGGCGCCGAAGGTGCCGAGCGCGGCCACCGCGCGCGGGTGGCAGAGGGCGAAGGCGGAGGCGCTCCAGCTCTCCGTCGGCGCCGACTTGCGGACCGCGGACGGGTCGGCGGCGGCCGGGCGGGCGCCGCGCACGCCGAAGGTGTAGCGGCCGGGCCGGACGTCGGTGCCGGGCGGCGTGGTGAAGCGGTAGACCAGGGTGCCGCGCTCCTGCTGGACGGTGACCACGGCGCCGGGCAGATCGGTCCAGGCGGTGCCGGTACCGGCGGCCGAATCGCCCGGGACGAGCCGGAATTCGGCCTGCAGCGCGGTGAGCGGCTCGCTCACGGTGAGGCCGAGCTCGTGCCGCAGGCCGTCGCGGCCGAACGGGGTGACCAGGGGGACGCCGGCCAGGGCGTGGTCGGCGCTCGGGTCGGGCGCGGTGGGGCCGGAAGGCCCGGGGGGCGCGGTGGGACCGGGGGCGGCCCCGCCGGGCGGCGGCACCGGGCGGGCGGGCGCCGTCGGCGCGGTGGGCGCGGTGGGCTTGATGACGGGCACGTGCGGGGACTCGCCGGCGGCGGGCTGCCCGGCAGGCTGTCCGCCCGGCTGCCCGGTGGGCTGTCCGGTGGGCTGTCCGGTGGGCGGGGTCGGCGAGGGCGAGGGCCCCGCCGTGGCCGGTGCGCCCGGCTCCGTGCCGGTGAGCTGGGTGCCGGAGGCCTGCGGGTCCTGCCCGGTGGCGGTCAGCCCGCCGGCCGGGGCCCCCGGGTGCGCCGAGCGGTCGGCGGGCGGGGTCGCCACGACCGGGGCCGCGCCGGTGGGGCGGACCGCGGGGTGCGTGGACGGGTGGGCCGGCTGCCGGGCGGCGGACGGCCCGCCGGAGGCCGGGGTGGCGGTGGGGGTCTGGGCGGAGACCGCCTCGGCCTGGTCGGTGGCGCCCGGGGTGGGCGGCGGGGTGGAGCCGACCCGGGCCACGCCGGCCCGACGGCCGATCCCCTGCTGCTCGTTGAGGAGGAGGGTGGTGGCGATGCTGATGCCGACGACGGTGGACATCGCCATGGCGGCGCCGGAGAAACGAATGGTGGGCAGTCGCAGTCGGCCGCCGAACGGGCGTGGCCGGCCGTGTCGGCCGTGCCGTTCGGGCTCGTGCGACACGTCCAGCGCGGTGTCCTCGCGCACAGCCACCGGACCCCTCCCTCCCCGAAGCCGCCGTCGCGTCGCCGTATTCTCCCACGCGCTGGCACCGGGCCCGGCTCCGGCCGTCCCGGGCCGTTCCGCGGCGGGCCCGCGCCGGGGAGGGGGAGAGCGTACCAGCGGCCGGTCATACGGTGGACGGGTTCCATCCATTTCGTGGACATCCGTTCGACGTACGGAAGTTGACACTCCGTCCGACAAGCGCGGGTAAGGGGCGGTCGCACCGGAAGGGGGTTATTGCAACCCTCTTGCAACCCTTGCCCGCCGGGCACGCCGTGGCGCACGCTGAGGACATCCCACGCCGTCCCGGAGAGACCGTCATGCCGCCCGACCCGCTGTCCGCAGCCTCAAGTGCACCCCTCGCCGCCACCCCCACGGGCGGCGATGGGGACGGCTCCACCGCCGCTCCGGCGGCGGTGGAGGAGGTGCTGCCCCTGCGGATCTCGCTGGGGGAGGAGGTGGTCGGCGAGGTGCGCACCCGGTTCCGGTTCGACGCCGCCCGCCCGTACGAGGTGCTGCTGACGTTCCACCTGGGGCGGCCGGACGAGGCCGACTGGGTGTTCTCGCGCGAGTTGCTGCGCGACGGCCTGTGCACGTTGAGCGGCCAGGGCGACGTCAAACTGTGGCCGGCGTACTGCCCGTGCCACGGGTCGACGTTGCACCTGGCGCTCGAATCCCCGCACGGCAGCGCCCTGCTGGAGGCCTCCAAGCCCGTGGTGCAGGCCTGGCTGGACCGGACCTACGCGCTGGTCTCCGAGGAGCAGGAGCGCGACTGCGGCCCGACCGACGCCGACCTGGCCGCCCTGCTGGCGAGCGGCTGACGGCCAGCACCCGGTGATCCGCGGGCGGGCGCGCCGCGGACCGGTCTCAGCGGGCGAGCGGGGCGTCCCCGGGCGTACGCGGCGGAGGGACGGCCGCCGTGCCGGGCAGCAGGGCCGTCCCGGTCGCCAGCGCGGCCCGCAGCCGCCGGACGGCCGGGGCCGTGGAGGCCGGCAGCAGGTCGTACGGGTCGTCCGGCCCGTCCACGGTGACCAGCACCGACTCGGCGATCCGGTACGGCCGGTGGGCCAGCAGCCCGCCGAGGTAGCGGCGCAGCCGGGACAGCTCGGCGCGGACCGTGACCGTCCGGCCCGCGTCGCCGAACAGCGCCTCGGCGAGCTGGGCGGCGCTGCTGCCCTCGCGCCGGGTGGCGAGCAGGAGCAGCAGTTCGGCGTGGCGCGGGCTGAGCGGGTGGGACCAGCTGCCGGCCGCGCCCCGGACGGACAGCTCGGGGCGGTCCGCCCGGCGCAGGTCGAGCCGGAGCCGGGCGCCCTCGGCCTGTTCGCCGCCCACGGTGCCGGCGCCGCCCTCCTCGGGCGGCCGGACCGGGCGCACCAGCCAGCCGTCGGCGAGCGGTTCCAGCACGCACTCGCCGAGGCCGGGCACCCAGTGCACGGCGGCCGGGGCCCAGCCCTCGCTGGGTACCCGCAGCCGGTTGGGCGGCGGCAGTCCGGCGGCGGCGGCGGTCCAGCCGGCCGCGTCCACCACCAGGGCCGGGCCGCCGACCCGGGCGAGCATCGGCGCGGCCAGGGTGCGCAGCTGGTGCAGCGCCTCCAGCCGGTGGGCGCGCAGCTCGGTCTCGGCCAGCCGGGCGGCGGTGGCGGTGAGCTGGAGCAGGTAGGGGCGGATGCTGTGGGCCGGGCCGCTCAGGTTGATGGCGCCGACCAGCTGTCCGGTACCGGGGTCGTGGACGGGCGCGGCCACGCAGGTCCAGGAGTGGTGGCTGCGTAGGTAGTGCTCGGCGGAGTGGACGTGCATCGGGCGCCGGGCGCGCAGGGCGACCGCGATGCCGTTGGTGCCGACGCTCTCCTCGATCCAGCGGGCGCCGGTGATGAAGCCGATCCGGTCGGCGCTGCGGCGCAGGCCGCGCTCGCCCTCCTGCCAGAGCACGTGGCCCTCGGCGTCGGCGATGGCGAGGATCAGCGGGAGCGCGTCGGTCGGCTCCAGCAGGGTCTGGCGCAGCACCGGCACGACCGTGTCGAGCCCGCTGGCACGGCGTCTCTGTTCGATTTCAGCCGGGCCGAGCAGGACGGCGGCGGCGCCGCTGTCGGGGTCGAGGCCGAGCCTGCGCAGCCGGGCCCAGGAGTCGCCGATCTCGGGTCGGGGTTCGAGCAGGCCGGGGGCGCCGTTCTCCTCGGGGGAGGCGGGTCCGGTCAGCTCGCGGGCGGCGGCTTCGGCGAGGGTGCGCTCGTGGACCTTGGACAGCTCCGCCGCGGTCGGCGGGGTGCGGCGCTCTGGTCGTCGGGACTGCCGTCCGGTCTGCCGCACTCGGTCCGCTCCTCGCCGCCGTTCGAGGTCGCGCCGGGGCCGACGCGCTGACGAAAGCGTACGGGGGCGCTGGGTCCGTGGGGATGGGGTCTGCCAACTCGGCATACCGGACGGTACGGAACGGCGGCCGCGGGCGGCGCGGCCGCCGTCCCGCGCCGTGCGGGCGGCTTCAGTGCCGCGCGCGGCACGCTTCAGCGCCGTGCGACCGGCTTCAGTGCCGCGCCTCCGCGCCCTGCTGAGCCGCCTCGACGACGTGGTGCAGGTCGGCGGTGGCCTCCAGGGTGGCGCCGGTGCTCAGGGCCAGACAGGCGGCCAGGGCCAGCGCGACGGCCCGCAGCCGGGTGCCGGGGGCGGCGGCCGGCCGGGGCTGCAGCAGCGCGGCGACCCGGCGCGGGACCGGCCCGGAGTGGGCGGCGGGGGCCAGCCGGGGCCGGTCCGGCCGCGGGGCGCGGCTCGCGGCCAGGGCGGCCCGGCCGACCGCCCGGGCGGTCACGGTGCGGTCGCCGACCCGGGCCGCCGCCACCTCGTCGGCCCAGCGCTCCAGGTGGTACCCGAGGGGCGTGCGCAGCGCGCGGAGCGCCGGGTGGATGCCGGCGGCGTGCTCGGCGACGGCGAGGAAGACGTGGTGACGGGCGGCCAGGTGGGCGCGCTCGTGCGCGAGCAGGGCGGAGCGCTCCGGCCCGCTGAGGGCGCCCAGCATGCCGGAGGTGACCACGATCCGGCCGGGCTCACCCGGTCGGCCGGGGCGGCGCAGCCGGCCGGGCAGGGCGAAGGCGTCGGCGCGCTCGTCGTCGAGGACGGCGAGCGGCGGCTCGGCGGGGCGCAGCAGGGCGGTGAGGGCCGTGAGGGAGGAGCGGAGGGGGCGGCGGAGCCGGGTGGGCGCGGGTCCGTCGCCGGGCCGGGGCGGAGCGGTGAGGCGGTCCGGGGTGGCGAGGCGGTCCGGGGTGCGCGTTCGGCGCACGGTGGCGCGCCGGGGGCGCATGTCCGGATGCTGGTCGGCGGGCGGAAGGGCGGCCCGGGCCGTGCGCAGTTCCCGCCGTCGGCGGCGGGCCGTGCGCACCGCCAGCGCGGTGAGCGCGGCCAGGGCCAGGGTGGCCGCGAGGGCGGCGAACGGGGCGTCCGGGGCGGCCGCGGTGAGCCAGGGCAGCGAGAGGTGGCCGAGGGCGGCGACCGGCGGCAGCTGGAGCAGCCCGTCGGCGGCGAGCAGGCCGAGCGAGCAGAGCGTGCCCCCGGCCAGTACGGCGGTGCTGCCGGCCAGGGTCCAGGCGGCGGCCCGCGGCGACAGCGCCTCGGCGAGGCGGCGGGCCAGCGGCGCGGCCAGGAACGGCAGCAGCAGCGGGGCCCAGACGGCGATCATCATCGGCCGACAGCCCCCGGGCGGCCGTCGTGGGGGCCGTCGGCGCCGGTTCCGAGGACGGCGGGGCCGCCGGCTCCGGTGTCCGGGGTGGCGGGGCCGTCGCCGAGCAGGTCGCGGAGCAGCTGTTCGTCCTCGGCGGAGAGGTCGGAGACGAAGCGGGCCAGCACGGTGGAGCGGTCGGCCTCGCGGCGCAGCTCGGTGTGCATCCGGCGGGCGGCCAGACCGGCGGTGTCCTGGACGGTCGGGGTGTAGGCGTACGCGCGGCCGGCCCGGGTGCGTTCGACCGTCCCCTTGTCGTGCAGCCGGGCCAGGATCGTGGCGATGGTGGTGCGGGCGAGGTCCCCGCCGAGCGCCGCCTGGACGTCCTGCGGCGTCAGCGGCCGCCGGGCCGACCAGAGCGCGGCCAGCACCTCGGCCTCCAGCTCCCCGGCGGGCCGGCGGGCGGACGGTACGTCGGACATGGCGGCGTTTCCTCCAAGTTTCGTCTACAGTCTCGTAGACCGTCTACGCGACTGTAGACGGCCTGGGCGTGTCCTGCGGTGAGCCGCCCTCCAACGTACGGGAGGTCCTTCGGTCGTGCTCCGGTTCCCCGGCGATCGCGCCCGCCCGGCCCGTCCGGTGCTCCGAACGGTGCCAGTTCCGCCGCGTCGCGTACGGGAGTGGCCGGTCCGCTCGTTCACCCTCCGGCGGGCCGTCGGCGGTGCGGTCGAGGCGATCGGCACGGTCCGGGCGGCCCGCGGGGTGCGCGCCGGGCGCGGGCCCGGCACCTCGCCGCCCGGAGGCGACCGATATCGGCCGCCCACCATCGGTCTGGTAGTAGTTGTCCCCGTGCTCCCCAATGTTCTCGAACTGTTCAGCGCCCGTAAGGCGCCACGTCACGGAGGTGACGCGTGATGTCCTCCCGGGCCCTGGCCGTCTACGACGGCAGCGGCATCGACGGCAGCCTCTACACCCGGGTCAACGGGTGGGCGCAGTCGGCCCCGCACTGGCTGGACGAGCTGATCAAGGTCTGGTCGGCGTTCGGCCTGGGACTGTTCGCGCTCTTCATGCTCTGGTCGTGGTGGCGGGCGCGCGGCGCCGACTCCGCGGTGATGGCGAAGGTCCTGGCCTCGCCGCTGATCGTGGTCATCGCGTACGCCGTCAACTCGGTGTTCAAGGGGATCGTCGAGGAGACCCGACCCTGCGCGCAGATCCCCGGCAGCCTCTCGCTGGAGGCCTGCCCGGGCGCCGGGGACTGGTCCTTCCCGAGCAACCACTCGGTGATCGCCTTCGCGGCGGCGGCCGCGCTCTGGTTCGTCGACCGGCGGCTCGGCTGGGTGGCCGGGCTGTTCGCGGTGCTGATGGCCGCCTCCCGGGTCTGGGTCGGCGTGCACTACCCGCACGACGTGGCGGTGGGCGCGCTGGTCGGCCTGCTGGCCGCGGTGGCGCTGGCGCCGGTCGCGGGGCGCTGCGGGCCGCTGGTGGACCGGATGCGAGCCGGCGCGCTGCGGCCGCTGCTCGGGCCGGGCGAGCTGCCGGTGGTCAGCCGCGGCTACTCCGCGTCGGGGGCGCAGCGGCACTGAGGCGGCCGGGCGCGGGCGGGTCCGGCGATCCCGCCGGTCCTTCCGATCCCGCCGAACCCGCCGATTCCACCCGTTCCGCGACCCTTGTCCGTCCGGGGTGGCGGGTAGAGCATGTGAGCCGGGCGTGGGGCCTCCTGAGGGGGCGCCCGCCCGGCTCAGTCGTGCTCGGGGCGCGTGGGCACCGGGCGTGCCAGCGGAGGGAGTGCCGAATGCCGTACAGACTCGACATCACGCAGGGGGACTGGCCCGGCGACCTGCTGCACAAGGGCGTCGAGGGGCTGCTCGCGGAGGCGATGGTGCTCACCCTCGCCACCGCCGGCCACGAACACGGGCCGCACGCCAACCTGGCCTTCTTCGCCTACGACGAGGAGCTGGTCCTCTACTTCGTCAGCGAGCGCTCCACCCGGCACAGCCACCACCTCGCCGAGGAGGCCCGGGCCGCCGCCACGGTGTTCCTGCCGCCGCCGGTCTTCGGCGAGCAGCTGCGCGGGCTGCAGCTGACCGGCAGCGCGAGCGAGGCCTGGGGGCGGCAGGCGGAGGCGGCACTGGCGGCGTACCAGGGTCGGTACCCGTCCTTCGCGCAGGAGGAGGACGTCCGGCGGCAGTTCCTCACCGGGGGCGGCGCGGCGGCCCTCTACCGGTTCCAGGTCGAGGAGCTGACGGCGGTGGACGAGCCGAACTTCGGCCGGCGCAACTACCTGCGGGCGCGGGTGGTACGGGGGTAGGACCCCTCTTCGGACCCCGGCCGCGGGGCGACACCGGGGCACGCGCCCCGACAGGCCCCAGGGCCCCTCTTCGGGCCCCCGGCCGCGGGGCGTTCGAAGGAGGCCCCGGCCGCTTCCCGCCGCGGGTGGACGTCGTGTCGGCGCCCGCCGCCCCACCGGTGCGGGGGCTTGCCGGTCACCCCGTGGTTCCGCGGGGGCGGTTGCCGAGGTGGGCGAGGCAGAGGACGAGGGCCGCGATGGCGGCGTTGAGTCCGATGACGGACCACAGGGAGGCCGATGAGGCCGCCTCGCCCGGGAGTTTGGGGGCGACGCGTCCGGCCGGGTCGATGCGGACGGTGACGGTGTCGCCGGGCTTGAAGCGTTCGGAGTCCTGGGCCAGCGGCCCGCCGGGGACGGTGGCGCCGTCCGCCGAGGTGAGGGTGTAGCTCCAGGTCGTCGAGCCGCGGGACGACCTGTCGGCCTTCTCGGACACCACCACGGCGTTCACCTCGCGCCCGGAGGACAGCACGAGGTTCTGCCAGGCGTCGCCGCCCGCGGCGGTGGCCAGAACGACGGCCAGGGCCACCAGGGCCAGCGCCCCGCCGGTGTCCTTGTAACCGGGGTCGCTGCCGGGCCCCCGGAGCTTCGCCAGTCCCACGCCCGCCACCACGAGGTAGAGGATCACCAGGCCGACGACGAGGGCGGTGCCGACGTAGGCACCGGCGAGGACGACGGTGACGAACAGGCCGGTCAGGACGGCGGCGAGGACGGAGGCCCGGCCGACGGGGGCGGTCGTCATCCGAAGGCCTTCCGGATGGTGTCCCACTGCTCGGCCGGCAGGCCGTCGGCGCTCTCGTCCCGGGGCGGGTGGAAGGAGATGCCGCGGAACGCGGTGGCGAGCAGGGGCAGCCACTCGTCCCAGTGGTCGAGGTCCTCGGTGGTGAAGACGGCGGCGACCACGTGGGGGCTCCACGGGTGGGGGAGCAGCAGTTCGAGCTGGCGCACCGTGCTGACGGTGGATCCGGGGACGCCCCACAGCGCGCCCGGCACGGGGACCTCGACGTCGCGCGCGACGAGGGCGGCCCGGCCGACCGGGAGGTCGACCACGCCGACGTCGGCGTCGGGCCAGGCCTCGGCCAACTCCTCGGCGACGCGGGCGGGGTAGCTCCCGGGCGGGCCGAGCTCCTGCGGGCGGAGGAAGACGGTGAACATGCCGTGGACGGGCTCGCCGTCCTCGGCGCGGACCAGGCAGCCGGACACGTGGACGGCGCCCTCGCGCAGTTGGGCCTGGAACGCGGTCTCGGCGGCGATCACCGCGCTGAGCTTCTGCTCGGGCGCGGCGTCGGGGAAGAGCGCGTCCAGCTGCTCGGCGGTGCGGGTCATCCGGTCGCCGAGGTCCTCGGTCGGGTCGACGGAGGTGAAGCCTCCGGGGAGGGTGAGCCAGAGCGGCGGGTTCTCAGCGTCCATAGCCGGCCGCCCATCCGCCGAGGCCGAGCAGGTTGCCGACGGTGGACACGGTGCCGACGACGGCGTTGGCCTTGCCGCCGCCGGCGGCGAGGCCGCCCGAGCCGAAGAGGTTGTTGGCGCCGGTGGTGTAGTTGACCGCGCTGGTCAGGCCGTTGCTCGGGTTGTCCTGGGTGAGGGCGTACGCGGTCGGGGCGTTGAGTCCGGCGGTGGTGACGGCCTGGACGCCGTCGGAGACGTCCATCGCGGCAGCCTTGGAGAGCCCGAGCTTGATCGCGGGCTTCTCGATCGCGGTGGTGAAGATCGGGTTGGCCGGGTCGACCGCGCGGGCGGCGGACCGGACCTCGGTCGTCCCGGCGGTGACCGCGCCGCGCACTCCCTTCCCGGCGAGGCTCGCCTCCCGGGCGGCGGTCACGCCCTTGGCGGCGACGCCCACGCCGGGGATCGCGCCGAGCACGTCGCCGCCCAGGGTCAGCCAGTTGCCGATGTTCTTCTGCGGCGGCCACAGCTGGCCCTTGACGGCGTACTGGGTGGCGTGCGCGCCCGCGGCGGCGGCGCTCAGCAGGATGGCGGGCAGGGCGAGCGCGGGGAAGAAGATCGCGGCGACGCCGCAGACGCCGGCCGCCACCGTCAGCAGGTCCGCGCCGTGGTTCTTCAGCCAGTTGCCGACCTTGCTGAGCCAGCCCGGCTCCGGCGGGGCCTTGCTGTCGGCGGCCTTGCGGATGGCGTCGGCCGTCTTGTGGGCGTCCGACGTGTGGGCCTCGGCGAGTTCGTGGGCCTGGTTCCGCAGGCCGGTGAGTTCGTCGGAGGCGCTGGTGACCAGGTCGGCGGCCGCGTCGAGGTGGCTCTTCGCCTTGGTGTAGCGCTGCTCGGCGGCGGCGAGGGAGGCGTCGTCGGGGAAGCTCTGGCCGGCCAGTTTGAGGTCGGGGGCCGCCGCCGCGGTGGCGTGGGCCTGCTCGGCCTGTTCCTTGTGCTGTTTGGCGGTGACCGCGGCGCGCGCCAACTCGGCGGCCTTGGGCTGGTGTTCGGTGAGCGCCCGGTACCAGACGTCGAGTGCCTGGTAGGCGGCGGTGATGGAGTCGGCGGCGTCCTGCAGGTACGCGGGGAGCTTGCCGAACTGGCCGGCGAAGGCCTTGGCCGCGTCGCCGGTCCACTGGCCCTGGTTGGCGGAGAGCTGGGCGAGCGTGGTGTGGACGTCGGTCAGGTGCTGGCCCACCCGGCGCAGGCTTCCGCTGAGGCCGGTGACGGCGGCGGAGTCGCCGGGGGTGGGGTTGAAGCCGAGGCCGGACCAGTCGGGCGGCGTGGGTGCGGTCATGACTGCCCCGCCGCGGGGGTGAGGGCCTTGGTGATGCTCTGCTCGGTGCCGTCGTAGTTCTGCTGCACCTTGTCCAGGCCGTCGTCGAGGATCTTGACGCACTCGCGGACCTTCTTCAGGCCGTACTCCCACTTGCTCTGGAAGTGCCCGCAGGCGTCGTCCAGGAAGTCGAACCCGGTGCCGGTGCGGCTCGCCTCCCGGAGTGCCTTGAGCCCCTGATCGAGTTCGTCGCCGCAGCCTTTGAGGTCTTGGGCCAACTTGGCGAGGAATTCGGTGCTGACCGTGAAATCGGCCACTTTCGCCCCCCGTGCGTCGATTGTCGGACCGGGTGAGCATAGCCCTCGCCAGTGCGCGGTTGATCGGTTCCTGTCGATCAACTTGCCTGTACGGACGTATTTTTGACGATACCTTTACGGGCCGTCGACGCCGCCTCGGCGCCGCCGGCCCCGGCCGGACGGGTGCGGTGGCGTCAGCGGCGCCAGAAGCCGCGCTTCT
Organism: Kitasatospora xanthocidica; assembly: GCF_014656195.1. Taxonomy (GTDB): domain Bacteria; phylum Actinomycetota; class Actinomycetes; order Streptomycetales; family Streptomycetaceae; genus Kitasatospora; species Kitasatospora xanthocidica. The sequence continues at coordinate 122,520 of NZ_BNBY01000007.1, read as the reverse complement.
TCGGGGTGACGAGGTCCACGACCGCCGCGACGAAGAGTTCGGCGACGGGGGAGGGGCCCCGGCCGTGGTTGAGGTGGCTCTCGGAGGTCCACTCGCCGAGGACGGTGCCGGGGCTGCCGTCGAGGGGGTCGAAGGCGTGCTCCAGGGTCACGTAGCGGACGGTCCGGGAGCCGCGGGGGTGGACGGCGGCGACGTAGTGGGCCTCGGTGGCGCCGACCGGGGTGGGCAGGGTGACCAGCAGCATGTGGTGGCCGTCGACCGAGAGGTGGCGGCAGTCGAGGCCGTGGGTGGGCAGGCGTTCCTCGGGCGGGAGGGTCCGGCCGAGGTCGTCCCAGATCTGGGTGACGACGGGCAGCAGGCTGCCGCCGTCCGGGGTCGGGGTGGCCACGCGGGGGCCGAACTCCAGTACTTGGCGGGCGAGCTCGCGGTGGGCGAAGCGGTAGTGATGGCGCCGGGGGTCCGTCATGGGGGACACGGTAGCGAACGGCTCGGGGCGGGAAGTCGGGGGTCCGACTTCCCGCCCCGGCAGGCGAGTTGGGCAGCTGGTTCGCGAACTGACGACAGGTCAGGTGGCCGTCAGTGGCTGCCCTTGAGGTTGAGCACGACCACCCCGACGATCACCAGCGCGAGCCCCAGCCACTGCAGCCGGCCGAGCGACTCGCCGAAGGCGACCACGCCGATCCCGGCGACCGCCGCGGTGCCGGCCCCCGACCAGACCGCGTAGGCGACCGAGACCGGGATGTGCTTGAGCGCGCGGCCGAGCAGGTAGAAGGAGAGCGCGTAGCCGATGCCGACCCCGAGGCTGGGCCAGAGGCGGGTGAACCCCTCGGTGAGTTTGAGGCAGCTGGTGGCGCAGACCTCGCTCAGGATGGCGAGGGCGAGCAGGACGTAAGGCATGTCGGTGTCAAACCGCCGGGGCGGCGGTGAGCTTCCCGAGCAGCGCGAGATCGGCCTGCTCCAGGCTGCCGAGCAGGGTGATCCGGGCGCCGTCCGGCATCGGGGTCGGGGTGGAGGGCACGGCGAGCACGGCGCAGCCGGCCGCGCTGGCGGAGGCGACCCCGGTCGGGGTGTCCTCGACGGCGAGGCAGACCGCCGGGTCGAGGCCGAGCCGCTCGGCGGCGGCGAGGTACGGGTCGGGGGCGGGCTTGGTGCGCACGGTGTCCTCGGCGGCCAGGGTGACGGCGAACCAGTCCCGGCCGATCGCGGACAGCACCACGTCCACCACCTCGCGCGGGGAGGCGGAGACCAGCGCGGTGGGCACCCGGGCGTCCCGCAGCGAGGCCAGCAGGGCGAGCGCGCCGGGGCGCGGCACCGTCTCCGCGGCGACCTTGCCGGCGAAGGACTCGCCCAGGCGGGCGGCGAGCTCGGCCTCGCCGAGCGCGGTGCCGCTGACCCGGTGCAGGTGGGCGGCGGTGTGCTCGACGGCCTGGCCGAGCACCTCGGGGGCGTCCTGGTCGGTGAGCGGGTGGCCGAGCTCCTCGGCGATCTCGGCGGCGGTCTGCCACCACAGCTGCTCGGTGTCGACCAGGGTGCCGTCCATGTCGAAGAGGACGGCGGCGGGCAGGGCGGCGGCGGGGGTTCCCGGGGCTCCGGGCAGGGCGGATTCGGGCAGGGCGGATTCAGGCATGGCGGTACCTTCGGTGGTTCTCAAGGACGGAGCAGGGACGTGCAAGGCTCTCAGGCCGGGCGGCGGTCCACCAGCACGGGGCGCTCCGGCAGGGTGAGCTCGGCGCGCGAGCCGGCCGGCAGGGCGGCGGTGGCCTCGGTCGGCAGGTCGGCCTTGACCTCGGTGCCGTCGTCGAGGCGGACGGTGAGCCGGGTGACGGCGCCCAGGAAGGACGCGGAGACCACCAGGGCCGGGCCGTTCTCGGCGGGCGTGAGGGAGACGTTCTCCGGGCGGACCAGCACGTGCAGTTCGCCGTCGGCCGGGATGTCGCCGTCCACCGCGTGGCGGCGGCCGAGCACCTCGACGCCGTCCGAGGCGCGGGTGCACGGGATGCGGCTCATGGTGCCGACGAACTCGGCGACGAAGGCGGTGGCCGGCCGGCCGTACAGCTCGGACGGCGTGGCGCACTGCTCCAGCCTGCCCGCGCGCAGCACCGCGACCCGGTCGGCCATGGACAGCGCCTCCTCCTGGTCGTGGGTGACGAACAGGGTGGTGATGCCCAGCTCCTGCTGCAGGCGCCGGATCTCCTCGCGCAGCTGCAGCCGGACCTTGGCGTCCAGCGCGGACAGCGGCTCGTCCAGCAGCAGCACCCGCGGCTGCAGGGCGAGCGCGCGCGCGAGCGCGATGCGCTGCTGCTGGCCGCCGGACATCTGGTGCGGGAAGTGCTCGGCCCGGTGCGGCAGGCCGACCAGCTCCAGCAGCTCCTGGGCGCGCTTGCGGCGGTCGGCCTTGCCGGAGCCGCGCATCCGCAGCCCGAAGGCGACGTTGTCCAGCGCGGTCAGGTGCGGGAAGAGGCTGTACGACTGGAACACCATGCCCGCGTCGCGCTTGTGCGCCGGGATCGCGGTGATGTCCCGGCCGTCGACCAGGACCTCGCCGGAGTCGTGCTGCTCGAAGCCGGCCAGGATGCGCAGCGCGGTGGTCTTGCCGCAGCCGGACGGGCCGAGCAGGGCGAGCAGTTCGCCCGGGTGGACGGTGAGGTCCAGGCCGTCGAGGGCGGTGGTGGCGCCGAACGAGCGGCGCAGCGAGCGGAACTCGACGGTGGCGCTGCCGGGGGCGAGCGCGACTCCGGTGACGGGGGCGGGGGCCGTGGTCATGGCAGGGGACTCCTGGAAAGCGGGGGGTGGTTCAGGACCGTACGGGCGGTGCGCTCAGGAGCGCGCGGCCTTGCGGCCGCGGCCGACGGCGGACATCAGCAACAGGACGAGCCAGACGATCAGCAGGCTGAGCATGGAGACCGCGACCGACATCTGGCCGTCGCTCTTGCCGTTGGAGCTGATCCACACCGAGAAGGGGGCGAAGCCGAGGATGGAGGCGGTGGTGAACTCGCCGAGCACCAGGGCGACGGTGAGCACAGCCGCGTTCAGCAGCGCGCTGCGCAGGTTCGGCAGGACGACGGTGAGCACCGCGCGCAGCCAGCCGGCGCCGCAGTTGCGGGCCGCCTCGACCAGGGTGACGACGTCCACGCCGCGCAGGCCGGCGTCGATCGCCCGGTAGGCGAACGGCAGCGCCATCAGCACGTACGCGATGATCAGGACGATCGGGAAGCCCGGGTCCTGGATCGCCACGATGGTCTGGAAGAACGGTGTGTCCTGGAGGTAGTCCGGGCCCCAGCGCAGCACGCCGATGATGCCGGTGGTCAGCGCGACCACCGGGACGACCAGCGGCAGCGAGCACAGCACCTCGATCACCGGGCGCAGCCGGGGCGCGCCGAGCCGGGCGGCGAGCATCGCGGGGACGAGCAGGAGCAGCAGCACCGCGACGGTGACGCCGGCCAGTTCCAGGCTGAGCACCAGGCTGTCGGTGAAGCCGGGGGCGTTCAGCAGCTCGGTGTAGGCGCGGAAGGTGGTGCCGCCCTTGTTGTCGTCGACGCTGAAGTACAGCGAGGCGGCCAGCGGTACGGCGAAGTAGACGCCGCAGAGCAGCAGGACCAGGCCGCGGCCGAAACGGATGCGATCGATCAGGCGAGCCACTTGGCACTCCGGCGCTGAAGGGGCAGGTACACGGCCATCACCAGGCAGGCGACGACGATCATGTCGAGGCCGAGGGCGAGGGCGAGGTTGCCCTGGCCGACCAGGACGTTGCCGGACAGCGCGTCGCCGATCTGCATCGAGATCAGCGGCACCGAACTGCCCACCATGGCCTCGGCGGTGGCGTACGCGGCGAAGGAGGCGCCGAACAGCAGCACGAAGCCGCCGAGCAGCGAGGGCAGCAGGACCGGCAGCGCGACGTGCCGCCAGTACTGCAGCGAGGTGGCGCCGTTGTTGTAGGCGGCCTCGCGCCACTGGACCCGCAGGCCCTCCAGGGCCGGGGTGATGGTGATGACCATCAGCGGGACCAGGAAGTAGAGGTAGACCACCGAGAGGCCGGAGAAGGTGTAGAGGCTCCAGCCGTGCGCGGTCAGGCCGAGCTTCTTGGTGACCTCACCGGAGTTGCCGAGGGTGGCGACGAACATGAAGGCGAGCGGCACGCCGCCGAAGTTGGCGAGCACGCCGGAGGCCGACATCACCGCCTCGCGGAACATCCGGAACCGGGAGGTGGCCACCGCCTGGGCCAGCGGCAGGCCGACCACGGTGGCGATCAGCGCGGTCAGCAGCGAGAGCTTCACGCTGCCCCACAGGGCCGTCCAGTAGGCGCCCTGGAGGGAGGCGGTGAGGTTGGCGGTGGTGAACGTGCCGCCGCCGTCGGGCGCGTCCGAGGACGTGGTGAACGCGCCGATGGCGATCGCGACGGCCGGCAGGCCGAAGCCGATCACGAAGAACAGCAGCAGGGGGAGGGCGGCGAGCCAGGCGTGGCCGCGGCCGGCCCGGCGCCTGCCGGGGCGGGGGGCCTTGGCCGTACGGGCCGAGGCCGTGGGGGCGGGGGTTGCGGGGCCGGGGGCGCCCCCGCCGCTCTGGGCGGCGGAGGCGCTGGCCGGCACCGGGGTGGGAGCCGTAGTCATGAGTCAGATCAGCCCGAGATCGCCTTGGCCCAGTTCTCGGTCACGACCTTCTTGGCCGCCGTGGTCTGGTCGTCGGTCGGGAAGGTGGTGAAGGGCTTCTCGACGACCGGCAGCTTGGCGGCGGCGGCCGTGTCCAGGGTGCCGGCGGTCTTCATGGCGTCGAACAGGGCCGGGGTGGCGTAGCCGCCCAGGAAGCCGTTCTGGCCCTCCGCGCTGTAGAGGTACTCCTCCCACAGGCGGGCGGCGGCCGGGTGCGGCGCGTCCTTGTTGATGGCCTGGTTGTAGAAGTTGGCGTAGATGCCGTCGGACGGGATGCTGACCTGCCAGTCGATGCCCTTGTCCTTGAACTTCTCGGCGTAGCCGGCGTTCAGGTACGACCAGTCGATGCTGATCGGGGTCTCGCCCTTCTCGATGGTCGCCGGGGTGACCTCGACCGGGTTGAAGTTGCCGGCCTGCTTCAGCTTGCCGAAGAAGTCGATGCCGGGCTGGATGTTGTCCAGCGAACCGGCGTTGGCCAGGGACGCGGCCATGACCGCGCTGTACGCGGCGTTCGCCTTGGTCGGGTTGCCGTTGAGGGCGACCATGCCCTTGTACTCGGGCTTCAGCAGGTCGGCGAAGGTCTTCGGGCAGGCCGAGACCTTCTTGGCGTCGCAGGCGATCGAGATGTAGCCGCCGTAGTCGTTGTAGCGCAGACCGTCGGCGTCCTTCATGGTGTCCGGGATCTTGGCGAAGTCGGCGACCTTGTACGGGGCGAACAGGCCCTGCTTGGCGCCGGAGGTGGCGAACGCGGCACCCAGGTCGACGACGTCGGGGGCGCGGTCCTGGCCCTTGCGGGAGGTGACCGCGTTGATCTCGTCCTGGCTGGAGCCGTCCGGGTTCTCGTCCTCGATCTCGATCCCGTACTTGGCCTTGAAGCCGTCCATCAGCTTGCCGTAGTTCGCCCAGTCGCGCGGCAGCGTGATGACGTGCAGCTTGCCTTCCTTCTTGGCGGCGGCGACCAGGGCGTCCATGCCGCCGAAGTCGGCGGCCGAGGTGGCGGTCTTGGCGTTCTTGCCGCCCGCGGCGTCACCGGACTTCGCGGAGGAGCCGGCGGAACCGCAGGCGGTGAGGGAGAGCGCGGCGGCGGTCAGGACGGCCGCGAAGGCGGCGGTACGGGCGCGGTGCACGGACACGGGTCAGTCTCCTGAGAAGGGGGAACTGCGAGTGGGCGTCTCGATCGGGGGATCTGGCGAGTGGCGGGTCCGGAGGCGTCCGGGCGTCGGAGCCGTTCGGGGGGCGTCCCGGCGTCGGAACCGTTCGGAACCGTTCGAGTTGACTAGCCAACTTCGCTGACGGGGGTAAGTACGCCGGAGTCCGGTGACGGGAAGGTGAACGGACGGCTCAGAACCGGGGTCGGCTGCGGGAACGGTCGAATCCGGCCATCGGAGCGTGATCCGTTCGATGCGATGCTTCGAATGCGCCGCGGGATAGGGTCGGGCTGTCCGCGCCCGTACCGCTGCGCAGGACACCGCCCCAGGAGGGACATTGACTGACGTGGCAACTGAGCCCCAGCGGCCCGCCGCGACCGAGGAGCGAGGCTCCGGCGCGCTGTACCGGAAGGTGGCCGCCGACCTGCGCGAGGCCATCACCACCGGTGCGTACGGCGAGGCCGGCCGGCTGCCCGCCGAGGGTGCGCTGGCCGAGCAGTACGGCGTCTCCCGCGGCACCGTCCGCCAGGCGCTCGCGCTGCTGCGCTCCGACGGACTGGTCACCTCCCGCCGCGGCACCCGCCGGGTCGTCCTCGGCGGCGCCCGGGTGCAGAGCTTCTCCGAACTGCTCAGCTTCACGCACTGGGCGTACTCGATGGGCGAGGAGCCCGGCGGCATCCTGGACTCGCTGGTGCGCCGCCCGGCCGACGCCGTCGAGCGCGAGCACCTGCGCCTGGCGCCGGGCGCCGACGTGTACGTGACGGTCCGGCTGCGCACGCTCTCCGGCACGCCGGTGATGGTCGAGCGCACCGTCTACCCGCCGCGGGTCGGCGAGATCGTCGCCGAGCTGCCGGCGGACGTGGTCTCGCACACCGAAGTGCTGCGCGAGCACGGCATCCTGTTCACCGACGCCGACCACACCATCGACATCGTCGCCGCCAACGCCGAGGACGCCCGGCTGCTCGGCTGCCGCCGGGGCGGCCCGCTGCTGCGCGAGCGGCGGCGCACCACCGACCCGACCGGCACCCCCGTGGAGTGGTCCCAGGACCGCTACCTGCCGGGCACGGTGGCCTTCAGCGTGCACAACTCCCTCGCCACCTCGGCGCTTTCGCGGCACGCCCGGGAGCTGGACTGAGGCTGTGACTCGCCCGCTCGCCTCCGGGGCGCTCGGATCCGGTGCCGACGGTCGGCGCTCCAAGGCCCTCGTCCCTCGGGCCTCCTCGCTTCTCCCTTTCGGCACCGGCGCGCCCCTTCGGCTCGGGGCGGGGGCCTTCGCCGTGGGTCAGCGCATGAGGGAGAGCAGCAGCGGGCGGTAGTGGTCGAAACCAGGGGTGGGGGCGCCGGCCGCCTTCGCCTGCTCGTCCCAGCGTCGGACGGCCAGCGCGTCGACCGCGCCCGGGAGTTCGGCGAACTCCCGCGCCTCCCGCTCGCCCATCGGGCCGCCCTGGACGGTCAGCGTGTACTCCGAGGCCGCGGACAGCCGGGCACGGTAGTCGGGCTCGACCGCGCACAGGTAGCGCTTGGCGGCCACGTGCAGCCGGACCGGCTCGGTGACCTCCGGGCCGAACCAGCGGGCCAGCCAGTCGGCGCCGGTGTGGCTGTGCCGGTTGTCCTGACCCTGCATCAGATCCCTTCCGTGCAGCGCACCTTGGAAGTGTCCGACGTCGTGCAGCAGGGCGGCCGCGACCAGGTGGTCCGGTGCCCCGGCGGCCTCGGCGGCGGCCGCGGCCTGCAGCATGTGCTCCGCCATCGTCACCTCCTCGCCCAGGTACTCCCCGGCGCCCTCGCCCGCGAACAGCCCGGCGATCGCGTCCAGCGCGGCCGCGCGGCGGTGCAGCACCGCGAGGGTGGAGGACAGCGAGTCCAGGTCGGCGTAGCAGCCCTGGAGGTGCCGGTGGCCGTCCTGCCGGAACGCCGTACGGGCGTGCAGGAGGCGGGTGTTGTCGAAGACCAGGCAGTCGCCGGGGCCGAGGCGGAAGGTGAGCTGCAGCTCGGGACGCAGGGTGATCGCGGCGAACCGGCGGTAGGCGGCGTAGAACGCGCTCAGCCGGTCGCCGCTGCCGCGCAGGGTGCCGATCGAGCGGTTGTTGAACCGCACCTCGCGGATCCGGCCCAGCGGGTCCACCTCGATCAGCGGACGGTCGGCCCGCAGCTCGGTGCGGCGGTCGCGGAAGACGAAGGGGACGGGCGTGCGGGTGAGCGTCTCGAAGTCCGCGGGCGACTCCGCGCGGAGGACGGCCGCCGCCTTGAACCCGTCCACCAGCCCGGAGTCCCCGCCGGTCGCCGAGTTCTCCAGGCAGTGCAGCAGCTGCAGGGTCGGCACCGGGTCGCGGTACGGGTTGTCGGTGTGCGGGGCGATCGCGACGCTGGTGAAGGCGAGGTTGTTCGGGTCCGGCTCGACCCGGACGTCGAACAGCTCCCCGTAGTTGGTGACCCGCACGTAGCCGAAGCTCTCCGCCACCCGCAGCACCTGCCCCTCCACGGCCGGCACCCCGCGCAGCACCGCGAACCCGCTGCGGCGGACGGCGGCGAGCACGGCGGCCTGCTCGGCCGGGTCGGCGAGGTAGGCCTCCCACTCCGCCTCGGGGATGCCGCGGGCGAAGTCCCCGGCCGTCCAGAGCCGCTTGCCCTCCTCGGTGCGGCCGTCCTCTCCGGCTTCCTCCGCCAGCCAGGAGAGCGGGTAGCGGGAGCGGTGCCCGTCCGACCAGAGCACCTCCAGCCGTCCGTCGGCCTCGGTGCTCGCCGCGACCGCCAGGTCCTGGGGCAGGTCGTCGATCTGGAACAGCTTCTGCCCGTTCCGGGGGTCCCGGCACTCGGCGCACGGGCAGTTGTCGCGCAGCCAGTACGGCGGCAGCTCGGTCATGGGTGGTCTCCTCCTCGGCGGCTTTTCGGGCTGAAGTTGTATAGCCAACTTGCCCTCCCGCTGGAGCCTTCCTGCCCCCGATGAGTTCCACGTGCCGCGCAGGTGAACGCTGCGGGAACTGTGCCGGCGGCGGTGGCCGGGAACCCTTGCGCCAGGTGGTCCAGACCTGCTCGGATGTGCCGGTGAACGATCGACTCCCGAGGGCCGTCGCGCTGACGGCCCTGGCCGCGCTGGCGGCCTCCTGCACCGGCGGCGCCGCCACCCCGGCCGCCGCACCGGCTGCCACCCAGCCCGCCACCCAGCCCGCCACCCAGTCCGCCACCCAGGCCGTGACTCGGACCGCGGCGGACTGGCGGTACCTCCCGCCGCCGGCGTTCGACGGCGTCCCCTCCGTCCCGGACTCCGCCTTCGTGAAGCTCATCCGCAGCGGGGTGGCCAAGGGGGACCTGCCCGCCACCGCCGTGGGCACCAGCTACATCAGCGCCGACCAGGCCCGGAAGATCAGCATCCGCGCGGTGCCGCAGCACAACGCCGACCCGGCCGGGGCCCTGGACGACCTGCTGCGGAAGGAGTTCCCCAAGGGGGACGTACGCGCGCACTACACGGACGTCGACCCCGGCGGGCGCGGCGGCGCGATGCGCTGCGACGCGGTCCGGGGCGACGAGGGCACGGTGACCGGGCTCTGCTTCTGGAGCGACGGCAGCATGGTCGGCATCTACGGCGAGTACGTCCTGGGCACGGACCTGGGCGTCGACACCACCGCCCGGCACACCCGCGACTTCCGCGTCCTCGCCGAGGTCCCGTCCTGAGCCGGGGGGCGCGTGGCCGGTAGGGGCGCTTCGCCCGTCTGGCTGACGGGGGCGGGGTGCCGGGTGTTTCGGGGTGGGGGAGGGGGCGGGGCTGCGGCACTGTCGGGGTGGATTTTCCCCTGATGTGAGAGGCGGCCGCGCATGGCTCATTCCGATACGAACACGGGTCCGGCGGCCTCGGGGCACACCGAGCTCAAGCGCGAGGTCGGTGTCATCGGGCTGTTGTGGGCCTCGGTCGGGGCGATCATCGGGTCCGGCTGGCTGTTCGGGGCGCAGAAGGCGGCGGTGGCGGCGGGGCCCGCCGCGCTGTTGTCGTGGGGGATCGGCGCGGTGGCGATCATCCTGCTGGCGCTGATCCACGCCGAGCTGGGCGGGCTGTTCCCGGTGGCGGGCGGGACGGCGCGGTACCCGCACTACGCGTTCGGCGGGTTCGCGGGGATGTCGTTCGGGTGGTTCACCTGGCTGCAGGCGGCGACCATCGCGCCGATCGAGGTGCAGGCGATGATCAACTACGCCCAGCACTGGTCCTGGGCGGACGGCCTGCTGAACAAGAACCTGACGCTCACCGGCGCCGGGTTCGTGGTCGCGGCCGTCCTGCTCGGGGTGTTCGTCGCGATCAACTTCCTCGGCGTCCGGCTGCTCGCGCACACCAACAGCGCGGCCACCGTGTGGAAGGTCGCCGTCCCGGTCCTGGCCATCTTCGCCCTCGGGATCACGGAGTTCCACGGCTCCAACTTCAGCGTGCACGGCTTCGCGCCGGACGGCGCCAAGGGCGTGCTCGCCGCGATCAGCACCAGCGGTGTGATCTTCGCCCTGCTCGGCTTCGAACAGGCCATCCAGTGGGCGGGCGAGAGCCGCAACCCGCGCCGGGACATCCCCCGGGCCGTCCTCGGCTCGGTCGTGATCGGCACGGTCGTCTACGTGATGCTCCAGGTGGTGTTCATCGGCGCCCTGCCGCCGGAGACCTTCGCCGACGGCTGGGGCTCGCTGACCTACCCCGGCATCAGCGGGCCGTTCGCGGGCCTCGCCACGCTGATCGGGCTCGGCTGGCTGGCCACCGTCCTGTTCATCGACGCGATCATCTCGCCCGCCGGCACCGGGCTGGTCTACATCACCTCCAGCTCGCGGGTCACCTACGGCCTGAGCCGCAACGGCTACGCCCCGCAGGCCCTGCAGTACACCGACCGCAACTCGGTGCCCTGGCTGGGCCTGGTCATCGCCTGGGTCGCCGGGGTGCTCTGCTTCCTGCCCTTCCCCAGCTGGCAGCGGCTGGTCGGCTTCATCACCTCGGCCGTGGTGCTGATGTACGCGGGCGCGCCGCTGGCCTTCGGCGTGCTGCGCAAGCGGCTGCCCGCGCTGGAGCGGTCGTACCACCTGACCGGCGGAACGATCATCTCGCCGCTGGCCTTCGCGGTGGCGAGCCTGATCATCTACTGGTCCGGCTGGGACACCCTGTGGCGCCTGGGCCTGGCGATCGTGATCGGGTACGTGCTGCTCGGCGGTTACTCCGCGTACGCCGCCTCGAAGGGGGTGCCGAACGCGCCGCGGATGGACTTCAAGGCCGGGCAGTGGCTGCCGGTCTACCTGGTCGGGATGGGGATCATCTCCTGGCAGGGCACCTTCGGCGAGGGCTCGCAGGGGAACCTGCCGCTGTGGTGGGACATCGGCGTGGTGGTGGTGTTCGCGCTGGTCGTCTACTACTGGGCGCTGGCGGTCGCGCTGCCGGCCGAGGAGATCGAGCGGAACATCCGGGGCGTCGAGGTGGTGGAGGCCGGCGGCCACTGAGGCTCGTGTACGCGCGCGAACGGCCCCGGTCGGTCGACCGGGGCCGTTCGATGTTCCGACCGGATCGGCGAAGCGGTCAGCGCTGGCGGCCGGCCGGAGTGGTGGGCGGCGCGCCCGTGCCGGAGCCGGTTCCGGTGGCGTTCTGGTCGGGCCTGGGGGCCGGGTCGGGGATGTCGGCCATCGGCAGGTTCTGCTTGGGCGCACCTCGCAGGGCCTGGTTCATGGCGTCGCGCCAGATCGGCCCGGGGCCGGTGGCGCCGAACACCTCGTCGTAGTGCTCCCCGTTGATGGTGATGTCGCGCATCTCGACCCCGCCGTCGGGCCCCCCGAGCCAGACGGCGGCGGCGAGTTGGGGGGTGTAGCCGCTGAACCAGGCGGCCTTCTTGTGGTCGGAGGTGCCGGTCTTTCCGGCGATCTGCCGGTTGCCGTCCAGCTTGAGCGCGGAGCCGGTGCCGTCCACGGTCACGCCGTTCAGGATGGTGTTGATCGCCTTCGAGGTCTCGTCGGAGATGACCTTCTCGCAGTGGCCGGCCGGGACGGGCACGTTCTTGCCGTCCATCGTGGTGATCCGGTCGATGGCGACGGGGTCGCAGTGGGTGCCCCCGGCGGCGAAGGTCGCGTAGACGTTCGCCATGGTCAGCGGGCTCATCTCCTCGACGCCCAGGGCCATCGCGGGCACCTCCTTGAGGGGCTTGCCGCTGGCCATGGAGGTGATGCCGAACTTGTTGACCATCTGCTTGACCGCGCAGAGGCCGATCTCCTGCTCCATCTGCACGAAGTAGGTGTTGATGGAGCGCGCCATGGCCTCCTTCAGCTGGTACGGGCCCTTCTCGTTCGGGGACTCGTTGGGCACCACCGTCTTGGGCCGGCCGTCGTTGCGCCAGGTGCCCTCGCAGGTCTTCATGGTCGGGTACTCGAGCTTGTTCGGGGACGAGTACTCCTGGGTCGTCGGCAGGCCCGCCTCCAGGGCCGCGGCCGCGACGATCGGCTTGAAGGTGGAGCCGGGCTGGAAGCCGGTGCCGCCGCCCATCGCCAGGTCGACGTTGAGGTTGACGGTGGTCTGGTTCTTCTCCTTCACCAGGCCGTACGGGCGGGTCTGGGCCATGGCGAGGATCTTGCCGGTGCCGGGCTCGATCATGGTGGTGGCGGCGGAGACGCTGTCGGTGACCTTCACGTCGCCGCTCACCGCGCCCTGGGCGGCGGCCTGCTTGTCCGGGTCCAGCGTGGTGTGGATGTTCAGGCCGCCGGTGTTCCAGAGCTTCGTGCGCTCCTCGGCGGTCTTTCCGAAAGCCGGGTCCTGCTTCACCACGTGCTTCACGTAGTCGCAGAAGAAGCCCATGCCGGCCTGGGCGGTGATGCAACCGTTGCGCGGCTCGTGGTAGTCGAGGCCGAGCGGGGAGGCCTTGGCCTCCTGCGCCTGCTCGGCGGTGATGTGCTTGTTCTCCAGCATCTTGTCGATGACGGTGTCCCGGCGCTTCTGCGCGGCCACCGGATGCAGCTTCGGGTCGTACTGGAACGGGTTCTGCACGATCCCGGCGAGGGTGGCGGCCTCGGCGACGGTCAGGTCCTTGTTGCTCTTGCCGAAGTAGCGCTCGGAGGCGGCCTGCACGCCGTAGGCGCCGTTCCCGTAGTAGGTGATGTTGAGGTAGTTGGTGAGGATCTGGTCCTTGGGCAGCTCCTTGTCCAGCTTGATCGCGATCTTGAGTTCCTGGATCTTGCGGCCCAGGGTCTTGCGCTGGGCCTCCAGGACGGCGTCCTTGTCGTCCCCGGCGATCTCGACGTTGACGTTCTTCACGTACTGCTGGGTCAGCGTCGAGGCGCCCTGCGAGGTGGTGCCGCTCTCGGCGTTCTTGCCGATCGCACGCGCGATGCCCTTGAGGTCGACGGCGCCGTGCTCGTAGAAGCGGGCGTCCTCGATGTCGACCTGGGCGTGCCGCATCAGGGGCGACATCTGCTCGGCCGTGAGGATGGTGCGGTCCCGCGCGTAGACCTTCGCGATCTGCCCGCCCTTGGCGTCGAAGATCAGCGTCGCCTGGGTCAGCGGCGGCGTCTTGAAGTCGTCGGGGATGTCGTCGAAGCCCTCGGCCGTGCCCTTGGCGGTCAGCCCCACGCCCCCGACGAGGGGTAGGGAGATGCCCGCCAGCAGTACCCCTGACACGACGCTCGCGCTCAGGAAGGCCATGCCGAAGCGGGCCAGCCGGAGCGGCCCGCTGCGGGACGGGCGGGGGGCGTCGGCAGTGCCGGTGTTCGTTATGGGTGGGTGTTGTGATGCCACATCACTTTGACGCCACGAACGGGAGAAGAGTTGCATGCGGACGGCCCGGCGGGCGGTATCGGGCGGGATGTCCGGTGCGCGGAACGTCGCCCCGGCGAGTGGTGGCTCGCCGGGGCGACGCGGTCGGGACCCGATCAGGCGACGGCGGTGGCGTTCCAGGCGGTGTCGGCGGCGGTGAGGGCGGGCTCGGCGTCGGCGTCCGTCGCCGCGGCGAGGGCGGTGAGGCAGGCGCGGACGGTGGCGAGGGTGGCCGCCGGGCCGTAGTGGTTGACCCGGAGCATCGTGGCGGCCAGCGCGCCGCCGCCCGGCTGGACGGGCAGGGCCGGGTCGAGACGGGCGGCGAGCTCCGCCGCGTTCAGGCCGTCCGGGGTGCGCAGGGTGGTGGCGACCGGCGCCGCGTGGGCGTCCTCGGCGACGAAGGGGGAGAGGGTGCCGAGGGCGCGGACGCCGGCCCGGGTGGCGGCCGCGGCGGCGCGGTGGCGGGCGATGACGGCGGGCAGGCCGTCGGCGGCGATCCGGTCCAGGCAGGCGCCGAGCGCGAGCATCTCCAACTGGGCCGGGGCGTGCGGGAGTACGGTGCGGCCGGCGTCCGTCCAGCGCTCCTTCCAGTCCAGCAGCGACAGGTAGGAGCGGCGCGGCGCGGCCGGGTTGGCGGCGATCCGCTCCCAGGCCCGCTCGGACACCGAGACGGCGGAGACCCCGGCCGGGCCGCCCATCGCCTTCTGCCCGCCGATGACGCACAGGTCGACGCCCCACGCGTCGGTGAGCAGCGGCTCGGCGGCGACGGAGGCGACCGCGTCGAGCATCAGCAGGGCGCCGTGCTCGCGGACCGCGGCGCCGATCCCGGCCACCGGGTTGGTGTTGCCGGTGGCGGCTTCGGCGTGCACGAGGGAGACGAAGTCGATCGTCGGGTCGGCGTCGAGCGCCTCGGCCACCTGGTCGGCGCTCACCGCGGTGTCGAAGGGCACGGCGAGGTCGACGACGGTCGCGCCGCAGGAGCGCAGCCAGTTGCCGAAGGTCTGCCCGTACGGGCCGGTGACGATGTTGAGCGCGGTGGAGCCCGGGTGCGCGGCGCCGCGGATCGCGGCCTCCAGGGGGAGGAGCGCCTCGCCCTGGGTGACGATCACGTCGGCCTCGGTGTGCAGCAGCGCGGCCACCTTGTCCTCGATCGCCGCGAACTCGGCGGCGCTGAGCGGGGGGAGGTCGAGGAAGGGACTCACGGCTGTTGGACCTTTCGCCTGCGGGACCGGGATGGTGGGTGCCGGAACGAGTCTGCCGCATCCGCGCCGCTTCCACGGAACCCGCCCGTCGGTAGAGTGCGGCCATGAGCGATGGCGCGGTGCTGCACGTGCGGGGTCGGGTGCTGGTCGGTCCCGAGGACGTCCGGGACGAACTCTGGGTGGTGGACGGCCGGGTGAGCTTCACCCGCCCGCCGACCGCCGGGGACGTGCGCACGGTGACCGGCTGGGTGCTGCCCGGCCTGGTGGACGCGCACTGCCACGTCGGCCTGGACGCGCACGGCGCGGTGGACGCCGAGACCAGCGAGAAGCAGGCGCTCACCGACCGCGACGCCGGCACCCTGCTGATCCGCGACGCCGGCTCGGCCGCCGACACCCGGTGGATCGACGAGCGCGAGGACCTGCCCCGGATCATCCGGGCCGGCCGGCACATCGCCCGCACCCGCCGCTACATCCGCAACTACGCGCACGAGATCGAGCCCGGCGACCTGGCCGCGTACGTCCGGGCCGAGGCCCGGCGCGGCGACGGCTGGGTGAAACTGGTCGGCGACTGGATCGACCGCGACCGCGGCGACCTCGCGGCCTGCTGGCCCGGCGACGCGCTGGCCGAGGCGATCGCGGCGGCGCACGAGGAGGGCGCGCGGGTCACCGCGCACTGCTTCTCCGCGGAGTCGCTGCCGGACCTGCTGGCGGCCGGCATCGACTGCGTCGAGCACGCCACCGGGCTGACCGAGGAGCTGATCCCGGTCTTCGCCGAGCGCGGGGTGGCGATCGTGCCGACCCTGGTCAACATCGCCACCTTCCCGGACCTCGCGGCCGGCGGCGAGGGCAAGTTCCCGGCCTGGGCGGCGCACATGCGGCGGCTGCACGAGCGCCGGTACGACACCGTGGGCGCGGCCCACGACGCCGGCATCCCGGTGTTCGTCGGCACCGACGCGGGCGGCTCGCTGGCGCACGGGCTGGTCGCGGACGAGGTGGCGGAGCTGGTGAAGGCGGGGCTGAGCCCGGCCGAGGCGCTGTCGGCGGCGAGCTGGGGCGCCCGGGAGTGGCTGGGGCGGCCGGGGCTGGAGGAGGGCGCGCCGGCGGACTTCGTGGTGTACGGGGAGGACCCGCGGGCGGACGTGCGGGTGCTCGCGGACCCGCGTCTGGTGGTGCTGCGGGGGAGGCCGGTCGGCTGACCGGGCTTCCGGTGGCCGGTCGGGCGGGGCTTCGGGTGGGTCGGTCGGGCAGGGCTTCCGGTGGCTGTCGGCCGCCCCTCGGTCACATGATCATCTGTTGAACGCCCTGTCGGCGTAGGCCGATAGGGTGGCGCCCATGGCACCGCGTCCACTGAACGAGATCGTCGAGCCCGGCTGGGCCACCGCCCTGGAACCCGTCGCCGGACGGGTCGCCGCGATGGGCGACTTCCTGCGCGCCGAACTGGCCGCAGGCCGCACCTACCTGCCGTCCGGCCCGAACGTGCTGCGGGCCTTCCAGCAGCCCCTCGCCGACGTGCGGGTGCTGATCGTCGGGCAGGACCCGTACCCGACCCCCGGCCACGCCGTGGGGCTCAGCTTCTCGGTGGGGCCGGAGGTGCGCCCGATCCCGGCGAGCCTGATCAACATCTTCCAGGAGTACGGCACCGACCTCGGCCTGCCGCAGCCGTCCAACGGGGACCTCACCCCGTGGACGCGGCAGGGCGTGCTGCTGCTCAACCGCGCGCTGACCACCGCGCCGCGCAAGCCCGCCGCCCACCGGGGCAAGGGCTGGGAGGAGGTCACCGAGCAGGCGATCCGGGCGCTGGCGGCGCGCGGCGGCCCGCTGGTGGCGATCCTGTGGGGGCGCGACGCCCGTAACCTGCGGCCGTTGCTCGGGGACATCCCGGCGATCGAGTCGGCGCACCCGAGCCCGTACTCGGCGAGCGGGGGCTTCTTCGGCTCGCGGCCGTTCAGCCGGGCGAACGAGCTGCTGGTGCGGCAGGGGGCGCAGCCGGTCGACTGGCGGCTGCCGTAGCCGGGCCTGGGACGCCCTAGCAGAGTCGAGTCAGCTCGGAACGTCAATCTCACTCCAACGGGTGAAATGACGTTCCGTGTTGCTCATGTGACTGATTGTTCGAGAAGACTGGCGGCTCATCGTTTCATCCTGTGTGGGGGTACCGCCATGTCTTCTCGCCGAATCGTTTCCGCAGCAGCCGTCGTGGTCGTGAGCACGGCGCTCACGGCGCTCGCCGTCGGGCCCGTCCAGGCCGCCCCTTCGGCCGCGCCGGGTGCCGCTTCGGCCGCGCCCGCCCCGGCCGCGGTAGGCAAAGCCCGCGCCGTCACCGCCGAACTCGCGCTGGACGTCAAGCTGTTGAACAACGCGGTGGACGTCCCGGTGAACATCGCGCTGAACAAGGTCGAGTCGCCGGCGCAGCGCGACGGCTCGGTGCTCACCGCGAACGTGGACGGCATCGACCAGCAGGGGCCGGTCACCCTGGTCAAGGCCGACATCGGCAAGTCCGTCACCCGCGTCGACGCCAAGGGCGCCACCGCCTCCGTCAAGCTGGTCAACGCCGACGTGCACGCCCCCGGCCTGCCGGCCACCGCGCTGCTCGGCCTGGAGGCGATGAGCGCCGAGGCGACCTGCCCGGTCGACGGGCAGCCGACCGCGGACGTGGTCGCGCCCGCCAAGCTGACCGTGCTCGGCAAGCCCGTCACCGTCGGCCTGTACGGGCCCACCACGGTGGACGTGCCGCTGATCGGCAGCGTCTCGGTCGAGTTCTCCAAGAAGACCACCACCTCGACCACCGCCGCCGCCTCGGCCCTGGAGGTACAGGTGGAGGTGAACCCGCTCAACCTGAACGTCGCCAAGGTCACCGGGAAGGTCACCGTCGCGTCGGTCGGCTGTGAGAAGCCCGCCGCGCCGTCGTCCGGCCCGTCCGCCACCGGCGGCCCGAGCACCCCGCCCCCCGCCCAGCCGGCCGCCGACACCACCACCTCGCGCGCCGCCGTCCCGCCGGCCGGGACGGGGCAGACGGCGCATGCGGAGAAGCAGCCGGAGAAGCAGCCGGAGAAGCTGGCCAGCACCGGCGGCAGCAGTGCCACCGGCCCGCTGGCGGCCGGGGCCGCCGCCCTGGTCGCGGGCGGAGCGGCCGCGCTGTGGGCCACCCGGCGCCGCCGGGCCGCGCACGCCCGTCGGTGACCGCGTCACCCTGCGGGGCGGGAGTGCCACCCCCGGCACTCCCGCATCGTGATCGTGCCAACGCGGACGGTTGGTTCACATGCGCGTTACATGAGAGGAACAACCGGGAAACGGCGGCTTGCGACGCTACGCGGGCACCCACCACCCAGCAATGCGAGGGACACGTCGTGGCAATCAAGGCCGAGTACATCTGGATCGACGGCACCAAGCCGACCGCGAAGCTCCGTTCCAAGACTCGCGTCCTGCCGAACGCCGACAAGATCCCCACCTGGGGCTTCGACGGTTCCTCGACCAACCAGGCCGAGGGCCACGCCTCGGACCGCGTGCTGGAGCCGGTGAAGGTCACGCCGGACCCGATCCGCGGTGGCGACAACATCCTCGTCCTCTGCGAGGTCCTGGAGACGGACGGCACCCCGCACGAGTCCAACACCCGCTCCCTGCTGCGTGAGGTCGCCGAGAAGTACGCCTCCCAGGAGTCGATCTTCGGCATCGAGCAGGAGTACACCTTCTTCAAGGGCTCCCGCCCGCTCGGCTTCCCGGAGGGTGGCTTCCCGGCCCCGCAGGGCGGCTACTACTGCGGTGTCGGTGCCGAGGAGGTCTTCGGCCGCGAGATCGTCGAGCTGCACCTCGACCGCTGCCTCGACGCCGGCCTGGCCATCTGCGGCATCAACGCCGAGGTCATGCCCGGCCAGTGGGAGTTCCAGATCGGCCCGGTCGACGCGCTGACCGTCTCGGACGACATGTGGATCGCCCGCTACCTGCTCTACCGCACCGCCGAGGAGTTCGGCATCGACGCCACCCTGGACGCCAAGCCGGCCAGGGGCGACTGGAACGGCGCGGGTGCCCACACCAACTTCTCCACCAAGGCGATGCGCGAGGGCTACGAGGCCATCATCACCGCCTGCGAGTCGCTCGGCGCCTCCCAGGAGAAGGTCCTGGAGCACGTCAGCCAGTACGGTGACGACATCCAGTCCCGCCTCACCGGCAAGCACGAGACCGCCCCGTGGAACGTCTACAGCTACGGCGTTTCCAACCGCGGTGCCTCCGTGCGCATCCCGTGGCAGGTCGAGGTGGAGCAGAAGGGCTACATCGAGGACCGTCGCCCGAACGCCAACGTCGACCCCTACGTCGTCACCCGCCTCCTGATCAACACCTGCTGCGAGGCCCTGGAGAAGGCCGGCCAGGTCTGATCCGACGCCCCTGGTGTGTGCGAAGCCCGCAGGCCCCTCCCCCCGCCGGGGAAGGGGCCTGCGGGCTTTCCCGGCGCGGGCCGGCTGATCGTCCGAGGGGCGGGGGCACCCGTGGGCCGGGCGGGAGGTCTTGATCGCGGTGGAGGAGTCCCGGAGAATCGGTCCATGACCGCTCCGGGCCTCCTCCTCGTGCGTCGACTGCACGTCGACCTGGTGCGGGTGTGCGCGGCCGGGTGTCGCCGTCGGTGGATTCCGTAACACCGACCGCAGGCAGCACCGACCGCAGGAGCGTGTCCGTCCATGGCTCTCACCTTCCACTGGTTCCTCCCCACCAACGGCGACAGCCGGCAGATCGTCGGCGGCGGGCACGGCTCCACGCCCGGCACGGCCGGCACGGACCGGCCGCCGAGCGTCGCGTACCTCGGGCAGATCGCCCGCAGCGCCGAGCAGTTGGGCTTCGAGGGTGTGCTGACGCCGACCGGGGCCTGGTGCGAGGACGCCTGGCTGACCACGGCGATGCTGAGCCAGGTGACCGAGCGGCTGAAGTACCTGGTGGCGTTCCGCCCCGGCCAGATCAGCCCGACGCTGGCGGCCCAGATGGCCGCGACCTACCAACGGCAGTCCGGCGGGCGGCTGTTGCTCAACGTGGTGACCGGCGGGGAGTCCGCCGAACAGCGCGCCTACGGGGACTTCCTGGACAAGGACGCCCGGTACGCGCGGACCGGGGAGTTCCTCGACATCACCCGGCGGCTCTGGGCGGGCGAGACGGTCGACCACCACGGGCCCCATCTGCGGGTCGAGCGGGCGGTGTTGAACCGGCTGCCGGACCCGGTGCCGACGGTGTACTTCGGCGGCTCCTCCCCGGCGGCCGGCGACGTCGCGGCGCGGCACGCGGACGTCTACCTGACCTGGGGCGAACCGCCGGCCCAGGTACGGGAGAAGATCGATTGGATCCGCGGACTCGCGGCCGAGCGGGGCAGGACCGTACGGTTCGGGATCCGGCTGCACGTGATCACCCGGGACACCGCCGCGCAGGCCTGGGCGGAGACCGAGCGGCTGCTCGCCGGGATGGACCCGCGCCGGGTGCGGGAGACCCAACGGGCGCTCGCCGAGAGCGAGTCGGAGGGGCAGCGGCGGATGCTCGCGCTGCACGGCGGCTCGGCGCAGCGGCTGGAGGTGTACCCCGGACTGTGGGCCGGCATCGGCCTGCTGCGCGGCGGCGCCGGGACGGCGCTGGTGGGCAGCCACCGGGAGGTCGCGGACCTGATCTGCGAGTACCACGGGCTGGGCGTCGACGAGTTCGTGCTGAGCGGGATGCCGCACCTGGAGGAGGCGTACTGGTTCGGTGAGGGGGTGCTCCCGCTGCTGGCCGCCCGCAACCTGTGGACGCGGCCGTGAGCGGCGAGGCCGGGTGGGGTCGGGTGGCCGGGCGGGGCCGGGTGGCCGGGCGGGACCGGGCGGCGGACCCCCGATCGTGACCCGCAAATCGCTGGTCAACCTCACCCGCCGGACCGAGAATTCATGGCATGACCCAGCAGCCCCTGCTCCTCCTCGACGTGGACGGACCACTCAACCCCTTCGCCGCGCCGAAGCGGCGGCCGGACGGCTACACCACCCACCGCCTGCTGCCCACCTGGTGGGTCGCGAAGCAGGAGCGTCAGGCGGCTGCGCAGGCCAGGCTGGCGCCGCGCGCTTCGCGCGCGAAGCACGCGAAGCGCCCGGTCGGCCGGGTGAAGCCGCTGCGGGTGTGGCTGAACCCGGCGCACGGGCCGGAACTGCTGGCGCTGCCGTACGAGTTGGTGTGGGCCACCGGGTGGATGAGCGAGGCGAACACCCACATCGGGCCGAACATCGGCCTGCCCGAACTGCCGTACATCCGCTGGACGGAGATGTTCGCCGAGGACCCGGACGGGCTGCACTGGAAGACCCGCGACGTGGTCGCCTGGGCGGACGGCCGCCCGTTCGTCTGGCTGGACGACGAGCTCGGCCCGCGGGACGCCGAGTGGATCGCGGAGAACCATCCGGGGCCGGCGCTCACCCTGCACGTCAACCCCCGAATAGGCCTGCTGGCCGACGACTTCGCGACCCTGCGGGACTGGGCGGCCGCCGCGTGACCGGGCGGCCGCTGCTCCTGCTGGACGTGGACGGGCCGCTGAACCCCTACGCCGCGCCCGACACCCGCTGCCCGGAGGGCTACCGGACGCACCGGATGCTCCCCGAGTCGTGGGTGGCCCGCCACGCGCCGCGGCCGCGCGAGCAGGTGGAGCCGCTGCGGGTGTGGCTGAACCCGGCGCACGGGCCGGAACTGCTGGCGCTGCCGTACGAGTTGGTGTGGGCGACCACCTGGATGGACGAGGCGAACACCTTCATCGCCCCGCCCCTCGGGCTGCCCGAACTCCCGTACATCCGCTGGACGGAGGTCTTCGGCGTGGACCCGGACGGGCTGCACTGGAAGACCCGGGACCTGGTCGCCTGGGCGGACGGCCGGCCGTTCGTCTGGGTGGACGACGAGCTCGGCCCGCAGGACATCGAGTGGATCGAGGCGAACCATCCGGGGCCGGCCGTGGCGCTCTGGGTCGATCCCCGGTTCGGGCTGCGGGAGGTGCACTTCCAGGCCCTGCGGGAGTGGGCGGAGGAGGGGGAGTGAGAGCCGGGGGTTCGGGTACGGGCGTCGGCAGGGTCGAGCGGCTGCGGCGCTACCCGGTGAAGTCCCTGCTGGGGGAGGAGCTGGACGGGGCCGAGGTGACCGGGCGCGGCCTGGCCGGGGACCGGGAGCGGGCGCTGCTCGACCTGGTGACCGGGCGGGTGGCCAGCGCCAAGCACCCCCGGCTCTGGTCCGGCCTGCTGGGGTACGCGGCGTCCACCGGGGCGGACGGCGGGGTGGCGATCACCGGCCCGGACGGGCGTGCCGCCGACGAGGCGGAGCTGTCCGAGGCGCTCGGCCGCAAGGTCGCGCTGGTGGCCGAGCGCCCGCCCGGAGCGACGGTCGAGCGGGCCGTGCCGGAGGAGGTGCTGGCACGCGGCATCGCGGCGGAAGTGTCCTTCACGGTCAGTGAGTTGGGCCGCGCGGCGCCCGACGGCGGGTTCTTCGACTTCGCCCCGCTGCACCTGATCACCACGTCCACCCTGGAGGCCACCGGCTCCGCCGCCGAGCGCTACCGGCCGAACCTGGTGATCCGCACCGAGGGCGATGGCTTCGTCGAGAACGCCTGGGTGGGGCGGGAGTTGGCCATCGGGCCGACGCTGCGCCTGCGCGTCCTGGCGCCCACGCCGCGCTGCGCCGTCCCCACCCTGCGGCACGGCCCGCTGTCCCGCCGTACGGAGGCCCTGCGCATCCCGGCCGAGCGGAACCGACTGGTCCCGCTGGACGGCATGCCCGAGCTGCCCTGCGCGGGGGTGTACGCGCGGGTGCTGGCGCCCGGGCCGATCCGGACGGGCGACGGGCTCAGGCTGGACTGAGCGCGACCTGGAGGGTTGGCGCGGCCTCAAGGGCGGAGCGAGGACTCAGGGGCGGAGCGAGGACTCAAGGGCCGAGTACGGCCGCCAGGGCCTTGAGGAAGCGGTCGGTGGTCTCCTCGTCCCGGACGGCGATCCGCAGCCATTCCCCGCCCAGCCCCGGGAAGGTGTCCCCGCGCCGGACGGCGAAGCCGTGCTCGCGCAGCCGGGTCCGGACGGCGGCCGCCTCCGGCAGCCGGATCAGGACGAAGGAGGCGGCCGGCTCGCCGTACAGCCGGACCGACCGGAAGGCGGCCAGCCCCTGCACCAAGTACCGTCGCCAACGGGTGAGTTCGGCGGCGGCCTGCTCCGCCTCGGCGAGGGCCGCCGGGGTGCTGCAGGCCTCGGCGGCGGCCAGCGCCGGGGTGGATACCGGCCAGAGCGGCTGGGCGGCGGCGAGTTCGGCGATCAGCGGCGCGGGCCCGAGCACGTAGCCGATGCGCAGCCCGGCCAGCCCCCAGGTCTTGGTGAGGCTGCGCAGGACGACGACCCGGCCGGGCAGGTCCCGTACCGAGGCGAGGGACTCCCGCTCGCCCGGCACGGTGTCCATGAACGCCTCGTCCACCACCAGGGTCCGGCCCGGCCGGGCGAGCGCGGAGACGGCCGCGGCGGGGTGCAGGACGGAGGTCGGGTTGGTCGGGTTGCCGAGGACGACCAGGTCCGCCTCCTCGGGGACGGAGCCGAGCCGGAACCCGTCCTCGGGGGAGAGCAGCACCCGGTGCACCCGGTGCCCGGCGTCCCGGAGCGCCGCCTCCGGTTCGGTGAACTGCGGGTGGACCACGGCGATGTGACGGGCCGTCGCCACGCGGGCCAGCAGGACGAAGGCCTCCGCCGCGCCCGAGGTGAGCAGCACCTCGTCGACCGGGCGGGCGTGCCGGGCGGCCACGGCGGCGCGGGCGGTGGTCTGGTCGGGGTAGGCGGCCAGGTCGGCGAGGGTGGCCGCGAGGCGCTCGCGCAGCCAGGCCGGGGGCGTGCCGGTGCGGACGTTGACGGCGAGGTCGACCAGGCCGAGCCCGTCGGCGCGGACCTCGGCGTCGCCGTGGTGGCGCAGGTCGGGTTCGGGGGCGGTCACGCGGGGTCTCCTGGGTGGTGCGCGGGGGCGGGTGCGGCGGGCTGTCCGGGTGGGGTGCGCGGTCCGGGCGGTCCGAGTGGCCCGGCCGGGGCTGGCACGCGGTGGACCTCGTACGGGCCGGGCGGCACGGCCAGCCCGGCGCCGTCGTCGCCGAGGGTGACCAGCGCGACGCCGTGCCCGTGGGTGGCCAGCCGTACGGCGGCGCCGGCCGGGTCGACCGGTGTCCCGGAGCCGTCCGTCGCCGTTGCGGCGGCCGCGTCCACGGCGATCCGCCTGGTGGTCGGCCGGAGCGCTCCGGTCGCCGCCTCGACGGCTTCGACCGCCGCCAGCGCCTCGGGCGTCCCCACCACGGCCGAGGCGCGCCGCAGCTCGGCGAGCACGCCCTCGGGCAGCCGGTCGGGCCCGTGGATCCCGTTGGGCCCGCCGGTCCGGTCGGTCCCGTCGTCCCCGAGGTCGACCAGCGCGAGCCGCCCGGGGACGGCGGCCCGGGCGACCGCCACCGTCGCCGTCGCGGACTTCCGCTTGGCGACCACGAGCCGCCCGCCCGGCGCACTCGCCAGCGCGGCCGCCTCGGCGACGCTCGCGGTGCCGACGGCCGCCCCGACCCGGGCGGACGGGTTCGGCACCGGCAGGCCCGCCAGGTCCTGCGCCGGGTGCTCGTCCACCGGCACCCCGCCGAGGCAGTACGCGGCCCAGCGCACCGCCGGGTGGTCCGCCTTGCCCGCCACCGTGGCCAGCCGGGCCACCGCGTCGAGGGCCAGTCCGGTCTCCGCGAGGGTGGCGGTCAGCAGCCGCATCGCCTCGGTCCGGTCGGCACCGGCGGTGGCGCCGATCCCGACGACGAGGGTGCGGGGGAGCACGAGCAGGTCTCCGTCGCCCGGGTCGTCCTGGTCGGTGATCCGCAGGACCGGGGCGTCCGCGGGCGGCACAGACGGCACAGACGGCACCGGCGGCACGTTCGACGAGTGCGGCCCGGCCCCGGTGGGCACCGGGGTGACGCCGAGGGCGGCCGCCACCTCCAGGGACAGTTCCTCGGCGGCCTCCCCGCCGGCCACCGGGATCACCCAGCGCCGCCGCGGGTCCACGCAGAGCAGGGCCGTGCCGCGCGGGAGGTCGACCAGGCCGCCGGTCAGCAGGGAGACGAGGTCCGGGAGGGAGGCGAAGGCGACCACGGCCGGGTAGCGGTGGAGCGCGAAGTGCAGGACGTCGGGCGGCTGGGAGCAGTTGCCGCGGGAGGCCCAGTGGACATGGCTGCTCTCCGGCCAGCGGGCGTGCAGGTCGTCGGCGAGCGGACGGCCCGGCCCGTCGATGGCGACCAGTCCGATCACGTACCGCACTCCTTGCCGTTCCCGGCCCCCGGCAGCGGGCCTCCGCGATCCCACCACGGGCGGCCGGAGGGGGTCAATCGCGGTCTCTATGACGTCCGCCGCCGGGACGCCGCCGGGACGCCGCCGGGACGCCGCCGGGACGCCGCCGGGACCGGCCCGGCCGGAACGCCGCATGTCCACGATCCGGAACGGCGCTCGTCCACGAACCGGATGGTCCGCGCGCGGCAGCTGTTCGCCTGTTCTTCACTTGCCTTGTGCGGTACACGACACCGCTCCGCTCCTACTGTTTGCGGCGCTCCTGCCCCGGCAGCCCCGACACCCGGAGGACCCCATGGCCATCACGCGACCGCGTACCCCCGGCGCCCCCGCATCCTCGTCCGTCCCGACCGGCACCGCGGGCCCTGACCACCGTCCCGCCCGCCGTCGCGTCCGGCGCCCGCTGACCGCCCTCGCCGCCGGCCTCGGCCTGGTCGCCGGCTCGCTCGGCCTGTGGGCCGCGGGCGGCAGCGCCGCCGCCGCCGGCACGGCCGCCGGTCTGCCCTCGCCGGACCATGTGGTGGTCGTCGTGCTGGAGAACCACGCCTACAAGCAGATCATCGGCAGCGGCAGTGCCCCGTACATCAACGGCACCCTGGCGGCCGGCGGCGCGCGGCTGACCCAGTCCTACGGGCTGACCCATCCCAGCCAGCCCAACTACTACATGCTGTTCTCCGGCAGCGCGCAGGGCATCGTCGACGACGGCTGCGTGGACGTCGGCGCCCTCCAGGAGCCCAACCTGGCCTCCGAACTGCTCGCCTCCGGCCAGACCTGGGCCAGCTACAACGAGGGCCTGCCCGCCCAGGGCGCCACCGACTGCCGCGTCGACTCCTACGCGCAGAAGCACAACCCGTGGTTCGGCTTCGGCAACGTGCCCACCGACAGCGCCTTCGGCATGGACGCCTTCCCGGCCGACTTCAGCACCCTGCCCAAGGTCTCCTTCGTCATCCCGGACCTCTGCGACGACATGCACGACTGCTCCGTCGGCACCGGGGACTCCTGGCTGCGGAACAACCTGGACGCGTACGCGCAGTGGGCCAAGAACAACAACAGCCTGCTCGTCGTCACCTTCGACGAGGACAACCGGCTGGCCGGCAACCGCATCCCGACCCTCGTCTACGGCGCCCACGTCGCCCCGGGCAGCTCCACCGCCACCACCTACAACCACTACGACGTGCTGCACACCCTGGAGGACCTGGCCGGGGTCAACGCCCACGCGGGCAACTCGGCCGGCGCCACCGACATCACCGGCATCTGGAACTGACGCCCGTGTACGTCGCGGACTCCCGGGGCTCGAAGGCGCCCGTCGCACCCTCGGCCGGCCCGCTCCGGCGGGGTGCCGTCCCCGGGACGGTGCTCGCCCTCGGCACCGTCAGCATGGTCACCGACATCTCCTCCGAGATGGTCACCGCCGTCCTCCCCCTCTACCTGCTCACCGGGCTCGGCCTCTCCCCGCTCGGCTTCGGCCTGCTCGACGGCATCCAGAACGGCTTCAGCGCCCTCGTCCGCCTGGCCGGCGGCCACCTCGCCGACCGGCGCGGCCGCGACGGCGCCGCCCGCCACAAGGCCGTCGCGGCCCTCGGGTACGGGCTCTCCGCGCTCTGCCGGCCGCTGCTGCTGATCGTCCACACCGTGCCGCTGATCGGCGCGGTGATCGCCGTCGACCGCACCGGCAAGGGCCTGCGCACCGCGCCCCGGGACGCGATGATCTCGCTCGCCACCGAACCCGCCAACCGGGGAAGGGCGTTCGGCGTCCACCGGGCGATGGACACGGCCGGCGCCCTGATCGGCCCGCTCACCGCCTTCCTGGTGCTGCGGCTGGCCGGCGGCCAGATGCTCGCCGACGGCGGCGAACGGCACGGCTACGACGCGGTGTTCACGGTCAGCTCGTGCGTCGCGGTACTGGGCGTGCTGATCCTGCTGCTGTTCGTGCCGAACCGGCAGCAGGCTGACGATCCGTCAACTCCCGCCCCCTCGCTGCGCGACAGCCTCACCCTGCTGCGCCTGCCCGGACTGCGCCGGCTGACGTCGTGCGCCGTACTGCTCGGACTCACCACCGTCAGCGACTCCTTCCTCTACCTGCTCGTCCAGCGCCGGCTGGGCCTGTCCGTCAGCCTCTTCCCGCTGCTGCCGCTGGGCACCGCGGCCGCCTTCCTGCTGCTCGCCGTCCCGCTCGGCGCGCTCGCCGACCGGATCGGCCGCCACCGGCTCTTCCTGGCCGGCCACGGGGTGCTGCTGCTCGCCTACGGGGTGCTGCTCTCGCCGCTGCGCGGGGTGCCGGCGGCGGTCTGCGTCCTGGTGCTGCACGGCGCGTTCTACGCGGCCACCGACGGCGTGCTCGCGGCCGCGACCGCCGACGCCGTACCGGCCGAGCAGCGCGGCGCCGGCCTCGCCCTGGTCGGCACCGGGCAGGCGCTGGCCCGGTTCGCCTGCTCGCTGGCGTTCGGGGCGCTGTGGGGCGCGGTCGGCGGCCCGTCGGCGCTCGGCTGGTCGGCGGGGGCGCTGGCGCTGTGCGTGGCCGGGGCGGCGGCGGTGCTGCGCCCGTCCGAACCCGTCGTCGTCGAGGAGAACCCGTGAACCTGCCGAACCGGACCAGGATGATCATCCTGCTGGTCGCCGTCCTCCTGCTCGGCGCCGTCGGCACCGGAGCCGTCCTCTACGCGGCCGACCGCACCTCCCGCCGGGACCAGGC
The DNA here is from genome assembly GCF_014656195.1 of Kitasatospora xanthocidica. GTDB lineage: Bacteria > Actinomycetota > Actinomycetes > Streptomycetales > Streptomycetaceae > Kitasatospora > Kitasatospora xanthocidica. The sequence continues at coordinate 94,784 of NZ_BNBY01000007.1, read as the reverse complement.
CCAGCCCGGCGGGCCGTCCGTCGCATCCGGCGCCGTCTCGCTCGACGCGCCGAGCGGCGGCCGGCAACTGCTCTTCCGCAACATGGCCTGGGGCCCGCACCGGGACGAGATCACCACCGTCCCCGCCGACCACCCCGACGGCCCGCGCACCGCCTCCGGCGTCCAGTGCCTGCGCTTCCACGCCGCCGCCGGCACCGGCATCTGCCTCCAGGCCCAGCACGGCGCGCTCGAGGACACCTACCGGGCCGTCATCCTCGACGACCACCTCCGCGAGCGGCGCTCCTTCCCCGCCGCCGGCATCCCCACCCGCTCCCGGGTCTCGCCGTCCGGACACCTCGCCGCCTGGACGGTCTTCGTCAGCGGCGACTCGTACGCGGGCAGCAACTTCTCCACCCGCACCTCCGTCGTCGACGTCCGCGACTGGAACCTCCGGGAGAACCTCGAGGACTTCGCGGTCATCCTCGACGGCCACCCCTACCAGGCCCACGACATCAACGTCTGGGGTGTCACCTTCGCCGACGACAACACCTTCTACGCCACCGTCGCCAGCGCCGGACAGACCCACCTCGTCCGCGGCGACCTCACCGCCCGCACCCTCACCGCCCTGCACGACAACGTCGAATGCCCCTCGCTCTCCCCGGACGGCACCCGCGTCGCCTACAAGAAGCGCGTCCCCGGCCTGCCCGCCGACTCGCCCTGGCGGCTGTACGTCCTCGACCTCGCCACCATGACCGAGACGGCCACCGCCGAACAGCGCGAGATCGACGACCAGGCGCTCTGGTCCGGCGACGCCACCCTCGTCTACGCCCTGCCCGGCGACTACGGTGCCGACCTGTGGACCGTCCCCGCCGACGGCTCGGGCAGCCCGCAGGCGCTCACCAAGGCCGCCGTGGCCCCCGCCTACCTGGGCTGAGGAACTCTCGGCTACCGTCCCACGTCGAGCACAGTGCGACGTCCTGATCGAAGGTCCTGATCGACGTCCGGATCGAGGGGGAGCGAGCAACCGTGGACGGCATCCCACCCGAGCGCGTGGTGACCGACTCCTGGCCCGCCCTGCACGGCCGCCCGGTCCTGCGGCGCACCGTCGCCGTCGGACTGGTGCTGTGCGTGTCCGTCGCCGCCGCCCTCGTGGTGCGCGGCGTCAACGCGCTCACCGTCGGCGGCACCGGCCACGAGACCGACCGCGACCGCGCCGAACGCCTGGCCGGACTCCACCCCTCCCAGCACCCCGGCGTCGGCCGGTACTACGTCCCGGTCGGCGCCGTCTACACCCACACCTCCGACGGCGCTCCCGTCGCCTACCTCCACTACCGCCTCGGCGGCGGCAAGGCCCCGGGCGTCGGCGACTTCCTCAGCGCCTACGACCTGCCCTCCCCGGGCCCCGCCGCGCCCCTCCCGCCCGACCTCGTCGCCGCCCTCGGCGGCGACGAGCCGGCCGAGGCCCCGGAACTCCCCGAGGGGCCGCCCGCCACCCCGACGGTCCTCCCCACCGACTCCGCGTCCGTCCCGGAAGCTCCGTCGCCGCCGTCACCGACGCCGTCACCCACGCCCACGCTCACCGAGGACACGCCCGTCCCCGCCGAGGACGCGGACCCCGACGCGGACCCCGACGACGAACCCACACCCACCCCCACCCCCGACGACGACCCCTCCGTCACCACCCCGACCCCCCTCCCCACCCTCACGCCCACCTGGACCCCCACCCCCACGCCCACCCACGCCCCCACCGCCCGCCGCATCTACGTCGCCACCATCCCCGGCGGCCTCCCCGGCGCCGCGGACATCTACATCCGCGCCACCGGCTGACGGCCCCGGGGTCCGGCGTCCGTGCGGGTTGTGTGGTGCGGGCCCGGCGGGCATGGCTGTGCCCCGCCGACGGGGTCGGCGGGGCACGGGCCGGGGGATCGCGGGGTGGTCGGTGGGTGGTGGCCGGGGCTCGGGGCTCGGGGGCTGCTCGCGGTCGGGGCCCGGTGTCCGTCGCTTCGTCCTGAGCTCGTGGCCGCTGCGCCGTGCCCCCGCGGGCATGGCGGTGCCCCGCCGAGGGGGTCGGCGGGGCACGGGCCGGGGGATCGCGGGGTGGTCAGTGGGTGGCGGCCGGGACGCGGGGCTCGGCGGCGGTGGTGGGGGTGGGGAGCGGAGTGGGGGCGGGGGCCGGGGTGCGGCGGGCGGGGGCCTGGCCGGCGACGAGGGCGCCGAGGGCGAGGAGGAGGCCGAGGACCTGCCAGGGGGTGAGGGTCTGGCCGAGGACGATCAGGCCGCCGAGGGTGGCGATGACCGGGTTGACCAGGCCGAGGAAGGAGGCCGGGCCGGCGCCGAGGTGCTCGATGCCGCGGAACCAGAGGACGTAGCCGAGGGCGGTGCTGAGGAGGCCGAGGTAGGCGAAGCCGGTCAGGTTGGCGGCGCTCAGCGCGGGCGGCGCGCCCTCGACGACGGCCGCGAGCGGGACCAGGAAGACCGAGCCGGCGAGCAGCTGCCAGGCGGTGAGGTCGGCCAGGGTGGCTCCCTCGGGGCGGCCCCAGCGGCGGGTGAGGACGGTGCCCATGGCCATCAGTGCGATGCCGACGACCATCGCGGCGAGTCCGATGCCGTCCAGTCGCGCACCGGACTTGAGGACCAGGAGGGCGACTCCGCCGACTCCGACCAGTCCGGCGATCAGGGTGCGCCGGCCGGGCCGGACGCCGAGCACGCCGATCGAGAACCCGGCGACGAGCAGCGGCTGGATCGCGCCGATGGTGGCCGCGACCCCGCCGGGCAGGCGGTAGGCGCCGACGAACATCAGCGGGAAGAACAGCCCGATGTTGAGCATCCCGAGGACCGCTGATCGGCCCCACCAGCGTCCCTTGGGCAGCTTGCGGCCGATCGCCAGCAGGAGCAGGCCGGCGGGCAGGGCGCGGAGTGCGGCGAGCAGCAGCGGGCGGCCCTCGGGCAGCAGCTGGGTGGTGACCAGGTAGGTCGTCCCCCACATGGCCGGGGCCAGTGCTGCGGTGGCGGCGATTCCTGCGCGCTTGCGGTCCATGACGGCGATCCCCTCAACGTTGATTATCTGAACGTTGAGATAAGTTCTACGCCCCCAAGTAGGTGAGCGTCAAGTATGTGAAGGTTAAGATATTCAGGCGGGGGTCCTCCGAGACGGACCCCCGTGGAACGGACCCCGTGAAACGGATCCAGGAAGGCGGCAGACCATGCAGCAGCGCGACACCGTCGACGACATCGTCGAGCAGTGGGCCAACGCCCGTCCCGACCTGAACCCCGAGCCGATGGCCCTGATCGGCCGGCTGCGGCGGCTCAACGTCCGGGTCGACAACGCCCTGCGCGAGTACTTCGGCACCTGCGGCCTGGACTCCTCCGAGTTCGACGTCCTGGCCACCCTGCGCCGCTCCGGCGAGCCCTACGAGCTGAACGCCCGCGCCCTCCTCAAGTCGGCCATGGTCACCTCCGGGGCCATCACCAACCGGGTCGACCGCCTCTCCGCCAAGGGCCTGGTCGAGCGCAACCCCTGCCCGGACGACCGCCGCGCCGTCCTGATCCGCCTCACCCCGGCGGGCAAGGACCTGATCGACGGCGCCCTGGAGGGCCACGTCAGCAACGAGGCGCGCATCCTCTCCGTGCTCGACGAGGACGAGCGCGCCCAGCTCGACGGCCTGCTGCGCAAGCTGCTCATCGCGCAGGGCGACACCGAGTCGCTCCTCGGCTGAGCGGCGGGCCGTCGACCCCGGCGGGCCTCCGGTCGGTCGTACGGGCACCGCGGTGCGGGCCGCCGGGCGGGCGGGCGTGTCCGCCGGCGGCCCGCTCGCGTTGACCCCGGCGGAACCGCATCCGCGGACCTGCGGAACCGCACCGGAGGAGAGGCCCGATGAAGGACAGGACCCCCAGGGACATCGCCGTCGACGACCAGCTGCGGGCGGCCGGCGCGGAGGGCGCCCAGTGGCTCACCGCCGCCGGCTGGGGCCCGCCGGTGACCGTCCCGCTGCACCGGGCCGCCCGCTGGCAGCGGGAGACCCGGGCCAGGATGCTGGCCGCCGAGGCCGACGAGTCCTGGACGTGGTGCGACCACCTGCTCGACGGCGGCCCCCAGCCCGTGGTGGTCCACGCCGAGCACCCCACCGACCTGCTCTGCCGCGCCTGCTCGGTCGCCGCCCGCCCGTACCGCAGGTGCCTGGACTGCGGCGGGCCCGCCGCCTCCGAGTCCCCGGCCGACGGCCGGGAGGACGTCTTCATGGGCCCGGTGGCCATCTACACCCGGGTGCGCTGCGCCACCTGCCACCGCGCCGACCCCCGGCACGGCACCTTCGGCAACGGAACGTTCGGCAACGGCGGGTAGGCCGTCCCTGGCCGCGTCAGGCCGGGCCGGGCAGGGCCGGGGGCTGCCAGTCGTAGGTGTCGGCCGAGAGGCCGAGCAGGGTGCGGGCGGGGAGGAGGCCGGCGAGGGTCAGGGCGGTGGTGCGCAGGAGGGTGGCGGCGGGGGAGCGGAGGGCGATGAGGCTGCCGATGCGGCGGGAGCCGGTGACGACGGCGGTGGTGCGGGGGAGCCGGGCGGCGGTGTAGGCGGGGAGCGGGGCGGCGAGGTCCGCGGTGGGGGTGAGCAGGGAGGCGAGGACGACGGCGTCCTCGATCGCCTGGCAGGCGCCCTGGCCCTGGAAGGGGCACATCGCGTGGGCGGCGTCGCCGAGGAGGGCGACCCGGCCGTGGTGGTGGGCGGGCAGGGGGTCGGCGAGGTCCCAGACGTCGTGGCGCAGGACGCGTTCGGGCTCGGCGAGGGCGAGCAGCTGGGGGAGGGGCGCGCACCAGGTGCCGTACTGGCGCAGGAGTTCGGCCTTCTCGCCGCCGTCGGCGGCCCGGGCGCCGGCGGGGGCGAGGGCGGCGCCGTAGAGGTAGGCCCGGCGGTCGGCGAGCGGGATGATCCCGGCGATCCGCCCGGGGCCCCAGATCTCCCCGGCGGCGGCCGGCGGCCGGTCGGGGGTGACGATGGTGCGCCAGGTGGTGAAGCCGCTGTAGCGGGGGCCGGGGTGCCGGGGGAAGAGCAGCTCGCGGGTGGCGGAGCGGATGCCGTCGGCGGCGACGACCAGGTCGGCGGGCTGCTCCCCGGCCGCGGTCCGGACGACGGCGGGCTCGGTGGCGTTCCCCGGGGTGACGAGTGCGGCGGGCGAGTCGGTGCGGACGGTGCCGTCCGGGAGGGCGTCGACCAGGGCGGCGATGACGTCGGCGCGGGCGACGGCGGCGATGGTGTCGCCGAAGTGGGCCTCGAAGGCGGCGGTGTCGGTACGGACGAGCCAGCGGCCGGAGGGGTGGCGCAGGCCGACCGCGGGGTGCGGGGTGGCGAGGGCGCGCAGGCGTCCGCCGATGCCGAGCCGGTCGAGGGCGCGCAGGGCGTTGGGGGCGAGGGCGAGTCCGGCGCCGACGGGTTCGAGTGAGGTGGCGCGCTCGTGGACGGTGACGGGGACGCCCCGCCGGTGGAGGGCGAGGGCTGCGGTGAGTCCGCCGATGCCGCCGCCGATGACGATCGCCTGCTGCCGGTTCATGGGAGCTCCTCTCGTCGCACTACGGCTGTAGTGGCGACTGCCCCAGCACCGTACTACATGTGTAGTGGGGCGTAAACTACGGCTGTAGTGAGCTGGGGCGGTCCCAGCGGAAAGGCGATGATCGGATCCATGACACCCCCGCGCCCGACCCTGATCGCCGACGCCGCCATCGACCTGATCGCCGACACCGGCCTGCGCGGGCTGACCCACCGCGCCGTGGACGAGGCCTCCGGCCTGCCCGCCGGCTCCACCTCCAACCTCGCCCGGACCAGGGCAGCCCTGCTCGAACTCGTTCTCACCCGGATCGTCGAGCGGGAGACCGCCGACCACCCCGTCTTCACCGAGGGGCCCCCGCCCGCCGTCCCGGCCCGCGACCTGCTGGCCGAGGTCGGCGCCGAGGCGCTCTTCCAAGCCCTCACCACCGGCCGCAGGCTCACCCTGGCCCGCCTGGAACTCGCCCTGGAAGCCACCCGCCGGCCCGAACTGCGCGCCGTCTACGACCGCTTGGGCGCGCGCTTCGCCGAACTCGCCGCCGTCCTGCTCGCCCGGGCCGGCTCCACCGACCCGACGGCCGACGCCCGCCGACTGATCCGCTGGTGCGACGGCCTGCTGTTCAACGCGACCGCCGGCAGCGGCCATCGGTACGTCCCGATGCCGGAGGAACTGCGCGCGGAGGTGGCGCGCTACCTGGCCGCGCTGCTGGACGAGAAGTTCTAGGGCCCGTCTTCGAGCCCCCGCCTGCGGGGCGACGCCGGGGGTTCGAAGACGGGCCCGCGGCCTCGCCGCGCCCGTCAGCTCGCGACTCCCACCGTCACCTCGGCCTCGTGGCGCACCGGGAAGTTCACCGAGTTGGCGATGAAACAGCCCCGGTTCGCCGCCGCGTGCAGGGCGAGCGCCTGCTCCACCATCCCCGGCTCGGCGACCTCGACCCGAGGGTGCAGCACCACCGAGGTGAAGCGCACGCCCTCCGGGGTCACCGGCATGGTGCCGGCCGGGCGGTCGACGTACGAGGTCACCACGACGCCGTTGACGGCGCACTGGTGCAGGTACGACAGCAGGTGGCACTGGGAGAGCGAGACCAGCAGCAGCTGTTCCGGGTTCCAACGGGCCGGGTCGCCGCGGAAGGCGGGGTCGGCGGAGCCGGGGATGTCCGGCAGGCCCTCGGCGGACACCTCGACGTCGCGGGCGTAGGCGCGGTAGTCGCTGGTGCCGGTGCCCCGGTTGCCGGTCCAGACGATCTCGGCGGTGTACTCGTACTGCCTGGCCATGGGCGTGCCTCCGTCACAAGGGGTCGGAAGGGGATGTCCCCGGACAGTCAACCGCAACCGGCCGCCCGCGCGGGGCTCATCGGGTCGCGGCCAGGCGCGCGAGGACCGCGTCGGCGCAGTCGTCCACCGAGGCCCGCGAGGTGTCGACGACCAGGTCGTACACGACCCCCTGGTGCACCGCCTCCGCCTGCGCGGCGGCCATCCCGGCGACCCGGTCGCCGCGCGCGGCCTCCCGGGCGGCGGCCACCGCCGGGTCGCAGCGCACGCCGACCCAGAGCACGTCCAGGCCGTCCAGTGCCGCGCGCCAGCGGGCCTGCGAGGCGGTGGTGCCGAGGAAGACCTCGTCCACCACGATCCGGGCGCCGGCCCGGGCCATCGCGGCCACCCCGGCCGTCCAGGCGGCGTCCAGTTCGGCGAAGGCCGGTCCGACCTCGACCGTGCCGTCCCCGTCGGTCAGGCCGCCGATGCCCTCGGCGCCGCCGAGCAGCCACGGTGGCAGCGCGTCGACCATGGTGTCCGCGCCAAGGTGCAGCCACGGCTGCGGCAGCCGTTCCTGCAAGCGCCGGGCGATGCTCGACTTGCCGGAGCTGGAGCCTCCGTTGAGGACGATCACATGCATGCGGGCATCCTACGAAGCGCCGCCGTCGTACGCCGCCGCCGCGGCCGTGAAGGTGGCGGCCAGGCCCGGCGCCCCCGCCCAGTGCAGGTGCAGGTACGAGGCGTGGACGTTGCCCGCGGCGAAGCCCTCGGTGTGCGCGCCGGTCGGCAGGCGCCAGCCCCAGGCGGGGTGTTCGCCGGCGCCCGGTTCGCAGACCGTGCGGTGGAACTCGTGTCCGCGCAGCCGGGTGCCGGCCGGGGCGAGCGGCGAGTCGTGCAGGGCGACGGCCTCCCGGTAGCCGAGGGTGAGGCGTTCGGTCATCCGGGCGTCGGTGTCCAGTACCCCGCACATCGGCAGGCCGTCCAACTCCCGCCCCAGGTACAGCAGTCCGGCGCATTCGGCGGCGACCGGCCCGCCGGCGGCGGCGAACGCGGCGATGGCCGAGCGCAGTTCGGCGTTCCCGCTCAACTCCCGGACGTACAGCTCGGGGAAGCCGCCGCCGATGACCAGCCCGGCCGTTCCCTCCGGCAGCTCCGAGGCGTGCAGCGGGTCGAAGGGGGCGACCTCCGCCCCTGCCGCGCCGAGCAGTTCGGCGTTCTCCGCGTACGAGAAGGAGAACGCGGCGCCGCCCGCCACCGCGATCCGCGGCCGTCCGGCGACCGGGGTGACCTCGGCCGACGGGTCCCACGGCTCGGCGTTCAACTCGGGTGCCGTGCGGGCGAGTTCCAGTAGGGCGTCCAGGTCGACGGAGGAGGCGACCAGGTCGCCCATGTCGGCGACCGCCTTCAGCGCCTCCGCCGAGCGCTCCACCGCCGGGATCAGCCCGAGGTGGCGGGACGGCGTGGCGACCGCGGCCGAGCGGCGCAGCGCCCCCAGCACCGGCACGCCGGACCCCTCCTCCAGGGCCTCGCGCAGCAGCTGCTCGTGCCGGTCGGAGGCGACCCGGTTGAGGATCACCCCGGCGAGCCGCACCTCCGGGTCCCAGGAGGCGAAGCCGTGCACCAGCGCGGCCACCGAGCGGGACTGCGAGGAGCCGTCGACCACCAGGACCACCGGCGCCCGCAGCAGCTTGGCGACGTGCGCCGTGGACGCCAGTTCCCCGCGCCCGGAAGCCCCGTCGAACAGGCCCATGACGCCCTCGACCACCGCGACGTCCGCCCCGGCCGCGCCGTGCAGGAACAGCGGGGCGATCCGCTCGGGGCCGCACATGAAGGCGTCCAGGTTGCGGCCCGGGCGCCCGGCGGCGAGCGCGTGGTAGCCCGGGTCGATGTAGTCCGGGCCGACCTTGTGCGGTGACACCGCCAGCCCGCGCGCGGCGAGCGCCGCGATCAGGCCGGTGGCGACGGTGGTCTTGCCGGCGCCGGAGGAGGGCGCGGCGATGACGAGCCGGGGGACGGCGGTGCGGGCGGCCGCGGTGCGCGCCGCGGTGCTGGAGATGGTGCTCAACGGTCTGCCGCTCGCTCTACCACTCGATACCGCGCTGGCCCTTGCGGCCGGCGTCCATGGGGTGCTTGACCTTGGTCATCTCGGTGACCAGGTCGGCGAAGCCGGTCAGCGCCTCGGGCGCGTACCGGCCGGTGATCACGACGTGCTGGCTGCCCGGGCGGTCCTTGAGCACGGCCACCACCTCGTCCGCGTCGATCCACCCCCAGTGCATCGGGTAGGTGAACTCGTCGAGCACGTAGAAGCGGTAGGTCTCGGCGGCGAGGTCGCGCTTGACCTGCTCCCAGCCCTCCTTGGCGGCTTCCTCGCTGGTCATCTCCTGCTCGGCGGTGCGCTGGATCCAGGACCAGCCGGAGCCCATCTTGTGCCAGTCGACCGTGCCGCCCTCGCCGGAGGCGCCGAGCACGCGCAGCGCGTTCTCCTCGCCGACCTTCCACTTGGCGGACTTCACGAACTGGAACACCCCGACCGGCCAGCCCTGGTTCCAGGCCCGCAGCGCCATGCCGAACGCGGCCGTGGACTTGCCCTTGCCGGGGCCGGTGTGCACGGCGGTGATCGGCTGCGTACGGCGCTGCCGGGTGGTCAGGCCGTCGTCGGGAACGCTCTCGGGGACGCCCTTGGGCATGGGTCAGGCCGCCTTTCGGATAGTGGTCGCACGGACGTCGCCGCGGCCGGCCGCGGGACGGTTCTCACGGACGAGCGAGGCGACGCCCTCGGCGCGCAGCTCGTCCAGGCTGACGGAGGTGCCGCCGAGCAGGCCGGCCAGGGTGTGGGCCAGGCCGAGCCGGACCGGGCCGGACTCGCAGTCCAGCACCACGCTCGCGGTGCCCTGCGCCGCGAACAGCGCGGCCGCGCGCTGGGAGCGGGCGAGCGCGTCCCGGCCGCCGGTGGCCCGGCCGTCGGTCACCACGACCAGCAGCGGGCGCCGGTTCGGGTCGCGCAGCCGCTCGACCCGCAGCACCTCGTGGGCGCGCAGCAGGCCCTCGGCCAGCGGGGTCCGCCCGCCGGTGGGCAGCGACTCCAGCCGGGCCGCTCCGACCTCGACCGAGGAGGTGGGCGGCAGCGCCAGCTCGGCGCCGGCGCCGCGGAAGGTGATCATGCCGATCTTGTCGCGCCGCTGGTAGGCGTCCATCAGCAGGGACAGCACTGCGCCCTTGACGGCGGTCATCCGCTGCCGGGCGGCCATCGAGCCGGAGGCGTCGACGACGAACAGCACCAGGTTGGACTCCCGTCCCTGGCGGACCTGTTCGCGGAAGTCGTCCTTCTGCAGCACCAGCGCCCGGCCGCCGCGCCCGCGCGCCACCTGGTGCGGCGCGGCGGCCTGCAGGGTCGCGGTCAGGTGCAGCCGGCCGAGCGCGCCCTGCGGGCGGCGGGAGCGGATGGTGTGTCCGCCGGTGGTCTCGGCGGGGGAGCGGCGGCCCTGGGCGCCGTGGCCGGTGCCGCGGACGGTGAACAGCCTGGTCCGGTACGGGTCCCCGGCCGCGACCGGCGCCGACTCCCGCGCGGGGGCTGGGTGTTGGGCCGGGACGGGCTGCTGCGGCTGGTCGCCGGTGGCGTCGGTGTCCGCGGTGGTCGCCTCCGGGGCGCCGCCGTCGGACGGCTCGGGAGCGCCGCCGCCGTTCGGGCCGCCGCCGTCGCCGGGGCCGTCGCCGTCCCCGTCGGGTCCCTGGTCGCCGCCGTCGCCGCCTCCGTCACCCTCGGGCTCCGGGTCGGGCTCGGGGTCGTCCTGCTGCGCGTGCTCCTCCAGCGTGCGCTCCAGCTGCTCCTCGTCCAGCCCCGGCGCGTCGAAGGGGTTGCGGCGGCGCCGGTGCGGCAGGGCCAGCCTGGCGGCCTGGCGGACGTCCTCCTCCTGCACCTCGGTGCGGCCGTCCCAGGCGGCGAGCGCGACGGCGGTGCGGGCCATCACGATGTCCGCGCGCAGGCCGTCCACCTCGAACGCGGCGCAGACGGCGGTGATCTGACGCAGCGCCACCTCGGTCAGCTCGACCTTGGGCAGCAACTCCCGTGCGGCCGTGATGCGTTCGGCGAGCGTCCGCTCGTCCTCGGCGAACCGCGCGGCGAAGCCGGCCGGGTCCGCGTCGTACGCGAGCCGCCGCCGCACCACCTCGGCGCGCTCGGCCGGGTCCCGGGTGGCGGCGATCTCGACGGTCAGGCCGAACCGGTCGAGCAGCTGCGGCCGCAGCTCGCCCTCCTCCGGGTTCATCGTGCCGACCAGCAGGAACCGGGCCGCGTGCCGCACCGACACACCCTCGCGCTCGACGTACGAGCGGCCCATCGCGGCGGCGTCCAGCAGCAGGTCCACCACGTGGTCCTGGAGCAGGTTGACCTCGTCGATGTAGAGCACGCCGCGGTGCGCCTTGGCGAGCAGACCGGGCTCGTACGCCTTGACGCCCTCGGCCAGCGCGCGCTCCAGGTCGAGCGAGCCGACGATCCGGTCCTCGGCCACGCCGACCGGCAACTCGACCAGCTGGGACGGGTGTTCACTGCTCGTGGCGGAGGCGTGCGGCCCGTCCGGGCACTGCGGGTCGGGCGTGGCCGGGTCGCAGGCGAAGCGGCAGCCGTCCACGGTGGCGATGGACGGCAGCAGGCCGGCCAGCGCGCGCACCATGGTGGACTTCGCGGTGCCCTTCTCGCCCCGCACCAGCACGCCGCCCACGGCCGGGGAGACCGCGTTCAGCAGCAGCCCGAGCCGCAGGTCGGCCATGCCGACGATCGCGGTGAACGGATAGCGGACGTCACTCATGCCGTACCCCACTCCTGTCGTGCCCGGTCCTGCGGTCGTCCTGGGCTCGTGCGAACCCGGCTCATGCCTTCTCGGCCCTGCGGTCGTCCCGGGCTCGTGCGAACCCGGCCCTGTGGTCCTACCAGGCTCATGCGTCACTCCCAGGTGCCCCGGGCGGCAGGAACGGCAGCGATCCGGCCGCCGGCACCCCGCCCTCGATCAGCTTCCACAGCGCGTCGGTGTCCGCGTGCTCCTCGATCAGGTCGCCCAGCCGGTCCAGCCGGGCCTCGCGGGCCGCGGCGAAGCAGGTGTCCGGCGCCGGGACGAACGCCCGGCCCGCCAACGCGGCGACCTCGCGCAGGAGTTCGCGGCGGAAGCCGTCGTTCTCCAGCGCGCCGTGCCAGGTCGTGCCCCAGACCGAGCCCACCCGGCAGCCGTCCAGGAAGGGTTCGCCGCCCTCCACCGCCACCACCCCGTGGTGGATCTCGTAGCCCTCGACCCGCTGCCCGTACGCCTCGCCGACCGGCCGCGCCAGCACCTTCTCGACGCCGAACCGCACATGCGTCGGCAGCAGGCCGAGCCCGTCGACGGTGCCCGCCTTGGACTCCACCTCGTCGACGATCCCGCGCGCCAGCATCTGGTAGCCGCCGCACACCCCGAGGACCGGCAGCCCGGCCGCCGCCCGCGCCTTCAGCGCCGGCTCCAGGCCGCGCTCGCGCAGCCAGGCGAGGTCGGCGACGGTGGCCCGGGTGCCGGGCAGCACCACCAGGTCGGCGTCGGCCAGCTCCTCCGGCCGGGTCGCCCAGCGCACCAGGACGCCCGGCTCCTGGGCCAGCGCGTCCAGGTCGGTGAAGTTGGACAGCCGGGGGAAGCGCACCACGGCCACCCGCAGCACGTCCGCGCCGAGCGGCCCGCGCCCGTCCACCCGGTCCACCACGGTGGACAGGTCCAGCGAGTCCTCGGCGTCCAGCCACAGCCCCGGCAGCATCGGCAGGGTACCCAGCACCGGACGGCCGGTCAGCTCGTGCAGCATGTCCAGTCCGGGCGCCAGAAGTCGCGCGTCGCCGCGGAACTTGTTGACGAACCAGCCCGCCACGTGCCGCTGGTCCTCCGCGGACAGCAGCGCCAGCGTCCCGTACATGGCCGCGAAGACGCCGCCGCGGTCGATGTCCCCGACCACCACCACCGGCAGCCCGGCGGCCGTGGCCAGACCCATGTTGGCGATGTCCCGGTCGCGCAGGTTGATCTCGGCGGGTGAGCCCGCGCCCTCGCAGACCACCACCTCGTAGCGGTCGCGCAGATCGGCCAGGCACTCCAGCGCGCGCTCCAGCAGGACGGGCTTGCGCTCGCGGTAGTCCAGCGCGCCCACCTCGGCGACCGGCCGGCCCAGCAGCACCACCTGACTGCGGCCGTCCGCGCCGGGCTTCAGCAGCACCGGGTTCATCGCCGCCTCCGGCTCCACCCGGGCGGCCTGGGCCTGCATCGCCTGGGCGCGGCCGATCTCGGCACCGTCGGCGGTGACGAAGGAGTTCAGCGACATGTTCTGTGCCTTGAACGGCGCGACCCGCACGCCCTGGCGGGCCAGCCAGCGGCAGATGCCGGCCGTCACCACGCTCTTGCCCGCGTCCGAGGTCGTTCCCGCGACCAGCAGAGCGTTCGTCATGCCCTTCCCCTCTTCCCCAGGAGCGCGCGCAGCAGGACGTGCCCCGCGACCGTCGTACCCAGCGCCAGCGCGCCCACCCGCCGGGAGAGCGCGCAGGCCCGCTCGATGTCGTCCACCGTCACCGGCCGCAGCTCCTCGCCCAGCACCGGACGGTGCTCCACCCGTTCCCCGTACCGCAGTGTCCCGCCCAGCCGGACGCCCACCGCGCCGGCGAACGCCGACTCGGCCTGACCTGCGTTCGGGCTCGGGTGCGCGGAGCCGTCGCGCCGCCAGACCCGCCAGGCCGTCCGGGGGTGCGGGGCGGCGGCCACCGTCAGCAGCGCGGTCAGCCGGGCACCGGGCCAGCCCGCCACGTCGTCCAGCCGGGCCGAGGCCCAGCCGAACCGGGCGTAGCGCGGCGAGCGGTGGCCCACCATGGCGTCCAGGGTGTTCACCGCGCGAAACGCCAGCAGGCCGGGCGTGCCCGCGAGGGCGCCCCAGGCCAGCGCGTTCACCACGGCGTCGGCGGTGTTCTCGGCCACCGACTCGACCACCGCGCGGGCGATCTGCTGCCCGTCCAGCGCGCTCGGGTCCCGCCCGCACAGGTGCGGCAGCCGCTCCCGGGCGGCCGGCAGGTCGCCGTCCGCCAGCGAGCGGCCGATCGTCCGGGCCTCCCGGGTCAGCGAGGTGCCGCCGAGCACCGTCCAGGTCGCGGCCGCCGCCAGGGCCGCCCGGCCCAGCGGACGCCGGCCCACCGTACGGTCCAGGGCGAGCGCGCCCGCCGCGACCGCGCCCACGCACAGCGCCGTGTACCCGGCCCCGGCCGCCCGGTCGTCCCGCCACAGCCGCCGCTCCAGCCGGGTCGCGGCGCTGCCGAAGAGCGCCACCGGATGGCCCCGGCGCGGATCGGCGAACCGGGCGTCGGCGGCGTAGCCCGCGACGGCGCCCAGCGCGAACACGGCGGCGCGGGCCAGCGGAGAGGTCATCGGCCGCACGACGGAGAGCAGAACAAGAACAAGGAGGAACACGGCGGAAGGCCGCTCGGAGTCCGACAGGGCGGGGCAGCCTGCATCGCGTGCGTGTCCTCACTCAGGGTCCGCGCCCTGGATCGACGTAGCGGGGGCGAGAGTCTCCTGGCTTCCGGGTCGGACGCACCCCCGGGGCCTTCCAGCGGCTTCTGACGGCCCGCCGTGGCGATTGTTTCCGAGCGTGCTCCCCGGTGACAGTGGCGGGACCGCGCCGGACTCGCACCGGCTTCCTCTCCATGCCTCCGATTGGCCCCAGGATCCCATCACGCGCCCGAACCGGGAGTCAACCGAGGTCACGGAGGGGTTGGTCACACGGGAGACCGGCCGACGGGCTGTGGGATCGCCCAGCGGCGCACCGCTCCGGTACCGGCCATTCCGTGCGTTCGGTCGGTGGGGCCGCGCCGTGGTCCGCGCCTAGCGTTCGGTGCCATGCGCCGCAGAAAGCCCCCCACCGCCCCGCCCCCGGTGCCGTTCTCGCCCGCGGCCGCCCGCGCCCACCGGGCGGGCCTCGGCCTGACCCCCGACCAGGTCGCCGAGGGCATGGCCGCGCACGGCGTCCGGCTGCTGCCCGCCCACGTCCTCGCCTGGGAGAACGGCGAGCTGCGCCCCAGCGAGCCGGAGTTCATCGCCCTCGCCCGCACCCTCTGGTGCCCCGCCGCCCAGCTGATGGACGGCCGCCCGGTCCGGCTGCGCGACCACCGGGTCGCCCGCGAACTCGGCCAGGCCGCCGTCGCCGACCGCACCGGCACCACCCTGGCCGCCTACCGGCAGGCCGAACTGACCGACCGGTGGGACGGCGACGAGGACCAGACCCGCGCCCTCGCCGACACCCTCGACCTGACCCTGCCCGAACTCGTCGCGGCCACCGGCCGCCTCGCGGAACTCGACCACCTCCTCCGCCAGTGCGTCGCCGGCCGCTGGCAGCCCCACCTCCGCGCCCTCACCCGGATCGTCCCGGCCCCCGCCGACACCCTCGCCGCCGTCCTCGCCACCCTCCACCAGGAGCACCACGTCCCCACCCACTGGGGCGCCACCACCCGCGCCACCCCGCCTCCCGCCACCGACACCCTCGTCCCCCGCTTCTGGCACCTCCTCACCACCGAGTCCCCCTAGGGCGTGTCTTGTGGATCTTTGCCGGGTCTGCGGCGTCAGGGCACGCACCTCGCCGCGTTGTCGTCAGTCGCCGATGCTCCGCATGGACTCCCTCCTCCGCCTTGCGATGCACGCACCCTGACGCCGCGGCCTGATCCGACAAGATCCACAAGACACGCCCTAGGGCCCCCGCCGAGTGACCCGGACGGCCCAGTCCGGTGGCCGGGCGGGCGGGGCGCCGGTGGACTGGTGCACGAACACCGTCCGGTCCGTGAGCAACAGAGCGGGGAACGATATGCGCTGGGGAACCGCTGCCGCCGTGGCGGCCGCCGCCGTCGGGGCCGGGGCCGGGGCCGTGGTCCTGGTGGTCGGCCGCCGGGCCTCCGAGCGGATGCTCCGCCCGGTGACCGCCGTCCAGGAGTCCGGGCCGGTCGTCGTCCGGAGCCTCGGCACCGGCCGGATCACCTTCAGCCCCGGGCCGGAGAGCCGGCACCCGGGCCGCTGGGCGGTCGAGTGGGCGGACGGCGGGCACGCGGTCGTCGAGGAGGTCCTGCGCAGCGACGAGCAGGGCGTCACCCGCCGGCTGGTCCGCGCCGACCAGGGCACCCTCGCCCCCGGCACCGAGGTCCGCTTCACCCCGCGCGTCCACCTCGGCGACCCCACCCGGGCGTTCGGCCTCGCCTACACCGAGATCGCCGCCGACGGCGAACTCGGCGACCTCCCCGCCTGGTACCTCCACGGCAAGCGCGGCACCTGGGTGGTCCTCGTCCACGGCCCAGGGGCCGACCGCCAGCAGACCCTCCCCGTCCTGCCCGTGCTGGACCGCCTCGGCCTGCCCGTCCTCTCCGTCACCTACCGCGGCGACGAGGGCGCCCCCGCCTCCCCGGACGGGTACAGCCACTTCGGCGAGACCGAGTGGCGCGACGTCGAGGCCGCGGTACGGCTGGCGCTGGAGAACGGCGCGGGCCGGGTCGTCCTGTACGGCTGGTCGGTCGGCGCCACCATGGTCCTGCAGACGGCCGCCCGCTCGGCCTGGGCGCACGCGATCAGCGGCCTGATCCTCGACTCGCCGGTCCTCGACCTGCCCGGCACCGCCCGCCGCGACGCCGAACGGCTCGGCCTGCGCGGTGCGGTCGCCGAACTCGGCGCCCTCGCCGCGCAGGGCCGCACCGGCGTCGACCTCGCCGACTTCTCCCGCATCGCCGAGGGCGCCGACCTGCGGGTGCCCACTCTGCTCCTGCACAGCCCCACCGACCAGGTCTCCCCGTTCAGCAGCGCCGAACGCCTCGCCGCGGCCCGCCCGGACGTGGTCAGCCTCAGCTCCTTCCCCGGCGGCGACCACGCGACCCTCTGGAACACCGCCCCCGACCACTACACCGAACTCCTCCGCCGCTGGCTCACCCCGCTGCTCTGACCGCCGACGGGAGCGGCCGGAGCGCGAGAAGTCGACGGAGCCGACTTCTCGCGCTCCACGATCGGCACGCTCCGGCCCCCCATCCGGCCGCCATCCGTCCGGATTCGGGCTGGATTCGGGCTGGATTCGGGCTGGACAGCCCCAGCGGGAGTTGAGGGTTCCGTCGGCGGGTGCGGCGAACATCGGCCAGCCGGAGGCACAACTTTGGTCCCACCCTTCGGCCCTGTCGACACGCTGCGTGACCACTCGAACGGGCCCAGCGACCGTTCCGGCTCACCTGGCATGAGCAGGCCACACGTTTCCGGCCAGGCGGTTTGCCTCTGTTGCCCGATCTTGCGGAGGTGCGGCCACCGGTCGTCCGGTCGTACGGACAACCGGATGTGACAGAAGGCCCGTACAAGGGGAAGACTGCTCGACGTGACGTCTCGGAATCCGCGCGACCGTGATGCCCCGCTCCCGCCGACGATCGGTACCGGTGCGACGGTGACCCGTCTCCCCGGTACGGCCCACCGGCCCGACGGTGGCAGGCCGACCGGGGCGGGTGTACCCCGTAACGCCGTACCCCGGCGACGGGGTCCCGTGCCGGCTCCCGGGCGGGGCCGGGTTCCCGTGCCCGAGGGCTTCCCCGCGCCGGCCGAGCTTGCCCCGCTGGCCCGTCGGATGCTGGTGGACGCCGTCCGGATCGCCCGCTGGGCCGGGGAGCTGGAGGAAGTCGACAAGCGTGGCGAGCTGCTCCCGGACGACGCCCGTGCGGCGGGCCGGGCCCTGGCCATGACCGTCGGCGCCGCCACCAAGGCCTGGGGGCAGGCGCTCCTGGTCGGCCTGGTGGAGGCCCGGGACAACGGGGCCGGCCCGGGCTGGCGCCTGCACGCCTGGGAGCACGACGACGAGGCCGTGGTGCGCGGCTGGTCCGCGCTGTTCGACGCCTGGACCCTGCTCGCCCCGGTGCCGCCCGCCGCGCTGCGCGGGGTGTTCGCCGTGCTGGCCGGGCAGGCCGTGGACCAGGCCCCGCAGCTGCTCTCCTTCCTGCACCTGGTGGACGGCCCGGTGCCGGAGAGCGAGCTGCTGGAGCTGCTGCGCCGGGGCCTGGACGAGCGCCGGGTCGGCGGCGGGCCCGGTGGCCCGGGGCTGTCGCCGGTGCCGCACGCGGCCTCCGCGGTGTCCGCGGTCCGCGGCACCTGCCGGGAGCCGCAGATCGACACCCCGGCCTCGCCCTCGGACGTGGCCGCCGTCCTGGACTGGATGCTGGACGGCCTGGCGGCGGTCGGCGCCCTGACGCGCAGGGACGATGCCGCCGACCTGTCGCCGCTCGGCCACTGGGCGGTGCGGGCGAAGCTGGAGGAGATCTGCACGGTCGCGCAGACCGCGGCCGGGCACATCGAGCAGAGCGCCTTCGAGCTGCTGAACGCGTGCGCCGACTACTCGCCGGGCCCGGCCCGGGCCGAGTACCGGGCCTGGGTCGCGGCCCGTCCGGCGGACCGCGCGGTGGCGGAGCTGCTGGACGCGGCGCAGGGCGACGACGCGCTGGTGCGCGGGCTCGCCTTCGAGGCGCTGCGGGTGGCCGGCGGTCCGGCGGAGCAGGCGGTGCGGGCGTCGGTGGACGAGCCGGTGCTGCGCCCGTACGCGCTGCTGTGGCTGGCCGAGCGCGCGGACGAGGGGGTCTCCCCGGCGGACGTGCTGGGTGCGGCGGACGCGGCCTGGCTCTGGGTGGACACGGCGGCGGCGGTGCTGGACCACGGCGAGGTGGAGCTGCTGGTGGGCCACGTCGAGGGCGCCGCGGCGGGCGATCCGGTGCGGCTGTTCGCCCGGGCCCGGCAGTCCGGGCACCCGCGGGCGGCCTCGGTGCTGACGGCGGTCTCCAGCGTGCACCCGGACCCGGGGGTGGCCAGGGCGGCCCGCCGCTCGGCGTTCAGCGTGCACACCGGCGGCGCGTAGCCACCGCAGGCAGGTGAGAACGACGAAGGGCCCGGAACCGATGCGGTTCCGGGCCCTTCGTCATAAGGCGGGGATCAGCCGAGGCGCGACTCGGCCCGTCGGGCGCGGACGTCGCCGACCTTCTGGCCCACCTTGCGGCGGATGACCAGCAGCGGCGCCATGGCCGCGAGCGTGATCTGGGCGAACGCGCCGACGTGCATGAGCGCGTCGCCGCCGGGCAGCCCGGTGGCCCAGGCGGCCAGGCAGCCGATGGAGACCACGATCCAGCAGAGCGTGGCGGTGGCCAGCAGCCCCTGCGGCTTGGGGTACTCGATCCGGCTGACCATCAGGTAAGCGGCGCCGAAGATGGCGAGCAGACCGGGCAGGAACGGCGGGTCGAGCAGCACGATCGCGATGACCGTCATGGCGCCCATCGGGCAGGGCATGCCCTGGAACACCCCGGGCCGCATCTTGACGGCCGAGAAGCGGGCCAGCCGCAGGACGACGGCGAGCAGCACGGTGATCGCGATGAGCGCCGAGAGCTTGCTGTTGGAGCCCTGGGAGACCATGCCCCAGACCGCGACGAAGTAGGCCGGCGCGATGCCGAAGCTGATCAGGTCCGCGAGGTTGTCCAGTTCCGCTCCGAGGGCGGAGGAGCGCAGCTTGCGCGCCACCAGGCCGTCGAAGAGGTCGCACATCGAGCCGATGAGCAGCAGCGTGACCGCGGTGGCGGCGCTGTGCCGGTCCGGAGCGGCGTCCGGGTTGGTGATGTGCGGGACGAGGACCCCGGTGGTGATCGAGTAGATCGCCAGGAAGCCGCAGACGGCGTTCCCCAGGGTCAGGAAGTCGGCGGTGGACAGGTGCTGGGGAGAGCGCGGGGCGCGCAGCTCGCGGTCGCGCGCCCAGCGGCGGCGGCGCAGGGACGTCTCCTCGTCGTCCAGGCCGACGATTGTCTCAGGATCAGTCACGGTCAAGGCGCGTCACCCCGGCTGTGGTCTTCTGGCCGACCTCGACGCCGACCTCGACGCCGGCCGGCAGGTAGGTGTCGACCCGGGACCCGAACCGGATCAGGCCGATCCGGTCGCCCTGGTCGACCTTGGTACCGGCGGCGACGTACGGCACGATGCGGCGGGCCACGGCCCCCGCGATCTGGACCATCTCGATGTCGCCGAGCTCGGTGTCGAAGTGCCAGACGACCCGCTCGTTCTGGTCGCTGTCCTTGTTGAACGCGGGGACGAAGCCGCCCGCGACGTGCTCGACCGACGTCACCGTGCCCGGCAGGGGCGCGCGGTTGACGTGGACGTTGAGCGGGCTCATGAAGATCGCGACCCGGGTGCGGCCGTCCGGCCAGGCGTCGATGCTCTGCACCACGCCGTCGGCGGGCGAGATCACTCTGCCCGTGCCGATCTCACGCTCGGGGTCGCGGAAGAACCACAGCATGCCAGCGCTGAGCGCACAGGCCGGTACCGCGGCCAGGGCCCACTTGCCGCTGCGCCGGGTGAGGGCGGTGGTCACGGCTGCCGTGGCGAGGGTGGGGACGAACCAGGGGGTGGCTCCGCGCGCGATGGTCACGCGGGGTCGCCGACCGGCCGCCGGGGCTGCGAGGGCATCGCGGTCCGAGACGGAGTGGTGAGGGGACGGGCTGATGGGCATCGAAGACCTTTGTCGCGGGGGATCATGGCCGCTGGACGGGGGCCACCGCGGAATCGGTAATAGAGGGACGGCTTGCTGTCCCGGTGGATGCTATCGGGAGCACACGGTGGGTGGGCAACCCGCCTGCTCGTTCATGTGTCCGGTGGGAGTGCGTGTGCGCGTCCCACCTCTACGACCGTAGCTCGACCCGGTCCGGTTCCCAAGGGACCGGACACGGCTGGTGAGACTTGTCTCAACAGGTCCCCCGACGGAACCCGCCGGGGGAAACGGCCGTAGTGGCCGGAAGAAGGTGTGCGGAAGCGGCCGCAGGGCGCGCTGTCGCAGCTGTACGCCCTACGGCCGCTTCCGGAGGGCCGTGCCGGACCCTGGCGGACCAGGCCGGGCCCGTGACGGGGCACGGCGCTCCGCCGGTCCGGGCCCGCACGCCCGTCCACCGGCGGTTCGAGGGGGCCGCCCGGGACGCGGTGCGTCGCGGGCGGCCCGGGATCACTCGGCGATCCGGTACTCCTCCAGGAGCCGGCGTCCGACGATCATCTTCTGGATCTCCGCAGTACCTTCACCGATGAGCAGCATCGGGGCCTCGCGGTAGAGGCGCTCGATCTCGTACTCCTTGGAGAAGCCGTAGCCGCCGTGGATGCGGAAGGCGTCCTCGACGACCTCCTTGCAGTACTCGGAGGCGAGGTACTTGGCCATGCCGGCTTCCAGGTCGTTGCGCTCGCCGCTGTCCTTCTTGCGGGCGGCCATGACCATCATCTGGTGGGCGGCCTCGACCTTGGTGGCCATCTCGGCGAGCTTGAACTGGATGGCCTGGTGCTCGGCGATCTTCTTGCCGAAGGTGGAGCGCTGCTGGGCGTAGGAGATGCCCAGCTCGAAGGCGCGGCGGGCGACGCCGCAGCCGCGGGCGGCGACGTTGACGCGGCCGACCTCGACGCCGTCCATCATCTGGTAGAAGCCCTTGCCCGGGACGCCGCCGAGGACGCGGTCGGCCGGGATCCGGACGTCCTGCAGCACCAGCTCGGTGGTGTCGACGCCCTTGTAGCCCATCTTCTCGATCTTGCCGGGCACGGTCAGGCCGGGAACCTTGGGGTTCGGGCCGAAACCGGCCTCCTTCTCGATCAGGAAGGTGGTCATGTTCTTGTACGGGGTGTTGCCGCCCTCGTCGGTCTTGCAGAGGACCGCGACGAGGGTGGAGGTGCCGCCGTTGGTGAGCCACATCTTCTGGCCGTTGAGGACGTAGGAATCGCCGTCCTTGACGCCCTTGGTGGAGATGGCCGAAACGTCGGAGCCGAGGCCGGGCTCGGACATCGAGAAGGCGCCGCGGATTTCGCCGGCGGCCATCCTCGGCAGGAAGTGGTCCTTCTGCTCCTGGGTGCCGTGGGCGTTGATCATGTGCGCCACGATGAAGTGGGTGTTGACGATGCCGGAGACCGACATCCAGCCGCGGGCGATCTCCTCGACCACCAGGGCGTAGGTGAGCAGCGACTCGCCGAGGCCGCCGTACTCCTCGGGGATGGTGAGACCGAAGAGGCCGAGCTGCTTCATGCCCTCGACGATGGCGGTCGGGTACTCGTCCTTGTGCTCCAGCTCGGTCGCGACCGGAATGATCTCCTTGTCGACGAAATCCCGCACGGTGGCGAGGATGTCCCGCTGGATCTCGGTGAGGCCGTCGGTCTGTGCGAGGCGTCCCATCGTGCGGCTCCGGAAAGGTCTAAGAGGGCGGGGGGGGGATTGCGGGGGCCCTGCCGGCGTGGCTGCGGCAGCAGGGCCCCCGATACCGGGTGGGGGTCGGCCGATGACGGCGGCCTGCCCCTCCGGGGTCTCCGGGTGGGAGGGATTACGGGAGCGGGGTGGGGCGGCCGGGCTGCTCGCCGCCGCGCTCCTTGGTGTACGTCGCGGTCGGCACCATCACCTTGCGGCGGAAGACGCAGACGACCGTGCCGTCCTGCTTGTACCCCTTGGTCTCGACGTACACGATGCCGCGGTCGTCCTTGGACTTGGACGGCCACTTGTCGAGCACGGTGGTCTCGCCGTAGAGGGTGTCGCCGTGGAAGGTCGGCGCGATGTGGCGCAGCGACTCGATCTCCAGGTTGGCGATCGCCTTGCCGGAGACGTCCGGGACGGACATGCCGAGCAGCAGCGAGTAGATGTAGTTGCCCACCACGACGTTCTTGCCGAAGTCCGTCGTCTTCTCCGCATAGTTGGTGTCCATGTGGAGCGGGTGGTGGTTCATGGTGAGGAGGCAGAAGAGGTGGTCGTCGTACTCGGTGACCGTCTTGCCGGGCCAGTGCTTGTAGACCGCGCCGACCTCGAACTCCTCGTAGGTGCGTCCGAACTGCATGGCGTCAGGCCTCCGGGATCTCGAACTTGGTGGTGCGCTCCATGCCGGCGGCCCGGCCCTTGCCGGCGATGACCAGGGCCATCTTGCGGCTGGCCTCGTCGATCATCTCGTCGCCGAGCATCGCGGAGCCCTTGGCGCCGCCCGCCTCGGAGGTGCACCAGTCGTAGGCGTCGAGGATCAGCTCGGCGTGGTCGTAGTCCTCCTGCGAGGGCGAGAAGATCTCGTTCGCGGCGGCGACCTGGTCCGGGTGCAGCACCCACTTGCCGTCGAAGCCGAGGGCGGCGGAGCGGCCGGCGACCTCGCGGTAGCCCTCGGCGTTGCGGATCTGCAGGTAGGGGCCGTCGATCGCCTGCAGGTCGTTGGCGCGGGCGGCCATCAGGATGCGCATCAGGATGTAGTGGTAGGCGTCGGCGCCGTAGCCGGGCGGCTGCTCGCCGACGACCAGGGACTTCATGTTGATGGAGGCCATGAAGTCGGCGGGGCCGAAGATGATGGTCTCCAGCCGGGGCGAGGCCTCGGCGATGGCGTCGACGTTGATCAGGCCCTTGGCGTTCTCGATCTGCGCCTCGATGCCGATCTTGCCGACCTCGAAGCCCATGGTCTTCTCGATCTGGGTGAGCAGGAGGTCGAGCGCCTTGACCTGCTCGGCGTCCTGGACCTTGGGGAGCATGATGCAGTCGAGGTTGGGGCCGGCGCCCTCGACCACGGTGATCACGTCGCGGTAGGTCCAGTGGGTGGTCCAGTCGTTGACCCGGACGACCTTGGTCTTGTTGCCCCAGTCGCCGTTGTTCAGGGCGTCGACGATGTTGTGCCGGGCGCTCTCCTTGACCAGCGGGGCGCAGGCGTCCTCCAGGTCGAGGAAGACCTGGTCGGCCGGGAGGCCCTGGGCCTTCTCCAGGAAGCGCGGGTTGCTGCCCGGCACGGCGAGGCAGGAGCGGCGGGGGCGGAGACGGTTCACGTTCGTCATGAGGGTGGTTCTGTTCCTTCCCAGTGGTCAGCTGGTCAGCTGGTCAGTTCGAGGCCGGGGTCGGTGCGGGCGTCCACGGCTGGAGCTTGTTGGCGAGCCGGATCTCGTCCACGATCCGGCCGATGATGGTCGTGATGCCGAAGTCCTTCGGGGTGAACACGGCGGCGACGCCGGCGGCCTTGAGGGCCTCGCCGTCCGCTGCCGGGATGATGCCACCCACGATCACCGGGACATCCTGCACCCCGGCGCGGTCCAGGCGCTTGAGGACGTCGGGCACCAGCTCGCAGTGCGCGCCGGAGAGGATCGACAGGCCCACGCAGTGGACGTCCTCCGCGACGGCGGCGGAGACGATCTGCTCCGGGGTCAGCCGGATGCCCTGGTAGACCACCTCGAAGCCGGCGTCGCGGGCCCGGACGGCGATCTGCTCGGCGCCGTTGGAGTGCCCGTCCAGGCCGGGCTTGCCGACCAGCAGGCGCAGCTTGCCGGCGCCCAGCTCCGCGGCGGTCGCGGCGACCGCGGCGCGGACCTGCTCCAGCTCCCCGCCGGGTTCGGCGGCGACCGCGACGGGCGCGCCGCCGACGCCGGTGGGGGCGCGGTACTCGCCGAAGACCTCGCGCAGGGCGAAGGACCACTCGCCGGTGGTGACGCCGGCCCGGGCGCAGGCGAGCGTGGCCGGCATCAGGTTGGCCTCGGTGGCGGCGACGGCCTTGAGCCCTTCCAGCGCCTCCTGGGCGGCGGCCTCGTCGCGCTGTCCGCGCCAGGCCTCCAGGGCGGCGAGCACGGACCGCTCGGAGGCCGGGTCGACGACCATGATCGCGGTGTCGAGGTCGGCGGTGAGCGGGCTCGGCTCGGTGGTGTCGAAGCAGTTGACCCCGACGATCTTGTCCTCGCCGGACTCGATCCGGGCCCGGCGGGCGGCGTGCGAGGAGACCAGGTTGGACTTCAGGTAGCCGGACTCGACGGCCGGGATGACGCCGCCCATCTCCAGCACCTTGGCGATCTCGGCCTCCGCGCCGGCCAGCAGCGCGGCGGTCTTGGTCTCGATCACCTCGGAGCCGTTGAAGATGTCGCCGTACTCCAGCAGGTCCGACTCGTACGCCAGGACCTGCTGGATCCGCAGCGACCACTGCTGGTCCCAGGGCCGGGGCAGGCCGAGCGCCTCGTTCCAGGCGGGCAGCTGGACGGCCCGGGCGCGGGCGTCCTTGGAGAGGGTGACGGCCAGCATCTCCAGGACGATCCGCTGGACGTTGTTCTCCGGCTGGGCCTCGGTCAGGCCGAGGGAGTTGACCTGGACGCCGTAGCGGAAGCGGCGCTGCTTGGGGTCCGTCACGCCGTAGCGCTCCAGGGTGACCTTCTCCCAGAGCCGGGCGAAGGCGCGCATCTTGCACATCTCCTCGACGAAGCGCACGCCGGCGTTCACGAAGAAGGAGATCCGGGCGACCACCTCGCCCATCCGCTCGGCCGGCACCTGGCCGGAGTCGCGGACCGCGTCGAGCACCGAGATGGCGGTGCACATCGCGTACGCGATCTCCTGGACGGGCGTCGCCCCGGCCTCCTGCAGGTGGTAGCTGCAGATGTTGATCGGGTTCCACTTGGGGATGTTGCCGACCGTGTAGGCGATCATGTCGGTGATCAGCCGCACCGACGGGCCGGGCGGGAAGACGTGCGTCCCGCGCGACAGGTACTCCTTGACGATGTCGTTCTGGGTGGTGCCGGTGAGCTTGGCGATGTCGGCGCCCTGCTCCTCGGCGACCACCTGGTAGAGCGCCAGCAGCCACATCGCGGTGGCGTTGATCGTCATGGAGGTGTTGGTCTGTTCGAGCGGGATGCCGTCGAACAGGGCGCGCATGTCGCCGACGTGGCCGACCGGCACGCCGACCCGCCCCACCTCGCCGCGGGCGAGGACGTGGTCGGAGTCGTAGCCGGTCTGGGTCGGCAGGTCGAAGGCGACGGACAGGCCGGTCTGGCCCTTCGCCAGGTTCCGCCGGTAGAGCGCGTTGGAGTCGCTCGCGGTGGAGTGGCCGGCGTAGGTGCGCATCAGCCAGGGCCGGTCGCGCTTCTGGGGCTCGGTCATCGGAGGCGTCTCACACGTTCCGGAAGCGGTTGATGGCGGGCAGGTGCTTCTCGCGCAGCTCGGCGTCGCGCACGCCCAGGCCCTCCTCGGGGGAGAGGCAGAGCACGCCGACCTTGCCCTGGTGCTTGTTGCGGTGCACGTCGAGGGCGGCCTGGCCGGTCTCCTCCAGGGAGTAGACCTTGGACAGGGTCGGGTGGATCTTGCCCTTGGCGACCAGGCGGTTGGCCTCGAAGGCCTCGCGGTAGTTGGCGAAGTGCGAGCCGACGATGCGCTTGAGCGACATCCACAGGTAGCGGTTGTCGTACTGGTGCATGAAGCCGGAGGTGGAGGCGCAGGTGACGATGGTGCCGCCCTTGCGGGTGACGTACACCGAGGCGCCGAAGGTCTCGCGGCCCGGGTGCTCGAAGACGATGTCCACGTCCTCGCCGCCGGTGAACTCGCGGATCTTGGAGCCCAGGCGCTTCCACTCGCGCGGGTCCTGGTTGTTCTCGTCCTTCCAGAACTTGTAGCCCTCGGCGGAGCGGTCGATGATCGCCTCGGCGCCCATGGCGCGGCAGATGTCCGCCTTGGCCTCGCTGGAGACCACGCAGATCGGGGTGGCGCCGCCGGCCAGCGCGTACTGGGTGGCGTACGAGCCGAGGCCGCCGCTGGCGCCCCAGATCAGCACGTTGTCCCCTTGCTTCATGCCGGCGCCGTTCTGCGAGACCAGCTGGCGGTAGGCGGTGGAGTTGACCAGGCCGGGGGAGGCGGCCTCCTCCCAGGTGAGGTGCTTCGGCTTGGGCAGCAGCTGGTTGGTCTTCACCAGCGCGATCTGGGCCAGGCCGCCGAAGTTGGTCTCGAAGCCCCAGATGCGCTGCTCCGGGTCCATCATCGTGTCGTTGTGGCCGTCCGGGGACTCCAGCTCGACCGAGAGGCAGTGCGCGACGACCTCGTCGCCCGGCTTCCAGGCGTTGACGCCCGCGCCGGTGCGCAGCACGACGCCCGCGAGGTCGGAACCGAGGACGTGGTACGGCAGGTCGTGGCGCTTGGTGAGCGGGGACAGCCGGCCGTAGCGCTCCAGGAAGCCGAAGGTGGAGACCGGCTCGAAGATCGAGCTCCACACGGTGTTGTAGTTCACCGAGCTGGCCATGACGGCCACCAGGGCCTCGCCGGGGCCGAGCTCGGGCAGGGCCACCTCGTCGAGGTGGAGGGACTTCCGGGGGTCCTTGTCGCGGCTGTCGAGGCCCGCGAACATCTGCTCCTCGTCCTTGTGGAGCGTCACCGCTCGGTAGGACTCGGGGAGCTTGATCGCGGCGTAGTCCTCCGACGTGGCGTCGTTGCTGAGGATCGCGTCGAGGATTTCCTGCATGGCTGCCTCCGAAGGCGTACCTGTGTGAGGGTCACAGGGCGTCTGGGGGAGCCGGGAGCGGACACCGGCTTCGCTGAGGTGGGTGGTGGGCGGGTCAGGCTGGGCGCCCGGTGTGGACCGGGCCTGTGCTGGCTCTGCTCCCGGGGTGTGGGAACGCCGGACGACGGCGCGCCGAGGTGGGGAGCCGCGGCGCCGCGACTGGTGAGTAACAAGGTAGTGGCACCCTGTGCCACTCGTAAAGACACCGGGTGTCAGCAATTCCGGGGCTCCGGAACGGGCCGGAACGGCGCGTGACGCGCGTTGCGCGGGCATGGCGAAGGCCCGCGTCGAGAAGTCGACGCGGGCCTTCGATACCGCTCTGACCTGCGAAAATGCTGGGGCTATGACTCCCGGGCGCTGCTCAGTGCGGCCCGGATACTGTCCACCACGACATCCAGCGGAGCGTCCGTCCGGGCGACTGTGATGAGCACCTCACCTCCGGGGCTGGCACTCAGTGCGCTCTCCGCCACGATGTCACCGGGCGCCCCGTTGGCACCGGGTGCCACCACGGATCCCCGACGTCTCGCCCCCGGGGCGCTGGAGGCCCAGAAGGTCCGCCGGATCACCTCGAAGGAGTGGTCCAGCTGCTCCTCCACGTTCCCCCGGCCGCCGGCCCGCAGCCAGCGCCGCAGCACGTGGTTGTGCGCCGCGACGACCGCCGCCGCCGACACCTCGGCCAGCATCGAGTCGTCCTCGCCGCCGCGCTGCCAGCCGGACGGGATGGGCTCGCCGGTGTCGAAGCGGCCCAGCAGGTACCGGGTGAACAGCCGCTCGTAGCGGGCCACCACGGCGATCTCCCGCTCGCGCAGCGCCGGGACCTGACGGATCAACTGGTACCGCGCGACCGACACCCCCGGGGTGGAGGCGTACATCCGCAGCACCTCCTTGATGCCGCGGCAGACCACGTCCAGCGGGTGCTCCTCCGGCTCGGCGCTGGCCAGCAGGTCGGCCACCCGGACGAGGGTGTCGTCGTGGTCGGGGAAGATTGCCTCCTCCTTCGACCGGAAGTACCGGAAGAAGGTGCGCCGGGCCACCCCTGCGGCGGCCGCGATCTGGTCGACCGTGGTCTCCTCGTAGCCCTGCGAGGCGAACAGCTCCATCGCGGCCGTGGCCAGGTCCTGACGCATCTGCTGGCGCTGCGCCGCCGCCCGGCGGCTGCCCGGCCCGCCCTCCGGCCCGGTGCCGCCGGTCGAGGGGGTCGTCCGGTCGGCGCCGTGCGAACCGGCGGGGTGCTGCGGGGAGGCTGACTGAACCCGATCCATGTCCGGAACGCTACACGGCCCCGGGGGCGCGGCCGCGGGCCTTCCCCGGCGCACCGGGGCGACCGGACCGGTGACGGCCGGCCGCGGCCAGCGGGAGGACACCGTCCCGGGGCTCCAGCCGGAACGCCCGACGGACGCGGCCCCGAGCGGCGGCGCGCCGTTGCCGTGGGCCGCGGCGCCGTACGGAGGGGTCCCGGCGCCGTACGGAGCTTGCCCGGCGGGCGTGCCGGGCCCCTGCGCGGCGCCGCCCCCGGTCTGCGGCGTGGTCACCGGCGCGCGTGGTCGCGGAAGCCGCGGCCGGTCTTGCGGCCCAGGCAGCCCGCCGCGACCAGGTGCTCCAGCAGCGGCGCGGCGGCCAGGCCGGGCTCGCGGAACTCCTGGTGCAGCACCTGCTCGATGGTCAGCGAGACGTCCAGGCCGACCACGTCCAGCAGTTCGAACGGGCCCATCGGGTAGCCGCAGCCGAGCTTCATCGCGGTGTCGATGTCGTCCACCGTCGCGTAGTGCTCCTGCAGCATCCGCACCGCGTCGTTCAGGTAGGGGAAGAGCAGCGCGTTCACGATGAAGCCGGCCCGGTCGCCGCACTCCACCGGGTGCTTGCGGACCTTGGCGGTCAGCTCCAGCACGGTGGCGGTGACGTCCGGCGCGGTCAGCACGGTGGAGACCACCTCGACCAGCTTCATGGCCGGCGCCGGGTTGAAGAAGTGCATGCCGATCACGTCCTGCGGCCGCGAGGTGGCGGTCGCGCAGCTGATCACCGGCAGCGAGGAGGTGGTGGTGGCGAGCACCGCGCCCGGCTTGACGATCTTGTCCAGGGTGGCGAACAGCTCCCGCTTGACCTCCAGGTCCTCCGCCACCGCCTCGACCACCAGGTCCACCTCGGCCAGCTCGGCGTACCGGCCGACCGGGGTGACCAGCGCCAGCGCGGCGTCCCGCTGCTCGGCGGACATCCGGCCCTTGGCGACCGAGCGCTCCAGCGACCTGGCCAGCTGCGCCTTGGCCCGCTCGGCCTTCTCCTCGCTGCGGGCCGCCAGCAGCACCGGGTGCCCGGCCTTGGCGAAGACCTCGGCGATGCCGGTGGCCATCGTGCCCGAGCCGCAGACGCCGACGGTGCGGACCTCGCGGCCCGGCACCTTCGGCAGGGCCGGCCCGGTGGCCGCGTCCACGGCCTTGGACGAGCCCGGCGCCTCGTAGGTGTAGAAGCCCCGGCCGGACTTGCGGCCCAGCAGCCCGGCCGCGACCAGCTGGCCGAGGATCGGGGCGGGGGCGTGCAGCCGGTCCCGGGACTGCTCGTACATCGCCTCCAGGACGGTGCGCGCGGTGTCGACGCCGATCAGGTCGAGCAGCGCCAGCGGGCCCATCGGCAGGCCGCAGCCGAGCCGCATCGCGGCGTCGATGTCCTCCCGCGAGGCGTACTTGGACTCGTACATCGCGGCGGCCTGGTTCAGGTACGCGAACAGCAGGCCGTTCACCACGAAGCCGGCCCGGTCGCCGGCTGCCACCGGCTCCTTGCCGAGGTCGCGGGCGAACGCGGCGGCGTCCTCCGCGGTCCGCGGGGAGGTCAGCACGGTGCGGACCACCTCGACCAGCTTCATGGTGTGCACCGGGTTGAAGAAGTGCAGGCCCAGCACCCGCTCCGGACGGGCGGTCGCGGCGGCGATCCGGGTCACCGAGAGCGCGGTGGTGCCGGTGGCCAGCACGGTGCTCTCCGGGCAGATCCGGTCCAGCTCGGCGAAGATCTCCCGCTTCAGCTCCAGCTGCTCGGGCACCTCCTCGATCACCAGGTCGGCGTCGGCGGCGGCCGCCAGCTCGTGCCCGACCGAGATCCGGGCCAGCAGTCCGGCGCGCTCCTCGGCGGTGAGCCGCTCCCGGTCGACCGCGTGCGCGGTCGCCTCCTCGATCCGGGCCAGGGCCCGGGCGGCCGAGTCCTCGGAGGCTTCGATGCCGATCACCCGGCGGCCGCTCTTGGCGACCGCCACCGCGACGCCGGCACCCATCGTGCCGAGGCCGACGACGGCGACGGCGGGGAAGGGACGCTCCATGTCCTGACTCCTAGTCATGAAGGGCCCGCGCGTGCTCCGGCGGGCACGCCGCCGCGCCCGGAACGCCGGGGGCGGCCGCCGCCGGAGGAGGGTTCACGCGCGGGGGCTTGGGGAGATGACGGGTGCGGCATGCCCGGGCAGCGGCCGGTCCGCTCCGGCCGAACTGCGGGTGTGCCGTGGTACTCAGGCGCTCGAGGTGAAGGAAGCGACGCTGATACGAGGAGGAACCCGGCCCGCCGCGGTTCGCGGCACCGGCCGGTGAAGACGCACGGCGCGGACGCCGCAGACACGGCGACCGCAGGCCCCCGCCGGTGCGGCTCCCGAAGCCCGGCGGTGGTGCGTGCGGCCACTGTAGCGAAGCTACTCACGGGTAGGAAGAGGGTGTGAGCGGAAAACCGTTCGGGCGCCGGGCCGCGCTTCGCTAGGGTGATCGACGCGGGGGCGGCTCCGCGGCGTGCTTCCTTCTCACTCATCTCCAAAATGACCCGAGTGCGCCCACTCTCCGCCCCCGCTTTGTCATACCTACCGGGGGAAGAGCAGTGAAGAAGCCGAGCGCCATGACGCCCGAGACCGGCCTGGACGCCTACCTGCTGCGCCGCCACGGCAGGATCATGGTCGCCGCCGGGGCCCCGCCCGAGGAGCCGCGGCCGTGGACGGCGACGGCGATCACCCTGCTGGAAGCCGACCTGGCCGAGCGCGGGTACGTCCTCACCCGCGACCTGCGCGCCGCCCTCGCCCGGCTGCGCCAGGCCGACCTCACCGCCGCCGGCACCCGGCTGCTGGCGGGCGTCGACGCCATGCTCGGCGCCGACCGCCGCCACACCCCCCTGTTCCGCCGTTTCCCCGACGGGGTGCCCGCGCACGCGCGCGCCGACTACTCCGCGACCGTCCGCGGCTACCTGCTCAGCCAGAGCAGCCAGATCTGCCTGGTCTGCGACCGCAGCAGCCTGGAAGCCGGGATCGGCGCCCTCGCCCCCTGCGCCCACCTGCTGTGCGGCGACTGCTACGAGGACCTGGTCGTGTGCTTCGACGACCGCCGGTGCCCGGTCTGCCTCACCCCGCTGGAGCGCGAGCGCCACCTGAAGCCCGACACCAAGGGCGCCCGCGCCGTCGCCGAGCGCCTGCGGGCCGACCAGCCGCTCAAGCCGCTGCGCCTGGCCGGGACCGTGCTGATCGGCACCGAACTGGCCGCCCTGCTCGCCCGGCGGACCCCGCTCAGCCCGCAGGACCGCGAGGACCTCGCGCTGCTGCTCGACCACGCCCCCGCCGACCCGGCCGACTGGCTGCCCGCCGAGATCCCGGTCCGGGAGAGCCGCGCCACCGTGCTGGCCACCCTGCTGCGCCGCGACCCGGAGCGCGCCCGCCCGCTGCTCGCCGGCCACCTCACCACCGCCACCGACGTGCTGCGGCTGATCTGGGCGTGGTCCGGCGCCGAGCCCGACCTGCTGCGGGAGACCGCCCGCACCCTGCGGCTGCGCAACCTGCCCCGCCCGCTGCGCCGCGAACTGCTCGCCGTACTGGACGCGTTCCCGGTCGGCACCCTCGCCGAGGACCTGCGCCGCCACCGGCAGCCCTGGCTGCGGGCCGGCGAACTGCTGCACCCGTACGAGCACCGCGACCGCTTCCCGTACGCGGCGGCCGCCTTCGCCGTACTCCGGCAGACAGATCTCGATCTGCACGGCCTCGGCCCGCGGCTGCGCGAGGCGCCCGCCCCGCTGCGGGTGCGCGAGACGCCCGGCGGGCACACCCGGCTGACCGTCGAGACCTTCGCCGCCGCCGTCGAGCACGCCCTCCAGCAGGGCGACCTGCCCGCCGCCGTCGGGCTGCTGACCCGCCGCCCGGGCGAGCTGGTGCGCCGACTGCACCACCTGCTGCGGGTGCACGAGACCTGGTTCCCCGGCGAGCCGCTGCCCGCCGAGCTCACCGAGGCGCTGCCCGGAGCGCTGCGCGCGGTCGCCCCCGGCCCGCTGCTGGGCGCGTACGGGCGGCTGCGCGCGCCGCGCGGGGCCGGCGAGCGGCGGCTGTACTTCCCGCGCGGCCGGGTCGCCTCGGCGCACTCCCGCTTCGACTGGGGCACGCCCGTCCCGGCCGGGCTCAGCGCGCCGGTCTGCGCGCTGATCGAGGCCGAACTGCTGCGCCGGGCCGAGCGGTCGGCGCGGGAGGCGGGGCGCTACGAGGTGGCCGTGCTGGACGCCGGGCTGGCCGACCTGGTGGTGCCCTTCGCCGAGCGCGCCAGCGCCAAGACCCTGGTCGCCGTACCGCGCGGCAGCGTGCAGCGGCTCCCGGACGGGCAGCGGCTGCGGCTGTTCGTGCACTGGATGCAGCGCCCGAACCAGCGGGTGGACCTCGACCTGTCGGTCGCCTTCTACGACGAGCAGTGGCGGTTCACCGGCCTGTGCGACTACACCCGACTGGTCCTCGGCGCCCGCGCCGCCGTGCACTCCGGCGACTTCACCACCGCCCCGCCGCCGCACGGCGCCACCGAGTTCGTCGACCTCGACCTGCCCGCGCTGGCGGGCACCGGCGCCCGGTACGCCGTGGTGGTGGTGTTCAGCTACAACGACATCCCCTTCGAGGAGCTCACCGACGCCTTCGCCGGGTTCATGACGCTGGACCCGGCCGACGCGGCCGACGCGGCCAAGCACCGCAAGGGCGCCTTCCGGCCGAAGGACGTCCGCCAGCGGCTCGACCTCGCCGGGGACGCCAAGATCTGCGTGCCGATGATCGTCGACCTCGGGCAGCGCAGCCACACCTGGACCGACCTCAACCCCGGCTCCGGCACCGGGTTCCACAGCCTCGACCGGCACCACGCCAGGATCGGCTCGCTGGCCCAGGACGTCCTGGCGCACTTCGCCGCGGGCTCCCGGGCCACCCTCTGGGACCTCGCCTGCGCGGCCGCCGCGGCCGGCAGCGACGAGGTGCTGGTCCGCGACCGGACGGGCCGCGGGCTGGGCGCCTACCACCGCGGCGCGGACGAGCCGGTGGCCGACTTCGCCGCGCGGGTGCGCGGGCGCCACGCGAGCGACCGGCGCATCGAGCAGCCGGCCGACGACACCGCCCGGCTGATCGCCGAACGCCTCGCCGGCACCAGGGCGTTCGCGGCGCTGGTGCACGCCGACGTGCCGGCCCCGGCCGGGGCGCACGGGACGCTCTACCGGCTCTACCCGGGCCCGACGGACGCCGCCCCGGACGCCCTGGAGCGGATCACCGCGGGGGAGCTGGTGGCCCGGTTCGCCCCGAACGGGTGAACGGGTGGACGGGCATCCGTTTGAACCACTCGATAGGGGAGTTACGGAAGCCCAACCGGCGGGGCAGCATGGGGACATGACCATCGGAACCGTCACCGCCGACGCCACCGCGCCCGGGCCCGGGTCCGCCCAGCCGTCCGGTGCCGCCGGCCCGCTCGGCCCCGCCGCCGTCGCGCTGCCCCCGCGCGCCGAGCGGGCCGAGCGCGCCGAGGAGGCCGCCGACCGGCTGCGCACCGCCGCCGTCGAGGCGGTGGCCGTCACCTGGGTGGACAACGCGGGCATCACCCGGGTCAAGGCCGTGCCGCTCGGCGGTCTGGCGCACGCCGCGCAGTGGGGCGTCGGCACCGCGCCCTGCTTCGACGTCTTCCTCGCCGACGACGCGATCACCACCAGCCCGATCATCGGCGGCCCCACCGGGGACCTCCGGCTCTACCCCGACCTCGACCGGGTCGTCCCGCTGGCCGCCCAGCCCGGCTGGGCCTGGGCCCCGGGGGACAGGTACACCCAGGGCGGCGCCCCGCACCCGGGCTGCCAGCGGCTGTTCGCCCGCCGGGCGCAGGCCGCGGCCGCCGAGCGCGGGCTGAGCCTCAAGGCCGGCATCGAGGTCGAGTGGGTGGTCGCCCTGGCCGGCTCCCCGCAGGAGGAGCCGCGGTACCCGACGCACGGCCCCGCGTACGGGATGCACCGGCTCACCGACCTCTCCGACTACCTGCGGGACGTCCTGCGCGCCCTCCGCGAGCAGGGGCTGGAGGTCCTGCAGATCCACCCCGAGTACTCCCCGGGCCAGTTCGAGGTCTCGGTCGCCCCCGAGGGCCCGGTCGGCGCCGCGGACACCTCCGTCCTGGTCCGGCACACCGTCCGGGCCGTCTCCGCCGCGCACGGCCTGCGGGTCTCCTTCGCACCGGTGGTCGAGGCGGGCGCGGTCGGCAACGGCGGGCACCTGCACCTCAGCCTCTGGCGGGAGGGGCGCAACCTCGGCCACGGCGGCCCCGGGCCGCACGGCCTGACGGCCGAGGCCGAGGGCTTCCTCGCCGGTGTGCTCGACGCCCTGCCCGAACTCCTGGTGCTGGGCTGCTCCAGCCCGGCCGGGTACCTGCGGCTGGTGCCCTCGCACTGGGCCGGCGCCTACCAGTGCTGGGGCCTGGAGAACCGCGAGGCCGCGCTGCGCCTGGTGACGGGCTCCACCGGGGAGCGGGCCGCCGCCGCCAACGCCGAGGTCAAGTGCTTCGACGCGAGCGCCAACCCGTACCTGGCGGTCGGCGGGGTGATCGCGGCCGGCCTCGCCGGGCTGGACCAACGCCTGGCGCTGCCGCCGGAGTTCACCGGTGACCCGGCCGCCGCAGAGCCCGGCACGGTGCCCCGGCTGCCGACCGGCCCGGCCGAGTCGCTGGCCGCGTACGAGCGCTCGGCGGTGCTCCGCGAGGCGCTCGGCGAGCCGCTGTACCAGGCGGTGCTGGCGGTGCGCCGGGCGGAGAGCGAGCAGTACGCGGCGGCCGGCCCCGAGGAGGTGGCCGCGGCCACCCGCTGGCGGTACTGACCGGTGGTCCGGCCGGAGGCGCCCGAGCTGGTCGACCACCACTGCCACAGCGTGGTGGCGGCCGAGCTCACCGACGACGCCCTGGCCGGGCTGCTCACCGAGTCCGACCGGCCGCCCGCGCCCGGCTGCTCGCCCTTCGACAGCGCGCTCGGCCTGGCCGTGCGCCGCTGGTGCCCGCCCGTGCTCGGCCTGCCGGCGCACGCCCCGGCCGCCGACTACCTGGCCCGGCGGCGGGAGCTGGGCGCCGCCGAGGCGACGGCCCGGCTGCTCGCCGCGGCCGGTCTGACCACCTGCCTGGTGGACACCGGGCTGACCACCGCCGCGGGCCGGCCGCTGCTGCCGCTCGGCGAACTGGCCGAGGCCACCGGGGCGTCGGTGCGCGAGGTGGTCCGGCTGGAGACGGTCGCCGAGGCGGTCACGGCCGGCGCCGGGGACTGGCCGCGGGCCGTCGCCGAGGCGCTGGCGGCCGCCGCCGAGGGGGCCGTCGCGGTCAAGTCGGTGCTCGCCTACCGGCACGGCCTGGCCGCCCCGGCCGAACGGCCCTCCCGGGCGGCCGTGGTGGCCGCGGCCGGCGCCCGGCTGCGCGGCGGGCCGGGCCGGCTGACCGACCCGGTCCTGCTGCACCACCTGCTCTGGACGGCCGTGGACGTCTGCGCCGGGCTCGGCCTGCCGATCCAGCTCCACACCGGCTTCGGCGATCCGGACCTCACCCTGCACCGGGCCGACCCGTCCCTGCTGACGGACTTCGTGCGCGCCGCCGAGCCCAGCGGAGTCCCCCTGGTGCTGCTGCACTGCTACCCGTACCACCGCCAGGCCGCCTGGCTGGCTCAGGCCTTCCCGACGGTCTTCACCGACCTCGGGCTGACGGCCTCCTACACCGGCCCCCGGGCGGCGGCGGTGCTGGGCGAGATGCTGGAGCTGGCACCGTTCGGAAAATTGCTCTTCTCCACGGATGCTTTCGGGCTACCCGAACTATTTTTGGTGGGCACCTGTCAGTTCCGGCACGGACTGGCTCTGTTGTTGGACGGTTGGCAGGCGGACGGAGCGTGTTCCGAGGCCGACGCGGGCCGGCTGACGCGGTCGATCGCCGCCGACAACGCGCGGCGGCTGTACGGCTTGTAGCGGCATCGTGGCCGCCCAGCGGGGGCGTGGACGGGTCGGCCCGGCCGCCGTTCGGAAGTGCGCGGTCGCACGTCGGCGAAGCATCACTTTTTAACACTCTTGAATCTGTTGTTCTTGTTGACCTGCGGACTTCTGCCCTCCGCTGTTGTTCTTGATGTGACGATTAGATGACTACCTCTTGCGCATCTCATCGAATATTCATTAACGTCCGGGTCATTCTCAGTGCACCTGCCAACCGCAGCTGCCGCATGACGACTCGGGAGGGCCAACCCCAATGAGAGTTCCTCGGATCAGCCGGACTCGGTACGCGGCAGTGGGCCTCGTGCTCGCCACCGCCGGCGCCCTCGCGCTCCCGACCGGCACCGCGGTCGCGGCTCCCTCGGCCGACCCGACCCCCGGCCCGCTGCTCAGCTACGTCGTCAACACCAAGGCCAACCACGGTCAGGTGCAGAAGGTCGAGCAGGCCGTCAAGAGCCTCGGCGGCACGGTGGTCTACTCGTACGACCAGATCGGCGTCGTCATCGCCCGCTCGACGGACACCAAGTTCGCCGAGAAGCTGCGCCTCGCCAAGGGCGTCGACTCCGTCGGTTCCAGCCGCACCAAGGGCATCACCGCCGCCGACACCCAGAAGGCCGAGGTCGCCGCCGAGCCCACCGCCGCCCCGGCCCCCGGCCAGGAGCCGCTCGAGGCCAACCAGTGGGACATGCGCCAGATCGGTGTCGACAAGGCGCACAAGATCTCGCTCGGCAGCCGCAACGTCACCGTCGGCGTGCTGGACTCCGGCATCGACGCGACCCACGAGGACCTGGCCGCCAACGTGGACGCCTCGCAGTCGGTCTCCTGCGTCGAGGGCGGCAAGCCGAACACCGACTGGAAGGCCTGGCAGCCGGGCGTCGACGGTGACCACGGCACCCACGTGGCCGGCACCATCGCCGCCGCCAAGAACGGCAAGGGCATCGTCGGCATCGCCCCGAACGTCAAGCTGGCCGCGGTCAAGGTCGTGGACGACGGCGGCTTCATCTACCCGGAGTACGCGATCTGCGGCTTCGTGTGGGCCGGTGAGCACCAGTTCAAGGTGACCAACAACAGCTACTACATCGACCCGTGGATGTTCAACTGCCCGAACGACAAGGACCAGGCGGCCGTCACCGCCGCCGTCAAGAAGGCCGTCGCGTTCTCGCAGCGCAAGGGCGTCCTCAACGTCGCCGCGGCGGGCAACGAGAACATCGACCTGGCGCACAAGACCACTGACGTCTCCAGCCCGGACGACACCACCCCCGGCACCCGTCCGATCACCAACGACTGCCTGTCGCTCCCGACCGAGCTGCCCGGCGTCGTGGTCGTCTCCTCGGTCGGCGTCACCGGCGACAAGGCGTACTACTCCAGCTACGGCAAGGGCGTCGTGACCGTCACCGCGCCCGGTGGCGACCGCCGCTACCAGATCCCGGACACCCCGGACAAGAACGGCCGCATCCTGTCCACCATCCCCGGTGGCAAGTACGGCTACATGCAGGGCACTTCGATGGCCTCCCCGCACGCCACCGGCGTGCTCGCCCTGCTCGCCAGCACCTTCCCGTGGGCCAGCCCGGACGAGCTGACCGAGATGCTGACCAGCCAGGCCGAGTCCCACCCGTGCCCGACCGGCGACTTCAACCCGGGCGGTGCCGGTGAGTGGAAGGCCACCTGTGAGGGCGGCGCGGACGACAACGGCTTCTACGGCGCCGGCCTGATCAACGCCGAGAAGGCGGTCCAGTGGTGGCGCTGAGGCGCTGACCGCGACGACCGCTGACCGCCGAGTCGGTGGACTCGGTCGAGTCATCTGATCGCTGAGCCGGGGAGCGGGCCCACACGGGTCCCGCTCCCCGGTCGCGTTTGAGTACCCGTACTCAGGCCGCCGCGCTCGCCGCCGCCCAGGATGGATCCGTAACCGACGGAGTCACCACAGGAGTTGAGCGGCATGGCACAGACCCTCCCGGGACGGCCGACCCTGCCCGGCAAGCGGAACCTGCTCGCGGCGGCCCTGGGCGTGGGCCAACTGCTGCTCGCCGCCCCGATGCTGGCCACCCTGGTGACCGGCGGCCTGGTGGTCGCGGTGATGGGCCTGGCCGCCGGGGCCTCGGCGCTGGCGTTGCTGCCCCTCGTGCTGCTGCTCGCCGCGGGCCCGCTGCTCGGCCTGGGCATCACCGCGCTGATCGTCCGGGGGCAGCGCTTCCCCCGGGGGGTCGGGTTCCCGGTGGTCAGCTTCGGCCTGCTGCTGGGCACGGCGGTGGAGTACTTCGGCTGGATCCGCCCGGCGCTCGGCTGAGCCCGGCCCGCCCGGCCCCGCCCGGCCCCGCCCGGTCAGTCCTCGTCGGACGCGTCGACGTGGTGCTCCCAGACCGTCTCCACCGAGGGCTTGCCGTGCAGGTCCGGCACCTCCCGCAGCCAGGCCGGCCGCCCGGCCCGGGTCCGGGCCGCCCGCCGCCGCTCGGCCTCGCGCAGCTGCTCCGGCGTGGCGAAGCCCTCCGGCAGCCACTCCTCGGAGAGCACCACCCGGGCCGCCAGGTGGGTGACGTACGCGTGCCGGACGGCGTCCACCGAGTCGAAGCCGGGCTCGTCGGCCAGCCACTCGTCCGGGACGAGCGCCACGACCTCCTCCAGCAGCGGCACGGTGACCAGCGGGCCGAGCTCCTCGTCGGCCAGCCGGACGTCCGGGGCCGCGCCGCCGAGGGCGTGCGCGCTGAGGTCGTAGCGCTTGCCGACCGCCGCCTCGGCACCCGCCCAGCGGTGGTGGAAGATCAGCGCGGCGCCGTTGTCGATCAGCCAGAGCCGGCCGTGCCAGACCACCAGGTTGGGGTTGTGCACGGAGCGGTCGACGTTGCCGGTGAGCGCGTCCAGCCAGACCACCCGGCCGGCCTCGGCGGAGTCCACCGCGATCATCCCGGGCCGGAAGTCCCGCGCGCCCGGCAGCAGGTCCATCCCGAGGTTGAGGCCCGCGCTGGCCTTGAGCATGGACTGGATCTCGGCGTCCGGCTCCTCCGCGGCGACGGCCGGGTCGAAGTCCACCAGCCGCAGCTCCGGCACCCGCAGACCCAGCCGCCGGGCCAGCTCACCGACGATCACCTCGGCGATCAGCGCCTTGCGCCCCTGCGCGGCCCCGGTGAACTTGACCACGTACGTCCCCAGGTCGTCGGTCTCCACCACACCGGGTACGGAGCCGCCGGCCCGCAGGGGATCGACGTAGCGCACTGCAGTCACCAGATCGAGCACACCGGCCACCCTATCCCGCCGCGTCCCGGGCGTGACCCTGTGATTGGCTTGCCGCTGAGAGCGCGACCCACCACACGAGGAGAGCAAGGTCATGGGACAGGTGCAGGCCACCACCGAGCGGGACTACGACGCCGCGCCCGAGCGGGTGTACGAGGCGCTGGCCGACTACCAGGTGACCCGCCCGAAGCTGCTGCCCGCGCAGTACAGCGAGTACGAGGTCAGGGTCGGCGGCACCGG
Organism: Kitasatospora xanthocidica; assembly: GCF_014656195.1. GTDB lineage: Bacteria > Actinomycetota > Actinomycetes > Streptomycetales > Streptomycetaceae > Kitasatospora > Kitasatospora xanthocidica. The sequence continues at coordinate 55,028 of NZ_BNBY01000007.1, read as the reverse complement.
CGCCGGCACCCAGGTGCACTGGAAGCTGCAGGCCACCGAGAAGCGGGTGCGCGACTGCCTGTTCACCGTCTCGGCGCCGCAGCCCGACCAGCTGGTGGAGAAGGACGCCAACTCCAGCATGGTGATCACCTGGACCGTCGCGGCCGCGGGCGAGGGCCGCACCAAGGTCACCGTGACCGCCACCTGGCAGGGCGCGACCGGCATCGGCGGCTTCTTCGAGCGCACCTTCGCGCCGAAGGGCCTGAACCGGATCCACGACGAGGTGCTGGCCAACCTGGCCGCCGAGGTGCGCTGACCCTTCGCCCCGCCATCGGCCCGACCGCGCGGCCGGCAGCGCGATTCGGGCGCGTAGGTCCATCGACGCGCCCGAATCGCTCGGCGTTTCGAGCGGCTCGGCCACCCGTACGACCGGCAAGCCGTACGGGTGGCCGAACCGCCACCTCCGGGTGACGAGGGCCACCCGGCACGGGGGAGCGACCCTAGGCTCGCCGCCGTGCATATGACGATCCTTCACATTTCGCAACCGGTGGACGGCGGGGTCGCCCGCGTCGTGACCGACCTGGTCCGGGGGCAGCGCGAGGCCGGCCACCGGGTGCTGGTGGCGTGTCCGCGCGGCGGGCGGCTGGCCGAGGAGTCCGCCGCGGTGGGCGCGCTGGTCCAGGACTGGCCCGCCGGCCGCTCGCCGGGCCCGGGCACCGCCGGAGAGGCCTGGCGGCTGCGCCGGATCGTCCGGGCCGCCGCGCCCGACGTGGTCCACCTGCACAGCGCCAAGGCCGGGTTGGCCGGCCGGCTGGCGGTGCGCGGCGCCGTCCCGACGGTCTTCCAGCCGCACGCCTGGTCCTTCGCCGCCGTCGACGGCGCGCTGGCCGCCGCCACCCTGCGCTGGGAGCGCTTCGCCACCCGCTGGGCGCACCGGCTGCTCTGCGTCAGCGTCCAGGAGCGGGCCGACGGCGTGGCCGCCGGGGTGCACGCCGACTGGGCGGTGGTGCCCAACGGCGTCGACGTCCGGCACTACGCGCCCGCCGACCGCCGGGCCGCCCGGATCGCGCTCGGCCTGGACCTGGACGCCCCGCTCGCGGTCTGCGTCGGCCGGCTGTGCCGGCAGAAGGGCCAGGACGTGCTGCTGGAGGCCTGGCCGGAGGTGCTGCGCCGGGTGCCGCAGGCCCGGCTGGCGCTGGTCGGCGGCGGGCCGGAGGAGCAGCGGGTGGCGGAGCTGGTCCGGGAGACCGCCGAGCCGTCCCGGGTACGGCTGGTGGGCGACGTGGCGGACCCGCGCCCGTGGCTGGCGGCGGCCGACCTGGTGGTGCTGCCCTCGCGCTGGGAGGGCATGGCGCTGGCCCCGCTGGAGGCGATGGCGGCCGCCCGTCCGGTGCTGCTGACCGACGTGCCGGGGGCGCGGGAGTGCCTGCCGCCGGCCGAGCGGGCGCAGTCGGTGGTCCCGCCGGAGGACGCGTCGGCCCTCGCCACCCGAATGGCGGAAGCGCTGTCCGATCCGATCGAGTGCGAGCGACGCGGTTCCCGGCTGCGCGAGCACGTGGTCGCCCGGCACGACGTGCGCACCGTGGTCGAACAGGTGGACGTCCTCTACCGCCATCTGCTGGGTGCCGGACCCTCGGCGGGACGGCGCCGGGCCCGTGTCCCACAGCGGATCTGATCGTTTCACATGCCGTGAATGCCCGCCGCTCCGGCGCTGTCGTATTCGCACCCTCAACCGGATATGGGGCGAGGCGTCAAATCAGAAATACCTATTAATGGGCGGCTGGAATGAAACGGCAAGTCAACTTCCAGCCCTTGGCGCCCGGTTCGGTATTGTCAGATTTTGCCTGCTTCGTTCAGATTTCATACCGGAAATTCACGGCTGAGCCCCTCGCGACCGAGTCCTTCCCGACCGGCCCCTCAGCGATCGGCCCCGCCACGGGAGATCCGAATGCCGCCAGCGGCAGCAGGTGCTGTCAGGACCGCGCCCACCGGGCCGGGACGGCCGCCCCGCGCCAACCGGTGCCGGGGCACCGTCACCCCGGGCACACAGCAGGGGAGATCGTGCGCTGATGACCATTGACCACGACAGTGTGCCGCGATCGGGCGTGCCCCTGTCCGGCATCCGACGGCAGGGCACCGGACTGCTCGACCGCCCGGCGGGAGCGGCGCAGAGCCGGACGGTCCCGGCCGCCCGCCGGCACCGCGGGGCGGTCCGCAACCGGCTGGCCCTGCCGCTCGCCCTGGTCCAGGCCGACGCCATCGCGCTGTGCTCCGCCACCGGCATCGCCAACCGGGCCGTCGACCCGTCCACCCCGCTCGACCCACTGCTCGGCGTCCCCGCCGTCCTGCCCCTGCTGATCCTGCTCAACCTGGCCGGCGGCCTCTACCGGGCCCGGCTCACCCTGTCCGTCCTGGACGAACTGCCCGCGCTGGCCGCCCGGGCGGTGGTCGCCGCCGCCTTCGCCGTCACCCTGTCCGGCTGCCTGGGCCGCCGCTGGCCCGACTGCGGCCCGGCCACCCTCGCCCGCCTCACCGTCCTGCTCGGCGCCCAGCTGCTGATCGCCACCGCCGGCCGCGCCGTCCTCTACCACCTGGTCCGGCGGATCCGCCGCAGCCGCCCCAGCCCCGTCCTGGTGCTCGGCGCCGGAGCGCTCGGCCGCCGGATCGCCGCCGCCCTCGGCGAGCACGGCGAGTACGGGATGCGCCCGGTCGGCTTCCTCGACGCCGACCCGCCGCTGCTGGCCGGCGACACCGGCCTGCCCGTCCTCGGCGGCCGCGAGGTCCTGGAGCGCGAGGTGCGCCGGCACCGGATCCAGCACGTGATCGCCACCGCCGGCGCCGCCGACGAGGCCGAGACCGCCGCCGCCCTGCGCGAGGCCGCCGGGCTCGGCTGCCAGGTCTGGCTGGTGCCCGCGCTGCGCGAGTTCGGCTCGCTGCCCACCGCCCCGATCGCCGGCGGCGACCACCTGTGGGGCTTCCCCTGCCTGCGGGTCGACCGCCCGGCCATGCGCCGCCCCGGCTGGGCCGCCAAGCGCGCCCTGGACATCGCCGCCGCCGCGACCGGCCTGCTGCTGCTCGCCCCCGTCCTGGTGCTCTGCGCCCTCGCCGTCCGCTTCGACACCGGCCCCGGCGTGCTCTTCCGCCAGCAGCGCACCGGGCTGGACGGCAAGGTCTTCACCGTCCTCAAGTTCCGCACCCTGCGCCCGAGCAACGAGCACGAGTCGGCGACCCGCTGGAACATCTCCCAGGACCACCGGATGGGCGCCGTCGGCCGGCTGCTGCGCAAGAGCTCGCTGGACGAGCTGCCGCAGCTGTGGAACATCCTGCGCGGCGACATGAGCCTGGTCGGCCCGCGCCCCGAACGGCCCTACTTCGTCATGCGGTTCGGCCAGGCCTACCCCGAGTACGCCGACCGCCACCGCGTCCCGGTCGGCCTCACCGGCCTGGCCCAGGTCAACGGCCTGCGCGGGGACACCTCGATCGAGGACCGGGCCCGGTTCGACAACCGCTACATCGAGAGCTGGAGCCTCTGGCAGGACGTCAAGATCCTGTGCCGCACCGCGGTCCTGATGCTCCACCCGGACGGGAGCTGACCCGCGTGGCCCTGACCCCCACGGCCCTTCCCGCCCCGAGCCGACGGGGCACGCCGCCGCCGCGAGCGACGGGCGACGAGCGAACGCCGGGGGCACCCCCCGCCGGAGGCCGGGGGAGAACGTCGGAGGCGAGCGGGCGAGCCGCCGGGTCGCGGCGGGCACTGCCCGCGCTCGCCGAGCGGCCCAGCCTGCTCGCCGCCGCCACCGTCCTGCTGGTCTGCGTACCGACCGGCGAGAAGGACGTCACCGCCGCCGTCCACATCACCGCCGCCGACCTCGCCTCACTGGCCCTGGTCGCCCTCACCGCGCTGAACCTGCTGCGTGGCCGCCTGCCCGTCCTCGACCGCACCACCTGCGCGCTGTTCGGCGGGATCGTGGCCGCCGCCGCCGTCGCCACCCTCGGCTCGATCGACCCGGCCGCCAGCGTCACCGGCTTCGTCCGGCTGGTCCAGGTGTTCGTGCTGGTGCCCGCCGCGGTGCTCTGCGCCCTGCGCGACCGCACCGACCAGCGCCTGGTCCTCGGCTCCTTCGTCCTCGCCGCCCTGATCCAGGGCGTGGTCGGCGCCAAGCAGTACCTCACCCACACCGGCGCCTCCTACACCGGCCAGCCGATCCGCGCCGTCGGCACCTTCGGCGCGCTGGACATCATGGCGATGTCCACGGTGGTCAGCTTCGGCCTGCTCGCCGCCCTGGCGCTCGCGCTGGGCGAGCGCGGGCCCGGCGGCGACGCCCGGCTGCGGCGGGCGATGTTCGCCGCCGCCGCCTTCCTCGCCTTCCCGCTCGCCGTCTCGTTCAGCCGCGGCAGCTGGATCGCCACCGGCGTCGCCGCCACCGTGCTGCTGCTGCGCGCCGACGCCCGGCTCGCCGTCCGCTCCGCCGTCCTCGGCCTGGCCGCCGCGGTCGTCCTGGTCGGCGGCCTCGGCCTCGGCGGCTCCGGCGTCACCAAGCGGATCAGCTCGATCGGCTCCGTCTCCGCCGCCCCCGACCAGTCCGTCTCCGACCGCTACGACCTGTGGGCCACCGCCGGGCGGATCTGGCAGGACCACCCCGTCCACGGCGCCGGGCCCAAGGCCTTCCAGCAGCTGCGCGACAGCCACGCCCCGCTGCGGCTGTCCTCCGGCAGCGACGCCGCCGACGCCACCATCGGCTTCCAGCGCGAACCGCTGCTCTCCCCGCACAACATGTACTTCCTGGTCCTCAGCGAACAGGGACTGATCGGCATCACCGCCTACGCCGCGCTCTTCCTCGCCCTCCTGCTCGGCTGCCTGCGCCGCTCCCGGGGCCCCGGCCTCGCGGCGCTCGCCCTGCTCACCTGGGTGCTGGTCGACTTCCTGTACGCCGACATCGGCGGCACCACCACCGTGCTGACCTCCGTCGTCCTCGGCCTCGCCGCCCTCGCCGCCGCCGAGGACCGCCCCTCCGGCGGCGAGTGGGCGATGACACCGTGACCACCGACCAGCCGACCGCCCTCACCTCCGCCCTCCCGGCCCCGCGCAGCGCGCCCGGCGAGCAGCCGGCCCCCGCGCCGGACCCGGCGCCCCGCGGCGGCTTCCTCGCCAGGGCCTTCGGCATCACCGCGCTGCTCAGCGCCGCCGGCTCCGGGCTCGGCCTGCTGCGCGACCTCCTGCTGGCCCGCTACTTCGGCGCCAACCAGGGCACCGACGCCTTCCTGGTCGCCTGGACCGTCCCCGAGACGGCCGCACCGCTGCTGATCGAGGACGCCATGTCCTTCCTCATGGTGCCCGCCTTCGCCCTCGCCCTGGTACTGCGCGAGGAGGACCCGGACGCCCCCGACCCGGTCCGCCAGCTGGTCCGCGCCACCCTGCCCTGGCTGCTGCTCGCGCTCAGCGGGCTCGCCCTGGCCGCCGCCCTGGGCGCCCCGCAGCTGGTCGAGCTGCTCGCACCCGGCCTGCCCGACCCCGGACTGGCCGTCACCTGCACCCGGATCACCGCGGTCACCGTGCTGCCCTTCGGCGTGGCCGGCTACCTGGCCGCCGCGCTGCGCGCCCACCACCGCTTCACCGCCCCGGCCGGCATCTACGTCGTCTACAACCTCGGCATCCTCGCAGTCCTGCTGGCCCTGCACGCCGCCCTCGGGGTGCGCTCCGCCGCCCTCGGCGTCGCGGCCGGCAGCCTGCTGATGGCCGGTCTGCTGGTCGGCCCGTTCCTGCGGCGGCTGCGCGGGGGCCCGCCCGGCGCCGGCCGCGGCCGCCGCTCGCGCAAGGCGCTGGTGCTGATGCCGCTCGCCCTGTTGCCGGTCGGCGCCTTCACCCTGACCCGGCAGTCCCAGGTCTTCGTCGAGCGCTACCTCGGGTCGGCGCTCCCGCCCGGCACCATCTCGCACCTCAACTACGCCGCCAAGGTCTCCCAACTCGCCATGACGGCGGGCATCCTGATCTGCACCGTCACCTTCCCGCTGGTCGCCAGGGCGCTCGCCGCCGGGGACCTCGCCACCGCCCGCGACCGGGTGGAGAAGGACCTCGGCCAGGCCGCGGCGGTCGTGCTGCTCGGCACCGCCTTCCTGATGGCCTGCGCCCCCTCCGTCGTCTCACTGCTGTTCGAGCGCGGAGCCTTCGGCCCCCGGGACACCGCCGCCACCGCCGACGTCATCCGGGTGTACAGCTTCGGCCTGCCCGCCCAGGCACTGATCGGCGTGATGATCCGCCCGTACTTCTCGCTGCGCCCGGTGGTCCGCCGGGCCGACGACCCCCGCACCGACGACGGCCGGCGCCGGCTGCTGGACTGGTACCCGGCCGTCGTGATGGTGCTCGGCCTGGCCGTCACCGTCGTCACCGGCCTGCTCGCGACGCCCGCCTTCGGCGCGCTGGGACTCGCCGCCGGGAACGCGGCCGGCATCACCACCACCGCCGCGCTGCTGCTGCGCGGCCTGGTGCTGCGCGGCATCCCGCTGCGGCTGCGCCGGGTGCTCGGCGGCCACGGCCGGCTGGTGGCCGCCGCCGCCGGGGCCACCGTGCTCGGCACCGCCGCCGCCGGCCTCGCCGCCGACCCCCTGCTCTCGACCCTCCTCGGGGGCCTCACCGTGGCGCTGGCCTTCGCCGCCCTCGGCACCGGGTTCGGTGCCCGCGAGGTGCGCGGCCCGGTCCTCGCCGCCGCCCGGGCCGCGGGGCCCGCCCGGTGGATCCTGCCGGGCCCGTCCGCCGGACAGGCCCCGAACCCGCCAACCCTCGCCGAAGAAGGGAAGCGTCCCCATGGACAATGAACGGGGCACCGTCCGTTCGGCCCAGGCGGGCGTCAGCAACGCCCAGCCGCACCGGGCGCGACTCCCGAGGAGCCGCCACCCGGTCGGCGAACCGCCGATCCCCGGCCCCGCCTCGCCGTGGATCCTGATGTACCACTCGGTGGCGGTCGAGAAGGAGGACCCGTACCGGCTCACCGTCAGTCCCGAGCGGTTCGCCGAGCAGATCGCCTGGCTGCACCGGCGCGGCCGGCGGGGCGTCTCGGTCCGGGAGCTGATGCGGGCCCGGGCGCTCGGCCGGGACGAGAAGCTGGTCGGCCTCACCTTCGACGACGGCTACGCGGACTTCGCCCGGTACGCCGTCCCGATCCTCCAGGCCTACGGCTTCACCGCCACCGCGTACGTGGTCGCCGACCTGCTCGGCCGCGACAACGACTGGGACGTCGAGGGCCCCCGGAAGAAGCTGCTCACCGTCCAGGAGGTCACCGAACTCGCCGCCGCCGGCTGGGAGATCGGCTCGCACGGCCTCGGCCACCAGTCGCTTCCTGGCCTGCCGGCCGAGGCCCTCACGGTGCAGGCCCGGGAGAGCAGGCGGCTGCTGGAGGACGTGGTCGGCGGCCCGGTGACCGGCTTCTGCTACCCGTACGGCGCCGTCGACCTGCCCGCCGCCCTGGCCGTCCGGGACGCCGGGTACGACTACGCCTGCGCCATCGCGCACTCCCCGCTGACCGGCCGCTTCGCCCTGCCCCGCTGCTACGTCGGCGACCGCGACGGCGCCTGGCGGCTGCGCGCCAAGAAGGGCCGGCACCGGCTGCGCGACGCCGTCACCGAGCTGCGCCGTACGCGCAGGGAGCGCTGGGAGCGCCGGCGATGAGGGTGCTGCACATCGTCACCGGGCTCGCCTCCGGCGGCGCCGAACGTCAACTCCACCTGCTGCTGCGGCACTTGCCGTCGCACCAGCAGTGCGAGGTGCTGGCCCTGACCAACCCCGGCACGGTCGCCGCCGCCCTGCGCGCCGACGGCGTGACCGTCCACCACCTCGACATGCGCGGCAACCGGGACCTCGGCGCGCTGCCCCGGCTGGTCCGGCTGGTCCGGGCCGGCCGCTACGACCTGGTGCACACCCACCTCTACCGGGCGCAGCTGTACGGCCGGCTGGCCGCGCGGCTGGCCGGGGTCCGGGCGGTGGTCTCCACCGAGCACTCGCTGCACGCCGGGGTGATCGAGGGCCGCCCGGTCACCCGGGGCGTCAAGGGCCTCTACCTGGCGGCCGAGCGGCTCGGCTGCACCACCGTCGCGGTCTCCCGGCAGGTCGCCCAGACGCTGGGGTCCTGGGGGGTGCCGCCGGCCCGGATCGAGCTGATCCCCAACGGCATCGACACCGGCCGCTACCGCCTCCCGCCCGCCGAGCGGGCCGCCGCGCGCCGTCGGCTGCGGGCCGAACTCGGCCTGCCGGAGGGGAGTTGGGTGGTCGGCGGGGTGGGGCGGCTGGTCCCGGGCAAGCGCTTCGAGGTGCTGGTCGAGGCGCTCGCCGGACTGGACCCGGCCACCCGCCTGGTGCTGGTCGGCGAGGGTCCCGAGCGGGCCGCGCTGGAGCGCCGGGCCGTCGAACTCGGCGTCCGGGAGCGGCTGGTGCTCACCGGGGAGCGCGACGACGTGCCCGAGCTGCTGGCCGCCCTGGACGTCCTGGCCGCGCCCTCGACCGCGGAGACCTTCGGCCTCGGCGTCCTGGAGGGCCTGGCCGCCGGGCTGCCGGTGCGGCACAGCGCCTGCCCTGCCCTCGACGAACTGCCGCCCCGGGCCGCCCCGCAGGCCCGGCGGATCGCGTCCGAGCCGGCCGCCTACGTCGCCGAGCTGCGCGACCTGCGGCACCTGAGCGAGCACACCGCCGACCCGCTGCCGCACCCGCCGGCCGTCGGCCACTACGACATCGCCCGGGTCGCCGCCGACCTGAGCGCCCTCTACGACCGGCTGGCCCGCGCTTGACCGCCCGCCGTCGCCGGTACCGCCGTCCCATACCCAAGGAGCCACACCCATGACCACACCGCGCCGAAGCGCCCGCCGCCTGGTCCGCCGCTGGTGGCCGGTGGCGCTCGCGGTTCCGCTGGGCGCCGCGGCCGGCGCCGGGTACGCCGTCGTCTCGCAGCCCTCGTACGCCGCCAACGCCTACGTCCTGGTGGTCCCGCAGAACCCGGGGGAGGCCGCGACCGCGACCAACTTCGCCCAGGCGTACGGGCGGCTGGCGGGCCAGCCGCAGGTGCTCGCGGTGGCGGCCGCCGAGACCGGCCACACCCGGGCCGAGCTGGAGTCCCTGGTGCACGGGACGACCTCCCCGGACGCCCCGATGATCGAGATCACCGGCACCGGGACGGGCGCCCAGGAGGCCGCCCGGACCGCCGACGCGGTGGCCCGCTCGCTGGTCGCCTTCGCCAACACCAGCAGCAAGGACACCAACGTCCGGCTGGTCACGCTGGCCCCGGCCGCCGCGCCGGACGAGCCGACCACGCCCTCCGGCAAGCTGGACGTCGCCGTCGGCGGCGCGGCCGGGCTGCTGCTGGGCGCGCTGGTGATGATGACCCGCCGCCGGGGCGGGGCGGGGGAGCCCGAGGCCGCGGAGACCGCCGGGGTGCCGGACTGCCCCGCCGCCACCGGGCCGGCCGAGGTGCCGGCGCCGCCGCGCCCGCGTGCCGAGGAGCCGCCGGTCGAGGCGGAGCCGAAGGCGGCTGCCGCGAAGGATGCCGCGGTGAAGGGCGCTGCCGCGAAGACCGGCGCCGCGGCGAGCGCCGAGGCCATGGACGCCGACACCGCGGACACCGAGGCCGCGGCCGCCGACGCCCCCGCCGGGAAGGCCGCCCCGAAGGCCGGCGCGAAGACCGGGACCGGCCCGGCGGACCGCTCCCCGGCCAAGGAGAAGGCCGCCTCCGGGAGCGCCCGATGAGCACCGAGACACGCAGAGCCGGTCTGCCGGCCCAGACGTCGGCGCCGTCCTGGACCACCGAGGTGCGGTGCGAGGACGACGCCCTGGACACCCTCGCCGAGGAGTGGGACGACCTGGCCGGCCGCTGCCGGACCGCCACCTTCTTCCAGGCCGCCGACTGGCAGCGCTCCTGGTGGCGCCAGTACGGCAGCCCGGGCGCGCTGGTCGTGGTGCTGGTCCGCCGGAACGGCCGGCTGGTCGGCGCGGGTGCCTTCCGGCGCCGCGGCCCGTTCGGCGGTCTGACCGGCCTGGGCGCCGGGCTGATCGACTACACCGACGTCCTCCTCGACGACGGCTGCGCCGACCGGGCCGCCGCCGAGTTCGCCGCCGCCCTCCCGCTCACCCGCCCCTGGCACTGGCTGGAGCTGCGCGAGGTGCACCCCGAGGCCGCGGTGCAGCGGGTGTACGAGCAGTGGCGCGGCAACCGCCGCCGCTTCGAGGACTCGCTCTGCCAGTACCTGCCGGCCGTCCCGATGGAGCGGCTGCTCAAGCGGGTGCCCGGCAAGACCGCCCAGCGCAGCCGGGTGAAGCTGCGCAAGATCGCCGAGGCCGGGGTGCAGGTCCGCTCGACGCCGCCGGCCGAGGTGCCGGAGGCGCTGGAGGGGCTGCTGCGGCTGCACTTCCTCCAGTGGAACGAGCGCGGCGTCACCCCGGAGCACCGCACCGAGCGGTTCGCCCGGCACCTGACCGAGTCCACCACCGGCCTGGTCGCCTCCGGCCGGGCCGCCGTCCACCAGTTCCACCTGGACGGCCAGCTGGTCGCCGTCAACCTGCTGCTGCTCTGCCCGTCCTTCGGGGGGCTGTACATGTACGGCGCGCACCCGGTGCTGCGGGAGCGGCTGGACATCGCCGGGCTGCTGTTCAGCGCGGCGCTGGACGAGACGGTCGGCGCGGGCATCCCGGTGCTCGGCCTGCTGCGCGGCCAGGAACCGTACAAGCAGCGCTGGCGCCCGGACCGGCTGCCCAACCAGCGGCTGCTGCTGGGCCCCGCGGGGGCGGCGCCGGCCGCGGCCGCCCGGGCCGGGGTGGTCCGCGCCCGGCAGGCGGCGGTGCACCAGCTGCGCACCCGCTTCCCCCGGCTCAAGGAAGCGCTGCTGGCCCGCCGCCGCAGCTGACCGCGCTCAGCGCCGGGCGGGCGTCGGGCTCGCCGGCGGGCCGGCGGACGGGCCGGCCGACGGCTTCGGGGGCGCGCTCGGGGTCGCGCTCGCACTCACGCTGGCGCTCGCGCTCGCGCTCGGCAGGGCGGGGACAGCGGGCGCCGGGGGCGCCGTCGGGACCACCGCCGGCGCCCCCTTCGAGCCGGCCATCAGCTGCTTGAACCGCGCCGCCGAGCGCGGATTGCTGCCGCACTGGAAGAAGCCGTGCGGGCAGTAGTCGGTGATGGTCTGGTAGGCCGTGTCGTGGGTGCGCATCCACTCGACCATCCGCTGGACGAACTCGGGGTTGTCGCCGTTGCGGAACAGTCCCCACTCCGGGTACGAGACCGGCTTGCCGCGCTTGGCGGCGAACTCCACCTGGTCCTGCAGGCCGTACGGCTCGCGCACGTAGTCGTCGAAGGTGTTCCCGGCGGGCTGGTCGTAGCTGTCCATGCCGATGATGTCGACCACGTCGTCGCCGGGGTAGCACTTGGTCCACGGGATGGCGTCCAGACCCCGGTTGGGGGCGAAGTCGAAGCGGAACCGCTGCCCGGGCACCGAGCGCATCACCCCGACGATCCGCCGCCAGTACGCCTTCCAGGCGGCGGGGTCGGGCTTGCAGCGGTGGGTGTAGGTGGTGCCGTTCATCTCCCAGCCGAGGGTGAGCACGGTGTCCGCGCCGCCCAGCGCGACCAGCCGCCGGGCGAGCTTGAGGAAGTGCCCGTCGAAGTCCCCGCGGACGCCCCGGCCGAGCAGCTTGGCCACCTCGGCGTCCGGCACGCCCGCCTCGTTGGGCACCAGCATCGGCACGCCGAGCACCAGCTGCCGGGAGGGGTCGGCCAGCCGCCACTGCGACCACATGCCGAGCACCACCGGCTCGCCCTCGATGTCGGCCCAGCCGTTGCCGGCCAGGTAGGTGTGGCCGACCTGCAGGTTGGCGTCGCCCAGCCAGTGGGCGTACCGGCCGATCTGCGGGATGTAGTTGTCCCAGGAGCCGACGAAGGCGCCGAACGGCGGCTCGTGCTTCGGCCGCTGGACCGGCGGGCGGGGGGCGGCGCCGCGCGGCTCGAAGGCGTCCGAGGACAGGACGTGCCGTTCGGTCTGGCTGAGCGGCGTCCCGGCCGGGACGCTGGCCGTGGCCAGCAGCAGCAGGGCGGCGGCGGCCAGCGTCAGGCGGCCGATTCGCATGGTCTCTCCTCCTGGCGTCGCGGGGGCGGGGCGCCCGGTCTCGGCGTGGACGGACCGTGGCGCCCCGCTCGCCGACAGTAGGCCCGCCGGAGGACGGAAAAGCCGAATGTCACCCTAAAGTGGGCGATATTCGAACGCCGTCTGCCGCAACGGCCGTCGACCGGCCGCCGTGTATCAGATCTGTAACGGTCCGGCCGGGCCCGCGCGGCCCGGCCCGGGAGGCCCCGCGGAGCGGCCCGGGCGCCGACGGCGCAGGTGGGCGGGCGGGCGCACGGGCGGCCGGCGGCGCCGTTCGCGGCGCGGGCCGGGCCCGGAACCGGGCTGACTCGCGCGCCCGCCGAAAGGTACGCTCCGGCCGTGTCCCGGAAGCCGCTGCGTGTACTGACCCCCCGCTCGATCCTGCCTGCCCTGGCGGTGATGCTGGTCCTTGCGGCCGGCGCGGCGGCCCACGCGAACAAGCCGGTCCCGTTCGGCGACCGGGTGGCCGGGCCGGGCGCGGAGGCGACGCCGGTGAACTCGGAGTCGCTCAGCGCGGCCGACCTGGACCTCCGGGTGGGCCCGGGCCTGGAGGCCTTCCACAAGCAGACCGGCGAGCAGGCCTGGTCCTACCGCCGCGAGGGCGCCGAGGCGCTCTACCTGGCGATGGCCGGGGACAACGCGATCGTGGTCTGGGACGACGGCCTGGTCACCTCGGTGCGCCCGGGCGACCACGAGGTGCGCTGGCACCGCGCCGTACCGGGCCTGGCGGACTGGCTGCGCGGCGACGGCGAGCCCGGCGCCGACAAGCGGACCGATGCCCAGCGCAAGCAGCTCGCCAAGCAGCGGGCCGCAGCCGCGCTGCACACCGTCCAGCGGGACGGCTCGCCCTGGCTGGCCCTGGTGACGCCGAACCTGACCATGGGCCTGCGCGACGCCGACGGCGACCTGCGCTACAACGACAAGCCGGCCAACGGCTGCGCCTACGACCCGCTGCGCGCCGTGCACACCGACTACGCCGTGCTCATCCCGCGCACCTGCACCAACAGCGGCGGGCAGGCCGTCTCCGGCGGCCTCACCGGCTACCGGCTGGACAGCAACGGCTGGGCGATGAGCACCGGCCCGGCCGCGACCCTCAAGGTGCTGGACCGCAGCCGGGTGGAGATCACCGACGGTCCGATCGTCCCGGCCAAGGTCTTCGACACCAAGGCGGCCGCCCCCGAGACGGCCTGCGGCACCCTGGACGCGCCGTTCGCCGCCGTCCGGCCGCAGGGCGGCTGCGCCGACCCGGCGGGGGCTCCGGCGACCACCGACGCCCCGGTCCCGGCTCCGGCTCCTGCGACCGATGCTCCGGCTCCGGCCCCGGCGACCGATGCTCCGGCTCCGGTGGCGACCGACGCCCCGGCGGACGACCAGCCGGCCGCGGCGCAGCCGTAACCGACGGGCCGTCCGGGCGGCGGGCACCCGGGGCGACGGCCTCCGGGGTGTTTCGCGCGGCCCGGTAGACTTGCCGTCATGGCTATCTTCTCCGGGCAATAGCGGGCGGCGGCGCCCCAGCGTGGCGCGCCGACCACCGACGAAGCCCCCTTCCGCTCGCCCGGCCCCGGGCCCCGCCCGGTCCGCCCGCCCACGTCCCAGGAGTAGTTCCCAGCCATGATTTCCGCCAACGCCCTCGAGCTGCGCGCCGGTGCCCGGATCCTGATCGAGTCCGCCAACTTCAAGGTCGCCGCCGGCGACCGGATCGGTCTGGTCGGGCGCAACGGCGCCGGCAAGACCACGCTCACCAAGGTGCTGGCCGGCGAGGGCCTGCCCGCCGCCGGGACGGTCACCCGCTCCGGCGAGGTCGGCTACCTCCCGCAGGACCCGCGCACCGGTGACCTGGACGTCCTGGCCAAGGACCGCATCCTCTCCGCCCGCGGCCTCGACACCGTGCTGAAGAAGATGCGCGAGAACGAGGACCGGATGGCGAACGGCAAGGGCGCCACCCGCGAGACCGCGATGAAGAAGTACGCCCGACTGGAGACCGAGTTCCTCACCAAGGGCGGGTACGCCGCCGAGGCCGAGGCCGCCACCATCGCCGCCGCGCTGGGCCTGCCGGACCGCATCCTCAACCAGCCGCTGCACACCCTCTCCGGTGGTCAGCGCCGCCGCGTCGAGCTGGCCCGGATCCTCTTCTCGGACTCCGACGTGCTGCTGCTCGACGAGCCCACCAACCACCTGGACGCGGACTCGATCGTCTGGCTGCGGGACTTCCTGAAGACGTACAAGGGCGGCTTCATCGTCATCTCGCACGATGTCGACCTGGTCGAGACGGTCGTCAACAAGGTTTTCTACCTGGACGCCAACCGCTCCTGCATCGACGTCTACAACATGGGCTGGAAGCAGTACCAGCAGCAGCGCGAGGACGACGAGAAGCGCCGCAAGCGCGAGCGGGCCAACGCCGAGAAGAAGGCCGCGACCCTGAACGCGCAGGCCGACAAGATGCGCGCCAAGGCGACCAAGACGGTGGCCGCGCAGAACATGGCCCGCCGCGCCGACAAGCTGCTCTCCGGTCTGGAGCAGGTCCGGGTGAACGACAAGGTCGCCAAGCTGCGCTTCCCGGAGCCGGCCCCCTGCGGCAAGACCCCGCTGACCGCCAGCGGCCTGTCGAAGTCCTACGGCTCGCTGGAGATCTTCACCGACGTCGACCTGGCGATCGACCGGGGCTCCCGGGTCGTCGTGCTGGGCTTCAACGGCGCCGGCAAGACCACCCTGCTGCGGATGCTGGCCGGGGTCGAGGCGCCGGACACCGGCGAGGTCATCCCGGGCCACGGCCTGAAGATCGGCTACTACGCCCAGGAGCACGAGACGCTCGACCCCGAGCGCAGCGTCCTGGAGAACATGCGCTCGGCCGCGCCGGACACCGACCTGGTGCAGATCCGCAAGATCCTCGGCTCCTTCCTGTTCTCCGGCGACGACGTGGACAAGCCCGCCGGGGTGCTCTCCGGCGGTGAGAAGACCCGTCTGGCGCTGGCCACCCTGGTGGTCTCCTCTGCCAACGTGCTGCTGCTCGACGAGCCCACCAACAACCTCGACCCGGCCAGCCGCGAGGAGATCCTGGGCGCGCTGCGCGAGTTCTCCGGGGCGGTCGTGCTGGTCACCCACGACGAGGGCGCGGTCGAGGCGCTCGACCCGGAGCGGATCATCCTGCTGCCGGACGGTGTGGAGGACCTGTGGAACCCGGGCTACGCCGATCTGGTCTCGCTGGCCTGACCGGAAGTAGACGCGCCATCCGCTTTTCGGACCAGAAAAACTAGTCCTTACGGCGTGTCCGGGAATGAAGAAGACCCGGATTCCGTTTAAGGACTTCCCGTCGGCCCGCCACTCGATCGTGGTCGGGCCGACGTTGCTGATCAGCCCTTTTCCGGCGAACGGCGGAATCCGGCCGGGGGCGTGCACTCTGCGTGAGCGCCCTGATGCGCTCGGATCACCACCGGAGGACCACGCAATTCCGACATCGACCTTGCCGAATGGGTGGCCAGGACGCGGTGGATGGGTGATCATGGGAATCTGACCGAGCAACGCTACGAGGAGGCACGGGTGGCCGAGACTCTGAAAAAGGGCAGCCGGGTGACCGGTGCCGCGCGTGAGAAGCTCGCGGCCGATCTCAAGAAGAAGTACGACTCCGGGGCGAGCATTCGCGCTCTCGCGGAGGAGACCGGTCGTTCGTACGGCTTCGTGCACCGGATGCTGAGCGAGTCCGGAGTGATCCTCCGGGGCCGCGGTGGTGCCACGCGTGGCAAGAACAAGGCGACTGCCGGGGCCGGTTCCTGACGGTTCGTCAATCATTGGCTGGATGACGCGGCGGCAGGCTGCCGGCCGAGGAGACGAGGGCTGAACCATCAGCCGGGCGTCCGCCCTCGGGTCGTGTGGACCGGCCGCCGATCGTCATGTCCGGGGTGTCGTCCACCCCCGGCGGCCGTTCCGCGAGGCTCCGTCGATCTTTCGGGCCGGGGCCCCTGCCCTGCCGCGCCCAGGTTTGTTACTCTCCGGTAGCCACATCCCTCGCCACCGGAGGTCCCCGCATGACCGCTCCCGCCACCGACCCGCAGGCCCCGAGCTGGGAGCGGGACGGCGTCCGCCTGGAGATCGAAGGCGAACTCGCCGTCGTCACCCTCTGTCAGCCCAAGCGGCGCAACGCGCAGTCGCCCGCGCTCTGGCGCGCCCTCGCCGCCGCCGGCCGCGATCTGCCCGGCACCGTCCGGGTGGTCCTGCTGCGCGCGGAGGGCGTCTCCTTCTCGGCCGGGCTGGACCGGGCCATGTTCACCGCCGAGGGCATCCCGGGCGAGCCCACCTTCCTGCAGCTCGCCGGCGCGGGCGACAAGGAGCTGGACGACACCATCGCCACCTACCAGGAGGCCTTCACCTGGTGGCGCCGCCCGGACCTGATCTCCATCGCGGTCGTCCAGGGCCACGCCGTCGGCGCGGGCTTCCAGCTGGCGCTCGGCTGTGACCTGCGGGTGGTCGCGGAGGACGTCCAGTTCGCGATGAAGGAGACCTCGCTCGGCCTCGTCCCCGACCTGGCCGGCACCAAGCCGCTCACCGAACTCGTCGGCTACGCCCGGGCGCTGGAGATCTGCGCGACCGGCCGCTGGGTCGGCGCCGAGGAGTCCGCCACGATCGGGCTGGCCAACCTGGCCGTACCGGGCGCCGAGCTGGACGGCGCGGCCCGCGACCTCGCGGCGGCCCTGCTGGCCGCTCCGCGCGGCGCGGTGATCGAGACCAAGGCCCTGCTGCAGGGCGCCGCCGGGCGCTCCTTCGAGGAGCAGCGTTCGGCCGAACGGGTCGCGCAGGCGCGCCGGCTGCGGGAGCTCGCCGGTATCGGCGACTGACCGCCCGGTCTCGATCGGAGGCCCGGCCCCGGGGGATGACCCGGGGCCGGGCCTCCGGCGTTCCCGGGGTGTGGCGGCGGGTGCTCCGCGCGGAGCCGGGCGGGTGCCGCTCGGCGGGCGCGGACCGTGGCGAAATGCCAGAGTTGGGGAGGTTTGCGATATAGCTGGAGCCGTACGACGGGAGATGCGCCCATGCCTGACACTCCGACGCCCGCGACCCTGCACAAGAACGCCGGCGGCACGCCCACCCCCGGCCCGCCGCCTGGTGCCACCGGCGGTGCGAAGACGGCCGGGGAGCGCGGACGCACGGCGCTGGCCGTCGGCGTGGTCGAGAAGATCGCCGGAATGGCCGCCCGGGAGGTCTCCGGGATCCACGCGCTGGGCTCCGGGCTCTCCCGGACCTTCGGCGCGATGCGGGACCGGGTGCCCGGCGGCAAGTCCAGCATCGGGCGGGGCATCAAGGCCGAGGTCGGCGAGAAGCAGACCGCCATCGACATCGCCCTGGTGGTCGAGTACGGCGTGGTGATCCCCGAACTCGCCCGTCAGGTGCGGGAGAACATCATCAACGCGGTGGAGCGGATGACCGGCCTGGAGGTCGTCGAGGTCAACATCGCGGTCAACGACGTCCACCTCCCGGACGAACCGGAGTTCGAGGAGGAAGAGGAGACGGTGCCGTCGTCGGGGCAGCGGCCCAAGCTCAAGTAGCGGGCGGCGCTTGCGGAGTGGGCGGAGCACGGGCAGCGAGGAACGAGGGAGTAGCGGATGAACCTGGCCATCGTCGGCCTGGTGGTGGGCATGGCCCTCGGCTTCGCCGGGTACTTCGGGGGGTTCGCGGCGTTCCTGCTGGTGGCCGCGCTCGGACTGGTCGGCTTCGTGGTCGGCCGCCTCCTGGAGGGCGACATCGAGCTGGGCGAACTCGGGGACCTGCTCCGCGGCCGCGACCGGCGCCGCTGATGGCGGCCGCCGCCCCCGGCCCGGCCCCCGGCCTCGCCCCGGCGCGGCGCGGACGGCTGCGGGTCGCCGACCGGGTCTACGCCCGGATCGCCGCCCGGGCGGCGCGGGAGGTGCTGGCCGTGGCCTGGCCCGCCGGGCGGGTGAAGGGGGCGCCGCCGCGCGTCACGGTGGCGGTCCCGGGCAGCACCGTGACGGTCCGGGTGGAGCTCGAACTGCCCTTTCCGGCGGACGTCGCGGGGCTGGCGCGCGCGGTGCGGGAGGCGATCGCCGCCCGGGTGGCGGGCCTGACCGGGACCAGGGTGTCGGACGTGGTCATCGTGGTCGAGAAGCTGGTGACCGGGGGAACGTCGTGAGCGCGGAGGCCGGGGCGGCGCCCGACGGCGGGGCAGCGGCCCCCGGCACCGAGGAGCTGGGGAAGGTGCGGCGGCCACGGGCGCCGCGGACCGCGGCCGCGGCCCTGGTGGCGACGGTGGTGCTGGTCGTGGCCGGAGCGCTGCTGTACGACGTGATCGAGGTCCGGGCCGGACGGCCGGCCCGGAGGTGGCGGGCGCAGATCGCGGACGAGCTGGCCACCCGGCACCTCGACGACCTGTGGGTGCTGGTCGGCGCCGGGGCGGCGACGCTGCTCGGCGGGTGGCTGCTCTGGCTGGCGATCGCGCCCGGGCTGCGGAGGTGGCTGGTGCTGCGCCCGTACGGGGGCACGACCGCGGCCGTCGACCGGGCCGGGATCGGACACCTGCTGAGGGACCGGGCGGCGGGGCTGGCCGGGATCGACCACCTGCGGATCCGGGTCGGCCGGCGGCGGGTGCGGGTGGCGCTGGTCGGGCCCGCCGACCCGGCGTCGGTGCAGCGGCAGCTGCGGGAGGAGCTGGACCGGGTCGGGGCGGCGCGGCCCTTGCGGCTGGACGTCCGGACGGCGGGCGGGCGCCGGGCCGGGCGGGGCGCCCGGACGGAGCCGGCGGACGGAACGGAGTCGGGGACGGGGACGGAGTCGGGGACGGGGGTGGCGGAGTGAGGCGGGTGGTCGTCAACCGGGTGCTGCTGGGAGTGGTGGGGGTGCTGCTGCTGGGGGCCGGGGTGCTGGTGCTGGCGGGCGGGCTCGACCTCTACCGGCGGCTGGGCGCGCACCCGCCGCACTGGTGGCCGCTGACCTCGCCGGACCAGCCGGTGGTGAGCGCCCGGTCGCGGGGCCGGTGGGTGGACTCGGCGTGGTGGTGGCCGACGGTGATCGGCGGGCTGGCCGTGCTGGTGGTGGGGATGGCCTGGTGGCTGGTGGCCCAGCTGCGGCGGACCGGGCTGTCCAGCATCGCGGTCCCGACGCCGGGCGTGAGCGGGCTCCGACTGCGGGTCAGCGCACGGGCGTTGGAGGAGGCGATGGAGACCGGGACGGCGGTGCTGCCGGAGGTCGAGCGGGCCGGGGTCCGGCTGGTGCGGGCGCCGGGGCACCCGCGGCTGCGCGGTGCGGTGCGGCTGACACCGGGTGGGGATCCGGCCGCGCTGGTGGAGCACTTCGAGGACGGGCCCCGGACGGATGCGTGCCGCAGCCTGGGGCTGCCGGAGCTGCCCGCGGACCTGCGGATCCGGGTGCTGCAGGCCGCCCCCGCCGAACCGCGGCGCCGGTGGCGCCGACGGCGGCGGAGGCAGTCGAGGGTGCTCTGACCAGAAATCAGAGGGTGCGCAGGGCGCCGCCGTCGACCGGGACCATCAGGCCGGTCAGGTAGGAGGCGGCGGGGGAGAGCAGGAAGGCGGCGACCTTGCCGAACTCCTCGGGGGTGCCGTAGCGGCCGAGCGGGATGCCGGCGCCGGCCCGTGCCCGGGCGCCCTCGGGGTCGCCGCCGAGCGCGTCCAGCTCGCGTACCCGGTCGGTGTCGATCCGGGCCGGGAGCAGGCCGACCACGCGGATGCCGCGGGGGCCGAGCTCGTCCGCGAGCGCCTTGGCGGCCATCGCGAGGCCGGGGCGCAGGCCGTTGGAGATGCCCAGGCCGGGGATCGGCTGGCGGACGGAGCTGGAGAGCACGAAGCCGATCACCCCGCCCTCGCCGAGGGCCGCGGCGGCGGCGCGGGCGATCCGCAGGGCGCCCAGGAACACCGATTCGAAGGCGTCGCGCCAGGCGTCCTCGGGGGTGGTTTCGACCGGGCCGGCCTGGGGGCCGCCGACGCTGATCAGGACGCCGTCGAGCCGGCCGAACCGCTCGGTCGCCTCCGCGACCAGCCGCTCGGCGGTGCCCGGGTCGGAGTTGTCCGCGACCAGGCCGTGGGCGGTGCCGGGGCCGGCCAGGGCGTTCAGTTCGGCGACGGCCGCGTCCACGGCCTTCTCGTTCCGGCCGCTCACCAGCACCCGGGCGCCGTCGGCGGCGAGTTCACGGGCGGCGGCGAAGCCGAGGCCGCGGGTGGCGCCGGTGACGACGTATGCCTTGTCCTTCAGTCCGAGATCCATGGGGACATACTGCCGGGTGGGGCGGGGGCCCGGGGGCGGGGGTGCGGTTCCGGGAGTGGTCGCGCCGGGGCTGGCGTTGACGTCCGGGGCAAGGTTTACGGTCGTTGCCGGAAGCGCGGGAGGAGCGGGTTCGGATGCGGATCGGGGAGCTGGCGGAGCGGGCGGGGACGACCACGCGGGCGTTGCGGTACTACGAGCAGCTGGGGCTGTTGCCGGCCCGTCGGGCGGTCAACGGGTACCGGGCGTACGACGAGGGCGACCTGCGGCTGCTGCGGGAGATCCGGACGCTGCGGGACGCCGGGTTCGGGCTGGAGGAGACCCGGCCGTTCGTGGAGTGCCTGCGGGCGGGGCACCCGGAGGGGGACTCGTGTCCGGCGTCGCTGGAGGTGTACGAGCGCAAGCTCGCCGAGCTGGACGACTGCATCGAGCGGCTGCGGGAGGCGCGGGCGCGGGTGGCCGGCCAGTTCGAGCGGGCGGTGCGGGCCCGGGACGACCTCGCGGCTTCCGAAGGATCACCCCAGTGCGAACTGACGGAGGAGTAGACGATGACGCGGATCGAGGGTGTGCCGGCGGTGACGGACGAGACGTTCGCCACCGAGGTGCTGGCGGCCGAGGGGCCGGTGCTGGTGGACTTCACGGCGGACTGGTGCCCGCCGTGCCGGATGATGGCGCCGGTGCTGGCGGACATCGCGCGGGAGGAGTCGCACCGGCTGCGGGTGGTGAGCCTCGACGTGGACCACAACCCGCGGACGCAGGCGGCGTACGGCGTGCTGTCGATGCCGACGCTGATGGTGTTCCGGGGCGGGGAGCCGGTGCGGTCGGTGGTGGGGGCGCGGGCCAAGGCGCGGCTGCTCCGGGAGCTGGACGACGTGCTGTAGAACAGCCCGGGCCCGGGCGCTACGCCGGGACGGGTTCGGTGACGGTCTCCGGCTCGGCGGCCTGCTTGGCGCGGTCCTTGGCCTCGCGGCGGGCGAGGATCCAGACGCCGACCGGGATCATCGCGGTGAACAGCCACCACTGGACGGCGTAGGCCATGTGCGGGCCGATGTCCGAGTGGTTGGGCTCGGGGATCAGCTGGGGCTGGTCGGCCGGGGCCGGGGTGGTGGCGGCGAGTTCGAGGTAGCCGCCGAGGAGGGTGGTGCCGCTCTCCTTGGCCTGCTCCTCGGTGTTGATCAGGTTGAACTGGCGGTCCGGCAGGCCGGCGCGGTCCTTGATGCCGCTGGCGCCGTACGTCTCGTCGGCGCGCAGCCGGCCGGTGAGGGCGACCTCGCCGGCCGGGGCGGCCGGGACGGGCGGGTACTGGGTGGCGCCGTCGCCGGAGGGGACCCAGCCGCGGTTGACCAGGACGGTGCCCTTGCCGTCGGAGAGCTTCAGCGGGGTCACGACGAAGTAGCCGATGGTCCCGCTGGAGTCGGTCCGCTTGCGGACCACGAACTCGTGTGCCGGGTCGTACTGGCCGGTGGCGGTCACCGCGCGCCAGGTGAGGTCCTTGGGGACCGTGGCGCCGGGGGCCGTCGACAGGGTGTCGAAGGGGACCGGGGCGGCCGTCAGGGCCTGGCCGATCAGCTCGTTCCGGGCCACCCGCGCCTCGTGGCGGTGCAGCTGCCAGAAGCCCAGCTCGATCGTCGCGGGGATCAGCAGCAGCGCGATCAGCATGGTGATCAGCCACTGGCGGGTCAGCAGAAAACGGTACACATGGGAACGGTACGCCGACCTCACAACCGGCTCACGCACCGGGGTGCGGGGCGACCTCGCGCAGCAGTTGCAGGAACGCGTCCTCGGTGACCACCGGGGTGCCGACCTCCCGGGCCTTGCGGGCCTTGCCGCTCCAGCTGTCCGGCTCGTTGGTGACCAGCAGGCTGGTGAGGCGGCTCACCGAGGAGGCGATGTGCAGGCCGGCCTCGACGGCGCGGTCCTCCAGGAGCTCGCGGTCGGTGGCGGTGTCGCCGGTGAAGGCCACCCGCATGCCCTGGACCAGCGGCTTGCCGTCCTGCCAGCGCCCGGGGTTCGGGTACGGGCAGGCCGGGCGCTTCTTGGCCTGGCGGTAGTTCGCGCCGGTCCAGGAGGCGCGGCCGGGGGCGGCGGACTCCTCCTCGCCGAGGTCGGTGACCGCGACGCAGTTCTGCAGCGGCAGCGGGACGCCGCCGAGGCGGGCGAGGTGCAGGCTGGGGCGGAAGGCCTCGGCGAGCACCCGGGCGTCGTCCAGGGCGTTGTGGGCGTGCCGCTGCTGGACGCCGAAGTGGGCGGCGAGCGTGGCCAGCTTGCCGTTGGGCAGCGGCAGGCGGAGGTCCCGGGAGAGGACCATGGTGCAGATCCGCTGCTCGACCGGGGCGCGCAGGCCGGCCCGGGAGAACTCGCGGGAGATCATGTTCCAGTCGAAGAGCGCGTTGTGCGCGACCAGGACCCGGCCGCGCAGCCGGTCGGCGAGCTCGTCGGCGATCTGCGGGAAGGTCGGGGCGGTGGTGAGCAGCTCAGCGGTCAGGCCGTGGATCCAGACCGGGCCCGGGTCCCGCTCGGGGTTGACCAGGGTGTACCAGTGGTCGGTGACCTCGCCGTCCGGGTCCAGCTGGTAGACGCCCGCCGAGATGACGCGGTCGGAGCGGCCGAGACCGGTGGTCTCGACGTCGACGACCGCGAAGCCCTCGGTGAGGGCGGCTGAGCGCTGTGCGGGGACCGGGGCGGTCCTCGGCGCGGGCTGGATCGGTTGCATGGTCCAACAGGATAAGGGGCGGCGAGGACGGGTCCGGTCGGAATGTTCCGACCGACCGGCCGGAATAGAGTGGTCGGCGGGGGTGTCGTACACCTGGTCGATACGTTCTGAGCGAAGGAACAGCGCATGCGTGCCACCGTGATCCACGGCCCCAGTGACATCCGGATCGAGGAAGTACCGGACCCGGTGATCCGGCATCCCACGGACGTGGTCCTCCGGGTGCTGAACGCCTGTATCTGCGGCAGCGACCTGTGGGCCTACCGGGGCGTGGCCCAGCGGGTGGCCGGGCAGCGGATCGGGCACGAGTTCCTGGGCGTGGTCGAGGAGGCCGGCGCCGAGGTCCGGGGCTTCGCCAAGGGCGACCTGGCGGTGGCCCCGTTCGTCTGGTCGGACGGGACGTGTGATTTCTGTCGCGAGGGCCTGCACACCTCCTGCCCGCACGGCGGGTTCTGGGGCCAGGTCGGCTCGGACGGCGGCCAGGGCGAGGCGGTGCGGGTGCCGTTCGCGGACGGGACGCTGGTGAAGCTGCCGAAGGAGGCGGCGGGCGACGAGAAGCTGCTGCCGGGGCTGCTGGCGCTGTCGGACGTGATGGCGACCGGGCACCACGCGGCGGTCTCGGCGCGGGTGCGGCCCGGGTCGACGGTCGCGGTGGTCGGCGACGGCGCGGTGGGCCTGTGCGGCGTCCTGGCGGCGCACCGGCTGGGCGCGGGCCGGATCATCGCGCTGGGCCGGCACACGGCCCGGACCGAGCTGGCCCGGCGCTTCGGCGCGACGGACGTGGTGGCCGAGCGCGGGGACGCGGCCGTCGAGGCGGTCAAGGAGCTGACCGGCGGCGTGGGCGCGCACGCGGTGCTGGAGGCGGTCGGCACCGAGGAGTCGATGCGGACGGCCGTGTCGATCACCCGGGACGGTGGCGCGGTCGGGTACGTCGGGGTGCCGCACGGCGGCAGCGCGGGCGTGGACATCGGACAGATGTTCGGCCGAAACGTTTCGCTGAACGGTGGCGTCGCGCCGGCCCGCGCGTACATCCCCGAGCTGCTGCCGGACGTGCTCTCCGGGGCCATCGAGCCGGGCCTGGTCTTCGACCGCACGGTCGGCCTGGACGGCGTGCCGGACGGCTACCGGGCGATGGACGACCGCTCGGCGCTGAAGGTCCGGATCGCCTTCTGACGTCTTGTCACGAGGGGCGGCACCGCTGGTCGGTGCCGCCCCTTTCGCATGGGACGGGAGGGGCGCGAAGCGGCACGGGTGGTGGTTTTCGGCCATTCGGATGGTGCGAGGGGGTGAACGGCTGGCTGATCGCGGTCAACCCCTTTCGGGCTGGGCACGACGCTCCTAGCATTGCGCGGCGCGCCCGCGAAATGTGACGGCCCTCACGTTCGATCGTTCCCCCTGTGTGACAGCTACGCCGAAGGAGTGAGGAGAGAGAGTGGATTCGCCGCCGATCGCCACTTCCCCCACGGAAGTCCAACTCATCGACGAGAGTGAGGAGTTCCGTACCCTGCGGCGCTCGTTCCGGAGCTTCGCCTTCCCGGTCACCATCGGCTTCGTGCTCTGGTACCTGCTCTACGTCCTGCTCTCGTGCTACGCCCCCGGCCTGATGGGCACCAAGGTCATCGGGCACGTCAACCTGGCCCTGGTGCTGGGGCTGCTGCAGTTCGCCACCACCTTCGCGATCGCCGCCTGGTACGCCCGCTACGCCGACCGGCGGATCGACCCGGTCGCCACCGCGATCCGTGAGGCGCACGGCGCCGTCGTCCACGCCCCCCGGGAGTCCGCCGAATGACCTTGCTCGCCAGCTCCGCCACCGAGCACCGCGGCCTGACCATGACCCTGTTCGGGGTCTTCGTGCTGGCCACCCTGGTCATCACCGTCTGGGCAGGGCGGCAGAACCGGAGCGCCGCCGACTTCTACGCCGGCGGCCGGGGCTTCACCGGCTTCCAGAACGGCCTGGCCATCTCCGGCGACTACATGTCCGCGGCCTCCTTCCTCGGCATCGCCGGGCTGATCGCGCTCAACGGCTACGACGGCTTCCTCTACTCGATCGGCTTCCTGGTCGCCTGGCTGGTCGCGCTGCTGCTGATCGCCGAGCCGCTGCGCAACTCCGGCCGGTTCACCATGGCGGACGTGCTCGCGTTCCGGATGCGCCAGCGGCCGGTGCGCACCGCGGCAGGGGTGTCCACCATCGTGGTGTCGATCTTCTACCTGCTCGCCCAGATGGTCGGCGCCGGGGCGCTGGTGGCCCTGCTGCTGGGGGTCACCGGGGACGGCGCCAAGCGCTGGACCATCCTCGCGGTGGGCGCACTGATGATCATCTACGTGGTGATAGGGGGTATGAAGGGCACCACCTGGGTGCAGATCGTCAAGGCCGTGCTGCTGATCGTCGGCGCCGCGCTGATGACCGTCCTGGTGCTCGCCAAGTACCACTTCAACCCCTCGGAGCTGCTCGGCGCGGCCGCCTCCGCGAGCGGCAAGGGCACCGCCTTCCTGGAACCGGGGCTGAAGTACGGGGCCACCGACACCTCCAAGCTCGACTTCATCAGCCTGGGCATCGCGCTGGTGCTCGGCACCGCCGGCCTGCCGCACATCCTGGTCCGCTTCTACACCGTCCCCACCGCCAAGACGGCCCGGAAGTCGGTGCTCTGGGCGATCGGCATCATCGGCGTCTTCTACCTGATGACCCTGGCGCTCGGCTTCGGCGCGGCCGCCCTGGTCGGCCGCAGCGGCATGGTGGCCGTCGAGGGCAAGACGCCGTCCGGGAACACCGCGGCGCCGCTGCTCGCCGAGCAGCTCGGCGGCGGGGCCGGCAGCACCGGCGGGGCGATCATGCTCGCGGTGATCTCGGCGGTCGCCTTCGCCACCATCCTGGCCGTGGTGGCCGGCCTCACCCTGGCCTCCTCGGCCTCATTCGCGCACGACCTGTACGCCAACGTGATCCGGCGCGGCAAGGTGAGCGAGAAGGAGGAGGTGCTGTCGGCGAAGTGGGCCGCCGTCGCGATCGGCGCCGTCTCCATCGTCCTCAGCCTCTACGCGGGCAAGCTCAGCACCGCCGCCCTGGTCGCGCTGGCCTTCGCGGTGGCCGCCTCGGCGAACCTGCCGACCCTGCTGTACTCACTGTTCTGGAAGCGCTTCACCACCGCGGGCGCGGTCAGCTCGGTCTACGCCGGCCTGATCTCCTCGGTGGTGCTGGTGATCTTCTCCCCGGTGCTGTCCGGAACCCCGAAGTCACTCTTTCCGGACGTCGACTTCCACTGGTTCCCCCTGGAGAACCCCGGCCTGGTCTCCATCCCGATCGGCTTCCTGGCCGGCTGGCTCGGCACCCTGCTCTCCCCCGAGCGTCCCGACCCGGCGAAGTACGCTGAACTGGAGGTCCGCTCGCTGACCGGACTGGGTGCCCATTGATCATCCCGCGATGACTATGCTGGCCCGGCCCGCCTCACGGTGGCCGGGCCGGCCGCATTTCGGGGAAGGACGCACGTGCTGCTCGACACCTTCGGACGCCAGGCCGTCGACCTGCGGGTCTCCCTCACGGACCGGTGCAACCTGCGCTGCACCTACTGCATGCCGGAGGAAGGCCTCCAGTGGCTGGCCAAGCCGGACCTGCTGACCGACGAGGAGATCGTCCGGCTGGTCACCGTCGCCGTGCGCGACCTGGGCGTCCGCGAGGTCCGCTTCACCGGCGGCGAGCCGCTGCTGCGCCCTGGGCTGGTCGCGATCGTGGCCGCCTGCTCGGAGCTGGAGCCGCGCCCCGAGCTGTCGCTGACCACCAACGGCATCGGACTGGCCCGCACCGCGACGGCGCTGCGCGAGGCCGGGCTCGACCGGGTCAACGTCTCGCTGGACACCCTCGACCCCGAGGTGTTCCACACCCTCACCCGCCGCCACCGCCACCAGGACGTGCTGGACGGGCTGGCCGCCGCCGAGGCCGCCGGGCTCACGCCGGTGAAGCTGAACGCGGTGCTGATGCGCGGGGTCAACGACCACGAGGCCGCCGACCTGCTGGCCTGGTGCCTGGAGCGGGGCTACGAGCTGCGCTTCATCGAGCAGATGCCGCTGGACGCCCAGCACGGCTGGGACCGCAGCTCGATGGTCACCGCCGGGGAGATCCTCGACCTGCTGCGGGCCCGCTTCGCGCTCACCCCGGAGCCGTCCGCGTCCCGGGGCGCGGCGCCCGCCGAGCGCTGGCTGGTGGACGGCGGCCCGGGCCGGGTCGGCGTGATCGCCTCCGTCACCAGGCCGTTCTGCCGCGCCTGCGACCGGACCCGGCTGACCGCCGACGGCCAGGTGCGCAACTGCCTGTTCGCGACCGGGGAGACCGACCTGCGCGCCGCGTTGCGCTCGGGCGCCGCCGACGCCGAGCTGGCCACGCTGTGGCGGGCGGCGATGTGGGGCAAGAAGGCCGGGGCCGGGATCGACGACCCGGAGTTCCTGCAGCCGGACCGGCCGATGTCCGCGATCGGCGGCTGAGCGCGGGGGCGGAGAAGCGGGTTCGGGCTCGGGGTCAGGCGGAGGCGCCGGGGTCCTCGGGGGTCCAGTCGGCGAAGGCGACGACCTCCTTGAGGAAGCCGCGCACGCCGAGGAACTGGGACAGGTGCTCGCGGTGCTCGTCGCAGGCGAGCCAGGTCTTGCGGCGGTCCGGGGTGTGCAGCTTGGGGTTGTTCCACACCAGCACCCAGCCGGCGTCCGCCCGGCAGCCCTTGGCGGAGCAGATCGGCGTCTGCGGGGTGTCCATCGGGCCGTCCTCAGCGGTAGCGGGTGAATCTGCACCGCCAGTCTGTCACGCCCCGGCCGGACGACCGGATCCGGGCATGGCGACGCCGGGCAGCCACGGGGGGAGCCGCCCGGCGTCGGTCCGTCGCTCCGACGGGGGATGCGGAGCGCGTACGCAGTATGTCACGCCAAGACCCTCGGATGGGGAGGTCTTGCATGATTAATCTGAGGTTTTATTGAGCTTTCGTCGAGCCGGATCAGGACGGAACGGGACGGAACGGTCGGTCAGTTCACGTCCTGTGAAGGATCGGTGGCAGCGGTCTTCGCACCACCCGCACCGGCCGTCGCACCCGCCCCACCCGTACCACCGGGGCCGAGCATCAGCGGGGTGTCGAGCGGGATGTCGAAGGTGCTCGGCAGCCCCGGGGCCCGTTCCCGGCCCGCGTTGGCGATCAGCACCGCGAAGTACGGCATCAGGACGGCGCACGCCAGCGCCGCGAACGCCAGCCAGCGCTGGACGTCCCACAGCACCACCGCGAGCAGCACGCAGACCGTACGGAACAGCATCGAGATCACGTAGCGGCGCTGGCGCCCCCGGACGTCCTCGGTGAGGCTGCTGCGAGCCCCCGTGATCCGGAAGACCTGCCCGCCGCCGGCACTCTTGTCCATGTGTCCTACCGCCCTCGTCGCGCCCCCGCGCGTCTGGCCGCGCGGCCACTTCACGGTACGCCCGGGCGGTCGTGGCGACGAGACCGGGTGGGGCGGACGCACCCGGCCGGGTGCGCGAAGGGCCTGTCCGGCGGAGCGGACAGGCCCTTCGCGGAACGGGCTTCAGGAGCGCCGGGAGAGGTACTGCGGGGGCACGGCGTCGGTGAGCCAGACGCCGTTGTCGCTGATCCGGAACTCGTGGCCGGCCGCCGCCATCGCGGCGGCGTTCACCGTCAGCACCACCGGACGGCCGTGCCGGGCGCCGACCCTGGTCGCCGTCTCGGTGTCGGCCGAGAGGTGGACGTCCTGGCGGGCCATCGGGCGCAGGCCCTCGCGGAAGATCGCCGCCAGGTGCCGGTCGGCGGTGCCGTGGTAGAGCACGTGGGGCGGCACGGCGGCGGCCAGACCGAGGTCGACCGCCACCGTGTGGCCCTGGTTCGCGCGGATCGAGAGACCGTCCGGCGAGTAGCCGAAGCGGCGCTTGTTGTTGGTGGCCACCACGTGGTCCAGCTCGGCCCTGGTCAGCCGGTTGCCCTTCGCCGCGAGCGCGGCGAGCAGCACGTCGATCCGGACCCAGCCGGCCCCGTCGAGCGTGACGCCCACCCGCTCGGGCTCGTGCCGCAGGATGCGCGACAGCATCTTGCTCGTCTTGACCAGCCGCTTCTCGTCCGTCATGTCTCTCGTATCCCCCCGTAGGCCAGCGGCTAAGAGGCCTGGCTGACCGAACTCATGTTGAAGTCCGCGACACGCACGGGTGGCATCGCGGTGCGGGTGAACCAGTCGCTCCACTCGCGGGGCAGGCAGCGTTCGGTGCGGCCCACCTCGGTGATCCGGCCGAGCAGGTCCACCGGGGACTCGTTGAACCGGAAGTTGTTGACCGCGCCGACGACCTCGCCGTTCTCCACCAGGTAGACGCCGTCCCGGGTGAGGCCGGTGAGCAGCAGCGTCGCCGGGTCCACCTCGCGGATGTACCAGAGGCAGGTGAGCAGCAGGCCGCGCTCGGTGCGGGCGATCATCTCGTCCAGGGTCGGCGCCGACTCCTGCGCCGACCCCTGCACCGCCTCCAGGACGAGGTTGTCGATCGCCGGGCGCACCGGCAGGCCGGTGAGGCCGGCCGAGTGGCGGCTGGTCACCAGGTCGTTGAGCACGCCCTCGCGGATCCACTCGGTGGCGGCGGTCGGCTCGCCGTTGTCGAAGACCGAGACGTCCCCGCCGGTGGAGTGCGCGAGCACGAACGGCGCCGCCTCCAGGCCGGGCTCGGCCGGGTCCGCGCGCAGGGTCAGCGGCAGGCCGCTCAGCTTGTCGCCGATCCGGGTGCCCCCGCCGGGCTTGGAGAAGACCGTCCGGCCCTCGTGGGCGTCCCGGCCGCCGGCCGACCAGCTGAGGTAGACCATCAGGTCGGCGACGGCCGAGGGCGGCAGCAGGGTCTCGTAGCGGCCGGCCGGCAGGTCCACCTTGCGGGCGCCCCAGCCGAGGCGCCTGGTCAGCTCGGTGTGCAGGGCCGGCACGTCGACGTCGGTGAAGTCCCGGGTGGCGGCGCCGACCCAGGCCGAGTCGGACAGGTCGGCGGTCTTGGCGTTGATCTCGACCATGCCGGTGGGCTGGTCGTGGCGCAGCCGCAGACCGGTGGAGGTGCCCAGGTAGCTGGTGACCACCTCGTGCCGGGCGAAGCCGTACAGCAGCTCGCCCCGGGCGGCGGCGCGGGCGAAGGCCTCGCCGAGGGCCGGGCCGAAGGCCTCGAACACCGCGATCGAGGTCTCCGCGGGCGGCTCGGTGAAGTCCGGGGAGGCGGGCCGGTCGGCGACCAGCGGCTGGGCGTCCTCGGCCGGGCCGGCCGCGCGGGCGGCCGCCTCGGCGGCCCGGACCAGGTCCTCGACCTCGGCCGCGGTCACGGCCTCGCGGGAGACCACGCCGGAGGCGGTGCCCTCGGCGCCGGCCACGGTGGCGATCACGGTCAGCCGGCGGCCGCGGGTGACGCCGTTGGTGGTCAGGGCGTTGCCGGCCCAGCGCAGGTTGGCGGTGGACTCCTCGTCGGCGATCACCACGCAGCCGTCGGCGCGGGAGAGGCCGAGCGCCAGCTCGACGAGTTCGTGGGGCTGCGTCGCGGTCATCAGTGACCCGCCTCCTGCTGGGTGTTGAGCACGTTGACGTTCCGGAACAGGGCCGACGGGCAGCCGTGGCTGACGGCCGCGGTCTGGCCGGGCTGCGCCTTGCCGCAGTTGAAGGCGCCGCCGAGGACGTAGGTCTGCGGGCCGCCGACCGCCGCCATCGAGCCCCAGAAGTCGGTGGTGGTGGCCTGGTAGGCGAAGTCCTTGACCTGGCCCGCGAGTTCGCCGTTCTTGATGGCGTAGGCGCGCTGGCCGGTGAACTGGAAGTTGTACCTCTGCATGTCGATCGACCAGGAGCGGTCGCCGACGATGTACAGGCCGTTCTCCACCCCGGCGAACAGGCCCTCGGTGTCCGGGCCGTCGGCGGCGGGCCGCAGCGAGACGTTGGCCATCCGCTGCACCGGGACGTGCGCGGGGGAGTCCGCGAAGGAGCAGCCGTTGGAGCGCTCGAAGCCCTTCAACCTGGCCATGCCGCGGTCCAGTTGGTAGCCGACCAGGACGCCGTCCCGGACCAGGTCCCAGGACTGGGTGGCGACGCCCTCGTCGTCGTAGCCGATGGTGGACAGGCCGTGCTCGGCGGTGCGGTCGCCGGTGACGTGCATCAGCTCGGAGCCGTACTTCAGCGAGCCGAGCTGGTCGAAGGTGGCGAAGGAGGTGCCGGCGTAGGCGGCCTCGTAGCCGAGCGCGCGGTCCAGTTCGGTGGCGTGGCCGATCGACTCGTGGATGGTCAGCCAGAGGTTGGACGGGTCGATGACCAGGTCGTAGCGGCCCGCCTGGACGCTCGGGGCCTTCATCTTCTCGGCGAGCAGGGTCGGCAGCTCGGCGAGTTCGGCGTCCCAGTCCCAGCCGGTGCCCGTCAGGCCCTGTCCATCGGGGGACGACCCCCGGACCCCCGTGAGGTACTCGAAGCCGCGGCCGACCGGCGGGGCCAGGGTGCGCATCGAGTCGAAGGCGCCGGTGCGCTCGTCGACCGAGGTGGCCTCCAGCTCCGGGTGCAGCCGGATCCGCTGCTGGGTGGTCACGGTGCCCGCGGTGTCCGCGTAGAACTTGTTCTCCTGGACGGTCAGCAAGGACGCCTGGACGTGCGAGACGCCGTCGGCGGCCAGCAGCCGGGAACTCCAGTCGGCGAGCAGCGCGGTCTTCTCCGCGTCCGGCACCTCGAAGGGGTTGACCTCGTACGCGGAGACCCAGGTGACGTCCCGGTGGACCGGCTCGTCGGCCAGCTCGACCCGCTCGGCGGAGCCGGCCGCCCGGCTGATCCCGCCGGAGAGGCGGGCCACCGCGACGGCCTGCTCGGCGACCCGCACGGCCGCAGCGGCGGTGAGGTCGACGCCGGCGGCGAAGCCCCAGGCGCCGTCCAGCAGCACCCGGACGGCGAAGCCCAGCTGCATGCTGTCCGAGGTGCCGGCCGGACGGGCGTCGCGCAGCCGCCAGGAGGCGCTGCGGATCCGCTCCAGGCGGAAGTCGGCGTGGCTCGCGCCGAGTTCACGGGCCCGGGTGAGGGCGGCGTCGGCGAGGGCGCGCAGCGGCAGGGCGAGGAAGAGCGGGTCGACGGCGCGGGCGGGCGCGGCGCCGGCCCGGTCGGCCGGAGGGATCGGAGGCAATCGGGCTCCCAGGTCGCGGAGGGTGGCGGTGCGGGGCCACAGGGGCGCCCGCACCGCATCATTTCCCGTCCACCGGGTTTCCGGCCAGCGCATTTCGCCCGGTGCGCTGCGGTGTCGGCCCGTACGGTGCGCAGGTCAGGGCCGTTCGGAGCCGTTCGGGGGGCCGTCAGCCGACGGACTCCCACCAGCCGTCGAGCTCCGGCGGGTTGTCGACGTCCACCCGCTCGCCCGGGCGCGGCACGGCCAGCGGGACGCCGTGCTCCTTGGCCTCCGTGACCAGCCGCTCGATCGGCTCGGACCACCGGTGCAGGCCCAGGTTGAAGGTGCACCAGTGGACGGGCACCAGCAGGCCGGCCGTCAGGTCCCGGTGGGCGAGGACGGCGTCCTCCGGGGTCATGTGGATGTCTGCCCAGGCCGCGTCGTAGGCGCCGATCTGGACCAGCGCGGCGTCGAACGGGCCGTGCTGCCCGCCGATCCGGGCGTAGCCCTCGAAGTAGCCGGAGTCGCCGGTGTAGAAGACCTTGCGGTTCGGGCCGGCGATCACCCAGGAGCCCCAGAGGGTGGTGTTGCGGGTCAGGCCGCGGCCGGAGAAGTGGTGCGCGGCGGTGAGGGTGAGCACCAGCTCGCCCAGGTTGCAGGTCTCGTCCCAGTCCAGCTCGATGATCCGGTGCTCCGGGACGCCCCAGCGGCGCAGGTGGGAGCCGATGCCCAGCGGCACCGCGAAGGGCGCGGACTGGCTGCGCACCAGGCGCTTGACCGTCGCCATGTCCAGGTGGTCGTAGTGGTCGTGGGAGATCAGCACCGCGTCGACCGGCGGCAGCTCCTCCAGCTCGACCGGCACCGGGTGCAGCCGCTTGGGGCCGATGTGGGCGGAGGGGGAGCAGCGGTCGCTCCAGACCGGGTCGAGCAGCACCCGGAAGCCCTCGATCTCCACCAGCGCGGAGGCGTGCCCGTACCAGGTGATCTCCACGCCCTCGGCCGCCGGGCCGGGCGGGGTGGCGGGACGGACGGTGGGCACCGGGTGGGCGGGGACGCGGCCCTCGCGCTCGAAGAGCATCCGGCGGGCGGTGGCGCCGTCGAAGCCGGGGGCCCCGGAGGTGCGGGCGAGCGTGGAGGGGGCGTTGTGGAAGACGCCGTCGCGGTACTGGGGGGAGTTGCGCACCCGCTCCTCGCGCTCGCCGTCGGGGCGCCGCCCGAAGGCCGCCGGCAGGTCGCGCAGCGACCAGGCGGCCGCGCCGAAGCCGGCCGCGAGGGCGGTGAGGGCCAGCAGTCGTCCGGGTCGGTGGGTGCTCCCACGCCGTGCCTTGGTCATCCGCTCTGCCTTCGTCGCTCGCCGGGATGGTCGGGTGAACGGTACGGCAGGCCCGGGCCGACCCGTACCACGGGGGCAACGGGTGCGGCCGCCCGTGTTGTTCCCGCACAGTGGCGCCGATCCGGGCGGTGCCCGGGCCCGGGGCGGCGACCTGGGGCGGTGCCGCCGGGCCGGGCCCGGGCGGCGGGTGCGGGTTGTCGGATTGCGACAGTTCATTCGGTGCGGCGCTGTGGGAGCCCGATGCGCCGCCGTCGCCGGGCGCCCGATAGCGTCACACTGCGTACGCATTCCGACGTACGCGCTCACACACGGAGAGAGGTGGATCGTTGAGCCGCTCGGTTCTCGTCACCGGAGGAAACCGGGGCATCGGCCTCGCGATCGCCCAGGCCTTCGCCGAAGCGGGCGACAAGGTGGCCATCACCAGTCGCTCGGGTGAGGTGCCCGAGGCGCTGGCCAAGTACGACGTCCTCGCGGTCCGCTGCGACATCACGGACGCCGCGCAGGTCGACGCCGCCTTCACCGAGATCGAGGAGAAGCACGGCGCCGTCCAGGTGCTGGTCGCGAACGCGGGCATCACCAACGACACCCTGCTGCTGCGCATGTCGGAGGAGGACTTCACCTCCGTCGTCGACACCAACCTGACCGGCACCTTCCGGGTGGTCAAGCGCGCCTCCAAGCTGATGATGCGCGCCAAGAAGGGCCGTGTCGTCCTGATCTCGTCCGTGGTGGGCCTCTCCGGCTCGCCGGGCCAGGCCAACTACGCCGCCTCCAAGGCCGGCCTGGTCGGCTTCGCCCGCTCGCTGGCGCGCGAGCTCGGCCCGCGCAACATCACCGTCAACGTGGTCGCCCCCGGCTTCGTCGACACCGACATGACCGCCGTGCTCAGCGACGAGCGCCGCGCGGAGATCGTCTCGGGCGTGCCGCTGGGCCGCTACGCGGCGCCCGCCGAGGTCGCCTCCACCGTGCGGTTCCTCTCGTCGGACGAGGCCGCGTACATCACCGGAGCCGTCATTCCCGTCGACGGCGGATTGGGCATGGGTCACTGAGCATGAGCGGAATCCTCGAGGGCAAGCGGATCCTCATCACGGGTGTGCTGATGGAGTCCTCCATCGCCTTCCACACCGCCAGGCTCGCGCAGGAGCAGGGTGCGGAGATCATCCTCACCGCCTTCCCGCGCCCGAGCCTGACCGAGCGGATCGCCAGGAAGCTGCCGCGCCCGGCCAAGGTGCTGGAGCTGGACGTCTCCAACCCGGAGCAGCTGGCCGGCATCGCCGACCAGGTCCGCGAGCACCTGCCGACCCTGGACGGCGTCGTCCACTCGATCGGCTTCGCCCCGCAGGACGCGCTGGGCGGCAACTTCCTGGACACCCCGTGGGAGTCCGTGGCCACCGCGATGCACGTCTCGGCGTACTCGCTGAAGTCGCTGACCACGGCGCTGCTGCCGCTGATGCAGGATGGCGGCTCGGTCGTCGGCCTGACCTTCGACGCCCAGTACGCCTGGCCGCAGTACGACTGGATGGGCCCGGCCAAGGCCGCCCTGGAGTCGACCAACCGCTACCTGGCCCGCTACCTGGGTTCGCGGGACATCCGCTGCAACCTGATCTCGGCCGGCCCGATCGGTTCGATGGCCGCCAAGTCCATCCCGGGCTTCGGCGACCTGGCCGACACCTGGAACCACCGCTCCCCGCTGAAGTGGGACCTGAGCGACCCGGAGCCGGCGGGCCGCGGCGTCGTCGCGCTGCTGTCGGACTGGTTCCCGAAGACCACCGGCGAGATCATCCACGTCGACGGCGGTCTGCACGCCATCGGCGCCTGACGCTCCGGCGCCCCGCCCGTACGCCGCTGCCCGGCACCCCCTCCCACGGGGGGTGCCGGGCAGCGGCGTTTCGCGTCTCCGGGGGCTCGGGGCCCGTCGGGCGGGGCCCGCTCAGCCCTCGGTCGTGCCGCAGGCGCCGATGGCCCGGCCGGCCTCGGTCGAGGCGCGCTGGGCGTCGCCCGCCCGGATGGCGTCCAGGATGGTGTCGTGGCCGATGTAGCGCTCGGCGATCAGCTCCGGACCGACGTCGTGCCGCAGGTGCTCGCGGGTGACCTCGCCGAGGTCGGAGTAGACGGCGAGCAGCACGTCGTTGTGGGAGGCGGCCACCACGGCCTGGTGGAAGGCGGCGTCGGCCTGGACGAAGTCCTCCGCGTCGCCGGAGTGCCAGGCGGCCTCCCGGCGGGCCAGGGCGCCGTCCAGCAGCTCCAGGTCGCGCTCGGTGCGCCGCCGGGCGGCCAGGCCGGCCGCCGAGGTCTCCAGGGCCGCCCGCAGCTCGGCCACCTGCGCCTGCTCGGCGTCGGCGAAGCGGCGGTGCATCACCCCGGCCAGCTCGCTGGTGGCCAGCACGTACGTTCCGGAGCCCTGGCGGATGTCGAGCAGGCCGTTGTGGGCCAGCGCGCGGACGGCCTCGCGGACGGTGTTGCGGGCGACGCCCAGCTGCTCGACCAGGGCGGCCTCGGTCGGGATGCGCGAGCCGACCGGCCACTCCCCGGAGGTGATCTGGGCGCGCAGCTGGGCGATCACCTGGTCGGACAGCGGGGTGCGCCTCGGCGAGGACAGCGCCACGGGGTACTCCTTGCGACTACGGCTCGGGTGCGGCCTGGGTGGGAGGTGGCCGGTGGATGAACGGTCGGCACATCATGCCAATTCCGAGGTGCATCAATTCATCCCATCATTCTATGATGGCGCACATGCCCGCAGCAGAGACCACCGCTTCCCCGCGGAACGGGGCCAGGCCGCAGACCGAGCGGCCCGCCGACTCCGTTCCCTCCGCCGCCCCTTCCGCCGCACCCTCCAAGCACCTCGGCTGGCTGTTCGCCGTCGCGATCGCCGCCGCCGCCTTCAACCTGCGCCCGGTCGTCACCAGCCTCGGGCCGCTGCTCGACCAGGTCCGCGCCGGCCTCGGGATGAACCCGACCCTCGCCGGGCTGCTCACCGCCGTCCCGTCGCTCTGCTTCGGCCTGTTCGGCTTCGCCGCGCCCTCGATGGCCCGGCGGATCGGACCGATCGCGGTGATCACGGCCGGCCTGGCCGCCATCACCGCGGGCGTGCTGGCCCGGTCCTTCGCCGGCGGCACCGCGGTGTTCCTGCTGCTGACCGCGCTCGCCCTGGCCGGCGTGGCGGTCTCCAACGTGCTGATCCCGGTGGTCATCAAGCGCTACTTCCCGGAGAAGGTCGGTCCGATGATCGGCCTGTACTCGATGGCGCTGTCCGCCGGCACCGCGCTGGCCGCCGCCGTCACCGTGCCACTGACCAGCTCCCTCGGCGGCGACTGGCGCTACGGCCTGGGCGTCTGGGCCGGGCTCGGCGCGCTCGCGCTGCTGCTCTGGCTGCCGGTGCTGATCACCAGGCGCGAGCGCGGCGAGCGGGCGGGCGGCGCCGCCCCCGCCAGGCTGCCGATCACCCGCAGCCGTACGGCCTGGGCGCTGGCCTGCTTCTTCGGCCTCCAGGCCACCGGCGCGTACGTGGTGATGGGCTGGTTGCCGAAGATCTTCCAGGACGCCGGCGTCGACAAGGGCACCTCCGGGGTGCTGCTCGCGGTCACCATGGTGATCGGCGTGCCGGTCTCCTACGTCCTGCCCAACCTGGCCGCCCGCCGCGGCGACCAGCGGCTGTTCGTCGTGGTGCTGGCCTTGTGCGGCATCGCCGGGTACGCCGGGCTGGCCCTGGCCCCGGCCGGCGCGCCCTGGCTCTGGGTGGTCCTGGTGGGCCTGTCCAACTGCGCCTTCCCGCTGGTGCTGACGATGATCGGGCTGCGCGCCCGGACGGCGGGCGGGGTGGCGCAGCTGTCCGCCTTCGCCCAGGGCGTCGGCTACCTGATCTCCATCCCCGGCCCGATCCTGATCGGCCGGATCTACCAGGTCACCGGCGAGTGGTACTGGCCGCTGGGCTTCCTGGCGCTGCTGCTGGTGCCGCAGATGCTGTTCGGCCTGCGGGCCGCGATGGCCCGGCACATCGAGGACGAGGCGGTCCGCCCGGCGGAGCGGGTCACGGCCTGACGTCCGGGCGGCAAAGGCCGGGCCCGGCCGGGAGGCGCAGGTCACGGCCTGACGTCCGGGCGGCAAAGGCCGAGGCGGCGCAGGTCAAGGCCTCGCCAAGGACGTGGGGTCACCGGAGGGCGGGCGTGTTCGGGATGGGAGAATCCCGGACATGCCCGTTCTCGATCCCAACCCGACCGACGGCCGCAAGCAGCTCGGCCGTATCGCCCTGGCCTTCGCCGGCATCGCGGTGCTGGTGGTGGTGATCGCCACCATCGCCAATTCGATGGGCTGACGGCGCCCGGCCCCCCGACGGCACCCGCCACCCCTGGGGGTGGCGACGACCGGGAGCACCGCGCCCCCGGGCCGCTTTTCTGCCAAGCTTGCTGGGTATGAGCGCCGACACGCCCCGCAGGATCATCGTTCTCCGCCACGCCAAGGCCGACTGGCCGAACGGCGTGGACGACCACGAGCGGCCGCTGGCCGACCGGGGCCGCCACCAGGCCCCGGACGCCGGCCGCTGGCTGGTCGACTCCGGCATCAACCCCGACTACGTGCTCTGCTCCACGGCCCTGCGCACCCGCGAGACCTGGAAGCTGGCGGTGCACGAGTTGCCCAGGCGGCCGCTCAAGACCGTGTACGAGGACCGGATCTACGAGGCCAGCCCGGGCGAGATCATCGCCGTCCTCCAGGAGACCCCGGAGGAGTACGCGGACGTGGTGCTGGTGGGGCACAACCCCGGCGTGCTGGGCCTGACCCAGGTGCTGGCCGGGGACGCGGGCGACCGGGACGCGCTGGAGCGGCTGCGGCTCGGCGGCTTCCCGACGGCGGCGATCGCGGTGCTCTCCTTCAGCGGTTCGTGGAAGGGCGTCGAGCCGGGCGTGGCCCAGCTGGTCTCGTACCACACGCCGCAGGACTGACCCCGGGACGCGGGTGTCCGAACGTGGGTGAGGGGCGCGCGGATTCGGTCCGCGCGCCCCTCACCGTGTCCGCAGGACGCGCACTCGGCGTCCTCGGTGAGTCGTCCTCGGTCGGTCGTCCTCGGTGAGTCGTCCTCGGTGAGTCGTCCTCGGTCAGTCGTCCTCGGTCGGGGTGCCGTGCAGCACGTCGGCCGCCTCGACCTCCTCGCGGGTGATGCCCAGCAGGTACAGCACGGTGTCCAGGAAGGGCACGTTCACCGCGGTGTCGGCCGCCTCCCGCACCACCGGCTTGGCGTTGAACGCCACCCCGAGCCCGGCCGCGTTCAGCATGTCCAGGTCGTTGGCGCCGTCGCCGATCGCCACCGTCTGCTCCAGCGGCACCTTCGCCTGCTCGGCGAAGCGGGCCAGCCAGCGGGCCTTGCCGGCCCGGTCCACGATCTCGCCGACCACCCGGCCGGTGAACTTGCCGTCCACCACCTCCAGGGTGTTCGCCGCCGCGAAGTCCAGCCCCAGCTGCTCCACCAGGTGGTCGGTGACCTGGGTGAACCCGCCGGACACCACCGCGACCTGGAAGCCGAGGCGGCGCAGCGTACGGACCAGGGTGCGCGCGCCCGGCGTGAAGCGGACCTCCGCGCGGACCTTCTCCGTCACCGAGGCGTCCAGCCCGGCGAGCAGCGCCACCCGGGCGTGCAGCGACTCGGCGAAGTCCAGCTCGCCGCGCATCGCCGCCGCCGTCACCTCGGCGACCTGCTCCTCGCAGCCCGCGTGGGCGGCGAACAGCTCGATCACCTCGTCCTGGATGAGCGTGGAGTCGACGTCCATGACCACCAGGCGCTTGGCCCGGCGTTCCAGCCCGGCCGCCACCACCGCGACGTCCACCCGCTGGGCGGCCGCCTCCTGCGCCAGCTCGGCCCGCAGCTCCTCGGTGGCCACACCGGAGACGGCCAGTTCCACCGCCGTCACCGGGTACTTGGCGAGCCGGAAGACACGGTCGATGTTGCCGCCGGCCGCGGTGATCCGGGAGGTCAGCGCGGAGACGGCGGCGGCGGTCAGCGGGTGGCCGAGCACCGTGACGTGCGAACGGCCCTCGCGGCGCGGCCGGTTGTCGCCGATGCCGGAGAGGATCTCGGCCTGGAGCTTCTGTTCGTCCGCCCAGCGGTGGACGGTCGCCCGCAGCCCGCCCTCGGCGCCGGGTGCGGTGGGCGGGGTGACCAGGGCGCACAGCGTGATGCGGCCACGGGTCACGACCTGCTCGATGTCGATGACGACGACGCCGAATCCGGCCAGCGTCGCGAAGAGGCCGGCGGTGATGCCGGGGCGGTCCTTGCCGAACACCTTGACGAGCAGGGTGCGCTCGTCCGCGGTCCGGGGCTGGGCGGCGGGGAGGGGCTCAGCGGCCAGGGGCGATGCGTTCATGGTGACTCCCACGCTACCCGTCGCGGGGTGGCCCGAGGGCACCCGTCCCACCTCGCGGGACGCCGGGTACCGGCGCTCCGGTAGCAGCCTGGTCACAGTCACCCGGGGTGACTTTCACGGACGGTCGGCGGGCTGGAATGATTCCCCCCGTCAGTCACAGGAACAGCGCACCCCCGGCCGGGGGCCACAATTCGGGGGAACCGAGAGAGCGGGGCAGGCGAGCAGTGCCGCAACTCGTCATTGATATCAACGGACAGCAGCGGACCCTGGAGCCCGGGCGGTCCTACACCATCGGGCGCAACCCGCAGTCGGACTTCCCGTTCGACGACGCCAGGGTCTCCTGGCACCACGCGACCATCAGCTTCAACGGAAGCGGTTGGCAGCTGGACGACCACGGCAGCACCAACGGCACGTACGTGGCCGGCGCCCGCACCATGCAGGCCCAGGTGTTCCCCGGAGCCGTCGTCAACCTGGGCAACCCGGAGAACGGCCCCCGGCTCGGTTTCTCCGCCCCGGCGCACGCCGCGCCCCCGCAGGCCACCCCGATCCACGAGGCCGCCACCAGCCGCGGCCCGGTGCCCCAGCCCCAGCAGCCGGGCTGGCAGCAGCAGGACCCGTACCAGCAGCAGGACTCGTACCAGCAGCCGCAGCAGGCCTGGGCGGGCCAGCCGCAGGGCCAGCAGGGCGGGTTCCCGCAGCAGCAGGGGTTCCCGCAGGCCCAGCAGGGCTTCCCCCAGCAGCAGGGCTTCCCGCAGGAACAGGGCTTCCCGCAGGCGCCGCAGCACGGCGGCGGCCCCCAGCCGACCATGATCCGCAACCTGACGTCGGCCATGCGCACCGTCCGGATCGGCCGCGCGCTCGACAACGACATCGTGGTCTCCGACCTCCAGGTCTCCCGCCACCACGCCGAGCTGCACCAGCTGCCGGACGGCCGCTACGAGATCGTCGACCTCGGCAGCCACAACGGCATCTTCCTCAACGGCCAGCGGGTCCAGCGTCAGCTGATGGGCCCGCAGGACCGGCTGACCGTCGGCCACTCCAGCTTCGTGCTGGTCGGCGACCAGCTGCAGGAGTTCGTCGACACCGGCGCGGTCTCCTTCTCCGCCCGCCACCTGACCGTCGAGGTCGACCACAAGGGCGCCAAGAAGGTCCTGCTCAACGACGTCAGCTTCGGTGTCCCGGAGAAGTCCCTGGTCGCGGTCATCGGCCCGTCCGGCTCCGGCAAGTCCACCCTGCTGCGCGCCCTCACCGGCTACCGCCCCGCCGACCGCGGCGAGGTGCTGTACGACGGGCGCAACCTCTACAAGCAGTTCGCCGAACTCCGCTCGCGCATCGGCCTGGTGCCGCAGTCCGAGATCCTGCACCGCGAACTCACCGTCCGCAGCGGCCTCAAGTACGCGGCCCGGCTGCGCTTCCCCGGCGACACCGAGGCCAGCGAGCGTGCGGCCCGGATCGACGAGGTGCTGTACGAGCTGCGCCTCGACAAGCGCGCCGACAACAAGATCACCGCGCTCTCCGGCGGCCAGCAGAAGCGCGTCTCGGTCGCCCTGGAGCTGCTCACCAAGCCGTCGCTGATCTTCCTGGACGAGCCCACCTCGGGCCTCGACCCGGGCATGGACCGCGAGGTCATGCAGATGCTGCGCGGCCTCGCCGACGACGGCCGCACCATCCTGGTCGTCACCCACTCGGTGGCCGAACTCGCGCTCTGCGACCGGCTGCTGGTGATGGCGCCGGGCGGCTCTGTGGCCTACTTCGGCCCGCCGGACGAGGCGCTGCACTTCTTCGGGTACGAGACCTGGGCGGACGTCTTCCAGGCCTTCGAGAACTACCCGGACCACGACTGGGCCGGCCGCTACCGCGGCTCGGTGCACTACCAGCAGTACTCCGCCCCCACCGTCGAGGGCGCCGAGGTGCAGCACGTGCAGGTGGCCCAGGAGGCCGTCCGGCCGCCGAAGCCGCAGAGCTGGGGCTCCCAGCTGTGGACGCTGATGCGGCGCTACATGTCCGTACTCGCGTCGGACCGCGGCTTCCTCGCCCTGTCGGTGCTGCTGCCCGCGGTCATCGGCGCGGTCAGCGTGCTGATCCCCAACGAACCCGGGCTCGCGCCCAACCCGAAGACGCAGCTCCACCTCAACAGCGGGGCCGCGACGATCATGCTGATCCTGGCGATCGGCGCCTGCTTCTCCGGGGCGGCCAACTCGGTCCGAGAACTGATCAAGGAACGGGCGATCTACGAACGGGAACGGGCCACCGGGCTCTCCCGCTCGGCGTACATGATGTCCAAGATCATTGTGCTGGGCTTCTTCAGCGTGATCCAGGGCGCCATCATCTCCGCCGTCGGCTTCCTGCCGCGCAAGCTGCCCGAGCACGGCCTGCTCGTCAGGAACCTGCCGATCATCGAGATGACCATCGGCATGATCCTGCTGAGCTTCGCCGCGATGATGTTCGGCCTGATGATCTCCGCGCTGGTGAAGACCGCCGAGAAGACCATGCCGCTGCTCGTCATGTTCGCCATCGTCCAGGTCGTCTTCACCGGCTGCCTGTTCCAGATCTTCAGCAAGCCCGGCCTGGAGCAGGTCGCCTGGCTGATGCCCGCCCGCTGGGGCACCGGCATCGTCTCCACCACGCTCGACCTGTCCAAGCTCATGGGGCCCTGGAACAAGGACTTCCAGAACCCCGAGTACGACCCGCTCTGGACGCACTCGGTGGCCCAGTGGGCGATCGACGCGGGCGTGCTGATCGTGATCTCGGTCGCGATCGGCGTCCTCGTCACCCGGCTCCAGCGCCGGCACGAGCCCGAGGTCATGCAGAAGGGCTGAGCCCTTCCCGGCCTTCGAGGGGCGGTCCTCCCGATCGGGAGGACCGCCCTTCTGTTACTCGCCCGCTCGCCTCCGGGGCGCTTCGAGCCGGTGCCGACGGTCGGCGCTCCAAGACCCCTCGTTCCTCAGGGCCTCCTCGCTTCTCCCTTTCGGCACCGGCGCGCCCCTTCGGCTCGGGGCGGGGGCTCGCCCGCTCGCCTCCGGGGCGCTTCGAGCCGGTGCCGACGGTCGGCGCTCCAAGGCCCTCGTCCCTCGGGCCTCCTCGCTTCTCCCTTTCGGCACCGGCGCGCCCCTTCGGCTCGGGGCGGGGGCTCGCCCGCTCGCGGTGGGCCCAGCGGCCTAGGTCTCCGGGCCCGCGCCCGGGGCGGCCGCGGGCGGACGCGACCGCCCCCGGCGCGGCGGTAGTTTGGCGGTATGTCCAGCACCACCGGAGACCACCGGACCCACGCGGGCCCGCTGCCCGCCTGCGAACCCTGCCTGGCCGGGATCGAGGCGGTCAGCCAGGCGCTGCTCGCCATGAGCCGGCACCTGGAGGTCCGGGAGGTGCTGCGCCGCATCACCGCCTCCGCCCGGGAGCTGCTCGGCGCCGAGTACGCGGCCCTGGGCGTGCCCGACGACCACGGCGGCTTCGCCCAGTTCGTCGTCGACGGCGTCACCGACGAGCAGTGGCGGGCGATCGGCCCGCTGCCCCGCCAGCACGGCGTGCTCGCCGCGATGCTGCACGAGACCGGCCCCACCCGCCTCGCCGACGTCCGCCGGGCGCCCGCCTTCGAGGGCTGGCCCTCCGCGCACCCCGAGATGGACGCCTTCCTCGGCATGCCGATCCTGGACACCGACGCGGCCGAGGACGAGCCGCAGGTGATGGGCGTCGTCTTCCTCGCCAACAAGCGCGGCGGCGGCCTGTTCACCGACCACGACGAGGAACTGCTGCGGATCCTCGCCGCGCACGCCGCCCTCGCCCTGTCCAACGCCCGGCTGTACGAGCGCGGCCGCGAGCTCACCCTGGCCGGTGAGCGCGCCCGGATCGCCCACGACCTGCACGACGCCGTCGCGCAGAAGCTCTTCTCGCTGCGCCTGACCGCCAAGGCCGCCGCCAAGCTCGTCGACCGCGACCCGGCCCGGGCCCGCGCCGAGCTCGCCGAGGTCGCCCGGCTGGCCGCCGAGGCCGCCGACGAACTGCGCGCCGTCGTGGTGGAACTGCGCCCCGCCGCGCTGGAGGAGGACGGGCTGAGCGCCACCCTCGCCTCCCAGGTGCAGGTCCTCGACCGGGCGCACACCGCCGACCTCGCCTTCGCCGCCGACGGCGTCCGCGCCCTGCCGCCCGCCCAGGAGGCCGCGCTCCTGCGGGTCGCCCAGGAGGCGCTGCACAACGCGCTGCGGCACGCCGACGCCCGCCGGGTCACCGTCACCCTGACGGGGACGCCCGCGCGCGGCGCCGTGCTGCGGGTGCGCGACGACGGGCGCGGCTTCGACCCCGAATCCGTGCGCCGGGCCGGCCGCCACCTCGGCCTGGCCTCGATGCGCGACCGCGCGGCCGCCGTCGGCGGCACGCTCACCCTGGAGTCGGCCCCCGGCCGGGGGACGCTCGTCGAGATGGAGGTCCCCGGTGCCTGACAGCACTCC
Organism: Kitasatospora xanthocidica; assembly: GCF_014656195.1. Lineage (GTDB taxonomy): Bacteria > Actinomycetota > Actinomycetes > Streptomycetales > Streptomycetaceae > Kitasatospora > Kitasatospora xanthocidica. The sequence continues at coordinate 10,777 of NZ_BNBY01000007.1, read as the reverse complement.
GTCGATCCGTGTGCTGCTGGTCGACGACCACCAGGTGGTCCGCCGCGGACTGCGTACCTTCCTGGAGGTCCAGGACGACATCGAGGTGGTCGGGGAGGCCGCCGACGGGGCCGAGGGCGTCGAGCGGGCCCGCGAACTCGATCCCGACGTCGTCCTGATGGACCTCAAGATGCCCGGCGTCGACGGGATCGAGGCGCTGCGCACGCTCAAGGGCGAGGGCAGCCGGGCCCGGATCCTGATCGTCACCAGCTTCACCGAGCACCGCACGATGGTCCCCGCGCTGCGGGCCGGTGCCGCCGGGTACGTCTACAAGGACGTGGACCCGGAGGCGCTGGCCGGGGCGATCCGCTCGGTGCACGCCGGCCACGTGCTGCTGCAGCCCGAGCTGGCCGAGGCCCTGCTCTCCGACGAGGGCCCGCGCGCGCCGCAGGGCCGCGGCGGCACCCTCACCGAGCGGGAGCGCGAGGTGCTGGGCCACATCGCCGACGGCCGCTCCAACCGGGAGATCGCGCGCAGCCTGCACCTGTCGGAGAAGACGGTGAAGACCCACGTCTCCAACATCCTGATGAAGCTCGACCTCGCGGACCGCACCCAGGCCGCCCTGTGGGCCGTCCGCAACGGCGAGGCCCGGGAGGGCGCCGGCGGCGCCTGACGGTGCGCCGGCGGGCCGGGCGGGGGCGCGCGCTGACACCGCACCGGGCCGAGACACGGTGGAGGAGCGGTCCGGAAGCCGGGAGCGGCACTGGACGTCGGGAACGGCACCGGAAGTCGGACGGGCCGACTTCCGGTGCCCGCAGGGGGCGGTTTCCGGCCAGGTGGACGGTGCGGCCCCCCGCGGGGTCCTCAGCGGGTCCTCAGCGGGCCTCGCGCTCGTCCGCGAGGGCGTTGTAGGCGGCCACCTGGGCCCGGCGGGCGGTGCGCCGCAGCGGGTCCAGGACGGACTGCCGCGCGGCCATCTCGGAGGCGCTGACGGCCGCGCCGTGCCCGCCGGAGGCGATCGACAGCAGGGCGGACACCTGGCGGGCGGACTCCAGCACCCGGACGGCGCGCGGCGGGTAGCCGGGCGCGAGCAGCTCGGCGTGGCCGCGCCGGCGGTACGCCTCCAGGGCGCGCACCGCCTCCGGCCCGGCGCCGGCCACGTCGAGCCGGGCGAGCAGCACGGTGGCCTCGCGCAGCCCGTCCGCGAGCTCGCGTTCGGCTTCGTGCAGCGAGGGCACGTCCGCCGGCGGCGCGTCGTTGACCTCGGCGCAGCGCCACAGCACGGTCGCCGAGCGGTCCCCGGCCGGTCCGAACACCTCGACCTCCGGCACCAGCCCGAGCGGGACGCCGACCGCCAGGACGGCCTCGCCCGAGGCCATCGCGAGCTCGTTGAACGCCGGCGGGCCGGTCAGCCCCAGTGGGTGGCCGGCCGAGGGCAGCGCGAGGCGCAGGCCCCGTACGCCCAGCACCCGCAGCCGGCCCAGCGCCCAGGTCAGTCCGTGCTGCTCGCCCGGCCGGTCCCCGGGCAGTCCGGTCACCCGGTGGCTCTCGTCGGTGCCCAGCACCGCCTCGGCGGCGTTGTCGGGCGGCACCAGGCCCGCCAGCAAGGCGTTGCCCCAGGCGGCCAGCCGCCCCGAACGGGGCTCTTCGTACGGATTGTCGGCAGGAGTCGCGAGCATCCGGCCAGCCTACGGAATCGGCGGTCATCCGCGTGGCGTAGGTTTGCCCATGCGTGTGCGGCGCACCCACCCCGTGCCCACCGGCTGCCGGGGTAGGCGTGCCGCCCGCGCCGACGGCCGAGAATCTGGTTTTTTTGGGGAAGGCATAGGCATGAGCGACGTGCTGGAGCTGGTGGACGTATCCGTGGTCCGGGAGGGGCGCGCGCTGGTCGACCAGGTCTCGTGGTCCATCTCCGAGGGTGAGCGCTGGGTCATCCTGGGCCCGAACGGCGCCGGCAAGACCACCCTGCTGCAGATCGCCTCCTCGTACCTGTTCCCGACCGCGGGCAAGGTCAGCGTGCTGGGCGAGAAGCTGGGCGAGATCGACGTCTTCGAGCTGCGCTCCCGGATCGGCCTGGCCGGTGCCGCGATGTTCGACAAGCTGCCGGCCGAGCAGACGGTGCTGCAGACCGTGCTCACCGCCGCCTACGGCATGACGGTCAGCTGGCAGGAGACCTACGAGCAGTCCGACGAGGGCCGCGCGCTCGCGCTGCTCGACCGCCTCGGCATGTCCGGCCTCACCGACCGCAAGTTCGGCACCCTCTCCGAGGGCGAGCGCAAGCGCACCCTGATCGCCCGCGCCCTGATGACCGACCCCGAGCTGCTGCTGCTCGACGAGCCCGCGGCCGGCCTGGACCTCGGCGGCCGGGAGGACCTGGTCCGCCGGCTCGGCGCGCTCGCCCAGGACGAGTTCGCCCCGGCCATGGCGATGGTCACCCACCACGTCGAGGAGATCGCCCCCGGCTTCACCCACGTCCTGATGATCCGCCAGGGCAAGGTGCTCACGGCCGGTCCGATCGACACCGAGCTGACCGCCCGCAACCTCTCCAAGTGCTTCGGCCTGCCGCTGACCCTGGAGCGCCACGGCGACCGCTGGTCGGCCCAGGGCCTGCCGCTGGGCTGAGGCCCCGTCGACCCCGCCCCGCCCCGGTCCGACCCGACCCGGGTTCGGTCCGCCCCGACCCCGTCCCGGCGCACTGTTCGGGAGGCTGCCGGAACCGGTCGCACGTGCGACCGGTTTCCGCCCCTCGACCTGCGGGAACTGTCCGCCTCGAAGGCCTTCGCTCCCTAGGATGGACGTGTGGACAGCTGGATCTGGTGGCTCCTGGCCGCCGCAGGGCTCGGCATACCGCTGGTACTCACCGCGATGCCGGAGTTCGCCATGTTCGCGGTCGGAGCACTGGCCGCCGCGGGCGTGGCCGGGCTGGGCGGGGGCGTGGTCCTGGAGACCGTGACGTTCCTCGTGGTCTCGGTCGCGCTGGTGGTCTTCGTGCGTCCCATCGCCTACCGGCAACTGCGCAAGGGCCCGCAGGTCAAGATGGGCATCGAGGCGCTGCACGGCGCCACCGCGGTCGTCGCGGAAACCGTCGACGGGGAGGGCGGCCGGATCAAGCTGAACGGCGAGATCTGGTCGGCCCGAGCGCTCCACCCGGAGCAGGTGTACCAGCCCGGGCAGCAGGTCGACGTCGTCGAAATCCAGGGCGCCACCGCCCTGGTCGTCTAGGGGAGAGTCCGTGGAACCCGTCCTTATCGTCCTGGTCGTCCTGGTCGTGGTGGCCTTCATCGCGCTGATCAAGACGATCCAGGTCATCCCACAGGCCAGCGCGGCGATCGTGGAGCGCTTCGGCCGCTACACCCGGACGCTCAACGCGGGACTGAACATCGTCGTGCCGTTCATCGACCGCGTCCGCAACCGCATCGACCTGCGCGAGCAGGTCGTGCCGTTCCCGCCGCAGCCGGTGATCACCCAGGACAACCTGGTCGTCAACATCGACACCGTCATCTACTACCAGGTCACCGACCCCCGGGCGGCCACCTACGAGGTCGCCAGCTACATCCAGGCCATCGAGCAGCTGACCGTCACCACGCTGCGCAACATCATCGGCTCGATGGACCTCGAGTCCACCCTGACCTCCCGCGAGGTCATCAACGCCGGCCTGCGCGGCGTCCTGGACGAGGCCACCGGCAAGTGGGGCATCCGGGTCAACCGCGTCGAGCTGAAGGCGATCGAGCCGCCGACCTCCATCCAGGACTCGATGGAGAAGCAGATGCGCGCCGACCGGGACAAGCGCGCCGCGATCCTCACCGCCGAGGGCCAGCGCCAGGCGCAGATCCTCAAGGCCGAGGGTGAGAAGCAGGCGGACGTGCTCCGGGCCGAGGGTGAGGCACAGGCCGCGGTGCTGCGCGCCGACGGTGAGGCGGCCGCGATCCGTACGGTCTTCGAGGCCATCCACGACGGCGACGCCGACCAGAAGCTGCTCGCCTACCAGTACCTGCAGACCCTGCCCGAGCTGGCCAAGGGCGACTCCAACAAGCTCTGGATCATCCCCAGCGAGGTCGGCGACGCGCTCAAGGGCCTCGGCGGCGCCTTCACCGGCCTGACCGGCAACGGCGGGGTCAACGGCGGCGCGATCGCGGCGCCCAGCGTGCCGCAGGCGGCCCCGGCGGCCACCCAGGTGCCGATCGACCCGGCGTCCGGGCCGCGGCCGGTGGACACCGACAAGGGCTCGGCCCGCCCCCGGGTGGACCCGACCCGGGAGTACCCCAAGATCGACCCTGAGTGATCCGCGGGTCCGGTGCTCCGCCGAGGGCCCGCCGCCGTACGCCTCCCGTACGGCGGCGGGCCCTCGGGGTTTGGGGTTTTACGGCGGGTCGGAGCCGTGGCGTGCGTCCGGTGCGGGGGGTGCGGGGCCGGTCCGGTGTGGTGTGCGTCCCGAATCGTGGTCGGGCCTGGTCCGGTGGGCGGGCGGTCCGGCATGATCCTCTCGGACAGGACCGAGAGGAGAAGTGACCCATGACGTTCTGGGAGGCGATCGCCGTCCTGGTGGCCGGAGTCGGTGCCGGAATGATCAATGTGATCGTCGGCTCCGGGACCCTGATCACCTTCCCGGTCCTGCTCGCCGTCGGCATCCCGCCGGTCACCGCCAACGTCTCCAACTCCTTCGGCCTGGTGCCCGGTTCGCTCAGCGGGGTGATCGGCTACCGGCGCGAACTGGCCGACCAGGGACGCCGGGTGCTGCGCCTGGGCACCGCCTCGCTGCTCGGCGGGCTGCTCGGCGCGCTGCTGCTGATCAAGCTGCCGAGCGGGGCCTTCGACGCGATCGTCCCGGTGCTGATCCTGCTCGCGCTCGTCCTGGTGGTCGTCCAGCCCCGGGTGGCCAAGGCCGTCGCCGCCCGCCGCCGGCCCGGCGGCGACCCGGACGGCAGCCCGGTGCTGCTGGTCGGGGTGTTCCTCACGGGCATCTACGGCGGCTACTTCGGCGCCGCGCAGGGCGTCCTGCTGATGGCGTTGATGGGCATGCTGCTGCAGGAGGAACTGCAGCGGATCAACGCGGTGAAGAACGCCCTGGCGCTGATCGTCAACGCCGTCGCGGCGCTGTTCTTCCTGTTCACCTCGACCGTCAACTGGACGGCCGCCGGGCTGATCGCGGTGGGCTCGCTGGTCGGCGGCCTGGTCGGCGCCAAGGTCGGCCGCCGGCTGCCGCCGGCCGCGCTGCGCGGGGTGATCGTGGTGGTCGGCCTCGCGGCCGTCACCAAGCTGCTGCTGGGCTGAGCGGCGGCGCCGGCCGGTCGGGCGATCGCCTGATCGAAGGATCGTCAGACCGTCGGAGAGTCGGAGAGTCGGAGAGTCGGAGGAGTGCGCCGTGGCCCTGGAGATGCGCGAGACCTGTGAGCGCTGCGCGGTGTCGCTGACCCCCGACGGCGCCGCCTCGATATGTTCCTACGAGTGCACCTTCTGCCCGGACTGCACCGGGACCATGGCCGCCACCTGCCCCAACTGCGGCGGCGAGCTGGTGGCCCGTCCGCGCCGGAAGGCCGCCTGACCCCGGCACCCCGGACCCGGACCACCCGGGCCGACGACGCACCAGGAGCGCAGCGATGAGCAGCAGGGCCCGGCTGAGCGAGGACGAGATCACGGCGGCCCTGGCGGCGCTGCCGCACTGGACCCGGGAGGGCGACAGCATCGTCCGCGGCGCCGACGCCCCGGACTTCCCGGCGGCGATCCGGGTGGTGGTCGCCGTCGCCGAGCAGGCCGAGGCGCTCGACCACCACCCCGACATCGACATCCGCTGGCGCACCCTGCGCTTCGTCCTGTCCACCCACAGCGCCGGCGGCCTCACCGGCCTGGACCTCACCATGGCCGCCCGCATCGACGAGGCGCTGCGCGCCGAGTCCGCGGGCTGAGGCGGTAGGGCCGAAGGCAGGCCGTAGGGCCGGGGTCGTCCCTCTGGACGGGCGTGAGATGCTGACTGCCGCAATCGGCAGGCAGGCAGGCGGCTCGGGAGGGACGGAACGGATGGCGCAGGAGCCCTTCGGAGACGCCCGGGCCGGGCAGCAGCCGTGGCACCCCCAGGGGCAGCCGTTCCAGGGACAGCCGTCCCAGAGCCAGGCGGACTGGCAGGGCGGCGGGTACTACGAGCAGCAGGCGCCGCAGGAACAGACGCACTGGCAGCAGCAGCCGGGCCACGAGCAGCCGGGCCACGAGCAGGCCGGGTACGGGCAGCAGCCGGCGTACGACCAGACGGGCTACGAGCAGAACGGCTACGACCAGGCCGGGTACGGGTCGTCGTACGGCTACGGACCGCACGGCGGCTACGACCAGGGCGGGTACGACCACGGTGGCTACGCGCAGACCGGGTACGTCGAGGGCGGTTTCGGCCAGGGGCAGTACGGCGGCCAGGAGCAGTACCAGCCGCACCCGGAGTACACCCAGCAGCCGTACGCGCCGTACGAGCCCCCGCAGCAGGCCGCCGGGGAGGGGCTGTACGTCCCGGCGGGGGCGGAGTACTCGGCGGACGGCTACGTGCAGGTCGAGGAGACCGAGGCGGAGACCGGGTCCGCCGCGTCCGGCGGGTCCGCCGGGTCCGCCGGGTCGGAGCAGGCGGCGGAGGAGACCCCGGGCCACGCGCCGGATCCCTCGGCCGGGCCGGCCGCACGGTCCCGGGCCGCCGCCCGGCGGGGCGGTGCCGGTTCCCGTTCCGGCTCCGAGCCCGGTTCGGGTTCGGGTCCGGGCGCCGGTTCCTCGTTCTCGGCCAAGGCCCGGAAGGCCGCCGACGCGGTGCTGACCGGGGAGCACGTGCCCAGCCGTAAGGCGCTGTTGGTGCGGGCGGGTGCCGGGGTGGCCGCACTCGGGGTGCTGGTGGTGGCCGGGCTGATGGTCGGCACCGAGGGCGGTGGCAGCGCGGTCGCGAGCAGCGGCGGCGAGCCCGGGTTCACGGTGGCGCACACCCGGGCGTGGTCCGCCCAGCCCGTCGCCGCCGGCCAGTCCGCGGGCGACGACACGCTGGTCGGCAGCTGGCTGCTGGCGGACACGGTGGTCCGGGCCGACGGCTCCGGCGTGCGCGCGTACGACCGGGCGAGCGGCAAGCCGACCTGGTCGGTGGAGCCGCCGGCCGCCGGGGCCGTGCCGTGCGGGCTGTCGGCGGGAGTGAACCAGGCGGGCCTGGGCGCGGCCCTGTTCCGCGCGCAGGCTGATCCGAAGAGCGCCTGCGCGCTGGTGGCCGTGGTGGACACCAAGACCGGCAAGACGGCGTGGTCCAAGTCCCTGTCGGACGCCAAGGGCGCCTATTCGGCCCGGATCGGCGTCACCGAGGACAAGGTGGTCGCGATCGGCGACGACCGCGCGGTGGCCTGGCAGTCGGCCGACGGGAAGGACGTCTGGCAGTACACCGGGCAGGGCAAGTTCTGCACCCTCTCCGGGGGTGTGAGCGGCAAGACCGTGCTGGTGGCCTCCTCGTGCGCGGACTCGACGCCCGCCGACCAGGCTGTGGCGCTGAACATCGCGGACGGCAAGGTCAGCTGGTGGCGGGGGCTGAACAACCAGCCGAAGACGGTGACCGTGCTGTCCGCCGAGCCGGCGGTGGTCCTCACCACCGGCGACAAGCCGGAGAACGACCGGGTGTTCGCCTGGGGCGCCGCCGGTGACCCGGCGGCCGAGATCCCGGTGGTCACGGACGGCGGCCGGCTGGACGTCGCGCACGGCACCTTCGCGGCGACCCCCGAGGTGTTCTTCGAGGGCCGCACGATGGTCACCACGCTGACCCCGGCGAACGGCGCCGGGCCGGCGGCCGCGGTCGGCTACGACCTGGACACCGGCAAGCAGCGCTGGAAGGTCCCGACCGCCGCCAAGGGCACCGTCCGGGCGGTCGGCATCGACGGCGGCTCGCTGGTGCTCGGCGCCGACGAACGCCGCGACCAGCCCGCCCACCTCACCCGGTTCCCGCTGGCGGGCGGCCAGGAGGCGACCGGCGGCAACTTCCCGCCGGGGACCGGCTCGCTGCTGGTCTCCGGGCGGGTGCTGATCGGCGGCGGGCAGGTGGTCGTGGTGCCCGACCACTCGGCCAACTACGGCACGGCGGCCGGATACCGGGCGAAGGACTGAGCCGGTCGCACTGGCCCGCGCCCGGGCTGGTCCGCGCAGGCTCGCCCAGACCTGCCTACGCCGCCGGGACGGACAGCCCCTGGACGGGCGGCAGCCAGTCGGCGAGCTCCCGCGCCTCCGAGCCGCGCAGGCCGAGCGCCAGCATCAGGCTGGCCTGTGGGGTCGGCTCGAACGGGCGGCGCAGCAGCTTCATCCCGGCCTGCTCCGGCGTCCGGTCCGCCTTGCGCTGGTTGTCCTCCGCGCACGCGGCCACGGTGTTCAGCCAACTGTCCGCACCACCGCGCGACTTGGGCTGCAGGTGGTCCACCGTGGTGCCCCGCCGCCCGCAGTACGCGCACAGGTGCTGGTCTCTGGCCAGTACACCCCGCCGCGACCACGGAGCCTGTTGTCGGAACGGTACCCGTACGTACCGTTGCAGTCTGATCACTCTGGGGACCGGTACGGCGACGCCCGTCCCCCTGATCGAGCGCAGCGGGTGAGCCTGCTCCACCACCGCCTTGTCCTGGAGCACCAGGACGACGGCGCGCTGGAGCGACACCGTCGTCAGGGGCTCGTAGCTCGCGTTCAGAACCAGCGTGTTGCGCACTCGGCACACCCTTCCCACGGGCGTGCCACGGCGGCACGACCGTCTCCACACACGTCACTGCCGCCGCACGGCGGTGACACCACTCTGAATGGGCACACAGCCGACGAACAACGGAATTTCCGGTATCGCGGAGGGGCCCGGGGGAGTGGACCACCGGGCCCGACGGGGTGCCTCGGGGGAAACTCGCTGGCCGGGACCGCGTAGGCTCTATCAGGCTGGAGTCGTCCCGAACCGGGGCCCGGAGGAAACGGGCCGCCACCGGGCGGGCGCCCGATAGAAGGAGAAGCGTGACCGTGACGGACATCGTCGACGAGCTGCAGTGGCGCGGGCTGATCGCCCTGTCCACCGACGAGGACGCACTGCGCAAGGCGTTCGCGGACGGCCCGGTCACGTTCTATTGCGGCTTCGACCCGACGGCCCCGAGCCTGCACCTCGGCAACCTGGTGCAGATCCTCACCATGCGCCGCATCCAGCAGGCGGGGAACCTCCCGCTCGGCCTGGTCGGCGGCGCCACGGGCCTGATCGGCGACCCGAAGCCCACCGCCGAGCGCGTGCTGAACGACCCCGAGACGGTGGCCGGCTGGGTCGAGCGCCTGCGCGGCCAGATCTCGCGCTTCCTCGACTTCGAGGGCCCGTACGCGGCGCGCATGGTCAACAACCTGGACTGGACGTCCGGGATGTCGGCGATCAGCCTGCTGCGTGACGTGGGCAAGTACTTCCGGGTCAACAACATGATCGCCAAGGAGGCCGTCGCCCGGCGGCTCAACTCCGACGCGGGCATCAGCTACACCGAGTTCAGCTACCAGATCCTCCAGGGCATGGACTACCTGGAGCTGAACCGCCGCTACGGCTGCACCCTGCAGACGGGCGGCAGCGACCAGTGGGGCAACCTGACCGCCGGCACGGACCTGATCCGCAAGGCCGAGGCCAAGTCGGTCCACGCGCTGGCCACACCGCTGATCGTCAAGGCCGACGGCACCAAGTTCGGCAAGACCGAGTCCGGCACGGTCTGGCTCGACCCCGAGCTGACCACCCCGTACGCCTTCTACCAGTTCTGGCTGAACGCGGACGACCGGGACGTCCCCAACTTCCTGCGGATCTTCAGCTTCCGCTCGAAGGAGGAGATCGAGGAGCTGGAGCGCGAGACCGTCGAGCGCCCCGCCGCCCGCCTCGCCCAGCGTGCCCTCGCCGAGGAACTCACCACCCTCGTCCACGGCGCCGAGCAGTACGAGCGCGCGGTCGCCGCGTCCAAGGCGCTGTTCGGCCAGGGTGACCTCGCCGACCTGGAGGCCCCGACCCTGGCCGCCGCCCTGGCCGAGGTCCCGAAGGCCGAGGTGGCCGAACTCCAGACGGTGGTCGACCTGTTGGTCGCCGTCGGCCTGGCGCCGAGCCGCTCGGCCGCCCGCCGGACGATCAAGGAGGGCGGTGCCTACCTCAACAACGTCAAGGTGACGGACGAGGAGGCCGTGCCGACCGAGGCCGACCTGCTGCACGGCCGCTGGCTGGTGCTGCGGCGCGGCAAGCGGAACCTGGCGGCGGCGGAGCTGGTCTCCGCCGGCTGACCGACGTGCTTGATCGGCTTGGCTGAAAGAGCACCCGCTCTGAACTGCGGTTTCAAGCATCGAGGGCCGGATCTGGACAGATCCGGCCCTCGACGTTTGACGGGGTCGTCCAGGTGGCCTAGTGTTGAACGAGTCGCTGGAGCGGCCACCCCACTCAGCACCACCCACCCTCACACTCCTCAACCCATTTACATGGGTTCGTTGGCGTTTTCGTCAACAGGGCCTGAGCGTGAATTTCGAGTAAATCTCGGAATGCGGTAACGTGGTGGTTGTCGCGGAAAGTGACCCCGCCAGTTCGGGAAATCAGATGAATGAAACTCCGGGTAAACGGAGCGGAAAACATCTGGTAAGCTGGAAACACGAAAGAACGAAGCCCGGAGGGCCTGCTGGAAGGCAGTCCGAAGGAAGCGTCCGTTCCTTGAGAACTCAACAGCGTGCCAAAAGTCAACGCCAGATATGTTGACATCCCCGGCCTCGATCGCTTGATCGGGGTTGGAGATTCCTTTTGAAGTAAAACACTAGCGAGGACGCAGTGCGCGGGATCACCCTA
>NZ_BNBY01000006.1:191300-457714 GCF_014656195.1 Kitasatospora xanthocidica | reverse complement strand
GTCGCCAACGCGTCCGCACCCGCACCGCCGTACACCTCCGGCACGTGCACCGCATGCAGGTCACTGCCCTGCAACGCGTCCAACGCCTCCTGCGGGAACCGCCCCTGCTCGTCCACCTCCGCCGCGAACGGAGCGATCTTCGCCTCGGCCAGCGAACGCACCGCCTCACGGAGCATCTCGTGCTCCTCGGAGATACGGAAGAGATCGAAGTCAGCCGCCCCTGCGCTGCCAGCCATGATGCCTGCCTCGTCGTCCAGTGACCGGAGTCCCAGTGACCGAAGTCGGATCCGGTCCGATCGAACCGGTCCGATCGCCGTCGAATCCGGTGTTAACTACCGTTCAGTAGAGATCCTAGGGCTCCCACCTGCGGCTGCCTAGCGTTCCGGGCGTGCGGCCGGTCCCGGTGCGCCCTGGCAGGGCGGATAGCATCAGGGGCATCCGTACCGGTCGGGTCCGCGACCCGGACCGGTCGAGTCCGCCTCCAGGGAGAACCCGTGACCCTCCGCATCTCCGTGATCGGCACCGGCTACCTCGGCGCCACGCATGCCGCCGCGATGGCCGAGTTCGGCTTCGAGGTGCTGGGTCTGGACATCGACCCCGACAAGATCGCCATGCTCACCGCGGGCCGCGTCCCGATGTACGAGCCGGGACTGTCCGAGCTGCTGCTCAAGCACGTGGCCGGGCACGTGGGCCCCTCCTCGCCGAAGGCGGGCAAGGAGGGAGGATCGACCGGGCGACTGCGCTTCACCACCTCCGTCCAGGAGGTCGCCGAGTTCGCCGACGTGCACTTCGTCTGCGTCAACACTCCGCAGCGCAAGGGCGAGTTCGCCGCCGACATGTCCTACGTCGACACCGCGATCGACGAGCTGGCGCCGCACCTGACCCGCCCGGCCCTGGTGGTCGGCAAGTCCACCGTCCCGGTCGGCTCGGCGGCCCGGCTGGCCGAGCGGCTGGCCGCGCTGGCGCCGGCCGGCGAGGGCGCCGAACTCGCCTGGAACCCGGAGTTCCTGCGTGAGGGCTTCGCCGTCCAGGACACCCTGCGGCCGGACCGGATCGTGGTCGGCACCCAGAGCGAGCGGGCCGAGCGGCTGCTGCGCGAGGTGTACGCGGAGCCGATCGCGGCCGGGGTGCCGTTCCTGGTCGCCGACTACGCGACCGCCGAGCTGGTCAAGGCGGCCGCCAACTCCTTCCTGGCCACCAAGATCTCCTTCATCAACGCGATGGCCGAGGTCTGCGAGGCGGCCGGCGCGGACGTCACCCTGCTCTCCACCGCGCTCGGCCACGACGAGCGGATCGGCCGCAAGTTCCTCAACTCCGGCCTCGGCTTCGGCGGCGGCTGCCTGCCCAAGGACATCCGCGCGTTCATGGCCAGGGCCGGCGAGCTCGGCGCCGACCAGGCACTGACCTTCCTGCGCGAGGTCGACTCGATCAACATGCGGCGCCGCTCCCGGATGGTCGAGCTGGCCCGCGAACAGTGCGGTGGCGGCTTCCTGGGCCGCCGGGTCGCCGTCCTCGGCGCCGCCTTCAAGCCCAACTCGGACGACATCCGGGACTCCCCCGCCCTCAACGTGGCCGCCCAGATCCAGCTCCAGGGCGCCCAGGTCACCGTCTACGACCCGAAGGCCGTGGACAACGCCCGCAAGATGTTCCCCTCCCTCGCCTACGCCGACTCCGCACTGGAGGCCGCCGAGGGCGCCCACGTCGTCCTCCACCTCACCGAGTGGGCCGAGTTCCGTGAGCTGGACCCGGCCGAACTCGGCGCCGTCGTCGCCGAACGCCGCCTCCTCGACGGCCGCAACGTCCTCGACGCCGACGCCTGGCGCGCCGCCGGCTGGACCTACCGCGCCCTCGGCCGCCCCAGCTGACCCCCTGCTCCGAGCGCCCGCCCCGTACCCGGGGGCGGGCACTTCCGTGTTCCCCGGTCCGAGGACGAGCCTCCGGCACCTGCCCCCGCCCCGGAATCCCGCACCCGCGCCCGTCGTTGCTACCGGCATGACTAGCTACGGCGACGAAGCGACGGTCCGCGAGATCCTCACCGGCACCGGTGACACCTGGGCCGTGGTCGGCCTCTCCACCAACACCGCCCGGGCCGCCCACGGCGTGGCCCGGGTGCTCCAGCGCTACGGCAAGCGCGTGGTGCCCGTGCACCCGAAGGCCGAGACGGTCCTCGGCGAGCAGGGCTACGCCTCGCTCGCCGAGATCCCGTTCCCGGTCGACGTGGTGGACGTGTTCGTGAACAGCGCGCTGGCCGGGGAGGTGGCCGACCAGGCGGTGGCCGCCGGGGCGAAGGCCGTCTGGTTCCAGCTCGGCGTGATCGACGAGGCCGCGTACGAGCGGACCCGGGAGGCCGGGCTGGCCATGGTGATGGACAAGTGCCCGGCGATCGAGATCCCGCTGCTGGCCTAGGGCGCGCCGGCCTCAGGGCTTGGTGCCGTCCAGCTGGGCGATGGTGGCGATGGAGGGGCGGCGGGTGGCGCGCAGGGTGGTGGCGGCGGATTCGGCGTCGCGCAGGACGCGGACGGCGTTGTGCCAGGTGAGCTTGGCGAGGTCGGCCTCCGACCAGTGGCGGCGCAGGAGTTCGGCGACGAGGTTGGGGTAGCCGGCCACCGAGTCCAGGCCGTCCGGGAGGAAGGCGGTGCCGTCGAAGTCGCCGCCGATGCCGATGTGGTCGATGCCGGCGACCTCGCGCATGTGGTCGAGGTGGTCGGCGACGGTGGCCGGGGTGGCGATCGGGCGGGGGCGCCCGGCCTCGAAGGCGCGCTGGCGTTCCATGGCCGGCGGGGTGGTGTCCAGCGGGTGGAAGCCGTGGGCGCGCATGTTCTCGTCGGCGGCCAGGGTCCATTCGATGGCCGCGGGCAGGATGAACTTGGGGACGAAGGTGGCCATCGCCACGCCGCCGTTGGCGGGCAACTGGGCGAGCACGTCGTCCGGGATGTTGCGCGGGTGGTCGCAGACGGCGCGGGCGGAGGAGTGCGAGAAGACGACCGGCGCCTCGGTGACCCGCAGGGCGTCCCGCATGGTGTCGGCGGAGACGTGCGAGAGGTCGACGAGCATGCCGAGCCGGTTCATCTCCCGGACGACCTCCTCGCCGAAGCGGGTCAGCCCGCCGGCCACCGGCTTGTCGGTCGCGGAGTCGGCCCACGGCACGTTGTCGTTGTGGGTGAGCGTCAGGTAGCGCACGCCGAGCTCGTACAGGGCGCGCAGGGTGGCGAGCGAGCAGTCGATGGAGTGGCCGCCCTCGGCGCCCATGAGGGAGGCGATCCGGCCCTCGGCGCGGGCGGCCTCCATGTCGGCGGCGGTGCGGGCCAGGCGGAGCCGGTCGGGGTAGCGCTCGACGAGGGCGTGGACGAAGTCGACCTGTTCCAGGGTGGCGCTCACCGCGTGGTCGCCGGCCAGCGAGGCGGGCACGTAGACGGACCAGAACTGCGCGCCGACCCCGCCCTCCGCGAGGCGGGCGAGGTCGGTGTGGAGGCGGTCGCTCTGGTCGGCGGCGAGGTCGAGCGCGCCGAGGTCGTACCCGGCCTGCTCGCGCATCGCCCAGGGGAGGTCGTTGTGGCCGTCCACCACGGGGGCGGTGCGGAGCAGGGCGCGGGCGCGGTCCAGCGGGGTGCGGGGGTCCGGGGCAGAGGTCATGCGAGCTGTTCTACCCCACCCCCGCACGGGGGCGAACCACCTGCCGTACTACTTGCCGAAGCTGAAGGGCCGGACTACTTGCCGAAGCCGAAGGAGGAGGATCCGGCCACCTTGGCCCGGAGCTTCTTGCCCTTCTCGGTGGCCTGGTTGTTCAGCTCGGCCTGGAACTCGGTCATCCGCTCGGTGAGCTCGGGGTCGAAGGCGGCGAGCATCCGCACGGCGAGCAGGCCGGCGTTGCGCGCGCCGGCCACCGAGACGGTCGCAACCGGGACGCCGGCCGGCATCTGGACGATCGACAGCAGGCTGTCCATGCCGTCCAGGTAGCGCAGCGGCACCGGCACGCCGATGACCGGCAGCGGGGTGACGGAGGCCAGCATGCCCGGGAGGTGGGCCGCGCCGCCGGCGCCCGCGATGATCGCCTTCAGGCCGCGCCGGTGGGCGTTCTCGCCGTAGGCGACCATCTCGCGCGGCATCCGGTGGGCGGAGACGACGTCCACCTCGTAGGCGATCTCGAACTCGTCGAGGGCCTGGGCGGCGGCCTCCATGACGGGCCAGTCGGAGTCCGAGCCCATGACGATGCCAACGACAGGGGAGGAGGTCATTCGGTGATCGTTCCTCGCAGGTAGGCGGCCGCGTGGCGGGCGCGCTCGCGGACGTCTTCGAGGTCGTCCCCGAAGACGTTGACGTGGCCGACCTTGCGGCCGGGCTTCACGTCCTTCCCGTACATGTGGATCCGCAGCCCGGGGTCGCGGGCCATGCAGTGCAGGAAGGCGTGGTACATGTCCGGGTAGTCGCCGCCGAGGACGTTGACCATGACGGTCCACTTGGCGCGCGGCCGGGGGTCGCCGAGCGGGAGGTCGAGGACGGCCCGCAGGTGGTTCTCGAACTGCGAGGTGACGGCGCCGTCCTGGGTCCAGTGCCCGGAGTTGTGCGGGCGCATGGCCAGTTCGTTGACCAGGATCCGGCCGTCGCGGGTCTGGAACAGTTCGACGGCGAGGTGGCCGGTGATGCCGAGGTCGCCGGCGATCCGCAGGGCGAGCTGCTGGGCCTCGTCGGACAGGGCCGGGTCGAGGTCCGGCGCGGGGGCGGTGACCTCGGCGCAGACGCCGTTCTCCTGGACGCTCTCGACGACCGGGTAGGCGACGGCCTGGCCGCTGGGCGAGCGGACCACGTTGGCGGCCAGTTCGCGGACGAAGTCGACCTTCTCCTCGGCCAGCACGGGGACGCCGGCCAGGAACGGGGCCTGCGCCTCCCGCTCGTCGTCGACGACCCAGACGCCCTTGCCGTCGTAGCCGCCGCGGACGGTCTTGAGGACGACCGGGTATCCGGAGCCCTCCTCGGCGAAGGCGGTGACGTCGGCCGGGTCGGCGACGATCCGGTGGCGGGGGCAGGGCACGCCGATGGAGTCGAGCTTGGCCCGCATCACGCCCTTGTCCTGGGCGTTGACGAGCGCGTCCGGGCCGGGGCGGACGGCGATGCCGTCGGCCTCCAGGGCCCGCAGGTGCTCGGTGGGGACGTGCTCGTGGTCGAAGGTGATCACGTCGCAGCCGGCGGCGAAGCGCCGCAGGGTGTCGAGGTCGCGGTAGTCACCGAGGACGACCTCGGAGACGACCTGCGCGGCGGAGTCCTGGGGCGTGTCGGCGAGGAGTTTGAACCTGACCCCGAGCGGGATGCCCGCCTGGTGTGCCATGCGGGCCAGCTGCCCGCCACCGATCATGCCCACCACTGGAAAATTCACATTGCCCGGGGAAGTCACCCGGCCAGGATATCCGGGCCGGTGGGGGGCGGTGGAGCCGCCGGTGGGGCCTCGACGGCGGACGCGCGTAGATGTCAGGCCCGGCCCCTCGGGGCTGAGCCGTTCGGCGGAAGCGGGTAGCCTGGTCCGCTAGGTCCTGGTACGCGCGGTCAGATGATGTGCGCGCACGGAGGACTTCCAGGGGTCAGCCACGCATCCGGTCCGGCCCCCTCGTCGGCAGGCACATGGAGGCAGCCCGGTATGACGACGACCGCCCCATCGAGCACCTCACTGGTCCAGCGGCTGCGCGGGGTCTCCGGCGAGGTCCTCAAGTTCGGCATCGTCGGCCTGGTCGGCGTCTTCGTGAACTTCGGCGTCTCCAACGC
The DNA here is from genome assembly GCF_014656195.1 of Kitasatospora xanthocidica. GTDB lineage: Bacteria > Actinomycetota > Actinomycetes > Streptomycetales > Streptomycetaceae > Kitasatospora > Kitasatospora xanthocidica. The sequence continues at coordinate 451,960 of NZ_BNBY01000006.1, read as the reverse complement.
CGTCCTGCACCTGACCGGCTGGGCGCCCGTGCGCTGCTCGGTGATCGGGACGGCGGTGGCCATCGCCGCCAACTACCTCGGGTACCGCTACTGGGTCTACCGCGACACGGACGCGGCCTCACGCCGGCGTGAGATCACGCTCTTCCTGATCTTCAGCGGTGTCGGGATGCTGATCGAGAACGGCACGGTCTGGTTCGCGACCTATACCCTCGGCCTGCACGGGCCGCTCGCCTACAACGTCTCCAAGGCGTTCGGCACCGGCCTCGGCACCCTCTTCCGCTTCTTCTCGTACCGGACCTGGGTGTTCACCGCGCTCCCCGAGCCGGCGGCCGCCGAGCAGCCCGGCAGCGGGCTCGCGACCGCGGAGGAGCCCGGCAGCGGGCTGGCGGCGCAGGCCGAACTGATGCTGGCGGCCGAGGAGATCCGGTACGCCAAGGCCGAGTAGCCCTTCCGCTTGCCGTACCTCTCCCCCCGAGAGGACAGTGGTGACAGAGGGCGAGCACGGCCCGCGGACGATCGTGGCCGAGGGGGGTCCAGGAGGCTCGCCATGACCTTCGTCCAGATCATCGACTGCAAGACCGACCGGCTCGACGACCTCAACCGGCTGATGGACAGCTGGGTCGAGGCTTCCCGGGGCCGGCGGACCGCCTCCCACGCGGTGGTGGGCACCGACCGCTCCGACACCAAGCACGTGGTGGAGATCGTGGAGTTCCCCTCCTACGAGGAGGCGATGAAGAACTCCCACCTGCCGGAGACCGACCGGATCTTCCGCGAGATGGTGGCACTCTGCGACGTACCGCCGACCTTCACCGACCTCGACGTGGTCCGCGACGCCCGGTTCGACAAGGCCACCGCGAGCCGGGTCCTCGACGGGCTGTCCCGCGGCAACCTCGACGTCATCGACGAGTGCATGACCGCCGACTACCTCGACCACGACTACGGCAGCGAGGGCGACGCGACGGGCATCCGGGCGTTCCGGGAGCGCTGCGCGGGCTACGTGGGCGCCTTCGACTTCACCTTCGAGACCGAGAGCCAGATCGCCGAGGGCAACGAGGTCGCCACCCGGTGGACCTGGCACGCCACCCAGAAGGCCGACTTCATGGGCGTGCCGAACAGCGGCAAGTCCGTGGTCGGCCGCGGCACGACCACCTTCCGCTTCCGGGACGGGAAGATCTGCGAGGGCTGGTGGCAGTGGGACGTGATGGGCCTGATGCGCCAGCTCGGCGTCCTGCCGGGCTCCTGAACGACGCGTCTCGCAGGCTCCTGGACGCCGCGCTCCTGAAGACCGCTTTCCCGGGGGGAGCCGGAGCCGGTCCTCAGCGCGTCTGGCTGCGCCCGAGGAAGATCGCGAACACCGGGGGCTTCAGCGAGAGCAGTTCGAGCCGCCCGCCGTCCGCCTCCGCGAGGTCGCGGGCGACGGCCAGGCCGATGCCGGTGGAGTTGCGGCCGCTGACCGCCCGCTCGAACACCCGGTTGCCGAGGTCCGGCGGCACCCCGGCGCCCTGGTCCTGCACCTCGACGACCACCGAGGTGCCGGACGGCCGGACCCGCAGGGTGATCGTCCCGGCGCCGTGCATCAGGGAGTTCTCGATCAAGGTGGCCAGCACCTGGGCGACCGTCCCCGGGGTGCCGACCGCGGTGACCCCGCGCAGCCCCTCCAGGGACAGCACCCGGTTCTTCTCGCGCAGCGTCGGGCCCCACTCCTCCACCTGCTGCTTGATCACGTCGTCCAGGTCGAAGGCGACGGCCGTGGGGCTGCGCGGGTCGCGCTGAGTGGTGAGCAGCCGCTGGACGACGTCGGTGAGCCGCTCGACCTGCTGGAGGGCGATGGTGGCCTCCTCCCGGACGGTCCGCGGGTCCTCGGCGAGGGCGGTGATCTCCTCCAGCCGCATGGAGAGCGCGGTGAGCGGGGTGCGCAGCTGGTGCGAGGCGTCGGCGGCGAGCCGGCGCTCGGCGGTGAGCATCCGGGCGATCCGTTCGGCGCTGGTGTCCAGCACCTCGGCGACCCGGTCGAGTTCCGGCACGCCGTAGCGGCGGTCGCGCGGGCGGGGGTCGCCGGAGCCGAGCCGTTCGGCGGTCTCGGCGAGGTCGGTGAGCGGCCGGGCGAGCCGCTTGGCCTGCCAGACGGCCAGTGCCACGGCGGCCTGGACGGCGAGCAGGGCGACCACGCCGAGCAGCAGCAGGTTGTTGGCGATCTCGTGGTCGACGTCCTCGCGGGACTGCTCGACGGTGACGGTCTCGCCGCTGTTGCCGCGTTCGACGGCCTTCAGCAGGTGGTCGCCGGCCGGGCGTTCGCCGGCCGAGACGACCTGCTGGCCGGGGACCTGCACCTCGACGTAGCTGCCCTCGGTGACCTGGCTCTCGAAGGCCCGCGCCTCGGTGACGGACTCGCCCGCCGCGATCCGGCTCTCGACCAGCGCGAGCACCCGGACGGCGGCGGCGTCCACCCGGTCCTGGGCCGAGCTGACGATGGTGCGCTTCTCGACCAGGGCGAGCGGCACGCAGAACACCACGACCACCACCAGGACGACGCCCAGCAGCGAGTTGATCATCCGGCGTTTCACGCTGCCGCTCCCCGAGGTGTTTCCGCTGACGCGGGCCGAGGGCCCGATCCCCGCAAGTCGCGCCCTAGTTCTTCTCGAACCGGAAGCCGACGCCGCGCACGGTGGCGATGTAGCGCGGGTTGGCCGCGTCGTCGCCGAGCTTCTTGCGGAGCCAGGAGATGTGCATGTCCAGGGTCTTGGTGGAGGTCCACCAGGTGGTGTCCCAGACCTGGCGCATGATCTCCTCGCGGGTCACCACCCGGCCGGCGTCCCGGACGAGCACGCGCAGCAGCTCGAACTCCTTGGCGGAGAGGGTGAGCTCCTCCTCGCCGAGCCAGGCGCGGTGGGACTCGATGTCGATCTTCACCCCGTGCGCGCCGGTGGTGAGCTGGTCGACGTTGCCGCGCCGGAGCAGGGCCCGGACCCGGGCGAGCAGTTCGGCCAGGCGGAAGGGCTTGGTGACGTAGTCGTCGGCACCGGCGTCCAGGCCGACCACGGTGTCCACCTCGTCGGCGCGGGCGGTGAGCACCAGGACGGGGCAGCTCTTGCCGTCGGCGCGCAGTCGGCGGCAGACCTCCAGGCCGTCCATCTCGGGCAGGCCGAGGTCCAGGACGACGAGGTCGACCTCCTCCGTGAGGCCGGCGGCGAGCGCGGTCGGACCGTCCTCGCGGACGAGTACCTCATAGCCCTCGCGTCGCAGGGCCCGGGCGAGCGGTTCGGAGATCGCCGGATCGTCCTCGGCAAGCAGCACACAGGTCATGTGGTGATGGTAGTCCGCCGGGGTATGCCCGTACGCCCTGTGAGGTAGTTCACAGAGCGTGATCGTTATACAAGCATCCAACTAGGCCCAACGGGGCGTTGCGGACCGCCGGTTCAGCGAAGAAAACCCTCCCGGATCTTGAATCCGAAGGAAGAAGACCTCGTTTACCATGGATCAACTGGGAAGATCTGTGTATCTCTTTGCCATTCGGATACCTGATTCATGACTTTTGTCAGCTGATAGAGCCAAATATCGCCACGTAGAGTGGTTTCGTCCACGTCCGCCGCCACCCCCCTAGGCGGACGCTGTCAGGCAAGGAACCACTACACATGGCGTCTACCACCCGGGACGCCGGCCTCGCGTCGGCCCCTCCCAGCGGCAAGACCTTCCTCGGCCACCCCCGAGGTCTCGCCACGCTGTTCATGACCGAGATGTGGGAGCGCTTCTCCTACTACGGCATGCGTGCCCTGCTCATCTACTACCTGGTCTCCGGCGGCGCGGATGCGGCCACCGGCAGCCAGGGCGGCGGCCTCGCCATGACGGCGGCGACGGCGACGGCGATCTACTCCGTCTACGTCTCGATGGTCTACCTCATGGCCTACCCCGGAGGCTGGTTCGGCGACCGGGTCTGGGGCGCCCGCAAGACGGTCGCGATCGCCGGCTTCGTGATCATGGGCGGCCACATCGCGCTGGCCGTCCCGGGTCAGGCGGCGTTCTTCCTCGGCCTGCTCCTGGTCGCGCTCGGCTCCGGGCTGCTGAAGGCCAACATCTCCACGATGGTCGGCCACCTGTACAACGGCCCCGAGGACCCGCGCCGCGACGGTGGCTTCACCGTCTTCTACATGAGCATCAACCTCGGTGCCTTCGTCGCGCCGTTCGTCATCGGGACGATCGGCAAGGAGCACAACTGGCACCTGGGCTTCGGCCTGGCCGCGGTCGGCATGGGCCTGGGCCTGGTCCAGTTCCTGCTGGGCACCCGCCACCTGAGCCCCAAGAGCAGCCTGGTCCCCAACCCGCTGCAGCCCGCGGAGCGCAAGAGCCTGCTGGTGAAGGCCGGCGCGGTGTTCGCCGCCGCCACCGTCTTCTACGTCGCCATCGTCGCGATGGGTGTCTACACCCTGAACTGGGCCCTCGTCCCGCTGACCCTTGCCGGTCTGCTGATCCCCGTCGCCGTACTGGTCCGGATCAAGCGCGACAAGGACCTGAGCGCCGGCGAGCAGTCCAAGATGAGCGCCTACATCTGGTTCTTCGCCGCGGCCGCCATCTTCTGGATGATCTACGACCAGGGCGGCTCGACCCTCTCGCTGTTCGCGGACAAGAACACCGCGGACTCCGTGTTCGGCTTCGGCTTCTCGGCCACCTGGTACCAGTCGCTGAACCCGCTGTTCGTGATGGCGCTCGCGCCGGTGTTCGCCTTCCTGTGGCTGTGGCTGTCCCGCCGCAACAAGGAGCCCAACACCATCACGAAGTTCGCGATGGGCCTCGTCCTGATCGGCGCCTCGTTCTTCGTCTTCGTCGTCCCGATGAACATGGCGGGCGACGGCGGCAAGGTCTCCCCGATGTGGCTGGTCTCGATCTACATGATCCAGACCATCGGCGAGCTGTGCGTCTCCCCGGTCGGCCTCTCGGTCACCACCAAGATGGCGCCGCAGAAGTACGCCTCCCAGATGATGGGCGTCTGGTTCCTCGCCGTCACCGCCGGTGACTGCACCACCAGCCTCCTCTCGCTGGCCGGCATCAGCCTCGACGGCATCGGGATCATCGCGGCCCAGGCGGCCCTCGCGGCCCTCGCGGGCTTCGCGGTCTACACCTACCGCAAGAAGGTCCAGGCCCTCATGGGCGACGTGCACTGACGCACCGACGACCGGGTCACGACTCCGGGGCCGCCGTGGATTCCTGAGATCCACGGCGGCCCCGGCCGTTTTCTGCCTACCGTTCCCGGCATGACGACCGACTCCTTCCCGCGCCGGCTGGCCCGCACCCGCCGGTTCACCCTGGGCGTGCCTGTTCGGCCGGAACCCTCCGCCGACGGCGCCACCGTGCTCTTCCTGCGCAGCCGCGGCGGCACCGACCCGCTCAGCTGCCTCTGGGCGCTGGACACCGCCACCGGCGAGGAGCGGCTGGTCGCCGACCCGGCCGCCCTGGGCTCCTCCGGTGGCATCGCCTCGTACAGCACCGACGCCTCGGGCTCATGGGCCGCCTTCGCGCTGGACGGCGCGCTGTGGCTGGCCGACACCCGTACGGGCTCGGTGCGGGCGGTCGCCTCCGGCCTCCCCGTGGCGGACCCGAGGCTCGACCCGACCGGCCGCCGGATCGCCTACGTCAGCGGCGGAGCGCTGCGGGCGGTCGGCGCGGACGGTACGGGCGACCGGGCGCTCGCCGAGCCCGAGGCCGATGACGTCTCGTACGGCCTGGCCGAGTACGTCGCGGTCGGGGAGATGTACCGCGACCGCGGCCACTGGTGGTCCCCCGACGGCAGCGCGCTGCTCGTCGCCCGGGTCGACGAGCGTGCCGTTGCCCGGTGGTTCCTGGCCGACCCCACCGACCCGCAGCAGCCCCCGCGCGCCATCCGCTACCCGCTGGCCGGCACCGCCAACGCCGACGTCACGCTCTGGCTGCTCGGCCTCGACGGCCACGGCACTCGCACGGAGGTCCGCTGGGACCGCGCCGCCTTCGAGTACGTCACCGCCGCCGGCTGGGACGACCACGGCCCGTACGCCGCCGTGCAGAGCCGCGACCAGCGGACCGTACGGACGTTGGCGATCGGGGCGGACGGCGCCACCCGCGTACTCGCCGAACGGTCCGACCCGCACTGGGTGGAACTGCTCCCCGGGGTGCCGGTCCGGACGGCGGGCGGCGCGCTGGTCGACACCGCCGATCGCGGCGACACCCGGCACCTGACCGTCGACGGCAAGCCGGTCACCCCTGCGGGGCTGCAACTGCGGGCCGTCGTCGGGACGGACGGCGAGCGGGTGCTGTTCACCGCCTCCGACGAGCCCACCGAGACCCACCTCTGGACGTACGAACCGGGCTCCGGCGTCCGGCAGCTGAGCGACGGACCCGGCGTACACAGCGGCGCCGAGCAAGGCGGCACCCTGGTGCTCACCACCGGCTCCCTCACCACCGTCCTCCGCCAAGGCCGTCCGCCGCTCCCGCTCACCTCCTACGGCGAGCCGCCCGTCGTCGCCGCCCGGCCCGAACTGCTCCACCTCGGCCCGCGCGAGCTGCGCGCCCATCTCTTCCTGCCCACCGGCCACCGTCCGGACGACAGCCCACTGCCCGTGCTGCTCGACCCGTACGCGGGGCCGGCCATGCAGAAGGTCACCACCGGCGGTGCCTGGTACGAGCAGGTGTCCCAGTGGTTCGCCGACCAGGGCTTCGCGGTCCTGGTGGTGGACGGCCGCGGCACCCCGGGGCGCGGGCCGCGCTGGGAGAAGACCATCTGGGGCGACAAGGCCGGGCCGGCCCTGGAGGACCAGATCGAGGGCCTGCGGGAGACCGCCCTGCTGCGGCCGGGGCTGCTCGACCTCGAGCGGGTCGGAATCCGCGGCTGGTCCTACGGCGGGTTCCTCGCGGCGCTCGCGGTGCTCCGGCGCCCGGATATATTCCACGCCGCCTCGGCCGGCGCCGCCCCGACCGACCACCGGCTCTACGACACCCACTGGCAGGAACGCTTCCTCGGCCACCCGGACGAGCACCCCGAGCACTACGACTCCTGCGACCTGATCACCGAGGCACCGAAGCTGACCCGCCCCCTCCTGCTGATCCAGGGCTTGGCAGATGACAACGTCTTCCCCATCCACACCCTGCGCCTCTCAGCCGCCCTGCTCGCCGCCGGCCGCCCCCACGAGGTCCTGCCCCTACGCGGCACCGGCCACCGCCCGACGGATGAAGCGGTGGTCGAGAACCTGCTCCTGCACGAACTGGACTTCCTGCGCCGGTCGTTGCCCGCGTAGAACTCGAACGCGCAGGAAGTCGGCCCGGCCGACTTCCTGCGCGTGGCAACCGGGCTGACCTGTCTGTGGCCAGGGCCGCCGCAGTGGGCACGGAAGTCTTGGCGGTGGAGATCCGAGACACCTTGGAGATGGGTCAGGTCAGCTTGTAGTCGCCGTGCGGCGTAGCCCGCTCCCACACGGCCTCAAAGGCAGAACTGACCAGATCCACAACGGCCTGATCCGTCCGCCACTCCCTGTCCACGACCTCCCCGACGCCGGAAAAGTACGTGAACAGCACGGCGGACCTGTCGAACATCCACAGGTCCGTTCCCGGCAGCGCGATGTCGGCAGCCCCCCGTCGGGGCAACCAGCGGACCAGCTCACCCGCTGCGACGTTGGCGAATGTGAGGTCATGCTCGTACCGGATGTAGTCCGTTACCGGCTCCGAGACGATCCGGGCCCGTCGCATGACCACGCCACGCCCGGTTGTGTCGGCTACCAGGTCAGCCCAAGAGCCCCACCAGTCAGGCAGCTTGGCCGGATCATTGTCGTACCGATGGCCGACACGCCAGCGCGCGAACTCCGGATCATCCGGCGTGTAGGTGTCACGCATCTCCAGGTGCACGGCGGAGCGGTGCGCCCCAGCCAAGGCGTCACGTACGAGGTACTTCATCATTTCCGACCTCCGGTCGCGGGATGCACTCCAGCATCGCAGCCGGAAGCCGGGTGATCGTCGCTAGATCAAGAACATTCGTACTGTGACCGGGACTTGACCCATCCTCCTGGTGAGCCGATCACCCGCCTGCCGTTCCGGAAACTCCGGACAGATGTCCTCCCCCGAGCGCAGCGGCAGTTTCCGTGACGTCCTCATCGAGGGCACTCGGACAGACAGCACGCTGTTCCGGTACGCGAAATTCAAGACGGTCATCCTCAGGGAGTGCAATCTCTCCCAAGCTGATTTTCAGTTTGCCGAACTCCGCGACGTCCGGTTCGAGAAGTGCGATCTCACCGGAGCCCAGTTCGCCAACGTCGTCATTCAGCCCGGTGTCAGCTTCGACAACTGCACGCTGCTTGGCATCGGAGGCGCCTCGCACCTCAAGGGCGCCACTGTGCGAGGCCCAGGATCCATGGAGCTGTCCCTGCGCCTCGCCAGGGAGGCCTGCATCGTAATCGAGGCCTAGACGCGGCGGCAGCTCGAACGGGCCCTACTCATGCCGCTTTGCCCCGTCGAGCCGACAGGGCAAAGCGACATGACGATTCTCAGCGGGCATCTGCGTCAGCCTCGGCGCGGCACCAGGTTCTCCGGGGAGTCGAGCCACACGGTGTGGCCTTCGGGCCCGACCGTGAGGCCGAACCGGTCGAAGCCCGGGCGGCCGTGCTTGTCCCACCAGCGCCAGCAGGCCTCCGCCTCGTCCCAGAGGTTCCGGGGGCCGGATTGGAACACCTCGTACTCCGTGCGGCCCCGCACGTAGTCGGTCGATGCCCACGACTCGGTGTCCCGGCTGTAGAGCCACAGCGTGTAGGCGCCATCGTCGTAGCGCTCCGCTCGCCAGAACGCCCCGGGCACGCCCGCCCCGATGACGAACTGCTCGAACCACCCGCCCGTGTCCGGAGGAGCCAGAGTGGTGGTGCTCCTCGCCCCATTGGCCGGCCACTCCTGCCCGTGCAGGTAGTCCTCGAAAGGCGGCCGGTCGGTGCGCTGTTGGCGCAGCCGCATGAACGCCGAGCTCCGGGTGAACCGGCCGCTGGCGCTGGTGCCATCGTCGTTCACGGTCAGCCGGACGATCTGCTCGCCGCCGTACTCCGTGCCGAACGGCGCCACGATGATTCCGCCGGGCGCCGCCTGTGCCAGCCATGCCGGAGGGATCGCGAGAAGCGAGCAGGTGGCGATGATCCGGTCATAGGGAGCGCCCTCCGACCAGCCTTGCCGCCCGTCGCCCTCGACGACGGTCGGCTTGAGCCCGGCCCGGTCCAGGTTCGCCCGGGCGCCGCGAGCGACGTCCGAGTCGTACTCGACGGTCACCACGTTGAGGTCGCCCAGGCGGTGGGCCAGCAGGCCCGCGTTCCAGCCCGTTCCGGCTCCGATCTCCAGCGCCCTGCCGCCCGCGTGTACGTCGAGGTCTTGGAGCATCGAGAACACCATCGTGGGCATGGAGTTGGAGGAGGTCGGGGTCGTCCCGAGTCCGTCCCCCTCATGGTCGCCGTCGTCCCACTGCGTGGTCAGCGGGATGTCCGAGTAGACCGCTCGCCGCCACCCCTCCGGGTCCTGCGATCGGTACACCACGGGGTTCTGCCGGGTGCCGTCCGCAATCCCCGGCCAGATGCGATCCGGGACGAACAGTTCGCGGGGTACGGCCCGGAAGGAGGGCAGCCAGTCCGAGGAGAGTGCGCCGCCGGCCACCAGCGCGGAGGCGAGCCCCTGGGGGCCCGCCTCCCTGTGCGTCTCGCCGGTCACTTGCCGTTGCCGCCCGCCGGGGCCGAACCGTCCGAGGTGTTGCCGCCCTCGTCGGACCCGCCGCCGCCGTGTCCGGCGCCCTTGTTGCTGTCGTCCTGCTGCCCGCCGCCCTTGCCGTCGCCGGTCCCGCCGCCGCGCTTGCCCATGTAATTCCCCTCTTCGTCGGTCAGGCTGAGGCGGCCCCCAGCCTGGCGTGCACCTTGCTGACCCGCCCCGGCTGGGTCCTTCCCCAGGCGGCCGGGGCAGGGGTCTGTAGTGGCCCAGGAGCGGCCAGTTCCTCGCTGACGCCCCCGCAGCCTTGCCCTACACGGGGGCACTCATGCGTTCAACTCCGGCCGCAAGACCTGGAGCCCGTCGCTCGACAGAACGGGCTCCACGTCGCACTTGGTGAGCATGCGAGCCGTGATCCGGTTGGACTCGCCGTTGATCACGCGGCCCGAGAGTCGGGCGTACTCGGTGAGTACGTCGGCCAGCGCCCTGGCGGTGCTGGCGCGACAGCCCCCGAGCGAGACGTGAGGCCCCTCACGCACCCCGCGCCCGCTCACGACGGCCATCACGTCGGGGGTGGACGGCAGGCCCGCAAGCTTCCACGCGGTCTCCACGGCGCTCGCCGCCGCTTCCGCCTCGGCTCGGTACCGTCTCAACTTCTCCGTCTCGGGCTCCACGTTCGACACGGACACTCCCTCCGCCGCTGTCCCGCCGATGCAAGCGAGGCTATGGACGACCAGGCATCGATCTCTACGAACTTGCATGAGCTTGCACATCAATTACCCATCCGTATAGCGGTATTGACTGCATATCCGCTGCTCGGAGAAGCTTGTGCAAGCCCGAGCAAGCACCTAGACCAGGGAGCCGGCCATGGCCGTAAAGTTCGTTGGCATCGACCCCAACACCGATCGGGACCACTGCCCCACCGTGTGGGTGGACCCGGAGGCTCAGGAGATCCTCTTCCAGGGGTGGAACCCGCACCCCGAGACCCAGGCGGAATGCGAGCGAAGCAGCCCCGCAAACGGACCGGTACCCGACAATGAGGCCATCGTCAGGCTTCCGGCCCGGATGGTGCCCATGATCAGGGAGGCGTGTGATGCCATCGAGCGTGCCCAGCTTCGCTGAGCTGCTTGAGCAGTGCCACCGATCCGCCGTCCATCTGGAGCTGCGCGACTCCTACGCCCCGACGGAACGGTTCGAGGCGTGGCAGCGCGGTGAGCGGATCAACTGGGAGGACCGGCAGTCCTGGTGGCACCCCTATGACCAGTTGATCACGGATGCCGTGGCGCGGGGTGTGGTCATCCGTCGGGCTCGGGTCGTATCCGAACCCGTGTCCGAGTACATCCGGTGGGAGCACTACGTCACCCACGCCAACGTCACGGCGGGCGAGCAGGTCCGCTGGCTGCCACGGCGGCAGGCCACGAGTCTCCCCCTACCGGGGAACGACTTCTGGCTGTTCGATGGTGTCCTGCTCCGGGTTCACCACTTCTCCGGAGACGGCGCCGTGGTCGAAGATGAGATCACGACAGACCCCGGCACCGTGAAGCTGTGCGCCACCGCGTTCGAAGCAGTCTGGGAGCTAGCGCTTCCGCACCATCAGTACGAGATCTGACGAAGGCCAGCTCCTTGCCCGCACATCCCTCTTCGAACGTCCAGAAGGCCCGCGAATCCCTTGCCGGCCGACTGGGCGAGATTCGGAAGGACGCAGGGATCAGCGGGCGGGAGCTGGCCGTCAGGTGCGGCTGGTCGGAGTCGAAGTCATCTCGGATCGAAAACGCCAAGACTCCTCCCTCCGACTCCGATATCAGAGCTTGGTGCCAGGCCTGTGACGCCGACGATCAAGCCCCTGACCTCATAGCCGCCAATAGGCAGTCCTCCGACGCCCACGTGCAGTGGAAACGACTCCAACGGAGTGGGCTCCGTCGCCTGCAAGAGTCGACCGGAGACCTGTACGGACAGACCAACGTGTTCCGGGTCTACGTCTCCGACGTGATCCCCGGATTCCTCCAAACACCCAGGTACGCCGCCGCCTTGCTCTCGTCCATCGCGGACTTCCGGGGAACCCCGGACGACGTGAGTGACGCCGTGGCGGCCCGCATGAAGCGCAACGCGGTGTTGAGCAATGGCGCACACCGCTTCTCCTTCGTGCTGGAGGAGTCCGTGCTGCGGTATCGCGTGTGCAGCGCCGAGACCATGGCGGCGCAGCTCGGCCACCTGCTCGGAGTCATGGATCTCCCGAACGTCGCCGTGGGCATCATCCCGTTCGCGACACAGCGAACCGTGTGGCCCATGCCGACCTTCACGATCTTCGACGACACCAGGGTCCACGCGGACACCCTGGATGCCGCCTCAACGCTCACGCAGCCCAGCCAGGTCGACCTGTATGCCCGAGCCTTTGACCGACTCTCGCAGGGGGCAGCGCGGGGCGCAGCAGCACGCTTGCTTGTGACGGACGCCCTGGCCCGCCTGGGTTGATACGCGTCCATCGACCTTCAGTTCGTCATTCCGAGCGATCCTGAAGGGCTGCCCATGCACCACACACAGCGGCTCCGGCTTCAGCAGTTCCTGGGGCACAGGGCGATCCCGTGTCTCGGCTGACAGAGGGCACCCGCGAGGCCCTCGCCCGGGGTGGGCGAGGGCCTTCGCATGGTTCAGCGCTGCTCGTCGCGGTCTTCGGGGCGGGGCATCTTGAGGGTCGCGATGGCGCCGAGGGCCACGGTGGCGATCGCGAGGGCGAGGAGGGCGACCAGGACCGCGCCGACGAAGAACTTCACCGGTGCCACGGCTCGTCCCGCTCCAGGTCGCGGAGCAGGTGGAGGAGGTTGAGCAGAGTGCTCACCGGCGCGTTGCCGAAGTCGACCAGGATGCGGCCGTCGAGGGTGGTCTCGCCGGCCGCGGCGGAGCCCCAGAGGAGCCCGTGCGGCAGGCCGCGCCGGTGCAACTCGCCGAGAAGCGTGGTGATCTGGGGTTCGGTGTAGTCGCGCGTCCTGGGGTCGTCCGGCGCGATGGGGTCGCGGGTCACGCGAGGGAGTCCAGCTCGTACCAGGTGGTCTTGCCGCGCTTCTGGGGGTCGACGCCCCAGCGGTGGGTGAGGCCCTCCACCAGCTGGAGGCCCCGCCCGTGCTCGGCGAGGTCGGTGGGGGTTCGCTGCTGGGGCAGGGCGTCGCTCTCGTCGGAGACGGTGACGCGGAGGGTGCGGTCGAGGATGGAGAACCAGACGACGGGCGCGGGGGTGTCGGCGTGGCGCCACGCGTTGGAGATGAGCTCCATCAAGGCGAGTTCGGCGTTGAAGATAACCTCGGCGTCCCAGCCGCCGCTGCGAGTCATGGCATCCCGGAGGGCCTGCCGGGAGAGGGTGAGCGAGGGGGTGTTACGGATGCACACGGGAACCTCCGTGAGGCTGTGGTGTGGGGAGAGAAGAGGGAGGGATGACGGTCGTCGCCGTGAGCCAGGCCGGGGCATGGCTGCTCTGCGGCGCGCGAGGGCAGCAGGCGCCTACTGCCCTGGATGCAGGCATTACTGACGATCCGTCGGATCGAGCTGAGGATGACGATAGCCGATCGACTCTTTAATTAAAGCCGGATGGGAGAAGGTTCCTCCCCATGGGGGAACGCGCGCCCCCTGCTCCCAGATGGATCCGCTGGCGACCTGCACGGCACACTGGCCTCAGCACCAGCAGAGAGGACGCCATGGCCCTTCGAATCCCCACCCTTCGCCAGCGACGTCTCGGCGCCGAACTGCGAAGGATGAGAGAGCAGGCCGGCTTCGGCGGCAGCCACCTCGCCAGGCTGCTCGGGGTGACTCCCGCACTGGTGAGTCAGATGGAGATCGGAAAGTCGGCCGTCAGCGTGGCTCGCCTGCACGAGATCGCGGAAGCCTGCATGTGCGCCAACGCGCCTCTGGTCGAAGCACTCGCCGACATGGCCAGGGAGCGGGACTCGGCCTGGTGGGATGAGTATCGAACGACACTCGCAGCCGCCCCGATCGATGTCGCGGAGATCGAAGGACGCGCGAAGCGGCTCAAGAGCTTCACCATCGGCATCATCCCGGGACTGCTGCAGACGAACTCGTATGCGACCGCGGTGTTCGCGACAGGGTTCACCCCTCTCCCCGAGCGAGAGGTCGATCGCCGAGTGAAGTTCCGGCTGCGGAGGCAGCAGATCATCCAGGCCGGCGAAACGCCGTACACAGCACTCGTCCACGAAGCGGCGTTGCGCATCCAGTACGGCGGGCCCACGGTGCTCAGGGAGCAGCTCGAATCCCTCATCCGGGACTCCGAACGCCCAGCCGTCTCATTGCGAGTCGTGCCCTTTGCGACAGCCAACTTCCCCGGCCCCAGTGAGAACCTGCTCTATGCGGAGGGACCGGTACCAGAGCTGGACACGGTCCAGGCCGACTCGTCTCATGGCTCCCACATCTTCGACTCACCCGCCCAGCTGGCGGGCTATCGCGCAACCTTGGAGCGCATCGAGGCCGTCGCGCTCCAAGAGAGCGAGTCACGGGATCACATTCGCTCGATCATGAAGGAAATGAACGACAGGCATGAATAGCACCGAGTGGCAGAAGTCCAGTTTCAGCGAGGCGAACAACAACTGCGTTGAGGTGCGCGCACGTGAAGAGGTGGTCGAACTCCGGGAGTCCGACGACGCGGACGTCATAGTCCGGACCACCCGCCTCAGGTTCGCCGCCTTCCTCCAGGGTGCCAAGGTCGGCGAGTTCGACCACCTCGTCACCAACCCCTGAGCGAATCGTTCCGGCGGCCTCTTGCGCCCCGCAAGAGGCCGCCGGTGGCTAAGTGCTAACGGGTGGCAGGCGCCTCCTCCCGACCACGTGCGGGCCTCCCGACCTGGGAAGATGAGCAGGGCCCCTGTTATCGTGCGCCGATGTCAACGATCAGACAGTTCCAAGTGACCTTCGACTGCGCGGACCCTGTTCGCCTCGCCGCCTTCTGGTGCGAGGTGCTGGGGTACGTCCTGCCGACTGTCCCGGAGGGCTTTGCCACGTGGGAGGAGTGCTACCGCTCGCTGCCGCCCGAGGATGCGGTCTACTTCGCGTGCACCGATCCCTCCGGTGTGGCCCCGCGCCTGCTGTTCCAGCGGGTTCCCGAGGGCAAGGTCGTCAAGAACCGGGTGCATCTCGATGTTCGGGCCGGCACCGGGCTCGTGGGTGAGGAGCGCCTGGCCACGCTTGAGGCCGAATGCGCGCGGCTGATGGCGCTCGGTGCGAAGCACGTGCTGACGCAGCGCGCCGACGGCGTCAACGAGTCGTGCATCACGATGCAGGACATCGAGGGCAACGAGTTCTGCCTCGCCTGATTCTCCTCCGGGGCGCCAAGGCCGGCGAGTTCGACCACCTCACCACCAGCCCCTGAGCAGCACGTTGCCCCGTCGAGCACCGGCTCGACGGGGCAACGGGGCGACGAGAAGCAGTCGGCCCGTCTTGGGGCGTCAGGACATGCCGCCGTGTAGGCGGCGGTCATCAGCAGGGTCGCCACGTCTCCCAGTACGCTGCTGAAGCTGGCCGACCAGCCCAGCGCCCGCGCCTGCCCGGTCTGTGGATCGGGCGCCACCTACCAGACGATCGACGGCCGATGGGGCTGCACCGCTTGCGGCTCCACCTGGGCCTGACCCCGGGGAGGACCCGATGGCGGCCTGCACGCAGTGCTCCGCTCCTGCGGTGATCGAGGACCTCGACGCACAGCCGCCGAAGCCCTGGTGCCTCGGCTGTGCGACCGCCCTCGTGCGAGCCGGTGATCCGGTGCTCAACTACCGCCAGCTCAACGGCGGGAGCGATTATCAGCACATCCTGGCCGGTGGCAGCACCCAGGTCCTGCCCTTCGGCTGACGGACGCACCGGAGCGGCCCGCTCCCTGCGCGCAGGGAGCGGGCCGCTCGTGACCATGGTCGCGGACTCAGACCTCGCGGACGCCCGCGCGCCAGACCGCGGCCGTCAGGGGGACGCCCGGGCGGTAGGCCAGGTGGACGTGCGAGGGGGCGTCGAGCAGCAGCAGGTCCGCCCGGGAGCCGACCGCGACCGACCCGACGTCCGTGCGCCGCAGGGCGTGGGCGCCGCCGGCCGTGGCCGCCCAGACGGCCTCGTCCGGGGTCATGCCCATCTCCCGCACCGCCACGGCGATGCAGAACGCCATCGAACTGGTGAAGCTGGAGCCCGGGTTGCAGTCCGTCGAGAGCGCCACCACGGCGCCCGCGTCCAGCAGCCGCCGCCCGCTCGGGTACTCGGCCCGGGTGGAGAACTCCGCCCCCGGCAGCAGGGTCGCGACCGTCGCCGATCCCGCCAGCGCCGCCACGTCCTCGTCCGTCAGGTGGGTGCAGTGGTCCGCCGAGGCGGCCCCCAGCTCCACCGCGAGCTGCACGCCCGGCCCGTACGTGAGCTGGTTGGCGTGCACCCGCGGCGTGAGGCCCTTCTCGATCCCCGCAGTGAGGACGGCCCGCGCCTGGTCGCCGTCGAACGCGCCCTTCTCGCAGAACACGTCCACCCAGCGGGCGTGCGGGGCACAGGCGTCGAGCATCTCGCCGGTGACCAGGTCGACGTACCCCGCCGGGTCCTCGGCGTACTCCGGGGCGACCACGTGGGCGCCCAGGTACGTCGTCTCCGGGGTGTACTTGGCCGCGATCCGCAGCGCCCGGGCCTCGTCCTCGACGGTCAGCCCGTAGCCGGACTTGCACTCGATGGTGGTGGTGCCCTGCCGCAGCGCCTCCCGGACGAACCCGGCCAGCCTGGCCTCCAGCTCGGCGTCCGAAGCCGCCCGGGTGGCCGCCACCGTCGTGCGGATACCGCCCGCCGTGTACGCCTGCCCGGACATCCGGGCGTTGAACTCGGCCGTACGGTCCCCCGCGAACACCAGGTGGGCGTGCGAGTCGACGAAGCCGGGCAGCAGGGCCCGACCCTCGGCGTCGAAGCGCTCGTCGGCGGCCGGGGCCTGCGCGGCCGGGCCGACCCAGGCGACGGTGTCGCCCTCGACCACCACGGCCGCGTCGGCCAGCAGGCCGAGCGGCCCGGTGCCCTGACCGGGGTCGTTGGTGACCAGGCTGCCGATGCCCGTGATCAAGGTGGTCCTGGTGCTCAAGACAACGCCTTCCGAAGGGAGTCAGACAAGGGAATCAGCAGCTCAGCGCGCCGATGGCGGACCGCAGCGCGCCCGGCACGTCGGCCACCAGCTGGTGCACACCGTCCCGGACGACGTGCCGACCGCCGACCACCAGGTGCCGCACGTCCGCCGCCGAGGCCGCGAAGACGGCGATCTCGGCGCCGAGCCGGGGCGGCGGCCCGGCCGTACGCACCGAGTCCAGCGCGATGACCGTGAAGTCGGCGAGCGCCCCGGCCTCGATCCGGCCGGCCTCCGGCCAGCCGAGCGAGGCGTGCCCGTCCTCGGTGCCGGCCCGCAGCAGCGCGTTCGCTGTCCAGTGCCCGCGGGTGCGGGTGCGCAGCCGCTCGTCCAGCTCCAGCGCCCGGGCCTCCTCGAACGGGTCGATGACCGCGTGGCTGTCGCTGCCCAGGGTGATCGGGCTGCCCCCCGAGGCGAGTCGGCGGGCCGGGCCGATGCCGTCCGCGAGGTCCCGTTCGGTGGTGGGGCACATGCAGACGGTCGTGGAGGAGTCGGTGAGGAGCCGGACGTCCTCGTCGGTGAGGTGGGTGGCGTGCACGACCGAGGTGCGCGGGCCGAGCGCGCCGTGGTCGGCGAGCAGCCGGGTCGGGGTGACGCCGTGCGCGGCGAGGCAGGCGTCGTTCTCGGCGGTCTGCTCGGACAGGTGGACGTGCAGCGGCGCTTGGCGCATCGCCGTCCAGTGCGCCACGGTGGCCAGCTGCTCCGCCGGGACGGCCCGGACGGAGTGGATGGCGGCGCCGATCCGGGCGTGCTCGCGCGGCTTCAGCGCGTCCGCCCGCTCGGCCCAGGCCTGCGCGTCGCCGTCGCTGAACCGCTGCTGCGGCTTGGTCGGCTCGGCGCCGAAGCCGGCCGACAGGTAGCAGGTGTCCAGCAGGGTGATCCGGATGCCGGCCCGGGCGGCGGCCTCGATCAGCGCCTCGCCCATCGCGTTCGGGTCGTCGTAGCGGGCCCCGCCGGGCGCGTGGTGCAGGTAGTGGAACTCGCCGACGGCGGTGATCCCGGCCAGCGCCATCTCGGCGTAGACGGCGGTGGCGAGCTCCAGGTAGGTGTCCGGGTCGAGCGCCCCGGCGAACCGGTACATGGTGTCGCGCCAGGTCCAGAAGGTGCCGGAGCCGACCTGCACGTGCCCGCGCAGCGCCCGGTGGAAGGCGTGCGAGTGGGCGTTCGCCTGGCCGGGCAGCAGCAGCCCGTCGAGGCGGACGGCGCCGGACGGGCAGGGCCCGCTGTCCGGCGTCACCGCGGTGATCAGCCCGCCCGGGCCGGTGGCGATCAGCACGTCCCGCTCGACCACCGGACCGTTGGGGTGCGGCAGCCAGGCGTACTGCGCCCAGTAGCTCACTGCGGTCGCTGCGGTCACTGACACGCCAGGTCCTCCAGTACGTCGGCGAGGGCGGTCACCCCGGCCAGGCAGTCGGCCACCTCGGCGTGTTCGGCCGGGGAGTGCGAGACACCGGTGGGGTTGCGCACGAACAGCATGGCCGTCGGGATGGCGGACGCCAGGATCCCGGCGTCGTGTCCCGCGCCGGTGGGCAGCACCGGGGCGTCCAGCAGCTTGGCGAGCCGGTCGCGCAGCGGGCCGTCGAAGTCCACCACCGGGGTGTAGGACTCGCGGACCAGCTCGACCCGGACGCCGTCGCGCTCACCGCGCTCGGCCGCGGCCTGCTCGATCTCGGCGACCAGCGCGGTCAGGGTGCGCTCGTCGGCCGCCCGGGAGTCCAGCCAGCCGCGCACCAGCGAGGCGATGGCGTTGGTGCCGTTGGGCTCGACCGCGACCTTGCCGAAGGTGGCCAGCGCGCCCGCCTGCTTCGCCTTCTTGCGGGCGGCGAGCACGGTGTTGGCGTAGGTCAGCATCGGGTCCCGGCGGTCCTCGATCCGGGTGGTGCCGGCGTGGTTGGCCTCACCGTGGAAGTCGAACCGCCAGCGGCCGTGCGGCCAGATCGCCCCGGCCACGCCGACCGGCTGCCCCTCGGCGAGGTAGCGGCCCTGCTCGACGTGGAGTTCGACGAAGGCGCCGATCCGGGCCAGCCGGTCGTCGTCCGCGCCGATCCCGGTCGGGTCGTAGCCGGCCTTCTCCATCGCGTCGGGCAGCCGGACGCCGCCGGCGTCGCGCAGCTCGTACGCGGCCTCGGGCGAGAGCACACCGGCGGTGAGCCGGGAGCCGATGCAGGCCACGCCGAACCGGGCGCCCTCCTCGTCACCGAAGTTGACGATCGCCAGCGGCCGGGTGAACTCGGCTCCCCGGGCGCGGAGTTCGTCCAGCGCGGCGAAGGAGGAGACCACCCCGAGCGGGCCGTCGAAGGCGCCGCCGTCCGGCACCGAGTCCAGGTGCGAGCCGGTGACGACGGCCCCGCCGGCCTGCGGGTCGCCCAGCCAGGCCCACTGGTTGCCGTTGCGGTCCAGCTCGTACGCCAGGCCGCGGTCGCGGGCCTGCTGCTCGAACCAGGCGCGGCACTCGGCGTCGGCGGAGTTCCAGGCGAAGCGGCGGTAGCCGCCGGAGGAGGCGGAGCGGCCCACGGGGAGCAGCTCCGCCCACATCTCTTCGAACGAAGCCGTCACGCGCCCGCCTCGCTGCGCTCGGCAACCGCGTTCCGCGAGTCGCCCCTCCGATTGGTTCGCTCGCTGCGCTCGTTCACAGCTCACCCATCGGGATGCGGACCCCGCGCTCGGCGGCGACCTCGTCGGCGCGGTCGTAGCCGGCGTCCACGTGCCGGATGACGCCCATGCCCGGGTCGTTGGTGAGCACCCGGCGGATCTTCTCCCCGGCCAGCGCGGTGCCGTCGGCGACAGTGACCTGGCCGGCGTGGATCGAGCGGCCGATGCCGACGCCGCCGCCGTGGTGGATGGAGACCCAGGAGGCGCCGGAGGCCACGTTGACCATGGCGTTGAGCAGCGGCCAGTCGGCGATCGCGTCCGAGCCGTCCAGCATCGCCTCGGTCTCCCGGTACGGGGAGGCGACCGAGCCGCAGTCCAGGTGGTCACGGCCGATGACGATCGGCGCGGCCAGCTCGCCCGAGGCGACCATGTCGTTGAAGCGCTCGCCGGCCTTGTCGCGCTCGCCGTAGCCGAGCCAGCAGATGCGCGCCGGGAGGCCCTGGAAGTGCACCTTCTCCTGGGCCATCTTGATCCAGCGGTGCAGCGACTCGTTCTCCGGGAACAGGTCGAGGACGGCCTTGTCGGTCTTGGCGATGTCCTGCGGGTCACCGGACAGCGCGGCCCAGCGGAACGGGCCCTTGCCCTCGCAGAACAGCGGGCGGATGTACGCGGGGACGAAGCCGGGGAAGGCGAAGGCGCGGTCGTAGCCGGCCAGCTGGGCCTCGCCGCGGATCGAGTTGCCGTAGTCGAAGACCTCGGCGCCGCGGTCCTGGAAGCCGACCATCGCCTCGACGTGCCGGGCCATCGACTCGCGCGAGCGCTGGGTGAACTCGGCGGGCTTCTCGGCCGCGTAGGTCGCCATGTCGTCGAAGGAGACGCCGACCGGCAGGTAGCTCAGCGGGTCGTGGGCGCTGGTCTGGTCGGTGACGATGTCGATCGGCGCGTCCATCGCGAGCAGCTGCGGGAAGAGCTCGGCGGCGTTGCCCAGCAGGCCGATGGAGAGCGGCTGCTTCTTGTCGCGGGCCTCGGTGGCCAGCTGCAGGGCGTGGTCGAGGTTCTTGGCCTCGACGTCGAGGTAGCGGTGCTCGATCCGGCGGGAGATGCGGGACGGGTCGCAGTCGATACAGATCGCCACGCCGCCGTTCATGGTGACGGCCAGCGGCTGGGCCCCGCCCATGCCGCCGAGGCCCGCGGTGAGGGTGATGGTGCCCTCCAGCGTGCCGTTGAACCGCTTGTTGGCGACGGCCGCGAAGGTCTCGTAGGTGCCCTGGAGGATGCCCTGGGTGCCGATGTAGATCCAGGAGCCGGCGGTCATCTGGCCGTACATGGTGAGCCCGAGGCTCTCCAGGCGGCGGAACTCCTCCCAGTTGGCCCAGTCGCCGACCAGGTTGGAGTTGGCGATCAGCACGCGCGGCGCCCACTCGTGGGTCTGCATCACGCCGACCGGGCGGCCGGACTGGACCAGCATGGTCTCGTCCTGCTTCAGGCCCTGCAGCGTCTTCACCATCGCGTCGAAGGAGCGCCAGTCCCGGGCGGCCTTGCCGGTGCCGCCGTAGACGACCAGCTTCGACGGGTGCTCCGCCACCTCGGGGTCGAGGTTGTTCATCAGCATCCGCAGGGCGGCCTCCTGCTGCCACCCCTGCGTCGTGAGCCCCGTCCCCCGCGCGGCGCGCACCTCACGCGGTCCGCTCGTCTGCTGCTGCACCATGGTCCCGGCCTCTCTGCGGATGGATTCATTCATGTTCTCTTCGACTGAATATAACTAAACAGCTGGGTTTCGACCAGACCCCGGAACAATCCGATCAGCCGGGAGCCCCACCGGCCCCCAGGCACGCCGAAGCGCCCGTCCGGCAGTGCCGTACGGGCGGTGCGGGCAGGGCTCAGGCCGCCGCGCCGCCGTCCCAGTCGATGCCGATCTCGGCCAGCCAGCGGCGGTCGGCGGCGTCCGGGGCGGGCGGGGACGGCGGGCGGGGGACGTTCTGGACGGGGCCGAGGCCGTACTTCTCGGCCGCCACGGCGGCGGCGTCGGGTTCGATGACGCCGACGTGGACGGCGGACTCGTCGCCCGGATCGAGGACGGTCAGTTCGGGTTCGGGCAGCCGCCGCAGGGTGACGCGGCGTCCGCAGGCGGGGCAGGACCATTCGTCGGCGCCCGAGGAGAGGCGGGCGACGAACTTCATCTCGTGGATCACGCGCATGGGCGGCACCCCCTGCAGTAGGGGATGCCCGGGTTCGTGACGACTACTCTCCCGCCGCCGCTCCGGCCTGTGCTTGTTCCTGGCTGCGCCTATTCCGGCCCGCGCTTATTCCAGGCTGTGCTTATTCCAAGAAGAGCCCGCGTGCCGTCGCCGACTGCTCGATCGCCTCCAGGCGCGCCTCGGCGCCCGGGAGTTCGTCGCACATGGCCTGCAGCAGCACCCGGCCGAGCATCATCGGCGCGCAGGCGGTGTCGAAGACCAGGCCGGTGCCGACGGCGGCCGGCAGCATCAGGTCGGACAGCTTGGCGACCGGGGCGAAGGCGCTGTCCGCGACGGTGAGCACCGTCAGCCCGCACTCCCGGGCCACCGCCAGAGCGTCCATCAGCTCGCGCGGGTAGCGCGGCAGGGCGAAGCAGAGCAGTGCGCTGGCGCCGGCCGCGGTGGCCTGTTCCAGCCGGTCGGCGAGCATGCTGCCGCCCTCGTCCAGCAGCCGGATGTCCGGGTGCACCTTGGCGGCGAAGTACGCGAAGCCGCGCGCCTGCGCCGAGGCGGCCCGCAGGCCGAGCACCGGCAGCGGGCGGGAGGCGGCGAGCAGCCGGGCGGCCCGGATGATCGGCTCCGGGTCGGCGAGCAGTTCGGCGAGGTGGCGCAGGTGGGCGATCTCGGCGAGCACGGCCTGCTGGTGCTCGTTGCGCACGGCGTCGTCCGGGCTCTCCGGCGCGGCGGGTTCCCCGCCCCCGAGCTCGCGCAGCTGCTTGCGCAGCGCCGGGTAGCCGTCGTACCCGAGCGCGACCGCGAAGCGGGTGACGGAGGGCTGGCTGACGCCGGCGAGTTCGGCGACCTCGACACTGGACAGGAACGGCGCCTCGGTGGCGTGCCGCACCAGCGAGTGGGCGATCCGGCGCTGGGTCGGCGTCAGCCGGTGCCCCTCGAACAGCTGGAGCAGTCGGGCGGAGGGGCCGACGCTGCCGGTCTCGTCGATGGCGGTCATCAGCGGTACCTCCGGATGCGAGCGGGTCGGACGACGACTGTGCAGCAGCGCGTCGCGCCTGGCAAAGACGTCTCGTACGGCGGGACGTCGGGTGAGACGTCCGATGGGGCGTTCGGGGAGACGTCCCGGCGGGACGTCCGGGGAGACGTCCCGGGGAGCGGACGGAGGGAGGCGGCATCCGGACGGTGGCCGGCCCCCGGCTAGGGGTAACCCTGATTTGTCCCTGAGCCCGCCCGGATTCTCCCCGCGAACGGATGGACCGGACGTCCCGGCGGGCCCACGCTGTTCTCCATGGACACTCGCCAGGACGATCTGCGGCGCGACCTCGACGCCACCCTGCAGGCCCGCAAGGAGCTCGGCAAGGAGTACGAGGACGAGCTCGTCGACTCCTTCATGAAGCGTCTCGACGCCCGCCTGGACGCGCGGGTCGAGCGCTCCGTGGCCCAGCGGATGGACGACTACGAGCGCCCCTACCACCACCGGGACCAGCGCCCCCGCCGCCAGGGCTGGGGCAAGCGCTCCGGCAACGGACTCGCGGTGGTCTCGATGGTGCTCGGCATCCCACTGACCGCGATCGCCACCAGTCCGGGGAGCGGCGGCTTCGCCGGCCTGATGGTCTGCTGGGCGGGCATCGTCGGGGTCAACGTCGCCGCCGCGTTCGGCGAGCGCCGCAACCGCGAGGAGCGCCGGCCGCGGAGCGACTGGGACTAGGGCCTGGCTCGTGGATCCTTGCCCGGCCCTGGTCCCGGCCGCCCCGCGGCGAGGGGGCGTCAGGCCAGCGGGCCGGTGACCTTCTCCACCGCGCGCACCAGCTCGCCGGAGGCGACCAGCGCCGCCGCCGCCTCCAGGTCCGGCGAGAGGAAGCGGTCGCGGCCGGCGCCGCCGACCCCAGCCTCCCGGGCGACGGCCAGCGCGGCCGCGGTCGCCGGGGCGATCCGGCCGGTGGTGTCGGCCTGCTGGCGGATCTCCAGCGCGCGGGCGGAGGCGGTGAGCTCGACGGCGAGGATCCGGCCGAGGTTCTCGACGGCCTGGCGCAGCTTGCGCGCGGCCGACCAGCCCATCGACACGTGGTCCTCCTGCATCGCGGAGGACGGGATCGAGTCGACCGAGGCGGGGACGGCGAGCCGCTTGTTCTCGCTGACCAGGGCCGCCTGGGTGTACTGGGCGATCATCAGGCCGGAGTCCACGCCCGGGTCGTCGGCCAGGAAGGCCGGCAGGCCGTGCGAGCGGGCCTTGTCGAGCAGCCGGTCGGTGCGGCGCTCGGAGATCGAGCCGAGGTCGGCGGCGGCGATGGCGAGGAAGTCCAGCACGTACGCGACCGGGGCGCCGTGGAAGTTGCCGTTGGACTCGACCCGGCCGTCCGGCAGCACGACCGGGTTGTCCACCGAGGCGGCCAGCTCGCGGGAGGCGACCAGCTGGGCGTGGGCCAGGGTGTCCCGGCCGGCCCCGGCGACCTGCGGGGCGCAGCGGATCGAGTACGCGTCCTGGACCCGCGGCGCGTCGTCCTGGTGGTGGCCGGTGAGGCCGGAGTCCTTGAGGACGGCGAGCATGTTGGCGGCGCTCAGCGCCTGGCCCGGGTGCGGGCGGATCGGGGCGTGCAGCTCGGGGGCGAGCACCTTGTCGGTGCCGAGCAGCGCCTCCAGGGACATCGCGGCGGTGATGTCGGCGGTGGTGAACAGCCGCTGCAGGTCGGCGATGGCCATGACCAGCATGCCGAGCATGCCGTCGGTGCCGTTGATGAGGGCCAGGCCCTCCTTCTCCAGCAGCTCGACCGGCTCGATGCCGGCGGCGGCGAGCAGCTCGGCGGCGGGCTTCTCCACGCCGTCCGGGCCGGTGGCGGTGCCCTCGCCCATCAGGACCAGCGCGCAGTGCGAGAGCGGCGCGAGGTCGCCGGAGCAGCCGAGCGAGCCGAACTCGCGGACCACCGGGGTGATGCCGGCGTTGAGCAGGGCGGCCATGGTCTGCGCGACGAGCGGGCGCACGCCGGTACGGCCGGAGGCCAGGGTCTTCATCCGCAGGAACACCAGCGCGCGGACCACCTCGCGCTCGACCGCCGGGCCCATGCCGGCGGCGTGCGAGCGCACCAGCGACCGCTGCAGCTGCGCGCGCAGCTCGGGGCTGATGTGCCGTACGGCGAGCGCGCCGAAGCCGGTCGACACGCCGTAGACGGGACGCGGCTCGGCCGCGAGGGCGTCGATCCGCGCACGGGCGGCGGCCATCTCGGCCAGCGCGTCGGGACCGATCTCGACCCGGGCGTTGCCCCGGGCGACGGCCAGAACGTCCTCGGCGCTGACGTCGGCCTTGCCGACCAGGACCAGCGGAGCGTCGGGGGCCACAGCACTGTGCATATCCATATACACCATCACATCAGGTGAATGAAGATATGACAACAGGTGTTCGCCATCCGGATTCACCTTCGTCCGGATTCTCCGCCGTCCGGCCCCGCGCCGCACGCCGCGCCCCCCGTACGCCCCCCGCCCCGCAGCCGCCCCCGTACGCCCCCGCCCCGAGGCCGCCCGGGTCTCACCGCCGCCCGAGTTCCGCCTCGATCAGGTCGGCCGCCCGGGCGGTGCCGCCCTCGGCCCGGCCGGCAGCGGACAGCTCCCGCAGCCGCCCGGCCACCGCCGGATCACCGACCAGCTCCAGCAGCGCGGCGCGCAGCGCCTCCGGGGTCGCCTCCTCGGTGTCCAGCCGGCGGGCGACGCCCAGGCCCACCAGCGCGTCCGCGTTGGCGAACTGGTCGGTGGCCTGCGGCACCGCGATCATCGGCACCGCGTGGAACAGCCCCTCGCTGGAGCCGCCCATGCCCGCGTGGGTGACGAAGGCGTCCGCCTGGGCGAGCACCGACAGCTGCGGCACCCAGCGGCGCACCTCGACGGTGTCCGGCACCTCGCCGAGCTCGGCCGGGTCGGTGTGCGCGCCGATCTGCAGCACCGTGTGCCAGCCCGGCAGGTCCCCGAAGGCCTGGACGCAGGCCCGGTAGAACGCCGGGTGGTGGGTGAACGCGGAGCCCAGCGAGACCAGCAGCACCTTCTCGGCGCCGGCCGGCCGCTGCCACCGCCCCTGGTGGGCCCGGTCGCCGAAGCAGGGGCCGACGAAGCTGATCCGCCGGTCGTCGACCCGGTCGGCGTTGGGCTGCAGGGCCCGCGGGACCAGCGCGACCGCCCGCTCCGGACGGTTCTTGAAGATGTCCACGTTCTTGAAGGCGTCCACGTCGCGCCGCACCGCGCCGGCCTCGGCCAGCCAGTCGGCGAACCGGCGGTAGTGCTCGGCGCCACCCGGGCCGGTGCGGATGGCCTCGAACATCTCGGCCAGGTCCTGCTCGAAGCCCTCCCAGCCGACGAAGGTCGGCGACAGCTGCACCACCGGCACCCCCAGCCGCTCGCCGAGCGCCCGGCCCGCGTAGCCCGCGATGTCGCAGAGCACCAGGTCGGGCCGGTCCTCGGTGAAGGCCTCCAGCAGGACGGGCCACATGGAGAGCGCGTCGTCCAGGAACAGCTCCTGGATCGCCACCGGGTCCTCCATCCAGCCGTTGGGGTCGTCGGCGAGCGGCAGCTTCGTCGGATAGGGGACGAAGGTGGCGCCGGTGGACTCGACGGTCTCCCGGAAGGAGGGGTCGTTGACGTAGCTGACCCGGTGGCCCCGGGCGACCAGCTCGGTGATCACGGCGAGGCTCGGGTTGACGTGCCCGTGGGCCGGGACGGAGACCATCAGGATGTGTGCGGGGCGGAACACGGGCACCTCCGGGGGTAGCGGATGAGACGAGACGGATCGTCTCGCACTGCTCGCGAGACGATCCGTCTCGCGAGGTCTTGAGGAGACAATACGTCTCGTCTCGCCATTTCGCCTAGACTTTTCCTCCATGACCTCCAGAACCGCTCCCGACCCCGCCCGCCGCAGCGAGCGCTCCCGCGCCGCCGTCCTCACCGCCGCCACCGAACTCGTCGCCGAGGTCGGCTACGGCAAGGTCACCATCGAGGCGATCGCCGCCCGCGCCGGAGTCGGCAAGCAGACCATCTACCGCTGGTGGCCCTCGAAGGGGGCGGTCGTCTTCGACGCCTTCCTCGCCGCCAGCGAGCACGAGGGCAGCCTCGCCCTTCCCGACACCGGCGACCTCGCCGCCGACCTCCGGACCGTCCTGCGCGCCAGCTCCGACGAACTCGCCGACCCGGCCACCGACCGCACCTTCCGGGGCCTCGCCGCCGAGATCCTCAACGACCCCGCGCTGCACGCCGAGTACCGCACCCGCCTGCTGGACCCGCTGCTGGAGATCACCCGCGACCGGCTGCGCACCGCCCGCGAGGCCGGCCAGATCGCCCCCGACGCCGACCTCGACCTGGCCGTCGAACTCTTCTACGGCCCGCTCGCCTACCGCTGGCAGTACCGGCTCGGCCCGCTCAGCCACGACCACGCGGACCGGCTCGTCGACGCCGCGATGCTGGCCCTCACCCCGCCCGCGGCCAGGACGGGCCCTAGCGGCGGTTCCGGCTCCTGACCCAGAGCACGACCAGGACCGTGGCCAGCAGGCCGACCAGCAGGACCACGGCCAGCCAGCCGAGGAAGCCGTGGAAGAACCCGTGGAAGAAGCCGCGCTTGACCTTCTTCTTCGTCTTGGACTTCGACTTCGACCCGGCGAGCTGGCTGATCCGGTGCGCCCGGACGCCGTCCCGCGCCAGCGGCGCCCGCTCCGGTGCCGTCCGTGCCGGAGCCGTCCGCGCCACACCCGCCGGCCGCACCACCGCGGCCGCCGACGCCGGAGCGGCCATCGCCACCCCGCCGCCGAGCACCAGCACCCCGGCGACCGCCGCGCCCACCAACCGTCTGCCCATGACCCGCCCCCGTTCCCGTCCGGCCGACCGACCGACCGACCGACCGGCGGTCCACCATCCCACCGCCCCACCCACCCACGGCACCCTCCGACCCCGACCGCGACCCACCCGCGACGCGGCGGTCACCGAATCGACACACGACGGCGCCGCCGCCCGACCGAGCGGAGCGCCGCACCGTCGACGGAGGGCTCCACAGGCCGCCCGCGCGCGGAACTCCGGCCAGCTACGGCGCCCAGGGGCCGTATCGCGCAGGCGGCCCGACCGGAGGGAAGGGCCAGTTCCACGGGCCGACCGCCCCCAGCAGCAACACCGCCCCCTCACACCGCCGGCGGGGAGGCCGCGCCCGACAGGGCGACGGCGACCAGGGCCCGCATGGCGCAGGCGGCCTGGCCGAGGGGCAGCGTCGCGTCGTCGGCGAAGAGTTCCACGAGCCAGCCGCCGGCCGGGTTCTGGCCGCCGGCGGCGACCATGCCGCGGTAGCCGGAGACGACGAGCATCGCCTCCTCCGCCGGGTCGTTGCCGGCCGCGCCGGCCCGGAGGGCGAAGGCGCCGCCGCGGACGGCACGGCGGGTCAGCGGGTAGTGGCGCAGGTCGAAGACGGCGTCGGGGGCCTCGATCTGGGCGCGCTGGGTCTCCGCGCGGGAGCTGCTGGGCCCGCTGGTCATCCGGTAGACGGCGTGCTGGGCGGTGCGCATGAGGTGGGAGCCGGGCGGCACGTACGAGATCCACCAGCCGACGGCGTCGAGCAGCCGGGCGGAGGCCTCGGCGACGACGACGAGCTTGCCGAGGGTGTCGGCGGGGTGGACGGCCCGGGCGGCGGCGGCCTGGTCGAGGGCGGAGAGGACGGCGGCGAGCAGTTGGCCGGGGTCGGCGCTGTGGGCCGCGCCGCGGAACCGCCGCCGGTCGCCGGAGCCGGCCCGGCCGTTCGTTCCGCGCCGCCCGTCGGCCCGGTGGTGCGGGTCGGCGGCGTCGGCGAGCAGCACCGTGGGGTCGGGTGCGAAGCCGGGGCCGTGGCTGCGGCCGGCGACGACGGGGTGGGCGGCCCGGGCGGCCTTGGCCCGGTACTGGGCGGCGTCGGCGAGCCGGAAGAGCCGGTCGGGGGTGGTGACGGGCCCGATGGAGTCGCCGGTGGAGGCGACGCCGCAGGCCACGCCCTCGCCCTCGGAGAGCGCGAGGGCCCGGGCGCAGAGCTCCTCGGCGACGGCGACCACCTCGTCGGCCTTCTGGCCCTCGACGAGCAGGCAGAACTCGTCGCCGCCGAGCCGGGCGGCGAGGCTGCCGGGGAGTTTGGCGGCGGCCAGCGAGAGCTGGTGGGCGAACCGTTCCAGCAGCCGGTCGCCCATCTCGTGGCCGAGCTGGTCGTTGACCCGCTTCAGTCCGTTGACGTCGCAGACGACCAGCGAGACCACGGTATTGTCCCGGTTGTGCGCCTCCAGCGCGCTCTCCAGCCGGGCGTCGACGGCCCGCCGGTTGGCGAGGCCGGTGAGCGGGTCGGAGAAGGCGAGCTTGCGCAGGTCGGCGAGGCGTTCGGTCTGGGCGAGTCCGGCCGAGACCTGGGCGGCGAGCAGGGTCGCGTAGTCGGCGTCGGCCTCGGTGAACTCGGGCATCCCGACGGCCCGGGCGAGGTAGAGCTCGCCCCAGGCCTGCCCGTGCAGCACGATCGGCGCGACCACGCAGCAGGCCCGCCCGCGCCGGCGCAGCGCGGCGGCGCGTTCCCGGCAGTACGCGCCGGCGGTCGGGTGGGTGTGGCCGGCGTGCGGTTCGACGTTCTCGGCGGACTGCAGCCAGGCGCGCGGCAGCCGCCCGGTGGTCCAGCGCTCCTCCAGGTACGTGACGATCTCGGGGAAGTCGGCGACGGGGTAGGACTCGTCCTCGGGCAGTTCCTCCTCGCCGGGGGCGAGGTCGCCGTGGTTGACCAGGACCCGCAGCCGGCCGGATTCGCGGTCCCAGACCGAGACGGCGGCCATGGTGGCGCCGAGCGCCTCGGTGGCCCGGGCGGCGGCGGCCCGGACGGCCTCCAGCGGGGTGAGCGCGCCGGCCATGTCCTGGGCCAGCTCGACCACGGACTGCAGCCTCAGGTCGGGCAGCGGGTCCGGGTGCCGCGAGCCGCGGTCCGTCATGATCGCCTCACTGCTCACCGGCTCGCCCCGCTCCTGTGCTCGGTCCTGCCGGGGCTCCGGTCGGCCCGGACCCCCGTCGGCCGGTCACACCCGACCGGCCGCTTGCACCAAGACTATGGCGGTTTCGTTCGGTTATGCCCCGTTTGCCCGGACGGACCCGCGCCGGACCGTACGGGTTTCAACCGTTCGGCACCCGGCAGCCCCCGGAGGCATCCGGAGACCGTCGGAGGCCGTCAGAGGCACCCGGAGGCCGCCGGAGTGGCCGCACCCTCGCGGCTACCCCGTTCGCGGCCGGCTACTCCGCCCTCAGGCGCCGGGTCAGCAGCCACGGCTCGACCAGCCCGAGCCCGCGCACCGGCCGCCGCCACATCGGCTGCAGGTGGAACCGGGCACCGGCGTCCGGCCCCGGCATCGGCAGCCCGGAGGCGGGCATCCCGGCGGCCGCCGACAGCGCCTCGGCCAGGCCCGGCCCCTCCGAGTCGGCCGGGGCGACGCTGCCGTTCTGCTCCAGCGCGGCGGCGAACTCGCCGTCGATCAGCACCGCGTCCTTGGGCGCGATCGAGGTGAGCCGGCTGGCCAGGTTGACGGTGGTGCCGAAGACGTCGCCCATCCGGGAGGTGACCGTGCCGAAGGCCATGCCGACCCGCAGCGGCGGGATGGCCTCGTCCCCGGCCAGCGCCTCGATCAGGCTCAGCGCGATCTCGGCGGCGGTCGCCGGGTCCTCGGAGACGTAGAGGATCTCGTCGCCGAGGGTCTTGATCACCCGGCCGCCCTGTCCGGCGATCAGGTCGGAGCAGGTGTTCTCGAAGGTCTCGACGAGCTCGCCGAGCTCCTCCTCCTCCAGCCGCCGGGACAGCCGGGTGAAGCCGACCAGGTCGGCGAAGCCGACGGCGAGCCGGCCGCTGGTGATCTCGTGATCCTCGGCGGCCTGCACCACCCGGCCGGTGACGGCGGCCAGCTGGCGCCGCCAGACGTACACCAGGAACTGCTCCAGCTCCGGCAGCAGCAGCTCGACCAGCGGGTAGGCGACGTCGGCGCGGGTCAGCCCGGGCTCGACGGACTGGGTGAGGTTCTCCAGGAAGGTGTCCATCTGCCAGCCGGCCAGCCGGGCCGTGGTCTGCCCCGTGGAGCGGGCCACCTGGATCGCCATCGACTCGCTCAGCAGGCCGGACTCGACCAGACCGGCCAGCCGCCGCAGCGCGATCACGTCACCGTCGGTGAGGGCCCGGGACTGGCCGATGTCGGGGAAGCCCATGGCCCGCCAGAACCGGGTGGCCAGCTCCATCGGGACGTCGGCGGCGCGCGCGGCCTGGTACGGGGTGTAGCGGCGTGGCGCGTCCAGGATCAGGCGTTCCAGTTCGAGCGCGACCGTGGGGTCGTGGCTGCCCGCCGTCGCGCCGTTGCCGCCGTCCTCTGCCACCGGTCCGTCCCCGTGCGGTCGCCGCACTCGCCTCGTGTCCTACCTGTCCGGGCGCACCGCCCGCCACCCGGGCGGGCAGTGGCGCGCCTCACACCGTTGCCAGGTGGAATGTTCGCACGGAATCGCCGGATCCGGGGCATCAGCCCGGGTCAAGGAGAGGTGAAGACTGCCGTTCAGCGGGGTTCGGGGCGCACGTGGACGACGTCACCCGCACCGACCGCCCGGCGTGCGCCGTCGGGTGTACGGACCACCAGCCGGCCGTCCCTGTCGATCGCCACCGCCTCGCCGGCCAGCTCGGTGTCACCGGGCAGGTGGACCTTCACCGGGCGGCCCAGCGTGGTGCAGCGGTCGGTGTAGGCGCGCATCAGGTCGCTGGCGTGCGGGTCGCCGGCGGCGGCCGTCCACTCCCGGTACAGCCCGGCGAGTTCGCGCAGCAGCGCCCGCAGCAGGGTGCCGCGGTCGGTGGTGGCGGCCCCGGCCAGCGCGAGGGAGCCGGCGGTGGGTACCGGCAGTTCCTCGGCCCGCAGCGTGACGTTGATGCCGAGGCCGACGACCACGGCGCCGCCGGACAGCTCTGTGAGGATGCCGCCCAGCTTGCGCTCCGCGCCGTCGATCTCCATCTGCAGGTCGTTGGGCCACTTCAGCCCGACCTCGACCTCGGCGATCCGGCCGAGCGTGCTGGCCGCGGCCACCCCGACCAGGATCGGCAGCCAGCCGTAGCGCTCGACCGGCACCTCCTCGGGGCGCAGCAGGACGGACAGGAACAGCCCGGAGCGGGCCGGGGCGGTCCACTGCCGGTCCAGCCGGCCGCGCGCGGCGCTCTGCGCCTCGGCCACCAGCACGGCGCCCTGGGCGGCGCCGGCCCTGGCGCGGGCGGCCAGGTCGCTGTTGGTGGAGCCGGTCTCGGCGACGACGTCCAGGGAGGTCCAGAGACCGCCCGGGACGAGCAGGTCGTGGCGCAGCGCCTCCGCGTCCAGCGGCGGGCGGTCCAGGTCGGTCCAGGGGGACGGTCCGGAGTGGCCGAAGCCGCGCAGTCCGCTGCGGCGGGGGGTGTCGGAGGCGTTCATGCGGGAAACCCTAGGACGTGGGCACGGCCGCGGGGCGTAGGCCGCCCCATCGTCCCGCAGAACGGCCGTCAACAAAACTGTGTCGATGGCCATAACGCCAGGACGTGCCGGATCGCCCTCCGCGCTGGCTACGCTACCCAGCGGTAGTTCGTAGCGCCGCCCTGCCCTCTTGCGCGGACCCCCACCACCCGGTCCGCTCGCACTCGAACAGGTCGCGGCCAAGGATCAGGGAGAGCCACCGGATGACCGAGGCGCCGTACGACCCCCACACCACCGCGGGCAAGCTCGCCGACCTGCGCCGCAGGCTGGACGAGGCGGTGCACTCCGGCTCGTCCAAGGCCGTGGAGAAGCAGCACGCCAAGGGCAAGCTGACCGCCCGCGAACGGGTCGTGGAACTGCTGGACGAGGACTCCTTCGTGGAGTTCGACGAGTTCGCCCGGCACCGCTCGACCAACTTCGGCCAGGAGAAGAACCGCCCCTACGGCGACGGCGTGGTGACCGGCTACGGCACCGTCGACGGCCGCCAGGTCGCGGTCTTCGCCCAGGACTTCACCGTCTTCGGCGGCTCCCTCGGCGAGGTCTTCGGCGAGAAGATCGTCAAGGTGATGGACTTCGCGCTGAAGACCGGCTGCCCGGTCATCGGCATCAACGACTCCGGCGGCGCCCGGATCCAGGAGGGCGTGGTCTCGCTCGGCCTGTACGGCGAGATCTTCCGCCGCAACGTGCACGCCTCGGGCGTCATCCCGCAGATCTCGCTGATCATGGGCCCCTGCGCGGGCGGCGCGGTCTACTCCCCCGCGATCACCGACTTCGTGGTGATGGCCGACCGGACCTCGCACATGTTCATCACCGGCCCGGACGTGATCAAGACCGTCACCGGCGAGGACGTGGGCATGGAGGAGCTGGGCGGCGCGCGCACCCACAACACCAAGTCCGGCAACGCGCACTACCTGGCCGCGGACGAGAAGGAGGCGGTCGAGTACGTCAAGAGCCTGCTCTCGTACCTGCCGTCCAACAACCTGAGCGACCCGCCGTCCTACCCGGAGCAGGCCGACCTCACGGTCACCGACGAGGACCTCGAACTCGACACCATCGTGCCGGACTCGGCGAACCAGCCGTACGACATGCGCAAGGTGATCGAGCACATCGTCGACGACGGCGAGTTCCTGGAGACCCAGCCGCTGTACGCGGGCAACATCATCACCGGCTTCGGCCGGGTCGAGGGCCAGTCGGTGGGCATCGTCGGCAACCAGCCGATGGACCTGGCCGGCTGCCTGGACATCAACGCCAGCGAGAAGGCCGCCCGCTTCATCCGCACCTGCGACTCGTTCAACGTCCCGGTGCTGACCTTCGTCGACGTGCCCGGCTTCCTGCCCGGCACCGAGCAGGAGTGGGACGGCATCATCCGCCGCGGCGCCAAGCTGATCTACGCCTACGCCGAGGCCACCGTCCCGCTGATCACCGTGATCACCCGCAAGGCCTTCGGCGGCGCGTACGACGTCATGGGCTCCAAGCACCTGGGCGCCGACCTCAACCTGGCCTGGCCGACCGCCCAGATCGCCGTCATGGGCGCGCAGGGCGCGGTCAACATCCTGCACCGCCGGGAGATCGCCGAGGCCGAGGCGGCCGGCACCGTCGAGGAGAAGCGGGCCGAGCTGATCGCCTCGTACGAGGACACCCTGCTCAACCCGTACCTGGCGGCCGAGCGCGGCTACGTGGACGCGGTCATCGCGCCCAGCGAGACCCGCCGGCACATCGTCCGGGGCCTGCGGGCGCTGCGCGGCAAGCGCGAGGTGCTGCCGCCGAAGAAGCACGGCAACATCCCCCTGTAGGCCCCACCCCTGTCGGGAGAGAACCAGCCATGTCCCCGATCCACGTGCTGCACGGGCAGCCGACCCCCGAGGAGCTGGCCACCGTTCTGGCGGTGGTCCAGGCCCGGGCCGCCGCCGCGCAGGCCGCCGCCGAGGCGGCGCGTCAGGCCGGCGCCGGCCCGGCCTCCCCCTGGAACGACCGCTCCCGCCTGCTCCGCCCCGCCCTCCGCCCGGCCGCCGACGCCTGGCGGACCTCGGGCTGGGCACGCTGAAACCGGTACGGGAGCCTTACGAGAACACCGAGGCCCTGCGGTGCGGGACGTCCCGCACCGCGGGGCCCTTCCGTCCGGATCGCCGGAAACCTGAGTACGGATACTCAGGCGCCCGCCCCCGGGCACGGCGCACTCTGGACGGGTGCTCTGGTCAGACCCCCGCGACGAGCCCTCGCCCGAGGCCCGTCGGATGCAGGAGCGGATGCAGCGGGCCGGCAAGGTGCTCTTCGCCATCGTGCTGGTGGGCTCCGTCCTGATCATGATCTCCCGGTCGTTCACCTGAACGGGGGATACCGGCACCCCCTACGCTGGTGGCCATGACCGACCAGCGCTCCCTCGTCCTCGCCTCCGCCTCCCCCGCCCGCCTCGGGCTGCTCCGCCAGGCGGGTCTCGACCCGCGCGTGGTGGTCAGCGGCGTCGACGAGGACGCGATCACCGCCGCCTCCCCCGCCGAGCTCGCGCTCGTGCTGGCCGAGGCCAAGGCGAAGGCCGTCGCCGCCGAACTCGCCGACGGCGAGCTGGTGATCGGCTGCGACTCCGTCCTGGAGCTGGACGGGCTGGCGCTCGGCAAGCCCGCCGACGCCGCCGAGGCCGTCGCCCGCTGGCAGTCGATGCGCGGCCGCGCCGGGGTGCTGCGCACCGGCCACTGCGTCATCGACACGGCGACCGGCCGGCAGTCCTCGGCCACCGCCTCCACCACCGTCCGCTTCGGCACCCCGGACGACGAGGAGATCGCCGCGTACGTGGCCTCCGGCGAACCGCTGTACGTGGCCGGGGCGTTCACCCTGGACGGCCGCTCGGCACCGTTCGTCGAGGGCATCGACGGCGACCCGGGCAACGTCATCGGCCTGTCCCTGCCGCTGCTGCGCCGGCTGCTCGCCGACCTCGACGTGCGCATCGTCGATCTGTGGACGACGTGACCTCCCGCACCCGGTGTCCCTCCCTCTAAGCTGACCGCCGTCCGGACGGGGGAGGGAGCGGCGATGACCGACAGCGTGCTCAACGTGGTGCTGGGGCTGGTGGCCAGCGCCATCAGCGCCGGCCTCGGCTGGCTCGCCCAGGCCGTGCGGCGGCGCCGCCGGGTCGAACGGGTGCGGGAGTTCCTCGGGCTGCCGGCCGACAGCGAGTGCCTGATAGTGGTGCCGCGCAGCGTCGGCGCGGGCTCGCACGCGAACACCGTGACCCGCCGGGACGCCTACGCCCTGATGTGGCTGGCCGGGCTGGTCGAGGAGTGCGGCGCGCGGCCCGAGCTGGTCGCGCACGACGCCGCGCACCGGGGCCTGGGCGCCAAGACCGAGCTCTGCCTGGGCGGCCCGGTCAGCAACGAGCGGATGGCCGCCCACCTGGCCTGGGGCCTGCCGGGCGTGCTGGTCACCTCGGGCCCCGGCCCGGGCAGCAACGTGCTGGTGGTGGGCGAGCGCGACTACACGGCCGACCAGGACCAGGCGCACACCCTGCTGGCCCGGATCGCCACCCCGGACGGCGGCCGTCCGGTGTTCCTGATCTCCGGCCAGACCGGCACCGCCAACCAGGCCGGGGTGCGCTACCTGGTCGCCCACCACCGCGAACTCGCCCGCCGGCACGGCCGCAACGGCACCTTCGCGCTGGTGCTCCGGGTCGTCAACCCGGAGGCGTACGGGCCGGACATGGTGGAGCTGGTGGCCGACGTGACGGCCGAGGCGGTGCAGCGGCCCGCCGCCCGCTCCGGCGCCGCTTGAGCGGTCCGGGCGAGAGTGTGGTCCATGCCACCGTCCCGCCACGCCGCCGCTCCGTCACCCCCTGTGGCCCCCTGCCGCCGCGGCCCCACCCCTACGAGCTGCGGAGTCTTCCTACCGGCCGGTTCCGACCCCTGAATCCCATCACCGAGCGTGTGGGATAGTTCACAACCCGGGGCTACTCGCCGGTACTGCCCAGGAATCCATAAACTCAACGAGGTTCAAGAAGGGAGCCACAGTGCGCAAGGTGCTCATCGCCAACCGCGGGGAAATCGCCGTCCGCGTCGCCCGGGCCTGCTCGGACGCCGGTATCGCCAGCGTCGCCGTCTACGCCGAGCCGGACCGGGATGCGCTGCACGTCCGCGCGGCCGACGAGGCTTACGCGCTGGGTGGTGACACCCCCGCTACCAGCTACCTGGACATCTCCAAGGTCCTGAAGGCGGCCGCCGACTCCGGCGCGGACGCCGTCCACCCCGGCTACGGGTTCCTGTCGGAGAACGCCGACTTCGCCCAGGCCGTCCTCGACGCGGGTCTGATCTGGATCGGCCCGCCCCCGCAGGCCATCCGCGACCTCGGTGACAAGGTCACCGCCCGGCACGTCGCGCAGCGCGCCGGTGCCCCGCTGGTCGCCGGCACGCCGGACCCGGTCTCGGGCGCCGACGAGGTCGTCACGTTCGCGCAGGAGCACGGCCTGCCGGTCGCCATCAAGGCGGCCTTCGGCGGCGGCGGCCGCGGCCTCAAGGTCGCCCGCACCCTGGAGGAGATCCCGGAGCTGTACGAGTCCGCGGTGCGCGAGGCGGTCGCCGCCTTCGGTCGCGGCGAATGCTTCGTCGAGCGCTACCTGGACAACCCGCGGCACGTGGAGACCCAGTGCCTCGCCGACAAGCACGGCAACGTGGTCGTCGTCTCCACCCGTGACTGCTCGCTGCAGCGCCGCCACCAGAAGCTGGTGGAGGAGGCCCCCGCGCCGTTCCTGACCCCCGAGCAGAACGCCGAGCTGTACCGGGCGTCCAAGGCCATCCTGAAGGAGGCCGGCTACGAGGGCGCCGGGACCTGCGAGTTCCTGGTGGCGGTGGACGGCACGATCTCCTTCCTGGAGGTCAACACCCGTCTGCAGGTCGAGCACCCGGTCACCGAGGAGGTCACCGGCCTCGACCTGGTCCGCGAGATGTTCCGGATCGCCGACGGCGAGGAGCTGGGCTACGGCGACCCCGAGGTGCGCGGCCACTCCTTCGAGTTCCGCATCAACGGCGAGGACCCGGGCCGCAACTTCCTGCCCGCGCCCGGCACCGTGACGCTGTTCGCCCCGCCGTCGGGCCCGGGCGTGCGCCTGGACTCCGGCGTGGAGACCGGCTCGGTCATCGGCCCCGCCTGGGACTCGCTGCTGGCCAAGCTGATCGTCTCCGGCCGCGACCGCAAGCAGGCCCTGGAGCGGGCCCGCCGCGCGCTGAGCGAGTTCAAGGTGGAGGGCATGGCCACCGCCATCCCGTTCCACCAGGCGGTCGTCACCGACCCGGCGTTCGCGCCCGAGGTGCACGGCAGCGACGAGCCGTTCACGGTCTTCACCCGGTGGATCGAGACCGAGTTCGCCAACACCATCCCGCCGTTCGCCGGCGGCGCCGGTGAGGGCGAGGAGGCCGAGGGCCGGGAGACCGTCGTGGTCGAGGTCGGCGGCAAGCGGATCGAGGTCTCGCTGCCGTCCTCGCTGGGCGTCGCCGCGGCCCCGGCCGCCGGTGCGGCGGGTGCCGCCAAGGCCAAGCGCCGGGTGGGCGCCAAGAAGGCCGGCTCGGCCGTCAGCGGTGACACCCTGGCCTCGCCGATGCAGGGCACCATCGTCAAGGTCGCCGTGGAGGAGGGCCAGGTCGTCGCCGAGGGCGAGCTGATCGTGGTCCTGGAGGCGATGAAGATGGAGCAGCCGCTGAACGCCCACAAGGCGGGCACCGTCGTCGGCCTCAAGGCCGAGGTGGGCGCGAGCGTCAGCAGCGGCGCCGCGCTCTGCGAGATCAAGGACTGACCCGTCCGGAAGCTCCGACCGGTCCGTACGCCCTCGGGGCGTGCGGACCGGTCGCGTTTCGGAGCGTCTTGTTTCGGAGCGGTCGCGTTTCGGAAGGGGCGGAGCGATCGCGTTTCGGAGCGGTCGCGTTTCGGAGCGGCGGCGGCCCGCCGGGCTCAGCGGCCGCGCGGCAGGCCCAGTTCGGCCAGCCGGACCGGCATCCCGCCGTGGCCGACCGGCCCGCCCGGTCCGCCGTGGGCGCCGGGGCGGCGCTGGCCGGGCAGCGGGGCGCCGCCGGAGGGCGGGGCGGTGCGGCGGGCCAGCGGGCCGGGCTGGGTCTGGTGGACGGGCCCGCTGCCGGTGCCGTGCACCGGGGCGTCGCCGCTCGGGGCGGCCCCGATCGGCGCCAGGTCGATCTGCACCCCGCAGTCGGCCAGCGCGTCCAGCTCGCGGGCGGTGCCGTCCTCCGAGGTGGCCTGCTCGTCGGTGACCAGCCGGGTGATCGTCTCGGTGGCGACGGTCGGGAACATGCTGTCCGTGCCGAGCTTGGTGTGGTCGGCGAGGACGATGACCTCGGCGGCCGACTGCACCAGTGCCCGGTCCACGCTCGCGGACAGCATGTTCGCGGTCGACAGCCCGCGCTCGGCGGTCAGCCCGCTGCCGGAGATGAAGGCCTTGGTGACCCTCAGCCCCTGCAGCGACTGCTCGGCGCCGCTGCCCACCAGGGCGTAGTTGGAGCCGCGCAGGGTGCCACCGGTCATCACCACCTCGACCCGGTTGGCGTGCGCCAGCGCCTGGGCGACCAGCAGCGAGTTGGTGACCACCGTCAGACCGGGTACCCGGGCCAGCCGGCGGGCCAGCTCCTGGGTGGTGGTGCCGGCCCCGACCACCACCGCGTCCCCCTCCTCCACCAGGCCGGCGGCGAGGTCCGCGATGGCGCTCTTCTCCGCCGCGGAGAGGTGGGTCTTCTGCGGGTATCCGGGTTCGCGGCTGAAGCCGCCGGGGAGCACCGCGCCGCCGTGGCGGCGGTCGAGGAGCCCTTCTGCCTCCAGCGCCCGCACGTCCCGGCGCACGGTCACTTCGGAGGTCTGGACGACGCGGGCCAACTCCCGGAGCGAGACGGCTCCGTTGGCGCGCACCATTTCGAGGATCAACTGGCGACGTTCTGCAGCAAACACAGAACCGACGGTAACCTGCGTGACCGTCTGCTTTCAGGCGTTTGCAGCTCGTAGCGGGAATTGCTCACGCACGAGCGGCGCGTGACCGTACAATACGCGCCGTCAATAGCCCTGGACTGCGCCCGCCGTACGGGTGACGATCACCCGTACGCGAAGGGCGGCCACCGACCGGCAGCCGCCCCCAACTTCACGCCTTGAGCTCAGGATTCGCCGTCGGCCCGCTTGCGGATGTGCAGCTGCCGGGCGGCCTCGGCGGTCGAGCCGGAGACCGACGGGTAGACGGTGAAGGCGCTGGCCACCTGTTCGACCGTCAGATTGGCGTCCACCGCGAGCGAGATCGGGTGGATCAGCTCGCTGGCCCGCGGGGCGACCACCACGCCGCCGACCACGATGCCGGTGCCCGGGCGGCAGAACAGCTTCACGAAGCCGTCCCTGATGCCCTGCATCTTCGCCCGCGGGTTGCCGCGCAGCGGGAGCTTGACCACGACGGCGTCCATCTTGCCGCACTCCACGTCGGCCGCCGTGTAGCCGACGGTGGCGATCTCCGGGTCGGTGAAGACGTTGGAGGCCACGGTCTTGAGGTTCAGCGGCTGCACCGCGTCGCCGAGCGCGTGGTACATCGCGATCCGGCCCTGCATGGCCGCCACCGAGGCGAGCATGAAGACGCCGGTGCAGTCGCCGGCCGCGTACACGCCGGGGGCGGTGGTGCGGGAGACCCGGTCGACCTGGATCTGGCCCCAGTCGTTCAGCTTGATCCCGGCCTCCTCCAGGCCCATCTCGGAGGTGTTGGGGACCGAGCCGACGGCCATCAGGCAGTGCGAGCCCTCGATCACCTTGCCGTCGGCCAGGGTCACCTCGACCCGGTCGCCGATCCGCTTGACGCTCTCGGCCCGCGAACGGCCCATCACGTTCATGCCGCGGCGCCGGAAGACGTCCTCCAGCACCTCGGCGGCGTCCGGGTCCTCGCCCGGCAGCACCCGGTCGCGGCTGGACACCAGGGTGACCTTGGAGCCGAGCGCCTGGTACGCGCCGGCGAACTCGGCGCCGGTCACGCCGGAGCCGACCACGATCAGCTCGCGGGGCAGCTCCTCCAGGTCGTACACCTGGGTCCAGGTCAGGATCCGCTCGCCGTCCGGCTGGGCGTCCGGCAGCTCGCGCGGGTGCGCGCCGGTGGCGATCAGCACCGCGTCGGCGCGCAGCGACTGCACGGTGCCGTCGGGCGCGTCCACCAGGACCTCGCGGGAGCCGTCCACGTCCTGCCCGCCGGAGCCGAGCCGGCCGCGGCCGCGCAGCACGGTGACGCCGGCCCGGGTGACGGACTGGGTGATGTCGTGGGACTGGGCGATCGCCAGTCGCTTCACACGGCGGTTGACTTTGCCCAGGTCCACGCCGATGACCCGGGCCGCCTGCTCCAGCGGCGGGGTGTCGTCCGCGACGAGGATGCCGAGCTCCTCGTACGAGCTGTCGAAGGTGGTCATCACCTCCGCGGTCGCGATCAGGGTCTTCGACGGAACGCAGTCCGTGAGCACCGCCGATCCGCCCAGACCGTCGCGGTCGACGACGGTCACCTCCGCGCCGAGCTGTGCGGCGACCAGGGCCGCCTCGTAGCCGCCGGGTCCGCCACCGATGATCACGATCCGAGTCACGCTCACCATTGTCCCGCACGCCGGGAGCGCCGCCACGCCGGGGTCGGCGCTCTGTGCGAATCCGGGGGCCCGGACCGCCCGCCGACCGGGCTACCCTGGCCCCCATGCCCCTTTACGCCGCGTATGCCACCAACCTCGATGCCCGGCAGATGACCCGCCGCGCCCCGCACTCCCCACTGCGCGGCACGGGGTGGCTGGACGGCTGGCGGCTCACCTTCGGCGGCGAGCAGCTCGGCTGGGAGGGCTCGCTGGCCACCGTCGTCGAGGACGAGAAGGACCAGGTCTTCGTCTCGCTGTACGACGTCTCGCCGATGGACGAGGACGGGCTGGACCGCTGGGAGGGCGTCCAGCTCGGCATCTACCGCAAGATCAAGCTGCGCGCGCAGACCCTGGACGGGTCCATCCCGGTCTGGACGTACGTGCTCAACGACTACGAGGGCGGCCTGCCCGCGGCCCGCTACCTCGGCCTGATCGCCGACGCCGCCGAGAGCGCCGGCGCCCCGCACGACTACGTCATGGACCTGCGCCGCCGGCCCTGCTAGGGCGTGTCTGACAATTCCCGCCGGGCGCGCGACGCCGGGGCACGCACCTCGCCGCGTTGTCGTCGGTCGCCGATGCTCCGCATGGACTCCCTCCTCCGCCTTGCGATGCACGCACCCCAACGCCGCGCGCTGATCCGACGCGAATTGTCAGACACGCCCTAGCCCCTCGTCAGGCCCCGGTCAGGGCCTGGCGCCCCAGCTGCGCGCCGTCTCCGCCAGCACCCCGGCCACCACCGCGCGCCGGGCCGGCTCGGTGCGCAGCCCGTTGCCCAGCTCGACGTGCAGCCACGGCACCCCGACGCCGGCCGCGAACCGGCCCTCGACGTTCGTGGTGCCCTCCAGCTGCCCGCACTTCTCCCGCCAGGCCCGGCAGACCGCGTACCCGGCCCGGCCCAGCCCGGCCGCCGTGAGCTCGGCGGCCGGTCCGGCCTGCCCGGCGCCGCTGGAGACCACCGCGTCCTGCCCGGGCAGGCTGCCCTCGTCGAAGCCGTGCACCTGGATGCCGGGCAGCCCGCGCCCGGTGAGCGCCTCGACCACGGCGGCGAAGACGGTGTCCGAGCGGTGCGCGACGTCCGAGGAGCCGTCCGCCCCGGCCCGGCGGTGCGCCCCGGCGAGCACCAGCACGCCGCCGGGCGCGGCGCGGAACAGCTCCACGCCGAGCGCCTCGGTACGGGCGTCCGACACCGGGTGGGGCACCTGCACGGACCAGTTCGCCCGGGCCGAGAGGTCCAGGTAGACCCGGCCCCAGCCGCGGCCCCGGTCCTCGTCCCCGTCGGCGATCTCGGCGACCCGGCGGCCGGTCGCGGCCTCGGTGAACTCGGTGAGCCGGTAGCCGGCCCTGGCCAGCTCCCGGCCCGCCTGCTCGGGCTGCCCGTCCAGCGCGCCGAGCACGCCGTCGGCCACCGCCCGGCGCTGCGTCGCGTCCGGCCCGGTGTACGGGCCGCCCGCCGCGAAGTCGGCCGTGTAGTCGTCGACCCGGGCCGCCAGGTCCACCGGGGCCGGGCCGGAGGAGGTCGCCGGGACCACCCGCGGCCGCTCGGCCCGGCCGCGCGCGGCGAGGGTCAGCGCCCCCGCGAGCGCCGCCAGCACCAGCAGCACCGCCACCGGCAGCAGTGGCGAGCGTCGCGAACCCCGAGTCTCCATGGCGGTCGAACCTACCGTGCCTGCCGGTGGCGCCATGATCCATGCCGAGGAGAGGCGAATCGACACCCAAGCGGCACCTGATCGCAACCGATATGTGACAACTTTTTCGAAACCTCTTCGTACGCTGGTCCGGCTTGACCCTTTCTTGATCATCGCTTGACCGGGACGGCCGCGTCGCCCTCCCGAAGCCGGCACGGTGAGCCCGGAGGAGAACGAGGCCCCTCGTGAGCACGGCACCGACCCCGCCGCGGCAGCACCGCTACCGCCGTCGGGCCGACATGCCGCTGCTCGGAGGCATCCGCCCGCCCATCGCGCTGCTGCTGGTCCTGCTGCTCGCGGTCGCCGCGATCACCGCCCTGGCCGTCGGCGGACTGCGCGTCGACGACACCCCGCAGGCCGTCCGCGAGTCCCACCAGTACGCCGCCGAGGACACCGCCGCCTCGCTGCGCGCCGGACTGCACGAGAGCGCCACCGACCTGCGCCGGGCCGCCGCCCGCTACGAGAACGCGCCCGCCGAGCCCGCCGCCGTCCTCACCGCGCTCGGCCAGGCGTACCGCAAGTGGCGCGGCACCGTGGTCGTCCGTCCCGACACCGGCCGGCTGCTGGCCGCCCGCGGCGAGACCGTCCCGCTGGCCGGCCTGGACCTCACCAAGGTCACCGACACCGCGCCCGCCCCCGTCCTGGTGCCCTCCGCCGCCGGCACCCGGCTGCTCACCTTCGCGCTGGTCTCCACCAAGGCCGACGGCCGCGCCCTGCTGGTCGCCTCCGACAACCTGCGGCTGCCCGGCATCGCCACCCGCAAGGAACAGACCATCCAGGTCCTCGACGCCGCCGGCGCCGTCCTGGACACCACCGGCGCCGAGCTCACCGCCGAGGGCGACCGCACGGTGGTCACCACCGCCCGCGAGCGCGCCGCCCGGCAGCGCCCGGCGCCCGGCGAGACGGCCTCCGGCAGCCTGGCCGGCACCCCGGACGACAAGGGCCTGCGCCGGGTCGCCGGCTGGGCCGCCGTCGCCGCCCCCGGCGGGCACGACCAGGCCGCCCCGCTCGGCCTGACCGTGGTCTCCACCAGCACCGTCGACGGCAAGCCCGGCAACCTGCGCCACCCGATGCTCGGCCTGGCCGCCGCCGGTGCCCTGCTCGCGCTGGCCCTGCTGCTCGCCTGGTACCTGAACCGCGGCCTGCAACGCCCGCTGCTGGCCCTCTTCCTGGAGTCCCGCCGACTCACCCGCGGCGACCGTTTGACGGACCGGGTGCGGGGCCCGAAGCGCGGCGAGCCCGCCCGGATCGCCCGCGCCCTGGAGGAGCTGCGCCGCCAGCTCCTCGACCCGGCCCGTCCGCCGGCCGCGGCCCCCGCCCGCCGGCGCCGCCCCGGCACCGCGCTGCCGCTCGCGCTCTGCGCCGTCCTGGTGCTCGGCTGGTCCGGCCCGCTGCTGTTCCTCGGCGGCAACGACCCGACCGTACGGGTGCCCGGCCAGGTCGTGGCCGGCCAGCGCGACCGCACCGACACCGCCGCCGACCGGGTCCGCCAGGCGCTCAACGAGGGCTACGCGGACCTGCGTTCACTCGCCCCCTCGCTCACCGACGCCTCCGTCGGCAAGGCCGAGAACCTGCTGCGCGACACCCTCGCCGAGCACGACCGCTACCGCTCGCTCTACGTCCTCGGCGCCGACGGCGCGGTGCTCGCCCACGCCGGCGACTCCCCGCACCGCACCGGCCCGGAGGCCCTCGGCCCGAGCGGCGTGCTGCTGCTCAACAGCTCCGGCAAGGAGCCCCGGATCGCCGCCCGCGCGGCCCTGACCGCCGCCCCGCCCGACGCCGAGGCGGAGGGCGCCCAGGAGGCCAAGGGGCCGGTCCTGGTGGGCGAGTTCAAGACCGACTTCCTCGGCGGCCTGCTGGTCCGGCCGGGCCTCGGCCGGGTCTGGCTGGTCGACGACCGGCAGCGGGTGCTCGCCGCCAACGAGGGCTACAGCTCCTTCGGCGACCTGCCGGACGGCCGGGCCCGGAAGATCCTCACCGACGCCAAGAAGTCCGCCGCCGCCGACGTGCTCCGCGACGGCGGCGACCCGGCCCTGCTCGCCGCCGCCCCGCTCGGCGGCAACGGCAGCGTCGCCAAGCTCGGCTGGTCCGTGGTCACCGACCACCCGGTGGCCTGGCTGCACCTCGACCAGAACCGGGCCGACCGGCGCGCGGTCCTGGCCGGCATGCTCGGCCTGGCCGCCGCCGCGCTCTGCCTCGGCTGGCTGTACATCGCCGTCGGCCTGCCGCTGCGCCGCCTCGCCGCGAGCGCCGAGGCGCTGGCCGCCGGGGACCGCCGCACCGTGCTCTACCCCGTCCACCACGACGAGGTCGGCGCCGTCGCCCGCAGCCTGGAGCTGATCCGCCAGGAGCTGGTGCGCGCCGACCTCGCCGAGCGCGCCGTGCGCCGCACCCCCACCGCCGCCGCCTCCACCTCCGCCACTGATTCCGCCGCCGCCACCCGCTGAGC
Source organism: Kitasatospora xanthocidica (assembly GCF_014656195.1). Taxonomy (GTDB): domain Bacteria; phylum Actinomycetota; class Actinomycetes; order Streptomycetales; family Streptomycetaceae; genus Kitasatospora; species Kitasatospora xanthocidica. The sequence goes on along the minus strand of NZ_BNBY01000006.1, from coordinate 407,148 downwards.
CCCGCCCGAAGGACTTCCCGTGCTCTTCCTCTACGTCGTGCTGCTGGTGTGCTGCACCGTGCTGCTGGTGGCCGGCATCGTCGAGCAGCGCCGGCACTTCACCGCGCTGGAGCAGATCCCGACCCGGGTCCTGGTCAACGGCATCCGCGGCAAGAGCTCGATCACCCGGCTGTGCGCGGGCGCGCTGCGCGGCGGCGGGCTGGTGACGGTCGCCAAGACCACCGGCACCGCGGCCCGGTTCATCCACCCCGACGCCACCGAGGAGCCGGTCTACCGCAAGTTCGGCATCGCCAACGTGGTGGAGCAGATCGGCATCGTCCGCCGCGCCGCCACCTACCGGCCGGACGCCCTGGTGATCGAGTGCATGGCCGTCATGCCGGCGCTCCAGGAGGTCAACCAGACCAAGCTGATCCGCTCCACCGTCGGCGTGCTGTGCAACGTCCGCGAGGACCACCTGGCCGAGATGGGCCCGACCCTGGACGACGTCGCCCGCTCGCTGTCCCGTTCGATGCCGGTCGGCGGGGTGTGCGTCACCGCCGAGCGGGAGCGCGCCCACATCCTGCGCGCGGAGGCGGCGAAGCGGGACTGCCGGCTGATCGTGGTGGACCCGGAGACGGTCACCGACGAGGAGCTGCGCGGGTTCAGCTGGTTCACCTTCAAGGAGAACGTCGCGATCGCCCTCGCCGTCGCCGAACTCCTCGGCGTGGAGCGGGAGACCGCGCTGCGGGGCATGTGGGCGGCCCCGCCGGACCCGGGCGTGCTCTCGGTCGAGCGCTACCGCACCGAGGACGGCAAGCGGCTGCGCTTCGCCAACGTCTTCGCCGCCAACGACCCCGAGTCCACGCTGATGAACGTCCGCCAGCTGGAGGACCTCGGCGCGATCCACCGCCCGCTCAGCGTGGTGGTCAACTGCCGCCCGGACCGGGTCGAGCGCAACGGCCAGATGGGCCAGATCGTCCCGGACCTCGACCCCGACACGGTCTTCCTGATCGGCCACCCCACCAAGAGCGCCCGCGACGGCATCCCGGCCGGCTGGCCGGGCCGGGTGGTCGACCTCGGCGGCGACAAGCGCGACCCGGCACGGCTCACCGCCGAGCTGCTGGCCGAACTCGGGCCGGACTCCTCGCTGGTGGCCGTCGGCAACATCCACGGCCAGGGCGAGCTGTTCCTGGAGGAGCTCGCCCGGCTCGAACCCGACGAGGCCGCGGACGCGCCGGAGACGCCCGAGTACGCGTACCACGAGCCCGAGCCGCTCTACCCGGAGCCGGAGGACCACCCCTGGCCCGGGTACTACGCCGAGGCGGTGCCGTACCCCGAGCCGGCCCGGTACGCGGAGCCGACACCGTACGCCGCGCAGGCCCCGTACGCCGAGCCCGTGTACCGCCCCGAGCCCGTGTACCGCCCCGAGCCGCTCCCCGAGTCCTGGTACGACCCCCACCACCGCACCGCCGCCCCCTACGGAGACCAGCCGTGATCCCCACCGAGCTCACCCCCGAGATCGCCGCCATCGGCATCGCGCTCGGCCTGGTCTTCTCGCTGGTCTGCTACCTGACCACCAACCTCTCCCCCGGCGGCATGATCACCCCCGGCTGGCTGGCCCTCACCCTGGTCGAGTCGCTCCAGCGGGTGGCCATCGTGATCGGCGTGACGGTGCTGACCTACCTCGCCATCCGGGTGGTCCAGAAGCTGGTGATCCTGTACGGCAAGCGGCTGTTCGCCGCCGTGGTGCTGATCGGGGTGCTGCTGCAGGCCACCGTGATGCTGGTCCTGCAGCGCGAGCTGCCCACCCTGTACGCCAACCAGACGCTCGGCTTCATCGTCCCCGGCCTGATCGCCTACCAGCTGGTCCGCCAGCCCCGGGCGGCCACCCTGATGGCCACCAGCACGGTGACGCTCGCCAACTACGTCGTCCTCACCGCCGGCGTCCTGCTCGGCGCCCTGCCCGGCACCTGATCCCGACGGGAACCCCCATGCCAGTGACCCGCAAGTCCCTGCTCAGCGGCGGCCTCGCCGTGACCCTGCTGGCCGCCAGCGGCTACCTCACCGTGCAGCTGCGGGACCGCGACCGGCAGCCCGCGGCCGGCAGTTCGGCGCCGCTGATCACCGCTGCCGCCGCGCCCGACTCGGCCACGGCCGCGGCCGCCGCCGCGCCCGCCCGGTACCGCTACGAGCGGCTGGCCGGGCCGGACCGCACGGTGGTCCGGGACGCCCGCGGCGGCGTGGTCGCCACGCTGACCGACAACGCCCGCACCGCCGTCCTGGCCGGCCCCAGCCGCACCTTCGCCGAGCCGGGCACCACCACCGCCACCGTGGTGACCGACAGCTGGGTCCGGCTGATGCCGCAGCCCTGGAAGCCGGGCGCCGAGCAGGAGGGCTGGTTCCGCACCTGGTTCCAGCAGTCGCTGGGCTCCACCGCCGACGACGTCCTGGCGGCGGCCGGCCAGTACGTGGCCGGCGCGCCCGCCGAGAAGGACGCCAAGGGCGTGCGCTTCAAGGGCGACGCCTCCTTCGGCCCGCTCAACCCCAACGGTTCGGCCGGCAACGACCTGCGGCTGGAGCAGACCGACTTCTTCGACTACCTCGGCGTTCCGTACACCTTCGCCGACAAGGTGACCCGGCAGCCCGACAAGGCCCGCTACGGCGCCTTCGACTGCTCGGGCTTCGTCCGGATGGTGTACGGCTACCGCTCCGGCTACCCGCTGCTCTCCAAGGACGCGGCCGGCCCCGGTCTGCCGCGCACCGCCAACGGCCTGGCCCGGCTCGGCCCCGGCGTCCCGGTGATCCCGCTGACCACCGCCGCCGGCTCCGACACCACCCTGCGCCCGGCCTCGATCGACCCGCTGCAACCCGGCGACCTGGTGTTCTTCGAGATCGACGCCCGCACCGGCGCCCGGCTCGACCACACCGGCATCTTCCTGGGCCTGGACACCGACGGCCACCCCCGGTACATCTCCAGCCGGGAGGAGGCGGACGGCCCGACCTTCGGCGACAAGGGCGGCACGGCACGGCTGGACGACAACGGCATGTACGCGAAGGGGCTGCGCAGCGCGAAGCGGCTCTGAGCCGTCCGTGGTCCGTGCGCGTCCCGGAGGTGTGGAACCCCGGGGGTGTGGAACGCCGGGGTGTAGAACCGCGGGTGTGTGGAAATCGACAAGGCGGGTCACCCGGAAAGCGCCACCGAGCTGTGCTTTCGGGTCAACCGGGTAACGATCCGGCACGCCGCGCTGGATTTTCTACGCGCGTAGTCGATTCCCGTCTATCCTCGGACCCGTGAACGCTTCTCCTCAGTCGGTCGTCTCCGCCGACCCCTACGCCGCCGCCCAGGCCGCCGCCGAGCGCCTGCGCGAGCTGACCGGTGCCGAGCGGCACGACGTCGCCCTGGTGATGGGCTCCGGCTGGGTGCCGGCCGCCGACGCCCTGGGCGAGACCGTGGCCGAGTTCCCGGTCACCGACCTCCCGGGCTTCCCCGCCCCCGCCGTCGCCGGCCACGCCGGCAAGATCCGCTCGGTGAAGATCGGCGACAAGCGCGCCCTGATCTTCCTCGGCCGGAACCACTACTACGAGGGCCACGGCGTGGCCACCGTCGTCCACGGCGTGCGCACCGCCGCCGCGGCCGGCTGCGGCATCATCGTGCTGACCAACGGCTGTGGCGGTCTGCGCCAGGGCTGGACCCCCGGCCAGCCGGTGCTGATCAGCGACCACATCAACCTGACGGCGGACTCCCCGATCGTCGGCGCGAACTTCGTCGACCTCACCGACCTGTACTCCAAGCGGCTGCGCGCGCTCTGCCACGAGGTCGACCCGTCCCTGGACGAGGCCGTCTACGTGCAGTTCCGCGGCCCGCACTACGAGACCCCGGCCGAGGTCAACATGGCCCGGGTGATCGGCGGCGAGCTGGTCGGCATGTCCACCACGCTGGAGGCCATCGCCGCCCGCGAGGCCGGCTCCGAGGTGCTCGGCATCTCGCTGGTCACCAACCTGGCCGCCGGCATGACCGGCGAGCCGCTCAACCACGAAGAGGTGCTGGAGGCCGGCAAGGCCTCCGCCGAGCGCATGGGCGAGCTGCTGGCGAAGGTCCTTGAGCGGATCTGACGCCCACCAGGCGCAGAATGCATGAGTGACGGGGCCCACGGGGCGGCGTGATCCGCTGATCACACCGTCCCGTGGGCCCCGTCCGCGTGCCCGACCCCTTCCCGGCGGAACCCTCGTCCCGGCGGACCCCGGTTCCGGCGAACCCCCGGTCTCAGCGATTCCCCGGTCTCAGCGAACCCTCCGGCCGACACACCGACGCACTCCCGATGGAGCTGGCATGACGCAGGCACCCACCACCGACCTCCTCGCCCGGGCCCGGACCTGGCTGGCCGAGGACCCCGACCCGCAGACCCGTGAGGAGCTCACCGCCCTGCTGGCCAGGGCCGAGGGCCCGCAGGCCGAGTCGGACAGCAAGATCGCCTGGTCCGAGCTGGCCGAGCGCTTCGCCGACCGGCTCCAGTTCGGCACCGCCGGCCTGCGCGGCGAGATCGGCGCCGGCCCGATGCGGATGAACCGCTCCGTGGTGATCCGGGCCGCCGCCGGCCTGGTCGCGTACGTCAAGCAGCAGGGCCTGGGCGACCTGGTCGTCATCGGGTACGACGCCCGCCACAAGTCGTACGACTTCGCCCGCGACACCGCCGCCGTGGTGGTCGGCGCCGGCCTGCGCGCCGCGCTGCTGCCGCGCCCGCTGCCCACCCCGGTGCTCGCCTTCGCCGTGCGCCACCTGGGCGCGGCCGCCGGCGTCACCGTCACCGCCAGCCACAACCCGCCGCAGGACAACGGCTACAAGGTCTACCTGGGCGACGGCTCGCAGATCGTCCCGCCGGCCGACGCCGGGATCGCCGCCGAGATCGACGCGATCGGCTCGCTGGACGAGGTCCCGCGCGCCGAGGACGGCTGGGAGGTGCTCGGCGAGGACGTGGTCGAGGCCTACCTCGCCCGCGCCGTGTCCATCGTGGACCCGCACAGCCCGCGCGAGCTCGACGTCGTCTACACCCCGATGCACGGCGTCGGCCGCGACACCCTGGTCGCCGCCTTCCGCCGGGCCGGCTTCCCCGCGCCGACCGTGGTCGCCGAGCAGGCCGAGCCCGACCCGGACTTCCCGACCGTGGCCTTCCCCAACCCGGAGGAGCCGGGGGCGATGGACCTCGCCTTCCGCACCGCCGCCTCGGTCGGCCCGGACATCGTGATCGCCAACGACCCGGACGCCGACCGCTGCGCGGTGGCCGTCCCCACCAACGGCAACGCGGCCGGCAGCGGCAACGGCACCTCCGGCTGGCGGATGCTGCGCGGTGACGAGGTCGGTGCGCTGCTCGGCTCGGCCCTGGTCGCGAAGAAGGCCGAGGGCACCTTCGCCACCACCATCGTCTCCGCCACCCTGCTCGGCCGGATCGCCGAGGCGGCGGGCCTGGGCTACGCCGAGACGCTGACCGGCTTCAAGTGGATCTCCCGCGCCGAGGGCCTGCGCTACGGCTACGAGGAGGCGCTCGGCTACTGCGTCGACCCGGAGGGCGTCCGGGACAAGGACGGCATCACCGCCGCCCTGCTGGTCGCCGAGCTCGCCGCCACCCTCAAGAAGTCCGGCCGCACCCTCTCCGACCTGCTGGACGACCTGGCGCTGGAGCACGGCCTGCACGCCACCGACCAGCTCTCCGTCCGGGTGCAGGACCTCTCGCTGATCGCCGACGCCATGCGCCGCCTGCGCGAGCAGCCCCCGACCGTCCTGGCCGGCCTGACCGTCACCCGCGCCGACGACCTCGCGGCCGGCTCCGCCGAGCTGCCGCCCACCGACGGCCTGCGCTACTACCTGGCCGGCGAGGCCGTCCGCTCGGCCCGCATCGTGGTCCGCCCCTCCGGCACCGAGCCCAAGCTCAAGTGCTACCTGGAGGTCGTCCTGCCGGTCGCCTCGGCCGCCGACCTGGCCGCCACCCGCGACCGCGCCGCCGAGCTCCTGGCCACCGTCAAGCGGGACCTCGCCGCGGCCGCCGGCATCGACGGCTGACGCTTCGTCCGCCGGTCGCACGAGCGCCTCCCGCCTGGGGGGCGCTCGTGCCGTGTCCGGGCCGGCCGGCTGTCATAGGCTCGGCCCATGGACTACTCCGACCAGGTGAGCACCGAGCAGCGCCTCGCGGCGATCGAGGCCAAGCTCGACGCCGTCATCAGCCACTTCGGCATCCCCTACCCCCGCCCCGAAGGCCTGCCCCCGGCCGTGGCGTCCCTCGACCCCCGCACGATGCCGGAGGTGGTCGAGTACGTGCGGCGCGGCAAGCAGATCCACGCGATCAAGGCCTACCGCGAGCGGACCGGAGCCGGCCTGGCCCACGCGAAGAAGGCCATCGATCTCCTGGCCGCCCAGCTGGGGCACTGACCCGCCGCTTCCCGCGCCGAACACGACGGTGGCCCGCCGGGGAGTCCGGCGGGCCACCGATCACGTCACGGGTCTCAGGCGGCGATGACCGCGATCAGGGCGATCAGACCGGCCAGCGCGGGGGCGATCACCCACCAGCACCAGCGCACCACGACCGGGCCGGCCGCCTCGGGGCGCCCGGCGTTGCGCTCGGCCGTCCTCGTCAGCACCTCGGTCACCTGGTCGGACCAGGCCCGGGTGGGGTCCGAGGAGCCCTGGACGACCGGGTTGGTCCGGGCCGCGAGGCCCATCCCCAGCCCGGTGCGGGAGGCGTGCTCGGCGTTGCTCCGGCTCCGCGCCCGGTTGGCGCGCTTGCGCTGGCGCAGCGACACCGGGACCGCCCAGACCTGGTACTTCTTGCCGCCGGCGAGGAGTTCGACCGAGTAGCCGGCGCGCAGCGCGTCCACCGAGGCCCACGGCGCGGTGACGGTCCGCCACGGGTTGCGCACCACCAGTCGGTCGGCTGAGGCGCGCACCACCGGGCGCAGCGTGTAGGCGATCACCGGGAAGGCGAACACCGGCGCCGCGGCGAGCGCGACGTACGGGGTCTTCCCGGTGCCGGTCACCACCGCGTCGCCGATCAGCCAGGCGGCGACGGCCAGCAGGAACACGCCGGAGATCACGCCGGGGACGGAGCGGTACACGCGGTCCGCGTACTCGGGGTCCCCGCCAGGGGCGGCCGGGCCCGGGGTGGGCTTGCCGTCGGAATCGGTCATGGCGTCGATTCTGCCCCATGGCCCTCACCCCGAGGTCTCGGTCCGGCCACGAAAGGCGGGTGCCCTGGCGGCCCACTACGCGCGTAGATATGCTGGTCTGGTGACTATGTCCACTGTTGCAGCCAATGCCCCCGGCGTTGCGGGCAGCGGCCTTCAGGACGTTGCGGCGTCCGAGGCCTCGCTCCGCCGCTTTCTGCACGGCCTGCCCGGCGTCGACCAGGTCGGCCTGGAGGCGCGTGCCGCCGCTCTCGGTACCCGCTCCATCAAGACCACGGCGAAGGCGTACGCCATCGACCTGGCCATCTCGATGATCGACCTGACCACGCTGGAAGGCGCGGACACGGTCGGCAAGGTGCGCGCACTGTGCGCCAAGGGCAGGACCCCCGACCCGACCGACCCGACCACCCCCCGTGTCGCCGCGATCTGCGTCTACCCGGACATGGTCGCCACCGCCAAGGACGCCCTGAAGGGCACCGACATCCAGGTCGCCTCGGTGGCCACCGCCTTCCCGGCCGGCCGCGCGGCCCTCCCGGTCAAGCTCGCCGACACCGCCGACGCGGTGGCCGCGGGCGCCGACGAGATCGACATGGTGATCGACCGCGGTGCCTTCCTGTCCGGCCGCTACTTCGACGTCTACAACGAGATCGTCGCCGTCAAGGAGGCGTGCAAGCGCCCCGACGGCAGCTACGCCCACCTCAAGGTGATCTTCGAGACCGGCGAGCTGCAGACCTACGACAACGTCCGCCGGGTCTCCTGGCTGGCGATGCTGGCCGGCGCCGACTTCATCAAGACCTCGACCGGCAAGGTCGCCGTCAACGCGACCCCGCCGGTCACCCTGCTGATGCTGGAGGCGGTCCGCGACTTCCGCGCGGCGACCGGCGTCCAGATCGGCGTGAAGCCCGCCGGTGGCATCAAGACCACCAAGGACGCCATGAAGTACCTGGTGATGGTCAACGAGACCCTGGGCGACGACTGGCTCTCCCCGCACTGGTTCCGCTTCGGCGCGTCCAGCCTGCTCAACGACCTGCTGATGCAGCGCCAGAAGCTGGCCACCGGCCGCTACTCCGGCCCCGACTACGTGACGGTGGACTGATCACCATGGCCAAGAAGAAGAACATCGAGGAGCCCGCGGCCAAGCCCGCCGGAGGCCTCTTCACGTACGCGCCCGCCCCCGAGTCCCCCGCCGCCGCGGGCGACATCGCGTCCTCGTACGGCCACTTCATCGGCGGCGAGTTCGTCGACTCCTCCGGCAGCGAGGCGCTGAAGACGGTCAACCCGGCCACCGAGCAGGTGCTCGCCGAGTTCGCCCAGGGCACCGACGAGGACGTCGACCGCGCCGTCGCCGCCGCCCGCAAGGCCTTCGCCGACTGGTCGACGCTGCCGGGCAGCGAGCGCGCCAAGTACCTGTTCCGGATCGCCCGGATCATCCAGGAGCGCGGCCGCGAGCTGGCCGTGCTGGAGTCGATCGACAACGGCAAGCCGATCCGCGAGACCCGCGACTTCGACATCCCGACCGTCGCCGCGTGGTTCTTCTACTACGCGGGCTGGGCGGACAAGCTGGACTACGCGGGCTTCGGCGCCAACCCGCGCCCGCTGGGCGTGGCCGGCCAGGTCATCCCGTGGAACTTCCCGCTGATGATGCTGGCCTGGAAGATCGCGCCCGCGCTGGCGACCGGCAACACGGTCGTCCTGAAGCCGGCCGAGACCACCCCGCTGACCGCGCTGCGCTTCGCCGAGATCTGCCGCCAGGCCGGTCTGCCGAAGGGCGTCGTCAACATCGTCACCGGCGACGGCCGCACCGGCGCCGCGCTGACCGCGCACCCGGACGTCAACAAGGTGGCCTTCACCGGCTCCACCCCGGTCGGCCGGGCGATCGCCAAGCAGCTGGCCGGCAGCCGCAAGAAGCTGTCGCTGGAGCTGGGCGGCAAGGCCGCGAACATCGTCTTCGACGACGCGCCGATCGACCAGGCGGTCGAGGGCATCGTCAACGGCATCTTCTTCAACCAGGGCCACGTCTGCTGCGCGGGCTCGCGCCTGCTGGTGCAGGAGTCGGTCCAGGACGAGCTGCTGGACGCCCTGAAGCGCCGGATGTCCACCCTGCGGGTCGGCGACCCGCTGGACAAGAACACCGACATCGGCGCCATCAACTCGGCCGCCCAGCTGGCCCGGATCACCGAGCTGACCGACGCAGGCGAGGCCGAGGGCGCGGACCGCTGGTCCCCCGAGTGCGAGCTCCCGGGCACCGGCTTCTGGTTCAAGCCGACCATCTTCACCGGCGTCAGCCAGGCCCACCGGATCGCCCAGGAGGAGATCTTCGGCCCGGTGCTGTCGGTGCTGACCTTCCGCACCCCCGACGAGGCGGTCCAGAAGGCCAACAACACCCCGTTCGGCCTCTCCGCCGGCATCTGGACGGAGAAGGGCTCGCGCATCCTCTGGACGGCCAACCGGCTCAAGGCCGGCGTGGTCTGGGCCAACACCTTCAACAAGTTCGACCCGACCTCGCCGTTCGGCGGCTACAAGGAGTCGGGTTACGGCCGCGAGGGTGGCCGCCACGGTCTGGAGGCCTACCTCGATGTCTGACACGACCTTCGCGCGTCTTGACGTCCTCAAGACCTACAAGCTGTACGTCGGCGGGAAGTTCCCGCGCTCCGAGAGCGGGCGGGTGTACGAGGTGACCGACTCAAAGGGCGAGTGGCTCGCCAACGCCCCGCTGGGCACCCGCAAGGACGCCCGGGACGCCGTCGTGGCCGCCCGCGCCGCGGTCAAGGGCTGGGCCGGCACCACCGCGTACAACCGCGGCCAGGTGCTGTACCGGGTGGCCGAGATGCTGCAGGGCCGACGCGAGCAGTTCGCCGCCGAGGTGGCGCTCTCCGAGGGCGTCGGCCCGAAGAAGGCCGCCGCGCTGGTGGACGCCGCGATCGACCGCTGGGTCTGGTACGCGGGCTGGACGGACAAGGTCGCCCAGATCGCGGGCGGCGCCAACCCGGTCGCCGGTCCGTACTTCAACCTGTCGACCCCGGAGCCGACCGGCGTGGTCGGGATCGTCGCCCCGCAGGCCGGGTACGGGCACTCGCTGCTCGGCCTGGTCTCGGTGATCGCCCCGGCGATCGCCACCGGCAACACGGTCGTGGTCGCGGCCGCCGCGGACGCCCCGCTGCCCGCGCTGTCGCTGGGCGAGGTGCTCGCCACCTCGGACGTCCCGGGCGGCGTGGTCAACATCCTCTCGGGCCGGACCGCGGACATCGCCCCCACCCTGGCCTCGCACCAGGACGTCAACGCGGTGGACCTCACCGGTGCCATCGCCGCCGACGGCCCCGGCGCGGCGCAGGCGCTGGAAGCGGCCGCCGCGGATACCCTGAAGAGGGTGGTCCGTCCGGAGCTGGACCCGTTCGCCCAGGACTGGACGAATGCGCCCGGTACGGACCGGCTACTCTCGTTCCTGGAGACGAAGACGGTCTGGCACCCGATGGGTATCTGACCCGCCGAAGCTCCACCGCTCCACCCGTTCCGCCCGGCGGAACGGCAGTCACAACTCCACAAGCTGGCCGTCCCCAGTGCCCTCTCCCCCCCAGGGCCCGGACGGTCATTGGACGGACCCGCGCCTCTCCCCCCCTGGCGCGGGTCCGTCGGCGTTCCGGTGCGTTCCGCCCCGGCCGCGTTCCGTCGACTTTCGTCACCCCCGCCGCCGACTTTCGACGATCCCGCGGGCCCGCCCGGCCGGGCCAGAATCGCCGGAGACGGAGACGGGGACGATCGAGGGGGACGCATGGGCGAGTTCATCGGCGAGCTGATCGCACTGTTCGCGGACGGCTTCCACCGCAGGTGGCACGTGGCCCGCACCCGGCGCAGGCTGGCCGCCGGCCGTCCGGTGCGGATTCCCTGCTCCGCCCGGTCCGGGCCGCGGCCGGAGTACGTCAACGGCAGCCTGCACATCACGCCGGGCGCCCGGGCCGCGGCCTTCCGCGCCCGCGGCACCGACCGGCTCGACCTGCCCGCCGGGGGCACCTTCCACGAGCCCGAGCCCGACACCTGGCACAGCCAGGACTGGGCCGCCACCGCCTACCTGCCGCCCGGCGCCGAGCAGCCGGTCCACCTCCAGGTGGACAGCCGCTACCTCCCGATGGTCCATGTCGCCCTCGCCGACCCCCGCTCGCGGCAGGTGGCCTGAGTCACCGCCGAAGTCGTGCCGAACGGTTTCGGCATCGGGCCCGGATGCGTCAGACTGGTGTCCCGTGAGTGACTCCCCCATGAACCCCGCACCGGCCGCGCGCGCCCGGGTGATCCTGCTCTCCGGGCCCTCCGGGTCGGGGAAGTCCTCGCTCGCCGAGCGCAGCGGCCTGCCGGTGCTCCAGCTCGACGACTTCTACAAGGACGGGGACGACCCCACGCTGCCGCGGCTGCCGGACGGCGCCGTCGACTGGGACACCCCGCTGGCCTGGCACCGCGACCAGGCCGTCGCCGCCATCCGCGCCCTGCACGAGTGCGGCCGCGCGGACGTCCCGGTGTACTCCATCCCGGACAACGGCCGGATCGGCACCCGCACCCTGGAGCTGGACGGCGCCGACGCGTTCATCGCGGAGGGCATCTTCGCCGCCGAGATCACCGCCGAGTGCGCCGCGGAGGGCCTGCTCGGCGACGCCCTGTGCCTGCGCAACGGCGCGCTCACCACGGCCTGGCGCCGGCTGCGCCGGGACGTCCGGGAGGGCCGCAAGTCGCTGCCGGTGCTGCTGCGCCGGGGCCTGCGGCTGATGCGGGCCGAGCGGTCCATCGTCGGGCGGCAGGTCGAGCTCGGCTCGTACGCGTGCGCCGGCCCGGAGGCCGAGCGGCGGATCCGCGCCGCGTCCCGCTCGACGGAGCTCTCCGCGGCCTGATCCCCCGTCGGCCCGAGCCGCCGCGGCTCCGGCACGGCTCCGGCACGGCACGACGACGGGCCCGGTGCGTCTCCCCCGCACCGGGCCCGTCGCCTTCCCGAACGATCCTCGGCTCCCCCACGGGCATGCTCCCCCGAGCCGCTGCCCCCGGACCGTGACCGTCCGCTTCCCGTCCCCCGACGGGAGTCCTCGCCCGCGCGCCGTCCGGCCGCGTTACGCGACCAGCTCGCCGAACGCCCGGACGGTGTCGCCCGACTTGTTCAGGTGCTCGTCGTCGCGCAGCCGGCGCAGGGCGCGCCAGATGCTGCTCTTGACCGTGCCGACGCTGATCCCCAGCACGTCGGCGATCTCCGGGTCGGTCTTGCCCTCGTAGTACCGCAGCACCAGCATGGTCCGCTGGTTCTCCGGCAGCTTCGCCAGCGCCTGCCAGAGCACGGTGCGCAGCTCGGTGCCGCCCATCGCGTCGGTGTCGCCGGCCGTCTCCGGCAGCTCCTCGGTCGGGTACTCGTTGACCTTGCGGCGCCGCCAGGCGGAGATGTGCAGGTTGGTCATGGTGCGGCGGAGGTAGCCCCCGACCGCGGCCTTGTCGGTGATCCGGCCCCAGGCCCGGTAGGTGCTGAAGAGCGCGCTCTGCAGCAGGTCCTCGGCCTCGTAGCGGTCACCGGTGAGGTGGTAGGCCGTGGCGTACAGGGAGGCGCGGCGCTCGCGCACGTACGCGGTGAACTCCGTGATGTGGTCCTCCGCGGCGGCCGAGTGCTCCCCCTGCGCGCCTCCCTGTCCGGCCTCGGTGGTGCGGGCCGCCGCGGGGTTCAGCCGCAGCAGCGTCGCACCGGCGGCCTCGCGCCCGGACGGTTCCCCCGAACCGACCGCGCGCAGACCGTTCCCCCCGGTCCCCCGGTTCCCCCCCGGGGTGTCCTTGCCCTCACCGCGCACGGGGAGGATCCCCCGCAGCGTGAGGGTGCTGGCGGAGTCGGCCGAACTCCCCAGCCGGCCGATCCCGTACAGCTCCCCCGTCCTGCCGCCTCCGCTCACCCGGTGAGCGGCAGGGTTTCCACCGGTGCTGTGCGCGCACCCCCGTACGGTCACGGCACCGGAGTTCTCGTCGGTCCTGACCTCGTAGCGGGTCCGGTGGGCGGTGGCTGACGAACGCGCGGTGCGGACAGCCGGGTTGGTCCGGGTCTGAAGCGTGGCGTTCATCGTGCGCCCCCTGGGTCGGTACGAGCGGTTCCGGTAGCCGCCCTCCAGCCGGCCTCTTCGGCCCGCTGTCCTGCGGCGACATGGAAAATCCTGCCCGCCGGTTGTGATGGCGCTGTCCGCCGACTGTCACAGGGGTGTCACAGGCGGGGGCCTTTCGTCCCGGTCCGCCTCCCTCCGAACCGGACGCCGGTGGCGGTGCTTCCGGTTCCCGTGCGGGACGTGATCGGCCCGGGGGGTGATTCGGGGCTGCGGGTGGGCCAAAATGGGGCCGTGCCTTTCCTCCTATTGATCGAGGACGACGACGCCATCCGGACCGGCCTCGAACTCGCTCTCACCCGCCAGGGCCACCGCGTGGCCACCGCCGCCTCCGGCGAGGACGGCCTGAGGCTCTTCAAGGAGCAGCGGCCCGACCTGATCGTCCTGGACGTGATGCTGCCCGGAATCGACGGCTTCGAGGTCTGCCGCCGGATCCGCCGCACCGACCAGCTGCCGATCATCCTGCTGACCGCCCGCTCGGACGACATCGACGTGGTGGTCGGCCTGGAGTCCGGCGCGGACGACTACGTGGTGAAGCCGGTGCAGCCGCGCGTGCTGGATGCCAGGATCCGGGCGGTGCTGCGCCGCGGCGAGCGGGAGAGCTCCGACTCCTCCGCGTACGGCAGCGTGGTGATCGACCGGGCCGCGATGACCGTCACCAAGGACGGGCAGGACCTCCAGCTCACCCCGACCGAGCTGCGGCTGCTGCTGGAGCTCAGCCGGCGCCCCGGGCAGGCGCTCTCCCGCCAGCAGCTGCTGCGGCTGGTCTGGGAGCACGACTACCTGGGCGACTCCCGCCTGGTGGACGCCTGCGTGCAGCGGCTCCGGGCCAAGGTCGAGGACGTGCCGTCCGCGCCGACCCTGATCCGCACCGTGCGCGGGGTCGGCTACCGGCTGGACCCGCCGGCCTGACCGGCGCCGACCGACCCGGCCCGACCCGTCCGGCCCGACCCGTCCGACTCCTGACCGCCCGCATCACGACAGGCTCCTGTGACTGACCATCAGACGACTGCCCGGCGCTTCCCGGCGGCCCGGTGGCGCCGGCTGCGCTCCCTGCGGGTCCGGCTGATCGCGGTGTTCGCGGCGGTCGCGCTGCTCGCCGCCGTCTCGGCCTCCGGCATCGCGTACTGGCTGAACCGCGACGCGGTGCTCAAGCGCGCCCAGGACACCGCGCTGAACGACTTCCGGGTCTCGCTCAGCCGCAACGTCTCCGAGCTGCCGCTGAACGCCGCCTGCCCGGAGCTGGCCGCACTGGCCTCCAACGTCGCCAGCTCCGGCCTGAGTTACGACGTGGTGGTGGTCGACCCGGCGCACCCGGAGTGCGCCGCGGCCTCCTCCGACCCGACCCGCTTCACGCTCGCCGACGTACCGGCCGCGCTGCAGTCCACGGTCGCCAAGCCGCGCGAGGTCTCCGAGAGCAACCCGTACCCGTACCACCTGTACTGGCAGCGGCAGAACCTGGGCGGCCGGCCGTTCGTGATCGGCGGCACCAAGGTGGTGCCGGGCGGCCCGACGGCGTACATGTTCAAGTCGCTGGAGAACGAGCGGGCCGACCTCAACACCCTGGGCTGGTCGCTGGCCATCGCCACCCTGCTCGCGCTGATCGGTTCGGCGCTGCTCGCCCAGGCCGCCTCGGCCACCGTGCTGCGGCCGGTCAAGCGGCTCGGCGACGCCGCCCGGCGACTCGGCGAGGGACACCTGGACACCCGGCTCGAAGTCGACGGCTCGGACGAACTCGCCGACCTGGCGCGGACCTTCAACCGCACCGCCGAGCAGCTGCACGAGCAGGTCGAGGAGCTGAGCGCGCGCGAGGCGCAGAGCCGGCGGTTCGTCGCCGACATGTCGCACGAGCTGCGCACCCCGCTGACCGCGATGACGGCGGTCACCGACATCCTGGAGGACGAGGCCGAGTCGCTGGACCCGATGATCGAGCCGGCCGTCCGGCTGGTGGTCAGCGAGACCCGGCGGCTGTCCGACCTGGTCGAGAACCTGATGGAGGTGACCCGCTTCGACGCGGGCACCGCCAAGCTGGTCGCCGACGAGGTGGACGTCGCCGACCTGATCATGTCCTGCATCGACGGCCGGGCCTGGTACGACGCCGTCGAACTGGACGCCCCGCGCGGGGTCCTCGCCGTGGTCGACCCGCGCCGGCTCGACGTGGTCTTCGCCAACCTGATCGGCAACGCGCTCAAGCACGGCGGCTCGCCGGTGCGGGTGAAGGTCCGGCAGACCGGGGAGTCGGTCGTGATCGAGGTCTCCGACAGCGGCCCGGGCATCCCCGAGGACGTGCTGCCGCACGTCTTCGACCGGTTCTACAAGGCGGACCGGGGGCGGGCCCGCTCGGAGGGCAGCGGTCTGGGCCTGTCCATCGCGATGGCCAACGCGCAGATACACGGGGGGACGATCACGGCGGCGAACGGGGAGGTCGGCGCGGTGTTCACCCTGACGCTGCCGCTGACCCCGCCGCCTCCGCCGTCCGCGGGCGTGGCCGAGGGCGGCCCCGCGCGCGACGCCGCCGAGGACAAGGACGCCACGTGACCGCCCCCACCCGCACCACCCTGCGCCGCGCCGCCGGCGTGCTGTTCCTGCTCGCGCTGGCCTCCGGCTGCGGCATCCGGCCGACCGCCGTACCGGTCGACGCGGGCGCCCCGGCCAGCCGCACGGCCTGCCCGACCGCCCCGCACATACCGACGGCCCTGGTCACCCCGCCCGGCCCCGCACCGCTGGTGACCCCGGCCCGCGGCGCCGTCAAGGGCACCGCGAGCCCGAGCCCCTCGCCCACCCCGGTGACACCGGGCAGCCCGCCGCCGGACAACGTCTTCGGCGCGGTGCCGACGGCCGCCCCCTGCAAGTAGCCCGGGCCGGCGCGGCGAGCGCCGGGGGCGCGGCCTGGAATGTTCACGCCCGGCGTGGAACCGCCGCGCCACCGGCTCACGTCCTTCCCCCCGTGCAGCGAGATGGCACCAGGACACGCGACGAGCGTTCCGGCGCGGGGACCGAGAGCAGCCCGGCGGCGGTCGTGCACCGATCCCTCCGGTCGGCCGGACTGGCGGGCCTGGCCTGCCACCTGGCGCTGGTGCTCTGGCTGGTCCTGAGACCGCTGCCGGTGGCCTGGGTGTACGACGCCAACCTGACCCCGTTCGCCTCGCTCCGCTCCTCCAGCGCCTGGCAGGTGTTCGGCGAGTTCCTGCTGCTGGCCCCGCTCGGCGTCCTCCTGCCGCTGGCCGGCGGCCGCCTCCGGGCCCCCTGGCTGCCGTCCTTCCTGCGCACCACCGGCGTGTCCGCGCTGCTGGCGACCGGGCTGGAGTTCCTCTCCTCCTGGACGCCCGGGCACGTCCTCAACGTGGACCACATACTGTTCGCCGTGATCGGCGTGGGCGGCGCCCACCTCGCCCTGGTCCCCGGCCTGCGGCACCTGCTGCGGGAGCGGCGGCCGCGGGCCCCCCGGGCGGCCGTGCCGGGCGTCCCGCCGGTGTCCGCCGTCGCCAGGGTGGCGGCCGTCGCGCCCGCCGCCCGCCCGCGCGCCTACGCGGAGCCGACGCCGCCCGGACGCTGAGCCGGCCCCGGCACCACCCGGCCGCCGACCTCGATCAGCCCGCCCGGGCGCGGCCCGGTCAGCAGCAGCGAGCCGCGGCCCTGCGTGACGGTCAGCGCCCGCCCGAGCCGCGCGGTCAGCAACAGGGCGGCCGCACCGGTCGCCTCGTCCTCGTCGATGCCGTCCCCCCGCCCGGGGAAGCCCCGCGCCCGGACGGTGCCCGCCGCCTCGTCCTGCCAGGCCCAGGCGTAGACCCACTCCCCGGGCGGCGGCACCTCCAGCGCCTCCACCTCGGCCGCCGAGCCGTACTCCCGCAGCGTCCGCGGCGGGGCCCACTCCGGCCGGGCCTCGATCAGCGTCAGCCCGTCCGCGCGCCGTACGCCCACCACGCCGGCGGCCGTGACCAGCCGGTCCACGCCGAGCAGCCAGGCCGCGCCCACGCACGGGTGGCCGGCGAAGGGCAGGCGCAGCGTCGGGGTGTAGATGTCGATCTCCCCGCGCTCCGGGTCGTCGACGAACACCGTCTCGCTGAAGCCGAGTTCGCCCGCGATCCACTGCCGGTCCGCGCGCTCGGGCACGGCGGCGCCGTCGCGCACGACGCCGAGCTCGTTCCCGTACCGCCCGTCAGGCCCGCAAAAGACCCGCAGCACCTCATAATCAGTCATTTCCCACCTCGTCAATTGCCGCGGCGGCAGAGCGCAACGACACCGTGATGTAAAGGCGACGACGGATGTCGGCCGTCTCCAGTACTGTGCGCTCTCGTCCCCGAAACGGTTCTGCCGTTGTTTCTTCCCTCTCACAGGAAACCCCCCTTGAACAATCTCGATTTCAGCGCCGAACCGCTCTTCTCCTGGTACGCCGTCCTGCTGGCGGTCAGCGGCGTGCTCATGCTGGGCCTCGGCGCCGTCGCCGGCGGCCTGAAGGTCGGCCTGCGGATCCTCAACGTCGTGGTCGGCCTCGGTTTCCTGGGGTACGCCTACTACCTCGTGTTCGTCTTCGAGGGCGGCACGTACTACATCTTCTTCAAGGTGTTCATCCTGCCGGTCGCGATCATCGTCGGCTCGGTGAAGGCGCTCGTGGAGCGCAGCAACGCCAAGCAGCTGCCGGCCCCGCAGGCCGCCGCGTTCGACCCCAACGCCCCCCAGGCGCCGTACAACCCGAACGCGCCGTACAACCCCAACGCCCCGCAGGCGCCGTACCAGCCGGGCGCGCCCGTCCCGCCGGCCGCGCCCCAGGCGGCTCCGCCCGTGCCGCCGCAGGGCGCCGCGGCCTACCAGCCGGCCGTCCCGCCGCAGCCGGTGGCGGACAACCCGTACGCGCAGCCCGCGCCGCCGGCCCAGCCCGGGCAGCCGCAGCCGCCGCAGGCGGGCTGACGGCAGGGCCCAGGCCCGCGCCCGCCGTACGAACGCCGGAAGGCCCGTCCGTCACCCGCTCACGCAGCGGGGACGGACGGGCCTTCCGGCGTGTCCGGGCTCAGATGTGCTTGCGGCGGCGCGCCACGACCAGCGTGCCCACGCCGAGGGCGATCGCGACCGCGCCGGTGATCGCCATCGGCTCCGAGGCGGAGCCGCCGCCGGTGGAGGCCAGCCGGGGGCCCGCTGCCGGGGCCTGGGCCGGGGCAGGGGCGGCGACCACCGGCATGCCGATCGCCACCGGGCTGGGCTCCGCGCTGGTGGCTTGGGTGACCGGGACCACCGGGGCGATGGACGGCCGGGCGGTGGTCGGCGTCGGGGCGGCCGGGGAGGTGGGGGCCGGCGGGGCGGTGGTCGCCGCGGCCTCGATCGTGAAGCCGGCCTTCGGGCTGGACGCCTCGGCGCCGCTCTCGCCGGCGCCGGGCAGGCTGCCCGCCAGCGCCGCCAGGGACTGGGCGCCGGCCGGGGCGTCCTTGGTGAAGGACAGCCGGACGTCGATCGTGCGGGTCTCGCCCTTCGCCAGGAGGATCACGTCGGTGCTCTTGTCCCCGGTCCGCAGCCCGTAGTAGAGCCAGCCCGGGTGCTCCGAGTTGCCGCCGGGGGTGCCCTCCAGCCACTCCCCGCCGACCATCCGGAAGTCGAACCTGACGGCTTCGGAGGGGAGTTCGGTGGCTCCCTGGAACACGATCGCGGGCAGGATCCGGAGGTCCCGGCCGCTGTTGTTCACGAAGACCAGCTTGAACGGCTTCGGCTCGCCGCCCGCGGTGAAGGCGGCGGGCAGTCCGTCGAGCCTGGCGTCGGGGGTGGCGGCGGGCGTGGGGGCCGGGGTGGTCGGCGCGACCGCCGGGGTGATGACCAGGTCCGGGTAGCCGCTCAGCGCGGTGGAGACGCGCTGTTCCGGCGGCAGCGTGGGGTCCGAGACGACGGCGGTGAAGCCCGGCGTCACCCGCCCGGCCGGGGCGTCGGCGGCGACGGTGAGCCGGAGCCGGTAGACGGCCTCGGCACCGGCCGCCAGGTGCGGCACGGCGGGCCGGCCGAGCTCCCAGACGCCGCCGACGCTCGCGGCGTTCACCTTGGCGTCCTGCCACTGCGTACCGCCGGGCGCCTGGTACTCCAGCTTGAACTGGCTCTGCTTGGTGCCGGTGCCGGTGTCCGCGATGACGAAGGTGGCCGCCGCCACGTCCACCGGGTGGTCGGCGGTGTTCTTGAGCGTCCCGGTGAACTCCACCGGCGCGCCGCCCGTCTTCACGGTGCCGGGCAGGCCCGCGAGCGCGACCGTGACCGGCGAGGGCTGGGCCTGGCCGCCCTGGGGCGTCGCGACGGCCCCCGAGGCGGCGGAGACGGCCGGGGCCTCGACGACGGCCACACCGGAGGCCAGTGTGACGGCGGCGGTCGCGGCCAGGAATCTGCGATGCCGAGTGCGCAATTTCAACCCCACGAGAGAATTCGGACAGAGCCCAACGGAACGTGAAATCGCTTGCGAGAGAGGCCATTTCCTGGCGATGGCGCGCCGATGTTCTGCCCCCCGACCAACAGCGACTGCGGCATCATACCGAGCCGTTTCCACGTGCCCGTGACGGGAGGGTGGAGGCCTTCGTCCCGGGCGCCGGGGACGATCGTCCTCAGGGTGACCCTGAGGGGGACCCCGACGTCCGGCTACGCCTCCCCGGTGACCCGTCGGGGTACGGAATCACCTGGCGGGCGGAGGATTCCCGGGCGTCGACGGCGGAGTATGGACGTACGCCCGCCGGACCGGCCGGACCGGGCCGCCACCGTGCGGACAGATCAGGAGACCATCATGAGCGAGCGAAGCGAGCGAGTCGTCAGAAGGCGCGCATGGGCGAATGCCCCTGCCGAGCGCAGCGAGGTGGGGGCATGAGCGCGCGCCTCGCCCGTCCCCGCCGCAACCGCGTCATCGCCGGCGTCTGCGCCGGGATCGCCGAGCGCTTCGGCCTGACCCCGTGGACCGTCCGGCTGATCTTCCTGCTCTCCTGCCTGCTGCCCGGCCCGCAGTTCCTGCTCTACCTCGCCCTCTGGCTGCTCCTCCCCCAGGAGCCGTGAGCTGCGGAGGGCGCCATGACGACGGGCCGCCCGCCCCCGGTTCATCCCGGGGGCGGGCGGCCCGTCGTGGTGCCGCTTGCCGCTGATCAGCCACCCAGGCCGGGCAGGGGCAGCGCGCCGGTGAGCCCGCCGATCGGGGTCTTGTCGAGACCCGGAACGCTCGGGACGGCGCCGCGCTGCTGGGTGACGCCGGCGACCGGGGCCGCCTCGACCGGGGCGGCGTGACCGACGCTCGGGGCGAGGGTGCCCAGCGTGCCGGTGACCTTGTCGCCGCCGGGCAGCTTGGCCGCGGTGTCGGTGACCGCCCCGGTCACCGCGGGGTTCGTCACCGCGCCGGTGGGCAGCCCGAGGCCGCCGGCCGCCGGGGCGGCGTCGGCGGAGGCGGTGCCGGCGCCGACCGCCGCGATGGCGATGCCGAGCGCCGCGGTGCCTGCGGCCTTGAGAGCCTGCTTCATGGTTCGTCCCCTTGGGTCCTCGTCGGTGGCCGGCCACGTGCGCGGGAGCGACGGCCGGGCGGCCGCCATCGCGCCTGGTCGGTAATGACTGGCACACCGTAGTGAGCCGGTCGCGTGAGAACCAAAGGCCGTTCACTCACTGGAGTGAGTAGTCGGATGAACGCCAACTTCCGTAGCAGAGTTGGACGTTCATCCGACCACCGGGAACGTGTTCGCCCGGCGGCTCAGTTGCCGCCGGTGCCCGCGCTGAACAGCCACTCCGCCTTCAGCTCGGCGTAGCCCGGCTTGATCACGTCGTTGATCATCGCCAGCCGCTCGTCGAACGGCAGGAACGCGGACTTCATCGCGTTCACCGTGAACCACTCCAGGTCCGCCAGCGTGTAGCCGAAGGCCTCCACCACGTGGCCGAACTCCTGGCTCATGCTGGTGCCGCTCATCAGCCGGTTGTCGGTGTTCACGGTGATCCGGAACTTCAGCCGGCTGAGCAGGCCGATCGGGTGCTCGGCGTACGAAGTCGCCGCACCGGTCTGGATGTTGGAGGTGGGGCACATCTCCAGCGGGATGCGCTTGTCGCGCACGTACGCGGCCAGCCGGCCGAGCTGGACCGAGCCGTCCTCGCCCACGGTGATGTCGTCGACGATCCGCACGCCGTGGCCGAGCCGGTCGGCGCCGCAGCACTGCAGGGCCTCCCAGATCGACGGCAGGCCGAAGGCCTCGCCGGCGTGGATGGTGAAGTGGTTGTTCTCGCCCTTGAGGTAGTCGAAGGCGGCCTGGTGGCGGGTGGGGGGGTAGCCCGCCTCGGCGCCCGCGATGTCGAAGCCGACGACGCCCTGGTCGCGGTGGCGGTTGGCCAGCTCCGCGATCTCCTGCGAGCGGGCGGCGTGCCGCATCGCGGTGATCAGCGTGCCGATGCGGATCCGGTGGCCGGCCGCGCGGGCGTTGGCCTCGCCGAGCCGGAAGCCCTCCTGGACGGCCTCGACGACCTCGTCCAGGGTCAGGCCGGCCTCCAGGTGCTGCTCGGGGGCGTAGCGGACCTCGGCGTACACGACGCCGTCGGCGGCCAGGTCCTCGGCGCAGTCGGCGGCGACCTTGATCAGGGCCTCACGGGTCTGCATCACGGCGCAGGTGTGCGCGAAGGTCTCCAGGTAGCGGACCAGCGAGCCGGAGTCGGCGGCCTCGCGGAACCACTCGCCGAGCTCCTTGGGGTCGGTGGTGGGGAGGCCCTGGTAGCCGACGGCGGCGGCCAGCTCGACCACGGTCTCCGGGCGCAGTCCGCCGTCGAGGTGGTCGTGCAGCAGGACCTTCGGTGCGCGGCGGATCTGGTCGGCGGTGGGAATGCGCGGGCCGGTGCCCGCGGTGGTGACGGGGATCTGCTTCTCCATTGCGGAAATATAGCCCCTACGCGCGTAGACCGACCACCGGGCACAGGGCCGGATGGTCCAAACTCCACCCCGGATTCCACCTCCCGGGCCATACGATCCGCCAAACGGCCGCCCGCACCGCCTGTGCCGCCCGTGCCGCCCGGATCAGTCGTGCTGGAGCAGCCGGCCGCGCCGGGACAGCACGAAGTCCCGGAACGCCGCCGCCGGCGGGGTCAGCGGCCGCCCCGCCGCCCAGGCCAGCCCGACCGCCCGCCGGGTGCGCGGCGCCGTCACCTCCAGCTCCACCACCCCCGGCCGGGGCACCAGGGCCGGCGGCAGCAGCGCCACCCCCAGCCCGGCCGCCACCAGCCCGCGCAGCGTCTCCGCCTCCTCGCCCTCGAACGCCAGCCGCGGCACGAACCCGGCCTCCGCGCAGAAGCCGTCCGTGATCACCCGCAGCCCGTACCCCTGCTCCAGCCCGACGAACGGCTCCTCGGCCACCTCCGCCAGCCGGATCCGCCGCCGCCCGGCCAGCCGGTGGTCCGCCGGGACGACCAGGTGCAGACGTTGCTCCTCCAGCGGGCGGGCCACGAACGCCGGATCGTCCGGCGGCGGCGCCACCAGGCAGAGGTCCAACTCGCCCGCCCGCAGCCGCTCCAGCATCGCCGCGCCGTAGTCCTGCACCAGCTGGAACCGCACCCTCGGGTGCGCCGCGCGGAACCCCCGCAGCAGCGCCGGCACCGCGTCCGGCCCCATCGTGTGCAGGAAGCCGAAGGCCACCAGCCCCACCTCCGGGTCCGCCTCCGCCCGGGCCGCCCGCGCGCCGCGCTCGACCTCCGCCAGCGCCCGCTCCACCGAGGCCAGCAGCAGCCGCCCCGCCCTGGTCAGCCGGACCGTACGGCCCTGACGGGCCAGCAGGTCCACCCCCAGCTCCGCCTCCAGCCGGGCCACCGCGCGCGACAGCGTCGGCTGCGGCACCCCGAGCACCGCGGCCGCCTGCGTCACGTGCTCGAGCCGGGCCACCGCGGCGAACTGCGCCAGCCGCGGCGCCAGCAGGACGGCCGGCTCCTCCGGCCCCAACTCGGCCGCCCGGTAAGGCTGGTCCCCGCCGTCCGCCGGTTCCGTACCCGCCATTCCGCCACCACCTCGACTCATACGCCAGTGCATCGATCATCCCCACTTCATGCATTGGACGCATCAACGGGGGCAGGCCTACGGTCGACGCCATGCAGCCCTCCAGTACCAGGGCATCCGTCCCCGCCCCGGATGCCGCCGCCACCGATCCCGCCGGCCGCCCCGCCGAGGACGACCGCCACCGCCCCGGCCGGCCCGGCTTCCGCCGCGCCAACCTCGCGCTGTTCGCCGCCGGGGTCGCCACCTTCGTCCTGCTCTACTCCACCCAGGGCCTGCTGCCGGTCCTCTCGGCCGACCTCGACCTCACCCCCGGCCAGGCCAGCTGGACGGCCTCCGCCGCCACCCTCGGACTCGCCCTCGGCCTGCTCCCCGCCAGCGCGCTCTCCGACCGGTACGGCCGCACCGCGGTGATGACGGCCTCCACCCTCGCCGCCTCCGTCCTCGCCCTCGCCCTGCCCCTCGCCCCGGACCTGACCACCCTCGTCGTGCTGCGGGTCGTCCAGGGCGCCGCCCTCGCCGGGCTCCCGGCCACCGCCATGGCCTACCTCGCCGAGGAGGTCCACCCCAGCGCGCTGGCCTCCGCGATGGGCCTGTACGTGGCCGGCAACAGCATCGGCGGCATGGGCGGCCGGCTGCTCTCCGGCTGGACCGCCGCCGCCCTCGGCTGGCGCTGGGGCCTCGCCGCCTCCGCCGCCCTCGCGCTGCTCGCCACGCTCGTCTTCCGGCTGCTGATCCCCGCCGCCCGGCACTTCAGCCCCGCCCCGGTGGACCCCCGCGCCCTCGCCCGCACCGTCGGAGGGCACCTGCGCAACCCGCTGCTGGTCCGGCTGTACGCGCTCGGGCTGCTCTTCATGGCCGTGTTCGGCGCGGTCTACAACACCGTCGGGTACCGGCTGATCTCCGCGCCGTTCCACCTGCCGGAGTCGGTCGCCGCCTCGATCTTCGCGGTCTACCTGGTCGGCACCGGCACCTCCGCCGCGGCCGGACGCCTCTCCGCCCGCCTCGGCCGCCGCGGCGCCCTCTACGTCGCCATCGGGGTGACCTCGGCCGGCCTGCTGCTCTCCCTCGCCGAGTCCCTGGCCTGCGCCCTGCTCGGCCTGGTCCTGATCACCGCCGGCTTCTTCGCCGGCCACGCCACCGCCTCCGCCGCGGTCGGCCGCACCGCCACCGAGGGCCGCGCCCAGGCCTCCGCCCTCTACCTGATCGCCTACTACCTCGGCAACAGCCTCGGCGGCACCCTCGGCGCCGACGCCTACCACGCCACCGGCTGGCCCGGCGCCGCCACCGTCGGCCTCACCGCCATGACCCTCGCCGCCGGAGTCACCCTCTACGCCACCCACCGCGCCCATGCCACGGCGCAACGGACGGTCACCTGAAGCTGACATCGCGTGTCAGGCCCCGCCGATACACTCCGGAACATGAGCATCGATCCTGCTGTGTACGCCCGGCTGCGCGAGATCGCGGAACAGCTACCGCAGGTGCCGGGCGTAGGGAAGGTCGAGATCGCCGATGGCGAGATCGTCATGATGATGTCGCCGGTGAAGCGCCACGAGCTCGCGGTCATCCGCCTGGCCCGGCAGCTCAACTCCCAATTGCCCCAGACTCATCCCGGCTACATCGCCCACGGCGGCGCGGACTTGGAGGACGTCGGCCTCGGCCGCCTCCGGAACCCGGACCTGATGGTGTTCCCCGAGGCGGATCTGGACGACGACAAGCCCGCCCTCCTACCCCACGAGATCCTCCTGGTCGTGGAGATCGTCTCCAAGTCCAATCCCGAGAACGACTACCACGGCAAGGTCCGCGACTACTCGGCCATGGGTATTCCGATGTATCTCCTCGTCGACCCCCGCAAGGGCACCGGAATCATCCACGACGGCCCTGGCTACACCTCCCGCGAGAAGTTCAAGTTCGGCGACACGATCACCGTCGGGCCCTGGACCCTCGACACCGGCGTCCTGCGGACGTACGCCTGAGCGCACGTCCGCAGGAGCCGGGCGTGATCAGGCGATGCGGTCCAGCACGATCGGGTTCGGGGTGAACGCCGTGCCGGCCGGGGCGACGGTGATGCCGCCGGCGAGGGCCTCGATGGCGTAGTCGTAGCGCTCGGGGGTGTCGGTGTGGAGGGTCAGCAGGGGCTGGCCGGCCACCACGGTGTCGCCGGGCTTGGCGTGCATCTCGACGCCGGCGCCGGCCTGGACCGGGTCCTCCTTGCGGGCGCGGCCGGCGCCCAGGCGCCAGGCGCAGACGCCGACGGCGTAGGCGTCGAGCTCGGTGAGCACGCCGGAGGCGGGCGCGGGGATGACGTGCTGCTCGCGGGCGACCGGGAGCGGGGCGTCGACGTCGCCGCCCTGGGCGGCGATCATGCGGCGCCAGTGGTCCATCGCGGAGCCGTCGCGCAGCGCGTCCGCCGGGTCCTTGCCGTGCACGCCGGCCGCGGCGAGCATCTCGCGGGCCAGCGCGAGGGTGAGCTCGACGACGTCGGCGGGGCCGCCGCCGGCCAGCACCTCGACGGACTCCCGGACCTCCAGCGCGTTGCCGGCGGTGAGGCCGAGCGGGGTGGACATGTCGGTGAGCAGTGCGACGGTGTTGACCCCGGCGGTGGTGCCGAGGCCGACCATGGTGCGGGCGAGCTCGCGGGCGTCGTCGAGGTTCTTCATGAACGCGCCGGAGCCGACCTTGACGTCGAGGACGAGCGCGCCGGTGCCCTCGGCGATCTTCTTGGACATGATCGAGGAGGCGATCAGCGGGATGGCCTCGACGGTGCCGGTGACGTCGCGCAGCGCGTACAGCTTCTTGTCGGCGGGCGCCAGGCCGTCGCCGGCCGCGCAGATGACCGCGCCGGCGCCGCGCAGGACGTCCATCATCTCGTCGTTGGAGAGCAGGGCGCGCCAGCCGGGGATGGACTCCAGCTTGTCCAGGGTGCCGCCGGTGTGGCCGAGGCCGCGGCCGGAGAGCTGCGGAACGGCGGCGCCGCAGGCGGCGACCAGCGGGGCGAGCGGGAGGGTGATCTTGTCGCCGACGCCGCCGGTGGAGTGCTTGTCGCTGGTGGGCAGCGGCAGCGAGGAGAAGTCCATCCGGACGCCGGAGCGGATCATGGCGTCGGTCCAGCGGCTGATCTCGCGCGGCTTCATGCCGTTCAGCAGGATCGCCATGGCCAGCGCGGACATCTGCTCGTCGGCGACCTCGCCGCGGGTGTAGGCGTCGATGACCCAGTCGATCTGAGCGTCGCTCAGCTCTCCGCGGTCGCGCTTGGTCCTGATGACGGAGATGGCGTCCATGCGTGCTCCCAGTGGGGTTTCCAAAAACGTGAAATGCAGCGTGAAATGCGAAGAGTGCCGCGAGATGACCGGGTTCCGGCCCACTCGCGACACTCTACGCGCGTAACAAATGCAGATGCTAGGGCCCATCGGGTGGATCGACGCGCCCGGCCCGAGTCACCCGATGGGCCCTTACAGCCGCTCCGGCCCGAACGCCTCGGGCAGGACCTCGCTCATCGGCTTCACGCCGGAGGCCAGGTCGACCAGCAGCTCGGGCCCGCCGTGCTCGTACAGCAGCTGGCGGCAGCGCCCGCACGGCATCAGCAGCTCACCGGCGCCGTCCACGCAGGTGAACGCGGTCAGCCGCCCGCCGCCGGTGGCGTGCAGCGCGGACACCAGCCCGCACTCGGCGCACAGCGCGAGGCCGTACGAGGCGTTCTCGACGTTGCAGCCGGTGACCACCCGTCCGTCGTCCACCAGCGCGGCCGCGCCGACCGGGAACTTGCTGTACGGGGCGTACGCGTGGCCCATCGCCTCGCGCGCCGCCTCGCGCAGCCGCTCCCAGTCGATCACGGGGGCCGTCACTTGCCCTGGCCCTTGCGGTAGATCTGACCGTCCGCCTTGGGCATCCGCAGCCGCTGCGAGGCCAGCGAGAGCACCACCAGGGTGATCAGGTACGGCGTGGCGACGATCAGCGGACGCTGCACCTCGTCGGTCAGCGAGTACCAGGCGATCAGGCCGCCGGCGACGACGAAGGAGATCACCGTCGAGGTGTACTTGCGCCGGTACAGGTGCCACAGGGCGAGCAGGATCATCGCGATGCCGACGATCAGGATCAGCACGTGCACCGACTCCGGGTCGCGCAGCTGGAGGCTGTCGGTGAAGCCGAACAGGCCGGCGCCCATGGCGAGACCGCCGGGCATCCAGTTGCCGAAGATCATCGCGGCGAGGCCGATGAAGCCGCGGCCCAGGGTCTGGCCGTCCTTGTAGAAGTGCGCGGCGACCAGCGAGAGGTACGCGCCGCCGAGGCCCGCGAAGGCGCCGGAGGCGATGACCGCCAGGTACTTGTACTTGTAGACGTTGACGCCCAGCGACTCGGCGGCGGTCGGGTTCTCACCGCAGGAGCGCAGCCGCAGGCCGAACACCGTGCGCCAGAGCGCGAAGTAGCTGACCACGATCAGCGCGCCCGCCAGGAGCACGACCACCGAGATGTTGGTGACCAGGCCGCCGAGCACGCCCGCGATGTCCGAGACCAGGAACCAGTGGTGGTTCTCGATGCTCTTCAGGCCCGAGGACAGTCCGGGGATGGTGATGTACGGCAGCGGATCCGCCGGCGGGGACTGGTTCGCCCCGGCACCGGCCGAGATGTAGTCCTTGTAGTAGATCCGGTTGACGTACGCGCAGATGCCGGGGATCAGCAGGTTGATGCCGACGCCGGAGACGATGTGGTCGACGCCGAAGGTGACGGTGACGACCGCGTGCAGCAGACCGCCGAGCGCGCCGCCGAGCATGCCGGCCAGCAGGCCGACCCACGGGTTGACCAGGTAACCGGCCCAGGCACCGCAGAAGGTGCCGGCGACCATCATGCCTTCGAGACCGATGTTGACCACACCGGCCCGCTCGGACCAGAGACCGCCGAGGCCGGCCATGCCGATCGGCACGGCGGCGCTGAGCGCGGCGGTGACCTGACCGGAGGAGGTCAGCGAGTGGTTGCCGGTGGCCATGCCCACGGCGGAGAACAGGACCAGGGCGCCCGCGATCAGGAGCAGGACCACCGGCCAGGACAGCTTGCGCTTCTTCGCGGGCGCGCCCGGCGCCTTCGGACGAGCGGCAGTCGCCGTACTCACGCGGACACCTCCTTCTTCTCAGTGGCCGCGATCTGGGCGGCGAGCTGGGCGCCGACCTTCTGCTGCTGGCGCTTCAGGCCGTAGCGGCGCACCAGCTCGTACGCGACGACGACGCAGATGACGATGGTGCCCTGCATGACCGCGACGATCTCGGACGGGAAGCCGCCCTGCAGCGGGAGCTGCGAACCGGTGGCGTCCAGGAAGGCGAACAGCACGGCCGCGAAGACCATGCCGAACGGGCTGTTGCGGCCCAGCAGGGCGATCGAGATGCCCAGGAAGCCCAGGCCGGGCTGGAAGCTCTGGCCGTAGTTGAAGGAGTTCTGCATCAACTCGGGCAGGCCGATCAGACCGGCGATCGCGCCGGAGACGGCCATCGAGATGATCACCATCTTCTTGACGTTCACGCCGGACGCGGTCGCGGCGGACTCCGAGCGGCCGGTGGCGCGCAGGTCGAAGCCGAAGCGGGTGCGGGTCAGGGTGAACTGGAAGACCACGCCGACCAGGATGGCGATGAAGATGAAGCCCCAGAGCGGGCCGCCGGCCGTGTCGAGCGCGAAGAAGTGGCTGGACTCCGAGAGCGGCGCGGTCTGGATCGAGTTGCTGGTGCCGCTCACCTTCGGCGCGAAGATGCCCGGGACGAGCAGCAGGCCGACGATCGCGACCGCGATCGAGTTCAGCATGATGGTCGCGATGACCTCGCTGACGCCGCGGTAGACCTTCAGCAGACCGGCGATGCTCGCGTACAGGCCGCCGACCAGCATGGCGGTGACCAGCAGCAGCGGGATCTGGATGAACGACGGCAGGTCGACCTGCCCGCCGACGTAGGCCGCGAACAGCGCCGCGACCTTGTACTGGCCCTCGACGCCGATGTTGAACAGGTTCATCCGGAACCCGAACGCGGCGGCCGCGGCGGCCAGGTAGTACGTGGTGGACCGGTTGAGGATGTTCACCTGGCCGTCCGACTTGGTGGCGTACGTGATCATCACGTTCCACGCGTCGAACGGGTTCTTGCCCGAGGTCGCCAGCAGGACGGAGCAGATCGCGACGGAGAGCACGACCGCGAGCACCGGCGCCGCCAGTGCGAGCACGATCCGCTCGCCGCTGATCCGCTGCGCGAGGCCGGGCTTGGCGGCCTTGGCGGCGGGGTTGGGACTGGTCATGTGGCTACTCCCCCGCCTGCGAGTCGTCGGCGGTGTCGGTGGGCGGGTGCTCGGCCTCGGTGCCCTCGGCGGCGACGGCCTGCGCCTCGGCGACGGCCTCCGGCTCGGACTCGATGTGGCCGCTGGCCGCACCGGTCATCGCGGTGCCCAGGTCCTCGGCGGTCACGGTGGCCGGGTCTGCGTCGGCGACCAGGCGGCCGCGGTAGATGACCCGGATGGTGTCGGAGAGCCCGATCAGCTCGTCCAGGTCGGCGGAGATCAGCAGGACGGCCAGGCCGGCCCGCTGGGCGACCCGGATGTGCTCCCAGATCTGGGCCTGCGCGCCGACGTCGACGCCGCGGGTGGGGTGCGCGGCGATCAGCAGCTTGGGCTGGTGGCTCATCTCGCGGCCGATGATCAGCTTCTGCTGGTTGCCGCCGGAGAGGGAGGCCGCGGTGACCTCGATGCCGGGGGTGCGGACGTCGAACTCCTCGACGATCCGCAGGGTGTCCGTCCGGGCCGCGCCGGGGTCGAGCAGCACGCCCTTGGAGTTGGGCTCCTCGGTGACGTGGCCGAGGATGCGGTTCTCCCAGAGCGGGGCCTCCAGCAGCAGGCCGTGCTTGTGGCGGTCCTCGGGGATGTACCCGATGCCGGCCTCGCGGCGGGCCCGGGTGAGGGTGCCGGAGAGGTCCTTGCCGTCCAGGGTGACGGTGCCGCCGTCCAGCGGCAGCATGCCCATGATGGCCTCGACCAGCTCGGCCTGACCGTTGCCCTCGACACCCGCGATGCCGAGGATCTCGCCCTTGTGGATGCGCAGCGAGATGTCGTCCAGGACGACGCGCTCGATGCCCTCGGCGTCGGTCTTGGCGATCCGCAGGTCCTTGACGTCGAGCATCTCGGTCGCGGTGACGGTCGACTCGCGGCTCTCCGGGGAGGGCAGCTCGGCGCCGACCATCATCTCGGCGAGCTGGCGGGCGGTGACGGCCTTGGGGTCGGCGTCGCCCACCGTGGTGCCGCGCCGGATGACGCTGATCGCGTCGGCGACCGCCAGCACCTCGTGCAGCTTGTGCGAGATGAAGATGACCGTGACGCCCTCGGACTTGAGCTCGCGCAGGTTGTCGAACAGCGCGTCGACCTCCTGCGGGACGAGGACGGCCGTGGGCTCGTCGAGGATCAGGATCTTGGCGCCGCGGTACAGCACCTTGAGGATCTCGACGCGCTGGCGGTCGGCGACGCCGAGGTCCTCGACCAGGGCGTCCGGGCGGACGCCCAGGCCGTACTGGTCGGAGATCTCCTTGATCTTCGCCTTCGCCTTGGCGCCGATGCCGTGGATCTTCTCGCCGCCGAGGACGACGTTCTCCAGCACCGTGAGGTTGTCGGCCAGCATGAAGTGCTGGTGCACCATGCCGATGCCGCGCGAGATCGCGTCGCCGGGGGTGTTGAACTCGCACTGCTCGCCGTTGATCGCGATGGTGCCCTCGTCCGGCTTCTGCATGCCGTAGAGGATCTTCATCAGCGTCGACTTGCCGGCGCCGTTCTCGCCCATCAGGGCGTGCACGGTGCCGGTGCGGACGGTGAGGTTGATGTCGTGGTTGGCCACGACACCGGGGAAGCGCTTGGTGATGCCGCGCAGTTCGACGGCCGGTGTCGCCGTCCCCGCGCTGGGGGTTCCGTCCTTGCGCAGGGGGACGGGGTCGGATGCGGTGATGGCGGTCTCCTGGTGGTCTGGAGGCGCGTCGTTGCGCTCGGAGGGCCAAGGGGGGAAACGGGGAGACGGAACGGGGCCCGGGGGTACGCCTTGAGCGCACCCTGCCGGGCCCCTCCCGTGAACTGTGTCGATCATCGCGCTGCCGGGCAGGCGGCAGGCGCTGTCGCGTCCGAGACGCGCGGTCCTACTGGACCGGCGCGGTCGGGATGGTGGTGGCGCCGCTCTTGATGGCGTCGGCGGCGGCCTTCAGCTTGTCCTGGATGTCGTCGATCTTGCCACCGGTGGTGGCGAGCGAGACACCGTCGGCCTTCAGGTCGAAGAGCTTGATGCCGGTGAAGGCGCTGCCCTTCTTGACCGAGTCGATGTACGCGAAGACCGCGTTGTCGACGTTCTTGACCATCGAGGTCATGATGCTGTTCTTGTACTTCGCCAGGGCCGGCTGGCTGGCCTGGTCGGAGTCGACACCGATGGCCAGGGCGCCCTGCTTGTTGGCGACGGCCTCGATGGCGCCGTTGCCGGAGGAGCCGGCGGCGGTGTAGATGATGTCCGCGCCCTTGTCGAGCTGGCCCTGCGCGGCCTCCTTGCCCTTGTCGGGCGAGTTGAAGCCGGTGAAGTCCGGAGGCGTGGTCAGGTAGGTGGTCTCGACCACGATGTTCGGGTCGACGGACTTCACACCCGCCTTGTAACCGGCCTCGAACTTCTTGATCAGCTCGGACTGCACACCGCCGATGAAGCCGACGTGCTTGGCCTTCGACTTGTTGGCGGCGGCGACACCGGCCAGGTACGAACCCTCCTGCTCGGCGAAGAGCAGCGAGGTGACGTTGGACGGCTGGTCCTTGTCGTTCGAGTCGATGATCGCGAACTTGACGTTCGGGTTGTCCTTGGCGACCTTGTTGACCGCCGGCTGGTAGACGAAGCCGACCGCGATGATGGTCTTGTAGCCGGCGTCGACCAGGTTCTTGAGGCGGGTCTCCTTGTCGGCCTCGGCCTCACCGGACTTGGCCTCGGCCTCGGTCACCGAGGCGCCCAGGTCGGACTTGGCCTTGTCGAGACCACGCGCGGCGGAGTCGTTGAACGACTGGTCGCCGCGGCCACCGATGTCGTAGGCCATGCCGACCTTGAGCGAGCCGTCGCCCGAGGCGGAAGAAGAGGTGTTGTCGGTGCTCTTTGCGCCGCAAGCGGCGAGCGAGGCCATGCCCAGGGAACCCGAGAGCACAACCGCGGCGAGCTTCATTGAACGGCGCAAGGGAGTTTCTCCTTCTGACACGCAACCGTTTGGCGTGGTCGGACGCCACCGTAACGCGCGTAGAACACGGTTGTGTTACGGGGTGCCAGAGCATTCGGGTTGTTATCAAACCGTGGTCTGAAGCCTGTCCCGAGGCTCTACACCCCTGCACGGATGGTGGTCCGAGGTTGGTTCGGCCCAGTTTACGGAACCGCCACCGAACCCCGAATCCGACAAACCGCCCACGTGTCGGCTCCCCGACCCGTGGGCGGCGCCCGGTCAGTCGCCTTCCACCTCCAGGGCCAGCGCCGCGAACAGCTCGGTGCCGATGCCGATCGCCCGCTCGTCCACGTCGAACCGGCCCTGGTGCAGGTCGCGCACGGCGGTGTCGCCGGGGGCGCGGACACCCAGCCGGGCCAGCGCGCCCGGGGCGTGCTCCAGGTACCAGGAGAAGTCCTCGCCGCCCAGGCTCTGCTCGGTGCCCTCCACGACCGTCGCGGGCTCGTGTCGATCGGTCAGCCCGAACCGGGCGTGCATCGCCGCGTCCAGCAGCGCGACCGAGACCGCCTCGTTGACCACCGGCGGCACGCCGCGGTGGTAGTCCAGCGTCCACTTGGCCCGGTAGGTCTCGGCGAGCTTGGCGATCAGCTCGTGCAGCAGGTCCGGCGCCTCCCGCCAGCCGTCCAGCTCCAGGCAGCGGACGGTGCCCTCCAGCTCGGCGTGCTGCGGGATGACGTTGGGCGCGGAGCCGGAGGCGATCCGGCCCCAGACCAGGCTGACGCCCCAGCGCGGGTCCATCCGGCGGGCGAGCGCGCCGGGGAGCTCGGCGGCCATCCGGGCCACCGCGGTCACCAGGTCGGTGGTCAGGTGCGGGCGGGCGGTGTGCCCGCCGGGGCCGTCCAGGTGCAGCACCAGGCGGTCGCAGGCCGAGGTGATCGCGCCGGTGCGCAGGGCGATCCGGCCGACCTCCACCTTCGGGTCGCAGTGCACCGCGAAGATCCGGCCCACGCCGTCCATCCCGCCGGCCTTGATCACGTCCAGCGCGCCGCCGGGCATGACCTCCTCGGCCGGCTGGAAGACCAGCCGGACCGGGCGGCGCAGCTCGCCGCTGCGGGCGGCCTCGGCCAGCACCAGGCCGGTGCCGAGCACCACCGAGGTGTGCACGTCGTGCCCGCAGGCGTGGGCCCGGCCGGGGACGGTCGAGCGGTACGGCACGTCGGTCTTGGCGTCGTCGATGGGCAGCGCATCGATGTCGGCGCGGAAGGCCAGGAACTCGGCGCCCGGGGCGGTGCCGGCCGGGACGATGTCGACGATCAGCCCGGTGCCGCCGGGCAGCACCCGGGGTTCGAGGCCGGCGGCGACCAGCCGGTCGCGCAGCAACCCGGTGGTGCGGAACTCCTGGCGGCCCAGCTCCGGATGCCGGTGCAGATCACGGCGGAAGGCGATCAGCTCGGGCTCCAGCCCCCTGACCCGGTCGCGCAGTTCGACAACGGGGCGTGCGGCGGCGAGGGTGGCGCCCGGCTGAGCGGGCTCAGGACGGTTCATCTCCCCAATCGTAGGCCTGTTGGGGGGATTTGGCCCGACTTCCGGAAAATCAGTCCCCGGATGGGCGCATACCGGCCGGACAGGTGGGTATGACATCTCGTTTCAGCCGCCTTCCCCGGATTGCTTGCCCTGTGCAACGATCACCCGGGCCGGCGGTCACGGCCGCCATCGTCTTGACGACTCCCGGACGTTGACGGCCGTTCAGGCGAATCTCAGAAGCGCTCCACCGGGACGTACGTCCCCCACACCTCCCGCAGCGCGTCGCACACCTCGCCGACGGTCGCCCGGGCGGCCAGCGCCTCCTTCATCGGGTACAGCACGTTCTCCGGCCCCTCGGCCGTCCG
Source organism: Kitasatospora xanthocidica (assembly GCF_014656195.1). GTDB lineage: Bacteria > Actinomycetota > Actinomycetes > Streptomycetales > Streptomycetaceae > Kitasatospora > Kitasatospora xanthocidica. Next base: position 372,866 of record NZ_BNBY01000006.1, on the reverse strand, counting down.
GCGCAACGCGTCCAGCGTCCGGGTGACGGCGCCGGCCGAGCGCCCGGCCCGCAGCCGGGCCAGCCGGTCGGCCTGCTGCCGTTCGACCGCCGGGTCCACCCGCAACGGCCGGTACGGCTCCTCCGTGTCCGACCGGAAGCGGTTGACGCCGACCACGGTCCGCTCGCCGGAGTCGGTCTCCTGCTGGACCCGGTAGGCGGTGCGTTCGATCTCGCCCTTCTGGAAGCCCCGTTCGATCGCGGCCACCGCGCCGCCCTGGTCCTCGATCCGGTCCATCAGCGCCAGGACGGCGGCCTCCACCTCGTCGGTGAGCGACTCGACGGCGTACGAACCCGCGAACGGGTCGACGGTGGCGGTCACGTCGGTCTCGTGGGCGAGCACCTGCTGGGTCCGCAGGGCGAGCCGGGCGGCCTTCTCGGTGGGCAGGGCGATCGCCTCGTCGTAGCTGTTCGTGTGCAGAGACTGGGTGCCGCCGAACACCGCGGCGAGCGCCTGCACGGTGACCCTGGCCAGGTTGACCTCGGGCTGCTGCGCGGTGAGCTGCACCCCGGCGGTCTGGGTGTGGAAGCGCAGCATCTGCGAGCGGGGATCCTCCGCACCGAAGCCATCGCGCATGACTCTGGCCCAAATCCTGCGCGCGGCACGGAACTTGGCCACTTCCTCCAGAAGCGTCGTGCGGGCCACGAAGAAGAACGAGAGCCGCGGCGCGAAGTCGTCCACGGCCATCCCGGCGGCGATCGCGGTGCGGACGTAGGCGATGCCGTTGGCCAGGGTGAAGGCGATCTCCTGCGCGGGATCGGCCCCGGCCTCGGCCATGTGGTAGCCGGAGACGGAGATGGTGTTCCAGCGCGGCATCTCGGCCCGGCAGTACCGGAACACGTCGGCGACCAGCCGCAGCGAGGGCTGCGGCGGGAAGATGTACGTGCCGCGGGCGATGTACTCCTTCAGCACGTCGTTCTGGACCGTCCCGGTGAGCGCCGCCGGCGCCACCCCCTGGGCCTCGCCGACCAGCCGGTAGAGGAGCAGGAGCGGCGCGGCCGGCGCGTTGATCGTCATCGAGGTGGAGACCTCGCCGAGCGGGATGCCGTCGAACAGCACCGCCATGTCCTCGACGCTGTCCACCGCCACCCCCACCCTGCCGACCTCCCCGGCCGCGAGCGGGGCGTCCGAGTCGTGGCCCATCTGGGTGGGCAGGTCGAAGGCGACCGACAGGCCGGTGCCGCCGCCCGCGATCAGCTGCCGGTAGCGGGCGTTGGACTCGGCGGCGGTGCCGAAGCCCGCGTACTGGCGCATCGTCCAGAGCCGGCCGGTGTACATGGTCGGGTGGACGCCCCGGGTGAAGGGGTACTCCCCCGGCCGCCCCAGCCGGACCGCCGGGTCCCAGCCGGCCGGATCCCCGGGGCCGTACAGCGGCTCGACGTCGAATCCCGACTCGGCCCGGCGGGGCGCGGCGGCCATGGGTCCCTCCACGGGGTCGGCGGGCACTGGTCCTCGCGCTCCAGGGTCCCGGCCCGCCCGCCGGGACGCCGAGGCGGTTGAGATGATCGGGTGAACGACCGATGAGCCCCAGGGAGTGGCAATGACCGAGCAGAAGGTGGCCGTGGTCACCGGTGCCAGCAGCGGAATCGGCGCGGCTACCGCCCGCCGGCTGGCGGCCGAGGGCTTCGACGTGGTGCTGACCGCCCGCCGCACCGAGCGGATCGAGGCACTGGCCAAGGAGATCGGCGGCCGCGCCCACACCGTGGACGTCACCGACCGGGCCGCCGTGGACGCCTTCGCCGCCGAGGTCGGCCGGGTGGACGTCCTGGTGAACAACGCCGGCGGCGCGATCGGCGCCGAGACGGTGGAGCACGGCGACCCGGCCGACTGGCGGGCGATGTACGAGGTGAACGTGCTCGGCGTGCTGCACATGACGCAGGCGCTGCTGCCGGCCCTGCGGGCCACCGGCGACGGCACGGTGCTGGTGCTCTCCTCGACCGCCGCGCTGACCGCGTACGAGGGCGGCGGCGGCTACGTCGCCGCCAAGCACGCCGCGCACACCATCGCGGCGACGCTGCGGCTGGAGCTGTGCGGGGAGCCGATCCGGGTGATCGAGATCGCGCCCGGGATGGTGAAGTCCGAGGGCTTCGCGATCACCCGCTTCCGCGGCGACGAGTCCAAGGCGGCCGCCGTGTACGCGGGCGTGGCCGAGCCACTGACCGCCGAGGACATCGCGGACACCGTGGCGTGGACGGTCACCCGGCCGTCGCACGTGAACATCGACCTGCTGGTGGTCCGCCCCCGGGCGCAGGCCGCCAACCACAAGGTCCACCGCGGCTGATCCGGGCCGGCGGGCGGGCCGGGGGCGATGATCGAACGCGTCACCACCCAGTGGTACACACGTGCGATGAGAACCTTCCGGGCCGCCCGCCCACGAGTCCTGCTGACCGCGGTGGCGGCGGGCACCCTCCTCCTCACCGCCGCCTGCGACGGCGCCGCCCAGCCCGCCCAGGACCGGGCCGCCGGCACCTCCGCGCCCGCCGCCGCGAGCCCCGCGGCCACCCCGGCGCCGACCGCCCCGGCCACCGCCAAGGCCACCGGCGAGGCCGACCCGGCTCTCAAGCCCTTCTACGGCCAGCAGATCGCCTGGGCCGCCTGCCCGGCCGACCCCAAGGCCGCGAAGATCAAGATCGACACCTCCGAGCTGCAGTGCGGCAAGCTGCACGTCCCGCTCGACTACGCCAACCCGGCCACCGACGCGATCGACCTCGCGCTGATCAAGTACCCGGCCGCCAAGCCGAGCCAGCGGGTCGGCTCGCTGATGGTCAACCCCGGCGGTCCCGGCGGCTCCGGCATCGAGATGGTCGAGTACGGCGCCAAGGACTTCATCGGCACCCTGCACAACCGCTTCGACGTGATCGGCTTCGACCCGCGCGGCACCGGCCAGAGCGCCCCGATCGTCTGCTACGACGACAAGCAGCACGACGCCGCCGAGCAGGAGGACGAGCCGCTGGACCCGGCCGAGCGCAAGGCCGCCCACGTCAAGCAGTCCACCGACCACGCCGCCGCCTGCCAGGCCAGGTCCGGCCGGCTGCTGCCCTTCGTCGGCACCCGCAACACCGCCCGCGACCTCGACGTGCTGCGCGCCGTCGTGGGCGACAAGAAGCTCAACTACCTGGGCATCTCCTACGGCACCTACCTCGGCGCCCTCTACGCCGAGGAGTTCCCGAAGAACACCGGCCGACTGGTCCTGGACGGCGCCGTCGACCCCGCCCAGGACACCCTGGACCACGGCGTCGACCAGCAGGTCGGCTTCGAGAAGTCCTTCGAGCGCTTCGCCGCCGACTGCGTGGAGAACCACGCCGCCGAGTGCCCGCTCGGCAAGGACAAGGCCACGGCCGCCAAGAAGGCCGCCGACTTCCTCGACGGCCTCCACGACAACCCGCTGACCGCCAAGGACGGCCGCAAGCTCGGCCGCGACCTGGCCTGGACCGGAACCATCCAGATGCTCTACGGCGACGAGAAGTCCTCCTGGCAGTACCTGCGGGTCGGCCTCGGCATGGCGATGCAGATGAAGCGCGCCGACCTGCTGCTGGCCTTCGCCGACGACTACAACGGCCGCGACGAGAACGGCCACTACAGCCCGATGGAGGAGGCCAACGGCGCGATCGGCTGCGCCGACGCCGCCCGCCCCGCCCCCACCCCCGAGCACGCCAAGGCCGCGGTGGACCGGCTGCTCGCCGAGGCGCCGCTGCTCTCCAGGGGCGTCACGGTGGACGACTACAGCGAGCCCGGCTGCGCCTACTGGCCGTTCAAGACGCAGGAGAAGCCGCACCCGATCCGGGCCGAGGGCAGCGCCCCGATCCTGGTGGTCGGCTCCACCGGCGACCCGGCCACTCCGTACGCCTCCGCCGAGTCGCTGGCCAAGGGCTTCGCGAACGCCACCCTGCTCACCCGGGTCGGCGAGGGCCACGGCGCCTTCGGCAAGGGCAACACCTGCATCGACCGGGCCCTGGAGGACTACCTGACCGAGGGCACCATGCCGGCCACGGGCACCCGCTGCGACTGAGCCGACCGCCGGGCCGGGCGCCGAGCCGACCTGGGCCGATTAGCAGAAGAAGGTGGGGAGGGCGCTGACACGCAGGTGTCAACGTCACAACTTGATAGCTCGTCCGGATGAATTCGGCGCGCGCCCTCCCCAACTGATGACAGCTCAACTACCTTGGAGACGCTGCCCCACCGGCGCCGAGCGCCCCGCCGCAGCCCCATACTTCACGTGCTTCACCACCCCACATCACCGGCACCTTCCCGCCCTCACGAGGAGGACCCGCTGGCCAGCGACATCCCGTCACAGCGGCTCGACGTCAGAACAGAGCCGACCCTCCTCGGGTTGCACCGCTTCAACGAAGCCGACGCCGGCGCCGCCGAGGAGGCCCTGCTGGCCTGCTGCGGCAGTCACCGCTGGGCCCTGCGGCTCACCGCGCACCGGCCGTACCCCGACATAGAGTCCCTGCTGGCCGCCGCCAGCGAGGCCTCCTACGACCTCCGCCCGGCCGACCTCGCCGAGGCGCTGGCGGACGAGAGCTGGATGCCGCAGCCGCTGCTCGGCATGCGCGCTCCCGGCAGCCAGGCCGCGCACACCGCCCTGCGGGCGGCGCACGCCGCGTACGAGGCCCGGTTCGGCCACGTGTTCGTGGTCTGCCTGGAGGGCGTCGCCCCGGAGGAGATGCTCGACACCGTGCTCTCCTCCATCCGCACCCGGCTGGCCAACGACCCGGACGAGGAGCGGCTGATCGCGGCCGACGAACTCCGCCGGATCGCCCTCACCCGACTGGAGCACCTGGTCGCCACCCACTCGGAGGCCGGGGCGCACTGACCCCGCGTCGCGCGCCCACGCCGTCCGAGTGAACGAGTCGCCCGTACGGGTGAGGCCGACCCGCCGCGCCCCGCACCCTCCGGCGCGGGGCGCGGTCATTTGCTCACCCAGAGTGACCTGATCCGCCCCGGTTCCCGCCGCACTAGGCCAGAAGTGCCTGATTGATCACACCTGGGGCCCCCGGAGGCGGCACGCGAGAAGGCGTCGATAGGATGCTCGCGGCCGGTGGACCGTACCCGGCCGGGCTGACCGACACCGAAGCCGGCCGAGCCCCCAATCGCTTCCGGAGGGTTTTTCCGTGCCGGCTGGAACGCTGTACCGCGGCCGGGAAGGCATGTGGAGCTGGGTGGCTCATCGAGTCACCGGCGTCCTCATCTTCTTCTTCCTGTTCGCCCACGTCCTTGACACCGCCCTCGTCCGAGTGTCGCCGGAGTCCTACGACACCGTCATCCAGACGTACAAGACTCCTCTCGTGAACCTGATGGAGTACGGCCTCGTGGCCGCCATCCTGTTCCACGCGCTGAACGGCCTGCGGGTCGTCGCGGTGGACTTCTGGTCCAAGGGCCCGAAGTACCAGAAGCAGATGCTCTGGACCGTCGTCGGCGTCTGGGTCCTCCTGATGGCCGGCTCCTTCTACGGGATCCTGCAGCACACGCTGATCTCCTGGTTCGGGAAGTGAGTCGAGACATGACCACGGAATACTCCGACGCCATCGTCGTGCCGTCGAAGCAGGCGCACACCGGCAAGGGCCTCGGCACCGGCAACCCGGCCGACGCGTTCGTCATCGAGCCGCCGCGCAAGCGGACGGCCAAGACCCCGCGCCGCACCCGCACCAACTTCGAGATGCTGGCCTGGCTCTTCATGCGCCTGTCCGGTGTCGTCCTGGTCGCCCTGATCCTCGGCCACCTGATCATCATGCTGATCCTCGACGGTGGCGTCTCCAAGATCGGCTTCGCCTTCGTGGCCGGCCGCTGGGCCTCGCCGTTCTGGCAGGGCTGGGACCTCCTGATGCTGTGGCTCGCCATGCTGCACGGCGCCAACGGCATGCGTCAGGTCATCAACGACTACGCCGAGAAGGACTCGACCCGGCTCTGGCTCAAGGGGCTCATGGGTACCGCCACGGTCTTCACCGTGCTGCTGGGCACCCTGGTGATCTTCACCTTCGACCCCAACATCTGAGCCGCGAGCACCATCGACCATCGGCAGAGGCCAGAGGCGAGTTAACCCCCCATGCAGATTCACCAGTACGACACCGTCATCGTCGGCGCCGGCGGCGCCGGCATGCGCGCGGCCATCGAGTCCACGCAGCGCAGCCGCACCGCCGTCCTGACCAAGCTCTACCCCACCCGGTCCCACACCGGCGCGGCCCAGGGCGGCATGTGCGCCGCCCTCGCCAACGTCGAGGAGGACAACTGGGAGTGGCACACCTTCGACACGGTCAAGGGCGGTGACTACCTGGTCGACCAGGACGCCGCCGAGATCATGTGCAAGGAGGCCATCGACGCCGTCCTCGACCTGGAGAAGATGGGCCTGCCCTTCTCCCGCACCGAGCAGGGCCGCATCGACCAGCGCCGCTTCGGCGGTCACTCCCGCAACCACGGCGAGGCCCCGGTCCGCCGCTCGTGCTACGCGGCCGACCGCACCGGCCACATGATCCTCCAGACGCTGTTCCAGAACTGCGTCAAGCACGGCGTCGAGTTCTTCAACGAGTTCTACGTCCTCGACCTGCTGATCAACGAGGGCAAGACCGCCGGCGTCGTCGCCTACGAGCTGGCCACCGGCGAGATCCACGTCTTCCAGGCCAAGTCGGTCGTGTTCGCCTCCGGCGGCACCGGCAAGATGTTCAAGGTCTCCTCGAACGCCCACACCCTCACCGGTGACGGCCAGGCGGTCGCCTACCGCCGCGGCCTGCCCCTGGAGGACATGGAGTTCTTCCAGTTCCACCCGACGGGCATCTGGCGCATGGGCATCCTGCTCACCGAGGGCGCCCGCGGCGAGGGCGGCATCCTGCGCAACAAGGACGGCGAGCGCTTCATGGAGCGCTACGCCCCCGTCATGAAGGACCTCGCGTCCCGTGACGTCTGCTCCCGCGCGATCTACACCGAGATCCGCGAAGGCCGCGGCTGCGGTCCGGACGGCGACCACGTCTACCTGGACCTCACCCACCTGCCGCCGGAGCAGCTGGACGCCAAGCTCCCGGACATCACCGAGTTCGCGCGCACCTACCTCGGCATCGAGCCCTACACGGACCCGATCCCGATCCAGCCCACCGCGCACTACGCCATGGGCGGCATCCCGACCAACGTCGAGGGTGAGGTCCTGCGCAACAACACGGACATCGTCCCGGGCCTGTACGCGGCCGGCGAGGTCGCCTGCGTCTCCGTGCACGGCGCCAACCGCCTGGGCACCAACTCGCTCCTGGACATCAACGTGTTCGGCAAGCGCGCGGGCATCGCCGCCGCCGACTACGCCAACGCCAACGAGTTCGTGGAGCTGCCGGAGAACCCGGAGCGGCTCGTCCAGGACATGGTCGACCAGCTGCGCGAGTCCACCGGCACCGAGTCCGTGGGGCAGATCCGCAAGGAGCTGCAGGAGACCATGGACGCCAACGCGATGGTGTACCGCACCGGCGCCACCCTGAAGCAGGCGGTCGAGGACATCGCCGCACTGCGGGCGCGCTTCAAGAACGTCTCCATCCAGGACAAGGGCTTCCGCTACAACACGGACCTCCTGGAGGCCATCGAGCTGGGCAACCTGCTCGACCTGGCCGAGGTGCTCGCCGTCTCCGCGCTGGCCCGCGAGGAGTCCCGCGGCGGCCACTACCGCGAGGACTTCCCGACCCGTGACGACGTGAAGTTCATGCAGCACACCATGGCGTACCAGGAGGTCGCCGCCGACGGCAGCACCTCCATCCGCCTCGACTACAAGCCGGTCGTCACGACCCGCTACCAGCCGATGGAGCGTAAGTACTGATGAGCACTCCGACCATGGAGAAGCACTCGGCCGCTCTGGACGCGGCCGAGGCCGGCGGTACCCAGCTGATCACCGTCACCTTCCGGATCCGCCGGTTCAACCCGGAGGAGCACCCGGACCCGGTGTGGGTCGACTACCAGCTGGAGATGGACCCGAAGGAGCGCGTCCTGGACGCGCTCAACAAGATCAAGTGGGAGCAGGACGGCACCCTCACCTACCGCCGTTCCTGCGCCCACGGCATCTGCGGCTCCGACGCCATGCGGATCAACGGCCGCAACCGGCTGGCGTGCAAGACCCTGATCAAGGACGTCGACCCGGAGAAGCCGATCACGATCGAGGCCATCAAGGGCCTCACGGTCCTCAAGGACCTGGTCGTGGACATGGACCCGTTCTTCCAGGCGTACAAGGACGTCATGCCGTTCCTCATCACCAAGGGGAACGAGCCGACCCGCGAGCGCCTGCAGTCCGCCGAGGACCGCGAGCGCTTCGACGACACCACCAAGTGCATCCTGTGCGCCGCGTGCACGTCGTCCTGCCCGGTCTTCTGGAACGACGGCCAGTACTTCGGCCCGGCCGCCATCGTCAACGCGCACCGCTTCATCTTCGACTCGCGCGACGAGGGTGCCGAGCAGCGCCTGGAGATCCTCAACGACCGCGAGGGCGTGTGGCGCTGCCGCACCACCTTCAACTGCTCCGAGGCCTGCCCCCGTGGCATCGAGGTCACCAAGGCGATCCAGGAAGTGAAGCGGGCGCTGGTCACCCGCCGCTTCTGACCCCCGCCTGACAGCCCGAAGGCCCCCGCCCGATCCTCGGATCGGCCGGGGGCCTTCGGCGTCGCCCGGACCTGCCAGGGGGGACTGACAGGGGCAACGGGATTCAGTCGGTGGCCGGGGTGCGGCGGGTGGCGCGCAGGCCGCGGAGGCCGATGGTGCCGACGGCGATGCCGAGGGCGAAGGAGGTGACGGCGAGCAGGAGGTGGACCCAGAAGAAGGCGGTGGGCTGGGAGTGGTCGCCGTTGGTGAAGGCCTGGCCGCCGGAGTCCTTCCACAGGTTCTTGACGAAGGTGGTCCAGATGATCATCGACCAGACCCCGAAGGCGGTCAGGAACCAGGAGGTGCGGCGGCTGAGCTTCATGGGTGGTCCTCGGCGGGGGGGGTGTGAAGGCGGTGTGCGTCCCCAGTATGCGCGGGCCGCCGATCGGCGTACGGCGGGCCCCTCCTGCGGAGGACGGGCCCGGTGCGGCGGACGGCCGGGGCCGGGAATGGGTACGGTCTGCTGGTGCCCACACCCCGTCACACGTTCGCCCGCCTGTGCGCCGCGGTCACCGCGGCCCTCCCGCTCCTGCTCGTCGCCCCGACTGCGGTCGCGGCCCCGCGGCAGCCGCCGCCGACCGCGGTCGGCGGCGAGCGGCTGGGGAGCCCCGGGGTCCAGGTCGCCCCGCTGGCGGGCGCCCCGGCACTGCCGGCGGACCTCACCGGCCAGTCCTGGATAGTCTCCGACGCGATGTCAGGAGAGGTGCTGGCGGCCTACAACCCGCACCTCCGGCTGCCTCCGGCCAGCACCCTGAAGATCCTCTTCGCGGACACCGTGCTGCCCAAGTTCGACCGCAACGCGGTGCACCGGGTCGCCGACGAGGAGATCCAGGGGATCGGTCCGGGCAGCAGCCTGGTCGGCATCAAGGAGAACCTGGAGTACCGGGTCGAGGACCTGTGGCGCGGGGTGTTCCTGAGCTCGGGCAACGACGCGGTGCACGTCCTGGCGCACATGAACGGCGGCGTCCCGCAGACCGTCGCCGAGATGCAGGCCCGCGCCGAGGCGCTGCAGGCGAGGGACACCAAGGTGGTCTCCCCGGACGGCTACGACATGGACGGCCAGCTCTCCTCGGCCTACGACCTGTCGCTGTTCGCCCGGGCCGGCCTGCGCAACGCGGACTTCCGGATGTACTGCGCCACCCGGGACGCGATGTTCCCGGGCGCGGTCGACAAGAACACCGGCCAGCGCGGCAGCTTCGGCATCGCCAACACCGACCGGCTGCTGGGCAAGTACCCGGGCCTGATCGGGGTGAAGAACGGCACCACCACCAACGCCGGCTCGACCTTCGTCGGCGCCGCCGAGCGCGACGGGCGCACCCTGCTGGTCACGGTGATGCACCCGACGAGCTACCAGAAGGTGTACGACGAGACGGCGGCCCTGCTGGACTGGGGCTTCGCCGCGGCCGGGAAGGTCCAGCCGGTGGGCAGGCTGGTCGACGAGGTCGCGGGCGGCGAGGCCGAGCCGACCGGGCAGGCCGGTGGCGCGGCGGGGACGCCCGCACCGCCGCCGCACCCCTCCCCCGCCACGGCCGGGCCCGCCGCGGCGCCCGCCGCCGGGGGCGACGGGGACGACGGGCTGGGGCCCGTCGGCTGGTCGGCGGTCGTGCTGGCCGGCGGCGGGGCCGGAGCGGGCGCGCTGGTCCTGCGGCGGCGCCGTTCGGCCGACTGACCGCCGGTCGAGCGGGCGGGCCCGGCCTCAGTCCTGGGGCCGGGCCCCGCCGTTCCCGGCCTTGCCGTCGGCCTTCGGCGCGGCCTTCCCCGTAGCCTCCGCGGCCGCCTGCTCGGCCAGCGCCTCCGCCTTGTCGGCCGCCTCCAGCAGCGCCCGTCCGTGCGCCCTGGTCCGCTCCCGGGCGGCCGCCGGGTCGGCCGTCGCCGTCCAGGCCACGCAGTACATCAGCAGCCGGCAGACGAAGTTGATCCACAGCAGCAGCGCCACCGGCGTGGCGAAGGCCCCGTACAGGCTGCGCCCGGCGACCGAGCCGAGGTAGGAGGCGAGCAGGACCTTCAGCAGTTCGAAGCCGACGGCGCCGATCAGCGCGCCCCGCAGGACGTCCCGGCGGCGCTGGCCGGTGATCCCGGGGAACGGCGCCAGCAGGTAGGCGAAGAGCAGGGTGTCGCACCCTATGGCGATCAGCACGCCGACCCCGGTCAGCAGGTAGCCGCTGCCGAGGCCGATCGCGTCGGCGATCCGTCCGGCCAGGGTCGTCCCGGCGGCGGAGGCGCCGAGCGAGAACAGCGACACCAGGCCGAGGCCCCCCAGCACCACGACGTCCCAGGCCTTGCGCAGCACCGGGTTGCCGTCCTCCTGGGGCAGCTGCCACAGGTCCCGGATCGAGGTGCGCATGGTGTCCACCCAGCCGAGGCCGGAGACCAGCAGCAGCGCCCCGCCGACCAGCCCGACCGCGCCCGCGCTGGACACCAGGGAGGGCAGGTTCAGCGCGTCCGAGAGGCCCGGCAGCTGGTCGGAGATGCGTTTCTGGAGGTCGTTCACCTGGCTGTCGCTGAGGGCCGCGACGGCGACCGCCAGGCCGACGGTGAGCAGCGGGAACAGGGCCAGGAAGCCGAAGAAGGTGACGGCGCCGGCCAGCCGGTTGCCGCGGGCGGCGCTGAAGTACTCGTAGACCCGGTACGGGCGGCTGCGCAGCACCCGGGAGACGAGCGGGCCGATGACCGGGAGGCGGGTCAGGAAGTCCACCCGACCGGTTATACCGGCCCGTCCCCCGAACGGCCGTCAGGCGCGGGCCGTTCGGGCCGGATCCGGCCCGCGGGACCCTGCGCGCGGGCCCCTGCTCGCGGCCCCCGAAGGACCGGGTTCAGCGCTTGACGAGCCGGCGGGCCTTCGCGAGGGCGCGGACGGCCTGGTAGGCGCCGTAGCGGCCGTGGCTGAGCAGCTCGGTGCGCACGCCGTCCACGCCGGCCGGCGGGCGGTAGCCGGCCGGGCGCAGCCGGGCGCAGTGCGCGGCGGCGCGGCGGAAGTACTCGCGGCGGTCGCCGGGCGGGACCCGGCCGGGCTTGGAGACCACGGTGTTGAGGTGGTGCAGCATCCGGCCGTAGACGACCGGGCGCCAGCGGTCCAGGTCGGGGCGGCCGTCGAGGAAGGCGAAGACCAGGTCGTACTGGTCGAAGACGTCGAAGTGCTTGCGGCTGGCGGTGGCCAGGATGTTGCCGCCCTCCTGGCGCTGGCGGTAGTGCACGCCGACCCGGTCGAGCAGGGTGATCCGGGCGGCGGCGAGCAGCGCCGGGTACGTCCAGGGGGTGTCCTCGTAGTAGCCGGCCGGGAAGACCAGCCGCTGCTCGGTGACGAAGTCGCGGCGGTAGGCCTTGTTCCAGACGACCTGGAGGAGGTCGAGCAGGTCGGGGCGGGCGGTGAGGTCGAACACGTCCGGGGAGTCGGCGCCGAAGACGTGCGCGGAGGCGGCCCGGGTGATCCGCCCGTCGACGTAGGTGCGGGCGTAGTCGTAGACCAGGACGTCCGGGTCGCCGGTGGCGGCGAGCCGCCGGTCGACGGCGTCGAGCAGGCCGGGGGTGAGGGTGTCGTCGCTGTCGAGGAAGACCACGTAGTCGCCGGTGGCGACCTCCAGGCCGGCGTTGCGGGCCCGGCCGAGGCCGACGTTCTCCGGCAGGTGCAGCACCCGGACCCGGGGGTCGGCGGCGGCGGCCTCGTCGAGCATCGCGCCGCAGCCGTCCGGGGAGCGGTCGTCCACCGCGATCAGTTCGAGGTCCGGGCCGTCCTGGCGGAGCACCGAGTCGAGGCACTCGGCGAGGTAGTCCTGGACCTTGTACACGGGGACGATGACGCTGAAGCGGGGCACCCGGCCCAGCGTAGTGGCCCCGGGGGCGGCCTCCGGCCCGGAGGTAGGATCGGGTCGCACGTACGCACCGATACGAAGTGCGGTCAGGCCCCCACCGGGCTGCCACGCTCCTTCCCCAGAAAGGCCTGCGTAGCCGATGGCTCCCCGCCTCTCCATCGTCGTTCCGATCTACAACGTCGAGCGTTATCTCGTCGAGTGCCTCGACTCGATCGCCGCCCAGACCTTCACGGACTTCGAGTGCGTCATGGTCGACGACGGTTCGAAGGACGACAGCGCGGCCCTCGCCGAGGCGTACGCGGCCAAGGACTCGCGCTTCCGGCTGGTGCGCCAGGTGAACAAGGGCCTCGGCGCGGCCCGCAACACCGGCATCCGGCACATCGACCCGGACGCCGAGTTCCTGTGCTTCGTGGACAGCGACGACTCGATGCCGCCCAGCGCGTACGAGCTGATGATCAACACGCTGGACGAGACCGGCTCGGACTTCTGCACCGGCAACGTGCTGCGCTTCCGCGCCGTGGGCTACTACCAGTCCGGCGGCCACGTGAAGCCGTTCAAGGAGACCAAGCTCAAGACCCACATCACCGAGATCCCGGCGCTGGTCACCGACCGCACCGCCTGGAACAAGGTGTACCGCCGCTCGTTCTTCGACGCCGCCGGCATCCTGTACCCCGAGGGCATCCTGTACGAGGACGCGCCGGTCAGCGTGCCGCACCACTACCTGGCCAAGAGCGTGGACGTGCTCTCCGAGCCGATCTACCACTGGCGCGAGCGCGAGGTCGGCGAGATGTCGATCACGCAGATGCGCACCAACCCGAAGGGCCTGGTCGACCGGGTCACCTCGGTCGAGCTGGTCCGCGGCTGGCTGAAGAAGCAGACCGAGCCGCGCTTCGCCCAGTACCTGCGCTCCTACGACGAGAACACCCTCGTCGAGGAGATCCCGATGTTCTTCTGGTCCGTCGTGGACGGCGACAAGGAGTACCGGGCCGCCTACGTCCAGAGCGTCAGCCGGCTGCTCCGGGCGATCGGCCCCGAGCAGGTCCGCAAGCTGCGCGCGCCGCTGCGGCTGAAGTACCACCTGACCCTGGCGGGCCGGGTGGACGAGCTGGTCGAGCAGATCAAGTACGAGGGCGAGAGCGGCGGCGGCGTCCAGGCCCGCGGCGTGCTGCGCCCGTACGCCGACTACCCGTTCCTGCGCGGCGGGCGCAAGAGCGTGCCGGCCGGCGTGCTCAAGCTGGACAACTCGCTGGTCATGCGCAGCCGGCTGTACGAGAGCGCCTGGGTGGGCGGGAAGCTGCAGCTGACCGGGCACGCGTACCCGGAGCAGCTGGGCGCGGCCAACAAGCACGACATGGTCCGCACCCTGGTGCTGCGCGAGACCAAGGGCCGCCGGGTGATCGCGGTGCCGATGCGGACCACGTACAGCCCCGAGGCCACCGCGAGCTGCAACCACGACCTGTACAGCTGCGACTGGTCCGGCTTCAGCGTCTCCGTCGACCCGAAGAAGCTCAAGCACCGCGGTCAGTGGAAGGACGGGCACTGGCGCGTCCTGGTGGCCGGTGCCGGCAAGGGCGGGGTGTACAAGGGCCGGATCTCGGCCGGCTGGAGCGACACCGCGCACTACGTGCCGGCGCAGTGGGTCGAGCCGGACGTGCGGATCGTGCCGTGGGTCCGGGACAACTTCCTCTACCTGCGGGTGGAGACGGTCAAGGCCCGGGTGACCGGCCTGGCGGCGCACGCCGGCCGGGTGGAGGTCTCGGGTGCGGCCCGCTCCGGCCCGAGCTTCGCCGGGGCCCGGCTGCGGCTCACCCACGTCGAGTCGGACCGCGAGGTGACCGTCCCGCTGGAGCTGGGCGCGCCGGTCGGCTCGCTGCAGCCATTCACCGCGTCCTTCTCGATCGACGAGCTGACCGCCGTCCGCGAGGCCTGGGCCGAGCTGGACCCGGTCGCCGACGACCGTGCCCGGGACCGCTGGGACACCGCGCTGGTGCTGGCCGACGCCAGTGTCGTCTCGCTGGCCTGGGACGAGCGCAACGCGCCCGAGCAGCTGCACCTGCCGCTGAACCCGCAGGCCCCGGCCGCCGAGCGGCGGGCGCTCTACTCCAAGCCCTCCCCCAGCGGTTTCCTGCAGTTCTCCGACCAGCTGCTGCAGCCGCTGGTGGACGAGGTGTCCTCGCGCGGCGCCGACGGCTTCCTGCTCAGCGGCTCGTTCCCGCTGGCCGGTGCGCACCGCTGGGAGCTGGTGGTCCGCCACAACTGGCGCGAGGAGGAGCACGTCTACCCGGTGGAGATCACGGACGGCCGGTTCCGCACCGCGCTGCCCGCCGTGCCGACGGCCACGTTCGCCGGCCGGGTGCCGTTCGCCAAGGGCACCTGGGACGTCTTCTTCCGCCAGGTCGGCGGGCCGGCCGAGAAGCTGGCCGACGCCTCCGTGCAGGTCTCCCCGGCCTGCTTCGGCGCGCTGCCGCTGGAGGTGGAGTCCCGCGGCAAGCGCATCGTGCTGGAGCGGCGCCACCACGACGGCCTCTCGCTGGAGTCGCACGCGGCGCTGCTGCCCGAGGAGCGCTCCGGCTTCCGCCAGCGCCAGCTGCGCACCGCCGACTACCCGGCCGCCCGCCGGCTGCCGGTGCGCGACACGGTGCTGTACAACGCCGGCAACGGCAGCATGTACGCCGACTCGCCGCGCGCCGTCCACGAGGAGCTGGTCCGCCGCGGTCTGGCGCTGGACCACCTGTGGGGCAGCGACGACATGCAGGTCGAGCTGCCGCAGAGCGCGACGGCGATCCGGCTCTGGAGCCCGGAGTGGTTCGAGGCGCTGGCCACCGCCAAGTACATCGTGACCAGCACCCACCTGCCCGACTTCTTCGTCCGCCGCCCCGGCCAGGTGGTGGTGCAGACCTGGCAGGGCACCCCGCTGAAGCAGGTCGGCTTCGACTTCGAGAAGGTCTGGTTCACCGACTCCAACTACCTCAAGGGCCTGGCCCGGGAGGTCCCGAACTGGAGCCTGCTGGTGGCGGGCAACCGCTGGTCGGCCCCGGTGCTGCGGCGCGCCTTCGACTTCAAGGGCGAGATCCTGGAGAGCGGTTCGCCCCGCAACGACCTGCTGTTCGCGGCGGACCGGGAGAAGACCGCCGAGCAGGTCCGGGAGCGGCTCGGCCTGCCCGAGGGCAAGAAGGTCGTGCTCTACGCGCCGACCTGGCGCGAGGACCGGCGCCGGCCGAACGGCGGCTACCAGATCGACCTGCGGATCGACCTGGAGGCGGCCAAGGCCGCGCTCGGCGACGACCAGGTGCTGCTGGTGCGCCGGCACAACGTGATGTGCGGCCAGATCCCGGGCGCCGGCAACGGCTACGTCTGGGACGTCGGCAGCTACCCCGACATGGCGGAACTGCTGCTGATCGCCGACGTGCTGGTGACGGACTATTCGGCGAGCGTGTTCGACTTCGCGTCGACCGGAAAGCCGATGCTGTTCTTCACCCACGACCTGGAGCACTACCGGGACAACCTGCGCGGTTTCAGCCTCGATTTCGAGGCGGAGGCGCCCGGCCCGCTGCTGGCCACCTCCGAGGAGCTGGTCGCCGCGCTCGGCCGGGTGGACGAGGTCGCGGCGGAGCACGCGGACAAGGCCGCCGCGTTCCGCGAGGCCTACTGCGACCTGGACGACGGCAAGGCCGCCGCGCGGGTGGTCGACGCGATGCTCCGCAAGGAGTAGTCGCCGCGAGCGGTAGACGGGGCGCCCGACACCACCGGTGTCGGGCGCCCTTTCGCGTCCGGCCGTTTTCGAGGCCCGCCCGAATCGAAAAAGAATCGAATATCGCGGGAATCATCGAACCGGAGTTCCCCGGAATCAATTGACCGGGCAATTCGAAAAAGCGTTCAGTTGACCTTGGTGCCATTTCTGGATGGGATATGAATTTCCATTCCGAAGGGCTCCGATCACCATGCCTGTGCTCACCCGGCTCGTCCTGCCGCACGCCGCGCCCCGGGTGACCACCGACCGGCCCGAGGCCGACGAGGACGTGCTCTTCGGGCTGCTGCGCGCCCGGTGGTACGGCCGCGGCCTGGAGCTCACCGGCTTCGCCCGCCCCCGGGGCGTGGACACCGGCCGCCCCGGCTCCGCCTGGACCTGGCTGACCCTGCGCCACGAGGACGGCGCCGGGCCCCCGCTGCACCTGCGCTCCCGGCCCCGCCGGATGCCCGAGGTCACCGACGACAGCGCCCAGCCCGAGCACAACCACGACTGGTCCGGCTTCACCGCCCTGCTGGAGCCCGGCCGGCTGCGCCGCGAGGGCCGGTGGCTGCTCGGCGACTGGCGGATCGAGACCACCCTCTTCACCCGCCCGCGCGCCACCCGGCTGCGCCGCCAGTACGGCGCCCTCGCCCCGCACTGGTGCGGCTCCGGCGAGTACCCCCCGGCCCACTGGGTGGACCGCGACGTGCGCCTGCGGCCGTACTTCGAGGACGGCCGGCTGCGGGTACGGCTGGAGCGCCCGGCCGTACGGATCACCCGGGCCGCCCGCACCCCCGGCGGCCTCGACCTGGGCGGCACCGCCGACACCTGCCCGGCCGGCACCGTCCTGCGGCTGCGCCACCGGCAGAGCCCGGCGGTGATCGAACGCCCGCTCACCCGCGGCGGCGACACCTTCACCGCCCACCTGCCGTACCGGCCGTTCACCGCCGGCGGCCGCGGCCGCGGCGGACTGGAGCACTGGGACGCCGAACTGCTGCGCCCCGACGGCAGGACCGACCAGCTCTGCCTCGACGAACGCGGCGGCCCGGTGACCGGCCAGCACCCGCTGCCCGACGCCCCGGACCGGGTGCTCTACCTCAAGCACCTCGACGACGGCCGCCTCCAGGTCTGTGTCCAGCCCGCGGCCGGCCTGGTCGACCGGATCGCCGTCCGCGCCGACGGCTTCGAGCTGTCCGGCCACTGCCCGGCCCCGGCCGCGGACCGGCTGGACCTGGTGCTGCGGCACGACCGCACCGCGAGCGAGGTCCGCACCCCGGTCGAGACCGGCCCGGACGGCCGCTTCCTGGCCCGGATCCCCGCCACCCGCACCGGCTCGGACGGCGCCGCGCTGCCGCTGCGCAAGGGCCTCTGGGAGGCCGCGCTGGAACCGGCCGACGGCACCGGCCCCGGCCGGCCGCTGCTCGCCGCCCCCGCCGCGCTGCCCGCCGTCCCGGCCGCCACCACGGCCGGCGGCAAGCAGGTGCTGCTGCAGCGCCGCTGGCACGACACCCTGCTGGTGGACTCCACCCCGGTGCTCGGCGCGGGCGAGCGCAGCGCCTGGGCGCAGCACCGCCAGCGCACCGAGCGCTACCCGGCCGCCCGCCGCGAACCGCTCTGCGAGGCGGTGCTGTACGACGTGTTCGGCGGCCGCGGCTACGCCGACTCGCCGCGCGCGGTGCACGCCGAACTGGCGCGCCGCAGAACGCCGTTGGAGCACCTGTGGGCGGTCGACGACGCCCAGGCCGAGCTGCCGGCCGGGGTCACCCCGGTGCGGGTGTGGAGCCCGGAGTGGTACCGGGCGCTGGCCACCTGCCGGTACCTGGTCGGCAACACGCACTTCCCGGACTTCCTGACCCGCCGCCCCGGCCAGGTCGTGGTGCAGACCTGGCACGGCTCACTGCTGAAGCGGATCGCCCACGACGTCCCGAACCCCTGGCTGGCCGACCGCGGCTACCTGGAGGCGCTCGACCGGGAGACCCCGCAGTGGAGCCTGCTGCTCTCCCCCAGCCCGTTCGCCACCCCGATCCTGCGGCGGGCCTTCCGCTACCGCGGCGAGGTGCTGGAGTCCGGCTACCCGCGCAACGACGTGCTCGCCCGCCCGGACGGACGGACCGCCGCGGCCGTGCGCCGCCGGCTCGGCATCCCCGCCGGCAAGCGGATCGTGCTGTACGCGCCGACCTGGCGCGAGGACCAGCAGCGCGGCGACGGCGACGGCTTCCGGCTCGACCTGCGGCTGGACCTCGACCACGCCCGGCGCCTGCTCGGCGCCGACCACGTGCTGCTCGTCCGCCCGCACGCGCACGTGCGCGAGCCCCTCACGGGCGCCGGCGACGGCTTCGTGTACGACTGCGGGGACTACCCCGACCCCCAGGAGCTGCTGCTGGTCGCGGACGTGCTGGTGACCGACTACTCGTCGATCATGTTCGACTTCGCGATCACCGGCCGCCCGGTGTACTTCTTCACCTACGACCTGGAGCACTACCGCGACACCCTGCGCGGCTTCTACTTCGACTTCGAGTCCGACGCCCCCGGCCCGCTGGTGCCGACCTCCGCCGAACTGCTCGGCGCGCTGCGCGAACTCGCCGACGGCGGAGCCCGGTTGCCGTCCGGGTACGCCGCGCGCTACCGGCGCTTCCGGGCCGAGCACTGCGCGCTGGACGACGGCGGAGCGGCCCGCCGGGTGGTCGACCGGATGCTCGCACTGGGGCGCGCCGCCGTCCCTCAGCAGAAGGAGTAGCTCCGCCAGGGCCGCCAGACCTCGTCGGCGTCGAACCGGGAGATGCCGAAGCCCGGCACCACGAAGGACGCCCGGAAGCCGCGCGCCTGCTCGTACGCCTGGTCCAGCACGTCGTCCGGCAGGCCGTGGGCGACCGTCACGTGCGGGTGGTACGGGAAGGCCAGTTCGCGGGCCAGCGGGCCGGAGCGGACGTCCGCCTCCAGCAGCCGGCACTCCTGCGCGCCCTCCTCGACCCGGACGTACACCACCGGGGAGACCGGGCGGAAGGTCCCGCCGCCGCGCAGCAGCATCCGGAACGGCCGGTGCGCGGCCGCCACCGCCGCCAGGTGCTCCTCGATCTTCGGCAGCAGCTCGGCCGGCACCTCGGTCGGCGGCAGCAGGGTGACGTGCGTCGGTATCGACCGGGCCTGCGGGTCGCCGTGCCCGGCCCGGGCGTCCTGGATCGCCGTGCCGTACGGCTCCGGGACGCTCACGGACACGCCGATGGTGAGGAGCTCCCCCGGCAGGTGTGTGAGGGGCGTCACCGCTTGGCGGCCGGGAGGAAGCCGATCCGGTCGTACACCGTCTCCAGCGTCACCGACGCCACCTCGCGGGCCTTGTCGGCGCCGATCGCCAGCACCCGGTCCAGCTCCGCCGGGTCGTCCAGGAAGGTGCGGGTGCGCTCCTGGAAGGGCGTCACCCACTCGGTGAACAGCTCGGCCAGCTCGGTCTTCAGGGCGCCGTACATCTTGCCCTCGAAGTGCGCGACCAGGTCCTCGACCGACCGGCCGCTGAGCGCGGAGTGGATGCGCAGCAGGTTGGAGACGCCCGGCTTCCCCTCCTCGTCGTAGGACACGACGGTGCCGGTGTCGGTGACGGCGCTCTTGAACTTCTTGGCGCTGGCCTTCGGCTCGTCCAGCAGGCTCACCAGGCCCTTGGGCGAGGAGGCCGACTTGCTCATCTTGACGGCCGGGTCCTGGAGGTCCTGGATCTTCGCCGTCTCCTTGAGGATGTACGGCTTCGGCACCGTGAAGGTCGGGCTGTAGCGGGTGTTGAAGCGCTCGGCGATGTCGCGGGTGATCTCCACGTGCTGGCGCTGGTCCTCGCCGACCGGGACGGCGTCCGCCTGGTAGAGCAGGATGTCCGCGATCTGCAGGATCGGGTAGGTGAACAGGCCGACCGTGGTGCTGTCGGCGCCGTACCGGGAGGACTTGTCCTTGAACTGGGTCATCCGGGCGGCCTCGCCGAAGCCGGTGAGGCAGTTCATCACCCAGGCGAGCTGCGCGTGCTCGGGCACGTGCGACTGGACGAAGAGGGTGCAGTGGTCGGGGTCCAGGCCGGCGCCGAGCAGCTGGGCGGCGGAGATCCGGGTGTTCTCGCGCAGCGTCGCCGGGTCCTGCGGCACCGTGATCGCGTGCAGGTCGACGACCATGTAGAAGGCGTCGTTCTCCTTCTGCAGGTCGACCCACTGGCGCACCGCGCCGAGGTAGTTGCCGAGGTGGAACGAGCCGGAGGTGGGCTGGATGCCGGAGAGCACCCGGGGACGCTCCTTGACCGGACCGGTGACCGCTGCGTTGACCATGCGGGCCATTCTTCCAGTTCCACCGGTCGCTCAGGAAACGTCCGCCCCCGGAGGCTCGGCCAGTGTGACGGCACTCACCCTCACCCGGGCGATCCGCCGGCCCTCCACCTTGGCCACCGTCAGCAGCACCACGCCGTCGCCCTCCAGCGGCACCCGCACCTGGTCGCCGTCCCGGGGCAGCCGGCCGAGCGAGGCGACCAGGCAGCCGGCCACCGTCTCGTACGGGCCCTCGGGCAGGGTGACGCCGGTCTCCTCGGCGAAGTCCCCGAGGTTGAGCAGGCCGTCCAGCTCCACGCCGCCGCCGGCCAGCCGGCGGGTGGGCGCGGTCTCCGGCCGGTCGTACTCGTCCCGGATCTCCCCGATCACCTCCTCGACCAGGTCCTCCAGGGTGACGATCCCGGCGGTGCCGCCGTACTCGTCCACCACGATGGCCAGGTGGTGGCCCTCGCGGCGCATCTCGCCCATCGCCTCCAGCACCAGTTTGGTGCCGGGCAGCAGCTTGACCGGGCGGGCCAGGTCGCGGGCCTTGGCGGCCTGTTCGCCGCGCGCGCCGTACAGGTCGCGGACGTGCACGAAGCCGACCACCGCGTCCGCGCTGCCCTCGACCACCGGGTAGCGCGAGTGCGGGGAGGTGTCGGCCTGGTGCCGTACGGCGGCCAGCGGGCGCTCGGCGTCCAGGAAGGTCACCTCGGTGCGCGGGACCATCACCTCGCGCAGCTGGCGCTCCCCGGCGGCGAACACGTCGGCGATCATCGTCCGTTCGTCGCTGCCGAGTTCGGTGTTGGCGGCGACCAGGCCGCGCAGCTCCTCGGAGCTCATCGAGCCCCGGCCGGCCGTCGGATCGCCGCCGAGCAGCCGGACCATCAGGTTGGTGGAGTGGCCGAGCAGCCAGATCACCGGGCGCAGCACGACCGACATCACGTCCACCACCGGGGCGGAAGTCACCGCGATGGACTCGGCGCGCTGCAGGCCGATCCGCTTGGGGGTCAGCTCGCCGAGCACCAGCGACACGTAGCTGATCACCAGGGTGAGGCCGACCAGCGCGACCGCGTCGGCCATCCCCTCGGTCAGGCCGGCCCGGACGAACAGCGGGGCGACCTTCCCGGCCAGGGTGTCCGCGCCGAAGGCGGCGGAGAGGAAGCCCATGCAGGTCACGCCGACCTGGACGGCGGCCAGGAAGCGGTTGGGGTCGGCGGCCAGGTGCGCGGCCCGGGCCGAACGCCGGGTGCCGCGCGCCTCCAGCGTCCGGATCTGGCCCTCGCGCAGCGAGATCAGCGAGATCTCGGCGACGTTGAACAGCCCGCCCAGCAGGATGAAGACGAGGACGAGCGCGGCGTCCCCGAGGGTTTCGTTCACAGCGGGCCAGTGTAGGGCGGCCGGTGCCCGGCGGCGGGCCCCTGTGGCCGGACACGGCGGCGGCCCGCCGCCCCGGGGAGGGGTGACGGGCCGCCGGAGTGCTCAGCGGGCTCAGATGAGGCCCAGCTCCTGCACCGCGTCGCGCTCCTCGGTCAGCTCCTTGACCGAGGCGTCGATGCGGCCGCGGGAGAAGTCGGAGATCTCCAGGCCCTGGACGATCGAGAACTCGCCGTCCTTGGTGGTGACCGGGAAGGAGGAGATCAGGCCGGCCGGGACGCCGTAGGAGCCGTCGGAGACGACGCCCATCGAGGTCCAGTCGCCCTCGGCGGTGCCGTTGACCCAGGTGTGCACGTGGTCGATGGCGGCGTTGGCGGCCGAGGCGGCCGAGGAGGCGCCACGGGCCTCGATGATGGCGGCGCCGCGCTTGGCGACGGTCGGGATGAACTCGTCCGCCAGCCAGGCCTGGTCGCTGCCGATGGCCTCGAAGGCCGGCTTGCCGGCGATCTCGGCCTGGAAGATGTCCGGGTACTGGGTCGCGGAGTGGTTGCCCCAGATGGTGACGCGCTTGATGTCGGAGACCAGGGCGCCGGTCTTGGCGGACAGCTGGCCGACGGCGCGGTTGTGGTCCAGGCGGGTCATCGCGGTGAAGCGCTCGGCCGGGACGTCCGGGGCGTTGCGCTGGGCGATCAGGGCGTTGGTGTTGGCCGGGTTGCCGACGACCAGGACCTTGATGTCGTCCGCGGCGTGGTCGTTGATCGCCTTGCCCTGCGGGCCGAAGATGCCGCCGTTGGCCTGCAGCAGGTCGCCGCGCTCCATGCCGGCGGTGCGCGGACGGGCGCCGACCAGCAGCGCGACGTTGGCGCCGTCGAAGGCCACGTTCGGGTTGTCGGTGATCGTGATGTCACGCAGCAGCGGGAAGGCGCAGTCGACGAGCTCCATGGCGGTGCCCTCGGCGGCCTTGAGGCCCTGCGGGATCTCCAGGAGGCGCAGGTTCACCGGCACGTCGGCACCGAGCAGGTGGCCCGAGGCGATGCGGAAGAGCAGCGCGTAGCCGATCTGGCCGGCCGCTCCGGTGATGGTGACGTTGACGGGGGTGCGAGTCATTTCTACCTTCTCCAGCAAATCGCCAGGTGCCCCAGGCACACCGGCGCACTGGAGCCGAGGATGGTCTCTCGACATCGAGAGACCCGCGTCAGGTTATCGCAAAGGGAAGCGTACGCCGCGTGTGCGGGCGTGGCTGATGCGTCACAGCGCTGATGCGTCACAGCGCTGATGCGCCACATCGCTGATGCGCCACGGAGCCGACGCGTCGCAGGGCGGATGTGTCGCGGGAACGCCGCGGCCCCCGCCCGGCGCCCCGGAGCGCGGGGGTCGGGCGGGGGCCGCGGCGTTCGGGCCGGTCAGTGCTTGGGCCGGCCCATCAGCTGGCCGATGTTGTCGAGCAGCGGGATCTGCAGCCACGGGTTCGGCTGCGCGACCAGGGTCAGCAGCACGATCGAGGCTCCCAGGAAGGTCAGCACGATCACGTCGGTGAAGCGGCTGCGCACCGCCAGCATCCCGACCTCGGGCAGCAGCAGGCGCAGCACCGCGCCCAGCAGCACACCGCCGCCGAGGATCAGCAGCCCGTACTTGAAGCCGTCCTTGAAGTCGGCGAACCACGTGACCGCGAGTCCGGCGCCGACCACCAGCAGGACCAGCGTTATCGGCCACTGCCGGACCGGCAGGGCGTGCTCGCGCCCGAGGGCCGCGGCCGAGCCCTCGGGCGGCAGGGTGCCGGTGGTCTTGACCGGCCTGCGCCGGGTCCGCGCCGGTCGCGGTTCAGTCATGCTCGCCGTCCCTGGGGTGTCAGATGCCGGCGCGGCGCTCGGCCGCCTCGACGATGTTGTTGAGCAGCATCGCGCGGGTCATCGGGCCCACGCCGCCGGGGTTGGGGGAGATCCAGCCGGCCACCTCGGCCACGCCCGGGTGGACGTCGCCGACGATCTTGCCCTCGCTGCGGCTGACGCCCACGTCCAGCACCGCCGCGCCCGGCTTGACGTCCTCCGGCTTCACCAGGTGCGGCACGCCGGCGGCGGCCACGATGATGTCGGCCTTGCGCAGGTGGGAGCTCAGGTCCCGGGTGCCGGTGTGGCACAGGGTCACCGTGGCGTTCTCGGACCGGCGGGTCAGCAGCAGGCCGATCGAACGGCCGACGGTGATGCCGCGGCCGACCACGACCACCTCGGCGCCGTCGATCTCGACGTCGTGGCGGCGCAGCAGCTCGACGATGCCCAGCGGGGTGCAGGGCAGCGGGCCCTCGATGCCGAGGGCGAGCCGGCCGAGCGAGGTCGGGTGCAGGCCGTCGGCGTCCTTGTCCGGGTCCATCAGCTCCAGGACCGGGTTCTGGTCCAGGCCCTTGGGCAGCGGCAGCTGGACGATGTAGCCGGTGCAGGTCGGGTCGGCGTTGAGCTCGCGGACGACGTTCTCGACGTCCTCCTGGGTGGCGGTGGCGGGCAGCTCGCGCTGGATCGAGGCGATGCCGACCTCGGCGCAGTCCTTGTGCTTGCCGTTCACGTACCAGCGGCTGCCCGGGTCGTCGCCGACCAGGACGGTGCCGAGGCCGGGCGTGACGCCCTTCGCCTTGAGGGCCGCCACGCGGGCGGCGAGTTCGGACTTGATCGCGGCGGCGGTGGCCTTGCCATCGAGAATCTGGGCAGTCATGACACCATTCTCCCGGATCGCGACCGGTCGCCGTACCACGGC
This sequence comes from Kitasatospora xanthocidica, assembly GCF_014656195.1. Taxonomy (GTDB): domain Bacteria; phylum Actinomycetota; class Actinomycetes; order Streptomycetales; family Streptomycetaceae; genus Kitasatospora; species Kitasatospora xanthocidica. The sequence continues at coordinate 348,291 of NZ_BNBY01000006.1, read as the reverse complement.
CGGACGGGTGGCCGGACAGGTGGCCGGGCAGATGACCGGGCGGGTGGCCGGGCAGGCGACGGTGCGGGTGGCCGGGCAGGTGACCGGACGGGCACGAAGGTCCGCCGGACGTTGCGGTTGCGCCACAGTCTTGGCCCGGCCCGCGGAACCGGCTGGACACGGCGCCGCCGTCCGGATCACGATAAGCGGGCATCTCCGCCGCGACCGGCCCGGTGACGGGCCGACGGATCCCGCGGCGGTGCGTACCCGGGGGAAAGAGCCAGTGAGTCGACCACAGCAGTCCGAGCAGCCCGAACACCGCGGCGCCGTCCCGCCCGCGTCGGGCCCGTCGACGGTCCCGCTCCTCCGGTCCTCACCACGTCGCTGAGCCGACGGCGCCCGGCACCGCCGCCGGGCCGTCACCCCGCTCCGCTACCGTCCCGTCCGGTCGGCGACCCGACTCACCGACCGACACCGGGCCGCCCGCCGTCCCGTCCCCGCGTCCCCGTAACTGCCCGGAGGCATCCATGAGTTACCCGCCCGACCCGAACAACCCGTACGGCCAGCCGCCGGCCGCCCCCGGCTACGGCTACCCGCAGCAGGCCCCGCCGGCCGCGTACGGCTACCCGCAGCAGGCCCCGGTCTACGGCTACGCGCCGGCCGTGCCGCCGTCCATGCCGGGCCTGGTGACGACCGCGCGGGTGCTGCTGTTCGTGGTGGGCGGCGTGCAGGTGATCCTCGCGATCGCCTACCTGATCGGCGCCGCGGCCGCCAAGGACGCCAGCACCACCCTCAGCAGGACCACCACCAGCGACAACCCGTTCAGCGCGATCGGCGACGCCGCCGCGGGCATCGCGGTGGTCTTCGCGATCCTGTTCGCGCTGGCCGCCGCGCTCTCCATCACGCTGGGCGCGAAGTTCGGCAAGGGCGGCAACAGCGTCCGCATCACCACCATCGTCTACGGCTCGATCGCCTCGCTGCTGGGCCTGCTGATCCTGATCGGCGGGATCAACGTCGGCAGCGCCGCGCTGCTGGTCTTCGGCCTGCTGTGGCTGGCGATCTGCATCATCTGGATCAGCGCCATGTGCGTCCGGGACGGCGTCAACTGGTTCAACCGGCCGAGGTACTGACCGGCCCGCGCGACGCGCGAGAGCGGCCCGGCCCCTCCTCGGAGGGGCCGGGCCGCTCTGTCATGCCGTCACGCCGTCAGCGGGCCCGGCGGGCCCGTCCGGTCACGGCCGGACGCGGCTCAGTGGAAGAAGTGCCGCGCGCCGGTGAAGTACATGGTCACGCCGGCCTCGGCGGCCGCCGCGACGACCTCCTCGTCACGGATCGAACCGCCGGGCTGGACGATGGCCTTGACGCCGGCCGCGATCAGGATCGCCGGGCCGTCCGCGAACGGGAAGAAGGCGTCCGAGGCCGCGTACGCGCCCTTGGCCCGCTCGCCGGCCCGCTCGACCGCGAGCTTGCAGGAGTCGACCCGGTTGACCTGGCCCATGCCGACGCCGACCGAGGCGCCGTCCTTGGCCAGCAGGATCGCGTTGGACTTGACGGCCCGGCAGGCCCGCCAGGCGAAGGCCAGCTCGGCCAGCTCGGCCGCGGAGAGCGCCTCACCGGTGGCGAGCGTCCAGTTCGCCGGGTCGTCGCCCTCGGCGTGCACCCGGTCGGTCTCCTGCAGCAGCACGCCGCCGGAGATCGGGCGGACCTCCTGGCGGTTGGCCGGGGCCTCGGGGGCGAGCAGCACCCGCAGGTTCTTCTTGCGGGTCAGCACCTCCAGGGCGCCGTCCTCGTAACCCGGGGCCACGACGACCTCGGTGAAGATCGGGGCGATCTGCTCGGCCAGCTCGACGGTGACCGGGCGGTTGACCGCGATCACGCCGCCGTACGCGGAGACCGGGTCGCACTCGTGCGCCTTGCGGTGCGCCTCGGCGACGTCGGCGCCGGTCCCGATGCCGCACGGGTTGGCGTGCTTGATGATCGCGACGGCCGGCTCGGCGTGGTCGTACGCGGCACGGCGGGCGGCGTCGGTGTCGACGTAGTTGTTGTACGACATCTCCTTGCCGTGCAGCTGCTGCGCGCCGGCCAGGCCGCCGGTGCCGTCGCTGTACAGCGCGGCGCCCTGGTGCGGGTTCTCGCCGTAGCGCAGCACGTTCTGCCGCTCCCAGGTGGCGCCCAGGAACTCCGGGAAACGCTCGTCGCTGGGGGCGTAGCCGTCCTCGAACCAGGAGGCGACAGCCACGTCGTAGGCGGCGGTGTGGGCGAACGCGGCACCGGCCAGGCGCTTGCGGGTGGCCAGGTCGAAGCCGCCGTCCTGCACGGCCTGCAGCACGTCGGCGTAGCGGGCCGGGTCGACCACGACGGCCACCGAGGGGTGGTTCTTGGCGGCGGCGCGCACCATGCTCGGGCCGCCGATGTCGATCTGCTCGACGCACTCGTCCGGGGTGGCGCCCGAGGCGACGGTGGCCTTGAACGGGTAGAGGTTCACCACGACCAGGTCGAAGGGCTCGACGCCCAGCTCGGCCAGCTGCGCGCGGTGCGACTCCAGGCGCAGGTCGGCCAGCACTCCGGCGTGCACGCGCGGGTGCAGGGTCTTCACCCGCCCGTCCAGGCACTCCGGGAAGCCGGTGAGCTCGGAGACCTCGGTCACCGGGACGCCGGCGGCGGCGATCCGGCCCGCGGTGGAACCGGTGGAGACGATGGCGACCCCGGCGGCGTGCAGGCCCTGGGCCAGCTCCTCCAGACCGGTCTTGTCGTACACGCTGATCAGCGCACGACGGATCGGACGGATGTTCTCGGAGACAGGGGGGGTGGTGGAGCTGGCACTCATGCCGGGATCCATACCTTTCGGTCCTCGATGCGGTGACCCTCGCGGGCCAGCCGGCCCACGACGTCGACGAGCAGCTTGCGCTCGACAGTCTTGATGCGCTCGTGCAGCGCGTCGCCGCCATCGGCGTGGTCGGCGTCGACGACCTCGACGACGCCCTGCGCGATGATCGGCCCGGTGTCCACGCCGGCGTCGACCAGGTGGACGGTGCAGCCGGTGACCTTCACGCCGTACGCGAGCGCGTCGGTGACGCCGTGGGCGCCGGGGAAGGCGGGCAGCAGTGCGGGGTGGGTGTTGACGATCCGCCCGGCGAAGGCGGTGATGAACTCGGGGCCGAGGATCTTCATGAAACCGGCCGTGACGACCAGGTCCGGCTCGTACTCGGCGACGGAGGCGGTCAGCGCGCGGTCCCAGGCGGCCCGGTCCGGGAAGTCCTTCACCCGGTGGACGAAGCTCGGCAGGCCGGCCTTCGCGGCGCGCTCCAGGCCGGCGATCGCGTCCCGGTCCGCGCCGACGGCGAGGATCTCGGCGCCGTACGCCTCGTCCGCGACGGCGTCGATCAGCGCCTGCAGGTTGGTGCCGGAGCCGGAGACCAGCACCACCAGGCGGGCCGGTCCGGACGTACGGGGCGGGAAGTGCTGGGCGGGGGCGGCGGCCACTGCGCGATTCTCCGTAGGTCGGGCGCCGTGCGCTGGTACGTCCACCGGTGGTGGGGCCACTACGAACGGCAGGTCGAGCGAGGGGGAACACCAGGAGAACCCGCCGCGACGCGGGCCCCGGGGAACCGATGTGAGCTGCTGACCGTCACCACGATAACGGCTGGTCGGAGGGCCTCCGCACCCTCCTGGCGGCGCTACGCGCGTAGTTGAGACGGGGATCTCCCCGGCCCCGGCACCCGGGTCGCTCCCGGCCGACCGGACCCGACCGGCCCGGAGCCCGGGCCGCCGGTGGAGCGACGGACGGCTGCGGGATCATTGGAGGGCGCGGGCGACCGCGCCGACCGCCAGGCCCCCGGGCCGGGCTCCCCCGGAGCCGCGGCCGATGACTGACCGAGGACTGACGAAGGACCTTCCGAGGCCCGACCCGGGCCCGCACGGACGACCGGCCGACGGACGCCCGACGGGCCTGCCGGGCGACGACGGGTGCCCCCGACCGACGAACCGACGACCGACCGACCAGACCGACCAGACCGACCGGACCGACGAGGATTGGCTGAACCCATGAGCAGCGGCGACGACACCGACGAGCGCAACCCCTTCGCGCCGCCGCCGGCGGACGCCCCGGACCAGCCGTGGCAGCCGCGCAGCCCCTGGACCGGCGAGGGCCAGGACGGCGGCGGTCACGGTGGCGGCGGTCAGGGCGGCGGCCCGGGTGGCGAGCGCCCGCAGCTCCCGCCGCCGTGGGGCTCCGGCCAGGGCGACGGCAGCCCCGGCCAGCGGCCGCCGGCCCCGCAGCCGCCCCGGCTCGACCCCGCGAACCCGGCCCACCGCCGGGCCCGCAACGCGGCGCTGGCCGGGCCGTTCGCCCTGGTCTGCCTGTTCACCGGCTTCCACTGGATCGCCCTGCTGGTCGGACTGCTGGGCATCGTCTGGGGCATCGGCGCCCTGCGGAGCCCGAAGGGCACCCCGGCGGCGACCGCCGCCGCGGCGGGGCCGTTCGGTCCGGTCGGCCCGGCCGGGCCGGTCCCGATGGCCCCGGCGCCCAACCCGCTCACCCCGGCCGCACTCGCCGGCATCCTGACCGGCGCGATGACCGTCGTCGTCGCCATGTCGGTGATCGGCCTCAACTACCACTACCGCGACTACGTCACCTGCGTGCGGGACTCGCTGACCACGGTCGGCGCCGAGAACTGCGACCGGTACGCACCGCAGTGGTACGTGGACTTCACCGGCAACACCGAGTAGCCGCGGGCGGGCGAGCGAGCGGTCGGGGGCGCGGCCGTCAGTCGGCCGGGCCCCCGTTCAGGCCCCCGTTCAGGCCCTCGTCCAAGCCCTCGTCCGGGTCCGAGGCCCCGGCGGCCGGCCCCGACAGCCGCAGCACCAGGGCGTACGTCCGGGCGCGCAGCCCCAGCGCACCCCGGCGCGCCCGCCACGCGAGCCGGGCGTACGCGCCCTGCCCGGCCGCCGGGCCCCGGTCCGCCGGCTGAAGGCCCGCCGGCTGCTGCTCCGCCGCCGTTCGCTCCGCCGCCTGCCGAGCCGCCGCGCCGAGCACCTGATGCCGCACCAGCAGCGCGCCCGGCACCGCCACCAGCACCACCCAGGCCGCCGCCGCCAGGCCCGTCCACCACGGCACCGGCCCCAGCCGGACCATCCGCCCGCCCGCCAGCGCCCCACCGGACAGCCAGCCCGACAGCACCGCCGCCGCCCCGACCACCAGGGCCGTCGCCACCGCGGCCGCCACCGTCGCGGCCGGCGGCCACGGCTCGGGCCGGTCCTCGACCCCGCCGTCCGGACCCCGCAACCCCGCCGCCGCACGGCCCAGCAGCACCGCCGGCACCACCCCGGCCAGCAACGGCAGCACCAGCACCGCCCATCGCCAGCCGCCCGGCCCGTCGGCCGGCAGCAGGGCGAACAACGGGAAGTCCGGTACCGGCCCCAGCGCCGTCCCGGCCGGGGACACCACCGTCCCGGCCCCCACCGCGAACCCCGGGCCCAGCGCGTACGCCGCACCCCACACCAGCGCGTTCGGCAGCAGCACCAGCGAGAGCAGCGACAACCCCAGCAGCGCGGCGGGCCCGCCCCCGAGCAGCGCCATCCCGCGCCCGCCGCCGGCCACCGCGTCCAGCACCGCCGACACCGCCACCAGCACCCCGCCCGCCGCGACCAGCCCGGCCCCGGCCGCCGACGCCGCCGCCCGCACCACCGGCGCGGCACCGTCCGGACGGTACGGCGGCGGGAGCCGGTCCAGCAGGGAACCGGCGACCGGGGTGGCCCCGGTGCCGGCCGAGCGGACCCCGGCCGCCGTCGCCAGGGCGGCCACCAGCGCCACCACCAGGACGTCCCACACCACCCGGCTGCGGAACAGCCCGGCACCCGCGCAGTGCAACGCCACCACGACCGCCACCGCGCAGTACCCCGCCCACAACGCCACCGGACCGCCCCAGCGCGACCGCAGCCCGCGCCGCGCCGCCACCCCTGCACCCGCCCGGTGGAGCCGCACCACGGCCAGGGCGCCGAGCAGCAACGGAGTGACCGTCAGCGGGGCGTCCGCCTCCCCGCGCAGCACCGGCGCACCGTGCCCGAGCAGCCACAACACCCCCGCCAACCGGGTGGCGGCCGCCGCGCCGTCGTCCGCGTCCGGGGTCACCACCCAGAGCCCGAGCACCGGCACCCCGACCACCGCCAAGCCGACCAGCGCCGTCCGCACCCCCGCCAACAGGTCGGCCAGCGCGGGGCGTCCGCCCAGTTCTCCCGGCGCCTCCAGGATCGGACGGCCCATCAGCTGCGTCATGCGCCTCATGGTGCCAAGGCGACTCGCCATGCTCCGTGAAGCGGCAAACCGCCGCCGTGTCCCAGATTATTGGCTTATGCGCATTTTCAGACCCTGCCCCCAAGCCGCCGGCGCCCCGGCCCGGAGCGTCTGATGACCACGCCGCCCACCGCCGACTCCCCCACCCCCGAGCGCCACCGCGGGCCTGACCGCGGTGGCCAGGACACGGCCCGCCTCCTGCGGAAGCTGACCCCCCGTGAGGCCCAGACCCTCGCCCACCTCGCCGCCGGTCACGACCTCCCCCGCACCGCCGCCGCCCTCGGCGTCACCCCCACCACGGCCCGCAGCTACCTGCTGCGCGCCATGCGGAAGCTCGGCGCCCCCACCCAGGCCGAGGCCATCACCCTCGCCGCGGGCGCCCTCCCCGACGTCCCGGCCGCCCTCGGCCCCACGAACTTCGCCGGCCTCACCCCCTCCTCCCTCGGCCCGGCGACCAGGGCAGGCGGCGACGGCGAGGCCGCCGACACCACCACCGCCGACCAGCGGGAAAGCGCCACCCCGGCCGCCGAGCCGGGCGCCCGCACCCGCCGCGGCCCAACGGCGCGCCGTACCCGAGAAGAGCGCGAGGACCCGGCGCACACGCCCGCGCGCGAAGACCCACCCGCCCTCGCACCAGGGGCCGACCCGGCCGCCGACGCCGCACGAGGGCCCCGCCCGGCCCGGGACCAGCGCACCGGCCCGACGCACCCTGCCCCGGCCCCGCCGACCGCCGACGGGCACGGGCCCTCCGGTGCCGGGCCGGACCAGAGCGAGGCGGAACACGACAGCGCGGCACCCGGCCCCCTGGCTGTCCAGGCTCGGGAGGGTCAGCGGCCACAGGCCACCGCATCCGAGGACACCCGCCCCCCTTCTGCATCGGGCAACCGGCAGCCCCCGGCGGCCGCCGCGCGTACGACCTCATCGCCCGCACCAGCCGCCGACGGGCGGAGCCTGCCCGACCCGGCCGACACCGCGAAGCGCGCCGACGCCGTGCAGGAGCCCCCGGCCGCCACGGCCCCGACGAACCACCGGCCCTCGGCCCCTCTCCACCCCGCCTCGGCGGCGGGCGATCCGCAGCCCCCGGCCGCCGATCGGCGGAGCCAGGCGGGCCCCGGGGGTGCCGAAAGGCGTGGCGGCGGGGCCGGGGACGCCCGAGCCTCCACCATGGCGAAGGGGTCGCGGCGCCCCTCCGGGGTGGCGTCGGCCGGCTCGGGCGGGCCCGGTGACGGGGTGTCCCCGGCCGGGGCCCCGCGTCCCGGCACGGCGAGCGGAGAGCGGCAGCACCCCGCGGGTACGGAAGGGCACGGCGAGATGACGCAGACGGCTCCGGTCGCAGCAGCCGCGGGCGGGCGTGCCCGGACGGCCCCGGCCGTGTCCCCGCCACCCGCCGGGTCCGGGCCCGGACCCGTGCCCGCCGCCCGTCCGGTGCCGGGTTTCGAGGAGCTGTACGAGACCGCGCACACCCGTCTGGTCCAGCAGGTGTTCCTGCTGACCGCCTGTCGGCACCGGGCGGTGCACTGCGTGCGGCGGGCGTTCGGGGAGGCGCGGCGGGGGTGGCCGGCGGCGGCCGGGTCGGGGGACCCGGAGGGGTGGGTGCGGGTGCGGGCGTGCGAGTTGGCGTTGTCGCCGTGGCACCGGGGCGGCCCGCGGCGGGCGCACGCGTGGGGTCTGCCGCACCGGCGGATCAAGGTGCGGCCGGCGGACGAGTCGCAGGCGGTGCTGCCGGACCACGACCGGCTGACCGACCGGGACCGGGCGCTGTTGAAGGCGCTGAGGCGGCTGTCACGGCCGCAGCGCCGGGCGCTGGTGCTGCACGACGGGCTGGGGCTGCCGGCGGCGGCGATCGCGGTGGAGGTGGAGTCGACCCTGGCGGCCGCCGAGGGGCGGGTGTGGACGGCCCGGGCGGCGCTGGCGCAGTGGGTGCCGGACCTGGTGGGCCCGGATCCGGCGGCGCCGGGGTTCGCGGACGGGCTGAGCCGGTTGCTGCACCGGGCGGCGGTGCGCGGGTGTCCGGAGCCGCACCGGTCGCCGGTGCCGGTGCTGCGGGCCCGGCACCGGTTGTGGACGGCGAGCCGGACGGGCGCGGCGGCGCTGCTGACGGTGGCGGTGGGCGGGGCGACGCTGGCGACGTTGGCGGGGGTGCGGCCCGCGGTGCTGTTCCGGCCGCCGGCCCCGCCGGCGCCTTCGCTCTGCCTGCCCGCCGCCGAGGTGGCGGAGCCCGGGGTGCCGTTGTTGCCGGGCGGGGTGCCGAACGGCATCAGCAGCCTGTGGTGCAGTCCGGCGCCGGGGCTGGAGGCGGTGCTGGTGGAGCCGCACGCGCAGGCGGCGGCCCGCTGGGGGCTGCCGGGGTCGGCCCGGGGCGCGGACGCCCCGCCGCCGCAGGGGCCGTCGGCCTGTCCGTTGTGGGCGCCGCGGCCGTGTGCGACGGGGCCGAGGACGCGCTGAACGCGGCGAGCGCCCCCGCCCGGGGAGGGCGGGGGCGCTCGTCACGCGCTGAACGCGGGGATCAGGCCTGGGCGGCGATGATCTCGCGGGCCAGGCGGGCGGTCTCGGACGGCGTCTTGCCGACCTTGACACCGGCGGCCTCGAGGGCCTCCTTCTTCGCCTGGGCGGTGCCCGAGGAGCCGGAGACGATGGCGCCGGCGTGGCCCATGGTCTTGCCCTCGGGGGCGGTGAAGCCCGCGACGTAGCCGACGACCGGCTTGGTGACGTGCTCGGCGATGAAGGCCGCGGCACGCTCCTCGGCGTCGCCACCGATCTCACCGATCATGACGATGATCTCGGTGTCCGGGTCCTCCTGGAACGCCTTGAGGGCGTCGATGTGGGTGGTGCCGATGACCGGGTCACCGCCGATGCCCACGGCCGAGGAGAAGCCGATGTCGCGCAGCTCGTACATGAGCTGGTAGGTCAGGGTGCCCGACTTCGAGACCAGGCCGATCTTGCCGGAGCTGGTGATGTCGGCCGGGATGATGCCGGCGTTCGACTGTCCGGGGCTGATCAGGCCGGGGCAGTTCGGGCCGATGATGCGGGTCTTGTTGCCCTTGGCACCGGCGTACGCCCAGAAGGCGGCGGTGTCGTGCACCGGGACGCCCTCGGTGATGACGACGGCCAGGCCGATCTCGGCGTCGATGGCCTCGACGACGGCGGCCTTGGTGAAGGCCGGCGGCACGAAGAGGACCGAGACGTCGGCGCCGGTCTTCTCCATCGCCTCGGCGACGGAGCCGAAGACCGGGATCTCGGTGCCGTCGACGTCGACCGTGGTACCGGCCTTGCGCGGGTTGACACCGCCGACGATCTGGGTGCCGGAGGCGAGCATGCGGCGGGTGTGCTTCATGCCCTCCGCGCCGGTCATGCCCTGGACGATGACCTTGCTGTCCTTGGTAAGGAAGATAGCCATGGTGTGAAAGTCCCCTTCCTTACTTGTTGGCCAGCTCGGCGGCGCGGTCAGCGGCGCCGTCCATGGTGTCCACGCGCTGGACCAGCGGGTGGTTGGCGTCGTCGAGGATCTTGCGACCCAGCTCCGCGTTGTTGCCGTCCAGGCGGACGACCAGCGGCTTCGTGACGTTCTCGCCCTTGCTCTCCAGGAGCGCGAGGGCCTGCACGATGCCGTTGGCGACCGCGTCGCACGCGGTGATGCCGCCGAAGACGTTGACGAAGACCGACTTGACGTCGGGGTCGCCCAGGATGATCTCCAGGCCGTTCGCCATGACCTCGGCGGAGGCGCCGCCGCCGATGTCGAGGAAGTTGGCGGGCTTGACGCCGCCGTGGTTCTCACCGGCGTAGGCGACCACGTCGAGGGTGCTCATGACGAGGCCCGCGCCGTTGCCGATGATGCCGACCTGGCCGTCGAGCTTGACGTAGTTCAGGCCCTTGGCCTTGGCGGCGGCCTCGAGCGGGTTGGCCGCGGCCTTGTCCTCCAGGGCCTCGTGCTCCGGCTGGCGGAACTCGGCGTTCTCGTCCAGGGAGACCTTGCCGTCGAGCGCGATGATCTTGCCGTCACCGGACTTGATCAGCGGGTTGACCTCGACGAGGAGGGCGTCCTCCTTGATGAAGACGGTCCACAGCTTCTGCAGGACCTCGGCGACCTGGTCGGCGACCTCGGCCGGGAACTTCGCCGCGGCGACGATCTCGGCGGCCTTCTCCGGGGTGCAGCCCTCGTTGGCGTCGACCGGGATCTTGGCGAGCGCCTCGGGGTTCTGCTCGGCGACGACCTCGATCTCCACGCCGCCCTCGACGCTGGCCATGGCCAGGAAGGTGCGGTTGGTGCGGTCCAGCAGGAACGAGACGTAGTACTCGTCCTTGATGTCCGCGGTCTGGGCCAGCATCACCTTGTGAACGGTGTGGCCCTTGATGTCCATACCGAGGATCGCCTCGGCCTTGGCGACGGCGTCGGCCGGGTCGGCGGCGAGCTTGACGCCGCCGGCCTTGCCACGGCCGCCGACCTTCACCTGAGCCTTGACGACGGCGCGTCCGCCGAAGCGCTCGGCGATGGCGCGAGCGGCTTCGGGGGTCTCGATGACATCACCGTCAAGCACGGGCACGCCGTGCTTGGCGAAGAGGTCCCTCGCCTGGTACTCGAACAGGTCCACGTGTGTTCGTCCTTGTTCGTGGTCGCGGATTGTGTCTCTACGAGCGTGCCACGGCAGGATCTTCGCTGCGGGTCGTCGGGGCGGTGCGGGTACGCAGAGGTACGGCCTTGCGGCCCACACAGCCACGGGCGCACACGTCAATCAACACGCGCGTCACGTCCGTCTGGCAGGTTATCCCCGTGGGACGGGAGTCTTTCGCCCGGGGCCTGCCCGTCTTGGGTGAGAACCGTCACAGACAGGCCGGAGCGTCCCGGTGAACGCCCCGTCCACCGATCGGGTGGATTCGCCCGTACGGGTGAGGCCGTCACAGACCCGGCTCCGGCACCGGGATCGGACGCTTCTCGATGGCGGCCGCCATGATCCCGGGGAAGGCGTCCGGGGTGCAGGCGAAGGCCGGCGCGCCGAGGGCGGCCAGCGCGGCGGCGTGCGCGTGGTCGTAGGCGGGAGCGCCTTCGTCGGAGAGCGCGAGCAGGGCGATGAACTGGACCCCGGCCGCCTTCATCGCGGCGACCCGCTTGAGCATGCCGTCCCGGATGCCCCCTTCGTAGAGGTCGCTGATCAGCACGACGACGGTCTCGGACGGGCGGGTGATCTTCGACTGGCAGTAGGCCAGCGCGCGGTTGATGTCGGTGCCGCCGCCCAGCTGCGTGGCGAACAGGACGTCGACCGGGTCGGTCAGCTGCTCGGTGAGGTCGACCACCGAGGTGTCGAAGACGACCAGCCGGGTGTCCAGGGTGCGCATCGAGGCGAGCACCGCGCCGAAGACCGCCGAGTGCACGACCGAGGGCGCCATCGAGCCGGACTGGTCGATGCAGAGGATGACGTCCTTCTTCACCGCGCGCTGGGCGCGGGCGTAGCCGACCAGCCGCTCGGGGACGACGGTGCCGTGCTCCGGCAGGTAGTTCTTCAGGTTGGCCCGGATCGTGCGGTCCCAGTCGATGTCGCGGTGCCGGGGGCGATTGACCTTGGCGCTGCGGTCGAGGGCTCCGCCGAGGGTGGCCCGGGTGCGGTCGGCGAGCCGGCGCTCCAGGTCGGCGACCACCTTGCCGACCACGGCCCGGGCGGTCTCCCGGGTGGTCTCCGGCAGCGCGTGCTTGAGCGAGAGCAGGGTGCCGACCAGGTGGACGTCCGGTTCGACGGCCTCCAGCATCTCCGGCTCCAGCAACAGCCGGTCCAGGCCGAGCCGGGTGATCGCGTCCTGCTGCATCAGCTGGACGACGGTGGACGGGAAGTAGGTGCGGATGTCGCCCAGCCAGCGGGCCACCTGCGGGGCCGAGCCGCCCAGCCCGGCGCCGCGGCGGCCGCCGCGGCCCGCCCGGGCGCCCTCCTCGGGCGCGCCGCGGTAGAGCGCGGCGAGGGCGCCGTCCATCGCGGCGTCCCGGCCGCGCAGGGGGTGGCCGGTGCCGTCGGCCTCGCCGCCGAGCACCAGCCGCCACCGGCGCAGCCGTTCGTCGGTCGTGGGCGCTGCCATCTCGTCCTCCTTCAGGGGTCGGCCGGGTCGGCCGGGGTGTCAGGTGTCGCGGCCGGCGGGCTGCCGGGGGATCCGCGGGCGGACGCCGAGCAGCAGGGCCACCACGGGAACGGCGGCGTCGGCGCGGTCCCGGTCCAGTTCGCCGGCCGGGGCGAGGTCCGCCGGGGGTTCGCCGAGCGGGCCGGCCGCGACCCGGCCGCCGATGGTGGTGCGCACACCCGCTTCCAGCGCGGCGAAGGTGCGGCGCAGCAGCGGCAGGACGTCGGTGAAGACCTCGCCGCTCACCCCGGTCAGCCACTCGTCGAGCAGGGCGAGCAGCCGGGGGTCGTGCAGCAGCAGGGCGCCGCCGCCGGTGAGGAAGCCCTCGACCCAGCCGGCCGCGTCCGCCGGGGCGCTGGCGACGGACAGGACCAGCCGCAGTCGGCGGCCGGCCTCCTCGGAGTCGAGCCGGCCCTCGTCCAGCAGCAGTCGGACGGCCCGGCCGCGGAGCAGGCCGGGGGCGCCGGTGGCCGGTCCGCCGGACGGCTCGCGGGCGGCCAGCGAGCGCAGGGCGGCGGCCCAGCGGCCGGTCAGGCCGTCGGGGTCGTACGGATCGTCCCGGTCGGCCTGGCCATGTTGGCCGGCTTGGTGATCCGGGCCGTCTTGGCCGTTTTGGCCGTCTGGGCCGTCTCGGTGGTCCGGGCCGTCCGGGCTCCAGGCCCGCGGCGCGGCGGAGGTCAGCAGCCCGATCGCGCCGTGCACCTCGTCGAGGCGGGCGCGCATCGCCGTCGCGCCCTCCGCGTCCAGGCCGACGCAGGCGGACGGCAGTCCGACGCAGACCCGCTCGGCCAGGCCCGCCGCCGCCTCGGCGAGCGCGCCGTGGTCGGTGCCGCGCACATCGCCGTAGCGCAGCGCGCGGACCAGGGCGGGCAGCGCGCCCGCGAGGTGCGCGACGTCGGTGTCCAGGGCCGCGCAGTCGGCGAGCACCCGCATCACGGCGGGCAGCGCGCCGGACAGCCCGGCCAGCAGGCAGGACTCCACCAGGCCGGTCAGCTCGGCGAGTTCGACGGCCGCGCGGGCGGTGCCGACGGCCTTGTTGCCGGCCGCCTCCTCGACCGTGGTGCCCCACTGGGCGGCCTCGGCGATCCGGACCGCGAACTCCGGCTGCCAGCACAGCCGCCAGCTCTCCCGGAAGGTGCCGGTCGAGGTGACCGTGGAGCGGGCGGGCACGCCCCAGTCCACGCCCAGCAGCCGAAGCCGGTGCAGCAGCCGGGAGCGGGCCGCGTCGTTCTCCTTGCGCAGGTCGAGGTCGACCTCCTTCGGCGCGGCCTCGGGCTTGAGCCGCAGCGAGCGCTGCAGCCGGGCGAGGTCGCGCTGCAGCGGCACCGCCGGTGCGGTGTCCGGGACCTCGCCGAGCTGGTCGCCGACCACCAGGCGGTCCCGGACGAGCTCCAGGGCGACGTCCGAGCCCTCGCAGAGCACCGCGCGCACGGCGTCCAGGGTCTCGGTCAGCCCGGCGAGCGGGCGGCCGCGCATCACCGCCAGGGTCTCGGCGAGGCGCACCGCCTCGATCACGTGGGCGGAGGAGACCGGGTGGTCCTCGGCGCGCAGCAGGTCGGCGGCCCGGGTGAGCCAGCGCGGCACCGGGTCGCCGTCGGTGGTGAACAGGTGGTGGTACCAGCCGGGGGACTCCACGCCCGCGCCGTAGCCGGTGGCCTGGGAGAGCCTGCGGTGCGTCCACGGCACCCAGGTGATGTCCGTCCGGACCTTCTTCGGCAGCCCGGCGAGCAGCGCCCGGTCGTGCGCGACGGTGGGCATCGTCTCCAGCGCGGGGACGTGGAAGGCCCCGCAGACCACGGCGATCCGCTCGTGCCCGGCCCGGCGGGCGGCGCGGATCTGCTGGCGCATGTACGCCTCGCGCAGCAGGTCCCGGCGGGACTCGCCGAGGCCCTCGGCGCGCAGCGCGCCCATCGCCTCGGCGACGGCGGCGAACGGCGCCAGCGCGTCGGTGCCGGGCGCGCGGTGCTCGACCACGTCCTCCCACCAGCGCTCCGGGTCGTCGTGCCCGGCCGCCTCGGCGAGCAGCGCCACCGGGTCGGCGGGCGGCGCGGCCGGGCCGTCGTGGCCGGCGCCGTCCTCGGCAGCGGCGTCCGCGGCGTCGTCGACGTCGACGTCGGGCGCTGGCGCGAAGCCGTACCCGGCGGGCAGGTCGATGAAGCGCACCGGCAGGTCGTGCGCCACGGCGTGCCGGATCGCCACCCACTCCGGGGAGAACTCGGCGTACGGCCAGAAGGCCGCCTTCGCCGGGTCGTCCACCGCGTGGGCGAGCAGCGCGACCGGCGGCACCAGGTCCTTCTCGGCAGCCAGGTGGACGATGCCGTCGGCCTCCGGCGGGCCCTCGATCAGCACCGCGTCCGGCCGCCACCGCGCCAGTGCGGCGGCCACCGCCCGGGCCGAGCCGGGGCCGTGGTGGCGGATGCCGAGCAGGGCGACCTCACCGGCGCTCATGCCCCCACCTCGCTACGCTCGGCGGGCGCTCCGCGCAAGCGGCACCCCTGGACCGTTCGCTCGCTCATGCGCCCGCCTCGCGGGCGGCCCGGTAGAAGTCCTTCCAGCCGTCGCGCTCGCGCACCACCCCTTCGACGTACTCGCGCCAGACCGCCCGGTCCGCCACCGGGTCACGGACGACGGCGCCGACGATGCCGGTCGTCACGTCCCCGGCGCGCAGCACGCCGTCGCCGAAGTGGGTGGCCAGGGCCAGGCCGTTGGTCACCACCGAGATCGCCTCGGCGGTGGAGAGGGTGCCGCTCGGGGTCTTGACCTTCGTCCGGCCGTCCGCCGTGATCCCGGCCCGCAGCTCGCGGAAGACGGTGACCACCCGCCTGATCTCCTCGGCGCCGCCGGGCAGTTCGGGCAGCTCCAGGGAGCGGCCGAGCTGGTTGACCCGGCGGGTGACGATGTCGACCTCCTCCTCCAGCGAGCCCGGCAGCGGCAGCACCACGGTGTTGAAGCGGCGGCGCAGCGCGCTGGAGAGCTCGTTGACGCCGCGGTCGCGGTCGTTGGCGGTGGCGATCACGTTGAAGCCGCGCACGGCCTGCGTCTCGCTGCCCAACTCCGGTACCGGGAGCGTCTTCTCGGACAGGATGGTGATCAGGCTGTCCTGGACGTCGGCCGGGATCCGGGTCAGCTCCTCGACCCGGGCGATCTTGCCGTCGGCCATCGCCCGCATCAGCGGCGAGGGCACCAGGGCGTCCCGGCTGGGGCCGTCGGTGAGCAGCCGGGCGTAGTTCCAGCCGTACCGGACGGCCTCCTCGGGGGTACCGGCGGTGCCCTGCACCAGCATCGTGGAGTCGCCGCTGATCGCGGCGGCCAGGTGCTCGGACACCCAGGTCTTCGCGGTGCCGGGCACGCCGAGCAGCAGCAGCGCGCGGTCCGTCGCCAGGGTCGTCACGGCGACCTCGACGACGCGGCGCGGGCCGATGTACTTGGGGCTGACCGGGGTGCCGTCGGGCAGTTCGCCGCCGAGCAGGTACGTCGCCACGGCCCACGGCGACAGTTTCCAGCGCTCGGGGCGCGGACGGTCGTCCTGCGCGGCCAGGGCGGCCAGTTCGCCGGCGAAGGCGTCCTCGGCGTGCTGCCGGAGAACGTCGGTCATGGGGGGCTCCTTCGGGTCGGCCGCGGGGTATACGGATGCCCGGGCGGCAGGGTGATCGGGGGGAGCCAGGTCGGCGGTCCCGGCCTGTGGAACCCACCCTGCACCCCGCCACTGACAACGGCGGGAGGCCTCCGGACGGACAGTCAGCGACTGTCAGTGCCACCGCCTACGGTCGGTCGCATGGAGGAACGCTGGAGCACCGAACACGTCCTGTCCCTGGCACCTGACACCTCGTCGCAGAAGGCCGCGGGCAAGCTCTCCTCGCCCGCGCCGTGGTCCGGCACGGGCACCGACGGCACCGCGCTCTGGGGCGAGTGCAGGGGCAGCGGCCGCACGCCGTACCGCACCGTGGTCGAACTCGCCACGCCCGCCTACCAGTGCAGCTGCCCCAGCCGGAAGTTCCCGTGCAAGCACGCGCTCGGGCTCCTCCTGCTGTGGAGCGGCTCCCCGGAGGCCGTCCCGGCCGCCGCACCGGCCGACTGGGCCGCCGAGTGGCTGGAGGCCCGCCGGGACCGCGCCGAGAAGCGCGCGGCGGCCCCGGCCGACCCGGAGGCCGCCCGCCGCCGGGCCGAGAAGCGCGGCGCCCGGGTCGCGGCCGGCGCGGCCGAGCTGCGGCTGCGGCTGGCCGACCGGATCCGGCACGGCCTGGCCGACCAGTCCACCGCCGGCCCCTGGGAGGAGGTCGCCGCCCGGATGGTCGACGCCCAGGCCCCCGGGCTGGCCACCCGGGTCCGCGAACTCGACACCGTGCCGCAGGAGCGGCTGCTGGAGGAGTACGCGATGCTGCACCTGCTCGCCACCGCCGCCACCCGGATCGACGAGCTGCCCGCCGAGCTGGCCGCGACGGTCCGCACCCGGGTCGGCTACACCGTGGACGCCGCCGAGGTGCTGGCCGGCCCCACCGTCCGGGACCGCTGGCTGGTGCTCGGCAGCCGGGACACTGCCGACGAGCGGCTCACCACCCGCCGGGTCTGGCTGCGCGGCGCCAAGACCGGCCGCCCGGCCCTGCTGCTGGCCTTCGGCCGCCCCGGCCAGGCCCCCGACCTCGCCCTGCCCACCGGCCACCTGCTGGAGGCCGAACTCGCCTACCACCCCGGCGCCCGCCCGCTGCGCGCCGCTCTCGGCACCCGCTACGGCGCCCCCGAGGCCGGGCCGGCCGGGCCGCCCGCCGGGCTCACCGTCGCCGAGGCGGTGGCCGGCTACGGCGCCGCCGTCGCCGACGACCCGTGGCTGGAGAGCCACCCGGCCGTCCTCGCCGACGTCGTCCCGGTCCGCACCCCGGACGGCTGGTACCTGACGGACGGCCGGCACACCGTGCCCGTCCGCGCCTCGGCCGTCCCGGAGGCGGCGCTGTGGCGGCTGGCCGCGGTCTCCACCGGCCGTCCGCTGGCGGTCTTCGGCGAGTACGGCCACCAGGGCTTCGAGCCGGTCACGGCCTGGCCCGCGGGCCACCGCCCGGTCGGCCTCACCAACGCCTAGAGCGCGTCGGGCCCGTCGTGCGGACCCCTGCCAGGCCCGTGGCCTGATCCGACGAAATCCACGAGACCCGCCCTAGGAGCACCGAGAATGACGATCATCCAGGACCCGTGGGAGACCCTGCGCACCAGCGCCCTGCTCGGCATCGACCGCCGCCCGCTCCCGGCGACCGCCCTGCCGCTCGCCGACGTCGTGGACCCGACGGACCCGGCCACCGCCCTGCTGGAGCTGGCCGCCCTCGCCACCGTCCGGCGCCGGGCTGGCGCGCTGCCCGTACCGGCCGCCGAACCGCCCGGGCCGCCCGCGCCCGAGGACACCCGCCCGGAGCTGCCCGAGCCGGCCGCCCGCCGACTGGCCGTCCTGCTGGCCGGCCGGGCCGGCAGTGGCAGCGGCGGCACCCTGGCCAACCTGGCCGAGCTGCTGCCGCAGTGGCTCGCCACCGCCCGGGCCCGGGGCCTGCGGCCGCCCGCCGCGCTGATACCCGGGCTGCTCGACGCCGCCCGCGCCCGCGGCGAACTCCGCTCCGACGCCGTCGCGCTGGCCGGCCCGCTGGGCCGCTGGCTGGCCGAGCAGAACCCGGACTGGCGGTTCGTGCTGCGCACCACCGTCGAGGAGGCGGCCCGGCAGGACGCCCCCACCGACCACCACCTCTGGCACGAGGGCCTGTTCGCCGAGCGCGTCACCCACCTCACGCTGCTGCGCCGCCGCGACCCGGCCGCCGGGCTGGAGCTGCTGCGGAGCACCTGGTCCACCGAGCGCGCCGAGGACCGCCTGCTGTTCCTGGACGCCCTCCAGGACGGCCTCTCCCCCGCCGACGAGCCGTTCCTGGAGGCCGCCCTCGGCGACCGCAGCAAGAACGTCCGCGCCACCGCCGCCGAACTGCTCTCCACCCTGCCCGGCTCCGCGCTGGCGGGCCGGATGGCCGAGCGGGCGCGCGCCGCCGTCCACCTCGCACCGGCCGGAACGCACCTGCTGGTCACCCCGCCCGCCGAGTGCGACGCGCGGATGCAGCGCGACGGCATCACCCCCAAGTCCCCCACCGGGCGCGGCGAACGGGCCTGGTGGTTCGGCGAGGTGGTGGCCGCGGCACCGCTCCCGCTCTGGCCGGAGAGCACCGGACTGACGCCGGACCAGCTGCTCGCCCTGCGGGTCGGCGACAGCATCGACGAGACCAGCAGCAGCTGGGCCGACGACCTGCGGGAGGCCTGGGCGCGCGCCGCCGTACGCCAGCACGACGCCGACTGGGCCCGGGCACTGCTCGGCCCGGCCCCGGCACCGCCCGCCCGGGGCGCCGGCCGGGCCCGCGCCCCGCGCACCACCGGCGCCCCGGCCAAGCTGCTGGCCGTCCTGCCGCCCGAGGAGCGGGCCGCCTGGACGGCCGCGTTCATCGAGGTGCACGGGCTGGGCGAGGCGTTCCAGCTGCTCGGCGCCTGCGCGACCCCGTGGACGCCGCCGCTGTCCACCGCCGTGGTGAGCGCCCTGGCCCGGGCAGCCACCTCCGGCGCGTACCCGTGGAGCCACAGCGGGGTGCTCGGGATGACCGAGCGCGCGCTCGCCCCGGAGACGGCGGCCGCGGTGGAGCGGCTGGCCGCCGAGGCCGCCCCGGACTCCGCCTGGGCCGAGACCTTCGCCCGGCTGGCCGGCACCCTGCGCTTCCGGGCCGCGATGCTCGCGGAGCTGACGGGCTGAGCCACCGTCACAGCAGAGCGGACCGTGCCCCGGGAACGGCAGAGCGGGCCGTTCCCCCGAGGGCGCGGCCCGCTCCGCCGTACGAAGAAGTCGGCTCGGCCGAGGCTCAGCTCGCCCGCAGGTTGGCCTCGACCCAGGCCACCACGTCCCGGGTCGGCGTGCCCGGGGTGAAGATGTCCGCGACGCCCATCGCCTTCAGCTCGGCGATGTCCTCGTCCGGGATGATCCCGCCGCAGAAGACCTTGATGTCCGCCGCGTCGCGCTCCTTCAGCAGTTCCAGCACCCGCGCGCACAGCGTCATGTGGGCACCGGAGAGGATCGACAGCCCGATGCCGTCCGCGTCCTCCTGGATCGCGGTGTCGACGACCTGCTCGGGCGTCTGGTGCAGCCCGGTGTAGATGACCTCCATACCGGCGTCGCGCAGGGCGCGCGCGATGACCTTGGCGCCACGGTCGTGACCGTCGAGCCCCGGCTTGGCGACCACCACACGGATGGGCCCCGACACACTCATCACTGCCTCCTGGACCTCGTCGTCCACCACCCCGCCGGGCCTCGTGGGCCACGGGCGCGGTTAACGGTCAATAACCAACCTGAGGGGAGGTTAGCGCCACCCGGCCCGGTTGACCGTGCCACCTCCCAAGAGGAGGGCAAAGTCACAGCTCCAGGCCTTGCTACCAGCGGGTATACCCGCCCTTTCCGCAACCTCCCCACAGACCCCCCGGGCGACCTCTTGACAACCGGAGGTTTTTCCGGGGCGTCGGCCTTCCGGCTACAGTCGCGGCTGTCTGACCTCGCCCGACGACGTGCCCGAGGCCCACCGAGGAGGCAGCCCCCGATGGCTCCCGAAGCAGCCGCCCGTCCGACCCGCGCGGAGCTGCGCCTCGCCGCCCGCGAGCAGTCCCGCGCCCAGCGCCGCGGTGCCGCCAAGGCGGCCACCCGGACGGCGCTGCTGCGGGTCGCGCTGCCGTCGGTGGCCGCGCTCGGCGTGGCGGCCGCGGCGGCGATCACGGTGCAGGGGGAGGCCGACCAGCAGCGCGCCCAGGCCGCCGGACGGGTGCCCTCGCAGGCCACGGCGGACGACGCCCCGGACGGCACGGCGGCCCAGGCGGCGGCCCAGGTGGCCGCGGACGGCGGCCGGACCCAGGCCTCGCGCGGCGACGCCCGTCAGCCGCTGGCCGGCACCCAGCCCGCCGAGGCCCCGCCCGCCCCCGCCCCGGCCCCCGAACCGGTCAAGCCGAAGGTGGTCATGCCGGTCGCGCAGCACGGCCTCGGCGAACTGTTCGGCGAGGCGGGCAGCCGCTGGGCCAACCGCCACACCGGCATCGACTTCCCGGTGGACGGCGGCAGCCAGGTCATGGCCGTCGCCGACGGCACGATCCGCACCCAGTGGAACCCGTTCTACGGCTACATGTCGATACTCAAGATGTCCGACGGCACCGAGGCCTGGTACTGCCACCTGCGCTCGTACAAGATCCGCAAGGGGCCGGTGAAGCAGGGCGACGTCATCGCCTTCGTCGGCAGCAGCGGCAACAGCACCGGGCCGCACCTGCACTTCGAGGTCCGGCCGGCCGGCAGCGGGCCGATCGACCCGCTGCCGTGGTTCCTCGCCAACGGCCTGGACCCCCGCTAGGAACCCGGGCCCCGCCGGGAACCCGGGCCCCGCCAGGAGCCCGGAGAACCGGCCCCGGCTACAGCTTCTCGACCGGCGCGTAGCGCAGCAGCAGCTGCTTGCGCCCGTCCGTGCCGAAGTCGACGGTGGCCTGCGCCCGGTCGCCCACGCCCGTCACGGCCACCACCGTGCCCAGCCCGAAGCTGTCGTGGGTGACCCGGTCGCCGACCGCCAGCGAGACGGCGTCGCGCTCCACGACCTTGCCGCCGCGCCGCGCCGACTGCCCCCAGCCCGCCTTCGGCGAGGCCGAGGCCGAGAACCCGGAGCCGGAGCCCGAGCCCGAGGACCCCGAGGAGGAACGCGAACTCCCGCCCCCGGACGAGGACTTGCCCCAGGAGGAGCCCGAGGAGAAGCCGCGCTGGACGGGCGCCTGCGCCGCCCCGGTGCGCTTCCACTCGACCAGCGTCTCCGGGATCTCCTCCAGGAACCGCGACGCCGGGTTGTACGCCGGCTGCCCCCACGCGCTGCGCAGCACCGAGCGGGTCAGGTACAGCCGCTCGCGCGCCCGGGTGAGCCCGACGTACGCGAGCCGGCGCTCTTCCTCCAGCTCCTTGACCTGGTTGAGCGCCCGCATGTGCGGGAAGATCCCGTCCTCCATGCCGGTCAGGAAGACGACCGGGAACTCCAGGCCCTTGGCGGTGTGCAGGGTCATCATCGTGATGACGCCCCGCCCCTCCTCGTCCTCGTCCGGGATCTGGTCGGAGTCGGCGACCAGCGCGACCCGCTCCAGGAAGTCGGCCAGCGAGCCGACCGGCGGCGCGCCGTCCTCCCCGGCGTCCGGCCGCTCGCCCGGGTCCTGCTCGTACTCGAGGGCGACGGAGGCGAGCTCCTGCAGGTTCTCCACCCGGGTCTCGTCCTGCGGGTCGGTGGAGGACTGGAGCTCGGCCAGGTAGCCGGTCTCCTCCAGGACGGCCTCCAGCACCGCCGCCGGGCCCGCGCCCGACTCGACCACCTGGCGCAGCCCGGCCATCAGGGTGTTGAACTTCTTCACGGCGTTGGCCGAGCGCGCGGCCATCCCGTACGCCTCGTCCACCCGCGCCAGCGCCTGGGCGAAGGAGATCCGCTCCCGCGACGCCAGCGCGTCGATCATCGCCTCGGCCCGCTCGCCGATGCCGCGCTTGGGCACGTTGAGGATCCGGCGCAGCGGCACGGTGTCCTCCGGGTTGGAGAGCACCCGCAGGTACGCCAGGACGTCCCGGACCTCCTTGCGCTCGTAGAAGCGCACCCCGCCGACCACCTTGTACGGCAGGCCGACCCGGATGAACACCTCCTCGAACACCCGGGACTGGGCGTTGGTCCGGTAGAAGATCGCGACGTCGCCGGGCTTGGCCTCGCCCTTGTCGGTGAGCCGGTCGATCTCGTCGGCGATGAACTGGGCCTCGCCGTGCTCGTCGTCCGCGACGTAGCCGACGACCTTCTCGCCGTGGTCGCCGGCCGTCCAGAGCTTCTTGTCGCGGCGGTTGGCGTTGCGCTCGATGACGGCGTTGGCCGCGCTCAGGATGGTCTGCGTGGAGCGGTAGTTCTGCTCCAGCAGGATCGTGGTCGCGTTCGGGTAGTCCTCCTCGAACTGGAGGATGTTGCGGATGGTCGCGCCGCGGAAGGCGTAGATCGACTGGTCCGCGTCACCGACCACGCACAGCTCGGCCGGCGGCACCTGGGCGAGGTGCGCGGCGGCCGGGTTCACGAAGTCGCCGTCCGCGGTGCGCTTCGGCGCGGCCCCGACGGACCCGCCGCTCAGCTCCCGGACCAGCATGTACTGGGCGTGGTTGGTGTCCTGGTACTCGTCGACCAGGATGTGCCGGAACCGGCGCCGGTAGTGCTCGGCGACGTCGGGGAAGGCCTGCAGCAGGTTCACCGTCGTCATGATGATGTCGTCGAAGTCCAGCGCGTTGGCCTCGCGCAGCCGCCGCTGGTACAGCGCGTACGCCTCGGCGAGCTTCTTCTCCATCGGGTTGGCGGCCTGGTCGGCGAAGGTCTCCTCGTCGATCAGCTCGTTCTTGAGGTTGCTGATCTTGGCCGTGAAGGACTTCGGCGGGAACTGCTTCGGGTCCAGGTCGAGGTCTCGGCAGACCAGCGACATCAGCCGCTGCGAGTCCGCCGAGTCGTAGATCGAGAAGCTGGAGGTGAAGCCCAGCTGCTTGGACTCGCGGCGCAGGATCCGCACGCAGGCGCTGTGGAAGGTGGACACCCACATCGCCCGGGCCCGCGGGCCCACCAGCGCCTCGACGCGCTCGCGCATCTCGCCGGCGGCCTTGTTGGTGAAGGTGATCGCCAGGATCTCCCCCGGCTGCACCCCGCGGGCGCCCAGCAGGTACGCGATCCGGTGGGTCAGCACCCGGGTCTTGCCCGACCCGGCGCCGGCCACGATCAGCAGCGGCGACCCCGCGTGCAGCACCGCCTCCCGCTGCGGGTCGTTCATCCCCTCCAGCAGCTGCGCCGGGTCGACCACCGTACGGGCGGCGCCGTTGCGGTACCAGGCGTCCCGCTCCGCCTCGGCGGCATGGTCGGTCTGGAACAGCCCGTCCGGGATCGCCTCCTCGTAGGCGTCGTACGGAGCCTCGTCCTCGTACGGCGGGGGCTCCTCGCCGACGGGCTCGGCGGGCTGCTTCGACCCGGCGGCGGGTACCTCGAAACCGGGGAGCGGAAGGTCGTCAAAGAGGCTACTCATGGCACAACGAGTCTATGGCCACCCACCGACAAGCCCGCCCGGCCCGGAGGAATCCGGACCGGGCGGGGCCGCCGCGCGAAACGAACGCGGAAGCGAACGCGGAAGCGAACGCGGAAGCGGTCAGACCAGGCGGCGGGCGGTGGCCCAGCGGGTCAGCTCGTGGCGGTTGCTGAGCTGCAGCTTGCGCAGGACGGCGGAGACGTGGCTCTCGACGGTCTTCACCGAGATGAAGAGCTGCTTGGCGATCTCCTTGTAGGCGTAGCCGCGGGCGATCAGGCGCAGGACCTCGCGCTCGCGCTGGGTGAGGCGGTCCAGGTCCTCGTCGATCGGCGGGGTGTCGGTGGCCGCGAAGGCGTCCAGGACGAAGCCGGCCAGGCGGGGCGAGAACACCGCGTCGCCGTCGGCGATCCGGAAGATCGCGTTCACCAGGTCGGTGCCGGTGATGGTCTTGGTGACGTAGCCGCGCGCGCCGCCGCGGATCACCCCGATGACGTCCTCGGCGGCGTCCGACACCGACAGCGCCAGGAACTTCACCCCGCCCTGCTCGCCCATCACGCCGACCGAGCGGCGCAGCACCTCGACGCCGCCGCCGCCGGGCAGGTGGACGTCGAGCAGCACCACGTCGGGCCTGGTCTCGGCGACCACGCGGACGGCCGAGTCCACGTCGTCGGCCTCGCCCACCACGTCGATGCCGGTCACCTCGGTGCGGCCGATCTCCGCCCGGACCCCGGTCCGGAACATCCGGTGGTCGTCCACCAGGACGACCCGTGCAGTGCGCCCCGAGCCTTCGGCCGGGGGGACCCCCATCGGCGCTGCCTCAGTCATCAGTTCTCTCCATCTCCAGCTCGACCTCGGTACCGCCGCCCGCCGCCGGCCGCACCCGAGCGGTGCCGCCGTTGCGCTTCATCCGGCCGATGATCGACTCCCGTACGCCCATCCGGTCCTCCGGCACCGTGTCGGGGTCGAAGCCGGGCCCGTGATCGCGGACGAACACCGACACCGTCCTCCCCTCGACCTCGGCGTAGACCTGGACCGGTCCCCCGCCACCGTACTTGGCCGCGTTGACGGTCGCCTCCCTCGCGGCCTGCATCTGTGCCGCGATCTTCTCGTCCATCGGGCAGTCGCCGACGATCACCAGCTCGACCGGGACGCCGTGCCGGTCCTCGACCTCGGCGACGGCGGCCCGCAGGCTCTCCGCCATGGTGTCCGGCGCGGTCTCCGCGGCGGCCTCCGGCCGGTACAGCCACAGCCGCAGCTCGCGCTCCTGCGAGCGGGCCAGCCGCAGCACCTCCTTGGGGTCCTCGGCCCGGCGCTGGATCAGGGTCAGGGTGTGCAGCACGGAGTCGTGGATGTGCGCGGCGATCTCGGCCCGCTCCTGGGCGCGGATGCGGGCGGTGCGCTCGGCGCCGAGGTCCTGCCACAGCCGCAGGCCGTACGGGCCGAGCAGGACCAGCACCCCGGCGAGCACCGCGAGCGAGGCCTCGACGACCGAGCCGAGCGTGGAGCCGCTGCCCTGCATGGCGAGCAGCGCGATGGTGCCGGCCACCGCGAGCAGCACGCCGGCGCCGACCCGGGTGTAGGCGCCGCGCCGCTTCTCGCCCTCCTCGATGCCGAACCAGCGCTGCCAGCGCGAGTCGTCGGCCTGCCGCCAGACCAGCGCGACGCCGACCCCGATCGCCAGCAGCGGCCAGGTGTACGGCTTGGCGGTCTGCCAGCCGAGCACGTTGAGCAGCGCGATCAGGCCGATCACGACCATGACCAGGGCGGCGAGCTGGCCGAGGCCGCCCTGCCCGCCCTTGGCGGCGGGCGCCGCGGCCCCGCCCTCCGCGGGCGGCGCCACCGGCTCGCCCTGCAGGGTGTGCTGGAGCAGTTGGCGCAGCCGGCCGAGCCAGCCGCCGGACGGCCCCTTGCTCACCCGGCCGCCCTGCAGCCCGGGCGCGGCCGGGACGAACACGCCGTTGAGGTACATCCACTGGGCGCCGCCGCGGGCCGAGGGCTCGCCGATGCCGATCGGCACCACGAACCAGAACGCGGCGTAGAGCAGCGCGCCGATGCCCTGCGCGAAGAACAGCAGGACGAACGCGATCCGCACCCAGCGCACCGGCAGCCCGAGGTGCACCGCCAGGCCGTGCGCGACGCCGCCGAGCATCCGGCCCTGCGGGCTGCGGTAGAGCCGGCGGTACGGCGGCTTCACGCCGTCGGACGCGTTCGGGTCGGCGCCCGCCGACGACGGGGCGTCGGGGGCGGTGGGTCGGGGGTCGGTACCGGGGGCTGCCACGGCAACGATGGTTCCACGCGCGCCCCCGCGGGCGCATCAGGGTGTGTCCCTAGCCCGTATCAGGGACAAGTCAGGGTACGGGCAGGGGTACTCCCGGTTGGGCCGGACCGGCACCTGCCGGAAGGATGGTGCCCATGACCGAGGACCACCGCATCGAGGAGGCCGGGCCCGCCGCCCCGCCGGAGCCGGACCGCCCGCCGCTGACCAGGGCCGAGCACCACCGCGTGGTGGCCGGCGTCTGCGGCGGCCTCGGCCGGCACCTGGACATCGACCCGGTGGTCTTCCGGGTGGTCGTCGTGGTGCTCTGCCTCTCCGGCGGCCTCGGGCTGTTCCTGTACGGCCTGGCCTGGCTGATCGTCCCGACGGACGAGGAGTCCAAGGGCCGCGGCGGGCGCACCGAGCTGCAGCGGGTGCTCACCGGCCGGGTGGACGGCCAGTCGGTCGGCGCGGTGCTGCTGACCGTGATCGGCACCGGGGTGTTCTTCTCCTCGATGGGCGACGGGGACCAGATGTTCCCGCTGCTGCTGCTCGCCGGCCTGGTCTTCCTGGCGGTGCGCTACGACCCGGAGCGCCGGCGCGGCCGGGGGCGGGGGCGCCGGCACGGCGGCCCGTACGACCGCCACTTCCCCGGGGCCGAGTCCGGTTCCGGGGCGGGCTCCGGCGCTGCGGGCTACGTCTGGCCGCGGCCGGAGCAGGACGAGGCGGCGCGCGCCGGCCGGGCTGCCGGGACGGTCCCCGCGGACGGCCCGGCGCCGAGTGCCGGCGGCTACCTGTGGGACCCGCGCCACCCCGAGCGCAACCCGTACGGCGCCACCTCCGCGAGCCCGACCCCGCCGTTCGGCACCCCGGTGCCGCCGGCCGGCGGCCCGGCCCAGCCCTGGTGGCAGCGCGCCGACCTGCCCGAGGGCGACCCGCTGCGCAAGGAGCGCCCGAAGCGCCGCTCCGAGCCCGCCGCCGTACGGCGCCCCCGGGAGCGCTCGGCGCTCGGCTTCTTCGGCTTCCTGCTGGCGATCGGCGCGGGCGCCGCGGTCTGGGCCGCCTCCGCGGACCACCACGACCCGACCGTGCTGGGCGCGACGGTGCTGGCCACCGCGCTGCTGGTGGTCGGCCTGACGCTGCTGGTCGGCGCGAAGTTCGGCCGGGCCCGCAAGCTGGCGGCGACCGGTCTGCTGCTCACCCTGGCGCTGGCCTTCGTCGGCCACTCGCCGGACTCGATGCGCAACGCGGCCGGCGAGCGCCAGTGGACGGTCACCGCGGTGACCGACCTGCACGACCGCTACAACCTCGGGGCCGGGCAGCTCCGCCTGGACCTGTCCGGGCTCGACCCGGCCGGGGGGACCCTCGCCACCAAGGCCGACCTCGGAGCCGGCGAGATGACCGTGACCGTGCCGGACGACGTGACCGTGCACCTGGTCGCCCGGGTCGGGCTCGGCGACGTCAGCGTCCCCGGCGACCGCAGCGACAGCACCGGACGGCACACCTATCTGATCGGCCCGGCCGGCGGCCGGGCGTCCAAGGGCACGCTCAACCTCGAACTCGGCATCGGGCTCGGCGACATCAAGGTGGTCCAGCAGTGAGGAAGCACCGGCTCGACCTGTTCTCGCTGATCGCGGGCGGACTGTTCACCGTGCTCGCGGTGCTCTACCTGGTCGCGGCGCTCAACGACCAGTCGGTGAACGGACGGATCGTCATCCCCGTCACCTTCATCGTGCTCGGCGTCGGCGGCCTGGCCGGCGCGGTCGTGGCGGTGGCCCGGCGCGGCCGTCCCGACCGCGAGGAGTGATCCGGCCGGGCGGTGAGCCGGGGCGGTCGGGCCTCAGCCCTGCTGCGGGCCCAGGGTCAGCTTGTCGCCGTCCTTGGTGACGGCGTACTTCGGCAGCGGCTTGACCGCAGGACCGTTCACCACCGCGCCGGTGGCGGCGTCGAAGCGGGAGCCGTGGCAGGGGCAGTACAGCTGGCCGTTCTTCGGGGCGTCCACGGCGCAGCCGGAGTGGGTGCACACCGAGGAGAGGCCGCAGTACTGGCCGGCCTTGGGCTGCACGATGTAGACGGCGTCGCCGGTGGCCGGGTCCTTGACCTGCGCGGAGCCGCCGACCGGCACGCTCGCGGCGGCCACCGTCGGGGCCGGTGCCTGGGCGTTGGCGACCGGGGGGTTGGAGACCGGGGCCGCCGACTGCCTGGGCACGGCCGACCGGTCCCGGCCGAAGGTGCGGGTCAGCGAGCCGCTGAGCAGCCCGGCGCCGCCGATCGCGACGGCCGCGATCCCGCCGTCCACCAGCGCCCGGCGCTTGACGTGGTCCTCGCCCAGCCCGCGCGCCCGGTCCCGGTCGGCCCGGCGGGCGAGGTAGCCGTCCACCGAGAGGTACGGGGTGCCGGCCAGCAGCAGCGGGGTCCAGGCCATCAGGTAGCCGAGGTCGTTGCCGAGGTAGTACGGCGAGACGCTCCAGCTGACGGTCAGCCAGAGACTGAGGTTGAGGAGCGCGCCGCCGAGCGCCGCGACCCGGCCCCAGAGGCCGAGCAGGGTGCCGAGGCCGACCGCCAGCTCGCCGAAGGCGATGGCCAGCGCGAACAGGGTCGGGTGGTCGAGGGCGGGGCCGAGCAGGAAGGAGATCGGGCTGCCGCCGGACTTGGCCGCCTGGGTCTGCGAGACGAAGGAGGCCGGGTCGCCCGCCCCGGCCAGGAAGTGCGCGTCGGAGAGCTTGTCGAGCGCGGCGTACACGAACGTGACGCCGAGGAAGAGCCGCAGCGGGAGCAGCGCGTACTTCGACGCGAGCGCCCTTCGCTGCGCCGCCCGGTCGGCCCGGCCGGTCGCTCCCCCGCCGGCCGGCACCGCGTTGCTGGCCTCCGACATCCCGTACACCTTCCCTCTCGCCTGCCACTCCCTGACAGGTCCGGTCCGCATTCTGCCCGGTCCTGCCAGCTTTCGGTGGGAGGTCCCACCCGGAGGGCGGCTCCCGCACCGCGAACGGTCGCGCCGCCGCTCCCTCCAGTACGGGAACGACGGCGCGACCGTTCAGGCCCTGGGGCGCGCCCGGCGGGATCCGCCGGACCGGCCCTGACGGCCGGGGGGAGTGATCACTCCCACTCGATGGTGCCCGGCGGCTTGCTGGTGACGTCGACGACGACGCGGTTGACGTCGCGGACCTCGTTGGTGATCCGGGTGGAGATCCGGGCCAGCACGTCGTACGGCAGGCGCGACCAGTCGGCGGTCATGGCGTCCTCGGAGGAGACCGGGCGCAGCACGATCGGGTGACCGTAGGTGCGGCCGTCGCCCTGCACGCCCACGCTGCGCACGTCGGCGAGCAGCACGACCGGGCACTGCCAGATCTCGCGGTCCAGACCGGCCGCGGTCAGCTCCTCGCGGGCGATCGCGTCGGCGTCGCGGAGCAGGTCCAGACGCTCCTTGGTGACCTCGCCGACGATCCGGATACCCAGGCCGGGGCCCGGGAACGGCTGGCGCTGGACGATCTCCTCCGGCAGGCCCAGCTCCTGGCCGACCATCCGGACCTCGTCCTTGAACAGCTTGCGCAGCGGCTCGACCAGCTGGAACTGGAGGTCCTCGGGCAGGCCGCCGACGTTGTGGTGGGACTTGATGTTGGCGGTGCCGGTGCCGCCGCCGGACTCCACCACGTCCGGGTACAGGGTGCCCTGGACCAGGAAGTCGACCGACTCGCCGTGCTCGCCGGCCTCGGCGATGATCTCGGCCTGGGCCTGCTCGAAGACCCGGATGAACTCCCGGCCGATGATCTTGCGCTTCTCCTCGGGGTCGGTGACCCCCTTCAGCGCGTCCAGGAAGCGGTCGGCGGCGTCGACGACCTTCAGCTGCACGCCGGTGGCGGCCACGAAGTCCTTCTCGACCTGCTCGGTCTCGCCCTTGCGCATCAGGCCGTGGTCGACGTAGACGCAGGTCAGACGGTCACCGATGGCCTTGTTGACCAGGGCGGCCGCGACCGCGGAGTCCACGCCGCCGGACAGGCCGCAGATCGCGCGCTTGGTGCCGACCTGCTCGCGGATCAGGGCGATCTGCTCCTCGACCACGCTGCCGGTGGTCCAGGTGGGGGCGATGCCGGCGCCGCGGTAGAGGAAGTGCTCCAGGATCTGCTGGCCGTGGTCGGAGTGCAGCACCTCGGGGTGGTACTGGACGCCGTACAGCCGGGCCTCGTCGTTCTCGAAGGCCGCGACCGGGACCACGTCGGTGGACGCGGTGACGGTGAAGCCCTCCGGCGCGGCGGAGCAGGCGTCGCCGTGCGACATCCAGACCGAGTGCTTCGCCGGGACGCCCTCGAACAGGGTCGAGCCGGTCCGGGAGACGGTCAGCGGGGTGCGGCCGTACTCGCGGGAACCGGTGTTGTCCACGGTGCCGCCGAGGGTCACGGCCATCAGCTGGAAGCCGTAGCACATGCCGAAGACCGGGACACCGGCCTCGAAGATCGCGCGGTCGATCTGCGGCGCGCCCTCTTCGTAGACCGACGACGGGCCGCCGGAGAGGATGATCGCCTTGGGGTTCTTGGCGAGCATCTCGGCGACCGGCATGCTGCTCGGCACGATCTCGCTGTAGACCCGTGCCTCACGCACCCGACGGGCGATGAGCTGGGCGTACTGGGCACCGAAGTCGACCACCAGGACGGGGTCGTTGTCCGGCGCGGACTGGACGGGAATTGCAGAGGACACAGACGGCCTTCCGGCAGCGGTATCGGGGTGTCACGCGGAGCCGCCTCCCCCTGCGGGGCTGCGGTGGCGACGGGCGTGGGGTGTCTGGACACCGATTCTACCGGGCTGTCCGGTTTCACTCGTCTGCCCGTCCAAAGGACCGTGACCGCGCGGGCCCGCGGTTCGTTGCTTCACACGACCGCACGGCCCCGCCGCGTCCGCCAGACGCGCCGACCGACCCCCGCGGGGGCACCGCCGTACGGCTGCAGGACCACGCGTGGAGCTTCACCCCAGTCCACCGGCGCATGTGGCGCCGCCCGCCCGGAACACCGGGAGCGCGGCTCCGTGGGACCGTGCGCGGGTGCCGAGGCCGGTCAGCAGGGGACAGCGAACCCGGCCGCGACTGGGCCGCGAGGTGGGACGGCCGGAGTCCGGGGACGCCCGGGACCGGCCGTCGCACCCCCGGCCCGATCCGGGTCACCCCCGGCGTACGCCCCCGTCCGGCTCGCGCCGCTACGCGCGTCCCCGTGCGCCGAGACCCCGCAGACCACTACGCACCGTGATCATCGACACCCGTGCCGACGGCAAATGGACCGGGTCGAACTGCGCCGAATCGGTTGCAGAGCGAGCCCTCCGTCCAGGACGATGCTCGGTGTAGGCGGTTCTCCCGGCGACCTGACGGCTCACCGAGGGGTCCGCCGACGATGGCTCCGCGGCCGCCGCCCAGGGAGGTGGCAGCGGTTTTCACTTCACGCTCCGTAAGCGAGCGACCGGCGCGGACCCGCGTGACGGCCGCCGCCCCAGGAGCGTGCGCGCCCCGCACCACCGTGCGCGCCCCGGCACCACCGGCCACCCGCGCCGGAGCGGCGGGGGCGCGACCCGAAGCCAACCGACACGACGGCGCTCCTCCCCCGGCGCCGTCACCCCAGCACCGGCGCGGCCCTGACGCCGAGTGCTGAGCGACAAAGGGCCCCGTTCCCCCGCGGGGCCCTTTGCCCTGTCCGGACCTCTCCGCCCTCCGGCGGCGCTACGGGTGCTCGCGCCAGACGCTCGGGTCGACCGGCGCCTCGGCCCGCGGCGGCGGCAGGTCGGCGGGCAGCGGCGTCCCGGCGGCCGGCGTGGCCGGCGCCTCGTGCGAGGCCAGCACCTCGCTCACCCCCGAGCCCGGCACGGGCGGCTCCTCCCCCGGCCCGTCCCGCATCTCGTCCCGCTCGTCCCGCTTCTCCAGCGACGGCCCGCCGGACACCGGAGCGCCCTGCGGCAGCACGCCCGGGACCGGCACGCCGTGCGGCGGCGTCGGACCGTACGGCACCTCCGGCGGCACCGGCGCGTACGGGTACGCGGCGGCGCCGGCGCCCTGGGGCGCGCCGTACGGCACACCGCCCTGCCCGGCCCCGGCGTACCCGGCGCCCGTTCCCCCGACCCGGGCGGCCGCCAGCAGCGGCGGCACCAGCAGGGCGCCGACCACCGCCCAGACCGCGTTGGCCGCCAGGACGGTGAGGAAGGTCAGCCCGACCGAGTTCTCCTGGGACACCTCCAGGTCGGAGGCACCTCTCCAGCCCGCCGTGGACGAGGTCCGGGTCATCATCGCCCCGGCCACCGTCATCAGCAGGGTGAGCACCCCGGTGTGCACCACCGCCAGGCGGAGCCGGTCGGCCGCGTCCAGCCGGCGCCGGTACGCCGTCCAGCCGAGCAGGCCGGCCGCGACGAGCGCCAGCAGCCCCACCCAGCGCCAGTCGGCGCCCACCTGGTCGTGCAGGTCGAAGAAGGAGAACTCCACGTCCTCACTGCGGTCGCCCCAGGAGGAATCGGCGCCGGTCAGGCCGCTGTGGGCCTGGACGGTCGCGCCCGAGCCGAAGCCGAGCAGGGAGAGGCCGAGGTTCGGCAGGAAGGCCAGCGACAGCCCGATCTGCCCGCCGCTGGTGCTGTTCGCCGCGACCAGCACGAAGGCCGTCGCCGCGGACAGGCCCACCGACACCGCCAGCACCTGGCCCGCGGTCAGCGCGGCCACCGCCCAGCCACGCACCGACCGGCTGCGCCAGGCGGCCCAGCGCAGCGCGTCGGTGCCGTGGACGAGGAAGGCGAGCAGGCCGGCCAGCAGCACCGTCCAGCCGACCGCCTCCAGCCAGCCGGCGCCCGCGGTGAGCGCCGGCCGGGCCAGGTCCCGGCCGGCGCTGCCGGTGTAGTCGGGGTAGCCGTAGTCGTCCCGCGGCCGCCAGGTCGTGCCGCCGACCGCCCAGAGCACCGTGGTCACCCCGGCCAGCACCAGCGCGGTGCGCAGCGCCTCGCCGGCCGCCTGGCCCCGGGTCAGCTGGCCCTCCACCGCCTTGCGCCGGCGCAGCCCGGCCCGCAGGCCGGACCAGAGCGCCAGGCACCACAGCACGGTGACGGTCATCGGCGCCACCCGGAGGACGATGTCCATCCGTTCGGCGCTGCCCCGGCTGAGCGGGCTCTGGTACCCGACCTTGAACGGCGCGCCGAGCGCGTTCAGCGCCATCGACAGGGTCGCGCCGAAGCGGTCCCCGAAGTCGGGCGAGCGGAACCGGTACTCGTACTGGTAGTCGCTCGGGAGGGCCGCGATCAGCGCTGCCAGCAGCAGCACGAGGGTCGGCGCGACGGCCGCCCGGAGCGCCGGCCGCCAGTCGGCCCCGGTCAGCAGGCGGTGGACGGGCGGCGGCTGGGTGTACGGCTGCCCGGCGCCCCAGCTGCCCACGGTCGGCGGGGCGGGCAGCGCCCCGCCCGGGCCGGGCGGCGGAGGCGGGTACCCGGGCGGGCCCGCGGGCGGCGCGGCGGGCGGCGCGACGGGCGGTCCGGCCGGAGGCGCGACGGGCAGTCCGGCCGGAGGCGCCGGTGGGGGTGCGGGAGGAGGTGCGGGCGGTCCGGACGGAGGCGCGGGCGGTGCGAGCGGCCGCCCGCAGGAGCCGCAGGCCGCCACCCCCTCCGCCGAAGTCGCGCCGCAGGATGCGCAGTTGGTCATGGACCGGTCCCCCCGCTCGACGAGTCCCTGGGCCGCCCCAGGGAGCCCGTTTATCCCATCGGTCTCGAACGGATGTCAACCGGGAACCCCGGCAGGCGGGTTGGCCCCCGGGACCGGCTCCGACCGGCCTCAGTCCCGCTTCTTCGGGACCTCCGGGACGGGCAGCAGCGGCAGCCGCAGCGCACCGAACGCGCCCTCCGGCACGGCCGGCCGCACCGGCGCCACCGGGGTGACCCGCCGGTACCGCTCGTCCTGTGCCGGGCGCCGGTCCGCCTCGCCCTTGTTCGGCCACATCGACATGGCGCGCTCGGCCTGCGCGGTGATGGTGAGCGAGGGGTTGACGCCGAGGTTGGCGGAGACGGCCGCGCCGTCCACCACGCTGATCCCCGGGTAGCCGTACAGCCGGTGGTACGGGTCGACCACGCCGGTCTCGGGGGCGTCGCCGATCGGACAGCCGCCGAGGAAGTGCGCGGTCATCGGGATGTCGAAGATCTCGCCGACGGTGCTGCCCGCGAAGCCGTTGATCTCGTCGGCCAGCGCCTGGGCGCCCTGCTCGGCGGCCGGGATCCAGGTCGGGTTGGGGGCGCCGTGGCCCTGGCTGGAGGTGAGCCGGTCCTTGCCGAGCGGGCCCTTCTTCAGCGAGACGGTGATCGAGTTGTCCAGCGACTGCATCACCAGGCCGATGATCGTCTTCTCGGACCAGCCGCGCTGGTTCATCGAGCGGGCGAAGGTCACCGGGTGGAGCACCGAGTTGCCCAGGTAGCGCAGCCAGCGCGGGCCCCGCCCACCGCCCTTGACCTGGGCGATCGACAGCGCGCCCATCGCGTTGGAGCCCTTGCCGTAGCGGACCGGCTCGATGTGGGTGTTGGCGTCCGGGTGGATCGAGGAGGTGATCGCGACGCCCTTGGTGAAGTCCGCCTTGGTGCCGTAGCGCCGGTCGGTGGTCTGGGCGCCCACCAGGGCCTCGGAGTTGGTGCGGGTGAGCTCGCCGAGCCGGGCCGAGATCCGGGGCAGGTGGCCGTCCGCGCGCATCCGGTGCAGCAGCGACTGGGTGCCGTAGGTGCCGGCCGCGACGACGACCCGGGCGGCGGTGACGGTCCGCGCGCCCGCCTTCACCCGGTCGGTCTTCGACCGCGCGTCGGTGCGGCGCACGTCCACCGCGTAGCCCTCGCCCTGCTCCCGGATCCGGGCCACCGTGGTGAGCGGGTGGATCTCCGCGCCGCCCCGCTCGGCCAGGTACAGGTAGTTCTCGGTGAGCATGTTCTTTGCGCCGTGCCGGCAGCCGGTCATGCACTCGCCGCACTCCACACAGGCCTTGCGGGCCGGGCCCGCGCCGCCGAAGTACGGGTCGGCGACCTCGTCGCCCGGCGCCGCCTTGGCCGTCCCGTCGGTGTCCTTGCCGTCGCCGAAGAACACCCCGACCGGCGCCATGTGGAAGGTGTCGCCGACGCCCATCTTCTCGGCGGCCGCCTTGAGGTGCACATCGGAGGGGGTGACGGTCGGGTTGAGCCGGACCCCGAGCATCCGCTGCGCCTGGTCGTAGAACGGCGCCAACTCCTCCTGCCAGTCGGTGATGTGGCGCCACTGGCGGTCCTCGAAGAAGGCCTTCGGCGGCACGTAGAGGGTGTTGGCGTAGTTGAGCGAACCGCCGCCGACCCCGGCGCCGGCCAGGATCAGCACATTGGCCAGCAGGTGGATCCGCTGGATGCCGTACAGCCCGAGCTGCGGCGCCCACAGGTAGTTCGGCAGGTCCCAGGAGTTCCTGGGCAGTTCGTCCCGGTCGAAGCGCCGCCCGGCCTCCAGGACGGCGACCCGGTAGCCCTTCTCGGTCAGCCGCAGCGCCGCGACCGAACCGCCGAAGCCGGACCCGACCACGACCACGTCGTAGTCGAACTCCGCCGCACCGCCGGACTCCACCATCTGCCACTGCTCCTTCGCCGGGATGAAACTGCCTGGGAGAACCGCGGGATCGGGCCCCCGCGCTGCCGGGAGCCCGCGATACCCGCCGGGCCACGCGACACCGCCGGGCCACGCGACACCGCCGGGCCACGCGATACCGCCTGGGTCCGGTCGCCGCCGGGGCCTACTTGAAGCGCAGCGCCTTGAGCGCGCGCAGCCCGCCGGTCATCACGGCGGCGAACTGCTTGTCGTCCAGGCCGAACGACGGCGCGATCGGCATCAGCCGCTGGGTCGCGATGGTCTGCGCCTCGGTGAAGCGCAGGATGCCCTCGGCGCCGTGCCGGCGGCCCAGCCCGGAGTCGCCCATGCCGCCCATCGGCGAGGCGACCGAACCGTACGCGGCCGCGTAGGCCTCGTTGACGTTGACCGTCCCGGTGCGCAGCCGGGCCGCGACCGCCCGCCCGCGCCGGGGGTTCCTGGTCCAGACGCTGGAGTTCAGGCCGTACGGCGTGGAGTTGGCGGCGGCCACCGCCTCCTCCTCGGTGTCGAAGCGGTAGACGGAGACGACCGGGCCGAAGGTCTCCTCGGCGCAGACCGCCATGTCGGGGGTGACGCCGTCGAGGACGGTCGGCTCGAAGAAGAACGGGCCGAGGTCCGGCCGGGCGCGGCCGCCGGCCACCACGGTGGCGCCGGCCTTGACGGCCTCCTCCACGTGCCGGGTCGTGGTCTCCAGCTGGCGGACGGAGACCAGCGAGCCCATGTCCGCGCCGTACGCGAGGCCGCCGCCCAGGCGCAGCGCCCGGGTGCGGGCGGCGAAGCGCTCCAGGAACTCGTCGGCCACCGAGCGGTGCACCAGCAGCCGCTCGATCGAGATGCACAGCTGCCCGGCTGAGGAGAAGCAGGCCCGTACGGCGCCCGCGGCGGCGGCGTCCAGGTCGGCGTCGGAGAGCACCAGCATGGCGTTCTTGCCGCCGAGTTCGAGCGAGGCGCCGACCAGCCGGGCGGCGGCGCGCTGGGCGACGTCGCGGCCGGTGCGGGTGGAGCCGGTGAACGAGACGTAGTCGGCGTGCTCCACCACGGCGGGGCCGATCACCGGCCCGTCGCCGATCACGACCTGCCACAGGTCGGCCGGCAGCCCGGCCTCGACCAGCAGCTCACGCGCCCACAGGGCGGTCAGCGCGGTCTGGGTGTCGGGCTTGTTGACCACCGCGTTGCCGGCCACGAAGGCGGGCAGGGCGTCGCCGACGGACAGCTCCAGCGGGTAGTTCCACGGCGAGATGTGGCCGATCACGCCCTTGGGGCGGCGGGCCTCGACCGCGTGGGTGAGCACCGGCAGCGCGCCGCCGCGCCGCTTGTCCTTGAGGTACCCGGGCGCGGACCGCCCGTAGTGCCGGGCGGCCATGGCGACGGCCAGCACCTCCTCGAAGGCGTGCAGCCGGGCCTTGCCGGTCTCCGCCTGGATCAGGTCCAGCACCTCGTCCTGCCGCTTGAGCAGCAGGTCGTGGAAGCGCAGCAGGACGGCGGCCCGCCGGCGGACCGGCAGCGCGGCCCAGGCGGACTGGGCGCGGCGGGCCAGCTGGAAGGCGACCTCGACGTCGGCGGGGGTGGACTGCGGCAGGCTGGCCAGCCGCTCGCCGGTCAGCGGGGCGACGGTCTCCACCAGGTCGGGCTCGCCGGTGGCGGTGACGCCGGCGGCCAGCCGGGCGACCAGGGACGGCGGGACGGCCGCCGCGACGGTGCGGCCGCCGCCGGGGGCCGCCGGGTTGCCGGCGCCGGGGTGTTCGGTGGCCACTGCATCTGCTGTGAGGTCCGACATACGGCGCAGCCTAGGCCTTCGGCGGCCGGTCCGGTACCCGTCGGTAACAAGAATCTGCCGCAGTCGGGCGAAAGCGGGCGCGCCGCCCGCGCGCCCTCGTCGTCAGCGGGTCGGCGTGAAGTAGTGGAGCACCGCGTTGAAGCGCTGTTCGGCCTCGTTCCACTCGTTGCCCCGCTCCGGACTGGACGAGTAGATCGCGTAGCTGGTGCCGTCGTCGTCGATGAACTCGGCCTCGATCGCCCGGCGCCGTCCGCCGCCCTGGGCCGCGTAACTGAACTCCCAGACGGCCGCCTCGTGGCCGTTCACCGCGACGCTGGTCAGCTTGTGCTGCTTGTAGTCCTTCAGCGACTTGGAGACGGAGCCCTCCATCTGCCGCATGTGGTCCAGCGGCTTGACCGACTGCCCCACGGTGACGGCGAACTGCAGGTAGTGCGCCTTGTTGTCGGGGCTGTAGTAGATCTGGTTGTCGGACGTGGCGCTGCGCTGCCAGGCCGGGGTGCCCGAGGGCAGCGGGAAGCGGAAGCCGGCCGGGTCGTCGACCCAGTGGTAGCCGCTGGGCGCCGCCGGGGCGCTGGCGCCGTTGCCGGGCTCCGGTGCGGACGACTCGACCGGTGCGGTCGGCGACGGGCCGTCCGGGCCCTCCCCGCCCACCAGGAACCGGGTGGTGAGGAAGGTCCCCGCGGCCGCCAGCAGTCCGACGGCCAGCGCGACGGCGACGATCTTGGCGGTGCTGCGGCGCTTGGCCGGTCCGCGCGCGGGCGTGCTGGAGTGCGCCACCGGCGTGACCGGCCCGGTGTGCGCCTGTGCGGCGGCCGACCCGCCCCTGGAGGTCTCCTGAACGGCCGCGACGGCAGGCACGACGGGGACCACCGGAACGACGGGAACGACGGGAACGACGGGGACGGCCGGAGTGGCCGCAGCGGCCTGCGCCTCGGTCGGCCCCTCGGAGCCCTCGAAGCCCTCAGCCCCTTCGGCCCCCTCGCCCGGCACCGGCCCGACCACCAGGGCGCCCTCGCTACGGTCCACCACCGGCACCGACTGGGTGGGCGCGCGCAGCGGCGCGACCGCCTTGAAGCCCATCGTGTGCCCGGCCTGCACCTCGGCCAGCATCCGGGCCGCCTCGTCCGCGGTCGGCCGGTCGGCCGGGTCCTTGGCCATCAGCGCGGCCAGCACCGGCCCCAGCGGCCCGGCCCGGCGCGACTCCGGCAGCGGCTCGTCGACCACCGCCGCCAGCGTGGTGATCGGCGAGTCCCGGCGGAACGGCGACTGGCCCTCGACGGCGGCGTACAGCGTCGCCCCGAGGCCCCACAGGTCGGAGGCCGGCCCGGGCCGCTCGCCCTGGGCGCGCTCCGGCGCCAGGTAGTCCGGCGAGCCGACCAGGTCGCCCGGCCGGGTCAGCTCGGTCGAGCCCTCGTACTTGGCGATGCCGAAGTCCAGCAGCACCACCCGCCCGGTGCCGCGCTCCAGCAGCACGTTGGCGGGCTTCACGTCCCGGTGCAGCACGCCCAGCTGGTGGCCGCGGTGCAGCGCGGCGAGCACCTGGCTGCCGACCTCGGCGGCGGCGCGCGGCTGCAGGGTGCCGTCCTGGCTGATCACGTCGGCCAGCGAGCGGCCGTCGACCAGCTCCATGACGATCCACGGCCGGCCGTCCTGCTCCAGCACGTCGTGCACGGTGATCACGCCCGGGTGCTTGATCCGCGCGGCCGCGCTGGCCTCGCGCTTCATCCGGGTGTGCAGGATCTGCAGGTCCTCCTCGGGCAGGTGGTTGACGGTCAGCTCCTTGACCGCGACCTCGCGGTCGAGCATCCGGTCCCAGGCCCGCCAGACGGTGCCCATGCCGCCACGGCCGAGCCGCTCACCGAGCTCGTACCGCCCGGCCAGCAGCCGCTCCGCCTCGGCCGCATCCGGCCCGTCCTGCACACCCATCTGCGACCGCTCCCCCACACGTTCCGCCTGCCGTCACCGCGACGGAGGTCCTGGTGCAGACCACTGTTCGAACAAATCCCACGCACACATTAGGCGTACCCCGCCGCCCCCGGTAATCTCGCCCACCCCCCGGACCGGCCACCCCGGATCCGGGCGGGCCGTCAGCCCGCGAACAACACCACCGCCGCTATTCCCAGCGCCAGCAGGACAAAGACCCCGCCCACCAGCAACGGGCCCAGGAGGGCCGGGGGTATCCGCGGCGGTTTCGCCGCGCCCCCGAGCCCGTTACCGCTGCCCTTACCGGCACCCTTACCGACGCCCTTACCGGCACCCTTACCGGCCCCGGCATTCCCGGAATCCGCGCCCTTTCCGCCGCGCCGACCGCCCCGGCGCGGCCGCAGCGGCACCAGCGGCGCCTCCGGCTTCAGGGTCACCGCCCGCGCCACCCGCTCCTCGTCCACCGGCTCCGGCGCGCCGGCCAGCAGCTCCGCCAGCTCCCGGCCCACCGCCTCCGCGGTCGGCCGCAGCACCGGGTCCGGCTGCAGCAGCCGCTCGACCAGCGGCCCCAGCGGCCCGCAGACCGCCGAGTGCTCGCGCCGCCCGTCCCGTACGGCCGTCACCAGCTCCGGCACACCGCCCTCCGGGTACGGCGAGCGGCCGGCGACCAGCCGGTGCAGCAGCACCCCGAGCGCCCAGCAGTCGCCCGCCGGGCCGCCGTCCAGCGGCCAGCGTTCCGCCACCGGGCCGACCATGGTGGCCCGCACGTCGTACCGCCGCCGCCCACCGGGCCCGCCGAGCTCCTCGGCCAGCGCCTCCTCCGCCACCCCGGCGAGCAGCCCGCCGAGCATCGCGGCGCCGTCCTCGCAGACCAGCACCGAGCCGGCGGCCACGTTGCCGTGGCTGAGCCCGGCCGCGTGCAGCGTCCGCAGCGCGGCGGCCAGGTCGGCCGCCAGCTCGGCCGCCCGGTACGGCGGCAGCGGCCCGGCGGTGAGGAGTTCGGCCGCCGTCAGCCCGGGCGGCCGCTCCTCCACCGTCCACAGCAGATCGTGCTCGACGAAGGCGCCGACCCCGCGCAGCAGCCGGGGGTGCGCGGCCGGGGCGGCCGAACCGACCGCCGCCACCCTCCGCACCAGCCGGTCCGCCTGGGCGGGCACCGCGTCCTCCGGGTCCTGACCCGCGGTCAGCAGCGCGGGCAGTTCCAGGGCGCGCAGCAGGACCGATTCACCGGTCCGCTCGTCCACCGCGTGGGCACGCAGGAGTTCGGGACGGTCCGTCAGCCGGTACCGTCCCGCCAGCACTTGCCCGGGGCCGCCTCGCATGCCAGTTCCTCTCGCTCACCGAGCAGCCTACTGAGCGGCTCCTTTACGCTCGGTCCCATGGAATGGACCGATCTGATCGACACCGCCTTCAGGGTGGCGGGAAACAACAACCAAGCCAACCGGGCGGAGGCCGTCCGTACGGTCGAGGCCTCCGTGATCGACGGCGAGAAGCCGGTCGCCTCCACCGCCGGGCGCCATCCCGACCACTTCCGCAAGGGGGTGCTCGTCCTGACCACCCACCGGCTGCTCTTCCTGAAGGACGGGAAGCCGCCGATACCGGTTCCGCTCACCGCCGTCACCGACGCCACGGTGGCCCGCACCAAGCTCAATGGTGACGTGCTGAC
Source organism: Kitasatospora xanthocidica (assembly GCF_014656195.1). Lineage (GTDB taxonomy): Bacteria > Actinomycetota > Actinomycetes > Streptomycetales > Streptomycetaceae > Kitasatospora > Kitasatospora xanthocidica. Next base: position 307,615 of record NZ_BNBY01000006.1, on the reverse strand, counting down.
GGTCGTCGCGCTGACCGGCGCGCACCGCTTCGAGGACGTGGTCAAGGCCGACGTCTTCGCCGAGCAGGTACGGGAGTCGGCCCGGCTCGCCCGCACCGCCCCCGCCGCCGCCCTGGAGAAGCCCGCCGCACCGGCCGCCGCCGGCCCGCTCGTCGACGGCGAGCAGCTCATCGGCCAGCTGGAGCGGCTGGTCGCCCTGCACGCTACCGGTGCGCTCACCGAGGACGAGTTCAGCCGCGCCAAACAGCGTCTGATCGGCTGAGCCCACCGCCCACCCGCCCGCCGCGCTACGGCGCGGGCTGGAAACTGTTGAAGACGACGTCCCGGACCGGGGCCTGCGCCGCCCACTCCGCGTCCGGGACGATCCAGTAGATCGAGTAGCCGTACTTGGCCGGGGTCCCGGTCACGAAACCGCGGTTGAGGGAGTGCGTCTTGGGCGTGCCGTTGGTCCACTCCCAGTCCGCCGCGTTGGTCCACTGCCGGTAGCTGATCGCCGACAGGTTCAGCCGCTGGTAGTTGGTCACCTGGCCGCGCACGTTGGGCTCGGACTCCTGCCAGTCGGCCACGGCGCTCTCGCCCGGCGAGGTCGTCCACTCGATCCGCAGCTGGCTGCCGCTGGCGTTCTTGAAGATCCGCCGGTTGGCGTCCGACCCGGAGGGCTGCAGCCAGTCCGGCAGGACGACCGAGAAACCGCTCGGGTCCTTGTACTCGTGGTACCCGGCCGGCACCGCGCCGCCCGGCGCGGGCTGCGCCGGCGTCTGGGCGGGGGCCGGGGGCTGCACGGGCGCCGCGGGCGTGGTGGCGGCGGGCTGCGCGGGGGCCGGAGCGGCGGGCGTGCCGGTCTCGGCGCCCGGCGTCCCGGTGGCCGTCGCGGCGGGCGCGGGGGCGGGCTCCGTGGCCGGGGCCGGGGCCGGGGCGCTCTGGCTCGGCGTGGTGTCCGTGGTCGCCACGACCGGCGCGGTGGCGCCCGAGCCGTGGGTGGAACCGCCCTTCGCGTCGGAGTCCCCGCCGACGGCCTGGATCACCGCGACCACGCCGGCGATCAGCAGCAGCACCACGACCACGGTCGCGATGGCCAGCCGCCGCCGGCCGGTGCGCGGGTCGGCCCCGGCGGCCTGGGTCGCCCCCAGCGTCCACTCGCTGGTGACCGGCCTGATCGGCTCGGGCGACGGCTCCACCGCCTGCGCCGCCGGTGCCGCGGGCTCCGCCACGGCCTCCGCGGGCGGCACCTCGTCGCGGGCGCGGCTGCCCACCCGGACCGTCCCCAGCAGCCCGCCCACCGTCCGCTTGCGGCCGCCCTCGGGCTTCTCCGGCGACGGCGACGGCGTCGACTCCGGCGCCGTCGCCGGCTCGGCCTTCGACTCGCTCTTCGGTTCGGCCTGCGGTTCGCCCTTCGTCTTCGACTCGGCCGCGCCGACCGCCGCCTCCACCGACATCGCGTGCTCGGTGGTCGACTCGGCCTTCACGGTCGCCTCCGCGACCACCCGCTTGAGCATCGACCGGGTCTGCGAGGCGTCCAGCCGCTCGGCCGGGTCCTTCGCCAGCAGCCCCTCGATCACCGGCCCCAGCGACCCGGCGTTCACCGGCGTGGCCAGGTCCTCGGTCATCACCGCGGTCAGGGTGGCCAGCGCCGAGCCGCGGTCGTACGGCGGCCGGCCCTCGACCATCGCGTACAGCGTGCCGCCCAGCGACCACAGGTCGGCCGGCGGCCCGGGCTTCTGCCCGCGGGCCCGCTCCGGGGATATGTACGAGGGCGCGCCGACCAGCATGCCGGTGGAGGTGACGGACGCGTCGCCCTCCACGCTCGCGATGCCGAAGTCGGTCAGCACGACCCGGCCGTCCTCGCCGATCAGCACGTTGGACGGCTTGACGTCCCGGTGCAGGATGCCCAGCGCGTGCGCGGCGCTCAGCACGCCCAGCACGTCGAGCGCGATCTCGGCGGCCCGGGCGGGCGCGAGCGGCCCGTCCTCGCGGATGACGTCGGCCAGCGAGCGGGACTCGACCAGCTCCATGACGATCCACGGCCGGTCGTCCTCGTCGACCACGTCGAAGACGGTGACGGCGGAGCTGTGCCGGATCCGGGCGGTCGCCTTGGCCTCGCGCAGCGTCCGGACGATCAGCCGGTGCTTCTCCTCCTCCTCGACGCTGGCGTTCATCCGCAGTTCCTTGACCGCGACGGTCCGGCCCAGCATCTCGTCCTCGGCCCGCCAGACGGTGCCCATCCCGCCGCGTCCGAGCACGCCGTTCAGGCGGTAGCGGCCGGCGAGGAGGCGGCCGGTGGAACCCTGCGCCTGGGTCATTCGGAACGTTCCCCCATGTGCTGCTGGCGGTCGTGGTGACGGCGCGTCGGACCGGCCGGGCCCGAACGCCCAAGCCTCCATCATCCCCTGTCCCGGGGCCCCTCGACCACCCGCCCCCCGTCCCAACCTGGGACGAACCGGAACCGGGGCGGCGCTCCGTGCCCGATCTGTGATCGAAAACTCGCCAAGATCCGCCCGAAGGACTGCTACCGTTCGGCAGCTCATCGTCTTTTCCGGGGGGATTCGACGCCCATGTCCGCACCCGCACCGGGCACTGACGGCCCATCCGCCCGGCCGCACACCGCCCAGCACTACTCGCTCGCACCCGCCCCGGCCTCCCCCGAGGGCTACGTCGCGCCCGGCATGCCCGGCGCCCCGGTCACCGGCTACGAGCCCGTCGAGCCCGCGCCCCGGACCGCCCCCCGCCGCCGCACCGCCCTCGCCGTCGCCCTCGCCGCCCTCGCCGTGCTGGTCGGCGGCCTGGCCTACGGCTGCGCCCCGCTGCGGGCCGCCGACAGCCTCGGCTGGCTGGCCATCGCCCCGGCCGGCCTGGTCGCCCTCCCGCTCGGACGCCTCGGTGGCCGGAACCGGCTGCTCCCGCCCCTCGGCGCCCTCCTCGCGGCCGGCGCGCTCCTCCTCGGCCAGCTGACCGAACACCTCCGCCGGGTGCACGCCGACGGCCCCGGCCCCCGCGGCCTCCTGCACGACACCCTGGCCACCTGGCGCGCCGACCTCCGCCCCCTCGACGCCGCCTTCTACGCCATCGCCGTCATCGGCGGCTTCCTCCTCACCCGCCGCGCCGCCGACCGCGGTTGACCCCTCCCGGACGACACCGCCCGCCCCCGGACAGCCCGAAGGCCCCCGCCGTACCCGGCGGGGGCCTTCCTCAGCACGCGGCTCAGCGGTGGTCGAGCGCCGGGTTGACGGTCACCTCGACCCGCTGGAACTCCTTGAGCTCGGTGTAGCCCGTGGTGGCCATCGCACGGCGCAGCGCACCGAAGAGGTTCATGGTGCCGTCCGGGGTGTGCGACGGACCGGTCAGGATCTCCTCGGTGGTGCCGACGGTGCCGAGGTCCACCCGCTTGCCGCGCGGCAGCTCCTCGTGGACGGCCTCCATGCCCCAGTGGAAGCCCTTGCCCGGGGCGTCGGTGGCACGGGCCAGCGCGGCACCGATCATCACCGCGTCGGCGCCGCAGGCGACGGCCTTCGGGATGTCGCCGCTGTAGCCGACGCCGCCGTCCGCGATCACGTGCACGTAGCGGCCGCCGGACTCGTCCATGTAGTCACGGCGGGCGGCCGCGACGTCGGCGACGGCGGTGGCCATCGGCACCTGGATGCCGAGCACGGTGCGGGTGGTGTGGGCGGCGCCGCCGCCGAAGCCGACGAGCACGCCGGCCGCGCCGGTCCGCATCAGGTGCAGGGCCGCGGTGTACGTGGCGCAGCCGCCGACGATCACCGGGACGTCCAGCTCGTAGATGAACTGCTTGAGGTTGAGCGGCTCGGCGGCGCCGGAGACGTGCTCGGCCGAGACCGTGGTGCCGCGGATGACGAAGACGTCGACGCCGGCGTCCACGACGGCCTTGGAGAACTCGGCGGTGCGCTGCGGCGAGAGCGCGGCGGCGGTGACCACGCCGGAGTCGCGGACCTCCTGGATGCGCTGCTTGATCAGCTCGGCCCGGATCGGCGCGGCGTAGATCTCCTGCAGCCGGCGGGTGGCCAGGGAGGCGTCGGTGATCGAGGCGATCTCGTCGAGCAGCGGCTGCGGGTCCTCGTAGCGGGTCCAGAGGCCTTCGAGGTTCAGCACGCCCAGGCCGCCGAGGCGGCCGATGGCGATGGCCTGCTGCGGCGAGACCACGCTGTCCATCGGGGCGGCCAGGAACGGCAGCTCGAAGCGGTAGGCGTCGATCTGCCAGGCGATCGAGACCTCCTTCGGGTCCCGGGTACGGCGGCTGGGGACGACGGCGATGTCGTCGAATGCGTATGCCCGGCGGCCGCGCTTGCCTCGCCCGATCTCGATCTCAGTCACTTCGAGCCCTTCTGCTGTATTGCCCATGCCGACCGGGTCACCCCGGCCGCACCCCAGTATCCCGTACCGGGGGCAGGGCCGCCCCGACGGCCCGGCCCCCGGACACGCGGAAGGGCCCGCCGGAGCGGGCCCTTCCGTGTTCAGCGCGTCAGCGGGTCGAGTAGTTCGGCGCCTCGACGGTCATCTGGATGTCGTGCGGGTGGCTCTCCTTGAGGCCCGCCGAGGTGATCCGGACGAAGCGGCCCTTGCTCTCCATCTCGGCGATGGTGCCGGCGCCGACGTAGCCCATGGTCTGGCGCAGACCGCCGACCAGCTGGTGCAGCACGGCCGACAGCGGGCCGCGGTACTGCACCTGGCCCTCGATGCCCTCGGGGACGAGCTTGTCGTCCGAGGCCACCTCGGCCTGGAAGTAGCGGTCCTTGGAGTAGGAGCGGCCCTGGCCGCGGGACTGCATGGCGCCCAGCGAGCCCATGCCGCGGTAGGACTTGAACTGCTTGCCGTTGATGAACAGCAGCTCGCCCGGGGACTCCTCGCAGCCGGCCAGCAGCGAGCCGAGCATCACGGTGTCGGCGCCGGCGGCCAGCGCCTTGCCGATGTCGCCGGAGTACTGCAGGCCGCCGTCGCCGATGACCGGCACGCCGGCCGCCTGGCAGGCCTGGGCGGCCTCGTAGATGGCGGTGATCTGCGGGACGCCGATGCCGGCGACCACGCGGGTGGTGCAGATGGAGCCGGGGCCGACGCCGACCTTGACGCCGTCCACGCCGGCGTCGATCAGCGCCTGGGCGCCGTCGCGGGTGGCGACGTTGCCGCCGACCACGTCGACGCCGACGGCCGACTTGATCTTGGCGATCCAGGCCAGCGCGTTGTGGCTGTGGCCGTGCGAGGTGTCCACCACCAGGAAGTCCACGCCGGCCTCGACCAGGGCCTGGGCCCGGTCGAACGCCTCGGCGCTGGCGCCGACGGCGGCGCCGACCAGCAGCCGGCCCTCGGCGTCCTTGGCGGCGTTCGGGTACTGCTCGGCCTTGACGAAGTCCTTGACGGTGATCAGGCCCTTGATCCGGCCCTCGTCGTCGACCAGCGGCAGCTTCTCGATCTTGTGGCGGCGCAGCAGCGCCATCGCGTCGACGCCGGAGATGCCGACCTTGCCGGTGATCAGCGGCATCGGGGTCATGATCTCGCGGACCTGGCGGCTGCGGTCCGACTCGAAGGCCATGTCACGGTTGGTGACGATGCCGAGCAGCTTGCCGGCCTCGTCGGCGATCGGCACGCCGGAGATGCGGAACTTGGCGCACAGGGCGTCGGCCTCGGCGAGCGTGGTGTCGGGGCCGACCGTGATCGGGTCGGTGACCATGCCGGACTCGGAGCGCTTCACCAGGTCGACCTGGTTGGCCTGGTCCTCGACCGACAGGTTGCGGTGCAGCACGCCGACGCCGCCCTGGCGCGCCATCGCGATGGCCATCCGCGACTCGGTGACCTTGTCCATCGCCGCGGAGAGCAGCGGGATGTTGACGCGCACGTTCCGGGAGACCCGCGAGGAGGTGTCGACCCCGTTCGGCAGCACCTCGGAGGCCCCGGGCAGCAGCAGGACGTCATCGAACGTGAGCCCGAGCATGGCGAACTTCTCGGGTACGCCTGCGGCGTTGTAAGACATTTGGGGGGTACCTTCCGTGGCCGGCCTTATCCGCTCACGCCCTGAGGGTGGGGGCGCTGTCATCGCTCACTCGCGCAGACCGCCGAAGCCGGGTGCAATGGGAGGATCCTCCAAGGGGACCCCGCGCGCACCCGTGAAACTTTGGCTACCCGCCCAGGCGCCGATACCCCATGGTACTGGCACCGCGAATGTGTCCTCGTGTGCCCTTGACAACACCCCCGCCCCGCCGCTCATTCCGCGGCGTCGGCCGGCCCCGCGGACGGCGGGGGCGGGGAAAGGGGACCAGGTCAGGAGGACTCTTCCGCGAGCGCCCGCAGCCGGCTGAGCGCCCGGTGCTGGGCCACCCGGACGGCCCCCGGCGACATCCCGAGCACCTCGCCGGTCTCCTCCGCCGACAGTCCGGCGGCGACCCGCAGCAGCACCAGCTCGCGCTGACGGGCCGGCAGGTTGGACAGCAGCTCCTTGGCCCAGGCCGCGTCGCTGCTCAGCAGCGCCTGCTCCTCCGGGCCGAGCGCCTCGTCCGGCACCTCCGGCAGGTCGTCCTGCGGGACGACGGTCGAGCCGGGCCCGCGCATCGCGGCCCGCTGCAGATCGGCGATCTTGTGCGCGGCGATGCCGTACACGAAGGCCTCGAACGGCCGCCCCTGGTCCTTGTACCTGGGCAGCGCGCAGAGCACCGCGACGCAGACCTCCTGGGCGACGTCGTCCACGTGGTGCCGGGCCCCGCCGGGCAGCCGGACCAGCTTGGCGCGGCAGTAGCGCTGCGCCAGCGGGTGGACGTAGGCGAGCAGGGCGTCGATGGCCGGCCCTTCGCCGCGCACCGCGGCCGCGACCAGCTCGCCCACCAGCGGCGAGCCGCCCGAACCGAGCACCGGCGGGCGGACCGGACCGGTCTCCGCCGCGCCCGATCCGGCGTACGACGGGTCGTGACCCGGACCGGAGGGCTCGGCCTCCACCGGGTCCACCTGGCCGGCCGCGCCGGCGACGTCGTCGCGCATCGGTCCATGGTGCCTGGTCGAGCGGGAAAACGCGGCACCGCGTCCGGAGTTGTGCACCGGAACGTTATGCGCTGGCGCACCGTGGGGCGTGCCGCGCACCACCGGCCCCTCCTGCACCGTGCCGCCTCCCGCCCCGCCGTCGGTGGTCCCGTCCGTCTCGCCGTCCGCCGAGTGTCCTGCGGCTGCGTGGTTCGCCGCAGTGCCTGTCCGCTGGTCCCCGAGGTGCTCCACTCCTCCATGGTGCAACCTCGGGACCGTAACGTCACACACCCGTGCGGCACCCGCACCGACGATCACCGGCGGCGCGCCGCACCCGGCGGCGCCGGCGGTGGTCAGCGGACCAGGCCCCAGCGGAAACCCAGCGCCACCGCGTGCGCCCGGTCGGAGGCCCCGAGCTTCTTGAACAGCCGCCGGGCGTGGGTCTTGACGGTGTCCTCGGACAGGAACAGCTCGCGCCCGATCTCGGCGTTGCTGCGGCCGTGGCTCATCCCCTCCAGCACCTGGATCTCACGCGCCGTCAACGTCGGCGCGGCGCCCATGTCGGGGCTGCGCAGCCGGCGCGGGGCGAGCCGCCAGGTCGGGTCGGCGAGGGCCTGGGTGACGGTGGCCCGCAGCTCGGCGCGCGAGGCGTCCTTGTGCAGGTACCCGCGGGCGCCCGCGGCCACCGCGAGCGCGACCCCGTCGAGGTCCTCGGCGACGGTGAGCATGATGATCCGCGCGCCCGGGTCGGCGGACAGCAGCCGCCGGACCGTCTCGACCCCGCCGAGGCCGGGCATCCGGACGTCCATCAGAACGAGATCGGAGCGGTCGGCCACCCAGCGGCGGAGGACCTCCTCCCCGTTCGTCGCGGTGGTGACCCGGTCCACACCGGGTACGGTCGCGACCGCGCGGCGAAGCGCCTCGCGGGCGAGCGGGGAATCGTCGCAAACGAGAACGGAAGTCATGACCGTCGTCCTCCGCAGCTGATCCGCGTCACGTTGAGCCTCCTGGCTGGTACGAACCTCTACGACACGGCCGATCGGCGACAGACTCCGTGCTGATCGCCCCGACTTGCCCGCGATCGTTCCCGATGTCCGGCGCCCGCTAACCGCCTCCGCACTTCCAACGACCGTCACTCGAATGAGTTACGGCCTTCAGGGCCATCTCCACCACTGTACGTGGCCAACCCATTACCGATCAGCCGCATCGCGGTGCACACGCCGCACTTTTCCGCAGCTCGCGCGCGGTGGGCGCGCGACCCGCACACCGTTTCGGCGCGTCGTGCGCCCCGTCGGCCACCCGATTGCCACGCCCGCGCCCGCCGAAGACCCTTGCCCACTTTGCCCGTTTTTATAGCTTTCGTATGGTCATTGACTGTTGTGCCAGTGTGTGGGTGACTTGTCCATGGAGTTGCCTTAAGTCATATTTCCAGGTGTCCACACCAGTGCATAGAAGCCCCGCCGTGCCGCTCGGCAGCAGCCCGCCGAACGCCCGGCCGACGGCCGACAGCCTCTGAAGGGAATGAGCCATGGCAGATTTCTCCCGCCTCCCCGGTCCCAACGCGGACCTCTGGGACTGGCAGCTCTCCGCAGCCTGCCGTGGCGTGGACAGCTCGCTCTTCTTCCACCCCGAGGGCGAGCGCGGAGCCGCGCGCAGTTCGCGCGAGGCCAGCGCCAAGGAGGTCTGCATGCGCTGCCCCGTCATCGCCGAGTGCGCGGCGCACGCGCTGGCGGTCCGCGAGCCGTACGGCGTCTGGGGCGGGATGACCGAGGACGAGCGCGAGGAGATGCTGGGCCGCTCGCGGCACCGGCTGGTGGAGGTCCCGCTGACCCCGCCGGCGATCGCGCGGCACTGACCCGCCTCCTCGGCGCGCCGTGAAGAAACGTTTCCTCACGGCGTCGCGGCCTGGGCGCCGCGGGCACGGGCCCCGCAGGCACCGTCAGCGGGCGGCGGCCGCCCCCGCCAGCCGCTCCAGCATCAGGGCCACGGCCGGCACCTCGGCCAGGTCCGACAGGGTCAGCGCGACCACCTGGCGCACCGCCGGCGCCCCGGAGGCCGTCCGCACCGGCACCGTCGACACACCGTCAGGGCGCACCGACTGCAGCGCCAGCCGGGGCAGCACGGCCACCCCCAGCCCGGCCGCGACCAGGCCGACCACCGCCGGGTAGTCGTCCGTCGCGAAGTCGATCCGGGGCTCGAAGCCGGCCCCGGCGCACAGCTCCACCAGGTGCCCCCGGCACTGCGGACAGCCGGCGATCCACTGCTCCCCCGCCAGCTCGGCCAGCCCCACCGGGCCGCCCCGCCCGGCCAGCGGGTGGGCGGCGGGCAGCACGCCCACCAGCGGGTCGTCCAGCAGCGGGGTGACCACCAGATCGGACCAGTCGGTCCCGGCGGTCAGCTGCTGGGCCTCCAGGTTGGCCTCGGCCCGCGCCTCGCGCGGCGTGCCGTGCGCCGGGGCCGGCAGCGCGGCGGCGCCGTCGGACTGCGGGTAGCGGAAGGCCAGCGCGATCTCGCACTCGCCGCCGCGCAGCATCGCCAGCGACTCCGGCGGCTCCGCCTCGACCAGCGACACGCGCACCCCCGGATGGCCGTCCCGCAGCCGGGCGACCGCGGGCGGCACCAGGGTGGAACTCGCGGTCGGGAAGGAGACCAGCCGCACCCGTCCGGCCCGCAGCCCGGCGATCGCGGCCACCTCCTCCTCGGCGGCGGAGAGCCCCGCCAGGATCCCGGTGGCATGCTTGAGCAGCACCCGCCCGGCCTCGCTGAGCTGCATCCCGCGGCCCGAACGGACCACCAGCGGGGTGTCCACGGACTTCTCCAGGGCCTTCATCTGCTGGCTGATGGCGGGCTGGGTGCACCCCAGCTCGCGGGCGGCGGCGGAGAAGGAGCCGGTGCGGGCGACGGCACGCAGGACGCGCAGGTGGCGGGCCTCGATCATGCCTTAGTTATAAGGCAATCTTTGCGTTCTGCAAAATTCTACTGATAGTTGAAGCCCTGACGACCGCGGAGGCCCCCGCCCCGAGCCGCGTCACGGGCGAGCGGGCGAATGACAGCCGGAGGCCCGGCCCGCTGCCCCTCGCGGGGCGCGGACCGGGCCTCCGGTCACTGATCAGGCGTCAGTGGGAGTGGCCGTGGCCACCGTGGGAGTGACCGCTGTCGGCCTCCTCCTCCTTCTTCTCCACCACGAGGGTCTCGGTGGTGAGCAGCAGGGAGGCGATCGAGGCGGCGTTCTCCAGGGCGGAACGGGTGACCTTGACCGGGTCGATGACGCCGGCCTTCAGCAGGTCGCCGTACTCGCCGGTGGCCGCGTTGTAGCCGTGACCGGCCTCCAGCTCGGCGACCTTGTGGGTGATGACGTAGCCCTCGAGGCCGGCGTTCTGGGCGATCCAGCGCAGCGGCTCGTGCAGCGCCTTGCGGACGACCGCGACACCGGTCGCCTCGTCACCCGACAGGCCCAGGCCACCGTCCAGCACCTTGGCGGCGTGGACCAGGGAGGCGCCACCACCGGCGACGATGCCCTCCTCGACCGCGGCGCGGGTCGCCGAGATGGCGTCCTCCAGGCGGTGCTTGCGCTCCTTCAGCTCCACCTCGGTGGCGGCGCCGACCTTGATGACGCAGACGCCGCCGGCCAGCTTGGCCAGGCGCTCCTGCAGCTTCTCGCGGTCCCAGTCGGAGTCGGTCGCGGCGATCTCGCCCTTGATCTGGGCGACGCGGCCGGCCACGGCCTCGGCGTCACCGGCACCGTCGACGACGGTGGTCTCGTCCTTGGTGATGGTCACGCGGCGGGCGGTGCCCAGCACGTCCAGGCCGACCTGGTCGAGCTTGAGGCCGACCTCCTCGGAGATGACCGTGCCGCCGGTCAGGGTGGCCAGGTCGCCGAGGATCGCCTTGCGGCGGTCGCCGAAGCCCGGGGCCTTGACGGCGACGGCGTTGAAGGTGCCGCGGATCTTGTTCACGACCAGGGTCGACAGCGCCTCGCCGTCGACGTCCTCGGCGATGATCAGCAGCGGCTTCGAGGCACCGCCCTGCAGGATCTTCTCCAGCAGCGGCAGCAGCTCCTGGATGGAGGAGATCTTGCCCTGGTTGATCAGGATGTACGGGTCCTCCAAGACCGCCTCCTGCCGCTCCGCGTCGGTGACGAAGTACGGCGACAGGTAGCCCTTGTCGAACTGCATGCCCTCGGTGAAGTCCAGCTCCACGCCGAAGGTGTTCGACTCCTCGACGGTGATGACACCGTCCTTGCCGACCTTGTCGATCGCCTCGGCGATCAGCTCGCCGACCTGGGTGTCCTGCGCGGAGAGGGACGCGACGGCGGCGACGTCGTCCTTGCCCTCGATCTCGCGGGCCACGGACAACAGGTGCTCGGAGACGGCGGCGACGGCCTTGTCGATGCCCTTCTTCAGGGCGGCCGGGCCGGCACCGGCGGCGACGTTGCGCAGACCCTCGTTGACCAGGGCCTGGGCCAGCACGGTGGCGGTGGTGGTGCCGTCGCCCGCGACGTCGTTGGTCTTGGTGGCGACCTCCTTGACGAGCTGCGCGCCAAGGTTCTCGTACGGGTCGTCCAGCTCGACCTCACGGGCGATGGTGACACCGTCGTTGGTGATGGTCGGGGCGCCGAACTTCTTGTCGATGACGACGTTGCGGCCCTTGGGGCCGATGGTCACCTTGACGGTGTCGGCCAGCTTGTTGACACCGCGCTCCAGCGAGCGGCGGGCGTCCTCGTCGAACTGCAGGATCTTCGCCATGTTCCCTATTCCCTCGGGGCTGCGACCGGGCCACCGGCCGCCGAACTACGTGAACCAACAACCACGCCCCGGGCCCCTGTCACTTGGGACACGGATCCGGGGCGGGTCAGGAACGACTTACTTCTCGATGATCGCGAGAACGTCGCGAGCGGAGAGCACCAGGTACTCCTCGCCCTGGTACTTCACCTCGGTGCCGCCGTACTTCGAGTACAGGACGATGTCACCCACGGCGACGTCGAGCGGCAGACGCTGGCCGTCCTCGAAGCGGCCCGGGCCGACGGCCAGGACGACGCCCTCCTGGGGCTTCTCCTTGGCGGTGTCCGGGATAACCAGGCCGGAGGCCGTGGTGGTCTCGGCGTCGAGCGGCTGGACCACGATGCGGTCCTCGAGCGGCTTGATGGCAACCTTGCTGCTGGTGGTCACGTCCGAGCTCCCCTTCGGAGATTACGGGGTTTTCTAACGGGTAGGGCGAGCCTGCGAGCCTGCCGTCGCGGGGGTCAGACACGCGTCTTCGCGTTAGCACTCCCCCGGTGGGGAGTGCCAAGGACGACCATAGGCCCGTGTTAGCACTCAGTCAACCAGAGTGCCAACGGCGCGCCCGGGAGATCCCGGATCACGGATGAGTACCCGTACTCATGTGCGGCTCGCCGCCCGCTCGGCACACTCGTGCCATGACCGACACCCCGACGCGCGTCGGCCCGTCCGACGCGAAGGACGCCGCGCTCGCACTGCTGCTCCTGCCACTGCTGGGCGCCCTCCCGCTGGTCGCCTTCCAGGCCGGCGGCGCGATCGCCGAGGCCGCCGGCTCCGACACCGGGGGCGACTTCCTGTGCGCCGTGCTCTCCGCCGTGGTCATCGGCTGGGGCGCGCCCGTCGCCGTCGCCGTCCGCAGCGGCCGGGACGGCTACCAGTGGCTGCCGCTCTCCGCGCTCGTCGCGCCCTTCGCGCTGCCCGTCCTGCTCTGCCTGGGAGCCCTCCGATGAACGCCACCGGCGTCGGCCCGTCCCGGCTCAAGGACGCGTCCCTCGCGCTGCTGGCGCTGCCCCTGCTGGGCGCCGTGCTCCCGGTCGCCGTGTTCTTCCTCATCGGCAGCTTCGCCAACGGTCCCGGCGCCGGCGACGACGGGAGCGGCTGGGGCTGGGGCGTCCTGGGCGTCGCGGTCATGGCCGCCCCGGTGGTCGCCCTGGTGGCGAGCCTCGTGGTGGTCGTCCGCAGCCGGCGGTCCGGCTACCGGTTCGTCCCGGTCGCCGCCGGGATCGCGCCGTTCGTCCTGCCCGCGCTGTTCTCCTCGGGCGTCCTGTGGTGAGCACGTCCCGGTGGCCGGTCGACTGACCCTCGACCGGCGAGAATGATCCCGTGGACACCGAGAACCTCCAGCCGCTGCTGACGCCCGAGGGCCAGGCCCTGCTCGCCGAGTTGCGCGAGTTCACCCCCGAGGAGGAGCTGGCGCTGGCCACCCGGTTGCGGCGGGAGCACCCGGCGGAGCTGGTGTCGGCGGCCTTCGGGCAGGCGCGGCTGCGGCAGCGGGCCCGGGCGAAGTTCGGGGCGGACGCCGACCTGATGTACTTCACGCCCAACGGGGTCGAGCAGTCCACCCGGCGCAGCGTGGCCGAGTGGCGGGCGCGGCGGTTCGCCGAGCTGGGCGTCCGGCGGCTGGCGGACCTGTGCTGCGGCATCGGCGGGGACGTGCTGGCGCTGGCCCGGGCGGGCATCGAGGTGCTGGCCGTCGACAAGGACCCGGCGGCCTGCGCCGCCACCGCCGCGAACGCCGCCGCGCTGGGCCTGGCCGAGCTGGTCGAGGTGCGCTGCGCGGACGTCGCCGAGGTGGACGTGGCCGGCTACGACGCGGTGTTCACCGACCCGGCCCGGCGGACCTCGCGCGGCCGGGTGTTCGACCCGGAGGCGTACGCCCCGCCGCTGTCCTGGGCGGTCGAGGCGGGCCGGCGGACCCCGATCGGGGCACTGAAGGTCGCCCCTGGCATCCCGCACGAGGCCGTCCCGGAGGACGCCGAGGCCGAGTGGGTCTCCGACCACGGCGACGTCAAGGAGGCGGTGCTCTGGTTCGGCACCAAGGCCGCCCGCCCGCACCGCGCCACGCTGCTGCCGGAGGGCGCCAGCCTGGTCGGCGGCGACCTGCCGGACCCGCCGGCCGGCCCGGTGGGGCGCTACCTGTACGAGCCGGACGGCGCGGTGATCCGGGCCCACCTGGTGGCCGAGGTGGCCGAACGGGTCGGCGGCCGGCTGATCGACCCGAAGATCGCCTACCTGACCTCGGACGAGCTGGTCGCCACCCCGTACGCGCACGCCTTCGAGCTGACCGACGTGCTGCCCTTCCACATCAAGAAGCTGAAGGCGCTGCTGCGTGAGCGGGCGGTCGGCACCGTGGTGATCAAGAAGCGCGGGATGGCGATCACCCCGGAGGAGCTGCGCCGCCAGCTCAAGCCCTCCGGGCCGAACTCCGTCACGGTGATCCTCAGCCGCACCGACCACGGCCCGCTGATGATGCTGGGGCAGCCGGTCCGGGCCTCCTAGCCTCGTAGCGGCGGCTACGAGGCGGGGGCCTGGATGTAGTCCTCCAGCCGGGCCACCGAGAAGCCCTGCTCCTGGATCCGGGCCAGCAAGTCGCCGAACATCTGGGTCATCGTGGCGCCCTTGAGCTCCTTGGGGCCGCGGAAGTGCGCCAGGACGATGTCGCCGGGCTTCAGCTTCTTGTCCGCCGCCTGGTACTGCATGTCGTGGATCTGCATCGACTCGCGCCAGAGCACGATCGCGCGCGGGCCGCACTCCTGCACCGAGGTGTTGAGCGTCGGCGTGTTGGCGCCGTCGCCGAACGGCGGGCGGAACAGCAGCGGGGCGGTGCCGTACTGCTGGGTGAGCGCGGCCTGGTCGTCGCAGATCTCGGCCTTCTGCTTCTCCGGCGACAGCTTGCTCATCACCGGGTGGTCCACGGTGTGGTTGTGGATGTGGTTGCCCAGCGCCTGGAGCGGCTTGAAGTAGCCGTAGTCGTTCTTGACGATGTCCTTCGTCAGGAACATCGAGATCGGCACCTTGAGGTCGGTCAGCATCTCGACGAACTTCGGGTCCTTCTCGGCGCCGTCGTCGATGGTGATGAAGACGACCTTGTCGGTGGTCTTCACCTCGCTGAACACCGGTACCGGGCCGGTCCGTTCGAGCTTGACGGGCTTGTCGGCGGGCGCCGCCGGGGCGGGTGGGAGCGGGGTGAGGTTCCACTTCGCCCAGGCCGCCGCGTTCGCGCCCGCCGGGGCGGTGGCTCCGGGGGTGGCGGCGGCGCTGGTGGGGGCGGCTCCGGTGGGTTTGGGCGCGGCGGGCGCCGCCGTGGTGGCGGCGGGCGCGGCGCCGCCGCCGTTGTCGCCGCACGCGGTGGCGAAGGCCAGCAGGGCCAGCGCCCCCGCCGCGTACGCCCTGGTCCTGCTCAGCCCGTTCCCACTCAGCCCGTACCTGCTCACCGCACCGCGCTCCCGGTTCCCGTCCAGCTTTCTCTCAGCTATGCACGGTAGCGGCCGGGGCGGCGGTTCCCGGCCAGGTCCTGTTCGACGTGCTGGCTGGTGAACGACCACCGGTGCACCGGACGGCCGAGCAGTCCGGCCGGCGGGTCGGCGACGGGCGCCGGCTCGCCGCTCCACCAGGTGATCAGCAGCACCCGCTCGCCCGGGGCGGAGAGCAGTTCGAGGCGTTCCAGCCCGGCCGTGCCGCGCACCGCGGGCAGCACGGACTCCCGTACCCAGGCGGCGAGTTCGGCGCCCCGGCCGTCCGCCGCCCGGGCCTCCCACATCGCGGCGACGGTCATCCGTTGCCGCCGGCGAGGGCGTCGTAGGCCTGGCCGTGGACGTCGCCGTGCCCGGCGGCGGGGACGTGGACGTCGGTCACCGGCAGCGAGGAGTCGGCGGACAGGTCGAAGGCGGAGGGGGCGCGGTCGCGCCACACCATCTCGGCGCCGAGGGCGGCGACCATCGCGCCGTTGTCGGTGCACAGGCCCGGCCGGGGCACCCGGAGCCGGATGCCGGCCCGGTCGCAGCGCTGCTGGGCCATCTCGCGCAGCCGCGAGTTGGCCGCCACGCCGCCGCCGATCATCAGGTGGTCGACGCCGTTGTCCTTGCACGCCTTGACGGCCTTGCGGGTGAGCACGTCGGTGACGGCCTCCTGGAAGGACGCCGCCACGTCGGCGATCGGCACCTCCTCGCCGGCCCGGCGCTTGGCCTCCACCCAGCGGGCGACGGCGGTCTTCAGGCCGGAGAAGGAGAAGTCGTACGCGGGGTCGTTCCGGCCGGAGAGGCCGCGCGGGAAGGCGATCGCCTTGGGGTCGCCGTCGCGGGCCGTGCGGTCGACGACCGGGCCGCCGGGGAAGCCGAGGCCGAGCACCCGGGCGACCTTGTCGAAGGCCTCGCCGGCCGCGTCGTCGATGGTGGCGCCGAGCGGGCGGACGTCGGTGGTGATGTCCTCGCTGAGCAGCAGCGAGGAGTGCCCGCCGGAGACCAGCAGGGCCATCGTCGGCGAGGGCAGCCGGCCGTGCTCCAGCTGGTCGACGCAGATGTGCGAGGCGAGGTGGTTGACCCCGTACAGCGGCTTGTCGAGCGCCCAGGCGTACGCCTTGGCGGCGCTGACGCCGACCAGCAGCGCGCCGGCCAGGCCGGGGCCCGCGGTGACCGCGATGCCGTCGAGGTCACCGGCCTTGATCCCGGCGGTGTCCAGGGCGCGCTGGATGGTCGGGACCATCGCCTCCAGGTGCGCGCGGCTGGCGATCTCCGGGACGACGCCGCCGAAGCGGGCGTGGTCGTTGACGCTGGAGGCGACCGCGTCGGCCAGCAGCGTGGTGCCGCGCACGATGCCGACGCCGGTCTCGTCGCAGGAGGTCTCGATGCCGAGGACGAGCGGTTCGTCAGCCATGGCGGGTGTCCTCAATGTCCTTCGGGTCAGTGCTGTCGGTACTGGGGTGGTCGAGGCGCATCACCAGCGCGTCGACGTTGGCGGGCTGGTAGTAGCCGCGCCGGATGCCCACCGGTTCGAAGCCGTGGCGCTCGTACAGCCGCTGGGCGCGCGGGTTGTCCACCCGCACCTCCAGCAGCAGTTCGGCGCAGCCGCGCCGGGCGGACTCCCGGATCAGGTCGGTGAGCAGTGCCGTGCCGAGGCCGGCGCCCTGGTGGCGCCCGTCGACCGCGATGGTCTGGACGTCGCCCTCGCCGGCGACGGCCATCAGCCCGGCGTAGCCGACGATCGTGCCGTCCGCGGCGGTGGCGACGGTGTAGTGGCGGGTGCCGCCGGCGTGGGCCTCGGCCAGCTCGGACCAGAACATCCCGCTGGACCAGGCGTCCTCGGGGAAGAGCCGCTGCTCCAGCTCCATCACCGGCGCGATGTCCCACCAGCGCATCGGGCGCAGGGTGGTGCCGTCGTTCACGCCGGGAGCACCGCCTTGCCCCCTAGAACAGTCTTGTAGGCCGCGGGGACCTGGGCGTCCGGGCGGCGCAGGTACAGCGGGACGTTCGGCAGCAGCTCGCGCCCGGCGGCCAGCTCGGCGGCGGCGAAGCCGGCCAGGGCGCCGGCCGACACGTGCGCGGGGCCGTCCGCGCCCGGGAAGGCGTCGGGGTAGAGCAGCGCGCCGGCGCCGACGGACCGCGGGTGCGGGGTCAGCTCGGCCGGGCGGTCCACGCCGGGGCCCTCGGTGCGGCGGCCCTCGGCGTCGTAGGAGGCCCAGTAGACCTCCTTGCGGCGCGCGTCGGTGGCCACCGTGAACGGCTGCCCGGCGAGGCCCTCGGCACGGGCCTGGAAGGCGATCGCGTCCAGGGTGCAGACGCCGTGCACCGGCAGCCCGAGGGCGTGGCCGAGCGCGGCGGCGGTCACCAGGCCGACCCGCAGGCCGGTGTACGGGCCCGGGCCGACCCCGACCGCGATGCCGGTGAGCCGGCGCTTGTCCACCCCGGCCGTCCGCAGCACCCCGTCGATCGCGGGCAGCAGCAGTTCGCCGTGGCGCCTGGCGTCGACCTGGTGGGTCTCGGCCAGGACGGCGGTGCCGTCGTGGACGGCGGCGGTGACGGCGGGGGTAGCGGTGTCGAACGCGAGCAGCAGCACGGGTCAAGGTTAGACCGACGTTGGGCCGACCGGCCGACCGGCAGGACGTGCCAACCGGGAACACACATCCGAGGCGCTGCGACCCGGACGGACGGACCTGGCACGATAAGGCAGTACGAAAAGGGACGGCAGCGGGAGCGCACGTGGCGAAGATGGGTCCTGGAGTGGTGGTCACGGGGCTGACCCTGGGGGCCCTGGCGGTGGTGAGCCTGCTGGCCTTCCAGGCCAACGGCGCCCAGG
The DNA here is from genome assembly GCF_014656195.1 of Kitasatospora xanthocidica. GTDB lineage: Bacteria > Actinomycetota > Actinomycetes > Streptomycetales > Streptomycetaceae > Kitasatospora > Kitasatospora xanthocidica. The sequence continues at coordinate 289,592 of NZ_BNBY01000006.1, read as the reverse complement.
ACCGGGCCGGCGTGGCCAAGCCCGCCGTGACCACCGCGGCGGCCGGCACGCCGACCACGGCGGCGCCGAGCGCCTCGGCCACGCCGACCGTCCCGCCGCCGCCGGTCACCACGGGCACCGGCCCGCGGGTGGTCTACTCGGTGAGCAGCCACTACGTCTGGCTGGTCGACCCGAAGAAGACGCCGCAGGTCGCGGCCGCCTTCCAGGTCGCCCCGGGCACGGTCGAGCCGACCCCGGGCAGCTACGCGGTGTACAGCCGTACGCCGACCGGCACCGGCACGGACGGCCGGCAGATCGAGCACGTGGTGCGCTTCGCGCAGCAGAACGGCGTGGTGTTCGGCTTCAGCGCGGCGGTGGACGGCACGACCTCGACCACCGACCCGAAGACCCCGACCGCCGACCCGAAGGCCAAGACCGGCGGCATCCGCAGCGGCCGCGCCGAGGGTCAGCTGCTCTGGGACTTCGCGCCGAAGGACACCAAGGTGGTCGTGGTCGCCTGAGGCGGCCTCACGCGGCCCGGGGCGCCCGCGCCTCGGGCTCCTCGGCCTGCCCGGGCCCGGGTTCGGGCGGGGTGGACACCGCCTCGGCGGCCGCGCAGGCGGCCAGCAGCGCCCGCATCGGCTCCCCCGGAGCGCAGCGGGCGGGCTCTCCGGCCCCGGCGGCGCGCACGGCGCGTTCCGGGGCGGGGGTGGTGCTCGACATGGCGCCTCCCTAGTTAGGCAGACCTAACCGCAGCAACCATCCCACCACGCCCGGTGCCCCGGCCGCAACATCTTGCCGACAGCCTGTCGGCAAGTCTCCGCGACTCGCCGCCGGAACCGGCGGTGGCGTACCCCCGGCCCGACGCCGGCGGTCCCGGGAATTCGAAGACGGGCCCCTGGACCGCTACGCCAGCTCCGCCAGCTCCACGGCCGCCCAGCGCGGGCCGATGCCGGTCAGCACCACCCGGCGCGGGTCCTGGTCGTCCCCGGCGGCGGTGTCGCCCAGGGCACGCTCGATCCGGACCTCCAGCCGGTCCTCGGACAGCCGCTCGACCTTGCCCTCGCCCCACTCGACCACGACCACCGACTCCGGCAGCGAGACGTCCAGGTCGAGGTCCTCCATCTCGTCCAGGTCCCCGCCGAGCCGGTACGCGTCGACGTGCACCAGGGCCGGGCCGCCGACCAGCGAGGGGTGCACCCGGGCGATCACGAAGGTCGGCGAGGTCACCGCGCCGCGGACCTGGAGCCCCTCCCCCAGGCCGCGGGTCAGCGTGGTCTTCCCCGCCCCCAGCTCGCCGGAGAGCAGCACCAGGTCACCCGGCCGAAGCAGCGTGGCCAGCTCCCGGCCGAGCCGGCCCATCCGCTCCGGGGTGGGGACGGTGAGAGTGGCGTGCGAGCCCATGCGCGTGTCTTGCCCTTCGGTCCGTACCGGCGAGCCGACCGCCGGCCGCCACCGCTACCGTGCCACATCGCCGGCCCCGGGTGCGCCGGGCGGGTACCGGGACGGGACGTCAGGCGGGGTCGACGGCGGGTTCGGCGGTGCTGTCCGCGACCGGTTCGGCGGCGGGCCCGCGGGCCAGGTCGAGAACGGCCGGGGGCAGCGGCGCGGCCCCGGCGAAGTCGGCGGCCCGGCGCAGCAGCAACGCCAGCTCGCGGTCGACCAGCTCCGGGCGCTCCAGCATCACCAGGTGCCCGGCGCCCTCGGCCAGCACCAGCTCGGCCCCGGGCAGCCGCTCGGCCATCGCCTCGCTGTGCGCCGAGGGCGTCAGCAGGTCCTTCGTCCCGGCCAGCACCAGCGCCGGCAGGCCGCGCAGCGCGGACAGCGCCTCGTACTTCTCGTGCGCGCCGAAGACCGGGTAGAACTCGGCGACCACGTCGATCGGGGTGGCGTCCAGCAGCTGCTCGGCGAACCGCACCACGCCGGGGTCGACGTCCCGGCCGCCGAAGGAGAACCGCCGGTAGAAGACGGCGGTGACGTCCGAGCCCAGCCGCCTGGTCGCCTCCACCAGGTCGACCTGGCGGCCCAGCAGCTTCACCATCCCGGGCGCGACCTTCTTGAACAGCTTCGCGCCGGCCTTCGGCAGGCCGAGGCTCACCTCGTTCCAGTCACCGGCGAGCGTCCCGATCAGGGCGACCCCGGCGACCCGGTCCCGGAACAGCTCCGGGTGCTGGTCGGCCAGCGCCATCACGGTCATGCCGCCCATCGAGTGGCCCACCAGCACCAGCGGACCGGTCGGCGCGACGGCGTCGATCACCGCCTTGAGGTCACCGCCCAGCTGGTCGATGCCGGCCGGCTCGCCCGCCAGGTACGAGCGGGAGCGCTCGGAGCGGCCGTGGCTGCGCTGGTCCCAGAAGACCAGCCGCATGCCCTCGCGCAGCGCGGCCCGCTGGAAGTGCCAGCTGTCCTGGTTGAGGCAGTAGCCGTGGCAGAACACCACGGTCAGCGGTGCGGTGTGATCCGCCCGCTCGCCTCCGGGGCGGGGTTCGCCGAGGTGCCCGGGCCCGTCCGGGCCCCAGCCGGTGCCGTCCAGCTCCACGTACAGCTCGGTGCCGTCCGGCGCGGCCACCGTCCGCGGGCGCCCGCGCAGCGAGCCGTACGGCGCGCCGGCGTCCAGTTCGGCCCGGGCCCGGCGGCGCATCGCCCGGCCGACGGTCAGCCGCTCGATCGCCACCCCGGCGGCCGCCCCGGCCGCCAGCACGCCGACCGAGATCCCGATCACGCCCGCCCGGCTCACCCCGGAGGCCGCGCCGGCCGCCTTGGCGACCGCCGCGACCGCTCCCTCCCCGGTCGGCGCCTCGGTCATGCCGACGGCACCCCGGTGTGGCTGCCGTCCAGGTAGCGCCGGGGCACCCGGGCACCGATCCGGGTGACGATCTCGTACGAGATGGTGCCGCAGGCCCGGGCCCAGTCCTCGGCGGTCGGCTCACCGCGCTCGCCGTTGCCGAACAGCAGCGCCTCGTCACCGATCCCGGGGGTGTCCCCGCCCAGGTCCACGACGAACTGGTCCATCGCGACCCGGCCGGCCACCGTGCGCCACTTGCCGCCGATCTGCACCGGGCCGGTGCCGCTGCCGTGCCGGGGGACGCCGTCGCCGTAACCGATCGGGACCAGGCCCAGGGTGGTCGGGCCGGGCGTCGTGTAGTGGTGGCCGTAGCTGACCCCGTGCCCGCCGGGGACGTGCTTGACCAGCGCCAGCCGCGCGGACAGCGCCATCACCGGGCGCAGCCCGAAGTCGGCCGGCGAGCCCACCTCGGGCACCGGCGACAGCCCGTACGCGGCCAGGCCGGTGCGGACCAGGTCGAAGTGCGCCTCCGGCAGCAGCAGGGTGGCCGGCGAGTTCGCCAGGTGCCGCACCTCGGGGCGCAGCCCGGCCGACTCGGCCACGGCCAGCGCGGCGCGGTAGGAGTCCAGCTGGGCCCGGATCGACGGGTGGCCGGGCTCGTCGGCGGCCGCGAAGTGCGACCAGACGCCGACCACGGTGAGCAGGCCCTCGGTCTCGGCGCGCCGGGCGGCCGCGACCAGCTGCGGCCAGTCGTGCGGCTGGCAGCCGTTGCGGCCGAGGCCGGTGTCGGCCTTCAGGTGCACGCGTGCCGGGATGCCGGTCTCGCGGACGGCCGGGAGCAGTTCGTCCAGCGCCCACTGGCCGCCGACCGAGATGTCCAGGCCCGCGCGCAGCGCCTCGCGCCACGGCCCGCCGGGCGTCCACAGCCAGCACAGGATGCGGGCCTGCTCCGGGCGGATGCCCGCGGCCCGCAGCGCCAGCGCCTCGTCGGGCGTCGCGCAGCCGAGCCAGCCGATCCCGTTGGCGACCGCTTCCCGGGCACACTCGACCGCGCCGTGGCCATAGGCGTCCGCCTTGACCGCGAGCATCACCGCCGAGCTGCCGACGCGCTCGCGCAGCGCCGCGAGGTTGCCGCGCAGGGCGCCGAGATCGATGGTCGCCTCGGCCCGTACGCCGTCGGTCAGGGTGGCTGTGCCGGTCGTGTTCGCAGTTGTCATCAGGGTCAGTCTCCCAGACGTCCCGGAGTCCTCGCCGAACGGCCCGTCGGCGCGGCGACCGACGGCCGGGGCCCGCCCGCCGTCCGGGCCCGCCGACGGACCGCTCGACGCCTTCTGTTCGGACGCCGCGGCCGGAGTCCACGGTTCCGTTCGGGCGCCGCCACCCGGGCCCCGCGCGGCCGCCGTCCTAAGGTTCCCGGACGGCCCGCCACACCGCCGGCAGCGCCTCCGCCACCGCGAGCGCCGTCACCGGCGCGCCCGGGTCGCCCGCCGCCTCGCGGCCGGCCAGACCGTGCAGGTAGGCGGCCACCGAGGCGGCGTCCAGCGGCGGCAGGCCCGCCGCCAGCAGGGAGCCGGCCAGACCGGCCAGCACGTCGCCGCTGCCGGCGGTGGCCAGCCAGGAGGTGCCGGTGGGGTTCACCCGGACGGCGCCGCCCGGATCGGCGACCACCGTGGTGGAGCCCTTCAGCAGCACGGTCGCGCGGTAGGCGGCCGCGAGCCGGCGGGCGGTGGCCAGCCGGGCGGCGGCCAGGTCGTCGGCGGCCGGCGGCGGGGTGCCCTCGGCGCCGGCGAGCAGCCGGGCGGCCTCGCCGGTGTGCGGGGTGAGCAGGGTGGGCGCGGTGCGGCCGGCCAGCGCGTCCGGGCCGAGCCGGCCCAGCTCGGTCAGCCCGTCCGCGTCCACCAGCACCGGGACGTCGCTCGCCAGCGCCTCGGCCAGCGCCTGCCGCGCCCCCTCGCCGCCGCCCGGCCCGACCACCCAGGCCTGCACCCGCCCGGCCCCGGCCGGCCCGCCCTCGGTGACCAGCGTCTCCGGGAAGCGCCGCACCACCTCCTCGGCCGCGGCGCCCACGTACCGGACGGCGCCCGCGCCACCGCGCAGCGCCCCGGCGACCGCCAGCAGCGCCGCCCCCGGGTACGTCGCCGAGCCGGCCGCCACCCCGACCACGCCGCGCCGGTACTTGTCGCTCTCCGCGCCGGGCACCGGCAGCAGCGCCGCCACGTCCGCGTGCTGGAGGGCCGTCACGTCCGCCTCCGGCAGCTCCAGCCCGATGCCGACCAGCTGCACGGCGCCCGCGTACGAGGCCCCCGGGTCGACCAGCAGCCCGGGCTTGTACGTGCCGAAGCAGACCGTGACGTCCGCGCGCAGCGCCGCGCCCGGCACCTCGCCGGTGTCGGCGTCCACGCCGCTGGGCAGGTCCACCGCGACCACCACGCCGCGCCGCGCCGCCCGCGCGTACGGCTCCGCCGCGGGGCGCAGCCCGCCCCGGCCACCGATGCCGACGATCCCGTCCAGCACCAGGTCCGCGCACGAGAAGTCGGCCAGTCCGACGTCCTGCTCCGCCGTCACCCGTCCGCCGGACGCCCGCAGCGCGGCCAGCCCGCCCCGGTGCGCCCGCTCCGGTGCCAGCAGCACCGCCGTCACCCGGGCCCCGCGCCGGGCCAGCGCGGCCCCGGCGTACAGGGCGTCACCCCCGTTGTCCCCACTGCCCGCCAGCACCACCACCCGACTGCCGTACACCCGCCCCCGACGCCGGGTCAGCAACCGGGCGCACGTCACCGCCAGCCCGGCGGCCGCCCGCTGCATCAGCGTGCCCTCCGGCAGCCGCGCCATCAGCGCGCCCTCGGCGGCCCGAACGGTTTCCACAGGGTGTGCATGACGCATGGCGGGCTCCTCCGGCCGTCGACGTACCGACGACGCTAGCCCGCGTCACCGCCCCACGGGACCCGGCCCTGCGGCACACTTTCGAGTGACACCCACTTCGATCCCCCACCGGCTCCGGTCCGTACGCCTACTTTGTCGCTCGGCACAGACCAGCAGGAGGGAGAAGGGCCATGGTCGCCATGCCGGCAGTCGAGCACCCGCTGGGCGAGGACAGCCTCCTCCAGGCGTTTCTGAAGCTGGACACCCCGCTGGGCAGCAAGGCCGAATTCATCGAAGGAGCGATCGTCGTGACACCGCCACCAGACGGACAGCACGAGGGCGCGGTCTCGAAGCTCGCCAAGCAATTCTTCCGGAGCGCCGCGATCGATCTGGACATCGCCGGTGTCAAGGGCTTGATCACACCGAAGGGTCGGTTCATCCCCGATGGCACGGTCGTCCCAGCCGACCACTTCGACCATCTGGATTCCTGGGCCCCGACGGAGGGCGTCCTACTCGTCTTCGAGGTCACCTCGATCGACCCGCACAAGGACCGCGAGCCCAAGCGCAGGGGCTACGCCGCAGCGGGAATCCCCTGTTACCTGCTGATCGATCGCACCGACGGAATGATCACCCTGTTCACCAACCCCCAGGGCGAGGACTACGTCACTCAAACCAGGGTCGAGTTCGGTAAGCCGATCGACCTCCCCGCCCCGTTCTCCTTCACGCTCGACACGGCGCCCCTGCGGTAGGACGCAGCCACCGCAGGGACGCCGTGCCGGACGGCGAGCGACTACTCGACGGTGACCGACTTCGCCAGGTTGCGCGGCTGGTCGACCTCGTGGCCCTTGGCCGTGGCCAGCTCGCAGGCGAAGACCTGCAGCGGGACGGTGGAGACCAGCGGCTGGAGCAGGGTCGGGGTGACCGGGATGCGGATCAGGTGGTCCGCGTACGGCGCGACGGTCTCGTCGCCCTCCTCCGCGATGACGATCGTGCGGGCACCGCGGGCCCGGATCTCCTGGATGTTGGAGACGATCTTGTCGTGCAGGATCGACCGGCCGCGCGGCGAGGGCACGACCACCACGACCGGCAGCCCCTCCTCGATCAGCGCGATCGGGCCGTGCTTGAGCTCGCCCGCCGCGAAGCCCTCGGCGTGCATGTACGCCAGCTCCTTGAGCTTGAGCGCGCCCTCCAGGGCCACCGGGAAGCCGACGTGACGGCCGAGGAACAGCACCGAGCGGGCGTCGGCCAGCGAGCGGGCCAGCTCGCGCACCGGCTCCATGGTCTCCAGGACCTGCTCCAGCTGCTTGGGCGCGTCGCCGAGCTCCTTGATGACGGCGAAGATCTCGTCGCCCCACTTGGTGCCGCGCACCTGGCCCAGGTAGAGGGCGACCAGGTAGCAGGCGACCAGCTGGGTCAGGAACGCCTTGGTGGAGGCGACCGCGACCTCGGGGCCGGCGTGCGTGTACAGCACGGCGTCCGACTCGCGCGGGATGGTGGAGCCGTTGGTGTTGCAGATCGCCAGCACCTTGGCGCCCTGCTCGCGGGCGTGCCGCAGGGCCATCAGGGTGTCCATGGTCTCGCCGGACTGCGAGATGGCGATGACCAGCGTGCCCGGGCCCATGATCGGGTCGCGGTAGCGGAACTCCGAGGCGACCTCGACCTCGCAGGGGATGCGGGTCCAGTGCTCGATCGCGTACTTGGCGATCATGCCCGCGTGGAACGCGGTGCCGCAGGCGACGATGACGACCTTGTCGACCGACCGCAGGTCGGCGTCGGAGATCCGCAGCTCGTCGAGGGTGAGCCGGCCGTCGGTGCCGATCCGGCCGAGGAGGGTGTCGGCGACGGCCTTCGGCTGCTCGGCGATCTCCTTGAGCATGAAGTAGTCGTAGCCGCCCTTCTCGGCGGCGGAGGCGTCCCAGTCGACGTGGTACTCGCGCACGTCGGCCGGGGTGCCGTCGAAGTTGGTAACGGTCACGCCCTCCCGGCGCAGCTCGACGACCTGGTCCTGGCCCAGCTCGATCGCCTCGCGGGTGTGCGCGATGAAGGCGGCGACGTCCGAGGCGAGGAAGTTCTCGCCCTCACCGCGGCCGACGACCAGCGGCGAGTTGCGACGGGCGCCCACGACGACGTCCGGGGCGTCGGCGTGCACCGCGACGAGGGTGAAGGCGCCCTCCAGCTGACGGCACACCACGCGCATGGCCTCGGCGAGGTCGCCCTGGTAGGCCTCGCCCAGCAGGTGGGCGACGACCTCGGTGTCGGTCTCGGACCGGAGGGTGTGGCCGCGCTCGGCGATCTCGGCGCGCAGCTGGGCGAAGTTCTCGATGATGCCGTTGTGCACCACGGCGACACGCTGGTCGTCGTCCAGGTGCGGGTGGGCGTTGGCGTCCGTCGGGCCGCCGTGGGTGGCCCAGCGCGTGTGGCCGATGCCGGTGGTGCCGCCGGGCAGAGGGTTCTCGGCGAGCGACTTCTGGAGGTTGGCGAGCTTCCCGGCCCGCTTGTCCGTGGACAGGCTCCACTGCCCGTCCGAGTCCTGAACCTGCACCGCGACACCGGCCGAGTCGTAACCCCGGTACTCCAGGCGCTGCAGGCCTGCGATTACTACGTCGAGGGCGGACTGCGCGCCCACGTATCCAACAATTCCGCACATGCGTGCCAGCATAAGGGCGGTTCTGTGGCCGTATTCCCCCCTCCCGCGAACGCTGCGTGACCGACACCACAACCACCGTGAACGCCGCTACGGCTCACAATGGAGCATGTGCTGACCGAACTCTGTACGCGGGGCGCCGCCACGCCCGGCCCGTCACCGTCCCCCTACGTTGACCTCAGCCGGGCCGAGTGGAGCGCGCTGCGCGAGCGTACGCCGCTGCCGCTGACGGCCGAGGAGGTCGAGCGGCTGCGCGGCCTCGGCACCGCCCTCGACCTCGACGAGGTCCGTGACGTCTACCTGCCGCTGTCCCGGCTGCTGAACCTGTACATCCACGCCACGCACGAGCTGCGCGGCACCCTGGGCACCTTCCTGGACACCCCGGACACCGAGCGCACCCGGACCCCGTTCATCATCGGCGTGGCCGGCTCCGTGGCCGTCGGCAAGTCCACCACCGCGCGCCTCCTCCAGGCGCTGCTCGCCCGCTGGCCGGAGCACCCCCGGGTCGAACTGGTCACCACCGACGGCTTCCTGCTCCCCAACGCCGAGCTGCGCCGCCGCGGCCTGATGGCCCGCAAGGGCTTCCCCGAGTCGTACGACCGCCGGGCGCTGATGCGCTTCGTCGCGGACGTGAAGGCGGGCAAGGAGAGCGTCAGCGCGCCGGTCTACTCGCACCTGGTGTACGACATCGTGCCGGACCAGCGGCTGACCGTGGAGCGCCCGGACATCCTGATCGTCGAGGGCCTGAACGTGCTCCAGCCGGCCCTGCCCGGCAGCGACGGCCGCACCCGCCTCGCGGTGGCCGACTACTTCGACTTCTCGATCTACGTCGACGCCCGTACCGACGACATCGAGCACTGGTACCTGGACCGGTTCCGCAAGCTGCGGCAAACCGCCTTCCAGGACCCGAACTCCTACTTCCGCCGCTTCACCGAGGTGCCGGAGGAGGAGGCGATGGAGTACGGCCGACAGGTCTGGCGCACCATCAACAAGCCCAACCTGCTGGAGAACGTGCTGCCGACCCGCGGCCGGGCCACCCTGATCCTGCAGAAGGGCGCGGACCACAAGGTCCGCCGGGCGCTGCTGCGCAAGCTCTGAACCACGACGTGACGAAGGCCCCCGCCGAGCTCGGCGGGGGCCTTCGTCACACGGTGGGCGGCGCGCCCGGCCGGCCTCAGCCCAGGTGGGTGCTGACGGCCTCGGCGAGCTTGCGCGCGACCGCGTCGGCCTGCGCCGCGTCGGCGGCCTCGACCATCACCCGGACCAGCGGCTCGGTGCCCGACGGGCGCAGCAGCACCCGGCCGGTGGAGCCCAGTTCGGCCTCGGCCCCGGCGACGGCCGCGGCCAGCTCGGTGCTGGTCCTCACCCGGGACTTGTCGACGCCCTTGACGTTGATCAGGACCTGCGGCAGCCGGGTCATCACGGCGGCCAGGTCGGCCAGCGGCTGCTTGGTGGCGGCCAGCCGGGCGCCCAGCATCAGGCCGGTCAGGGTGCCGTCGCCGGTGGTGGCGTGGTCCAGCAGGATGACGTGGCCGGACTGCTCACCGCCCAGGGCGAAGCCGTGCTCCTTCATGGCCTCCAGCACGTAGCGGTCGCCGACGGCGGTCTCCACCAGCTCGATGCCCTCGCGCTCCATCGCCAGCTTGAAGCCGAGGTTGGACATCACGGTGGCCACCGCGGTGTTGCCGCGCAGGGTGCCGGCCTCCTTCATGGCGACCGCGAGGATGGCGATGATCTGGTCGCCGTCGACCTCGTCGCCGTCGGCGTCGGCGGCCAGGCAGCGGTCGGCGTCGCCGTCCAGGGCGATGCCGAGGTCGGCCTTGTACTCCTTCATCGCGGTGCGCAGCCGGTCCAGGTGGGTGGAGCCGACGCCGTCGTTGATGTTGAGGCCGGTGGGCTCGGCCCCCAGGGTGTGGACGACCTCGGCGCCGGCCCGGGCGAAGGCCTCGGGGGCGACGTAGGCGGCCGCGCCGTGGGCGCCGTCGATGACGACCTTGACGCCGTCCAGGCGGTTGGGCAGCACGCCGATCAGGTGGGCGACGTACTTGTCGAAGCCCTCGGTGTACTCGCGGACGCGGCCGACGGCGGCGCCGGTCGGGCGCTTCCAGTCCTCCTCGCCGAGCGTGTGCTTGCGGTAGTGGGACTCGATCGCGTCCTCGATGCGGTCGTCCAGCTTGTGGCCGCCGCGGGCGAGGAACTTGATGCCGTTGTCCGGCATGGCGTTGTGGCTGGCGGACAGCATCACGCCGAAGTCGGCGCCGAGCGCGCCGGTGAGGTACGCCACGGCCGGGGTGGGCAGGACGCCGACCCGCAGGACGTCGACTCCGGCACTCGCCAGACCGGCGATGACGGCGGCCTCCAGGAACTCGCCCGAGGCACGCGGGTCGCGGCCGACCACCGCGACCGGCCGGTGGCCCTCGAAGGCGCCGGCCTCGCCGAGCACGTGCGCCGCCGCGACGGACAGCCCGAGCGCGAGCTCCGCCGTCAGTCCTTCGTTGGCCACCCCGCGTACGCCGTCCGTACCGAAGAGTCGTCCCACTGTCCCGTCCTCCATCACACCACTGCTCGGAACCCAACCGAAGAGCCCCGACCGCCGCACAGTAGCCGGGGAACACGTCGCCCCGGAGTACACGTGGTACTCCGGGGCGACGGTTTCGCACAACCAGGGGATGCGCCGCCAGGGCGGACCGCACCCCCTGGGACGCGATTAGCGCTTGCTGTACTGCGGCGCCTTGCGGGCCTTCTTGAGACCGGCCTTCTTGCGCTCGACGGCGCGGGCGTCACGGGTCAGGAAGCCGGCCTTCTTCAGCGCGCCGCGGTTGTTGTCCACGTCGGCCTCGTTCAGGGCACGGGCGACGCCGAGGCGCAGCGCGTAGGCCTGGCCGGACACGCCGCCACCGCTGATGCGGGCGACGACGTCGTAACGACCGTCCAGCTCGAGGAGCTTGAAGGGCTCGTTCACGGTCTGCTGGTGCACCTTGTTGGGGAAGTAACCCTCGAGGGTGCGACCGTTGATCTTCCACTGGCCGGTGCCGGGGACGATGCGCACGCGGGCGATCGCCTCCTTGCGACGGCCCAGGCCGGCGCCCGGGGTGGCCTCGCCGAAGCGGCCGGCCAGGGACTCGGAGGTGTAGCTCTCCTCGGAGGTGTACTCGCCCTCGACGGCCTCAACGGCCTCGTCGAAGTCGACCTCAAGGGTTTCAGTGGTCTCGGCCACGGTGTTCCTCAGCTCTTTTCAGTGTTGGGGGGCTTGGTGGCCGAATTACTGCGCGACCTGGGTGATCTCGAACGGCACCGGCTGCTGGGCAGCGTGGGGGTGCTGGTCGCCCGAGTAGACCTTCAGCTTGGAGAGCATCTGACGGCCCAGGCTGTTCTTGGGGATCATGCCCTTGATGGCCTTCTCGACGGCCTTCTCCGGGTTGTTCGCCAGCAGGTCGTCGTAGCGCACCGAGCGCAGACCGCCCGGGAAGCCCGAGTGGCGGTAGGCCAGCTTCTGGGTCTTCTTGTTACCGGACAGGTGCACCTTGTCGGCGTTGATGATGATGACGAAGTCACCAGTGTCAACGTGCGGCGCGTAGATCGCCTTGTGCTTGCCCCGGAGGAGGTTGGCGGCCTGGGAAGCCAGGCGGCCGAGCACGACGTCGGTCGCGTCGATGACGTGCCACTGACGCTGGACGTCGCCGGGCTTGGGGCTGTACGTACGCACGGTCGTAGCCTTCGCTTTTCAGTGAGTGAGTCCTGACAGGAGCACCGGGACGGAAGAGCAGCCTGATCAGCCTTGGACGCAATTCAAGGATGACCGCTGGTCGACGACCTGATGTCTCCGGCGTACCGACCTCTCACGTGAGATAGAGCGAGCCAATACGCACATCAAGCGTCCAGGTTACCGGCAGGGCCCGGGTCGGTCAAAAATGCCCGGGCGTCCACCATCGGCGGCCCGCCCGCCGCTCACCGTTCGCGGTCCACCCGGGTCACGTCCCAGACCGGCTCGGCGGACTCAAACACCCGGCCGTCCGCCCCGAACACCAGGAAGCGGTCGAAGGTCTTGGCGAACCAGCGGTCGTGGGTGACGCAGAGCACGGTGCCCTCGAAGGCCTCCAGCCCGGCCTGCAGCGCCTCGGCGCTCTCCAGGTCCAGGTTGTCGGTCGGCTCGTCGAGCAACAGGGCCGTCACACCGGAGAGTTCGAGCTTGAGGATCATCAGCCGGGCCTGCTGCCCACCGGACAGCGACTCGAACTTCTGCTCCTCCTGGCGGTCCAGCTCGTACCGCCGCAGCGCGCCCATCGCGGCGCCTCGGCTGAGCGCGTGCTCCTCCTCGACGATCGAGCGGACGGTACGGCCGAACAGCTCCGGGTGGGCGTGGGTCTGCCGGAAGTGGCCGGGCACGACCCGGGCGCCCAGCTTCCAGTCGCCGCTGTGCGCGACCGTCTCGTCGCCGGCCAGCAGCCGCAGGAGGTGCGACTTGCCGGCGCCGTTCGCGCCCAGCACACCGACCCGCTCGCCGTAGAAGACCTCCAGGTCGAAGGGCTGCATCAGCCCGGTGAGCTCCAGCCGCTCCATGGTGAAGGCGCGCACGCCGGTGCGCCCGCCCTTGAGCCGCATGGTGATGCTCTGCTCGCGCGGCGGGGCCTCCGGCGGGCCGGCGTCCTCGAACTTCTTCAGCCTGGTCTGGGCGGCGGAGTAGCGGGAGGCCATGTCGTGGCTGACGGACGCGGCCTGGCGCAGGTTGACGACCAGCTTCTTGAGCTTGGCGTGCTCCTCGTCCCAGCGGCGGCGCAGCTCCTCGAAGCGCTCGAAGCGGGCCTTGCGGGCCTCGTGGAAGGTGTCGAAGCCGCCGCCGTGCACCCAGACGCTGCTGCCGGCCGCGCCGGTCTCCACGCTGATGATCTTGTCGGCGGTGCGGGAGAGCAGCTCGCGGTCGTGCGAGATGAACAGGACGGTCTTCGAGGTGGCCTTGATGGCCTCCTCCAGCCAGAGCTTGGCCGGGACGTCCAGGTAGTTGTCGGGCTCGTCGAGGAGCAGCACCTCCTCCGGCCCGCGCAGCAGCGCCTCCAGCACGAGCCGCTTCTGCTCGCCGCCGGAGAGGGTGTTCAGGCCGCGCCACTGGGCCTTGTCGAAGGGCATGCCGAGGGCCGCCATGGTGCAGACGTCCCAGTCGGTCTCGTAGTCGTAGCCGCCGACGTCGGCCCAGTCGGAGAGCGACTGGGCGTAGGCCATCTGCGTCTTCTCGTCGTCCTGGGCGATCATCGCCAGCTCGGCGGCGTCCACCGCGCGGGCGGCCACCGCGATCCGCGCGGGGGCGACCGAGACCAGCAGGTCGCGCACGGAGGCGTCGGCCGGCAGCGCGCCGGGGGTGGACTCCTGGTCCTCCCGGCCGGTGGTGCCGACGAACTGGCGCATCACCCCGAGCCCGCCGCTGATCGTCACCGAGCCGCCGTGCGGCTGGATGTCCCCGGCGATCATCCGCAGCAGGGTGGTCTTGCCGGCGCCGTTCGCGCCGACCAGCGCGACCGCGGCGCCCTCGCCGACCCGGAAGGACGCGTCGTCGAACAGCACCCGTCCGTCGGGCAGGTAGTACTCAAGGTGCGAAATCTCGACGTGTCCCATGGGAGCGATTGTCCCAAGCCGACGCGCAGGGCCAAAACCGATTTAGGATGCGGCCTCCGGCTCCCCCGACCCGGCGCCGGGCTCCCCCCGGGACACGGCCGGTTGGCCCGGAAGGGTGCGCATCCGGCGGGCCGCCCGGTTCCGCTCGGCCAGCTGGTCGTCCGGCGGGTAGCCGACCTCCTCCAGCGTCAGCCCGTACGGCCGGATCACGTTGACGGCGGAGTTGCGCACCCCGCCGGCCAGCACCTCGCCGGGGAACTCCACCGGCCGGTGCCCGTCGCCGACCAGCAGCATCGCGCCGACCAGCGCCCGGACCATGTTGTGGCAGAAGGCGTCGGCCCGGACGGTGGCGACCGCCAGCGAGCCCTCCTGGGCCGCGTAGGAGTCCACCGGGACGCGGTCCCAGTGCAGCTCCAGCAGGGTGCGGATGGTCGTCGCGCCCTCGCGCTTCTTGCAGTACGCGGCGAAGTCGTGCTCGCCGAGCAGCAGCTTCGCCGCCTCGTTCATCCGGTCGACGTCCAGCGGCCGGTCGTGCCAGAGCACGTGGCCGCGCAGCAGCGGGTCCACCCCGCCCGGGTGGTCGGCGACCCGGTACGCGTACCGGCGCCAGACCGCCGAGAAGCGGGCGTCGAACCCGGCCGGCGCCTCGCCGACCCGGTAGATCCGGACGTCCCCGGGGAGCCGGCCGGCCAGCCGGCGCAGCAGCTTCTCCCGGTGCGCCTCCCACAGCTCGGCCGGCAGGTCGACGTGCGCGACCTGGCCGCGGGCGTGCACCCCGGCGTCGGTGCGGCCGGCCACGGTCAGCGGGAACAGCTCGGGGCTGCGGGTGACGATCTGCAGCGCGGTCTCAATCTCCTCCTGGACCGTCCGCCGGCCGCCCTTCTGCCGGGCCCAGCCGGAGAACTCGGCGCCCTGGTAGGCGAGGTCGAGCCGGACCCGGACGTACCCGTCGGCCGGGCCGTCCTTCACCGGCGGCTGCTCGGCGCAATCGTTGACCACTGCTTCTCACATCTCCCGGGGATGAGGAACGGGCCCGCTCCCCCACCAGTGGGGAAACGGGCCCGCGGAACACCTAGAGGCGTCAGGCCTGCTCGGCGGCCTCGGCCTCGTCGGCCTTGGTCTCGACGGCGGCGGCCTCGTCGGCCTCCTTGACGGCGCGCTTGGTGGCGGCCTCGGCCTCGCCGACGGCGTTCTGCGCGACGGTGAGCGCCTCGACCAGCTCGATCACGGCCATCGGGGCGTTGTCGCCACGACGGGGACCGATCTTGGTGATACGGGTGTAACCACCCGGGCGGTTCTCGTAGCGCGGCGCGATCTCGGTGAAGAGGGTGTGCAGCACCGACACGTCGGTGATGGTCTTGCGCACCAGGCGACGGTTGTGGATGTCGCCCTTCTTCGCCTTGGTGATCAGCTTCTCCGCCAGCGGGCGCATCCGACGGGCCTTGGCCTCGGTCGTGGTGATGCGGCCGTACTGGAAGAGCTCGCGGCAGAGGCCGGCGAGCAGCAGCGGCTCGTGGTGGGGGCCACCGCCGAGGCGGGCACCCTTCGCGGGACGGGGCATGGTAGCTCCTTAAATCTCCGACTCCGGCCGTATCAGGTACCGGAGCGGGCGCCTGTGCACTGTGCCCAGGCGGCTTTCTTTCATCGAACAGGGGGCGACCCGAGGGCCGCCCCCGTCCAAACTCAGTACTGCTCGGTCTCCGCGTAACCCGCGTCGTCCAGGTCGTCGGCGCCGAAGGCGTCGGCGGCGGCGGTCGGGTCGAACCCGGGCGGGCTGTCCTTGAGGGCCAGGCCCATGCCGGCCAGCTTCGCCTTGACCTCGTCGATCGACTTCGCACCGAAGTTGCGGATGTCGAGCAGGTCGGCCTCGGAGCGGGCGACGAGCTCACCCACGGTGTGGATGCCCTCGCGCTTGAGGCAGTTGTACGACCGAACGGTGAGCTCCAGCTCCTCGATCGGCAGCGCCAGGTCGGCGGCCAGGGCGGCGTCCGTCGGGGACGGGCCCATGTCGATGCCCTCGGCGTCGATGTTCAGCTCGCGGGCGAGACCGAACAGCTCCACCAGGGTCTTGCCGGCCGAGGCCATGGCGTCACGCGGGCGCATGGCGGGCTTGGTCTCGACGTCGACGATCAGCTTGTCGAAGTCGGTCCGCTGCTCGACACGGGTGGCCTCGACCTTGTAGGTGACCTTCAGCACGGGGCTGTAGATCGAGTCGACCGGGATGCGGCCGATCTCCTGGCCGGAGGCCTTGTTCTGGACGGCGGAGACGTAGCCGCGACCGCGCTCGACGGTCAGCTCCATCTCCAGCTTGCCCTTGCCGTTCAGCGTGGCGAGGACCAGCTCCGGGTTGTGCACCTCGACACCCGCCGGCGGGGCGATGTCGGCGGCGGTGACGACACCCGGGCCCTGCTTGCGCAGGTACATCACGACCGGCTCGTCGTGCTCCGAGGAGACGACCAGCTGCTTGATGTTGAGGATGAGGTCGGTCACGTCCTCCTTGACGCCCGGCACGGTGGTGAACTCGTGCAGGACGCCGTCGACGCGGATGCTGGTGACAGCGGCACCCGGGATCGACGACAGGAGCGTGCGGCGCAGGGAGTTGCCGAGGGTGTAGCCGAAGCCCGGCTCCAGCGGCTCGATCACGAACCGCGAGCGGAACTCGTCGACGACCTCTTCGGTCAGCGAGGGGCGCTGAGCGATAAGCATGGGGGATGTTCCTCCAGTTGTCTTCGGCACCCACTATTTGATGCCGACAGGACCAAGCGTACGGGCTCCCGCAAAAAACGGGAGCCCGTACGAGGTTTAAAGCAAACCCAGCGTGCCCGAAGGCGCTACGTCAGACGCGGCGGCGCTTCGGCGGACGGCAGCCGTTGTGCGGGGTGGGGGTGACGTCCTGGATCGAGCCGACCTCCAGGCCGGTGGCCTGGAGCGAACGGATCGCGGTCTCGCGGCCGGAGCCCGGACCCTTCACGAAGACGTCAACCTTGCGCATGCCGTGCTCCTGCGCGCGACGGGCAGCGGCCTCGGCGGCCATCTGCGCGGCGAACGGGGTGGACTTGCGCGAGCCCTTGAAGCCGACGTGGCCGGCGGAGGCCCAGGAGATCACGTTGCCCGCGGGGTCGGTGATCGAAACGATGGTGTTGTTGAACGTGCTCTTGATGTGCGCGTGGCCGTGAGCGACGTTCTTCTTTTCCTTGCGGCGGATCTTCTTCGCGCCGGCAGCCTGACGACCCTTGGGGGGCATAAGTCTGTTCTCCTACTGAGGTGGTCGGTCCGCTGACCCGCGGGCCGGAGGGATGTCCGGTTACGGGACGGACTACTTCTTGCCCGGCTTCTTCTTGCCGGCGATCGCGCGACGCGGGCCCTTGCGGGTACGCGCGTTGGTGTGGGTGCGCTGGCCGCGGACCGGCAGGCCACGGCGGTGACGCAGACCCTCGTAGCAGCCGATCTCGACCTTGCGGCGGATGTCGGCGGCCACCTCACGGCGGAGGTCACCCTCGACCGTGTAGTTCGAGTCGATGTACTGGCTCAGCTTGACCAGGTCTTCCTCGGTGATGTCGCGAACGCGGACATCCGGGTTGACGCCGGTCTCGGCGAGGGTCTGCTGGGCGCGGGTACGGCCGATGCCGTACACGTACGTAAGGGCGATCTCGATCCGCTTCTCACGGGGGAGATCAACGCCGGCGAGGCGTGCCATTCAAGGCTCCTGTGCTTTTTCAGAGGTCTTGCGTGCTACCTACTCCGACACCTCACGGTGAGGGAGCCCCGGCCTCTGACCGGGGGTGGCAGTCCGTCCCGGAAAGGACGGATCGGGCAGCCCGCTTATGACGTTTTCGCGTCGCGCGAAGTACTACGAGAAATGCTGGGGAGGATCAGCCCTGGCGCTGCTTGTGGCGCAGGTTGTCGCAGATCACCATGACCCGGCCGTGACGGCGGATCACCTTGCACTTGTCGCAGATCTTCTTGACGCTCGGCTTGACCTTCATGTTTCAGGTTCTCCGGGTCTAGATCTGACGTTTTACTTGTAGCGGTAGACGATCCGGCCGCGCGTGAGGTCGTAGGGGCTGAGCTCCACGACGACCCGGTCGTCCGGCAGGATGCGGATGTAGTGCATGCGCATCTTGCCACTGATGTGCGCGAGGACCTTGTGACCGTTCTGCAGCTCGACCTTGAACATCGCGTTCGGAAGAGACTCGATCACGGTGCCCTCGATCTCAATGGCGCCTTGCTTCTTAGCCATGAACTGCGAGATCCACCTTCCGGGACCGGCTACCGTATGCGGAACGCTCGTGCGAACCTGGGTTCACCCCGCCCCCGAGGGGAAGAGGGCGTGCTGAAGCACGCTACGAGTGAGCCGACGGTCCATCCTACGCCAGCGCGTGGGGTGGACCAAAACGGGGGTCCCGGAAAGCGGCACCCGTCACAGCCGTCGGCTCAGACCCCGGTGGTGAGCGTCAGCGGCTCGACGTGGGCGGTGCAGGCCGAGCAGCGGCGGGCCGCCTCGGGGATCTCGGTGAGGCACTCGGGGCAGGGGCGCTTCGGGGCCTTCGGCTTCTTCGGCATGTACCGCGCGGTCGCCTTGGTGATCGGCAGCACCACGCAGAAGTACAGCACCGCGGCCGTCATCACGAACGCGATCAGGACGTTGAGGAACTGGCCGTACGGGAAGGTGACCCCGGCCACCGTCGCCTTGTACGAGCTGAAGTCGCCGGCGGCGCCGACCACCACACCCACCAGCGGGGTGAGGAAGGCGGACACGAAGCCGGTCACCACCGCGGTGAACGCGGCACCGATGACCACACCGACGGCCATGTCGACGACGTTGCCGCGCATCATGAAGTCGCGGAATCCCTTGAGCACGTGCTCTCCTGCATCGCTCGTTTGCCGGTCAGTTCGCAGTGGACCACGAGTGGACCACTGCCAGCCGATAAAAATAGGACAAAAGCCCTGGAGGTCCAAACCCCCAGGGCCCTGATCCCTCGTCAGCGACGCCGGTCGAGCGCCGCGCGACTACGCGAGCGGGTCCGGAGCTGCGGTGATGCCCAGCTTCGCCAGTTCGGCCTTGCCGCCGTCGAATGCGGTCAGCACCAGCGGGCCCTGCTCGGTCACGGCCACCGAGTGCTCCCAGTGCGAGGCCCAGGTGCCGTCGTTGGTGACGACCGTCCACTCGTCGTCCAGCACGGTGGTGTGCGGGGTGCCCAGCGAGACCATCGGCTCGATCGCCAGCACGGTGCCCGGGACGAGCTTCGGGCCCTTGCCGCGGCCGCGCTCGACGTAGTTCAGCACGTGCGGCTCCATGTGCATCGCGGTGCCGATGCCGTGGCCGCCGTAGCCCTCGGTGATGCCCCACTTGCCCTTCGGGGGCAGCGGCTGGCGGCGGATGAAGCCCTCGATCGCCTTGGAGACGTCGACCAGGCGGTTGTTCTTCTTCATCTGGGCGATGCCGGCCCACATCGAGCCCTCGGTGACCCGGCTCAGCATCTCGACCTCCGGGCGGACCTCGCCGACCGCCACGGTGATCGCGGCGTCGCCGTGCCAGCCGTCCAGGATGGCGCCGCAGTCGATCGAGATGACGTCGCCCTCCTGCAGCACCCGGTCGCCCGGGATGCCGTGCACGACCTCGTTGTTCACCGAGGCGCAGATCACGCCCGGGAACCAGAGGCCGCCGTGGTCGGCGCGGAAGTTCGAGGTGGCACCGTGGTCGGTGATGACCTTGTCCGCGACGTCGTTGAGCTCCTGGGTGGTCACCCCCGGGACGACCGCCTCGCGGCAGGCCTTGAGGGCCTCGGCGACGACCAGCCCGGCCGCTCGCATCTTCGCGATCTGCTCGGGGGTCTTGATCTCCACCATCTGGTCACGCCTTCCAAGTCCGGATTACCACTGCCCTACCACCGTACGACGCCGAAACGGCCGGGCCACCCGCTGGGCGGGCGACCCGGCCGTACCGTCGTACGTTCGCCGAGAGACTCAGCTGTCGTGCTTCAGCGCCTCGATCGCGCGGGCGGTGACCTCGTCCACCTTGCCGAGGGCCGGGATGGTCACCAGGAGACCCTGCTCCTTGTAGTAACCGATGATCGGCTCGGTCTCCGTGTGGTAGACCTCCAGGCGCGTGCGCACCTTGTCCTCGGTGTCGTCCGAGCGCTGGTACAGCTCGCCGCCGCACTCGTCGCAGACGCCCTCGACCTTCGGCGGGTTGTAGTCCACGTGGAAGACGTGGCCACCGTCGTTGCGGCAGAGCCGGCGCCCGGCGATCCGCTTGACGACCTCGTCCTCGGGGACCTCCAGGTCCAGGACGCCGTCCAGCTTGATGCCCTGCTCGGCGAGGAAGTCGTCGAGCGCCTCGGCCTGGCCGAGGTTGCGGGGGAAGCCGTCGAGCAGGAAGCCGTTGACGGCGTCCTCCTGGAGCATGCGGTCCTTGGCCATCCCGATGGTGACCTCATCCGGTACCAGGCGGCCCGCGTCCATGTAGCTCTTGGCCTCGAGCCCCAGCGGGGTGCCCTGGCCGATGTTGGCACGGAAGAGGTCGCCGGTGGAGATGTGGGGGATGGACAGGGTCTTGGCGAGCAGGTGCGCCTGAGTACCCTTCCCGGCCCCGGGAGGACCAACGAGGACGATACGCATCAGCGGAGGAACCCTTCGTAATTGCGCTGCTGGAGCTGGCTCTCGATCTGCTTCACAGTTTCGAGTCCGACGCCGACGACGATGAGAACGCTGGTGCCGCCGAACGGGAAGTTGGTCTGCTGTCCGAAGGCGACCAGGGCGATCATCGGGATCAACGCGATCAGGCCCAGGTAGAGCGAACCCGGCCACGTGATTCGGGTCAGCACGTAGTTCAGGTACTCGGCCGTCGGCCGACCGGCCCGGATACCCGGGATGAACCCACCATACTTCTTCATATTGTCGGCAACTTCTTCGGGGTTGAAGGAGATCGCGACGTAGAAGAAGGCGAAGAAGACGATCAGCAGGAAGTAGGTGGCCATGTAGATCGGGTGGTCACCCTTGACGAAGTTCGTCCGGATCCAGGTCGCCCACCCGGCCTGGCTGTTGGTCAGCTGGACCACCAGGGCGGGGATGTAGAGCAGCGACGAGGCGAAGATGACCGGGATGACACCGGCCTGGTTCACCTTGAGCGGGATGTAGGTCGAGGTGCCGCCGAACGCCCGCCGGCCGATCATCCGCTTCGCGTACTGGACCGGGATCCGGCGCTGGGCCTGCTCGACGAAGATGACGAGCATCACGACGACGATGCCGACCGCGACCACGGAGAGGAACTCGACCCAGCCGCCGCCGATGGTGCCGGACTGCTTGATCGCCCACATCGAGGACGGGAACTGGGCCGCGATCGAGGTGAAGATCAGCAGCGACATGCCGTTGCCGATGCCGCGGTCGGTGATCAGCTCGCCCAGCCACATGATGACCGTGGTGCCGGCCGTCATCGTGAGGACCATGACGGCGATCCGGAACACGCCGGTGTCCGGCACGATCTGGTTGGCCAGCGGGCAGCCGGAGAACAGCGCGCCGCTGGAGGCCGTCGCCACGATGCCGGTGCCCTGGAGCACGGCGAGCGCGATGGTCAGGTAACGGGTGTACTGGGTGATCTTGGTCTGGCCGGCCTGGCCCTCCTTCTTCAGCATCTCCAGTCGCGGGATCACGACTGTGAGGAGCTGGAGGATGATGCTCGCGGTGATGTACGGCATGATGCCGAGCGCGAAGATCGTCAACTGGAGGAGCGCGCCACCGCTGAACAGATTGACGAGCCCGAAGAGGCCGCTGTTCTTGGTCTCCTTCACGCACTCGTTCACGGCCGTGAAGCTCACGCCAGGAATCGGGATGTGCGAGCCCAGGCGGAACAGCACCATGATGCCCAGCGTGAACAGCAGCTTCTTGCGCAGGTCGGGCGTCTGGAACGCCCGCGCGAACGCACTGAGCACGGTGCCTCCTGCGCCTCCCGCGCGTCGTCGGCGGGAGGGTCGGTCCTGAATGGGGAGTTTGCGGTTCGGGCCCCCGTACAGACGGCACAGGCGAGCCTACGCGCAGCCTACAAGGGAACTCCACGGACTCTAACAGTGCGCGGCCACTCCGAAGAAGCGCGTACGGCCCCTCCCCCACTCACGGGGTACGGGATGCCCGGGTTTGCCACACAAAAGAACGAGCGTCTTCACAGGCCCCGGAGTTCCGGAAAACGACCGTCGGATTCGGGACACCGGACACCGCGGGCCCGGAAAAGGCACGAGCCCCGCACCTCCCGGAGGAGGTGCGGGGCTCGAAAGCGGTTCTCAGCGGGCTCAGACGAGCTCGGTGACCGTACCGCCGGCGGCCTTGATCTTCTCGGCGGCCGAGCCGGAGACGGCGTCGACCGTCACCTGCAGGGCAACCGAGACCTCGCCGGTGCCGAGCACCTTGACGAGGGAGTTCTTGCGAACCGCGCCCTTGGCGACCAGGTCCTCGACCGTGACCTCTCCACCCTGCGGGTAGAGCTCGGCCAGCTTGTCGAGGTTGACGACCTGGAAGGTGATCTTGAACGGGTTCTTGAAGCCCTTCAGCTTCGGCAGGCGCATGTGGAGCGGCATCTGGCCACCCTCGAAGCGCTGCGGAACCTGGTAGCGGGCCTTCGTGCCCTTGGTACCACGACCAGCGGTCTTACCCTTGGAGCCCTCACCACGACCCACACGGATCTTGTCGGTCTTGGCACCCGGGGCGGGACGCAGGTTGTGGATCTTGATCGGGTTCTCGCCCATGATCAGTCCACCTCCTCAACCGTCACCAGGTGACGGACCGTGTGGGCCATCCCGCGGATCTCGGGACGGTCCTCCTTCACCACGACGTCGTGCATGCGCTTGAGACCAAGCGAACGCAGGGTGTCACGGTGGTTCTGCTTGCTGCCGATGTACGACTTGGTCTGCGTGATCTTCAGGCGAGCCATCAGGCGCTCACCCCAGCAGCACGCGCCCGCAGCAGAGCGGCGGGGGCCACGTCCTCCAGCGGCAGACCACGACGGGCGGCGATCTCCTCGGGGCGCACGAGGCCCTTCAGAGCGGCCACGGTGGCGTGCACGATGTTGATCGCGTTGTCCGAGCCGAGCGACTTCGACAGGATGTCGTGGATGCCGGCGCACTCCAGGACGGCGCGCACCGGACCACCGGCGATAACACCGGTACCGGGGGCGGCGGGCTTCAGCAGCACGACGCCGGCGGCCTTCTCACCCTGGATCGGGTGCGGGATGGTGCCCTGGATACGGGGGACCTTGAAGAAGTTCTTCTTGGCCTCCTCAACACCCTTGGCGATGGCGGCCGGAACCTCCTTCGCCTTGCCGTAACCGACACCCACGGTGCCGTCACCGTCGCCCACCACGACCAGCGCGGTGAAGCTGAAACGACGACCACCCTTGACAACCTTGGCGACACGGTTGATCGCGACGACGCGCTCGACGTAAGCGGTCTTCTCGACGGCGGGGGCGTTGCCCCGGTCGTCACGCTTACGGTCGCGCCGCTCGCCACCGCCGGTGCCACCGCCGGCGCCGCTACCGCGGCGCTGGGGTCCAGCCATTGGAATTACCTCTCTCGTTTACGTCCGTCGACAGGGTCGACGAGCGGCTTAGAAGTCGAGCCCGGCCTCGCGGGCCGCGTCCGCCAGGGCGGCGATGCGGCCGGCGTACCGGTTGCCCGCGCGGTCGAAGACGACCGACTCGATGCCGGCGGCCTTGGCGCGCTCGGCGACCAGGCTCCCGACCTTCTTGGCCAGCTCGGTCTTGTCGCCCTCGGCGCCCTTGATGGACACGTCGAGGGTGGACGCCGACGCCAGGGTGTGACCCTTGGCGTCGTCGATGACCTGGGCGACCATGTGACGGTTCGAGCGCGTCACGACGAGGCGCGGACGCACCTCGGTGCCGACGACGCGCTTGCGAACGCGGATCGCGCGGCGCTTGCGAGCGGCGCTCTTGTAGGCGTTGCCCTTGCCGATCTTGACAGAGACACTCATCGCTTACTTACCACTCTTTCCGACCTTGCGGCGGATGACCTCGCCCGCGTACTTGACACCCTTGGCCTTGTACGGGTCCGGCTTACGCAGCTTGCGGATCTTCGCGGCGACCTCGCCGACCTTCTGCTTGTCGATGCCGTCCACGTGGAACTTGGTGGCCGACTCGACGACGAAGGAGATGCCCTCGGGGGCCTCGACGACGATCGGGTGGCTGTAGCCCAGCTGGAACTCCATGTCGGAGCCCTTCGCCAGAACTCGGTAGCCGACACCGCTGATCTCCAGCGACTTGCGGTAGCCCGCGGTCACGCCGGTGATCATGTTCGCCACCAGCGTGCGGGTCAGGCCGTGCAGGGCCTTCGACAGACGCTCGTCGTTGGGGCGGGTGACAGCCAGAGTGCCGTCCTCGCCCTTGCCGATCTCGATCGGCGCGGCGACGACGTGGGTGAGGGTGCCCTTCGGGCCCTTCACCGAGACCGTCTGGCCATCGATGGTGACGTCCACGCCAGCGGGGACCTGGATGGGCAGCCGTCCAATGCGCGACATTGCTGTACCTCCGTTTCCCGAATTACCAGACGTAGGCGAGAACTTCTCCGCCTACGCCCTTCTTGGCGGCCTGCTTGTCGGTCAGGAGGCCGGAGGACGTGGAGATGATCGCCACGCCCAGGCCGCCGAGAACCTTCGGCAGGTTGGTGGACTTTGCGTAAACACGCAGACCCGGCTTGCTGATGCGCTTGATGCCGGCGATGGAGCGCTCACGGTTGGGGCCGAACTTGAGCTCGATGGTCAGCTTCTTGCCGACCTCGCCCTCGACGGGCTCCTCAACCTTGTAGGAGGAGATGTACCCCTCCTGCTGCAGGATCTCGGCGACGTGCGCCTTGATCTTGCTGGCCGGCATCGCCACGGAGTCGTGGTACGCCGAGTTCGCGTTACGCAGACGCGTGAGCATGTCTGCGATGGGGTCGGTCATGGTCATGATGGCCTCAGGCCTCTCTCGCCGCGGTTTCTCCGCGCCAGGTCCCCCTTCCGCACTCTTCCGAGTTCGGCAGGGGCACAAGCGCAGGGGACCTGCGACGTCGTAAGACTGGGTGCGAGCCCTCCGTAGAGGGCCACGGACATCCATGGGGAAGCCGTGGCAGGGGGCCCGACCCCACTACCTTACGGGACTCCGTACGGCAGGCCCAAAACGGACCGGTGTGGGATCGGGCACCTCTGCTTCGCTGTGTGCCTAAAGCGCCTGGATTACCAGGAGCTCTTGGTCACGCCCGGCAGCTCGCCACGGTGCGCCATCTCACGGAGGCAGACACGGCAGAGGCCGAACTTGCGGTACACCGAGTGCGGACGGCCGCAGCGCTGGCACCGGGTGTAGGCCCGGACGCCGAACTTCGGCTTCCGCTCGGCCTTCGCGATGAGGGACTTCTTCGCCATGTGTTACGCCTCCTTGAACGGGAAGCCCAGAGCGCGCAGGAGCGCCCGGCCCTCGTCGTCGGTCTGGGCGGTGGTCACGACGGTGATGTCCATACCGCGCTGACGGTCGACCTTGTCCTGGTCGATCTCGTGGAACATGACCTGCTCGGTCAGACCGAAGGTGTAGTTGCCACGGCCGTCGAACTGCTTCGGGGAGAGGCCGCGGAAGTCACGGATTCGCGGCAGGGCCAGCGAAACCAGACGGTCCAGGAACTCCCACATGCGGTCACCGCGGAGGGTGACGTGGGTGCCGATCGGCTGGCCCTCGCGCAGCTTGAACTGCGCGATGGACTTACGAGCCTTGGTCACGGCCGGCTTCTGACCGGTGATCGCGGTCAGGTCGCGGATCGCGCCCTCGATCAGCTTGCTGTCACGGGCGGCCTCGCCGACACCCATGTTGACGACGACCTTGACCAGGCCGGGCGTCAGCATGACGTTCTCGTACGAGAACTGCTCCTGCAGCTGACCCTTGATCTCGGAGTTGTAACGCTCCTTGAGACGGGGGGTCACCTTCTCAACAGTCGTCTCAGACATCAGATGTCCTCACCGGTTCGCTTGGCAACGCGGATCTTGTTGCCCTCGTCATCGAAGCGGTAGCCAACGCGGGTGACGACCTTCTTGCCGTCCTTCTCCACGACCAGCTGGACGTTGGAGACGTGCACCGGGGCCTCGACGGTGACGATGCCACCCTGAGTGCCCGGGCCCGGCTTGGTGTGCTTCTTGACCCGGTTCACACCCTCGACCAGGACCTTGTTCTCGGCGGGCATGGCCTGGATGACCTTGCCCTGCTTGCCGCGGTCCTTGCCGGTGATGACCTGAACCAGGTCACCCTTCTTGATCTTCATGCTGTTCGCCATGAGTTAGAGCACCTCCGGCGCAAGCGAGATGATCTTCATGAACTTCTTGTCACGCAGCTCGCGGCCCACCGGGCCGAAGATGCGGGTACCGCGGGGGTCGCCATCGGTGTTCTTGAGGACGACGGCGGCGTTCTCGTCGAACCGGATGTACGAACCGTCGGGACGACGGCGCGACTTCACGGTACGGACGACGACGCACTTGACGACGTCACCCTTCTTCACCGAACCGCCGGGGATCGCGTCCTTGACGGTGGCGACGATGACGTCCCCGATACCGGCGTAGCGGCGACCGGAACCACCGAGAACGCGGATGCAAAGGATTTCCTTCGCGCCCGTGTTGTCGGCGACACGCAGTCGCGACTCCTGCTGGATCACAGCTTTCTCCTGATCGTCAACGAGAGCTGACGGGCCGGCCGCTGCTCACACCGGCGCCCGCGAGGGACCCGGTGCACATACGGCCGTACCGCATCAACTTCGTTACTTGGCCTTCTCGAGGATCTCGACGACGCGCCAGCGCTTCGTCGCGGACAGCGGGCGGGTCTCCGCGAGGAGGACCCGGTCGCCGATGCCGCAGGCGTTCGCCTCGTCGTGCGCCTTCAGCTTGTTCGTACGGCGGATGACCTTGCCGTACAGCGCGTGCTTGACGCGGTCCTCGACGGCGACGACGACGGTCTTGTCCATCTTGTCGCTGACGACGAGACCCTCACGGGTCTTGCGGAAACCGCGCGTCTCGTTGGTGTTCTCAGTCATCAGGCGCTCTCCACCGTCTCGATGCCCAGCTCGCGCTCGCGCATCAGGGTGTAGATCCGCGCGATGTCCTTACGGACGAGCTTGAGCCGTCCGTGGTTGTCGAGCTGCCCGGTCGCCGCCTGGAAGCGGAGGTTGAACAGCTCCTCCTTGGCCTCACGGAGCTTGGCAACGAGACCCTCGTTGTCCAGCTCGCGGAGGTCAGCAGCCTTGGTGCCGGCCGACATCAGCTCTCACCTGCCTCGCGCCGGATGATCCGGCACTTCATCGGGAGCTTGTGAGCTGCGCGGGTCAGCGCCTCACGAGCCACCTTCTCGTTGGGGTACGACAGCTCGAACATGACCCGACCCGGGTGCACGTTCGCGATCCACCACTCGGGCGAACCCTTACCGGAACCCATGCGGGTCTCGGCCGGCTTCTTGGTGAGCGGACGGTCCGGGTAGATGTTGATCCAGACCTTGCCGCCACGCTTGATGTGACGGGTGACGGCGATACGAGCGGACTCGATCTGCCGGTTCGTCACGTAGGCCGGGGTGACGGCCTGGATGCCGTACTCGCCGAACGCGAGCTCGGTGCCACCCTTGGCGGCGCCGCGGCGCTTGGGGTGGTGCTGCTTGCGGTGCTTGACCCGACGGGGGATCAGCATGACGGTCAGGCCTCCGTTC
Source organism: Kitasatospora xanthocidica (assembly GCF_014656195.1). Classification (GTDB taxonomy): domain Bacteria; phylum Actinomycetota; class Actinomycetes; order Streptomycetales; family Streptomycetaceae; genus Kitasatospora; species Kitasatospora xanthocidica. Next base: position 262,007 of record NZ_BNBY01000006.1, on the reverse strand, counting down.
CGGTGTTCTCGGCAGCCGGAGCCTCGGCGACCGGGGCCGCGGGGGCCTCGGAAGCGGCGGGGCGACGGCCACGGCCACCGCGCTCGCCACCACGGCGCTCGCCACCGCGGGCGGGACGACCACCCTCGGGACGGGCCGGGCGGTTGCCCGAGCGGGCAGCGGCGTTCTCAGCGCGGACCTCGGCGATGTTCTTGACGTCGCCCTTGTAGATCCAGACCTTCACGCCGATGCGGCCGAAGGTGGTCTTGGCCTCGAAGAAGCCGTAGTCGACGTTCGCGCGCAGGGTGTGCAGCGGCACACGGCCCTCGCGGTAGAACTCCGAACGGCTCATCTCGGCGCCGCCGAGACGACCGGAGCACTGGACCTTGATGCCCTTGGCGCCGGACTTCATGGTGCCCTGCATCGACTTGCGCATGGCACGACGGAAGGAGACGCGGGAGGACAGCTGCTCCGCGACGCCCTGAGCCACGAGCTGGGCGTCCAGCTCGGGGTTCTTGACCTCGAGGATGTTCAGCTGGACCTGCTTGCCGGTCAGCTTCTCGAGGTCGCCGCGGATGCGGTCGGCCTCGGTGCCACGGCGACCGATGACGATGCCGGGGCGGGCGGTGTGGATGTCGACGCGGACGCGGTCGCGGGTGCGCTCGATCTCAACCTTCGAGATGCCGGCGCGCTCCATGCCCTTCGTCATCATGCGACGAATGGCAACGTCTTCCTTGACGTAGTCCTTGTACAGCTTGTCGGCGTACCAGCGGGACTTGAAGTCCGTGCTGATGCCGAGGCGGAACCCGTGCGGGTTAACCTTCTGGCCCATTACCGGGTCCCTTCCTTGCTGCTGACGACCACGGTGATGTGGCTGGTCCGCTTGCGGATCCGGTAGGCGCGGCCCTGGGCACGCGGGCGGAACCGCTTCAGGGTCGGACCCTCGTCAACGTACGCCTCGCTGATGACGAGGTCGTCCACGTTGGAGTGGTTGTAGTTGTGCGCGGCGTTGGCAATGGCGCTGTCGAGCACCTTGCCCACCGGCACGGTGGCGGCCTGCGGAGCGAAACGCAGGACGGCCTGGGCCTCCGTGGCCGGCAGGCCACGGATGAGGTCCACCACGCGGCGGGCCTTCATGGGCGTGACGCGGATGTACCGCGCCTGGGCCCTGGCTTCCATGGTTGTCCCCTTAATGGAGTAAGTCATTGAGTCGGTCTGGCGGTGAAGCTCAGGCGACTAGCGACGCTTCGACTTGCGGTCGTCCTTGACGTGGCCGCGGAAGGTGCGGGTCGGAGCGAACTCGCCCAGCTTGTGGCCGACCATCGACTCGGTGACGAACACCGGGACGTGCTTGCGACCATCGTGAACCGCGATCGTGTGGCCAAGCATGGCCGGGAAGATCACGGAGCGACGGGACCAGGTCTTGATGACGTTCTGGGTACCCGCCTCGTTCTGCGCGTCCACCTTCTTGAGAAGGTGGCCGTCGATGAAGGGGCCCTTCTTGAGACTGCGCGGCATCTGACCTGCTCCTAGCGCTTCTTGTTGGTCTTGCGGCGGCGCACGATGAGAGCGTCCGACGCCTTCTTCGGGCGACGGGTACGACCCTCCTTCTGGCCCCACGGCGAGACCGGGTGGCGACCACCGGAGGTCTTACCCTCACCACCACCGTGCGGGTGGTCGATCGGGTTCATGGCCACACCACGCACGGTCGGGCGAACGCCCTTCCAGCGCATACGGCCGGCCTTGCCCCAGTTGATGTTCGACTGCTCGGCGTTGCCGACCTCGCCGACGGTCGCGCGGCAGCGCGCGTCCACCAGGCGGATCTCACCGGAGGGCATGCGCAGGTGCGCCATCTTGCCCTCACGCGCCAGCAGCTGGATGCCGGAGCCGGCGGAGCGGGCCAGCTTGGCACCGCCGCCGGGACGCAGCTCCACCGCGTGGATGGTGGTACCGACCGGGATGTTGCGCAGCGGCAGGTTGTTGCCCGGCTTGATGTCGGCGCCAGCGCCGTTCTCGATCCGGTCGCCCTGCGTGATGCCGCGCGGCGCGATGATGTAGCGCTTCTCGCCGTCCGCGTAGTGCAGGAGCGCGATGCGCGCGGTGCGGTTCGGGTCGTACTCGATGTGTGCGACCTTCGCCGGCACGCCGTCCTTGTCGTGACGACGGAAGTCGATCACGCGGTAGGCGCGCTTGTGACCGCCACCCTGGTGGCGAACGGTGATCCGACCGGCGTTGTTACGGCCGCCCTTGCTGTGCAGGGGGCGAACCAGCGACTTCTCCGGCGTGGACCGCGTGATCTCTACGAAGTCGGCCACGCTGGAGCCACGACGGCCCGGCGTAGTCGGCTTGTACTTGCGGATGCCCATTTGGCTCTCTCGTCCTCGTCCTTATCGACGATCACGATCTCCGTTAGGAGACCGGACCACCGAAGATGTCGATGCGGTTGCCCTCGGCCAGCGTCACGATGGCGCGCTTGGTGTCCTTGCGCTTGCCAAAGCCCGTCTTGGAGCGCTTGCGCTTGCCCTGACGGTTGATCGTGTTGACAGCCTCGACCTTGACCGAGAAGACCGCCTCGACGGCCTGCTTGATCTGGGTCTTGTTGGCGCCCGGCGACACGATGAACGTGTACTTGTTCTCGTCGAGAAGGCTGTAGCTCTTCTCGGAGATGACCGGCTTCACCAGGACGTCACGGGGGTCCGTGAACGTCTTGCTCGTGATCTCTGCAGCCATCAGGCGGCGCTCCCTTCGAGCTCGCCCTCAGCAGCCACGGCCTTGGCGGACGCGGCGGGACCCGCCACGAAACGCTCGAAGGCGGCCTGGGTGAAGACCACATCGTCGGAGACGAGCACGTCGTAGGTGTTCAGCTGACCGGCGTCCAGGATGTGAACGTGCGGCAGGTTGCGGGCGCTCTTCAGACCCAGCTCGTCGGCACGCTCGACGACGAGGAGGATGTTCTTGCGCTCGGTGATCTTGCCGAACAGACCCTTGGCGGCCTTGGTCGACGGCGCCTCGGCCGCGACCACGTCGGTGACGACGTGGATGCGGTTGTGGCGGGCCCGGTCGGTGAGCGCACCGCGCAGGGCGGCGGCGATCATCTTCTTCGGGGTCCGCTGCGAGTAGTCGCGCGGCACGGGACCGTGCACGACGCCACCGCCGGCGAACTGCGGCGCACGGGTCGAGCCCTGACGGGCGCGGCCGGTGCCCTTCTGGCGGTACGGCTTCTTGCCGCCACCGCGGACCTCGCCACGAGTCTTGGTCTTGTGGGTGCCCTGACGGGCCGCAGCGAGCTGCGCCACGACGACCTGGTGCATCAGCGGAACGCTGACCTTCGCGTCGAAGATCTCGGCCGGCAGCTCGAGGCTGCCGGTCTTGTCGCCCGAGGGCGACAGGATGTCAATGGTGCTCATATCCTTCACAGCCCCTTCGCCGCGGTGCGGACGAGGACGAGGCCGCCGTTCGGGCCCGGGATCGCACCCTTGATAAGGAGCAGACCCTTCTCCGCGTCGACCGCGTGCACGGTCAGGTTCTGGGTGGTCACACGCTCGTGACCCATCCGGCCGGCCATCTTCAGGCCCTTGAACACGCGGCCCGGGGTGGCGCAGCCACCGATGGAACCGGGCGAACGGTGCTTGCGCTGCACACCGTGACCAGCGCCGAGACCACGGAAGTTGTGGCGCTTCATGACACCGGCGAAGCCCTTGCCCTTGGAGGTGCCGGTCACGTCGACCTTGACACCCGCCTCGAACAGCTCGGCGGTGATCTCCTGGCCCAGGGTGTACTCGGACGCGTCCGAGGTACGGAGCTCGACCAGGTGGCGGCGCGGGGTGACACCGGCCTTGGCGAAGTGGCCCGCGAGGGGCTTGTTCACCTTGCGGGGGTCGATCTCGCCGAAGCCGATCTGGACGGCGTCGTAGCCGGCCGGGCTGTCGGCGGTGTGGACCTGGGTCACGACATTGGGCCCAGCCTTGACGACGGTCACCGGGACGACCCGGTTGTTCTCGTCCCAGACCTGGGTCATGCCGAGCTTCTCGCCCAGGATGCCCTTAATCTGCTTAGCCATCTTCGGTGCGCCTCTCAGAGCTTGATCTCGATGTCGACGCCAGCCGGCAGGTCGAGACGCATCAGCGAGTCAACCGTCTTCGGCGTGGGGTCGAGGATGTCGATCAGACGCTTGTGAGTACGCATCTCGAAGTGCTCGCGCGAGTCCTTGTACTTGTGCGGCGAGCGGATGACGCAGTACACGTTCTTCTCAGTGGGCAGCGGCACCGGGCCCGCGACCTGCGCACCAGTACGGATCACCGTCTCGACGATCTTCTTCGCCGAAGAGTCGATGACCTCGTGGTCGTAGGCCTTGAGCCGGATGCGGATCTTCTGTCCCGCCATGGCTACTCAGTAGTCCTTTGTCCTTAGTCACTGCACGACGACCCTCCGACCCCCGCGCTCGGGCGTGTCGCCGTCGCGCTTGCAAAAAACCAACGAATCACTTCGTCGGTTTCGAGATTTCGGGGTGGGGGTGCCGGGTCGAGACCCCGCTCACGCTTCCCGGAAGATTCCCGTACTTTCGCCCCGCAGCTGCCGTGGCGTAGAACTCACGCTTGACGGCCATCACGGGAACGACGAGTACATGGGACTCGCTTCCGGTCCTCCCGGCGGGAGGCGCGCAGCATCGGCACTCAACCGAGCAACTTGGACATACTGCCACATGGAGCAGCCCGGATGCCAATCGGGGCCGGTGAGGTGCTCCTCACCGGCCCCGACGGGGTGATCCTGCTGGTCAGTGCTTGCGCCAGACGATCCAGCCGCTCTTCTTGCTCTCCTTGGCCACGTACCACTCGTTCGGGCGGTTCGGCCAGTACGACTCCGCGGCCTTGCCCTCGGCCGCCAGCGGGGTGACGATCGCCGTCGCCTCCGCGGGCACCTCCTGCCAGCGCGGGTCCTTGTACCAGACCCGGCCCGGGAAGATCTCGTAGGTCTGCGCCATCCGCAGGCCCCACTCCATGTCCCAGGCGATCACCAGGTTGTCGCCGCGCTTGATCCCGGCCTCCTTGGTGAAGCCGGTCGCCTCGGGCTTGCGGTAGTTGGAGTGCGAGTAGGAGACCCGCTCGGTGATCGTCGCGGTCGCGAAGCCGGCGAACAGGACCAGCGAGACGGCGACCGCCCAGAGGCCCTTGCGCCCGGCGGTGATCCGGAACAGGTAGCCGACCAGCAGCAGCGCGAAGGCCGCGACGGTCGCCCGGGCCATCTGCAGGCCGCTCCAGTTGGCGGTCAGGAACGAGGTGTCCGGCATCGACCAGCCGATGAAGACCTGCTTGTAGAGGCGCCAGCTCGCGTACTGGGTGACCACCACGTAGCAGAGCGCCGTGACGCCCAGGGCGCCCAGGATCAGGTAACCGACCTGCCGGAGCCTCAGCCTGGTCAGCACGGCCGCGCCGGTCACGAACATCGCCGGCACCAGCAGCGCGAGGTAGCGGGCGTACACCCAGTTGTCGATCCGGCCGTCCTCCGGCAGCGCGGCCGCGGAAGCCAGCGCGACACCGCACATCAGCGCGACCATCACCGCGCCGACCACCCGGGAGGCCCGGGGTATCCGGCCGCTGAACAGCCCGAACAGGCAGACCGCGACGGCCAGGCCGGCCATGCCCCAGGTGGAGACGATCAGGTACCAGATCTGGCCGAGCGCACGGGCCAGGGTGCGGCCCAGCAGCTCGGGGTTGGTGAAGGCGTCGATCGCCTGGGTGCCGACGCTGCTGTCCGGCACCGTGAACTGCTTGAGCAGCCAGGCGGCCATCACCTTCGCCGCGGCGGCGCCCGCGCCGAGCACCACCAGGGCGACCACGCCGGTGCGCCACGGCGCCCAGCGGAAGACCAGCGCCAGCACGATGACCAGACCGGTCAGCGCGACGATCACGGCGCCGCGGTCGTGCGTGGCCATCGAGTACGCCGCGGCGGCGGACATGCCCGCGGCGTACCAGTACCGCCGCTTCGCGGTCTCCTCGGAGAGCCAGCCGTGCATGCAGATCACCCAGCACAGCGCCAGCACCGGGAGCACCGCGTCGGACATGACGAACTGCGAGTAGAAGATCACCGGGGGCAGCAGCGCGGTGGCGAAGGCGAAGCCGTACGCCAGCATCCGGCGCAGGCCCAGCCGGCGCAGGGCGACGTAGGCGAGCGGCAGGACCAGCGCGTTGAGCACCGCGTTGATGCCCATGATCAGGTGGTACGCCAGCACCGGGTCGTCGGTGACCCGCAGGGCCGGGGATATCAGCAGCGGGTAGCCGCCGGGGATCACCACGCCGATCGGCATCTCGGTGGTCGACCGGCCCGCCAGCACCCGCGCGAGGACGAGGTAGGAGTCCTCGTCGGCGTGCACCGACGGGTAGCTCAGGTGCCGGACCAGGTACAGCCGGAAGAGCAACTGGGCCAGGTAGCCCCCGATCAGGACGGACGGCCAGAACCTCCGGTGGGTGGCGGCCCGCAGGGCCCACGCCTTGATCCGGAGGACCGGGTCGCTCCCCCCGCGGGCGTCGGTCGGTCTGGTCTGCTCGAGGTCATCGGGCTGCGCCTCGACGGCCTTTGCTGGACTACGCACTGAACTCCGACTCTTCCCCTGGATGGTCCGGCTCCGGCTACCGCCCGGCCGGTTGTGAAGGTCACGCTAACAATCAACGCGAAGCACTCACACCCGGGTTCGAAGACAGCACCCGGATTCGCCTCGTCCGGATCGACGGGCCGCTCCCATATCACACTCTTCGCGCGACTCATCGTAACCGCACCCCTGGAGCGCGCCACCGCGAGTCGTCCGACCGGCCGCCCGGCCTTCCGCCGACCGCGATCCCCCGAACCCGTGCGGATATGGTGAGCACCGCGCAGTCCCCTCCCCCTCCACGACCACCGGCCCGGAGTCTCCCGCCCATGTCTCGCTCTGCACGCAAAAGGTCGGTCCTGACGGCAAGTCCGCCGCTCGCGGAGGCCCTCGGCCGGAAGAACGGCTTCGGCCTGCTGCGGCTGGTGCTCGCCCTCGCGGTGATCTTCGCCCACGCGATGCCGCTCGGGATGGGCAAGCCCGACCTCGGCCTGCTGGAGAGCCGCGGCCAGACCAACGTCGGCGCGATCGCGGTGAGCGGCTTCTTCGTGCTGTCCGGCCTGCTGATCACGCGCAGCGGCATGCGGCTGAGCCCGGCGCGCTTCCTGTGGAACCGCGCCATCCGCATCCTCCCCGGCCTCTGGGCCTGCCTGCTGCTGACCGCCCTCGTGGTCGCCCCGGTCGTGGCGTACCACCAGGGCCGGCTGGCGGGCTTCTGGTCGCACCCGCAGGGCCCGCTGGCCTACCTCCAGGCCAACTGGTCGATCGGCGTCTACCAGTGGGGGATATCCGGGCTGCTCGACCACGTCCCGCACCCCACCGCCTTCAACGGCTCGGTCTGGTCGCTCGCGTACGAGGTCCTCTGCTACCTGATGGTGGTCTCGCTGGCCGCGGTCGGCGTGCTGCGGCGCGCGCGGTGGGCCGTCGCCCTGACGGTCCTCGGGCTCTACGCGTACATGGTCCACCTGGCGTGGGGCTTCCACCTGCTGCGCGCCCCCGAGTACGCGCCGGCCGGGCTCACCGGGTGGCAGCTGCCCTTCCTGGGCGGAATCAGCATGGACATGTTGATCCCGCTGGTCGTCATGTTCGGCCTCGGCGCGGTCGCGGAGCTCTACAAGGAGCGCCTGCCGATCAACGACGTGCTCGGCGTCCTGGCCGCCGTCGTCTTCCTCGGCAGCGCCCGGTACGGCGGCTTCACCGTCTTCGGCCTGCCCGCCTTCGCCTACCTGCTGATCTGGCTCGCCTGCCGGATGCCCGGCCCGCTGACCAAGGTCGGCACCAAGGTCGACCTCTCCTACGGCGTGTACATCTACGCGTTCCCGATCCAGCAGTGCCTGTCGCTCTGGGGCGTCAACAAGCACGGCTACTGGGCGTACACCGCGGCCTCGGTGGCGCTCTCGGTCACCGCCGCGTTCTGCTCCTGGCACGCCGTGGAGAAGCCCGCCCTCAAGCTGAAGGACCTCGGCCTGCGCAAGCCGCCGCGCGAGCAGCCGCCGGCCGCCCCGCCGGTACGGCCGCTCTCCCAGCTCTCCACCTGACCGGCCCCCGGAAACGGAACCGGGCCCGGTACGCGGTTCGCGTACCGGGCCCGTGTCGTTTCCGGGTCCTGGGACCGGGGAGCGGCCGGCCGGGTCAGGCCCGGCGGCCGGCCACGTGGCTGAGCATCGCCCCGACCCCCCGCAGGCCCGCCTTGCGGCCGGCCGCGGGGATCATGCTGATGGCGTGCAGCCGGGAGGAGACGTAGCGGCGCGAGATGGCGGCGGCGCGGTGCCAGCCGTGGGCGTCCAGCCGGTTGCCCGTCTCCCGGAAGAAGCGGCGGGCCTCCTCGAACCGCTTGCCGGTGAAGGCCGTCACCGAGGACTCGCTGACCGCGTGCCGCCGGTAGCTGAAGCACACCTCGGTCATGACCGCCAGCGAGACGTTCGCGAGCAGCAGGTCGACGATGATCGCGAGGTCCTGGATGACCCCAAGATCCGACCGGAAGCTGGTGCTCTGGATGTCCTTGGTCCGCCAGCAGATCGACGGGAAGTACAGCCAGTCACCGCGCATCAGGCTCATCGCCAGCGGCTCGCCAGACATCAGGACCGGCCCGGGGTTCTTCGGCGCGTACAGCTTGCGCTTGACGGTGTCCGCGAGGCTGTTCGCCGGCTGCCCGTCCGCCCCTATGACCTGCACGCCCGGCTGCACCATGCCCGCCTCGGGGAAGCGCCGCAGCGCCTCCCTGGCCACCCGGAGGTAGTTGGGGTGCATCAGGTCGTCGCAGCCCATGAGCACGAGGTAGTCGTACTCGGCGAGTTGGACGCAGCGGTTGAAGTTGCCGCTGACGCCGAGGTTGTTCTCGTTGCGGAAGTACCGCACCCGGGGGTCGGCGAGCGACTCGAACCAGCCCGGAACGTCCGGTTCCTTGCCGTCGTCGACGACCGTGAGGCGCCAGTCGTCCCCGTCCTGGGCCAGCACGCTGCGGACGGCGTCCTGCATCAGCCGGACGTCGCCGTAGTACGGCATCAGGATCTCGAAACGGGACATCTGCAGGACCTAGACCTTGCCAATGAGCTCGGGCCGACGAGCGGCGGTACGGGTGGCGGGCTCGATGGCCTTCACGTTCGCCGGCATGCGGCGGATGAGGGCGAGCAGCAGGACCAGACCGGCCCGGGCCAGGTAGATCGTCGCCTTGATCGGGGAGGCGGAGGGCGTGCCCGTGGTCCGCTCGCGCATCGCGACCGGGACCTGGCGGATGACGAAGCCGCAGCGGGCGGCGCCGACCATACTCTCGATGGTGTCGCCCAGGTACTCGACCGGGTACCAGTGCGAGAAGAACTCGATCATCGGCTTGTTGCAGGCCTTGAAGCCCGAGGTGGTGTCGGTCAGCCGGGTCTTGGCGACCCGCGACAGCACCACCGAGAGCAGCTTCATCGCCCAGGCGCGCGGCCCGCGCACCTTGTACGAGCCCTCGCCGGCGAAGCGGGCGCCGATGACCAGGTCCGCCTCGCTGCGGAGCTTCTCCAGCAGCGCGGGCACGTAGGCCGGGTCGTGCTGGCCGTCGGCGTCGCACTGGATCGCCACGTCGTAGTCGTGCAGGTGCGCGTAGCGGTAGCCGAAGCGCATCGCGCCGCCGACACCGAGGTTGTACGGCAGCTGCGCGACCTTGGAGCCGTAGGCGGCGGCGACGGCGGCGGTGCTGTCGGTCGAGCCGTCGTCGACGACCAGGGTGTCGACGCCGGGGAGCTTCTGCTGGATCTCGCGGAGGATCTTGGGCAGACCGTCCGCCTCGTTCCAGGCGGGGAGGATGATCAGTACCCGCTTGCCGTCGATCATGCCTTCACCTCGGGGTCAATCGCGCCGTTGCCCGTGCGCGCAATCGGGAAGTCGTGGTGCTCGGCGAGGTGGGCGCGCATCATCGCGACGTCCTCGGCCAGGGTGCGGGTCTCCGCCTCGAGACGGCTGGTCTCCCAGCTGAGGTGCACACAGACCAGCAGGACCAGCAGGAAGCCGGCGAACAGCACGAGGCTCACGCCGGAGGCCACCCCCAGCCGCCGTGCGGTCGAGTCCAGGAGCCGCGGGAAGAAGCCCAGCGGCGCGACCACCAGACCGATGCCGAGCCAGAGCGCCGCGTACTTCTCCCGGAGTTGCTGACGACGCAGCAGCTCCAGGATCCACACGAGCACCAGCACGCCGGTGATCGAAGTCAGCACACTCAGCTGCACGATGGATCTCGCCTTTCTCGCGTGGGTGAGGCACATAGTAGAGATGCCGAAATGACGGCACGTCTCCGGGGGAACGGTGGTGACACTGCGATCAACCCGCGGAGACCGTCACTCGCGGTACGTCGGCCTCGGCGCCGCGCACGCTACCGCCGCCGCGCAGCGCCAGCAACATGAACACCAGCACCACCAGCGGGCCGACGGTGTACGCGGCCTCGACCCGGGTCGCCGGGGCGCCCGGCAGGCAGGTCACCAGCAGCAGCGCGGCGGTGCCGAGCACCCATCCGAGCAGCTGCCGGCGGTGGTGGCCGCGGGCGATGACCGCCTGGCCGACCACCGTGGCGAGCAGGTAGGCGAGCGTGCCCACCGAGAGCCAGAGGAAGTCCACCGGGCCCAGAGCATGCCGGTCCGCGTTGAACGCGACGTGAATCACCCATGGCCCCAGGACCACGGCGGGCACTCCGCCGAGGAGGCCGAGGGCCGCCACCATGCCACAGGTCTTGGTGAGGAGTTTACGGAACCCGGCCCGGTCGCCGGTCGCCACGGCCGTCGACAGCCCCGACATCAGCGAGGCCTGCAGGGCGCCGAAGACGAACAGCGGGACCCGGCTGAGCACCATCGCGCCGGTGAACGCGCCGACCAGGACGGCCTGCGACGGCGCCAGCACCTGGATGCTGAGCACGGCCGCGTTGGCGACGAACTGCGCCAGCAGGAACGAGACGGTCAGCATGCCCAGGCCGCTGCACAGCTCCCGCCAGCCGATGGCCGGCCCGGGCAGTGCGATCCGCAGCGTCCGCGGCAGGCTGACCAGCATGGCCAGCACCGGGGAGACGGCCAGGATCAGGCTGTACGCGAGCGCCGAGTGCACGCCCGCCACCAGCAGGCCGATCGAGAAGACGATCCGCAGGACGCCGTCCAGGCCGAGCTGGAGGCCGTACGCACCGAAGTGCCCGAGGCCGGCCAGCACCCCGCGGGTCAGGTAGCAGGCGGCCGGGCCGACGAAGGCGGCGGCCAGCACCACCACCAGGCTCCGGTCGCCGTGGAAGAACACGTCCGCGAGCTGCCGGGAGAACGCCCCGAGCCCGATCAGGACCGCCAGCAGCAGCCCGCCGGTCAGCACGGCCGCCTTGCGCAGCACCGGGGCCGCGCCCTCGCCCCGGGCGGCCCGGGCCGCGATGACCCGGGTCAGCTCCTGCTCGACCGGGAAGAACAGCCCGAGCGCGAAGGACATCGCCATGGTCCACAGCACGGAGACCTCGGCGAGCGACTCGCGGTCGAGGGCGTGCCCGGCCACCGCGAGGTGCGCGTACGAGGCCACCCCGAGGGTGACCGTCCCCACGCCGACCGCCAGCAGTCCCGGCGGCAGCGCGCGCGTCAGCCGGCCGAGCACGCCGCTCACCGCTCCGCCGCGGTGCGCAGCGCCCGGAAGGCCGGGCGCTCCAGGGCTTCGGCCAGCATGGCCCGCCACTCGGGCAGCGGCGCCAGGCCGGCGTCGGCCCAGCGGTCGTGGCCCAGCACGCTGAAGGCGGGGCGGACGGCCGGGCGGACGAACGCCTCCGAGGTGGTCGGACGGATCCGCTCCGGGTCCAGCCCGCTCAGCGCGTAGGTCTCGCGGGCCAGCCCGCACCAGGTGGTCCGGCCGCTCGCGGTGCCGTGGTAGACCCCTCCCGGGGCCCGCCCGGCGAGCGCGGCGCGGCCGAGCTCGACCAGGCGGCCGGCCAGCGCGTACGACCAGGTCGGCTGGCCGTGCTGGTCGTCCACCACGTCCAGGGTGTCCCGCTGGGCGGCCAGCTTGAGCATGGTGGCCACGAAGTTCGGGCCGTGCTCGCCGTACAGCCAGGCGGTGCGCACGACGTAGCCGTGCTCGGGGAGCAGCTCCGCGACGGCCCGCTCCCCCACCAGCTTGCCGCGGCCGTACGCGTTGACCGGCGCGGTCGGGGCGTCCTCCGGGCAGGGCTCGGTCGCGTCGCCCGGCAGCACGTAGTCGGTCGAGACGTGCAGCAGCCGGGCGCCGGTCTTGGCGCAGGCCGCCGCGAGGTGGCGCACACCGGTGCCGTTGACGGCGGTGGCGGCCTCCTCCGAGGCCTCCGCACCGTCGACGTCCGTCCACGCGGCGCAGTTGACCACGATGTCGTGGCCCTCGACGGCGGCCTGCACGGCCGCCGCGTCGGTGATGTCGAGGTCGGCCCGGCGCAGCGCGGTGACCTCGGCGGTCGGGTCGGCGGACAGCACCGACAGCAGGTCCTGCCCGAGCATCCCGGCCGCGCCGGTGACCAGCCAGCGCACCGGGCCGGCGGCGTTCGCGGTCACTTCTCCAGGGCCGCCTTCTGCTTCAGGGGCTCCCACCAGGCGCGGTTCTCGCGGTACCAGGCGATAGTCGCGGCGAGGCCGTCCGGGAAGGACACCTGCGGCTCGTAACCGAGCTCCTCGCCGATCTTGCTGATGTCCAGGGAGTAGCGCAGGTCGTGGCCCTTGCGGTCCTCGACGTACTCGACCATGTCCCAGCCGGCGCCGGCGGCCTCGAGCAGCAGGCCGGTCAGCTCCTTGTTGGTGACCTCGGTGCCGCCGCCGATGTTGTAGACCTCACCGGCGCGGCCGCCGCGCATGACCAGCTCGATGCCCCGGCAGTGGTCCGAGACGTGCAGCCAGTCGCGGATGTTGCCACCGTTGCCGTACAGCGGCACCTTCTTGCCGTCGATCAGGTTGGTGGTGAACAGCGGGATGACCTTCTCCGGGAACTGGTAGTGCCCGTAGTTGTTGGAGCAGCGGGTGACCACGACGTCCATGCCGTGGGTGCGGTGGTACGCCAGCGCGAGCAGGTCGGAGCCGGCCTTGGAGGCCGAGTAGGGGGAGTTCGGGGCCAGCGGCCAGGACTCGGTCCAGGAGCCCTCGGTGATGGAGCCGTAGACCTCGTCGGTGGACACGTGGACGAAGCGGGCGACACCGTGCTTGCGGGCCGAGTCCAGCAGGACCTGGGTGCCGAGCACGTTGGTGACGACGAAGGGGCCCGCGCCCGCGATCGAGCGGTCCACGTGCGACTCGGCGGCGAAGTGCACCACCACGTCGTGGCCCGGCATGACCTGGTCGACGGCGTCCGCGTCGCAGATGTCGCCCTGGATGAAGGTGTAACCCTGGTGGCCGGCCACCGGGGCCAGGTTCTCCAGGACGCCCGAGTAGGTGAGTTTGTCGAAGACCGTGATCCGGGCGCTCTCGTCCGCTCCGAGGAGCTGACGGACGAACTCCGAACCGATGAATCCGGCGCCGCCGGTAACGAGGATGCGCATAATGCGCGTAGTCTACCGTCGCCGCTCGGCCCCTAGGTACGGCCCGGGACAGGGCGTACACGGCTCTCACTTAAGCTGCTCGCATGCGTGGAATCCTCCTGGCCGGCGGGACCGGCTCGCGCCTGTGGCCCCTCACTCGCGCGGTCTCGAAGCAGCTGCTCCCGGTCTTCGACAAGCCGATGATCTACTACCCGCTGTCCACCCTGGTGATGGCGGGCATCAGCGAGATCCTGATCATCACCACCCCCGCCGACCGCGAGCAGTTCGAGCGCCTGCTGGGCGACGGCTCGCAGCTCGGCCTCAAGCTGGAGTACGCCGTCCAGGAGAAGCCCGAGGGCATCGCCCAGGCCTTCGTCCTCGGCGCGGACTTCATCGGCGACGAATCGGTCGCCCTCATCCTCGGCGACAACATCTTCCACGGCAGCGGCCTCGGCACCCGTCTCGCCGAGCACACCGACGCCCCCGGCGGCCGGGTCTTCGCCTACCCGGTGGCCGACCCGACGGCGTACGGCGTGGTCGAGTTCGACGAGCACGGCCAGGCGATCTCCATCGAGGAGAAGCCCGAGAAGCCCAAGTCCCGCTACGCCGTCCCCGGCCTCTACTTCTACGACAACCAGGTCGTGGAGATCGCCCGCGGCCTGAAGCCCAGCGCGCGCGGCGAGCTGGAGATCACCGCGGTCAACGACGCGTACCTGCGCAAGGGCGAGCTCAACGTCACCATCCTGGACCGCGGCACCGCCTGGCTGGACACCGGCACCTTCGTCTCGATGGTGCAGGCCTCGGAGTTCGTCCGGGTCATCGAGGAGCGCCAGGGCTTCAAGATCGGCTGCATCGAGGAGGCCGCCTGGCGGGCCGGCCTGATCGACTCCGGGCAGCTGCGGGAGCTCGCCCAGCCGCTGCTGAAGAGCGGCTACGGACAGTACCTGCTGGCCCTGCTTGACGAGGAGGACGCCCGGTGAAGTTCCAGGAACTGAGCATCGAGGGCCTGATCGAGATCACCCCCCAGCTGCACGGTGACCCGCGCGGCATGTTCACCGAGTGGTACCGCTTCGACCGGCTCGCCGAGGTCGTCGGCCACCCGCTGCGGCTGGCCCAGGCCAACCTGTCGGTCTCCTCGCGCGGCGTCGTCCGCGGCATCCACTTCGCCGACGTGCCGCCCGGCCAGGCCAAGTACGTGACCTGCGTGCGCGGCGCCGTGCTCGACGTCATCGTGGACCTGCGGGTCGGCTCGCCGACCTTCGGCCGCTGGGAGGGCGTCCGGCTCGACGACGTGGAGCGCCGCGCGGTCTACATCCCGGAGGGCCTCGGCCACGGGTTCTGCGCGCTGAGCGACGACGCCACGCTCTCGTACCTCTGCTCCGAGACGTACAACCCGACCGGCGAGCACTCGGTCCACCCGCTCGACCCCGACCTGGGCATCGAGTGGCCGGCCGACGAGCCGCTGCTGTCGGCCCGGGACGAGGCCGCGCCGTCGCTGGCGGAGGCGATCTCCTCCGGCCTGCTGCCGACGTACGAGACCTGCAAGGCCTTCACCGAGAGCCTGCGCACCCAGTAGCACCGCCGTCCCGCGCGGGACGCGCGAAGGCCCGGCCGGAGGAATCCGGCCGGGCCTTCGTCGTCAGGTCATTTGTCCCGGAACACCCAGTACTTGTAGCCGAAGTAGTTCACCACCGACAGGATCACCAAGGGGATGGCCCGGGCCAGCAGGTAGAACAATCCGAGCTTGACGAGCCCGCCCACCAGAAGGACCGTGCTGATCCAGTTCGCGGACGCGAGCAGCATGTAGCGCACGGTCTGCTTGCCGACCGGGGACGAGCTGCCGAACGCCCAAATCCGGTTGAGCAGGAAGTTGACGGTGAATCCGGCCAGCACCCCGGCGAGCGTGGACAGGGCCAGCGGCAGACGCAGCACGCCGTGCAGCACGTACAGCGTCCCCATGTCCATCACGGTGCTGGTGACGCCGCTGGCCAGGAACCGCACGGCGCTATGGCCCAGAAGTCCGGCAACGCGGCCCTTCGCGGAGGTCTCGGACGCTTCCGCGGGCAAATCCAGTGAAGTCACGGGGGAATCGTAAGGGGCGGGGGAAGCCTCGGCATACTGGTGTCCGAAGGAAGGGCTCCTCGTACCCGATATGTTGGTCGGGTGTCCTCTTACTCTCCCGCGGTGAACACGCCGTCCGTCCCCCCCACGAAGAGATCCGACGGCAGCTTCACCCGCCCGGGCCGCCTGCTGTTCCGACGCACCTGGTGGACCGCTTTCATCGGTTTCTTCCTCGTCTGCGCGGGCTGGGTCCTGGCATCCCCCTACGACGCGAGCCCGGACGAACGGGAACACATCATCCGCGCGGTCGGCGTGGCCCGGGGTGAGTTCGCACCGAAGCCCGAGGCCGCGGGCGGCGGCACCGGCGCCTTCCAGCACGTGCCGGCCTCGATCGTCCGGGACCAGTGCTGGTGGTTCGACGCCTCCAAGTCGGCGGCCTGTGCCCAGCCCCCCGGCGGTGACCGGACGATCGAGCGGGTGGCGACCCGGGCCGGCCGGTACAACCCCGTCTACTACGCCCTCGTCGGCTGGCCGATGGCGATCTGGCCGAACTGGCTGGGCCTGACCCTGGGACGGCTGATCAGCGCGGCCCT
This sequence comes from Kitasatospora xanthocidica, assembly GCF_014656195.1. GTDB lineage: Bacteria > Actinomycetota > Actinomycetes > Streptomycetales > Streptomycetaceae > Kitasatospora > Kitasatospora xanthocidica. The sequence goes on along the minus strand of NZ_BNBY01000006.1, from coordinate 245,827 downwards.
GGTCTCGGCGCTGCTCGCCTCCGCCGCGCACGCTCTGGTCGCCTGGACCAGGCACCGGCTCGCGGCGGCCGGCCTCCTGGTCGCGGTGACCCCGATCACCCTGCACCTGTCGGGCTCGATCAACCCCAACGGCTTCGAGATCGCGGCCGGTGTGGCACTGATCGCGGCCCTCATCCCGACCATGCTGGACCCGGAGCAGCCGGTCCGCCGCGCGGCCCTGGTCCAGATCGGGATCGCCGGCTCGGTGGTCATGACGCTCCGCGCGCTCGGGCCGGTCTGGTGCGTGGCGATCCTCGGCATCATGCTGATCCCGGCCAAGCGGGAGCGCCTGAAGCAGTTGCTGCGCTTCCGGCCCGCGTGGTGGGCGGCGGCGGCCCTGGCGGTCAGCGGCGCGGCAGGGGCTCTGTGGACCGTCGCCATGAAGGCCTCGGAGATGATGGCCGTCCAGGTGCCACCGGGCATCACCGTGCCCAAGGCGATCCGGCACGAGGTGATCGTGCGCTGGCCCGAGTACTTCATCGAGTTGGTCGGCGTGCCGTCCTGGCTCGACACGCACCTGCCCGGAACGGCCTACTACCTGTGGTTCATGGCCATCGGCTGCCTGGTGCTGCCCGCGCTCGCGTTCGGCGCCTGGAGCGACCGCTGGCGGCTGTTCGCGTTCTTCCTCGCCCCGTTCGCGGTGATCACGCTCTCCGACGCGCTCGCGGCTCACAAGGTCGGCTTCGCCGGGCAGGGCCGGTACATGCTGCCGGTCGCCGTCGGTGTCCCCCTGCTCGCGGCCTTCGTCCTCGGCCAGCGGAGCAAGCTCGACGCTGCCAGGTCCGCCTCGCTGGTCCGCACGGTCGCGCTGGTGGTGCTGCCGCTGCAGCTCGCCTTCCTGGGCTACACCATGATCCGCTGGCAGGCCGGCGTCGGGACCTCGGTGGACCACACCCCGCTCAACCCGCTGTCCGGCACCTGGCACCCGCCGGCGGGCTCGGCGACGGCGCTGCTGACCGGTGCGGCCGGCTGCGTGGTGCTCGGGATCTGGGCCTGGACCAGCACCGGCCGCCGGGCCGAGGCCGCGGGGCAGGAGCGGCTCGCCGCGGTCAGCGCTTCCTGAAGACCCACAGCTTGAGGAGGACGAACCGGGCCACGGTGGCGAGACCGTTCGCCACCACGAGCCCGGCCACCTCCACCATCCGGGAGGCGTGCGGCACGGCCGCGCCGAGCAGCGCAAGGGCACCGCTGCTGAGGCCGAGGCCGATCAGGAACGCGACCGCGCCCTGGAGCTGGTGGCGCACCACGCCGTCCGAGCCGGTGATGCCGAAGGTGAAGCGGCGGTTGGCCGCAGTGTTGGCCACCGCGCTGACGGCCAGCGCGACCAGGTTGGCCACCTGGGACGAGGCGACCAGCCGCAGGGTGACGAACAGCGTCAGGTAGAAGAGGGTGCTCAGCACCCCGATGACCAGGAAGGACGGCAGCTGCCGCCGGACCGTTCGCGGGCCGGCGGCGGCCGCCGCGTCGGTCCCGTCCCGGCCGTGCTGCTCGCGGTGTTCGCCGTGCTCGTCGTGCTCGCCCCGGTCGGCGGAGAGGATCTCGTTCACTCGCCCGTACCGTACCGGTCCCGCTCCTCGGCGGAGTCGTAGCCGACGAAGTAGGCGGGCCGGGCCTGGACCGCCGAGTAGATCCGGCCGACGTACTCACCGAGCAGCCCGACGCAGACCAGCTGGACGGCGCCGATGAACAGCATCCCTATGAACAGCGAGGACCAGCCGGGCACGGTCGAGCCGACCGCGTACGCGACCGTGGTGTAGAGCGCCAGCGCGATGCAGACCAGGAAGCTGAACAGCCCGAGCCAGGTGGCCAGCCGCAGCGGCGACGCGGAGAAGTTGGTGACGCTGTCCAGCGCCAGCCGGACCATCTTGGACAGCGGGTAGTGGGTGCTGCCCGCGACCCGCTCCTCCCGCACGTACACCACCTCGCCGCTGGGGAAGCCCAGCCACGGCACCAGCAGCCGGTAGACCGGCTGGTGCTCGGGCATCGCCTTGAGCGCGTTCACCGCGGCCCGGCTGAGCAGCCGGTAGTCGCCGGCCTGGTTGGGCATCCGCTGGCCGACCAGCTTGCGCATCAGCCAGTAGTACGCGCCGGCCGTGTGCCGCTTGAAGAAGGTGTCGGTGCCGCGGTCGCCGCGGACGCCGTAGACGATGTCGAGGCCCTGCTCGCGGGCGAGCTCCAGCATCTCGGGGATCTTCTCCGGCGGGTCCTGCAGGTCGGCGTCGATGGAGACGACGTAGTCGCCGAAGGCCCGGTGGATGCCGGCGGTGAGGGCGGCCTGGTGCCCGGAGTTGCGGGCGAAGCGGACGATGCGGAACTCCGGCCAGTCCTGGTGGATCTTCTGCATCAGCACCGGGGTCGCGTCGGTGCTGCCGTCGTCGACGCCGACCACCTCGTAGGTCACGCCGAGCCCGTCGAGGATCGGCCGCAGCCGTTCGACGGTCAGCGGGAGCGCCTCCTGCTCGTTGTAGATCGGCATCACGACCGACAACAGCGGTGCCGTTGACATGCGTTGGATCCCACTTTCCGCGACGGCGGGGGCTTGTTGGTGGCCCGACCATAACAGTCGGCGATGAGCGGCCCGTGAAAGGCGGCACCGCTCCCATGAGCGCCCCGTGAAGGCCGAAGGGCCCCGCGCACCGTGCGGTGCGCGGGGCCCTTCGGACTCAGCCTGTACGGGGCAGGCAGGTCAGATCGTCAATTACTTGATGATCTTGGTGACCTGGCCGGCGCCGACGGTGCGGCCACCCTCACGGATGGCGAACTTCAGGCCCTCCTCCATGGCGATCGGCTGGATCAGCGCGACCGTCATGGCGGTGTTGTCGCCCGGCATGACCATCTCGGTGCCCTCGGGGAGGGTCACGACGCCGGTCACGTCCGTGGTACGGAAGTAGAACTGCGGGCGGTAGTTGTTGAAGAACGGGGTGTGGCGGCCACCCTCGTCCTTCGACAGGATGTAGGACTGGGCCTCGAAGTCGGTGTGCGGCGTGACCGAACCCGGCTTGATGATGACCTGGCCGCGCTCGACGTCCTCGCGCTTGATGCCACGGAGGAGCAGACCGACGTTCTCGCCGGCCTGGCCCTCGTCGAGCAGCTTGCGGAACATCTCGATGCCGGTGACCGTGGTGGTGGTCTTGGTCTCCTTGATGCCGATGATGTCGACAGTCTCGTTGACCTTGAGGATGCCACGCTCGATACGACCGGTGACGACGGTGCCACGACCGGTGATCGTGAAGACGTCCTCGATCGGCATCAGGAACGGCTGGTCCACGGCGCGGGCCGGGGTCGGGATGCTCTCGTCGACCGCGTGCATGAGGCCGAGGAGCTTCTCGCCCCACTCCTTGTCGCCCTCCAGCGCCTTCAGCGCGGAGACGCGGACGACCGGCAGGTCGTCGCCCGGGAACTCGTACTCGGAGAGGAGCTCACGGACCTCGAGCTCGACGAGCTCCAGGATCTCCTCGTCGTCCACCATGTCGGCCTTGTTCAGGGCGACGACGATGTAGGGGACGCCGACCTGGCGGGCCAGGAGGACGTGCTCCTTGGTCTGCGGCATCGGGCCGTCGGTGGCGGCGACGACGAGGATCGCACCGTCCATCTGGGCCGCACCGGTGATCATGTTCTTGATGTAGTCCGCGTGACCCGGGCAGTCGACGTGGGCGTAGTGACGCGCCTCGGTCTGGTACTCGACGTGCGCGATCGAGATGGTGATACCGCGCTGCCGCTCCTCCGGCGCCTTGTCGATCTGGTCGAACGGCGTGAAGGGGTTGATCTCCGGGTACGCGTCGTGCAGCACCTTGGTGATGGCCGCGGTAAGGGTCGTCTTACCGTGGTCGATGTGACCGATGGTGCCGATGTTGACGTGGGGCTTCGTCCGCTCGAACTTCGCCTTCGCCACTGCAGTCCTCCTGAGGACAGATCCTGTACGCCGTGCTGACGTCAGTTGGTCTTGTATCGGGCTTGGTCCGCGGTGCCGGAAGCACCGCGTACCGTCCCGCGGGTGGGGGCCGGAGGCCCCGGGAGGATCCGCCTGGATCCTCCCGAGTCGCTCCTCATAGCCTAAGGGGTCGAAATCAGCCCGAATGTCGGACTGATCCCGGACCGGCGGAGCCGGACCTACTCGCCCTTGGACTTAGCGATGATCTCCTCGGCCACGGCCTTGGGGACCTCGGCGTACGAGTCGAACTGCATCGAGTAGCTGGCGCGACCAGAGGTCTTGCTGCGCAGGTCACCGACGTAGCCGAACATCTCGGAGAGGGGCACCAGCGCCGTGACGACGCGGGCACCGTGACGCTCGTCCATGGACCGGATCTGGCCACGACGAGAGTTGATGTCGCCGATCACGTCGCCCATGTAGTCCTCGGGCGTGGTGACCTCGACGGCCATCATCGGCTCGAGAAGGACCGGCTTGGCCTTCTTCGCGCCTTCCTTGAAGGCCATCGAACCGGCGATCTTGAACGCGAGCTCGGAGGAGTCGACGTCGTGCGCCTGACCGTCGAGCAGGCTCACCCGGACACCCTGCAGCGGGTAGCCGGCGAGGATGCCGAACTCCATGGCCTCCTGGCAACCGGCGTCGACCGACGGGATGTACTCCCGCGGCACGCGGCCACCGGTGACCTTGTTGACGAACTCGTAGCCCTCGGCCTGCTCGAGCGGCTCGATCGCGATCTGCACCTTGGCGAACTGACCGGAACCACCGGTCTGCTTCTTGTGGGTGTAGTCGATGCGCTCGACGGCCTGACGGATCGTCTCGCGGTACGCGACCTGCGGCTTGCCGACGTTGGCCTCGACCTTGAACTCACGCTTCATACGGTCGACCAGCACCTCGAGGTGCAGCTCGCCCATACCCGCGATGATGGTCTGGCCGGTCTCCTCGTCCGTGTTGACCTGGAAGGACGGGTCCTCCTCGGCGAGACGCTGGATGGCGACACCCAGCTTCTCCTGGTCACCCTTGGACTTGGGCTCGATCGCGACGCGGATGACCGGGGCCGGGAAGTCCATGGACTCCAGGATGACCGCGTTCTTCTCGTCGGACAGCGTCTCACCGGTGGTGGTCTGCTTCAGGCCCATGACGGCGACGATGTCGCCGGCGCCCACCGACTCGATCTCCTCACGCTTGTTCGCGTGCATGCGGTAGATCTTGCCGATGCGCTCCTTCTTGCCCTTCACGGCGTTCAGCACCGAGGTGCCGGACTCCAGGCGACCGGAGTAGATCCGGACGAAGGTGAGCTTGCCCAGGTGCGGGTCGGACATGATCTTGAACGCCAGCGCGGCCAGCGGCTCGTCGTCCGACGCCTTGCGGGAGATCTTGACCTCGGCGTCGTTGGGCTTGGTGCCCTCGACGGAGCCGATGTCCAGCGGCGACGGCAGGTACTTGACGACCGCGTCGAGCAGGGGCTGAACGCCCTTGTTCTTGAAGGCGGTACCGCAGAAGATCGGGGTGAAGTCCGAGTTCAGGGTGCCCTTGCGGATGACGTCCTGCAGCAGCTCGACCGGGATCTCGGCCTCTTCGAGGGCGAGCTCCATGATCTCGTCGCTGATGTTCGACACCGTGTCGATCAGCTGGGTGCGGTACTCCGCAGCCTGCTCCTGCAGCTCGGCCGGGATGTCGACGATGTCGTACATCTCGCCCTTGGCGGCCTCGGCGGACCAGACCAGAGCCTTCATGCGGACCAGGTCGACGACGCCCTGGAAGTCCGCCTCGGCACCGATCGGGAGCTGCATGACCAGCGGGGTGGCGCCGAGGCGCTCCACGATGGTGTCGACGCAGAAGAAGAAGTTCGCGCCCGTGCGGTCCAGCTTGTTGATGAAGCAGATGCGCGGGACGCCGTAGCGGTCAGCCTGCCGCCACACGGTCTCGGACTGGGGCTCGACACCGGCGACACCGTCGAACACGGTCACGGCACCGTCGAGGACGCGCAGCGAACGCTCCACCTCGACGGTGAAGTCGACGTGACCCGGGGTGTCGATGATGTTGATGGTGTTGTCGACGTCGTCGACCGTCCAGTGACAGGTCGTCGCGGCCGACGTGATCGTGATGCCGCGCTCCTGCTCCTGCTCCATCCAGTCCATGGTGGCAGCGCCATCGTGGACCTCACCGATCTTGTACGAGACACCGGTGTAGAACAGGATCCGCTCGGTGGTGGTGGTCTTGCCCGCGTCGATGTGCGCCATGATCCCGATGTTGCGGACCCTGGCGAGGTCAAGGGAGGTTGCAGCCATGGTGGCTCGTTCTCTCTCTGTCTAGTGACGGGGTACGGACTACCAGCGGTAGTGCGCGAAGGCCTTGTTGGACTCGGCCATCTTGTGGGTGTCCTCGCGACGCTTCACGGAAGCGCCCAGGCCGTTGCTGGCGTCGAGGATCTCGTTCATCAGGCGCTCGGTCATGGTCTTCTCGCGACGGGCGCGGGAGTAACCGACCATCCAGCGCAGCGCCAGGGTGCTGGCGCGGCCCGGACGGACCTCGACCGGAACCTGGTAGGTCGCGCCACCGACACGGCGGGACTTGACCTCGAGGGCCGGCTTGACGTTCTCCAGCGCGCGCTTCAGCGTGACGACCGGGTCCGAGCCGGTCTTGTCGCGGACGCCCTCGAGGGCGCCGTAGACGATCCGCTCGGCGGTGGAGCGCTTGCCGTGCAGCAGGATCTTGTTGACCAGCTGGGTGACGACCGGGGAGCCGTAAACCGGGTCGATGATGACCGGGCGCTTCGGGGCGGGGCCCTTACGAGGCATTCTTACTTCTCCTTCTTGGCGCCGTAGCGGCTGCGAGCCTGCTTGCGGTTCTTGACACCCTGGGTGTCAAGCGAACCGCGGATGATCTTGTAGCGGACACCAGGAAGGTCCTTCACACGACCACCGCGCACCAGCACGATGGAGTGCTCCTGCAGGTTGTGGCCCTCGCCCGGGATGTAAGCGGTGACCTCGATCCCGCTGGTGAGGCGCACACGGGCGACCTTGCGAAGCGCCGAGTTCGGCTTCTTCGGGGTGGTCGTGTACACACGCGTGCAGACCCCACGGCGCTGCGGGGAGCCCTTCAGCGCGGGAGTCTTGTTCTTCTCGACCTTGTCCTGCCGGCCCTTTCGGACCAGCTGCTGGATCGTAGGCACCGTTTCTCCGTTTTCTGTGTGCCAAGGCTTGGTGGAACTAACCTGCGGTGTCTCCCTCGCACACGACACCCGTGGTCGACCCACGCGGTCGGGTGTGTTGGGCATTTTCCGGCACGGAATCCCATGGCTGATGTACAGCGACGGCGCTCTACGCGCGGGGCGCTGGAAAGCGCTCCGGCTCGGCGCGGCGACCGGTGTGCATGCACGCACAAGGACCCGGGGACACCCCAGGCACAAGGTCAGAGCGTACCTAGCGCATGGGGCGCGGTCAAAACAAATGCAACGCCGCAGGTCGTCGCCTTCGGCCGGGCGTCACGCGGGTGTCCCGCGCGTGGCCGTCCGGTGTCCGGCCGTCTTCACCCGCTCTACCACACGCCCCGGCCGGCCGCCACCGGAACGGCCCGAGCGGACCGGGCCGCGCCCGGCCTCACCGGCCGGCGGGTGCTAGGCGATGCCCAGCAGGATCAGCAGGGTCCAGAACGCGGTGCCCATGTAGCCGAGCACCAGCCCCAGCACGGCCGCCCAGTCCCCGTCCATGTTGCGCTCGCGGATCTGCTTGCGGGCGAGGTGTCCGGTGATCACCGCGGGAACCACCGGCAGCGCCAGGAAGCCGATCAGGCCACACACCAGGGAGACCACCGCCAGCGCACTGGTGGGCCGGGCCTGCGGCATCGGGGGCGGCACCAGGAAGGTCGCCGGGACGGGCTGCGCGGCCTGCAACGGCGCCGGCATCGGGCCGGACGGCAGGTCGGCCACCAGCGCGGCCAGCTGGCCGTAGGTCTGGGCCGCGGCGACCGCCTCGTGGCGCTGCTCGTACTCCTGGACGGAGAGCCGGCCCTCGGCAAACGCGGCCTTCAGCACGTCGACCGTCCGGTCCCGGTCCGCGTGGCCCGCCCGCATCGCGGACTGCGGGGACGGCGCCGGGGCCGGCTGCCAGCCGGCGACCTGCCGGTGGCCGTACCCGTGACCCTGCCCGTGCCCGTGTCCCTGCCCGTGCTTGTGGCCGGGACCGGGTTCGCCCCACGGTTGAACGGACATCCGCCACCTCCCGGTACCGCGGGACCCCCGCGTCCCCTCACTGCTCCTCATAGTGCAGGACGAACAGGCGAACTGAGTAGTTGCCGATTCGGCCCAGTAGCCGTCGGGAAGGGTCTCCGGGGCGGCGCGCCTCACCCGTTCGGCGGACACGCTCAGGGGATCCTCAACTCGGGCGACAGCCCGTTCGGCCGGTGACAGGCTGAACCCGGGGGCTCACTCCACCGCGGACCCACCCCGGACCACCGCGGACCCGCCACGACCCACCACGGCAGAGAAGGCAGCGATGCACGCCTCAGCACCACCGTCCTCCGATCACCCCGAGGCGGGCGTCCCGTCCGCCGTCAGCATCCGGGGGCTGTGGAAGCACTTCGGCACCCAGGCCGCCGTGGCCGGGCTGAGCCTGGAGCTGCCGGCCGGCTCGTTCATCGGGCTGGTCGGCCCGAACGGCGCCGGCAAGACCACCACGCTGTCGATGGCCACCGGGCTGCTGCGGCCCGACCAGGGCACCGTCCTGGTCCACGGCACCGACGTGTGGGCCGACCCGGTCACGGTCAAGGCCCGGATCGGCATCCTGCCCGAGGGCCTGCGGATGTTCGAACGGCTCAGCGGGCGCGAGCTGCTGCAGTACACCGGACGGCTGCGCGGCCTGCCCGGCGCCGAGGTGGACCGCCGGGCCGAGGAGCTGCTGGCCGTCCTGGACCTCGGCCGGGACGCCGACAAGCTGGTCGCCGACTACTCCACCGGCATGCGCAAGAAGATCGGGCTGGCGGCCGCGCTGCTGCACAACCCCGACGTGCTGTTCCTGGACGAGCCCTTCGAGGGCGTCGACCCGGTCTCCGCCCAGACCATCCGCGGCGTACTCAAGCGGTACGCGGCGGCCGGCTCCACGGTCGTCTTCTCCAGCCACGTGATGGAGCTGGTCGAGCAGCTCTGCGACTGGGTCGCGGTGGTCAACGCGGGCCGGGTGATCGCCCACGGCCCGCTCGACACCGTCCGGGGCGGGCGCAGCCTGCACGAGGCGTTCCTGGAGCTGATCGGCGTCCGCGAGGACGACGGGCAGGCACTCGGCTGGCTCGGCGGCACCCGGGCCGGGGGCGGGCAGCTCGGCGGCGGGCAGCTCGGGGGCGGGCAGTGACTGCGGCCGCGCCCACCACGGTCCCCGACGGGCGGACGGTGGTCCGCGCCCTGGTGGCGCTCAAGCTGCGGCTGCTGCGCAACGGACTGCGGCGCAGCCGGGGCCGGGCGGCGGTGTACATCGTCGGCGGCGTTCTCGGACTGGTCGTCGCGGGCTTCATCGCCCTCGGCATGGCGATGCTCAACGGGCGCTACGAGGGCTCCGGGAACACCGGGGTGATGCTGCTCGGCGTGCTGACCCTGGGCTGGGCCGCGCTGCCGCTGTTCCTGTTCTCCAGCGACGAGAGCGCCGACCCGACCCGGCTCACCATGCTGCCGCTGCGGCCCGGGCCGCTGCTGCGCGGCTCGCTGCTGGCCTCGTTGATCGGGCCCGGCCCGCTGATCAGCCTGGTGCTGGTGACCGCCGCGGTGCTCTCCGGAGCCGCAGGCGGCGCCTCCGCCGCCACCGCGGTGATCGCCGTGCCGCTCGCCCTGCTCTGCCTGGTCACGCTCTCCCGGGCGGTCGCGGCCGGGAACGCCCGGATGCTCTCCAGCCGGCGCGGCAAGGACTTCGCGATCTTCGGCGGGCTGGCCTTCGCCCTGCTCGTCCAGGTCGCCAACGTCGGCTCGCAGAGCGTCTTCGGCCGTCAGCAGGGCCAGGACATCGATCTCAGCCCGCTCAAGCCGATCGCCGCGGTGCTGCGCCGGATCCCGCCGATCAGCGCCGCGGACGCCCCCCGCAGCGTCGGCGCCGGCGAGTACGGGGCGGCGCTGCTGCAGCTCGCCGCGGCCGCCGTGCTGCTGGCGCTGCTGCTGCGCTGGTGGCGCGGCAGCCTGCAGGAGCTGATGGTCACCGCCGACTCCTCCACCCTGGAGGTGGCCCGCGGGGTGCGGAGCTCGCGCGGCTGGGGCTTCCTGCCCGCCGGCCGGACCGGCGCGGTGATGCAGCGCCACCTGCGGTACGCCTGGCGCGAACCGCGGGCCAAGGCCGCGCTGTTCACCAGCATCGGCATGACGGTGGTGATCTGCGTGCTGTCGATGGTCCAGGGCTGGGCGAGCGTCTACCTGCTGGCGATGACCGGGATGTTCCTCGGGCTGCAGATGCTCAACCTGTTCGGCATGGACGGCTCGGCGTTCTGGATGGTCGCCGCCACCCTGCGCACCCCGGCGGACGCCCGGGACGAGCTGCGCGGCCGGGCGTACGCCGTGCTCCTGTACGCCGTCCCGGTGACGGTGCTGCTCGGGCTGGTGCTGGCGGCCGTCACCGGCCGGTGGGGCGAGCTGCCGTCCGCGCTCGGCCTGGCGTTCGCGCTGCTCGGCTGCGGGGTGGCGCTCGGCTCGGTGTTCAGCGTGCTGGTGCCGTACACCATGCCGGCCGACAGCAACCCGATGCGCAACGCCGCCCCCGGCCAGGGCGGGCTGATCATGCTCAACTCCTTCGGCTCGATGGTCGGCGTCGCCCTGCTCGCCCTGCCCGTCGGCGGCTACCTCGGCTGGGCGCTGCTGTCGGACGGGCCGAGCTGGCCGGTGCTGCTGATCGGCCCGCTCTACGGCGCCCTGGTCGCCGTCCTCGGCGTCCGGACGGCGGCCACCCGGCTGCTGGAGCGCACCCCGGAGATCCTGGCCAAGGCCGTCGAGCGCTGAGCCGGACCGCTCGGCGAGGGGGCCGGCACCCGGCGCCCGGTCCCGCCCCGGGGCCGGGCGCCGCCGTCTCTCCCCCGGGTATCGGCGGCGGCTCCGGCATCATGGGCAGGAGGAACCGGGCCGTCGAGGAGAGCAGGGACACACCGTGGGCGAGCACGAGCAGCAGGGCGGGGACGCCGGGCCGCTGCTGGAGCAGGCGGTGCGGTCGGTGGTGACGGCGCCGGAGGAGGGGCTGGACCTCGCGCTGGACACCGGGGCGTCGCTGCTGGCCGCGTCGGCCGGGCAGTGGTCGGCGGTGAGCCGGGCGCTGCTGGCGTACGCGGACACCGCCGTCGGGCGGTGCTGGTCGGCGGGGTGGCGCCCGGCGGACCTGGTGCGGGTGGTGCGGCGCGGGCTGAAGCCCGTCCACCTGGAGCTCGCGGTGGACCTGATCGCCGCGGAGGACCGGCGCCACCCGGCGGCGGCGCTCGACCGGCGCTGGCTGGAGCAGCTGCGCGAGCTGGAGGCCGAGGTCTGGTGGCCCGGCGACGAGCAGTACCTCGGCGCCTTCGCCCAGAAGCACCGGCTGGACCGCTTCGCGCTCGCGACCGTCGCCCTGGAGCTGCTGCGCAGCTGGGGCCGGCTGCCGCCGATCGCCCCGGTCGGCCCGGCCCCCGGGCAGTCGGCGCGTGCGCGGCACTCCGGACCGCGGCACCCCGGGCCGCCGGCGGGCGAGCCGAGGATGCTGGCCCGGATCCGGGCGCTGCTGGCCAAGGCCGAGTCCACCGAGTTCCCCGACGAGGCCGAGGCGCTGACCGCCAAGGCCCAGCAGCTGATGGCCCAGCACAGCATCGACGACGCGCTGCTGGCCGCCACCGGTGCCGACCGCGACGCCCCGGCGGCGCTGCGGATCGGGGTGGACAACCCGTACGAGGGCCCCAAGACGATGCTGCTCGACGCGGTCGCGGCGGCCAACCGGTGCCGGGTGGTGTGGGCGAAGGAGTTCGGCTTCTGCACGGTGGTCGGCTTCGACGGCGACCTGGACGGCGTCGAGCTGCTCTACACCTCGCTGCTGGTGCAGGCCACCCACGCCCTCAACAAGGCGGGCTCCCGCCGGGATTCGCGCAGCAAGGCGTTCCGGCAGTCCTTCCTGGTCGCGTACGCGGCGCGGATCCGCGAGCGGCTGACCGCCGCCACCGAGCGGACCACCAGCGCCGCCGCGGCCGGCCGGCACCTGCGCGAGGACGGCACCGAGGAGCAGCTGCTGCCGGACGAGCGGCTGCTGCCCGCGCTCGCCGCCCGTTCGGAGGCGGTGGACGAGGAGATCGGCCGGCTGTTCCCGAAGCTGGTCTCGCAGCGGGTGCGGGTCAGCGACGGTGTCGGCTGGGCGGCCGGCCGCGCCGCCGCCGACCGGGCCGCCCTGCACGGACGCGCCGGACAGATCCGCGGCTGACGTCCCGCTTGTCGGTCAGGTTCAGTACGATCATGGCGTCTCCGGCGACAGCCAAGCCGGGGCACCTGGCACGACCTTCGTAGTAACGGACGCCGGGCAGGCGTTTGCAGGGCGTGGAGCCTCAGCCGTTGGGCGGGCCGTGAAGCGCCAACCAGGCGACCGGGCAACCGGGAGCCCCCTCCGGTCGCAGGACCGGCGGGAATCGTCTCCTCCCGCGGAGGCGAGGAAGCCGAAGAACGTACTCCGCCACGAACGAAGGGGGATCCGACGTGACGGAGCCGGCGGCCGAGTCGGGGTACCGGGACCGGGTGCGCGGAGCGCTGCTCGGCGGAGCGATCGGCGATGCGCTGGGCTGGCCGGTGGAGTTCCAGCAGCTCCACCAGATCCAGGACCGGTACGGGCCGGAGGGCGTGACCGCGCTGCCGGCCGGGCCCGGGCCGGTGGAGGTCACCGACGACACCCAGATGACGCTGTTCACCGCCGAGGGCCTGATCCGCGGCTTCGTGCGCGGCTGGACGGGCGGCGGCGGCTCGGTGCCGGAGGCCGTCCACGGCGCCTACCGGCGCTGGCTGCTGACGCAGTACCAGCCCGCGCCGGACGCCGGAGCGCAGCCCCGCCCGTACGACGGCTGGCTGCTGCGGCAGCCCTTCCTGTACGCGCGGCGGGCGCCGGGCAACGCCTGTCTGAGCGGGGTGTCCGAGCACCCGGTGTTCGAGGCGCCGTCCGCGATCGGGCGGCCGGGGCCGATCAACCCGGGGTCCAAGGGCTGCGGCACGGTGATGCGTTCGGCGCCGTTCGGGCTGGCCCGGCTGGGTGCCGAGCAGTCCTTCGGGCTGGCGGTGCAGTGCGCCCAGCTCACCCACGGGCACCCGACCGGCTACCTCGCGGCGGGCGCCTTCGCGGCGCTGGTCGAGCGGCTCGCGAACGGGACGGAGCCGTGGGCGGCGGTCGGCGAGACGGTCGAGCAGATCCGCGAGCTGCCCGCTTCCAAGGAGACCGTCCAGGCGCTGGCCCGGGCGGTGCGGATCGCCCAGGAGTCCGGGCCCTCGGCGGAGGCGGCGGAGCGGGTCGGGCTCGGCTGGATCGCCGAGGAGTGCCTGGGCATCGCGGTGTACTCGCTGCTGGCGGCCACCCTCGACCCGGACCCGGTGCGCTCCGCGCTGCTGCTGTCGGTGAACCACTCCGGGGACAGCGACTCGACCGGCGCGGTCTGCGGCAACCTGGTCGGGGCCGCGTACGGCGCCTCGGCGCTGCCCGCCGAGTGGGCCGGGGCGGTCGAGGGGCGGGCCGAGCTGAGGCAGGTCGCGGACGACCTGCTGGTGCTGTTCGGCAGCCGCGACCCGCTCCACCCCGGGCTCGGCGGGCGCTACCCGGCCTGGTGAGCCGGGCCGCCGGGCTTCCGTCCGGGCTTCCGTACGGACGGCCGGCTACTTCGCCTGCGGGTCGGTGACCTGACCGAGGAACAGCGGCCGTCCGCCGTCGGTGTCCCGGATCAGGAACAGGAACGGCCGGTCGATGTGCAGTTGGACGGGCTGGTCCGCGGCCGGCGCTGCCGCCGCCGCGATCCCGACGCCGCTGCCGGCCGCCGCGACCGTGCCCTCCTCGTCGACCTGGACGGTCGCCTTCTGCACCACCGTGCTGACGGCGAGCGGTTCCTTGGCGATGCCGCTGAGGTCGGCCCGGTCGAAGACCGAGTTCACGCCGAGCGAGCGCAGCGTTGAGGTGAGCTCCTCGGACGTGTCGAAGTGGAAGCGCGGCAGTTGCAGGTCGACCCGCCGCTCGTCGAGGGCGCCGAGGATGCGGTCCAGCTGGGGCTGGTCCAGGCCCTTGCTGAAGGCCGCGAAGCCGCCCTGTGCGGGGACGATCAGGTCCATCACCAACCGGCCCCCCGCGTACGGGAGTTCGACGGCCTGCCAGGGCTCGCCGACGATCCCGCCGGAGCCGTCGGCGTACTTGAACTCGCCGGTCTGGCTCATCGAGGGGACGGCCGGGGCGGCGCCGTCGAGCGTGTGGAACGGGCGGTCGGCGGTCTGCGCGGGCTTGAACGCGGAGGCCCACTCGGCCTTGAGGTAGAGCGCGTCGGTGAGCACCAGCCGGGTGTCCGGGGTGATCGCGTTCGGGGCGAAGAGCTCCTTGATCCGGCCCTCGGTGGCTTTCTCCACGGCCGTGTTGACGGTCTTGCGGGAGCCCTCCGGGTCCTTGGCGAAGTCGGTGGGGTGCACCCCGGCGTCGAAGGCGGCGGCGAGGGTGGCCAGGTAGTCCGGCGCGACGGCGAAGCCCTGCTGGGTCCAGAGGTCGTCGCTCTGGCGCAGGGTGAGCCCTCCGCCGGAGGGCGTCCGGCGGTTCAGCGCGCCGGTGGCGAGGGCGTACTGCTGCGGGGTGAGCTCGGTGTGCAGGGCCTTGGCGAGCTCGTCGGCGGTGGCGCCGCGGGTGCCGGGCAGCAGCATGGCGAGCACGGTGGCCAGGCCCGACGGGGAGACCACGAGGTTGTGGCCGGCCGCGTCGGGCCGTGCGGTGAGGGCGTGCAGGAGGTCGAGGCCGAAGGCGTTGGTGGCGGCCGCGGTCGCGGTCAGCTGGGCCGGGTCGACGGCGGGACGGCTCGCGGGTGCCGAGGCCCGCAGCTCCGCGGGCGCGGCGGCGCCGGTGCTGCCGCAGCCGGCGAGCAGCGGCGCGGCGAGCACGGCGGCGAGGAGCAGCGCCGCCGGACGGCGGGGTGGGCGACGGGTTCCGGTGCTGCGGTTCGTCATGGCCCTTCGACGCGCCACCCCGCCGACCGGTTCCCCGCCCCCGGCGGGCCCCCTCGTCAGTCCCAGAGCGCCCCGAGCTCCAGCAGCTCGTCCCGGTGCTCGATCCGCTCCACCCAGTCGGCCGGCCAGACCGCCTCGCCGTGGTGGGCACCCGCGAAGGCGCCGGTCAGGCAGGCCAGGGAGTCCGAGTCGCCGCTGGAGTAGGCGGCCCGGCGGACGGCGGCCACCGGGTCGTCCGGCAGCAGCAGGAAGCAGAGCAGGCCGGTGCCGAAGGCCTCCTCGGCGACCCAGCCCTCGCCGGTGGCCAGGCAGGGGTCGGCCTCGACGTCGGGCGCGGCGAGCGCGGCGTCCAGCTCGTCGAGCACCTTCAGGCAGTCGTCCCAGCCTCGGGCCAGGACGGCCTGTGGCGAGGGGCCGTACCAGTGGGCGGCGAGGTCGCCGAGCCAGAACTCGTCGTACCGCTCCCGGCTCGCCAGCGCATACGCCCGCAGCACCGCGGGCAGCCCGGCCGGCGGGACGCCCTCGGCGAGCTTGCGGACGGCGTACGCGGTGAGGTCGCTGGCGGCGAGCGCGGTGGGGTGGCCGTGGGTGAGCCCGGACTGCAGCTGGGCGGCGCCGGAGAGCTGCCGGGCGTCCAGCTCGCGGACCAGCCCGATCGGGGCGACCCGCATGTTGGCGCCGCAGCCCTTGGAGCCGACGTCGCTGGCCTGCTGCCAGCGGACGGCGTCGTGGCTGAGCCGCTCGCAGGAGCGCAGGCAGGTCATGCCGGGGGCGCGGTTGTTCTCCGGGGAGCGCCACCAGTCGACGAACTCCTCGCGGACCGGCCGCTCCAGGCGCAGCGGGGTCAACGGTCCGCGCGCCAGGGCGGTGCGCAGGCCGCGGCCGAGGGCGAGCGTCATCTGGGTGTCGTCGGTGACCAGGGCCCGGCCGGGCAGCGGGAGCCGCCGCCAGTCCGGGTGGTCGGCGGCGATCAGCTCGACGGGCTTGAACTCCGTCAGCCGGCCGATCGCGTCCCCGATCGCCAGCCCCAGCAGTGCCCCCGTCGCCTTGCCCACGGCGGTTCCCCCCTCTTCCGGTTACAGCTCGACCCGCAGTTCCTTGAGCCCGCGGATCACGTAGCCCGGGTTCCACTCGGGCTCGCGGACCAGCCGCAGGCCCGGGGCCCGGCGCAGCAGGGTGCCGTAGGACTCGGTGAGCTCCAGTCTGGCGAGCGGGGCGCCCAGACAGAAGTGGATTCCGGCGCCGAAGGTGATGTGCGGGTTGTCGGTGCGGGCGAGGTCGAGCCGGTCGGGGTCGGTGAAGCGCTCGGGGTCGCGGTTGGCGGAGCCGAAGAGCAGGGCGATCTCGGAGCCGCGCGGGATGGTGACGCCGCGGACCTCGATGTCCTCCAGCACCCAGCGCTCGAACATCTGCAGCGGGGTGTCCCAGCGCATCAGTTCCTCGATCGCGGTGGGCAGCAGCTCGTCCACCGAGCCGCGCAGCCGGGCGAGTTCCCCGGGGTTGCGGAACAGCGCCCACCAGCCGTTGCCGGTGGTGTTGA
Organism: Kitasatospora xanthocidica; assembly: GCF_014656195.1. Lineage (GTDB taxonomy): Bacteria > Actinomycetota > Actinomycetes > Streptomycetales > Streptomycetaceae > Kitasatospora > Kitasatospora xanthocidica. The sequence goes on along the minus strand of NZ_BNBY01000006.1, from coordinate 229,174 downwards.
CGGTCGCCTCGTGGCCGGCGTTGAGCAGCAGCACGCAGGTGGAGACCATCTCCTGCTCGCTGAGCGCGTCGGCGCCCTCCTGGGCCTGGATGAGCGCGCTGATCAGGTCGTCGCCCGGGTCCGTCCGGCGCTCGCGGATCAGGGCGCGCAGGTAGTCGGAGAACTCGGTGCTCGCGGTGACGGCCCGGCGGGCGGTCTCCTCGCTCGGGTTGAGCTCGAACATCCCGGTGATGTCGGCGGACCAGGGCCGCAGCAGGTGGCGGTCGCTCTCCGGGACCCCGAGCATCTCGGCGATCACGGCGACGGGCAGCGGCTCGGCGACGGTGGCGATCAGGTCGCCGCCGCCGGCCGCGAGCAGCTCGTCGACGAGCTCTCCGGCCAGGCGGCGGACGGTCGGGCGCAGGCCTTCGACCATGCGCGGGGTGAAGGCCTTGGAGACGAGCCGGCGGATCCGGGTGTGGTCGGGCGCCTCCAGGTCGAGCAGCCCGTGGTCGTTCAGGGTGTGGAAGGGCTCGTACGCCGGGTCGGGCTCGGGGCGGCCGAACTCGGCGTGGCTGAAGCGGTGGGTGTAGGTGCGGCCGAGCCGTCGGTCGCGCAGCAGCGCGCTGACGTCCTCGTGGCGCGAGACGAGCCACTGGTCCGTCGGCTCGAAGTACGTCACCGGCGCGTGTTCGCGCAGCTCGGCGTACGCGTCGTACGGGTGGGCCACGAACTCCGCCGACCAGGGGTCGAACTTCGCCGTCGTCGTCATCGCTCGATCACTCCAGGCCGTGGGGGGACGCCGGGACGATCATCGTATGCGTGCGGTACGTCCGTAAAGGCCCTTACGCCCCTTCCGCGACCAGCCTCCGCACCAGCTCGGGCAGCGCCCGCGAGATCGGCTCCCGGATCACCTCGTCCGCGGCCCCGTCGAACGGCGTCGGCTCGCCGTTCACCACCACCAGCCGGGCCCCGGCCTCCAGCGCGATCTGCGGCAGCGAGGCCACCGGGTAGACCTGGAGACTGGTGCCCACCGCGATGAACAGGTCACAGGCCTTGGCGATCGCGTCGGCCTGCTGGAGCACCACCGGGTCCAGCGCCTCCCCGAACATCACCGTCCGCGGCCGTAGGATCCCCCCGCACTCCCGGCACGCCGGATCCGGCTCCCCGGCCTCGACCCGCGCCAGCGCCTCCGCCATCGGCCCGGTCACCCGGCAGCCCACGCACTGCACCTCCGTGGCGGTGCCGTGCAGTTCGAGCACCTTGCGGGCGGGCAGCCCGGAACGCCGGTGCAGCCCGTCCACGTTCTGGGTCAGCACCCGGACCGGCAGCCCGGAACGCTCCAGGTCGACCAGCGCCCGGTGCCCCGCGTTCGGCTCGGCCGCGAGCGCGCCCGCCTCCCCGCGCATCACCCAGGCCCTGCGGCGCACCTCCGGGTCCGCCAGGTAGGGGCCGATGGTGACCATCCGCTGCGCCGACGGGTCCTGCTGCCAAAGGCCTTTCGGGCCGCGGTAGTCGGGGATGCCGGAGTCGGTGGAGATGCCCGCGCCGGTGAGCACGGCGATCAGTGGACGCTTGGCGTTCATACCCGGGACGGTACGGCCGCCGGCCCGCCCCCGGCCACCGAAAATCCGGGCGCGCCCCACCGCCGGAATCCGGGTGCGCCCCCACCGCCGGAAATCCGGGTGCGCCCCGCCGACTCCCGCCGCACACTGGGCCGGTCGACCGCCGTACCGCGAAGGAGCCCCGTGCAGGGAGCAGTCAGCGTCTCGCCCTCCCAGATCCCCGAGCTGCTGCTCGGACTGGCCACCGTACGCCCGGTGTTCCTCTGGGGCGCCCCCGGGATCGGCAAGTCCTCCCTGGTCAGGGCGTTCGCCGAGTCGCTCGGCCTGGAGTGCGTGAGCCTGGTCGGCACCCAGCTCGCCCCGGAGGACCTGATCGGCGTCCCGCAGCTCACCCCGGACGGCCGCTCCCGGTTCTGCCCGCCCGAGCAGATCGCCCGCGACGAGCCGTACTGCCTCTTCCTGGACGAGCTCAACGCGGCCTCGCCGGACGTCCAGAAGGCCTTCTACTCGCTGATCCTGGACCGCCGGATCGGCTCGTACGAGCTGCCGCCCGGCTCCATCGTGATCGGCGCCGGCAACCGCGCCACCGACGGCGCGCTCGCCCGCCCGATGGCCTCCGCGCTGGTCAACCGCATGATCCACGTCCATCTGCGGGCCAGCGCCGAGGACTGGCTGCGCTGGGCGGCCGGCGCCGGGATCCACCCCTGGGTCCTCGACCACCTCACCGACCGGCCCGACCACCTGTGGTCCGCCCCGCCCAAGACCGAGGAGCCGTTCTCCACCCCGCGCGCCTGGCACATGCTCTCCGACGCGCTGCACTCCTTCGGGCCCACCCTGGACGAGGCGACCCTCAAGGTCCTCTCGTACGGCCTGCTCACCGCGCAGCACGCGGTCGCCTTCTGCGGCTACGCGAAGATCGTCCGCAACTCGTACGGCCTGGAGGCGATCCTCAAGGGCGACGCCCGCTGGCCGCACCGGCCGGAGGACCGCGACCTGCTCTACTACCTGGCCGACTCCTTCCGCGGCCGGCTGGTCAAGGAGCTGCCCGCGAGCAAGGAGCACGCCTCCGGGGCTCAGCGGCAGACCGCCTTCCGGGCCAAGTCGCTGCTGGTGCAGCTGGCCGAGATCTCGGTGGAGGTCGCCCAGACGGTGATCGCCGACGGCTCGGACGGCAACCCGGTGCTGCCCTCCTGGTTCCTGATCGAAGCGGCCCGGGACATGCCCCGGCTGGTCGAGGCCCGCCGGTGAAGCCCGCGGCCGCGAAGAAGCCCGACCCGGGCGCCGAGGTCTTCGCCGAGGGCGTCCGGCTGCTGCGCCGCAACCCGGCCTTCGCCGCCCTGCCCGTCGACGTCTGCCGCACCGAGAAGTGCGAGCTCGCCCCGCCGGGCGGCTGGGCGGTGGTGGACTCCGACGGCACCCTGCACGTCAACCCGCGCCGCCGGGCCGAGCCCGAGGAGTGGGCCTGGGTGCTCGCCCACGGCCTGCTGCACCTCGGCTTCGGCCACGTCCCGGCCGCCCGCGGCACCCGGGAGCAGCCGGACGACCACACGGCCGCCGCCCGCTGCGCGGTGGTCAACCGCTTCCTCGCCACCTTCCCGGTCGGCCGCGCCCCGGTCGTCCTCCCGCAGGAGTACCCCGGCGGCGACGAGGAGGAGCTGGCCGTCCGCTGGCGCCGCGACGGCCTGCCGCCGCCCGACGTCGCGGGGACGGCCGGCACCGCCGACCGCGACCAGCTGCTGGTCGAGTGGCACGGCCGCGGCCGCGACCCCAAGGACTGGGAGACCGCCTTCGCGGCGGCGCTCACCCGCGCCATGTCCACCGCGATGGACCGGGCCGGCGGCCGGTTCGACGAGGAGACCGGCGAACGGCTGCCGGAGCGGCCCTGGACCAGGGCGCTCAACTGGTTCGTCTCCTCGTACCCGCTGCTCGGCGGCATCGCGGCCGGGCTCACCCTCGTGGCCGACGCCGAACTCGCCCGCGCCCACGGCATCTCCGTCGCCGCCGTCAACGCCGAGGCCGGAGAGGTCTACGTCAACCCGCTGCGCCGGTACACCGACGAGGAGTGGCGGTTCATCCTCGGCCACGAGATGCTGCACGCCGCCCTGCGGCACGGCGAGCGCCGCGGCGGGCGGGACCCGTTCCTGTTCAACGTCGCCGCCGACTACGTCATCAACGGCTGGCTGCTGGAGATGGGCGTCGGCGAGATGCCCGAGGGCCTGCTGCACGACCCGCAGCTGAAGGGCCTGTCGGCCGAGGAGGTGTACGACCGGATCGTCCGCGACGAGCGCCGGATCCGCCGCCTCGCCACCCTGGCCGGGAAGAACCGGCCGGACATCCTCGGCGCCCCGCTGGACCGCGGCCCGCGCGACTACGTGGACCTCGACGACTTCTACCGCCGCGGCCTCCAGCAGGGCTTCGAGCTGCACCAGCGCGGACGCGGCCTGCTCCCGGCCGGGCTGGTCGAGGAGATCCGGGCACTGGCCCACCCGCCGCTGCCGTGGGACGCGCGACTGGCGCGCTGGTTCGACGAGTTCGTGCCGCGGCCGGAGCCGGTGCGCAGCTACTCCCGCCCGGCCCGCCGGCAGGCCGCGACCCCGGACATCCCGCGGGCCGGCCGCCACCACCCCGAGGAGGAGGTGCCCCGCTGCACCTTCGGCGTCGTCCTGGACACCTCCGGCTCGATGAGCCGGCCCCTGCTCGGCAAGGCGCTCGGCGCGATCGCCTCCTACGCCGCCGCCCGGGACGTCCCGGCCGCCCGGGTGGTGTACTGCGACGCCGCCCCGCACGACGCCGGGTACCTCCCGCCCGACGAGATCGCCGGTCGGGTCCGGGTGCGCGGACGCGGCGGCACCGTGCTGCAGCCGGGCGTCGACCTGCTGGAGCGGGCGGAGGACTTCCCGCCCGGGGCGCCCGTCCTGGTGATCACCGACGGCGAGTGCGACGTGCTGCGGGTGCGCCGCGAGCACGCCTTCCTCGTCCCCCGCGGCTCCGGGCTGCCGTTCACCCCGCGGGGGCCGGTCTTCCGGATGAGCTAGGCCAGGAGTTGGGCCAGGAGTTGGGCCATGAGTTAGGCCGGCACCGGCCGGGGCCCGGCGCCGAGCCGGACCAGCGGGCTCAGCGCCACCAGGTAGCAGGCGGCGGCCAGCGGGATCAGGGCCAGATCGGCGGCCGAGGCGACGGTGCCGACCAGCATCAGCACCGGGCTCCACCAGCGCAGGGTCCGGGCGGCGCCCACCGACGCGGCGACCAGCAGCGCCAGCAGGCCGACGTAGAACAGCAGCGGGCCGACCTGGTACACCGCCGGCAGCACGCCCGGGACGCCCTGCACCCGGTCGAACAGCCGCGACTGCTCGGCCTTGTCCGCCGCCGCCAGGCCGACCACCAGGTCGATCCCGATCTGCGCCAGCGAGCAGAGCAGCCCCGCGAAGGCCGTGCCCAGCGCCGCCCCGGCCGCGATCCGCCCGGCCGTGCCGCGCGGGGCGAGCCGTCGGCGCAGCGCGAGGAAGACCGGGGCGAAGAGCAGCAGCCCGGCGAACATCGCGGTGTGCCCGGCCGTCCAGCCGAGTCCCGGCTCGCGGGAGCCCGGCACCAGGCGGATGCCGCCGTAGAGGGCCATCAGTGCCGGGGCGCCGACGACGGCGTACGCGGTGAGGCGGCTGGGCTGGGTGGCGTTCATCTGCGGTCTCCTGCGGTGTCCGTGGTCCGTTCCGACACCGCACAGCCTGTCCGCCGGCCCCCTCGTCCCGGATCGCCCGCACCGGTGAACTCCCCGGCTCCCCCGCACGAGGGAGCCCGCGGCGGGGCCGGCGGCGGAGCCCGTCAGGACTCCCCCGCCACCACCGCCCCCGCCTCGTACGCGAACACCACCGCGTGCACCCGGTCCCGCAGCCCGAGCTTGCTCAGCACATTGCTGACGTGCGTCTTCACCGTGTGCTCGCTGACCACCAGTTCGGCCGCGATCTCCGCGTTGGACAGCCCGCGGGCGATCAGCCGCAGCGTCTCCTGCTCGCGCAGGGTCAGCTGTTCCAGCAGCTTGGACGGCGGCCGCACCGCCCGATCCGGCGACCCCGGACGGCGGGCGGCGAACTCGCCGATCAGCCGCCTGGTCACCGAGGGCGCGAGCAGCGCCTCCCCGGAGGCGACCATCCGCACCCCGTGCGCCAGGTCGTCCCGCCGGACGTCCTTGAGCAGGAAGCCGCTGGCGCCCGCGTAGAGCGCGTCGAAGACGTAGTCGTCGATGTCGAAGGTGGTCAGCATGATCACCTTGGTGGACGGGAACTCCGCGCACACCCGGCGGGCCGCCTCCAGCCCGTCCATCACCGGCATCCGGACGTCCAGCAGCAGCACGTCCGGGCCGTGCGCGCGCACCGCCTCGACCGCCTCGGCGCCGTCGGCCGCCTCGGCCACCACCTCGATGTCCGGCTGCGCGTCCAGGATCATCCCGAACCCGGCCCGCACCAGCTCCTGGTCGTCCGCGACGACCACCCGAATCGGCGTCATCCGCCCACTCCCTCCACCTTTGCGCCCGCTCCCAGCGGCAGCCGGGCGCTCACCAGGAATCCCCTGCCCGCCGGTCCCGGACCGGCCTCGGCCCGTCCGCCGCAGGCCGCCGCCCGCTCCCGGATGCCGACCAGCCCGCGCCCGCCGGACCAGCCGACCACCGTACGGTCGGCCGCCGGCGGCACCCCGCGGCCGTTGTCGGAGACCACGACCTCCAGCACCTCCCCGGTCCGCCGCACCCGGATCGCCACCCGGTCGGCCCCGGCGTGCTTGATCGTGTTGGTCAGCGCCTCCTGCACGATCCGGTACGCCGCCGCCTGCACGTCGGCGGCCAACCCGCCCCGCTCCTCCGGGAGTTCGAGCTCCACCCGCAGGCCGGCTCCGCGCACCCGCTCGGCCACGTCGGCGAGTTCGGCCAGCCGGGGCTGCGGCGCCAGCTCGCGGCCCGCCTCCGGGTCCTTCAACACCCCGAGTACGCGCCGCAGTTGGACCATGGCGTCGCGGCCGGCGTCGGCGATGGTGTCGAACGCGCGGATCGCCCGGTCGGGGTCGTTGCGCACCACCACCGGCCCGGCCTCGGCCTGGATCACCATCAGCGAGACCGCGTGCGCCAGGATGTCGTGCATCTCCCGGGCGATCCTGGCCCGCTCCTCCGCCACCGCCCTGGCCGCCTCGCTGGCCGCCCGTTCACCGGTCTCCCTGGCCCGTTCCGCCTGCACCCGGGCCAGCTGCCGCTGGGCGCGCACCAGTGAGCCGAACACGAAGGTGCCGACGGAGGTGACCAGGCTGAAGAACGCGCCGTTCGGCGAGTGGGTGCCGAGGACGTTGCCGGCCACCACCACCGCCAGCACGCTCCACCGCGCCCGGTCCGAGGACCGCTCGGCCACCGTGTAGAAGGCGATCACCCCGGACAGCGGCACCTGGGGGTTCGCCGAGTGCGCCACGACCGAGATCACCAGGGACGGCACCGTCGCCAGCACCAGCACCGTCAGCGGCCGGCTACGGCGCCAGGGCAGCGGCAGCGCGGTCGCCACCGCGAGCACGCAGACCCACCACGGCCAGGCCGTCTCGTCGTGGTACACCGACCAGACCGCGACCCCCGCCGCGGCCACCGCCAGCAGCGAGTCCGGCACGTACGGACTCAGCCCGGCCGGCCAGTTCGGCCGGCCCGACGCGTGCTCCACCCCGGTACCTCCCCCGTAACCGGGGACGCCGCCCCCGCGGAGAAGATCATGCCCTACCGGCAGGACCTCCGGAACGGCCCGGTCATCCACCGGTGACCGTCACACCGCCGGACTCCGCCCGGGCGGTGATGCCGCGCGCCGCACCCGGCTGCGAGGGGATGCCGACGTCCACCCCGCCGGACGACGCGTGCGCGTCCACCGTGTACGCCTCCCCGGCCGGCACCCGCACGTGCACGCCGCCGTTGGTCGTCCGCGCCTCCACCTTCGACGGCGCGGCGGCGAAGTCGGCCTTCACCCCGCCGTTCACCGCGCTCAGCCTCACCTGGGCCGAGGTCAGCCCGCCGGCCTCGACGCCGCCGTTCGTCACGGCGGCCTCCGCGTCGCCGGCCAGCCCGGCCAGCTTGATGCCGCCGTTGGTCTCCTTCACCCGCACCTTGGTCCCGGCCGGCACCCGCACGGTGTACCCGATCCCGCAGGAGTCGCAGTCGTACGTCAGCCGGAGCACGCCGTCCTTCACCTCGTGGGTGCTCTTCGGCTCGGCGCCCTTGTAGTTCTGCTTCTCGACCACGTGCACGGTGTCGCCGCCGCCGGTCACCTCGACGCCGCCGTTCTCCCCCTCGACCACCAGCTCGGTGATCCGGTCGGCCACCCCGTAGCTGAGGGTCCGGTGTTCCTGGTCGTCCCCGATCGGCAGGCAGGCCGACATCCCGGCCAGCACCCCCGCCGTGATCGCCATCGCGCCCAGCACCCGCTTCATCCCCGGCCCCCTTCGAAAGCCCGTCATCCGACACCCGGAAGCCTCCCCCGCCCCGGCGCCTCCCCGCCTCCCTCCCCGGAGCGGTTCCGGCCCCTCCCCCGTACGGGTGAGCCACCCGGACGCCCGCCCCCGGGAACGCCTCCAGGAACACCCTGGAACGCCCCCGGGAACGCCGCAGGGCGGCCACCCCGTGAAGGGTGACCGCCCTGCGATCAGTGAAGCGAGACTCAGCCGGTGTACGGGCCGTAGTCGTAGTCGTCCAGCGGGACCGCCTGGCCGGAGCCGGCGCCGAAGGGCGACAGGTCGTAGTCGTCGTAGCCGACGGCCGAGTACATCGCGGCCTTGGCCTCCTCGGTCGGCTCGACCCGGATGTTGCGGTAGCGGGGCAGACCCGTACCGGCCGGGATGAGCTTACCGAGGATGACGTTCTCCTTGAGGCCCAGCAGCGGGTCCGACTTGGCGTGGATCGCCGCGTCGGTGAGGACCCGGGTCGTCTCCTGGAAGGAGGCGGCCGACAGCCAGGACTCGGTGGCCAGCGAGGCCTTGGTGATACCCATCAGCTGCGGACGACCGGAGGCGGGGTGACCGCCCTCGGCGACCACACGACGGTTCTCGGTCTCGAAGCGGCCGCGCTCGACGAGCTCGCCCGGGAGCAACTCGGCGTCGCCCGACTCGATGATCGTCACGCGGCGGAGCATCTGCCGGATGATGATCTCGATGTGCTTGTCGTGGATCGACACACCCTGCGAGTTGTAGACCTTCTGGACCTCGGCGACCAGGTGGACCTGGACGGCACGCTGGCCCATGATGCGCAGGACGTCGTGCGGGTTGGTGGCACCCATGGTCAGCTTCTGGCCGACCTCGACCGCCTCGCCCTCGCTGACCAGCAGCTTCACACGCTTCGAGACCGGGTAGGCGATCTCGTCGGTGCCGTCGTCCGGGGTGATGACGATCTTGCGGGTCTTCTCGGTGTCCTCGATCCGCGCCCGGCCGGTGGCCTCCGAGATCGGGGCCACACCCTTGGGGGTACGGGCCTCGAAGAGCTCGACGACACGCGGCAGACCCTGGGTGATGTCGTCACCGGCCACACCACCGGTGTGGAAGGTACGCATCGTCAGCTGGGTGCCGGGCTCACCGATGGACTGGGCGGCGATGATGCCGACCGCCTCACCGATGTCGACCAGCTTGCCGGTGGCCAGCGAGCGCCCGTAGCACATGGCGCAGGTGCCGACGGCCGACTCACAGGTCAGGATCGAGCGGGTCTTGACCTCGCCGATGCCGTGGCGGATCAGCTCGTCGATCAGCACGTCACCGAGGTCGGTGTTGGCGGTGGCCAGCAGCTTGCCGTCGACGGTGATGTCCTCGGCGAGCATGCGGGCGTACACGCTGGTCTCGACGTCGTCGGCCTTGCGCAGCACGCCGTCGGCGCCCACGGAACCGATCGACAGCTTCAGGCCGCGCTCGGTGCCGCAGTCCTCCTCGCGAATGATGACGTCCTGGGAGACGTCGACCAGACGACGGGTGAGGTAGCCGGAGTCGGCGGTACGGAGGGCGGTGTCGGCCAGACCCTTACGGGCACCGTGGGTGGAGATGAAGTACTCCAGCACGGTGAGACCCTCACGGAACGACGCCTTGATGGGTCGCGGGATGGTCTCGTTCTTGGCGTTCGACACCAGACCACGCATACCGGCGATCTGGCGCATCTGCATCATGTTTCCGCGAGCGCCCGAGTCGACCATCATGAAGATGGGGTTCGTCTTCGGGAAGTTCACGTTCATGGCCTCGGCGACCTCGTTGGTCGCCTGGGTCCAGATGCCGATGAGCTCCTGCTTGCGCTCGTCGTTGGTGATCAGGCCGCGCTCGTACTGGCGCTGGACCTTCTCCGCCTTCGCCTCGTAGCCCTCGAGGATCTGGGGCTTGTTCGGCGGGACGACGACGTCGGAGATCGAGACGGTGACACCCGAGCGGGTCGACCAGTGGAAGCCGGCCGCCTTCAGGTTGTCCAGGGTCGCCGCGACGACGACCTTGGGGTAGCGCTCCGCCAGGTCGTTGACGATCGCGGAGAGCTGCTTCTTGCCCACCTCGTAGTCGACGAACGGGTAGTCCTCGGGCAGCAGCTCGTTGAAGAGCGCGCGGCCCAGGGTGGTGGTCAGGCGGAAGGGCTCGCCCTCGTACCAGGCCTGCTGGCCGTCCTCGTCGATCGGGACGGCCCAGCCGCGCGGCGGGACGGTGCCGGCCGGGAGGCGCAGCTCGATCGGGGCCTGGACGTCCAGCTCGCGGGCGTCGAAGGCCATGACCGCCTCGGCGGTGGAGGAGAAGGAGCGGCCACCGCCCTTGACCTCCTCGCGGTCCGAGGTGAGGAAGAACAGACCGAGCACCATGTCCTGGGTCGGCATGGTGACGGGGCGACCGTCGGCCGGCTTCAGGATGTTGTTCGAGGACAGCATCAGGATGCGGGCCTCGGCCTGCGCCTCCGCGGAGAGCGGCAGGTGGACGGCCATCTGGTCACCGTCGAAGTCCGCGTTGAACGCGGTGCAGACGAGCGGGTGGATCTGGATGGCCTTGCCCTCGACCAGCTGCGGCTCGAAGGCCTGGATGCCGAGGCGGTGCAGGGTGGGCGCACGGTTCAGCAGGACCGGGTGCTCGGCGATGACCTCTTCGAGCACGTCCCACACGACCGGACGGGCACGCTCGACCATGCGCTTGGCCGACTTGATGTTCTGCGCGTGGTTCAGGTCGACCAGGCGCTTCATCACGAACGGCTTGAAGAGCTCCAGCGCCATGGCCTTCGGCAGACCGCACTGGTGCAGCTTGAGCTGCGGGCCGACGACGATGACCGAACGGGCCGAGTAGTCGACTCGCTTGCCGAGCAGGTTCTGACGGAAACGACCCTGCTTGCCCTTCAGCATGTCGCTGAGGGACTTCAGCGGGCGGTTGCCCGGGCCGGTGACCGGACGGCCGCGGCGGCCGTTGTCGAACAGCGCGTCGACGGCCTCCTGGAGCATGCGCTTCTCGTTGTTCACGATGATCTCGGGGGCACCGAGGTCGAGGAGGCGCTTCAGGCGGTTGTTGCGGTTGATCACGCGGCGGTACAGGTCGTTCAGGTCGGAGGTCGCGAAGCGGCCACCGTCCAGCTGCACCATCGGACGCAGGTCCGGCGGGATGACCGGGACGCAGTCCAGCACCATGCCGTTGGGCTTGTTGGTGGTCTGCAGGAACGCGGAGACGACCTTGAGGCGCTTCAGCGCACGGGTCTTCTTCTGGCCCTTGCCGGTGCGGATGATCTCGCGCAGGCGCTCGGACTCCTCCGCCAGGTCGAAGTTCTCGAGGCGGTCCTTGAGGGCCGCCGCGCCCATCGAGCCGGAGAAGTAGGTGCCGAAGCGGTCGCGCAGCTCGCGGTAGAGCAGCTCGTCGCCCTCGAGGTCCTGGACCTTGAGGTTCTTGAAGCGGGCCCACACCTCGTCGAGGCGGTCGAGCTCGCGCTGCGCGCGGTCGCGCAGCTGCTTCATCTCGCGCTCGGCACCCTCGCGCACCTTGCGGCGCACGTCGGCCTTGGCGCCCTCGGCCTCCAGCTCGGCCAGGTCGGTCTCGGCCTTCTTGGCGCGGCCTTCGAGGTCGGAGTCGCGGCGGTTCTCGATCTGCTGGCGCTCGACCGAGACGTGCGCCTCCAGGGACGGCAGGTCGCGCTGGCGGCGCTCGTCGTCGACCCAGGTGATCATGTAGGCGGCGAAGTAGATGACCTTCTCGAGGTCCTTCGGCGCCAGGTCCAGCAGGTAGCCCAGGCGGGACGGGACACCCTTGAAGTACCAGATGTGGGTGACCGGGGCGGCCAGCTCGATGTGGCCCATCCGCTCGCGGCGCACCTTGGCGCGGGTCACCTCGACGCCGCAGCGCTCACAGATGATGCCCTTGAAGCGGACGCGCTTGTACTTGCCGCAGTAGCACTCCCAGTCCCGGGTGGGGCCGAAGATCTTCTCGCAGAAGAGCCCGTCCTTTTCCGGCTTCAGGGTGCGGTAGTTGATGGTCTCCGGCTTCTTGACCTCGCCGTGCGACCACTGGCGGATGTCGTCGGCGGTGGCCAGGCCGATGCGGAGCTCGTCGAAGAAGTTGACGTCAAGCACTGGTCGTCAAGCCCTCTTTCGTAAGTCGAGAGTCGTTCATGTGGTCTGAGGGGGGCCTGGGGGCGGGCCGGCCGCGGTCGTGCGGCCGGCCCGGCCTCCGTCAGACCTCTTCGACGCTGCTGGGCTCGCGCCGGGACAGGTCGATGCCGAGCTCCTCGGCCGCGCGGAACACGTCCTCGTCGGAGTCCCGCATCTCGATGGACTGGCCGTCCGAGGACAGCACCTCCACGTTGAGGCAGAGCGACTGCATTTCCTTGATGAGCACCTTGAAGGACTCGGGAATGCCGGGCTCGGGGATGTTCTCGCCCTTGACGATGGCCTCGTAGACCTTCACACGGCCGAGGACGTCGTCGGACTTGATGGTGAGGAGCTCCTGCAGGGCGTAGGCCGCGCCGTACGCCTCGAGGGCCCACACCTCCATCTCACCGAAGCGCTGACCACCGAACTGCGCCTTACCACCGAGCGGCTGCTGGGTGATCATCGAGTACGGACCGGTCGAACGGGCGTGGAGCTTGTCGTCGACCAGGTGGTGCAGCTTGAGGATGTACATGTAGCCGACCGAGACCGGCATCGGGAACGGCTCGCCGGAGCGGCCGTCGAACAGCCGGGCCTTGCCGGTGGAGTTCACCAGGCGCTCACCGTCACGGGTGAGGGTGGTGTTGTCCAGCAGGCCGGTGATCTCGTCCTCGCGGGCGCCGTCGAAGACCGGGGTGGCGAGGTTGGTGCCACCGTCGACCTGGTCGGCGCCGATCGCCTGCAGGCGCTGGGCCCACTCGTCGGCGAGGCCGGAGACGTCCCAGCCCTGCTTGGCGAGCCACCCGAGGTGGATCTCCAGGACCTGTCCCGGGTTCATTCGGGACGGGACACCCAGCGGGTTGAGGATGATGTCGACCGGGGTGCCGTCCTCGAGGAACGGCATGTCCTCGACCGGGAGGATCTTGGAGATGACACCCTTGTTGCCGTGACGGCCGGCCAGCTTGTCACCGTTGGTGATCTTGCGCTTCTGGGCCACGTAGACGCGGACCAGCTGGTTCACGCCCGGGGGCAGCTCGTCGCCCTCTTCGCGGTCGAAGACGCGGACGCCGATGACCTTGCCGGACTCACCGTGCGGCACCTTCAGCGAGGTGTCGCGGACCTCACGGGCCTTCTCACCGAAGATCGCGCGGAGCAGGCGCTCCTCCGGGGTCAGCTCGGTCTCGCCCTTGGGCGTGACCTTGCCGACCAGGATGTCGCCGGTGACGACGTCGGCGCCGATGCGGATGATGCCGCGCTCGTCGAGGTCGGCGAGGACCTCCTCGGAGACGTTCGGGATGTCCCGGGTGATCTCCTCGGGGCCGAGCTTGGTGTCACGGGCGTCGACCTCGTGCTCCTCGATGTGGATCGAGGAGAGGACGTCGTCCTGCACGAGGCGCTGCGACAGGATGATCGCGTCCTCGTAGTTGTGACCCTCCCAGGACATGAACGCCACGAGGAGGTTCTTGCCGAGGGCCATCTCGCCCTCGTCGGTGCACGGGCCGTCGGCCAGCACCTGGTTGACCTCGACGCGGGCGCCCTCGTCCACGAGCACCTTCTGGTTGAAGGCGGTGCCCTGGTTGGAGCGGGTGAACTTGGCGGCGCGGTACGTGGTGTACGTGCCGTCGTCGTTCGCCACGGTGACGTAGTCGGCCGAGACCTCCTGGACGACACCGGCCTTCTCGGCGGTGATGACGTCGGCGGCGTCGACGGCGCAGCGGTACTCCATGCCGGTACCGACCAGCGGGGCCTCGCTCTTCAGCAGCGGCACCGCCTGGCGCATCATGTTCGAGCCCATGAGCGCGCGGTTGGCGTCGTCGTGCTCGAGGAACGGGATCATGGCGGTCGCGACCGACACCATCTGGCGCGGCGAGACGTCCATGTAGTCGATCTCGGAGCCCGGGATGTAGTCGATCTCGCCGCCACGGCGGCGGACCAGGACGCGCGGCTCGGCGAAGTGCAGGTCCGCGGTCAGCGGCGCGTTCGCCTGGGCGATGACGTAGCGGTCCTCCTCGTCGGCGGTCAGGTAGTCGACCTGCTCGGTGACCACACCGTCGACGACCTTGCGGTACGGCGTCTCGATGAAGCCGAACGCGTTGACCCGGCCGTACGAGGCCAGCGACCCGATCAGACCGATGTTCGGGCCTTCGGGGGTCTCGATCGGACACATGCGGCCGTAGTGCGAGGGGTGCACGTCACGGACCTCGAAGCCGGCGCGCTCACGGGAGAGACCGCCGGGGCCGAGCGCGGACAGACGACGCTTGTGGGTCAGGCCCGACAGCGGGTTCGTCTGGTCCATGAACTGCGACAGCTGGCTGGTGCCGAAGAACTCCTTGATGGAGGCGACGACCGGCCGGATGTTGATCAGGGTCTGCGGCGTGATCGCCTCGACGTCCTGGGTGGTCATGCGCTCGCGCACGACGCGCTCCATACGGGCGAGACCCGTACGGACCTGGTTCTGGATGAGCTCGCCGACGTTGCGGAGGCGACGGTTGCCGAAGTGGTCGATGTCGTCGACCTCGACCACGATGTCGCGGCCCTCGCCGTCACGCCACTCGGTCTCGCCGGCGTGCAGCTTCACCAGGTACTTGATCGCACCGATGATGTCGGGCTCGGTGAGCACGCCGGAGTCCAGGGACTCGGCGTTGCCCAGCTTGCGGTTGACCTTGTAACGGCCGACCTTGGCGAGGTCGTAGCGCTTCGGGTTGAAGTACAGGTTCTCCAGAAGCGTCTGCGCGGCCTCGCGCGTGGGCGGCTCGCCCGGACGCAGCTTGCGGTAGATGTCCAGCAGCGCGTCGTCCTGGCCCTGGGTGTGGTCCTTCTCCAGGGTGTTGCGCATGGACTCGTACTCGCCGAACTCCTCGAGAATCATCTCGTTGGTCCAGCCGAGGGCCTTCAGCAGCACGGTGACGGACTGCTTGCGCTTGCGGTCGATGCGGACGCCGACCATGTCGCGCTTGTCGATCTCCATCTCCAGCCAGGCACCACGCGAGGGGATGACCTTGCAGGAGTAGATGTCCTTGTCGGACACCTTGTCCAGGGTGGAGTCGAAGTACACACCCGGGGAGCGGACGAGCTGCGACACGACGACACGCTCGGTGCCGTTGATCACGAACGTGCCCTTGTGGGTCATGAGCGGGAAGTCGCCCATGAAGACCGTCTGAGACTTGATCTCACCGGTCTCGTTGTTGGTGAACTCGGCCGTGACGAAGAGCGGGGCCGCGTACGTGAAGTCGCGGTCCTTGCACTCGTCAATCGAGTTCTTCGGCGGCTCGAAACGGTGGTCGCGGAAGGTCAGGGACATCGACCCGCTGAAGTCCTCGATCGGCGAGATCTCCTCGAAGATCTCCTCCAGACCGGACTTGGTGGGGACATCCTGACCAGACTCCAGCGCCTGCTCGACCCGGGACTTCCAGGCCGCGTTGCCGAGCAGCCAGTCAAAGCTCTCGGTCTGCAGGGCCAGGAGGTTCGGGACCTCGAGGGGCTCCTTGATCTTCGCGAACGAGACGCGGAGCGGGGCGGTGGATGCGGCGGAATTGTTCGAGGCGTTGCGCGGCGCGGCCAAGAGGGGGGTCCTTCCGAGGGCTCGGAGCTCACTACGCGCGTACCGGCCGGGCCTTCTTGGGCTTGGTCCCGCCTCCTCGCAACTGGCCTCCGCCGGGGTTGAAACCCCAGGTCAGAGCCGCTTTGCGGAGGCGATGCCAGACCCCTTCAGGGCAACGCAAACTCCGGGCGACGAGTCACGGAGCAGCTAACAGGCAGCGCAAAGGGACAGTGTAGCCAAAGGCCACACTGCTGTCCAGCTCTGATTCGGAGACCGAATCGGAGACTCCTCCCGGTAGCCGGCGGGCGCGGACGCCCACCGGGTACTGCTCTAACTCACGTGGAGTCATTTCCCGCCGGAGCCACTGGTTATGCATCCAGCAGCGGACCAACCGGGCGGACTCGCGCCTTGAGAATCGCGCGCCGCGCCGGGTTCGTCAAGGGCCCGCCGACGGGGCGGACCTCGCCCCGTTCATCGCTGCCGACCCGCCCCGCGTTACAGAAGCCGTGGTGGGGACCACCCCGGCGACGGTGATCACCATACCCCTCGCCACCGACGGTGCCGAGTGGGCGATCGGCCACTCCGGTGGCTCTCACCGGCTCGAACGGGTGAAACGGCCTGTGGCCGCACCGCCGCCGGAAACGCGAAAAGGCCGGGCCGACCACCCGCAAGGGTGATCGGCCCGGCCGCACGCCCCCTCAGAGGGGGCGCAAGATCACTTGACGGTGACCTTGGCGCCGGCGCCCTCGAGGGCAGCCTTGGCCTTCTCGGCAACGTCCTTGGCAACCTTCTCCAGGACCTTGGCACCAGCGGTGTCAACGAGGTCCTTGGCCTCCTTCAGGCCGAGGGAGGTCAGGGTGCGCACCTCCTTGATGACCTGGATCTTCTTGTCGCCCGCACCGTCGAGGATGACGTCGAACTCGTCCTGCTCCTCAACGGCCTCGGCGGCCGGGCCGGCCGCACCGGCGGCGGCGACGGCGACCGGCGCAGCGGCGGTGACGTCGAACTTCTCCTCGAAGGCCTTCACGAAGGCGGCGAGCTCGATGAGGGTGAGCTCCTCGAACTGCGCGAGCAGCTCGTCCTGGGTCAGCTTCGCCATGATGGCGTCCTTCCACTAAATCGGCAGGTGGTGCCGGATGTACGGGTTGGGCGGGCACGGGCCCGCAGCGAGGCGTGAGCCTGCCGAATTACTCGGCGGCGGCGTCCTCGGCGGCGGGAGCCGGCGTACCGGCACCGCCCTGCTCGACCTTGTCGCGCAGCGCGTCCACAGTGCGGACGAGCTTCGACGGCAGGGCCTGGAAGAGCGCGGCAGCCTGGGACTGCTTGGCCTTCAGGGCACCCGCCAGCTTGGCGAGCAGCACCTCGCGGGACTCGAGGTCCGCGAGCTTCTTGATCTCATCGGCGGACAGCGCCTTACCGTCAAGGACACCGCCCTTGATGATGAGAGCGGGGTTCTCCTTGGCGAAGTCACGCAGAGCCTTCGCCGACTCCACCGGGTCACCGGTGACGAAGGCGACAGCCGTCGGACCGTTGAACAGGTCGTCGAGCTCCGTGATCCCGACCTCATTGGCCGCGATCTTGGTCAGCGTGTTCTTCACCACGGCGTACTCGGCGTTGTCGCCGAGCGAGCGACGCAGGGTCTTGACCTGCTTCACCGAGAGACCGCGGTACTCGGTCAGCAGGGCCGCGGACGAGCCACGGAACTTGTCCGTGATCTCGGCGACGGCAGCAGCCTTGTCGGGCCTGGCCATAGGCTTACGCCTCCTTCCGTGATGTAGAAGTCCGGCCGACCACGAAAGTCGACCAATTCCGCCTCGGACCGCTCGGAGGGAAGGAAAGCTCCTGCGAAAATGCAATGAGCCCCGGTGCGCAGGCGCACGGGGCTCGTGACGACCTCGACGGGCGGCCGCGCGGACGCGGCACCCGGAGGTCGAAGCTCCAGACACACCTACGCGGGCTGCCTGCGACGAAGCGCAGATCCTTCGGCCACCGACTCCCTGACGGGCGCGGCGACAACCAGCGGTCTTTGGCTTCCGCCACATTAGCCGGAGCCGTTCGCAAGGTGCAAATCGCCCTCGGACGGAGCAACCCCGGGCGGGGGCCGGCCGGGCTCAGCGGGCCAGCGGGGAGACCGTCCGGACACCGGTGTCCACGGTGTCCGCCTCGGCCGGCGCCTGTGCCGAGAGCAGGGCCCCGGCGAGGTCGCTGTAGAGCACCGAGTCGTCCGCCCGGCCGCTGTCCCCACTGCCGGTGCGCTGGAGCCGGACCAGCTGGTCCTTGTCGTTGAGCCAGAGGTCCAGGGTGAGCGAGAGCGAGCCGCCGGGCGCGAGCGCGGCCCGCAGGCCGTCCCGGCGGGCCTGGGTCAGCTGGGTCTGGGCAGCCGCGTACTTCTCGGCGGTGATGGTGACCCGGTAGTGCTCGACGGTGGAGTCCTCGTACTTCTCCTCGCCGACGAAGGCGGGGTCCGCCCCGTCGGCGGTGGCCGCGGCGAGCGCCTCGACCGGGTTCAGCAGGTCGATCAGCCCCGCGTACGGGATCTCCTTGTGGCCGTCCGGGTCCGGCGGGACGGTGAAGCGCTCCCAGTGCCGGCCGCCCTGCCGGGCCGCGGTGGCGGCGTCGCCGCCCTGGTAGGCGACGGTGTCCACGACGATCAGCTGCTCGGCGTCGGCCGGGGCGACGCGCTTGATCTGCAGCGCCGTCTTGGGCTGCCAGAAGAGCGGGCCGGAGCCGGCCTCCGCGCCGAGGCGGTAGCTGACCTTGGCCCGGCGGGCGGTCTGCATGGCCAGCTGGGCGGAGAGCAGCACCCCGTGCGGGGAGCGGTCGGTCGGCTTGGCCGGCCCGGTCGGGGTGGCGGCGGTCGGCGAGGCGGTGCTCGGGGTGGGGCTGCCGGACGGTGTGGCGGGTGCGTCCGCTCCCCCGCCGCAGCCGCTGAGCCCGCTCGCCAGCAGGGCGACGACGGCCACTGCCGCCAACCGCTGCCGTCCCGCCACGTCCGTTCCCTTCCTCGCCCGGCCCCCGTCCGACGGCCGCCCTTCTGTCGCCACCATGCCACCCGTCACCCGTCGGCCCGGTGGCGGCCCCCTCGTCGGGCCGCGCGGGCCCCCGCGGATCCACCGGTCGGCCGAGCCGGACAGCGGAACGGGGGCCGACCTCGTCGGCCCCCGCCCCGCGCCGCGCGGCCGGTCAGCCGGTGGCGCCCTTGTCGAGCGCCGCCAGCTCGGACAGCTCCACCGTGTCGGACGGGTCCGGCGCGGTCGTGGTGACCGGGGTGCCGTAGTCCGAGTAGGTGACGGTGGCCTTCATCGCCCCGACCTTGGTGTCGGCCTGCTCGGTGCGCTTGACCACCAGCTTGTCGGAGTCGACCCAGACGTCGATCGTCTCGCTGGTGATGCCGGCCGTGGTCAGGTTCTCCTTGACCTGGTCCAGCTGCTCCTGGCTCAGGCCGGTGCCGGTGGCACCGGCGATGTCGTCCGCGCTGAGCTCACCGGTGTAGTGCGTGGCCGGCTTGCCGTTGACCGTCTCCTGGCCGACCTCGGTCACCTTGCCGGTGGCGATCAGCGTCCGGACGCCCTGCACCGGGTCCGCGCTCTTGAGCTGGTCGGTCGAGCCGCCGGAGGCCTTGGCCATGTCGGCCTTGCTGTAGTGCAGCCAGTGCCGGCCGCCGAGGGCCTGGACGGCGTCGCCGCCCAGCCGCATGTACATCGAGTCCTTGGTGTAGCGGTACGGCGCGCTCGTGCCCCCGGTGACCGGCGCCAGGACCTTGCCCAGCGGGGAGTCGGACAGGTCCATGGTGATGTTGCCCTGGAGGCCGTCGGCCCAGGACACCGCGCCCTTGCCCTTCATGGTGATCTGGCCGATCGCGATCACCTCGTCGATCTTCGCCGACTTCGCGGCGCCGGTCTTCTGGGTGACCTGCTCCAGGAAGGACGCCGGGCTCACCTTGGTCGGCGTCGAGGCCGCCGACGAGGTGGCGGACGACGGCGCGGCACTGGTCGGCGCGGCCGCGGCGGTGGTCGGCGCGGCCGGGGCGGCGTTCTTGCCGTCCCCGCCGCTGTCGTTGCAGGCGGTCGCGGTCAGCGCCACGGCGGCGAGGACGACGGCGACGGCGGTCTTGCGGGTTCCAGCCATGATTCCCCCCTTGAGGACCCCCGGGCGCGAGGTGCGCCCGGGGTGGTAGCCGGTCGGTGCGGTGGAGCCGCGCGGGCTCCGGTCCACGGGCCCGGCCGGATCAGCCGAGCAGTTTGAGCAGGTCGGCCTCGCTGCCGAGGTCGGTGGCGGCGGGCGCCGCGATCGGGGCGGCCTTGCCGAGGTCCGAGTACTTGACCGTGACGGCGTCCTTCGCGCCGTTCGTGTCGCCGTACTCCTGGTACTGGACGAGCTCCTGCTTGCCGTTCAGCCAGAAGTCGAAGGTGAGGGTCTTGCCGTCCTGCTCCAGCGTCTTCTGCACGGCCTTGCGCTGGTTCTCGGGGAGCGCCGACATCCCGGCGACCAGGGCGGAGGTGTCCTCGACCGCCCGCAGGTGGGTGGTCTTGGCACCGCCCAGGTCCTCGTCGCCGACCTTGGACAGCTTGCCGCTCTGGGCCGCGACGGTCAGCATGACCACCGGGTTCAGCATCTGGCCCACCACCCGGAAGCCGTCGCCGGCCTCGTTGCCGGAGGGCAGCTTGACCCAGTGCTTGCCGCCCAGGGCCGGGGCCGCCTCGTCGCCGCCGCCGAGGTAGGCGTCCGCGCCGACCACCCGGATCTTGAGCTTCTTGCCGGCCATGTCGCCGGTCAGGTCCACGGAGGGCTTGCCCGGGTCCTTCCAGTCCGCGTCGCCGGTGCCGCCGCCCTTGCTGTCGTCCGGGGCGACCATGCTGACCTTGCCGTTGCCGGCCTTCTGCATGACCAGCGCGGAGGCGGCCAGCGCCGCCTTCGGGTCCCCGGTCAGCGCCGCCGCGATCGGGTCGCCGCCCTTGGCGTCATTGCCGGCCTTGGCGTCGTTGCCGCCCTTGCTGCTGCTGCAGGCGGTGACCGCACCGAGCAGGACGGCCGTCGTGACGACGGCCGAGGCGAGGCGCACAGCGCGCATGGAGTCCCCCCGTGAAGATCCGTTTCGACCCATGGAAGAGCCGATTTTCAGCTCTTCTCAGGTCTTTCCCAGCGGACTCTAACGGATCGTCGGAGCCGCCACGCACCGGTTTGTCGGGCCTCCCGTCAGCCTCCGTCGGAGGGGGTCGGATCCCCCGTCCCGATGGAGGGGACATCCGTTGTGGTCACCGTGGTTCCGGCACTCCCCCGGACCGTCTCGCGGAGTCTCAGCAAGCGCTCGCCGGGCCCGACCCAGACGTCGAAACCGATCGCCGTCACCCCGTGCTGCCGGTACCAGTCCACCGTGGCGGACCTCCGCTGCGGGCTCAACTCCTGGTCCGTACCGAAGAATTCGTCCACGGACGCGGTGCCCTGGTAGTGCGCGACGGTCGTCCCGGCCAGCTGCTCGCCGCCGAGCGAGCCGAGCGGGACCTTCTGCGCGATCGCGTACGCCCGGTTGCCCGGGGTGCTGATCAGCGCGGTCGTCCAGCCGCCCGCGTAGCCGTCCGGACCGGCGGCGGCCCCCGCGTCCAGCGACTCGGCGGTGGACCGGTCGGCGTGCTTGGCCGCGCCGCCCTGGTACGCGAGGTCGATCTCGCCGTCCTTCAGCGCCAGTCGCCCGGTGCCCGCCTCGTCGGTGACGGCCAGCTCGCCCTCGTCCCGGGCGCCCCAGACCAGCGTGCCGCTCGCGGTGCGCCGGCCCCCGGGCCCCTCCCGCACCACCTCGATCCGGGCGCCGCCCGCGTCGTCCATCGCCTGGGCGGCCGCCAGCACCACCTGCTTGGGCGGTATCGGCGCGGGATTGCCGGGGGTGCGGGTGTCCGGGGCGGCCAGCAGGCTGCAACCGGTGCCGGTGCCGAGCACCAGCAGGGCCGCCGCCAGGGCGGCGGCGCGGGGGGCGGGCGGCACGGCACACTCCGGCGGTCACGGGGTCTCCACACGATCTGACCGGCAGAGCGTACGACGACTCGGTCATCCGTTCCCATCCGCGCTGGTCGCGGGAACGACGACGGGCCCGCACCCCCGGTGAAGGGGGTGCGGGCCCGTCGTACGGACAGCTCTAGAGCACTGGGGCTCAGACCGCGGCCGGGTCCTCCTCGGTGAGGAGGTTGCGGGTGCGGTTCGGGTCCACCTGGATGCCGGGGCCCATGGTGGTCGAGAACGCGGTCTTCTTGATGTAGCGGCCCTTGGCGGCGGACGGCTTGGCGCGGAGCACCTCGTCCAGCGCGGCGGCGTAGTTCTCGACCAGCTGCTCGTCGGTGAAGGAGGCCTTACCGATGATGAAGTGCAGGTTCGAGTGCTTGTCGACGCGGAACTCGATCTTGCCGCCCTTGATCTCGTTCACGGCCTTGGCCGTGTCCGGGGTCACGGTGCCGGTCTTCGGGTTCGGCATCAGACCACGGGGACCGAGCACGCGGCCCAGGCGGCCGACCTTGCCCATGAGGTCCGGGGTGGCGACGACGGCGTCGAAGTCGAGGCGGCCCTTGGCGACCTCGTCGATGAGCTCGTCCGAACCGACGATGTCGGCGCCCGCAGCACGCGCGGCCTCGGCACGCTCGCCGGTCGCGAAGACCAGGACCCGAGCGGTCTTACCGGTGCCGTGCGGGAGGATCACGGTGCTGCGGACCATCTGGTCGGCCTTGCGCGGGTCGACGCCCAGACGCATGGCGACCTCGACGGTGCCGTCGAACTTGGTGGTGCTGGTCGCCTTGGCGAGGCGGACGGCCTCGAGGGGGGCGTAAAGGCGCTCGCGGTCGACCTTGGCGTCCGCGGCCTTCAGAGCCTTGCTGCGCTTCACTGCTGCTCCTGAATGGTGATTGGAGTTGTGGTAGTCAACGGGCCTGCGCAGGCCCTACCACAGGGGACGAGAAGGTGATCAGCCCTCGACGGTGATGCCCATCGACCGGGCGGTGCCGGCGATGATCTTCTCCGCCGCGTCCAGGTCGTTGGCGTTCAGGTCGGGCATCTTGGTGGTGGCGATGTCGCGGACCTGGGCGCTGGTGAGCTTGGCGACCTTGGTCTTGTGCGGCTCGCTGGAGCCCTTCTCGATACCGG
The DNA here is from genome assembly GCF_014656195.1 of Kitasatospora xanthocidica. Taxonomy (GTDB): domain Bacteria; phylum Actinomycetota; class Actinomycetes; order Streptomycetales; family Streptomycetaceae; genus Kitasatospora; species Kitasatospora xanthocidica. The sequence continues at coordinate 206,387 of NZ_BNBY01000006.1, read as the reverse complement.
CGGCCTTCAGGATGAGGCGCGCGGCCGGCGGCGTCTTCGTGATGAAGGTGAAGGAACGGTCGTCGTAGACCGTGATCTCCACCGGCACGATCATGCCGCGCTGCGACTCGGTCGCAGCGTTGTAGGCCTTGCAGAACTCCATGATGTTGACGCCGTGCTGGCCCAGCGCGGGGCCGACCGGCGGCGCCGGGTTGGCCGCACCGGCGTTGATCTGGAGCTTGATAAGCCCCGTGATCTTCTTCTTCTTGGGAGGCATGTCTCTCCGGGTCCTTCCGAGAGGTGATTGCTGGTGCGTGCGGAACCGGGGCGACACCCAGCCGCCAGCACACACATCGAACCAGGCTAACGCGTCAGCGCCGCTGGATCAAAACGGATCCGGGGCAGGGCCCTCGGCCCCACCCCGGATCCGAAGACCGTATGACTAGTTCTTCTGGATCTGGTCGAAGGAGAGCTCGACCGGGGTCTCCCGGCCGAAGATCTCGACCAGGCCCTTGACCTTCTTCGAGTCGGGGTTGATCTCGTTGATGGTCGCCTGCAGGGTCGCGAACGGACCGTCGGTGACGGTGACCGAGTCGCCGACCTCGAAGTCCAGCACCTGGATCTCGCTCGGCTTGACCGGCGAGGGCTTGCCGGCCTCCTTGGCCGCCTGGCGCTCGACGTCGGGGGCGAGCATCTTGACGACCTCGTCCAGGGTCAGCGGGTACGGGTCGTAGGCGTTGCCGACGAAGCCGGTGACACCCGGGGTGTTGCGCACGACGCCCCAGGACTCCGGGGTGAGGTCCATGCGCACCAGGACGTAGCCGGGGAGCTTGTTCTGGCGGATGGTCTTGCGGTCGCCGTTCTTGATCTGGACGACCTCCTCCTGCGGCACCTCGGCCTGGAAGATGTACTCCTCGACGTTCAGCGAGACGGCGCGCTGCTCCAGGTTCTGCTTCACCCGGTTCTCGTAGCCGGCGTAGGTGTGGATCACGTACCACTCGCCCGGCATGAAGCGCAGGTCCTCGCGGAACTTGGCGACCGGGTCGACCTCGACGGCCTCCTCGGCCTCGGCCTCGTCCTCGTCGACGGTCTCGTCCGCGGCCTCGGTCTCGTCCTCGTCGGCGGCCTCGTCGTCGCTCTCCACGTGCAGCGCGGCCTCCTCGGCCGGCTCGCCGGCCTCGGCCTCGTCGTACGCCTCGACCTCGTCCTCGTCGCTGTCCGCGGCGTCGACGATCTGCTCGGCGTCCTCCGTCAGCTCGACGTCGTCAGCCAGCTCGGCCGCGTCCAGCTCGGCGGCGACATCCGCCTCACGGACGGTCTCGTCGGCGTCGTACAGGGGGGACTCAGACACGGTGGCTGCTTCTTTCCTGGAGATGGTGAAGGTGGCGCGCTCCGAAACCGGACCCGGCACGCTGCCGCTCGCGCGGGCGCCTGGCGAGGTCTCGGAGACTTCAACAGTACCGAGTCAACGGTAACCGCGCGTACGTCCGCCACCGACAGCTCGACCCGGACCGAAGGTCGGCCCGGGTCGGGAAGCTGTTTCGAAGGTGGTCGGCCGCGTCAGCCGAAGATCCAGAGGCTCAGCTTGGAGAAGCCGTAGTCCAGACCGGCGACGAAGGCCATCACGACCACGACGAACACGACGACGACGGTCGTGTAGCTGGTGAGCTCGCCCTTGGAGGGCCAGACCACCTTGCGCAGTTCGGCGATGATCTGCCGGTAGAACAGCCCCATGCGGGCGAACAGGCCCTTCTTGGCCCGCTTGCCGGACTTCTTGTCGCCGGAGCGGTTGGCCCGCTTGCGGTCGCGGCGCGACAGCGCCTTCTCCTCGCCCTCGACGGGCGTGGTCTCGGAAGCGCCGTCGGCACCCTCGGGGTTGCCGCTCTCAGGCGTTGCGGTGGAGCCCGTGGTCTCCGTCACTCGTCCTCACCTGAATCCGGGTCCTGCCGAACTTCGCCGCGCACCCGGTGGGGCACGACCAGCCGGCTAGCGGTGCTGATCGGTGCCATCTCCGCATCAAGCCCGCTCGCTCTGTGGAGCGAACGGGCTGAAACGGATCTGACAGCAGGGCAAGAGGGACTCGAACCCCCAACCGCCGGTTTTGGAGACCGGTGCTCTACCAATTGAGCTATTGCCCTACGGTGCCTCGCGGCTCCGGTGGCGACCAACCTACCGCATCTCCCCCCGCTGTCTGTAACAGCGGTGAAAGCTCCGGTCTTTTCGGCGGGCCGTCGAGCAGCGAGTGTACGTGGTCGAGGGGCGTTTGGTCGAACCTCTTCTTCCGGGACGATCGATCGCCCGGCGGATGTCCGGCCCGGCGCGGTGCCCGCCGACGGATCGCCGGGCACCGCGATGCGGAGGGGGCCGTACCGATCCCGGAAGCGTCATGTCCGGCCCGTCCCGGTTCTGCGACCATGCAGACATGAGCGCTTCCACCCAGCAGCCCAGCCAGTCCATCCGCCCCGCCGACCGCCGGGTCTCCGCCCGGATCGGTGCGATCGCCGAGTCCGCGACCCTCGCCGTGGACGCCAAGGCCAAGGCCCTCAAGGCCGCCGGCCGGCCGGTCATCGGCTTCGGTGCCGGCGAGCCCGACTTCCCGACGCCGGACTACATCGTCGAGGCGGCCGTCGAGGCCTGCCGGGACCCCAGGAACCACCGCTACACCCCGGCGGGTGGCCTGCCCGAGCTGAAGGCCGCGATCGCCGCCAAGACGCTGCGCGACTCGGGCTACCGGGTGGACGCCTCCCAGGTGCTGGTCACCAACGGCGGCAAGCAGGCGATCTACGAGGCCTTCGCGGCGATCCTGGACCCGGGCGACGAGGTCATCGTCCCGGCCCCGTACTGGACCACCTACCCGGAGTCGATCCGGCTGGCCGGCGGTGTCCCGGTGGAGGTCGTGGCCGACGAGACCACCGGCTACAAGGTCTCGGTCGAGCAGCTGGAGGCCGCCCGCACCGAGAACACCAAGGTGGTGCTGTTCGTCTCGCCGTCCAACCCGACCGGCGCGGTGTACACCGAGGCCGAGGCCGAGGCGATCGGCCGCTGGGCGCTGGAGCACGGCCTCTGGGTGCTCACCGACGAGATCTACGAGCACCTGGTGTACGGCGACGCCACCTTCACCTCGCTGCCGGCCCTGCTGCCCGAGCTGGCCGACAAGTGCGTCGTGGTCAACGGCGTCGCCAAGACCTACGCGATGACCGGCTGGCGGGTGGGCTGGGTGATCGGCCCCGCGGACGTCGTCAAGGCCGCGACCAACCTGCAGTCGCACGCCACCTCGAACGTCTCCAACGTCGCCCAGCGCGCCGCCCTGGCCGCCGTCGCCGGCGACCTGGACGCCGTCGCCGAGATGCGCGAGGCCTTCGACCGCCGCCGCAAGACCATCGTGCGGATGCTCAACGAGATCGAGGGCGTCCTCTGCCCCGAGCCCGAGGGCGCCTTCTACGCCTACCCGTCCGTCAAGGGCGTCCTGGGCAAGGAGATCCGCGGCAGGCGCCCGCAGACCTCCGGCGAGCTCGCGGCCCTGATCCTGGACGAGGCCGAGGTCGCGGTCGTCCCGGGCGAGGCCTTCGGCACCCCCGGCTACCTGCGGCTCTCCTACGCGCTCGGCGACGCCGACCTGGTCGAGGGCGTCAGCCGGATGCAGAAGCTGCTCGGCGAGGCCCGCGACTGACGTCGAGCCGACGTGCCGGTGTCACTTCGCCCCGAGCCGAAGGGCCGCGCCGGTGTCGAAAGCGACGAGCGACCAGCGACGAAGGCGCGCCGGAGCGAGGAGCGTCGACGCCGGGTCCGAGCGGCCCGGAGGCGAGCGAGCGGGCGAGCGACCGCCCTTTTTTCACCCCATCGGGGGACGGGAAGAGGGCGGTTCCCGTTTGGGGGCCGGATACGGCAGTATCGGTGAATGGAACGCCTGTTGAACCCGCGAGACGTCAGGGGCCTCCCGAAGGCCCACCTGCACCTGCACTTCACCGGCTCGATGCGCCCCGCCACGCTGCTGGAGCTGGCCGACAAGCACGGCGTCCGGCTGCCGGAGGCGCTCAGCTCCGCCGAGCCCCCGAAACTGCGCGCCACCGACGAGCGCGGCTGGTTCCGCTTCCAGCGCCTGTACGACACCGCCCGCTCGGTGCTGCGGGACGAGTCGGACATCCGCCGGCTGGTCCTGGAGACCGCCCAGGACGAGCGGCGGGACGGCTCCCGCTGGCTGGAGATCCAGGTCGACCCGACCTCCTACGCGCCCCGGCTGGGCGGGCTGATCCCCGCGCTGGAGCTGATCCTGGACGCGGTGCGCGACGCCGCCGACGCCACCGGGGTGGGCATCCGGGTGCTGGTCGCGGCGAACCGGATGAAGTCCCCGATGGACGCCCGGACGCTGGCCCGGCTGGCCGTCCGCTACGCCGACCACGGGGTGGTCGGCTTCGGACTCTCCAACGACGAGCGCCGCGGCCTCGCCCGGGACTTCGACCGGGCCTTCGCGATCGCCCGCCAGGGCGGGCTGCTGGCCGCCCCGCACGGCGGCGAGCTGGCCGGCCCGGAGTCCGTCCGGGACTGCCTGGACGACCTGGGCGCCGGCCGGATCGGCCACGGCGTGCGGGCCGCCGAGGACCCCCGGCTGATGGAACGGCTGGCGGCCCGGCAGATCACCTGCGAGGTGTGCCCGTCCTCCAACGTCTCGCTCGGCGTCTACGAGAACCCCGAGGAGGTCCCGCTGCGCCGGCTCTTCGACGCCGGGGTGCCGCTGGCACTGGGCGCGGACGACCCGCTGCTGTTCGGCAGCCGGCTGGCCGAGCAGTACGACCTGGCCCGGGACGTCCTGGGCTTCAGCGACGCCGAACTCGCCGAGCTGGCACGGCAGTCGGTGCGCGGCTCGGTGGCGCCGGAGGCCGTCCGCAAGGAGCTGCTGGCGGACATCGACGCCTGGCTGGCGGACGGGCACGCCCCCGCGGACGTGCCCGTCACCGCGAGCGCGAGCGCGAGCGCCTAGAGCGCGACGCCCACCATCACCGGCTCGTTGACCAGCTCCACCCCGAAGGCCTCGCGGACCCCGTCCCGGATCTCCCGGGCCAGGGCCAGCAGGTCGTCGGCGGTGGCCGAGCCGCGGTTGGTGAGCGCCAGGGTGTGCTTGGTGGAGAGCGTCGCCGGGCCGCTGCCGTAGCCCTTGCCGAAGCCGGCCTTGTCGATCAGCCAGGCCGCCGAGGTCTTGGTGCAGCCCTCCGGGGCCGGGTAGGCGGGGGCGTTCCCGGCGCCCGGCCGGGTGCGGAAGGACTCGTACTGCGCGGCCGTGAGCACCGGGTTGGTGAAGAAGGAGCCCGCCGACCAGGTGTCGTGGTCCGCCGGGTCCAGCACCATGCCCTTGCCGGCCCGCAGCTTCAGCACCGCCTCGTACGCCTCGACCAGCGGCACCCGCTCGTCCTGGGCGACGCCGAAGTGCTTGGCGACCTCGGCGTACCTGACCGGGCCGGAGAGCCCGTCGTGGTCGGCGAGCCCGAAGCGGACCCGCAGCACCACGTAGCGGTCCGGCTCGGCCTTGAAGCGGCTGTGGCGGTAGGAGAACTCGCACTCGGCGTTCGAGAGGGTGACCACCTCGTCGGCGGCGCGGTCGTAGGCGACCACCTCGGTGATCGTCTGGGCGACCTCCTGGCCGTACGCGCCGACGTTCTGCACCGGGGTGGCGCCGGCCGAGCCGGGGATGCCGGCCAGGAACTCGACGCCGGCCAGGCCGTGCTCGCGCACCGCGCGGGTGACCGCCTCCGACCACACCTCGCCGGCGGCCAGCTCCAGCACGGTGCCGTCCACGGTGAAGCCGGCGGTGGCGATCCGCAGCACGGTGCCGGGGAAGCCGGCGTCGCCGATCACCAGGTTGGAGCCGCCGCCGAGGACCAGCAGCGGCTCACCGGCCGCGTCGGCCGCGCGGACGGCGGCGATCACCTCGTCGTCGGTGTGGGCGGTCACCAGACGGCGGGCCGGGCCGCCGAGCCGGAGCGTGGTGAGCGGGGCGAGGGGGGCGTCGTTTTCTACCAGCACGCCCACCAGCGTACGGGGGGAAGGGCGGCCCCCCGGCCGTCCTTCCCCCCGCACCCGTTCCCGGGCCCGTCCCCGCACCCGTCCCCGCACCCGTCCCCGCATCCGCCCGGATCCGGGCCGCACCGGCTCAGACCCGGCCCGCTCAGACCCGGCCCGCTCAGACCCGGCCCGCTCAGACCCGGCCGGCTCCGGCCCGGTCCGCCACCGGCCGCCCGGCTGCGGCCTCGGCCGCGACGACGGCCCGGCGCCGGCGCGGGATGAACGCCGCGGCGAGCGCCCCGGCCCCGACGGCCACCGCGCCGACGTACAGCGCGGGCACCAGCCCGTCCGCGAAGGCCTGCGCCGACTCGTAGCCGCCCTGCGCCGAGAACACCGCCGAGAGCGAGGCCACCCCGAGCGCCCCGCCGACCTCACGCAGCGCGTTGTTGGCGCCGGAGGCGATGCCCTGCTCGTGCGGCCGGACGCTCCCCATCACCAGCTGGGCGGTCGGGCCGAAGTAGAGCGACATGCCGATCCCGCAGACCACGATGGCCGGGATCTGGGCGAGGTAGTCGAAGCCGCCGCCGCCCGCGACCAGGCCGAACAGCGCGAGGCCGGCGGCCTGGAGGGCCAGCCCGGCGACCACGATCGGCCGGCCGCCGATCCGGTCGGAGACGATGCCCGCGATCGGCGAGATCAGCAGCGGCATCGCGGTCCACGGCAGCATCCGGATGCCGGCCTCCTGCGGGCTGTAGCCGCCGACGCCCTGGAGGTACTGGCTGATCAGGAAGATCGAGCCGAACATCCCGAGGTACATCAGCAGGCTGGCTGCGTTGACGGCGGAGAACGCGCGGCTGCGGAAGAGCCGCATCGGCAGCATCGGGTGGGCGGCCACGCGCTGCTCGTAGCGGACGAACGCGGCCAGCAGCAGCACGCCGGCGATCAGGGCGCCGAGGACCAGCGGGCTGGTCCAGCCGTCCGGGTTGCCGCGGATCAGGCCGAGGACCACCCCGAACATCCCCAGGCTGACCAGCACGGTGCCGGGGACGTCCAGGGCGCGCTCCGCGCCCCGGCTCTCGCCGAGCCTCAGATAGGCCAGCGGCAGCAGGACGAGCCCGACCGGGACGTTCACCCAGAAGATCCACTGCCAGGAGAAGTGCTCGGTGAGCGAGCCGCCGATCAGCGGCCCGGCGGCGACGGCGAGGCCGCTGACGCCCGACCAGATGCCGAAGGCCAGACCCCGCTTGGCCTCGGGCACGGCGGCGGTGAGCAGGGTGAGGGTGAGCGGCATCATCACCGCGGCTCCGACACCCTGGACGGCCCGGGCGGCGATCAGCTCGCCGATCTCCGGGGAGAGGGCGGCCGCGGTGGAGCCGAGGGTGAAGACCGTCAGGCCGACCAGGAAGATCCGGCGCCGGCCGAAGCGGTCGCCGAGGGCCGCGCCGAACATCAGCAGCACGGCGAAGCTCAGGGTGTAGGCGCTGACCGTCCATTCGAGGTCGGACAGCCCGCCGCCGAGTTCCTCGCGGATCGACGGCAGTGCGGTGGTGACCACCAGGTTGTCCAGGGCGGCCATGAAGCTCGCCGCGCTGACGATCACCAGGGTCCAGATCGCGGTCCTGCCGAGAGCCGGTTTCTCCGTCATGACTTCCCCCAGTTCCTCCAGGTCCGGGCCTTCCGGATCCTAGGTAGTTATTGATCAATAACTTTCTGGGGCCGAAAAGAGGCCGCACGGAGTCCACCGTGCGGCCCGCCTACTCGGCCGGGTCGTGCGCGTTGAAGCCGCTCCAGATCCGGTGGTCCTCCGGGAAGCCCAGCGCCACCAGCGTGTTGATCAGCATCCCGTGCGCGAAGAAGTGCGTGGCGTCCCCCATGTCCCCGCCGATCCGGATCCTGACCCGCTCGAACAGGGACTCCCAGAGCCGCCGGGCCGAATCCCCGATGCCCTCCTCGCCCGCCGCCCGCGCCGCGAACACCGAGACGTAGAGCTGCATCTGCATCATGAGCTGGTCGCGGTCCCCGACCAGTCCCATGTAGGCCTCGGACATCGCCTCGGCGGCGGCCGAGCCGGTCAGCCCGGCCGAGGCCTCATCGAACACCCGCCAGGTCTCCTCGACGCAGCGCTCGGCGGCCGCCTCGAAGATGGCCTGCTTGCCCGGGAAGAGCCGGAACAGGTACGGCTGCGAGACGCCCACCCGACGGGCGATCGCCTCGGTGGAGGTGCCCCGGTAGCCGCCGCGGGCGAACTCGATCATCGCGGCACGGACGACGCTCTCGCGCCGCTCCTCCGCGCTCATCCGCATGCTCGACCTCGCCATGGGTTCTAAGTTAGTGGCCAATCACTACCTATGCAAGGGCGCGGCCCCGGCCGACCCCGGCGAACTCGCCGTCCGGGGTCGGCCGGGGCCGGTCCCGCCGCTCTCAGACGAGGCGGACGATCGCCCGGGACATCCCGAGGACCTTCTGCCCGCCGGTGGTGGCCAGCAGGTCGACCTGCACCTTGCGGTCGTCCAGCTTCTTGGCGACCTTGGCCGAGACCTCGATCACCGCGCCCACCCCGTCGTTCGGCACCGGCACCGGACGGGTGAAGCGCACGCCGTACTCGACCACCGCGGCCGGGTCGCCGACCCAGTCGGTGACGACCCGGACGGCCTCGGCCATGGTGAACATGCCGTGCGCGATGACGTCCGGCAGGCCGACCTCCAGGGCGAACTTCTCGTTCCAGTGGATCGGGTTGAAGTCGCCCGAGGCGCCCGCGTAGCGCACCAGTGTGTCGCGGGTCACCGGGAAGGATCCCGCCGGCAGCTCGGTGCCGACCTCGACCTCGTCGTAGCTGATCGCCATCGCGCTCACTCCCCCGCCTCGTCGGCGGCCCGGGCCACCAGGGTCATGACCGACGTCACAACGTGCTCGCCGGTCGCGTCCGTCACCTCGCCACGCACGGTGAGCACGTCGTTGCCCGCCAGCGACTTGATGTTGTCGATGGTCACGGCGACCGACAGCCGGTCACCGGCCCGCACCGGGCGGGTGTAGGCGAACTTCTGGTCGCCGTGCACGACCCGGGTGAAGTCCAGGCCAAGCTCCGGGTCCTCGACGACCTGGCCGGCCGCGCGGTAGGTGATCACGAACGGGAAGGTCGGCGGGGCGATCACGTCCGGGTGGCCCAGCGCCTTCGCCGCCTCCGCGTCGGTGTACGCCGGGTTGGCGTCGCCGATCGCGATCGCGAACTCGCGGATCTTCTCCCGGCCGACCTCGTACGGCTCGGTGGGCGGGTAACTACGCCCGATGAAGGAGGGGTCGAGCGCCATGGCAGCTCCTCGGAACACGGATGGACACGAAGCGGACGGATACGGAAAAGACTCCGGGCCACACCCCTCGTGAGGGATGCGGCCCGGAGTCGAAGACCTGATTCACACAGGCCCGATGCCCTACGACAGGGTCAGCGGGTCTCGCGGTGCGCGGTGTGCGAGTTGCAGCGGGGGCAGTGCTTCTTCATCTCAAGACGGTCCGGGTCGTTACGCCGGTTCTTCTTGGTGATGTAGTTCCGCTCCTTGCACTCCACGCAGGCCAGCGTGATCTTCGGGCGGACATCGGTGGCAGCCACGGGAGTGCCTTCCTTGGACAACGAATAAGAACACAACAAGAGTAGCCGACCGGGAGTGCGATCTCCCGACCGACTACGCGGGGTAGCGGTGACCGGACTTGAACCGGTGACACAGCGATTATGAGCCGCTTGCTCTACCAACTGAGCTACACCGCCACAGTGATCCGTGGCACAGCCGAGGCTGACCACTTCTCACCAGAGCCCCCATGCGGAATCGAACCGCAGACCTTCTCCTTACCATGGAGACGCTCTACCGACTGAGCTATAGGGGCGAACGAGGAAGAGATTACACGTTTCGCGCCCGGAGGTGAAATCCGTATCCCGCGGCGAAGACCGCAGGTGGGCGGGGCGCGCGGACGAGCGATCCAAGGCCGGGCGTTCGATCGGCCCGTGAGCCCGGCGGCCCGACCCGATACGACTATTGCCCGCCTCCCGGCGCCCCGCCCCCGAGCCCCATAGGCTCGACGCTCATTGATCGGGTTGATCGGGATCGACTGGCCGACCGCACGGGCCGGCGCGAGAGGGGGCCGGCGATGGACAGCGCAGCCGCCGACGGGCCGCACCAGGGGCCCGGCCCGGCGGCCAACCCGCTCGGGCACGGTCCGGTCCTGTTGCTCACCGGCGCCCGACTGGCCGACGGGCGGGTGGTGGACGTCCGGATCAGCGGCGACCGGATCCAGGCCGTCGGCACCGTCGGCAGCCTCGGCCCGCTGCCCGCCCTGCCCGGCGCCCCCACCGTCACCACCGGCGCCCGGATCGACCTCACGGGCTACCTGCTGCTCCCGGCCCCCGCCGAGGCGCACGCCCACTACGACGACGCCTTCTCCGCCGCCCTGCCCGCCCCGCCGCCGGACACCCAGGGCGACCTGACCCAGCGGGTCACCGAGGCCGCGCTCACCTCGCTCGGCTACGGCGCCACCGCGCAGCGCACCCACGTCCGGATCGGCGACGTGCACGGGCTGCGCCGGCTGGAGGCGGTGCTCACCGCCCGGCAGGCACTGCGGGGGCTGGCCGAGCTGCAGGCGGTGGCGATGCCCCGGCTGCTCACCGGCCGGGCCGGCGCGGACGGCCGGGCGCAGCTGCGCGAGGCGCTCAAGCTGGGGGCCACGGCGGCCGGCGGCTGTCCGGAGCTGGATCCGGACCCGGCCGGGTACGTGCAGCTGCTGCTGGAGGCCGCCCGGGAGGCGGACTGCCCGGTGGACCTGCACACCACCGCCGCCGACGCGGCCCAACTCGCCCGGCTGGTCGGCGCCTTGGCGCCGCTGCGGCCACGGGTGACGCTCGGGCCGTGCGGCGCGCTGGCCCGGGGTGCCGCGACGGTGCTGGCGACCGGCGGGGTGCGGGTGGTCTGCCTGCCGCAGAACGGCGGCTGCACCGGGCTGGAGGGCCGGTCGACGGGCCTGCGGCCGGGCCTGCTGCGGGAGTTGGCGCAGGCCCGGGTTCCGCTGGCGGCGGGCAGCGGGGCGCTGCGCGACCCGTCCAACCCGGTCGGCCGGGCCGATCCGCTGGAGGCGGCGTACCTGCTGGCGGCGGGCGGGGAGCTGGAGCCGGAGGCGGCGTACGACGCGGTGGCGAACCAGGCCCGGGCGGCGCTCGGGCTGCCGCCGGTCCGGGTGGACGCCGGGTTCCCGGCGGAGCTGCTGGCGGTGCGCGGGGACAGCCTGGCCGGGGCGCTCGCGGGCGGGCACAGCCGGCTGGTGGTGCACAGCGGCCGGGTGGTCAGCCGGACCAGCGCGGTGCGGGAGTTCGCGGACACCGTGGCACTGGCGCTGCCGCGGCAGTCCGGGAGCACCGAGGACTGACCCTGCGGGCCGGGGCCGGCGGGTCGGCCTCCGGAAGCGGCTGGCGGGAACGGAAGCAGCGGGCAAAAAGGGGCGCGCGATGAATGGTCGCGCGCCCCTCCCCCACCTGCTGGCCGCCGTTCCCGACGGCGGCGCGAGCGGGCCCGGGCTTCCCCCACACGGAGCAGGGCCCGCTCGCTTCGGTACCGACGCTACGCCCACGGAGCACCGCCCTCCACCGGCCTTGACGCTCTCCTGGCGCCCCCCGGCCCGCTCTTGACGGCCCGTTGACGACCGGGCGCCCCGGCTCCCGGACCGCCCGCCACCTCCACCGCGCGCCGCCCCGCCGCGCGCTACGGCACGTACCGGTACCCGATCCCCGGCTCGGTGATCAGGTGCCGCGGCCGGGTCGGGTCGCGCTCCAGCTTGCGGCGCAGCCCGGCGAGGTAGACCCGCAGGTAGTTGCCGCGCCCCTCCTGGGCCGGGCCCCACACCTCGCGCAGGATCTGCCGGCCGGGCACCAGCCGGCCGGGGTTGGCGAGCAGCAGGGCGAGGATCCGCCACTCGGTCGGGGTGAGCCGTACCGGGCCGTTCGGGCCGGTGACGGTGGTGGCCGCGAGGTCCACGGCGTGGTCGCCGATCACCGGCCGGGTGGGCGGGACCCCGCCCAGCGGGCGGCGCAGCACCGCGCGCAGCCGGGCCAGCAGTTCCTCCATCAGGAACGGTTTGGTGAGGTAGTCGTCGGCGCCGGCGTCCAGGGCGCCGACCTTGTCGGCGGCGTCGCCGCGGCCGGAGAGCACGATGATCGGCATCGCGCTGTGGGTGCGCAGGCCGCGCAGCACGTCCATCCCGTCGAGGTCGGGCAGGCCGAGGTCGAGCAGGACGGCGTCCGGGAGCGAGTGCGCGGCGCGGTCGAGCGCCTCGCCGCCGCTGGCGGCGGTGCGGACGGCGTACTGCCGGGCGCTGAGGTTGATCCGTAAGGTCCGCAGCAGCGCCGGCTCGTCGTCGACGATCAGGATCTCACTCATGCGGTGGCTCCTCCCCGGAGGCTGCGAGGTCGGCGGGCTCGGTCCCGGAGTGCGCGGCAGGCAGGGTGAGCAGCATGGTGGTGCCGCCGCCGGGGGTGTCCTCGACCTCCAGGCTGCCGCCCATGGCCTCGGCGAGGCCCCGGGAGAGGGCGAGGCCGAGGCCGACGCCGGTGGTGTTGTCGGTGTCGCCGAGGCGCTGGAAGGGCAGGAAGACCCGGTCGCGGTCCTCGGGGGCGATGCCGGGGCCGCGGTCGATCACCCGGATCTCGACCTGGTCGGCGTGGTGGCTGGCGGTGACCAGGACGGGCGCGCCGGGGGCGTTGTACCGCAGCGCGTTGGTGATCACGTTGGCGAGCACGCGTTCCAGCAGCGGCGGGTCGGCGAGCACCGGCGGGGCGGTGTCCAGGTCCAGCGGCTGGATCGGCGCGTACGGGTCGGGGAGGCTGTCCAGCGCCCTGGGCAGGATCTCGTCCAGGTGGATCTCGGTGAGGTGCAGGGTGAGCGCGCCGGCCTGGAGGCGGCTCATGTCGAGCAGGTTGTCGACCAGCCGGGTGAGCTTGACCAGTGATTCGTCGGCGGTGGCGAGGAGTTCGTCCTGGTCCTCGGGTGAGAACTCGACGTCGGGGCTGCGCAGCGAGCCGACCGAGGCGAGGGCGGCGGCCAGCGGGGTGCGCAGGTCGTGGCTGACGGCGGCGAGCAGGGCGGTGCGCATCCGGTCGGCGGCCTTGATCGGCTCGACCTCGGCGGCGACCACGGCCAGCCGGTCGCGTTCCAGGGCGGCGGCGACGTGGGCGGCGAAGGCGGTGAGGACGCGCTGGTCGGCGGCGGGCAGCCGGCGGCCGGTGAGCACCAGGACGGCGTCCGCGCCGACCGGGACCTCGGTGGACTCCTGCGGGCCGTCCTCGTCCTGGCGCGCGCTCCGGTGCTCGCCCTGGTGCTCGCCCTGGCGCGCGGTCCGGTGCTCGCCCTGGTGCTCGCCCTCGCAGTGGGCGAGCACCTCGCCGTCGGCCCGGGAGAGCAGGGCGACGGCCCGCATGCCGAAGGCCGTCCGGGACTTCTCCAGCAGGGCGGGCAGGGCGTCGGCGCCGCGCAGCACGCTGCCGGCCAGGGTGGAGAGGGTCTCGGCCTCGGCGGTGGCCCGGGCCGCCCGGCTGGTGAGCCGGCCGGCGTGGTCGACCACGGTGGAGACGGTGAGCGCGATGGCGGCGAAGACCACCAGGGCGACGATGTTGTTGGTCTCGCCGATGGTCAGGCTGTGGATCGGCGGGATGAAGTAGTAGTTCAGCAGCACCGAGGCGATGAGCGCGGCCACCAGGGCGGACATCGCGCCGCCGAGCAGGGCGACGATGACCACGCCGAGCTGGAAGATCAGGGCGTCGGTGGTGAGGTTGATCCGCTGGTGCGCCTGGGAGAGCAGGGCGGTGAGCAGCCAGGGCAGGACGAGGCCGGCCGTGTAGCCGACGACGGTGCGCCGCCGGGAGTGGCGGCGGCCGAGCGCGGGCAGCCGGCCGCGGCCGGTGAACTCGTGGGTGACCATGTGGACGTCGATGTCCTCGGAGGCGTCCACGGTGGTCTCGCCGATGCCGGGGCCGGTGAGGAAGCGGTTGATCCGGCCGCGGCGGCTGGTGCCGAGCACCAGCTGGGTGGCGTCGTGGGCGCGGGCGAAGGCGAGCAGCGCGGTCGGGATGTCGTCGCCGACGACCACGTGGTAGCTGCCGCCGAGGGTCTCGACCAGTTGCCGCTGCTGGGCGAGCGCCCCGGAGGAGGCGCCGGCCAGGCCGTCGCTGCGGGTGACGTGGACGGCCAGCAGGTCGCCTCCGGCCGTACGGTCGGCAATGCGGGCGGCGCGGCGGATCAGGGTCTCGCCCTCGGGGCCGCCGGTGAGGGCGACCACGACGCGTTCGCGGGTCTCCCAGACCCGGTCGATGCGGTGGGCGGCCCGGTAGTCGCGCAGGCCCTCGTCGACCCGCCCGGCGACCCAGAGCAGGGCGAGTTCGCGCAGGGCGGTGAGGTTGCCGACCCGGAAGTAGTTGGAGAGCGCGGCGTCCACCTTCTCCGCCTTGTAGACGTTGCCGTGGGCCATCCGGCGCCGCAGTGCCTGCGGGGCCATGTCGACGAGTTCGATCTGGTCGGCCCGGCGGACCACCTCGTCCGGGACGGTCTCGCGCTGCGGGATGCCGGTGATCTTCTGGACGACGTCGTTCAGCGATTCCAGGTGCTGGATGTTGACGGTGGTGATGACGTCGATCCCGGCGGCGAGCAGTTCCTCGACGTCCTGCCAGCGCTTGGGGTGCCGGCCGCCGGGGATGTTGGTGTGCGCCAGTTCGTCGACCAGGACGACGGACGGGCGGCGGGCGAGCACCGTGTCGAGGTCCATCTCCTCGAACTCGGCGTCCCGGTAGGAGCGCCGGACCCGCGGCAGGACCTCCAGGCCGGCCAGCATGCCCTCGGTGTGGCGCCGGCCGTGGCACTCGATGTAGCCGACCACGACGTCCGCCCCGCGCTCCTGTCTGCGCCGGGCCTCGTCCAGCATCCGGTAGGTCTTGCCGACCCCCGGCGCGGAGCCGAGGTACACCCTCAGCCGGCCGCGGCGGATGCCTGAGCCGGGGGTGAGGTCGCGGGCCATGGGCACTGCTCTTTCCATCGGGAGGTGGTGCACGTCTGCGGACACGGGTCGGCCGGCTCGGGCGAGGGAGTC
>NZ_BNBY01000006.1:32735-191263 GCF_014656195.1 Kitasatospora xanthocidica | reverse complement strand
CCCGCGCCCGGGCCGGCCCGGTCACTCTCGCTTCTGATGCGGCGTCACTTCTGCTCGCTGAGCGCCTTGTTGAGCAGCACGACGTTGACGGCCTCGTTGCCGAGGAAGCCGAGCGGGCGGCTCTCGGTGTACCGGTCGACCAGCTGGTTCAGCATGTCGGCCGGCAGCCCGCGCTCCTTGGCGACCCGGTTGACCTGCTCCTTGGCGTAGGCCGGCGAGATGTCCGGGTCGAGGCCGGAGCCGGAGGCGGTCAGCGCGTCGGCCGGCACGCTCGCCGGGTCGACGCCGTCGAACGCGGCGACGGCGGCACGGCGGTCGTTGACGGCCTTCAGCAGGTCCTCGCTGTTCGGCCCCTGGTTGGAGGCGCCGGACGAGGAGGCGTCGTAGCCGGTCCCGGCCGCGGAGGGGCGGGGCTGGAACCACTTCGGGTCCGGCTGGGCCTCCTCCTTCGGGTCGTCCGGGTTCTTCTTCGGGAGGTTGAAGTTCTGGCCGATCAGGCTCGACCCGACCTCCTTGCCGTCGGCCTTCACGATCGAGCCGTTGGCCTTCTCGCTGAACGCGACCTGGGATATCCCGGTGACCAGCAGCGGATAGGCGACCCCGAGGATCACGGTCAGGACCAGCAGCGCACGCAGCGCGGTGAAGTGGGTCCGCACGGCGGCGGGCAGGGGCTTGGACATGGTGGTGGACTCCTCTCTCAGCTGAGGCCGGGGATGAACTGGACGATCAGGTCGATCAGTTTGATGCCGACGAACGGCACCACCAGACCGCCGAAGCCGTAGATCCCGATGTTGCGGCGCAGCAGGGAACTGGCGTCGGAGGGACGGTACTTGACGCCGCGCAGGGCGAGCGGGATGAGGCCGACGATGACCAGGGCGTTGAAGACGATCGCCGAGGTGATCGCGGACTGGGGGCTGTGCAGGCCCATGATGTTGAGGTGGCTCAGGCCCGGGTACACGCCGGCGAACATCGCGGGGATGATCGCGAAGTACTTGGCCACGTCGTTGGCGATGGAGAAGGTGGTCAGCGCGCCGCGGGTGATGAGCAGCTGCTTGCCGATCTCGACGATCTCGATCAGCTTGGTGGGGTTGGAGTCCAGGTCGACCATGTTGCCGGCCTCCTTGGCCGCCATGGTCCCGGTGTTCATCGCGACGCCGACGTCGGCCTGGGCGAGGGCGGGGGCGTCGTTGGTGCCGTCGCCGGTCATCGCGACCAGCTTGCCGCCCTCCTGCTCCTTCTTGATCAGGGCCATCTTGTCCTCGGGCGTGGCCTCGGCGAGGAAGTCGTCGACACCGGCCTCCTCCGCGATCGCCTTGGCGGTCAGCGGGTTGTCGCCCGTGATCATGATGGTCTTGATGCCCATCCGGCGCAGCTCGTCGAACCGCTCCCGCATGCCCTCCTTGACCACGTCCTTGAGGTGGATGACACCCAGGACCTTGGCGGGGGCGGAGCCGGTCTTGGTGGCGACGACCAGCGGGGTGCCGCCGGCCGCGGAGATGCCGTCGACCAGGGCGGAGACCTCGTCGCCGACCGAACCGCCGTTCTCGGTCACCCAGTTGGTGACCGCGCCGGCCGCGCCCTTGCGAACCTGGTGCACTCCCCCGGCCTCGTCGAGGTCGACGCCCGACATCCGGGTCTGGGCGGTGAACGGCACCCAGGTGGCGTGGGTCAACTCGCCCTGGGCTCGGGCCCGCAGACCGTACTCGGTCTTGGCGAGGACCACGATCGAGCGGCCCTCCGGCGTCTCGTCGGCGAGGGAGGAGAGCTGCGCGGCACCGGCCAGTTCGTCGGTGGCCACGCCCGGGGCGGGCAGGAACTCGGCGGCCTGGCGGTTGCCCAGGGTGATGGTGCCGGTCTTGTCGAGCAGCAGGGTGTTGACGTCACCGGCGGCCTCGACGGCCCGCCCGGACATCGCCAGCACGTTGCGCTGCACCAGCCGGTCCATGCCGGCGATGCCGATCGCGGAGAGCAGCGCGCCGATGGTGGTCGGGATGAGCGCCACGATCAGGGCGACCAGCACGATCATCGACTGCGGGGCGCCCGCGTAGGTGGCCATCGGCTGGAGCGTGACGACCGCGACCAGGAAGACGATGGTCAGCGAGGCCAGCAGGATGTTGAGCGCGATCTCGTTCGGCGTCTTCTGCCGGGCGGCGCCCTCGACCAGGGCGATCATCCGGTCGATGAAGGACTTGCCGGGCTCCGAGGCGATCTTCACCACGATCCGGTCGGACAGCACCTTGGTGCCGCCGGTCACCGCGGACCGGTCGCCGCCGGACTCGCGGATCACCGGCGCGGACTCGCCGGTGATCGCCGACTCGTCCACCGAGGCGACACCCTCGACGACGTCGCCGTCACCGGGGATGACCTGGCCGGCCTCCACGACGACGTGGTCGCCGAGCCGCAGGGCCGTGCCCGGCACCTCCTCCTCGTGCTGCGTGGCGGGCCAGTCGGTGAGCCGGCGGGCGACGCTCTCGGTCTTGGTCTTGCGCAGGGTGTCGGCCTGGGCCTTGCCGCGCCCCTCGGCGACGGCCTCGGCCAGGTTGGCGAAGACCGTGGTCAGCCAGAGCCACACCGTGATGCACCAGGCGAACACGGACGGGTCGGCTATCGCGGCGATCGTGGTGACCACCGAGCCCACCTCGACCACGAACATCACCGGGTTCTTGACCATCACCCGGGGATCGAGCTTCTTCACCGCGTCCGGCAGGGACGCGACGATCAGCTTCGGGTCGAGGAGGCCGCTGGCCACTCTGTGCGGCGCGGTGGGCTCGGCCTCGGTGTCGGCCGGCGCGGGGTTGAGCGTGGAGGTGGACATCAGGAGGTGAGACCTTCCGCGATCGGCCCGAGAGCCAGGGCCGGGAAGTAGGTGAGGCCGACGACGATCAGGATCACGCCCGACAGCAGGCCCACGAACAGCGGCTTGTGGGTGGGCAGGGTGCCCGGGGTGGCCGGGACCGGCTGCTGCTGGGCGAGCGAGCCGGCCAGCGCCAGCACGAACACGATCGGCAGCAGGCGACCGAAGATCATCGCCAGGCCCAGCGCCGTGTCGTACCAGTCGGTGTTGACGGTGATGCCGCCGAACGCCGAGCCGTTGTTGTTCGCGGCGGAGGTGAACGCGTACAGCACCTCGGAGAAGCCGTGGGCACCCGAGTTGAGCATCCCGGCCCGCTCACCCGGCAGCGCCATCGCCACACCCGTGCCGACCAGCACGATCGTCGGGGTGGTGAGGATGTACAGCGAGGCGAACTTCATCTCCCGGCCGCCGAGCTTCTTGCCCAGGTACTCGGGGGTGCGGCCGACCATCAGGCCCGCGACGAACACCGCGACGATCGCCAGCACCAGCATCCCGTACAGACCGGAACCGGTACCGCCCGGCGCGATCTCGCCCAGCATCATGTTGAAGACCGTGATGCCGCCGCCGAACGGCGTGAACGAGTCGTGGAAGGAATTCACCGCGCCCGTCGAGGTCAGCGTCGTCGACGCCGCGAACAGACCGGAGGCGGCGATGCCGAACCGCTGCTCCTTGCCCTCCATCGCCGCACCCGCGGCCTGCAAGGCACTGCCCGAGTGCTGCGACTCGGCGAAGGTGAGCAGGGCGGTCGAGGCGACCCAGAACAGGCCCATCACGGCGACGATCGCGTAGCCCTGGCGGTTGTCGCCGACCATCCGGCCGAAGGTCCGGGGCAGCGCGAACGGGATCACCAGCAGCAGGAAGACCTCGACCAGGTTCGAGAAGCCGTTCGGGTTCTCGAAGGGGTGGGCCGAGTTGGCGTTGAAGAAGCCGCCGCCGTTGGTGCCCAGCAGCTTGATGACCTCCTGCGAGGCCACCGGCCCGCCCGGGATCTTCTGCACGTCACCCGCGAGATTGGTCACCTCGTGGAAGCCGTGGAAGTTCTGGATCACACCGGAGGCGGCCAGGACCAGGGCGAAGACGATCGAGATCGGCAGCAGCAGCCGCAGGTTGATCCGGACCAGGTCCACCCAGAAGTTGCCCAGCCGGTCCGTCCGGTTCCGGGTGAAGCCTCGGATCAGCGCCGCCACGACGGCGATGCCGACGGCCGCGGAGACGAAGTTCTGCACCGCCAGGCCCGCCATCTGCACCAGGTGGCCCATCGCGGACTCGCCGCCGTAGGACTGCCAGTTGGTGTTGGCGACGAAGGAGATCGCGGTGTTCCAGGCCTGGTGACCCGCCATCTGCGGGACACCCAGGTTCAGCAGCAGGTAGCCCTGGAGCCGGATCAGGCCGTACAGGAAGAGGACGGAGACCGCCGAGAAGGCCAGCACCGAGCGCAGGTACACCGGCCAGCGCTGATCGGCGTCACCGTCGACGCCGATCACCTTGTAGATGCCGCGCTCGGCTCTGAGGTGCCTCGGGGTGGTGAGGATCCTGGCGATGTAGTCGCCGAGGGGGCGGTAGCAGAGGGCCAGCGCGCCGACGAGGGCGAGGGCCTGCATCCAGCCCGCGAGAGTGGAGCTCATGTCAGAACTTCTCCGGGTAGATCAGCGCGACGACGAGATAGCCGACGAGGGCGACGGCCACGATCAGGCCTGCGATGTTCTCCGCACTCACAGCTTCTCCACCCCCCGCGCGATCAGGGCGATGACGGCGAACACGGCGACCGTGACACCGACGTAGATGAGATCGGACATGGGCTCCACCAGCGTGGTTCGGAAGATGCCGCGGGCGGGCCGAAGGGCTCGCGCGGCGCCGGCGGACGACCGGCAGATGCAGCAAACCAGCCGTCAGAGGCGCGTTATCGGGCCCTGACGCCCTCCATACGGGTGACGGCGCCGCGTTGACGGGACCTTGACGCGAACGGGTGGTGGGACGGCGAACGGCCCCGGACGGCAGCTGCCGTCCGGGGCCGTTCACGGGGCTCCCCCGCTGGTCACATCCGCTGGTCACATCCGCATCCGGAGCCGGCAGACCACCGCGTCGGTGTGCCGGCGCAGGGCGCGGTCGATCACGGCGCCGCGCCGGTTCTGCAGCGCCCGCTGCCACCAGCGCGCGGGCTCCACCTCGGGGATCAGCACGGTCAGCCGGTCGTAGGCGTGCTCCGCCCCGAGCTCGTTGACGAAGGCGGCGATCGGCCGCCCCAGCCGCCGGTGGTCGTCCGGGATCTCCACCAGCGGCACGCCCGGCTGCCAGAGTTCCCAGTCCCTGCGCAGCGCCTCGGCCGCGGTCGGCTCGTGCACCACCGTCACCGCCATGACCTCGTCGCCGAGCGAGAGCGCCGCCGACAGGCCGTCCCGGGTGAGCCGGGTGATCGCCGTCACCGGGACGACGACCAGGCTGCGCTGCCTGGTCACCGGGCCGGGCACCCGGCCCAGCTCCAGCCGCTCGCCGATCCGCCGGTAGCTGCGGTGGACCGCCTCGAACAGCACCACCAGCAGCGGCAGGGCCACCACGATGCCCCAGGCGCCCTCGGTGAACTTGGTACCGGTGACGACCAGCGCGGCGACACCGGTGAGCAGCGCGCCGAAGCCGTTCAGCGCGGCCTTCCACCGCCAGCCGTCCGGGCGGTGCAGCCGCCAGTGCCGGACCATGCCGACCTGGCAGATCGTGAAGCCGACGAACACGCCGATCGAGAACAGCGGCACCAGGCTGTTGACGTCGCCGCCGGAGCCGGCCAGCAGCACCGCCGACACCGCGGCCAGGAACAGCACGCCGTACCGGTACACCTGGCGGTCGGCGCGCAGCGCGAAGACGTGCGGGAGGTGGTTGTCCCGGGCGAGCAGGTCGAGCAGCACCGGCAGCCCGCCGAAGGAGGTGTTGGCGGCCAGGCCGAGCAGCACCACGGTGGCGAACTGGACGACGTAGAAGCCGGCGCCGTGGCCGAGCGAGGCGTCGGCGAGCTGGGCGAGCACGGTGACGCCCTCCACCGGCTGGAGGTGGAAGCGCCCGATCAGCACGGCCAGCCCGATCAGCATCACGCCGAGCAGGGCGCCCAGCGCGACCTCGGTGTGCTGCGCCCGCCTGACCCGCGGGGTGCGGAAGGAGGGGACGGCGTTGGCCACCGCCTCCACGCCGGTCAGCGCGGAGCAGCCGGCCGCGAAGGCCTTGAGCAGCAGCAGCGCCCCGACGGCGGTGGCGTTCTCGGCGAGCACCGAGGCGTGCCCGGCGGCGGCCGCGGTGCTGGCCGGGGCGGACCGGAACAGGCCGACCACGATGATCGCCATGACGGCGAGGACGAACACGGCCGTCGGCACCATGAACCAGCGCGCCGACTCGGCTATCCCCCGCAGGTTCACCGCGGTGACCAGGGCCAGCACGCCCAGGCAGAGCCAGACCCTCTGGCCGTACAGACCCGGTGCGGCCGAGGTCAGCGCGGCCACGCCGGCGGTGACCGAGACCGCGACGTTCAGGATGTAGTCGATCACCAGGGAGGCGGCCGCGGTCAGCGCCGTCCGGCGGCCCAGGTGCGCCTTGGCGACCGCGTAGGCGCCGCCGCCGTCCGGGAAGGCCGCGATCACCTGCCGGTAGGAGGCGACCAGCACCGCCAGCAGCACCGCGATCGCCGCGGTGACCGGCAGCGTGAAGCCCAGCCCGTACGCCCCGGCGGCGGCCAGCACCAGGACGATCGACTCCGGCCCGTACGCGACCGAGGCCATGGCGTCCAGCGAGAGCGCCGCCAGTCCGCCGAGCGCGCTGAGCCGGTGCCGCTCGTCGCCCGTACCGGTATCCGGCGGCTCGGGTTCGGCCGTGACGGCCGGGGTGGTGATGGCGCTGGACATCGGACGGAACCTCCGCGGTCGGTAGTTGCTCCGATCCTGCGGTCCGCGCTCCTGTCGCTCCCCCGGCCCCTACGCGTTCCTGACGCGGCCACGAGCGGCTTTGACGGGCCCTTGACGCACGTCGCCGCCCCGCGGGGAGGGGCTGTTGGCGGGGGTGGGCGAGCCGGTTGTCCCGGCGGTCGCCGGTTGGGAAGACGATCAGCTCAGTCGAAGGACTCCCACCCCCGGCCACCCACTCTGCTGCCCCTAGAAGGTAATTGCAAGCAATGTGCAATAACTGTGCCCGGCCGCGCCCCCGACCGGCCCGGGACGGGGAAAAACAAAACAGCCCCTGATCTGCGTTTCCGCAGATCAGGGGCTCTTTCGTATCCCTGTGGCTGGTGCAGGGTTCGAACCTGCGTAGCTTGCGCGACAACCAGCCAGGATCTTCGCCGACCGGGGTGTTCGCCCCGTTCGACGTGGTAAACCATACCCGATGCCGGGGGGTGCTTCGCCACTCGGTAGATCACGCGATGATCAAGGAGAACGGCGTGGTCGCCGCGGGCGGGGGCGGGGTGGCGCTGGATAGGCTTGGGCGGCGGGCGCCCCGGTGGGGCGGACCGTGCCAGTGAAGCCAGAGCATCAAGGAGACCAACACCCATGGCCGACTCCAGTTTCGACATCGTCTCGAAGGTCGAGTGGCAGGAGGTCGACAACGCGATCAACCAGACCTCCCGCGAGATCGCCACGCGCTTCGACTTCAAGGGCGTCGGCGGCGAGATCAGCCGCTCCGGCGAGAAGATCGAGATGAAGGCCAACGGCGAGGAGCGCGTGCGCGCCATCCTCGACGTGCTGCAGACGAAGTTCGTCAAGCGCGGCCTGTCGCTGAAGGCTCTGGACGCCGCCGAGCCGCAGCTCTCCGGCAAGGAGTACAAGATCTTCGCCGACGTCAAGGAGGGCATCACCACGGAGGACGCGAAGAAGGTCGCGAAGATCATCCGTGACGAGGGCCCCAAGGGCGTCAAGGCCCAGGTCCAGGGCGACGAGCTGCGCGTCAGCTCGAAGAGCCGCGACGACCTCCAGGCCGTGCAGGCCCTGCTCAAGGGCAAGGACCTGGACTTCGCGCTCCAGTTCGTGAACTACCGCTGATCACGGACCGCCCCGGACCGTGACCCGCCGCCGGCTCCCTCGGTCGGCGGGACGAACGGCACGGCCCCGCTCCCGGTTTCGGGAGCGGGGCCGTTCGCGTCCACGGACCGTTCGTGTCGACGGACAGTTCGTGTCGACGGACCGTCCGTGTCGACGGACAGTTCGTGTCCACGGACCGTCCGTGTCGACGGGCTGTCCGTGTCGACGGGGTCAGCCGGCGGCGGGGTGGGCCCGGGCCGCCGCGGTGAGGACTTGGGCCTGGGCGCGGAGGGCGTCGAGCCGCTCCTGCAGGCTCGCGGCCGGACCGGGCAGCTTGGGCGGGGTCGGCGCCACCGCCGGCGGGGCCGGGAGCTGGCCGATCAGTCCTTGCAGGACGGCCTGCAGGGTGGCGACCAGTTGCTGGACCACGCCGAGGTCGGGGACGGCGGAGGTCACCGTCGACAGCAGGCCGGTGACCAGCTTGACGATGTCGCCGACCGCCCCGAGCGCGGCGCCCGGATCCGGTACGGAGGGCGTGGCCGGCAGGGCGGGCACCGCCGGGTCGGCGACGGTCGGATCGGTGACAGCCGGGTCGGTGACGGCCGGGAGGGTCGACGGCGCCGCGGCGGTGGGGTCCGCGGGCCGGGCGGGCAGGGCAGGGAGGGCTGGCAGGGCGGACAGGGCTGCGGGGAGGCCCGGGAGACCGGGGACGGACACGGTGGTACGGGCGGCCGCGGCTCCATGGCCGGCGGCAGTGGCGGACGCCGTGGCGACCGTGGTCAGCGCGAAGGCTGCGGTCAGCACGACGACCATCCGGGTGGCACGCATGGGTACTGCTTCCTCTCACTGTGGATCAGGCGAGATCGCCTGACTCACACCGTCGGCCAGGCGCCCGGACGCAGCCACCGCACGTACGCCGAACGTGCGCGGGCTCAGTCGTCGGCGACCCAGTCCCCGGTGCCGCGGCGGGCGCCCAGGCCGACCGAGTCGAACTCGTCGGCCCGGCCCTCCGCGGTGTGCGCGCCGATCCGGCGCAGGGCGCGGGAGATCGGGGCGCCCTCGGCGGGCGCGGGCTCGAACTCGCCGATGGTGAGCGGCCCGAGGACGACCCGGCCGTCCTCCCAGACCGCGGCCCGCTGGGTGCCGCTGCCGCCGAAGTACTCGGCCTCCACACAGGCGATCGGCCCCGCCTTCGACCAGGCGGCCAGCCGGAGTTCGAAGCCGTCCGAGTGCCAGCCGAACCCGGCCCCGCCCGCCGGTTTTCGCACGCTGCCGTCGCCCTGGAGCGCGGCGAGGACCCCGGAGGTGACCGGGATCAGCGCCAGCCCCTGTGCCAACGGCACCACCCGGGCCGCCGGAACCTCCGCCGCCGCCACCCGCAGCAGCTCCAATGTTCCTATCAGCGCCTGGAGTTCGTAGGACATGCCGGACATGGTGTCCCACCGCACCGACACACGGCCCGAAATTTATGATTCCGTGCCCGGCCGGAGACCGTAGAGCAGGCTGACCACCGTCAAATGCCGCACCGCGGCCGGGAATGCCCGCCAATCGCGGCCGCGAAGGTCCGGCCGCGGGGCCGGTCACCCGCTCGGGCGCGGGCCGAGTGCGGAGGCCCCGGCATCCGGGTGGACTGGCCCGGTACGACCCAGAAGACCCCGGTACAACCCGGAAGGCCCCGGTACGACCCGGCCGGGTCACGGCCGGACGGGCGGTACGACGGCCTCGCCGGCCGATTCCGACGTTCTTACCATCCGGTCATACTTCACCCAGAGTCCTCCAAGTTTGACTTGCTATTTTCGGTGCACATGACCAAGACCCTCCCTCCGGCCGCGCCCCCCGTGCGAGCCGGACAACCGCGCCCGGTGCCCCCGCCCCGCCCCCGCGTGACGGGCTGGTCGAGACTCCGGTACCTGGCCTGGCCGTGCTACGTGTCCGGCCTCCTCTGGTTCCTGCGCACCGAGGGCCTCCCCTCGGCCAACGACGTGCTGTTCCTCTGGCTGATCGGCGCGCTGCTCACCGCCGCCGTGCACAGCGGGCACGGCCCCCGCGGCTTCCTCCTGGTGCTGCGCGACTGGGTGCCGGTGATGGCCGTGGTGTGGTCGTACTCGCTGCTGCGCGGCTACGGCGCGCACACCCCGTGGGCCCCGCACTGGCTGCCGCAGCTGCGCTTCGACGAGGCGCTCGGCTTCGGCGAGACGTGGACCGTCCGGCTCCAGCACGCCCTCTACACCCCCGGCTCGCCGCACTGGTACGACTACACGGCGGTGGGGGTCTACCTGTCGCACTTCTTCGTGGTCTTCCTGCTGCTCGCCGTGCTCTGGCGGCGCGCGCACCACCGGTTCCGGCAGCTGCTCGCCTGCTACCTGACGCTCACCTTCGCGGGCTTCGCCACCTACCTGCTCTACCCGGCCGACCCGCCCTGGCTGGTCGCCCAGGAGGGCAACCTGCCGCACCTGTCCCGGGTGGTCTGGGAGGTGATCTCGGCGAGCGGACTGCCGCAGGCCGACTCGCTGCTGGAGAACGGCAGCCAGTTCGCCAACGACGTCGCCGCGATGCCCTCGCTGCACTCCGCCTACCCGGCGATGCTGCTGTTCTTCTTCTGGCCCACCGCCCGGCCCTGGCTGCGCGCGGTGCTGGTCGCCTATCCGCTCGCGATGACGTTCACCCTGGTCTACGGCGCGGAGCACTTCATCATCGACGTCTTCGTCGGCTGGGCGTACGCGGCCGTCGTGGTGTTCGGCCTGCGGTGGCTGCGCGGCCGCCGTACGGCGCCGGCGAGGGGCACGGCAGACTTGGCCCGGTGAAGTCGCCGACGCCTCTGAAGCCCACCGCCGAACAGCTGCTGGCCGCCAAGGACACCACCATCCCGGACGTCACCGGGCCCGGGCTGCGGGTGCTGTTCTGCGGCATCAACCCGGGCCTGTGGTCCGGCGCCACCGGGCACCACTTCGCCCGCCCCGGCAACCGCTTCTGGCCCGCGCTGCACCGCTCCGGCTTCACCGAGCGCCAGTACCGCCCGGACGAGCAGGACCTGCTGCCCGCGCTCGGTCTCGGCATCACCAACGTCGCCCCGCGCACCACCGCCAAGGCGGACGAGCTGACCGCCGAGGAGCTGCGCGAGGGCGGCGCCGCGCTCCGCGACCGGGTGCTGCGGCTGCGTCCGCGGGTCCTGGCCGTGCTCGGCATCGGCGCCTACCGGACGGCCTTCGGGCAGCGGCGGGCCGTGGTCGGGCGCCAGCCGGAGGGCATCGGCGACACCGAGGTGTGGGTGCTGCCCAACCCCAGCGGCCTCAACGCGCACTACACCCTGGACGCGCTCGCCGGGGAGTTCCGCACGCTCCGGGAAGCCGTGGCGGACGGCGAGGGCGCGGGCGCGGGCGACGGCGAGGACGCGGACGAGAGCTGACCCGCCACCGGCCGCGCCGCCGGCCGCGCGGCGGGTGCCAGCCCCGCCGGCAGCCGGACCTCGCGCAGCTCGCGGATCAGCGCCCGCACCGCGGCCGTCCCTGCCAGCTCGGGCGTGGTGACGTACCCGACGAGGCGGCTGGGCGGGCGCGGCCCGAGGTCGGTGACGGCGAGCCCGGTCGGGGCGCCGAGCAGGGCCGTCCGGGGCATGATCGCCATGCCGAGGCCCTGGGCGACCAGCGAGAGGGCCACCGTGTCGTCCTCCACGTCCACGGTCGCGGGCGGGATCCAGTCCTGCCGCTGCCACCAGTCCCGGGTGTACGAGCCGCAGTTCTCGTCCCAGTCGACCAGCGGGAGCTCGCGCGGCGCCGGGTGGCCCTGCGGGTGCGCGAGCGCGTACGACTCCTCGTACAGCCGCACCGCGACCAGGCCGGGGACGGGCGGCGGGCCGTCGGCGTCCAGGGTGGCCAGCCCGAGGTCGGCGCGGCCGTCGGCGACCTCCCCGGCGGTGCCGCGGCCGATCTCCCGGACGATCCGGACGCGGGTGGCGAGCCCGGGGTGGCGCTCGGCGAGCCCGGCCAGGACGGGCGGCAGCAGGTGGGCAGCGGCGCTGCGGAAGGCGGCGATCCGCAGGGTGCCGGTGAGCGGCCCGTTCGTCCCGGCGCCGCGCACCTCGGGGCCCATGGCGTCCAGCAGCCGTAGGATCCGGCGGGCGTACGCCACCGCGCGGGCGCCGGCCTCGGTGGGGCGTGCGCCGTGGCGCCCGCGGGCGAAGAGCACCGCTCCGAGCTTCCCCTCGCAGGCGCGCACGGCGTGCGAGACGGCGGACTGGCTGGTGCCCAGGCGCGTGGCGGCCGCCGTGAAGCTCTGCTCCTCGTCGACGGCGACCAGGATCCGCAGCTCGTGCGGGGCGAGATCGGTCATGCGCCGAATCTAGCCCCTGGCACGTCGATCCATCGATCCTGCTCATGGAAGCCGCCGTTCCATCGACCGCGGCCCCTGCCCGGACGCTCCCCCGCTTCCTACGGTGATCACGTCCCGCCCGTCCTCAACCGTCCGGAGCGCCCGATGTCCCGCCCCACCGCCCGCGCCGTCCACCTGGTCTCCCGCCCCGCCGGCGCGCCGACCGCCGAGAACTTCGCCTTCGTCGAGGAGTCCCTCCCGGCGCTCGCGGCGGGCGAGGTCCTGGTCGAGAACCTCTACCAGTCCGTCGACCCGTACATGCGCGAGGAGATGGACGAGGGCGGCTGGGAGCTGCACGCCCCGCTGGAGGGCCGCACCCTCGGCCGGGTGGTGGAGTCCCGGGCCGACGCCCTGCCGGTCGGAGCGGTCATCCTCCACCGCCAGGCCTGGCGCACCCACTCGGTGGTCACCGCCGAGGGCGCCTTCCTGCTGCCCGAGTTCGCCGGGGTCCCGCTCAGCGCCCACCTGTCGGTGCTCGGCGGCACCGGCCTGTCCGCCTGGGTCGGCCTGACCAGGATCGCCCGGCTCCAGCCCGGCGAGACGCTGTTCGTCTCGGCGGCCGCCGGCGGCGTCGGCACCGCCGCCGGACAGCTCGCCCGGCTGCTCGGCGCCGGACGGATCATCGGCAGCACCGGCACCGCCGCCAAGGCCGCCCGCCTGACCGAGCACCTCGGCTTCGACGCCGCCTTCGACTACCACGACGGCCCGATCGCGGACCGCCTGCGCGAGGCCGCCCCCGACGGGCTGCACGTCTACCTCGACAACGTCGGCGGTGACCACCTGGAGGCGGCCATCGACGTCCTGCGCGACCACGGCCGGATCGCCTGGTGCGGCGCCGTCGCCCAGTACAACCGCCCGCAGGACCCGCCGCCCGCGCCGCGCAACCTCTTCGACGTGGTCGGCAAGAGCGTGCGACTGGAGGGCTTCCTGGTCCGCAACCACATCGACGCCCGGCCCGAGTTGTACGACTTCCTCGTCCCGCATCTGCGCTCGGGCGCCGTCGTCCCGGACGAGACCGTCGTGGACGGCTTCGACCACGTGGTGGACGCGTTCCTGGGCATGCTGCGCGGCGCCAACACCGGCAAGATGCTGGTCAAGATCGCCGACTGAGCCGTCCGACGGCGGGACCTGGCCGTGCTGAAGGATCACCCCGGCAGCACGGCCAGGTCGAGGGCGGCGAGCCGGGCCGGGTCGGCGACCACCTCGTAGCCGGCCACCCGGCCGTCCGCGACCGCCACCCGCAGCACCAGCCGCAGCCGCCCGCCCGGGGCGATCAGGATGCCGGGCACCCCGTCCACCAGCGCCACCGCGCCGAACCGGGCCCGGCGGCCGAAGACCGTGGTCTCCCGGGCGACCGTCGCCGCGCCCCGGGCCACCGGGGAACGGCCGGGCGGCAGTGCGGCCGGGTCGGCCCGGCGCACCACGTCCGGGGCGAGGACCGCCAGCAGCCCGGCCAGGTCACCGTCCCGGGCGGCGGCCAGGAAGGCCTCCACCACCCGCCGGTGCCCGGTCAGCGGCTCCGGGGGCAGCGCGGCCGTGCCCCGCACCCGCCGCCGGGCGCGGCTGGCCAGCTTCTTGGCGGCCACCGGGGTCCGCCCGACGATCGGCGCGATCTGCTCGAAGGGCACCGCGAAGCCGTCGTGCAGCACGAAGGCGACCCGCTCGGCCGGGCCCAGCCGGTCCAGCACCACGAGCAGCGCCCGGCCCACCGACTCGACCAGCAGCGCCTCCCGCTCCGGGTCCGCACCGCCGCCCGCCGCGTCCGGGAGCGGCTCGTCGGTCGGCTCCTCCCGACGCGCGGCACGGGCCCGCAGCAGGTCCAGGCAGATCCGGGAGACCACCGTGGTCAGCCAGCCGGGCAGGTTGTCGATCTCCGCCGGGTCGGTCCGGACCAGCCGCAGCCAGGCCTCCTGCACCGCGTCCTCGGCCTCGCCCGTCGACCCGAGCATCCGCCGGGCGACGGCGCGCAGCCGCCCGCGCTCGGCCTCGAAGCGCACCGCCGACGCCTCCGCCGAACCCGGCCCGGACGCCGCTCGACCGAACGTCGCGCCACCGGTGATCGCATCACCAGTGGTCGTTCCCGAAATCCCGTCCCGGTCCATCGGTCACCTTTCCTCGGCCCGGCTCGTCACCGCTATGACGATCCGTCCTCCCCCGAGGTGACCAGGAGACCGAAATGACCTCAGCCACGCTGCTCCACCTGGACTCCAGCATCAGCCCGGCCGGCTCGGTCAGCCGCGCGCTGACCGGCCGCTTCGCCGCCGCCTGGCGCGCCCGGCACGGCGCCGCCGCCGAACACCGGTACCGCGACCTCGCCGCCGACCCGGTGCCCGCGATCCGCGCCGGCTACGACGCCCTCGGCCGGCGGAGCGAACGCAAGGGCCCGCTGCCGCCGGCAGACGTCGCCGCCCTGGCCGAGAACCCGGACGAGGCCCGCGAGTGGGCGCTCAGCCGCCCGCTGATCGAGGAGCTGCGGGCCGCCGACACCGTGCTGCTCGGCAGCCCGATGTACAACTTCACCGTCTCGACCGGCCTCAAGGCGTGGATCGACCGGGTCTCCTTCCCCGGCGCCTACCTCGACCCGGACACCGGCGACCGGCTGCTGCGCGACACCCGCGTCGTGGTCGTCGCCGTCCGCGGCGGCGGCTACGGGCCGGGCACCCCGCGCGAGCACTTCGACTTCCAACTTCCCTACCTGCGGGCGTACTTCGGCACCCTCGGGGTCACGGCGGAGCACCTGCACGTGGTCACCGCCGAGCTCACCCGGGCCGCGGACGTCCCGGCGCTGAACGGCCTGGAACCGCTCGCCGCCGAGTCCCTGGCGGCGGCCGAGGCCCGGTTGGACGCCTTGGCCGCGGCGGTGTGACACCCGACGGCGGAACGGACGACAGGCCGTGTGACACCCGACGGAGAGACCCTGCGGCCCTACAACGGGGTGACGGCCTTCAGCACCACCAGCAGCGCCACGGCGGCGTTGAGCGCGCACAGCGCCGACGCCGCCGTGCCGATCGCGGCGACCATCGCCGCCAGGCCCGCCGGTGTCGTGGCCGGCGGCCAGTTGCGGGAGGTCGGCACCGGCCCGAGCAGCGCGGCGACCCGGCGCGGCACCGGCCCGGCGGCGGCGGTCGGGGCGGCGAAGGCCGCGAAGCCCGGCGCCGGGGCGGCGTGCGAGACCAGGGCTGCCCGGGCCACCGCCCGCGCGGTGATCCGGCGGTCCCCGACGGCCTGCGCCGAGTCCTCGTCCGCCCACCGCTCCGCGCTGTAGGCCACCGCGTTCTGCAGCGGCCGCAGGAAGGGGTTGACGCAGGCGGCGAGCTGGGTGGTCAGCAGGTACCGGTGGTGGCGGTGGCGCAGGTGCGCCCGCTCGTGCGCGAGCAGCGCCTCCCGTTCGTCCGCCGCCAGGCCGTCCAGCATCCCGGTGGAGACCACCACCCGCCCGGGCGAGCCGGGCAGCGCGTAGGCGTACGGGCTGCTGTCCGGCAGCACCGCGAGGTCGCCGGCCGACCCCTGCCCCGCGGGCAGTCCGGACAGCGCCCGCCGGGCCCGGGCCCGCACCCGCAGGTGCCGGACGACGGTCCGGGCGCAGGCGGTGCCGACCAGGGCCAGCAGCCACATCGCGGCCGTGCCGACCGTCTCGTGGTACGGCAGCGCGGCCCGCACCTCCGGGTCGGACCAGCTGTCCGGCAGCGGGTTGCCGGGGATCTGCGCGGTGCCGACCACGCCGATCAGCCCGAGGCAGAGCACGCTGCAGACGGCCAGCACCGCGCTGATCACCGTCATCAGCCGGGCGGCGCCGCGCGGGTGCAGGTGCTGCTCGGTCAGGCGCGCGATCGGGACCGCGGTGAGCGGCAGGACGAGCGGGAGGAAGACGAAGAGGCCCACGGGTCAGCTCTCACGGTCGGTCGCTGCCGGATCGGCGGACGCGGCGTCGAGCAGTGTCCGCAGCAGTTCCTCGTCGTGCGGCAGCAGCGCGGTGACGAAGCTGGCCAGGACGGCGTCCCGGTCCGCCTCGCCGTCGAGCATCCGGCGCATCCGCAGCGCCGCCAGCCCGGCGGCGTCGGAGGAGGCCTGCCACAGGTAGGAGCGGCCTGAGCGGCTCCGGGAGACGGCGTTCTTGGCGTGCAGCCGGCTCAGGATGGTCATCACCGTGGTGTACGCCAGGTCGCCCTCCAGGCGTTCCTGGACCCACCCCGCGGTGGCCGGGCCGGGCGCCCGCTGGAGCACCGCCAGCACCTGCGCCTCCAGTTCGCCCTGGCCGCGTCGGCGGGCCGGCGCGTCCCCGGTCGTAGGGGCGTGCCCCTCGTCTGCCATGGCGGCCCACTCCCTCCGGATGCCGCGCCCGGACCGCCGGGCGCGCCTTCATCCTAACGAGCGGGGCTCCGCGCCGGACCCGCCCGGCGCAAGGGTTCGGGGCGCACCCGGAACCGCCGCCCGGCCGCCTCCGGCGGTGCCCGCGCCCGTCACCCGGACGGGCGCGGACCGGTTGCCCGGCCGCACCGCCCGACGGACGGTCGGAGACGTACGACCCGTTCGAGTGCGGCCGACCTCCGGAGGAGCCCATGAGCAGGCCTACCAGCCCCGCCAACTCCGGGTGGGTGACCGGCGGCGTGATGTTCGCCGGCGTGGTGATGATGCTCAACGGCGTCCTCGACGTCTTCCGGGGCATCATGGCCATCGCCAAGGACGACGTCTTCGTCAGCACCCCGCAGTACGTCTTCCGGTTCAGCCTGACCGGCTGGGGCTGGATCCACCTGATCATCGGTCTGCTGCTCGCCGTGACCGGCTGGTTCGTGGCCTCGGGCGCGGCCTGGGCCCGGGGCGTGGGCGTCGGCCTCGCCGTGCTGAGCGCGGTGGAGAGCTTCCTGGCGCTCCCGTACTACCCGCTGTGGGGCATCGTCGTGATCGCGCTGGACGTCTTCGTCATCTGGGCGCTCTGCGTCTACCGGCCCGAGCCGGCCTGACCCGGCCTGACCCGGCCTTACCCAGACCGCCCTGACCCGCCCCAGCGTTACCCGGCCCGCCCCGTCCTGACCCGCCCGCGCCGGGATTCAGGTCCGGGCCCGCTGGGTCACCGCGATGCAGACCAGCACCACCACCGCGGTGACCGGCGCGGCGGCCGGCAGCTCCTCACCGAGCAGCAGCACCGACCACACCAGCGTCAGCAGCGGCTGCCCGAGCTGCAGCTGACTCGCCCTCGGCACGCCGATCGCGGCCATCCCCCGGTACCAGAGCACGAAGCCGCCGAACTGCGAGACCGCCGCGATGTACGCCAGTCCGGCCAGCGCCTTCGGCCCGATCCGCACCGGCTCGGCCGCCAGCCCGCACCCGGCGGTCACCAGCATCACGGGCAGCGCGACCACCACCGCCCAGGCGATCACCTGGGCGCCCGGGAGGTCCCGGGAGAGCCGGCCGCCCTCCGCGTACCCGGCCGCGCAGACCACCACCCCGACGAACAGGAAGAGGTCGGCGGCGCTCGGCCGGCCGTGGCTCTGCAGCAGGGTGAAGGCGAGGACGGCCGCCGCCCCCGCCAGCGCCGCCGTCCAGAACGCCCGGGACGGCCGACGGCCCGTACGCACCGCCGAGAACACCGCGGTGGCCAGCGGCAGCACGCCGATCACCACCGCCGAGTGCGCGGTCGAGGAGGTCCGCAGGGCGAGCGTGGTCAGCAGCGGGAAGCCGAGCACGCAGCCGCCGGAGACCATCAGCAGGGCGGGCCAGTGCCGCCGCGTCGGCGGCGTGGCGCCGGAGGCCAGCAGGTAGAGCGCGGCCAGCACCCCGGCCAGGACACCGCGCAGCCCGGTCGAGGACCACGGGCCGAAGCCTTCCAGGGACCACGCGGTGGCCGGGAAGCTGAGCGAGAAGGACGCCACCCCGAGGGCCGCGAGGACGGTACCGGAGGCCGTACCGCGCCCGGAGGCCGTACCGCGCTGCGGTGCTATCGCCGAGGGGAGGGTAGCGCTATCTTGTGTCGTCATGAACGAGCGTAGCAGTGTGACCGAACTCGCCGATACCCTGCGGCGGGAGGTCGAGCGCTACCCCGAAGGACGAAAGCTGCCCGCCAGCCGGGTCCTGATGGAACGCCACCAGGTCAGCCCGGTCACGGTCTCCCGGGCCATCGCGGTGCTCGTCGCCGAAGGACTGGTGGTCTCCCGGCCCGGCGCCGGGGTCTTCCGGGCGGCCGCCTTCGCCGCGGCCCCGGCCGCCCCCGCCGCACCGTCCGGCCGCAGCGGCGACCTCTCCTGGCAGGAGGTCGCGCTCAGCGCCGACACCGGCCCCCGCGACCTGTTCGCCGCCCCGGTCCTCGCCACCCTCCGGGTGCCGCCGCCCGACGTCATCGACCTCAACAGCGGCTACCCGCACGCCTCACTGCTGCCCGAACGCCTGCTCGCCACCTCCCTCGCCCGGGCCGGCCGACGCCCCGGCGCCTGGGACCGCCCGCCCGTCGACGGCCTCACCGAACTGCGCGGCTGGTTCGCCCGCGACATCGGCGGCCACGGCGGGCCGATCGGGGTCGGGGACGTCCTGATCACCTCCGGCGGGCAGGGCGGTCTCACCGTCGCCATGCGCTCGCTGGCCTCCCCCGGCTCGCCGGTCCTGGTCGAGTCGCCGACGTACTCCGGCATCCTGGCCGTCGTCCGGGCCGCCGGGCTGCGGCCCGTCCCCGTCCCGGTCGACGCCGACGGCGTCCGCACCGACCTGCTCGCCGACGCCTTCGCGGCCACCCGGGCGCGGGTCTTCGTCTGCCAGCCGCTGTTCCAGAACCCCACCGGCGCGGTGCTCTCCCCCGCCCGGCGGGAGGAGGTCCTGCGGATCGCCCGCGCGGCCGGGGCCTTCGTGGTCGAGGACGACTTCGCCCGGCTGCTGCTCCACGCGGACGCCCCGGCGCTCCCCCGCCCGCTCGCCGCCGACGACCGGGACGGCGTCGTCGTGCACCTGCGCTCGCTCACCAAGGCCGCCTCCCCCAACCTGCGGGTCGGCGCCCTCACCGCCCGCGGCCCGGCCCTCGCCCGGCTGCGGTCCACCCAGGTGGTGGACAGCTTCTTCGTGCCCCGGCCGCTCCAGGAGGCGACGCTGGAACTGGTCTCCGACCCCGCCTGGGCCCGTCACCTGCGCACCCTCGGCGCCGAACTGCGCGACCGCCGCACCGCCGCCGTCGCCGCCCTCCACCGCGAACTGCCCGGCTTCCTCACCATCCACCGCCCCGGCGGCTACCACCTCTGGCTGCGCCTGCCCGACGGCACCGACGACGGCGCCGTCACCGCCGCCGCCCTGCGCAACGGCGTCCAGGTCACCCCCGGCCGCCCCTACCACGCCGCCGAACCCCCGGCCCCGCACCTCCGGCTCAGCTACGCCGCCGCCGAAAGCCCCGCCCAGGTGGTCGACGGCATCCACCGCCTCCGCCTGGCGTACGAGGAAGCCACCGCCTGAACAGCCCCACCCAGTGCCCGCGCCCAGCTCCCGTCCGACGACCTACCGCCCGTACCCCGCCATCCGCTCCAGGCGGGCGATCCGCTCCGCCATCGGCGGGTGGGTGGAGAACAGCCTGGCGCCGGCCTCGCCCGGGCGGAACGGGCTGGCGATCATCATGTGGCTGGCCGTCTGGAGCTGCGGCTCGGGCGGGAGGGGCAGCTGACGGGTGCCGGCGTCGAGCTTCCGGAGGGCGCCGGCGAGGGCGAGCGGGTCGCCGGTGATCCGGGCGCCGTCGGCGTCGGCCTGGTACTCGCGGGAGCGGCTGACCGCCATCTGGATCAGTCCGGCCGCCAGCGGCCCGAGGATCATGATGGCGAGCACCCCGAACAGCCCCGGGCCGTCGTCGTCGTCGGAGCGGCCGAAGGGGACCAGCCAGGCGAAGTTGACCAGGAACATCACCACCGAGGCGAGTGCCCCGGCGACCGAGGAGATCAGGATGTCCCGGTTGTAGACGTGGCTCAGCTCGTGTCCGAGCACGCCCCGCAGCTCGCGCTCGTCGAGGATCCGCAGGATGCCCTCCGTGCAGCAGACCGCCGCGTTGCGCGGGTTGCGGCCGGTGGCGAAGGCGTTCGGGGCCGGGGTCGGGGAGATGTAGAGGCGGGGCATCGGCTGGCGGGCGGCCGTGGAGAGCTCGCGGACGATCCGGTACAGCTGCGGCGCCTCGAACTCGCTGACGGGCCGGGCCCGCATGGCCCGCAGCGCGATCCTGTCGCTGTTCCAGTAGGCGTAGGCGTTGGTCCCGAGGGCGATCAGCAGGGCGATCACGAGCCCGCCGCGGCCGAAGAAGCTTCCGATGACCAGGATCAGCGCCGAGAGGCCGCCGAGCAGGACGGCGGTCCTCAGTCCGTTGTGCCGGCGGTGCACGTCAGGCCCTCCAATGGTGCGGTGGGGAAGCCCTTTCTGCCTCGTCCCTCTTGCCCGGTCAACGGGTGGGGCCGGGACCCTTGTTCCCTTGTGACCGACGCGACACCCCGGGGCGTGACGCCGCCGCACCGCCCCGCACCCGGGAAGGCCGCCCCGCCGGGCGGCCCCGGCTCAGAACAGGGAGCCGCCCGCGACCTGCAGGACCAGCTGCGGCGCCACCGAGAGGACCACCGCGACGCAGGCGGTGAGCCCGAGGGTCGCGGTCAGGCTGGCCGGCAGCCTGCGCTCGGCCCCGGCCCCGGTGCCCACCGGTTCCCCGGTCGCCGCCCCGTCGGCCGCCGGGGCGAACAGCCGCGCCGTCCAGAGCAGGTAGTAGTACAGGGCGACGACCACGTTGGCGGCCATCACGACGGCCAGCCAGCCCAGTCCGGCGTCGACGGCCGCGCGGAACACCACGACCTTGCCGAACAGGCCGATCACGCCCGGCGGCAGCCCGGCCAGGCAGAGCAGGAAGAAGGCCAGTGCCAGCGCCGTCCAGCGGCGGCGGGCGAACAGTCCGCGGAAGTCGTCCACGCTGGTTCCGGCGCGGCGGCCGACCGCCGCGACGACGCCGAAGGCGCCGAGGTTGACCACGCCGTAGATCAGCGCGTACGCGGCGGTGGCGCCGAGGGGGTCGGCCCCGGTGGGCGCGTAGCCGGCGGCGGCGAGCGGCACCAGCAGGTACCCGGCCTGGCCGACCGAGGACCAGGCGAGCAGCCGCACCGCGCTGTACCGGGTGTCGAAGCGCTGCCGCAGCGCGCCGACGTTGCCGACGGTCATGGTGACGGCGGCCAGTACCGCGAGCGCCAGGCCCCAGGTGTGCGCGTACGGGCGGAAGGCGATGGTGGTGGCGAGCGCGAGCCCGGAGAGGCCGGCCGCCTTTCCCACCACCGAGAGGTAGCCGGCCACCGGCAGCGGCGCGCCGGTGTAGGTGTCGGGCACCCAGAAGTGGAACGGGACGGCGGCGACCTTGAAGGCGAAGCCGACCAGGGTCAGCACCGCGCCGGCCTCGGCCAGCGGCTTGAGCTGTCCGGGGGCGTGCTCCAGGCCCTGGGCGACGGCGGCGAGGTGCAGGCTGCCGCTCGCGGCGTAGACGAAGCCGATGCCGAGCAGCATGACGGCGGTCGCGGTCACCGAGGAGACGAAGAACTTGAGCGCGGCCTCGGCGCCCCGGCCGTCCCGGCGCAGCGCGACGAGGGCGAAGGCCGGCAGCGAGGCGACCTCCAGGGCGATCACCAGGGTGGCGAGGTCGCGGGAGGCGGGCAGCAGGGCGGCGCCGGTGGCGCTGGAGAGCAGCAGGAACCAGTACTCGCCGCGGGGCAGCTTCTCGTCCTCGACCGTGTGGGCCGACAGCAGTGCCGCGATCAGCGCGCCGCCGAGGGCGAGCAGCTGGAACACCAGGGCGAAGTGGT
Source organism: Kitasatospora xanthocidica (assembly GCF_014656195.1). GTDB lineage: Bacteria > Actinomycetota > Actinomycetes > Streptomycetales > Streptomycetaceae > Kitasatospora > Kitasatospora xanthocidica. The sequence goes on along the minus strand of NZ_BNBY01000006.1, from coordinate 169,268 downwards.
CGGCGACGTAGGAGCAGCCGCCGTTGTCAGTGCCCCCTGCTACGTTCTGCACACAGAAGGTCGCTCGGGGTGAGCGTCCGGCGAGGGGGAGGAGTGCGATGAGGGCGAGGGCGAGTCCGGCCACGGTGAGGCGGCCGAGCCACTTCTTGTGCCGCTCGGGCAGGAACAGGTCCGTGATCAGCACGGCAAGGGCGGCCACGGCGGCGATCAGCGGCGGCGCGATCGCCACCCAGTCCACGGACTGGATCAGGCTGCCCGGGTTGGCTACGGCGAGGGAGGTCACAGTGTGCTGCCCCGTGGAGTGAGGTCCGAGTGCGGCGGTCTGGGCGGCGAGCACGGTCAGCCACCCCCGAGGAGGTGCTTGACGGCGGGGTTCGAGAGGGAGAGCAGCAGCGCGGGCCAGAGGCCGGCGAGCAGGGTGAGCGCGGCCAGTGGCGTCCAGCTGACCGCCTCGTAGCGGCGCAGGTCGGCCACCTCGGCCACCGGCGCGGGCTGCTCGGGGTCGCCCATGCAGACGCGCTTGACCACGATCAGCAGGTACGCGGCGGTGAGGAGGGTGCCGAGGCCGGCCAGGACCATGTAGGTGACGAAGGCGGGGCGTGACAGGCCCTGGGCGGGGTCGAACGCGCCGAACATGGCGAGCAGCTCGCCCCAGAAGCCGGCCAGACCGGGCAGGCCGAGGCTGGCGACGGCGGCGAAGGCGAGCAGTGCGCCGAGTCGTGGTGCCCGGCCGTACAGGGCGGCGCCGGTGGCGCCGGCGAGGGTGTCGAGGTCCGCCGTGCCGTAGCGGTCCTTGAGCGCGCCGACGACGAAGAACAGCAGACCGGTGATCAGACCGTGGGCGATGTTGGCGAACAGCGCGCCGTTGACGCCCACCGGGGTGAGGGAGGCGATGCCGAGCAGCACGAAGCCCATGTGGCCGACGGAGGAGTACGCGATCAGGCGCTTGAGGTCGCCCTTGGATCCGGGGCGGGCGAGCGCCAGGCAGGCCAGCGATCCGTAGACGATGCCGACGGCCGCGAAGGCGCCCAGGTAGGGGGCGAGCGTGGTGGTGCCGTCCGGCACGACCGGGAGGAGGACGCGGACCAGACCGTACGTGCCCATCTTCAGCAGCACGCCGGCGAGCAGCACCGAGCCCACCGTCGGGGCGGCGGTGTGGGCGTCGGGGAGCCAGCTGTGCAGCGGCCAGGCGGGGGCCTTGACCGCGAGCCCGACCAGGATCGCCAGCGCGGCGATCACCTGGGTGGTGTGGCTCAGGCCGCTGCCGTGCGCGGTGGCCAGGGCCTGCATGTCGAAGGTGCCGGCCTTGCTGCCGATCAGCAGGAAGCCGAGCAGCATCACGGCCGAGCCGAGCAGCGTGTAGAGGATGAACCGGTTGGCGGCCGGGACCTTGGCGCCGCTCCCCCAGCGGGCGATCAGGAAGTACATCGGAATCAGCACGATCTCGAAGGCCAGGAAGAAGAGCAGGAGGTCCAGCACAGCGAAGGTGGCGAGCATGCCGACTTCGAGGAGGAGGAACAGCCCGACGAAGGCCTGTGCGGACGGGACGGTGTCCCCGTTCGGCAGCCGCTTCTCCGAGTACAGCGCGCAGAGGAAGGTGAGCAGTGCGGTCAGCACGACCAGCGGCAGCGAGATGCCGTCCACGCCGAGGTGGAGGCGCACGTGCAGGGCCGGGATCCAGGACACGTCGGTGGTGGCCTGCATCCGGGCGGGTTCGTCGTGGTCGAAGCCGGCCGCGAGGGCGACGGCGAGCAGCAGCACCGCGCCGGTGACGACGGTGTTCAGCCGCAGCGCCCGCCGGTCGGCGGTGGCCCGGTCCGGCCCGAACACCGGCGCCAGGGTGAGCGCGGCGCCGAGCAGCGGCAGCACCAGGAGGGCGATGAGGACCGCGTTCATCGGGGGCTCCTTGGTGCGGTGGTCGAGGGGGCGGAGGTGGAGGACTGCACCGGCTACACCGCCACCAGGACGGCCAGCAGGACCACGGCGGCCAGCAGGGCGCTGAGGTAGGTCTGCGCGTTGCCGGTCTGCGCGAGCCGGACGGCCCGGCCGAGCAGGTCGGCGCCCGCGCCGCTGCCGCGCACGTAGGTCTCGACGACCTCGCGGTCGAGGAAGCGGACCAGCCGGGCGGCGGCCGCCACCGGGCGGACGAACAGCGCGTCGTAGAGCCGGTCGACGCCGAAGCCGTGCCGGGCCGGGCCGAACAGCGGGCCGAGCAGGGTGCGCCCGGGGTCGGCGACGACCACCTCGGCGGCCGGGGCCGGGCCGCCGGTGCCCAGTCGGGCGGTGGCCGAGCGCCAGGCGCCGTACGCGGCGAGCACGCCGACCAGGGCGAGCCCGGTGCCGGTGACGGCGGTGACCCCGGAGGGCCGCAGCGGGCCGCCGTCCAGCAGGGCGGGCAGCCAGTCCGAGCGCAGGCCGGCGATGCCGAAGCCCATGGTCGGGACGGCCAGCACCCAGAGCGGCCAGCGCATCGCGGGCGGCTCGGCGGTGGCCGGGTCGGCCTCGTCCGGCTCGGGCGAGTACGGCGCGCCCGCTTCGTGGTCGGCCGCGGCGGTGGCCGGGTCGGCGGCTGGCAGCACCCGCGGCGCGGCGGCGGCACCGGTCGGGCTGTGGAAGGCCACCAGGAAGAGCCGGGTCGCGTAGGCGCCGGTGAGCAGCGCGGTGAGCGCGGCGGAGATCAGCACGATCCACCCGGCGGCCTGCGGCACCGCCGAGGCGGGGCCGAGCCCGTTGGTGAGCGCCTCGCCGTTGGCGGCGTGCTCGGCGGCGGTCAGCACCGCCTCCTTGCTGAAGAAGCCGGAGAACGGCGGCAGCCCGGCGAGGGCGACCAGGGCGATGCCCATCGTCCAGTAGGCGTCCGGGACGCGCTTGCGCAGCCCGGGGATCCGGGACATCACGGAGATCGAGTTGGTGTGCGCGGCGTGGATGACCACGCCGGCGGCCAGGAACAGCAGCGCCTTGAACGCGCCGTGGCTGACCAGGTGGAAGACGGAGGCCTCGCGGTCGCCGCTGGCCAGGGCGCCGGCCATGTAGCCGAGCTGGCCGACGGTGGAGTAGGCGAGCACCCGCTTGAGGTCGTCCTGGGCGAGCGCGCACAGCGCCGAGCCGATCATCGTCACGGCGGCCATCACCGCGAGCACGACCAGTGCCGCGCCCGAGAGCAGGAACACCGGCAGCAGCCGGGCGACCAGGTAGATGCCGGCCGCGACCATGGTGGCGGCGTGGATCAGCGCGGAGACCGGCGTCGGGCCGGCCATCGCGTCCGGGAGCCAGGTGTGCAGCGGGAACTGCGCGCTCTTGCCGGCGACCCCGGCGAGCAGCAGCAGCGCGATCAGCGTCGGGTGGCCGAGCCGGCCCTCGCCCGCGGCGGCCAGCACGTCCGGGATCCGGAAGCTGCCGGCGTCCGCGGCCAGCAGGAAGATCCCGAACAGGAACGGCACGTCGCCGAGCTTGGTGACCAGGAAGGCCTTGAGCGAGGCCGAGCGGGCGTCGGCGGTCTCCCAGTGGTGGCCGATCAGGAAGTACGAACAGAGGCCCATGACCTCCCAGCCGACCAGCAGCACGATCAGGTCGCCCGAGTAGACCACCAGGAACATCGCCGCGGTGAACAGCGAGACCAGCGCCGCGTACGAGGGGTAGCGCGGGTCCTTCTTCAGGTACGCGGTCGAGTAGACCTGGACGCAGGTGGCGACCAGGCCGACCAGCACCGAGATCAGCGAGGCGAAGCCGTCCAGGTGGAGGGCGAGCGCGATGTCCGGGCCGCCGGTCGGGGTGAGCCGGGTGGCCGCGTCGAGGGTCCGGCCGGTGCCGAGCTGGAGGGCGACCACCAGGGCGAGCACGGCCGAGACGGCGACCGGGACGATCGCCAGCGGCCGGGCCAGCCCGGGCGCCTTCCTCCCGACGGCCAGGGTCGCGGCCGCGCCGAGCACGGGCAGCGCGGGGACGAGTACGGGCAGGGCGAGGTTCATGCGGTGGCCTGGCCCTTCAGCGCCTCGGCTCCGGCCGGCGCCTCCTCGGTGGCGAGCGCCTCGGCCGGGTCGCCGAGCGCGGTGGCCCGGTCGATGTCCGCGGTGCCCCGGGCCCGGAACAGCAGCAGGACGATGGCGAGTCCCAGCCCGATCTCGGCGGCGGCGACGGTGATGGTGAACAGGGTGAGCGCCTGCCCGGCGTGCAGCGAGTCGCGCAGCCAGACGTCGAAGGCGACCAGGTTGAGGTTGACGGCGTTGAGCATCAGCTCGACGGACATCAGGACCAGGACGGCGTTGCGCCGGGCGAGTACGCCGTACACGCCGACGCTGAACAGCAGCGCGGCGAGGACGGCCGGGTAGGCGAGGTGCATCAGCTCTCCTCCGACGCGGCGGGCGCGGACGGTGCGTCGGACGAACCGGCGGACGGGGCGTCGGACGAACCGGCGGCCGAACCGGCGGCCTCCGGGGCGGTGCGCGGCGCGGTCGCGGCGACGGTCCCGTTCGACCCGACCGGCCGCCCGGCGCGCAGCTTGCCCGCCCGGGGCGCCGGCACCCGGCGCTTGTCCCCGCGCGACAGCACGATCGCGCCGACCAGCGCCGCCAGCAGCAGGACGGACAGCGCCTCGAAGGGCAGCACCCAGTTCCGGAACAGGCTCGCCCCGGTGACGGCGGCGGAGCCACCGCCCGCGCCGAGGTCGATCCAGGAGGTCCGGAAGGCGTCGACGACCAGCGTGACCAGCGTCCCGGCCGAGGCCAGCGCCACGGCCAGGGCCACCCAGCGGTTCTTGGAGTCGGCGTCCGGCGAGCGGCCGATCGGCGCCTTGGTGAGCATCAGCCCGAACAGCACCAGGACGACGACCGAGCCGAGGTAGATCAGCACCTGCACCCAGGCGATGAACTCGGCCGTGAGCAGCAGGAACTCCACCGCCAGCCCGCCGAGCGCGACGATCAGCCAGAGCGCGGCGTGCACCAGCTGCTTGGTGGTGACGGCGACCACGGCCGAGCCGAGCACGGCGATGCCGACCAGCAGGAAGACGATCTCCTGGCCGGTCGGGGACAGGAACGAGCGGGCGGCCGGCTCCAGCGAGCCGGTCGCCGCGAGGAGCGTGGCGGCGGGACTCATGCGTCGTCACCCTTCTCCTCGAGTGCCGCGGCGGCGGCCGCGGCCAGCTTGTCCGCGGCCTTGCGCGCGGTGGCGATCTCCTTGGGCTCCTCGGCCGCCGGGTCCAGCGCCGGCGGCGCCGGGACGGTCCACATCCACTCGCGGAGCTTCTCCCGCTCGTGGGTCAGCTCAAGGATGTCGGTCTCCGCGTACTCGAACTCCGGCGACCAGAACAGCGCGTCGAAGGGGCAGACCTCGATGCAGATCCCGCAGTACATGCAGAGCGAGAAGTCGATGGCGAACCGGTCCAGCACGTTGCGGGTGCGGGCCCGGGCGTTCGGCTCGGCGGCCGGCAGCGTCTCCTTGTGGGAGTCGATGTAGATGCACCAGTCCGGGCACTCGCGTGCGCAGAGCATGCACACCGTGCAGTTCTCCTCCAGCAGCGCGATGACGCCGCGCGAACGCGGCGGCAGCACCGGCTGCACGTCGGGGTACTGCGCGGTGACGGTCTTCTTCGTCATCGTCCGCAGCGTCACGGCCAGGCCCTTGGCGAGCCCGGCACCGGGGAAACTCATGCGCCCGCCTCGCTTCGCTCAACAGGGGCATTCGCCCGTACGCACCTAACGATGATTCGCTCGCTTCGCTCGCTCATGAGATCGCCACCTTGATGATGCCGGTGAGGGCCAGCTGGACGAGGGCGAGCGGGATCAGCACCGCCCACGCGAAGCGCATCAGCTGGTCCTCGCGCAGCCGCGGGTAGGTGACCCGCAACCAGATGACCACGAAGGCCAGCGCGAAGGTCTTGAGGATCATCCAGAGCCAGCCGAGCTGGTCGGACATCGGCCCGTGCCAGCCGCCCAGGAAGAGCACCGCGGTCAGCGCGGACACCACGAGGATGCCCACGTACTCGGACAGCAGGAACAGCGCGAACCGCAGACCGGTGTACTCGGTGTACGCGCCGAAGATGATCTCCGAGTCGGCCACCGGCATGTCGAACGGCGGCCGCTGCAGCTCGGCCAGGCCCGCCGTGAAGAACACGAACGCGCCGATGATCTGCCAGGGCAGCCAGTACCACTGCCAGGAGTCCACGATCCCGGGCAGCGAGAGCGTGCCGGCGGCCATCGCCACCGAGGCCGCCGCCAGCACCATCGGCAGCTCGTACGACATCAGCTGCGCGGCCGTCCGCAGACCGCCGAGCAGCGAGAACTTGTTCGCCGAGGCCCAGCCGGCCATCAGCTTGCCGATCACGCCGACGCCCATCACGGCCAGCACGAAGAACAGCCCGGCGTCGACCGCCTGGCCGACGAAGCCGTTCGGGCCGACCGGGATCGCCAGCAGTACGAAGAGGTACGGCAGCAGCGAGACGGCGGGCGCCAGCTGGAAGATCCGGCGGTCCGCCCCGGCCGGGACGATGTCCTCCTTCTGCGCGAACTTCACGCCGTCCGCGACGAGCTGCGCCCAGCCGTGGAAGCCGCCCGCGTACATCGGGCCGAGCCGGCCCTGCATGTGCGCCATGACCTTGTGCTCGGTCTGGCCGATGACCAGCGGGAAGGTGAGGAAGACGACGAGGGTGGCGAGGCAGCGCAGCACCGTGTCGAGCAGGTTCACGTGCCGTCTCCGTCCCGGTCGGCCGGATCGGCCGCCGTCTCGTCCTTCTGCTCCGGCCCGCCCGGCCCCGCCGCGGGCTCGTCGCCCTTGGGCGCCGCGGGCGCGCGGCCCGACGGCTCCTCGTCGTGGGCCGGCACCGGGTTGTGCCAGGGCGCGTCGGCGGACGAGGGCCGCGCGGGAGCCGGACGCACCGGCGCCGGCTCGTCGCCGGTCTGGCTGACCGAGCCGGCGGAGACCGACCGGGTCCGCCGAGGCCGGTCCGCCCGCACCGCGGGCGTCTCCTCGGCGGGGGCGGCGGCAGCAGCGTCCCCAGCAGCGGAAGCCGGCGCAGCAGCGGTATCAGGAGCAGCCTGGCTGGCCGACCCCTCCGCCACCGTGCGGGTCCGCCGCGGCCGGTCCGCCCGCACCGGCGCGCCCTCGGCGGCACCGGCACCAGCAGCGCCGGCACCAGCGGCACCAGCAGCCGCACCGGCGGCAGCCGCCGCCCGGGGCGTGCGCGCCGCCGCGCCCGCCGCCCGCGCACCGCGCGCGGGCCGCTCGGCGACCGGCGGCAGGGTGCCCTTGAGCGGCCCCCACTCGTTCGGGTCCGGCACGCCGGCCGGCTGCATCTTGCGCCGGGCCGGCCCGCCACCGTGGTCCGACTCGCCCGGCTCCTTGGCGCCCGGCCAGTCCTTGGCGACCCGGGCCGCGAGCACGAACTCCTTGCGCAGCGGGTACCCCTCGAAGCCGTCCGGCAGCAGCAGGGTGACCAGGTGGGGGTGCCCGGGGAAGTCGATGCCGAACATCTCGTGGGTCTCGCGCTCGTGCCAGCCGGCACCGGCGTAGACGGCGACGGCGGTCGGCAGTGCCGCCCCGTCGCGCGGCACCCGGGTGCGCAGCGCGAGGTGCCGCACGCCCGGCGCCTCGACGGCGGCCAGGTGCGCGACCACGGAGAAGCCGTCGGCGAGCTCGTCGACGGCGCTCAGCCAGTCGAAGAAGCCCAGGCCCAGGACGTCCCGGGCGTTGGTGAGCGCCTCGGTCCAGTTCTCGGCCGGGACGTCGACGGTGATCAGCCCGTACGCCTCGGCGCCGGTCGCCCACTCCCCGACCGACGCCGCGCACTGCTCGGCCGTGAGCCTCTCGGCAGTTCGCTCGCTGCGCTCGCTCATGAGACCCCTCCCTCGTGCGAAGAACCGGCCGCGGGTCCCCCCTGGGGCCCCGCCACCAGCGGACGGCGCAGCGCCGCCGCGGGCGCGGCGTAGCGCGCGGGCAGGGACTCCTCGGCGATCTTCTCCTGCAGCTTGAGGATGCCCTGGAGCAGTGCCTCGGGCCGGGGCGGGCAGCCGGGCACGTAGACGTCGACCGGGATGATCTGGTCCACGCCCTTGGTGACCGAGTACGAGTCCCAGTAGGGGCCGCCGGAGTTGGAGCAGGCGCCGAAGGAGATGACGTACTTCGGCTCGGGCATCTGCTCGTAGAGGCGCTTGACGGCGGGCGCCATCTTGTCGGTGACGGTCCCCGAAACGATCATCAGGTCCGCCTGACGGGGGCCGGGCGCGAACGGGATGACGCCCATCCGGATGAAGTCGTGCTTGGCCATGGACGCGGCGATGAACTCGATCGCGCAGCAGGCCAGGCCGAAGTTGAAGCACCAGAGGCTGTAGCGACGCCCCCAGTTGAGCACCACCTTGACCGGGTCCGGCGCGAGCCGGGCCAGCGGGCCGAGGCCGCGGCGCTCGACGGCGCCGGGGCGCGCGGGGTCCGGCAGGCCGAGCGGGACCGGGCCGCCCTGCGCGCCGTGCGAGTGGGAGTGCGTCACGTCCATTCCAGAACGCCCTTCTTCCAGGCGTAGAGCAGCCCGACCGCGAGGAAGCCGATGAAGAGGAACATCTCGATCAGCGTTCCGGCGCCGTACCCGGCGGTGGCGAAGACGGTCGCCCACGGGAACAGGTAGATCGCGTCGACCGCGAAGATCACGTACAGGAACGCGTACACGTAGTAGCGGATCTGGGTGTGCGCCCAGTCCTCGCCCACCGGGTCCACGCCGCACTCGTAGGCGAGGAGCTTCTCGGGCGAGTGGACCACCGGCCGCAGCAGCCGGTTGGCGGTGAACGCCACGGTCACGAAGAGCACCCCGACGACGGCCAGCAGGCCCATCGCGGCGTACGCGTCGAAGTAGCCGCCGCCGGCCGCCGGGTCGGCCGCGACGGCAGCCGTGTGCTGCCCCTCCATGCCTTCCGCCTCCACCTCGGCCGTGGATCCGCCCCTCAAGGCAGTTCTACGACGTTTCCTCGCACGGTCACAACCACGGTCACAATCGCGATCACGATCACGATCACAACCATGGCCAATGCGTGAGTCTAAGGGGACGGCTCGGCGCCACCCGAACCCTGCCCACTCCACAAGACGACCCGTGGACACCCCGGTGAGCACCCGGCGGCCCGGACCGGGGTGGGGATAACCCCCGGCCGGGAAGATGTATCACCCCCATGGCATCCACCGCCCCCGGTTCGGGAAGCTTGGTCCAGTCACACGATCAAGAGGGACGGTAGATCCGGATGAAGCCGCTGCACCGCCGCGCCGTGGACGCCATCAAGGAGCAGGACGCCCGGATGGAGCGCCCGCCGCTGTACGGCGCCCGGATGTGGCGCCAGGCCGGGCAGCTGCTGCTGAACCTGCCACTGGGCATCGCCGGCTTCGTCCTGGCGGTGGTCACGCTCTCGGTCGGCCTGGGCCTGGCCGTCACCGTGGTCGGCCTGCCGATGCTGGCCGCCGGGCTGTCCACCCAGCGGGTCCTGGGTGCGCTGGGCCGCCGCCGGGCCCGGTCGGCGTACGGCTCCGCGATCGACGAGCCGGAGCCGGTGCGCCCGCGCCGCCCGGGGGCGGTCGGCTTCACCATCGCCCACCTGACCGACCTGCTGAACTGGCGCACGGCGCTCTACAACGTGCTGATGCTGCCCTGGGGCATCATCAGCTTCACCCTGACCCTGGTCTCGATCGTGGTGCTGTGGCCGGTGCTGCCCTGGGTGATCCGCGGTCTGGCCGCGGTCGACCGGATCCTGATCGAGTCGCTGCTCTTCCCCGGGGCCCTGGCCGAGCGGGTGCGCGAGCTGGAGGAGGACCGCGGCACGGTCGTCGACACCGCCGCCGCCGACCTGCGCCGGATCGAGCGCGACCTGCACGACGGCGCCCAGGCCCGGCTGGTGGCGCTGGCGATGGACCTCGGCATGGCCAAGGAGCGGCTGCGCGAGGTCGAGAGCGAGGACGACGTGGCGGTCGCCGCGAAGATGGTCGACAACGCGCACGGCGAGGTGAAGCTGGCCCTGCAGGAGCTGCGCGACCTGGCCCGGGGCATCCACCCGGCGGTGCTCACCGACCGCGGCCTGGACGCCGCGCTGTCCTCGGTCGCGGCCCGCTGCACCGTCCCCGGCGGGGTCAAGGTGAACGTGGACCTGGCCGGCCGGGACGGCGAGCCCGAGCGTCCGGACTCGGCGGTCGAGGGCATCGCCTACTTCACCGTCAGCGAGCTGCTGACCAACGTCTCCAAGCACGCCGGCGCCCGGACCGCGTCCGTCGACGTCTGGCGCTCCGACGACCAGCTGATGGTGCTGGTCCAGGACGACGGCAAGGGCGGCGCGGCCCCCTACCCGGGCAGCGGCCTGGCCGGGCTGGCCGAGCGGATCCGCGCGGTGGACGGGGTCTTCCTGGTGGAGAGCCCGGAGGGCGGCCCGACCACCGTCACGATCGAGCTGCCCTGGCGCACCCGCACGGCCCGCCGCTGACCCGCGGGGCGTCGCAACGGAGCCGGGCCCCCGTCGAGGCAGTGACGGGGGCCCGGCTCCGGTCCGGTACGGCGGCCGGTCCGCGGAACCCTTGCGCGGCGTGCGGCCCGGCGGCGCCGTACCGGGGTTACGGGGTTTCCAGCGTGCCGAGCGTGACGTCGGCGGTCTTGGAGGCGCCGTCCCGGGTGTAGGTCACGGTGACCTTGCTGCCCGGGGTGAGCGCGGCGAGCGTGGTGGTGAGCGCGTTCAGCGAGTCGACCTGGGTGTCGCCGATCCTGGTGATGACGTCCCCGGCCTGCAGCCCCGCCGAGGCGGCCGCGCCGCCCGGGCTGACCGCCACGATCACCGCGCCGGCCGGCTGGAACTGCTGGTTGAAGCCGGTCCGGGCGGTGATGCCGAGCGCGGCCCGGCCCGAGTTGGTGACCTTGCCCTGTTTGATCAGCTGGTCGGCGATGCTGGTGATGGTGGACGCCGGGATGGCGAAGCCGATGCCGGGGGCGGCCGCGCCGTTGGCCTCGGGCTCGGTGGCGGCGAGCGTGTTGATGCCGATCACCTGGCTGTTCAGGTTGACCAGCGCGCCGCCGCTGTTGCCCGGGTTGATCGCGGCCGAGGTCTGCACCATGTTGCCGATGGTGGCGCCCGGAGAGCCGCCGCCCCGGGGCTCGGAGACCGTCCGCCCGGTGGCCGAGACGATGCCCTGGGTGACGCTGCTGGAGAGCCCGAGCGGGCTGCCCATGGCGAGGGTGATCTGGCCGAGCTCGACCTTGCCGGAGTCGCCGAAGACCGCGGGCTTGAGGCCGCTCGGCGGGCTGCTCAGCCGGATCACCGCGAGGTCGGAGTCGGGGTAGCTGGCGACCAGGCTCGCGGCCAGCGAGGTGGTGCTGTTGGCGAGGGTCACGGTGAAGGTGGTCGCGGTGCCGACGACGTGGGCGTTGGTGACGATGTCGCCCTTGTCGTCGTAGACGATCCCGGAGCCCAGGCTGTCGCCGGTGGTGATCTGCACCACCGAGGGCAGCACGTCGGCGATCACCTTCTGGTAGGCGTCCTGCAGCTGGTTCCCGCTCTGCGCGGGGGCCGAGGAGGCCGGCTTGATGCCGGAGCCGGAGGGCGAGCCGGAGGAGGACGCGGTCGGGGCCGGGGAGGACGCCGAGGAGGACGAGCCGCCGCTGCTGCACCCGGTCAGGGCCAGCGCGGCGGCCACGGCGACCGCACCCGCCGCGGGCAGCCGCACCTGGGCCGCCTTCGGCCCGGTCGGCCGGGGCCCGGCCGGCACCGGGCGGGTGTGTTCCTTCTTACGGCTCACCTGGCTGCCTCCGATTCGTCACCACGCCGAGGGCGCGGGCATGAGAGCACGGAAATCTTTGTCAGCATTTCACCGTTTTGTCCGGTTCGCTGGCCTGACTCGCCCGAAAGGCCCACGGAAGCGGAACACCCCGGGTCCCGGTGTCGGCCCGCAGGCGGGGGTCCGAGGACGAGCCCTAGGATTCGCGGCATGACTTGGTTGATCACCGGCGGTGCTGGGTACATCGGCGGACACGTCGTCCGCCGGCTGCTCGACGCCGGTGAGCGCGTCGTCGTCCTGGACGACCTGAGCACCGGGGACGCGTCCCGGCTCCCGGCCGGGGTCCCGCTGGTCGAGGGCTCCACCCTGGACCGCGCCGTCCTGGACGCGGCGATCCGCGAGCACGGCGTCGAGGGCGTCCTGCACTTCGCCGCCAAGAAGCAGGTCGGCGAGTCGGTCGAGCAGCCCTTCCTGTACTACCGCGAGAACATGATCGGCCTGCAGACCGTGCTGGAGGCCGCCGCCGAGGGCGGGGTCAAGCGCTTCCTGTTCTCCTCCTCCGCCGCCGTCTACGGCATGCCGGACGTCGACCTGGTCACCGAGACCACCCCGTGCGACCCGATGAGCCCGTACGGCGAGACCAAGCTGGCCGGCGAGTGGCTGGTCGCCGCGGCCGGGAAGGCCCACGGCATGTCCACCGTGGCCCTGCGCTACTTCAACGTGGCCGGCGCCGCCTCCCCCGAGCTCTCCGACGCCGGGGTGTTCAACCTGATCCCGATGGTCTTCGAGCGGCTCACCGCCGGTCAGGCGCCGCGGGTCTTCGGCGACGACTACCCGACGCCGGACGGCACCTGCGTCCGCGACTTCATCCACGTCTCCGACATCGCCTCGGCGCACGTGGCGGCCGCGAAGCGGCTGGCCGCCGACCCGGCCGGGGAGACCACGCTGGTGCTCAACATCGGCCGCGGCGAGGGCGTCAGCGTCCGGGAGATGCTGGCGGTGATCGGCGAGGTCACCGGCCACGACACCACCGCCGAGGTGACGCCGCGCCGCGCCGGCGACCCGGCCCGGGTGGTGGCCTCCGCCGACCTGATCCACCGCGAGCTGGGCTGGACGGCCCGCCACGGCGTGAAGGAGATGGTCGCCTCCGCGTGGGACGGCTGGTGCGTCCGCCACCCGGAGGCCCGCAAGGGCTGACGGCCCCCCGGGACCGACGCGCCGAGGGCGGCGGGGCCGGTGCCCCGCCGCCCTCGGCTGCTCGACGTCGGCTCGGCGGCGGCTCAGCGGGCCGGCACCGCCGTGCCGTAGAAGGCGTCCAGCGCGTACACGCAGCGGTCCTTGGAGCCCACGAAGACCCGCCCGCCCACCGCCACCGGCGAACCGGTGAGCTCGCCCTTGGTGCCGAGCTCCCAGCGCAGCTGACCGCTCGCCAGGTCCAGGGTGTGCAGCGAGTGGTCCCGGCTGCCCAGGTGCACCAGCCCGTCGGCCAGCGCCGGGGAGCCGACGATCTCGCCGCGCGCGGTGTAGCGCCAGCGCTCCCGCCCGGTCGCCGCCTCGAAGGCGTACAGCACCTCGCCGCTGCCGACCAGCACCATGCCGTCCCCGACCACCACCGGCTCGGCGCCCTGGCGGCTGCCGGTGACCCCGCGCCAGCGGTCCAGCCCGGTGGCCGCGTCCAGCGCGTAGACCGTGCCCAGGTAGTCGGCCACGTAGACCGCGTCGGCGTCCAGGGCGGGCGGGGTGAACAGCACCACCGGGGCCTCGAAGCGCCAGCGCTCCGCCCCGCTGGCCGCGTCCAGCGCGTACACCCGGGTGCCGGCCGTGACGTACAGCACGCCGCCGCGCTCGACCGGGTGCGAGGGCACGTCCTCGCCGACCGGGAAGGACCAGCGCAGGCCCGCGCCGCGCGGGTCCACGCAGCGCAGCCGTCCGGCGCCGTAGTAGTACGCGGCACCGGCCACCAGGACCGGGCCGGACTGCGGGTTCTCGTAGTCCTGCTGGGCGTCGTCGGCGCGCCACAGCTCGGCGCCGTTGGCCGCCGAGCGGAGCTGGACGCCGCCGCCCCTGATGCCGCAGCAGAGCACGCCGTCGGCGGCGGAGAGCGAGTAGACCCAGCCGTCCAGCGAGGTGCGCCAGCGCTCGGCACCGTCGGCGGCGTCCACGGTGTACAGGTGCGGGCCGTCCGCGGCGTGCACCCGGCCGGCGTCCACCGCGAGCGCCCAGGCGACGTCCCGGGTCTTGTAGCGGCGCTCTCCGGAGCCGATGTCCAGCGCGTGCACCTCGAAGCTGGAGACGAAGAGCGTGCCGTCGGCGACCACCGGGGTGCCCCAGACGTCGTTGGACATCCGGAACCGCCAGGGGCGCCAGCGGGCGGCCGGGACCGTCGGGGGCGGCGGGGTGGGGGCCGCCCGGCGGACCCAGCCGGTCGCGGCCGGGGCGGTGTTCGGACCGGGCTGCTCGTGCTCGGCCCGCGGCCCCGGGCCTATCCGCACCGAGGCACCGGACAGCTGCACCTCGACGGCGCCGCCGCCGGTCGGCGCCCGGTGCCGGTTCGGCGAGGCGATCTTCGCGGTCGGGATCTCGGCGTCGGAGCCCTGGGCGGGCCGCGGCGCGGTGTGCACCGGCCCGGCCGGGGGCTGGGCGTGCCGGCCGCCCGGATCGGTGCGCGGGTCGGCCGGCCCGTGGGGCTGCGGCGGGACCTGCGGGTGCGGCGGCGCGTGCGGGGGCGGCTGCGGCGGCTCGACCGGGCCCTGGGGCGGGCGGGGCGGCGCCGCGGCCGGACGGCGGCCGCGCTTGCGCTCGATCAGTTCGAGCGCGTTCGGCGGCAGCCAGTCCCCGACCTCTCCGCCCGCGTCGTCCCGGGAGAACAGGTGCGGGGCCAGCTCGGCCTGGATCTGCGCCGGGGTGGGCCGCCGCTCGGGCGCCTGCTGCATGCAGGCCCGGACCAGGTCCATCAGCTCCGGCGGCATGCCGGTCAGGTCCGGCTCCTCGCGCAGCAGCTGGAACACCGTCTCGACCGGGTTGGACCCGCGGTACGGCGGGTGCCCGGTGGCGCAGAAGACCATCAGCGAGCCGAGCGAGAAGACGTCGCTGGCGCCCCGGACGGTCCGGCTGTCCCGGGCCTGCTCGGGGGACATGTAGGCCGGGGTGCCGACCGCGACATTGGTCATGGTGAGCCGGGTGCTGGAGACCCCGGACGCGATGCCGAAGTCGATCACCTTCGGGCCGTCCTCGACCACCAGGACGTTGGAGGGCTTGAGGTCCCGGTGGATCAGCCCGGCCGCGTGGATCGACTGCAGGGCCTCGGCGATGCCCGCGACCAGCCAGCGGGTGGCCTCCACCGGCAGCGGGCCGCAGTCCTCGACCAGGTCCTCCAGGGAGGGCGCCGGGATGTACGCGGTGGCCAGCCAGGGCACCCGGGCGTCCGCGTCGGCGTCCACCACGGCCGCCGTGTAGAAGCCGCCGACCGTCTTGGCGGCCGCGATCTCCCGTGCGAAGCGGACGCGGAACAGCTCGTCCTCGGCCAGCTCCCCCCGGACGGTCTTGATGGCCACTCGTCGCCCGGACGCGGACCGCGCCAGGTAGACCAGCCCCATCCCACCCGCGCCGAGCCGCCCCAGCACCTCGAAGGGCCCGATCCGCCTCGGATCGTGCGCCGTCAGCTGGTCCACTCCGCTGCCACCTCCCCGTTGTCCGCACCCGCCGCGTGGTGCCGGACCCGATTCTCCAATGCCGCCCGGCGCATCTCCAACATCCCCCGCCCGGAGAGCACCGCGGAGCGCCCCCCGGCAGGCCGGGACGGAACGGCCGGATTCTGACGCCCGCTCCGGCCGCGGCTTGCGCCCGGGGCTCCGGACCGTCCACTTCCGGACGGTTCGCCGACCACCCTCCATGGTCACGATCTGTCACCGGACCACCCCTCAGCGGACTCGCCGTCACGCTGTGAGATCAAAGGCACACGGGGGGGCTTCAACAGGGGCTTCGGGGCCCGGTGAATATCCGTCCGAAGCGGTTCATGCCGCTATACCAACCCCCGTGCGGAGTAATAGTCGCATCACCGAATCGCGCCAAGATCGTGCCACGGTAAGCTGACGGCATGACAGGACAAGTTCGCACCGTCGACGGTCGCGTCGCCGGGCGACGCGGACAGGAGACGCGGCAGAAGCTGCTCGACTGCCTCCGCGAGATGCTCAGCACGTCGCCCTATCGGGACGTCAAGGTCATCGACGTCGCCCGTATGGCGGGTACCTCCCCCGCGACCTTCTACCAGTACTTCCCGGATGTCGAGGGCGCAGTCCTCGAAATCGCCGAGGAAATGGCCAAGGACGCCGACACCCTCAAAGAGCTGGTGGCGGGAAAGTCCTGGGCAGGGAAGTCCGGACCGACCACTTCGGAAGAACTGGTCGACGGATTCCTCGCCTTCTGGCGCAAGAACGACGCCATTCTCCGAGTGGTCACGCTCGGTGCCGCCGAAGGGGACAAGCGGTTCTTCAAGATCCGCATGACGGTCCTCAACGCGGTCGCCAAGCCACTCGCGGAAGCCGTCAAGGAACTCCAGGCGAAGGGTCAGGCCGACAAGTCGCTCGACCCGAACGCCGTCTCCGGGGCCCTGGTCTCGCTGCTCGCCTCGGCGGCCGAGCACCAGAAGGCCTTCACCTCCTGGGGCGTCAAGGTCAAGGACCTCAAGCCCAACCTCGCTCCCCTGGTGTACCTGGGCGTCACCGGCAAGAAGCCGCCCAAGTAGACCGGACCCGCCACGACCCACCATCCGCTCCGCGCGCGACCCCGGCCTCCTGTCCGGGGGAACGACGGACGGCGGCCGTGTCCTCGGGGGAGGTCCGCCGACGTACCGCACGCGCGCCAGACATGCCGGTGGGCGGGCACCCCACGAGGGTGCCCGCCCACCGGCGTTCGTTTGTCAGGCGAGCGGGCGCCCCGCCCCGGCTCTTCGGCTCGGGGCGAGTGGGCGACCCGCCCCGAGCCGAAGGGCCGCGCCGGTGCCGAAAGGGAGAAGCGAGGAGGTCCGAGGGACGAGGGCCTTGGAGCGCCGACCGTCGGCGCCGGGTCTGAGCGGCCCGGAGGCGAGTGGGCGAATCAGGGACAGCGCACGACCTGGCCGGCGTAGGCCAGGCCGCCGCCGAAGCCGAAGAGGAGGACCGGGTCGCCGGGCGAGAGCTCGCCGCGTTCGACGAGCTTGGAGAAGGCCAGCGGGATCGAGGCGGCCGAGGTGTTGCCGGAGTCGACCACGTCCCGGGCCACCACCGCGTCGGCGAGGCCCAGCTTCTTGGCGATCGCGTCGATGATCCGCAGATTGGCCTGGTGCGGGACGAAGCCCTTCAGCTCGGCCGGGTCGATCCCGGCCCGCTCGCAGGCCTCACGGGCCAGCGGGGCGAGCTGGGTGGTGGCCCAGCGGAACACCGACTGGCCCTTCTGGCTGATCACCGGGTCCCAGCCGGTGATCACCACGGCGTCGCCCTTCTCCGGCTCGGAGCCCCAGACCACCGGCCCGATGCCGGGCTCGGCATCGTCCTCCTGGGCCTCGACCACTGCGGCGCCCGCGCCGTCGCCGAAGATCACGCAGGTGGAGCGGTCGGTCCAGTCGAGCGTGTCGGACATCCGCTCGGCGCCGATCACCAGCGCGCGGCGGGCCGCGCCGGCCCGGATCGCGTGGTCGGCGGTGGCCAGGGCGTACGAGAAGCCGGAGCAGACCGTGTTGATGTCGTACGCGGCGGGCGAGCGCACGCCGAGCCGGGCGGCCACGGCGGCGGCCGTGTTGGGGCTGCGCTCGATCGCGGTGCAGGTGGCGACCACGACGAGGTCGATCTCCTCCGCCGTCCGGCCGCTGTTGGCGAGCGCCTTCTGCGCGGCCTCGGCCGCGAGGTCGACGAGGGTCTCGCCCTCGGCGATGTGCCGGGTCCGGATGCCCACCCGGGTACGGATCCACTCGTCGTCGGTGTCGACGAGCGCCGCCAGGTCGTCGTTGCTGAGGACCTTGGGGGGCTGGTAGTGCCCGAGTGCCACAATGCGCGAACCGCTCATGTTGCCATGGAACCGGGTTACCCGCTGGTCAGCCGGGCACGACCGGCGACAGGATCCGTGCTCATGATCTGTAGGGGGTCGACAAGGGGCCTTGGGGGGCCCGGGTCGTTCCCGGGTCAGGCGGCGAGGGTGGCCGTGTCGCCCATCACGATGACGGGGTGGGCCGCCGGGTCCAGGGTACGGATCAGCTGGGCCATCTTGTCCTCGGGGATCGACACGCAGCCGTGGGTGGGGCCGTCGTGGTCCACGTGGAGCCAGATGCCGCCGCCCTTCTTGGAGCCCATCGGGCGGCGCGCGTCGAGCGGGGAGTTCCCGGCGACCCGGTTGTAGTTGATCGCGACCACGTAGTCGAAGGAGCCGGCCAGCTGGTCGCCGAAGAAGCCGGTGCCGGAGACCACGAAGCTCGGGTCCTTGTCGTACGGGAGCTTGCTGCCGGGGTCGGCCTTGCGGCCGCCCGCGTCGGTGAGGCTGAAGACGCCGATCGGGCTGCGCAGGTCGCCCTCGTTGTGGTCGGCGGTCCAGCCGTTCTTGCCGTTGTGGCCCTGCCAGGTCTCGCCGGCCAGCCAGCGGCCCTCGGGGGTGCGGGTCCAGAGCACGACGGTGTTCTTGTCGGTGTTCTTGTCCGCGCCGGAGGCGACCACAACCTGGGTGGTCTCGGTGGGGATCTTGGCGGTGAAGGCGGCGCCGAGGCCGGGTATCGCGGCCACCGAGGCGTCCGGGCGGGCCTCGCCGCGGGCGGCGGTCTGGGGCGCGGCCTGCCGGTCGGCGGCGGCCTGGACGGCGGCGGGGACCGGGGTGGGCTGGTCGGGCTTGCTGACGCCTTCCGGGCCGGGGCCGTCAGCGGCGGTGAGTCCGGGCTTGGCGCCGTCCTGGCCGACGGCGTACCAGCCGGCGGTGGCCGCGACCAGCAGGGCGGTTCCGGCCATCACGGCCTTGCCGTGACGTTTCTGCTTCACCTTGCGCCGCCGGCCCCGGGCGGCGGCCCGGCCGCCCTCGACGGGGGCGGCGAGGGGCACCACGGGGGCGAGCGGCTCGGGGGCGAACACCTCGGGGTCGAGCGGCTCGGGCGCCGGCTCCTGGCCGACGGGCTCCGGCACGGCCTCGTACGCCCCGAACGGCTGGTCGTACACCTCGAAGTACCCGTCAGGGGCCTGCTCGTACGACTGCCCGGCCGGCTGCTGGTACGCCGGCCCGGCCGGGGCCTGCTCGTACGACGACCCGTGCGGCTGACCGTACGACTGCTCGTACGCCTGCTCGTGGGGCTGCCCGTAGCCCTGTTCGTAGCCCTGCCCGTACGGCTCGTACGACTGGTACACGCCCTGGTCGTACTCCTGCCCGCCCGGCTGCGCGTACGCCTGCCCGGCCGGCTGCGGGTACGGCTCGTACGTGCCGTACGGCGCCCCGGGCGACTGCTGCGGCACCCCGTACACCGGCTCCCGCGTCGGCTCGTACGGCGGGTACTCGGTGGCGCGATGAGAACCGGACATGCCGTCGATCCTGCCAAACGCCGTACCCGTTGGTAAACCCGGGTCACGTGCGGAGGCCGTGAAGGCAACCGCCGCCCGGGCCGGCGAGCGGCCGGGCGGCGGGGAAGTGCGCTGGCCGTAGCCTCGGTCAGAGGCGCATGGCCTGCGGGGACTCGCGGCGCATCGGGTCCGGGCCCTCGTACTCGCGGATGATCTCGTAGCGGGTGTTGCGCTCGACCGGGCGGAAGCCGGCGTCGCGGATCAGGCCGAGCAGGTCGTCGCGGCCGAGCTTGTTCGGGGTGCCGAAGTTGTCCGCGTCGTGGGTGATCTTGTACTCGACCACCGAGCCGTCCATGTCGTCCGCGCCGTGGCTGAGCGCCAGCTGCGCGGTGGTGACGCCGTGCATCACCCAGAAGACCTTGACGTGCGGGACGTTGTCGAAGAGCAGCCGGGAGACCGCGAAGGTCTTCAGCGCCTCGGCGCCGGTGGCCATCTCCGTGCGGGCCATCAGCTTGTTGCGCACGACGCCGTCCTTGGAGTCGTGGAAGTCGTGCTGGTAGCGCAGCGGGATGAAGACCTGGAAGCCGCCGGTCTCGTCCTGCAGCTCGCGCAGCCGCAGCACGTGGTCCACCCGGTGGCGGGGCTCCTCGATGTGGCCGTACAGCATGGTGGCGGGCGTCTTGAGGCCCTTGGCGTGCGCGAGGCGGTGGATCCGCGACCAGTCCTCCCAGTGGGTGTCGTGGTCGACGATGTGCTGGCGGACCTCCCAGTCGAAGATCTCCGCGCCACCGCCGGTCAGCGACTCCAGGCCGGCGTCGATCAGCTCGTCCAGGATCTCGTCGGCGGGCAGCCCGCTGATCTTCTCGAACCAGTGGATCTCGGTGGCGGTGAAGGCCTTCAGCGAGACGTTCGGCAGCGCCGCCTTGAGCTCCCGCAGCGAGCGCGGGTAGTAGCGCCACGGCAGGGTCGGGTGCAGACCGTTGACGATGTGCAGCTCGGTGAGGGAGTCGACCTCCATCGCCTTGGCGAGGCGGACGGCCTCCTCGATGCGCATCGTGTAGGCGTCCTTCTCGCCCGGCTTGCGCTGGAACGAGCAGTACGCGCAGGACGCGTTGCACACGTTGGTCATGTTGAGGTGACGGTTGACGTTGAAGTGGACGACGTCGCCGTTCTTCCTGGTCCGCACGTGGTGGGCCAGTCCGCCCAGCCAGGCCAGGTCGTCGCTCTCGTAGAGCGCGATCCCGTCCTCGCGGGTCAGCCGCTCACCCGCGTAGACCTTCGCCTCCAGCTCGCGCTTGAGTCCTGCGTCCATGCGGTGCCCCGCCTCCTCCGACATTCGATTCCTTGCCGGAACGAGCGTACGCCTATGTGGTCAGCAGCTCCGCGAGCAGTGTGGGTTCGATGTTCCCGCCGCTGACCACGGCCGCCACCTCCTGGCCCCCGGTTTCGGCGGCGCGGTGGAAGTAGGCGGCCGGGGCGACCGCCCCGGAGGGCTCGGCGACCAGCCGGCCGCGGCGGGCCAGCAGGGCGACGGTGGCGCGGATCTCGTCCTCGGTGACGGTGACGATGTCGTCCACGTAGGCGGTGATGTGCTCGTACGGCAGCACGCCGACGGACGGGGTGCGCAGGCCGTCCGCGATGGTGCGGTAGGTGTCGGCGACCGGCCAGGCGAGCCGGCGGCCGGCCCGCAGGCTGTCCCGGGCGTCGGCGGCCAGCTCGGGCTCGACGCCGATCACCCGGATGCCGGGGCGGGTGAGCTTGAGCGCGGCGGCCGTGCCGCCGATCAGCCCGCCGCCGCTGACCGGCACCAGGACGGTGTCCAGCCCGGCCGGGGCGTCCTCGGCGATCTCCAGGCCCACCGTGCCCTGGCCCGCGATGATGAACGGGTCGTCGTACGGCGGCACCCAGACGTAGCCGTGCTTCTCGGCGAGCTCGCCGGGCACGGTGTCCCGCTCGTCCGGGCCGACCAGGATCACCTCGGCGCCGAACGCCCGGGTGTTCTCGACCTTGACCCGCGGCGAGGTGTCCGGCATCACGATGACGGCCTTGATGCCGAGCAGCTCCGCCGCGTACGCCACCGCCTGGGCGTGGTTGCCGCTGGACTGGGCGACCACGCCGCGGGCCCGTTCGTCCGCGGTGAGCGCGGCCAGCCGGTTGTAGGCGCCGCGGGTCTTGAAGGCCCCGGTCGGCTGGAGGTTCTCGGGCTTCAGCCAGAGCCGCCGGTCCCCGTCGGCCGCCCAGGGCGCGGGGACCAGCGGGGTGCGCACGGCGACCCCCGCGATCCGCTGCCGAGCGGCGTTCAGTTCCTCCAGGCCGACCAGTGCCATGCGTCATTCCCCTTCAGGAGGCAGTTCGCTCACCCGGTTCTCCCACTTCGTGGAGAGTACGACGGTGGTGCGGGTCCGGGCTACGCCCTTGGTGCCCGAGATCCTCTTCACCACCGACTCCAGGCCGGCCACGTCGGCCACCCGGACCTTGAGCATGTACGAGTCGTCGCCGGCGATGAACCAGCAGTCCTCGACCTCGTTGAGGTCCTTCAGCCGGAACGCGACGTCCTCGTGGTCGGCCGCGTCCGTCAGCTGGAGGCCGATCAGGGCCGTGACGCCGAAGCCGAGCGAGGCCGGGTTGACCGTCGCGCGGTAGCCCGTGATGACCCCGGCCTGCTCCAGGCGGTTGATGCGGTCCGTGACGCTCGGGCCGGAGAGTCCGACCAACCGGCCCAGCTCGGCGTAGGACGCACGGCCGTTCTCCCGGAGCGCCTGGATGAGCTGTCTGTCCACCGTGTCCATATACCGTCCGCGTCCTTCCGAACCTCTCCAGACCCACAGATCATTATCCGGATTCAAAGGCGCCGTGCGCCGACCGACCCGGATATCGCAGAGAAGATACTCTCCCGCCCTCGGCCTCCTTACTCCCCCTCAGGTGGTACGGCCGCATTCGCGTCGGTCCGGCGGGCGGCGGCCCCCAACTCCCCCTCCCAGCGCAGGTACAGGGAATGCGGCACGTCGACGGCGTCCAGCACCCGTCCCGCGACGAAATCCACGAGTTCGCGCACGGTGGAGCCGCCGGCGTAGAAGCCGGGCGAAGCGGGCAGGACCACCGCGCCCTGCGCGTCGAGTTCCACCAGGTGCTTCAACGTCACCCCGTTGAGTGGCGTCTCGCGCACGCACACGACCAGGGGGCGGCGCTCTTTCAGGGTGACACTGGCGACCCGCTGCAGCAGGTCCTTGCTCAGGCCGAGCGCGATCCCGGCCACCGCGCCGGTGGTCGCGGGCACCACCAGCATGCCCTTGGCCGGGTAGGAGCCGCTGGACGGGCCGGCCGCGAAGTCCCCGGCGGGCCAGTAGCGGACGTCGCCCAGGGCGCCCCCGGAGGCCTCGGTGTCCTCGGTGTCCCCGGAGGCCCCGGCGGCCTCGAAGCCCAGCCAGGCGGCCAGGTCCGCGCGCCAGTGGGCGTCCCGGAAGGAGATCCCGGTCTCGTCCAGGATGGTGAGCCGGGCGGCCCGGCTGACGATCAGGTCCACCGCCTCACCGGCGGCCAGCAGCCCCCGGATCACCGAGGCCGCGTACGGCGTCCCCGACGCGCCCGAGACCCCGACCACCCACGGCTGACGCTTCGCTGTTCCCATGGGGCATTTCTATCCGGCTTCCCCCGGCGGAGCCGCATCCGCGGTCACCCCTGGAAGGATGGGGGCATGGCAGCGACCCTCGTCGACCTCACCCATCAGGTGACCACCGCGATGCCGGTCTACCCCGGCGATCCGGCCGTCCTGCTGGAGCCCGCGCTCACCACCGCCACCGCCGGGGTGAACGTGCTGGCCCTGCACCTCGGCTCGCAGTCCGGGACGCACGTGGACGCGCCGTACCACGTGGACGTCACCTGGCCGACCCTGGACGGGCTGCCGCTGGAGCGGTTCACCGGGCCGGCCGTGCTCGCCGACCTGCGCGGGCTGGAGCCCAGGGCGGCCGTCACCCCCGACCTGCTGGCGCCCGCGCTGGAGCGGGTCGCGGACACCGGCGAGGGCACCGTCCTGCTGCTGGCCACCGGCTGGGCCAGGCACTGGGGCACCGACGCCTACCTCGCCCACCCCAGCCTGACCCCGGAGGCCGCCGAGGCGATCGTGGCCGCCGGGGTGCGGACGGTCGGGGTGGACGCGCTCAGCGTCGATCCGACCCCCGACCCGGGCCCGGGCGACCCGGCGGTGGCCGCCCTGCTCGCCGATCTCACCGACGAGCACGACCAGGGCACCGCCGAGGAGCCCTCGCTCGCCGCGCACCGGGTGCTGCTGGGGGCGCCGGGCGGCGGGGTGATCGCCGAGAACCTGACCGACCTGCGGGTGCTGCTGGCGGCGCAGGAGGCCGGCCGCCCGGTGGAGGTCTCGCTGTTCCCGCTGCGGCTGGTCGCGGCGGACGGCGCCCCCGTACGGGCGGTGGCCCGGCTGGGCTGAACCGCGCCGACGGCCCCCGCCGGCACCGCACTTGGTCTAGACCATCCCCCGGTGGCGCCAGTACGCTGTCCGCCCATGGCTGAGATCATCGGAGTGATCGAGCGACTCTGGCGCTACCCCGTGAAGTCCACCGGCGGCGAGCGGCTCGACTCCGTCGAGGTGGACGGGCGCGGCCTGGCCGGCGACCGCCTCTACGCCGTCCGCGACGCGGCCGGAAGACTCGGTTCCGGCAAGAACACCCGGCGCTTCCGCCGGATGGACGGCCTGCTCCGCCTCTCCGCCCGCCTCGGCCACCGGATCGACGGTCCCGAGCTGTTCGACCCGCTCGGCCGCCCGGTCGAGCGGCCGGCCGCCTTCCTGCGCGCCTACCTCCAGCGCGAGGACGTCGAACTGGCCCGCGAGGACGCCGTCTCGCACTTCGACCGGCTGCCGGTCAGCGTGCTCTCCACCGCGACCCTGGACTGGGTCCGCGAGGCCGTCCCGTTCGCCGTCGTCGACGAGCGCAGGTTCCGGCCCAACATCGTGCTGCGCACCCCGCCCGGCACCCCGCCGTTCGTCGAGGACGCCTGGCTCGGCCGCCAGGCCCGCGGCGAGGCCCCGGACAGCGCCCGGCTCGCCTTCGTCACCTCCAGCGAGCGCTGCGCGATGAGCGGCGCCCCGCAGCCGGGACTGCCGCACGCACCCGAGATCCTCAAGGCCGTCGTGCACGCCCACGACGGCCGGCTGGACGCACTCGCGGAGGTCGCCACCCCGGGCCGGCTCCGGGTCGGCGACCGCCTCGCCCTCGACTGACGACTCGTCAATTACCTGTGCGCGGAGGGCCGATCAAGCAGAACGGATGCCCGGCCGGGTCGGCGAAGACGCTCCACCGGCCCGCGTCGTACGGATGGGCGGCACCGACCACGCGGCACCTTTCGCGAACCGGCCGTTCGGGCGGGCCGGTCGCGGGGAACGACGGAGGGCATGACGATCCCTCACCGCTTGACCGGCACCGGCGACCACCACGTCCTGGTCCTGCACGACTGGTTCGGCACCAGCGCGGGCTGGGGCCCGTTCCTCGACTACCTGGACGGCGGCGCCTTCAGCTACGCCTTCCTCGACTACCGCGGCTACGGCGAGCGCAAGGACGTCACCGGCGACTACACGCTCGCCGAGATCGCCTCCGACGCGCTCGCCCTGGCCGACCAGCTCGGCTGGGACCGCTTCTCGGTGGTCGGCCACTCGATGGGCGGCAAGGCGGCCCAGCAGGTGCTCGCCGAGGCGCCGCTGCGGGTGCGCAAGCTGGTCGGCCTGGCCCCGGTGCCCGCCGGGGCCTACCCGCTGGACGAGGCCGGCGAGGCCCTGTTCTACGGCGCCGCCGGGGACCGGGAGAAGCGCTTCGCGATCCTCGACCTGGTCACCGGGCAGCGGGCCGGCCGGGTCTGGCTGGACCGGATGGTCGACCAGTCCCTGCGGCTGTCCACCGCCGAGGCGTTCGGCGGCTACGTCCGGGACTGGGCGACGGCCGACCTGGAGCGGCGGATCAGCGGCAACCCGGTGCCGGTCAAGGTCATCGTCGGCGAGCACGACCTCGCCCTCACCGCCGACGTCATGCGCGGCACCTGGCTCACCCACTACCCGAACGCGGAGCTGGAGGAGCTCGGCGGCAGCGGCCACTACCCGATGTACGAGGCGCCGGTCGCCCTGGCCACCGCCCTGGAGGGGTTCCTGCACAACTGACCCCGGATCCCCGGGAGCCGCGCGGGAGGTCGGCCGGGCCGGCTTCCCGTGCGGCTCCCGGTGACGGGCACCGGGGTAGACGCTGGCGCATGGACCCTAGACCCGTGCGCATTGGGCGTCTCATGCTTGTCGCCTACGTTCTAGGCATGACAGAAAAGCGAGTTGATGACGCGTCGCCCGTGCTGGTCGTCGGCGTCTCCGGAACGGTCGGACGGCACGTCGGGCTGCAGCTCGCGGCCTCCGGGATACGGGTGCGGACGCTGGCGAACCGCGACCTGCTCGACCCGGCGTCCCTGGAGGCGGCCGCCCAGGGCGTCGGCGCGGTGCTGCTGGGCTGGCCGCACCCGGGGACGGAGGCCACGGCGGACGCGGTCGGCGTGCTGGCCCGGGAGGTCGGGCGGGTGGTCTTCCTCTCCTCGGCGGCCGTCCGGGACGTCCCCGAGCAGCCGGACGGCGAGGTCGAGGCGCTGCTGGTCCGCAGCGGCGTGCGGCACACGGTGCTGCGCACGTACGGGTTCGCCGCCGCGCTGCAGTGGGCGGAGGAGATCCGCGCCGGGGGCACCGTCCGGGGCTACGGCGGCGCGGCCGAGCTGAACCCGGTGGACGAGCGGGACGTGGCGGCGGTCGCCGTCCGGGCCCTGGTGGAGGACGGCCACGACGGCGCCCGCTACGTGCTGACCGGCGCGGAGTCGCCGACCCAGGCCGAGCAGGTACGGATCATCGGCGAGGC
Source organism: Kitasatospora xanthocidica (assembly GCF_014656195.1). Lineage (GTDB taxonomy): Bacteria > Actinomycetota > Actinomycetes > Streptomycetales > Streptomycetaceae > Kitasatospora > Kitasatospora xanthocidica. Next base: position 143,146 of record NZ_BNBY01000006.1, on the reverse strand, counting down.
CGCCGGCCGCCCGGTGGCCTGGGAGGAGGTCCCCCGCGAGGCCGCCCGGCAGCGGATGCTCGCCGCCGGCCGGCCCCCGGCGACCGCCGACGGCGCGCTGGCCTTCGTCCACGCCCGGATCGCCGAGCCGCAGCCGCCCACCACGACCGTCCCGGACGTCACCGGCCGGCCGGCCCGCAGCTTCCGCGTCTGGGCCGCCGACCACGCCGCGCTGTTCCGGTGACGGCGCGGCCCGCCGGGAACGGGGAGCGGGCCCGGGTCAGATCCCAAGGCCGCGGATGATCAGGTCCAGCAGCGCGAAGACGAACAGCGAGATGCCCACGAACCCGTTCGTCTGGAAGAACGCCCGGTTGAGCTTCGACAGGTCGTTCGGCTTCACGATGGTGTGCTCGTACACGAAGGCGCCCGCGACGACCACCAGGCCGACCCAGAACGCCGCTCCGGCGTCCGTCAGGAGCGCGAACCAGCCCAGCAGGAGGGTGGTGAGGACGTGGCACACCCGGGCGCCCCGGATGGCCGCCGGGATGCCGAAGCGGGCCGGCACCGAGCGCACCTTGCCGTGCCGGTCGGACTCGACGTCCTGGCAGGCGTAGATGAGGTCGAAACCGCCGATCCAGATGCCGACCGCGACGCCCAGCACGACCGCGTCCCAGGACCAGCTGCCCGTGACGGCGAGCCAGGCGCCCACCGGGCCCATCGCCTGCGCGAGCCCCAGGATCGCCTGCGGGAAGTCGGTGAAGCGCTTGCCGTACGGGTAGACGACCATCGGCACCACGGCCACCGGGGCGAGCGCCAGGCAGAGCGGGTTGAGCATCGCCGCCGCGCCGAGGAACACCACCAGCGCGACCGCCGAGCCGACGTACGCGGTCTTCAACGACACCGCGCCGGTGACGAGTTCGCGCGAGGCCGTGCGCGGGTTCCGGGCGTCGATCTCGCGGTCGATGATCCGGTTGGCGGCCATCGCGAAGGTCCGCAGGCCGACCATGCAGACCGTGACGACGAACAACTGGCCCCAGTGCACCCGCTTGTCGGCCAGGAACATGGCCGTCAGCGCGGCGATGTACGCGAAGGGGAGGGCGAAGACCGAGTGCTCGATCATCACCAGACGCAGGAACGCCTTGGTGCGTCCCGGGGTTTCGACGGCAGCCGTACTCATCAGAGCCCGTACTCCTTCCAGCGGCGCGAGACCAGTGCGGCGGTGGCCGGGTCCGAGGAGACCATCTCGGGCCAGCCGCCGTCCCGGGTGTAGCCCTCCTCGGGCAGCTTGCGGGTCGCGTCGATGCCGGCCTTGCCGCCCCAGAACTGCTGGTACGAGGCGTGGTCGAGGTGGTCGACCGGGCCCTCGACCACGGTGAGGTCGCGGCTGTAGTCGACGTTGCCGAAGGCCCGCCAGGCGACTTCCTGGTAGTCGTGCACGTCGCAGTCGGAGTCCACCACGATGATCAGCTTGGTCAGCGACATCATGTGCGCGCCCCAGATCGCGTGCATCGTCTTCTGGGCGTGCTTGGGGTACTTCTTGTCGATCGAGACGATCACGCAGTTGTGGAAGCCGCCGGCCTCGGGCAGGTCGTAGTCGACGATGTCCGGGATGATGATCTTCAGCAGCGGCAGGAAGAAGCGCTCGGTGAACTTGCCCAGCGGGCCGTCCTCCGTCGGCGGGCGGCCGACCACGATGGACTGCAGGATCGGGCGGCGGCGCATCGTCACGCAGTCGATCTTCAGCGCCGGGAACGGCTCCTGCGGGGTGTAGAAGCCGGTGTGGTCGCCGAACGGGCCCTCGGGCAGCATCTCGCCGGGCTCCAGCCAGCCCTCCAGGACCACCTCGGCGTCGGCCGGGACCTGCAGCGGCACGGTCTTGCAGTCGACCATCCGCACCCGCTCCCCCGCGACGAAGCCGGCGAAGAGGTACTCGTCGATGTCGCCCGGCAGCGGCGCGGTGGCCGCGTAGGTGACGGCCGGCGGGCAGCCGAAGGCGATCGCGACCGGGAGGCGCTCGCCGCGGCGCTCGGCCACCGCGTAGTGGTTGCGGCTGTCCTTGTGGATCTGCCAGTGCATGCCGATGGTGCGGCGGTCGTGCCGCTGGAGCCGGTAGAGGCCGAGGTTGCGGACGCCGGTGTCCGGGTCCTTGGTGTGGGTGAGGCCCAGGTTGAAGAAGGAGCCGCCGTCCATCGGCCAGGTGAAGAGGGCGGGCAGCTCGTCCAGGTCGACGTCGTCGCCGGTGAGCACCACCTCCTGCACCGGGGCGTCGCCGGACTTCACGTGCCGCGGCGGGACGTGCGCCATCGAGGCGAGCTTGCCGAAGGCGTCGCGGAAGCCGGTGAAGCCCTGCGGCAGCTCCGGCTTGAGCAGGCCGGCGATCTTCTCCGCGATGTCGTCCGGGCCCTTGAGGCCGAGCGCCTTGGCCAGCCGCCGCTCGGTGCCGAAGACGTTCATCGCGAGCGGCATCGACGAGCCCTTGACGTTCTCGAAGAGCAGCGCCGGGCCCTTGGCCTTCTGCACCCGGTCGACGATCTCGCCGATCTCCAGGTGGGGATCCACCTCCGCCTTGATGCGCTTGAGGTCGCCTTCGCGGTCGAGGGCCCGGAGAAACGAGCGGAGATCGTCGTATGCCATGCCTGTCAGTATCCGCCACCAGATAGCCTGGCTTGCGTCAAGGGCCCGGGAAGGCGCCCGCCACTGCCGCCCGTTGGGGGGAGATCGCAGCCATGTTGCGGATTCTGCTGACCATCGTCCTTCCGCTCGCGCTCTGGGTCTGGGCGTTCGTCGACTGTCTGACCACGCCCGAGGACGAGGTGAAGCACCTGCCGAAGGTGGTCTGGGTGCTGATCGTGCTGCTCTTCCCGCCGCTGGGCCCGATCGCCTGGCTGATCGCCGGCCGGCAGCGCGGCTTCCTGCGGGTCGCGGCCGCCGACGGCCACCCGGGTCGCCCGGCGGCCGACGGTCCGGGGCGCCCGGCCGGGCGCGGCGGGCGGCCGCTCGCACCGGACGACGACCCCGAGTTCCTCGCCTCGTTGAAGAAGAACGACAAGGACCACGAGTCGATGCTGGAGCAGTGGGAGGCCGATCTGCGCCGCCGGGAGCGCGAGCTGCGCGACCGGGACGAGCCGGAGGACGGCCGGAAGCCCTGATCACCGGGGGTTCGCGCCTCCCTCCAACGGCCCACCCGAGCGTCCTGGGGTGGGCCACGGCCTTTTTGGCGCTTCCCTACGACTGGAGGCCGTCTCACACGGATGGCCGCCGTCCGGGCCCCCGGCTTGAGCGGACCTTGAGCGGCACCCCAGACGGCCGCCCTACATTACTGAGGGAAGGCCCTGACCTGCGCTTTTCTTCAGGCTCAGATCATCGGACCATCATCTGTCCGACAACCCCCGGTAATCGAACGAACACTGAGTGCCCCGGCTCCGACCCGACCGCTTCTGTGCAGGCCTGACAGCTAAACGAACCCGACCTTGTACGGAATCGACGCCGAAACCAGCGCACGGCCCCTCGTACAGTCATAAGTGAAGAAAGTGATTCGCGGCCGGGGGCACAGCAGACGTTGGCTGTCGGACAGTTCCCTCACCCTTGGAGTGGTTCGAGATGACGGTTGTGCATGAGGCGCCGGTCGACGGCGAGGTCCCCGAGGTCCCGGCCGACGCCCGCGGGCGGGTCGCCGAGCTGCACGAGCTGCGCGAGAAGGTCCTCCGCGGCCCCAGTGAGAAGGCCACCGAGGCCCAGCACGCCAAGGGCAAGCTGACCGCGCGCGAGCGCATCGAGCTGCTGCTGGACGAGGGCTCCTTCCACGAGGTCGAGCCGCTGCGCCGGCACCGCGCCCAGGGCTTCGGCCTGGAGGCCAAGAAGCCGCACACCGACGGCGTCGTGGTCGGCTGGGGCACGGTCCACGGCCGCACCGTCTTCACCTACGCGCACGACTTCCGGATCTTCGGCGGCGCGCTGGGCGAGGCCCACGCGCAGAAGATCCACAAGATCATGGACATGGCCATCGCGGCCGGCGCGCCGCTGGTCTCGCTGAACGACGGCGCCGGCGCCCGCATCCAGGAGGGCGTCACCGCCCTCGCCGGCTACGGCGGCATCTTCCAGCGCAACACCAAGGCCTCCGGCGTCATCCCGCAGATCTCGGTGATGCTCGGCCCGTGCGCCGGCGGCGCCGCGTACTCCCCCGCGCTGACCGACTTCGTCTTCATGGTCCGCGAGACCTCGCAGATGTTCATCACCGGCCCGGACGTGGTCCAGGCGGTGACCGGCGAGAAGATCACCCAGAACGGCCTCGGCGGCGCGGACGTGCACGCCGGCGTCTCCGGCGTGGCCCACTTCATCTACGACGACGAGCAGTCCTGCATCGAGGAGGTCCGCTACCTCCTCTCGCTGCTGCCGCAGAACAACCGCGAGATGCCCCCGCCCGTGATGAGCGAGGACCCGGTCGAGCGGAGCAACGACACCCTGCTGGACCTGGTGCCCGCCGACGGCAACCGCCCGTACGACATGCGCAAGGTGATCGAGGAGATCGTCGACCACGGCGAGTACCTGGAGGTCCACGAGCGCTGGGCCACCAACGTGCTGTGCGTGCTGGCCCGGATCGACGGCCACGTCACCGGCATCATCGCCAACCAGCCGCAGTCGCTGGCCGGCGTGCTGGACATCAACGCCAGCGAGAAGGCCGCCCGCTTCGTGCAGATGTGCGACGCCTTCAACATCCCGCTGGTCACCCTGCTCGACGTCCCCGGCTTCCTGCCCGGCGTCGACCAGGAGCACGGCGGCATCATCCGCCACGGCGCCAAGCTGCTGTACGCGTACTGCAACGCCACCGTGCCGCGCATCTCGCTGATCCTGCGCAAGGCCTACGGCGGCGCCTACATCGTGATGGACTCCCGCTCCATCGGCGCCGACCTCTCCTACGCCTGGCCGACCAACGAGATCGCCGTCATGGGCGCCGAGGGCGCGGCCAACGTCATCTTCCGGCGCGAGATCAACGCCGCCGAGGACCCGGAAGCCATGCGGGCCCAGAAGATCAAGGAATACAAGAGCGAGCTGATGCACCCGTACTACGCGGCCGAGCGCGGCCTCGTGGACGACGTCATCGACCCGGCCGAGACCCGCCGGGTGATCGCCTCCGCACTGGCGATGCTCCGCACCAAGCACGCCGACCTGCCCAGCCGCAAGCACGGCAACCCGCCGATGTAGTGGGCGCGGTGCGCACCGCAGCAGGCCGTACCGAGCCACCTCAGACCACAGCCACCGGGGGAGAAACCAGGACATGACCGCTTCCGCCGAACCGCTCGTCCGCATCGTCCGCGGCACCCTCACCGACGAGGAACTCGCCGCCCTGACCGCCGTCCTGATGGCGCGCGCCGCCGCCGCGCAGCACGCCGCCGCCACCGCGCAGGTCGAGCCGATCGCCAACTGGCAGCGCCTGGAGCGCCGCCCGGCCTACTACTCGCCGGTCAGCTGGCAGCAGGCCGCCTGACGCACCGCGGCTTCCGCCGACGGCCGGTCACCCCGCACGGGTGGCCGGCCGTCGGCCGTTCCCCGGCGGCGGACGCACCCTTCGCGCCCGTCCGGCCGGTGGCCGACCGCCCGTGCGCCGGACCGGCCGGCGGGCGGCTCGGTAGGATGCCTACTGGACGGTATGCCTCCGACGCCCCGTCGGCCCCCATAGGATCGGCCGCTGCCGAGGTACCAGAACTTTCCCAGGGAGGCTGCGATGGCCAGGCAGGCCCGCGCGCTGGCGACCCGCCAGGCGGTACTCCTCGCGGCGGCCGAGGTGTTCGACGAGCGGGGCTACGCCGCCGCCACGATGTCCGAGATCCTGGACCGCGCCGGCGTCACCAAGGGCGCGCTGTACTTCCACTTCCGCTCCAAGGAGGACCTGGCGCTCGCCGTCATCGAGGGGCAGGGCGCCTGGATCGCCGGCTGGCACCCGTCCTCGGACAGCTCGGTGCAGAACCTGATCGACCTCGGGTACGCCTTCGCCCGCGCGCTCCAGGACGACCCGCTGGTGCGCGGCAGCATCCGGCTGACGATCGAGCACGGCAGCTTCACCCAGCCGCAGATCGCGGCCTACCAGGGCTGGATGGACCTGGTCCGGGAGCTGCTGGAGCACGCCAGGGACGCCGGGGACCTCCACCCGGGGGTCGACCTGGTCGCGGCCTCCGGGGTGATCACCGGGGCCGTCACGGGGATCCAGCTGAGCTCCCAGGTGCTGGCCGACCGGCAGGACCTGATCCAGCGGATGGCCGACCTGTGGACGCTGCTGCTGCCCGGCCTGGTCCAGCCGCACGCGCTCGCCCGGCTGAGCGTGGCCGAGCGGGCCTGAGGCCCGGACGGCGGGCGCCCGCCGCGAGCCCTGCTGCGGGCCCGCAGCAGGCCCCCGGCGGGCGCACGGCGGGCCCACGGCGGGCCGGGGTCAGACCCGGTAGCCGGCCCGGTCCTCGGCCGCCACCAGGGCCGGCAGCGCGGCCGCCCAGACCCGGCGCACGGCCTCCGGCCGGGGCCGGTCGGCCTCCTCGCCCGACAGCAGCACCTGACCGGCCGCCACGGCGGTGAGCAGCTCGGCGGCGGCCCGCCGGTCCACCCCGGGGCACAGCTCCCCGGCCTCGGCGGCGCGGTCCAGCAGCCGGTGGACGACCGCGGTGAGGCTGCGCCAGGTGGCGTCCGGCCCCGGCGGGCCGCCCGGGCCTCCAGGGCCGTCGCCCCGGCGCAGGCCCTGGCGGCCGAGCCGGACGCCGGCCCGCACCACCACGTCCTCCCGGAGCATCCGGGCCAGCTCGTGCGAGAAGTCGATCAGCCCCTGGAGGGCCGGTCCGTCGGCGCGCAGGGCGCGCAGCGCGGCCGAGCCGACCTCCCGCCCGGCGGCGCGGCGCACCCCGTCGGCGAGGGCCTGCTTGGACACGAAGTGGAAGTAGAGGGCGCCCTTGCTGACGCCGGCGCGACGGCTGATGTCGACCAGGCTGGCGGCCTCGAAGCCCACCCGCGCGAAGGTCTCCGCCGCGGCTAGCAGCACGGCCTGCCGGGTCCGCCCAGCCCGTTCCTGCTTGACCACTGGCCCCCTCCGGACTCGGCCGGGCGCGATTCCCGCCCCGCCCGGCTGTTGTCGGCCCGCCCCCTGCCAGGAGCGGCGCTCGCATGCGGACGGCCGCGACCGAAACCGCATGGTTGGTATCTAATCTAGCGCCTGCTTCGCCCCCGCCGTCCAGCGGGGACCACCCCCCGCCCAAGGTCTGCGGTACCCCGTAGGGCATTGCCCCAGCCCACGGGGCGGGTAGCGTGAACGCGCCGGGCTGTGCGACCGGGGCACCCCAGTCGCCGAACACAAACCGGGTGGTATGTATGTTTTGCTCGGGCGTCCATGGCGGCCGCTCGACCGACACCCTGGGAGCGGGGGCCAGTCATGCCATCGATCGTAGAGCCGGACCCGCACGGCGCGTACGCCCGCCCCGGAACCGGCCAGGGCCCCGGTTCCGGCTACGACTTCCACGACCGGACCGTCTCCCGGCACCTGGTGCACCGCGCCTCGGTCTCCGAGGTCTTCCTCACCGGCTGGCAGGCCACCGGCCCGTACGACTTCCTGCTCGGCGCCCAGTGGCCCCGGCTGCACGGCTTCTACCGGCTGCCCGGCGACCGCTACCACGACCCGGTGCTGATGGCCGAGACCGTCCGGCAGGCCGGGCTGCTGATCGGCCACGCCGGGTTCGGGGTGCCGCGCGGCCACCACTTCGTGATGGAGGACCTCTCCTACGCGCTCGACGGGCCCGGCCTGCCCGGACTGGCCGTCGCCGCGGGCCCGGCCTCGCTGATGCTCGCCGTCGGCTGCGAGGACGTCCGGATGCGGCACGGCCGGCTGGTCTCGCTGCGGATCCGCGCGGAGATCACCCGGGACGGCCGGCCGGTCGGCCACGGCTCGGGCCAGCTGCGCGTCCTGTGCCCCGCCTCGTACGCCCGGCTCCGCGGCCCCGCGCGGCACGCCGTCGCCCCGCCCCGGCCGCCGGCCCCCACCGCGCCCGAACTCGTCGGCCGCGCCCAGCCCGCCGACGTGGTGCTCAGCCCGACCCTGCGGCCGGACACCTGGCTGCTGCGCGCCGACGCCGCGCACCCGGTGCTGTTCGACCACCAGCTGGACCACGTGCCAGGGATGCTGGTGCTGGAGGCCGCCCGGCAGGCCGCCCAACGGCTGCGCCACCCCGAACCGGTGGTCCCGGTCGAGCTGGTGACCTCCTTCGACCACTACATAGAGCTGGACCGCCCCTGCTTCGTCCGGGCCGTCCCCGAACCGGCCGCGGACGGCCGCCGGCTGCCCGTACGGGTCCAGCTGGTCCAGGACGGGCGGACGGCGGCCGAGTGCCGGCTGCTCACCGAGCCCCTGGACGGGCCGCTGGACGGGCCCGCCGAGGGCCCCACGGTGCCGCCGGCCCGGCGGGACGCCCTCGACGGCCGCCCCACCGCGCCGGGCCTCGGCAGCACCCGGCTGCCGCTGGCGAGCTGAACCCCGCCCCGGGGGCCGTCAGGCGGCCACCAGCGCCGACGACGGCCGCCCGGCGTGCATCACGCTGAGGTTGGCCGCCAGCCTGACCGGGTCCTGCGCCAGCCAGAGCCGCAGCGCCGCACCCAGGGCGGCGCTGGCCGACTCGATCCGGACGTCGGTGATCTGCGCGATCCGGGCCGCGCCGGGCACCAGCAGGTCCGCCAGCGGGGTCGGCAGCCAGACCGTCAGGGCGCACGGCGCCGGCATCGCGAGCGCGCCCAGCAGCCGGTAGGCGTCCCCCGGCGCGCTGAGCGTGGGGATGATGTCCAGCAGGGCGTCCGCCACCACCTCGGACACGTCGCTCCGGTGTCCCTGGGCGAGCCGGCGCAGCAGCAGCTGCTCTCCGGCGGTGATTCGGACGGTCAGCATGACCTCGTCGCACTCCATTGCGCGATTTCCTCCTCAGTTCCTCCCCGTACCGGCGCGGACGCGGCCGGCACGAACTACCCCTGTCACACCCAGGGCTCGTCTCCCGGGTCCTTGCCGGGCCCGCCTGATCCGACAAAACTCGGGAGACAAGCCCGGGCCCGGCTACCCCCTGTGGAATGCCGGGCCGGTGGGTGGTCGCGCCCCGGTCAGATCCCCGCGTACGAGTGCTTGCCGGTGACGAAGATGTTCACGCCGTAGTAGTTGAAGAGCCAGCAGGCGAAGGCCGCCAGCGCCAGGTAGGCGGCCTTGCGGCCCCTCCAGCCGGCCGTCGCGCGGGCGTGCAGGTAGCAGGCGTAGGCGACCCAGGTGATGAACGACCAGGTCTCCTTCGGGTCCCACTCCCAGTACTTGCCCCAGGCCGCCTCGGCCCAGATCGCGCCCGCGATGATGGTGAACGTCCACAGCGGGAAGACCAGCGCGTTGATCCGGTACGACAGCTTGTCGAAGGTCGACGCGGCGGGCAGGCGCTGCCAGACCGACGCCGGGGTGCCCAGCGATCCGGTGGCCAGGCCGGCCGCGGCCCGCTTCTCGAAGGAGTCCTTGCCCAGGTACAGCAGCGTGGCGATGAACGCGGCGTAGAACGCGCCGCCGCAGAAGATCGCGGTGGAGACGTGGATCGCCAGCCACGGCGAGTGCAGCGCCGGGACGAGCTGGTCGGAGTCGGTGTACAGCACCGTGGTGGCGATGCCCAGGGTCAGCAGCACCGCCAGGACGACCGGCAGGCCGAGCCAGCGGACCTTCTTCCGCGCGGCCAGCAGCACCAGGTACGCGGCCGCCATCGCGAAGGCGAAGGCGCAGGAGAACTCGTACATGTTGCCCCACGGCCAGCGGGACACCGACAGGCCGCGGGTGATGATGCCGCCGCCGTGCAGCATCAGCGCCAGCACGGTGAGGGAGACCGCGATCCGCCCGGCCAGGTCGGCCTTCTCGCTGGTGCCGGCCGCGCCCGGGCCGTCCTCCTCCTCGGCGCCGCGCCCGCTGGTGACCACCGTCGCGCCCTCGCCCGCGACCGCGGTGCGGGTGAGCGTGGTGGTGCCGCCGCCGGCCGCGGCCACGGTGACCGTGACCTTCTTCGCGGCCTTCTTCCCGGCCGCGGCGACGGCCTCGCCCAGGCTGCCCGACTGTTCCTTCGAGCGGACGGCGACGGCGCCCTTGCTGCCGAAGGTCCACTCGATCATGTGGGCGAACATGGCGAGCGTGTAGACCACCATCGCCGAATAGATCAGCTTGTTGGAGAGGTCGGCCAGCTGTGGGTCGACCGCCGAGGCGAGTTGCACCGTCTACTCCTTGGAGTTCTGGTCGGCAGGGACTGCGGGGGCTGAGGCCTCGGCCTCGGAGTCGTCGGGTGCCGCGGTGTCCTCCGCCGCGGCGGCGGGGGTGTCCTCCTCGGCGGAAGGCACGTCGTCCTCGGCTGAACCGGGGGCGTCCTCCTCCTCGGAGGCGGGCGCGTCGTCCTGGAGGTCCACCGCGAGTTCGGCCAGCTCCTCGGCGATCTTCGCCGACTCGCTGCGGCCCAGCCCGGCCAGCTCCACCTGGGTGCCGCCGCCCGGGAGGGCGACCGCCCGCACCCAGATCCGGCGGCGCTGGATGAACAGCGAGCCGATCAGGCCGAGGATCGCCAGCACGCCGCCGGTCAGGGCGATCACGTTGCCCGGGCGGTGCGAGACGTCGAAGCTGGCCCAGCGCTTGTAGCCCTCGAAGGTGACGCTGCCGTAGCCGTCCGGGAGCTCCCAGGCCTGGCCGGGCTTGAGCCGGACCTTGGCGGGCTGGCCGTCCTGGGTCAGCTGGGTCATCTTCCGCAGGTTGAGCTGGTAGATGTTCTGCGGGAGCCCGGAGTCGGTGCCCAGGTCGCCCGCGTAGGCGTTCAGCACCAGCTCCGGCGCCGCGTCGTCCGGGAACAGCGAGACCGGACCGGTGCCCTCGAAGCTGACCGGCGCGGTCGGCAGGAAGAAGCCGCTGAAGCCGAGCTGGGTCCGCTGGCCGTCCTTCTGGCCGTAGTCGGAGACCTTCACGACACCGGTGGAGGTCTGATTGCCGTCCTGCGGCAGGAACGGCGTGGCGCCGCTGTAGACGACGTCGCCCTTGGCGTTGCGGACGGTGACCACCGGGGCGAAGCCGTGGCCGATCAGGTAGACCTTGCTGCCGCCGATCTCCAGCGGGTGGTTGACCTCGATCGTGGACTTCTTCAGCTTCGACGTGTCACTGCCGGCCGCGTACTCGACGTTCGCGGTGAACTGCCGGGCGGCGCCGATCTGGGAGCCGCTGGACTGGAACTTCGCGGTGAAGGTGTCCAGCTTCAGGTAGAACGGGTCGAGGTCCTGGTTGCCGTAGAACCGGGTGCCGTTGAAGTCGTCGAGCTGGGTGATGGTGTTGGAGTAGGCCTCGCCCTCGACCATCAGCTTGCCGCCGGTGCCCGAGGCCAGGCTGGCCCAGGCGAAACCGCCGAGCAGCGCGAACAGCGACAGGTGGAAGAGCAGGTTGCCGACCTCGCGCAGGTAGCCCTTCTCGGCGGCCACCGCGCCGCCGGACAGGTTCGCGCGGAAGCCGCGCTTGCGCAGCAGCCGGTGGGCGGCGGCGTTCACCGCGTCGGGGTCCGCCGCGGTGCGCCAGGCGGCGTGCACCGGCATCCGGGTCAGGTTGCGCGGCGCGGCCGGCGGCTGGGCGCGCAGCACGCCGACGAACTGCCAGGTGCGCGGGACGATGCAGCCGGCCAGCGAGAGGAACAGCAGGATGTAGATCGCGGAGAACCAGACCGAGCTGTAGACGTCGAACAGCTGGAGCTTCTCGTAGACCGGCGCGACGGTGCCGTGCTGCGCCTTCCAGGCCTCGACCTTCAGCTGCCCTTGGCCGTTCTGGTACTGCGGGATCAGCGAGCCGGGGATGGCGGCCAGCGAGAGCAGGAAGAGCAGGACCAGCGCGACCCGCATCGAGGTCAGCTGACGCCACATCCAGCGCGCCCAGCCGAGCACCCCTATGCCGGTCGGCCCGTCGGACTCGACCGGCGCGGTGCTGAGCCGCTCGGCGGCGGTGTCGTCCGGCGCCGGGGGCTGCTCGGTCTCGGTCGTGGTGTTGCTCACGGGTCAGATTCCGATCTGGAAGTCGGCGGTCCAGGACTGCAGCTGGCTCATCATGGAGTCCCAGATCCCGGTGACGAGCAGCAGGCCGACCGCGACGAGCATGCCGCCGCCGATCCGCATCACCAGCGGGTAGTGCCGCTTGACCCAGCCGAAGGCGCCCAGCGCCCGACGGAAGGCCACCGCGGCCACGATGAACGGTACGCCGAGGCCGAGGCAGTAGAACGTCATCAGCAGCGCGCCGCGCTCGGCGTCGGCCTGGTTCAGGGCCAGGTTCTGGACGGTCGCCAGGGTCGGGCCGATGCACGGCGTCCAGCCGACGCCGAAGACCACGCCGAGCAGCGGGGCACCGAGCAGGCCGACCGCCGGCCGGCGGTGGGAGCGCACCTCACGCATGCTCAGGCCGGGGACGAGACCCATGAAGGCGAGGCCCATCACGATCGTCACCGACCCGAGCACCATCGAGATGACCCGCTTGTGCTCCTGGAGGGTGTCGCCGAACTGGCCGAACAGCGCCCCGCCCGAGACGAACACGGCGGTGAAGCCGAGGATGAACAGCGTCGCCCCGAGCAGCATCCGGCCGCGCCGCGCGCCGCGCGCGTCCGCGAGGTCGGCGGCGGAGAAGCCGGTGACGTACGACAGGTAGCCGGGGACGAGCGGCAGCACGCAGGGGGAGAAGAACGACACCAGGCCGGCGGCCACCGCGATCGGCGCGGCCACCAGCAGCGCTCCGCTCTGGAGGGTGCCGGTGTTGTCGGCGAGCTGCTGCGGCAGGCTCACTGCTTCTGCTCCGCGACCACCGGCTGCAGGATCGACTCCAGCGCGTCCTGCGTGGTGCCGCCGACGGCGCGGGCGGCCAGCTTGCCGTCGCGGTCGACGATCAGGGTGGTCGGGATCGACTGGGGGTTGAGGCTGCCCTTGGGGAACTTGAGCAGCTGGGTGCCGGCCGGGTCGAAGATGCTCGGGTAGTTGACGCCCTGCTCCTGCTCGAAGCGGACGGCGTTGCCCTTCTCGGTGTCCCGGGTGTTGACGCCGAGGAACTGGACGCCCTGGTCCTTGTACTTGTCCGCGACGGCCTGCAGGCTCTTCGCCTCGGCCCGGCACGGGCCGCACCAGGAGCCCCAGACGTTCAGCACGACGACCTTGCCCCGGTAGTCGGAGAGCTTGGTCTGGCTCCCCTCCAGGGTCTCCCCGGAGATGTCCGGCGCGTCCCCGCGCTTCCCGGCGTCCGCCGTCGACAGGTTGGTGCCCTTGACCGTGACGAAGCCGACCTGGCCCTCGCCGCCGGCGGACGAACCCGAGGAGGAGCAGCCGGTGAGGGCGAGCGCGGCGGCCGCGGCGGTGGCGACGGCGGCTGCGGCGACACGGGGACGGGGGCGCGTCATGGCAGACATGTGAAAAGTTTCGCATGGAGTTCCGGGCAGGTTCGGGGGGGTCCTGCCTTGCGCGTCGCACCCCCGCTGACCTGCTACGACTTCGGGTCACCCGGCGCTCGCCAGGTGACCCGAAGTCATACTTACGCACCGCTTACGGGCCGTGCGGCGGACCAGCGACAGGCCCTACGCGCCGAAGCTCTTGCCCACCGGCTTGTCGCCCTTGCGGCCCTTGCCCACCAGGTGCGCGGGCAGCAGGTCGCGGGCCGGCTCGCGGTAGCCGACCGAGACGATCCGGTCGCCCTCGAAGGTGAAGCTGGTCAGCGAGGCCAGCGAGCACTGCCGGTTGCGCGGGTCGTGCCACAGCCGGCGGCGCTCGACGAAGGACCGCAGGATCCAGATCGGCAGCTGGTGGCTGACACAGACCGCCTCGTGCCCGCGCGCCGCGTCCCGGGCCGCGCCGAGCGCGCCCATCATCCGCACCACCTGGTCGAGGTACGGCTCGCCCCAGGAGGGCTTGAACGGGTTGGTGAGGTACTTCCAGTACCCCGGGTTGCGCAGCGAACCGTCGCCGACCCCGAAGGTCTTGCCCTCGAAGACGTTCTCCGCCTCGATCAGCCGCTCGTCCGCCGCGACGTCCAGGCCGTGCGCCTTGGCGATCGGCTCGGCGGTCTCCTGGGCCCGCTCCAGCGGCGAGGCCACCACGTGGGTGATGTCCCGGCCGGCCAGGTCCTCGGCCACCCGGTCGGCCATCCGCCGGCCCAGCTCGGACAGGTGGTAGTCCGGCAGCCGCCCGTACAGGACGCCCTCCGGGTTGTGCACCTCGCCGTGCCGCATCACGTGGACGACGGTGATCTCTTTGGCGCTCACTTCTCGACTGCTCCTGGGACTCGGGGTGGACTAGGCCGTGGCGGCGGCAGCGGCGCGCGCGGCGGCGGGCAGGGCGGCGGCGATCCGCTCGATCGCCCGCTCGTCGTGGGACGCCGAGACGAACCAGGACTCGAAGGCGGACGGCGGCAGGTAGACGCCCTCGGCCAGCATCGCGTGGAAGAAGGCGGTGAAACGGTACGCCTCCTGGGTCTTCGCCTCGTCGTAGTTCGTCACGGCGGCCTCGGTGAAGAACACCGAGAACATGTTCCCGGCCGTCTGCAGCCGGTGCGCCACGCCCTCCTTGGCCAGCGCCTCGGAGACCAGGCCGGAGACCTCGGCGGCGACCTCGTCCACCCTCGCGTACACCTCGTCGGTGCAGCCGCGCAGCTGGGCCAGGCCGGCCGCGGTGGCGATCGGGTTCCCGGACAGGGTGCCCGCCTGGTAGACCGGGCCGGCCGGGGCCAGGTGGGCCATCACGTCGGCGCGGCCGCCGAAGGCCGCGGCCGGGAAGCCGCCGCCCATGACCTTGCCGAAGGTCAGCAGGTCCGGGGCCCAGCCCTCGTTCGCGGCCTCCAGGCCGTACCAGCCCGCCTTGGAGACGCGGAAGCCGGTCATCACCTCGTCGGAGATGAACAGCGCGCCGTTCTCCCGGCAGGCCTTGGCCAGGCCCGCGTTGAAGCCGGGCAGCGGTGGGACGACGCCCATGTTGCCGGGCGAGGCCTCGGTGATCACGCAGGCGATCTCGCCCGGGTGGGCCGCGAAGGCCCGCTCGACGGCGGCCAGGTCGTTGTACGGCAGCACGATGGTGTCGCCGGCCTGGGCGCCGGTGACGCCCGGGGTGTCCGGCAGGCCGAAGGTGGCCACGCCGGAACCGGCGGCGGCCAGCAGGGCGTCCACGTGACCGTGGTAGCAGCCGGCGAACTTCACGACCTTCGCCCGGCCGGTGAAGCCGCGGGCCAGCCGGATCGCGGACATGGTGGCCTCGGTGCCGGAGGAGACCAGGCGGACCTGCTCGACCGGGGCGACCCGGGCGACGATCTCCTCGGCCAGCTCGACCTCGCCCTGGCCGGGCGTGCCGAAGGAGGTGCCGAGGGTGACGGCCCGCTGGACGGCGTCGATCACCGCGGGGTGCGCGTGGCCGAGGATCATCGGACCCCACGAGCACACCAGGTCGACGTACTCGCGGCCGTCGGCGTCGGTGAGGTAGGGGCCGGTACCGGACACCATGAAGCGCGGCGTGCCGCCGACCGCGCGGAAGGCGCGCACCGGGGAGTTGACGCCGCCGGGCGTCACCACGGAGGCGCGATCGAACAGCGACTGGGACTGGGGGGCTTCGTAGGGGTAGCTCACGGGAGACATGGTCTCAAATCGTGTCCTTGCCCTCTGCATGTCGGACCCGATCATCTGGAACGATGATCCGGGCACCGTTGTCTGTACGGTTGTCCCTACAGTCCGTACCGACGGGGCCGCTGAGCGCTCCGGAGGACGGACCAGTCAGACTGTGTGCACAGGGTGCGCGAGCGCTCCCGTTGTGTGCAGGGGTGTGGAAGAGGACTGCTGTGCGCCGCGAGTGGGTACGGCCCACGAGTGGGTAGGGCCCGCGAGTGGGTACGGCGGCGCATGACGGGTAAGGAGCACGTCCGGAGGGACGCCGGACGTGCGGGGGTCTGTCGATTCCGGCGAATTCCGGTGAGGATGGTCCGAGTGTCCGAGGCGCAGGACGGCTACGACGAGGCCGCGGGGGGCTCCCGCCGGCCTGCCGAGGCCGCACGCGGGGGTACGGGAGCGGGTACGGGACGTGGTCGCCGCGGCGGCGAGAGGCGGGGTGAGGGACGCGTGGGGGTGACCTACAAGTACTTCGGAGCCCCCGACCGCGCGACCGCCGCCAGAGTCCCCACCGCCCTCGGCCCGGGCGGGCTCGGCCTGGACGCCGGCGAACTCGGCTCGCTGGGGCGGCTCGGCGACCTGATGGAGACCAGCGGCTCCCCCACCGGCCACCTCTCCACCAAGATCAAACCGGAGACCATGAGCGCCATGGTCCTCACCGGCATCCAGGGCGTCCCGCTGCACCAGGTGCCGCCGCTGGAACTCGTCGTGCTGCACCCGGACTACGCCGTCGTCCAGCTCCCCCACAACGTCGTCGAGCCGCTCCGCAAGGCCGACGAGACCGAACTCGGCGCCGCCGCCTTCATCTGGTCCACCGTCCCGGACCGGCGCGGGCCGCGGGACGCCTTCGTGATCTACAGCATGCTGCACGAGTGGCAGGACTTCGCCAACCGGCTGCACGAGGCCGGCCACCAGCTGTACTGCCTGGTCTGGCCCTGAGCACGCCACCCCGGAACCGCGGAACGCGGGCCGGGGTGAGGTGATGTGACGATTCGTCAACTCTTCGTGGTGGGCTTCGACTTGAGCACGGTGGCGGCGACCAGCAGCGCCACGGCGAGCAGCACGGCGGCGATCCCGAAGGCGAGCCGGAAGCCGCCCGCGAGGGCGTCGGGGGCGGCCTGCCCGGCCGCGGCCAGGGTGGCCGTACGGCCGTCGGCGAGGGTGGTCAGGACGGCGACCCCGAGCGCGCCGCCGACCTGCTGAGTGGTGTTGAAGAGGCCGGAGGCGGTGCCCGCGTCGTCCGGACCGGCGCCCGACATGCCGAGCACCGCGAGGGTGGAGAGCACCAGGCCGCCACCACCGATGAGCAGCATGGTCGGCAGCAGGTGGACGCCGTACTCGGCGTCGACGGGCAGCCGGGCCAGCAGACCGAGCGCGACGACCAGCAGGGCGAGACCGGCGAGCAGGACGCGGCGCTCGCCGAAGCGCGCGCTCAGCCGGGCGGAGAGCAGCAGGGACACCGCGCCGATGGCGACCGCGGCCGGCAGCATCGCGAGGCCGGTGGCGGCGGCCCCGTAGCCGAGGACGTTCTGCATGTAGAGGGCGGCCAGGATCTGGAAGCCGAACATCCCGGAGATGGTCAGCACCTGGACGAGGTTGGCGCCGGAGACGTCGCGGGAGCGGAACATCCGCAGCGGCAGCAGCGGGTGGGCGGCCCGGCCCTCGTGCCACAGGAAGGCGGCCAGCAGGGCGACGGCGAGCGCGCCCAGGCCGAGGGTGCGGGCGGAGGCCCAACCGTACTCACCGGTGCCGACGATGGTGTAGACGCCGAGCATCAGGGCGGCGGTGATCAGCGCGGCGCCGGGGGCGTCGGCGCCGGCCCGCAGGCCGGGGCCGCGCTCGGACTCCAGCACCCGGACGGCGAGCAGGGCGGCGGCGAGGCCGAGCGGGAGGTTGATCAGGAAGATCCAGTGCCAGTTGAGCGCCTGGGTGAGCACCCCGCCGAGCACCTGGCCGATCGAGGCGCCGGCCGCGCCGACGAAGCTGAACGCGCCGATGGCGCGGCCGCGTTCGCCCGGCTCGGGGAAGAGCGTGACGATCATGCCGAGGCTGACCGAGGAGGCGAGCGCGCCGCCGACGCCCTGCAGGAAGCGGGCGCCGATCAGCAGCCCGGGGCTGGTGGCGACGGCGCAGAGCAGCGAGGCGGCGGTGAAGAGGGCGAGCCCGGCGACGAACACCCGCTTGCGGCCGATCAGGTCGCCGAGCCGGCCGGCCAGCAGCAGCAGGCCGCCGAAGGCGATCAGGTAGGCGTTGACCGTCCAGGTCAGCCCGGCCGGCGAGAAGCCGAGGTCCTCCTGGATGGCCGGCAGGGCCACGGTGACGATCGAGCCGTCCAGGATGATCATCAGCATTCCGGCACAGAGCACCGCGAGGGCGAGCAGGCGGGAACGGGTGGAGGTCGCGGAATCCGTGCGGGGCGCGACCGGCGCGTGCGTGGTCATGGCAGTTCTCCCGGTTCGTCGAGTACCGGGTAAGACGCTATCAGATTGTTTTGTTCGGGACTATCTATCTCGGGAGCAGGTTCCGAGGGCAGGCCTCGGGGGCAGGCCTCGGGGGCAGGCTTCGGGCGGTCGGGCTACCCCCGGGCCCGGCGGGCCCTGCGCACGGTGCGTTCGCTCTCCACCGGCTCCGCGAGATGGCCCTCCACCAGGTGGGTCAGGGCCGAGACGAGCACCTCGCGCTCGGGCTGCGGCAGCGACTCCAGCAGCTCCCGGTGCACCCGGTCGGCGATCGCGGTGCCCCGCACGACGGCCCGCTCGCCCTCCTCGGTGACCGAGATGATCCGGGCCCGGCGGTCGGTCGCGGACGGGCGGCGCTCGGCCAGGCCCGCCTTCTCCAGCTCGTCGACGGTGACCACCATCGTGGTCTTGTCCAGGTCGGCCAGCTCGGCCAGCTGGATCTGGGTGCGCTCGGCCTCCTGCGCGTGGAACAGCACGCAGTACGCGCGGGGGGTGATCCCGAGCTCGGTGAAGGCGGCCGACATCCGGGTCGCCAGCACATGGCTGGCGTGGTCCAGCAGGCCGGAGATGTCGCGGATCTGGCGCACGGGAGGGGTCGTCGTCATACGTCCGAGGTTAGCAACGGCCCGTCTGCTGCCGGATGATCCCGTTGCCAACCAACGCCGGGTCTACGGGATGCCCAACTCGAACAGCGCATAGCCGGCGTACCAGCCCGCCGCGATCGCGGGCATCGCGAACAGCCCGACCAGCGAGGACAGCCGCACCTTGCGCAGCGCGAACGCCAGACCGATGCAGAGCGGGAAGGCCGGCAGCAGGTAGCGCGAGATGTTGCCGAAGATCTGGTTGCTGCTCAGCGCGGTGGCGATGGTCAGCGCCGTGTAGACCCAGAGCACCAGCGGCGGCCGGGCGCGCCAGAGCAGCACCAGCAGGCCGGGCAGGGCGATCAGCAGGGCGATCGCGATCAGGTCCGGGACGGGGTTGGACTGCCAGAAGTCCCAGTGCCCGGTGATCACGTCCATGAACGTGCGGAGCGTGGAGGCGCCGCCGTCGAAGTAGCGGTTCCACGCGCCGCGCTGGAGCTTGAAGTAACCGCCCCAGTCCCCCATCCTCCAGCCGACCCAGGCGACGTAGCCGATCAGGCCCCAGGGCGTGATCAGCATCGCGGTCAGCGGACGGGCCACCCCGTCGGTGCGGCGGACCAGCGCGACCAGCGCGGCGATCGAGACGGCGGCGATCAGCGCGGCGGCGGTCGGCCGGTTGAGGCCCGCCACCAGTGCCAGCAGGCCGGCGGTCAGCCAGCGGCGGGTCATCACGCAGTAGCAGGCCCACGCCGACAGCGCGACGAACAGCGAGTCCGAGTAGACCGCCCACTCCACGCCGGAGCCCGGGAACAGGCCCCAGATCACCGCGGCGGTCACGCCCGCCCGGAAGCCGCCGAGCCGCTCGGCGATCGCGAAGATCCCGGCCACGGCGACCAGCGAGGCCAGCACCGAGACCACGATCCCGGAGCCGTACGGGCCGAGCCCGGTGACCGCGCCGACCAGCCGCATCAGCCACGGGTAGAGCGGGAAGAAGGCGGCCGAGTTCTCGTAGTAGGTGGCCAGCGGGAAGCCGCGCAGCGGGATCAGCTGCGGGTCGTACCCGTTCTCGGCGATCCGCTGGTACCAGACGCCGTCCCAGGTGCCCAGCACGTCCCACGGGTTGGCGCCGCCGCCGCGGCCCGGCTGCTTCTTCAGGTAGTCCCCGGTGTGCGAGAGCAGCAGCAGGAAGACGGTCAGGCCGGTGGCCTTGACCACCGCGTACGCGCCCAGCGCGGGTGCGAAGCGGTCCA
Organism: Kitasatospora xanthocidica; assembly: GCF_014656195.1. Taxonomy (GTDB): domain Bacteria; phylum Actinomycetota; class Actinomycetes; order Streptomycetales; family Streptomycetaceae; genus Kitasatospora; species Kitasatospora xanthocidica. The sequence goes on along the minus strand of NZ_BNBY01000006.1, from coordinate 123,206 downwards.
CCAGCGCCCCGAACCGCCCGGGTGCCCGGCCCGCCCCCGTCCCGGACGGCTCCGCCGTCGTCGCCGCGGCGGGCGCCCCGGGTTCGGTGCTGCCGGGCTCGGTGCTGGACGACTCGGTGCTCGATGCCGTGCTCATCTGCTCTGGGTACTCCCCGCCCCGCTCGTGGTCCGCGCGGCTCCGGCGCAACGATGTTCCCGAGAGCCTACGGCACGCCCCCGGCGGGCCCGCCGACCCCCGCCCGGTGGAAAACCCCTGGCGCCCGGGCGGCGGCGCCCGCGACGATTCCCCGTATGCCCAGCACCCCCGCGACACGCCTGATCAGGGCCGCGCACACCGCCGACACGATCACCGTCTACCAGGCGTTCCCGCCGGAGATCGCGGAGCCCGCGGCCGCCGAGGGGCGGTTCCCGGAGGCCTTCAAGCGCGACCGGATGACCTGGATCAAGCCGTCGTTCCTCTGGATGATGCACCGCAGCGACTGGGGCCGCAGCCCCGGGCAGGAGCGGGTGCTGGCCCTGGAGATCAGCCGGGAGGGCTTCGACTGGGCGCTGGAGCGGGCGGTGCTGAGCGCCTACACCGGCCGGGTGCACGACTCGCAGGCGGCCTGGAAGCGGGAGCTGCGGCAGAGCCCGGTGCGGGTCCAGTGGGACCCGGAGCGCGATCTGCACCTGCGGCCGCTGGACCACCGGGCGGTCCAGGTCGGGCTGCGCGGCGAGGCGGTACGGCGGTACGCGGACGAGTGGATCCGGCGGATCTCGGACGTCACCGCGCTCGCCGAGCGGGTGCGGGTGGGGCGGGATCCGGGGCTGCTGCCGGTCGAGACGGCGTACCCGGTGGGTGCGGCCGTCGCCGCCCGGTTGGGGGCGGCGACGGTGTGAGGGGCGGGGTCAGCCCTCGGCTCAGGCCCTGACTCAGACCCTGACTCAGGCCCTGGCTCAGCCCTTGGCTCAGCCCTTGACGTAGACGATGCCGAGCTTGGTGAGCTGCCAGAGCTGGTTGGCGGCTCCGGTGTCGGTGGCCAGCTCGACGTAGGGGTTGCCCTTGGCGTCGAGGGTGCTGCCGGCCGCCAGGACCTTGCCCTGGTCCTGGGAGTCGGCGATCTTGTAGCGGCCGTCGCCGGCCGGCTTGAACACCCAGTGCTGGTTGCCGCCGCCGTTGCAGCGCCACTGCTGGATCCGGGTGCCGGGGGCGGTCGAGGCCGCGTTGGCGTCCAGGCACATGTCCCGGTTGCCGCTGAAGTCGAGCTCGTAGCCGCCGCCGGCCTTGGCCTCCAGCACGAAGGACTGGTTGAGCCCGCCGCCGGCCGGGTAGCTGATCGCGGCCCGGCCGTTGGTGGAGTCGCCGTAGCTGCCGCCGCCGGTGAGGTCCAGGGCGTTGCCGGTGCCCGCGTTGGTCAGCTGGTACCAGGCGCCGTCCTCCGGGACGTCGCCGAAGGGCTTGCCCGGGGTGAGCGGCTGGATCGACGTGGTGTTCTGCTGGTTGAGCGTGCAGTACGCCTGGGCCAGCTCGGGCCGGGCGTAGAACTGGCCGAGGCAGACGCCCTCGCCGCGGTAGCCGGCCACCCGCAGGTGGTACGACTGGCGGACCATGTTCATGCACAGGCCGGGGATCCCGATCTGCGAGTCGCAGCCGTTGCGCACCCACTCGGAGAGGTTGATGACGTCCCCGTTGCTGTACTCGTACGGGGAGCTGGTCCACTCCGCGCAGACCTCGTGCCCGAAGGCGACCCGCCGCTGGTCCAGGTAGCGGACGCCGGGCACCTGCTCGGCCGCGCCGCGCAGGGCGTCGCTGAAGGTCGGGACCACCCAGTTGTGGCCCCAGGCGAGGTCCTCGGGGAAGGCCGGACAGCCGTCGGCGACCTTGCCGAGGTAGTCGTTGCGCCGGATGTCCGGGGTGATCGGGTTGAAGTACGACTGGTAGACCAGCTGGTACGAGGAGTCGGCGTAGCCGGCCCGGCGCATGGTCTGCCGGATGTTCTGCAGCGCCGCGACGACCTTGGGCTGGACGCCCTTGGCGCGCTTGCGGATCTCGTCGCTGCCGATGGTGTCGCGGCAGCCCTGGTCCTTGGGGACGGGGAAGTACTGCGCCAGGCAGTGCATCATGACGCCGCTGAAGTCGAAGTCGTCGTTGGCCCCGATCGTCACCACGACCAGCTTCACGTCGTACCTGGCCGCCGTGTCGGCGAGCTTGACGTCCTGCTTGGGCTCCCCGAAGTCGCCGCTGCCCGGGCCGGTGATCTTCGCCAGCTCGGGGTCGCTGACCAGGTCGCCGGTCTGGGCGCCGGAGCAGGCGAGGTCGATCGGGGTGACCCCGGGGATGTCGGTGACGAAGATCTCCGACTTGGGGTGCCGGTGGCAGTAGTTGGTGGGGCTGTCCGTCTCGGGGAAGTAGCCGTCGCCGGTGTCGGTGCCGGCCCCTTCCCCGGATATGGCGCTGTCGCCGAGGGCGACGACCGCGGCCGGTTTGGCGGCGCCGGGCGCCGGGGCCGGTGCCGAGTCGGCGAGGGCGGCGGGGGCGCCGGCCAGGCCGAGGGTGGCGAGGAGGGCGCCGGTGGCGAGTGCCGCCGACAGCCGGGACCTGATCACACGCGACTCCTTGCAGGGGGGTGGGGACCGCCCGGGCGGGCGCCGAGCGGCGCGGAGCAGGAGAGGGAGCGGAAAAGGTGAGCAGGACTCGGATTCTAGGTACTGACAAGTAACGCAACAAGGCTTCTGACAGCGCCGGGAGCTGACGGCCGGACGGGCAACGCCTCGGGCGACGCTTCGGGCAACGCCTCGGGGAACGCGAAGAGCCGCCGCTCCGCGCCCCAGGAGGGAAGCGCGGAACGGCGGCTCGCACCGGCCGAACCGGGTGCGGTCTCAGCCCACGTTGGCGCAGTGGTTGCCGAACGCAGGGTTCAGCAGGCCGATGACGTTGATGGTGTTGCCGCACAGGTTGACCGGCACGTGCACCGGAATCTGGACCTGGTTGCCCGAGATGACACCGGGGGAACCGGCCGCGACGCCCTCGGCGCCGGAGCTGGCCATCGCGGAGCCGGCGCCGGCGGCCACGATGCCCACCACGGCCGCGCCCACGGCGGCGGTCTTCTTGATGCTCATGCGAGCCTCCTGACTGTTCAACAGAGATGCACGGGGAGTGCGACATCAAGAACGACACCCGTCCGGAGCGGTTGCGACGGCGCTCGTACTGTCACCCGTCCGGAGCAACGGGGTCTCCGGTCGGCATTCGGGTGATCGGCTTCGACCGGACCGTTTCCCCGCGCGCGGTGCCTCGTTCTCCCTCACGGAACCCGATCCACCGGCCCCCACACACGAATCGAGTACGGCCATGCGCAAGCGAGCCCACGGCGTCGTCGGCACCGCGGCCACCGGCGGCTCGATCGGCGTGGCGGGCCTCCCGAACGCGGCGTCCGGCAATCCCCGCCGGAACGCCTGACCGGGAATTCCACCTGGTCGCGCCTTCGCTCCGAAGCCTTTCCCGGCCGTGCGGGAATCGTTTCGACAGGCGCTGCTGGAACGGCGACCGCGTCCACGCCCGAGCCATGGGCGGAACACGCCGGTGTGCGCCACCCGAGTGAAAATCACGGCAATCCCTGAACCCTTCGGGTGAGTATTCGTACTCGCCCGGATCCCGACATTCACCTTCCGTCGGGCAGAAATCGGAGGAATGACATGCGTAACCTCAAGAAGGCCGCCGCGCTCTCCCTGGCCGCCACCGGCCTGGTGCTCGGTGCCGCCGGCGGTGCCTTCGCCAGCTCCGGCGCCGAGGGCGTCGCCGCCGGCTCCCCGGGTGTGCTCTCCGGCAACCAGATCCAGGTGCCGATCCACATCCCGCTGAACGTCTGCGGCAACAGCATCGGCGTCGTCAGCATCCTGAACCCGGCGTTCGGCAACAAGTGCGCCAACATCGGCTGAACCCGCGGTCGTCCTAGCGGCGACAGCTGATTCACCGAGCCCGTGCCGCGCCCCGCAGCGCCGGGGCGCGGCACGCTCCACCCGTGTGTGATCGAGGAGATCAACCCCCATGCAGAACGTGAAGAAGGCCGCCGTCCTCTCCGCCGCCGCCGCCGGCCTGGTGCTGGGCGCGGCCGGGTCCGCCGCCGCCAGCTCGGGCGCCGAGGGCGTCGCCGCCGGCTCCCCCGGTGTCGCCTCCGGCAACCAGATCCAGGTTCCGGTGCACATCCCGATCAACCTGTGCGGCAACTCCATCGACGTGATCGGCCTGCTGAACCCGGCGTTCGGCAACAGCTGCGCCAACGTCGAGGCGCACCCGGCGCCGCCCGCGGACGACTGCTGATCCCCGATCGGCACGTGTTCCGGCCGTACTGCCCCCCGACCAGCCGGCCGGGGGGCAGTTCGGCATCCCCGGACGGACGTCCGGGATCCCCGATCCTCCGAAGGGTGATCCGCATGGTTTCGAAGAAGAGCGGGGCCGGTCTGGCCGCCGCCGTCGGTGCCGCGGTGCTGCTCGGCGCCGGTTCGGCGCAGGCCGCCACCGCCCCGGCCGGTCAGGCCCCGGCCGGTCCGGCGACGCTGGCCAGGACCGACATCGGCCAGGCGCTGAACGGCACGACCTCCGGCCTCGGCTACGGCGTCGCGCCGATCAAGAGCCTGCGCCTGGACCCCTGGGCGAACTCCTCCGCCGACGTGCTCAACAACGGCGCGACCGTCCAGCCGGACCAGGGCCTGGCCCCGGTCGGCACCGACACGCTGACCGGCCCGCTGAGCGCGGGCGGCGGCGTCAAGGACCTGCCGCTGGTCGGCGGGCTGACCGGCGTCCTGCCGGGCTGAGCCCCCGGACGCGCCGGAGCCCGGCACCCCGTCGCGCGAGCGGGGTGCCGGGCTCCTGCCGTACCGGGCGCCGGGCCGGTGCCCGAGCTCCCGGACCGGGGCCGGTGCCGGGACACGAACCGGTGCCGGGCCACGGAGCGGTGCCGGGGTCGGGTCGGATCAGAGCCGGGTCAGAGCCGGGTCAGGTCGGTCAGCCCGGTCTGCTGGACCACGCCGGTGGCGGTCGCGGTGGTGCCCGCCGGGTCGGCCAGTCCGGTCTGCCCCACCACCTCGGTGGCGGTCGCGGCGGTGGTCGTGGTCAGGTCGCTCACCTCGTCGGTGACGGAGAGCCGGTGGTCCTCGCCGCCGAGGCTGGCATTGGCCCCGGGGACGGCCTGCACGGCGCCGGTGAGCAGGCGCGGGTCGAGCTCGTCCACCTTGAGCCGGCCGTCGGCGAGCTGCCCGGCGCCGTCCTGGGCCAGCGAGAGCGGCTTGCCGAGGGTGAGACCGGGGGTGTCGGCGTGCAGCGGCGAGGCCGGGGCGTCCAGCAGCACCGCGCCGAGGTCGGCGCCCTGGTCGACCAGCGGGAGCGGCAGCTCGGCCTTGGCGCTCGGGCCGACCTTGCCGGTGCTCAGCTGGGGGACGATCCGCTCCGGGATCAGCTCGCTGCTGGTGCTGGTGGTCCGGCCGGGCACCGGCGGCATGACCAGCGAGGTCGGGATGCCGGCCGAGAGGTGGCTGCCCAGCGGGGTGAGCGGCACGTCCGCCGGGACCTGCTGGGTGGCCAGCTTGTCCTCCAGGGCTCCGACCTGGTCGGGGCCGACCGGCGCGGCGGAGGCCGGTCCCTGGGAGGCGAGCATGCCCGCACCGACCGCCAGCAGCATCGCGCCGGCCCTCTTGGAGAACTTCATGCTTTTCACCGTTCTGCTGTCCGTACTGGGGATCACTCGGGGGAAGGGCTGCGCGGGCGCAGCCGGAAAGCAATCTGCCTCAACGAGTGAGCGGGAGCCCGGATTGCGCCGGTTAACCGGATCGGCCTAATAATGCGACCGGAAAGCGCCCGACGCCGCGCCTCCCGGACTCTTTTCAAGAATCCCCGTAACCTTCCGTGCCGTCATTCTTTGATCTGGACGTCAGTGACTGCAGACCGGGTCTGAGCGTTCTACGCGTTGTACGCACGGAATCCAAGCATTTCAGAGAGGGATCTCCCCATGATCCAGAAGTCCTTCGCCGCTGCCGGCCTGGCCGTCGCCGCGCTGGCCGCCGCAGCCGCGCCCGCCTCGGCCATCGGTGACGCGGACGGCTCCGCCGCCTCCATCGAGGGCAACGGCGGTACCAACTTCACCGGCACGGTCGGGAACAACAGCCCGAACTTCCACTTCCTGGACAACGCGAACGTCTGCCTCCCCGAGATCCACAACATCGCCGTCGGTGTGCTCGGGGTGGCCGTTCCGGTCGAGGTCCCGATCGCCAACAGCGGCGGCAAGCAGTACTGCACCCAGGGCCAGGGCACCCAGAGCCACGGCGACGCGGGCGTGTCCCACCTGATCGGCTGACGCTCCGTTCAGCTCACCCTGCACCACCCTCTGATCCACCTTCGAATCGCTCCCCGATTCACCCTCGAGAGGAAAACCGGAAATGATCAAGAAGTCCCTCGCCGCCGCCGGCCTGGCCGCCGCCGCCATCGCGATGTCCGCCGGCTCGGCCTCCGCCATCGTCGACTCGGACGGCGCCGCCACCTCCGTCCAGGGCAACGGCGGCACCAACCAGACCGGCACCCACGGCAACGGCAGCCCGAACTTCCACACCCTGGACAACGCGAACATCTGCCTGCCGGAGGTCCACAACATCGCCGTCGCCGTGATCGGCGTCGCGGTTCCGGTCGAGGTTCCGGTCCTGAACAGCACCCCGAAGCAGATCTGCAACGTCGGCCAGAACACCCAGTCCTCGGGCGACGCGGGCGTCTCGCACCTGATCGGCTGATCAAGGGGCACGGCACGGACGGAGGGCCCGGGGAGGAAGGTCTCCCCGGGCCCTCCGGGCTTGTGACGGACGAGGTGTCCGGCCGGCCGCCACCGGGCGGACCGGCCGGGTGACCGGTCGTCCGGCCCGGCGCGTGGGGCGCCGGGCCGGACGGCCGGATGTGAACACGTGTCAGAGCGCCCGCGGGGGCGCTCCCAGAGAGAGGGCAGATCCATGAAGAGCACGCTGGCCAAGGCCGCACTGACCGTCACCGCCGCCCTGGCACTCGCGGGTGCCGCCACCCCGGCCTTCGCCCACGTCGGCCTCGCGGGCGGCGGCGGCATCGTCGCCTCGGCCGACGAGCCGTTCGTGGCCGGCGGGGGCTGGGGCATCGCCCACACCACCGACGTCGCCGCCGGCGGCTTCGGCGGCGGCGCGGCCACCTCCACCGACCTGATCGGCGGCGGCGAGGGCTTCGCGCACATCAAGGGCTGGCAGTAACAGCCGGAAGGCCGGGCCGCTCCCCGCGGGGGGAGCGGCCCGGCCTTCCGCTTTTCCGCACACTCCCGCCCCGAACCGAAGGGGCGCGCCGGTGCCGAAAGGGAGAAGCGAGGAGGCCCGAGGAACGAGGGCCTTGGAGCGCCGACCGTCGGCACCGGGTCGGAGCGCCCCGGAGGTGAGCGGGCGAGTATCAGAGCATTCCAGCGGCCTCGACGGCCCAGTAGGTGAGGATCTGCTCGGCGCCGGCCCGGCGGATCGAGGTGAGCGTCTCCAGGATGGTGCGCTCCCGCTCGATCCAGCCGTTGGCGGCGGCCGCCTCCACCATCGAGTACTCGCCGGAGATCTGGTAGGCGGCCACCGGCACCGGGGAGGCGTCGGCGACCTGCCGCAGCACGTCCAGGTACAGCATGGCCGGCTTCACCATCACCAGGTCCGCGCCCTCGGCGAGGTCCAGCTCCAGCTCGCGCAGGGCCTCCCGGGCGTTGGCCGGGTCCTGCTGGTAGGTCTTGCGGTCGCCCTTGAGCGAGGAGTTGACGGCCTCGCGGAACGGGCCGTACAGCGCGGAGGCGTACTTGGCGGTGTAGGCGAGGACGCTGACGTCCTGGTGGCCGGCCTCGTCCAACGCCCGGCGGATCACCGCGATCTGACCGTCCATCATGCCGGACGGGCCGACCATGTGGACGCCCGCCTCGGCCTGGACCACGGCCATCTCGGCGTAGCGCGCCAGGGTCGCGTCGTTGTCCACGCTGCCGTCCTCGGCCAGCACGCCGCAGTGGCCGTGGTCGGTGAACTCGTCCAGGCAGAGGTCCGACATGACCACCAGCTGGTCGCCGACCTCGGCGACCACGTCGCGGATGGCCTGCTGCAGGATCCCGTCCGGGTTGGTCCCCTCGGAGCCGACGGCGTCCTTCACCTCGGGCAGGCCGAACAGCATGATGCCGCCCACGCCGGCCTCGGCCGCCTCCACCGCGGCCTTCCGCAGGGTGTCCCGGGTGTGCTGGACCACGCCGGGCATCGAGGCGATCGGCTTCGCCTCGGTGAGGCCCTCGCTCACGAACGCGGGCAGGATCAGCTCCGCCGGGTGCAGCCGGGTCTCGGCCACCAGTCGGCGCATCGCCGGGCTCTGGCGCAGCCGGCGGGGACGTACGTACGGGAATTCAGCGGACACGGCTTCTCTCTCCGAACGGTCGTGCAGTGCCGGGGGCGAGCAACCGCCGCCCCCGGCCTCATGGTTGAGGATCCTCAGCGGGCCTTGCGGCGCGAACCCGGACGGCGCTCGCTGGGCCGGTAGACCGGCTCACCGGCGGCCGTCGCGGTGTCGCGGCGCTTGGCCCCGAAGTCTGCCAGGGCCTGGGCCAGCGCGGCCGCCGACGGCGCCGGGGCCATCACGTCGACCCGCAGGCCGTGCTCCTCGGCGGTCTTGGCGGTGGCCGGGCCGATGCAGGCGATGACCGTGACGTTGTGCGGCTTGCCCGCGATGCCGACCAGGTTCCGGACGGTCGAGGACGAGGTGAACAGCACCGCGTCGAAACCGCCGCCCTTGATCGCCTCACGGGTCTCGGCGGGCGGCGGCGAGGCGCGCACCGTCCGGTACGCCGTCACGTCGTCGACCTCCCAGCCGAGCTCGACCAGACCGGCCACCAGGGTCTCGGTGGCGATGTCGGCGCGCGGCAGCAGCACCCGGTCGATCGGGTCGAAGACCGGGTCGTACGGCGGCCAGTCCTCCAGCAGGCCGGCGGCGGACTGCTCGCCGGAGGGCACCAGGTCGGGCTTCACGCCGAAGTCCACCAGGGCCTGCGCGGTGGTCTCGCCGACCGCCGCGACCTTGATCCCGGCGAACGCGCGGGCGTCCAGGCCGTACTCCTCGAACTTCTCCCGGACGGCGCGCACCGCGTTCACCGAGGTGAAGGCGATCCACTCGTAGCGGCCGGTGACCAGGCCCTTGATGGCCCGCTCCATCTGCTGCGGGGTGCGCGGCGGCTCGACCGCGATGGTCGGCACCTCCTGCGGCACCGCGCCGTACGAGCGCAGCTGCTCGGACAGGCCGGTGGCCTGCTCCTTGGTGCGCGGCACGAGGACGTTCCAGCCGAACAGCGGCTTGGTCTCGAACCACGAGTGCGAGGCCCGGTGGGCGACCTGCTCGCCCACCACGGCTATCACCGAGGTGGCCGGGTCCACCGGCGCGGAGACCGGCGAGGGCAGCACCCGGGCGGCCTTCAGGTCGGCCGCGATGGCGGACAGCGTGGAGGTGAAGGTCCGCTGCCGGGTGGTGGTGCCGGAGAGCGTCGCACTGAGCGCGGACTCCGGCTTGCGGCCGTTGGAGACCAGCGCGTTGGCGGTGGCCGGCAGCTGGCCCAGGGTGGTGCGGACGACCAGGGTGGTCTCCGGCGCGCCCAGGTCGACCGGCCCCCCGGCCAGCAGCTGGGCGCCGTCCACGAAGCGCACGTCGGTGCCGGCGCCGGCGCGCAGCGGGACGCCCGCGTACGCCGGGACGCCGACCGACTGGGCGACGCCCGGGATGACCTCGAAGGGGATCCCGTCGCCCGCGCAGCGGAGCATCTCCTCGGCGGCGCAGCCGTCCAGGCCCGGGTCGCCGTCGACGGTGCGGACCACGTGCTTGCCGGAGCGGACGGCCTCGGCGACGACCTTGGCCAGGTCGAAGTCGGTGCCCTCGGCGGCCGGGGCGTGCACCTGTACGGCGGCCGGACAGTGGCTGCGCACGGCGGCGGCGGTCAGCGGGTCGGCGACCAGCACGTCGGCCGTGGACAGCACCTCGACCGCGCGCAGGGTCAGCAGGCCCGGGTCCCCGGGGCCCGCGCCCAGGAAGGTGCACCGTCCGGTGGCGGGCTGCCCGGCGGGGAACAGGGCGTCGGTGGCGGCGGTGGGGCTCATCGGGCTCGCTCCCCCATCAGGGCGGCCGCGCCCCCGTCGAGCAGCCGGCCGGCCAGCGCGCGGCCGAGGGCCACCGCCTGCCGCTCGGCGGTCTCGTCGAGGACGATCGGACCATTGGCGGACATCTTCAGCAGGGCGGATCCGTCGGGGTTGCCGACCACACCGTCCAGCCGCAGTTCGTTCTCCCGGCCCCAGGTGGCCAGCGCGGCCACGGGCGCCGAGCAGCCGGCCTCCAGGGTGGCCAGCAGGGCGCGCTCGGCGGCCACGGCGACCCGGGTGGGGGCGTGGTCCAGGGCGGCGAGCGCGGCGGCCAGGTCCGGGTCGGCGGCGGTGCACTCGATCGCGAGCGCGCCCTGGCCGGGGGCCGGGACCATCAGCTCGGGGTCGAGGTGCTGGGAGATCTCGGCGGCGCGGCCGAGCCGGTTCAGGCCGGCCGTGGCCAGGACCACCGCGTCCAGCTCGCCGCCGGCCACGTAGCCGATCCGGGTGTCCACGTTGCCGCGGATCGCGACGGTCTCCAGCTGGGCGCCGCGGGCGGTGGCCCAGGCGTTCAGCTGCGCCATCCGGCGGGGCGAGCCGGTGCCGATCCGGGCCGGGCGGCCGGCTCCGGCCAGCTTCTCCACCAGCTCGTCCAGGTTCAGGCCCTCGGCCGCGACCAGGGCGTCCCGGACGTCCTCCCGCTCGGGGACGGCGGCCAGCACCAGGCCCTCGGGGGCGGCGGTGGGCAGGTCCTTGAGCGAGTGCACGGCGAAGTCGATCCGGCCCTCCAGCAGCGCGTCCCGCAGCGCGGAGACGAACACGCCGGTGCCGCCGATCTGCGCCAGCGCCTCGCGGGAGGTGTCGCCGTACGTGGTGATCTCGACCAGCTCGACGGGGCGCCCGGTGACCCTGGTCACCTCGCGGGCCACCATGCCCGACTGGGCCATGGCGAGGGCGCTGCGCCGGGTGCCGAGCCGCAGTGCCGCGGTGGCCGAGGGCTGCTCGGTGATCGGTTGACCATTCATGGGGTGATCGTCCCGGTGGTACTCGTGGGATGGCTGACGGTTCATCTGGTGCCCCCGGCGGAGGGCTGGGGCGCGCCGCCGACGGGCGTGCCGGACACCGCGTGCACGGCGGCCGGGTCGAGGTCGAACAGTTCGCGCAGGGCCTCCGCGTAGGAGGCGCCGCCGGGCTCGGCGGCCAGCTGCTTCACCCGGACGGTCGGGGCGTGCAGCAGCTTGTCGACGACGCGGCGGACGGTCTGGCCGATCTCCGCGCGGGACCGCTCGTCCAGGTCGGGCAGCCGGGACTCCAGCCGGCCCAGCTCGGCGGCGACCACGTCGGAGGCCATCGAGCGCAGCGCGACGACGGTCGGCGCGATCCGGGCGGCCCGCTGGGCGGCGCCGAAGGCGGTGACCTCGTCGGCGACGATCCGGGTGACCTGGTCGACGTCGCCGGCACCGGGGGTGGCGGCGTGCGCGTGGGAGAGGCTCTCCAGGTCGACCAGCAGGGCGCCGTCCAGCTCGTGCACGGCGTGGTCGACGTCGCGCGGCATGGCCAGGTCGAGCAGGGCGAGCGGGCCCCGGCCGGCCGGGCGCAGGGCGACGGCGGCGGCCACGTCCTCGGCCTTGACCACCACACCGGCCGCGCCGGTGCAGGAGATCACCAGGTCGACGTCGGCGAGCGCCTCCGGCACCTTGGCCAGGTCCAGGGTGCGGGCCACGTCCGGGCCGAGGATCTCCACCAGCCGCTCGGCGCGGGCCGCGGTGCGGTTGGCGATCAGCAGGTCGGTGACGCCGGAGCGGACCAGGGTGGCGGCGGCCAGCGAGCTCATCGAGCCGGCGCCGACCACCAGCGCGCGCTTGCCGGCGATCTCGCCCGCGCCCGCCGCGACCTGCTCCAGGCCGAAGGTGACCAGCGACTGGCCGGCCTTGTCGATGCCGGTCTCGCTGTGCGCCCGCTTGCCGACCCTCAGCGCCTGCTGGAACAGCTCGTTCAGGCCGCGTCCGGCGGTGTGCTCCTCCTGGGCCTTGGCCAGGGCGTCGCGCAGCTGGCCGAGGATCTGGCCCTCGCCGACCACCATCGAGTCCAGCCCGCAGGCCACCGAGAACAGGTGGTGGACGGCGCGGTCCTCGTAGTGGACGTACAGGTGGGAGGTCAGCTCCTCCAGGTCCACCCCGCTGTGGTGGGCCAGCAGCAGCGACAGCTCGGCGACGCCGGCGTGGAACTTGTCCACGTCCGCGTACAGCTCGATCCGGTTGCAGGTGTTCAGCAGCGCGGCCTCGGCGACGGTCGCGGTGGCGGCCGCGTCGTGCAGCAGCCGGGTCGGCACCCCGCCGGTCAGCGCGGCGCGCTCGAGCACCCCGACCGGGGCCGTGCGATGGCTCAGCCCTACGACGAGAAGGCTCATGCCCGCCCCCCACAGCTCTCGGTGTTCATGCGGGCATCACCGCGGAGAGATCCCCGTCGCCGCCCTTGGCGGACTTTCCCTTGGCCGGCTCGGCCTGGTCCTTGGGCGCCGGCTCGGCGGCGCCCCGGCCCTTGCCGCTGCCGCCGGCCGCGCGGCGCAGCTTGGCGGCGGCCGCGCGGACCGGGCCGGGGGCGCGGTCGAGCACGGACTCGGCGCGGTCGTCGGGCTCCTCGCCGGCCTTGCGCTGCTCGTGGAACGCCAGGATCTGGAGCTCGATGGAGAGGTCCACCTTGCGCACGTCCACGCCGTCCGGGACGGTCAGCACGGTCGGGGCGAAGTTCAGGATGCTGGTGACGCCGGCCTCGACCAGCCGGTCGCAGACCTGCTGGGCCGCGCCGGGCGGGGTGGTGATCACGCCGATGGAGACGTGCTGGCTCTCGACGATCGACTCCAGCTCGTCCATGTGGCGCACCGGCAGGCCGGCCGCGCTGGTGCCGACCACGTTCGCGTCGGCGTCGAGCAGGGCGGCCACCCGGAAACCGCGGGAGGCGAAGCCGCCGTAGTTGGCGAGGGCGTGGCCGAGGTTCCCGATGCCGACGATGACCACGGGCCAGTCCTGGGTCAGGCCGAGCTCGCGGGAGATCTGGTAGACGAGGTACTCGACGTCGTAGCCGACGCCGCGGGTGCCGTAGGAGCCGAGGTAGGAGAAGTCCTTGCGGAGCTTGGCCGAGTTCACGCCGGCCGCGGCAGCCAGCTCCTCGGAGGAGACGGTCGGCACCGAGCGCTCGGAGAGCGCGGTGAGGGCCCGCAGGTAGAGGGGAAGGCGGGCGACGGTCGCCTCCGGGATGCCCCGGGCACGCGAGGGTCGGCGCGCGGCGCCCTGGTCGGGCGTCTGCGAACTGCTCTGTGGTGATCGGCCGATTGCCACGGTGCTCCTGTGGGTGAAGCTGGGCTTTGGCAGCCAGGCTATGCGTTTGTGAACGTGTGCACAAAGATGGTGTCCGTTTTGTCCGGGCACAGTGATGCGCATCACGCCGTCGAACCCATAGCAGCGGCCTGGGTCAGCACGACCTCCGGGGCCTGGGAACCGGGCAGCCAGGGGCCGTACGGAGCCTCCCGCCGCAGCAGCGGGACGCCCCCTCCGGACGGGCGGGACCGCGCCCGGCCCAGCCGCGGCCAGGGCACCCCGGCCGCCTCGCGCAGCGGGCCCGCCCAGTCGTCCCGCGGGCAGGACGGGGCGCCCAGGCAGTGCCGCAGCAGGTCGGCCGTCACCCGGGCGTCGCCCAGCGCGGTGTGCGCCGGGTACCAGCCCAGGCCCGCCGCCTCCGCGCAGGCCGCCAGGCCGTGACTCGGGGCCTCCGGCAGGTGGACCCGGGCCAGCTCCATCGTGCACAGCAGCGGGACGGGCGGCAGCGGCACCCCGATCCGGGCGAACTCGCGATCCAGGAAGGCCTGGTCACAGGTGACGTGGTGGCCGACCAGCACCCGCCCGGCCAGCAGCTCCAGCAGCAGCGGGGCGATCTCGCGGAAGCGCGGGGCGCCCTCGACGTCGCCCTGGTGTATCCGGTGCACATGGGTCGGGCCGACCGGGCCCAGCGGGTCCAGCAGGGTGGCGAACTCCCCCTCGGGGCACAGCCGCTCGTCGAGCAGCACCACGGCGACCTCGACCACCCGGTGCCGCCACGGGCTGCGGCCGGTCGCCTCCACGTCCACCACGGCGAAGCCCCGGGCCCCGGACGGGCCTTCGGGCGTGCCAGGTGTCGGACCGGGAAGCATGGCGACACTCCTCGTGTGCTCAGCCCCCCACGGGCGCAAACGCGTTCGATCGTAAGCCGACCAACCCGCCCCGCCCCAAGCCGAAACGGCGTGCGTTTGGCAACGATTCGGCGAAGCGCCCCCGCCGATCGGCGGGGGCGCGGACACCGGCGCGAGGGGCCGTTCAGCCGCCCAGGGCCGCGCGCAGCCGCCGCTCGTCGACCCGCCAGAAGTCGTGCTGCCGGCCGTCGATCAGGGTGACCGGGATCTGCTCCCAGTAGCGGCGGAACAGTTCCTCGTCCTGGGTGATGTCCTTCTCCTCGAAGGACGCCCCCAGCTCGCCCGCCACCCGGACGATCACCTCGCGGGCCTCGTCGCAGAGGTGGCAGCCGGGCTTGCCGACCAGGGTCACGGTACGGTCCGCGGGCTTGGGGGTCTTGCGTCGCAGCAGTGGGCTCACCAGCCCATTGTGGGCGCTGTCATTCGCCCGCACTGCCACTCGCCCGCACTGCCACTCGCCCGCACTGCCACTCGCCCGCTCGCCTCCGGGCCGCTCGGACCCGGTGCCGACGGTCGGCGCTCCCTCGCTCGTGCCTCGCTCCCTCGCTTCTCCCTTTCGGCACCGGCACGGCCCTTCGGCTCGGGGCGGGGCGCCCGGCCTGTCCTTGGCCCGCCCAGGGCGTGCCCGGGGCCCGCCCGGCGCGTCGGGTGTCCGCCCGGTGCCCGGTGGAGCTGTTCACCTCGTGGGCACGGCTCCGTCACGGCCTCCGCGTGCCCGGCTGGCTATGCTCGATGCCATGGCCGTGCTCCGAAGGCTCACCCAGTCGAGACGTTCCACCAGCGAGCGGAGCGCCCTGGCCGGCGAGGCCGCCGCCGAGGCTGCCGAGGCCGCACTGGCCGCCGAGCCCGGGCCCGCGCCGACCGCCCCCGCGACGGACGCGCCGACCCCGCGGGAGGCCGACGGGGCTCCGGCCGCGGCCAGGCCCGGGAAGACCCCCAAGGCCCCGGCCGAGAACCACACCCCGGACCCGGACGACCCCCGCGCCGCGGCCTTCTTCGACTGCGACAACACCATCCTGCGCGGCGCCGCGATCTTCTACCTCGGCGTCGGCCTCTACCGCCGCGGCTTCCTCACCCGCCGCGACATCGCCCGCTTCGCCTGGCAGCAGGCCTGGTTCCGGCTGCACGGCGCCGAGGACCCGGACCACATCTCGGACGCCCGGAACACCGCCCTCGGCATCGTCGCCGGCAAGCCCACCGCCGACCTGGAGGCGATCTGCGAGGAGATCTTCGAGGAGGTCGTCGCCGACAAGATCTGGCCGGGCACCCGCGCCCTGGTCCAGATGCACCTGGACGCCGGCCAGCGGGTCTGGCTGGTGACCGCCGCCCCGCTGGAGGTGGCCCGGATCATCGCCCGGCGGCTCGGCATGACCGGCGCGCTCGGCACCGTCGCCGAGGCCCGGGACGGCCGGTACACCGGCGGTCTGGTCGGCGACCTGCTGCACGGCCCGGCCAAGGCCGCCGCCGTCCGCGCGCTGGCCCGCCGCGAGCGCCTCGACCTCGACCGCTGCGCCGCGTACAGCGACTCGGCCAACGACATCCCGATGCTCTCGCTGGTCGGCCACCCGTACGTGGTGAACCCGGACGGCGCGCTGCGCCGCCACGCCCGGGCCCAGGGGTGGCGGGTGCGGGACTTCCGGACCGGGCGGAAGGCGGCCCGGGTGGGCCTGCCGGCCGCGGCCGCGGTCGGCGTGCTGGCCGGCGGCGCGGCCGCCGCGGTGGCACTGCACCGCCGTCGCCGGCGCGCCTGATCCCACCCTCCCGCGGCCGTCACCGGCGCTCGCGCGGGCTCACCCGGCCCGTTCCCCCGGGCGGGTGAGCGGGCGTCAACCAGGGCCCTGAGCTGGCCGCTCTTACGGGCGAACTCCCTTGCATCACAGGCGAGTCCGGGGTGGTTGAGCGAACCTGTCAGCCGGTGACCGGTTCTGATCGTTCGCCAGACCGGGAAAGTCGGGGGTTGCCGAGCCTCAAGGCTGGGAAACCGCCCGTCAGACCGCCGAATTGGTCACCCTGGGCGCCCGTTCGATCACGTTGAGCCGGATGAACGATGACAGCTCCGGTCAGTGTCAGCCGAATATGCACAACAACTGGATCCCAAACGACCACTTCGACCACACGGTGTAGCTGTCATTGCACAAAGCGTTATTCTCTCCTGGATGCACGTCACCACGCGTCCCGCTCGAACGGACGCTTCGGGGAGTGCTCTCCGCGCAGGCGGAGGTGATCCGTCCACAGTTCTGCCTCTGGGAGTCCCGTGTACCCACCCGTCCGGAACGACGCGCCTGCACCCTCCCGCCCGTCGTCCGCGCCCCTGCGCCCCCGCTCCGGCCACCGCGTCCGCCCGGCCGCCGAGCGGCAGATCTCCACCGGCCTGGACCTGCTGCGCACGCTGCTCCGCAGCCAGCTCGCCGCCTCGCCCCAACTCGCGACCGCCGGCGGACCGTTCGGCCACCCGCACGGCACCGGCCTGGCGCTGCGCACCACCGCCGCCGGCTCGACCGGCACCGGGGCGCGCGGCCGCACCGGCACCACCGGCGTCGGCCGCGGCCGCGCCCGGACGACGACCGGCCCCGGGTACGAGACCGAGCACAACCCGATCATGGAGCTGGTCGAGCGGGCCCAGGCCGGCGAGAGCGACGCCTTCGGCCGGCTCTACGACCACTACGCGGACACCGTCTACCGGTACATCTACTACCGGGTCGGCAGCCGGGCCACGGCCGAGGACCTCACCAGCGAGACCTTCCTGCGCGCGCTGCGCCGGATCGGCACCTTCACCTGGCAGGGCCGGGACTTCGGCGCCTGGCTGGTCACCATCGCCCGCAACCTGGTCGCCGACCACTTCAAGTCCAGCCGCTTCCGGCTGGAGGTCACCACCGGCGAGATGCTCGACTCCAACGAGTGCGAGCGCAGCCCGGAGGAGTCGGTGCTGGAGTCGCTCTCCAACGCCGCCCTGCTGGACGCGGTGCGCCGGCTCAACCCGCAGCAGCAGGAGTGCGTCACCCTGCGCTTCCTGCAAGGGCTTTCGGTCGCCGAGACGGCCCGGATCATGGGCAAGAACGAGGGTGCCATCAAGACCCTGCAGTACCGCGCCGTGCGCACCCTGGCCCGGCTGCTCCCGCCCGACGCGCGGTGAGCCGGCCGTGACCGAGGGGGACATAGCCGGAGGGCCGCCCGGCCGGCCGTCACCGTCCGCGCCCGACCGACACGTCAGAGTGAACGGTCGATCCGATGATCAGCCGTGCGTAACCGACCGCCCGCACCGCTCGTTGGCCACGGTGCAAGCCTCCACCAGGCGTACGGTCAAGCCGAATTGCGACCCGTCACCCGATGGAGTGGCTTTGGCCAGCCGGGGCAACCGTCCGGCGGGCCGGGGTGTCGACAACGACGAAGGGAGGTGTGGCCCGTGACGGCAAACGTGCTGGAGCACCGGCGGGCGAAGGCCTTCGCCGAGGCGCTGGAGGCCCACCGGACGGAGCAACGCGGCACGGCCGACGCGGAGTCGGCCGACGCCGCCGGCACCGGCGCCGGTTCGGCCGCGATGGTCGAACTGGTCGGCCTGACCGACGCGCTGGGAGCGCTACCCGGACCGGTGCTGGACCAGGAGGTCCGGACGGTCCAACGCGCCCAGCTGATGGCCGCGTTCGAGCAGGCCTTCGCCGGCGGACCGGGGGCCGCGGTGCCCCGCCAGCGCCGCCACCGGGCGATCCGGACGGCGCCACGCGGCCGCTGGAGCCGCCGGTTCGCGATCGGCGGACTCGTCGCCGGGCTCGCCGTCGGCAGCCTGGCCGGTGCCGCCGCCGCGAGCACCGGCGCCGTCCCCGGGGACACGCTGTACGGGCTGAAGCGCGGACTGGAAGGCCTGCGGCTCGACTTCGCCGGCTCCGATTCCGAGCGCGGCGAACTGCTGCTGGACAACGCCGCCACCCGGCTCGGCGAGGCCAAGACCCTGGTCGGCCGCACCGGTCCGGCCGGCGGGCTCAGCCCGGGCACGGTCGAGCAGGTCCGGCGGGCCCTGGACGACATGCACGCCGACGCGCTCAAGGGCCGCGAGCTGCTGCGCTCGGTCTACCGCAGCAACGGCTCGCTCGACCCGATGCGCGCGCTGGCCGGCTTCGCCCACGACGAGGACGGCCGCTGGAGCGAGCTCCAGGGCAAGCTGCCCGTCCAGCTCACCCAGCAGGCCGACCTGGTGAACCAGCTCTTCGACGACATAAGCGAGGACGTCGCGCCCCTGCGGCTGGCCCAGCCCCCCGCCAAGAGCGGTGGCACGGGCGGCTCCGGGGCGGGCGACGGCTCGGCCGAGTCGACCGGCGGATCCCCCGCGGGTACCCCGGCCGACGGCTCCGGAGCGGGCCGGGGCAGCGGACCGGCCCCGGGCAGCGGCGCCACCGGCGGCAACCGCCCCGGTGCCACCGACCACGCCCCGGTCCTCCCCGGCACCGGCGCGACCGGCGGCAGCGGCGGCAAGGGCGGCGGCCTGCCGAGCACCCTGCCCACCAGCGCGCCGGACGCCGTCAACGGGCTGGTCGGCGACCTCACCAGCGGGCTCACCGGCACCAAGCCCTCGCCCAGCGCCGACGCGGCCCCGTCGCAGGCGCCGCAGCCGTCCGGCACGCCCGGCGTCCCGGAGGCGGACCGGCAGCAGGGCGTCGAGGTGCCCCCACTGGTCCCGGGCCTGCTGCCCGGGCTGCGGATCCTCGGCGGCTGACCGGGGTGTGCGCGGGGCCCGGCGGAGTGCGATATCCGCCGGGCCCTTCGCCTGCCCTGGGGCCCTGAGGCCCGAAGGTCAGAAGGTCAGAAGAACACCGAGCGCCGCTGCACCAGCAGCTGGTACAGCGAGTGCTGGATGGTCTCCCGCACCTCGTCGGCCAGGTCGAAGACCAGCATCGGGTCCTCCGCGGCCTCCGCCGGGTACGTGTCGGTGGCGATCGGCTCGCCGAAGCGGATCGTCCACTTGGTCGGCAGCGGCAGCATCCCGACCGGGCCCAGCCAGGGGAAGGTCGGCGTGATCGGCACGTACGGCAGGCCCAGCAGCCGGGCCAGCGTCCTCACGTTGCCGATCATCGGGTACGTCTCCTCCGCCCCGACGATCGAGCACGGCACGATCGGCACCCGCGCCCGCAGCGCCGAGGACACGAACCCGCCGCGGCCGAACCGCTGGAGCTTGTAGCGCTCGGAGAACGGCTTGCCGATGCCCTTGAAGCCCTCCGGCCAGACCCCGACCACCTCGCCGCGCTCCAGCAGCGCCTGCGCGTCCTCGTTGCAGGCCAGCGTGTGGCCGGCCTTGCGGGCCAGCTCGTTGATCCCGGGGAGCACGAAGACCAGGTCGGCGGCGAGCATCCGCAGGTGCCGCCGGTTCGGGTGGTGGTCGTGGATGACCACCTGGGTCATCAGCGCGTCCAGCGGGATCGTCCCGGAGTGGTTCGCGACGATCAGCGCACCGCCCTCGGCCGGGATGTTCTCCACGCCCTGCACGTCGATCCGGAAGTACTTCTCGGCCAGCGGGCGCAGCAGCGAGAGCAGCACCTCCTCAGTGAGCTCCCGGTCGAAGCCGAACTCGTCCACCTCGTAGTCCCCGGTGACCCGGCGGCGCAGGAAGGCCAGTCCCTCGGCGGCGCGGCCCTCCCAGCCCTTGCCGAACAGCCGGGTCGCGGCCGGGCCGAGCGGTCCGGACAGCGCCCCGCCGACGGCCCCGGCGAGCCGGTCGGCCAGGCCGGCGCCCTCGGGCGAGGTCCAGCTGGGGGCGGACTCGATCGGGATGACCTTGGCCCGGCCCGGCGCGTTCTCGGCTGCGGCACTCATCGCGGGTTCAGCTCCTCGGTCGGCGGGGGCGGTTCGGTACGGCGGCGGACCCTTCCGGGCCGAGCAGCGCGGCCAGCCGGTCGGTGACGGCGGCCAGCCGCTCGGGCGGCAGCAGGCCCGGCCCGCGGGCGGCGGCGAAGTCGGCGAAGGCCTCGGGGGTGGTGAAGGCCGGACGGTAGCCGAAGGTCTCGCGCAGCCGCGTGGTGTCCACCACCCGGCCGTGGGTGAGCAGCCGCAGCTGCTCCGGCGAGACGTCGACCAGCCGGGTCTGCCGGGCCAGCACGGCCATCCAGCTGACCGCGGGCAGCAGCAGCGGCAGGGTGGGCCGGCCGAGCCGTCGGGCGCACTGGGACAGCAGCAGGACGCCCTCGCCCGCCACGTTGAAGGTGCCGGTGTTGACGGTGCCCGGCTCGGGCTCGCCGGAGGCCCGGCAGAGCACGGCGACGGCGTCGTCCTCGTGGACGAACTGCAGCCGCGGGTCGTAGCCGAGGACGGTCGGCAGCACGGGCAGCGCGAAGTACTCGCTGAGCGGGGTGTCCGCGTCCGGGCCGACGATGTTGGCGAAGCGCAGCACCGTCACCGCGACGTCCGGGCGGCGCCGGGCGAAGCCGCGGACGTACCCCTCGACCTCCGACGCGTCCTTGGCGAAGCCGCCGCCGGGCGGGTCCTTGGGCTGGATCCGCTCGCTGAACACGGCCGGGTCGCGGGGCGCGGAACCGTAGACGCCGGTGGTGGACTTCACCACCAGCCGGCTCACCCCGGGCGCCTTCTGGCAGGCGCCGAGCAGCTGCATGGTGCCGATCACGTTGGACTCCTTCACCGCGGAGCGGTTGGTGGAGCCCAGGCCGGTGGCGCTGACGCTGAGGTGCACCACGGTGTCCACCCGGTGCTCGGCGAGCACCCGGGACAGCGCCGGGCGGCGCAGGTCGAGCTGGTGGAAGCGGTACGGGGCGGCCGGGCCGGCCGGTTCCTCGACCGGCAGCCGGGGCGGCTGCACGTCCACGCCGACGACCAGGTCCACCCCCGGACGGCGGCGGACCTCGGCGACGAAGCGGGCACCGAGATGGCGTGCCACGCCGGTGACGAGCACGACCACGCCCACGGTGCTGCACCCCATTCCCTCGGCCCGAGCGGCTTGCGTGCACCGTACCGCGCCACCCTGCCGGGCCGTGAAACGACACCGCCCGCCCGGCCACGGGGGCCGGACGGGCGGTGGAAGCGCTGGGCGCGCTGGGCGCGGCCGGGGGCGCTTACTTCTTGTTGCGACGCTGAACGCGAGTGCGCTTGAGAAGCTTGCGGTGCTTCTTCTTGGCCATACGCTTGCGACGCTTCTTGATGACAGAGCCCACGGAACAACCCTCGCTCACTGAGACTCTCGTCCGTGAGAGACGGAGTCCATACGACTGACGTGAGGGCCTAGCCTACCGTCCGCGTGGCCGGGGCCGTAATCGTGCCCCTCGCAACCGGGAAACTCAGGGGAAATCTCCGGCGAACCGGGGCGGATCCACGGCTGTGGACCGCCCCGGCCGACGGGGTGCTACGCGCTCTCGAGCCGCACGTAGGACTCCTTGAGGTACTCGTGCACCGCCTGCTGGGGCACCCGGAAGGACCGTCCGACCCGGATGGCCGGCAGTTCTCCGCTGTGCACCAGTCGGTACACCGTCATCTTGGACACCCGCATGACCGCGGCGACCTCCGCCACGGTCAGGAAGACGACTTCCTGCAGGGGACGCTCCACGGAACTCATGACCATCACCCGACCCTTACCCGTGTGCAAGGCACCGGCTTCCCCTCCGGTGACTCCACCGGCACACGTGTATCCCCAGAGTAGTTATGGGTGGTACCAGTGGGAAGAGGGGAAGTGCAGTCCTCGTACGGTGAGAGATAGGACTGTTGCAGTACGTAGCCGATCGGCGGATCGCACCGCCCCGCGTACGCACCGCCGTGCCGGACCCGGCCGGGGCGGGGCCGGAGCGGCCGGTCAGGCCAGCAGGCCGTGGTGGGGGAAGACCGCGCGGCGGCTGGCGAGGATGGCCTGATCGAGCCGGTCGGCCGGATCGTAACCCGCCTCGAAGTCGCGCCAGGCCGGGCGGGCGCCGTCGGTCATCCGCAGCGGGGCCGGGCGGCGGGTGCGGCGGTGGACCTCGGCGCGCCAGGGCTCCGGGGTCTCGGTGGCCGGGTCGACCGGCCGGCCGGCGGCGGTGGCGACCAGGTGGGTCCAGGAGCGCGGGACGACGTCCACCACCGCGTAGCCGCCCCCGCCGGTGGCCACCCAGCGGCCGCCGGTGTGCCGGTGGGCCAGGTCGTGCAGTTCCTCGGCGATCAGCCGCTGGGCGTCCACGGTGACGGCGAGGTGCGCGAGCGGGTCCTCCAGGTGGGTGTCGGCGCCGTGCTGGGTGACCAGGACCTGCGGCCGGAAGGCCGCCAGCAGGTCGGGCACCAGGGCGTGGAAGGCGCGCAGCCAGCCGGCGTCGCCGGTCCCCGCGGGCAGCGGCAGGTTGGCGGCGGAGCCGGGGGCGTCCGGGCCGCCGGTCTCCATCGGCCAGCCGGTCTGCGGGAAGAGCGTGGCGGGGTGCTCGTGCAGGGAGACCGTGAGCACCCGCGGGTCGTTCCAGAAGGCCTCCTGGACCCCGTCGCCGTGGTGGACGTCCACGTCGACGTAGGCGACCCGCTCGGCGCCGAGTTCGAGCAGCCGGGCGATGGCGAGCGCCGGGTCGTTGTAGATGCAGAAGCCGGAGGCCTTGCCGGGCATCGCGTGGTGCAGTCCGCCGGCGAAGTTGACCGCGTGCGGGGTCTCGCCGCGCCAGACCGCCTCGGCGGCGGCCACCGACTGGCCGGCGATCAGCGCGGAGGCCGAATGGACGGCGGGGAAGGCCCAGTTGTCGTCGGTGCCGAGGCCGTGCCGGGCGTCGGTCTGTTCGGGGTGGGCACCGGCGTGCTTCACCGCCTCGACGTACTCGCGGGTGTGCACCAGCCGGAGCGTGGAGTCGCCGGCCGGCGGCGCGGACCGCACGGTGACCCCGGGGCCGGCGTCCAGCCCGAGCGCCTCGACCAGGCGCATGGTGAGGGCGAGGCGGGTCGGGTCCATCGGGTGGCCGGGGCCGAAGTCGTAGGCGGTGACGGCCTCGTCCCAGAAGAGGTGCAGGCCGCAGGGGGTGTCACGCTCGGCTTCGGGCATGGCCTCCACCGTAGCGGGTGGGGGCGGACGGGCCGCCGCCAGGGCGCGCCCGGGGTCAACGGCGAGGCGCTATTGAGGCGGTACAGACAAAACCTTCACGACTCCCTATCGTCTCCGCCATGAAGCCATTCAGCGTGCAACGCCTTGGGGTAATTCTCGCTGCGATACTGGGACTTGGCCTGTTCTTCGCCGCCCAGCCGGCCTCCGCCGCGGGCAGCGGACCCGCTTTCGCCGTCGACAAGCCGACCGCGAGGGCCGGTGACCAGCTGACCCTGACGCTTTCCCTCACCAACACCGAGACCAGCGACATCTACTTCGCCTACGAGACCGTCTCGCCGACCTGGCCGGCCAATACGAGCGGGGCCTTCACCGTCACGGGCTGCACCGGGGACACGGTCGACTGCGTGATCAGCGGGAACAGCGCCAACTTCCACTTCAACGCGCCGATCGCGCCGGGCGCGACCAAGACCGTCACGCTCACCGTGAAGATCGCCGACACTCCGTCCTGGGGCGCCGGGCCCTACACGGTGAACTGGGCGACGTACGTCTACTACGAGTTCGGCCAGGTGGGCGGTCCGAGCGACGTCCGGGAGGGCGGCTCGCTCACCGGCCTGCCCGAGCTGCAGACCGTGATCAGCTGACCCCCGCCCCGCCTTCGGCCCCCGTCGTCACGTGACGGCGGGGGCCGACACCGGCGCCGGGGCGAAGCGGTCGGCCAGCGGCAGGACGGCCAGCACCAGCAGCATCGGGGCGAGCAGCGCCCAGCGGTACGAGCTCGCGTCGGCGATCGCGCCGACCAGCGGCGAACCGATCAGGAAGCCCACGTAGTTGAAGAGGTTCAGCCGGGCCACCGCGGCGTCCGAGTCGGCCGGGAAGAGCCGGCCGCCGGCCGCGAACACCTGCGGGATGATCGCGCAGATGCCGAAGCCGAGCACGGTGAACGCGGCGATGCCGGCCCAGGCGGCGGGCGCGACCGCGGCCAGCCCGAAGCCGAGCGCGGCCAGCGCGGCGCCGGCCCGGACCACCGGGACCGCGCCGAAGCGCTGCACCGCGCGGTCGCCCAGGGCGCGGCCGAGCAGCATCGCGCACATGTAGCCGAGGTAGGAGAGCTTGGCGAGGTCCTCCCGGCTGCCCAGGCCGTCGGTGAGGTACTTGACGCTGTAGTTGGAGACCGAGGCGTCCGCGATGTACGCGAAGGCCATCGCAAGGCAGAGCGGCAGCAGCGGCCGCCAGGGAACGGACCGGGCGGCGGCCTCGGCGGCCTCCCGGACGGCGTCGCCGAGTTCGGCGGGGCCGGCGAACCTGGTGCCGGTGAGCACCGCGAGCGGGGCGACCACCGCGGCGGCGGTGCCGAACAGCACCGGCAGCCCGAGGTCGTAGTGCGAGCCGAGACCCGCCAGGGCCGCGCCGACGATGCCGCCGAGGCTGAACGCGGCATGGAAACCGATCATGATCGAGCGGCCGTAGCGGTGCTGCAGGCCCACCCCGAGCATGTTCATGCTGGCGTCCAGCGCCCCCACCAGCAGCCCGAACGCGCCCAGCGCCAGCGCGAGTTGCCAGAGCGCGTCGCCGAGCCCGACGGCCGCCAGGCTGAGGCAGACGGCGGGCTGGACCACCCGCAGCACGGCCCGCGCGCCGGTGCGCTTCACCAGCCGCTCCGAGGCGATCGAGCCGGCCCCGGCCAGGACCGGCACAGCGGCCAGGAAGACCGGCAGCAGCCCGTCGCTCAGCCCGTACCGGTGCTGGATCTCCGGGATGCAGGTGACCAGCAGCGCGAAGGTGGTGCCCTGGAGCAGGAAGCTGACGGCGAGCGCGGCCCGCCCGACCCGAAGGCCGGGCGCCACCGGGGACGGGACGGGCTGCACGGACGGCGGGGCACTCACACGGACCTCCACACGGGTCTCCTGGCGACCTCGCTACCGGCCGGTAGGACGATGTTGGCGAGAGCGTAGGCGGTGCGCCGCGATTGCGGGAGGGGTCGCGCAGGGTCCGTCCGGTCCGGTCCCGGACGCCTCCCGGGCGAATTCCGGGCGTTCCGGGGTGTCCCGGGCGTGCCGGGGGGTGGCCGGGGCGTGCTGGGGGGTGGCCGGGGCGTGCCGGGGTGTGCTGGGGTGTGGCCGGGGCTACTTGCCGCCGGAGGCCAGCTCCCGGGAGCGGTCCCGGGCCGCCTCCAGGGCGCCCAGCAGCGCGGCCCGCACCCCGTGGTTCTCCAGCTCGCGGATGGCCGCGATGGTGGTGCCCGCCGGGGAGGTGACCGCCTCGCGCAGCTTCACCGGGTGCTCCCCGGAGTCCCGCAGCATCACCGAGGCGCCGATCGCCGACTGCACGATCAGGTCGTGCGCCACCTGACGGGGCAGACCCAGCAGGATGCCCGCGTCGGTCATCGCCTCGACCAGGAAGTAGAAGTACGCCGGTCCGGAGCCGGACAGCGCGGTGGCCGCGTCCTGCTGGGACTCCGGCAGCCGCAGCGCCTTGCCGACCGAGCTGAAGATCTCCTCCGCCCGCACCAGGTGCTCCTCGGTGGCGTGCGAGCCGCCGGAGATGACGCTCATCCCCTCGTCCACCAGGACCGGCGTGTTGGGCATCACCCGGACCACCGGGGTGCCCGCCGCCAGCCGCTCCTCGAACCAGGCGGTCGGGACACCGGCCGCGGCCGAGATCACCAGGCGGTCCGCGCTGACGTGCGGCGCCAGCTCCTCCAGCAGGGTGCCCATGTCCTGCGGCTTGACCGCCAGGATCAGGGTGTCGGCGAGCTTGGCCGCCTCGGCGTTGGAGGCCGCCACCACGCCGTACCGGGCCGCGAGTTCGGCCGCGCGCTCGGGACGGCGGGCGGTCACCAGGACGTCCGCCGGGTCCTTGCCGGCCCGCAGCAGACCGGAGAGCAGGGCCTCCCCGATCTTGCCGGTGCCCAGGAAGGCGATCTTCTGTCCGTGTGCCGCGCTGCTGCCCATGGTCCGCTCCTTGCCTCGGTACTGCGGCCATCCTCGCACCGCGCGGCGGCGCCCGGCGGGACCGTCCGGTCCGTGGTCGCGCGGCCCGGGGCGGCCGGTCGGCCCGTGGTCGCGCGGCCCGGGGCGGCCGGTCGGCCCGGCTTTCGACCCGCCGCCCCGGCGTTCGACCCGAGGCCGCCCCGGGTCCGCCCCGGATCCGCCCCTAGGGAGAAAACCAGGGGGTTCCCCTATGGCCTCCGGGCCCTGGCGGGCGCACCGTTGAGCCATGGCACACGACGACATGTCCCGACGTGAGAACCGGCAACTCGCCGTCGCCTCGGCGACCGTGGGACCGTGGCGAACCGCCGCGGGGGTCGGTGCGGTGGTGGGGGCGACATCCCTGGGGATCGAGGCGATCTCCGGGAGCTGGTCGCTGAGCATGCTGGCCGGTCCGGCCGGCTGGGCCCTGTTCTTCTTCTTCCTGGTCGGCACCGTCGGCGGGCAACTGCGCCGCGACACCGCCGACCGACGGCTGCGCCGGTGGGCGAACGACCACCCGTGGCAGTCGGCGCTGCCGGCGGCCGGCGGGCTGCTGGCCCTGAACACCCTGGCGCAGCTGTTCCTCGGCGACTCCAGTCTGTTCGGCGCCTTCTTCATCTCGCTGCTGCCCGCCGGTCTGCTGCTGGCGATCGCCGGGGTGGTGGGGTCGGTCAAGCAGGCGCGCGGCAAGTCCTGAGCCCGGCGCGGTTCCGGGACGAAGCGGGGCGAAGCGCCGCCCGACGGACACGAGTTCACCACGTGGTGTGCCCCTGATCGGCGCATCGTCACACCCCGTCGTCATACTGGCGCGATGCCGATAGCCGAAGATCCAGAACCGCGCCCCGACCGGGGCGGTGAACCGGGCGGGTCCGACCCGTCCGGGACGGGCGCGAAGGACCCGTTCGCCGACCTCGTCCTGGACGAGGAATTCGTCCGGGGCGCCGCCGTCAAGGAACAGAGCGGGCGCACCCGCATGCTGAGCGCCCGGTGGAAGCACACCCCGCCGGTCGACCCGGGCGGCCGCCGCTCGGTCAACGACGGCCCCGCGCCCAAGCGCCGCTTCGGCCGCAAGCCGAAGCCCCCGGTGTTCGACGCCTGGGGGAACGTGCGACCGCGCGCCTCGCGCTGGCGCACACCGCTCTACGTGGCGCTGACCGTCGCCGTGCTGCTCGCGGCGCTCAACATCGACGGGCTGCGCAGCTGGTACACGAGCCGCTTCGGCGGCTCCTCCGCCGCCCACACCCCCGTGCCGACCGTCGCCCCCGAGACGGCCAGGCCGACCACCGCGCCGCCGAAGGCCGACGAACAGCAGCCGACCGTCGCCCACCCCTGGGCCGGCTCCCCCGCCGAGGGCTGGCCGAACGGCGCCGAGGCCTTCGTCCTCCCCGAGGCACAGGCCACCGGCGTCTTCACGACCGCCCAGGTGGCCTCGCAACTGCAGTCCGTCAAGGACTACCTGATCGCCGCCAACCTGGACCCGGCCGTGGTCGCGGGCGGCCGGCCGGACGCCGCCCTGGCGCTGCTGGAGCGGCAGGACCAGGACGAGGCGAGGGCCGCACTGGAGCACCCGTCCAAGGAGAACGACCCGACCAACTTGTTCAGCCGGTTCGACCCGCGCGACGCGATCCCGGTGGTCGACACGGTCAAGGTCCAGGGCCGGATGACCTACGAGGGCGACGGGGACAAGGGCGTCCTGATCCACACCGACTTCAGCTTCGTGTACGCGCTGCGCCCCGGCCCGGAGGCCGCCAAGCGCGCCGCTGCGCCCCAGCCGACGACCCGTGCCCCGCAGCCGGCGAAGCCGGCCGCGCCGCAGGGCGGCGGCACTCCCCGGCCGGCCGGCCTGGTCGAGCGGACGGACGACGTGGCCGGGGACACCTGGACCACCCGGACGATCGTGCGGCGGGTCGACACGTTCCGCTTCTACGACCCGGGGCGCTACCAGGTCCAGCCGAAGAAGGTCGTCTACGCCAAGAGCCAGACGGACCCCGCCAACTCGGCCTGCGACGTCTACGACGGCTTCTTCCACCCGCAGTTCGACCAGTTCGCGCCGGTGCGGCAGGACACCCCCGGCTCCCGGCCGACCGGACCCGCCATCGACCCGTACGACCGCAGCAAGGACGTCGAGCAGACCGAGGGCTGCGGCACGATCAGCCGCAACTGACCGGTCAGCGCTTGCGCTTGGGCCGGCTCGGCGACTTTCCGTCGGGCCGGCCGCCGCGGCCCGCCTGGCGCTTCTCGTACTGGGCGACGGCCCGCTCGTACGAGGCTCGCCGCACCGCCTCGCCCGGGGCCTCGACCAGGCTGCGGGCGAAGTAGGCGGCCAGTGCGCCGGCGCTGCCGATGAGCCAGACCGCGCCGAGCGACTTGTCCTCGGCCATCCAGCCGGTCAGCTGGTCCCTGCCCTCGGTGAGCAGCTTCCAGGTGCGCCGGACGGACATCATCGAGCAGACCGCGATGGCGGCCGTCAGCAGCCCGTTGACGAAGGTGCCGTTCTCGGAGAGGGCGATGCCCTCCACGCCGAAGCGCAGCAGCAGCACCACGGCGGCGGTCGCCGCCAGGGAGCCGACCGCGACGGCGACCCGGCGCGGCCAGTAGCCGCCGTCCCGGTTCAGCCAGCTGGTGCCGAACCAGCGGATCGGCTGCGGCTCGGGGGCGCCGACGGGCCTGGGGGCGACGGGCCTGGGGGCGGGGGTGGGGGGCTGCTCGCTCACGCCGTCGATTATCACCCGGCCGGGCCGGGCGGCGGGGAGGAGCTGTCGGGGCGGGACGGCGGAGGAGCCGGTCAGGCGGGACGGCGGGGAGCCCGACCGCCCCGTACGGCGAGGAGCCGTCCCGGCCTGCGGGACGGCTCCTCGGTTTCCGGTCGCGGGGACCGGCTCGGTCTGGACAGGGGCGGACCGCTCTCAGCCGAGCTTGGTCACGTCCCGGACGGCGCCCTTGTCGGCCGAGGTCGCCATCGCCGCGTAGGCGCGCAGGGCCTGGCTGACCTGACGGACGCGGTTCTTCGGCCGGTAGCCGCCCGAGGCCTCCAGGGCGCGGCGGCGCTCGGCGAGGACCTCGTCCGGGACCTCCAGGGAGATCGTCCGGCCGGGGATGTCGATGGCGATGGTGTCGCCGTCCTCGACCAGGGCGATGGTGCCCCCGGAGGCCGCCTCCGGGGAGGCGTGGCCGATGGACAGGCCCGAGGTGCCGCCCGAGAAGCGGCCGTCGGTGACCAGCGCGCAGGCCTTGCCGAGGCCGCGGCCCTTGAGGAAGGAGGTCGGGTAGAGCATCTCCTGCATGCCCGGGCCGCCCTTGGGGCCCTCGTAGCGGATGACGACGACGTCGCCCTCCTTGATCCGCTTGGCCAGGATCGCCTCGACCGCGTCGTCCTGGGACTCGACCACGACGGCCGGTCCGCTGAAGGTCCAGATCGACTCGTCCACGCCGGCCGTCTTCACGATGCAGCCGTCCTCGGCGAGGTTGCCGTACAGCACGGCCAGGCCGCCCTCGACGGAGTACGCGTGCTCGACGCTGCGGATGCAGCCCCTGGCGGCGTCGGTGTCCAGCGACTCCCAGCGCTCGGACTGGGAGAACGCCTCGGCGGAGCGGACGCAGCCGGGGGCGGCGTGCCACAGTTCGAGGGCCTCGGCGGACGGCGAGCCGCCGCGCACGTCCCAGGTCTTGAGCCACTCGGCGAGCGAGTCGGAGTGCACGGTGTGCACGTCCTCGTTGAGCAGCCCGCCGCGGTAGAGCTCACCGAGGATGGCCGGGATGCCGCCGGCCCGGTGGACGTCCTCCATGTAGTACGAGCCGTTCGGCGCGACCTTGGACAGACAGGGCACCTTGCGGGAGATCGCGTCGATGGCCCGCTGGTCGAAGTCCAGCTCGGCCTCCTGGGCGGCGGCGAGCAGGTGCAGGATGGTGTTGGTCGAGCCGCCCATGGCGATGTCCAGGGCCATGGCGTTCTCGAAGGCCGCGCGGGTGGCGATCGCGCGCGGCAGCACGGAGGCGTCGTCCTGGCCGTAATGGCGGTTCGCGATCTCGACGACCGTCCGGCCGGCGTTCTCGTACAGCGCCCGGCGGGCGGTGTGGGTGGCGAGGACGGAGCCGTTGCCGGGCAGCGAGAGGCCGATGGCCTCGGTGAGGCAGTTCATCGAGTTGGCGGTGAACATGCCGGAGCACGAGCCGCAGGTCGGGCAGGCGTTCTCCTCGATGATCGCGATGTCCTCGTCGGAGACGTTCTCGTTGACGGCCTGCGAGATCGCGTCGACCAGGTCGAGCTTGCGCACGGTGCCGTCGACCAGGGTCGCCTTGCCGGCCTCCATCGGGCCGCCGGAGACGAAGACGGTCGGGATGTTGAGGCGCAGCGCGGCCATCAGCATGCCCGGGGTGATCTTGTCGCAGTTGGAGATGCAGATCAGGGCGTCCGCGCAGTGCGCGTTGACCATGTACTCGACCGAGTCGGCGATCAGGTCGCGCGAGGGCAGCGAGTAGAGCATGCCGGCGTGGCCCATCGCGATGCCGTCGTCCACCGCGATGGTGTTGAACTCGCGCGGGATGCCGCCCGCCTGCTTGATCGCCTCGGAGACGATCCGGCCGACCGGCTGCAGGTGGGTGTGGCCGGGGACGAACTCGGTGAAGGAGTTGGCGACCGCGATGATCGGCTTACCGAAGTCCTCGCGGGCTACGCCTGCCGCCCGGAGAAGCGCCCGGGCGCCTGCCATGTTGCGACCGTGGGTGACCGTACGGGACCTCAGCTCGGGCACTGTGCTCCACTCCTTCGGGCTCTCGCCGGCGCCCCGACGGTGGGAGGGTGCGGGGGCCGCTGTGGCTACCGAGCCTACGCCCGCCGTCCGGCCGGCGGACAGCACGTCCGCGATGCGGTCAGCGGGGCCGGACCCGTCATCGCGGTCGCTCTGGTCGGTTCGGTTCCTCCGGTCGGTTCGGCCGCTCCGGTCAGTTCGGTTGCTCCGGGTGCTCCGGGTGCTCGGGGTGTTCCGGGACGACCGCCACCGTGAGGTCCACCTTGAACGGCTCGACCACGACGCCGTCCGGGAACTCGGCGAGCATGGCCTCCCGCTCGGCGGCCAGCACCGGCGCCCGCTCCTCGGGGCTCAGCGAGGCCACGTACGAGCGCGAGGTGAGGTCGGTCAGCACGTGGTCGACGGTGACCCGCCGCTCCCAGTGCAGCACCGTCCGCTCCACCGCGAGACCGGCCGACGCGAAGTGGCCCACGTGACCGTCGATCCCGCGGTACCCGTGGTAGCGGCCGGGCAGGACGGCGGCCATCCGCCGGTCACGGGCCCGCACCCACGGCACGCCGTCGTCGTGCACGTTCCACCAGGCGGCGATCGCGCCGCCCGGCCGCAGCACCCGGAGCGCCTCGGGGACGGACCGCTCGGGACGGGTCCAGTGGAAGGCCTGGGCGTAGGCGACCAGGTCGACGGAACGGTCGTGGAAGGGCAGGTCGTCGCCGGTGCCGCGGACCAGCGGCACCGTGGGCGAGGAGGCCAGGAACCGGGCGGCCATGCCCGCGCTGGGCTCGACCCCGACGACCTCCGCGCCCCGGCCGGCCAGCAGCCGGGTGGCGATCCCGGTGCCCGCGCCGACGTCCAGGACCCGGGCGCCCCCGAGGCCGCGGCCCCACAGCCGCTCCAGCGCGTCGAACAGCTCGTCGGGGTAGCCGGGGCGGCCCCGCTCGTACTCGTCGGCCACCGCGCCGAAGCTGGCGGCGGCCTCCCGGTAGTCCCGCTCCTCCGTCATGTCCCCACCTCCGCGCGGCGGTTCGCACCCGAGGGGCTGGCGCCGACGGGTGGCCCGTGCGGCTCAGCGTACGCGCGAGGGAGTGGCCAGGTGCAAGCGCGTGAAGGCCAGCGCCTCGGCCAGGTCGGCCTCGCGTTCGGCGGGCGACGCGGACCGGCGGGTGTTGACCTCCAGCACGACGTGCCCGTCGAAGCCGGTACGGGCCAGGTGCTCCAGCAGCTCGGCGCAGGGCTGCTTGCCGCGCCCCGGGATCAGGTGCTCGTCCTTGCCCGAACCGCTGCCGTCGGCCAGGTGGACGTGGGCCAGCCGGTCCCCCATCCGCTCGACCATCTCAAAGGCGTCGATCCGGGAGGTGGCGACGTGCGAGAGGTCGATGGTGAAGTGCCGGTACTCCTCGTCGGTCACGTCCCAGCCGGGCGCGTACGCCAGCACCTCCCGGTCGCGGTAGCGCCACGGGTACATGTTCTCGACGGCGAAGCGGACCGCCGTCTCGCCCGCCATCCGGTTGATGCCCTCGACGAAGTCCCGGGCGTACTGGCGCTGCCAGCGGAACGGCGGATGGACGACGACCGCGCTCGCACCCAGCTTCTCCGCCGCCGCCCGGGCCCGGACCAGCTTCGTCCACGGGTCGGTCGTCCACACCCGCTGGGTGATCAGCAGACAGGGCGCGTGCACGGCCAGGATCGGCAGCTGGTGCGCGTCCGAGAGCCGGCGCAGGGCATCGACGTCCTGGCTGACCGGGTCGTTCCAGACCATCACCTCGACCCCGTCGTACCCCAGCTTGGCGGCCAGCTCGAAGGCGACGGCGGTGCTCGCCGGGTACACCGAGGCGGTCGACAGCACCACCTTGGTGTCGGGGATGTGCAGCGCCGGGTGCTGCGGCAGCACCAGCCGGTCGGTGGTGCGCAGCAGCGGCGGACGGGCCGCGTCCCGGCGGGCGGCCTTGACCGAGCGCACCGACTGGACGGCGGCCTTGGCGGCGCCGGCGGCCCGGGCGGTGCGGGTCTCCTTCGGCGCGGCCTTGGCGGCGGCCCGGCGGGGGGCGGGCTGCTGCTCGGCGGCTTCGGTGGTCTTGGTCGCCTTGGTCGCCTTGGTGGTCTTCGGGGTCCTGGAGGGCTTCGGGGTCTTGGCGGTCTTGGTGGTCTTGGTGGTCCTGGGGGCCGCCTTGGCGGCGTTGGAGCTCTTGGATGACCCGTCGGCCTGTGCGGCGGCGGTGCCCTCGGCCGCCTTGCCCGGCCGACGGCGCGGGCCGTCCGGCCGCGGCTGCCCGTCCCCGGGAGCGCGGCCCTCCCGCGTACCGTCCTCGCCCGCTGGATGCACCACGGGAGACAGCGTAAGCGGAGCGCGCTCCGAACGGGACGCCGTCTCGACGGCGCCCCGGCGTTGTCCCGACCCCGCCCCGACGTTGTCCCGGCGCCGCCCCGGCCCGTCCTGACCTCGTCGTCCTACGGGGTGAGCGCCGGTCGGCGCCGGTCGGCGGGGCTGTCCATGGCGTCCAGCCGGCGCAGGATGATGCCCTCGCGCAGGGCCCACGGGCAGACGTCCAGCTCTTCGAGGCCGAACAGGTCCATCGCGGCGTCGGCGACCAGCGCGCCGGCCAGCAGCTGCTTGGCGCGGCCTTCGGAGACCCCGGGGATCTGCGCCCGCTCGGCGACGGTCATCGTGGACAGCCGCGGCACCCACGCGGCCAGCCCGCTGCGGGTCAGCCGGCGGTCCGCGTACGGGCCCGCGTCGGCGGGGGCGGCGCCGGTCATCCGGGCCAGCTGCTTGAAGGTCTTGGAGGTGGCGACCGCGTGCTGCGGCGGACCGAGCCGGGCGATCTCGCCGACCACGGCGGCCATCTCGGCCCGGATGTGGCGTCTCAACCCGCGCAGCTCGTCCGGATCGGCGACGTCCCCGGCCAGCCAGCCGGCGGTCAGCCGCCCGGCGCCCAGCGGCAGCGAGCAGGCGACGTCCGGCTGCTCGTCCAGGCC
The DNA here is from genome assembly GCF_014656195.1 of Kitasatospora xanthocidica. GTDB lineage: Bacteria > Actinomycetota > Actinomycetes > Streptomycetales > Streptomycetaceae > Kitasatospora > Kitasatospora xanthocidica. Next base: position 89,207 of record NZ_BNBY01000006.1, on the reverse strand, counting down.
GCAGGCGATCTCCAGGGAGCCGCCGCCGATGTCCAGGTTGAGCAGCCGGCCCGAGGACCAGCCGAACCAGCGGCGGACCGCCAGGAAGGTGAGCCGGGCCTCGTCCTGCCCGGACAGCACCCGCAGCTCGACGCCGGTCTCGGCCGCCACCCGGCGCAGCACCTCCTCGCCGTTGGCGGCCTCGCGCACGGCCGAGGTGGCGAACGGCAGGATGTCGACGACGCCCTTGTCCTCGGCGACCCGCAGTGAGGAGGCGATGTGGCCGACCAGCCGCTCGACGCCGGCCTCGCTTATCGCCCCGTTCTCGTCCAGCAGCTCGGCCAGACGCAGTTCGGCCTTGTGGGAGTACGCGGGCAGCGGGGCGGCGCCCGGATGGGCGTCCACCACGAGGAAGTGGACCGTGTTGGAACCTACGTCGAGAACACCGAGTCGCATAATCCTCCACGCTACGCGATCCGGGCCCGGGCGAGGGGGGTTGCGGCCCTGTTCGCGCTGGTCCGGGGGGCCGAGGGCGGGGCGGGTGGGGGTCGGTCCGGGACCGGTCCGGGAGGCCGATCCGGGGCCGGTCCGGTGCCGGTCCGGTGCCGGTCCGGTGCCGGTCGGGCGGCGCCGGGGCAGTCGGTGACCGGGTCGTCAGTGCCCGCGCGACCGGGCGCTCCGGCTCCTGATCTTGTTCCTACTCCGAGTGCTCCGAGGGCGTCCGGTCACAGCAGGCCGTCCCACAGCTGCTCCACGATGACGGCCCACCAGTTCTCGGGATCGGCGAAGACCGTACCGTCCAGCTCCACCAAGGCGCGCTGCAGGCCGTCCACCGCCCCGCCCGCGGCCACCGGGTCGAGCCCGCGCAGGGCGGGCCACCAGCCCGCGAAGACCTCCAGGCAGCGGACGAAAGCGCGCAGGTCGGCGTTGCAGTGGCGGGCGGTCGCGTAGTCCGGGTCCACCGCCCGGACGGTGCCGTCCAGCCGGTCGAGGACCACCAGCGCCCAGCCGTCCGTCCCCAGCACCAGCTGCTCGGCGAGGGCCAGGCGCTCGCGCTCGGCCACCCGGGCGCCCCGGCCGAGCGCGGCCAGGTGCGCGACCGCCGACGGCAGCACGGTGCCGGGGCGGGTGCCGTCCGCGACGGCCTCCGTACCGGGGTGGTGCAGTGCGAAGAACCCGGGCACGGCCGTCGGCACGCCGACCGTCAGCAGCAACGCTGCCTCGTCCCCCGACAGTTCGGCCCGCACCACGTCCGCCGGGTCGAAACGCCGCACGCCCGCCGGACCGAACCTCGCCGCGAGCCGCCCGGCCAACACGGCGTCCGGCGCGTCCGGCTCTCCGCGTACCGGGCGCGGGAAAGGCACCCGGTTGCGGACCGGACCGTCCGGCGGAGCGGGCAACGCCCGTACGGCGGCGGCCCGGTGGTCGAATCGCGGGCCGTACGGCAACTCGAAGTCGATCCGGGCGTCCGGCAGTTCGGCGGCCAGGGCGTGGGCCCAGTAGCCGCCGGGCAGGGCGCTCATCCGCAGGTCGGTCCGCACGGCCGACACGTCCTCGGCCGCCACCCCCTGCTCACGCAGCCACCACCAGCCGCGCAACGCCGGATGCGGCAGACCCGCCGCCGAACGCAGCGCCAGCGAACGCTCCTCGCCGGCGCCGTCCCGGTACGTCAGCTCGGCCCGGACCCCGCGACCGGTCGCGGGCGGCCGGGTCGGGTCGTACCCGCCCGCGCCGGCGAAGTCCCGGTACAGCCCGACCACTTCGTCCACGGGCACCGAGGGCCACACCGTGAACCGGCCGCTCTCCCGGTCCACCACGGCACACGCCGCCCCGACCTCCTCGGGCGCCCGGCGCTCCCCGGTCCGCGGATCCACCTCCACCCGCGCGGGCTCCGCCCACACCACCCACCCGAGCTCGAACTCGTGCGCACACACCCGCCGCACCACTCCGGAGCCCTGCGGCAGATCCCCATTGATCCACCGATGCCCCGCCTCCACCGCCTGCGCCCGCGAAACCACCCGGCAACCCCCGCCCCCGACGACACCCAACCCCACCGCGCCGCGACCCTACGCCCCCACCCGCCCGGCGCACGAAAAGTCGGCTCTGCCGACTTCCTGCGCCACCCAGGCCAACCGCGGGCAAAAATATGCAGACCGGTCTACAGATTCACTCTGCCCATCCACCCTCGTACACCGACACAGCCACCCCAGCGACTCCCAAAATTATGACGCCCGGTCTACATATCAACCCTCCCCGCGACCTCCCCAAAAAGAGCGCACAGAAAGTCGACCTGGCCGACTTTTCACGCAGCCGCCCGCGCCGACACCACTCGAATATGAAGACCGGTCTACATACCCATCCGCGCCCAACCACAGCGCGCACAGGAAGTCGACCTGACCGACTTCTCGCGCCAGGCCCCGCCCGACCCGGGACCCAAGTCAGCCTTCGCCACCCCGCCACCTCCCCCAAAGCGCACAGGAAGTCGGCGCCACCGACTTTTCACGCAGCCGCCCACGCCGACGCAAGTCGAATATGAAGACCGGTCTACATACCCATCCGCGCCCAACCACAGCGCGCACAGGAAGTCAGCCCTACCGACTTCTGGCGCCGCACCCCATCCGACCTGGCGGGAAATTATGACGACCGGTCTACAGATTCACTCGGGGTCGACCGCGCCACGCACAGAAAGTCGGCCGGTCCGACTTCCTGTGCGTGCGCCCGACGAGACGGGGCTCAGCGAATATGACGACCGGTCTAGATATTCGTCCCGAGCGGGCCTGGCCGGGGGCTAGCTGGTTGGGGTGAGGTCGAGGGGGCGGCCTTCGGGGGTGAGGGCGATGGCCCAGAGGCCGTGGGTGGCGGGGTGGAGGGGGGTGGGGCCCTGGCGGGCGAGTTGGTGGTCGAGGTAGGTGACGGCGTCCCGGTGGTTGACGGCGTTCCAGGCGTGGGGACGGCCGAAGGCGTCCAGGGTGAGGAGGACGGCCTGGGAGCCGTGGCCGGCGCGGCGGATGTCCTCGGCGAGGCGGTCGAAGGCCCGGCCGCCGTCGCCCAGGTCGCGGAAGGGGGCGCCGAGTTCGCGTTCGGCGCGGTCGCGGCCGCCGCGTTCGCCGGCGTCGCCCTCGGTGGGGATGCGCGGGGCGGCGCAGGTGGGGCGGCCGGTGTAGCACTCGACCGCGGAGAGGGCGATCTCGATGCTGTTGTTGGACCGGCCCGGTTGGCGGTAGCCGCCGGCGTTGACGGCTTCCGTCCAGCCGCCTGCGGCCGGGTCGGGGTGGCGGAGGGGCAGGCCGTCCTCGTCGCGGGGTGTACGGCGTTCGAGTTCGGCCTGGTGTTCCGGGTCGACCGGGGCGAGCCCGCCCGGCGGTCCGTACGGACGGCTGTCGGCGATGCTGCGCGGTCGGGTGTCCGGGTCGTCGGGCCCGGTGCCGCGCCGTGCACGCAGGGCGAGGTGGAGGGCCATTGCGTGGGCGGTCGCGACCGGGACGGCGCCCCAGGCGAGGGTGGGGTCGGCGACGGTCGCGGCGGTGTCCCGGCGGCGGGTGTCCGCCTGGTGGGGTTCGGGCCGCCCGAGCACCGGGGTGGTGCCGACGACGGGCGGCGCCGCCGGGCTCGGCGGTGCGGTGTGGACCGGCGGCGCCCCGACGACGGGGAGTGGCGCGGCACCGACCGGGGTACGGGCCGTCGGCGCTCCCGGCCGGGCTTCGCCGGCCACCGGCTGCGGCCCCGCGGCACCGGCAGCACCACCACCGCCACCGCCGCCCGCCCCGACGCCGCTGCCGAACGGAGCCGCCACCTGGGCGGCGGGCCCTCCGGCGACGCCCGCGAGCGGTCCGGGCCCGACGGTGCCGACCGCACCGACCGCACCGACCGCACCGACCGCACCGACCGCACCGACCGCACCGACCACCGGGTACCCGCCGCCGTACGCCGGCGTCCCGAACGGCCCGCCGCCACCAACCGGCCGGACCGCCGGTGGGGCGTCCGGCCCCGGACCACGCGAGGAACCGGGGGTACCGGAGTCGGGGGACGACACGGCACCGGGCGCGGCGGGCGCGCTCACCGAGTCGGTCCGTACGGACACGGGCCCGCCCCCACCTCCGCCCCCGCCGTGCGCCGGGACCGACGGCGCCTGGAGCGGGTAGTCCCCGTCCGACCCGCCCGCCGTCCCGCCGCCCTGGCGGATCGGCGCGGCAACGATCCGCCCGGTGGCCCCGTCGTCCCGGGCCGGTGGCGTCCAGTCGCCACCGCCGGTCACCGCCCGGTGCTGTCCCTGCCCGCCCCCGCCCCCGCCCCCGCCCCCGGTCGCGTACGAGGCACCCGACGCCACCGCGCCGACCGGCGCGCTCGCGGCGACGGCGGTGTCCGCCCCTCCGACGACCGCCACCGGGTCGGCCACGACGGCCGAGGCCACGGTCAGCAGGCCGGGCGGCCTCAGGTCCGTCCTCCCGGCGGCGGGCCCGTCGGCCGCCTTCCCGTCGACCGCCTTCCCGTCGACCGGCTTCCCGTCGGCCGCCCCGCCCCGCGCGTCCGTCAGCCCGGCTAGCGGTAGCCCGTGGACTTCCTCGCCGTGCGCGTCGGTGAGCACCGCCCGCCCGTGTTCGTCCAGCCGGACGGCCAGGTCGGCCACCCCGACGACCGGCTTGCCGTCCGGCCCCGGGACGACCAGCAGCCCGGAGGCGTCGCCGACGGGGGTGCCGTCCGCCCGGAGGATCACCGGCTGCCCGTCGCGGCCGAGGACGGGCTGTCCGTGTTCGTCGACCTTGACGGTGAGCCCGTCGACGCCGACCAGCGGCTTTCCGTCCCTGCCCGCGAGCAGGACCAGTCCGGAGCCGTCCGCGCGGAGCACACCCGGTTCGCCGAGGGCGACGGGCAGGCCGGCGACGGGCAGGCCGGCGGTGAGCGGGTCGAAGGTGCCGGTGCGGTACCCGGCGGCGGTGATCCCCGGGCCGCGCGCGGTGCCGAGCCGGAGCAGGGCGAGGGCGGCAGGTTCCTTGAGGGCGGTGGCGAGGCCGTCCTTCATGGCGCGGCCGAGTTCGGCGAGCAGTCCGCCGATCTTCAGTGCGGCGGCCTCGACCGCGACGGTCTCCAGGCCCGCCGCGACCTGCTCGGTGGCGGCGTTCCTCACGTCGGTGGCGAGGCCGCCGACGGCCTTCCGCAGCCCTCCGACGACCCCGCCCGCGTCCACCCGCGAACCCGGCCCCGGCCCGGACACCGACCCCGGACCCGCCCCGGACCCGCCGTCGGCCGCCGCGGCGACCCTGCCCGCCGCCTCCTTCGCCTTGGCGGCCGCCTCCTCCGCCTGCGCGAGGTCGGCGGCGAGCTGCCGCAGGGTCGTGATGATCTCGGCCTTGCAGGTGTCCACGGCCTGCGCGGCCGTGTCGAAGGCGCCGGCGACGAGCCCCACGGCGGCGTGCGCGTCGTCCAGGTGGCCCTTTCCGCCGCCGCTGAAGGCCTGCCAGTACGCGCCGAAGGCCTCGACCGCGTGGCCGGAGTTGTCGGCGGTGACGCGCTGGACGGACTCGCCGCAGCGCCGGGTGAGGCGGTCGGCCTCCGTGCCGAACTCCCGCCAGACCCCGGCCGCCTTGCGCAGGCCCTCCTCGTCGGCCTGCGGCCACGGGTGGCCGGTCCGGGCCAGTACCGGCACCAGTTCCTCGGGCAGTTTCCGGGACACGCGCTTCCCCCTCCGGCCGGGTCCGTCAGACCGACATGTCCTTGGGGACGGCGGGTGCCGCCCCCGGGGTTGCCCCCGTCGTCGTACGGGCCGGGGCGACCGCGGGAACCACCACCGCTCCACCCCCGCCCTCGACCCCGGTCCCGGCGCCGAACCCGCTCGCCGCCGAGGTGTCCGCGTCGGCCGTCCGCTCGGCCATCGTGTGCAGCCCGGCCCCGACCTTCCCGACCCGTCCGGCCAGTCCGCGCAGCCCGCCGACGAGTTCGCCGTGCGCCGGACCGTACACGGCGGCGAAGCCGCTGCCCGGCAGGTCCGTGCCCCAGGGGGCGCCGAGCGCGGCGAGGTCCCGTTCGAGGGCGGCGACGGCCTTCGTCAGCTGTCCCCCGAGCTTCTCGAACTCCCGCCCCTCGCCGTGCAGTTCCCACGGCTTGAGGACGAACTCCCCACCGCCGCGGTCGGACGCCCCGGTGCTGCCGCCTGCCATCCCCGTACCTCCCCGTAGCGGACCGGCCGCCATCCTAGGCATCTTCCCCGGCCCGCCCGCGGCGCCCGGCGGAGCTCTTCACCCCGCCTTCACCCCGGACCGAGCACGAACCCGAGCACGAGCCCGAACCGAGCCCGAGCGCGAACCCGAACCGGGCCCGCATCCGACCCCGCACCCGATCCCGGCCCCGCACCGCCAGCCCGCCGCCCGTCACCACCCCCGCGAAAGCTCTACCCTTGCCGGGTGGCACCAGCAGAAACGTCCAAGAAGAAGGCCAAGGCGAAGCCCAAGGCCTCCCCCGCCCCCGTCGACCTCGCGATGCCGACCCTGCGCCGCGAGATCCCGCGCGACGAGGTCCCGCTCGACTTCCCGCGCGCCTGGGTCGAGTTCGCCGACCCCGCCGACGAGGAGCAGGTCTTCCGCTGCGACCTCACCTGGCTGACCTCCCGCTGGTCCTGCGTCTTCGGCCAGGGCTGCCACGGCATCCGTGAGGGCCGCGGCGAGTCGGACGGCTGCTGCACGCTGGGCGCGCACTACTCGGACGAGGACGACGAGAAGCGCGTCCTGGGGCACGCGGCGCGGCTGACGCCCGAGCTGTGGGAGAACTTCGCCGAGGGCACCGACGCCAAGGGCCGGCTGGTCTCCGACGGCGGGATCACCATGCTCGACGAGGACGGCGACCGCCAGACCCGCCGGGTCGGCGGCGCCTGCATCTTCGTGAACAGCCCGGGTTTCGCGGGCGGCGCCGGCTGCGCCCTGCACGCGCTCGCGCTCCAGGAGGGCCGCGAGCCGCTGGAGACCAAGCCGGACGTCTGCTGGCAGCTGCCGATCCGCCGCACCTACGACTGGATCGACCGCCCGGACGACTCCCGCTACCTCCAGGTCTCGATCGGCGAGTACGACCGCCGCGGCTGGGGCCCGGGCGGGCACGACCTGCACTGGTGGTGCACCGGTGCGCCGGCGGCCCACCAGGGCGCGGAGCCGGTGTACGTCAGCTACCGCCCGGAGCTCACCGAGCTGATGGGCAAGGCCGGGTACGAGGTGCTGGCCCGCCTGTGCGAGGAGCGGATCGCCACCAAGGGCGACCGCAGGATCGCCCCGCACCCGGCCGACCCGGGCAAGAAGTCGGACCCGGACAAGAAGTCGGCCTCGGACAAGAAGCCCAAGAAGGCCTGAGCCGGTGCCGGGCCCCCGCGCGGCCCGGCATCCCCGGCCAGCTCCCCGGCCAGCTCGTCACCCCCGCCCGACCCGGCACCCCCGTTCGGCACCGCCCCTACGCGCCGATCACTTGTCGATGTCCCCGACCACGAAGAACATCGACCCCAGGATCGCCACCATGTCCGCGACCAGCGTCCCCGGCAGCAGTTCGATGAGCGCCTGGATGTTGTTGAAGGACGCCGAGCGCAGCTTGAGCCGCCACGGCGTCTTGTCGCCGCGCGAGACCAGGTAGTAGCCGTTGATCCCGAGCGGGTTCTCGGTCCACGTGTAGGTGCTGCCCTCGGGTGCCTTGAGCACCTTGGGCAGCCGCTGGTTGACCGGGCCGGGCGGCAGGGTGGCGAGCTTGTCGAGGCAGGCCTCGGCGAGGTCGAGCGAGTTGAGGGTCTGCTCCAGCAGGCATTCGAAGCGGGCCAGGCAGTCGCCCTCCTCGCGGGTGACGACGGTGAGCACCTGCCGCAGTTCCTCGGTGCCGTACGCGAGGTAGGGCTCGTCGCGGCGCAGGTCGAGGTCGAGGCCGCTGGCGCGGGCGATCGGGCCGCTGACGCCGTACGCCTGGGCCTGGGCCTTGGTGAGGACGCCGACGCCGGCGGTGCGGGCGCGGAAGATCTCGTTGCCGAGGACGAGTTCCTCGAAGACGGGCGTCTCGGAGCGCACCTTGGCGACGGCGGCGCGGACCCGGCCGAGCCAGCCGGCCGGGAGGTCCTCCTTGAGGCCGCCGACCCGGTTGAACATGTAGTGCATCCGGCCGCCGGAGGCTTCCTCCAGCACGTACTGGAGTTCCTCGCGGCTGTGGAAGGCGTGGAAGATCGGGGTGATCCCGCCGAGTTCCAGCGGGTAGGAGCCGAGGAACATCAGGTGGTTGAGGACCCGGTTGAGTTCGGCGAGCAGGGTGCGGATCCACACCGCCCGCTCGGGGACCTCCATGCCGAGCATCCGCTCGACGCCGAGGACGACGCCGAGTTCGTTGGAGAAGGCGGAGAGCCAGTCGTGCCGGTTGGCCAGCATGATGATCTGCCGGTAGTCCCGGGCCTCGAACAGTTTCTCCGCGCCCCGGTGCATGTAGCCGATCACCGGCTCGGCGGTGACGATGCGCTCGCCGTCGAGCAGCAGGCGCAGTCGCAGCACGCCGTGCGTGGCCGGGTGCTGCGGGCCGATGTTGAGCACCATGTCGGTGGTGCCCGCCGCGCCGCTGAAGTTCTCGGCTCCCGCCCCGATGCCGACCGTGGTCTCCCTCATGCCCCCAGAGTCTGCCATCCCGGCAGCACACCCAAGCTCTCCGGTACCGGCATGCGGACGGTCTGCAGCAGCCACCCGAACCCGCCGAGCCCGCCCGGGTCGGTCAGTTCAGCGCCCTCCCCGGCCCCGCTCAGCGCCCGCAGGTAGCCCGCCGGGTCGGTGGAGGCGAGGGCGAGCGGGGGGCGTCCGCCGCTCACGCCGAGGGCGCGCAGGGCCTCGCGCTGCGTCGTCCACAGGCTGTGGAGACCGGGAACGGCGACGGCGTCCAGGGCCACGTGCGCGGTGACGTCGCAGGAGCCGTCCGGCACCGGTGCCACTTCCCGGCCGTCCCGGAAGCCGCTGAGGGTGCCGAAGGGCGGCCGGCGCCCCGCCGTGTGGGCGTAGTCGACGGCGACGGCCAGTCCGTGCTCCAGCCCGGCGACGGCCCGCGCCCAGGCGGCGTCCCGGGGGCCGCCGAACTCCACCACCTCGCCGGGCTCGGCGACCGGCCACCACCGCTCGGCCCAGGCCGCGTCGGCCGAGGCGGCCGGCACCTCCGCCCCGGGGCGCACCGCGCCGGTCGCGGTGTCCACCTCGACGTAGCGCAGCACCCCGTCGCCGTCCACCTCCCCGGCGTCCAGCGGCACGTTGTCCAGCCACTCGTTGGCGAAGAGCAGCCCGGTCACGCCGCGCGGCGGCTCGTCCGTCCACAGGACCGTGGACGGGAGTCCGGCCGGGCGCCCGGCGATCTCCACGCCGTACGGGCGCAGCCGGGCGAGCACGTCCCCGGGCAGCGCGGCCAGGACGCCGGTGAGCAGTTCGCCGCGCCCGGCCCCGACGTCGACGAGGGCCAGCTCCTCCGGACGGCCGAGGGCCGCGTCAACCTCGAGGAGCAGCCGGGCCACCGCACGGGCGAACCTGGGCGAGGCGTGCACGGAGGTGCGGAAGTGGCCTGCGGGGCCTTCCGGCCTGCGGTAGAAGCCCCGGTCGGGGTCGTACAGGGCCTGTTCCATGGCGGGCGCCCACCGCATCCAAGTCATGGGGCCGGACGCTACCCGCCGGTCGCCGGGCCCTCCCAATCGGCGCCGGTGCGCCCCGGTGCCCCCTCCCGATCGGTGCCGGCGCGTCTCCGACCTACGGAGTAGGACGGATCGCCCTACCGGCGGACCTGGACACGTGGAGCGACTGCCTACGCTGGACACGTGCATCGACTCAACGCCTGGCTCCGCCGTCACCCCATGGTGGTCGACTCCGCCTGGGCGGCGATCGTGCTCTTCCTCGGCCTGCTGCCGAACGACAACTTCCCCGACGACGGCTGGCGCTTCGACGCGGACGTCCTGGTCGCGCTGGTGCTGCCCGCGCTGATGGTCGTCCGCCGGCGCTACCCGGACGTCACGGTGGCCGCCGCCACCGGCCTCGGGGTCAGCCAGGTGCTGGCGGACGTCGAGCCGGCCGGTTCCTCGATCGCCTACCTGGTCTTCGCGTACACCGGTGCCGCCTTCGGGCAGAAGTGGACGTCCCGGCTGGCGCTGGTGGCCGGCCTGTCCGCCGGGCCGCTGGTGTTCTGGCAGATGCACCCGATGAAGACGGTCCGCGAGAGCGCCGGCCACTACGTGTCCCGCTCGTACAACATCGGCGAAGCAGCGCTGATCATGCTGCTGATGAGCACGCCGTTCATCCTGTGCTGGGCCTGGGGGCGGCTGACCCGGGTGCGCCGCGCCTACCTGACGGAGCTGGAGGACCGCGCCGCCCGGCTGGAGCGCGAGCGGGACGCCCAGGCCAAGGTGGCGGTCGCCGCCGAGCGGGCCCGGATCGCCCGCGAGCTGCACGACGTGGTCGCGCACAACGTCTCGGTGATGATCGTCCAGGCGGACGGCGCCGCGTACGTCCTCGACAACTCCCCGCAGCAGGCGAAGGAGGCGCTCGGCACGATCGCCTCCACCGGCCGTCAGGCGCTGGTCGAGATGCGCCGGCTGCTGGGCGTGCTGCGCACCTCCGACACCACCGCCGAGGAGTACGTGCCGCAGCCGGGCGTGGAGGAGCTGCCGGAGCTGCTGGAGCAGGTCCGCACGGCCGGGCTGCAGGTGGACTACGCGACGTCCGGGCATCCGCGGGAGCTGCCGCGCGGCGTCGAGCTGACCGTCTACCGGATCGTCCAGGAGGCGCTGACCAACGTCCGCAAGCACGGCGGCCCCGACGTGCACGCCCGGGTCGCGGTCGACTTCGGCGAGCGCGAGCTGGCCGTCCTGGTGGAGGACGACGGCCGGGGCAGCACCGACGAACAGCTGGCCTCCGGCGGCACGGACGGTCTCGGGCACGGCCTGATCGGCATGCGCGAGCGGGTCGGCATGGTCAGCGGCCGCCTCGACGTGGGCCCCCGCCCCGGCGGCGGCTTCCGGATCCGTGCCGTCCTCCCGCTCAAGGCCGCACACTGACCCTCCGCGCACCTCCGCCCCCTTAGGAGCCACCTTGACCATCCGCGTGATGCTCGTCGACGACCAGGAACTGCTGCGCACGGGTTTCCGGATGATCCTGCAGTCGCAGGGCGACATCGAGATCGCCGCCGAGGCGGGCGACGGCGCGCAGGCGCTGGAGCGGCTGCGGCACACCGAGGTGGACGTGATCCTGATGGACGTCCGGATGCCCCGCCTGGACGGGGTTCAGGCGACCCGCCGGATCTGCCTGGCCGAGGACGGCAGCCCGCTGCCGGACGCCCCGCACGTGCTGATCCTCACCACCTTCGACCTGGACGAGTACGCCTTCGCCGCGCTCAAGGCCGGCGCCAGCGGCTTCCTGCTCAAGGACGTCCCGCCGACCGAGCTGGTGGCCGCGATCCGCGCGGTGCACGGCGGGGACGCGGTGGTCGCCCCGACCACCACCCGCCGGATGATCGACCGCTTCGCCGAGGTGCTGCCGACCCCGCAGAGCGCGCCCGGCTCGGACGTCCTCGGCCCGCTGACCGAGCGCGAGCGGGAGGTGTTCCTACTGGTCGCCCAGGGCCTGTCGAACGGTGAGATCGCGGCCCGGCTGGTGCTCTCCGAGGCCACCGTGAAGACCCACGTCGGCCGGATCCTGGCCAAGCTGGGCCTGCGCGACCGGGTCCAGGCCGTGGTGCTGGCGTACGAGGCCGGGCTGATCCGGGCCGGTGCCACCGACTGACGCGCCCGTACACTGGGGCGGTACGTCCGGTACCCGCAGGTGGACTGGAACGGATGATCAGGGACAAAGGTTGAGTCCTTCCGATTTCGCGGACTTCGGCGACCTCGCCCCGCTCGCCGACGGCCTCGGCGACCCGGGCGATCCCGGCAACCGCCCGGCCCGGCTCGCCGTGGGCGTGGTCGGCACCGGCCGGGTCGGTCCCGCGCTGGGCGCCGCGCTGCAGCTCGCCGGGCACACCGTGGTCGCCGCCTCCGGGGTGTCCGCCACCTCCCGCCGCCGCGCCGAGGCGCTGCTGCCGGGGGTGCGGATCGTCACCCCGCCGCAGGTGCTGGCCGCCGCCGACCTGGTCCTGCTGACCGTCCCGGACGACGCGCTGGCCGACCTGGTGGCCGGGCTGGCCGCCACCGGCGCCGTCCGCCCCGGGCAGCTCGTGGTGCACACCTCCGGCGCGCACGGCGTCGCCGTCCTGGAGCCCGCCACCCGGGCCGGGGCGCTGCCGCTGGCCCTGCACCCGGCGATGACCTTCGCCGGCACCTCCGTCGACCTGGACCGGCTGGCCGGCTGCCCGTTCGGCGTGACCGCCCCCGAGGAGCTGCGGCCGGTCGCCGAGGCGCTGGTGGTGGAGATGGGCGGCGAGCCCGAGTGGGTGCCCGAGGAGGTCCGCCCGCTCTACCACACGGCCCTCGCGCACGGCGCGAACCACCTGGTCACCCTGGTCGCGCAGGCCATGGAGCTGCTGCGCGCGGCCGGGGTGGCCGAGCCCGGCCGGATGCTCGGCCCGCTGCTGGGCGCCGCGCTGGACAACAGCCTGCGCTCCGGCGACGCGGCCCTCACCGGCCCGGTCGCCCGGGGCGACGCGGGCACCGTACGGCGCCACCTGGCGCAGCTCAGTACGGTGTCCCCCGACATCCCGGCGGCCTACCGGGCGATGGCCCGCGCCACCGCGCAGCGGGCGCTCGCCAACGGCACGATCGACGACACGGCGGCGGCGGCGCTGCTGGACGTACTGAACGAGGAGAAGCGCTAATGGCACGCGGCAAGCAGCCGAACAAGCCCCAGCGGACGCCGAAGGTCCACCGGGCCGTGGTCACCCGCACCGTGGACGACTTCGAGGCCGCGTTCTGGCCGGACGAGCAGCCCGTGGACAACGCCGTCGTGATGACGATGGGCGCGCTGCACGAGGGGCACGCCGCCCTGGTCCGGGCCGCCCGCAAGCAGGTCGGCCGGGACGGCCGGGTCGCGGTGACGGTCTTCGTCAACCCGCTGCAGTTCGGCGCGGGCGAGGACCTGGAGCGCTACCCGCGCACCCTCGACGAGGACGTGAAGCTGGCCGAGGAGAACGGCGCCGACGTGGTCTTCGCGCCGTCCGTCGAGGAGGTCTACCCGAACGGCGAGCCGCAGGTGCGCCTGGTGGCCGGCCCGATGGGCGAGCGCTTCGAGGGCGCCACCCGGCCCGGCCACTTCGACGGCGTGCTGACCGTGGTCGCCAAGCTGCTGCACATCACCGACCCGGACTTCGCCTTCTTCGGCGAGAAGGACGCCCAGCAGCTGGCGCTCGTCCAGCGGATGGTCGCCGACCTGGACTTCGACGTCGAGATCGTCGGCGTGCCGACCGCCCGCGAGGAGGACGGCCTGGCGCTGTCCTCGCGCAACCGCTACCTCTCGGCGGAGGAGCGCACCCGCGCCCTGGCCCTGTCCGGCGCCCTGTTCGCCGGCCGGGACGTCGCCGCGCAGGGCCCGAAGGCCGTCCGCGAGGCCGCCTCGGCCGTCCTGGACGCCGCCGAGGGCGTCACCCTCGACTACCTCGCCCTGATCGACCCGCACGACTTCTCCGAGGCGGCGGACGACTTCCAGGGCGAGGCGGTGCTGGCCGTCGCCGCGCAGGTGGGCTCGACCCGCCTGATCGACAACGTCCGCGTCATCGTCCGCTAGGCACCGCCGCCCGACCGGCACCACCGCTCGGCGGGCACCACCGCTCCACCGGCACCACCGGCACCACCGCTCGGCAAGCAACCCCCTCAGGCATGCACTCACAGGAGGCGTGACCCGCAATGCTCCGCACCATGCTCAAGTCCAAGATCCACCGGGCCACCGTGACCCAGGCCGACCTGCACTACGTCGGCTCGGTCACGGTGGACGAGGACCTGCTCGACGCCGCCGACCTGCTCCCCGGCGAGCTGGTCCACATCGTCGACATCAACAACGGCGCCCGGCTGGAGACGTACACCATCGCCGGCCCGCGCGGCTCCGGCGTGATCGGCATCAACGGCGCCGCCGCCCGCCTGGTCCACCCGGGCGACCTGGTCATACTCATCGCCTACGGGCAGATGGACACGGCCGAGGCCAAGGGCTACGAGCCGAAGGTCGTCTTCGTGGACGAGCACAACCGGATCACCGGCATGGGCGGGGACCCGGCCGAAGCCCAGGAGGGCACCGGACTGCTCCGCGGCGACGCGGCGTACCGTGGCGGCAACGGCGCGGCCGTCGCCGCCTCGCGCTGAAGGAGCCACAGAGCCATGTCCGTTACGCACCGCCTGACCGCCCCGAACCCCGGGTGGACCACCACCACCGACGTGGTCGTGGTCGGCTCCGGGGTGGCCGGCCTCACCGTCGCCCTCAACGTCCGCAAGGCCGGCCTGCGGGTCCTCGTGGTCACCAAGGCCATGCTGGACGAGGGCTCGACCCGCTGGGCCCAGGGCGGCGTCGCGGCCGCACTGGGCGAGGGGGACACCCCCGAACAGCACCTGGCCGACACCCTGGTGGCCGGCGCCGGCGTCTGTGACGAGGAGGCCGTCCGCACCCTGGTCACCGAGGGCCCGGACGCCGTCCGCCGGCTGATCGCCACCGGCGCCCTGTTCGACCGGGGCGAGGACGGCGAGATCCTGCTGACCCGCGAGGGCGGCCACCACCGCCGCCGGATCGTCCACGCGGGCGGCGACGCCACCGGGGCCGAGATATCGCGCGCCCTGGTCGCCGCCGTCCGCACCGACCCTGACATCGAGCTGATCGAGCACGCGCTCGTACTCGACCTGCTCACCGACGCCGACGGCCACACCGCCGGACTGACCCTGCACGTGATGGGCGAGGGCCAGCGCGACGGCGTCGGCGCCGTCCGGGCCCGCGCGGTGGTGCTCGCCACCGGCGGCATGGGCCAGGTCTTCTCCGCCACCACCAACCCGGCGGTCTCCACCGGCGACGGCGTAGCACTGGCCCTGCGGGCCGGCGCCGCCGCCACCGACCTGGAGTTCGTCCAGTTCCACCCCACCGTGCTCTGGCTCGGCCCGGAGGCCGAGGGCCAGCAGCCGCTGGTCTCCGAGGCGGTCCGCGGCGAGGGCGCCCACCTGGTGGACGCGGACGGCGTCCGCTTCATGGTCGGGCAGCACGAACTGGCCGAGCTGGCCCCGCGCGACATCGTCGCCAAGGCGATCACCCGGCGCATGCAGGAGCAGGGCGCCCAGCACATGTTCCTGGACGGGCGGCACTTCGGCGCCGAGATGTGGGAGCACCGATTCCCGACCATCCTCGCCTCCTGCCGCGCGCACGGGATCGACCCGGTCACCGAGCCGATCCCGATCGCCCCGGCCGCGCACCACGCCTCCGGCGGCGTGCGCACCGACCGGTCGGGCCGCACCAGCGTCCCGGGCCTGTACGCCTGCGGCGAGGTCGCCTGCACCGGGGTGCACGGCGCCAACCGGCTGGCCTCCAACTCGCTGCTGGAGGGCCTGGTCTTCGCCGAGCGGATCGCCGCCGACCTGGCCGGCCTGCACGCGGCCGGCGAGCTGCCCGAGCGCACGGTGGACGTCGCCGCCGCGCGGGCCGCGCACCCGGTGCCGCTGCCCGCTTCCGAGGCCCGGGCCGAGATCCAGCGGCTGATGTCGCGCGGCGCGGGCGTGCTGCGCTCGGCCGCCTCGATGGCCGACGCGGCGGCCGGACTGGCCCTGATCGCCGAGCAGGCCCGCTTCCACGTGGCCGAGGAGAAGCCGGCCGACCCCCGGGTGGAGACCTGGGAGGCCGCCAACCTGCTGCTGGTCGCCACCGCCCTGGTCGCGGCCGCCCAGCAGCGCGAGGAGACCCGCGGCTGCCACTGGCGCGAGGACTTCCCCGAGCGCGACGACGCCCACTGGCGGCGCCACCTGATCACCACCCTCGCCGCCACCGGCGGTCCCGTCAGCACCCCTGAGGAGCAGTAGAACGATGACCCACTCCCACGAGGAACTCCCCCTGGCCGACCAGGGCGGCTGCGGCGACGGCTGCGCCTGTGGCGACGGCGAGGGCTACGAGACCGGTCTGGACCCGCAGCTGGCCGAGCTCCTGGAGCAGGCCGGGCTGGACCCGGTCGAGGTCGAGGACATCGCCACCCTGGCGCTGGCCGAGGACCTGGCCGGCGGCGAGGACGTCACCTCGGTGGCGACCGTGCCCGCCGACGCCGTCGCCACCGCCGACTTCACCGCCCGTCAGGCCGGCGTGGTGGCCGGCCTGCGGGTCGCCGAGGCGGTCGTCTCGCTGGTCTGCGAGGAGGAGTTCGAGGTCGAGCGGCACGTCGAGGACGGCGACAGGGTCGAGGCCGGCCAGGTGCTGCTCTCGGTCCGCTCCCGCACCCGCGACCTGCTGACGGCCGAGCGCAGCGCGCTCAACCTGCTCTGCCACCTGTCCGGCATCGCCACCGCGACCAGCGCCTGGACGGACGCCCTGGAGGGCACCGGCGCGGTGGTCCGGGACACCCGCAAGACCACCCCGGGCCTGCGCGCGCTGGAGAAGTTCGCGGTGCGCTGCGGCGGCGGCGCCAACCACCGGATGGCGCTGTCCGACGCCGCCCTGGTGAAGGACAACCACGTGGTCGCGGCCGGCGGCGTGGCGGAGGCCTTCCGGGCCGTCCGGGCCGCGTACCCGGAGCTCCCGGTCGAGGTCGAGGTCGACACCGTGGAGCAGATCGCGCCGGTGCTGGAGGCCGGGGCCGACCTGATCCTGCTGGACAACTTCACCGTCGGGCAGCTGAAGGAGGCCGTCGCGCTGGTGGCCGGCCGGGCGAAGCTGGAGGCCTCCGGCGGACTGACCCTGGCCACCGCGCGCGAGGTCGCCCAGACTGGGGTGGACTACCTGGCCGTGGGCGCGCTCACGCACTCCTCGCCGATCCTGGACATCGGCCTGGACCTGCGCGCCTGACCGTCCGGACCCGCGCAGCCCCGTCCCGACTCGCAGAAAGCGGCCCATGCTCCTCACCATCGACGTCGGCAACACCCAGACCACGCTCGGCCTGTTCGACGGCGAGGAAGTGGTGGAACACTGGCGGATCTCCACCGATCCGCGCCGCACGGCCGATGAACTGGCGGTGCTGCTCCAGGGGTTGATGGGCAACCACACCGCGGCCAAGGAGGCCGCGGTGGAGGGCCTGGCGATCTGCTCGTCCGTTCCCGCCGTGCTCCACGAGCTCCGCGAGGTGACCCGCCGCTACTACGGCGACGTCCCCGCGGTGATCGTGGAGCCCGGCGTGAAGACCGGGGTGCACGTCCTGATGGACAACCCCAAGGAGGTCGGCGCCGACCGGATCGTCAACGCGCTGGCCGCCAACCACCTGTACGGCGGCCCGTGCATCGTGGTCGACTTCGGCACCGCGACCACCTTCGACGCGGTCAACGCCCGCGGCGACTACGTCGGCGGCGCGATCGCCCCCGGCATCGAGATCTCCGTCGAGGCCCTCGGCGTCCGCGGCGCCCAGCTGCGCAAGATCGAGCTGGCCCGCCCGCGCAACGTGATCGGCAAGAACACCGTCGAGGGCATGCAGTCCGGCATCCTGTACGGCTTCGCGGGCCAGGTCGACGGTCTGGTCGAGCGGATGGCCCGCGAGCTCGCCAAGGACCCGGACGACGTCCAGGTGATCGCCACCGGCGGCCTCGCCACCCTCGTCCTCGGCGAGGCCAGCACCATCGACGTCCACGAGCCCTGGCTCACCCTCATCGGCCTGCGGCTGGTCTACGAACGCAACCGCCCGAGCTGACCGGCTCCCCCGTCGGGCCGAACGTGGGTGGTTCGGCGCGACGTTACCGACAAATCGGATATTCCTCACGTAGTGTCAGCCCATGCCTACGCCACACGGATCGCGCGGCGGCATGGCCTTCAGCGCCGACGAAGTCCGCGTGCTGCGCCGAGCCCTCGCCCAAGCCCTGCACCCCGCCGTCCCCGTCCACCTCCAGGGGCCCGACCGGACGGCCTTCGCCGGGCCGGGCGCCGAACTCTGGGCGGAGGACGTCCAGGACGCGCTGTACCTGACCGAGGCGATCGACGAGGCCGTCCAGGAAGGCGGCCGGTTGCGCGCCTTCCTGCTCGCCGACCTCGGCCGCTACCGCTCCGCCCTGCCCGGCAGCGCGCCCGGCTACCTGCAGCGGCTGGAGGAGGCCGTGTCCGACGGGTATCTGCCCGGGCCCGAGGACCTCACCGCGCTGCGCGGCCTGACCCGCCAGCCCTGCGGACAGGGCGAACGGTCGCGCCGCTCGCGGCTGGCCGGGCGCTGCCACGCGCTGGCCGAGGCGGCCGTCCGCGAACGCCTCGCCCTCACCACCGGCCAGCCGCGCCACCTGGTGGCCGTGCCGAGCCCCGCCGCACCCCCGAGCTGTCACCCCACCCCTGTAGGAGGACGGACCATGAGCAGCACCGAGTCCCGCCCGGAGTCCCGCCCCGAGCAGTCCGCCGAGCCCGCCGCCGCGGGGGCCCCGCCCCGCCCGCACCGGATGCCCACCCCCGCGGAGCTCTTCGGCCGCCGTCCCAAGCCCCCGGCCCGGCCCGCCCCGCCGGCCGCGGAGGCCCCCGAGGAGATCGAGCTCGCCACCGGGACCGGCTGAGCGACCCGGGCCCGCCGGAGGGGAGACCGCCGCCGCGGTCTCCCCTCCGGCGCGTTCCGGCCGCCTCGGGCGCGTTCCGGTGCCCTCGCACGCAATCCGGTCACGGAGCACGGTGTGTGGCTGGCTACCCTTGTGGGGTGAGCGATCAGAGCCTTGTTCCCGCGACCGACGACCTTCCCGAGCAGATGCGCGTCCGGCGCGAGAAGCTGGACCGGCTCCGGGCGGCCGGCGTCGACCCGTACCCGGTCGGATTCCCCCGCACCAGCACCATCGCGGACCTGCGTGCCAAGCACCCGGACCTGGAGCCGGACACCGCGACCGGAGAGCGGGCCGGCATCACCGGCCGCGTGATCCTCTCCCGCACCGGCGGCAAGCTCTGCTTCGCCACCCTGCGCGACGGCACCGGCGACCTGCAGGTCATGTTCTCCCTGGACAAGCTGGGCCCCGAGCGCCTGGCGGCCTGGAAGTCCGACATCGACCTCGGCGACCAGGTCGGCGTCGAGGGCGAGGTGATCACCTCCAAGCGCGGCGAACTGTCGGTCATGGTGGACCGCTGGGAGCTCACCGCCAAGTGCCTGCGCCCGCTGCCGGACAAGCACAAGGGCCTGACCGACCCGGAGGCCCGGGTCCGCCAGCGCTACGTGGACCTGATCGTCAACCCCGAGGCCCGCGAGATCCTGCACCTGCGCAGCAAGGTCGTCCGCTCGATCCGCCGCACCTACGAGGACCGCGGCTACATCGAGGTCGAGACCCCGATGCTGCAGCCGGTGCACGGCGGCGCCAACGCCCGTCCGTTCAAGACGCACATCAACGCGTACGACATCGACCTCTACATGCGCATCGCCCCCGAGCTGTACCTCAAGCGGCTGGTGGTCGGCGGCGCCGAGAAGGTCTTCGAGATCAACCGCAACTTCCGCAACGAGGGCGCGGACTCCACCCACAACCCGGAGTTCACCTCGCTGGAGTCGTACGAGGCCTACGGCGACTACGACACCCAGGCCGAGCTGATCCGCGAGACGATCGTCAACGCGGCCCGGGACGCGCTGGGCACCACGGTGATCAAGGGCGTCGACGCGCACGGCGTCGAGCACGAGATCGACCTGGCCGAGCCGTGGGCGGAGGTCAGCGTCTACCCGGGCATCTCCGCGCACCTGGGCGTCGAGGTCACCCCGGAGACCACCGTCGAGGAGCTGCGCAAGCTGGCCGCCGAGCACGGCATCCCGTTCGAGAAGGACTGGGGCCACGGTCAGATCGTGCTGGAGATGGTCGAGCGCCTGCTGGAGGAGAACGCCGTCCGGCCGACCTTCATCAAGGACTACCCGACCGAGGTCTCCCCGCTGACCCGCCAGCACCGCTCGGTGCCGGGCGTGGCCGAGAAGTGGGACCTGGTGATCTTCGGCACGGAGATCGGCACCGCCTACTCCGAGCTGGTCGACCCGGTCGAGCAGCGCGCCCGCCTCACCGCCCAGTCGCTGCTGGCGGCCGGCGGCGACGTCGAGGCGATGCAGGTGGACGAGGACTTCCTGCGCGCCCTGGAGTACGCGATGCCCCCGACCGGTGGCCTCGGCCTCGGCGTGGACCGCCTGATCATGCTGCTGACCGGCAAGAACATCCGGGAGACGGTGCTCTTCCCGCTGGTGAAGCCGGAGCCGAAGGCTGCCGCCGCGACGGCGGAGAAGACCGAGGAGGAGTGACCTGATGGACTACGTCAGCGCGATCGTGCCGCCGCTGGTCATGGCGATCGGCTTCGGGTTCCTGGTGCGGGCCATCGTCCGCAGCCAGGGCGGGAGCCGGAAGGCGAAGGAAGACTTCGACTGATCCGCCGGGGCCGGACGCCCCGGCCCGGACGACCCGCGAGCGGACCCGCGACTGACGCCGTCAGCCGCCCCGAACGACCGGAGCGCCGCCATTCCCGATTCCCGGGGGTGGCGGCGCGCCGGTTTGGCGCACTTCACAAGATTTGCCCCATTCACTCCCTATCCTGGCCGCACTATGGTCCGGCAACTCGGCGAACTTGAGAACGCCATCATGACCCGGGTGTGGCAGTGGAACCGACCGGTGACGGTTCGCGAGGTTCTCCTCGATCTGCGGTCGGAACGCGAAATCGCGTACACCACGGTGATGACCGTCCTGGACAAGCTCCACAGAAAGGGCTGGCTGCGCCGCGAGCGGGCCGGCCGGGCCTATCGATATGAACCGGTCTCCTCGCGTGAGGCGTACACGGCGGCTCTGATGAACGACGCGTGGGCCACCAGTGACAATCCGGCGGCGGCCCTGGTGCACTTCTTCGGCCTGATGTCGCCCGAGCAACGCGAGGCGCTCCGGGACGCGTTGCGGGTGGCGGCTCTGTTCCCGCCCGATCCGGCCGGCCCGGATTCCGCCGCGGAGGGACCGGATACCGGGGCACCCGATACCGGGGAGACCCCGCCGGGGACGACGCGATAACGTCCCGCCATGGAGGTCACCATCCGCCGCGCACGGACCACGGACGTGCGGGCAGTACGCAGGCTCATCGACGCCTACTCGCGCGACGGCATTCTGCTGGACAAGCCCACTGTCACACTGTTCGAATCCGTCCAGGAGTTCTGGGTCGCGGAACGCGACGACAACGGCGCGGTGGTGGCCTGTGGCGCACTGCACGTCATGTGGGAGGACCTGGCCGAGGTCCGGACCCTCGCGGTGGATCCGGTCTGCCGGGGCTTCGGGATCGGACACCTGCTGCTGGAGAAGCTGGTGCAGACCGCGCG
Source organism: Kitasatospora xanthocidica (assembly GCF_014656195.1). GTDB lineage: Bacteria > Actinomycetota > Actinomycetes > Streptomycetales > Streptomycetaceae > Kitasatospora > Kitasatospora xanthocidica. The sequence goes on along the minus strand of NZ_BNBY01000006.1, from coordinate 67,898 downwards.
CTGGCTCGGCGTCCGTCGGATTTTCTGCTTGACGTTCGAGGTCCCGTTCTTCGCGAAACACGGTTTCGTCGAGATCGGCGAGCTCCAGGAAACCGATGATGGTACGACAGACCCGGCGGCGATCGCTACGGATGTCTATGAAGAACTCCTCCGCTCGTACGACGAAGGCGTCGCCGAGTTCCTTGACCTGGAGCGGGTGAAGCCCAACACACTGGGCAACTCGCGCATGCTGCTGCACCTCTGAGCGGCGCCCGCCGGGGTCAAGGGTTTGTGTTTTCCGGAGAAAGGCGCTTTCCTTTCCTTAGGCAATGGGTCGTTTAGCGGAAAGGGAAGCCCGTGGCACAGAGGGTGCAGGTCATTCTTGAAGACGATCTCGACGGTGGTTCGGCGGACGAGACGGTGACGTTCGCTCTCGACGGCGTTGCCTACGAGATCGACCTGAAGAGCGCCAACGCGGACAAGCTCCGCGGCCTGCTGGCGCCGTACGTGGAGAAGGGCCGCAAGCAGAGCGGCCGGCTGGCCGGCGCCCGCCGCCCGGGCCGCGGCCCGGCGCAGCGCACCGCGGGCAGCGCTCCGGACACCGCGAAGATCCGCGCGTGGGCCAAGGAGCAGGGCATGGACGTCAACGACCGCGGCCGGGTGCCGAGCGGTGTCCGCGAGGCCTACGAGGCGGCCAACGCGTCCTGACCCCGGCGCCGCCGGCACGCCGGAGCGGATGCGGGGCCCCGGCGGCCGCACACGGCGCCGACGACACACGCGCGGGGCGCGGAGGAGTCTCCTCCGCGCCCCGCGGCGCTCGCCCGGACCGCCACGGCACCACCGGGACCGGGGGGTGTCCGGGGTGCGGGCTCGGGCGGCGGAACAATCACGAGCTGTGCAACGCTGTAGGGGCGAAGCGGTAACGCGGACACCACCGGGTGGCGTACCGACCACCCCGGGCGCCGTCGAACCACCGTCACCGCGGCCGGACTTCTCGCCAGGCGAACACCGCCACCGCGGAAACTGCGCGAGAACCGCCCCGATACCGGGTATGAATGCAGGTGGACGGGTTCTCGGACCCGTCCAGGGGCAGTATGCGCGACCGGTCGGAGAGGGTCCGACCGCGCCTCGGCGGCGCTTGTTCGCCGATGGCGTAGCGGATTCCGGTGCATCCGGCCCACCAGTGGGAACACCGTTTCCCAGCATCAGGTTGGGATTGGTGTCGGCTGGTCGCGCAGCATCTCGCTCCTCTACCGGGGAGTGAATCCGTGGGCCGCGCCGCTGAGCGGGACTAGCATGCGGAAGGACAGGGCGGGGACGGACCCCGAACTGCCCGACCGCTCTGAGGAGCGATAAACGATGTTCGAGAGGTTCACCGACCGCGCGCGGCGGGTTGTCGTCCTGGCTCAGGAAGAAGCCCGGATGCTCAACCACAACTACATCGGCACCGAGCACATCCTCCTGGGTCTGATCCACGAGGGCGAGGGCGTCGCCGCCAAGGCCCTGGAGAGCCTCGGGATTTCTCTTGAGGCCGTTCGCCAGCAGGTCGAGGAGATCATCGGCCAGGGGCAGCAGGCCCCGTCCGGCCACATCCCCTTCACCCCCCGGGCGAAGAAGGTCCTGGAGCTGTCGCTCCGGGAGGCCCTGCAGCTCGGCCACAACTACATCGGCACCGAGCACATCCTGCTCGGCCTGATCCGCGAGGGCGAGGGCGTCGCCGCCCAGGTCTTGGTGAAGCTGGGCGCCGACCTCAACCGGGTGCGCCAGCAGGTCATCCAGCTGCTCTCCGGCTACCAGACCGGCGGCGGCAAGGAGTCGGCCACGGCCGGCGGGCCCGCCGAGGGCACCCCGTCGACCTCGCTGGTCCTGGACCAGTTCGGCCGCAACCTCACCCAGGCCGCCCGCGAGGCCAAGCTCGACCCGGTCATCGGGCGCGAGAAGGAGATCGAGCGGGTCATGCAGGTGCTGTCCCGCCGCACCAAGAACAACCCGGTCCTGATCGGTGAGCCCGGCGTCGGCAAGACCGCCGTGGTCGAGGGCCTGGCGCAGGCGATCGTCAAGGGCGAGGTCCCGGAGACGCTCAAGGACAAGCAGCTCTACACGCTGGACCTGGGCGCCCTGGTGGCCGGCTCGCGCTACCGCGGTGACTTCGAGGAGCGCCTGAAGAAGGTCCTCAAGGAGATCCGCACCCGCGGCGACATCATCCTGTTCATCGACGAGCTGCACACCCTGGTCGGCGCGGGCGCCGCCGAGGGCGCCATCGACGCCGCCAGCATCCTCAAGCCGATGCTGGCCCGCGGCGAGCTGCAGACCATCGGTGCCACCACCCTGGACGAGTACCGCAAGCACCTGGAGAAGGACGCCGCGCTGGAGCGCCGCTTCCAGCCGATCCAGGTCGCGGAGCCCTCGCTGCCGCACACCATCGAGATCCTCAAGGGTCTGCGCGACCGCTACGAGGCCCACCACCGGGTCTCCATCACGGACGCCGCCCTGGTCGCCGCCGCCACCCTGGCCGACCGGTACATCTCGGACCGCTTCCTGCCGGACAAGGCGATCGACCTGATCGACGAGGCCGGCTCGCGAATGCGCATCCGCCGGATGACCGCGCCGCCGGACCTGCGCGAGTTCGACGAGAAGATCGCCGACGTGCGCCGCGAGAAGGAGAGCGCGATCGACGCGCAGGACTTCGAGAAGGCCGCGTCCCTGCGCGACGACGAGAAGCAGCTCCTGCAGGCCAAGGCCAAGCGCGAGAAGGAGTGGAAGGCCGGCGACATGGACGTCGTCGCGGAGGTGAACGAGGAGCTCATCGCCGAGGTCCTGGCCACCGCCACCGGCATCCCGGTCTTCAAGCTGACCGAGGAGGAGACCTCGCGCCTGCTGCGCATGGAGGACGAGCTGCACAAGCGCGTCATCGGCCAGAAGGACGCCATCAAGGCGCTCTCCCAGGCCATCCGGCGCACCCGTGCGGGCCTCAAGGACCCGAAGCGCCCCGGCGGTTCGTTCATCTTCGCCGGCCCGTCCGGTGTCGGTAAGACCGAGCTGTCCAAGACGCTGGCGGAGTTCCTCTTCGGCGACGAGGACGCGCTGATCGCGCTCGACATGTCCGAGTTCTCCGAGAAGCACACCGTCTCCCGGCTGTTCGGCTCCCCGCCCGGGTACGTGGGCTACGAGGAGGGCGGCCAGCTGACCGAGAAGGTCCGCCGCAAGCCGTTCTCGGTCGTCCTCTTCGACGAGGTCGAGAAGGCCCACCCGGACATCTTCAACTCGCTGCTGCAGATCCTGGAGGACGGTCGCCTGACCGACTCCCAGGGCCGCGTGGTCGACTTCAAGAACACCGTCATCATCATGACGACCAACCTCGGCACCCGGGACATCTCCAAGGGCTTCAACCTGGGCTTCGCGGCCACGGGTGACACCCAGACCGGGTACGAGCGGATGAAGGCGAAGGTCGGCGAGGAGCTCAAGCAGCACTTCCGCCCCGAGTTCCTGAACCGCGTCGACGACATCGTGGTGTTCCACCAGCTGTCCGAGGACGACATCATCCAGATCGTCGACCTCATGATCGACAAGGTGGACGAGCGGCTCAAGGACAAGGACATGGGCCTGGAGCTCAGCGTCGAGGCCAAGAAGCTGCTGGCCAAGCGCGGCTACGACCCGATCCTGGGTGCCCGTCCGCTGCGCCGCACCATCCAGCGCGAGATCGAGGACCACCTCTCCGAGAAGATCCTCTTCGGCGAGCTGCGGGCCGGTCACATCGTCGTCGTCGACGTCGAGGGCGAGGGCAAGGAAGCCAAGTTCACCTTCCGCGGCGAGGAGAAGTCCGCCGTCGCGGACACCCCCGCCGAGGTCGCCTCGTCCGGCCCGGACCTGACGAAGTAGCCCAACTTTTAACAGACAACTTCACAGCAACCGAGCCCCCGGCGTCCGCGCCGGGGGCTCGGTGCGTTCCACCCCGCCTAAGCAGGTCCCCGTACGGGCTCGGACGGCGGGCTTCCGCGCTGGTTGGTACGGACACGCTCAATTTCTCAGACAGCTTTAACGAACATACGGTTGACAGATGGTCAGCTGATGGGAAGTCGCGGAGCATAGCGCCGTGACCATGTCATGGTCAAGGTCTATCTTTTTTATGCACGCTTGTATCAAATGACGTCCACCTGTCTTTCATTTTGGTTTGCCGGGCTTTGGCCATGAGCTGGCCCCGGTCGGGGAGGACGTCACAACGTTGAAGAACACCAGGAGAACCGCTGCGGTCGCCACTGCCGCAGCGGTCATAGTCACGCTCGGCGCGGGCCTGTTCCCGGGCACCGCCGTCGCGGCCGGCTCGGCCCCCGCGCCGAAGGACCCGGCCGAGGCCGTCCAGAACACTGAGCACAACATCCCGGGCCCGCTGACCGCGAAGGTGGAGGCCGAGCAGAAGGCCGCCACCGACCAGTTGCTCGCCGGCACCGCTCAGGTCGAGGAGCACAACGGCAGCACCAGCGTGAAGCTGGGCAAGGACAAGTACGTGGAGCTCGCCCGCGAGCGCACGGACAAGATCTTCACCATCCTCGTCGACTTCGGCGACCAGGTGGACAACACCACCAAGACGCCGGACGGCAAGGTCAAGTACGGCGGCGAGGCCGGTCCGAAGCACAACGAGATCGCGCAGCCGGACCCGGCCACCAACAACTCGACCGCCTGGCAGGCTGACTACAACCAGCAGCACTACCAGGACCTGTACTTCAGCAAGGACAAGCCCTCGCTGAAGACCTACTACGAGAAGCAGTCCTCGGGCCGCTACTCGGTCGACGGTGTGGTCCAGGACTGGGTCCGCGTCCCGTGGAACGAGGCCCGGTACGGCTCCGACTACTGCGGCTCCAACGTCTGCGCCAGCGCCCAGGACCTGATCCGCGACGCCGTGGACATCTGGTACAAGGACCAGCTGGCCAAGGGTCAGACCGACGCCCAGATCAAGGCGACGCTGGCCCAGTACGACAAGTGGGACCGCTACGGTTCGCACCATGACGGGAACTTCAACCAGCCCGACGGGTACATCGACCACTTCCAGATCGTGCACGCCGGTGAGGACAAGTCGGCCGGTGGCGGCAAGCAGGGCACCAAGGCCCTGTGGGCGCACCGCTCGTACGTCTACGGCAACCTGAACGGCACCGCCGGCCCCGAGGGCAACAAGCTCGGTGGCGTCCAGGTCGGCAACTCCGGCCTCTGGATCGGCGACTACACGATGCAGCCGGAGAACGGCGGCCTCGGCGTCTTCGCGCACGAGTACGGCCACGACCTCGGTCTGCCGGACCTCTACGACACCGCCGGCAAGGGCGTCGACAACTCGGTCGGCTTCTGGTCGATCATGTCGTCCGGCTCCTGGCTCGGCGAGGGCAAGAACTCGATCGGCGACATGCCGAACGACTTCGACGCCTGGAGCAAGTTCAAGCTGGGCTGGCTGAAGGCCGACCACGCCAAGGCGGGCACCGAGTCGACGCACCACATCGGCCCGGCGGAGTACAACTCCAACCTGCCGCAGGCCCTGATCGTCGACCTGCCGAAGAAGAGCATCACCACCGAGATCAACAAGCCCTTCGCGGGCACCGGTGAGTGGTGGAGCGGCAGCGCCGACAACCTCAACGTCACGCTGACCCGCGAGATCGACCTGACCGGCAAGGCCAAGGCCAGCATCAACGCCAAGGCCTGGTACGAGCTGGAGCAGGACTTCGACTACGCGTTCGGCGAGGTCTCCACCGACGGTGGCAAGACCTGGACCGTCGTGGACGGCACCTGGAACGGCGCCCCGCTGCCCAAGGAGAACGGCCGCCCGGCCGTGAACGGCCAGCTCGCCGCCTGGGGCGACCTGTCGTTCAACCTGGACGCCTTCGCGGGCCAGAAGATCCAGTTCCGCTACCACAACACCACCGACGGCGGCCTGCACTTCCGCGGCCTGGCGCTGGACAACATCGCGGTGGTCGCCGACGGCGCCACCCTGTTCAGCGACGACGTGGAGAAGGGTGACAACGGCTGGGCCTCCAGCGGCTTCACCCGCTTCGGCGGCTCGTACACCAAGGACTACGCGCAGTACTACATCGCGGAGAACCGGCAGTACGTGTCCTTCGACCAGACCCTGAAGACCGGCCCGTACAACTTCGGCTTCGCCGACAAGCCGGGCTGGGTCGAGCACTACTCCTACCAGCCCGGTCTGCTGATCTGGTACTGGGACGAGTCGCAGACCGACAACAACGTCAGCGCCCACCCGGGCCAGGGTCTGATCCTTCCGATCGACTCGCACCCGGCCCCGCTGAAGTGGTCCGACGGCACCCTGATGCGTCCGCGCATCAACGGCGCCGACTCGACCTTCGGCTCGCGCCGCGTCCCCGCGCTGACCCTGCACAAGGCCGGCGTCGAGACCGTCATCCCGAAGTCCAAGGGCGTCGACGAGTTCTCGGACCTGAAGGACTACTGGACCAAGGACAACCCGTACAGCAGCGTCCAGGTCCCGAAGACCGGCACCAGCATCGAGGTCGAGAACGAGTCCTCGAACTACCTGGAGACCTGGATCCGGGTCCGTCCGGTCGACAACTGATCGAGCCCGTAGCGATCAGCCTGTGACCAGGCGAATCTGAACCACTCCACGTCCGGCCCGTCCCCGCACCGCGGGGGCGGGCCGGACGCTTTGTCAGGCCCGTTCGGCGGTGGGCCCGAGCCGGTCCAGGAAGGCGGCGGCGGCCGCCTCGACGTCGGCAGCGGTCCAGTCGAGGGCGGGCGAGGCGACGGTGACCTCGGTCATCGCCAGGCCCGGCAGCTCGCGCTCGCGCCAGGCGCCGAACAGCCCGGTCCCGGTCTCCTCGGCCAGCGCCAGCGAGGCCTCCTCCAGCACCTCGGCCGGGTAGGGCAGCCAGAGCCGGAACTGGTGGGTGTGCGGCGGGGCCGGGTGCACCCGGGCGCCGGGGACGGCGGCGACGGCCCGGCCGAGCGCCTCGGCGACCGTCCGAGCGTGTGCCACGTACCGTTCCAGCAGCGGCAGTTCGCGCTCCAGCCCGGACCACGCCGCCAGCGCGAACGGCCATTGCTGGAAGAGCTGCCCGCCGTAGCGGTGCCGCCAGGCCCTGGCGGTGCGGACGAAGCCCGCCGGACCGGCCAGCGCGGCGCCGCTGATCCCGCCGAGCGTCTTGTAGAAGGAGACGTACACCGAGTCGGCCAGCGCGGCGACCTCCGGCAGCGGGCGGCCGAGGGCGACGGCGGACTCCCAGATCCGGGCGCCGTCCAGGTGCAGGGCCGCACCGTGCTCCGCCCGCACCACCGAGGCCAGGGCCCGCAGCTCCGCCCACTCGGGCAGCACGAAGCCGGCGTCCCGCAGCGGCAGTTCGAGGCTCAGGGCGGCGTACGGCTCGCCCAGGGCGCGCAGCTCCCCGACGGTCGGGTGACGCGGCGCCTGGGTCGGCCAGAGGGTGCGCAGGCCGGTCAGGACGCCGAGTGCCTGCCGCTCGTGCCGGTCGGTGTGGGCCAGCGGGTGGGTGGCGACGGTGCGCAGCCCGGCGGCCTCGGCGTGGATCCGCAGGGCGACCTGCTGGGCCATCGTGCCGGTCGGGAAGAAGGCCGCCTCCTCGGTGCCCAGCAGCTCGGCGACCCGCAGCTCCAGGGCGTGGACCACGCCGTCGCCGTACTGGTCCGGACGGGCGTCCAGGTCGGGGACCGGCCCCTTCCCCTCCGTCGGCGGGTCGGCCAGCGCGGCGAGGCGTTCCCGGAGGCTCTGCGGCCGGACGCCGGACAGGATGCGTTCGCAGCCGCGGAGGGCGGCGAATCGGCGGTCCGCCGGGCTCGGGCGGGCAGCGGCGTCGGGGTCTTGGCTCCTGTTGCCATACATGCGTCGATGGTCCCGCAGCGGGCCGGGCCGGTCAGCGGTGCGGACGGAAGCCGTTCGAGCCCGTCAAACCCCGGCCGCGCGTGGTGCTGGTCACAGGCCCGCGGCGCGGTACGACGGGCGGTAGTAGCCGGGCCCGGACGACCCGCGGACGGCCCGCGAACCGCCCCCGGAGCGGGCACGGACGATCGGATCTCATGATCGTTACTCCATCGGCTTGAATCTCCGGCGCGGCACTGACTACACGCCGTAGTACGTCACACCGTTTGGGAGTCCGCTCGGTGACGGTTACACCTGAGTGGTCCCCCGCTCAGCAGACGCCCGAACGGGCCCTTCGTGCTGCTCCGACCCGACCCGTGAGGTATGGCCACCGATGTCCACCGTTCCGCCCGTGCCGCCCGCCCTGCGCCGGCTCGCCGCCCGCGCGGCGGCCCAGGCGGCGGCCTGGCAGCCCCGGCTCGGCCACGCCGTCCGCACCCAGGCCGCGCCGCTGCGCACCCTCGGCACGCCCAGGCACACCACGCTGCCGGGCAGCCGTCAGCGGGCCGAGCACGACCACGCGCTGGGCTCGATCGGGGCGGCCGCGGCGCTGCTCGCCGGCGTGCTGCTGGTGGTCGCCCCCGGCACCGCCTCGGCGCAGACCGTGCTGCCCACCACGCCCGGCAGCTCGGCCTTCACCGCGCCGCGGGCGGAGGTGCCCGCGGCGGGGCTGGTCCAGGTGGCCGGGCCGAGCCCGTACAAGCTGTCCGAGGACGGCGACTCGGCCCGGCACTCCGCGGCCGTGGCGGCCAACCTGCTGCCGCTGGAGCCGCCCGCCCCGGCCGCCGGGCCCGAGCCCGCCGCGGCGCCCGCTCCCGCCCCGGAGCCGGCGCCCGCGCCCGAGTGGTCCGCGCCGGTGCCGGACGCGCCGACCAGCAACCCGTACGGGGTGGCCAACCGCAGCTACGCGGCCGGGTACCACACCGGGGTGGACTTCGCGGTCTCCCCGGGCACGCCGCTGCTGGCGGTCGGCAACGCGACCGTGGTGTCGGCCGGCTGGGACGGCGCGTACGGCAAGGAGGTCGTGCTGCGGCTCGCGGACGGACGCTTCGCGCAGTACGCGCACCTGTCCTCGCTCGCCGTCTCGGCCGGCCAGCAGGTGGCGGCCGGGCAGCGGATCGGGCTGTCCGGGAGCACCGGCAACTCGACCGGGCCGCACCTGCACTTCGAGATCCGCACCAGCAACAGCTACGGCGCGGTGATCAACCCGGTCGCGTACCTCGCGGCGCACGGCGTCACGGACTTCTGACCGGCCCTCAGGGGCGGACGGGCTCCGGGGCCGGCGGTGCGGGTACGGGCGGCGCAGGGGGTGCCGGCGGCGCGGCCGCGGGCGGTGCCGGGGGTGCGGCCGGGGGTGCCGGGGGTGCGGCCGGGGGTGCCGGGTGGCTGATCCGGCCGCCGATCTCCAGCGCGATGTCCCGGGCCGTCCCGATCGCCTCGTCCAGCGTGGCCGCCGTGTCCAGCGGCTCGCCCCAGACGTTCTCGGCGTGGCCGTCGTCCGCGGTGTCCTGCTTGAGCAGGAACATCGCCGAGTGGACGGTGAACAGCGCCATCGCGGCCCGCAGCCGGTCCGGGAAGTCCGCCTGCGGCCCGTGCACCAGCTGCATCATGGTGATCATGCGGTCCCGGAAGGCCAGTCCGGCCGGGGACTCGCGCAGCGCGGGCTGGTTCTCGTGGAAGAAGCGCAGCAGCGGGGCCCGCTCGGCCATCCCGTCCGCGAAGCGGCGGATCAGCTCGTCGCGCATGGCCGGGCTCCAGGACTGCCCGCGGCCCCACTCGATGGTCTCGTCGATCGGCGCGGCCATCCGCTCGACGATGCCCAGGACGATGTCGTCCTTGGTCTTGAAGTGGTAGTAGAGCGCGGCCTTGGTCACACCCAGCCGGTCGGCGATCTCGCGCAGTGAGGTCTGCTCGTAGCCCTGCTCGGAGAAGAGCTCCAGCGACACCTCGATGATGCGAGCCCGGGTGTCGCTGCGGGGACTGTGCGGAGTGGCCATGGCCTGCCTCATGACTGCGTCGTTGACTGCTGCGGACGCCCGGTGACGTCCGCCCCGGGCACCATTCTCCCTGCCCAGGTGGCCGGTTCGAAAACTGGCTTGACGACCGGCTAGGAAACAACTTACCGTGCCGACGATCGATAAACTAGCCGGGCGACAAGTAAGTGACCCGCCGCACGGCCCGACGTTCCGTCCGAACCACCCCTCCGGGAGACCCCACCTCATGTCACAGTCCAAGACCGCCGGCCCGGTACCGGAGGACAAGACGGCCGAGGAGGAGCAGCCGCGGTCGCCCCGCGAGATCCGCCTCGTGATGGTCGGCCTGGTCGTCACCATGCTGCTGGCCATGCTCGACAACCTGATCGTCGGCACCGCGATGCCCACCATCGTCGGCGACCTGGGCGGTGCCGAGCACCTGTCCTGGGTGGTCACCGCCTACACCCTGGCCACCGCCGCCTCCACCCCGATCTGGGGCAAGCTCGGCGACATGTACGGCCGCAAGGGCACCTTCCTCACCTCGATCGTGATCTTCCTGGTGGGCTCGGCGCTGTCCGGCCTGTCGCAGAACATGAACGAGCTGATCGGCTTCCGCGCCGTCCAGGGCCTCGGCGCCGGCGGCCTGATGGTCGGCGTCATGTCGATCATGGGCGCGCTGGTCCCGCCGCGCGACCGCGGCAAGTACCAGGGCATGTTCGCCGCGGTGATGGCCCTCGCCACCATCGGCGGCCCGCTGGTCGGCGGCTTCATCACCGACCACCTGAGCTGGCACTGGACCTTCTACATCAACCTGCCGCTCGGCGTGGTCGCGCTCGCCGTCGTCATCGTCACCCTGAAGCTGCCCAAGGTCCGCAGCACCGCCAAGATCGACTACCTGGGCGCGGTCCTGCTCACCGTCGGCATCACCTCGCTCGTGCTGATCACCACCTGGGGCGGCCAGCAGTACGCCTGGGGCTCCAAGCAGATCCTCGGCCTGGCCGCGCTCGCCGCCGCCTCGCTGATCGCCTTCTGCTACGTGGAGCAGCGGGTCGAGGAGCCGATGCTCCCGCTGACCCTGTTCAAGAACCTGAACTTCACCCTGGTCTCGATCATCGGCTTCGTCGTCGGCTTCGTGATGTTCGGCTCGACCGTGTTCCTGCCGCTCTACCAGCAGATCGTCCAGGGTGCCTCGGCGACCAACTCCGGCCTGCTGCTGATGCCGATGATGTTCGGCATGCTGGTGGTCTCGCTGGTCGTCGGCCAGGCGGTCACCAAGACCGGCAAGTACCGGATCTACCCGATCATCGGCACCGTCGTGATGACCGCCGGCATGGTCCTGCTCTCCACCATGGGCGTCGGGACCAGCAGCTTCACCTCGGCCTGCTGGATGGTCGTGCTCGGCGCCGGCATGGGCTTCCTGATGCAGATCACCATGCTGGTCGCGCAGAACAGCGTCGAGCTCAAGGACATGGGCGTGGCCAGCTCCACCGCCACCCTGTTCCGCACCATCGGCGGCTCCTTCGGTGTCGCCCTGTTCGGCGCGCTGTTCAACAACCGGGTGACCGACACCATGAAGGAGAAGCTCGGCGAGCAGGCCGCCTCGGGCGGCGGGGTCAAGGACCCGGGCCAGATGAGCCCGGCCGCCCTGCGCAAGCTGCCCGAGAACATCCAGGACGCCTACCACCACGCGGTGTCCAACGGCATGCACACCGTCTTCCTCTGGGGCGCCGGGGTGGCAGTGATCGCGATCGCCGCCGCGCTCTTCCTGCGCGAGGTGCCGCTGCGCGGGGCCGGCAAGGACGAGAAGTCGGCCGAGGCCTCGCTGGAGGCGGCGGCCGTCTGACGGTCCCGCCCCGCACGTACGACGGCGCCCCCGGGAGTGGACCTCCCGGGGGCGTTGTCGTGTCCGCTGGGGCGTTGTCGTGCCTGCTGAGGCGCCCTCGTGTTCGCTGAGGCGCCGTCGTGTCTACTGGGGCAGGCGGTAGACGCCCTGCTCGACCGGCTCGACCAGGCCGTCCGCCACCAGGCCGTCCAGGGCCCTGGCCCGCTGCACCGCGTCCGGCCAGACCGCGTCCAGCCGGGCCTGCCCGACCTCGCCGTGCGCCTCGCGCAGCACCGCCAGCAGCTTGCCGCGCACCTGGCGGTCCGTCCCCTCGTAGGACTGCCCGCGCCGGGCCGGGCCCTCGTACGGCGGACGGCCGGCCCGCTGCCAGGCGCAGCCGGTGAACAGCGGGCACTCCCCGCACTCCGGGCCGCGCGCGGTGCAGACCAGCGCGCCCAGCTCCATCACGCCGACCGCCCAGGTGGCGGCGGTCTCGGCGTCGTCGGGCAGCAGGGCGGTGGCGGTGCGGCGCTCGGCGGCCGTGGTGGCCTGCGCCGGGTACTCCACACCGGTCACCGCGCGGGCGAAGACCCGGCGGACGTTGGTGTCCAGCACCACGTGCCGCTGGCGGAAGGCGAAGGAGGCGACCGCGGCCGCAGTGTACTCCCCCACCCCGGGCAGCGAGAGCAGCGTGGTGTGGTCGTCCGGGACCTCGCCGCCGTGCTCCTCGGTGATCGCCACGGCGGCCGCGTGCAACCGCAGCGCGCGGCGCGGGTAGCCCAGCCGGCCCCACATCCGGACCGCCTCGCCGGGGGCGTCGGCGGCCAGGTCGGCCGGGGTCGGCCAACGGGTCAGCCAGGCCTCCCAGGCGGGCAGCACGCGCTTGACGGGGGTCTGCTGGAGCATGAACTCGCTCACCATGACCGCCCAGGGCGTCGCGTCGGGGGTGCGCCAGGGCAGGTCCCGCTTGGTCGCCTCGTACCAGTCCAGGACGGTCGAGTGGAACAGCGGCAGGGGCATCGGCAGCCGGGTGGCCCCGGCGTCGGGGGGTGTGGCGGTGGCGGTGATGGCAGTCATGGCCCTTCGATCCTCCCATGCCCGCCACCCCGGCCGAAGTGGAGTTCGATGATCCGGTCCACCCGGAGGATTCACCGGAAATCATCCCTTCGGGGCTCCCTCGAACGGATCAAATGGCGGATCATGTGAAGGAAGGGACGACTGTGCGGTGTTGGTGAGTCAATCGCCACACACAGTCTCGTAGAGTTTGGTCGTGCCCTCTCTGCGTCAACCCGTGGGACCGCTGCCGGCCTCGATCTACTGGCGTCGGCGCGTCGTCGTGCTCGCCGCCGTCGCGGCGGTCGTCGCCCTGATCGCCTGGCTGATGACCGATCAGGGCGGAGGGGGTGACGGCGGCTCACAGAGCAAGGCCGCCCAGGCCGTTCCGTCCCAGTCCCAGACCCCCGCCCAAGCCATCACGCCCGGCGCCTCGCCGAGCGGCCCCGCGGCGCGCCCCGGCGGCGGAGGCTCCGGCGGCGGCCCGGTGGCCGGCGGTGGCGGCACCGAGGTCAACCTGAGCGGCGGCGGCACCGGCGGCGCCAACCCGGCCCCCGGGGGCGGTACCGGCGGCTCGGGCGGCGGGGCCGGCGGCACCGGTGGCGGTGCGGCGGGCGGCTCCGGCGGCGCCCCGGCGTTCAACACCGCGGAGGTCATGGCCCTCCCGGTCTGCGCCTCCTCGCAGGTCGCCCTGGAGCTGGCCGGCACCCAGAACTCGTTCCAGCCCAAGGACAAGCCGCGGCTCGCCCTGACGGTCAAGAACTCCTCCGGCGCCAACTGCCGGGTGGACCTCGGCCGGATCGCCTCCGCGATCACCGTGAGCGCCAGCAACGGCGACCGGGTCTGGTCCTCCGGCGACTGCCCCAGCGAGAAGGGCAGCATCTGGGTCCAGCTGGCCGCGAGCGGCAGCCAGACCGAGACCTTCACCTGGGACCGCAGCCGCAGCAAGCCGCAGTGCGCGACCGCCGACCAGACCCCGCCGCCGAACGGCACCTACGTGGTGCTCGCCGAACTCACCGGGCTCTCCGGGGACAAGGTCTCGGCGCGGGCCTCGATCCGGCTCGACAACTGAGGGACGCTCATCCCCGTTCCGGAGCCCCCGGCCGCGCGCGGCCGGGGGCTCCGGCGTTCTCGGGGCGCCGGGGGTCGGGGTTCTGGGGGTTCTGGGGGGTGCCGGGGTTCTGGGGTTCTGGGGGTGCCGGGGTTCTGGGGGTGCCGGGGTTCTCGGAGTGCCGGCCCTTTCGGTGCCGGGACGCGGGACGGCCCCCGGGGAAGCGTTTCCCCCGGGGGCCGTCCGTCGTCGTGCGCGCGTCGGGTCAGACGTAGCGCTCCAGGATGGACGATTCGGCAAGGCGGGAGAGGCCCTCACGGACCGAGCGGGCCCGGGTCTCGCCGACGCCCTCCACCGTCTGCAGGTCGTCGATGCTCGCGGCGAGCAGCTTCTGCAGGCCGCCGAAGTGCTCGACCAGGCGCTCTATCACCGTGTTGGGCAGGCGCGGGATCTTCGCCAGCAGGCGGTAGCCGCGCGGCGAGACAGCGGAGTCCAGCGACTCCGGCGAGCCCGAGTAGCCGAGCGCCTTGGCCACGGTCTGCAGGTCCAGCAGCTCGGCGTGGGTGAGCGCCTCCAGGTCGGCCAGCACCTCGTTGACCGTCCGGCCCTTCTTGGCGGCCCGCTCCGGGAAGTAGTCCCGGGCGACCAGTTCGCGCTCCGGCTCCACGCCCGCGATCAGCTCGTCCAGCTGCAGCGAGAGCAGCCGGCCGTCGATGCCGAGTTCCAGCACGTAGCCGGCGATCTCGGTGGCGATCAGCCGGACCATCTCCAGGCGCTGGGCCACGGCGGTGACGTCCCGGACCGTCACCAGGTCCTCGATCTCCAGCGCGGAGAGCGTGCCGGCCACCTCGTCCAGGCGCAGCTTGTAGCGCTCCAGGGTGGCCAGCGCCTGGTTGGCGCGGGACAGCACGGTGGTGGAGTCCTCCAGCACCCGGCGGGTGCCGTTGACGTACATCGCGATCAGCCGCATCGAGTGCGAGACCGCGACCACCGGGAAGCCGGTCTGCCGGTTGACGCGCTCGGCGGTGCGGTGCCGGGTGCCCGTCTCGTCGGTCGGGATGGTCGAGTCCGGCATCAGGTGGACACCGGCCCGGACGATCTTGGTGATGTCCTTGTCCAGCACCACCGCGCCGTCGAGCTTGCACAGCTCGCGCAGCCGGGTGGCGGTGAACTCGACGTCCAGCACGAAGCCGCCGGTGCAGATCGACTCGACGGTCTTGTCGAAGCCCAGCACGATCAGGCCGCCGGTGTTGGCCCGCAGGACCCGCTCCAGGCCGTCACGCAACGCCGTGCCGGGCGCGATGGCGGTGAGGGAGGCCCGCAGCAGGGCCTCCTCACGGGAGGCCTTGTCCGCCCCCCGGTCGCTGGCTGCCACGTGACTCCTCCGGTCGACCCCGTGCCGCGCGCCTCGCGCCGTGCGCCGGTCCGCGGTCTGTTGCTCTGTCGCTCAGTACCGCTCGGTACTGCCTTCTGGCCAATGAGACTGGGGAAAGTCTAACTGCGTGTGGCTTCGGCAGGGCTTGGGTCAGCGCAGTTCGTCGGAGTCGAGCGGCTCCCAGCCGTCCATCAGCTCCTCCGGGTACGCGGCGACCCGGGCCGAACGGGGTGCCGGCGGCGCCGACGGAGCCTCACCACGGGCCTCGGTACGGGCCTCGGCACGGACGTCGGTACGGGCATCGGTACGGGCCTCGCCGCGCGGCTTGGCGGCGGACCGGCGACGGCCCGGGATGGCCCGCAGCGCCTCGCCGATGTCGGCCACCTCGACCACCTTCATGCCCGGCGGCACCTTGCCCGGGTCCGGCGGGACCAGGGCATGGGTGAAGCCCAGCCGGTGCGCCTCGGCCAGCCGCCGCTGCACACCCGTCACCCGCCGCACCTCGCCCGCCAGGCCGACCTCGCCGATCGCCACCAGGTTGCTGGGCAGCGGGGTGTCGGTCGAGGAGCTGGCCACCGCGAGCGCGACCGCGAGGTCGGCGGACGGCTCGCTCAGCTTCACCCCGCCCACCGTCGCGGTGTAGATGTCCTGCTTGCCGAGCTTCACCCCGCCGTGCCGCTCGACCACGGCCAGGATCATCGCGATCCGGGGCGACTCCAGGCCCGAGGTGGTGCGGCGCGGGGACGGGATCTGCGAATCCACCATCAGCGCCTGCACCTCCGCCACCAGCGGGCGCTTGCCCTCCAGGGTGACGGTGAGGCAGGTGCCGGGGACCGGCTTGTCACGCCTGGTCAGGAAGAGGCCGGACGGGTCCGCCAGGCCGACGATGCCCTCGTCGTGCAGCTCGAAGCAGCCCACCTCGTCGGTGGCGCCGTAACGGTTCTTGACCCCGCGGATGAGACGCAGCCGGGCGTGCCGGTCGCCCTCGAAGCTCAGCACCACGTCCACCAGGTGCTCCAGCAGGCGCGGACCGGCGATCTGGCCGTCCTTGGTGACGTGGCCGACCAGCAGGGTGGCCATGCCGCGGTCCTTGGACGCCCGGATCAGCGCGCCCGCCACCTCGCGGACCTGGGCCGGGCCGCCGGGGGCGCCGTCCAGCTCGGCGGAGGCGATGGTCTGCACCGAGTCCAGGATCAGCAGGCCGGGGCCGACCGCCTCGATGTGCCCGAGCACGGCGCCCAGATCGGACTCGGCGGCGAGGTAGAGGTGCTCGGAGAGCGCGTCGATCCGGTCCGCGCGCAGCCGGACCTGGCTCGCCGACTCCTCGCCCGTGACGTAGAGGGTGCGGTGCTGCGCGGTGGCCGCCTTGGCCGCGACGTCCAGCAGCAGGGTCGACTTGCCGACACCGGGCTCGCCGGCCAGCAGCACCACCGCACCGGGGACCAGCCCGCCGCCGAGCACCCGGTCCAGCTCCGGCACGCCCGTCGAGCGGGCCGTCGCGACCTGCCCGTCCACCTGGCCGATCGGACGGGCCGGCGCGCTGACCGGACCGGCGGCCGTCGTCCGGATCGGCACCGCGCCGTACTCCTCGACCGTCCCCCAGGCGTTGCACTCCGGGCAGCGGCCGACCCACTTGGGCAGCTGGTTGCCGCACTCGGTGCAGCGGTAGGCCGGGCGCGGCTTGGCGGTGGTCTTGGAACGCGGAGGCATGCGGCCCACGGTAGCGCCTGGGTACGACAGCGGCGGTCCGCCACCGGACTCGCCGCGCGTCCACACAGATGGGCGATGTTGTTACCCGAAAGAAGTACATACGGCGCGAATGGCGGGGGCGGGCCGTCCGGGGTCTCTACCGTCGGACGGGTGACAACGCGAACCCTTGGGCCGGCCGGGCCCCAGGCCGCCGCCGTACTCGTGGCCTACGACCGGCAGGTGGACGGCCTGTTCACCTACTGCCTCTCGGTGCTGTGCGAACACGACGCCGCCGCCGACGCCCTGCGCGAGGTCCGTGAGCTGGCCCGGCGGCACGGCGCCCGACTGGCCGAACCCGGACTCGTCCGGGCCTGGCTGTTCTCGCTGGCCCGGTACTGCTGCCTGCGCCGGCTCACGGCCGGGGGCGGGGGCCGGGACGGGGGCGGGAGCGGCGGTCTGGACGGGGGCGGGGGTCTGGACGGGGGCGGGGGTCTGGACGGGGCTGACGGCAGGCTCGGTGCCGGACGGGCCTCCGGGGCGGAGCCGAGCGAGACCGAGGCCGCCCGGCGGCGGCGCGAGCTGGCCTCGCTCGCCTGGCCGGAGGCGGCCGGCACCGACCCCGAACAGCGCGAGGCGCTGGAACTGTCCGTCCGGCACCGGCTCACCCCGCTGGAGGTGGCGGCGGTCCTGGGCCTGCCGTTCGAACGGACCCGGGAACTGCTGACCGGCGCCGAGGCCGAAGTGGCCCGGACCAGGGCGGCGCTGCTGGTGCTCGGCGTGGGCAGCTGCCCGGAACTCGACCGGCTCGGCGGGGCCGGGGCCGAGTCCTGGCGGGACTGGGTCCTCGGCCCGGCGCTGCGGCGGGAACTGGTGCAGCACGTGGTGGACTGCCCGACCTGCCGGGGAACGGCCGAGCGGGTGGCCGGCGAGGCGGCGGCGGGCACGGCGGGGCTGTCGGGGCTGCCGCTGCTGGGGGCTCCGGTGTCCGTGGGCGGGGCAGGGGGCCTCGGGGGCGCGGCGGGCGTCGGGGGCGCGGCGAGTGCCACGGGTGTGGCGTCGGTGACGGCGGTGGCGGCGGTTGCGTCGGTTGCGTCGGTGCTGGAGCCCGGGTTGCGGTTCGACCAGAGCGGATTCCCCCGGCACCGGGCGCCGGACGCGGGGCGCGGACTGGCGGTCCGTCGGCGGGTGGTGACCACCGGCGTGCTCGCGGCCGTCCTGGCGGCACCCGTGGTCGCCCTCTGGGCCGGACACCGGGGCGGCGGCGGGTCGGGCTCGGCGGCCTCGGTGTCGGCGGTCCGGGTGGACGAGGCCGGGCGGGTGACCGGGCAACGGCCGCCGCAGTCGCTCGACCATTCCGGCGCCGGCCAGGGCGTACCGGGCATGCCGGGGCTGGAACTGGCCGGGGCGGGCGGTGCCGGCGGCGGTGGAATCGGTGGTGCAGAAACGTTGCTCCCCGGATTTCCACGGCTGACCTTCCAGGGCGCCGTGATCCCCGTCCCGGCCCACGGCGCCACCCCGCTCAGCAGCCCGACCCTGGTCGCCGCCCCGGCCCCCGTGGTCGACCGGGCCTCCGCACCGGGCGCGGCCGAACCCGCCCCCACCGGACTGCTCACTGTCGAAGCCGGCGAGTACGGCAACCGCACCGTCCTCACCCTCACCAACTCCGGCACCACGGAAATCCGCTGGCACGCGGTGACCGACGCCGGCTGGCTCCGGCTCAGCCGCGACTCCGGCACCCTCGCACCCGGGCAGCGGATCACCGTGATCGTCACCGTGGACGAGGACCTCGCGCCGACCACCCAGTGGACCGCCCGCATCGCACTGCCGCCCTCCCAGGCCGTGGTCACGCTCGAAGGCGGCCCGCGCAACCGCGGCGGCTCGGCCTCCTCGCCCGCCGACCCCTCACCCACGGCCTCCGCCACCCCGACCGCCACCGGCTCCGCCACCATCTCGCCGCCCCCCACGGGCACACCCACGCCGTCCGGCTCGCCGTCCTCGCCGCCCCCGTCGCACACCCCGACGGGCTCGCCGTCCCCCTCGGGCACACCAACGGCAACCCCGACGAACAGCACTTCACCCCACCCGACGGGAACCCCAACCGCCCCGGCGTCGGCGTCAGCATCAGCCTCGGCTCATTAGGGCGATCGCCCACCAGGCAGCGGCGCGCTTGCCAACTCCTCGTGTTCGGCAGTCAGGTGCGCGAGAAGTCGACCAGTCCGACTTCTCGCGCACGACCTGATGGCAGTGCCCAAGCAATATGTAGACCGGTCGTCATAATCCTGCCCTCCCGGGCATCAGAGCGCACAGGAAGTCGGCCAGACCGACTTCTCGTACACCGCGCCGGGCCCACCGGGCAGCACAGCATGTAGACCGGTCTTCATAATTCTTCCCCGGCGAATACCGCGAGCACAGGAAGTCGGCCAGACCGACTTCTCGCGCACCGCGCCGGGCTGACCCAGCTCCCGCGCCGCAAAATATGTAGACCGGTCGCCATATTCCTGCCCCGGCGAACACCACGAGCACAGAAAGTCGACCAGCCCGACTTCTCGCGCGCCGCGCCGGGCCCACCGGGCAGCACAGCATGTAGACCGGTCTTCATAATCGCCGCTCGGCAGGCCGACAGGCCCCGGCCCTCGGTGTCAGCTGCGGTGGATCGGGGGGACCTGGTAGGTACCGTCGAGGACGGGGGGTTCGGGTTGGTAGAGGCGGATGATGGGGCGGAAGTCGCCGGGTGGGGCGGGGAGCCAGTTGGCGGCGGCGGTGGGGTCCTCGGGGTGGTCGTGCTGGAGGGTCACCGTGAGGGAGCCGTCGTCGCCGTAGACCAGGCCGGGGGTGCGGTCGCCGATCGAGTAGCGGTCGATCGGGTTCTCCACCAGGTAGTAGTCCGGGACGGAGTACATCGTGACGGACCAGAAGGCCTCGGCCGGGGGCATCCGGTCGAAGCGCAGGGTGTAGCTGTTGGCACCGTTGAGGGGGCGCCCGTCGGAGTCGTCGTAGGTCATCGCGTACGAGGCCTCGTAGGCGTGGTTGCCCCAGAGGCCGGCGCGGGCGGCGGCGGCGCGGCTGAGGTAGGCGGCGCGGCGGTCGGGGATGCGCCACTCGGGGTCGTCGAGGGTGCCGGGGCCGAGGTGGTCGGTGTTGTAGTCGAAGAGGTGGAGGGCCGAGCGCCATTCGCCGGGCGGGTGGTCCTCGGGCGGGCGGGTGGCGTCCTCGACCCGTTCGCGGCCGGCGGCCAGGCCCTTGGCCAGTGCGAGCGTCCACTCGGGGACTGCCGCCCGGTACGGCGAGGCGCCATCGTCCAGCAGGCCGAGCGGGGCGAAGCGGCGCTGGTACTCGATGTCCGCCGTGGCCGGTGGGAACGCCTGCATCCAGACCCGCATGCGTTCGAAGAAGGCCAGCCGTTCGGGGACGTCCGGGTCGGGCTCGGGCAGTCCGGCGACCAGGCCGCCGGGTTCCAGCGGTTCCAGGACGAGAGCGGACTGCAGGGCC
The DNA here is from genome assembly GCF_014656195.1 of Kitasatospora xanthocidica. Classification (GTDB taxonomy): domain Bacteria; phylum Actinomycetota; class Actinomycetes; order Streptomycetales; family Streptomycetaceae; genus Kitasatospora; species Kitasatospora xanthocidica. Next base: position 47,582 of record NZ_BNBY01000006.1, on the reverse strand, counting down.
CGGACCCGGGGCAGGTCGTCCGGGCCGGTGCAGGCGAAGCGGCCGACCACGGTGCCGACGGTGGTGGGCAGTTCGATGACGCGGTCCGGGTCCGACGGGGTGCCGTGCCAGCCGGGCGGGACGATCAGCCAGGTCTGCGCGGCGGTGCCGGTGGCGCGGCGGCCGAGGTAGGCGACGTTCTCCGTCCAGGCGTCGATGAACTGCAGCACGTAGTAGGAACCGTCGGTGTCCGGGACGTGCAGCACCTGCGGGCCTTCGGCGAGGTCCAGTTGGGCGATCGAGTAGATCGTGTCGTTGTTGACCGAGACGAAGTCGTCGGCCGGGCCGGCCAGCCGGGTGGCGTGGCTGAAGTGGTTGAACGGCGCGGCCGGCAGGGTACCCAGGCCGCCCCTGATGAAGCGCTCGACCATGGTGAGGCCGGCGACCAGCGGGTAGCCGTAGACGTACGCGTCGGCGGCCAGTGCCTCCAGCTCGGGCTGGTTCATCGGGGGTCCTTCGTACGGTCGGGGCGGTCGGAGCGGTCGGGTCGGGACGGCCGGGGCGGGCGGGGCAGTCGGTGGTCAGCGCGGGTCGAGCGGGGGAAGCCGCCAGCTGCCGTCGAGGACGGCCCGGTCCGGGCCGTAGAGCCGGAGCACCACGGTGAACGGGCCGTCCGGGGCGGGCAGCCAGTTGGCGGAGTGGCCGGCGTCGGCGGGGCGCTTGTGCCGGATGTGGAGGGTGAGGCCGCCGTCCGGGTCGCGGACCAGGCCGGGGGTGTGGTCGCCGATGGAGTAGCGGTCCAGGGTGTTGTCGACCAGCCGGTGCAGCTCGCCGGACAGCTCGTAGAGGGTGGCGGACCAGGAGAAGCGGGCCGGCGGCAGCGCGTCCGGGGCGAAGCGGATGACGTGGTCGCGGTCGGCGGCGTTCGGCGGGCGGTGGCCCGCGCTGTCCGCCTGCCAGCTGTCGTACCAGACCTCCTCGGTGGGCAGTCCGTCGAGGTCGACCAGGGCACTGACGGCCTGCCGGAGGAAGTCGCCGCCGATCTGCTCGCGGGTGCCGGACAGGCCGCACCGGTCGCGGAGTCCGGCGAGGGCTCCCCGGAGCCGCGCGCGGCCGTCGGCGATGCCGCGTTCGATCTCGGCGCGCGCCTCCAGCGGGAGGGCGGCGGGCTCGAACTCGCCGCGGCCGTCGACGCCGAGGTCGGCGAGGCGGCCGCGCAGGTCGGTCTCGGCGGGCGGCAGTGGGACGGGGCCGGCCGGCGGGAAGAAGCCGAGCAGGAAGTCGAGGAGGGAGAGGAACTCGACGCCGTCCGGGATCTCCTCGCGCCAGACCGGCCAGACCGGCTCCGGCGCGGGGTCCGGCGCGGGCGTGCCGGCGTACTCGTGCAGCGGGCGCAGCCGGTACCGCTCCTGGACGGCGGCGAGTTCGGCGGCTTCGACCGAGGTGTCGCCGGTGAGCCGGGTGCGGCCGGGGATGCCGACCAGTCGGGTGGCGGTGCGGGTCACGCTGCGAATGCCCGGCGGGGGCTCGCCCTTCCAGTCGGGGCCGGCCACCAGGTGGTCGCCGGCCTCCGGGCCGGTGGTCCGGGAGCCGATGAACCCGGCGTACACGCCGTCGAGTTCCTGCAGCGGTAGGACGTAGTAGCGGTCCTCGGCGGGGACCGAGACGACCCAGGGTTCGGCGCGCAGGTCGAGCCAGGCGCGGGAGTACGGGGTGTCCCCGGCCTCGCTGCCGACGGCGGCGGCGGCTTCGGTGCCGACAACGGGGGTGCCAGTGGGGGCGCCGGTCGGGGTGTCGGTCGGGGCGCCGGTCGGGGTGTCGGCGGGGGTGGGCGGCCTCGGGTGGTGGCGGAAGACGCCGAAGCCGCCGAGGTACGACGGGTCCGCGTCGTCCAGGGCCTGGGCGTAGAGGCGGCGGTAGGTGCGCAGGAGGGGTTGGGCGCGGATCCAGGCCTCGGCGGCGGTCGCGCGGACGGTGTCCGGATCCACGAGTGCCGGGTTGACCATGCTGTCGCTCTCCCACTGCCGAATCCGGTCGAATCGGTATGGACCGATACAGATCGGATGCTAAGTGGACGGGGAGGGGGCGGCATGTCGGGCCGGGCGCTCCCCGGGATACCGGACCGTCGCGGGATCCGGACCGCCGCGGGATCCGGGCGCCCACGGGATCCGGACGGTCGCGGAATCTGCTCAGCGCTAATCCGGGCGTACCGGCGGGACGGCCGGGAGAGGGTGAGCGGTATGAAGATCCTCCTGCTCGGAGGCTCGTCCTTCCTCGGACGGGCCTACGCCGTCGAGGCCCTCGCCAGGGGCCACCAGGTGACCACGTTCAACCGCGGCCGCAGCGCCGCCGACCTGCCCGGGGTCGAGGCCGTCCGGGGCGACCGCGACAGCGCGGAGGACCTCGCCCGGCTGATCGACGGACGCACCTGGGACGCCGTCGTCGACACCTCCGCCCAGCAGCCCGCCCAAGCCGTGCTCACCGCACGGCTGCTGCGCGAGCGGGCCGGCCACTACACCTTCGTCTCCTCCGTGCACGCCTTCGCCGACTGGCCCGCCCGGGTGATCGGCGAGGACTCCCCGCTCCACCCCTGCCCAGCCGACACCCCGCCCGATCAGCCGTTCAGCGCCGCCCTGAAGGCCGGCTGCGAGCGCGCCGTGCTGGAGGGCTTCGGCGCCGGGCGTTCACTGGTCCTCAACAGCGGGCTGCTCATCGGACCGTACGAGATCGGCGGCCGGCTGCCCTGGTGGCTGGAGCGGATGGCGCGCGGCGGGCGGGTGCTCGCCCCGGGCGATCCGCACCGGACCATGCAGGTGATCGACGTCCGGGACTTCGCCGCCTTCGGGCTGGACCTGCTGACGGCCGGGACGGCGGGCCGGTTCCTCACCACGGCCCCGCCCGGGCGGCTGAGCTTCGGCGAGTGGCTGGAGACCTGCCGGACGGTCGCGGGCGCCACGGACACCGAACTGGTCTGGGTGCCGGACGCCCCGCTGCTCGCCGAGGGGCCGGACCGGGTCGAGCCCTGGAGCGAACTCCCGCTCTGGGCACCGGACCTGCCCGAGATTGCGGGCACCTGGCTCGCCGACACCGGCCGGGCGGAGGCGGCCGGGCTGCGCTGCCGACCGTTCGCCGAGACCGCCCGCGACACCTGGGACTGGCTGCGGACGCGCGGACCGGCCGAGGACACCGCCGCCGACGGACGCAAGGGGCGGCCGGGTACGGCGACACCCATGGGCATCGAACCAGGGAAGGAGCGGCGGCTGTTGGCCGCCTTGGCGTGAGCCGGCCATGGGAGTGGGAAGTCGGACGGGCCGACTTCCCACTCCCCGACGGACCGCACCCTCAGTGCGAACGGCGGGTGACCAGCTCGGCGAGCGCCAGCAGTTCGTCGGCCGCGGCCGGCTCCGGTACGGCGGCGGCCAGTTGCGCCATCGCCGCGGCCATCCGCTCGCAGGACTGCCCCTGCGCCCAGCCACGCCCGCCGGCCGCCTCCACCGCCGCCGCGCACTGGGCCAACTCCTCGGGGCTCAGCGGACGTTCGAGCGCGTAGAGCTCGGCCAGCCGCCGGCCCTCGGCGGTGCCGGAGCTCAGCGCCGCGACCACCGGCAGCGACTTCTTCCGGGCGACCAGGTCCGCCCCGACCGGCTTGCCGGTCACCGCCGGATCCCCCCAGATACCGATCAGGTCGTCGATCAGCTGGAAGGCCAGGCCGATCTCCCGGCCGAAGCCGTCCATCGCCTGCGCCGTCTCCTCGGACGCGCCCCCGTACAGGGCTCCCATCGCGCAGGCGGCGCCGAGCAGGGCACCGGTCTTGGCCTCCGCCATCGCCAGGCACTCGGGCAGCGAGACGTCGTTGCGCTGCTCGAAGGCGCAGTCGATCTGCTGGCCCTCGCACAGTTCGACCACGCAGTCGGCGAGCCGGCGGATCGAGCCGTGAGCGGCCTGGTGGGTGTCCTGGGCGAGCAGCCGCAGCGCGAGGGAGTGCATGGCGTCCCCGGCCAGGATGGCCTCGGTGGTGCCGAACACCCGCCAGGCGGTGGGGCGGTGGCGCCGGGTGTCGTCCCGGTCGATGACGTCGTCGTGGAGCAGGGTGAAGTTGTGCACCAGCTCCACCGCGGCGGCCGCGGCAGCGGCCTCGCCGGGCGTGCCGCCCAGGGCCTGGGTGGCGGCGAGGACCAGGGCCGGTCGGATCGCCTTGCCAGCGGAGGCCGCGGCGGGCGTGCCGTCCGCCTCCCACCAGCCGAAGTGGTAGCCCGCGACCTTGCGCATCGTGCCGGGCAGCGAGTCGACGGCGGCCCGCATGACCGGGTCGACCAGCGCGCGGGCACGGGCGAGGATGTCCGTCGCCTCGTGCCCCTCCTTGTGGTCCCGTTCCAGCGTGGGACTCGTCATGGGTCTCTCCCCCTTGTCGGCGCCCGTCCCGGGACGGCCCGGTGCGGGCGGGCCGGAACGGCGCTGTGGATGTCGGGCGGTGTTCGGGCACGGCGACCGGGACGCACGGCCCAGCCAGCACGCCCCGGCTAGCGCGCCCCGGCTAGCGCGGCCCGGCTAGCGCGGCCCAGCGAGCACGGCTCGGCTCGTACGGTTCGGGGCGTGCCGGGACGCGCCGTCCGGCCGGGGTGCGGTGGGCACCTCCGGCCGGACGGCGTGGATCTCCGGTCGGCCTCGCCGGGCCGCCGTCAGCGCTGCGCGATGTCCACGTTCTCCAGGACGCCGACGGCGTCCGGCACCAGGATCGCGGCGGAGTAGTAGGCGCTCACCAGGTAGGAAATGATGGCCTTCTCGTCGATTCCCATGAACCGGACCGAAAGGCTCGGCTGGTATTCGTCCGGAATTCCGGTCTGGTGCAGCCCGATGACACCCTGGTTGTCCTCGCCGACCCGCATCGCGATGATCGAGCTGGTGTTCCCGCCGGTGATCGGGATCTTGTTGCACGGGAAGACCGGGACCCCGCGCCAGGACATGACGTGGCGGCCCTCGACCTCGACGGTGCCGGGGTTGATGCCGCGCTTGTTGAGCTCCCGGCCGAAGGCGGCGATGGCCCTGGGGTGGGCCAGGAACATCTTGGTGCTGCGGCGGCGGCTGAGCAGCTCGTCCATGTCGTCCGGGGTGGGCGGGCCGGAGTGGGTCTGGATCCGCTGGTCGTACGCGGCGTTCTCCAGCAGGCCGAACTCGGGGTTGTTGACGAGCTCGTGCTCCTGGCGCTCCCGCAGGGCCTCGATGGTCAGCCGGAGCTGGTGCTCGGTCTGGTTCATCGGCTGGTTGTAGAGGTCGGCGACGCGGCTGTGCACCTTGAGGATGGTCTGCGCGACGCTCAGCTCGTACTCGCGGGGCTTGAGCTCGTAGTCGACGAAGGCGCCGGGCAGCTCGTACTCGCCCTCGTGGCCGGCGGAGAGGTCGATCGCGGCCTCGCCGTGCTTGTTCTGCGCCTGCTGGAAGCCGTTCAGGTACTCGATGACCTGCAGCTGCAGCGCCTCGGAGCGGTCGTGCAGCTCCTCGAAGGCGGGCCAGGACAGCACCAGCACGGTGCCGGAGGTCGCGGCGCGGACGGTGTACGGCCAGTTGCCGCCGTCCTGCTGGACGGCCTCGTCGCCGAGGTGGTCGCCGTCGGCCAGGGTACCGACGACCGTCTCGTCGCCGTACTTGCCGGTGCCCATCCGGTCGAGCTTGCCGTGCGCGATCACGAAGACCTCGGTGATCGGCGTGCCCGCCTCGACCAGGACGTCCCCGGGGTTGAACTCCCGCTGCACGAAGCGCGAGGCCAGCTCCTCCAGCACCGCCTCGTCCTGGAATCCGCGCAGCACCGGCACCTCGGCGAGCGTCGGCGGGACGATCCGCACGTCGGCACCGGTCTTGACGAAGCCCACCCGGCCCCGGCCGACCGCGTAGCGCAGGCGGCGGTTGACCCGGTAGGTACCGCCGGACACCTGCACCCAGGGCAGCTTCCTGAGCAGCCAGCGCGGGCTGATGCCCTGCATCTGCGGCGCGGACTTGGTGGTCGTGGCGAGGTTCCGCGCGCCCGCCGTGCTCAGACTCTGCTGCTGCCGGACTTCCGACTGCGCACCTGGCGCGGGAATACCGGCATTGGTTTCGGTCGACATGAGGGGAGCCCTTCGCATATCCCGATGAATCGTCGCCTTGCACATTCGTGTTGCAGCTTCATCGTGGGCCCATTCGAAGGCAGCCCGCAATCACTCATTCGAGTGGTTTGGAACAACCGAACAAATAGTACGACTGGATCACCTGATCGATATCAATTCGACCGTTCATTCGAACAGACCGGAACCCGGCATCCCATCTTGCCCCATCGACCCCGCCCCCCGCGCCTCCCCTTGACAAGGTCCGGGCCCCACCGCTAAAGCGGCCCGTCCCAGTCGAGCGTCGGCTCCAACACCCCCTCCAGGGTGAGCAGCCAGCGCTTCACCTCGATCCCGACCCGGCCGCCGCCGAAGCCGCCGATCCCGTCCGCCGCCACCACCCGGTGGCAGGGCACCAGCAGCGCGACCGGGTTGGCGGCCATCATCTGCCCGACCGTCCGGGCGGCCAGGCCGGGCTCCGTGACGCCCTCGAACACCCCGCTGCGGGAGGCCAGTTCGCCGTACGTGACGGTGCGGCCGAACGGCACCTCGCGCCAGAGCGTCTGCAGCACGGCGCGGTGCGGCCCGGAGCTCAGGCTCCAGTCGATCGGCAGGCCCAACTCACGCGTGCGGCCCGCCAGATAGGCGCCGATCCGCTCGGTGACGGCGGCGATCTTCGTGTCGTCGGTGCACGAGGGCGCCTCGCCGTCCCGTCCGCCGTACCCGGCCGCCGCCACGCCGAGCGGGGTCACCGCGATGTGCATCGGGCCGCTGGGCAGCGGAGTCGGCACGGTCAGCCAGGACATCGACCAGGACTGCGACACGCTCGGGCCCCCGCCCTCCGCCGGACCGGCCGCCGGCCACCCCGGCGCCCGGAGGGCTTCCCCGCCCCGCGCGCCATCGTACGGCGGCCGATCGGCACCCCGGTCGCGGTCGGCCTCCGGGCGGGCGCGGTCGACCGCCGAATCGGCGCGGTCAGGCGCGGTCGGCCGCCGGCCGGACACGGACGACTCCGGTCAGAGCCGCCCCTTCAGCCGGGTGGCCAGCGCCTGGGACCAGTGCGCCAGTTCGGCGCGGTCCGGGGCGCGGCCCTCGCACAGCAGGGCGAGCTGCGCCTCGTTGATCCGGTTCGGCCCCGGGATCTCCAGCAGGTACGCCAGCTCGGCCAGTACCGTGGCGAGCCGCTCGGCGTCCGTGTGGTCCAGGGCGACCGCGGACTCGTGGTGGCTGATGGTGAGCGAACCGGGCATTGGTCGACCTCCTCCGTCACCCCCGCCCCTCCACGGTACGACCGGGTCGGCCGCCCCGCCCGCCGCGGAGGCCTGCGTGCGCGGGTGGGGCAGCCGGTTGCACTCCGGGGCCGGCCGGGCACGGTGCGCGGTGGGTCGCACCGGGGGCCGGGGGTGCGCCCCGGAGCCGTCCGAGGGGTTGGTCAGTTCTCCGGCGCCTCCTCCCAGCGCCGATTCCGTACGGCCGGTATGCCCAACACTACGGCCCCGGCGGCCAGTTGCCAGACAGACCCGAGCAGCAACACGCCGCCGATCCCGAACCGGCCGGACAGCGGGCCGGCCGCCGCCAGACCGAGCGGGCCGAGGACGAAGGAGCCGAGCGCGCCGAAGGAGGTCAGCCGCCCGAGCAGTTCCACCGGGACCCACTCCTGCATCGTCGTGCCGTACAGCGTCCCGCAGACCGCCGAGCCGACCCCCGCCACCAGCCCGCCCGCGACCACCCAGGGCAACGAGGCCCCGGCCGCGAGCGCCCCGGACGGCAGCGCCCAGCCCAGTCCGGCCACGGTGGCCACCGCCAGCGGACGGGCGGGCCGACGGCCGAGCATCAGCAGCCCGCCGAGCACCGCGCCGGCCCCGTACACACCCATCACCAGGCCCCAGGCGCTGGCACCGCCGAGGTCCCGCTGCGCGGTCAGCGGGCCGAGCACCAGGAACGGCGCCCAGACCAGCAGGTTGAACAGGCCCATCTGCGCGGTGGTGAGCCAGAGCCACGGACGGGAGGCGAACTCCGACCAGCCCGCCCGCAGGTCCTCGATCATCGACTCCCCGCCGCCGCCCGACGGCCCGCGCCCGGGCAGCCGCAGCGCGGCCAGCGCGAAGGCCCCGACGCCGTACGTCACCGCGTCGACCAGCAGCACGGCGGCCGGGCCCCACGCTGCGGTCAGCAGGCCGGCCGCGGCCGGACCGACCACAGTGGACACCGAACGGGACAGCCCCAGCAGGGTGTTGGCGTCCGCCAACAGCTCCTTCCGGCGCACCAGCCCGGGCACGATCGCACCGAAGGCCGGCATGAACAGCCCCTCCCCGACCCCCCACACGGCCACCAGAGCGACCATCGCCCAGACCGGCGCGTGCCCGGCCAGCAGCAGCCCGGCGAACAGCGCCTGGACCAGCCCGCGCAGCAGGTCCGACCCCAGCATCACCCGGCGGCTGCCGAGCCGGTCGGCGATCACCCCGCCGGCCAGCAGCACCAGCACCACCGGGAGGATCCGGGCCGCCATCACCCACCCCAGGTCGGTGCCGCCGCCACCGCCGTCGAGCACCGCGAACGCCACCGCCACCGGCGCCATCGAGGAGCCGACGAGGGACGTCGTGTACCCGGTGAAGAACCACAGGAATTCGCGCTCGCCCAGCACGGCGAGCCGGTCTCCCAGACGCCTACGGCGAGCCGGGATCCGTTCGGTGTCCACTGCCATGGGCAGCAAGTCTGGGGTTCCGGGGAGACGGGATTCAAGGGTTTCCGGGAAAAACTTGAGCCTTTCCGCATCAATTTCCGGCGAGTCGGTGACTACCGCAGTAAACAGCCCTGGAAATAGCCGTCCACCTGCTGTTTACTGTGCCTGGCGGATATTCTTCCGGCGGCTTCGGATGATTGATTTACTGCGGAAGAGGGCGAACGTGACAGAGAGCGCGGCAGGACTCCCACCGGTCGAGTACGCCGTAGCCGTCGAGCGCTACCTGGCCGCCTCCGGGCTCGCCGAGGGCTCCCGGCGGATCTACCGGATCGCGCTGCACACCTGGGCCTGGGCGCTCGCCGACCGCCCCGCCCCCACCGGCACCGAACGGCGCCGCGCCCGGCCCCCCGTACTGCCGCTCGCCCTGCTCGACCACCCGGACGCCGCCGGGCGGCTCCGCGCCGCCGTCACCCACCGCGGCACGGACACCGACCCGCGCACCCTCAACCGGGAACTCTCCACCCTCCGCGCGGCCGTGGCCTGGTGGCGGGCCCGCGGCTGGATCGACGGCGACCCGACGACCGGCCTGCACCCCCGCCCACTACCCGAACCACCCGCCACCGCCGGCCCGTTGACCCCCGACGAACTGCACGCCCTGTTCGCCCTCCGCGCGCCGCTGCGCGAACAGACGCTCTGGCACCTGCTGCACGAATCCGGCGCCGTGATCGAGGCCGTCCTGGCCCTGGACACCGACCACCTCGACCTCCCGCACCGCCGCACCCGCCCCGGACACGCCCCCGTCCACTGGCGGGCCGGCACCGCCCGCCTCCTCCCCCTCCTCATCGCCGGCCGCGGCACCGGCCCGCTCTTCCTCACCGACCGCCGCGCCCCCGCCGGCACCCCCGCCGCCGACCGCTGCCCCTACACCGGCCGCGCCCGCCTCTCCTACCGCCGCGCGGCGGAGCTGTTCACCGCCCACACCGGCGCGCTCGGGCCCGGCCGGACCCTCCGGCAGCTGCGGACGGGGCGGTAGCGGCAGCGGCTCCGCAGCACCTGATCGGCAGCCGAACCCGCCTGCCCTGAAGGCGAGTTCGCCCCTTCCGAGGCGACCGGCAGCCGGTCCGGGTCACGACCGCGCGGACCCCGGTACGTTCCGCGCGACGACCGTTACACAGCCGATGGGCGGCCGTGACACGACCGGCCGAGGACCGCGACAGGGCCCTCCTACCGTCACTGACGACGCCCCGGCCGCACCGGTCGCACGAGTCCTACCGGCCGTACCGGCCGTACCGGCCCTCCGACCCGACGGCGACCCGGTCGAGGGGCGTCCGTGACGAGGACGTGCACGTCCGGCGCCGAAGACCGACGTATCCCACCGATGCAGATGGAGACCACCGCATGAGCAGGAGCCGTACCGTTCACTCGCCCACCCGCCGCGTCCTGGCGGTCTGCGCCCTCACCGGGGCCGCACTGCTGACCGTCATGACCGGCGGACAGGCCTGGGCCGACGGCACCCCGAAGGCCCCCGCCCCCGCTGCGGTCGCCGGGGCCACCCCGACCGCCACCCCGAGCGCGGCCGGCCCCAAGGCCCCCGCCGCCCCCGCCGGGGCCGCGCCGACCGCGACCCCGAGCGCCGGCCCGAAGAGCCCTGCCCCGGCCGCTCCGCAGGCCCCCAACGGCACCCAGCCGCAGGTCCGCGACGTGCCGAAGGGCGCCGCGCAGGCAGGCGACGGTTCCACCGCCTCCGACAGCTCCGGCCTGATGCTCGCGGGCGGCGGCGCCGTCGCGGCCGTCGGCGCCGGCGCGCTGGGCTTCGCCGTCCTGCGCCGCCGCTCCGGTGCGCGCGGCTGACACCGGTCCCGAGTCCGCCGGGCACCCCGGCGCCGTTCCCCCGCACCCGGCCAGTCGGGGGAACGGCGCCGGGGCCGCCCCGACGGCGGGGACCGTCGGCCACGGCCGCACGCGCGCGAACGGCCCCGGCCGCGGGCCGGGACACCGGCGCGGACGGCGCCGAGCCGCCAGACCCGGCCCGAGCGCCTTGCGCCGTACGGCCTTCGGCACGGCGGGCCTGCTCTGCCTGGTGCTCGGCGTCTCGCTGGCGCTGTCCGGCCGGGAGACCCCGGTGGTACGGATCGAGGCCTCCGGGCACGGAAGCACCGCGAACACCCCGCCCGCGGCACCGGCCGCCGGGAGCACCGCACCCGTCGGCGGCCCAGCGGCCACCGCCCCGAAGCCCGTCCCGTCCTCCCCGCCGACGCGCCTGCTCATCCCCTCCGCCGGAGTGGACGCGCCGGTGACCGACCTCGGGCTGAACGCCGACGGCACCGTGCAGGTACCGCCGGCCGACCGGGGTGACGAGGTCGGCTGGTACCGCAACGGCCCCACCCCCGGCGAGACCGGGCCGGCCGTCCTGATCGGGCACTACGACACCGCGCACGGCCCGGCGGTCTTCCGACAGCTGCCGAAACTGCGGCCCGGCGAGCTGATCCAGGTCCGGCGGGCGGACGGCAGCACCGTGGACTTCAAGGTCCGTACACTGCTCCAGGCCGCCAAGGACGCCTTCCCCACCGAACAGGTCTACGGCAACACGCCCGCACCCGCGCTGCGGCTGATCACCTGCGGCGGGCGGATCGGCTCGGACGGCCACTGGACGGACAACATCATCGTGCTGGCCGACCCGGCCTGACCCTTCCCCTGTTCCGTACCTGATCCGCCCCGATCCGCCCCCCGGGGAGCCACCGGCCTGGAACCCCGCCGGGAACCCCCGGCCGCCGTCCGCACGACCTACCAGTGGGGCCCGGGCGCTCGGCGGCCACCGGGCCGCGCGGCGGAGCGGGCCCGCCGACCGCCGCATCACCACAGATCAGGAGGACGAGCACCGACCGTGGCAGCACCACCCGTACCCCGCCGCCGTCCCGGCGCCGTCCCCGTGGCGGCCCTGGCCGGCCTGCTCGTCCTCCTCGCCGTCGCCGCGCTGGCCTTCGGCCGGTCCACCCCCGGCGGTCTGCGGGACCAGGGGCCGGTCCGGACGGTCACGCCACCGCCCGTCGCCCAGGCGCTCTGGCCGGCCCTGGACGCCACACCGGCCCCGACCCAGCCCGTCACCGGCGCCGGTGACGCCACCCAGCCACCGCCGCAGCCCGTGCCCGACGTGACCGTCCCCGGGCAGGACGTCACGGCGGTCGACGTCCGTACCGTCCTCGCCAAGGACCCGGCCGTCACCGCCGAGGAACGGACGGCGCTCGGCTCCTGCGACAACTGCGAGATCCGCAGTCCCGAGTTCCGCGACCTCACCGGGGACGGCCGGCTCTCGCTGATCATCGCCGTCATCACCCCCGGCCCGGTGGTGCTGCACGTCTACACCCCTGCCGAAAACCGTCTGCTGCCCGTCCTGCGGGTCCAGGTCCAACGGACCTTCAGCGCCGCGACCATCGGCTCCGACCTGTGGCTGTACGAGTCGACCAGCCTCTACGTCCGGACCAGCAGCCACTACCACTGGGACGGCGTCAGGCTCGTCCTGCTGGAGCGGAAGGACGAGGGCCTCGGCGTGCGTCCGCCCACCGGGGAGGGCCCCGCCCAGCCCAGCGGTGCCGTCAAGACCGCGGCACCGGTCGGCCCGTCGGCCGTTCCGACCGCCACCCCCTCCGCCGGCGCGGCCGTCCAGCCCCCGCGCGCGCCCCGGCCGGCCACCCCGCAGATCACGCCCACCGTGTCCCCGGAGCCGAAGCGATGACCCCCGCGATGACCCCCGCGACGCACCCCGCCGCCGCCCAGCCGCACATCCTCCTGGTCGAGGACGACGAGGTGATCCGCGAGGCCACCCGGATGGCCCTGGAGCGCTACGGCTTCCCGGTCACCACGGCCGCCGACGGACTGGAGGGGCTGGAGGCCTTCCACGCCGTCCGGCCCGACCTGCTCCTGCTGGACGTCATGCTGCCGCTGCTCGACGGGGTCGGCCTCTGCCGCCGGATCCGCGAGGAGAGCCAGCTGCCGATCCTGATGATGTCGGCGCGCACCGACCCGGTGGACGTGGTCTCCGGCCTCGAAGCCGGCGCGGACGACTACGTGGTCAAGCCGTTCGAGAGCGCCGTGCTGGTGGCCCGGATCCGCACCGTGCTGCGGCGTATCCCGGTCGCCCCGACGCCGCCGTCCGAAGCCCCGCCCACCACCCCCTCCTCCCCTCCCGCCCCTCCCTCCCCCACCGTCCGCAGCTTCGACGGCCTCCGGGTGGACACCGACAGCATGGAGGTGCGGGTCGACGGGCGCCTGGTCCCGCTCACCCCCACCGAGCTGCGGCTGCTGCTGGAGTTCACCGCCGCACCCGGCATCGTGCTGGAGCGCTCCACCCTGCTCGAACGGGTCTGGGACTACGAGTGGGGCGCCGACACCCGCGTCGTGGACGTCCACGTCCAGCGGCTGCGCGCCAAGATCGGCTCCGGCCGGATCGAGACCGTCCGCGGCTTCGGCTACAAGCTGCGGCGACCGGCATGACCCTGCGCCGCCAGATCGCCACCGCCGTCGCCGCCATCTCCGTCCTGGTCGCGGTGGCCGTCGGCCTGCTGGTCCACCGGGCGATGATCCGCCAGCACGTCGACCAGGCCCGCGCCACCGCCCTCACCGCCCTCGAATCCTCCCTGACCGGCTACGGCCGCAGCGGCGAGGTGGCGGGCCGCGGCGCCGCCCTGAACGACCCGGCGCTGCCCGGCCGACTGCACACCCTCGCCACCGGCGGCCGGCAGGGATCGATGCTCGCGACCGACGGCGCGGGCGAATCCATGTGGGCGGCCGGCCCGGTGCAGCAGGGCGTGCTCTCCATCCGGGTGGACTTCGCCCAGGACCGGCAGGCCATCGCCGACCTGGACCGGATCATCCTGCTCACCGTCGTCGCCGCGGTCTTCACCACCGTGCTGGCCGGCGTACTCGTCGCCGACCGGATCAGCCGTCGCCTGCGGACCGCGGCCACAGCGGCCCGGGGCATCGCCGCCGGCGGAACCGACACCCGGATCGGCGAACTCGTCGACGGCAAGGACGAGGTCGCCGACCTCGCCGCCGCCGTCGACCTGATGTCCCGCACCCTGCACCGCCGCCTCGCCGACGAGCAACGCTTCACCGCGGACGTCGCCCACGAACTCCGAACCCCGCTCACCGGCCTGGTCACCGCCGCCGAACTGCTCCCGCCGGGCCGGCCCACCGAACTCGTCCGCAACCGGGTCCAGGCCCTGCGCGGCCTGGTCGAAGACCTCCTGGAGGTCTCCCGCCTGGACGCCGACGCCGAAGCCCCCGACCTCTCCGCCATCCCGCTGGACCGCGCGGTGCGCCGGACCGTCACCCTCACCGGCCTGGACGTCACCGTCGAGGTCGCCGACGGCCCCCGGGTCCGCACCGACCTGCGCCGACTGGACCGCATCCTCGGCAACCTGCTCATCAACGCCCACCGCCACGGCGCCGCCCCGGTCCACCTCCACGTCGACGGCCGCCGCATCACCGTCCGCGACCACGGCCCCGGCTACCCCGACGACCTCCTCCGGCACGGCCCCCAACGCTTCCGCACCAACGCCCCCGAACGCGGCCGCGGCCACGGCCTCGGCCTCACCATCGCCACCGGCCACACCCGCGTCATCGGCGCCACCCTCACCTTCACCAACCACCCCGACGGCGGCGCCCTCGCCACCCTCACCCTCCCACCCGACTGACCCCCGAGCCGACCACACGTCAGCTCCCCCTCCCGCAAACCCCCTGCTCACCACCAGCCCGCCGCCCCCACCAACGAAACGCCGAAGGGCCAGCCCGCCCGGGATCACCCCGGCGAACTGGCCCTTCACACGCGGAGCCCCCTGTCGGGTTCGAACCGACGACCCCCGCTTTACAAGAGCGGTGCTCTGGCCAGCTGAGCTAAGGAGGCACGGTGACCGTCCGCGACGGATCACGGCGGCACCGGGGGCAGTCTACCGGGCCGGGGTGGCGGGGTGGTGGGATATCCGGGGGTTGGTGGGGTGGGGCTGGCGTGATGGAACCGATGCCGAAATCGGGGCGGGAGGGGCTGACAGGGCGCGGAAGCGCGGGTAGCGTCGCCTGGAGTCGCGGTTTCGTTCCAGTGGTTCAGACCAC
>NZ_BNBY01000006.1:29868-32675 GCF_014656195.1 Kitasatospora xanthocidica | reverse complement strand
TTCCTGCCGGTGAAGGAGAGCAACGACCATGGCTTCTGTCACGTACGACAAGGCGACCCGCATCTACCCGGGTGCGGACAAGCCCTCGGTGAACGCCCTGGACCTGGACATCGCGGACGGCGAGTTCCTGGTGCTGGTCGGCCCCTCGGGCTGCGGCAAGTCGACCAGCCTGCGCATGCTGGCCGGTCTGGAGGACGTCAACGACGGCGCGATCCGCATCGGCGACCGGGACGTCACCCACCTGCCGCCGAAGGACCGGGACATCGCGATGGTGTTCCAGAACTACGCGCTCTACCCGCACATGACGGTCGCCGAGAACATGGGCTTCGCGCTCAAGATCGCCGGCGTGAACAAGTCGGAGATCCGCACCAAGGTCGAAGAGGCCGCGAAGATCCTCGACCTCACCGAGTACCTGGACCGCAAGCCGAAGGCGCTCTCCGGCGGTCAGCGCCAGCGCGTCGCGATGGGCCGCGCGATCGTCCGCCAGCCGCAGGTCTTCCTGATGGACGAGCCGCTGTCGAACCTGGACGCCAAGCTCCGCGTCTCGACCCGTACCCAGATCGCCGGCCTGCAGCGCCGCCTGGGCATCACCACGGTGTACGTCACCCACGACCAGACCGAGGCGCTCACCATGGGCGACCGGGTCGCGGTGCTCAAGGACGGCGTGCTGCAGCAGGTCGACACCCCGCGCAACATGTACGACAAGCCCGCCAACCTGTTCGTGGCCGGCTTCATCGGCTCGCCGGCCATGAACCTGGTCGAGGTGCCGCTGGTGGACGGCGGCGTGAAGTTCGGCGGCTCGGTCGTCAACATCTCCCGCGAGAACCTGGTCGGCGCGGGCTCGGACAAGACGGTGACCGTCGGCGTCCGCCCGGAGCACTTCCAGATCGTCCCCGCGGGTGGCATCGAGGGCGTCGCGGTGACGGTGAACGTGGTCGAGGAGCTCGGCTCGGACGGCTTCGTCTACGGCACCACCAAGATCGGCGGCGAGGACAAGGACCTGGTCGTCCGCGTGCCCGGCCGTCAGATCCCGGCCCGCGGCGAGACCATCCACGTGGTGCCGATCGCCAACGAGACCCACGTCTTCGCCACCGGCAGCGGTGTGCGCCTGAGCGTCTGCGACTGACGCGACGCCCGGTCGGCCCGGCCACCCCGCGCGGCCGGCCCCTGGCCGCCCCACGGCCGAACCCGAGGCCGCCCCGCGCGGCTGACGACGGACACGACGGAGCCCGTCGGACCACTCCCGGTCCGGCGGGCTCCCTCCGTACACCCCCGCGTCAACACGGCGCGGGGACGAACCCGGACACCGTGTCACTCGATGGTGTAACGGAGGGCGATCCGGCCCGCACCCACCGCTACTCTCCTGAGGGTGAAGCAGCTTGTGCGCCGTATCGGCCAGACCGTCGCCCTGACCCTGCCGGTCGTCCTGGTGACCACCGGCACCCTCGCCGTGACCCGGGTCCCATGGGCCCCGCCGACCGGTCTCGACCAGCAGGTCGTGGCGGCGTCGAGCGGGGACGGCGCCGGGATCGGGCGTTCCACCACCGCGGCCAGGACGGCCGACGGGCTCGCCCCCCAGGAGTCGCTGCGGGTGGCCCTGCTGGACGAGCTGCGGGCGAAGAACCCGTCCGCCGCGCTGGACCTGCTGGAGCGCTCGATGCGCGAGCAGCCCTCGCTGACGCCGTACTGCACCTCGCTGGCCACCGAGCTGGGCAAGGCGGCGGTGCGCAAGTACCAGGGCGACGTCCAGCGGGCCCGTTCCTTCGCCCGCCCGGTCTGCGACGGCTCGTTCTCGGCCGGCGTGGTGGGCTGACGCCCGTACGGGCCACGGCCGGGGCGGCGGGCCTATTGTTCAGGCATGACCGCTGACTCCGGCCCCACCGCTGGCTCCGGCATCACCGCCGACCACGCGTCCCCGCCCGCTGCGCCGTCCTCGAACCCCGCGCCGTCCTCGAACCCGGCGCAGCCGTCGAACCCCGCGCAGCCCCTCGGCGGCACGCAGCCCCACCCGCCCCGGCCGACCTCGACGCCGGTCACCCAGGCCGTCATCCTGGCCGGCGGCCAGGGCTCCCGGCTGCGGCCCTACACGGACGACCGTCCGAAGCCGCTGGTCGAGATCCCTGGGACGGGCACGCCGATCCTCGGCCACCAGCTGGCCTGGCTCGCCGCCGAGGGCGTCACCGACGTCGTGGTCTCCTGCGGGCACCTCGCCGACGTGCTGGAGGAGTGGCTGGACAAGGCGGACCTGCCGCTGCGGGTGCGCACGGTGGTCGAGGAGGAGCCGCTCGGGCGCGGCGGCGGGCTCAAGTACGCGGCGAGGGCGCTGCCCCGCCCGGAGGAGCCCTGGTACGCCACCAACGGCGACATCTGGACCCGTTTCAGCCTGCGCGAGATGGCCGCCTTCCACCACGAGCGGGACGCCGTCGCGACGCTCGCGCTGGCCCGGCCGCGGATCCCGTGGGGCGCCGTGGAGACCGACCAGTTCGGCAACGTGCTGGACTTCATCGAGGCGCCGCCCTCGCCCTTCCTGATCAACGCGGGCCTGTACGTGTTCAGCCCGGAGTTCGCCGAGCTGCTGCCGGACGTGGGCGACCACGAGCGCACCACCTTCCCGCAGCTGGCGCGCGGCAAGCGGCTGGCGGGCTACCAGCTGCCGCAGGGCGTGTACTGGCGGGCGATCGACACCGCCAAGGACCTGACCGAGGCCGCCAAGGAGCTCGCCTCCGGTGCCGGGCGGACCCCCGTGTGACGACGCGGCCGTAACACCGCAGCAGCAAGCACAACGCCGGTCGGCCGGGTGCTCCCCC
>NZ_BNBY01000006.1:0-29833 GCF_014656195.1 Kitasatospora xanthocidica | reverse complement strand
GGGGAGCACCCGGCCGACCGGCGTGTCAGGGCCCTCAGGTCGCCGTAGGCGCCCCCGGGCGGGTGGAACGGGTGCCGCCGGACAGGTCGGCCAGCGGCGCGCTGCCCAGCACCCCGCCGAGCAGTCCGGAGCCGGAGCTCGGGCTGGTCTTCGGCGCCGGGCCCGAGCCGCCGGGGCCCGGGGTGCTGCGCTGGGCGGGGGCGGGACCGCCCCCGGCGGACGGGGCGGCGGGGGCCGGGGAGGAGCCGGTCCCGGCCTCCGGCTTGCCGGAGTGCCCCTTGCCGCTGGGCGTCGGGGTGGCCGGCTTGGCGCTCTGGGCGGCGGACGGCGTACCGGCGCTCGGGGTCGGGGTGGCCGGGCGCGGGGCGGTGGGCGAGGGCGACGACGTGGACGGGCCCTTGCCCCCCGGGGCGCCGGACGGGCCGCCGGACGGCCACACCGGGGTGCCGTAGTCGGTGGCCGGACGGGTCGGTGCCTGGTGCGCCCGGGCGCCGGTGCGGACGGCCGCACCGAGCATCGAACCGAGCAGCAGGGTCAGGCCGACGACGACGGTGGTGACCACGGTGCCCCGGCGCAGCACCCGGCGGCGCAGTGCGCGGGGCGCGTCGGCGCCGTACCGCCGCCAGGCCTCCAGGTTGAGCCGGCCGTCCAGGGAGGCGAACGGCGCCCCGGCGATCAGCAGCGGGCTCCAGGCCGCGAGGAAGATCAGGTCGGGGGTGTCGTAGACCGGTACGGCCCGCCAGCTGACGGTGAACAGCAGCGCGGCGGAGAGCGCCATCGCCGCCCCGGCCGCGAGCCGCTGCCAGAGGCCGAGGACGGTCAGCACGCCGACCACGATCTCGATGAACGACACCGCCAGCCCGGCGCCCACCGGGTGCGCCATGGCGAAGGCCAGCAGCGGCTCGGCGACCTTCCAGGGGTGCAGCGAGGAGAGCCAGCGCATCATCGAGCCGCGCTCGCCGCCGTCGAAGTACACCGGGTCGCAGAGCTTGCTGAACCCGGCGTAGACCGAGAGCGAGCCGAGGACGGCGCGCAGCGGCAGCAGCACCAGGCCGAGGTCGACCCGGCGGCCGGGGTACCAGGGCTGCTTGCCCTCGGCGTCGGTGGCGGAGACCTCGGGCAGTTCGCCGCTCGGGGTCCAGCCGTGCGGCTCGCCGACCGGGCCGACGCCCGCGTCGGTGGCGGTGCCGTCGCCCTCGCGGGGCTGGCGCGGGACGGTCCGGGCGCCCGCGAGGGACGGGATGACCTGGGTCTCCGCCTCGGCCAGGCCGACGCCGACGCCGCCGCGGGCCGGGGTTCCGCCCTGGCGCACCGCCTCCAGCAGCTGGGTGGCGGCGAGGTCGCCGGGGGGTGCCTGGCCGGTCCAGGTGACGGCGGTGACCCGGCCCTTGCGGCGCGGCGCACCGCCGGCTCCGGCCCCGGCCAGCGCCGGGACGGCGGAGGCCGGGACGACGACCTGCGGGGTGACCAGCGGACGGCGGATCAGGCCCTGGTTGGCGTACGGGTCGCCGAACGCGGCGCCGGTGGACAGCAGTCCGGCCGGAGCCTCGATCAGCGGCGCCACCGGGGCGCCGAGCCGGAGTCGGAAGCTCGCCTGGGTGATGCTGAGCCGCGCGGGGTCCGACTCCACCTTCACGGTGTTGAGGCCGGGGCCCGCGTCTATCCCGGTGCTGCCGCCGCCGAACAGGGGGCGCCGAGGTGTTCTGGTGTCCACGCCCGTCTAACCGGGTGACGGCCGCTTAGGACACTCTCCCGGGTGGATGTCCGGCGCACACTTGAAGTGATCATGAAAAAAGCGATCGGACCCGGTCGGGCCCGATCGCCTTTCACTCGAATTGCGGGCAATACGGAAGATCGCCTGCGCCCCGCCCGTCGAACGTGCTCAGCGCTCAGCGATCATTGCCCAGCGATCAGCACTGACCGATCAGCACTCAGCGCTTGGCGCGCAGCCGCGCGGCCTCGTACAGCACGATGCCCGCCGCGACACCGGCGTTCAGCGACTCGGTCAGGCCGGACATCGGGATCCGCACCCGCATGTCGCAGGTCTCCGAGACCAGCCGGGACAGGCCCTTGCCCTCGCTGCCCGCGACGATCACGACCGGGCCGGTCAGCAGCTCCAGGTCACCCAGCTCGGCCTCGCCGTCGGCGGCCAGGCCGACCACCATCAGGCCGGCCTTCTGGTAGGCCTCCAGGGTGCGGGTCAGGTTGGTGGCCCGGGCGACGGGCAGCCGGGCCGCGGCACCGGAGGAGGTCTTCCAGGCACCGGCGGTCATGCCGGCCGCGCGGCGCTCGGGGATGACCACGCCGTGCGCGCCGAAGGCGGCGGCGGAGCGGACGACGGCGCCGAGGTTGCGCGAGTCGGTGACGCCGTCCAGCGCGATGATCAGCGCGTCCTGGCCGGCGTCGGAGGCGTCGACCAGGAGGTCGTCCGGGTGCGCGTACTCGTACGGCGGGACCTGGAGCACCAGGCCCTGGTGGTTCATCCCGCCGGTCATCTGGTCCAGCTGCGGGCGCGGGGCCTCCATCAGCGGGATGCCGCGGTCGTTGGCGGCCTGGAAGGCGTCGCGGACCCGGTCGTCGGTGTCGATGAACTGCTGGACGTACAGCGCGTTGGCCGGCACGTCGCCCTGGAGGGCCTCGACGACCGAGTTGCGGCCGAAGACCAGCTCGGCGCTGCCCGCGCCGCCGCGACCGCCGCGACCGCCGGCACCGGCCCGGCGCATGCCGGCCCGGGCCTTGGCGTCCCGCTCGCGCTTGATCGCGGCGTTGGCGGCCCGCTGCTTGGGGTGGCCCTTGCGCTCCTCCCCGGGCGGGGTCGGGCCCTTGCCCTGGAGCGCCTTCCGGCTGTGGCCGCCGGTACCGACAGACGCACCCTTCTTCGATCCGGGGTTGCGGCGGTTCCTGCGTGCACTGTTGCCGGCCATGGCTGTACTTCCTGTCTGTCCGGCATGCCCTCGCCGCCCCGGTCTGTCCCGGCGGCGGCCGACGGCATGCGTACGTCATGCGGGAGGGCCGCACCGGTCCGGTACGGCCCACCCATCACCCCGATCGTCAGATGGGGTTACTGGCTGTTGATCGTCCAGCGCGGGCCGGACGGGGTGTCCTCGATCGCCAGCCCGGCCAGGCCGAGCTGGTCGCGGATGGCATCCGCGGTGGCGAAGTCCTTGCGCTGGCGCGCCGCCTGCCGCTGGTCGAGGACCAGGCGGACCAGCGAGTCGACCACACCGTGCATGCTCTTAAGTGTCCCAGTCTCACCGCGCTCCGTCCCGGCCCACTGCGGGTCGAGCGGGTCGAGGCCCAGTACACCGAGCATCGCACGGACCTCGGCCAGTCGCGCCACCACGCTCTCCTTGTCGTCCGCGTTCAGGGCGCTGTTGCCCTGGCGGACGGCGGTGTGCACGATGGCCAGCGCCTGCGGGACGCCGAAGTCGTCGTCCATCGCCTCGGCGAAGGCCGGCGGCACCTCGGGCGCCGCGTCGACCGTGCCGCAGCGCTCGACGGCGCGCTGGACGAAGCCCTCGATCCGGCCGAAGCCGGCCTCGGCCTCACGCAGCGAGTCCACGCTGTACTCGATCATCGAGCGGTAGTGCGGGGCCGCCAGGTAGTACCGGAGCACGATCGGCCGCCACGCCCGGACCATCTCGGAGACCAGCACCGAGTTGCCCAGCGACTTGCTCATCTTCTCGCCGGCCATGGTGACCCAGGCGTTGTGCACCCAGAAGGCGGCGAAGGCGTCACCGTACGCCTTGGACTGGGCGATCTCGTTCTCGTGGTGCGGGAAGATCAGGTCCAGCCCGCCGCCGTGGATGTCGAAGGCCGGGCCCAGGTACTTGTGGGCCATCGCCGAGCACTCCAGGTGCCAGCCCGGACGGCCGCGGCCCCACGGGGTCTCCCAGCTCGGCTCGCCCGGCTTGGTGGCCTTCCACATCGCGAAGTCGCGCTGGTCCCGCTTGCCGGTCTCACCCTCGCCGCTCGGCTGGCGCAGGTCGTCGAGCTTCTGGTTGGAGAGCTCGAGGTAGTCCGGGTAGGACTTCACGTCGAAGTAGACGTTGCCGTCGGCCGCGTAGGCGTGGCCCTTCTCGATGAGCCCCTGCATCATCTCGATCATCTCGGGGATGTGCCCGGTGGCCCGCGGCTCCACCGTCGGCGGCAGGCAGCCGAGCGCGTCGTAGCCGTCGTTGAAGGCGCGCTCGTTCTCGTAGGCGATCTGCCACCACGGCGTGCCGAGCTCGCGCTCCTTGGCGATGATCTTGTCGTCGATGTCGGTGACGTTCCGGGCGAAGGTCACCTGGTAGCCGCGGTAGGCGAACCACCGCTGCATGATGTCGAAGTTGAGCCCGGAACGGATGTGCCCGATGTGAGGCGCCGACTGGACGGTAGCGCCGCACAGGTAGATCGAGACACAACCCGGTACAAGCGGGACGAAGTCGCGTACCTGTCGGGTGCTGGTGTCGTACAGACGAATGCTCACAGCGTCAAGCGTAGTGGGAAGTGGGGGGTGCCCCGCCACATTCCCCGGGACAACGGTGCTGTGATCCCGGGGAAGGGCAGGTCGCGGGCGGAAAGCCGGCGGGAAGCCGGCGGGAAGGTCAGATGCTGCCGACCACCTTGCGCGGGCTGAGGCGCACGATCACCCGGACGTCGTCCGGGCCGTCCCAGGTGTACTTGTCCACCCCGCGGTACTTGGCGGCCAGCTCGTCGATCAGCTCCCGGCCGCCCTCGGTGGTCATGCTGACCTCCCCGCGCGCCTCCAGGTACTCGTACGGGCTGTCCGCCGGGTTGAGCAGGATCGAGACGCGCGGGTCCCGCACCAGGTTGAGGTGCTTGCGGCGGCCCTCGACGGTGGAGAAGAGGATGTCGTCGCCGTCCCTCTTGACCCAGACCACCGAGGACTGGGGGCTGCCGTCGGGCTGGACGGTGGAGACCACGGCGAAGCTCTTGCCGTCGATCAGCGCCTTGGCGCGGTCGGAGAGTTGGGTGGTCATCGTGGCGAAACCTCATCTCGTCGCGGCGGTCACGGCCCGAGGGGAAGCCCCGCGCGGGCCCGAGCCGACAGTACCGACCCGGGCCCCCGCGCCACCGGGTGAACACCCGTCAGACGCGGTTTTCTTCCCGACCTGCTTCCGGACACGCTTCCGGCCGCTCCACCGACCACCCCACCGGCCCGCGCCCTCACCGCCCCGCCGGACTCAACGCCGTTCGTACACCAGGGCGGTGGCGATCGCGGCCAGCCCCTCGGCCCGGCCGGTCAGGCCCAGCCCGTCGGTGGTGGTGCCGGAGACGGAGACCGGGGCGCCGGCCGCCTCCGAGAGCGCGGCCTGCGCCTCGGCCCGCCGCTTGCCGATCTTCGGCCGGACGCCGATCACCTGGACCGCGACGTTGCCGATCTCGAAGCCGGCCTCGCGGACCAGCCGGGCCGCCTCGCCGAGCAGCTTCACCCCGGAGGCGCCGGCCCACTCCGGGCGGTCGGTGCCGAAGTGCGCGCCCAGGTCGCCGATCCCGGCGGCCGAGAACAGCGCGTCGCAGGCGGCGTGCGCGGCCACGTCGGCGTCCGAGTGCCCGGAGAGCCCGACCCCGGCGTCCGGCCACTCCAGCCCGGCCACCCAGAGCGGGCGGCCGGCCTCGAAGGCGTGCACGTCGGTGCCGATCCCGACGCGGGGGATCAGGGGGAGCTGTGGGTCAGTAGGCATCGGCGGCCCTCCGGCGGGCGAGTACGGCCTCGGCGAGCACGAGGTCCAGCGGACGGGTGACCTTGAACGCCTCCTCGTGGCCGGGCACCACGACGACCTGGCCGCCGTAGCGCTCGACCAGGCCGGCGTCATCGGTGACGGGCGGCGCGTCGGCGGTGCCCGCGCTCTCCTCGGCCAGCGCCTTGGCGTGCACCTCGACCAGGGTGGCGCGGTCGAAGCCCTGCGGGGTCTGCACCGCGCGCAGGGTGGACCGCTCGGGCGTGTCGAGCACCGGCTCCGGGTGGCCCGGGTTCGGTTCGACCCGCTTCACGGTGTCGGCCAGCGGCACCGCGGGCACCACGGCCCGGGCCCCGGCCCGGACGGCGGCCGCGACGGCGTCCACCACCTCGACCGGCACGAGCGGGCGGGCCGCGTCGTGCACCAGGACGATCCCGACGTCCTCCGGGATCGCGGCCAGGCCGAGGCGCACCGACTCCTGGCGGGTCGCGCCGCCGGCCACCACCCGGATGTCCTTGTCGTCCAGCCCGTGGCTGTCCAGCAGGGCGACCACCTCGGCCACCCCGTCGGCGGGTGCGGCGACCACGACCAGGCCGACCGCCCGGCTGCGGGCCAGCGCCCGGACGGCGTGCACCAGGAGCGGCACACCGCCCAGCTCCCGCAGGGCCTTCGGGGCCCCTGGCCCCAGCCGCTCACCGCGTCCGGCGGCGGGCACCACTGCTGCTGCGACTGCTGCTGACGCGTTCAGGTTTCACTCCTTCGGCGAAGTGGGTATGGCCATGGCGTGCCCGGCGGGCGCACCGGGCCCCTTCCGAAGAACCACGGTCCCACTACCCGCCGCACAGCTCCGCACGACCCGCACTCCATGGAAGTTCCACGGGAGAGCGGGTGCAGAAACGGTCTTGCAGGCCTGGACCGGCTCGGGGCGCGAGGTGTCGTCCGGACACGCCTCAGCGCCCGGAGTGCCACTGCACCACTCCCGGACTGTTCGTCCGAGGAGCGGCGCGCCGGCACCGGGCGCTGTGGGCGTTGGGCGGAAGCCCGACTGCACTGCGGTGGCGCGTGCGCTACGAGGCGAGGACCTCGTCGAGCAGCGTCTCCGCCTTGTCCTCGTTGGTGTTCTCCGCCAGCGCGAGCTCGCTGACGAGGATCTGGCGCGCCTTCGCGAGCATCCGCTTCTCGCCGGCCGAGAGGCCGCGCTCGCGCTCGCGACGCCAGAGGTCGCGCACAACCTCGGCGACCTTGATAACGTCGCCCGAGGCGAGCTTCTCCAGGTTCGCCTTGTAGCGACGGGACCAGTTGGTCGGCTCTTCCGTGTACGGTGCGCGCAGCACCTCGAAGACCCGGTCCAGACCCTCCTGGCCGACTACATCGCGCACGCCGACGAACTCCGCGTTCTCGGCGGGCACGCGGAGCGTCAGGTCTCCCTGCTGCACCTTGAGCACCAGGTAGGTCTTGTCCACACCTTTGATCTGGCGAGTTTCGATGGCCTCGATCAGTGCGGCCCCGTGATGGGGGTAGACCACCGTGTCGCCAACCTTGAACGTCATGTGACAGGACCCCTTCCGTGGCTTTCCAGAATAACACGCTTCTCGGCGCACCCGAAGGGCGTTTTCGCAGGTCAGGGCAGGTCTCGGGGCTTGACAAGCACCCCCATGACGTGCTGCGACCGGTGTTCGAGGGGGGCTTCCCGCAGGTCGGAGGCGGTTCCGGGGTTCGGCGAAACCCTTGCGCAACACCCCCGCAACCATGATTGGATCTTGAGCTTTCACCTCTTTTCCGGTCGCGACCCAATCGTTATTCGATCTTGGTCGAAGCTTGTCCGCGTCGTGACCGGGACATGGCGGGTGTACCGCCGGACGGCCCCCGGCGGGCCCCGGGAGTGCGACACGGGGACCACCCCGTGAGGACGGCATAAGTGAGGTCGATAATCTGAGACCTGACCTACCGACACGTGACTTAGGAGAAGCCGCCGCCGTGAGCCGCAGCCTTCGACGCGGCAGCATCGCCGCCATCGCCGCCATCGCCATCGCCTCGCTGTCCTCCTGCGCAGCCGGCAACACGCCGGACACCCTGCAGATCAAGCCGGACAACGCGGCGGCAACCCTCGGGACGAACCTTCGGCTGAACAACATCGTGATCGTCACCGGGGAGGGCACCTCGGGCGACTACTCCGGCGCCGCCAACGTGGTGGTCAACATCGCCAACACCGCGAACACCCCGGCGGAGCTGCAGTCCGTGACGGTCGGCACCTCCACCGCCACCTTCGCGGACGCCGCGGGCGCCCCGCTGACCGGCATCGTGGTGCCGGCCGGCGGTTCGGTGGCGATCGGCGGCCAGGGCAACCCGACCGCCGGCGTCGCCTCCGCCTCCGTCCACGTCGGTGGCTTCGCCCCCACCACCTTCACCTTCAAGGACGGCCAGAAGGTCGAGGCCCAGGCCGGCGTGAGCCCGGACGGCAAGGGCCTCTACAAGGGCTACGGCCCGACCCCGTCGGCGAGCGCCACGCCCGTCAAGAGCTCCTCTCCCGCCGCGGGCGCCCCGACCGCCGGTGCCACCACCCCCGGTGCCACCGCCACCCCGGGCGCCCCCGTCACCGGCACCCCGGCCACCGGCGCCGCCGTTCCGGCCGGCGCCACCACCCCGGCGGTCCCGGCCGCCCACTGACGCCGTACCCCGCCTCCGGCGGGCCCGGACGGGCCCGCCGGGAGCAACGCGGAGGCCCCCTCCGGCTGCTGCCGGAGGGGGCCTGCGCGTGTGGCGCGCTCCCGCGGTTTACGGCTCGAACTTGTAGCCGAGGCCGCGGACCGTGACCAGGTAGCGCGGCGCGCCCGGGTCCGGCTCGATCTTGGCCCGCAGGCGCTTCACGTGGACGTCCAGGGTCTTGGTGTCGCCGACGTAGTCCGCGCCCCAGACCCGGTCGATCAGCTGCATGCGGGTGAGCACCCGGCCCGCGTTGCGCAGCAGCATCTCCAGCAGGTCGAACTCCTTGAGCGGCAGGTCGACCTTGGCGCCGTCCACGGTCACCACGTGGCGGTCGACGTCCATCCGGACCGGGCCCGCCTCCAGGGCGCCCGGGCCGTTGCCGTTCTCGCCGGCCCCGCCGTCCTCGCCGCGGCGGCGCAGCACCGCGCGGATCCGGGCGACCAGCTCCCGGGTGGAGTACGGCTTGGTGACGTAGTCGTCAGCGCCTATCTCCAGCCCGACGACCTTGTCGATCTCGCTGTCCTTGGCGGTCACCATGATCACGGGGACGTTGGAACGCACCCGGAGCTGGCGGCAGACCTCGGTACCGGGCAGACCCGGCAGCATCAGGTCGAGCAGGACGAGGTCCGCGCCGTTGCGTTCGAACTGCTCCAGGGCGTCGGGGCCGGTGGCGGCGACGGCCACCTCGAAGCCTTCCTTGCGGAGCATGTACGAGAGGGCGTCGCTGAACGACTCCTCGTCCTCGACCACCAGTACTCGGGTCACGATCAGGCCTCCGGGGCAAGCTGCGGGGTTGTGTCTGACAGGTGTGGTTCCCGCTCCCGGGTGGGGAGCGAACGGTCGGTACGGTCCGTGCGGTCCGTGCGGCCCGTGGTGAGGGTTCGGGGTGCCGCGGCGGGGCCGGCGGCGTCCGGCTCGTGGTCCGGCTCGCGGTGGGCCCGGTCGGCGTCGGTCCGGTCGGCGTCGGTCCGGTCGGCATCGTCGTGGAGGTCGCCGCCGGCCCCGTCGACGTCGTCGTCGAGGCCGTCGTCATCGAGGTCGTCGTCGCCGGGCGCCTGCCCGGCGGGCAGGCGGACGGTGAAGGTCGAACCCTGCCCCTCGACGCTCCACACCGACACGGTGCCGCCGTGCGAGGCGGCCACGTGCTTGACGATGGAGAGGCCGAGACCGGTGCCGCCGGTGGCCCGGGAGCGGGCCGGGTCGACGCGGTAGAAGCGCTCGAAGACCCGCTCGCGGTCCTTCTCGGAGATGCCGATGCCCTGATCGGTGACCGAGATCTCGATGAGCTCGCCGTCCGCCTCCCCGAGCGCCGCGGCGCTGGAGATCCGGCGGGTGGCGATCGCCACGCGGGTGCGCGGCGGGCTGTAGTTCACGGCGTTCTCGACCAGGTTGCCGAGCGCGGCGGCCAGCTGGCCGCGGTTGCCGTGCAGGTAGAGGCCGGCGATGCCGCCCGCCGCGATGAGGATCTGCTTGGCGGCGGCCTGCTGGCGGCAGCGGTCGATCGCCTCGGCGATCAGCTCGTCCACCGCGACCGGCTCCGGGTCGACCATCAGCCGGTCGTCCTGGACCCGGGAGAGGTCGATGATCTCCTGGACCAGGCTGGCCAGCCGGGCGGCCTCGACCTGCATCCGGCCGGCGAAGCGCTGCACCGCCTCCGGGTCGTCGGACGCGTCCACGACCGCCTCGGAGAGCAGCGACAGGGCACCGACCGGGGTCTTGAGCTCATGGCTGACGTTGGCGACGAAATCCCGGCGGACGGCCTCCACCCGGCGCCGATCGGTCTGGTCCTCGACCAGCACCAGCACCAGCCGGGAGCCCAGCGGGGCGACCCGGACGGAGACCGCGAGCGGCTCGGCCGCGCGGGCCGCGCCCGGCCGGGGCACCTCCAGCTCGACCTGGCGGATCTCGCCGTCCCGGCGGGTGGCGCGGGCCAGCGAGAGCATCGGGTCCACGGCGACGGCACCGCCGCGCACCAGGCCCATCGCGTACGCCGCCGAGCTGGCCTTGACCACCTCGTCGCCCTCGCCGAGCACGATCGCGCAGGAGCGCAGCACGGAGAGCACGGTGTCGACCCCCGGCGGCAACGGGGGCTCGGGGTTGCCGGTGCCCAGTGCCTGGTACCGGCCGTGGTTTCTGCCGCTGGTGCCGCTCTGCTTGCCCCTGGCCTGCTCGCGCTCGCTCCAACGGAAGGCGATGGAGGCGGTGAGGCCGACACCGAGCCCGGCTATGGCGCAGGCAGCGGCGGCGGCCACGTTCACGTCCATGTGGCCAGCGTAAGCGCACGGCCAGGCCAGTCCCCAAGGTCTGGGTCAAGGCATCGACCACGCGTTGCCGAGAATTCACCTTCGTGTGGCCGCCGATTCACCGCACCGGCCGTGCATCGTCGCCCGGGCGTCGGAAAGTTGCCCGGGCAGCCCGTGTGGGAGAGCTCGGTGTGCCGAACAGCGGGCACCGGCTCGGGTGTGCGCGTACGATGCGCGCCACCAGCAGCGGTCACCCGGACGACGGACGTACGGTCGTACGGTCGTACGGGCTGACCGGTCGGCACCGCCACCGACACAGCTACTGAGGAGAGAACATGCGCGACGCGTACCACGAGGAACTCGATGCGATCGGTGACAACCTGGTCGAGATGGCGCGGCTGGTCGGCTCCGCACTCGGCCGCGCCACCACCGCCCTCCTCGACGCGGACCTGGCGCTGGCGGAGAGCGTGATCGCCGCCGACGAGAAGGTCAACGACCTGCACCACGAGCTGGAGAACCGGGCGATCGACCTGCTGGCCCGCCAGCAGCCGGTCGCCACCGACCTGCGCATCGTCGTCACCTCGCTGCGGATGAGCGCCGACCTGGAGCGCTGCGGCGACCTCGCCCGGCACGTCGCCAAGGTCGCGCGGATGCGCTACCCCGACACCGCCGTGCCGCGCGACCTGCACTCCACCGTCCTGGAGATGGGCCAGCTCGCCCAGCGCCTGGTCGCCAAGGCCGGCCTGGTCATCGCCACCAAGGACGTCGACAAGGCCCTGGAGATGGAGCAGGACGACGACGCCATCGACACCCTGCACCGCGAGCTGCTGTCGCACCTGATCGACGAGCGCTGGCACCACGGCATCGAGACCGCCGTCGACATCACCCTGGTCGGCCGCTACTACGAGCGCTTCGCGGACCACGCGGTGTCGGTCGCCAAGCGCGTGGTGTACCTGGTGACCGGCGAGCACGTGGCCGAGTTCGTGGCCGCCACCGAGGCGGCCGAGGCGGTGGGGACCATCGGGGCGGAGTGAGCTCCGCCCCGACGGCCGCTCACCCCGAGGGGTGAGTAAACCTGTGGCGAGGGTGGTGCGGGCGCACGGTTCTCCGGGCGTCCCACCACTGCGCGCCTGTTGACGCTCCCTCCGTCCGGCGGTTTCACTCGAAGTATCGGGCGCCGGAGTGTGCCCGCTTCACGGAGGGAACAGCTCGATGAAGGCCAACCCGACCCGCCCGGCCCCCGCCCGCGAGACCGTCGAGCCGCCCGCCCCGAAGCTGCTGCCCGTCCTCGCCGCCGGCTGCGGCTGCGGCCCGGGCTGCGGCTGCGGCTGCCAGTCCGGTGCGCCCTGCCAGTGCGGCGGCGCGAGCGGCGGTTGCTGCGGCGGCCACTGAGGACTCCGGCCGGGTGCACGGCGCGGCGCTCCGGCGGCCGTGCACCTCGTCCGCATCCGGCCCGGCCGTCTCCGGCCCGCGCGGTCGCGCCCGCGCGCGGCTCCCGGGCCCGAATCCCAAGCCCGGCGTCAGAACCTGACGTCGGTGCAGGAGTAGAAGGCGTTCGCGGTGTCGGCGATCGTCCAGACCGCGACGACCACCTGGTGGCCGGTCCGTCCGCTCGGGACGGTGGCGGTGTGGCTGAGTGTGCCCGGCACCTGCTTCCCGCCGTACGGGACGGTCAGGAAGGGCGTGAGGTCCAGGTCGGCCCGGGTGATCGGCCGGCCGGCGTCGTAGCCCGGCTTGGTCAGGTAGTACCGGAAGTCGCTGGTCGCGTGCCGGGCGGTGAACTTCCAGGTGAAGGTGAGCGACCGGCCCGCCGTCACCGGGGTGGTCGGCCAGGCGCCCGCGTGCGGGTCGTCCAGCTCGGCGAAGCGCGCGTTGCCGCCGGCGCAGATGGTGCCGTCCGCGGGGCCCAGGGCCGGGAAGCCCTTGGGGCCCTCGACGCTCTGCGGCTCCCACTGGATGTCGCCGCAGTCCCAGGGGACGCCGCTCGTGTGCACGTCGCAGAGCGCGGCCCTGCTGGGCGGGGTCGTGACCCAGCCGTGGGACGACGCGGGGAAGGCGAGCGTGAACGGTATCGCCAGCGCGGCGACCACCGCGCCGACGAGGTGACGTGTGCGCATGGTGCTCCTCCGTGGGGGTGGATGGAGAGTGCGCCGGGGCGCGGACGCGCACGTGGGGGTGCGGGCCCGGGACGGGGAGATCCGGGGCACGCCGGCGCCGGTCCGGTGCTCTCACGGTAGGAGCCCCCACCACCGCCCGTCAATGGTCTGAACCACTTTTACCATGGCCCAACTCGCCTTCCCCGCAAGCCCGTTGGAGCGCACCGCGAGCCGGCCGGGCATGCGGAAGGCCCCGCCCCCGGCGAACCGGTGAGCGGGGCCTTCGGTGGCTGTCGTGCTTACTTCTTGCCCTGGTTCTTGACCGCCTCGATGGCCGCGGCGGCGGCGTCCGCGTCGAGGTAGCGGCCGCCCGCGGCGACCGGCTTGAAGTCGGCGTCCAGCTCGTACACCAGCGGGATGCCGGTCGGGATGTTCAGGCCGGCGATGGCCTCGTCGGAGATGCCGTCGAGGTGCTTGACCAGCGCGCGCAGGCTGTTGCCGTGGGCGGTGACCAGGACGGTCTTGCCGGCGGCGAGGTCCGGGACGATGGCGTCGTACCAGTACGGGAGCATCCGCTCGACGACGTCCTGCAGGCACTCGGTGCGCGGACGCAGCTCGCTCGGGATCTCGGCGTAGCGGGCGTCACCGGCCTGCGAGTACTCGGAGTCGTCGGCCAGCACCGGCGGCGGGGTGTCGTACGAGCGGCGCCACAGCTGGAACTGCTCCTCGCCGAACTCGGCCAGGGTCTGGGCCTTGTCCTTGCCCTGCAGCGCGCCGTAGTGCCGCTCGTTCAGGCGCCAGCTGCGGCTGACCGGGATCCAGTGGCGGTCGGCCTTGTCCAGGGCGATCTGCGAGGTGCGGATGGCGCGGCGCAGCAGCGAGGTGTGCACCACGTCCGGGAACAGACCCTCGGCGGCCAGGAGCTCGCCACCGCGGGCGGCCTCCTTCTCGCCCTTCTCGTTGAGGTCGACGTCGACCCAACCGGTGAACAGGTTCTTCTGGTTCCACTGGCTCTCGCCGTGGCGGAGCAGGATGAGTCGGTACGTCGTGTCAGCCATGGGCCCCAGCTTAGTGGAGGCCCGAAAACCCCTGGTGGGGACCTTGGGCCGATGGGTAACGTGTGCCCCGCGCATCAGCCACTTACATGCGTCGGCTGACCGGGCCTGCCCGCGCCGCTCAGCGGACGCCTGCCCCGGGGAGCCCCACACATGCCCGTCACCGCCCGCTTCCGAGGAATGCTCCAGGAGACGGCGGGCGGACTGCCGCGCCAGTTCTGGTGGCTCTGGGTCGCGACCCTGGTCAACCGCCTCGGCGCCTTCGTGGTCACCTTCCTGGCGCTCTACCTCACCAGCAGCCGCGGGTACTCCCCCACCTACGCGGGCCTGGTCGCCTCCCTGTTCGGCCTCGGCTCGGCGATCGCCTCGATCGTCGCCGGGGTGCTGACCGACCGGATCGGGCGCCGGCCCACCCTGCTCGCCGCCCAGCTCGGCACCGCGCTGTTCACCGCCGTGCTCGGCTTCACCGACGGCCAGGTCGCGATCGCGGCGGTGGCCTTCCTGGTGGGGTTCTGCAACAACGCCACCCGGCCGGCCATCTCCGCGATCATCGCGGACATCGTCCCGGCCGCCGACCGGGTCCGCGCCTACTCGCTGAACTTCTGGGCGATCAACCTGGGCTTCGGCCTCTCCTCGGCGGTCGCCGGCCTGATCGCCACCCACGGCTACCTGACGCTCTTCCTGCTGGACGCGCTCTCCACGGTGCTCTGCGCGGTGGTGATCTTCCTCAGGATCCCGGAGACCAAGCCCGACGCCCCGGCGGACGGACGGGCCGACGAGCCGGCGGTCGGCCTCCTCACCGTCTTCCGCGACAGCCGCTTCATGGCCGTGGTCGGCCTCACCCTGCTGCTCGCCCTGGTGATGCAGCAGGGCTCCACCACCCTCGCGGTGGACATGGGCCGCCAGGGGATCACGTCCTCCGAGTACGGCCTGGTCATCGGACTGAACGGGCTGCTGATCGTGCTGCTGCAGATCCCGCTCACCCGGTGGGTCGAGAACCGCAGCCGCTCGGCCATGCTGGCGACGGCCTCGCTGTTCATCGGCTGGGGGTTCGGGATCACGGCCCTGGCCGGGTCGTCCGCGTGGTTCTACGCCTTCACGGTGGCGGTCTGGACGGTCGGGGAGATCCTCTACACCCCGACCCTGATGGGCCTGATCGCCGAGCTGTCGCCGACCCACGCCCGCGGGCGCTACCAGGGCGTCTACGGGCTCTCCTGGTCGCTCGCCTCGTTCCTCGGTCCGGCCGTGGGCGGCGTGCTGCTGGAGCGGGCCGGCGGCGGGGCGCTGTGGGGCGCGTGCGGGATCTGCGGCACGGTCGCCGCGGTCGGCTACGTGGTGCTGGGCGGACGGACCGGCGCCGCCGAGGGCGCCGGGTCCGGCGAGGTCGTCGCGGTCGCGGCGCCCGCGGCGGAGGCCGAGAAGGCCCCGGCGGGAGCCTGAGCGGGCTCGGTCAGTCGGCGGCCGGGGCGTCGCCCCGGGCGGCGTCCGGGCCGGCCAGGTGGGCGAAGGCGGCCAGGTTGCGGGTGGACTCCCCGCGCTTGGTCCGCCACTCCCACTCCCGCCGGATCGCCGAGGCGAAGCCCAGCTCCAGCAGGGTGTTGAACGGCGTGTCCGCGCTCTCCAGCACCGTCCCGAGCAACCGGTCGACGACCTCCGGGCCGAGCGCCTCCAGCGGCAGCCGGCCGGCCAGGTAGACGTCGCCGAGCGCGTCGACCGCGTACGCCACGCCGTACAGCCTGGTGTTGCGCTCCAGCAGCCAGCGGTAGACGGCCTCGTGGTTCTCGTCCGGGCGGCGGATCACGAAGGCGTTCACCGACAGGGTGTGGTCGCCGACCCGCAGGGCGCAGGTGGTGCTCAGCTTCCGGGTGCCCGGGAGGGTCGCCACCAGCGTGTGCGGGTCGGTGGCGGCCGGCTCCCAGGCCACCCCGGCGTCGTCCAGGGCGGTGCGCAGGAGGGTCAGGGCCTCGTCCTTGGTGCGGATTGCCATGGGGGTGACGTTACTCGCCGGTACCCGGCGGGCGCAGCCTCGGCCCACCCGCGACGGCCGACCGGGACGGGCTCCGGCCTCAGGTGAGCCGGCGCCGGGCGGTGGCCAGTCGGCCGGCCGGGCGGGCCAGGCTGCCGGCGTACACCTCGGCGGTGGTCGCCGCGGCGGTGTCCCAGCCGAAGCCGGACGCGTGCCGGGCCGCCGCCGCACCGCGCCGGGCCACCAGCTCGGGGTCGGTGACGTACGGCTCCAGCGCGTACGACCAGTCCCGCGGGTCGTGGCCGCGCACCAGGGTGCCGGTCTCGCCGTCCCGCACCGCGACCGGCAGGCCGCCGACCGCGGCCGCCACCACCGGGGTGCCGCAGGCCTGCGCCTCCAGCGCGACCAGGCCGAAGGACTCGCTGTACGAGGGCATCACCAGGGCCGTCGCCGCGCGGTACCACTCGGCGAGCTTCTCCTGGCCGACCGGCGGGTGGAAGCGCACCACGTCGGAGATGCCGAGCTGGGCGGCCAGTTTGTGCAGGCTCTCCGGACGGGCCAGCCCGGTGCCGGACGGGCCGCCGACGACCGGCACCACCAGGCGCTCGCGCAGCTCCGGGCGGCGGGCCAGCAGCGCGGCGACCGCGCCCAGCAGCACGTCCGGGGCCTTGAGCGGCTGTATCCGGCCGGCGAAGAGCAGCACGGCGGCGTCCTGCGGCAGGCCGAGCCGGGCCCGGGCGGCGGCCCGCGAGCGCGCCGGACCGGGCCGGAAGACGTCCAGGTTGACCCCGGGGTGGACGACGGCCAGCTGGTCCGGCCGGGCGGCGTAGTGCAGGGCCAGCTCGGCGGCCTCCTCGGTGGTGTTGGCGATCAGCCGGTCGGCCGCCTCCACCACCTGGGTCTCGCCGATCACCCGGGCCGCGGGCTCGGGCGTGTCCCCCTCGGCCAGCGCCGCGTTCTTGACCTTCGCCATGGTGTGCATGGTGTGCACCAGCGGCACCCCCCAGCGCTGCGCGGCCAGCCAGCCGACCTGCCCGGAGAGCCAGTAGTGCGAGTGCACCAGGTCGTAGTGGCCGGGGCGGTGGCCCGCCTCCGTCCGCAGCACCCCGTGGGTGAAGGCGCACAGCTGGGCCGGGAGGTCCTCCTTGACCAGGCCCTCGTACGGCCCGGCGGTGACGTGCCGGACCAGCACGCCCGGAGCCAGCTCGACGGTCGGGGCGTCGTCCGAGCAGATCGCCCGGGTGAACACCTCGACCTCGATGTTGAGGTCCGCCAGCCGCTTGGCCAGCTCGACGATGTAGACGTTCATCCCGCCGGCGTCCCCGGTGCCGGGCTGGTGCAGCGGCGAGGTGTGGACGCTCAGCATCGCTATCCGGCGCGGGCGGCGGCGGCCCGGGACGAGCGACTGGAGCCGGCCGCGCGCGGGCACGGCGGACTGGGCACGGCGTACCGAACGGACGGGGTGCTGGATCACCTGGCTGAAGCCTCCTCTGTGCGGCCCGTCGAGGCGGTCCGCGCCGGGCCGCCCGTTGTCCGGTGTGCGCTGCCCCGTCCGGGCACACATCACCACCAGTGTGCCAACCGCGCGGGTGGCTCCCGGCATTCCCGGTCCGGCCCACGAGCGTCCCCGGTCCGGCGCACCGGCCGAGCGCGGCGGCAACACCCCAGGTCAGCGCATTGACTCCGGCGCCCCGACTACCCTTCTGGACATGGCTGCCTCCTTCGACCCCGCGACCGCCGCGCCCTCCCGTGGGCGGACCGGGCGCCCGGTGGGGACCGTCACCCGGGGCACCACCAACACCAACCGGCTGCGCCGGATGGACCGCTGGATCGCCCACACCCTCGGCCGCACGCTGCGCTCCGCCGGGCACCCGCCGGTGGCGGTGGACCTCGGCTACGGCGCCGCGCCGTGGACGGCCGTCGAGCTGGCCGCGCGGCTGCGCGCGGTGCGGCCGGACGTCCGGGTGGTCGGGATCGAGATCGAGCCGGAGCGGGTCGCGGCCGCGCTGCCGTACGCCGAACCGCCGCTGCTCACCTTCCGGCGCGGCGGCTTCGAGGTGCCGCTGGACGGCGGCGCGCCGGCCCAGCTGATCCGGGCGGCCAACGTGCTGCGGCAGTACGACGAGGCGGCGGTGGCCGGGGTCTGGGAGCGGCTGTGCGCCCGGCTCGCCCCGGACGGGCTGCTGGTCGAGGGCACCTGCGACGAGATCGGGCGGCGGCACGTCTGGGTCGCGCTCGGCCCGGAGGGGCCCCGGACGGTGACCTTCGCGGCCCGGCTCGGCGGTCTGGCGCTCCCCTCCGACCTGGCCGAACGGCTGCCCAAGGCGCTGATCCACCACAACGTGCCGGGCCGGCCGGTGCACGCCTTCCTGACCGAGTTCGACCGGGCCTGGGCGGCCGCCGCGCCGTACGGGGCGTTCGGGGCCCGGCAGCGCTGGGTGGCGGCCTGCACGGCGCTGGCGGGCAGCTGGCCGCTGGTGGACGCGCGCGGGCGGTGGCGGCAGGGCGAGGTCACGGTGCCCTGGTCGGCGCTCGCGCCGTAGGGACCGCACCGGCGGAGCGGGCGGCGGGGAAGCGGAGCGGCGGCGAGGTGGCCGCGGAGCGGCGGGCGCGGGCGGGAGCTGGTGAGCGACCCGGCGCATTCACTCGAACGAGTTATCGAATATCTCTGGCGTGTTGACGCCCCATCACGCCACCATGGGACGCGACCGAGCGGCGACACCACACGCCGCCCGGAGCGCACCACGCCCAGCCGTCCGCCGTCAGCCGTCCTGCCCGAGCAGCTCCCGCCAGGCCCGCTCGAACACCCCGTACATCTCCGACCCGAACAGCACGAACCGCACCTCCGCCAGCGCCGCGCCCGCCTCCGCGTCACCGCCGTCCAGCACCTCCGCGACGGTGGCCAGCGCGATCCGCGCCGCGTCCGCCGGCGGCCAGCCGTAGATCCCGGCCGACACGGCCGGGAAGGCCACCGTGCGCGCGCCCAGTTCCGCCGCGACGCGCAGCGACTCGCGATAGCAGGAGGCCAACAACCCCGCCCGCTCCTCGTACTCCTCCGCCCGGTACACCGGCCCGACGGTGTGCACCACCCACCGGGCCGGCAGCCGTCCGGCCGTCGTCGCCACCGCGCGCCCGGTGGCCAGCCCCTTGCCCCAGTGCGAGGCGCGCAGCCGGCGGCACTCCTCCAGGATCTCCGGCCCACCCCTGCGGTGGATCGCACCGTCCACCCCGCCACCACCCAGGAGGGACGAGTTCGCGGCGTTCACCACCGCGTCCACCTGCTGCTCCGTGATGTCACCCTCGACCAGGGTGATCCGCGTCACCATCACATACCCCCGTCTCCGCCCCGCGCGTCAGCCGCCGGGACGGGCATTCGAGCCGTCGTCCGAGTCCGATCACCACACCGCCACCGGCGTGGCAATAACCACAACGGCGCCGGTCGGCCGAAGAAATCCCCGGAGATCACGTTATGGTCGCGAGAAGTTCCCCGACGCACGGTGCCAGGCGGGCACTGCGGACGGACGTCGACCGTTACGCAGTCGGGGAAAGGGAGGAACCACCGATGCCCGCAACGGGAGACGGGCGGGCACCTGGTGCCGCGAACCTGCCGGGGGCCCACGAGGGCGCCCCGGTCGGCCGTGCCCGCAACCGCCCGGTGACGACCGGCCCGGCGACGGCGGCTCCCCCGATACCCCACCCCCGCTCGCAGGCGGCCCGGGCGGCACACGCCGCCCACCCCTCCCACGTCTCCGCGGCGCCCTCCGGGCCGGGCCAGGACGTCCCCGCCGACGGCGGCACGCCGCTGCGGCTGCTGGTCATCGAGGACGACGTCTCGGACGCCCAGCTGATCAAGGCGGCGGCGGCCGACAGCGGCACCTCGATCGAGATCCACTGGGCCCGCGGCCTCGGCCAGGCCACCGCGCTGCTGGCCCAGCCCTCGCTCTCCACCCGGCGCGGACGCTCCCGCGGCTCCGAGTTCGGCTGCGTCCTGCTCGACCTCACCGCGCTCGCCGATCCCCCGCAGCCGCCCGGCACCTCCGACGGCCTGGAAGGCCTGCACGAGCTGCTCCGGCGCGCCCCGCACATCCCCGTCGTGGTGCTCACCGACGCCGCCGGGGCCGAACTCGGCGCGGCCGCCGTCGCCGCCGGCGCCCAGGACTTCCTGATCAAGCACGAGACGGACGGCCCGCTGCTGGCCCGCGCCCTGCGCTACGCCGTCGAACGCAAGCGCGCCGACGAGTCCCAGCGCCGGCTCGTCGAGGCCGAACTGCGCGGCCAGGAGAACGCCCGCCTCCAGCGCCACCTGCTGCCCACCCCGCTGCTGGACGGCGCCGGGCTCTCCTTCACCCGGCGCTACCGCCCCGGCCGCCGCCGCGCCCTGCTCGGCGGCGACTTCTACGACGCCGTGCGCACCGACGACGGCACCGTCCACGTCGTGATCGGCGACGTCTGCGGCCACGGCCCGGACGAGGCCGCGCTCGGCGTCGCGCTCCGGATAGCGTGGCGCACCCTGGTGTTCGCGGGCCTCACCGGCGAGGCCCTGCTCACCACCCTCCAGCACGTACTGGAGCACGAGCGGCGCAGCGACGAGATCTTCGCGACGCTCTGCATGGTCGTCATCGAGCCGGGCGGCGCCGGCAGCGACCTCGACTCGCTCGGCGCCGCCGAGAACGCCCGGCTCTACCTCGCCGGGCACCCGGCCCCGCTGCTGCTCGGCCGCGACCACGACCCCCTCTCCCTGCCCGCCGACCTCGCCGGCCCCGCGCTCGGCCTGCTGCCGTGCCACGACGGAGAGGCCGCCTGGCCCGCGCAGCGGATCGAACTCCGGCCCGGCTGGCGGCTGTTGCTCTACACCGACGGGCTGATCGAGGGCCGGGTCGGGGCCGGCTCCCGCCGGCTCGGCCAGGACGGGCTCGCCGGCCTGATCGGCGACCACCAGGCCGCCGGGCTGACCCGCGGGCGGCTGGTCGACAGCGCCATCGCCGAGGTCGAGGAGCTGAACGGCGGCGCGCTGACCGACGACGTGGCGGTGCTGCTGCTGGAGCGCAACCCGGTGCAGCTGATCCTCGGCTGACGGGGCGGCGGGCGACGGCCCAGCGGCTCGGCCGCTCGACCGGGCGCCGGACATACGACGGCCCGGGCGGGGAGTTCACCCGCCCGGGCCGTCGCGTCGTCCGCCGCCGGGTCTACCAGGACCCGTACGGGCCGGTGTTGCTCCGGCCGCCGCCCCCGGTCAGCGCCCGGATCGCGGGGCGGACGTCCACCACGTAGACGATCGAGGCGACCAGGCCGGCCAGGGTGCCGATCCCGGTGAAGAAGTTCACCCCGAACAGGAGGTCCCAGCCGAAGGAGATCATGAGGATCGCGATCCAGAACCCCTTGGTCTTCTTGTCCGCCGCCCGGTACGCGTCCTCCCGGCGGACGGCCGCGTCGACCAGGGCGAACAGCTTGTAGGCCAGGATGGCGATCGTCGCCCACCAGATCGGGTTCAGGTAGGAAAAGGCCAGAATCTGGAGCACTCCGACCATCACGATCTCCTCTGTCTCTCGATTCCGGCGCG
Organism: Kitasatospora xanthocidica; assembly: GCF_014656195.1. Taxonomy (GTDB): domain Bacteria; phylum Actinomycetota; class Actinomycetes; order Streptomycetales; family Streptomycetaceae; genus Kitasatospora; species Kitasatospora xanthocidica. Next base: position 8,520 of record NZ_BNBY01000006.1, on the reverse strand, counting down.
TGCGACTGCCGTCCATCCTGGCACGACCACCGTCCGCAACGGTGTCAACGTTCCGTGCTCACCGGATGTGCCCCCGGTGGAGGACCGCCGCTCACTCCGCGTCAGCGGAGCCGGCCTTCCGGGCCCGGGCGGACTTCTTCGGCGCCGGCGCGGGGTCGGCCTCCGCCACCGGCTCGGCCTCGGCCGGCCCGGCCTGGGCCGACTCCACCTCGGCCACCTCGGCCGACTCGCCGGGCGCACCGGGGCGGGCCTTCTCCACCACGACCTTGCCGCGCTCGGCCAGCTCGTCGTACGTCTCCTTGGCCTTCACCGCCAGCTCGACCGCACGGCCCACCTGCTGCAGCGCGAAGCCCTGGGCGCGCTCCTGCAGCGACTTGAGGTCGGTGGGCAGGGCGGTGACGGCCTCGCCGACCTTGGCCGGCGCCGCGACCAGCAGCGACTGCGCCTCCTGGAGCCGGGCGGTGGCCTTCTCCTGCGCACCCTTGCGGTCCGCCGCCAGCGCCTCGACCTTGCCCGGCACCTCGCGCAGCTTCTCGTACGCGAGGTCCCCGGCGCCCGCCAGGGCGTACAGCGGGGTCGGGTCGCTGAGGGTCTTCTTGATCTCGTCGGTGATGGGCATGGTTACCGGTCCTCCCGGTGGGTGTTCTGGATGGCTGGGCCGTCGGTCGCCGCACCGGGTGCCGGGGCGGCGTTCTCCTTCAGGAAGGCGTCGTAGACCGCGAGCAGCGCCTGCTTCTGCCGCTCGTTGATCAGCGGATCGGCCAGGATCGAGGCCCGCAGCTCCAGGCCCTCGCCCCGCCGCTCCTCCAGGATCCCGGCCTGGACGTACAGCGTCTCCGCCGAGATCCGCAGCGCCTTGGCGATCTGCTGCAGGATCTCCGCGCTCGGCTTGCGCAGCCCGCGCTCGATCTGGCTGAGGTACGGGTTGGACACGCCGGCGGCCTCCGCCAGCTGCCGCAACGAGTACTGCGCGTTGCGACGCTGCTCCCGGATGTACTCGCCCAGCGAGCCGACGTTGAGTGAGGCCATGCGAACAGCCTGCAGCACCCCGCTTGCAAATGCAAGCAGGGTGCTAGCGCCAGCAAACGCGGCGCGCGTGCCTCAGCGCCGTGGCGCGACCGTTCAGGCGGCCAGGTGGGCGAGCAGCAGGGCGGTGAGCCGGTCGGGGGCGCGCAGCGGGAGGTAGTGGTCGGCGGCCGGGACGAGGTGGCGGTGGGCGCCGGGGATGTCGGCGGCGAGCCGTTGCGCGTTCGCGGCGATCTCCGGGTGGTCCCGGTCGCCGTGGACGACCAGGGTGGGGGCGGCGACCTCGCCGAGGCGGGGTTCGGCGGGCCGCCCCGGGGCGCCGGTGAGGTACTGCTCGCTGACGATGCGGCGGGCCGCGTTCTCCTCGACCATCGCCGCGATCAGCTCGCCGCCCGGCGCCGTCCGCCCCATCGCGGCCCAGACGGACAGCTCCAGTTCTGCCAGGGCCGCCGCGTCGCCCCGGCGGCGGGCCTCGGCGTAGGCGGTGGTCCCCGGGTCCTGCGGCCAGTCGTGGCCGCTGACCGAGGCGCCGACCAGGGCCAGGGCGGTGACCCGGTCGGGGTGGGCGAGGGCGAAGTCCAGTGCGGTCTCCCCGCCCATGCTGAGGCCGACCAGCGCCGCCCTCGCCAGGCCGAAGTGGTCCAGCACGGCGCGCAGGTCCGCCACGTCGTCGAACGGCCGCTCCGGCTCGTCGGACCGGCCGAGGCCCCGGGCGTCGTAGCGGATCACGTCGTGGTGGCGGGCGAGCTCCGGCAGGACGGCGTCCCACAGCCGGGAGTCCATGCCGGAGCCGTGCAGCAGCACCACCGGGCTGCCGGACCCGCCGCGCTCCGCCCACAGGCGGCCGCCGCCGGGGACGGGGACGTGGACCTCGGACACGGGGCGACCGGTGTGCTGGCTCATGCGGCGATCCTCCCAGGGGCCCGCGCGGGTCGGCCGGTCAGGACCGCTCGGACGGTCAGGACTGCTCGGCCGGCTCGGGGAGCTCGTGGGGCTCGGGGAGCCGGACCGGCATCAGGACCGAGAAGGTACCGGCCCGGCCGGGGGTGCGGATGGCCAACGGGGCGATCGGGCCGCCGAGTTCGAGGACGAGCTGTTCCGGCCGGCCGGCGCCGAGGGCGTCGAGCAGGAAGTCCCGGTTGACGGCCAGTCGGAAGTCCTCGGCGGCCGGGTCGGTGGCGACGGCCAGCCGGCCGTCCCCGGTGAGGGTGAGGACGGTGACCTCGCACTCGGCGCCGTGCGGGCCGGAGGGCAGGGTCCGGGTGGTGCCGGCCTCGACGGCGGCCCGCAGTTCGGCGGCGGGCAGGGTGATCCGGTGCTCCGGTTCGAGCCGGGTCAGGGCCCGGTGGTCGGGGTAGTCGAAGTCCAGGGCGGCGCCCTCGACCCGGTGCCCGCCCGCCTCGGCCCGGACCCGGCCGCCGCCGAGGGTGAGCGAGACCTCGGCGGCGCCCGGGCCGAGCAGCGCGCGCAAGGCGTCCACCAGCGGGGTCGGGACGATCGTCCCGGCCACCGGGTGCCCGGTCGGACCACCCTCGGCGGGCACCTCGGCGAGGGCCATCCGGTAGCGGTCGGTGGCGACCAGGCGCAGCACCGGGCCGTCCGGCTCGAACAGCACCCCGGCGAGCGCGGGCACCTCCGGGTCCCCGCCGACCGCGAAGCGGACCGCGTCCAGGGCGGCGGCCAGGCCTTCGGCCGGAACGGTGAGGCGGAGCTCGGTGGGGTCGGTGGGGCCGGTGGTCATCGGCTGCTCCCTCTGGTCGGTCATCGCGCGGATCAGGGAGAGCTCGCGGCGGGCGTCGGTCAGGCCGTCCTCCAGCCGCCGCAGGTGCGCGTCGAGGACCCGGCGGGCCTCGCCGCTGCCGGGCGCGGCGCCGAGCACGGCGCGGATGCCGGCCAGCGGCAGGCCGACCCGGCGCAGCCGGGCCAGCAGCCGGGCGTCGGCGAGCTGGCCGGGCCGGTACCAGCGGTAGCCGGTCTGCGGGTCGACCCAGGCGGGGGTGAGCACCTCGGCGCCGTCGTAGTAGCGCAGGGTGCCGACGCCGAGGCCGCTGGCGCGGGCCAGCTCGCCGATGCTGTGCAGCTCGCTCTCCATGGCGGTGACTCTGCGGGCTCGACCTGGTCGAGGGTCAAGCCCGGTCGGTGCCGGGGGCGGCTCCGGGAGTGGGGTCGGGGGCGGCGTCGGCGGCGGGGGCGAGGCCGGCGAGGTGGCCGAGCTTGTGCGGGTTGCGGACGGCGCGGATCGCGGAGATCAGCGGCGTGCCGTCCGGCCCCTCAACGAAGTCGAACACCGAGACGGAGTCGACCGCGCCGTCCACGGTGACCAGCAGACCGGCCTCGCCGTTGACCAGGACCGGGTGGACGGCGGCGCCCTCACCCAGCTGCCGGAGCACGCCGAGGGTGAAGCGGGCCACGTTCTCGGCCCCGGTGACCGGCCGCAGCGCGGCGCGGATCACCCCGCCGCCGTCGCTCCAGGTGGTGACGTCGGGGGCGAGCAGTTCGAGCATCCGGTTGAGGTCGCCGCCGACGCAGGCCGCGAGGAACTCGTCGGTGGCGCGGCGGCGCAGCTCCGGCGGGGCGTCGTAGCGGGGCCGGCGGGCGCGGACGTGCGCCCGGGCCCGGCTGCCGATCTGGCGGCAGGCGACCTCGGTGCGGTCCAGGGCCTCGGCGATCTCCAGGTAGGAGAAGGCGAAGGCCTCCTTGAGGACGAACACCGCCCGTTCCAGCGGGGACAGGTTCTCCAGCAGCACCAGCAGGGCGAGCGAGACGGTCTCGGCGCGCTCGACGCCGTCGGTCGCGTCCGGTTCGGTGACCAGCGGTTCGGGCAGCCACGGGCCGACGTAGGCCTCGCGGCGGACGGCCGCCGAGTCCAGCCGGTTGAGGGCGAGGTTGGTGACCGTACGGGCCAGGAAGCCGGCGGGGCTGGCGACCGGGCCGGTGACCCGGCTCCAGCGCAGCCAGGTGTCCTGGACCAGGTCCTCGGCGTCGGCGACGCTGCCCAGCATCCGGTAGGCGATGCCGAAGACCAGCCGCCGGTGCTGCTCGAAGTCGACCAGCCGCGTGTCGGCCGGCTGTCCGTCTGCCGGCTGTGCGTCGACCAGCCGCGCGTCGGCCGGCTGTGCGTCTGCCGGCTGCGGGCCGTCCGTCCGGGGGGCGTGGGTGTCGGTCACCCTCGCGACGCTACCGCACGGTATCGGCGGCGCTCAGTCGCGGAGGACCTCGTACACGGGGGTGAGCAGGACGGCGAGGTCGCGGCCGTGGACGGTGATGCCGGAGCGGCCGAGGCGGCGCAGCGAGGGCTCGTCCGGCTCCTCCGGATCCGGCTCCGGCGGGGCCGGGCGCAGGGTGAAGTCGCCGCGCCAGTAGGCGGCGACGTTGACCATCGGGGCCGGCTGTTCGCTCACGCGTCCTCCTCGGCGACGGCGTCCTCCCGGGTGAGGGCGACCAGTTCGCGCAGGGCGTCGACCGGCAGGTCGGTGAGCCACTGCTCCCCCTCACCCACCACCGTCTCGGCCAACGAGCGCTTTGCGGCGAGGAGTTCGTCGATCCGCTCCTCCACGGTGCCGACGCAGACCAGGCGGCGGACCTGGACGTCCCGGCGCTGGCCGATCCGGAAGGCGCGGTCGGTGGCCTGTTCCTCGACCGCCGGGTTCCACCACCGGTCCAGGTGGATCACCTGGTTGGCGGCGGTCAGGTTGAGGCCGGTGCCGCCGGCCCGCAGCGAGAGCAGGAACACCCCCGGCCCGTCCGGGGATTGGAAGCGCTCGACCAGCTCCTCGCGCCGCGCCCGGGCCAGGCCGCCGTGCAGGTAGAGCACCTCCTCACCGAGCCGGCGCTCCAGGTACGGGCGGAGCATCGCGCCGAACTCGGCGTACTGGGTGAAGACCAGGGTCCGGTCACCCTCGGCCAGCGCCTCCTCCAGCAGCTCGGCCAGTCGGGCGACCTTGCCCGAGCGGTCGCCCAACGCCGATCCGTCGTGCAGCAGTTGGGCCGGGTGGTTGCAGACCTGTTTGAGCTTGCCGATCGCCGCCAGCACCGTGCCGCGCCGCTCCACGCCCCGGATCCCCTCGACCCGCCGCAGCAGGTCGGCGACCACGGCCTGGTAGAGGCCCGCCTGTTCGGCGGTGAGGTTGCACCAGACGGTCATCTCCTGCTTGGCGGGCAGCTCGGCGGCCACCGCCGGGTCGGTCTTGAGCCGGCGGAGGACGAACGGGGCGGTGCGGCGCCTGAGTTCGGCGGTGCGCTCGGGGCTGCGGTGCAGTTCGACCGGGATCGCGTAGCGCTCCTTGAAGCGCTCGGCGGGGCCGAGCAGGCCGGGGTTGGCGAAGTCCAGGACGGCGTGCAGTTCGGAGAGCCGGTTCTCCACCGGGGTGCCGGTGAGCGCGATCCGGTGGCCGGTGACGGGCAGCGCGCGGATCGCCCTGGACTGCGCGGTGCCGGTGTTCTTGATGTGCTGGGCCTCGTCGGCGACCACCCGGCGCCAGCGGATCGCGCGCAGGGCGGCGAAGTCGCGCTGGACCAGCCCGTAGGTGGTGATGACGAGGTCCGCGGACCGTACGGCTTCGGCGAGCCGGTCGGCGTCCAGCCGGCCGGAGCCGTGGTGGACGTACCGCCGCAGGGCGGGGGCGAAGCGTTCGGCCTCGCGCTGCCAGTTGCCGACCAGGGACATCGGGCAGACCAGCAGGGTCGGGCCCGCCTCTCCCGCCTCCCCCTGCTCGGCCCGCTCGGCCCGCTCGACGGCCAGCAGGGCCAGGGTCTGGACGGTCTTGCCGAGGCCCATGTCGTCGGCCAGCACGGCACCGAGGCCGAGCCCGGACATCGTCCGCAGCCAGGCCAGCCCGCGCTCCTGGTACGGGCGCAGCACGGCCCGGAAGTCCGCCGGCAGCACCGGGGCGGGGGCGGCGTCGGCCGGGGCGGCGTCGGCGCACCCGGCGAGCAGGTCGCCGAGCGGGCCGTCCGCCCGGACGGACGTGACGGGCAGCCCGGCGACGGTGGCCTGCGGGTCGAGGGCGAGCCGCAGCAGGTCGGCGGTGGCGAGCACGCCGTCGCGCCGGTCGGCGAGGAAGGCGAGCGCGGCGGCGATCTGGGCCGGGTCGGCCTCCAGCCAGGTGCCGCGCACCCGGACCAGGCCCTGCTTGGCGGCGGCCAGTTCGGCCAGCTCCCGCTCGGTGAGCGGGGTGCCGTCCGGGCCGAGCGCGGCCTGCCAGCGGAAGGCGACCACGGTGTCCCGGTCCACTTGGCTGCCGACCGCGAGCGTGCCGGGCGCGGGCGGGGTGGTGACGCGCAGGGCGAGCCCGAGCCGGGGGCGGCGGCGCCACCAGGCGGGCAGCAGGACGCCGAAGCCGCCCTCGGCGAGCGCGGGCGCGGCGGTGCGCAGGAAGTCCAGGGCGCCGGCCCGGTCGAGCGGCAGGGCGGACGGGCGGGAGCGGTGGCGCAGCCCGTCCAGGGCGGGCCAGCGGTGGGCGGCACGGGCGAGTTCGGCGACCAGGACGTCATGGGGGTCGGCGGCCTGGCGGGCGAGGGCGGCGTGCGCGGCCCCACCCTCGTGCAGGTCGGCGGCGCGGATCAGCAGGGACGGCTCGGCCACGGCCTGGAGCAGGAACTCCAGCCGCCAGGCGTCGTCGGAGGGCCGGCCTTCGGGGTCGTCGGCGTCGGGGCCGAGCGGCTCGACCAGGCGGAAGCAGAGCCGCAGCGCGGGGTCGGTGGGCTCGGCCGCCGCGTACCAGGCGGCGATCCGGCGGCGCAGTTCGGCGAAGCCGTCCGCCGGGACCTCGCCGAGGAGGCCGTCGGGGGTGGTGAGGGCGTGCAGCCAGCGCTCGGCCACGGTCGCCCCGGGGGCGGCCCCGCTCCCGGCCGGAGAAGCCGGAGATGCGGGAGGTGCGGGAGGTGCGAGCGGGGTGTCGGCCAGGGCGGCCCGGACCTCGGCGTCCGTCAGTGCGCCCAGCGCGGCGTCCAGCAGCTCCTCCCCGGTGCCGCCGCCGTGCGGCCACTCCCCCAGTAGGACGGGTGGGCAGCCCGCCGCCAGCGCGGCGGCCTCGCGGCGCCCGGCCGGGGTGGGGTCCGGCCGCCAGCGGGCCTGCGGGCGGCCGTCGGCCGACACCGGCCGCGGCAGTACCCGGCCGCGGCCGACCGTGCGCCAGGCGAGGTCGTGCACCCCGGTCAGCCAGCGCAGTGAGGGGCCGTGGACGACCTCGACGCGCCCGGTGCCGGGCAGGTCGGCGTCGGCGACGGCCCAGTGCGGGTCGAAGACCTCGCCGAGCAGCTGGGCGGCGGCACCCGCGTCGAAGAGCAGGGCCGGCACCCGCCAGGGGGTGAGCACCGCGCCGCCGCGCGGCGGGGTGACCGGCAGGTCGGGCGAGGGCGCGGGGACGGCTCCGACGGTGGGCAGCAGCAGGGTGGCCCAGCGCTCCGGGGCCTGCCCGGCGAGCCAGCCGAGGCCCGGGCCGATGCCGCCGAGCAGGGCGGCCAGCTCACCGGCCGGGCAGGCGTAGGGGTGGGCGCGCGGGGCGGGCCGGTCGGGCTGCGGCTCGGCGGTGCCGGGGTGGGCGCGGGCGTCCTCGGCCCAGAGCGCCAGCTGCCCGTCCGTCCGCCAGAGCGCGTGCAGGACGAACATCGGGGGCCTTCCGGGCGGGTGGGACCGTCCTTCGCAGCCTAACCGGGAGGGCTGACAGCGGCGGTCGGGCCGGGCATGCCGGACCGGAGCCGCCGGACCGATCGGACGAATTCGGAAGAAACGCCCGAAAGTCGTGGTTGAAAATTGAACGACAGCGACGTACGCTGGAGCCAAGAAGTTGAAGCCTAAACAAATGGCTTCGAACCCGAGGAGGAGCCATGGGCCTGTTCAACCGCACCAAGACCGCCGCCACCCCCGCCGTCGCCGTCGCGACCACCGCCGGCCCGGACCTGTCCCACCTGACCGGCGACTGGACGATCGACGCCACGCACAGCGAGATCGGCTTCTCGGTCCGCCACGCGATGGTCACCAACGTCAAGGGCCGCTTCACCGAGTACGACGGCAAGCTGCACCTGGACGGCGCCACGCCGCACAACTCCTCGGCCGACCTGGTGATCAAGGTCGCCAGCATCGACACCAACCAGGCCCAGCGCGACGAGCACCTGCGCACCGGCGACTTCTTCGCCGCCGACACCTTCCCGGAGATCCGCTTCCGCAGCACCTCCACCGAGCGGATCGACGACGACACCTACCGGATGACCGGCGAGCTCACCATCAAGGACACCACCCGCCCGGTGGTCCTGGACCTGGAGTACACCGGCAGCGCCACCGACGCCTACGGCGCCGACCGGATCGGCTTCGAGGGCCGGACGGTCGTGGACCGCACCGCCTTCGGCCTGACCTACAACGCGGCCCTGGAGACCGGCGGCGTGCTGATCGGCGAGAAGGTCAAGCTCAGCTTCGACATCTCCGCCGTCAAGGCCGCCTAATGGGACTTGCTGAGTCGTAGAGACTCGGTGCCGTAGCCGCCAGCAGGTGAGCAC
>NZ_BNBY01000005.1:18970-464664 GCF_014656195.1 Kitasatospora xanthocidica | reverse complement strand
CGCCAAGAGCGCCCTCATCACCCTCGTCGAACACGCCCTCCTCGCCCGACTCCGCTGAACCCGAGCGAAGAGACCCGACAGACCGGGGACGAGCACACGTGAGGCCCACGGACCTTCCGGTCCATGGGCCTCACGTCCCGCTGCCCCGCTCCGGCTACTCGGTCGGGTCCAGCCCGGCCCGGATCAGGCCGTAGGTGTACGCGTCCTCCAGTGCCAGCCAGGAGGCGGCGACCACGTTGTCGGCGACGCCGACGGTGGACCAGGTGGCCGTGCCGTCGGTGGACTCGATCAGCACCCGGGTCTTGGAGCCGGTGCCGTGCTGGCCCTCCAGGATGCGGACCTTGTAGTCCACCAGCTCGAAGGTGGCCAGCGGCGGGTAGATGCCCTCCAGCGCGGTGCGCAGCGCCTGGTCCAGCGCGTTGACCGGGCCGTTGCCCTCGCCCACCGCGATCCGGCGCTCGCCCTTGGCCCGGAGCTTGACGGTCGCCTCGTTGCCGGAGATCCCGTTCGGGCCCTGCTCGCTGATGGTCCGCCAGGACTCCAGGGTGTAGAAGCGGTCCCGGCTGCCGCGCACCTCGTCGCGCAGCAGCAGCTCGAAGGAGGCGTCGGCGGACTCGTAGGTGTAGCCGAGGTTCTCCTGCTCCTTCACCTTGGCCACCACCCGGCCGGCCAGGTCCCGGTCGGTGGAGAGGTCGTAGCCGAGCTCCTTGCCCTTGAGCTCGACGGAGGCGCGGCCGGCCATGTCGGAGACCAGCATCCGCATGGTGTTGCCGACCCGCTCGGGGTCGATGTGCTGGTACAGGTCCGGGTCGACCTTGATGGCGGAGGCGTGCAGGCCCGCCTTGTGGGCGAAGGCCGAGTAGCCGACGTAGGGCTGGTGGGTGGAGGGGGTCAGGTTGACCAGCTCGGCGATCGCGTGCGAGATCCGGGTCATCTCGGCCAGCCGGCCGGCGGGCAGCACCCGGCGGTCGTACTTGATCTCCAGCGCGCCGACCACCGGGAACAGGTTGGCGTTGCCGACCCGCTCGCCGTAGCCGTTGGCGGTGCACTGGACGTGGGTGGCCCCGGCGTCCACCGCGGCCAGGGTGTTGGCGACCGCGCAGCCGGTGTCGTCCTGGGCGTGGATGCCGAGCCGGGCGCCCGTGCTCGCCAGGACCTCGGCGACGGTCTCCCGGACGCCGGCCGGCAGCATCCCGCCGTTGGTGTCGCAGAGCACCACCACGTCCGCCCCGGCCTCGTGCGCGGTGCGGACCACCGCCAGGGCGTACTCGCGGTTCGCCCGGTACCCGTCGAAGAAGTGCTCGCAGTCGATGAAGACCCGGCGGCCCTGGGCGCGCAGGAACTCGACGCTGTCCCGGATCATCTCCAGGTTCTCGTCCAGCGTGGTGCGCAGCGCCAGCTCCACGTGCCGGTCGTGCGCCTTGGCGACCAGGGTGACGACCGGGGCGCCGGAGCTGACCAGCGCGGCCAGCTGCGGGTCGTCCGCGGCCCGGCCGCCGGCCCGGCGGGTGGCGCCGAAGGCGACCAGCTGCGCGTTCGCCAGCTCCAGTTCGGCGGCGGCGCGGGCGAAGAACTCGGTGTCCCGCGGGTTGGCCCCGGGCCAGCCGCCCTCGATGAAGCCGACCCCGAACTCGTCCAGGTGCCGGGCGATGGCCAGCTTGTCCGCCACCGTCAGGTTGATGCCCTCCCGCTGGGCGCCGTCGCGCAGCGTGGTGTCGAACACGTGGAAACTGTCGTCGGTGCGGCTGACCTCGGTCATGACCCCTGGTTCTCCGTTCGGGGAGGTTCGTACTGCTCTGGCCGGTTTTCTCGTCCCGGCTCCACTGTCCAGGATCTCGCGCGCCGCTCCGGTGTCCCGAGCCCCTTGTGGGGGCCGTCGGCCGGTCCGGAGGTCGTGCTCGTCGGGGGCTGTGCCCGAAAGCAAAAAGACCCCTCGCGGGTGCGAGAGGTCTGCGCGCGGGTCTGGACGTCGTGGTCGCTCCGCGTCGGGTCCTGCGGAAGCGGTCACTGCGGACCGGCGCGCCTGCTGCCGATAATCAGCGAAAGCGAGGACACGCTGGCAGTCTGGCACAGCCGCCGGGATCCGGCCCGCCCGTCTCGCGATGCGGAACAGGGCAGGCCGGCGGCGGTCCTTCGGTCCGAATATCAGACGATCTTGTGCAGCCAGTTGTGGGTGTCGGGGGTCTGGCCGCCCTGGATCGACAGCAGCGCCTTGCGCAGCTCCATGGTGATCGGGCCGGGCTCGCCGGTGCCGACGGTCCAGTCGGCGGCGGCGGACTTGACCGAGCCGACCGGGGTGATGACGGCGGCGGTGCCGCAGGCGAAGACCTCGGTGAGGGTGCCGTCGGCGTTGGCCTGCTGCCACTCGTCGGTGGAGATCTTCCGCTCCTCGACGGCGTAGCCGAGGTCGGTGGCGAGCTGGAGCAGCGAGTCACGGGTGATGCCGGGCAGCAGGGCGCCGGACAGCTCCGGGGTGACGATCTTCGCGTCGGCGCCCTCGCCGAAGACGAAGTACAGGTTCATGCCGCCCATCTCCTCGACCCACCGGTGCTCGGCGGCGTCGAGCCAGACGACCTGGTCGCAGCCCTTCTCGGCGGCCTGGGCCTGGGCGACCAGCGAGGCGGCGTAGTTGCCGGCGCACTTGGCGGCGCCGGTGCCACCGGGAGCGGCCCGGACGTACTCCTTGGACAGCCAGACCGAGACCGGCTTGATGCCGCCCTGGAAGTAGGCGCCGGCCGGCGAGGCGATGATCATGAACAGGTAGGAGTTGGCGGGGCGGACCCCCAGGCCGACCTCGGTGGCGAACATGAACGGACGCAGGTAGAGGCTCTGCTCCGGCTCGTTCGGGACCCACTCCTGCTCCTGCTGGACCAGCAGCTCCACGGCCTCGACGAAGGTCTCGACCGGCAGCTCCGGCATCGCCAGGCGGCGGGCCGAGGCCTGGAAGCGGGCGGCGTTGGCCTCCGGGCGGAAGGTGGCGATGGAGCCGTCGGCCTGGCGGTAGGCCTTCAGGCCCTCGAAGATCGCCTGGCCGTAGTGCAGGGTCATGTTCGCCGGGTCGATCTCCAGCGGCGCGTACGGCGCCAGCTGGGCGTCGTGCCAGCCCACGCCCTCGGTCCAGCGGATGGTGACCATGTGGTCGGTGAAGATACGACCGAAGCCCGGGTTGGTCAGCCGGGCCTGGCGCTCCGCTGCGGGCAGCGGGTGCGCGGAGGGCTTGAGGTCGAACGTGATGGGCGCCGGGGTGGGCGTGCTCATGGCTGTTTCCTTCACCGTGGGGTTGGTCCGGGCCGCCACCGTCGAATGAACGTTTCGGCGATCGAACGCCGAAACGAACGCACGACGGCACGGCCCACTGTCGATACTCGCATCCAGAGGGCCGTGCCGAACAGCCGCCGGCTCCTTTGAGAGCTGCAAGCTGCGGTTATGCGGTCCGGCCCACCTGGCCGGAAACCTTGTCGCGATCCGGCCGACCGGCCGGATCCCGTTCTCGGATCCGGCCGACGGGCCGGACCTCCGCTCGGATCCGGCCCGCTACCCGGATACTCGGCCGGCGAGCGCGTCGCCGACCTGGGAGGTGCTGCGGGTGCCGGAGCGCTCGGCCAGGTCCGCCGCGACGGCGGCCTCGACCCGGGCGGCCTCGGCGGCGAAGCCCAGGTGCTCCAGCAGCATCGCGACCGACAGCACGGTGGCGGTCGGGTCGGCCTTGCCCTGGCCGGCGATGTCCGGTGCCGAGCCGTGGACCGGCTCGAACATGGACGGGAACTCGCCACCCGGGTTGATGTTGCCGCTCGCGGCCAGGCCGATCCCGCCGGTGACGGCGGCGGCCAGGTCGGTCAGGATGTCGCCGAAGAGGTTGTCGGTGACGATGACGTCGAAGCGCTCGGGCTGGGTGACGAAGAAGATCGTCGCCGCGTCGACGTGCAGGTAGTCGGTGGTGACCTCGGGGAACTCCCGGCCGACCTCGGCGAAGATCCGGGTCCACAGGTGCCCGGCGTGCACCAGCACGTTGTTCTTGTGCACCAGGGTGAGCTTCTTGCGCGGCCGCGCCTGGGCCCGCCGGTAGGCGTCGCGCACCACGCGCTCGATGCCGTACGCGGTGTTCAGGCTGACCTCGGTGGCCACCTCCTGCGGCGTCCCGGTGCGCAGCGTGCCGCCGTTGCCGACGTACGGGCCCTCGGTGCCCTCGCGGACGACCACGAAGTCGATCTCCGGCTGGCCGGCCAGCGGGGACTCCACCCCGGGGAACAGGCGCCCCGGACGCAGGTTGATGTGGTGGTCGAAGGCGAAGCGCAGCTTGAGCAGCAGCCCGCGCTCCAGCACCCCCGACGGCACGCTCGGGTCGCCGATGGCACCCAGCAGGATCGCGTCGTGCGACTTCAGCTCCGCCAGCACGTCGTCCGGCAGCGTCTCCCCCGTCCGGTGGTAGCGCCGGGCCCCGAGGTCGTACTCGGTGGTCTCCAGCTTCACGTCGGCGGGAAGCACGGCGCCCAGGACCTTGAGGCCTTCGGCCACCACTTCCTGGCCGATGCCGTCACCGGGAACAACTGCGAGACGAATGGTGCGAGACATGCTCGGACCCTACTCCGCCGTCCCAGGGGCTGACACCTCACGTCCACCATCCGGACAGCTCCTTACACGTCCGGGTGATGGCGCCGCCCGTCCCGACGGTGCGTCACCCCTTCGAAGGAGCGCGTGCGTCGGATCCCGCGCGGGGGGCGCGCTTAGGGTGGCGAGGTGCGGGGTCACTGGTGGAACGGGGCGTGTCGGTGAGGAGCGAGCGGCGACGGGAGGGGCTGGTCTGCGGGGGCGCGGCGGCGCTGGCCACGGGCGGGTACGCGCTGGCGGCGGGGCTGCGCGGACGGTGGCCGGCCGGGGCGGACGCGGTCGCGGTGCCCTACCACGCCCACCTGTGGGACCTGCTGCACGGGGACACCGCCGGGGACCTGCTGTTCAACTGGAACAGCGGGTACGGCGTCCCGTTCCTGGCGGACTTCTTCGCCTACCTGATGAACCCGTTCTCCTGGTTCGCCGCCCTCCTCCCCCGCGACCGCGGCGAACTCGCCGTCCTCCTGGTCACCCTCGCCACCATCGGCCTCGGCACCGCCCTGATGGCCCGCCTGCTCGGCCGGCTGCACGCCGGCCCGGGCCCGCTGCGGGCGCTCGCCGCCGTCGGGTACGGGCTGTGCGCCTGGGTGCTGGACGTCGGCGGGGCCGCGCCGATGTGGCTCTGGGGCCTGGTCTCGCTGCCGCTGCTCGGCCTCGCCACCGACTGGTGCCTGCACGAGCGGCGCTGGGTGGCCGGCACCCTGTGCGTCACCCTGGCCTGGGCCGGCAACCTGTACACCGCCGCCCTGGCCACCCTGGCGGCCGCGCTGCTGTTCGCCGTCCGGCTGCTCGCCTCCCCGATGCCGCAGCGCCGACGGGTCCGGGCCACCGGCCGGGCGGTCACCATGGTCACCGCCGGGGTGCTGCTCGCCGCCCCGGTGCTGTTCGTCGCGGTCCGGGCCGCCCGGGGCGCCCAGCCCGAGTCCCCGGTGCAGCCGCTCGGCCCGTCCGGCCTCGGCGGCCACCTCGCCCAGCTGCTGCCCGCCGCCCACGGCGGACGGGCGCTGCCGGACGTGGCGATCGGCGTGCTCGGGCTGCTGCTGGTCTGCGGGCTGCCGTTCAACCGGCGGGTGCGGCCGCGGGAGCGGGCGGCCTGGTGCGCGGCACTGGTGCTGGTGGTGCTCGGCTTCCTCTGGACCCCGACCGTCCTGGTCTGGCACGGCCTGGCGATCCCGGCCGGCGGGCCGTACCGGGTGGCCTTCGTGCTGAGCGGGCTGCTGGTGCTGGCCGGCTGGGTGTCGCTGTCGCACCGGCCGGACCCGCTCACCCTGCTGGGCGGCGTCGGCGCGGTCGCGGTGATCGCCGGCCTGGCGGCGGGCCGGCACTCGGTCCGCCCCGCCACCTGGGTGCTGCTGGGCGCCGGCGGCGCCGTCCTGCTCACCGCCCTCTGGGTGCTGGACCGTCGGCACCCGGACCGCCGGGCGAACGCGGTGGCCACCTGGGTGATCGGCGGCACGGTGCTCGGCAACGCCGTCTGGTCCGGGTACGCGGCGCTCGGCGCGACGCCCCCCGACGGGCTCTCCCCGGCCGCCGTACGGGCCGGGCACACGGCCGTCCGGACGGCCGACGACTGGCCGCGGGGCCGCAGCGACCCCGGCCCGCACGCCTTCACCACCAACGACCCGCTGCTGCTCGGCGGTCAGGGCGGCGGCTACTTCAGCGGCTACCTGCCGACCGTCGCCGCCCTGCTGCTGCACGACCTCGGCGCGGGCTGGACGGCCGGCGGGCGGCAGACCGCGAGCGTCACCGACCCGGTCGGGCAGGCGCTGTTCGCCGTCCGCGCCCACCTGGACGACGGCCCGCCGCCGTACGGGCTCGCCCAGGGCCGGGCCGCCGCACCACCGCTGGTCACCGTGCTGCCGCCGGGCGCCCGGACGGAGACCTCCTCGGTCTGGTCCCGCCAGGAGTCGCTGCTCGGCAGCCAGGTGTACGACGCCCCGCTGCCCGTCCCGGCCGGCGGACCGGCGCCCATCCTGCACGGCACCAGCGGCTGGTCGGTGCCGCCCGGCGACGAGGGCACCGTGTTCACCGCCGCCTGCACGCCCGGGTCGACGGCCTACTTCCACGGCGTCTGGTACCGGGGCACGGTCAGCGGCCTCGGCACCGGCTACCGCAGCGACGGCGAGCAGCCCACCACGGCCGTGGCGATCCACCGGCTGGGGACCGTCCCGGCGGACGGGGTGGTCCGGGTGACGCTGCGCTCCGACACCGTCAGCCAGGTCCCCGCCCGCCCGATCGGCTGCCTGCGGACCGACGCCCTGGACGCCGCCGTCGCCCGGCTCACCGCCACCGGCGCCACCCGGGTGGAGGCCGGCGGGCACACCGTCGCGGCCACCCTCCCGGCGGGCTCCACCGGCACCGCGCTGCTCTCCGTCCCCGCCGCGGAGGGCTGGACCTGTGCCGTCGACGGCGGCCGGTCCGCGGCGCCCACCCCGGTGCTGGGCATGATCGGCGTCCCCCTCGGCCCCGGCGCCTCCCGGATCTCCTGCTCCTTCCGCCCGCCCGGCCTCACCGAGGGCCTCACCGTCACCGCCGCCACCGCCGCCGTCCTCGCCCTGGTCACCGCCGCCGGCCACCTCACCCGCCGCCGCGCCCGACAGCGAACCGCCTGACGGAACGCCTAGGGCGGCCCGCCGACGATCGGTGGGCCGCCCCGGAGGTACGGGTGTCGGGTCAGGGCAGGGTGAGCACCTGGGCCCGGCGGCCGTCGGCGTTGAGGTGGTGCAGCAGCAGGAGCCTGCCGCCGGTGCCGGCCGTGCGGCGCACGTCGAGGACGGTGCCGGGGCCGAGGGGGGCCAGCACGGCCGGGGGGCCGTCGAGGCCGGCCCGGGCGGCGAGCGCGGGGTGCAGGACGTCCAGCGGGACGTCCGGGCGGGTGCCGCGCAGGCCGATGGCGGAGTAGGCCTCGGCCACCTCCGGGGTGCCGGCGGTCGCGGCGCCGGTCCAGACGCCGTAGCGGACGGTGCTGTGGCCGGGGCCGACGCCGGGCAGGGCGCTCAGCTTGACGGGCAGCAGGAGCACGTCGCTGTCCAGCAGCGCGGTGTCGGTGTCGCCCCAGCGGGCGTTGAGCGGCTGGACGTCGAGTTCGGCGCCGGTCCGGGCGTCGAGGGCCCGGGAGACCAGGACGTCGCTGCCGCGCAGCCGGTCGGCCTTGAGGATGACGTCGGTGCTGCCGTCCCCGTCGGTGTCCAGCACGGCCCGGACGCCGTACAGCCCGACCGGGGTGACCGCGGGGGCCCACAACTGCACGCCCACGTAGAGCAGTTCGGAGTCGACGGCGGCGCCGGCCGCGCGCAGGTTCGCGGACCGTTCGCCGGGGTGCTCGACGCAGACGTCCTGCGCGGCGCCGGCCTCCTCCCCCGCGTCCTCGGGCCGGATGCCCGCGCCCGGCCCGACGGCGGCGCCGCTGCCGGGCGGGCAGTCGGCCCAGCGGGCCGCCTCGCCGCCGAGGGCGAGGGCGGTGACCAGCCCGGGCGCCGCGCCGGGGGCGGCGCCGCCGCCGACCGTGACGAGGCTGCCGCCCCGCGGGGCACGGACGGCGGCCGTCGCCGCGAGGTCGCTGGTGGGCCGCGGGGCGGCGAGCACCGGGACCCGCAGCCGCGGCAGGGCGTCGTCGGCGACCGGCGTCAGCAGCACCCGGCCGGAGAGCTCTCCCCGGTAGCTGCGCGGGTGTCCGGCCTGGACGGTGGCGATGGTCGGGTCGGGCGCGCGGCCCAGCTCCCCGGGGACGGACAGCGTCACCCGCACCCGGGCGGTGCCGCCGGCCGGGACGTCGACCCGGTCCGGCGTCACCTCGAACGAGGCGCCGGGCAGTTCGGTGGCCGCCGCGTAGCCGGTGCGGTAGCTCACCGGGGCGTCCGAGTGGTTGCGGACCTCGATCTCCCGGCCGAGCGCGGTCGGCCCGCCGACCTCGACCGGCCCGAAGGAGACCCCGACGCCGCCCTCCTCGGCGCCCTGGCCCGCCGCGTAGGCGACGACGGGGGTGCGGACCGCCTGGTCGACCCGGACCCGCCCGGCGCCGGTGCGCTCGGGCCCGTAGACCGGTCCGCTGTGGTCGTCGCCGAGGTAGGTGTCCGTGGTGGTGTTCATCAGCGCGGCCTTGAGCTGCTCGACCGGCCAGTCCGGGTGCGCGGCGCGGACCAGCGCGGCGAGCCCGGCCACGTGCGGGGTGGCCATGGAGGTGCCGTTCTCGCGCTGGCCGCCGGTGCCGCTGCCGACCAGGGCGGACCAGATGGTCTCGCCGGGGGCCGCCAGGTCGGGCTTGAGCACGCCGGGCACGCCGGTGCCGCGCGAGGTGAAGTCGGTCAGGGTGTCGGCCCGGGCCGGCTGGTTCTGCGCGACGGAGCCGTGCAGCGGGTTGCCGGGGGCGGCGAGCCGGACCCTGGTCGGCCCGGCGGCCGCGGACTGCCGCAGGCGCTCGCCGTCGGCGCGGGCCAGCAGGGCGACGGGCACCCGGTCGTTGCCGGCGATCTCGGCGAGGTGGTCGCTGTCGGCGGCGTAGACCGCGCCGATCGCGCCCGCGTCGGCGACGTGGTCGGCGCGCGGGCCGGAGTTGCAGGGCCGGTCGGCGTCACTGGTCTTCCAGGCGAGCAGCGCGACCTTCCCGGCCAGCCGCTGCCGGTCGGCCTCGCCGAAGGCCGCGCAGCCGTCCGACTGGTCGGCGGGCAGGGCGAGTTCGCCGCTGACCTCGGCGGTGGCCCAGCCCTGGTAGCGCTCGCTCCAGTGCGCCGGGACGACCCCGGCCAGGGCGGCCGGTTCGAGCACGGTGATGCCGTCCACGTCGGCGTGCCCGTGGACGGAGGCGGCGACGGTGATCGCCCGGGCGGCGGTGCCGGGGCTGCCGCCGATACCGTACACGTCGCCCTCGTTGCCGGCGGCCGCGACCACGACGGTGCCCAGCGCGGCGAGCCGGTCGACGGCCAGCGCGTCGGTGTCGTCGGTGCTGCCGAAGCGGCTGCCGAGCGAGAGGTTGACGACGTCCAGCCGGTCGGCCAGGTCTCCGTCGCCGTCGGGGTCGGCGGCCAGGTCGAGGGCCTGGGCGAGCCGGTCGGTGGAGCCGTCGCAGCCGAACACCCGGATCGCGTACAGCTGGGCACCGGGGGCGGCGCCGGGGCCGATCCTGAACCCGGCCGGGTCCAGTCCGGGCCCGTACGGACCGGTGTACGGGCGGCCGTCGGCGGTGACGCCGTACCCGGCCGCGGTGCCGGCGACGTGGGTGCCGTGCCCGTTGCGGTCGCAGTCGAGCGGGTTGTCGCTGGGGTGCGGCACCGGCTGGTGGCGCGGGGAGGACGGGTCGGGGTCGTAGTCGTCGCCGACCAGGTCCTTGCCGCCGATCACCTTGGCGGTGGGGAACAGCGCGGCCGGCGCGGGCTTGCCGCGCTCGACCGAGCGGAACGCCTCCTCGGTGCCGGGGCCGCCGAAGTCGGCGTGGGTGTAGTCGATGCCGCTGTCGATGATGCCGATCCGCACGCCCTGCCCGGTGTTGCCGGCGGGCGCCGGGTCACCGGCCCAGACCTGCGGGGCGCCGGTCAGCGGGACGGAGTAGGCGTTGTCGCGCCGCTTGACGACGATCGGGTGGACGGCCCGGACGCCGGGCAGCGCCCGCAGCGCGGACAGCCGGCCGGCGGGCGCGCTGACCGCGAGGCCGGTGAGCAGGGTGCGGGTGCGGTAGAGCTCCCGGGTGTCGGGCGCCGCCCGGTGGACGGCGTCGGCGAGCCGGTCGAGCGCGTCTCCGGCCCGGGCCCGCTGGGCGGCCCCGGCCCGCGCGGACTCCCGGCGGACGGCCTCCGGGGAGCGCCGCTCGCGCCGGGCCCCGTCGGCGGCGCGCCGCCAGGCGGGGCCGGCCGCCTCGGTGGCGAGTTCGAGCAGGACGGAGGTGGTTCGGCCGCCCCGCGACGATCCCGCGCCGGGTGGTCCGGTCGGCGGTGGGCCGGCGGACGCCGGGGTCGCGGCGAGCAGGGCGCTGCTGGGAACGAACGCAGCGGCCAGCAGCGTCAGGGTGAGACCGATCCGGGCGAGCGGACGGCGGACAGGTGGCAGTCGCACGAGGGACCCTCTCCCCGGCAAGGGGGGATGATCCGCACACCGAGGAGGTCGCTGACACCCGCCCGCGCGGACGTCGATCACCCTTCCGGGGGCCCCAAATTAGGATGATCTCGCCACCGAGCACGAGCAACTTCGCTCGGACAGCCGCAAGTTGCACTCTACGGAGTGACGCGCCGTCAGCCCGCACGGCCTATTCGGACGACAATCGCGAGAACAGGACCGCTCAGTGGTGGCCGGTCACGCCACCGTTGTCCCGGCGGTCCAGCGAGCGCTGCAGGGCGGCGGCCGCGAAGGGGTTCCGCTCGGCGGCCCGACGGCGGCGCGGGGCGCGGACGGAGGTGGCGGCGGGGGCGGGGGTGGCGTGGCGGTCGGCGGTGGGAGACATACCGGGCTCCTTGGAAGCGGCGCGCTCGACGGCGCGGCATGGAACGGGAGAGGAGCACGCGAGGCAGGGGTCACCCGCCTGTGATGGCGCACGCGCACACGGGCCGCGCGCCCTGGCTACAGGGGCGGCACACCGTATGGCCCTTCCACGGTACGACCCCGCCCCGGCCGTGTCTGCACGAATACTTGGATTTCCTAGTATCTGAGACGGGAGTCACCCGGGAGAACGCAGCAGGGCCCGGACCACCGTTCGAACGGTGGTCCGGGCCCTGCCCGGGGCGAAGCACTCGCGCTGGGATCAGCCCAGGTCGACCGAGCGCGCGAAGCGGGCGCCGATCTCGGCGGCGATCACCGTCAGGACGTCCTGCGGGATCTGGCTGTCCACGGTGATGGAGGCCAGCGCGCCGCCGCCCTCGCGGGCGACCTGCATGCCGGCGATGTTGATGCCCGCGTCGCCGAGGTGGCGGCCGAGCACGCCGACCACGCCGGGGCGGTCCTCGTACTTGAAGAAGGCCATGTGGTCGGTGAGCGCCACGTCCACGTCGAAGGCGTCCACGCCGACGATCTTCTGGGTCTGCTTGGGGCCCGCCAGCGTGCCGGAGATGGCGATCTCCTCGCCGTCCGCGAGAGTGCCGCGCACGGTGATCACGTTGCGGTGCTCGGGGCTCTCGCTGGAGGTGGTCAGCCGGACCTCGACGCCGCGCTCCTGGGCGAACAGCGGGGCGTTGACGTAGGACACCGTCTCCGCCACGACGTCCTCGAACACGCCCTTCAGGGCCGACAGTTCGAGCACCTTCACGTCGTGCTGGGTGATCTCGCCGCGGACCTCGACGTCCAGTCGGACGGCCACCTCGCCGGCCAGCGCGGTGAAGATCCGGCCGAGCTTCTCGGCGAGCGGCAGGCCCGGGCGGACGTCCTCGGCGATCACGCCGCCCTGGACGTTCACGGCGTCCGGCACCAGCTCGCCGGCGAGCGCGAGGCGCACCGACCTGGCGACCGCGATGCCGGCCTTCTCCTGCGCCTCGTCGGTGGAGGCGCCCAGGTGCGGGGTGGCGACCACGTTGTCGAAGCCGAACAGCGGGGAGTCGGTGCACGGCTCCTTGGCGTACACGTCCAGGCCGGCGCCGGCCACCCGGCCCTCGCGCAGCGCGCTGGCGAGCGCCTCCTCGTCCACGATGCCGCCGCGGGCGGCGTTGACGATGCGTACGGTCGGCTTGACCTTGTGCAGCGCCTCGTCGCCGATCAGGCCGATGGTCTCGGGGGTCTTGGGGAGGTGGACGGTGATGAAGTCCGAGACCTCCAGCAGCTCCTCCAGGGTGACCAGCTTGACGCCCATCTGCGCGGCGCGGGCGGCCTGGATGTAGGGGTCGTACGCGACGATCTTCATCCCGAACGCGGACATCCGCTGGGCGACCAGGACGCCGATCCGGCCGAGGCCGACGACGCCGAGGGTCTTCTCGCTCAGCTCGACGCCGGTGTACTTGTTGCGCTTCCACTCGCCCTGCTTGAGCGCGGCGTTGGCCGGCGCGATGTTGCGGGCGACGGAGATCAGCAGGCCGCAGGCGAGTTCGGCGGCGGTGACGATGTTGGAGGTCGGCGCGTTGACGACCATCACGCCGGCCTTGGTGGCGGCGGCGACGTCCACGTTGTCCAGGCCGACGCCGGCCCGGGCGACCACCTTGAGCTTGCGGGCGACGGCCAGCGCCTCGGCGTCGACCTTGGTGGCGGAGCGGATCAGGATCGCGTCCACGTCGGCGATCGCGGTGAGCAGCTCGGTGCGGTCGGCGCCGTTGCAGTGGCGGATCTCGAAATCGGGGCCGAGGGCGTCCACGGTGGCGGGCGACAGCTCTTCGGCGATCAGAACGACGGCGGTCTTGGATGTCACAGTGCTCACGACAGTGTGTCCTTAACTCTGCTCTGCGGTTCCCCCGGCACGTAGGTGGCGTGGAAGGACGGGGGAAGGTGGCATGCCGCGTAGGTAGACGCACGACGCTGTGGGCCTGACGCGCACTCGGAGTGTATCGACGGGCTGGGTAGCAAGCTGCTCCCGTCCGGCGAAATCACCCGGACGAGAGCAGCCGACTTGTACAAGGGCGTTACAAAATCAAGCCTGCCGGAAGCGGGCGGTCGGGGAAGGCTCAGGCCTTCTCGTTGACCCAGCTCATCAGCGAGCGCAGCTTCTTGCCGGTGGTCTCCAGCAGGTGGTCCTCGTCGGCCTTCTTGTACTCGTTGTACTTGGGCAGGCCGGCCTTGTACTCGGCGATCCAGGTGTTGGCGAAGGTGCCGTCCTGGATCTCCTCGAGGACCTTCTTCATCTCGGCCTTGGTGTCGGCGGTGATGATCCGCGGGCCGGTGACGTAGTCGCCCCACTCGGCGGTCTCGGAGACCGACCAGCGCATCTTCTCCAGGCCGCCCTCGTACATCAGGTCGACGATCAGCTTCAGCTCGTGCAGGCACTCGAAGTAGGCGATCTCCGGCTGGTAGCCGGCCTCGACCAGGGTCTCGAACCCGGCCTTCACCAGGGCGGCGGTGCCACCGCAGAGGACGGCCTGCTCACCGAACAGGTCGGTCTCGGTCTCCTCGGTGAAGGTGGTCTTGATGACGCCGGCCTTGGTGGCGCCCAGGCCCTTGGCGTACGACAGCGCCAGGGCGAAGGCGTTGCCCGAGGCGTCCTGCTCGACGGCGACGATCGCCGGGACGCCGCGGCCCTCCTCGTACTGGCGGCGGACCAGGTGGCCCGGGCCCTTCGGGGCGACCATGCAGACGTCGACGTCCGCCGGGGGCTTGATGAAGCCGAAGCGGATGTTCAGGCCGTGGCCGAAGAACAGGGCGTCGCCGGCCTTCAGGTGCGGGGCGATGTCCGCCTCGTAGACGTCGGCCTGGATCGGGTCCGGGACCAGGATCATGATGACGTCGGCCTCGGCCGCGGCCTCGGCCGGGGTGACGACGCGCAGGCCGGCCTCCTCCGCCTTGGCACGGGACTTCGAGTCCGGCTTCAGGCCGACCCGGACGTCGGCGCCGGAGTCGCGCAGGGACAGCGCGTGGGCGTGGCCCTGGCTGCCGTAGCCGATGACCGCGACCTTGCGGCCCTGGATGATGGACAGGTCGGCGTCGTCTTCGTAGAACAGCTCGGCCACGGGGGCACATCTCCTTGCGTGATGGTTGCCGGGGTTCCTACGGTAGGCGCACCCGGCGGGGTCGGGGTCTTTGCTCTCAGAAGGTGAGACGGTCACCGTCTCGCACTGTTCACGCGCTGCGGTCGAGGGCGCGCAGCGAGCGGTCCGTGATCGAACGGGCGCCGCGGCCGATGGCGACCAGGCCGGACTGGACCAACTCCTTGATGCCGTAAGGCTCCAGCATCCGGAGCATGGCCTCCAGCTTGTCCGAGCTGCCGGTGGCCTCGATGGTCACCGCCTCGGGCGACACGTCGACGGTCTTGGCACGGAACAGCTGGACGATCTCGACGATCTGCGACCGGGTCTCGTTGTCGGCGCGGACCTTCACCAGGACCAGTTCCCGCTGGATCGCAGCGGCCTGGTCGAGCTCGACGATCTTTATCACGTTCACGAGCTTGTTGAGCTGCTTGGTGACCTGTTCCAGCGGGAGGTCCTCGACGTTGACCACGATCGTCATCCGGGAGACGTCCGGGTGCTCGGTCGGGCCGACGGCGAGGGAGTCGATGTTGAAGCCCCGACGGGAGAACAGCGAGGCGATGCGGGCGAGCACGCCGGGCTTGTTCTCGACCAGGACGGAGAGGGTGTGCTTGGACATGTGGTTCCTCAGTCGTTCTGGGTAGAGGTCGGGATCAGTCGGAGTCGTCGCCGAAGTCGGGGCGGACGCCCTTGGCGAACTGGATCTCGTCGTTGCTGGTGCCGGCCGCGACCATCGGCCAGACCATGGCGTCCTGGTGGACGATGAAGTCGATGACGACCGGGCGGTCGTCGATCTCCATCGCCTGCCGGATGACGTCGTCGAGGTCCTCGGGGCGCTCGCAGCGCAGGCCCACGCAGCCCATCGCCTCGGACAGCAGGACGAAGTCCGGGATCCGGGTGCCCTGGGCCGGCGGCTCGATGCCGTCGTGGCCCGGGCCGGCGTGCAGCACGGTGTTGGAGTAGCGCTGGTTGTAGAAGAGCGTCTGCCACTGCCGGACCATGCCCAGCGAGCCGTTGTTGATGACCGCGACCTTGATCGGGATGCCGTTCAGGGCGCAGGTGACCAGTTCCTGGTTGGTCATCTGGAAACAGCCGTCGCCGTCGATGGCCCAGACCTGGGCCTCCGGGCGGCCGGCCTTGGCGCCCATCGCCGCGGGGACGGCGTAGCCCATGGTCCCGGCGCCGCCGGAGTTGAGCCAGGTGCCCGGCTTCTCGAACCGGATGAACTGCGAGCTCCACATCTGGTGCTGGCCCACGCCCGCGGCGTAGATCGCCTCGGGGCCGACCAGCTGCCCGATCCGCTCGATGACCTGCTGCGGCGAGAGCTCGTCACCCGGGGCCGGCTCGTAGCCGATCGGGTAGGTCTTCTTCCACTCGTCGAGCTTCTCCCACCACTCGGTGTAGTCGCCCTTGTGGCCGGCGTCGAACTCCGCCTGGACGGCGACGATCAGGTCGGCGAGCACCTCGCGGGCGTCACCGACGATCGGGACGTCCGCCGGGCGGTTCTTGCCGATCTCGGCCGGGTCGATGTCGGCGTGGACGATCTTGGCGTACGGGGCGAAGCCGTCCAGCTTGCCGGTGACGCGGTCGTCGAAGCGGGCGCCGAGGGTGAACAGCAGGTCGGACTTCTGCAGGGCGGTGACGGCGGGGACGGAGCCGTGCATGCCGGGCATGCCCAGGTGCTGCGGGTGGCTGTCCGGGAAGGCGCCGAGCGCCATCAGGGTGGTGACCACCGGGGCGCCGGTCAGCTCGGCGAGGATCCGCAGCTCGGCGGTGGCCCGGGCCTTGATCACGCCGCCGCCGACGTACAGCACCGGGCGCTTCGCGCCGACCAGCATCTTCGCGGCCTCGCGGATCTGCTTGGCGTGCGGCTTGGTGACCGGGCGGTAGCCGGGCAGCGCGGCCTCGACCGGCCAGCGGAAGGTGGTGGTCGCCTGCAGCGCGTCCTTGGCGATGTCGACCAGGACCGGGCCGGGGCGGCCGGTGGCGGCGATGTGGAACGCCTCGGCGATCACCCGGGGGATCTCGGCCGGGTCGGTGACCAGGTAGTTGTGCTTGGTGATCGGCATCGTGATGCCGCAGATGTCCGCCTCCTGGAAGGCGTCGGTGCCGATCGCCTTGGAGGAGACCTGGCCGGTGATCGCGACGATCGGCACGGAGTCCATGTAGGCGTCGGCGATCGGGGTGACCAGGTTGGTCGCGCCCGGGCCGGAGGTGGCCATGCAGACGCCGACCTTGCCGGTGGCCTGCGCGTACCCGGTGGCGGCGTGGCCGGCGCCCTGCTCGTGCCGGACCAGGATGTGGCGCACCTTGGCGGAGTCCATCAGCGGGTCGTACGCGGGAAGGATGGCCCCGCCCGGAATGCCGAAGACGGTGTCCGCGCCCACGGCCTCCAGCGAGCGGATGAGCGACTGGGCGCCGGTCATGGTCTCGACGACGTGCTGGGGAGCGGGAGCGTTGGCGGCCGGGTTGTCCCCGCGGCGGGGGGATGCGGCGTGCTCGGTCATCTGCCTGTCTCTTCTCGGTTCTTGCCGACCCGGCTGCGGGCCCCTGCTGCGAGGGTGGGGTCCCGGTCCGGGTCGATCGCCGGCTCTGCCTCAATCGTCCCGCTCATTCCGACGAGTCGGACGTTTTCGGGCGGTCGAAGCCAGGGGTCTTGCGGGATGGAACAGCGTCAGTGCAACAAAAAACCCCTCGTGCCCAAGGGCATGCGAGGGGTGGCGCGTCGGTCTGTCACGAGCAGGGCGTGCGAGCCCTGTCAGCCGACGCGCCCGCCAAGTACGAGAATTCGGGTGCGCATGGCAACGACCTTCCTCCCGTCCAGGGTGGCGTGTCAAGCAGGTGGGATGACCGTCTCGCCATGCGGACCCCCTCCCGGACCAGCGGCGGCACGGTGTTCGGGCAGGTCAGAGCCACCGTGGTGATGTACGACACGTCCCGGCGCGGCGTCCGGGCGGCCACTCGTCCGGGTGTCCGCGGCGAGGTACGGCCGCCGGCCGGGGGGCGGGCCGAGCGGCTTCGGCAGCGGGTAACCGCGGCGGGCCAGCGCGCGGCGCAGCCGGGGCTCGTCCAGCGGCGGGGCGAAGGCCGAACCCTGGGCCTGCCCGCAGCAGAGCTCCTGCAGCACGGCGACCTGGCGGGGCAGGTCCACCCCCTCGGCGGCGGTGGCCATCCCGAGGTCGCGGCCGAGCCGCAGGGCGTGCCCGGCGAGCGTGCGGGCCAGCGGGGACTCCCCCAGGTCCCGGACCAGCGTCCGGTCCAGCTTCAGACCGTCCAGGGGCAGCCGGGCGAGGGCGCCGAGCGAACCGCCGCCGGCGCCGTAGCCGGCCAGCCAGGTGGAGACGCCGAGCCGGCGCAGCGCGGCCAGCCGGCGGCCGAGCTCGTCGGCGAGCGAGTCCGGCCCCATCCGGGCCACCTCGATCACCAGTTGGCCGGCCGGCAGCCCGCTGTCGCGCAGCACGGCGGCCACCGTCTCGTACAGGCCGGGCGAGCAGAGCCGCTCGGCGCTGAACCGGACGGCCACCGGGACGGGCTCCGGCCCGGGGTGGCCCCGGCCGAGCCGGCCCCGGCGGGCGACGGCCGCGACGACCGTCTCGCGGACCAGCCAGCGGGCGAACCGGGTGGCCGCGTCGCCGTGCTCGGCGGAGCGCAGGAACTCGGCCGGGGTGAGCAGCAGCCCGCCCGCCGAGCGCCAGCGGGCCTGCGCCTCGACACCGGTCACGGCGCCGGTGGCCAGGTCCACCAGGGGCTGGTGGAGCAGGGTGAAGCCGCCCTCCCGGACGGCGAGTCTCAGCCGTTCCTCCAGCTCGGTGCGGCGCTCCAGGTCGGCCCGCATCGCGGGGCTGTAGAGCACCACCCGGCCCTTGCCCTCGGACTTGGCCCGGTACATCGCCAGGTCGGCGTTGCGCATCAGTTCGTCGGCGGCGGCCCTGGGGTCGGCGGCGGGGCCGCGTTCGGGGGTGCCGAAGGCGATGCCGATGCTGGCGGCGACACCGAGTTCGGCGCCGCCGATCCAGTACGGCTCGGAGAGCGCCACCCGCAGCCGCTCGGCCAGCTCCTGGACCTGCAGGCGGCCGAGCGGGCCGCACACCAGCGCGGCGAACTCGTCGCCGCCGAAGCGGGCGACGGTGTCCCCGCAGCGGACGGCGCCCTGCAGCCGGCGGGCGGCCTGCACCAGCAGCTCGTCGCCGACCTGGTGCCCGGCCGAGTCGTTGACCGCCTTGAAGCCGTCCAGGTCGAGGAAGAGCACGGCGATCCCGGCGCCCGTCCCGCCCTGCTGGCCGCGGGCGCCGAGGGCGGCCCGCAGCCGCTGGGTGAACAGCGCCCGGTTGGGCAGGTCGGTGAGCGGGTCGTGGAACGCGTTGTGCTGCAACTGGGCCTGGAGCATGACGCGTTCGGTGACGTCCCGGCTGTTGAGCAGCAGCCCGTCGCGGTGCCGGCTCACCGTGGACTCCACGTGCAGCCACTCGCCGCCGCCGGAGCTGATCCGGCACTCCACCCGGGCCGAGGGCTCGACGGCGCCGCGGACCCGGTGGGCGGTGAGCCGGACCCGGGCGAGGTAGCGGCGGACCTCGGAGAGCACCCGGCCCACGTCCTCGGGGTGGACCAGGTCCAGCAGGTTGCCGCCGACCAGCTCCTCCGGGTCCCGCCCGTACACGCCGAGCGCGGCCGGGGAGACGTAGGAGAGCACGCCGTTCGCGCCGGCGATCATGATGACGTCGCTGGACCCCTGCACCAGGGAACGGAAGTGCGCCTCCTTGTGGGCGAGCTCCTGGGCCAGCGAGAGGTTGTCGAGCAGCATCACGCCCTGCCTCAGGATCAGTGCCAGCCCGACGGTGCACGCGGCCGCGGCCACCACGCGGTCCAGCTCGCGCCCGCCGAGGGCGTTGTAGAGGATGCCGGCGGTACAGACCGCGGCGGCCGCGTACGGGGTGAGCGCGCTGAAGGTGGTGGCCACCCGGCGGCGCGGCAGACCGCCGGCCGAGGGGTGCTCGCGCAGCGGGCGGCGCCAGCGCCGCGACCACGGCGCCCAGGCGAGCAACAGGCTGCCGGAGAACCAGCCGGCGTCCAGCAGTGAGCCGGAGTGGTAGCTGCTGCGCAGTTCCGGGGAGGTGAACAGGGCGTCGCACACCACGGTGACGGCGAGCGCCACCATCGCGGTGTGCACCGCCGCCCGGTTGCCGTCCCGGCCGCCGAAGCGCAGCCCGACCACCAGGCTGACCAGCAGGATGTCCAGCACCGGGTAGGCCAGGTTGAGGGCCAGCCGCAGCGGGGAACCGCTCTCCCCGGCCGCGATCCGGCCGAGCGCCAGGCTCCAGCTGAGGGTGAACAGCGAGCCCGCGATCAGCCAGCCGTCGAGCAGCAGGCAGAGCCAGCCGGCCGCGGAGCGCGGGCGCTGGGCGAGCACCATGAGGCCGGTGATGGCGAGCGGGGCGAACAGCAGGAAGGCGTACACGGCGAGCGAGTCCTGCGGCCGCTGGACGCGCAGCACCAGCTCGTACCAGCCCCAGGTGCCGTTGCCGAAGGCGACGGTGAGCGAGGAGAGGCCGAACAGCAGCCAGGCCGGGCGGGCGTGGCCGCCGACCGTGCAGCCGTACACCAGGCAGGACAGCGCGGCCGCGAGGGCCGCCGCCGCCAGGCCGAAGTCACCCATGAAGATGGACAGTTGGCCGGATCCCCAGCCGGTGGCGGCGCCCATGGCGTAGGCCAGGCAGAGCGCGCCCAGGACCAGTCCGGGCAGCGTGCGGCTCTCCCGGAGCCGGCGCAGCGGGCCGCGGCGGACGGGCGGCGCGGGCATGTCGACGGCGGACGTGTCGGCGGGCGGTGCGCCCGGGCGTCCGGCTCCGGGCAACACCGTATCGGTGGAGCTCACTCGGCCTCTCCCCCTCCGGCCCGGGGCCTCGCGCCCCGGCCACGGGCCACCGGCCGCGCACCTCTCGGCCGTACGCGGCGGCCTGGCGCCCCGTCAGGACGGCGGCCCAGGGGGTGGGCGGCCTGCGGGCCGCCGCACCGCACCGATGCTCCCGCAATCGACCCTACACCAATTCCGTCACTCAATGACACGCACACTCAACTTAGAGTAATGGCGGGAGGGTGGGCGAATGTCCCGGATTCCGACGGATCGGCCCGGTTGGCGGCGGCGCGCGGGCGGGGGCACACGCGGCGCGCACGGGAGCACGCGGCAGCGCCCCGCCGCGGGGCCCGTCCTCGGACTCCCGGCGGCGGGGCCCGGTCTCAACGGCCCGGTCTCAGCGGCCCGGCGCGACCTGGTCCTCCGGGAACAGCCGCAGCCGGTGCGCCAGCGCGGCCGCCTCGCCCCGGCCGCCGACCGCGAGCTTGCCCAGGATGTTGGAGACGTGCACGCTCGCGGTCTTCGGAGAGATGTACAGCTCCTCGGCGATCTGCCGGTTGGTCCAGCCGCGCGCGAGCAACCGGAGCACGTCCCGCTCACGGGGGGTGAGGTTGAAGGAGTCGGCGGCGGTCGTGGCCGGCGTCGGCTCCGCCCCCGGGCGCTCGGCGGGGGCGAGGTTCAGCCCGGCTCGCTCGGCGAGGCCGGTGATCTGCCCCGTCAGCACCCGGTCCCCCCGTACGGTCGCCAGTTCGGCCGCCTCGCGCAGCAGTTCGGCCCCGGCCTCGCGCCGCCCGTCCCGGACCTCGGCCTCGCCGGCCCGCAGCAGGGCGAGCACCAGCGGGTGCGGCAGGCCGGTCGGGCGCAGCGCCTCGACCGCCGTGGCCCACTGCGCGGCGGTGTCGGCGCCCTCGGCACGGGCCAGTTCGGCCTCCAGCAGCCGGGCCCAGCCGTGGTGCAGCGGCGCCCGGGGCCGCAGCCCGTCGGCCGCCCTCCGGATCGCGGCCAGCGCCCCGGCCCGGCCCGCCTCGGCCTCCGGCAGGCCCCTGGTGTCCGCCTCCACCCCGGCGGCCTCGGCCAGCAGCGGGTAGACGTCGGACTCGTGGCCGAGCCGCCCCTCCCCCGCCAGCGCGGCGAGCAGTTCGGCCCGGGCCTCCAGCGGCCGGCCGCCGAGGGCGGCGAGCCGCACGGCCAGCCGGCTGATCGGCAGGCTGTGCTGGACCTGGCCGACCCGGTTGGCCGCCCTGGCCTGCGCCAGCATGGTCGCCGCGGTGGGCAGGTCGCCCTGCAGCAGGGCGAGTTCGCCGCGCATCCGGTCCAGGAACTCGGCGTGGGTGCCGCTCAGACTGGTCAGCTCGCAGGCGGCGAGCACCTCGGCGGCCTCCGTCGCCCGCCCGAGGTCGGTCAGCGCCTCGACCAGGTTGCCGGTCAGGATGGTGCCGACGTTGCGCAGCAGGCCGTTGCCGTCCGCGAACTCCAGGCCCTCGCGGGCCAGCCGGACGGCCTCCTCGGCCCGGCCCAGCCCGCGCTGCATGCTGGACAGGTTGTTGAGGCCGCGCAGCAGCAGATCCGGCACGCCCAGCCGGCGGGCCCGCTCGACCGCCCCGGCGAGCTCGGCGAGCCCGCCCTCGGCGTCACCGTGCAGGTCGTAGCGCAGGCCGCCGAGGGTCATCCGGGCGTGCACCTCGACCGAGTGCGCGCCGACCTCCACGGCGATCCGGATCGCCCGCTCGGCGAGTTCGAGGTGCTCCGGCCCGGGCTGCTTGAGCATCGCCGAGCCGGCCCCGAGCGCGAGCACCTCGGCCTGCACGGCGGACGGCGGCAGCTGCTCCACCAGCCGCAGCGCGTGGCCGATCTCCGCCTCGTCGCCGGAGCGGCGCAGGCTGCCCAGCATCCGGGCCCGGTTGATCCTGAACCAGGCCGCGCGCACCGGGTGCACCGTCTCGTCGACCAGCCGCAGCCCGCGCTTGGCCAGGCTCAGGCCGCGCTCGCGGTCGCCGCTGCGCCGGGCCGCGACCACCGCCTCGGCCAGTACGTCCTCCAGCTGGATCCGGTCGCACTCCTCGTCGGCGGCGCTGTGGTCGCAGGAGCCGGGCGGGTAGGTCTCGGCCCAGTCGTACGGGCGCAGGGTGTGCGCCAGCACGTCCTCGGAGACCAGGTCCCACAGCTCCAGGGCCCGTTCCAGCATGCCCAGCTGCTCGGCGAAGGCGTTGCGCCGACGGGCCGCGCGGGCGGCGTCCAGGGCGGTCGGCAGGGCGCGGGCCGGGTCGTGCGCGTGGTACCAGTAGTTGGCCAGCCGGGCCGGCAGCGCGTCGGAGGAGACCAGCTGCGGCTGGGCCTCCACGGCGAGCGCGAACTTGCGGTTGATCCGGTGGCGTTCGCCGGGCAGCAGGTCGTCCGAGACCGCCTCGCGGACCAGCGCGTGCCGGAACCGGTAGCCCTCGCCCTCGCTGTCCGGGCGCAGGATGTTGGCGCCGACGGCCGACCGCAGCGCCTCGATCAGCGCCTCCTCGTCGTCGTCCAGGACGGCGGCCAGCAGGGCGTGTTCGACGTGCGAGCCGCCCTCGGCGGCGATCCGCACCACCCGCTGGGCCTCCTCGTCCAGGCCCTCGACCCGCACCAGCAGGATGTCCCGCAGCGAGTCGGTCAGCCCGGCGCCGCAGCCGTCCTCGAAGGCGGTGGCCAGTTCCTCGACGAAGAAGGGGTTGCCCTCCGAGCGGCGGTGGATCCGGTCCACCAGCTGGCGGTCGGGGGTGGCGGTGCCGAGGATGCCGGCCAGCTGGGCGGCCACCTCGCGGCGGACGAACCGCTCCAGCTCCAGGCGCTGGACGGTGCGCAGCCGTTCGAGCTCGGCGAGGAAGGGGCGCAGCGGGTGCCGGCGGTGCAGGTCGTCGCTGCGGTAGGTGGCGACCAGCAGGACCCGGGAGCGGTGCAGGGTGCGCACCAGGAAGGCGAGCAGCTCGCGGGTGGAGCGGTCGGACCAGTGCAGGTCCTCGACGGCGAGGACGAGGGTACGCTCCGCGCCGAGCCGTTCGAACAGCCTCGCGGTGTGCTCGAACAGCCGGGCCCGGCCGTACTCGTCGTTCGGTTCGCCGTCCGCCTCGCCGAACTCGGAGAGCAGTCGGGCGAGGTGGCCCTCGCTGCCGGCCGCTGCGGTCTCGAACTCGGTGCCCAGCGAGCGGTGCAGCCGGCGCAGCGCGGCGGCCAGCGGCGCGTACGGCAGGCCCTCGGCGCCGACCTCCAGACAGCCCCCGAGCGTGGTGACCGCGCCCCGGTCGGCGGCGCGCTGCAGGAACTCCTCCAGCAGCCGGGTCTTGCCGACGCCGGCCTCGCCGCCGATCAGTACGGCCTGCGGGCTGCCGGTGCCCGCCCGGCGCAGCGCGTCGGTCAGTTCGGTGATCTCGCTGCCACGGCCGACGAAGACGGGGCTGACCGATATCTGCTGCATGGAGGCGAGCATGCCATAGCCGGTGGGGACCGGCCGAGAGGATATCTCCCCCGGCGAACGCCCGGAGGGGGAGACGCTCACACGCAGCGTCTCCCCCTCCGGAACTCCGTCGGCACCGTCCTGGTGCCGTGCCGTCAGCATTCGGGCCGACGAACGGGGCGCCGCGAGAAGCGGGCGGCCACCGGGCGCTGCCGCAGCCGGCGGGCCTCCTTGGCCTCGCGCACCAGGCGCTCGTGCTCGGCCTGGGCCACGAGCTCGTGGGCCTGTTGCTGGAAGGTCTGGTACTCGATCATCTTCGGTTCCCCCTGCGGGTCTTCACTGCGTTTCGCTGACAGGTAAGAGCTTCCTCTCCCAGTGGGGGGTGCGGCATCGGGAGCGTGCCCGATCTTCCGGGGCCCGGATGCCTTAGATCGGGGCCCGGGAAAGGTTTAAGGCCCGGCCTCACCCCATTACGGAGGTGAGACCGGGCCTTAGGCCTTACTTAGAGGGACTTAGACGCCTTAGATGCCTTAGGAAGACAGGCCTAGCGGCCTAGGCGCCCCCGATCGGGAGCCCGCTCAGCCGGAGACGCCCAGCTTTTCGAAGATCAGGTCCTTCACGCGGGCGGCGTCCGCCTGGCCGCGGGTGGCCTTCATGACCGCGCCGACCAGCGCGCCCACGGCCTGGACCTTGCCGTCACGGATCTTGGCGGCGATCGCCTCGTTCTCAGCGATGGCCTTGTCCACCGCCTCGCCCAGCGCGGAGTCGTCCGAGACCACGGCCAGGCCGCGCTTCTCGACGATCTCGTCCGGCTCGCCCTCGCCGGCCAGCACGCCCTCGATGACCTGGCGGGCCAGCTTGTCGTTCAGCTTGCCCTCGGCGACCAGCGCGGCGACCCGGGCGACCTGCACCGGGGTGATCGGCTGCTCGCTCAGCTCGGTGCCGGTCTCGTTGGCGCGACGGGCCAGCTCGCCCAGCCACCACTTGCGGGCCTGGTCGGCCGGGGCACCGGCCGCGATGGTCTCCTGGATCAGCTCCACCGCACCGGCGTTCAGGACGGACTGCATGTCCTTGTCGGTGAGGCCCCACTCGGCCTGCAGCCGGGCGCGGCGCACCCGCGGCAGCTCGGGCAGGGCGGCGCGCAGCTCCTCGACCCACGCGCGGGCGGGGGCCACCGGCACCAGGTCCGGCTCGGGGAAGTAGCGGTAGTCCTCGGCGTTGTCCTTGATCCGGCCCGAGGTCGTGGTGCCGTTGTCCTCGTGGAAGTGGCGGGTCTCCTGGACGATGGTGCCGCCGTCGGTCAGCACCGTGGCGTGCCGCTGGATCTCGTACCGGGCGGCCCGCTCGACGCTGCGCAGCGAGTTGACGTTCTTGGTCTCCGAGCGGGTGCCGAAGGTCTCGGTGCCGTTCGGGCGCAGCGACAGGTTGACGTCGCAGCGCATCTGGCCCTTGTCCATCCGGGCCTCGGAGACGCCGAGCGAGCGGATGACCTCGCGCAGCTCGGCCACGTACGCCTTGGCGACCTCGGGGGCGCGCTCGCCGGCGCCCTCGATCGGCTTGGTGACGATCTCGATCAGCGGGATGCCGGCCCGGTTGTAGTCCAGCAGCGAGTGGGTGGCGCCGTGGATGCGGCCGGTCGCGCCACCGACGTGGCTGGACTTGCCGGTGTCCTCCTCCATGTGGGCGCGCTCGATCTCCACGCGGAAGGTCGAGCCGTCCTCCAGCTGCACGTCGAGGTAGCCGTTGAAGGCGATCGGCTCGTCGTACTGCGAGGTCTGGAAGTTCTTGGGCATGTCCGGGTAGAAGTAGTTCTTCCGCGCGAACCGGCACCACTCGGCGATGTCGCAGTTCAGCGCCAGGCCGATCTTGACGGCCGACTCCACGCCGATCGCGTTGACCACCGGCAGCGAGCCCGGCAGGCCCAGGCAGGTCGGGCAGGTCTGGCTGTTCGGCTCGGCACCCAGCTCGGTCGAGCAGCCGCAGAACATCTTGGTCTTGGTACCGAGCTCGACGTGGACCTCAAGGCCCATCACCGGGTCGTACGACGCCAGAGCGTCCTCGTAGGAGACCAGGGTCATGACGCTCACAGCGTCCCTTCTCAACTAAAGACTCGGGAGGTACGGGCCCGGCCGCCGCTCACGCGGGGCCGGGCCTGGGCACTCGGCTCGGCTCAGCCCAGCAGCACGTCGTCGGAGCCCAGCCGGCGCAGCTCGCGCACCAGCAGGGCGGTGCCGGTGACCAGCGCGGCCGCGCCGACCAGGGCGTTGACCAGCTTGAGGGTGTCGCTCTCCTCGCGGGCCTTGCGGACGTCCTTGACCACGGAGATCGCGCCGAAGGCGCTGGTGCCGATGGACAGCCACAGACCGGGCTTGGAGTGCTTGAAGCCCTTCAGCGAAGCGGACTGGGACTTCGCCTTCTCGATCTTGCTCACAGTGCCGGTGCCTCCTCCAGCAGGGTGTGCCCCCACTTGTCGTTGAGTGCGGCCTCGACGGCGCCGCCCACGCGGTACAGGCGGTCGTCCGCCATCGCGGGCGCGATGATCTGCAGGCCGACCGGGAGATTGTCCTCCGGAGCGAGGCCGACCGGCAGCGACATGGCCGCGTTGCCCGCCAGGTTCGACGGGATCGTGCACAGGTCGGCCAGGTACATCGCCATCGGGTCGTCGGCGCGCTCGCCGATCGGGAAGGCGGTGGTCGGCGTGGTCGGCGAGACCAGCACGTCCACGCCGGCGAAGGCGGTGTCGAAGTCCCGCGAGATGAGCGTGCGGACCTTCTGGGCCGAGCCGTAGTAGGCGTCGTAGTAGCCCGAGGACAGGGCGTAGGTGCCCAGGATGATGCGGCGCTTGACCTCGTCGCCGAAGCCGGCCTCGCGGGTCAGCGCGGTGACCTCCTCGGCCGAGCGGGTGCCGTCGTCGCCGACCCGCAGGCCGTAGCGCATCGCGTCGAAGCGGGCCAGGTTGGAGGAGCACTCGCTGGGCGCGATCAGGTAGTACGCCGGCAGCGCCAGGGTGAACGACGGGCAGGAGACCTCGACGACCTCGGCGCCCAGCTCGCGCAGCAGCTCCACCGACTCGTCGAAGCGCTGCATCACGCCGGCCTGGTAGCCCTCGCCGGCGAACTCCTTGACCACGCCGATCCGCATGCCGCGGACGTCGCGCATCCGCGCGGCCTCGACCACGGCCGGGACCGGCGCGTCGATCGAGGTGGAGTCCAGCGGGTCGTGCCCGGCGATGGCCTCGTGCAGCAGCGCCGCGTCCAGCACGGTGCGGGCGCACGGGCCGCCCTGGTCCAGGCTGCTGGAGAAGGCGACCAGGCCGTAGCGGGACACCGAGCCGTAGGTCGGCTTGACGCCGACGGTGCCGGTGACGGCGCCCGGCTGGCGGATCGAGCCGCCGGTGTCGGTGCCGATCGCCAGCGGGGCCTCGAAGGCGGCCAGCGCGGCGGCCGAACCGCCGCCGGAGCCGCCGGGGATGCGGGTGAGGTCCCACGGGTTGCCGGTCGGGCCGTAGGCGGAGTTCTCGGTGGAGGAGCCCATCGCGAACTCGTCCATGTTGGTCTTGCCCAGGATGACGACGCCGGCGTCCTTGAGACGGGTCGTCAGCGTGGCGTCGTAGGGCGGGATCCAGCCCTCGAGCATCTTGGAGCCGCAGGTGGTCGGGACGCCCTTGGTGGTGAAGACGTCCTTCAGCGCGAGCGGGACGCCGGCCAGCGGGCCCAGCTCCTCGCCCTTGGCGCGCTTCTCGTCGACGGCCCTGGCCGCGGCCAGCGCGCCGTCGGTGTCGACGTGCAGGAAGGCGTTGACCTTCTTGTCGACGGCGTCGATGCGGTCCAGGTGCGCCTGTGCGACCTCGACGGCCGACACCTCACCCTTGGCGATGGCGCCCGCGGTCTCCGCGGCGGTGTACTTGATCAGCTCGGTCATCTCGGTCAGTCCTCCCCGAGGATCTGCGGCACACGGAAACGCTGCTCCTCGGCGGCGGGGGCGCCGGACAGCGCCTGCTCCGGGGTGAGCGAGGGCCGCACCTCGTCCGCGCGCATGACGTTGGTCAGCGGCAGCGGGTGGGAGGTCGGCGGGACGTCCTGTCCGGCGACCTCGGAAACGCGGGCGACCGCGCCGATGATCACGTCGAGCTGCTCGGCGAAGTGGTCCAGCTCTTCGGGCTTCAGCTCAAGACGCGACAGCCGGGCGAGGTGGGCGACCTCCTCGCGCGTGATGCCAGGCATGCAGCGATCCTCAGGGTGAGTTCTGGTGAGACCCGGCGGTGCCTTGCGAGCGGTGCCGGGCCCGGGCAGGAGCAGCCTGGTTCGGCGCTCCGTCCTCATGGTCTTTGGACCCCATCCTATGGGGCCCGGCCCGGCCACCGGCCAACGAGTGAGCCGAGGTGCCCGTCACTGCCGGAGCGGGGTGTCCGTCCCGGTGTCCCCCGGATGCCCCCGGGTGTTCCCGGCGGCCCCGCCGCCGGGTGCCTCACTGCGGGCGGGAGGGGGCCCAACTCTGCGGCCCCGGCGCCTTGATCTCCAGCTGCGCGGCCTGCACCGCCTGGACCACGGGCGGCAGCACGGGGGGCAGGACCGGCGGCAGGACGGGCGGGAGCGTCGGCGGCAGCACCGGCGGGCCGGCCGGCTGGACCACCGGCTTGCCCCCCTGGACCGGCTGGAGGCCGGCCCGCCACCGGGGCGGCGCGCCCAGCCGCTCCACCGGCGGGGCGCCGGTGCGGTGCACCCGCAACCAGGCGGTGGCCTGCTCGGCCGGCAGCGCCGCCGACACCAGCCAGCCCTGGACGGCGTCCACGCCCATGCAGTGCAGCCGCTCCCAGGTCTCGTCGTCCTCGACGCCCTCGGCGACCACGGTCAGGCCCAGCGAGTGGGCGAGCTCCACCGAGCAGCGGACCACCGCCGCGTCGTGGTCGTCGGCGACCATCCGGGAGACGAAGGAGCGGTCGATCTTCAGCTCGCCGACCGGCAGGCTGCGCAGCCGCACCAGCGAGGAGTGTCCGGTGCCGAAGTCGTCCAGGGACATCCCGACGCCGTAGCCGCGCAGCTCCGCGAGGGTGTCGGCGGCCCGCCGGGAGTCGTCCAGCAGCAGCCGCTCGGTGATCTCCAGCTGGAGCGCGTGGGCCGGCACCTGGTGGCGCACGAGATGGCCGGCGACGCGCTGGGCGAAGCCGGGGTTGAGCACGTCCCGCGGCGAGACGTTGACCGCGACCTGCACCTGGAGGCCCTGGTCGCGCCAGTACGCGAGCTGGCCGACCGCCGCCTCCAGCACGTAGTCGGTGAGCCGGGGCATCAGCCCGCTGGACTCGGCGAGCCCGACGAACTCGTCCGGGGAGACCCGGCCCTGGCCGGGGCGGTCCCAGCGCAGCAGCGCCTCCAGGCCGACCACCCGGCCGTCGAAGGCCACCTTCGGCTGGTAGTGCAGCTGCACCTCGCCGGTCTCCAGGGCCCGCCGCAGGTCGCCGAGCAGCCCGATCCGGTACGGGGTGTCGGCGTCCTGGGTCTCGTCGTACTGGGCGACGCCGTGGCAGCCGCGCTGGGCGTGGCCCATCGCGACGTCGGCCCGGCGCAGCAGGGACTCGGCGTCCTGGGCGTGCTGCGGGTAGACGCAGACGCCGCCGGTGGCCTCCAGGACGAGCAGCAGCCCGTCCAGCCGGATCGGGGCGGCGAGTTCGGTGATCAGCGCCTTGGCGACCCGTTCCAGGCTGTCCGGGCAGTTGATGCCGGGCAGCAGGACGGCGAACTCGTCGCCGCCCATCCGGGCCACCATCGGGCGGCCGCGCCGGTAGTGCCGGGGCAGCCCGGCGAAGACGTCGTCGATGGACTCCCGGGTGGGGCTGCCGGCCGGGCCGCCGGAGCGCAGCGCGCGGTGCAGCCGGCGGGCGATGTGAACCAGCAGCCGGTCACCAGCCGTATGACCTAGTGTGTCGTTGAGTGATCGGAATCGATCGAGGTCAAGCAGGATGAGACCGACGCTGTAGCCCTGGTCGCACTCGGCGATCGCCTCCTGGGCGGCCAGCAGCAGGGCCTGACGGTTGGGCAGGTCCGTCAGCGGGTCGGTCAGCTGGTCGCGGGCGCGGTCCCGGGCGATCCGCCAGGCCGCCACCAGCACGGCCAGGGGCACCGCGAACAGCGGCAGCAGCTCGGGTTCGTACCGGTAGACCAGGACGGCCAGCGGGATGAGCGGCGCGGCTCCGGCCAGCAGCACGCCGAGCAGCAGGACCGCACCCGCCACCCCCTGCGGCGGGCGTGTGGGCGCACCGCCGGTCGTACGATCCATAAGCCCTGTCCTCCGTCGGGCCCGCCCCGTCAGGCCGCCTTACGGTGAGGCACCGTGCCGGTACCGACAGCTGCCGGGCATGGAGCGACCCCGAGGAGCACCGGCTCAGCCGGTGCCCCCACCCCTGCTGACACTCTGTTGCGCTCCAGGGTATGCCGGGGTCGACCCGGTGGGCAGACTTTCGGACAACCGGAAACGCGCCACCGCGCCCGGGTGTCGCACAGTGACACAATGCCCGCTTTCACCGTACGGCACCCGGTGACGCTGCATCAGGACGATAACAACCCGGTTCCGGCCACCCGCCGCTCGGGGCGGCCCCGGATCAGCCCTCGGCGGGCTCCTCCCGCGGCGGCGCGGCCTCCTCCGGCTCCGGAAGTCCCAGGTGGGCGCGGGCGGCGGCCGGCCCGTCGGCCAGCAGGACGGCGAAGCCCGCGTCGTCCAGGACCGGCAGTCCGAGCTGAACTGCCTTGTCGTACTTGGACCCTGGGTTGTCACCGGCGACCACGAAATGGGTCTTCTTCGAAACCGAACCGGTCACCTTCGCTCCGCGCGAGGTCAGCGCCTCCTTGGCACCGTCCCGGGTGTGGCCGGCCAGCGTGCCCGTCACCACCACGGTCAGACCCTCCAGCGGGCGCTCCGCCTCCTCCTCGTCCGCGAACTCCTCGGTGAAGCGGACACCGGCGGCACGCCACTTCTCCAGGATGTCGCGGTGCCACTGCTCCTGGTACCACTCCACCACCGACCGGGCGATGATCGGACCGACGCCCTCCACCGCGGCCAGCTCCTCCTCGGTGGCCGAGAAGATCCGGTCCAGGTCACGGAACTCCCGGGCCAGCTCCTGCGCCGCGACCGGGCCCACGTGCCGGATCGAGAGACCGTTGAGGAACCGCCACAGCGGACGGTCCTTCACCTTCTCCAGGTTCTCCAGCAGGACTCCGGCGGTCTTCTTGGGCTCGCCCTTCTGGTTGGCGAAGAAGGTGGCCTTCTTCTCCTTGCCGGTGCGGTCGTCCAGCTTCGGCATGCCGGTCTTCTGGTCCCGCACCAGCACCTCGATCGGCAGCAGCTGCTCCATCGTCAGCCCGAAGATGTCGCCCTCGTCCTTCACCGGCGCCTCGGCCGGCTCCAGCGGCTGGGTCAGCGCCGTCGCCGCGACGTAGCCCAGGCCCTCCACGTCCAGCGAGGACCGGCCGCCCAGGAAGGCGATCCGCTCCCGGATCTGGGCCGGGCAGAACTGCGCGTTGGGGCAGCGCAGATCGATGTCGCCCTCGGCCATCGGACGCAGCTCCGCCCCGCACTCGTGGCAGTGCGAGGGCATCACGAACGCCCGCTCGGTGCCGTCGCGCAGGTCCTCCACCGGGCCGAGGATCTCCGGGATGACGTCACCGGCCTTGCGCAGCACGATCGTGTCGCCGAGCAGCACGCCCTTCGCCTTGACGACGTCCTGGTTGTGCAGCGTCGCGTACTGCACCATCGAGCCGGCCACCTTCACCGGCTCGGCCAGCACCGCGTACGGGGTGGCCCGGCCGGTGCGGCCGATGCCGACCTTGATCTCGGCGAGCTTGCCGGTGACCTCCTCCGGCGGGTACTTCCAGGCGATCGCCCAGCGCGGGGACTTGGAGGTGGCGCCGAGCCGGCCCTGCAGGGCGATCTCGTCCACCTTGACGACCACGCCGTCGATCTCGTGCTCGACCGAGTGCCGCTGCTCGCCGAACTTCCCGATGAACGCCCGCACCTCGTCGAGGGTCTTCACCACCCGGTTGTGCCGGGCCGTCGGCAGCCCCCACCCGCGCAGCAGCTCGTAGGCGTGCGACTGGTTGTCGATGTCGAAGCCGACCCGGGCGCCGATGCCGTGCACCACCATGTGCAGCGGGCGCGAGGCGGTCACGTGCGGGTCCTTCTGGCGCAGCGAACCGGCCGCCGCGTTGCGGGGGTTCATGAACAGCCGGATCAGCGCCCGGGGCCGCTTGCCCTCCTTGGCGCGCTCCTCGTTCTCCGCGCGGCGGCGCTCGTTCTCCGCCACGAACGAGGCGTTGAGCGCCTCGAAGGCCTCGGTCGGGAAGTAGACCTCGCCGCGGATCTCCACCAGCTCGGGGACGTCCTCCCCCTTGAGCTGGTGCGGGATCTCCTTGATGGTGCGCACGTTGGCGGTGATGTCCTCGCCCACCCGGCCGTCGCCGCGCGTCGCCGCCTGCACCAACTGGCCGTTCTCGTAGGTGAGGTTGACGGCCAGGCCGTCCACCTTGAGCTCGCACAGGTAGTGGTAGTCGATGCCGTGCAGCTCGCCGGCGACCCGCTCGGCCCAGGCGGCGAGCTCCTCGTCGTCCATCGCGTTGTCGAGGCTGAGGAGGCGCTCGCGGTGCTCGACCTCGGCGAACAGCCCGGTGGCGGCGCCGCCGACCCGCTGCGTCGGGGAGTCGGGGGTGACCAGGACGGGGTGCTCGGCCTCGATCGCCTCCAGCTCGCGCATCAGGGCGTCGAACTCGGAGTCGCTGACGACCGGTGCGTCCTGCTCGTAGTACCGGACGCGGTGGTCGGTGATCTCCTGCGCCAGCTCCGCGTGCCGCCGGCGCACCTCCGCCGGGACGTCCTCCCAGCCCTCGACAGCCGTCACCGCAAGCCCTCCTACGTTCTCATTCCGGGTTGTCCACCAGGCTCTGCGCCGCCCGCGCCGCGAGCGACAGCGCCCCGCGCGCGTACGCCGGGGAGGCCCCGGCGAGCCCGCAGGTCGGCGTCACCAGCACGCGACGGCCCAGCAGCTCCGGGGCGAACCCGAGCCTGCGCCACAAGGTCCTGACACCCTGGACACTACCGGCCGGGTCCGACACCGCCTGGTCAGTGGAGGGGACGACACCAGCGAGGATCGCCGTGCCCGCCTCCACCGCCTCGCCCAGGTCGTCGTCCGAACGGTCGGTGAGGAGCGAGAAGTCCAGCGAGATGCCGGCCACCCCGGCCCGGCGCAGCAGCGGGATCGGCACGTCCGGCGCGCAGCTGTGCACCACGACGGGGGCGTCCAGGCCGCGGATCACCTCCCGCAGCACCTCCTCGGCGACCTGCCGGTCGACGGAGCGCAGCCGCTGGAAGCCGCTCGCGGTCTTCACCGAGCCGGCCAGCACGGCGGGCAGCGAGGGCTCGTCCAGCTGGAGGACTACCTCGGCGCCGGGGATCCGCTTGCGGACCTCGGCCAGGTGGCGGCGCAGGCCCTCGGTGAGCGAGCCGGCGATGTCCCGGCAGGCGCCGTGATCGGCGAGCGCCTTCTCGCCGTGCCGCAGTTCGACGCTCGCCGCCAGCGTCCACGGGCCGACGGCCTGGACCTTGAGCGCGCCCCGGTAGCCCTGGGTGAACTCCTCCAGGGCGTCCAGGTCCTCGCCGAGCCAGGAGTGGGCCCGCCGGGTGTCCCGGCCGGGGCGGTCGGTGAACCGCCAGCCGCTGGGCTCGGTCTGCGCGAACAGCTCGACCAGGAAGCCGGCGCCGCGGCCGATCATGTCGGCGCCCGGGCCGCGGGCCGGCAGCTCCGGCAGGAACGGCAGCTGCTCCAGCGCCCCGGTGGCGGTCCTGGCCGCCTCCCGGGCGTCGGTACCGGGCAGCGAGCCGACGCCGGTGGCGGCGCCGCGCAGGTCGGGGAAGGGGTGTGGAGTGCTCACCCGCCCGAGCCTAGTGCGCGGCGCCGGTGACCGGTTCCAGCGGCCCGGGTCAGGCAGCTCGGGTCAGCGGCCCGGACGGACGGTGATCTCGGTGATCTCCGCGTCCCGGGAGGCGTCCAGGGCGGCCAGCACCGCCTTGGCGACGGACTCCGGCTCGATCCAGCGGCCGGCGTCGTACTCCTTGCCCTCCTGCTGGTGCACCTTCACCTGCATCGCGGTCGCGGTGCGGCCCGGGTAGACCGAGGTGACCCGGACGCCGCCGGCGTGCTCCTCCTGGCGCAGCGAGTCGGCCAGCGCCTTCAGGCCGTGCTTGCTCGCCGCGTACGCCGACCACTCGGCGTGGGCGTTCAGGCCGGCGCCGGAGTTGACGAAGACCACGTGGCCCTTGGCCAGGCGGAGCGAGGGCAGCAGCAGCCGGGTCAGCTCCGCGGGGGCGACCAGGTTGACGTTCAGCGTCTCCTGCCAGGCCTTCACCGGCAGGTCCCCGACCGTACCCAGCTCGACCACCCCCGCCACGTGCAGCAGCGAGTCCAGCTCGCCGGGCAGCGCCTGGTGGCCGAAGGCCCAGGACAGCTTCGCCGGGTCGCCCAGGTCGCCGACGAGGGTGCGGGCACCGGGGAAACGTTCCCGCAGCTCGGCGGCGCGACGGGCGTCACGGGCCAGCAGCCAGAGGTCGTCCCCGCGCTCGGCGAGCTTCCCGGCCAGGACGGCGCCGATGCCGGAGCCGGCGCCGGTGATCAGATGTGCAGCCATGGGTCCGATCCTCTCAGGCCTTGAGCTGCGCGAACACCTCGGCGGGCGTGTCGGCGAAGGTGACCAGCTCGGTCAGCGGCCGCGGCAGGAAGCCCTCGGCGTCCATCCGCTCCAGCTGGGTCCGCAGGCCCGAGTAGAAGCCCTCGGTGTCCAGGAGGACCACCGGCTTCTCGAACATCCCGTGCTTCTTGAGCTCCAGCACCTCGGTGACCTCGTCCAGCGTGCCCAGCCCGCCCACCAGCACGACGATCGCGTCCGCGCGGGCCGCCAGCTCCGCCTTCCGCTCGGCCAGGTCGGCGGTCATCACCAGCTCGTCCGCGCCGACGTAGCCCTTGTGCTTCAGCATCTCGACCATCACGCCGACCAGCCGGCCGCCGGCCGCCTTCACCTCGTCGGCCAGCAGCCCCATCAGCCCGGCGTTCGACCCGCCCCAGACCAGGGTGTGCCCGCCCTCCCCGAGGAGCCGGGCGAACTCCGCGGCGGGGGCGGAGTAGCGGTCGTCGAGCGAGTACGCGGAGCAGAAGACAGTGATGTTCATAGTGCCCCCTGGTCTATCACGCCGCCCCGGACGAGCCCACCGGCATTACCCCCGGCCACCGCTGCCCGGCCACCGGGGATCAGTCCTTGTACGGAAGGAGCTTCGACAGGCTCAGCGTGAAGCCGAAGGGCTCCGGGATGCCGATCGCGTCGCCGAACTTCCGGTCGCTGCGGACGTGGTACCGGTCGTGGTCCGGCTCGGAGAACAGCGTCACCGTCTGCTGGCGCGGGTCCACGATCAGATAGAGCGGAATGCGCATCACGGCGTAGTCGTGCAG
Organism: Kitasatospora xanthocidica; assembly: GCF_014656195.1. Taxonomy (GTDB): domain Bacteria; phylum Actinomycetota; class Actinomycetes; order Streptomycetales; family Streptomycetaceae; genus Kitasatospora; species Kitasatospora xanthocidica. The sequence continues at coordinate 429,718 of NZ_BNBY01000005.1, read as the reverse complement.
CTTGTCCATCCAGTCGTTGCCCGGATTGGACGGCGAGACGATCTCCACGGCGATCAGGGCTTCCGCGGCGGGAGCCTTGTTCCCCGCCGCCGAGAGCACCTCCACCGGCAGGTACGTCAGGTCCGGCTCGCGGCCCTTGGAGACGTCCGGGCTGACGATCTCGCTCCGCTCGCTGGGGAGGTAGCCGTCGGGGGCGTGCCGCTCGAACTGCCGGCGCACCTGGGCCACGTTGAGCTGATGGATGTTGGACGGCGACGCCTGCATGATCAGCGTGTCTCCGGACCATTCGATCCGGACGCCTTCCGGGGCGATCCGCTCCAGTTCCTCGATGAAGTCGCGGTGCTGCTCGTAGAAGGTCATGCCGTCCTCTCCGGAGGGTGTGCCTCGGGCATCGCTCTTCCGTCCACTATGACGCAACCCGGGTGAATGCCCGGCGGTAGGAGCGGGGTGGGACTCCGCGGCGGCGGACGAACTGTTCGCGCAGGACGGCCGCGCTGCCGTAGCCGACCCGGCGGGCGACCTCCTCGACCGGCAGGTCCGTCGTCTCCAGGAGCTCCTCGGCGCCGCTCAGCCGCAGCTCCCGCAGCCAGGCGTGCGGGGTGGTGCCGGTGGCCGCGGCGAAGCGGCGGGCGAAGGAGCGCTTGCTCATCATCGCCCGCCGGGCCAACTCCGCGACCGGCAGCGGCTCGTGGAGGTGCCCGCGGGCCCAGGCCAGCACCTCGGCCAGCCGCTCGTCCTCGCCGTCCTCGGGGACGGGCGCGGCCAGGTACTGGGCCTGGCCGCCGTCGCGGTGGGACGGCAGCACCATGTCCCGGGCGATGTGGTTGGCCAGGGCCGTCCCGTGCTCCCGCCTGATCAGGTGCAGGCAGAGGTCGAAGCCCGCGGCGGCGCCCGCGCCCGTGGTGATCCGCCCCTCGTCCAGGTAGAGCGCGTCGGGCTCGACCACGACCTCCGGGTACGTCCGGGCCAGCAGCTCGGCGAACCGCCAGTGCGTGGTGGCCCGGCGGCCGTCGAGCAGTCCGGCGGCGGCCAGCGCGAACGCGCCGACGCAGTGCGCCGCCACCAGCGCGCCCCGCCCGTGCGCGGCCGACAGCGCCTCCAGCACGGCGGGCGGGGGCGGCGTACGGAACCCGGCCCCCGGCAGGGCGAGCACCAGGTCGGCGGCGGCCAGCCGGTCCAGGCCGTGCTCGACCGCGATCGGTATGCCGAGGTCGGTCGGGACGCTGCCCGTCCGGTCCGTGCAGAGGGCGAAGTCGAAGCCCGGCGCGGCCTGCCCGTGCGGGCCGAACACCTCGGCGACGATGCCGACGGCCAACATGCCGACGCCGGGCGGGACGTAGGCGGCGACGGTGGTGAAGGGAGCCATCCGTGGATGGTGGCACATTTCCTGCGATCAGTGGCATCCGTGCCACTCGTCGGCGATCGGTCCAGCCGACAGGATCGAACCATGAACGACGCACCCCTCGGCCGCAGCGCCGAGTACCAGGTCCTGACCACCGGCTACGTCGGCTCCACCGGCCCCGGAGTCGCCGCCACCGTCTCCTACATCGCGGACGCCGGACGCCATGTGATCTTCGACCCCGGCATGGTCGCCGGCCACGACGACATCCTCGGCCCGCTCGCCGAGTTGGGCCTCGGCCCCGACGACATCACCGACGTCGTCCTCAGCCACCACCACCCCGACAACACGATGAACGTCGGCCTCTTCGGCAAGGCCCGGGTCCACGACCACAAGGTCGAGTACCAGGGCCACCACTGGACCAACCGCGACGCCGAGGGCTACGAACTCACCCCCTCGCTGAAGCTGATCCGCACCCCCGGCCACAGCCACGAGGACATCACCCTGCTCGCCGGGACGGAGTCGGGCGTCGTCGCCTTCGCCGGCGACCTGTGGTGGCACCGGCACGGCCCCGCCGACGACCCGGTCGCCCCCGACCGCGAGGTCCTGCGCGCCTCCCGCCGCCGGGTCCTGGCGGCGGCGGACGTCATCGTCCCCGGCCACGGCGCCCCGTTCACGGCCGAGGACAACCCGCCGCTCTGAAGCCGTCAGACCGTGACGGCCGGGCGCTCGGTCGTCGCGATGGTCGCGGAGCCGACGACGCGGGTGCCGTCGTAGAGCACGACGGCCTGACCGGGGGCGATGCCGCGGACCGGGGTGTCGAGCTGCACCCGGAGCTCGCCGTCGACCACCGAGGCGGTCACCGGGACCTCCTCGCCGTGGGCGCGGAGCTGGGCGGTGTAGCGGCCGTCGGCCAGGGGCTCGGTGCCGCACCAGCGGGGGCGGATGGCGGTGAGCCCGGTGACGTCGAGGCCCTCGACCGGGCCGACGGTCACGGTGTTGTTGACCGGGGAGATGTCCAGCACGTAGCGCGGCTTGCCGTCGGCGGCCGGGCGGCCGATCCGCAGGCCCTTGCGCTGGCCGATGGTGAAGCCGTACGCACCGTCGTGCTCGCCGAGCTTGGTGCCGTCGACGTCGAGGATGTCGCCGGTCGCGGTGCCGAGGTGCTTGGCGAGGAAGCCCTGGGTGTCGCCGTCCGCGATGAAGCAGATGTCGTGGCTGTCGGGCTTCTTCGCCACGGCCAGGCCCCGGCGCTCGGCCTCCTCGCGGATGGCTTCCTTGGTGGTGTCGCCGAGCGGGAAGAGGGAGTGGGCGAGCTGGTCGGCGTCGAGCACGCCCAGCACGTACGACTGGTCCTTGGCCGCGTCGACGGCCCGGTGCAGTTCGCGCGCGCCGTCCGGCAGGTCGACGATCCGGGCGTAGTGGCCGGTGCAGACGGCGTCGAAGCCGAGGGCGATCGCCTTGTCGAGCAGCGCGGCGAACTTGATCTTCTCGTTGCAGCGCAGGCAGGGGTTCGGGGTCCGCCCGGCGGCGTACTCGGCGACGAAGTCGTCGATGACGTCCTCGCGGAACCGCTCCGCCAGGTCCCAGACGTAGAACGGGATGCCGATCACGTCGGCGGCCCGCCAGGCGTCCCGGGAGTCCTCGATGGTGCAGCAGCCGCGGGCGCCGGTGCGGAAGGACTGCGGGTTGGCGGAGAGCGCCAGGTGGACGCCGGTCACCTCGTGGCCCGCTTCGACGGCGCGGGCGGCGGCGACGGCGGAGTCGACTCCGCCGGACATCGCCGCGAGCACGCGCAGTCGGCCGGTGGACGGTGTGGTCGGGGCACCCGGGAAGTCAGTCATGGTGACTACAAGAGTACGGGGCCGCCGGACATGCCCGGGCGGGGAAAACCTACCGCCGCACCGACGCCAGCCCGGCGTTGCGCGCCCGCTGGACGACCGGCCCGATGGCCTCGGCGAGCGCGGTGACGTCCTCCCGCACCGAGGTGTGCCCGAGCGAGAACCGCAGCGACGCGCGCGCCAGCAGCGGGTCGACGCCCATGGCGAGCAGCACGTGGCTGGGCTGCGGCACCCCGGCGGTGCAGGCCGAGCCGGTCGAGCACTCGATGCCGGCCGCGTCGAGCAGCATCAGCAGCGCGTCACCCTCGCAGCCGGGGAAGGAGAAGTGGGCGTTGGCGGGGAGCCGGCCTCCGGGCTTGGGGTCGCCGTTGAGCACGGCGTCGGGCACGGCGGCCAGCACCGCCGAGACCAGGGAGTCCCGCAGCGCGCCGAGCACCACCGCGTGCTCCTCGCGGTGGGCCACGGCCACCGCCGCGGCGGCCGCGAAGCCGGCGGCGCCGGGGGCGTCCAGGGTGCCGGAGCGCACGTCGCGTTCCTGGCCGCCGCCGTGGAGCAGCGGTACGGGCGTGGCGCCGCGGGAGAGCAGCAGGGCGCCGATGCCGAACGGGCCGCCGATCTTGTGGCCGGTGACGGTGAGCGCGGTGAGCCCGGACTCGGCGAAGGAGACCGGGAGCTGACCGAGCGCCTGCACCGCGTCGGCGTGCATCGGGATGCCGTACTCGGCGGCGACGGCGGCGAGTTCGCGCACCGGCTGGACGGTGCCGACCTCGTTGTTGGCCCACATCACGGTGACCAGGGCGACCGACGAGGGGTCGCGCTCGACGGCCGCGCGCAGCGCCTCGGGGTGCACCCGCCCGTACTCGTCCACCGGCAGGTACTCGACGGTGGCGCCCTCGTGCTCGGAGAGCCAGTGCACCGCGTCCAGGACGGCGTGGTGTTCGACGGGGCTGCTCAGCACCCGGGTGCGGGCCGGGTCGGCGTCGCGGCGGGCCCAGTAGAGGCCCTTGACCGCGAGGTTGTCGGACTCGGTGCCGCCGCCGGTGAACACGATCTCGCTGGGGCGGGCGCCGAGCGATTCGGCGAGCGACTCGCGGGACTCCTCGACCACCCGGCGGGCCCGGCGGCCGGCCGCGTGCAGGGCCGAGGCATTGCCGACCACCCCCAGGTGCGCCGTCATCGCGGCGATCGCCTCGGGCAGCATCGGCGTGGTCGCCGCATGGTCCAGGTATGGCATAACCATCCGATTGTAGAGGGCTTCCGGGCGCCGCACCCCGGGCCTGCGCATCGTTCCGGCCATCGCCCGGCCGGTGACACCGCGGCAGCACTGGTCTGTACCAATGCCGGACGGCGGTGTCCGGACCGATTTGTACCACTGTGCCGTCCAGCGGTTAGCCTGGCGGACGTTTCTCAGCCGGATCCACGGGGGCGTCATGTCGCAGTCGGTCGACCGCGCGCTGACCCTGCTCGACGCGCTCGGTGAGGCCCCGCTCTCGCTGGAGCAGGCCGCGAGCAGCCTCGGGGTGCACAAGTCCACCGCGCTGAGGCTGCTGCGCACCCTGGAGGAGCACGGCTTCGCCCGGCGCCAGCCCGACCTGCGCTACCGCCTCGGCGGCCGGGTGCTCTCGCTGGCCCACCGCGCGCTGGAGGACTTCGACGTCCGGCAGGTCGCCGCGCCGTACCTGGCCGCGCTCAACGCCCGCTGCGGCTACACCGTGCGCCTCGCCGTGCTGCACGACGGCGAGGTGCTCTACCTGGACGAGGTGGCCGGACCGTCGGCCGCCGAGCCGTCCCGGATCGGGCGCCGCGCCCCGGTGACGGGTACGGCGGTCGGCCGGGTGCTGCTCGCCGGGCTGCCCGCGGACGGCGCCGAGGAGCCCGAGCTGGCGGCGGTGCGCCGCCGGGGCTGGGCGGCCGAGTCGGCCGAGCACCGGGAGCCGGTGACCTGCGTGGCCGCACCGGTCGAGGGCAGCGGCGGACGGACGGTCGCGGCCTGCGCGCTGAGCGCCCCGGCCGGCGAGGTGCCGCCGGCCGAGCTGGCCCGGATGGTCCCGGAGCTGCTCTGCACGGCCGAGGCGATCTCGCTGGCGTACGGCGGCTCGCCTACTCCTCGCTGGTGCGAGAACCGTTGCGGTGCCAGGCCCGCGGGGCGCGCCAGCCGTACTTCAGGGCGAGCATCCGCAGGCCGAAGGCGGTGAGCGCGGCGGCGGTGCCGGTCAGGCCGGTGAGCCGGTCGGTGCCGATCAGCAGCGCGACCAGGGCGGCGCCGACCAGCGCCGGGACGGCGTAGATCTCCCGGTCCCAGCGCAGCAGCGAGGGGATCTCCCCGGCCAGGATGTCGCGGATCACGCCGCCGCCGGCCGCCGTCACCATGCCGAGCGCGATCGCGGCGACCGCGCCGAGCCCGTAGTCGTGCGCCTTGGCGGTGCCGGTGACGCAGAACAGCCCGAGCCCGAGGGCGTCCAGGGTCTGCACGGCGCGGTTGATCCGCTCGACCTCGGGGTGCAGGAAGAACACCACCAGGGCGGCGGCGAGCGGGGTCACGAAGTAGCCGAGGTTGGTGAAGGCGGCGACCGGGGTCGCCCCGATCACCAGGTCGCGCATCACCCCGCCGCCGAGGGCCGTGACCTCGGCCAGCACACAGATCCCGAAGATGTCCATGTTCTTGCGGACGGCGAGCAGGCCCCCGGAGAGGGCGAAGACGAAGATGCCGACGAGGTCCAGCGACTGCTGCACGTCGGAGGGGAAGATCTGCGAGGTCACCACACAACTATGACCTGTGCGGAACCCTCCCCTCCGCCTGCGGCCTCAGGCCTCCGACGTACCGGGCGCGTCCTCCGGCCCGTTCTCCGGCCCGTTCTCCGGGAAGTGACACGCCACCTGGTGCCCGGTCTTCAGCGCCACCAGCGGCGGCTCCTGGGTGGAGCAGACGTCCTGCGCCTTCCAGCAGCGGGTGCGGAAGCGGCAGCCGCTGGGCGGGTTGATCGGGGAGGGGACGTCGCCGGTGAGCAGGATCCGCTCGCGCCCGGCGCGCTGCCGGCGGCGCGGGTCGGGGACCGGCACGGCGGACATCAGCGCGTTGGTGTACGGGTGCATCGGGCTGCGGTAGAGCGAGTCCCGGTCGGCGATCTCCACGACCTTGCCGAGGTACATCACGGCGACCCGGTCCGAGACGTGCCGGACCACCGAGAGGTCGTGCGCGATGATCAGATAGGTCAGGCCGAGCTCCTTCTGGAGGTCGTCCAGCAGGTTGACCACCTGCGCCTGGATCGAGACGTCCAGGGCCGAGACCGGCTCGTCCGCGACGATCATCTTCGGCTTCAGGGCGAGCGCCCGGGCGATGCCGATGCGCTGGCGCTGGCCGCCGGAGAACTCGTGCGGGTAGCGGTTGTAGTGCTCGGGGCTGAGGCCGCACAGCTCCAGCAGCTCCTGGACGGCCTTCTTGAGCCCGCCCGCCGGGATCGCGTTCTGCAGCTTGAACGGCGCGCCGACGATGGTGCCGACGGTGTGCCGGGGGTTCAGCGAGGAGTACGGGTCCTGGAAGATCATCTGGATGTCGCGGCGCAGCGGCCGCATCGCCCCGGCGCTCAGGTGGGTGATGTCGGTGCCCTCGAACTCGATCTTCCCGCCGGTCGGCTCGTCGAGCCGGGTGACGAGCCGACCCATGGTCGACTTGCCGCAGCCGGACTCGCCGACGACGCCGAGCGTCTCGCCCGCGTTGACGGTGAAGTCGATGCCGTCGACGGCCCGGACCGCGCCGGTCTGGCGCCGCATCAGTCCGCCGCGGATCGGGAAGTGCCGGGTCAGGCCCGTCACCTTCAGCAGCGGCTCGCGGTCGGGGGCGGGGGCCGGCGACGGGATCGGCGCCGTCTGGGTGTCCGTCATCGGTTCTCTCCAGAAAGGTGGTACGAGGCCGGGCTCACAGCCGGGGCGCGATCTCTTCGGCGAAGATGCGGTGCCGCTCGTCGGCCGGCAGGTGGCAGGCCGCGAAGTGCCCGGGCGCGGCCTCGGCCAGCACCGGGAGCTCGCCGGTGGAGCGCCCGTCGGTCAGGGCGGCGTACGGGCAGCGCGGGTGGAAGGCGCAGCCCGTCGGCACGTTGATCAGGCTGGGCGGGGTGCCCTTGACCGGGACGAGCCGGTCCTGCAGCTCCCGGTCCAGGCGCGGCATCGAGCCCAGCAGGCCCCAGGTGTAGGGGTGTTCGGGCGCGTCGAAGAGGGTCTCGGCCGGCCCGCGCTCGACGCACTTGCCGCCGTACATGACCAGGATGTCGTCGGCCAGTTCGGCGACGACCCCGAGGTCGTGGGTGATGATGATGACGGCGGAGCCGAACTCGTCCTGGAGGTCGCGGATGAGGTCCAGGATCTGCGCCTGGACGGTGACGTCCAGGGCGGTGGTGGGCTCGTCGGCGATCAGCAGCGAGGGGTCGTTGACCAGGGCCATGGCGATCATCGCGCGCTGGCGCATGCCGCCGGAGAACTGGTGCGGGTAGTCGTCCACCCGGCGGTCCGGCTGCGGGATGCCGACCCGGTCGAGCATCTCGATCGCGCGGGTCCTGGCCTGCTTCTTGTTGGCCTCGGGGTGGTGCACCCGGTAGGCCTCGACGATCTGCTGCCCCACCGTGTAGTAGGGGTGCATCGCGGTCAGCGGGTCCTGGAAGATCATCGCCATCTGGCGGCCGCGCAGCTGGCGCACCCGGTCCGGGCCGGCGGTGATCAGGTCCTCGCCGTCGAGCCGGATCTCGCCGCTGATCCGGGCCCGCTTGGAGCGGTGCAGGCCCATGATGCCCAGCGAGGTGACGGACTTGCCGGAGCCGGACTCACCGACGATGCCGAGGGTGCGGCCCTTGTGCAGGTCGAAGCTGACCCCGTCGACCGAGCGGACCAGGCCGTCGTCGGTGTCGAAGTGGATCCGCAGGTCGCGCACGGACAGGAACGGGTCGCTGGACGGTGCCGATCCGGGAGCGGCGGCTGCCGTGGTCTTCTGGAGCTCGGTCACGAGAGCCTCACCCGGGGGTCGACGAGGGCGTACAGGAGGTCGACCACGAGGTTGCAGGCGACGATGAAGAAGGCGGCCAGCAGGGTGACGCCGAGGATCTTGGGCAGGTCGTTGTCGGAGATCGCCTGGACGGCGAACTGGCCGACGCCCTGGAGCGAGAACACCTGCTCGGTGATCAGCGCACCGCCGAGCAGCAGCCCGAGGTCCATGCCGAAGATGGTGACGATCGGGGTGAGCGCGGCGCGCAGTCCGTGCCGGGTGACGACCTTGCGCTCGACCAGGCCCTTGGCCCGGGCGGTGCGGATGTAGTCCTCGCTCATGGTCTCCAGCATCCCGGCGCGGGTGAGCCGGGCGTAGAGCGCGGAGTAGAGGAAGGCCAGCGAGATCCAGGGGAGGATCAGGTTGCGGGCCCACATCAGCGGGTTGTCGGTGAAGTCGACGTACTGCAGGTTGTCCAGGATCGGCCACTCGTAGCTGAACAGCGTGAGCAGCAGCGCACCGGTGAAGAAGACCGGCAGCGACACGCCGGCGAGGGCGACGCCCATGGAGATCCGGTCGAAGATCGACCGCGGCTTGAGGGCGGAGACGACGCCGGTGGCGACGCCGGAGACCAGCCACAGCACGGCCGCACCGGCGGCGAGCGAGACGGTGATCGGGATCCGCTTGGACAGCTCGGGCCAGACCTCCAGGTGGTTCTTGAAGGAGTAGCCGAAGCAGGGCACGTGGCAGGTGGCCGGTTCCGGCCCGAACTTGTACTCGGCGCCGCTGACCAGCCCCTTGAGGAAGTTCCAGTACTGGGCGTACAGCGGCTGGTCGAGGCCGAGGTTCTGCTTGACCGCCGCGATCGCCTCCGGGGAGGGGTTCTTCCCGATGTACTGGGCGGCCAGTTGGTCGGCCGTCTCGCCGGCGAAGCGCGGGAGCAGGAAGAAGATCGCGAAGGTGACCGCGCTGACGACCAGCAGCAGAATCACCGCAGCGAAGATCCTGCGGATGATGTAGGCAAACACAGTTGGGCGGCTCCGGCGGCCCGCCGCCGTCCGGGATCCTCCGGACGGCGGCGGGCGCCGCTGCCTTCACCTGCCTTCAGGGATGCGGAGCCAGGCTCTTACTTGGCGGAGCCGATGTTCAGGTAGTCGTACTCGCCCGAGAACGCCGGGGTGGAGGCCAGGTTGGTGGCGCTGTCCGGGCGGTACAGGAAGACCTTGAAGTAGGTCAGCGGGACGATGACGGCCTGCTCCATGACCTTCTTGTCGATGTCGCCGTAGATCTTCTCGCGGGCGGCCTTGTCCGGGTTGACGGCCGCGTCGTCGATCAGCTTGTTGACGGACGGGTCGTTCAGCTGGGACAGGTTGCTGTTGCCGGAGGCCTTGATCGCGCGGCCGTCGACGACCTGCTGCAGGAAGCCGTAGCCGGTCGGCCAGTCCGCGCCCCACTGCATCATCATCAGACCGATGTTGTGGTCCTGGGTGAACTGCGGCGCGCCGGCGCTGTCGGTCAGGTACTTGCCCTGCGGGTACTGCTGGATCTCGGCGTTGATGCCGACCTTCTTCAGCGCGGCCTGGATCGAGGTGGCGGCGGCGACCTCGGTGGCGCGCTCGGTGCGGGCCGACAGGACGGTGTTGATGCCGTCCTTGCCGCAGGCCTTCAGGGCGTCCTTGGCCTTGGCCTCGTCACCCTTGTTGTCCTTGGTCTCGTACAGGTTGAAGTCCTGGTGGCCCGGGATGTCCGGCGGGAGCACCGTGTTGGCGATCTGGCCGCGGATCGGGCCGCCCTCGGCGGTCTGCACCGAGACCTTGTCGATCGCGAACTGGACGGCCTTGCGGCACTCGACGTTGTCGAACGGCGCGACCTTGGAGTTGATCGCCAGGTAGACCAGACGGCCGCCGTAGGCGTTGTCGGTCTTGGCCTTCAGCTTCGGGTTCTGCAGGATCTGCGCCTGGGTCTGCGGGTCGACACCGCCACCCACCAGGTCGACCTGGGCGTTGCCGGCCAGCAGGTCCTTGTCGATGGTGGCCTGGTCGATGTTCATCTTGAGCTGGATCTTGTCCGGCAGCTGCTTCCGGATCGGGTCCGTGCTCTTGTCCCAGTTGGTGTTCGGGACCAGGGTGGCCTGCTTGCCGTCCTCGTAGGACTCGAACTTGAAGGAGCCCGAGGACACGATGTGCTTGACGTAGTCGGCACCGGTGTCCTTGGCCTGCGGGACCGGCGCGGTCTGCGGGGCGCTCACCAGGTAGTCGAAGTCCGCGAACGGGTGCTGCAGGTGGAAGACGATCGTGGTGTCGTCGGGGGTCTCGATCGACTTCAGATCACCTTCCTTGTCCTTGTACGGGCCCGCGTACGGCGTCGGGTTGTCCACCAGCAGGTCGTGGAAGTAGGTCGGGCCGTTGGAGTTCACGTCCGGCGCGAAGTTGGAGCGCTCGACGGCGTACTTGACGTCCTTCGAGGTGATCGGCGTGCCGTCGTCGTACTTCAGGCCCTTGCGGAGCTTGTACGTCCAGCTCAGACCGTCCGCGCTCGGCTGGCCCATCGACTCGGCGAGGTCGGGGACGAGCTTGTTGCCGTCCTCGCCGGCGGCCGGGTTGAAGGTGGTCAGCGGCCGGGCGTACAGGCGCGAGAAGTTGTAGATGTACGCGTAGTACGTGTTGCCCGGGTCGAGCGAGTCCGGGGTGCCCTTCATCTCGAAGGTGACCGTCCCGCCCTTCTTGTCCGAGGCGTTGACGATGTTCTTGGTGGCCGCGTCGGCACCGGCGCCCGCGGCGGAGGACGAGGAGGAGTCGCCGCTCTTCGACGAGCTGGAGCAACCGGTGACGACCAGGACCGCGGCGGCGGCCATTGCGGTCAGGGCGACGGTACGGGACCTACGCATGGGTGAGATCAACCCCTTGAGGATGTGGAGGAGGGAGGGTCTGACGCGGCGTCAGTTGCTCTTGGGATCGAGGGCGTCGCGCAGCCCGTCGCCGAGCAGGTTGAAGGCGAGCACGGTGATGAAGATCGCCAGACCGGGGACGACCATGTACTGGGGGTCCACCTGGTAGTACCGGATCGCGTCCTGGAGCATTCCGCCCCAGGAGGCCTGGGGCGGCTGGATGCCGACACCGAGGAAGCTCAGCCCGGCCTCGAAGAGGATGTTGGTCGGGATCAGCAGGGTCGAGTAGACCAGGATCGGACCGACCAGGTTGGGCAGCAGCTCCTTGAACAGGATGAACGGGCCGCGGGCGCCGAGGCTGCGGGCCGCGTGGACGAACTCCCGCTCACGCAGCGAGAGCGTCTGGCCGCGCACGATCCGGCCCATGTAGGGCCAGTTGAAGAAGCCGATCACGAAGATCAGCACCATCATGTGCAGCGGCAGGCCGTGCAGGCCGAACGCGCCGCCCTGCAGCGAGGTCGAGATCGCGATCGCGAACAGCAGCAGCGGGAAGGCGAGGAAGACGTCCATGACGCGGCTGATCAGCGTGTCCACCCAGCCGCCGTAGTAGCCGGCCATGATGCCGAGCACGGTGCCGATGGTGTTGGACAGCAGGGTCGCGCCGAAGGCGACCAGCAGGGAGACCCAGGAGCCCTCGATGACGCGGGTGAGCAGGTCACGGCCCTGCAGGGGGTCGACGCCGAGCGGGTGGTCCAGGCTCATGCCGCCCCAGTCGCCGAGCGGCAGACCGCCCAGGTTGGCGTCCAGGAGGTCCTGGTGGAGGGCGTCCGGGTCGAGTCCGAACAGCGACTCGATCGGCTTGGCCAGAACGGCGAGGAGGATCAGGAGGATCACCACGACGCCGCCGGCGACGGCGGCCTTGTCCCGCTTGAAGCGGGTCCAGGCGATTTGACCGAGGGAGCGGCCCTCGATCTTCTTGGCCGGGCCGTCGGGGGCTGCTGCCTCCGGTTCGTTCCCGGCGGTGGTCACGGATGCGGTCATGGTCAGTTGGTCCCCTCGCCGACGGTGGCCGGCCCACGGGTGCCGGTCGCCGGCTTCGGCGCTGCGGCTGCGGACGTGCGAAAGGTGCTAGCTGGAGCGGGTGTTCGCGGCAGTGCGTCGTGCACAGGCACTGCCGCCACGCGGGATGGGCTTCGCGTGGACGAGCAGGTCGGCGTACGCGCTCACCTTTGTGGGGCTCCGAATGCGCGGTGCGTTGCGCAGAACTCTCTGCCATGCGACTTGGCTTACGCCAGACCTGACAACCGACAGATGCCCAACTGTGATCTGCTGGCATGCACGTCGCCGATCTGCGGCATATCCCTCTTCACACGCCTGTAACAAGCATGTCAAGATGCGCTGATACCGGAATCGGAAATTCGTCCGGAAAGCATCGAAGCCGACGTGACGGGTGGTCAAGTCGGCTTCGCGGCGGTATTCCCGGCCGGGCGGTTCGGCGATCAGCGCCCGGGGTAGCCCGGCCACGGCTGCTGGGGCTGCTGCTGCCAGCCCGGCGCGGGCGGCTGGGTCCCGTAGCCGTACCCCGGCATCGGCTGCCCGGGCATCGACTGCCCCGGGTACGCCGGCGGCGGCACCGGCGGGTACGGACCGGTCGCCGGACGTCCGGCCTCCCGGTCGAAGAACGGCCGCGCGTTGGCGCGCATCCACAGCGCCACCGGGTCGTACTCGTCCGACATCGCCACCGTGGACACCGCCAGCCCCTCCGGGGCCACCGCGATCGCCCGCTGCATCAGCGCGCGCACCGCCTCCACCGCCGGCGGAGAGCTCTCGTACAGGTCCAGGCCGATCGCCAGGTACGGCTCCCCCACCGCCGGCTGCACCCAGGCCCGGCGCAGCGCCCGGACCGCGCGCACCTCGCCGGCCTGGCGCTCCAGCAGCGCGAAGAACTGCTGGGCGTTGAGCTGCGGCTCGCTCAGCTTCAGCGGCCCGGCCGGCAGCCGGTCCAGGCCCGCCGCGATCCGCCGCAGGTCCGCCCAGGGCACGCCGACGCCGCCGCCGGGCGCGTGCGGGTTGAGCCACAGGCCCCAGCGGGTGCGGTACAGCGAAGCGGCGATCTCCCGGCCCGAGATGACCTCGTGCGCCCGCGCCCAGCCGGAGGAGGCCAGCTGCTCGGGCGAGGTGACGGCCGGCGCGTAGCCGTGGCCGCTGATCTCCATGTTCCCGTACTGGGCGTCCGGGCTGCCCGGTGTACCGTGCCAGAGCAGCATCCAGACCCGGCCGTCCGCCAGCGCGTGCAGCAGCCGCTCGTACGCGTCCCAGCGCTCCGGCGCGACCTCGCGCAGGACCTGCTCCAACGCGCCCGGATCCGTGCCCGGGCGCCCGGCAGGTGCCTGGCCCCAGGGCCCCGGCACCCCTCCCGCTCCCGTTCCCGCACTCATGCGCCCACCTCGCCGCGCCTCTTTCCTCGAACCCGCCGGCCCGTCGGCCGTCTGCACGCACCCTATGGCGCGGCACCGGCCACCGCCACGGCGACGTGCCTACGAACGAACCCCGCTCACGCCCGCGTGTAGAAAGGCATGACCCGGGTGAGCAGCCACTCGACCACCGGGTCCTCGGCGAGGTCGAGCAGTACGAGGTGGACGCCGCCCGGCAGCGGCGCGGTTCCCAGCGCCCGGCCGAGCGCGTCGTTCACCGCGGCCGGGTCGGCCGGGGCCGCCGGATCCAGCTGGACGCCCACGAACATCACCGTCGGCTCGCCCTCGATGCTGGCCAGCGCCCTGCGGGCGGTCAGCACCCCGGGCAGGGCGTGGAGTTCGGCCCGGCAGGCGGCCAGGAAGTGCTCCGGGTCCTCGCCCGGCACCGGCTCCCGCAGCGCGACCCGGCCGCCGGTCGGCGCCGCCGGGTCCTCGACGCCCTCCAGGCGCTCCTCGCGCGGACCGCGGCGCAGCTCGGCCACGCCCTGCGGCGGCACCGGGATGCCCACCGCCGCCTCCGGGTTCACCGCGATGCCCACGCCCAGCGGCAGCCCGCGGGCGAACTCCCAGACCGGCGCGATCGCGAAGGCCATCCCCGGCGCCTGCTGCAGGAACACCTCCTGCGAGGAGAACACCGGCACGTACGGGTCGCCGGCCAGCTCGATGACCGGCAGGTCCAGCGACTGCCCCTGCGGGTCGGCCCCGGCGGGCAGCGGCACCCACACCTGGCTGCGGGCCAGCACCTCGATCACCCGCGGCGTCGCGCCCGGGTCGCCCAGGGCGGCGGTCAGCACCTGCTCCAGCTCGTTGGCCGGCCAGGAGCCGCCCGCCGGTGCCGACTCCGGACCGCCCCATCCCTGCTGCTGCTCCACCGGGTACCCCATGCGCCGCCGATCCGCCCTCTGCCGGTCGGCCGCCCTCTGCGCCGACGCGCAGCAGTCTAGGGGTTCGGCACCGTCTCCCCAGGGCTGATGTTCGGTACCCGTGCGGTAGGACCGGGCCGCCTCCGCCGTACGACCGGGCCGCCTCCGCCGTGTGACCGGGTCCCCTCTCCCTTCCTCGCCCGGGACGTGCCATGATGTGCGCGTCCGACGGCATGCGCCGCGGGCCCCACAACTCCATACCGGCCGCTCGAACCCGCGCGGGAGAGCCCGGAGTGCCGCGTTCGCGGCACAGCCGGCGCCGAAGGAGCAAGTCCTCCCCGGAATCTCTCAGGCCCCCCTACCGCACGGGTTAGGCACATCTGGAAAGCGGCGCACGGCCCTGTCGCGCGCCCACCCACGGTGCAAGCCGCCATGCTGTCCCCCAAGCTGGAAACAGCTGCGGGCCGGCGGGCGGTGAAGCTCTCAGGTTCGACGACAGATGGGGAGACCCACGCCGCCGCATGCCCGCGCGCAGGGTCGGTCCCCGAGCGGGTCCGGTCCGGTGCGTGCACCCCTGAGTGCCCCGACCGAGGAGTTCCTGGCCATGTCGTCCCTCCGCCTGACCGCGCTCGACGCGCTGCACCGCGCCCTCGGCGCGACCATGACCGACTTCGCCGGCTGGGACATGCCGCTGCGTTACGGCAGCGAGCGCGAGGAGCACCTCGCCGTCCGCACCAAGGCCGGTCTGTTCGACCTCTCCCACATGGGCGAGATCACCGTCACCGGCCCGCAGGCCGGCGAGATGCTGGACCACGCGCTGGTCGGCTTCGTCTCCGCGCTGGGTGTGCTGCGCGCCCGCTACACCATGATCTGCGCCGAGGACGGCGGCATCCTGGACGACCTGATCGTCTACCGCCTGCGCGAGGACGCCTTCCTGGTCGTCGCCAACGCCTCCAACGCCCAGCTGGTCCTCGACGAGCTGATCGCCCGTGCCAAGGGCTTCGACGCCGTCGTCACCGACGACCGCGACACCTACGCGCTGATCGCCGTCCAGGGCCCGGAGTCCACCGCGATCCTGGCCGACACCACCGACGCCGACCTGCCCGGCCTCAAGTACTACGCGGTCCTCCCGGCCCAGGTGGCCGGCCGCGAGGTGCTGCTGGCCCGCACCGGCTACACGGGCGAGGACGGCTTCGAGATCTTCTGCCGCCCGGCCGACGCCGAGCCGATCTGGCAGGCCCTGACGGCCGCCGGCGAGGGCCGCGGCCTGATCCCGTGCGGCCTGTCCTGCCGCGACACGCTGCGCCTGGAGGCGGGCATGCCGCTGTACGGGCACGAGCTGTCCACCGACCTCACCCCGTTCGACGCGGGCCTGGGCCGGGTCGTCCGCTTCGACAAGACCACCAACGAGGGCGCCTTCGTCGGCCGCAAGGCGCTGGAGCAGGCCGCCGCCGCGGCCGAGACCAACCCTCCGAAGGTGCTGGTCGGCCTGGTCTCCGAGGGCAAGCGGGTGCCGCGCGCCGAGTACACCGTGGTCTCCGCGGACGGCGCCCCGATCGGCCGGATCACCTCCGGCGCGCCGTCCCCGACGCTGGGGCAGCCGATCGCGATGGCGTACGTCGACGCGGCCCACGCCGCCCCCGGCACCACCGTCGCGGTGGACGTGCGCGGCAAGCACGAGCCGGTCACGGTCGTGGCGCTGCCCTTCTACAAGCGCGCCCGCTGACACCGCCCCGCTGACGCCCGCGAACGCCCGCTTTCCCGTACCCGCACGTCGAAGCCGTCCACGTGGCGGCCCGCTTCGCCGTACCCGCTTCCCATCCTGGAGAATGACGCCATGAGCAACCCCCAGCACCTGCAGTACACCAAGGAGCACGAGTGGCTGACCGCCGCCGACGCGGACGGTGTCTCCACGATCGGCGTCACCAAGCACGCCGCCGACGCGCTCGGTGACATCGTCTACGTGCAGCTGCCGGCCGTCGGCGACACCGTGACCGCGGGCGAGACCTGCGGCGAGCTGGAGTCCACCAAGTCGGTCAGCGACCTGTACTCCCCGGTGACCGGCGAGGTCACCGAGGTCAACCAGGACGTCCTGGACGACAACGGCCTGGTCAACAGCGCCCCCTTCGAGGGCGGCTGGCTGTTCAAGGTCCGCGTGGAGTCCACCGACGAGCTGCTCAGCGCCGACGAGTACGACGCGCTCACCCACAGCAGCTGATCCGCTCGTGACCGGGCGGGCCGCGCGCGCGTCGGCCCGCCCCACCGTGGCCCCCCTTTCCTCCTCCACCGGGAAGAACACACCATGACGGTTCTCAACCAGTCCCTGCACGCCCTCGACCCGGAGATCGCCGCCGCGGTCGACGCCGAGCTGCACCGCCAGCAGACCACGCTGGAGATGATCGCCTCCGAGAACTTCGCCCCGGTGGCGGTCATGGAGGCCCAGGGCTCGGTGCTCACCAACAAGTACGCGGAGGGCTACCCCGGCCGCCGCTACTACGGTGGCTGCGAGCACGTCGACGTGGTCGAGCAGATCGCGATCGACCGCGTGAAGGCCCTGTTCGGCGCCGAGCACGCCAACGTCCAGCCGCACTCGGGCGCGCAGGCCAACGCCGCCGCGATGTTCGCGCTGATCCAGCCGGGCGACACCATCCTGGGCCTGAGCCTGGCCCACGGCGGTCACCTGACCCACGGCATGAAGATCAACTTCTCCGGCAAGCTCTACAACGTGGCCGCGTACCACGTCGACGACAAGACCGGCCAGGTCGACATGGCCGAGGTCGAGCGCCTCGCCAAGGAGCACCAGCCGAAGCTGATCATCGCCGGCTGGTCCGCCTACCCGCGCCAGCTGGACTTCGCCGAGTTCCGCCGGATCGCCGACGAGGTCGGCGCGCTGCTCATGGTGGACATGGCGCACTTCGCCGGCCTGGTGGCCGCCGGGCTGCACCCCAACCCGGTGCCCTTCGCGGACGTGGTCACCACCACCACCCACAAGACCCTGGGCGGCCCGCGCGGCGGCGTCATCCTGTCCAAGGCCGAGTGGGCCAAGAAGATCAACTCCGCGGTCTTCCCCGGCCAGCAGGGCGGCCCGCTGGAGCACGTGATCGCCGGCAAGGCGGTCGCCTTCAAGGTCGCGGCGTCGGAGGAGTTCAAGGAGCGCCAGGAGCGCACCCTGGAGGGCGCGCGCATCCTCGCCGACCGCCTGCTGCAGGCCGACGTCGCCGAGGCCGGCGCGTCCGTCCTGTCCGGCGGCACCGACGTCCACCTGGTCCTGGTCGACCTGCGCAACAGCCAGCTCGACGGCCAGCAGGCCGAGGACCGTCTGCACGAGGTCGGCATCACCGTCAACCGCAACGCCATCCCGAACGACCCGCGCCCGCCGATGGTCACCTCGGGCCTGCGCATCGGCACCCCGGCCCTGGCCACCCGCGGCTTCCGGGCCGAGGACTTCCGCGAGGTCGCCGACATCATCGCCGAGGCGCTCAAGCCCGCCTTCGACGAGACCGTCGCCACCGCGCTGAAGGCCCGCGTCACCGCCCTCGCCGAGAAGTACCCGCTGTACCCGAACCTGGCCAACCAGGACTGATCAACGGTGAGCGGGTGACCCCCGGTGACCGGCCGGCCGGCATGTGACCGGCCGGTAAGTGACCGGGCTCACCCCTCCTCCGGACAGGGCACCCCGGGGCACCCCGCACACTTGACAGTGCAGGGTGCCCCGTCCTGTGCCCGCCCCCTGCCAGCAAGTCCTTCCACGAGACCAGACAAGGACGTCCTCCGTGGCCATCAGCGTCTTCGACCTCTTCTCCATCGGCATCGGCCCGTCGAGCTCCCACACCGTGGGCCCGATGCGCGCCGCCCGGATGTTCGCCCGCCGACTGCGGACCGAAGGCCTGCTGACCCAGGTGACCGGCGTGCGCGCCGAGCTGTACGGCTCGCTGGGCGCCACCGGCCACGGCCACGGCACGCCGAAGGCCGTCCTGCTGGGCCTGGAGAACAACTCGCCCCGCACCGTCGACGTCGACCGGGCCGACCAGGACGTCGAGCGGATCACCGCCGAGAAGCGGATCAACCTGCTCGGCGAGCACGTCATCGACTTCGACCCGGATACCCAGCTGGTGCTGCACCGCCGCCGCTCGCTGCCGTACCACGCCAACGGGATGACCCTCTGGGCCTTCGCGGCGGACGGCTCCACGCTGCTGGAGAAGACCTACTACTCGGTCGGCGGCGGCTTCGTCGTCGACGAGGACGCGATCGGCGCGGACCGGGTCAAGCCGGACGACACCGTGCTGAAGTACCCCTTCCGCACCGGTGACGAGCTGCTGCGGCTCAGCCGGGAGACCGGGCTCTCCATCTCCGGCCTGATGCTGGAGAACGAGAAGGCCTGGCGCAGCGAGGAGGAGATCCGCACCGGACTGCTGGAGATCTGGTCCGTGATGCAGGAGTGCGTGCGGGCCGGCATGAGCCGCGAGGGCATCCTGCCGGGCGGTCTCAAGGTCCGCCGCCGGGCCGCCGCGGCCGCCCGCGCGCTGCGCGCCGAGGGCATCGGGCCGGCCAACGCGATGGAGTGGGTGACCCTCTACGCGATGGCGGTCAACGAGGAGAACGCCTCCGGCCGCCGGGTGGTCACCGCGCCGACCAACGGCGCGGCGGGGATCATCCCGGCCACCCTGCACTACTACCTGAACTTCATCCCGGGCGCCGACGACGACGGCATCGTCCGCTTCCTGCTCGCGGCCGGCGCCATCGGCATGCTGTTCAAGGAGAACGCCTCCATCTCCGGCGCCGAGGTCGGCTGCCAGGGCGAGGTCGGCTCCGCCTGCTCGATGGCCGCGGGCGGCCTCGCCGAGGTCCTCGGCGGCACCCCCGAGCAGGTCGAGAACGCCGCCGAGATCGGCATCGAGCACAACCTCGGCCTCACCTGCGACCCGGTCGGCGGCCTGGTCCAGATCCCCTGCATCGAGCGCAACGGCATGGCGTCGGTCAAGGCCGTCACCGCGGCCCGGATGGCGCTGCGCGGCGACGGCCGGCACCACGTCTCGCTGGACAAGGCGATCAAGACGATGAAGGAGACCGGGGCCGACATGAAGATCAAGTACAAGGAGACCTCCCGCGGCGGCCTCGCCGTGAACGTCATCGAGTGCTGACCCCGCGCTGACGGCGCACGATCGGGCACCGGTCGTGCGCCGGTCCGGTGCGCCCGGGCCCCCGGGCGGAGCTCCCCTCCGCCCGGGGGCCTTCGCCATGTCGCTGCGCATTTTTACTGGCCGACGACCCGTCAGGAGGTCCATAATCTCGGCCAGTTGGTTCACGCCAGAGGGGGAGGCGGATGACCATCCGGACCGGGCCGGTGCGGCCCGACGAGCCACCCGTACCACCCGAGGGACCGCCTGCACCGCCCGAGGGACCGCCTGCGGTGCCGTCACCACCGCCGCCACCGCCACCGACCTCGCCGTACGCGACGTCCGAGGCGACCCGGCTGCTCTGCGCCGGGGTCTACCTCGACCCGGACTACCGGCGCCGCGTCATCACCGAACTGGTCGACCACGACGAGCGCTCTGTCCCGCCGTCGCTGGGCTTCGACCTCGTCACCGTCCTCGCGCACGCCCTCCGGGCCCGGACGATGGAGGTCCGCACCGGCCTGCTCCTCGCCGTGATCTGGATCGGCTTCCTCGTCACCGAGTACTGGCCGCTGATCCAGAACCCGCCGGACGGCGACTACTGGCGGAACTACGGCGAGGATCTGGCCGGCGGGTACTACAGCGGCGGCTCGTACGGCCGGGCGTCGGTGGCCGACACGGTGTTCGGCAACCTCTCCCACTTCCTGACGCCGTTCGCGGCGAACTTCGCCTTCCTGTACGCGCTGGTCAGCCTGCTGTCCTGGTACGCCAAGCCCGCCGAGGTCCGGGAGCACGCGCTGTACGCCCCGGCCACGCCCCCGCCCGCGCGGCCCAAGCCGGGCGAAGGCTCCCAGGAATCCGGCGTCCGCCGCGCCACCGGCGGGCTCCTCGCCACGGTCGCCGTGATCCTCCAAGTCCTCTACTGGGCCCTGGCGCTGCTCACCCTGAAGGACTCGGACGGGACGGGCGTGCTGTTCCCGCTGGCGCTCGCCGCGACGGTGGGCGGACACCGGCTGCTGGTCGCCCAGACCGTCCGCCGGGAGCTGACCCGCGAGGCGTTCCGGAGCCAGCCGGTCCGTCCACTCCCGGCCCGGGCGCGCTACCAGGCGCTGCATCGGGCCATCGCCGAGGAGCAGTACTCGCAGCTCGTGGTCTACGACCCGGCCGACCCCTTCCTCGGCTTCGGATTCCCGTTCAGCGTCTGGTCGTTCACCCTGGAGCTGAAGCCGCGCAAGACCGGCCCGGTGGCCCCCTCGGGCACCCTCACCGCCCGGACCGTCCTCGACCTGGTCGTCCCGCGCCTGGCCGCCCTGCGGCAGGCCGCCGCCGAGACCAGCCTGGACCGGCTGAAGGACCTGGAGATCGAGCACATCGTCTTCCTCCCGTACGGTCCGGCGCGCGCCGAGGTGGTGCGCACGCCCGAGGAGATCGGCCGGCACCTCGCCGAGGCGGTGGACGAGGGCGGCGAGCGGCGCCGGCACTTCCTGCGGGTCCGGGTCGGCGCCTGGGACGAACAGCTGGTGCTGACCGTCCAGTTGCGGGTGCACACCCAGGGGAACCTGCTGATGGTCGAGGTCGTCCCGTACGTGCTCGGACCGGTCCGCCGCGACTACGAGCTGCTCGCGGACGCGGTGGCCCAACAGGGCGCCCGGCCGGGACGTCGCGCACCGGCGATGTCCGCGTTCACCGCCGGGCCCGCCGCGCTCCGCTCACTGCTGCACCCGGGCGGCGGCCGGGTGCAGACCGTCACGGCCGAGGACGACCTGATGCCGGTGGCCGCCCGGCCCGTCCTCTCGCTGCGCGAGGCCGCCACCTCGGCGAGCGTCTCGATCTTCCAGGAGCTCGACGTCTCGCGGTACCTGAAGTCGATCGAGGAGCGGATCATCGAGGGCGTGCGGACCGCACTGGAACGGACGGGGTACGAGACCGACCGCTTCGAGCAGACCGTGGTCCAGGTGATGCAGGGCGGGATCCACATCGGCTCGATGAGCGGCGGCGCCGTCGCCACCAACGGGGGCACCGCGCAGTCGGGCACCCCGGCACCGCCGCCGTCCGGCGGCAAGTCGTCCTAAGTGCCTTGTCGGACAAGGAGTCGGAACTTTCGCATGAGCGAGGAGCAGAACGTGCGGCACGACGAGGAGAACACGCCCCCGGCCCCGGCGAGCGGCGGGGTGTCGATCGGCGCGATGACCGGCGGGGCCGTCGCCGCGGGCCCCGGCGCCCGCGCCGAGGACCGCTCCCAGCGGGCCGGGACACCCGAGCCGCTGCCGGACCTGAGCGGCCTGACGGTGCCCGCCGCCGGGCCCGGCGGGGTGTCCATCGGCGCGATGACGGGTGGAGCGGTCGCCGCCGGGGAGGACGCGACGGCCGTCGACGCCTCGGTGCGCCTCACCGCCCCGGCCCGCGAACTGCTCGCGGCGTTGGGCGCGTTGCGCGGCCAGCTGCCGATGTTCACCCGGGCCGAGGGCAACGGCGTGGCCGAGGTGGAACAGGAGCTGGACGCCGTCGGCACCGCCCTCGAACAGACCGGCACCGCCCCGCGCACCCGGCTGGAACGGCTCCGCGACCTCCTGCGGAGCTCGGCCACGGTAGTCTCCGGACTCGCCTCGGCGCTGGCGGTCGTGCAGGCGATCGAACAGTTCCTGGGCAGCTGAACGGGGATCGGGAACAACGGGGGGACGGCCATGTCGGGTACGTACTGGGACAAGAACAGCCAGCAGTGGGTGAGCCGGCCACCGGCGGGCGGCATGCCCCCGCCCCCGCCGGTGGCTCCCCCGGTCACGCCACCCCGGCCGGCCGCCCCGCCCGTCCCCCCGCCCCCTCCGGTCGCACCGCCGCTGATCACGCCGCCGCCGATCGCGCCGGGCGCGCCTCGGCCGGAGGGCCCGCCGTCCACCGGGAAGCGCCGACGGATCCTGGTCGCCGCCCTCGCCGGGGCGCTCCTCGGCGTGCTCGCGGGCGGCGGCGGGTACCTGCTGACCCGGCACGAGGACGGGGGAAAGCCGACCGGCGCGGCCACCCTGACGGGCGGGCCGACGGTGTCGGCGTCCGGTTCCCCCACCTCGCCGTCCCCCTCGTCGTCCCCCTCGGCCTCGGGGTCGCCCACCCCGACGCCGACGCCCACACCGACCCCCACCGGGCCGCACTACAACCTGACCCAGGACCCAAACGGCTTCACCCTGCTCGTCCCGGACGGCTGGCAGCGGGACACGGAGAAGGGCTCCGTGTTCTACCGGTCCCCGGACCAACGCAGCCTGATCCAGGTGTTCGCGATGGGCAACAGGTCCCCGTTCGAGGAGGCCTCCGGCACCGATGCCGCCATGGCGAGCGCGCCGGACACCTACCCGGGCTACCGTCGCATCCGCCTGGAGCGGACCGCCGACGGCAGCGCCGAGCTGGAGTACGCCTACAACAACACCAAGACCGGAACCGTCCGACAAGCGGTCGATCACGTCCTCGTCGGCCCGAACGGCACCGCCTACGCCGTCATCGTGGCCGGTCCCGAGGGCGACTGGCCCACCCCGCTCCAGGCCCTCCGGGAGGCGGAGCTGACCGGCTTCTGCTTCACCGCCCAGTGCCCGGCGGCCACCGGCTGACCCCCGTCCAACCGCTGACCACCGTCCACCCCCGCCCCGCCCCGCCCCCGTCTGCCGGCACCGGCCCGCCCCTCGGCGGCTCAGGCCGCGAACGGGCGGGCCCGCCGGGCGTCGCGCAGCGCCTGCGCCCACCAGGCGAGCTGGTCGAGCATGGTCTTGGCGGCGGCGTCGGCGGCCGGGTCGAGGGCCTTGCCGTCGGCGTCGAAGCACTGGGCGGCGCCGTGGAAGCTGACGGTGTTGCGGATCGTCGCCGCGTTCAGCTCGGCCATCACCACCCGCAGCTGCTCGACGGCCCGGAGGCCGCCGGAGAGGCCGCCGTAGGAGACGAAGGCGACCGGCTTGCCGTGCCACTGCCGGTTGTGCCAGTCGATGGCGTTCTTCAGCGGGGCCGGGAAGCTGTGGTTGTACTCGGGCGTGACGAACACGAAGGCGTCGGCGGCCTCCAGCCGGGGCGACACGGCGGCCAGCAGCGCGGCTTCGTCCGGCGGCAGTTCGCCACCGAAGGACGGGAAGGTGGTCGGCAGCGGGGTCGCCACCAGGTCGATCGGGTCGGCGGTCATGTCACCGCGGGCGTCGAGGTGGCCGAGCAGCCAGTCGGCGACGACCGGGCCGAAGCGGCCGTCGCGGGTGCTGCCGACGACGACGGCGACCTTCAGGTTCTGGTCCGTGGACATGGGGGTCCCCCTCCGGGATGTGATGGACGGCGCTGATGTGTACGGCGTATCTCTCGGATACAACGTACACATCGACGCGTACGCCGTCCACTGGCGATACGACGTACGCTCCAGATACGGCGTACACGCCGCAGTGGTACGGTGAGGAACACTCCAGTCGGAAGGAGCCCGCCCCCATGCCCGCTCAGCAGGCCCCCGCCGGGGACACCCCCGCGACCGGCGACGACAAGGCCCAGGTCTCGCTCTGGGAGCGCCTCGCCCGCCCCGCCCCCGCGCCGCGCACCACCCTGACCCCGCAGCGGATCGCCGAGGCCGCGGTCGCCATCGCCGACAGCGAGGGCCTGGACGCCGTCACCATGCGCCGCCTGGCCGGCGCGCTCGGCGTCGCCCCGATGGCCGCCTACCGGTACGTCTCCGGCAAGGACGAACTCATCGAGCTGATGGTCGACTTCGCGTACGGCCGGCTGCCGCTGGACGAACCGGCCGAGGGCTGGCGGGACGCCATGCGCTCGCTGGCCGTCCACCTGCGGGCGATGACCCTGGCCCACCCGTGGACGGTCCTGGCGGCCACCCCGTTCTCCCTCAGCCCCAACCAACTCGCCGTCCCCGAGCGGGCGTTCGCCGTCCTCGCCGAGCACGGGCTGGACGCCGACACCACCATGGCGGTCTTCCGCACCGTCACCGGCTACGTGCACGGGTCGGTCGCCGCCGAGGTGACCCTGGAGAACCTCCGGCGCGAGCGCGGCTGGTCCGACGGGGACGAGACCAGGGCCGGCCTCGCCCCCCGGATGAGCTGGCTGATGGGCACCGGCCGCTACCCGAGCTACCAGCGCTACCTGGACGAGGCCACCCGCAAGGACGACCCCGACTGGCAGTTCGAGACCGGCCTGGACTGCGTCCTCGACGGCATCGCCGCCCACTTCGGCATCTGAGCCGCACCTAGCGCAGGAAGTCGGCCGGTCCGACTTCCTGCGCGGCCATGGCTCTACCGCCGAGCAGGCAGGGCGAGGAAGGCCAGCCCGCCCGCCAGCACCGCGAGCCCGCACCAGGAGACGGCGGGCAGCCGCTCCCCCAGCGCCGCGACACCCAGCACGGCGGCGACGGCCGGCTCGGCGAGGGTCAGCGTGGTGGCCGTCTGGGCCGAGGTGTGCCGCAGGCCGTGGCCGAACAGCCGGTACGCGAGGTAGGTAGTGACCACCGCGAGGTGCAGCGCCACGGCCGCCCCGCGCACCGAGGCCAGCCACGCCGGGTCACCGGCGAGCAGCACCGGCAGGACGATCAGCGCGGCCCCGCCGAACATCGTCCCCATCACCCCGCCCGAGGGGCGCCCGGCCGCGATCAGCCGGCCGCCGATCAGCGAGTACACGGCGTACGAGAGCCCCGAGAGCGCCGCCAGCAGCACCCCCAGCGGGTCCACCGCCGTACCGTGCCCGGCGAGTTCGGGGCCGAGCACCAGCACGGCGCAGCCGAGCACGGCCGCCGCAGTCGCCCCGGCCCACCGCCCGCTCGGCCGCCCCTGCCGGGCGAGCCACCCGAGCAGGCCGGTGAATACCGGCGCGCTGCCCAGGGCGATCACCGTCGCCACCGCGACGCCCGTACGGTGCACCGCCGGGTAGAAGGTCACCGGGTACCCGGCCACCGCGAGCGCACCGGCCGCGAGCAGCCACCGCTCGCGCGCCCCACAGCCCCGGGGCAGGGTGCGGGCGGTGCGGTCGGTGAGGAACAGCAGCAGTCCGCCGAGCACCAGCCCGGCCGCCCCGATCCCGGCCGCCGGGGCGCCGCCGGGCGCCAGCGAACTCGCCGTTCCGGTGGTGCCCCAGAGGACGGCGGCGGTCAGGATCGGCACCGCGCCGCCCCGCGAGCGGCGGCGGCGGACGGCAGGGGCGGTCGGGCGGGCAGGCGAGGACAAACGATTCGGCACAGTCGTGTACTTCCGTCGTCGAAGACCGTCAGAGGAGAGGTTCCGAGAACGGGCGCACGCCATCGGCCCACGGCGGCCTCACAACGGCCGAGCCGGGGCGAAGGGGATCAAGCCACCTGCGCGCGCCCGATCAGGCGCTGAGCGGCGGCAGCACGACGTGCCAGTACAGCTTCACGGGCCCGATGCTACCCGGGCCGGGCGGATCGCTGCGTGGGAAGTCGGCCGGGCCGACTTCCCACGCGGCCCTTCAGCCGGAGACACCGAGCGTGATCGCCCGGACGCCGGGCAGCTCCACTCCGAGGTGCAGTTCAGCGATGCCTCATCCGCCGCGAAGTCCTCGTCCGGCAGGAACCGCCGGAGAACGTCATTCAGCGCGGCACCGTTGCCCGAGGGGGCCGGACCGATCACCGCGATGCGCCGGCCACCTCGGGTGACGATGATCGTCTCACCGTGCCCCGCCGAGTCCAGCACGGCGGCGAAGCTTCTCGAAGCCTCTGTTGCGGTCATCAGCCTCATGGAATCAGATCATCTGAGGCGGGCCTCGCCGGCGAGGGGAGGTCGAGTTCGCACCAGGTGGTCTTGCCGATGTAGCCCTCGCCGCGCGGGTGGGCGCCCCAGGAGGTGGCGAGGGCGGCGACGAGTTCGAGGCCCCGGCCGGACTCGTCGTCGGGGGCGGCATGGCGGAGGGCCGGGAGCTCGGAGCTCGCATCGGAGACCTCGATGCGGAGCACGGAGCGGGTGGGGAGCAGGACGCGGACACCGATCAGCCGGTCGCGCGGGCCGCGGGCGTGACGGCAGGCGTTGGTGACGAGTTCGCTGAGCAGGATCAGGGCGGTCTCGGTGGACTCGACGGGCACGTCCCACTCGAAGGCCTGCCGCAGGAGCCGGATCCGCGCGCGGCCGGCGCTGCGGGGGAGGCAGGGGAACATCCACTCGACGGCATCGGCGGGCTGAGTGATCATCAGAGTCCTTCGCTCGTAAGGGCCGAGTTCGGCCATTTCACCCTTCAAGAGTCGGGAGCCGGACATACCCTCAGCAGTCACACCGTTGGTACAGCGTGAGACTTGACCGCTGGATGACCAGGGACGATGAGGGGGTTCGGGATGACCACGCCGAAGCAGAACCCGATGGCCTGGAAGTACTGCGGCGATCAGATCAAGCGGTGGCGTGAGCAAGCCGGAGTCACGCGCGAGCAGCTGTGCCAGGCGGCGAGCTACGACTACGAGAGCGTGCGGTCGATGGAGGCGGGGAGGCGGAAGCCGTCGTTCAAGTTGCTCACCGTCGCCGACGAGTTGTGCGACGCAAGGGGGATGCTGCTCGCGGCGACCGACTTCCTGAAGCCTGAGAAGTTCTCCTCATACTCGCGCGGCTACACGGAAGCCGAGCGCGAAGCGATCGCCTTTCATGCATACTCCGCCCTGCTCATCCCAGGCCTGCTCCAAACCGAGGAGTACGCCCGCGAGACGATCAGCAACTCCTACCCGCCACTGGACGACGAGACGGTCTCGGCAAGAGTCTCGGGTCGATTGCAGAGGCAGGAGCGACTGCGGAAATCGCCGACAGTGCTCCATGGCTTCGTGATCCACGAAGCCGCACTCCGGGCGACAGTCGGCGACACGGGTCTCATGAAGCGGCAGCTCAATCACCTGTTGGAAACTGGCGAGTTGCGCAACGTTTCGATTCAGGTCCTGCCACTCGGCCGTGCAGCCTATGCCGCTCTCAACGGCCCCATGATCTTGCTCGAAACCCCCGACCATGAACAGCTTGCCTACGTCGAAGGGCAACACACGGGGATCCTCTACTCAGACCCTGAGCGAGTGAACCTTCTGGCACAGCGCCATGGCATGATCCGCACGCAGGCCCTCAGCATTGAGGAGTCGAGAGTTTTCATCAGAAGGACGGCGGAGGAGCTATGAAGTGGTTCAAGTCCAGTTACAGCACCACTGACGGCGGCGAGTGCATCGAGGTGGCCTCCTGCGCCTCCGCCGTCCATGTCCGGGACTCCAAGGACAAGGCCGGCCCGACGCTCACCTTCTCGCCCTCCGCCTGGTCCGCCTTCATCTCCTTCGCGGCCGAAGCTCAAGCGGCAACGGTCGAGCAGCCCCTTAGTTGAACGGGTGGGTAACCACCTTCCAACCACCCTCGCACGCAGCAGATATGACTTATCGTCACGACTTCGCCACAGCCGGTTCCTCCGTGTAGCGTGCGGACCAACGAAACAACCCCCGACCGGTGCTACCAACACCGAACGGGGGTCTGACCACCCCGATCGAAAGAGACTCGATCCTGTGGCTACCCACGACTCTACCGCCATGGCCACCCCCGGGTACGGCAAGCAGTCCGCCCCAGAGCAACGTCCCCGCTCCGCGAGCGACTTCACCCACCTCCCGGCGAGGGAGGCCTATCTCGCCTCGCTCATCGACCGTCTCCCCGACGGCGCCGCCATGGACGTCAAAACGCTCGCCGTCCTGCAGCCCCACTACGGCCAGATGGCCTGCCGCACGGTGCTCAACAACCTCTCCGCCGCAGGTCACCTGCGTCGCGTCCGGGAGCGCCTCAACTCCAAGGACTGCCGCTGGGTGTTCCGTACCTACTTCTCCCGGACGCCCCGCAGTGACGCCTGGTGGAACCACTTCCTCGCCACCGGTGAGACGTCAACAGAGAACGCGCCCGATCCCCCCAAGGAGCGAACGCTCAACCGGACCTCCCCCGCCTCGGCCGCCTACGCCGCCCTCGCCGGCCTCGGCCTCGCGGACGCCCGGCTGGCCCTCTCCGCCGCCGACTGCGCCGACCTCGAACCGCTTGCCGCCGAATGGCTGGCCCGGGGCGCCACCCCCGCCCTCTTCACCGCCGCGCTCACGGCGGGCCTGCCGACACCGGTCCACAGCCCGGTGGCCCTCACCCGCCGCCGTCTGATCGACAAGCTGCCCCCGGAACGCCCCGCACCGGCCGCCCAGGCCGCCCAGCCCGTCCGCGTCCCCGAGTGCACCGACTGCCGCACCCCGTGCCGCCCCCAGGCCCTCCTCGGCGGGCTCTGCCGCGCCTGCCGCTCTCCTGGTGGCGTCAGCCGGGCCGCACCGCCCGTTCGCCACCTCTCGCCCGCGGCCGTCCGCCGCCATGCCGCTCGGGTCCGCCAAGCGATGAGCGCGGGGAGCACAGCACCGCGATCATGAATATTCACAGGCAGCAGCGTTAACCTATGCAAAATCCAAAGGTGAACTAGGTTACAAACCTTGGATTCCCAGTCGCCCGGTTTGCCCACATGCTGAGATCCGTGCGATAGTCAAGGCATCGAACTTCGGCGGGCCCGACCTGGCACTGCCGACGCCCATCGCAGCGGCACGCACCCCCTTGGCCGCCGCGATGACTTGCAGGGGCCCCCTCCGCCGGACCACGGCGCATCCGGGGGCCCTGCGTGTTTTCCGGGCCGGACGGGCCGGACGCGGGCCGGACGACCCAGCCGGCTCAGTGCCGCTCGCGCACCTTGAGCTCGAACCAGACGCCCTTGCCCCGCGGCAGCAGGTCCGCGCCCCAGCGGTCGGAGAGGTCGTCGACGATCTTCAGCCCCCGCCCGCGCTCGTTCACCGGCCTGGGCTCGGCGAGGATCATGCAGGGCAGCGCCCGGGAGGAGTCCCGGACCTCGATCCGCAGCCAGCCCGGCTTGCGGCTGACGTGCAGGCCGATGGTGCGCCCCGCCGCGTGCCGTACCGCGTTGGACACCAGCTCGCTGGTGAGTAACTCCCCGGCCTCCAGGTACTGGTGGAGGTCCCAGGACTCCAGGACGGACAGCACCAGCCGCCGGGCCACCGGGCCGGACTCCGGCCGGGACGGCAGCCGGACCTCACTCGGCGAGGACTGGTCGCACAGCCTGCCCGAATACATCTCCTCCAGCTCCTCGGAGCTGAGCCGCTCCAGCGCCGAGAGCGCCCCCTGGACGTCGATCCAGGACGCCTCGGCGACCGTGCCGGCCCCGGGAACTGATGACTGATCTGCTTCGCCCCAACCCGCCATGCGGACCATCATTGCGGAACGCAAGCAGCCGCGTACGGACAATGAGCAAACGATCTCCCCCGAGTCGGCATATGCCGGATGCAAGGAGGGGGTCGCCCCGGGCCGACCTCCGTCAAGCCCGAGTTGACCCCCGGCCGTCCTACCAGGCGCTCCACGGGAGGGTCCAGCCGCTCAGCCCGTTCGAGGGGTCGAGCTTCTCCTTCTTGATGGAGTTCTTGACGATCACGACGTCCCCGACGATCGAACTGTCGTAGAACTTGCCCATCGAGGTGCCGGCGCCGCCGCCCTCGACGTCCTTGAGGCCGACGCAGCCGTGGCTGACGTTGTCGCCGCCGAAGATGCTGTTCCTGGCCCACCAGTTGCCGTGCACGTACGTGCCCGAGGTGGTGAGCCGCATCGAGTGCGGCACCTGGAGGTCGTAGGGCGCGCCGGTCATGCCGGGCAGGGTGCTGGACTGCATCCGCACCGTGCCCTCCTTGGACATGACGGTCATGGTGCCGTTCCAGGTGGGGTGGTCGTCCGAGCCGGAGGTGATGTCGATCTCGGAGCTCTGGCCGTCCCCGCTCACGACGGTCATCTTGTGCGTGGCGGCGTCAACCGTCGAGACCTGGGATCGCCCGATCGTGAAGGGCTCGTCCCGGTCCGAGCCGCCGTAGACGCCCGGAGCGATCTCCACGCTCTTCAGCCGGTAGTGCACGTTCACCTTGGTGCCCGGCTTCCAGTAGCCCTCGGGACGGAAGTCCACCCGGCGGTCGCCGAACCAGTGGCCCTTCACCACGGTGCCGTTGTCGGTCTCGAAGGTGATGCCCTTGGCGACCGCTTCCTTGTTCTTGACGTCCTTGGTGAACTCCACCGAGACGATCATGCCGACGCCGTACGTCGCGTTGTCGTCGACGTTGTCGGAGGCCTTGGCCTGGGCCTCCGGCGTCAGCGTGGTGAAGCTGCTGTCCGCCTCGGTGACCGCGCCGTCGGCGTCCGCCGCCATCGCGCTGACCTGGTAGGCGGTGCCCACCGAGAGGCCGGCCGTCGGCGTCCAGGAGGAGCCGTCGGCGGCGATGGTGCCGGGCACCTCCTTGCCGGTCTTGTCGCTCACCTTGACGGTGGTGAGCTTGCCGCCCGTCGCCCCGACCTTGAGCGCGCTCGGCGCCACGTCCACCGCGCCGGTCTTGGGCTCGATGTTCACCACGGCCTGCGACACCTTCGGCGCCGCGCTGGTGGGCGCCGCCGCCGACTGGGAGCCGGCCGGCGGCTGGGAGGTGGCCGCGCCGGCCCCCAGGTCGGCCTTGGCCGCGCTGCCGCCGCCCCCGCCGTCACCGCCACCGCAGGCGGCCGTCAGCACCATCGCTCCGCCGACCAGGCCGGCGGCCACCACTCTGCGTATCGACCTCACGTCGATTCCCTCCCTCTGAACTCCCCGGACTCCCCGTGGACCCGCGACGGACCTGCGAAGGACCGTCTGCGGACCTGACCGGGTATACGCGCCCGGCCACCGGAAAGGTTGCGCCATACGAGGGGCTCCATGCCCCGGAAACCCGAGCGGTCCGACCCCATCGGGTGAGGATCGGACCGCTCGGAGAGAACTCACCGGAGTGCCCGGACCAGCCGGGCCGACCTCCGGACAGGGCCTACCAGCTCGCCCAGTCCACGTTCCAGCCGCCGAGCCCGTTGGAGGGCGAGACGGTCTTCTCCTTGGAGTTCACGATCTTGATCGGGTCGCCGACCATCGAGTCGTTGAAGAACTTGCCCGCCACCGAGGTGTCGCTACCGCCCTTCACGTCCTGCATCGAGATGCAGCCGTGGCTGGCGTTGCTCTTGCCGAACGGGTTCGCCCAGTAGTTGCCGTGCACGAAGGTGCCGGAGGTGGTCAGCCGCATCGCGTGCGGCACGTCCTGGATGTCGTACTCGCCGCCGAGACCGACGGTCTGCGAGTTCATCCGGGTGACCTTCTCCTTGGACATGACCACCATGGTCCCGCCCCAGGACGGCGTGGCGTCCGCGCCCAGGGTGACCGGCACGGTGGTGCTCTGGCCGCCCCGCTCGATGGTCATCTGGTGCGACTTGGCGTCCGCGGTGGCGACCTGCGAGCGGCCGATGGTGAAGGGCTCGTCCTTCTCCACGTCGCCGTAGATGCCCGGGGCGACCTCGACGTTCTTCAGCCGGTACTTGATGGTCACCTTGGTGTCCGGCGCCCAGTACTGCTCCGGGCGGAAGTCCACCCGCTTGTCGCCGAACCAGTGGCCCTTCACGACGGTGTTGTTGCTGGTCTCGAAGGTGATGCCCTTGAGGACGGCGTCCTTGTTCTTGACCGCCTTGTTGAACTCCACCGAGACGATCATGCCGACGCCGTAGGTGGCGCCGTCGCTGATGTTGTCGTTGGTGGAGATCTTCTTGTCCGGCGTCAGGGTGGTGAACGAGGTGGTGGACGCGGCCACCAGGCCCTCGGCGTCCTTGGCCTGCGCGTTCACCTTGTACGCCATGCCGACGGTGAGCGCCGCCGCGGGCTTCCAGCCGGCACCGTCCGGGGTGATCGCACCCGTGACCGGCTTGCCGTCCTTGTCGGTCACCTCGACCGTGGTGAGCTTGCCGTTGGAGACGGAGACCGCCAGTCCGGTCGGCTGGACGTCCTGGGCACCGTCCTTCGGCTCGACGGCGATCACCGCGGCCGAGGGCTTCGGCGTCCCCGAACCGCCCGAACCACCCGCGCCGCCCGCACCGCCCGCGTCCGCCGAGGCCGGCGCGCTGGCCGCGTTGCCCCCGTCGGAGCCACCGGAGCCACCGCCCTTGTCGTCGTTGCAGGCCGCGGTGAGCAGCAGTACCCCACCCATGACCAGCGCCAACGCCCCCCTGCGCCCGTAGCGGCTGGTGGTGCGTATCGCGGCTCCGGCCGTCTTACCCGTCTTCACGGTTTCTCCCCTCCCGGTATCCACTCTGTTGACGCGCTGAGTGCCCCCGGGAGTTGCACCGGGCGCCGATCTTCCGCGGCCGGGCTGTGGACGCGTCGGAGCAGGATAACTGGGCCGTTCGAGTGACTTCACAGGGGAGTCGAACGGAACCGGGTGAAGCCGGGGTGAACCGGGCGTGAAGGCCGGGCAGAGGGCCGCGGCAGGGGGCCCGCGGCCGGGGCGGCGCGCCCGCGGCTCAGCGCAGCGCGCTCCCCTGCTCAGCTCAGCGCAGCGCGCTCCCGGCCACCCACTGCTCCCAGGGCAGGTTCCAGCCGTTCAGCCCGTTCTGCGGCGGCACGAAGTCCCCGGACGAGGCCTTCACCTCCACCACGTCCCCCGGGACGGTGTGCTCGAACAGCCAGCCCGCCGGGGAGTCCTTGCTCGCCCCGCCCTTGACGTCGGCCAGGCCGACGCAGCCGTGGCTGGTGTTGGCCGTGCCGAACACCCGCGGATCCGCCCAGTAGTTGCCGTGCAGGAAGGTGCCGGAGGTGGTCAGCCGCATCGCGTGCGGGACGTCCTTGATGTCGTACTCGTCGCCCATCCCGACGGTCTGCGAGTTCATCCTGGTCTCCCGGTACTTCTCCGACACCACCATCACCCCCCGGTAGGTGGAGTGGTCGCGGCTGCCGCCGGAGACCTTGAGCACCCGGACCACCTTGCCGCCCTGCCCCGCCCGGACGGTCAGGGTGTGCGCGTCCAGGTCCACGGTGGAGACCTGCGCCCGGCCGACGGTGAAGTGCAGGTCCCGGCTCTGGGTGCCGAACTCGCCCGGCGCGCCCTGCACGTCCTTCAGCCGCAGCGCCACCGTGACCTTGGTGCCGGCCGTCCAGTACTGCTGCGGCCGGAAGTCCAGCCGCTGGTTGCCGAACCAGTGCGCGGCCACCGGCACCGGCGGGTCCGCGGCGACCTGGACGGCCCGCTCCACCGCCGCCCGGTCCGCGATCGGACGGCTGAAGCGCAGCGACACGGGCATGCCGACGCCGACCGTCGAACCGTCCTCCGGGGTGAAGAAGGCGACGAAGGTGTGCGCCCGGGCCATGGTCGAGAACGCCGAGTGCTGGGCCGCCTTCTGGCCGGCGTCGTCCTCGGCCACCGCGTCCAGGGTGAACGCCGTGCCCAGCGGCAGCGGGCCGTCGGGCGCCCACCCGGCGCCGTCCGCGGCGATCGTGCCGGGCACCTCGGTGCCCTTGGCGTCCGCCAGCCGGACCGACACCAGCCGGCCCTGCGCCGCGCTCACCCGCACCACGCCCTCCGGCTGGACGTCCTGCGCGCCGTCGGCCGGCTGCGCGGTCACCACCGCCCGGGACGGCGCCGGCGGCGCGGCCGGCGCCCCGGACCCGACCGCGTCCCCGTCCGGGGCCGCCGGGGAGCCACCGCCGGCGCACCCCGTGAGGACCGCCAGACAGCAGGCCACCGCCGCCGCGCCCCGCGCCCACACCCGTCCTCGGCGCCGCATCCCGGGGCCTCCCACTGTTCGCGTCCGACGCCCGGAACAACGACCGCCGTCGACGGGGGGACACGCGCGCCGGCCCCGGAATCCCGTCATCCACGGGCGCCCCCCTGCCCGCCATCCGCCGGTAAGCCCCCGTTCAGCGGCTTCCGATCTGCGCAATCCGGGAAAGAGGAAGTGAACGGGGTCCGGGACACCCCGTCCAGGGAGGGTGCGGCCATGGCGTCAGGGCAGGAGCTGGAAGCCGGGGTACGGCCGGGCGTCGGTCCGCGCCCCGCCGAACGAACGCGCCCCGCCGAGCACCCCGCCGAACCACCGCGGCCCGGCAGCTGGCAGCCGCTCGGCGCCCGCTTCCGCGCCGGCCAACCCGGCGACCAGGGCACCAACTTCGCGCTCTGGGCGGCCGGCGCCGAGGCCGTCGACCTGTGCCTCTTCGACGAGGACGGCCGGGAGAGCCGGCACCGGCTCACCGAGCAGGACTTCCAGGTCTGGCACGGCTTCCTCCCCGGTGTGCGCCCCGGCGCCCGCTACGGCTTCCGGGTGCACGGCCGCTGGGACCCGTGGACGGGCGCCCGCTGGAACCCCGCCAAGCTGCTGCTGGACCCGTACGCCCGCGCCGTCGACGGCTGTTACACCTCCCACGACGCGGCCTGCGCCGCCGTCCGCAACTGGCCGGAGGCGGACGTCGCCGACACCGTCCGGGACAACCGCGACTCCGCCCCCTACGTGCCCAGAGCGGTGGTCGTCCACGACGACGACGACTGGTACGACGACCACCGCCCGAAGACCCCGTGGGCCGAGACGGTGCTCTACGAGCTGCACGTGCGCGGCTTCACCATGCGCCACCCCGACGTGCCGCCCCGGCTGCGCGGCACCTACGCCGGCCTCGCCCACCCCGCCGCCCTCGCCCACCTCACCGGCCTCGGCGTGACCGCCGTCGAGCTGCTGCCGGTCCACCAGCACGCCAGCGAGGACCACCTGCAGGCCCGCGGCCTGGTCAACTACTGGGGCTACAACACGGTCGGCTACTTCGCCCCGCACGCCGGCTACTCGGCGTCCGGCTCGCGCGGCGGCCAGGTCGGCGAGTTCAAGCGGATGGTCCGCGCCCTGCACGCCGCCGGGATCGAGGTGATCCTGGACGTGGTGTTCAACCACACCGCCGAGGGCGCCGAACTGGGCCCGATGCTGTCCCTGCGCGGCATCGACAACGCCGGCTACTACCGGCTCCCGCCGAACCGGCCGCGCGGCTACGCCGACTACACCGGCTGCGGCAACACCCTGGACACCCGCCGCCCGCAGGTGATCCGGCTGATCACCGACTCGCTGCGCTACTGGGTCGCCGAGATGGGCGTGGACGGCTTCCGCTTCGACCTCGCCGCGGCGCTCGCCCGCGGCGGCGGGGCCGGCGGCGACGGCGTCGACATGGAGCACCCCTTCCTCGCGGCCGTCGCCCAGGACCCGCTGCTCAGCCGGGTGAAGCTGATCGCCGAGCCCTGGGACGTCGGCCCGGGCGGCTACCAGGTGGGCGGCTTCCCCCCGCTGTGGGCCGAGTGGAACGACAGGTACCGCGACACCGTGCGGGACTTCTGGCGCGGCGCCCGTCCGGACGTCCGCGAGCTCGGCTACCGCCTCTCCGGCTCCTCCGACCTCTACCAGCGCGGCGGCCGCCGCCCGTACGCCTCGGTCAACTACGTGACCGCGCACGACGGTTTCACCCTCCGCGACCTGGTCTCCTACGACCGCAAGCACAACGGGGCGAACGGCGAGGCCGACCGGGACGGCACCGAGGACAACCGGTCCTGGAACCACGGCGTCGAGGGCGAGACGGCGGACCCGGAGGTGAACGCCCTGCGGCTGCGCCAGCTGCGCAACCTGACGGCCACCCTGCTGCTCTCGGCCGGCGTCCCGATGCTGACGGCCGGGGACGAGCTGGGCCGCACCCAGGGCGGCAACAACAACGCCTACTGCCAGGACAACGAGATCAGCTGGCTGGACTGGTCGCTGCTGGCGGAGCCCGGCTGGCGGGAACTGTGCGAGCTGACCGCCCGGCTGGTCCGGTTGCGCCGCTCCCACCCGGTGCTGCGGCAGCGGGCGTTCTTCTCGGGGCGGGCCGCCACGCCCGGCGGCCAGCCCGACCTGGCCTGGTTCACCCCGCTGGGCAAGGAGATGACGGAGGCCGACTGGTTCGCGCCGACCTCCTGCCTCGGGATGCTGCTGTCCGGCAGCGCGATGTCCGAACGGGACGACGCCGGGCGGCCGTTGCGGGACGACAGCTTCCTGCTGCTGCTCAACGCGGGCCACCTGGCCACGTCGTTCACCCTGCCCGGCGAGCCCTGGGCCGCACCGGAGGCGCCGTACGAGACGGTGGTCGACACGGCCGCCGCGGGCACGGGCGAGCCGTTCCCGCACGGCACCGTGGTGCTGGGCGGGCGCTCGCTGCACCTGCTGCGCGCACCCGCCCCCAACCCCTGAGGGCTCGCAAGAGGCGCCCGGCGCACTCCTCCCTGCACGAACCGCTGCGCACGCCCCGCCGTTCACCTCCGCACCGCCCGTCCGGGTGGCCGGTTCTCGCCGGGCCCCGCCGACAGGGGCGAAAAACCGGATGAGAAGTGACGGCTTCTCTGCCTACCCTCACCGCGATGGCCGAGAACCGACATGACACCGACAACCCGCCCACCGACGGGACCGAAAAGACCGACGAGACCGCCGGACCCGGCGCAGCCGCCGCACCGCGCCGCTCCACGGTCCGCTCCCTGCTGCGCCTGTGGCCGTACGCGCGCGCCGTCCGCGGCCGGCTGACCGTCTCGGTGACGGCCGCCACCCTCGGCATGCTGAGCACACTCGCCGTCCCGGTGATCCTCGGCCGGATCGTGGACGGCCCGCTCGCCACCCGCGACCTGGCCGCCCTCTGGCCGCTGGTCGGCCTGCTGCTGCTGGTGGGCCTGCTGGAGGCCGGTCTGTTCTACACCCGCCGGGTGGTGCTGGCCCGCCCGCTGGCCGGGCTGGAGACGGCGATGCGCGGCGACCTCTTCGCCAAGCTGCAGCGGCTCCCGGTCTCCTTCCACGACCGGTGGGGCTCCGGCCAGCTGCTCTCCCGGGCCACCGCCGACATGTACACCATGCGGCTGTTCCTGGCCTTCCCACTGGTCTTCCTGATCGTCAACTCGGTGATGTTCCTGGCCGGCACGGCGGTGATGTTCACCCAGGACTGGCGGCTCGCGCTGATCGCCCTGGCGCCCGTCGTCCCGCTGTTCGTGCTCACCCGGAGCTTCGAGCACGGCTACTCCGGCGCCTCCCGCCGCGCCCAGGACCAGAACGGCGACCTCGCCACCGTGGTCGAGGAGTCCGTGCTCGGCATCCGGATCCTCAAGGCCTTCGGCCGCCACCGCTCGATGGCCGAGCGCTTCCGCGCCCAGTCCCACGAGCTGCGCCGCACCGAGCTGCACAAGGCCCACCTGCTCGCCAACCTGTGGGCCGTCATCGTCGGCCTGCCGGAGATCGTCCTGGCCTGCGCCCTCGCCGTCGGCGCCTACCTGGTCGCCCACGACGAGCTGAGCGCCGGCTCCCTGGTCGCCTTCCTGTCCACCGCGCTCGCGCTGCGCTGGCCGGTCGAGTCGCTCGGCTGGCTGCTCGCCTACGCCAACGAGGCCGCCACCGCCACCGACCGCTTCTTCGAGGTGCTGGACGAGCCGGACACCCCGGACCCGGGCACCGCCACCGGGCTCGCCGCCCCGGACGGCATCCGCTTCACCGGCGTCCGCTTCCGCTACCCCGACGCCCCCGCGGACAGCCCCGACCTGCTGTCCGGCATCGACCTGCACGTCCGCAGCGGCGAGACGATGGCCCTGGTCGGCGCCACCGGCAGCGGCAAGACCACGCTCACCGCGCTGCTCCCCCGGCTGTACGAGGCCACCGCCGGCACCATCACGCTGGACGGCCGGGACATCCGCGACCTGCCCCGGCAGCGGCTGCGCGAGACCGTCGCGGTCGCCTTCGAGGAGCCCACCCTGTTCTCCGCCACCGTCCGGGAGAACGTCCTGATGGGCGCCCCGGGCGCGGGCGACGAGCAGCTGCGCTCCGCCCTCGCCACCGCCCAGGCGGACTTCGTGGCGAGGCTCCCCGAGGGCCCGGACACCGAGGTCGGCGAGCAGGGCCTGAGCCTGTCCGGCGGCCAGCGCCAGCGCCTCGCCCTGGCCCGCGCGGTGGTCGGCGACCCGGCCTTCCTGGTGCTGGACGACCCGCTCTCCGCCCTGGACGTGCACACCGAGGCCCTGGTCGAACGGGCGCTGCGCGAGGTCCTCGGCACCACCACCGCCCTGGTGGTCGCCCACCGCCCCAGCACCGTGCTGCTCGCCGACCGGGTCGCGGTGCTGGCGGACGGCCGGATCGAGGCCGTCGGCACCCACCAGGAGCTGCTGCGCGACTGCCCGCACTACCGCGAACTGATGTCCGGCGAGGCCGCCCTCGCGCCCGAAGGAAGTGCAGCCCCGTGACCACCACCGCCGAACCCGCGAAGGCCGCGGACAACGGACCCGCCGAACCCGCCGTACCCGTCACCGCCGTCGGGCCCGCCGGCAGCGAGCCGCCCCCGCCGCCGGCCGACGAGGAGGACATCCCCGTCCCGCCCGGCGCGCCCCGGGCGCTGCTGCGCTCGCTGCTCGGCCCGCACCGCGCCCGGATCGCCGTCGCGATGCTGGTGATCCTGGTCCAGCAGGCCGCGATGCAGGCCGGCCCGCTGCTGGTCGCGGTCGCGATGGACCGCGCCATCCCGGCGCTGCGCGACCACGACTCCGGCCCGCTGATCGCCGTCACCGCCGGGTACCTGTTCTGCGCCCTGCTCAGCCCGGTGCTGCAGTGGGTGTTCATCAAGGTCAGTGCCCGGGTCAACCAGGACATCCTGCTGGAGCTGCGCGGCCGGATCTTCCGGCACGCCCAGCGGCTGAGCCTGGACTTCCACGAGCGCTACACCTCGGGCCGGATCATCTCCCGGGCCACCAGCGACATCGACGCGCTGCGCGAGCTGCTCTCCGAGGGCCTCCAGGAGCTGCTGACGGTCTTCCTGTCGGTCTGCTACATCTCGGTGCTGCTGCTGGTGCTGGACTGGCGGCTCGGCCTGGTCTCGCTGGTGTCCGTGGTGCCGCTGGCGCTGATCGCCCGCTCCTTCCGCAGCCGCTCGCGCCGGGTCTACCGCCGCTCCCGCACCTCGGCCGCCTCGCTGATCGTCCGGTTCACCGAGACCATGAACGGCATCCGCCCGGTGCAGGCCTTCCGCCGCGAGAAGGCCAACGACGAGGCCTTCGCCGTGGTCAACCGGCAGTCCGCCACCGCGACCGCGGACGGCCTGCTGGAGATCGCCCGCTACGTCGGCCTCTCCCGGGTCACCGCCAACCTGTGGATCACCGGCGTGGTGCTGCTCGGCGCCTACCTGGTCGTCGAGGACTCGCTGGAGCTGGGCGTGCTCACCGCCTTCACGCTCTACCTGCGCCGGCTCTACGACCCGGTCGACCAGCTGGCGATGTTCCTGAACAGCTACCAGTCGGCCGCCGCCGCCCTGGAGAAGATCGCCGGCCTGCTCGCCCACGAGCCGACGGTCGCCGAACCGGCCGAGCCCAAGGAGCTGCCGGCTCTGGGGGACACCACCGTCAAGGGCCGGGAAGTCGCCTTCGAGGGCACCCGCTTCGCCTACCGCACCGGCAAGGAGGTGCTGCCGCCCTTCGACCTGCGCATCCCGGCCGGGCAGACGGTCGCGGTGGTCGGCGCCACCGGCGCGGGCAAGTCGACGGTCGCCAAGCTGCTGGCCCGCTTCTACGACCCGACCGACGGCCGGATCCGGCTGGACGGCGTGGACCTGCGCGAGCTGGCCACCCCCGAGCTGCGCCGCGGGGTGGTGATGGTGACCCAGGAGTCCTTCCTGTTCTCCGGCACCGTCGCCGAGAACATCGCGATCGGCCGCCCCGGCGCCACCCGCGAGGAGGTCGAGCAGGCCGCCCGCGACATCGGCGCGTACGAGTTCGTCGCCGCGCTGCCGGACGGCTTCGACACCGACGTGCGCAAGCGCGGCGGCCGGATCTCCGCCGGGCAGCGCCAGCTGGTGGCCTTCGCCCGCGCCCTGCTGGCCGACCCGGCGGTGCTGATCCTGGACGAGGCGACCAGTTCCCTGGACGTCCCGGGCGAGCAGGCCGTCCAGCGGGCGATGCGCACGGTGCTGGCCGGCCGCACGGCGGTGATCATCGCGCACCGGCTCTCCACCGTGGAGATCGCCGACCGCGTCCTGGTGATGGACCAGGGCCGGATCGTGGAGGACGGCTCCCCGCAGGAGCTGATCGACGGCTCCGGCCGCTTCGCCGACCTCCACCGGGCCTGGCGGGACAGCCTGGTCTAGGTCCTGGTCCTGTTTCACCCCCCATGAATGTGCCCGGTCCGGGTGCGCCGTTACGCACCCGGGCCGGGCCTACCCGGCAGAGCCGTTCAGGTCACCGTCACCGCGAAGTCGGCGTGGTGGTCGGGCGAGGGGTTCGGGTCCTCCTGCCCGGACACGTCCAGCGTCCCGCCGGTGAGCACCTGCCCGGCGACCGCCGCCGGGTCGATCACCACGGACGGGAAGACGTAGATCGTGTTGTGGTAGCGCGGCCCCTCCGAGAAGTGGCAGGCCAGCGTCCGCGGCCCGGTCGCCGTGCAGCCGATCGGCGTGGTGCCGGTCAGCGTGGTCCGCTCCGGCACGGTGATCAGGAAGTCGACCGGGTGCCGCGAGTACGACGGGCCGTTGTTGTACACCCACAGCGGCAGCTCGATGGTGGCTCCGGGCTTGCCCTCCAGGTCACCCGGCTGCGGCACCGGCTTGCCGCCGACGATCGCGGACGAGGCCCCGACCGTGAAGTGCGCCTTGGTGTCGCCGGTGACGAGGCTGTAGGGCGTGGTGTGGCCGGACTGGTCCGGGTCACCCGCGTAGAAGGCCTGGACGTCGCCGCTGATGGTCTCGCCCGAGTAGGTGATCGGCGCGACGTACAGCGCGAGCCGCTCGACGGAGGTCGCCCCCGGCGCCAGACCGGCCGGGATCAGGTAGGAGCTGCCGGTGCCGAAGTAGGTCAGGTCGACCGGCGGGTCGGCCGACTGCACCACACCCGGCGCCGGGAAGTGCACGACCACCTGGGTGGTGTCGCCGGTCGCCGCCGGGCCGTTGTTGGTGACCCGGACCTCCAGCGTCCCGGTCTCACCCGGGACCACCGGGCCCTCCGGCGGGCAGAGTTCGACGGAGAGCGCGGCGGCCGGCGGCGGCGCCGCGAGCGGGGTGGTGGCGGCCTGGGCCGGCCACGCGACGAGGACTGCGGAGAGCGCGGCGAGGACGGCCGCGCGGACGGTTCGCATCATGACCATCACGCTCCCCCCGGGCGACACGGGCGGCAAGCGGATGACTGCCGTCCGTGGTCGACGTACGGCAGTCATCCGGCGCGGCGTCAGCGCAGCAGCCCCGCGTCCATCCCGGCCGACTCGGCCGGCAGCGCGACCAGTCCCAGCTCGGCCGGGGAGGCCAGCCGCGGGTGCGCGGGCAGCACCCGGACGGTGTAGCCGAACGGGCCGGTCCGGCACAGCTCCAGCGAGCCCTCGTAGCGGGTGCGCCCGTCCAGGTCGGGCCCGCCGACCGGCTTGAGGGCGAGCAGGCAGGCGTCCGAGATGCCGTCCGACTCGTCCACCCGGCCGGAGACGACCTGGACCTCGACGTCGTCCGGCTCCAGCGCGCCGAGCGCGACCTGCACCCGCAGCGCCAGCGAGCTGCCCAGCTCCTGGGCCTCGGCCGGGCAGTCCGCCTCGACGTGCTCGACCCGGACGGCCGGCCAGGCCTCCCGGACCTTCGCCTTCCAGCCCGCCAGCTCCCGCGCGGGTGCGTAGTGCTCGCCCGCCAGCTCCCGCTGGGCCAGCGCCGCCGGGGCGTACAGCCGTTCGACGTACTCGCGGACCATCCGCCCGGCGAGCACCTTGGGCCCGAGGGTGACCAGGGTGTGCCGGACCATGGCGATCCACTGCTGCGGCAGCCCGTCCGCGTCCCGGTCGTAGAACCGGGCGGCGACCTGGTCCTCGATCAGGTCGTAGAGCGCGGCGGACTCGATGTCGTCGCGCCGTTCGGCCTCGCCGCTGTCCGGGTCGAGCACGCCGTCGCGCTCGTCGGCGGTGGGGATCGCCCAGCCGTTGCGGCCGTCGTACCACTCGTCCCACCAGCCGTCCAGGACGGACAGGTTGAGGCAGCCGTTGAGCGCGGCCTTCATCCCGGAGGTGCCGCAGGCCTCCAGCGGGCGCAGCGGGTTGTTGAGCCAGACGTCGCAGCCCGGGTAGAGGTGCTGGGCCATCGCCATGTCGTAGTCGGGCAGGAAGACGATCCGGTGCCGGACGGCCGGGTCGTCGGCGAAGGCGACCATCTGCCGGATCAGCCGCTTGCCGCCGTCGTCGGCCGGGTGGGCCTTGCCCGCGACCACGATCTGCACCGGCCGGGTGGGGTGGAGCAGCAGGGACCGCAGCCGGTCCTGGTCGCGGAGCATCAGGGTGAGCCGCTTGTACGAGGGCACCCGGCGGGCGAAGCCGATGGTGAGCACGTCCGGGTCGAGCACCGAGGAGACCCAGCCGAGTTCGGCCTGGCCGGCCCCGCGCTGGCGCCAGGAGGCGCGCAGCCGACGGCGGGCCTCCTCCACCAGCTGGGCGCGCAGGGTGCGGCGCAGCTCCCAGACCTCGCTGTTGCCGATCGACTCCAGGCCGGTCCAGCGGGTGGCCTCGCCGGTGGTCATCGCCTCCTCGGCGCGCTCGGCGCCGATCTCGGCGGCGCCGAGCCGGACGACCGCCGGGTCGATCCAGGTGGCGGCGTGGACGCCGTTGGTGACCGAGGTGATCGGCACCTCGGCGGGGTCGAAGCCGGGCCAGAGGCCGTTGAACATCGAGCGGCTGACCTCGCCGTGCAGGGTGGAGACCCCGTTGGCGCGCTGGGCCAGCCGC
Source organism: Kitasatospora xanthocidica (assembly GCF_014656195.1). Classification (GTDB taxonomy): domain Bacteria; phylum Actinomycetota; class Actinomycetes; order Streptomycetales; family Streptomycetaceae; genus Kitasatospora; species Kitasatospora xanthocidica. Next base: position 386,655 of record NZ_BNBY01000005.1, on the reverse strand, counting down.
AGGCCCATGGCGGCCATGTTGAACAGCTTCGGGTCCCCGCCGGGCCAGGTCTCGGCACCGAGCGCGAGCACCTGGTCGACCGGGACGCCGGGCAGCGCGGCCTCGCCGCCGAAGTGGCGGGCGACCAGCTCGCGGTCGAAGCGGTCGATGCCGGCCGGGACGGGCGTGTGGGTGGTGAAGAGCGTGCCGGCCCGGACGGACTCCAGGGCGGCGGCGAAGTCCAGGGCGGCGGTGTCCGGGTCGGCCGGGCCCGCGGCGACCAGCTCGCGGATCCGTTCGACGCCGAGGAAGCCGGCGTGGCCCTCGTTGGTGTGGAAAACCTCGGGCGCGGGGTGCCCGGTGAGCCGGCAGTAGGCGCGCACCGCCCGGACGCCGCCGATGCCTAGCAGCATCTCCTGCAGCAGCCGGTGCTCGCTGCCGCCGCCGTACAGCCGGTCGGTGACGTCGCGTTCGGCGGGCGAGTTGGCCTCGATGTCGGAGTCGAGCAGCAGCAGCGGCACCCGGCCGACCTGGGCCTTCCAGATCCGGGCGGCCAGGGTGCGTCCGCCGGGCAGCGCGAGGTCGACCCGGCAGGGGGTGCCGTCGGCCTCCCGCAGCGGGCTGACCGCGAGCTCGTCCGGGTCGAGCAGCGGGTAGCGCTCCTGCTGCCAGCCGTCCCGGTCGAGGGACTGCCGGAAGTAGCCGTGCCGGTAGAAGAGCCCGACGCCGATGACCGGGACGCCGAGGTCGCTGGCGGCCTTGAGGTGGTCGCCGGCCAGGATGCCGAGCCCGCCGGAGTACTGGGGCAGCGCGGCGGCGATGCCGTACTCGGGCGAGAAGTAGGCGACGGCGGCCGGCAGCGCGCCGGCCTCGGTCTCCTGCCGGGTCTGGTACCAGCGCGGTCCGCTCAGGTAGTCGCGCAGGTCGTCGGCGAGGTCGCCGAGTCTGCGCAGGAACCGCCGGTCGGCGGCGAGCGCGGCGAGCCGGGCGGCCGGGACCTCCCCGAGCAGCCGCACCGGGTCCTCGCCGGTCGCGGCCCAGACCTCCGGGTCCACGGACCGGAACAGGTCCCTGGTCTCGGGGTGCCAGGACCAGCGCAGGTTGAGGGCCAGCTCGTGCAACGGCTGGAGTTGTTCGGGCAGGACGGTGCGGACGGTGAATCTGCGGATTGCCTTCACGGCGTGAAGCGTAGCCTCGGCGGTCGGTCCGACAGTGCGTCATGTGGGCTATTGGGCATCCGTTCGGCCTATTGATGAGATCGCATTCGGCGCATTGGTCTGCACAGGGGGCGCGCGCGGCGCACATTTCGGGGGCCCGCGCTACCAATACGTGAACTCCGCGGTACGGATCCATTTCCGATGGCGCACCCGCTCGGGAGAAGACTCGAAACTCCTGTCGTACCGCTGCAAAAACCGCGCCGCCGGTGCGAGGATGACCGAAGGTCGTTGATGCTGTGGGGAGTGCGGCGACGGGTGGCGTCCCCCTCGAAGCAGCACGTCCGAATCCTTTTCGCGTTGGCCGTTCCCGTTCTCCTTAGCCCATTCGGCGCTCACCGCGCACCGGCGCGTGTCCTCGGGCCCGGCCCGCTCGTTCACGGGTGGACCGGACCGCCCGGGGGGCGTGCCCCCGGAGGCGTGCGCCGGGACGCGCACGGGCTCCAGGGCGTCCCGCCGCCGACTCGGCGGGCGCCGGGCAGGTTGCCGGGGACAGCGACGCGGGCAGGCTCCGGTCGCACGTCCTCCCCACCCAGCAGTCCTCCCGGTACTCCCTGGCCCGACCCCGGCCCGCGGGAGCTGCCGTCGATCTCGGGCAGGAGTTTGGCATGCACGGCGACACGCGGGACCAGTCCACACCGGTGGCCGAAACGCTCGACCCAGCGGTCGCGGAATCCGCCGGACGGATGGATTCTGACACTCGGACAGATCCGGCGATGCCCGCGCCCCGGGCGTCCGGGGCGGTCCGTGCCGGATCCTCCGAAGCCCGGCCCTCCGCGGCGCCCCGACACCCCGGGGCCGAGGAGGACGGGACCGCGGCACCCCGCGGGCGCGCCACCAGCACGCGCCGCACCACCGCCCCGGCCACCACCCCGAAGGCCGGCACCGGGGCCGACCCCGCGCCGCGCCGGACGGCCGCCGCGAAGAAGGCGGCCGCCCCGAAGGCGTCCGCCGCGAAGGGCGGCGCCGGGACCGCCACCGGTCCGTCCACCAGGCCTGCTGCCAAGACCACCAAGACCACTGCCAAGAGCACCGCCAAGACCACTGCCAAGACCGCCGCCCGCAAGACAGAGAGCGACACCGTGATCGGCCGCATCCCCGTCCTGGACGTCAGCCCGCTCGTCGACGGCGGCCGCCGCCCGGCCAAGGCCGTCGTCGGCGAGACCTTCCTGGTCACCGCGACCGTCTTCCGCGAGGGCCACGACGCCGTCAACGCCAACGTGGTGCTGCGCGACCCGCGCGGCCGCGGCGGCCCGTGGACCCCGATGCGCGAGCTCGCCGAGGGCACCGACCGCTGGGGCGCGTACGTCACCCCGACCGCGCCCGGCCGCTGGTCGTACCTGGTGGAGGCGTGGAGCGACCCGATCGCCACCTGGCGCAGGACCGCCTCGGTGAAGCTGCCCGCCGGGATCGACACCGCGCTGGTCCTGGAGGAGGGCGCCCGGCTGTTCGAGCAGGCCGCGGCCGGCGTGCCGAAGAAGGAGGGCCGCGCCGACGTGCTGGCCGCCGCCGACGCGCTGCGCGACCCGGCCATGCCGCCGCTGTCCCGGCTGGCCGCCGCCCTCGCCCCCGAGGTGCTGGAGCTGCTGACCCGGTACCCGCTGCGCGAGCTGCTCAGCGCCTCCCGCCCGCTGCCGCTGCAGGTGGACCGCGAGCGCGCGCTGTTCGGCTCCTGGTACGAGTTCTTCCCGCGCTCGGAGGGCGCCGTGGTGGACCCGGCCGGTGTCGAGCCGCCGCGCCCGGGCACCCTGCGCACCGCCGCCGAGCGGCTGCCGGCGGTCGCCGCGATGGGCTTCGACGTGGTCTACCTGCCGCCGGTCCACCCGATCGGCCGAGCCTTCCGCAAGGGCCCGGACAACACCCTGACGGCCGGTCCGCACGACGTCGGCTCGCCCTGGGCGATCGGCTCCCCCGAGGGCGGCCACGACGCGGTCCACCCCGACCTCGGCACCATCGAGGACTTCGACCACTTCGTCACCGAGGCCCGGGACCTGCACCTGGAGGTGGCGCTCGACTTCGCCCTCCAGTGCTCCCCCGACCACCCCTGGGTGAACAAGCACCCGGAATGGTTCAGCCACCGCGCGGACGGCACCATCGCCTACGCCGAGAACCCGCCGAAGAAGTACCAGGACATCTTTCCGATCAACTTCGACCAGGACATGGACGGAATCGTCAAGGAAACCATCCGGATCCTGCGCTTCTGGATGTCCCACGGCGTGCGGATCTTCCGGGTCGACAACCCGCACACCAAACCGGTGGTGTTCTGGGAGAAGGTGCTCGGCGACATCGCCCGCACCGACCCGGATGTCGTGTTCCTGGCGGAGGCCTTCACCCGCCCGGCGATGATGCACACCCTGGCGAAGATCGGTTTCCACCAGTCGTACACGTACTTCACCTGGCGCACCACCAAGCCGGAACTCACCGAGTACCTCACCGAACTCACCGGTGACACGGCCGCCTACATGCGCCCCAACTTCTTCGCCAACACCCCGGACATCCTGCACGAGTACCTCCAGCAGGGCGGCCGCGCCGCCTTCGCCGTCCGCGCCGTGCTCGCCGCCACCCTCTCCCCCAGCTACGGCGTCTACGCCGGGTACGAGCTGTACGAGAACGAGCCGGCCCACCCGGGCTCCGAGGAGTACCTGCACTCGGAGAAGTACGAGCTGCGCCCCCGCGACTGGGCCCGCACCGACACCCTCGCCCCGCTGCTGACCGTGCTGAACCGGCTGCGCCGGCGCCACCCCGCCCTGCAGCAGCTGCGCGACCTGCGCTTCCACCCCACCGACAACGACCGGGTGCTCGCCTACTCCAAGACCGCGACCACCCCCGAGGGGCTCACCGACCAGGTCATCACCGTCGTGAACCTCGACCCGCACCACGTCCAGGAGGCCACCGTCACCCTCGAGGGCGACGGCCCGTTCGCGGTGCACGACGAGCTCACCGGCGCCGTCTACACCTGGGGCCGGCACAACTACGTCCGGCTCGATCCCTCAGCCGAGCCGGCTCACCTCCTCACGGTTCGGAGGAACCCAGCGTGACAGTGAACGAGCCCGTCCCCGACACCTTCCCCGAGACCTCGAAGAAGAACCTGGACCCCGAGTGGTTCAAGCGTGCGGTGTTCTACGAGGTGCTGGTGCGGTCCTTCCAGGACAGCAACGGCGACGGGGTCGGGGACCTCAAGGGGCTCACGGCCAAGCTCGACTACCTCCAGTGGCTCGGGATCGACTGCCTCTGGCTGCCCCCGTTCTTCGCCTCGCCGCTGCGCGACGGCGGGTACGACGTGTCCGACTACACCTCGGTGCTGCCGGAGTTCGGCGACCTCGCCGACTTCATGGAGTTCACCGACGCCGCGCACGCCCGGGGCATGCGGGTGATCATCGACTTCGTCATGAACCACACCAGCGACCAGCACCCGTGGTTCCAGGCCTCCCGGGCGGACCCGGACGGGCCGTACGGCGACTTCTACATGTGGGCCGACGACGACAAGCAGTACCCGGACGCCCGGATCATCTTCGTCGACACCGAGACCTCCAACTGGACCTACGACCCCGTCCGCAAGCAGTACTACTGGCACCGCTTCTTCTCGCACCAGCCCGACCTCAACTACGACAACCCCCGGGTCCAGGACGAGATGATCGCCGGGCTGCGGTTCTGGCTCGACCTCGGCATCGACGGCTTCCGGCTGGACGCGGTGCCGTACCTCTTCGCCCGCGAGGGCACCAACTGCGAGAACCTGCCCGAGACCCACGAGTTCCTCCAGCGGGTCCGCAAGGAGATCGACGCCGACTACCCCGACACCGTGCTGCTCGCCGAGGCCAACCAGTGGCCGGAGGACGTCGTCGACTACTTCGGCGACTTCACCTCGGGCGGCGACGAGTGCCACATGGCGTTCCACTTCCCGGTGATGCCGCGGATCTTCATGGCGGTGCGCCGCGAGTCCCGCTACCCGGTCTCCGAGATCCTCGCCAAGACCCCGCAGATCCCCAACGGCTGCCAGTGGGGCATCTTCCTGCGCAACCACGACGAGCTGACCCTGGAAATGGTCACCGACGAGGAGCGCGACTACATGTACGCGGAGTACGCCAAGGACCCCCGGATGCGCGCCAACGTGGGCATCCGCCGCCGGCTCGCCCCGCTGCTGGAGAACGACCGCAACCAGATCGAGCTGTTCACCGCCCTGCTGTTCTCCCTGCCCGGCTCGCCGGTGCTCTACTACGGGGACGAGATCGGCATGGGCGACAACATCTGGCTCGGCGACCGGGACGGCGTGCGCACGCCGATGCAGTGGACCCCGGACCGCAACGCGGGTTTCTCCTCCGCCGACCCGGGCAGGCTCAGTCTGCCGCCCATCATGGACCCGGTGTACGGCTACCAGGTGACCAACGTCGAGGCGCAGCAGAGCAGTTCGAGTTCGCTGCTGCACTGGACGCGTCGCATGATCGAGATCCGCAAGCTCAATCCGGCGTTCGGCCTCGGCAGCTACACCGAACTGCCGTCCAGCAACCCCGCCGTCCTGGCCTTCGTGCGCGAGTACGAGGGGGACCTGGTCATGTGCGTGAACAACTTCTCGCGGTTCGCGCAGCCGACCGAGCTGGACCTGCGGCAGTACGGCGGGCGGTACCCGGTCGAACTGATCGGCGGGGTGCGCTTCCCGTCGATCGGCGAGTGGCCCTACCTGCTCACCCTCGCCGGACACGGCTTCTACTGGTTCCAGCTCCGGCAGCCCCCGCGCCTGAGCGGGACCAGGCGATCGAAGTAACGATCCGCCGCACGCGCCACGACAGCACCACCAGACCCTCCGGGGGCGCCAGTTGGACCACAGCGCCCCCGGAGTTCTCTGCACCACCGCGTACGGAGAACAGCCCAACGGCCACCCACACGAAGGCGTGACACCCGAGCCGTGCTCGCGTGCCGCGACCGCCGCGCCGCCGAAATCCGGAAGACTGACGGACCCGGCCACGACCCGTCGGGCCGTCCGCGCGCTTCCGGGGAAAGGGAGTCATGTCCGAAACCTCCCGTTCTCAAGCCCATGTGCAGCACGACGCCCAGGCCGGCCCCACCGTGCCGACCGGCGCGCGGGGCTCCGGGGCCCGGAGAACCGCCCTGGGGGTCAGCGAGCTCATCCAGGCGGCGCTGCCGCTGATCGCCGCGTGGCTGCCCACCCAGCGCTGGTACGCCGGGAAGGGACGGCCCATCACCGGCCTCACCCCGGTGGTCGGCACCCCGCTGCAGGTCGGCGACCCGGCCCTGCTGCACCTGCTGCTGCGGGTCGAGCACGCCACCACGGCCGGCGCCCCGCACGGCGACATCTACCAGCTGCTGCTCGGCATCCGCTCCCAGGGCCCCGGCGACATCGGACCCGGCGCGGTGCTCGGCCGGCTCAGCCAGGGCCCGTACGACGGCGCGACCCTGTACGACGCGGTGCACGACCCCGAACTCACCGGACGGCTGCTCGAACACCTGGCCACCGGCGACCGCTTCGGCTCGCTCTCCTTCCGCCGCACCCCCGGCTCCGGGCTGCCCGCCAACCTCCCCGGCCGCGCCTCCACCGCCGAGCAGTCCAACAGCTCGGTCATCTACGGCACCTCCTACATCCTCAAGCTGTTCCGCCGCATCCACCCCGGCACCAACCCCGACCTCGAACTCTCGCTCGCCCTCTCCCGGGCCGGCTCCACCCGGATCCCCCGGGTCGCCGCCTGGTTCGAGAGCCGGATGGAACGCGCCGAACCCGCCACCCTCGGCCTGCTCCAGCGCTACCTGCCGGACGCCGAGGACGGCTGGGAACTCGCTCTCGACCAGGTCGGCCGGCTCAAGGGCGACCGCTCCCCCGGCAACTTCGCCATCGAAGCGCACCGGCTCGGCCGGGCCACCGCCGAGGTGCACCGGGTACTGGCCCGCTCGATGCCGGTCGCCCGGCTCGACCGCACCCAGACCGGACGGCTCGCCACCACCATGGCCGACCGGCTGGACAGCGCCGTCGCCGCCGTCCCCGGACTGCTCCGCTTCCGGTCCGCCCTGCGCACCGCCTTCCAACAGCTCGCCGACGCCCACCCGGACGGCCTCCCGGTCCAGCGCATCCACGGCGACCTGCACCTCGGGCAGGCCATGCGGACCCCGCACGGATGGGTGCTGCTGGACTTCGAGGGCGAGCCGGCCAAATCGGTCAACGAGCGCCGGGAACCGCAGCCCGCCCTGCGCGACGTCGCCGCGATGCTCCGCTCCTTCGACTACGCGGCCGCCCACCTGCTGGCCGGCGGCCCGGTCGACCCGGAACTGGCCCACCTCGCCGCCGCCTGGGCCCAGCGCAACCGCACCGCCTTCTGCGCCGGCTACACCGCCGGAGGCGGCGCCGACCCGGCCGCCTCGCCGGAGCTGATGAGGGCACTGGAGATCGACAAGGCGGTCTACGAGGTGGTCTACGAGGCCCGGCACCGGCCGAGCTGGCTGCCGATCCCGCTGGCCGCGATCAACCGGCTCGCCCTCTCCGTCTGATCCCGCCCCGCCCCGCCCGTCCGCCCGTCCGCCACGAGTTCGCCCATCCCGCCGCAGGAGGACCACGCCGTGACGCCGCTCGACCCGACCGGCCGCCCCACCCGACCCGTCCCGGCCACCTTCCTGGCCGGGTCCTCCGCACCCCGAGCCGAACGGCCCGACCACCTGGAGGCGAGCGAGCGAGTCACCACCCCGCCCCGAGCCGAACGGCCCGAACGGCTGGAAGCGGGTGAGGAAGTCGCACCTCCCGTCACAGCCCTCCGCCTGCCCGAGGCGCCGCTGCCGCCGTCCGAGGTGGACCGGCTGGTGAGCGGGCAGCACCACGACCCGCACGGGGTGCTCGGCGCGCACCCGGTGCACGGCGGCACGGCGATCCGGGTGCTGCGCCCGTTCGCCGAGCGGGTGGTCGTCGAGACCGCCCACGGCCCGGCCGAACTCACCCACCAGCAGAGCGGGTTGTTCACCGGCCTGGTGGCCGGCGACGAACCGTCCGACTACACCCTGCTGGTGACCTACGCCGACGGCCGGCCGCTGCGCCAGCGGGACGGCTACCGCACCCCGCCCACCCTCGGCGAACTCGACCTGCACCTGATCTCCGAGGGCCGGCACGAGCAGCTGTGGCAGGCGCTCGGCTCGCACGTGCGCACCGTCGACGGCGTGGCCGGCACCGCGTTCGCCGTCTGGGCGCCGAACGCCGTCGGAGTCCGGCTGATCGGCGACTTCAACCACTGGAACGGCACCGGGCACCCGATGCGCTCGCTCGGCTCCTCCGGGATCTGGGAGCTGTTCGTCCCCGGCCTGGCCGAGGGCACCACGTACAAGTACGAGGTGCACACCCGGCAGGGCTGGGTGCTCGACAAGGCCGACCCGCTGGCCCGGGCCGCCCAGTGCCCGCCCGGCACCGCCTCGGTGGTCACCTCCTCCGACTACCGGTGGCAGGACGACGAGTGGATGGCCCGCCGGGCCCGCACCCCGCACCACCGGGCGCCGATGTCGGTCTACGAGCTGCACCTGCCCTCCTGGCGCCCCGACCTCACCACCTACCGCGCCATCGCCGAGGAACTGCCGCACTACCTCAAGGAGTTGAACTTCACCCACGTGGAGTTCATGCCGGTGATGGAGCACCCCTTCGGCGGCTCCTGGGGCTACCAGGTGTCCGGCTACTACGCCCCCACCGCCCGGCTGGGCGGCCCGGACGACTTCCGGCACCTGGTGGACACCCTGCACCGGCACGGCATCGGCGTGATCGTCGACTGGGTGCCCGCGCACTTCCCCAAGGACGACTTCGCGCTCGCCCGCTTCGACGGCGAGCCGCTGTACGAGCCCGCCGACCCGCTGCGCGCCGAGCACCCCGACTGGGGGACGCTGGAGTTCGACTACGGCCGCAAGGAGGTGCGCAACTTCCTGGTGGCCAACGCGGTCTACTGGTGCGAGGAGTTCCACATCGACGGCCTGCGGGTGGACGCCGTCGCCTCGATGCTCTACCTGGACTACTCCCGCGAGGGCGGCGCCTGGACGCCCAACCAGCACGGCGGCCGGGAGAACCTGGACGCGGCCGCCTTCCTGCAGGAGATGAACGCCACCGTCTACCGGCGCTGCCCGGGCGTGATCACCATCGCCGAGGAGTCCACCGCCTGGGACGGCGTCACCCGCCCCACCGACGCCGGCGGCCTCGGCTTCGGGCTGAAGTGGAACATGGGCTGGATGCACGACTCGCTGGTCTACATGTCCAAGGAGCCGGTGCACCGCAAGTACCACCACAACGAGATCACCTTCTCGATGGTGTACGCCTACTCCGAGAACTACGTCCTGCCGATCTCGCACGACGAGGTCGTCCACGGCAAGCAGGCCCTGGTCTCCAAGATGCCCGGCGACTGGTGGCAGCAGCGCGCCAACCACCGCGCCTACCTGGGCTTCATGTGGTCCCACCCGGGCAAGCAACTGCTCTACATGGGCCAGGAGTTCGCCCAGGGCGCGGAGTGGGACCACGAGCAGGGCCCGCAGTGGTGGGTGCTCGACGAGCAGTGGCCGGCCCACCAGGACCACCTGGGAGTGCGCCGGCTGGTCCGCGACCTCAACCGGCGCTACCTCGACACCCCGGCCCTGTGGGAGCTGGACACCACCCCGGACGGCTTCCGGTGGCTCGACGGCGGCGCGGCCGAGGACAACCTGCTCTCCTTCGTCCGCTACGCGGCCGACGGCACCCCGCTGGTCGCGGTCTGCAACTTCTCCCCGGTCGTCCGCCACGGCCGCCGGGTCGGCCTGCCCCGCCTGGCCGGCCGCGACCAGCTGTGGGAGGAACTGCTGAACACCGACGCCGAGGAGTACGGCGGCGGCGGCATCGGCAACTCGCACCCGGTCAAGGCCGACCCGGTGGAGTGGGACGGCCAGCCCCGCTCGGCCGAACTGATCCTCCCCCCGCTCGCCACCCTCTGGCTCCGCCCGGCCCGCTGAGGACCCCGAGTGCCCGCCCGCCGCCACGGGCGGGCACTCACCTGGGGGCCGTGACGGGGAACCCGAGCTCTTCCGCGGCCCTGCCGAGCTCGCGGTCGTAGGTGACGAAGTCGGTGAGTTCGGCACGGAAGGGCTCCGCGCTGGCCAGATGGAGCGCGTCCAGCGACCCCAGCCTCGGAGTGCGGTAGGCGAGGGCCCTGGCCAGCACCGCGCTGCTGAGGTCGACCCGGTAGGCACCCCGGAGCGCTTGGTCGACGTGGTACGGGACCAGCTGGTGCGAAAGGCCCGCGCGGAGCAGCGTACGGGTGATCTCCAGCCGGGCCAGCTCGCTGGTGATCAGTTCGGTGCCGTCCGGGAGTGCCTGCCTCCAGGCGCGCAGCGCGGCCGTCTCCGGCTCCGGCTTGATGAACTTGAGCAGCGCGCACGAGTCGAGGTAGATCAACGGTCGCGCTCCCGGTTCCGCTCTTCGATCAGAAGGTCCGACAGGCTGCCGACGTCCGGCAGCAGGTCGAGGGCGAGGTCGGGCATGCCCTGCTCGGCGGGCGGAGTGACCTCGCCGGCCGCGACCATGCGTTCGAGGGTGGTGTCCGGGGCCGCTTCCGGCACCAGTCTCAGCACGGGCCGCCCGCGGTCGGTCACGACGATCGTCGCGCCGGCCCGGACCCGCGCGACCGCCTTCGACGGGTTCTGGTTCAGTTCACGCAGTCCCATGGTCTCCATACCCTCCAATGTAACTACATCATGTAGGTACATCAAGGCGGAGCGTCGACGCAAATCCCGAGTCCAGGCCGTTCGTCCCTTGCCCGCCGTGGGCGGCTCTGCTCGCGGACGGGCGTTCGTGGTGCGAAGGTATGGTCGGGATGACCACCCACCGAGACGACGGGACGGAGACATCCGCGTGGCGCGCAGCGTGTACGTGACCGGGATCGACCGGGGGGACGGCCGGCAGGCGGTCGAACTCGGGGTCATGGAACTGCTCACCCGCCAGGTGGACCGGGTCGGGGTCTTCCGCCCGCTGGTGCACGCCTCGGCACCCGGGCGGCCGGGGTCGGACCACGTGGTCGAGCTGCTGCGCGGCCGCTACCGGATCGACCTGCCGAGCGCCGACCTGTACGGCCTCACCTACGAGGAGGCCGCCGCCCTGCAGGCCGCCCGGGGACAGGACGAACTGGTCTCCGTGCTGGTCGACCGGTTCCACGCGGTGGAACGGCGCTGCCAGGCGGTGCTGGTGCTCGGCACCGACTTCGCCGACACCAACATCCCGGACGAGCTCGCCTTCAACGCCCGGCTGGCCAACGAGTTCGGCGCCGCCGTGCTGCCGGTGGTCGGCGGGCACGCGGCGGACCCGGACGCCGTGACCGCGGAGGTGCGCAACGCCCACCGGGCGTACACCGACCTCGGCTGCGAGACCCTGGCGATGATCGCCAACCGGGTCGCGCCGGGCGGCAAGCAGCGGATCCAGCGCACGCTCACCGAGAAGCTGCCGATCCCCGCCTACGTCATCCCGGAGGAGCCGGCGCTGGCCGCGCCGACCGTCGCCCAGCTGGTCGAGGCGACCGGCGCCGAGGTGCTGCTCGGGGACGCGGCCGGACTGGCCCGGGACGTGCGCGGCTACGTCTTCGGCGGCGCCATGCTGCCGACCTTCCTGGACGCGCTGACCGAGGGCGCGCTGGTCGTCACCCCCGGGGACCGCGCCGACCTGGTGATCGGCTCGCTGGCCGCGCACGCCGCCGGCGCCCCGCCGATCGCCGGCATCCTGCTGACGCTCGGCCAGCACCCCGGCCCGAACGTGATGGCACTGGCCGCCCGGCTCGCCCCCGGCACCCCGGTCGCGGTCGTCCCCGAGGGCAGCTGGCCCACCGCCGCGGCCCTGACCCACCTGGAGGGCAAGCTCACCGCGGCCAGCGCCCGGAAGGCCGAGATCGCCCTCGGCCTGTTCGAACTACACGTCGACACCGTCGAGTTGACCAACCGGATCGAGGTCGGCCGGTCCGAGCGGGTGACCCCGATGATGTTCGAGCACGAGCTGCTGGAGCGCGCCCGGGCCGGCCGCCGGCACGTCGTGCTGCCCGAGGGCACCGAGGAGCGGGTGCTGCGCGCGGCCGAGATCCTGCTGCGCCGCAACATCTGCGACCTCACCCTGCTCGGCGAGCCGGACGCGGTGCGCCGCAAGGCCGCGGGCCTCGGCATCGACCTCCCGCGAGAGGACCCGGGCACCGACCGCGCCCAGGTCCGGATCGTCGACCCGGCCACCAGCCCGCTGCGCCGCCAGTTCGCCGAGCTGTACGCGCGGCTGCGGGCCCACAAGGGGATGACCGTCGAGCTGGCCCTGGACGTCGTCACCGACGTCTCGTACTTCGGCACCCTGATGGTCCAGGAGGGCATCGCGGACGGCATGGTGTCCGGCGCGGTGCACTCCACCGCGGCCACCATCCGGCCCGCCTTCGAGGTGATCAAGACCTCGCCGGGCGCCTCGATCGTCTCCTCGGTCTTCTTCATGTGCCTGGCCGACAAGGTCCTGGTGTACGGCGACTGCGCGGTCAACCCCGACCCGGACGCCCAGCAACTGGCCGACATCGCCATCCAGGCCGCCGCCACCGCCGCCCAGTTCGGGGTGGAGCCGCGGGTCGCGATGCTCTCGTACTCGACCGGCACCTCCGGCTCCGGCGCGGACGTCGACAAGGTCCGCAAGGCCACCGAGCTCGTCCGCGAGCTGCGCCCGGACATCCTGGTCGAGGGCCCGATCCAGTACGACGCGGCGGTGGACGAGCGCGTCGCGGCCACCAAGCTGCCGGGCTCGGCGGTGGCCGGGCGGGCCACCGTGCTGATCTTCCCGGACCTCAACACCGGCAACAACACCTACAAGGCCGTCCAGCGCTCGGCCGGCGCGGTCGCGGTCGGCCCGGTGCTGCAGGGGCTGCGCAAGCCCGTCAACGACCTCTCGCGCGGGGCGCTGGTACAGGACATCGTCAACACCGTCGCGATCACCGCCATCCAGTCCCAGTCCCAGTCCCAGTCCCAGGACCGCAAGGAGCTTCAGGCATGAGTGGAGGAACGCGCGTCCTGGTGCTGAACGCCGGCTCCTCGTCGGTGAAGTACCAGCTGATCGACATGCTGGACGGCGCCCGGCTGGCCTCCGGGCTGGTGGAGCGGATCGGCGAGACCGGCGGCCGGCTGGTGCACACCCCGGGGACGGGCGAGCGGCGCGAGGCGTCGCAGGGCTTCCCCGACCACTCCGCCGCGCTGAAGGCCGTCGCCGAGGAACTGGCCGCCGACGGCCTCGGGCTGGACTCCCCCGAGCTGGCCGCGATCGGCCACCGGGTGGTGCACGGCGGCCAGCGGTTCACCGAGCCGACCGTGATCACCGACGAGGTGCTGCGGGAGATCCGCCGGCTGATCCCGGTCGCCCCGCTGCACAACCCGGCCAACATCACCGGCATCGAGGTGGCCCGGGCGCTGCGCCCCGACCTCCCCCAGGTGGCCGTCTTCGACACCGCCTTCCACGCCTCGATGCCCGAGTCCGCCGCCCGGTACGCGATCGACAAGGCCGTCGCCGACGAGCACCGGGTGCGCCGCTACGGCTTCCACGGCACCTCGCACCAGTACGTCTCGCGGGCCACCGCCCGGCTGCTCGGCAAGGACCCGGCCGAGGTCAACGTGATCGTGCTGCACCTGGGCAACGGCGCCTCCGCCTCGGCGGTCGCCGGGGGCCGCTGCGTGGACACCTCGATGGGCCTGACCCCGCTGGAGGGCCTGGTCATGGGCACCCGCTCGGGCGACATCGACGCCGGCGTGGTGTTCCACCTGCACCGGGTCGGCGGGCTGTCCGTCGACGAGATCGACGACCTGCTCAACCGCCGCAGCGGCCTGCGCGGGCTGTGCGGCGAGAACGACATGCGCGAGATCATGCGGCGCGCCGACGAGGGCGACGCGGACGCCGCGCTCGCCTTCGACGCGTACGTCCACCGGCTGCGCAAGTACATCGGCGGCTACTACGCGGTGCTCGGCCGGGTGGACGCGATCGCGTTCACCGCGGGGGTCGGGGAGAACGCGGCGCCGGTGCGCGCGGCGGCCACCGCGGGGCTGGAGGAGCTGGGCATCGCCGTGGACCCGGAGCTGAACTCGGTGCGTTCCGGCGAGGCCCGGATCATCTCGCCCGCGTTCGCCCGGGTGGCGGTCGCGGTGGTGCCCACCGACGAGGAACTGGAGATCGCCCGGCAGGCCTTCGCCCTGGTGCACCGGGAGGGTGAACAGTCCGAGGACTGACACGGAATTGTCTCGCTCTTCGGGACAAATCGTCGGCGATTCCTCCCCATCCGTGCCGAATGCACCGATAACACGAACGGATAGACTGATCCATATGCGCCGAGCGAAAATTGTCTGCACCCTGGGTCCCGCGACGGACTCCTACGAACAGCTGAAGGCCATCGTCGAGGCGGGCATGAACGTCGCCCGACTGAACATGAGCCACGGCAACCACGCGGACCACGAGGAGCGGTACCGGAAGGTCCGCCAGGTCTCGGAGGACACCGGCAAGGCCATCGGCGTCCTGGCCGACCTCCAGGGTCCGAAGATCCGTCTGGCGACCTTCGCCAACGGCCCGGTGACCGTCGACAACGGCGACGAGTTCACCATCACCACCGAAGACGTCCCCGGTGACCAGTACATCTGCGGCACCACCTACAAGGGCCTGCCCGGCGACGTGAAGCCCGGCGACCCGATCCTGATCAACGACGGCGTCATCGCCCTGGAGGTCGTCAGCGTCGACGGCCCGCGGGTGAAGACCGTGGTGGTCGAGGGCGGCGTGCTCTCGAACAACAAGGGCATCAACCTGCCCGGCGCGGCCGTGAACGTGCCCGCCCTGTCCGAGAAGGACAAGGACGACCTGCGCTTCTCGCTGCGCCTGGGCGTCGACATGGTCGCCCTGTCCTTCGTCCGCAACGCGGACGACATCAAGGACGTCCACGAGGTCATGGACGAGGTCGGCATCCGCGTGCCGGTCATCGCCAAGATCGAGAAGCCGCAGGCCGTCGAGGCCATGGAGGAGATCGTCCTCGCCTTCGACGCCATCATGGTCGCCCGCGGCGACCTCGCCGTCGAGTACCCGCTGGAGCGGGTGCCGCTGGTCCAGAAGCAGCTGGTCACCCTGGCCCGCCGCAACGCCAAGCCGGTCATCGTCGCCACCCAGATGATGGAGTCGATGATCCACGCCTCGCGCCCGACCCGCGCCGAGGTCTCCGACGTCGCCAACGCCATCCTGGACGGCGCCGACGCGGTGATGCTCTCCGCCGAGTCCAGCGTCGGCAAGTACCCGATCGAGACCGTCCGCACCATGAGCCGGATCTGCGAGAAGGCCGAGGAGGAGCTGGTCTCCCAGGGCCTGCAGCCGCTCAACCCGGGCCGCAAGCCGCGCACCCAGGGCGGCTCGGTCGCCCGCGCCGCGTGCGAGCTGGGCGACTTCCTCGACGGCAAGGCGCTGGTCGCCTTCACCAAGTCCGGTGACACCGCCCGCCGGCTGTCCCGCTACCGGTCGCCGATCCCGGTGATCGCGTTCACCCCGGACAGCGCGACCCGCAACCAGCTCTCGCTGAGCTGGGGCGTCGAGGCGTACGTGACCGAGCAGGTGGCCACCACCGACGCCATGGTCGCCCAGGTCGACCGTGAGCTGCTGCGGATGGGCCGCCTCGCCGAGGGCGAGACCGTCATCGTCACCGCCGGTGTCCCGGTCGGCATCCCCGGCACCACCAACATGGTGCAGGTGCACCACCTCGGCACCCGGGGCGAGTGACCCCAGGCTCCGCAAGAACGCCCGTGGGGCGGTCCTCCGAGTCCGGAGGGCCGCCCCACGGGCGTCTCTTCCCCACGTGTCACCGTGGGGTGCGTCGGCTGCTGGTCGCTTACCCGTCGCTTACTTGCCGCTTGCTTGACGGTCGCTCACTTGCCGCTCACTTGTCGCTGTACGGCGCGTCGTCGTTGAACAGGTGCATCCCCGGGATGTGCAGGGTGCCGCCGAACTGGCCGGCCTGCTTGGCGGTGACGCCGGTCAGCTCCAGGTCCAGCGGGATCGGGATGGCACCGATCAGGTCGTACAGCCAGCGCGGCAGGGTGTCCGGAGTGAGGGTGACCTCGCCCAGGTCGATCGGGATCGGCAGGCCGAGCACCTTGGAGAGGTGGCCGGACAGCCGCTCCACGTACATGGTGACCTGGCCGTTGCGCATGGTCGAGGTGGAGCCCTTGGCGCCCTGGACGTGGAAGGTCACACCGTTGCCCTGCAGGGTCGACATGTCGAGGTTGTCGATGTCGACGCTGTCGACCACGAACTTCAGCACCCGCTTGCTGCCGGTCGGCGTCTTCACGTCGTAGACGCCGTGGAAGGCCGCGCCGTGCAGGGCCAGCCGACTGGTCACCAGCGTCCAGTTCTGCTCCGGGACGACATGCCCGGGGGCGGCCGCACCGGCGGTCAGACTCCGGGCGTCCACAGCGCAGTTGGGGTTCGCGGTGGGCGAGGCGGTGGGCGAGGCGGACGGCGAGCCGGAGGCGCCCGCGGTGGGCGAGGCGGTACCGGAGGCACCCGCGGTGGGCGTCGCCTTGGCACTCGCCTTCCCGCTCGCCTTCCCGCTCGGCGTCGCGGCGGGCGAGGGCGCCCCGCCGGAGGGCTGGGCCGCCGCTTCCTGGGCGGCGGCCGGAGCCTGCGGCTGGGCGGGCACGGGCTGGGCCGGGGCGCCGGTGCGCGGGGCCGGTGCGGCCGGGGTGGCGGCCGGCGGCGCCGGGGTGGTGCCGGGCTTGGGCGGCTGGGTCGGGCTCGCCGTCGGGCTCGGTGAACTGCTCGGGTTCAGCAGGTGGTTGATGCCGCCGACGATGTCGTCGATCAGCCCGGCCTGAGTCGCCAGGCCGGTACCGCCGGCGGCGCCCTGGGCCGCGCCCGGGGCCGCCGCGTCACCGGTGGTCACGGCCGCGCGGGCGGCCGGCGGCTGGGTGGCGGGCGTCGCGGCGGGCGGCGGCTTGACCGGCGAGGTCGGCTGCTGGGTGGGCGTCGCGGTGGGCGCCTGGGTCGGGGCCTGGGTGGGGACCGTGGTCGGCACCGAGCTCGGGCCGGTCGACGGCCCGGCGCCGGTCCCCGCGGTGGGCGCGGTGCTCGGCGCGGTGGACGGACCCGGCGGCGGCTCGGGCAGCTCGCTCTTGGGCACGGGTGTCTCGATCGGGGCCACGTCCGGCACCGCGACCGGTGCGTTGCCGCACGGCTTGCCCGCCGCGGGCTCGGCAAGCGCCGGGTTGGGCGTGTAGGCGGCGGCCATCAGCAGCGCGGTCGGCACCGCGGCCATCGCGAGCGCCCGGCCTCTCAGCCGGACCCGTACGGACGTGCGCGGGGCCGCGTGCCGGCCGGGGCGCCGTGCGGGGACGGCGGCGCCGTCGGCTTGCTCGGCCGGCCCGGTCACCGCGCCCCCTCCGGATCGGTGGCGCCGGACTGCTTCGGCAGGGCGGTTCCGGCGGCGGGCTCGGCGGCGGGCGCGGCAGCCGGCTCCTGCGGCTCGCCCTGGGCGGGCAGCGTGGCGGTGGGCGCCTCGGTGGCCGGTTCCGCGACGGCGCCCGGCTCGGCAGCGACTGACTCGGTGGCAGCCGGCTCGGTGGCGCGCGGCGCGGTGGCGACGCTCTCCGCCACGGCGTTCGCCGCCGTGGCGTCGGCCGCGCCCTTGGCCCGGCGGCGACGGCCGGCCTTGGCCGTCGGCTCGGCCTTGGGCTCCGGCAGCGGCGCCCAGGAGACCATCAGGCCGCCGCCGATCAGACCGGGCAGCAGCGCCAGCCCGAAGCCCGCCAGATTGGAGACCGGGATCGAGACCAGCGTCAGCAGGATGGTGGCGATGCCGCCGAAGACCCGTACGGCGGGCTGGAACCAGGCGGTCAGACCGAGGATGATCATCAGCACGCCGATGATCAGCGACCCGGCGCCGGCCGTGGTCGACATCGCGATGGTCAGGCCGCCGAACGTCAGGTGCGCGTACGGGAAGTAGAGGATCGGGACGCCGGCGATCATGGCCAGCAGACCGCCCCAGAAGGGCCTGGTGCGGCGGAAATCACGGAAGTGGCGCCAGAGCCAACCGATCGGGTTCTGGTGGCCGGTCCGGGGTTCGACCGTTGCGCTGGACATGGTGCGGCTCCTCGATGTCGCTACGAGGGGAAGAGAATGGGGGTGGGCCGGGAACGGCGGTGGTCCGCCGCCCCCGGCCCCGGGTGGACCCGTGGTCCGGGTGCGCCGACCGGCGTGCCGTCAGGCGCGCCGGCCGGACCTCCCGGTCAGACGAGGCTCAGAAGCACTCGTTGCCCGGGCCGTCGCCGCTCTTGAGCGCGAGGTTCAGGCCGTTCAGCTTGAACGTTCCGGCCGAGGTGGCCCGGGCGACCTGCTGGACACCGCTCAGGTCGGCCTTCTTGGCGGCCTGGGCGAAACCGGTCGGACCGGAGGGCAGGCCGGCGCCGCCGCCCGCCTTGGTGACGCCCGGGTGCGGGGTCCAGCCCTGGGTGGCCGAGCCGGAGAGGGTGGAGGCGTCCTGACCGATGTTGATGTCGGTGAAGGTCGCGTCCGCCTTCAGCTGCTCCAGGTCGATCAGCAGGTTGTCGGCCTGGACGGGCTTGCCCGCCTCGGTGCCGGCGTGCAGCTGCAGGGTGATCTTGCCCAGACCGAAGCCGGTCAGGTCGGTCACCACGGACTGGCACAGGTTGGTGATGTCGGCGTGGTCGAATGCCGAGACCGCGACCGGGTGCGGCTTGCCGTTCGCCTCGATGTCGACCGAGCCGAACTGGGCGAAGTTGGTGCCGTGCAGCTGGTCGGTGCTGACCTTGAACTGCTGGCCGGAAATGCTGAACGAGGCGGCGAGCGCGCTGTTGGCGATCGAGACGCCGACCATCGCGGTGGCCGCGACGCTCGGCACCATCACCAGGGCGAAGCGCTTCCAGCGGGTCTTGCCGTAGGCCTTGGACATGCGAGTCCTCCTTCTAGGACGTACATCTCCGGCTCCCCGGCGGCGCGTCCAGCACCGGTGGGGGCCTGGGATGGGAGAGAGCTACGTCCTCGGTAGCGGAGAGCGCCTTGGGCGTCGTCGGACGCGGGAGCGGCCCGCGTACAGCGGCCCTCCCGGCCAAGCACCGGCCGACCTTGTGGGACGGCGGGCAGGACCGACGACATCGGCGATCACCCCCGAGCGACAACCAGCGACCGCGCAGGGCCGCGCGGCCGGTCGAAGGACAGGAACCGCCGTGGGACCGCGGATACCCCCCTGCCCTCCCTACCGCCGACCGGAGCCGGCGGATCACCCGGTGGGGATCCCGCGCTCCGCGTGGCCGACGGACTGTCGGAGGGTGTGGAGTCTGGGACCGGGCGACGCTGATGCTGCTTGAATCCCGGGCGAAGCACAAGAGGTGCCTTACTGACGGGTAATGCAACATCCGGTGGCGTCGATCATGGAAATGGCGCGATCTGTACCCTGCGTGACGCCTTGAAGGAAAGGTGACGACGAAATCCGCCGGAAACACCGACGAAACACCCGTGGGTGGTCACGGAAGGTGACCACCCACGGGTGAAATCAAGATTTGGTAAACCTCTGTCCGGTTGACCGGATTGTCGCCAAATCACCTGGTGACACCGCAGGTCATCCGCCGTGCCGACCGGGGCCCCGGACCGGCCCGGAACCGGGCCCGAACCCATGCCCGAACCGCCCCGGAAACCGGCCCCGGACGGGGAGCCGAACCAGGCTCAGAACAGCACGCGCGCCAGCGCCGTACGGGCCGCGACGACCCGCGGGTCCTCCGTCCCGATCACCTCGAACAGCTCCAGCAGGCGCACCCGGGCGGCGTCCCGGTCCTCGCCGGCCGTCCGTCCGACGGTGTCCACCAGGCGCCCGAAGGCGTCCTCGACGTGACCGCCGACCAGGTCCAGGTCGGCCGCCTGCAGCTGGACCTCGACGTTCTTCGGGTCGGACGCGGCCGCCGCCCGGACGGCCTGCAGGTCCAGGCCCTCGATCCGCTGCAGCAGCTCGGCCTGGGCCAGGCCCAGCTTGGCCTCGGTGTTGCCCGGCTGCTCGGTCAGCACGTTCCGGTACGCCCGGATGGCACCGCCCAGGTCGCCGGAGTCCAGCGCGTCGTGCGCGGCGGTCAGCGCCGGGTCCTCGGGGCGCTGCGGGGCGGCCGCCCCGGCCTCGCCCGGGGCCGCGGCCGCGCCGCCGCCCACGCCGAAGCGCTGCTCGGCGACCAGGATCAGCTGGTCGAGGATCTTGCGGATGTTGGCGGCGCTCTCCGCGCCCTGGAACAGCGGCACCAGCTGGCCGGCCACCACGGCCATCACGGCGGGGATGCCCTGGATGCCGAACTGCTCGGCGAGCAGCTGGTTGGAGTCCACGTCGATCTTGGCGAGCACGAAGCGGCCGGCGTACTCCTCGGCCAGACCCTCCAGGACCGGGCTGAGCTGCTTGCAGGGGCCGCACCACTCGGCCCAGAAGTCGATGACGACCGGCACCTCGGTGGAGCGCTGGACGACCTCGGCCTCGAAGGTGTCCTCGGTGACGTCGATGACGAGCTGGGAGGCGGACTGGGCGGGGGCGACGCCCGACGCTTCGGCGGCGGCCGCCTGACGGGCCCGCTCGGCCCGGGCCTGCTCGGCCTTCTGGGCGGCCTCGCCGGCCGCCTTCACTGCGGCGAGGTCCACCGCACCGCGCAGGGCGGAGCTGTTGAGACGCGAATTCCGTGGCTGCATGGCACCATCCTCCCCCGTCCGCGCTGCTCGCGGGCACCATCCTCGGGAAAGTCGCGCCACGCGGTCCGCGCGGAGCGGGTTCCCGGGCGCGGTGCCGCTCCCCCGGTAGCCTTGACCGTTCGGCGCGGATCCCCACCCGCGCCCGCGCCGCTCCCGTCCCACGGGTCGCGGCGCCTGGTTGTCACTGCTTTCGCTACGAGTCGTAGCGTAACTGGAGCCGGTGCCCCGGCCGCAAGCCCATCCGGCGGTTCCGGGACGTGACCTGCCCCACTTTCCCGGGTGGCCCGGCTGCCCGAACCGGCCAACAGTCGCTACCGTTACCAGCCCCGCCCAAGTTACTTACCAGTAAAGCGCAAGGAGGCCCGGTGCCGGCCGCCCAGCCCCCCGCGAGCCCGGAGAGCACGCTCCCGCCGTGCGCGGCCCCGGCGAGCACCGTCCCGGCCGGCACCGCCCCGGACGCCGCCGGCCCGGCCCCGGAAGCCGCCGGCGCCACCCGGGCCAAGGGCCGCCCGCGCAGCGCCGCCGCCGACCACGCCATCCTCGACGCCACCCGCGAGGCCCTCGCCGAACTCGGCTGGGGCGGACTGACCATGGGCCACGTGGCGAGCCGGGCCGGGGTCGCCAAGACCACCCTCTACCGCCGCTGGCCGTCCAAGAACGAGCTCGTCGTCGACGCCGTCGCCACCCTCTTCGACGAACTGGAGATGCCCGACCTCGGCAGCCTGCGGGCCGACATCGAGGCCGTGGTGACCCAGTTCGCCGACCTGCTGGCCCGCCCGGAGACCCAGGCCGCGCTGCTCGCGCTGTTCGCCGAGGGCATCCGCGACCGGCAGCTGCACCGCCGGATCCGCGAGGCCATCGTCGACCCGCAGAAGCGGCTGGTCCGCCAGGGCCGGGCGGCCGCCCAGGCGCGCGGCGAACTGGAGGCGGACACCGACGCCGAGGCCGCCCGCGAGGAGGTCGACATCATCTTCGACACCATCGCGGGCACCGTCGAGCACCGCGTCCTGGTCAGCGGCGAGCCGATCACCCCCGCGTGGACCCGCCGCTTCATCGAGCTGCTGCTGGGCCCGCTCACCACCGGCTGAGAACACGGCGCAGCCGCCCGTACGGAATCCGTACGGGCGGCTGATGTCCGGGGGCCCCGGACCCGGCTCCGGGGCCGTCAGAACATGGCGTTCTCCTGGTACGTGCCCCACTCCTGCCGCAGCGCGTTGCAGATCTCGCCCAGGGTCGCCTCGGCGCGCACCGCGTCCAGCATCGGCGGGATCATCGACTCGCCCGAGCGGGCCGCCGCCAGCATGGCGTCCAGCCCGGCCCGGACGGCCGCCTCGTCCCTGGCCGCCTTGCGCTCGGCCAGCACCCGGACCTGCTCGCGCTCGACCTCGTGGCTGACCCGCAGGATCTCCAGCTCCGGGGTGACGCTGCGCGGGTGGCAGTTGACGCCGACCACGCGCTTGTCGCCCTTCTCCACCGACTGCTGGTACTGGAAGGCCGCCTCGGCGATCTCGCCGGTGAACCAGCCCTCCTCGATGCCCCGCAGGATGCCGGAGGTGATCGGGCCGATCTCGTGGTCCTCGCGGCCCTTGTCCAGGATCCGCTGGAAGATCGCCTCGGCCTGCTCCTCGATCCGGTCGGTCAGCGCCTCGACGTACCAGGAACCGCCCAGCGGGTCGGCCACGTTGGCGACGCCGGTCTCCTCCATCAGCACCTGCTGGGTGCGCAGGGCGATCTCGGCGGCCTGCTCGGAGGGCAGCGCCAGGGTCTCGTCCAGGGCGTTGGTGTGCAGCGAGTTGGTGCCGCCGAGCACCGCGGCCAGCGCCTCGACGGCGGTGCGGACCACGTTGTTGTACGGCTGCTGCGCGGTGAGCGAGACGCCGGCGGTCTGGGTGTGGAAGCGCAGCCACTGCGCCTTGTCCGTCTTGGCGCCGAAGCGCTCGCGCATCCAGCGGGCCCAGATCCGGCGGGCGGCGCGGAACTTGGCGATCTCCTCGAAGAAGTCCAGGTGCGCGTCGAAGAAGAACGACAGGCCGGGCGCGAAGACGTCCACGTCCAGGCCGCGGGACAGGCCCAGCTCGACGTAGCCGAAGCCGTCCGCGAGGGTGTACGCCAGCTCCTGCGCGGCCGTCGCCCCGGCCTCGCGGATGTGGTAGCCGGAGACGGACAGCGGCTTGTACGCGGGGATGCCCTCGGCGCAGTAGGCCATCAGGTCGCCGATCAGGCGCAGGTGCGGCTCGGGTGCGAAGAGCCACTCCTTCTGCGCGATGTACTCCTTGAAGATGTCCGTCTGCAGGGTGCCGTTGAGCACCGCCGGGTCGACGCCCTGGCGCTCGGCGGCGACGAGGTACATGCAGAAGACCGGGACGGCCGGGCCGCTGATCGTCATCGAGGTGGTGACCCCGCCGAGCGGGATGTCCTTGAACAGGACCTCCATGTCGGCGGCCGAGTCGATGGCCACGCCGCAGTGCCCGACCTCGCCGAGCGACTTGGGGTCGTCCGAGTCGTAGCCCATCAGGGTGGGCATGTCGAAGGCGACCGAGAGGCCGCCGCCGCCCGCGTCCAGGATCATCCGGTAGCGCTCATTGGTCTGCTGCGCGTTGCCGAAGCCGGCGAACTGGCGGATGGTCCAGGTGCGGCCCCGGTAGCCGGTCGGGTGCAGGCCGCGGGTGTACGGGTACTCGCCCGGCCAGCCGATCCGCTCGAAGCCCTCGACGGCCTGCCCGGCGGGCGGGCCGTAGACCGGCTCGACCTCGTCGCCGGAGAGGGTGCTGAAGTCCGCGTCCCGCTTGCGGGCCTTGTCGTACCGCTGCTGCCAGCGCTGGCGTCCGCGCTCGATCTCCTCGGCGTCCATGACCCCGAACTCCGCTCCGTACGGCCGCCACGGCGACGGGGCGGCACAGCTATTAGGACGTCCTACTAATTTACTCGGACGTCCTAGTACTTGTCGATGGGAGTCGGCCCCGTGTCGCCCGCACCGAGGCGCGCGGCACCGGGCCGGAACGGATCGGAACGGATCGGAGCGGTCGGAACAGGCCAGAGCGGGCCGGAGCGGGCCGGCACCGGCCGGAGCGGGCCCGGGAACGCCGAGAGCGCCCCTCCCCCGCGATCGGGGAGGGGCGCTCTCGAAGGGTTCGGCTCAGACGCCGGCCGGCTGGCGGGCACCGGTGCCCGCCGTCAGCCTCTCGGCGGCCTCGCCGGCCACCTTGCGCTCGAAGACGAAGGAGAGGAACGGGATGCAGCCCGCCGCCAGGGTCAGCACCAGTCGGCCCAGCGGCCACTTCAGCTTCTGCCCGAGCAGGAAGGTCACCACGAAGTACCCGATGTACAGGTAGCCGTGCAGCATCGCGACGTAGGTGGTCACCTCCTCGGCCCGGCCGAAGCCGTACTTCGCGACCATGAAGCCGCAGAAGACCAGCAGCGCCACACCGGTCGCAATGGCCAGGCCCCGGTACCAGCCCAGCAGGGGGGTCGCCTTCATACTCTTCCTCGCCTCGCTCGGCAGTTTCCGCGGGTACGCCCGGATCCGCGCACCGCTCCCACGAGGGTAGCCGTCCTCACGGCCGCCGCTTCGCAGCCCCCTCGTCCGGCTCGGCGAAGTCGCCGGCCGCGACGCGCAGCGGCCTGAGCAGTTCGAAGACCTGGCGGCACTGGTCGGGGCCGTACTCCTCCAGCCCGAACTCCATCGCCATCAGCTCCCGGGTGGCCTCCTCGACCGCCTCCCGGCCGCGGTCGGTGATCGCGGCCAGCACGCCGCGGCCGTCCAGCGGGTTGGGGCGGCGGGCGACCAGGCCGGCCCGCTCCAGGCGGTCGACGGTGTTGGTCACGCTGGTCGGGTGGACCATCAGCCGCTCGCCGATCTTGGAGAGCGAGAGCTCGCCGGTCCGGCTGAAGGTCAGCAGGACCAGCGCCTCGTAGCGGGCGAAGGTCAGCCCGTACGGCTTGAGCACCGCGTCCACGCGGGACAGCAGGATCTGGTGGGCGCGCATGATCGAGGTGATCGCCGCCATCGAGGGGACTCCGCCCCAGCGGCGGGTCCACAGCTCGTCGGCGCGGGCGATCGGGTCGAAGTCGAGAGCGAGGGGCTTGGCCACCTCCTTACCGTACCGGCGCCCGCTACCGGCGCTACCAGCCGTCCTGATGGTGGACAAGTGCGACGCGTGGCGGGATCCCGCCATTGGGGCGGCCAGGTCCATACCAGGACATTGCACCGGTGTGAACGGGCGGCAACGGGGGTGCGGCGCACCGGGGTTGACCGCCGATCCCGCCAATGCCGTGTCGGCAGGCCTCGGTTCGGACGGTAACCCGCTGCAAGGCGGGGTGATTCGCCCGGTTCGTCCGTCCGTTCACATTGCTTCGTTCTGGCGGGACTTGGCCAATCCATGAGCAAGACCTGTCATTTGATTTGCTCGATTGTCATGCTTTCCGCCAACCCCGTTCGACAGCCACCACCCCCACCCACCGGTGGCGAAGCCCGGGGCCCTGCACGTCAGCGCCCGTCCCGCCCCGAAGGTGCCGAACCCGGCCCCCGGGACGAGGTGCGACCGCGCCCACACGCGGTTCTCCGGAAGGACTCGTCCGTGAAGCGAAAGCTCGCCGCAGTCGCCGTCATCTCCGCCACCGCCCTGCTCACGGGCGTCGTCCAGGCCAGCACCGCGGCCATCGCGGACCCGGCCCCGCACTCCCAGGCCGCCGACCTGATCGCCCTGGCCAACGGCCAGGCCGCCAAGGTGGCGCACGCCCTGGGCCTGGGCGGCCAGGAGAAGCTGGTCGCCAAGGACGCCCTGGTGGACGCCGACGGCACCCGCCACTTCCGTTACGAGCGCACCTTCGCCGGGCTCCCGGTCCTGGGCGGCGACCTCGTGGTGCACCAGAAGGCGGACGGCTCGACCACCTCCGTGGACAAGGCCACCGGCGCGACGATCGCCCTGCCGAGCCTCACCCCGCAGATCCCCGCCGACAAGGCCGCGGCCCAGGCCACCGGCGCCGTCCAGTCCACCGTCGGCGTCACCGCCGACAAGGACGAGGCCCCGCTGACGGCGGTGCACCAGACCGGCAAGGCCGAGCTCGTGGTCTGGGCCACCGACGGCAGCCCGCGCCTGGCGTACCGCACCACCGTCGAGGGCGAGCGCGCCGACGGCACCCCGAGCCGCCAGCTGCTGGTCACCGACGCGGCGAGCGGCCAGGTGCTCTCCACCCACGAGGAGGTGCAGACCGCCTCCGGCACCGGCAAGGGCGTCTTCGTCGGCACCGTCCCGCTGACCACCACCCAGAGCGGCTCCAGCTTCCAGCTGAAGGACGCCAGCCGCGGCGGCCAGGCCACCTACACCCTGAAGGGCCGCACCTCCGGCTCCGGCACCCTGGTCGCCAACTCGACCGACAGCTTCGGCAACGGCCTGTCCTCCAACGCGGAGTCCGCCGCCGTGGACGCCCAGTTCGGCGCCGCCGCCACCTGGGACTTCTACAAGAACACCTTCGGCCGCAGCGGCATCAAGAACAACGGCGTCGGCGCGGCGAGCCGGGTCCACTACGGGCGCAACTACGTCAACGCGTTCTGGGACGACAGCTGCTTCTGCATGACCTACGGCGACGGCACCAGCAACACCCACCCGCTGACCGAGCTGGACGTGGCCGGCCACGAGATGAGCCACGGCGTCACCTCGGCCACCGCCAACCTGAACTACTCGGGCGAGTCCGGCGGCCTCAACGAGGCCACCTCGGACATCTTCGGCACCATGGTCGAGTTCTACGCCAACCTGCCCGCCGACAAGCCGGACTACCTGATCGGCGAGCTGATCGACATCAACGGCGACGGCACGCCGCTGCGCTACATGGACCAGCCCTCCAAGGACGGCTCCTCGGCCGACTACTGGTCCCCCTCGGTCGGCAACCTGGACGTGCACTACTCCTCCGGCGTGGCCAACCACTTCTTCTACCTGCTCGCCGAGGGCAGCGGCGCCAAGACCATCAACGGCGTCAACTACAACAGCCCGACCTCCAACGGCTCGACCCTCGCCGGCATCGGCCGGGACAAGGCCGCGCAGGTCTGGTACAAGGCGCTGACCACCTACATGACCTCCAGCACCAACTACGCCGCCGCCCGCACGGCGACCCTGAAGGCCGCCACCGACCTGTACGGCGCGAACAGCGCCGAGTACAACGCGGTCGCCGCCACCTGGGCCGCCGTCAACGTCAACTGACGTACGGCGCAGCCTGACCGGACGCCCGGGGCCCGCGGAGGGCAGGCCCCGGGCGTCCGCCTGTCTCCGGGCGTCCGGCTGCCCGAGGGTGCCCGGGCGTTCGCCTGCCTCCGGCCCGTCAAGGCCGACCGGCTGGCGGAGTCCCGCCAGGGGGACGAACAGCCCATACCGGGCAACCGGCGGCAACCGAACCATCCGTACCGGGACTGGCGACTCCTGGCCAATCCCCGTACGCGGCCTGTCCATTGCTGCCAACAATTGTCATGCTTCTGACCAGGTCCCGTCCGACCTCCGTCACCCCCACCCATCAGGCGGAGCGTCAGGAACCGCACGGGAGCAGCACGTCCGCGCCCTACCGCCCCACGGCGTCAACCCCGACGCCCCGGTACGCGGCGCACCCGCACGCACCCGCGGGTCTCGTGGAAGGAACCCCCTGTCCATGAAACGAAAGCTGACTGTCGGAGCCGTACTCTCCGCCACCGCCCTGCTGGCCGGCGTCGTCCAGATCGCCGCCGCCCCCGCCCAGGCCGCCGCCCCCGCGCCCGGGCAGCAGCAGTCCGCGCTGCTCGCGTTCGCCGCCGGGCAGAGCACCCCGGTCGCGCAGGCCCTGGCCCTCGGCGGCCAGGAGCAGCTGGTGGCCAAGGACGTCGTGGTGGACCGGGACGGCACCCGTCACCTCCGGTACGAGCGGACCTACGCCGGCCTGCCGGTGATCGGCGGCGACCTGGTCGTCCACCAGAAGGCCGACGGCACGGTCGGCTCGGTCGACCGCGCCTTCGCCGGCCGGCTGTCCGTGCCCTCCCTCACCCCGGGCCTCGCCGCGGGCCAGGCCGCCGAGCGGGCCACCGCCGCGGTGCGCGCGACGGTCGGCATCGCCGCCGACGAGGACGAGGCGGCGCTCAGCCGGGTCGACGGCGCCGGTGCGGCCGAGCTGGTCGTCTGGGCGGCCGACGGCGCCCCGCGGCTGGCCCACCGCACGGTGGTCACCGGCGAGCGGGCGGACGGCACCCCGAGCCGCCAGGACGTCGTCACCGACGCGGCCACCGGCCAGGTGCTCTCCAGCCAGGAGCACGTGCAGACCGCGACCGGCACCGGCAAGGGCGTCAACGTCGGCACCGTCACGCTGACCACCACCCAGAGCGGTTCCAGCTACCAGCTGAAGGACGCCTCCCGGGGCAACCAGTCCACCACCGACCTCAAGGGCGGCACCTCGGGCAGCGGCACGCTGTTCACCAACACCACCAACTCCTGGGGCAACGGCCTGCCGTCCAACCGCGAGTCCGCCGGTGTGGACGCCCAGTACGGCGCCGCCGCCACCTGGGACTACTACAAGAACACCTTCGGCCGCAGCGGCATCAAGAACAACGGCGTCGGCGCCGCCAGCCGGGTCCACTACAGCACCAACTACGTGAACGCGTTCTGGGACGACTCCTGCTTCTGCATGACGTACGGCGACGGTTCCGGCAACACCCACCCGCTGACCGCCATCGACGTCTCCGGCCACGAGATGAGCCACGGCGTCACCTCCGCCACCGCCGGCCTGATCTACTCCGGCGAGTCCGGCGGCCTCAACGAGGCCACCTCGGACATCTTCGGCACCATGGTCGAGTGGTCGGCCAACCTGGCCGCCGACCCCGGTGACTACCTGATCGGCGAGAAGCTCAACATCAACGGCAACGGCACCCCGCTGCGCTACATGGACAAGCCCTCCAAGGACGGCGCCTCGGCCGACTACTGGTCCTCCACCGTCGGCAACAAGGACGTCCACTACTCCTCCGGCGTCGCCAACCACTTCTTCTACCTGCTCTCGGAGGGCAGCGGCGCCAAGGTCATCAACGGCGTCAGCTACAACAGCCCGACCTCCAACGGCTCGACGGTGACCGGCATCGGCCGGACCAAGGCGGCGGCCATCTGGTACCGCGCGCTGACCGTCTACATGACCTCCACCACCAACTACAAGGCCGCCCGCACCGCGACCCTCAAGGCTGCCGGCGACCTGTACGGCACCACCAGCACCGAGTACAAGACCGTGGCGGCGGCCTGGAGCGCCGTGAACGTCAACTAGCGACCCACCGGCGCCCCGGGCGGGAACGCGAGCCGCCCGGGGCGCACCCCGGACCATCCCCGGTAAGAAACGGCGACAGGCTGCCGCGGCCCTTTGGGAGAGGAGGCCGCGGCAGCCTGTCGACCGTCCACTTCGCGAGCCGCGGTCAGGCGGTGGCGGCCTTCAGCTCGCCGCGCTCCTCGCGGCCGAGCATCCGCTCCGCGACGAAGCCGCCGCCGGGCAGCACCGAGAGCACGAACAGCAGGACGCCGCGCTTGGCGTCCCACTTCTGCGACTGCCAGGCCTGGATCCAGAAGACCACGTACAGGATGAACAGGATCCCGTGGACCATGCCCATCACCGGGACGCCGTCGAAGGACGTGGTCCGCTTCAGCACCGAGCAGATCAGCAGCAGGACGAACGAGACCCCTTCGGGGCCGGAGACCAGGCGCAGGCGGTGGACGGCGCTGCTGTTCACGTGGGATACCTCGATACGGGGGTCGGCGGCGCGGGCACGCTTGTGAAGCGACTCACAAGCCTTTCCGGCCATTATCACCGAGCACACGTCCGACTCCCCGGCCGGGGGTGGGCTCCGTGCCCGATCTCACAGCACCCGCCTCCCTCCTCAGCCGGCCCCGCTCCCCGCCCGGAGCCTCCGTGTCACAGCTGTGTGCCGGAACACGGCCGAGCACGGCCGCCCGTCACCGGGACCCCCTATCCTGCTGCCCGCGCGCCCCACCGATCCGGGCGCCGGAAGCATCACGCCACGGGGGTAGTCAGCACATGTTCAAGCGTGACTGGGACCGCAGGACCTGCGCCAAGCGCGGCCACATCACCTACGCGCCGACCGAGCCCGAGCTGGCGTCCCGGCTGCACGCCGCCACCGCCGTCGGCGACGCCTGGCGCTGCCTGCGCTGCGGCGACTTCGCGCTCGGCGCCCCGCACGGCACCGGCCCCGCCGGGGACGCGCCGCTGGTGCCGCGCGGCAAGGCGCTGCGGGACCTCTTCATCCTGCGCTTCCTCGCCGTCGAGCGGGTGCTGCGCGGGCTGCTGATCATCGTGGTCGCCTGGGCCGTGTGGAAGTTCTCCAACAGCCAGGACGCGGTGCACCGGGTCTTCGACGAGAACCTGACGGTCTTCCGGCCGGTCACCGACCACTTCCACTGGGACCTCGAACACGCCCCGATCGTCGAGACGATCCGCAAGACCTTCGACTTCAAGAAGAGCACCCTGCTGATCGTCGCGGGCTCGCTGCTCGCCTACGCCGTGATCGAGATCGTCGAGGCGGTCGGCCTCTGGCTCAACAAGCGCTGGGCCGAGTACCTGACCGTGGTCGCCACCGCGGCCTTCCTGCCGCTGGAGGGCTACGAGCTGAGCCACCACGTCAGCGCGGTGAAGATCTGCACCCTGGTGCTGAACATCGCCGCGGTCCTGTGGATCATGCTCTCCAAGCGCCTGTTCGGGCTGCGCGGCGGCGTGGTGGCCTTCGAGGCGGAGCGCCACTCGGCCTCGCTGCTGGAGGTCGAGCAGGCGGCCGGCACGGTTCCGCACCCCGGACACGGCGCGCACGCCCGGCACTGACCGGCCTTTCGTCCCGGCACTGACCGGCGGTTTCGTCCCAGCCCGGTACCAGTCCGGCCCCGCACTCTCCCCGGGCCACGGCCGCAGCGGCTAGATTGCGGCCGTGGCACAGTTCAGACTCCAGGGATCGCGAGTGCTCGCCGTCGACTTGGGCGGGGACGCCGTCAAGGCCAGACACGGCGCCATGGTCGCCTACACCGGGCAGATGGCCTTCAAGAAGCTGACCGGCGGCGGGGACGGCCTGCGCGGCATGGTCGCCCGCCGGCTCACCGGCGAGAAGATGACCGTCATGGAGGTGAAGGGCCAGGGCACCTGCTACTTCGCCGACAAGGCCACCGAGATCAACCTCGTCCGGCTGAACGGCGAGGCGCTGTACGTCGAGGCGGACAACCTGCTCTGCACCGAGTCCGCCCTGCACACCGGCACCAGCTTCACCGGCCTCAACGGCATGTCCTCCGGCAACGGCCTGTTCACCACCAAGGTGGAGGGGCACGGCTGGGCCGCCCTCACCTCCAACGGACCCGCCATCATCCTGCGGGTCGACAAGAGCATGCCGCTGCGGGTGGACCCGGGCGCGTACGTCGCCCACACCGGCAACCTGCACCGCAGCCTCAAGTCGGGCGCCGGCTGGACGACGGTGATCGGCGAGGGCGGCGGCGAGGCCGTCCAGGTCGAGTTCACCGGCGAGGGCCTGGTGTACGTGCAGCCCTCCGAGAAGATCACCATCGGAGGTGACGTCTGATGGGCTTCACGAAGATCAACGGCAAGATGGTCGAGGCCCAGGTGGTGCCCGGTCAGCGGCTGTTCAGCCAGCGCGGCGCGATGCTCGCGTACAGCGGCGACGTCCGCTTCACGCCGAACATCACCGGCGGTCAGGGCGGCGTGATGTCGATGATCGGCCGCCGGGTGGCCAACGAGGACACCCCGCTGATGACCGTCGAGGGCCAGGGCCGGGTGATGTTCGGCCACGGCGGCCACCACGTCCACGTGATCGACCTCTTCGGCGACACCCTGTACGTCGAGGCGGACCGGCTGCTCGCCTTCGAGGGCACGCTGCGCCAGTCCACCATGTTCATGGGCTCGCAGGGCGGGGTGATGGGCATGGTCCGCGGCCAGGTCACCGGGCAGGGCCTGTTCACCACCAAGCTGGAGGGCAACGGCTCGGTCGCGGTGATGGCGCACGGCGGCGTCTTCGAGCTGCCGATCGTCCCCGGCCAGGACGTGCACGTCGACCCGCAGGCGTACGTGGCGCACCGCGGCGACGTCCGCAACAAGCTGTCCACCGCGCTCGGCTGGCGCGACATGATCGGCCGCGGCTCGGGCGAGGCGTTCCAGCTGGAGCTGTCCGGGCAGGGCGCGGTGTACGTCCAGGCGAGCGAGGAGAAGCTCTGATGTCCTACCCGCCGCAGCCCCCGTACGGGCAGTCGCCGCACGACCAGCAGACCCAGCCGGGCTTCGCCGTCCCGCAGCCGCCCCCGCCGGGCTACGGCCCGCAGCCGGGCTACCCGGCGCCGGGCGGCCCGCAGCAGGGCGGGTACCCGCAGCAGGGAGGCTACCCCCAGCAGGGCGGCTACCCGACGCCCCCGCCCCAGCAGCCCCAGCAGTCGTACGCCCAGGAGCAGTTCGGCGGCCCGGTCGCCCCGCTGCCGACCGCCCAGGGCGGCGCGGGCCCGGTGGTGCACGACGTGTACAGCCTGCCGGTCAACGACAACGTCAACCCGTACGCCTTCTCGGTTGAGCTGAACGGGTCCTACTTCCTGCAGAAGGGCAAGATGGTCGCCTACTACGGCGACATCACCTTCAAGGGCGTCGGTGCCGGGATGGTCGACCGGATGCTCGGGCAGCACTTCAACTCGCCGATGCACGCGTCGGACTGGGTGGTCGCCGAGGGCCGCGGCAAACTGCTGCTGGCCGACCGGGCGTTCGACCTCAATTCGTACGACCTGGAGGACGGCAACCTGACCGTCCGCTCCGGCAACCTGCTCGCCTTCGACCCGACGCTGCGGCTCAAGCAGTCGATCATCCCGGGCTTCCTGACCCTGATCGGCACCGGCCGGTTCGTCGCCGCCTCCAACGGGCCGGTGCACTTCGTGGAGCCGCCGATCCGGGTGGACCCGCAGGCGCTGGTCGGCTGGGCGGACTGCCCGGCGCCG
Source organism: Kitasatospora xanthocidica (assembly GCF_014656195.1). Classification (GTDB taxonomy): domain Bacteria; phylum Actinomycetota; class Actinomycetes; order Streptomycetales; family Streptomycetaceae; genus Kitasatospora; species Kitasatospora xanthocidica. Next base: position 353,800 of record NZ_BNBY01000005.1, on the reverse strand, counting down.
TGCCACCACTACGACCACGACTACATGCACGGGCTGATCGGCGGCATCCGGCGGCTGACCGGCATCGGCGGCGCCTCCGGCGAGGAGCACCAGTTCGAGTTCATCGGCGCCGGGCAGGTGCTGCTGCAGTCCAGCGAGAAGCTGATGGCGGAGCGGTCGGTGGGCCAGGTCGGGGCCGAGGCGGGCGTCCCGGTCGGCGGCGTGCCGTCCCAGCCGGGCACGGGCGGCCACGGCGGCGGCAACCCCAACATCCCGGGGCTGGGTAACCTGGGCGACCTCGGCCGACGTTTCGGCCTGTAAAGTCGTACAAGATTGAACTAAATCGGCTATGCTAGGTCCCATGGATACGCACACGATCGACACTGCGGACAACCCTCCGTCGCAGCCCGAGGAGGAAACTCCCTGGCTGTCCGCCAGGGAGCAGCGGATGTGGCGCGCCCATCTGGAGGTCTCCAAGCTGCTGGAGTACCAGCTCAGCCGCGAACTCCAGCCCCACAGCCTGGCCATCAACGACTACGAGATCCTCGTCGTGCTCTCCGAGGCCCCGGACCGCCGGATGCGGATGACCGACCTCGCGACCGCCACGCTGCAGTCGAAGAGCCGGCTCTCCCACCAGATCACCCGGATGGAGAACGCCGGCCTCGTCCTCCGCCAGGAGTGCCCCGGCGACCGGCGCGGCCTCTACGCCCACCTCACCGAGCAGGGCTGGGAAACCATGCAGCGGGTCGCCCCGGACCACGTGCGCAGCGTCCGGGCCCACTTCATCGACCGCTTCACCCCCGAACAGCTCGACGCCATGTTCGAGGCCCTCGCCCCGATCGCCGACCACCTCCGCGGCCTCCGCGGCCGCCCGTAGGCACCACCCGCTCCCCCGGAGGGCGGGGCCGTGGACACCACCACGGCCCCGCCCTCCGCGGCACCGGCCCCACCGCCCCGAAGCGGCGACGGCGTGACAGAGCCGGGGTGGCTCAGGTCTGGGTGAGGCCGGCGACGAGTTCGTCGGCGGCGCCGTAGGGGTCGAGATCGCCGGCGGCGACGCGTTCGGCGAGCGCGGCCAGGTGGCGGTCCCCGCGGAGGTCGCCGATCCGGGCGCGCAGTTCGGCGAGGGCGATGGCCTCGATCTCCTCGGCCGCCCGGCGGCGGCGCCGCATCGCGAGTTCGCCGTGCTCCTCCAGCCAGGCACGGTGCTTCTCCAGCGCCTCGACCACCTCGTCGACGCCTTCGCCGCGGGCGGCGACGGTCTTCACGATCGGCGGGCGCCAGTCCCCCGCCTCGCGGGCCTCGCCGAGGCCCAGCATGTGGTTGAGCTCCCGCGCGGTGGCGTCGGCGCCGTCCCGGTCGGCCTTGTTGACCACGAAGAGGTCGCCGATCTCCAGGATCCCGGCCTTGGCGGCCTGGATGCCGTCGCCCATGCCGGGGGCCAGCAGCACCACGGTGGTGTCGGCCTGGGCGGCGACCTCGACCTCGGACTGCCCCACGCCGACGGTCTCGACCAGGATGACGTCGCAGCCGGCCGCGTCCAGGACCCGCAGGGCCTGCGGCGCCGCCCAGGAGAGTCCGCCGAGGTGGCCGCGGGTGGCCATCGAGCGGATGAACACCTCGGGGTCGGTGGCGTGGTCCTGCATCCGGACCCGGTCGCCCAGCAGCGCGCCGCCGGAGAACGGCGAGGACGGGTCGACGGCGAGCACCCCGACCCGCTTGCCGAGCCGCCGGTAGGCGGAGACCAGCGCCGAGGTGGAGGTGGACTTGCCGACGCCGGGCGAGCCGGTGAGGCCGACGGTGTAGGCCCGGCCGGTGTGCGGCGCGAGCGCGGCCATGACCTCCCGCAGCTGCGGGGCGGCGTTCTCGACCAGCGTGATCAGCCGGGCGACGGCCCGCGGCCTGCCCTCCCGGGCCTGTTCGACCAGTGTGGGGACATCGATCATCAGGAGCTCCTAGGGTGCGGACGCCGAAGGGGCTGCGGACCGCTTGTGGCGGTCCGCAGCCCCGAAGATCAGATCAGCTGATCAGGCCTTCGGGACGCGCACGATGAGCGCGTCACCCTGGCCACCGCCGCCGCACAGGGCGGCCGCGCCGACCCCGCCGCCACGGCGCTGCAGCTCCAGCGCCAGGGTCAGCACCACCCGGGCACCGGACATGCCGATCGGGTGGCCGAGCGCGATCGCCCCGCCGTTGACGTTGACGATGTCCGCGGAGACGCCCAGGTCCTTGGAGGACTGGTACGCGACGGCCGCGAACGCCTCGTTGATCTCGATCAGGTCGAGGTCGGCGACCTCCAGCCCCTCCTTGGCCAGCGCGTGCTTGATCGCGTTGGACGGCTGCGACTGCAGCGAGTTGTCCGGGCCGGCCACGTTGCCGTGCGCGCCGATCTCGGCGATCCAGGTCAGGCCCAGCTCCTCGGCCTTGGCCTTGCTCATCACGACCACCGCGGCGGCGCCGTCGGAGATCTGCGAGGCGGTCCCGGCGGTGATCGTGCCGTCCTTGGTGAAGGCCGGGCGCAGCTTGGCCAGGCTCTCGACGGTGGTGTCCGCGCGGATGCCCTCGTCCTGGCTGAACAGCACCGGCTCGCCCTTGCGCTGCGGGATGGCGACCGGGACGATCTCGGCCTCGAAGACGCCGTCGGCCTGCGCCTTGGCGGCCCGCTGGTGCGAGGCGGCGGCGATCTCGTCCTGGATCTCGCGCGGGATGCCGAGGCGGGCGTTGTGCTTCTCGGTGGACTCGCCCATCGGGATGTTCTCGTAGGCGTCGGTCAGGCCGTCGTGCGCCATGGCGTCGAGCATCTCGATCGCGCCGTACTTGAAGCCCGCGCGGGACTTCGGCAGCAGGTGCGGGGCGTTGGTCATCGACTCCTGGCCGCCGGCCACGACGACGTCGAACTCGCCGGCGCGGATCAGCTGGTCGGCCAGCGCGATGGCGTCCAGGCCGGAGAGGCAGACCTTGTTGATGGTCAGCGCCGGCACGTTCATCGGGATGCCGGCCTTGACGGCGGCCTGGCGGGCCGGGATCTGGCCGGCGCCGGCCTGCAGCACCTGGCCCATGATCACGTACTGGACCTGGTCCCCCGTGATGCCGGCCCGCTCCAGGGCGGCCTTGATGGCGACGCCGCCGAGCTCGGCACCGGAGAAGCCCTTGAGGGATCCGAGCAGGCGACCCATCGGGGTCCGTGCACCGGCAACGATCACAGAGGTGGTGTTGGTCATGGGACGGGCCCCTTCGCACGTCGTGGCCAGGTGAGGATGCGCTCAATGTACTGACCTGTTACCCGCCCGTCACCGGAGCGACGGTGTGATCGAGCGCACTGGCACCCTCCAGTCAACACCGTGCCGACGCGGTCCGGGTGAACCCCGCAGCGTGTGAGCAGGCTCGCACGTCCGGCACTGGCGTCCGCCGCGGGCCATGCGCTGCACTGGGTGCCACCCTTGTCCCCTACCCACCGGAGGTCCCCGTGCTGACCCGGATCGACCACATCGGCATCGCCTGCCGAGACCTCGACAAGACGGTCGAGTTCTACCGCGCCACCTACGGCTTCGAGGTCTTCCACTCCGAGGTCAACGAGGAGCAGGGCGTCCGCGAGGCCATGCTCAGGATCAACGGGACGGACGACGGCGGCGCCTCGTACCTCCAGCTGCTGGAGCCCACCCGGCCCGACTCCACCGTCGCGAAGTGGCTGGAGAAGAACGGCGAGGGCGTGCACCACATCGCCTTCGGGACCGCCGACGTGGACGGCGACGCCGAGGCGATCCGCGGCAAGGGCGTCCGGGTCCTCTACGACGAGCCGCGGATCGGCTCGATGGGATCGCGGATCACCTTCCTGCACCCGAAGGACTGCGGCGGGGTGCTGACCGAGCTGGTCACCTCCGCACAGAACGCCCACGAGGAGCACTGATCGTCCACCGGATCGCCCCCCGGGTGCCGCACGCTCCGGCGGCACCCGACGGCCCGTCGGTCATGACCCGTCAGTAACCTGGCCGGAAGAGCCGGAAAACCCCCATGCGGCCATTCCCCCGCGGTGCGGGCCCACTACAATGCCCAGGTGCGCGAAGACTCCGGGGGACGGAGGCGACGGGCACGGCCGAAGACTGGCCCGTCCGCCCTGCGGCGGTCGGCCCGTCGCAAGGGGAGTCCATTACGCGGGCACGGCTGAACAGTCGCTAGACGGATCTGTCACCATTCTCCACAAGGCAAGAGTTCGCCCAGGAGTCCACCCGGACGGGGGAACGCGGTACCCCGCGCTCCCACGCCCCGGATTCCGACGACCGCGGAGTGCGGCCCCGGCTTGGAAAGGGGCCGTCCACCTGCTGCGGATGCAAGGACCAGTCGGAGCCGACGCCCGGGACACCGGAGCCCGGAACCGGCCGGGTCGAGGACGCGACCAGGAGATGGATGGGACCGCGGAGTGCGGGGCAACGACCGCTACGAGGCTGACGATCACCTCTCCCAGTTCGAGGCCGAGATGGGTCGGACTCGGAAGGAGCGGGACAAGGCAGTCGAGCATGCCGAGGACCTCGCCTACCAGGTCGAGGTGCTCCGGGCGAAACTGCACGAGTCCCGTCGCATGCTCGCCCAGCCGCGCGCCTTCGACGCCGTGTCCGGCCAGGCGGAGCAGATGCTCCGCACCGCCGAGATGCAGGCCCAGCAGCTGCGCGCCGACGCCGAGCGCCAGCTGCGCGACTCCCAGGCCGCGACCCAGCGGATCATGGCCGAGGCCGCCGAGCGCACCGCCCGGCTGGAGGCCGAGCTCGCCGCGCGCCGCCGCCAGCTGGAGGACGAGCTCGCCGAGCTGCGCCGCAGCGCCGAGCAGCACGTCAACGGCTGGGCCGAGCAGACCAGGGCCGGCTCCGAGCAGGAGGCCCAGCGCCTCCTCCAGGAGGCCCGCGCCGAGTCCGAGCGGATGGTCGCCGCCGCCCGCGCGGAGGCCGTCGCCCTCGCCGACCAGGCCCGCGCCCAGACCGCCGCCGACGTGGACGCCGCCCGCGGCGAGGCCCACGCCGCCGCCGAGGCCGCCCTCCAGCGCGCCCAGACCGACGCCGAGCGGCTGCTGCGCGCCGCCTCCGAGCAGGCCCAGCAGGCCGGCGCCCAGCTCGCCGCCGACGTCGACGCCGCCCGCGGCGAGGCCCAGCAGCAGCTGGCCGCCGCCCACGCCGCCGCCGAGCGCCAGCTCCTCGCCGCCCGGGCCGAGATCGACCAGCTCAAGGCGCGGGCCGCCGACGAGCAGGCCCGGGCCGAGCAGCAGCTCACCGCCGCCAAGGCCGAGATAGAGCGGCTGCGCGCCGAGGTCATCGCCGAGGCGGAGCGCACCCGCGTCGAGGCCGCCGCGCTGCGCGCCCAGGCCGAGCAGGCCGCCGAACAGCTGCAGGCCGACGCCGAGGCCGCCGCCGTCCGCAAGGTCGCCGACGGCGAGGCCGCCAACGAGCAGCGCTCGCAGACCGCCCGGGCCGAGGTCGCCCGGATGGTGGCCCAGGCCACCAAGGAGGCCGACGCGATCCGCGCCGAGGCCGAGGCCGTACGGACCACCGCCGCCACCCGGCAGGCCGAGGCCGACGCCGCCAAGGCCGCCGCCGCCGAGGAGAGCGAGCGGCTGCGGGCCACCGCCGAGTCGGTCGCCGCCGAGCTGCGCGCCGACGCCGAGGCCGCGATCGCCGAGCTGCGCGCCCGGGCCGAGCGGGACGTCGCCGAACTGCGGGCGCAGGCCGACGCCGACGCCCGGCGCCTGCGCGGCGAGGCCGAGGAGGAGGGCCGGGCGGCCGCCGCCAAGGACGCCACCGTCCAGCTCGCCAAGGCCGCCAAGACCGCCGAGGAGGTGCTCGGCCGGGCCAACCAGGACGCCGAGACCGCCCGGAGCGAGGCCTCCGCCGAGGCCGAGCGGATCCGCACCGAGGCCGCCGCCGAGGCCCAGCGCCTGCGCGAGCAGGCCCAGGCCGCCGTCGAGCAGGCCCAGAACGCCGCCCTGGACGACGCCGCCGCGATCCGCGAGCGGATCGAGCAGATGCAGGACGAGGCGGCCCGGCTGCGCGCCGAGGCCGAGGAGCTGCGCGCCCAGGCCGCCGCCGAGGCCGAGCGGGTCCGCGGCGAGGCCCGCCGGCAGGCGGTGCTGCAGATCGAGGAGTCGGCGAAGAACGCCGAGGAGCTGCTCACCAAGGCGAAGGCCGACGCGGACGAGCTGCGCGCGGGTGCCGCGGGCGAGATCGAGCGGCTGCGCGAGCAGGCGCAGGAGCAGGCCGCCGAGACCCAGGGGCGGGCCGAGCAGACCCTGACCAGGGCGCGGGCCGAGGCCGGGAAGATCACCGCCGCCGCCGAGCAGCAGAGCCAGGACGCGCTCGCCGCCGCCAAGGCCGCGGCCGCCGAGAACCGCGCCGCCGCCGAGCGCGAGACCGCCGAACTCCGGCGCGAGGCAACCGAGTTCGACCAGCGGGTGCGGGCCGAGGCGGCCGCCGCCGCGGAGACCGTCAGCGCCGAGGCGCAGGCCGGGGCGAGCGCGGTGCGCGACGCCGCGGCGGCCGACGCCGAGCGGGTGCGCACCGAGGCCGACACCGAGGCCGCCCGGACCCGGGCCGAGGCCGAGGCCGCCGCGAACGCGCTGCGCGAGGAGAGCCGCCGCGAGCGCGAGGAGGCCTCGGACGGGCTGCGCCGCGAGCGCGAGGAGACCTCCGACCAGCTGGCCGCCGCCAGGACGGCGCGCCAGCAGGCCGAGCACACCGCCGCCGAGGTCCGCGAGGCCGCCGACGCCCACGCCGCGGAGGTGCGGGCCGAGGCCGAGCAGGCCGCCGGCGAGCTGCGCGCCCTCGCCCAGCGCGAGACCACCCAGCAGCGCGAGGCCGCCGACCAGTACGTCACCGAGGTCCGCACCGCCGCCGAGACGTACGCCGGCGACACCCGCGGGAACGCCGACGCCTACGCCGCCGAGGTGCGGGCCGAGGCCGAGCAGGCCGCCGGCGAACTGCGCGCCCTCGCCCAGCGCGAGACCACCCAGCAGCGCGAGAGCGCCGAGGCCTACGCCGACCGCGTCCGCGCCGAGGCCGAACAGCACGCCGCCGAGCTCACCGAGCGCACCGCCACCGAGACGACCGAGCAGCGCGAGGCCGCCGACCGGTACGCCACCGAGGTCCGCACCGCCGCCGAGACCTACGCCGCCGACGCCCGCGAGGTGGCCGACGGCTACACCGCCGAGCGCCGCGCGGCCGCCGACGAACTGCTGGAGCGGGCCGAGGCCACGGCCGAGCAGCGCCGGGCGGACGCCGCCAAGGACGCCAAGGCCACCCGCGAGAAGGCCGCCGCCGAGCTGGCCCTGGCCGACGAGCAGGCCTCGACCGTCCGGGCCGAGGCCGGCCGCGAGCTGTCCGAGGCCCGCGCCACCGCCGACGACATCCGGGCCGAGGCCGCGGCCGAGCTGGAGCAGGCCCGGGCCGACCGTGCGGAGCTGATCGCCGCCGCCAAGGCCGAGGGCGCCGAACTGGTCGCCGTCGCCGAGGAGGAGGCCGCCGACGTCCGCCAGTCGGTGGCCGGCATGTACGAGGCCGCCGCCGAGCAGATCGCCGCGCTCAAGGCCACCGCCGAGCAGGAGGCCGACGAGGTCCGGGAGGCCGCCGAGCAGGCCGCCACCGAGCTTCGCGTACTCGCCGAGCGCGAGACCGCCGAGCAGCGCGAACTCGCCGACCGGGAGACCGCCGACCTGCGGGCCGCGGCCGACGCGTACGACGCCGAGGTCCGCGAGCTCGCCGAGCGCGAGACCGCCGAGCAGCGCGAGCTCGCCGAGCGCGAGACCGCCGACCTGCGGGCCCGTACCGACGCGGAGACCGCGGCCCTGAGCGAGCAGACCGAGCTGGAGCTGGCCGCCGAGCGGGAGGCCGCCGAGGCCGAGCTGGGCCGGCAGCGCGCCGAGGCCCAGGCCTACGACAAGCAGCTGCGCGCCGACGCCGAGGCCGAGCTGCGCGCCGCCCAGGAGGCCGCCGAGCAGCTGCGCGCCGACGCCGGGGCGCAGGCCGCCCGTACGGTGGCCGAGGCCGAGGCCCAGGCCGCCCGCACGGTCGCCGACGCCGAGGAGCTGGCCGCCGGGCTGCGCGCCGAGGCCGAGGAGTACGCCCTCGCCACCCGCACCCTGGCCGACGACTACGACAGCGACACCCACGCCCGCGCCGACGCGTACGACGCGGAGACCAGGGAGGCCGCCGAGCAGTTCGACAAGGCCACCCGCGAGCACGCCAAGTCCGTGCTGGAGAAGGCCTTCGCGGACGCCGAGGCGCTCGGCGAGGACGCCCAGACCACCGCGCTGGCCACCACCGCCGCCGCCGAGGAGCAGGCGGACGCGATGGTCGCCGCCGCCCGCAAGGAGGCCGACCGGCTGGTCGCCGCCGGCGAGGCGGCCGGCCAGGGCGAGGTCGAGAAGGGCCGCTCCGACGCCGACGCGCTGCTCGCCGAGGCCCGCCGGGACGCGACCGCGATCCGCGAGCGCGCCGAGGAGCTGCGCGAGCGCACCGACGCCGAGGTGGAGGCGCTGCACGAGCGGGCCCGCAAGGAGAACGCGGCGGCCATGAAGTCGGCCGGCGAGCGGGTGGACGCGCTGGTGACGGCCGCCCAGGAGCAGCTGACCGAGGCCGAGGAGCAGGCGGTGGCGACCGTCGCCGAGGCCGAGGACCGCGCCGCCGCCCTGGTCGCGGCCGCCGAGGACCGCGCGTCCGAGCTCACCTCGGAAGCCTCCGCGGAGGCCAGCAAGGTCCGCCTGTCCGCGGTCCGCAAGGCCGAGGGCCTGCTCAAGGAGGCGGAGACCAAGCTCTCCACCTCCACCGACCGCGCCGAGGCGCTCATCGAGAAGGCGGAGGCGAAGCTGGCGTCGGCCGAGGCCGAGGCCGAGGAGCGGCTGGACGAGGCGGCGACCGAGGCGGAGAAGCGGCTGCGGGACGCCGACCGGGCCGCGGACGAGCAGGTCGAGCTGGCGAAGGCGGAGGCGGAGCGGCTGCTCGCCGAGGCGAAGGCCGAGGCCGAGCGGGTCACCGACGAGGGCCGGCGCGAGCTGGACGAGCTGGTGCGCCGCCGCAAGGACATCAACACCGAGATCTCCAGGGTCCAGGACGTGCTGTCCGCGCTGGAGGCGTTCGAGGCACCATCACCGGTCGCACAGGCCAACGGGGGAAGTAGTACCAAGAAGGACGGGGGCGCCAAGGCCGGTGCCGGAGTTGGCTCCCCCCGGTCGGGTGGCAATCGTTCCAAGAACGCACCACCCGATTGAGCGGACATTGTCCGCGGGACAACGGCATTTCGCCGTCGACACTCCGGTACCGTGTCAGGATTCCCTCAACCACCTCAGCGGTTTGACGACAGGAAGCCCAGAACCCCATGAGCGACAGTCACTCCCCTCACGGCTTCGACCTGGTGCGCCGTGGGTACGAGCGCGCCCAGGTCGACGAGCGGATCACCAAGCTGGTGGCCGACCGTGACAGTGCCTTGACCCGGATCAGCGCGCTGGAGAAGCGCATCGAGGAGCTCCACCTGGAGACGCAGACCGCCCAGGCGGCGGTCGTCGAGCAGGAGCCCTCGTACGCCGGTCTCGGAGCCCGCGTCGAGAAGATCCTGCGACTCGCCGAGGAGGAGGCCAAGGACCTGCGCGACGAGGCGCACCGCGCCGCCGAGCAGCACCGCGAGCTCGCCGAGGCCGCCGCCCAGCAGGTCCGCACCGAGGCCGAGAACTACGCCAAGGACCGCAAGGCCAAGGCGGAGGACGAGGGTCTGCGGATCGTCGACAAGGCGAAGAGCGACTCCGCCCAGCTGCGCGCCGAGGCCAACAAGGACGCCCAGAACAAGCGCGAGGAGGCGGACGCCCTCTTCGAGGAGACCCGCACCAAGGCCGCCCAGGCCGCGCTGGAGTTCGAGACCAACCTGGCCAAGCGCCGGGAGCAGTCCGAGCGCGACCTGGCCGCCCGTCAGGCCAAGGCCGAGAAGCGTCTGGCCGAGATCGAGCACCGGGCGGAGCAGCTGCGCCTGGAGGCCGAGAAGCTGCGCACCGACGCCGAGCGCCGCGCCCGCCAGACCGTCGAGACGGCCCAGCGCCAGTCCGAGGACATCGTGGCGGACGCCAACGCCAAGGCCGACCGCATCCGCAGCGAATCCGAGCGCGAGCTGGCGGCGCTCACCAACCGCCGCGACAGCATCAACGCCCAGCTGACCAACGTCCGCGAGATGCTGGCGACGCTGACCGGCGCGGCCGTGGCCGCCGCCTCGCTGCCGAACGACGACACCATGGGCGTGCCCGCCCAGCAGTCGCGCTGACGCCGCACCCCTGTCGTACCCCAGGCCCTCACCCCCACGGGTGAGGGCCTGTCGGTTGTCCCGCCGTCATCACCTCGGGCACTTCTGCCGCCGGACCGGACCTACCGGGGGTAGGCGCCGTCCGGCCGCTGGTGCCCGCTGCTGAGCTGGTTGCCGTCGTCGTCGGAGACCGTGCCGAACCAGGAGGTGCACCAGACCGACACCGAGTCGGGCCAGTACTGCACCTCGAAGGGGTGGCCGGACCCGTGGTCGCCGTAGGAGGTGACGATGAAGGTCTCCCCCGGGCGCAGCCAGTAGTCCTCGCCGAGCGGTTCCAGGGTGAGTTCGACCAGCACCTCGCTGCGGTTGGTCACGGGCATCCGGCCGGTCACCTCCAGCGCCGAGAAGTCCCAGGAGGCCGCGTCATCGCTCATCCGGCGGCCACCCGGCGCAGCAGGGAGCGGACGGCGGCGTCGAAGGCCCCGGGCGCCTCCAGGGGGCTCAGGTGGCCCACGCCGGGGAGGACGGTCAGCTCGGCGTCCGGGCGGGCCCGCAGCATCCGTTCGGCCTCCTCCGGGGCCACCAGGGCGTCCTGGGCGCCCGCCACGAGCGCGACCGGCACCCGCAGGCCGGCCAGTACGTCCAGCGTGTCCGGACGGGCCGCCATGGCCCGCTGGGCCCAGGCGACGGAGGCGGGCGGCGCGGCGGCGACCATCGCCTGCACCCGCTCCACGAGGTGCTGGGAGTCCGGCCCGAGCTGCCCGGCCGCCACCCGCTCGTCCAGCAGCAGCTGCACGCTGTCCCGCGCGGTGACGGCGGCGGCGATCCGCTCCCGGTTGGCCCGTACGGCGTCGGTGTCGGCGGTGGCGCGGGTGTTGGCCAGCAGCAGGCCGGACAGCCGTCCGGGGTGGCGGCGGGCGAGGGCCAGCGCCACGTAGCCGCCCATGGAGATCCCGCAGACCACCGCGCGCTCGATCCCGGCCGCGTCCAGCAGCAGAGCGAGGTCGTCCGCGACCGCGTCCAGCGAGGGCTCGTCAGTACCCAGCTCGGTCCCGCCGAACCCTCTCTGGTCGGGGGCGAGCACCCGGGCCCCGTCCCCGGTGAGTCCGGGCAGCGTGTCCAGCTGGGATGACCACATCGAGGCGTTCATCGGAAAGGCGTGCAGCAGCACGAGGGGTGTTCCGGTACCGCTCTCGCGGACCGCCACCGCGGATGGGAGCTCGCTCATGCGCCCACCGTATTCCGGCACGCCCACCGAGCCCACTCAGCGGGCCGCGATATCCCCTTTGTCCTAGCCTGACAAGGAGTAAGGGAGCGCGAATGATCGAGTTGCACGAGCTGACAAAACGTTACGGCAAGACGCTCGCGGTGGACCGGCTCAGCTTCACCGTCCCCCGCGGGGTGGTGACCGGCTTCCTCGGCCCGAACGGCGCCGGCAAGTCCACCACCATGCGCATGATCCTCGACCTCGACCGCCCCACCGGCGGCCGGGTCACCATCGACGGCAAGCGCTACGAGCAGCTCAGCGAGCCGCTCAAGTACATCGGTGCCCTGCTGGAGGCCAAGGCCGTCCACCCCGGCCGCACCGCCCGCGACCACCTGCTCTGGCTCGCCCAGAGCAACCGGATCCCGGAGCGCCGGGTGGACGAGGTGCTCGCCCTGGTCGGCCTCACCCCGGTGGGCCGCAAGCGGGCCCGCGGCTTCTCGCTCGGCATGGGCCAGCGCCTGGGCATCGCCTCCGCCCTGCTCGGCGACCCGGAGATCGTCATGTTCGACGAGCCGGTCAACGGCCTCGACCCGGAGGGCATCCTCTGGATCCGCAACCTGATGAAGCGGCTCGCCGGCGAGGGCCGGACCGTCTTCGTCTCCTCCCACCTGATGAGCGAGATGGCCGTCACCGCCGACCACCTGGTGGTCATCGGCCGGGGCCGGCTGCTCGCCGACATGCCGATGCCGGAGTTCATCCGGCGCAACTCCCGCTCCGCGGTACGGCTGCGCACCCCCGAGCCCGAGCGGCTGCTGGACGTGCTGGCCGGCGCCGGACTGCGGCACGAGGCGGGCCCGGACGGCTCCTACGAGGTGGTCGACGGCGACCTCGCCCGGCTCGGTGAACTGGCCGCGGCCAACGGCCTGGTGCTGCACGAACTCAGCCCGCAGCAGGCCTCGTTGGAGGAGGCGTTCATGCAGATGACGGCCGACTCGGTGGAGTACCACGCGGGCGACGGACCGGGCCGGGACGCGGCCGGAGCGCCCGGCACCTGGGGGGCCGGCTGGCAGGCGGACGGCGCCCGGCACACCGCCGCGGCCCGACAGGAGGAGAACTGAGATGGCGTCCTTCCCGGCGGTCCTGCGCTCCGAGTGGACGAAGATCCGCAGCGTCCGCTCGACGGTCTGGACGCTGGCGCTGGCCTTCGTCGTCACCGTCGGCATCGGCGCGCTGCTGTCCCTGCTCACCAACAACAACTTCACCGAGTTCCGCCGCAACGAGCAGTCCCCGTTCGACGCCACCGGCACGGCCTTCGCCGGCATCATGCTCGGCGAACTGGCCATCATCGTCTTCGGCGTGCTGGCGATCGGCAACGAGTACAGCAGCGGCATGATCCGGGTCACCCTGGCCGCCGTCCCGCAGCGCACCACCCTGCTCGGCGGCAAGGCGACGGTGCTCGGCGGGCTCGCCCTGGCCGTCTCGCTGGTGACGGCCTTCGTCACCTTCTTCGTCGGCCAGGCGCTGCTCGGCTCGCACTCCACCTCGCTCGGCGAACCGCACGTGCTGCGCGCGGTGTTCGGCGCCGCGCTCTACCTGACGATGCTCTGCCTGTTCTCGGCAGGCGTCACCACGATGCTGCACAACCAGACGCTCGCGCTCGGCGTGCTGGTGCCGTTCTTCTTCCTGCTCTCGCCGATCCTCTCGGCGGTGCCGAAGGTCAAGACCCTGGCCCACTACTTCCCCGACTACGCGGGCTCGCGGATGCTGCTGGTGTACGAGCAGCACGGCCAGCCGTACGGGCCGTGGGCCGGCTTCCTCATCTGCCTGGCCTGGACGGCCGCCGCCCTGGCCGGCGGGGCGCTGGTGCTCAAGAAGCGCGACGCCTGAGGAAGCCCCCGTGCCCGAACGCGCGCCCGGGGACCGGGCCGGGTTCAGTACCGCGGAGCGCCGCGCCCCCGCAGGATGTTGGAGGCCCGGCGCTCCCGCGCTCCCCAGCACGCGCGGTGCCAGTGCCGCCGGTCGTCCACGCCCGCGCCGTGCATCGGCCAGGCCACCACGTGGCCCACTCCCGGCGGGATCTCCTGGTCGCAGCCCGGGCAGCGGTAGAACCGGCCGGCCGTCCCGGCGACGGTCTGGACCACCCAGTCCTCGCCCTGGTAGTTCTCGGTGCGGCGCAGCGCCCCACCGAGCGGGGCGGCGGCCGGCTCGGCGCTCTCACGGGGGGCGGCGCTCTTGATCCGGTTGCGGCGCGGCGACACGGCGGACTGCCTCTCTTCCGGGGCTCTGGGCCGTTCCAGCCTACGGCCGGCGGACCCCCGCGACGGCCACTATCACGGCTCCGGCCGGCACTCCGCGGTTTTTGCCGAGATCCACCCGATCATCGGGGAAATTCGGGGTTCGACGTGCCGTTGGCACATGACATCCGATACCCACAAGGGGAAGAGGCGGGGCTCGCAGACCCTGCGCGCACCCGAGGAGGCCCCAAGGATGACCAAGACCAGCGCCCGTGCCGAGACCCGCCGACCCGTCGGGGTCCGGCCGCCCGCCCCCGGCCCGATGCTGACCACCGTCCCGCAGGTGACGGCCGTCCCGGGCGATCCGCTGCCGACGGCGCAGCGCGCGGGGGCGCTCCCGGCGGACACCGCGCCGGTGCGGGTCGGCCTGTTCCTGCTGTCCGCGCAGTTCCCCGGCCAGACCCACGGCGAGGCGCTGGAGCGCACCGTCCGGTCCACCGTCGAGGCGGAACGCGCGGGCCTGGACAGCGTCTGGCTCGCCGAGCACCACTTCGTCCCGTACGGGGTCTGCCCGGACGCCGCGACGCTCGCCGGGCTGCTGCTCGGCCGCACCCGCCGGATCGGCGTCGGCACCGCGGTCAGCGTGCTCTCCACCCGGCACCCGGTGGCGCTCGGCGAGCAGGCCGCGCTGCTGCACCTCACCTCCGGCGGACGCTTCACGCTCGGGGTCGGCCGCGGCGGGCCCTGGATCGACCTGGACGTGTTCGGCGACGGCCCGGGCGCCTTCGAGCACGGCTTCCCGGAGCGGCTGGACCTGCTGCTGCGCTGGCTGCGCGGCTCCCGGGTCGGCGCGGACGGCCCGCAGTTCGCCTTCCCCGAGGTGGCGGTGGTGCCGCGGGCCACCGAGCCCGTCCGGCGGCCCGCGCTGAGCAACTGGCTCGGCTTCGGCGAGCAGTCCGGCCCGGTGCGCTTCCCGCGCCAGCGGCAGGACGAGGAGGGCCTCGGCGAGGAACTCACCGCCGCCGGACGGCCGGTGGCCGGTCCGCCGGTGGTGGTCGCCTGCACCTCGCCGGGCGGGGTGAAGCTGGCCGCCGAGCGCGGGCTGCCGATGCTGCTCGGCATGCACTCCGGCGACGAGGACAAGCTGCGGATGCTGGAGCTCTACCGCACCGCCTGGCTGGCCGCCGGGCGCGGCGAGGAGCAGCTGCGCCGGGTGACCCGCCAACACGTGGCGGCCGGGGTGGCCCAGGTCGACGACCGCGCCGCGGCGGCCCGGTCCACCCTGCTGAACGCGATGCCCGGCTGGTTCGAGTACGGGCTCGGCGCCCACCGCACCGTGGACGGCCGCGAGCGCAAGATGCGCGACCCGCGCGAGTACACCGAACTCCTCTGCGACCTGCACGCGGTGGGCACCCCGCGACAGTGCGCCGACCGGCTGCTGGCCACCGCCGAACGGACCGGCATCCGCCGGTTCGCCCTGCTCGCCGAGGGCAGCGGCGACCACGAGGCGACCCTGCACAACATCGCCCGGCTCGGCTCCGAGGTCCTGCCGCAGCTGGGCTGACCGGGGCCCGCCGCCGACCGGACCGGGCCGCCGCCCCTCCCCCCGCACCGGGGGACGGGGGCGGCCGGCGCGGCGGCCGCACCGTACTGGTCGAGCGCCGGGCGCTCAGCAGTCCCGCAGTTCCTCGGACTGGTTGAGCAGCTGCTCCCGGACGGAGGTGAAGCGCGTGAACCGCGCGTCGTTGGCCTCCGACGGCAGGAACACCGCCACCCGGTGACAGTTCTGGAAAGCCAGCCGCACGCCGAAGTGACGCTGCAGGGCGCCCCGGATGGCATCGCTGGCGAGCGCCCGCAGCAGCTGGCCACGGGCCTGCTCGCTGGGCGGCGGTACCTGGTTGTCGGCGAAGTCGGTGCCGTCGACCTTCGCCTGGGCGACCAGCGAGCTGATCAGGTCCCAGGCGTACGGCAGGGAGACGCGGACGCAGTCGACGAATTCCCGCTCGTCGACCTCGCCCCGCTCGGCCTTTTCCAGCAGGGCCGGTGAGACGTCGAGCGACATGGATTCTCCTCTCGCGGTCCACCCGCGCGGCGCCCGGGTGGTCATGCGTAGTCCAAGCTCAGGTGAGGGTGGGCGAAATCGCGTGTGGTGTCCGGAACACCGTGGGACGGGGGTTGCCGGCACCTCGCAATCAGCGACGGCGGGCACGGGACGTGACGTCCCGAACACCGACAGCGCTCAGAACAGCGTGGCAGTCAACGGCGGAGCAGGCCGGTCATTCCTGCGGATTGCTTCGGAAATACGCCGTGGTACACCAGATTGGCCGGATCCTGTCGGATCGTTCATCTGAAGTCTCCATCCCCGTTGACAGCGATCCCGCAAGCATGCCGTCACACACCGTAGCGACCCGATGGGATGGGCGCCAGACCTCGACGGAACGGGAGCGGAAGCGCGGAACCTCCATGTTCGCGGGGTTCGCGCTTTCTTCACCCCGTCGTCGCGGAATCGCATCAACTGGCCCCGGTGGGCTAGCGTGGTCGACCGTGCGTCTCGTAATTGCCCGCTGCTCAGTCGACTATGCCGGTCGGCTCTCCGCCCATCTGCCCTCCGCCACCAGGCTCATCCTGGTCAAGGCCGACGGCAGCGTCAGCATCCACGCCGACGACCGCGCCTACAAGCCGCTCAACTGGATGTCCCCGCCGTGCGTCCTCAAGGAGGCCGACGGGGTCTGGACGGTGGAGAACAAGGCCGGCGAGAAGCTCATCATCACGCTGGAGGAGGTGCTGCACGACTCGTCCCACGAACTCGGGGTGGACCCGGGCCTGATCAAGGACGGCGTCGAGGCACACCTCCAGGAGCTGCTCGCGGACCGGATGGAGGTGCTCGGCAGCGGCTGGTCGCTGATCCGCCGCGAGTACCCGACCGCGATCGGCCCGGTCGACATCCTCTGCCGCGACGCCGACGGCGCCACGGTGGCCGTCGAGATCAAACGCCGCGGCGAGATCGACGGTGTCGAGCAGCTCACCCGCTACCTCGAACTCCTCAACCGGGACCCGCTGTTGGCCCCGGTGAAGGGCGTCTTCGCCGCGCAGGAGATCAAGCCCCAGGCCCGTGTGCTGGCCACCGACCGCGGCATCGGCTGCGTGGTGCTGGACTACGACGAGCTGCGCGGCATCGACGACGACAAGCTCAAGCTGTTCTGACTCAGGGCGTCGGCGACGCCGACTGGCTGGGCCCACCGGTGGTGGCGGTCGCCGTCGGCGACGGCGAGGTCGGTGAGCTGGTCGGAGGCGTCACCGGGGGCGTCGTGGGCTGGCTCGTCGGCGGCTTCGACGGCTGATGGGTCTGCGACGGCTGCCCCGGCGGCGGCACCGGCGGCTGCGGCTGACCCGGTGCGGTCGGCTGCGGTTGCGGCGGGGCCTGCGACTCCGTCGCCCCCGGCGAGGAGCTCGGCTTCTTCGACGGCGAGGCGCTCGGCGAGTGCGACGCGCTGCCGCTCGCCGAGGGCTCCGGGCTGCCGCTCGTCCCCGAGGGGCTGGCCGAGGCCGTCCCGGCCGGGCCGGGGGCCGGGCTGCCGGAGGGCTGCGGGAACGGCGGGTCCTGGGCGCCGCCGCCCTCGTCCAGCCGCCCGCTGTGCGAGTCCTTGGCGGGGTGCCCGTCCGGCCCGGTGAGGCTCATCGCCACCGCCGTACCGAGCGCCCCGATGGTCAGGACGGCCGTGGTGACCACGGCCACCCGGCGCCGCCGGCTGGACTTGAGCCGGGCCGGCACCCGGGCCGCGATCTTCCGGATGACCGGCGCGCGGCTCGGCGCCACGGGGCCGGCGGCCGGCAGCTGCCGCCCGTCGGCGCGCAGCAGGTCGAGCATCCGGCGGGCCGAGGCCACGCCGCGCGGCTCCCCGGCGGTCGCCCGCAGGGTGAGCGCGGTCTCCAGTTCGGCGACGGCCCGGGACGGCTGCTGCTCGCAGATCGCGTGCACGCCGGCCTCGTGGTGGAACCAGGCCTGGTCGCTCGCCGAGCCGGCCCGGCGGGCCGCCTCCTGGCCGAGCTGCAGCACCCGCTCCCAGGCTCCCCAGCGCAGCGCGAGCGCCAGGGCGGGCGCCGCCGCCCGGGCGAGCCGGATGACGGCGTCGTGGCGTCCGGCAGCCCGGTCGGCGAGCAGGACGCCGATCACCACCTCGGCCTCGGCGGCGATCTGTTCCAGCGTCACCGAGCTGTGCCCGACCCACCAGGCGAAGTGCTGGGCGGCGCCGTCCACGCAGCCCCGGGCCGGCCAGTGCGGGGCGAGCAGGTCGAACGCGCCGGCGGTCAGCCGGTGGTGCCCGCCGATGGACACCGTCAGCCCGGCGTCGGCGAGTTCGGCGAGGGCGGCCTCGCCCTGGCCGACGTCGATCAGCGCGGGCAGGTGCGGCGCGGTGGGGCACTCCCCGCCGAGGGCGACGGTGAGCCGCAGGACGGCCTGCGCGGGCTCGCTCAGCCCCTCGGCGAGCCGCACCGCGGGCGAGGCGGTCTCGGCGACCGAGGGCAGCGGGACGGTGCGGCGCAGCGCGTCCTCGCGGATCGCCGGGTCGGGGTCGTGGACGGGACCGTCGACCGCGCCGAAGACGTCCATCCGGTCGTCCTCGGCGGCGACCAGCGCGTCCACCGCGACGTCCCGCTGGCGCAGCAGGGCGGCGGCCTGGACGAAGCGCAGCGGCAGGCCCTCGGACTCGAACCAGAGGTCCACCGCCCAGGCCTTCTCGGCGACGTCCAGGGCCCGTCCGGCCAGCCGGGCGGTGAGGGCGAGGCAGGCGGCGCGGGAGAGCCCGGCGACGAGGTGGTCCCGCATCCGGGAGTCGGCCGCGAGCGGCGGGCTGTCCGGGGCGACCGAGACCAGGAAGGAGCAGCCGGGGGCGAGGGCGAGCAGCCGGTCCAGTTCGGCGCCGGAGAGCTCGGCGGCGTCGATCACCACGACCGCGCCGACCTCGGCGAGGTGGGCGGCCAGCTGTCCGGGGTCGGGCCGGTAGCCGGGGGCGTGGTGGGTGGCCGCGAAGAGGTCCTGGAGCAGGTCGGCGGCGGTACGGCGGTGGCCGCAGAGCTGGACGACGCCGCCGGGGGCGAGGTCGGCGGCGGCTTCGGCGACGGCCGACAGCAGCGCGCTGCGGCCGGAGCCGGCCTGGCCGACCAGGCGTATCGAGCGGCCCTCGGCGAGCAGGCCGAGCAGTTCGGCGATGTCGGCCTCGCGGTCGAGCAGCGGCAGGTCGGCGGGCCCGGCGCCCATGGCGAGCGGGCCGACCGCGCGCCCGACGCCGCCGACCGGGCCGCGGGCGGGCTCACTGCGTTCGATCCGGCGCGGGCGGGGCCGCCACTCCGGGGGGCAGGGCCGGGCCTCGGAACCGTCGGGGGCGCCGACGCCCACCAGCAGGCCGCCGGAGACCAGTTCGCCGCCGCGGGTGCGGACGGCCTCCTGCCTGAACTCCCCGGATGGCTGTGCCACGTTCTGCTCCGCATCGTGCTCGGCCGCCGGCGCCACGCGCCGACCGGCTGACGTCCCGGCCGCGGCCGTGGGCGGTCCCAGGGCCGGTCTTCTGACGGGCAGACTCTCGCACATCCGGGCCCGCCCGTGCAGGGCGGTCCGGGGCCGGGGGTCGTCGTGAGGCGCTGACCAGGCGTGATGCGGAAGGCGGGTGACAGCGGGCGGGCTGCGGAAGCGGACTAGAGGGCGAGTCCGTGCGCTTCGGCGCCGTCGACGGCGAGGATGCGGTGCAACTTGGTGGCCACCAGCAGTCGCTGGAGCTGGGCCGGGACGGAGCGCAGCACCAGGCGGCGGCCGATCCGGCCGGCCCGGCGGTGGGTGCCCATGATGACGCCGAGGCCGGTGGCGTCCCAGAACTCCAGCCGGGTGAGGTCGAGCACGAGGTCGCCGAGGCCGCCGTCCACGGCCTGGTGCAGCCGGGCCCGCGCGTCGGCGGCGGTGCGCACGTCGAGGCGGCCTTCGATGGCCAGCGCCGTGTGGTCGCCGGTGATGCGCATGCTCTCCTCCTTCGCCTGGACGGCCTGGTGCGGGGTGGGGCCGACCCGGCCGTACCGGGTGCGGGAGCGGGGGTGGGTGTCCGGGCGGGCCGCGGCCCCACGCCCGGACCCGGTCGGAATGCCGGGTTCCCTCATCTGACGGTGAACCCGCTCCGCAGGTTGCTGGTTCCCGCCGGATCTGAAGCAACTTCACTCGTCCGAGGGAATATACGCAGGAAGCTTCCACACCTACGCTCGATTACCGCCCAAATCACCCGTCTGCGGCATCCGGCGTGAGGAAACTCACCCGACCCGGTGGAGCGGGCCGTACGATGCTCCGATCGCACGGCCCGCCGGGCCGTTCAGCCCTGTCGGATCACTTGCCTTCGTACGGGTAGAAGCCGCGGCCGCTCTTGCGGCCCAGGTCTCCGGCGGTGACCATGCGGGCCATGATCTCGGGGGCGGCGAACTTCTCGTCCTGGGTCTCGGTGTAGATGTTCCGGGCGGCGTGCAGCAGGATGTCCACGCCGGTCAGGTCGGCGGTCTGCAGCGGGCCCATCGCGTGGCCGAAGCCCAGGCGGCAGGCGGTGTCGATGTCCTCGGCGGTGGCGACGCCCGACTCGTACAGCTTGGCGGCCTCGACGACCAGCGCGGTGATCAGGCGGGTGGTGATGAAGCCGGCCACGTCGCGGTTGACGACCACGACCTCCTTGCCGACGCCCTCGGCGTAGGCGCGGGCGGTGGCCAGTGCCTCGTCGCTGGTCTTGTAGCCGCGGACCAGCTCGACCAGCTTCATCATCGGGACGGGCGAGAAGAAGTGGACGCCGACGACCGACTCCGGGCGCTGGGTGGCGGCGGCGATCCGGGTGATCGGGATGGCGGAGGTGTTGGAGGCCAGCACGGCACCGTCCTTGGCGAGCTTGTCCAGCTCGCGGAAGACGGCCTCCTTGACCTCCAGCTGCTCGAAGACGGCCTCGACCACGATGTCGGCCTCGGCGACGGCGCCCAGGTCGGTGGTGGTGGTGATCCGGCCCAGGGCGGCCTCGGCGTCCTCGGCGCTCAGCTTGCCCTTGGAGACGAACTTCTCGTACGAGGCGCGGATGCCGGCGAGGCCGCGCTGCAGCGCTTCCTCGGTGACGTCCCGCAGCACCACCGGGTGACCGGCCTGCGCGGACACCTGGGCGATGCCGGCGCCCATCAGGCCGGCACCGATCACGGCGATCTGCTTGCTGGACGCATTGCTCATGGCTGGGTCTCCCGATGCCGTCGCCGCCTCGCGGGCGGGCCCTGAAGGCGGCTCAGGGCAGGGATCGCCGCCCTCCGAGCCGCATCGCTCAATTCGGGGACTCTAATGCCCGAATGCTCCGTGCAGTAGCAATCGGGAGTGTGATCTGCAACCGACCTGGTCAACCGCTCGAACAGCCGGTCAGACGGTCAGCGGGTTCACATGGTCCGCCGGTTCACATGGTCAGACGGTTCACATGGTCGGACGGTTCACATGGTCGGACGGTCAGATGGTCAGACCGAGGTCCTGCGCGAGGATCGCCGCCTGCACCCGGCTGCGCATCCGCAGCTTCGCCAGGATCCGGCTGACGTGCGTCTTGGTGGTGGCCTCGGCCATCTCCAGCCGGGCCGCGATCTCCCCGTTGGACAGCCCCGCCCCGACGCAGGCCAGCACCTCCCGTTCCCGGACGGTCAGCCCGGCCACCGCCTCCCTGGCCTCCGGCCCGACCGGCCGCCCCGGACGGGCGAAGCTGCCGATCAGCCGCCTGGTCACCGAGGGCGCCAGCATGCCGTCCCCGCGCGCCACCGTCCGGATGCCCTCGACCAGGGTGTCCGCCTCCAGGTCCTTGAGCAGGAACCCGGCCGCGCCGGCCCGCAGCGCGCCGTAGACGTACTCGTCCAGGTCGAAGGTGGTCAGCACGAGCACCTGGGCGGCCCCGGCGGCGACCACCTCGCGGGTCGCCGAGACGCCGTCCAGCCGGGGCATCTGCACGTCCATCAGCACCACGTCCGGCCGCAGCTCCAGCGCCAGCCGGACCGCCTCCTCGCCGTCGGCGGCCTGCCCGACCACCTCGAACTCCGGTTCGGCGCGCAGGATCATCACCAGCGCCGCCCGTACCGCCGCCTGGTCCTCCGCCACCAGCACCCGGATCGTCATGCCCGTCCCTCGCTCCCCTGCGCGCGCGGCAGCACCGCGCGCACGCTCCAGTACCCGTCCTTCGGCCCGGCCTCGAAGCTGCCGCCGAGCAGTCCGGCCCGTTCCGCCATGCCCACCAGTCCGGCCCGGGCGCCGGGCAGTCCGCGGCCCGGCTCGCCGCGGTACGGACTGTCGACCGCGATCCGCACGTCCTGCGGCCCGAACTCCAGCCGCAGCCGGACCAGTCCGGGCCCGGAGTGCTTGAGCGCGTTGGTCAGCGACTCCTGGACGATCCGGTACGCGGCCAGCCCGACCGGCACCGGTACCTCCCCGCGCTCGCCGTGCTCGGCCAGTTCGAAGTCCAGCCCGACGTCCTGGCCGGCCGCCCGGGCCTTGGCCAGCAGGGCGTCCACCGCGGCCAGGTCGGGCGCGGCGTACGACTCGTCGACCTCTCCCCCACCGCTGTCGCGGAGCAGTCCGATCATGCGACGCATTTCGGCCAATCCCTGGACGCTGTTCTCCCGGATCACCGCCAGCACCTCGACCAGCGGGTCGTCCGCCGGCATGCTCCGGCGCTTGGCCACCGACTGGGCGCCGGTGGCGTGGATCGCGATCGCCGACAGGTGGTTGGCCACCACGTCGTGCAACTCCCGTGCCATCCGGGCCCGTTCGGCGCCGACCGCCTCGCGCCGGTCCATCTCCGAGAGCAGCGCGGTCTGCTCGGCCCGCAGCCGCTCGGTCTCCGCCTCCTGCCGGTGCTTGCGCACCACGTCGCCGGTCCACACCGGCGCGAGGAAGACCAGCGCGCTGATCACCGCGATCAGCAGCCCGGCCGGGGTGCCGCCGGCGTACCAGGCCAGGCTGGAGAGCACCAGCACGGTCGACCCGCCGGTCAGGTGCAGCACCCGCGACATCCGGCGGCTGCCGTAGATCACCGCCGCGTACAGCAGATCGGTGTACATGATCAGCGTCGCCAGCAGGCTGCCGGTGAACAGGCTGGCCGCGAAGGCCAGACCGCCCACCGAGACCGCGAGCACCGGTCTGGTCCGCCGGCACAGCTCCAGCGCGGCCATCACCAGCATCGGCAGGACGACGGCCCACAGCGGGAGGCGGTCGGCGTTGTCGTACACCCGGAAGACGATCAGCACCGTCCCGCCGAGCAGCCCGCAGAGGGCGATCAGCTGGTCGAGCCGGCGCGGGGGGAGGGACGGAACGAGCACACCCCCATCTCACCATCCCCGGCGGGCCGCCCGGCTCCGGTCCGCGGAGGAGCCCGCTACATCGAAAGGTGCAGGCCCGGACGGCACCCCGCGACGACGACAGCGGCGCGCCCGCGCACGAGGCTGGAGGCACCGCCGAACGCCCTGGAGCAGAACGTGATCGTCACCCTCATCGTCGCGGCCGAGATCTCCTGGTGGATCGTGCTCGGCCTGGCCCTCTCCGCCCGCTACCTGCTGCGGTGGCGCCGCACCAGCACCGTGCTGCTGCTCGGCCTCCCGGCCGTCGACCTCGCCCTGTACGCCCTCACCGTGCTCGACCTGCGCGGCGGCGCCGAGGCGAGCTGGACGCACGCGCTGGCCGCGAGCTACGCCGGCTTCTCGGTCGGGTACGGCCCCTCGCTGGTCCGCTGGGCCGACCGGCACTTCCTGCACCGCTTCGCCGGCGGCCCCAAGCCGCTGCCCTCGCCGAAGTACGGCCCGGAGCGGACCAGGTACGAGTGGCAGGTCGCCGGCCGGACCGTCGTCTCGGCGGCGATCACGCTCACCCTGATCACCCTGCTCGTCCCGCTCTCCGCGGGCTCCGCCCACTACGGCACCTTCGCGCAGTGGTACTGGCGGCTGGGCATCGCCGCCGTGGTCAACGTGGTCGTGGCCGCCTGCTACTCGCGGTGGCCCAGGGAGGCCCCGGTGGGCGTGGTGGTGGTGGACGGCCGCGTGGTGGAGGAGGAGAAGACCCCGGCCCGGCAGGCCTAGCGCCAGTCCCCGCAGGCGCCCGAAGACGGGCCCTAGCGGTTCTCGCCCGGCACCCAGAGCACGTCACCGCGCTCCTTGTTGGCCACCCGGGCCAGGATGAACAGCAGGTCGGAGAGCCGGTTGAGGTACTTCGCGGTCAGCGGGTTGACCGTGTCGCCGTGCTCCGCGATCGCCGCCCAGGTGGAGCGCTCGGCCCGCCGCACCACGGTGCAGGCCAGGTGCAGGTGGGCGGCGCCGGCCGTGCCGCCGGGCAGGATGAAGCTGCGCAGCTTCTCCACCTGCTCCAGGTAGTGGTCGCAGTCCCCCTCCAGCCGGTCGACGTAGGACTGCAGCACCCGCAGCGGCGGGTACTTCGGGTCCTCGACCACCGGGGTGGACAGGTCGGCGCCGACGTCGAACAGGTCGTTCTGGACCCGGACCAGCACCGCCGCCACGTCCTCGGGCAGCTGCCCGACCGCGAGCGCCACCCCGATCGCCGCGTTCGCCTCGTTGGCGTCGGCGTACGCGATCAGCCGCGGGTCGGTCTTGGTGGTCCGGCTCATGTCGCCGAGCGCGGTGGTGCCGTCGTCGCCGGTACGGGTGTAGATGCGCGTCAGATTGACCATGCGGCCACCCTAGCCCGGCAGGTTAAGCCGCGTTAACCCCGCAAGCCGCTCCTACGCGACATTGACCCTCCCCCAGCCTCCGGCCGGGGGTACCCCCATCCGAGAGTCCCGTCGCTACGCGACATTGACTCTCTGCCCGGGCGGGGCCGCCTCCAGCCAGGCGAGGAAGCCGGTCAGCGCGTCCTCGCTCATCGCCAGCTCCAGCGGCGCCCCGTTGTGCAGGCAGCGCAGCACCACCGAGCCGGAGAGCAGCGCCAGCTCCTCCTGGCCCTCCGGGTAGCGCCGGCCGAGCACCTCGATCTCCCGCCTCGGCAGCACCTTGCGCGGGCGCGGGGCGTACGAGAAGACCCGGAACCACTCGATGGAGTCGCCGCTGTACCGGCCGATACCAAAAACCCACCCCTTGCCGTCGGTCGGGGGGACCGGGGCGGAGGTGGGTTTGCCGTTCTCGTCGAGGTCGGGCTGCGTCGAGGCGTCGGCGGGCATTTTGAGCCGGTAACTGCAGTCGAACGTGCCGCCGACCCGCTGGATCAAGCGGCGCCGGACGGCGAAGGCCATCAGGCCGATCACACCCAGCGCCACGACCGCCGCACACACCACAAGCGCGAGGACCATGCTCACCTACCTCCTCGCTACCCGCGTTCCCCGTAGCGGTCGTATCAAGCGACCGCGCTGACCTACCAACTACGACGACAGTCCCGGGGTCACGCTCGCGCGTCCCCGGGACCGTCGGTCGACCCCGCTAAGCCGGGGTCCGGCACACTCAGGCGTGGGCCTTGAGGCCGCGCGCCGCGAACAGACGGACCTCGGCGCGACGCTCGGCGTGCGCGTCCAGGTCCGACTTGGCCTGCTCCAGTGCGCGCTCGGCACGCGCGACGTCGATCTCGTCCGCCAGCTCGGCGATCTCCGCGAGCAGAGACAGCTTGTTGTCGGCGAAGGAGATGAAGCCGCCGTGCACCGCGGCGATGACAGTCCCGCCGTCCACCGTGCGGATGGTGACCGGACCGGTCTCCAGCACGCTCAGCACCGGGGTGTGGCCCGGCATGATGCCGGTGTCACCGGAGGCCGTACGGGCGACGACGATGGTGGCCGCACCGGACCACACCTTGCGGTCGGCTGCGACCAGCTCGACGTGCAGCTCAGCCAACGTGGGCTCCTAGGCTCATGCAACCCCCGATTACTCGGGAGTTTCGGTAAGAATAACGGCCCCGCGCCCCCGGCATGAAACCGGCGGCACGGATTTGACCGGAATCACAGCCGATGCGACGCGAGGGGTGGTCCCCAGGCTCGGGGGCCACCCCTCACGGTCATCAGCTGCTACCGGCCGCGATTACTTCTTCGCCAGCTCGGCGGCGTTCTTCTCGAGGTCCTCGATGCCACCGCACATGAAGAAGGCCTGCTCCGGGACGGAGTCGTACTTGCCGTCCGCGATCGAGTTGAAGGCCTCGATGGTCTCCGACAGCGGCACGGTCGAGCCCTCGACACCGGTGAACTGCTTCGCCACGTAGGTGTTCTGCGAGAGGAAGCGCTCGATGCGACGGGCACGGTGGACCGTGATCTTGTCCTCTTCGGACAGCTCGTCCATACCGAGGATGGCGATGATGTCCTGGAGGTCCTTGTACTTCTGCAGGATCCCCTTGATACGGACGGCCGTGTCGTAGTGGGTCTGCGCGATGTACCGCGGGTCGAGGATGCGGGACGTGGAGTCCAGCGGGTCGACGGCCGGGTAGATGCCCTTCTCCGAGATCGGGCGCGACAGAACGGTCGTCGCGTCCAGGTGGGCGAAGGTGGTGGCCGGCGCCGGGTCGGTCAGGTCGTCCGCGGGGACGTAGATCGCCTGCATCGAGGTGATCGAGTGACCGCGGGTCGAGGTGATGCGCTCCTGCAGGAGGCCCATCTCGTCGGCCAGGTTCGGCTGGTAGCCCACCGCGGAGGGCATGCGGCCGAGCAGGGTCGACACCTCGGAACCGGCCTGGGTGAACCGGAAGATGTTGTCGATGAAGAGGAGCACGTCCTGCTTCTCGACGTCACGGAAGTACTCCGCCATGGTCAGCGCGGAGAGCGCGACGCGCAGACGGGTGCCCGGCGGCTCGTCCATCTGGCCGAAGACCAGCGCGGTCTTGTCCAGAACGCCCGAGTCGACCATCTCGTCGATGAGGTCGTTGCCCTCACGGGTGCGCTCACCGACACCGGCGAACACCGACACACCACCGAAGTTCTCGGCGACGCGGTAGATCATCTCCTGGATCAGAACGGTCTTGCCGACACCGGCACCACCGAACAGACCGATCTTGCCACCCTGGACGTACGGGGTGAGCAGGTCGATGACCTTGATGCCGGTCTCGAACATCTCGGTCTTCGACTCGAGCTCGGAGAAGTTCGGGGCCTTGCGGTGGATCGGCCACTTGACCTCGACCTGGGCCTCGAACTCGGCCTTGTCGACGTTCAGCACCTCACCGAGGGCGTTGAAGACCTTGCCCTTGGTGATCTGGCCGACCGGCACGGAGATGGCCGCACCGGTGTCGGTCACCTGGGCGCCACGGACCAGACCGTCGGTCGGCTGCATCGAGATGCCGCGGATCAGGCCGTCGCCGAGGTGCTGGGCGACCTCGAGGGTCAGCACCTTCGTACCCGTGCCGTCGGGGTTGTCCACCTCGACGTGCAGGGCGTTGAACATGTTGGGGATCGCGTCGACGGGGAACTCCACGTCGACGACCGGGCCGATGACCCGCGCGACGCGGCCCGTCGCCGTGGTCGGCTCAACAGTGGTGGTCATTCTCATTCGCTCCCGCGGCTCGCGTCAGCGAGCGCGTTGGCGCCACCGACGATCTCGCTGATTTCCTGGGTGATCTCGGCCTGACGGGCCGAGTTGGCAAGCCGCGTGAGCGACTTGATGAGCTCGCCGGCGTTGTCCGTCGCGCTCTTCATCGCGCGGCGGCGGGCGGCGTGCTCGGAAGCGGCCGACTGCAGCAGCGCGTTGTAGATCCTGCTCTCGACGTACCGCGGCAGCAGCGCGTCCAGGACGCCCTCCGCCGACGGCTCGAAGTCGTACAGCGGGAAGATCTCCGACTTGGCCGGCGTCTGGTCGCTGAGCTGGACCTCGTCCAGCTTCAGCGGCAGCAGCCGGGCCGCCACCGCGTCCTGCGTCAGCATCGACACGAACTCGGTCGAGACCACGTGAAGTTCGTCCACGCCGCCGGTCTCGGCCGTGAAGGCCTCGATCAGCTCGGCCCCGACCGTCTTCGCGTCACCGTAGGTCGGCTTGTCCGAGAAGCCCGTCCACGAGTTCCCCACCGTCAGGTTGCGGAAGGTGTAGTACGACAGACCCTTCCGACCGACGATGTAGGTCACCACGTCCTTGCCCTCCTCGCGCAGCCGCTCGGTGAGCGTCAGCGAGGCCTTGATGGCGTTGGACGAGTAACCGCCGGCCAGGCCGCGGTCCGCCGTGATCAGCAGGACGGCCGCGCGCTTGGCGTTCGGGTTCTCGGTGGTGAGCGGGTGCTTGGCGTTGGACCGGGTGGCCACCGCCGTCACCGCCCGGGTGAGCTCATCGGCGTACGGAGCGGAGGCCGCCACCGCGCGCTGCGCCTTGCCGATGCGCGCCGCGGAGATCATCTCCATCGCCTTGGTGATCTTCTTCGTCGCGGTGACAGAGCGGATCCGGCGCTTGTAGACCCGAAGCTGTGCTCCCATGGGTCGTTACGTCCTTTCCCTCGCTACCGGACTCAGGCCTGCTCGGAGAGCAGCTTGCCGTCGGCGGTCTGGTACCCCTGCTTGAAGGCCTCGATCGCGCTGGTCAGCGCGTCGACGGTGCCGTCGGCCAGCAGACCGGTCTCGACGATGCCGGCGAGCAGGTCCTTGTGCTGCAGGCGGACGTAGTCGAGGAACTCGCGCTCGAAGCGGCGGATCTCGGCGACCGGGACGTCGTCCAGCTTGCCGGTGGTGCCGGCCCAGATGGAGACGACCTGCTCCTCGACCGGGAACGGCTGGTACTGGCCCTGCTTCAGCAGCTCGACCATGCGCGCACCGCGCTCCAGCTGGGCCTTGGAGGCCGCGTCCAGGTCGGAGCCGAAGCCGGCGAAGGCCTCCAGCTCACGGTACTGGGCGAGGTCCAGGCGCAGACGGCCGGCGACCGAGCGCATGGCCTTGATCTGGGCGGAGCCACCGACGCGGGAGACCGAGATACCGACGTTCACGGCCGGGCGGATGCCGGCGTTGAACAGGTCGGACTCCAGGAAGCACTGGCCGTCGGTGATGGAGATGACGTTGGTCGGGATGTACGCCGAGACGTCGTTGGCCTTGGTCTCGATGATCGGCAGACCGGTCATCGAGCCGCCGCCGAGCTCGTCGTTCAGCTTGGCGCAGCGCTCCAGCAGGCGGGAGTGCAGGTAGAAGACGTCACCCGGGTAGGCCTCGCGGCCCGGCGGGCGGCGCAGCAGCAGGGAGACGGAGCGGTAGGCCTCGGCCTGCTTCGACAGGTCGTCGAAGATGATCAGGACGTGCTTGCCGGCGTACATCCAGTGCTGGCCGATGGCCGAACCGGTGTACGGGGCGAGGTACTTGAAGCCGGCCGGGTCCGAGGCGGGAGCAGCCACGATGGTGGTGTACTCCAGCGCGCCGGCCTCCTCCAGGGCGCCGCGGACGGACGCGATGGTGGAGCCCTTCTGGCCCACGGCGACGTAGATGCAGCGGACCTGCTTCTCCGGGTCGCCCGAGCGCCAGTTGTCGCGCTGGTTGATGATCGTGTCGACGGCCACCGCGGTCTTGCCGGTCTGGCGGTCACCGATGATCAGCTGACGCTGGCCACGGCCGATCGGGGTCATGGCGTCGATCGCCTTGATGCCGGTCTGCAGCGGCTGCTTGACCGACTTGCGGGCCATGACGCCGGGGGCCTGCAGCTCCAGGGCACGACGGGACTCGGCGGTGATCTCGCCCAGGCCGTCGATCGGGTTGCCCAGCGGGTCCACGACGCGGCCGAGGTAGCCGTCGCCGACCGGAACCGAGAGGACCTCGCCGGTGCGGCGCACGGTCTGGCCCTCTTCGATGCCGCCGAACTCACCGAGGATGACGACACCGATCTCGCGGGTGTCGAGGTTCAGCGCGAGGCCGAGCGTGCCGTCCTCGAACTTCAGCAGCTCGTTCGCCATGACCGAGGGCAGGCCCTCGACATGCGCGATGCCGTCCGCCGCGTCAGTGACCGTGCCGACCTCTTCCACAGAAGCGGCGTCCGGCTGGTACGACTGGACAAAGTCGGCCAGCGCGTCCCGGATCTCCTCCGGACGGATCGTAAGCTCCGCCATCAGGCTTCCCTGCTCTCCTAGTTTGCGATCCTCGGCCCGCCATTGAGGGCCGCAAGTATTCGACTCTCGGCCGGGTCTTCCGAACCGGCCGTACGTTGTACCGGCTCCTTGGGGAACCGGTTTCCCGACCGAGGGTCGGATGTGCTGCTTCGGTGCTTGCTCAGCCTTCGAGCGACTGGCGAGCGCCCTCGAGGCGGCTCGACACGGTGCCGTTGATGATCTCGTCACCGATCTGCACCCGGACACCGCCGACGACCTCGGGGTCGACGTCGATGTTCAGGTGGACCTGGCGGCCGTACATCCGGTGCAGAGCGCCGGACAGGCGCTCCTTCTGGGTGTCCGACAGCGGCACGGCGGTGGTGACCAGGGCCACCACGCGGCCACGGCGAGCGGCGGCGAGCTTCGAGTAGGACGCGAGGCCCTGCTCCAGGCTACGGCCACGCGGCGCGTTGACGAGGGCGGTGACCAGCCGGACGGTGCCGGCGTTGGCGCGGCCGCCGAGCAGCTTCTTGATCAGCTCGGCCTTCGCGACGGCACCGGCCTTCGGCTCGGTCAGCGCGGCGCGCAGCTCGTGGGAGCCGCTCACCACCCGGCCGAAGCGGAAGACCTCGTCCTCGACGTCGTCCAGGACACCGGCCTTGTCCGCGGCGATGATCTCGGCGTAAGCGGCGAGCTCCTCGGTCGCGTCCACCAGGTCACGCGAGCCCGACCAGCGGGAGCGGACCAGACCGGAGACCAGGTCGACGGCCTCGCCGGAGACCTGGCCGGTCAGCAGCGAGGTGACCAGCTGGGCCTTGTCCTGGCCCGACCGGGACGGGTCGGTCAGGACGCGGCGCAGCGAGACCTCACGGTCCAGCACGGCGGTGACGGCGGTGAGCTCGTCGGCGAGCTTGGCCGCGTCCACCGTGGTGGAGTCGGTCAGGCTCTCGAGGTTCTGCCGACCGGCGGCGAGGGCCTCACGGCTGGCGCCGATCACTTGGCCGCGCCCTGAGCAACGGCGGCCTTGGCCTCCAGCTCGTCCAGGAAGCGGTCGATGACACCGCTCTGCCGGGTGTGGTCCTCGAGGGACTCACCCACGATGCGGGACGCCAGCTGGGTGGCCAGCGAGCCCACGTCCTGGCGCAGGGCGGCAGTCGCCTGCTTCTTGTCGGCCTCGATCTGGGCGTGACCGGCCGCGACGATGGCCTCGCGCTGACGCTGGCCCTCCTCGCGCATCTCGGCGAGCTGGGCGGCGCCCTGCTCGCGAGCCTGCTCGACAATGCGGGCGGCCTCGTGACGCGCCTCGGCAAGCTCGGCGCGGTACTGCTCAAGCACGGCCTGGGCCTCGGCCTGAGCGGCCTCAGCGCGCTCCATGCCGCCCTCGATGGCATCCCGGCGCTCCGACAGCACCTTCTCGATGCTGGGGAGGAGCTTCTTGCCGAGCAGACCGAAGACGATGAAGAAGCAGAGCAGGCCGATGATGACCTCGGGCCAAGCGGGGAGAAGAGGGTTCATCTTCTCCTCTTCCGCGAGGAAGACCACGGGGTTCATATCTGAACCTTTCGTCTGGTGGGACTACCGGTGTGCCGGAATTACTTGCCGGTGCCGAACACGAACGGCATGACGATGCCGATGAGCGCGAGCGCCTCGGTCAGCGCGAAGCCGATGAACATGTTCGAGCGGATCAGGCCGGCAGCCTCGGGCTGACGGGCCATGGCCTGAACGCCGTTGCCGAAGATGAGACCGACGCCGATGCCGGGGCCGATGGCGGCGAGGCCGTAACCGACGGAAGCGATGGAACCGACGACGCCCTCAGCGAGCATGCTCATTGCGATTGTCCTTTGCAGGGGTGGTGAACCGGTGGTGATTGGCCACCGGGCGATCACAGGGGGTGGTTCATGGGAGGCCAGGGCCTCAGGCTCAGTGCGCCTCTTCCAGGGCACCGGCGATGTAGCTGCTGGCCAGCATCACGAAGATGTAGGCCTGCAGGAACTGGACCAGCAGCTCGAAGGCGGTCAGGCCGACGGCGACGATGAACGAGGCCGAGCCGTAGAGCGCGCCCAGGGTCGGGCTGAGCAGGTACCAGGAGGCGATGGAGAACATCACGATCAGCAGGTGGCCGGCGAACATGTTCGCGAAGGCTCGGACCGCGAGCGTGAAGGGGCGCACGAAGATGTTCGAGAAGAACTCGATCGGCACCAGGATGAACATGACCCAGCCGGGGATGCCCGACGGCCAGCAGAGGTTCTTCAGACCGCCGACGAAGCCGTGCTTCTTGAAGGTCAGCGTCATGTAGGTGATCCACACGACCGCCGCGAGGCCGGCCGGGAACGCGATCGCCGCCGTCACGGGGAACTGGGCGAACGGGATGACCGACATGATGTTCAGCAGCCACACGAAGAAGAACATCGAGACCAGCATCGGGACGTACTTCTCGCCCTTTTTGCCGATCGTCTCCAGCACGATGGAGCGCTTGACGAAGTCGTAGCCGATCTCACCGACCAGCTGCAGCTTGCCGGGCACCAGGCGCGGCTTCGCGAAGGCGGCCCAGAAGAAGACGACCACCAGCAGCGCGACCACGATCGACAGCAGCATCGGCTTGTTGAACTCGACGCTGCCGATCGAGAAGATCGGCTTGAACTGGAACTCGTTCAGACCCGGAGCCGGGAAGCCACAACCAGCGTCCCCGAAGTGGCAACTGCCTGAGGCGAGGTACGACGTGAGTTCAGCACTCACCACGGACTCCTTCGTCGTGACGCATGGATACGGCACCCTCGGTGTGTCGGCGTGGCCTCGGGCCACGGAGCGGCACTGGAACTTGATGGGTTTCTCGCCGACCCCGCGCGACGGCGCGCTGCGCGACTGCGGGATCATCGAAGACTGCGCGGGTCCGGGGGGCGATCGGTCCGCTGTGCGGACAGACCTGGCCTCTTCCCGTACTCCGTTGTTGCGACGGACGATAGCAGGCCGTCAGTGCGGCATAAACACCGCCCCCCTCGAAGGGGGGACAGCCGGGCCTCGTCACTGTTGACGTCCCGAGTCGGAGGGCTTGTCGCCCTTCTTTTCCGAGGCGTCGGTGTCGACGTAGAAAGTCTTGGCCTTGAGTGCGCCGCGCACCTGGAAGCCCGTCCAGATCAGGGCGCAGCCCAGCAGGGTGAAGGCGAACGCCTGCCGGTTGAAGAGCTCGGTGTTCTTGAAGATCGCGAGCACGATGCCGACCAGCAGGATCTGCGTGGTGTACACCAGCAGCCCGGCGGCCATCAGGATGTGCGGGTTCGACCTGGTCAGCCGGTCGAGCGCGATCTGGCCGAAGCTGAAGAAGGCCATGACGAGCAGTGCGCCGAAGAGGGCGCCGAGCAGCCCCTTCCCACCGGCGACTGCGAAGGAGATCGCCATGGCGATGATCCCGGCGACCGCAGTGGGAATCGCGGCGCCTCGGAGGATCCGGGCGTCGGTGGACGGCATGTCGGCAGCTCCGGCGGCATGTCGATGTGGCGGGGGGACGGGCACAGCGGTGGCGGGTTGACACCGGACCGAGGCATCGCCGCCGGGCCGCCCGCGGGGACGGCGGGCCCGTCGAGGGAGACCGACAGGGACGGAAGTCATCCACCTGTCAGGTCTTTCGGCGTGTTCTCGGTACTCGTGAACGGTATCACAAACTATTTGATGAGAGCTTTACCATGAATGTGTGGCACCTGTCACACCATCGTCTCAACGATTCCGCCGTACGGGTGAGGGCGCCTGACGGGTCGTCAACCACCTTGTCGGCGCCGCCCGTCAGCGACGGCGGCCGGCCGGGCCGTGGTCGGCGGGCTCGGACGGGTTCCGCCCGGCTTCACCCAGGAGTTGCTTGTCCTTCGCCGACAGTTCGGCCATCGGACCTGAGGACTGACGGCGGTACCGCGGCGGGACGAAGGACTGCACCGCCCGCGGGGCGCGCGGCCGGAACCGCGGGATGAGCAGCACCACCAGGCCGAGCAGGCAGAGCCCGGCGAGCGTCAGGACCACGGCACGACCGGTGTTGGTCACCGAGAAGGCCACCGAGCCGAAGGCGATCAGCGCGGCCCAGAAGTACATGATCAGCACGGCCCGGCTGTGCGAGTGCCCGACCTGCAGCAGCCGGTGGTGCAGATGGCGCTTGTCCGCGGCGAACGGCGACTGGCCGGCCCAGGTGCGGCGCACCACGGCCAGCAGCAGGTCGGCCAGCGGCAGCGCGATGACCGTCAGCGGCAGCAGCAGCGGGATGTAGATGGGCACCAGGGTGTGCACGGTGGCGGTCTGCGAACCGGTCTCGTTGCTGATCAGGTCGGGGTCGACCCGGCCGGTGATGGAGATCGCGGCGACGGCCAGCATCAGGCCCAGCATCATCGAGCCGGAGTCCCCCATGAAGATCCGCGCCGGGTGCATGTTGTGCGCCAGGAAGCCCAGGCACATCCCGATCAGCAGCACGCTGAACAGCACGGCGGGGGCCGCGTCGGTGATCGCGTAGCCGTACCAGAGCCGGTAGCTGTACAGGAAGAAGGCGATCGCGGCGATGCAGACCATGCCGCCCGCCAGACCGTCCAGGCCGTCGATGAAGTTCACCGCGTTGACCATGACGACGACCAGGGTGACCGAGATGACCATGCCCTGGGTCGGGCTCACCGCGACCGCGCCGACACCGGGCACCGGGAGGGTGATCACCGTGACGCCCTGCCAGACCATCACACCGGCGGCGATCATCTGGCCGCCGAGTTTCACCAGCGCGTCCACGCCCCACTTGTCGTCGAGCACACCGAGCAGCCACATGATCCCGGCGCCGGACAGCAGCGCGCGGATGTCGGTGCCCTGGCTGAACACCTTGCTCAGGTTGGTGAGTTGCGAGGCGACCAGGATGCCCGCGCAGAGCCCGCCGAACATCGCGATGCCGCCGAGCCGCGGAGTGGGCTCGCGGTGCACGTCGCGGGCGCGCACCGGCGGCATGGCGCCGGCCGCGATGGCGAACTTCCGGACCGGGCCGGTCAGCAGGTAGGTGACGGCGGCGGTGCAGAACAGCACCAGCAGATACTCACGCACCACTGGCCTCCTGCATCACTGTCGAACGGGGAAGTACCGAAGGTACTCCCCTGCCTTCCCGGGGTTCGAGGTGCGTCGCCACGGCACACACCTTATTGAGTCGGACGCCCGGGACGTGCATCGCGGTTCGCCCTCCCGGGTAGGAGATCCGGATGCCCGTGGACGGACGGGTCTCAGGTCCGGTCCGCGAAGGCCCCCGCGAGCTCCCTGACCCGGGCCGCGGCCGGGGCCACGGCGCCGCCGGCGGCCACCCGCGCGACCAGCCCGGCGATCTCGGACAGCTCCGCCCCGCCCATCCCCTGGCTGGTCACGGTGCCCGTGCCGAGCCGGATCCCGGAGGCCTCGGCGGGCGGCGCCGGGTCGAAGGGCAGCGCGCACTTGCCGAGCAGCAGCCCGGCCGCCGCGCAGCGCCGTTCGGCCTCCGCGCCGGTCACCCCCAGCGGGCTCAGGTCGGCCGTCACCAGATGGGTGTCGGTACCACCCGTCAGGGGGCGCATTCCGGCCTCTGCGAGCCCCTCGGACAGTGCCCGCGCCCCGGACACGGTCTGCTCCGCGTACGCCCGGTACGCGGGCGTCGAGGCCTCCATGAGGGCCACCGCCTTGCCCGCCACCTCGTTCATCGCCGCGCCGCCCTGGGTGAACGGGAACACCGCCCGGTCGATCCGCTCCGCCAGCTCCGCCGTGCACAGCAGCAGACCGCCGCGCGGACCGCGCAGCAGCTTGTGGGTGGCCGCCACCGTGACGTCCGCGTAGGGCACCGGCGAGGGCGCCACCCCGGCCGCGACCAGGCCGGTGGTCTGCGCGACGGCGGCGATCAGATAGGCGTCCACCTCGTCGGCGATCTCCCGGAAGGCCGCCCAGTCCGGGTGCCGGGGGTAGGAGATCGAGCCCGCCACGATGGCCTTGGGGCGGTGCTGCCGGGCCAGCTCCCGCACCTGGTCGAGGTCGATCAGCCCGTCGCCCTCCCGGACGCCGTAACCGGTGAAGGTGAACCAGCGGCCGGAGAAGTTGGCGCGCGAGCCGCAGCTGAGGTGGCCGCCGTGCTCCAGCGACATCGCCAGCACCCCGTCGCCGGGCTTCAGCAGCGCCGCGTACGCCGCCAGCATCGCCGAAGTCACCGAGCGGGGCTGGACGTTGGCGTGCGGGGCGGCGAACAGCCCGCGGGCCCGGTCGACCGCCAGCAGCTCCGCGGCGTCCGCCAGCGCGCAGCCGGTGTGGTGCCGGCGGCCCGGGTAGCCCTCGGCGTACTTGTCGATCAGGGGGCCGGTCAGGGCCGCCAGCACGGCGGGGGTGGTGAGGTTCTCCCCCGCCAGCAGCTGGATCGTCTCGGCCCGCCGCTCGGCCTCCGCGGCCAGCAGGTCGGCCAGCTGCGGATCCGCCCGGAACAGGGCCTCGGACGCCCAGGGGCGCCCCTTCGTCGTGGTCGAGCCGGTCGCGGCTTCGGTGACGGTCATGGCGGGGCTCCCGGGCGCTGCGGGTGGGGGCACCTCCCAGCCGGAGGCTGGGGGCCGGTCAGTCCAGCGTAGGACCGCCACCGGCGCCCGGCCCGCCGGAACGGGGCCGTTCGGGCCCCCTTTTATTGCGCTCGGCTCGCCTCTTATTGCGCTCGGCTCGCCTCCGGGCCGCTCCGGCCCGGCGCCGACGGTCGGCGCTCCAATGCCCTCGTCCCTCGGGCCTCCTCGCTTCTCCCTTTCGGCACCGGCGCGGCCCTTCGGCTCGCTCGCGAGCGGTGCCGCTCGCCGGGTGTCGCTCGCGGGGTCAGCGGGGTGCGGAGACGCCGGTGAGCGCGGTGACCACCGGGTCGACCGCGTGGAATATCTCCTCGCCGCAGTTGCGGAACATGCCGATCGGGGCCCCGTACGGGTCGTCCAGCTCGTCCGACTCCGGGGTGGCGGCCAGCAGCCAGCCGCGCAGCGCGGCGGCGGCCCGGACCAGTGCGCGGGCCCGCTCGGTGACGTCGGCACCGCGCCGCGGGTCCGGCAGCGTGCCCGGGTCGATCGTCCGCACCAGGCGGGTGAACTCCTTCAGCGTGAAGGTGCGCAGCCCCGCCTCGTGCCCCATCGAGATCACCTGGGCGCGGTGGTCCAGGGTCGCGGTGAGCACCAGGTCCGCCTCGACCACGTGCTCGTCCAGCAGTTCCCGGCCGGTGAAGCCGCCGCTGTCGGCGCCGTACTCGTCGAGCACGGTCGCGGCGTGGTCCTCCATCGGCGCGCCCACGTGGCCCCAGGTGCCGGCGCTCTCGACCAGGATCCGCCCGGCCACCCGGGGGCTCAGCCGGGTGTCCAGCTCACGCCGGGTGAGCCGCTCGGCGATCGGCGATCGGCAGATGTTCCCGGTGCAGACGAACAGGATCCGGAAGTGGTCCAGCGGCCTGGGGCCCACGCTCAGGTACGGCGCTATGCCGGGCCCGGCATGGAGCGAGGCGATGGGCGTCAACTGCCGGCCTCCAGGTCGGGGACGACCTCCCTCAGCTGCTCGACGCTGATCGCGCCGGCCCGCAGCAGGACCGGGACCTTGCCGGTCACGTCGACGATGGACGAGGCGGCGGAGTGGTCGGCCGACCCGCCGTCCAGGTAGACCGAGACCGCGTCGCCGAGCTGCCCCTGCGCCTCGTCGCAGGTCAGCGGCGAGGCTCCGCCGATCCGGTTGGCGCTGGAGACGGCCATCGGACCGGTGGCGTTCAGCAGCTCGATGGCGACCGGGTGCAGCGGCATCCGGACCGCGACGGTGCCGCGGGTCTCGCCGAGGTCCCAGCGCAGCGAGGGCTGGTGCCGGGCGACCAGGGTCAGCCCGCCGGGCCAGAAGGCGTCGACCAGCTCCCAGGCCTGCTCGGAGAAGTCGGTGACCAGGCCGTGCAGCGTGGTCGGCGAGCCGACCAGCACCGGGGAGGGCGTGTTGCGGCCGCGGCCGCGGGCGGTCATCAGCTCGCCGACGCCCTCCGGGGAGAAGGCGTCCGCGCCGACCCCGTACAGGGTGTCGGTGGGCAGCACGACGAGTTCGCCGCGGCGGACGGCCGAGGCGGCCTCGCGCAGACCGGTGGCGCGGTCCCCGGCATCGGCACAGTCGTAGCGGCGGCTCATCGGTGCGGTCCCCTTCCGGAGTGGCTCTCGGCGGTCACTACGGCCGTCACAGCGGTCACAACGACACCCTGCGGGCTGTTGTACTGTGCTCGACGGTTCACAACGACACCCTGCGGGCGGTTGTGAAGCGCGGCCGGTTGTTCAGGTCGCGGTGGTCGGCGGTGTCCGTCCAGCCGCGTTCCTCGTTGAAGATCCACGGCACCTGGCCGCCCTGCTGGTCGGCGTGCTCGATCACCACCGCGCCGCCCGGGCGCAGCAGCCGCGCGGCCACCCGCTCGATGCCGCGGATGGTGTCCAGGCCGTCCTCGCCGGAGAACAGCGACATCTGCGGGTCGTGGTCGCGGGCCTCCGGCGCGACGTACTCCCACTCGGTGAGCGGGATGTACGGCGGGTTGGAGATGACCAGGTCGAAGCGGCCGTCCCAGGAGCGGTCGTCCTCGAAGGCCTTGGTGGCGTCCCCGGCGTGCAGGGTGACCCTGGCGCGGTCCGGGCTGGCCTCGATGTTGCGCCGGGTGTACTCGAGCGCGCCCTCGTCCAGCTCGAAGGCGTGCACGGTCGAGCGCGGCAGCTCCTGGGCGAGGGCGAGGGCGATCGCGCCGGAGCCGGAGCACAGGTCCACCACCAGCGGCTCGGCCACGTCCATGTCGCGCACCGCGTCTATGGCCCACTCGACGACCGTCTCGGTCTCCGGCCGGGGCACGAACACCCCGGGGCCGACCTCCAGTTCGAGGTAGCGGAAGAACGCGCGTCCGGTGATGTGCTGGAGCGGCTCGCGCGCCTCGCGGCGCGAGACCGCCTCCCAGTAGCGGGCGTCGAAGTCGGCGTCCTTCACGGTGTGCAGCTGGCTGCGCTTGACGTGGTGGACGTAGGCGGCGAGCTCCTCGGCGTCGAAGCGCGGCGACGGCACGCCGGCCGCGGCCAACCGCTGGGTGGCCTGGGCCACCTCGGCGAGCAGCAGGTTCATCCGTACGACCTCATGTTTCTGCGCTCCGGCTTCGGACCGCGCGTGGGCTGGGGCGCGCCGGTCTCAGTTCTCTTGGGCCGCGGCGAGCTTGGCCGCCGCGTCCTTGTCGACGCAGGACTGGATCACCGCGTTCAGGTCGCCGTCCAGGACCTGGTCCAGGTTGTACGACTTGAACCCCGTGCGGTGGTCCGAGATGCGGTTCTCGGGGTAGTTGTACGTCCGGATCCGCTCGGAGCGGTCCACCGTGCGGACCTGGCTGCGGCGCGCGTCCGAGGCCTCGCGCTCGGCCTCCTCCTGCGCGGCGGCCAGCAGCCGCGAACGCAGGATGCGCATCGCCTGCTCCTTGTTCTGCAGCTGGCTCTT
Source organism: Kitasatospora xanthocidica (assembly GCF_014656195.1). GTDB lineage: Bacteria > Actinomycetota > Actinomycetes > Streptomycetales > Streptomycetaceae > Kitasatospora > Kitasatospora xanthocidica. The sequence goes on along the minus strand of NZ_BNBY01000005.1, from coordinate 314,670 downwards.
CTCGTTCTGGCAGGACGCCACGATACCGGTCGGCAGGTGGGTGATCCGGACCGCGGAGTCGGTGGTGTTGACCGACTGGCCGCCGGGGCCGGAGGAGCGGTAGACGTCGATCCGCAGGTCGTTGGCGAGGATCTCGACCTCGACCTCCTCCGCCTCGGGGGTGACCAGCACGCCCGCCGCGGAGGTGTGGATGCGGCCCTGGGACTCGGTGGCGGGGACGCGCTGCACGCGGTGCACGCCGCCCTCGTACTTCAGCCGGGCCCAGACGCCCTGGCCGGGCTCGGCGTTGCCCTTGGTCTTCACGGCCACCGAGACGTCCTTGTAGCCGCCGAGGTCGGACTCGTTGGAGTCGATGAGCTCGGTCTTCCAGCCGATCCGCTCCGCGAAGCGCAGGTACATCCGGAGCAGGTCGCCGGCGAACAGCGCGGACTCCTCGCCGCCCTCGCCCGCCTTGATCTCCAGGATGACGTCCTTGTCGTCGCTCGGGTCGCGCGGCACCAGCAGCAGCCGCAGCTCCTCGGTGAGCTCGTCCCGGCGCGCCTCGGAGTCCTTCACCTCGGCGAGGAACTCCGGGTCCTCCGCGGCGAGTTCGCGCGCGGCCTCGATGTCCTCGCCGGCCTGCCGCCACTGCCGGTAGACCCGGGTGATCGGGGTCAGCTCGGCGTACCGCTTGGCCAGCTTGCGGGCGTTGTTCTGGTCGGCGTGGACGGACGGGTCGGCCAGCCTCGTCTCGAGGTCGGCGTGCTCGACGAGGAGCTCTTCGACTGCCTCGAACATGGGGTGGCCTTCTTCCCGGGGGGTTCGGATCGTGCGGGGCGCGGAACGCGGAGGTGCGGAACGCGTGGGGCTCGGAGCGTGAGGCTCGGGAGCGTGGAGCTCGGATCGCGCGGGGGGACGCGAACGGCGCCGGTCCCCGGCGCCCCCGACAACGAGTACGGGGGCACCGGGAGCCGGCGCCGAGGGAGCGCTAGGCCTTCGCGCTGTGCTGCTTGCCGAAGCGGGCCTCGAAGCGGGCCACGCGGCCACCGGTGTCGAGGATCTTCTGCTTGCCGGTGTAGAACGGGTGGCACTGCGAGCAGACCTCGGCGCGGATCTCGCCACTGGTCTCGGTCGAGCGGGTGGTGAACTCGGCACCGCAGGTGCAGGTCACGCGGGTGACCACGTACTCGGGGTGAACGTTGGGCTTCAAGGGGTTCTCCTAGGTTTCGGGAGGGCACCGGGTCGGCGGCTGGGGCGCCGCACGTGAACCGGGACCGACGTACCAGTCTGCCAGGACCGGCCGCATCTTCCCAAACCGGGGCGCGTTCCGGGATATTCCGGGCCGCTCAGCGCGCGGCGGTGGCCTTCGCGCTCGGCTTCCCTGCGGACCGCGCGGGGGCCGTCGGGGAGGCCGTGGGGGCCGCCTGGGCGGGGTTCTCGGGCTGCGCGGAGACGACGGCCCGCGGGACCTCCTGGTCCGCCTTGAGCGCCGCCCAGAGCTGGTCGGCCTGCGGCTGCTGCTCGACCACCCGGTTCGGGTCGCCGGGGGCGGCCTCCACCGGCAGGGTGACCATGTCCAGCTGGTCCGGCCCGATCCCCTTGAGCTCCTGCACCAGCCCCACCAGGGAGTTCACCGAGCCGAGCGCGGAGTCGGTGGTGATGCTCTTGGTCACGGTGTCACCGATCGACCACAGCTTGACCGGGTCGGTGAACAGCCCGGCCCCGCCGGCCTGCCGCAGCAGCGACTTCACCATCTGCTTCTGCAGCTCGATCCGGCCGAGGTCGCTGCCGTCGCCGACGCCGTGCCGGGTGCGGACGAAGGCCAGCGCCTGCTTCCCGTCCAGGTGGTGCTCCCCGGCCGCCAGGTCGAGCCCGCTGTCCTTGTCGTGGATGGCCACCGTGGTGGTCACGGTGGCCCCGCCTATCGCGTCCACGACCCGGGCGAAGCCGGCGAAGTCGATCTGCAGGTAGTGGTCCATCCGCAGCCCGGTGAGCTGCTCGGTGGTCTTGACCGCGCAGGCCGCGCCGCCGCTCTCGAAGGCGCTGTTGTACATCGCGCGCTTGGCGCCGGGCACGGTCCTGCCGCTCGCGTCGGTGCAGTCGGGGCGGGCGACCAGGGTGTCGCGCGGTATCGAGACGATCTGGGCGCGCGAGTGGTCCTGGTTGACGTGCAGCACCATCGCGGTGTCCGAGCGGGCGGTGTCGCCGGTGTTCCCGCCGGCCAGGTCGCCGTTCTCGCCGTTGCGCGAGTCGGAGCCCAGCACCAGGACGTTGAAGGAGCCGTCGGTGGCGGCGGGCGGCCTGGCGTCGCCGAGGCGGCCGTCGATGTCGACGCTCTTGATGTTGCCGTTGAGCCGCACGTACGCGTAGACGGCCGCGCCGGCGCCGAGGACGACGAGCGCGACGAACGCGCAGGCGGCCGTCCGCAGGACTTTGCGGCGGCGACTCGGGACCCTCTTGTGCTCGGCCATACGGTCCAGAGTAAATCGGACAACATGATCCAAAGCCCCCAAGTTGTCCCAACTCTGGAACAACCCGGGCACGGACGCACGGAACCCCGGACCGCTCGCGCGATCCGGGGTTCCGTGCTTCGACAGCCGTCCGGCTACGGTCAGTCGCCGGAGCCGGGGGTGGTCTTGGCGATCTGCATCAGGAACTCGGCGTTGCTCTTGGTCTGCTTCATCTTGTCCAGGAGCAGCTCGATCGCCTGCTGCGAGTCGAGCGCGTGCAGCACCCGGCGGAGCTTCCAGACGATGGCCAACTCCTCGCTGCCGAGCAGGATCTCCTCCTTGCGGGTGCTGGAGGCGTCCACGTCGACGGCCGGGAAGATGCGCTTGTCCGAGAGCTTCCGGTCGAGCTTGAGCTCCATGTTGCCGGTGCCCTTGAACTCCTCGAAGATCACCTCGTCCATGCGCGAGCCGGTCTCGACCAGCGCGGTGGCCAGGATGGTCAGCGAGCCGCCGTTCTCGATGTTGCGCGCGGCACCGAAGAACTTCTTCGGCGGGTAGAGCGCGGTCGAGTCGACACCACCGGACAGGATGCGGCCGGAGGCCGGCGCCGCCAGGTTGTAGGCACGGCCCAGGCGGGTGATCGAGTCCAGCAGGATGACCACGTCGTGGCCCAGCTCGACCAGGCGCTTGGCGCGCTCGATGGCCAGCTCGGCGACGGTGGTGTGGTCCTCGGCCGGGCGGTCGAAGGTCGAGGAGATGACCTCGCCCTTCACCGACCGCTGCATGTCGGTGACCTCTTCCGGACGCTCGTCGACCAGGACGACCATCAGGTGGCACTCGGGGTTGTTGTGGGTGATCGCGTTGGCGACCGCCTGCAGCACCATCGTCTTGCCGGTCTTCGGCGGCGCGACGATCAGACCGCGCTGGCCCTTGCCGATCGGCGACACGAGGTCGATGATCCGGGTGGTCAGCACGCCCGGGTCGGTCTCCAGGCGCAGCCGCTCCTGCGGGTACAGCGGGGTGAGCTTGTTGAACTCGGGGCGGCCGCGGCCGCTGTCCGGGTCCATGCCGTTGACGGAGTCCAGCCGCACCATGGCGTTGAACTTCTCGCGGCGCTCGCCGTCGCGCGGCTGGCGCACCGCACCGGTGATGGCGTCACCCTTGCGCAGGCCGTTCTTGCGGACCTGGGCGAGCGAGACGTAGACGTCGTTCTGGCCCGGCAGGTAGCCGGAGGTGCGCACGAACGCGTAGTTGTCGAGGATGTCGAGGATGCCCGCGACCGGGATCAGGACGTCGTCCTCGCCGATCGGCGTCTCGACGGGGCCGGCCTCGAAGCCGTCACGGCCGCGACGGCCACGGCGGTCGCGGTAGCGGCCGCGACGGCCCCGACGGCCCTCGCCGAACTCGTCGTCGTCGTAGCCGCCCTGCTGGACCTGCGGCTGCTGGGTCTGCGGGGCCTGGCGGCCCTGCTGCTCGCCCTGGCCGCCGCTCTGCTGCTGGCCGCCCTGCTGGCCCTGGCGCTCGGGCCGCTCGGTGCGCTCGCGGCGGTTGCGGCGGTCGCGACGCGACTCGCGGGACTCGGCGTCCTGGGCCTCGCCGGCCTCCGGACGCTCGGTGCGCTCGCCGGTGTCCCGGCGCTCGCGGCGCTCACGGCGGTCGCGGCGGCTCTCGCGGCCGTCCTCGCGGCCCTCGAAGCCACGGGTCTCGGCCGGGCGGGCCTCGGCCTGCTTCGGCTCGGCGACCGTGACGGTGGCGGCCTCGGCGGCGGCCTCGGCGACCGGGGCGGTGGGGGCGCCGGCGGCCGAGGTGGCACGGCGGCGGGTGCGCTCGGCGCGGGCCGGCGCGGCGGTCTCGGCGGCGGCCTGGACCGGGATCTCGATCTGGGCCTGCGGCTCGGCGGCGGCCGGGGCCTCGGCGGCGGCCTCGGCCTTGGCGGCGGCGGCCTTGGTACGGCGGGCCGGCTTCTCGGCCGGGGCCTCGGCGTCCGCCTTGGCGGCGGTGCGCTTGGCGGCCGGGGCGGAGCCGCCGGCGGCGAGCAGCGGGTCCCCGCCGCTCTTCTCCTTGATGGTCTCGATCAGCTGGCTCTTGCGCATGCGTCCGGTACCGGTGATGCCAAGATCCGCGGCGAGCTTCTGCAGCTCGGCCAGGACCATGCCGTCCAGGCCCGCGGCGGCACTGCGGCGGCGCCGCGGGGCAGCGGGGGCGGCGGCTGCGTCCGACGCGTCGGCGTCCGGGCGCGCGCCCATCAGATCGGTGGAGTCGCTCACTAAGGGTCCTTCCCTGGAGCGGACGTCGGCCTGTCTGGCTCGGCGACCGGTTGTGCTGTCCTGACCAACGCTCGACTGCGTCGGTCCGAGGCGGTGATCCCTCGAATGGCGGGAGCCTGTCGAGGGAGAGCTGCGAGGTGCGGTGCGTGAAGCACGGTGGTGCTGAGTGGCGCGTGGGCCGGTCGTGTGTCGACCTCCCCTGAGGGCGTAACCCCCACGCTCCCTGCGAATCCCGGGCCCCCGTCGCGTGACGGTGGCCCGCGCTCAGCCCGTCCTGGCCTCAGGTAGGAGGCCGCGGGTGGGAGTCAGGTGCCGTCACGGCTTCGGGATGCGGCCGCATGTCGCGCAGGCAGGCTGCGTACGCGCTGCGGTGGGCTCCCGGAGAATCGTCGCCCCGTGCATCGCCGGGGCTCCACGGCAGTGGAGCGCTGGGATCGGGACGCGGCGCACCGAGCCCCGGAGGGCACCTGGTGCAGCAATGAGGTTAACACTACCGACCCCCTCAGACATTCCCCAGCCTTGCGCTTGCCAATCGTGTCCGGCCGGCCCGGCTCGGCGCGGAGCCGGTGCCGGGCGCCGGACGGGCGGCCCGAACGGCCTGGTCAGACGTCCAGCGGGAGCACGACGGCCCCGGCGCGGTCGACGTCCAGCCGGTGCGCGGCGAACGCCGGGTCGCCGCCGTGGCCGTGGTGCCCGGCGAAGGAGAGCACCTTGTCCGCGCCCGCCTCGTCGGTGAGGGCCAGGACGGTCGGGCCGGCCCCGGAGATGACCGCGGGGACGCCCTCCGCGCGCAGCGCGCCGACCAGGGCGGCGCTGTCCGGCATGGCGGAGGAGCGGTAGTCCTGGTGCAGGCGGTCCTCGGTGGCGGCGAGGAGCAGCTCGGGACGCCTGGTCAGGGCCTCCACCAGCAGCGCGGAACGGCCGGCGTTGACGGCGGCGTCGGCCAGCGGGACGGTCTTCGGCAGCAGGCCGCGGGCGGTCTCCGTGAGCACCGCGCCGGCCGGGACGAACACCACCGGGACGACCTGCTCGGAGGGCTCCAGGGCGATCGCCTTGGCCGACTCCTCGTCGGTCCAGGCGATGGTGAAGTTGCCGCGCAGGCAGGCCGCGACGTTGTCCGGGTGGCCCTCCAGCTCGGAGGCGAGGGCCAGCAGCGCGTCGTCGTCCAGCGCGGACGGACCGCCGATGGTGACGGCGCGGGCGGCCACGATGCCGGCGCAGATGGCGGCGGAGGAGGAACCGAGGCCCCGGCCGTGCGGTATCCGGTTGGCGCAGACCACTTCGAGGCCGCGCGGCTGGCCGCCGAGCCGGTCGAAGGCGGCGCGCATCGAGCGGATCAGCAGGTGGCGCTCGTCGCGCGGCAGCGTCTCGGCGCCCTCGCCCGCGATGTCGACGGAGAGGCCGGAGTCGGCGACCCGGACGACGACGTCGTCGTACAGGCCCAGCGCGAGCCCGAAGGCGTCGAAGCCCGGGCCGAGGTTGGCACTGGTCGCGGGAACCCGGACCCGGACGGCGGCGGCACGGAACGCGGGACCGGCCATGCGGTGGACTCTCCTGGGGAAATCGGGCGGCGCGGAGCGCGTCGTCGGTGCGAGGGTGGGGAAAGGGCCGCGGCCCCACGGGGGCGGGCGGTCACAGTCGTCGGCGCGGCCCGGACGGTACCGGGCCCGGGGCATGTGCCACACGGCCGAACCCAGAGTATCGAAGAGAGGTTCCCAAGCGGTACACCCCGTGGGTCCCCGGTCTGGTGTGTTGCCGGTTCTGGCCGGAATACACACCACTCTCAGTCAAAGAGAGGGGCGAAATCGGATCGGAATGCGCAGCGGAATTGACACAAAAGTGTCAGCGGAGAACTTTGACGGGTCGACCCCCGAAAGGGTCGACCCGTCGAAGTGTCAGACCCCGTTACCGGTCGAGCAGGCCGAGGCTGCGGGCCGCGGTCTCCGGGTCGACCGGGACGATCTGCGGCTGCGGCGCGCCGGCCACCGCCCAGTCCGGGTCCTTGAGGCCGTTGCCGGTCACGGTGCAGACGATCCGCTGGCCCGGGTCGACCAGACCGGCCTCCGCCTTGGCCAGCAGACCGGCCACCGAGGCCGCCGAGGCGGGCTCCACGAAGACGCCCTCCTGCGCGGCCAACAGCCGGTAGGCGGACAGGATCTGACGGTCCGTCACCTTGTCGATGAGGCCGCCGGACTCGTCCCGCGCGGCGAGCGCGAAGTCCCAGGAGGCCGGGTTGCCGATCCGGATCGCGGTGGCGATGGTCTGCGGCTTGAGCACCGGGGCGCCGTCCACGATCGGGGCCGATCCGGCGGCCTGGAAGCCCCACATCCGCGGCGTGCGCGACGCCAGGCCGTCCGCGGCATACTCGCGGTAGCCCTTCCAGTACGCGGTGATGTTGCCCGCGTTGCCGACCGGCAGGACGTGGATGTCCGGGGCGTCGCCGAGCATGTCGACGATCTCGAAGGCCGCGGTCTTCTGGCCCTCGATCCGCACCGGGTTCACGGAGTTGACCAGGGCCACCGGATACTTCTCGGACAGTTCACGCGCAAGGGTGAGGCAGTCGTCGAAGTTCCCGTCGACCTGCAGGATCTTCGCGCCGTGCACCAGCGCCTGGCCCATCTTGCCGAGGGCGATCTTGCCCTGCGGGACGAGCACCGCGGAGACCATCCCGGCCCGCACCGCGTACGCGGCGGCGGAGGCCGAGGTGTTGCCGGTGGACGCGCAGATGACCGCCTGCGCGCCCTCCTCCTTGGCCTTGGAGATGGCCATCGTCATCCCGCGGTCCTTGAAGGAGCCGGTCGGGTTGGCGCCCTCGACCTTGAGGTAGACCTCGCAGCCCGTGCGCTCGGAGAGCACCTGGGCGGGGACCAGGGGCGTGCCGCCCTCCAGCAGGGTGACCACCGGGGTGGCCGCGGTGACCGGCAGGCGGTCCCGGTACTCCTCGATCAGGCCGCGCCACTGGTGGGTGTGCGCGCCTCGGACGACGTTCTCGGCAACGGCGTTCATGGCTGTTCCTTATTCCCCTTCGACCCGCATGATGCTGGCCACGTCCCGCACGCTGTCCAGCGCGCGGAGCTTGTCGACCGTCGCCGACAGCGCGGCGTCGGTGGCACGGTGGGTGACCACGACGAGCGAGGCGTCGCCGTCGCGGCCCTGCTGGCGCACGGTGTCGATGGAGACGCCGTGCTCGGCGAAGACGGACGCCACCTGGGCGAGCACACCCGCGCGGTCGTCCACGTCCAGGCTGACGTGGTAGCGGGTGACCACCTCGTCCATCGGCTTGGCGGGCAGCTGGGTGTACACCGAGTCACCGGGACCGGTGGCGCCGGCCAGCTTGTTGCGGCAGACCGCGACCAGGTCGCCGAGGACCGCGGAGGCGGTCGGCGAGCCGCCCGCGCCGGGACCGTAGAACATCAGCCGGCCGGCCGCCTCGGCCTCGACGAACACCGCGTTGTACGCCTCCCTGACCGAGGCCAGCGGGTGCGAGAGCGGGATCATCGCCGGGTGGACCCGGGCGGTGACGGACTCGCCGTCGGCCGCCCGCTCGCAGATCGCGAGCAGCTTGACCACGCAGCCCATCTCCTTGGCGGAGGCGATGTCGGCCGCCGTCACCTCGGTGATGCCCTCGCGGTAGACGTCCGCCGCGGTGACCTCGGTGTGGAAGGCGATGCCGGCCAGGATCGCGGCCTTGGCGGCGGCGTCGAAGCCCTCGACGTCGGCGGTCGGGTCCGCCTCGGCGTAGCCCAGCGCGGTGGCCTCCTCCAGCGCCTCCGAGTAGCCGGCGCCGGTGGTGTCCATCTTGTCGAGGATGAAGTTGGTGGTGCCGTTGACGATGCCCAGCACCCGGTTGACCTTGTCGCCCGCGAGGGACTCGCGCAGCGGGCGCAGCAGCGGGATCGCGCCCGCCACCGCGGCCTCGTAGTACAGGTCCACCCCGGCCCGGGCGGCCGCCGCGTGCAGCTCGGTGCCGTCCTGGGCGAGCAGCGCCTTGTTGGCGCTGACCACCGAGGCGCCCTTCTCGAAGGCGGCCAGGAGCAGGGATTTGGACGGCTCGATGCCGCCCACGACCTCGACCACCACGTCGATGTCGCCCCGGGTGACCAGGGCCTCGGCATCGGTGGTGATCAGGTGCTCGGGTACGCCCGGGCGCACCCGCCCGGCCCGCCGGACCGCGATCCCGGCCAGCTCCACCGGGGCACCGATGCGAGCGGCGAGGTCGTCGGCCGTCGTCGTCATGATGCGCGCCACCTCGGAGCCCACCACACCACAACCCAGCAACGCCACCTTCAGCGGGCGCGTACGCATCATCCGACTCCGCTCTGCATTCATCGTGCTTCGGTATTTCCGGCGGTTTTCCTGCACCGCCGGGAACTTCGGTCCGTACCAGTCTCCGGGACTTTCCGCACGGATCTACGGTCGTTCCATGATCTGAGACAAGGATTTCGTCATCCGATATCCAGACGCAGGAGATCCTCCTCCGTCTCGCGCCGGACGATCACCCGCGCCGCACCGTCCTTGACGGCGACCACGGGGGGCCTGAGGGCGTGGTTGTAGTTGCTCGCCATCGAGCGGCAGTAGGCGCCGGTGGCGGGCACCGCGACCAGGTCGCCGGGGGCCAGGTCGGCCGGCAGGAAGGCGTCCCGGACGACGATGTCGCCGGACTCGCAGTGCTTGCCGACCACCCTGACCAGCATCGGCTCGGCGTCGCTGGTGCGCGACACCAGGGCCACCGAGTACTCGGCGTCGTACAGCGCGGTGCGGATGTTGTCGGACATGCCGCCGTCCACGCTGACGTAGGTGCGCAGGCCCTCCAGCGGCTTGACGGTGCCGACCTCGTACAGCGTGAACGCCGTCGGGCCGACGATCGCGCGGCCCGGCTCCACGCTCAGCCGGGGCGCGTCCAGGTTCGCGGCGGCGCACTCGCGGCGGACGATGTCGGCCAGCGCGGCCGCGATCTCGGCCGGCTCGCGCGGGTCGTCCTCGCTGGTGTACGCGATGCCGAGGCCGCCGCCGAGGTCGATCTCGGGCAGCTGGACGCCGTGCTCGTCACGGATCAGCGCCAGCAGGCCGACCACCCGGCGGGCGGCCACCTCGAAGCCCGCCGTGTCGAAGATCTGCGAGCCGATGTGCGAGTGGATGCCGCGCAGTTCCAGGCTGTCCCGCGCGAGCACCCGGCGCACCGCCTCGGCGGCCGTACCCCCGGTGAGCGAGAGGCCGAACTTCTGGTCCTCGTGCGCGGTGGCGATGAACTCGTGGGTGTGCGCCTCGACGCCGACGGTGACCCGGATCAGCACCTGCTGGCGCACGCCCTGGCGGGCGGCGATCCCGGCGAGCCGCTCGATCTCCTCGAACGAGTCGACCACGATGTGCCCGACGCCGGTCTTCACCGCGTGCTCGAGCTCGTCCACCGACTTGTTGTTGCCGTGCAGCGCGATCCGCTCCGGCGGCATCCCGGCGGCCAGCGCCACCGCCAGCTCGCCCGGGCTGCACACGTCGAGGTTGAGGCCCTCCTCGTGCAGCCAGCGCACGACCGCCTTGGAGAGGAACGCCTTTCCGGCGTAGTAGACGTCCGCGTCGGCGCCGAAGGCGTCCCGCCAGGCGCGCGCCCGGCCGCGGAAGTCGTCCTCGTCCAGCACGTAGGCCGGGGTGCCGAACTCGGCGGCCAGCCGCTTGACGTCGATCCCGCCGACCGTGGCCACGCCCTCGGCGTCGCGGGTGACGGTGCACGACCAGACCTTGGGGTCGAGCGCGTTCAGGTCGGTCGGCGGGGCCTGGTAGTGGCCCTCGGGCAGGACGTCACCGTGGCGGGGGCCAGCGGGGTGTGCGGAGCGACTCATGTCTCTCTGAACTTCTTCCTTGACCTATGGCGAGGGGCGGCGACGGTCCTCGTTGACCGTCAGCCGCCCCCGCTGTGCGCTTGGGGGTGGTGCTTACATCCGCTCGGGCGCCGTCACGCCCAGGAGCGTGAGGCCGTTGGCGAGCACGGTGCGCGTCGCCTCGACCAGCCAGAGGCGGGCGTGCGTGAGGTCCGTGACCTCGTCGTCGCCCTTGGGCAGGACCGGGCAGTTGTCCCAGAAGCGGTGGTACGCGGCGGCCAGGCCCTCCAGGTACACGGCGACCCGGTGCGGCTGGCGGAACTGGCCGGCCTCGGCGAGCACGCCGGGGAACTCGGCGAGCTTGCCCAGCAGCTCGTTCTCCCACTCCGTGCTCAGCAGCTCGGGTTTGTAGTCCGCCGCGCGCGTGATGCCCATGTCCGCGGCCTTGCGCCGCAGCGAGGACATCCGGGCGTGCGCGTACTGGACGTAGAAGACCCGGTTCTCGTTGGTCTGGCTGGTGAGGACGTTGATGTCCAGCGTGATCGTCGAGTCCGTGGAGGAGCGCGCCAGGGTGTAGCGGGCCGCGTCCACGCCGATCCACTCGACGACGTCGTCGATCGTGATGATGTTGCCCGCGCGCTTGGACATGCGGACCTCTTCGCCGTCGCGAAGCATCTTCACGAACTGGCCGATCTTCACCTCGATGTTGTGGTCCATGTCGTCGCCCGCGCAGGCCGAGATGGCCTTGAGGCGGTTGACGTACCCGTGGTGGTCGGCGCCCAGCATGTAGAGCGCGACCTCGGCGCCGCGGTCCCGCTTGGACAGGTAGTACGCGGCGTCGGCGGCGAAGTAGGTCTTGTCGCCGTCGGCCTTGATCAGGACGCGGTCCTTGTCGTCGCCGAAGTCGGTGGTGCGCAGGAAGACGGCACCGTCCTGCTCGAAGACGTGGCCCTGCTCGCGCAGCCGCTCGATGGCCTTCTCGACGGCGCCCGAGTCGTGCAGCGTCTTCTCCGAGAACCACACGTCGAAGTGGGTGCCGAACTCGTCCATCGAGCGCTTGATCTCGGCCACCATGAGCTTGAGGCCCTCGGTGCGGAAGACCTCCAGCTGCTCGGCCTCGGGCAGGTCGAGCACGCCCGGGATCGCGTCGGTGAGCGCCTTGGCGATGTCGACGATGTACTCGCCGACGTAGCCGCCCTCGGGCACCTCGCGGCCGTTCGCGGCGGCCTGGAGCGAGGCGGCGAACTTGCTGATCTGCACGCCGGCGTCGTTGAGGTAGTACTCGGTGGTGACGTCGGCACCGGAGGCCCGCAGCACGCGCGCCATCGAGTCGCCGACGGCGGCCCAGCGGACGCCGCCGATGTGGATCGGGCCGGTCGGGTTGGCGGAGACGAACTCCAGGTTGATCTTCAGGCCCTTGAGGGCGTCGTTGCGGCCGTAGGCCTCGCCCGCCTCGACGACGGTGCGGGCGAGCGCACCGGCGGTGGCGGTGTCCAGGGTGATGTTCAGGAAGCCCGGACCGGCGATGTCGACCTTGGCGACGCCGGTGATCCCTCGCAGGCGCTCGGCCAGCAGTTCGGCAACGGCTCGCGGCGGCTTGCCGGCCGCCTTGGCGAGCTGGAGGGCCACGTTGGTCGCGTAGTCGCCGTGGTCCCTGTTCTTGGGCCGTTCGACCGTCACGTGCTCGGGCACGGCGACGGCCAGCTCGCCCGCCTCGACGGCGGAGCTCACTGCGGCCTGGATTGCCTGGGAAAGGTCTGCGGGGGTCACGACGCCAAGCGTAGGCGAGACGGGGTGCCCGCCCGCCACTCGGTTTACCGGTTGAGACGCCCGGGGGCGCCGACGCGCCGTCCGGCCCGGGGTCTCAGCCGCGATCCGTCCGCTCTGTTCGCTCAGGGCGAAACCCCCCGGGGCGCCCGCCGCGCTGCCCGCCGGCCCCGCCGCCGAACCCGCCGTCGCGTTCACCGCCGACCTCCCCGGCCAGTTCGCCGCCGAGCCGCATCAGGCGGCGGACCAGGGCCACCAGGTCGGCCGGGTCGAAGGGCTTGCCGAGGTAGCCGTCCACCCCAACGGTCTCCCCCAGGTCCAGGTCCGCCGGGGTGCAGGCGCTCACGATCGCGATCGGCAGCCGGCGGGTGTCCGGCGTCGCCCGCAGCCGGGCCGCCGTCCGCAGGCCGTCCAGCCGCGGCATCATCACGTCCAGCGTCACCACGTCGGGCTTCACCCGGCGGATGACCTCCAGGCACTCGGCGCCGTCGGCGGCGGTCACCACCTCGAAGCCCTCGAGCTCCAGGTTGACCCTGATCAGCTGGCGGATCACCTCGTTGTCGTCCACCACGAGGACCCGCCCGGACACTCCCGACACCTCACCGAGGTTATCCGCGGCCCCACCGCCCCGTCCGGCCTTTGGACACTTCCGCTCCGCCGCGGGCCCGCCGCCGCCCCGACGGCCTTCCACCCCAACGATCTTCCGGGCCCCGACGATCTTCCCGGAAACCTGTGCGCGGACCACGGCCCGGGCCTGGTAGTGTTCTCCACGTCGGAAGCGCGAGCCACCGACAGGCCGACAGGCCCCCGTAGCTCAGGGGATAGAGCACCGCCCTCCGGAGGCGGGTGCGTAGGTTCGAATCCTACCGGGGGCACTTCGCAGCAAGTGCAATCAGGGCCCAGATCAGTGGAGTTGATCCACGGATCTGGGCCTTCGTCATGTCCGGAGGCGGCTCGCCCGCACCCCCGGGCAGGACGCCCCCGGGGTCAGGACGCGGCGGTCTCGGCCTGGGTGTAGAGGGCCGCGATGGTGTGGTCGAAGTAGGCGCTGTAGGACACGTCGTCGGTGTCGCCGCCCTGCTGGTAGCCGCCGATGGCGCCGATCACGTCGCCGGTGGCCGCGCTGATCCAGGGGCCGCCGCTGGTGCCGGCCGGGTAGGACGGGCACTGGACGGCCCGCTGGTAGGCGCTCTGCCGGGCGGTGGTGTTGGTGCAGAGGTTCGGCTCCTCGGCGTCGGCGGGGTAGCCGTAGAGGCGGACGGTGGCGTCGAACGGCTCGTCGGTGCCCAGGTGGTTGCCGCCGACCACGTCCTCGACCTTGCGGCCGTTGCTGGGGGCGGTCTCCAGGATCGCGAAGTCCTCGTCCACGTCGCCCTTCTGGGCCCAGTTGCTCGTGGTGTGGATCGCGGTCACCTGCCAGGTGCCGTACGGGGCGGAGCCGTCGCGGTAGCCCGGGGCGAAGGTGACGCCGTCGGTGCTGCTGAGGCAGTGCGCGGCGGTCAGCAGCAGGTTGCCGGTGGCGCTGTGCAGCACGCTGGCGGTGCAGAAGTGGTTGCCGGCCGCCACCGAACCGCCGAACAGGGCGCCGACGGTGGCGGTTTCGCGCGCGTCGGCGGGGGCGGGCGCGGTGGTGCCGGGGGCGGTGGTCGCACCGGCCGTCGGGGTGGCGGCCGCCGGGGTGTCGGTGGGCGCGGGCAGGTCGGTCGGGCTCGGCGCCGGGGTCGGGCCGTCGGTCGGCGTGGGGGCGGCGACCGGGGCGGCCGCCGTGGTGGGGACCGGCGCGGGCGCGACGGCGGCCCGGGTGGAGCGGGCGGCCTTCCCGGCGGCCTTCCCGGCGGCCGTCGCGTCGGACAGGTCCAGCCCGTGCGTCCCGGCGACCACCGCGGCCACCACCACGGCCGAGAGCCCGGTGAACAGGGTCGGGGCCAGAAGTCGACGACGGCTCGGCTTCGGACGGCGGTGCTGACCCATGTTCCTGCTACTCCTGCCGTCGGTCGGTGGCGGTGCTCGGTCAACGACTATGACGGAGTTGCCTGCAAAGGTCGTTACCGGCGGCTTGGAGCTCGATGAGAAATCCGTCACTCCGGCCGGAACCGCGCGAGCGCGGCCTCCAGTTCCGCCGCCCCGAGGAAGGCCGTGTGCGTCCCGGCGGCGGTGCAGGCGAAGGCTCCGGCCACCGAGCCGGCCCGGGCGCAGTCCAGCGGCGGGCGGCCGCGGAACCAGGCGTGCAGGAAGCCGGAGACGAAGGCGTCCCCGGCGCCGTTGGTGTCCACCACCGGGCGGCCCGGGTCGACGGCGGGCAGGTGGTGCGGCGTCCGGTCGTCCCGGGTGAGCAGGTGGCAGCCCTCGGCGCCCGCGGTGGCGACGACCAGCCGCGCCCGGCCCTCGGCGAGGATCGCGCGCATCACCTCCTCGTGCCGGCCGCGGCAGCCGGCCACCGAGAGGAAGACCAGGTCGGAGCCGAGCGCGTAGTCGCGGTGGTGCGGGTCGGCGCCGTCCCAGTCGTGCAGGTCGGTGGAGGTGGTGCGGCCGAGCCGGTGCAGGTCCGCGTACATGTCCCGGTTGACGCCGGTGATGGACAGGTGGACGTGCCGGCTGCGCTCGGCGTACGGCAGGTAGAAGTCGCGCGGCAGCCGCAGGTCGGCGGGGTGGCGGCCGTCGTAGAAGGAGAACCGGCGGCCGGCCGCGTCCACCAGGTTGATCCCGCGCGGGGTGCCGTGCGGGCTCACCAGGTGGGCGAAGTGCAGGCCGTGGCGCCGGTAGGCGGCGCGGACCAGGTCGCCCTGCGGGTCCTCGCCGAGGAAGTCGAGGAAGGCGGTGCGCAGGCCGAGGTGGTGGGCGCCGAGGGCGACGCCGTTGCCGGTGTGGCCGACGTAGTCGCGCACCGGGCCGACGGACCGCGAGTCGCCGGGCGGGATCTCCAGCCGCTCGACCCGGACGATGCTGTCCACCCCGGCGCCGCCGACGACCAGCAGGTCGAACTCGGGCGCGGCGGACCCGGGCGGCGTGGCCGTGGACGGCGTGGTCTCGGGCAGCACGGCGGCGCCTCCTTGATCCCTGGACGGTGGCCAGGAGTCAAGCAGGCGCCGGAGGTTGACTGCAAGACCTTGCTGCAACTTTTCAATCGGTCGGTGGCCGCTCCGCCCCCGCCTCCGTCCGCACCTCGCCGCCGGCCCGGACGTTGGCCTTGACGTCGGCCATGGCGGCCTCGCGCGGGCTCGGCCGCCCGTCCACGGCCCGTACGGCGGTGGCTCCCCCGGCGGTTTCCGCGACCGGTTGCGCGACGGGTTCCGTGACAAGTTCCGCGCCGCCCTGGACGCCGGTCGCCTCACCGGGCGCCGGACGGTGGTTGATCATCAGGAACGCGACCAGCGCGGCGAGGATCAGCACCCCCATCGCCACCCAGGTGGCGACCGCGTAGCCGTGCACCGCGCCGTGGGCCTGCACCGCCGGATCGGAGGCGATCCGGCTGGACAGATAGGTCGCGGTGGCACTGGCCGCGATGGTGTTCAGCAGCGCCGTACCGAAGGAACCGCCCACCTGCTGGGCCGAGTTGATGGTGGCCGACGCGGCGCCCGCCTCGTTCGGGGCGACCCCCAGGGTGGCCAGGCTCATCGACGGCATGAACACCAGGCCCATGCCGAAGCCGAGCAACAGCTGGGCCGGCAGCACCATGGCGGCCCACGGGCTGTCCACCTTCATCTGGGTCAGCCAGGCCATGCCGCCCGCGGCGAGCAGCAGACCGGGGGCGATCAGGTTCCGGGACGGCACCCTGGTCATCAGCCGGGCCGCGAAGCCCGTCGAACTGATGATGATCGCGGCGGTCATCGGCAGGAACGAGACCCCGGACATCACCGGCGAGAAGTGCTTGATCACCTGGAGGTAGTAGGTCAGGAACAGGAACAGGCCGAACATGCCGACCATGGCCAGGCCGACCGAGAGCGCGGCGCCGCCGCGGTTGCGTTCACCGACGATGTGCAGCGGCAGCAGCGCGTGGTCGGTGCGCTTCTCGACCAGGACGAAGGCCGCGAGCAGCACGACGCCGAGCCCCAGTGCGCCCAGCACCAGCCAGTCGACCCAGCCCCGGGTCACGGCCTCGGAGGTGCCGAACACGATGGCGAGCAGGCCGGTGCACCCGAGCAGCGCCCCCGGCAGGTCCAGCTTGATCCGCCGCCCCTTGGCGACGTGGTCGCGGGCGAGCACCCAGCGGGCGGCGAAGGCGGTGGCGATCGCGATCGGGGTGTTGACGAACAGGCACCAGCGCCAGTCCAGGTACTCGGTCAGCACGCCGCCGGTGATGAAACCGATCGCGGCGCCGCTGCCGGCGATCGCGCCGAAGATGCCGAAGGCCGTACTGCGCTCCCTGGGGTCGGAGAAGGTCGTCGAGAGCAGCCCCAGCGCGGAGGGGGCGAGCAGCGCGCCGAACGCGCCCTGCAGGGCCCGGGCGCCGAACAGCATGGCCGGGGTGACGGCCGCACCGCCGATGGCCGAGGCGAGGGCGAAGCCCAGCAGGCCGACGGTGAAGACGCGTTTGCGTCCGAAGAGGTCGCCCAGTCGGCCGCCGAGCAGGAGCAGGCCACCGAAGGCGAGCGTGTAGGCGGTGATCATCCACTGCCGGTCGGCGTCGGAGATCCCCAGGTCCTTCTGGGCCGACGGCAGCGCGATGTTCACGATGGTGATGTCGAGGACGATCATGAGTTGGGCGACGGCGATGACGGCCAACGCCCACCAGCGTCGGCTGTCCGTGCCCTCATGACCGGTGGCAGCTTGGGCAGTCACTGATCGAACCTTCCGGAGTGTGGCGGAGAGGTCACGCAGTCGCCTTCCAGCCAATACCCGGGCCCGACGCGATGGCAAGGAAAAATATTGCCAAATCGGACTTTTGGGACAAAAGAACCAGGCCCCTGGGACTCCGGGACGAGCCCCCGGGACCTGGTTCTCCGCGCCCGGTCCTCCGTGCCTCCTACAGCGCCGAGAGCTCCTCGACCAGGTCGTCCAGCCCCAGCGAGCCCTGCGAGAGCGCCGCCATGTGCCAGGCCTTGAGGTCGAACTCCTCGCCGCGCGCCTCGTGCGCCGCCTTCGCCGCCGCCCGGCCGCGCAGCCAGGCGCGCTCGCCGAGCTTGTAGCCGATCGCCTGGCCGGGCATGCCCAGGTAGCGGACCAGCTCGCTGTCCAGGAAGTCGTCGGTCAGGCCGCAGTAGCGGCCGAAGAACTCGCGGGCGTGCTCCGGGCTGACCGGCGCGCCCGGCTCGTACGGGGAGTCCGCCGGGAAGTCCAGGCCCGCGTGCATACCGATGTCGACGATGACCCGCAGCGCCCGCATCATCTGCGCGTTGAGGTAACCGAGGCGGTGGCCCGGGTCGGTGAGGTAGCCGAGCTCGTCCATCAGGCGCTCGGCGTACAGCGCCCAGCCCTCCAGGTTGGCGCTGACCCCGCCGAGGCTCACCTGGTAGGTGGAGAGCCGGTCCGCGACGTGGTTCCACTGCGCGAGCTGCAGGTGGTGGCCCGGCACGCCCTCGTGGTACCAGATCGACACCAGGTCCCAGAGCGGGAAGCGCTCCCGGCCCAGCAGCGGCAGCCAGGTCCGCCCGGGGCGGGTGAAGTCCAGCGACGGCGGGGTGTAGTACGGCGCGGCGGCGCTGCCGGCCGGGGCGATCTTCGACTCGACCCGGGTGATCGGCTCGGCCAGGTCGAAGTGGACGCCCTGGAGGTCCCGGACCGCCTGGTCCATCAGGCCCTGCAGGTGCTCCCGGATGCCCTCGGCGCCCTCGACGGCCGGGCCCTCGGTGCCCAGCCAGGCCATCGCCGCCATCGGGTCGGCGCCCGGGAGGACCTTCTCGGCCTCGACGCGCATCTGGGCGAGCAGGTCGTGGAACTCCGTCCAGGCCCAGGCGTAGGCCTCGTCCAGGTCCAGGTCGGCGCCGGCCCAGTAGCGGACCCACCGGCGGTAGCGCTCGCGGCCCACCGCGTCCGGGGTGCCGGCGGCGGCCGGGCCGTACACGTCGCGCAGCCAGTCGCGCAGCGCGGCCAGCCCCTCGGAGGCGGCCACCGCGTGCCCGGACAGCTCGGCGCGCAGGGACTCCGGGGCGTCCTGGACGAACTGGCCGAACCATCCGCCCGTCACCTCACCCTCCAGCCACTCGGCGATCTGCCCGACCACCGTGGTCACCTGGCGCGGGCCGGACAGCAGGCCGCGCTCGATGCCCTCGGCCAGGGTCTGCCGGTACTGCTCCAGCGCGACCGGGACCTTCGCCAGCCGGCGGCCGACCACCTCCCACTCGGCCTCGGTGCCGGTGGCCATCAGGGTGAAGGACTCCCGCAGGTCGTGCACCGGGGAGGCCAGGTTGCGGACCGCGCGGAAGTCCTCCCCCGCGTCGTGGACGGCCAGTTCGGCGGTCAGCCGCTCGCGCAGCAGCCGGGCGCAGCGGCGCTCGGACTCGTCCTCGGCGAGACCGGCGCGCTCGGCCTCGTCGAGCCGCGCCAGGGTGCGGCGGCCGAGGTCGGCGATCGCGGCGCGACCGGCCGGGGAGAGGTCGGGCAGCCGGTCGTCCTCCGGGTTGAGGCCGAGGTAGACCGCGGTCAGCGGGTCGAGCTCGGCCAGGGCGCGGACGTAGTCGTCCGCGATGCGGCGCGGGGTGCCGCCGTCCGCGGTGATCAGTTCTTCAACCATCCGGACATCATTTCGTGGCGCGGCCCGTTTGCAACCCCTTTGCCACCGGCATCCACCGGCGCGTACGGGAGGCCGGAGCGGGAAAATCCGTTCGGCCGCGACAGGATCCGATCGGTCCGGCGCCCATTACGCTGACGGCCATGGAAGCCCGCCCCACACCGGCATCCGACCAGGTGCCCGCCCCGGCCCCGGCCGCCACGGCCCCGCCCGCCCCGGCCCTGCCCGGGCCGCGCCCGCGCCGCACCGGCTACCGGCGGCTGCCGGTCCAGCAGCGGCGCGAGCAGCTGATCGCGGTCGCCCTGGAGCTGTTCGCCTCCCGGCCGCCCGAGGAGGTGAGCCTGGACGACGTCGCCGAGGCCGCCGGGGCCTCCCGCCCGCTGGTCTACCGTTACTTCGCGGGCGGCAAGCAGCAGTTGTACGAGGCCGCGCTGCGCACCGCGGCCGACGAGCTGACCGGCCGCTTCGCCGTCCCGCCGGCCGGGACACCGTCCGAGCAGCTGTCCGCCGTGCTGGACGCCTACTTCGCCTTCGTGGCCGAGCACGACGCCGGCTACTCGGCGCTGCTGCGCGGCGGTTCGGTGGTGGAGACGGCCCGTACCTCGGCGATCGTGGACGACGTCCGCCGGGCCGCGCTCCGGCGCACGCTGCGCCACCTGGGCGTGCGGGAGGCCGGGCCGCGCCTGACGCTGCTGGTGCGCTCCTGGATCGCGGTGGTCGAGGGGGCGTCGCTGAGCTGGCTGGACGAGGGGCGCGCGCTGCCGGTGGCCGAGCTGCGCGACTGGCTGGTGGACCAGTTCACCGCGATGGCGGCGGCGACGGCACTGCACGACCCGCAGACGGCGCAGGTGCTGGCGGGAGTGCTCGCGCTGGAGGGCCCGGGGGCGCCGCGGGCCGCGCGGCTGCGGGAGGTCCTGGAGCCTCACTAGGACAGGGCGTGGAACCGAAATGGACCCGACGTGGAACCGACGTGGACCCGACCCCCGTGCCAAGGGTCGGGGCCCTGCGGGTCAGGCCTTGCCGAGCACCTGGCGCTGGCGGCCGAGGCCGTCGATCTCGATCTCGACGACGTCGCCCGGGGCGAGGAACGGCGTGCCGGGACGGCCCAGGGTGACACCGGCCGGGGTGCCGGTGACGATCACGTCGCCGGGCTCCAGCACCATGAACTGACTGGCGTAGCGGACCAGTTCGAGCACCGGGAAGATCATCTCCGCGGTGCTGCCGTGCTGCCGCCGCTCGCCGTTGACCCAGAGCCGCAGCCCCAGGGCCTGCGGGTCCGCCACCTCGTCGGCGGTGACCAGCCAGGGCCCGAGCGGGGTGAAGGTCTCCGCCGACTTGCCCTTGTCCCACTGGCCGCCGCGCTCGAACTGGAAGGCCCGCTCGGTGACGTCGTTGGCGATCGTGTAGCCGGCGATCACCCCGGCGGCCTCGGCGTGCGACTCCAGGTAGCGGGCGGTCCGGCCGATCACCACGGCCAGCTCGGCCTCGTAGTCGGTCTTCTCGCCGCCGCGCGGCACCAGCACCTCGTCGTACGGGCCGACCACCGTGGAGCTCGGCTTGAGGAAGATCACCGGCTCGGCCGGGATCGCGGCCCCGGCCTCGGCCGCGTGGTCGCGGTAGTTGAGCCCGATGCCGACCACCTTGCCCGGCCGGGCCACCGGCGCGCCCACGCGCTGCCCGGCCAGGTCCACCACCGGCAGGACGCCGGCGGCGACGTCCCCGGCCAGCGCGGCCGGGTCCAGCCCGGCCAGGAAGGACCCGTCGAGGTCGCGGGCCCGCCCGGAGAGGTCGTACGCGGTGCCGTCCTCACCCAGCACGACCGGGCGCTCGGCGCCAAGGGGTCCGACGCGAAGGAGCTTCATCGATCCGTCACCAGCCTTTCGTCGCAGCTCACCGGGGCGGCACGGACACCGCTCCCGAGTCTGGCAACGAGGTATACCAACGCCGCGGGGCGGCGGACCAGACCGTTCCGATCGGCGAAATCCTCCCGATTCCCGGCCCGGACCGGGGCCCGGATCGGGCGGCCGCACGGTTGACAACCGGCGGTCCGGCACCGGGCCCCGCGCCCGGGCGGTTCAGCCGCCCGCCCCGCACCCCGGGACGGTTCAGCCGCCCAGCAGCACCCCCAGGGTCAGCGCCCGCGCCCGGCCCCGGCCGAGCCGGGCGACCTGCCGCTGCCAGTGCGCGAGGTCGCGCCGCGCGTCCGCCCGGGCCTCCGGGGTGGCGCCCGGCACCTGGGTCAGCTCGTCCAGCAGGTCGACCGCGGCCCCCGGGCTGCCGTCCCGGGCCAGCCAGAGGGCCAGGTCGTGGCAGGTGCGCAGGGTCCTCGGGTCGGCCGGGCCGCAGATCCGGGCGAAGTCGGGGACGAGGCCGGTGAGGATCTCCACCGCCTCGGCCGGCTCCCCCGCCACACCGTGCTGCCAGGCCCGGTCGGCCCGCCGGCGCAGCTGCTCGGGGCTGGGGTCGTCCGGGCGCAGCATCCCCGGCCGGACCGTCCGCAGCAGCTCCAGCACCTCGGCGGCGTCGGCCGGGCGGTCCTGGGGCCGCTTGGCGAGCAGCCGGGCGACCAGCTCGGCCAGCGCCGGGTCCTTGCTGCGCACCCGGGGCGGGACCTCCTCCAGGTGCTTGTACATGTACTCGGCGGCCGAGGCGGCGCGGAACGGCCGCCCGCCGGTGCAGACCTCGTACAGCATGACGCCGAGCGCGTAGAGGTCGGCCCGGCCGTCCACCACGCCGCCGGACCAGCACTCGGGCGCGAGGTACGGGACGGTGCCGACCACGTTGCCGGTGGAGGTGAGCCGGACGGTCTGGGTGACCAGCCGCGCGATGCCGAAGTCCAGGACCTTGCCCCGCTCCCCCTCCCCGGCGATCATCACGTTCTCGGGCTTGATGTCCCGGTGGACGATGCCCGAACTGTGCGCGGCCTCCAGCGCCTTGCAGACGTGCCGCATCCAGCGCAGCCCCTTGGCGTGGTCCGGCAGGCCGCCCTTGAGCACGTCGGACAGCGCCCGGCCGCGGACCAGCTCCATCACCAGGTACGGGGTCTTCCCGGAGCCGGCCTCGGTCCACCCGTAGTCGTACACGGTCACGATGTGCGGGTTGTTGAGGCCGCCGGCCGCCTTGGCCTCGCGGACGAACCGGCTGACCGCCTCCCGGTCGGTGGCGTGCTCGGCGAGCAGCACCTTCACCGCGACCTGCCGGTCGAAGGTCGTGTCGGTCGCCCGCCAGACCACGCCGAAGCCGCCCCTGCCCAGCCGCTCCTCCAGCCGGAACCGACCGCCGAGCACCTCGCCCTTCTCCATGCCCTCCCCCAACTCGACCGCGCCCGCCCGGCGTTCGCCGTCGGAGGGGTCACCATAGCGGCGGGCGGGGACGAACGGGTGAACGAGCCCGGACCGGCCCTTCCGGATGTCGTCACGGCCGGCACCGGTCCTGCGCGCGGCCCGGACCGGAGTGCCGGTCCGGGCCGGCGCGCGGTGCCGGCCCGGACCGGACTACGGCTTGGGCTTGGGCAGGCCGGGCGGGTTGACCTCGGAGGCCTTCACCGCCTCGTTGTCCAGGCCCCAGCGCTTGAGCACCTGCCCGTACGTGCCGTTCCTGATCACCTCGTCGATCGCCGCGTTGAGGGCCTTGACCAGGCCGTTGTCCTTCCTGGTGGTCGCCGCGATCTTGCCCAGGACGTCGGCCCCGCCGCCCGAGTAGGTGCCGACGACCTCGGTCTCGCCGGTCTGCACGGCGTGGAAGGACAGGCTGGGGTTGGGGCCGGTGTAGACCTCGATCCGGCCGGAGGAGAGCGCCAGGAAGTAGTCGGTGCCCTGGAAGTACTTGATGTCGATCGGCTTGAGGCCGTTGCGCACGTCCTCCTCGCTCCAGGCGACCAGCAGCTTCTCCTGGTTGGTGCCGGTGGCGACGCCGACCGACTTGCCCGCGAGGTCCTTGGGGCCGGCGACCTTGAGGCCGCTGCCCTTCTTCGTCTCGAAGCCCAGGACGTCCAGCCGGTAGGTGGCGAAGTCGTACTTCTCCTTGCGCGCCTCGGTGACGGTGATGTTGGACAGGCCCACGTCGTACTTGCCGCTGTCCAGGCCGACGAAGATGTTCTCCCAGGAGACCGGGTTGAACTCGACCTTGAGGCCGAGCACCCCGCCGATCAGGGTGGCGATGTCGGGCTCGACGCCGATGATGGTCTTGTCGTCGTTGGCGTAGAAGTCCAGCGGCGGGGTGGAGCCGATCGAGTCGACGACGGTCAGCGTCCCCTTCTTTCTGATCTCCTCCGGGACCAGCGCGGCGATCGCGTCGACTTTGGGCGTGGTGACCCGGTTCTGGTTCGGCGAGAGGTTGACCACGGTGCCGTCCGGCGCGGTGCTGCCCTTGGCCGGGGCGAGTTCCGCCGCGGCGCCCGTGGCACCGCTGCCGCAGCCGGCCAGGACGAGGGTGGCGGCGAGCGCGGCGGCCGGGCCCACGAGGGCGCGACGGGGTAGGGACATGGCGGAACTCCTGCTCGGTGAAGGTGGAACGGGGAGAGGAAACGGGGAGAGGAAAGGAAAGGGGAAGGGAGGGGAAGGGCTCAGAGGACCTTGGCGAGGAAGGCCCGGGTGCGTTCCTGCCGCGGCCGATCCAGCACCTCGGCCGGCGGGCCCTGCTCGACCACCACGCCGCCGTCCATGAAGACCACGGTGTCGGCGACCTCGCGGGCGAATCCGATCTCGTGGGTGACCACGATCATCGTGGTGCCGCTGCGGGCCAGGTCCTTGATGACGTCCAGCACCTCGCCGACCAGCTCCGGGTCGAGCGCCGAGGTCGGCTCGTCGAACAGCAGCACCTTCGGCTCCAGCGCCAGCGCCCGGGCGATCGCCACCCGCTGCTGCTGCCCGCCGGACAGCTGCCGGGGGTAGGCGGCCGCCTTGTCGGCCAGCCCGACCCGCTCCAGCAGCGCCAGGGCCGTCGCCCTCGCCTCGGCCCGGGGCCGGCGCAGCGCGGCGACCGGCGCCTCGACCAGGTTCTCCAGCACGGTGAGGTGCGGGAACAGGTTGAAGTTCTGGAACACGAAGCCGATGCCGGTGCGCTGGCGCAGCACCTCGCGCTCCTTGAGCTCGTACAGCCGGTCCCCGGCGCGCCGGTAGCCGATCAGCTCGCCGTCGATCGCGACGTGGCCGCGGTCCAGCTTCTCCAGGTGGTTGATCGCCCGCAGCAGGGTGGACTTGCCGGAGCCGGACGGGCCGAGGACCACGGTCACCGAGCCCGCCGGAACGTCCAGGTCGACCCCGCGCAGCACCTCCAGCCGGCCGAAACTCTTGTGCAGGCCGCGGACCCGCACCATCGGGGCGGCCCCGGCCGGCCCGGTCTTCGTCAGGGTGGTCACGACTGTCCTCCGGAGGTGCGGGCGGCGGGCCGGGTGCGGTCCGGCAGGCTGTGGACGAAGGCCCGGACCCGCTGCAGCGGGGTGGGCGGCGGGGTGCGCTGCGCGCCCCGGGCGAAGTGGCGTTCCACGTAGTACTGGCCGATCGAGAGCACCGTGGTCAGCACCACGTACCAGACGGTGGCGACCATCAGCAGCGGCACCACCCGGCCGGTCCGGCCGTAGATCACCTGGGTCTGGTAGAAGAGCTCGCCGATGGCCATCACATAGACCACCGAGGTGCCCTTGAGCAGCGAGATCACCTCGTTGGCGGCGGCCGGCAGGATGCCCCGCATGGCCTGCGGCAGCACGATCCGCCGGGCCTGCCGCCACCGCGGGATGCCGAGCGCGGCGGCGGCCTCCCGCTGGCCGGCGTCCACCGCGATGATGCCGCCGCGGATGATCTCGGCGGCGAACGCGGCCTGGTGCAGCCCGAGGCCGAGCACCGCGGCCCCGAGGGCGCCGAGCACGCCGACCGTCTCGAAGTCGCCGAAGGTCGGGCCGAAGGGGATGCCGAACCCGAACCGCTTGTACAGGTACGAGAGGTTGAACCAGAAGACCAGCTGGACGATCAGCGGGATCGAGCGGAACACCCAGACGTACGCCCAGGCGATCGACCGCAGCACCGCGCTGCGGGACAGCCGCATCGCGGCCACCCCGGCGCCCAGCAGGAAGCCCAGCACCGTTCCGTAGGCGGTGAGTTCGAGGGTCCGGCCGATCGCCTGGAGGATCGTGTCGGCGGTGAAGTAGACCCGGAAGGTGGCCCAGTCCCAGCCGGGGTTGGTGGCCAGGCCGTGGGCGAACTGGGCGAGGACGACCAGCGCGGCGATCCCGGCCGCCCAGCGCCAGGGGTGCCGGGCGGGGACGGTCCGCAGACCGGCCAGCTCGTCGAGGTCGAGGTCGTGGCCGTGGTCGTGGTCGGCGGCGGCCGCGGGTCTGGGGCGGGCCGCGGCGGTGTCGGTGGTGAGGGTCATCGGAGGCTCCTTGGGCCTGGCGTCGGACCGGGGCCGGCGTTCACGCGTGCTCGGGCGGGCTGATCTGCGACTCCTTGATCGCCGAGTCGGCGACCCCCCACTTGCGCAGGATCCGCTCGTACGTCCCGTCCTTGATCAGCTGGTTGACCGCCGCCTGGAAGGCCGGGGTGAGCTTCGAGCCCTTCTTGAAGGCGAAGCCCACGTCGAGGCGGTGGAACTCGCCCAGGAAGCGGGTCCCGGAGGCCTCCTGCGCGGCCTGGTGGCGCAGGCCGTTGATGGTGGACATCTCGATGTCCACCCGGCCCTGCTGGAGGCTGGTCAGCAGGGCGCCGCTCTCGCTGAACGCCTTGACCTCGTACGGCTTCTTCCCGGCGTCGGTGCAGACGTTCTTCCGGCTGTTGAGGGTGGTCTCGAAGGTGGTGCCGGCGCCGGTGCCGACGGTCAGCCCGCACAGCTGGACCAGGTCGGTGACCGGCTGCAGCGCGGTGTTGTCCTTCTTCACCGCGAAGCCCTGGCCGTCGTCGATGTAGGTGACGAAGTCGATGGTCTTCAGCCGGGCCGCGGTGACCCCGAAGTTGCCGGTGCCGACGTCGAACTTCCCGCTGTCCAGGGCGGGCAGGATGGTCTCGAACGCGGCCTCCTGCCGCTCCACGGTCAGGCCGAGCACCTTGGCCACCGCGTCGGTGAAGTCCACGTCGATCCCGGCGGGCTTCTTGCTGACCTGGTCGACGTAGAACGCGGTGGGCGCCGCGCCGAAGGAGGAGCCGAACTTCACCGTGCCGGCCCTGCGGACCTCCTCGGGCAGCAGCGCGGCCGCGGCCTCCGACCTGGCCACCGCGGCGACGACGTCCTCTGTGGCGGAGGCGGCCGGACCGCCCGCCCCCGCCGCGCCCGCGATCTTCGGGTCCGAACCGCAGGCGGCCAGCGCCAGGACCGGCAGCAGGGCGGTGGCCGCGAGCAGGCGGCGGCGGACGGTGGTGGTTCTCACGGGGGGCCTTTCGGAACGGGGGTTCGCGGGGGTCAGCGGGTCTTCAGGGCGGGCTGGGCTCCAGGACCCAGGGCTTCAGGGGGTCCGGGCGAGGACCGGGAGGTCCTTCTCGAACGGCAGCGGGCCGATCGTCAGCGGATCGGCGGTGACGTCGAACAGCGGGGTGTACCCGGCGGCCAGGTAGAGGCCCCTGGCCTCGGGCTGGCGCGGGCCGGTGGTGAGGTAGAGCCGGGCGTAGCCGGCCGCGGCCGCCGTCCGCTCCAGTTCGGCCAGCACCCGGCGGGCCAGGCCGCGGCGGCGGTGCGCGGAGTGCGTCCACATCCGCTTCACCTCGGCGGTGCGCCCGTCGTAGCGCTTGTACGCGCCGCCGGCCACCGGCTCGCCGTCCTCCAGCAGGAGCAGCAGCACGCCGTGCGGCTCGGCGAAGGCCTCGCCCGGGTAGCGGCTCATCTCCCGGTGCGCCTCCGGGCCGTACCGGGTGACGTACTCGTGGGTGAGTTCGCGCAGCAGCGGCTCGACCAGCGGGTCGTCGACCGTGACCCGGCGGAACTCGACCGCGGGTGCCGTGCTCACGCCTGCACCGCGATCAGCTGGCGGCGGTCGCGCTCGGCCCGGGCCGCCCGCTCGGCGGCCTTCGCGGCGTCCCGCTTGGCGACCTCCTCGCGGACGATCGGGATGACGTAGCGGCCGAAGTCGATCGCGTCGTCCAGCAGGTGGTAGCCGCGGGCCGAGAGGATGTCCACGCCGAGGTCGTAGTAGTCCAGCAGCGCCTGGGCGACCGTCTCGGGGGTGCCGACCAGCGCGTTGGAGTTGCCCGCGCCGCCGGTGGCCGCGGCGGTCGGGGTCCAGAGCGCCCGGTCGTACCGCTCGCCGGCCTCGGCGATCTCGATCAGCCGCCGGGAGCCGGTGTTTTCGGGTGTCACGGCCCCAGATGCGGCTGCCCCGGGTGCCGAGGCCCGGCGCTCCCGGATCGCGGCGACCGTCCGGTGCGCCTTCTCCCAGGCCAGCTCCTCGGTCGGCGCGATGATCGGCCGGAACGCCACCTGGATCCGCGGCACGTCGGTCCGTCCGGCGGCCCGGGCCGCCTCCTTCACCCGCTCGATCTGCTCGGCGGTACGGGCCAGCGGCTCGCCCCAGAGGCAGTAGATGTCCGCCTCGGCGCCGCCGGCCGCGTAGGC
Organism: Kitasatospora xanthocidica; assembly: GCF_014656195.1. Lineage (GTDB taxonomy): Bacteria > Actinomycetota > Actinomycetes > Streptomycetales > Streptomycetaceae > Kitasatospora > Kitasatospora xanthocidica. The sequence goes on along the minus strand of NZ_BNBY01000005.1, from coordinate 287,189 downwards.
CGCGTCCGAGGAGCCGCCGAAGGAGACCGCCGGACGCGGCTGCTGCACCGGGAAGACGTCCGAGACGAAGTCGGCGAAGCGGTAGTGCGGGCCCTCGTGGTCGAAGGGCTCCCGGCTGGTCCAGGCCTTCTTCACGATGCCGATGTACTCGCGGGTGCGCTCGTAGCGCTGGTCCTTGGTGAGGTAGTCGCCCTCGCGCTGCTGCTCGTGGTCGTTGCCGCCGGTGATGAAGTGCACGGTCAGCCGGCCGTCGCTGATCCGGTCCAGGGTGGCGAAGGTCTTGGCGGCGAAGGTCGGGTAGGAGACGTTCGGGCGGTGCGCCAGCAGGATCTGCAGCCGGTCGAGGTGGGAGGCGAGGAAGGCCGCCGCGGCCGCCGGCTCCGGGGCGCCGGCCGCGTAGGCGAAGAGCACCCGGTCCCAGCCGTGGTCCTCGTGCGCCCGGGCCAGCCGCAGGGTGTAGTCGCGGTCGAAGGAGGCGGTGGTGCGCGGAGTGGTCTCCGAACCGTCGCCGGTGGCGGCGATGCCGAGGAATTCGACGGGCATGGCGGAACCTTTCGGGTGAGCGGGGATCCGGTGGGCTGCGGGTGGGCATACCGGAGGCGGCCGCGGCGGGGCGGCCGTCGAGCACGTGACGGTGGCGCGGACACGGGTGCGTGGGGCGTGAACCGGGCGCGGGGGCGGGGAGAGTGCCGGAGAGCAGTGCGAAGTCGGCTTAGACAGCGTTTGCCTGATGTGCCGTCAGATACGGACGGCGGTCCCGGCCCGGGGCGGGGCGTACCGAGGGAGGACTCCCCGAGGGAGCGGGCCGAGCGGGATCAGGGCCGGACGGAGGGCCGCTGTCGGGTCAGCCGCGACACGCCGCGGACCACACCCGACCGAAGTCGATGTGGTCGCGGGTGACCAGGGGCTGCTCGGCGTACATGTCCTCAAGTTGAGCAGCCGTCCGGCGCCTGCGTCAACCACCCATCATTTCCGCACTGTTGCGATCTCCTGTCACTTCTCCGACAGCCGCCGGCGGCCCGCTTCCACCCCTCGGACCGTCCTTGACAGCCCTCGTTCGGGCATGCGTACGATCACGGAGGAGTGCAGTGCAACCGTGCCGGACGCGTTGAGGGACGCGGGCCGGCCGCCAGGCCGTCCGTACGTGACCGCAGCCGTACCCGCCCGCCCGCACTCCCGCCAGGAGCCTCCGCCATGGCCACCCCGCAGGACGTCCTGCCCCTCCCCTCCGCCCTCGACCGCCCCGAACCGCCACCCGCCCCCGAGGCCCGGATCGTCGCCCGCCGCAAACCCGGCCAGTGGGCCGCCGCGGCCGTCGCGCTGCTGCTGGCCGCGATGGCCGTCACCTCGGTGATCGACAACAAGGCCTTCCAGTGGAGCGTGGTCGCGGACTGGTTCACCGCCCGGTCCGTCCTCAACGGCCTCGCCCTGACCCTCTGGCTGACCGCCGCCACCCTCGCCCTCGGCTTCGTGCTGGGCACCGTCCTCGCCACCATGCGGCTCTCCACCAACCCGGTGCTGCGCACGCTCAGTTGGGGCTACATCTGGATCTTCCGCTCCACCCCGCCGCTGGTGCAGCTGCTGTTCTTCTTCAACATCGGCGCGCTGTACCCGACGCTCGGCCTGGGCATCCCCTTCGGCCCCGAGTTCGTCACCGTCAAGACGGTCAACCTGATCGGCCCCACCCTGACCGCCGTCATCGGCCTCACCCTGCTGGAGAGCGCGTACGCCGCCGAGGTGATCCGCGGCGGCATCCTCTCCGTCGACCGCGGCCAGCTGGAGGCCGCGGCCGCCCTCGGGCTCGGCCGGTGGCGGGTGCTGCGCCGGATCGTCGTACCGCAGGCGATGCGCGCGATCGTGCCGACCGCCGGGAACATGCTGATCGGCGCGCTCAAGGGCACCAGCATCGTCAGCGTGCTGGCCGTCTCCGACCTGCTCTACTCCGTGCAGCTGGTCTACCTGCAGTCGTACCAGGTCATCCCGATGCTGATGGTCGCCACCATCTGGTACCTGGTGATCACCACCCTGCTCTCCATCGGCCAGTACTACGTGGAACGGCACTTCGCCAGGGGCGCCGACCGCGACGGCCTGCCGCCCACCCCGCTGCAACGCGCCCGCGCGGCCTTCCGACGGGTGGTGCGGGCATGACCGCGACCCTCGTCGTCGTCGGCGCCGGCCCGCGCGGCACCGGCCTGCTGGAGCGGATCGCCGCCAACGCCGCCGAACTCCTGCCCGCCGACAGTCCGTTGGCGATCCACCTGGTCGACCCGCACCCGCCCGGCGCGGGCCGGATCTGGCGCCAGGACCAGTCCCCGCTGCTGCGGATGAACTCGATGGCCGAGGACGTCACCATGTTCACCGACGAGCGCTCCACCCTCGACGGACCGGTCCGCACCGGCCCCTCGCTCGCCGAATGGGCCGGGCGGCGACGGGAGTTCGCGCCCTACCGGGAGGTGGCCGACCCGGCCGTCCGGGCCGAACTGGACACCCTCGCGCCCACCGACTTCCCCACCCGCCGGGCCCAGAGCGCCTACCTGGACTGGGCGTTCCGCCGCGCCGTCGCCGACCTGCCGCCGCACATCACCGTCACCGTCCACCGGGACACCGTCCGGCGGATCGACGGCCCCGCCGACGGCCCGCAGACCGTCCACCTCGGCGACCGGACGATCACCGCCGACCACGTCGCCCTCACCCTCGGCCACCTCGACTCGGCCCCGCATCCGCGGCACGCCGCCGACGCCGAGTTCGCCGCCCGGCACGGCCGCTTCCACCTCCCGCCCGCCTACTCCGCCGACGTGGAAGCCGAGTTGGCGGCCGTCGCGCCCGGCGAACAGGTGGTGCTGCGCGGCCTCGGCCTGGCCTCCGTCGACCTGATCGCGCTGCTCACCGAGGGCCGCGGCGGCCGCTTCGAACCCGCCGGCCACGGGGACGCGCTGCGCTACCGCCCGTCCGGCCGCGAACCGGTGCTCCACCTCGGCTCCCGGCGCGGCGTCCCCTACCACTCCAAGACCGACTACCGCCTCCAGGGGCCGCGCGCCCCACTGCCCCGGTACTTCGACGCCGCCGCCGTCGACGCCGTGCTCGCCACCGACGGGCCGCTGCGACTGCGGCGCGACTTCTGGCCGCTGATGGCCAAGGAGGTCGCCTTCGGGCACTACCACGAGCTGTTCCACGCCCACCCCGGGCGCACCGCCCTGCCCTGGCCGGAGTTCCTCGCCCGGTACGACCGGCACGGCTGGTACACCCCCGAACTCACCGCCCTGATCGCCGAGGCCGTCCCCGACCCCGCCGACCGGATCGACTTCGAACGGCTCGACCACCCGCTGGCCGGCCTCGAACTCGGCACCGCCGAGGAGCTCCAGGCCCACCTCCGCGCGTACGTCGCCGCCGACGCCGACCGCCGCGCCGACCCCGCGCACAGCGCCGACCTCGGCGCCTTCTACGCCCTGCTCTCGCTCTTCGGCCAGCTCCAGCGGGTGCTCACCAGCGGCCGGCTCACCGCCCGCTCGGTCGCCGAGGACGTCGACGAGTGGTTCTTCGGCTACTTCAGCTTCCTCGCCTCCGGGCCGCCCGGCTTCCGGCTGCGCCAGCTGCTCGCGCTCTCCGAGGCCGGGGTGGTGCGCTTCCTCGGCGCGGACGTCCGGATCGAACGGGACGAGGCCACCGGCACCTGGCGGGCCGGCGGCGGCACCGTGCCCGGCCACACCGTCCACGCGACGGCGCTCGTCGAGGCGTACCTGCCCAAGCACGCGCTGGCCCGCACCCTCGACCCCGTCCTGCGCGAACTGCACCGCGCCGGGCGGATCGTGGAAGAGGTGGTGAGCGACCCGGACCACACCCACCGCTCCGGCCTGGTCACCATCGACCCCGCCGACAGCAGGCTGCTCGACCCGGCCCTGGGCGGCGCCCCGCATCCGCGCCGCACCGCGCTCGGCCCGCACACCAGCCTGCGCACGGCCGCCGCCTTCGCCCGGCCGCGCACCGACGCCCCCGCCTTCCGGCAGAACGACGCGGCCGCCCGGGCCCTGCTGCGGGCACTGGCCGCGCTGCCGGCGGCGGCGCTGGCGGCGTGAGCGTGGGCGCGCCGGGGGGCGGGGGCGTCAGGGGCCGAACATCTCCTCCACCAGGTCCTCGTCCGAGACGTGGTCCGGGGCGTCGAACACCACGTCCGCGACGCCCTTCAGGCCGAGCCCGCGGTCCAGCGCGTCCATGCAGGCCCGCGCCTCCTCGTCACCGGCGAAGTCCCACACCCGCAGCCGCCGCACCAGCACCAGCGCCTCCATCGGGCTCATCCTCGGCCGCCGCCGCTGCGGACCGCCCGCGCCCCTGCGGCCCGCCCGGGCGAGCCGCTGCTGGTAGCCGGCCAGGTCCTGCCAGGCCTGCGCGGTGCTCGGGTGGTGCTCGCCCAGCACCCGGGCGAGGTCCGGCAGCAGCGCGTGCAGCTGGATCACCGCGCTCTGCAGGTCGTTGCGGTTGGCGTGGTGCACCGCGAGGTCGTGCCGGGCCTTCAGCAGCCGGGTGTCCTGCGGGCCCCAGGTGGCGTGCAGATCGGGCAGCAGCTCGTTCAGCAGCCGGATCGCGGTGACCACCGCGCCGCTCTCGCCGATGCACCACACCAGGTGGTAGCGGGCGCCGAGGGTGTCCGGGTCGAGCGGGCCGAGTACCGAGCGCATGTCGTCCACCACGCTCGTCAGCAGCCGGATCGCGCCGTCCAGGTCCCCGGCCCGGCTGAGGTACCAGGTGAAGTCCCGCCAGGTGCACAGGGTGTCCCGGTCGCCCGCGCCGAGCGCGGTCACGCACTCCTGGGCGACGGCCTGCAGCAGGATCGCCGACTCCCCGGCCGTCGCCGCCCGGTAGGCGGCCGAGCGCCGCTCGCGCAGCGCGGCCCGTACGGCCTCGGAGGGCGGCGCGGCGAGCACCGGCGGCGTCGTCAGCGGCGACAGCACCGACGGAGCGACGGGCGGCGCGACCGGCGGCGCGGGTGCGGGCACGGCAGGCGGAACGGCGGGCGGAGCGGCGGGCGGCGCCGTCGGTGGAGCGGCCGGGGGCAGGACGGGCGGCGCGGGCGGCACCACCGGCCCGGCCGCGGGCGCGGCCGCCACGGGCGCGCCCCGGTCCACCACCGTCGGCACCGCCGCCGGCGCGCCCGTCCCACCGCCCGGCGCCGCGGCCAGCTCCGCCAGCCTGCGTTCGACCGCCCGGGCGTCGGCCGGCCGGTCCGCCGGGTCCTTCGCCAGCAGCTCCGCGACCAGCCCGGCCACCTGCGGCGGCAGTCCGAACTGGGCCGGGTCCAGTGCCGGGGGCGGCTCGTTGAGGTGCTGGTACATCAGCACCGGCGTCGAGTCACCGCCGAACGGCCGTGCCCCGGTGAAGAGTTCGACCAGGACGCAGCCGAGCGCGTACAGGTCGGCGCGGCCGTCCACCCGGCCGCCGGTCCACCGCTCGGGCGCCATGTACGCCGGGCTGCCGACGATCGTCCCAGTGGTGGTCAGCCCGCCCGCGCCGGTGTCCAGCTGGGCGATGCCGAAGTCCAGGACCTTGAGGTGGCCGGCGTCGGTGATCATCACGTTGTCCGGCTTGATGTCCCGGTGCACCATGCCCGCGTCGTGCGCGGTCGCCAGCGCGTCGCTGATCTGCCGTCCCCAGCGCAGGCTGAGCTCGGGCCCGGGCAGTCCGCCGCGCAGCACCTCGGTCAGGGTGCGGCCGGTGAGCAGCTCCATCACCAGGAAGGTGACCTCCCGGTCGCCGACCTCGCACTGGCCGAGGTCGTGCACGGTCACGATGTGCGGGTGCGAGAGGTTGCCGGCCGCGCAGGCCTCCCGGACGAACCGCAGGGCCGCCTTCGCCTGGTCGCCGTCGTGGTGCCCGATGACCTTGACCGCCACCGGCCGCCGCATCCGGGTGTCCCGGGCCCGCCACACCACCCCGAAACCGCCCTGGCCGAGCTTCTCCACCAGTTCGTACCGGCCGTCCAGGACGTCACCGACTCGCACGCGCCCCTCCCCATCCGCCCTGACGGACCCATCCGCCATGACGGAGAGGACTCTACCGACGCCGTCCACCGCCCCTCCCCGAGCCCTGGGCCCAGGTGGAAGGATGGACACCGAGCCCCGCGACGGAGCGGCGGCCCCGGCGGTACGGCCGGATCCAGCAGAGCCGAGGAGAGCGGTCATGGCCAAGCAGGCCCCGCAGAGCGACCCGGCGCAGGACGCCCCCGAGGTGTCGGCGCCCCAGCACGCGGCCGCCGGGCTGCCCGCCGTCGGCCACAGCCTGCGGATGGCCGCGGAGCAGATGGGCGCCCGCCGCACCCTCGCCACCCTGCTCAAGGTCAACCAGCCCGACGGTTTCGACTGCCCGGGCTGCGCCTGGCCCGAGCCGGACAAGACGCACACCGCCGAGTTCTGCGAGAACGGCGCCAAGGCCGTGGCCGAGGAGGCCACCGAGCGCCGGATCCGCGCCGAGTTCTTCGCCGCCCACCCGGTCGCCGAGCTGGCCGAGCGGTCCGGCTACTGGCTGGGCCAGCAGGGCCGGCTCACCCAGCCGATGCTGCTCGACGAGGGCGCCACCCACTACACGCCGGTCTCCTGGGACGACGCCTTCGCGCTGATCGCCGAGGAGCTGCGCGCCCTGGACACCCCGGACGGCGCCGCCTTCTACACCTCCGGCCGCACCAGCAACGAGGCCGCCTTCGCGTACCAGCTGTTCGCCCGCCGGCTCGGCACCAACAACCTGCCGGACTGCTCCAACATGTGCCACGAGTCCTCCGGCTCGGCGCTCACCGAGACGCTCGGCGTCGGCAAGGGCAGCGTCAGCCTCAAGGACCTCTACCAGGCCGACCTGATCATCGTGGCCGGTCAGAACCCGGGCACCAACCACCCCCGGATGCTCTCCGCGCTGGAGCGGGCCAAGCGGGCCGGCGCCACGATCGTCAGCGTCAACCCGCTGCCGGAGGCCGGGCTGGAGCGGTTCAAGAACCCGCAGAACGCCCGCGGCCTGGTCGGCCACGGCACCAAGCTGACCGACCTCTTCCTGCAGATCCGCCTCGGCGGGGACCTCGCGCTGTTCCGCGCGCTCAACCGGATCGTCCTGGAGCAGGACGGCGTGGACCACGCCTTCGTCACCGAACACTGCCACGGCTTCGAGGAGTTCGAGGCCCAGGCCCGGACGACGGACCGGGCGGAGGTGCTCGCCGCGACCGGCCTGCCCTGGGAGCAGATCGAGGAGCTCGGCCGGCTGGTGCTGGGCTCGAAGAAGATCATCGTCTGCTGGGCGATGGGCCTCACCCAGCACAAGCACGCCGTCCCGACCATCCGCGAGGTGGTCAACTTCCTGCTGCTGCGCGGCAACGTCGGCCGTCCCGGCGCCGGCGTCTGCCCGGTGCGCGGGCACAGCAACGTCCAGGGCGACCGGACGATGGGCATCTTCGAGCGCCCCGCCAAGGCCTTCCTCGACGCGCTGGAGAACGAGTTCGGCTTCGAGCCGCCGCGCGAGCACGGCCTCGACTCGGTCGACACCATCCGCGCGATGCGCGACGGCAAGGTCAAGGTCTTCTTCGCGATGGGCGGCAACTTCGTCGCGGCCACCCCGGACACCGAGGTCACCGAGGCGGCGATGCGCCGCTGCCGGCTCACCGTCCACGTCTCCACCAAGCTCAACCGCTCGCACGTGGTCACCGGCGCCCGCGCCCTGATCCTGCCCACCCTGGGCCGCACCGACCGGGACGTCACCGGTGCCGGCGCCCAGTTCGTCAGCGTCGAGGACTCGATGGGCCAGGTGCACGCCTCCCGCGGCGGACTGCGTCCGCCCGCGCCGGGCCTGCTCTCCGAGACCGCGATCGTCTGCCGCCTCGCCCGCGCCGTCCTCGGCCCGCGGGACACCCTGCCGTGGGAGGAATTCGCGAACGACTACGACACCCTGCGCGAGCGGATCGCCCGCGTCGTCCCGGGCTTCGCGGACTACAACGAGAAGGTCCGCCGCCCCGGCGGCTTCACCCTGCCGCACGGCCCGCGCGACTCCCGTACCTTCCCGACCGCGACGGGCCGGGCCAACTTCACCGTCAACCCGCTGACCGCCCCCGAGGTCCCGCCGGGCCGCCTGCTGCTGCAGACCCTGCGCTCGCACGACCAGTACAACACCACGATCTACGGCCTCGACGACCGCTACCGCGGCATCAAGGGCGGCCGCCGCGTCGTGCTGGTGAACCCCGACGACGCCGCCGACCTGGGCCTCACCGAGGGCGAGTACGTCGACCTGGTCGGCGAGTGGAAGGACGGCGTCGAGCGGCGCGCCCCGCACTTCCGTGTCGTCCACTACCCCGTCGCCCGCGGCGGGGCGGCGGCCTACTACCCGGAGACCAACGTCCTGGTGCCGCTGGACTCCACCGCGGACATCAGCAACACCCCCACCTCCAAGGCGGTCGTCATCCGCTTCGAGCCCGACAGCGGCGAATAGCCCCGGACGCGCGGAGGCCGCCCCCGTCCTCGGACGTGGGGCGGCCTCCGCGTGGGTGGACCCGTCAGTGGGTCGGCGTCCCCAGCGGCAGGGTGGCCGTGGCGGTGCCGGGGAGGGAGGCGGTGGCCGAGCCGGTCCCGCTCGGGGTGCCCGCCGGGGTGCCGGTCCCGGTCCCGGTCGGGGTGGGCGTGCCCGGGGTGCCGGTCGGAGTCGGGGTGCCCGGGGTCCCGGTCGGGGTCGGGGTGCCGGTCGGGGTGCCGGTCGGCGTCTGCGTCGGGGCCGGCGTGCCGGTGCCCGAGGGCGTGCCCGGGTCGGTCGGGGTGCCGCCGGGGGTGGTCGGCGTGCCGGTGGGCTGGCCCGGGGTGGCCGGCGGCGTGGTGGGCTGGGTGGCCGGCGGGGTCGGCTTGGCCGGGCTGGGCGCGATCGGGGTGACGGCGTCCCAGCCGGCCGGCAGGTCCGGGACCTTCCAGGTGCCGCCCGCGTCGTCGGCCGCGCCGGACGGGTCCGGCCGGACGGCGCCGAGGATCGGCATCGAGCCGATCGGCGACACCTTGATGAACGCGCCCGGGCGGGGCGCCTGCACGATCAGCCCGCCGCCGATGTACATCCCGATGTGCGAGGCGTCCTGGAAGTAGACCACCAGGTCGCCGGGCCGCAGCTGGTTCAGCGCGACGTGCGGCAGCTGCGCCCACTGCTCCTGGCTGGTGCGCGGGATCGCCTTGCCGGCGTGCAGCCAGGCCTGCGAGGTGAGGCCGGAGCAGTCGTAGGCGTCCGGTCCGGTGCCGCCCCACAGGTACGGCTTGCCCACCTGGGCCAGCGCGAAGGCGATCGCCCCGCGCCCCTGCAGGGAGGGGGTGCGCTCGCCCTTGCCGAGCGCCCCGGAGGCGAGGAAGGCGAGCTGGGCCTCGTCGGCCTTGGCCTTCTCCAGCTGCTCCAGCTCGGTGCGCTGCGCACCGGTCAGCGAGGCGACGGCCTGCTCGACGGCGGTGAGGTCGGCGGCCGCCTTGGCCTTGGCGGCGTCCTGCTGGGCGACCAGGCTCTGGGAGGTCTTCAGGGCCTCCTCGGTCTGCTTCTTCAGCCCGTCCAGCTCGTCCCGGTCGCTCTTCAGCCGGTTCAGGAACTCCGACTGGGAGCGGCTGGCCGTGGCGAGCAGTTCGGCGATGGTGACCGCCTCGTACGGGTCCTTGGAGAGCAGCAGTTCGGCGTAGGCGGAGGCGGCGCCGTTGCGGTACTGGGCGGCGGCGAGCTGCGAGGCGATGTCGGTGCCGGCGTCGACCTGCTTCTGCTGGCGCTCCAGCCGGCCCTGGAGGTCGGTGAGCGAGGCCTGCTGCTCGGTCACCTTGGCGACCGCGCCGTTGTACTGCTCGGTGGCGGCCTCGGCGCTCTGGTAGAGGGCGTGCAACTGGTCGAGCAGCGGGCCGAGGGTGGCCTTGGCGGCGGCGAGCGGATCGGAGCCGGCGACGACCGTCCCGGTGCCCGGGTCGGGCGCGGCCCAGGCGGCTCCGGCGGCGGCCGGCAGGGCGAGCGCGGCGGCCGCGAGGACGGCTCCGCAGCGCAGGGCCGCCCGTACCCAGGGGCGTACGCCTGCCGTCTCCGTACGCTGTGCAGCCCCGCCCATGGGTTGGTCCTCCCCGCCCGTGCCCTGTCCCGGTCTCCCGGATCCCGCAGATCCTCCCACGTGTTACTCGCCGGAAACAGGGCGCACGCGGACCGGGAGGTTAATTCTCGATTGATCTGTGAGACAGGTCTCAGCAAACCCGAACGAACCAGGGCGTTCTTCGCTAATGTCCAGTTCAGCGCGGCCTCGGCCACCCGAACGAAAGCTTACGGACACCCTGGGTCCACCATCGGAACCACGATTCCCGGCTCAGTTCACCTTCCGTTTACCCAGCCGACCTACGGTCGCGACAGTCATCAACGTCCGTGCGACAACTAAGACGATTGTTTGGGTATGGAACACATCTCGTTCCTGGTGGCCGTTGTGATCATCACGGCGCTCGCCTTCGACTTCACCAACGGGTTCCACGACACCGCCAACGCGGCCGCCACCGCGATCGCGACCGGAGCTCTTCGTCCGAAGGTCGCGGTCACCATCGCGGCCGTCCTCAACTTCGCGGGCGCGTTCCTCTCCGTGAAGGTCGCCACCACCATCTCCGGCGGCATCGTCAACGAGAAGGCCGGGGTCCATCCCGAGATCATCTTCGCCGCACTGGCCGGAGCGATCCTCTGGAACCTGCTGACCTGGCTGCGCGGCCTGCCGTCCAGCTCCTCGCACGCGCTGTACGGCGGCCTGATCGGCGCCACGATCGTCGGCGTCGGCATGAACGGCGTCAACTTCGACACCGTGGTCACCAAGATCATCATCCCCGCGGTCGCCTCCCCGTTCGTCGCCGGACTCGCCGCCTGGGGCGCGACCAAGCTGGCCTACGCGATCACCCGCAAGGGCGACGACGCGGCCACCGAGAAGGGCTTCAAGACCGGCCAGATCTTCTCGTCCTCGCTGATCTCGCTGGCGCACGGCACCAACGACGCCCAGAAGACGATGGGCATCATCACCCTGACCCTGGTCTCGGTCGGCGCCCTGCCGCACGGCGCGCTGCCGCCCACCTGGGTGATCGTCTCCGCGGGTGCCGCGATCGCGCTCGGCACCTACATGGGCGGCTGGCGGATCATCCGCTCGATGGGCAAGGGCCTGGCCGACATCCGTCCGCCGCAGGGCTTCGCCTCCGAGTCGGCCGCCGCGACCGTCATCCTGACCTCCTCGCACATGGGCTTCGGCCTCTCCACCACCCAGGTCTGCTCCGGCGGCATCATGGGCGCCGGCCTCGGCGGCCCGAAGGGCGAGCTGCGCTGGAGCCTGGTCCGCCGCATGGTCTACACCTGGGGCCTGACCCTGCCGGCCGCCGCGCTGGTCTCCGGCGGCGCGGCCCTGCTGGCCGAGCAGGGCACCTGGGGCATCGTCCTGGTCGGCGTCGCGCTGGTGTCCGGCTCGGGCGCGATGTGGCTGATCTCCCGCCGCCAGCCGGTCGGCGCGGACAACGTCAACGACGTCACCCCGGTCGAGGTGGCGCCCACCGTCACCGCGAACGTCCCCACCCCCGCCTCAACCACGGTCGCGGCCTGAGCGCCGCAGGCTGAGGAGCACTCACCATGCACATCAAGTGGAACGCCCTGGCGCAGACCGCCGGCTTCAGCTTCGGCATCACCGTCGCCGTCGTCGCCGTCTTCGCCCTCGGCATCCTGGCCCTGTCCCGCCGCGAGGCCTCGCTGAGCGCCGCCCGCGAGGGCTCGGGCGCCCCGGCCGCGGGCGGGGCCAAGCTGGCCCTGGCCGGCGCGTACGTCTGCTTCGCGGCCTGCGCCGCGACGGTCGGCTACGGACTGATGCTGATCGCCGGCAAGTAGCCGCCGCGGCACGAGCAACGGGCCGGGGAGTGTCTCGACACTCCCCGGCCCGTTCGCGTATCCCGTCGGCCCGCTCCCCGGCGGTCGGTTCTCCCGGGTGGTCAGTTCTCCTGGGTGGTCTTCAGCACCGTCTCCCGGATGAACAGCACGGTGACGAAGGCCAGCGCGGCGAACGGGGCGGCCCACAGGAAGACGGTGCCGACCCCGTGGCCGAAGGCGTCGGTCACCAGCGGGAGGATCGGGGCGGGCAGCTTGTGCAGGTCCGGGATGCCGCCGCCGGTCGCCGCGTGCCCGGCCGGGATGTGCGCGGCGGCCAGGTTCTCCGTCAGGTAGTGGCCGACCTTGTTCGTCATCAGCGCGCCGAGCGCGGAGACGCCCATCGCGCCGCCCATGGTGCGGAAGAAGGTGACCACCGAGCTGGCCGCGCCGAGCTCGTGCCGGGGCACCGTGTTCTGCACCGCGAGCACCAGGTTCTGGCTGGTCAGGCCGAGGCCGACGCCGGTGATCGCCATGTAGACGGAGAGCAGCACGTAGTCCGTGTCGGCCCGGGCGGTGCCCAGCAGGCCGAAGCCGACCGCGAGCAGCGCGGTGCCGGCGACCAGGTAGGCCTTCCACCGGCCGTACTTGGTGATCAGTCGCCCGGCCACGGCGGAGGAGACCGCCAGGCCGAGGATCATCGGCAGGGTCATCAGACCGGCCATCGTCGGGGACTTGGCGCGGGCCAGCTGGAAGTACTGGCTGAGGAAGGTGGTCGCGCCGTACATCCCGACGCCGACCAGCACGCTGGCGAGGGCGGACAGGGTAACGGTCCGGTACTTGAAGAGGTCCGGCGGGATGATCGGCTCGGCGGCGCGGCGCTCGACCACGACGGCGAGCGCGCCCAGCACCAGGCCGCCGCCGACCATGGCCGCGGTCTGCCAGGACAGCCAGGCGTAGTTCTTGCCGGCCAGCGTGATCCAGATCATCAGCAGGCTGACCGAGGCGGTGATGACCAGCGCGCCCAGGTAGTCGATCTTCGCCTTGCGCTTGACCACCGGCAGCTTGAGGGTCCGCTGCACCACCAGGATCGCGGCCACCGCGAACGGGATGCCGACGTAGAAGCACCAGCGCCAGCCCAGCCAGGAGGTGTCCACGATGACGCCGCCGATCAGCGGGCCGCCGATGGTGGCGAGGGCGAAGACGGCGCCGAAGTAGCCGCTGTACCGGCCGCGCTCGCGCGGCGGGACCATCGCGGCCAGGCAGATCTGGCCCAGCGCGACGACACCGCCGGCGCCGACGCCCTGCAGCGCGCGGCAGGCGATCAGCTCGGCCGTGTTCTGCGACAGGCCGGCCAGCGCGGAGGTCGCGATGTAGATCAGCAGGGCGATCTGCAGCAGCAGCTTCTTGCTGGCGAGGTCGGAGAGCTTGCCCCAGATCGGGGTGGAGGCGGTGAGGGTGAGCAGCGCCGCGGTGATCACCCAGGTGTACGCGGACTGGCCGCCGTGCAGGTCGGCCAGGATGTGCGGCAGGGCGTTGGAGACGACGGTCGAGGAGAGCACGGCCACGAAGAGGCCGAGCAGCAGGCCGGAGAGCGCCTCCATCACCTGTCGGTGGGTCATCTGTCGGTCGTCGACGGCGGCGGCGGTGCCGCTCGCGGCCTCGGTGGTCACGGTCATCTGGGTCCTTCGGCGCGGGCGTGCGGGATACGCGCATCATGAAAGTTCGTTGCCTTAAGCAACCATAAGATGAGATGGTTGAATTAGGCAACTTTCTTCAAGGCCAGGTAAAGAGACCGGCGCCGCCGACCGGGGCGCACCGCCGCGGACCCCGGTCAGTCGACCGGCGGCTCCGCCAGCACGTCGTTGAACCGGTGCAGCAGCTCAGCGAAGCGCACCGTGTCCTCCTGCGACCAGCCGCCCATCACCTCGTGCACCCGCCGCATCCGGGCGTCCCGGGCGGCCAGGTAGCGCCGCCGCCCGTCCTCGGTCAGCGACACCAGCGCGGCCCGGCGGTCCAGCGGGTCGGCCTCCCGGGCCACCAGCCCGAGCTCCTCCAGCGCGCGGATCTGCCGGCTCACCGTCGCCTTGCCCACCGTGAAGTGGGCGCCGACGTCGGTCACCCGGACCCTCCCGGCCTGCTCGACGTAACCGAGCAGGCTGTACGCCATCCCCTCCAGCCCGGGGTGCACCCGGCGTGAGAGTTCCGCCACTCTGGCCCGGCCCCGCCGGAACATCAGCGCGACCTCGCGCTCCACCGCCACCAGGGCTTCCTCGTCGCTCACCGCGCCAGTATCGCCCAGTGCCCCGGGCCGCCCGCGGCGCGGGAGGTGCGACAAGCCAACTACTTCATGGTATGAAGTATCGGTTCTGGAAGATCCGTTTTTCCCCGATACGCAAGGAGATGTGGATGGCAGCCCCGGGGCAGGGTTTCGTCGCCGAACTGAAGAGCGCGGTCACCCCGCGCGCGGCACTGCTCGTGATCGGGGTGCTGCTGCTCCAGCTCGGGTTCATCACCTCCTACATCGGGGCGCTGCACAAGCCGGCCCCGCAGAACCTCTCCATCGCGGTGGTCGCCCCGCCGCAGGTCGCCCCCAAGCTGGTCGGGGCGCTGGAGGCGGTCCCGAACGACGCCGTCAAGGCCGTCACCGCGCCGGACGCCGAGACCGCGACCGCGCAGATCAAGGACCAGAAGATCTACGCCGCCTGGGTCGTGAACCCGACCGGCACCGAGGACACCCTGCTGGTCGGCGGCGCCCGCGGCCCGTCCGCCGCCAAGGCCGCCGAGACCATCACCACCGCGATCGACAGGAGCCAGGGCCGTACGGTCAAGGTCGAGGACGTCCTGCCGCTCGCCAAGGGCGACACCAACGGCCTCTCCTCCTTCTACCTGGTCATCGGCTGGTGCGTCGGCGGCTACCTGGTCGCCTCGATCCTCGGCATCAGCGCCGGCTCCAAGCCGGCCAACGCCCACCGCCTGCTGATCCGGCTGGGTGTCCTGGCGCTCTACTCGGTCGCGGCCGGCCTCGGCGGCACGATCATCGCCGGGCCGGTGCTGGACGCCCTGCCGGGCTCGATCCTCTCGCTCACCGCCATCGGGGCCCTGGTGGTCTTCTCGGTCGGCGCGTTCACCATGGCGCTGCAGTGCCTGTTCGGGATCATCGGCATCGGCCTCGCGGTGCTGGTCTTCGTCGTCCTGGGCAACCCGAGCGCGGGCGGGGTCTACCCGGCGCCGATGATGCCGCCGTTCTGGCGGGCCATCGGCTCGGTGATCCCGAACGGCGCCGGCACCGCCGCCACCAAGTCGATCGCCTACTTCGGCTCCACCAACCTGGGGATGCCGATCCTGGTGCTGGTCGTCTGGGCGCTGATCGGCATCGGCGTCGCCTTCCTGGGCGTCGTCCGCGGGACCCGCACCGAGGAGCGCGAGCCCGTGGCCGTCGCGGCCTGATCCCGCTCCCCCTCTGCCCCCGAGCCCCCGGCCCCACCGGCCGGGGGCTCGGCGCGTCCCGGGGCGGCACGCACGGGTGGGGCGGCCCGTACGGGCGGTACGGCACGCACGGGCCGGTCAGCCGCCCGCGAGCGGGGCCGGGTCGGCGACGATGGCCCGCACCACGCTCACCGCGGCTCCCAGCAGCGGGCCGCGACGGCCCAGCCGGGAGACGGTCAGCCGGTCCTCCGACCACGGCCGGACGGTCACCCGGGCGGTCAGTTCGGCGCGCATCGCGGGGAGCAGCCAGGGCGCCAGCCGGGCGTAGCCGCCACCCAGGACCACCTCGGCCGGGTCCAGCAGGTTGACGGCTCCGGCGGCCGCGATGCCGAGCGCCGAGCCGGCCCCGGCCAGGGCGGCGCGGGCCGACTCCTGGCCGGCCGCGGCGCGCTCGGCGAGCAGCGGCACCCAGTCGCCCCGGGCGCCGGCCAGCCCGGCCGCCCGCAGCACCGCCGCGTCGCCCGCGTACCGCTCCAGGCAGCCGTGGGCGCCGCAGGCGCAGCGGGGTCCGCCCGGGTGGACCGGCACGTGGCCGAACTCGCCCGCGTAGCCGCGCGCGCCGCGCAGCAGGCGTCCGCCGACCACGATCGCCGCGCCGACCCCGGCCTCGGCCGAGACGTAGAGGAAGTCCTCCGGCCCGTCGCCCAGCCAGCGCTCGGCCAGTCCGCCGAGGTTGGCCTCGTTGTCGGCCTCGACGGGCAGTTCGGCCAGGCCGTCCGCGGCCGGGCGCAGCGCGGCGCGCAGTTCGGCGGCCAGCGGGACGTCCTGCCAGTCCAGGTTGGCGGCCCGCCGCAGCAGGGCGCCGGAGGTGTCGACCAGCCCGGGCACGGCCAGGGTGAGCCCGGCCGGGCGCAGGCCGGCCTCGGCGACGGCCGCGCGCAGCAGCGCGGCGAGGTCGGCCATGACGGCGGCGGGCTCCCGGCCGTGGTTGGCGACCTCGCGGCGCCGTACCGCCCGGACCTCCCCGCGCAGGTCGACCACGCAGGCGCCCAGGTGCCGGACGCCGATCTCGGCGCCGAGGCCGCCGGGGCCGAGCGGGTTGAGTCCGAGCGCGGTGCCGGGGCGGCCGACCTTGCCGCTGGGCGTGGCGGGGCCCGCCTCGACCACCAGGCCGCCGGCGATCAGCTGTTCGGTGAGGGAGGAGACCGCGGCCCTGGTCAGTCCGGTCTCGGCGGCCACCTCGGCGCGCGAGCGCGGTCCGCTCGCGATCACCCCGAGCACCAGGGCCAGGTTGGCCCGGCGCATGCCCTGCTGGCTGGCGGGCCCGGTCCGGACGCCGTCCGGCTCGCGCATCAGGCTCACCTCGCCCCTTTGCTACGGCTGCTACGGCACATCCCGCCGCATTTCGGGTGCAGCGTAACCGGGTTCCGGGGCCGTCGTGCGGACCAGGGCGGGCTCGGCGCCGGGGCGGTCGGCGAGCCGGGTGAAGACCCACCGCTGCATCGCCCAGAAGCGGAACAGCATCGCGACGAAGGTGCCGACGACCATGCCGCTGAGGAAGTCCGCGGCCTCCTGGGCGAAGGGGCTGACGAACGGCTCGCGCAGGTCCAGGACGTACCGGGAGATCACCAGCGGTACGTCGTTGACGCCGATCGCCACCGCGCTGACCAGGAAGAACAGCAGGACCTCACGCTGCCGGCCGCCGGACCGGAAGGCCCAGCGGCGGTTCAGCACGTACGAGACGACGGTGGCGATCACGGTCGCGACGGTGAGGGCGACCACCGGCTTGTGCTGCAGCACGGTGAACTTGAGTTCGAGGTTGATCACCGTGGTGAGCACGAAGCAGCCGCTCCCGACCAGCAGGAACTTCACCAGCCGGCGGTGCCGCACCAGGAAGGGGCGCAGCCGGTCCGGCACCCGGGCCAGCGCGCGCTGCGTGGGGGACGGCATCTCCGCAGTCTCGCACGCGGGGATGCCGTCGGCCCCCCGGACCGGAGAACCGGGGGGCCGACGGCCGGGCGGCGCCGGTCAGGCCGCGACGGCCAGCACCTCGGCCGGCTCCAGCGCCAGCTCCAGCACCTCGCGGACGTCCGCGACCGGGTGGACGGTGAGCCGCTCCAGCACCGCGGCCGGGACGTCGTCCAGGTCGGCCTCGTTGCGCTTGGGGATGATCACCGTGGTGACCCCGGCCCGGTCGGCGGCGAGCAGCTTCTGCTTCACCCCGCCGATCGGCAGCACCCGCCCGGTGAGCGACACCTCGCCGGTCATCGCCACGTCGGTGCGCACCTTGCGGCCGGAGAGCAGCGAGGCCAGCGCCGTGGTCATGGTGATGCCGGCGCTCGGCCCGTCCTTGGGGACGGCCCCGGCCGGGACGTGCAGGTGCACGCCGCGGTCGCGCAGCGAGGTGACCGGCAGCTCCAGCTCGGCGCCGCGCGAGCGCAGGTAGGAGAGCGCGATGTGCGCGGACTCCTTCATCACGTCGCCCAGCTGCCCGGTGAGGGTCAGCCCGGTGCCGCCGGTCTCGGCGTCGGCGAGCGAGGCCTCGATGTAGAGGACGTCGCCGCCGGCGCCGGTCACCGCGAGGCCGGTGGCCACGCCGGGGACGGCGGTGCGGCGCTCGGCCGGCTCCTGGGCGGCCTCCGGCACGTGGTGCGGCCGGCCGATCAGCGCGCGCAGGTCCTGGGCGCCGACCGCGGCGGGCAGCTCGCGCTCGCCCAGCTCGGCCTGCGCGGCGATCTTGCGCAGCACCCGGGCGATCGAGCGCTCCAGGTTCCGGACGCCCGCCTCCCGGGTGTACTCCCCGGCGAGCCGGCGCAGCGCCGACTCGTCCACGCTGACCTGCTCACCGCCGAGGCCGGCCTTCTCCAGCTGGCGCGGGAGCAGGTGGTCGCGGGCGATGACGACCTTCTCGTCCTCGGTGTAGCCGTCCAGCCGGACCAGCTCCATCCGGTCGAGCAGCGGCTCGGGGATGGACTCCAGCACGTTGGCGGTGGCGAGGAAGACGACGTCGGAGAGGTCGAGCTCGACCTCCAGGTAGTGGTCCCGGAAGGTGTGGTTCTGCGCCGGGTCCAGCACCTCCAGCAGGGCGGCGGCCGGGTCCCCCCGGTAGTCGGAGCCGACCTTGTCGATCTCGTCGAGCAGGACGACCGGGTTCATCGAGCCGGCCTCCTTGATCGCCCGCACCAGACGGCCGGGCAGCGCGCCGACGTAGGTGCGCCGGTGGCCGCGGATCTCGGCCTCGTCCCGGATGCCGCCGAGCGCGACCCGGACGAACTTGCGGCCCATGGCGTGGGCCACGCTCTCACCGAGCGAGGTCTTGCCGACCCCGGGCGGCCCGACCAGGGCCAGCACCGCGCCCCCTCGGCGCCCGCCGATCAGGCCGAGCCCCTGGTCGGACCGCCGCTTGCGGACGGCCAGGTACTCGACGATGCGCTCCTTCACGTCGGTCAGGCCGGCGTGGTCGGCGTCCAGCACCGCGCGGGCACCGGCGATGTCGTACGCGTCCTCGGTGCGCTCGTTCCAGGGCAGCTCCAGGACGGTGTCCAGCCAGGTGCGGATCCAGGAGCCCTCGGGCGACTGGTCGGAGGAGCGCTCCAGCTTGTCGACCTCCTTGAGCGCCGCCTCGCGGACCTTCTCGGGGAGGTCGGCGGCCTCGACCCGGGCGCGGTAGTCGCCCTCCTCGTCGGCCGCCTCGCCGTTCAGCTCGGCCAGCTCCTTGCGGACGGCCTCCAGCTGGCGGCGGAGCAGGAACTCCTTCTGCTGCTTGGCCACGCCCTCCTCGACGTCCTTGCGGATGGTGTCGTTGACCTCCTCCTCGGCGAGGTGGTCGCGCAGCAGGGTCAGCGCGTACTCCAGCCGGGCGACCTGGTCGGCCTCCAGCAGCACCTTGAGCTTCTGCTCGGCGGTGACGAAGGGCGCGTAGCCGATGTTGTCGGCGAGCTCGCCGACGCCCTCGATCTGCGCGACCCGGTCGACGATCTGCCAGGCGCCGCGCCGGCGCAGCCACTGGGTGGAGAGCGCCTTGTACTCCTTGACCAGCTCGGCGGCCCGGCCGGCCACCGGGGTGCCCACCGAGGACTCCCGGAAGGGCGTGGTCTCCACCCAGAGGGCGGCGCCGGGGCCGGTGGTGCCGACGCCGATCCGGAGCCGGCGGACGGCGCGCACCAGCGCGACCGGCTGCCCGTCGGCGTTCGGGCCGTCGGCCAGCCGGCCGACCTGCTCCACGACGGCCAGCGTGCCGGCCGCCGCGTACGAGCCGTCCACCCGCGGGACCAGCAGGACCTGCGGCTTGCCGCCGGTGTCCGCGGCCCGGGCGGCCTCGACGGCGGCGCGTACCTCGGTGTCCTTCAGGTCCAGCGGGACGACCATGCCCGGCAGGACGACCTCGTCGTCGAGCGGCAGCACGGGCAGGGTGAGCGGTGTGGACGTCGATGCCATGATCTCTCCCCAGTCAGTGAAGTTGAGTCGACCTGACTAAGGCTCGGCGGGCGCCGGTTGTTCCCGGCACCTGGTTCGCCGTGAGCGAACACGATCCGGCCGGGAAGGCCCCGCGGGCGGGCCGCGGGGCGGCCGTCAAAAGGGCACGGAGAACAGACCGGACGGCACCGGGACAGCACCCGGCGCACCCCCGGAATTCCTCAGCGCGCGGTCCGCACGTGCGCCCCGCCGCGCGCGGGCGCGGCACCGCCGGCCGGCGCCGCGGCCGGACGCGGCCGGGGCGGGCGCCGCTCGGCCCGGCGCAGCCAGCGCCACAGCGCCACCCCGGTGAGCACCGCCGCCGGGTGCCCCACGGCGGTGACCACGTCCCGGTCGGAGGCGATCTGTTCGGCGATCATCAGCCCGGCGCCGCCCAGGGCGACCAGCCGCCCGCGCCAGGAGAGCAGCCCGGCCACCGCGCCCAGACAGGCGAGCACGCCGTAGCTGACCCCGATGTCCAGGTGGTCCATGACCTCGGGCGCCATCCGCCCGGTCTCCACCGCGACGACCACCACGCCCTGGGAGAGCAGGGTGGCCGTGACGTGGCCGATCGCGAAGACCGCCGCCGCCCGGGCCGGCCCGACCCTGCGCTCCAGCGGTGCGAGGGTGAAGGCGAATCCCCACAGGTAGGGCATCCAGACTTCACCGGCCACCCAGAAACCACTCAGGACCAGGGCCCGCACGGGGTGCTGCAGCAGGTTGTGCCCGTCGGAGCTGGAGGCCTCCTGCAACCGCTGCACGAGTTCCGGGTCGGCGAGCCGGGCGAAGGTCGTGGTGGCGCCCACGACGGCGAGGTACCCGAGCGTGAAGGGGTTGCGCCGGGGCGTCGGCACCCGGTCCAGCAGCCACCGCACGGCGCCGGTGCGCAGCCCGAGCCGGAGCATTCCGTACGGCGCTCCCGCGGGCACGCGGCCCCCGGCGTCCTGCCGCAGTCCCGCCATGCCGCCTCCGCTCGACGCCGCGGCCAACCGGCCCGCCCGGCGCCCGGGGCACCGGCGCGCGCCGCGGATCGCGCCCGGTCGGATGTTGTCGTGGCCACGGTACGTCGAGGTTCTGAGAGGCACCTGGGAAAAGCCCGTGAAGACCGTCGACGTAGCGGACCGCCGGATTCCTGAAATTGGTCCAGACCTTGTTCCCATTAACGCGTCAGTAGGGCCTCTGACCGGCGACTTGGCGTCAACTGGACTGCATACGTACCGTTACGCGGTGAAAATTCGCCGGGTAAGGTATCGGCCCGTGCCCACTCGTGCAGTGGGTCCGCGGGCGGCTCGAACAGCCGGCCCACGGGCCGGAAACGTCCGGTCCACCTGCCGGAAAGCATCCGCTGTCCGTACGCTGCGAAGTGCGCGGGAGAAGTGGGCGGCCGACCAGTCCGTCCTCGCCTCCCGATCGCGCGACGGGACGGCGGACCCGGCACAGTCCACGACGGAACAAGACTACGAGCGGAGCCCCGCCATCCCCACAGGTGGCCGGCCCGCAGCCCTGGGGGCGGTGGCGTGACCGTGACAGAAATTCAGCAGGACAACCACAACGCCGGCGGCGCGGTGAGCAGCCAGCGCAGAGTGCTGGTGGTTGAGGACGAACCCACGATCGCCGAGTCGATCGCGGCCCGACTGGGCGCGGAGGGGTTCAAGGTCGCCGTGGCCCACGACGGCCCCGGCGCGGTCGACGGCTTCCACACCTGGCAGCCGGACCTCGTCGTCCTCGACATCATGCTGCCCGGCTTCGACGGCCTGGAGGTGTGCCGCCGGATCCAGGCCCAGCGCCCGGTGCCGGTACTGATGCTGACCGCGCGCGACGACGAGACGGACCTGCTGGTCGGCCTCGGCGTCGGTGCCGACGACTACATGACCAAGCCGTTCTCGATGCGCGAACTGGCCGCCCGGGTCAACGTGCTGCTGCGCCGCGTCGAGCGCGCCCAGCAGGCGGCCCGCACGCCCGCGCTCGGCAGCCTGCGCTTCGGCGAGCTGGAGATCGACCACGTGCAGCGCCGGGTCCGGCTGGCCTCGGGCGACGTCCACCTGACGCCGACCGAGTTCGACCTGCTCGCCTGCCTGGCCGCCCAGCCGCGCGCGGTGCTCACCCGCGAGCAGCTGCTGGCCGAGGTCTGGGACTGGACCGACGCGTCCGGCACCCGCACCGTGGACAGCCACGTCAAGGCGCTGCGCCGGAAGATCGGCGCCAGCTGGATCCGCACCGTGCACGGCGTCGGGTACGCACTGGAGGCCCCGCTCTCCTAGGACGGCGAGCACCGGGCGACGGGCCACCGGGGGGCCCGTGTCCGGACGACGCCGTGCCACCACGCGGGGGAAGACACGCGGGGACACAGAGACCAATGACCTTTCCACAGCAACGCAACGGGGATTCCGCCGGCACGCGGCCGCGGACCCTCGCCGCCCGTGCCGCCAGCCGGGTCTGGGCCGACATCCGGCCGCTCGACCCGGTCCGCTCGATCAAGGGCAAACTCGCCCTGCTCGTGATCGTCTCCGTGTTCCTGGCCACCGGAATGGTGGTCGTGGCGATCCGGTCCGAGACCCAGATCCGGATCATCATGGTCTTCTCCATGATCGCCTCACTGCTGTTCATGCAGTTCCTCGCGCACGGGCTGACCGCCCCGCTGCGCGAGATGACGGAGGCCGCCCGCACCATGGCCTCCGGCGACTACAGCCGCCGGGTCGAGGTGAGTTCGCGCGACGAGATCGGCGAACTGGCGGCCGCCTTCAACGCGATGGCCGCCGACCTGGAGGCCGCCGACCAGCACCGGCGCGAGCTGGTCGCCAACGTCTCGCACGAGCTGCGCACGCCGATCGCCGCGCTGCGCGCCGTCCTGGAGAACGTGGTCGACGGCGTCGTCCAGCCCAATCCGGCGACGCTCGGGGCGGCGCTGGAGCAGACCGAGCGGCTCGGCCGCCTGGTCACCCACCTGCTCGACCTCTCCAAGATCGACGACGGCGTGGTCGACCTGGACGCCCGCCCCTTCGAGGTGCGCGAGTTCCTGGACGGCGTGCTGCGCGGGGTCACCGTGGACGGCGCGACGGCCGGCGGGGCCTTCTCCCGGCGCGGGGACGTCCGGCTGGCCCTGGAGGTCAGCCCGGCCGGCCTGACCGGCGTGGCGGACCCGGAGCGGCTCCACCAGGTGGTCGCCAACCTGGTCGACAACGCCTGCAAGCACTCCCCGCCCGGCGGCACCGTGACGGTGCGCGCCAGGCCCGACTGCGAGGACGGCGCACTGGTGCTGGAGGTCCAGGACGAGGGCCCCGGCATCCCGCCGGCCGACCGCACCCGGGTCTTCGAGCGGTTCAGCCGCAGCGGCACCGCGACGGCCTCCGGCCCGGGCTCGGACGGCGGCACCGGCCTCGGCCTGGCCATCGCCCGCTGGGCCGTGGACCTGCACGGCGGACGGATCGCGGTGGCCGAGTCGCCGAGCGGCTGCCGGATCGAGGTCCGGCTGCCCGGGCGGCGCCAGGTCGAGGGCCAGGACATTTGTCACAGATCCGACACAGACGCATACGAAGATCGTTAGAGGATTTCCGTGGGGGTTTGTCCGTTTTCCTGCGGATATAGCCCCTCGCCGAGGTCGATCGGTTCCCCTCAGATGCGGCTTTCTAACGTACTTTTTCGGCCAAAGTGCAGGTCAGGACTGTGATCTGGGTGACGCCTGGCCCCCGGGGACTGCGCGATCACTGGTCAGGGGCGTAGCCTTAATCCCCGCTGTCCAAACATCCCAAAAGGAAGCGGAAGAGGGCGGTTGCCGCCGTGTCGCCACAGTCCCCTGAAACCCCCAACAGCTCGGCAAGCTCCACTGGCTTCGGCCCCAATGAGTGGCTCGTCGACGAGATCTACCAGCAGTACCTCCAGGACCCGAACTCGGTCGACCGAGCCTGGTGGGACTTTTTCGCCGACTACAAGCCCGGTACCGAGGTGACCCCAGTGACCCAGGCCGCGACCCAGGCCGGCCCCACGCCGACCCCTGCCGCTGCCCCCGCGCCCGCCGCCGCTGCTGCTCCGGCCGCGACCGCCCCCGCCGCACCGGCCGCTCCGGCCGCTCCGGCTCCGGCTGCCGCCCCGCTCGCCGCCGCGCCCGCCGCGCCCCCGGCCCCGAAGGCCGCCGCCCCGGCCGTGGCCGCGCCGGCCCCGGCCGCCGGCCCCGAGCTGATCCAGCTGCGCGGCCCGGCCAAGGCCGTCGCCACCAACATGGACGCCTCGCTGGAGGTGCCGACCGCGACCTCGGTCCGCGCCGTGCCGGCGAAGCTGTTGATCGACAACCGCATCGTCATCAACAACCACCTGCAGCGCGCCCGTGGCGGCAAGGTCTCCTTCACCCACCTGATCGGCTACGCCCTGGTCCAGGCCATCAAGGCCTCCCCGGGGATGAACTACAGCTACAAGGTGGAGGACGGCAAGGCCTTCCTGGTCAAGCCGGAGCACGTCAACCTCGGCCTGGCGATCGACCTGGTCAAGCCGAACGGCGACCGCCAGCTGGTCGTCGCGGCGATCAAGAAGGCCGAGACGCTCGACTTCTTCGGCTTCTGGCAGGCCTACGAGGACATCGTCCGCCGGGCCCGCGCCAACAAGCTGACCATGGACGACTTCACCGGCGTCACGGTCTCGCTGACCAACCCCGGCGGCATCGGCACCGTGCACTCCGTGCCGCGCCTGATGCAGAACCAGGGCACCATCGTCGGCGTCGGCGCCATGGAGTACCCGGCCGAGTTCCAGGGCTCCGCCCCGGAGACCCTGGCCCGCCTGGGCGTCTCCAAGATCATGACGCTGACCTCGACCTACGACCACCGCGTCATCCAGGGCGCGGCGTCGGGCGAGTTCCTGCGCACGATCCACCAGCTGCTGCTCGGGCAGAACGGCTTCTACGACGAGATCTTCGAGTCGCTGCGGATCCCGTACGAGCCGGTCCGCTGGGCCACGGACGTCGCCACCACCCACGACGACGAGGTCAACAAGACCGCCCGCGTCATGGAGCTCATCCACGCGTACCGCGTGCGCGGCCACCTGATGGCCGACACCGACCCGCTGGAGTACAAGCAGCGCAAGCACCCCGACCTGGACGTCGTCCAGCACGGCCTCACCCTGTGGGACCTGGAGCGCGAGTTCGCGGTCGGCGGCTTCGGCAGCCAGAAGATGATGAAGCTCCGCGACATCCTCGGCCTGCTGCGCAACACGTACTGCCGCACCGTCGGCATCGAGTACATGCACATCCAGGACCCGAAGCAGCGCAAGTGGCTGCAGGAGCGCCTGGAGAAGCCGTACACCAAGCCGGAGCGCGAGGAGCAGCTGCGGATCCTCCGCCGCCTGAACTCGGCCGAGGCCTTCGAGACCTTC
Source organism: Kitasatospora xanthocidica (assembly GCF_014656195.1). Classification (GTDB taxonomy): domain Bacteria; phylum Actinomycetota; class Actinomycetes; order Streptomycetales; family Streptomycetaceae; genus Kitasatospora; species Kitasatospora xanthocidica. The sequence continues at coordinate 262,118 of NZ_BNBY01000005.1, read as the reverse complement.
CTGCAGACCAAGTACGTCGGGCAGAAGCGGTTCTCGCTGGAGGGCGGCGAGTCGCTCATCCCGCTGCTGGACGCCACCATCGACGCCGCCGCCGAGCACCGCCTCGACGAGGCCGTCATCGGCATGGCCCACCGCGGCCGCCTGAACGTGCTGGCCAACATCGTCGGCAAGCCGTACGCCCGGATCTTCGGCGAGTTCGAGGGCAACCTCGACCCGAAGTCGATGCACGGCTCGGGCGACGTCAAGTACCACCTGGGCGCCGAGGGCACCTTCACCGGCCTGGACGGCGAGACCATCAAGGTCTCGCTGGCCGCCAACCCGTCCCACCTGGAGACGGTCGACCCGGTCGTCGAGGGCATCGTCCGCGCCAAGCAGGACATCCTGGACCAGGGCGGCACCACCTTCCCGGTGCTGCCGATCCAGGTCCACGGCGACGCGGCCTTCGCCGGCCAGGGCGTGGTCGCGGAGACCCTGAACATGTCGCAGCTGCGCGGCTACCGCACCGGCGGCACGATCCACCTGGTGGTCAACAACCAGGTCGGCTTCACCGCCGCCCCGGCGTCCTCGCGCTCCTCGATGTACTGCACCGACGTGGCCCGGATGATCGAGGCCCCGATCTTCCACGTGAACGGCGACGACCCGGAGGCCGTGGTCCGCGTCGCGCGGCTCGCCTTCGAGTTCCGCCAGGAGTTCCACAAGGACGTGGTGATCGACCTCATCTGCTACCGCCGCCGCGGTCACAACGAGGCCGACAACCCGTCGTTCACCCAGCCGCTGATGTACGACCTGATCGACAAGAAGCGCTCGGTGCGCAAGCTGTACACCGAGGGCCTGATCGGTCGCGGCGACATCACCATGGAAGAGGCGGAGCAGGCGCTCCAGGACTTCCAGGGCCAGCTGGAGAAGGTCTTCGCCGAGGTCCGCGACGCGGCCCAGGCGCCGGCCGACGCCACCGCCGGCAAGCCGGTCGCCGACTTCCCGGTCTCCATCCAGACCGGCATCTCCCAGGAGATGGTCAAGCGGATCGCCGCCTCGCAGGTCAACCTGCCGGACTGGCTGACCGTCCACCCGCGCCTGCTGCCGCAGCTGCAGCGCCGCGCCGCCTCGGTCGAGGACAACACCATCGACTGGGCGATGGGCGAGACCCTCGCCATCGGCTCGCTGCTCATGGAGGGCCACCCGGTCCGCCTAGCCGGCCAGGACAGTCGCCGCGGCACCTTCGGCCAGCGGCACGCCGTCCTGATCGACCGCAAGACCGGCGAGGACTACACCCCGCTGCAGTACCTCACCGAGGACCAGGCCCGCTACACCGTCTACGACAGCCTGCTGTCGGAGTACGCGGCCATGGGCTTCGAGTACGGCTACTCGCTGACCCGCCCGAACGCGCTGGTCATGTGGGAGGCGCAGTTCGGCGACTTCGTCAACGGCGCGCAGACCGTGGTGGACGAGTACATCGCCTCCGCCGAGCAGAAGTGGGGCCAGCACTCCGGCGTCACCCTGCTGCTGCCGCACGGCTACGAGGGCCAGGGCCCGGACCACTCGTCCGCCCGCCCGGAGCGCTTCCTCCAGCTGTGCGCGCAGAACAACATGACGGTCGCCATGCCGACCCTGCCGTCGAACTACTTCCACCTGCTGCGCTGGCAGGCGCACAACCCGCACCACAAGCCGCTGGTCGTCTTCACCCCGAAGTCGATGCTGCGTCTGAAGGCCGCGGCGAGTGCGACCGAGGAGTTCCTGTCCGGCTCGTTCCGCCCGGTCATCGGCGACACCACCGTCGACCCGGCGCAGGTCCGCAAGGTGGTCATCACCGCCGGCAAGTTCTACTACGACCTGGAGGCGGCCCGCACCGAGCGCGGCGTCACCGACACCGCGATCGTCCGGGTCGAGCGGCTCTACCCGCTGCCGGTGGCCGAGCTCCAGGAGGAGCTGGCCCGCTACGGCGAGAACGTCCAGTTCGTCTGGGCGCAGGAGGAGCCGGACAACCAGGGTGCCTGGCCGTTCATCGCGATGAACCTGGTCGACCACCTGCAGGTCGTCATCGGCCGCAGCGCCGGCGGCTCCCGCCTGCGCCGCGTCGCCCGCACGACGGCTTCGTCGCCCGCGGTCGGCTCGGCCAAGCGGCACGCCGCCGAGCAGCGCGCGCTGATCGAAGAGGTCTTCTCGCTCTGACGCGCTGACGCGCTGAAGCTCCGAGGGCTCACCGGCCCCCGCCCTCCCACCCGGGAGGGCGGGGGCCGCGTCGTTTCCCGGCAGAACCGTTTCACCGTCACGCCATGTCAAGGTCCCAGCTCTGCAACCAAACCGGAACCGCCGTGCACGAGCTCCTGACGGGTCGATAGGTTATGCCTCGCCGGTCGGACACCGGGCGCCCGTCATCGCGCCCCGCCACCGCCCCGGCCGTACGACCTCACCGCTCTCCCAGGGGGATCACCACATGACCGCCGACACGCCTCGGGACGCCGCGAAGCTCCCGCCGGTCTTCCAGCCCCTCCTCCCGGAGGATCCCAAGGAGGTGGGCGGCTACCGGCTGTTCGCCCGCCTCGGCGCCGGCGGCATGGGCCGGGTCTACCTCTCCTACACCCCGGGCGGGCGCCCGGTCGCGCTCAAGGTGGTGCGCCCCGAGTTCGCCGAGGACGGCGAGTTCCGGCGCCGCTTCGCCCAGGAGGTCAGCAACGCCCAGCGGATCCACGGGCTCTACACCGCGCAGGTGATCGACTCCGGCGGCCTGGACAGCGACGCCCCCTGGCTGGTCACCGCCTACGTCCCGGGCCCGTCCCTGCAGCAGGTGGTCCGCGAGCACGGCGCGCTGCCGGTGCGCACCGTCCTGCTCCTGATGGGCGGCATCGCCGAGGCCCTGCAGGCGATCCACAGCGTCGAGGTGGTCCACCGCGACCTCAAGCCCGCCAACGTGCTGGTCGCCGGGGACGGCCCTCGGGTGATCGACTTCGGCATCGCCCGGGCCGCCGACGCCACCGCGCTGACCGGCACCGGCTACCGGATCGGCTCCCCCGCCTTCATGTCCCCCGAGCAGGCCCAGGGCCGCCCGGTCACCCCGGCCACCGACGTCTTCGCGCTCGGCGCCCTGGCCGCGTACGTGGCCGGCGGCACCGCGCCCTTCGGCGACGGCCCGGACACCGCGGTGCTCTACCGGGTGGTGCACGAGGACGCCGACCTGTCGGCCGTCCCGGCGGACCTGCGCGAGCTGATCCAGCGCTGCCTGGCGAAGAACCCGGAGGACCGGCCGAAGCCCGCCGAGATCATCCAGGTCGCCCGCAACCACCCCGAGGTCGGCGGCCAGCTGCGGTTCGCCGACGACTGGCTGCCGCGCCAGGTCAACACCGAGATCACCCGCCGCTCCGACCTCCCCAAGACCCCGCCCACCCCGCTGCCGGCCGCGCCGGCCACCCCGCCCACGCCGGTGCCCGCGATGCCCGCCGCCCCGGCCACTCCCCCGCCGCCGGCCGTCGCGCCGACCCACCCGGCCACCGCCGTGCAGCCGCAGCAGCCCGTGGCACCCCCGCCGGGCTTCACGCCGCCGCCGCTCGGCTCGTACGGCGCCCCGCAGCCGCCCACCGAGTCGCCGACCGCCCCGGTGCTGCCCTCGCCGCCGACCGTCCAGCTCCGGCAGGAGCCGCCGACCTTCGACACCCCGCCGCCCGGCCCGGTGGTGACCTCCGACCCGGCGCCCGAGCCGGAGCCCAAGCGCAAGGGCGGGGTGTCCTGGAAGGTGCTGCTCACCGTCGCCCTGGTGATGGCGGTCGGCGGCACCGCGGGCGGCGTGGTCCTGATGAAGAAGCTGAACGACGACAAGAAGAAGGACTCCTCCAACGCCGCCCCCGCCACCGGCGGACCGGCCGCCTCCAAGCCGGCGGCGGCCCCGACCGAGACCTCCTCCCCCAGCCCGAGCAGCACGTTCACCAACTCGCCGGTGACGGCCGGCCCTTCACAGTCCGCCTCGGGCGCCGTCTCGGCCCCGGCCCGGCCGACCGGTTACACCCTGCTGCTGGACAAGAAGGCGCTCTCGATCCCGGCCGCCGACTACTCCTCCGACGCGTACCGGATCGACCTGGTCAACGGCACCGTGGTGCCGCGCAGCAGCAGCGGCCTGAAGTGGGGCCTCGGCGTCACCAACAACGGCGCCGGCTTGAAGGCCAACGCGTTCGAGAGCTCCGGGGACGAGCGGTCGGACTTCGCCGTGATCACGGACTCCACGGTGACGGCCGAGCAGTGCGCCGCCGCGATCGACTCCCGTCCGGACACCGACCTGTCCTACAACCGGGTCGCGCCCGGGCGCCTGCTCTGCATCCGCGACCGGGTCTCCCGGAACATCGCCATCGCCGCGATCAGCACGGCGGACGCGACCACCGGCGCCGCCTCGCTCACCGTCAGCACCTGGCGGGCCAGCTGACCGGTCTATCCTGACCAGGTCAATCCCCATCGGACCGGAGCGAACCGTGTACTTCACCGACCGAGGCATCGAGGAGCTGGCGAACCGCCGCGGCGAGGAGGAGGTCAGCTTCGACTGGCTGGCCGAGCGCCTGCGCGAGTTCGTCGACCTCAACCCGGACTTCGAGATCCCGGTCGAGCGGCTGGCCACCTGGCTGGCCCGGCTCGACGACGAGGACGACGAGTGACCCGGTGACGGCCGTCGAGAGGCCCGGGAGGCGGTTGCCTCCCGGGCCTCTCGCATGTCCCGGTGCCCTCTCCGCCCGGTCTCGCCCGGGTGTCCCGTAGGGGAAGGCTCGGGGGCGGATCGGGGTCGGGTCCGGGGTCGGGCACGCTTGATTTTCCCGTCACGCGATATATCGTCTTTAAAAGAGAACGCGATACATCGCGATCCGCGACGGGAGGCGGCAGAGATGAGCCAGTGGACGATCGAGGAGCCCGGCAGGACCACCGTGGACGAGCCGGTCCGCGCCCTGCACGTGCGGGTCATCGAGGGCACCGTGAACGTGGTGGCCGCCGAGGGCCCGGCCCGCCTGGAGGTCACCGAGCTCCAGGGCGACCCGCTGCACGTGACGCTGGTGGACGGCGTGCTGACGGTCACCTACAAGGACCTCAACAGCTGGGGCGAGTTCGGCGACTGGCTCAAGTCGGTCGGCTCGGTCAAGAGCTTCTTCGGCTCCCTCAAGCGCAAGCGGGTCGTCGGCATCACCCTCACCGTCCCGGCCGACGCCGAGGTCAAGGTCGGCACCGTCTCCGCCGACGCCACCGTCTCCGGCGTGGCCGGGCACGTCTCGGTGCAGAGCGCCAACGGCGACGCCACCCTGGTCGGACTGACCGGGCGCACCGACGCCAACACCGTCACCGGCGACGTGGACGCCCAGTCGATCGGCGGCCAGCTCCGGGTCAACACCGTCTCCGGGCAGCTCACGGTGGTCGCCGGCACCGCCGACCGGGTCCAGGCGAACGCCGTCACCGGCGCCGTCACCCTGGACCTCGACGTCGACGGCGCGGCCGACGTCAAGGTCAGCACCGTCAGCGGCCCGGTCGTGGTCCGGATCCCCTCCCGCACCGACGCCAAGGTCGAGGCCGGCTCCACCAGCGGCGACATCTCCAGCAGCTTCGAGCAGCTCAAGCTGAGCAGCACCTGGGGCGCCAAGAAGCTCTCCGGCCAGCTCGGCGAGGGCCGCGGCAGCCTCGGCGTCACCACCGTCTCCGGCTCGGTGACCGTGCTGAGCCGTCCCGAGCCCGAGGACGAGGGCCCGGCCAAGGAGCTCCCCGCCGCCGGCAAGCCCGACTTCACCAAGGAGGTCTGAGATGACCCCCGTCTTCGGCCACGGCCGGCTCCGCCTCTACCTGCTGAAGCTGCTCGACGAGGCACCGCGGCACGGCTACGAGGTGATCCGCCTGCTGGAGGAGCGGTTCCAGGGCCTGTACGCCCCCTCGGCCGGGACGGTCTACCCGCGGCTGGCCAAGCTGGAGCAGGAGGGCCTGGTCGCCCACAGCACCGAGGGCGGCCGCAAGGTCTACCGGCTGACCGACGCCGGTCGCGCCGAACTCGAAGCCCGGCAGGGCGAGTTGGACGAGCTGGAGCTGGAGATCCTGGACTCCGTGGCGCAGCTCGCCGGGGCGATCCGGGAGGACGTCCGGGACAGCGCCAAGGACCTGCGCGAGGAGCTGTGGAAGGCCGCCAAGCAGACCCCCCGGCCCGACCGCGCCCCGGGCGACGGCGCCGGCGACGCCTGGTCGGGCCCGTGGGGCGACAACGACGCCTGGCAGCGCACCAAGGAGGAGTTCGCGCAGTTCAAGCGGCAGGCCAAGGAGCAGGCCAAGCGGGCCCGGGAGCAGGAGAAGGCCGCCAAGGCCAAGGCGAAGGCCGCCGAGGACGAGGCCCGGCGGCTGCGCGCCCAGGCCAAGGCCTCGCGCAACGCCGCGCAGCAGGAGGCCCTGCGGATCAAGCGCCGGGTCGAGCAGCAGGTGCGCGAGCACGCGGCCAAGGGCGACTGGCCGACCGGGCTGGCCGAGGGCCTGGCCGAGCTGACCAAGGGCCTGTCCGGCCTGGCCGACGCGGCCCGCTGGGGCAACCCGGTGGACGAGCCCGCCGGGCAGGGCGAGCGGATCGACGTGACCCGGATCGACCTGGACAAGGACGGCCCGGACAAGGACGGGACCGCCACCCCCGCCGACCTGCCCGGATGGACGCACACCGACCCGGCCGGGGACCCGTCCCGCGAGCTGGAGCGGCTGCTCGACCGCTTCCGCGACCAGGTCCGCGACGCGGCCCGGGACGGCGGGGTGAGCGCGGACAAGCTGGCCGAGGCCCGCGCGGTGCTGGGCGCCGCGGGCGAGCGGCTGAGGCGGCTGCTCGGCTGAGCGGCTGAGGCGGCTGCTCGGCTGAGCGGCTGAGGCGGCTGAGCGGCCGACTGCCGAGCGGCCGGCCGACCGCCGGCCCGGCCGAAGGACCCCGGGCCCGGTGCTCCCCCGAGGAGCACCGGGCCCCGACGGGCCCTGGCGTCAGGGGTTGAGGACGATCTTGCCGAAGACCTCGCCCTTGGCCAGCCGGGCGAAGCCCTCCCGGGCCTCGCTCAGCGGCAGCACCGAGTCGATCACCGGGCGGACGCCGGTGTTGGCGCACAGCGCGAGCAGCCCGGCCAGCTCCTCCTTGGTGCCCATGGTCGAGCCGACCACCTTGAGCTCCAGGAAGAAGATCCGGTTCAGCTCGGCGGCGCGCGGGCTGGGTCCAGAGGTGGCACCCGAGATGACGATGGTGCCGCCCGGACGCAGCGACTTCACCGAGTGCGACCAGGTCGCGGCGCCGACCGTCTCCATCACCGCGTCGACCCGCGCGGGCAGCCGGGCGCCGCTCTCGAAGGCCGCGTCGGCGCCCAGCTCCACCGCCCGGCGGCGCTTGGCCTCGTCCCGGCCGGTGACCCAGACCCGCAGGCCGGCCGCCTTGCCGAGGACGACCAGCGCGGTCGCCACGCCGCCGCCGGCGCCCTGCACCAGGACGGTGTCACCGGGCTTGACCCCGGCGTTGGTGAACAGCATCCGGTAGGCCGTCAGCCACGCGGTGGGCAGACAGGCGGCCTCCTCGAAGCTGAGCTCCGCGGGCTTGGGCAGCAGGTTCCAGGTGGGCACCGCGACCTGCTGGGCGAAGGTGCCCTGGTAGCGCTCGGTCAGGATGGACCGCGGTTCGTCCGGGCCCACCCCGTGGCCGCTCTGCCCGATCACCGAGTGGATGACCACCTCGTTGCCGTCCTCGTCGACACCGGCGGCGTCGCAACCGAGGATCATCGGCAGCTTCTCGGCGGGCAGGCCCACGCCCCGCAGCGACCACAGGTCGTGGTGGTTGAGGCTGGCGGCCTTGACCGTGACCACGCTCCACCCGGGCCGGGCCTGCGGCTCGGGGAGCTCGCCCAACTCCAGTCCGCTGAGCGGGTCGTCGGCATCGATACGTGCGGCGTAGGCAGCAAACATGAACCGGACGATAGCGGCGACGGCCGGGGCCGGGAACCACGCGTGAGTGTGACGCGTGTCCCTGCCCCGGCCGTCCGCGGTCCGTCCGTCAGCCGTTCCTCAGGCCGTCGGCCCGGTTCGTGTCCCGGTTCAGATCCGGGCCACGCCCTCGGCCCGGGCGGCCTCGGCGACGGCCTTGGTGACCGCCGGGGCGACCCGCTCGTCGAACGGCGAGGGGATGACCTTCTGCGGCGTGAGCTCGTCGGCGACGACACCGGCCAGCGCCTTGGCGGCGGCCAGCTTCATGCCTTCGGTGATCCGGCTGGCCCGCACCTGCAGGGCGCCGGCGAAGATGCCGGGGAAGGCCAGCACGTTGTTGATCTGGTTCGGGAAGTCGCTGCGGCCGGTGGCCACGACCGCCGCGTACTTGTGCGCGACCTCGGGGTGGATCTCCGGGTTGGGGTTGGCCATCGCGAAGACGAACGCGCCCTCGGCCATCGTCGCGACGACCTCCTCCGGCACGGTGCCGCCGGAGACGCCGATGAACACGTCGGCGCCGGCCATCGCGTCGGCCAGCGAGCCCTTGAGGCCGGAGCGGTTGGTCCGCGCGGCGATCTCGGCCTTGACGTCGGTGAGGTCGCCGCGGCCCTCGTACACCACGCCCTTGCGGTCGCAGACGGCCACGTCGCCGATGCCGGCGGCCACCAGCATCTTGGCGATGGCGATGCCGGCCGCGCCGGCGCCGGAGATGACGGCCCGCAGCGAGCCGATCTCGCGGCCGGTGACCTCGGCCGCGTTCCAGAGGGCGGCGGTGGTGACGATCGCGGTGCCGTGCTGGTCGTCGTGGAAGACCGGGATGTCCAGGGCGTCCTGGAGGCGGCGCTCGATCTCGAAGCAGCGGGGGGCGGAGATGTCCTCCAGGTTGACCCCGCCGAAGGAGGGCGCCAGCCGGACCACGGTCTCGACGATCTCGTCGACGCCGGTGCAGGCGAGCGCGATCGGCACCGCGTCCACGCCGCCGAACTGCTTGAACAGGATGGCCTTGCCCTCCATCACGGGCAGCGAGGCCTCCGGGCCGATGTCGCCGAGGCCCAGCACCGCGGTGCCGTCGGTGACCACCGCGACGGTGTTGGACTTCCAGGTGTAGTCGTTGACCAGCTCGGGCTGCTCGGCGATGGCCGTGCAGACCCGGGCGACACCGGGGGTGTAGGCGAGGGACAGGTCGTCCGCGTCACGCACCGGGACGGTCGCCCGGATCTCCATCTTGCCGCCGCGGTGCAGCGCGAAAACCGCGTCGACCGGATCGTCGGTGTCCTGGGTGCTGCTGATGATCTCCGCTGCCACGATGACCTCTTCGTCATTGATCTGGCGAGGGCACACGGCCGACGGCGGGACGACCCGTCCGGAAACCGGAAACCGGGTACGCCGAAGCGGACCCGGGGTCGGGGTCGGGGCGCTGTGTCGGGAGGCGCCCTCGGGTGAGGGTTTTATGGGGTCTTGTGTTTGTCCGCGTTAGTGCTACCGGGGCCGAGCCTAGGTCGGACGAAGGCATCGCACCTATGCCTTTTCGTCCTCGTCACGTGCGGTTCATCGCCGCGCTGTCGCGTCCCAGGGGCCCGGCGTCGGAAGCGCCGGGCTCCGGCGGCGGCAACGGCAGTGAGCACACGCGCACCCGCAGGAGTGAACGCAGACGCGAGGGGATTCGGTGCCCCGGATACGGAGTCACGTGAGGACTTCCGTTCCCGGGCACCCCGGGCCTGTCAGGACTCGGCGGTCTGGTTCGAGCGTCCGGGGGTCACCCGGTACGGCATTCTGACACACCCGCCGCCGGGCCCGGCAGGGCGGGATGGCAGGATCGCTTGTCCGCCATTTCGCGTACACCACCGCGACACCGTGGCGACCGCACGTCCCTCCCACAGGAGCCTCCCTCATGCCTCACCCCCTCCCCTTCCGCCGTCCGGCCCTGGCCGGCGCCGTCCTGGCCACCGCCGGTGCCCTCCTGCTGACCGGTTGCGGAGGCGGCGGGCAGGCCGCCGCGGACGACCCGGTCAAGGATGTCCGCAGCAAGCTGCCGAAGGCGCAGCGCTCGGCCGGGGTGCTCCGCATCGGCATGGACGTCAACTACGCCCCGGTGGAGTTCCGCGGCCCGGACGGCAAGCCGACCGGCCTCGACCCGGAGCTGGCCGCCGCCCTCGGCAAGATCCTCGACGTGCGGATCGAGTTCGTCGACACCACGTTCGACAAGCTGATACCGAACCTCCAGGGCAAGCAGTACGACGTGGCGATGTCCGCGCTCAGCGACATCCGCCAGCGCCGCGAGGGCCTGGACGAGAACGGCAAGCCGACCGCCGCCGCCGTGGACTTCGTGGACTACTTCATCGCCGGTACCTCGATCGTCGTCCCGAAGGGCAACCCCAAGGGGATCAAGACCCTGGACGACCTGTGCGGCAAGACCGTCGCGCTCCAGCAGGGCACCACCCAGGACGAGATCATCACCCGCCAGGTGGCGGTCTGCGCCCGGACCGGCCGCCAGCTGACCACGCACAAGCTGGACAGCGACGCCAAGGCGCTGGCCGAGGTCGCCTCCGGCGCGGCCGCGGCCGGGGTGAACGACTTCCCGGTGGCCGCCTACGCGGCCAAGACCACCGACGGCGGCAACCGCTTCGAGGTGACCGGCGCGCAGTCCACCTCCAACCCGTACGGGATCGCGGTGCGCAAGAGCGACACCGAGCTGCGCGACGCGCTGGCCAAGGCGGTCGACCAGCTGATCCGCGGCGGCGAGTACGACAAGATCCTCGCCAAGTGGAACGTCAGCGCCGGCGCGGCGCAGAACGCCGTGGTCAACGGGGGCATCTGAGCGGGCGGGCGGCGGGCCTCCGGGCTGAGCACAGAGGGATCTGCATACTTATGCGCAGGGTGACAGGGGCCCGGGATAGGTCCGAATAGCGGACGGTGTGACCCCTCGTTATCCGATTTTGATCTGGATCAGGGCCACCTGACCGTCATCAGATGGCAGGATTCCCCCCATCTCGGATCGACGGCCACTGGTCGAGGCGGTTCGGTCAACGTCCACCTCGGCGGAGGGTGGCGGAAGCAGTACTCGTAGAACCCTGGGCGGTCCCAGCGCCCAGGCACTGCAGAACCCGGCCTTGCACGTACGACGACGTACGACGCACACCGTACGACGCCGTACGGCTCGCACCCCCGGTGCGCCGCTCCCGCGGCGCGCTCCGCCCGACCTTCTCTCCCAGGAGGAGATCCCCCTCATGACCGCCCGTACCAAGCGCACCCGCCTCTACGCGGCCGGTGTGGTCGCCGCCTCCGTCTCCCTCGTGCTGACCGGCTGCAGCAGCAGCAAGAGCGAGGGCAGCGGCGCTCCCAACGCCTCCGCGACCGTCAACGAGGTCAAGGCCGACCCCAAGCTGGCCGCGCTCGTCCCGGACGACGTCAAGTCCGCCGGCAAGCTCGTCGTGGGCGCGGACGCCTCGTACGCCCCGGACGAGTTCAAGGACGACAGCGGCAAGGTCATCGGCATGGACGTCGACCTGGCCACCGCCATCGCCACCAAGCTCGGTCTGAAGGCCGAGGTCCAGGACTCCGGCTTCACCGCGATCATCCCCGGCATCCAGTCGAACAAGTTCCAGCTCGGCATGTCGTCCTTCACGGACAACAAGGAGCGCGAGCAGATCGTCGACATGGTCACCTACTTCAACTCCGGCAGCGCCATCGCCGTGAAGAAGGGCAACCCGGAGAAGATCGACCCCAAGGACCTCTGCGGCAAGAAGGTCGCCGTCCAGACCGGCACCACCCAGGCCGACGAGATCAAGGACACCCGCAACCCGGACTGCGCCAAGGCGGGCAAGCCGGGCGTCCAGAACGACGGCGACAAGTTCGACCTCCAGACGGACGTCACCAACGCCGTGGTCTCCGGCCGCGACCAGGCGATGATGGCCGACTCCCAGGTCGTCGACTACGCGATCAAGCAGTCCGACGGCCAGCTGGAGAAGGTCGGCGAGACCTACGGCGTGGCCCCCTACGGTGTCGCCCTGGCCAAGGGCTCCAAGCTCACCCCGGCCATCCAGGGCGCCATCCAGTCGCTGATCGACGACGGCACCTACAAGCAGATCCTCACCAAGTGGGGCGTCGAGGCCGGTGCCATCGACAAGTCGACCGTCAACGGCGCCGTCAGCTGACCCCTCGTACGCTTCATCTCTCCCCCGAGGCCACACCGTGAACTCTTTGGACAAGGGGACGGCGGGACAGGGACGGCCTGAGACCATCAAGGCCGTCCCGGTCCGCCACCCCGGACGCTGGGCGGGCGCCGTCGTCATCGCCCTGCTCGCGGCGATGCTGCTGAGCGCCCTCTTCACCAACCCCGCTTTCAAGTGGGACATCGTCGGCAAGTACCTGTTCCACGACAGCATCGTGCACGGCATGGTCGTGACGCTGGAACTGACCGCGCTCTCCATGCTCATGGGGGTGGTCGGCGGCATCGTCCTCGCGGTGATGCGGCTGTCCCCGAACCCGCTGCTCTCCGGCACCGCCTGGGTCTACATCTGGGTCTTCCGCGGCACCCCGGTGCTGGTACAGCTGGTGATGTGGAACTTCCTCGGCCTGATCTGGGCCAAGCTGTCGATCGGCGTGCCGTGGGGACCGGAGTTCTGGTCCGAGTCGACCAACGTCCTGATCCCGACCTTCGTCGCCGCCCTGCTGGGCCTCGGCCTGAACGAGGCCGCCTACATGGCGGAGATCGTCCGCGGCGGCATCCAGTCGGTGGACGAGGGGCAGACCGAGGCCGCGCACGCGCTCGGCATGAGCCAGTTCCAGACCATGCGGCGGATCATCCTGCCGCAGGCCATGCGGGTGATCATCCCGCCGACCGGCAACGAGACCATCTCGATGCTCAAGACCACCTCGCTGGTCTCGGTGATCTCCCTGGAGGAGATCTTCCGGGCCGGCCAGGTGATCTACTCTCGGAACTACCAGAACATCCCGCTGCTGATCGTGGTCAGCCTCTGGTACCTCTTCTTCACCTCCGTGCTGACCATCGGGCAGTACTACATCGAGCGCCACTACGCCCGGGGCTCCAACCGCACCCTCCCGCCCACCCCGCTGCAACGGCTGCGGGGCCTGTTCGCCGGGAAGCCCGCCCCGAAGACGACGGCCGACGTCGTCCCGGGGCTCGAGGGAGGTGGTCACGTATGACCGATCTGACCAAGACCCCCGCCGACGCCGTCGCGGCCGCCGAGCCCATGGTCCGCGCCGAGAACGTGCACAAGTCCTACGGCCCGGTCGAGGTGCTCAAGGGCATCGACCTGGAGGTCAAGCAGGGCGAGGTGTTCTGCCTGATCGGCCCGTCCGGCTCCGGCAAGTCGACCTTCCTGCGGTGCATCAACCACCTGGAGAAGATCAACGGCGGCCGCCTCTGGGTGGACGGCGAGCTGGTCGGCTACCAGCAGCGGGGCGACAAGCTCCACGAGCTCAGGGACCGCGAGGTCGCCGTCAAGCGGCGCGACATCGGCATGGTCTTCCAGCGCTTCAACCTGTTCCCGCACATGACGGCCATAGAGAACGTCATCGAGGCTCCGGTCCAGGTCAAGGGCGAGAACAAGGCCGCCGCCCGCGAGCGCGGGATGGCCCTGCTGGAGCGGGTCGGCCTCGCCGACAAGGCGAAGAACTACCCCTCCCAGCTCTCCGGCGGCCAGCAGCAGCGCGTCGCGATCGCCCGCGCGCTGGCCATGAAGCCCAAGCTGATGCTCTTCGACGAGCCCACCTCGGCGCTCGACCCGGAGCTGGTCGGCGACGTCCTCGACGTCATGCGCGGCCTCGCCGAGGAGGGCATGACGATGGTGGTCGTCACCCACGAGATGGGCTTCGCCCGCGAGGTCGGTGACGCGCTGGTGTTCATGGACGGCGGCGTGGTCGTCGAGGCCGGCAACCCCCGCGAGGTCCTCACCAACCCGCAGCACGAGCGCACCAGGGCCTTCCTCTCCAAGGTGCTCTGAGCCCGTACCGTCGGCGCCCGGCAGGCAGCTCCTGCCGGGCGCCGACGTTTTCCTCGCCCTGGTAATAGGCTGGAAGCAGTCAGCCCGTTACCGATCTTCTGGAAGGACCTCCGTGGAGCTCGCCTCGTACGCCGATCTCGCCGTTCGGCTGGTGAACACCGAGGAGCCCGAGCGCGGCACCGACGCGCTGACCTCCGTGGACGCGGTCCGCGCCCTCTTCTCCGACTCCTCGCGGGCCGCCGCGCTCGCCGACGAGTCCGACCTGCCCCGGCTCCGGGCCGTACGGACCCGGCTGCGCGGCGTCTTCGAGGCCGCCGCCGACGGGGACGAGATCCGGGGCGTCGACCTGCTGAACAGCCTGCTGATGGAGTACCCCGTCAGCCCGCTGGTCTCCGGGCACGACTACCTGGACGACGCCGGACGGCCGCGCTGGCACCTGCACCTGGCCGACAACTCGCCGACCGCCACCGCGCACTTCAGCGCGGTCGCCTGCATGGGCCTGGCCGTCCACCTGACCGAGCTGGGCGCCGACCGGCTGGGCATCTGCCAGGCCGCGCCCTGCCGCAACGCCTACCTGGACACCTCGACCAACCGGTCCCGCCGCTACTGCTCGGACCGCTGCGCGACCCGGGCCAACGTGGCCGCCTACCGGGCCCGCAAGCGCCAGGAGGCGGAGGCCGCGCTGGGCGGCAAGCCGTAGGACTTTCTCGGCCGCCCTCCGCCGTCCTCAGTCGTCCTCAGCCGCCCCCGCCGTCCTCACAGGCGTCCTCAGACGTCTTCCGCCCAGACGCCCAGGCGGCGGGCCAGGCCCGGCACCCGGGCCAGCGGCGGGGCGAGCAGCAGCCGCTCCAGCCGGCGGCCCGGCGCCAGCCAGGCCGGGTGGGGGCGCAGCCGCAGCAGCACCCGGCCGAGCACCAGCTCGTCCGGGACGGCACCGTAGCTGCGGCTGTCGCTGTCCACCGGACGGTTGTCGGAGAGCAGCCACCAGCCCCCGGCCCGGCGCCCGGCGGCCCGCTTCACCACCAGCAGGTCCTGCTGGAAGGGGTGCCGGAAGAGCACCACGGCCCCCGGCCGGATCGGCGCGCCGTAGCGGACCAGCAGCTGGTCGCCCTCGCGCAGGGTCGGGACCATCGACGGGCCCGCCACGTCGACCAGCCCGAACGGCAGGGCACCGCCCCGCTCCCGGCCCACCGGTTCCGTGCTCCGTGCCACGACTCCTCCTCCCGCCCCGCCCGGCCCCAGTCTGCCGTACGGACCGTCACCTGTTCGATGTCCGGATTGGCCTGGTTCCGGGTCCGTCTTTTGCCCTAGGCCCACCGCCCGATCGCGAAACCACGAGGGCGGAAGGGTAATCTCGGGCGCGGGAAGACGATCTAAGGAAGGACTCCCATGTTCTCTCGTCTGTTTGCACCGCGTGCCACCGCCCACGCCCACTGTGACCTGCCCTGCGGCGTGTACGACCCGGCGCAGGCCCGGATCGAGGCCGAGTCGGTCAAGGCCACCCAGGAGAAGTACCAGGCCAACGAGGACGCGCACTTCCGCGCCCGCGCCGTCATCATCAAGGAGCAGCGCGCCGAGGCCGTCAAGCACCACATCTCGGTGCTGTGGAGCGACTACTTCAAGGCCCCGCACTTCGAGAAGTACCCGCAGCTGCACCAGCTGATCAACGACACCCTGAAGGCCGCCTCGGCCGCCAAGGCGTCGACCGACCCGGCCACCGGCCAGGCCCTGCTGGACCTGATCGCCGAGGTCGACAAGATCTTCTGGGAGACCAAGCAGGCCTGAGCCTGACGCGTCGCCACCCGACCGCCCCCGTCCGCACCGCCGGACGGGGGCGGTCGTGCGTTCCCGTCCGGCCCAAAGCTGGTAAGGGTCACAGGTGCTGAGCGGCTGTTATGCTGCCAGGGCGTCCGAGGGGGAAGTCCGGTGCGAATCCGGCGCTGACCCGCAACGGTGAGCGCGGTCCCAGAGACCGTGCCAGCCCGATCGCCCCCGGCCGCTGACCTCCCGACAACTCGCCGCGGACTGCGAGGGGAACGGCGCCCCGGCACGCCCGCGGACCGCGCCCGCCCCGGCGCGCCCCCGGCCCGAGGCAAGGCGCACCCGTGAACCGCGCACCCGCGAACCGAGCGGCCGGCCCGCCCGTCAGCCGCATACCCGCGCTCCCGCTCGCCGCCGGCCTCGCCGCGGCCCTGCTGCTCTCCCTGGTCTGCGGGGTCGCGTTCGGCTCCTCCGAGCTCGGACTCCCCCGCGTGCTGCGGCTGCTGGGCGCCGGGCTGACGGGCGGTCGGCTGGAGGCCGGCGAGGCGGCCGGGTACGCCATCGTCTGGGAGATCCGGCTGCCGCGCACCGTCCTGGCCGCCGTGGTCGGCGCCGGGCTGGCGGCCACCGGGGTCGCCGTCCAGGCGCTGGTGCGCAACGCGCTCGCCGACCCCTTCGTCCTCGGCATCTCCTCCGGCGCGGCCGTCGGCGCCAACGCCGTACTGCTGTTCGGCGCCTTCGCCTCGCTCGGGGTGTGGGCGGTCTCCGTCTCCGCCTTCGGCTCCGCGCTGGTCGCGATGGCGCTGGTCTACCTCGCCGCCCGCACCGCGTACGGGCTCACCCCGCTGCGGCTGGTGCTCACCGGCACCGCCCTCTCCTACGGCTTCTCGGCCGGCACCACCCTGATGGTCTTCGCCGCCGACCGCGGCGAGGCCGCCCGGGACGCCATGATGTGGCTGCTCGGCAGCCTCGGCGGCGCCACCTGGGGCTCGGTGCCGATCGCCGCCGCCACCGTCCTGGCCGGGCTCGCGTACCTGGCCTGCGCCGCCGGACGGCTGGACGCGCTGGCCATGGGCGACGAGACCTCCGCCTCGCTCGGGGTGGACCCGGACCGGCTGCGCCGCGAACTGTTCGTGGTGACCGCCGCCGTCACCGGCACGGTGGTCGCGGTCAGCGGGGCGATCGGCTTCGTCGGGCTGCTGGTGCCGCACCTGGTGCGGATGCTGGTCGGCGCCGGGCACCGCCGGGTGCTGCTGGTCGCCCCGCTCGCCGGCGCCCTGCTGCTGGTCTGGGTGGACATCGCCTCCCGCACCCTGCTCGCGCCCGCCGAACTGCCCGTCGGGGTGTTCACCGCCGTGCTCGGCGTCCCCGTCTTCCTGCTGATGATGCGCCGCCGCGGCCACGCCTTCGGAGGCAACCGGTGACCGACCCGGCCCTGGTGACCGGCCCAACCCTGGTGACCGGCCCGACCGGCCGGACCGGTCCGGCGGGGGCGCAGGACCTCGACGTCGACGCCGTCTCGGTGGAGCTGGCCGGCACCCGGCTGGTCCACGAGGTGAGCCTGGCGGCCGCCGCCGGGCAGGTGATCGGACTGGTCGGGCCGAACGGCAGCGGCAAGTCGACCCTGCTGCGCTGCGTCTACCGGGTGCTGAAGCCGGCCGGCGGGGCGGTCCGGCTGGACGGCGCCGACCTGCACGCGCTCACCGCCCGCGAGTCGGCCCGTCGGGTGGCCGCGCTGACCCAGGAGCACTCCGCCGAGTTCGACTTCACGGTGGCCGAGGTCGTCGCCATGGGCCGGCTGCCGCACCGGCGCGGCTTCGGCGCCCCGGCCGAGGGGGACCGGGAGCGCTGCGCCGAGGCCCTGCGCAAGGTCCGGGCCGGGCACCTCGCCGAACGGGGCTTCCTGAGCCTGTCCGGGGGCGAGAAGCAGCGGGTGCTGTTCGCCCGGGCGCTCGTCCAGGAGCCGCGCCTGCTGGTCCTCGACGAACCCACCAACCACCTCGACATCGCCCACCAGTTGGAGGTCCTGGCGCTGGCCCGCGAGGCCGGGCCGACGGTGCTCACGGCACTGCACGACCTCAACCTGGCGGCTGGCCACTGCGACCTGCTGTACGTGCTCCGGGAGGGCCGGATCGTGGCCTCCGGGCCACCCGGCGAGGTGCTCCGCCCCGCCCTGCTGGCCGAGGTGTTCGGCGTCCGGGCCACCCCGGTCCGGCACCCGGGGACGGGCGCCGTCCAGCTGCTGTTCGACCGCCTCGACCGTCCCGACCGCCTCGACCGCTCCGCCGACGCCTGAGCCCTGCGCCCGGGCCCGACGCCTGAGCCCGACGCCTCCCCCGCCGTCCGACCCCGAAGGAACCACCGTGCGCACCAAGGCCGTTGCCGCCGCCACCCTGCTCGTCCTCGGACTCACCGCCTGCGGCGCCGAGATCGCCCCGGGCGAAGCCGCCACCGCCTCCGCCCATTACCCGGTGACCGTGGAGAACTGCGGCGAGAAGCTCACCTTCGCGCAGAAGCCCGCCCGGGTGGTCACCAACGACGTCAACATCACCGAGCTGATGCTCGCCCTCGGCCTCGCCGACCGGATGGCCGGCTACGTCATGCCGGACGACAAGGGCAAGGTCGACCAGGTGCCCTGGAAGGACGGCTACCAGCAGACCACCTGGCTCTCCAAGAAGACCCTCACCAAGGAGATCGCGCTGGACGCCGGGGCCGACCTGGTCCTGGCCGGCTGGCACTACGGCTTCGACGAGGGCAGCGGCGTCACCCCGCAGGCGTTCAAGGCCCTCGGCATCGGCTCGTACGTGCTCAGCGAGTCCTGCCGCAGCGGCAAGGGCACCGAGCGCGGCGTGATGGACCCGCTGGAGGCGCTCTACACCGACCTGGCCAACCTCGGCGAGGTCTTCGACGTCAAGGACCGCGCCGACCGGCTGATCGCCGACGCCAGGGCGCGGATCGCCGCCGTCCCGCAGCCCGAGCGCCGCCCGTCCGTCTTCCTGTACGACAGCGGGCAGGACAAGCCGTACACCGCCGGGAAGTTCGCCGCCGCGAACGAGATCATCGCCAAGGCCGGCGGGACCAACATCATGGCCGACCTCGCCGACACCTGGGTCACCGCCGGCTGGGAGAGCGTGGTGCGGCGCGACCCCGAGGTGATCGTGATCAACGACTACGCGACCCCGAACGCCGAGGAGAAGCGGAGGTTCCTCACGTCCTTCCCGCCGCTGGCGAACGTCTCCGCGATCAAGAACGACCGGATCTTCGTCCTGGACTACGTCGACCTGGTGGAGAGCCCGCGCAACCCCGCCGCGATCGGCGCCCTGGCCGACTACCTGCGCACCGTGACACCCCGCTGACCGGCCGGGACCGGCGCTCCTCCGGTGCGCGGGCCCCGGGCGTACGCTCTAGGTACGAGCCGACGGACCCCGACCGGAGGAGCGAGATCATGACCACCACGGCGACCCCCGCCGCCTTCGACACCCGCGCACTGCGCGAGGGGATCGAGCGCCGCGACGCCGAGGCCCTCCTGGCGCTCTACGCGGAGGACGCCGAACTGCGCATGGTCGACCGGAAGACCCAGCCCAGCCACCCCCTGGTGATGCACGGGCTGGAGGAGATCGGCGCGATGCTGGGCGACATCTACGGCCGCGAGATGACCCACAAGCTGGAGCAGGTGGTCGTCCAGGGCGACCACGTCGCCTTCATGGAGTCCTGCCGCTACCCGGACGGCGTCCGGGTGCTGATGGCCTCGATGGCGGACCTCAGGGACGGCCGGATCGTCGATCAGACGTCCATCCAGGCCTGGGACGAGACGGGGCCCGAGCAGTAGGCTCGCAGGCATGATCCGCACCGCCGTCGCCACCGACGTTCCCGTCATCCACGCCATGATCCGCGAGCTCGCGGAGTACGAGAAGGCCGCGCACGAGGCGGTGGCCACCGAGGAGCAGCTGCACGACGCGCTGTTCGGCGCCGACCCGGCGGTGTTCGGCCTGATCGCGGAGGACGTCGCGGCGGACGGGACGGCCGGCGAGCCGGTCGGCTTCGCCCTCTGGTTCCGCAACTTCTCGACCTGGCGCGGCACCCACGGGATCTACCTGGAGGACCTGTACGTCCGCCCGGAGGCGCGCGGCGGCGGCCACGGCAAGGCGCTGCTGCTGGAGCTCGCCCGGATCGCCGTGGAGCGCGGCTACTCCCGGGTCGAGTGGTCGGTGCTGGACTGGAACCGGCCCTCGATCGACTTCTACAAGTCGCTCGGCGCGGTGCCGATGGACGAGTGGACCGTCTACCGTCTCACCGACGAGGCGCTGGCGGCGGCCGGCCGCCGCTGAGCGGACCGGAGCAGTCCGGGAAAGGGTCTGCCACCCTGCGTCGCAATGCCTTACCATCAGTAACTCCCGAACCGGGGTGCGGTAGGGCACGGCGATGGCGGACCCGCAGAACCGGTACCCCTGGAAAGGGGTGGCGCGGTGTTCCTTTGCGGAGCGACGAGCCTGGGTAACAAGCGGGGTACCAAGCAAGCACAGCGCGTCACCCAGGAGGCAAGGGTGTCCCAGATCGACGGCGATCTCGGCGTTCAGGATTTCGTGGAAGTCCGGCTCCCCGCGGCGGGGGCCTACCTCTCCGTGCTGCGAACGGCGACGGCCGGGCTGGCGGCCCGGCTGGACTTCACCCTCGACGAGATCGAGGACCTGCGGATCGCGGTCGACGAGGCCTGCGCCATCCTGCTCCAGCAGGCGGTGCCCGGCTCCGTCCTGTCCTGCGAGTTCCGGCTGGTCGGCGACTCGCTCAAGGTGACCGTGTCCGCCCCGACCACCGACGGCAAGGCCCCCGAGCGGGACACCTTCGCCTGGACCGTGCTCTCCGCGCTGGCCGGCGAGGTCGACTCGTCGGTCGGCGAGGACAAGACCGTTTCGATCAGCCTGCACAAGAAGCGCGGCGGGTCCACCGCCCACTAGCGGGCGCCGGACCCCACCGCGCGGACCGCGCAGCACCGAGCAGCACCCGCTCAAGGGCCGTCCGCCGCCACCCCTCCCGGGGCCCGGCGGACGGCTCCCGGTACCGCCCAGGGCGGTACGACCAACGAGACGATTCCGGGGCCGCCGGCCCCGGTGCTCCCGGAACGGAACGGGGGAATGGCCGTGAGTGATCTGGACCGTACCGGCCTCGCGACGGCGGGACCCGCCGTACCGACCCAGGCGAGCGTTCCCGGCCTCGCCGCCAACGACGAAGCGCACCCGAAGGACGCCCACCGGATGAGCCACCCGACCGAGCCGACGTCCGAGCCGACGCCCGACTCCGTACCCCCGCCGGATCCGGCGGACCGGGCGGACGGGACGGCCGGGCCGGCCGAGACGTCCGAAACGGCCGAGCCCGCCGGGACGACCGAGACGGAGCCGCACGGCGCCGTGCCCGCCCAGGGCACGCACCGCTCCGGCGCCCCGGACCGGGAGGCCGCCCGCGCGCTGTTCGTCCGCCTGTCGGCGCTGCCCGAGGGCTCGCCGGAGCGGGTCGAGCTGCGCAACCAGCTGGTGCGGATGCACATCCCGCTGGTCGAGCACCTGGCCCGGCGCTTCCGCAACCGCGGCGAGCCGCTGGACGACCTCACCCAGGTCGCCACCATCGGCCTGATCAAGTCGGTGGACCGCTTCGACCACGAGCGCGGGGTCGAGTTCTCCACCTACGCGACGCCGACCATCGTCGGGGAGATCAAGCGGCACTTCCGCGACAAGGGCTGGGCGGTGCGCGTCCCGCGCCGGCTGCAGGAGCTGCGGCTGTCGCTCACCACGGCGACCAGCGAGCTCTCCCAGCGGCACGGCCGCTCCCCCACGGTGCACGAGCTGGCCGAGCACCTGGGGATCTCCGAGGAGGACGTCCTGGAGGGCCTGGAGTCCGCCAACGCGTACTCCACCCTGTCCCTGGACGTGCCGGACAGCGACGACGAGTCGCCGGCCGTCGCGGACACCCTGGGCGCCACCGACGAGGCGCTGGAGGGCGTCGAGTACCGCGAGTCGCTCAAGCCGCTGCTGGCCCAACTGCCGCCCCGGGAACAGAAGATCCTGGTGCTGCGGTTCTTCCGGAACATGACCCAGTCGCAGATCGCCGCCGAGGTGGGGATCTCCCAGATGCACGTGTCCCGGCTGCTCGCCCGGACGCTGGCCCAGCTGCGGGAGAAGCTCCTGGTCGAGGAGTAGGACCGGGCCGGCCCGGCCCGCGCCCGACGGCCGTCCGGCTCCGGCCGGGCGGCCGTCCGGCTCCGGCGGTCCCGCGCGCTCAGTCCTCGGACGGGGCGTACAGGGCCGCCGTCGACCTCGGGTTCAGCAGCGAGCCGATGCCCACCAGCCCGAGCAGGCCGACCAGCACGCCGACCGCGACCATCGCGCCGCCGCTCCGGACCATGTAGTAGGCGACCGGCAGGCAGATCGAGTTGGTCAGCACCGCCGGGCTGCGGCCCCAGCGGCGCTCCTTCAGCAGCGCGCGGGCGGCCAGCACCGGCAGCACGCCGAGCACCACGATGACCAGGCCGCCGAACTCGTTCAGGGCCAGCTGCTTGGACTGGCCGGACAGCGCGGCCACCATGTCCCAGACGCCGACGACGGCCAGCGCGGCGCCCTCCAGGGCCGTGATGGCGGCGCCCAGGGTCAGGGACGCGGGACGGCCGGAGCCGGCCACAGGTGCGGGTGCGGAGGTTTCTGCGGTCACTCCAGCAGGGTAGCCGCCGGTTGGTCCGTACCGACCCGTAGGCTTTCCCCATGCGCGCTCTCCTGGTCGTGAACCACAAGGCCACCACCACCAGTGGCCGGACCAGGGACGTCCTGATCCACGCGCTGCGCAGCGACCTCAAGCTGGAGGTGGCCGAGACCCAGTACCGGGGCCACGCGCGCGACCTGGCCCGCCAGGCGACGGAGGACGGCACGGTCGACCTGGTGGTGGCGCTGGGCGGCGACGGCACCGTCAACGAGGTGGTGAACGGGCTGCTGGCGCACGGCCCGGGCGAGAAGGTCCCGCGACTGGCCGTGGTGCCGGGCGGTTCGACCAATGTGTTCGCCCGCGCGCTGGGTCTGCCCAACGACCCGGTGGAGGCCACCGGAGCCCTGCTGCACGCGCTGGAGCGCAAGCGGGAGCGCCCGATCGGGCTGGGGAAGGCGATGACCGCCGGCCTCCCGGACCGCTGGTTCACCTTCACCGCCGGCCTCGGCTTCGACGCCGGGGTGGTGGGCCGGGTCGAGGAGCAGCGCCGGGCCGGGCGCAAGTCCACCCACGCCCTCTACGTCCAGCAGGCGATCCGGCACTACTTCACCCAGCGTGAGCAGCGCCGTTCGGGCCCCGTTTCCCTAGAGCTGCCTGGCCACGGGGCCGTGCCGGGGCTCGTGCTGTCGATAGTCAGCAACACCTCGCCGTGGACGTTCCTCGGCAACCGTCCGGTCTACCCCTCGCCGCTCGCCTCCTTCGACACGGATCTGGACGTCTTCGGGATCACCCGGATGACGGCGTTCGGTACGGCTCGAACGATCCGTCAGATCCTGCGGTCGTACGCGCCTTCGAGCGACGGCGCACCGCCGGCCGGCCCGTCCGGGAAGCACGTCGTCTCCTATCACGACGTCAGACACTTCACCTTGGTTTCAGAGGAACCCACCCCGTTCCAGGTGGACGGCGACCATCTTGGAGACAGGAGTCGCGTCAGTTTCACAGGCGTTCGGCGGGCACTGCGTGTGATTGTGTGACTGGAAGTGGGGTTCGCCCTTCTTCTCGAACGCACAAGCCCCCTTCACTCCATAGAAGTACTGGCTGTGAGCTAGGCGACACCGAAGAATCAAAAATTCCTCCCCGAAGGGGGTTGTATCCGAGCCCGAGGTTTGCGAACCTCTACATGGCGATCGGGACACATCGCAGCGACGGCAACTCCGGAACCACGGAGCGCCGACCGCGGGGTGTCCCTCGAATCGCCGAATCCCCCCTAGCACAGACCACCCGGGCCCGGTAGGCCTTTGGTCTCTTTTGCTGTTGCGGGATTCGTGAAAGCGTTCACATTCACAAAGCCATCGATTATGCCGCCGGGTGACCCCCGTCGGCAGGAGGAGTTGGACGACCATGGACTGGCGCCACCGCGCTGTCTGCCGCGAAGAGGACCCGGAGCTGTTCTTCCCGATCGGGAACACCGGTCCTGCTCTGCTGCAGATCGAGGAAGCCAAGGCCGTGTGCCGCCGCTGTCCCGTCATGGAGCAGTGCCTCCAGTGGGCGCTCGAGACCGGCCAGGACGCCGGCGTCTGGGGCGGCATGAGCGAGGACGAGCGTCGTGCGATGAAGCGCCGCGCCGCCCGCAACCGCGCCCGCACCGCCTGATCGCTCCGATCACACGCCGTAGCACCCGCAGTGACCGTAAGACCGATCAACACATGATCAAAGGCTTCCCTGCACTTCCTGGTGAAGCCTTCCGCACAAAGGACCTTGCTCGACTCGGTCCCGCGACACCGGACCCGTCCAGCCACTTGATACTGTTCACTTAGAGCAATATCGTGGAGCTGAGGCGCTCACCGTGTGCAATGCACCGGCGAGGTGTCGCACCACCCAGAGCCCCCGCTCCGGCCGACTCCCCCCGACGGCCGGAACGGGTTGAGAGGCCCTGTCGACCCACCCCCCCCCCGGTCGACAGGGCCTCGTTTCTGTTTCCGGGCCCGGCCGTCCGGGCCCACCCCTCCCCGTTCGGCCGCAGCGGGCCGGGGCGGGCGGAGTGCGCACCCGGCGCTTCCGCCGAGCGCGCGCCCCCGCCGCGCACCGACGCACCTGTCAGCGGTCCGCCACCTCGGTGAGATTCTGCTGAGAATCCGTGGTGCGAGGTGCGCGACGTGGTGCCTCAGCGGACCGGGATCTCCAGGATCACCTTCGTACCGCCGTTCGGGCCGGCCACCATGTCGAAGGTGCCGCCGAGCTCACCGGTGGCCAGCGTCCGGACGATCTGGAGTCCGAGGTTGCCCGCCGTCTGCGGGTCGAAGTCCTCCGGCATGCCGCGGCCGTCGTCCTGCACCGTGATCAGCAGGTACTCCTCCGGGCGGGCACCGCCGTTCCAGCTGTCCGACCAGCCCATCCCGGTCGCCGGGGCCCGGCCGCGCAGCGCACTGATCTCCAGGTTGCCGGAGGCCGTCGGACCGAAGGCGTGCTCCAGGGCGTTCTGCAGCAGCTCGGTCAGCACCATCGACAGCGGGGTGGCCACCTCCGCGGACAGGATGCCGAAGCTGCCGGAGCGGCGGGTCGCCACCCGGCCGTCCTGGGACAGCTCCATCGCCATCGCCAGCACCCGGTCGGCGATCTCGTCGAAGGCCACCTGCTCGTCCAGCGCCTGGGAGAGCGTCTCGTGCACGATCGCGATCGAACCGACCCGGCGCACCGCCTCGTCCAGCGCGGCCCGGCCGGACTCCGACTCCATCCGGCGGGACTGCAGCCGCAGCAGGGCCGCGACGGTCTGCAGGTTGTTCTTCACCCGGTGGTGGATCTCCCGGATGGTCGCGTCCTTGGTCATCAGCTCGCGGTCGCGGCGGCGCAGCTCGGTGACGTCGCGGCAGAGCACCAGCGAACCGGTCAGGGTGCCCTTGGGCTTGAGCGGGATCGCCCGCAGGGTCACCACTCCCCCCTGCGCCTCCACCTCGGTCTGCCGGGGCGCCCAGCCGCTGGCCACCTTCACCAGCGCCTCGTGGACCGCCCCCCGGGACGGCGGGGCGAGGTCGGCGGTGGCGCGGCCGAGGTGGCTGCCGACCAGGTCGGAGGTCAGGCCGAGGCGGTGGTAGGCGGAGAGCGCGTTGGGGCTGGCGTAGGTGACGATGCCGTCCGCGTCCAGGCGGATCAGGCCGTCGCCGACCCGGGGGGCGGCGTCCATGTCCATCTGCTCGTGACCGGGGAAGGGGAAACTGCCGGCCGCGATCATCTGGGCCAGGTCGGAGGCGCTCTGCAGGTAGGTGAGCTCCAGCCGGCTGGGGGTGCGGACGGTCAGCAGGTTGGTGTTGCGGGCGATCACCCCGAGCACCTTGCCCTCCCGCCGGACCGGGATCGACTCGACCCGGACCGGGACCTCCTCGCGCCACTCCGGATCGCCCTCGCGCACGATCCGGCCCTCGTCGAAGGCGGCGTCCAGCAGCGGACGGCGGCCGCGGGGGACGAGGTGGCCGACCATGTCGTCCTGGTAGGAGGTCGGCCCGGTGTTGGGCCGCATCTGCGCCACCGAGACGTAGCGGATGCCGTCCCAGGTGGGGATCCACAGCACCAGGTCGGCGAAGGAGAGGTCGGAGAGCAGCTGCCACTCCGAGACCAGCATGTGGAGCCATTCCACGTCGGCCCCGGTGAGGGTGGTGTGGCGGCGGACGAGTTCGTTCAGCGAGGGCACATGGCGAGGGTAGCGCCGCCGGTCCGGACGGGGCGCGGCGGACCGGTGGACGGACCGGGCGTGAAGGCCTCGCGACGGGGAGGAGTTGTTTAGACCAATGTGCCGACGGGCCTGGACAACCAAGATTGGTCTAGTCCACAATGGAAGGGCACCAAGGAGAGGCCCCCGCGCAACTGCCCTGACCGCGCGCGGCCTTTCCTCGGTCGGACGCCGCCGATCGAGGACCCCGCACAGTCCTCGATCGTCCCCGGTGACCGACGACAGCTCCGGGCTGCGGTGCCGCATGGGTTGAGGGTCCCGTGTCGGCGCCGTGGCCCGTAGTGCTTTCCGGCCACCGGCCCTCCCCCGAACCACGTCCCGCCGCTCAGCGGACCGGCCCCCGTCCACAGCCTGTGGACGGGGGCCGGTCTGTGTGGGGAGTTGTCCCGCCCGCCCCGAGCCGAAGGGGCGCGCCGGTGCCGAAAGGGAGAAGCGAGGAGGCCCTGAGGAACGAGGGGTCTTGGAGCGCCGACCGTCGGCACCGGGTCCGAGCGCCCCGGAGGCGAGCGGGCGAGTTACCGCGTCTCGGTGACCTTGGCCAGGGCGCGCGGGGCGTCCGGGTCCTGGCCGCGGGCGATGGTGACCTCGTACGCCAGCAGCTGCAGCGGGAGAATCTCCAGGATCGGCTGCACCTCCTCGGGCACCCCGGCCGGCAGGGCGAAGCCCGCCGAGGCGGCGTCCACCTGCGCCTGCTGGCCGATCACGACCAGGTCCGCGCCGCGGCCGCGCAGCCGGTCCAGGACGGGCTGCAGCGCCTCGCCGCCCTTGCCGTCCGGGACGATCGCGATGACCGGCGAGACGTTGTCCACCATGGCCAGCGGGCCGTGCAGCAGGTCCGCGCCGGAGAACGGGCTGGCCGGGATGTAGGTGGTCTCCATCAGCTTCAGCGCCGCCTCGCGGGCGGTCGGGTAGCCGTAGCCGCGCGAGGTGATGACCAGGCGCTGGGCGAAGCGGTAGCGCTCGGCCAGCGCCTTCACCTCGGCCTGCCGGACCAGCACGCCGGCGGCCAGGGCCGGCAGTTCCTTGGCAGCCGAAGCGTCGCCGCCGCGCAGGCCCTCGATCAGCAGGTAGAGCGCCAGCAGCTCGGCGGTGTAGGTCTTGGTGGCGGGCAGCGCCTTCTCCGGGCCGGCCAGCACGTCGATGTGGAACTCGGAGACCTCGGCCAGCGGCGAGGAGGAGTTGTTGGTGACCGCGAGGGTAACGGCACCGGCCTCGCGGGCCGCCTTCGTGGAGGCGACCAGGTCCGGCGAGCCGCCGGACTGGCTGACGGTGATCACCAGGACGTCGGTGAGGTCGGGCTTGGCGCCGTACGCGGTGGTGGTGGACATCGAGGTCAGCCCGGCCGGCTTGCCGAGCAGGATCTCGACCAGGTACTTGGCGTAGAGCGCGGCGTTGTCGGACGTGCCGCGCGCGGTGAGCAGGACGAAGCGCGGGTTGCGGGTGGCGATCTCGGCCGCGATCTCGCGGATCTTCGGGGCACCCTCGTCGAGGATGCGCTGGAGGACGGCCGGCTGCTCGGCCATCTCCGCCGCCATGATCCGGCCGGGCACGGAAACGGTCTGCGGGTCGGACATGTGGGTCTGCCTCCGATGAGATGGTTCGACCCCGCGCGGGCGGCTGCCCGACGGGGGACCTCTACGGCGGCGAGTCCGCACACTCGCTGCGGTTCTTCGTGCCCCGCAATCCTACGGGCGCGCCCGTCCCGGAGCACCTCCGAACGCCCTGCCACGCGCCCCGTCGCACGCCCCCGTCCGCCCCACCCGCCCCCGTCCCGTCTCCGGGAGCGGGCGGGGCGGACGGCGGCGGCGCGGGTCAGGACGCCTTGTTGATCAGCTGGTCGATCGCGGCGTCGGCCTCCTTGGTGGCCTGGTCCACCGACTTGCCCTTGAGGATCGCGGTGAGCATGTCCGGGATGATCTTCTGCTTCTCGACCGCGCCCCAGCCCGGGGCCAGCGGGGTGAACCAGGCGTCCGGGACGGCGTTGGCCGCGGCGGCGGTGGACGGCTTGTTCTTCAGCGGGTTCAGCTGGGTGAGGTTGTTCGGCAGGATGTCCTTGTCGGCCAGCGCCTGCTCGGACTTGGTGCTGGTGAACATCCGGACCCAGTCGGTGGCCAGCACCGTGGACTGGGACTTGGCGGTGACGGCGAGGTCGGAGCCGCCGATGAAGGTCGGCAGCGGCTTGCCGTCCGGGCCGGGCATGGTGGCCACCTTGACGGAGTCCTTGAGGCCCGGGTCGCCGGTGACCGGCGCGGTGACGCTGGCCGCCTCGTAGCCGTTGCCGTAGAAGGACGCGGCGTGCCCGCGGGCCATCGCCTCGTACTGGTTCTGCTCGTTCAGCGACTGGTCGCCCTTGTTGTACTTGCGCACCAGGTCGGCGAAGTGGCCGATGCCCTCCTGGGACTTGGGGTCGTGCAGGGTGCCGTGCCAGTTGCCGGCGCTGTCGAACTTGGCGATGCTGCCGCCGGACGCCGCCACGTAGCTCATCGCCGCGTACCAGTACGGGCCCGGCAGGTAGAGCGGGGAGAAGGTCCTGTCGGCCTTGTTCTTGTCCGCGATCTTGTCCAGGGCGGCCGTCAGCTCGGCCTCCGTCTTCGGGAACTCGGCGCTGCCGGTGGCCTGTTGGAAGGCCGCGGAGTTGTAGATGGCGACCCGGGAGCCGGCGTAGTAGGGCACGCACCAGAGCTTGTCCTGGTAGGTGCAGGTGTTGGCGAGCGCCTTGATCCAGCTGTCGGAGTTGTCGAAGGTACTGCGGTCCACCGGGGCCAGCGCGCCGGACAGCACGTACTTCATGGTCTCGGTGTTGCCCAGCTCGACCACGTCGGGGGCGTTGCCCTCGGCGATGGCCTTGTCCAGCTTGCCGACCTTGTCCGCCCAGCCCTGGTAGGCGAGTTTGAGGGTGACCTTCGGGTACTTCGCCGCGAACTCGTCGTTGACCCGCTGCACCAGGTCGGGCCAGTTCTTCTGGGCGTCGTCCATCAGCCAGACGGTGACGGTGCCGATGGCGGCCTTCGGGTCGGCGGCGGAGCTCCTGCCGTCGCCCGACGGTGAGCCGGACGAGGAACAGGCCGTCAGCCCCGCCGCCAGTGCCATGGTCCCGAGCGCCGAGACGAGTTGACGCTTCTTCACGCCGTCCTCCGAGGGTGTTAGAGCCGTGATGCCCGCCGGCAGCGTGATTGGCGCCCGCAGCGGAGAGTCCGGACAGGGGGCGGCGAAGAGCTTCGGGGTGGGCTGATACCACATCCGGCGAGGTTCGATCTCGAACCGGATGACTGGACTCTGGCCTAGACCAATGGTGGTGTCAACGGCCAAATGCCCTTGTGGCCAAGGCCGTTGCAGAGCCGTTGTACCGCGTGGCGATCAGTCGCCACCCCGTCACCATCAGTAGGACTTAAGCCGGATTTAAGGCTCTCTTGAGGGAACACGGTCATCCGGCGGACCCGCCAGGCGAAGTCAGGGAAAACAAAACGGGCCCGCCATGCGACATGCGCATGACGAGCCCGTCGGCCGACGCCCCCGGACACCGCCGGTGACGATCCGCCGGTCGTTCAGCCGACCGCTCCCGGCTGCCCGGTGAGCACCTCCACGGCCGCCAGCCCGCAGACCCGGGCGGCGCCGTGGGTGGCGATGTAGAGCGCGCCGACCGGCTCGGACTGGGGCAGCCCCATCTCGACCACGGCGGCGTCCGGACGGGCCGCCACCAGGCGCCCCAGCACGGCGGACATCCACGGGTAGCGGTGCGCGTCCCGGACCACCAGCACCAGGCGGCGGCCCCCGGCGCCGGCCACCAGCTCGCCGACCAGGCCGTCCAGCAGCTCCGGGGTCGCCTCGGCCGCCGACACCTCGCGGGTGCGGGTGCCGGGGAAGCGGTCGGCCAGCATGCCCGCCACGCCCCACGGGGTGACGTCGCCGACCGCGATGTTCGGCTCGTCCGAGAACGAGGCCACGTACGGGCGCTCGCTCACCGGCGGCGACACCAGGCCCGGCGCCCGGACCACCTTCAGCGCCCGGCGCGCGGCCCGCAGGCCGACCGCCAGGTCCGGCTCCGGCCGCTCGCCCTGGGCCGAGATCCGGCCCCAGCTGCCCAGCGCCCGGACCCGCGCGGCGGCGTCCGCCAGCCGGTCCTCGCCGAGCCGGCCGGCCCGCACGCCCGCCACGATGGCGTCGCGCAGCATCAGCACGGTCTCCTCGTCGGCCAGCCCGCCGCCGACGCAGATCGCGTCCGCGCCGGCCGCCAGGGCCAGCACGGTGCCCTCGCCCATCCCGAAGGTGTCGGCGATGGCGCCCATCTCGATCGCGTCGCTGACGATCAGGCCCTGGTAGCCGAGGCCGCCGTCGGCCGGGGCGGCGCGCAGCAGGTCGCGCAGCACGGTCGGGCTCAGGGTGGCCGGCAGCTTCGGGTCCAGTGCCGGGATCATGATGTGGGCGGTCATCACCGCCTTGGTGCCGGCCGCGATCGCCGCCTGGAACGGGATCAGGTCGCGGGCCCGCAGCACGTCCAGGTCGACGTCGATGACCGGCAGCCCGTGGTGC
Organism: Kitasatospora xanthocidica; assembly: GCF_014656195.1. Lineage (GTDB taxonomy): Bacteria > Actinomycetota > Actinomycetes > Streptomycetales > Streptomycetaceae > Kitasatospora > Kitasatospora xanthocidica. The sequence continues at coordinate 231,512 of NZ_BNBY01000005.1, read as the reverse complement.
GAGTCCACCGCGGTGTCGCCGTGGCCGGGGAAGTGCTTGGAGCAGGCGGCCACACCGGCCGACTGCAGGCCCTCGACCCAGGCGGCGGTGTGCCGGGCGCACAGCTCGGGGTCGGCGCCGAAGGAACGGACCCCGATGACCGGGTTGCGCGGGTTGGAGTTGACGTCCGCGGTGGGCGCCCAGTTGTAGTTGACGCCGGCCGCGGCCAGCGCCCGGCCGAGCTCGCGGGCGACGTCCCGGGTCAGCGCCGGGTCGTCGATCGCGCCGAGCGCGAGGTTGCCGGGCCAGGAGGAGCCGGAGCCCGCCTCCAGCCGGGTGACGTCGCCGCTCTCCTCGTCGATGGCGATCAGGAGGTCGGGGTTCTCGGCGCGCAGCGACCGGGTGAGCGCGGCGAGCTGGTCGAGGTCGACCACGTTGCGGTCGAACAGCGCGACCGAGCCGAGCCCGGCGGCGAGGTGGCGCAGCAGCCACTGCGGCGGCTCGGTGCCGACGAAGCCGGGCTGCAGGACGGTCAGGGCGTCGCGGTGCAGCTGGTCGCTGTCCGGCACGGTGGGTACGAGGATGCTCACGGTGACTCAGCCCTTCACGGCGCCGTCGGTCAGACCGCCGACCGCCTTGCGCTGCAGGAAGATGAACAGGATCAGCACGGGGATGGCGAACATCGTGGACGCGGCCATCGTGGCGCCCCAGTCGTTGCCGAAGGCCGTCTTGAAGGAGGACAGCCACAGCGGGAGGGTCTTGCCCTCCTCCTTGTTCAGGATCAGGACGAGCGGGAACTCGTTCCACGCCGTGATGAAGCCGAACAGCGAGGTCGACATCAGACCGGGGGCCAGCAGCGGGAAGATCACCTTCACGAACGCCTGGGTGCGGGTGCAGCCGTCCACCATGGCCGACTCCTCCAGCTCCTTCGGGACGGCGGCGATGAAGCCGCGCAGCGTCCAGATGGTGAAGGGCAGGACCATCATCATGTAGAAGAGCGTCAGCGGCAGCAGGCTGTTCAGCATGTCGTTGTCGCGGGAGATCATGTAGACCGCGATGGTCATGACCTCCCAGGGCGCCATCTGCGCCACCATGATGATCAGCACGAAGGTCTTGCGGCCGCGGAACTTCATCCGGGCGATGGCGAAGGACGCCAGGGTCGCGATCGCCAGCGAGAGCAGCACCGCGCCGACGGTGACGGTGACGCTGTTGAGGACGTACGTCCAGAAGTTCGGCGCGTCGACGGCGGTGGTGAAGTGGTCGAGCGTGCCGTCGAGCGGCAGGAAGACCGGCGTCTTGCTGATGATGTCGCGGTCCTGCTTGAAGGAGGTCGCGACCATCCAGTAGACGGGGAAGATGAAGAAGACGAAGAGGACGACCGCGATCACGTTCGGCCAGGTACGTCCGAAGAGAGAGCGCCTCACAGCTCGTCCTCCTGCTTGATCATGATGCGGAAGTAGTACGCCATCAGGGCGCCCAGCATCAGGATGGTGAGCACCGCGATCGCGGAGCCGATGCCGTAGTGCTGGCCGGACGAGCCCTCCAGGAAGGCGTGCACGGGCAGGGTCCGGGTCAGGTTCTCGGGGCCGCCGCCGTTGATCGCGTAGACCTGGGTGAAGGACTTGAACACCCAGATGACCTCCAGGAAGGTCGTGGCGAGGAAGAACGGCTTCAGGTTGGGGAAGATCACCAGGCTGAAGATCTTGCCGGCGCCGGCGCCGTCCATCCGGGCGGCCTCGTAGAGCTCCTTGGGGATGGTGGTCAGGCCGGCGTACATGTTGAACGCCACGAAGGGGATCGACTGCCAGACGATCAGCAGGATGACGACGAAGAAGGTCGAGTACTGCGAGCTGAGCCAGTTGTAGTCGGCCATCGAGTGCCAACCCAGCTGGTCCAGGAACCAGTTGACGACGCCCCACTGCTGGTCGAACAGCCAGGTGTAGACGGTGGTCGCGGCGACCACCGGCATGGCCCAGGCCATCAGCAGCCCGATCGACAGCACCAGCCGCATCTTCTTGCCGAGGTGGTTGAGCAGCAGGCCGACGAGCGTACCGCCGACCATGATCAGCACCACGTTGACCAGTGTGAAGACGACGGTGCGACCGGTGACCGCCCAGAAGTCCGGGTCGGTCAGCTGCTCCTTGTAGTTGTCGAAGCCGGTCCACTCGGTCAAGTGCATGACCAGCTGGCGCCGGTTGAGGTTCTGGAACGACAGCAGCACCGTCTTGACCAGCGGCCAGCCCAGCAGGCCGATGGTCGCCAGGACGGCCGGCAGCAGCAGCAGGTACGGGGCGAAGCGGGCGCCCGCACCCGGGCCGCCCGCCGGTCTGGTGCGCTTCGGCGCGGCGCCCTTGGAGCCGCCGCCCGCGGCGCTCGTCCCACTGCCGGCCACCACGGCCTGCCCCGCGTCCGGGGACGGTGCCTGCACCCGCTCTGAATGCACAGCCATCGTTCTCACTTCCTCACAACCCGACCACGACGGACAGGCGCCGCCCACCGACCCCCCGCCGGGGGCCGGTGAGCGACGCCGCTCGGTTCCTACTGCTTCTGGTTGAGGCGCTTCGCGATCTCGTCGTCGTACTTCTTGGCCGTGGCGGCGTAGTCGCCACCCTGCAGGGCGGCGGTAAGGAAGTCCTTGATCGGGTTCGGCTTGTCCTCGACGCTGGCCCAGTTCGGGGTGTTCGGGGTGATGCCGCCGACCGCCGCGGCCGTCTGGGCGGCCTTCGCGAAGTCACCGGTGATCTGGCTGTTCAGCGCGGCCTTGTTCGGGATGTTGCCCGCGGCGGCGACCAGGCCCTCGTTCTTGTCGTTGAGGGCGACCTTCAGGAAGTCCTTCGCCATGTCGGTGTTCTTGCTCTGCGCGGCGACCGCCAGGTTCGAGCCACCGAGGAAGACGCCGGAGGGCTTGTCGGCGGTCTTGCCGGGGAGCGGGAAGAAGCCGATCTTGTCCTTGGCCATGTCCTTCTCGGCCGGCAGCTCCCAGCCGAGGCCGATCATCGCGCCGACGTTGCCCTTGGCGAAGACGTCCTTCTGCTGCGGGGTGGCCTCGTCCTTGTCCTTCGGACCGGTGGCCGAGTAGCCCTGGAGCTTCTTGTAGGTCTCGAAGGCCTTCTGCGCCTCGGGCGAGGACAGGCCGCCGACCCACTTGTCGCCGTCCTTCTTGGCGATCTTGCCGCCCTCACCGGTGAGCAGACCGAAGTAGGTGTACCACTCCTGGCCCGGGAGGTAGATCGGGTCGACGACGCCCTCGGTGGTCTTGAGCTTGTCGAGGTCGGCGTAGAGCTCGTCCAGGGTCTTCGGGGCGGCGGTCAGGCCCGCCTTGGCCCACAGGTCCTTGTTGTAGGCGACGACGCGGTTGGAGACCCACCACGGGGCGGCGTACTGCTTGCCCTCCAGGACGGCGGCCTCGTTCTGGTTGGCGGCCCAGCCGTCGCCGCCCAGGGCGGCCTTGTCCTTGGTGATGTCGAGCAGGCCGCCCGAGGCCGCGTAGCCGGCGGTCTGGGTGTTGCCGATCTCCAGGACGTCGACCGAGCCCTCGGAGAGCGCGGCGGTGACCTTCGGGCCGATGCCGTCCCACTCCTGGATCTGGAAGTCGACCTTGGAGCCCGGGTAGGCGGTCTCGAAGTCGCCCTTGACCGCGTCCGTCCAGCCCTTCGGGGCCGAGCCGGTCATCAGCCACACCTTCAGCGTCTTGCCCTTGTACTTGTCGGCGGCCGAGGCGGACGTCGACTTCGAGTCGCCGTCGCTCTTCTTTCCGTCCGAGCCGCAAGCCGCCAGGCCGACGACCATTGCTGCGACGCCGACCGCCGCGATGAGCTGACGCTTCACGCCATCCTCCTGAGGGATGCCTGGGTTACCCCCGTCGGGCGGCAGCGGCAGACCCACGCGAAGCGGGAGAATTGGTGCCGCGGACCCCTTCGAACGGGTGGGGGGATTCGTAGTAACCGGTCTAGTGGTGTAGACCAGATGCCTGGAGCTTGGCCTAGACCAATGAGCCTGTCAACGGCTGTTCGACCGATCTCGACCACCCGTTATCAAGCCGACACCGCACATCGTTCATCGCGTGATGAGGTATTCGTTCCGTAGCCATACATGCAACGATGTGACCCGTTAACGATGTGGCGGGGCTTGTGAAGGCCCCGCGAGAAGCGGGAGAACAGGTCCGATGAGCAGCGACGGGGGAACCACCGCCCAGGCCGACGACCCCGAGGTGAAGAACCTCCCGACGCAGGCCGGCACCGACCCGACCGCGCGCGTCCCCAAGTACTACGGCCTCAAGCGCCACTTGCTGCAGCTCACCGAGACCCAGCCGGCCGGCACCCCGGTCCCGCCCGAGCGCGCGCTGGCCGCCCAGTTCGACACCTCGCGCACCACCGTCCGCCAGGCCCTGCAGGAGCTGGTCGTCGAGGGCCGGCTGGAGCGCATCCAGGGCAAGGGCACCTTCGTGGCCAAGCCCAAGGTCGCCCAGGCCCTGCAGCTCACCTCCTACACCGAGGACATGCGGGCCCAGGGCCTGGAGCCCACCTCCCGGCTGATCGAGATCGGCTACATCACCGCCGACGACCGGCTCGCCCCGCTGCTCGACATCAAGCCCGGCGGCCGGGTGCTGCGGATCGAGCGGCTGCGCCTGGCCAACGGCGACCCGATGGCCATCGAGGTCGCCCACCTGTCCGCCAAGCGCTTCCCGGCCCTGCGGCGCAACCTGGCCAAGCACAACTCGCTGTACGCGGCGCTGCGCGAGGTCTACGGGGTCACCGTGGCCGAGGCCGAGGAGACCATCGAGACCACCCTGGCCAACCCGCGCGAGGCCGGGCTGCTCGGCTCCGACCTCGGCCTGCCGATGCTGCAGCTGTCCCGGCACTCCTTCGACGCCGAGGGCGACCCGGTCGAGTGGGTCCGCTCCATCTACCGGGGCGACCGCTACAAGTTCATCACCCGGCTGAAGCGCCCGGAGTAACCGAAGCGTCCACGGCTGGCGCACGCCCTCATCGCGCCACGGGCACCGGCGCGCGCGACCCGCGCGCCGGTGCCTTTCGCGTTCCCGGAGCTTCGCGCGCGTCCGGATGGCGGGAAGTTGCGTCAATACCGGTGACATGGATCACCCCATGCCCTAGATTGCGCAGCCGTACTGACTGCCGATCACCGATGGTGCTGCTCGGCGGGTCCGGGGGCGTACCGCGCCTCCCGGGCTGCGGCGCCGACGGGGATAACCCTCCGGAGCGGAGCCGAAGATGCCGTCTGATCCCGATGCTTTCGAAGATGTCATGCCCGAGCCAGCCGGGGCCCCGGTCCCGGCGGTGACGCCCGAGCGGGTGCTGGCGGGCCTCGCCCTGCTCGTGCCGATCGTCGCGATGCTGTGGGTGTCCTCGTACGACAAGACCGAGCCGGCGGCGGGCGGGATGCCGTTCTTCTACTGGTACCAGCTGCTCTGGGTGCCGGCGTCGGCGATCTTCACCGTCGCCGCCTACCTGCTGATCAACCGGGACGAGAAGGCCCGCAAGGCGGCCCGGAAGGGCGGTGCGCGATGAAGGACGTCAACGTGCCGGCCCTCGTGGTCTTCGTGCTGTTCTTCGCCCTGGTCACCGTGATGGGCTTCCTCGCCTCGCGCTGGCGCCGCGCGGACGACGCCGCGCACCTGGACGAGTGGGGTCTGGGCGGACGCAGCTTCGGGACCTGGGTGACCTGGTTCCTGCTCGGCGGCGACCTCTACACCGCGTACACCTTCGTCGCCGTCCCGGCCGCGGTCTACGCGACCGGCGCGGCGGGCTTCTTCGCGGTGCCGTACACGATCATCGCCTACCCGCTGGTCTTCCTCTTCCTGCCCCGGCTCTGGTCGGTCTCCCGGGTGCACGGCTACGTGACCCCGGCCGACTTCGTGCGCGGCCGGTACGGCTCGCGGCCGCTGTCCCTGGTGATCGCGCTGACCGGGATCCTGGCCACCATGCCGTACATCGCCCTGCAGCTCGTCGGCATCCAGGCGGTGCTGGACGTGCTGGGCGTCGGCGGCGGGGAGAACGCCAACTGGTTCGTCAAGGACCTGCCGCTGTTCATCGCCTTCGGCGTGCTGGCCGCCTACACCTACTCCTCCGGCCTGCGCGCCCCGGCGCTGATCGCCTTCGTCAAGGACGCCCTGGTCTACATCGTGATCATCGTCGCGGTGATCTACATCCCGATCCGGCTGGGCGGCTACGGGCACATCTTCGACTCGGTCGCGGAGCACTTCAAGCAGACCAAGGCCGGCTCGCTGACCGTCCCGGACAACAAGCAGTGGACGTACGCCACGCTCGGGCTCGGCTCGGCGATGGCGCTGTTCATGTACCCGCACTCGGTGACCGGCGTGCTCGCCTCCAAGTCCCGCAACACCGTGCGCCGCAACATGGCGATCATGCCCGCCTACTCGCTGATGCTGGGCCTGCTGGCGCTGCTCGGCTTCATGGCGATCGCGGCCGGCGTGGGCAAGGGCGACAAGGGCTTCAACGCCCAGCTCTCGGTGCCGCAGCTGTTCGCGAACATGTTCCCGGACTGGTTCACCGGCGTGGCCTTCGCCGCGATCGGGATCGGCGCGCTGGTGCCGGCCGCCATCATGTCCATCGCGGCCGCCAACCTGTTCACCCGCAACGTCTACAAGGACTGGCTCAAGCCCGCCGCCACCCCCGCCGACGAGACCCGGGTCGCCAAGGCGGTCTCGCTGCTGGTGAAGGTCGGCGCGCTGGTCTTCGTGCTCGGCATGGACAAGCAGGCCGCGATCAACCTCCAGCTGCTGGGCGGCCTGTGGATCCTGCAGACCTTCGTCGCCATCGTCGGCGGCCTGTTCACCCGCTGGTTCCACCACTGGGCGCTGTTCGCCGGCTGGGCGGCCGGCATGGTCTACGGCACCTGGGAGGCGTACGGGATCGCCAGCCCGAAGACCAAGCACTTCGGCGGCAACGCGGCCGAGATCCCCGGCATCGGCGAGATCGGCTACATCGGCCTGACCGCCTTCGTGCTGAACCTGGTCGTCGCGGTGGTGCTCACCCTGGTGCTGAGGGCGTTCAACGCGCCGGACGGCCCGGACGAGACCAAGCCGTCCGACTACAGCGCCGACGCCGGCGACGACGAGCTGGAGAACGCGCCGGAGCCCGTAGCGGCGCACTGATTCGCGCGGTACGCGCCCTGTGATCGCGCCGCCTTCTCCGTCAACACTGGAGAAGGCGGCGCGATCATATGTATGAACAGGCGTGCACGCCGGGCACCACCAGACCGGACCGGCAACCGGCCGGAACCTGATCGACCACGGGGAGCTCGCGGCCATGGCAGAACTCGGCACCACCCTCAACGGCCAACACCAGTCCACCCAGCACCAGCCCGCCCAACACCAGCCCACCCAGAGCCAGCACCACCACGTCACCGGCCACCGCCCGGCGGCGGCCACCCGGCTGCCGTCCGTGCTGATCGCGACCCGGCACGGCGAGTCCACCGCCAACGTCGAGTTCCAGCTGGCCGAGGCCTCCGGCGCGCTCAGCGTCCCGATCAGCTGCCGCGACGCCGACATCCCGCTGTCGATGCACGGCCGGCAGCAGGCCCAGGCGCTCGGCCACTGGTGGGCCGCCCTGCCCAGCGCCGACCGCCCGCGCAGCGTCTGGTGCTCGCCGTACGAGCGCACCGCCGAGACCGCCCGGATCGCGCTCGCCCAGGCCGCCGGACTCGGCGCCGTCCCGGTCTCGCTGGCCGTCCGCTACGACGAGCGGCTGCGCGACCGCGAGCTCGGCGTCCTGGAGATGCTGCCCAAGGCCGCCATCGAGGCCGAGCACCCGGAGGAGGCGGCCCGGCGGCGCAAGATGGGCGAGCTGTACTACCGGCCGCCCGGCGGCGAGTCCTGGGCCGACGTCGCGCTGCGGGTGCGCAGCCTGCTGCGGGACCTCTGCGAGGAGGAGGCCGGCCGGCCCGTCCTGCTGGTCGCGCACGACTGCACGGTGCTCATGCTCCGCTACGTGCTGGACCGGCTCACCGAGGAGCGGCTCATCGCGCTCGGGCCGGTGCACAACTGCTCCACCAGCCTCTGGCGGGCCCACGAGGGGCGGCTGCGCCCGGACCGCTGGAACACCGTCGACCACCTGACGGCCGGGGCGAACTGACCTCCGCCCCAGGGGTGCCGCCGCCGTTCCGGAAGCCCGGGGCGGCCCCGGCCACCGGACCGGGTCCGGCCCGGTCCGGTCCGTTCGACCCCGGAGCGTCGCCCGCCGGCCCCCTCCGGCACACTGGCCGCATGGACTACCTCATCCGCCAGGCCCTTCCGGAGGACCTCGAAGACGCCGGCCGCATCACCGTCGAGGCCTTCGTCGGCGGTGGCTTCACCTCGCCCGGGAGCAACTACGTCGAGCTCCTGCGCGACGCCGGCCGACGGGCCAGGGAGGCCGAGCTGCTGGTCGCGGTCGACCCGGCCGAACAGCGGGTCCTCGGCTGCGTGACCTTCGCGGTCGGCGGCACCGAGTGGGCGGACATCGCCACCGAACGCGAGGGCGAGATCCGGATGCTCGCCACCGACACCGCCGCCCGCGGCCGCGGCGTCGGCGAGGCCCTGGTGCGCGCCTCCCTCGCCCGCAGCCGCGAGCTCGGCCTGGCCGGCATGGCGTTCTCCACCCGCCCGGAGATGACCGCCGCCCACCGGGTCTACGAGCGGGTCGGCTTCCTGCGCACCCCCGGGCGCGACTGGTCGCCGTACCCGGGGATGGACCTGATGGTCTACACCCTGGCGTTCTGACCGCCCGTCACTCCCCCGGGCGCCGGCCCGCCGCCGCCCATCACGGCTTCTTGTCGTACCCGGGCGCCACGTAGACGGTGTACCGGCCGTGCTCGCCGCTCTTCACGACGGTGACCACCCGGTACCCGGCGGCCTTCAGCGTCGGCTGGATCGCCTTGTCGGTGGCCCCGGTCTGGGTGAAGTCCAGGACCACGACCTTCCACTCGTGCGCCTGGATCCCGGCCTGGATCGCGGGCACGCCGTTCTGCATCTGGCCGGTGCCCGGGTCACGGCGGAAGACCGCCACCAGGTCGTGCCACTGCTGCCAGTTGCTCTGCTTGCGCAGGTAGTACGCGGGGACGTTGTAGTTCTCGACCAGGTACTTGTCCTCGCCCTTGACGACGTACGGCTCCAGCGCGGCGACGAACTCCTTCGAGTTCGACCACTCGCCGTACATCTCCCGGCCCTGGGCCGCGCCGACCCAGGCCAGCGGGCCGACCACCAGCACGGCGGCGGCCACCCCGGCCGCCAGGTGCAGGCGCCCCCGCAGCCACAGCACCGCGCGGGCCAGCACCAGGCCCACCACGACGCAGGAGAACCAGCCGCCGAAGTCGACGTGCTTCTGCAGCGACAGCCAGGTGTGGATGCGGATCTGGTTCACCGGCGCCATCAGCCCGGCCAGGAGCAGCAGCAGCGCCAGCCAGAACTCCGGCCACGCGGCGCCGCCGCGCCGGCGCGCCCGCACCAGCTGGACCACCACCCCGATCAGCGCCACCACCAGCAGCGGGCCGACCCAGCGGGCCGCCTCCGAGGCCACGTACCCGTACGAGTCGTGGCCGGGGGCGCGCTTGAGCGTGGTGTGGTTGAAGCCGTTGACGTAGCGCTCGCCGGCCGCCAGGGCCGCCGCGCCGACCGCCACCGCGAAGGTGAGCAGCACCAGCAGCCCGCGCCGCCAGGCCTCCCAGGAGCGCAGCGACCCGCGCGGCCCGGCCAGCACCGCGAGGCCCGCCACCACCGGCACCCAGAGCAGCGCGGCGTACTTGGTGGCGCCGGCCAGGGCCAGCAGCAGGCCGGCGGCGACCAGGCTCGGGTACCCGCCGCCGGTGGTCAGCCGCACCGCGAAGTACCCGGCCCAGGCGAGGACCGCCAGCGCCATCGCGTCGTAGGTGGCCAGGCCGCCCAGGAACTGGGTGGGCCCGAGCGCGACGAAGGCGGCCGCCGCGCAGAACGCCGCGAGCGAGCCGTGCAGCCGCCTGGTCGTCAGGTGGACGGCCACGGTGGCGGAGAGCATGAACACCAGGCTCAGCAGCCGGGCGCCGTTCAGTCCGCCGAGGAAGTCCGCGACGGCCACCACGACCGGGTAGATCAGCGGGGAGCCGGAGAAGAAGGTCTCGTACGTCGACACCGGGGCGCCGTGCCGCAGGTGGGCGATCTCCTGGTAGCCGGCGTAGATGTAGGTGCCCTCGTCGATGAAGGCGGTGTTGCTGAGGATCAGGTGGAACGAGAGCGCGCCCTGGACCAGCAGCACGGCCAGCAGCGGCAGCCAGTCGGCCCGCAGGGCCGGCCGGGCCGGGTGCGGCACCCGGGGCGGCCCGGGCTTGCGACGGCGCCGGTCGCCCGGGGACGGCTGGGCCGGTACGGCCGCGGCCCGGTCGCGCTCACGCTCGCCGAGGCCCACCCCGCCCCGCCTGGCCCCGCCCAGGACGGGCTTGCGGGTGGACTCGGGCCGGATCCAGCGGCCGTCCGCACTCATCAGTGCTGCTCCTCATCTGGGACTTCACGCCCGGACGCGCCCCGAGCGGGCGCACGCCCCGGGGCGCGTTTCGGCCGCCGCCCCACGGTTCCTGGGCGGCGGCCGGACGTTCACGAAGACCTGCGGCGGGCTCAGCCGCCGCTGAGCCAGGCACCCACCGGCGGGACGGACGGCGGCGAGCTCGGGCCGGCCACGATCTTGACGATGTCGGCCTCGGGCAGCACCTGGCTCCAGAGCTGGATGTCGGCCACCGCGCCGTGCCAGGGGTCGGCCCACTGCGAGTTGGAGCTCAGCCGCCCCACCTGCAGGGAGTTGGTGCCGCTCGGCTGCACCCCGGCCGACTTGGCCGAGGACTGCGGGGCGCCGTTGACGTACAGGGTGAGCTGGCCCGACGGGTCGTCGTACACCCCGGTGAGCAGCACCCACTGGTTGACCGTCGCGTCGCCCTTGGACCAGGCGATCGCCGAACCGCCGCCCGGCACCTGGACCTTGAAGTACCACTGGTCGTGCCCGTTGTTGTTCGCCCGGCCGAGCGCGTACGAGTAGTACTGGCCGTCGCCCTGGCTGACCGCGCTGCGGTTGCCGTTGGGGAGGTCGACCAGCACCCGGGCGGAGACCGTGAAGCTCTTGTTCACGTCGACCACCGCGGCGGCGGTCGAGGCGAAGGAGTCCTGGCCGCTGGGCAGCTTGAGGACCTGGCCGGAGAACCCGGCCATGGTGCCCGGCTTGGCGTCGGCGCCCAGGTTCAGCGGCGCCGCGCCGGCCTTGGCCGGCAGGCTGCCGACGGTCGGCGGGCTGTCGATGCCCTTGGCCGGCGGCGCGCTCGACGTGGTCGAGGGGCCGGTCGAGGGGCCCGTCGGGGTCACCGAGGCGGTGTTCTGCGTGGTCTTGGTGTCGTTCCCGGACTTGTGCTTGTAGAACCAGTAGCCGCCACCGGCCGCGGCCACGACGACGACCACGGCCGTCACCGCGCCGATCAGCTTGAGCCGGCGCCCGCGCTTGGCGGCATGCGCGTTCCGCTCGGCCAGCGCCTCCCAGTCCGGCGTGCCGGACGGGGCGGCCGGCGGCGGGAAGCCGCCCTGCTGCTGCCACGGCGCCGCGGGCTGGGCCGGCTGCGCCGCGGCCGGGAAGGCCTGCGGGCCGGGCCCGGGCACGGGCGGCTGCGGGACGGGCTGCGGCTGACCGGGGTGGACCGGCTGCGGCGGCTGCGGGACGGGCTGCTGCTGGACAGGCTGCGGCTGGACGGGCTGCGGCTGCGGCTGCGCCATCGGACCGGGCTGCACCGGCCCCGGCACCACCGGGGCGGGCCCGCCCGGGTGCGGCACCGGCGGCACCGGCTGCGCGGCCGGGTGCGGCGTCAACTGCTGGGGCTGCTGTGCAGGCGCACCGGGCGGCGGCCCGTAGCCGGACGCGGGGCCGAAGGCGCCGCTGGGGGACTGCGGTGGCACACCGGTGGCCGGAGCGGCCCCCCCGGCCGGTGCCTGCTGCGGTGGCGTGGGCGGCTGGCCCGGCTCGCCACTCGGTACCGGTCGATCGCTCATGGCCGGAATGCTAGGGCATCCGCCCCGACACGCCCATGGGGGGTGCGCGGACGGAACGTCACGGCCGCCCCGGTCCCGGTGGTTCGGCCGACCTGTCCCGCGGTCACCTCACGCGACCCCGTTGTAGGGCAGCTTCCAGCGCTGCGAGACCGCGTCCGCGCACGGCCGCAGGAGCACCGCCGTGCCGTCCGCGAGCGCCCCGCCCGCGGTGCCCAGGCACAGGCCCGAGTCCGGGTGCCGCAGCCGCTGCCCGGAGGCCACCCAGCGCTGCCCGGAGCCGCCGGTGCACTCGGCCAGCGTCACCGAGGAGCGGTCGGCGGCCGGTGCCAGGCAGGCCGCGCCGCCGCGCAGCGAGCCGTCGTTGCCCACCGTCCAGCCGGTCGAGACGCCCTGGTCGCCGCAGGCCCCGACGGTCACCGGGGTGCCCGCGAGCCCGCCGCCGCCGTGCCGCAGGCAGATCCCGGGCGCCCCCGCCGGGACCTCGCCGGCCGGCAGGCCGACCCGGTTGTGGAAGGCGAAGGACTCGCTGCGCAGGCCGGATCCGCCGCTCCACACCTCGAAGCCCGCCTGCACCCGGCACAGGTAGGAACTCTTGGGGACGTACCCGCGCGCCATCGCGTCGGCGGTGAGCAGCCGCAGGTTCAGGCCGCGGGTGGTGTGGGTCGGCGCCGTGCGCACGTAGCTGATCACGCTGTGCGGGCCGCTGATCGGGGCCTGGTAGACGTGGTAGCTGGCGTCCCCGAACTGCTGGGAGTCGGCGACCTTGTCACCGGCCGGACGCACGTTGTCGGTGGCGTCCAGCCAGACCATCAGCTCGGCGCTCTCGCCCGGCAGGCAGTTGTCCGGGCTGGAGCCGTACCAGAGGTCGAAGGAGAGGTTGAAGGAGCCGCTCACCCGCCCGTTGGCGTCCCAGTCGGCGGTCGCGTCGCCGAGCGCGCTGACCGGTACGGGCAGTCCGCTCGCGCCCGGGGCGGTGGAGACGTTGGGGTAGGCGCCCGGGGCGAGCGGGTTCTTCGGGACGAAGTCGCGGATCAGGCCGACCGTGAAGCCGCTCTCCCCGACCGGCTCGACGCAGACCGTGCCCGCGGTGTTCCACGGGTTCGGTTCGAGGACCTTCGCCCCGCCGTCCATCGCCAGCTTGGGGAAGGGCTCCTGCACGGTCGAGCAGAGGCCCGGCCCGACCGCGGCCGTCGCCGTGGCGGCCGGCGGCTGCTCCGCCGCCCCGACCTCGCCGCTGCACCCGGCCAGCAGCGCCGCGACCGCGCCGAACGCGGCCACCGCCCGCAGGCCCCGCGCCAGGCGCCCGGCCGCGCCGTCCTCGATGATCATCACTCTTCCCCGAACCGTCCTCACCCGCTGGGCGGACACCGTACACAAGTGCTCCACCCGCACTTCCGTTCACATCACGATCAGGGCTCGATATCGGTTCCGGGTGGCCGACGGAACAAGGGGGGAGCGAACGCTCGGCGACCGGTCCCGTACGATCCTGGCGTCCCCCCGCTGACCGACCGACAACGGCCGCCACGCGGGGACGGTTCAGACCCAATACGGCTTCGGGGGAGTAGAGCACGTGACTGTCACCGAGGGCACGCGACTCGCGGGCAGCGGTCAGGCGCCCGTCTCACGACGCCGCAACCGGCGGGACCCGGCCGCCCGGAACCAGTGGGGCCTGCTCCCCCAGCCGCCGGACAACACCGAGAAGTACCTGTACGCGCGCACCAACCTCTGGGTGCTGACCTGCTTCTCCCTCGTCAGCTTCGCCTGCATGGTCGCCAGCGAGATCGGCCTGCTGAGCGCGACGCCGTGGTTCCTGGTGTTCGTCCCGGCGCTCGCCTTCACCATCGTCTACTACCTGATCTCCCGGTGGGTGCACGGCTTCAACCAGACCTTCGACCTGGCCGCGCACCGCGCCCTGGTCAAGGGCTGGCAGCCCGAGCACTACCCGACCGTCGACATCTTCCTGCCCGTCGCCGGCGAGCCGATCGAGGTGCTGCACAACACCTGGACGCACGTCGCCCGGCTGCGCGACCAGTACCCCGGCGAGGTCACCCCGTACGTCCTCGACGACAGCAACAGCCCGCAGCTCGCGCAGATGGCCGTCGACTTCGAGTTCGTCTACGGCACCCGCGACAAGCTCGGCTGGTTCAAGAAGGCCGGCAACCTGCAGTTCGGCTTCCGCAACTCCGACAGCGACTACATCCTCATCCTGGACGCCGACTTCGCGCCCCGGCCGGACCTGCTGAACGAGATGGTCCCCTACCTGGAGGCCGACCCCCGGCTCGGCATCGTCCAGTCCCCGCAGTTCTTCCGCATCCTGGACTCGCAGAACTGGATCGAGCGCGGCGCCGGCGCCGTCCAGGAGCTGTTCTACCGGACCGTCCAGGTCTCCCGGCAGCGCAACGACGGCGCCATCTGCGTCGGGAGCTGCGCGATATACCGGCGGGCCGCGCTGGAGGAGAACGGCGGCACCACGCTGATCGGCCACTCCGAGGACGTGCACACCGGCTTCGACCTGCGCCGCCTGGGCTGGGACCTCCAGTACATACCCGTCGCGCTGGCCACCGGGGTCTGCCCCGACAACGTCGGCGGCTTCTTCAACCAGCAGTACCGCTGGTGCACCGGCTCGATGAGCCTGCTCGGCAGCAAGAAGTTCTGGACCACCAAGCTGCGGCCGGTCACCCGCGCCTGCTACCTCTCCGGGTTCTTCTACTACATCCACACGGCGCTGTTCACCCTCGTCTCGCCGCTCATCCCGATCGTCCTGCTGCTCGCCCGGCCCGACCTGATCCGCTGGCAGAACACCGCGCTGGTGCTGCCCGGACTGCTCTACGCGACGGTCGTCTTCCCCCTCTGGCACCGCAACCCCTACCGGCTGGAGGCCTGGGCGGCCCGGATGATGTACGGCTGGGCGCACGTCTTCGCCATCTGGGACATCCTGCGCCGCAACCGGATGGCCTGGCAGCCGACCGGCTCCAGCGGCGCCAAGAAGAACAAGACCCGCCGGTTCTGGATCGGCGTCATCGCCTGGGGCGGCGGGACGGCCCTGCTCTGGGTGCTGCTGAGCATCTGGCGGATGCTCACCATGGGCCCGCTGAACTTCGCCCTCGTGCTCGCCTCCGGCCTCTTCTACGCCACCATCGTGGGCCGGGTCCTCGTCCAGCCCCACCCCACGGAAGCAGTGTGATCGCCATGACCGCCCACCCCCGACGGGCCGCCCGGCTCCGTCGCCGGCTGGCGCTCCCGCTGCTGACCGCCGGTCTGCTGCTCACCACCGCCTGCGGCCCCGAGGACCCGGGCTTCGCGATGCAGGAGGGCCTCGGCCGGCCCGCCCAGGCCACCGCCACCCCGGGCGCCGCGGCCGCTTCCGCCGGTACCGGTGCCCCCGCCGCTGCCGCCAAGCCCCAGGCCCTGCCGACCGGCGTCCCGTACGACGTCACACCGCTGCTCAAGCCGAAGAACAAGTACCTCGGCGCCGCCCTGCCCGGCGTGCCCGCCACCATGGACGCGCTGCCCGCCTACAGCGGCACGGTCGGCAAGCAGCCCAACGTCCTGGAGTTCTACGCCCACTGGAAGGGCGGCTTCGACACCGCCGGCGTGCGCCGGATCCACGAGGCCGGCGCGCTGCCCTTCATGGCCTGGGAGCCGCACGACCCCTCGCTCGCCGCGATCGCGGCCGGCGACACCGACGACTACGTACGCGGCGTCGCCAAGGCCGTCGCCAAGCTCAACCTGCCGATCGCCATCAGCATCGCGCACGAGATGAACGGCGACTGGTACCCGTGGGGCCGCCAGGCCGCCAGCCCGGAGGACTTCGTCGCCGCCTGGCGCCACGTCCACGACCTCTTCGACCAGGCCGGCGCGACCAACGTGATCTGGGTCTGGAGCCCCAACATCACCGTCCCCGCCCCCAACACCCGCCTGGCGCCGTACTACCCGGGCGACACCTACGTCGACTGGGCCGGCATGACCGGCTACTTCACCAACGACGGCCCCAAGACCTTCGAGGCCCTGTACGGGCCGACCATGGCCGAGATCCGCACCTTCTGCAAGAAGCCCTTCTTCATCAGCGAGACCGCCGCCGAGCAGGGCAGACACCAACAGGCCTTCGTCGACCAGCTGTTCTCCGGGCTGGAGGCGCACGACGACATCGTCGGCTTCATCTGGTTCAACATGATCAAGCGGGCGGACTGGCGGGTCGAGACCGTTCCGGACACCCTCACCGCCTTCAAGCGGCGGGTGTCCGCCCCCCGTTACGGCTTCGACCTCCGGAACCCATGATGAACAGCGACTCCTCCCCCAGCCCGAAGAACGCCGCCCCGGAGAACGCCGCGCAGGAGCACCCCGCCCGGGAGCACCCCGCCCGGGAGACCCCCGCGCCGGAGAACACCGCCGGCCCGGGGAACGCCTCCGCCCCGGGGAGCACCGCCGGCCCGGCCCGGGAACCCGGCGTCCCGGCGCCCCGCGCGGACCGCGCAGCCCGCGCGGCCGTCGCCGTGGCCGTGGACAACCCCGGCGGCATCGACCTGGCCCCGTACAGCATCCCGCCGGTCCCCGCGATCGGCTGGGACCCGGGCACCAGCCCCCGCCGCCGCTGGATCGCCCGCGGCCTGCTCGGCGCCGTCCTGGCCGTCCAGGCCGCGCTCTCGCTGCGCCTGCTCGCCGCCGCGCACCCCGACGAGGCCGCCGCCATGGTCGCCGGGCGCCAGCAGCTCGCCCACCTGACGCACGGCACCCCGGTCACCACCGACCTGGTCGAGCGGATCCACGGCTCGCCCTGGCTCTACCCGCCGCTGGCCGGGGCCGCCGCCGACGCCGACGGCATCTGGGGAGCCCGGCTGCTCAGCCTCGGCTTCGCGCTGGTCACCACGGTGCTGCTGTACTCGCTGACCCGGCGGCTGTTCAACGAGCGGGTCGCGATCTGCGCGATAGGCGTCTACGCCGTCCTGCAGTCCACCGTCGTGGTCGGCTTCTACGCCGCCCCCGAGTCCCTCGCCGTCCTGCTGGTCGCCCTCGCGGCCTGGGCCACGGTGTTCACCGCCCGGCGCCATCCGGCGCTGGTCCTGACCGCCGCCCCGGCCGCCGCGCTCGCCTGCGCCGTCGCGTACTCCGCGGCCTTCGCGGTCCCCGCCCTGGTCGCCCTCGCGGCGGCCACCTCCCGGCCGCCGGGCCGGCCCGGCCGGGCCGCCCTGCGCGCGCTGCTGCTGGCCGCCGGCACCGCCGTCCTGCTGCTCCCGTACGGCACGCTCGGCAAGGTCGCCGGGTGGTCTCCCTCGCAGGGCAACGCCCCCGGCTCGGCCGGCTCCGTCCTGTTCTCCACCCTCCAGTGGAGCGGCCTGTTCACCGTCCTCGCGGTGGCCGGGACGATCGCCTACGTCCGCCGCGAGCAGATGAACGAGCACGACGCGCCCGAGCGGGACACCGTCCCCGTCACCCGCGGCCGGCGCGCCCTGCTGGGCACCGCGCTGACCGCCACCGCCCTGCTCGTACCGGCCGCCCACCTGTGGACCGGCACCTCCGGCGCGCTGTTCCGCCACCTCGGCTACGGCATGCTGCTCGCCGCCCCGCTCGCTGGGGTCGGCCTGACCCGGCTGGTCGGCGCCCACTTCCGCCACCCCCAGCTCGGCATCCTGGTCTGGGTCGCGCTGCTCGCCCTCGGTCTGGAGCAGTCCGCCCTGCGCTACCAGAACGGGCCCGACTCCGGCCGCCTGCTGGCCGTCCTGCGGATGCACGCGGTGCCGCAGGGCCGCTACCTCACCGAGGTCGACGGGCTCGCCGAGTACTACCTCGGGGCCGTCAGCGCACCCGAGCAGTGGGTCTCCGCCCGCACCGGTACGGACTACCGAGACGCGGCCGGCGTACAGCACCACGGGGACGACGGGAGCACCGCCGCGATCCGCGACGGCTGGTTCACCGTGGTCGTCCTCGACAGCACCGCGCCGCGGGCCACCGACCGGGCGCTGGGCGCCGCCCTGGCGGCCTCCGGGCAGTACCGGCTGGTCGCCCAATTCACCTCGCCGACCGGCGATTCGAGTACGTACAAGGTCTATCTCAAGCACTGACGGCCGACCCCGCCGGTCCGCACGGGCGACACGACAGGCACAACATATGGTGCCGCCACAGTCAGGCGCCACTACATGTATGCTCAATCCTGCTGTCGACGCAGGGGAACCCGGTGCGAATCCGGGACTGCCCCGCAGCGGTGAGCGGGCGGCCGGAACGGCCCTCCCCGCGAGTCCGAGTACCTGCCGACGGCCTGCGCCACGGCCCTCCCGCAGAGGCCGCGCCAGCACCAGCAGTACACCTCCGGGCCTCGCGGGCGGGCCGGGGAGACACCTCGCGCGACGCCGTCTGCGTTCGTGCCGTGCTCCCCTGCCCCGACCGGCCCGGTACCCCCGATCACCGCCGCCGATCGCCGCCAGGAGAGAGCGCCTTGACCACCGCTGCCTCAGCCACCCTGCCCGCCCAGGGCTCCGGTACCGCCTTCACCGACCCGAAGGTCTCCGACCCCGGCGGCGCCCTGCTGCGGCTGCTCACCGACCGCAGCGCCGACCTCACCGAGGTCGACCCCGGCCATGTCGCCGCCGCCGCGCTGCGCGGCCGCCACGCCGGCTCGGACTTCGCCGAGCTGCGCGGGCTGGCCGTGGACGCCGCCGCGTCGATGATCGCCGAGGACCCGCAGTACTCGAAGCTCGCCGCCCGACTGCTCGCGCTGGAGATCGTCGACGAGGCGAACAGCCAGGGCTCCACGTCCTTCTCCGCCTCGATCGCCGTCGGCCACGCCGAGGGCCTGATCGGCGACACCACCGCGGCCTTCGTCGCCAAGCACGCCGCCGCCCTGGACGCCCTGATCGACGCCGCCGGCGACGACCGCTTCGAGTACTTCGGCCTGCGCACCGTGCAGTCCCGCTACCTGCTGCGCCACCCGATCACCCGCAAGGTGGTCGAGACCCCGCAGCACTTCCTGCTCCGCGTCGCCTGTGGTCTGGCGGTCGGGGACAGCGAGCAGTCGGTGCGCGAGGTGTCCGAGCTGTACGGCCTGATGAGCCGCCTGGAGTACCTGACCTCCTCGCCGACGCTCTTCAACTCCGGCACCCGGCACCCGCAGATGTCGAGCTGCTACCTGCTCGACTCCCCGCTGGACAACCTGGACTCGATCTACAACCGCTACGCGCAGATCGCCCGGCTGTCCAAGCACGCCGGCGGCATCGGCCTGTCCTACTCGCGCATCCGCTCGCGCGGCAGCCTGATCCGCGGCACCAACGGCAAGTCCAACGGCATCGTGCCGTTCCTGCGCACCCTCGACTCCTCGGTCGCCGCCGTCAACCAGGGCGGCCGCCGCAAGGGCGCCGCCTGCGTCTACCTGGAGACCTGGCACGCCGACATCGAGGAGTTCCTCGAGCTGCGCGACAACACCGGCGAGGAGGCGCGCCGGACCCACAACCTCAACCTGGCGCACTGGATCCCGGACGAGTTCATGCGCCGGGTCAACGCCAACGCGGACTGGTCGCTGTTCTCCCCCGCCGACGTGCCCGAGCTGGTCGACCTGTGGGGCGCCGACTTCGACGAGGCCTACCGCAAGGCCGAGCTGGCCGGCAAGGCCGTCCGGACCATCCCCGCGCAGACCCTGTACGCCCGGATGATGCGCACCCTGGCGCAGACCGGCAACGGCTGGATGACCTTCAAGGACGCCTCCAACCGCGCCGCCAACCAGACCGCGCTGCCGGGCCGCACGGTGCACTCCTCCAACCTGTGCACCGAGATCCTGGAGGTCACGGACGACTCCGAGACCGCCGTCTGCAACCTCGGCTCGGTCAACCTCGGCGCCCACGTGGCCGCCGGCGCCACCGCCGCCGACCTGCTGGGCGCGATGGACTGGGATCGGCTGGACGCCACCGTGCGCACCGCCGTCACCTTCCTCGACCGCGTGGTGGACATCAACTTCTACCCGACCACCGAGGCCGGTACGTCCAACTCCCGCTGGCGCCCGGTGGGCCTCGGCGTGATGGGCCTGCAGGACGTCTTCTTCAAGCTGCGGATCGACTTCGACTCGGCCGAGGCGAAGCAGCTGTCGACGATGATCGCCGAGCGCATCATGCTCACCGCCTACGAGCGCTCCGCCGACCTGGCCGAGCAGCTCGGCCGGCACGAGGCGTACGGCGAGACCCGCGCCGCCCGCGGCGAGCTGCACATCGACCACTTCCCGACGGCCGCCCCGCAGTGGGCCGACCGCTGGACCGCGCTGCGCGCCCGCATCGCCGAGACCGGCCTGCGCAACTCGCTGCTGCTGGCCATCGCGCCGACCGCGACCATCGCGTCCATCGCCGGCGTGTACGAGTGCATCGAGCCGCAGGTGTCCAACCTGTTCAAGCGCGAGACGCTGAGCGGCGAGTTCCTCCAGGTCAACCCGTACCTGGTGCGCGAGCTCAAGGACCTGGGCGTCTGGGACCAGCAGACCCGCGACTCGCTGCGCGACGCCAACGGCTCCGTCCAGGAGCTCAACTGGCTGCCGGCCGAGGTCCGTTCGCTCTACCGCACCGCGTGGGAGCTGCCGCAGCGCGCGCTGATCGACCTGGCCGCGGCCCGCATGCCGTACCTGGACCAGAGCCAGTCGCTGAACCTCTTCATGGCGGCGCCGACCATCGGCAAGCTCAGCTCGATGTACGCCTACGCGTGGAAGGTCGGTCTGAAGACCACCTACTACCTGCGTTCGCGCCCGGCGACCCGCATCGCCCAGGCCGCGTCGGGTGCCGCCCGCACCGCCGTACCGGTGCCCGCCCCCACCATGACCCAGGCCGAGCAGGACGCCATCGCCTGCTCCCTGGAGAACCCCGAGTCCTGCGAGGCCTGCCAGTGATGTCCGACGACCGCGAGAAGATGCTGCTCGACCCCGGGTTCGAGCTGACCCTGCGCCCGATGCGCTACCCGTCGTTCTACGACCGGTACCGGGACGCGATCAAGAACACCTGGACGGTCGAGGAGGTGGACCTGCACTCCGACGTCGCCGACCTCGCCAAGCTCAGCGAGGGCGAGCGGCACATGATCGGCCGCCTGGTCGCCTTCTTCGCGACCGGTGACTCGATCGTCGCGAACAACGTCGTGCTGAGCCTCTACAAGCACATCAACTCCCCGGAGGCGCGGCTCTACCTGAGCCGTCAGCTGTTCGAGGAGGCCGTGCACGTCCAGTTCTACCTGACGCTGCTGGACACCTACCTTCCTGACCCGGAGGACCGCAACGCGGCCTTCGCCGCGGTGGAGAACATCCCCTCCATCCACCAGAAGGCCCAGTTCTGCTTCAAGTACATGAACGCGGTCGACCACATCGACTCGCTGCAGACCAAGGAGGACCGCCGCGCGTTCCTCCTGAACCTGATCTGCTTCGCGGCGTGCGTCGAGGGCCTGTTCTTCTACGGCGCGTTCGCCTACGTGTACTGGTTCCGGTCGCGCGGCCTGCTGCACGGTCTCGCCACCGGCACCAACTGGGTGTTCCGCGACGAGTCCATGCACATGGACTTCGCGTTCTCGGTGGTCGACACCGTCCGCGAGGAGGAGCCCGACCTCTTCGACGACGAGATGGCCAAGCAGGTCACCGAGATGCTGGAGGAGGCCGTCGAGGCCGAGCTCCAGTTCGCCCAGGACCTGTGCGGTGACGGCCTGCCCGGCATGAACACCGCCTCGATGCGCGAGTACCTCCAGGCCGTCGCCGACCAGCGCCTCGCGCGCCTCGGCCTGCCGATCCGCTACGGGTCGAGCAACCCGTTCGGCTTCATGGAGCTGCAGAACGTCCAGGAGCTGACCAACTTCTTCGAGCGCCGCGTGTCGGCGTACCAGGTCGCGGTCGAGGGCTCGGTCTCCTTCGACGACGACTTCTAGGCGACTTCCAGCCGACTTCCAGCCGAAGAGTCGTACCGCGGAAGTGCCACCCCCGCCCCGTCCGGCGTCCACGCCGGGCGGGGCGGCGGCATGTCAGCGCGAAGGCCGGTACGGAACAGGTCCGTACCGGCCTTCGTCGGGAGCGCTACCGCTCCACCGTCACGCGTTCGGCACGGTCGCGTACTTCGGCGTGCCCTCGGCCATCTGCTTCAGGGCGTCCTTGCGGTCGCGCTTCGACAGCTTGTCGATGTAGAGGAACCCGTACAGGTGGTCGGTCTCGTGCTGCAGGCAGCGGGCGAAGAAGCCGGTGCCCTCGACGCGGATCGGCTTGCCGTCCTTGTCGACGCCGGTCACCGCGGCGTAGTCCGGGCGCGGCAGCTCGGCGTACGCGGTCGGGACGGACAGGCAGCCCTCGTTGCCGTCGTCGAGGACGCGGCGCCGGTCGGCCGGGTACTCCTCGAGCTTCGGGTTGATCACGTGGCCGATGTGGCGCACGCCCTCGTCGTCCGGGCAGTCGTAGACGAAGACCTTGAGGTCCACGCCGATCTGGTTGGCGGCGAGGCCGACGCCCTCGGCGGCGTACATCGACTGGAACATGTCGTCGATCAGCGCGGAGAGCTCACCGTCGAAGGCGGTGACGTCCTTGACCTCACGGTGCAGGACCGGGTTGCCGACGACGGTGATCGGACGGGCGGTGCCCTTGCTGAGGTCGGGCTCCTCGCCGACCACCTTCACGGGGGTCTCGGGCGCCGCCCCCTCCACGTCGTGCTCGTGCTCGTGCGAGTGGCCGTGCTGCTCGGACTGATCCGCCATGTCTTCCGCTTCCATAGGTCTACGCGTACCTCACCAGGGTACTCAGCGGTCTCAGCAGACCTCTTCGAGATCCCGGTAGGCGCGGGTCCCCGGGGCCGCCGTGACCCAGCGGTCCAGCAGGGTGCGCACCAGGTGGGCGGGGGCGGCGATCCCGCACTCGCGCTCGACCAGCCAGGACATCCCGGCCGCGCCGCCCTGGCTGAGGTGGCTGAGGTGGCCGGGGTGGGCGGCGTCGCCGTCGTCGTGCGGGTCGTGGTGGGCGGCGACTCCGTCGTCGGAGGCCATCCGGCTCTCCGAGCAGGCGCGGCAGAGCAGCCGCACCGAGGAGGTCCAGTCTTCGGCCGCGTAGCCGGCGTCGGCGACCAGCCGCTCCAGCGCGTCCCGGTCCCCGGCGGTGTTGGCCTGGAGCAGCACCACGTAGGTCGGCACCGGGGAGGGCGCCCACAGCTCGATCTCGTCGAACACGGGGTAGGCGACGCCGTCGGTGACCCGCTCGCCGTGCGGGGCGCCGTCGTGCAGCACGACCTCGCCCCAGCGGCGGCCGGAGGAGGGCAGCGGGATGGAGAGCACCTCGATCCGGGCCGGGTCCAGGCGCCGGCCCCAGACCACCTCGGACTCGCCGTCCGGGGAGAGCCGCACCGGGGTGGTGCCGAGGTCCAGGCTGACCGGGCCGTCGGGCTGCCCGCCGGGGCCGCCGGGCAGCTTCAGCCCGTACGCCTGCCAGGCGCGGCGGGCCAGCGGCCAGTCCTGCAGGGCGGTGGCGGTGATGCCGAGGTTCCACCAGTCGGGGGCGCCGTGCTCGCGGTCCAGCAGGGCGACGGCGCGCAGGCCGGCCGAGCGGGCCTGTTCCCAGTCCCGGCGGAACTTGTGCAGCAGGGCGAGGTTGAACCAGGAGTCGGAGAGCCACGGCTCCAGGTCGGCGGCCATCACCAGCAGCGCGCCGGCGTCCTCGTAGCGGCCGTCGCCGATCAGCGTGAAGGCCCGGTCGGTCGTCTGCCGCCAGGTGGCGGACGGCCGGTGCCGTGCCCGGTGGAAGATCCTCACGTTCGTCCCTGCCGTCGTCGTCCGCTCAAGTCCCGTGCCACCGTGCCCTACCGCCTCGAACGACGGACCGGGCCCGGTGCCCCGGATCGGTGTTCCACGCTACGACCGCATCCAACCACGCCCGCCCCCGCCCGCGCTCCCCACCGCCGAGGTTGGGGTCCGCCCCTCCCCAGCCTGCCCGTCCGATCGCGGCCTCTCAACCCCTGGCGGCTCGGAGCCCCGCCGCCGGGCCCCGCCAGGGGCCGCGTCGCCCCGGTGCTCAGGCCCTGGCCTGGCCGCCGACCCGGGCCAGGGCGTCCACCACACGGGCGTCGTAGACCCGGCCGCGGCCCAGCCGGATCACCTCCAGCGCCTCCAGCCGGCCGACCGCCTCGCCCACGCCCCGGCCGCGGGCCGCGGTGAGCAGGTCGTCGTGGGCGTTGGCCACCCGGATAATCCGGGCCGCGAGCGGCACCGGGCCCTCACCGCCGGCCGGCCCGGAGCAGGGGTCGGCCAGCCGGGCGACCTGTTCGGCGACCTGCCGGGGCACCCCGGTGCGGCTGATCACCTCGCTGCCGAGCCGGGCGATCCGCTGCTGCTCGGCGCAGGGCAGCACCGCGGTGGCGCCGTCCGGCACCGGTTCGACCAGGGACAGCTGGCCGACGTCGTGCATCAGCGCGGCGTACTCCAGCAGGGCGAGCTCACGGGTGCCCAGACCCAGCTCGCGGCCGAGCGCGCACGCCGTGTCCGCGACCCGGCGCGCGTGCCCGTGCGGGGTGTAACCGGCCACCTCGGTGGCCCGGGCGAGGCTGGCGATGGTCTGCCCGGTGGTGGCCCGCACCGCGGCGGCCCGCCGGAAGGACACCTGGGCGAGCAGCAGCGGGGTGCAGAACAGCGGCAGCGCCCAGAGCCCCACCTCGCCGGCCGCGAGGCTGACCAGCATCCCGGTGGCGACGATCGCCGAGCCGATGCCGAACAGCGAGCGCAGCTCGTCCTCCAGCGCGGCGGGGAACCGCAGCCCGCCCGCCGAGCGGCGCAGCAGGGCCGCCAGGGTCGCGTCGCACAGCGCGGCCAGCGCGGCGACGGCGGTCAGGAACGCGCCGTACGCGGGGCCCTCGGGCGAGAAGCGGTCGACCAGGCCGCCGTTGTACAGCGGCTGGAAGACGGCGGCGGCGAAGCCGACGGCGAGCAGCCGACGGGCGGCGCTGTCGCGGCGGGCCGGGTCGGCCCAGGGCGGGCGGCGGTGCGGCAGGGCGAGCGGGGGCAGCCAGGCTAGCGCCAGGCCGACCCCGGTCACCGCGACCACCTGCAGCGTCCCGTGCGCGGTCGGCACTCCGCGCAGCGGCCCGAGCAGGGCGTACGCGAGGGCGCCGGCCGCGCCGATGGGCGCCTGCTCGCGATCCCCCGGAAGGGTGATCCGGACGCACTCGCCGAGCGCGATCAGCAGGCTGAACGCCAGCGCGATCCCGGGCTCGGCGACCCCGCGCACCGCGGCCGCGCCGAACGCGAGCGCCAGCAGCGCGGCGGCGGCCGCGTGCACCGCGCGGGCGGTGGGCCCGCACCGGGGCCCGCCGGGGGCCGCGCCGGCGCCGGCCGTACGGCCGGGGGCCGCCTGCCCGGGCGGCGTCACGACTGGCCGGCCGCGGGGATGCTCTCGCCCTGGGCGGGCACCCGGCCGGGCGCCGCCCGGACCGGTTCCGGCACCCCGAGCGGGATGTCCGGGACGGCCCGGACGCAGTCCTCGGAGTGCACCACCGGCTGCCAGTCGTGCACGGCCAGCGCGTCGATCAGCGCCCGCACCATGACCGGGTCGAACTGGCTGCCCGAGCAGCGCTCCAGCTCGGCCACCGCCTCGGTGACCGGGCGGCCGCGCCGGTAGGAGCGGGTGGAGGTCATCGAGTCGAAGGCGTCGGCGACCGAGATGATCCGGGCGAACTCGGGGATCTCCCCGCCGGCCAGTCCGCTCGGGTAGCCGCGGCCGTCCATCCGCTCGTGGTGGTGCAGGATCCCGGCGTGCGCCTCGCCGAGGAAGTCGATCCCGCGCACCAGCTCGAAGCCGTACACCGGGTGGATCTCCACGGCCCGGCGCTCCGCCTCGGTGAGGGGACCGTTTCTGCGCAGCAGCTCGGTGGCCACCCCGAGCTTGCCCACGTCGTGCAGGATCCCGGCGAAGCGCAGGGTGCGCAGCCGCTCCTCCTCCATGCCGAGCTGACCGGCGATCAGCACCGAGGCCCGGCCGACCCGTTCGCTGTGCCCGCGGGTGTAGGAGTCCTTGATCTCCACGGCCTGCACCAGCGACTGCACGGTGGCCTGGTGGGCGTCCTGTTCGCGCTGCCCCTGGGCGAACACCCAGGCCGAGATGGACAGCGGCAGCAGCGCCAGCAGGGCCGCGAACGCGCCGTACGGGCCCTGCCAGAGCACCGCGACCATCAGCCCGCCGGCCGCGTGCACCAGCACCGGCAGACCGCAGACCGAGCAGGCCCCGCGCAGCAGCACACCGGCCCCGCGGCTCTCGCTGAGCATCACCATCACGCCCACCACGACCCCGTTGACCAGGCAGAACGCGGCGACGGCGGCGAAGCCGGGCAGCAGCGCGGCCGGGAAGCGGGAGCCCAGCAGCAGCTGCGGCCCGCACAGCAGGTGGAAGACGACCGAGGAGGCGAAGGCGCACAGGGCGAGCTGGGAGCCGTTGAACAGCTGGCGCCGGCGGCAGCCGAGTCCGTTCGGCCCGCCGAGCAGCGCGGCCGGGGCGGCGACCAGGGCGGCGGCGGCCGGAGGGAGCATCAGGACCCCGGCGAACAGCACCGGGAAGAAGGCGTTGACCCCGGGCCGGGCGGGCACCCGCTCGGGCAGCGCCGGGCGGCGCAGCAGCCGGCGCACCAGCACCAGGCAGGGTGTCGGCAGGCCCTGGGCCATCGACTCCCAGCAGCCGTGCAGGAAGGCCAGCAGTCCGACCTTGGGCCAGTCGACCGGCTCGCCGAGCCAGCGCGGCACCCCGGGGGTGACGCCGGCGGGGAGCAGCGGCACCAGGCAGCACAGCGCCGCGACCGGGACGGCCACCAGGTAGCGCGCCGCTCCCGGCGGCAGGGTCGCGCCTCCACTGTCGGTAGCGATATCGACCTCCCCGCCGTCCGGGCCCGCGTTGCCTCAGCGCGTCGGGCGAACCGACGGTGAGCGTCCGTCAGGAGGATAGGCCGCTACCCGGGCGCGGGGACGCATGATCGCGCAATGGCGCAGTTGGCGCACCGCCAACTCACCCGAACGAGTGACGGCGCATGCGAGCAGAACGGGAGCGGCCCCGGGAGCGCGTGCTCCCGGGGCCGTTCGGCTCCTTGATGCGGCCGGCCGACAGGCGACCGGCCGACAGGTCACTCCGCCGGTGCGCCGGCCTCGACCGGTGCGCCGGGGCGCCCGGCGGACTCCTCGTCCGCCCCGCCCCCGGCCGGCCTCGGCGCGGGCCGGGCGGACTCGGCGTGCACCTCGACCGAGGTCTCCACCGAGACCACCAGCTCCTCGCCCGAGCGCTGCCCGGCCCGGATCGAGTCGATCCTGGCGAGCACCTTGCTGCGCAGATCGGCCGGGGTGTCGTCGCACCCGCAGGACCGCTTGATCAAGGCCTTGATCGCCTGCTCCAGCCCGTACTGCTTGAGGCAGGGCGAGCACTCCTCGAAGTGCACGCGCAGCTTGGCGCAGTCGCCCTCGGCCATCTCGTTGTCGAGGAATTCATAGAGGTGGTCGAGGACCTCGCCACACTCGGTGTCGTGCGGATCGCCGCAGCTCATGAGCCCGAGCCCTTCGCTTCCTGCCCTGCCCCGCTGCCGGCCGGGACCAGCCCGCGCTCACGGGCGTAGTCCTCCAGCATGCCGCGCAGCTGACGGCGGCCGCGGTGCAGCCGGGACATCACCGTACCGATGGGAGTACCCATGATGTCCGCGATCTCCTTGTACGCAAAGCCTTCTACGTCCGCGAGATAGACGGCGATCCGGAATTCCTCCGGGATGGCCTGGAGCGCGTCCTTCACATCGCTGTCGGGGAGGTGGTCGAGCGCCTGGGTCTCCGCCGAGCGCAGGCCGGTCGACATGTGCGACTCGGCCCTGGCCAGCTGCCAGTCCTCGATCTCCTCCGCCGCGGTGCGCTGGGGCTCCCGCTGCTTCTTGCGGTACGAGTTGATGAACGTGTTGGTGAGGATGCGGTACAGCCAGGCCTTGAGGTTCGTGCCCTCGCGGAACTGGTGGAAGGACGCGTACGCCTTGGCGAACGCCTCCTGGAGCAGGTCCTCCGCGTCCGCCGGGTTGCGCGTCATGCGCAGCGCCGCCGAGTACATCGGATCCAGGAAGCCCAGGGCGTCGCGCTCGAAGCGCTCCCGCCTGGTCTCCTCGCTCTCCTCCGCCGACACCCGATAGGTGTCCTCACCGATCGCCTCGGCCAGTTCCTCACCGGTGAGCGCCTCGCCCGCAGGCCGGACCTCGTCCGGGCCACGGCCCGGCTCGGCCTCGTGCTCGGTCCCGACGACCGGACCCACCTCCTCGGCATGACGGGCACGGCCCACGGCGGGCCGCCCAGAAATGGAGGATATCGGGCTGACGGGCTTCTCGCCCGCGTCAATCCACTCCGACCAGGAGGGGACGAGCGCCGTAGCGGCCTCGCGCTCCTCAGGCCGTTCGGGGCACGCGATCGAACCCATCTGCCCTGCCTCTCACCGGTGACTCGTGCTGACGAGGGTGTCAACCACGGCGACCCCGCCCGCATTCCCGCCCACCGACACCGTTCACTCGCACGAGTGAGCGACCGGAGACTCCCCGCTCACGGCGGCCTCCACGGCATCCACGGCCACGGCCTCACACCAGCCCCAGCACCCAGTCCCCCACCGCGGCGCAGATCAGGTCCAGCACCTCGTCCTGCCCCACCGGCGCCCGCTTGGGCACCACGAACCCGTGGCTGCCGTACGGCACCGCCAGCAGCTCGTGCCCCGCCGGCAGCTCCGGGAACTCCTCCGGCCCGCCGAACGGGTCCTGCGCGCTCTGCACCACCAGCGTCGGCAGCCCCGACTCCAGCAACTCCTCCGCCCGGCTCTTCTCCGGCTTGCCCGGAGGGTGCAGCGGGAACGCCAGCGCCACCACCCCGACCGCCCCGGTCTCCGCCCCCGTCCGGCAGGCCACCCGCGCCCCGGCGCTGCGCCCGCCCACCACCAGCGGCAGGCCCTGTCCGGCCAGGTGCTCGGCGACCGGCCGCCAGCCGACGTCCAGCGTCTTCGGCGCCGGGGCCAGCTTCCTGCCCGCCACCCGCCAGGGCTGCTCGACCAGCGCCACCGAGATCCCGCGCTCCGGCAGCGCGGCGGCCAGCGCCACCAGGTCCCGGGCCTCGATCCCGCCGCCCGCGCCGTGCCCGAGCGCCAGGACGGCCTTCGGCGCGGCCGCCCGGTGGTGGGTGATCCGGGCCTCGCCGGCCTCGGTGGGGACGGGTTCGGTGGTCATCTCTGCTTCTTCTCCCGCGCGTCTTCGGAACAGCGTGCTCACCACAGGGTGGTCAGAACAGCAGGGTGGTCGGAACAGGTGGTCAGAACAGCGTGGTCTCGTACTCGACCTCGGTCCACGGCTCCTTGAGCTCCGGGCCGTTGTTGCGGATGCTGCCGACCGCCGGCGACACCGGGGTGGCCAGCAGCGCGCCGGGCGGCGGGGGTATCAGCAGCCGGCGCAGCGCGTCCGGGTCGGTCCGCCGCGGGTCCAGCCACTCGTCCCAGGCCTCCGGGTCGAGGAACAGCGGCATCCGCTCGTGGATCGGTGCCAGCGACTCCTCGGCGTCCGTGGTGACGATCGTGAAGGTCACCAGCCAGGCCTCCGGGTGCCCGGCCGGAACCGCCCGGTTGCGCCAGAACTCGTACAGCCCGGCCAGCGCCAGCGGGGTGCCGTCCGCCCGGGAGACGAAGTAGGGCTTCTTGCGGGCCTTGCCCCGCTCGCCCGGCACCGTCTGCCACTCGTAGTAGCCGTCCACCGGGAGCACGCACCGGCGCGCGGCGAAGGCCTGCCGGTACGAGGGCTTCTCGTGCACCGTGTCCGACCGGGCGTTGATCATCTTCACCGCCGTCTCCGCGGTGTTCGACCACTGCGGCACCAGCCCCCAGCGCAGCACCCGCAGCTGCCGCACCGGCCGCGGCCGGTCCTCGGCCATCCGCTCCAGCACCACGAAGGCACTGTTGGTCGGCGCGACGTTCCAGTTCGGGTCCAGGGTCTCCTCGGGATCCCACTGCTCGACGTCGAACAGCTCGACGACGTCCTCGGGCTTGCTGCTGGCTGCGAACCGACCGCACATGCGGGCCAGCTTGCCATGCCGCCCGCCCCCGCCACTTCCTCATCGCTTCCTCACGCCCGGACCAGAACCGACCGCTCCCGCCCCGCCGTCCCCGCATGGGAGGCTGCCCCGAACGGCCCACCGCAGCGAACGGAAGACGGGGAGGACCGCACGATGACCGACGACCGGACCCTGAGCGCCCTGTGGGAGCAGGTCACCGGCTCCCAGACCGCCCCGCCCGGCTGGCTGGTGCTGGCCACCGGCGCCGTCGCCCTGCTCACCGTCCTCGCCCGGCCGCTCTGGCACGTCGCCCGCAACGCCGTCACCATCGCCCACGAGGGCGGCCACGGCCTGGTCGCACGCCTCACCGGCCGCAAGCTCGCCGGCATCCGGCTGCACTCCGACACCTCCGGCCTCACCGTGTCCTACGGCCGCCCCACCGGCGCCGGCATGGTCCTCACCGCCGCCGCCGGCTACACCGCCCCGGCCCTGCTCGGGCTCGGCTGCGCCGCCCTGCTCGCCGCCGACCGGATCACCCTGCTGCTGTGGCTGGCGATCGTCCTGCTGCTCGCCCTGCTCCTGCGCATCCGCAACGCCTTCGGCCTGTTCATCGTGCTGGTGGCCGGCGGCGCGTTCTTCCTGGTCTCCTGGTTCGGCAGCGCCGAGGTCCAGGCCGGCTTCGCCTACCTCGGCTGCTGGTTCCTGCTGTTCGGCGCCGTCCGCCCGGTCCTCGAACTCCAGCAGCAGCGCCGGATGGGCTGGGCCCGCGACTCCGACGCCGACCAGCTCGCCCGGCTCACCCACGTCCCCGCGCTCGCCTGGGTCGCCGTCTTCCTGCTCGTCGCCCTCGCCTGCCTCGCCCTCGGCGCGACCTGGCTGCTGCAGCCCCTGCAGTAGCCCGCCGCGCGGGGCCGTCCGCGTCCACGATCCGGGCGGTTTCGGTACGGCCCTAGACTTGCCCACATGACCGAGACCCCGTGGCCCGCCCCCGTCGCCACCAGCCCCGTCGACGCCACCGTCACCATCCCCGGCTCCAAGTCGGTCACCAACCGGGCCCTGGTGCTGGCCGCGCTCGCCGAGAAGCCCGGCTGGGTGCGCCGCCCGCTGCGCAGCCGTGACTCCCAGCTGATGGCCGACGGCCTGCGCGCCCTCGGGGTCACCATCGAGGAGACGGTCAACAACGACGCGGGCGGCACCGGCGGCGGCGAGGCCTGGCGGGTCATCCCGGCCCCCGCGCTGCTCGGCCCGGCCTCCGTCGACGTCGGCAACGCCGGCACGGTCATGCGCTTCCTGCCCCCGCTCGCCGTCCTCGCCGACGGCCCGGTGCACTTCGACGGCGACCCGCGCTGCTACGAGCGCCCCCAGCACGGCGTGATCAACGCCCTGCGCGCGCTGGGTGCCCGGATCGAGGACGGCGGCCGCGGCGCCTTCCCGCTCACCGTCCACGGCACCGGCTCGCTGGACGGCGGCCCGGTCGAGCTGGACGCCTCCTCCTCGTCCCAGTTCGTCTCCGCGCTGCTGCTCTCGGGCGCCCGCTACAACCAGGGCATCGAGGTCCGGCACGTCGGCGGCCCGGTGCCGTCGCTGCCGCACATCCGGATGACCGTCGAGATGCTGCGTCTGGCCGGCGCCCAGGTCGACGCGCCCGAGGACGGCGGCGAGAAGGACGTCTGGCGGGTCACCCCCGGCGCCCTGATCGGCCGCGACCTGGTGGTCGAGCCCGACCTCTCCAACGCCGCGCCGTTCTTCGCCGCCGCGCTGGTCACCGGTGGCCGCGTCACCGTGCGGGACTGGCCGAAGCACACCACCCAGCCCGGCGACCAGCTGCGCGAGATCTACACCCGGATGGGCGGCGCCTGCGAGTTCACCGACGAGGGCCTGCAGTTCACCGGCACCGGCCGGATCCACGGCATCGAGGCGGACCTGCACGACGTCGGCGAGCTCACCCCGGTCATCGCCGCGGTGGCCGCGCTCGCCGACTCCGAGTCCCACCTGTACGGCATCGCCCACCTGCGCCTGCACGAGACGGACCGGCTCGCCGCGCTCGCCAAGGAGATCAACGACCTCGGCGGCGACGTCACCGAGACCGAGGACGGCCTGCGGATCCGCCCGCGCCCGCTGCGCGGAGGCGTCTTCCACACCTACGAGGACCACCGTCTGGCCACGGCCGCCGCGGTGCTCGGCCTCGCCGTGCCCGGTGTCGGGGTGGAGAACGTCGCCACCACCGCCAAGACCCTGCCCGACTTCCCCGGGATGTGGTCCGAGCTGCTCGGCGAAGCGGCGGCGGACCACTGAGCGGAGACTGAGCACATGCGCCGCTACGGCAAGGACGCCGACGAGGACGACATCCGCAACCGCCCGGCCCGCCGGGGCTCCCGGCCGCGGACCCGGATCCGGCCCAAGCACGAGGACGCCGCCGAGGCGATGGTGCTGACCGTCGACCGCGGTCGGCTCACCTGTCTGGTCGACCAGGGCACCAAGCAGGAGCGCCAGATCGTCGCCATGAAGGCCCGCGAGCTGGGCCGCAAGGGCGTCGTCGTCGGCGACATCGTCAACCTGGTCGGCGACCTCTCCGGGGACGCCGACACCCTCGCCCGGATCGTCCGGGTCGAGGAGCGCACCTCGGTGCTGCGGCGCACCGCGGACGACGACGACCCGTACGAGCGGATCGTCGTCGCCAACGCCGAGCAGCTGGCCATCGTCACCGCCCTGGCCGACCCGGAGCCGCGCCCGCGGCTGATCGACCGCTGCCTGGTGGCCGCCTACGACGCGGGCATGGAGCCGCTGCTGGTGCTCACCAAGGCGGACCTGGCGCCGGCCGAGCCGGTGCTGGACTCCTACGCCCCGCTCGGCATCCGGTACGTGGTGACCCGCCGCGACGAGCTGGAGACCGCCGGCGCCGAGGCCGTCCGCGAGCACCTGCGCGGGCGCTCCACGGTGTTCATCGGCCACTCCGGCGTCGGCAAGACCACCCTGGTCAACGCCCTCGTCCCGGACCGCCGGCGGCAGACCGGCCACGTCAACGCGGTGACCGGCCGCGGCCGGCACACCACGGTGTCCGCCCTCGCGCTGCGGCTGCCCCCGCCGCCCGGCGCCAAGCCGGGCTCCAAGAAGGCGCTGGACACCGGATGGGTGATCGACACCCCGGGCTTCCGCTCCTTCGGCCTCTCGCACATCGACCCGTCCCGGGTCATCCTCGCCTTCCCCGACCTGGAGCCCGGCACCGTCGACTGCCCGCGCGCGTGCAGCCACGACGAGCCGGACTGCGCGCTGGACGCCTGGGTCGCCGACGGCCACGCCGAGGCCGCCCGGCTCTACTCGCTGCGCCGTCTGCTGGCCAGCAAGGAGGGCGAGGCCGACTGAGCCCGGGGCTCCGTGCCCCGGGGTTGGTGGCCCGTCCGAGGTGTCGGACCGGGCCCACCTGGTGATCATAGGAAGGTCAGGCCGGGCACGGTCCGACCGTCGATCGACTGGGAGGGCACGCGATGGCATGGGCCCTGGTGGTCCTGGCCGGCCTGCTGGAGACCGGCTTCGCGATCAACCTCAAGCTCAGCGAGGGCTTCACCAAGCTCTGGCCCACCATCAGCTTCTGCGTGTTCGCCCTCGGCAGCTTCGGCCTGCTCACCCTCTCCCTCAAGACCCTGCCGGTCGGCCCCGCCTACGCCGTGTGGACGGGCATCGGCGCGGCCGGCACCGCCATCTACGGCATGGTCTTCCTGGACGAGACCAGCTCGGTGCTCAAGCTGGTCTCGATCTCCCTGGTGATCGCCGGCGTCATCGGCCTGCAGCTGAGCGGCACCGCGCACTAGGGCGTGTCTGACAATTCGCGTCGGATCAGCGCGCGGCGTTGGGGTGCGTGCATCGCAAGGCGGAGGAGGGAGTCCATGCGGAGCATCGGCGACCGACGACAACGCGGCGAGGTGCGTGCCCCGGCGTCGCGCGCCCGGCGGGAATTGTCAGACACGCCCTAGGACGGCGCCCCGGCTCCACGACCCGGACGGCTCCACGGCTCCGTCCCGCTCCGCGAGCCCGGCTGTGCCGATCGGGACGGGCTCGCTAGGGTCTTGGACATGGCCGACTACCACGACGACCTCCGACTCGCCCACGTCCTCGCCGACTCGGCCGACTCGGTCACCCTGGAACGCTTCCGCGCCCTCGACCTGAAGATCGAGACCAAGCCCGACCTCACCCCGGTGAGCGACGCCGACAAGGCCGCCGAGGAACTCGTCCGCAGCGTGCTGCAGCGCGCCCGCCCGCGCGACGCGGTGCTGGGCGAGGAGTTCGGCCTGCAGGGCTCCGGCCCGCGCCGCTGGGTGATCGACCCGATCGACGGCACCAAGAACTACATCCGCGGCGTCCCGGTCTGGGCGACCCTGATCGCCCTGCTGGAGGACGGCCCGGACGGCGTCGAACGCCCGGTGGTCGGCATCGTCTCCGCGCCCGCGCTGCAGCGCCGCTGGTGGGCGGCCAAGGGCCTGGGCGCCTTCGCCGGCCGCAGCCTGGCCAAGGCCTCCCGGATCCACGTCTCCGGCGTCTCCCGGATCGAGGACGCGTCCTTCTCCTACTCCTCGCTCACCGGCTGGGAGGAGCGCGGCCGCCTCGACCCGTTCCTGGACCTCACCCGCGCCTGCTGGCGCACCCGCGCGTACGGCGACTTCTGGTCCTACATGATGGTCGCCGAGGGCGCCGTCGACATCGCCGCCGAGCCCGAGCTGTCGCTCTGGGACATGGCGGCCAACGCCGTCATCGTCGAGGAGGCCGGCGGCCGCTTCACCGGCCTGGACGGCGTCCCCGGCCCCGGCGGCGCCGACGCCGTCGCCTCCAACGGCCTGCTGCATGACGAAGCCCTCCGCCGCCTGAGCGTCTGAGCCACCCGGGCCGGAGCGCCCCGGAAGCGAGCGGGCGAGCCCCCGCCCCGAGCCAGCACCTCGCGAGCGGGCGAGCCCCCGCCCCGAGCCAGCACCTCGCGAGCGGGCGAGCCCCCGCCCCGAGCCGAAGGGGCGCGCCGGTGCCGAAAGGGAGAAGCGAGGAGGCCCTGAGGAACGAGGGGTCTTGGAGCGCCGACCGTCGGCACCGGATCCGAGCGCCCCGGAGGCGAGCGGGCGAGTAACAGCGCGGGCCCCGAGTGCCGGTTCTCCATCGGCACTCGGGGCCCGCGTTTCGTCGGGGCCCCTCACCGGGCCCCGCTCCGGGGTGCGTCAGCGCTGCTTGCGCAGTTCCCGGACCGCCGCGTCCAGCCGCTGCCCGTAGTCGGCGTCGGCCTTGCGGAAGTTGTCGATCGCCCGCTCCACGATGTCCTCGCGGTCGGCGGAGACCTTGGCGATGAAGCCGGCCAGGTTGGCGATCAGCCGCTGCTTCTCGTCCTCCGAGAACAGCCGGTACAGGGTGCCGGCCTGCACGAAGTCGTCGTCCTCGGCGTGCGAGGGCGCCACGTGGGTGCCGGTGCTCCCGTCGACGGCGGTGGCGGCCCACAGCGGGCGGCCGGTCTGCACGGGGCCGCCGAAGCTGTTCGGCTCGTAGTTCTTCTGCCGCCCGTGGCGACCGTCGTACAGGTGGCCGTCGCGGCCGTTGGTGCGGGCCTCGGTGGCGTGCGGGCGGTTCACCGGCAGGTGGTCGGCGTTGATGCCGACCCGGTAGCGGTGGGCGTCGGCGTAGGCGAACAGCCGGCCCTGGAGCATCTTGTCCGGGGACGGGCCGATGCCGGGCACGAAGTGCGACGGGGAGAAGACCGACTGCTCGACCTCGGCGAAGACGTTGTCGGGGTTGCGGTTGAGCTCCAGCCGGCCGATCTCGACCGGCGGGTAGTCGGCGTGCGGCCAGACCTTGGTGAGGTCGAAGGGGTTGAAGCGGTAGTTCGCCGCGTCGGCCGCCGGCATGATCTGGACCTGCACCGTCCAGCTGGGGTACTCGCCGCGCTCGATCGACTCGCGCAGGTCGCGCTGGTGGCTGTCCGGGTCCTCGCCGGCGAGGGCGTTGGCCTCGGCCTGGGTGAGGTTGCGGATGCCCTGGTCGGTCTTGAAGTGGTACTTGACCCAGAAGTGCTCGCCGGCCTCGTTCTGCCACTGGAAGGTGTGCGAGCCGTAGCCGTTGAGGTGCCGGTACGAGGCGGGGATGCCGCGGTCGCCGAACAGCCAGGTGACCTGGTGGGTGGCCTCGGGGGACAGGCCCCAGAAGTCCCAGACGTTGTCGGCCTCCTGCGAGCCGGTGTACGGGTCGCGCTTCTGGGTGTGGATGAAGTCGGGGAACTTGATGGCGTCCTTGATGAAGAACACCGGGGTGTTGTTGCCGACGAGGTCGTAGTTGCCCTCCTCGGTGTAGAACTTCAGCGCGAAGCCGCGCGGGTCGCGCACCGCGTCGGCCGCGCCGAGGTTGCCCGCGACGGTGGAGAAGCGCAGGAAGACCTCGGTCTCCTTGCCGATCTCGGAGAGGAAGGCCGCCCGGGTCCAGGGCGTCACGTCGGCGGTGACCGTGAAGGTGCCGTAGGCCCCGGCGCCGCGGGCGTGCACCACGCGCTCCGGGATCCGCTCGCGGTTGAAGTGCGCGAGCTTCTCGAACAGCAGCTGGTCCTGGATCAGGGCGGGGCCGCCGATGCCCGCGGTCTCGGTGTTCTGGTTGTCGGCGACGGGGGCACCCGCCTCCGTGGTCAGGGTCGGGCGCAGCTCGTCCTGCGTGGTCATAACGGGTGCCTCCACGGATGTCCGGTCGTGATGACACGATCCTAACTTGGACTTTGTCTAAGTCAACACTGGAATCAATCCCGGACTCTGACTTAATCTGGTGGACATGAACGACCTGCTGGAGAGACTGCGCGGGCGCGGCTGGCGGCTCACCTCGCAGCGCCGCGTCGTGGCCGAGGTCCTCGACGGCGAGCACGTCCACCTCACCGCCGACCAGGTGCACGCCCGGGCGGTGGCCCGGCTGCCCGAGATCAGCCGGGCCACCGTCTACAACACGCTGGGCGAGCTGGTCGCCCTCGGCGAGGTCCTGGAGGTCGCCACCGACGGCCGCGCCCGGCGGTACGACCCCAACGCGCACCGCGCCCACCAGCACCTGGTCTGCTCCGGCTGCGGGGCGATCCGCGACGTCCACC
This sequence comes from Kitasatospora xanthocidica, assembly GCF_014656195.1. Taxonomy (GTDB): domain Bacteria; phylum Actinomycetota; class Actinomycetes; order Streptomycetales; family Streptomycetaceae; genus Kitasatospora; species Kitasatospora xanthocidica. Next base: position 194,436 of record NZ_BNBY01000005.1, on the reverse strand, counting down.
CGCAGGGCGACCCGCTCGCCGCGCTGCCCGCCGCCGAGCGGTTCGGCTTCGCCGTCACCACCGCCGAGGTCACCTACCGCGGCCTGTGCCCCGACTGCCGCGCGTAGGGCACTCCCCGGCGAGCCGCTACGCGCTCAGCTCGGCGTGCAGCGCGCCCAGCAGCCGCCCGGCGCGCTCGGCGACCTCGGCCGGCCCGTAGTCGATCGCCCGCCGGCACCAGTTCTCCGCCTGCACCGGCTCGCCCCGGCGCAGCGCGAGCAGCGCCAGGCGCAGCGCGGCCCGTCCGTGCCCGGCGTCGGCGGCCCGGGTGTACCAGAGCATCGCCTCGGCCTCGCTGTCCTGCCGGGCCAGCAGCAGGCCCAGGTTGAACGCGGCGCTTCGGCTGCCCGCCCCGGCGGCCCGCCGGTACCAGCTCTCGGCGATCTCCAGCGCCCCCCGCTCGGCCGCCCGGACACCCATCCGCACCTGGGCCCGCCGGTGCCCGGCGTCGGCCGCCAGCGCGTACCAGTGCTCGGCCTCGGCGTCCGCGTCACCGCGCCGGTCCAGCAGCGAGGCGAGCCGGAAGGCCCCCTCGGCGGAGCCGCCCGCGGCCGACTGCCGGTAGCGCTCCAGCGCCCCGGCCAGGTTGCCGCGCTGCTCCTGGGCGACCGCGAGCTGCAGCGCGGCCTCGCCGTGGCCCTCGGCGGCGGCCCGCGCGTACCACTCCTGGGCCTGGCGCTGCTCGCCGCGCCCGGCGTGCAGCACGCCGAGGTTGAAGGCGCCGTCGACGCTGCCGGCCTCGGCGGCCTTGGAGAACCACGGCTCGGCGCCGGACTCGTCGCCGCGCTGCAGCAGCACCACGGCCAGCGCGTTGCAGGCCTCCCGGTGCCCGGCGTACGCGGCCCGGCGGTACCACTGCTCGGCCTGCTGCTCGCGGCCGGTGCCGGCGCAGAGCAGGCCGAGGTTGAAGGCGCCGTTCTGGTCGCCCGCGTCCAGGGCGACGCGGTACCAGCGCTCGGCCTCCTTGGCCTCGCCGCGGCTCGCGTGCAGGGCGCCGAGCGCGTTGGCGGCGTTGCCGTCGCCGGCCTCGGCGGCCTCCTGCCACCATTCGGCGGCGGCCGCGATCTCGCCGGAGTCACGCAGCAGGAAGCCGAGCGCGCAGGCCGCGCGCGGCTCGCCGTTCTGCGCGGCCTGGCGGTACCAGCGGGCGGCCTCGTCCAGCAGCGACTGCTCGGTACGGGCGCGCTCCTCCAGCAGGACGCCCAGGCGCAGCGCGGCGCGGGCGTGGCTGCGGGCGGCAGCGGTGCGGTACCAGGCCTCGGCGGTCTCCTTGTCCCCGGCGGCCTCGCGCATCCGGGCCAGCCGGTAGGCGGCCTCCCGGTGCCCGGCGTCGGCGGAGACCTTGAACCAGCGTTCGGCCCGTACGTCCCGGCGGTGCTCCATCAGATCGCCGAGCGCGTAGGCGCCGAGCGGGTGTCCGTGGTCGGCGGCGAAGTGCAGCCAGTACTCGGCGGCCTCCTCCTCGCCCTGGTCGCGCAGCTGCAGCCCGAGCGCGTGCGCGGCCGGGGCGCTGCCCGCGACGGCGGCCTGGCGCCACCACTGGCCGGCCTCGGCCCGGTGGCCCTGCTGGTGCAGCAGCACGCCGAGGTTGTTGGCGGCGGCGCGCAGCCCGGCGGCCGCGGCGGCGCGCAGGTACGGTTCGGCGTCCTCCAGGTCGCCGCGGCGCAGCAGCAGGGTGCCCAGCCGGCCGGCGGCGTCCGCGTCGCCGCCGTCGGCGGCCTGCCGGTGCCGGGCTTCGAGGGCGGCGGACTCGCGGGCGGCCAGCGCGGTCTCGAAGCTGGTCGGGTCGAGGGCGGCCGGGTCGAGCGCGGCGGCGGGGCCCGGCTCCCCGTCGGGCCGGTCCCCGTACGGGCCGACGGCGGCGGCGAACTGACGGGCGGACACGTGGACCAGGCTGTCCGGGCCGCTGCCCGGGGCGGGGCGCTCGGAGAGTCCGCTGGTGCGCTGGGCGGGCAGGGCTCCGGGGCGGCCCTCGGGGGTCTCGGCACTCTCCGCCCAGGCGTCGGTGTCAGCCTCGGCTGCCGCCGCGGACTTGGCGCCTGACTTGCCGATCAGCCTCATGCCGACTCCCGCTCCCCCAGAGTGTCGCGGCATCGTGCCCCGGCGTGCGGCCGGGGGGACTCCCAGGAGAGGTGCCGGACCCGACGGCCGATCAGCAGCCGTACACCGTCCCCCATGTGTCCCATCGTCGCATCACCTGCTACCCGCGTACACCTGCCCCGGCCGAATTCGAGCGGGGCCGACCCGAAGCCGACGAAATTGCTTCGGCGCTTTGTCGATTTCCCGACACATCCACCCCACAAACCCCGCTGTCGTCCTCCTTGGCGACGGTCGATAGTACCGGAGCGGTTCCCACCGCTTCGGTACGGAACCGCCCGCTTCGGTACGGAAGCGTCCGCGGAAACACCAGAGGCCCGGAGGAAGGATCCTCCGGGCCTCTGGCCTTTGTAGCGGGGACAGGATTTGAACCTGCGACCTCTGGGTTATGAGCCCAGCGAGCTACCGAGCTGCTCCACCCCGCGTCGGTAACTAAACAGTAGCACGAATGCGGGGTGGACCCGAAACCACCGAACGGCGGACGCCCGGAGGGAGCCGGAGGAGGCCGGAAGACGCCCGGAGCCGCGGAAACACCAGAGGCCCGGAGGAAGGATCCTCCGGGCCTCTGGCCTTTGTAGCGGGGACAGGATTTGAACCTGCGACCTCTGGGTTATGAGCCCAGCGAGCTACCGAGCTGCTCCACCCCGCGTCGGTGACTGAACAGTAGCACGAACGCGGGGTGGAACGGAAAACGGTTGCCGCAGCTCAGCGGGCTACGGCTGCGGAGCGGGCGATCCGGTGCCGGTGGCGCCCGGGCTCGGGGTGCCGGCCGGGGCGGGCGCCGGGCTGCCGCCGCGGGCCGCCTCGGCCGCCTTCAGCGCGTCGCCGAGCGCCTTCTGGGCGTTGCCGTAGGCCACCCAGTCGCCGTTCTTGAACGCGGTCTGGCTGTCGTTGTAGGCCTTCCCCGCGTCCGTGAGCGCCTTCTGCAGCTCCGGCGAGATCGTCCCGCCCGGCGCCGGAGTGGCCGGCGAGGTGGGCGCGGGCGTGACCGGCGAGGTCGGCGAGGTCGGCGTGGTCGGGGCCGTCGGGGCGGTGCCGCTGCCCGGGTTGGACGGCGCCACCGGCGTGGCCGGCGGGGCCTGCCCGGCGAACAGCTTCTTCAGCGCGGCCTCCAGGGTGTCCTCGAACGCCACGTTGTCGTCCCCGTACACCGCCAGGACCTTCTGCAGCGTCGGGTACTTGGCGCCGCGTCCGCGCACGTACACCGGCTCGACGTTGAGCAGGCCGCCGCCGACCGGCAGGGTCAGCAGGTTGCCGTACTCCAGCTCGGTGTCGCCGCCGCTCTTCAGCGCGAAGATCTGGTTGGCCACCTCCTGGCGGGAGTTGAACTTCGACTGCACCAGGCCGGGGCCGGGGGCGCCGGACTCGCCGGTCATCTTCAGCAGGCGGATCTTCCCGTAGTCGTCGCCCGGGTCCGCGTTGACGGCCAGGAACGCCGCCAGGTTGGGACGGCCGTTGGGCACGAAGGTGCTGGTGAGCGAGAAGCTCGCGCCGGCGGCGTCGGGCATCCGGACCGTCACGTAGTACGGCGGCTGGACCTGCTTGGTGTCGCTGGTCGGGTCCACCGGGACCTGCCAGATGTCACTGCCGTTGAAGAAGGAGTTGGAGTCGGTCACGTGGTACTGGCCGAGCAGGTCGCGCTGCACCTTGAACATGTCCTGCGGGTAGCGCAGGTGCGGCAGCAGCGACTGCGGGATGTCCGCCTTCGGCTCGACGGTGCCGGGGAAGGCCTTCATCCAGGTCTTCAGCACCGGGTCCTTCTCGTCCCACTGGTAGAGCTTCACCTCGCCGGTGTAGGCGTCCACCGTGGCCTTGACCGAGTTGCGGATGTAGTTGACCTGGTTGGCGACGGTCAGCAGCTCACCGCGCTGGTTGGTCAGCGAGTCCTTGGTGGCGGTGCCCAGGGTGGTCTTCGAGGAGAACGGGAAGCCGTCCGAGGTGGTGTAGCCGTCCACCACCCACACCACGTGGCCGTTCTGCACGACCGGGTACGGGTCGGCGTCGATCGACAGCCACGGCGCGACCTTCTCCACCCGCTCCTTGGGCGTCCGGTTGTAGATCACCTTGGCGCCGTCGGTGATCGCCCCCGCGTAGAGGATCTGCGGCTCGGCGAAGCGCACCGCGTACGCGGCCCGGGTGATCGGGTTGTCCAGCGAGACACCGCCGTCACCGGTGTACGTGTACTCCACGTTCTGACCGGTCTTGGTGTCGGTGTAGTCGATCTCCTTGTTCGAGCCGCCGACGATCGAGTACGTCGTCGTCTTCTCGCCGTAGTAGACCCGCTGCTGGTAGTCGCCGAGCCCGCCGGTGGCCGGCAGGCCGGACTCAGTGAACACCGGCCCGCCCTTGTCGTCGACCTGGTTGCCCTTGGCGACGGCCGCGCCGTAGCCGTGGGTGTACTTGAAGTGGTCGTTGATCCAGTTGCGCTGCACGCCGTTGAGGTCCAGCTCGCGCAGGCCGATCACGGTGTCCTGCTTGGTCGCGCCACTGCCGTAGCGGTCCACGTCCAGCGTGCTGGGGAAGGCGTAGTAGTTGCGCTGCTGCTCCAGCGACTGGAACGTCTGCGACACGATGTTCGGGTCCAGCAGCCGGACGTCAGCGATGGTCTGCGCGTCGGGCTTGAGCGCGTCGGCGGTGGTCGACCCCTGCGGGCTGTACGGCGTGGTCTGCGCGTCGGCGATCCCGTACGCCTGCCGCGTCGCGTCGATGTTCTTCTGGATGTACGGCGTCTCCTTGGCCTGCTCGTTCGGCTTGACCTGGAACTGCTGCACGATGGCCGGGTACAGGCCGCCGATCAGCACCGCCGAGAGCACCATCAGGCCCAGCCCGATCAGGGCCGGCGCCCAGGTGCGGCGGATCGGGGTCAGGAAGAACAGCACCGCGCAGATGATCGCGACGAAGAACAGGATGGTCTTGGCCGGCAGGAACGCGTTGGCGTCCACGTAGCGCAGGCCCGTCCAGCCCGAGACGCCCTTGTACGAACCGGTCTTGACCGCCAGCGCGTACCGGTCCAGCCAGTAGGCGACGGCCTTCAGCAGCACGAAGACGCCCAGCAGCACCGCCAGGTGCCCCTGCGCCCCCGCGCTCGCCCGCCGGCCCGGCCCCTGCAGCCGCAGGCCCCCGTACAGGTAGTGCACCAGCGCCGAGGTCAGCAGCGAGACGATCACCGCGCTGAACGCGAAGCCGAGCACGAACTCGTAGAACGGCAGGTCGAAGGCGTAGAAGGAGACGTCCATGCCGAACTGGGCGTCCTTCTCCCCGAAGGACGTCGAGTTGGTCCACATCAGCCAGGTCCGCCACTGGCCGGACGCCGCGGCGCCCGCCACCAGCCCGATCACCAGCGAGACGCCGATCAGCGCCCAGCGCTTGAACGGCGCCAGGCCCGCGCGGTAGCGGTCCAGGCTCTGCTGCTCCACCGACATCGCGGACAGCGGCGGCCGCAGCCGGTGCGCCAGCCAGATGTTGAAGCCGACGATCGCCGCCATCAGCAGGCCGAACACCGCGAACAGCCCGATCTTCGTCCACAGCTGGGTGGTGAACACCGAGGAGTAGTGGACCGACCTGAACCACAGCCAGTCCGTCCAGAAGCCCGCGAACATGACGAACAGCAGGAACAGCACCGCGAGTACGCCCAGGGTCAGCAGGGCCACCCGCGCCCGCCGCGAGGGCGGACCCACCCTTCGCCGGAAACCCGGCCCTGAGCGTTCCGGCATCTGGAATACCACGGTGGCACCTCAGCTGTGTCGTCTGGATATCGGTCGGTCGTCAGAGCAACTTAACCAGGCTTTGGCCGAGTTCCCACCGTTAGCAGACGGTTACGACGCAGCCCCTCCCCCGGCCGTCTCCCCCGGGCCGTACCCCAGCCGTACCCCGGTGCGGCCCGCGCCACCCCCCCTCCGGCCGGGCCGCCCGGCGAGCGCGCCCCGCCCGGCGTGTGAGGATTGAGGCATGTCCGACGCGCCTGATCTGAACAACTCCCCCGACGACGTCTCCAAACTCCCGGCCGCCTCCCCGCTCACCCGGGCCGCGCTGGAGATCGACGAGTACGCCGCCACCCTCGGCTGGGACCTCCCGGCCCGGCTGTTCGCCCTGGTGGACAGCGCCGCCCTGCGCAAGGCCGACCCGCGGATCGCCAAGCAGCTCGGCCTCGCCGACAGCGACGAGCCCGGCCTCACCCCGGTCGAGCAGGACGAGCTGCCGGCCGGCATGGAGCTCGACAAGTTCCTCGGCACCATCGCCTGGCCCGCCGCGGTGGCCGGCTGCGCGCTGGTCGTCGAGCGTCTGATGCTGCCCCCGGGCGCCGAGCAGTCCCGTCCGCGCGGTGCCAGCGACGCCCAGCTCGCCGAGTGGGTGGCCAACCACCCCAAGCGCGAGGAGGTGCGGATCACCGCCGCCGTGCTGCGCGACGGCCGGAAGGAGATCGCCCTGCGGCTGCGCTCCAAGGACGTCGCCCGCGAGGTGCTGACCGGCCCGGACCTGGTGCCCGGCCTGACCGAAGCGCTGCTGGCGACCTTCTCGTAACGCCTCTCGGGGGCCTCCGCGCGCCCTTGCGCCGAGGGCTACTTGGCGCAGGAGGGCAGCGCGGAGGCCTGCCCGGAGCGGATCTGCTCCAGCGACTTCAGCGCGCCGTCCAGGGTGTCCGTCTTGACCAGGGTCAGCCCGGACGGGATGTTCTTGGTGGCCTCGGCGCAGTTCGAGGACGGGGTGAGGAAGTACTCGGCCCCGGCGTCCCGGGCGGCGATCAGCTTCATCGATATGCCGCCGATCGGGCCGACCTTGCCGTCGTCGTCGATGGTGCCGGTGCCCGCGACGAACCGGCCGCCGGTCAGGTCGCCGCCCGGGGTCAGCTTGTCGATGATGCCGAGCGAGAACATCAGGCCGGCGCTCGGGCCGCCGACGTCCTGCAGGCCGATGTCGATCTGGAACGGGTAGGTGTGCCGGATCCCGGTGCCGATGCCGACCACCGCGAGCTCGGCCCGCTCGGCCGGGGCCTTCGGGTCGAGGTCCTTGGCCCGGACGGTCGGGACGGCCACGTCCGTCCTGGTGCCCGGCGTCGCGGCGACGTTTCCGGCCGCGTCCTTGACCCGCGGCACGACGGTGAAGACCACCGACTCGCCCGGCTTGTGCTTGACGACCGCCGCGACCACCTGGTCCACCGAGGCGACCGGGGCGCCGTCCACGGCGACGATCTGGTCGCCCGCGTGCAGCTTGCCCTCGGCCGGGGCTCCGGCGGTGACCGACTTGACGATCAGATCGCTGCCGACCGGGACGCCGAGCTGCTTCAGGGCCGCGGTGCGGGCGCTGTCCTCGGAGGAGGCGAACTCCTCGGCGTTCTGCTTCTTGGCCTCGGCGTCCGACTGCCCCTTCGGGTAGACGTTGTCGTGCGGCACCACCAGCACGTCGTCGCGCAGCCAGCCGACCACCGCGTTGACCAGGCTGGGCTCGTACTTGGCCCCGGTGACCTGGACGGTCGTCATGTTGAGGTGCCCGGTGGTCGGGTAGGACTCGTGCCCCGAGACGCTGATCACCGGCTTGCCGCCCTGGTTGCCGAGCGTGTTGTACGTCGGCCCCGGGCTCATCTCCGTGTACGGCACCTTCATCAGCACCGAGACGCAGAGCAGCGCTATGAGCAGCAGGGTGGCAGCGAGCATCGTCGCGGAGCGGCGTGGCATGCCTCGACAGTACGGGACGCGGGTGACGGGGCGCCCGGCGGGCTACCGGCCGGAAGGCTCGCCCGGGCCCGCGGCCCCGGCGGTGGTGCGTTCCATCGCGGCCATGAAGCGCCGGTGTTCGGCGAGTGAGGCCGGGTCCCCGGTGGCCCGCGGGGCCCGTTGGGCCCACCCCGCCCAGAGGGCCGCGGCCAGGACGGCGACAACCGGAATGATCAGCCAGGCGAGCGCACCCATGTCAGTACTCCCAGCTCGTCGTGTCTATGAGCAGATTAACCACCCCGGCGGACAACGCGGACGGCGCCGTCCGGGTTACGGGACGGCCGATCGGCTCACTTCCAGGGAGTATTCGGGGCGTCGCCGCGAACCCGTTCGAGTGAGGCACCGGCGAGCCTGCCCCGACGGACGCGCGGGATGTGCGGACGGTTCCGCGGTGCGCGGGACGTGCGGACGGTTCCGCGGTGCGCGGGCCGGTCTCAGCAGCCGCCGGCGCCGACCCACTCCTCCTCGCCGTCGGCGAAGACCTGGTGCTTCCAGATCGGCACCTCGTGCTTGAGGTCGTCGATCAGCCGGCGGGCGGCCGCGAAGGCCTCGCCGCGGTGGGCGCAGGAGACCGCGACGATCACGGCCTTGTCGGTGATCTCCAGCCGGCCGACCCGGTGGACCGCGGCGAGCGCCCGGACCGGGAAGTCGGCGACCACCTTCTCGGCGATCCGCCGCATCTCCTGCTCGGCGGTGGGGTGGCAGCTGTACTCCAGCGCGGACACCGACTTGCCGCCGTCGTGGTCACGGACCGTCCCGACGAAGACGGTGGTGCCGCCGGCCGCGTCGTCGCCGACCGCCTCGTACACCTCGTCCAGCGAGAGCGGGGTGTCGCGGATGGCGAGCAGACGGATGGGGTCGTGGTTCTCGGACATGACCCCATGATTCCTCATCGGGGACGGTCGGAGGCAAGTGTCTTCCGCATCACGATGTGGAAATTTCGCATCGTGAGAAAAGGCGCCCGATCGGCCGATCGATCGACGCCGTGCTCCGCCGACCCGGGGCAGGACCGGAACCCTCCCCCGGCCCGGGTCAGAACCGGCGCCGCTTGCGGGCCCGGCGCACCAGCGCCGCCGTACCGACCAGCGCCACCGTCGCCCCGGCCGCCCCCAGGCTGGTCGCGGCCTCCTTGCCGCCCAGCCGGCGCCCGGCCACCGCGTGCTTGCCGGACACCTGGGCCAGCAACTCGGCCAGCACCTGCTCGTTGGTGTGCGCCGGACGCCAGCCCGCCTCGTGCAGCCGGCTGCCGGACACCACCCACGGGTACATCGTGTACGCCAGGTCCCCGGCCGGTGCCGGGGTCAGGCCCAGCCGGTGCAGCCGGGCCGCGGTACCGAGCGCCAGCGCGGCCGGCAGCTCCATCCGCCGGATCCCCGACAGCCGCTCCACGTCCTCCTGCTCCAGCCAGCCGTCGCAGCCGACCGTCACCTCGCCCTCGACCAGGCCCAGCGCCGCGTACTCCAGCGCCGCCGCCAGGTCGTCCACGTGGCAGAACTGCCAGCACGGGCGGGAGCCGGCCACCACCAGCAGCCGGGGCGCCTCGAAGTGCCGGGTCAGCACGGTGTCCACACCGGGGCCCACCACCACGGCCGGGCGCAGCACCGTCACCTGCAGCCCGGGGTGGGCGCGTGGCGCGCGGCGGGCCAGCCGCTCGATCTCCAGCAGGTCCCCGACCAGCGAGGCCTCCTCGGTCGCCCGCAGCTCGGAGTCCTCGGCCAGCGGCACCTCGTTGTCGGCCAGCGCGCCGTAGACCATGGCGGAGGTGCACAGCACGACCCGGTGCACCCCGGCGGCCGCGGCCGCGGTCAGCACCGTCTGGGCGCCGCGCACGTTGTAGGCGCTGCGGGCCCGCGGATCGGACTCCATGCCGAAGTCCATCGCGAGGTGCACCACCACGTCGACCCCGGCCAGCCGCTCGGCCACCGCCGGGTCGCGCACGTCGAGCACCCGCCACTGCACGCCGGGGACCTCGCCGCGGCGGTCGTCCACCGCCAGGACCTTCTTCACGTGCGGGGAGGCGACCAGTCGCGCCGCGACCCGCTCCCCCAGCACTCCCGCGGCGCCGGTCACCGCCACGGTCAGCGGCCGTCCGCCGTAGGCTGGAGGCGGCGACGCCGTGGTGTCCGACGCCTCCTCTCCTCCGGTCAGCCCAGAGCGAACGTCCGAGGGCGGGGAACTCACCGGCCATCCTCCACGGTTAGCTTATGTGCGTACGGACGTGTGTCACGTACGTCCATCCTGCCCGAGGCGAAGGCCCGGCGGTGCACCCGGCGCGGGCCAGCCGCGCGGGAGCCGCCCCCGAGTCCCCGACTCCGCCACCGCCCCGGGCGCTGATTTCCCCGCCACACCGCATGACGGCCGACCGGATCGAGGACCCCGTGAGCGACCTTCCCTTCGGATTCGGCGTTCCGCCCGAGGAGCCCGAGGACGGCAAGGCCAAGCCCGACGACGCGCAGAAGAAGAAGGACCAGGAGCAGTCCGGCTCCGGCCCGCAGCCGTTCGGCTTCGGCGGGGGCAACCCCTTCGGCGCGATGTTCGGCCTGCCCGGCGCCCCGGGCGGCGCCGGCGGCGACAACCCCTTCGCCGCGATGTTCGGCGGCATGAACCCGGGCGACCTCGGCGCCGCCTTCCAGCAGCTCGGGCAGATGCTCTCGTTCGAGGGCGGCCCGGTGAACTGGGACCTCGCCCAGAACATCGCCCGCCAGACCGTGGTCGCCGAGCCCGCCGAGGGCAAGAGCAAGGACCGCTCGGTCAGCGCCTCCGAGCGCTCCGCCGTCGCCGAGGCCGTCCGCCTGGCCGACCTGTGGCTCGACGGCGCCACCGAGTTCCCCTCCGGCGCCGGCACCGCCGTCGCCTGGAGCCGGGCCGAGTGGATCGAGGCCACCCTCCCGGTCTGGAAGGACCTGGTCGACCCGGTCGCCGAGCGGGTCGGCAACGCCATGGGCGGCGTGCTGCCCGAGGAGATGCAGGCCATGGCCGGCCCGCTGATGGGCATGATGCGCTCCATGGGCGGCGCCATGTTCGGCACCCAGATCGGCCAGGCGCTCGGCGCCCTCGCCGCCGAGGTGGTCGGCTCCGCCGACGTCGGCCTGCCGCTCGCCCCGGCCGGCAAGGCCGCGCTGCTGCCGCAGAACGTCGCCGAGTTCGGCGAGGGCCTGAGCGTGCCCGCCGACGAGGTCCGCCTCTACCTCGCCCTGCGCGAGGCCGCCCACCAGCGGCTCTTCGCCCATGTGCCGTGGCTGCGCGCCCACCTGCTGGGCGCCGTGGAGGCCTACGCCCGCGGCATCAAGGTCGACACCTCCCGGATGGAGGAGCTGGTCGGCCAGCTCGACCCGAGCAACCCCGAGGCCCTGCAGGAGGCACTGGCCGGCGGCCTGCTCCAGCCCGAGGACACCCCCGAGCAGAAGGCCGCGCTCGCCCGCCTGGAGACGGCGCTCGCGCTGGTCGAGGGCTGGGTGGACGCCGTCGTGCACGCCGCCGCCGAGCCGCACCTGCCGCAGGCCGGGGCGCTGCGCGAGACCGTCCGCCGCCGCCGCGCGGCCGGCGGGCCCGCCGAGCAGACCTTCGCCACCCTGGTCGGCCTGGAGCTGCGCCCGCGCCGCCTGCGCGACGCCTCCCGGCTCTGGGCGCTGCTCGCCGACGCCCGCGGCGTCGAGGGCCGCGACGCGCTCTGGGAGCACCCGGACATGCTGCCCACCGCCGCCGACCTGGACGACCCGGACGCCTTCGTGCACCGGGGCGCCGCGGGCGACCTGGAGGGCGGGTTCGACTTCGACGCGCTCGACAAGCTGCTCGGCGAGGCCGCGGCCGGCAAGCCCGACCTCACCAAGGGTCCCGACCGCACCGAGGGCGGCGACCGGCCGGAGCACGACGGCACCGACACCGACGGGAAGGGCGAGCCCACCGCATGACCGACACCGGGACGTCCGCGTCCACCCTGCACGCGGACGCCGTCCGCACCCTGTCCGGGTGGCGGCCGGCCGACGAGGACCAGGAGCTGCTGCGGCTCGACTACCTGGACCACCTGACCGCGCAGCCCGAGGGCCTCTACCGCTCCTGCCTGCCCGCGCACATCACCGCGAGCGCGGCGGTCGTCGACCCGGCGGCCGGGCGGGTACTGCTCACCCTGCACCCCAAGGTCGGCATGTGGCTGCAGATGGGCGGGCACTGCGAACCGGAGGACCGCGACCTCGCCTCGGCCGCGCTGCGCGAGGCCGTCGAGGAGTCCGGCATCCCCGACCTGGTCCTGCTGACGGAGGACGGCGCCCCGGTGCCGGTCAAGCTGGACCGCCACCAGGTCCGCTGCACCGGCAAGGACCGGCCGGAGAACACCCACCTGGACGTCCAGTACATCGCGCTGGCCCCGGCCGGCGCCCAGGCGCTGATCAGCGAGGAGTCGCTGGACCTGCGCTGGTTCGACTACGACCGGCTGCCGGAGCTCACCGACCACTCGGTGCGCGACCTGGTGGCCCGGGCCCGGCGGCTGACCGGCTGAGGTGTGACGTCGAAAGGGGGCGCGGGCCGCATCGGCCCGCGCCCCCTTCGCGTCGTCCTCCGGTCGGTCCCGCCGGTCCTCAGCCGCAGGAGGCGCCCGGGTCCGGCCCGGGGTCGGCGTGCCGGGCGCCCGGGATGTGCGGCAGCCGGGCCGCCGAGACCACGCCCTCCAGGTAGCCCCGGGCCCGCTCGGTGCGGGGGTAGGCCTCCAGCAGCGCCCAGAACGCCGGCCCGTGGTCCGGCACCAGCAGGTGCGCCAGCTCGTGCAGCAGCACGTAGTCCAGCACGTACTCGGGCATGCCCTGGAGGCGGTGGGAGAGGCGGATCGTGCCCTCGCTCGGGGTGCAGGAGCCCCAGCGGGAGTTCTGGTTGGTGACCCAGCGGACCTGGCTGGGGTGGGCGCGGTCGTCCAGGTAGGCGGCCGACAGCTCGCGGGCCCGGGCCATCAGGGCCTCGTCCCCGGGGATCCGCCGGGACTCCTGGGCGGCGAGCTTCTCCAGCATCTGCGCGACCCAGCGCTGCTCCTCGGCGTGCGACATCCGGGCCGGGATCAGCACGACGGTGCGGTCGCCCTCGCGGTAGGCGGAGACCGTACGGCTGCGGCGGGCGCTGCGCCGCACCTCGACCCGGCCGCGGTCGTGCGGTTCCGGGGAGACCGCCCCGACGGGCGGGTGCTGCGGCGGCTGCTGCTCGGCGTACCGCTGGTCCGGACGCCCGCGCGTGTTCGGCGCCGCGATCTGTGACCCGGACGCGGCACGGGCACGCCGACGCGACGCCGGTGGATGGGAGTCCCGCTCGGCTGCCATGGCACACGACGTTACCCGGTGGCACGGACAGAAGTCCGCTGCCATGGCCGGAATCTTTCATGGAGTGATCGCGAACGAAAAGTCGACGGCGGGTGTCCGGAATCCGACGCCGGGGAGGATCCCCAGTTATCCACAGGGTGTGCGAACCGATGTTCTGATCATGTGTACGGGCCTGTGGACAACTTTCGGCACACCGTCCGGGCGATGGGGCATGCTGCGGTCAGCCGTCCGGAAACGATCGGAAGGGAGATCGCCGTGCGCCTCGCTCTGAAGCCCGCCCTGTCCCGCAGCTGGCGGGACTCCGAGACCCTGCAGTTCGGCACCGTCACGAGCCACGCCGGGGTGCTCGGCAACGCCGACCCGGCCCTGTGCGAGTTCCTCGGGCTGCTCGACGGAACGCGCGACCGGCCCGCGCTCGTCGAGGCCGGTGAGCGGATCGGGCTCGGCCGCGAGCCGGCCGACACCCTGCTGACCGAGCTCGCGGAGACCGGCCTGCTGGACGACGCGGAGGCCGCCGACCGGGCGCTGGCCCGCTTCCCCCAGCCGCACCGGGAGCTGCTCGGGCCCGACCTCGCCTCGCTCTCCCTGGTCCACTCCGGCCCGGGCGCCGCACCGGCTGTGCTGGCCCGCCGGGCCGACGCCCGGATCGAGGTGCGCGGCGCGGGCCGGGTCGGCGCCGCCGTGGCCGCCGTCCTGGCCGCCGGGGGCACCGGCACGGTCACCGTCACGGACGGCGGCCGGGTGGCACCGGGCGACTGCTCGCCTGCGGGCCTGCCGCCCGGGGACGTCGGGCGGCTGCGCGCGACGGCCGCCCGGGAGGCGGTGCACCGGGCCGCGGGCCGTCCCCCGGGGCCCGCCCCGCGCCGCCGGCCGGGCGACCCACCGCCGGACTTCGTCGTCCTCGCGCCCCGGGACGGCAGCGCCGCCTTCGCCGGCGGGACGTACGAGGCCCGGCTGCTGCTCCGGGCCGGGGTGCCGCACCTGTACGTGGGCGTGGTCGAGGAGTTCGGCGTCGTCGGGCCGCTGGTGGTCCCGGGGAGGTCCGCCTGCGGGCACTGCCTGGTGCTGCGGCGGGAGGACGAGGACGCGGCCTGGCCGCGGGTGCTGGCCCAGCTGGCCCACGAGGGCCCGGGGCGGGCCCCGACGCCGGCCTGCGACACCGCCCTGGCGACGGCGGTCGCCGGGCTGGCCGCGTTGCACGTCCAGCTGCACCTGGACGGCGGCCGCCCGCCGAGCGTGGACGGCTGGTGCGAGGTGTCGGCGAGCGACGGGATGGCCCGGCGGCTGCGGCTGCGGGGGCATCCGGACTGCGGGTGCCTGTGGCAGCCGGCCCCGCCGGGGTGAGCCGCCCGGCCGCGGTGGGGCCGCGCTACCGAGGTGGGGCCGCGCCGCCGGGGTGGGCCTCGCCGCCGGGGAACGCCGAAGGCCGGCGCCCCCACGGGCACCGGCCTTCCAGGTCGTCCTCACCGCCGGCCTCACCGCCGGCCTCACCCGGCGGCCACCGCCTGCTCGGCCGGCTCCTCGGCCCGCGCTACCTTGCGGTCCCGCATCACCAGGGTGGCCAGCAGGGCCGCCGCCAGCACACCGATCGCGCTGACCGTGAACGTCGTGGTCATCGCCCCGGTGAACGCCTCCCGGGCGGTGCGGACCAACCCGGCGTCCCCGCCGGCGATCGCCAGCGCCCCGGCGATGGAGTGCTTGGCCTGCTCCGGCGTCCCGGCCGGCATCCCGCCCGCGAAGCCGCTCGACAGCAGCGAGCCCAGGATCGCGATGCCGAGCGCGGTGCCCGCCTGCTGGATGGTGTCGTTCAGCGCCGAGCCGACGCCCGCCTGCTCCGGCGGGATCGTCCCCATCAGCGCGCCCACCGCGGCCGGCATCGCCAGGCCCGCGCCGAGGCCGAGCAGCCCGAGCGCGACCGCCGGGACGGTGAAGCCGGTGTCGGCCGAGACGGTGGTCAGCAGCGCGAACGAGGAGGCCATGACGAGCATCCCGGCGAGGATCAGCAGCCGGTTGCCGAGCGTCGCCGCCAGCTTGGCGCCGACCCCGTTGCCGAGCAGCGCCGCGACGGCCAGCGGCAGGAACGCCAGGCCCGCCTTGACCGGCGAGTACCCGAGCACGAACTGCAGGTACTGGGTGAGCACCAGCAGCAGCCCGCCGTTGCCGATCTGCACCAGGGTCAGCGAGAGCGACCCCCCGCTGAAGTTGCGGGCCTTGAAGAGCGCCAGCGGCACCATCGGCGCGGCTGTCACGTTCTCCCAGACCACGAACCCGACGATCGAGGCCACCGCGACGACCAGGGTGACCAGCGAGCGGCCGGCGAAGGCGCCGTGCTGCGGGATCTCGATGATCCACCAGACCAGGGCGGTCATGCCGACGGCCGACAGCACCGCGCCGAGCGGGTCGGGCTTCTGCCACGGGCCCTTGGACTCCGGCATCAGCAGCAGGCCCGCCAGCACCGCCAGCGCCACCACCGGGACGTTGATGAAGAAGATCGAGTGCCAGGAGAAGTGGTCGATCAGCACACCGCCGAGCACCGGGCTGCCGACCAGCCCCAGCATCGCCACCGAGCTCCAGGCGGCCATCGCCTTGTTGCGCTCGTCCTCGTCGAAGACGGTGATGAGGATCGACAGCGTCGAGGGCATGATCAGTGCCCCGCCGACCCCCATCGCGACCCGGGCGGCGATGACCTCGCCGGGGTTGGTGCAGAAGCTCGCCGCGAACGACGCCGCCCCGAAGAGCAGCAGGCCGATGATCATGATCTTCCGGCGCCCGAAGCGGTCACCGAGGCTGCCGGAGGTCAGCAGCAGGCCGGCGAAGACCAGGACGTAGGAGTCGAGGATCCACTGGGTGTCCTGGGCGGTCGCGCCGAGGTCGGCGGTCATCGCGGGCACCGCCACGGTCAGGGCCATGCTGTCGACCACCAGCACCAGCGAGCTCAGGCAGAGCACGATCAGGATCCACCAGCGGTGCGGGTTCCGGACCCCGGACCCGGTCACATCGTCGACTGACATCAGTCACCCCTCCCATCGGCGCACACCGTTCCTTTGGTGCGCACTGCGTTCCGTCGATGCGAACACTGTACGCACATCGGAACGGTGTGCGCAACCATTGACTCCTGTACGCTCGATGCGAACGGTGTACGCACCACAGAGGAGGAGTCGCCCATGGCCACCCGAAGCACCCCGGTCCCGTCCGTCTGGGCCCGTCAGCAGCGCGAGCCCGACCAGCCCGCGCTCAGCCGGGACGGAATCGTCCGCCAGGCGGTCGTGATGCTGGACGCCGAGGGCGTCGAGGCCCTGAGCATGCGCAAGCTCGCCGCCCGGCTGAACGCGGGCGCCACCTCGCTCTACCGGCACGTGGCCACCAAGGACGAGCTGATGGAGCTCGCCGTGGACGAGGTCTTCGGCGAGATGGCCCTGCCGCCCGCCGACAGCCCCGACTGGCGCGCCGCCGCCACCGAGGCCGCCGAGGCGTTCCGGGCGACGGCCCTGCGCCACCCCTGGCTCTCCTCCGTACTGGGCCAGGCCGGCCTCGCCTACCTCGGCCCCAACCTGGCGTCCTACGGCGAGCGGCTGACCGCCTTCTTCGACGCCGTCGGATTCCCCGATCCGATCCGGGCGATCGACACGCTCATCTCCTACGTCGTCGGGGTGAGCACCACCGAGGCGGCCTGGCTCACCACCGTCGCGCGCTCCGGCGAGACCGAGGCCGAGTTCATCGCCCGCCTGATGCCCGCCGCCCAGCAGGCCAGCGCCGACTACGCCCACCTCGCCGACGCCTACGCGGCCGCCGCCGCGATCCCCGATCCGGTCGAGGTACGCGACGCCAAGTTCACCTACGGCCTGGAGGTCGTCCTGGACGGCCTCGCCCTGCGCCTGCCCCGCTGATCCCGGCCGACCGGACCTGGGGCGCGTCTCGCGGATCCATGCCGGGTCCACGGCGTTGGGGCACGCACCTCGCCGCGGCCTGATCCGACAAGATCCACAAGACACGCCCAAGCCGCCCAAGTCCTCGCAAAAGGGACCCCGCTCCCCGCCCCGCCTCGCGGAATTCCGGCGGGCCCGGGGCGGGGAACGGGCACAATGGCCTAGTGATGGTCGGCCGTCCGGTGTCGGGGGGCCATGAATTGGAGGCCCGGGTGAGCGATCTTCCGCGCAAGGCAGTGACCCGCACGGCACGGCTCGCCGCCCTGCCGCTGGGGATAGCCGGTCGCGCCACGCTCGGCCTCGGCAGGCGCATCGGCGGCCGCTCCGCCGAGGTGGTCACGGCCGAGCTCCAACAGGCCACCGCCGACCAGCTGTTCAAGGTGCTCGGCGAGCTCAAGGGCGGGGCGATGAAGTTCGGGCAGGTGCTGTCCGTCTTCGAGGCCGCGCTGCCCGAGGAGGTCGCCGGTCCGTACCGGGCGGCGCTCACCAAGCTGCAGGACGCCGCGCCCCCGATGCCCGCCGCCAAGGTGCACACCGCGCTCGCCCAGCGGCTCGGGAACGACTGGCGCGAGCTGTTCCTGGAGTTCGACGACCGGCCCGCGGCCGCGGCCTCGATCGGCCAGGTGCACCGGGCGGTCTGGCACGACGGCCGGCAGGTCGCGGTCAAGGTGCAGTACCCGGGCGCGGGCGACGCGCTGCTCGCGGACCTCTCACAGCTGAGCCGGGTGGCCTGGCTGCTGGGCCCGCTGATCCCCGGGCTGGACATCAAGCCGCTGATCACCGAGCTGCGCGAGCGCGTCTCGGAGGAGCTGGACTACGAACTGGAGGCGCAGGCCCAGCGCCGGCACGCCGAGGAGTTCGCGGGCGACCCGGACATCCTGGTGCCGGTCGTGGTGGCCCAGGCCGACCAGGTGCTGGTCACCGAGTGGATGGGCGGCACCCCGCTGGCCGAGGTGATCGCGCGCGGCACCCAGGAGGAGCGCGACCGCGCCGGGCAGCTGCTGGCCCGGTTCCTGTTCGCCGGCCCGTCCCGGACCGGTCTGCTGCACGCCGACCCGCACCCGGGCAACTTCCGGCTGCTGAAGGACGACGGCCCGGTGTCCGGCTGGCGCCTGGGCGTGCTGGACTTCGGCACGGTGGACCGGCTGCCCGGCGGGCTGCCCGCGCCGATCGGGGCCTCGCTGCGGATGGCGCTGGCCGGGGACGCGGCGGGCGTGCTGAAGATGCTGCGCGAGGAGGGCTTCGTGAAGCCCGCGATCCAGCTGGACCCGGACGCGGTGCTGGACTACCTGCTGCCGATCATCGAGCCGGCCGCGGTGGAGAACTTCCACTTCACCCGGGCCTGGATGCGCGCCCAGGCGGCCCGGATCGCCGATCCGCGCTCGCCCGCCTACAACCTGGGCAAGCAGCTGAACCTGCCGCCCGCGTACCTGCTGATCCACCGGGTGACGCTGAGCACCATCGGCGTGCTCTGCCAGCTGGGCGCCCAGGCGCCGTTCCGCGCGGAGATGCTGGAGTGGCTCCCCGAGTTCTCCGACCGGCCGCAGCGGCCCCGCGGCGCCCGGAAGGCCCCGCAGGCCCGGAAGACCGAGGAGGCCCGACAGCCGCAGCAGGCCGGGCAGCCGCCGCGGCAGCCGAGGGCCCGCAAGGGCACCGGCGGCGCCGAGAGCTGACGGACCTCCCGCGCCAACGGCCGCAGGCCGCTCCCCGATGACGGGGGGCGGCCTGCGGCACGACGGGGGTGAAGCGGGAGGGCCCGGAGGCCCGCGGGCGTTACATCAACGCCACGGCGAGGGCCTTGCGGGCCCGCATCGAGGCCCGCTCGGCCCGCTGCTTGAGCCTGCGGGCCCGGACGACCCGGCTGACGAGCCGTTGGTTCTCGGCCTCGTGGAGCCTGTCTTGCATATGGGCCCGGGCCAGGGATTCATGGATGAGTTGCATTTCGAGGATCCTGTTCTGGGTCTGACGTTCGGTGGCCTGCGTTGCGCGGGCGGTGGGATCGGCGGCGGCGGGGATCATGTCGTGGTCCTGCTCGTGGTGCGTGCTCGGGAACGGGGTACGGGCTGCGGCGTCGGCCTTGGCGGCGGCGATCCGCACGGAACGGCGGAGGGCGCTGTCCAGCGGGGGCTGCTCTCCCCGGCGGACGACCCTGGCCTGCTCGGCGGGGTTCACGCCATGACCTCGGTCTTGCGCGGGCGGCCACGCGGCCGCTTGCGGGCCACGACGACACCCTGGACGAACAGCTCGCCGCCCCAGACGCCCCACGGCTCACGCCGCTCCAGCGCGCCGGTCAGGCAGGAGTCCTTCACCGGGCAGGTGCCACAGAGGGACTTCGCGTACTCGACGTCGGCGGGCGTCTCGGCGAAGAAGACCTCGGGGTCGAAGGCGCGGCACGGGATGGGGAGACCGAGAGCCTCGGCCTGCTCGATGGAGCTGATCTGCATGGAAGGAACCTCCGGGGGGTCGGCCTGGTCGGCCTTGGTGATCTGGCTTGTCGGCGGTACGGACGGGGTGGGCGGTGTGATGACCGTGGACACTGTGGGCGTCTTCCTCGTCTTCTCAGTGGTTCCGGCCCAGTGGACTGGTGGTGCTGGGCCGGAGGCCCCGGAGGGCCTGGGTTGGTCTTGCGTACCGGACAAAACAGAAGGGCCGCAGATCCCGGTGGTGACGGGTTCCGCGGCCCTGGAGGGTCCGACCTGAGGTTGGCTCAGGTTCGTTCTCTCCAGGGTTCAGGCCCGCGGAAGGCCCGCATCCGGATGGCCTCGGCGCCGGCGAAGGCGGCCATGGCCTGGTTGATCAGCTGCTCGTTCTGCTTCTGGGGGTTTCCGGCACCGATGACCCGCGCATAGCCGCCATGAATGGCAGCGGCTACGGCCGCCTTCGGTGCCTGGGTCGGTCGCTCGTCGCGCGGGGAGCGCGGCGTGCCGAACGACGCCCAGTCGCCGGACAGACCGGTCTCGACAACGGTGGCTTCGACGCTTCCGCTGCCCGTGAGGCACAGATCAGTGTGTCCAAGACCACTGACAACGGGGGCGACGGAGACACCGGTGGTGTCGAGACCCAGACCGGTTCCACCGAGCTCGGCGAGCGCCCGCAGACGGGCGGCACGCAGGGAGGCAGCGACAACGGTCTGGCCAGTCATTTTGGTGATCATGATGTTTCCCACTGTCTTCGCCTCCTCTCGGCGTCTCGCGGAGCCAGGTTTCCCCGGCCCCGAATGTTCGGATGTCTGTCTCGGTGAAGCTGTTGGGCGCAGGGGATTCGGCACAGGTGTGACCCCGTGCGATCGCGTCCCCTTGACCGCCCCGGCAGGCTATTGCGCTCCCGGTACGCCGCGCAAACTATTTTTCGCGGCGAGTTCCACGGCGTGCTCCACAGCCGGATTCGAAGTCCCCGAGCAGTCCCCTGGACCGCGCCCGTGCCGGCTCACGCCGGATCGACCGGACCGTCGTCCTCGACGCCGTCCGGATCCTCCTCGGGCTCCTCCCCCGCACACAACGAGAGCACGGCTGCCCCGTACTTGTCCAGCTTCATCGCACCGACCCCCGAGATCGAGGCCAGTTCGCCGCGGCTGGCCGGCACGTCCTCGGCGATCGCCATGAGCGTCGCGTCGGTGAACACCACGTAGGCCGGGGCGCCCTGCTTCCTGGCCTGGCCGGCGCGCCACTCGCGCAGCCGCTCGTAGAGCCCCTCGTCCATCGTGGACGGGCAGCCCTCGCAGCGGCGCAGCTTGCGCTCGACGGCGTCGGTGAGCGCCTTGTCGCAGACCCGGCACTTGACCGGGCCGCGGACCCGCCGGGCGGCGGAGCGCTCGCCGGGCTCGACGCCCCCGCGCCCGCCCCGCGCGCCGCCCCGCGCGCCGGGGGCGGCGGAGCCGGGGCGCAGCCCGTCGAGGAAGCGGGTGGGCTTGCGGCTCGCGCGCCCGCCCGGGGAGCGGGAGAGGGCCCAGGAGAGGCTGAGGTGCTTGCGGGCCCGGGTGACGCCGACGTAGAGCAGCCGGCGCTCCTCCTCGACCTGCTCGTCGGTCTTGGCGTAGATGATCGGCAGGGTGCCCTCGGTGAGGCCGACCAGGAAGACGGCGTCCCACTCCAGGCCCTTGGCGGCGTGCAGGGAGGCGAGGGTGACGCCCTCGACGGCGGGGGCGTGCTGGGCGGCTGCGCGGGCGTCGAGCTCGGCGACGTAAGCGGCGAGGTCGGTGTCCCGCCCCTCGGCGGCCCGGGTGCGCTCGAACTCCTCGGCGAGCCGGACGAGGGCCGCCAGGGACTCCCAGCGGTCGCGGACGGCGCCGGAGCCGGCCGGGGGCTCGGCGGTGAAGCCGCGGGTGGCGAGCACCGCGCGGACCTGTCCGGCGAGGTCGGGGGCGCCGTCGGTGAGCGGGTCGGAGGCCGCGCGGGCGGCGCCGCGCAGCAGCACCCCGGCGTCGCGGACCTCGGGGCGCTCGAAGAACCGCTCGGCGCCCTTGAGCTGGTACGGGAGGCCGAGGTCGGCGAGCGCCTGCTCGTAGACCTCGGACTGGCCGTTGGTGCGGAACAGGACGGCGATCTCGCTGGCCCGCACGCCGGTGGCGAGGAGGTCCTTGATCCGGCGGGCGGTGGTCTCGGCCTCGGTCGGCTCGTCCTCGTACTCGGTGTAGACCGGCTCGGGGCCGGCCTCCCGCTGGGAGACGAGTTCGAGGCGGTGGCGGGCGGCCTCGCCGCGGGCCTGGGCGAGCAGTCCGTTGGCGAGGTGGACGACCTGCGGCGTCGAGCGGTAGTCGCGGACGAGCTTGACCACCGTCGCGTCGGGGTGGCGGCCGCGGAAGTTCAGCAGGTAGTCCGGGGTGGCGCCGGTGAAGGAGTAGATGGTCTGGCTGGCGTCGCCGACCACGCACAGGCTGGCGCCGCCGTCGGGGCCGGTCCACCGGTCGAGCAGGCGCTGCTGGAGCGGGGAGACGTCCTGGTACTCGTCGACGGTGAAGTGCCGGTACTGGGAGCGGACCTGGTCGGCGATGTCCGGGCGGTCCTCCAGGATGGCGGCGGTGAGCAGCAGCACGTCCTCGAAGTCCATGCTGCCGCGGCGGCTCTTGGCCTCCTCGTAGACCCGGTAGACCTGGGCCGTCTCGGCCGGGTCCCGGGGGGCCTCGCGGCCGGACTTGGCGACGGCGGCCGGGTAGTCCTCGGGCGCGATCTGGGTGACCTTGGCCCACTCGATCTCGGCGGTGAGGTCGCGCAGTTCGGTGCGCTGGACGCGCAGGCCGCAGCGGCCGGCGGCCTCGGCGACGAGCTGGACCTTGCGTTCGAGGAGCTGGGGGACGGGGCCGCCGACGGCGCGGGGCCAGAAGTACTGGAGCTGGCGCAGGGCGGCGGCGTGGAAGGTGCGGGCCTGGACGCCGTCGGCGCCGAGCTGGCGCAGGCGGCCGCGCATCTCGCCGGCGGCGCGGGCGGTGAAGGTGACGGCGAGGACCTGCTGGGGGGTGTAGACGCCGCTGCGCACCCCGTAGGCGATCCGGTGGGTGATGGCCCGGGTCTTGCCGGTGCCGGCGCCGGCGAGGACGCAGACCGGGCCGTGCAGGGCGGTGGCGACGGCGCGCTGTTCGGGGTCGAGCCCGGCGAGCACGGCGTCCGGGCCCGTGGCGGCGCCGGGGTCGGCCCACTGGGAGGCGTGGGGGCCGTCGTAGGGGCTGCCGCTCAAGAGGTCTTCCTGCATGCGTTCCATCTTCTCAGCCCGGTGGGACAACGCGGGCGGGGTTGTCCACAGGCCCGGTGTGATCGCAGGATGATCGCTCCGCAGCGCGGTCCGGCGGGCCGGAATGCCCGCCGTCCGGTGGACGTTCCCTCCGGAGACCGTTCGCACCTCTCTTTCGAAGGAGTCCCCTCGATGTCGGGCACCGTGACGATGTACAGCACGACCTGGTGTGGCTACTGCAACCGGCTCAAGAGCCAGCTGGACCGTGAAGGCATCGGCTACACCGAGATCAACATCGAGGAGGACCCGGCGTCGGCGTCCTTCGTCGAGTCCGTGAACAACGGCAACCAGACGGTGCCGACCGTGCTGGTGACGCCGGTGGGCGGCGGCGAGCGGGTCGTCATGACCAACCCGAGCCTGCTGCAGGTCAAGAAGGCCCTGGCGGCCTGAGCCGGCCGGTCCGTCCCGGCCGGCGCGTCACGGCGCGTCGGCCCGGGCGGGGTCGACGGGCGCGGCGGGCGCGGGCAGGGTGGTGCGCGCGCCGAGGTCGCCGACGCCGTACACCAGCCGGCTGCGGTCGGCCGAGTAGCGGGTCTCGATGACCCGCACCGGCCCGCGCCGGTCGTAGGTGACGCGGGTCTGCACCATCAGCGGCACGCCGGGGCCGCCCTGGAACCACTGGGCCTCCTCCGGGCCGGGCATCCGGGCCACCAGGTGGTCCACGGCGCCGATCTCGACCCGGCCGAGGGCGGCGAGCACGGCCTCGTCCCCGCCCTCGACGGGGTCGGGTTCCATCAGCGGGGTGCCGGCGGCGAGGCCGGCCCGGTAGTGGCTCTCCTCGATGGAGTACGGCTCCCGGTCGAGCAGCCGCAGCTGGCGGCGGACCACGATGGCCTCGCCGGGGCGCAGTCCGAGCCGTTCGGCGATGTCGACCCGGGCCCGGACGATCATCATCTCGAAGTCGGTGCCGAGTTCCCGCCCGGCTTCGGCCGCCTCGCCGAGGTAGACGGCGGAGGGCCCGGCCAGGCAGTCGCGCGGCGCGGGGGCCGGCGCGGGCCCGAAGGCCCGGTGGTCCAGCACGGGGTGTTCGCGCAGGTAGGTGCCCTTGCCCTGGAGGCGGACCAGCCGGCCCTCGTTGACCAGGACGTCGACGGCGAGGCGGACGGTGTTGCGGGCGACGCCGTACTGGCGCTCCAGTTCGCTCTCGACCGGCAGGGCGGCTGCGGCGGTGAACTCGCCCTCGGCGATCCGACGGCGGAGGTCGGCGGCGAGGCGCTGGTATTTGGGGGATTGGGCGGTGCCCCGGGGGATTGTCACCCGAGTGAATCTAGCGAGCGCGGTGACACGGTTTCAGCCGTTTCCGGCAATGTCGTCCGTGTGGGTTGACGACGGGGCCGACCGAGTGCCTCCCGGTAGCAGAACTGGCCCGTCCGGATACGAACATCCGGTGGTGAGGAATTCGGAAAGGGATTGGAAAGGAACAAGGGGGCGCACGTCATAGGCCGCACGCCCCCTTTCCCGCCGAATTACCAGCGCGCCGCCGACGGCAGCGGCTCGCCGTACCAGAGCTCCACCAGGTGCCGCGCGATCGAGATGCCGGACGGCGGCAGGATCTCGCCCGCCTCCATCCCGGCCCGCAGCTCCTCCCGGGAGAACCAGCGCGCCTCGGCCAGCTCCTCGCCGTCCACGGTGATCTCGGTGCCGCCGGGCAGCGCCTTGCCCGAGAAGCCCAGCATCAGGCTGGACGGGAACGGCCACGGCTGGCTGGCGACGTACCGCACCTCGCCCACCCGCACGCCCGCCTCCTCGTGCACCTCGCGGGCCACCGCCTGCTCGATGGACTCCCCCGGCTCGACGAAGCCCGCCAGGGTCGACCAGCGGCCCTCCGGCCACAGCGCCTGACGGCCCAGCAGGCAGCGGTCCTGCTCGTCCGTGATCACCATGATCACCGCCGGGTCGGTGCGGGGGTAGTGCTCGGCCGCGCAGGAGGTGCAGCGCCGCACGTGCCCGGCACCGGCCTTCTCGGTCGGGTGGCCGCAGCGGGAGCAGAAGCTGTGCAGCCGGTGCCAGTGCTCCAGCGCGACGGCGTGCACCAGCAGCCCGGCGTCGCGGTCGGACAGCATCGCGCCGACCTCGCGCAGCCCGGCCGGACGGGCGTCGCCGTCCAGCCGCCCGGGCAGGCTCTCGCCGGCCAGCGCGAAGTACGAGACGCCGTCCTCGTCGGTGCCGAGGAAGTAGCGGTCCCCGGTCTGCGGCGCCTCGAAGGAGGGCAGCAGCACCAGCTCGGTGCCCTGCGCGGTGTCGACCACGAACGCCTCACCGCCGGCGATCGGCAGCACCCGGGTGGCCGGGTGGCTCCAGGCGGCCGCCAGCCAGGGCTCGTCGAACCGGTGCTCGGCGGCCCGGTCCACCCCGGCCCGGGCCAGTGCCAGGTGCGTCGGGCGCTCGGTCTCAGGCACGGTGCTCACGTCGTTCCATCCCCACGTGGTGAATCATCCGGATGAGTGATCTGACCGCCTCGCGGCGGGCCCCGTTCACGCGCCCGGCCGGAAGTTCTCGGCCAGGTCGCCCCACAGGTACGCGGCGGTCTCCACACCCTTGGCGAGCAGGTCCAGCTCGACCTTCTCGTTGACGGAGTGCCACCCGTCCGAGGGCACCGAGATGCCGAGGAACAGCACCGGCGCGCCCAGCACGTCCTGCAGGTCGGCGGCGGGGCCGGAGCCGCCCTCGCGGGTGAAGAGGATCTTCTGCCCGAAGGCCAGGCCCATCGCCCGGACGGTGGACTGCAGCGCCGGGTGGTCCAGCGGGGTCAGGCAGGGCCGGGTCGCGCCGGGGAAGACCAGCTCGTACCGGACGCCCTCGGGCACCTGCTCGGCCACCCAGGCCCGGACCGCGTCGCGGACCTTCTCCACCTCCTGTCCGGCGACCAGCCGGAAGGACAGCTTGAGGTGCGCCGACGCCGGGACGATGGTCTTGCCGCCGGGGCCGGTGTAGCCGCCCCAGATGCCGTTGACCTCGGCGGTCGGGCGGGCCCAGATCCGCTCCAGGGTGGAGTAGCCGGCCTCGCCGCGGGTGCCGTACGACTTGGCCACCCGCAGCCACTGCTCCTCGTCGAAGGGCAGCTCGGCGAACAGCTCGCGCTCGCGGTCGGTCAGCTCGATCACGCCGTCGTAGAAGCCCGGGACCGCCACCTTGCGGTCGGCGTCGTGCAGGGCGGCGGCCAGCTCGGCCGCGACCTGGGCCGGGTTGGGGACGGCGCCGCCGAAGGAGCCGGAGTGGATGTCGGTGTCCGGCCCGTACAGGTCGATCTGGGCGTCGGCGAGGCCGCGCATGCCGGTGCAGACGGTCGGCGTGGACGCCGACCACATGCCGGTGTCGGAGATGACGACCACGTCGGCGGCCAGCCGGTCGGCCTCGCGGCGGACCAGGTCGGCGAAGTTCGGCGAGCCGGACTCCTCCTCGCCCTCGATCAGCAGCTTGAGGTTGACGGCCGGCGCGGTGCGGCCGGTCGCGGCCAGGTGGGCGCGCACGCCCAGGGTGTGGAAGAACACCTGGCCCTTGTCGTCGGCGGCGCCGCGCGCGTACAGCCGGTCGCCGACCACGGTCGGGGTGAACGGCTCGGTGTCCCAGCCGTCCTCCTTCGCGGCGGGCTGCACGTCATGGTGGCCGTAGACCAGGACGGTCGGCGCGGACGGATCCCCGGAGGACCACTCGGCGAACACCGCCGGCAGGCCGTCGGTCTCCCACACCTCGGCCACCGGGAAGCCGGTGTCGAGCAGCTTGGCCGCCAGCCACTCGGCCGAGCGCCGCACATCGCCGGCGCGGTCCGGGTCGGCGGAGACCGAGGGGATGGCCAGCCACTCGGCGAGGTCGGCGAGGAAGGCGGCCTGGTGCGAGTCGATGTAGGAACGGACGGCGCTGTCCGGGGTTCTCGTCATACCGACGACTGTAGTTCGCCCGTGCGGGTGCCCGCCCCGGCCGTCCGGCTGCCGGGCCCTCCCGGGGCTGTAACCTCCGTCACCCCCGCCGCGCACGGGCGCGGACGGGGGTGCCGGAGGCCGGTGCCGGGCGCTCAGCCGGAGCGGCGCAGCATCGTGATCCGGGAGCGGGTCAGCCCCGCCGCGAGGGCGGCCGCGAGCACCGGGAGCACCACGACGGCGGCGGCGATGGTCGGCCACGGGAGGACCACGATCGCGTTGTTGGCGAGCTCCTCCGGACTCATGCCGGGGTAGTTGCTCCCCGCGCTCTCCACCTTGCGCAGCGCCACGCCCGGCACGATGCCGCAGACCACGCCCAGCACGGCGCCCATGGCGGCGATCACACCGCACTGGAAGCCGGACAGCGAGCGCCGGATGCGGGGCTCGGCGCCGACCGCCGCGAGGGTGGTCAGGTCGCGCTGGGAGTCGGCGGCCGCCAGGCCGGTGGCGATGCCCGCCGCGCCGAGGGCGACCAGGCCGGCGAACACGGTCAGGCCGAGGGTGACGAGAGAGGCCTGGGAGCTGTAGCCGCGCTCGACGGTGAGCAGGTCGCGGTCGGTGATCCTGGCGAGCGCGCCGTCGGCCTTCTGCTGGGAGCTGTCCGAGGGCGCCTCGCCGGGCAGCCAGACCGAGCCGACCGAGGTGGTGGTGAACCCCAGCCCGGCCGCGGTGGCCGGGCTGATCACGGCCTGCCCGGGCGAGGGCACCGCGGTGTCCGCGAGGACCGCGTCGACGGCGATCTCGTGGGTGACCTGCTTCCGGCCGGCGGGGCCGCCGCCGTTGAGGTCGGCCGGCTCGCTGAACCGCACGGCGACCTTGCCGTCCTTGAGGTACCGGGGGTCGAAGACCACGGCCTTGCCGGCCGCCAGGGCCTGCCCCGGGGCGGGGTCGGTGACGCCGTAGAGGTTGTGCAGCAGGGTGGCGTCCCCGGCCGTCAGCGCGCCGTACGGGTTGCCCCGGCGGTTGTTGCTCTGGCAGCGCTTGTCGGTCGACAGGATCCGCTCGGCCTCGCCGGGCGCGAACTCGCGGTCCGAGTCGAGGACGGGGCAGCGGATCTCCTTGGGCAGGTCCACGCTGATGTACCCGCACGAGGAGTTCTCGGAGCAGTCCCCCTTGTAGTGCACGTTCTGCACGTCGGCGCGCGGGCCGAGGTCGGGGATGCTGCGCTCGACGGCCTCCCGCATCTGCGGCAGCAGCTTGCCGTCGGCGCCGGCCAGCCAGCCCCGGCCGAGCAGGACGGAACCGGAGGGGCCGTGCGCGACGTACTCGCGCCGGCCCTGCTCCTCGAAGCTGGCGGTGTAGACGCCGACCGCGACGGCGCCGGCCACGGCGGCCATGACGGCGGCGACGGCGGGCGCGGTGCGGCCGCGGTGGCGCACCGAGTCGCGCAGGGCGAGCCGGGGGCCGAGCGAGAGCCAGCGGCCGAGCCGGCCGAACAGGCCGACCAGGAAGGGCGTGAGGGCGACCATGCCGAGTTCGGCGAGGGCCGAGCCGCCCAGCACGGCGAGGCTGCGGTTGCCGACGCCGCTGGTGGCGCCGTACAGGGCCAGGGCGGCGCCGCCGCCCAGCATCAGCAGGCCGAGCACGGCGAGCTTGCGGTTCGGCGGCTTGAGCGAGTCACGGCCGGTGAGCGCGGAGACGACGTCCTGGCGGGAGGCCTGGACAGCGGGGACGACCGCGGCGAGCAGACCGGTGACCAGGCCCACCAGGAGCACGCCGAGCAGGTCGAACGGCTGGAGGGCGAAGTGGCCGAAGCGCCGGCCGGAGTACTCCTCGGCCTGGGTGCGCAGCAGCGCGACCAGTCCGACGCCGAGGCCGAGGCCGACGACGGCACCGGTGACGCCGAGGACGATGCCCCCGCCGAGCACGACGCCGCGGACGTTGGCGCGGTCACCGCCGGCGGCGGCGAGCAGACCCAGCTGCCGCCGGGAGCGCCGGGCCCCGACGGCGAAGGCGGGGCCCGCGAGGAGGACGATCTCCAGCAGCGCCATGCCGACCACGGTCGCGAGGATGACCACGCTGGTCTTGTCGAAGTAGGAGGTCTGGAACTCCGAGCGCCCCTCCGACTTGGCGTAGAAGGGGACGTCGGAGCGGGCCGGGGGGTCGATCAGGACGGCGCGCGAGGTGGCGTCGAAGCCGTACCGGTTGAGTTCGACGACCTTGTGCCAGTCGAGCCCGGCCCCGGCCGGGAGCTTGACCAGCCAGCGGACCGGCTCGTCGGTGCCGGCCGCCTTGCCGCGGGAGCCGCCGGAGGCCGCGGCGAGCCGGTCGATCAGGGTGCCGGGCGGCGCGAAGAGTTCGGTGGCGCCGAGGTCGCCGGGGTACTCGTAGACGCCGGTGATGGTGAACGGGTCGGCCTCCAGGCCTCGGACGGCGGTCCGGTCGCCGATCTTGAGGCCGGACCGCCTGAGGAAGTCCGGGGTGACGGCGGTCTCGTGGCCGTTCGCGGGGGCCCGGCCCTTGACCAGATCGAGGCGGCCCCGCCAGACCGGGTCGTTCAGGTCGATCTCGTTGGCGCGGGTGGCCAGCAGACCGTCCACGCTGCTCGCCGCGGTGTACGGGCCCTGGCGTTCGGGCACCAGGACGGCGCCGGCCGGGAGCAGCTGCTTCGCCAGATCCGCGGGCGCGGTGTCCAGGGAGCGCTGCTGCTCGGCGGTGTACTGGGGGACGGCGCCGGCCTTGGGGTCGTCCTTGGGGTTCTCGACGCTCAGCCCGTCGGCCGGGTCGGGCGCCTGCAGGACGGCGGAGCCGCGCTCGACCATCTCCAGTTCGGCGGCCGCCTGGCCCATGATCCGCACGGCCTTCTCGGCGGGCGAGAGGTCGGCGCTGCGGAAGACCACGTCGGCCCCGGTGACGCCGAGTACGGGCAGGGCGACCATCGCGATGACCAGGGCGCTGCGGCCCTTGGCCCGCAGGGCGTCACGGCGGGCGATGCGCAGGGCGACCCGCCAGGCGCTGAGCTTCACTCGTCCACCTTCATGCTGTTGGTGGCGGCGCTGACGAGCAGGCTGGCGGCGTCCTGGCTGACGGACTCGTCGACCATCCGGCCGTCGCGCAGGAAGACCACGCGGTCGGCCCAGGCGGCGTGCCGGGCCTCGTGGGTGACCATCATGGCGGCGGCGCCGGCGTCGCAGCGGGCGCGCAGGACGGCGAGGACGGCCTCACCGGTGGTGGAGTCCAGGGCGCCGGTGGGCTCGTCGGCGAGGACCAGCCGGCGGTCGCCGATCAGCGCGCGGGCGATGGCGACGCGCTGCTGCTGACCGCCCGACATGTCGTCGGGGAAGCGGTCGGCGAGCTCGGGGATGCCGAGCTCCTCCAGGGCGACGAGGGCCTCGCGGCGGGCCGATCGGGCGGACAGCCCGTCGAGCTCCCGCGGCAGCGAGATGTTCTCGGCGGCGGTGAGCGCCGGTATCAGGTTGTAGTCCTGGAAGACGTAGCCGACGGAGCGGCGGCGCACCTGGGCGAGCTGCTTGCGGTTGAGGTCGCCCAGGGCGACGCCCTCGACCAGGACCCGGCCGCCGCTCGGGGTGTCCAGGCCGCCGGCCAGGGTGAGCAGGGTCGACTTGCCGGAGCCGGAGGGGCCCATGACGGCGACGAACTCGCCGGGGTGGACCTTGAGGTCGACGCCGCGCAGGGCCTGGACCTCGGCCGCGCCGTGGCCGTGGACGCGGGTGACGTTCTCCAGGTGCAGCACCGGCGTCTGCCGGGACTCTTGGGTGTGGGACACGATTCCCCCCTTGTGCTGGGTGTGGGCCCGGGGTCGGGGACCGGGCCGGTGGTTCGGGTGCCGGGCTCTCAGGCGCGCAGGCGCCGGCCGCGCTTGGCCGGCGCGGGGCCGCCGTCGCGGGTGGCCTCGGCGGTACGGGCCTGCAGGAGTTCGGCCTGCTGGGCGAGCCGGGTCTCGCAGTGGTCGAGCCAGCGGATCTCGGCTTCGGTCTGGAAGATCAGCTGGTCGAGGACGAGCAGCCAGGCGAGGTCGTTGCTCGCGGACGGCACCACTCCGGGCCGGGCCTCGCCGGCCAGGGCGCGGCCCTTGAGCCGGGTGTAGTCCTGGAGCGCCTTGATGCTGTGCCGGCGCTGGCCCTGGACGACCGCGGAGACGTCCACCCCGGGCACGGTGACCGCCATGGCGAGCTTGATCGCCAGCTCGTCGCGCGGGGGGTTGGTCCGGGGCACCGGGGTGCCGAACCAGGCCCGCAGCTCGGCGCGGCCGGCGTCGGTGGCGGCGTAGAACTGGTGCCCCTCGTCGTCCTCCCCCGCGGCCTCGACCAGGCCGTCGCGCTCCAGCCGGGACAGCGTGGTGTAGACCTGCCCGACGTTGAGGGGCCAGGTGGCGCCGGTGCGCGCCTCGAATTCGGTGCGCAGCTGGTAGCCGTAGCGCGGGCCCTGGTCGAGCAGGGCGAGCAGACCGTGACGGATGGACATACCGAGTATGTATACCCGGTATGCCCTATCGCCTCAAGCCGACCCTTCCCCCGCCGGAGGGCCCCCGCCCCCGGCGACCGGGTACCGTCGTGCGGTGTGAGCCAGTTGCGCATCGCCACCTTCAACCTGTTGCACGGTCAGCCGCTCGCCCCCGACGGCGCGCCCCTGCCCTACCCCTCCGACGCCGGGGAACCGCTCGCCGAGGCGGTGGCCGCACTGGACGCCGACGTCCTGGCACTGCAGGAGGTCGACCGGCACCAGGCGCGCTCCGGCGGCACCGACCAGGCCGCGGTCGCGGCCGCGGCGATGGGCGCCAAGGACTGGCGCTTCGCCGCCGCGCTGCACGGCCGCCCGGCGCCGGTGGCCGGCTGGCTGCCGGACCCGGCCGGGCCGAACGGCCTACGGGTGTACGGCCCGGGCGAGGTCGGCGACGGCGCGGTGCCCTCGTACGGGACGGCGCTGCTGACCCGGCTCCCGGTACGGCACTGGCGGGCCCGGCGCTTCGCCCCCGCACCGTTCGGGCTGCCGCTGCGGGTAGCCGGGCGGCGCGGGCTGACACCGGTGCCGGACGAGCCGCGGGCCGCGCTGGCCGCGGTGCTGGAGGGCGACCGCGGGCCGTTCACCGTGGTGGCGGCGCACCTGTCCTTCGTCCCGGGCTGGAACATGGCGCAACTGGCGGGCATCCGGCGGTGGATCGCCGACCTGCCGCAGCCGTACCTGGTGCTGGGCGACTTCAACCTGATCGGCGCGGTGCCGCGCACGGTGCTCGGCGGGGCCACCGCACTGGAGCGCACCGCCCCGCGGGCGCGGGTCCGGGAGCTGCGGGCGGCCCGGCGGGCCCGGCCGCAGCTGGCCGAGCCGCGCCGGCGCCGGGTGCGCGAGCCCCGCGCCCGGCTGCAGGGCTGGTACGACCTGGCGCGCACGCCGACGTACCCCTCGCACCGCCCGGCGGTGCAGTTCGACCACGTGCTGGCCGTCGGGGTGCCGCGCACCGCGGTGGGCCCGGCGGCGGCGCCCCGCGCGGCGGTGTCGGACCACCGGCCGCTGCTGGTCGAGGTGTCGCTCTAGTTCCGGGCCAGGACCCCGGCCTGCTGGGGGACGTGGACGCCGGCCGCCGGCGCGGGGTCGTACTGCAGGAGCAGCATGGCCGCATCGTCGCCGAGCTGGCGCCCGACGTGCCGCACCACGTCCTCGTGCAGCCGCTGCAGGACGTCGGCGGGGCGGCCGTCGGCGCAGCGCGGGAACCGTTCGGCGAGCGGGTAGAAGGCGCCCGCGCGGTCGCGGGCCTCGATCACCCCGTCGGTGAACAGCAGCACCCGGTCCTGGCCCTGGAGCAGCACCCGGTGGACCGGCGGACGGACGTCGGCCGGGTCCAGGACGCCCAGCGGCGGTACGGTCTCGGCGAGTTCGAGCGGTCTGACCTCGTCGCCGCGCAGCAGCAGCGGCGAGGGGTGGCCGCAGTTGACGATCTCCGCGGCGCCGTCGGGCCCGACGCCGATCAGCACCAGGGTGACGAACTCCTCCTCCACGCCCGGGTGGTCGTTCTCGTGCAGGGCACGGTCGAGGCTGACGGCCAGCCAGCCCGCCACCCGGTCCAGCGCCGGCTCCTGGTGGGCGGCCTCGCGGAAGGCGCCGAGCACCGCGGCGGCCGTCTCGACCGCCCCGAGGCCCTTGCCGCGCACGTCCCCGACCACGGCCCGCACGCCGTGCCGGGTGTTGACCACCTCGTAGAGGTCGCCGCCGATCCGGGCGTGCGCGGCGGCGGCCTCGTAGTGGACGGCGGCCCGGACGGTGCCGACCCGCTCGGGGACGGGCCGCAGCAGGACCCGGCGGGCGATCGAGGCGACCAGCTGGGCGTCGGCCAGCGCCCGCTCCTGACGCAGCCGCAGGGTCGCGCTGACCCAGCCGATCGCGGCGACGAGCAGGACGGCGATGACGCTGGCGGCGTGCACGGACGAGCCGAGCGTGTCACTGCGGAAGGCCATCAGGAAGGCCGCCGCCTCGGTGCACAGGCCGATGACGAACGGGTACCAGGTGCGTCGGCTGACCACGGCGGCCAGCGCGGGCACCGCGGTGAGGGCCGGTTCGACCGTCACGCCGGTGCCACTGAGGTAGTCGAGGACGACGATCAGCGCCATGACGATGAACGGCAGCGCGAGCGCCGTCCTCGGCCAGGTGCCGGTCGTGCCCGGAGCGGGCCCCGGGGTCGGCCCGGTGAACCGCTCTCTGATCCATCCGGTCGCGCTCAACGTCGGTTTCTCCAGCAGAAGACGCCGATGCCCGGGGGCACCTGCGGTGATGACTGAGGGTTAGGGAATGCGGGCCTCGCTGGCGGCCGGAGCACGGGGGTTGACCGGTTACCGACCCCACAATAGGCGCGAAACGTGCACGACGCACAGGTTTCGGGCACTGGCGTGATGACTTGGATGCTCTGCGTGACTCATTAGTCACTGTTCCCGATCAGGAGCCGTTCCAACTCTTTTCGGCCGGGAAGTCCTGCCGGACGGACGATCCGACCGCTGCGGACGTACAGGAACGAAGCCGTGACCAGCTCGGGGTCGAGGCCCATCTGCTCGGCCCAGGCCAGTCGGTAGACCGCGAGCTGCAGCGGGTCGGCGGTCTCCTCGCGGTGGGTCTTCCAGTCCACCACTTCGTAGCGTGACACACCACCGGATCCTGACAACACGTCACCGTCCCGGTAGACCGCGTCGATCCGGCCGCGCACCACCCGCCCCGCCAGCACCAGGTGGAACGGCGCCTCGACCCGGAAGGGCTTGCGCTGCGCGTACGGGGTGCGCAGGAACGCCTCCTTGAGCCGCTCCAGGTCCTGCTCGTCCTCGATGCCGTCGTCGTCGGCGCCGGGCAGCGCGCCGGGCTCGACCAGCAGCAGCGGCTCGATCCGGGACTGCACCCAGGCGTGGAAGCGGGTGCCGCGCCGGGCCGCGGGCTGCGGCGGACGCGGCATCGGGCGGGCCAGGTCGTGCGCGAAGCCGTCCGGGTCGGCGGCCAGCCGCATCAGCTGGGTGGCGGACAGCGCGGCGGGCAGCGGCACCTCCCGCGAGGTGCGCCGGGACCGCTCCAACTCGCCCAGCAGCGCGGTCAGATCGCGGTCCCAGGAGGCCACCTGCCGCTGGTCCTCGGGGGTCATCGGCTCCGGCTCGGGCCCGCCCTGAGCCAAAGGGCCCGCCGGTGCCGAAAGCGAGAGGTGACCAGCGACCGACGAAGGAGGGAGCGCCGGAGCGACGACCGTCGGCACCGGATCCGAGGGCCCGGAGGCGAACGGGCGAGTCACAGCCCCGGCGATCCGGCCGCGCACCACCTCGGCGACCCGCCGGCGGGCGTGCTGCGCGGCCGGATCCAGCGGGAGCGGCCAGGGGTGCTCGACCGGGGAGGCCAGCGCCGGGTTCTCGGCGCCCTTCTCCGGCTGCTCCGCCCAGCGCTCGACCTCGCCCGCGCCGGGCCGCTCGCAGTGCTCGCGCAGCCCCTCCAGGAACGCGGACGGCCCGCGGACGGTCTTCTGGCTCGGCCCCCACCAGTGCCCGGAGGCCAGCAGCAGCTCCCGCGGGCGGGTGAACGCGACGTAGCCGAGGCGCAGTTCCTCGATACCGGAGTGCTCGGCCAGCTCCTTCTTGAAGGCCGTCATCGACTTGCCGTTCCACCCGCCGCGCACATCGGGCAGGGTGGCCGCGTCGCCGCGCAGGGCGTGCGGAAGCACGCGCTTGGCGCTGGTCCAGCGTTCGCGCGGGGTCGAGGAGGGGAACGCGCCCCGCACCAGGCCCGGCACGGCCACCACGTCCCACTCCAGGCCCTTGGACTTGTGCGCGGTGAGCACCTTCACCGTGTCCTCGCCGCCGGGCAGGCCGCTGTCCAGGCCGCGGTCGTACTCCTGGGCGGCGCGCAGGAAGCCGAGGAAGGCGGCCAGGCCCGGGTCGCCGTCCAGGTCGGCGAAGGAGGCGGCGACGTCCAGGAAGGCGTGCAGGGTCTCCCGCCGCCGGGCGGCCAGCGCCTGCGGGGAGGCGGCGAGTTCGACCTCCAGGCCGGTGACCGTGAGCACCCGGTGCAGCACGTCCATCAGCGGGTCGGCCAGCGAGCGGCGCAGCTCGCGCAGCTCCTGGGCGAGGCGGGCGAAGCGCACCCGGGCCTCGGCGGAGAACGGCAGCTCGTCGGGCTGGTCCGGGTCGACGAAGGTCTCCACCGCGTCGGCCAGCGACACCACCTCGGTCGGATCGGCCTCGGCCACGGCGGCGGCCAGCGCCTCGACGCCCTCGGGCCGGGCGGTACGGACCAGCTCGGTGGCCCGGCGGCCCAGCAGCGCGAGGTCGCGCGGGCCGATCCGCCAGCGCGGGCCGATCAGCAGCCGCACCAGCGCGGCGTTGGCGGTCGGGTCCTGCAGCACCTCGCAGACCGCCACCAGGTCCGCCACCTCGGGCAGTTGCAGCAGCCCGCCGAGGCCCACCACCTCGACCGGCACCTCCCGGGCGACCAGCGCCGCGTGGATGTCCGGGAAGGCGGCGCCGCCCCGGCACAGCACGGCGATCCGGCCGGGCGCGGTACCGGTGCGCACCAGGTGGGCGATCGAGTCGGCGAGCCAGTCCACCTCCTCGGCGTGGGTGGGCAGCAGCGCCGTCCGTACGAAGCCCTCCTGCTCGGCGCCGGGCGCCGGGCGCAGCGCCTCGACGCCCTCGTGCATCTCCCGCAGCGGCGCGGCGAGCTCGTTGGCGAAGGCGAGCAGGCGCCCGCCGCTGCGGCGGTTCTCGCTCAGCGCGTAGCGGTCGGCGGGGCGGCCGCCGGCCTTGGGGAAGTGCCGGGGGAACTCGTCGAGGTTGGCGACCGAGGCGCCGCGCCAGCCGTAGATCGCCTGGCACGGGTCGCCGACGGCCGTCACCGGGTGGCCGCTGCCCGTACCGTCCGGGCCGGCGCCGAACAGCCCGGCGAGCATCAGCCGCTGGGCGACCGAGGTGTCCTGGTACTCGTCCAGCAGCACCACCCGGAACTGGTCGCGCAGCAGCTCGCCGACCTCGGGGCGCTGCTGGGCCAGGCGGGCGGCGGCGGCGATCTGGTCGCCGAAGTCCATCAGCCCGGCGGAGCGCTTGCGGCGCCGGTAGTCCTCGACCAGGCTCAGCAGCTCCTGCCGGGCCCGGGCGGCGGCCGGGACGGCCCGCAGGTCGTCGTTGGTCAGCTTGACGGTGGCGAGGGTGTCCAGCAGCTCCTCGTCGAAGTCGCGCAGGGCCTGCGGCTCGACCAGGTGCTCGGCGAGTTCGCCGTCCAGCGCGGTGAGGTCGGCGACCAGGTTGGCGAAGGTGCCGGTGAGCGCGGGGAACGGGCCGCGGGCGGAGCGCAGCACCTTGGCGGCGAGCTGGAAGCGGGTGGCGTCGGCGAGCAGCCGGACGTCCGGCTCTATGCCGATCCGCAGGCCGTGCTCCTTGAGCAGGCGGCCGGCGAAGGCGTGGTAGGTGGAGATCTCCGGGTCCCCGAGCGGCTCGGCGGCGTCCCGGTCCGTCACCCCGGCCCGCAGCAGCGCGGTGCGGACGCGTTCGGCGAGCTCGCCGGCGGCCTTGTTGGTGAAGGTGAGGCCGAGCACCTCCTCGGGCCGTACGGCGCCGGAGCCGACCAGCCAGACGACCCGGGCGGCCATCACCGTGGTCTTGCCGGAGCCGGCGCCGGCCACGATCACGGCCGGCTCCAAGGGCGCGCCGATGGCCGCCATCTGCTCCCGGTTGAACGGGATCCCCAGCAGCTCCTTGAGCTGGTCGGGATGGCTGAGCACGGCGGTCACCCCGCAACGTTAACGGGCCGGACCGACAACCCGGACGCCCGGCCGGGGTGACCCTGGCTACGCACCGGCTGCGCCCCGAGCCGAAGGGCCGCGCCGGTGCCGAAAGGGAGAGCGCGAGGGAGCGACGCAGGAGCGAGGGAGCGCCGACCGTCGGCACCGGGCCGGAAGCGGCCCGGAGGCGAGCGGGCGCACGTTCAGAGCAGCCCCTACTCCACCAGCTGCGCGCCGTCCCGCTGGGCCGAGCAGCTGCGGCGGAAGGTGCAGCGGTCGCAGCCGCCGCCGGTCTGCGGGACGAAGCGTTCGGCGAGGACCTTCCCGGCGGCCTCGGCGAGCAGGTTCTCGATCCACGGCTCGCCGCCCTCGGGCGGCTCCTGGTGCTGCACCTTGGGGGTGTCCTGGGCGGCCTTGGCGGCGGGCTCGCGCAGGTGGACCAGCTCGGCGCCGCCGGTGGCCGGCGGGTGCTCGGCGAAGCCGGGCAGCTCGTTGAGCGCGCCGGCCCGGACGGCGAGCTGGTAGACGGCCAGCTGCTTGTGGTCGGGCAGGGACTTGTCGGTGGGGATCTGCTTGCCGGTCTTGAAGTCGACCACGTAGGCGCGCCCGGCCGCGTCCTTCTCCACCCGGTCCATCGAGCCGCGGATGCGCACCGAGACGCCGCCGACGTCGAGGGTGACGTCGAAGCCGTGCTCGGTGGCCACGAGGTCCCGGCCGCGTTCCAGGACGTGCCAGTTGAGGAAGCGTTCCAGGGCGGACCGGGCCTCGGTCTTCTCCTGCTGGGACTTCCAGGGCGCGTCGAAGGCCAGCGCGTCCCAGACGGTGTCCAGGCGCTCCATGAGCACGGCGAGGTCGGCGGGGGTGCGGCCGGAGCCCACCTCGTCGGCGAGCGCGTGCACCACGTTGCCGAAGCCCTGGGCGGCCGAGCCGACGCCGCGCGCCTTGACCTCCTTGTCCAGGAACCACTGCAGCGAGCAGCTCTCCAGCTGTTCCAGGCCGCTGCCGGACAGCCGCACCGGCAGGTCGGCGCCGCGCAGCGGCTCGGGGGCGGCGGTCGGGTCGTCCAGGCCCCACCAGCGCTCCGGGTGGGCGGCGGGCACCAGCGGCAGCCCGTCCTCGTCGGTGGCGGCGGCGAGGGTGGCGAGCCGTTCGGCGGCGGCGCGGCGCAGCTCGGGCGAGCGGGCCGGGTCGACGGTGACCGCGCGCAGCTCGGCGACCAGCGCGGCGACGGACAGCGGGCGGCGCGGCCGGTGGGTGACGTCCTCGACGACGACCGGCGGGGTGCGGCGCACCACCTTGCCGGTGGCGGGGACGACGTCCTCGCGGTAGAGCTCGCGCAGGAAGCGGGAGGGCTCGTCGCCGTCGTCGGCGGGCGCCTTGACGGCGGTGACGATCAGCCGTTCCTTGGCGCGGGTCACGGCGACGTAGAAGAGGCGGCGCTCCTCGCCGAGCAGGGCGGCCGGGGAGAGCGGTTCGGCGAGGCCGTCGCGCCCGATCCGGTCGGCCTCCAGCAGGGAGCCGCGGCGGCGCAGGTCGGGCCAGAGGCCGTCCTGGACCCCGGCGACGACGACCAGGCGCCACTCCAGGCCCTTGGAGCGGTGGGCGGTCATCAGCCGGACGGCCTCGGGGCGGACGGCCCGGACGGTGAGGGTATCGGCGGCGATGTCCTGGGCTTCGAGCTCGGCGAGCAGGTCGAGGGCGCTGCGGTGGCCGGTGACCTGCTCCTCGGCGCGGGCGGCGGTCTCGAACAGGGCGCAGAGCGCGTCCAGGTCGCGGTCGGCGTTGCGGCCGGCGGCGCCGCCGCGCAGGGCGGCCCGCTCCAGGCGCTCGCGCCAGCGGCGGCTGCCGTCCCACAGCTCCCAGAGCGCCTCCTCGGCCGTGCAGCCGCCGGCCAGCAGCTCCCGGACCTTGCGCAGCAGGGTCCCGAGGTCGCGGGCGCGGCGGGCGTACGCGGGGTCGAGGGCGACCAGCCGCTCGGGTTCGGCGAGGGCTTCGCGGATCAGCTCGCCGGCCGGGCGCGGGGTGGTGGTGGGAGGGCCCGTCGGCAAACTCCCGTCGTTCGCCCGGAGGGTGGGCGGGGCGGCGTCAGGGTGCGTGCATCGCAAGGCGGAGGAGGGCGCCACTGCGGAGCATTGGCAACCGACGACAACGCCGCGAGGTGCGTGCCCTGGCGTCGCCCCGCAGGCGGGAGTTTGCCGACGGGCCCTGAGACCTTCGGCACGCAGCGCGGCCCGCTCCTCCTCGCGCAGGGCGCGGCCGAGGCGCCGCAGGTCGGAGCCGTCGAGGCCGCCGAGCGGGCCGGTGAGCAGGGCGTGTGCCAGTTCGGTGGTCAGCGGGTCGGGGGTACCGGCGCTGTCGGCGTCGTCGTCCTCGCCCTGCCGGTCGCGGGCGGCATGCCAGGCCGCCTGCTCGGCGCAGGCCCGCAGGGCGAGCAGCAGCTGGGCGACGGCGGGCTCCTCGCGCAGCGGCAGGTCGTCGCCGTCGATCTCCAGCGGGACGCCGGCGGCGCCGAGCGCCCGCCGCACGCCCGGTATCGAGCGGGCGCCGGCCCGGACGAGCACGGCCATCTCGCCCCAGGGCACGCCGTCCTCCAGGTGGGCGCGGCGCAGCAGGTCGGCGATCGAGTCGAGCTCGGCGCCGGGGGTCGGGTAGGTGTAGACCTCGGCCCGGCCGCCCTCGCGGGAGGGCAGCAGGGCGCGGTGCTGGGCGAGCTTGTCGGCGGGCAGCCGGCCCATCGGCATCCGCCGGGCGAGCTCCCGGGTGGCGGCGAGCAGCAGGGCGCCGGAGCGGCGGGAGACCCGCAGCACCTTGACCTCGGCGGGTTCGCCGTCGGTGCGCCGGAAGGTCTGCGGGAAGTCGAGGATGCCGTTGATGTCGGCGCCGCGGAAGGCGTAGATCGACTGGTCGGGGTCGCCGACCGCGACCAGGTCGCGCCCGTCGCCCGCGAGCCGGCGCAGCAGCCGGACCTGGGAGGGGTCGGTGTCCTGGTACTCGTCGACGAAGACCACGTCGTAGCGCTGCCTCAGCTCCTCCTCGACCTCGGGCCGCTCGGCGAGCAGCACCGCGCGGTGGACGAGTTCGGCGTAGTCGAGGACGCCGCGCAGGTCGAGCACGTCGAGGTAGTCGGCCAGGAAGTGCGCGGCGGCCGCCCAGTCGGGGCGCTGGACGCCCTCGGCGAAGCGCTCCAGCTCGGCCTCGCCGAGGCCGAGCTCGCGGCTGCGGGCGAGGACGGCGCGGACCTCGTCGGCGAAGCCGCGGGTGGTCAGGCAGGCCCGCAGGTCCAGCGGCCAGGCGATCCGGGAGCTGCCGAGCCGGGCGTCCTCGGCGCCGCCGGCCAGCAGCTCGCGGACCATGACGTCCTGCTCGGGGCCGGAGAGCAGCCGCAGCGGCTCGGCGTAGTCGTGCGGGTCCTGGTGGGCGCGCAGCAGGGCGTAGCAGAAGGAGTGGAAGGTGGTGGCCTGCGGGGCGGCCGCGGCGCCGCCGAGCCGGCCCGACATCCGGTCGCGCAGCTCCATCGCGGCCTTGCGGCTGAAGGTGAGGACCAGGATCCGCTCGGGGTCGGTGCCGTCCGTGATCCGCCGGGCGACCGCCTCGACCAGGGTGGTGGTCTTGCCCGTCCCGGGCCCGGCCAGCACCAGCAGCGGCCCGTCGGCGTGCTCGACCACGGCACGCTGGTAGGCGTCCAGCACGGGCGGGTCGGGCTGGACGAGCGGGTTGCGCACGAGCCGGTAGGGGGAAGTCAACAGCTGATCCTGGGGGTCGGACAGGGCATGGCGGGGCGGGCCCGCCGGGGCCCGCCCTCATCGAGCCTACGATCCTCCCCCGTCATTCCCGTCCGCGCGGAGGGTTCGGGGAAATCTCCCGCCCGTCCCAGCGGGCCCGCCGGAGGTCGACCCGGGGCGGGTCGGCGAGCTCGCGCAGCGGGGTGCCCTCCTCGCCGTAGTGGGCGAGGGCGCGGTGCTCGTGCCCGGGCAGGAAGCGGCCGTCGGCGCGGATCACCCGCCACCAGGGCACCGAGCCGCCGTACAGGGCCATCACCCGGCCGACCTGCCGGGGCCCGCCCTGGCCGAGGTACTCGGCGACGTCGCCGTACGTCATCACCCTGCCGGGTGGAATCCGCTCGGTCAGGTCGAGCACGAGTTCGGCGAAGGGCGGCAGGGCGTCCGGGAGGCCGTCGTCTGTTGCGTCCGTCACCTGCGGCATTCTTCCTCACGGGGGCCCGCCCGCGGTCCGGTGCGAACGCAACGCCGCGCCCGATCCGCCCCCTGTCCAGCACGGGGGGCCGGGGCATGCCACCATCTTCGGGGCGGTGAGTGGTGATACGAGGACAAGACCAGATGACCGGGACGGCTGACGTGGGCGTGGACAAGGACTCCGACGAGTCCGCTGCCGCCGTGCCCCCGCCGCCCGACGGCGGGGCCGAGGACCGGCCCGAGCAGGGCCCGGTACCGGAAGTCTCCCTGGTCAAGGACCGGACGATCAAGCCCCCCGTACCCGCGCCGGCCGCCGAACCGCCGGAGGCCGCCGCCCCGCCGCCGGCCGTCCCGGCACCGTCCGCCCCGCGGCCGCTGCCCGAGGCCCAGGACCACGACCAGGACCCGCTGGACGACGCCCCGCACCTGGACGTCGACGAGCCGCTGCTCGCCGCCCGCGCGCACCGCCCGTCCGACCTGATCCGCTTCCTGGCCGGCGTCTTCGGGATAGTCGCCGTCTTCGTGCTGGCCGGCATCGCCACCTCGACCACCACCGGCATCGAACAGGACATCGCCACCAACGCGCCGCACTTCTCCGCGGTGCTCTCCACCATCACCGGCCTGGTCTCCAGCGTCGCGGTGCTCGCCGTGCCGCTGGCCTTCGCCGTCGAACGGCTGATCAAACGCGACGGCCTGCGGGTCGCCGACGGCGTGCTCGCCTCGGTGCTCGCGTACGGCGTCTCGCTCGGCATCGACTGGTGGGTGGCCGAGGGCGCCTCCGAGCACATCCGCGACGCGCTGACCCGGCTGCCGCTGGACAGCAACGGCACCCTCACCGACCCGGTGCACGGCTACCTGGCGCCGGTGATCGCCTACATGACCGCCGTCGGCATGTCGAGCAGACCGCGCTGGCGGGTCGCCCTGTGGGTGGTGGTCGTCTTCAGCGGCGTCACCGAGCTCCTCGGCGGCTACACCACCCCGCTGTCGCTGATGCTCACCGTGCTGATCGGCTGGTCCGTCGCCTACGGCACGCTGTACGCGATCGGCTCCCCCAACATCCGGCCCACCGGCCAGCACCTGATGATCGGCCTGCGCAAGGTCGGCTTCACCCCGGACGGCGCCCACCGGGCCCCCGACGCCCCCGGCGGCACCCGCCGCTACTTCGTCACCCAGCAGGGCGGCCCGCCCCTGGACGTCCACATCATCGACCGCGAGCAGCAGGCCTCCGGCTTCTTCTACCGGGCCTGGCGGCGGCTGCGGCTGCGCTCGGTCGCGGTCCGGCGCAGCCCGCAGTCGCTGCGCCAGGCGCTGGAGCAGGAGGCCCTGATCGCGTACGCGGCGGCCGCCTCGGGCGCCCACGCGCCGCAGCTGGTCGCCACCTCCGAGCTCGGCCCGGACGCGGCGATCCTGGTGTACGAGAACGTCGAGGGCCGCACCCTGGACGAGCTGGCCGACGAGGAGGTCACCGACCCGGTGATGGCCTCGATCTGGCGCTCGGTGGCGGCCCTGCACGAGCGCCGGATCGCCCACCGCCGGCTGACCGGCGAGTCGCTGCTGGTGGTGGACGACCGGACCGGCTGCCTGGTCAACCTCTCCGGCGGGGACATCGCCGCCACCGACCTGACCCTGCGCATCGACGTCGCCCAGCTGCTCACCACCTTCGCCCTGCGGATCGGCCCGGAGCGGGCCGTCGCCACCGCCAACGCGGTGCTCGGCGCCGAGCGGGTCGCCCAGGCGCTGCCGCTGCTCCAGCCGGTCGGGATGAGCCGCTCCACCAGGGTCGACCTGGCGAAGCTCGGCAAGGAGCGCAAGGCCACCGCCCGGGCCAGGGCGCTGGAGCAGGTCGCGGCCGGCGAGCGCACCCAGCAGCAGGCCGAGGAGGACATCGCGGTAGCGGGCGAGGACCTGCTGAGCCGCATCCGCGGCCAGATCCTGCAGATCGCCCCCGAGGCGCCGATGGAGCCGGCCAAGCTGGAGCGGCTGAAGCCGAAGAGCCTGATCATGGTGATCGCGCTCACCTTCGCCGCCTACCTGGCCCTGACCACCATCAAGCCGGCCCAGCTCAAGCTCTCCCAGATGAACTGGGCCTGGGCGGCGGCCGCCCTGCTCGCGGCGGCCTTCAGCTACGTCGCCGCCGCGATGAGCCTGACCGGCTTCGTCCCGGAGCGGCTGCCGTTCCGGCGCACCGTCGCCGCCCAGCTGGCCGGTTCCTTCGTCAAGCTGGTCGCGCCCGCGGCGATCGGCGGCATCGCGCTCAACACCCGCTACCTGCAGAAGGCGGGCATCCGCTCCGGGCAGGCGGTCGCCTCGGTCGGCGCCTCCCAGCTGGCGGGCCTGGCCGGCCACCTGCTGCTGCTGTTCAGCTTCGGCCTGATCACCGGCAGCCAGACCAACGGCGACCTCTCGGCCTCCCGCGCGGTGATCATCGGCGTGCTGACCGCCGCGGTGCTCGCCCTGGTGGTGGCCGCCGTCGCCCCGCTGCGCCGGTTCGTGCTGGGCCGGCTGCGCTCGCTGTTCTTCGGCGTGGTGCCGCGGATGCTCGACCTGATGCAGACGCCCAGCAAGCTGTTCACCGGCTTCGGCGGCATCCTGCTGCTGACCCTGTCGTTCACCGCCTGCCTGGACTTCTCGGTGCAGGCCTTCGGCGGCAACATCAGCTTCTCGGCGGTGGCGGTGGTCTTCCTGACCGCCAACGCGGCCGGCTCGGCGATCCCCACCCCGGGCGGCATCGGCCCGGTCGAGGTCGCCCTGATCGGCGCCCTGACCGT
The DNA here is from genome assembly GCF_014656195.1 of Kitasatospora xanthocidica. Lineage (GTDB taxonomy): Bacteria > Actinomycetota > Actinomycetes > Streptomycetales > Streptomycetaceae > Kitasatospora > Kitasatospora xanthocidica. The sequence goes on along the minus strand of NZ_BNBY01000005.1, from coordinate 150,569 downwards.
CGCGGACGTGTCCCCCGCGGTCGCCACCCCGGCGGTCTTCCTCTACCGGGCGCTCACCTTCTGGCTGCCCGTCCTGCCGGGCTGGATCGCCTACAACGTGCTGCAGCGCCGGCAGGCGCTCTGAGCCGCCCCGGCCCCGGCGCCGGACATGACGGAGGGCCCCGCCGGTCGGCGGGGCCCTCCGTCGTGTCACACGGGGTCTAGTAGACCGGCTTGTGCGGCTCGATCTGGTTCACCCAGCCGAGCACGCCACCGCCCAGGTGGACGGCGTTGGCGAAGCCCGCGGCCTTCACCACGGCCAGCACCTCGGCCGAGCGCACGCCCGACTTGCAGTGCAGCACGATCTTCCGGTCCTGCGGCAGCTTCTCCAGCGCGTCGCCCATCAGGAACTCGTTCTTGGGGATCAGCACCGCACCGGGGATGTTGACGATCTCGTACTCGCCGGGCTCGCGGACGTCGATGAGGTAGATGTCCTCCTTGTCGTCCTGCCACTGCTTGAGCTGCGCCGAGGTGACGGTCGAGCCGGCGGCGGCGGCCTGCGCCTCCTCCGACACGACGCCGCAGAAGGCCTCGTAGTCGATCAGCTCGGTGACCGTCGGGTTCTCACCGCAGACGGCGCAGTTCGGGTCCTTGCGGACCTTCACCTGGCGGTAGTTCATCTCCAGGGCGTCGTAGATCATCAGCCGGCCGACCAGCGGCTCGCCGATGCCGGCCAGCAGCTTGATCGCCTCGTTGACCTGGATCGAGCCGATGGACGCGCACAGCACGCCCAGCACGCCGCCCTCGGCGCAGGAGGGGACCATGCCCGGCGGCGGGGCCTCCGGGTACAGGCAGCGGTAGCAGGGGCCGTGCTCGGCCCAGAACACGCTGGCCTGGCCGTCGAAGCGGTAGATCGAGCCCCACACGTACGGCTTGCCGAGCAGCACCGCGGCGTCGTTCACCAGGTAGCGGGTGGCGAAGTTGTCGGTGCCGTCCACGATCAGGTCGTAGCCGGAGAAGATCTCCATGACGTTGGAGTTGTCGAGGCGCTCCTCGTGCAGCACCACGTCGACGTAGGGGTTGATCTCCTTGACCGAGTCCCGCGCCGACTCCGCCTTGGAACGGCCGACGTCCGACTGCCCGTGGATGATCTGGCGCTGCAGGTTGGACTCGTCGACCACGTCGAACTCGACGATGCCCAGCGTGCCGACACCGGCCGCGGCCAGGTACAGCAGGGCGGGCGAGCCGAGACCGCCGGCGCCGACGCACAGCACCTTGGCGTTCTTCAGCCGCTTCTGCCCGGCCATGCCCACGTCGGGGATGATCAGGTGGCGGGAGTACCGGCGGACCTCATCGACGCTGAGCTCGTCGGCCGGCTCGACCAGGGGTGGCAACGACACGGGGACTCCGATGGGTGTCTTGTTCGGATGGCCATGGCCAGCCGCGATGTGGGGTTGGTGCACCGCCACTCGGGTGGCTGTCTAGGCCAACAGTGTCACGCCCCACCACTATTCCGAGACAGCCCGTCCGGTGGGCGAGACGGGCCGCGCCGGATCGTGGAACCGGCCCGCGGCCGCCCACAGGTGCCCCGAGCCCCGGTTTCCCGGGCCCCGGGGCACCCCCGGAGCGGACTCAGACCCGGCAGGCCGTCTCCAGCCAGACGTCCCCCAGCGACTCCTCCAGCGGCACCTGCGTCCGCCATCCGAGACGGTCCCTGGCGGTGCGCACGTCCGCCTGCCGCCACGGCACCGGCTCGCCCGGCACCGCCCGGCCCTCCGGCCGCTGGCCCTCCGCGCGGTGCCCGGGCAGGTGGCCCGGCAGGTACTGGCCGGGCGGGTGGTGGTGGCCGGGAAGATGGTCGCCGACCGGCCCGCCGACCTGCGCGGGCAGCAGGACCTGCCGGTTCTCCTCGACGATCGACCCCTCGAAGCCCGAGGCCCGCACCAGCAGCTGGGCCGCGTCCCGGGCCCGGACGGCGTGCCCGCTGCCGATGTTGACCACCCCGGTGGCGGCCGACACCGCCGCCGCCTGGATGGCCCGCGCGACGTCCCGGACGTCGACGAAATCCCGGTATCCGGACAGGTCCGGCATCCGCACCTGGTGCTCGTCCCGCTCCAGCGCCCGCCGCAGGCCCTCCGCCAGCCGCCCGAACAGCGAGGCCGTCGGCGCCCCCGGCCCCACCACGTCGAAGACCCGCAGCACCGCCGCGTCCAGCCCGGAGGCCAGCACCAGCTCCGTCCCGGCCAGCTTGGACACCCCGTACGGGCCGACCGGCCGCGGCTCGGCCTGCTCCGAGACCGGCACCCCGCCGGGCACCGGCCCGTACTCGGCGGCCGAGCCGACGTGCACCAGCCGGGCCGGCTCCCGGCTGCGCCGGATCGCCTCGCAGACCGTGGCGACGGCCAGCGTGTTCGACCGGATCAGGGTGCGCGAGCTGCCGTAGGTGGCGCCCGCGCAGTTGATCACCACCTGCGGCGCGACCGCGTCCAGGAAGCGGGCCAGCGCGCCCGGGCTCCCGGTGGTCAGGTCGAAGCGGATGTCGGCCGAGTCGCGCCGGCCGAGCACCGTCACCTGCAACTCCTGGTCCATCAGCAGACGGTCGGTGACCCGGCGGCCGATGAAGCCGTCGGCGCCCAGCAGCAGCACCCTCATCGGGGGCGTCCTTCCACGAAGCTAGGTCGGGGACGACCTGGCGGACTGAAATCAACGAACGGACGAAACGGGGCCGGCGGCGGCCCGCACCGGGGCGGACCGCACGGGAGCGCGGACCGCACGGGACGGATCGCGCGCGGCGGATCAGCGGTGCGAGCCGGCCCGGCCCAGCACCGCCCCGGCGTACGCCAGCAGCGCCGCCGCGACGGCACCGCCGCCGAGCAGGAGGGCCGACGGCAGCGGCCGGCCCAGGACGAGCAGCCCGAGCGTCGCGGCGGCCCCGGCCGGCGCGCCCAGCGCCGCGGCCCCGGGCCGGCCGCAGCGCGCCAGCAGCGCGGGCAGCACCAGCAGCAGGCCCAGCACGCCCTGCGCCGCCCACGGCACCGGGCCGGCCCGCTCGGCCGCCAGGTGCAGCAGCCCGCCGCCGTGGCCCGGCCCGGGGCGCGGCGCGACCACGGCCGACACCGCCAGCGCGGCGAAGCTCAGCGCCCCGAGCACCGCCAGGTGCAGGGCGACCGCGACCGGCAGCACCGGCCGCATCCGGGAGCGGAACTCGGCCAGGGTCGCCGCCGCGCCCAGGTGCCCGTGGCCGACCTGCCGGTACCAGCGGGCGGCGCGCTCGGCGGACCCGGCCGACACCGCCGCCGCCAGCGCCAGCGCGACGGCCGTCGACCGGTCCCCGCCCGGCGCGGCCAGCGGGAGCAGCAGCAGCGCGGCCAGCCCCAGCCCGTACCCCAACGCGGCCGGGCGCCACCGGGAGCCGGCGGGCCACCGCGGCGGCGGCACCGGCCCGAGCGGGTCCGCCGGGCGGCGCGGCAGGACGAACGGCGGGACGAACGGCGGGAAGGACCCGGCCGGCGGCGCGGTCAGCACCGGCAGCAGCACCAGCGGCACCGCGGCGGGCAGCAGCACCGGCCAGCGGGCACCGAGCGCGGCCACCCCCGCGCAGGGCAGCACGGCCAGCGCGGCGGCGGTCAGCGCGGCCCGGGCGGCGGCCCCGCGCCGCCGCGGCCCGACCGGCCCGGGCGGCGGCGGACGGCGGGGCACCCGGGCGTACAGCTCCTCGGCGAGCGAGAACAGGTCGGCGTGCCGGCAGCGGGCGGCGGCGTCCGGGCCGAGCCCGGCCTCCTCCAGCCCGGCGGCGATCTCCAGCGGGTCGACGGCGCGCTCGCACAGCTCCCGGTGCTCGGCCATCACCTCGCGCACCGGGTCCGCGCTGCCGCCGAGCGAGGCGGTGCCGGACATCAGACCGCCTCCGCGAGTTCGGCGGGGCCCCGGGCGCCGGCGGTGTCGCCGCCGCCGTCCTCCGGGGCGCCGGCCCGGCCGTCCGCCAGCCAGTACTCGGCGGGCCGGGCGAACGGGCGCGGCGCCGGGCCGCCCTCGCCGCCGCCCCCGCCGTCCGGGAAGGCCGGGTACTGCGAGACCAGCTCCAGGTAGATCTCCCGGAAGGCACCGGTCACCCGCTCGACGCCGAAGCGTTCCTGCGCCCGCAGCCGCCCGGCCAGCCCGAGCCGGGCCCGCCGCTCCTCGTCGCGCAGCAGCGCCAGGCAGGCACCGGCGAGGGCGCCCGGGTCACGGGCGGGCACCAGCAGCCCGGTCGGCCCGACCACCTCGCGGGCCACCCCGACGTCGGTGGACACCACCGCCCGGCCGCTGAGCATCGCGTCCGCGAGCAGCCGCGGGCGGCGCTGGGAGAGCGCCGAGAAGACCGCCACCGTGCCGGCCTCCCAGACCTCGGCGAGCGCGGCGGGACGCCCGGCGAAATCCACCGCCGGGGCCACCCCCAGCCGCTCCGCCACCGCCGCGCAGTGCGCCCGGTAGCCGGGCGCCGTCTCCTCGCCGTACAGCACCAGCCGGGCGCCCGGAAGTTCGGCGCGGACCCGGGCGAAGGCGTGCAGCACCAGCTCCGGGTCCCGGCCGGGCTCCAGCGCGCCCGCCCACACCAGGGTCGGCACGGCCGGCTCCGGGCCGGCGGCCGGGCGCTCCACCGCCGTCGTCCCCTCGTACACCACCCGGGTGCGCGCCGGGTCGGCCCCGCAGCGGCGCTGCCACTGCTGGTCGTGGACGCTGCCGGGGGTCAGCACGGCGGCCTGCCGGTAGGTCTCCCCGGTGAGCGCCCGGAAGAAGGACAGCAGCAGCGCCCGCACCGGCCACCGGTACGGCGCCTCGTGGCCCGCCCACTGCCGCCGGTCGTCGCCCGTCGGCCGCTCCTTGCTCCCGGCACCGGCGCGCCCGTCGGCTCGGGGCGGGTGGCCGAGGTACTGCTCGCGCAGGTGCAGGCCGTGCTCGGTGACCACGAACGGCACCCCGTGCAGTTGCCTGGCCACCAGGGCGGGCAGCGCGGCGGGCCCGCCGCCGACCACGTGGCACAGGTCCGCCGCGCCGAGGCCGCCCGGGCCGGTGCCGTACCAGGGCGCGGACAGCGGCCGCAGGCACTGCTCCAGCAGGTCGGCCGCGACCAGCACGTCGCGCACCAGCGGCTGCCCGGCCGAGGTGTCCGCGCCGGGCAGCCGCCAGGTCCGCTCCAGGATCCGGCGGGCGTGCGCGGAGGCCAGGAAGGCGGGCAGGGCGCCGTCCTCCCGGGCCGACGCCGCCAGCCGGTACAGCCCCGGCCCGAACCCGGCCCGCTCCCCCGGCAGCACCAGCGCCCGCACCAGCTCCTCGTACGCCCCGGCGTACCGGCGTCTGCGCAGCGCGCCCGGCGCCCGGCCGCCCGGCCGGCGCCCCCAGAGCGCCGTCTCCCGCACCGCGCGCCAGACCGGCGACGGCCGCGCCCCGGCCGTCGGTCCCTGCGGTCCGGTCAGCAGGTACAGCTCGAAGTCGTGCTCCGGGAGGCCCTCGGCCAGCCGGTCGCACCAGCCTCCGGCGCCACGCGGGGGATGCGGACGGGCACCCTCGGTGAGCAGGGCAACGCGCACGGGAGACCTCCAGGACAGAGCGGATCCACGGGCGGATCACGGACGGGATCGACGGACGGCCGAGCGGCCCGGACGGTGGCCGGGGCCCGCCCGGCGGGGACGGCCGGGGAGTGCGTCGGCCGGGCCCGCGCCGCGGCACCCCGTGCGGCGGTCCGACGGCCCGGGCGCGGCCGCGCCGCGTTCCGTACCCCCGGGCGACCGCCCGCTCCGGCGGCCGGGCCCGGCCCGCCGGGGCCTCCGGCGGCACGGCTCCCCCACACCTGTTCGGTCCGACAGCAGAAAGGTAGGACCGGCCCCGGGCAATCCATCGGTCACATGCCTGGCTGCCACCTGAACGAGTGAACCGCCGTGACCTCGGCCCCGACCGGGCCGTTACCGGGCGCTACCCGCGGCCGCCCGTGCCGTCCGCGCTCCGCCGACCCCGACGACCCCGCCCGCTCAGCCCGCGGTGTGCGCGATCAGCTCCCGTACGGCGCGGGCGACCTCGTCGGGGTGCTCCATCATCGCCACGTGCCCGGAGTCCGGCAGCACCAGCAGCCGGGCGTCCGCGAAGGCCGCGCAGGCCCGGCGGGCCGAGCGGTAGGCGACCAGCTTGTCGCGCAGCCCGTACACCAGCAGCACCGGCGCCGCCACCTGCTCGGCCTGCCGCCACAGCGCCTGGTCGCCGCGCTCGGTGTACGCCGAGACGATGCCGCGGGCCGAGCCGACCAGCGCCGGCATCGCGTGCGGCACCTCCAGCCGGCGCCGGTACTCGGCGACCGCCTCGGCCCGGGCCACCGGACTCAGCCCGCTCGGGTCGCCGTAGACCAGCCGCAGCAGGTCCTCGGTGGCCGCCTCGACGTCCCGCCCGTTCGCGGCCAGCCGGCGCAGCACCGCCGGCACCCCGGGCACCGCGAGCAGGCCGGTCGGCCAGGCGGAGCGCTGCGGGGGCAGCTCGGGCAGGGCGGGCGAGACCAGCGTGAGGCTGCGCACCAGGTCCGGGCGGAGCGCGGCGAGCCGGACGGCGACGGCGCCGCCCAGGGAGTTGCCGAACAGGTGCACCGGGCCGCGGCCGGCCGCCTCCAGGTAGCCGATCACCGCGCGGACGTGTCCGGAGACGGTGAGGTTGCCGTCGGTGGGCGGGGCGGAACGGCCGAAGCCGGGCAGGTCCACGGCCTCGCCGTCGACCAGGCCGGAGAGCCGGTCCATCAGCGCCGTCCAGTTGGCGGCCGAGCCGCCGAGACCGTGCACGAAGAGGCCGGGCTCGCGCCCGTCGGCGACGCCGTCGGGAGCGGGGCGGTGCACCGCGAGCACCGCGCCGGGGACCTCGACCGTACGTACCTGCTGCTCAGCGCTGCTCATGGAGGACGATGGTAGTGAGCCCCGGCCCGCGGACCCCCGGCGGTCCGGCCGTTCCTTCCCCCGTCACACCACTGCCGATGCCGAGGTCAGCGCCGTATTGTGGGCTCCTGACAACCAGGCCGCCGTCTTTTCTCGCCCACGCCGAACGCGGGCGCGGTTACCGAAAAGTAGAATCGGCCACCTTGCCAGCCCCGAACAGACCCGAAGTGAGGAGCGCCGTGACGGCCATCCAGGAGGCGCAGGAGCGCCCGCGCGGTGCCCGCCTGCCGCGAAGCGCCCGCCGTGAACAACTGCTCGGTGCCGCCCAGGAGGTGTTCGTCGCGCAGGGCTACCACGCGGCCGCCATGGACGACATCGCCGACCGTGCCGGGGTCAGCAAGCCGGTGCTGTACCAGCACTTCCCCGGGAAGCTGGAGCTCTACCTGGCGCTGCTGGACAAGCACTGCGACGCCCTGGTCGAGTCGACCCGCGACGCCCTGTCGACCACCACCGACAACAAGCAGCGCGTGGCCAACACCATGGAGGCGTACTTCAACTACGTCTCCAGCGAGTCCGGCGCCTTCCGCCTGGTCTTCGAGTCGGACCTGACCAACGAGCCGGCCGTGCGCGAGCGGGTCGAGCGGGCCTCCGAGGCGAGCGCGACGCTGGTCAGCAAGGTGATCCAGGAGGACACCGACCTGCCCGAGGCCGAGTCCAAGCTGCTCGCCGCGGGCGTCTGCGGCCTGGCCCAGATCACCGCCCGCTACTGGCTCTCGCAGGGCCTGGAGATCCCCCGCGACGAGGCGGTCCGGCTGGTCGCCAGCCTGTCCTGGCGCGGCCTGAAGGGCTTCCCGATGCACCCCACCGACCAGCCCGGCGAGGGTGCCCACCAGGGGTGATCCGCCGACCTTCGTCTGCTCAGTGATCCGGTGCTCTATGGTGAAGCCGTACGGCGCGGTCGCCACGAACGCTTGTCCCAGGCGGTCCGGTGTCCGCGCGTAGAGGCTGCAACCCGGAGGGACGGAAGCCGTGGAGGTCAAGATCGGTGTGCAGAACGCACCGCGCGAGATCGTGATCGAGAGCTCGCAGACTGCCGATGAGGTCCAGGACGCGGTCGCGAAGGCCCTGGACGGCACGGAGAAGCTCTTCGCGCTGACCGACGAGCACGGCCGCCGCGTCATCGTCCCGGCCGAGCGCCTGGCATACGTGGAGATCGGCGAGCAGGCCGTCCGCAAGGTCGGCTTCGGCACCCTCTGAGGCGCCGCCCGCACAGTCACGACCGGTGCCCCGCCCCCTCACCGGGGAGCGGGGCACCGCTGCGTGTACGGCCGGGTGCGACTGGGTACGGCGACGAGTGCGGCGACGGAGCCGCAGCCCCGTCCCCCCGGGAGGCAGTCTTGCTGGTCGAGTCGATCGCCTTCGCCCTCGTCGGCCTGGTCACGGGCGCCACCGCGCTGCTCGCCCTGCCCTCGTACTTCCGGGCCGCCCGCGGCCTGACCCTCGGCACCGCGCTCGCGGCGGCCCTGGCCGGCGGCGCGGTGGCCCACTTCTGCCTGGACGGGCACTACCCCGCGGCCTCGGTCGCGGCCGCCGCGCTGGCCTCGGGCGTGCTCACCTCGCTGCTGGCCCGGCCCGACCTGGCCGCCGGGCGGGCCCCGGCGCACCGGCACCACCCGCACCGGGCCGGCGCCCACCGCGCACCGCGGCGGCACCGGCCCGCGTGACGCGGTCGATCAGCTCGATCAGCTGGCCAGGCCCAGGGCGGCCATCCGCCTGGTGTGCGCCTCGGTGATCCGGTTGAACATCTTGCCGACCTCGACCAGGTCGAAGCCCTGCACCCGGACCCCGCCGACCAGCAGGTTGGACAGCGCGTCACGCTCCGCGACCACGCGCTGCGCCTGGCTGAGCGCCTCGCCCATCAGCCGCCGGCCCCACAGCGCCAGCCGGCCGCCCGACCGCGGGTCGGCCTCGATCGCCTCACGGACCTTGTCCACCGCGAACTGCGCGTGCCCGGTGTCGGACATGACGCCCAGCACCAGGTCACGGGTGTCGTCGTCCAGCCGGACCGCCACCTCGCGGTAGAAGTCGGTCGCGATGGCGTCGCCGACGTACGCCTTGACCAGGCCCTCCAGCCAGTCCGAGGGCGCCGTCATCCGGTGGAACAGCTCCAGCGGCTCGACGAACGGCCGCATCGCCTCCTGCGGATCGGCACCGACCTCGGCCAGCCGGTCGTGCAGGCGCTGGTAGTGCTGGAACTCGGCGGAGGCCATCCGGGCCAGCGCCGCCTTGTCGGCGAGGTCCGGCGCCAGTTTGGCGTCCTCGGCGAGCCGCTCGAAGGCGCTCAGCTCGCCGTACGCGAGCGCACCGAGCAGATCCAGCACCGCCGCCCGGTAGCCGGGGTCGGCCGAGCACGCGGCCCAGTCGCCGATCGAGCCGGGCTCGGCGTCGTCCTGCGTCTCACCTTGGGTCTCCATGACCTGCCAGCTTAGTCCCGTACGGCCCGCTCCCCCACCACCGGCCGTACCCCGGTGACCGGCCGGACCGGCCCGTCTCGCGGTGCTTGCCCGGGGCAATGTCAGACGCGTCACGTGTTCGAGTCGTCGCCTGACTGTATGGTGGTACGGAGCCCCGTCGTGCTCGCACGGAGTCACCGCCGTCTCGGTACCCCGCGCAAGCCCGCTCCCAAGCGGCACCGTCCAGCCGGACGTGTCCGCACCGGAGGCACGGGGACTCACGTACGCGGATGCCCGGTCGGAGAGCCGATCGGCTCCGACCATGGCTTGGACCTCAAGCCTTGGCACCGCATCAGTGGCCGAGCGAGGGCCGCCGAGACCACGCCCCCTGGCGAAGGTCCCGCGCAGGTCCCTCAAGGGAATCCTCCCCGACGCCGCCGGCGACGCGCCCCGCATCAGGGCAGCGCGCACCGGCCGGCCGCAGGGACCGGCGCGGTTGTGCGTCCGCGCAGCTGTCATCAGGGCCGCCCAGGCCCGTACGCAGCCGCGCGGCTGCCCGCCCGCCGCTCGCTCTCGGCCCCTCCACACGGAAGAGGCAGCACCCTGTCCACCACCGCTGAACCCATCAAGACGACCTTCCGGGACCTCGGGATCCTCCCGGAGACCGCCGAGGCGCTCGAGTCCGTCGGCATCGTCCATCCCTTCCCCATCCAGGAGATGACCCTCCCGGTCGCGCTGACCGGCCACGACGTCATCGGCCAGGCCAAGACCGGCACCGGCAAGACCCTCGGCTTCGGCCTCCCGCTGATCGAGCGGGCCATCGTGCGCGCCGACGTGGACGCCGGCCGCGCCACCGAGGAGCAGCTCTCCGACTTCCCGCAGGCGCTGATCGTCGTCCCGACCCGCGAGCTCTGCACCCAGGTCACCAACGACCTGCAGACCGCCGGCAAGGTGCGCAACGTGCGCGTCCTCGCCGTCTACGGCGGCCGGGCGTACGAGCCGCAGGTCGAGGCGCTCACGAAGGGCGTCGACATCGTGGTCGGCACCCCGGGCCGACTGCTCGACCTCGCCGGGCAGAAGAAGCTGAACCTGTCCAAGGTCCGCGCGCTGGTCCTCGACGAGGCCGACGAGATGCTCGACCTCGGCTTCCTGCCGGACGTCGAGAAGATCATCACCATGCTGCCGGCCAAGCGGCAGACCCTGCTGTTCTCGGCCACCATGCCGGGCCAGGTCATCAGCCTCGCCCGCCGGTACATGAGCCAGCCGACCCACATCCGGGCCACCGCCCCGGACGACACCGGCGCCACCGTCGCCAACACCGAGCAGCACATCTTCCGCGCCCACTCGCTGGACAAGGTCGAGATGGTCTCGCGCATCCTGCAGGCCGACGGCCGCGGACTCGCGATGATCTTCTGCCGCACCAAGCGCACCGCCGCCGACGTCTCCGACCAGCTGACCCAGCGCGGCTTCGCGGCCGGCGCGGTCCACGGCGACCTCGGCCAGGGCGCCCGCGAGCAGGCCCTGCGGGCCTTCCGCAACGGCAAGGTCGACGTGCTGGTCTGCACCGACGTGGCCGCCCGCGGCATCGACGTCGAGGGCGTCACGCACGTCATCAACTACCAGTGCCCCGAGGACGAGAAGACCTACCTCCACCGGATCGGCCGCACCGGCCGGGCCGGCGCCTCCGGCACCGCCGTCACCCTGGTCGACTGGGACGACATCCCGCGCTGGCAGCTGATCAACAAGGCGCTGGAGCTGTCGTTCAACGACCCGGAGGAGACCTACTCCACCTCGCCGCACCTGTACGAGCTGCTGAAGATCGCGCCGGGCACCAAGGGTGTCCTGCCGCGCTCGGAGCGCACCCGTGCCGGACTCAACGCCGAAGAGGTCGAGGACCTCGGCGAGACCGGCGGACGCGGCAGCCGTTCCGGCCGCTCCGACCGCGGCCGCGCCGGGCAGGGCAAGCCGGGCGGCCCGGGCCGTCCGGCCGCCGCCGCACCGGTCGAGACCGAGGAGAAGCCGCGCCGCACCCGTGAGCGCCGCCGCACCCGGCGGGGCTCGACGCTCGCCGAGGGCGAGGCCGCCGGCACCGTGGCCGAGACCGCCGTGGCGGCTCCGGCCCCGGCCGTCGAGGGCGCCGAGGGCGAGGCCGCGCCGCGTCGCCGCCGCCGCCGTTCGCGCGGCGCCGCGGGCGAGGCGGCCCCGGCCGTCGAGACCGCGACGGCCGACGTGACCGCCCCGATCGTCGAGGCCGCCCCGGTGGTCGAGGCCGCTCCGGCCGTCGTCGCCGAGGCGCCCGCGGAGGAGAAGCCCGCCGCCCGGACCCGTACCCGGACGCGCAAGCCGAAGGCGGAGGCCGTCGAGGCCGTCGCCGAGGCCGCGGTCACCGAGGCCGCGGTCACCGAGGCCGCGGTCGCGGCTCCGGTCGAGGCCCCGGCTGCGGCCGAGGCCCCGGTCGAGGAGAAGCCCGCCACCCGCACCCGGACCCGCAAGCCGAAGGCCGAGGTCGTCGAGGCCCCCGCCGAGGCGGCCGCCGAGAAGCCCGCCACCCGGACGCGGGCCCGGAAGCCGAAGGCGGAGGCCGCGGAGGCCGTCGCCGAGGCCGCGGTCACCGAGGCTCCGGCCGAGGCCGCCGCCGAGGAGAAGCCGGCCCCGCGCAAGCGGACCCGCACCCGCAAGGCCGCCGAGGCCGCCCCGGAGGCGCCGGAGGCCCCGGCCGCCGACGCCGCCGCCGAGGTCCCGGCCCCGCGCAAGCGCACCCGCGCCCGCAAGGCCGCCGCGACCGTCGAGGCGACCCCGGAGAGCTGACACCGGCGCACCACCACCCCCGAGGGGGCGAGCCAGGCCACCGGCCCGGCCCGCCCCCTCGGGCGTTCCCGCCCCGGGAACACCCGGCCCTCCCCGACCACCTGCCACAACCGGCAGGCACCACACCCCGGGCCGGACCGCGCGCCACCCGCCCCGAGCACAACCGAGCACCGACCGCACCCCGCCGGGTCCCCACCCCGCCGCACCGTCGGCAGACGCCACATGCCACACCGCCGGCGAGGCAGTGCCGCGCGGCCCTGACAGGCAACGGCGGGCGGCCGACCGCCTGGACCCGCCTGCCGTTCCCCCGCAGGGCCAGGGCCCGGGCGGCTGCCACGGGACGGCCTAAGCTCGGGGGCGTCGGGGAGTCGTAGGTAGGAGAGCAGGGAGAACAGGCCATGAGCACGCCGCCGTTTCTGAGGTTGCCCGGGTGTGCGCGGGCCGAGCGGGTGGTGACCGGGCGCGGGGAGTTCGCGGCGCTGCGGGCGGAGCCGGTGGGGGCCGTGCGGGGGTCGGCGCTGCTGGTGCCGGGGTTCACGGGCAGCAAGGAGGACTTCATCGGGCTGCTGGAGCCGTTGGCCGCGGCCGGGTACCGGGTGACCGCCGTGGACCAGCGGGGGCAGTACGAGACCGGCGGGCCGGACGACCCGGCCGCGTACGCGGTCGGCGAGCTGGGCGCGGACGTACGGGCGCTGACCGCGGCACTGGCGGCGGACGGCGGGCCGCTGCACCTGCTGGGGCACTCCTTCGGCGGCCAGGTGGTGCGGGAGGCGGTGCTCGCCGCCGCCGCGGACGGCCCGCTGCCGTGGCGCTCGCTGACCCTGATGTCGACCGGGCCGGGCGCGATCGACCCGGCCGAGGCAGCCCGCACCAAGCTGCTGGTGGACGCGCTGGGGATGATGGGCCTGGAGGAGATCTGGCAGGTCATGCGGCAGCTGGAGGCGGACAGCGGGCAGCCGCGGCCGAGCCTGGAGCCGGCCGTCGCCGAGTTCCTGCACCGCCGCTGGCTGGCCAATGTGCCGCGGGCGCTGTCCGTCACCGGTGCCCACCTGGTGGCCGCGCCGGACCGGGTGGACGAGCTGGCCGCGGTCACCGCCGGGCTGCCGGTGCTGGTGCTGTCGGGGGTGCGGGACTACGCCTGGCCGGTCCCGGAGCAGAGCGTGATGGCCGAGCGCCTGGGTGCCCGCCGGGTGGTGGTCGCGGACGCGGGGCACTCCCCCAACGCCGAGCAGCCGGCCGTGACCGCCGACGCTCTGGCCGCGTTCTGGGCCTGACCGGCACCCGACCCCGGGCCCGACCGGCCCTCGTCAAGCCCCCCACCTGGGCGTGGTCTGTACCACTCTTGGAACTTCGACCACCTTCAACACAGGACAAAAGTCGTTAGTTACGGTAATCTTTGATTCTGTCCGGGAATCATCGTCGGCCTCGACGCCGACGCGCATCACCCGAAACCTGGACTTCACGGATGGGCAACGGTCCGGTAGCACCACCGCGACACCGTGGTTCATGAGGCACTGGACGCACCAGGCAAGCAGGGGGAGCCCTTGCCGCAGCAGGCCGCCGAACGTACGACCCGGCCGGTCCGGCCGTTCCGCCGGACCCGCAAGACCCCGAAAGGGCTGATACCCACTCAGCCGCTATCGCCCCGCCCCGCGGGGCCAGGAAAGGAGACGCCCATGACGAAGACCATGCGCTTCGAGATCGTCCGACTGGACGACGCCAACGGCTCCGCCACCGACCGTCTGATCGCCGACGCCGCGACCGTCCGCGAGCACGTCCAGGCCGCCGCCCGTACCGGCGAACGCCTGCTCATCCGGCCGTGCCCGACCGTCTGACCCCGCGCGGCGGCTCCGACCGGGAGCCCCCACCCGCCGCAGACGAGCCGGGAGCGTCCGATCCGGACGTTCCGATACCCGACTGACGCCCCGTCACCGCGATCGCCGATGACGGGGCGTCAGTGCGTCCGGGGTCGGCGTCCGGACGTTTGCCGCCGCCCGTCACGGGACATTCCCCCAACGGGAACCGTCCGCGCCGCGCCCACCCGGCACCGGCCGGGCGTCCGCCACCGACAGGTTCCGCCGAGCCCTCCGTACGGGTGATCGTCCTTGACGCGGCGGTCCGGAGGGAGGAGCGTTGTCGGCTATGAGGGGCGAGCCAAGCTGCCCGAGGTGCGCCGGTCGGGTCCGCGCCCCCGGTCTGTTCTCCGACACCTGGCAGTGTGACCGGCACGGAGCGGTGCACCCGATGCAGCCCGTGCTGCCCCCGAGTGTCGAGGCCCTCGGCGTCGCCGTCGTCCGTTCGCAGGTCCCCGTCTGGCTGCCCTGGCCGCTCCCGGTCGGCTGGCTGTACACCGGGATCGCCCACGTCGGGGACGACGTCTCAGGGGCCAGGGCCACCGCCGTCGCCTGCTCCGGTCCGGCGCCGCTCGGCGGCTTCGGCGAGCTGGTACTGGTGGCCGAGGAGCTGGGGGTCGGGCTCGGCGCCCGCTACGCCGGGCTCCCCGGGCCGGACCCGGGGGACTCCGTCGGCCTCTACAAGCCCGCCGACGCCAAGCTGATGGCCGCCGGGCGCCCCACCCCGATGTTCCACGTGCCGGACGCCCCGGCCGACCGCGCGGTGTTCGTCGGCGAGGCCCGCGGACTGTGGCTCTGGGCGATCGCCTGGCCCGAGCAGTCCGCGCTGGTGATGTACGACGAGCTGGTGCTGACCGATCTGCGGGAGGCCGGTGCCGAACTGGACCTGCTGCCCTGCGGGGCGCTCTCCCCCCGGCTGCTCGGCTGACCCCCTGCGGCTGCCCGGCGGCTCGGCCGACCCCGGCCGGGCTCGCCCGGACGGCCTATCCTGGCGGCACCCACGAGCCCCCAGGAGCCGCCCCGTGCGCATCGACCTGCACGCCCACAGCAACGCCTCCGACGGCACCGACAGCCCGGCCGAGCTGGTCGCGGCGGCGGTCGCCGCGGGCCTCGACGTCGTGGCGCTCACCGACCACGACACCGTGGCCGGCCACGCCGAGGCCGCCGGGGCGGTGCACGCGCTGCCCGGGGGCACCCGGCTGACCGTCGTCCCGGGCGCCGAGCTGTCCTGCGTGGTGGACGGCGTCAGCATGCACCTGCTGGCGTACCTGTTCGACCCCGAGGAGCCGGAGTTCGCGGCCGAGCGGGAGCTGGTGCGCACCGACCGGTTCCGGCGCGGGCGGGCGATCGTCGAGCGCTGCCGGGAGCTCGGCGCGGACATCGACTGGGACCAGGTGCAACGGATCGCGGGCGCCGGCTCGGTCGGCCGGCCGCACATCGCCAGCGCGCTGGTCGAGGCGGGCGTGGTGGCCACCGTCTCGGACGCCTTCACCCCGCAGTGGCTGGCCAACGGCGGCCGGGCGGACGTCCGCAAGCACGAGACGGACCCGATCGAGGCGATCCGGCTGGTCCGGGCGGCCGGCGGGGTGCCGGTGTTCGCGCACCCCGGCGCGGTGAAGCGCGGCCGGACGGTCCCGGACGCGGTGATCGCCGAGCTCGCGGCGGCCGGGCTGGCCGCGCTGGAGGTCGACCACACCGACCACGACGAGGAGACCAGGGTGCGGCTGCGCGGTCTGGCCGGCGAGCTGGGCCTGCTGGTCACCGGCTCCAGCGACTACCACGGCACCCGCAAGACCGTCCGGCTCGGCGAGCACACCACCGACCCGGCGGTGTACGAGGCGCTGCTGGCGCAGGCCACCGGCGCGAAGCCGATCGAGCGCTGAGCGTACGGACCGCCGCGCTCCGGTGCGCGGGGCGCAGCGGGGGCGTGTGGGCGCACCCCGCACGCCCTGGCCGGTCCCGCTGAACGGGACCCGCCCACGACCTGCCTGAGCGGTCGTCAGCAAGGAACGCCGCCGGCCCCCGTCAGTCCAGCCGGACGCCCCGGCGCTCCGGATCGCGCAGGTCGGTGCCCTGGTTCAGCCAGCGCTCCTGGAGCGCGGCCGCGCCGTGCACCCGCTTCCAGCCCGCCTCGTTGGGCGTCATCGGCAGCAGCGGCAGGAAGCGGACCGGCTCGGCCGGCTCGGCCAGTTCCAGGTCCTCGACCAGACCGCCCGGTTCGGCGGCCAGCACCGAGGTGAAGGGCGCGCCGTCCCAGAGCGGGGCGCCGAGGTCCAGCGAACCGCCCGGGGCCACCACCAGGCCCTCGACCTGCGGGGTCGCGGCGAAGGTGGCCAGGCTGCGCAGGACGCCGTCGCGCCCGCCGCGCACGGTCAGCAGCAGTTCGACGCGCGGGCCGCGCAGCTGGTCGGCGACCGCGGCGGTCGGGTCGGCCATCGGCGCGGCGGCCATCCCGAGCGTGGCGTACCGCACCAGGCCCTCGGCGTCGGGGCCGAAGCGCAGCACCTCGATCCGGTCGGTGCCGAGGAAGGTGACCGCGGCGCGGCCGCTCGGTTCGCCGAAGGTGGCGATCAGCCGGGCCTCGACGGCGGCCAGCACCGCCTCCCGGGAGAGCTCCGGGGAGCTGCCGCCGTGGGGATCGCCGAAGAGCGGGAAGTCGTGGGCCATGCCGGTGAGCGTAACCCGCGGGGGCACGGGGGCCGCGTGCGGGCGTCCCGGAGGGTCGGCCCGTCAAGGACCAGTAAAGCCTGGGGAACCCCTCGGCGCCGATGGCCGGTCAGATGTTAGGGTGAGCGACTGGCCACCGGAATTCTTCCGTTCCGGGGCGGCGGCGCGAAGGAGGTGGTTGCGGTGGATACCGGCCGACCATGCAGTACCGGCAGCTCTGCCCGGCCCCGACTTCCCCGTACCCCGCGCCCCGCAGGCCCAATCGGCTGATTCAGCCGCGGTAGCCCCGGGCGCAGGCCCACGGCGGACGGACCGGCCGGGAGAGCACATCCATCCCCCTGTCACCGGTGTTCTTCGCCGTCGTACCGCGGCCGAACGTTTCTCCTTCCGCGCCGCCCTGCGACGGCTCCCTGCCCCTGGGAGCCTGCCATGTCGATGATCAACAGCCTGCGTGCCGCCGTCCGCACCAACCGCCGCCGCGGCGCGTCCGGGGTGTACGACGTCCTGCCCGAGGGCGCCGGCTCGGCGGTCGTCGACTGCGCGGTCTACCAGCACGGCAAGCGCAAGGGCGTGACCTGCAGCCCGCGCGAGGCCGCCCGCCGGGTCAAGGCCGAGCAGCAACTCCCGGAGGGCACCGGCTCGTTCAGCTGGATCGGGCTGCACGAGCCGACCGAGGCGGAGTTCGAGGGGATCGCCCAGCGCTTCGGGCTGCACCCGCTCGCGGTCGAGGACGCGGTGCACGCGCACCAGCGGCCCAAGGTCGAGCGCTACGACGACGTGCTGTTCGCCGTCTTCAAGACGATCCGCTACGTCGAGCACGACCAGCTCACGCCCACCAGCGAGGTGGTGGAGACCGGCGAACTGATGGTGTTCGCCGGGCGGGACTTCGTGATCACCGTCCGGCACGGCGGCCACGGCTCGCTCCAGGAGCTGCGCCACCGCCTGGAGGCCGACGCGGACGAGACCGGGCTGCTCGCCAAGGGCCCCGCAGCGGTGCTGCACGCGATCGCCGACCACGTGGTGGACAACTACCTGCTGGTCGCCGAGCGGCTGCAGAACGACGTGGACGAGATCGAGTACGGCGTCTTCTCGGCCAAGGGCGGCCGCAGCTCCGACGTCGGCCGGGTCTACCAACTCAAGCGCGAGGTCCTGGAGTTCAAGCGCGCCGTGGTACCGCTGCTGCGCCCGATGCAGCAGCTGTCCGAGCCGCTGCAGCGCCTGGTGGACCCGGACATCCAGAAGTACTTCCGGGACGTCGCCGACCACCTGGCCCGGGTCGCCGAGCAGGTGCACGGCTTCGACGAGCTGCTGAACTCGCTGCTGCAGGCCAACCTGGCGCAGGTCTCGGTGGCGCAGAACGAGGACATGCGCAAGATCACCGCCTGGGCGGCGATCTTCGCGGTGCCCACCATGATCACCGGCGTCTACGGCATGAACTTCGAGTACATGCCGGAGCTGCACCACAAGTACGGCTACCCGACGGTGCTCGGCGCGATCGTGCTGATCTGCGTCGGGATGTACCGGGGGTTCCGCCGCAACGGCTGGCTCTGACGGCTCCGGCGGCTCTGCGGGCTCTCACGCCGACCGCGGCAGGCGTCGGCGCCGACCGCGGCAGGCGTCAGCGCCGACCGCCGCGGGCGACCAGGACCAGCCCGAGCAGGATCACCACCACCGCCGGGTACGCGGCCGCCGGCGGCCACTGCCCCAGCCAGAGGGCCGCGATCAGCGCCGCCCCCGGGGTCTCCAGCAGGATCGCGGTGGAGGTGACCGACGGTCCGAGGGTGCGCACCACCCGGTTGCTAAGCGAGTGGCCGAGCAGCTGGGCGGCGACCATCAGCAGCACGATCTGCCACCACACCCCGGCCGGCCACCCGGCCAGCGGGGTCCCGGCGACCAGGCAGATGCCGAGCAGGACCACCGCCGTGGTGGCATAGCAGACCAGGGTGTACCCGGTGGTGCTGACGGTCTTGCGGACCTCGGCGCCCAGCAGCATGTACCCGGCCGCGGCCAGTCCGGCGGCCAGCGCGAGCGCGTCGCCGAGCAGCGCGCGGGGGGAGAGCGACAGGTCGACCCCGGTCAGCACCAGCACGCCGGCGAAGGCCACGACCGTGCCCAGCCAGACCATTCGGGGCGCCCGGACGCCCATCAGCCGCATCAGCAGGATGGTCCACAGCGGGGTGGTGGTGACCAGGGCGGTGGCCGAGGCCACCGAGGTCATCCGCAGGCTGGGCATCCACAGCGCGAAGTGGACGCCGAGCAGTGTCCCGGCGGCGATCGCGAGCAGCAACGCCCGGCGGCCGATCCCGCGCAGTTCGGCACGGTGGCGCAGCAGCGCGTACGGGCCGAGGACGCCCACCGACATGACGTTGCGCCAGAAGGCGATCGCCAGCGCGGGCGCGGCGGTGGCGCTGATCAGCGGGCCGGACAGCGAGATGCCGCCGATCGAGACGGCGAGCAGCAGCAGGTCGAGGGTGGGGAGCGGGTGCGTCGGGCGCGCGTCGGCGGCGGGTGCGGAAGCGGGGGCGGGGGCGGTCGCGGGCCGGGCGGCGGGCACGGCGCTCCTCTGCTGGTCGCGGTGGCTGGGGCGGCTCATACGGTAAGGCCCGTGGCGCGCCAATGGAACTGTCGCCCGGGGGCTGAGACGTCCGGCGGACGGGAAAGGGGCGGAAACCCGTACGCTGTCGGCCATGGACCGTACGCCCGCCGCCGCGCCCGCCGACGCCTTCCTCGACCAGGCCCTGCTGGAGGAGGCCGCGAAGAAGTCCGGTCTGCTCTGGGTGCGCGCGGACGGGCAGGAGCAGGCCCGGCCGCTGTGGCACGCCTGGCACGACGGCGCGGTCGTGGTGGTCGGCGAGGGCGGCGAGCAGCCGCTGCACGGTCTGACCCCCGGCGCCGGGGCCGTGGTGACCGTCCGCAGCAAGGACAAGGGCGGCCGGCTGACCGGCTGGAGCGCCCGGGTGGTCGAACTGCCGCCGGGCGGCGAGGCCTGGCTGGGCGCCGTCGAGGAGCTCAAGGGCAAGCGGCTGAACGCGCCCGACACCGACACGATCACCGAGCGCTGGGCCCGCGAGTGCCGGGTGCTGCGGCTGGAGCCCACCGGGCCGCTCACCGAGCACCCCGGCGCGATGCCGGACGGCTCGCACGCCGCCCAGCCGATGCCCACCGGGGCCACCACCCGCCGCCCGATCCCGGCCGGCCTGCCCAAACTGCTGTTCAAGCGCCGTTAAAGGTTCACGCCGAGGTCGCCGAGGACCGCTACGGTGCCTCGTCGGGCCGGGCTCCGCACTCGCGGGTAGATTTGGCCCCGGGTGCGCCCCGGCGACACCCGCGCACCGCGAACGGCGTCGAGCGAGTCGAGGGAGTTCATGGCAGGGCCAAGCACCCGGGTCTTCATCTCCCACCTGTCCACCATCGCGGTCTTCGACCCGAACGGCGACCAGGTCGGCCGGGTCCGGGACGTGGTCGTCTCGCTGCGGCTCGGCGGGCGCCCGCCGCGCGTGCTCGGTCTGGTGGTCGAAGTGGTCGGCCGGCGCCGGATCTTCCTGCCGATGACCCGGATCACCAGCCTGGAGTCCGGCCAGGTGCTCACCACCGGCGTGATCAACCTGCGCCGCTTCGAGCAGCGCCCGTCCGAGACCCTGGTCCTCGCCGAACTGCTCGACCGCACCGTCACCTGGTCCAAGACCGGTGAGGACGTCACCGTGCTGGACGTCGGCATGGTGCAGACCCGGCTGCGCGAGTGGGAGATCAGCAAGGTCTTCGTCCAGCTCGGCCGGGCCGGCCGGCTGCGCAAGGGCAAGGGCGAGCGGCTCACCCTGGACTGGCAGGACGTCACCGGTTTCTCGCTGCCCGAGCAGGACCAGGGCGCGGCCAACCTGCTCGCCACGTTCGAGCAGCTGCGCCCCGCCGACCTCGCCAGCGTGATGCACCACCTGTCCGCCAAGCGCCGCGCCGAGGTGGCCGCCGCGCTGGACGACGAGCGGCTGGCCGACGTCCTGGAGGAGCTGCCCGAGGACGACCAGGTCGAGATCATCGGCAAGCTCAAGGAGGAGCGCGCCGCCGACGTCCTGGAGGCGATGGACCCGGACGACGCCGCCGACCTGCTCTCCGAACTGCCCGGCGACGAGGCCGAACGGCTGCTCCAGCTGATGGAGCCGGACGAGGCCGCGCCGGTGCGCCGCCTGCTGACCTACGAGGAGGACACCGCCGGCGGTCTGATGACCACCGAGCCGGTCGTCCTGGAGCCGGACGCGACGGTCGCCGAGGCGCTGGCCCGGGTCCGGATCAGGGACCACAAGCCCGCGCTCGCCGCCCAGGTCTTCGTCTGCCGCCCGCCGAACGAGACCCCGACCGGCCGCTACCTGGGCACCGTGCACTTCCAGCGGCTGCTGCGCGAACCCCCGTACGTCCTGGTCGGCTCGCTCGTCGACGACGACCTGGACCCGCTGCCGCCGGACACCCCGCTGTCCCTGATCACCAGCTACCTGGCGACCTACAACCTGGTCGCCGCGCCGGTCGTGGACGAGGCGGACCACCTGCTCGGCGCGGTGACCGTCGACGACGTCCTCGACCACCTGCTGCCGGACGACTGGCGCGACGCCGCACTGCACGCCGACGACGACCGGCAGGACCGGCACGACCGGCAGGACCACAGGGAAGGGGTGACCGGTGGACGGTGACCGCAACGGCCGCCCGGACGACTCGGCGCGCCGGCGCCTCCAGGGCGAGCTGCGCCAGCTCCGCCAGTTGCGCGAGCTGCGCACCCGCGAGGGCGGCCGCGAACGGCGGGCCGAGACCACCCCGATCACCGGCACCGGCCGCACCCGGCTCGACCAGCCGCGCACCGAACGGCCCGGCCTGCTCTCGCTGCCCTCCTACGACCCGGAGGCCTTCGGCGTCCTCTCCGAGCGGATCGCCCGCTTCCTCGGCACCGGGCGGTTCATCGTCTGGATGACGGTGGTGGTGGTCGTCTGGATAGCGTGGAACACCCTGCTGCCGGCCACCGTCCGCTTCGACGAGTACCCGTTCATCTTCCTGACCCTGGCGCTGTCGCTGCAGGCCTCGTACGCGGCCCCGCTGATCCTGCTGGCGCAGAACCGCCAGGACAACCGGGACCGCGTCAACATGGAGCAGGACCGGGCCCGCAGCGACCGCAACATCGCGGACACCGAGTACCTCACCCGGGAGGTCGCGGCCCTGCGGCACGGACTCGGCGAGGTGGCCACCCGCGCCTTCATCGCCTCCGAGATGAGCGGTATCCGCTCCGAACTGCAGTCCCTGCTCAGGGAGATCGAGGAGCGCCGGGACGCCCCCGAGCCGCTGTGACCGGCGGCACGCTACCGGCGGGTTAAGCGGTTCGCCCGGCGCCGTACCATCAAGGCATGGCCAACGAGACAGAGGTCGCGGCCGGCGTCACGGAGGAGTCCGTACGCCAGGCGCTGGCGACCGTCAACGACCCGGAGATCAACCGCCCGATCACCGAGATCGGCATGGTGAAATCGGTCGAGATCGCCGAGGGCGGCGCGGTGCGCGTCGCGGTCTACCTGACGGTCTCCGGCTGCCCGATGCGCGACACCATCACCACCCGGGTCCGCGAGGCGGTCGGCAAGGTGGCCGGCGTGACCGGCGTCGAGGTCGAGCTCGACGTGATGAGCGACGAGCAGCGCAAGGAGCTCTCCCAGCTGCTGCGCGGCGGCGCCCCCGAGCGGGAGATCCCGTTCGCCAAGCCGGGCACCCTGACCCGCGTCTACGCCGTCGCCTCCGGCAAGGGCGGCGTCGGCAAGTCCTCGGTGACCGTCAACCTGGCGGCCGCGATGGCCGCGGACGGCCTGAAGGTCGCCGTCGTGGACGCCGACATCTACGGCCACAGCGTGCCGCGCATGCTGGGCGTCGAGGGCAAGCCGACCCAGGTCCAGGACATGATCATGCCGCCGCAGGCGAACGGCGTGAAGGTCATCTCGATCGGCATGTTCACCCCGGGCAACGCCCCGGTGGTCTGGCGCGGCCCGATGCTGCACCGCGCGCTCCAGCAGTTCCTCGCCGACGTGTACTGGGGCGACCTGGACGTGCTGCTGCTGGACCTGCCGCCCGGCACCGGCGACATCGCGATCTCGGTGGCCCAGCTGGTCCCCAACGCGGAGATCCTGATCGTCACCACCCCGCAGATGGCCGCCGCCGAGGTGGCCGAGCGGGCCGGCACCATCGCGGTGCAGACCCACCAGAAGATCGTCGGCGTGATCGAGAACATGTCCGGCATGCCGTGCCCGCACTGCGACGAGATGATCGACGTCTTCGGCACCGGCGGCGGCCAGACCGTCGCGGACGCGCTCACCCGCACGGTCGGTGCGACCGTCCCGGTGCTCGGCTCGATCCCGATCGACGTGCGCCTGCGCGAGGGCGGCGACGACGGCCGCCCGGTCGTGCTCGCCGCGCCCGACTCCCCAGCCGGCGCCGCCCTGCGCGCGGTGGCCGGCAAGCTCGGCGGCCGCCAGCGCGGACTGTCCGGGATGTCGCTCGGACTGACGCCCAAGAACAAGTTCTGAGGCGGTGACGCCCGCCCCGCCCCGGAGGCGAGCGGGCGAGTGACAGCAGGGGGTCGGTGATGATCACCGGCCCCCTCCGTCGTACCCGCGAGTCCTACGGCCTGGTGTAGCTGCCCAGGTCCGGGACGGTGCAGAAGCCGACGCCGTAGGCGCTGACGCCGCGGCCGTAGGCGCCGAGCAGGACACCGGGGGCCTCGCCCGCCAGCACCCAGCCGTACTCGGACTCGCGGTAGCGGAAGGGCTGCGGCAGGCCGTTGACCGGCAGGCTGAGGGTGGACCAGCCGGGGCCCGCCAGGTCGTCGGCGAGGTCCCAGGCGAGGCTGCTCTGCTGGTCCAGCCAGTCCTGGCGCAGCGCGCGGTCCAGCTGGCCCGGCCAGGTCGCGGCGAGCAGGCCGGAGCCGGCCAGCCAGGCCGCGGAGGAGGCGCTGGTCGCCTCCAGGGTGCCGGTGTTGTCGGCGCTGCGCCGGCTGTCGCGGCGGGCGACGGTGACCACGGCCGCGAACTTCCGCATGTCGCGCGGCTCGTACTGCTTGGCCGGCTCGTCGCCGTGGCCGAGCGAGCCGTAGTCGACGCTGCCCGTGGCGCGGGTGCCGGCGCCCGCCTGCATCAGGTAGCGGCGGCCGGTCCAGCCGTCGTCCAGCCCGTACCAGGGGAAGTCGGCGGACAGGTAGGGCACCAGCGGGTCCGCCGGGCCGGCCTGTCCGCCGACCACCGGGCCGCCGGCCGTGGCCGTCGCCCCTCCCGTCTGACTCGTCGCGTCCATCCC
Organism: Kitasatospora xanthocidica; assembly: GCF_014656195.1. Lineage (GTDB taxonomy): Bacteria > Actinomycetota > Actinomycetes > Streptomycetales > Streptomycetaceae > Kitasatospora > Kitasatospora xanthocidica. Next base: position 126,611 of record NZ_BNBY01000005.1, on the reverse strand, counting down.
CGGGCCTCCTCAAACGCACGTTTGCCTGCCGTGGCGCGCTCCCATGGTGGCGTACCGCGGCGTTCCCGGGGGCCGTTCCTGGTCCGCGACAGTGCGGAATGTGACGGACGGCTCAGCGGGAACAATCAGCACAATAGCGGCGCACGCACCACCGCCCCGCTCAGCCGGGCGGCCGGGCGGGGCGGTGGCGCGCTGCCGGAGCGCCCTGGAGGACGGGTCAGGTGGCGTCGGGGTCGAACGGGGGCCGCTCGCCGGCCGCCAGCGGGACCCCCGCGGAGGCGGGTGCCGGGGCGGCGGACTTCTCGAAGCTGACACTGCCGGTGCGGCCGTTCACCGGCGCCGCGGGCTTGTCGTCCAGGACGGAGCGGATGTCCAGCGAGTCCTTCATGTCCTTGAGGCCCAGCGGGTCCTCCTGGCCGCCCATGAGCTGCTTGCGGACGAAGGTCTTGGGGTTGAGGTCCTCGAACTCGAAGTCCTGGAACTCGGGGCCGAGCTCGCTGCGGATGTCCTCCTTCGCGTTGTCGGCGAAGGAACGGATCTTCCGGATGAAGCCCATGGTGTCCTGGATCAGCTTCGGGAGCTTGTCCGGGCCGAAGATGATGATCGCCATGACGATCAGGGTGAGGATCTCCAGCCCGCCTACGTCGCTGAACACCTTTGCTCCCTAGCTCGCCGGACGACGGTTCCTACAGGGTAATGGCCACCGGCGAGTCCCTGGTCCACGCTGCGATGAAGCCGTGGTAAAGACCTGCCGGTGGCCTGGTGCGTCGAGCCCGGGTGCCGGCGCCCTCCGGGGGCGCTCTAGCGGGTCTGCTGGCGCAGGGCGGCGATGCCGCCGAGGAAGCGCTCCGGGGTGGGCGGCGGGGAGGCGCCGCGGGTCGCGGCGACCGGGCGGCCGGGGAAGTCCACCGGGACCTGCGCGTTCATCGGGACGAGCCCGCCACCGCGGCCGGTGCCGACGTTGCCGCCGGCCGGGCTGACGGTGGTGCCGTGCCGCTCCTCGCCCTGCGGGGAAAGCCCGCCGACGCCACCGAGCGTGACCGCGGCGACCGAGAAGGCGCCCGCGGCGGCGAAGACCAGGCGGCGCCCGCGCGCGGGGGGGCGCAGGGCGGCCGCGGACGGCTGCGTACGGACCCCGGGGTCCGGTCCGGCGTCCGGCTCGGGACGGGCGGTGCGCCGGCCCATCAGCGGCCGCAGCACCGCGCCGCGGCCGAAGGCCCGCGGGTCGACCCCGGGCACGGGCGCGTCGGCGCCCAGCGCGCCCGCGCCGAAGGAGGCCCCGGCGCCGCGGCCGAAGGAGCCGCCGGTGAGCCGGCTGCCGCCGAGCGTGCCGGTGGCGGCGACCCCGCCGCCGGGCAGGTCGTCGTCGTCATCGCGGCGCCCGCGCCCGGACGGCCAGTCGCCGCCCGCCGGGTCGTCCTCGGGGAGGTTGCCGACGGCCATCAGCCGGGCCATCAGCGCGGAGGAGGGGCCGGGCGGGGCGGTGCGGGTCAGCAGGTGCTTGACGCCCCGGCCCTCGTCGGCCTCGGCGAGGCACTGCGGACAGGTCGCCAGGTGCGCCTGGACGCGCTCGCGCGAGTCGTGGCCGAGTTCGCCGTCCAGGAACGCGGAGAGGCGGTCCCCGAGGTGGTGCTCCTCGGCGGCGGGCTCCACCGGCCGTACCGGCAGCGCGTGCAGGGCCGTGTCGGCGGGCAGCGCCAGTGCGGGCAGCACGGGCTCACCGGGGTCGTCGGCACCGCGACGGCCCGGCAGCGCCCAGCTCCGCCGGGACAGGGACCGGCCGGACGTGTCCGGACGGTCCGAGCCGGACCGGCTGGTTCCGCTCACGATCGCCTCCGTCCGCGCCCACCGGGCGCGACCGCGGCCTCGACCGCGCCGACGCCGACCGGCACCGGCTCCTCCGAGCCGCCGCGGCGCTCACGGCCGGGGGCCGAGCCGGGGGCGCGGTGCTTGAGCGCGGCGCGCAGGTGCGAGCGGCCGCGGTGGATGCGGCTGCGGACGGTGCCGAGCTTGACGCCCAGCGTGGCGGCGATCTCCTCGTACGACAGGCCCTCGATGTCGCAGAGCACCACGGCGGCGCGGAACTCCGGCGCCAGGGTGTCCAGGGCCTGCTGCACGTCGGCGTCGAAGTGGGTGTCGCTGAAGTGCTGGGCCGGGCTGGGCTCGCGGGAGGCGAGCCGCTCGGCCGCGTCCTCGCCGAGCGCGTCGAAACGGATGCGCTGGCGGCGGCGGACCATGTCCAGGAAGAGGTTGGTGGTGATCCGGTGCAGCCAGCCCTCGAACGTGCCGGGGGTGTAGGTGGACAGCGAACGGAACACCCGGACGAAGACCTCCTGGGTGAGGTCCTCGGCGTCGTGCTGGTTGCCCGTCAGACGGTAGGCGAGCCGGTAGACGCGGGCGCTGTGCGCCTCGACGATCTCCTCCCAGGAGGGCGGAGTCCAGGTCTGCGCGTCAGGCCCCTCGGCGAACGTGGCGAGGGCGGGGGCCTCGGCGGTCCCGGCGGCCGGCGTCACGGCGGCGGGCTGGTCCAGGTCGGAGTGCGCAGGCTGGTTCATCACGGGCTTCGGCGTACGGATCGACGCGGTGCCGCGGGAGTGCCGCCGCACGGGGACGTCGCCCTCGGCCACACCTCCTCGGTCGGCTCTTCTGCCCAGCAGGGCCACCACCATATCCACCTCACCCGTCAAGCCCGGATAAAAGTGCCCGGGAGGTCTCCCGCACCCGGTCCTTCATCACAACGGCCCGCCGCAGTACGCGGTTCCCGCCCGGCCAGTAATCTGTGGCAGGAAATATCGACATCCCCCGGCACCGGGCCGCCACCCGGGGCTCCGAAAGAGGCAGCCATCAGCGAGTTCGGGCCCGCGCGAGCGGCCCTCGCCGACACCTACGTGGGCGAGGACGCGGTGCTCACCTACGCCCGGGCCCAGTCCGCGCGCACCGGCATACGCGCGATCGGCCCCAGCGGCGGGGCCTGTCTGCGCCTCCTGGCGGCCGCGCTGGACGCCAAGGCGGTGGCCGAGATCGGCACCGGCACGGGGGTGTCCGGCGTCTACCTGCTGCGCGGGATGCGGCCGGACGGCGTGCTCACCACGGTCGACTCGGAGCCGGTGCGCCAGCAGCTGGCCCGCGAGGCGTACCAGGCGGCCGGGTTCGCGGCCAACCGCTCCCGGTTCATACCGGGCCGGGCCCTGGACGTGCTGCCCAGGCTCGCCGACGGCCAGTACGACCTGGTGTTCTGCGACGGCGATCCGGCCGAGTCGCGCGAGTACCTGCTGGAGTCGCTGCGGCTGCTGCGGCCGGGCGGGATGGTCTGCTTCGAAGGGGTCTTCCAGGAGGGCCGGCTGGCCGAGCCGGAGCTGCAGGACCCGCAGACCGGCGCGGTCCGGGACCTGGTCCGGGACGTACGGGAGAGCGAGGCGCTGCTGCCGGCCCTGCTGCCGGTCTCGGACGGCCTGCTCTGCGCGGTCAAACGCTAGGCGACGACCCGCCGGGCACCGCCGGGCGCCGGGGGGCCGTCAGACGCCGGTCCACCGCCGCGAGCGGGTCCGGGCGGGCCGGAAAACGCGCGGACCCGGGCCGACATGACGTCGTACCCGGGCCCGGCAGCACATCTCCAGGGAGATGGTGAGCACCCGCTGCGGTCAGCCGCAGGCCTTCTTCAGGGCCTCGCCCAGGGCGTCGGCCTCGTCAGGCGTGAGCTCCACCACAAGGCGCCCGCCGCCTTCGAGCGGAACGCGCATGATGATGCCCCGTCCCTCTTTGGTGACTTCGAGCGGGCCGTCACCCGTCCGCGGCTTCATGGCCGCCATGCTCGTTCCCCTTCCTGCAACCGCTCAGCTACGCACCGGCAGTCCGTCCACCGCCGGTATCGAACGCATTGATCGGAAGCCATTATCCCGCATGCCACGGGCTGATGACCAACATCACTCTCGGTGCAACCTCGGCCGGACCGCACCCAACCGCCCCAATTCACGTCATAAGCCCCGGCGTGGCGGCGGTGTGGACGCGGCCGGAAGGTGCGATACCTCACACTCCCCAGGCCACCGCATGCTCCGGCATCCTGACACACGACACCGACACCACGACGATCACCAGGGAGCCCTCACCCATGTCCGACTCCGTGCTGTACGAGCTCGACGGCGGCCTGGCCGTGATCACCATCAACCGTCCGGAGGCGATGAACGCCCTCGACGTCGCCACCAAGGTCGCGCTGCGCGACACCGTGGTCGCCGCTGCCGAGGACCCGGCGGTGCGGGCGGTGCTGCTGACCGGGGCGGGCGAGCGCGCGTTCTGCGTCGGGCAGGACCTGAACGAGCACCTGGCGCTGCTGAAGCGCGCCGAGGAGACCGGCGAGGGCGCGCTGCGCACCGTCGCCGAGCACTACAACCCGCTGACCCGGGCGCTGGCCGGGATGCGCAAGCCGACCGTCGCCGCCGTCGGCGGGGTGGCGGCCGGCGCGGGCGCCTCGCTGGCCTTCGCCTGCGACTTCCGGATCCTGTCCGACCGGGCCGGCTTCAACACCGCCTTCGCCGGGATCGGCCTCACCGCCGACTCGGGCGCCTCCTGGACCCTGCCCCGCCTGGTCGGGCACGCCAAGGCCACCGAGCTGCTGATGCTGCCCCGGACGGTCAAGGCCGCCGAGGCGATGGAGCTGGGCCTGGCCACCAAGGTGGTGCCGGCCGAGGAACTCGCCGCCACCGCACGGGTCTTCGCCCGCGAGCTGGCCGAGGGCCCGACCGTCGCCTACGGCGCCATCAAGGAGTCGCTGGCGTACGGCGCCTCGCACTCGCTGTCCGAACTCCTCGACAAGGAGGACGAGCTGCAGACGCTGGCCGGCGAGAGCGAGGACCACCGGATCGCGGTGCGCGCCTTCATCGCCAAGGAGAAGCCGAAGTACGTGGGCCGCTGAGACCGCCGGGGGCCCGTCGGCCCCCGGCTACTTCGCGCCGGTGCGGCCGGTGCGGACGTGGCAGTCCGCCAGGTGGTCGTCCACCAGGCCGCAGGCCTGCATCAGGGCGTAGGCGGTGGTCGGGCCGACGAAGCGGAAACCCGCCTTCTTCAGCGCCTTGGCCAGCGCCGTCGACTCGGGCGTGACGGCCGGCACCTCGCTCAGCCGGCGGGGGGCCGGCCGGTCCGGCTCAGGGGCGAAACCCCAGATCAGCGCATCCAGACCACCGTCCAGGTCGCGGGCGACCCGCGCGTTGGCGATCGCCGCCTCGATCTTGGCCCGGTTGCGGATGATCCCGGCGTCGGCGAGCAGCCGCTCCTTGTCGGCCTCGCCGAACTCGGCGACCCTGGCGATCTCGAAGCCGGCGAACGCGGCCCGGAAGCCCTCGCGACGGCGCAGGATGGTCAGCCAGGACAGGCCGGACTGGAAGGCCTCCAGGCAGACCCGCTCGAACAGCGCGTCGTCACCGTGCACCGGACGGCCCCACTCGGTGTCGTGGTAGACCCGGTAGTCGTCGGTGGAATCGCCCCAGGCGCAGCGCCGCAGCCCGTCCGCGCCGAGCACCGCGCCGTCCGCCGGGGCCGTCACTGCTCCGTCACCGGCTTCGCGTCCTCGGGGGCCGGGACCGGCTCGTCGGCGGACGACTCGGTGAAGGACGGCTTGGTGAGGGCGACGGCCGGCTCGACGACCTTGGCGAACTGCTCCAGGCCGGGCAGCGGTTCGGCCGCCGGGTCGGGGGCGCCGGTCGCCTCGACCGCGCCGCGCAGGTGGGCGGCGGCCTCCAGCTCGGCGATCCGCGCGTCGCGGTAGGCGAGTTCGGCGCCCAGGCGGTCCAGGACGTCGTCCACCTCGTCCATCCGGTAGCCGCGCAGCGCCATCGGCAGGCGCAGCTCGTCCACGTCCGCCTTGCCCAGCGGGCGGTCCTGCGGGAGCCGTGCGGAGATGCGGTCCGGGACCGCCTCCGGCATCGAGCCGCCCCCGCCGAGCGCCACCAGGGCGGCGCCGCCGACCACCACGGCCATGGCGACCACGATCACCCAGAACACGAGCTGTCCTCCCGAACTCCCGGTCGGCCTTCGTCGAGGTGCCAGGGAACCAGACTGATCATGACAGCATGGTCCCTTAGTGAGGCCGGGGGCCATCATCGCACCCGCAGGAGCTCTGGAGGAGACATCGGTGGCACTGCGCCTGGGACCGCGGGAATTCGGTGACGACGAACTGGTGATCATGGCGATCGTCAACCGGACGCCGGACTCGTTCTTCGACAAGGGCGCGACCTTCGCCGACGAGGCCGCCTTCGCGGCCGCCGACCGGGCGGTGGCCGAGGGCGCGGCGATCCTGGACATCGGCGGGGTGAAGGCCGGGCCGGGCGACGAGGTCACGGTCGAGGAGGAGCTGCGGCGCACGGTGCCCTTCGTGGCCGAGCTGCGCAAGCGCCACCCCGAGGCCGTGATCAGCGTGGACACCTGGCGGCACGAGGTCGGCGAGGCGGTCTGCGAGGCGGGCGCGGACCTGCTGAACGACGCCTGGGGCGGGGTGGACCCGAAGCTCGCCGAGGTGGCCGCCCGCCACGACGTCGGGCTGGTCTGCACCCACGCCGGCGGCGCCGAGCCGCGCACCCGTCCGCACCGGACCGGGTACGAGGACGTGATGGCGGACATCCTGCGGGTCACCGTGGGACTGGCCGAGCGCGCGGTGGAGCTGGGCGTACGGCGGGACGCGGTGATCATCGACCCGGGCCACGACTTCGGCAAGAACACCCGGCACTCGCTGGAGGCGACCCGGCGGCTGCCGGAGATGACCGCGACCGGCTTCCCGGTGCTGGTCTCGCTCTCCAACAAGGACTTCGTCGGCGAGACCCTGGACAAGCCGGTGAACGAGCGGCTGCTCGGCACCCTGGCGACCACAGCGGTCTCCGCCTGGCTCGGCGCACGGGTCTACCGGGCGCACCAGGTCGCGGAGACCCGCCAGGTGCTGGACATGGTCGCCTCGATCCGGGGTACCCGCCCCCCGGCGGTCGCCCGCCGGGGGCTGGCCTGAGCACCTTTGACGGCGCTCGGCTCGCCTCGTGACGACGCTCGCTCGCGCGCGTGGCCCGGGAAGCGCCTAGATCTCGTTGGCGGGCCGGCGGGCGTCGGCCAGGATCTTCATGACCTCGTCGAGCTCGTCGGTGATGTGGAACAGCTCCAGGTCGTGCGGGGCCGCCTTGCCCTGCGCGACCAGGGTGTTCTTCAGCCACTCGAAGAGGCCGCCCCAGTACGCGGTGCCGTAGAGGATCACCGGGAAGCGGGTGACCTTCTTCGTCTGCACCAGGGTGAGCGCCTCGAACAGCTCGTCCAGGGTGCCGAGGCCGCCGGGCAGGACCACGAAGCCCTGCGCGTACTTCACGAACATCGTCTTGCGGACGAAGAAGTAACGGAAGTTCAGCCCGAGGTCGACGAACTCGTTGAGGCCCTGCTCGAAGGGCAGCTCGATGCCGAGCCCGACGCTGAGGCCGCCGGCCTCGGAGGCGCCCCGGTTGGCGGCCTCCATCGCGCCCGGGCCGCCGCCGGTGATCACCGCGTAGCCGGCCTCGGCGAGGGCCCGGCCGATGGCCATGCCGGCCTCGTACTCGGGCGAGTCGGCCGGGGTCCGGGCGGAGCCGAAGACGCTGATCGCGGGAGGGAGTTCGGCGAGGGCACCGAAGCCCTCGACGAACTCGGAGGTGATCCGCAGCACCCGCCACGGGTCGGTGTGCAGCCAGTCGGTGGGGCCGGTGGTGTCCAGCAGCCGCTGGTCCGTGGTGCTCGTGCCGACCTGGTCCCGGCGCACCAGCACCGGGCCCTTCTGCTTCTCGGGCCAGGCCTTCTTCTTCCGCGGCACGCCGACCTGCTCGGGGCCGTGCCCGTACTGCTTTTCGTCTCCTGTGCCTGTCATGACGAAACCCTACGCCCGCCTTCCCCCGATTTCAGGCAACGGGGGAAGGTCGGTTCGGCAACCGGAAGGTGGCGTTCGACCGGTGATCGGATCAGCTGTCCGGAGCCACGGGCTCAGCCGGCCGGCCGGGCGCTCAGCCGGTGAGCCAGTCGCGCAGCCGCTGCTCGGTCTCGGCGATGGCGCTCAGCGAGCAGTGCTCCTCCCGCTTGTGCGCGAGGTTCGGGTCGCCGGGGCCGTAGTTGACCGCCGGGACGCCCAGCGCGCTGAACCGGGCGACGTCCGTCCAGCCGAACTTGGCCCGGGCCTGGCCGCCGGTGGCCGCCAGGAAGGCCTGCGCGGCCGGCTGGGAGAGGCCGGGCAGGGCGCCCGGGGCGAAGTCCGTGACGGTCAGCTCGAAGCCGTCGAAGACCTCGCGCACGTGCTTCTCCGCCTCCGCCTCGCTACGGTCCGGCGCGTACCGGAAGTTGACCGTGACGACGCACTCGTCCGGGATCACGTTGCCGGCCACGCCGCCGTCGATCCGCACCGCGTTCAGGCCCTCGCGGTACTCCAGGCCGTCGATCTCCACCCGGCGCGGCTCGTACCGCGCGAGCCGGCCGAGCACCTCGGCGGCGTGGTGGATCGCGTTGTCGCCGAGCCAGCTGCGGGCCGCGTGGGCGCGCACCCCGGTGAGCCGGACCTGCGCCCGCAGGGTGCCCTGGCAGCCGCCCTCGACCATCGCCCCGCTGGGCTCCATCAGCACCGCGAAGTCGGCCGCCAGCCACTCCGGGCGCTCCTTGGCGAGGTGGCCGAGGCCGTTGCGGTGGGCCTCCACCTCCTCGCAGTCGTAGAACACGAAGGTGAGGTCCCGGTTGGGCTCGGGCAGGGTGGCGGCGAGCCGCAGCTGGACCGCCACGCCGGACTTCATGTCCGAGGTGCCGCAGCCGTAGAGCAGGTCCCCGTCGACGTACGAGGGCAGGTTGTCGGCGATCGGCACGGTGTCCAGGTGGCCGGCCAGCAGGACCCGCTCGGCGCGGCCCAGGGTCGTCCGGGCGACCACGTTGTTGCCGTACCGGTCCACCGTGAGGTGCGGGTAGCCGCGCAGCGCGGCCTCCACGGCGTCGGCGAGCGCCTGCTCGTCGCCGCTCACCGAGGGGAAGTCGACCAGGCGGGCGGTCAGCGCGCCGCCGTCGAGAGTGAGGTCCAGGGGCGTCGGGTTCGGGCTGCTCATGGCGCCAGCCTAGTCCGCGCGCCGGATGCCCTCCGTGGTCGCTCTGTGACACGGGTCGGCTTCCCCGCCCCGAGCCGAAGGGCCGCGCCGGTGCCGAAAGGGAGAAGCGAGGAGGCCCGAGGAACGAGGGCATTGGAGCGCCGACCGTCGGCACCGGATCCGAGCGGCCCGGAGGCGAGCGGGCGAATAGCAGCAACCGGGGGGCGCCGCACATCCGTCCGAGTGGGTACGGTGTCGGATCAAGGTGCAGGCGCGAGAGGGGCGACGGTGGCCAGGAGAAGGAGCAGCGAGGAGCAGGGCGAGGACGAGACGCCCGCCCGCCGCCGCGGGCCGCTGCGCGCGCTGCTGATGGTGATCGTCGGGCTGCTCGGGCTCGCACTGGTCGCGGGCCTGGCCGTGGTCGGCATCTGGTGGTTCGGCTTCAAGCCGGGCGAGTCCGAGGGCTGCACGGTGAAGACCGCCGCCGGCAACGGCACCCTGGAGCTGCCGCAGGCCGCCAACGCCGCCACGATCGCCGCGGTGGCGCGCTCGCGCGGGCTGCCGGACCGGGCCACCACGATCTCGTTGGCGACCGCCATGCAGGAGTCCAAGCTGCGCAACCTCGCGGGCGGCGACCGGGACTCGATCGGCCTGTTCCAGCAGCGGCCGTCGATGGGCTGGGGCACCCCGGCGCAGATCGCGGACCCGGTGTACGCCACGAACAAGTTCCTGGACGGCCTGGTCAAGGTCCCCGGTTACACCCGGCTGCCGCTGACCGACGCCGCGCAGGCGGTGCAGAAGAGCGGCTACCCGCAGGCCTACGCCAAGCACGAGACCAAGGCGACGCTGCTCACCTCGGCGCTGGCCGGCCGGGAGCCCGGGTCCTTCTCCTGCATCGTGCACGACTACGCCAAGCCGGACCCGGAGGACTCCTCCTCCGCCACCCCGGGCGGCTCCCCCACCGCGGGCGCCTCCGCCACCCCGGCGGCGGCACCGGACCGGGCCCAGGTGCTGTCCGAGCGGGTGCGCCGGGAGTTCGGCCGCACGGTCACGCCGGCCACCGGCTACGCCTCGACCATCAAGGGCGCCGAGAACGCCGTCTCGCTGACCCCGGACCCGGCGACCGCCGCGCTGACCTCCGCCGACGCCGGCGCCGGTGCCGACGGCGGGGCGAACGCCGAGCGGGCCAGCGGCTGGGAGGTGGCCCACTGGGCGGTCGCCCAGGCCCAGCAGCTGGGCATCGCGACGGTCGCGTACGACGGCAAGATCTGGCGCAAGACGAAGTCGGGGGACGGCTGGCAGCCGCAGCCTTCGGGCACCTCGACCAAGCTCGTCCAGGTCACCCTGGCCCCGTCCGACAAGGGATGACGCACTGACGTTCGGGTTGCCGCCGGACGGGTGATTCCGGTCAACCCCGGTGGACCGGCCGCCCGTTCCGGCGACCCGGCCGGAGAACCGTCACTCCCCTTGGCCGGGGCCGGTCCGGTGGCGTCCGGCGGGGTCCGGCGAGCACCATCGCCGCAGTCCTACGATCCGATGGTCGGTCAGGAAGTTTCCTTGCACCGACCGAAACCTTCTGGCTTCTCAAGCGGTAACAACGTCGTCCGCCCGGTCGTCCACGCCCGGTCCCAGGGGCGGACGGGACGGACCCAGACCCCTTCGAGGAGCCCCATGTCTCACCCCCTCACGCGTCGGATCGCCCAGGCCGCGCTCGTCGTGGCGGCCGGAGCGACCCCGCTGGTCGCGGCCGGCTCCGCGTCCGCACTGGGCGGGGACGCCCTGCTGCCCAAGAGCGACCTCGCGGCGCCGTTGGGCCAGCTGACCAACACCGACACCGGTTCCACCCTGCAGCACACCACCCACCAGCTCGGCCAGGCGGCCGGCACCACCGGCGCGGCCACCGTCGCCGCCGGCGTACCGGCCTCCGCCGACGCGGCCGGCAACATCGTCGCCCACCAGCTCCCCGAGGCGAACGAGAAGGCCAGCTCGCTGACCGCCCCGGTCGACCAGACCGCCGCCACCACCGGCCAGCTCTCCGCCGTCACCCCGAAGGTCGCCTCGGCGCTGGCCGGCAAGGTCGGCGAGGCCGTCACCGGCAAGGGCATGGGCACCCGCAGCGCCAACGCCGGCTCCAGCCCGGTCGGCGGGCTCGCCCAGGCGGGCGGCGTCGCGCAGGCCCTGCCGGGCGCCGACAAGCTCTCCGGCGCCGTCCCCGGCACCAACGCCGTCACCGACGCGCTCCCGCTGGGCTCGGTGGAGCGCGCGCTGCCGCTCGGCTCGGTCGAGCACGCCGTCCCGGGCGGCCTGCCCGGCGCCGACGTCCTGGGCCTGGCCGAGCACGGCTCGGCCAACCGCCTCGGCGGCGCCGACCTCGGCCCGAACAACCCGCTGTCCGGCCTCACCGGCTCGCTCGGCCCGATCGGCGGGCTGCTGGGCGGCGTGAACGGCGGCAGCATCAGCGGCCTGCCGGTGTAGTCCGCGCGCGGCACGGTCCGTGCGGACACCGGCCCGCACGGGCCGTGCCGCATGCCGAAGGGCCGGTGTTCCTCCTCGGAACGCCGGCCCTTCGACGTCCGCTCAGCGCGCCGCGCGCAGCCGCTCCACGGCCGCGGCGACCCGCTCGTCGGTCGCGGTGAACGCCACCCGGACGAAGCGGTCGCCGGCCGGCCCGTAGAAGTCACCGGGCGCCACCAGGATGCCCAGTCCGGCCAGTTCGGCGACGGTCTCCCAGCACGGACGGTCCTGGGTCGCCCACAGGTAGAGGCTCGCCTCCGAGTGCTCGATCCGGAAGCCGTAGGCCTCCAGCGCCGCCCGCAGCGCCGAGCGCCGGGCCGCGTACCGCTCGCGCTGCTCGGCCACGTGCGCGTCGTCCGCGAGTGCGGCGACGGTCGCCGCCTGGACCGGGGCGGGCACGATCATGCCGCCGTGCTTGCGCACCTCCAGGAGCTCCCGGACGACCACCGGGTCGCCCGCGACGAAGGAGGCGCGGTAACCCGCCAGGTTGGAGCGCTTGGAGAGCGAGTGGACGGCCAGCAGGCCCTCGTGGCTCCCCCCGCACACGTCGGGGTGCAGGACGGAGACCGGGTCGGCCTCCCAGCCCAGCTCCAGGTAGCACTCGTCGCTGACCAGCAGCGCCCGGTGCTCGCGGGCCCACTCGACCGTACGGCGCAGTTCGTCCGCGCCCAGCACCCGGCCGGTCGGGTTGGACGGCGAGTTCACCCAGATCAGGCGCACCCGGGAGCCGTCCAGCTCGTCCACCGAGTCGTACTCGACCGGTTCGGCACCGCACAGCCGCGCGCCCACCTCGTACGTCGGGTAGGCCAGGCGCGGGTAGGCGACCTGGTCGCCGGGGCCGAGGCCGAGCTGGGTCGGCAGCCAGGCCACCAGCTCCTTGGAGCCGACGGTCGGCAGGACGGCCTGCGGGCCGATCCCGGCGCCGACGCGGCGGTGCAGCCAGCCGGCGATCGCCTCGCGCAGCTCCAGCGGGCCCCAGACGGTCGGGTAGCCGGGCGTGTCGGTGTGCGCGGCCAGCGCCTTCTGGATCAGCTCGGGGACCGGGTCCACCGGGGTGCCGACGGAGAAGTCGCAGAGGCCGCCCGGGTGGGCCACGGCGGTCGCCTTGTACGGCTCCAGCTTGTCCCAGGGGAAGACCGGCAGGAGGTCGGAAACGCGGCGCGCCGCCCCCGGGTGGCCCGGGAACGGCGCGCGCGTGCTGTCGATGCTCACAGCTTCGATGCCACCGATCGTCAGTGGTCGGCGTTCTGCGGCGGCAGAGCGGCGATGAACGGGTGGTCGCGCTCGATCAGGCCCAGCTTCGAGGCGCCGCCGGGCGAACCCAGGTCGTCGAAGAACTCGACGTTGGCCTTGTAGTAGTCCTTCCACTCCTCCGGAGTGTCGTCCTCGTAGAAGATCGCCTCGACCGGGCAGACCGGCTCACACGCGCCACAGTCGACACACTCATCCGGGTGGATGTAGAGCGATCGCTCGCCCTCGTAGATGCAGTCAACCGGGCACTCTTCGATGCACGCCTTGTCCTTCACGTCGACACAAGGCTGCGCGATGACGTAAGTCACGCTGTCTTTCCTCCTCGGAAGGGCCTGGTGGCCCGTTCTGTTCTGCTCGCGTGCGCGGTGAGCGCGGCGTCGTCGATGCCCGCCCCTAGTATCGCGGGTCGGAGACCGCAAATGCACAGGAGGTGGCCAGATGACGCCAGGCAACCCGGTGGACGGCCGTCCAGAGGTCCGGATAGACCGCTCTGACGTGGGACTTCGCGTGTCCGTCCGGCGCCTCTCCGAGTTCGTGGACGACCGGCCGGTGTTCCGGGATTCGATCGGCGTGCTCACATCGTGGGACGATCATGGGTTGACGGTCGTGCCCCGGTCCGGGGACCCGGTCTTCTTGCCGGAGAAGCTGCTGGTCGCAGGCAAGGTCGTGCCGCCGTTTCCCGCCCGGCGCGCTCCGCTGCCGGTCACCTCGCCGGTCGAACTGCAGCGGATCGCGGGGCGCGGCTGGCCGGCCGTCGAACAGGAGCCGCTCGGCGAGTGGACGCTGCGCGCCTCGGCCGGGTTCACCCGGCGGGCCAACTCCGTCCAGGCCCTCGGGGACCCGGGGATGCCGCTGCCGCGGGCGCTGGCGGCCGTCCGCGCCTGGTACGCGGAGCGCGGACTGCCCTCGTACGTCGAGGTGATCACCCCCGGGTCCCCGGAGGAGCTGCGCGCCGAACTCGACCGGCTGGGCGCCGGGTACGCGCCCACACTGGTCCGCACCGCCCCGCTGGCCGGGCTCGCCCGGACCGGCCGCGGGCACGACCGGGTACGGCTGGCGCGGACGGCCGACGCGGCCTGGCTGTCGCTGTACCGGCGGGTGAGCGGGGATCCGGCGGTCGAGGAGGCCGCCCGGCAGGTCCTGCACGGCGGGCCGTCGGTCTGGTTCGCCACCGTGCCGGGAGCGCCCGGGCAGCCGCCGCTGGCCATCGGACGCTGCGTCATCGAGGGGCCCTGGGCCTGCTTCGGCGCCATAGAGGTGCAGCCGCACGCCCGGCGGGCCGGACTGGCGACGGCGGTCATGGCGGTGCTCGCCTCGCGGGCGGCCGAGGAGGGGGCGAGCGGCGGCTACCTGCAGGTCGAGGCGGAGAACACCGGGGCGATCGCGCTCTATGACGGACTCGGCTTCACGACCAGTCACACTTACCACTACGCCCTGCTTCCCCAGGGGTAGCAGCCCGCCCGTTCGTCTTGCCCGTTTGTCCGCCCGCCGTACGAAAGCCGTCGCCGTCACCGTGACCGAGCAGAGCAGAGACCGCTTCCGGACCGCCGCCCGCGCCGAGCACCCCGACCCGGTGCTGCTCTGCCTGCTCGCCGCCGCCGAACACGGCCCGGCGCTCGACCCCGACGACCCCGGCGAACCCCCCAGCCCGGACGCCCTGCTCGCCGCCTGCGAGGCCGCGCTGGAGCGGCACGCGGCCGCCGTCCGGGTGGCCGTCGCGGAGCGCGCGCCCGCCGGACCGGAGGAGACCGCCGCGCTGCTCGCGGCCGTCCTCGGCGGGCGGGAGCGCTTCCACGGGCGGCAGGCGGACTACCGGCGGCTGGAGTCCTCGCTGCTGCCCGAGGTGCTGCGGCGCCGCCGGGGGCTGCCGATCATGCTCTCGCTGGTGTGGACGGCGGTCGGGCAGCGGGCCGGGCTCACCGTCCACGGCATCGCGCTGCCCGGCCACTTCATCGTCGCCGTCGGCGGGCCGGCCGGCGGCGAGGACTACGTACTGGCCGACCCGTTCCACGGCGGGCGGCTGCTCGACCCCGGGGACGTCGAGCGCCTGGTCGCCGCCTCCGGGCACGACTTCACGCCCGCGCTGCTCACCCCGGCGCAGCCGCTGGACATCGTCCTGCGGGTGCTCGGCAACATCCGCGCCTGGGCCGCCGACCGCCCCGAGCACGCCCGCACCCAGCTCTGGGCCACCGAACTCGCCCTGCTGCTGCCCCGGCACCCGGCCCAGCTCCGCCTGGAGCGGGCCGAACTCCTCGTCCGCACCGGGGACTTCCTCGGCGGCTCGGCGGAGATGGACGCCTACGCGCAGATCCTGGACGCCTTCGACCCGGACGGGGCCGCCAAGGTCCGGCAGGAGGCCCGGGCGGCCCGGCACCGGCTCAACTGAGCGCGACTGGGCGGACAGGACGGACTGGGCGGACTGGGCGTGGCGGCTACAGCCAGCCCTTCTCGCGGGCGATCCGGACCGCCTCGGTGCGGTTGCGGGCCTCGGTCTTCTGGATCGCCATCGACAGGTAGTTGCGGACCGTCCCCTCGGACAGGTGCAGCCGCTCGGCGATGTCCGCGTTCACCGCGCCGTCGGCGGCCGCGCCCAGCACGTCCCGCTCGCGCGCGGTCAGCGGGTTGGCGCCCTCGGCCAGCGCGGCCGCCGCCAGCGCCGGGTCGATCACCCGCTCGCCGCGCAGCACCCGGCGGATCGCCTCGGCCAGCTCGGAGGCGGGCGCGTCCTTCACCAGGAAGGCGTCCGCGCCGGACTCCATCGCCCGGCGCAGGTAACCGGGCCGGCCGAAGGTCGTCGCGATGACCACCTTGGTGCCCGGCGCCGCCCGGCGCAGCTCGGCGGCCGCGTCGATGCCCGTCATCCCCGGCATCTCGATGTCCAGCACGGCGACCCGCACGTCGTTGGCCAGCACCGCCGCCACCACCTCGTCCCCCCGCCCGACCTGCGCGACGACGTCGATGTCCCCCTCCAGCCCGAGCAGCGCGGCCAGCGCCTCCCGGACCATCCCCTGATCCTCGGCCAGCAGCACGCGGATCGGGGCCCCGTTGTCAGTGTCGTTCATGGCCATGACCTTAGAGGGCAACGGGCTTGAGTCTCCGGTAAGGGGAGAGTCCACAGTGGTCCCCATGGACGGCAGCCCCGCGGACGGCATCCGCTACTCGATCGGCGACCTCGCCCGGCGCACCGGGCTCACGGTCAAGACCATCCGGTTCTACGCCGACACCGGCCTCGTCCCGCCGACCGGCCGCACCCCGGCCGGCTACCGGCTGTACGACGTCCGCGCACTCGCCCGGCTCGACCTGGTGCGCACCCTGCGCGAGCTCGGCCTCGACCTGCCCGCGATCCGCCGGGTGCTGGAGCGGGAGGCCCCGCTGCCCGAGGTCGCCGCCGCGCACGCCGAGGCGCTGGAGGTGCAGATCCGCACCCTGCGGCTGCGCCGGGCGGTGCTGCTGGCCGTCGCCCAACGCGGTTCCACCCCTGAGGAGATGAGACTCATGCACAAGCTCGCCAAGCTCTCGGACGCCGAACGCCGGCGCCTCGTCCACGACTTCATCGACGAGGTGTTCGGCGGACTGGACGCCAACCCCGAGTTCGTCGCCATGATGCGCTCGGCGATGCCCGAACTGCCGGACGAGCCGCGGCCGGAGCAGGTCGAGGCCTGGGTCGAGCTGGGCGAACTCGTCCAGGACCGGGACTTCCGCGCGGCCGTGCGGAAGATGGCCGAGCACCAGGCCGCGGAGCGGGCGGACGGGGACCGCACGGGCCTGCACCACGCCCTGACCGAGACCGTGACCTCCGAGGTCCGCGCCGCGCTGGCCGCCGGGATCGCCCCCGCCTCCCCCGGGGCCGACCCGGTCGTCGCGCGCCTGTCCGCCGCGTACGCCGAGACCTTCGGGCGCCCGGACGACGAGGAGCTGCGGCGGTGGCTGCTCGACCGCCTCGGGGCGGCCGACGACCCGCGCGCCGAGCGCTACTGGCAGCTGCTGGCGACCGTCAACGGCTGGCCGGTCCCGGAGGGCCTGCGGGACGTATTCGCGTGGTTCTCCGAGGCCCTGCGGGCCAGACTGACGGGATGCTGAGCCTGGAACCCCTCCGTCCCGACCACGCCGAGGCCCTGCTGGCCTTCGAGCGCGCCAACCGCGCGTACTTCGCGCGCAGCGTCCCGGACCGCGGCGACGCCTACTTCGCCGAGTTCCCCGCCCGCCACGCCGCGCTGCTCGCCGAACAGGCCGCGGGCACCTGCCGGTTCCACGTCGTCCGGGACGCGGACGGGGAACTCGTCGGCCGGGTCAACCTGGTCGACCTCGTCGACGGCTCCGCCGAGGTCGGCTACCGGATCGCCGCGTCCGCCGCCGGGCGCGGGATCGCCACGGCCGCGGTCGCGGAGGTCTGCCGGCTCGCGGCCGACGGCTACGGGCTCCGCGCCCTGACCGCGGTCACCACCGTGGACAACCCCGCCTCGCAGACCGTCCTGGCCCGCAACGGCTTCCGCTTCGGGCACGAGTTCCTGCTCGACGACCGCCCGGCCCTCGCCTACCGCCGCGACCTGGTGCCGTAGGGCCCGTTCAGAGGTGCCGTCGGGCGGCCTCGACGCTGTCCGCGCCACTGCTGTTGAAGGCGATGGCGGCCCCGGGGGCGTGCCGGCGGACCAGGTTGACGACCTGCTCGAAGAACACCAGGGCGGGCTCCGGCTTGCGGATGCCGCCGCCGATGACGACGACGTCCCAGGGGCGGGAGGAGAGCGCCGCCACGACGGCGGGCTCGGCGGTGTCGTCGGGGGCCAGCAGGGTCATCGCGGCGTCGATGCCGTGGTCGGCGAAGCGGGCGAGTTCGGCGTCGAGGACGGCCCGCATGCCGTCGCCGTCCATGCCGGGGATGGTGTGCGGGTCGAAGCCGAGAACGAGAACAGTGGGCATGTCCCGAACGACGATCGGTACGGGTCCACGAGTTCCCCTCACGGGAGGCGGCCGGCCCCGGCGTTCACCCGTACCGGTTCACCGCGGCCCGGCCTTCGGCGAGGAGCCGGCCTCGGGCTCCGGGGCGGCGACCGTCCTCAGCGGCACCGAGGCCCGGACCCGGAAGCCCCTGCCGCGCTCCCCCGGTCCGGTCTCCAGCCGTCCGCCGACCAGCGCCAGCCGCTCGTCCAGCCCGGACAGCCCGTTCCCCGGCTGGGACTTGCCCGGCCCCTGCCCGTCGTCGACGATCTCCAGTACGGCGTAGCGCTCGCCGCTCGCCTCCCAGCTCTCGTCCGCCGTGACCGTGCAGACGGTGGCGCCCTCGCCGTGCCGGACCACGTTGGTGACGGCCTCGCGCAGCGCCCAGGCCAGCGCGCCCGCCTCCTCGTTGGCCAGCCCCGGCCAGCTGTCCACCAGCTCCGGCGCGGCCTCCAGTCGGACCTGTGCGGCGGCCAACGCGGTGCGGGCGGCGGCGAGTTCGACCGGCAGGGTCGGACGGCGGAAGCCGGTCACCGCCTCCCGGACGTCGATCAGCGACTGCCGGGCGACCTGCTCGATGTCGGCGACCTGCGCCCGCGCCGCCTCGTCCTTGCCGGCGTCCATGAACCGCCCGGCCAGCTCGCTCTTCAGCGTGATCAGCGAGAGCGAGTGCCCGAGCAGGTCGTGCAGGTCGCGGGCGAGCCGCAGCCGCTCCTCGGAGGCGGCCAGGTGCGCGACGGCGGCCCGGGCCTCGCGCAGCTCCCTCATGGTGGCGACCAGCCGCTGCAGGCCGGTCATCGCGACGCCGGAGAGGAACCCGCTGAGCGCGAAGGTGGCGATGTTGTCCATGCCCGCGTGGATCAGCAGGCCGACGGCGGTGATCAGCGCGGCCATGCCGGCCAGGGCGCGCAGCGCGTACCGCGCCGGGGTGACGATCGCGACGCACACCGAGGTGTAGATGAACAGGGTCAGGAAGGCTTCGCCGAGCACGAAGGCGCAGGCGATCGCGAGTACCACCATCATCGCGACGACCACCTGACAGGCGCGCGGCCGCATTCCCTCGGTGGAGCGGAAGATCACCAGCAGCACGTAGCCGGCCACGAAGAAGGCCAGGCAGCTCCAGCCGAGCACCAGGGCGCCCGTGCTGTGCACGCCGTTCAGCAGCCGGCTCACCGGGTAGGCCAGGTAGATCATCCAGAGCAGCATCCAGGTGACCTTGACCAGCAGCTGCCGCCTGGTCTCCACCGGGGAGCCGGGGACGTTCATGAACGAGGCACGCGCCGGGCCCGCGTCCGGGTGTTCGTCGGGGCCGTGGACCTGGCGCGTGTCACTCATGTCGATCATCATGCCTGCCGGGTGTCGCGGCGGTACAGGGCCGCGGCGGCGACCACGAACACCACCAGGAAGGCGCCCAGTCCGGCGACCGCGACGGTGTCCAGGGACTGCCCGGGCCGGGTGAAGGTGGCCAGGTGGTTGTACAGGTACACCGGGTTGAGCCGGGCGAACTTCTCCAGCGAGCCGCTCACCGGGAACCAGGTACCGCCGAGCAGCGCCATCGCCATGTAGACGATCATCACGATCGGCTGCACCGCGTCCGGCGCCGCCGCGTACCCGAGCGCCACCCCGAGCGCCGCGAAGACGAAGCTGCCCAGCCACAGCGCGACGACCAGCCCGGCCCACTGCGCCGCGGTGAGCGAGACGCCCTGGGCCGCGCCGGCCGCGAAGACCACCAGGATCGCCGGCAGCGTGGTGACCGCGCTCGCCGCGATCTTGCCCATGGTGTAGGCCCGGCCGGGCAGCGCGGTCAGCCGCAGCTGCCGGGTCCAGCCGCTCTTGCGCTCCAGCGAGATCCGCTGCGCACTGCCGGTCAGCACCGCGCCGACCGCGCCGAAGGTGGCCATCGAGACCATGAAGTACGTCTTCACCGGCAACCCGCCCGCCTGGTTGGCGGCCCCGTAGGCGTGGATGAAGAAGACGTACATCAGCGCCGGGTAGGCCACGGTGAAGAACAGGTAGCGCCGGTTGCGGAGGGTCCGCAGGATCTCCAGCGTGATCAGGGTGGTCATCGCGCACTCTCCAGGGCCGCGTCGTTCCGGTCCAGCTCTCCGGTGATGGTCAGGAAGGCCTGCTCCAGGCCCACGCCGGTGACCTCCAGCCCGCGCGGGTAGAGGCCCGCCCGGTAGAGCCCGGCGACGCTCGCGTCGGCGTCCGAGGTCCGGATCCGCACCGTCCGCACCCCGGGGACCCGCGCGGTGACGTCCAGCGACCGCACGCCCGGCAGGGTGCGCAGCAGGCCTTCGTCGAACCGCCCGGTGTCCGGGAGGTCCCCGTCGTGGAGCTCGAAGGCGATCCGGCGGGCGCCGGCCCGGGCCTTGATCTCGGCGGAGCTGCCGTCGGCGATCAGCCGGCCCCGGTGCAGCACCAGGACGCGGTCGGCGATCGAGTCGGCCTCCTCCAGGTAGTGGGTGGCGAACAGCACCGTGCGCCCGGCGTCGGCCTGCGCCCGCATGCTCGCCCAGAACGACTGCCGGACGCTGACGTCCATGCCGGTGGTGGGCTCGTCCAGCACGATCAGGTCGTTGTCGCCCGCGATCGCCAGGGCGAAGCGGACCCGCTGCTCCTGGCCCCCGGACAGCTTGTCGACCCGGCGCTCCGCGAGCTCGGTGATCCCGGCGTCGGCCAGCACCTCGGTGACCGACCGGCCGCGCGGGTGCACGTCGCAGGCGAGCCGGACGATCTCGCGCACCTTGACGTCGGACATCAGCCCGCCGCTCTGCAGCATCGCGCCGACCCGGCCGGCCTCGATCGCCGCCCGCGGGGTGCCGCCGAAGAGCGTCACCCCGCCCTGGTCGGGCTCGCGCAGCCCGAGCAGCAGGTCCAGGCTGGTGGACTTGCCGGCGCCGTTCGGGCCGAGCAGGGCGACGGTCTCGCCCGGCCGCAGCACGAGGTCCAGTCCGTCCACGGCGCGTACCCGCCCGTAGCTCTTTCCCACGCCGCGGAAGGCGGCCACCTCGGTGTCCATCGCCCGGCTCCTCTTCCCTGGTGCTGTCGCGTCCGGTGCTGTTCGCACCACCTCAGGGTCCCGCGCGGGCGGTTCGCGGCGGCAGTGTCCGCCGTCGTGCCTTCGACATGACGGATGTCATGCCGGCGGCCGGTACCGAGGTCACGGGTACCGGCCGCCGAACGTGCTGGTCAGGAGGGTCCTACAGCCCCAGCGAGCGCTTCACGAAGTCGACTTGGAGCAGCAGCAGGTTCTCCGCGACCTCCTCCTGCGGGGTCATGTGGGTGACGCCGGACAGCGGCAGCACGGTGTGCGGGCGCCCGGCGGCGAGCAGCGCCGAGGAGAGCCGCAGGGTGTGCGCGGCCACCACGTTGTCGTCGGCCAGCCCGTGGATGATCATCAGCGGGCGCTCCAGCCCGGCCGCGTACCCGCTGAGCGAGTTGCCCGCGTACACCTCGGGCCGCTCGGCCGGGTCGCCCAGGTAGCGCTCGGTGTAGTGGGTGTCGTACAGCGCCCAGTCGGTCACCGGCGCGCCGGAAACCGCCGCGTGGAACACGTCCGGGCGGCGTAGCACGGCCAGGGCGGAGAGGTAGCCGCCGTACGACCAGCCGCGGATGGCGACCCGGCCGAGGTCCAGCGGGAACTCCCCGGCGAGCGCCCGCAGCGCCTCGACCTGGTCGTCCAGGGTGGCCCCGGCGAAGTCGAAGGCGATCGACTTCTCCCAGGCCGGCCCGCGCCCCGGGGTGCCGCGCCCGTCGGCGACGACCACCGCGAAGCCCTGGTCGGCGAACCACTGCGAGTTGAGGTGCGGGTTGTGCGCCTGGACGACGCGCTGCCCGTGCGGGCCGCCGTACGGGTCCATCAGGACGGGCAGCAGGCCGTCGCGCTCCCGGTCGTAGCCGGTGGGCAGGAAGACGGCGGCCGGGATGCGGCGCTCGCCGGCGAAGCGGAAGACCGGACGGGCGGTGATGGCCGGGGTCTCGGCGTAGGAGGCGACGGTCGCGACGTCGTCGACCACCAGGCCCTCGGGCAGGTCGCGGGCGACCTGGACCAGGGTGCCGGGCAGGTCGGGCTCGGCGGTGGCCCGGACGGTGATCCCGCCGCCGTGCACGGCGCTGGTCACCGAGGTGAACGGCCGCCCGTTGGCGGACTCCCAGCCGAGCCGCTTGCCGTCGTGGCTGATCCGGCCGACGGCGATCCAGCCGGGCTCGGGGTCGGTCTCGGCGGCGCCGCCGGAGGCGCTGAAGAACACCTCGTCCTCGGTGACGGCGACGACGGACCTGACGTGCAGGTCGGCCCCGGTGACGGTCCGGTCGCCGACGACCAGCGCCCGCACCCCTCCCTCGTCGCTGATCCGCACCAGCTCGCCGCCCGGGGTCCACGCCGGGACGCCCCCGAACAGCTCCAGCCAGGCCGCGTCCTCCTCCTCGTGCAGCACCTCGGTGGCGCCGGTGGTCACGTCCAGGCCGAGGATCCGCTGGCGGCGCTGGTCGCGGGACTGCACCTGCAGCAGCGGCACGCCGCCCTTCGACCAGTGCACCCGGCCGAGGTAGGGGAAGGCCGCGCGGTCCCAGACCACCTCGGTGCGCCCGCCGTGCAGGTCGAGCACCCAGAGGCCGACCTCGGCGTTGGCGGTGCCGGCCGCCGGGTAGGCGATCTCGGCGGGCTCGCGGTCCGGGTTGGCCGGGTCGGCGATCCACCAGCGGCCCACCGGGCTGTCGTCGGCGCGCTCGACCAGCAGCCGGTCGCTCTCCGGGGACCACCAGAAGCCGCGGGCGCGGTCCATCTCCTCCTGGGCGATGAACTCGGCCTGGCCCCAGGTGACGTTCGGGCCGTCCGGCTCGGCGAGCACCCGGTCGCCGCTGCCGTCGGCCCGGGTCAGCCGCAGCTCGCCGGCCGTGTTGGCGTACGCGACGCAGGAGCCGTCCGGCGCCGGGCGCGGGTCCAGCAGCGGGCCGCGGGCGGGCAGTTCGGTGGTGGCGCCGGTGGCGAGGTCGGCCGTGAAGAGCCGGCCGGAGAGGGCGAAGGCGGCCAGCGCGCCGGTCGCGTCCAGGGCGTAGCCGACGATGCCGGCCGAGCTCTCGCGGCTGCGCTCCCGGCGGGCCTTCTCGGCCGGGGAGAGGTCCTCCTCGCCGCCGCCGAGCAGGACCGCCGGGTCGGCGGCGATCCGCTCCTCGCCGGTGGCCGTGTCGAGGCTCCAGAGCAGGTTGGCCCGGTCGTTGCCGGAGCGCGAGCGGAGGAAGACGACCCGCGAGCCGTCCGGTGCGACGGAGAAGGAGCGGGGCGCGCCGACGGTGTAGCGCAGGGTCCGCGCGTACTGCCGGGGGAAGGTGTCCGCAGGGGTGTGGGAGGTCATGGCACCAGACCCTACGACGCCGAACTGCCGCTGCCGGGAGGCTGGTGATCACTCGTTCGGAGCATCACCCCCGAGGGCGCCCCAAAGGGGCCCAAACGGCCTCCGACCGGCCCGGGCGCCCCGCGGGCGCCGCCGCACCCCGGCACGCCGGGACTCACTGAATGTAATGCTCCCCTTACCCATCGGGTATGACTTGTCGGGCAGGTGGTCGTCGGCCCCGTCCCGGGCCCCGGCCACCCGCAGCCCCAGTCCCGCACCGTCCCACCGCCGCCCTCCCGGGGCGGCGCGCCCGAGAAGGGGTGTGAGCCGACATGGCCATGAACATCTCCGCCGCCGTGCTGATGCTGGTCATCGTGGTGGTGCTGATCCGCCGCTCCGGCCTGAAGCTGGCGCACGCGATCGTCTGCGCGCTGCTCGGCTTCTACCTGGCGTCCAGCTCGATCGCACCGTCGATCAGCCAGGTCACCAGCAACCTCGCCGGGATGATCAACGGCCTGAAGCTCTAGGGTCACCCGGCCGGTGGTTAGGCTTCCTCCCATGACCGCGACTACCGGCCGCCGACTCCTCCTGGTGCACGCGCACCCCGACGACGAGTCGATCGGCAACGGCGCAACCATGGCCCGGTACGCCGCCGAGGGCGCCCGGGTCACGCTGGTGACCTGCACCCTCGGCGAGGGCGGCGAGGTGATCCCCCCGGAGCTGGCCCATCTGACGGCCGATCGGGAGGACACCCTCGGCGCGTACCGGATCGGCGAGCTCACCGAGGCGATGGCCGCCCTGGGCGTCACCGACTTCCGCTTCCTCGGCGGCCCGGGGCGCTACCGCGACTCCGGGATGATGGGCGTGCCCGACAACGACGTGCCCGGCTGCTTCTGGCGGGCGGACGTGGACGAGGCGGCCGGCCACCTGGTCGCGGTGATCCGCGAGGTGCGGCCGCAGGTGCTGGTCACGTACGACGAGGACGGCGGTTACGGCCACCCGGACCACATCCAGGCGCACCGGGTCGCGGTGCGCGCGTACGAGCTGGCCGCCGACCCGGCGCACCGCCCCGAGCTGGGCCCGGCCTGGCGGATCGCCAAGGTGTACTGGAACCGGATGCCCCGCTCGGTGATCGAGGCCGGGCTCGCCGAGACCGCCGCCAAGGCGTCCTTCCCGGGCGTCGCTCGGCCGTCCGACGTCCCCGGCGTGGTCGCCGACGAGGTGGTCACCACCGTGCTGGACGGCGCCCGATACGCCGGGCGCAAGGCGGCCGCGATGGCCGCGCACGCCACCCAGATCACCGTGGACGGCGCCTTCTTCGCGCTCTCCAACGACCTCGGCCAGCCGCTGCTCGCCACCGAGTACTACCAGTTGGCGCACGGCCAGGCCGGGCCCGGCGAGCCGGAGGACGACCTGTTCGCCGGCCTCGACGACGCGGCCGCGAGCACCGGGGAGGACACCCGATGAGCAAGACCGCCGACCGGCCACCGCACCGTTCGATCCCGGCGACCGTCCTCGGCACCCGCGACGAGCGGCTGGCCGAGCCCCAACCCCCGCGCGCCGCCCGGATCGCGGCGTATGTCCTGTTCTTCCTGCTGGGCATCGCGGTGTCGGTGTGCGGATCCTTTGTGCAGGCCCTGTGGCCGCCCGTGGGAGTCCTGCTGGCACTCGCCGCGAGCTGCGCCACCTTCTACGGCGGGCTGCGGGTCACCGGCACCCGGCTCGGCGCGGGCATGCCCGTGGCCGGCTGGTTCCTGGCGATGCTGCTGCTGATCGTGCCCCGGCCGGAGGGCGACAACGTGCTGTGGTCCAACGCCACCTCGCTGGCCTGGCTGTTCGGCGGCTCGGTGCTGGGCGTGATCTGCGCCACCCTGCCCACCCGGACCAGCTGGTTCCCCGGGGTGCCCGGCCCGCCCCGCTGACCCCGTCGGAGCACGCCGTACCGCACCGCGCACGACGCGCAGTCAGGAGCACACGGCCTTACTCTCATACCGGAGGAACCGGACGTATCAGGATCTGTCCGAAGCCGTTCACCGCTCAGTTCTTCCCAGTATGGTGGTCCCGCAGAACGCCGTACCCGACCGCCGCCCGCCCCAGCCGGGCCCGGCGACCACGAACCGCGGTCGCGCCTCACGGCCCGCCCGCGAACCCGGAGCAGAGCAGCATTGAGCAGCCGCGAATCTGACAACGCCCACCCGACGCCCCGGCGCACGGGTCCGGACGCCTACCCGTCGGGCACGCCGCCCTACGGCACGCCCGGGCTCCCCGGCGGCGACCGGGCCGCGGCCGGTGCCGGACAGGGCGCCGCGTCGGGCGGCGAGGACGACGGTCCGAAGACCGAGACCACCTTGACCACCCGGGTCCGGATCAACATCCCCGGCTCGCGTCCGATCCCGCCGGTCGTCGTCCGCAGCACCGTCAAGAACGAGGACGGCACGGCCGACGAGGCCCCGTCCGCCACCCCCGAGCAGGGCAACCCGCGCCACCGTTCGGCGCCGGCCTCGCCGGTCCTCGGCGTGATGGAGGGCGGCGGCGGCACGGCCACCCCGCCCGACCTGCCGCCGGAGTGGGAGATCCCGGCGATCCCGCCGGCGACCTCGGAGTCCGAGTCCACCGGCGCCTGGTTCCGGCCGCGGCAGAAGAAGGCCGCCGAGCCCGCCCCGGCCGCCGTGCCGGCCGGTGCCCCGAGCGCCCCGGCCGCGACCGGTGCCGCCGCCGAGCCCCGGCCGCAGGGTGCCCGTCAGGGCGGCGCCGCCGCCCGCGCCAACGGCGTCCCGAACGGCCGCCCGGTGCCCGCCCAGGGCAAGGCGCCCAACCCGGGCGCCCAGGCGGCTCCCGCCGCGCCGCGCCGCGCCGAGGCCCCGACCGAGGAGCCCGGCGTCTACGAGGCCGCCGACCCCTTCGCGCCCGTCGCCGACCCGTTCGCCCCGGCCCCGACGCCGGGCCCCGACGCCGGCACCCGCGGCCCGCGCGGCGGTCGTCCCCAGCAGAACGGCGCGCAGCAGAACGGCGCGAGGCAAAACCGGCCGCAGCAGAACGGCCCCCGTCAGGGCGGCCCGCAGCAGAACGGCCCGCAGAACGGCTTCCAGCCGAACGGCCACCCGAACGGCCCGCTCCCGCAGGGCGTGCCGGCCGGCGGGCCGAACCCGGAGGACACCTCCGTCGACGGCTTCGCGCCGATCCGCGAGAACACCCCGCCGCCCGCCGGAATATCCGGCCGGCCCCGCAACGGCGCCACGCACGGTGCCGACGGTCGTCCGCAGCCGGGCCTGTTCGCCTCGGCGCCGACCGGCGCCGACCCGTTCGCCACCCAGCGCCCGGCCGGCCCCGGCCAGGACGGCCCCACCGCCCCGACGGGCCCCGGCGGGCTCTTCCCGGGCGCCCCCGGCGCGGGCCCGCAGCCCGGCCGCCCCCAGCAGCCCGGCCCCGACCCCGAGGCCACCGCGGTCACCCCGCTGCCGGCCCCCGGCTCCGGGCCCGAGGCCGGACAGGGCGCCCAGCGCGTGCCCACCCCGACGCCTACCCCGGCGCCCGCCAAGGCCGAGCCCGCGTCCGGCAAGGCCAAGGGCAAGGGAAAGGCCAAGACCAAGGGCGGCGGCGGCGGCAAGAAGGTCGTCAAGCTGGCCGTGTACGCCGTCGGCGGGGTGCTGTTCCTCGGCGCCGCCGCGTACGGCACCGGCCTGATGCTCAACCAGTCCGACGTGCCCAAGGGCACCGTGGTGCTCGGCACCGACATCGGCGGCAACAGCCGTGACCAGGCGATCCACTCGCTGGACGAGTCGGTCGGCAAGGCCGGCCAGCAGCCGCTCAAGCTGAAGATCGGCGACCAGACGGTGGACCTCGACCCGACGGTCGCCGGGCTGGGCTTCGACACCACCGCCACCGTGGACGGCCTGGCCCAGCACAGCTACAACCCGGTCGACGTCATCAAGTCGCTCCAGGGCGGCACCAAGGCCGTCGCGCCGGAGGTCAAGGTCGACCGGGCCAAGCTGAAGGCCGCCCTCGACTCGCTCGCGGCCGGCTCGGGCCAGGGCCTGCAGGAGGGTTACGTCAAGTTCGGCGAGCCCAACGGCGAGCCGATCGTCGTCCCCGGCCGGGCCGGCCAGGCGGTGGACTCGGGGAGCGCCCTGGACGTGGTCGAGCAGGCCTACCGCGACCGTGCGGCCGGCAAGCCCGACCAGCCGGTCGCCCTCGCCGTCACGGCCGCCCAGCCGAAGGTCTCGGCCCAGGCCCTGCAGGCCGCCGCCGACAGCCTCGGCAAGCAGGTGGCCGCCGGCAAGGTGCACGTCGTGGCCGGCGCCAAGTCCTGGGACTTCGGCGGCAAGACCGCCGCCAAGGCGCTCACGCTCGTCCCGGACGCCTCCGGCAAGATCGTGCCCAAGTGGGACCTCGACGCGCTCTCCGGCCAGCTGGGCAACGTGTTCGACAAGGTGAAGTTCAAGAAGAACGGCCAGCTCGTCGCGATCACCCCGCAGGACGTCGCGGACGGCATCGCCTCGGTCTTCGACAAGACCGGCGACAAGGACCGCACCTTCAAGTTCGCCGTCTGACGTACCGCCTTCCGTCGGGGGGCGGGGCCGCATCCGGTCCCGCCCCTCGACAACTCCACCCCCCGGTCAGCAAGATGTGACGCCACACCTACCGTCACATCCACCTCCGGGAGCACGCCGATGGGCCGCCGCCTCCAGCACCACGGGACGGCCCTGCTCGCCGGCCTCACCGCCCTCACCCTCTCGCTCGCGCTCTGTTCCTGCGCCTCCGGGCAGGGCGGCGGCGACGGCGCCGACGGCCTGCCGTCCTCCCCCGCGACGCCCAAGCTGACCTCGGTCGACACCAACCCGCAGGAGCGCGGCCGGCTGCGCCAGGGCGGCACCCTGAACCTGGCGATCACCCAGTTCTCCCGCCAGTGGTCGCCGATCCAGACCGACGGCAGCGAGTCCTCGACCATCGCCGTCACCAAGCCGCTGCTGCCGACCTTCTTCCGCTCGGACGCGGCGGGCACCCAGACCGTCAACCCCGCCTACCTGCAGGACGCCCACGCCGACCTCAGGGACGGCAAGCAGGTGGTCACCTGGACGCTCAACCCGAAGGCGCACTGGTCCGACGGCACCCCGATCACCTGGCGCGACATCGAGGCCAACTGGCGGGCCCTGAACGGCAAGGACCCGGCCTACAAGGCGTCCAGCACCTCCGGCTTCGAGCAGGTCTCCTCCGTCGAGCGCGGCAAGGACGACTTCCAGGCCGTGATGACCTTCGACCGGCCGTTCTCCGAGTGGCAGTCGATGTTCAACGGCGCCGGCAACGCCCCACTGCTGCCGGCCGGCCGGATCGCCACCCCCGAGCTGTTCAACACCGCCTACCTGGACGCGATCCCGGTCACCGCCGGCCCGTTCAAGGTCGAGCAGCTGGACCGCGCCGCGCAGACCGTCACCCTGGTCGCCGACCCCGCGTGGTGGGGCGACAAGCCGATGCTGGACCGGATCGTCTTCCGCGCGATGCTCCCCGACGCGATGGCCGCCGCCTTCGCCAAGGGCCAGCTCGACCTGGTCAACAACGGCCCCGACGTGGCCGGTTACCAGACCATCCGGACCACCAAGGGCGCCGTGGTGCGCCGGGCCGGCGGCCCGGACTTCCGCCAGATCACCCTGAACGCCCGCACCCCCGCGCTGAGCGACGCGACCGTGCGCCAGGCCGTGTTCCAGGCGATCAACCGGGACACCGTCATCCGCTCCGACCTCAACGGCCTGGACTGGCCGGCCGTCCCGCTCAACAACCACCTGCTGGTCGCCAACCAGAACGGCTACCGCGACAACTCCCTCGGCCTGGCCCGCTACGACCCCGCCGAGGCCGCCCGCAAGCTGGACGCGGCCGGCTGGAAGCTCGACGGCGACGTGCGCAGGAAGGACGGCCACGAGCTGAACCTGCGCATGGTCATCCCGGCCGGTGTCACCCAGGCCCAGAACGAGGCCGCGAACACCACCAGGATGCTCAAGGACGTCGGGATCAAGGTCAGTACGGTGACCGCCCCCGTCAACGAGTTCTTCGACAAGTACGTCAACCGCAACGACTTCGACATCACCGCCTACTCGCTGCTCGGCACGCCCTTTCCGGCCAGCGGCAACCGCGCCAACTTCGTCCAGAACGGCGGCACCAACCACGTCGGCGCGGGCAGCCCGGCGGTCGACGCCGCGCTCGACCGGGCCGCCGCCGCGGGCGACGCCGCCACGGCCACCGAGGCCACCAACCAGGCCGACGGCGAGCTCTGGAAGGTGGCCGGCGTCCTGCCGCTCTACCAGCGCCCGCAGCTGTACGGCGCCCGCGCCGACCTCGCCAACATCGGCGCGCAGGGCCTGTCCGACATCGTCTGGGAGAACGTCGGCTTCCTGAAGTAGCGGGCGCCGGCGGGGGCGGCCGGCGAAAACCGCCGGGCGGGCTCAGCCGTGCAGCGTCTCGTGCCAGTAGTGGCAGGCGCTGCGACGGCCCACCAGCTCCTCCCCGTGCTCGCCCACCACCGGTACCAGCGACGGCAGTTCGGCCAGGCAGCGGTCCCGCGCCCGCTCGCAGCGCGGGTTGAAGGCGCAGCCCTCCGGGATCCGCAGCAGGTTGGGCGGCAGCCCCTTGATCGCGTGCAGGTCCTGGCCCTTCTGGTCCAGCCGCGGGATGGAGTCCAGCAGGCCCCGGGTGTACGGGTGGGCCGGGCGCGCGTACAGCTCGTGCACCGGGGCGGTCTCCACGATCCGGCCCGCGTACATCACGGCGATCTTGTCCGCGACGTCAGCGACCACGCCGAGGTCATGGGTGATCAGGATCAGCCCCATGTTGAACTCGGCCTGCAGCTCGGCCAGCAGGTCCATCACCTGGGCCTGCACCGTCACGTCCAGGGCGGTGGTGGGCTCGTCCGCGATGATCAGGTCCGGCTCCAGCGAGAGCGCCATCGCGATCATGATGCGCTGGCGCATACCGCCCGAGAACTGGTGCGGGAAGTCGCCGACCCGCTGCCTGGCCGCCGGGATGCGCACCCGCTCCATCAGCTCGACGGCCTTCTCCCGGGCCTCCTTGCGGGTGACCCCGTGGTGGACCCGGAACATCTCGCCCAGCTGGTAGCCCACGCTGAGCACCGGGTTGAGCGCGGACAGCGCGTCCTGGAAGATCATCGCGATCCGCCGGCCCCGGACGGCCCGCCGGGCGTTGGCGCTCATGGTCAGCAGGTCCTCGCCCCGGAACAGCACCCGCCCCGCGGTGATCCGCCCCGGCGGCATGTCCAGGATGCCCATGATCGCCTGCGCCGTCACCGACTTGCCGGAGCCGGACTCCCCCAGCACCGCCAGCGTCTCGCCCGCCGACACCGCGTAGCTCACCCCGTTGACGGCCTTCGCCACGCCGTCCCTGGTGTGGAACTCCACATGCAGGTCCTCGACCTCCAGCAACGGCGTCCCGGGCGCCAGGCTCGCCCGTCCGCCGCCGACCACCTCCACCGCGTCCATGTGAGCAGCCCTCCTCAGCACAGCAGCGACCATCGATGGGTGCAGAGCAACTATCAAGGACAGGGCCGGACTTGGCGAGCCCGCAGGAGATCTCTTTTCCATCACGGGACGAACGGCGAGGGCGCGCCCCCATCGCGGGGACGCGCCCTGGAGACCGCCGACCGGCTACTCCGTACCGCCCTGCCCGCTCTCCCCGGCCTGCCCGCTCTGCCCGGCCTGCCCGATCTCGCGCTCCGCCGCGAAGTGACACGCCGAGTCGTGCGAGGCCGCCCCGTCCAGCCAGGACGGCGCGGCGAGCAGCGGCACCTCCACCTCGCACCGCTGCTGCGCCTTCCAGCAGCGGGTGCGGAAGCGGCAGCCGGAGGGCGGGTTGGCCGGCGAGGGCACGTCCCCGGTGAGCACGATCCGGTCGCGGGACTCGCGCGCCGCCGGGTCCGGCACCGGCACCGCGGAGAGCAGCGCCTGGGTGTACGGGTGGGTGGCGTGGTCGTAGATCTCCGCGTCGCTGCCGACTTCGACCATCTTCCCGAGGTACATCACGCCGACCCGGTCGGAGATGTGCCGGACGATGGAGAGGTCGTGGGCGATGAACATGTACGACAGGTTGAACTCGCCTTGCAGCTGCTCCAGCAGGTTGATCACCTGCGCCTGCACCGAGACGTCCAGCGCCGACACCGGCTCGTCGCAGATGATGATCTCGGGCTTGAGCGCGAGACCGCGGGCGATGCCGATGCGCTGGCGCTGGCCGCCGGAGAACTGGTGCGGGTACCGGTTGATGTACTCCGGGTTGAGCCCGACCACGTCCAGCAGGTCCTGCACAGCCTTGCGGCGGTCGCCCTTGGGCGCCACCTCGGGGTGGATCTCGTACGGCTCGCCGATGATGTCGCCGACCGTCATGCGCGGGTTCAGCGAGGTGTACGGGTCCTGGAACACCATCTGGATGTTGCGCCGGACGGCCTTGAGCGCCGCGCCGGACAGCCGGGAGATCTCCTCGCCCTTGTACCGGACCGAGCCCCCGGTGGCCGGCTCCAGGTTCATCAGCACCTTGGCCAGCGTGGACTTCCCGCAGCCGGACTCGCCGACGATGCCGAGCGTCTCACCCTGCATCAGGTCGAAGCTGACCCCGTCGACCGCCTTGACCGCGCCGACCCGCTTCTTGAACAGGACGCCCTGGGTCAGCGGGAAGTGCTTGATCAGGTCCCGGACTTCGAGGATCGGCTCGCCGCGCGGCACCTCCTGCGTGAAGGCGGCCTCCTCGGGCACCGCCGCGCCCAGTGCGCTGGCCCCGTTAGCGGTCATGGAGGGTCTCCTTCCAGAAGAAGCAGGCGCTGCCGCGTCCCTCCAGCGGCGTCCCGTCCTCCTCGGTGACCGGGAACAGGTCCGGCACCTCGGCCCGGCAGACGTCCTGCGCGCGCGGGCAGCGCGGGTTGAAGGCGCAGCCCGGGGGGATCCGCAGCAGGTTGGGCGGCAGGCCCTTGATCGCGTAGAGCTCCTGGCCCTTCTGGTCCAGGCGGGGGATCGAGTCCAGCAGGCCCCGGGTGTACGGGTGGGCCGGGCGCGCGTACAGCTCGTGCACCGGGGCGGTCTCCACGATCCGGCCCGCGTACATCACCGCGATCTTGTCCGCGACGTCGGCGACCACGCCGAGGTCGTGGGTGATCAGGATGAGCCCCATGTTGTACTCGGCCTGCAGCTCGGCGAGCAGGTCCATCACCTGGGCCTGGACGGTGACGTCCAGGGCGGTGGTGGGCTCGTCCGCGATGATCAGGTCCGGTTCCAGGGCCAGCGCCATCGCGATCATGATGCGCTGGCGCATGCCGCCGGAGAACTGGTGCGGGTAGTCGTTCACCCGCTGCTTGGCCGCCGGGATGCGCACCCGCTCCATCAGCTCGACGGCCTTCTCCCGGGCCTCCGCCCGGGAGACCCCCCGGTGGGCCCGGAACATCTCGCCCAGCTGGTAGCCCACGCTGAGCACCGGATTGAGGGCGGAGAGCGCGTCCTGGAAGATCATCGCGATCTTCTGGCCGCGGATCTTCCGGCGCTCCTCCTTGCCCATCGTGAGCATGTCCCGGCCCCGGAAGCGGATCTCGCCGCGCGGGATCCGGGCCGGCGGCATGTCCAGGATGCCCATGATCGCCTGGGCCGTCACCGACTTACCGGAGCCGGACTCCCCCAGCACGGCGAGCGTCTCGCCCGCCGACACCGAGTAGTCGACGCCGTTCACGGCCTTGGCCACGCCGTCCCGGGTGACGAACTCGACGTGCAGGTCCCGCACGTCGAGCAGCGGCCCCTCGTACGGCGCCTCCCGCTCCCGCTTGGCGGTGTCCACCGCTGTGTTCACGTTGCGCTCCCCTCGCTCAGCGAAGCTTCGGGTCGAGGGCGTCGCGCACCGCGTCGCCCAGCATGATGAAGGCCAGCACGGTGACGGAGAGTGCCGCGGCCGGGAAGAACAGCACATAGGGCGCCGTCCGGATCACCTTCTGGGCGGAGGAGATGTCGATGCCCCAGGAGATGGTCGGGTCCTGCAAGCCGATGCCGAGGAAGCTCAGCGTCGCCTCGGTGGCGATGTAACCGCCGAGCGCGATGGTCGCCACCACGATCACCGGGGCGATAGCGTTCGGCAGGATGTGCCGGAACATCAGCCGGCCCGTGCCGGCGCCGAGTGCCCGGCCCGCCACCACGAAGTCGGCCTGCTTGACGGTCAGCACCGCTCCGCGCATCACGCGGGCGATCTGGGTCCAGCCGAGCACGCCGAGCGCGATGACCACGCTCCACACCGTGCGGGTGGCGAAGGCGTTCAGCAGCACCAGGGCGCCGAGCAGCAGCGGGATGCCGAAGAAGATGTCGGTGATCCGGGAGACCACCGCGTCCACGGCGCCGCCGAAGTACCCGGCGACCATCCCGGTCAGCCCGCCGAGCACGGTCACCGCGGCGGTCACGAAGATGCCGACGGTGATCGAGGCCCGGGCGCCGTAGATCACCCGGGCGTAGATGGACCGGCCCTGGGCGTCGTAGCCGAACCAGCCGCCCCCGAACACGTCGCCCCAGTTCGGCCGCCTGAGGTAGTCGTTGACCAGGTCGGCCTTGCGCGGGTCGGTGTCGGTGAAGGCCCAGGGGAAGATCGCCATCACGACCAGCAGCAGGATCAGCACCGCGGAGATCAGGAAGATCGGCCGCCCGCGCAGGTCGCGCCAGGCGTCGCCCCAGAGGCTGCGGGCCTCCTCCCGCTTCACCGGGTCGCGTTCGACCAGGGTCTCCTGCTCGACCGCCATGCCCTGCTCGCCCGCGTAGTCGAGGTGCGAGACGCCCGGCTTGGGGTGCGGTTCGTACGAGTCCTCGTCGTGGATGTCAGGCATAGCGGATCCTCGGGTCCAGGACCGCGTAGAGCAGGTCTACGAGCAGGCTGGCGACCAGGTAGACGATCACCAGGACGGTCACGATGCCGACCACGGTCGGGCCTTCCTTCTGGTTGATCGCCCGGTACAGGACGTTGCCGATCCCCTGTACGTTGAAGATGCCCTCGGTGACGATCGCCCCGCCCATCAGCGCGCCCAGGTCGGTCCCGAGGAAGGTGACCACCGGGATCAGCGAGTTGCGCAGCAGGTGACGGGAGATGATGGTCCGCCGGGGCAGCCCCTTGGCGACCGCGGTGCGGATGTAGTCGGCCCGCAGGTTCTCGCCGATGGACGTCCGGGTGAGCCGGGCGACGTACGCGAGCGAGAGCGAGCCCAGGACGGTGGCCGGCAGGACGAGCTGGGTGAGGTCGTAGCTGTCCTGCACGGTCGGGGTGACCCAGCCGAGGTTGGTGGCGAACACCGTCTGGGCGATGTAGGCGAGCACGAAGACCGGGATCGAGATCACCACGAGGGTCAGGATCAGCACCAGGGTGTCCGCGATGCTGCCGCGCTTGAGCCCGGAGAGCACGCCGAGGGCCAGGCCCAGGACCATCTCGAAGACGAACGCCATCAGCGCGAGCCGGATGGTCACCGGGAAGGCGTCCGCCATGATGTCGGAGACCGGGCGGCCGGTGAAGCTGGTGCCGAAGTCCCCCTGGAAGAGGTTCCCCATGTAGTGCAGGTACTGCTTCCAGATCGGCTGGTCCAGGTAGTACGTGTGCTTGATGCTGGCCACCACGGCCGGGTCCGCGGCCTTGTCGCCGAACAGCGCCGTCACCGGGTCACCGGGCAGCGAGTAGACCATCACGAAGATCAGCAGCGTGGTGCCGAAGAACACCGGGATCATCTGCAGCACCCGCCGCAGCACGTAACTGCCCATCCGAGCCTCCTTCCTAGGTGCCCGACCGGCCGGGCCGGCCGGCCGGGAGACCGCGCCCCGCCCTCCGTGCGGGGAGGGCGGGGCCGGCGCTGGGGATCAGGGCCCGGGGATCAGCCCTTGACCTCGACCTGGGTCCAGGCCGGGTTGCCGAAGGAGTCGAACTTCACGTTCTGCACCTTGGAGGAGTAGCCCGAGTTGGTGCGGTAGTACCAGAGCGGGATCGCCGGCATGCCGCTCGGCAGCACGGCCTCGGCCTGCTGGTAGCCGGTCACCGTGTCGGCGACGCTGGGGGCCTCGTCGGCCTTGGTGGCGGCCTCGTCGAACTGCGGGCTGCTGTAGCCGAAGTCGTTGGAGGCGGCGCCGGTGCGGTAGACGTCCGACAGGAAGTTGGCGTTCAGCGGATAGTCCTGCACCCAGCCGGTGCGGAAGGCGCCGTTGATCTGGTGCCCGGTGATCGCCGCCCGCGCGGTCTTGAAGTCGGGCTTCGGGTCACCCAGGCAGTCGACGCCGGTGCTCTGCCGGATCGAGTTGCAGACCGCGTCGACCCACTCCTTGTGGCCGCCGTCCGCGTTGTAGGTGATCAGCAGCTTGTTGCCGGGGACGCCGCCGCCGTCCTGGATCAGCTGCTTGGCCTTGGCCGGGTCGAACTTGCAGAAGTCCCCGCAGGCGCCGTCCTTGTAGCCCTCGACGCCCTCGGCCACCCAGGCGGTGGCCGGCTTGCGGGAGCCCTGCAGCACCGTCTTGGTGATGACGTCGCGGTCGATCGCCATCGACAGGCCCTGGCGCACCTTGGCCTTGTCCGGCGCGGCCCAGTCGGCCTGGTAGAGCGTGAAGCCGATGTTCTGGATGGCGCCCTGCGGGGCGTCCACCGCCCGGTCGCCGAGGTCGTTCTTGTACGTCGCCAGCGCGGACGGCGGCACCTGGTCCATCACGTCCAGGTTGCTGGACTGCAGGTCCGCGTAGGCGGCCTCGGCCGTGGTGTACATCTTGAAGACGATGCCGCCGTTCTTCGGCTTGTCCACGCCCTGGTAGTCCGGGAAGGCCTTGGTGACCACCTGGCTGTTGTGCGCCCAGCTGACGAACTGGTAGGCGCCGTTGCCCACCGGCTTCTGCCCGTACCCGGCCGGGTCCTTGAAGAAGCCGTCCGGCAGCGGTGAGAAGGCGATGTAGCCGAGCTTGTACTCGAAGTACGAGACCTTGTGGCTCAGCTTCACGGTGAAGTGCAGGTCGTCGGTGACGGTCAGGCCGGACATCTTGTCGACGGTCGGCTTGCCGGTGGCCGGGTGGATGTCCTGGTAGCCCTCGATGTCGGAGAACCAGGAGCTGTTGATCTGGTTGCTCGCGGGGTTGGCGCCCCAGTTCCAGGCGTCGACGAAGTTCTTGGCGTGCACCGGGGTACCGTCGTGGAACTTCCAGCCGTCCTTCAGCGTGATGGCGAAGGTCTGCGAGTCGCTGGTCTCGATCTTGTCGGCGACCTGCATCCGGATCTTGGCGTTGGTGGGGTCGTAGTCGACCAGCCCCTTGAAGAGGTTCTGGATGATGCGACCACCGCCGACCTCGTTCGCGTTGGCGGGCTGCAGCGCGTTCTGCGGCTCGCTGCTCTGGTAGCTGAAGGTCTTGCTGGCGTCCGACGAGCTGCTGCCTCCTCCGCCGCTGCTGCTGCACCCGGTGGCCACCAGGGCCACGGACGTCGCAACGGCGAGGACCCAACGAGCGCGGGCGGCTACGGGCATGGAGGTCCCTCCTCAAGGTGTGTGTCGCATCACACCCCATGAGAAGCGCGCCCCGGCGACGGCGCGAGTCGGGTGCACCCGGATGGGTGCCGTGACCCCCCTGCCGAGTTGACGAGGCGCCGCATCGACGCAGCGTCTCCTCGTATCAGCACAACGACGGAAGGGCCCGTGGCGGGAAGCCACGGGCCCTTCCGGGGAGAGCGGGGGTCAGGCCGCGGCCTGCACCCGGACCTCGGGGAAGTGGCAGGCCGAGTCGTGCGCGGCCGCGCCCTTCAGCACCGTGGGCACCGCGAGCAGCGGGATCTCCTCGGCGCAGCGGTCCTCCGCCTTCCAGCAGCGGGTGCGGAAGCGGCAGCCGGACGGCGGGTTGGCCGGCGAGGGGATGTCACCGCTGAGGATGATCCGGTCGCGGGACTCGCGCGCCGCCGGGTCCGGCACCGGCACCGCGGAGAGCAGCGCCTGGGTGTACGGGTGGGTGGCGTTGTCGTAGATCTCCTCGTCGCTGCCGATCTCGACCATCTTGCCCAGGTACATCACGCCGACGCGGTCGGAGATGTGCCGGACGATGGAGAGGTCGTGCGCGATGAACATGTACGACAGCTCGAACTCGCTCTGCAGCTGCTCCAGCAGGTTGATCACCTGCGCCTGGACGGACACGTCCAGGGCGGACACCGGCTCGTCGCAGATGATGATCTCGGGCTTGAGCGCGAGGCCGCGGGCGATGCCGATGCGCTGGCGCTGGCCGCCGGAGAACTGGTGCGGGTACCGGTTGATGTACTCCGGGTTCAGACCCACGACGTCCAGCAGGTCCTGGACGGCCTTGCGGCGGTCGCCCTTGGGCGCCACCTCCGGGTGGATCTCGAACGGCTCACCGATGATGTCGCCGACCGTCATGCGCGGGTTCAGCGAGGTGTACGGGTCCTGGAACACCATCTGGATGTTGCGGCGGACGGACTTGAGCGCCGCGCCGGACAGCTGGGAGATGTCCTCGCCCTTGAACAGGACCTGGCCGGAGGTGGCCCGCTCCAGGTTCATCAGCACCTTGGCCAGCGTGGACTTGCCACAGCCGGACTCGCCGACGATGCCGAGCGTCTCACCCTTCTTCAGCTCGAAGGAGATGCCGTCGACGGCCTTGACGGCGCCGACCTGCTTCTTGAACAGGACGCCCTGGGTCAGCGGGTAGTGCTTGACCAGGTCCTTGACCTCCAGGATGTTCTCAGCCATGGAGGGTCTCCTTCCAAAGGTGGCACGCGCTGCGGCGGCCGGTGAGCTCCTTGCCGTCCTTGTCGGTCACGTGGTGCAGCGCCGGGATCTCGGTGCGGCACAGGTCGGTGGCGACGTCGCAACGGGGGTTGAACGCGCAGCCGGCCGGGACCTTCAGCAGGTTCGGGGGGAGGCCCTTGATCGCGTAGAGCTCCTGGCCCTTCTGGTCCAGGCGCGGGATGGAGCGGAGCAGGCCCTTGGTGTACGGGTGCGCGGGGTTCGCGTACAGCTCGTGCACCGGGGCGGTCTCCACGATCCGGCCCGCGTACATCACGGCGATCTTGTCCGCGACGTCGGCGACCACGCCGAGGTCGTGGGTGATCAGGATCAGGCCCATGTTGTACTCGGCCTGCAGCTCGGCGAGCAGGTCCATCACCTGGGCCTGGACGGTGACGTCCAGGGCGGTGGTGGGCTCGTCGGCGATGATCAGGTCGGGCTGCAGGGAGAGCGCCATCGCGATCATGATGCGCTGGCGCATGCCGCCGGAGAACTGGTGCGGGTAGTCGTTCACCCGCTGCCGGGCGGCGGGGATGCGCACCCGGTCCATCAGCTCGATGGCCTTCTCCTTCGCCTCCTTCTTGGAGGCGCCCTGGTGCACCCGGAACATCTCGCCGAGCTGGTAGCCCACGCTGAGCACCGGGTTGAGGGCGGAGAGCGCGTCCTGGAAGATCATCGCGATCTTCTGGCCGCGGATCTTCCGGCGCTCCTCGTTGCCCATCGTGAGCATGTCCTGGCCGCGGAACAGGATCTGGCCCTGGGTCACCTTGCCCGGGGGCATGTCCAGGATGCCCATGATGGTCTGCGCCGTCACGGACTTGCCGGAGCCGGACTCACCGAGCACGGCGAGCGTCTCGCCCGCCGCGACGGAGTAGTTGACGCCGTTCACGGCCTTGGCGATCCCGTCCCGGGTGTGGAACTCCACGTGGAGGTCCTTGACCTCGAGGAGCGGGGTTCCGACTTCGAGACGATCGTTCTTCTGGTTGTTCTCGATCACGGTGGTCATCGGGTCGTCACCTCTTCTCTCAGCGGAGCTTCGGGTCGAGGGCGTCGCGCACCGCGTCGCCGAGCATGATGAAGGCCAGCACGGTCAAGCTCAGCATGCCGGCGGGGAAGAACAGCGCGAACGGCGCCGTCCGGATCACCTTCTGGGCCGAGTTGATGTCGATGCCCCAGGAGATGGTCGGGTCCTGCAGACCGATGCCGAGGAAGCTCAGCGTCGCCTCGGTGGCGATGTAGCCGCCGAGCGCGATGGTGGCGACGACGATCACCGGGGCGATCGCGTTCGGCAGGATGTGCTTGAACAGGATCCGGGTGGTGCCGGCGCCGAGCGCCTTGGCCGCGGTCACGAAGTCGGCCTGCTTGACCGTGATGACCGAGCCGCGCATGACACGGGTCATCTGGGTCCAGCCCAGGGCGACCAGGGCGAAGACCACGCTCCAGATGGTGCGCTCGGTGAAGGCGTTCAGGATCACCAGGGCGCCGAGCAGCAGCGGGATGCCGAAGAAGATGTCGGTGACCCGGGAGATGATCGTGTCGATCCAGCCGCCGAAGTAACCGGCGAGCATGCCCGTGATTCCGCCGAGGATGGTCACACCGGCGGTGACACAGATGCCGACCACGACCGAGGCGCGGGCACCGTAGATGACGCGGGCGTAGATGCTGCGGCCCTGGAGGTCGTAGCCGAACCAGTCGGCCTGGAAGAAGCTGCCGTAGTTCGGCTTCGTCAGGTAGTGGTTGCGCAGGTCGCCGGCGCGCGGGTCCACCGAGGTGAACAGGCCCGGCGCGATCGCGATGACGACCAGCAGCAGGATGAGCAGCGCGGAGATCACGAAGATC
Organism: Kitasatospora xanthocidica; assembly: GCF_014656195.1. Classification (GTDB taxonomy): domain Bacteria; phylum Actinomycetota; class Actinomycetes; order Streptomycetales; family Streptomycetaceae; genus Kitasatospora; species Kitasatospora xanthocidica. The sequence goes on along the minus strand of NZ_BNBY01000005.1, from coordinate 86,931 downwards.
GGCTTGCGGCGCAGGTCGTGCCAGGCGTCCGAGCCGAGGCTGCGGGCCTTCTCCTGCTTCGGCGCCGGGGCGTCCGCGGTGCGCTGCGCCGGGATGTCCCCGGAGGTCTTCTTCTCGGTCAGATCAGGCATACCGGATCCTCGGGTCCAGGACCGCGTAAAGCAGGTCGACGATCAGGCCGGCGGCCAGGTACACGAGCACGAGGAAGGCGACGAAGCCGGAGACGGTCGCGCCCTCCTTCATGTTGATCGCTTGGTACAGCGCGTGGCCGACACCCTGGACGTTGAAGATGCCCTCGGTGACGATCGCGCCGGCCATCAGGTTGCCGAGGTCGGTGCCGAGGTAGGTGACGACCGGGATCATCGAGTTGCGCAGCAGGTGGGTGCCGATGACCTTGCGTCGCGGCAGGCCCTTGGCCACCGCGGTGCGGACGTAGTCGGCCTTGATGTTCTCGGCTATGGAGGTACGGGTGAGGCGCGCGACGTAGGCCAGCGACAGCGAGCCGAGCACGACGGCCGGCAGCACCAGCTGGGTGATGTCGTTGCTGTCCTGGACGGTCGGGGTGACCCACTTGAGGTTCTGCCCGAAGACCGTCTGGACGACGAAGCCGAGCACCGGGACCGGGATCGCGATCAGCAGCAGGGTGAGGACCAGGGTGCCCTTGTCGAACAGCTTGCCGCGGCGCAGGCCGGAGAACAGGCCGATGGCGATACCGACCACGATCTCGATGGCGAACGCGAACAGCGCCAGCCGGACCGTGACCGGCAGGGCATCGGTGATCTTGTCGAGCACCGGACGTCCGTCCAGGGAGGTGCCGAAGTCGCCGGTGAGCAGGTTCCCCATGTAGGAGAGGTACTGCTGCAGCAGCGGCTGGTCGAGTCCCTGCTGGTGCTTCAGGGCTGCGAGCTGCACCGGGTCCGGCGCCTTGTCGCCCCACAACGCTGCCAGCGGGTCACCGGGCAGCAAGTGCACCATGAAAAAGATGAGTGCGGTCGTTCCGAGGAACACCGGGATCATCTGGAGCAGTCGCCTTGCGACAAAGCGCCCCATCGTGCCTCCATGTATGACTCTGCCGGGCCCGTCAACCCGGCCAGAGATAAGTCGGCGTGCCAACGGCCGGTGCCAGTCCTCGCCCTTGTGGGGATGGGACGGGCACCGGCCGTTGTCACCGGGTCAGGCGGTGCCGACCGATTACTACTTCTTGACCTCGACGTCGGTGTAGACCGGGTCGCCGAAGGAGTTGAACTTGACGTTCTGGACCTTCTTGGAGTAGCCCGAGTTCGTCTTGTAGTACCAGAGCGGGATCGCCGGCATGTCCTTGGCCAGAACGGCCTCGGCCTGCTGGTACAGGTCCGCGGTCTTCTCGACCGAGGTGGCGGCGTCGGCCTCGTGCGACAGCTTGTCGAACTCGGCGCTCGAGTAGCCGGCGTCGTTGGCCGCGGCACCCGTGCCGTAGACGTCGCGCAGGAAGTTGGCGTTCAGCGGGTAGTCCTGCACCCAGCCGGTACGCATCATGCTCGGGACGGCCTTCTTCGTGATGATGTCACGAGAGGTCTTGAAGTCGGGCTTCGGGTCACCGAGGCACTCGACGCCGGTCGCCTGGCGGATCGAGTTGCAGACCGCGTCCACCCACTCCTTGTGGCCACCGTCGGAGTTGTAGATGATGCCGATCTTGCCACCGGGGACGCCGCCGCCCTCGGTGATCAGCTGCTTGGCCTTCTCCGGGTTGTACTTGCAGGCGTCACCACAGGTGCCGGCCTTGTAGCCCATGACGCCCGGCGCCACGAACGAGTCGGCGGGCTGACGGCTGTTGTTCAGCACGGTCTTGGTGATGGTGTCGCGGTCGATCGCCATCGAGAGACCCTGGCGGACCTTGGCCTTGGCCGGGTCGGTCCACTCCGCGTTGTACAGCGCGAAGGAGATGTTCTGGATGGCACCCTGCGCCTGGTCGACGGCGCGCTTGCCCAGGTCGTCCTTGTACTTCGGCAGGTCGGTCGAGTCGACCTGGTCCAGCACGTCCAGCGTGTCGGACATCAGGTCCTTGTACGCGGCCTCGGGCGAGGTGTAGGCGCGGAAGACGATGCCGCCGTTCTTCGCCTTGTTGGTGCCCGTGTACTTGTCGTAGGCGGCCAGGGTGATGGCCTTGTTGTGCTCCCACGACACGAACTTGTAGGGGCCGTTGCCGACCGGCTTCTGGCCGTAGCCCTCCGGGTCGGAGAAGAAGCCCTCGGGCAGCGGGAAGAACGCCGAGTAGCCGAGCTTGTACGTGAAGTACGAGACGGTGTCGCTCAGTTCGATGGTGAAGTGAGTGTCGTCGATGACCTTGAGGCCCGACATCTCCTTCGCCGTCGGGGCGCCCTTGTCCTTGTCCGGGTGGACGGCGTCGTAGCCGACGATGTCCGAGAACCAGTCCGAGTTGATCTGGTTGTTGGCCGGGTTGGCCGACCAGTTCCAGGACTTGACGAAGGACGAGGCGGTGACCGGGGTGCCGTCGTGGAAGGTCCAGCCGGACTTCAGCGTGACGGTGTAGGTCTTGGAGTCGGTGGTCTCGATCTTGTCGGCCACCTGGTTGCGCAGGGCACCGGTCGCGGGGTCGTAGTCGACGAGGCCCGTGAACAGCTGCTTGACGATACGGCCGCCCTGGTTCTCCATGGCGTTCGCCGGCTGCAGCGGACGCTGCGGCTCGGCGCTCTGGTAGCTGAAGACGCCCTGGGCGTTGACCGCACCATCGGAGCTGCCCCCGCTGGAGGAGTCGCTGCTGCTGCTACAAGCAGTCGCGGCAAGGGCGACCGCAACAGCTGCGACAACCCACTTGGCCTGGCTCCCACCACGCATCGGTGTGCCTCCTGAATTCGACGTTGCAACGAGGAGAGCACCGCGGAACGGCTGTTCACCGGACCCGCTGTGCCGTCCGCGCTCGTGGTTTCGGCGCGCACCCCTGCGCGTTCACCCTTGACCCGAGCCTGACTGCACCCACTATCCGTCACGCACGGACACGAAAGTGACCAGTGACGATCTCAATTAGGTCACATGAACAGTCGGTAAGTTTCGAAAACCGGACATTTGAGACATAGCCAGACAGGTACCAAACGGACAGTCGTCATGCATGACGAACCGTGGTGTCCGCTCAGCGGACACCACGGTGTGATGAGCGTTATTCGGTTAATAGCGGCCCTGGCAACTTGGAGTAGTTGAAAAAGTTCGCCCCCCTCTCCATTGGAAAGGGGGGCGAATCATTCCGGCCAATGGCCGTTCGGAGCGACCGGATCAGACCTTCTTGGCGCGCGAAGCAGTGCGTCCGCGGTCCTTCTGGTCCAGGACGACCTTACGGATGCGAACCGTCTCCGGGGTCACCTCGATGCACTCGTCCTCGCGGCAGAACTCCAGCGACTGCTCCAGCGAGAGCTTGCGCGGCGGGACGATCGACTCGGCCACGTCAGCGTTCGAGGAACGCATGTTGGTGAGCTTCTTCTCCTTGGTGATGTTGACGTCCATGTCGTCGGAGCGCGAGTTCTCGCCGACGATCATGCCCTCGTACACCTCGGTGCCCGGCTCGCAGAAGAGCACGCCGCGCTCCTGCAGGTTGGTCATCGCGAAGGCGGTCACCACGCCGGCCCGGTCGGCGACCAGGGAGCCGTTGTTGCGGGTGGTCAGCTGGCCGAACCACGGCTCGTGGCCCTCGTGGATCGAGTGGGCGATGCCGGTGCCGCGGGTGTTGGTCAGGAACTCGGTCCGGAAGCCGATCAGACCGCGGGACGGGACGACGAACTCCATCCGGACCCAGCCCGAGCCGTGGTTGGACATGTTGTCCATCCGGCCCTTGCGGATGCCCATGAGCTGCGTGACCGCGCCCATGTGCTCCTCCGGGACGTCCACCGTGAGGCGCTCGACCGGCTCGTGGGTCTTGCCGTTGACCTCCTTGGTGACCACCTGGGGCTTGCCGACGGTCAGCTCGAAGCCTTCCCGGCGCATCGTCTCGATCAGGATGGCCAGCGCCAGCTCACCGCGGCCCTGCACCTCCCAGGCGTCCGGCCGCTCGGTCTCCAGCACGCGCAGCGAGACGTTACCGATCAGCTCGCGGTCCAGGCGGTCCTTCACCTGGCGGGCGGTGACCTTGCGGTCCACCTTGGCGCCGGACTTGGCGTCCGCGCCCTTGCCGCTGCCGCCACGGCCGACCAGCGGCGAGGTGTTGGTGCCGATGGTCATCGAGATGGCCGGCTCGTCCACCGTGATCAGCGGCAGCGCGATCGGGTTCTCCGGGTCGGCCAGGGTCTCGCCGATCATGATCTCGGAGATGCCGGCGACGGCGCAGATGTCACCGGGGCCCGCCACCTCGGCCGGCTTGCGGGTGAGCGCCTCGGTCATCAGCAGCTCGGAGATGCGGACGTTCGAGATGCTGCCGTCGCGCTTGATCCAGGCCACGGTCTGGCCCTTGCGCAGCTCGCCCTGCTCGACGCGGAGCAGCGCGATGCGGCCGAGGAAGTTGTCGGCGTCCAGGTTGGTCACGTGGGCCTGCAGCGGCGCGTCCGCGTCGTAGCTCGGCGCCGGGACGTGCTCCAGCAGAGTGGAGAAGAACGGCTCCAGGCTGGTGGAGTCCGCCGGGACGGTGCCGTTCTCCGGCTTGGTCAGCGAGGCGACGCCGTCACGGGCACAGGCGTAGACGATCGGGAACTCGATCTGGTCCTCGTCCGCGTCCAGGTCCAGGAACAGGTCGTAGGTCTCGTTGATGACCTCGTCGATCCGGGAGTCCGGGCGGTCCGTCTTGTTGATGCAGAGGATGACGGGCAGGCGGGCCGTGAGCGCCTTGCGCAGCACGAAGCGGGTCTGCGGCAGCGGGCCCTCGGAGGCGTCGACCAGCAGGACGACCGCGTCCACCATCGACAGACCGCGCTCGACCTCACCACCGAAGTCGGCGTGGCCCGGGGTGTCGATGATGTTGATGGTGATCGGCGCGCCACCATCCTTCGGGTGGTACTTGACCGCGGTGTTCTTCGCGAGAATGGTGATGCCCTTCTCGCGCTCCAGGTCGTTCGAGTCCATCATGCGGTCGTCGAGCTGCTGGTGGGCGGCGAAGGCGCCGGCCTGCTTCAGCATGGCGTCGACCAGGGTGGTCTTGCCGTGGTCGACGTGGGCGACGATGGCGACGTTACGGATGTCGTTGCGCGTGGGCATGCCTTGCGGATTCTCCCGGAATCGTGGGTTGCGGCGCCCGGCTGCGTGACGCGCACTTGCGATCCCTGTCGATCGCCGCCGCCCGTTCCGCCTGCTACTACCGGTCCACCCGCCGGGCAATGGACATGCCTCGGCTTCCTCCTATCGTACGGGGAACGGCCCAGGTGAGCAGAAACGGGCAGGTGGGGCGGGACCAAGATCACAGGTGGGTCACACACTCTTCACCCGACGGCCGCCCCGGGGCCAGGCCCCGGACTCCCCCGCTACCGCTCCCGGATCCACCCCGTGTCCTGGAAGCGGGGGCGGCCGAAGCCGAAGGCGCCGGCGCCCGCGACGCCGTCGCGGACGGCGACCAGTTCGGGGCGCTGGTAGAGCGGGACCGAGTGGCCGAGCTGCCAGATCCGTACGTCCGCCTCCTGCAGCAGGTCCAGTCGGGCCGCCGGGTCCAGTTCGGTGGCGGCCCGGTCGAACAGCCGGTCGATCTCCTCGGTGCCGCTGCGGCCGTAGTTGGTGCCGGGGTCGAGCGCGCCGTCGGGGCCGGGCCGGGGTTTGGCGTAGGCAGGGCGCTGTTCGCCCACCGGGCTGGGGCCGGCCGGCCAGGAGAACAGGGCGAGGTCGTAGTCCCCGGCGGCCAGGTGGTCCTTGACGAAGGTCTCGGCGGGCGAGGTCACCGGCTTCAGCGCGATGCCGGACTCCGCGAGGTCGGCGGTGAGCGCGTCGGCGGTGCGCCTGGCGGTCACCGAGCCGGCCGGGACGAGCAGGGTCAGGGTGAGCGCCTTGCCGTCCTTGACCCGGGTGCCGCCGTTCGGCCGTTTCCAGCCCGCGTCGTCCAGCAGCCGGGCCGCGTCGGCCGGGCCGGCCGCGGCGCTGTTGTCCCGGTAGCCCTCCTGGTCCCCGGCGAGCAGGTGGCTGCCGAGCGGGGCAGCGGGCAGGCCGAGCGGGGTGAGCGCGGCCTCGGCGATCCGGCGCCGGTCGACCGCCCGGGCCAGCGCCCGCCGTACGGCCGGGTCGGTGAGCGGGGTGCGGGCGGCGTTGACGGTGAGCTGGGTGAGCGAGGCCGCGGCGGCCCGGTGCACGGTGACGCCGGGCAGTGACTCGGCCCGGCGCAGCGCCGTCGCCGCCGCCTCGGACGAGGGCAGGGCCCGGTCGAGTGCCGCGGTGAGCGGGGCGATGTCCAGCCGGTCCTGGTCGAGCGCGTCCAGCCGCTGCTCCGGCGGGGTGGCGAGGAACTCGATCCGGTCGGTCTTCGGTACGTCGCCCCACCAGCGCGGGTTGCGCACCACGGTGACCCGCCCGGCCCCGGCGTCGTACCGGGAGAGGGCGTACGGCCCCGCGCCGAGGTGGCCGTCGCCGGTCAGTGCCCGGTTGAAGACGTCCGGCCGGCCGGTCTCGGCCGCCGGGTAGAGCGGCCCGAACAGCGAGCGCCACTCGGCGTACGGCTGCCGGAAGGTGACCCGGACCTCGTGCGGGCCGGCGCCCTGGGCGACCGAGTCGACGGCGTCGTACCCGGCCGGCCGCAGGCCCCGGTAGGCCGGGTCCAGGCCGGAGAGGGCGGCCCGCTGGGCGGCGAGGTCGGCGGCCGAGAGCGGGCTGCCGTCGCTCCAGACGGCGTGCGGGTTGAGCCGGTAGGTGACCACCTGAGGCCGCTGCCCGGGCGGGGTGGACTCGGCGGACTCCAGGTAGTCCGGGTCGGGCACGAGCCGGCCGTGCTCGTCGGGGCGGAACAGCGAGGGGTACAGCGCGTGGGCGATCAGCGCCGAGTCGGCGGTCGCCGCGCCCTGGTAGACGTTCAGCGTGGCCGGGACGCCGTCCACCGCCCAGCGCAGCACCCCGCCGTCCCGGACGGCGGTGCGGTCGGCGGGCCGGACGTCCCCGGTGGTCGCGGTCGGGTCGGCCGAGGCGGGCACCGGGGCGGGGGTGCGGCCGGGGGCGGGGTGGCCGGAGCAGCCGCCGAGGCCGGCGGCGAGCAGCAGAGCGGCGGCTGCGGCGGTGAGCTGGCGGACGCGCATGGCGGCCATCGAACGCCGCCGGTCCGGCCCGGCCCGCGCCGACACGGCGGGCCGGGGGTGACTGCACCCTTACGGCCCAGCCGCCGGAAGGCGCTACAGCGCCAGTTCGAACCAGACGATCTTGCCCTTGGGCGTGCGCCGGCTGCCCCAGCGTTCGGCCAGCAGGCTGACCAGCTGCAGGCCGCGCCCGCCCTCGTCGGTCTCCTGGGCGCGCCGCTGGCGGGGCTGCGCGTAGCCGTCGTCCCAGACCTCGCAGACCAGGCCGCGCTCGCGCAGCAACCGCAGCCGGATCTCGCCGCGCCCGTGCTTGAGCGCGTTGGTGACCAGCTCGCTGACCAGCAGCTCGGTGGTGTCGACCAGCTCCTCCAGCCCCCGGGCCAGCAGCCAGCTGCAGGCCTGTTCGCGGGCCTTGGCGACGGAGGTGGGCTCGGGCGGCAGGAACCACTGGCCGACGGCGTCCTCGGGGAAGGCGTGCACCTTGGCCATCAGCAGGGCGATATCGTCCTCGCCGTGGTGCGGGTTGAGCTCGCCGAGCACGTGGTCGCAGAGCTCCTCCAGGCCCTTGCCCTCGGCGGACAGCGCGACCCGGAAGGCGCGCAGGCCCTCGTCCAACTGGTGCTTGCGGCTCTCCACCAGGCCGTCGGTGTAGAGGCCGAGCACCGCGCCGTCCGGGAGGTCCACCTCGACCTCCTCGAAGGGCTCGCCGCCGACGCCGAGCGGCAGGCCGGGCGGCACGTCGAGCATCCGGGCGCCCTCGCCGGGGCTGAGCAGCACCGGCGGCAGGTGGCCGGCGTTGGCGATCCAGCAGCGGCGGGTGACGGCGTCGTAGACCGCGTAGACGCAGGTCGCCAGGTAGATCTCGCGGGCCTCCTCGTCGGCCGTCGAGGTGAGCCGCCCGTACGGGGTGGGCGGCCCGGCCGGCACGGAGTCGTCGCCGAGGCCGCGGGCGATCTCGTCCAGGGCGGTGAGCACCTCGGCGGGTTCGAGGTCGAGCATGGCCAGGGTGCGGACGGCGGTACGCAGCTGGCCCATGGCGACGGCTGCGCGCAGGCCGCGGCCCATCACGTCGCCGATGACCAGCGCGGTGCGGTTGCCGGGCAGCGGGATGACGTCGAACCAGTCGCCGCCGACCTCGGTGTTGTTGTTGCTGGGCAGGTAGCGGCAGGCGATCTCCAGGCCGCTGGCGGCCGGGTTGCCCGGGGGCAGCAGGCTGCGCTGGAGGATCAGCGCGCGCTCGTGCTCGCGGCGGTAGAGCCGGGCGTTGTCGATGCAGACGGCGGCGCGGGCGACGAGCTCCTCGGCGATCGCGACGTCGCGGGCGTCGAAGGGTTCGCTGCCGATCGCCCGGGAGAGCTGGACGAGGCCGAGCACCTGGTCGCGGGCGACCAGCGGGACGATCAGGGTGGAGCGCAGCAGCGGGTCCGGCCCGGGCTCGGGCACGACGCTGCGGCCGGTGCGCAGCGCCCTGGCGTGCGGGGAGCGGCGCGGGTAACAGAGGGTGCCGCCCGCCTCGGCGATCGGCAGGCCGGTGACCGAGCCGAGCACCGAGGAGGCGCCGCCGACGACGCTGGAGACGGCGACCCGGCGCAGTTCGCCGCTGCCGTCGGTGAGCACGGTGTCGCCGAGCCGGCCGGCGCTGGGGACGGTCTCGCCGGAGAGCAGCGCGGTGTAGAGGTCGACGGTGGCCAGGTCGCAGAACGGCGGGACGACGACGTCCAGCAGCTCCTTGGCGGTGGTCTCCAGGTCGAGGGTGGAGCCGATGTGCGCGCTGGCCTCGTTGAGCAGGGCGAGGTTGCGGCGCACGCCGTCCGCCTCGCGCTCGGCGACGTGCCGGCTGGTGACGTCGGAGACCTGCCCGGCCACGCCCATCGGCTGCCCGGCGGCGCCGTTGAGGCGGTAGAGCGAGACGGCCCAGAGCCGGTTGCCCTCGCGGGTCGGGACGGCTCCGTGGAAGCGCAGGTCGAAGACGGGCTCGCCGGTGGCGAGGACCTTGCGCAGGGCGGCGCTGAGCCGGTCCGCCTCGGACGGCGGGAAGAGGTCGTGCGGGGTCAGGCCCTCCAGGTCGGTGGGGACCAGGCCCATGCCGGAGGCGAAGGCGTCGTTGACCCGCTGCAGGCGCAGCCGGTCGTCGAAGAGCACGAAGCCGGTGGGGGTCTGTCCGAAGACGGCCTCGGAGGCGGCGAGGTCGGTCTCGATCCGGCGCAGCCGTCCGAGGTCGACGGCCAGGCAGGTGGCGCCCGCGGTGGGCAGGGCGCTGTCGGGCATCAGGTAGAGCTCGGCGAGGCCCTCGCCGCCGCCGGCGTCCCGGTAGGGGGTGGTGCCGACCCACTCCTCGCCCGCCAGGGTGCGTTCCAGCCGGGCGCGGCCGCGCTGCCAGAGCTCGCGGGGGACGAAGGTGGAGATCGGGTCGGCGCCGACGGCGTCGGCGGCCGGGACGCCGAAGAACTCGGCGGCGCGCTCGCTCCACTGGCTGATCCGGCCGTCCGGGCCGATCGCGAAGGTGGCGACCCGGATGTAGTCGTAGATCGAGCCCGGGTCGCCGACGCCCCACGGTTGGGTCTCGGCGACGGGGTGGGCGCCGCGGCTCGCCGTGTCGCCGCCCGGCGGTGTCGCCGGTACGGGCAGGTGCAACGAGCCGGCCTGCCCGGGCACCGCGACATGACCGCTGCTGCTCGGCGCGTTCCGCGCCGGAGTGCTGTTCAACGGACCGACCCCTCCAACCCGCGACCGTCCGGATGTCGAGAAGACCGAGTATTCATCATCGAGGGGTGCGTTCACACGCCCTCAACATCACAACATCAGATCGGGCGAAGGTTTTTGTCCTACCGCCCGCGCAACCACAATGCCACGCTCGCGCCCCCTTCCGGGACGCGCGCTCCCCCCGGGCCTCCGATGGCATATGCGGCACCGCTCTCCTGGCGTTTCTTCCGGCGTTCGATCGAGTCCTCGGCGTTCGACCGAGTCACGACTCCCCCGCCTGATTACCCGGCAGCGCCTGCTCGAACCAGACCACCTTGCCGATGCCCTCGGCCCGGGCGCCCCAGCGCAGCGCCAGCCGGCGGACCAGTTCCAGGCCCCGGCCGCCCTCGTCGGCCTCGGCCGCGTGCCGCTCCCGGGGCGGGTCCGGCAGCGGGTCGGAGATCTCGACCAGCAGCGTCTCACCGAGCGTCAGCCGTACCCCGATGGGGGCGCTGGCGTACCGGACGGCGTTCGTGACCAGCTCGCTGACCAGCAGCTCGGAGGTGTCGGTGAGCGCCTCGACGCCCCATTCGGCGAGCGTGGCGCGGACCAGCCGGCGAGCCCGGGAGACGGCGGTGGGCTCGGCCGGCAGCGTCCAGCCGGCCGTCGGGGTACCGGCCTGGCCGTGGCCCAGCCGGGCCAGCAGCAGCGCGACGTCGTCCGGCTCGCGGCCCTGCTCCATGGTGTCCAGCACCGCCTCGCAGGCGGCCTGGATGGAGGCGTGGGGCTGCTGGAGCACGGTGAGCAGCCGGCCGAGGCCGACGTCCAGGTCCTTGTCCCGGGACTCCACCAGGCCGTCGGTACAGAGGGCGAGCAGGCTGCCCTCGGGGATCTTCAGTTCGACCGATTCGAACGGGACGCCGCCGACCCCGAGCGGGGCGCCGGAGGGCAGGTCGAGGATCCGGCCGGCGCCGCCGGGCAGCGGGCCGCCGGTGCGGGTCGGCTCCTCGGTCTCCTCGCCGGGCACCACCAGCACCGGCGGGATGTGCCCGGCCTTGGCGACGGTCAGCCGGGCCGTCGCCGGGTCGAAGACCGCGTAGACGCAGGTGGCGAGCAGCGCCTCGTCCGGGCCCTGGGCAAGGTCGTCGGCCAGTTCGTGGACGTGCCGCAGCAGGACGTCCGGCGGCAGGTCCAGGGCGGCCAGCACCCGGACGGCGGTGCGCAGCCGGCCCATCGTGGCGGCGGCCCGCAGGCCGTGGCCCATCACGTCGCCGACCACCAGGGCGGTGCGGTCGCCGGGCAGCGGGATGACGTCGAACCAGTCGCCGCCGACCTCGGTGCCGCTGCTGCCCGGCACGTACCGGTAGGCGACCTCGACGCCGGTGGGCTGCGGGACCTGCTGCGGCAGCAGGGTGCGCTGGAGGGTGAGCGCGGCGGTGCGCTCGCGGGCGTAGAGGCGGGCGTTGTCCAGCGAGCTGCCGGCCCGGTCGGCGAGCTCGACGGTGAAGGCCAGGTCGTCCCGGTCGAAGCCCTCGCGGTACCCGGCCCGGCTGACCTGCAGCAGGCCGATCACGATGCCGCGGGCGCGCAGCGGCACGACCAGCATCGAGTGCACGCCGAGGTCCCGGGCGGCCTGCATCTTCGGGTCGCCGGGGTAGGTGACGTCGTCCAGCTGGTCGGCGCCGGAGAGCAGCTCGGGCACGCCGGTGCGCAGCACCCGCCCGCAGGCGGAGTCCTCGGCGAAGGTGATCCGGGCGCCGCGGCGCAGCATCACGTCGACCTCGGGGCCGTCCTGGACGGAGGCGGTGCCGAGCTGGAGCAGCGAGGTGCGCCGGTCGTGGCCGTGCCGGGGCAGGTCGTCACCGTGCGCGACGGCCTGCAGCAGGATCACCGCCGAGTGGTCGGTGAGCCGGGGGACGACCGAGCTGGCGAGTTCCTGGGCGATCCGCGAGGCGTCCAGCAGGTCGCCGACCCGCGAGCCGAACTCGTTGAGCAGCGAGAGCCGGCGCCGGGCGTGCTCGACCTTGGCGACCGCCCGGTAACGCTCGGTCACGTCCATCACGGTGCCGGAGATGCCGAGCACCCGGCCGGAGCGGTCGGTCATCCGGCTGTAGGAGATCGAGCGGTAGCCCGCCCGGGTGGTGACCGGGGAAGCCAGCGTGACGTCGATGACCGGCTCGCCGGTGGCCAGCACCTGGCGCTGGATGGAGGTGATCTCGTCGGCGGCCCGCTCGGGGAGGGTCTCGCCGGTGGTGCGGCCGACGTGGTCCTCCAGGGCGACGCCGTTCATCTCGGCGAGGGTCTGGTTGACGGCGGTGTAGCGCAGGTCGGTGTCCAGGATGGCGATGCCCAGCGGGGACTGCTCGAACAGCGCGTCGCGCACCGCGAGGTCGCGCTCGACGGCCCGTACGGCGGCCGACTCGGCCAGGTTGACCTGCAGGAACGGGGTGCCGTCGCCGTCCACCAGGAGGGAGATCCGGGCCTCCACGGCGACCGGCACGCCCTCCCGGTCGCGCAGCTCCGCATAGCCGGCCCAGCGGCCGTGCCGCAGGGTGTCCTGGATCGCGGCCCGGATCCGGACGACCTGCTCCTGGTCGGGGATCAGCTCCTCGATCCGGCGGCCGACCAGCAGCTCGTTCGGCCAGCCGAGCAGCTCCTCGGCTGCGGGGCTCCAGAGCACCACCCGGCCCGCGGTGTCGAGGATCGCGATGGCGACCTTGAGCATGTCGAGCAGGCTGCCCTCGGAGGGCGCGCCGGGCCCGCCCGGGGCGTCGCCGGGACCGCCGGGGAACGGGCGGCCGGGGCGGCTGCGCAGGCCGGAGCGGTCGCCCGGCTCGGGGAGGGCCAGGGTCGGCGCGGGCTCGGCGGGCCGCTCGGCGTCGGGGGCGGCGACGGTGCCCCGGCGGCGGCCGGCCGGCGGCTGGGGGGTGGTCGGACGGACGGCAGCCGGACGGGCGGCGCGCCGCAGCCGGGCGCGCGCGGCGGCGCTGCCCGCGGGACCTGCCCGCCGCTCTCCCCCGCCGTCGTTCCCGGTACTCGACACCGACGGGGCCTCCGGCTCTGGTCGGGATCGGCGTCGCCGGCTGGGGCGGCTCACCGATGGTGACGAATGGTGCCGAAAAGTGACATACCCAGCAGAACCCAGGCTATCCCGGCGGCTGGGTCGTCTTGTCCGATTGACCTACCCGGCGGACGGCGCGTCGTCCGACCCAGGAGGCGGCCCGCACGCCGTCCGACCTACCCGGCGGACTGCGCGTCGCCCGCCGTTCCCGGCCCGGTGAGCAGCCGGGCGACGTACGGCAGCACCTCCCGGTCGTGGTCGATCCAGTCGACGGCGTCCAGCTCGTCCGGGCCCAGCCAGCGCAGCGCGTCGTGGTCCTGGAGCGCACGCGGCTCGCCGGCCAGCAGTTCGGCGGCCCAGAAACGCAACTCCAAGCCGGGGCGCACGGCCCACGCGCCGGGCAGCCGGGTCAGCGCCCGCGCCCGTACGCCCAGTTCCTCCAGCAGCTCGCGCTCCAGCGCCTGCTCCTCGGTCTCACCGGGCTCGGCCTTCCCGCCGGGGAACTCCCACCGGCCGGCCACCGCCTCTGGGGCGCTGCGCCGGGCCGCGAGCACCCGGCCGTCGTGGACCAGCGCGCCGCCGACCACGATCCGGGGCTCGGCGGGGCCGTCGGCGGAGCGGTCCTGGGGGTGTGCGGCGTGGGTGGCGTCCATGGTGGCGACCCTACGGCCTCAGGCGTTCCGGGCCGCGTCGGTCCCCGTGCCGGTGCCGGTCCTCTTCTCATCTCCGCCGGCTCCCGCGGTCTCCTCGACCCAGTACAGCTGCTTGTGGCCGCGCGCCTCGAACTCGGCGGCCAGCCGCTGCGCCTCGGCCCGGTCCAGGTCCTTGGCGACCAGGAAGCGGTTGCCGTTGTCGTCCTGCCGCATCACCCGGTAGCCGCCCATGACGGCAGGCTATCCGGCGCACGCCGGGCCGGGGGCCGGTACGGCGGACGTCCTCGTGCCCCCGGCTCGCGTGGGGGTCGGGCCGGGGGCACACCCGCGACGCTACGCGCCGATGGCTACCGGCAGGTACAGCTGTTGTTAACGGCCGGTAACCTCGTGTGCGGCGCTCAGACCCGCAGGTCCGGCGCCTGTTCCCCGGTGGACAGGCCGAGCCCGCGCCGGATCTCCACGCTCGTCGGCACCGTCTTGGCCACCAGCGCCCTGGCCCGGCGGATGCCGCCCTCCACGTCGTCGCCGGAGGCCGCGGCGTCCCAGACGGCGGCCGCCTGCGACTGGGCCTCGACCAGCTTGGCGATCTGCGGCCCGACCTCGGCCGGCCAGTTCGCGGTGGGCGCGCCGAGCACGGCGGCCTCCGTCCGGGAGGCGCCGGACACCCGGCGGGCCCAGAGCCGGAGCTCGGTCTCGGAGGCGCCGTCCTTCGGCTCGTCCAGGTAGGCGAGGTCGAAGCTCCGGACCGCCTCCAGGTAGGTCAGCTGGGGCGCGGTCAGACGGCTCCGGTCGGTGCGGACCGTGCCCCGGTGCTGGTCGTCGCGGTCCTCCAAGGCGCAGGTGGCGTACCGCTCACCGATCGCCCAATTGCGCGCGGTCGGGTAGAGGTAGACGTCGTCCATGCCGTCCGGGATGACCCACTGGTCCAGCGCGTACTCGTTCAGCACCGCGTGGCACAGCCGGGCGGCCGACTCGCGGACGGCGCTCTCACCCGGGTAGGCGCCGGTGCCCGTGGGGAGCGCGGCGGTGCCGGCCACCTCGCCGTGGTGCGGCTCTGCGCAGGCCACCCGGCGCACCCAGTACACCGTCTCGTCGCCGGCGCCGTTGGTCACCGACCCACCGGCCGGGGAGCTGTAGCAGTCGCCGGCCTTCAGCTCGGACCAGTGGACCGACCCGGCCGGGGCCTTGGGGCCCGCGAAACGGCCGTCGCGCGCCCCGCTGAAGTCCGCCGCGCCCAGCAGCAGCGAGAGCAGCACCGTACCGATCGTGCCGAGCACCACGCCGGTCACCGCCATGCCGGAACCGCGCTCCCTGCGGCGCTTGATCTGGACCAGGGCGACGATGCCGAACACCAGGGCCAGCGGCGCCACCAGGACCAGGCCGGTCACCAGGGAGCCGACCGCGAAACCGTTGGTCGGGGCGGGGGCGAAGGGCTGCGGGTACGGGTGGCCGGGCGGCGGGAAGCCGGGCTGGAGGCCCGGGGGGAGGCCGTTGGGCTGGAGGCCGTTGGGCTGGAAGCCGGACTGGGCGGAGGGCGTGACGGAGGCCCAGCCGCCGGCGGGCAGCGGGTGCGGCGGCTGCGGCGGGGCCGCCGACGGCACCGGGACGGCCTGCGGGCGCGCGGCGGCCGGGGCGGCGGCCGGGGCGGGGGCCGGGGCGGCCCAGGGATCGGGCGCGGCCCAGGGGTCGGCGGGGGCGGCGGGGGTCGCGGGCTCCGGCTCGGGCGCGGGGCCCGCCGGGGTGGGCTCGGGCTCGTCGGCCTCCTTGCGGAAGTCCACCCGGGGGTCCTGGCCCGCGGCCGGGGCCGCGTCGGCGTCCGTGCCCGTCGCCGCGTCCACGTCCGCGTCCGTCCCGGTCCGCACGGGCGGCTCCGACCCGGGGGCGGGCAGCTCGGACTCAGGCTTGGACACGTGGACTCCCCCAACCCGCCGGGGCGGGCATCGGCTCGGCGTACGGCACCATGGCTCGGACCCGAACGGGCCCGAATGTGAACGGTCGCGCGACTTTACCCGATCATTCCGAACACCTGCCCACCTCGGCGCGCGCCCCGTCCGGCGGCTCAGCCACGCGCCAGGATCTCGCCGTGCAGCATGGAGAACCAGCCGTCCCCGGCGGCGCTCCACTCCCGCCAGGCGGCCGCGATCCGCCCCGGTTCGTCCGGCTCGGCGAAGCCCCGCTCGACCACCGTCCGGCCCAGCGCGGTGCCGGTCATCCGGTCCGCCCACATCCCGCCCCACCAGTCGCGCCGCTCGGGCGTCGCGTACGTCCAGGTGGTGGCGCTCGCGGTGATCTCGGCGAAGCCGGCCGCGCGGGCCCAGGACAGCAGCCGCCGTCCGGCGTCCGGTTCCCCGCCGTTGGCGCGGGCGGTCCGCCGGTACAGCTCCAGCCACCGGTCCAGGGCCGGCACCTCGGGGAACCAGGTCATCGAGGCGTAGTCCACGTCCCGGACCGCGACCACGCCGCCGGGGGCCGTCACCCGCCGCATCTCGCGCAGCGCGGCCACCGGGTCGGCCACGTGCTGCAGCACCTGGTGGGCGTGCACGACGTCGAACTCGCCGTCCCGGTAGGGCAGTCGGTGCACATCGGCGCACTCCAGGACGACGTTCGCCAGGCCGCGCCCGGCCAGGTGCCCCGCGGCCTGCTCCAGCACCTCGGCGGAGGCGTCCACGGCCACCACCCGGCCGCTCGGACCGACCAGCGCGGCCAGGTCGGCGGTGATCGTGCCGGGCCCGCAGCCGATGTCCAGCAGGGCCTGTCCCGGCCGCAGTTCGGGCAGCAGGTAGGCGGCCGAGTCGGCGGCGGTACGCGAGCGGTGCGAGCGCAGCACGGCCTCCTGGTGGCCGTGGGTGTAGACGGTGGAGGGCTGCGGTGCGGACATGGGATCCCCCTGGACGTGGTCGGCTTTCCGTTCTCCTCGACGCCTCGACGCTACTCCCCGTCCCGGATGGCGAGAAGTTCTGTCTCACATGTCGACCACCGGACACCCCGGCCGCACCCGCCCGCCGTACCGTGGAGGCGCCCCCGACAGAACGGTCCCCGCCCATGCCCGGCCAGCGCCCCTTCGTCCTGCTGAGCGTCGCCGTCTCGCTCGACGGCCACCTCGACGACGCCTCCCCCGACCGGCTGCTGCTCTCCAACGCCGCGGACTTCGACCGGGTGGACGAGGAACGGGCGGCCGCCGACGCGATCCTGGTCGGCGGCAACACCCTGCGCGCCGACAACCCGCGCCTGCTGGTCAACGACCCCGCGCGCCGGGCCGCCCGGCTGGCCGCGGGGCGGCCCGAGCACCCGCTGAAGGTGACGCTCAGCGCGAGCGGCGACCTCGGCGCCGACCTGCGCTTCTGGCACACCGGCGGCACCAGGCTCGCCTACACCACCGACGCCGGGGCGGCCGTGCTGCGCCCCCGGCTGGACGGCCTGGCCGAGGTGGTCGCGCTCGGCGACACGGTGGACCTCGGCGCGGTGCTGGACGACCTGGGCGCGCGCGGGGTCCGCCGGCTGATGGTCGAGGGCGGCGGGGGCGTGCACACCCAGTTCCTGGCCCAGGGCCTCGCGGACGAGCTGCAGTTGGCCGTCGCCCCGCTGCTGGTCGGCCAGGAGCGGGCACCCCGGTTCGTCCGCCCGGCCGCCTTCCCCGGCGGCCCGGCCCGGCGGATGCGGCTGCTGGAGGCACGTACCGTGGGCGACGTCGTCCTGCTCAGGTACGCCCCGAAGGAGCCCGCGCCGTGAACCGCCCCGCGACCACCGACCTCGACCACCTGCGCCGGGCCGTCGAGCTCTCCCGCAGCTGCCCGCCGTCCGAGACGGCCTTCTCGGTCGGCGCGGTGATCGTCGGCGCCGACGGCGAGGTCCTGGCGGAGGGCTACAGCCGGGAGGCGGACGCGCACGACCACGCCGAGGAGGCCGCCCTGGCCAAGCTGCCGGCCGGCGACCCCCGACTGCGCGGGGCGACCGTCTACAGCTCGCTGGAGCCCTGCGGCCAGCGCGCCTCACGACCGGTGCCGTGCGCCCGGCTGCTGATCGCGGCGGGCGTGCCGCGAGTGGTGGTCGCCTGGCGCGAGCCGGACCTGTTCGTCACCGACTGCCAGGGCACCGCCCTGCTGGAGGCGGCCGGAGTCGAGGTGGTGGAGCTCCCGGAGCTGGCCGGCGCCGCCCGCGCGGTCAACGCCCACCTGCTCGGCCACTGACCCGGCGGAGCCAGCACCGAGCCGGCACGGAAAGGAGAACGGGGCCCGCCTCCGGAGAGGCGGGCCCCGTTCGACCTGCGCGGTCGGCAGATCGAGCCGACACAGGGCGGTCAGACGTTGAAGCGGAACTCCACCACGTCGCCGTCCTGCATGACGTATTCCTTGCCCTCGATGCGGGCCTTGCCCTTGGAGCGGGCCTCGGCGATCGAGCCGGTCTCGACGAGGTCGGCGAAGGAGATGACCTCGGCCTTGATGAAGCCCTTCTGGAAGTCGGTGTGGATGACACCGGCGGCCTCGGGGGCGGTGGCGCCCTTCTTGATGGTCCAGGCGCGGGTTTCCTTGGGGCCGGCCGTCAGGTAGGTCTGCAGGCCGAGGGTGTCGAAGCCGACCCGGGCGAGGGTGGCGAGGCCGGGCTCCTCCTGGCCCATGGACTGGAGGAGTTCGAGGGCCTCGGCGTCGTCCAGCTCGATCAGCTCGGACTCGATCTTGGCGCTGAGGAAGATCGCCTCGGCCGGGGCGACCAGCTCGCGCTGGGCGTTCTTGAAGTCCTCGTCGGCCAGCTCGTCCTCGTCCACGTTGAAGACGTAGAGGAAGGGCTTGGCGGTCAGCAGGTGGAGCTCGCGGATCGGGGCGGTGTCGAAGCCGGCCTCGAAGAGGGTCTTGCCGGTCTCCAGGACCGCCTGCGCGGCCTCGGCGGCGGCCAGCACGGGCGCGGTGTCCTTCTTGAGGCGCGCCTCCTTCTGCAGACGCGGCAGGACCTTCTCGATGGTCTGGAGGTCGGCCAGGATCAGCTCGGTGTGGATGGTCTCGATGTCGTCCTTCGGGGACACCTTGCCGTCCACGTGCACCACGTCGGGGTCGGTGAAGGCGCGCACGACCTGGCAGATCGCGTCCGACTCCCGGATGTTGGCGAGGAACTTGTTGCCCAGGCCCTCGCCCTCGCTCGCGCCGCGCACGATGCCCGCGATGTCGACGAAGTCGACGGTGGCCGGGAGGATGCGCTGGGAGCCGAAGATCTCGGCGAGCTTGGCCAGCCGCGCGTCCGGGACGCCGACCACGCCGACGTTCGGCTCGATGGTGGCGAACGGGTAGTTGGCCGCCAGCACGTCGTTCTTGGTCAGGGCGTTGAACAGGGTCGACTTGCCGACGTTCGGCAGGCCGACGATTCCGATCGTGAGCGACATGAAGCGCAGTCCCGGGGGCTTGGAGGAGTTGGGTCGGCACCGTACGGGCCGACCCCCAAGTCTACGGGCAAGCGTCCGCGGCTCCGGGGCCACCGGGACGTCCGGGCGGCCCGGCGGGACGGGTCGGCCCTCCCGGACGACGATCACATGACTACGCCGTCCGGAGACACGGGGCGGGACCTGAACGGTCCATTACACAGTGTGGCGATGATCGGACCGTACGTTGGGCAGGTGGAGCAGAGCATTCGAACCCAGCCGCCAGGGCCCAGACGCCGTCCGCCGAACCGCGCGGCCGCAGCCGCCGTCCCCGGCCCGGGCCGGGCTCCCGAGACCGCCGGGGCCGCCCCCGCCTCCCGGCTGCGCCCGGTGGCCGGCCCGTCCGGTGCCGACCGCCCGGCTGCCCCGCGGCTGCGCCTGCCGCTGCGCGGGCGCGCCGACGAGCGGCTGTACGGACGGCGCCGAACCGGTCGGCCGACCCGGCTGACGGCCGTCGGCACCGGCGTGGTCGCCGTGCTGGCCACGCTCGCGGTGGCGGGCGCGGACCGGCTGCTGTTCGACGACCTGAACTGGCTGTTCGGCCTCGGCTACCTGGTGGTCTGCTTCCAGCTGGCCGTGCGGGTCCGCTACGCCGACCTGCTGGCCGCGCCGATCAGCGGGCCGATCGCCTTCGCGCTGGCGCTGCTGCTGCTCGCCCCGGTCGGCTCCTCGGGCGTCACCGCCCAGGTGGTCTCGCTGGCGACCGGGCTGGCGCTGCGGGCCGGCTGGCTGTTCTCCGGCACCGGGCTGGCCGCACTGATCGTGCTCGCCCGCTTCATCGCCCAGCGCCGGATCCACCGCTCCCGCTGAGCCCCGGCGGGAGCCCTCACCGCCCCGCCGGGGCCCACCGGGGGCGGGCCTCAGCCCGCCGCCCGGGCCGCCGCCATGGCCGCTCCGACGATCCCCGCGTCGTTGCGCAGCTCCGCCGGCACCACCCGCGCCTCGCGGTCCTTCAGCAGCGGCAGGAACTTCTCGTGCTTGCGGCTCACCCCGCCGCCGATCACGATCAGCTGCGGCGAGAACAGCATCTCGACCAGGTCCAGGTACTCGTCGACCCGCCCGGCCCACTGCTCCCAGTCCAGCCCGTGCCGCTCCTTGGCGGCCGAGGAGGCCCGGCGCTCGGCGTCCTTGCCGCGCAGCTCCAGGTGGCCCAGCTCGGTGTTGGGCACCAGCGCGCCGTCCACGAAGAGCGCGCTGCCGATGCCGGTGCCGAAGGTGAGCACCATCACGACCCCGGACTGCTCCCGGCCCGCGCCGTGCGTGAGTTCGGCGAGTCCGGCCGCGTCGGCGTCGTTGAGGACGGTCGCGGGCAGGTCCAGCGCCTCGCGGAACAGGCCCTCGGCGTCCAGGCCGATCCAGCCCTTGTCCACGTTGGCCGCCGTCCTGGTGCGGCCGCCGACCACCACACCGGGGAAGGTCAGCCCGACCGGGCCCTGGTGGTCGAAGTGCCGGACCACCTCACGGACGGCGGCGACCACGGCCTCGGGGGCGGACGGCTGCGGGGTGAGCACCTTGTGGCGCTCCTCCGCGAGCGCGCCCCGGGCGAGGTCGACCGGCGCGCCCTTGATCCCGGAGCCGCCGATGTCCACGCCGAATACCGCCGTCATCACGTCCACCCTCCGCCGTGGCCGCGGACCCGCTTGTCCACAGCCTGTGCACAAAACTACGAGAGGGCGCACGGGCGCGCACAGCAGAAGGCCACACAGCCGGAGGCGCGCGGCAGGAAGCCGCACGGCAGGAGGCACACAGCGAAAGAGCCGGCACCCCGCGAGGGGGTGCCGGCTCCTCCGGACGGGTCAGAGCTTGCCGGCCGCCTCGGCGCGCAGGTCGCGGCGCAGTTCCTTGGGCAGCGAGAAGATCAGGTGCTCCTCGGCGGTCTTGACCGTCTCGACCGTGTCGTAACCGCGCGCGGCCAGGAACTCGAGCACGCCGTCGACCAGGATCTCCGGGACGGACGCGCCGCTGGTCAGGCCGACGGTGGAGACGCCCTCCAGCCACTCCTCGCGGATCTCCTCGGCGAAGTCCACCAGGTGGGCGGCCTTGGCGCCGTACTCCAGGCCGACCTCGACCAGGCGGACCGAGTTGGAGGAGTTCTTGGAGCCGACCACGATCAGCAGGTCGGTCTCGGGGGCCAGCTCCTTGACCGCGACCTGGCGGTTCTGGGTCGCGTAGCAGATGTCGTCACTGGGCGGGCTGACCAGCGCCGGGAAGCGGTTCTTCAGCTCGCCGACGGTGGCCATGGTCTCGTCCACCGACAGGGTGGTCTGGGAGAGCCAGACGACCCGGGACTCGTCCCGGACCTTCACGTTGGCGACGTCCTCGGCACCGTCCACCAGGTGGATCCGGTCCGGGGCCTCGCCCATCGTGCCGATGACCTCCTCGTGGCCCTCGTGGCCCACCAGCAGGATGTCGAAGCCCTCGTCGGCGAAGCGCACGGCCTCCTTGTGCACCTTGGTGACCAGGGGGCAGGTGGCGTCGATGGTGGCGAGCTTGCCGGCCCGCGCCTCGTCGTGGACGGCCGGGGCGACGCCGTGCGCGGAGAAGACCACGATCGAGCCCTCGGGCACCTCCTCCGTCTCGTCGACGAAGATCGCGCCCTTCTTCTCCAGGGTCTGCACCACGTACTTGTTGTGGACGATCTGCTTGCGGACGTAGATGGGCGCCCCGTACTGCTCCAGGGCCTTCTCCACGGCGATCACGGCGCGGTCGACACCCGCGCAGTAGCCCCGGGGGGCGGCGAGCAGGACACGGCGCTGCGCGGTGTTGGACATGGCTCCATCGTACGGGCGACCGGGGGCGCCGCCGCCCGCGGCGGGGAGCCGCGCCGAAGGCGGGCACGTTCCGTGCGATCCCGGTCACGAATGCTCAAATGTGGTGCCTATGAGCTCTGTGAGCGGGCAGGCGACGCCGAGCGGCCTGCGCCGCAGCCTGGGCGTCCGCGATCTGATGGTCTACGGGCTGCTGTTCATCGCCCCGATGGCCCCGGTCGGCGTGTTCGGCGTGCTGGACGCCAAGAGCCACGGCGCCGTCGCCACGGTCTACCTGGCCGCGACCGTCGCGATGGGCTTCACCGCCTTCTCGTACGCCCAGATGGTGCGCGCGGTGCCGCAGACCGGCTCGGTGTTCGCCTACGCGCGGGCCGGGCTCGGCGAGGGGCCGGGGTTCATCGCCGGGTGGATGGCGATGCTCGACTACCTGCTGATCCCGGCGGTGGCCTACCTGTTCTCCGGCATCGCGCTGCACTCGCTGGTGCCGGGCGTCTCGCGCTGGGCGTGGACGGCGATCGCGGTCGTCGTGACCACCGCGCTCAACCTGCTCGGGGTGCGGACCGCGGCGACGGTCGGCTTCGCGGTGCTGGCGCTGGAGATCGCGGTGCTGGCGGTGTTCGTGGCGGCGGCCGTGGTGGCGCTCGTCCAGGACGGCGCCCGGCGGGGCTGGGACACCCCGTTCACCGCGGTCGGCGAGTTCTCGCTGACCGCGGTGATCTCGGCGGTGTCCGTCGCGGTGCTCTCCTACCTGGGCTTCGACGCGATCGCGACCTTCGTGGAGGAGGCCGTCGGCTCCTCGGCCGCGGTGGCCCGGGCGGTGCTCCGGTGCCTGGTGCTGGCCGGGGTGCTGTTCGTCGCGCAGACCTACCTGGCGGCGCTGCTGGAGCCGCTGGGCCCGCGGCAGCTGGCCGCCGACCCGGTGGCGCAGGGCTCGGCCTTCTACGACACCGTGGAGACCGGCGTCGGGCACTGGCTGCACGTGCTGGTGGCGGCGAGCAAGGCGATCGGCGCGGCCTTCGCGGCGCTGGCCGGGCAGGCCGCGGCCGGGCGGCTGGTCTACGCGATGGGCCGGGAGGGGCGGCTGCCGCGCGTCCTCGGCTCGGTCGACCCGGCCAGCGCGGTGCCGCGCCGGGCGCTGCTGGCGGCCGCGGTGATCACCATGGCGGCGGCGGTCTGGGCGGCGAACCGGGACGACGGGCTGGACCAGCTGACCTCGGTGGTGAACATCGGCGCCCTGACCGCCTTCGCGCTGCTGCACGCCTCGGTGATCGGCTGGTACACGGTGCGGCACGGCTCCCGGGACCGGCTGCGGCACCTGGTCGTGCCCGCGCTGGGGATCGTGGTGATCGGCGCCGTGATCCACGAGGCCTCGACCACCGCGCAGCTGGTCGGACTGGTGTGGCTGGCGGCCGGCCTGGTGGTGCTCGGCGTGCAGGGTTCCCCGGGAACTGTCGGCCCGCGCCGCTAGCCTCATAGGCATGGCCAACACCAGCTCCCCCGAAGCCCCGCTCCCGGTCGGCAAGGTCTCCGCGCTGATCGGCGGCTGGATCGACCGGCTCGGCGCGGTGTGGGTGGAGGGGCAGATCACCCAGCTCAGCCGCCGGCCCGGGGCGGGCGTGGTGTTCCTGACCCTGCGCGACCCGCAGGCGGACGTGTCGCTCACGGTGACCTGCTTCCGCTCGGTCTTCGAGCAGGTCGCGGACGTCGTGCAGGAGGGCGCGCGGGTCGTCGTGCACGCCAAGCCGGAGTGGTACGCGGCGCGCGGGCAGCTGTCGCTGCGCGCCTCGGAGATCCGGCCGGTGGGGCTGGGCGAGCTGCTGGCGCGGCTGGAGCAGCTGAAGCGGCGGCTCGCCGCGGAGGGCCTGTTCGCGGCCGAGCGCAAGAAGCCGCTGCCGTTCCTGCCGCAGTGCGTGGGGCTGGTCACCGGGCGGGGCTCGGCGGCCGAGCGGGACGTGCTGGAGAACGCCCGGCGGCGCTGGCCGGCCGTCCGCTTCGAGGTGCGCAACGTCCCGGTGCAGGGGGTCAGCGCGGTGGAGCGGGTGAGCGCGGCGGTGCGGGAGCTGGACGAGCACCCCGAGGTGGACGTGATCGTGGTGGCCCGCGGCGGCGGCAGCGTGGAGGACCTGCTGCCGTTCTCCGACGAGGGGCTGGTGCGGCTGGTCGCGGCCGCCCGTACGCCGGTGGTCAGCGCGATCGGGCACGAGCCGGACCAGCCGCTGCTGGACTTCGTCGCCGACCTGCGCGCCTCCACCCCGACCGATGCCGCCAAACGGGTGGTTCCGGACGTCGGCGAGGAGCTGGCCAAGGTCCGTCAGCTGCGCGACCGGGCCCGCCGGCACGTGCTGGCCCGGGTCGAACGCGAGCAGCACGGGCTGGACGGGCTGCGCAGCCGCCCCGCGGTGGCCGCCCCGCACCGGATGCTGGACGGGCGCGGCCAGGAGGTGCACGGCCTGCTGGAGCGGGCCCGGCGCACCCTGCGGCACCGGCTGGACCACGCGCAGAGCGACCTCGGGCACACCCTGGCCCGGGTGGTCGCGCTCTCCCCGGCGGCCACCCTGGAGCGCGGCTACGCGGTGCTCCAGCGGGCGGACGGCACGGTGGTGACCGATCCGGCGCAGGTCGCGCCCGGCGAGGGGCTGCACGCCCGGGTGGCGGGCGGCAGCCTCGACGTCACCGCGGCCGGGGCGGCCGCGGCGACCGGAGAGGGGTAGCACGGTCGGCGCGGCCCGGAGACGGGGTAGCGCTGTCGGTCCGAGCCCCTACGCTGGCACGCATGGCAGAGCAGCAGGAGCAGCAGGACGCGGCGGCACCGAACCCGGACGACGCGCTGGGCTACGAGCACGCCCGGGACGCGCTGCTGGACGTCGTCCGGCAGCTGGAGAACGGCGGGACCTCCCTTGAGGAGTCGCTGGCTCTGTGGGAGCGTGGTGAGCAGCTGGCGAAGGTGTGCCAGCGCTGGCTGGACGGCGCCCGGGCCCGACTGGACGCCGCGCTCGCCGCCGAGGAGGGCGGGGACCCGCGCGGGGAGTGATGCGGGTCACATCCCCTTGGGGAATCGTTGAATATTCACCTATGTTGGAGGAAGTGAACGGCCCGGCCGCTCACTCCGACGAACCCCCTCCCGCATGAGGTGCAGAAGCATGACCACCGACGCCCTGGTACTCGACGCCGCCGCTCAGGACCTGCTGTTCCGCGAGGCCCGCACCGCGAACACCTTCACCGACGAGCCGGTCTCCGAGGAGCAGATCCAGGCCATCTACAACCTGGTCAAGTTCGGCCCGACCGCCTTCAACCAGCAGCCGCTGCGCGTCGTCCTGGTCCGCTCCGCCGAGGGCCGCGAGCGCCTCGTCCAGCACATGGCGGACGGCAACAAGGCCAAGACCGCCGGCGCCCCGCTGGTCGCCATCCTGGCCGCGGACAACGAGTTCCACGAGGAGCTGCCGACCCAGCTCCCGCACTTCCCGCAGGCCAAGGACATGTTCTTCTCGGAGCGCAGCGTCCGCGAGCAGTCCGCCACGCTGAACGGCGCCCTGCAGGCCGCCTACTTCATCATCGGCGTGCGCGCCGCCGGCCTGGCCGCCGGCCCGATGACCGGCTACGACGCCGACGGCCTGAACAAGGAGTTCTTCGGCGACGGCGAGCACTCGGTGCTGGCCGTGGTCAACATCGGCAAGCCGGGCGACGACGCCTGGTTCCCGCGTTCGCCGCGCCTGGAGTACGACGAGGTCGTCACCACCGTCTGATTCCGCCCGCGCGAAAGGGCCCCGCACCGGTTCGTCCGGTGCGGGGCCCTTCGGCGTTCCCGGGAGGCCCTCGCGGGCCCCGGCACTACTTGAGCGCCTGCGCCAGCTCGGCCAGCTCCTCGTAGGAGGCGGTGCCGGTGAGGACCGTCGTCCCGGAGCCGGTCGGCGCGGTCAGCGCGCGGGCCTTCTCGCCCTGGACCCGCTCCCAGGTGCGGCCGGCCACGTCGGAGCTGCCGTCCGGCTTGCCGCCGGCGACCTTGTCGGACAGCAGCGAGTCGCGCGGCGCGTCGCTCTGCTCGACCGCCGCGTACTGGCCGGAGGGGGTCACGAAGCCCAGGTGCCAGGCGTTGCCCTTGCCGTTGCTCTGGTCCGAGGAGCGGTAGCTGACCGAGGTGGCCCGCCACTTGTCGGGCAGCCCCTCCGGCGAGAGCAGCGGGTACGGCGCGGCGCGCTTGGCGGTGGCCGCGGCCACCTTGTACTCGACCACGTGCACCGGGTCGCCGTCGGCGTCGTGCGGGAGGAACAGGTACCCGATCCAGACGACGAAACCGACCGCCAGCATCGACAGGACCATGTCCCGTACGGTCTGGCGACCCCTCATGCCCTTGCTCTCTGCAGCCACCCCCACATGGTGACTCATCCACATCCCGGCCCGTCCACCCGGGGTGCCCACGTACGGGTGAAGCGGACGAAACGGTGGTTTTCGCCGGCGGACGGCGACCCGCGCCACAGACAGTCATCTCGTGGGCAGATACGATCGCAGAACCCTCACCACGGCGTTCGACCAGGCAGTAGTCGGGCGCTTACTGGCCGTCGCGTACAGAGAGGTAACGACGATGACCACGCAGTACCCGCACCACCTTCCCAGTGCCCTGGAGGTCGCGCCCGAGGCTCCGGACCGGAACCTCGCGCTCGAGCTCGTACGGGTCACCGAGGCGGCCGCCATGGCCGCCGGCCGGTGGGTCGGCCGTGGCGACAAGAACGGCGCGGACGGCGCGGCCGTGAAGGCCATGCGCACCCTCGTCTCGACCGTGTCGATGAACGGCGTCGTCGTCATCGGCGAAGGCGAGAAGGACGAAGCCCCGATGCTCTACAACGGCGAACGGGTCGGCGACGGCACCGGCGCCGAGTGCGACGTCGCGGTGGACCCGGTCGACGGCACCACCCTCACGGCCAAGGGCATGAACAACGCCGTCGCCGTGCTGGCCGTGGCCGACCGCGGCACCATGTTCGACCCCAGCGCCGTGTTCTACATGGACAAGCTGGTGGCCGGACCGGAGGCCGCCGAGTTCGTCGACATCACCGCCCCCGCCGCCGTCAACATCCGCCGGGTCGCCAAGGCCAAGGGCAGCGCCGTCGAGGACGTCACCGTCGTCGTGCTCGACCGCCCCCGCCACGACGGCCTGGTCCGGGAGATCCGCGAGGCGGGCGCCCGGATCAAGTTCATCTCCGACGGCGACGTGGCCGGCGCCATCATGGCCGCCCGCGAAGGCACCGGCGTCGACCTGCTCATGGGCATCGGCGGCACCCCGGAGGGCATCATCGCGGCCTGCGCCATGAAGTGCATGGGCGGCGTGATCCAGGGCCGCCTGTGGCCCAAGGACGACGCCGAGCGGCAGAAGGCCCTCGACGCCGGCCACGACCTGGACCGGGTGCTCACCACCGACGACCTGGTCAGCGGCGAGAACGTGTTCTTCGTCGCCACCGGCATCACCGACGGCGAGCTGCTGCGCGGCGTGCACTACCGCTCCGAGACCGCCACCACCAGCTCGCTGGTGATGCGCTCCAAGAGCGGCACGATCCGCGAGATCCACTCCACCCACAAGCTCTCGAAGCTGCGGGCCTACAGCGCGATCGACTTCGACCGCGCCAACTGACGCCACGAGCACGGCGCACCCTGCGGACAGCAGACAGCGGCCCCGGCGGGATCCACACCCCGCCGGGGCCGCGGCGCGTCCTGCCCCGGGTCCTCGGCGCCCCGGCGCCCGCCCCCGGGTCTTCGACCCGCCGTCACCCGGCTATCCGGCGCGCCGGCGCCGCCGCCTCGATCAGCTCCGCGTCCCGGCGGCGGCGCCGGGCCAGCACCACCCGCCGCTCGGCGGCCGTCAGCCCGCCCCACACGCCGTACGGCTCCGGCTGGGCCAGCGCGTGCTCCCGGCACTCCAGCAGCACCGGGCAGCGGGCACAGACCTGCTTGGCCTGCTCCTCCCGGGACAGCCGGGCCGCGGTCGGCTCCTTGGAGGGCGCGAAGAACAGCCCCACCTCGTCCCGCCGGCACGCCGCTCCGGTGTGCCAGGGGTTGTCCTCGCCCGCGGGCGCACCCGCCGGGCCGCCCGGGGGCTGCGGCTGCGGACGGACACCTGGACGGCGCTCCAGCAACTGCGCGGCGGCGACTGGCGAAGTGGTGCGGGACTCGATCGGATGCAGCACGGCCGTACTCCTGACGAGGCTCTCGGACACGGGGAACCCCGCTCACCTGCCCGGCTGCGAGCCCCCGCTGTCCAACCCCCGGAACGGCCCCTCGGCCGCCTCCGGTGCGCAGCCGTACAAGAAGCGATGTGCGGAAGGAACTACCCCGCCACGCGGCGATTCATGCACACTGCACGCAATCGACTACGGAGTGCACCGGCCGCAACGTCGAGCGCCCGGCCGGGAGTTGGCTCCCGGTCGGGCGCTGTGCCGGTCAACAGCTTCTAGTCGGTGCCGAGTTGGCGGCGCACCCACTCCTTGAGCTTCTTGCCGCGGCGCGGCTTCGCGGTGCAACCCCCGAACATCGCAAGGCCCTTGACCCGGACAACCGGAGCGTACGGGTCCGCCGCGGTCTGCTCACGGACGTCGAACCCGCCGAACAGGCCGACGCCACCGCCCTGCAGGGTGACGTTCTCCGGCACCCGGACCTCGACCCCGCCGAACATCGCCATGACCACGATCTCCACCTCGGGAGACTCGAACACGGCGTCGCTCAGGTCGATCTCCACCCCGCCGAACGCGGCGAAGGCCTTCAGGTGCGACCCCACCCGCCAACGGCCCTTGCGGGACGCGCCGCCGAAGATCGCCACCACCGCCGGCGACTCCTGGCGCGCGGGCGGCTGCGGCGTCGCCACCGCGCCCAACGGCGCCTTCTCGAAGGAGAGCGGGCGGGCCGGCAGGTCCCTGGTCAGCGGCGCCAGCTCACCGAAGGTCTTGGCGGCGTACGCGGCCTCGATGCGCTCCGCGTGCTCGTCCGCGTCCAGGCGGCCCTCGGCATAGGCGTCCCGCAGCAGCTCCGCGATCCGCTCGCGGTCGGCGTCCGAGACGCGCATCTGCGTCTCCGCCACCGGCGCGTTCGACGGCGGCCCGGCCTCCGGCCTGGCCTCGGGCTCGAGTTCGGACTTGGTCATCGGTACGGGCGCCGGCACCGGCTGCCCCCGGTCGTCGTGCGACGGCGAGTTGTCCACGGGGTCAGCCTAGTCGCTCGCACTCCAGCCCGAGTGAGCCCCGTCACGCAAGGCTGACCTGTCCGCACGACGCCCCCGGCCGGGTCCTACCCTGGATGGTGCTTCGCCGACGCAGCCGGACCACTGGAAACCTAAGGACCGCCCCGATGGCTCCCACGCCAGACTTCGAGTACAGCGACCTCCTCCCCCTGGGCGCCGACCCGACCCCGTACCGCAAGCTGACCTCCGAGGGTGTCTCCACCTTCGAAGCGGGCGGCCGCACCTTCCTCCAGGTCGAGCCCGAGGCCCTGCGCCTGCTCACGGCCGAGGCGATGCACGACATCTCGCACTACCTGCGCCCCGCCCACCTCGCCCAGCTGCGCCGCATCCTGGACGACCCGGAGGCCAGCCCCAACGACCGCTTCGTCGCGCTCGACCTGCTGAAGAACGTCAACATCTCGGCCGGCGGCATCCTCCCCATGTGCCAGGACACCGGCACCGCGATCGTCATGGGCAAGCGCGGCCAGAACGTGCTCACCGAGGGCGGCGACGAGTCCGCCATCGCCCGCGGCGTGTACGACGCGTACACCAAGCTCAACCTGCGCTACTCCCAGATGGCCCCGGTGACCATGTGGGACGAGAAGAACACCGGCAACAACCTGCCGGCCCAGATCGAGCTGTACGCCACCGACGGCGACGCCTACAAGTTCCTCTTCATGGCCAAGGGCGGCGGCTCCGCCAACAAGTCGTACCTGTACCAGGAGACCAAGGCCATCCTGAACGAGGCGAGCATGCTCTCGTTCCTGGAGCAGAAGATCCGCTCCCTCGGCACCGCGGCCTGCCCGCCGTACCACCTCGCCATCGTCATCGGCGGCACCAGCGCCGAGTTCGCGCTGAAGACCGCCAAGTACGCCTCGGCGCACTACCTGGACAACCTGCCCACCTCCGGCGACGCCAAGACCGGCCACGGCTTCCGCGACCTGGAGCTGGAGGCCAAGGTCACCGAGCTGACCCAGAAGATCGGCATCGGCGCCCAGTTCGGCGGCAAGTACTTCTGCCACGACGTGCGCGTGGTGCGCCTGCCCCGCCACGGCGCCTCGCTGCCCGTCGCGATGGCCGTCTCCTGCTCCGCCGACCGCCAGGCGCTCGGCAAGATCACCGCCGAGGGCGTCTTCCTGGAGCAGCTGGAGACCGACCCGGCGAAGTACCTGCCGGACACCACCGACGAGCACCTGGACGACGACGTGGTGCGCGTCGACCTCGACCAGCCGATGTCCGCGATCCGCGCCGAACTCTCCAAGTACCCGGTGAAGACCCGCCTCTCGCTCACCGGCACCCTGGTCGTCGCCCGCGACATCGCCCACGCCAAGATCAAGGAGCGCCTGGACGCCGGCGAGGGCATGCCCAAGTACCTCCAGGACCACCCGGTCTACTACGCGGGCCCGGCCAAGACCCCCGAGGGCTACGCCTCCGGCTCCTTCGGCCCGACCACCGCCGGCCGGATGGACTCCTACGTCGACCAGTTCCAGGCGGCCGGCGGCTCGATGGTCATGCTCGCCAAGGGCAACCGCAGCAAGCAGGTCACCGACGCCTGCGCCACCCACGGCGGCTTCTACCTCGGCTCCATCGGCGGCCCGGCGGCCCGCCTCGCCCAGGACTGCATCAAGAAGGTCGAGGTCCTGGAGTACGCCGAACTCGGCATGGAGGCCGTCTGGCGCATCGAGGTCGAGGACTTCCCGGCGTTCATCGTGGTGGACGACAAGGGCAACGACTTCTTCCGCGAGACCACCGAAGGCCCGCTGATCACCAACCTCCGGGTGCGCTCCAAGGAGTAACCACTCCCCGCACGCCCCTTGACCGCCCCGGCCGCCCCCGCGACCGGGGCGGTTTCACGGGCCGGCACGGACCGTAGGTGGTTAGCGTTCCTCCCGTGGAGACCACGAAGGGCGCACCCGACGACACGAGGCCCGCGAGTGGACGGCGCGAGGAGGCCGCGGACCTCGACGCCTGGCAGGAGACGAGATACCTGCTGCGCTCGCCCGCGAACGCCGAACGGCTCATGGCCGCCATCGCTCGTGACAGGGCCGACCGCCTCGGCGTCGCCGGGGCCGTGGAAGACCTGGCGTCGCAGGCGGATCCGGGCCGCTGACGGCCCTGGTCCGGCTCACGCGTCGAAGTCGTACTCCAGGACGTAGGAGGCGGCGTCCAGGATCATCTCGTTGAGCTCGACCACCTGGCCCTCGTCGGCGAAGGCGGTGCGGCAGATCAGGATCACCGGGGTGCCGACGGACAGCTCCAGGCGGGTGGACTCCTCCCCGCTGGGCATCCGGGAGCGGACCTCCTCGCGGAAGTGCACGGGCTTGGCGCCGATCTCCGCCAGCCGGGCGTAGGTGCCGCCGGGGCCGGTGTCCTCGCGGGTGATGGCGGTGCCCGCGACCAGGCCGGCCGGCAGGTAGGAGGTGGAGAGCAGCACCGGCTTGCCGTCCAGGACGAAGCGGCGGTGCCGTACGCACATCGGGGACCCCGGGTCCGCCCCGAGCACCCGGGCCACGTGCTCCGGCGCGCCCCGCTCGGTGACCGACACCTGGTCGACCACCAGGGACCGCTTGTCGATGTCCGCCGACCATATCGACCGGCCGGACCCCCACTGCCCCTGCGCCAGCCGCTGGATACCGCGCCGGCGCAGCGGCCGGAAGTCCCGGACGAACACCCCGGCACCGCGGCGCGCCTCGGCGATGCCCTCGCTCTGCAGCACCCCCAGCGCCTGACGGGCGGTCATCCGGGCGACGCCGTACTCGTCCATGAGGTCGTTCTCGCCGGGCAGCCGGTCGCCCGCGCGGTACCGGCCGGTGTCGATGGCCGACTTCAGGGCGTCGGCGATCCGCTGGTACTTGGGCTGCTTGTCGCCACTGCTGCCGGTCATCGCCGCTCCCTCTGCCTCGGACAAATCGTAGGCGCGCCCGCGCCCGCTAGTAAGCCGATACGACCGTTGACATCTCTAGAGATATTAGCTTCTCTAGAGATGCTGGCCAGTCGCCTACCAGAGCGAGGAGCACAGCGGTGAACATCCGACAGCGCAACGCCCCGGCCTACCGACCGCGAGCGGGCGAACTGGTCCTCGACCGGAGGACCGGACGCACCGGCATCTACATGGACACCATCGGCGGCGAGTGCTACCTGCGCCCCGAGGGCGGCGGCCGCGAATGGACCGCCGAACCGAACCACGTCTCACCCGTTCCCGGGCCCCGCGATCCGGCTGAATGAGTTCAACCCGGGAATTGCGGCAAAAACCACGCAAACTACTACATTCCCGGGCCGGCAATCCCGCCGGTGAATCCGGAATTCCGGAACGCCCCACGCACGCCGCCGGGCACGTTACGGATATCGCCGGTCACCATGCGTGCACCGGGGGTGGGAATCGGCCACCGGCGTACCCGCGCACGAACTGGCGCGTACATAACCGGCAGCGCCCCCGCGCCCGGACGGGGGCGTGGGGGCACGGGCGCTCGGCCGGAACGACTTACGGGTGGCCGCCGACGACGTTCTCCGGCACGTACTTCTTGCCGGGCTGGCCGGTGGCCGGCGTGGTGGGCTCCACCACGTGCTCGGCCTCGTCACCGAAGAGGTCGTTCTCGATGTCCGACTTCTGCTCGTCGGTCGGCGCGGTGTACTCGGCCGGGTTCGAGGACGCGGCCACCGCGCCCTCGACAGCCTTGCCCGCCTCCACAGCGGCGGCCGGGGCCTCGGTCTTCGCCTCGTGCTCGGGCGCCGACGCCACCGGGGTCTCGCTCTGGTCGTTGGCCATTGGGCGGCCGCCTTTCGGTCATCAATTGTGTCCAGCCCGACCTCCGTGGCGCGGGCGCGCGGACAGTATCGTAGGGTTGATTAAATGTCCGATAAACATCGTGTGGCTTGCGCTGCCGTCCGGCAGAGTCGGGCGTCCGCCTAAGCTGAAGCACCGCGGCGGACCGCCGAGCGCCCTTTCACGGAATCGACACCACAGGCCATCGGGGGACTTCATGGAGTTTCGGGAGACGCCGCAGACCTCTGCGCTGCGCTTCCAAGTCCTCGGTCCGGTCCAGGCCTGGCTCGACGACAAGCCCCTCTCCCTCGGATCCCCCCAGCAGCAGGCCGTTCTGACCACCCTCCTGCTGCACTCCGGACGCCCGGTCACCACACAGGACCTGGTGGACGCGCTCTGGGGCGATCGGCCCCCGACCCAAGCGGTGGCCGCGCTCCGCACCTATGTCTCCCGGCTGCGCTCCGTCATCGAGCCCCGGCGTGAGGTTCGCCGCCCCGCCGAGCTGCTGGTCTCGGTCGCCGACGGCTACGCGCTGCGCATCCCGGGCGAGGCCCTCGACCTGACGGTCTTCGAGCGGCTCTCTACCGAGGCCGCGACCGCCCGGACCTCGGGAGACAAGCACGAGGCGCACCGGCTTCTGGCGCGGGCACTGGACCTCTTCAGCGGTCGCCCGCTCACCGGCATCCCCGGCCCCTACGCCGATACCCAACGGCTGCGACTCGCCGAGCGCCAGGTGGCCGCCGCCGAAGAGCTGTGCGCCACCGCGCTCGACATCGGCCTGCATGCCGAGATCGTCGGCGAGCTCAACGGCCTGACGGCCGAACACCCGCTGCGCGAGCGCCTGCGCGAGCTGCTGATGCTGGCGCTGTACCGCTGCGGACGCCAGGCCGAGGCGCTCGGCGTCTACACCGACACCCGCAAGCTGCTGATCGAGGAACTCGGGGTCGAACCGGGCACCGGCCTGTCCACGATGCACAACCGCATCCTCGCAGCCGACCCAGCACTCGCGCTCCCGGCCGCAGCCTCCCTCGCCGCCCGCGAGGATACCTCCTCCGCACCCCCAGCGCCCGCCCAACTTCCCGCCGATGTATCGGACTTCAGCGGACGGTCGGAGCTGGTCGGCGACCTCTCGGCGGTGCTGATGAACGCCACGGGTCAGGCCGTGGTGGTCACCTCGCTGGCCGGCATCGGCGGTGTCGGGAAGACCACCCTCGCCGTGCACGTCGCCCACCGCGTCCGCGCCGAGTTCCCGGACGGGCAGCTGTACGTCGACCTGCGCGGAGCCGGTGCCTCGCCCGCCGACCCGGTGGTCGTCCTGGGCGACTTCCTGCACTCGCTCGGCGTCACAGAGAACCCGGACTCGCTGGAACAGCGCGCGGCGCTCTACCGCTCGCTGCTCGCCAACCGGCGCATGCTCATCCTGCTCGACAACGCGCGCGACGCCGAACAGATCCAACCGCTGATCCCCGGTGTCTCGGGCTGCGCCGTGCTCGCCACCAGCCGCTCCCGGCTGGCCGGTATCCCGGGCGCCCAGCTGTTCGACGTCGAGGAGCTGACCCCGGCCGAGGCGCTGGCGCTGTTCTCAGCCATCGTCGGTGAGCAGCGGGTCGCCGCCGAGCCGGAAGCGGCCATGAAGGTGGTCACCGCCTGCGGCTTCCTGCCGCTGGCGGTCCGCATCGCCGCCGCCCGGCTGGCCAGCCGTCCGCGGTGGAGCGTCTCCGACCTGGCAAGTCGGTTAGCCGACCAGCGCCGGCGCCTGGACGAACTCCAGCTCGGCAACCTCGCTGTGGAAACCACCATCGGCCTCGGCTACGGACAGCTGTCCACGGACGAGGCCCGCGCCTTTCGGCTCCTCGCCCTGATCGACTCCCCCGACATCCCGCTGGCGGCCGCCGCGGCGCTGCTCGGCGTGGACGAGTACACCGCCGAGGACCTCGCCGAGGCGTTGGTCGAGGCGAACATGCTGGAGTGCTTCACCCCCGGCCGCTACCGCTACCACGACCTGCTCCGGCTCTACGCCCAGCGACAGAACGAGCGGATCGGGGACACCGGGGAGCAGGAAAGGGCCGTCATGCGACTGCTCGACCTGCTGATCCCGACCGTGCGCAACGCCGCCCAGGTCATCGAGCCGGACGATGCTCTGCCCGAGCTGCTGACCACGCTCTCCTCGCCGGGGCTCGACCTGCCGACGAGCCAAGCCGCCCAGGATTGGCTCGGAACCGAGGGTGCCCTGCTGCTCAGTGCTGTCGAGGCCGCCGCGAGTGGCCCCGGCGCCCTGCAGCACGCAGCCGTCGACCTGCTGAACTACCTGTTCAGCATCGATCCGGACCCGACCCGCGGCCCACGGGCGCTCCGGGTCCTGGAGACCATCGGTGAGGACGCGCAGCACCGTGGCGACTCCGCCGGAATCGCCGGGGTGTACTTCGCCCTCGGCACCCTGCAGTCCGTCACCAGCGACTTCCAGGGGGCCGAGCAGTCCTTCCGCCGGAGCCTGGACCACCAGGCGCCGGATGAGCCGACCGTCATGCTCCTGGCCACGGCCAACATGCTGGGTGTGATCCTGAGCGTGGGCAACCGCCCGGCCGAGGCCCTGCCGTTCCTGGAGCAGGCTCGGGCCACCAGCCAAGCCGTCGGAGCGCCGAAAGCCGAGGCTCGGATCGTCAGCAACATGGCCCGGGTGCAGCACCGGCTCGACATGACCGAGACGGCAATCAAGTCCGCGAGCGATGGTGTCGCCGCCGCACGGGCCTCCAAGAACGGCCCGCTGCTCGCTCAGACCCTCTACCAGCTCGGCGTGGTGCTTTCCAGCGCCGAGGCCGTCCCGCACCTGCGCGAGGCGCACGGGCTCTACCAGTCCCAGCGGAACCCGCTCTGGGAGGGGTACACCCTGGCCCGACTGGCCTCCGCCCTGCTCGTCTCGGAACAGCACGCCGAGGCCGCCGAAGCCGCCGGTGAATCGCTGGCGATCGCCCAGGAGCTCGACTCCGCCTTCTGCCAGGGCCTGGCCAACGCCGCGCTGGGTGAGGCTCTGCTGGCGCTCGCCCAGCCCGCGCGCGGACTGGCGTGCCTTCAGGAGGCGCACGCGATCTTCACTCGGCTCGGTGTGCCCGAGGCCTCCCCCGTGGCGGACCTCATCTCCCAGCAGCACACCGAGCCCCTCTCTCCCCCCGCGCCGTAAAGGCCTCCGTTCCCCAGCGGAGTGCCTCCCCCGATTCGCGCGTCGGCGCTCCCGCAGCCCCCCGGCTGCGGGAGCGCCCTCAACGCTTCCCCGGCGCTGGTCTCCACTGTGCACCGGGCCGATTGACGTTCGATAAACGTCCGATAGTCAGCCTGCGGAGCGGAGAAATCGCAGGTCAGCGCCATCGCCCCCGGCGCGCTGTGCGGCGTGCGGGCTCTCGCGCACCACCCCGGCCCGCACCGTCGTGCTTCCGCAACCCCGGCCACATCGGCCCAAGCATGACGAGTTGGCCGGAAAGGGACCCCATGGCGCAGTGATCACGCATATTCTCATGCCAGTACGCGCACGAGTGTCTGCCGGAAACGCGTCGGGGTGCAGTCCGTCCGTGTGCTGCGGGGAGCGTGACACGCCGCCACCGGCCGCGGCCGCGAGGCCGAGGAGCCGACCGGAGGCCACGGGTGGAAGGGTGCCTCTCAACGTGACGACCGGACGGATATCCGACGCGTTCCCCGTCGGCGAGGACGCTGGGGACGACGAGCCCGAGGTACGGCGACGCCGGGCGGCCCGGGCCTTGCAGGCGGTCGCCTTCGACACCATCGGCGAGGGGTACGGCGAGGCCTTCCCCGCCAAGGACGGGCAGCTGGCCTGCGGCCGGCGGCTGCTGGCCGGGCTCGAACCGGGTGCCCGGGTGCTGGACGTGGGCTGCGGCACCGGTGAGCCGACCGTCCGCCAGCTGACCGCGGCCGGGCTGCGGGTGACCGCCGTGGACCTCTCCGACGTGATGCTCGCCCTGGCCCGGCGGGCGGCGTTCCCCGGCGCTTTCCCGCCGGAGTTCCATCGGATCGACCTGTACGATCTGGCCACCGAGCGCGCGGGCCGGGTCTGGAACGCCCCCGGGCTGGGGCCGGACGGCCACGGCGGGTTCGCCGCCGTCACCGCGTTCTTCTCGCTGATCCTGCTGCCGCAGGACGAGATCCCGACCGTGCTCCGGCGGTTGCGCGAACTCCTGCGGCCGGGCGGACTGCTGGCACTCGGTATGGTCGAGGCGGACCTGGATCACGTTCCGCTTCCGTTCCTTGGCAGAGAGCTGCGGATCAGCGGGTATCTGAGGGAGGATCTGGAACGGGTTCTGGTCGCGGCCGGCTTCGCCGTCGAGGAGTGCTCGGGGCATCCGTACGCGCCGGCCAGTACCTCGCTGCCGCCGGAGGAACAGCTGTTCCTGTGCTGTCGACGCGTCGGCTGAACGGATGAGCGGATGAACGACCGAACGACCGATCGACCAGAGAACACCCACTGACCACACCGAATCCAGGACAGGCAGCCGTGCGCGACCAGCTCAAGACCGAGGCGGAGCAGCCGCCCGCCGTCCCGGGCCAGCGCCGTCAGGTCCCGGCCCTGGCACCGGCGCCCGAGAAGCCGCAGTCGGCGGATCCGTCGTCCGCGAAGCCGTCGTCGGCGCGACCGTCTTCGGCGCGGCCGTCGCCCGCGCGGCCGGAGCGCGCCGACGTGGCGGACCGCCTCGCGTACCTCGACTCGGCGACCCGGCGGATCAACAGCGCCCTCGACCTGGCCGCGACGCTGCGCAACATCGGCCGGGTGCTGGTCCCGACGCTGGCCGACGCCGCCGTGGTCCACCTGCGCGACCCGCTGCCCAACGTGGAGCGCGAGCCCGGTTTCCCGGAGGAGCTGCGGATCCACCACAGCACCGGCACCCGGATCGGCCGGCGCGGCCGCCCGGGCGGCTTCGACGACCGGCGCCGCTCCCGCTACGGCGCCCGCTCGACCGCCGACAGCGGCCCGGCCACCCCGGTGACCCGCGGCGGTGCGCTCGCCCACGCCCTGCTGAGCCGCCGTCCCGCCGAGGTGGCCGTCCTCGGCGAGCCCGGCGCCGAGCGCACCGAGGTGCTGCTGCGCGAGCTGTACGGCACCCGCGGGGTGGCCCGGCTGGCCGCGGGCACGTCCGTCCTCGCGCTGCCGCTGCGTGGCCGCAAGGCCGTCCTCGGGCTGCTGGTGCTGATCCGCCGCCCTCCTGAACGCACCGGCCGTCCGGCCTTCGACTCCGCGGACACCGCGACCGCCGCGCACCTCGCCACCCAGGCCGGGCTGGCCGTGGACACCGCCCTGCGGTACGCCCGCGAGTGGGAGATAGCCAACGAGCTCCAGCGCAGCATGCTGCCCCTGCGGCTGCCGCAGCCGCACGGCGTCCGGCTCGCCCAGCGCTACCTGCCCGGCGAGCGCGGCGCGCAGGTCGGCGGGGACTGGTACGACGCCGTCCCGCTGCCCGGCAACCGGGTCGCCCTGATCGTCGGCGACGTGATGGGGCACTCGCTCACCTCGGCCGCCATCATGGGCCAACTGCGCACCAGCGCCCAGACCTTGGCCGCCCTCGACCTGCCGCCGCACGAGGTGCTCTACCACCTGGACGAGCAGGCCCAGCGGCTCGGCCGCGAGCAGCACCTGGCCACCTGCGTGTACGCGGTCTACGACCCGATCGCCAACCGGGTGGTGCTGGCGAACGCCGGGCACGTCCCGCCGGTGCTGGTCCGCCCGGACGGGACCGCCGAGCTGGTGGAGCTGGACTCCGGGGCCCCGATCGGGGTCGGCGGGGTGGACTTCAACTCGGTCGAACTGCCCGCGCCGCCCGGTTCGGCGCTGCTGCTGTTCACCGACGGCCTGGTGGAGACCCGCAGCCGTCCGATCATGGACGGCCTGGAGGTGCTGCGCGCCCGGATCGCCGCCGCCCGCTGGCAGTCCCCCGAGCAGCTCTGCCAGGAGGCGCTGCGGATCCTGCCGCCCGGCGACCGCGGCGACGACATCGCCCTGCTGGGCGCCTGCTTCGACGGCATCCCGGCCGGGGACGTCGCGCACTGGTACCTGCAGCCGCGCAACGAGACGCCGGGCCGGGCCCGCCGGCTGGCCGCGCACACCCTGCGCCGCTGGGGGCTGGACGAGCTCGGCGAGGCCACCGAACTGATGGTCAGCGAGCTGGTGACGAACGCCGTCCAGCACGCGACCCGGCCGATCACCCTGAGCCTGGTGCGCACCACCCGGCTGCGCTGCGAGGTCGGCGACGACAGCCCGCTGCTGCCGCGCCCGCGCCGCACCGGGCCGGAGGACGAGCGGGGGCGCGGGCTGCAGATAGTGGCCAGGTGCGCGGACCGCTGGGGCGCGACCCGGCTGGGCACCGGCAAGGTGGTCTGGTTCGAGCAGCGGCTGCCGCAGCGGTAGGCCCCTGCCCCGCCGCCGTCTGCCCTGACGGCCCCGGACACGCACGCCCCGGACACGGGCGGGCGCCCGGCGGACGGGGTCCACCGGGCGCCTCGAACGGGCGGTCAGACCGCGACCGGCTCCTTCGCCGACCGCTCCTCCAGCCGGGCGATCAGCTGCTCGCCCTCCATGTCCACCTTGGGCACGACCTTCTCCAGTGGCCTGGGGAACCACCAGGCGGCCCTGCCGAACAGCGCCATCGCGGCCGGCACCAGCGCCATCCGCACCACGAAGGCGTCGACCAGCACGCCCACCGCGAGGGCGAAGCCGATCGGCTGGACGATCGGGTCGTGGCCGAAGACGAAGGCCCCGAACACCGCGACCATGATCAGCGCGGCCGCCGTCACCACCCGGGCGCCGCCCTTGACCCCGCCGACGACCGCCTCGCGCGGCGCCTTGCCGTGGACGTGCTGCTCCTTCATCCCGGAGACCAGGAAGAGCTCGTAGTCCATCGCCAGCCCGAACAGCACCCCGATCAGCAGGATCGGCACGAAGCTGACCACCGGGCCGACCTTCGGCACGTCGATCAGGCCGTCCAGCCAGCCCCACTGGTAGACCGCGACCACCGCGCCGAGCGAGGCCCCGATGCTGAGCAGGAAGCCGAGCACCGCCTTGAGCGGTACGAGCACCGAGCGGAAGGCCAGCGCGAGCAGCACCAGCGCGATGCCGACGATCACCGCGACGAACGGGGGCAGCGCCTGGCCGAGCTTGGTGGAGACGTCGATGTTGGCGGCCGTGGTGCCGGTGACGGCGATGTCCGCGCCGGTCGCCGACTTGAGCCGGTCGCGCTGGTCGCGGATCTCGTTGACCAGCGCCTTGGTGTCCGCGTCGTCCGGGCCCGTCGTCGGGATGACGGGCACCAGGGCGGTCCGGCCGCTCTGGTCGGCCTGCGGCGGCAGCAGCGTCCGGACGCCCTTCAGGGTCTGCAGCTCGGCCGCCACGCCCTGCACCGCCTGCTCCGGCCGCGGCGCGCCGTGGGCGTCCACGACGACCACCAGCGGTGCGTTGAAGCCCGGCCCGAAGCTCCCGCTGACCAGGTCGTACGCCTTGCGCGCGTCCGTCCCGACGGCCTGTGAGCCGCCGCCCGGCAGGCCGAGGTCCAGGCTCGCCGCGGGCACCGCCATGGCGCCCAGCCCGGCCAGGCCGACCAGCAGGACGGGCAGCGGCCGGCGGACCACGAAGCGGGCCCACCGCTCGCCCGTGGTGGTCCTGCCGTTGGTGCGCAGCGCCCGCTTCCAGACGGGCAGTCTGTCGATGCCGCGGCCGACGAAGCCCAGCACCGCGGGCAGCAGGGTGATCGCGACCAGGACGGCCACCACGACGGCGGCGGAGGCGGCCAGGCCCATCACGGTGAGGAAGGGGACGCCCGCGACGGCGAGCCCGGCGAGCGCGACGACCACGGTCAGGCCGGCGAAGACGACGGCGCTGCCGGCGGTCGCGGTGGCCCGGGCGGCCGCCTCTTCCGGCTCCAGGCCCTCGTCCAGGTGGCGGCGGGTGCGGAACAGGATGAACAGCGCGTAGTCGATGCCGACCGCGAGGCCGACCATCAGGGCCAGCACCGGCGCGGTGGTGATGATCTGGAACGAGCCGGTGAGCGCCAGCAGTCCGGCCATCGCCACGCCGACGCCGACCAGCGCGGTCAGCAGCGGCAGCCCGGCCGCGACCAGCGTGCCCAGGGTGATCACCAGCACCACCCCGGCCACCACCAGGCCGATCGACTCGGAGGCGCCCTCGATCTGGGCGAGCTTGTTGTACGCGTCGCCGCCGAAGGCCACGTCCAGGCCG
Source organism: Kitasatospora xanthocidica (assembly GCF_014656195.1). GTDB lineage: Bacteria > Actinomycetota > Actinomycetes > Streptomycetales > Streptomycetaceae > Kitasatospora > Kitasatospora xanthocidica. Next base: position 45,991 of record NZ_BNBY01000005.1, on the reverse strand, counting down.
GCCGCGCGGGCCGGTTCGGCCGCCGCCTTGACCGCCTCGCGCTGCTGGTCGGTGACCTCGGCGAGCTTGTGGTCGAAGGAGACCAGGGCGATGGTGACCCGGCCGTCGGGCGAGACGGCGCCGGTCGCGTACGGGTCGGGCACCGCGGCCACGCCGGGGACGCGGGCGATCCGCTCGACCGCCTCGCCGACGGCCGCGGCCGCCCCGGGCGCGGTGGCACCGCCGGGCGCCGGGGCGGCGAAGACGACCTGGGCGGAGCCGTGGCCCTGCGCCGGGAAGGTGTCCTTGATCCGGTCCAGGGTGCTCTGCGCCTCGGTGCCGGGCACGGTGAACTCGTCGCTGGTCTTGCCGGCGAAGGCGCCCGCGGCCCCGCCGACGGCGATCAGCACGGCGATCCAGACGGCCAGGACGGCGCGCCGCCGCCGGAAGCAGAAGCGGCCCAGTCGGTACAGGTACGTGGCCATGGGCGGTCCCTCGGGTTCGGTCAGGACAGGTCTCGTCCCACCGTACGCGCAACCTTGTCGGGTGACAAAGTCGGGCGACATGTGCGTGCGACAGGGGCGATCGACGGAATCGTTCGACACAGTTGCCCGACCGTGGCGATACCCTGGCGGGATGGCTCACGTCCCCGCCTCCGAACGCCGCCCGCAGCTGGTCCAGGCCGCCATCGACCTGATGGCCCGGGAGGGGGTCGCGGCCGGCAGCACCCGGGCGATCGCGGCCGAGCTGGGCGTGGCACAGGCGACGGTGCACTACACCTTCGGCACCAAGAAGGACCTCTACCGGGCCGTCATCGAGCAGCTGACCGCCGAGTTCATCGGCTCCGTGCGCGCCGTCTCCCCCGGCGACGGCCCCTTCGGCGAGCAGGTCAGGACGCTGGTCCACGCCCTCTGGGAGAGCACCACCGGCGAGGACGGGCGCTGCATGCTGCTGACCGAGTTCGCGGCGCTGGCGATGCGCGACCCCGACCTGCAGGAGATCATGCGCGCCCTGCAGTACGAGACCGAGGGCACCGCGGCCGAGATGATCACCGCGCTCGCCCGGGTGCACGACCTGCGGCTCGCCGTGCCCGCCGAGGAGATCGCCGTCCACTTCCTGAGCGGCTTCAACGGCCTGACCGACCGTTACCTGTCGCTGCGCGCCCCCGGCGAGCGGCCCGGCCCGGACACCCTGCGGGCCCTGGACGTGCTGGTGGCGACCACCGTCGGGCTCTGCCTGGCCGCACCCGCCGACGTCTAGCGGAGCTGTTCCACCCGCCGACGTCCAGCGGAGCCGTTCCACCCGCCGACGTCCAGCGGAGCCGTTCCACCCGGAGAGCCGCCAGGCGGTCCCTACGGCTCGACGATCCGCACCGGCAGTCCGGCCAGCACCTCGCGCAGCGCGGCCGCGAACCGCTCGTACTCGGCGCCGCGGGCCGAGCCCGGGCGGACGGCCAGCCCGATCCGGCGGCCCGGCGCGGGGGCGGCGAAGCGAACAGCGGCCAGCCGGTCGGTGCGTCCGGCCTCGACGTCCAGCGCGGTGGCGGGCAGCAGGGTCACCCCGAGGCCGCCGGCGACCAGTTGGACGAGGGTGGACAGGCCGGCCGCCTTGGTGGTCGAGCCCGCCGGGTCGACGCCCACCTCGCGGCAGATGTCCAGCGCCTGGTCCCGCAGGCAGTGGCCCTCCTCCAGCAGCAGCACGTCGAGGTCGAGCAACACGTCGCGCGGGACGTCGATCCGGCCGGCCAGCGGGTGGCCGGGCGGGGTGACCAGGACGAAGTCCTCGTCGAACAGCGGGATGTCCAGGGTCGGCGAGGTCCCGCCGGCCGGGAGCGCGAGCAGCAGGACGTCCAGGCGCCCGGCGGCCAGGCCCTCCAGCAGCGAGGGGGTGCGCTCCTCGTGGACGTGCAGCTCCAGCTCCGGGAAGCCGTCACGGACCAGCCGCAGCACATCGGGCAGCAGGTAGGGCGCGACGGTCGGGATGACGCCCAGGTGCAGCGGCCCGGTGAACGGCCGGCGGGCGGCCTCGACCTCCTCGGTGAGGGCCTGCAGCGAGGCGAGCACCCGCCGGGCGTGCTGGTGCACCCGCTCCCCCAGCTGGGTGACAATCACCTTGCGCGTCGTACGCTCGACCAGCTGCGCGCCCAGCGACTCCTCCAGCGCCGCGACGGCCCCGGACAGCGCGGGCTGGCTGGTCCCGGTGGCGGCGGCGGCCTCCCGGAAGTGCCGGTGCTCGGCCACCGCGACGAAGGCCCGCAGCTGGGCGACGGTCGGGGTGCGGGGGGCGCGGGCTGTGGCGCTCGCCACAGTCGCGCCGGCCTTGGCGGCGGCCGTCCGGCGGGAGCCCGGCCGCGACGTGGGGGATTCGGTACTGATAGCAATCTCCGATCAGACACATCAAGTCTAGCTATTTCCCCGATCAGTCCACGATGTGGAATCGTGATGCGTGTCCGGATTCCGGACACATGCTCCCCACACCTCACTTCAGGAGAAGCGAACGTGCTCACGATCGGTGACAAGTTCCCCGAGTTCGACCTCAAGGCCTGTGTCGACCTGGAGGCCGCGAGCGCCTTCGCTGACATCAACCACAAGTCCTACGAGGGCAAGTGGAAGGTCGTCTTCTTCTGGCCGATGGACTTCACCTTCGTCTGCCCGACCGAGATCGCCGCGTTCGGCAAGCTGAACGACGAGTTCGCCGACCGCGACGCCCAGATCCTCGGCGTCTCCGGCGACTCCGAGTTCGTGCACCACGCCTGGCGCAAGGACCACAAGGACCTGCGCGACCTGCCCTTCCCGATGCTGGCCGACGTCAAGCACGACCTGATGCGCGCCTGCGGCGTCGAGGCCGAGGACGGCACCGCCCAGCGCGCCGTCTTCATCGTCGACCCGAACAACGAGATCCAGTTCGTCATGGTGACCGCCGGCTCCGTCGGCCGTAACCCCAAGGAGGTCCTGCGGGTGCTGGACGCCCTGCAGACCGACGAGCTGTGCCCGTGCAACTGGACCAAGGGCGAGGACACCCTCGACGCCCAGGCCCTGCTGGCGGGCTGACCCATGGCCCTCGACGACCTGAAGGCCGCCCTCCCGGACTACGCCAAGGACCTCAAGCTCAACCTGGGCTCGGTCATCGGCAACTCCGACCTCCCCGCCCAGCAGCTCTGGGGCACCGTGCTCTCCTGCGCGATGGCCACCCGCAGCCCCGGCCTGCTGCGCGAGCTGGAGCCCGAGGCCAAGGCCAACCTCTCCCCGGAGGCGTACACCGCCGCCAAGGGCGCGGCCGCGATCATGGGGATGAACAACGTCTACTACCGGACGCTGCACCTGCTCTCCGACAAGGAGTACAGCACGATGCGGGCCGGTCTGCGGATGAACATCATCGGCACCCCGGGCGTCGAGAAGATCGACTTCGAGCTCTGGTGCTTCGCGGTCTCCGCCATCAACGGCTGCGGCCAGTGCCTCGACTCGCACGAGGCCGTGCTGCGCAAGGCCGGCGTCGACCGTGAGGTCATCCAGGCCTCGATGAAGATCGCCGCCGTCCTGCAGGCCGTGGCCGGCGTCCTCGACGCCGAGGCCGCCCTGGTCGGCGTCACCGCCTGACCCACCCGGCACCCGACGGGCCCCTCCCGGACACCACGTCCGCGAGGGGCCCGTCGTCGTTTCCGGCCGTCGTCGTTTCCGGTCAGTCCGTGACCGGCTGGGCGGCCGGCTTCGTGAGCGGGGTCGTGGACGTGGTCGCGTTCGTGGACGTGGTCGCGTTCGCGGGCGCGGGCGCCGTCGCAGCCGCGCCCGGCCGTCCGGCGGCGGTGCGTTCGGCGGCCTCGCGGGCGGCTTCGAGCGCGGTGAAGACGGCCTGCCCGGCCTCGTTGCGGCGGCGCAGGTGGGTGATCACGGTGTTGGTGACGGCGATCAGCGGAACGGCCACGACCGCGCCACCGATACCGCCGATGATGCCGCCGGCCGCGACGCCGAGGACCACGCCCAGCGGGTGCACCCGGACGGCCCGGCCGAGGATCAGCGGCTGCAGGATGTGGCTCTCGACCTGCATCACCGCGATCAGCACCACCAGCACCATCAGCGCCGTCCACGGTCCCTGGGTGACCAGGGCGATCAGCACCGCGACAGTGCCGGTGACCAGCGCGCCGACCAGCGGGACGAAGGCCCCCAGGAAGATGATCACGGCCAGCGGCATCGCCAGCGGCACGCCCAGCAGGTCGATACCGATCCCGATGCAGACCGCGTCGATGAACGCCACGCACACGGTGCCGCGCACGTACGCGGTGAGCGTCGCCCAGGCCTTCGGGCCGGCGCCGGCCATCGCGAACCGGGACTGCCGGGGCAGGCCGCGCAGCGCCCAGTTCCAGATCCGCTCGCCGTCGTAGAGCAGGAAGAAGGTGGTGAAGAAGGTCATCAGCAGCGCGGTCAGCACCTCGACGGCGATCTGCGCGCCAGTGATCGAGGCCGAGGTGAGCTGATCGGTGTTGGTGGTGATCGCCTTGGTGATCTGGTCGGCGAAGTCCTTGATCTGCTGCTGGGTCAGGTGCAGCGGCCCGGTGATCAGCCAGTCCCGCAGCTGGTTGACACCGTCCTTGACCTGGGCGGTGACGTCCGGCAGGTTGGTGCTCACCTGCCAGACCACGAACCAGCCGACCAGCCCGATCCCGGCCAGGCCGCTCAGGAACACCACGCCCGCCGCCAGTGAGCGCGGCGCCCGGCGCCGGCGCAGCCAGGACACCGAGGGTTCCAGCAGAGCGGCGATCAGCAGCGAGGCCAGCACCGAGAAGGCGACCAGCCGCAGCATGTCGACCACGTAGAAGACGACGTAGAGCGCGGCGCCGAGCAGCAGCAGCCGCCAGGTCGACTCGGCGGCGACCCGCAGCCCCCACGGCAGCGCCTCGGCGGGGGTGGCGGGCCGGCCGGGGTGGTACTCCCGTCCGAGGCCCGCGTGCGCGGTGGGCGCGACCGGGGCCGCGGCGGCGGGCGCGGGCACCCCGGCGACCGCCGGGCCCGTCGGCACCGCGGCTGCCGGAGCGGGCTCGGTCAAGGGCGCCGGTGCCGGGCCGGGCGTCTCGACGACCGCCGGTACGCGCCCCTCGGCCACTGCCTGTTCGTGGGCCAACGGGTGCCCGTCGGCCAGTGCGGGGACGGCGAGTTCGTGCGGGTCGGCCGCCATCGCGGCGCGTCGGCGCCGTTCGATCACGGCGGCCGCGCTCGCCACCACGGCCATCCCCTTGGCCACGGCCTTGAAGGCCTTTCCGCCCCGCGCCATCCTCGCTACCACCGCTCCCCTGCCCGCCCGCCGTGCCCGGCGGTACGCCGCGGGTCACACCGCGGCCGTCAGGGATGACGCTACCCGGCGGGGGCGCGGCGAGTCCGGTCGCCGGTGGGTTCGATTCGAGCGCCCCGCTCCGAGATACCGGGCAAATCACCCTGTTCCGGGTGGTTTCGGGCGCGATTTCCTGGGGAGGAGTCGGGACGAGAGCCCGGAGGCTTCGTCTCCGGACGCCTCGGGAGCCAACCGCCGGCGGACCGGCCGGTGCGGGAAGCATCCAGGACCCCTTCCCGTCCCCGCGTCCGCACCAGAACCGCACCGCCCGAGCGCGCACTGGTCAGCGCGGCCCGGGCGGCGCGGTTCGCCTTCACCGGACCGGCCGCACGGACGGCCGGGGCCCAGGCGGGAGATGCGGGAAATGCTCGGGCCCGGGCGGGAGATGCGGGAGAGGCGGGAAATGACGACGGCCCCCGGTCACCCGCCCCGCGAGGGCGAGCGGCCGGGGGCCGTCCGGAGTCACGCCGCCGTGGCGGCGGTCGCTCCTAGTACCAGTTGTGGGCCTGCCAGAACGACCAGGCGCCACAGGGGCTGCCGTAGCGGCTGTTCATGTAGCTGAGGCCCCACTTGATCTGGGTGGCCGGGTTGGTGCGCCAGTCGGCACCGGCCGAGGCCATCTTGGTGCCCGGGAGCGCCTGGACCAGGCCGTACGCGCCGGAGCTCTTGTTCGTCGCGGTGTAGTCCCAGCCGCTCTCGCGCTTCACGATCTGGCTGAAGCACTGGAACTGGGCGTCGTTGCCGACGATCTGCCGCGCCATGTCCTGGACGGAGCCGGGACTGACCGAGACGGGGGGCGCGCTGTCGTCGACGGCGGTCATCGCCGAGCGGGCCTTCGACCGGTTGGCGGCCTCGGCCTTGCGCTGGTCGTCGGCGGCCTTGGCAGCCTTCTCCGCGTCGGCCTTGGCCTGGGCATCGGCCTTCGCCTGGGCGTCCGCGGCGGCCTTCTGGCGCGCGGCCTCCTCGGCGGCCTTCTGCTCCGCGGCGGCCTTGGCGGCGGCGTCGGCGGAGGCCTGCTGGGCGGATGCCTGCTGGCCGATGTTGTCACTGATGGTCTGCGCCTGGGCGCCAGAGGGGACTTCGGCAAGCAGGGTCGCGCCGGCGGCGACATCGACCGTCTGCGTGGTCTTGCCCTCGCTGCCCGAGGCCATGCCCACGACGGCACCGACTGCGGTGACGGCGGTGGCGGAGGCCACAGCAACTCCCCGGACCGAGATCCGAGTCACATGGATTCCTTCCAGCATCGCCCACGCGTGACCGTACGGGCGTTACATGCCCCTTGGCACGGACCTCCCACAGTGCTCTGGTCACGGGAGGTGCTGGCCCGGCGTCCGGCCGAGGTGAGGCGACCGGGCGTTGGAATCGGGCGGCGTACGGCTCATCGGTTTTCAATTGTGCGTCCACCGACCGGAGTTGGCGGACCTTCCGGGCCTGACTTCCGGAGTCCGGAAGCCCTGCCGCGCCGTACGCGGGGCCTGACAGAACCCTCACCATGCCGCACCGGGCGCTGTCGACGCAATTCCCGCCCGCGTGGCGCATGTCACATTCACCGCCCGGGAGTTCCCCGGACGGAAAGCCACTCGATGTGATGAAACGGATGGGGCCCGCTCCGTCAGGAGCGGGCCCCGGGGCACCAGTTGACCGTATTGTACGACTATGTCCCGATCAGGGACGGATCACGGGTGGATGTCCTCCAGCATCTCCGTGACCAGCGCCGCGATCGGCGAACGCTCCGAGCGCGTGAGCGTGATGTGGGCGAAGAGCGGGTGGCCCTTCAGCTTCTCCACCACGGCCACCACCCCGTCGTACCGGCCCACCCGGAGGTTGTCCCGCTGCGCCACGTCGTGGGTGAGCACCACCCGCGAGCCCTGGCCGATCCGGGACAGCACCGTCAGCAGGACGTTGCGCTCCAGCGACTGCGCCTCGTCCACGATCACGAAGGCGTCGTGCAGCGAGCGCCCCCGGATGTGGGTCAGCGGCAGCACCTCCAGCATCCCGCGGGAGATGACCTCCTCGATCACGTCCGGCGTGGTGACGGCGGAGAGGGTGTCGAAGACCGCCTGCGCCCAGGGGCCCATCTTCTCCGCCTCGGAACCCGGCAGGTAGCCGAGCTCCTGGCCGCCGACCGCGTACAGCGGCCGGAAGACCATCACCTTGCGGTGCTGCCTCCGCTCCAGCACCGCCTCCAGACCCGCGCACAGCGCCAGCGCCGACTTGCCGGTGCCGGCCCGGCCGCCCATCGACACGATGCCGATGTCCGGGTCCAGCAGCAGGTCCAGCGCCACCCGCTGCTCGGCGCTGCGCCCGCGCAGCCCGAACGCCTCGCGCTCCCCGCGCACCAGCCGGACCCGGCCGTCGCCGGTGACCCGGCCGAGCGCGCGGCCGCGCTCCGAGGTGAGCACCAGCCCGGTGTGGACCGGGAGCTCGTCGGCGCCGTCGACGTCCACCCCGGCCTCGTGCCCGGCCGAGAACAGCGCGTCCACCTGGTCGGCCGGGACGTGCAGTTCGGACATGCCCGTCCAGCCGGAGGTGATCGCCAGCTCGGCCCGGTACTCCTCGGCGAGCAGACCGACCGAGCTGGCCTTGATCCGCAGCGGCAGGTCCTTGGAGACGACGGTGACGTCGTAGCCCTCGGCCTGCAGGTTGCGGGCGACCGCCAGGATCCGGGTGTCCGCCTCGCCGCCGCCGGCGCGGTAGCCCGCCGGCAGTATCGACGTGTCGGAGTGGTTGAGCTCGACCCGGATGGTGCCCCCGAGCTCCCCCACCGGGATCGGCTCGTCGAGCCGGCCGTGGCGGATCCGGTAGTCGTCGAGCAGCCGCAGCGCCTGGCGGGCGAAGTAGCCCAGCTCCGGATGGTGCCGCTTGGCTTCCAGCTCGGTGACGACCACCACGGGGAGGACGACCTCGTGCTCCTCGAAGCGGGTCATGGCGAGCGGGTCCGCCAGGAGCACGCTGGTGTCGAGAACGTACGTGCGCCGGTCTGGTGTCCGGCGGCTCTTGGAACTGACCACTAGGCCTCCAGAGCGGATGACCCTGCGTCATCCGCGGCAAGCCGGCCCCGCTGCCCCGGTGGCCTCGGGACCGGACTGACTGGAGTATTCCCAGGCGGGGGGCGGTGCATTCGCGCCCCCGGAGAACTGACGGATCATTGTCGGTGAACGTTTGGCCTCGGCCCGGAGCCGGGTAGGCCAGGCCTACGGCGGTCATTTCGCCCCGAGGCCGGGGCCGGGGTCCCGGACGCGGGGCCTCCGACGCGGGACGGGTGGGCCCGGGGCAGGACCGACCCGGGTCCGGCGTAGGACCGCTGTGAGACTGCCGTGGGACCTGCGGGACCGACGTGGGTCCGACGTGGGGTTAGAGGCCCATCCGCCGGTGGCGCTGCTCGAACGCGCGCAGGGCGCGCAGGAAGTCGACCTTGCGGAAGGCCGGCCAGTACGCCTCGCAGAAGTAGAACTCGCTGTGCGCGCTCTGCCAGAGCAGGAAGCCGGACAGCCGCTGCTCGCCCGAGGTGCGGATGATCAGGTCCGGGTCGGGCTGGTTGCGGGTGTAGAGGTGCTCGGAGATGTGCTCGACGGTCAGGACCTCGGCCAGTTCCTCGATCGAGGTGCCGCGCCCGGCCTGCTCCTGGAGCAGCGAGCGGACGGCGTCGGCGATCTCGTGCCGGCCGCCGTAGCCGACCGCGACGTTGACCGTGATGCCGTCGATGTCGGCGGTCTCGTCCGCGGCGCGCTTGAGCACGTCGGCGGTGTGCTGCGGGAGCAGGTCCAGCGCGCCGACCGGGTGGACCCGCCAGCGGCGGGCGGCGGCCAGGCCGGTGACGGCGTCCTCGATGATGCCGAGCAGCGGGACCAGCTCGTCGGCCGGGCGGTCCAGGTTGTCGGTGGAGAGCATCCAGAGGGTGACGACCTTGACGTGGGTCTCGTCGCACCAGCCGAGGAACTCGGTGATCTTGTCGGCGCCGCGCTGGTGTCCGTACGCGGTGGACCCGCCGGTGGCCTTGGCCCAGCGGCGGTTGCCGTCCAGGATCACGCCGATGTGGTGCGGGGTGCGCGCGAGGTGGACCTCGACCCGGCGGCCGTAGAGCCCGTACATCCCGCCGAGCAGGGTGCGCAGCCCCGGCGTCCGTTCCACGACATCGCGCAGACCCATGGTTCCCGGACCCCTCCGTGCTCGTTCAGCTGGTGCGTCAACGCCCCGGCGCAGCCTACTCCCGCACGCAGGTGCACGGTAAAGCCGCAGGTAGCGGTCTGGTCACGGTCCTGTGCGAAGTCTGTCGCGAGGGGCGTGCCGGGGGTCGCACGGCGGTCCTCCGGAGGCCGCGGGGGCGTCGGGAAGGGGCCGCGCGGGGGTCCCGGCGGTGCGGACACGGAACGGTCTCCGAATCCTTAACGGAACCGTAAGCCGACGTTCCGATGCTTGACGACCCGCAATGGTCTAGTCCAGCTTTTGATCCGGGACGGAACGATCCGCTCACCGGTCCCGAACCGGTCCCCGATCAGTCCCGAACCGGCTCGTCCTTGACGCAATGCCCTCCCCCACACGCGGCCGCCGCGCCCCCCACCGCGGCGGCCGCTCCTCCCCCAGGAGCGTCGCCCCATGGCCCGTACGCTGAACCAGCCCTCGCACAAGCGGCGGCGCAGCCCCCTCCCGGCCGTCGCGGCCGGCGCCACCGCCCTCGCCCTGGCCGGCGGCGGGCTGGCCCTGTTCGCCGGCGGCGCCAGCGCCGCGGTCGGCAACCTCGTCACCAACGGCGGCTTCGACGGCGGGCTGGCCGGCTGGAGCTGCGCCGGCGCCGCGACCGCCGTCTCCTCGCCGGTCCACTCCGGCACCGGCGCCCTGCAGGCCACCCCGGGCGCCGGCGACACCGCCGAGTGCACCCAGATCGTCAGCGTGCTGCCCAACACCAGCTACACGCTGAGCGCGTGGGTCCAGGGCCCGTACGTCTACCTCGGTGCGCGCGGCACCGGCGGCACCGACCCGTCGACCTGGTCGAACCAGAACAGCTGGAACCAGCTGTCCACCACCTTCACCACCGGGGCGAACGCCACCAGCGTCACCCTCTACCTGCACGGCTGGTACGGCCAGAGCGCCTACCTCGCCGACGACGTCGCGCTGATCGGCCCCGGCGGCACCGGCACCCCCTCGCCGACCGCCACCCCCACGGCCACCCCCACCCCCACGCCGACCGCGACGGCCACCGCCACGCCCACCAGGACGGCGACCCCGACCGCGACGCCGACCCCCACGGTCACTCCTACGGGAACGCCCACCGCCACCCCGACCGGCACCACCCCGCCGACCACCGGCCTGCCGGCGCACGCGGTCACCGGCTACTGGCAGAACTTCGACAACAACTCGACCCCGCAGCGCCTGAGCGACGTCCAGAGCGCGTACGACATCATCGCGGTCTCCTTCGCCGACGCCGTGCCGACCCGGGCCGGCGCGATCAGCTTCACCTTGGACCCGGGCCTGTCCAAGGCGCTCGGCGGCTACACCGACGCCCAGTTCCGCGCCGACGTCAAGGCCAAGCAGGCGGCGGGCAAGAAGGTCGTCCTCTCCATCGGCGGCCAGAACGGCGCGATCACCGTCGGGGACGCCACCGCCGGCGCCAACTTCGCCGACAGCGCCTACGCGATCATCAAGGACTACGGCTTCGACGGCATCGACGTCGACCTGGAGAACGGCGTCCAGGCCGGTCCGCTCGGCGACGCGCTGCACGCCCTGCAGGCCAAGGTCGGCTCCGGCTTCATCCTGACCATGGCGCCCGAGACCATCGGGATGTACAACACCTCCGGCGCCTACTTCCAGCTGGCGCTGAGGACCAAGGACATCCTCACCGTCGTCAACACCCAGTTCTACAACTCGGGCGGCATGAACGGCTGCGACGGCAAGGTCTACAACCAGGGCACCATCGACTTCATCACCTCGCAGGTCTGCACCCAGATCCAGGGCGGCCTGCGGCCGGACCAGGTCGGCATCGGCGTCCCGGCCTCCAGCCGGGCGGCGGGCGGCGGCTACGTCCCGCCGGCCGTGGTGAACAACGCGCTGGACTGCCTGGCCACCGGCAACAACTGCGGGAGCTTCGTGCCGCCGGCCAAGTGGCCCACCATCCGCGGCGCGATGACCTGGTCCACCAACTGGGACGCCAACAACGGCAACGCGTTCTCCAACGCGGTCGGCCCGTTCGTCCACAAGATGCCGTAGTCGCCCCGCACGACACGCCTCTCGGACTCACCTCCCCCGGCGCGCCGCTCCTTGAGGGTGGGGCCCACGCGCCGGCGGCGGGGCCCGCCGTACCGGACCGGTACGGCGGGCCCTTCCGCGTCCGTCCCCTCCGACCGCCGACCGCCGTGGGCCGCGGGCCGCGGGGCGCGGGCTATCCGGCCAGCACCGCGGTGAGCGCCCCGAGCAGCAGGAACGGGCCCACCGGGACGTCGAGTCCGCGCACCGGGCGCCGGCGGACCAGCGCGGCGGCGGCCCGCAGCACCGCCCAGGCGCCGGCCAGCACCACCGCCGCGAACAGCCCGCCGAGCGCCACCGACCAGCCGTACCAGCCGAGGAGCCCGCCCAGCGCGAACCCGAGCGGGGAGTCGCCGGGCCCCAACGCCCGGGCCCAGACGGCCAGTTCGAGCACCGCCCCGACCGCGATCGCCACCAGCAGGCAGCGCGGCAGCACCCCGGGGCGCCCCTCGGTGACCGCGGCCACCGACAGCAGCACGGCCACCCCGCCGAGCAGCGGCACGGTCAGCCGGTACGGCAGCCGGCGCACCCGGGCGTCGACGAAGCCGAGCGCCACCCCGAGCGCGGCCGCCCAGGCCAGCGCCGCGGCGACCGGCCCGTCCGCCGCGTACGCCACGGCGACGGCGACGGCCGCCGCGACCGGCTCCACCGTCCACGGGCCCGCGCCCAGCCGCTCCCGGCAGCCCGGGCAGCGCCCGGTCGGCGGCAGCAGGAGCACCCCGCGCCCGCACGACGGGCAGGTCTCGCACCACGGTTCGCCCTCCGGCACGGCGAACCTGGCGACCAGCCCGCGCAGCGGCACGGCCGCCAGGAGACCGACCAGCACCGCCGCGACCACGACCGGTACCACCGGCGCACCCCCTCCTCGATCGAGCACCGGCCACATCCTCCCGCGCCGGGCGGTGTGCCGTCCGCTCCCGGAGGCGTCGTCCGAGCGCGGGGCAATGCGCCGCTCGGTGTGCCGCTCGGTGTGCCGTCCGTCTCGTTCCGGGCCGCGACCGGCCCGCGTTCCTCGCGTACGGGAGCATTCCGGACACCGCACGCACCCTTTGGAAGGCCCGCCGACGCCCCCGCCTGCCGATCCAAGGAGGCCCCTCGGGCCCCTTCGGATCACCTTCCCGGAGAGCCGCCGCAGCGGTCGTCCGTACCCCTAAAGTAGTCAGACATGCAGGTCATCCAGTCCAGCAAGCTCGCCAATGTCTGCTACGACATCCGTGGCCCGGTGCTCGACGAGGCGATGCGGCTGGAGGAACAGGGCCACCGCATCCTCAAGCTCAACACCGGCAACCCGGCCACCTTCGGCTTCGAGGCGCCGCCGGAGATCCTCCAGGACATCCTGCGCAACCTCTCCACCGCGCACGGGTACGGCGACTCCAAGGGCCTGCTCTCCGCCCGCCGCGCGGTGGTCATGCACTACGAGGACCGCGGGCTGCACGGCCTCTCCGTCGACGACGTCTTCCTGGGCAACGGCGTCTCCGAGCTGATCCAGCTCGCGATGACCGCGCTGCTGGACGACGGCGACGAGGTGCTCGTCCCGGCGCCGGACTACCCGCTGTGGACCGCCTCGGTCTCGCTGGCCGGCGGCACCGCGGTGCACTACCGCTGCGACGAGCAGTCCGAGTGGTACCCGGACCTCGCCGACATCGAGGCCAAGGTCACCGACCGGACCAGGGCCATCGTGGTGATCAACCCGAACAACCCGACCGGTGCGGTCTACCCGCGCGAGGTGCTGGAGGGGATCGCGGAGATCGCCCGCCGGCACGACCTGGTGGTCTACGCGGACGAGATCTACGACAAGATCCTCTACGACGACGCCGAGCACGTCCCGCTGGCCACCCTGGCCCCGGACCTCTTCTGCGTCACCTTCAACGGCCTCTCCAAGGCGTACCGCGTCGCGGGCTTCCGCTCCGGCTGGATGGTGCTGTCCGGCGACCGGAGCCGGGCCCACAGCTACATCGAGGGCCTCACCGTGCTCGCCTCGATGCGGCTGTGCGCCAACATGCCCGCCCAGCACGCGGTGGCCGCCGCGCTCGGCGGCCGGCAGTCGATCCGCGACCTGGTGCTCCCGGGCGGCCGGCTGCTCGCCTCGCGCGACGCCGCGTACGAGCTGCTGAACCAGATCCCGGGCGTCAGCTGCGTCAAGCCCAAGGGCGCCCTGTACGCGTTCCCGCGGCTGGACCCGAAGGTCCACAAGATCAAGGACGACGCCCAGATGGTGCTCGACCTGCTGCGCTCCCAGCGCATCCTGCTGGTCCAGGGCACCGGCTTCAACTGGCCCGAGCCGGACCACTTCCGGCTGGTCACCCTGCCCCGCGCCGAGGAGATCACCGACGCCGTGACCCGCATCGGCGACTTCCTCTCGGGCTACGCACAGCCTTGACCTCCCCTTTAACCGGGGGTTGCGGACCGGAGCGTAGGATTCCCGCGCGTCGGCGGCCCGAGTACCTCTTCGGGCCGTAGGGGGGACGGGCCGATCGGTGTGGTGTGCCAGGGGCCCGGTCCGACGCGAGCACCGAGGCGCCACTCGGCCCGGGAGGCTCTGTTCCCCTGCCTTCGATCATCCGCAAGGGACCGGTCCGCCTTGAACTTCCGTATTCCGCTCTCCCGTACCCGCGCCGCTGCGGCCATCGTCGGCGCCGCCGTCGCGCTGGCCACCGCAGCCCTGCCGGCCACCCCGGCCGCGGCCTACTCCGGGGGCTTCCGCATCCCGTCGTCGAGCACCCTGGTCAACGCCCACTCCGGCAAGTGCCTGGAGATCGCCGACTGGAGCTGGGACAACGGCGCCCCCGCCCGCCAGTGGGACTGCACCGGGGGTGCCAACCAGCGTTGGAACTTCCAGCTGGCGGGCGGCATCATGATGCTGGTCAACGCCCACTCCGGGAAGTGCCTGGAGGTCGCGGACTGGAGCATGGACAACGGCGCCCCGGCCCGCCAGTGGGACTGCACCGGCGGCTGGAACCAGGGCTGGCAGTACAGCGGCCAGATCGGCTCCCGCAAGGAGCTGGGCCTGTCCAACCTCAACTCCGCGGCCCTGCTGGAGATCGCCGACTGGCGCACCGACACCGGAGCCCCCGCCCGCCAGTGGCGCGGGTCCAGCGTGGGCGTCTGCCAGGCCAACCAGGCATGGATCACCGCCATCACGCTCATCTGAGCCCTACTGCCGGAAAGCACTACGGCCGGAGTCCCTGGCCGGACGATCTCCTTGGTCGGGGAAAGATCGTCCGGCGGAACTCCGGCCGTCCTGTCGCTCGGCGGGTGCGCGGTTCGTGCCGCGCGCCCGCCTCTCGCTCGGTTGAGGCTCAGGCTCAGCCGAGGCGCGCGACCAGGCTCCGGTACTCGTCCCACAGCTCCTTCGGCGTGTGGTCGCCGAAGGTCTCCAGGTGGGCCGGCACGAGGGCGGCCTCCTGGCGCCAGATGTCGGCGTCCACGGTGAAGAGCAGGTCGAGGTCCTCCTGGGACAGCTTCAGGTCGCCGAGGTCGAAGCCCTCGACGGTCGGCAGCACGCCGATCGGGGTCTCCACGCCCTCGCCGGTGCCCTCCAGGCGCTCGACGATCCACTTCAGCACGCGGCTGTTCTCGCCGTAGCCGGGCCAGACGAACTTGCCCTCGGCGTTCTTGCGGAACCAGTTGACGTAGTAGATCTTCGGCAGCTTGGCGGCGTCCGCCTGGGCGCCGACCTTCAGCCAGTGGGCGAAGTAGTCGCCCATGTTGTAGCCGCAGAACGGCAGCATCGCGAACGGGTCGCGACGCAGCTCGCCGACGGTGCCCTCGGCGGCGGCGGTCTTCTCGGAGGCGATGTTGGCGCCGAGGAAGACGCCGTGCTGCCAGTCGAAGGACTCGGTCACCAGCGGGACGGCGGTGGCGCGGCGGCCGCCGAACAGGATCGCCGAGATCGGCACGCCCGCCGGGTCCTCCCACTCGGGGGCGATGGTCGGGCACTGCGCGGCCGGGACGGCGAAGCGGGCGTTCGGGTGGGCGGCCGGGGTGCCGGACTCGGGGGTCCAGTCGTTGCCGCGCCAGTCGGTCAGGTGCGCCGGGGGCTCCTCGGTGAGGCCCTCCCACCACACGTCGCCGTCGTCGGTGAGGGCGACGTTGGTGAAGACCGTGTTGCCCCAGAGGGTCTCGATGGCGTTGGCGTTGGTGTCCACGCCGGTGCCGGGGGCGACGCCGAAGAAGCCGGCCTCGGGGTTGATGGCGTACAGACGGCCGTCGGCGCCGAAGCGCATCCAGGCGATGTCGTCACCGATCGTCTCGACCTTCCAGCCCGGGACGGTCGGCTGGAGCATGGCCAGGTTGGTCTTGCCGCAGGCCGAGGGGAAGGCGGCCGCGACGTACGTGGGCTGCGCCTCGCCCGTGGGGCCGGCCGGCGGGGTGAGCTTCAGGATGAGCATGTGCTCGGCCAGCCAGCCCTCGTCGCGGGCCATGGTCGAGGCGATGCGCAGCGCGTAGCACTTCTTGCCGAGCAGGGCGTTGCCGCCGTAGCCCGAGCCGAAGGACCAGATCTCCTTGGTCTCCGGGAAGTGCGAGATGTACTTGGTGGTGCTGCACGGCCACGGCACGTCCGCCTCGCCCTCGGCGAGCGGGGCGCCGACGGTGTGCACGGCCTTGACGAAGTCGCCGTCCTCGCCGAGCTGGTCCAGCACCGCGCGGCCCATCCGGGTCATCACGCGCATCGAGACGGCGACGTAGGCGGAGTCGGTGATCTCGACGCCGTACGCGGCCAGCGGGGAGCCGACCGGGCCCATCGAGAAGGGCACGACGTACATCGTGCGGCCCTTCATCGCGCCGCGGAACAGCCCCTGCTCGCCCTGGAAGACCTCGCGCATCTCGGCGGGGGCCTTCCAGTTGTTGGTCGGTCCGGCGTCCTTCTCCTGCTCGGAGCAGATGTAGGTGCGGTCCTCCACGCGCGCCACGTCCGTCGGGTCCGAGGCGGCGTAGTAGGAGTTGGGGCGCTTGTCCTCGTCGAGCTTCTTGAAGGTGCCCTGATCCACCAGCAGGTCCGCGAGGCGGTGGTACTCCTCGTCGGAACCGTCGCACCACTCGATGCGGTCCGGCTGGGTGAGCTCGGCGATCTCGCTCACCCAAGCGAGCAGCTGCTTGTGGCGGGTGGGCGCGGATGCGCTGAGAGCAGAGATCTCGTACGACACGATCGCTCCGTTTCACGCCATCTCGGCGAAGAGACGGCGTTGCGGGGGTCTGAGGGTGCTTGCAGCGTAGCTCCGGGCTCAAGGCCGGAACGCCCCCCAGCGTCGAAATTGACGCATCTTTTACTACAGTAAGTATGATTACTGGCCCGTAGCAGGTCGCTCATGTCCGGGACGGAGTGGGCGGGGCCACACTCCAAATACTCCAAAACGTCTAAGAGTGATGATCGCCACTTCCTACGCGCGAGTAACCTACGGATGCGTAGGTAGCCGGTAGCATGCTGCCCATGACTGCTGCCGCTCTCGCCGAGAGCCTCGCGGAGGGCCCTGCCGAGCACAGGGAGAGCAAGCCGAAGTGGCGCGGCTGGCTGCATGCCGGGATGTTCCCGGCCACGGTGGCCGCCGGGATCGTGCTGATCTGCCTGGCCGACTCCACACCCGCCAAGATCGCGTGCGCGATCTACTCGGCCACCGCCTGGCTGCTGTTCGGGGTCAGCGCGGTGTACCACCGCTTCGACTGGGGCCCGCGCGGCGACGCCGTGCTGCGCCGGCTGGACCACGCGAACATCTTCCTGATCATCGCGGGCACCTACACGCCGTTCACGATCCTGCTGCTCAAGGGCGCGAGCCAGCAGCTGCTGCTCTGGGTGGCCTGGGGCGGCGCGCTCGCCGGGATCGCGTTCCGGGTGTTCTGGGTCGGCGCGCCGCGCTGGCTGTACACCCCGGTGTACATCGCGCTGGGCTGGGCCGCCGCGTTCTTCCTGCCGGACTTCCTGCACGCCGGCGGGGTCGCCGTACTGGTGCTGATGATCGTCGGCGGAGTGCTCTACAGCATCGGCGGCGTGGTGTACGGGCTCAAGCGGCCCGATCCGTCACCGCGCTGGTTCGGCTTCCACGAGGTGTTCCACGCCTTCACCCTCGGGGCGTTCATCGTGCAGTACGTCGGCGTCTCACTGGTGGCGTACAGCACGGCCGGCTGAACCCGGCGCTCCACGACGGGCGGTCGCACGGTCCACGGACCGGGCGGCCGCCCGTTCCGCCGTCCAGGGCCGCTCGTACGGGGCCCGGATCTGCGGGCGGCGCGCGTACGGAGCGTGGTCGGCCGCGCCCGGCTCCGAATGCGGGGCGGCGTCCTGGTGCCCTTCCGGCACCTCGGGCGACTCGAGCGCCTCGGGCGACTCGCTCCCGCCGTGCCCCTCGTGGACCCGGTGCCCGGCGCGCCTCCCGCGCTCCTCGTACGCGTCGTACCGGTCGTAGGCCTCGTGCTCCC
Organism: Kitasatospora xanthocidica; assembly: GCF_014656195.1. GTDB lineage: Bacteria > Actinomycetota > Actinomycetes > Streptomycetales > Streptomycetaceae > Kitasatospora > Kitasatospora xanthocidica. Next base: position 28,036 of record NZ_BNBY01000005.1, on the reverse strand, counting down.
GACGCCCCTGGTGCTCGGCCCGCGCCGCCCGCGCCGCGTGTTCCGCGGGCGACGACGGCGTGGGCAGCGCCGCCGGCGCCGGCCGCACCACGGAGGCGGAGCCGCCGCGGGCCTGCCGGGCGTCCAGCGCCTCGCGGGCCCGGCGGCAGCGCTCGCAGTGCGCGGCGTCCGGGACGCCGCGGCGCGGACGGTGCCGGACCGGGGCCGGCCGGCCGCGCAGGGCCCGCCAGCGGCGGCCGACGTAGACCATGAGCAGCACGGTCTCGACCCCGGCGACCCCCAGGACCAGCAGGGCGCCGTTGATCAGATAGGCCGCGACCACGGCCAGCGCGGAGGCCACCACCGCCGCCGCGCCCCACACCTGGGCGCTCGCCCGCCTGTCGTCCGTGTCGGCCACTTCGGCTCCCCTTTCCCCGGTGCCGGGCTCGTGGTCGGCTCCTGCCGCCCCACCCCTTCTCCGCTCTCGGCACGCGTCGGCCAGCACTGACCGATTGCCACATCGTATCTACCGTCAGTCACTCCGAACCGCCCTCGGGGGGCGAACGACAGATCAACGTTGCGTCAATTCCTTGTGCTGAAGCAGCACTTCCAGGACACACCACGGAGCGTGACGGGGTGACGACCGCACTCATCATGTTGACTGTCGCCATCTTTTGAGAGTTACTGTCATTTGAGAGGAACTTCCACAGAAGCGCCCTGGAGGCCACCGTGCCCGCCGCACCGCCCGCCACCGTCACCGACACCACGGCCGTCGCCGCACCCGACCCACGCCGCCGGCTCGCCCTGATCGCCGTCGCCCTGAGCGTCCTGGTGATCAGCTTCGACATGACGATCCTCAACGTCGCCCTGCCCACACTCGCCTCGCAGCTGCGGGCCACCACCGGCCAGCAGCAGTGGATCGTCGACGCCTACACCGTGGTCTTCGCCGCCGCGATGCTCCCGGCCGGACTGCTCGGCGACCGCTTCGGCCGCCGCCGCACGCTCACCGCCGGGCTCGCGCTGTTCGCCCTGGCCTCCGTCGTCGGCATGCTCACCCACTCCCCCGCCACCCTGATCGCCGCCCGCGCCGGGATGGGCCTGGCCGGCGCGCTGGTCATGCCGATGTCCCTGGCGGTGATCCCCGGCCTCTTCCCGCCCGCCGAACAGCGCCGGGCCACCTCGGTCCTGGCCGCCGCGCTCGCCGCCGGGGCCCCGCTCGGCCCGCTGATCGGCGGCTTCCTGCTGCAGCACTTCTGGTGGGGCTCGGTCTTCGCGATCAACGTCCCGCTGACCGCGATCGGCATCGTCGCCTGCGTGCTGCTGCTGCCCGAGAGCCGCAACCCCACCGCGCCCCGGATCGACCTGATCGCCACCGTGCTCTCCGCCACCGGCCTCGGCGCACTCACCTACGGCATCATCGAGGGCTCCGAACGCGGCTGGACCGACCCGCTGGTGCCCGCCACCCTGGCCGGCTCGGTGCTCGCCCTCACCGTCCTGGTACTGCGCAGCCGCCGCCGGCGGGAACCGATGCTCGACCTCACCCTGCTCGCCGACCGGACCTTCCGCTGGTCCTCCGGCGCGGCGACGCTGATCTCCTTCGTCCTGTTCGGCGCCTTCTTCGTGCTCCCGCTCTACTTCCAGAGCGTGCTCGGCACCGACGCCCTCGGCAGCGGGCTGCGGCTGATGCCGATGATGCTCGGACTGATCGCGGCCGCCAAGCTCACCGACCCGCTGGTCGACCGGCTCGGCGCCCGTACGGTGATCGTCCTCGGCCTGGCCGTGCTCGCCGCCGCCCTGCTGTTCGGCAGCCGGACCGGCGCCCACGACGGCTACGGGCGGGCCGCGCTCTGGCTCAGCGTGCTCGGGATCGGCATGGGCCTGTCGCTGATCACCGCCCAGGCCTCCGCCCTGGCCACACTGCCGGCCGCCCGGGCCGGGGTCGGCTCCGGACTGCTGCAGACCCTGCGGCAGGTCGGCGGCGCACTCGGCATCGCCGTCTTCGGCAGTCTGCTGTCCGGGGTCTACCGGGGTGCGCTGGACACCGGCGGGCTGCCCGCCGAGGCCGCGCACCAGGCCGGGGAGTCGGTGGTCGCCGCCGACGCGATCGCCCGGGCCGGGGGCGGGCCGGCGCTCGGCGCCTCCGCCCACGCGGCGTACGTGCACGGCATGGGGGTGGTGCTGCTGGTCTCCGGGCTGGTCGCGGTGGTCTCGGCGGTGCTGGTCGCGGCCCGCATGCCCGGGGACGGCGCCACCGCCGCCCGCGGTCGCGGCGGCCCCGCCCACTCGGATCCCCCTACCGCCGCCGGAGATCACGGATAATCGGAGGCATGACGCCCCAGCGACCGACCGCGGCCCCTCCGGACGCCCCGACCAACCCGGTCCAGGCGATACTGGAGGCGCCGCTGTCGCTGCGCGAGCGCAAGAAGCTGAAGACCCGCCAGACCATCCGCCGCGAGGCGTACCGGCTGATCGACGAACAGGGCTACGAGAACACCACGGTGGAGCAGATCGCCGCCGCCGCCGAGGTCTCGCCGTCCACCTTCTTCCGGTACTTCGCCACCAAGGAGGACCTGGTCCTCTCCGACGAGTACGACCCGGCGATCATCACCGCCCTGCTGGCACGGCCCGCCGGGGAGCCCTTCCTCACCTCCTGCCGGAAGGCCATGGGTGACCTGATCCACCAGCTGCTCGAGCACGAGCGCGAGGAGCTGTTCACCCGGATGCGGCTGGTCACGGAGGTCCCCGCGCTGCGCGCCGGGGTCTACCGCAGCAGCAACAACCCGCAGCAGCTGTTCCTCACCGTGCTCACCCGGCGGGCCGGCGTCGAGGAGCCCACCTTCGAGATGCGCCTCACCGCCGCCGCCGTCGCGGCCGCCACCACCGAGGCCCTCCTGCGGTGGGCCGCGAGCGACGGCCGGGAGGACATCGCGGACCTGGTCGACCACACCTTCGCGGTGCTGGGGAGCGGCTTCGCCGGGGTCTGACCCCGGTACGTCCGGGTGTGGCCCCTGCTCCGGGTGTGGCCCCTGTAGACGTGACCCCTATAGAGGGGAGAGCAGCGCGGCACAGGGGAGAGCAGCGGGGCCCGGTCCGCTCGGCCGGGCCCCGCTCCCCCCTCACCCGCGGCGGGCGCCCGTCCTCCGCCGCAGGACGGCGCCCGCGCCCACCAGCGCGGTGGCGCCCAGGGCCGCGGCCGCCGTCACGGCCGGCAGCACCGGACCACCTCCCGCCGCGGGCTCGGGCGCGGCCACCGGTGCCGCGGCGACGTCCGCGGAGCCCGCAGCGTCCGCGCTGTCCGCGGCGTCCGCCTGGTAGCCGCCGCCCTTGCCCGCCCGGTCGTAGGCCGAGCCGGGCAGCTTGTCCCCGTACCGCTGGTGCACCAGCTGCTGGTACGCGGCCAGCGACACCCCGCCCGCGCCCACCGAGCGCCGGGCCTCGTCGTCCAGCGGCAGCACCCGGCCGTCGCGCAGCACGTACCAGGCGTTGACCTGCGGCTCGCGGAAGGCGGTGCCACCGCCGCCGCTCGCCGCCTTCGCCGCGTAGTCGCTCTCGTCACCGCCCGAGGCGATGTTCACGACCCGCCAGGCGTCGCCCTGCCGGACCGTCCAGACCGAGGCGGTCTGCCCGTCCGCCGCGACCACCTTGCTGGCGGTGAACTCGGCCTTCGCCACCGGTGCGCCCGGGGTGCCGGCCACGAAGCCGGCGTCCAGGAGGTACACCGGCACGGTGTCGCCGGCCAGCCTCGGCGCGGACTCGCTCGCCGCCCGCGCCTCCTCGGCGGCGCCGATGGTCAGCTGCCGGGTCGGCGGGACGCCCTTGCGGGCGAAGAAGTGGCCGACCTTGTCCAGGACGGCCGGGTCCTGGACCGCGCCCCGGGCCCCGGCCAGTTCGGCGGCGGGCAGCGGGGCGGGGGCCCCGGCAGTCGGGGCCGGCCCGGCGGCGTGCGCGGCCGGGGCGAGCGCCAGCGCGAGGCCGGCGGTGAGCAGGGCGCCGGCGGCGGCCCGACGGAGGATTCGGCTCTCGGTCATGGTCGTCCTCACGCGCCGATCCGGTACAGGGAGTGGGTCCACGAGAACGTGTCGTTGTTCACGTAGTACCAGTAGTCCGCCCAGTTGTAGCGGTAGTTGGACGGCCACGGGTCGCCCCAGTAGACCCAGTTGTTCCCGGTGTCGTAGCCGTACAGGACGTGCATGTGCCCGCCGCCCGAGCTCCACTGGATGCGGGTCTCGACCGGCCGGTCGGCGTCCACCTCGGCCTGCACCGTGCTGTAGCGCAGGTAGCCGGTGACGTACGAGCCCGGGCTGATGCCGAACCGGTTCAGGCCGTTCTGCACATCGGCCAGCGTGGCCTGGCTGTTGGGGCAGCTGGAGTTGGCGGCGCGGCCGAACGCGGCGTTGCAGAACTGGTTCTGGCTGTAGTTGTAGCCGAACCAGGTGGCGATGGTGTTCCCGCTCGCCGCCCAGCACCAGTTGGTCTGCTGTTGCTGCTGCATGGTGATGTTGAGCTTCTTGTACGTGCCGGCCAGATCGGCCGTGCTGCCGGGCGCGGCGGCCTGGCGGACCTGGTGCGGCGCCACCCCCTCCTGGGTGGCGGTGAGGGTGGTGGTGACGGTGGTGGCCGTGGGGGCGGCCACCGCCGGCGCGGCCACCGCGGCGGTGAGCGCGGGGCCCAGGACGCCGAGGGCGAGCAGTGAGACGGCACGGCGCAGCCGTATCCGTGGAACTGGCATGTGGGGATGCCTCCTTGCGCGAACGGAGCTGAGGTGCTGTGGGGGTGCGGTCCGGATCGCGCCCTGAGCATCGCGCCGCCTCCCGGAGGCGGTCAACGGGGTCCGGCGGGGCCCCGGTCGCGGTGTGAACGCCCGGGCGCAGGTGTGAACACCGTCCGGGAAACCCCCGCGCGACGGGCCCGGACCGGTGACAAACCGCCGTGCCGGTGTGAATATTCACGGTCAAAAGCCGGTCCGCCCGCGCCCCTCAGGAGGCCGCCATCCACCGGAGCGACCCAGCCGAGCTCGCCGCCGCCCTGCGCACCGGCCCGTTCCACCACGCCCTGCGCACCGCCATCGCCACCCGGGGCCTCGCACTGCACCGGATCCGCCGCCACCTCGCGCTGCGCGGCGTCAACGTCGGCCTCACCAGCCTCAGTTACTGGCAGCAGGGCCGTCGCCGCCCCGAACGCCCCGAGTCACTGCGCGCCGTGACCGCCCTGGAGGACGTCCTCGACCTGCCCGAACACTCCCTCACCCGGCTGCTCGGCCCGCGCAAGGCCGTCGGCACCGCCCCGACCGGCCCGCCGGTGCGGCCGTACCGCGACCTCATCTCCCCCGCCGCCGCCGTCGACGACCTGCTCACCGCGCTCTCCGGGCCCCGTGACAGCGGCCTGCACACCGTCACCCACATCGAGCGCATCCGGATCGGCCCCGACCGCCAGCAGGCGAGCCGCGACTCCCAGCACGCGCTGCGCGCCCACCGCGACGGCATCGACCGCTACCTCGCGCTCTACCAGGGCGACCCGGGCAGCGACATCACGCGGGTCGGCGTCCGGGCCGAGGAGAACTGCCGCCCCGGCCGCATCCGCCGCGACCGGACCCACCACCTGCTCGCCGCCGAACTCCTCCTCGACCGCCGGCTGCGCGCCGGCGACACCCACCTGCTCGGCTACGGCTTCGACGACGCGCCCTCCCCGGACCCGAGCTGCGAGTACGTCCGCGGCTTCAACTCCGGCGCCGGCCAGTACGTCCTCCAGGTCACCTTCCACCCCGACGCCCTCCCGGTGCGCTGCCACCGCTTCGCCCTGCACGCGCCGGGCGGGGACCCGTACGAGACCGAGGAGCTGACCCTCGACGGCCACCGCTGCGTGCACCTGGTCGCCACCGCGCTGCGGCCGTGCCTCCTGGGGATCCGCTGGGACTGGGAGTGACGGGCCCCGGGGTCGGGCGCGGGACCGGGGTGGGGCCTCGGGTCCCGGGTCCCGCTACGGAGCGTCGAAGTCCAGGATCAGGCAGTCCTCCACCGGCAGGTACCCGATCTGCCGGTAGATGGAGTTGCTGGTCGGGTTGGCCAGGTCCGTGTAGAGCAGCACCTCGTCGGCGCCGCAGGTCAGCACATGGGCCGAGGCGGCCGCCGTGACGGCGCTGCCGTAGCCGTGGCCGCGCCGGTCGGCCGGCGTGTAGACCGGACCGATCCGGGACATCCCGGCGAGCACCGGGCTGGTGCCGGCCAGCGCGACCGGCTCGCCCCCAGCCTCCCAGAGGTGCAGGCCGCCGGCCGCGATCTTGTCGTCCACCGCCCTGGGCACGTCCGGCAGTTCGACCCGGGCCTCGGCCAGGAACGCCTCGTACCAGCGGATCGCCAGCTCGCGGTCGGCCGGCCCGGCCAGCCGGTGCCGGCCGGCGGCCGGGCGCGGCGGGTCGGTCAGCCGGCCGAGCCGGTAGAGCCGTTCGTCGAAGCGGACGGACTGCCGGGTGCCGGTGGCCGCCGTCCACGCGGTGGCGAAGGCCCGGACGGCGTCGGCGCCGCCGGCGATCCCGTTCACGGTCGTGAACCCGGGGCCGGCCGCGGCCAGGGCGACCGCCAGCTCGGCGGCGGCGGTCTCCGGCATGGCGGAGAGCCGGGGGTCGAACGGCGGCGTCTGCAGGAAGGCGCCCCCGACCGGGCCGTCCTCGACCGGACCGCCCTCGACCGAAGCGCCCTCCCCGGCCCGCCACCAGCCGAAGACCGGCGGATCGCCGAACACGTCCAGCCCGGACTCGGCCAGCCGGTGCGCGATGGTGATCAGCACGGTGTTCTCGGCCGGCCGGGCCGCGAGGAAGGCGCCCGCGCAGTCGCGGAAATCGTCGAGGGAGGTACTGAAGGTCCAGGTCATGGCCCATGTTCACCCTGACCCGACCGATCCCGCCAACGGTTATCCGGCCACCGCTGCCCAGTCCCTCCGCCCGGCTTCCGCTCCCTGGCCTTCGCTACTCACTTCGCTCCCTCGCTTCGCCACCCGACCTCGACGCCCAGCCGCGCCGCCAGCGCCGCCGGGTCGGTGGTCGGCGCGTCACAGGCGAAGTGCCGGCAGACGTACGCCGTGGGCGCCCCGTCGACCAACGGCCGGTCCGCCAGCAGCGGCACCTCGGTCTCCCCGGGCGTGCCGACCGCGACCACCGCGCCCGGGGCCGTCGCGAGCAGCGCCGCCCGCCGCAGCGCGCCGGTGGCCGGGTCCCCGGGCGCGCCGACCACGGCCACCTCGCGCGGCCCGTCGAGCAGCGCCTCGGCGACGGCCAGGCCCCAGCCGATGAACCGCGGCGCCCGTCCGGCGAGCGCGCCGACCACGCCGAGGGCGCGCTCGGCGGCCGTCCGGTGCCGGTCGGAGCCGGTGTACGCGGCGTAGCTGAGCAGGGCTCCGGCGGCGGCCGTCCAGCCGGACGGGGTGGCGTTGTCGGTCGGGTCCTGCGGGCGGCGGATCAGCTCCTCGGCGTCGTCGGCGGTGTCGTAGAGCGCGCCGGAGGCCTCGTCGGTGAAGTGCTTGAGAACGGTGTCGAGCAGGCCGCCGGCCAGCTGCAGCCACTCGGCCTCGCCGGTGACGGCGTACAGGGCGAGGAAGCCCTCGGCGGTGTCCGCGTAGTCCTCCAGCACGCCCGCGTTGGCCCCGGCCCGGCCGTCCCGGGAGGTGCGCAGCAGCCGTCCGTCGGAGGTGAGGTGGACGGCGAGCAGCAGGTCGGCGGCGCGCTCGGCGGCCTCGACCAGGTCGGGCCGTTCCAGCAGGGCGCCGGTCTCGGCGAGCGCGGCGATGGCGAGGCCGTTCCAGGCGGCGACGACCTTGTCGTCCCGGGCGGGTGCGGGCCGGGCCGCCCGGGCCTGGAGCAGCCGGGCGCGGATCGACTCGTACTCGGCGAAGTCCTCGGTGGACTCCTCGGGCTCGGCGAGGAGTTGGAGGACGGAGGTGCCGTGCTCGAAGGTGCCGTCGGCGGTGACGGTGAACAGCCGGGCGGCGGTGGCCGCGTCGGCGGGGCCGAGCAGGTCGACCAACTGGCCGGGCTCCCACACGTAGTAGGCGCCCTCGGCGGACTGCCCGGTCTCCTCGTCCAGGCTGTCGGCGTCCAGCGCGGAGGCGAACGCGCCCTCGGGGGTGCGCAGTTCGCGCAGCAGGAAGTCCGCCGTCGACAGTGCGACCCGACGCGCGGAGCCGGAGCCGGTCGCCCGCCACAGGTGCAGGTAGGCGCGCAGCAGCAGGGCGTTGTCGTACAGCATCTTCTCGAAGTGGGGCACCACCCAGTCGGCGTCCACCGAGTAGCGGGCGAAGCCGCCGCCGAGCTGGTCGTGGATGCCGCCGCGGGCCATCGCCTCGCCGGTGCGGACGGCCATCTCCAGCGCCGCCGCGGAGCCGGTGCGCGCGTGGTGGCGCAGCAGGAACTCGACCACCATGGCCGGCGGGAACTTGGGCGCTCCGCCGAAGCCGCCGCGGGCCTGGTCGAACTCCCGGCTGAGGGCCACCAGCGCCTGGTGCAGGTCCGCCTCACCGGGCGGGTTGTGGGCGCCGGCCGAGTAGACGGCGGCCCGTTCGGCCAGGTCGGCCCGGATCCGCCCGGCGACCTCGGCGACCTCCTCGCGGCGGTCCCGCCAGGCGGCGTCCACGCCCTCCAGCACCTGCCGGAAGGACGGCATCCCGTGCCGGGGCCGCGGGGGGAAGTACGTGCCGAAGTAGAACGGCTCCTTGTCGGGCGTGAGGAAGACCGTCATCGGCCACCCGCCCTGCCCGGTCGCGGCCTGCACCGCCTCCATGTACACGGCGTCGACGTCCGGGCGCTCCTCCCGGTCCACCTTGACCGCCACGAACCGCTCGTTCAGGTACCCGGCGAGCCCGGCGTCCTCGAAGCTCTCGTGCGCCATCACGTGGCACCAGTGGCAGGCCGCATACCCCACGCTCAGCAGCACCGGCACGCCGCGCCGCCGCGCCTCCTCGAACGCCTCCGGCCCCCAGGGCCACCAGTCGACCGGGTTGTCGGCGTGCTGCAGCAGGTACGGCGAGGTCGCGTCCGCGAGACGGTTCGGCATGACCCCCATCCTCGCGCATCGGCGGCCGGCGGGGGCGCCGGGGCGT
>NZ_BNBY01000005.1:0-18960 GCF_014656195.1 Kitasatospora xanthocidica | reverse complement strand
CCCCGCGACGGGGTCACTCCTTCGGGGCCTCCGGCTCCTCCACGAAGTCGACCTTCTTGAACTGGCGGTTCATCGACTTGGCCAGGAACCAGGTCGCCACACCGAGGGCGGCGAAGACGACGAAGCCGAGGAGGCCGGGGGTGACCTTGGCGTCGTCGACGGCGAGGTCAGCGGCGAGCTGGACGAGGTTCACGGAGGCGCTCATATCTCTATGGTGGCCCGGCTCACAAGGAGCCGGGCCATCGGGGGGTGGTTCAGTCGCGCGTGTCGGCGGCCTCGGCCGCCAGGGTGGGGGTGCGCAGGCCGGCGAAGAGGTCGTCCTCCGGCAGGTCCACGTCGACCAGGGTACGGGCGAGCTCGTAGTCCTCGGTGGGCCAGACCTCGCGCTGGACCTCCAGCGGCACGCGGAACCACGGGCCGTCCGGGTCGATCTGGGTGGCGTGGGCGATCAGCGCGCGGTCGCGGGTCTCGAACCAGTCGTCGCAGCGGACCCGGGTGGTGATCTCGCGCTCCTTGCGGCCGCTCTTCTCCCAGCCCGCGATCCACTCCCCGTACGGCGACTCCTGGCCGTGCTCGGTGAGGTAGGCGTGCAGGGCGCGGATGCGGCCCATCGGGAAGCCGTGGTTGTAGTACAGCTTCAGCGGCTGCCAGGGCTCGCCGGCCTCGGGGTAGGCGTCCGGGTCGCCCGCGGCGTCGAACGCCAGCATGGTGATCTTGTGGGTCATGATGTGGTCCGGGTGCGGGTACCCGCCGTTCTCGTCGTAGGTCGTGACGACCTGCGGCTTGAACTCGCGGATCAGCCGGACCAGCGGCTCGGCCGCGTCCTTGACGTCCTGCAGGGCGAAGCAGCCCTCCGGCAGCGGGGGCAGCGGGTCCCCCTCGGGCAGACCGGAGTCCACGAAGCCCAGCCAGGCCTGCTTCACCCCGAGGATCGCCCGCGCCTCGTCCATCTCCTTGCGCCGCACCTCGTGGATGTTCTCCTCGACGTACGGGTCCCCCTGGAGCTTGGGGTTGAGGACCGACCCGCGCTCGCCCCCCGTGCAGGTGGCCACGAGCACGTCCACACCCTGCTCGACGTACATGGCCATGGTGGCCGCGCCCTTGCTGGACTCGTCGTCCGGGTGGGCGTGCACCGCCATCAGTCGCAACTGCTCAGTCAACGCCTTGCGTTCCTTCCACATGTTCGGGCGTTCCGCGAAGTCCGGGACTGCCCACCGTACGAACCGCTCACTCCGGGACCGCGGCGCTGCGGAGCCCGCCTGTGCACGTCGCCGACCCGGCCTGCCCCGCCCCGCCGGACCGGCCGCGGTCGTGTCCCTCCTATAGTGACGGACTGGAGGTCCGTCGCATTCCCCCGAGCCACCCCGCGCGGCCCCTCCCCCAGGAGAGGACGGAGTCCGATGACCGCAGAGACCAGCACCACCTCGCTGCCCGAGGGGCGCTACGGCCGGAGCGGCGACCGCGACTCGGACCGCCGGCTGAAGACGGTCGGCGCGGTCTGCGGGGTGCTGGGCCTGGGCCTGATCGCCTGGCTGGGCGGTTCCTACCTGCTGCGCGAGACGAAGATCAACGGCTCGGTGCCGACCTTCCAGGTGCTCTCCGACTCCGAGGTCCAGCTGCACCTCACCGTGCGCAAGAGCGACGGGCAGGCCGGCAGCTGCACGGTCCGTTCGCAGGGCGACGACCACGCGGTGGTCGGGGTGGCCGACTTCCCCGTCCCGGCGGCCGGCTCCAGCTACGACGCGGTGGTCACGCTGCGCACCACCTCCCGCGGCACCACCGCCGAACTCCTGGGCTGCACGCCCGCCCGGTAGACCGCATATTCGACCGGCGGAACGGGCATCCGTACAAGGTCGCACCGCGTCCTGTACACCGTGGCGTAACGCCACCGTCAATGGCGCGCCAACGGCTCTCCCGCTCGTCGGCAGGAGTTGTTAGGCTCGTGGTTTCGCCCCTTCCGCACCGGATGGTACGGGAGCGGGCGTTGCTTTGTAGTTGAGACCGATATACCACCAACCCTGCTGACGACTCACACCCTCAGCACAGCCCCAGCACCTACGAGGAGCACCTGTGACCCAGACCAGTGAGAACGTGACCTGGCTCACTCAGGCCGGCTACGACCAGCTCAAGGCCGAGCTGGACCACCTGACCGGGCCCTGGCGCATCGAGATCGCCCAGAAGATCGAGGCGGCGCGCGAGGAGGGCGACCTCAAGGAGAACGCCGGCTACCACGCGGCGAAGGAGGAGCAGGGCAAGTACGAGCTGCGCATCCGCCAGCTGACCCAGCTGCTGGAGCGCGCCAAGGTCGGCGAGGCCCCGGCCGACTCGGGTGTGGTGGCCCCGGGCATGGTCGTCACGGTCGCCTTCGACGGTGACGAGGACGACCTGATGGAGTTCCTGCTCGCCTCCCGCGAGGTGGCCGGCTCGGACACCCTGGACGTCTACTCCCCGCAGTCGCCGCTGGGCCGCGCGATCGACGGCAAGCAGATCGGTGACGAGGCCACCTACGAGCTGCCGAACGGCAAGCCGGCCATGGTGAAGATCGTCAAGGTCGTGCCGCACGCCGGCTGATCCGGCCCCCAGCACGAGGGCGGCCGCGGAGTCAGGGACTCCGCGGCCGCCCTTCCGCGTTCCGGGCGCCACCCGATCGGGCGGGGTCCGTTGAGGCGGGATCCGTTGAGGCGGTGACCGCTCAGGCAGTGACCGCTCAGGCAGTGACCGCTCAGGCGGTGGCCGAACGGTACTTGCGCACCGCGAGCCACGAGAACACCGCCGTGATCACGACCGACCACAGCACCGACACCAGCGCCGCGTGCTGCATCGGCCAGGCGCTGTCCACCGGCCCGACCTGGTTGCCGAACAGCCTCCGGCAGGCCTGCACGGTGGCGCTGAACGGGTTCCAGTACGCGACCGCCTGCAGCCAGCCCGGCATCGAGCTGACCGGCACGAAGGCGTTGGACACGAAGGTCAGCGGGAACAGCCAGATCAGCCCCGCCGAGGTGGCCGCCTCGGGGCTGCGCACCGACAGCCCGATCAGCGCGCCGATCCAGGAGAAGGCGTAGCCGAACAGCAGCAGCAGCCCGAAGGCGGCGAGCCCGTTGAGCAGCCCGTCGTGGATCCGCCAGCCGACCAGCAGCGCGACCAGGCCCAGCACGATCACGATGAAGCCGGTCTGGACGAGGTCCGCCAGGGTGCGGCCGACCAGCACCGCCGAGCGGGCCATCGGCAGCGACCGGAAGCGGTCCACCAGGCCCTTGGTCATGTCCTCCGCGATGCCGGCCGAGGCGCCGGCGGTGGCGAAGGTGACGGTCTGGGCGAAGATGCCCGCCATCAGGTACTGGATGTACGTGTGGGAGCTGGAGTCGGCGCCGGGGATCTTGATCGCGCCGCCCATGACGTACGAGAACAGCAGCACGAACATGACCGGCTGCATCAGGCCGAAGACGACGATCTCCGGGATGCGGGTCATCCGGCGCAGGTTGCGCTTGGCGACCACCCAGGAGTCGTGCATGGCGGCGGACAGCCCCCGGCGCTGCCTGGGCATCGCCCCGCCGATGGCGTGCTCGGTGGCGGTGCTCATCTCAGCGCTCCTTTCCGGCCGTGACGGCCTGCTTGTCCTGGCCCTCGACCCCGTCCGCGCCGCCGGGCCTGCCCTTGCCCTTGCCCCGCGCCTTGGCGTCGGCGCCGCCCTCCTCGTCCTGCTGCTCGGCGACGTGGCCGGTGAGGGTGAGGAAGACGTCGTCCAGGGTCGGGCGGCGCAGCCCGATGTCGTCGATCTCGATGCCGCGGGCGTCGAGTTCGCGGATGGCGTCGGCGAGCACCCGGGCGCCGCCGCTGATCGGCAGGGTGATCCGGCGGGTGTTCTTCTCCACCGACGGCTCGCTGAGCGCGTAGCCGGACATCGCCGCGACCGCGTCGGCGATCCGGCCGGGCTCGTGCACCACGACCTCGATCCGCTCGCCGCCGATCTGCGCCTTGAGCTGGTCGGCGGTGCCGCGCGCGATCACCTTGCCGTGGTCGACCACCGCGATGTCGTGGGCGAGGCGGTCGGCTTCCTCCAGGTACTGGGTGGTGAGCAGCAGCGTGGTGCCCTGCTCGACCAGGGTCTCGATGACCTCCCAGAGCGCGAGCCGGTTGCGCGGGTCGAGGCCGGTGGTCGGCTCGTCCAGGAACATCACCGGCGGGCGGACGACCAGCGCGGCGGCGAGGTCGAGGCGGCGGCGCATGCCGCCGGAGTAGGTCTTGGCGGTGCGGTCCTTGGCCTCGGTGAGGTTGAACCACTCCAGCAGTTCGAGCGCGCGGGCCTTCGCCGCGCGGGTGCTCATCTGGTAGAGCTCGCCGACCATGGTGAGGTTCTCGAACCCGGTCAGGTACTCGTCGACCGCCGCGTACTGGCCGGACAGGCCGATCAGGCTGCGGACCTGGTTGGGGTTCTTGAGGACGTCGACGCCGGCGACCACCGCGCGGCCGGAGTCGGGGCGGAGCAGGGTGGTGAGGACCCGGACGGTGGTGGTCTTCCCGGCGCCGTTCGGGCCGAGCAGCCCGAGCACCGTGCCCTCGGGGACGTCGAGGCTGACGCCGTCCAGGGCTCGTACGTCGCCGAAGGTCTTCACCAGGTTCTCGGCTTGGATGGCTGGCGCCATGGCCTGCCTCATCTCCTCGGACGTATGGAGCGATCTGTCCCACTCTGCCCCGCTTTCGGGCGCACGGGCGACTCGATTCTCGACCCGCGGGACTCGAACGCGATGTATCGCGAGTCTCCCAGTACGCGATATATCGCGTCAAGGGATGCAGCTCCGCCATCGTTCCAGGGGGAAGCGGCCCCGCACCGCAGCAACGACCGGCAATCCGGCCCGGACCCACCGGCAACTGGGAACCCGGGGGCCACTCCCGCCCCACCCGCCCCGGCGCTCCCGGCGCTCCCGGCGGCCCCGGACGAAGCGCGTCAGCCGGCGACGACGTACCCCGAGTCCCGCAGCTCGCCGACCACCGCCGCGCAGTGCTCCGGCCCCTTGGTCTCCAGGTGCAGGTCCACCTCGACCTCGGTCAGCCCCAGCCGCGGGTCGATCCGCACGTGCGCCACGTCCAGCACATTGGCGTCCAGCCTGGTCAGCACGCCCAGCAGGTCCGCCAGCGAGCCCGGCTTGTCCGCCAGCCGCACCCGCAGCGACAGGTAGCGCCCGGCCGCCGCCAGCCCGTGCCGCAGCACCCGCTGCATCAGCTGCGGGTCGATGTTGCCGCCCGACAGCACCGCCACCACCGGGCCCTCGAAGGAGTCCGGCCGCTCCAGCAGCGCCGCGATCGGGGCCGCCCCGGCCGGCTCGACCACCAGCTTCAGCCGCTCCAGGCCGAGCAGCAGCGCCCGGGACAGCGCCTCCTCGGAGACCGTGCGGACGCCGTCCGCCAGCGTGTTGACCACCTCGAAGGGGATGTCCCCCGGGCGCCCGACCATGATCCCGTCGGCCATGGTCGAGAAGTGCTCCAGCGACACCGGCCGCCCGGCCGCCAGCGAGGGCGGGTACGCGGCCGCGCCGGCCGCCTGCACCCCGATCACCCGGACGTCCGGCCGCAGCGGCTTGACCGCCGCCGCGATCCCGGCCAGCAGCCCGCCGCCGCCCACCCCGACCAGGATGGTGCGCACCTCGGGGCACTGCTCCAGGATCTCCAGCCCGACCGTCGCCTGGCCGGTGACCACGTCCCAGTGGTCGAAGGGGTGGATGAACACCGCGCCGGTCGCCTCCGAGTACCGCTGCGCGGCCTGCAGCGCCTCGTCCACGGTGGCGCCGTGCAGCCGGACGTCGGCGCCGTAGTCACGGGTGGCCGCGACCTTCGGCAGCGGCGCCGCGACCGGCATGAACACCGTCGAGTGCACCCCCAGCAGCGCGGCCGCCAGCGCCACGCCCTGGGCGTGGTTGCCGGCGCTCGCCGCCACCACCCCGCCGGCCCGCTGCACCGGCGAGAGTCCCGCGATCCGCACGTACGCCCCGCGCAGTTTGAAGGAGCCGGTGCGCTGCAGGTTCTCGCACTTCAGGTGGACCGGCGCGCCGATCAGCCCGGAGAGGTGCCGGCTGCCCTCCATCGGGGTCACCCGGGCGATCCCGGCGAGCATCTTCTGGGCGCCGCGGACGTCGTCGAGGGTGATCGGCCAGTTGTGCATGCGGCCAAGGTTAGGGGCTGGGGCAGCGGCAATCCGGGACGCCGGGCCTGTTCCCGGGTCCGCCGCACCCGCGTACGCTGCTGCTTCTGAGCCTCCCTCACCGCACGACGATCGTGAGCCGCGATGACGACGACCTCGCCCCAGGCCACCGACCGCACCGACCCCGTGCACGCCCAACTCCAGTACCAGCTCGCGGTGTTCGCGCGCCGCATGGAACAGGTCCGAACCTCCGGCGGTGGGGTCGGAGCGCTCGACCGGGCCGCCTACCTGCTGCTCGACCGGCTGGAGCGGCACGGGCCCGCCAACGTCAAGGCCCTGGCCGAGTCCCTGGGCGTGGACTCCTCCACGGTGACCCGCCAGGTCGCCCCGCTGGTCGCGGCCGGGCTGGTCGGCCGGGTGCAGGACCCGGCCGACCGCCGCGCCGTACGGCTCGCGCTGACCGCCCGCGGCGCCGGCCGGCTCGACGAAGTCCGGGACGGGCGGGCCGAGTTGACCCGCCGCCTGGTCGCCGACTGGCCGGCCGAGGAGCAGCGCGCGTTCTGCGCCCTGCTGGCCCGCTTCAACCACTCGATGGAGTCGTACACGGCGGACCAGCAGGGGCAGTGACCTACGTCAGCCCAGCGCCTGCTTGAGGTCGGCCAGCAGGTCGTCGATCGACTCGATGCCGACCGAGACGCGCACCAGGTCGGCCGGCACCTCCAGCGCCGAGCCGGCCACCGAGGCGTGGGTCATCCGGCCCGGGTGCTCGATCAGCGACTCGACGCCGCCGAGCGACTCCCCGAGGGTGAACAGCTGAGCGCGGTTGCAGACCTCGACCGCCGCCTCCTCGCCGCCCTGGACCCGGAAGGAGACCATGCCGCCGAAGGCCTTCATCTGCTTGGCGGCGATCTCGTGGCCGGGGTGCTCGGGCAGGCCCGGGTAGAGCACCTGGCTGACCTTGGGGTGGCTCGCCAGCAGCTCGGCGACCTTCTCCGCGTTGGAGCTGTGGCGGTCCATCCGGACGCCCAGCGTCTTGATGCCGCGCAGCACCAGCCAGGCGTCGAACGGGCCGGAGACCGCGCCCATCGCGTTCTGGTGGTACGCGACCTCCTCGCCGAGGGCCGCGTCGGCCAGCACCAGGGCGCCGCCGACCACGTCCGAGTGGCCGCCCATGTACTTGGTGGTGGAGTGCACGACCGCGTCCGCGCCGAGCGCGATCGGCTGCTGCAGGTACGGGCTGGCGAAGGTGTTGTCGACCACCAGCAGCGCGCCGGCGCCGTGCGCGATCTCGGCGAGCGCGGTCAGGTCGGTGATGCCCAGCAGCGGGTTGGACGGGGTCTCCACCCACACCGCCCGGGTGTTGGGACGGATCGCCTCGCGGACGGTGGACAGGTCCTGGGTGTTGGCCACCGAGAACTCGACGCCCCAGCGGGTCAGCACCTTGGCGAAGAGCCGGAAGGTGCCGCCGTAGGCGTCGTTGGGGATCACGATGTGGTCGCCCGGCTTGAGGATGGTGCGCAGCAGGGTGTCCTCGGCCGCCAGCCCGGAGGCGAAGGCGAGGCCGCGGGAGCCGCCCTCCAGCGCGGCGAGGCACTCCTCCAGCGCGGTACGGGTCGGGTTGGCGCTGCGGCTGTACTCGTAGCCGCCCCGCAGGCCGCCCACCCCGTCCTGCTTGTAGGTGGACACCTGGTAGATCGGCGTGACGACGGCCCCGGTCTGGGGGTCTGCTTCCTGACCCGCGTGGATGGCGAGGGTCTCGAAGCCCTGGGGAAGCTGGTGCTCGGTCATGACTCCGAGCCTAATGGCCGTACGCCCCCGTGCCTTCCGGAACGACGGACCGGCCCGGACGGCCGTCCCGGAATCCGGGGGCGGCCGTCGGTGTTGGACACTGCGCCACGTTTCCCGACCCGCTGGAGCAGGCCGTGCTGTTCAACCGCCACAAGACCTCGCTCGTCCCCGCCGACCAGGCGCTGCCCGGCCGGGCGGCCCCGGCCTTCGAGCTGCGCGAGCCCCACACCGTGCTCGACCACCCGCTGTCCGGCCCGTACCCGGAGGGGCTGGAGGTGGCCGACTTCGGGCTGGGCTGCTTCTGGGGTGCCGAGCGGACGTTCTGGCGCCTGCCTGGCGTCTGGACGACGCTGGTCGGCTACCAGGGCGGCTACACGCCCAACCCCACGTACGACGAGGTGTGCAGCGGGCTGACCGGGCACACCGAGGCGGTCCGGGTGGTGTACGACCCGGCAGTGGTCTCCTACGAGCGGCTGCTGAAGACCTTCTGGGAGGCGCACGACCCGACCCAGGGCAACCGCCAGGGCAACGACGTGGGCACCCAGTACCGCTCCGCGGTCTACACCCACTCCCCCGACCAGGCCGAGGCCGCCGCGGCCTCCCGGGACGCCTTCCAGCCGGCCCTGACCGCGCTCGGCTACGGGCCGATCACCACCGAGATCGCCCCGGCCGGCCCGTTCTTCCCGGCCGAGCCGTACCACCAGCAGTACCTGTCGGAGGCCAAGAACCCCAACGGCTACTGCGGTCTCGGCGGCACCGGCGCCTCCTGCCCGATCGGCGTGGCCCGCACCCGGGGCTGACCTCCCCCGCCGCTCCCGGGGCGGGGCCACCCCATGTGACCGCGCCCCGATCCGGGCGCAGACTGGAAGGGCCAGCAGGGGCGGCCGCGCCACCCTCCGGCGGCCGGCCCGCCCCTCGTGGAGAGGAGTGCGCCATGTCCGGTCTGGTCCGCAGGAGCTTCGAGGACCCGGAGGAGGTCCGGCCCTTCGAGCAGGGCACGGGGGAGGTGCGGCTGGTGAACCTGGACGAGGGCCCGGTCGGCCGGGCCGTGTTCCGGCCGGGGTGGCAGTGGTCCAAGCACGTGAAGCCGATCGCCGGGACCGACAGCTGCCAGGCGTCCCACATGGGGTACCTGGTCTCCGGCCGGATGAGGATCGTGATGGACGACGGCCAGGCGGACGAGTTCGGCCCCGGCGACTTCATGGTCTGCCCGCCCGGGCACGACGCCTGGGTGCTGGGCGACGAGCCCTGCGTCGTCATCGACTGGCAGGGCGTCGCGGACTACGCGAAGCGCTGAGGCGGCCGGCAAGCGGGGTGACCGGGCGGGCCGCCGCTCCGGTCACCCCGTCTCCGCTCAGACGGCGCTGCCGGCCTTCCAGTCGGCCCAGCCCATGTTCCAGCCGTTCAGGCCGTTGTCCGGGGCGACCGTCTTGTCGCCGGAGTTCACGACCTCGACCACGTCTCCGACGATCGAGGACTTGTAGAACTTGTAGCCGTCCGTGCCGGTGTCCTGCGCGCCCTTGGCGTCCTGCAGGCCGACGCAGCCGTGGCTGGTGTTCTGGCCGCCGAAGATCGACGCCGAGGACCAGTAGTTGCCGTGGATGAAGGTGCCCGAGGTGGTGAGGCGCTGGGCGTGCGGCACGTCCGCGATGTCGTACTCGCTGCCCAGGTTGACCGTCTGCGAGTTCATCCGGGTCTGGGTGTACTGCTCGGAGATGACCATCTTGCCGCCCCAGGTGGTGTGCTCGGGCGAGCCCCCGGAGATCTTGTAGACCGCGCTGACCTGGCCGTCGGTGGTGACGGTGAGCTTCTTGGTGGCGAGGTCGGCGACGCTGGTCTGGGCCCGGCCGACGGTGAAGCCGACATCCTTGGACTGGGTGCCGTACACGCCCTTGGCGCCCTCGACGTCCTTGAGCCGGAGCTTGAGGGTGACCTTGGTGCCCTTGGCCCAGTACTCCTGCGGCCGGAAGTCGAGGCGGGTGCTGGAGAACCAGTGGCCGACGATCTCGACGCCCGGCTCGGCCGTCACGGTGATCGCCGCCTGGACGGCCTTGCGGTCGGTGACCGGCTTGCTGAAGTTGATCGAGACGGGCATGCCGACGCCGACCGTCGAACCGTCCTCGGGGGTGAAGTAGCCGACGAAGGTGTTGGCCGGGGTCGCCGTGGTGAAGACGGCGTTGGAGTCCGCCTCCAGCTTGTCCTTGTCGACGGCGACGGCGGCGACGGTGTACTTGGTACCGCTGGCCGGGGCCGCGGCCGAGGTCCAGCCGGTGTTGTCGGCGGAGAGCTGGCCGGCCAGCTCCTTGCCGGTGGAGTCGGTCACCTTGACGCTGGTCAGGGTGCCGTTGGTGACGGTGACCTTGACCGGCTCGCTGAAGCTCGCGGTGGTGACGCCGTCGGCGGGGCTGACGGTGATCACGGCGGCCGAGGTCTTGGGGGTGCTGCCGCCGCCCCCGCCCGGGGTGCCGCTCGCACCTCCGGAGCCACCGCTGCCGCTGCCGCCGCCGTCACTGTTGTCGTTGCAGGCCGCCAGCAGGAGGACGGGCGCCCCGATCAGTCCCGCGAGCACACCGCGTCGGCTCCAGCTTCCTCCGGCCGCCCGCCCCTGACCGTCCCGTCCCGTCACGTCGCGTCTCCCTGCTGATCATCCCGGGCATTTACGGATACAGAAACGCAATCCACCCGTTCACGGTTCCATGACCGAAGGGTAAGCGATCGTATGAGATGACCCAACTTGCTTACAAAAATGGACAAAACGCCCGATCTGCCGTGGCAGACCGGGCGTTTTCGCGTGGCGACGGCGGGCCGTCGTTACTCGGCGGACTCGTCCACCGCGTACTCGTCCCACTCCTCGTCGTCCGGGTCGAACTCGGTCTGCGCCGACTCCCAGGTCGCCGAGGCGAGCTCGACCCCGGGGACGTCGCCGAGCAGCGCGACCGGGTCGATGAAGTGGGCGAGCGAACCCGACGGGTCCACCTCGATGGCCTCGACGGACTGGGCGCGCTCCTCGTCGTCGAGGTACTCGTCCTCGGTCACCGCCTGCAGGGCCGCCGCCTTGAGGGCGCCCTCGTCGGTGATCTCCGCGATGAGCTCGATCTTGACCCGGACGTAGCGCGGGGCGTCCTGGTCGGTCGTTTCAGTGCTGGTCATGCGTGCGAGCGTACGGGAACGGCGGGCCGCCCGGAGCACAGCGCGACGGCCGCGGGCGCGGGCACCGGGGGCCGGTGGCGAACGGAAGGGGCCAGTCGCGGACGGAAGAGGCCGGTGGCGGGCCGAAGGGGCGCCGTCACACGGGAAGACCGGCGACGCACGGAAGGGCCGGCCCCTCGGAGAAGGGCCGGCCCCACCGTTCCCCCGCATCGGCTCCCCCACCCGGGAGCCGCGGGGACGCGCCGTGACGGCGCGTTGCGGCCGCGAGAGCCGCCGCACCCTGTCGACCGGCCGGAGCCGGACAGGGGCGGGACGACGGCGCCTCCCGCGGAAGGCGGACACAGCGGCCGGGTCAGGGCCGCCCGGTGTGTCCTGAGTCGACCGCGGTCGCCCGGGGAGCCGCTCCCGGACGGTTGCCGTCGCCTCGTTCGGCGTCGTGCCGTTGACCACAAAGATGCCGGACCGTTGTTAACCACGTGCTGCGGGCAGGTGACGCCGGTGTACCACTTCGCCCGTGGACGAATCCTTCGGATCCGCCACGGGCGAGGTGGTGGTGAGCACGCGTCAGTGCGCGGCGCGACCGGTCAGGTAGCCCAGCAGGTCCTGGCGGGTGACGATGCCCTGCGGCTTGCCCTCGACCAGCACGACGGCCGCGTCGGCCTTCTCCAGCACGGTCATCAGGTTGGTGACCGTCTCGCCCGAGCCGACCACCGGCAGCGGCTTGGACATCACCTTGTCCAGCGTGTCGCTCAGCTCGATCTCCTTGGCGAAGATGCCCTCCAGCAGCAGCTTCTCCACCACCGAGCCGATCACCTCGCCGGCCATGATGTCCGGGTGGCCGGCGCCCGGGGAGACCACCGGCATCTGCGAGACGCCGTACTCGCGCAGCACCCGGACCGCCTCGGCGACCGTCTCGTTCGGGTGCATGTGGACGAACTGCGGGACGCCGCCCTGCTCGATGGACTCCTTGCGGGCCAGAACCTCGCCGATGTGCGCCTCGTCGGTGGAGGAGGGCAGGAAGCCGTAGTCGGCCATCCAGTCGTCGTTGAAGATCTTGGAGAGGTAGCCGCGGCCGCCGTCCGGCAGCAGCACGACGACGACGTCGTCCGGGCCGAGCCCGCGGGCGACCTCCAGCGCGGCCACCACGGCCATGCCGCAGGAGCCGCCGACCAGCAGGCCCTCCTCCTTGGCCAGGCGGCGGGTCATCTGGAACGAGTCCTTGTCGGAGACGGCGACGATCCCGTCCGCGACGCCGCGGTCGTAGGCGGTCGGCCAGAAGTCCTCACCGACGCCCTCGACCAGGTACGGCCGGCCGGTGCCGCCCGAGTAGACCGAACCCTCCGGGTCGGCGCCGATCACCTTGACCTTGCCGCCCGACACCTCCTTCAGGTAGTTGCCGGTGCCGGAGATGGTGCCGCCGGTGCCGACGCCCGCCACGAAGTGGGTGATCTTGCCGTCGGTCTGCTCCCACAGCTCCGGGCCGGTGGAGTGGTAGTGCGAGGCCGGGTTGTCCGGGTTGGAGTACTGGTCCGGCTTCCAGGCGTTCGGGGTCTCCCGGACCAGGCGGTCGGAGACGTTGTAGTACGAGTCCGGGTGCTCCGGGGCGACGGCGGTCGGACAGACGACCACCTCGGCGCCGTACGCGCGCAGGGTGTTGATCTTGTCGGTCGAGACCTTGTCCGGACAGACGAAGATGCACTTGTAGCCCTTCTGCTGGGCCACGATCGCCAGACCGACACCGGTGTTGCCGGAGGTCGGCTCGACGATGGTGCCGCCCGGCTTGAGGGCGCCCGAGGCCTCGGCGGCCTCGATCATGCGCATCGCGATGCGGTCCTTCACCGAGCCACCGGGGTTGAAGTACTCGACCTTCGCCAGCACTGTCGCGCTGATGCCCTCGGTGACCTTGTTCAGCTTGACCAGCGGCGTGTTGCCGACCAGGTCGATGATCGAGTTGTGGTACCGCACGGGGGTCCTCCCGGTCTATGGGCATGCGAGTGCTTTCGGTACTGCAAAGCCTAGGGCGTGGCACGCACCCCAGCGCCCCCTCGTGTCCGCCTCCACCGGCGGCACCTCCCGGCACACCCGGCCCGGCCCGGCCCGCCCGCCCCTGCGGCCCGCGGCGGCCCCCGCCTCCTCCCGATGGCCCAACCCCGCCGGTACTCCCGCCCTCCGCGCGGGTATTAGGGGTGTACGACCCCGCCGGGGGGCGAGGACCGAAGGGGGTACCGGATGCCAGGCGTACACGACTCGCGGGCCCGGGTGGCCCGGCGGATCGCCACCGCGGCGGCGTACGGAGGCGGCGGGCTCGGGCTGCTCGGCGTGGGCCTGGTCGGCGTGCTGCTGACCGAGAGCAAGCTCGCCATGCAGGCCATCGGCGTCCTGGAGACCCACCCGCCCAAGGCCGACGGCGTCTACGGCGAGGCCTTCGCCGACCGGGCCGCCGCCCCGCAGCAGCCGCTCGTCCTGGCCGTCCTCGGCGACTCCACCGGCGCCGGCCTCGGGGTCTCGCGGGCCCGCGAGACCCCGGGCGCCCTGCTCGCCGCCGGCCTGGCCTCGGTGGCCGAGCGCCCGGTCCGGCTGGTCAACGTGGCCCGCTCGGGCGGCCGCTCCGCCGACCTCTCCGGCCAGCTGGAACAGGCCCTGCCGCACCACCCGGACGTCGCGGTGATCATGATCGGCGCCAATGACGTCACCCGGCACAGCCCGGCCCAGCTGGCCGTCCGGCAGCTCGGCGAGGCCGTCGCCGCCCTGCACGCCAACGGCTGCCGGGTAGTCGTCGGCACCTGCCCGGACCTCGGCACGATCAAGCCGGTGCGCCCGCCGCTGCGCTGGGTGGCCCGCCGGCTGAGCCGGCAGCTGGCCGCCGCGCAGACCATCGCGGTGGTGGAGGCGGGCGGCCGGACGGTCTCGCTGGGCTCGCTGCTCGGCCCGGAGTTCGCCGCCCGCCCGGAGATGTTCGCCGCGGACCGCTACCACCCCTCCGCCCAGGGCTACGCGACGGCCGCGATGGCCGTGCTGCCCTCGGTCTGCGCCGCGCTCGGCCTCTGGCCGGAGGAGGAGCGCCCGACCGTGCCGGTGCCGGGCGGGACGGTGCTGCCGGTCGCGGTGGCCGCCGCCGCGGCGGCCGGGCGGGCGGGCACCGAGGTGGCGGCCGCGGACCCGGAGGGCACGGGCCACCGCTGGGCCCTGCTGCGCCAGCGCCTGCGGATCGGCCTGCCCGGCTCGGGCTTGGCCGGAGAGGCCGCCGAGGGCCGGGACCAGGACGGGCCGGCGGACCCCGGGAATACGTCGGCCAGCTCACACGCTGGTGCGGGTGACGCCTGACCTACCAGGCGGTAACTTTCCTCCCGGACGTCAGGTCCGTAGTCACCCAGCGAGGAGCCGTCATGCCCGAAGCCGTCATCGTCAGCGCCGCCCGTTCGCCGATCGGCCGGGCCTTCAAGGGCTCGCTGAAGGACGTCCGCCCGGACGACCTGACCGCCCACATCATCCAGGCGGCCCTCGCCAAGGTCCCGCAGCTCGACCCGCGCCAGATCGACGACCTGATGCTGGGCTGCGGCCTGCCCGGCGGCGAGCAGGGCCACAACCTGGCCCGCATCGTGGCCGTCCAGATGGGCATGGACTACCTGCCCGGCGCCACCATCACCCGCTACTGCTCGTCCTCGCTGCAGACCACGCGGATGGCGCTGCACGCGATCAAGGCCGGCGAGGGCGACGTCTTCATCTCGGCCGGCGTGGAGACGGTCTCGCGCAGCGTCCACGGCACCTCGGACGGCATGCCGGGCACCATGAACCCGCTGTTCGACGAGGCCCAGGCCCGCACCGCCAAGCGCGCCGAGGAGGGCGGCGGCGAGTGGCACGACCCGCGCGAGGACGGCCTGGCGCCGGACGCCTACATCGCGATGGGCCAGACCGCCGAGAACCTCGCCGCGCTCAAGGGCATCACCCGCGCCGAGCAGGACGAGTTCGGCGTCCGCTCGCAGAACCTCGCCGAGGCCGCCATCAAGGCCGGCTTCTGGGAGCGCGAGATCACCCCGGTCACCACGCCGGACGGCACCGTGGTCAGCACCGACGACGGCCCGCGCGCCGGCGTCACCCTGGAGGGCGTCTCGGGCCTGAAGCCGGTGTTCCGCCCGGACGGCACCGTGACCGCCGGTAACTGCTGCCCGCTGAACGACGGCGCGGCCGCGCTGGTCATCATGTCCGACACCAAGGCCCGCGAGCTCGGCATCACCCCGCTCGCCCGGGTGGTCTCCACCGGCGTCAGCGCCCTCTCCCCCGAGATCATGGGCTACGGCCCGGTCGAGGCCTCCAAGCAGGCGCTCCGGCGGGCCGGCCTGACCATCGACGACATCGACCTGGTCGAGATCAACGAGGCCTTCGCGGCCCAGGTGATCCCCTCCTACCGCGACCTCGGCGTCGACCTGGACAAGCTGAACGTCAACGGCGGCGCCATCGCGGTCGGCCACCCCTTCGGCATGACCGGCGCCCGGATCACCACCACGCTGATCAACTCCCTGCAGTGGCACGACAAGCAGTTCGGTCTGGAGACCATGTGCGTCGGCGGCGGCCAGGGCATGGCGATGGTCATCGAGCGCCTCAGCTGACCACCCGCATCCTCCGAAGGGTCTGGACCACCCGTTTGGAGTGACGTAGCGTAATTGAGGGCCGGATCACACCGAGAGGTCGATCCGGCCCTCTTTCCGTTCGTTTCCGGCCCGGAAATCGACACTGCGGAGCGGATCAACTCCACTGCGTAGAACGGTGTTACCTAACAATTTGGGGACAAGAGCGAAAGTCCCGGACGAATTAGACATTCGCCACTGCGGTAACACCCCCGCATGCGGCAGTGTGGACACGTAACCCCGTTCCGCTCCTCCCTAGGAGTACGTTCCGTGAGCGCCGTCTACACCATCCTGCTGCTGATCCTGATCACCGTGTCGACCGCCGTCCTGCTCCACCTCCGGGCCCTCTCCCGCCGGCTGGACGCCCGGGCGGCGGCCCCCGCCGTGCCCGCCCCGGTGGACGAGGCCGCGATACGCCGGGCCGTCGCCGAGGCGCTCGCCGCCGACCGCGAGCGGGAGATCACCGAGGCCCGGGCGTTCTGGGCCGAGCAGGAGGCCCGCGCAGCCGAGGACGCGCCGCTGTTCGACTCCCCCTTCACCGGTGTCTTCTCCGGCACCGACGAGTGGCCGCTCTTCTTCCCCCGCCCCACCGGCCCGCAGGACGCCGCCGACAACGCAGGGACGATGGACCCGGAGTTCGGCGAGGCGCTGCGCTCCGCGCTGGAGGACCTGATCACCGACGGCGGCACCGGCCCGGCCGAGCCCGGCCCCGACGGCGGCGCGCCGCTGCGCCCCGGCCACCCGGTGGGCGAGACCGCCAAGGACGCCCGCGCCCGCCGCGAGGCCGACCTGCTGGCCACCGGCCTGGAGGCCGGGCTGCTGGACGCCGACCCGGCCGTCGAGGAGGCCCCGGCCCCCGCGCCCGACCCGCGCCGCCACCCCTCGCACCCCGACTTCGTCCCGAGCCAGGCGCCGTCCCGCGAGTGGACCGACACCCGGCTGGCCGCCCTCGCCGAGGAGGCCGTCGCCCTGGTCGACGTCCGCCCGGGCCCGCTGGGCACCCTGGACGTGTACGCCTTCGCCGACGGCACCACGCTCTGCGTGGCCCCGGGCGACCGGGAGGCCGCCTACCGGCTGATCGACGCGGTCCGTGCCGGTGAGCACGTGCGACTGCTCGGCGGCTCGCGCTTCTCCGGCTCGTACTCGCTGACCTTCTCCACCGACGAGGAAGCCGTCTACGTGCTCGCCGACCGGGTGGTCGCCAGCATCTGACGCCGCCTCAGCAGGACGGCGCACCGAAGGCCGGCCGGGTCAAGGGGTTACCGACCCGGCCGGCCTTCGGCATGTCCGAGCGCGCTCAGGCACCGAGCGTACTCAGGCGCAGAGCGTGCTCAGGCGCAGAGCGCGGCCGTCTCCCGCACCGCCGCCACCGCCCCGGCCAGCACCTCGCCGACGGCCGCGGGCCCGTCCGGCAGCGCCACCTCCGCGCCCTCGGGCAGCGCCGCGAGCGCGGCCGCCAGGTCGTGCCCCGCGACGGCCAGCTGATCCCCCGCCGCGAAGGCCCCGGCGTCCGGGAAGTCCCGCTCCGGACCGCCCTCCACCGCCCGCGCCAGCCCGGCCAGCCGCCGGGCCAGGTCCAGCGCGGCCGCCGCCCGGGAGGCGTGCCCGGGCACGGCGCCCAGCAGCTTGCTCTGCGGCAGCGAGCGGAAACGATCCGCCAGGGAGTCGACGGCTTCGACCAAGGGCTGTACGTCATGCATGGCAGCGAGCCTAGGCGAAAAGCCGCCGGGCCCCGGAGCGGGTGGCTCCGGGGCCCGGCGGCAGTGATTCACCTCGGGGGGACGCGTTAGTCGTCGCCGCGCAGGATCGCGATCAGCCGCAGCATCTCCATGTAGATCCAGACCAGCGACAGGGTCAGCCCGAAGGCGGCCCGCCAGGACTCGCGCTGCGGGGCGCCCTGGGCGATGGCCGTCTCGATCTCCGCGAAGTCCAGCGACAGGAAGAAGGCGCCCAGGCCGATGCCGACCAGGCCGACCACGATGCCCAGCGGGCCCGACCGCAGGCCCATCTCGGCGCCGAAGGCCAGCGAGGCGACCAGGTTGACCAGCATCAGCAGCACGAAGCCCATGGCGACCGCGATGCCGATCCGGGTGTACCGCGGGGTGACCCGGATCCGGCCGCTCTTGTAGGCGAACAGCATCGCCGCGAAGACCGCCGCGGTGCCGAGCACCGCCTGGATCACGATGCCGTTCAGCATGGTGTTCAGCGCGTGCGACCAGGCGCCCATCGCGAAGCCCTGGAGGGCCGCGTAGGTCAGGATCAGCGGCGGGCTGACGGTGCGCTTGAAGGAGGCCACCACGCCGATCACCATGGCCACCAGGCTGGCGGCGATCGCGAAGCCGTAGTTCTCGAACGGCAGCGCGAACCAGGCCACCGCGCCGGCCGCGACCAGCGTCAGCAGCGTCATGGCGGTGCGGGCGACGACGTCGTCCAGCGTCATCCGCCCGGTGGCCGCCGGACCGGCCGACGGGCCGTTGTACAGCTCGTAGAGCTGCTCGTCGGTCATCGGGCCCTGCGGCTGCTGGGCGTACTGCGTCCCCGCGTAGGGGTTGTTGCCGTACGGGCTCCCGGCCTGTGCGGTGTTGCCGAACCCCGCGTAGCCGGAGTCGCGGGTGAAGGACCCCTCCCGCGAGAAGACCGGGTTGCTGCTTCTCATTGCTCATTCCCTCCGTGGCGGCACTGCACCGCCCATGCACAAGGGTAATGGCTTGGCAAAAATTCCGGGATACGCCGCGAGGAGGATCCGGTGAACGACACCCGGCGGGGACGCCGACGGCGCCCCCGCCCGACCGGCGCCCCGCCGGCGATCGGTGCCCGGAGCCGGACTCGAACCGGCACGGCCTCGCGGCCAAGCAGTTTTAAGCTGCCCGTGTCTGCGTTCCACCATCCGGGCGTCCAGCGAAACCACCCTGAGCCTAGTCGCCCGGCTCGCCCTTTCGCATGTCCCCAGCCCCGGAAGTTGTCATGTTTCCTTGCCATCTGACGAACTGTCCGGGATTCGGCCACGAAGGATAGTGGTTCCGGCCACCGCCCCTCCCTCAGGGTCCCCGTCATACCGCAGGAGGAGGGGCGCGCCTCCCCCGTACGCCCAGCGGTGGTAGGGCCAACCGTCCGGCGGAGCGACGCCAGACCATGATCACGTCGCGGAGCATGGAGGTACAAGCCCACGAGCACTAGGAGCCCCCCGTGACCACGTCGACCGCAACCGCCGTCCGCACCGGCCGGGCGGCCGCCCGCGCCACCGGCCTGAACAAGGTCTAC
>NZ_BNBY01000004.1:299789-468735 GCF_014656195.1 Kitasatospora xanthocidica | reverse complement strand
ACGCCGCGTCCGTCAACTCACCTCGACCTGCCACGAGATCAATTATCAGACAGGCCTTAGCGGCGTGCGCTGCTGACCGCCGGCTCGCTCCACTGCTCCGGGACGGTGACCGGCTCCTCGGCCTGCTCCCGGGCGGGCACCCGCGGCAGCTTGTAGACCCACTCGTGGTACAGCCAGCGGGCGGCCAGGAAGCCCGCCGCGAGGCAGATCTCGCCGCCGACCGCGTCCATCCAGAAGTGGTTGGCGGTGGAGACGATGACCAGCAGGGTGGCGGCCGGGTACAGCAGGCCGAGCGCCCGGACCCACGTCCGGCGGGCCAGGAAGAAGATCGCCAGGCCGCACCACATCGACCAGCCGATGTGCATCGAGGGCATCGCGGCGTACATGTTGGAGACGTGCGCGGCGGGGCCGGAGGCGAAGGAGCCCCAGGTGTGGTGGGTCTGCACGGTGTCGATGAAGCCGCCGTCGGTCATCAGCCGGGGCGGGGCCAGCGGGAAGGAGTAGAAGCCGACCAGGGCGATCAGGGTGGTGACGAACAGCACGGTGCGGGCCGCGACGTAGCGGCCGGGGTGGCTGCGGTAGAGCCAGACCAGCACACCGATGGTGATGATGAAGTGCAGCGTCGCGTAGTAGTAGTTCATCCCGGTGATGAGCCACCCGACGCCGTCCACGGCGTGGTTGACCGAGCGCTCGACGGCGATGCCGAGGTTCTGCTCCAGGTCCCAGATCCAGCGCGCGTGCTTCTGGGCTATCGCTTCCTGCTCCGGGACCGCGTTGCGGACGATGGAGTAGATCCAGTAGCTGATCCCGATCAGGGCCAGCTCGAACCAGATCCTCGGCCGGGCCGGTGAACGGCGCTGGTCGCGGAAACGACTGCGCAGGGCCGCGGTACGGGACTGGGCGGCACGGGTGGCTCCGTCGGGCAGCCGGCCGGGGAGGGCCGTGGCTGCCGCGGAACCGCCACCGTGGGCCGCGTCGGCGCGCCGGGCGTCGCCTCGCTGGATCTCGGTCGGTTCCCCCATGGACGAGAAGTCTGCCAGACCGCTCGTAGCCGTCTGCTCATCCTCTGGAAGTGGATTCTTCACCGGTTGTCCCCCTTGAGGGCTAGGGGCCGGCTCCCACCGGGGTAGGGGGTGCTCTGTGTTCTGGTGCAAACCGGTGGGACGGACATAGCTCCCATTGTCACGCCCGTCGCTCCGAGGGAGTAATCGGGGTGGGCGGAGACGGCCCGGGGCCTGGATTTTCCCGGCACGAAACGGTTTCTGCATCTTGCTGAAACATATTGCAGGCCGCTAGCTTCCTGGGAACCCGATCGCCCCTTCCCCTAAGGGAGCCCTCAGTGGCCGATGCCCCGCTCCGCCCCCGACGGAGCAGATCCCCCGTGAACGGATCACCCCGCAGGCCCGGCCGCACGGCCGTCCTGCTGGCCGCCGCACTGACCGCCGCCACCCTCGGCGGCGCCCCCGCGGCCCTCGCCGCCGCCCCGCCGGCCCCGCCCTCGGACGCCGCGCTCGCGGCCACCGCCGGGCGGCACGACCTCACCCGCGAGCAGTTCTACTTCGTCCTGCCCGACCGCTTCGCCGACGGCGACACCGCCAACGACACCGGCGGCATCACCGGCGGACGGCTGGACAACGGCTTCGACCCCGCCGACAAGGGCTTCTACCACGGCGGCGACCTGGCCGGACTGATCCGCAAGCTCGACTACATCCAGGACCTCGGCACCACCGCCATCTGGATGGCCCCGATCTTCAAGAACAAGCCGGTGCAGGGCAGCGGGGCGGACGCCTCGGCCGGCTACCACGGCTACTGGATCACCGACTTCACCCAGGTCGACCCGCACTTCGGCACCAACGACCAGCTCAAGGAGCTGATAGCCAAGGCGCACGCCCGCGGGATCAAGGTCTTCTTCGACGTCATCACCAACCACACCGCCGACGTCATCGACGCCGCCGAGCAGCAGCACGGCTACCGCTCGGCCGGCGCCTACCCGACGCTCGACGCGGACGGGAACCCGGTGGACGAGACCGCCGTCGCCGACGCGGGAGCGCCCTGGCCGCGGACCACCAAGGACTCCTTCCCCTACACCCCGGTCTTCCGCAACCCCGGCGACGCCACCGCCAAGACCCCGTCCTGGCTCAACGACCCCTCGCTCTACCACAACCGGGGCGACTCGACCTTCGTCGGCGAGTCCGCCACCGAGGGCGACTTCAGCGGCCTGGACGACCTCGACACCCAGAACCCCCGGGTGGTGAAGGGCTTCGAGAAGGTCTACCAGCAGTGGGTGAAGGACGCCGGCGTGGACGGCTTCCGGATCGACACCGTCAAGCACGTCGACATGGCGTTCTGGCAGCAGTGGGCGCCCGCGCTCAAGGACTTCGCCGCCAAGCAGGGCAACAAGAAGTTCTTCATGTTCGGCGAGGTCTACTCCGGCGACCCGGCGATCACCTCGCCCTACGTCACCAAGGGCAAACTGCAGGCCACCCTGGACTTCCCGTTCCAGGGCGCCGCCCGCTCGTACGTCTCCCAGGGCGGCTCGGCGAAGAACCTCGCCGATGTCTACGGCCAGGACTACCGCTACACCGGCGCCGACACCGACGCGTACGAGCTGCCCACCTTCCTCGGCAACCACGACATGGGCCGCTTCGGCTCCTTCCTGCTCGCCGACAACCCGGGCGCCGACGAGGCGACCCTGCTGAAGAAGGACCGGCTCGCGAGTGAGCTGCAGTTCCTCACCCGCGGCCAGCCCGTCGTCTACTACGGCGACGAGCAGGGCTTCACCGGCGCGGGCGGCGACAAGGACGCCCGGCAGGACCTGTTCGCCTCGAAGACCCCCTCCTACAACGCCGACCGGGTGCTCGGCGGCACCCCCGGCCCGGCCGACCGGTACGGGCAGGACGGCGCGCTCTACCGGGGCATCGCGGGGCTGGCCCAGCTGCGCCGCGACAACCCCGCGCTGGCCGACGGCGCCCAGATCGAGCGGTACGCCGCCGACGGCGCGGGCGTCTACGCCTTCTCCCGGATCGACGCCGGGCAGCAGGTCGAGTACCTGGTGGCGGTCAACAACGCCACCGAGGCGAAGACCGTCACCCTGGACACCTTCTCGGCCGGCATGGGCTTCGACCCGGTCTACCCGGCGGCGGGCGGCCGGATCACCAGCGGCGCGGACCGCAAGGTCACCGTCACCGTGCCGGCGCTCTCCTCCCTCGTGCTCAAGGCGGGCGGCAGGCTCGCGGCCCCGGCCGCCGCGCCGCGGCTCTCGGTGCGGCCGCCCGCGGACGGTTCCACCGGGCTGGTCACGGTGGGCGCCACCGTCGACGGCGGCGGCTTCGACCGGGTGAGCTTCGCCGCCCAGATCGGCGACGGGCCCTGGCAGACGCTGGGCACCGCCGACACCGGGACGTACGCGGTGACCCAGGACCTGGGCGCGGTCGCCCCGGGCACGGTCGTGCGGTACAAGGCCGTCGTCCAGGACTCCGGCGGCCACCTGCGCTCCGCCACCGCGAGCTTCACCACCGGCACCCCCGCGCCGAAGCCGGTGCCCACCGCCGGCGCCCGCCCGTACGCCGTCGTCCACTACAACCGGCCGGACGGCGACTACGACGGCTGGAACCTCTACGCCTGGGGCGACCTCGCCGACGGCGAGACCACCCCGTGGCCGGCCGGGCACGCCTTCACCGGGCGGGACGCGTACGGCGCCTTCGCCTACGTGAAGCTCAAGCCGGGCGCCTCGGACGTCGGGTTCATCGTGGAGAAGAACGGCGTCAAGGACGTGGACGCCGACCGGCACATCGACGTCGGCAGCACCGGCGAGGTCTGGCTGAAGCAGGGCGACCCGGCGGTGCGCACCACCGCCCCCGGCCCCGCCGGCACGCCGCCGGCGAACACCGCCGTCATCCACTACAACCGGGCCGACGGCGACTACGACGGCTGGGGCCTGCACGACTGGACCGGCGCCGCCACCCCCACCGACTGGGGCAAGCCGCTGACCCCGGCCCGCCGCGACTCCTTCGGCGCCGTCTTCGAGGTGCCGCTGGCCCCCGGCGCGACCAGCCTCAGCTACATCCTGCACCGGGGCAACGACAAGGACCTGCCCGCCGACCAGTCGCTGGACCTCGCGGTCAACGGCAGGGAGGTGTGGATCCTCGGCGGCCGCGAGGGCTACCTGCTGCCGCAGAACCCGGCCGCCTCCTCGCAGGTGGACCTCGGCAGCGCCAAGGCGCAGTGGATCGACGCGAGGACCGTCGTCGTCCCGGCGAACTACGGCGCCGGCGACGAGGCCCTGGCCGGCGGCACCAGCGCCCAGCTGGTGTACGACCCGGCGGGCGGCATCACGGCCGACAAGGGCGTGCTGAGCAAGCCCGGCCGGTGGCTGCGGCTCACCCCCGTCAAGGGCGGGCTGACCGACGCGCAGAAGGCGAAGTACCCGCACCTGGCGGGCTACCGGGCCTTCACCGTGGACGCCCGGGACACCGCCCGCGTCCCGGCCGCGCTCCGCGGCCAGCTGCTGTTCACCGAGCACCTGCCCAGCGGCGCCGTCCTGGCGGCGACCGGGGTGCAGACCCCGGGCGCGCTGGACGACCTCTACGCCGGGCGGACCGGCAAGGTCGACTTCGGCCCGGCGTACTACGACGGCAAGGTGGCGCTCTCGCTGTGGGCGCCGACCGCCCAGGAGGTGTCCGTCCAGGTCTTCGACGTCGCCACCGGCGGCACCCCGAGGACCCTGCCGCTGAAGCTCGACGACGAGACCGGCGTCTGGGAAGTCGTCCGTGACAAGCGGGAGTTGGACGGCAAGTACTACCTGTACCAGGTGAAGGTCTGGGCGCCCTCGGTACGGCAGGTGGTGGTCGACACCGTCACCGACCCGTACTCGGTGGCGCTGTCGACCGACTCCCGGCGCAGCCTGGTCGCGAACCTCGACGCCAAGGAGCTGAAGCCCGCGGGCTGGGACGACCACGCCCGCCCGCAGGCCGTCCCGCTTGGGCGGGAGCAGATCCAGGAACTGCACGTCCGGGACTTCTCGGTGGAGGACCCGACCGTCCCGGCCGGCGAGCGCGGCACCTACCTGGCGTTCACCGAGTCGAACTCGGCCGGCATGAAGCACCTGAAGGAGCTCGCGGCGGCCGGGGTGACCACGATCCACCTGCTGCCGACCTTCGACATCGCCACCATCCGGGAGAACCGGGCGGACCAGAAGCTGCCCGCCTGCGACCTGAAGTCCCTGCCGAAGGACGGCCCGAAGCAGCAGGAGTGCGTGGCGGCCGTCGCCGCCGACGACGCCTACAACTGGGGCTACGACCCGCTGCACTACAACGTGCCGGAGGGCTCCTACGCCACCGACCCGACCGGCACGGCCCGGACGGTGCAGTTCCGGCAGATGGTGCAGGCGATGCACGCCGCCGGGCTGAGGGTGGTGCTCGACGTGGTCTACAACCACACCGCGGCCAGTGGCCAGGCCGAGCACTCGGTGCTGGACAAGGTGGTGCCCGGCTACTACCAGCGGCTGGACGCCGACGGCAAGGTCACGACGGACAGCTGCTGCGCCGACACGGCGCCCGAGCACGCCATGATGAACCGGCTGGTGGTCGACTCGGTGACCCTGTGGGCCCGCGAGTACAAGGTGGACGGCTTCCGCTTCGACCTGATGGGCCTTGACCCGAAGTCCACCATGCTGGACGTGCGGGCCGCGCTGCGCAAGATGACGCCGGACTCGGACGGCGTGGACGGGAAGAACGTCCTCCTGTACGGCGAGGGCTGGAACTTCGGCGTCGTCGCGAACAACGCCCGGTTCGAGCAGGCCACCCAGGCCAACATGGCCGGCACCGGCATCGCGACCTTCGACGACCGGTTCCGGGACGCCGCCCGCGGCGGCAACTTCATGCTCGACTCCGCGCCGCAGCAGGGCTTCGCCTCGGGCCTGTTCACGGACCCGAACGGCTCGGCCGCGAACGGCACCCCGGACCAGCAGAAGGCCCGACTGCTGCACCAGATGGACCAGTTGAAGGTGGGACTGACCGGCAACCTGGCCGGGTACTCCTTCACCGACAGCTCCGGGAAGGCCGTCACCGGCGCCCAGGTCGACTACAACGGCGCCCCGACCGGGTACGCGGCCGAGCCCGGCGAGGCGGTGGAGTACGTGGACGCCCACGACAACACCGACCTCTTCGACGCCCTCGCGTACAAGCTGCCGACCGGCACCGCGGCCGCCGACCGGGCCCGGATGCAGGCCCTCGGGCTCTCGCTCACCGCGCTCACCCAGGGCGCGGGCTTCGCCCAGGCCGGCAGCGACCTGCTGCGCTCCAAGTCGCTCGACTCCAACGCCTACGACTCGGGCGACTGGTTCAACGCGATCCACTGGCCCGATCCATTGACGGGGGCCGTGGCCGGCAACGGCTGGGGCCGCGGGCTGCCGCCGGCGGCCGACAACAAGGCGATGTGGCCCACCGCGCAGTCCCTGCTGGCCGATCCGAGGCTGGCCGTCGGCGCGGCCGACATCCGGGCGGCCTCGGCGCAGTACCAGGAGTTCCTGCGGATCAAGCAGTCCTCGCCGCTGTTCGCGCTGCCCACCCTGGCCGCCGTCCAGCAGCGGCTGTCGTACCCGCTCTCCGGCACCGCCGGTGAGACGCCCGGGGTGATCACCCTGCACCTGGACGGCACCGGGCTGGCGGGCGCGGAGAAGGGCGTCACGGTGGTCTTCAACGCCACGCCCACCGCGCAGGCGCAGACCGTCGCGGCCCTGCGGGGGACGGGCCAGGCGCTGCACCCCGTCCAGGCGGGCGGCGCGGACCCGGTGGTGAAGGGGGCCGGCTTCGACGCCGCGACCGGCACGTTCACCGTGCCGGGCCGGACCGTGGCGGTGTTCGTCCAGCACTGACCGGTGCACCCCGCTGATTACCGGGCCCCGCGCCGCCGTTGAGGCGGTTCGGGGCCCGGTTCCGTTCCGGCCACACAATGGCCGGAAACAACCGCAGGCACGGCCGGAACTGTGACGTGCCGCGCCCGTTCGGCGCTGCGCGCTACCCGGCGGTACGAACGGTGGTTCCGACTGCTGGTCAGTGACCGCCGATAGTGATCGAACCTTGTGCAGGTCATGAAAACCGTGTTCACGAGTTCGTGTCCGGGTAACACAACTGACGGACCGCCATGCATACGGTTTCGGTAATGAACCGGCCAATCAGTGGCATGCATCTGTCATTGGCGGCCGGTTTGCTGCCACGATTCCTCCGGCTGCAGACGTGGGGGCCCCACCTCCCGGTGCAGCTGTTCGAGCCAAGGTGCAGCGCGTCCCGACCCTGCAACGGGTTGTGTGCACCGCAACCCGCTACCGCACCTCCGTCGCACCCGGCGGGGGCCCCCACTGCGCCGCAACCCCGCGGCCCAGGTTTCTCTCCACCGGCGCGAACCAGCGTCGGTCGGAAAAGGAGTCCGCATGTCCCGTTACGCTCACGCCCGGAAGGCGGCGGTCGTCCTGGCCGCCTCCACCGCGCTGCTGGTCACCGGCATACCGGTCATCGCCCAGGCGGCCACGCCGGACGCGCCGACCGCCGTCGCCACCCAGCAGGCCAGCCGGGCCGCGCTGATCGCCTCGGCGAACCAGCAGACCTCCTCGATCGCCCAGGCCCTGAACCTGAGCGGCCAGGAGAAGCTGGTCACCAAGGACGTCGTCCAGGACGCCAACGGCAGTCGCCACCTGCGCTACGAGCGCACCTACGCCGGACTCCCGGTCCTCGGCGGCGACCTGATCGTCCACCAGGACGCGAACGGTGCCACCAAGAGCGTGACCAAGGCCAGCGAGGCCAACCTCGCCGGCGTCGAGACCACCCCGGCCCTGGCCGCGCCGAAGGCCCAGGCCGCCGCGCTGGCCGCCGAGGAGGGCTCCGCCGTCGACACCGCCCCGCGCCTGGTGGTATGGGCCGCGGACGGCACCCCGAAGCTCGCCTGGGAGACCGTCGTCGCCGGCCGCGAGTCCGACGGCACCCCGAGCAAGCTGCACGTGGTGACCGACGCCAAGACCGGCGACGTGCTCAGCAAGGCCGACGGCATCAAGCGCGGCTCCGGCACCGGCGTCTTCGTCGGCAACGTGCCGCTGACCACCACCCAGAGCGGCTCGACCTTCTCGCTGAAGGACGCCAGCCGCGGCGGCCAGAACACCACCGACATGAAGAACGGCACCACCGGCAACGGCACGCTGTTCTCCAAGTCCTCGGACACCTGGGGCAACGGCCAGGCCAGCAACCGCGAGTCGGCCGCCGTGGACGCCCAGTTCGGCGCCGCCGCCACCTGGGACTTCTACAAGAACACCTTCGGCCGCAACGGCATCCGCAACGACGGCGTCGGCGCCATGAGCCGGGTCCACTACGACACCGGCTACGTCAACGCGTTCTGGGACGACGGCTGCTTCTGCATGACCTACGGCGACGGCTCGGGCGACACCCACCCGCTGACCGAGCTGGACGTCGCGGGCCACGAGATGAGCCACGGCGTCACCTCGGCCACCGCCAACCTGAACTACTCGGGCGAGTCCGGCGGCCTCAACGAGGCCACCTCGGACATCTTCGGCAACATGGTCGAGTTCTACGCCAACCTGCCCGCCGACAACCCGGACTACCTGGTCGGCGAGCTGATCGACATCAACGGCAACGGCACGCCGCTGCGCTACATGGACAAGCCCTCCAAGGACGGCACCTCGGCCGACTCCTGGTACTCGGGCGTCGGCAACCTGGACGTGCACTACTCGTCCGGTGTCGCCAACCACTTCTTCTACCTGCTGGCCGAGGGCAGCGGCGCCAAGGTCATCAACGGCGTCAGCTACAACAGCCCGACGGTCAACAACATCACCGTCACCGGCATCGGCCGGGACAAGGCCGCGCAGGTCTGGTACAAGGCGCTGACCGCGCACATGACCTCCACCACCGACTACGCGAAGGCCCGTACCGCGACCCTGGACGCGGCCACCGACCTGTACGGCGCGAACAGCGCCGAGTACAACGCGGTCGCCACCGCCTGGGCCGCCGTCAACGTCGGCGGGCTGCCCAACCCGGGCGGCGTCACCGTCACCAGCCCGGGCAACCAGTCGACCGCCGTCGGCACCGCGGTCAACCTGTCCATCAAGGCCTCGGGCGGCACCGCTCCGCTGTCCTACTCGGCCACCGGTCTGCCGGCCGGCCTGGCCATCAACGCCTCCACCGGCGTGATCACCGGCACCCCGACCGCGGCGGGCACCTCCAACGTCACCGTGACGGCCAAGGACTCGGCCGGCAAGACCGGTTCGACCAGCTTCACCTGGACCGTGACCACCGGTGGCGGCGGCTCCTGCACCCCGGCGCAGCTGCTCGGCAACGCGGGCTTCGAGACCGGTTCCGCCTCGCCGTGGACCTCGACCTCCGGCGTGGTGGACAACAGCGCCAGCCAGGCCGCGCACGGCGGTTCGTGGAAGGCGTGGATGGACGGCTACGGCTCCAGCCACACCGACACGCTGTCGCAGACGGTGACCATCCCGGCGGGCTGCAAGGCGACGCTGAGCTTCTGGCTGCACGTCGACACCGCCGAGTCGGGCAGCACCGCCTACGACAAGCTGACCGTGTCGGTCAACGGCACCGCGCTGAAGACCTACTCCAACGTGGACGCCGCGGCCGGCTACCAGCAGCGCACCTTCGACCTGTCGGCCTACGCGGGCCAGACGGTCACCGTGAAGTTCAACGCGGTCGAGGACTC
Organism: Kitasatospora xanthocidica; assembly: GCF_014656195.1. Classification (GTDB taxonomy): domain Bacteria; phylum Actinomycetota; class Actinomycetes; order Streptomycetales; family Streptomycetaceae; genus Kitasatospora; species Kitasatospora xanthocidica. Next base: position 459,021 of record NZ_BNBY01000004.1, on the reverse strand, counting down.
CTCGCTGCAGACCAGCTTCGTGATCGACGACACCGCCGTCCAGACCGGCTGAACCCGGACCGGCTCCCCGTGAGGGACCGGTGAACCAGGACAGGTGAGGGGCCCGGTGGCTACGGCTGCCGGGCCCTTGTCGTGCGCCCGTGCCAGGGGTGGCGGCGCGCGGACTCCGGCGTGGTGGCGCGCGGAACCAGGGGGCGCGGCGCGCGGAGCCAGGGGCGGCGGCGCGCGGATTCCGGCGATGCAGAAACGTATCTTCCCGAGACCTTGACGGTGCCTCCCGCTGACTCTAAGTTCGGCGCTGCAAGTTTCCGGCAAGTTACAGAAACTTCCTGCAGGCTTCACCTCGGCTGCCCCACCCCAGCCACCCCCCAGGAGACGACGTGGTCACCACCGCCCCCACCCGACGGCCCGCCCGCGCGGCCGGCGCCCTCGCCGCCTCGGCGGCGCTCGCGCTCTCGCTCGGCACCACCCTCGGCGCCCCCGCCGCCCAGGCCTCCCCGCCCGCGAACAACGGCAAGGACGTCACCGCCACCCTCTTCGAGTGGCGCTTCGACTCCGTCGCCCAGGCCTGCACCTCGACGCTCGGCCCGAAGGGCTACGGCTTCGTCGAGGTCTCGCCGCCGCAGGAGCACATCCAGGGCCCGCAGTGGTGGACCTCCTACCAGCCGGTCAGCTACCGGATCGCCGGTCGGCTCGGCGACCGCACCTCGTTCAAGAACATGGTCGACACCTGCCACGCGGCCGGCGTCAAGGTGATCGCCGACGCGGTGGTCAACCACATGTCGGCCGGCTCCGGCACCGGCACCGGCGGCACCGCGTACACCAAGTACGGCTACCCCGGCACCTACCAGGACCAGGACTTCCACTCCTGCCGCCAGGCGATCAGCAACTACCAGGACCGCGGCAACGTCCAGAACTGCGAACTGGTCAACCTCTCCGACCTGGACACCGGCAGCGCGTACGTCCAGACCACCATCGCGCACTACCTCGACGACCTCGGCTCACTCGGCGTGGACGGCTACCGGATCGACGCCGCCAAGCACATCGCCGCCGCCGACCTCGCCGCGATCAAGGCCAGGACGGCCAACCCCAAGGCCTACTGGGCGCAGGAGGTCATCTACGGCGCCGGCGAGCCGATCCAGCCCACCGAGTACACCGGCACCGGCGACGTCGACGAGTTCCGGGTCGGCACCGACCTCAAGCGGATGTTCACCGCCGACAAGCTCGCCAACCTCAACGGCTGGGGCGCCTCCTGGGGCTACCTGCCGGGCAACCAGGCGCGGAGCTTCATCGACAACTGGGACACCGAGCGCAACGGCTCCACCCTCAACTACACCTACGGCAACACCTACACGCTGGCCAACGTCTTCCTGCTGGCCTCGCCGTACGGCTCGCCCAACGTCTACTCCGGCTACGCCTTCACCAACAAGGACGACGGCCCGCCGAACGGCGGCACCGTCAACGCCTGCTACCAGGACGGCTGGAACTGCGTCCACGCCTGGCGTCAGGTCGCCAACATGGTCGGCTTCCGCAACGCCGTCGCCGGCACCGGGGTGACCAACTGGTGGTCCAACGGCAACAACGCGATCGCCTTCGGCCGCGGCAACAAGGGCTACGTCGCGATCAACCACGAGAGCGGCGCGATCACCCAGACCTTCCAGACCGGGCTGCCGGCCGGCACCTACTGCGACGTCCAGCACGGCGACCCGCAGCCGGGCGGCGGCTGCACCGGCCCGACCTACCAGGTCAACGGCAACGGGCAGTTCACCGCGACGGTCGGCGCGGGCGACGCGGTCGCGCTGTACGTCCAGGGCGGGGTGGCGACGGCCACCGGCGCCTCGTTCAACGTGAACGCGACCACCACGCCCGGCCAGAACATCTACGTGGTCGGCGACGTCTCGGCGCTCGGCGGCTGGGACCCGGCCAAGGCGCTGCCGCTCTCCTCGGCCGGCTACCCGGTCTGGTCGCTGTCGCTCTCGCTGCCGGGCGGTACGGCCTTCCAGTACAAGTACCTCCGCAAGGACGCGAGCGGCGCGGTGACCTGGGAGTCCGGAGCCAACCGGACGGCGACCGCGCCCTCCTCGGGGACGGTCACCCTGAACGACGCCTGGCGGCCGTAGCCCGCCGCCGCGGTTCCGGACGCCCCCGGCCGCCGGTCCCGGGAACCCCGTCAGCCTCGCCTGACGGGGTTCCCCCGTCGTGAGCCGGGGCCTCGGGGAGTGGCCTCGGGGAGTGGCCTCGGGGAGGGGTCTCAGCCGCGCCCGATGTACGGCATGGCCGTCGCCATGACCGTGGCGAACTGCACATTCGCCTCCAGCGGCAGCGCGGCCATGTGCCGCACGGTGCGGGCGACGTCGGCCACGTCCATGGTCGGCTCGGGGGCGATCCGGCCGTCCGCCTGCCGGACGCCCGCGCCCATCGCCGCCGTCATGTCGGTCGCCGCGTTGCCGATGTCGATCTGCCCGCAGGCGATCCGGTACGGGCGGCCGTCCAGGGAGAGCGACTTGGTCAGACCGGTGACCGCGTGCTTGGTCGCGGTGTAGGCGATCGAGTGCGGGCGCGGGACGTGCGCCGAGATCGACCCGTTGTTGATGATCCGGCCGCCCCGCGGGTCCTGGGCCTTCATCTGCCGGAACGCCGCCCGGGCGCAGAGGAAGGCGCCGGTCAGGTTGAGGTCGACCACGGCCCGCCAGGCCTCGACCTCCAGCTCCTCCACCGGGACGGCCGGGCCGAAGCTGCCGGCGTTGTTGAACAGCAGGTCCACCCGGCCGTGCCGCTCGGCGGTCGCGGCGAACAGGGCGTCCACGGCGGCAGGGTCGGTGACGTCGGTCGGCAGCACGTCGGCCGGGGCGGCGCAGAGCCGGGCGGTCTCCCGCAGCGGCTCGGCCCGGCGGCCGGCCAGCACGGGGAGCCAGCCGGCCGCGGCCAGCTCGACCGCGACGGCCCGGCCGACGCCGCTCCCCGCTCCGGTGACGACGGCGATCTGCTGGGGCATGGCACTCTCCTCGGTGGCGGTGGCGGTGGCGGTGGCGGTGGCGGCCCGGTCGCTCTCCAGCCGGTCCCGGGAGAGATCGTTCCGGATCCGCGGCCCGGCGTCACTGGTCGAAAACACCCGGAATCCGGCGCTCGGACGCACACGTGGTTGTGAAACCCGCCGTTCGACCCCCGCCGTCCGGCGGGCTGAGCCGAGGGCTTTACCCGATCGCGAACAAACATTGGATTTCCGGTGGCCGACGCGCAACCGGCCCACCCCGGGTCACGTCATAAGATCGCAGGAAGGCGCGCCCCCGCGAGGGACGGCGCACCACCACCCCGGGGGCCCTACCCGCGTTGCGCCCCCGGGTCTGTCCGGCCCCACCGGGGGGCCGCCGCCCGGTCAGACGGACCGGGCGCGACATCGGTCGGAGAGTCCTCACCGTGCTTAGGCAGTCGTCCCGTTACCGTGCCGTCCTGTCCGGCGCCGCCGTGCTCGCCCTGGCCGCCTCGCTCGCGGCCTGCGGGAGCTCCGGCGGTGGGAAGGGGGACAGTGCCACGGCGGGCGCCACCCCGGCCGGGACCGGCACCACCACGGGCACCGCGACGGCCGGCGGCAGCGCCTCGGGCACCCCGAGCACCGCGCCCTCCACGGGCAAGGTGCTGATGCCGACCGGCCCGAACGCCAACCTCACCAAGGCCCGGGACACCGCCGCCGGTCCGATCTTCGTGACCACCGTGGCCGGTGCGAAGTCCGGCGTCTCCGGCAAGGTCTGGGTCTGGCTGCCGCCCGAGTACAACGACCCCAAGTTCGCCAAGACCGGCTTCCCGGTGCTCACCCTCTTCGCGGGCGGCCAGAGCAACGGCTACAACACCTGGACCGACAACCAGCTGCCGATCCAGGAGGAGAACGAGCGGCTGGTCAAGGAGGGCAAGTCCCACCCGTTCATCATGATCATGCCGGTGCAGAACTTCAACAGCGACGAGAAGAACGCGCTGGACTGCTCCGACATCCCGGGCCAGCCCAAGATGGCGACCTGGATGGCCCAGGACCTCCCCGACTTCGTCCGCGCCAACTTCCGCACCGTGAAGGGCCGCGACGGCTGGGGCGTGATGGGCGCCTCCACCGGCGGCTTCTGCAGCGCCAAGCTCGCCCTCCAGTTCCCGGACGTCTACAAGGCCGCGGTGCCGATCGACGGCTACTTCATCCCGGACTCGCTGCTGTGGAAGGGCCACGACGCCGAGCGCGCGGCCAACAACCCGGACGTGATGGTCGCCGAGGGCAAGGCCGACGTGAAGATGCTGGTCACGGCGGGCGGGGCCAACCCGTACGAGACCAAGGTGGTCAAGAACTGGGTGGCCAAGGCCGCCCCGCCGGTGGGCATCACCTACTACGAGCAGCCCGGCGGCAAGCACCTGACCTCGGACTTCAAGAAGATGATCCCGGACACCCTGGAGTGGCTGACCAAGAACCTGGCCGGCCCGGCGGCCGACTGAGGCCGGTCCGGCTTCCGCGCGGCCGCCGGGGTCACTGACTCCGGCGGCCGCGCGCGGTCAGAGGGCCGCGGCAGGGGCCGTGGTCAGGGGCCGCGGTCAGGGCGTCGCGTGCGGTCAGGGGCCGCGGTCAGGGCGTCGCGGACGGTGGCCGGGGGGTCGACGACCCGGGGGCCGGGGAATCCCCCAAACCGTCCCGGAGCGCCGCCAGGAACCCCGACCGCCCGGCCAGCATCAGCAGCTGCGGCAGTGCCACGGTCTGGTCGGACGGCTCCGGCTGGGCCTCGGCCCGGGCGAAGTGCAGGGCGTAGACCAGGCGGTCCGGGGTGATGACGCGGATCTCGGACTCCTGGCCGTGCGGAACGAACGTGAGCGGGTGCAGCACCCAGACCATCGAGCCGTCCGGCAGCGGCATGCCCACGCAGTCCTCGCCGTCCGGGCTCATCGGGCCCCAGTCGGTCGTGCGCAGCTCGCACGGCGAGGTGGTGCCGCCGAACGGCCCGGACGGCCCGTCCGAGCGCCGGCTGACCTGGACCGTTCCGCCGTCGTGCCTGGTCAGCAGGAAGTCGTCCGTCGTGGTGCCCGCGGAGATCTCTCGGAAGTCCTCGGGCAGGTGGTTCTGCAGGAGGGCGAACAGGGCCCGGCCGCCGGTCGTGGCCGTCCCGCCCGTCCCGGTGGCCGCGGTGGCGGCGGTCGTCGCGACGGTGGTCGCGGGTGGCGGGCCGGTCGTCGCGGCGGGCGGCGGGCTCGTCGGCGCGGCGGGCGCGCCCCGCACGCCCGCCGCCGGGGGGAGCGTCCGCTCCGGCGCCGCCGCGGTCCGGCCGTGGACCGCCCAGCCCGCCGTGGCCAGCAGGCCCACCGCCGCGGCGGTCGCGCCGGTGGCCAGCAGCCGTCGCCGGCGGCGCAGCCGTACGCCGGAGCGGCGGACCTCCGGCAGCAACGCCAGGGGAGTGGCCGGCTCCTGCTGGTCCAGGACCGCGCGGAACAGCGCGTCCATGTCGTCGGCGTCGAACGCCGGATCGTCCCGGTTCAACCCGCTTCCCTCTCGTCTCTCGCTCGTCCCGCTCATCTCGTTCTTCTCGTTCTGTTCGTTCGCCCCGCGGTCCGGTCCGGGTCCCGCAGTCCGGTCCGGTCCGGTCCGGTCCGCTCCGGTCCGGTCCGGGCCCGGCGGCCCGGCTCAGCTCGCCGCGATCTCCCGCAGCGAGTCGCCGAGGATCACCCGCAGCTGGGCCAGCCCTCGGCTGGTGTTGGACTTCACCGTGCCGGGGCTCTGGCGCAGGGCCGCCGCCGTCGCCTCGACCGACTGGTCCTCCCAGAACCGCAGCACCAGCGCCGCCCGGTAGGCCGGACTGACCTGCGCCAGCGCGGCCAGCAGGGCCAGCCGGCGCTCCGGGTCCGCCTGGTCGGCCGCCGTCGGCTCCGGCAGCTCCGGCGAGGGCATCTCGTGCGAGCGGCGCAGCCGCCGGGTGTCGATGTAGCTGCGGACCAGGGTGGTCCGGGCGTATCCGGCCGCGGACTCCGGGTCGCGCAGCCGGTTCCAGCGCGCGTACAGCTTCACCAGCGTGGTCTGCGCGAGGTCCTCGGCGAGGTGCCAGTCGCCGCAGAGCAGGTAGCCGGTGCGGCGCAGCGCGGCGTACCGCGCCGCGACGAACTCGTCGAACGACTGCTCCTGCTCCGGTGACATGCGGCCTCGCTGTTCCCCTGGACTCCCCGGCGCGCGCGACGTGCGCACCCTCGTCCGGTTACACGGGGCGGGGGTCGCGGGGCGTTGCGTCCGCCCCGATAAACGCCCTGACCTGCGCGTCAATCGGACATTGATTCGCCTCTGATCGACTGCGGGCACCTTGGCTGGGGTGGTCCTCACCGGCCGCCCCACCCGTCCTGCCCCAAGCCGTGAAGAGAGTCCCATGCCGATCCGCCTGCTGCCCCAGCCCGCTCCCGCCGTGCCCGCGCAGGGTCAGCCCGGCGCCGACCCGCGGGGCGGGGACGACGAACCGTCGACCGTGCGGTTCTCCGGGCTGCGGCTGGTGCACGCCGCACTGCGCCGCGACCTCGCCCGGCTGCCCAACGCGCTCCGGCTGCTCCAGCCCGAGGAGGAGGACAAGGGCGAGGCGCTGCTGCGGCACTGGACCTTCATGACCGCGATGCTGACCTGCCACCACGAGCAGCAGGACACCCGGATCTGGCCGATCGTGCGCCGCTTCGCCCCCGAGCTGCGACTGCTGCTCAACTGGCTGGAGGCCGACCACCACAACCTCGACCACTCGTTCACCCGGGTCACCACGCTGGTCCGGATCGCCAGCCGGGACACCGGCAGCGCCTGGCCGGTCGCCTACGCGATGGAGGACCTGGCGGCCCGGCTGGAGACCCACCTGCGGATCGAGGAGCGCCAGTTGCTGCCCCGGATGGAGCGGGTGGTCGCCGACGGCTCCCGGCTCGGCGGCCTGGGCGAGCTGCTCGACCTGCTGCGCGTGGCGGACGGCCCGGGCACGGCGGACGCGCTGGCCTGGCTGCTGGACGGTGTGGACCCGGCGGAGGTGGACCGGCTGCTGGCCGAGTGCGACGACGACGTGGCCCGCAACTGGCCGCACTGGCAGGCGACCTACCAGCGTTGCACCGCGCCGCTGTGGGGGCCGGGCGGCGGTGCGGAGGACGGCTTCGGCGAGGGCCCGGGCGACGCTCCGGGGACCGTCCTGGGGATCATCGCCGACTGACCGGCGGGCCTTTTCGCGGCTCATCGATCTACGCGCGTGGCACAGACCTCCGGCATATGCTGACGGCGCGTCGGGCGCCCGGCTGCCGGACAACTCCCGGAGTCCCCTAGGGGATTCGACCCACCGCTCTCGGGGTTCGATCGCCCGGCCGATCCGGGCTCCACCAGGGCAGGCCTCCCGCCGACGGTTGATGGCGGGGCGTGTCCGGTCCACTACCGTCGAGGACATGACCACAGCGAGCAGCACTGCCAAGGCCCACCGCACCAGCCTGCGGACCCGCTTCCGGATCGGCTCGGCGATCGTCGCCGCAGGCGCCGTCCTGACGCTCGGCGCCGGACTGGCCGCCTGCGAGGGCGGGGTGGCGCTCTGCCTTGACGACCACAAGTGCACCGTCGGCATCAAGACCGACGGCGTGGACGCCTCGAAGACCGTCAAGGTCTTCGGCGGCGACAACCCGATGAAGATGACGGTCGGTCACATCAGCGACAGCGGGGCCGAGGTGACCATCGGCGACAACAAGAAGACCGTGAGCAAGGACTCCGAGACCGCCGTCGGCAACGTCCGGGTCACCATCCGCAAGTCGGACCGGAGCGACCACTTCGCCGAGGTGCACATCGAGCGCGACTGACCCTTCCCGGTGCTCACCGCCGCCCTCGGCACCCCCTGAACGCGAGAGGTTCCGCCCTCGACCCTTGCCGCCCTCGACCCTTGCCGCCCTCGACCCGAGCCACCCTCGACCCGCGCCGCGCGCGCCCGGCCGACGCCTGCCCGGCCGAGGCCTACTCCGGAAGGCGGTTGAGCCACTCCAGCGGAGCGACCCGGATCGCCGTGCGCGGCGACCCGTCCCACTCCGCGGGAAGCCCGGCCGCCTCCAGCGCGGCGACCACCGTCCGCCCGATCCCCGCCGTCCGGCGCTCCGCGACCTCGACCGGCTCGCCCTCGGTGTGGAACACCCCGTACCGGAGCATCAGTCCGCGCCCGGCGGCCGCCGACTCGGTGTCCTGCTGGTGGAAGAAGACGAAACCGGAGGAGCCCGCCTCGGCCTCGGCGCCGATCTCGGCGTAGCCGCAGCCGGCGCAGCAGGTGAAGTCCATGGCCGCGACGATGCCCTGGTCCTCCAGCGCGTCGAAGGCGTCAGCCAGCCGGTCGACGTCCGTGACCTCCGGCCACGCGGCCTGCTCGGCCAGCCGCTCGCTCCACAGCGGAGCGACGATCCGCTCCGCCTCCTCCTCGGTGAGCCCCTGGTCGTCGAGGACCTCGACCAGGGACTCGGCTATCTCGTCCGGCTCCTGGAAGCCGCACCGGATCAACTCGCGGGCCCGCTCCTGGGCTTCGCGCAGCACGTCGGGGGTGAGAGCCGTCTCCTGGGTCATGCCCGCATCGTCGCACCCGCCACTGACAATCAGGGCTGCCGGGGCCCGCCAGGGCCGCCCGGTCCGCCCCGGGCGCCCGGTGCTACCGTCCGCCGGTGACCTCTCTGCTGCAACCCCCGCTGATCACCCGGCTGCTGGCCGCCGACCGCATCCTGATCGCCGGGGCCGGCGGCGGCTTCGACGTGTACGCCGGGCTGCCGATCGCCCTCGCCCTGCGCGCCGCGGGCAAGGAGGTGCACCTGGCCAACCTCTCCTTCACCCACCTCTACGGGCTGCCGCTCGACGTGTGGGCGGAGCCCGACGTGGCCAGGATCGGGCCGGACACCGCCGGCCCCGTGGGCTACTTCCCCGAGCGCACCCTGGCCCGCTGGCTGAACCTGCACGGGATGCCCGACACCGTGTGGGCCTTCCCGTCGGTGGGCGTGCAGCCGCTGCGCGAGGCCTACCGCGCACTGGTCGGCCGCCTCGGCGTCGACGCCGTCCTGCTGGTGGACGGCGGCACGGACATCCTGATGCGCGGCGACGAGGCCGGACTCGGCACCCCGGAGGAGGACATGGCCAGCCTGGCGGCGGTGGCCGGGCTCCGGGAGGTGCCGGAGCGGCTGGTCGCCTGCCTGGGCTTCGGCGTCGACTCCTACCACGGCGTCAACCACTCGCTGGTGCTGGAGAACCTCGCCGCGCTGGACCGGGCCGGCGGCTACCTCGGCGCCTTCTCCATCCCACGCGCCAGCCGGGAGGCGGTGCTCTACCTGGACGCCGTCGAGCACGCCAGGGCCGCCTTCCCCGAGCACCCCAGCATCGTCAACGGCTCGGTGGCGGCGGCGCTGCGCGGCGAGTTCGGCGACGTCCGGTTCACCGAGCGGACCGACGGCAGCGAGCTGTTCGTCAACCCGCTGATGGCGATGTACTTCGGCGTCACGGTCGAGGCGCTGGCCGCGGAGAACCGCTACCTGGACCGGCTGGAGCGCACCGTGGTGACCCGCCAGATCGCCACCGCCATCGCGGAGTTCCAGGACGAGCTGCCCCGGCAGCGGCCGCCCCGGCAGTTCCCGCACTGACCGCCGCGCCGCCGCCCCGGAGCGGGAGGTCAGAGGGCGACGAGCCGGAACTCCAGGTCCCCGAACCGCACCTGGTCGCCCGGCCGCACCCGGACGCCGCCCGCGATCCGGCGCCCGTTGACGTGCGTGCCGTTGGTCGAGCCGAGGTCGTACAGCACCCAGTCGCCGTTCTCCTGCCGCAGTTCGGCGTGGCTCCGGGAGACCGAGGCGTTGTGCAGCCGCAGCCCCGAGCCGGGGATCCGGCCGATCGTGAGCGTCCCGGCGCCGGCCTGCGGCAGGCTCAGCCCGGGCAGCCGCTCGGTGCGCCAGGCCCGGTTGATCCGGTCGCCGAAGCCGGAGACCCGGCCGACCGTGCGCAGCACGAAGCGTTCCACCGGGCCGCCGGTGGGCAGGCCGGCCACCGCCGCGTCCAACTCGCTCCGGCTGTTGGCCTGCAGGACGATGTCCATCCGGCCGAGGAAGGTGTCGTGGGAGAGCCGCCCGCTGCCCGCGCCGTCCTTCAGCACCCCGAGCGCCTGGTCCCGTTCGGCGTCGGAGGGCCGGATCCGGCCGGTGGGGAACTCAGGAGGCGTCATGGCCGAATTGTCGGCTCGGCCGACCGGGGCTGTCCAGATCACGCCGGGCGCGGGCGCGTGCTTCGTACGTCACGCGAGTCCAGACGCCCTGTCCGGCCACGTGGTTCCGGGCGGTCCGCGCCGGGGTTCCCGCAGGCCGTACGGGTCGTCAGGCCTTGCGGGCGGCGGGTGCCGCGAGCCGTCAGGCCTTGCGGGCGGCGGCGAGGATCTTCTCGGTGGTGTGCAGGAACCGGGAGGTGACCGAACCCCGGTAGCCCTTGCCGAACATGTCCTTGGTGACCCACTTGCCGTCCCGCAGGTGGATCACCACGTAGGCGGCCCCCGGATCGGCGCCGAGCACCTCGACGTCGCCCTTGGGCGAGCGGTGCGGACGGGCGAGTTCGGCGGGCAGCGGCTCGGAGAGGAAGGCGACGACCAGCCGGACGTCCGGCGTCACCTCGACCTCCCGGAAGTGGTCGGCGGCGAGCAGCCCGGCCACCTCGTCCACCGTCCGCAGCATCACCGGCACCGGGTAGCCGAGCGCCTGCTCCAGGTGCTCCTCGATCCGCCGGGTCAGCGCGGCGCGCTCCGGTGCGCCGGCCGGCCCGTCGGTGGTGAAGAAGACGTTGCCGCTCTGGATGTACGAGCGGACGTTCCCCAGGCCCAGCTCGGCGAAGAGCGCCCGCAGCCGCTCCATCTTCACGGTGCGCCCGCCGACGTTGACGGCCCGCAGGAACGCGATGTACGTGGTCGTGGTGGTCACCCCGCCAGTGTGGCACCGGGCCCCGACACCGGGCCCCGACACCGGGCCCCGACACCGGGCCCCGACACCGGGCACACCGCCGTCGAGGGCGGGCACCTGATGGTCCGCAACTGGCACGCGGGCCGGCCGGTGGAGACGGTCAGGCTCCACTGACGGGCCGGCCCACTGACGGCCCGCCCTCGGACCGGCCGCCTCAGGACAGCACGGACGCGAGCGCTTCCGGCGTGCGGGCCACGACGGCGTGCCCGTCGTCCGCGGTGATGATCGGGCGCTGGATCAGGATCGGGTGCTCGGCCATCGCCGCGATCCAGCGGGCCCGCTCGCCCGCCTCCCGGGGCCAGTCCTTCATCCCCAGGTCCTTCGCGGCCTGCTCGTCGGTGCGGGTGATGTCCCAGGGCTCCAGGCCCAGGCGCCCCAGCACCTCCTCCAGTTCGGCCGCGGTCGGCGGCTCCTCCAGGTAGCGCCGCACGGTGTACTCGACCCCGGCGGCGTCCAGCTCGCCGAGCGCCGTCCGGCACTTGCCGCAGCGCGGGTTGATCCAGATCTCCATGCCGGCCAGCCTACCGAGCCGCCCGCGCCCGACCGGCCCGCGTCCGACCGGGGAGCCGGCCGGGTCGCCCGCCCCGGGAACTGTGCGGTACCCGCCGGGGGTTCACGACCCGGGAAGCGTGGTCTCGGGAGGGGAGCACCGGATGGACGGCGCGGCGATCATCGAGTTTCTGACCAGCCCGGCGGTCAGGGCCGACCCGTACCCGCTGTACGCGAAGGCGCGCGAGCTCGGCCCGGCGGTGCCGGCCGGGGACGGGGTCTTCGTGGTGAGCGGCTACGCGGCGGTCAACAAGGTGCTGCGCACGCCGGCCTTCGGCGTCGCCACCGCGGACATGATGGCGGGCGTGCTTCCGGAGTACGTCGAACACTCCTCGCTCGCCCTCTTCGGCCGCTCGATCCTCCAGCGCAACGCCCCGGACCAGCCGCGGGTCCGCTCGCTGATCGCCTCGGTGTTCACCGCCCGCCGGGTCGCCGCGCTGCGCCCGGCGGTGGAGCGGGCGGTGGACCGGCTGCTGGACGAGATGGCCGGGCAGGGCGCGGACGGCTCGCCGGTGGACTTCATGGACGCCTTCGCCTTCCGGCTGCCGGTCGGGGTGATCTGCGAGCTGCTCGGCGTCCCCGAGCGGGACCGCTACCGCTTCCGCGGGCTCACCTCCGACCTGACCGTCGTCCTGGAGATCAGCGAGGGCCTCGGCGGGCTCGCCGAGGCCGACGCGGCCGCGGACGAGCTGTCCCGCTACTTCACCGAGTTGGCCGCCGAGCGGCTGGCCCGCCCGCAGGACGACCTGGTCAGCGACCTGGCCCGGATCGCCGCCGAGGACGACGGGCGGCTGTCCGCCGAGGAGCTGCTGGCCAATCTGGTGCTGCTGCTGGTGGCCGGCTTCGAGACCACCACCAACCTGCTGGGCAACGGCCTGGCCCTGCTGTTCCGCCACCCCGAGGCGGCCGCCGGGCTGCGCACCGGCGCGGTCACCCCGGCCGGCTTCACCGACGAGGTGCTGCGCTTCGACTCCCCGGTGCAGGCCACCGGGCGGGTCGCGCTGGCGGAGGGCCTGGCCGTCGACGGGGTGCCGACCCCGCCGGGCAGCGAGCTGACCCTGCTGATCGGCGCGGTCAACCGCGACCCGGCCCGGTACGAGCGCCCCGACGTGTTCGACCCGACCCGCACCGACAGCCAGCCGCTGAGCTTCGGCGGCGGCCAGCACTTCTGCCTGGGCTCCCAGCTGGCCCGGCTGGAGGCGGAGGTCGCGGTGCCCGCCCTGCTCGACCGCTTCCCGCGGCTCGCCCCGGGCGGGGTCGCCACCCGGCGGGACCGGCTGGTGCTGCGCGGTTACGAGACGCTGCCGGTGACCGTCCGGTAGCCCTGTCCTGCGCCGTCCGGTGAACCGCGCGGCCCCGGTGGACGGGACGTTCGGCCGTTCGTGGCTGGGCCGTCCGTGGGAGAGCATGGAGGGACGAACCGGTCATTCCAGGATCATTCCCCTGGAACGGCCGCCTGCCAGGAGGTCCCGCCGTGCCCACAGCGTCCCGCCCGCCGCGCCCAGCCGCGCTGGAGCCCCGGTCGCCGCGCTGGGTCCTCTGGCTCCCGGTGGTCCTGCTGGTGCTGGACCTGATCACCGAGGCCGTCGTCCCGGACGCCGTCGCGGCGGGCTTCCTGCTCACCGCGCTGCCGGTGGTGGTCGCGTTCAGCTACGGCCCGGCGCTCACCGCCGCCGCCACCGTCGGCTCCCTGGCGCTCCAGATCGCCCTGGCCCTGCGCGCGGGCCACGTCGACGAGCAGCACCACGTCTGGGTCTACATCGCCACCCTGCTCTCCGGGGTGATGGGCACCGCCCTGTCCTGGCAGCGCACCCGGCAGAACCGCACCCTGCTGCAGGCCCGTACGGTCGCCGAGACCCTGCAGCGCACCGTGCTGCGGCCGGTGCCCGAGCGGTCCGGCGGGCTGCGGGTGGCCGGCCTCTACCGCCCGGCCCAGGCCGACGTGCTGGTCGGCGGCGACCTGTACGAGGTGTGCGACACCCGCTTCGGCGTCCGGGTGCTGCTCGGCGACGTCCGCGGCAAGGGCCTCGGCGCGGTCCGTACGGTCGCCGACGTCCTGGGCGCGTTCCGGGCGGCCGCGTACGACACCCCGGGGCTGGTCGACCTCGCCGACCAGCTGGACCGCGCGGTGCTGCGCGACGCCGACGACCGCGGTGACGACGAGCTGTTCGCCACCGCCGTCCTGCTGCAGTACCGGCCGGGCTCCGACTGCGTGGAGATCGTCAACCGCGGCCACACCACCCCGCTGCTGCTCGGCGGCGGCGCGATATCCCCGGTACCGTGCGCGGACGAGCTCCCGCTGGGCCTCGGCCACCTCGGGCCCGCCGAGGAGCGCGGCAAGCCGACCACCGTCGCGCTGCCCCCGGGCCACACGGTGCTGCTGTACACCGACGGCGTCAGCGAGGCCCGCGACGCCACCGGCACCTTCTACCCGCTGGCCCCGCGCCTCGCCGCCCTCGGCACCACCGCGCCCGACCGGCTGGTCTCCTTCCTGGCCCAGGACGTCCACCGCTACGCGGGCCTGCTCGCCGACGACCTCGCGGTGCTGGCCCTCACCCCGGACGTCCCGTGAGACCCGGACGTCCCTGAAGCCCGTGCCGGGCTGCCGGGTTGCCGCGCTCAGCCCGGCCGGCGGGTGTGCTCCGGGTCCAGCGCCGCGGCCAGCGCGGAGCGGGAGGCGACCCCGAGCTTCCGGTAGACCCTGGCCAGGTGGCTCTCCACGGTGCGCGGGCTGAGGAACAGGTCGGTCGCGATGTCCCTGGTGCGGGAGCCGGCCCGGACCAGTTCGGCGATCTGCCGCTCCCGGGTGGTGAGCGAGCCGAGGAGTTCGTCCGGGCCGGGGGCCGCGTGGGCCGCCGCGGCCTCCTGCCGGACGGCCCGGACCCGCTCGCGGACCCGCTTCGCCCCGGTCTCGGCCGCCAGCGCGGCGGCCTGGCGCAGCCACTGCTCGGTGTCGGCGGGCCGGCCCAGGGCGCGGTGCAGCGGTGCGCCCAGCGTCAGCGTCCAGGCCTGGTGCACCCGGAACCCGGCGGCCCGCAGCCGGTCGGCGGCGCGGGAGAACAGCAGCAGCGCCTCGGCGTGCTCGCCCCGGGCGGCCAGCACGGCGGCGCGGGCCCGTTCGGCGAAACCGAGCTGGGAGCCGATGGCGCCCCGCTCGGCCTCGGCCACCGCCCGGTCCGCCCAGTGCGCGGCCGTGTACAGGTCGCCTTCGAGCAGCGCCGCGGTGGAGAGCGTGGCGAGCGCCCCGGGCAGCAGGACCGTGCCGATCCGGGGGAGGCCCTCGCCACCGCCGTACTCGACGACCGTACGGCGGCACTCGGCGGGCCGGCCGGCCGCGAGCTGGGTCTGGGCGAGCACCATGGCGGCGCTGCGGTGCCACCAGGTGTGCGGGTGCCCGCCGGCCCGGACGGCCCGGGTGGCGAGGTCGACGGCGAGGCCGGCGTCCCGGGCGCCGTCGCGCCACTGGGCCGCCCCGGCCTCCAGGGCCAGCGCCAGCCCGAGCAGGTCGCGGTTGTCCAGCGCCCGGGCCTCGGCGGCGGCCTCCCGCGCCGCCGAGGCCGCCGCGGCGAGGCCGCCGGTCCACAGCAGCCGGAAGCCCTCGCCGAGGACGAGGTGGGGGAGGAGGTGGCGCTGCCCGTGGCGGCGCGCCAGGTCGAGGCCGCGCCGCAGGTGGCGGGCGGCGTCGGTGGGACGGTCGGTGAGCACCTCGGCCCAGCCGAGCTGGGCCAGCACCTCCATGTGCTGGACGAGGTCGGCGTCGGCGAGCCCGTCGACCAGGGCCGCGGCGCGGTCGAGCGCCGGTACGGCCGCGCCGCCGTCGCCGAGCTGGGCGCGCCCGAGGCCGGCGAGGGCGCGCAGCAGGGCCTCGGCCGGGTGGTCGCCCAGCTGCCTGGCGTCGTCGGCGGCGGTGTCGATCCGGGGCGCGACGGCCGGGTAGTCGCCGCTCAGCAGCGCGACGGTGCCGTACTCGTGGACGAACTCGACGCCGGGCGCGGTGCCCGCCCCGGGGCCGGCCGGTTCGGCGAGCAGGGCGGCGGCCTCCGGGTACCGGCCGAGCATCCGCTCGGCGCGGGCGGTGAGGGTGACGGTCTCGGTGCGCAGCGCGCCGGACTGCCGGGGGATCCGGCGCAGGGTGTCGTGCAGCAGGGCCCGGGCCTCGGGGAGCCGGCCGCAGGCGGTGAGCGCGCGGCCGCGGAGCAGCGCCAGGCGCAGCCGCTGCTCCCGGGTGGACGGCCGGTCGGGCAGGCCCCGGTCGGCGGCCTCCAGCCAGCCGAGGACGCGCCGCGGCGTGTGGTGGAGGTGCTCGGTGGCGGCCTGTTCGAGGAGGCGGACGGCGTCGTCGTCGTGGCCGCCGAGGCAGAGCGCGGCGTGCCGGGCGCGGTCGGCCAGCGGACCGCCGTCGCGGGTGAGGCCGTCGAGGGCGCGGCGGTGGGCGCCGAGCCGCCAGACCGGTTCGGTGTGCTCGTGGACGGTCCGGGCGAGCAGCGGGTGCCGCGGCTCGAACAGGCCGGTGTCGGGGACGGGGCGCAGCAGGTCCCGGCGGACCAGGTCGGCGGTGGCGTGCCGGACGGGGTCGGGCCGCAGCCCGGCGACCAGGCCGAGGGTCTCCAGGCCGGTGCGGTCGCCGATCACGGCGGCGGCGTCGAGGACCAGCCGGGCGTCGCGGTCCAGCCCGGCGATCTCGCCGAGCAGGGCGCTGGTGACCAGCTCGGGCGGCCGGTCGGCGCTCCGGCCGGGGTCCGGCGGGTCGGCGCGCCGGGCGGCGGCCAGGGCGAGCAGCAGGAGCGGGTTGCCGCCGCTCTGCCGGTGCAGCCGGTCCACCTCGGCCTCGGTGTGCGCGGAGGTGTGCGGCGAGGTGTGGGCGGGGGCGTGCGGGGAGGTGTGGGAGGGGGTGTACGCGGCGGCGCCGTGGGCGGCGACGAGGTCGGCGCAGGCCTCCCGGTCGAGGGCGGCGAGCGGCATCCGGACGACGGTCCCGGCGGCGGCGCCGTCGGCGAGGGCGCCGAGCAGCCGCAGCGGCGACTGGCGCGGCCGGTGGGCGAGCAGCAGCACGAACGGCGCGGTGACCGGGTGCCGGATCAGGTAGTCGGTGAGTTCGGCGGAGGCCGGGTCGGCCCAGTGCAGGTCGTCGAGGACGAGGACGGTCGGCCGCTGCTCGGCCGTCCGGCAGAGCAGCCGCCGTACCGCGTCGTACCGCGGGGGCCGCGGGCCGTCGCCGTCCAGCCGCTCGCCCAGCACGTCCCGGTAGACGTGCAGGGGGACCGTCGACCCGGCTTCCGCGGCGCGCCCGGAGAGCACCCGGGCTCCCCGGCGGGCGGCGCGCGAGACGAACTCGGCCAGGAGCCGGGTCTTGCCGATCCCTGGGTCGCCCACCACCTCGACCGTGTGCCCGCGCTCGGTGAGCAGGTCGAGCACCTCGTCCCACCGCCGGACCTCGGTGTGCCGTCCGACCAGGCCGGTCGGTGCCGGTCGCGGCTCGGATCCGCGCTTCCCGCTCAGCTCGTACCCCGATCGACGCCCGCCGGTCCTCCGGCGGAGGCTGCCCCCGATCGGTCCGACCCTACGGGGCGACACCGTGCCTACGTAAGAGCGTTTCAGTACTTCTACGGATACCCAGCGATCTTGGGCGCGCATAGATTCCGGATCCGCGGATCCTTCCGACCGACCGTCAAGCCCCGTCACCCTCGGGTTGATCCGGTCGGGCAGCAGGCCTCGGATTGTCAGGGGGAACAGGGCCAATGACGTACGGGACGGGTGAAGTCGCCTACCGGCAGCACGCGTTGCAGCTGGCGGCAGATCAACTGGCTGAGCCGCCGCCGCTCTTACGGGCCCTGCGATCGGAGCCGACCGCGGCGCCGCCGGCCGGTGTGGGCCGGACCGGCGGCGGCGCGGTCACCCGGGTGGCCGGGACGGAGGCCGTGCGCGGACTGCTGGGCAGCCTGGCCGCGCAGGCCCGTTCCCAGGTCGCCTGGCTGGGCTCGGTCGGCCGGACCCCGGAGGAGTTCTTCCCTCCGCCGGCCGGCCGGGCCGGCCTCCTCCCGCCGGGCGTGGACCTGGTGGCGGTGCTGGACCGGGGGCCGGGGGCGTCCGCCGCCGCCCGGCGGATCCGCCGGCTGTGCGGCTCCGGCGGCGCACGGGTACGGGTCGCCGCCGCCCCCGTGCGGGACCTCCTGCTCGTCGACGGCGACACGGTGGTCCTACCGGACCGGACGGCCGGCGGCGAACCCCGGGTGACGGTCAGCCGGGACCCGGTGTCCGTCGGGCTGGCGCAGCAGCTCTTCGAGGCGGTGTGGGTCCGGGCGGCCCCACCCCGCCGGGAGCCGGCCGCCGGAGCCTCGCCGCTGGCCGAGGACCGGGTGAAGCGGGAGATCCTGGCGCTGCTGGCGGCGGGAGCCAAGGACGAGCAGATCGCCCGCCGGACCGGCCTCTCGCTCCGCACCTGCCGCCGGCACGTGGCCGCGATCCTCCAGGAACTGGGTGCGGTCAGCCGCTTCCAGGCGGGGGTGCACGCGGCGGGCCTGGGCCTGCTCCGCCCGGAGCACTGACCCCGCGCGCCCACGAACCACCGAAGGGCCCGCCGGCCACCGACCGGCCGCCGGGCCCTTCCAGGCGCCGCCCCGGCGGCCGGGTGTGTCCGGCCGACGGCCCTTCGGTGCTGTTGTTGCCCCTCGACCGGCCGGGCTAGGCTGGTGCCCCCGCGATTGTGTGAGTGATCATGCCGTGACGAACCAGGATGGGCGCCTTCCAGAGGGCCGGCCGACCCCACGGGGTGGCAGCGAATCGGGCACGGTGGTGGCGATCGTCGATGGTCACGGGTGCGTGACACGCTGGAACGCCAACGCCGAGCGGCTACTGGGCTATCGCGCCGACGAGGTCGTGGGCCGGCCGGCGGCGGACCTGCTGGTCGAGCCCGTCCCACCCGACGTACGGCAGGCCCTGGCCCGGAACCCGGACCGGTTGAGCGGCCCGCTCGCCCTGCGGCACCGCGACGGGCGGCGCGTGGACGTGACCGTGGTCGCGCACCGCGGCGTGCCGCGCGATCACGCACCGGACGACGCACCGGACGACGCACCGGACGACCCGCCGGACAGCTGGCGCGTCGTCTGCCCGCTGACGGGGTCGGATCCCCGGCCCGAGGACGAGGACCTCGCACGGTGGGCCCTGGAGCAGCTGCCGCGCTGCTCGGTCTCGCTGTACGACGCGCAGCTGAGGTACCGCCGCTCCAATCAGGCCATGGTCCCCGTCGTCGGCCTGCCGGACAGCGCGGTGCGCGGCCTGGGCATCCTCGACATCACCACCCAGCCGCAGGCCGTGCAGCTCGCCGAGGGACTGCGCCGCGCCCTGGAGGGCGGCGAGCCGGTGCACCTGGAGACCTTCCAGCGCACGGGGGGCCAGCGGCGGATCCACGCGTGGTCCGTCGACCTCGCCCCCCTGAAGGACCCCGAGGGCACGGTGCACGGCGTCGCCCTCGTCGCCCGGGACATGACCGAGCAGTTCTGGGCGCGCAAGCGTCTGGTGCTGCTCAACGAGGCCGCCAGCAGGATCGGCAGCACGCTGGATCTGAGCCGGACCGCGCGCGAGCTGCTGGAGGTGACGGTCCCCGAGCTCGCTGACTTCGCGAGCGTCGACCTGCTCACCGCCCTCGAAGCCGACACCGAACCGACCGACGGCGAGGTCTCCGGCAGTGTGATGCTCCGGCGCATCGTGCACCGCTTCGCCCCGGGCACGCGGCTGCCCACCGTGCTGGAGATCGGCACCACCGACAGCTACCCGGAGTTCTCGCCGCCGGCGCGCGCGCTCGCCACGGGCGCCGGAGTGCTCTGCAACGCCGAGGACCCCGAATTCGTCCACTGGATGGCGGTGGACAGCCGCCGCGCCGCGATCATCCGGGACCAGGGCTACCACTCGATGATGGCGGTGCCGTTGCGCGCCCGCGGGGTGACGCTCGGTGTCGCCGTGTTCTACCGCCGCAGCCGCGCCGACCGCATGGAACGGTTCGGGCAGGACGATCTCCTGCTGGCCGACGAGCTGGCCGCCAGAGCCGCCGTCGCGATCGACAACGCCCGCAGGTACACCCGTGAGCGTGAGACCGCGCTCTCCCTGCAGCACAGCCTCCTGCCGCGGAGCGTGCCGGAGCAGGCGGCGATGGAGGCGGCCTCCCGGTACATCCCGGCGTCGACACGCTCAGGGGTCGGCGGTGACTGGTTCGACCTGATCCCGCTCTCCGGCGGCCGGATCGCCCTGGTCGTCGGCGACGTCGTGGGCCACGGCATCCGCGCCACCGCGACCATGGGCCGGCTGCGCACCGCCGTGCGCACGCTCTCGGACGTGGACCTGCCGCCGGACGAGCTGCTGACCAGACTGGACGACCTCGTGGTGCGGCTGTCGTCGGAGGCCGGGGCCAGTGGGGAGGTCGGCGAGATCGGGGCCACCTGCTGCTACGCCGTCTACGATCCGGTGTCCCGGACGTTCACGATGGCCAGTGCCGGGCATCCGCCGCCGGTGATCGTGCCGCCGGGGCGCTCGCCGGACGCCGCCGGGATCTCGATCGGCCCGCCGCTCGGCGTCGGCGGGCTGCCCTTCGAGGCGACCACGGTGGAACTGGCCGAAGGCAGCCTGGTGGCGCTGTTCTCCAACGGTCTGATCGAGACCCGCGAGCGCGACGTCGACGAGGGGTACCGACGGCTGTGCCGGGTGCTGGCACGCACCGGGCCGTCGCTGGAGGACGCCTGCGACGCGGTCGTCGACGACCTGGTGGTGGGGCGCCCCCGGGACGACGTCGCCCTGGTCATCGCGCGCACCCGCGCCCTGGACGACGACCACGTCGCCACCTGGGAGATCCCGCCCGACCCGTCCGCGGTCGCCACCGCCCGCAAGGCGGTCTCCCAACGGCTGTCCGAGTGGGGCGCGGGCGAGCAGATCTATCCGGCCGAACTGATCGTCAGCGAACTGGTGACCAACGCGATCCGCTACGCCGCCCCGCCGATCACCCTGCGCCTGATCCGCGACCAGGTCCTCATCTGCGAGGTCTCGGACGCCAGCAGCACCGCCCCGCACCTGCGCCGCGCCCGCGACTGGGAGGAGGGCGGCCGCGGCCTGATGCTCGTCGCCCAGATGGCCCACCGCTGGGGCACCCGGCACAGCCTCACCGGCAAGACCATCTGGGCCGAGATGCCCCTCCACTGAGCCGGTGCCCGCGCCGTCCGGGCCGCCCGCGGGGGCGTGGCGGCGGCCGGACGGCGCGGGCGGATCAGGCGGGTCGGTCGGGTCAGCCGGTGTACGGCGCGGCGACGTCCAGGACCCAGGTGACGCCGGCAATGGCGTGAGCGTGGCGAGAAGCCTGAGGTCCTTTGCGTGACCTGTGTGTGATCAGAAGTCGGGGCAGTCGAGCCCTTGGGGTACTTCGGCGATGTCGATCCCACTGATGACACTGGCAGCGTGGTCGGCTCCGTTCTCGACATCGTCCGGGTGGATGGGGGAGTCCGGGATCCCCAGGCTCGCCATGAACGCCTTCACCGGCACCCTGTAGGACCGGCCCATCCGCGTCACGGGGCAAGGGAACGATGCATCACGGATCATCCGGAGCGCGGTCGTCTCCGAGATGCCCAGGAATTCTGCAGCCTGCTGAATTCCGATGTGTGCAGGAAGGAGGTCGGAGAGCCTGTAATAGTGGTCCACTCCGGGGAGTCCCGCGCGGGCCAGATTCGGCATGGACGGGGCAGTGCTCTTCTTGGTTCCGGAGCGGATCTCCGCATGGTGGGTTCGTGCGAGGCCGATGTGCTCCAGCGCCTGAAGCATGGCTCCGACCTGCTCGCCCCTGATGATTTCAGCGGCGTGGGGGCTTTGGGAACTGGAGGCACCGACGATCAATGGTGGAAGAAACGCGGTGGCCTGGGGCGAGTTCTTCGGTGAAGCGAAAGCCCCCATGCCCTCCCGAGTGGTTTCGCGGCCGCTGACTTTCACCCTTGTATAGGCTTTGGAGACGGCTTCTTTCGCCATGGTGCCCCGGATATGGTGCGCAGGGACACCAGTTATTGTGTTATGCCAGACCTCGAGCGCGACCTCCACCATGTCTGACTGGATGTCTGCCCGATCGGCGCCGAGCTCCCGGGATATGCGCCAGGATCGCGAGCGGAGGACGGGTGACAGGCAGTCCATGATGATCATCTGCCAGGTGTCGTCGCCGTCTGAGTCGTAGATGCGGCCCATGCCGACCATGGACTCCCACAAACGACATCGAGACCCTGGGCGAGAGCGGCGTCCTGCGGTGATGGCCGAGTCTCGAAATTTGGAATAATCCGGATGCTGCTTGATGCTGCAGTCCCGGATGTTCTCTACGTGGACGCAGATCGGTCCCGGGCCGAGTGAAGTTCTGACGTAATTCTGGATGTAATCGAAGATATCCGCCAATTTCCTGCTCCTCATTGCGAAAGTCGTCTGCTCGAATGAGTTTGGCCGACGCGCCGAGCCAAGGGGGAAGCGCACCGGTTCTTTTGGTCCGATCGAGTGAACTATGGTTTGGCGACGGGGTGACGGGTCCCGGCACGTCATCGGCGTGCGGCCATGGCGACGAGAGGTGGAGAGAAGCGCCGAGCGGGGGCCACGAGGTCGCGTCAGCGGTCTACCGTGAGGTGCTACGCAGTGCTACTGATCATTTGAGGTACGGGGTCGTTGAACTCAGCGACTTTGAGGTCGACTGCAGCCGCGACGAATGCCCGACATGCCACGGGTGCTGTCTGTGGCCCGAGTTCGTGGTCACCGAATCGGCACACCTGATACCCCCTGAGCCGCAAGGACCGGTCTTCGGCGGCCATCTTCGAGTACAGGCACGGAGATGCGGCGTCGCCCTCGGTGTGGTGCTGCCCGGACCGGCCGACCTGCCGAACCGTGGCCGGGGCACCGGCCAGTTCGCTTCAGCCCCCTTCCCGTTGTTCCACGGCTTCCCTCGCTTCTCCTCCCTCCTCCGTGGGTTCCTCCGGGTCGGTCCGGTCGGGAACCGAACGGTCATGGCCGCTGCGGCGCAGTTCGTCCTGGACCCGCCGCCAAGCACGGATGATCGGAGGCAACTTCGAGAGCACTTCGCTGATCTGCGTCAGTAGCAGGGTGACGCAGCCGAACGACGCGAGAACGAGCAGAGTCACCTGATCCCAGCTCACCGCGCTGCCCCCGTTTCCCAGATGCCCGACCCACCTCGGGGTGACGTGATCAGAAACCTGCCCGACTCCTCATCGCGAGGGCTCGGCCAGATGGGGTCGAGGACTCCGGTGGTGGCTCCGGACATGTCGACACTCCGCCCCTTCTGCTCGCACGACTGACTCCGCGGCCGGCGAGGCGGTCGTCCGCTAGCCAAGGAGGACATGACGGGCGAGCCACCCGAGCGCGTTCACTCCCAACCGGTCCGGCTCCTGGAGCAGTGCGATCTCCACGTCACCGAGATCGGCGAGCTCCGGGGGTGCGGACAGTCGGTCCAGCGAGGCAAGACGCGTCATCGCGGCGTCGACAACGGCGGGCCAGCCGGGCATGCCGAAGTGGTGTGTGGCCTTGAAGGCAGCTGTGAACGCCCGGTGCAGAAGGGCGTCGCGCCAGCCCTGCCGACGCATCAACTCCTCGGTGATCCAGACCTGTTCCCCGATGTTTCGGACGAAGTCGGCGACTGGACCGGACGCAGCGCGTAGCGTGAAACGGGAGCCGCCCGCCCACGGGAGATCCAGGTCCGAGGCGACGGCCGTGAACGCACCCAGTCGTTCAGGTCCGCCGTCACGGGCGGCGATGAGCGCTTTGCGAGCCCGACGGTACAAGTCGACGCCCTGTGCGAAGACATCGCCGGCATCCGGCCCACCGGGTGCTGCGCGGATCGCGTCGAGCGGTTCGTTCAGCAGGGCTTCGGCGGCCAGCCCGGCAGCCGCCGCGCTCAGTAGGACCTCCGGGTCGTCGGGATCGATCCCGAGACGAGGGAACGCGGCCGAGGCCTGCTCCTCCAGCAGCGGGAACAGCGGGGGCGGCTCCTCCGGCCGTGGCGCGAAGAGTGCGGCGAGCTGCGGGGACAGGGGAGCTGGGCCAGGCTCCTCGATGGAGACGCCGTACTCCAGGAGGTCCTGGAAAATGGTGTCCGGTCCGCAGTCGATGTGCGACGTGTCATGCCGCCCCGAGCAGTCCTCAGGGCAGTCCAACTCCTGGCACATCTCCGGTTCCTCGGGCTGCGACTCATTGACCAGGTGGTAGACGAGCCTGTCGGCCACGGCCCCACGGGCTGTGATCATGGCGCTGCCCATCAGCATCTCCGCGTTCGTCAGCAGGTGGTCCTCCCGGTCGGCCGAGGCCGGAGGCTCCGGGGCGTCGGGGATCCAGGTGTGGGCCGACTCCAGCGATATCGACAGCCAGGCGATCCGCAACGGCGGGACCTCTTCGTTCCCGGCCAACTCGGCGACTTCCTCCGCGGCCTGCCGGACGGCGTCGAGCCGGGCCAAGTAGTGATCGCGGACCGATTCCCAGGCCTCGGAATCCTTGCGAGCCTGCTCGGCGCTCTGTGTCAGGCCGGCGTCCCGGGTCTCCCGCGCCCAGGTGACCAGTCGGCTCAGACACGGGCGGCACCCGGACAGACCGGCCTCCGGAGCGGGGCCGAGCGGCACCGCCCCGAGATCCCGGCCGAACGGGGCGCCGCACATGCAGCAGTCCAGGCTCGCCATCTGCCGGCCCGTTGGTATGGCGGGTAGGGCGGCACGGATCGTGCTGTGTGCGTAGGCAGGTATGTGCACGGGGGTGAACTCCTCGGGTGTCGTGCTCCGCTGGTGACCTCACCATGCTCACCTCGGCGTTTAGCCGTTAGTCACCAAGCGGACGATTGGGAGTCGAACTTGACGGAAGCTGACTGCGTCGCAGGCCGCGGCAGCGAAACTTGACACCCCCGGCCGGAGCCCGTTCACCGGCCCCGAAACAGGAGGATCCAAGTGGTAGACGCCCCGGACGAGTCCCGGCCAGAAGGCTGGCACCGGGAACTGGTCGACGCGTTGCAGGAACTGCACCGGGCGGCCGGTCAGCTGAGTTTCCGAAAGGTGAGCACGCTGATCCGCGAGCGGGAGGACCCGCTGTCCGGACCCAGCCACGAGACCGTGCGGTCCGCGATCAACGGAAAGCAGATGCCGCGCTGGGAGACGGTGCACGACATCGTCATGGTCCTTGCGGCCCTGTGCAGCCCCGCTCGGGATGAGGAAGCCGAGGTCGGGAGATTCCTGCTGCTGTGGCGGGGAGCCCGCGAAGGAGAGAAGGGAGCTCGGAAGTCGTTCCAGGAACTGGCCAACAGCGGCTGGGGCGGTGAGGACGGCAAGTGGCCACCCGAGATGGTCATGGGCATCCTGGTCAACCCGTTCAGCGCCATCCAGATCGCCCCCGGGCTCGCCGCCCCGCACGAACCGATCATCTCCGAGGACGTGTGGATCCGGGCGATGGAGAAGTTCATCGAGGAGGACGGGGCCGAGCACGCGCTGAGGGTTCTGCTGCACACACTGAAGGGCGACTACATCGGAGCCGTCGAAGGCACGCCCTTCGGCTACCAGAATATGGACCGGGAGGCGATGGACGCGTACGCGGCCTTTCAGTACGGCTGCCGGGAAGTGCGCCGCCGCTTGCGGGCGGAGCCCAATCTCCTCGCGGAGTCGATTCGCGCGATGCGGGCCGACGAGACTATGGACCGGGACGACCGGGCGGAGATGCTTGAGAACGAGTCGGATCTGAGCCTGATGAGAGAGGTCATGATCGTGACCCCGGACACCTGGGACGACGTGTCCGAGGAGGCCCACCACATGGTCTTCGGCTATCTGATCAAGCAGATAGGCCCACCCGGCCCGCTCAGCCTGCCGGACGCGGATCGTTTCCCCATCCTCTGGCGCGTTCCCGAACCTTCTGCGGAGTAGTCCCGACCCGTACCCGCCGGCCGACAGTACAGGCCCGGGCGGGGTGGAGAGGAAGAGCACCCGCGGGCTGGTCGAGCTGCTCTCTGCGTCCACCAGGCTTGGTACCGCGTTCCGGCGGTCCCACATCTTGATCAACAAGTCGGCTGCGCCGAACGCGAGGAACAGTCGGGTCGCCACCAGTTCGATCTGCGGGCACACTCATTGCACATCGACAACCAGCTGGGGTGTGACCCGCTACCCGGAGCGCGAACGTTTCCGCAGGCCAGCGAGGTGCTGACCTGCGGAAACGGTGAGAGGCCGACCTGCGTTCCCGCAGGTCGGAGGCGCTGCTACAGGTCGTAGTTCTGATCGAACATGCCTCTGACCTGCAGAAACATAGGTCGCATGGAAGATCATTTCACAACCAGTGCACACACGGCGGCCTCAACGGATGAGAGGTGCCGAGAAGCGCCGCGCGGTGCTGACAGGTCACGCTGATGGCCCACTGCTCGGCACTACAGGGCGCTACGAGGTTCGAACCAGCTTCTCGTGGCGGCGTAGGGGCTCGGAGCCCTATCGGTCCTCCACGATGAAGCAGGCCCGATCGTAGAGCTCGTCGAACGTGATGACCTCAATGCCTTGGACGGACGATCGGTAGAGCTCGAAGGAACTGAGCTTCTCCGGGTTGACGGCGCCGTCCTGCTTGAATTCGTTCAGGCTGCCGATCACAAGGACTTGGCGGGGCTTGGTGGTCGAGAGCTCGGTGCCCGTTGGGGTGCCGTCGTCCTGATACAGGCGCGTCAGTTCGTCGGAGATCAGCCGCTGGGCCTTGTGGACAGTCTTCTGTACCTGGGCGACTCCGCCTCCGAGTTCCGTCGAAGCTTGGTAGACGTCCGGGGCACGGTAGAGAGTCTTGGCGAGCAGCGGCGTCTCGTGGGTCTTGATCTCGCAGAACAGCATGCTGCTGATGAAGCCCTTGGAGCGCATGATCGCGTCGATCCGCTTGCCGGCTCCGGTGAAGATGTTGGCTCCGGTGGTGATGCGTTCCAGCTTGCCGTCGTCGAGTGCCTCGCAGGCGACTAGGTTGAGGCCGTAACCGAAGATCCAGGGGTTCCCTTCGAAGTAGTCTTGCCAGAGCGCTTCGCTTGACTTAACGGTTCGCTCTTTTTCCTTCTGAAAATGTTCGGGGTCTTTCAGCAGCCGCTCGAAGCGCCGGAGTTGGGCCTTGCGGTTGCTGATGAGCCGGATGTCCTCTTCGGTGAGGGAGCCACCGATTGCGGTTTTGAGCGCCTGAAGGAGCATGGTCCGGTCCTGGCCAGTCAGCATCTCTGCGAGCTGATCGGCATCACCTACAGCGAGACCGGCACGACCGCCCGGGATGTGGAGTCCGATGCACCCTTGAAGGAAGTTGATGACCTTCCAGAAGTTCTCGTGGGCGTCGCTGGTGTCGACGACTGCCTTGATGATCTGTGTGGTCTCCGTGCCGGGGATGACCTCCATGACCACGGCCTTCTCGGCTTTGGTCTTGTCCTTCTTCCACAGCTTGATGCGGGGGGAGTAGGTATCGCCCTTCCTGACGATAGTGACGTTGCAGAGCGTCGCTACCTGGGGTCGGTCATCGAGAACGAAGTCGGTGACGCGCCTGTTCGCCCGAGTGTCGTAGAGGTAGTGGAAGCCGCCGTCCACAGTGGAGCGGATCTCAAGGTCGGAGAAGTCCTGGCGCACAACGTCGAAGTCGGTGGAAGCGAAGCTGATGCGGGCACCGCGGATCACGGGGGAGGCCGGTGTGACCGCGCGGCCTCTCCAGTCGTGCGAGATGTAAGGCATCGGCCCCATGTCGCCTTCGACCACGAGTGACTGTACGTCTTCGCGTCCGAGCCGCGCGAGCACTACTTCCAACTGCTGCCAGATTGCATCGACCACCACTGGTGTGAACGTCGAGAGAAGCGGGCGGTCGACGGTGAGGACGGCCTCGTAGGTGTTGGCAGTCCAGTTGTCGCCAGGCATGGGGTGGTAGAAGCCGCCATCACGGCGCAACGTGAGCGTGGCCTTGCGTAGGAGGTCGCGGGTAGCCTCTTGGCCGTCGCAGTCGAGGAGGCTGTAGATCTGGCCGAGAACGAGGTCGAGCTTGCCCGCGTCATCGTCGTTCAGGGGCAGCGACACCAGAGGCCCGGCGGCTTGCACCCGAACCGGTGTGTAGATCGGCCGGCCCGACAGGAACTCGAAGGCGCGAAGCGCCCAGCCATCCGGCTCCAGAAGGCGATTCAGTCGGTCGACGCGCTGTGAGGCTTGGTCGGCATCAGGGAGCACCTCCGGGTGCAGGGTCTGCACGAGGAAGGCGAGCAGCACGTCGTCCGGCCCGGATCGGAGTTCCAGGCGGGGATCTGTGAAGATCCAGTCGTCGTCCCAGTCGTCGTTGTTGAACCGGTGCTGGAGGATGTCGCCGCGCGCAGTGGCGAATCGGCTGTCGGTCGACGGCAACTGGTCGAGCTTGTAGAGCCGCTCCAGGAACGCGATCTCGTCGTCAAGCCGGCCCCACCATGGAGCGTCGGTGCCGCGCAGGTAGTCAAAGATGTCCCGTCGCGTCACTGTGGTGATCTTGGTTGTGGGTGCGGTCGGAGAGGCATCGGGCGGGGTCATGCGTTCAGAATGGACTCCCACACGCCAACTCGTCTGGAGATTAACGGTCTTTGAGGTCCTCATTGCAAGCTGGTGTGGCGGCTGTACATCCAGTGTCGGTCCGCGTTCTGCTGGGGCCAGCCCCGGGGCCGCGGCCCTCCCGAGATCACCGGCATGTCGGGCCCGACCTGACGAACTGGCTCGGACGGAGCGGACACGACTGGCGGAGAGTAGATCAGATGTCCTGTGCGCGGTGGCGGTGCCGGTCGGCACGTCCGTGATCGCGCTGCCGAAGACGGGTGTGCGCCCGTAGTGTCCAGGGACACCTTTCAGATGGCCCAACTTGACTTTCAATGAGCGCTGTTGACGGGACGTGATCCGCGCGGGGACACCCGGAAGGCGAGGGGAATGACGGGTTCCAGCAGATGGCGTGCACTGGCTTTCGCCCCCGGCTTCGCCCGGGTCGGACTGCGCCGCTGCGGTGGCCGCATCCCGCTGGAGGGCGCCCGCAGCGTCGAGGACCCACGTTCCACCTGCTCGGCTGCGGCGACCGGACCGGCTCCGCCGCCACCACCCTGATCGGGGTGGGCCGCACCGCCCGCACCGCCGTCGAACAGATCCGCTCGCTCACAACGTGACCAGAGCCCGGCGGGTGGCTATTTTCCTGCCCCGGAAAATCTCCAACCGCTATGCGGGGTAGGGGGGTACCTTCCCTTCATGGCCGCAACTACCAGGTCCGAGCTGATCAGCCCTGCCACACGGGTCGCTTTCCGGTCGCATTGCACTGGCATCAACCTCCGCGACATCGCGGTGGCCTGGGAGGGGCAGGGCTTCGCGCCCGTCGCACCGGACGAGCTGAACTACCAGGACACAGGTGCCCGGCGCTCCTCGTTCCAGTCCTACGCGCAGGCGGTCGACTGGAGCGACCGCAGCCACGTGGAGCGGGCTCTGCTGGTCTTCGAAGACCTGATGCGGGTTGCCCGGCGTGACGAGTGGCAGGGCAAGTGGCTGGAGGACCTTACCGTCCCGCTGGAGCGGGACGGCCTGACGGTCGACGAACGCGGCCGGATCCTTTGGATCAAGACACCTCCTCGCACCCACGACCTGAGCGGCCTGCGCGACCCTTCGGGCATCCTCGCCGAGCTCGACCGCGTCCACCGCGACCTCTCCGACGACCCCGCCGGTGCCATCGGCAGCGCCAAGCAGCTGATCGAGGCCACCGCCAAGACGGTCCTGCGCGAACGCGGCCTGCCCATCGACGAGAACGCCAAGATGCCTGCTCTGATCAAGCAGGCCCAGAAGGCCCTCGCTCTGGACGCCTCCGCTGTCATCCCCGGCCCGGACGGGACTGACGCTGTGAAGAAGATCCTCGGGGGAGCGGCGGCCATCGCGGTAGGGATCGCCGAACTGCGCAACCGCGGCTACGGCACTGGCCACGGCCAGGCCAGCGCCCCCACCGGACTCGGTGTCCGGCACGCACACCTGGCGGCCAACGCGGCGATCACCTGGTGCGAGCTGATGCTCGACACCCTCCGCGACCCCGCCGCACCGTGGCGCCGAACCGCTTCCCCGGCCCCTTCGCAGCCGGGGCACGCCGGGCCATAACCGCATTAGCCGAGGCGAGGGCCACACCCGGGAAGATGTCCGGAAGGAGTCCGGCCAGAACCGCGCCGCCCGTCGAGTAGACCAACCCTGTCCTGGCCCGAGACGCGGCAGCCGACACCCGGCGTCGTCTGGGCTCCACCAGATGTCCTCGCCTCGGTGTCCAATGGCCCCATGGACGACGCGCAACCCCAGATGACATGGCGCCGGGCGAACGACGGTGCCGAGGTCACCCTGATCATGGAGACATCGGCTGGCGTCTGCATCCGGCACATCCCCGACGCGCTGCCCCTGCCACCCGACACTGACCCGGGCAAGGGCGCAGAACTTGCGACCCACGCGGCCGCGGCGACCTGGGGGCTGCCCGATTTCGTCTTCCATCCGTCGATGGCCGAGAAGGGCTCCGGCCGGCGTGAGCTCGGCGACCGCGTCGTCCTCACCGGCCGGCGTGGGTTGATTGTCCAGGTGAAATGCCGCACCGTTGCCCCCAAGTCCGACGAGGCCGAGCGGGCCTGGATCAACAAGGTCGTCGGCAAAGGCATGCGGCAGGCGAAGGGAACTGTGCGCACCCTCAATCTCGCGGCGGCCCAGATGGTCAATGGCCGGGACCGCACGCTGTCAGTGGCGGGAGACGCCTTCGAGTGGGCCGCTGTCCTGGTGCTCGACCACCCGCGCGTACCCGACGCGACCGTGCCGGACTGGGAGCCGATCGGTATCCCAGCGATCACCCTCACCCGACGCGACTGGGACTTCCTCTTTGACCAGCTGCGCTCCACCACCGCGGTGGTGGACTACCTCTTCCGCGCCGCAGCCGAGCCCAAGGGCGCTCTGGGCGAAGAGCCACTGCGCTACTACGAGCTCGCAGCCGCCGACGCCGAAGCCGAGCCAGCCGTCATCGACACAGACCTCGTCGGCCAAGGAGGCTGGCAATGGTCCGCACCCCTCCTGCCCCAAGCGCCAGCCGGTGGAGAGGGCACACGCGCCCACCTCATGACGCGGATCATGCTCGAAGACATTGCCACCAGCCCCCTGCCCAGCAGCGGGACGGAGCAGGACCGGCACGTCCTGCTGTCCGATCTCGACCGGCTCCCGGTCTCCGCCCGCACCGAGTGGGGAGAGCTCCTGCTTGACATGCTCGGCGACGTTCAGGACGTTGCGCAGGGCAGCACCAAGTGGCGCTTCCGCCGCATGCTTGACCCCGACGGCACCCAGCAGCTCATTACTGGCTGCTGCACCCGCTCCGACGGCATCACCAGGGAAGCGTTCCGCTCCTACATCCAACTGCGCCACCACGAGGTGTCCGAGCGGACCGGCCTCACCGATGCTGCAACTCTCGGTGTTCTGCTCACGCCGCGAACCAGCGGCTCGCGCGAGTGGGACACCACTTGCCTTCGGATCTGCGGCCCCAGCGATCTCGACGACGACGAGCTGGAGCGCTACCGGGGCCTGTGGAACCGGGCACCCGCACCGGAGACTCGCCTCTGAAGGACCCCAGCCACGGCGGGCGACTCAGCAAGCGGCTCCTGCTCGTCCGAGGACGGCTGCTGACCGTAGGGGAAGAGCGGAGCCGTGACCGAACGGCTCGTCCGGTCGCGGCCTCGCGCTGCCCGTCTTGGCCCCGAAGTTACCGCCGCTCGGTCCGGGCCTGTATCGTCACGCGCTGGCACGGAACATGCTCGCCGCCTGAGCCGCGTCGGTCAGCTGACTGCCGCGGAACAGCGCGAGGAACAGCGTTGCGATTCCCACAGTGACGGCGGGCCCGGTCAAGCTGGTCGGCAGTCCCGAGTACGTCACTGCGGCAAGCACGCCGAGACCACCACCTGCAACACCCAGCCAGCGTAGGAACGGCCGGTCCACGACCGGCTCCGCCCCGAGATCTTGCTCCTCCAGGAGCGCGGCGCACCGTCCCTCCGCGTACCTGTTCGCAATCGTCGTCAGCTTGACCGCGAGGTCCTGAAACGCCGCAGCAGGCTCCGACAGCACCCGTGCCTCATCCGCCCGCAACGCACCGATCACCTTCGCCGCGTGCGCCTTCGCCACCTGGCGCTGGTGTCGCCTCAGCCGGTGCCCACGCGCTTGGTAGGCCTTTCGGATCTCCCGCTCCGCCGCTCTGAGCGAGACCCGGGGAAGCGCGTCCAGCGACGGGTCCGCGCTCCATTGCAGATGAACACGCGCGCACCGGGTCGCGGTGGCGATGAGGACGGCAACTCCCGACCAGTTCACCGAGCTGTGCCTGCGTTCCAAGGCCGGGTGGCCAGGCTCCCTGCGAAGGGAATCGGCCACGCCCGCGGGCATGAGCCTCCTCAGGACGACGAAGACCAGAGCGCTGGCCAGCAGCAGCGGAACGAGCTTGACGGCGCCGTGCTCCGACAGCAGGACGGGGAGCTTCTTGCCGATGACGATCGGCACCGAGACGATCCCGAGCAGCAGCGAGCTGAGCGGATCATGCACAACATGGCCCGCACTGGGGTGGCTCGCCTCCGCCACGGCGTGCCGGACGGCGTCTATGACGCTCTGGCCGTCCATCCTCACCAGGATGATCACGGCGACGGCATAGATCGGGAGGGCGTTGACGACCTTCTCGAAGCACCGGTGTATCGCCATGCCGACCAAGTCGGGCCGGAAGTCCGGCACCCGGTCTCCCACGACAAGGGGCAGAACGCGGCCCGCGCTGACCACTATCTCGTTCACGGGCTCTGCCACCAGTCGATCCCGCAGACGTCGCACCGGGCGGAGCACCAGCCGCTCCCACCACCGCAGGACTGTCGGCTTGGCGATGTCCGCGATCCAGCACACGACAGCAAGCCCGACAAGGGTTAGGAGTGGACGCATTCGCCGATCATCGCAATCGACTTGGCACTGCGTCAGGCTTCTGCCCAGATCTACGGGATGCTCCGCAAGGCCCGGTCACCTTCGTCTCGACTCCGACGCCGCGAACGGCCGCTCCGGGGAACGGCCGCCAGCCGGCCGATCGTCGCGGTAGCGTGATCCGTCTGCCACTGGCTTGCCAACCAGGATCAAAGGAACGGGAGTTCGAGTGAGCGACCAGGCCATCAAGTACGTGCAGCAGCTGGCCGTCGCCGACCCGCTCGCTAAGCGGGTGCTGCTGGTGCTGGCCGAGCACGCTGAACCCGCCACCAGCATGTGGGGCCACGAGATTCCCGAGATCATGGGCCTTGACGTCACCGAGACCGACCTGCCGGCACTCGCGGCACGGGCCGGGTTTGCCGCGGAGGAGTTCCGCCAGCAAATCCGCCAGCTCAAGCAGCACGTGAAGATGGACGTGCTCGAGCACTCCGACGGGACCTGGGAGATCGTCTACGGGCCGTCGTACACCGACAAGCACTCGCCGATCCCCCAGCCGGTCACGGAGGAGAACGTCGGCGGACTCCACGACTTCGCAATGCCGGGCTGGGAGCGCTACAGCACCTGGGGTTGGGAAGAGGGCCTCGGGCACTTCTACGCTCAGATTATCCACAACAGCGACGACCGGGACGCCACCCCTCGAATCTGGATCACCCCGCCCAGGTACGTGGTGCGGACGATCGACGAGCTGGCCCAGGTGATCGCTGACGAAATCGCGCCCTACGAGCCGATCCGGGTGCCGGCCTCCATCATCAAGATGTACATGACCAAGCCATCCCTCTCGCGATAGGCGCGTGAGCCTGGGCGAACCGCACGCGTCGAACCGCGCACGAGACCGATGGCCAGGGCCCCCAGGCCCGCCGTCTCCGAGCCATAGAGCTCCCGTCAGCTGTCAATCCAGATCCCGCCGCTGTTCTGGTGGACCACTGGATACCAGTCGAGAACCGGGCAATCCACGACCAGCAGGTTCTCCAGGCCGCCCAACCCATGCAGATGGAGACGCTCGATGACCTCGTCCTGCAAGTAGAAGTCACCCTGCAGAGCGTCACAGTGGACGCAGCCGACGGACAGGTACCGCGAACCCATGGTGCTGCTGTACCGGCTCTTGATCGTCGCGGCGAGATCTGACCGTCCGCCTTGCTGCAGCAGCTTCTGCGTGAGAGCGAGTGTGTCCTCGTCGCCTATGTGCAGCGAGTTGAACCCGCGTGCCGGCCTCTCCGGATACAGCCCGGCGAGGCATGTCGTATCCCTGTGGCACTTCCAGCACTCGCGGGTCAGTCCGAGGACGCGCAGTGACACGAACCTTGCGGTCAATGGCGAGCGCACTGTGGGCAGGTGCAGACCAATGTCCGCCGGGTCGAACTCCTCGGACTCATAGAGTGCTCCAAGGTCACGGCAGGTTGCGCACTTCACCACCCAGCCGCCGTCTGTCTTGTGGAGGAAGCCGCCCCCCTCGAACACCCACACCGAGCATTTTGCGCAGCCGCCCCCGTACCGGTTGTTCTGCATGGCCCCCCGTCTCGCCATCGTTGCCAGACGGTCCTTCTGTCGCCTGGCTGTGTCCAGTCAGCACCGTACCCGGCGACTATGCGAAGCCCGGAGAGGGGCTGAACCGATACGACACGCGCACCCCCGCCGCAGGCGACGCCGGCAGCCCGCAGAACGCCGCACCCGCACAGCCGATCGCGCAGCAGGCGGCCTGTCCTCGGTGCCCGCGCAGCATCAGGCGCCGACGGATGCGCGGACCACCCCGGTTCCGGAGGTTCCCGGGCAGCTGCGCCTTGCGCTCGCCGACCAGCGCACTGCCACCTCGCAGGCCGCCCACGGTCTCGGTTGCTCGACCTCCACGTGGACCATCCCCGACGCCGACCTGCTGGTCGAGGGCTGGGAACGCGAACCCGGCCGGTTCGCGGTACACCTCACCGACCGGACCCTACTCGGCTGGGTCGCCCACGACACCAGCAGGTGGGCCACCTACATCCCCTCCGTCGGGAGACGGGTGTCTGGACGAGCTCGTGCTGCCAGCCTTGGACTTGGACTACGGCTTGCCGACCCGTCCGAGGTTCCCGGACAGGAACTCGGCGGCGGTGTAGTCGTTCCCACGCCCGGCTGCCATGACGGCATCGGCGAAGGACTCCGCGTCGTCGGCGGCGAGACGTCCGCCCTGGACCATCCGGGCGAGCAGCTTGTGCACGCTGTACGGCGCGCAGTTGTGACGGACCGATTCGATGCGCGCGTTGTAGTCCTCGGAGAGCAGGTGCGGGGCGGCCAGCGTCAGCCCCTCGGCCATGGTCATGATCACCGACTCGGCCCAGTGCTCTCCCGGGTGCTTCAACGGGCGCCCGCTGCGCAGGATGTCCTGGACCGCGACGACTCGCAACGGATCGATGCCGAGGTTGTCGGTGGGCACGGGCGCCCCGAGCCAGTCGAGCTGGCCAAGAGCAGCGGCGGCAAGCGCCTTCTCGTCAGGCCTCCCCGCACCGGCCAGGCGCTCCAGCTCTTCAACCACGACATCGAGCAGGACCCGCTTGTGCCAAGAGAGCTCCCCCTTGACCGCCTCCCGCAGCGCTTCGTCAACCGCAAGGGTCATCAGGGACGAGGTGTCGAGGAACCACAGCTCGGGCCTGGCCGGCGCGGGGGTGGACACCGCGCCGCCCCCGCTCAGGCGAACACCTCGGCATCGGGTTCCATCACCGCATCCCAGAGCGCTTCGTCGTCCTCGCGTTCCAGCAGGGTCGCGACAACTCCGAGGCCCACCTGCTCCTTGCGGGCAGCCTCTGCCGCGGTAGTCAGGAGCCGCTCGGGCGCCCGGACGGTTCGCAACGCAGTGATTCCGGCCCGCGTCGGAGCGACGGACGGGTGACGGTCGACAAGGTCTCCCACGTGCATGCTCCGGAGAATCGCTCCTTGGTCGAAGGTGATCAGACGCATCTTGCACAGCTGGTAGACCAGGGCGGGCAGGGAGACGCCGAACTGCTCCATCAGCGCCACGATGCTGCGTTCAGTGACGCGTCCGGCGCTGAGCCATCCCAAGGTCTCCCGGATGCCCTCCTCCGGCATCAGCAGGTGCCCGGCGAAGGCGTTGACGCGCCGCTCCTGCTGGCTGTCGGAGAACATGTCCTGGGCGTCCTCGTCGATGACGTCCCTGGGGTCGCCGAAGAGATGGTGTCCGAGTTCATGCGCGAGGGTGAAGCGGACGTGCCCCTGGGAGAAGTCGGTGCTCGCCACGATCAGCGCCACACTGTCCCCGTGGACACACAGGCCGTCCACGTCGGTCCCCAACGGGGACAGCGCGACATCGACGCCGAAGTGGCGTTCGATGAGTCCGGGCAGGTCTCCCAGCTCGTGCGATCCGAGCCCCAGCGCCTCGCGCGTGTACTCCGCGAGCCTCTTTCCCTGGCGCTGCGCTTCGTCCCGATTGCGAGGCGGCGTGCGGATCTCCTCGCGGGCGAACCTGAGTACGTCCTTCCCGGGACGGCTGCCAGCCGCTGGCACCCACTCGGCCCGCTGGGCCAAGATGTCCTCGACCTCCAGCAGTTCCAGAGCGCGGCGCTTTGCGTTGCTGTCCTCATCGGGCCCCACGTTGCCGGCCAGCCGGTGCGCCATCGCCAGTGTGGGACGGCACACCTGCCCCAGGAGATAGCCGACGGTGACGCCGAGCGCCTCGGCAAACCTCGGCAGTTCCCGGACGTGCACCTTGCGCTTGCCCGTCTCGATCTTCGAGACCTGGTCCTTGGCAAGCCCTACGAGCCCGCCCAGTCCTTCGCCGGTCAGTGCCTGGCGTCGACGGGCCCGCTCGACTCGCCGCCCGACCTCGGCGTCAGTGGAAGTGATCGGGGCCGGCTCCGTAGGTGCAAGGAGACCCAATGCCTCCAAGCCTGTCAGTGCGTGCTCCATATGTGCCTCCCACCAGGCATCGTTCCCCCTGATGCAAGGGTGGCAACAGTTCGCAACGATCGCAACTCTCCCTACAGTACTGTTGCGAATCTGTGCCTGACGCCGCCGTTGGGCAGATATCGAGCACAAGCGAGGCCAACTCCGCCCGCGAGACGCGCTCCCGCCCCCTCCTCGGGAAGGCGAGGGAGCCAACCACTCGGTCAGCGATCCCGACCTGCACAAGCCGGTGATCCGACGCTCCAGGCCGATCGGTCCGCGCTGCGGCTCCCACACGAACAGTGGAGCGAGGCGAACGCCCCCAGACGACAGCCGAGGGAAGCCGGTCGGCCCGAGACGCTCACGGGCGCCCCGGCAAGGATCCGACCGGGAAGGCGTCCAGCGCTCCCTCCCAGCCGACGACTGGCCGTCGGTTCTCGGCTCTCAGCGGCGGAATCCGCGCCCGGGGTCGCGGGGCGTCACGTTCTGGAACGGCTCGAACCAGGCCGCCGCACGCAGGTCGCCGATGCCGAACTGCCGGTTGGCATCGCCGCCGGGGTCTTCGATGCCGTCGTGCGCCGGGCTGTAAAGCATCAGGACATCGGTGTCCTGGAAGGATAGGTCCCTGCACCCGCCGAAGTCGTAGTCGTCACGGTGGACCGGCAGACCCTGGTGCGCGGCGAATTCGCCGACCTCGATGTCGTCCAGATAGTCCGGCGCCTCGCGCAGCGCCAGGTGCAGTGCGGTCTCCTCGGCCGTGCAGGTCGGCTCCGGCCACCTGCCCTGCTCGAGATCGCCGGCCAGGTCGTCCACGGCCCGGGTCCTGGGCCCACGGCTGGACCATCCGGCCATCCTCACGCTGCTAGAACGCTTCGGCTCACGCCACCTTCGAAGCGTGCCGGTCCAGCAGGCGGCTGATCGGGGTACCGGCCAGCGCGGAGGTCAGCAGCGCAGCAGTGGTCACCTGGGTGAACCCGATGGCTGCGAGCACGGCTGCTTGGCGGGCTCGGGTGACACCTCGCCCGAGGGGCGCAGCGCCGGTAAGAGATCGAACCCGTTGAGTCGGGAGTCCCGAGTGATGGCTACTGAGAGTAGCGAGATGGCGTACTGCCCAGTGCTGGCAAGGGCAAGAAGGCATCATCGCGAGTTCGATCTACCCCTGCTCATTTCACACTCATTTCACATTGCGAGCCCCAGAGGTACTGCAGCCGACCCCTCTCCATGCGTTTCCGCAGGTCAGGACCCTGCCTGACCTGCGGAAACGATGAGAGATCAAACCGCGTTTCCGCAGGTCAGAGGGGGTCCTATAGGTCGTAGTAGAGCTCGAACTCGTGCGGGTGGGGCCGGAGGGCGATCGGGGCGATCTCGTTGGTGCGCTTGAAGTCGATCCAGGTCTCGATCAGGTCCGGGGTGAACACGTTGCCCGCGAGCAGGTACTCGTGGTCGGCCTCCAGGGCCTCCAGGACGGCCGGGAGGGAGGAGGGCACCTGCGGGACGTTGGCGTGCTCCTCGGGGGCCAGCTCGTAGAGGTCCTTGTCGACCGGCTGCAGCGGCTCGATCTTGTTGCGGATGCCGTCGAGGCCGGCCATCAGCATGGCGGAGAAGGCCAGGTACGGGTTGGAGGACGGGTCCGGTGCGCGGAACTCGATGCGCTTGGCCTTGGCGTTGGAGCCGGTGATCGGGATGCGGATCGCGGCCGAGCGGTTGCGCTGCGAGTAGACCAGGTTGACCGGCGCCTCGAAGCCCGGCACCAGGCGGTGGTAGGAGTTCACCGAGGGGTTGGTGAAGGCCAGCAGCGAGGGGGCGTGCCGCAGCAGGCCGCCGATGTAGTAGCGGGCGGTGTCGGAGAGTCCGGCGTAGCCCTGCTCGTCGTAGAAGAGCGGCGAGCCGTCGGTCCACAGCGACTGGTGGACGTGCATGCCCGAGCCGTTGTCGCCGAAGATCGGCTTCGGCATGAAGGTGGCGGTCTTGCCGTTGCGCCAGGCGACGTTCTTGATGATGTACTTGAACAGCATCAGGTCGTCGGCGGCGTGCAGCAGGGTGTTGAACCGGTAGTTGATCTCCGCCTGGCCGGCCGTGCCGACCTCGTGGTGCTGGCGCTCGACCTCCAGCCCGGCCTTGGCGAGTTCGAGCGACATCTCGGCGCGCAGGTCGGCGAAGTGGTCGACCGGCGGGACGGGGAAGTAGCCGCCCTTGTACTTGACCTTGTAGCCGCGCGCGTCGCCCTCGGCGGCGCCGCTGTTCCAGGCGCCGGCCTCCGAGTCGATGTGGTAGAAGGACGCGTTGGCGCTGGTGTCGAAGCGGACCGAGTCGAAGACGTAGAACTCGGCCTCGGGCCCGAAGAACGCGGTGTCGGCGATGCCGGAGGAGGCGAGGTAGGCCTCGGCCTTCTTGGCGACGTTGCGCGGGTCGCGGCTGTAGGCCTCGCCGGTGACCGGGTCCTGGATGAAGAAGTTGATGTTGAGGTGCTTCTCGGCCCGGAAGGGGTCGAGCCGGGCCGTGGCGAGGTCCGGGACGAGCGCCATGTCGGACTCGTGGATGGCCTGGAAACCGCGGATCGACGAGCCGTCGAACATCAGGATCTCGGACGGATCGAAGGTCGCCGCAGGTACGGAGAAGTGTTGCAGGACGCCCGGCAGGTCACAGAAACGGACGTCGACGAATTTGACGTCGTTGTCCTGGATGAACTGCTTCACTTCGGCGGCGTTGTTGAACATCCATCCTCCTCGGTGTTGCGAATGGGGCTCACCCTAGGAACGGGTCGTTTCCGGTCGGTGACCCTCTCGTTTCCTAGATGTTAACCACCCCCTCCGTCCGGGCGGCAAAGACGTACGGGACGGGGCAAATCACCCCGCCCACCTGGGGCGCCTCCGCCAAGTGGTCTGGACCACTTGGCGGGGCCCTGGGAACGCCCCGCGCCCCGGATTCACCCGGTCGGGGACGACGCCCCGCCCGGAGGGGTGCCGGTGACGGTGTGCGCCGTCAGCCCGGTTAGTGTGGATTCGTGGACACCAGAGAAGCGTTGGGATCGTGGATCGACGGCCCCAGGGCGGCCGCCGAGAAGATGGGCGCCGACTTCGGCTACCGCGGCGAGCGCCTCGGACTGCCCAAGGAGGGCCCCGGCTCGATGGCCGGCCCCGGCCGCCGGATCGGCGCCCTGTTCGTCGACGGCTGGCTCGTCGCGCTGGTCTCGTACGGGCTGATCGCCCGCGGTGACCAGGCCGAGGCCAACCTGTGGACCAGCCCGCTGTTCTTCCTCGTCGCGGCCCTGCTGCTCTCCACGACCGGCACCACGGTGGGCAAGCGGCTGTTCGGCCTCCGGGTGATCCGCCTGGACGGCGGCCGCGCGACCATCCCGCAGGTCCTGCTGCGCACCCTGCTGCTCTGCCTGGTGGTGCCCCCGCTGGTCTGGGACCGCGACACCCGCGGCCTGCACGACAAGGCGGTCGGCACCGTCGAGGTCCGGATCTGAAAGCCGGACGGGCCGCGGATCGAAAGCTGACCGGGTCACGGATCTGAGTCCGGGCCCCGGGACTGCCGGCCGAAACGGCCCCCGGAACCGCCGGCTGAACGTCGGAACGGCCCCGCTGCGGAGTTTCCGCGGCGGGGCCGTTCTGTGTGGACGGGGGAGGGTCAGCGAACCTGGCCGCCCTTGGGCATCCGGGCGCCCTTGGGCATCGGGCCCTTGGGGATCGGTGCCTTGGAGAGCAGGTCGCCCAGCGCGCGCAGGCGGTCGTTGGTCTCGGTGACCTGGGCGGCGGTGATGGCACGGGGCAGGCGCATCAGGTGGATCTGCAGCTTCTTCAGCGGGACCTCGCCCTCGCCGGTGCCCACCACGATGTCGTGCACCGGCACGTCGCCGACGACCCGGGCCATCTTCTTCTTCTCGGAGGCCAGCAGCTGGCGCACCCGGTTCGGGTTGCCTTCGCCGATCAGTGCGATGCCGGCCCGGCCCACCGCGCGGTAGACCGCGTCCTGGTTGCGGGTGACCGCGACCGGGGTGGTGTTAGAGCTCCAGCCGCGCCGGATGTTGTTCAGCACCGCGGCCACAGCGCCCGGCTGCCCCTCCATCTGTCCGAACGCGGCGCGCTCGGCCCGGCGCCCGAAGACGATCGCCATGGCCAGCACGGCCACGATGAAGCCCAGGATGCCCAGGTAGACAGGGTGGTCGATCGCGAAGCCGATGGCGAGGAACACGCCGAAGGTCAGCAGGCCGACGCCGGCGATGATCAGGCCGATCTTGGTGTCGACCTTCTTGGTCATGGTGTACGCCAGACGGATCTGCTTCAGCCGTCCGGGGTTCTCGGATGTTTCCCTCGCCATAACGCTCATGGTACGTGGCACCGGTGCGGGATATCCAAGCCCGGGTACCCGTTCGCCCGAACCGTGACCCGTGTGCCCGTACGCTGTCGCGCA
Organism: Kitasatospora xanthocidica; assembly: GCF_014656195.1. Taxonomy (GTDB): domain Bacteria; phylum Actinomycetota; class Actinomycetes; order Streptomycetales; family Streptomycetaceae; genus Kitasatospora; species Kitasatospora xanthocidica. Next base: position 418,240 of record NZ_BNBY01000004.1, on the reverse strand, counting down.
CAGCGACGTCGTGGACCCGCCCCGGTACGGAGGGTGGTGCCGCGGTCGCTGCCGCCGCACCGGCGCGAGTCGGCCGGTGCCGCCTTCACCGGTGGAGGGCCCGGCCCCCCGCCGTCCCCGTCGTCTCGGCCGTCGCCACCGCGTCGTGCCGGCGGTCCGCCGCGTACCGGCGGTCCTCGCAGACCGCCGCCCAGGCGTTGCGGCGCGCGTGCTGCTGGCCGGGCGCGAGCAGGACGCTCTCGGCGAACCGCAGCGCCGCCCCCACCGACCGGATCCGCATCCCCATGCCGAACAGCTCCTCTCGTGGCTGAGAAGAATCGAACACCCACTGGGCGTCCATCGTCCCCACCTCGTGTTACCAGCCCGTGACCAGGCAGTCAAAGCGTGGTGAAACCAGAAGGGCGGAGCCGCGGCTCCGCCCTTCCAATGGCTCAATCCGTGCCGTCCGACCCGCTCGATCCGTCCGACCCGGCTGCACGGGCCGCCTGGGCCGCCCCGGTCGCGACCGTCAGACCGACGCCTGCTCGCGCCGCTCCAGCGCCTGCCGGTACAGCCGGCCGGCCCGGTACGAGGAGCGCACCAGCGGGCCCGACATGACGCCGGCGAAGCCCAGCTCCTCGGCCTCCTGCTGGAGCTCGACGAACTCGTGCGGCTTCACCCAGCGCTCCACCGGGTGGTGGCGCAGCGAGGGGCGCAGGTACTGGGTGATGGTGATGAGCTCGCAGCCGGCGCCGACCAGGTCGGCGAGCGCCTGGCTGACCTCCTCGCGGGTCTCGCCCATGCCCAGGATCAGGTTGGACTTGGTGACCAGCCCGGCCGCGCGGGCCTGGGTGATGACGTCCAGCGAGCGCTCGTAGCGGAACGCCGGGCGGATCCGCTTGAAGATGCGCGGCACCGTCTCGACGTTGTGCGCGAGCACCTCGGGGCGGGAGGAGAAGACCTCGGCCAGCTGCTCCGGCACCGCGTTGAAGTCGGGGATGAGCAGCTCGACGCCGGTACGGCCGGTGGCGCGGTCGGCGGTCATCGCGTGCACCTGGCGCACGGTCTCGGCGTACAGCCAGGCGCCGCCGTCCTCCAGGTCGTCGCGGGCGACGCCGGTGATGGTGGCGTAGTTGAGGTCCATGGTGACGATGGACTCGGCGACCCGGCGGGGCTCGTCGCGGTCGAACTCGGCGGGCTTGCCGGTGTCGATCTGGCAGAAGTCGCAGCGGCGGGTGCACTGGTCACCGCCGATGAGGAAGGTCGCCTCGCGGTCCTCCCAGCACTCGAAGATGTTGGGGCAGCCGGCCTCCTGGCAGACCGTGTGCAGCCCCTCCTTCTTCACCAGCGACTGGAGGGCGTTGTACTCCGGGCCCATCTTCGCGCGGGTCTTGATCCACTCGGGCTTCCGCTCGATGGGGGTCTCGCTGTTGCGGACCTCCAGGCGGAGCAGCTTCCTGCCGTCGGGCGCGACAGCGGACACGTGCGACTCCTAGAACTAGACGGGGTACCCCCAGGGTACGCCTGTGGTTGTACGGGCTTCGCCGGGCCTACCGCCCTGCAATCGCAGGGCAACACGGCTACCGGTCAGTAGATTCCCAGTGGTTCGGGGGCACTGCGGCGGAGTACAGGCCGGCCCGGCGGCCGGAGGCCCCCGGACCAGCTGCCCGGATCAGCGGCTGAGCGCCGGTTCGGGCAGCTCGGCGAAGAGCTCCGCCAGGTGCCGCTCGACCACCGGCGCCGCCTCGGCGACCGGCAGCCCGCGCTTCAGCTCGCCGGTGAGCGAGGCCACACCGGCGTCCCGGATCCCGCACGGCACGATCTTGTCGAACCAGGTCATGTCCGGGTCGCAGTTGAGCGCGAAGCCGTGCATCGTCACCCCGCGGGCGACCCGCACGCCGATCGCGGCGAGCTTGCGGTCGTCGCCGCGCTGCCCGGCGTTGGAGGGCGCGTACTCGGGGCCGGCCAGCCGCGGGTCGATACCCAGCGGCAGGCCCATCCGCAGGGTCAGCTTGCCGATGTCCACCACCTGGGCCGGGTCGACCACGGCGTCCGGGATGGACTCGCCCAGCACCCAGACGCCGCTGCGGCCCTCGACCCGGGCGGTGTCGATGCCGAAGTGGCCGGCGGTGCGGATCAGCGCCTCCTCCAGCCGGCGGACGTAGGCGATGACGTCGATCGGGTCCGGCAGCTTGACGATCGGGTAGCCGACCAGCTGGCCGGGGCCGTGCCAGGTGATCTCGCCGCCCCGGTTGACCTCGACCACCGGGGTGCCGTCCAGCGGCAGGTCGGCGGGGTTGGTGCGCTTGCCCATGGTGTACACGGACTGGTGCTCCAGGAGCAGGACGGTGTCGGGGATCTCGTCCGCGACCCGCAGCGCGTGCAGCCGCTGCTGCTCCTGCCACGCCTCCTGGTAGGGCACGGTGCGCTCACCTATGCCCAGGTGAACAAAACGCACGTTCTCGCTCATGCGCCCGCCCCGCTCCGCTCGGCAGTCACGTCGCGAGACGCGCTGCCCTTGATCGTCCGCTCGCTCCGCTCGTTCACCGCTTGCCGCTCCTTGCCAGGTGTTCGAGACCAACCTCGCCACTGTACGCCCCGGCCCGGTGGAGTCCCTCAGCCGCCCGCGAGCAGCTGGAGGCGCAGCGCGAGCTGGAGCTCCAGCGACCGCTCGGGGTGGTTCCAGTCCCGTCCGAGCAGCGCCTCGACCCGGTCCAGCCGCTGCACCACCGTGTTCACGTGGACGTGCAGTTCGTCCTTGGCCCGGGTGAGGCTGCCGCCGCAGTCGAAGTAGGCGCGCAGGGTGCGGACCAGTTCGGTGCCGCGCCGGGCGTCGTAGGCGAGCAGCGGGCCGAGGGCGGCGCCGACGAAGCCGTCCACGTCGTGGCCGTCGCCGAGCAGCACCCCGAGGAAGCCGAGCGAGCGGGCCGAGGCGCCCTCCCCGGCGCGGCCGAGCACCCGCAGGGCCCGGACGCAGCGCAGGCCCTCGGCGTACGAGGTGGCCAGCGCGGCCGGGCCGGCGGACGGGCGGCCGGCGCCGACGGTGACCGGGAACCCGGCCAGCCGGGCCAGCCGCTCGGCGGCCTGCCGGGCGGTCTCCTCGGGGTCCTCGGCCGCGGCCGCCTCGGCGGGCACCAGCAGCACCACCGCCTCGCCGTGTTCGGCGCTGACGCCCCGGGAGCCGAACAGGTACCGGCGGGCGGCGCCGGCCAGCCGTCCCCGGTCGGGTCCGGCCGGCCCGTCCGGCTCGGCGGGCTCCGCGACCAGGACCAGGTGCGGCCGGGCGAGGTCGACGCCGAGCCGGCGGCCGCGTGCCGTGAGCCCGGCCGGGTCGCGGTCGGGCGCGCTGAGCAGGTCGGTGAGCAGCTCGCCGCGGACCCGGTTCTCGGTCTCGGCGACCGAGCGGCGCAGCAGCAGGAGCAGCGCGGTCACCACGCCGGCCCGCTCGAACAGCCGCCGGTCGGCGTCGTCGAGGTCGGGCCGTCCGCGCAGCACCAGGGTGCCCAGGGTGTCGTGCCCGGCCAGCACCGTGCAGACCCACAGCTCGCCGTGGCGCACCGACCGGCCCTCGGTGCGGGAGGCGGTGACGGCCCCGGCCAGCTCGGCGGCGGGGGCGGACCGTCCGGCCAGCGGCTCGCCCTCGGCGTCGAGGACCGCTATGTCCCCGTCCAGCAGCGCCGCGACGGCCGCGGCGACGTCCGGCACCTCGGCGCCGCGCAGCACCAGGTCGGTGAGCCGGTCGTGTGCCTGCTCGGCGCGCTGGACGGCGGCGGAGTGGGCCCGCACCAGCTCGTTGGCGGCGTTGAGTTCGGCGAGCGCGGCCCGGGTGTCGGCGAGCGACTTGGCGGTGTCGAGGGCGATCGCGGCGTGCGCGGCCAGCGTGCAGAGCAGCGCGACCTCGTCGGGGGAGAAGGCGCGGGGTGAGCGGTCGGCGGCGAACAGCACCCCGATGACCTGTCCGCCGAGCAGCAGCGGCACCCCGATGATCGCCACCAGGCCCTCGTCGAGCACGCCCGCGTCGATCGTGCCGGTGTGGTGGAAGCGTTCGTCGGTGCGGTAGTCGGGGGTCGCGTACGGGCGGGCGGTCTGGGCGACCAGGCCGCCCAGTCCGTCGCCGAGGCTGAGCCGCAGGGTCTGGAACAGGACGGAGACCGAGCCGTCGGTGACCCGCATGTAGGTGTCGCCGGCGGCTTCGTCCGGCAGGGTCAGGTAGGCGGTGTCGGTGCCGAGCAGCATCCGGGCCCGGCGGACGATCGCCTGGAGCACGGTGTCCAGTTCGCGGGAGGCGGCGAGGTCCCCGGCGGTGTCGAACAGGGCGGTCAACTCGGCCTCACGGCGGCGGTGTTGACGCAGGGTGCGGTGGACCCGCAGGGCCTGCCAGGTGGCGTCGTCGATCTCGGTGAGGACGGTGGCCGACGCCCCGTGGCGGCGGGCGTCGGCCAGTACGTCGGCGAAGTCCTCGGTGGCGGCGCCCGAGACGAGCAGGTCGAGCAGCCGCCGCAGCGCGGGAGCGGCGCTTTCGTGAGGGTGGTTCATGGTGCGTGCCGCCAATCGGCAGTGGGGCGGAAGCGCGATAGTAACGGCTGGGTCGTCAGGCGGTGGCGGGCTTCGCGACCGGGGTGGTATCCGCCTCCGGCGCCTCGGTGTCGGCGACGTCGGCGACGTCCGCGAGGTCCTGGCCCCTGGTCTCCCGCCCGCAGAGCACCGCGAAGACGGTGATCACGGCGGCGCCGGCGACGTACACCGAGATCGGCGTCGCGCTGCCGTAGTCCTTGAGCAGCGCGGTGGCGATCAGCGGCGCCGGGGCGCCGGCCGCGACCGAGGAGAACTGGGCCCCGATCGAGGCGCCCGAGTAGCGCATCCGGGTGGCGAACAGCTCGGAGAAGAAGGCCGCCTGGGGCGCGTACATCGCGCTGTGGAAGACCAGTCCGACGGTCACGGCGAGGACCAGCGAGCCGAACGACCGGGTGTCCACCATCCCGAAGAACACGAACGCCCAGACCCCGACCCCGACCGCGCCCACCAGGTACACCGGCCTGCGCCCGACCCGGTCGGACAGCGCGCCGAACAGCGGGATCAGCGCGAACTGCACGGCGGAGCCGATCAGTACGGCGTTGAGCGCGCTCTGCTTGCCGAAGTGCGCGTGGGTGACGGCGTAGGTCAGCACGAACGTCGTCATGACGTAGTACGAGATGTTCTCCGCCATCCGGGCGCCCATGGCGACCAGCACCTCCCGCCAGTGGTGCTTCAACACGCTGACCAGCGGCGGCTGTTCGACGGTCTCCCGGGCCTGCTGCGCCGCCAGCGCGGCCTTGAACAGCGGCGACTCGTCCACCGCGAGCCGGATCCACATCCCGACCGCGACCAGCAGCGCCGACAGCAGGAACGGCACCCGCCAGCCCCAGGACAGGAACTCCGCGTCCGACTGCACTGTGGTCAGCAGCGACAGCGCCCCCGCCGCCAGCAGGTTCCCGGCCGGCGCCCCGCCCTGCGGCCAGGACGCCCAGAAGCCCCGGCGCCGCTGGTCCCCGTGCTCCGACACCAGCAGGACGGCCCCGCCCCACTCGCCGCCGAGCGCGAAGCCCTGCACCAGCCGCAGCGCCGTCAGCAGCACCGGCGCCGCGACCCCGATCGAGTCGTAGGTCGGCAGCAGGCCGATCGCCGTGGTCGACCCGCCCATCAGCAGCAGGCTGACCACCAGCAGCTTCTTCCGCCCCACCCGGTCCCCGAAGTGCCCGAACACCAGGGCCCCGAGCGGCCGCGCCGCGAACCCGATCGCGTAGGTGAGGAAGGACAGCAGTGTCCCGGTCAGCGGGTCGCTGTGCGGGAAGAACAGCTTCCCGAACACCAGCGCCGCGGACGTTCCGTACAAGAAGTAGTCGTACCACTCGATGGTCGTGCCGATCAGGCTGGCAGCCACCACTCTCGGGAGTGAACTGCGCGTCGCCGTACCGCTTGCGGGGGAGTCGGGGGAGTCCATGTGCCACCACTTCCAGGGCCGAGGGGGAGTCGATGCCGCCACGAGGCGGGGGTCCACGAGGCGGGGATCCGCGCGGCGGAGGCCCGCGCGGGAGGAGCGGGTCAGTGCGCCGTCCAGCCGCCGTCGACCGGGAGGCTGGCGCCGGTGATGTACGAGGCGGTGGGGGAGCAGAGCCAGAGGGCGAGCTGGGCGATCTCGTCGGGTTCGATGAGGCGCTTCACGGCGGTGCGGTCGAGCATGATCCGCTCGACCACCTCGTCCTCGCGGATGCCGTGGGCGAGCGCCTGGGCGGCGATCTGCTTCTCCACCAGGGGGGTGCGGACGTAGCCGGGGTTGATGCAGTTGCTGGTGACGCCGTACGGCGCGCCCTCCAGGGCGACCGTCTTGCTCAGGCCCTCCAGGGCGTGCTTCGCGGTGACGTACGCGGACTTGAAGGCGCTGGCCCGCAGGCCGTGGACGGAGGAGACGTTGACGATCCGTCCCCACTCCCGCTCGTACATGTGCGGCAGGGTCCGGCGCAGGATGCGGAACGGGGCCTCGACCATGACGCGCTGGATGAGCGTGAAGCGGTCCGGCGGGAACTCGTGGACCGGCGCGACGTGCTGGAGCCCGGCGTTGTTGACCACGATGTCGGCGTCGTCCGGCAGGGCGTCCACGGCCTCGGGGTCGGCGAGGTCGGTGACCAGCGCGCGCCCGCCGATCCGCTCGGCGAGCTCCTCGGCCGGACCGGCCGCGAGGTCGACGACGTAGACCCGGGCGCCGGCCCCGGCGAGGGCCTCGGCACAGGCCCGGCCGATGCCCGAGGCGGCTCCGGTGACCAGAGCCGTGCGGCCGTCGAGCGGGCGGGCTGTAGTGGTGTCCATGGCCGAGAACGGTAGGAATCCGGCGGTCCGGCTCCCATGTGGTGGGCCACCACAGCATCCCGCCGGGCTGTGGCGGCAACCACTACGACCCTCGATCGACGGTTCGACCGCGGAAGGCCAAACCCATGGTGACCGCGCTTCCCCACAATGGGCGCGGTTGCTTCACCCGTTCGGAGGATTGCTCGGTCAGATCCACCCATAGCGCCCGAATGCTCGCTACATTCACGCCGATTCCCGACAGGGGGCGCCGCCCCAGGCCGCCGAAGTGCTGGTAGAGCCCGGTGCGACGTCCGAGAGGTGTTGACAGACATGCCCCAACGGCCTGCAACCGACAGCCCGGCGTACGGACCGCTCGACCCGCTCGGCCAGCACCGAGGTCCGGTCGGCCGGACCCTTCCGGACGCCCCCGACGCCCTGGCTCCCGACGCCCTGACCGGCGACACGCTGACCGCCGACGATCCGACCGCCGACGCACTGCGGCTGCCCGCGCAGGCCACACCCGACCGGCACGAGACCCCCGGCGCCCCCGCACCCGGGCGCAGCGGCGGCCACTCCGGCCCGGCCCCGCAGAACGGCCAGCTCGCCGCACTGATCGAGGAGGCCGGCTTCTCGCACGCGGGGCTGGCCCGCCGGGTCGACCAGCTCGGCCTGGAGCACGGCCTCGACCTGCGCTACGACAAGACCTCGGTCACCCGCTGGCTGCGCGGCCAGCAGCCCCGCGGCGCCACCCCGGCCCTGATCGCCGAGGTCTTCACCCGGCGCCTCGGCCGCCGCCTCACCGCCCAGGACCTCGGCCTGGACGCCTGCGCCCCGGTCTACGCCGGCCTGGAGTTCGCCGAGACCCCGCAGGAAGCGGTGGACATCGTGGCGAGCATGTGGCGCAAGGACAACGGCCCGCAGTCCGAGCTGCGCCGGATCGCCTTCACCCCGGCCGGCCTGGTCGTCCCCAGCCGGGACTGGCTGATCGGCCGCACCGACGAGCGGGTCGCCCGGGACGGCTCCACCCTGGCCCGTCCGGACACCGCCACCGGCCCGCCGCCGCCCGGTACGGCCGCCGCCACCGGCGCGCCCGGGCAGGGCACGCCCGGCGCGTCCGCCACGAGCCCGGCGCGTGGACCGGTCGGCGGCGCCCCCGGCCTGCACGGCGGCCCCGGCGCGCCCACCGCGCGGAGCACGGCCGGGACGACCGGCACCGCTCCCACCATCGGCCGGGTGCCCACCCAGAGCCGCCGCCCGCCGGTCGCGGTCGAGCCGCCGTACTCCGACCCGGCCCGCGAGTCCCGTCCCGCGCTGCGGGTCGGCCGCGGCGACATCGCCGCCATCCGCGCCGTCGGCGACCTCTTCCGGGCGCTCGACCACGCCTACGGCGGCGGCCACGCCCGCCAGGCGCTGGTCCGCTACCTGGAGAGCGAGGCCGAGCCGATGCTGCGCGGCCGCTACGGCGAGCAGATCGGCCGGGCCCTGTTCGGCGCCGTCGCCGACCTGACCAGGCTGGCCGGCTGGACGTCCTTCGACATCGCCGCGCACGGCCTCGCCCAGCGCTACTTCGTCCAGGCGCTGCGGCTCTCCCAGGCCGCCGGGGACCGCGCGCTCGGCGGCTACGTCCTGGTGACGATGAGCCAGCAGGCCGTCCACCTCGGCCACGGCCGGGAGGCGGTCCAGCTCGCCCGGGTCGCCCAGCAGGGCGTGGGCACCGCGGTCCCGCCGGTGGTCCAGTCGCTGATGCACGCCGCCGAGGCCCGCGGGCACGGCCTGCTGGGCGACGTCCGCTCCTGCACCACCGCCCTGGTGCGCGCCGAGCGGGCCCTGGCGGCCTCCCGGACGGGCGACGAACTGCCCGCCTGGGCGCGGTACTTCGACGAGGCGCAGCTCTCCGACGAGTTCGCCCACTGCTACCGCGACCTGCAGCAGTGGCGCACCGCCGCCCAGCACGCCGAGAAGTCGCTGCGGCTGCGCTCGCCCGCCTACGCCCGCAGCCGGATCTTCTGCCGGCTGGTGCTGGCCACCGCCCGGCTCGGCATGGGGGACCTCGACGAGGCCTGCACCATGGCCACCGACGCCCTGCGGGCGGCGGGCGAGATGCGCTCGGCGCGCTCGCTGGAGTACGTCCGGGACTTCCACCGCCGCCTCACCCCCTACCGCGGCAGCCCGGTGGCCCGCGCCTTCGAGGAGACGGCCCGGCAGGCGGGGGTGATCTGACCGGCCCGGCGCACGGGGGAGCCCGGGTCCGGCCGGCTCCCCGGCGGCCGCGCGTCCCGCCGGGGCCCTACCAGCTCTCGGCCCGGACCCTCGGCCGCTCCTGCCCGTCCCCCGCCTCCGGCCGCGCACCGCCGCGCACCCGTTGCGCGGCCAGCGGGAACACCAGCACCGACAGCATCCCGGCGCCGACCAGCGCCGCCGCCGTCGAGGAGGGCAGGTGCCCGGCGTCCACCTCGATCGTGGTGATCACCACGACCAGCGGCAGCGCCGTCGCCCCGTACAGGGTGAGCGCCGCGCGGTCGCGCCGGCCGAGCCCGGCCGGGGCGAGCAGTCCGGCCGGCAGTCCGCGCACCACCAGGAACAGCAGCAGGAACACCGGGACGAGCAGCAGCGTGCCCGGGTCGTCCAGCAGCGCGTCCAGGTCGAAGTTCATCCCGCTGACCACGAAGAAGACCGGCACCAGGAAGCCGAAGCCGATGGCCTCCAGCTTGGCCTCGATCACCTCCTCCTCGGCCCGCCGGATGTCGGAGAGCAGCAGCCGGGAGACGATCCCGGAGGTGAAGGCGCCGAGCAGCATGTCGAGGTCGAGCCAGAGGGCGGCGGCGACCATGGCGGCCAGCACCAGGATCACCGCGCGGATCGCGAACTGCCCGGAGGTGCGCAGGGTCCGCTCGATGAGCCGGGTGCTCCAGGCCGGGCGGGGGCGGCGGGCGCCGAGCACGGCGACGGCGGTGATCACCGCGAAGGCGCCGAGGATGACCGCCGTCCGGGCGGGGGAGTTGCCGCTGAGCAGCACGGCGATCGCGATGATCGGCGCGAACTCGCCGACCGCCCCGGTGGCCATCACCAGCGAGCCGAACGGGGTCGGCAGTTCCCCGGAGTCGCGCAGGATCGGCAGGATCGTGCCGAGGGCGGTGGTGGTGAGCACCAGCCCGGCGAAGGCGCCGTCCAGCGGATCGGGGTTGACCAGCGCGCCCACACCGAGGGCGACGACCAGCGAGAACAGCCACGCGGCGCCCGCCCGTTTCAGCGGGCCGCCGCGCAGCTTGCCGAAGTCGATCTCGTACCCGGCCAGGAACATCAGCATGGCCAGGCCGAACTGGGAGAGCGCGTCGACCAGTTCGTCGACGTTCGCCCAGCCCAGGACGTCCGGGCCGATCAGCACTCCGAGCACGATCTCGACCACGACGGTCGGTACGGCGATCCACCGCAGCAACCGGTCGGCGACCAGCGGCGCGGCCACGGCCGCGGCGGGGATCAGGAGCAGGTTCAGCGGTTGCGCGGCGACGGTGCTCACCGCTCCGCCGGCCGGACGGTCGGATCGGCCGCACCGCGCGGATCGGTCGTACCGCGCGGATCGGTCGTACCGCGCGGATCGGTCGTACCACTCGGATCGGTCATACCCGGCAGATCGGTCAGGTCGGTCACAGCGGCATCCTGGCACGCCGTCGGTCTGTCACCCCGGCAGACCGCTGGCGTGTCCGGACACCGCGGAGGAGCGCCAAACCGCGCCGAACCGCGCCGAACCGCACCGCCCGGTGCGCCGCCGCCGACGGCGCGGTGCTCAGGCCGCCGCCTCCGCCTCCCGGGCGCCGGCCGGCACCCCGAGGTCGCGCAGCACCGCCCGGGCCGCCCGCCGCCCGGAGACCAGTGCGCCCTGCGCGGTGCTGGTGTCCCGGTGGTCCCCGGCGACGTACAGCCCGGCCAGCAGGCGCACCGGGCGCCGGGTGTTGTGCGGCGGCGGCATGGCGGGCAGCGCGTCCGGGACGTGCCGCACGCTGAGGAACTGCCAGTCCGTCGTCGAGGTGCCGTAGAGCTCGGTGAGCCTGGCCCGGACGGCGGGCTCCAGCCCGGCCGGGCCGCCCGGGTCGAAGGCGCGCCGCCCGAGCACGGTGGTGGCGACCAGTGCCTGGCCGGCCGGGGCGTAGGACGGGTGCAGCTCGCTGAGCACCAGCGAGTGCGAGACCAGCGGCGGGTGCCCGTTCGGCCGGTCGCCGTCGAGCAGCAGGACGGCCTCGCCCACCGGGGCCCGGTCGGCCGCGTGGTAGAAGGTCGTGACGGGGTGGAAGTCCGGCAGCCGCAGTCCGGGCAGCAGCTCGGCGGCGGAGCGGGCGTCGGTGGCGACGACGACGGCCTGGGCGCCTATCCGCCCGTGCTCGCGGGTCTCCACGCCGTCCGCCGCGACCGAGGTGACCTGCACCCCGGTGCGGACGGTGCCGACGGGCAGGGCGGCGGCCAGCTGGGCCGGCACCGCCGCGATCCCGCCGGCGGGCAGACAGAGCCGTCCGCGGGCGTACGAGCGCAGCACCAGGTCGGCGACCCGGCTGCTGGTGCCGAGCGCCGGATCGCCGAGCAGGGCGCTGAGCAGCGGGCGCAGGAAGCCGTCGACCGTGCGCGGGGCGAGGCCGTGGCCGGTCAGCGCGCGGGCGGCGGTGGTCTCCGGCCGGGCCTGGAGCCGCCCGACCGGGGTGGCGGCGAGCCGGCCGAGCCAGCTGGCCAGCCGGGCCTTGTCCAGTGGGCTGCCCAGCGGGGCGCGGGTGGCGGCCTGCCGGGCGGCGGTGAGCTGCGGGTCCCCGGCGCGGTACCGGCGGCCGCCGCTGTGCACGAGCACGCCGGGCGCGAGCGGGCGCAGGTCGAGGCGGTCGAGGTCGAGCGCGCGGCGCAGCTCGGGGAAGGCGGTGTTCAGCAGGTGGCCGCCGTCGTCGAGCCGGAATCCGTCCAGCTCGCGGGTGGTCATGCGGCCGCCGATCCGGTCGCCGCTCTCCAGGACCTGAACGGCGAGGCCGTGGCCGGTGAGCGCGCGGGCCGCGATCAGGCCCGCGAGTCCGGCGCCGACCACGATGACGTCCGGGTCGGACGGCCGGCGGGCACGGCGGGTGAAGTCGTACGTGGGCACGGGCGTGCTCCCTCCCTGGTCCCGGGGCTCCGGCCGACGCAGGCAGCGGGGTGCCGGGACACGGTCCGAGGAGGGTGATGCCCAGTCAGTGTGAGCATCAGACAAGCGCATCGAGCCGGATTCGAAGGCCGGTCGTGGTTGTGCGGCACCGGGCAGGGGCGCGGTCACGGACAGTGCGCCCTGGTGGCCGGGTTCGGGGGTCGGCGGGCGCGCACGGTCACCGGGGGCGTGCGACGCGCCCGCCGTGTGCTCCCGTGCGCCCCCTGCCGGAGCCCCGTCCGGCCCCCGCCCGGCATATGCCCTTGGCCAGGGCGGATGCCGTAGCCGGAGGTACGCACGACACCCGGCACGCGTACGTCACGGCACCGCCGCGAGCACCGCCGTCCCACGGCACCGCGAGCACCGCCGAGAGCGACGCCGCCTCACAGCGCCGCGAGCACCGCCGAGTACACGTCCGGGTGGGTGAAGCGGAAGCCCGCGTCCGACAACCGCCGGGGCACCACCCGGTGGCTGCCGACCACCTCGACCGCCAGCTCGCCCAGCACCACCTTCAGCACCGCCTCCGGCACCGGGAACAGCGTCGGCCGCCGCAGCGCCCGGCCGAGCGCGGTGGTCAGCTCGGCGTTGGTCGCCGGGCGCGGCGACGTCAGGTTGAAGGCGCCGGAGAGGTCGTCGTGGTCGAGCAGGAAGCGCAGCGCGGCCACCTGGTCGTGCAGCGAGATGAAGCTCCAGTACTGCCGCCCGCTGCCGAGCCGGCCGCCCAGGCCGAGCCGGAACAGCGGGAACAGCCGCCCGCCGGCCCCGCCGGCCGAGGAGAGCACCATCCCGGTGCGGGGGTGGACGACCCGGATCCCGGCCCGTTCGGCGGGCCGGGCGGCGGCCTCCCACTCCACGCAGACCTCGGCCAGGAAGTCGTCGCCGGCGGGGGAGTCCTCGTCGATCACCCGGTCGCCGGTCTGGCCGTACCAGCCGACCGCGGAGGCGCTCACCAGGACCTGCGGCGGCTCCTTCAGCTCGGCCAGCGCGACGGCCAGCGTCTCGGTGCCCAGGACCCGGCTCTCCCGGATCTCCCGCTTGTAGGCGTCCGTCCAGCGGTGGTCGCCGACCCCGGCGCCGGCCAGGTGCACCACCGCCTGGACCCCGGCCAGCCCGTCCCGGTCGATCTCGCCGAGCAGCGGGTTCCAGCCGATGGCCGTGGAGCCGTCCGGCTGCGGGCCCGTCCTGGACCGGTGCCGGACCAACCGGACCACCTCATGCTCGTCCGCCAGCAGGGAGCGGACGAGCGCCGAACCGATCAAACCCGTGGAACCCGTGACTGCGATGCGCATGGGTCCATCCTCGCAGTCCACACACGTCTGTCACGTGCTCATCCGTCTCACTAGCATGGCGCGCATGCCCGCTGACGATCTGATCATCCGTCCGGCGCGGGCCGAGGACGACCGCGAGCTCGCCGTCCTCAACCGCGCCAGCTGGTCCACCCTGTCCGACGTCTCGCCGCGGCCGCCCGCCGAGGACGGGGTCTTCGACGAGCGCCACGCCCCCGAGCAGTTCCTGCTGGCCGTCCTGGACGGCCGGATCGTCGGCTACGTCCGCCAGATCCCGCCCACCCCGCTGGCCTGCAACCGGCACGTCCGCCAGATCCAGGGCCTGGCCGTCGACGGCACCGTCCGCGGCCGGGGGATCGGCCGGCGCCTGGTCGAGGCGGCCTGCGCGGCGGCCCGCGCCGGGGGCGCCCGGAGGATGACCCTGCGGGTGCTCGGCTGGAACGCCCCGGCCCGCCGCCTCTACGAGAGCTGCGGCTTCGTCGTCGAGGGCACGCTGGCGGAGGAGTTCCTGATCGACGGCCGCTACGCGGACGACGTCCTGATGGCCCGCCGACTGGTCGACTGAGGCCGGTTCCCCGACCCTCCGCCGGGCCCCCGGACGGTGTGCGGAAGCGGCGCGGGAGCGGTGCGGAGGCGGTGCAGAGTCGTGACACACCCGCCCTGTCTGGACCGCCGCCGCGCCGGGTACGGTACGGCCGTGAGCAACTCGACGCCTCCCGGGTGGTACCCGGTCCCGGGTGCGGACGGCACCCCCGGTCACGAGCGCTGGTGGGACGGCAACGCCTGGACCAGCGAGGTCCGACCGCTCCAGGGCGGCGTCGCGGGCGGGCTCCCCGACGCCCCGACGCAGACGTGGCAGTCCTCCGAGCAGAAGCCCGGCTACGGGTACCCGGGCGGCGCCCAGCCCCCGGCCTACGGCTACCCGGGCCAGGACGGCGCCCAGCCCCCTCAGGCCCAGGCCCCGGCGTACGGCTACCCCGGCCAGGAGGGCTACCCCGGCCAGGCCGGGTACCCGGGCCAGGCCGGCTACCCGGCGGGCCAGGGCGCCGGCTACGGCTACCCGGGGCCGGGCTACCCGCCACCGGCCCCCGCCAAGAACAACACCGGTGTGATCATCGGAATCTCGGTCGCCCTGCTCACCGTGGGCGGGATCATCGCCGGCATCATGCTCACCGGCGGCGGTGACCCGAAGGCGGACCCGACCCCGAACCCCACGGTCACCGTCACCCGCGGCGACGGCCCCTCCCCGAGCCCCAGCCCGACCCCGACCCGGCCCACCACCAGCCCCACGGTGCCGGCGCCCAAGCCCGCGCCGGTCCTCAAGACCACCGTCCCCGACCCGCAGCACGCGATCACCGTCCCGGTCTTCGAGGGCTGGGACGCGGCGACGGACGGCGCGCACTCGACGGTCTTCCTCGGCAGCGGCCGCTACACCTGCGCGGACGGCAACTCCTGCATCCGCGGCCAGTTCTCGGTCGAGAAGGACACCGTCCAGGGCACCACCCCCAAGGCGGCCGCCGACACCACCATGGCCACCTACGCCGGGCAGATCTTCACCGGGATCACCTCGCACACCGACTCCGGCTCCGGCTACGTCAGCGTCGCCGGCGTGCTCGGCTACGCCACGCGCTGGCACGTCCGCACCTCGGACGGCACCCAGGGCTACGTGGTGCTGGCCGCCGTCCCGGCCAAGGGCGGCGGCTACGTGGTCTTCGAGGGCGGCGTGGACGACGACCCGTCCGCGCCCGACGTCTCGGTGCTGGACCAGATCCTCAAGGGCGTCAAGCAGGACAGCTCCTCCGGCAGCTCCGCCTGAGGCCGGCCGCCCGGAAGCCCACGACGGGCGACCGGGCGGCAGGGGGCGGGGCAGAGCGGCGGCCTCAGTCCCCGTACCGCTCCCACAGCTTGGGGAAGCGCTTCGCCATGACGTCCGGGTCGTCGAAGTCCAGCGCCGCCCCGGACGGCCGTCCGGCCTGCCGGCCGCCCACCTCGGGCAGCGGCAGCCCGGTCAGCTGCTCGTACGCCTCGTCGGCGGCGTAGCCGAGGTCCTCGGCCTCGCCGTCCTCCTCCTCGTCGAACTCGGGCAGCAGGTCCGCCAGGTCGTCCGGCTCGGTCAGCCCGCCCTCGAAGACCTCCCGGCCCTGGCCGATCAGCCAGCAGCGGAAGTAGTCGAAGGTGTCCTCGGAGGCGCCGTCCAGCAGCAGGTAGGCGGCGCCCCACAGGTCGTAGCGGTAGGCGCGGCCGAACCGGGCCTCGAAGAGCCGGGCGAAGTCGATCACGTCGTCCGGGGTCAGTTGGACGAGCCGCTCCACCAGCCGGTCGGCCTGTTCGTCGGGATCGCCGTCGGCGGCCTCCCGGGTGTCGTCGATGATCTGCCAGAAGTCGGTCTCGTCCATCACCGCTCAAGCATCCCCGTTCGGCCGCGTCCGCGCATGCCACGACCCGGCGTGGCCCGGAGCCCGTCTTCGGCCGGGAACGGCGGAACCCCGCGCCGTCCGGGGACGACGCGGGGTTCCGGCGGGACCGTGGAGGGGTCAGAGGCCGAGCTCGACCTCGAACTCGCCGGCCTCCAGGATCTCCTTGACCGCGACCAGGTAGCGGGCGGCGTCGGCGCCGTCCACCAGGCGGTGGTCGTAGGAGAGCGACAGGTAGGTCATGTCACGGATGCCGATGGCGGTGCCGCCGTCGGCCTCGATGACCACCGGGCGCTTGACGGTGGCGCCGATGCCCAGGATCGCGGCCTGGTTCGGCGGCACGATCACGGTGTCGAACAGCGCACCGCGCGAGCCGGTGTTGCTGATGGTGAAGGTCGCGCCGGACAGCTCGTCCGGGGTGATCTTGCTGTCGCGGACCTTGCCGGCCAGCTCCGCGGTCTTCTTCGAGATGCCGGCGATGTTGAGGTCGCCCGCACCCTTGATGACCGGGGTCATCAGACCCTTCTCGGAGTCCACCGCGATACCGATGTTCTCGGTGTCGAAGTAGGTGATGGTGCCCTCGGCGTCGTTGATCCGGGCGTTGACGACCGCGTGGGCCTTCAGCGCCTGGGCGGCGGCCTTGACGAAGAACGGCATCGGGGACAGCTTCACGCCCTCGCGGGCGAGGAAGGAGTCCTTGGCCCTGCCGCGCAGCGACATGATCTTGGTGACGTCCACCTCGACCACGCTGGTCAGCTGGGCCTGCTCGTGCAGGGCCTTCATCATGTTGTCGCCGATGACCTTGCGCATGCGGGTCATCTTGACCGTCTGGCCGCGCAGGGCGGACGGCGCGGCGGCGGCCTTCGGCGCGGCGGCCGGGGCGGCAGCGGCGACCGGGGCCGGAGCGGCCTTGGCGGCCTCCGCGGCGGCGATGACGTCCTGCTTGCGGATGCGACCGCCGACGCCGGTACCGGCGACGGAGGACAGCGCGACACCGTGCTCGGCGGCGAGCTTGCGCACCAGCGGGGTGACGTAGGCGTCACCGCTGTCGGCGGCCGGAGCAGCCGGAGCAGCCGGGGCAACGGGAGCCGGAGCGGCGACCGGAGCCGGGGCGGCCACGGGGGCCGGGGCAGCGGCAACCGGAGCCGGAGCCGGAGCGGCCGGGGCAACGGGGGCCGGAGCGGCCACGGGAGCCGGGGCGGCGACCGGAGCCGGGGCGGCCACGGGGGCCGGGGCAGCGGCAGCCGGAGCGGCGGCGACCGCACCCGCGGCACCGATCAGCGCGAGCTGGGCGCCGACCTCGGCGGTCTCGTCCTCGCCGACCAGGATCTTCACCAGGGTGCCGGCGACCGGCGACGGGATCTCGGTGTCGACCTTGTCGGTGGAGACCTCGAGCAGCGGCTCGTCGATCTCGACCGTCTCACCCTCGGCCTTCAGCCAGCGGGTGACGGTGCCCTCGGTGACGGACTCGCCCAGGGCGGGCAGCAGCACCGGGGTGGCGTCGCCGGCCGGAGCGGCGGCGGGGGCCTCGGCAACCGGGGCCGGAGCGGCGACCGGAGCCGGAGCGGCGACCGGAGCCGGGGCGGCGGCGGGCGCGGCCTCGGCGACGGGGGCCGGGGCGGCGGCCGGGGCACCGGTGCCGTCGTCGATGATCGCCAGCTCGGCGCCGACCTCGACGGTCTCGTCCTCGCCGACCTTGATCGAGGAGAGGATGCCGGAAGCCGGGGCCGGGATCTCGGTGTCGACCTTGTCGGTCGACACCTCGAGCAGCGGCTCGTCGACCTCGACACGCTCACCCTCGGCCTTCAGCCAACGGGTGACGGTGCCCTCGGAAACGCTCTCGCCCAGCGCGGGCAGTGTTACTGAGACCGCCATGGTTTCAGCGACTCCTATCAAGTCTTGCGTACGGAGTACTTGCGTACGGGAAGTACCGGAAAAGGGGGGTGGGGCGCGATCAGTCGTGCGCGTGCAGCGGCTTGCCGGCCAGCGCCAGGTGCGCCTCGCCCAGGGCCTCGGACTGGGTCGGGTGCGCGTGGATGAGCTGCGCGACCTCGGCCGGCAGGGCCTCCCAGTTGTAGATCAGCTGGGCTTCGCCGACCTGCTCGCCCATGCGGGCGCCGACCATGTGGACACCGACCACGGCGCCGTCCTTGACCTGGACGAGCTTGATCTCGCCGGCGGTCTTCAGGATCTTGCTCTTGCCGTTGCCGGCCAGGTTGTACTTGAGGGTGACGACCTTGTCCTTGCCGTACAGCTCGACGGCCTTGGCCTCGGAGATGCCGACGGAGGCGACCTCGGGGTTGGAGTACGTCACGCGCGGGACGCCGTCGTAGTCGATCGGCACCGGCTTGAGGCCGGCCAGGCGCTCGGCGACCAGGATGCCCTCGGCGAAGCCGACGTGGGCCAGCTGCAGGGTCGGGGCGAGGTCGCCGACGGCGGAGATGGTGGGCACGTTGGTGCGCATGTACTCGTCGACCAGGACGTAGCCGCGGTCCATCGCGACGCCGTTCTCCTCGTAGCCGAGGCCGGCCGAGACCGGGCCGCGGCCGATGGCGACGAGCAGCAGGTCGGCGTCGATCTGCTTGCCGTTCTCGGTGGAGACGCGGACACCGGTCTCGGTGTACTCGACGCCCGAGAAGCGGGCCTTCAGCTCGAACTTGATGCCGCGCTTGCGGAACGCGCGCTCCAGCAGCTTGGAGGAGTTCTCGTCCTCCAGCGGCACGAGGTGCGGCAGCGCCTCGACGATGGTGACCTCGACGCCGAAGGACTTCCAGACCGAGGCGAACTCGACGCCGATGACGCCGCCACCGAGGATGACGACCGACTTCGGGATGCGGTCGAGCTTGAGCGCGTGGTCCGAGGAGATCACGCGGTTGCCGTCGATCTCCAGGCCCGGGATCGAGCGCGGCACGGAACCGGTGGCCAGGACGATGTGGCGGCCTTCGATGCGCTGGCCGTTGACATCCACCGAGGTCTGCGAGGAGAGCTTGCCCTCGCCCTGGACGAAGGTGACCTTGCGGGACGCCACCAGGCCCTGCAGACCCTTGTACAGGCCGGCGATGACGTCGTCCTTGTACTTGTGGACGCCGTTGATGTCGATGCCCTGGAAGGTGGCCAGCACGCCGAACTCGGCGGCCTCCTTCGTCTCGTCCGCGATCTCGGCGGCGTGCAGCAGCGCCTTGGTCGGGATGCAGCCGCGGTGCAGGCAGGTGCCGCCCAGCTCCCCCTTCTCGACCAGGGCGACGCTCAGGCCCAGCTGAGCGGCGCGGAGCGCCGCGGCGTAACCGCCGCTTCCGCCTCCGAGAATGACTACGTCGAAAACGGTGCTGGCGTCGTTCGCCACGTCACGTCCTCCATGCAATGGGGTGGGTCGCCGGGCCGGTACGGTCCGGTGGGTCGGAAGCCTTTGTGGGGCGCCCAGTCGTGCCGGAAATACATCTTCGCACTTGTTCGCGGTGGCTGATGTCCGGGGCCACCCCAGGGGTGTCCCACGGAGTGGTCACGGGGGCGGGAATGGCCTCCACGGATGGGCATCATCGCAGCTCAGAGCGGTATTGACAGCCGCCGGACGGGCGTCTTCCGCCCCGGCCGCCGCCACCTCTTCCGCACTGTGGAACAAAGTTTCGCCCGCAGCGAACAGGGGTGCGCCGCGCCACCACGCCCTACTCGCAGGTAACCCGGCCGAACGCCGGCGGGGCCGGCACCGAACGCCCGCCGGGCCGGGCGCGAACGCCGGCCGGGCCGGGCCGGAACGCCGACGGGGCCCGGCGCAAGCGCGCCGGGCCCCGTCGCAGCGGGTGGCTGATCAGGCCTTGCCGTTCGCCGTCCGCTCGGCGAAGCGGACCAGGGTGCGCACCGCGCTCGCGGTGCCGCCCTTCGGGGTGTAGCCGTACGGGGCGCCCTCGTGGAACGCCGGACCGGCGATGTCCAGGTGCGCCCAGTCGATGCCCTCGGCCACGAACTCCTTCAGGAACAGACCGGCCACCAGGCCGCCGCCCATCCGCTCGCCCATGTTGGCCAGATCGGCGATGGTCGACTCGGTCATGCCCTTGCGCAGGTCGGCGGGCAGCGGCATCGGCCAGGACTGCTCGCCCACCTCGCCCGCGAGGGCGTGCAGGTCGTCGCGGAGCTCGTCGCTGTTGGACATCACGCCGAAGGTGCGGTTGCCCAGGGCCAGCACCATGGCGCCGGTCAGGGTGGCCACGTCGACGATGACGTCGGGGTTCTCCTCGCCGGCCCGCACGATGGCGTCGGCCAGCACCAGGCGGCCCTCGGCGTCGGTGTTCAGGACCTCGACGGTCTTGCCGCCGTACATCCGCAGCACGTCGCCCGGGCGGGTGGCGGAGCCGGACGGCATGTTCTCGGCCAGCGCCAGCCAGGCGGTCACGTTGACGGTCAGGCCCAGCCGCTTGGCGGCCACCACGGCGGCGAACACGGCGGCGGCGCCGGCCATGTCGCACTTCATGGTCTCGTTGTGGCCGGCCGGCTTCAGCGAGATGCCGCCCGAGTCGTAGGTGATGCCCTTGCCGACGAACGCCAGAGTGGCCTTGGCCTTCGGGTGGGTGTAGGCCACCTTCACCAGGCGGGGCGGGTTGGTCGAGCCGACGCCGACGCCCATCAGGCCGCCGAAGCCGCCCTTGGTCAGCGCCTTCTCGTCCAGCACCTCGACCTTGAGGCCGTGCTCCTTGCCGGCCGCCTGGGCGATCGCGGCGAAGCTCTTCGGGTTCAGGTCGTTCGGCGCGGTGTTCACCAGGTCGCGGGCGCGGTTCATCTCCTCGCCGAGCGCGGCGGCGCGCTCCACGGCGGCCTTGGCGTCCTTGCTGCCCTTGCGGGCGGCCAGCAGGACCAGCTCGCCGACCGGCTCCTTGCCGTTGCCGTTGCCCTTGTACGTGCCGAAGGCGTACGAGCCGAGCAGGCCGCCCAGGGCGACCGCCTCGATCTCCGCGGCGGACTCGGCGGGCAGGGCCAGCGCGACCTTCTTGGCGCCGGCCAGGGTGCGGGCGGCGACACCGGCGGCGCGGCGCAGCGACTCCAGCTCGTGGCCCTCCTCGCCGGCCTCGCCGAGGCCGACCGCGAGCACGAGCGCGGCCTTCAGGCCGGCGGGGGAGTGGACCTTCACGGCCTCGCCCTCGGCGCCGGTCGCGCCCAGGGTGCTGAGGACCTCGGCCAGCTTGCCCTCGAACGCCTCGTTGACGGCCTCGGAGCCGGAGGTCAGCACGATGCCCTTCGGGCCCTTGGCGACACCGACCACCAGGGCGTCCGCGCGCAGCGAGGCGGCGGAGGAGGTGCTCACAGACAATGCAGTCACGTAATGCGTCCTGTTCTTTCGCGGTCCACGGCCGGAGGCGGCGAGGCTGCCGCACCGGCGCGCAGCCCGCCGTCGCAGGCCGTCCGTCGGCGGGGCTCCGGGTCCGGGGCCCCTGGTGTGCGCGTCCGCGGGAGGCGGCCGTGCACACCAGAGGCCCCGGCTCCACGGAGCTCGCCGGGCGGGCAGGACCTGCCACGGTGCAGGGCTGCGGTGCTCCACGCATGGTAGTCCGCATGCTGGGATCACGCGCCGCCCGGTGTCAGCCGAGCAACGCCAGGGCGAACAGCGTGCCCGTCGCGGCGGTCTCCGCCATCGCCCCGAGCACGTCCCCGGTGATCCCGCCGAACCGCCGCACGCACCGTCCCAGCAGCAGTCGGGCGCAGCCCAGGCCGAGCGCAAGGGCCAGCGGGAGGCGGAGAACTGACCATCCGTCGAGCAGCCCGGCCGCGGCCAGGGCGAGCGCGGTGCCGGCCGTCGCGGCGACCGCCCCGGCGGGCGTCACCGTGCTCGCCACCATCGCGCCCAGCCCGCCCGGCCGGGCGGGCGGAACCGACCGCAGACAGCCCCAGGCGAGCGCGCACCGGGCGGCCGCCGCGGCGGCGGCCACCGCGAGCGCGCCGCGCAGCGGCGAGTGTCCGAACTGTCCGGCCAGCGCGGCGACCTGGGCCAGCAGCACCAGGACCAGGGTCAGCACGCCGAACGGGCCGATGTCCGACTGCTTCATGACGCGCAGCGCGTCCTCGGCCGGCTTGCCGCTGCCCAGCCCGTCCGCGACGTCCGCCAGGCCGTCCAGGTGGAGCCCCCGGGTCAGACCGGCGAGCACCCCCACCGCGGTCACCGCCCCGAGCGGACCGCCGGCCCGCCAGGCGACCAGCGCCCCGGCCGCGGCCGCCACCGCCCCGAGGGCCAGCCCCACCACCGGAGCCGTCACCATCGCCCGCGCGCCCGCCGCCCGGTCCCACCGCTCCACCCGCACCCGCAGCACGGACAGCGTCCCGAACCCGAACCGCAGCCCGTCCGCCCAGGTGGCCCGACCGCCGGGGTCCGTCATGAGCGCACTCCTCTCAACAGCGAGAACGCCCCTTCGCAGGGGCGTTCTCCGACCGGCGTCCGGGGGCGGGGGCGGTTCGCTACAGCTTCCGCAGCAGGTCCGCCGCCGACGGCAGCTTCGGCGGCTCCGCGGGCTGCTTCGCCGCCGCCGGGACGAACGGCCTCGGCGCCTCGTCCGCGAGCGCGTCCCCCGCCGCCTGCAGCAGCGGCAGCGCCAGCAGCGCGCCGACGCCCTCGCCCATGGTGATCCCCTGGTCCTGCAACGGCGTCAGGGTCAGCCGGTCGTACGCCTTCGCCTGGGCGGGCTCGCCGCTGGACTGCCCGGCCCGCCACCACTCCGGCGCCCGGAAGGCGATCCGCTGCGCGACCAGCGCGCAGGCCGCCGAGACCACGCCGTCCAGGACCACCGGCAGCCGTCGGACGGCCGCCTGCAGCAGGAAGCCGGTGATCGCCGCGAAGTCGGCCCCGCCGGTGGTGCCGAGCAGCGCCAGCTGGTCGCCGAGCACCGGCCGGGCCCGCCGCAGCGAGTCCCGGATGGTGGCGCACTTGACCATCCACACCCGGTCGTCGATCCCGGAGCCGCGTCCGGTGACCGCGGCCGCGTCCGTCCCGCACAGCGCGCCGACCAGGACGCCGGCCACGGTGGTGGCGCCCACGCCGAGGTCGCCGAGCAGCACCAGGTCGGTGCCGGCGTCGGCCTCCTCGTCGGCGACGGCCATGCCGGCCCGGAAGGCCCGGACGGTCTCCTCCGCGGTGAGCGCGTCCTCGACGTCGATCCGGCCGGAGCCGCGCCGGATCCGGTGGGCGACCACCTCGTCCGGGAAGTCGGCGGGATCGGCGTCCACCGCGACGTCGACCACCCGCACCTCGGCGCCGTAGCGCGCGGCCAGCCTGGCCACCGGCGCGGTGCCGTCCAGGACGTCCCGCACCCGGGCCGCGGTGCCGCCGCGGGCGGGCATCCGGGACACCCCGAGCGCGGCCACGCCGTGGTCGGCGGCGA
This sequence comes from Kitasatospora xanthocidica, assembly GCF_014656195.1. Classification (GTDB taxonomy): domain Bacteria; phylum Actinomycetota; class Actinomycetes; order Streptomycetales; family Streptomycetaceae; genus Kitasatospora; species Kitasatospora xanthocidica. Next base: position 395,226 of record NZ_BNBY01000004.1, on the reverse strand, counting down.
ACAGCAGCACCTTGGGCGCGGAGACCGGCAGCACCGGGGAGCGCCCCTGTACGGAGGCGAGCCAGCTGCCCAGCTCCTCCAGCTTGCCGAGCCCGCCGCGCGGGCGGTCGGCCGCCTGCCAGCGCTCGTCGGCGGCCCGCCGGGCGCTCTCGTCGGGGCGCTCGACGAGCGAGGAGAACGTATCGAGATCCACGGTCGTGTCCATCGGTCGGAAGGCTACACGCCGAAGGTGTTCAGCCCGCGGCTGGCTTGACGTCCGGCTTGACGGTCAGCACCTGCCCGGCCACGACCAGCAGGACCCGCTCGGAGGCGTCCGCCACGGCCATGTTGAGCCGGCCCAGGGTGTCGCGGAACCGGCGGCCGGCGGCGGTGGCCGGGACGACACCCATGCCGACCTCGTTGCTCACCGCGACGACGGTGCGCCCGGTGGCGGCCCAGGCCGTCGCCAGCGCCTCGCAGCGCCGCTGCACCGCGGCCTCGGCCCGGTCCGCCCAGGCCTCGTCGTCCCAGGCCCCGCACTCGTCCATCACGGACGTCAGCCAGAGCGCCAGGCAGTCGATCAGGACCGGCGCCGGGTCGGCGGTGTCGGCCAGCACGGCCTCCAGGTCGCAGGTCTCGGCGGTGCGCCAGCTCGCCGGCCGGCGCTCCCGGTGCAGGGAGACCCGCTGGGCCCACTCGGCGTCGCCGTCCCGGGTGCCGCCGGTGGCCACGTACAGGACGTCCGGCCGGTCGGCGAGCAGCTGCTCGGCGCGGGTGGACTTGCCGGACCGGGCGCCGCCGAGCAGCAGCGTGCGGGGGAGCGGGGGGAGGGTCGCCATGCCGCCCATCCTGCCGGACGGGGCGTCCGGACGAGGCATACGGAAGATCGGGCCGGGCAGGCTAAGGTGCGCAGCAACTACAGGCAGCGTCGTCGGTGGGAGGAGCCGGGCATGGCGTGGACGTGGCGGTACGAGAAGGCGGACGGCAGCGCGGCGACGACCGACGCCGGCCAGGAGGAGTTCGCCGGTCAGGGCGACGCCGAGACCTGGATCGGGGAGACCTGGAAGCAGCTCGCGGAGGACGGCGTCGACACCGCGGTGCTCCTGGAGGACGACCGGGTGATCTACGCGATGAGCCTGCACGAGGGGTAGGCCCCTCGGCGGGCCCGCACGGTGAGCGGGCCCGGCGGGTCTACTTCGACCCGATCACGTGCAGCAGCGCGGCGACCTGCCGGTACGGGTCGGTGCGGCCGGCCCGGTCCTCGGCTTCGAGGAGCTGGGCCAGCTGCCGCCCGTCCACCGGCGGGGCCGCGTCGTCGGGGGCGTTGTCGGTGAAGACCCGCACGCCGTACCAGTGCCGGATCGGCACCGACACCTCGGAGAGGGTGACGGAGAGGTCGGCGAGCCGGTAGGCCCGGGCGGCCAGTCCGAGCCGGTTGTAGTACCGGTCGCTCTCGAAGGCGTGCAGGGCGGCCCGCCAGTCCCCGGCGGCGGCGGGCCGCAGGGCGAGGGCGTCGCGGTTGCGGACCAGCAGCGAGAGCAGCCCGCCGGGCGCCAGCAGCCGGGCCAGCGAGGCGATCATCGGGTCCGGGTCGGGCAGGTACATCAGGACGCCGTGGCAGAGCACCACGTCGAAGCTGCGCGGGCCGAACCAGCGCCCGCACTGGTGGCCGTCGCCGCTGAGCAGCTGCAGCCGGCCGCGGACCTCCTCGGGTTCCTCGGCGAGCGCCCCCTGGGCGACGCCGAGCGCGACCGGGTCCGAGTCGATCCCGGTGACGTAGTGACCGGCCCGGGCCAGCCGCAGCGCCTGGGTGCCCTGGCCGCAGCCGATGTCGAGCACCCGCTGCCCGGCGCGGCCGGCCAGCTGTTCGGCGAGCTGGCGGGAGACGAGTTCCTGGCGGACGAAGTTGCGCAGTCCGCCGAGCCGGTCCAGCCAGGCGGCGGTGCCGCCGGCGAAGGATCCGCTGCGCGAGGGCAGCCGTCGCTCCTGGGCCAGCCGGTCGTGGCCGCCGTGGCCCTGCCCCGGCAGCGCGTACAGGCCGGGCCCCTCCCAGGAGGGCGGGGCCCAGCCGGAGTCGACCGGTTCGGCGGTCAGGGCTTCTCCCCGCGCCGCACCTGCGGCTTGGGCAGGCGCAGGCGGCGCATCTGCAGGGTGCGCATGATCCCGTAGGCGACCGCGCCGCGGGTGTTCTCGTTCGGGAAGCGCTCGGCGAGCTGCTTGCGCAGGCCCAGGCCGAGGCGGACGAAGTCCAGGATCACGAAGACGAAGAACAGCAGGAACAGCAGCGTGGAGAGCACCTGCAGCTGGGTCACCTTGATGATGCTGAGCACCAGGATGACGACGGCGGCGGGGAGGAAGAACTCGGCGAGCGACCAGCGGGCGTCCACGTAGTCGCGGGCGAACTTGCGCACCGGGCCCTTGTCACGGGCCGGGAGGTGGCGCTGGTCGCCGTTCATCAGCGCTTGGCGCTGCTTCTCGCGCTCGCTCCGCATCTGCTCGCGCGCCTGGCGGGTGGCCTCCTTGCGGTCCTTGGGCACCGTCACCCGGGCGCGTCGGTTGGCCGCGGCCTCGTTGCGCTTGGGGGTGGGGCGGCCCTTCTTGGCCTCGGGGTGGCGGGCCTGGGTCGTCTCGTCCTGCTTCTCCAGCACGGTGGCGGAGGCGGCGGCATCATCTGAACGGCGTCGGAACACACCACCAGCGTACGGGGTGCGGAGCCGCTTCCACGGGTGCCCTCGGAACCGAACGCATATCGATACCGGCAGGAAGCCGCCGGAACCGGGTTTCCCGGGGGCTTCCCGTAGGGGATCAGTCGGATGGACGATGGGGGGGATGAGGGGCGGATCCACCCGGGGGATGAGGAAACGCCACTGGTCGCTGTAGCAGTCTTGTTGCAGGCAGGTGCACTGCGGCGATGGGCTCGCTGCACATACACTCGTCGTGTCTGGTAACGAGATAGAGACCGCAGGCCGGAGAAGGGGGCACCCGAGGCCCATGAGCGACGGAATCATGAAGCGTATGGGGCTGATCTTCCGCTCCAAGGCGAACAAGGCCTTGGATCGGGCGGAGGATCCGCGTGAGACGCTCGACTATTCGTACCAGAAGCAGCTGGAACTGCTGCAGAAGGTACGGCGCGGTGTCGCGGACGTCGCGACCTCGCGCAAGCGTCTCGAACTCCAGCTGACCCAGCTCCAGCAGCAGTCGGCCAAGTACGAGGACCAGGGCCGCAAGGCGCTGTCCCTCGGCCGCGAGGACCTCGCGCGCGAGGCGCTGACCCGCAAGGCCAACATGCAGTCCCAGATCACCGATCTGGAGACCCAGTACCAGCAGCTGCAGGCCGAGGAGGAGAAGCTCACCCTCGCCTCCCAGCGGCTGCAGGCCAAGGTGGACGCCTTCCGCACCAAGAAGGAGACCATCAAGGCGACGTACACCGCCGCGCAGGCGCAGACCCGCATCGCCGAGTCCTTCTCGGGCATCTCCGAGGAGATGGGCGACGTCGGCCTGGCGATCCAGCGTGCCGAGGACAAGACCGCCCAGATGCAGGCCCGGGCCGGTGCCATCGACGAGCTGCTCGCTTCCGGTGCGCTCGACGACGCCAGCGGTCTCGGCCGCAAGGACGACATCGAGGCCGAGCTGGAGCGCGTCGCCGGTGGTTCCGACGTCGAGCTGGAGCTGGCCCGGATGAAGGCCGAGCTGTCCGGCGGTCCCGCCTCGGGCCCGGCCGCGATCGAGCAGGGCCGGCCGGAGGCCCAGCCGCAGCAGCAGCAGGACACCCCGCGCATCAACTACAACAAGTGATCTGAGCTCCACCCCACGAACCAGGGAGACGCACGGCATGATCATGAGGGTCATGGGTGAGGGGCAGTTCGAGGTGGGCGAGGACCACCTGAACCTGCTCAACGAGCTCGACTCCGAGCTCGTCACCGCAGTGGAGTCCGGGGACGACGAACTCTTCCGTCGGGCCTACGGCAAGCTGCTGGACGCGGTGAAGCAGTTCGGCACCCCGGTGCCGCTGGATTCGCTGGAGCCGTCCGAGCTGATCCTGCCGAGCGCCGACGCGACGATCGACGAGGTCCGCGAGCTGCTGATGGCCGACGGCGAGGGCGTGATCCCGGGCTTCCCCGAGTAACGCTGCGACTGCTGCCAGACGAAAGGGCGGGCCCCCTCCACCAGGAGGGGGCCCGCCCTTCGGCTGTTGTTCGCCCGCTCGCCCGTGACACGGCTCGGGGCGGGGGCTCGCCCGCTCGCCCACGACACGGCTCGGGGCGGGCCGCGACCAGCCGGGCTACGGCAGGGCCAGCATCCGGTCCAGGGCGGCCTTGGCGTGCTTCTCGGTCTCCGGGTCGACGGTGATCACGTTCGGCACCCGGCCCTCGACCAGCGACTCCAGCGCCCAGACCAGGTGCGGCAGGTCGATCCGGTTCATGGTCGAGCAGAAGCAGACCGCGCGGTCGAGGAAGACGATCTCCTTGTCCGGGTGCGCCTTGGCCAGCCGGCGGACGAGGTTCAGCTCGGTGCCGATGGCCCACTTGGAGCCGGGCTCGGCGGCGTCCAGCGCCTTGATGATGTACTCGGTCGAGCCCACCATGTCGGCGGCCGCGACGACCTCGTGCTTGCACTCGGGGTGCACCAGGACGTTCACGCCGGGGATCCGGGCGCGGACGTCGTTCACCGAGTCCAGGCTGAACCGGCCGTGCACCGAGCAGTGGCCGCGCCAGAGGATCATCTTGGCGTCCCGCAGCTGCTCGGCGGTCAGGCCGCCGTTCGGCTTGTGCGGGTTGTAGACGACGCAGTCGTCCAGCGAGAGGCCCATGTCGCGCACCGCGGTGTTGCGGCCGAGGTGCTGGTCGGGCAGGAAGAGCACCTTCTCGCCCTGCTCGAACGCCCACTCCAGGGCGCGCTTCGCGTTGGAGGAGGTGCAGATGGTGCCGCCGTGCCGGCCGGTGAAGGCCTTGATGTCGGCGGAGGAGTTCATGTACGAGACCGGGACGGTCACGTCGGCTATGCCGGCGTCGGCCAGCGCGTCCCAGCACTCGGCGACCTGCTCGGCGGTGGCCATGTCGGCCATCGAGCAGCCGGCCGCGAGGTCCGGCAGGATGACCTGCTGGGCCGCGGTGGTGAGGATGTCCGCGGACTCGGCCATGAAGTGCACACCGCAGAAGACGATGTACTCGGCCTCGGGACGGGCCGCCGCGTCGCGGGCGAGCTTGAAGGAGTCGCCGGTGACGTCGGCGAACTCGATCACCTCGTCGCGCTGGTAGTGGTGGCCGAGGATGAAGACGCGGTCGCCCAGCGTGGCCTTGGCCGCCCGGGCGCGCTCCACGAGGTTCGGGTCGGAGGCCGGCGGGAGGTCACCGGGGCACTCGACGCCGCGCTCGCTGTTCGGGTCGGCCTCACGGCCGAGCAGCAGCAGAGCGAGCGGCGTCGGAGTGGGGTCGACGCCGTAGGTCTCGGTGATGGTGGTGGTCACGGGCGGGTGCCCTTCTGTGCGGCCGATCAAGCGGTGAAGCCTTTTCGTCTATCTGACGCTATCTATGATAACCGGTTCGCGTCAGAGTGACGATGGCCGTTCTGTCGATGTGACGAGAACCGCTCGCCGGATCGGCCCTATCGGAGCCGGTTGACCGATTTGGGTGGGTCCGGGCGTGTCCGAATCGATATTTCGAAGGCCCCGGCCGCCCGTCGCCCCCACCTTTCCGCCGGCAGGGCGCTCGGAGGGCCGCGTCCGGGGCGGGACCGTCCTCCGGGTGCGCCGTGGCGCGCCCCGGCCGGCGGTTTGCCCGCCGACCGACACCGGCCCGTCATCCTTCGGCGGTGAACTCGTTCGGGTCATCCGCCAGAATGGTTGGCGAACCGTTTCGGCAATGGCGACGGCAACGGCAGCAGCCTCCGCGACGCCCCGCCGACCCCCGCACGACCCGTGGAGCCCCGCACCGATGACCAGCAGCCGAGCACACGAGGTGGTCGGGGCCGACCTGGACGAGACCGACCGGCTCCTGCTCGCCCGGCTCGGCAGCGACGGCCGCGCCTCGTACGCCGAGATCGGCCTGCAGGTGAACCTCTCCGCCACCGCCGTGCGCCGCCGGATCGACCGGCTGCGGGCGCGCGGCGTGGTGCGGGGCTTCACCGTGGTGCTCGACCCGTCCGTCCTCGGCTGGCAGACCGAGGCCTTCGTCGAGGTCTACTGCCGCGAGCGCACCGCCCCCGAGGAGATCCTGGCCAGCCTGCGGCAGTTCCCGGAGGTCGTCGCGGCCTGGACGGTCACCGGCGACCCGGACGCCCTGGTCCACCTGCGGGCCGCCGACATGCGCCATCTGGAGGCCGTCATCGAGCGGATCCGGCGCGAGCCCGGCGTCCAGCGCAGCCGCTCCTCGGTGGTCCTCTCCCAGCTCATCGGCTGACCCCGGCGGGGTACGCAGGAATCCTGCGCGGACCGGCCCGAAGACGCCCGAAACCTGCCTGACCAGCCGCGTTCCGACGCGCGGCGAAGCACTCCGGCTGCCTACGCTGATCACGTCCGGTCGTCGCGGTGAAGTCCCCCGCCGGCCGGGCCGGATCCTGACCCCCGACACCCCACAGCCGAGAGGGACCCGCCGTGTCCGCAGCCCCCGACCGCATGCACCGGCCCGACAACGAACTGGTCGACCTGGTTTTCGACTACATGCGGGAGCGGCTGCAGTACGACCCCGTCCCGCTCGACCACCCCGGTGACGGCGAGCACCTGCGCGCCCAGCTGTCCGGCCTGCTGAACCAGGACGGCAACAACCCGGCCGACGTGCTCAAGCTCTACGACCACGAGCTGTCCCGCGCGGTCATCTCCGCCGACAGCCCGCGCTACCTGTCCTTCATCCCGTGCGCCCCGACCAAGGCCGCGCTGCTGTTCGACATGGTGGTCTCCTGCGCCTCCCTGCAGGGCATCTCCTGGCTGGAGGCGGCCGGCGCGATCGCCGCCGAGAACCAGGTGCTGCGCCTGATCGCCGACCGCGCGGGCATGCCCGAGACGGCCGGCGGCACCTTCGTCTCCGGCGGCTCGGCGGGCAACCTCTCCGCCCTCGTGGTCGCCCGCGACACCGCCCGCCGCCGCCTGGGCGTCGGCCCGGAGGCGCGGCTGCGGATAGCCGTCGCCGACCAGGTGCACTCCTCGGTGAAGAACACCTTCAACATCATCGGCGTCGAGGCCTTCAAGGTCCCGACCGTGAACCGGCGATTCACCGGTGAGGCGCTGCGCGCCGCGCTGGCGGCCGACCCGAACCCCGAGACGGTGATCGCGGTCGTCGGCACCGGCGGCACCACCAACGAGGGCATCGTCGACGACCTCGCCGGCCTGGCCGAGGTCGCCCGCGAGCGCGACCTGTGGTTCCACGTGGACGGCGCCTACGGCGGCGCGGGCCTGTTCGCCCCCTCGGTGCGCGAGCGCTACAACGGCATCGAGCACGCCGACTCCTTCGTGGTCGACCCGCACAAGTGGCTGTTCGCCCCCTTCGACTGCGCCGCGCTGATCTACCGCAACCCGCAGCTCGCCCGCGCCGTGCACACCCAGGACGCGTCCTACCTGGACGTCCTGCACACCGAGGGCGACGAGTGGAACCCCACCGACTACGCCTACCACCTGACCCGGCGCGCCCGCGGCCTGCCGCTCTGGTTCTCGCTCGCCGTGCACGGCGTCCAGGCCTACACCGACGCCATCGAGGCCGGCCTCACGCTCGCCCGGGAGACCGCGCAGCTGATCCGTGAGACCGACCACCTGGAGCTGCTGTTCGACCCGCAGCTCTCGGCCGTCTGCTTCAAGCGCACGGGCTGGACCAACGAGGACTACTACCGCTGGTCGCAGCAGCTGCTCGCGGACCAGATCGGCTTCGTCACCCCCACCGGCTGGGACGGCGAGACGGTCGCCCGCTTCGCCTTCCTGCACCCGGGCACCACCATGGAGATGGTCAAGGAGATCCTGGACACCATGGTCTGACCGGGGCCCGAGGCTCCCGCGCACGGCCCCGCCGGCTCCTGAGGTTCCGAGGAGCCGGTGGGGCCGTGCCCGTTCCCGCCCGCGCTCCCTCCCGCCGCTACAGGAACGCCCCGCTCGGCAGGTACGGCGCCGGCGGCCGCATCCCGCGCACCCCGACGAAGCCGCCGGCCCGCGGCGTCAGCCCGACCTCCAGCCCGACGTCCAGCGCCCACTCCTGCTCCGCGGTCAGGAACTCCACCTGGGCCTCGACCCCGTCCGGCACCCGGGCCAGCGCCTCGCGCAGCAGCCGGGCGGCGATCCGCTTGCTGGTGGCCGCCAGCAGCCGCACCCCGCCGCCGTCCCGGTAGCAGTAGCCGCTGCCGGCCAGCGCGTCGGCGATCAGCAGTTCCTCGAAGTGGCCCAGCATCAGCTCGTGGTCGGGCCCGTGCGCGGACCCGCGCAGCCGCCGGTCCACCGAGTCCAGCAGGTGCAGGTGGGTGGCGTTGCCGCGGTGCACCGGGATGTCCCCGGGGTCGATCAGCCCGGCCCGGTCCACCCGCCCGGTCAGCCGCATCGCCGGGTGCAGGGTGAACCCGGCCATCCGGTAGCGCCGTGCCGCCGCGGGGGAGTCCGAGGCGCAGACCATCCCGCGCAGGCAGCCCTTCGCGTGCGCCGCCGCCCGTTCCATCAGCAGCCGTCCGACGCCCTTGCCCTGCGCGGACGGCCGGACCGCGAACAGGGACGGCGACCACAGGCCCTCCCGCCGCATCGACAGCACCACCCCGACCGGCTCCCCGTCGATCGAGGCCAGCCAGCAGCCGCCGGGATCGGTGCGCGCCAGGTGCCGGGTGCGGGCCAGCCGCAACGGCGTCGGCTGGGGCGCCGGCCCGGCCCCGGCGGGGTCGGCGAACGCGGCGGCGGACAGTTCGTGGACGGTCTCCGCGTCCGCGGCGGTGTCCCTGACCGGGCGAAGGATCATGCGGACCATCCTGGCCTCGGGCGGGCCGCCGCGGGGCCGGTTCGGCCGGATCCGGGGCTCGGGCGGTGACCGGTCCGCCAGGGTTGTGCGAGCATGGGGAACGTAGGGAACACGGGTGGCACACCCGGCCCACGGACAATCAGCCGAACAGGCCGAAGAAATCCATCGCCGCCCGGAAATGAAACCGGACGGCCGTTGGTTGGCACTGGCGGTAGACCGTCGTCAAAGACCGGGAGAAAGCAGATGACCGTCCAGGACGAGACCACCGTCGAGAGTGGCATCCTCCTCACCGATGCCGCCGCGGCCAAGGTCAAGGCCCTGCTGGAGCAGGAAGGCCGCGAGGACCTCGCGCTGCGCGTCGCCGTCCAGCCCGGCGGCTGCTCCGGCCTGCGTTACCAGCTGTTCTTCGACGAGCGCTCGCTCGACGGCGACGTGCTCAAGGACTTCGACGGTGTGAAGGTCGTCACCGACCGGATGAGCGCCCCGTACCTGGGCGGCGCCACCGTCGACTTCGTCGACACCATCGAGAAGCAGGGCTTCACGATCGACAACCCGAACGCCACCGGCTCCTGCGCCTGCGGCGACTCGTTCAGCTAGGCCCGCAGCGTTCGGCTGGCCCCGCCGCTTCGGCTGGGCCAGCTGCGAAGAGGCGGCCCCGGGAGCTCCCGGGGCCGCCTCTTCGTCGTCTCCGCGCCCGCGGCGCTACTGGCCGGCGACGTCCGGGGTGACCGGGTCCGGCCCGCTGTGCGGGTCGGCCTCCAGCGGCACCTCCTGGCCGCTGGTCTTGTCGACCACCGTCCGGCCGGCCAGCGGCGAGCGCAGGTCGGCCGCCACCGACTGCCGCTTGGCCAGCGCGTTGCAGACCTGCCCGGGCTGCACGGCGGGCTGGCCCGGCACCACCACGACGTCCACCCGGCCCGGCTGCGACTCGTCCGCCTTCAGCGCGTACTTCGTGCAGACCCCGCCGAAGAAGTAGACGGTCAGCTTGGTGGTGCCGTCCACCCGGTAGGCCACCGGCGGACGGGCCGGCGAGCCCGAGCCCGAACCGTTGGGGTTCGGCTCGCCCGGTGCGATCCCGTTGACCGGGGGAGTGCCCGGCACCGGCTGCCCGGGAGCGGGCGAGGCCGGGGTGGGCACGAAATCGGTCGGCGGCGCCGACGGCCGGCCGGTGTCCGAGGGGCTGCCGGTCGGAGCCGCCGCGGAGGGGCTGCCGGAGGGAACCGGGGCCTGCGGGGAGGCGCTCGCCGAGGCCGAGCCGCTCGTCGCCGAGTCCGAGGCCGGCTTCCCGTCCCCGTTGCACCCGGCCACCGTCACCACCGCCGCCAGCGCCAGAGCCGCCAGGGCCGCCGTCCGCCGACCACGCCGGGGCATCGTCTCCAGATCCATCTGCACATCCTCCCGAGAGCTCAGCGGTGCGGCCTCCTCGGCCGCTCCGCGCGGATGTGACGTGCTCCGGGCGGATCCGGTTCCGCTTCGATTCGTCGGCGGTTCGATTCGCCGGCGGTTGGATCGGGCCGCGGCTCAGAAGCCGTACTCGGCCATCCCCGCGACCACCCGCTGCGCCCCGGACGGCACCCGCAGGCCGGCCGACACCGGGGCCGTCGGCTCCGGGCCGGCCACCAGCAGCGGCCAGAACCGGCGCAGCCGCCGGGAGGAGTCCACCAGGGCGTCGAGGGTCTCGCCGTCCTCGGCCCGCCGGGCGGACAACGGGGAGTGGTCGGTCATCATCGGGCATCGCTCCGATCGGGAGCCGTGGCGACACTGCCACGGTCGACGTCGGGGCCCGCCCGCGCGGCGGGCCTCCTGAGGGCGACCCTAGGACGGCCTCCGCCCGCCCACCAGTGCTACCCGGAGGTAGTACACGTTCGACGGCGACGGGTGCCACGATGGCCGTGAGGGCGGCAACTTGCGGCACTCTTGCCGGGGCACCTCCGGTGGCCGGGTACCGTGAGTGGGTTCACCCCCGCCTGCCCGCTGGCACAGCAGCCACCCTGAGGAGACCTTCCGTGCGTATCGCCGTCGCCGGCTCGATCGCCACCGACCACCTGATGACGTTCCCCGGCCGGTTCGCCGACCAGCTCGTCGCCGAGCAGCTGCACACCGTGTCGCTGTCCTTCCTGGTCGACACCCTGGACATCCGCCGCGGCGGGGTCGCCCCGAACATCGCCTTCGGCATGGGTGTGCTCGGGCTCCGCCCGGTCCTGGTCGGTGCCGCCGGCGCGGACTTCGCCGAGTACCGCAGCTGGCTGGAGCGCAACAACGTGGACTGCGACTCCGTCCACATCTCCGAGACCCGGCACACCGCCCGCTTCATGTGCACCACGGACGAGGACCACAACCAGATCGCCTCGTTCTACACGGGCGCCATGGCCGAGGCCCGCAGCATCGAGCTGAAGCCGATCTTCGACCGGGTCGGCGGCCTGGACCTCGTCCTGATCGGCGCCGACGACCCGCAGGGCATGGTCCGCCACACCCAGGAGTGCCGTACCCGCGGCTACGCCTTCGCCGCCGACCCCTCCCAGCAGCTGGCCCGCCTGGAGGGCGACGACATCCGCGAGATCGTGGACGGCGCCGCGTACCTCTTCACCAACGAGTACGAGGCCGCGCTGATCGAGACCAAGACCGGCTGGGACGCCGAGGAGCTGCTGACCCGCGTCGGCACCCGGATCACCACCCTCGGCAGCAAGGGCGTCCGGATCGAGCGCAAGGGCGAGGCCGCGATCCTGGTCGGCTGCGCCCAGGAGGAGGCCAAGGTCGACCCGACCGGCGTCGGCGACGCCTTCCGGGCCGGCTTCCTGGCCGGTCTGTCCTGGGACCTCGACCTGGAGCGCTCCGCCCAGCTCGGCTGCATGCTCGCCACCCTGGTCATCGAGACCGTCGGCACCCAGGAGTACGAGCTGCGCCCGACCGGCTTCCTGAAGCGCTTCGAGGACAGCTACGGCGCCGAGGCGGCCGCCGAGATCCGCGCGCACCTGGTCAAGTAGTCCGCCGCACCACGAGGTAGGCCGAGCCCCGGTCGCCGCCGTAGTCGGCGGCCGGGGCCTCGCCCGCGTACTCGTGCCCGCGCATCCCGCACCAGGCCGGGATGTCCAGCCGGGCCGCCTCGTCGTCCGCCAGCACCGCGACCGTGCCGCCCTCCGGCACCTCGCCGATCCGCTTCGCCAGCTCGATCACCGGCAGCGGACACCGCTTGCCCAGGGCGTCGATGACTGTGACTCGCCCGCTCGCCTCCGGGCGCTCGGACCCGGCGCCGACAGTCCTCCCTCCCGCACTCCCTCCTTCGTCGGTCGCTTGTCGCTCGTCATTTACGGCACCGGCGCGCCCTTCGGCTCGGGGCGGCAGCTCAGCCGAAGCCGTGGAGGCCTCCGGGGCCGGCAGGTCCAGCCCGAGCGGCGCCCGGACGCCGGCCACCAGGTCGGGCAGCACCGCGAGGAAGCGGTCCACGTCGGCCTCGGCCGTTCCGTACGGCAGCGAGACCCGGACGTTGCCCTCGGTGAGCACCCCCATCGCCGCCAGCACATGGCTGGGCGTCAGCGTGGAGGAGGTGCAGGAGGAGCCGGAGGAGACCGCGAAGCCGGCCCGGTCCAGCTCGGTCAGCAGCACCTCGCCGTCGACGTACAGGCAGGAGAAGGTGACGATGTGCGGCAGCCGCCGCACCGGGTCGCCGACCACCTCGACCTCGGGCACCAGGCGCGGCACCCGGGCCCGGATCCGTTCCACCAGCGCGTGCAGCCGGGCGTTCTCCCGGTCGGCCTCGGCCCGTACGGCGCGCAGCGAAGCGGCCGCGGCCACGATCGCCGGGACGTTGACGTAGCCGGGCACCCTGCCGCCCTCGCGTTCGTCGGCCGGCAGCGGCGAGGAGTAGCGGACGCCCTTGCGCACCGCCAGCACCCCGACCCCCGCCGGGCCGCCCCACTTGTGCGCGCTCGCGGTCAGCAGCGACCAGCCCGCCGGGACGTCCGTCCGGCCCGCGCTCTGCGCCGCGTCCACCAGCAGCGGGACGCCGGCCGCGGCGCACAGCTCGGCGACCTCGCCGACCGGCTGGACCGTGCCCACCTCGTGGTTGGCGCTCTGCAGCGCGGCCAGCGCGGTGTCGGGCCGCAGCAGCGCGCCGAAGGCCGCCGGGTCGACCCGTCCGCCCCGGTCGACCGGCACCACCGAGACCTCGCCCCCGCCCGCCTCGTGGCGTTCGGCGACGTGCAGCACGCTGGAGTGCTCCACCGCGGAGTGCACCAGGTGGGCGCCGCGCCGCCGGTGGCCGGTCAGGGCGCCGAGCAGGCCGAGCTGGACGGCCTGGGTGCCGCTCGCGGTGAAGGCGATCTCGTCGGCCCGCGCGCCCAGCACCGCGGCGACCGTCTCGCGGGCGGCGTCCAGCAGCATCCGGGCCTGCCGGCCGGAGCGGTACAGCCGGGCCGGATCGGCCCAGCCCTCGTCCAGGGCGGCGGTCAGCGCCTGCCGCGCGACGGGGTGCAGAGGGGCCGTCGAGGCCGCGTCGAAGTACACGGTCACATTTAACGACACACCGGGGGCGGGTCCGGGTCCGCTCGCCGGGCTCACCCACCGTCAGTCGATCACCCCGAATGTCCGCTTCGTCCGCGTCCGACGGGTCGTCACGGGCGTTGTCCGAGGTCATCCCCCGATCGGGCGTACGGACCTCGAATGCCTACGATGACCTGCGGCGCAGCCCCTGCCGGGCCTGATCGGGCGACCGGGCGGCGCGTTACCGGGGGCTGCCCGTCAGGAGCGCATAAGGCTGGAGTAGGGTTTGGCCCGCATAAGCATTCAAACCGTGCCCGTGGACGGGTCGCCGTGGAGGCTCACACTCCTCCCCGGGGCGACGCGAAGGCGGGCGAGACTTCGGGAAGGCGCTACGTGAGTCCCAACGGCTCCGACCGCTCGCCGCGGCGCACGATGCGGCGGAAGCTGCCTCAGGCGCTGGCACTGGGCCTCGTCATCGCGACCGCCACCGGCTGCTCGGCCAACGACCTCCCCAGGCTTGGCCTCCCGAGCCCCGTCACCAAGGAAGGGCCGATGGTCCTCCAGATGTGGCAGGGGTCCTGGATCGCGGCGCTGGTGGTCGGCGTACTGATGTGGGGTCTGATCATCTGGAGCGTGATCTTCCACCGGCGCAAGCGCACCGGCGTGGAGATCCCCCCGCAGACCCGGTACAACGTGCCCATCGAGGCGCTCTACACCGCGGTCCCCATCATCATCGTCTCGGTGCTCTTCTACTTCGTCGCCCGCGACGAGAACAAGCTGACGCACGTCTCCGAGAAGCCGCAGCACTACGTCAACGTGGTCGGCTTCCAGTGGAGCTGGGCGTTCAACTACGAGAACACCGAGACCCCTGACCCGGCCAACAAGGACGCCGCGTACGAGGTCGGCACCCCCAAGGACGTGCCGACGCTCTGGCTGCCGGTCAACGAGACGGTGCAGTTCCGTCTGACCTCGCGTGACGTCATCCACGACTTCTGGCCCGTCAACTTCATGATGAAGATGGACGTCGTGCCGGGCGTGGTGAACAAGTTCGAGGTCACCCCGACCGTCAAGGGCGAGTACATGGGCAAGTGTGCCGAGCTCTGCGGCACCGACCACTCGCGCATGCTGTTCAACGTCAAGGTCGTCGACCGCGCCGACTACGACAAGCACCTGGCCGAGCTTCGCGCCAAGGGTCAGAACGGTGCGGTGCCCTCCGGCCTCATCACCATGGGAAGTGAAGAGAAGTGACCATCCTCAACGAGCCCGCCGCGGCCGGCGGGGGCGCCGAGGCCGTCACGGTCGGGGCGCAGCGGACCCGGAAGCCGGGTTCGACCATCATCAAGTGGTTGACGACCACTGACCACAAGACGATCGGCACCCTGTACCTGGGCACGTCGTTCGCCTTCTTCCTGATCGGCGGCATCCTCGCCCTGGTCATGCGCGCCGAGCTGGCTCGTCCCGGGACCCAGATCCTGTCGAACGAGCAGTTCAACCAGGCGTTCACGATGCACGGCACGATCATGCTGCTGATGTTCGCGACGCCGCTGTTCGCCGGCTTCGCCAACTGGATCATGCCGCTGCAGATCGGCGCCCCGGACGTGGCCTTCCCGCGTCTGAACATGTTCGCGTACTGGCTGTACCTCTTCGGTTCGACCATCGCGGTGGCGGGCTTCCTGACTCCGAACGGCGCTGCCAACTTCGGTTGGTTCGCCTACTCCCCGCTGTCGGACGCGGTGCACTCGCCGGGCATCGGCGGCGACATGTGGATCATGGGCCTGGCCTTCTCCGGCTTCGGCACGATCCTCGGTGCGGTCAACTTCATCACCACGATCATCTGCATGCGCGCCCCCGGCATGACGATGTTCCGGATGTCGATCTTCGTCTGGAACGTCCTGCTGACCTCGGTGCTGGTCCTGCTGGCCTTCCCGGTCCTGGCCGCCGCGCTGTTCGCCCTGGAGGCCGACCGCAAGTTCGGTGCCCACGTCTTCGACCCGGCCAACGGCGGGGCGATGCTCTGGCAGCACCTGTTCTGGTTCTTCGGCCACCCCGAGGTGTACATCATCGCGCTGCCGTTCTTCGGTATCGTCTCGGAGATCATCCCGGTCTTCAGCCGCAAGCCGATGTTCGGCTACTCCGGCCTGATCGCGGCCACCATCGCGATCGCCGGCCTGTCGGTGACGGTGTGGGCGCACCACATGTACGTCACCGGGCAGGTGCTGCTGCCGTTCTTCTCCTTCATGACCTTCCTGATCGCGGTCCCGACCGGGGTGAAGTTCTTCAACTGGGTCGGCACCATGTGGAAGGGCTCGCTGAGCTTCGAGACCCCGATGCTCTGGACGGTCGGCTTCCTGGTCACCTTCCTCTTCGGTGGTCTGACCGGTGTCCTGCTGGCCTCCCCGCCGATCGACTTCCACGTCTCGGACTCGTACTTCGTCGTCGCCCACTTCCACTACGTGGTCTTCGGCACCGTCGTCTTCGCGATGTTCGCCGGCTTCCACTTCTGGTGGCCGAAGATGACCGGCAAGATGCTGGACGAGCGCCTCGGCAAGATCACCTTCTGGACGCTGTTCTTCGGCTTCCACACCACCTTCCTGGTGCAGCACTGGCTCGGCGCGGAGGGCATGCCCCGCCGCTACGCCGACTACCTGGCCTCGGACGGCTTCACCACCCTGAACACCGTCTCGACCATCGGCTCCTTCGTGCTCGGCCTGTCGATCCTGCCGTTCCTCTACAACGTCTGGAAGACCGCCAAGTACGGCGAGAAGGTCACCGTGGACGACCCGTGGGGCTTCGGCCGTTCGCTGGAGTGGGCGACCTCCTGCCCGCCGCCGCGGCACAACTTCCTCACGCTGCCCCGGATCCGCTCCGAATCCCCGGCCTTCGACCTCCACCACCCGGAGATCGCCGCGCTGGACTACCTGGAGAACCACGGTGAGCCGGCCAAGCACCTCGCCGGTGTGACCCCGGCGAAGTACGACGCCCCGAAGCTGGGCAAGGGCAAGCAGGAGGGTGACGCCTGATGAAGGAACAGGGAAAGATCTTCCTGGGCCTGTCGGTCTTCGTGCTGGCGATGGCCATCACGTACGGCCTGTGGACCAACAACTCGGGCCCGGGCCTGGAGGCCGCCGGTACCACGGCGCTGTTCCTCGCCTTCGCCCTGTGCGCCTTCATCGGGTACTACCTCGCCTTCACCGCCCGCCGGGTGGACAGCGGCGCGGGTGACAACCCCGAGGCCGAGGTCGCGGACGACTCCGGCGAGCTGGGCTTCTTCGCCCCGCACAGCTGGCAGCCGCTCTCGCTGGCGCTCGGTGGCGCGCTCGCCTTCCTGGGCGTGATCTTCGGCTGGTGGCTGATGTTCTGGGCCGCCCCGATCATCATGATCGGCATCTTCGGATGGGTCTTCGAGTTCTACCGGGGCGAGAACCAGAACCAGTAGGGTTCCGCAACCGACACCAGGGCCGGTCCTCCCGCACGGGGGGACCGGCCCTGGCGCGTCCGCGGGGTGACGCCTCACTCGGCCGGGTGAACGGGGGGTCGCTCGGATGTCGCTTCGGCACCAGGCGTTCCTACGATCTGATCAATCGTGCGAACCCCGGAGGCGGTCATGGCCGACAGGCGCGGAATCGCGGGTATCGGCGGCATCTCGCTGGCCCTCGCAGTGCTGGCCCCGCTGGCCGCCTGCTCGTCCGGCGGGGAGGAGTCGGCCGGGCCGCACCGGATCGACGCGGCCCCGCTGGTCCACCTCTCGGCGGACGGCAGGACCGATCCCTCCCAGCCGGTCACCGTGACGGCCGTCGAGGGCAGCCGGCTCACCGACGTCACCGTGGTGGGCCCGGACGGCCGGGTGGTCGCGGGCCGGCTCGCCGACGACCAGCGCAGCTGGCAGACCACCGGCCGGCTGAAGGCCGGCACCGCGTACTCCGTCCGGGTCTCCGCCGACGACGGCAAGGGCGGCCGGGGCGACACCACCCAGAACTTCTCCACCCTCGCCGCCCAGCGCCTGCTCACCGCCAAGCTCGGCCCGGACTCCTCCGGCAGCGGGGTCTACGGGGTGGGCCAGCCGCTCACCGTGCAGCTCTCCGAGGCGGTGAAGGACCCGCAGGCCCGTCAGGAGGTCGAGCAGGCCCTGACCGTGACCTCCCAGCCCGCCGTCACCGGCGCCTGGTACTGGGTGGACGACAAGAACCTGCACTTCCGCCCGGAGGAGTACTGGCCGGCCGGGACGACCGTCGCGCTGGCCTTCGACGGCACCGGCAGCCGGATCGCCGACGGCCTCTACGGCGGCGACCGCAGCTCGCTGCGGATCCGGATAGGCGAGCGGGTCGAGTCGGTGGTCGACGCGGCCACCCACGAACTCACCCTCAAGCGCGACGGCGAGGTCGTCCGGACGATCCCGGTCACCACCGGCAAGCCCGGCTTCGACACCCGCAACGGCGTCAAGGTGGTGCTCGGCCAGGAGAAGTCCGTCCGGATGAACGGCGAGACCATCGGCATAGCCGCCGGCAGCACGGAGGCCTATGACCTCGACGTGCTGTGGGCCACCCGGGTGACCTGGAGCGGGGAGTACGTCCACGCGGCGCCCTGGTCGGTCGGCTCGCAGGGCTACGAGAACGTCAGCCACGGCTGTACCGGCATGAGCACCGAGAACGCCAAGTGGTTCTACGACAACACCCGGGTGGGGGACCTGGTGACGGTGGTGAACAGCCACGGCGCCACGATGGAGCCGTTCGGCAACGGCTTCGGGGACTGGAACGTCACCTGGACGGACTGGGTCAAGCACAGCGCCGCCGGACAGCCCCTCAGCACCACCGCACCGGCCGCCCAGGCCCCGGCCGCCGGGATGATCCGCCCGGAGGTCTGAGCCCCCGCAGACCCCCCTCAGGCCCCTCGTCGTCAGCCTTCGGGGTAGGCCAGCCCCAGGGCGGTGACGACCGCTGCCAGGGCGTCCGCGTGGGAGAGCCCGAGGCGCTCGGCGCGCTCGGCGTACTCGGCGGCGGCCGCGGCGGCCAGCCGGTGCGCGGTGTCCCCGGCGGCGGCGATCAGGGTGCCGCGCCGGCCGTGGGTCTCCACCACGCCGTCGGCCTCCAGCTCCCGGTACGCCCGGGCGACGGTGCCGGCGGCCAGCCCCAGCTCCTCGGCCAGCGCCCGGACGGTGGGCAGCTTCAGCCCGGTCGGCAGCTCCCCGGTGCGGGCCCGCTCGGCGATCTGGGCGCGGATCTGCTCGTACGGGGGAGTGGCGGACGCGGGGTCGACGGAGAGCTGCACGGGGGCTCCAGGGGCGCGGCGGGTACGGGCTGGCGGATGCGGGAAAGGCCGAGGGCCGCCGACCAGATGAACTCTGGTCAGCGGCCCTCGGGGTGACGCGGGTACGGGATCAGTGGTGGCCGTGGCCGCTGGTGATCTCGTGGTGCTCCTCGGCGGTGGGCTTGGGGATCTGGCTGCCCTCGCCGTAGAAGCCGCGGGACAGCTTGGCCCGGGTGCGGGTGAGGGCGCCGGCCTTGCGGGCCACGCCGTTCTCGTCCGTCTGGGCCGGCAGCTCGACCGGCTGGGTCTGCTCGTGCGCGGTGAGCTTGAACAGGTCCTTCTGCGGCAGCTGCGCGTGGACCTCGACGAACTCGCCGTGCGGCAGGCGCTTGATGACGCCCGTCTCGCGGCCGTGCAGCACCTTCTCCTTGTCACGGCGCTGGAGGCCGAGGCACCAGCGCTTGGTGATGATGAAGACGATGACCGGCACCGCGAAGAAGCCGACGCGGACGAAGTAGGTGATCGAGTTGATCGACAGGTGCAGGTGGGTGGCGAACAGGTCGTTGCCACCACCGACCAGCAGGACCAGGTAGAGGCTGATCCAGGCGGCACCCAGGGCGGTGCGGACCGGGGCGTTGCGCGGGCGGTCCAGGATGTGGTGCTCGCGCTTGTCGCCGGTGATCCAGCCCTCGATGAAGGGGTAGACCGCGATCGCGACCAGGACCAGCGGGAAGATCATCAGCGGGACGAAGACACCCAGGTTCAGGGTGTGGCCCCACAGGCTGATCTCCCAGCCCGGCATGACACGGATCAGGCCCTCGGAGAAGCCCATGTACCAGTCGGGCTGGGCGTCCGTGGACACCTGGTCCGGACGGTACGGGCCGTACGCCCAGATCGGGTTGATCGAGGCGATCGCCGAGATGGCGGAGATCAGACCGAAGACCAGGAAGAAGAAGCCACCGGCCTTGGCCATGTAGACCGGCATCAGCGGCATGCCGACGACGTTCTTCTCGGTCTTGCCCGGGCCCGCCCACTGGGTGTGCTTGTGGTAGAAGACCAGGATCAGGTGCGCCACCAGCAGGCCGAGCATGATGCCCGGGATCAGCAGCACGTGGATGGTGAAGAACCGCGGGATGATGTCGTGGCCGGGGAACTCGCCGCCGTACAGGAACATCTGCAGGTAGGTGCCGACCAGCGGGACGGCGAGGATCGCGCCTTCCATGAAGCGGATACCGGTACCCGACAGCAGGTCGTCCGGCAGCGAGTAGCCGAAGAAGCCGTCGAACATGCCCAGGACCAGCAGCAGGAAGCCGAAGACCCAGTTGATCTCGCGGGGCTTGCGGAACGCGCCGGTGAAGAACACGCGCATCATGTGCACGAGCATCGCGGCCACGAAGACCAGCGCGGCCCAGTGGTGGATCTGACGGATCAGCAGGCCGCCGCGGACCTCGAAGCTGATGTCGAGCGTCGACGCGTAGGCCTCGGACATGCCGATGCCCTTGAGCGGGACGTACGACCCGTTGTAGATCACCTCGCCCATGGAGGGCTTGAAGAACAGCGTCAGGTAGACGCCGGTCAGGATGATGATCACGAACGAGTAGAGGCAGATCTCGCCCAGCATGAAGGACCAGTGGTCCGGGAAGATCTTGCGGAGGTTGGCCTTGGCCAGGGAGTAGATCCCCAGCCGGCCGTCCGTCCAGTCAGCGGCGGCTTCCCACTTGTTGGCGGGCTTGTCGCGCGTGCTGGAGGGCTTGGCGGCACCGGTCGTGGTGCTGCTCGCGCTACTCATCGAGCACGCTCCCAGAAGCTCGGGCCGACGGGCTCGGCGAAGTCGCCGGTGGCGACCAGGTTGCCCTTTTCGTCAGTGGTGATCTTCAGCTGCGGCAGCGGGTGGCCGGCCGGGCCGAAGATGACGCGCGCGCCATCCGCCAGGTCGAAGGTCGACTGGTGGCAGGGGCAGAGCGCGTGGTGGGTCTGCTGCTCGTACAGGCTGATCGGGCAGCCGACGTGGGTGCAGATCTTGGAGTAGGCGAGGATGCCCTCGAAGCCCAGCTCCTTGGACTTGTCGTCCTTGATGTCGTCCGGCGCGATGCGGACCAGCATCAGGGCGTCCTTGGCGATGCGCTGCTGGAAGTCCTCGTCGTGGGTCGACAGGCCCTCCGGCATGGCGAAGGTCAGCGACCCGATGATGACGTCCTCGGGCTTCATCGGCTGCATGGTGTTCATGTTGACGAGCTGCAGCGGCTTGGTCTCCGTCGCCTCCTTCCAGCCGGTCTCCTGGAGCTTCTTCTCCGGGAGCGGGCCGAGGTCGCGGAGCAGGACCACGCCGGACAGCGGGACCAGGGCCATCGAACCGATGAGGGTGTTGCGGATCATCTTGCGGCGACCGAAGCCGGACTCCGCGGCACCGGTCTTGAACTGCTCGATGACGTCCGCGCGGACCTCGTCGGAGGCCTCGATCGGGTGACGCTCGGCCGGCAGCTCGACGTCCGACATCAGGGTGCGGGCCCAGTGGACCGCGCCCGCGCCGATCATGAAGAGGGCGACGCCCAGGGTCAGGCCCAGCGCGAAGTTCAGCGCGCTGACCTTGCCCAGCGGGAAGATGTAGACGATCTTGTCCGGGTCGATGGCCACGTACGAGGCGATGAAGCCCACGGTGGCGAGCATCGAGATCACGAACATCAGCGAGACCTGGCGCTCGGCGCGCGAGGCGGCCTTCTCGTCGATGTCGGTGCGACGGGGCTCGTGGGCCGGCAGGCCCGGGTCGGCGAACGGGTTGCCGTGCTCGGCCACCTCGCCGGCGGAGCCGTGCGACTCCGGGAGCTTCTCTTCTGACATGTCGTGGCTCATGACTTCTTGGCCTTGGTGGTGTGGGCGGCGACCCAGATCGCGACCGCGATGAGCGTGCCGAGCCCGAAGATCCAGCCGAACAGGCCCTCGGTCACCGGACCGAGGCTGCCGAGCGTGAGACCACCGGGGTTGGGCTCATCGGAGGTGGTGTGGCGGACGAAGGCCACGATCTGCTTCTTCTGCTCCTCGGGCATGGTGGTGTCCGGGAACGACGGCATGTTCTGCGGGCCGGTCTGCATGGCCTCGTAGATGTGCTTGGCGTCCACGCCCTCCAGCGACGGGGCGTACTTGCCCTTGGTCAGGGCACCGCCCTGGCCGGCGAAGTTGTGGCACTGGGCGCAGTTGGTGCGGAACAGCTCGCCACCCTTGGAGATGTCCTCGGGGTTGGTCGAGGTGTACTGCTCCTCCTTCGGGGTCACCGGGCCGGGGCCGAGAGAGGCGACGAAGGCGGCGAGCTGGTCGATCTCCGCCTGCGTGTAGATGTTCTTCTTGCGCGGCACCTGGGCGCCGGGCTGCTGGGCCGGCATGCGGCCGGTGCCGACCTGGAAGTCGACGGAGGCGGAGCCGACGCCGACCAGGCTCGGACCGTCACTGCTGCCCTGGCCGTTCAGGCCGTGGCAGGAGGAGCAACCGACGGCGAAGAGCTTCTTGCCCTCATCGATCGCGAGCGACTGCGCGGCGACGTCGGCCTGCGCCTTGTCGGCGGGCGCGAACGCGGCGTACAGCCCCCCGGTTGCCGCCAGGGCGAGAAGTAGGACGACCAGCGCCGCCAATGGGTGGCGCCGTCGTGCGGAGAGCTTTTTCACGGAATAACCCCGGTGTCAGGATCTGGTCGACTGGTGGGTGCACCCGGCGGCCGGTCTGGCCGGCACGAGGCTGCCTGTCTAGGGCTGCGCGCGCGGTCGGTCGGTGGGAGCGTCGGCACCGGCAGAAGCGGCCCGTCGCCGGTGAGGGCGGGGGCCGCAGCCGGTGGCCAGCGACCTGATCAGCTGGTTACTTGATCAGGTAGATGGTCGCGAACAGGCCGATCCACACGACGTCGACGAAGTGCCAGTAGTACGACACGACGATCGCGGCGGTGGCCTGCTCGTGCGTGAAGCGCTTGGCTGCGTACGTCCGTCCCAGGACCAGCAGGAAGGCGATCAGACCACCCGTCACGTGCAGGCCGTGGAAGCCGGTGGTCAGGTAGAACACCGTGCCGTACGGGTCGGAGGACAGGGACAGGCCGTCCTCCTTGACCAGCGCGGTGTACTCGTACACCTGGCCGCCGATGAAGATCGCGCCCATTGCGAACGTGAGGATGAACCACGCCCGGAGCTTCTTCACGTCACCGCGCTCGGCAGCGAACACACCGAGCTGGCAGGTCAGCGAGGAGAGCACCAGGATCGTGGTGTTGACCGAGGAGAACGGCACGTTGAGCGCGTGGGCCTTCTCGGTCCAGAACTCGGCTCCCTTGACGGAGCGGAGCGTGAAGTACATCGCGAAGAGGGCCGCGAAGAACATCAACTCGGAACTGAGCCAGACGATCGTTCCGACGCTGACCATGTTCGGCCGGTTGACCGATCCGTGCGCGTGCCCGGTTTCTACTGCTGTTGCTGTCGCCACGACGGACATTATGTCGGTCCCTTATTCCGTCTTCACGCCGGGGGGTGTCCCTCGGAGTGTCCGGTGCGTGCGGTATGCCCGCTTGAGGGGTGGCGGGGTGCCCGGACGGGGGTTGAGCAGCGGCGTGTCCCTTTTCTGACGGTTCCTCTGAGGGGTCCACGACCCCGTTGCCCGGCGCGTCGTTGCACGGTCGGCGTAGCCGCAGGAGGTAAGGGCGGGGAGCCGGGGTCGGCCGTACGGGGGAACGGGCGGTTCCGGGTGACGGCCCCTCCGCCAGCCGGGTGAGCCCCGGGCGCGGCGGCTTGAGCGGGAACGTGCGCGAGGGGGACTCGGCGGCGGGTGATCGGGAGTAGCATCCGGATCAGGCGAACGTGGTCCGGATCACACTTGAGGGAGCAGGGTCCATGGCGTACACGACCGATGAGACGCTCACCGTCCTCGTCTACAGCGACGACCGCAACACCCGCGAGCAGGTGCTGACGGCGCTCGGCCGTCGGCCCGCCGAGGATCTTCCGGAGCTGTCCTACCTGGAGTGCGCGACCACCCCCGCGGTGCTCAAGGCGCTGGAGAAGGGCGGCGTGGACCTCTGCGTGCTGGACGGCGAGGCCGTCCCGGCCGGCGGGCTGGGGCTCGGGCGTCAGCTGAAGGACGAGATCTACGGCTGCCCGCCGGTGCTGGTGCTGATCGGCCGGCCGCAGGACTCCTGGCTCGCCGCCTGGAGCAGGGCCGATGCCGCGATCTCCCACCCGGTGGACCCGGTGGCGCTGGCCGAGGCGGTCGCCACCCTGCTCCGGGCCCGGCTGGCGAAGCGGGCGCCGGCCACTCGTTGACCTGCGTTATTTCAGTAGGAGAGAAGACGGGGCCGTAGGCACCCGCCGCTCGATAGGCTGGCTCCATCCGTACGGACGTCCCCCGGGAGCGGGGGAACCGACAACAGCTGGAGTCAGCCATGGTGAACGTGAACCCTGCGAACGGCGGTAGCGACCCCGCGCAGGTGGTCCGCTCCTGGCCGGACCTCCTGACGGCGCTGTTGAAGGGGGAGGACCTCGACCGCTCGTCCACCGCGTGGGCGATGGACCGGATCATGAGCGGCGAGGCGTCCCCCGCGCAGGTGGCCGGGTTCATGATCGCGCTGCGGGCCAAGGGCGAGACGGTCGACGAGGTCACCGGTCTGGTGGACGCGATGTACGCGCACGCCGAGCCGCTGCACATCCCCGGCCCGGCGGTGGACATCGTCGGCACCGGCGGGGACCGGGCGAAGACCGTCAACATCTCCACGATGTCGGCGATCGTCGCCGCGGCGGCCGGCGCCAAGGTGGTCAAGCACGGCAACCGGGCCGCCTCCTCGTCCAGCGGGTCCTCCGACGTGCTGGAGAAGCTCGGCATCGCACTGGACCTGTCCGCCCGGCGGGTCGCCGAGGTGGCCGAGGAGGTCGGGCTCACCTTCTGCTTCGCGGCGAAGTTCCACCCCTCGATGCGGCACGCGGCCACCGCCCGGCGTGACCTCGGGGTGCCGACCGCGTTCAACCTCCTCGGCCCGCTGACCAACCCGGCCAAGGTCACCTCCCACGCCGTCGGCTGCTTCGACACCCGGCTCGCCGGGCTGATCGCCGGCGTCCTCGCCCGGCGCGGCTCGACCGCGCTGGTCTTCCGCGGCGACGACGGACTGGACGAGCTGACCACCGCCACCACCTCGCGGGTGTGGGTGGTGCGCGACGGGGTGGTCACCGAGACCTCCTTCGACCCGCGGGACGTCGGCATCGAGCTGGTCGGCATCGAGGCGCTGCGCGGCGGGGACCCGGCGTACAACGCCGAGGTCGCGCGCCGTCTGCTGGCGGGGGAGCGCGGGCCGGTGCGGGACGCCGTCCTGCTGAACACGGCGGCGGCGCTGGTCGCGCTCGACCTGGGCGAGGCACCGCTGGCGGAGCAGCTCGCGGCGGGCATGGTGCGGGCCGCGGAGGCCATCGACTCGGGCGCCGCGCAGGAGCTGCTGCGCCGCTGGTCGGACGCCACCACCCGCGGCTGAGACGGCAGTCGGGAGCCCGTACCGGTACGCCGGTGCGGGCTTCCGTGCTCTGAGCCGAAGGGGCCGCCCCGAGCCGAAGGGGCGCGCCGGTGCCGAAAGTTGAGGAGCGACAAGCGAGGGACGAGCGCCGGAGCGACGAGCGTCGGCGCCGGGTCGGAGCGCCCCGGAGGCGAGCGGGCGAAGGCGCCGTCCGGATGGTGGATGCCTGTTTGACCACCCGGCGGACGCGACCTAGAGTCTTCGGCAGGTCATGAGTGACAGCGCAAAGCCCCAGCTCGCTGTCCGGCAACCCTCCGTCCGTGGCGGGGTGCCCTGGGTGAGGACCGGGTCGTCACGGCATGCCGTCCGTGCGACAAGCGCGGACGCCCGACGACTGACACTCCCGGGGTCCCAGACCTCGAAGGAGTGCATCCTCATGTCCCTTTCTACCGAAATCCGCACCCCGCTCGCCGTCCTCGGTGCCGACGTCCAGGTCCCGCTCGTCAACGGTGAGAAGGTCGGCTACGCGGCGCTCGACTACGCGGCCAGTTCGCCCGCGCTGCAGCGGGTGTGGGACGACGTCGCCGCCTACGCCCCGTACTACGGCAGCGTGCACCGCGGTGCCGGGTACCTCTCGCAGCTCTCCACCGACCTGTTCGAGCAGAGCCGCCGCACCGTCGGCGAGTTCCTCGACCTGCGCGAGGGCGACCAGGTGGTCTTCACCCGGGCCACCACCGACTCGCTCAACCTGCTGGCCTCCGCCGTCCCGGCCGGCACCCGGGTGTTCGCCTTCGAGACCGAGCACCACGCCTCGCTGCTGCCCTGGGCGCACGCCGGACTGGCCGTCACCTACCTGCGCGCGCCGCGTTCGCGGGCCGAGGCGGTGGCCGCCCTGGACGCGGCGCTCGCCGGGGCGCCCGAGGGCCCGAAGCTGCTGTGCGTCACCGGCGCCTCCAACGTGACCGGCGAGCTGTGGCCGGTGGCCGAACTGACCGCGACCGCGCACCGGCACGGCGCCCGGGTGGTCCTGGACGCCGCCCAGCTGGCCCCGCACCACCGGGTCTCGGTGCGCGAACTGGACGTCGACTGGATCGCGTTCTCCGGCCACAAGATCTACGCGCCGTTCGGCGCCGGGGTGCTGGCCGGCCGGGCGGACTGGCTGGACGAGGCGGAACCGTACCTGGCCGGCGGCGGGGCGACCCGCACGGTGGCCCGGGAGACGGACGGCTCGGTGGCCGTGCAGTGGCACACCGGACCGGCCCGGCACGAGGCCGGTTCGCCGAACGTCATCGGCGCCTACGCGATCGCCTCCGCCTGCCGGGCGCTGGGCGAGGCGGGCTTCGACGCGCTGGAGGCCCGGGAGCGGCAGCTGGTCGACCGGCTGACCGCGGGGCTGGCGGAGATCCCGCAGGTCAAGGTGCTCAACCTGTTCGGGGAGGGCTCGGCGCGGGTCGGCGTGCTGTCCTTCGTCGTCCGGGGCTGGAACAGCTCGCACTTCTCGGCCGCGCTGTCCGCCGAGTACGGCATCGGGGTGCGCGACGGCCTGTTCTGCGCCCACCCGCTGGTGCGGACCCTGCTCGGGGACGAGGACGTGGCCCCGTCCGAGTGCGGCGCGCCGGAGCCGTCGCTGCCGGGCGAGCGCAGCCTGAACGCGATCCGGGTGAGCTTCGGCGCCGGGACCCCGGACGAGCACGTCGACCGCTTCCTGACCGCCGTCCGCGAGCTGGTCACGGACGGCGCGGCGTGGAACTACCGCAACGAGGGCGGCCGTTGTGTGGCCGACACGCGCCGGGAGGGCTGAGCCGGGCTCCCCGCCGGTCGGTGCCGGTCGTCACTACTCGTCCAGGCCGAGGGCGAAGGCGGCTTCCAGGTCGTGCTGGGAGTAGGTGCGGAAGGCGATCTGGGTCTCGGTGTGCGCCACGCCCGGGACCTTGTTGAGCCGGCCGGGGATGACCTCGGCCAGGTCGTCGTGACGGCGCACCCGGACCATCGCCACCAGGTCGTAGCCGCCGGTCACCGAGTACACCTCGCTGACCCCCTCGATGGAAGCGATGGCCTCGGCGATCTCCGGGATGCGGTCGACACTGGTCTTGATCAGGACGATGGCGGTGATCACTGTTCGGGCTCCTTTGTGAGGTGCCGCCAGCGTATCGGGCGTCAGCCGGGTCGTCGCGGGGGGTGGCGGACCACGGTGCAGGCGTAGAGGAAGCCGGCCGAGAAGCCGATCACGTGGACCAGGTAGGCCACCCCCGGGCCCGCCGAGTGCACCGACCACCACTGCAGCGCGAACCAGAGGCCCAGCACCAGCCAGGCCGGGAAGCGCAGCGGCAGGAAGAGCAGCAGCGGGACGAGGGTCGTCACCCGGGCCCGGGGGTGGAAGCGCAGATAGGCGCCCAGGACGCCGGAGATCGCGCCGGAGGCCCCGATGAGCACCCGGGTCGAGTCCGGCGAGTGCGCCTCGGCGAGCGCGAAGCCGTACGCGGCCAGACTGCCGGCGGCCAGGTAGAAGACGGCGTACCGGGCCCGGCCCAACCGGCGTTCGACGGTGGGGCCGAAGACGTGGAGGAAGAGCAGGTTGCCCAGCAGGTGCAGCCAGCCGGCGTGCAGGAAGAGGCCGGTGAGGGCGGACAGCGCCGGGTGCTTGCCCGGGGTCGGGGCGGCCGGGCAGCCGGGGACGGGGTCGGGGGCCTCGGCCAGCTGTTCGGCGGTCAGCGTCCGTCCGCTCAGCAGTTCGGCCGGGACGGCGCCCCAGCGCTGTTCGTACCGCTGCTCCGCGCAGACCCGGGCCTGGCCGGTGCCGTACAGCGGATTGAGGCCGGCGGCCGGGCCGAGCAGGAAGACCAGGGTGTTGACCGCGATCAGGGCGTAGGTGACCGCCGGGGCGGGCGCGTCCGGCCGGCCGCCCCGCTCGGCGGTGTGGTCGGGGGCCGCGAGCGCCATGCGGCCAAGCATCCCTCCGGGCGCCGCAGGTGACACGGCGGTTTACGGCAGGTGGACTAGCCCCGCTATTCCGCTGACCGGTGGTCGTGGTGGTTGCCCCAGGCAATAGGCTTGGGGCGGGCAATCCCGCCTCCCGCCGCCGATGCCGGGGCTCCGGGGGGAGCGCCTAGCCCACGAAGGGACCACCCGAGAGGACCCCCGATGACCGTCCCCGCTCTGACCGCCGAGACGCGCTGGCGCTGCACCCTGTGCGGAAACCTCACCCGGTTCGACGTGACCCGCACCGCGCGGGTGACCGAGTTCCTGCACTTCGACCTGGCCGGCGACTCCAAGGTCGAGGAGACCGAGGTGCTGAGCGAGACCGTCGAGTCGGTGCGCTGCCGCTGGTGCAACGCCGTGGACCAGGTCGAACTGGTGGCCCGTCCGGGCGCCGAGGGCGTGGAGGCCCCGGCCGAGCAGGGCTGACCCCCGCAGCTTCGGCGGGCGGTGCGCGGCGCGCCCGTCCGCCGCACGGGACAATGACAGAGAACAAGACGTACGGAGCGTGACGACAGGGGGCGGTCGCGGCCGTACCCCGCCGGAGAACAGGATCGGAGCCGAGGACGTGGTGGACGCAGCGAAGGAGCCCGGCGAAGCGCAGGGGCTTCGGCCCGCTGCGCAGGCGCCGGAGGCCGGGACGGGCCCGGCGGGGAGCGCCGCGTCCGGAGCCGTCGGGTCCGAGGGCGCCGGGAGTGTCGAGGGTGCAGCGGAGGTCCCGGCCTCCGGGGACGTCGAGCACGCCGCCGGCTCCGAGCCGGAGCGGGTCGTGGAGAAGCTGGACCGGCCGCTGCCCGAGGGGGTGCGCCGGCGGGTGGTCGGGCTGGCCTCGGACGCGCTGGGCGGACTGCCGCCGGGCGAGCTCCCGCAGAGCCTGCGTCAGTACGTGAAGTTCACCCCCGCGCGGCGGGCCAAGTACGCGGCCACCGCGCTGGCGGCCGCGCTGGAGGCGGAGCCGGCGTTCCGGGTGCGGATAGCGGAGCGGCTGCGGCTGGGGCAGCCGGACCTGGTGCGGGCGCTGGAGTCGGGCAGTGTCCCGGGCGCCGCCGATCCGATGGACGTCGCGGCCGCGGCCTACCTGGTGCGCTCGGCGGGCTGGAGCCGGCTGGTCGCCGAGGCCGGCGAGGAGGCCGAGCGGGCCGGGGCCGAGGACGCGGTCGCGGAGGCGGCCCGGCTGGTGGAGAAGCTGCAGGCCGAGCTGGCCGAGGTGCGCTCCGCCGCGCGGGCGGACCTGGAGCGGCAGCGCGCGGAGTTCGAGGGCGTCCGGCGGGAGGCCGAGTCGCTGCGCAAGAAGGTGCGGTCGCTGGAGAGCGACACCCGCCGGGCGCAGGCCGAGACGCGCCGGGTGGTCGGGGAGCTGGAGGCCGTGAAGGCCCAGGGCGCGGCCGAGCGCGGCGCGGCCGAGACCGAGGCGCGGCGGCTCAGGCACCGGGTCTCCGAGCTGGAGAACGCGGCCGAGCAGGGCAAGCGGTCGGCCCGCGAGGGGCGCAGCGTCGAGGACATGCGGCTGCGGCTGCTGCTGGACACCGTGCTGCAGTCGGCCCAGGGGCTGCAGCGGGAGCTGGCGCTGCCGGTCTCCCAGATCCGCCCGGCGGACCTGGTGGAGGCGGTGGTGCCGGGGGCGGCCTCGCCGCACGACGTGGCGCGGCGCGGGCTGGCCGAGGACGACCCGGCGCTGCTGGACCAGCTGCTGGCGATCCCGCAGGTGCACCTGGTGGTGGACGGCTACAACGTGACCAAGACCGGCTATCCGACGCTGCCGCTG
This sequence comes from Kitasatospora xanthocidica, assembly GCF_014656195.1. Taxonomy (GTDB): domain Bacteria; phylum Actinomycetota; class Actinomycetes; order Streptomycetales; family Streptomycetaceae; genus Kitasatospora; species Kitasatospora xanthocidica. The sequence goes on along the minus strand of NZ_BNBY01000004.1, from coordinate 365,405 downwards.
GAGCAGCAGCGGATCCGGCTGCTGGGCGGGCTGGCGATGCTGGCCCAGCGCACGCAGGCGGAGGTCACCTGTGTGTTCGACGGGCAGGACCTGGACGTCCCGGTGATCATGGCGCCGCCGCGCGGGGTCCGGGTGCGGTTCAGCCGGACCGGGGAGACGGCGGACGAGCTGATCCGCCGTCTGGTGCGGGCCGAGCCGCAGGGCCGTCCGGTGGTCGTGGTCTCGGCCGACCGGGAGGTCGCGGAGGGCGTGCGGAAGGCGGGCGCGCGCCCGGTGGCCTCGGTGCTGCTGCTGAACCGGCTGTCGCGGCCCTGAGTGCGGACCGGGCGGAATGCGGCCTGGTCAGCGTCGTTTCCGCGATGGTGTGCGGGTCCCGTGAAGTCAGTGTGGGAAACGGAGTTCACGCCTACGGGGGAGTAGCAAAACGGATAGATCTTCACTAGGGTCTGGCGTCAAACCTATTTTCCGGAATCTCATCAGATCAGGTGAGTCCGATGGAAGAAGGAGCTGCTCCCTTGGCCTCCCACCGCCGTCCGAAGCAGGCGAGCCGCGCCCGGGTCTCCGTGCTCACCGCTGCCGCTGCGACCGCGGTCGCCCTCTCCGCCCAGGTCGCCGCGCACGCCGCGCCGCAGCCGAACAAGACGGACGTCAAGGCGCAGATCGACCAGCTCCAGGAGGAGCAGGAGCAGGCGGCGGAGAAGTACAACGGCGCCAAGGAGCGGGCCGACCAGCTGCGCAAGCAGGCCGACCAGCTGCAGGACCAGGTGGCCCGGGGTCAGGAGCAGATGACCCAGCTCCAGGTCGGCCTGGCCGAGGTGGCGGGCGAGCAGTACCGCACCAACGGCATCGACCCGTCCGTCCAGCTGATGCTCTCCTCCGACCCGTCGGGCTACCTGGACAAGGCCTCCACCGTCCAGCAGGCCAGCACCACCCAGGCCGAGGCGCTCAAGTCGCTGCTGGACCAGCAGCGCCGGCTGGACCAGGAGAAGACCGAGGCGGCCGCCGTGCTGGCCTCGCTCGACACCACCACCAAGGACCTGAACCAGGCCAAGTCGGACGTCAACACCAAGCTGAAGGCCGCCCAGGACCTGCTGAACTCGCTCAGCGCCGCCGAGCGCAACGCCCTGAAGGCCCAGCAGGCGCAGGACGAGCGCGCCTCCCGCGGCAGCGAGCGGGTCGACCTGAGCAACCTGCCGCCGGCCAGCGGCTACGCGGCGGTGGCCCTCGCCAAGGCGATGAGCAAGCAGGGCTCGCCGTACGTGTGGGGCGCCACCGGTCCGAGCACCTTCGACTGCTCGGGCCTGATGGTCTGGGCGTACGGCCAGGCGGGCGTCTCGCTGCCGCGCACCTCCCAGGAGCAGGGCCACTACGGGACCCGGGTGCCCTCGATGGACCAGGCCCAGCCCGGCGACCTGGTGATCTACGGCGGCGACATGCACCACGTCGGGATGTACATCGGCAACGGCATGGTGGTCCACGCGCCGCACACCGGTGACGTCGTGAAGGTGATGAAGGCCGACGCGATGCCGATCAACACCATCCGCCGGGTCTGACGGCCCGACACGCCGAAGGGGCCCCGTCCGGGCCCTGTGATCCGCGCCACCCTCCGACGGGGGTGGCGTTCGGGTTTTCGACCGCTTCGCGCTCAATGGGTGAGACCTGATCAGCCTTGCGTACGGCGGCGGTCACCAACGGTCATTTTCACAAAAGAACTTGGGTAATCTTCCGTCTTTTTTCTGACAAGGATTTGAACCGATCACGGTTCAGTTACTAGGGTCATGCTCCGAACCACCGCACTGTCGATCGCCCAGCCAGGGTGGCGGCGGTGGTTACCGCCGAGTTCGCGAGGCAGCGGGGCAGGACGAAGCGACTGCCCGACAGGGGAGCCCAGTGGTCGGGGGCGCTGCGCAGCGGAGCCGGGGAACCACGTTCCTCCGGGGTGAATCGGTGCCAGGTCGGCCGTTGCGACGGCCGTGAGGCGCCGTAGGGCATGCTTCCGGCCCGAACCCGTCAGCTCACCCGGTAGGCGGACGTAGGAAGAAGGAGTCCGCCTTCGTGGCGTCCCATCGTCGTCCCAAGCCAGCCGGCCGCGCCCGTGTCTCGATCCTGACCGGTGTCGCTGCCGCAGCCGTCGCCCTCTCCGCGCAGTCCGGCGCCCACGCCGACCCGCAGCCGACCAAGGACCAGGTCAAGGAGCAGGTCGACCAGCTCAACGAGCAGGCCGAGGTGGCGACCGAGCAGTACAACGCCGCCCAGGAGAAGCAGCAGGCCCTGGAGAAGCAGGTCGCCGGCCTGCAGGACCAGGTGGCCCGCCAGCAGGCCCAGGTGACCGACCTGCAGGGCGGCCTCGCCGAGATCGCCGGGGAGCAGTACCGCAACGGCGGCATATCCCCGACCGTCCAGCTGATGTTCTCGTCCAGCCCGGACACCTTCCTCACCCAGGCCGGTGCGCTGAACCAGGCCGGTGACACCCAGAAGAACCAGCTGAAGCAGCTCCAGGAGCAGCAGCGCAAGCTCGACCAGGACCGCTCCGAGGCCCAGGGCAAGCTCGCCGAGCTGGAGTCCACCACCACGCAGCTGAAGGCCTCCAAGGACGAGGTCCAGAACAAGCTGAAGGCGGCCCAGGACCTGCTCAACACCCTGACCGAGCAGGAGCGCCAGGCGCTGCGCGCGGCCGAGGAGAAGGCCGCCGCGGACGCCAAGGCCCAGGCCGACGCCGCGAAGGCCCAGCAGCAGGCCGCCGAGCGCGCCTCGCGCGACAACAGCCGCACCGACCTCGCGGCGCCCTCGTCCACGCCGGTCGCCAAGCTGCCCGCCGCCGGCAGCTCGCGCGGTGCCGCCGCGCTGTCGGCCGCCGCCTCCAAGGTCGGCAGCCCGTACGTGTGGGGCGCCACCGGCCCGAGCTCCTTCGACTGCTCCGGCCTGATGGTCTGGGCGTTCAACCAGGTCGGCGTCTCGCTGCCGCGCACCTCGCAGGACCAGGCCCACGCCGGCACCCGGATCGGCACCGACCTGTCCCAGGCCCAGCCCGGCGACCTGCTGATCTTCTACACCGACGCCCACCACGTCGGCATCTACGCGGGCAACGGCCAGGTGCTGCACGCGCCCAAGCCGGGCGCCTCGGTCCGCTACGAGGCCGTCACCAACATGCCGCTGTCCGGCATCGTGCGGGTCTGATCCCCGCTCCGCGCCTCCGGGCCCGGTCTTCCGTCACGGGAGGCCGGGCCTGCGGCTTTTCCGGCGGATCGGGCTGATGTCCGATTACGGGTCAAATATTCGGGTCCGGAGGGGTTTGGACTCGCTTGCCCGGACTCGCTAACGTCTGCCACCGGACTCCCGCTCCACGGCCGCCCGCAGTGGTGCGGCGGCGGGGGCCGCGACGCCGGATTGGAGCCGCTGCAGCATGCCCGTGCACCGCCGTTCCCAACTGCTCGCCCGCGCGCTGGTGCTGACGGCGGCGGCGACCACCGCGCTGGGCGTGGCGACCGGCGGCAGCGCCCAGGCCGCCCCCGGCAGCCCCGACCCGGCCGACCGCAAGGACGTCAAGGCGCAGGTGGAACAGCTCTACGACGAGGCCGAGCAGGCGTCGGAGAAGTCCAACGCGGCGCAGGAGGCCCAGCGGCGGCTCCAGGGCGAGACCACGATCCTGCAGGGCGAGATCGCCGTCGCCCAGGACCAGCTCAACGAGTTGCGCGGCGACCTGGCGACCGTGGCCGGGGCCGAGTACCGCGGCGGCGGGATGACCCAGACCGCCCAGCTGATGCTCTCCCCCGACCCGGAGGGCTACCTCGCCCGCGCCCGCGCCCTGGGCCAGGCCACCGAGCGGCAGCGGGAGACGCTGCACGAGCTGGTCACCCGTCAGCGCCGGCTCGACCAGCGGCGCACCGAGGCGACCGGCAAGCTCGCCGAACTGGACGAGGCCCGCCGCTCGCTCGCCGACAGCAAGCAGCAGATCCAGCAGCGGCTGGCCAAGGCGCAGAAGCTGCTGAACGGCCTGGGGGCGGCCGAGCGGGTCCGGATGGTCGCCCAGGACGCCAGGGACGCCGAGCAGCGCGCCACCCGCGGCACCGACCGGCTGGACCTCGGCTCCACCCCGCCCGCCTCCGAGCGGGGGGCCGCCGCGCTGGCCGCCGCGGTGCGGATGGTCGGCTCGCCGTACGTCTACGGGGCCACCGGGCCGCGCGCGTTCGACTGCTCCGGTCTGATGTACTACAGCTGGCGGCAGGCCGGAGTGACCCTGCCGCGCACCTCGCAGGCCCAGGCGTCCGCCGGCCAGCGGATCAACATCTCCGACGCGCGACCGGGAGACCTGGTGATCTTCTACCGGGACATGCACCACGTCGGCATGTACGCCGGCGGCGGCGTGATCGTGCACGCCCCCTACCCGGGCGCCAGGGTCCGCTACGAGAGCGTCAACGCCATGCCGATCTCAGGGGTGGTCAGGCTCTGAGCTCGCCGCCGTCCGACCCCCGCGACCCCCACCCGATAGCCCGGCCCCGCCGCGCGCTGTCCCGGCGGGGTGCGCTGCTGCTCGTGGCCGGCGGGCTGGCCCAGCTGTCGCTGCCGCCGGCCGCCCCGGCGGCACCCGCCCGGCAGGCCGCCGACCGGCGCGCCGAGGTGGCCGCGGCGCTGGCGGAGCGGGCGGCCTCGCTGTCCTCCCGGTCGGGGCTGCCGGTGGCCGAGGCCGGGTACCGCGACCTGGTGCTCGCCGCCGGCGGCGGCCCGGACCGGCTGACCGCCGCGGCCGACCTGGCGGTCCGGATCGCCGGGTACGACGACCACCCCGTGGTGTACCCGCGGCGGATCGAGCTGGCCCGGGCGGCGGACGGCTGGCGGGTCGAGCGCGAGGAGAGCGCGAGCGGGCCGCCGGCGCTGTGGGACTTCGGCCCGGTGCGCGCGGCGCCGGGCGCGCGCTGCCTGGTGCTCGCCTCCGCCGACGGCCCCGACCCGGCCGGGCTGGTCGAGGTGGGGGACCGGGCGGTGCCCGCCGTCGAGGAGCTCTGGGGCGGCGGCCGGCCCGGCCGGCTGCTGCTCGAACTGCCCGCCACCGAGGAGCGGTTCGCCCGGCTGCTGGAGGGCGACCCGGCGAGCTGGACGGACATGGCGGCGGTCACCGTGGCGGCCCCCGGCGCGCCCCGGAACACCCCGGCGGACCGGGTGCTGGTCAACCCCGAGGCGTACGGGCGGCTCAGCGCCTTCGGCCGGCAGGTGGTCATCACCCACGAGGCCACCCACGTCGCGACCAGGGCCGACACCCGGGCCTGGACACCGCTCTGGCTCTCCGAGGGCGTCGCCGACTGGACGGCCTACCGCGACTCCGGCCGCGGCCCGCGGCAGATCGCCCCCGAGCTGGCCCGGGACGTCGCCGCCGGGAAGGCCCCCACCGAGCTGCCCGAGGACCGGGACTTCACCGCCGGCGCCCCCGGCATCGCCCAGGCCTACGAGCAGTCCTGGCTGGCCTGCGAGCTGATCGCCCGCCGCTACGGGCCGCAGCGGCTGATCGCCTTCTACCGGGCGGTCGGCGCCGACGACGGGCAGGGCGAGGACCGCGAGCGCCGTACGGACCGGCTGCTCCGCGCCGAACTGGGCCTCGGCCTGGCCGAGTTCACCCGGCTCTGGCGGGAGGACGTGGCGGCGCTGAAGGACTGACTCTGGGCTGGGACGCGTCAGCGCCGCTGCTCGGCGGGCGCGCCGCCCGGGTGGTCGATGCCGTCCAGCAGGTCCTGCTCGTACGCGATGCCGGGGCGGACCGGGTAGCCGGCGGTGGGTTCGCGGTCCAGCACCACGGTCGGCGGCAGCGGCGCCTCGCCGCGGCTGGAGCGCCACAGCCGGACGCAGGAGAGCACGGCGGCGGCCAGCAGCAGCAGGTTGCGCGCGGCCAGGACGGCGATCGCGCCCGGGTCGCTGGCCAGGACCTGGGTGAACATCGTCGGGAACTCGACCAGCGTCAGCGGGCAGGCGAGCAGGATCAGCAGGGCCACCGGCCGCTGGCTGCTGCCGCGCACCGTCAGGCAGACCGCCGCGACGCCGACCAGCCAGACCAGGTACTGCGGGCTGATCACCCGGCTGGTCACCACGAAGATCAGCAGCGCGCACAGCGCCGCGTCGTACATGGTGGCCGCGTTGCGGCGCTTGGAGGTGAAGCGCCAGAACAGCAGCCAGAGGAAGCCCAGCACGGTGCCGGCCATCATCACCTTGCTGATCACGCCGACCCACGGCCCGAGCATCTCGGGGGAGCCGTAGTTCATGGTGACCCTGCCGTCCCAGCCCCCGGCGATCCGGGCCAGGTGCAGCGGCAGCGCGCCGACCGACTCGACCTCGATGCCGCGGTCCTTCTGGAAGGCCAGGAAGTCGAAGGCGCCGTTCATGCCCGCCGCGAGCAGGAAGCCGATCGAGACGGCGGTGGCCCCCGCGAGCGTCCAGGAACGGCGGGTGCGGCGGCCGGAGGGGGTGCCGATCAGGCCGAGCAGCGGCCAGACCTTGACGATGCCGCCCAGGCCCAGCAGCAGCCCGCCGACGGCCGGCCGGCGGATCAGCGCCAGCAGCCCGGCCAGCGCGACCGCGGTGACGATGACGTCGAAGCGGTTGTAGATCATCGGACCGAGCAGCGGGACGCCCACCACCCACATCCAGGCGCCGGTCAGCGCCCGGCCCCGGCGCAGGCCGGTGCGGACCAGCAGCGCGGCCGCGGCGGCGTCGGCGATCCCGCAGATCACCCAGAACGAGACCAGGTACGACCAGGGCAGCAGGCCCGGCAGCAGGATCACCAGGGCGGCGCCCGGCGGGTACTGCCAGGTCACGTCGTCGAACGGGAAGGTGCCGGTCTGCAGCACGCCGTACCAGGCGTGGTAGATCATCCACACGTCGGCGGTGACGTCACCGCCGGGCGACTTCAGCACACCGGTGATCAGCAGCACCAGCAGCGTCCGGGTGGCCACCCAGGTCGCGCCGAGAGCGGCGAGCGCCCCGAGCGGGCGGCCGAGCCGGCCGCGCGAAGAACCGGGCTCGGTGGCCGGGGCCAATTCCACTGCGCTCCCTCGTTCGTCTCGTACGTCCCCACCGGAGGCGTCGTACCGACGGACGCCCGGGCCACGCGCTGTCGCGGCCTAGGTACTAGGACTGACCCGGGGGTCAAACGGTTGCCGTGTGCGCTTCCGTTCCCGGTGGGTCATGGTGTTGACCTATCGTACGGATCACCCAGCGGTACACCGAGCACCCCCCGACCGAGCGAGCCGTGGCCTGATGCACAGAACCTTGATCGTCACCAATGACTTCCCGCCCCGACCGGGCGGCATCCAGGCCTTCGTGCACAACATGGCCGTCCGTCAGCCCGCCGGAAGCGTCGTGGTGTACGCCTCGACCTGGCGGGACGGCAGCGAGGTGCGGAGCTTCGACGCCGAGCAGCCGTTCCCGGTGATCCGGGACCGGACGAAGGTGATGGTTCCCACACCCCGGGTCACCCGGCGGGCCGCCGAGATCCTGCGCGCCGAACGGTGCGACTCGGTCTGGTTCGGCGCCGCCGCCCCGCTCGGCCTGATGGCGCCCACGCTGCGCCGGGCCGGGGCCGGGCGGCTGCTCGGCATGACGCACGGGCACGAGGCCGCCTGGGCCCAGCTGCCGGTCTCCCGGCAGCTGCTGCGCCGGATCGGCGCGGGCACCGACGTGCTGACCTACCTGGGCGAGTACACCCGCTCCCGGATCGCCGCCGCGGTCGGGCCGGAGGCCGCGGCCCGGATGGTCCAGCTGCCGCCGGGCGTGGACGAGACGACCTTCCACCCCGGCTCCGGGGGCGCCGAGGTGCGCCGCCGGCTCGGGCTGGCGGACCGGCCGGTGGTGGTCTGCGTCTCCCGGCTGGTGCCGCGCAAGGGCCAGGACACCCTGATCGAGGCGATGCCGCAGATCCTGGCCGACGTGCCGGACGCGGTGCTGCTGATCGTCGGCGGCGGCCCGTACCGGGCGGACCTGGAGAAGCTGGCGGACACCACGGGCGTACGGGACTCGGTGCGGTTCACCGGCTCGGTGCCGTGGGAGGAACTGCCCGCCCACTACGGCGCCGGGGACGTCTTCGCGATGCCCTGCCGGACCAGGCGCGGGGGGCTGGACGTCGAGGGCCTGGGCATCGTCTACCTGGAGGCCTCGGCGACCGGCCTGCCGGTGGTCGCGGGGGACTCCGGGGGCGCCCCGGACGCCGTGCTGGAGGGCGAGACCGGGTACGTGGTGCCCGGCGGCTCGGCCCCGGCGGCGGCCGAGCGGATCGTCCGGCTGCTGCGCGACGAGGAGCTGCGCCGGCGGATGGGCGAGGCCGGGCGGCGCTGGGTGGAGCGCTCCTGGCGCTGGGACCTGCTGGCCGGGCGGCTGACCTCGCTGCTGGCCGGGTAGCACGACGCCGGCACGGCCCCCGGCCGCCGCCGGGACGACGCCGGGCCCGCCCCCTTCCTGGAGGGGCGGGCCCGGCGTCTTGTCGTCCCGGGGACGGCTCACTTCGTGTAGAGCGCCTCGATGTCGGCCGCGTAGTCCTTCAGCACGACGTTGCGCTTGAGCTTCAGCGAGGGCGTCAGGTGGCCGCTCTCCTCGGAGAACTCGGTGTCCAGCAGGCGGAACTTCTTGACCGCCTCGGCGTGCGAGACGGCCGCGTTGCCCTCGTCCACCGCGCCCTGCAGGGCGGCCAGCAGGTCCGGGTCCTCGGCCAGGTCGGCGACGGTGGCGTCGGCGGGCTTGCCGTTGAACTCCTTCCACTTCGGGAAGAAGTCCGGGTCGACGGTGATCAGGCAGGCGATGAAGGGCTTGCGGTCGCCGACCACCATGACCTCGCCGACCAGGGCGTGGGCCCGGATCCGGTCCTCGATCACGGCCGGGGCGACGTTCTTGCCGCCGGCCGTGACGATGATCTCCTTCTTGCGGCCGGTGATGGTCAGGTAGCCCTCGGAGTCCAGCGAGCCGATGTCGCCGCTGGCCATCCAGCCGTCCTTGAGCGTGTCGGCGGTGGCCTGCGGGTTGTTCCAGTAGCCGGTGAAGACGTGCGGGCCCTTGAAGAAGACCTCGCCGTCCTCGGCGACCCGGACGGAGGCGCCCGGGACGGGCTGGCCGACCGTGCCGATCTTCGGCTTGTCCCACGGGTTGAAGGTGGTGGCCGCGCAGGTCTCGGTCAGGCCGTAGCCCTCCAGGACGGTGAAGCCGATGCCCCGGTAGAAGTGGCCCAGCCGCTCGCCGAGCGGGGCGCCGCCGGAGATGGCGTGGGTGGCCCGGCCGCCGAGGGCGGCGCGCAGCTTGCTGTAGACCAGCTTGTCGAAGACCGCGTGCTTGAGCCGCAGCACCAGGCCCGCACCGCCGGCGTCCAGCGCCCGGCTGTAGGCGATCGCGGTCTCGGCGGCCTTGTCGAAGATCTTGCCCTTGCCGTCGGCCTGGGCCTTGGCGCGGGCGGTGTTGTAGACCTTCTCGAAGACTCTCGGCACGCCCAGGATCAGGGTCGGCTTGAAGGCCGCCAGCTCGGCGGTGACGTCCTTGATGTCGGAGACGTGACCGAGCTTGATCGGGGCCATCGCCGGGGCGATCTCGGCGATCCGGCCGAGCACGTGGGCCAGCGGCAGGAAGAGCAGCACGGAGCTCTCGCCGGTGCGGAACAGCGGGGCGAGGCGCTCGACGACGTTGCCGCACTCGGCGAGGAAGTTGCCGTGCGTCAGCTGACAGCCCTTCGGGCGGCCGGTGGTGCCCGAGGTGTAGACGATCGTCGCGATCGAGTCGGAGCCGGCGCTCCGGCGGTGCTCGGTGACGGTCGCGTCGGAGACCTCGCGGCCGGCCTCGGCCAGCGCGGCGACCCCGCCCCGCTCGATCTGCCAGGTGTGCTTCAGCTCCGGCAGGCGGTTGCGGACCTCCTCGACCACGTCGCGGTGCTGGTCGGTCTCGGTGAGCACGGCGACCGCGCCGGAGTCACCCAGGATCCACTCCACCTGCTCGGGGGATGAGGTCTCGTACACCGGCACGGTGACGGCACCGGCCGACCAGATCGCGAAGTCCAGCAGCGTCCACTCGTAGCGGGTGCGGGACATGATGCCCACGCGGTCGCCGGGACGGATCCCGGTGGCGATCAGACCCTTCGCGGCGGCCTGCACCTCGACCAGGAACTGGGCGGCGGTCAACTCCTGCCACCGGCCGTCCACCTTGCGGCTGAGCACCACGACGTCCGGGTGCCGCTCGGCGTTCTGGTGCACGAGGTCGGAGAGGTTACCGCCGCTCGGTACCTGGTAGAGGGCCGGAAGGCTGAAGTCGAGCAAGACTGCTCCTCGTTCGCGACGCTGCGGGACGGCAGGACGTTACTGCCCGGTAGGCGGCTTCGACCAGGGGGGTCGGCCCCGGTGTTCGAAGTGTCACACCCGGCCGGGTCCGACCAGGCCGTGACCGGGTCGTTCGAATGGCACCCTACGACAGCCCGTAGGTGACCGGTCGGTAGCATGCGGTGACCCGCCTGCCCGACGCCCGCTTCCGGGTCCACCGGGCCTGGCCCGCGCCGTCGATCCGATCTCCGGTCGCGATAGCCTGCTCCGGGCGGGACGGGCCGAGCGCGCCCCGGCCGGGACCGGCAGGCAGAGGGACGACGCGGAGGGCCATTCCATGGCGGAGCACACCAGGTCGAGCATCACCATCGACGCGACCCCGGCCACGGTCATGGCCGTGATCGCCGACTTCGCCGCCTACCCGGCCTGGACCGGTGAGGTCAAGGAGATCGAGGTCCTGGAGACCGGCGAGGACGGCCGCGCCGCCCAGGTCCGGCTGCTCCTCGACGCCGGCGCCATCCGCGACGAGCACGTCCTCGCCTACACCTGGGACGGCGACCGCGAGGTCGGCTGGACCCTCGTGCGCAGCCAGATGCTCCGCTCGCTCGACGGCACCTACACCCTCGCCCCGCTGTCCGGCGGCCGCACCGAGGTCACCTACCAGCTGGCCGTGGACGTCAAGATCCCGATGCTCGGCATGATCAAGCGCAAGGCCGAGAAGGTCATCATCGACCGCGCCCTCGCCGGACTGAAGAAGCGCGTCGAGGGCTGACGCGCGGAACGGGGGCCGACGGCATGACGGCGACACGCACCATCCTGGTCAGCGGCGACGCGGGCGCGCCCGCGGTGGCCGCCGCCACCGCCCTGCACGCCGCCCGGCGCGGCCACCGCACCTGGCTGCTGGCGGCCGACGACCCGCACCGCGCACTGGACTCCGCCCTCGGCACCCGGCTGGAGCCCGAACCGCTCCACTACGCACCGGGCCTGACCGTCTCCCGGATCGACGAGCAGGCCGCCTTCCGCTACGCCGTCGGCGAGCTCACCACCCGGCTCAAGCCCGCCCTCGACCTGCTCGGCGCCGAACAGCTCGACCCCGAGGAGCTCACCGCCCTCCCCGGCATCGCCCGGCTCGCCCTGCTGCGCGCGCTGCCCGCCGCCGACCAGGACGTCCTGGTCGTGCTCGCCCCGCCGCCCGCCGAACTGATCGCGAGCCTCGCCCTGCCCGAGCAGCTCGCCCGCTACCTGGACCGGCTCGTCCCTGAGCAGCGGCAGGCCGCCCGGGCACTGCGACCGCTGCTGGCCGGACTGGCCGGCGTCCCGATGCCCGCCGACTGGCTGTACGAGGGACGCGGCAAGGCCGCCGCGGCGCTCGCCGAGTCCCAGGCCGCGATCACCGACCCCGGCACCAGCGTCCGCCTGGTCGTCCCGGCCGACGGCCACCCGTTCGAGGAGCTGCGCCGGATCCGGGCCGGGCTCGCGCTGTACGGGCACCGGCCGGACGCCGTGGTCGTGCACGGCGCGCTGCCCGAGGCCGCCCTCTCCTCACCCGACCCCTGGCTGGCCGCCCTGGCCCGCCGCCGGCAGGAGGAACTGGCCGCCCTCGCCGCCGGGACCGACGCCCCCGTCCTGGTCGCCGGCCTGGCCGACGCCACCCTGGAAGCCGTCGCCGACCGGCTGTACGGGGACGGCCCCGGGCCCGAGCGGCCGGCCCCCGCGCCCTGGACGGTCGAGGACCGGCTCGCCGCGGACGGCCTGCTGGTCTGGCACCTCGGCCTGCCCGGCGCCGACCGGGCCGAGCTGGACCTCGTCCGCCGCGGCGACGACCTGGTGGTCGGCATCGGCGCCCACCGCCGGGTGCTCCCGCTGCCCTCCGCGCTGCGCCGCTGCACCGTGGCCGGTGCGGGGCTGCTGGACGGCGTGCTGTCGGTGCGGTTCGCACCCGACCCCGCGCTCTGGCCGCGGGGCTGACGGGCCGTCCGGCCTCCCCGGCCGGCGACCGAGGACGGGCCCCGCGGGCGGTCGGGTAGCGTCGGGCCGGAGGGCCGCGGGGTGCGGCCACGGTTGAGGAGGCGCCCGCGATGACCAGCACCGACGACCGCACCGAGCCCGTCGACGACCGCGCTGAGCCCGTCGGGGGCCGTACCGAGGCTGACGGGGACCGGGCTGAGCCCGGCCAGGACCGGGTTGCGGCGGACGACCGCGCGGAGTCCGGCGGGCCGGGGGAGGCCCAGGCCCATCCGTTCGGGCCGGAGCTGGGCCCGCTGGTGGACGAGGTGCGCCGGTTCGCCGGTGCGCTCGGCGAGAAGGCCCAGGAGGCCGGCGCCACCACCCTGATCGGCCTCTCCGGGCTGGCCGACCGCCTCCGCACCCAGCAGCCGGAGGTCTACACCCACCTCGCCGCCGCCGGTTCCGGCATCGCCGCCGCGGGCGCCGAGCTGCTGGCCGCCTACCGCGCCGCCGTGGCCGGGCACGAGAGCCGCTGGACCGCCGGGCAGGGCGCGGACACCGAGAAGATCGACCTCGACGGGCCTGACGAGCCGTCCGCCAAGCAGTGAAACCGTAACTTTCGGAGGGTGATCGCGTTGCTCTCGTGCGTGACGAAGCGGGCGATTAGATACGACTTTTGAAGTATCTCGGCCCTGATCGCCCAGAATTGTCTTCGGATAATGTATGCGAGGGTGGTGACGGGGACAGGGTTGGGCGGTACGGTTCCGTCCAGCGGGAACGAGTGAATAGCTGAGGCACACATGGCTCTGACCATCGGCGTCGATGTCGGCGGGACCAAGATCGCGGCAGGCGTGGTCGACGAGGCGGGCGCGATCCTGGCCCGGACCAGGGTCCCCACCCCGGCCGACCCGCAGTGGGCGGTCGACGCCATCGCGCAGGCCGTCCGCGAGCTCAAGGAGCAGCACCCCGGCGTCACCGCGGTCGGCGTCGGAGCCCCCGGCTTCGTCGACAGCAACCGTTCCACGGTGATCTTCGCGCCCAACATCGACTGGGAGAACGAGCCGCTGCGCGGGCGGATCGAGGAACTCACCGGCCTGTCCACGGTCGTCGAGAACGACGCCAACTGCGCCGCCTGGGCCGAGTTCCGCTTCGGCGCGGCCGCCGACCACCAGGACATGGTGCTGATCACCGTCGGCACCGGCATCGGCGGCGGCATCGTCCTGGAAGGCCGGCTGCACCGCGGCCGCTTCGGCGTGGCCGGCGAGATCGGCCACCTCAACATGGTCCCGGACGGCCTGCAGTGCGGCTGCGGCGGCAAGGGCTGCTGGGAGCAGTACGGCTCCGGACGCGCGCTGCGCCGCTACGGCCGGGAGAAGGCCGCGGCCGACCCGGTGCGCGGCAAGCGGATGCTGGACCTCAACGACGGTGTCGCCGAGACCATCCGCGGCATCCACATCACCGAGGCCGCCGAGGCGGGCGACCCGCTCGCCCTGGAGTGCTACTCCGAACTGGCCGACTGGCTGGGCCGCGGCATGGCCGACCTCGCCGCGCTGTTCGACCCGGGCGTCTTCGTGCTCGGTGGCGGCGTCTCCGACTCCGGACGGCTGCTGCTCGACCCGGTCGCCAAGGCCTTCGAGCACTACCTGACCGGCGGCGTGCACCGCCCCCGCGCCGAGGTCGTCCTGGCCTCGATGGGCTCCGCCGCCGGCATCGTCGGCGCCGCGGACCTCGCCCGCATCCCCGCGTAGCCGTTACTCCCCCTTCGCCTCCGGGACGCTCTGACCCGGTGCCGACGGTCGGCGCTCCAAGGCCCTTCGTCCCTCGGGCCTCCTCGCTTCTTCCTTTCGGCACCGGCGCGTCCCTTCGGCTCAGGCGGGGCTCCCGCTTCGCCTCCGGGGAACACCCCTTCCCTCTTCCCAGCCCGCCGGCGGCGGTGCGACCGGGCCCCGACCAATCCCGGACGCACCGCCGCCGTCGCACGTCCCGGCGCCGCCGCGTACGGTCGGAGCCAGTGCCGACGCCACCGGCGACGACGTACCGGGGAGGACCATGACCGCCGCGACCGAGACCGCCGCCCCCGTCGGGCCGTTGCCGCCCGCGGGCCCGCGCCGGCTGCGCCTGCTCAGCTACAACATCCGCTCGCTGCGGGACGACCGGCGGGCGCTGGCCCGGGTCGTCCGGGCCTGTGCGCCCGACCTGGTCTGCGTCCAGGAGTCGCCGCGCTACTGGCGTCCCGAGGGCCAGGCCGGGTGGCTGGCCCGGCAGACCGGGACGGTCGTGCTGGCCGGTGGCGGCCGCACCGCCGCCGGGCCGCTGCTGCTCGGCCGGCCCGGCGCGGCGGAGGTGCTGGGCGTGCGCGACCGGCTGCTGCCCAAGACCCGCGGCCTGCACGCCCGGGGCTTCGCCACCGCACTGCTGCGGCTGCCCGGCACGGCGCCCTTCACCCTCACCAGCTGCCACCTCAGCCTGGACCCCGAGGAGCGGTACGGGCAGTTCGAGCTGCTGCTGGACCAGCTGGGGATCGCCGAACACGGCGTCGTGGCAGGGGACTTCAACGAGCACCCGGACGGGCCCGGCTGGCAGCTGCTGGCCTCCCGGCTGCAGGACGGGTACCCGACCGCGCCCTGGGGCGGCGAGTTCACGTCCGTACCGGAGCGCCCCTACCAGCGGATCGACGCCGTCTTCGCCACGCCCGGGGTCACCGTCCTCGGCTGCGGGGTGCCGCACGGACTGCCCGGCGTCACCGAGGCCGACCTGCGGGCCGCGACCGACCACCTGCCGGTGCTCGCGGTGCTGGAGCTGCCGGTAGGCAGGCCCTAGACCACCGCGCCGTTGTGCGGGTCCTCCGGCTCGTCCTCGTCGCGGTCCCGCATCCGGGCCACCAGGGTGACGAAGCCGCCGAGGAAGGCGGTGATCCCGACCCAGGCGGGCCAGCCGGAGATCTCCCGCCAGACCACCGCGTCGACCAGCAGCAGCGCGGGCCCGCCGAGCACGGCCAGCCAGGCGAACTTGGCGGTCACGTCGGCGGCGGGCAGCGGCGGTGGCTCCGGCGGGACGTAGTGGTCCTCGTCGGTCTCCTCGGCCAGCTCGAAGTCGCGCGGGCCGGAGGCGGCGGCGGGCAGCACCGGGCGGCCGGAGCGGGGGCGGGGCTGCGGGGCGAGGTCGGCGAGGCCGTCCTGCTCGCCGCCGCCTCCGGTGCCGTCCTTGTAGCCGCCCTTGAGCTCGTTCTGGGCGCGGAGGTTCTCGACCTCGGGCCAGTTGGGGTTGTTGAGGTCGACCGGATCGTCGAACTGGGCGACCAGGGCGGCGAAGATCTCGTCCTGCTCGGCCTGGCTGCGCTCGGGCGCGCGGCGGGGCCGGGCGGCCTCGGCGGGGGCCTCCGGTGCGGTGGCCTCCTCGGTGACGTCGGCGACGTCGTTCGCGGGCGCCGGCGTCACGCCGCCGTCGGCGCCGCCGCGCCCGGTCGGCGCACCGCTCGGGGCGGCGGGCTCCTTCGCCCCGCCGTCCTTCGCCCCACCGTCCGTCGTCGCACTGTCCTTCGTCGCGCCGTCCTCGCGGGGAGCCTCGTCCCCGCCGCCCGCCGTGCTGCTCTCGTGCACTTCCGGCCCTTCAGCCATGGTGATCGTCGGATTCGACCCGGGTTGCGCCCGCCGCGTGCGCGGGGGCCAGCCGTCGGATGAAGTCCTGGCTGGCCGCGAATATTTCCGCCGCGTCGTGGTCCAGCGTCGCGACGTGGAAGCTGCGCTGGCACAGCCGTTCCGTCACGTCGGTCGAGGATATCCGGGCCAGCACCAGTTCCGAGTTGGCCGGGGAGACGACGTGGTCCTGCGGGCTGTGGAAGAGCAGGACCGGCTGGGTCACCTCCGGCAGGCGGTGCTGGACCTCCTGCCACAGCCGGCTCAGCGACCAGGCGGCGTGCAGCGGTGTCCGGTCGTAGCCGAGCTCGGTCGCACCGGGCTTGGCGATGTCGTTCGCGATCCCGGGCAGGCTGGGGACGAGGTGGCGCAGCACCGGAAGCAGCACACTCGCGGGGGTGTCCGAGCGGACCGACGGGTTGACCAGGACCAGCCCGGACACCGTCGGGCCGTGCACCGCGGCGAGCCGCAGGGCCAGCGCGCCGCCCATCGACAGCGCGCAGACGAAGACCTGCTCGCACTCGTCGGCGAGGGCCAGCAGTTCGCGCTCGACCTCCGCGTACCAGTCCTCCCAACGGGTGAGCTGCATGTCCTGCCAGCGGGTGCCGTGGCCGGGCAGCAGCGGCAGCGCGACGGTGAACCCGGCGGCCGCCAGCTCCTCGGCCCACGGCCGCAGCGACTGCGGCGACCCGGTGAAGCCGTGGCAGAGCAGCACCCCCACCGGTCCGCCGCGGTGGCGGTACGGTTCGGCACCGGGCAGCAGCGGCATGGCGGACTCCTTCGCGGGCGGATGGCGCTGGGGGAGGGGACGCTGGGGGTGGAGCTGCGGGAATTCGCATCGTCCCACGCCCCGCGCCGGGTCGTACACCCCCTTCGACGGGGCCGGACGGCGGCTTCGGCGGGCCCTCGGACCGGGCCGGACGACGGCTTCGGCGGGGCCGGGCACAGCCGGGGGCCGCGGGGCATTAGGATCGACCGGTCCGCATAACAGGAGGCCCGGGTTGTTCTACCGACTGATGAAGATGATCGTCGCGCCACTGCTTCGGATCTTCTTCCGGCCGTGGATCGAGGGTGAGGAGAACATCCCCACCGAGGGTGCGGCGATCATCGCGAGCAACCACCTGTCCTTCTCGGACTCGTTCTTCTTCCCCGCGCTGATCAAGCGCCGGGTGACCTTCATCGCGAAGGCCGAGTACTTCAACACCCCGGGCCTCAAGGGCCGGCTGACCGCCGCCTTCTTCAAGGGCGTCGGCCAGCTGCCGGTGGACCGCTCGGGTGTGCGCGGCGCCGGCGAGGCCGCGATCCGCAGTGCCATCGCGGTGCTGGACCGCGGCGAGCTGTTCGGCGTCTACCCCGAGGGCACCCGCTCGCCCGACGGCAAGCTGTACCGCGGCAAGGTCGGCGGTCTGGCGCGCGTCGCGCTCGCCACCGGCGCGCCGGTGATCCCGGTCGCCATGATCGACACCGAGAAGGTGCAGCCGCCCGGCCAGGTGGTCCCGAACTTCGGCATCCGCCCCGGCATCCGGATCGGCCGCCCGCTGGACTTCTCCCGCTACCACGGCATGGAGAACGACCGCTTCATCCTCCGTTCGGTGACGGACGAGGTGATGTACGAGATCATGCGGCTCTCCGGCCAGGAGTACGTCGACATCTACGCGACCGCCGCCAAGCGGCAGATCGCCGACGACAAGAAGAAGGCGGACGCCGAGCGCCGCGCGGCGGCCAAGGCGGAGAAGGCGGAGGCCGCCGAGGCCGAGAAGGCGGAGAAGGCCGCGGAGGCGGACAAGGAGACCGGGTCGTCCTGACGGCCCGGCCGGGCCCGGGGAGGGGCGGATGACGGACGGCGGCAGAGCCGGCGCGGTGGGGGGAACGGTGGCGGCCGGCGGCATGTCCGTCGAACTCCCGCTGTGGCGGGCCATCTCCTACTTCCGGGTGCTGGCCCTGATCTACGCGCTGCTGCGGTACGTCAACTCGTACCTGCACTTCCTGCACCCGGTGGCCGGCTGGATCTTCCTCGGCGCGCTCACCCTCTGGACGCTCGCCACCGTCCGGGCCTTCGCCAACCCGCAGCGCTGCACCTGGTACGTCCTGGGCGTCGACCTCACGCTCGCCGTCACCGGCATCGTGATGAGCGGACTGACCGACGCCCCGGCCCGGATCAGCCACGGCGCGCCCACCCTGCCCACCATCTGGGCCGCCGGGACGGTGCTCGGCTGCGCCGCGAAGGGCGGCTGGCGCCCGGCGGCGGCCGCGGGCTCGGTGATCGGGGTCGCCAACATCCTCGGCCACGGCGGGCCGACCGGCGACAACATCCACAACATCGTGCTGCTGATGGTCGCCGGGTGCGCGATCGGCTACGTGATCGAACTGGCCCGGGCCAGCGAGGCCACGCTCACCCGGGCGCTCCAGGTCGAGGCGGCCACCCGGGAGCGCGAGCGGCTCTCCCGGGACATCCACGACGGTGTGCTGCAGGTGCTCGCGCTGGTCCAGCGGCGCGGCGCCGAGCTGGGCGGCGGGCCGGGCGGTGACACCGGCGGCAGCGGCACCGGCGGTGGCGCCTCCTTCGCCGAACTGGGCCGGCTGGCCGGGGAGCAGGAACGCGCGCTGCGGACGCTGATGACCGGCGGACCGATCCCGGCCCAGCGCCTGCCGGAGCCCGACGCCGCCGAACCGCGCGACCTGACCGCGCTGCTGCGCCCGTACGCGGACGAGCGGATCACGCTCTCCGCCCCCGGCACCCCGGTGCTGCTCTCCGCCCCGGCGGCGGGGGAGCTGGCCGCGGCGGTCGGCGCGGCCGTGGACAACGTCCGCCGGCACGCCGGGGCGGAGGCCAGGGCCTGGATCCTGGTCGAGGACGAGCCGGAGGCCGTCACGGTCAGCATCCGCGACGACGGCCCGGGGTACGCCCCCGGCCGGCTCGGCGAGGCGGAGCGGGCCGGCCGGCTGGGCGTCTCCCAGTCCATCCGCGGCCGGCTGCTGGACCTCGGCGGCACGGCCGAGCTGTACTCGGCGCCCGGCGAGGGCGTCGAGGTCGAACTGCGGGTCCCGAGGAAGGCCAATCAATGACCGACCAGCTGACGACCGATCAGCCGACCACCGACCGGCCGGTGCGGGTGATGGTGGTCGACGACCACCCGATGTGGCGGGACGCCGTCTCGCGCGACCTCGCCGAGGCCGGGCTGGACGTGGTGGCCACGGCGGGCGACGGCGAGGAGGCCGTCCGCCGCGCCCGCGCCTGCACGCCGCAGGTCGTCGTGCTGGACCTCAACCTGCCCGGGCTGCCCGGCGCCGAGGTGTGCCGCCAGGTGGTCGCGCACGACCCGGCGGTGCGGGTGCTGGTGCTGTCGGCCAGCGGGGAGCACCAGGACGTGCTGGAGGCGGTGAAGTCCGGTGCGACCGGGTACCTGGTGAAGTCGGCCGGGCGGGAGGAGCTGCTGGACGCGGTGCGCCGTACGGCCGTCGGGGACGCCGTGTTCACCCCGGGCCTGGCCGGCCTGGTGCTCGGCGAGTTCCGCCGGCTGGCCGCCGAGCCGGTCGCGGCCTCGGCGCCGGCCGCGCCGCAGCTGACCACCCGGGAGACCGAGGTGCTGCGGCTGGTGGCCAAGGGCCTGTCGTACCGCCAGATCGCGGACCGGCTGGTGCTGTCGCACCGCACGGTCCAGAACCACGTGCAGAACACGCTCGGGAAGCTGCAGCTGCACAACCGGGTGGAGCTGGTCCGGTACGCGATCGAGCAGGGCCTCGACGAGATCTGATACGCGATCGAGCAGGCCCCGGAAGACGGGATCCGACGGGCCCCGGGCGGCCGCGAACCGCCCGGGACGCCGTCGGATCCTCGGCTCCGCGGCCGCTCAGCGCGGTACGGCCACCGCCTCGCGCAGCAGGCCCGCCACGATGTCCACGCCCTCGCGGGTGAGCACCGACTCGGGGTGGAACTGGAGGCCGGCGAAGCCGGTCCCGCGCAGGGCGTGGACGTCGCCGGTGGCGGCGTCCCGGGCCACCTCGACGCCCTCGGCGGCCAGCCGGGCCGCGTCGGCCTCCGAGCAGCGCGCGGTGAAGGTGTTGTAGAAGCCGACCGTCCGCTTGGTGCCGAAGAGATCGATGGTCTCCTGCGCCCCCTGGTAGGGGACGGCCTTGCGGCCCAGGGCCAGCCCGAGTTCGGCGGAGAGCAGCTGGTGGCTGAGGCAGACCGCGAGCAGCGGCGCCGTCCGGGCGCCGGAGCGGACGGCGGCCAGCGCGTCCGCGACGATCGGCCGCAGCACGGCCATCTTGGGGTCGTCGGCGAGGGCCGGGTCGCCCGGCCCGGGGCCGAGCACCAGCGGGCCGCGGTGCGCCGCGACCAGGGCGCGCAGCCCCGGCTCGTCGTAGCGCACGACCGTCACCCGGTGGCCGAGGGAGCCGAGCAGGTGGGCCAGCATCGAGGTGAAGGTGTCCTCGCCGTCCACCACCAGGGTCGGCTCGGTCTCGGTGACCGGGGTCGGCGCCTGCATCCGCAGCCAGAACGGCGCGAGGCCGGCCCGGCGGGAGTCGAGGGCGGCCTGCACCCGGTGGTCGTCGGCGAGCCGGGGGCCGGTGGGGTGGGGCAGCCGGGCGGGCACGGGCCGGGCACCGATCGCGGTGAGCACCCCGGCGGCCTTGGCGTGGGTCTCGGCGACCTCGGACTCCGGGACGGAGTGGCGCACCAGGGTGGCGCCGACCCGGACGGCCAGCCGGCCGGTGGCCGGGTCGATGTCGGCGGTGCGGATGCAGATCGGCGAGTCCAGCAGCTGCCCGCCGCTGGCGGAGCGTCCGATCAGGGCGAGCGCGCCCGAGTAGTAGCCGCGGCCGGTGGGCTCGTAGCGCCGGATGACCCGGGTGGCGTTCTCGACCGGGCTGCCGGTGACGGTCGCGGCGAACATCGTCTCGCGGAGCACCTCGCGGACGTCCAGCGAGGTGCGCCCGCGCAGCTCGTACTCGGTGTGGGCGAGGTGGGCCATCTCCTTGAGCCGGGGCCCGAGCACCTGGCCGCCGAGGTCGCCGACCGTGCACATCATCTTGAGCTCCTCGTCCACGACCATGGTGAGCTCCTCCAGCTCCTTCGGGTCGTGCAGGAACCGGAGCAGCGAGTCGATGTCGGAGCCGCCCGCCGGATAGCGGTAGGTGCCGGAGATCGGGTTCATCACGACGGTGCCGCCGCTCTGCCGGACGTGGACCTCGGGGGAGGCGCCGACGAGGACGCGGTCGCCGGTGTGCACCAGGAAGGTCCAGTAGGCGCCGCGCTCCTGCTCCAGCAGCCGCCGGAACAGCGTCAGCGCGAGCGCGGGGGAGAAGTCTTCGAGGGTGGCGTGGAAGTCGCGCCGGATCACGAAGTTGGCGCCCTCGCCGTTGCCGATCTCCTCCTCGATCACCCGGCGGACGATCGAGGCGTACGAATCGTCGTCCACGTCGAACGCGCCACCGGCAAGTGACACCGGCAACTGCGGTAGGGCGGTGGTGAATTCGGCCAAGGGGAGAACGTGCTGCTCAGCCACCGCGAGGGCCTGCAACGGGGTGCCGTCGTCATGCGCCTCGAACCCCCGCTCGCGGATCTGCCGGTACGGGACGAGCGCGAGCAGGTCGTGCACCGGGGTGCCGCCGGCCGGGGCGCCCTCGCGCACCGGGAGGTCGGCGAGGCGCTCGTAGCTGTCGACGGTGCCGAGCAGCACCTCGACGGTGTCCGGGGCGAGGCGGGGGGTGCGGCGGTGCAGCAGGGCGAAGGCGGGGGCGCCGGGGGCGGTGAGACGGCTGAGCAGGTCGGTGACGGTGGTCACGGTGCGGCTTCCTTCCGGGTGGATGGCGAGGGCGGTGCTGGGTTCCGCTCCCGGAGGGCCGTCTGCTCAGACGCCGACGGCCGCCCCGAGGGGCGGCCGTCGTGTTCGTCTAGGAACGCGCGATCGGTGGGCCACCCTTGGAGGAGGCCCACCACCAGGAGTGGTTGTGGGGCGCGTGCATGGTTCGAGCGTAGCGGATCCGGCAGGACGGGTGAGGCTGGTCACGCGTTTGTCCGAGATGTGTCTCACCACTCGGGCAATGGTCACGAATCGCTCGTGTCACCCCGTAGCCTTGGCCGTGTGACCGCTACGACTGAGACATCGAGGGCTGCCCACTCCTGGCAGTCCCTGCCCGCGGCGCAGCAGCCTGAATGGCCGGACCAAGAGGCTCTGCGCAAGACCCTTGCCGAGCTCGCCTCGTATCCGCCGCTCGTCTTCGCCGGCGAGTGCGACCAGCTGCGCGCCCGGCTCGGAGCCGTGGCGCGCGGGGAGGCATTCCTCCTCCAGGGCGGTGACTGTGCCGAGGCCTTCGACGGCGTCTCGGCGGAGCACATCCGCAACAAGCTGAAGACCCTCCTGCAGATGGCCGCCGTACTGACGTACGCGGCCTCGGTGCCGGTGGTGAAGGTCGGCCGGATCGCCGGCCAGTACTCCAAGCCGCGCTCCAAGTCGACCGAGACCCGCGACGGCGTGACCCTGCCGGTCTACCGCGGTGACTCGGTGAACGGCTTCGAGTTCACCCCCGAGTCCCGTCGCCCGGACCCGGAGCGCCTGAAGCGGATGTACAACGCGTCCGCCGCGACGCTCAACCTGGTCCGCGCGTTCACCACCGGTGGTTACGCCGACCTGCGCCAGGTGCACGCCTGGAACCAGGACTTCGTGCGCAACTCGCCGGCCGGCCAGCGCTACGAGCAGCTCGCCCGGGAGATCGACAACGCCCTGGCGTTCATGAACGCGTGCGGTGTCGCGCCGGAGGAGTTCAAGACCGTCGAGTTCTTCTCCTCGCACGAGGCCCTGATCCTCGACTACGAGACCGCGCTGACCCGCGTGGACTCGCGCACCGGCGAGCTGTACGACGTCTCCGGCCACATGGTGTGGATCGGCGAGCGCACCCGGCAGCTGGACCACGCGCACATCGAGTTCGCCTCGAAGGTCCGCAACCCGATCGGCGTCAAGCTCGGCCCGACCACCTCGGTGGACGAGGCGCTGGCCCTGATCGAGAAGCTGGACCCGGAGCGCGAGCCCGGCCGCCTGACCTTCATCACCCGGATGGGCGCGGGCAAGATCCGCGACCACCTGCCCGCCCTGGTGGAGAAGGTCACCGCCTCCGGCGCCAAGCCGGTGTGGATCTGCGACCCGATGCACGGCAACACCTTCGAGGCCTCCAGCGGGCACAAGACCCGCAGCTTCGACGACGTCCTGGACGAGGTCAAGGGCTTCTTCGAGGTGCACCGCGCGCTCGGCACCCACCCGGGCGGCATCCACGTGGAGCTGACCGGCGACGACGTCACCGAGTGTGTCGGTGGCGGCGACGAGGTCCTGGTGGACGACCTGCACCAGCGCTACGAGACGGCCTGCGACCCGCGGCTCAACCGCAGCCAGTCGCTGGACCTGGCGTTCCTGGTCGCGGAGATGTACCGGGGGCAGTGAGCCCCGAGCCGCCCCGGTGAGCGGGCGGGCGACTGTGACGAAGGCCCCTCCGGTTTCGGGATTCCCGAGGCCGGAGGGGCTTTTTCACACCCGGATCGCCAGGTAAGGTGAGGCTTAGTGAGCTAAGGCAAGCCTTAGTCAAGATCCATTTCCGCTTCACCCCGGGAGATTCCGCGATGTACGTGTGCATGTGCCATGCGGTCACCGAGGACCAGGTGAAGAAGGCCATCGACGGGGGTGCCAACACCCCCCGCCAGATAGCCAAGGGCTGCAAGGCCGGCACCGACTGCGGGTCCTGCGTGCGCCGGATCCAGGCGCTGCTCGGCGAGCACGGCGCCCGGCCCTGCCCGACCGCGCGGCTGGCCGCGAAGCTCGGCCTCGCCGACCCGGAGCCGGCGGTCGGCGCCGCGCCCGGCGCCACGACCGCTCCGGTGCCCGCCGCGGCCCAGGTCGCCCCGCTCGCGCCGGTGGTCTCGCTGCGAGTGGCCTGAGCCCTCGGGACGCGGGCGGCCCGAGCCGTCTGGGCGCGGGTGGCCCGAGCCCTCAGGACTCCGGCTGCTCGATGAGCTGGGCCAGGTAGAGCGCCTCGCCGAGCTTCTCCAGGAGCTCCAGCTGGGTGTCGAGGTAGTCGATGTGGTGCTCCTCGTCGGCCAGGATGTCCTCGAAGATGTTCGCCGAGGTGACGTCGTTCTTGGCCCGCATCACCACGATCCCGCGCTTGAGCCGGTCGATCGCCTCGACCTCGACCTGGCGGTCGGCCTCGAACATCTCCTTGACCGTCTGGCCGATCCGGACGTGGAACAGCCGCTGGTAGTTGGGCAGCCCGTCCAGGAACAGGATCCGGTCGGTGAGCGTCTCGGCGTGCTTCATCTCGTCGAAGGACTCGTGCCGGGTGTACTTGGCGAGCTTCGTCCAGCCGAAGTTCTCCTGCATCTTGGCGTGCAGGAAGTACTGGTTGATCGCGGTCAGCTCGGCGGTGAGCTGCTCGTTGAGGAACTCGATGACCTCGGGATCGCCCTGCATGGGGGTGCCTCCTGCGCTCGTCCTGGGGGTGGGGGCCTGCGCTGGGCATCCTGGCACCGTGATGGGAAGAAATTCCAGTAAGTTCACACTCACTAGGACATGTGTCGGAATATCCGATTTGGTGGGAAACCGCCCGTCGGAGGGCCGACCACTGGCCCGTACGGGCGGGGCGCGAATGCGTGCCAAGGGGCGCGCGTCGGCGCTCGTCCGCCGTCTGTCACCATGGATCCATGGGTCAGTCCAAATACGAACCGCTTCCGCCGTCTGACCC
This sequence comes from Kitasatospora xanthocidica, assembly GCF_014656195.1. Taxonomy (GTDB): domain Bacteria; phylum Actinomycetota; class Actinomycetes; order Streptomycetales; family Streptomycetaceae; genus Kitasatospora; species Kitasatospora xanthocidica. The sequence continues at coordinate 340,819 of NZ_BNBY01000004.1, read as the reverse complement.
GAGGCTCCCCCCGGGCCAGCGCGTGCAGCGCGGCTGGCCCGCCCTGCACTACGGGCCGGTGCCCCGCTTCAAGCCGCCGAGCTGGGACCTCCAGGTGTTCGGCGCCACCGCCTCGGCGGAGAAGCACAGCTGGGACTTCGCGGGCTTCAACGCCCTCCCGCGCACCACCGTGGTCGCCGACCTGCACTGCGTCACCAAGTTCTCCGTGCTCGGCAACACCTGGACGGGCGTATCGGCCGCCGCCGTCCTCGACCTGGTGCCCCCGGCGCCCGGCGTCACCCACGTGATGGTCTGGGCCGAGTACGGCTACAGCGCCAACCTGCGGCTGGCCGACTTCGCCGACCCGCGCACCCTGCTGGCCACCCACCGCAACGGCGAGGCGCTCACCGCCGAGCACGGCTTCCCGGTGCGGCTGGTCGTCCCGCAGCTGTACGCCTGGAAGGGCCCCAAGTGGGTCCGCGCGGTGGAGTACATGCGGGCCGACCGGCGCGGCTTCTGGGAGGAGCGCGGCTACCACAACCTCGCCGACCCCTGGAGCGAGCAGCGCTACTCCTACCAGGAGGACCCGGGCGACGGCCCGCTGCGCTGAGCCCGGCGGGGGCCTCGGGAACGCCCTAGAAGAGCGAGAACCTGACCGTCACCGCGCTGCGCTGCGGCCGCCGCTCGCCGGCCGCCGGGGACTGGCCGTTCACCTTGACCGCGCCGAACACGTCCCAGCCGGTGGTCTGCATGGTGAAGCCCGCCGCCTGCAGCGCCTTCTGCGCCTCGTCCTTGGTCAGCCCGGTGACGTTCGGGACGGGGACCATGCCCTTGCTGACCACCAGCGAGACCGCCGCGTTCTCCTGCAGCTGCTGCCCGGCCGCCGGCGAGCTGCTGATCACCGAGCCCTCCGGGACGCTGTCGTCGTAGGTCTCGGTCACGCCGCCCCTGGTGAGCTGGGCGCCGGCCAGGGCCGCTGCGGCGTCGGCGGCGCTCTTGCCGGCCAGGTCCGGTACGGCGATCCGCTTGGGGCCCTTGGAGACGGTGAGGGTGACGGTGTCGCTCCGGCGGGTGCGCGCGCCCACCCCGGGGTCGGTGGAGATCACCTGCCCGGCCGGAACGGACTCGCTGAACGACTCCACGAACCTGCCGTGCAGGCCCTCCTTGTCCAGGATCCGCTGCGCCTCCGTCCGGTCCTTGCCGAGCACCCCGGGCACCGAGCCGTACAGCCCCTCGGAGAGCCCGTAGGTGGCGCCGCCGACCGCCAGCACCAGCGCGGTCAGCGCGGCGGCCCAGATCAGCGCCTTGCGGGGGACCCGGCGCAGCAGGCCGGGCCGGCGCTCGCGCGCCGGGGCGGGCTCGTCGTACGGGCGCGGCTCGGTGAGCAGCTGGTCCATCAGGTCCGCGGGCACGTCCAGCACGCTGGTGCGCTCCGGCGGCACCGCGTCGGCGGGCGGCTGCCGGATCACCGAGGTCGGCTCGCTGGTCGGGTAGCGCGGGCTGGGGCGGGTGGAGGCCGGCGGTTCGGCGTCCAGCTCGGCCGGGGTCAGGGTGCGGCGGACCCGCTGGAGGGCGGCGAGCAGCTCGACCGCGTCGTACGGCCGGCCCTCGGCGGCCCGGGCGCAGGCGGCGGCCACTATCGCGTCCAGTTCGGGGCCGACCGCGGGCGCGGTCAGGGAGGGCGCGGGGACGTCCTCGTGCAGGTGCTTGTACATGACCTGGACGGGGTTGTCGCCGGTGTGCGGGCGGCGGCCGGTGAGCATCTCGTACAGCAGGATGCCGGCCGCGTAGACGTCGACCCGCTGGTCGGTGGGGGCGTCCGGGAGGATCTGCTCGGGCGCCAGGTAGGAGACCGTGCCGAGGACCGTGCCGCCGGTGGCGGTGCTGGTCGAGGTGGGGGCGCCGTCGGCGGTGCCGAGCACCCGGACCAGGCCGAAGTCGGCGACCTTGACCAGGCCGCTCTCGGTGATCAGCACGTTCTCGGGCTTGACGTCGCGGTGCACCAGCCCGGCCCGGTGGGCGGCGCCGAGGGCGGCCAGCACCGGCTCCAGGACGTCCAGCGCGGCCCGGACGGAGAGCGCGCCGCGGTCGCGCAGCAGGTCGCGCAGGGTGGCGCCGGGCACGTACTCCATGGCGAGGAAAACGTTTCCGCCGTCCGCGCCCTGGTCGAAGACGTTGACCACATTGGGGTGGGTGAGCTTGGCGACGGCCTTGGCCTCGCGGATGAAGCGGGCGGTGAAGCCCTCGTCGCCGGCCAGCGCCGGGTGCATCACCTTGAGGGCGACCACCCGGTCCAGCCGGGTGTCGGTGCCCTTGTAGACGGTGGACATCCCGCCGGTGGCGATGCGCTGCTCGACCCGGTACCGGTTGTCGAGCAGGGCGCCGATCAGCGGGTCGTGCAATGCCATGTCCACCCGGGCGAGTCTAGTGCCGGGCCGGGCGGCCGGACCCGGAGGACACCGCCTCAGGGCCCGGCTGTGCCCGGGTTGTGACACGTCGGAGCGCGGTCGAAACGGGTCAGAACGCCGGTCGTTCGCGGGTGTCCAGGTCGGCCCGGCCGGCCATCGCGGAGGAGGCCTCGGCGTGGAAGCGGCGCGGGATGCGGCCGGCCCGGTGGGCCAGCCGGCCCGCCTCGGCGGCGTGCCGCATCGCCTCTGCCATCAGCACCGGGTCCTGGGCCCTGGTCACCGCGGAGGCCAGCATCACCGCGGCGCAGCCCAGTTCCATCGCGAGCGCGACGTCGGAGGCGGTGCCGGCGCCCGCGTCCAGGATCACCGGGACACCCGCGCTCTCCACGATCAGCTGGAAGTTGTGCGGGTTTCGGATGCCGAGACCGGAGCCGATCGGCGAGCCCAGCGGCATGATCGCGGCGCAGCCGACGTCCTCCAGCTTCCGGGCCAGCACCGGGTCGTCGTTGGTGTACGGCAGCACCGTGAAGCCGTCGTCGACCAGGGTCTCGGCGGCGTCCAGCAGCTCGATCGGGTCCGGCAGGAGGGTCCGTTCGTCGGCGATCACCTCCAGCTTCACCCAGTCGGTGCCGAGCGCCTCGCGGGCCAGCCGGGCGGTCAGCACGGCCTCGCCGGCGGTGAAGCAGCCGGCCGTGTTGGGCAGGACGTGGATGCCGTTGCGGGTCAGCACGTCCAGGACGGAGCCCTGGGTGGTGGCGTCGACCCGGCGCATCGCGACCGTGGTCAGCTCGGTTCCGGAGGCGAGCAGCGCGCGCTCCAGGACCTCCAGGCTCGGCGCGCCGCCGGTGCCCATGATCAGCCGGGAGGAGAAGGCAGTCCCGGCGATGGTGAGCAGGTCGTCGGCCATCTCAGCCTCCCTGGACGGCGGTGAGGATCTCGACCCGGTCGCCCGCGCTCAGCCGGGTCCCGGACCACGAACCACGGGGCACCACGGCCTCGTTGAGCGCGGCGGCGACACCGGTGTTGGCCCGGCTCACGGTGGCCACCACCTCGGCGAGTGTCGCCGTGGCGGCGACCGCGCGGGGGCGGCCGTTGACGGTCAGCGCTATCTCGGCGGGGGCGGTGTCGGCCGTTGCGGTGCCGTGCGGCGGGGTGTTGTGCGGTGCGGTGTCGTGCGGTGTGCTCTCGGTCATGCCAGGGCCTTCGTGGTGGAGCGGGCGGGGGAGAACCGGGTGGGGGTGAACGGCTGTGCCAGTTCGGGGAGTTCGCCGGTGGCGAGGTACTCGGCGACCAGATCGGCGGTCACCGGGGTGAGCAGGACGCCGTTGCGGTAGTGGCCGGTCGCGGCGACCAGCCCGGGCAGCGCCGTCGGGCCGAGCAGCGGTGCGTTGTCGGGGGAGCCGGGGCGCAGGCCCGCCGAGGTCTCCAGCAGCGGGAGTTCGGTCAGGCCGGGGACCAACTCATGGGCGTCACGCAGGAGTTCGTACACCCCGCCGGCGGTGACGGTGGTGTCGTAGCCCTGCTCCTCGGTGGTCGCGCCGATCACCAGCTCGCCGTTCTCCCGCGGCACCAGGTAGATGTGCTGACCGCGCACCACGGCACGGACGTTGCGGGAGAGGAACGGCCGGTAGGCGTCGGGCACCCGCAGGCGCAGGACCTGCCCCTTCACCGGTCGGATCGCGGGCAGCACGCCCCCGGGCAGCCCGGCCAGCCGGTGGCTGTGCGGGCCGGCGGCGAGCACGACCTGCCCGGCGGCCAGGGTCTCGTGGGTGCTCAGCCGGGCGCCGACCGCGCGGTCGCCCTCGACCAGCAGCTCCACCGCCTCGGCGCGGTGGACCAGGACCCCGGCGTTCTCGCAGGCCTGGAGCAGCGCGGTGAGCAGCCGGCGGCCGTCCACCTGGTGGTCGTCCGCGACGTGCAGGCCGCCGCGCACCCCGGGGGCGAGCATCGGCTCCAGCTTGCGGGCCTCCCGGCCGGTCAGCCAGGTCGATTCCAGGCCCAGCCGCCGGTGGAAGGCGTGCAGTTCGCGCAGTTCCTCGCGGTCGTCGGAGTCCAGCGCGACGGCGACCGTGCCGCACCGGCGGTATCCGGTGTCCTGGCCGCCGCTCGCCCCGGTGAGCTCGGCGGCGAAGTCCGCGTACCGCTCGTTGGAGGCCATGCCGAGGCGCAGCAGCGGCTCCTCGCCGTACTGGAGTTCGGTGACCGGGGCGAGCATCCCCGCTGCGACCCGGCCGGCGCCGCCGCCGGGGGACGGGTCGACCACGGCGGTCCGCAGCCCGCGCTGCGCCGCCCGCCAGGCGACGGCGAGGCCGATGACGCCTCCGCCGATCACCAGGACGTCGGCACGGGCGGTTGATGACAAGCGTGTCAAAGCCGCTCCTCTCCCTTCGCCGGTATGACCCGGATCAGGTTCGGACGGTCGCAGGCCGTGCCAGCCCGCCTCTCAGCCCGGTTCGCCGGGCTCCCGTGATGGTGCCCCCACCATAACGCCGGGGCGCGGTGCGGCCGAAGGCCGTACGAGGGGTGGACAGGGGGAGGTCGGCGGGGGCCCGGGTGTGAGCGAAGGCCCGTACGACGGGTGGACGGCTCCCGGGCGGCGCCGTGCCGCTGAGTACAGTGACGGGCGTGGCAGAGCTGAGCGGAACGGATCGGGTGGTCGTCGTCGGGGCCGGGCTGGCCGGGGCGCAGTGCGCCCTGAAGCTGCGGCAGGGCGGGTGGCGGGGGCGGATCACGCTGGTCGGCGAGGAGCCGCACGCGCCGTACGACCGGCCGCCGCTCTCCAAGGACGTGCTGCTCGGCAAGAGCGACAGCACCACGCTGGACATCGACTACGCGCTCCTGGGCATCGAGGTCCTCACCGGCCGCCGGGCCACCGGCCTCACCCCCGGCGTGCTGCACACCGACGGCGGCGACCTCCCGTACGACTCGCTGGTGATCGCCACCGGCGCCGTGCCCCGCGCCCTGCCCGGCGCCGAGCGGGCGCACCTGCTGCACACCCTGGACGACGCGCTGGCGCTGCGCGCGCTGCTGCGCCCCGGTCTGCGGCTGGTGCTGGTCGGCGCGGGCTGGATCGGCGCCGAGGTGTCCACCGCCGCGCGCCAGGCGGGCTGCGAGGTGACCGTGGTCGAGGCGGGCCCGGCGCCGCTGCCGGGCGCGCTTCCGACCGCGGTCGGCTCGGCGATGGCGGCCTGGTACGCGGAGGCGGGCGTGGACCTGCGCTGCGGGGTCGGGGTGGCCGCCGTCGAGCCGGGCGCGGTGCTGCTGGCGGACGGCTCGCACCTGCCCGCCGACGAGGTGGTGGTCGGCATCGGTGCCCGGCCCGCGACCGGGTGGCTGGCCGGCTCCGGCGTGGAGCTGGACGGGACCGGCGCCGTCGTGGTGGACGCGCGGCTGCGCACCGCCCTGCCCGGCGTCTTCGCGGCGGGCGACTGCGTCAGCTACCCCTCGGCCCGGGCCGGCGGCCGGCTGGCCGTCCAGCACTGGGACCACGCGCTGCAGTCCGGCGACGCGGTGGCCGCCGCCGTCCTCGGCGCGGACGCGCCGCCGTACGACCCGGTGCCGTACTTCTGGTCGGAGCAGTTCGGGCGGATGGTCCAGTACGCGGGCCGGCACGCCGAGGGCGACGAGCTCCTGTGGCGCGGCGGCCCGCGGGACGCCTCCTGGACGGTGCTCTGGCTGCGCGCCGGGGTGCCGAGCGCCCTGCTGACGGTGGACCGGCCGCGCGACCTCACCCAGGGGCGGAAGCTGGTCGAGCGGGGTGCGGCGCTGGATCCGGTCCTCGCCGCGGACCCGGCGGTGCCGCTGAAGTCGGCGGTCGCGGGGTAGCGGCTGGTGCGCGACGGGCCGCGGAGGTGGCAGTCTGGTGGCGTGAGCGAGATCGAAAGCAAGATTGAAGCCCTGGTCACCGACTGGATGTACCTCCCCGACATCTCGGAGCAGTGGGGGGTCCGGGTCACCGAGGTACGTGACCTGGTCAAGAACGGCGGCCTGATCGCCGTCCGGCGCGGCCCGAACAAGTCGCTGCAGGTCCCTGCGGCGTTCATCGACGGCCCGGGCCTGGTCAAGCACCTGTCCGGCACCCTGACCGTGCTGCGCGACTGCGGGTACAACGACGTGGAGATCCTGGAGTGGCTCTTCACCGAGGACCCGTCGCTGCCCGGCAGCCCGATCCAGGCACTGCGGGAGAACCGCGGTACCGAGGTGAAGCGCCGTGCCCAGGCGATGCTGATCTGATGGCGGCGGACACCCTGCGCGCCCGCCTGGCGGACGCGCGCCTCTACCTGTGCACCGACGCCAGGCGGGAGCAGGGCGACCTCGCCGAGTTCCTCGACGCGGCGCTGGCGGGCGGCGTGGACATCGTCCAGCTGCGTGACAAGGGCCTGGAGGCCAAGCAGGAGCTGGCGGCCCTGGAGGTCTTCGCCGACGCCTGCCGCCGGCACGGCAAGCTGCTGTCCGTCAACGACCGCGCCGACGTCGCCCACGCGGCCCGGCCGGACGTGCTGCACCTCGGCCAGGACGACCTGCCGGTCCCGGCCGCCCGGGCGATCCTGGGCGAGGACGTGCTGATCGGCCGGTCCTGCCACGCCGAGTCCGAGGTGGACGCGGCGGTCGCCGAGCCGGGCGTGGACTACTTCTGCACCGGCCCGGTGTGGCCGACCCCGACCAAGCCGGGCCGCCCGGCACCGGGCCTCGGCCTGGTCTCGTACGCGGCTAAGCAGGTCACCGACCGGCCGTGGTTCGCGATCGGCGGGATCGACCTCGGCAATGTGGACGAGGTGCTGGCCGCCGGTGCCCGCCGGATCGTCGTGGTCCGGGCCATCACCGCCGCGGAGGACCCGCGGGCGGCCGCCGCCGAGCTGTCCCGCCGGGTGCGGTCCAGCTGACTCCCCCGGGGCTGACTGCCCCCTCCGGGCCGCCTGAACTCCAGGCCGCCTGGCCCCGGGCCGCCGCCGTCCCTCAGTACTTGCGGACGGTGGCGGCCTCGGCCAGCGCCAGCAGCACCCCGCGGGCCCGCTCGTCGGCCAGCGGCGCCGCCGCCAGCGCGGCCAGCGACTGCCGCATCAGCTCCTCGATCCGGTGCTCCACCAGCTCTGGCGCGCCGCTGCGGGCGACCAGCCCGCGCAGTCCGGCGACCTCCTCGGGCGCCAGGTCCGGCGCGCCGAGCCGCTCGTCCAGGTGCCGGGCGTCGGCGGCGGGCAGGCCGCGCATCGCGTGCGCGACCAGCAGGGTGCGCTTGCCCTCGCGCAGGTCGTCCCCGGCGGGCTTGCCGGTGACGGCCGGGTCGCCGAAGACGCCGAGCAGGTCGTCGCGCAGCTGGAAGGCCTCGCCCAGCGGCAGCCCGAACGCCCCGAGGGCCTCGACCAGCTCGGGGCCGGCTCCGGCGAGCAGCGCGCCGACCTGCAGCGGTCGCTCGATCGTGTACTTCGCGGACTTGTAGTGCAGCACGGTCCGCGCCCGGTCCAGCGCGCCCTCGTCCGTCGAGTCGCCGGCCACCGGCTCCAGCACGTCCAGGTACTGGCCGAGCATGACCTCGGTGCGCATCAGGTCGAACACCGGCTTGGCGGCCAGGACGGCGGCCGGCTCCAGGCCCGAGCGCAGGAACAGCTCGTCGCACCAGATCAGCAGCAGGTCGCCGAGCAGGACGGCGGCCGAGGCGCCGTACTGCTCGCGGTCGCCGCGCCAGCCGCTGTCCCGGTGCAGGGCCTCGAAGCGACGGTGGACCGAGGGCAGGCCGCGGCGGGTGTCGCTGCGGTCCATCAGGTCGTCGTGCACCAGGGCGCTCGCCTGGAGCAGCTCCAGGGCGGCGGCCGCGTTGGCGATGCCGTCGCCCCCGGAGCCGTCGCCCCCGGAGCCGTCGGCCGGGCCGCCGGCGGCGCGCCAGCCCCAGTAGCAGAAGGCCGGGCGCAGCCGCTTGCCGCCGTCCAGCAGGAAGTCGCGCAGCGCGTCGGAGGCGGGGCCCAGCTGGGGCGAGATCCTTCCGAGCAGCGCGGACTGGCCGTCCATGAACGCGGCGAGCGCGGCGTTGACGCGTGTGCGGACGTCCTCCACGTCAATGGGGTTGGCCGGCCGGGTGCTGGACGAGATCACGATGGGGCTCCGCTGGTTCTCTGGGGTGTGGCAAGCGTAGCGGGGCGACTGGGAACGGGCGTGCGAGCGGCCCCGGGGGTGGCTCGCGGGGCCGGCGCGCCGGGGCGGCGCCAGGGAGTGGCGGACAGTTGCTGGGCGGTTGCCGCGGAGATGCCCGGGAGTTGCCCCGGAGTTGCCCCGGACCAACCGGAATGCCGTCCATCTTTTGTCTCAATCCGTGGAACCGGGATGTCCGGCCTCCTCCAAGGCCGGATAGCCTGCCGATATGGCACTCGGTATCGCATCCACGAGAACGGATCGCGCGCTGACGGTCCGCGATCTCCTGGCGGCCGGCAAGCGCTCCTTCTCCTTCGAGTTCATGCCGCCGCGCACCGAGGCCGGCGAGCAGAAGCTCTGGGACGCCATCCGCCGACTCGAACCGCTCGACCCCAACTTCGTCTGCATGACGTACGGCGCCGGCGGCTCCTCGCGTGAGCGCACGGTCAACATGGTCGGCCGGATCGCGACCGAGACCACGCTGACCCCGGTCGCCCACCTGACCGCCGTCGACCACTCGATCGCCGAGCTGCGCAACATCATCGGCCAGTACGCCGACCAGGGCGTGCGCAACGTCCTCGCGGTCCGGGGCGACCCGCCCGGCGACCCGATGGGCGAGTGGGTCAGCCACCCCGAGGGCGTCACCTACGCCTACGAGCTGGTGGAGCTGATCAAGGGCATCGGCGACTTCTGCGTCGGCGTCGCGGCCTCGCCGAACATGCACCCGCGGTCGACGGACTGGGACGAGGACATCCGGCACTTCGTCGCGAAGATCCGCTCCGGCGCCGACTACGCGATCACCCAGATGTTCTTCGAGGTCGACGACTACCTGCGGCTGCGCGACCGGGTGACCGCCGCCGGCTGCGAGACGCCGATCATCCCGGAGATCATGCCGGTCACCAACGCCAAGCAGCTGGAGCGCTTCCCGCAGCTCAGCGGTTCGCCCTTCCCCGCCGACCTGGAGGCCCGCCTGCGGGCGGCCATCGACGACCCGGCGGCGCTGCGGGCCGTCGGAATGGAGCACGCCACGGCGATGGCCGAACGCCTCCTCGCCGAGGGCGCGCCCGGTCTGCACTTCATCACGCTCAACCACTCGACGGCGACGCTGGAGATCTACCAGAACCTCGGGCTGCACCGGCGCTGACCGGCCCGGTCCCCTTCCGGGCCGGGTCGAAGCCCCGCCGACGGCGGCCGTTCACGGGCCCGTCACCGTACCGACGGTGGCGGGCTCGGTCGTGTGCGGCCGGGTCCGGGCGCCGTGGGAACGCGATGCGGTACCCCGGCCGTTGAACCGGTACAGTCGCCGCACACGCGCGGCTTGGACGCGCGGGCACGCGACTGGAGGTAGCGGGCGGATGGGCATCGGATACCTGCTGCTGTACGCCGCGTTGGCGGTGGTGGCGCTCTGGCTGCTGGCCGAGGTGCTGCTGCAGAACCGGGCGCCGCTGCACTGGCGGGTGCTGGCCCTGACCGGCTTCCTGGGCGTGGCCGCCGGGATGAGCCTCGAATCGGTCGTGGTGATCGGCCTCGGCGCGGCGCTGTTCGCGGTCGGCCAGGCCTTCGTCACGCTGTCGGTCAAGCGCGGCTACCGGAACGGCTGGTCCCTGCGGCAGGCCGACGGCAGCCTGCCCGGCCCGCTCGCCAAGGTGCCGCTGCTCGGCGCGCTCACCGGCGGCGGGGCCGCGGTGGCGGCCGTCGCGGTCGCCGAGGAGCGGGTCGGCGAGGTCAGCGCCGTCGAGGAGCCCCCGGCCTTCGAGCCCGCGCCGCTGCCGGTGCCGGACGAGGCGCCGGAGGTCGAGCAGACCGCCGCCTTCGAGATGCGGGAACTCGCCCAGGACGGCGTCTACGCCCCCGGGTACTACGAGCAGCAGCCGCAGCAGCAGGTCCAGGACCCGTACGCCGGCGCCTACCAGGGCGGCTACGACCAGCAGCAGTGGCAGACCCAGCAGCAGCCCGCGTACGCCTACGACCAGGCCTACGGCGCCTACCCCCAGCAGCAGGACCCGCAGCAGCAGGACCCCTACGGCGGCTACCAGCAGCAGGGGCACCAGGACCAGTACGCCGGCTACCAGCAGCAGCACCAGGCCTGGGACCCGAACGTCCAGCACCAGCAGCAGTGGCAGCCCCAGCCGGACCCGCAGACCCAGGGCATCCCGCAGCAGCCGACGTACGACCAGACCTACGGCTACCAGCAGCAGAACACCTGGCACCAGGGCTGACCCGGCCGGGTCCTTAGGCCCTCTCTTTCGGATCTTGCCGGGCGCACGACGCCGGGCATCCCGCCTGGACGCACCGGCGAATCATCCAAGTACGACCCAGTACGAGGACGATCCGCCGGCACGCCCAGCCGGGCGCCCAACGCCGCGCGCTGATCCGACAAGATCCGAAAGAGAGGGCCTAGGCCGGTCCCACCAGGGCGGCCGCGATGCAGGCCGACATGCCGACCCGGGCGAGGCCGCCGCCCGGGTGGGCGGTGCCGCCGATCAGGTAGAGGCCCGGGACGGGCGTCTCGTTGGCGGTCTTCAGCCATTCGCCGTCGGCGCCGGCGAGGACGGGCAGGGCCACCGAGCCGTCCGGGGCGCCGGTCTCCCGGCGGGTGTCCTCCGGGGTGCGCACCACCCGCCACAGCACCCGCTCGCGCAGGCCCAGACCGGCCGCGTCGACGTGGGCGAGCACCCGGTCGGCGTACCGGTCGGCGACGCCGGGGGCGCTCCAGTCGACCTCGCCGCGGGCCGGGACGGTCACGGTCAGCACCACGCTCTCGTGCGCCGCGTCGGGACGCAGCGCGGGGTCGTCCGGGCGCAGCACCTGCACGGTCGGGCGCTCGCAGAGCGGGCCGGCGCCGGTCAGCGCCCGCTCCTCGGCGGCCGGGTCCGCCGCGTGCACCACCGTGCGGTGCGCGGTGCCCTCCGGCCGGGGGTCGCGCAGGGCCAGCAGCAGGACGAACCGGCCGGGCGCCCCGGACGGCCGCCACCCGGCGGCCGGCTTCCCGGGCCAGTCGGCCAGTCCCCGGCCGAACAGCGCGCCGGCGTCCATCGCCGAGAGCACCAGGTCCGCCGGGATCCGGCCGCCCGCCGTCTCGACGCCGCGCGCCCGGCCGTCCTCGACCACGACCCGGGTGACGGGCGTGTCGAAGCGGAAGTCGACCTTGCGCAGCTCGCAGCGCCGGTACACCGCCTCCGCCAGGGCCCGCAGGCCGCCCCGGACGTACCAGACGCCGAAGGACTGCTCCATGTACGGCAGCACGGTGGCCCCGGCGGGGGCCCGGCCCGGGGCGAAGCCGTACCGGAGCGCGGACTCGAACAGCAGGGCGGTGAGCCCGGGGTGGCCGTCCAGCTGCCGCAGCGCCACGTCCCGCAGGGTCCACGGCGCGGCACGGCGCAGCCGGGCCAGGCCGGTGCGCGGGGGCACGGGGTACGGGTCGGTGCCCAGGAACGCCCGGTCGGCGGGGAGCGGCTCCTCCAGCAGCGGGCGGCGGGTGGCCTCCCAGACCGTCCGGCCGTGGTTCATCACCGCGCTCCAGCGGGCGCCCGAGCCGGCCCCGAAGGCGGCGTCCAGGGCCTGGCCGACGCCGCCGCGGGAGGCGTTGGGCAGGGTGACGGCGGTGCCGTCGGGGAAGAGGTGCCGGCTCTCCGGTTCGACCGGGGCCAGCTCGACCAGCTGCTCCAGCGGCTCCTTGCCGGTCTTCAGCGCGAGGTCGCGGTAGACCGCGGGCAGGGCGAGCAGCCCGGGCCCGGTGTCGAAGGCGAAGCCGTCCCGCTCGTGGCGGCCGACCATGCCCCCGTACGTACCGCTCGCCTCGCAGACCGTCACCCGGTGCCCGAGGGTCGCCAGCCGGGAGGCCGCCGCGAGCCCGCTCATTCCTGCGCCGATGATGACGATCCGTGCCATGGCACCCGATCCTAGGGTGTGGGTCAGACCCCCGGCTGACGGGCGTAGGCGGGCTCCGCGGCCCGGGCCGCCCTGCGCTCGCGGCGGCGGGCCCGGAAGGCGCGGATCTTGCTGATCGCCAGCCAGACCAGCAGCAGGCCGACGGCCAGCACCGTGGCGGCGACCGAGGCGGCCAGCCACGGGTGGAAGATCGCCAGGGTGACCAGGCCGGCCACCGACAGGTCCTCCGCCATGCTGACCACGATGTTGCTGGCCGGCTCGGGGGAGGTGTTGACGGCCATCCGCAGCGAGGCCTTCACCAGGTGGCTGACCAGTGCCGTGGTCCCGCCCATCGCGCCGGCCGCGACCTCGCTCAGCGAGCCGGGGTCGTTGCTCGCGATCAGCACGCCCACGGTGGCGCCGGCGATCGGCCGGATCACGGTGTGCACGACGTCCCAGACGCTGTCCACGTACGGGATCTTGTCGGCCACCGCCTCCACCGCGAACAGCACGGCGGCCACGATCAGCACGTCCGTGCGCTCCAGCGCGTGCGGCACCGACTCCGCGCCGGCGAACCGGCCCAGCAGCCCGAGCAGCAGCACCACCGCGTACGCGTTGATGCCGCTGGCCAGTCCGCTGGTGAAGATCAGCGGCAGGATCGTCATGCGGTCTCCCCCTCCTCGTGCAACCCGGCCGGGTTCCGCCCGGCCACGCCGTACCGTACCGGGAGCCGGGACGCCGCGGGGCCGTGCGCCGGTTCCGGCCCGGACGGCGCGGGAGGACTGAGTACGGATACTCAGATCCGCGGTTGAGTACATCAGCGGATGGCCTCCGACCTGCGGAGACGAGAGAGTAGTGGCACCGGGAGGGCAGCGCGTCGGGCGCCGCCCGCCCGGGTGGCGGATCCCGCCCGTCCCGTCGGCCGCGCAGGCCGGGGGAGACGACGGCGGAGATCCGCGACGGGGCTGGTCACGGTCCCCGCACCGCCGGCACGGGGCGGCGGAGCGGGCCGGGGGGAGACCGGCCACGGGGGAAGCTCGCACCGCCGCCCACGGGGGGAACGGCGGAGCGACGGCACACGGCGGCGGCGCGGTCCGGGGGAGGGCCCGCGCTCGCCGCCGCTTTGCTGTCCCGGGGCACGTGCGGAGCGGCCGGAGCCGACGGATCGTCACCGGAGCCGACGGATTGTCAGTGGTGACGTTCACGATGGAGGGGCACGGACCACCCGGTCCGCGCGCTGCCTCGGAACGGGGGAGACCATGACCATCAGCCACCCTGAGCCCGTCACCGCCCGCCTCCACTCCGCCGCCCTCCCGCACACCCCGGACCCGTCGGGCCCGCGCCCGGCCGGCCGGGACGTCCACCCGGTCCTGCGCCGGACCGCCGCGCCGCCGGCCGCCCTCGACCTGCTCTCCGACGCCCACCGCACCCTCGCCCGGGCCCGCGCCCTGGAGGACCCGCTGGAGCGCTACGCCACCGCCCACCTCGCCGCGCTGCGCACGGTGGCGGCGGTCCTGGCGGTGCGCGGCCGCCCGGAGAAGGACCCGCGGCGCCGCAAGGCCATCCGCAGCGCGTGGGAGGTGCTGCCCGAGGTGGCCCCGGAGCTCGCCGAGTGGGCGGTCTACTACGGCGCGGGCGCCCGCCGCCGGGCCGCCGCCGAGGCCGGGATCCGGGGCGCCGCGTCGGCCCGCGACGCCGACGACCTGATCCGCAACTCCGCCCTGTTCGTACGCCTGGTCGAGCGGCTGCTCGGCCTGCGGGCGGTCCCGCCCGCACCGCGGCTGCCGCTGGACGGCGACGAGCCGCCGGGCCGGGGCGGCGCTTCCCAGGCTTGAGGCGGCGCTTCCCAGGCTTAAGGTGGAGCCATCCTGATCGAACTGCACGTGCCAAGGAGTCCCACCGTGTACCCGACGCGTCCCCGCAGTGCCCTGCGTACCGCCGTGGTGTGGGAGGTGGTGCGGGCAGCCCTGGAGAAGCGGGCGGCCGAGCTGGACCAGCCGGTGCTCGACGTGGTCGACACCGGCGGCGGCACCGGCAACTTCGCCGTGCCGGTCGCCAAGCTCGGCCACCGGGTCACCGTGGTCGACCCGAGCCCGGACGCGCTGTTCGCCCTGGAGCGCCGGGCCGCCGAGGCCGGGGTGACCGACCGGGTGCGGGCCGTCCAGGGCGACACCCAGACGCTCCCCGAGCTGGTCGCCCCCGGCACCGTGGACGCGGTGCTCTGCCACGGCGTCCTGGAGGTCGTGGACGACCCGGCCGAGGCGCTCGGCAGCCTGGCCGGCACCCTGCGCGAGGGCGGCCTGGTCAGCCTGCTGGCCGCCAACCGCAACGGCGCCGTGCTGGCCCGCGCGCTGGCCGGCCACTTCAACGAGGCCCGGACAGTGCTCTCCGCCGCCGACGGCCGCTGGGGCGAGCAGGACCCGATGCCGCGCCGCTTCACCGGTGAGGAGCTGAGCCGGCTGGCCGGGGCGGCCGGCCTGCGGGTGGAGTCGGTGCACGGCGTCCGGATCTTCGCCGACCTGGTCCCCGGCGTGCTGGTGGACACCGAGCCGGGCGCGCTGGACGCGCTGCTGAAGCTGGAGGAGGCCGCCGCCGGGCAGCCCGCCTTCCACGCGGTGGCGACCCAGCTGCACCTGCTGGCCACCCTGGCCTGAGCCGGCGCTCCCCGGAGCCTCCGCGAAGCCTTCGCGAGACCTTCCGCCGCCGCACGGTTCGCACACCGTACGGCGGCGGTTGGCGTTCCGTACGCCCGCCGGTTGCCCGGCCCGGTCGGCCGGCCGGTTTCCGGTCGCCGCGGGCGAAGCTCCCCAGGTCCGGACCGATTCCACCGGATCGGGCACTTGTCCGGTGCGTGGCGCGTTGACACCGGTGCGGCCGTGCCCGGTCGAAGTGGCCCGTCCCACGCGGCGCAGACCACCCCGGAACGGGCTCACGGACCGTATGATCTGGGTAAAGCCGGAAAGCATGACAGCCGGACGCGTGGGGCATATGGACGACACGGGCCGGGTCCCCCGCACGGGCGTCCGACCGTGTGCCCCATGGCTGATTTGGACTTGCCTCCCCGACCGGGGTGGGCGGACCGGTCGCACCCGCGACCGACGAGTAGGAGGACTCCGTGCCGCTCTCGGAGCACGAGCAGCGACTGCTCGACCAGATGGAGCGAGCGCTGTATGCCGAAGATCCCAAATTCGCGTCGGCGCTTGAGGGAACCGGGCTGCGCACCTACACCCGTCGGCGGGTCTACCTCGCCGTCGCCGGCTTCGTGGTGGGGATCGGCCTGCTGATGGGCGGCATGGTCGTCCCGGATCAGATCTGGGTCAGCGTCGTGGGCTTCCTGGTGATGCTCGGCTGCGCGGTGTTCGCCGTGACCGGTTGGCGCCGCGGGCCCGCGAGCCAGGGTGCCGGTCCCCGCCAGGCCGCGGCCGCGCGCCGCAAGGCCGGGATGATGGACCGGGTCGAGCAGCGCTGGCAGCGCCGCCGGGACGAGCAGACCGGCGGCTTCTGAGCCGTCCGGCGGTACGGCGCGACAAGGACCGAAGACGCCGGGGGCGGGCAGTCGATCGACTGCCCGCCCCCGGCGTCTGCCGTGTCCGGCCCGGGAGCGAGTCCTGAGTCGCGGGACCCAGGACTCCCGGGACTCAGGACTCGCTGGTGTCCGACTCGCGGCCGGCCGGCTTGGGCCGCCGGGTGACGACCCGCCGGACCGGCGCGGAGACCGCCTCGACCGTCCGGCCCACCGCGGTGGAGACGGCCGCCCGGGCCGACCGCGCCGAGTCGGAGATCCGCCACCACAACTGCGCCGAGGACGGCGGCAGCAGCAGCGCCCTGGTCCGACCGGCCCGGCCGGCGCTCGCCCGCAGGCCGCGCCGGGCGGCGTGCACGTCGGCGGCCAGCGGTGCCGTGGTGACCTGGCCGGGCGGGGCGTACAGCACCCGCTCGGTGGCCAGCGCCAGCCGGCCGGCGGCGGCCGCCGAGTCCTGGTCCAGGGCCGCCTTCTCGGAGATCCGCCGTACGGCCGAGCGCGGGGTGCGTGACTCGTCCGGGGGAATTCCGAGGTCCCAGGCGGAGTCCACCAGCTCGTCCCAGGCGGCCAGCACCTGGGCGTCGGTCAGGTCGGCGGGGCCGGGCCCGCCGGGCCGGCGCCGTCCGCCGCCGAGCCGGCGACGGCGGACGGCCGTGCGCCAGAGCATCGGCAGGAGCAGCAGCGCGATCAGCACGACCACCCCCGTGAGGGTGCCGAGCACCTGCCCGGACAGCAGCCAGGACTCCTCGGCGGCGTGGGCGGCCGACTTGCCCTTGGACCCGCAGTCGCCCAGCTGGCGCTGCTTGGCGTCGCAGTCCGAGCCGGCGGACGGCGCCGGGGCGGCCGTGGTGGGCTGCGGGGCCGCGGTGGCGTGCTGGGTCGGCGCGGTGGTCGGGGCGGTGGACGACTCGGTGTAGCGGGTCGGGATGCCGCGGCTCGGGGTCGGCTCGAAGCGCATCCAGCCGTAGCCCGCGAAGTACAGCTCGGGCCAGGCGTGGTACATCCGGCCGGTCACCGAGTAGACGTTGCCGCCCTTGTTGTCGCCGGGGGTGAAGCCGACGGCGACCCGGGCCGGGATCTTCAGCACCCGGGCCATCGCCGCCATGGTGGAGGCGAAGTGCACGCAGAAGCCCCGGCGGTCGCGGAGGAAGACCTCGATGGCGTTGTTGCCGGTGCCCGGGGTGACCGCGGTGTCGTACTTGAAGTCCGGCCCGGTGAACCAGTTCACCAGGGCCATCGCCCGGTCGTAGTCGTTCTGCGCGTTGCCGGTGATCTCCCTGGCCCGCTCGCCGACCAGGGCCGGCAGATCGGACGGGACGGCGAGGTAGCGGTCCCGGACATCCTGCGGCGCGGACGGCGCGAGGCGCAGCTCGTTGGCGGTGGGCCGCAGGTCCAGGGCGCTGACGTGGTAGCGCAGACCGCGGATCGCCTTGTCGTTGGCCGGCAGGACGGTGCGGGTCACCGGGTCGAGCTTCCACTCGCCGCGGTTGGGGACCTGGACGGAGGCCGCCGGGTAGGGCATCGGCAGCCAGCTCTTCTCCAGCCCGTTGCTGACCTGGAAGTCGCCCTCGATCCTGGGGAGGTTGGCGCTGCGCAGGCCCTCGGGGTTGGGCAGCGACTCCGGCAGGTCGTTGACCGTGGTGCTGCCGAGCCGCCAGCTGGTGCCGTCGAACTGGTCCAGCGAGCCGGTGCGAAGGTAGACCTGGTCGGCCAGGTCGCTGTCCAGGGTGTAGCTGAGCAGCTCGGCGTCGGAGGGCTTGGTGATCGCGGCCTCCAGGCTGACCAGCGGGTCGAGGCTGGTCGCCAGGCTCCCGCCGGTGCCCTTGCCGGAACTCCCGCCGGAGCCGGAGTGCACCAGTCCGAGGTCCCAGTGCGGCAGGACGACCGGGAGCAGCAGCGCCACGGCCAGGGCCAGCACGCCGACCTGCCGGCCGCCCGGGCTGACCTGGCCGGAGCCCGTGGACCCGCGGTTGGTGCCGCGGAAGACCCGGCCCCAGCGGGAGACCCGGTCCTGGCCCTCGGCGAACAGCAGCAGCAGGTAGCCGGCCGCGGCGACCGCGAACCAGAACCAGCTGCCGTGCTCCCCGGCCAGGCCGTTGCCGACCGAGTAGAGCGCCAGCAGCGGCAGGCCGGCCAGCGCCGAGCGCCGGTAGGTCACCGCGACGGTGTCCACCACGACGGCGACCAGGCCGACCGCGGCCACCAGGATCAGCCGCAGGCCGGCGGTGGGCGGCGCCGGGATGGCGTACTGCTGGATGTCGTCCAGACCGGAGGCGAAGACGTGGTCCAGGACCCGCAGCGCGGCCGGCCCGGGCACCACGGTGCCGGCGAAGCCGATGATCATCAGCAGGAGCAGCGCCAGCAGCTGCCCGACCGGCACCGTCCAGCGGTACACCGGGGAGCGGCGCAGACCGGCGCCGACCGCGGCGAGGACGATGATCACCAGGACGGCGTGGGTCAGCCAGCTGCGGGTGGTCAGCAGCGGCATCATGCAGAGCGAGGCGAGGGCGGTGGCCAGCGCCGCGTAGACGGTCAGTTTGGCCCGGGTGGTCACGCGCCGGCCTCCTGTCGGTTGGGGGCGGTCGTTCCGACGCCTTCGACGGCCCGCCACAGGTCCGGCAGGGAGTCGCCGGCGCTGACCGGGATCACCGTCCAGCCGGCCTCGCGCAGCTGCCGGACCCTCGCCCGGAACGTGTCGCCGCCGGTGTTCGGGGCGAGCATCCGCAGGCCGGCCCAGGTGCCGGTGTCCAGGAGGAAGGCGATCGCGCCGCCGGTGCGGTTGCGCAGCCGGCCGAGCCGGGCGGTCTGGGTGTCGTCCAGCTCGCCCAGGACGGCGACCAGCAGGCCCTCGCCACCGGTGCGCAGCGGCTCCTCGGCGCGCGAGAGCGTGCCGCCGTCGGACAGGTCGGCGATCGCGAGGGCGTCCAGGATCAGCCCGGAGGTGTCGGGGGCGCTGCTGCGTCCGCCGGCGCCGGGCCCGGGCACCGCGAGACCGGTGTCGGTGAGCAGCTGGGTCTGGTAGCCGCGCTCCAGCAGGTGCGCGGTGACGGACGCGGCGCAGCTGACCGCCCACTCGAAGGAGGAGGCGGGGCCGCTGCCCCGGTGGCCGATCTCCCGGGTGTCCAGCAGGACGGTGGCCCGGGCCTTCTGCGGCTGCTCCTCGCGGCGGACCATCAGTTCGCCGTACTTGGCGGTGGAGCGCCAGTGCACCCGGCGCAGGTCGTCGCCGGGCCGGTACTCGCGCAGGATCACGTCGTCGTCGCCGGCCAGCGCCAGGGAGCGGCTGTGGCTCTCGCCCTGGCCGAGCCACTCGCCGGTGAGCCGTACCCACGGCAGGGCCTGGACCTGGGGGACGACGGTGAGGACGTCGGAGGCGGTGAAGGCGCGGGTCACCTCGCACATGCCGAACGGGTCGGACAGCCGCAGCTGCAGCGGCCCGAGCGGGTAGCGCCCGCGCAGGTCGGAGCGGACCCGGTAGGAGACCTCGCGGTTGCCGCGCGGCTCGACCCGGTCCAGCACGAAGCGCGGGCGCGGCCCGAGCACGTACGGGACCTTGTCCTCCAGGAGCAGCAGCCCGGTGGGCACCCGGGAGACGTTGTCGAGCCGCAGGTGGACCCGGGCCTCCTGGCCGGCGACCGCCCGGCGCGGGCTGAGCCGGCGGCCGCTGGCCACCCGGTAGCGGGTGTTGGCGACCACCGCCACGGCGACCAGCGGGAGCGCGGCGAGCAGCACGCCGACGCGCAGCAGGGCGTCCTGGTCGAGCAGGTAGGCGCACACCACCGCGGTGAGCCCGGCGGCCAGGAAGGACCGGCCCCGGGTGGTGAGGCCGCGGAACCCGGCCCGCAGCCCCGACGCGGAGTCGGACTCGGCCACCTCAGCCCCTCCGGACGGCCGGGCCGCCCTGCGGGCGCGGCAGCGGCAGCCGGGCGACCAGTTCGGCCACGATCTGCTCGGAGGTGCGGCGGCTGAGCTGGGTCTCGGCGGTCGGCATCAGACGGTGGGCGAGGACGGGCACGGCGAGGCGCTGGATGTCGTCCGGGGTGACGTAGTCGCGCCCGTCCAGCGCGGCGGCGGCGCGGGCGGCCCGGACCAGGTGCAGGGTGGCGCGCGGCGAGGCGCCCAGGCGCAGCTCGTGGCTGTTGCGGGTGGCGCCGACCAGGTCGACGGCGTAGCGGCGGACCGGGTCGGCGATGTGCACGGTGCGGACCAGGTCGATCAGCTTGAGGATGTCGGCGGCGTGCGCGACCGGCTGGAGGTCCTCCAGCGGGCTGGCGCCGGAGTGCACGTCCAGCATCGCGAGCTCGGCCTCGGGGCTGGGGTAGCCGATCGAGATCCGGGCCATGAAGCGGTCGCGCTGGGCCTCCGGGAGGGCGTAGGTGCCCTCCATCTCGACCGGGTTCTGGGTGGCCACGACCATGAACGGCGACGGCAGCTCGTAGCTGGTGCCGTCGATGGTGACCTGGCGCTCCTCCATGGACTCCAGCAGCGCGGACTGGGTCTTGGGCGAGGCGCGGTTGATCTCGTCGCCGACCACGATCTGGGCGAAGATCGCGCCCGGGCGGAACTCGAAGTCGTGCCGCTGCTGGTCGTAGATGTTGGTGCCGGTGACGTCCGAGGGCAGCAGGTCGGGCGTGAACTGGATGCGGCGCACGGTGCAGTCGACCGACCGGGCGAGCGCCTTGGCCAGCATGGTCTTGCCGACGCCGGGCACGTCCTCCAGCAGCAGGTGGCCCTCGGCGAGCAGGACGGTCAGGGCGATCCGGATGGCCTCCGGCTTGCCCTCGATCACGCTCTCGATGTTGCCGCGCACCCGGTCCACGACCGCGGCCAGCTCGGGGAGCCCGACCTGCTGGTACCCGTTCGTCCTCTGCTCGCCCCCCGCAGGACCGCCGAGACCGGCCTGATCGTTGTAGCTCGTCACCCGTTTACGCTCCCTGGCACCTGTGCCCGCCCCGTGCCGAGGCCGGACCCCACCCCATGCTTGACGCGGCCGTCCCGGGGTCGGTTCCGATGGTGGATCCGCCGTCGGGGAGGCGGCCTGCGGCCGGGCCGCCCCAGGTGGTTCGGGGTCCGACCGGCAGGCGCATTCTCCCCCGCGGGATGGCCAGAAGTCACCATTCGGCGGATCCCGAATGGAGGGGGAGCCGCCCGCCGGCCGGAAGCCGTGCGGCCCGGAGCGGTGCCAGTGTTCTAGTGGATCTCGCGCAGCAGGCCGGTGTGGACGTCGAAGACGAAGCCGCGGACGTCGTCGGTGTGCGGCAGGAAGGGGGAGGTGCGGACGCGCTGCATCGACTGGCGGACGTCGCCGTCCAGGTCGACGAAGGCCTCCACCGCCCACTGCGGGCGCTGGCCGACCTCCAGCTCCAGCTCGCGGCGGAAGTCCTCGGTGAGCCCGAGCAGGCCGCAGCCGGTGTGGTGGATGAGCGCGATCGAGCGGGTGCCGAGGGCGCGCTGGCTGATGGTCAGGGACCGGATGGTGTCGTCGGTGACGACGCCGCCGGCGTTGCGGATGACGTGCGCGTCGCCGAGTTCGAGGCCGAGGGCCGCGAACAGGTCGAGGCGGGCGTCCATGCAGGCCACCACGGCGATCTTCTGCACCGGGCGGGCGTCCATGCCGCCGTCCTGGAAGGTCACCGCGTAGTCGCGGTTGGCCGCGACGAAGCGGTCGATGATGGTGGGTCCGGCAGGGGCGGCAGCGGCGTTCGGCGTGGGCCGGTCGGGAGTCACTGTCATGTCGGCGACGTTAGTGCCGATCCGGTGTCCGCGGTGGGGCGGGGAGCTACAGAACCGGGGGCCGTGATCGAGTGCATCGCCACAACGGGAGGGTTTGTCCCGCCTGGTCCCGGAGTGGGTCGTACGCGGTCGCGGGGGAGGGGGCGCGCGGCCTCGTCCGAGGGCCCCCGGATCGGGCCGCCGCGGGGCCACCCCAACGGCCGCGACCTGCGGTGATCCGTACCGCCGCCCGGGTGGTGCGCCGGAGCGGACCATTGACTGGAAGGGCCCGGGCGATAGAGTTGCGGCGCAGTGCAGCACACCCGTCGGGGCCCGTCAACCGGGCCTTCCCGGCCGGTGCGGCCCGGTCGACGCGGTCCGTGGCCTCCACCCGCTCCGTGCCCACCTGGCGCACCTTCCCCGGCGCCGGGCGGTCACGATCTTCCCCCTGAGCGGGCGGGGACCACGGGCCGCTTCGTCGTGCCGGGGGGCGGTGGGCGAGAATGGTCGCAGCTCCCGGACGTCGGGCTGCTCCGCACCGAGGAAGGGCGCCGCCGCGCATGACCACCAACGAACCGGGCCCCAAGCACGTTCCGGTGATGCTGCAGCGGTGCATGGACGCACTGGCTCCGGCGATCTCGCGCCCCGGTGCCGTGGTGGTGGACGCCACCCTCGGCCTCGGCGGGCACAGCGAGGCGCTGCTCACCCAGTTCCCCGAGGTCCGGCTCGTCGCGGTGGACCGCGACCCGCAGGCGCTGAAGCTCTCCGGCGAGCGGCTGGCCCGCTTCGGCGACCGGGCGACCCTGGTGCACGCCGTCTACGACGAGATCCCCGAGGTGCTGGAGCGCCTGGACATCGACCGGGTGGACGGCGTCCTGTTCGACCTCGGCGTCTCCTCGATGCAGCTGGACGAGGCCGACCGCGGTTTCGCGTACGCGCAGGACGCGCCGCTGGACATGCGGATGGACCAGACCCGGGGGATCAGCGCGGCGGAGGTGCTGAACACCTACGGCCACGGCGACCTGGCCCGGATCCTCAAGGTCTACGGCGAGGAGCGGTTCGCCGGGAAGATCGCCTCGGCGATCCTCCGGGAGCGGGAGAAGGAACCGTTCACCAACAGCGCGCGTCTGGTCGAGTTGGTGCGCAACTCCATTCCGGCGGCGACCCGCCGCACCGGCGGGAACCCGGCCAAGCGGACGTTCCAGGCGCTGCGGATCGAGGTCAACGGCGAGCTGGAGGTCCTGGACCGGGCGATCCCCGGGGCGCTGGACGTCCTCGCGATCGGTGGCCGGATCGTGGTGATGTCCTACCAGTCGCTGGAGGACCGCCTGGTGAAGCAGTACCTCGCCGCCGGGGCGACCAACACGGCCCCGCCGGGGCTGCCGTTCATCCCGGAGGAGCACCAGCCCTGGCTCAAACTGATCACCCGCGGTGCCGAGCTGGCCACCGAGGAGGAGATCGAGGAGAACCGGCGCGCCGCGCCCGTACGGCTGCGGGTGGCGGAGAGGATCAGGGACCGAAGCAAGCGGGGCTGACGAACCGGCCCCGGCGGGGTCCGAAGGGCGGAGGAGAGCGGTGGGGCCGGTGGCCGGTGAGGTCCGGGTGGGGCGGGGAGGACTCCCCGGGCAGGGCAGGGCGCGGATCACGGTTCGGCCGGGGAAGCGGCCGGTCCGGGGGCGCACACCGTTCGCGGTGCTGGTGGTGGTCCTGCTCGCGGCGGGGCTGCTCGGCCTGCTGGCGCTGAACACCGCGCTCAACGAGGGCTCCTTCGAGCTGTCCCGGCTGCAGCGGCAGACCACCGTGGCGACCGACGAGCAGCAGAGCCTGCAGCACCAGATCGACCAGAGCTCGGCCCCGGACGCGCTGGCCCGGCGGGCCGCCGAGCTGGGCATGGTCCCGGCCGGGGGGATGGCCTTCCTGGACGTCCCGAACGGGGGCAAGGTGGTCGGCACGCCCGGACCGGCGCAGGACAGCCCGCCGGTGAAGCGGTCGACGGTCGAGCCCTGGCCCACCAAGCCCGTACCGAGCGCCGCCCAGCCGCCGGCCGTCCAGCCGCCGGCTCCGTCGGCGGCTCCGTCCACCGCGCCGCCCGCACCTCCCGCGCCGGCCACGCCGACGCCGACGGCGGCGGCCTCGGCCGGTGACTCGGTGATCCAGCTCAACCCGGCCGCGCCCGCCGCGCCGAACGGGGGGCCCGGCCGATGACCACGCCTCGTCAGCCCTCCGGTTCGGGCTCCGGTTCCGGAAACGGCCGCCGCCCGCTGCCCAGGGGCGCCGCGCCGAGCGGGCGGTCCGCCTCCGGCCGCGTCCAGCCGGCCAAGGGACAACCGGCCAAGGGACAGCCGGCCAGGGGACAGTCGGCCAAGCCCCAGCCCACCCGGGGCCAGCCCGTCCGCGGCCAGTCCGCCAAGCCGCCCGCGGCGAAGTCCCCCTCGGCCAAGGCCCCGGCCGCCAAGACCCCGTCCGCGAAGGTGCAGCCCGCCAAGGCCGCCGTCTCCCGCAGCGCCCCGCGCACGCCGCAGCAGCGCCGCCCCGAGGGCCGCCCGCCGGCCCGCGGCCAGGCGGCGGTGCGGCCGCGCCCGAAGGCCAGGCCGCCGCAGCGCCCCAAGGCGCTCAAGCTGGCCGAGTCGAAGCGCCGGCTGCGGGTGATCACCGTGGCGATGTCGCTGGTGTTCTCGGTCTTCGCGGGCCGTCTGGTCCAGCTCCAGCTGGTCGACTCGGACGCGCTGGCCGCCGACGCCAACACCAACCGCTACCTGAACATCCCGATCACCGCCGAGCGCGGCTCGATAACGTCCGCCGACGGCGTGGCGCTGGCCGCGACCGTCGACGCGTACGACATCACCGCCGACCCGGCGATGTTCACCCCGGAGGCGACCGGCATCCCGGACGCGCCGGAACAGGCGGCGGCGCTGCTGTCGCCGATCCTCGGCGTGCCCAAGGAGCGGATCGCCGCCGACCTGCACACCCCCAAGACCCGCTACAAGCGGCTCGCCGCCCAGCAGACCCCGGCCGCCAAGAACCAGATCAGCGACCTCAAGTCGGGCCTGGAGAAGCAGGCCGGATCGCGGGCCTGCCAGGTCCAGAAGAAGCTGCTCGGCAAGCCCGCCGACCAGGGCGGGCGCACCCGGGTGGACAACGAGTGCGCCAACCCGCTGGCCGGGGTGTTCAACCGGGAGACCCAGAAGCGCGTCTACCCCGCCGACGGACTGGCCGCCAACCTGGTCGGCTTCGTCAACGGCGAGGGCGAGGGCGCCGGCGGCCTGGAGCTGCAGTTCCAGAAGCAGCTGGCCGGCAAGGACGGGCACAGCAGCTACGCCCAGGCGGGCGGGCGGCTGGTGCCCACCGCCGGCGGCTCGAAGGACCCGGCGGTGCCCGGCGACGACGTCAAGCTGACCATCAACCGGGACATCCAGTGGGCCGCCCAGCGGGCGATCACCGACCAGGTGGCCAACTCCGGTGCGGAGAAGGGCTACGTCGTCGTCCAGGACGTGAAGACCGGTCAGGTCCTGGCGATGGCCACCGCGCCCGGCTTCAACCCCAACGACCTGAGCCTGTCCAAGCAGGCCCAGCTGGGCAACCCGGCGCTGGGCGACGCGTACGAGCCGGGCAGCACCGCCAAGCTGATGAGCCTGGCCGCCGTCCTGGACTCCGGCAAGGCCAACTGGGACACCAGGGTCACCGTGCCCAACCGGCTGGTCCGCGCGGGCCAGCAGTTCAAGGACGACGTCGAGCACGGGGACTGGTACCTGACGCTGGCCGGGGTGCTGGCCAAGTCCTCCAACATCGGCACCATCGAGGCCGTCGAGACCCTCGGCGGCGGCGACCAGCTCCAGGCCAACAAGGTGCTGGACGGCTACATGCGCAAGTTCGGCGTGGCCCGGCCGACCGGCCTGAACTTCCCGGGGGAGACCGCCGGGATGCTCAAGAAGCCGGAGGACCTGGTCGCCTCGGAGAAGTACAACATCTCCTTCGGCCAGGGCCCGCTGCAGATGAACGCGCTGCAGGCCACCTCGGTCTACTCGACCATCGCCAACGGCGGGGTGCGGGTCGCGCCCAGCATCGTCCAGGGGACCACCGGCCCGGACGGCAAGTACACCCCGACGCCGCCCGGGGAGCAGACCCGGGTGGTCGGCGAGCAGACCGCCAAGACCCTCACCTCGATGCTGGAGTCGGTCGTCGACGACGAGCAGGGCACCGGCGGCAAGGCCGCCATCCCCGGCTACCGGGTCGCCGGCAAGACCGGAACGGCCAACCGGGGGGCGGCCAACGGCGTCGGCTACGACGGCTACACCGCCTCCTTCATCGGCTTCGCCCCGGCCGACGCGCCCCGGGTCACCGTCTCCTGCACCCTCCAGGGCCCGGTCAACGGCCACTTCGGCGGCCAGCTGTGCGGTCCGGTGTTCAAGCAGGTGATGGAGTTCACCCTGAAGACCCTGCAGGTCCCGCCGAGCGGCAGCCAGGCGCCGAACCTGCCCGTCGAGTGGAAGCCGTGAGCAAGGATGAGCAACGAGCGGACCGGGCCGGCGGACGGCGCGGCGGAGGGCCGGTTTGGCCCTGGGCACCCTTCGGCGGATAGCCTTCCCGCCGTGCCGAAACCCGATCAAACCACCGTGAGTCCGCCCCGCCCGACCGGGACCGCCCCTCTGCCGCTCGCCGAGCTGGCCGTCCGGCTCGGTCTCGCGCCCGTCGAGGGCGGCGCCGTCACCGGCGTGACCCACGACTCCCGCGCCGTCCGCCCGGGCGATGTGTACGTGGCCTTCCCGGGCGCCAACCACCACGGCG
Organism: Kitasatospora xanthocidica; assembly: GCF_014656195.1. Taxonomy (GTDB): domain Bacteria; phylum Actinomycetota; class Actinomycetes; order Streptomycetales; family Streptomycetaceae; genus Kitasatospora; species Kitasatospora xanthocidica. The sequence continues at coordinate 314,419 of NZ_BNBY01000004.1, read as the reverse complement.
CGGCCTTCGCGGCCAAGGCCGCGGACTCCGGCGCGGTGGCGGTGCTCACCGACCCGGCCGGCGCCGAACTGGCGGCCGGCACCGGCCTGCCGCTGCTGGTCGTGGACCGGCCGCGGGCCGTCATGGGCGAGCTCGCCGCGATCGTCTACGGCCGCCCCTCCGAGCGGCTGCTGATGATCGGGCTGACCGGCACCAACGGCAAGACCACCACCTCGTACCTGGTCGAGGGCGGCCTGCGCGGCGCCGGGCGCACCCCCGGGGTGATCGGCACCGTCGAGATGCGGGTCGGCGAGGAGCGGATCAAGAGCGAGCGCACCACCCCCGAGGCCACCGACCTGCACGCGATCCTCGGTGTGATGGCCGAGCGCGGTGCCGACGCGGTGACCATGGAGGTCTCCAGCCACGCCCTGGTCTTCGGCCGCACCGACGGCGTCTCGTACGACGTCGCGCTGTTCAACAACCTCACGCCGGAGCACCTCGACTTCCACCCGGACATGGAGGACTACTTCCAGGCGAAGGCCCGGCTCTTCCAGCCCGGCAAGTCCCGCCACGGCGTGGTCAACCTGGACGACGAGTACGGCCGCCGGCTCGCCGCCGAGGCCAAGATCCCGGTGACCACCTTCTCCGCCACCGGCGCCGCGCAGGCCGACTGGCGGGCTGTGGACGTCCAGCTCGGCCCGGTCGGCTCCACCTTCCGGGTGCTCGGCCCGGACGGTGCCGAGGCCGACGCGGCCGTCCCGCTGCCCGGCCCGTTCAACGTCGCCAACGCGCTCGCCGCGATCACCCTGCTGGTCGCCGCCGGCCTCCCGCTGGAGCGGGCCGTGGCCGGCGTCGCCGCCGTGCCCGGCGTGCCGGGCCGGCTGGAGCGGGTGGACGCCGGGCAGCCGTTCGTGGCCGTCGTGGACTACGCGCACAAGCCGGACGCCCTGCAGGCCGTCCTCGCCTCGCTGCGCGAGGTCACCAAGGGCCGGCTGCACGTCGTCGTCGGCTGCGGCGGCGACCGCGACCCGCACAAGCGCGGCCCGATGGGCGCCATCGCCGCCCGCCTCGCCGACACCGCCCTGCTGACCAGCGACAACCCCCGCAGCGAGGACCCGCTGGCGATCCTGGCCACTATGCTGACCGGCGCCGCGGCGGTGCCCGAGGCCGAGCGCGGGACCGTCCTGGTCGTCCCCGACCGGGCGGAGGCGATCCGGCTCGCGGTCACCCGCGCCCAGGCGGGCGACACGGTGCTGGTGGCCGGCAAGGGCCACGAGCTCGGCCAGTACGTACGAGACGAGATCCGCCCCTTCGACGACCGGGAGGTGCTGCACGATGAGATCGAACAGAGCTCCGTCGCGCGGACCGCGGCCGCGCGGGGCGACCGAGGAGTAGAGCAGCAGTGATCGCACTGACCCTCGCCGAGGTGGCCGCCGCAGTCGGAGGCACCCTGGACGGCGCGGACCCGGACGCCCTGGTCACCGGCCCGGTCGAGGTCGACTCGCGGAAGGTGAGCCCCGGCGGCCTGTTCGCGGCCTTCGTCGGCGAGCACGTGGACGGCCACGACTACGCCGCCACGGCGGTCGGGGCCGGCGCCGTCGCGGTGCTGGCCTCCCGCCCGGTCGGCGTCCCCGCCGTCCTGGTCGACAGCGTGGTGGAGGCGCTCGGCAGGCTGGCCCGTACCGTGGTCGCCCGCGCCGAGGACACCGCCGTGGTCGCGCTGACCGGCTCGGCCGGCAAGACCAGCACCAAGGACCTGATCGCCCAGCTGCTCCAGCGCCACGGCGAGACCGTCTACCCGCCCGGCTCGCTCAACAACGAGATCGGCCACCCGATGACCGCGCTGCGGGTCGAGGCCGGCACCCGGCACCTGGTGATGGAGATGGGCGCCCGGCACAAGGGCGACATCGAGTACCTCACCTCGATCACCCCGCCCCGGATCGGCGTGGTGCTGAACGTCGGCACCGCCCACGTCGGCGAGTTCGGCTCCAAGGAGGCGATCGCCGAGGCCAAGGGCGAGCTGGTCGAGGCGCTTCCGGCCGACGGGGCCGCGATCCTCAACGCGGACGACCGGCTGGTGCGCGCGATGGCCTCCCGCACCAAGGCGAAGGTGGTCCTGTTCGGGGAGTCCCCGGACGCCCACGTCCGGGCGACCGACGTTCGCCTGGACGCCACCGGGCGGCCATCCTTCACGCTCACCACCCCGGCCGGTTCCGCGCCCGTGCAGCTGCGCCTGTACGGTGAGCACCACGTCTCGAACGCCCTCGCCGCCGCCGCGGTGGCGGTGGAGCTCGGGATGTCCGTCGACGACACCGCGGCAGCCCTGGGCGAGGCGGGTGCGCTGTCCCGCTGGCGCATGGAGGTCGTCGACCGGGCCGATGGTCTCACCGTCGTCAACGACGCCTACAACGCGAACCCCGACTCGATGCGGGCCGCGCTGCGGGCGCTGGTCTCGATGGGGGGCCGCGGTCCGGAGCGCCGTCGCACCTGGGCGGTGCTCGGCGAGATGCGGGAGCTCGGCGAGGAGAGCCTGGCCGAGCACGACGCCATCGGACGGCTCGCCGTCCGGCTGGACGTCACCAAGCTGGTGGCGGTCGGCGGACGCGAGGCGGCCTGCATGGAACTCGGCGCGAGGAACGAAGGTTCGTGGGGTGAGGAGTCGGTGCTGGTGTCCGACGCGGACGCGGCGGTCGAACTGCTGCGCAGTCAGCTGCGGCCGGGGGATGTGGTCCTGGTGAAGGCGTCCCGTTCGGTGGGGCTGGAGAAGGTGGCCGAGGCCCTCCTGGCGGATGGTGCTGCCCGATGATGAAGCAGATCCTCTTCTCCGGGATGATCGGCCTGATCCTCTCGCTGGCCGGCACGCCCGCCCTGATCAAGCTGCTCGCCCGGCAGGGCTACGGCCAGTACATCCGCGACGACGGCCCGAAGGCGCACCACAGCAAGAAGGGCACGCCCACCATGGGCGGCATCGCCTTCATCCTGGCGACCCTGATCGCGTACTTCGGCACCAAGGCGATAACGGGCGAGAGCCCGACCGCCTCCGGGCTGTTGGTGCTCTTCCTGACCACGGGCCTCGGCCTGGTCGGCTTCCTGGACGACTACATCAAGGTGGTCAAGCGCCGCTCGCTGGGCCTGCGGGCCAAGGCGAAGCTGGCGGGCCAGTCCATCGTCGGCCTCGCCTTCGCCGTCCTGGCGCTGCAGTTCCACGACGACCGCGGGCTCAGCCCGGCCTCGCAGTCGCTGTCCTTCGTCCGGGACTTCAAGTGGTCGATCGGCCCGGTCCTGTTCGTGATCTTCGCCTACTTCATGATCGCGGCGACCTCCAACGGCGTGAACCTGACGGACGGCCTGGACGGCCTGGCCACCGGCGCCTCGGTGATGGCCTTCGGCGCCTACACCTTCATCGGCGTCTGGGAGTACACCCAGAGCTGCGCCTACACCGTGACCGCGACCGTCAGCTGCTACGACGTCCGAGACCCCTTGGACCTCGCGGTGGTCGCGGCCGCCCTGATGGGCTCCTGCTTCGGCTTCCTGTGGTGGAACACCTCGCCCGCCAAGATCTTCATGGGTGACACCGGCTCGCTGGCCCTCGGCGGGGCCCTGGCAGGCCTGGCGATCTGCTCCCGCACCGAGCTGCTGCTCATCATGCTCGGCGGCCTCTTCATGGTGATCACCCTGTCGGTGATCATCCAGGTCGGCTCCTTCCGGATGACCGGCAAGCGGGTCTTCAAGATGGCGCCGCTGCAGCACCACTTCGAACTCAAGGGCTGGGGCGAAGTCCTGGTCGTGGTCCGCTTCTGGATCATCCAGGGCCTCTGCGTCGCCGTCGGCCTCGGCCTCTTCTACGCGGGATACCGGACCGGATGACGAACACCGACTTTGCCGACCTGCCCGTCGTCGTCGCCGGACTCGGCGTCTCGGGCATCAGCGCCGCGCGCGTCCTGCACGGCCTCGGCGCCCGTGTCACCGTCGTGGACGGCGGCAGCGGGCCGGGCCTGACCGCCCGGGCCGCCGAGCTGGAGGCGCAGGGCGTCACCGTGCGCCTCGGCGACGGCGCGAGCCTGCCCGAGGGCACCGAACTGATCGTCACCTCGCCCGGCTGGGCGCCGGACAGCGCGCTGTTCGCCGCCGCCGGGGCCGCCGGGGTGCCGGTCTGGGGCGACGTCGAGCTCGCCTGGCGGCTGCGCAAGCCGCTGCCCGGCACCGGCGAGCCCGCCCCCTGGCTGGCCGTCACCGGCACCAACGGCAAGACCACCACGGTCCAGATGCTCGCCTCGATCCTCACCGCCGCCGGCAAGCGCACCGCCGCCGTCGGCAACGTCGGGGTCTCGGTGCTGGACGCGGTGCTCGCCGAGGAGCCGTACGACGTCCTCGCCGTCGAGCTCTCCAGCTACCAGCTGCACTGGGCGCCCTCGCTGCGCCCGTACTCGGCCGCGGTGCTCAACCTGGCGCCCGACCACCTCGACTGGCACGGCTCGATGGAGGCGTACGCCGCCGACAAGGGCCGGATCTACGAGGGCAACGTCGTCGCCTGCGTGTACAACCTGGCCGACCCGGCCACCGAGGCGCTGGTCCGCGAGGCCGACGTCGAGGAGGGCTGCCGGGCGATCGGTTTCGGCCTCGGCGCCCCCGGCCCGTCGAACTTCGGCGTGGTGGACGGGCTGCTGGTGGACCGCGCCTTCGTCGAGGACCGGGCCAAGAACGCGGCCGAGCTGGGCGCCGTCGAGGACGTGAACCCGCCGGCCCCGCACAACATCGCCAACGCGCTCGCCGCGGCGGCGCTGGCCCGGGCGTACGGCGTCGAGCCGAAGGCCGTCCGGGAGGGCCTGCGGGCCTTCCGCCCGGACGCCCACCGGATCGCCGAGGTCGGCGTGGTCCGCGAGGTCACGTACATCGACGACTCCAAGGCCACCAACACCCACGCCGCGGCGGCCTCGCTGGCCGCCTACCGGCCGATCGTGTGGATCGCCGGGGGCCTCGCCAAGGGCGCGACCTTCGACGACCTGGTGCAGGGCGCGGCCGAGCGGCTGCGCGCGGTGGTGCTGATCGGCCAGGACCGGGCGCTGATCCGCGAGGCGCTGGAGCGACACGCTCCGGATGTGCCGGTGATCGAGGCGGCCGAGGGCCAGACTGGCGCGGTGGCGATGGCCGAGGTCGTCCGCACGGCCGCGTCGCTCGCCCGATCGGGTGACACGGTGCTGCTGGCCCCGGCCTGTGCCTCGATGGACATGTTCACCAACTACGGAGAGCGCGGCGACCTGTTCGCCACGGCCGTCCGGGAGCTGGCGGACACCGGCGAGTGAGCCGAAGGGTCGCGCCGGGCGACCCGGGGGCGAAGGAGCCGCGGAGAAGGGGAGAGTGGTGGCGGGGCAGGGCAGGGCGGAATCCGGTGTGGGGAAGCAGGACGCCGCCGAGCCGTGGCGAGTGATCTCCGCCACCACGACCAAGTACAAGTCGGCCGGTCCGCTGGCCCGCGTCCAGGCCTTCCGGGCCCGGCTCGGGTACTGGCTGGACCGGCCGCTCACGCCGTACCTGCTGATCGTCGGCAGCACGCTGCTGCTGGTCGTGCTCGGTCTGATGATGGTGTTCTCGGCCTCGCAGATCCTCGCCCTGAACCAGCACCACGCGGCCCAGTACTACTTCCTCAAGCAGCTGATCGCGGCCATCCTCGGCCTGGTCCTGCTGATCGGCTTCGCCTCCGTCCCGGTGGCCGTGCTGCGGGTGATCGTCTACCCGGTGATGTTCGGGGTGATCGGCGCGCTCACGCTGGTCGCCGTGCCCGGCATCGGGGTGCGGATCAACGGCAACCAGAACTGGCTGGATTTCGGCTTCTTCCAGTTCCAGCCGTCCGAGTTCGCCAAGCTCGCGCTGGTCCTCTGGGGCGCCGACCTGCTAGCCCGCAAGCAGAAGGCCGGCACCCTGAACTCCTGGAAGCACCTGCTGGTGCCGCTGGTGCCGGGTGCCCTGCTGCTGCTCGCGCTGATCATGTTCGGCGGCGACATGGGCACCTCGATGATCCTGGTGGCCATGGTGTTCGCGCTGCTCTGGATGGTCGGCGCACCGCTGCGGCTGTTCGTGGCGACCCTCGGCGTGGCGGTGGTGGTCTGCACCGCGCTGGTCGTCACCGTCCCGCACCGGGCGGAGCGCCTCGGCTGCATCGGCGTCACCAAGCTCGACCCCGAGGGCGCCTGCTTCCAGGCCCTGCACGGGGTCTTCGCGTTCGCGAACGGCGGCGGCTTCGGCACCGGCCTCGGCGCCGGGGTGGAGAAATGGGGCCAGCTGCCCGAGGCGCACACCGACTTCATCTTCGCCGCGACCGGCGAGGAACTCGGCCTCGTGGGGACGCTGTCGGTGATCGGTCTCTTCGCGGCACTAGGCTACGCGGGTATCCGTGTGGCCATCGGCACGAAGGACCCCTTCGTCAGGTACGCCGCGGGAGCCGCCACCACCTGGGTCATGGCGCAGGCCATGATCAACCTGGGGTCGGCGCTGGGACTGCTGCCCATCGCGGGCGTCCCGCTCCCGCTGTTCTCCTACGGCGGTTCCGCCATGCTGTCGGCCATGTCCGCGATCGGTGTGCTGCTGTGCCTGGCACGGAGCACCTCGGGCGCGAAGGCGGCCCTGGCCGCCCGGACCAAGAACTCCCGGATCAGGAAGCGACTGGCCCGGGTGCTGCCACGACGACGAACCACAGCGCGCCCGGTCCCCGGGCCGGCACGCAGGGAGCGGTGAATTTCGGTGCATGTCGTACTCGCCGGCGGGGGGACCGCCGGTCACATCGAGCCGGCCATGGCCCTCGCGGACGCCCTCCGCAGGCACGACCCGTCCATCGGGATCACCGCCCTGGGCACCGAGCGCGGTCTGGAGACCCGGCTGGTACCCGAGCGCGGCTACCAGTTGGAGCTCATCCCGGCCGTCCCGCTGCCCCGCAAGCCCACCCCGGAGCTGATCACCGTCCCAGGACGGCTGCGCGGCACCGTCCGGGCCGCCCAGGAGATCATCGAGCGGGTCAACGCGGACGCGGTGGTCGGCTTCGGCGGCTACGTCGCGATGCCCGCCTACCTGGCCGCCAAGCGGGCCGGTGTGCCGATCGTGGTGCACGAGGCGAACGCCCGCCCGGGCCTGGCCAACAAGATCGGCGCCCGCTACAGCGACTTCGTGGCGGTCTCCACGCCCGACAGCAAGCTGCGCGACTCCCGGTACATCGGCATCCCGCTGCGCCGGACCATCGCCACCCTGGACCGCGGCGCCGCCCGCCCCGAGGCCCGGCAGTACTTCGGCCTCGACCAGCGGCTGCCCACCCTGCTGGTCTCCGGCGGCTCCCAGGGCGCCCGCCGGCTCAACGAGACGGTCACCGCGATCGCCCCGCGGCTGCAGCAGTACGGCGTGCAGATCCTGCACGCGGTCGGCCCGAAGAACGAGCTGCCGCAGGTCGCGGACGTCCCCGGGATGCCGCCCTACCGCCCGGTGCCGTACCTGGACCGGATGGACCTGGCCTACGCGGCGGCCGACATGATGCTCTGCCGGGCCGGTGCCATGACGGTGGCCGAGCTGGCGGCCGTCGGCCTGCCCGCCGCCTTCGTCCCGCTGCCGATCGGCAACGGCGAGCAGCGGCTGAACGCCCAGCCGATGGTCAAGGCCGGCGGCGGCCTGCTGGTGGACGACGCCGAGCTGACCCCGGACTGGGTGCTGCAGAACGTGCTGCCGGTGCTCACCGACCCGCAGCGGCTGTGGGACATGAGCCGGGCCGCCGCCGAGTTCGGCCGCCGGGACGCCGACGACCTGCTGGTCGGCATGGTCTACGAGGCCATCCAGGCCCACCGCGGCGGCCGCCGCCGTGGCTGACGGCCGGCTCGCCGACCCGCTCGAGGCGGAGCTGGAGGAGGAGGAGTCCGCTCCTCGCCTCCGGCTCTCCCGGCGGGGCATCGTGGTGCTGAGCGTGCTCGGCACCGCGGTGCTGGGCGGGCTGGCCTGGCTGGTGTTCCTCTCGTCGGTGCTGGACGTGCGCAGCGTCGCCGTCCAGGGCGCCGGCGACGACAGACTGACGGTGACCCAGGTCCGGGACGCGATCGGCGGGCTTGGCGACGGCCCGCTGGCCCGGGTGGACCTGGACGACGTCCGGCGCCGGGTGGAGTCGATCCCCCGGGTGGCGAAGGCCGAGGTGTGGCGGGGCTGGCCGCACACCCTCCAGGTGAAGGTCGTCCAGCGCACGGCGGTGGCCGCCGTCAAGGGGGAGGACGGGCAGTTCACCCAGGTGGATGCCGCCGGCGTGAGCTTCGCCACCGAGGCGGCCCCGCCGGAGGGCGTGCCGGTGGTGGAACTGCGGCTCAGTCAGCAGGCGAATGACGTGGACGGGGTGATCTCCCGTCCGCAGTTGGTGCAGGGCGCGGTGGCGGTGGCCGCCGGGCTGCCGCCGGAGGTCGCCAAGCGGGCCGGGGCGGTGCTGGTGCACTCGTACGACGACATCGAGCTGCAGCTCAGCGGGGGTGCCACGGTGCGCTGGGGGAGTCCGGAGCAGATCGGGCGGAAAGCCCGGGTGCTGGTGGCGCTGATGAACCAGAAGGGTACGAACTTCGACGTCACGGCGCCCGAGGCGCCGGCGGTGTCCGGATGATCCGGTAGGTTCTGTCCCAGAGGGAGGGGTTGACGCCTTGGAGTGTCGGCCCGACCCTTGGTGGTCACCCCGGTTTCCTAAGCCGGCTGATGATCACATAGGCTCAAAAGAAAAAGGGAAGCTCGGCGTGTTCGTTGAAACACGTGCCCGGGGCGACCTAGTGTCCTGTGTCACCAGACTGTGTCCCCTGGTGATGTGACGGAGGCACAGGACTAACCCTAAAGGTCAAGTTTAGGGTTGGGGTCGGCGGTCGGCATTTCGGACATTCAGTCAGAAACCAGGCTCCCTACCCATCGACATCCGTCGGAACGGACCCTCGCCGGGCCGGGCCGACCCGGAAATTCGAGGCGAGAGGCCTTCGACGTGGCAGCACCGCAGAACTACCTCGCAGTCATCAAGGTCGTCGGTATCGGCGGCGGTGGTGTCAACGCCATCAACCGGATGATCGAGGTCGGTCTCAAGGGCGTCGAGTTCATCGCGATCAACACCGATGCGCAGGCCCTCCTGATGAGCGACGCCGACGTCAAGCTCGATGTGGGCCGTGAACTCACCCGGGGCCTCGGCGCCGGCGCCAACCCCGAGGTCGGCCGCAAGGCCGCCGAGGACCACCGCGAGGAGATCGAGGAGGTCCTCAAGGGGGCCGACATGGTCTTCGTGACCGCCGGTGAGGGCGGTGGCACGGGCACGGGCGGCGCGCCCGTCGTCGCCAACATCGCGCGCTCCCTGGGCGCCCTGACCATCGGCGTGGTCACCCGCCCCTTCACCTTCGAGGGCCGTCGCCGCGCCAACCAGGCCGAGGACGGCATCGCGAGCCTGCGCGAAGAGGTCGACACCCTCATCGTCATCCCCAACGACCGGCTGCTGTCCATCTCGGACCGCCAGGTCAGCGTGCTCGACGCGTTCCGCTCGGCCGACCAGGTCCTGCTCTCCGGCGTCCAGGGCATCACCGACCTGATCACCACCCCGGGCCTGATCAACCTCGACTTCGCGGACGTCAAGTCCGTCATGTCGGAGGCCGGTTCGGCGCTCATGGGCATCGGCTCGGCCCGCGGTGAGGACCGCGCCAAGGCCGCCGCCGTGATGGCGATCTCCTCGCCGCTGCTGGAGGCCTCGATCGACGGCGCCCGCGGCGTGCTGCTCTCCATCTCGGGCGGCTCCGACCTCGGTCTGTTCGAGATCAACGAGTCGGCCCAGCTGGTCAGCGAGGCCGCCCACCCCGAGGCCAACATCATCTTCGGTGCGGTCATCGACGACGCGCTCGGCGACGAGGTCCGGGTCACCGTCATCGCGGCCGGCTTCGACGGCGGGCAGCCGCCGGCGATCGTCCGCGACCCGGTGGTCAAGTCCGCCTCCCAGGACCGCCCGGCGACCCCGCCGGCCGCCCCGGAGCGGCCGGCCGGCCGCCCCTCGTACGGGAGCATCGGCTCGGTGACGTCCCGCTCGGAGGGCGAGGCCCCGGCCGCGCCGAGCCGGCAGGCCGAGACCCCGGCCACCACGACCGCCGCCCCGGTGCCGCCGCAGGTGCAGCCGGTCCGGCAGCCGTACGTGGAGAGCCCGGCCGAGGAGCTCGACGTCCCGGATTTCCTTAAGTGATCGATCACGCGGTCCACGCGGGTGCTCACTTCGCCTTCACCGACAGGTGGGGCGGGGTGAGCACTTCGCCGTACGGGGAGCTCAACCTCGGCGGGGCCGTCGGGGACGACCCGGAGGCCGTCCGGGAGAACCGGGCGCTCGCCGCCCGGGAGCTGGGGCTCGAACCGGCCGACGTGGTCTGGATGAACCAGGTGCACGGCGCCGAGGTCGCCGTGGTGACCGAGCGCCAGCCGCTCGGGGAGGCCCCGACGGTCGACGCGGTGGTCACCGACCGGCCGCTCGCGCTGGCGGTGCTGACCGCCGACTGCACGCCGGTGCTGCTGGCCGACCCGGTGGCGGGCGTGGTGGGCGCGGCCCACGCGGGCCGGCCCGGGCTGGCGGCCGGGGTGGTGCCCGCGGTGGTCCGGGCGATGGTCGGACTGGGGGCCGAGCCCGGGCGGATCACCGCCGCCACCGGCCCCGCGGTCTGCGGCAGCTGCTACGAGGTGCCGGCCGAACTGCGCGCCGAGGTCGCCGCCGTGGTGCCGGAGGCCTTCGCCGAGACCTCGTGGGGGACACCGGCGCTGGACGTGCCGGAGGGAGTCGCGGCCCAGCTGGCCGCGCTGGGGGTCAGCGAGCTGGTGCGGTCACCGGTCTGCACCCTCGAATCCGCCGATCACTACTCCTACCGCCGCGAGCAGCGCACGGGCCGGCTCGCGAGCTACGTCTGGTTGGGCTCTGATCACTGATGACGAACGACATCTACGGACCGTTCCCGGGGGGCGCCGACTTCCTCCACGGGCTGACGGACGGCCAACGGGCCCGGTACGAGGAGCTCGGGACCAACCTCGAGGTGGTCGAGCGCCGGATCGCGGACGCCTGTGCGGCCGCCGGCCGCGCGCGGGACGAGGTCACCCTGATCGTCGTCACCAAGACCTACCCGGCCGAGGACACCGCGCTGCTGGCCGGCCTGGGTGTGACGGATGTCGCGGAGAACCGCGATCAGGACGCCGCACCCAAGGCGGAGCAGTGCAGAAACCTTCCTCTTGACTGGCACTTCGTCGGACAGCTGCAGACCAACAAGGTCCGCTCGGTCGTCCGGTACGCGAACCACGTGCACTCGGTGGACCGGCCGAGGCTGGCCGAGTCGCTCGCCGCGGCGGTGCTCAAGTCGGAGCGGCCGGAGCTGGGTTGCCTGGTGCAGGTGGCGCTCGACAAGGCGCACGGCGAGGGCGCGCACCGGGCCGGGGTCGCGCCGGAGGATGTCGCGCGACTGGCCGACACCATCGCCGACACGCCCGGGCTGCGGCTGGACGGTGTGATGACCGTCGCTCCGCTGGCCGGACCGCTGGCCGGGGACCCGGCCCGCGCCTTCGATCGGCTGGCGGAAATCGCAACCGCCGTACGGACGGACCATCCGGCTGCCACCATGGTCTCCGCAGGGATGAGCGGCGACCTTGAGCAGGCGATTGCCGCCGGGGCGACACATGTGCGCGTCGGAACGGCGGTACTCGGAGTGAGGTCACCCCTCAGGTAACGTCACCGGGTAGTAGATCAGACTGCAGGACAAAATAGGACAGAATCTAGCAGCTCCCCGGAGCGCTAGCGAACCGTGGATCGCAGCTCCGCGGACCCCACTCCACGAAACCTGACAGGCCGCCGGCCTGACGCGCCGTCGTGGATGGACCGCGCAATCCGCAGGCAGGGCCGTACGGGCCCGGGCCGCCGGGAGACGGAGCCGGTCCGACGGAGTGAGCGAAGCGAGCGACCATCGGAAGGGGCGCGGCTTCGCGGAGTAGCCACCGGGTGCCAGCCGGGTGGCCATGAGCGGAGGAGACAGGAGCATGGCCGGCGCAATGCGCAAGATGGCGGTCTACCTCGGCCTCGTGGAGGACGAGACGTACGACGGCCAGGGGTACGACCCCGACGACGACTACGACGCGGACCCCGAGCCGATCCGGACCGGGCAGCGGACCGAGGACATTCCCCGGCCGGCCGCCGCGGCCGCCGCCACGCCCGCCCCGGTCTCCTCGATCACGCCCCAGCCGGTGCCGGCGGCGGTGCCGATCCGGCAGGAGACCCCGAGGATGGCCCCCGTGTCGTCCATCACACCCGACCGCCGCCACAACCTGGAGAAGAGCTCCCCGGTGATCATGCCCAAGGTAGTGAACGAACGAGAGCCCTACCGCATCACCACGCTGCACCCCCGGACCTACAACGAGGCCCGTACCATCGGGGAACAGTTCCGCGGCGGCACTCCTGTGATCATGAATCTGACCGAGATGGACGACACCGACGCCAAGCGGCTCGTAGACTTCGCCGCTGGACTCGTCTTCGGTCTGCACGGCAGTATCGAGCGCGTGACACAGAAGGTGTTCCTGCTGTCGCCTGCTAACGTCGATGTCACGGCGGAGGACAAGGCTCGGATCGCCGAGGGTGGGTTCTTCAACCAGAGCTGACCCGGCCACGACTTTACGTGTGGATCTGATCAACAGTGGGTTAGCGACAGGTGACGAGCGGCGGGCCCCAGCGGCCCGGGACCGGGGAGAGGGAAAACGCGATGGACATCGTGTGGGCGGTGCTCTACTACGCCCTGACCGTCTTCCTGGTGTTCCTGCTCGTGCGGCTGGTCATGGACTGGGTCTTCCAGTTCGCGCGTTCGTGGCGGCCTGGCAAGGCCATGGTCCTGGTCCTGGAGGCCACGTACACTGTCACGGATCCGCCGCTCAAGCTTCTTCGGCGGCTCATTCCGCCGTTGCGTTTCGGGGGCGTGGCGCTCGACCTGTCCTTCTTCGTACTGATGATCATTGTGTATGTCCTGATCTCGCTTGTGCACCCCTAGTCGTAGGTGAGCGATGCGACAGGATGCCGGTGTGCCGACGATCACGTTGAGGTGAAGAGATGCCATTGACCCCCGAGGACGTTCGGAACAAGCAGTTCACGACCGTCCGCCTGCGTGAAGGCTATGACGAGGACGAGGTCGATGCCTTCCTCGACGAGGTCGAGGCGGAGCTGACCCGCCTCCTCCGGGAGAACGAGGACCTGCGCGCCAAGCTGGCCGCCGCGACTCGTGCCGCCGCGCAGAACCAGGCCAACCTGCGCAAGGAGCCGCAGCAGCAGGACGCCCCCCGCCAGGGTGGTGCCCCGGTGCCGGCCGCCATATCCGGCCCGCCGGTCCCCGGCCAGCAGGGCCCGGGCGGCCCGCAGCAGATGGGCCCCGGCGGCCCGCAGCAGATGGGCCCGGGTGGTCCCCAGCAGCAGCAGATGGGCCCCGGCCCCCAGCAGCAGATGGGCAACCAGCCCCTCGGCCTGCCCGCCGGCTCCGCGCCGCAGCTCCCGCCGGCCGGCCAGCAGCAGCAGATGGGCCAGACCATGGGCGGCCAGCAGCAGCTGGTCCAGCCGATGGGCGGTCAGATGCTGCAGCCCATGGGCGGCCCCGGTGGCCCGCAGCAGATGGGCAACCCCATGGGCCAGGGCATGAGCCAGGGCATGGGCCAGCAGCAGATGCAGCAGATGGGCGGCCCCATGGGCGGCCCGCCGCAGCAGATGGGCGGCCCGATGGGCGCCCCCATGCAGCAGCAGGGCCCCGGTGGCGACAGCGCCGCCCGCGTCCTGGCGCTCGCTCAGCAGACCGCCGACCAGGCGATCTCCGAGGCCCGCTCCGAGGCCAACAAGATCGTCGGCGAGGCGCGCAGCCGGGCCGAGGGCCTGGAGCGCGACGCCCGTGCCAAGGCCGACGCCCTGGAGCGGGACGCGCAGGAGAAGCACCGCGTCGCGATGGGCTCGCTGGAGTCCGCCCGCGCCACGCTGGAGCGCAAGGTCGAGGACCTGCGGGCCTTCGAGCGTGAGTACCGCACCCGCCTGAAGTCGTACCTGGAGACCCAGCTGCGCCAGCTGGAGTCGCAGGCCGACGACTCGCTCGCCCCGCCGCGGATCCCCGCCACCGCGTCGCTGCCGCCGGCGGCCTCGTCGATGGCTCCGGCCGGTGCCGGTGCGATGGGCAGTGCGCCGAGCTTCGGTGGCAACCAGCCGTCCTTCGGTGGCAACTCGCCGTCCTTCGGCGGGAACAGCTCCTTCGGCGGCAACACCTCGGCGCCGAGCTTCGGCGGGCAGTCCGCCGGCGGCAGCGGGGCTCCGCAGATGCAGCCGGCCGGGATGACCCAGCCGATGGCGGCCGTCCGTCCGCAGCCGCCGCAGCCGATGCAGCAGGCTCCGGCGCCGATGCGGGGCTTCCTGATCGACGAGGACGGCGACAACTGAGGTTGTAGCCGAGCTCTTTGAGGGCGTCCCCTTTTCGACCTTCGGGTCGGGGAGGGGGCGCCTTTTTGGTGTGTTCGGGGTGTGGGGTTTCGCTGCGCGGGGCTGGGGTGGGGTTCCGCTGCGCGGGGCTGGGGTGGGGTGGGGTTCCGCTGCGCGGGGCTGGGGTGGGGTGGGGCTTTCGGGAGGGTGGGTGCGGGGTGGCTCC
>NZ_BNBY01000004.1:251105-299773 GCF_014656195.1 Kitasatospora xanthocidica | reverse complement strand
GGCCGCTCCGAGGGGCTGGATGATTTTCAGACTGCCGACTCTGAGGGTTCGGGGCTGGGCGCCGTTGGCAGTCTGAAAATCACCCGCAACGCCCCTCTCCGGGCCACCCCCTGCGCCACCCCTCCCGCAGCACTCCCTCTCGCCGGTGTGTGGGGGTGGGGGTGGGGAAACGGAACCGCCGCCCGGCTGGGGAGCCGGGCGGCGGTTCGGGGTGTGTGGTCAGGCCTTGCGGAGCTGGAAGGCGAGGCCGAGGGATTCGTCGGTGAAGGTTTCGGAGTTCCAGTCGGCCGCACCGGCGGCGAAGTCGGTGGCGAGGACCTCCTCGGCGACGAGGGGGCCGTGTTCGGCGATGGCTTCGGCGGTTTCCTCGGAGGCTGCGCGCCAGCGGAGGATGATGCGGTCGGCGACGTCGAGGCCGGAGTTCTTGCGGGCCTCCTGGATCTGGCGGATGGCGTCGCGGGCGATGCCGAGGCGCTTGAGCTCCGGGGTGATGGCCAGGTCGAGGGCGACGGTGGCGCCGGACTCGTTGGCGACGGCCCAGCCCTCGCGGGGGGTTTCGGTGATGATCACCTCGTCGGGGGAGAGGGTGATCGTCTCGCCGTTGAGGTCGACGGTGGTCGTGCCGGAGGTGCGGAGGTCGGCGGCGAGGCGGGCGGCGTCGGTGTTGGCGACCGCCTTGGCGACGTCCTGCACGCCCTTGCCGAAACGCTTGCCGAGGGCGCGGAAGTTGGCCTTGGCGGTGGTGTCGACGAGGGAGGCGCCGACCTCGGCGAGGGATTCGAGGGTGGCGACGTTGAGCTCCTCGGCGATCTGCGCGCGCAGGTCGGCGGGCAGCTCCTCCCAGCCCTGAGCCGCGATCAGTGCGCGGGAGAGCGGCTGACGGGTCTTGACGCCGGACTCGGCGCGGGTGGCGCGGCCGAGTTCGACCAGGCGGCGGACCAGGGTCATGTGCCGGGAGAGGTCGGCGTCGATCAGGGTCTCGTCGGCTTCGGGCCAGGTGGCCAGGTGGACCGAGGCCGGTGCGTCCGGGGCGACCGGGACGACCAGGTCCTGCCAGACCCGCTCGGTGATGAACGGGGTGAGCGGGGCCATCAGACGGGTGACCGTCTCCAGCGCCTCGTGCAGGGTGGCGAGCGCGGCGGCGTCGCCCTGCCAGAAGCGGCGGCGACCGCGGCGGACGTACCAGTTGGACAGGTCGTCGACGAAGCCGGAGAGCAGCTTGCCGGCGCGCTGGGTGTCGTACGCCTGGAAGGCCGCGTCGACCTCGCGGACCAGGGTGTTCAGCTCGGAGAGCACCCAGCGGTCCAGCTGCGGGCGGTCGGCCGGGGCCGGGTCGCTCGCGGAGGGCGCCCAGTTCGAGGTGCGGGCGTACAGGGCCTGGAAGGCGACGGTGTTCCAGTAGGTGAGGAGGGTCTTGCGGACCACCTCCTGGATGGTGCCGTGGCCGACCCGGCGGGCCGACCAGGGCGAGCCGCCGGCCGCCATGAACCAGCGGACGGCGTCGGCGCCGTGCTGGTCCATCAGCGGGATCGGCTGCAGGATGTTGCCCAGGTGCTTGGACATCTTGCGGCCGTCCTCGGCCAGGATGTGGCCCAGGCAGACGACGTTCTCGTAGCTGTTCTTGTCGAACACCAGGGTGCCGACGGCCATCAGCGTGTAGAACCAGCCGCGGGTCTGGTCGATCGCCTCGGAGATGAACTGCGCCGGGTAGCGCTTCTCGAACAGCTCCTTGTTCTGGTACGGGTAGCCGTACTGGGCGAAGGGCATCGAGCCCGAGTCGTACCAGGCGTCGATGACCTCGGGCACGCGGGTCGAGGTGCCGCCGCAGTCGCGGCAGGCGAAGGTCACCGCGTCGATGTACGGGCGGTGCGGGTCGAGCTCGCTCTGGTCGGTGCCGGTGAGCTCGCTCAGCTCGGCCAGCGAGCCGACGCAGGTGAGGTGGCCCTCCTCGCAGCGCCAGATCGGCAGCGGGGTGCCCCAGTAACGGTTGCGGCTGAGCGCCCAGTCGATGTTGTTGTTCAGCCAGTCGCCGAAGCGGCCGTGCTTGACCGTCTCCGGGAACCAGTTGGTGGCCTCGTTCTCGCGGATCAGCGCGTCCTTGACGGCGGTGGTCCGGATGTACCAGGACGGCTGCGCGTAGTAGAGCAGCGCGGTGTGGCAGCGCCAGCAGTGCGGGTAGCTGTGCTCGTACGGCAGGTGGCGGAAGAGCAGGCCGCGCTCCTTGAGGTCCGCGACCAGGGCCTCGTCGGCCTTCTTGAAGAACTGGCCGCCGACCAGCGGGACCTCGGGGGCGAAGGTGCCGTCGGCGAGCACCGGGTTGACCACCGGCAGGCCGTACTTGCGGCAGGTCGCGAGGTCGTCCG
Source organism: Kitasatospora xanthocidica (assembly GCF_014656195.1). Lineage (GTDB taxonomy): Bacteria > Actinomycetota > Actinomycetes > Streptomycetales > Streptomycetaceae > Kitasatospora > Kitasatospora xanthocidica. The sequence goes on along the minus strand of NZ_BNBY01000004.1, from coordinate 297,410 downwards.
CGCCGAAGGCGGGGGACTGGTGGACGATGCCGGTGCCGTCCTCGGTGGTGACGTAGTCGGCGTTGAGGACGTAGTGCGCGTCCTCGATCTCGACCAGGTCGAAGGGGCGGCGGTAGGCCCAGCGCTCCATCTCGGCGCCGGTGAAGGACTCGCCGGTGGGCTCCCAGCCCTCGCCGAGAGCCTTGGCCAGCAGCGGCTCGGCGACGACCAACTGCTCGTCGCCGTCGGTGGCCACGACGTAGGTGACGTCCGGGTGGACGGCGGCGGCGGTGTTGGAGACCAGGGTCCAGGGGGTGGTGGTCCAGACCAGCAGGGCGGCCCGGCCGGCCAGCGGGCCGCTGGTCAGCGGGAAGCGGACGAAGACCGAGGGGTCGACCACGGTCTCGTAGCCCTGGGCCAGCTCGTGGTCGGACAGACCGGTGCCGCAGCGGGGGCACCAGGGGGCGACCCGGTGGTCCTGGACCAGCAGGCCCTTGTCGAAGATCTGCTGGAGCGACCACCAGACGGACTGGACGTAGGACGGGTCCATCGTCCGGTAGGCCTCGTCCAGGTCGACCCAGTACCCCATGCGGGTGGTCAGCTCGGCGAAGGCGTCGGTGTGGCGGGTCACCGAGTCGCGGCACTTGGCGTTGAACTCGGCGATGCCGTACGCCTCGATGTCCTGCTTGCCGGAGAAGCCCAGCTCCTTCTCGACGGCGAGCTCGACCGGGAGGCCGTGGCAGTCCCAGCCGGCCTTGCGGGCGACGTGGTAGCCCTTCATCGTCCGGTAGCGGGGGAAGACGTCCTTGAAGACGCGGGCCTCGATGTGGTGGGCACCGGGCATGCCGTTGGCGGTCGGCGGGCCCTCGTAGAACACCCACTCGGGGCGGCCCTCGGACTGCTCCAGGCTGCGCTGGAAGATCTTGTTGTCCTGCCAGAAGGAGAGGATCTGGTGTTCGAGGGCGGGGAGGTCCACCTGTGCGGGGACGGGGTTATAGGTGCTCATCGCGGGCGTCTACCTCCGGCGGATGCTGTGACTGGATCCTCCGGAGGGACGAAACGGCGTGTCGCCGCTCCGCGGTACCACCCTCCTTGGCCGCGGTACTGCCGTCGCGGCCCTCTTGTTTGGGCTTGCTGCCGGTTCTAGCGGACCGTCGCGGGCTTCGCGGCGGCCGTTCTTCCGGCGGCTCCGGGGTGATCTTCCCGCCGTGCACACCCCCGGGCTCGCACCGTCCCCGGGTCGCTGGTGGCTGCGTACGTCGCTACTCGTCCCATCTGCGCCTTGCAGGCCCAGTGTATCGGCCGGGCGAGTCGGTTTGTCCAAACCGTTTCCGGGCGGGGCGCTCCGGGGTGGGCGGCGGGGCTGGTCAGAGGGTGGTTAGGCCGGGGTGATCTGGGCACAACCCTGTCAGCGCGAGGGGCGTGGCGGTTGGGGCGGCTGCCTGGGTGGGATCGTTATGAGGCGTCGGTATGTCATGTTGTGACCGGTTTTGATCGGGATTATCGTTCCGGCACTGGAAGCCGCCGGGAACCGGCGGCTCGATTCGTTCGTAGATGGGGTCGAAGCCATGGCTGAGAAGGGAACCGGCGCGGGTACCGCCACCAAGCGGGCACGCAAGGCCGTGGCGGTCGATCCAGGGGAGGGGACCGTGACCACTACCGCACCGAAGTCCAGCACCGACACCGTCACCGGACCGCGCGGGGCCGAGGCCGTCGACCCGGCCACGCTGCCGGTCCGACCGGGCGAGGAACCGTGGACCACCCAGGAGGTCCACGAGCTGCACAACGAGCTGATCAACGAGCTCGAACGGCTGCAGAACGAGATCGACGCCGCCGAGGCGGCCATCTCGGGCCTGATGCGCGACTCCAACGACGGGGCCGGCGACGACCAGGTGGACGCCGGTACGAAGAACATCTCGCGGGAGAGCGAGCTCGCGCTGGCCAACAACGCGCGCGACAGCCTCGCCCAGACCGAGCGGGCCCTGGGGCGGCTGGAGGGCGTCGGCTTCGGCACCTGCGAGTCCTGCGGACAGGCCATCGGCAAGGCCCGGATGCAGGCCTTCCCGCGGGCGACGCTCTGCGTGCAGTGCAAGGCCAAGCAGGAACGCCGCTGAACCGGCCGGCGAACCGGACGACCGGAGCGACGCGGCGGGTCGGGCTTGCCGTACGCTCGACCCCGTAACGTCGCCTGACGCGTCCGCCCCGACCGTGGACGCGTCCAGGTCGTCACCGGCCCACCACCCTCCCCCTCCTACGGCCGGGGGAGCTCCACCGGCAGCGGAGCGGATCATCAGTACGCAAGGTTCCCCCCAGACCCGGGACGACGCCGTCCCGTCCCCCGCCGATGCCGTGGAGGTGCCCGTGGCCGAGCCGTCCGAGGCGGCGTCCGTGGACGAACCGACGGTGGCGGAGAAGCCCCGGGGTCCGCGGCGGATCGGGGTCCTGCTGGTCGTCGCGGTGCTCGCCTTCCTGATCGACCTCGGCAGCAAGCTGCTGGTCGTCGCCAAGCTGGAGAACCACTCGGCGATCAAGGTGATCGGGGACGTCGTCACCTTCCAGGTGATCCGCAACTCGGGCGCGGCCTTCGGCATGGGGCAGGCGCTCACCGTCGTCTTCACCATGATCGCCTCGGCCGTCATCGTGGTGATCTGGCGGATCGCCCGCCGGCTGTACAGCCTGCCGTGGGCGATCGCGCTCGGGCTGCTGCTCGGCGGGGCGCTCGGCAACCTCACCGACCGGCTGTTCCGCTCGCCGGGCGTCTTCCGCGGGCACGTCGTGGACTTCATCTCCGTCCAGCACTTCGCCGTCTTCAACCTCGCGGACTCGGCGATCGTCTGCGGCGGGATCCTGGTCGTGCTGCTCTCCTTCCGGGGCAGCAACCCGGACGGTACCGTGCACCAGCAGGGCGGCAAGGGCGAGTAGCCCGGCTCGCTCCCGCTCGCCCGGCCGGACGGCCCGGCGAGAGCGGCGCGCGGGGGAGGGCGGTGTTTCCGGCATACTCGTACGGGTGAGTACCGCAGCGCAGATCCGCAGCCTCCCCGTTCCCGACGGCCTGGAGGGCGAGCGCCTCGACGCCGCCCTGGCCCGGATGTTCGGCTTCTCCCGGACCAAGGCCGCCGAACTGGCCGCCGACGGCAAGGTGACGCTCGACGGCGCCGTGGCCGGCAAGTCGGACCGGGTGACCGGCGGATCCTGGCTGGAGGTCGAGATCCCCGCCCCCGCCGCCCCGGTGCAGATCGTCGCCGAGCACGTCGAGGGCATGCGGATCGTCCACGACGACGAGGACATCGTGCTGATCGACAAGCCGGTCGGCGTCGCCGCGCACCCCAGCCCGGGCTGGACCGGCCCCACCGTGATCGGCGGGCTCGCCGCGGCCGGGTACCGGATCTCCACCTCGGGCGCGGCCGAGCGACAGGGCATCGTGCACCGGCTGGACGTCGGCACCTCGGGCCTGATGGTCGTCGCCAAGTCCGAGCGCGCGTACACCGACCTCAAGCGGCAGTTCCACGACCGGATCACCGACAAGCGCTACCACACGCTGGTCCAGGGCCACCCGGACCCGATGAGCGGGACCGTGGACGCGCCGATCGGCCGCCACCCCAGCGCGGACTGGAAGTGGGCGGTGACCCAGGAGGGCAAGCCGTCCGTCACCCACTACGACCTGATCGAGGCGTACCGGGCCGCGTCGCTGCTGGCGATCAAGCTGGAGACCGGGCGCACCCACCAGATCCGCGTCCACATGTCCGCGCTGCGCCACCCCTGCGTGGGAGACCTGACGTACGGCGCGGACCCGACGCTGGCCAAGCGGCTCGGGCTGAGCCGGCAGTGGCTGCACGCGGTCTCGCTCGGCTTCGAGCACCCGGCGGACGGGCAGTGGGTCGAGTTCTCCAGCGAGTACCCGGAGGACCTGCAGAAGGCGCTGGACATCATCGCCGAGGAGAGCTGACATGAGCGCCGGGACGGGTGCCCTCCCGGGTGTCACGATCCGGGTCGCCGAGGGCGAGGACGACCTCGCCCTGGTGCGGCAGGTCCGCCGGGAGGTGTTCGTCGTCGAGCAGAACGTGCCCGAGGAGCTGGAGTACGACGAGTACGACGACACCTCGGCGCACCTGCTGGCGGTGGCGGCCGACGGGACCGCGCTCGGCACCGGACGGCTGATCTTCGGCGACCAGGCCAGGAAGCTGACCGGCGGCGTCGAGGGACGGGTGCTGCTCGGGCGGCTCGCGGTCCTGCCGGCGGCCCGGGGGACCGGCCTGGGTGCGGAGCTCGTGCGGGCGATCGAGGCCGCGGGGGCGGAGCGCGGGGCCGCTGAGGTCGAGCTGCACGCCCAGGTGCAGGCGCTCGGGTTCTACGAGCGGCTGGGGTACGTCGCCGAGGGGCCGGTGTACGAGGACGCCGGGATCCCGCACCGGACGATGACGCGGGCGCTGTAACCCTCAGGGGGCCGTGCGGACCGGGGGAACGGGACGGCGGCCGGTCGCGAAGCTCCCCGTGCCCCTGGTGGGGCGCGGGGAGCTTTTTGTCGCGGGTGGGGCTGCCGGGTCAGCTGTCGGCGGTGCGGACGCGGGGTAGCGCCCCGGGGTGTTCGTCGCGCAGGTGGGCGATGAGCTGTTCGCGGATGTCGAAGCGGAGCTGGGCGGCGTCCTCGGGGGTGCGGGCGGTCATGGTGGCGCGGACGAGGATGGTGCTCGGGGTGGTGTCGGTGACCTGGAGGGCCCACTCGGCGCCGTCCCAGAGGGGGTGCCGGTCGAGGCGGGCGCGCAGGGTGGCGCGCAGTTCGTCGACCGGGGTGCTGTGGTCGAGGTGGAGCAGGACGGCGGCGAGCAGGCCGGGGTCGCGGCGGGTCCAGTTCTCGAAGGGCTTGCTGACGAAGTAGGAGACCGGGACGATCAGCCGGCGGTAGTCCCAGAGGCGGACCACCAGGTAGGAGAGCGTGATCTCCTCGACCGTGCCCTGCTGGCCGTCCACCACCACGGTGTCGTCGATCCGGACGATGTCGCCGAAGGCGATCTGCAGACCGGCGAAGAAGTTGCCGAGGGTGTTCTGGGCGGCGATGCCGGCCACGATGCCGATGACGCCCGCCGAGGCGAGCAGGCCGGCGCCGACGGTGCGCATGGCGGAGAAGGTCAGCAGCATCACGGCGAGGGTGACCACGACGACGACCGCGTCGGCCACCCGGCGCAGCATGCCGATCTGGGTGCGCGCCCGCTGGACGCGGGCCGGGTCGTCGACGCGGCTCTCGTAGCGGCCGAGCAGGGCCTCCAGGGCGGCCGACACCACGCGCGCGGTGAGCCAGCCGAGGGAGGCGAGCAGACAGAGCAGGACCAGGTGGTGCGCGCCCTCGTCCTGGTGCAGGTGGAGGATCCGCCGCAGTGGCCTGGCGACGAGCAGCAGCGCCGAGACGACCGCGAGTTGGAGCGGGATCCGGCAGCGGCGGAGCAGTGCCCAGACCGGGGCCCCGGGCTGCCGGGCGGCGATCCGCTGGAGGGTCTGGTCGACGGTCCAGCCGATCGCCAGGGTGGCGGCGGCGATGGCGAGCAGCGAGATCAGCGGCCAGAGCATGGGCCGTACGATACTCGGGCACAGTGGTGCGAACCGGGCGGAAAGGCCCGGCGGCCGTCGGCGTCGGCGGCGGCTTTATCGGGCGCCTACCCGGACGGCGGATACGATCAGCGGCCATGGAGTTCGGTGGGGCATGGCGTCGCTGGCGAGGCCGGGGCGCGACGGTCAGACGCAAGGTACTGGCCGGTGCGGTGGCCCTGGTGGCGGTGGCCGCGGCGGGTACGGCAACGGTGGCGTCCGGCGGTGAGCAGACCGTCCGCGAGGAGGACCGTTTCCTCAGCATGCCGGAGACGCCCGGCAGCGCGCAGCAGGTCCAGCTGGACACCTCGTTCTTCACCAGCGGTGACGGCCCGCGGCCGGCGGTGCTGCTCGCGCACGGCTTCGGCGGCTCCAAGGAGGGCGAGCGCGAGCGCGCCCGACAGCTCGCCCGCCAGGGGTACGCGGTGCTGACCTGGTCGGCGCGCGGGTTCGGGCGCTCGGGCGGCAAGATCGGCCTCAACGCGCCCGACCGCGAGGTCGAGGACGTCCGGCACCTGGTGGACTGGCTGGCCCAGCGGCCCGAGGTGCGGCTCGACGGGCCCGGCGACCCGAAGGTCGGCATCACCGGCGCCTCCTATGGCGGGGCGATCTCGCTGCTCGCCTCCGCCTACGACCCCCGGATCGACGCGGTGGCCACCCAGATCACCTGGTGGAACCTGGCGGACGCGCTGTTCCCGCAGGGCGTGCAGGGCTCCGGCGCGGCGGACGGCGTGTTCAAGAAGCTGTGGGCCGGGATCTTCTTCACCACCGGCTCGGCCGCCCCCGGCTCGGCGGGCGGTCTCGGGCCGTCCGGCGGCGCTCCGCGCGAGGGCGGCGAGCCGAAGCCGGTGGCGGACGGGCAGACCGGGTGCGGGCGGTTCCTGGAGTCGCTCTGCGCGATGTACGACCGGGTCGCGACCGCCGGGCACGCCGACCCGGAGGCCGTCGCACTGCTGGACCGTTCCAGCCCGTCCTCGGTGGCGGAGCGGCTCAAGGCGCCCACGCTGGTGGTGCAGGGGCAGCAGGACTCGCTGTTCCCGCTCGACCAGGGCGACCGGATCGCCCGGGCGATCGCCGCGAACGGCGCGCCGGTGGCGGTGGACTGGTTCGCGGGCGGGCACGACGGCGGGACCGACACCAGCGAACGGGTCGACGCCCGGGTCACCGCCTGGTTCGACCACTACTTGCGGGGACTCGGGGACGACACCGGCCCGGCGTTCCGGGTGACCAGGACCGGCGGGGTGGACTCGACCGGCTTCCAGGCCGTGCTGCGCGGGGCCACCGCCGACCGGTACCCCGGGCTGGGCGGGACCGGGTCCCGGGCGGTCGAGCTGGCCGGCGGGGAGAGGACCGTGGCCAACCCGCCCGGCGGGGCGCCCCCGGGGATCTCGACGCTGCCGGGCATCGGCGCGCTCAGCCAGGCGGCCTCGCTGGGCGCCGGGCTGTCGCTGGACTTCCCCGGGCAGAACGCCGCCTTCGACTCGGCGCCGCTGGACTCCTCGCTGCACCTGACCGGACAGCCGACCGTGCCGGTGCGGGTGACGGCGGACCGGCCGGACGCGGTGCTGTTCGCGAAGCTGTACGACGTCGGGCCGGACGACAAGGCGGTGCTGCCGCAGCAGCTCGCCGCGCCGCTGCGGGTGACGGGCGCGGACGCCGGACGGACGGTCACGGTGGCGCTGCCGACGGTCGACCACACCTTCCCGGCCGGGCACCGGGTGCGGCTGGTGCTGGCCGCCACCGACCTCGCGTACGCTTCGCCCGTCGAGCCGGCCAGCTACCGGGTCGCGCCGGCCGGGGCGGTGACCCTGCCGACCGTCGAGGAGCTGGTGACGGAGGCGGCGCCGCTGCCGGCGCGGACCTGGGCGCTGCCGGTGGCCGCCGTGCTGCTGGCCGCGGGGCTGGTGCTGGCGCCGCGACTGCGGCGGCGACGGGCGGCCGGCGGACCGGACTTCGACCCGGAGCTGGCCGCGGTGCCGCTGCGGATCGACGGCCTGAGCAAGCGCTACAAGGGCGCTCAGGACCGCTACGCCGTACGGGAGTTGAGCTTCCGGGTGGAGCAGGGGCAGGTGCTCGGGCTGCTCGGGCCAAACGGCGCGGGCAAGACCACCACGCTGCGGATGCTGATGGGGCTGATCCGCCCCGATGCCGGGGAGATCCGGATCTTCGGACACCTGGTGCGGCCCGGTGCGCCGGTGCTGTCCCGGGTCGGGGCGTTCGTGGAGGGCGCCGGCTTCCTGCCGCACCTCACCGGGCGGGCCAACCTGCGGCTGTACTGGCAGGCGACCGGACGCCCGGAGGCCGACGCGCGCTTCGACGAGGCGCTGGCCATCGCCGGGCTCGGCGAGGCGCTGGACCGGGCGGTGCGGACGTACTCGCAGGGCATGCGGCAGCGGCTGGCGATCGCACAGGCGATGCTCGGGATGCCGGACCTGCTGATCCTGGACGAGCCGACCAACGGGCTGGACCCGCCGCAGATCCGGGAGATGCGCGAGGTGATGATCCGCTACGCGGCGGCCGGACGGACGGTGATCGTGTCGAGCCACCTGCTGTCCGAGGTCGAGCAGAGCTGTACGGACCTGGTCGTGATGGACCACGGGCAGCTGGTGACGACCGGCGCGGTCGGTGAGATCGTCGGGTCGTCGGAGCTGCTGATGATCGGTGTCGCCGAGCCGTACGACCCGGAGTCGGCGGCCGGGAAGGTCGCCGCGCTCGCCGGCGTCGGCTCGGCGGAGGCCGTCGAGGGCGGCCTGCTGGTGCGGCTGGACGGGCTGGCGGCCAGCGAGCTGCTGGCCGAGCTGGTGCGCCTCGGCGTACCGGTGGAGAGCGCCGGGCCGCAGCGCCGGCTGGAGGACGCGTTCCTGTCGTTGATCGGAGGTGGTGGGCAGTGAGCGCCGTGGTGTCGGCTGACCACGCGGAGGGGTACCGGGCGAGCCGGACCCTGCCGCTGCGGGTGGAGGCGATGCGCCAGCTGCGCCGGCGCCGCACCCTGGTGATCGGCGGGGTGCTGGCGGCCATGCCGTTCGTGCTGCTGGCCGCCTTCCAGATCGGCGGCACCCCGGGCCGGCCGGACCGGACCACCTTCATCGAGCTGGCCACCGCCTCGGGCGCCAACTTCGCGGTCACCATGCTGTTCGTGGGGACCGGCTTCATGCTGGTGATCCCGGTCGCGCTGTTCTGCGGCGACACCGTCGCCTCGGAGGCCAGCTGGTCCTCGCTGCGCTACCTGCTGGCCGCGCCGGTGCCCCGGGCCCGGCTGCTGGCCCGCAAGTTCGTCGTCGGGCTGGCGTTCTCGGCGGTCGCCGTGGTGATGCTGCCCGCGATCGGACTGGCCGTCGGGACCGCCGCCTACGGGTGGGGCGACCTCAAGCTGCCCGCCGGTGTCAGCCTGCCCGCCGGGGAGGCACTGCCCCGGATCGCGATCGCGGTGGCCTTCGTCTTCCTGAGCGAGATCGTGATCGCGGCCCTGGCGTTCTGGCTGTCCACGGCGACGGACGCGCCGCTCGGCGCGGTGGGCGGCGCGGTCTTCGCGTCGATCATCACCGGGGTGCTGGACGCCGTCACCGCGCTCGGCGACCTGCGGGAATGGCTCCCGGCGCACTGGCAGTACGCGTGGGCGGACGCGCTGCAGCCGCAGCTGGAATGGGGCGGCATGGTGCAGGGCGTCTCGCTGTCGCTCTCCTACGCGGCGGTGCTGCTGGCGCTGGCCTTCCGGGGGTTCGCGCGCAAGGACGTGGTGTCGTAGGGCGCGGTGCGGCGGGGCGCGTCCGTCGGACGGGCACCGGGGGCGGGTCGGGCCATGGGGGATCATGGGTGGGTAGCCGACCTCCCCTGCCGAAGGACCCGAACCGTGGCCCAGATCGTCCTCTTCCACTCCGCCTACGGGCTGCGCCCCGCCGTGCGCGCCGCCGCCGACCGGCTGCGCGCCGCCGGGCACACCGTGCACACGCCGGACCTCTTCGAGGGCCGGACCTTCGACTCGATCGAGGACGGGCAGGCGTACCAGGAGGCGGCCGGGGGCAGCGAGGAGGTGCTGCGCCGCGCGGTGACGGCGGCCGCGCCGCTGTCCGAGGGCGGGCTGGTGTACGCGGGCTTCTCGCTCGGCGGCGCGGTCGCGCAGAACCTGGCGCTGGCCGACGAGAAGGCGCGCGGGCTGCTGCTCCTGCACGGCACCTCGGACCTGCGGGAGGACGCGGTCACCGAGATCCCCGTCCAGCTGCACATCGCCGAGCCGGACCCGTTCGAGCCGGAGGACTGGCTGAACGCCTGGTACCTGCGGATGCGGCGGGCCGGTGCGGAGGTGGAGGTGCACCGCTACCGGGGCGCCGGGCACCTGTTCACCGACCCGGAGCTGCCGGACTACGACGAGGAGGCGGCGGAGCGGGCCTGGGCGGCGTCGCTGGACTTCCTCGCGGAGCTGGCGGACTGACCGGGCCGGAGGACTGACGGAGCCGGACGGCCGAGCGGGCCGGAGGACTGACGGAGCCGGACGAGTGACCGAGCCGGACGACCGACCGGGACCGGGTCGGGGCGGAAGCCCCCGGCCCGGTCTTCGGCGTTTCCGGGGCGGGCGCCCTCGGGCCGGGGGTGGCTGATGACGTGTCATGTGGTGTGTGGTGCGGGTGTGGTGAGGCGTCGGGGGGACGGTCGGGGGGCGGCGGAAGTGCCGGTCGCGGACCGGGCGCGCGCCGAAAGGTTCGTTTCCGGACAGCTACCCACAGTGATCGACGGAGCAGTGGTCCAGACCTCTTGTCCGGCCCGGGCCGCCCTGCCAGCATGAATGATCGGTTGACGAACCGTTGTTCACCGGGCGGCCTCCCGGGCGTCACAGTCCGACGGCAGGTCAGGTTGACCGGATTCCCCACGGCGTCGTTGATCTCCGGGGAAACCTCTCCATAGAGTCGCGGTGCACTCCAGCCTCACCAGCTCGCCAAATCCGTGGAATTGCCGTCGAGCGATTTCCCGTGACGTTAAGCATTGGAGCCGCACATGCTTGTTCTCGGAATCACCAACAACGATCTGGCCGGCGCCTGCCTGGTTCAGGACGGAACGGTCGTCGCGGCCGTCAGCGAGGAGCGGTTCTCCCGGGTCAAGGATCACAAGACCTGGCCGGAGCAGTCGATCGACTACGTCCTGAAGGAGGCCGGGGTCACCCTTTCCGATGTCGACCGGGTGGCCTACGGATGGCAGGCGGGATTCAGCGCCGAAAAGCACCTGCTGCTCTACGTGGACCGGATTTCGGAGGAGGCCCGGCTGCGCCCCGAGGCGCTTCCTCATCTCCGCAAGCGGATATCCGACGAAATTCGGAACGACCGCGAGAAGCGCGGTGAGTTCGATGCGTTCATCGAGGAGAACGGACTGCGCGGCAAGGTGGTTCACATCGACCACCACGAGTCGCACGGCCTGGGCGCCTTCCTCTGCTCCCCGTTCGACGACTCCCTCGTGGTCACCTGCGACGGCCGAGGGGACTTCCAGTCCCTGACCGTCACGCACTACTTCCCGGGCGGCGAGGAGGTGCTCCAGCGCGAGACCTCGATCGACAGCCTCGGGTACTTCTACGGCCGGATCACCAAGCTGCTCGGCTTCCGCCCCAACCGCCACGAGGGCAAGATCACCGGGCTGGCCGCCAACGGCGACCCGGAGAAGCTCCTCCCGCTGATGCGGCGGATGATCGACGTCGAGGAGAACGGCGCGATCCGCGCCCGCTGCGGCGACTGGTACCAGCCGTCCTACGAGGGCTACTCCGAGGCGCTGCTGGCCGAGATCGCCACCCACGAGCCGGCCGATGTCGCGGCCGCCGCCCAGCGGCACGTCGAGGACCTGCTGACCGCCGTCGTGGCGCGCCACATCGGCCGGGTGACCAGCGGAAACGTCTGCCTCTCCGGCGGCGTGTTCGCCAACGTCAAGCTCAACCAGCGGATCTTCGAGACCGCGGGCGTACGGAACGTCTACGTGCTGCCGCCGATGGGCGACGGCGGGCTGCCGCTGCAGACCGCCGTGATCGTGGCCCACCGGGAGACCGGCGAGCGCCCGCGGGTGCCCTCGATGGCGCTCGGGCCGGACGCCGCGATCTCCGAGGGCCGGCTGGAGGAGATCCTGCGGGACTACCCCGAGCTGCGCTACCGGCGGATCGGCGAGTCCATGCAGGAGGTCCTGCTGGGCGCGCTGGAGGCGGACCAGGTCATCGGCACCTACCGCGGCCGGATGGAGTTCGGCCCGCGCGCGCTCGGCCGCCGCAGCGTCATCTACGGCACCGCCGACCCGAGCATGAACGACTGGCTCAACAAGCGCCTGAACCGCACCGAGTTCATGCCCTTCGCGCCGATCACGGCCGAGGACCTGGCGGCCGACTGCTACGTGGGCTGGGAGCCGGAGCACCCGGCGGCGCTGTTCATGACGCTCACCTACGACTGCCACGAGCCCTTCGCCAAGGCCTGCCCGGCGGTGGTGCACGTCGACAACACCGCCCGCCCGCAGGTCGTCCGGGCCCAGGACGACCCGTTCCTGCACGGCCTGCTGATGGCCTGGTACGACCGCAGCGGCCAGGCGGCGCTGGTGAACACCTCGTTCAACAAGCACGAGGAGCCGATCGTCGGGTCGCACCGCGACGCGCTCGACCCGCTGGCCGACGAGGTGATCGACCTGCTGCTGGTCGACGACGTGTACCTGGTGTGGAAGGACTCCGCCGACGGCTTCATGGCGCGGCGGGCCGGCTAGGGCCTTTGTCGGACCCTGGGGCGTGTCCGACACGCCCTGGGGTCGCGCCTGCTGGATCGGCCGGGAGGTCACCTGGGGAGGTCTAGTCCAGTTGACCGCCCGGCCGATGCGGGTTGAACTATCGTCAGACCGTATGGCGCAAGCGCCGAGTGAGGAGACCGATGCAGCCGCAAGCCGGAACGCGGTACGAGGTCGAGGCCGTCGTCTTCGACATGGACGGGGTCCTGATCGACTCCAGGCCGGTGATCGAGGAGGCGTGGCGGTCGGTGGCCCGGCGCCACGGCCGGGCGCTGACCGACCCGGAGATCGAGGAGTACGTCCACGGGCGGACCGGCGACCAGACGGTACGGCTGATCTTCCCCGACCACTCGGACACCGACCGGGAGGCGATCTGGGCCGAGGTGGACACCGTCGAGGAGGAGGCGCCGTACCACGCCGTCCCCGGCGCGGACGGGCTCGCCGACCGGCTCCGGCACGCGGGGGTACCGATCGGCCTGGCCACCAGCAGCTGGACCCGGAAGATCGACAACGCGCTGGGCGGGCTCGGCCTGCTCGACGTCTTCCGGGTGCGGGTCACCCGGGACGACGTGGAGCGGGGCAAGCCGCACCCGGACCCGTACCTGGCGGCCTGCCGGGGGCTCGGGATCCGGCCGCAGCGCACGCTGGTCTTCGAGGACTCGGTCAGCGGGGTGCGCTCGGCCGTCACGGCCGGGGCGGTCTGCGTCGGGATCGGCGGGCCGGCGCTGGTGGAGGCCGGTGCGGTGGTCGCGGTGCCGGACTTCACCGCCCTGGTGGTGGCGGACGGCCGCGGGACGATCACGCTGACCGACCCGGACGGGCGGGTCACCGTGGCGCTCGCGCTCGGGCCCGACGGTGGCTGAGGCCGGCCGGGCCGCGTCGAACCCGGCGCTCGTCGATTCCGGGGCGGGGCTCGGGGACTCCGGGGCGGGGCTGGTCGGCTCCGGGCCAGCGCTCGGGGACTCCGGGCCGGGGCTCGTCGGCTCAGGGTCGGCGGCGGAGAGCCGGGTGGAGCAGGCCGGACCGGGGGTGCCGGCCGCGCCGGTGATGGCCAGGTCGGCGGCGGTCTCGGCGTTCTGCGTCTTCCTCGTCCTCGGCGTGCTCACCGCCTCGCTCGGCGCCTCCCTCCCGTACCTGCGGGAACGGTTCGGCGCCGAGCACGAGGTCGGACGGGTCGTCTCCGCCTACAACCTCGGCGCGCTCGCGGCGACCGTCTGCATCGGGCTGCTCGGCCGCCGGCTGAACGTCCGGGCGGCGCCGCCCGTCCTGCTCGCCGTCTTCGCCGCCGGCGCCGCCGGAATGGCGGCCAGCCCCGGCTGGACCGCCTACCTCGGCTGCGCGGCGGTGACCGGCATCGGGTACGGCGGGCTCGCGCTCACCCTCAACACGGCGTTCGCGCGCGGGTTCGCGGGGAACAGCGTGGTGATGGTCAACCGGTTGAACGCGGTCTTCGGGATCGGCGCGATGCTGGGACCACTGGCCGCCGGGGCCGTCGGGCACACGGACATCCGGCTGCTCGCCCTGGCCGCGGCGGTGTGCGCGCTGCCGTGCTTCCTGGTCGGGCGGGCGGGGGCGGTGCTCGCCGCCCCGAAGGGCGAGCCGGGGGCGGGCGCCGGCGGTGGCGGCCGGCGGATCGGCCTGCAGCTGCTCCCCTTCCTGCTGGTCGGCCTGGTGTACGCGGGCATGGAGACCAGCATCGGTACCTGGCAGTCGACCCAACTGGTGCGCGACGGCTGGAGCACGCAGGCCGCGACCACCGCGGCCTCCGGCTTCTGGGCCGGCATGGCCGTCGGACGCCTGGTCCTCCCGCAGCTGACCAAGCGGCTGCCCGGCCGCACCACCCTGCCCGGCTACCTGGCGGCCGGTCTCGGCGCGCTGGCCCTGGCCGCGGTGCCGCACCTGGCGGTGGTCGCCTACCCCCTGGCCGGGCTGGCGCTGGCGCCGGTGCTGCCGACCCTGATCGCCTGGGTCTCCGGCGTGGCGGAGGTGCCGCAGCAGGCGACCTCCGTACTGACGCTCTGCTGCATGCTCGGCAACGCCGTCGTCCCGGCGGTGGTCGGGGCGCTCAGCGGCTCGGACGGGGCGACGGTGATCCCGCTGGTGCTGGCCGGGACGTGCCTGCTCTGCCTCGGACTCGCGGTGTGGCTGCGGGCGGTCCGGCGCTGAGGCGCCGGAGGGTAGGGGCTCGCGTACTCGCGCAGGAAGTCGGACAGGCCGACTTCCTGCGCTTTGCGCGGTGAGCGCGAAACTCAGCCGGCGGCGGGCGGGGCCGTGCGGCGGTGGATCGGGCCGCCGGGGACGTACCAGCCGGCCTTCTTGCGGACGGCCGGGCTCGGGTCCCGCTCGTGGCAGCGCACCAGGGCGGCGAGGGCGCCGGGGACGGTGTGGACGAACTTGCCGACGAGCTCGGCGGCCCGCATCCGGACCTGCGGGTCCGGGTCGTCGGCCAGGTGCCGCAGCGCCGGGTCCAGCACCCGGTCCGCGCCCGGCGCGCAGGCGTCGTCCTTGCAGCGGTCGCAGGCCAGGGCGTGGAAGGCGGCGATCCGGACCCGGGCGTCGGGGTCGTCCGCCATCGCGATCAGGAGGTCCATCGAGTCGGTGTCGACCAGGTGGTCGAGGAGGCGGCAGCAGCCCTCCCGCACCGCCGGGTCCGGGTCGGACAGGCCGGCGCGGATGGCGTCGAGGGAGTCCGCGGCTCGGCGCAGCAGTTCGTGGTAGGCGCCCACGGTGCGCTGGGGGTCGCCCAGGTAGGAGACGAGGGCTTCGTTGTCGGTCCGTGCGAATCCGAGCATGGGGGGAGTGTCGGCCCGTAACTGGCGGCGGGGCAACGGGATTTCGGGGAGCGGGCGTGCGGGGGAATGCGGGGCGCCCGCCCGGGCGGGGTCGGGCGGGCGCGGGTGTGCGGGGGCTCAGGCCAGCGGCTGGGGCTTGATCATCGCGAAGGCGGCGCCCTGGGGGTCGGCGACGACGGTCATCCGGCCGGCCATCATGTCGAACGGCGGGGCGAGGACCGTGCCGCCGCGCTTCACCAGGGCGTCCACGGTGGAGTCGACGTCGTCGACCGCGAAGTAGGTCAGCCAGTGCGCCGGGGTGCCGGGCGGGTCGTTGGCGAGGAGGGTGGCGCCGCCGACCGCGCGGCCGCCGACCCGGACCTCCCAGTAGGAGTCCGCGCCGTCCAGCGGCTCGATCTCGATGCCGAACGCCGCGCCGTAGAAGGCGGTGGCGGCCTGGATGTCGCTGGTGTGCAGTTCGTTCCAGGTCAGCGCGCCGGCCTCGTTGACCACCTGGGCGCCGAAGAACTCGCCCGGCTGCCAGACGCCGAAGACCGCGCCCTGCGGATCGGAGGCGATCAGCATCCGGCCCAGGGCGCCGACGTCCATGACCGGGGCGATCAGCGTGCCGCCGGCGGCGACGATCGCGTCCTGGGTGGCCTGGGCGTCGGTGGTGGCCAGGTAGCTCGTCCAGACGGTCGGCGGTTCCGGCATGCCCTCGGGGGCCATCGCCGGGCCGATGCCGGCCGCGGCCCTGCCGTTGAACTCGCAGACCGCGTAGCCGCCGAACTCGGCCGGGCCGGGCTGGCCCTGCCAGCCGAACAGGTCGCGGTAGAAGTCCAGCGCGGCCTGCTGGTCCTTCGCCATCAGGTCGACCCAGCAGGGGGTGCCGGTCGCGTACGGGGTGGTGACCTCGGGCATTTTGACCCTTTCTGGTGGGGTTTGCTGCCGGTCACCCTGTCGTCGTGGGCGGTGGATCGCCACTCGACACGCCGCCGGGGCGGTGGGGCGGTGGGGCGGTGGGGCGGTGGGGCGTCGGGGCGGCGGGGGCCTCCGGTGGATCCCGAGGAACCCCGACGGACCTACGGGTACGGCCGTTCGAGCGGCCGGGCGGGCCGACACCGTGCGGAGCGGCAACGGGCGGCGGCTCGACGGCTGACCCTTCTCCGTGGCAGCACCAGACCCCGGGCCGGTGCCGAGCGCCGGCCGACCGCCACCGGAGGCAACGTCATGAAGCCCCTGAAGCACAGGAATCCGATGACGCCGATGAATCTGATGAAGCCCGTGAGGAACGGGCAACGGACCGGCAGACGGTTCACCGCCGCCGTCGTCGGCGCGACCGCGCTGGCCGTCGTCTTCTCCCCGGCGGGAGCCGGCGAGGCCTTCGCGGCCCGGGCCTGCTTCGACCGGTCCACCGAGCCGTACACCTCGGTCGTCGACGGCCACCTGCACTTCCGGCCCTTCGGCGGCCGGGCCATCCCCTTCGAGGAGATGGCCGACTACCTGCGCAAGAGCGGCGTCCGCTACGCCAACATGTTCGGCATCGGGCAGGTACTGCCCGCCGACTCCGGCTGCACGTACTACCTCGACTGCCCCGGCACGCCCGTACGGCCCATGCTGCGCAACGACTTCGTCAACGCCGAGAGCCTGCGGGAGAACCGGCCCGAGGACCCGAAGCTCGCGCTCTCCATGACGTTCATGGACCTGCACCACCCCGAGACCGTCCCGGCCGGAATCGCGCTGCTGGACCGGGAGTACCCGGGGATGTTCCGGTGGGCCGGCGAGGTCAACGTGGTCAAGCAGGCGATCCTGCCCAACCTGGCCGAACCCGCCACCAGCGAGGACATCCCGAACTGGGCGCCCTTCATGCGGGTGTACCAGGAGCGCGGGATCCCCGTCACCTTCCACTCCGACCTCGGCAACGACGCGGAGCCGACCAAGTACCTCCACCTGATGGAGGAGATCCTCACGCAGTACCCCGACAACAAGATCGTGTGGGCGCACATGGGGCTCTCCAAGGAGCTCGCCACCATGGACCCGGACGAGCACATCCGCATCCTGGACCGGCTCCTCGGCCAACACCCCAACCTGACCCTGGACTTGAGCTGGCGCGTACTGGAGGACCTCTACTTCAGCCGGCCCGGCGCCCGGGAGAAGTACGCCGCCTTCCTCGACCGCCACCCGACCCGGGCGATCACCGGGACGGACTTCGTGGCCGCGCGGAACAAGGACTACAAGGTGTACGAGGAGGAGCTGGAGGTCACCAGCCGGATCAACCGGGCACTGGACAACGAGGCCTTCCGGGACATCGCGCTCGGGCAGAACTACTTCCGGCTGCTGGGCCTGAAGGACGTGGCGCCGAGAGTCTGTCCCTCGCGGCCGCGCCCGCACGGCGGGGAGAGCACCACCCCGGCCGGCACGGGCAACCACGTCGCGGTACTGGACGACGAGGACTGACGGCCGGGCTCCGGAGCGCCGGCGGTTCGCGGCCCCCCACGCGGGTGAGCGCGAGGGGCCGCCGCGCTGACGCGGGCCGCCCCGGCGACGTCGGCGAAGTCGGCGGGGGAGGTATTCCGTGGACCCGGGCCGGGCACCCGTCGTACGGTCGAAGCATGGACGCACACGCGCGACTGCTCTCCGTCAACGTCGGCAGGCCCCGGCCGAACCCGTGGAAGGGCCTCCGCGCCACAGGCATCGACAAGCACCCGGTGGACGGCCCGGTCGCCGTGGCCGCGCCGGGCCCCAAGGGGACGGGCGCGGTCGGCCTCGCCGGGGACCGGGTGTACGACGTGCGGAACCACGGCGGCGACGACCAGGCCGTGTACGCCTACGCCCGGGAGGACCTGGACGGCTGGCAGGAGGAGCTGGGCCGGGAACTCGACAACGGCTCCTTCGGCGAGAACCTGACCACCACCGGCCTGGACGTCAACGGCGCCCTGATCGGGGAACGCTGGCGGATCGGCCCGGACGTGGTCCTGGAGGTGTCCTGCGCGCGCATCCCCTGCGGGACCTTCCAAGGCTGGCTGGACCGCGAGGGCTGGATCCGCCGCTTCACCGAGGCAGCCCTGCCGGGCGCCTACCTGCGGGTGGTCACACCCGGCGAACTGCACGCGGGAGACGCGGTGGAGGTGGTGCACCGCCCGGACCACGACGTCACAGTGGCCAGCTCGTTCCGCGCGGTGACGACCGAACCGCAGCTGCTGCCGGGCCTGTTGGCGGCGGACGCGCTCCCGGAGGAGATCAAGGAACTGGTGCGGAGGCGGACCCGGGCGTAGCGTGGCGGAGCCGGTGGGTGCGGCTGGCGTGCGCGGGCGTGGGCAGTCGGGCCGACACCGGGGGGATCGATGGAGAACACGCCGGACCACGGCCGGACGGTGCGGAACGGGTCGATCGCGATGATCGCCCTGGGGGTCCTGCTGTTCGTCCTCAGCCTGGTCTACCTGATACCGCACGACATGGGTGTGACGTCGGATCTGCGCAGCCGTGGCGTCCACACCCCGGCGGTCGTCACCGAGTGCACCGAAGTGAGCGGGCCGCGGGACAACCCGGCAGGGAACGCCGACTGCCGGGTGCGGTTCACGACGCCCGGGGGGACATCCGTCGAGACCCGACTCGCCTACGTCACCGACACCATCAAGGCCCGCGACACCGTGACGGTGGTGTACGACCCCCGGCACACCGATGTCGCCGCTCTCGCTTCGAGCATCGGCTTCTGGAACTCGCTGGGCCGGAACGTACTCGATGTGGTCGCACTGGTCGCGTCGGTCGTCATGACCCTGCTGGGCCTCGCGGTCCATCTCGCCTACCGCCGGCTCACCCGGGCACGGAGGCGCCCGAGGAGGGGGAGTGAGCCCGCGACCTCTTGAGGCACGATGGACCGCGTGACACAGCGGAGATACGAGTACGCGCCACCGAACACCCTCCTCGGCCTGCTGCAGCGCGGCCGGGGTCAGGGCGCGCTGATGGCCGCCGAGGACCGGGCTTCGGTCGCCGACCTCGTCCACGGCTGCATCCGCTGGGAGTGGCGGTGGGACTCGCAGGTCGACGACCGGCACCTCTACCTGGCCCGGCTGATCCGGGACCTTGAGCTGCCGCTAGCGCCGGTAGTGGAACTCCTGTCCGACGACGAGGACACCCGCGACCGGGCCGTCGGAGTCCTGGAGCTGCTGGCACTCGGGGGCTCGACCGAGGCTCGGGAGGCCCTGCGGGATCAGGTGGCGAAGGAGGAGCACGAGGAATTCCCGGCTTCGCAACGGCAGCCCGGCGAGCCGGATCCGATGGCCGGGCTGCCGAACACCGCACTGCTGGAACTGCTCGCCGACCCTGACGAGTCGGCGCACCGCAAGAGGAACGCGCTGCGCGTCCTCTACCGGCGGGAGCCGGAGCCCGCACTCGTCCCGCTCGTCCCCTCGCTCGGCACGGCGGACGGCGAGTACTCCCTGCCGCTGCTCCCAGGTGTCATCCGTAAGCTCGGCGCCCTCGCCATGCCGGCCGCCCGTGAGTGGGTTGCCTCCGACACCCGTTGGCTGGCCTGGGAGGGCCTGTCCGTCCTGGCTGAACACGGCGAGGAGCAGGACATTCCGACGCTGATCGCCGAGCTGGAGCGGGACTGGGTGGACCGTATCTGGTGCGGGCCGGTTCAGATGGCACGTGGGCTGGCGCGATTCGGTCCGAAGGCCGCTGACGCGATCTCCCTGCTGCGGCGCTTCTGGCTCCACACCCCGCACTCGTACGAGCGCCCCGACTACCTGACGGCGTTGGACGCCCTCGGCTCGTCGGGGATGGCCGAGGCGTACACCGAGTCACTGTGGGACTGCGAAGCGCGAGCGCGTCTGCTGGGCGTCGAGCGGGCCCCCGACCGCCCCCATGTGCGCGACCGGCTGGCCTGTCTCGGGGACGATCCGATGGAGGATCCGGAGGTCAGAAACGCCGCTCGGGCGCGACTCGCCGGGCTGACCTAGGGGCCTCTCCCGTCGAGCGGCAAAGCTGTTCGAGGGGGCTAGAGTGGACGGGTGAACGTGTGAGTGACGGTCCGGACCCCGTGAGGTGGTCCGGGCCACATCCATTTCCGGGGCATCCCCTGTGACCTGCGCGTTCGCCGGCCCACCAGCCCAGCACGAGAGCCTTCGGAGGCCCCGCCTTGAGCGATCAGCCGTTCGCGCATCTGCACGTCCACACCGAGTACTCGATGCTGGACGGTGCCGCCCGGCTGAAGCAGATGTTCAAGGAGGTCGAGCGCCTCGGGCAGACCCATGTGGCGATGACCGACCACGGCAACATGTACGGCGCCGCCGAGTTCCACAAGCAGGCCACCGCGGCCGGGATCACGCCCGTCATCGGCATCGAGGCGTACGTCGCCCCGGAGTCCCGCTCGAACACCAAGCGGATCCTGTGGGGCCAGCCGCACCAGAAGCGGGACGACGTCTCCGCGTCCGGCGCGTACACCCACAAGACCATCTGGGCCCGGAACAAGGAGGGCCTGCACAACCTCTTCAAGCTGACCTCGCGCTCCTACGCCGAGGGCTGGCTGGTGAAGTGGCCCCGGATGGACAAGGAGCTGATCGCGGAGCTGTCCGGCGGCCTGATGGCCACCACCGGCTGCCCGTCCGGTGAGGTCCAGACCCGGCTGCGCCTCGGCCAGTTCGACGAGGCCGTCAAGTCCGCCGCCGACTACCAGGACATCTTCGGCAAGGAGAACTACTTCCTGGAGCTGATGGACCACGGCCTCGACATCGAGAAGCGGGTCCGCGACGGGCTGCTGGAGATCAGCAGGAAGCTGAACATCCCGCCGGTCGTCACCAACGACTCGCACTACACCACCGAGGCCGACGCGGGCGCGCACGACCTCCTGCTCTGCGTCCAGACCGGCAAGAACCTCTCCGACCCGGACCGCTTCCGCTTCGACGGCACCGGCTACTACATCAAGTCCGCCGCCGAGATGTACGCGCTGGACTCCTCGGACGCCTGGCAGGAGGGCTGCCGCAACAGCCAGCTCCTGGTCGCCTCCCGCGTCGACACCGAGGGCATGTTCAAGTTCAAGAACCTCATGCCCCGCTTCCCCATCCCGGAGGGCTTCGAGTCCGAGGCGGACTTCTTCAAGTCCAAGGTCTGGGAGGGCATGGACTGGCGCTTCCCGAACGGGTACGACGAGGAGCACAAGAAGCTCGCCGAGTACGAGATGGACACCATCATCCAGATGGGGTTCCCGGCGTACTTCCTCGTGGTCGCCGACTTCATCATGTGGGCCAAGAGCCAGGGCATCGCGGTGGGCCCGGGCCGCGGTTCGGCGGCCGGTTCGCTGGTCGCGTACGCGATGGGCATCACCGACCTCGACCCCATCCCGCACGGCCTGATCTTCGAGCGCTTCCTCAACCCCGAGCGCATCTCCATGCCCGATGTCGACATCGACTTCGACGAGCGCCGGCGCGGTGACGTGATCCGCTACGTGACGGAGAAGTGGGGGTCCGACAAGGTCGCCATGATCGTCACGTACGGCACCATCAAGGCGAAGGCCGCCATCAAGGACTCCTCGCGGGTCCTCGGCTACCCCTACGCGATGGGCGACCGGATCACCAAGGCGATGCCGCCGGACGTCATGGGCAAGGGCATCCCGCTCTCCGGCATCACGGACAACAGCCACCCGCGCTACGGCGAGGCCGGCGAGATCCGCGGGCTGTACGAGAGCGACCCGGACGTCCGGAAGGTCATCGACACCGCGCGCGGCATCGAGGGCCTGATCCGCCAGCCCGGTGTGCACGCGGCCGGCGTCATCATGTCCGCCGAGCCGCTGACCGACCACATCCCGGTCTGGACCCGGCACACCGACGGCGTCACCATCACGCAGTTCGACTACCCCACTTGTGAGGGCCTCGGCCTCCTCAAGATGGACTTCCTCGGCCTGCGCAACCTGACGATCATGGACGACGCCGTCAAGGCGATCGAGCGGAACAAGGGCGAGAAGATCGAGCTGCTCAAGCTGCCGCTCGACGACAAGCCGACCTACGAACTCCTCGCCCGCGGCGACACGCTGGGCGTCTTCCAGCTCGACGGCGGGCCGATGCGCTCGCTGCTGCGGCTGATGAAGCCCGACAACTTCGAAGACATCTCGGCTGTTCTGGCGCTGTACCGGCCGGGCCCGATGGGCGTCAACTCCCACACCAACTACGCCCTGCGCAAGAACGGCCAGCAGGAGATCACCCCGATCCACCCGGAGCTGGAGAAGCCCCTGGAGGAGGTGCTCCGGCCGACGTACGGCCTGATCGTCTACCAGGAGCAGGTGCAGAAGGCCGCGCAGATCCTCGCCGGGTACTCGCTCGGCCAGGCGGACCTGCTGCGCCGGGCGATGGGCAAGAAGAAGAAGGAGATCCTGGAGGCGGAGTTCGTTCCCTTCCAGAAGGGCTGCCGCGAGCGCGGCTACTCCGACGCGGCCATCCAGGCGGTGTGGGACGTCCTCGTCCCCTTCTCCGGCTACGCGTTCAACAAAGCGCACACCGCGGGCTACGGGCTGGTCTCGTACTGGACGGCCTACCTGAAGGCCAACTACCCGGCCGAGTACATGTCCGGCCTGCTCACGTCCGTCAAGGACGACAAGGACAAGTCGGCGGTCTACCTCAACGAGTGCCGCAAGATGGGCATCCAGGTGCTGCCGCCGGACGTCAACGAGTCGGACTCGGACTTCACCCCGCACGGTGACGACACCGTCCGCTTCGGCCTGACCGCCATCCGCAACGTCGGCGGGCCGGTCGTCGAGTCGATGATCCGGACCCGGAAGACCAAGGGGAAGTTCTCCTCCTTCCCCGACTTCCTGGACAAGGTCGAGTCGGTGGTCTGCAACAAGCGGACCGTCGAATCGCTGATCAAGGCCGGCGCCTTCGACTCGCTCGGGCACACCCGCAAGGGCCTCAGCGCGCAGTTCGAGCCGATGATCGACAACGTCGTCGACGTGAAGCGCAAGCAGGCGGTCGGGCAGTACGACCTCTTCGGCGGCGACATCGCCTCGGACGAGCCGAGCTTCGGGCTGGACGTCGTCTTCTCCGAGGAGGAGTGGGAGAAGTCCTTCCTGCTCACCCAGGAGCGGGAGATGCTCGGCCTGTACGTCTCCTCGCACCCGCTGCACGGCATCGAGCACGTGCTCGCCGACAAGGCGGACTGCGCGGTCGCCGACCTCGCGGACCGGCCGGACGGGACGATCGTCACCATCGGCGGCATCATCTCGGGCCTCCAGCGGAAGATGACCAAGCAGGGCAACGCCTGGGCGATCGCCACCGTCGAGGACCTGGCGGGCTCGATCGACTGCATGTTCTTCCCGGCGAGCTACCAGTTGGTCTCCTCCCAACTGGTCGAGGACGCCGTGGTGTTCGTGCGCGGCAAGCTCGACAAGCGGGAGGACGTGCCCCGGCTGATGGGCATGGAGCTGTCCGCCCCGGACCTGTCGAACGCCCACGCCGAGGCGCCGATCGTCATCAACATCCCGACCGGGAAGGTCACCCCGCCGCTGGTCGCCCGGCTCAGCGAGGTGCTGACCCACCACAAGGGCACCACCGAGGTGCGGGTGCGGCTGGAGGGCCGCACCAAGACCACGGTGCTGCGGCTGGACCGGCACCGGGTGAAGTCGGACCCGGCGCTGTTCGGGGACCTGAAGCAGCTGCTCGGGCCGAGCTGTCTGGTGGTCTGAGCCGCCCGGCGGTCCGATCGAGGGCCTGAGCCCGGGGTGCCGCCGGCGCCCCGGGCTCTTCCGCGTTCAGGAGCCGCTGCCGAGACCGGGGGGTACCGCGGTGTGGAGGGCCGAGACGAAGGCCGAGATCGCCGGGTGGGACCCGGCGCCGGCCCGGAAGGCGGCGCGGGTGCGGCGGTACATGGGCAGGCGGGTGAGGACGACGCCGGGCGGGGGCTGGGCGGTGCCGAGGTGGGGGACGAGGGCCACGCCCTGGCCGGCGGCCACCAGGGCGAGGACGGTGGTGAAGTCGTCGATCTGGTGGCGGATCCTGGGGGCGAAGCCGGCCGACTCGCAGGCGCGGACGGCCATGGTGTGGCAGAGGGTGCCGGGCGGGGACATGATCCACGGGGCGCCGCGCTGTTCGGCGATAGTGCCGGCGGTGCGGCCGGCCAGGTACATGGGCTCGGTGAAGACCGGGCGGGTCGCCGCGAGGCCCGGTTCGGGGTCGGACGGGACGAGGTCGTACTCGTGCACCAGGGCCACGTCCAGCTCGCCCGCGCGCAGGGCGGCGCCGACGACCGCCGGGTCCACCTCGGTGACCATCGGCTCCAGCCCGGGGTGCCAGGCGGCGAGCTCGGCGAGCACCGCCGGGATGATCGCGCGGGCCGCCGAGGGATAGGTGCCGATCCGCAGCGGACCGGCCAACCCCCGTCTGGCGTGCGCGAGTTCGGCGCCCGCCTGCTCCAGCAGGGCGAGCACCGACTCAGCGTGCCGGACCAGGTTGCGCCCGGCCGGGGTGAGGGTGACCCGGCGGCCGGTGCGCTCCAGCAGCGGGACGCCCGCCTCCTTCTCCAGGACGGACAGCTGCTGGGACACCGCGGACGGGCTGAAGGAGAGCGCCTCGGCGACGGCCGCGATGGTGCCGAGGTGGGCGAGTTCGCGCAGCAGGCGCAGGCGTCGGACGTCGAGCATCGGCTCAGCTTACGAGAGCGAGCATCGGCTCAGCTTACGAGAAGCGTCGGAAATGTGAACTGGACCTGCGGTGACGGTCGGCCGCAGGATCGTGCGCATGGAACTCAAGGGCCTGGAACTCAAGGGCATCTACGTCCCCCTCGTCACCCCTTTCGCCGCGGACGGCGGCGTCGCCCTGGACGCGCTGGAGAAGCTCGCGTACGAGCTGCTCGACGCCGGCGCGGCCGGGCTGGTGGCGCTCGGCACCACCGGTGAGCCGGCCGCGCTGACCGCCGGGGAGCGGGACGCGGTGGTGGACGTCGCCGCGGCCGCCTGCGCCGCGCGCGGCGCGCAGCTGATCGTCGGCGCGTCCGGCGGGGACACCCGGGCGACCGCCGAGTCCCTGGCCGCGCTCGGCGCGCGGGTGCCGGGGGCGGCGGCCGCGCTGGTCACCGTGCCGGCCTTCGTCCGGCCCGGCGAGGCGGGGACGGTCGCGCACTTCCGGGAGCTGGCCGCGAGCAGCCCGCTGCCGCTGGTCGTCTACCACATCCCGTACCGCACCGGGCAGCAGCTGTCGGCCGCGGCGCTGCGCGAGATCGCCGCGATCGAGGGTGTGGTGGGCGTCAAGTACGCGACCGGCGGGCTGGACCAGGCGGCCGCCGAACTGCTCGCGGACGCCCCCGACGGCTTCGCGTTCCTGACCGGGGAGGACGCCTTCCTCGCGCCGATGCTGGCGCTCGGCGCGGCCGGCGGGATCCTCGCCTCCGCCCACCTGGCCACCGCCCGGTTCGTGGAGCTGGCGCAGGCCTGGCGGGTCGGGGACGTCGAGTCGGCGCGGGCGCTCGGGCACCGGCTGACCGGGCTGGCGCTGGCGGCGTTCGCGGCGCCGAACCCGGCGGTCACCAAGGGCGTGCTGCACGCCCTGGGGCGGATCCCGACCCCGGACGTCCGGCTGCCGCTGCTGCCGGCCGGGCGGGCCGAGGTGGAGGCCGCCCTGGCGTTGGTGAGTGGTCTGGACCACTAGGGCCCGTCCGAGGCGCCTCTCACCCACTGAAATGGCAGGTCGCCCCACCCCCGTGACAAGGCATGATGGGCGGAGTGCGGCTGTAGACAGCACCATCCAGAGGAGTAGTCGGAATGAAGATCGGCATTGTCGGTGCCACCGGCCAGGTCGGCGGCGTGGTCCGCGAGATCCTGGCGGAGCGAAGCTTCCCGGTGGAGCAGCTGCGGCTGTTCGCCTCGGCCCGTTCGGCCGGGCGCACGCTGCCCTGGCAGGGCACCGAGGTCACCGTCGAGGACGCGGCCACGGCCGACTACACGGGCCTCGACATCGTGATCTTCTCGGCCGGCGGCTCCACCTCCAAGGCCCTGGCCCCCAAGGCGGCCGCGGCCGGTGCCGTCGTCATCGACAACTCCTCCGCCTGGCGCCGCGACCCCGAGGTCCCGCTGGTGGTCTCCGAGGTCAACCCCGAGGCCATCGCGGACCGCCCCAAGGGCATCATCGCCAACCCGAACTGCACCACCATGGCCGCCATGCCCGTGCTGCGCCCGCTGCACGAGGAGGCCGGGCTGGCCGCGCTGGTCGTCTCGACCTACCAGGCCGTCTCCGGCAGCGGTGTGGCCGGTGTCGCCGAGCTGCGGGACCAGGCCGCCAAGGTCATCGACGGTGCCGCCGCGCTCGCCCACGACGGCTCCGCGGTCGAGTTCCCCGAGCCCAAGGTCTACAAGCGCCCGATCGCCTTCAACGTGCTGCCGCTGGCCGGCTCCATCGTCGAGGACGGCTCCAACGAGACCGACGAGGAGCAGAAGCTCCGCCACGAGAGCCGCAAGATCCTCGGCATCCCGGAGCTGAAGGTCTCCGGCACCTGCGTGCGCGTCCCGGTGTTCTCCGGCCACTCGCTGCAGATCAACGCCCGCTTCGAGCGCCCGATCAGCCCCGAGCGCGCGGTGGAGCTGCTGGCCGGCGCCCCCGGCGTCGAGCTGTCCGACATCCCCACCCCGCTGCAGGCCGCGGGCCGGGACCCGAGCTTCGTCGGTCGCATCCGGGTGGACGAGACGGTGGAGAACGGCCTGTCGCTGTTCGTCTCCAACGACAACCTGCGCAAGGGCGCCGCCCTCAACGCCGTCCAGCTGGCCGAGCTGGTCGCCGCCGAGCTCAAGGGCTGACCTCCGGGTTCGAGGGCTGACCTCAGGATTTCTCGGGCCGGCCTCCGGGTTCAAGGGTTGAAGTCCGCCGGCCGCTCGCCGGGCTCCAGCGCACACAGGTCGAAACACCGCCGCGTGACCTCGGGCGGGCCCCGTCGTTGAACGGGGCCCGCCTTCGCGTTGTCCGGACTCGGTCGGGGCGGCTGTTGCGGTACCGGGACATCCGGCAAGGTTCGGCAGGCGAACCCCGGGTAAAAGGTGACCCAACGATCGGGCGACGACGGGGGCCCCTCACCTCGGCACGCCCGGACGACGGGTGGACCGCCCACCCCGAACGACCGACCCGACTGATTCCGAGGGCGAGCGAAAAGAGGTGCGCGATGGACCGCTGTGTCGTCCTGGTGGACGCCGGATATCTGCTGGGCGCCGCCGCCAGCCTGCTCGCAGGGGATCCATCCCGGTCCAAGGTCACGGTGAACCACACGGCCCTGATCACCGCGCTGCGCGAGCGCGCCGAGGCGGAGACCGGGCTGCCGCTGCTGCGCATC
Organism: Kitasatospora xanthocidica; assembly: GCF_014656195.1. GTDB lineage: Bacteria > Actinomycetota > Actinomycetes > Streptomycetales > Streptomycetaceae > Kitasatospora > Kitasatospora xanthocidica. Next base: position 270,045 of record NZ_BNBY01000004.1, on the reverse strand, counting down.
TACTGGTTCGACGCCGCGCCCGACCGGCGCCCGATGCCCGAGCACCGGCGGCTGCGCGTCCTGCCCCGGGTCACCGTGCGGCTCGGGGCCCTGACCCGGGCCGAGGGCCGGTGGGTGCAGAAGGGCGTGGACGCCGCGATGCACGCCGAGCTCTCCGAACTCGCCCGCAACCGGGCCTGCGCCGACGTCGTACTGATCACCGGGGACGGTGACCTGCTGCCCGGCATGATGACCGCCAAGGAGCACGGCGTCGCCGTCCACCTGTGGGCCCTGCAGGCCGCCGACGGCGACTTCAACCAGTCCGAGGACCTGGTCGGCGAGGCGGACGAGCGGCGGGTGCTGGACCGCGAGTGGATCGAGGGCTCGTTCTCGCTGCGGGACACCGCCAACCTCTTCCCGGCGCCCGGGGCCCGGCAGGAGATCGCCAAGATCCTCGCCGCCCCGCCGGCCGCGCTGCCGAGCGTGGTGCCCGGTGTGGTCCCGAGCGTGGTGCCGGCCGGGGTGCCGCCGGTGGTCAGGCCGGCCGCCGCCGCGGCAGCCGGCGTCGCCCCCGCCTCCGCCGCCAACGGCCGGTCACAGCCGGCGGCGACCGCGCTCAAGGTCGTCCCCACGCCGAAGGACCTGGCCGGGCGGGCCCCCTCCGCCACCCCGATCGCCCCGGTGGCGAACGGGCACGGGGCGCACGGGTCCGCCGCCCACGCGAACGGGACGAACGGGCACGGGACGAACGGCCACGGCGCCGCCGCCCAGGCCGGGCCGGTCCTGCGGTGGTCCTCCGACCGTGGCTGGGTCGACCGGCCCGCCCCGGAGCCCGCCGTCACCGCCGGGGACAGCCTGCCCACGCTCGCCCAGCTCACCACCTCCGAACAGCGCTGGGCCGACCGCGAGGAGGACATCACCTCCATCGGCGGCGACGCCCACGAGGTCGGCCAGGTCTTCGCCCGCCGCTGGACCGAGCGGATCGGCGACTCCGAGCGGCTCACCGTGCTCTGGCCCGACTACCCGCGCATCCCGCACCGGGTGGACGGCGAGCTGCTCCGCTACGCCGCCCGCTTCGGGCTGCTCGCGCACAAGGACGACCAGATCGACGAGCACGACCGCTACGCCATCCGGGCCGGGTTCTGGAAGGAACTGGCGGTACGGGTGCCGGGCGGGTCGATGGTCGTCGACGACTGAGCCGTGAGCGGGCGGCCGGGGAGCCCAGGTGACCGCCGGGCGACCGACCCGTTGTCCGGTTCGCCCGTATGAGCGCGTAGAGTCTTCGGTCGTGAGTGAGACGGCCGGGCGAGCACCCGACGAAACCCCGCCGTGCGTCGTCGTGCGCGACCTGACCAGGACGTATCGCAGCGGGCGCGGCGCGGCCGCCACCGAGATCCGCGCCAACGACGGGATCAGCCTCACCGTCCGGCGGGGCGAGGTCTTCGGGCTGCTCGGCCCGAACGGCGCCGGCAAGTCGACGCTGGTGCGCCAGCTCACCGGGCTGCTGCGCCCCGACTCGGGAACCGTCGAACTGCTCGGCCACGACATCGTGCGGCACCCCGAGCGGGCCGCCCGGCTGCTCGGGTACCTCGGGCAGGAATCCACCGCGCTGGACGAGCTGACCGTCGCGCTCGCCGCCGAGACCACCGGACGGCTGCGCGGGCTCGGCCGGGCACAGGCCCGGAGCACCGCCGCGGACGTCCTGGAGGAGCTCGGGCTGACGGCCATCGCGCACCGGCCGCTCGCCAAGCTGTCCGGCGGCCAGCGGCGGCTCGCCTGCTTCGCGGCCACCCTGGTGGGGGACCGGCCGCTGCTCGTCCTGGACGAGCCGACCACCGGTATGGACCCCGTCGCCCGGCGGGCCGTGTGGCGCGCCGTCGACCGGCGGCGGGCCGAGCACGGGACGACCGTGCTGCTGGTCACCCACAACGTGATCGAGGCGGAGACCGTGCTCGACCGGGTCGCCGTGGTCGACGACGGCCGGGTGATCGCCTGCGACACGCCCGGCGGGCTGAAGGCGCTGGTGGACGGCGACGTCCGGCTCGACCTGGTCTGGCGCGACGAGGCGCCGGTCGGCGTGCCCGCCGTCGCCGCGCTGCGCGAGCGGGCCGAGTGCACCGGGCGCCGCTGGACCGTCCGCACCACCCCCGAGCAGGCCCGCGAGCTGGTCGCCGCCGTCACCACCGGCCCGGCCTTCGCCGCCCTCGACGACTTCACCCTCGCCACCCCCAGCCTTGAGGACGCCTACCTCAAGCTGGGCGGCCGCCACGGAGGACTGGCCAAGTGACCCTGCTCTCGGCGCCGCCGCGCACCGACCGGCCGACCGGCGGGCCCGCCCCGCTCGCCCCCGCGGCCCGGCTGCTGCCCTCGCTGGCCGCCGTGTACCGGGCCCAGCTCGCCCGGGCGAGGGTGGCGCGGATCCCGCTGCTGTTCGTCGCCACCTTCCAGTCGCTCGGCATCCTGGTGATGATGCGGGGCGTCGTGGAGGCCGGACAGTCCTCGGCGGCGCGGTCGGTGGTGGCCGGGTCCAGCGTGCTGGTGGTGGCCTTCGTCGCGCTGAACCTGCTCGCCCAGTACTTCGGCAAGCTGCGGGCCACCGGTGGCCTCGACCACTACGCGACGCTGCCGGTGCCGGCCGCCTCGGTGGTGCTGGGGGCGGCCGCCGCGTACGCCTCCTTCACGCTGCCCGGGACGGTCGTCACGGCGGCCGTCGGGGCGGTCATGTTCGGACTGCCGCTCGGGCAGCTGTGGGTCCTGCTGGCGGTCGTGCCGCTGGCCGGAGCCGCGCTGGCCGGGCTGGGGGCGGCCTGCGGGCTGCTGGCGCCGCGGCAGGAGATCGCGACGATGCTGGGGCAGCTCGGCATGTCCGCCGCCCTGCTGCTCGGCGTGCTGCCCGTCGACCACCTGCCGCAGCCCGTGCTGTGGCTGCGGGACCTGCTGCCCTCCACGTACGGGGTCGAGGCCTTCGCGCGGACGTTCGCGCCGGACCCGGACTGGGCGATGGTGCTCGCGGACCTCGGGGTGTGCGCCGGGGTGGGCGTGCTGTCACTGGGCGTGGCCACCTGGGCGTACCGGAGGGCGGTCGCTCGCTGAAGCCCGCCCGGGTGGTGGGGCCGTTCCGGAGGGCGTCGTGAAACGATGGGGCCTGTGACCGTACCGAACACACCTCCGGATCCCGCGCACACCGATGTGCGGGCGGCTTCGGCCGACGCCGTGTCCGACGCCGTGTCCGACGCCGTGCCCGACCCGTACGCGCCGCCGCCGGAGACCGCGCCCGTCGCCGCCGACCCGGCCGGGGCGGCGGGGGAGACGCCGGTGCAGCGGCTGCTGCCGGAGCTGCGGCTCGGCGCCGGGGTCGTCCTGGCCTGCCTGGTCGCCGGACTGGTGATGGCCGCGCTCTGGGCGTGGCTGGCGCCGAAGGTGCCGCTGGTCGTGGACGGGGACCGGATCCTCTACGTCGACCCCGAGGGCGAGCAGCGGGCCGGGGCCGACGCGGTGTTCGTGCTCATCGGCCTGGGCGCCGGGATCCTGACCGCGCTCGGGGCCTTCCTGGTCACCCGGCGGCGCGGCGGCGGCATCGCGGTCGCGCTGGGGCTCACGGTCGGCGGCCTGCTCGGCTCGATGGGCGCCTGGCGGATCGGCCGGTGGCTCGGCCCGGGCAACGACCTGATCGGCGAGGCCCGGCGGGTCGGCAACGGCGGGCACTTCGACGCGGGCATCGACCTGGGGGCGATGGGGGCGCTGCTGGTCTGGCCGATGGCGGCGATGGTGGTGCTGCTCGCGCTGTCGGCGGCGGTCGGGAAGCGGGAGGAGGACCCGCCGCCGTACTGGGGGGCTCCGGTCGCTCCGCCGGCGGCTCCGGCTGCTCCGGTGAGCCCGGCGGCTCCGGAGGACCGGGTCTGAGTTTCGGTGGCAGGGCGGAGGGTCGGCGGTCCGGGGACGGGCCGGGCCCCCGCCCTGCGGCGTTCCCGGGCGCCGCTTCCGTCAGCGGGCTCAGGGGGCTCAGCGGGCGCAGTGGGCTCGGCGGGCTGAGCGGGCTCAGCGGGCTCAGCGGGCGATCGGGGCGGTGCGGGCGTCGGTGAGGGCGATCAGGTCGGCGGGGGCGAGTTCCACTTCGAGGCCCCGGCGCCCGGCCGACACGTAGACGGTGGGGTGGGTGAGCGCGCTGGCGTCGACGACGGTGCGCAGGGGCCGGCGCTGGCCCAGCGGGGAGATGCCGCCGAGCACGTAGCCGCTGCTGCGTTCGGCCGCGGCCGGGTCGGCCATGGCGGCGCGCTTGCCGCCGACCGCGGCGGCGAGGGCCTTGAGGTCGAGCTGGCCGGCGACCGGGACGACGCCGACGGTGAGGGTGCCGTCCACGTCGGCCACCAGGGTCTTGAAGACGCGCTCGGCGGGCACGCCGAGGACCTCGGCCGCCTCGCCGCCGTACGAGGCGGCGGCCGGGTCGTGGTCGTAGGCGTGCACGGTGAAGGCGACGGCGGCGGTTTCCAGGGCGACGGTGGCCGGTGTGCCCTGGCCGCCCTTCCTGCTCTTCTTGGCCATACGGGGGTCCTGGGTGTCCTTGCTGTCCTGGGTCAGTTGGGGCTGAAGGACTGGCGGGTGAGGTCGACGGCGGGCAGCGAGGGCAGCCAGCTGAGGACGGCGGTCTCGCGGCGCAGCAGGTCGAGTTCGGCGCGCAGCCGCTGGGCGGTGTCCGGGCAGGCGAGCAGCCGCTGTTTGACCGGGGTCTCGAACACCGAGGCGGCCGCGACCAGGTAGGAGAGCACCTGCGGGTCGTCGGGGAGGTCCTGGCGGCCGACGGTGCTGGCCTCGCGGGCGCCGGCGAGGCGCTTCTGGTAGACCCGGAACGCCCGCTCGACTTCGGCGGCCAGGACGCCGGAGCCTTCGCCGGGGCGTTCCTCGATCGTCTCGATCTCGCCGGTCAGGTACGGACCGGAGGCGTCCACCGCGCGCAGGGCGAACCGGGTGGTGCCGGTGACCAGGAGCTCGTAGCGGCCGTCCGGCTGCTGCTCGACGGAGGCGACGTCGGCGACGCAGCCGACGGGGAAGATCGCCTCCAGCGGGTCCCCGGTGACGGTGCCGAGGCCGTCGAGCGGCCCGGCGGGGCCGTCCTCGGCCCGGACCGGGGCGACCTCGCGGCCGTCCTTGATCGCGAGCACGCCGAAGCGCCGGGGGGCGTCCTCGGACTGTTCGAGCAGGTCGGCGACGAGACGGCGGTAGCGCTCCTCGAAGACGTTCAGGGGCAGCACCAGGCCCGGGTAGAGCACGGTGTTCAGCGGGAAGAGCGGCAGCCGTTCTGTCACGGCGGACAGCGTAGTTCCCCGGACGGGCGCCTTGTCGCGCGGTCGACCATCAGCCGCGCTGGAGCATCCGTGTGGCCCCGGCGACGACGGTCGAGGCGAGCAGCCAGCCGATGATCACCAGCGAGGCGGAGATCCACTGGCTGAGGCCGCCCGGGTTCCAGCCGCCCTGGTTGAGGTCCACGATCGGCAGCAGCTGGTTGAGGGTGTAGAGCACCGGGCTCCAGTGCGGGCGCTCGTCGGCCTTGAGCGGCTCCAGCGGGTGGGTGGCGAACCAGACGCTGCCGAGCACCCAGGCGAGCAGCAGCCACAGGCCCGCCCGGCCCGGGCGGTAGCCGTAGCCGACGGTGGCGTCCTGGACGGCGCCCCAGACCCGGGCGGGCAGCGGCAGGGTCGCGCGGCGCCGGCGCTGCTTGGCGTACAGCACCTCGCGGGCGTCGTCGTCGGCGCCGTCGCGGCGCAGGGCGGCGGCCAGCTGCTCGTACGACTCGGGCTGGAAGTCGACGGAGGAGCCCTCCAGCCAGGCGATCCGGTCCTGGAGCGGGAAGGCCCTCATCGGGCGCAGGTTCTCGTACACGAAGCCGGTGAGGCCCAGGTGCTTGCCGAGCGGCCAGGCGTCGGGCGCGTCGACCAGGTTGCCGACCCGGGCCCGGGAGAGCGAGACGGTGCCGGTGGGGCGGAACTTGCAGGTGAAGCGCAGCTCGGGGGTGTGGATGCGGCGCAGCGAGAGTTCGTCGTCACCCTCCAGGTGGAATTCCCCGGAGATCAGGCAGGCGCCGTCGAAGCGGCTGTCGGACAGCCGCACCCGGCCGAAGGCGCGGAACGGGGTGACGGGGCCGTCCGGCGGCGGGTGCTCGCCGTAGCCGGACCCGTAGTAGCCGCGGGAGCCGACCCAGCCGCGGTCGGCGGAGCCGGTCAGGTAGAGGGTGTGGCCGACGGTGATCCGGACGGCGTTGAGGCAGGTGCGGTTGTGCTCCCGGTCGGCGTTCAGCTGGGCGCCGCGGAGCGAGAGCCGGCCGCCTATCCGGGCCGTGCGTACGCTCAACTCGCCCGCGGTCTCCAGGCGTTCGGCCTCGAAGTCCTGGTTGACGGTGATCCCGTCGGCGGAGACGGCGCGGCCGTGGCGGTCGGCGCCGACGACGGTCTGGTTGAGCAGCAGGTCGGTGCCGATCCTGGCGTCGGTGAGCCGGATGCCGTCGGGGACGCGGCAGCGGGCGAGGTGGAGGTCGCCGGTGGTGGAGAGCCGGGAGGCCTCCAGACGGGGGACCAGGCAGTTCACGAAGCGCAGCGTGGAGGCGGCCGCCTCGGAGATGAGGATCTTGCGTTCGAAGCGGCAGTCGTGCAGCTCGACGTAGTCGCCGATGGCGGCACCGGCCAGGTTGAGCGCGCCGGTGACCAGGACGCCGCTGACCCGCAGCGAGGCGACCCGCCCGGGCTCGGGCTTCGGGCCGACCAGCAGGAGGTGGGCCAGCACCTCGGCCCGGACGGTCCGCCGGGGCTCCCAGACGGCGTCGCCGAAGGGGTCGTCGGTGTCGGCCTCGCCGCTGCGCAGGTCGAGGATCTCCCCCTGGCGGTAGGCCTCCCAGAGCTCCCGCTCGGTGTCGCTCCAGTCTTCCGGAGCACGCTCCGCCATCGTTTCCCCCGTCCCCCCGGTCGTCTCGCCTTTCGTATCACGGACTGAAATGCGGGACCAGCGATTCCGGCCACTCCTTACACTGGGTGGCGTGATCTCTCGAATCGACCTCCGCGGCTCGCTCGACGACCCGCGTGACCTGCTGCCCCGTGCCGACTTCGACGTCGCGGCCGCCCTGGAGAAGGTGCGGCCGATCGCCGAGGACGTACGCCATCGCGGGGTCGCGGCGCTGATCGAGATCACCGAACGCTTCGACGGCGTCCGCCTGGAGTCCACCCGGGTGCCGGCCGAGCAGCTCACCGAGGCCCTGGAGACGCTCGACCCGAAGGTGCGCGCCGCGCTGGAGGAGTCGATCCGCCGGGCCCGCACCGTGCACGCGGACCAGCGCCGCACCGGGCACACCACCCAGGTGGTGCCGGGCGGCACCGTCACCCAGCGCTGGGTGCCGGTCGAGCGGGTCGGCCTGTACGTGCCGGGCGGGCTGGCGGTCTACCCGTCCTCCGTGGTGATGAACGTGGTGCCGGCCCAGGAGGCGGGCGTCCGGGGCATCGCGGTCAGCTCGCCCCCGCAGAAGGAGTTCGGGGGCCGGGTCCACCCGACGATCCTGGCGGCCTGCGCGCTGCTCGGCGTGGACGAGGTGTACTCCGTCGGCGGCGGCCAGGCGGTGGCGATGTTCGCGCTGGGCACCGAGGAGTGCGCGCCGGTGAACATGGTCACCGGCCCCGGCAACATCTACGTGGCGGCCGCCAAGCGGCTGTTCGCCGGCCGGGTCGGCATCGACTCCGAGGCCGGTCCGACCGAGATCGCCGTCCTCGCCGACGACACCGCGCTGCCCTCCGACGTCGCCGCCGACCTGATCAGCCAGGCCGAGCACGGCCCGACCTCCGGCTCGGTGCTGGTCACCGACTCCCCGGCGCTGGCCGACGCGGTCGAGGCCGAACTGGCCGTCCAGGTCGCCCGGACCAAGCACAGCGAGCGGGTCGCCGAGGCGCTGGGCGGCAAGCAGTCCGGCATCATCCTGGTCGACGACCTCACCCAGGGCCTCGCCGTGGTCAACGCCTACGCGGCCGAGCACCTGGAGATCCAGACCCGCGACCCGCACGCGGTGGCGGCCCGCGTCGTCAACGCCGGCGCGGTCTTCATCGGCCGCTGGACCCCGGTCTCGCTGGGCGACTACGCGGCCGGCTCCAACCACGTGCTGCCCACCGGCGGCTGCGCCTGCCACTCCTCCGGGCTCTCCGTGCAGACCTTCCTGCGCGGCGTCCAGGTCGTCGAGTACGACCGGGAGGCGCTGGCCGACATCGCCGCGCACGTCGTCAACCTGGCGAACGCCGAGGACCTGCCCGGTCACGGTGACGCCGTCAAGGCTCGGTTCGATTGGACGGTTCCCGGCTCGTGACCGCTGTGACTCGCATCGACGACCTGCCCATCCGGGACGAGCTGCGCGGCCAGTCCCCGTACGGCGCGCCCCAGCTGGACGTGCCCGTCCAGCTCAACACCAACGAGAACCCGTACCCGCTGCCCGAGGAGCTGGTGGCCCGGATCGCCGAGCGCGTCGCCGAGGCCGCCCGGGGGCTGAACCGCTACCCCGACCGGGACGCGGTCGAACTGCGCGAGGGCCTCGCCGCGTACCTGACCCGCACCACCGGCTTCCCGGTCGTACGCGAGCAGGTGTGGGCCGCCAACGGCTCCAACGAGGTGCTCCAGCAGCTGCTGCAGACCTTCGGCGGCCCCGGCCGCAGCGCGCTCGGCTTCGAGCCCTCGTACTCGATGCACGCGCTGATCTCCCGGGGCACCGGCACCGCCTGGATCTCCGGCCCGCGCAACGACGACTTCACCATCGACGTCGACGCCGCGGTCGCCGAGATCGCCGAGCACCGGCCCAACGTGGTCTTCGTCTGCTCGCCGAACAACCCGACCGGCACCGCCGTCGCGGCCGACACCGTGCTGCGGCTGTACGAGGCCGCGCAGGCCGCCCGGCCCAGCCTGGTGGTCGTCGACGAGGCGTACGTCGAGTTCTCGCACCGCGACTCGCTGCTGCCGCTGATCGAGGGCCGCCCCAACCTGGTGGTCACCCGCACCATGTCCAAGGCCTTCGGCGCCGCCGGACTGCGCCTGGGCTACCTGGCCGCCGACCGGGCGGTGGTGGACGCCGTCCAGCTGGTCCGCCTGCCGTACCACCTGTCCGCCGTCACCCAGGCCACCGCGCTGGCCTGCCTGGAGCACACGGACACCCTGCTCGGCTACGTCGGCCGGCTCAAGGAGGAACGCGACCGGCTGGTCGACGCGCTGCGGGCGATGGGACTGGAGGTGACCGACTCGGACGCCAACTTCGTCCAGTTCGGCCGCTTCGCCGACACCCACGCCGTCTGGCGGGCCATCCTCGACCAGGGCGTCCTGGTCCGCGACAACGGCGTGCCCGGATGGCTGCGCGTCACCGCCGGCACCCCCACCGAGAACGACGCCTTCCTGGACGCCGTCCGCACAGTGATCAAGGAGCTGTAACCCCCCATGTCCCGCATCGGACGCGTCGAGCGCACCACCAAGGAGACCTCCGTCCTGGTCGAGATAGACCTCGACGGCACCGGCAAGACCGACATCTCCACCGGCGTCGGGTTCTACGACCACATGCTCGACCAGCTCGGCCGGCACGGTCTGTTCGACCTCACCGTCAAGACCGACGGCGACCTGCACATCGACACCCACCACACCATCGAGGACACCGCCCTCGCGCTCGGCGCCGCCTTCAAGCAGGCGCTCGGCGACAAGGTCGGCATCTACCGCTTCGGCAACTGCACGGTGCCGCTGGACGAGTCGCTCGCCCAGGTCACCGTGGACCTCTCCGGCCGGCCCTACCTGGTGCACACCGAGCCCGAGGGCATGGCGCCGATGATCGGCGCCTACGACACCACGATGACCCGGCACATCCTGGAGTCCTTCGTGGCCCAGGCGCAGATCGCGCTGCACGTCCACGTGCCGTACGGGCGCAACGCGCACCACATCGTGGAGTGCCAGTTCAAGGCGCTGGCCCGGGCGCTGCGCTACGCCGCCGAGCGCGACCCGCGTGCGGCCGGCATCCTCCCCTCGACCAAGGGTGCGCTGTGAACAACACCGCGATGATCCTCATCTTCGTCGGCCTCTTCCTGGCCGGCGGGGTGATCTCCTTCTGGAAGCAGAAGCACTCCAAGAGCGTCATCCTGGTGCTGGCCTTCGGTTCCGTGATGTGCCTGGCCTCCGGCCTCCTGCGCCTGTAGACCCGCCTGGCCGGTAGACCGCCCGGCCCCGTAGACCCGCCTGGCCCTGTAGAGAGACTGGACACCTGAACATGGGCAAGAACGTCGTCGTCCTCGACTACGGCTCCGGCAACCTCCGCTCCGCGCAGCGCGCCCTGGAACGGACCGGGGCGAACGTCACGGTCAGCTCCGACTACGACACCGCGATGGCCGCGGACGGCCTGCTCGTCCCCGGCGTCGGCGCCTTCGAGGCCTGCATGCGCGGGCTGAAGTCGGTCCGCGGGGACTGGATCATCGGCCGCCGGCTCGCCGGGGGCCGCCCCGTCATGGGCATCTGCGTCGGCATGCAGATCCTCTTCGAGAAGGGGGTCGAGCACGGCGTGGAGACCCCCGGCTGCGACGAGTGGCCGGGCGTCGTCGAACCGCTGGAGGCCCCGGTCGTCCCGCACATGGGCTGGAACACCGTGGACGTGCCCGAGGGTAGCCGGATGTTCGCCGGCCTCGACCCGGAGACCCGCTTCTACTTCGTGCACTCCTACGGCGTGCGGCACTGGGAGCTGGAGACCCACAGCGCCCGGATCAACCCGCCGCTGGTCACCTGGGCCACGCACGGGCAGCCGTTCGTCGCCGCCATCGAGAACGGCCCGCTGTGGGCCACCCAGTTCCACCCCGAGAAGTCCGGCGACGCCGGCGCCGCCCTGCTGACCAACTGGGTCAACACCCTCTGACTGTCTGAGAGCTGGATCTGATGAGCCTTGAACTGCTGCCCGCCGTCGACGTCCGCGACGGTCAGGCCGTCCGCCTGGTCAAGGGCGCCTCCGGCACCGAGACCTCCTTCGGCGAACCGCTGGCCGCCGCCCTCGCCTGGCAGAACGCCGGCGCCGAGTGGCTGCACCTGGTCGACCTGGACGCTGCCTTCGGAACGGGCAGCAACTACGAGCTGCTGCGCGAGGTCACCGGACAGCTGGACATCAAGGTCGAGCTGTCCGGCGGCATCCGCGACGACGAGTCGCTCGCCCGCGCGCTGGCCACCGGCTGCACCCGGGTCAACCTCGGCACCGCCGCCCTGGAGGCCCCCGAGTGGGTCGCCAAGGCCATCGCCGAGCACGGCGACAAGATCGCCGTCGGCCTGGACGTGGTCGGCACCACCCTGCGCGGCCGCGGCTGGACCCGCGACGGCGGCCAGCTCTTCGACGTGCTGGAGCGCCTGAACCAGGAAGGCTGCGCCCGCTACGTCGTCACCGACGTCAACCGCGACGGCACCCTGACCGGCCCCAACCTGCAGCTGCTGCGCGACGTCTGCGCCGCCACCGACCGCCCGGTCGTCGCCTCCGGCGGCGTCTCCTCGCTGGACGACCTGCGCGCCATCGCCACGCTCGTCGGCGAGGGTGTCGAGGGCGCCATCGTGGGCAAGGCACTCTACGAGCAGAAGTTCACCCTCGAAGAGGCCCTGGAGGCGGTTTCAGGATGACGGATGGTCGGATCGTGCGTGGCCGGATCAGTGGATTCTCCCCCTGGGAGGACGAGTTCGGCTACTCCCGGGCCGTCGCCGCGGGCGACCACGTGCACGTGGCCGGCTCCACCGCCTGGGTGGACGGCCGGATCGAGCACGAGGGCGACCCGTACCGGCAGACCCTCGCCGCGTTCGGCGTCGGGCTCAAGGCCCTGGCCGCGTACGGTCTGACGGCGGACGACGTGGTCCGCACCCGGATGTACATCACCCACGTCCGCGACGCCGAGGAGGTGGGCCGCGCCCACCACGAACTCTTCGACGCCGCACGCCCGGTGGCCACCATGGTGGTGGTCGAGGGACTGATCGACTCCCGGATGATGGTCGAGGTCGAGCTCGACGCCTACCGCTCCGGGCTGGCAAAGACCCTGGAAGCCCCGGAAGGCAAACAGCCGTGACCCTCGCCGTACGTGTCATCCCCTGCCTGGACGTCGACGCCGGGCGGGTGGTCAAGGGCGTCAACTTCCAGAACCTGCGCGACGCCGGCGACCCGGTCGAGATGGCCAAGCTCTACGACGCCGAGGGCGCCGACGAGCTCACCTTCCTCGACATCACCGCCTCCTCCGGCGACCGGGAGACCACCTACGACGTGGTCCGCCGCACCGCCGAGCAGGTCTTCATCCCGCTCACCGTCGGCGGCGGCATCCGCGCCGTCGAGGACGTCGACAAGCTGCTGCGGGCCGGTGCCGACAAGGTCGGCGTCAACACCGCCGCCATCGCCCGGCCGGAGCTGGTCCGGGAGATCGCCCGGCGGTTCGGCCGGCAGGTGCTGGTGCTCTCGGTCGACGCCCGGCGCTGCCCCGACGGCGTCGAGACCGAGTCCGGCTTCGAGGTCACCACGCACGGCGGCCGCCAGGGCACCGGCCTGGACGCCGTCGAATGGGCGGGCCGCGCGGCCGAGCTGGGCGCCGGCGAGATCCTGCTCAACTCGATGGACGCGGACGGCACCAAGGACGGCTACGACCTGGACATGATCCGGGCCGTGCGCAAGGCCGTCTCGGTGCCGGTGATCGCCTCCGGCGGGGCCGGCAAGCTCGCCGACTTCGCCCCGGCCGTCGAGGCGGGCGCCGACGCGGTGCTGGCCGCCAGCGTCTTCCACTTCGGGGACCTGCGGATCGGCCAGGTCAAGGACGCGCTGCGGGAGGCCGGCCACCCGGTGCGGTGAGCCGCGTTCGTACGCGTGGGCCCGCGGTTCCTCGAACCGCGGGCCCTTCGCGTATCCGGACTCGTGTCCAGGACTCCCGCTCAGGACTCGCGCGGCTCGCCCTTGATCAGGGCGAACGGGGCGCCGTTCGGGTCCGCCAGCCAGGCCAGCCGGCCGACGTTCTCCACGTCCGAGGCCGGCATCAGCACCGAACCGCCGGCCGCCGTGGCCTTGGCGATCACCGCGTCCACGTCGGCGGCGGCGAAGTACGGCGTCCAGGCCGAGGGCTGCTCCGGGGACATCGTCGGGGCGATACCGCCGAAGCTGGTCTCCTGCTGGTCGCCCTCGGCGGTGGAGACCACCCGGTAGCTCATGCCCGGGGACGGCTCGAAGTGCTCCACCCGCCAGGAGAACAGCCGCCGGTAGAACTCGAAGGCGCCGTCCTGGTCCGAGGTGTGCAGCTCGGACCAGACCAGCGCGTCGTCCTCGGAGACGACGTCCAGCCCCTTGGTGTCGCCCGCCTCCCACACGGCGAACTCGGCGCCCTGCGGATCGGTGAGCGCGGCGAACCGGCCCGCCCGCATGACGTCCATCGGCGGCACCCGGACGGTCGCACCGGCCTTCTCCGCGGCGTTCACGGTGGCGTCCACGTCCGCGCAGCGGAAGTACGTCGTCCAGGCGGACCGGGCGCCCTCGTCCAGGTTGCCGAGGGCGCCGACGGTCCTGCCGTTCAACTGGAAGAAGCCGTAGCCGCCGGCCTCGGGAACCTCCTGGAAGGTCCAGCCGAAGACCTTGCCGTAGAACTCGGCGGTCGCGGGGATGTCCGGGCTGCCGAGGTCGACCCAGCAGGGGGAGCCGGTGGGGAAGTCGGTGGTGAGCATGGAGTGGTGCCCCTTCGACGCAGAGTGACCGGGTTGGGCCGGAACAGTTCCGTCGGACGCGCGCACGCCCCCGCCCCGGCCACCTGCGAGTCTGCACCCGGGCACTGACATCCGCAGCCGGGACACGACTGACCCGGGTGTTCGGTGCGTCAGGGACGGACGGGTTCGTGCGTCGGAAGCGGGGAACGAACGACTGCACGGCGGCTCGGTTCGGCGGCGTCACCGACGTTTCCGGAAGAGGGCCCAGCGCTGAGCCGCTTGAGCCAGGCCGGCGGTCCACGGGTCCGGGCTCTCTCCGGCGATGTCGGCCCACAAGCGGGCCTGCGCCTGCGCGAAGGCGTCCACCACGGCCGGATCGCCGGTCTCCCAGGCCGGAACTTCGGCAGCCCAGGCCTCTGCGGCAGCCGGGCCGTGGCCACCCGCGGCGATCAGCCAGATGACCCACAGGGCCGGGTCGATCCAGGGCGCTCCACGGGTGGCCCATGCCCAATCGATCAGCAGGGCGCGGTCGTCTTGGACCAGCACGTTCTCGTTGTTCAGGTCGGTGTGCAGCAGGGAACCGCCGGCGAATCGCGACAGCACCCCTGGGTCGTCCACGTAGGCGGCCCAGCGCTGCTCGGCGCGACGGAGTTCGACCGGCGGGCACGGGGTGCGACCGAGCCGGCCGAGGGCGTCGACCATCAGCTTCAAGTCCCCGGTTGCCCGATAGTCGGCGTGGCGGGCCTCGACGTACTCGAACGCGACGAGGCTCCAGCCGTCCACCTCCAGGTGCCACAACAGCGGGGGTGCGAGGCCCTTCACGTACCGGTTGATCTCCGCCTCACGTTGCTGCGTCCACACACGTGGGTGGCTCAACCGCATCCCTTTGACGAAGACGGTGCCCTTGTCCGTGGTGAGCTTGGCGGCGATCTCGGAGTTGAATCCGGCGGAGACGGTCTCCGAGGTGAGGACCGGCGAGCGGAGGTGGGCGTGGACGGCCTGGTGTACCGCGTCAGGCAGGTCCGCCCAGTCGAAGCGGGTGGTGGTCACGTGCCCAGGCTCCCAGAGCCAGCCCGGAGGCCGACGGCGGAACAGCCGTCGGCCTCCGGGGTCCTACCTCAGCGGTACGGGTTGTCGTCGCTGCACCCGGGGAGGGCGTCAGTGCCGAAGTCCTCCATGTCGTCGATGAACCCCAACGTCTCGTCGTCGTTCTCGCGGCGGGTGGCGGTCATCTCGATCATGACAGCGGTCATGTGGTGTTTCCCTTCTGTCCGTGCCGGCAGTAGGTGTTCAGTGGTGCCTTCGCCTCCTGGTAGCGCTTGGCCAGCGGCCGGCAAACCGAACAATTGTCGGAGAGCTGGCAGCCGGCGCAGCCACCCGTGCGAAGCATGAGGCGGTCGGCGATTCCGCCGAGCCGGCCAAGGCCTTGCAGGCCTTCGGTCATGAGGTCGATCTGCTCGTCCCGGCCGACCTTGCAGATCGACGCCTGCCCGTGCGGGTCGACGTGCAAGAACGTGTGTCCGGCGTTGCAGCCCGTGAACCGTGCGAGTGGCTTCAGGTGAGCGGGCGACTGGGAGGCGAGTGATTCGGCGCCGCCGTAGATCGTGGGCGACATGTGGGTGTATTCCTTGCGGGAAGGCCGAGTTCGTCCGCCATTGCGAGCATCTGCTCGTGCTCGTGCGCGTTCTGCGCGGTGACGATCAACGCCAGTTGCAGGGGAAGCCCGGCCGCGATCCCAGCGGCCAGTCCGGCCGTGACCCGTTTGAAGGCGCCTCGACGACGGGTGAACGAGTCGTATGTCTCAGCGGTCGCCCCGTAGAGGGAGACGGTGACCCTGTACGGCCTACCGGCGTTGAGCGCAGCCAGGATGTCAGGGTTCGAGAGCCGGGTGCCGTTCGTCAGGACCTCGGTCATCATCCCCAGGTCGTGCGCGAGCCGGCATGAGGCGGCGAAGTGGGGGTCGATCAGTGCCTCGCCCCCGGTGATCTGGAGCCAGAGGATTCCGGCGTCCCGCAGGGTCAGCAGCAGACGGCGCTTGCCTTTCCCGTCCAGGCCGGCGAACCGCTTCTGCCCGAGGTAACAGTGCTCACAGTCGAGATCGCATCCGAGGTTGATCTCCCAGCTCGCACGGCTGTGCCCGAACATCGACGTGTCGCGGACCAGGACGGCCTCGCTCGTCAGCCGGACCGACAGCTCGACGTTCCATCGGGCGCGGGCGGCATCCGTGAGCCAGAACGGGAGGGTGGCCCCGGAGTCTCGGGCGCGTTCCAGCTCCCGGAACCGTCGTTCGGGCAGCTTGATGCCCTCCAGCCGGCCCGGGCGCAACAGAACGAAGCTGTTGAGGAACGGACTCGCGATCAGATCGTGCATCGTGGCCACCCTTCACTCGGTTGATTCAGACGTTGATGGGTCGGATGCGTCGGGCCGCGAGGGGGTCGGAACCCGTCAGCAGAACTTGCAGGTGTGCCTGGGCGGCCGACTCGGTGTAGAAGCGCCTGATCCGGTCGGAGGAACCCGGGACGCGCACGTACCCGTGCTGCTCGCGGTCATGGATCCCCCAGCACTCCAGCGAGACGAAGTGGGGGCTGCGGACGTCGATCAGGCGGATCTCGTACCGAGGCGCCATGGTGGGAGTGGTCACCGCGCGACCTTCCAAGGCGCGAAGACGGGTAGTGGAGGCGAGTTCGGCGAGCCTCGCGTCCCCCGGGACGATCAGGTCGGGCACGGTCTCGAACCACACCACCTTGCCCTCGTCCGCGGGGTGCCAGCCCCATGCGTGCGACAGCGCCTCGACCAGGAGGAGACCGCGGCCGCCGGTAGCCAGGTCGTCGACAGCGCTCCGCTCCAGCAGGCGCGGACTCGAATCCTCGACCTCGACCCGGAGCCTTCCGCCGACCCACTGGACCGTGACCCGGCAGCGGTCTCCGGTGTGCTCAACAGCGTTGGCGATCACCTCGGCGGCACACAGTTCGACCTCCCGCAGCGACTTCTCGGAGAGGAGTCCGCGCAAGGACCGGGCCGCGTGCACCACCCACCGCCGAGCGGATCGCACCGCGGCTGTCGTCGGTTGCACCTCCCGGGTCTTCGACATCGGGAGCACAGCGCACTCGTCGGTGTTCATCAGTTCTCCAGCACGGGGGCGTTGATCGATGAGGCGGTGAGAGCTCAGCACCTCTGGAAGCTCGAATTCAGTGAACCGACCCAACGGCACGATCGGTAGGCGTTCCAGCACGTAGAGTGGTTTACGCGGTTTACAGCTCCTCCACCTCAGGGGATCGATCGTGGCCACACGCAGGGAGCCCAATCACCGCCTCAGAGAGGCGATTTCAGCCGGCAGATGGACCTACGAGGCGTTAGCCGGTGCCGTACGGCGCATCGGTGCGGAGAACGGTGACACGCTGCTCACCAACAAGTCCGCCGTCGCCCACTGGGTCAACGGCGCGCAGCCGGCAGGGCAGGTCGGTCAGTACATCGCCGAGGCGCTGTCCCGCCGCCTCGGGTGGCGGATCACCTTGGCCGAAATCGGTTTCGCCACCCCGGAAGAGGCCTTGGCGGTGAGTGGTGATCCGGTCGAGGCTGCCGCCGATCTCGGCCGCGCGGATGTCGAGCGTCGAAGCTTTCTGGCCGTGGCCGCATTCACCACCGCCGGTGTGGCCATGCCGTTGCTCTACGACCCCGAGCCGATCTCGCGTCTGATGCGGGCTCGGACCGGCAAGGCTCGTGTCGGTGCTGAGGAGGTCGAGGTCGTTCGACAGATCACTGCCGTGTTCAGCGAGGCAGACGAGCGACTCGGCGGCGGGCACGGGCTGACCACCGTGAGCGCCTACCTGGCTGACACAGCGGCCCCGATGCTCAACGGCCGCTTCCCTGACGAAAACACGCGGTGCCGAGCCTTCGGTGCCGTGGCCGAACTTGCCTACCTCGCCGGGTGGAAGCACCACGATCTCGGCCAGGAGGGCGCGGCTCAGCACTACTACCAGGTCGGTTACCAGCTCGCCGTGGAGGCGGATCCCCATGGTCACGCCGGATGGATGATGCGCGCCCTCGCCCACCAGGCGCTCAGCCTCAAGCAGCCCCACCACTGTGTGGCATTGATCGAGAACGCGTTGGCCCGAAGCGTCGGTCGTGTGGACGGAAAGACCGAAGCGCTCCTCCATATCACCCACGCCCGTGCTTTCGCCGCCGTCCGGGACAAGCCCGCTGCGGCCAGAGCGCTCCTCGCCGCCGAGAACGCCCTTACCCGTGACGGCGATTCGCAGGCCGGCTTCTCGCTCGTCAGCGGGCCGGTGGCCGGCACCGTCGCCAGTCACACGGCCCGTACTCTCACTGACCTCGGAGACCATGCGGGAACCGAGCAGCAGCACCGTGCCGCGCTGATTCGTTGGGACGCCACGAAGTACAAGCGCGTGCATGCCCTCACCTACGCGGACCTCGGGGACAGCTTGGCCGCGCAAGCCCGAGCGGACGAGGCAGTCGCAACATGGGGACGCGCGCTTGACCTCATGGCCGGCATGACCTCGGATCGGACGAGAAAAGCGGTCTCCTCGATCCGTCCTTGCTTGGCGATCTACCGTAGACGCGGTGTCCCAGGAGCCGTCGACTTGGAGCGCCGCGCACGCGAGGCACTGACATGACAGCCGCACCACAGGAAGGACCCGTTGACGTGGCTCAGCCGACCGCCGATCAGACCGCCACTCTCAAGCCCGCTATGGAGTCGATGACCCTGTTGGTCGCCGCTGTCATCGTCCACGACGTCGAAGCCCAGCGGGTCGTCCTCCTGCGCCGAGGACCCAAGGCCAAGTTCGCTCAAGGCCTGTGGGATCTGCCTGTCGGTAAGAGCGAACCAGGCGAACCGGTCACCGAGACAGCGGTGCGCGAACTCAAGGAGGAGACCGGGCTCGTCGTCGCTGCCGAGGACCTGCGTCTTGCCCACGTGATCCACGGGGCCCAAGGAGTTGAGGCGCCCAACGGCTTCCTGACCGTCGTTTTCGCCGCTCACCGTTGGGCCGGCGATCTTGCGAACGGGGAGCCGGCCAAGCATTCGGAAGTCGCCTGGGTCGGCACTGGTGCTGTGCCGGAGGAATTCGTCTCCACCACCAAGGAGGCCCTGATCAGCTACCTCAATAACGGTCCGAGCGTCTCCCTCGATTCGTGGCAGCGCTAATTCCAGTATCAGCGTGTAGTCGGCCCGCGCCCCAGGCTCATGGGGCGCGGGCCGTCATCATCTACCGGCGAGAGAGGGAACTTCCTGCTCGTCAGAGGTTTGGGGCAACGTCGCCGC
>NZ_BNBY01000004.1:0-250990 GCF_014656195.1 Kitasatospora xanthocidica | reverse complement strand
AAACGGCGGAATCAGATATCTGGAAATGGGAAGGCATGCGGGTTTTGCGAGGCCGGAGTGTTTTATGCGGCGCCCCCTTGGCTTGCCAAGGGGGCGCCGCTGTCAGTTGGCTTCTCCTGCTGCTTTTTTGCGCAGGCGTCCTCGTACATAGGCAGAGCGATTCTGGTTCGCTGGGGAGTGGCGCTCTATCGCTCGCTGGGCAGCGGGAGGACGTGGCGGAGGGCTTCGAGGGCGTCCGGGTCGCCGTCGGCGGTGAGGGTGGTGCGGGCGCCGCGGCCGTAGGTGAAGAGGATCAGTTCGGCGGGTTCGCCGGTGAGGTGGACGGCGGGGGCGTCGGCCGGGCCGACGGTGAGGGAGCGGCCGTCGGGGTGGGTGAGGGTGAGGCGGGCGGGGGAGCGGCGGCCGGCCTCGAAGCGGGCGATCATGGGCAGCCGGCGCCACAGGGCCTCGGCGCGGCCGGGCGGGACGGGCTGCGGGGTCCAGTCGTCGGCGGCGCGCAGGACGTCCTCGGCGTGGACGAAGTACTCGACGGTGTTCGCCGCCTCGTCCGCGCCGGGCAGGGCGAAGGGGGAGTAGAGCGGCGGCCCGGCCCGGAAGAGTCGGACCAGTTCCTCGTACGGGCGCCCGGCGTAGTCGTCCTGCACCCGCTGGGTCCGGGCGGCCAGGGCGGCAATCCGGATGCCGGCCGCGGCGTCGGGGCGGCGCTCGCGGATCACCAGGTGGGCGGCGAGGTCGCGGGTCGTCCACCCGGCGCACAGGGTGGGGGCGTCCGGCCCGGCGGCGGTGAGGAGTTGGGCGAGGCGGTGGCGTTCGGCGAGGGCGTGGTTCGACATGGCCGCAAGCCTAGGGCTCGTCTTCGAGCCCCCGTCGTCCGCCCGGAGGGCGGGCGGGGCGGCGTTGGGGTGCGTGCATCGCAAGGCGGAGGATGGGGGTACCTCCCGGCCGAAGGCTGGGGGAGAGTCCATGCGGTGGGGGCACCTCCCGGCCGAAGGCTGGGGGCCATCGGCGACCGACGACAACGCGGCGAGGTGCGTGCGCCGGCGTCGGCCCGCAGGCGGGGGCTCGAAGACGGGCCCTAGGGATGCAGCTGGCCGGTGAGCTTGGGGCCGCCCTGTTTGTTGCTGCCGGTGAGGGTGCAGGTGTAGTCGCGCCAGCCCTGCTGGTAGTTGACCATGGCGGGGCCGAACTGCCGCCCGTAGTAGGGCTTTCCGTCGCCCTGCCGGGCCTTGGCGGCGGCTTCGGCCTCCTTGCAGCCGTCCCGCATGGCGAGGGCGATCGGGATCTCGCCGGTGAGGTTGTCGGCCAGTTTCGGGTTCGCGATGACCTCGCCGTCGTGCTCGCCGGTGCAGGGGCGTTCCTCGGCCCGGGTGATGACGGGGCTCAGTTGCGGGTGGTCGAAGCAGGTGCCGACCGGGAAGAAGGCGTACGGCGGTTGCGGCTTGGTCGGCGTGGGGGTGGGCGTCGGCGTGGGGGTCGGGGTGGCCGTGGGGGTGGGCGGGGGCGGCGCGGCGGCCGGCTTGCGGTCGTCCGGCCAGAGCACGGCGGTGGCCACCACCGCGAGCAGGACGATCAGTACGGCGACGACGGTGAGGACCAGGCCGCGGGAGGGGCGGGCGGCGGCTGCGGGCGGCTGCTCGGAGGTCATGGCCATGAGGATGGCCCACGCGGGCCCCGCCCGGCAGCTGGTTGGCCGAACTCGCCCCGTACGGGCGGACGGTCCGGGAGCGGAGGTTCGGGCGGATCCGCCGGGACCGGGCGGCCGGGCTGACACAATGGGCCGCATGTCCACCACACCCGCCACTCCCGGCACCACCGCCCTGGCCCCCGAGATCGCCGCCCGCCTCAAGCGCACCGAGGACGGCCTGATTCCGGCCATCGCGCAGCAGTACGACACCGGCGAGGTGCTGATGCTCGGCTGGATGGACGACGAGGCCCTGCACCGCACGCTCACCACCGGCCGCTGCACCTACTGGAGCCGCAGCCGCCGCGAGTACTGGGTGAAGGGCGACACCTCCGGTCACGTCCAGGCGGTCAAGTCGGTGGCCCTGGACTGTGACGGCGACACCCTGCTGGTCAAGGTCGACCAGACCGGCGCGGCCTGCCACACGGGTGAGCGCACCTGTTTCGACGCCGACGTGCTCCCGCTCTCCTGATCCCCGTCCACTCACAGAACTCAAGAAGGTGCCGCCCCGCATGGACCTCGAAGCCTTCCGCAAGCTCGCCGTCGACACCCGGGTCATTCCGGTCACCCGCAGGCTCCTCGCGGACGGCCTCACCCCGATCGGCCTCTACCGCAGCCTCGCCGACGAGCGGCCCGGCACCTTCCTGCTGGAGTCCGCCGAGCAGGGCCGCAGCTGGTCGCGCTACTCCTTCGTCGGCGTGCGCGGCGCCGCCACGCTCACCGTCGGCGCGGACGGCGGCGCCCGCTGGCTGGGCACCCCGCCGGTCGGCATCCCCACCGAGGGCGACCCGCTGGAGGTGCTGCGCGCCGCCCTGGAGGCGCTGCACACCCCGCGGCGCCCCGACGACGGCCTGCCCCCGCTCACCGGCGGCCTTGTCGGCTACCTCGGCTACGACATCGTCCGTCGCCTGGAGAAGCTGCCCGACCTCAACCCGGACGACCTCCGGCTGCCCGAGCTGACCATGCTGCTGGCCACCGACCTCGCGGTCCTCGACCACGCGGACGGCACGGTGCTGCTGATCGCCAACGCCGTCAACCACAACGACCTGGCCAGCGGCGTGGACGAGGCGTACGCGGACGCGGTGGGCCGCCTGGACGCGATGGAGGCCGACCTGTTCAAGCCGGTCGACCCGGGCCTGGCGACCTTCACCCCGGCCGGCCCCGGCGAGGCGCGCTCGCCGTTCGGCGGGGCGCCGTACCGGGCCGCGGTGGAGGAGATCAAGGAGCGGATCCGGGCCGGCGAGGCGTTCCAGGTGGTGCCCTCGCAGCGTTTCGAGGCGCCCTGCCCGGCCTCCGCCCTGGACGTCTACCGCGTGCTGCGCACCACCAACCCCAGCCCGTACATGTACCTGTTCCGCTTCCCCGGGCCGGACGGCACCGCCGAGGGCGGCTTCGACGTGGTCGGCTCCAGCCCGGAGGCGCTGGTCAAGGTCACCGACGGGGACGCGATGCTGCACCCGATCGCCGGCACCCGGCACCGCGGCGCGACCCCGCACGAGGACGCGGCGCTCGCCGCCGAGCTGCTCGCCGACCCCAAGGAGCGGGCCGAGCACCTGATGCTGGTGGACCTCGGCCGCAACGACCTCGGGCGGGTCTGCGAGCCGGGCAGCGTCGAGGTGGTCGACTTCATGCAGATCGAGCGCTACAGCCACGTGATGCACATCGTCTCCACCGTCACCGGCAGGGTCGCCCCCGGGCGGACCGCCTTCGACGTGCTGACGGCCTGCTTCCCGGCCGGCACCCTGTCCGGCGCGCCCAAGCCGCGGGCGATGCGGATCATCGAGGAGCTGGAGCCCACCCGCCGTGGCCTGTACGGCGGCTGCGTCGGCTACCTGGACTTCGCCGGGGACTCCGACACCGCGATCGCGATCCGCACCGCGGTGCTGCGCGACGGCACCGCGTACGTGCAGGCCGGCGCGGGCGTGGTCGCCGACTCGGACCCGCACGGCGAGGACACCGAGTGCCGCAACAAGGCGGCCGCCGTGCTGCGGGCCGTCGCCACCGCCAATACGCTGCGGAGGCCGGAACTGTCCTGAGGTGTGAGGGAGGCGGCCGGGATGCCCGAGGTGCCGTACGACGAGCTGCGCTGGGGGGTCGTGCTGAGCGCGGCGGGGCAGTTCGGCGAGCAGCCGGCGGGCCACGGCCGGGTGCTGTCCGGTGTGGCGCTGGACTTCCCGGCGGCGCCCGGCGGCCACGCCCCGGACGCCGCGGCGCTCACCCCTGATGCCGCGGTGCTCGCCCCGGACCTGACGGTGCTCGCCCCGGGCGCGGTGCGGGCGGCGGACGGCCGGTTCGGCGCGGCCGCGGTCGAGGCGGTGCTGGAGGTGGCCCGGCCCGGTCTGGCGGAGGCCGGGCGGGCGTACGCGCGGGGCGGCGTGCCGCTGTACGTGGTGGTCGACCCGGCGGGCGCGGTCTGCACCGTGCACACCGCGCCCTCCCCCGCCGCGGGGGTGTACCGGGAGGCCGAGCGGGTGCCGTTCGGCAACGACCTGTTCCTGCCGCTGGGTGGGCGGACGGTGGTGCTGCGGACGGACCCCTTCCCCACGCCGTTCCCCGCGCCGCCCACCGCGCCGTTCCCCACCCCGGGTACGGACTGAGGCGTCGGCCGGGGGATAGTGGACGGGTGAGCGCTGACCAGACCCCCGCCCCCGCCTCCTCCGGCCGCCGCACCCTCGGCGTGATGCTGCTGCTGACCGTGCTGAGCGCGGTGCTGGTGCTGACCGCGGCCGGGCGGACCTGGGCCGAGGGCCGGGCCGGCACCCTGGGCGTGTCCGTCACCGGCGGCAGGATCTCCGAGGTGCCCGGCGGGCTGGCCCTGGTGGGCCTCGCCGCGGCCGTGGCGGTGTTCGCGGTGCGCGGCGCCGGCCGGCTCGCGGTCGGCGCGCTGACCCTGCTCGCCGGGATCGGTGTGGCCGTCGCCTCGGCCGCCGGGGCGGGCGACACGGCCGCGCTGGACGCCGAGGCCTCCCGCAAGCTCGCGCTGACCGGCTCGGCGGCCACCGAGGTCGCGCACTCCGGCTGGCCCTGGGTCGCGCTGGTCGGCGGGGTGCTGCTGGCGCTCGCCGGACTGCTCACCCTGCGCTACGGCCGCCGCTGGCCGGCCATGGGCAGCCGCTACGAGGCGCCGACCCGCAAGGCCCCGGCCAAGTCCGAGACGCCGGGCGACCTCTGGAAGGCGCTGGACCGCGGCGAGGACCCCACCGCGGTCTGACGCCCGGGGACGGCCCACCGCGGTCTGAGCCTGCGGGGCAGGCCCACCGCGCATGTGACGCGATAGACCCGCCACCCGCTTTGGGGAGCCGGTGTGTGGCCCGGCACAATGGAACCCGTCAACCCGCCGGCGGCCCCGCAGGCCCGGCCGGGCCCCGAGAGCCAAGGAGCACCACTCAGATGGCAGCAGCAGCACACGGCCACACCCCCGCCGCCTGGACCGGCGTCGTCATCTCCTTCGTCGGCTTCGGCATCGCGGGTGTCGCGATGATCCTGCCGTCGGTGCTGCTCGTGTGGGCGGGCCTGGCGGTCGTCGTGGCCGGTGGCGTGGTCGGCAAGGCCATGTCGATGGCCGGGATGGGCCAGCAGGCGAGCACCAACGTCTACAAGTCGGTCGAGGAGCAGAGCGCGGCCCGCGAGGCCCGCGTCGCCGCCGTCACCGCCTGACGACCGGCCCTCCGTACGTCCGGTCCCCGGTACGGGACGCCTTCCGTACTGGTTTCGTACCGGCCGGTTCCGTACGACCGCCTTTCGCACAACCGAACGGCGGGCGCGCCGCGCCCGCCGTTTCGTCGTTCCCGGGCCCGGGCGCGGGCAGAATCGGGGCGTGAACGCCGCGCCCACCGCCTCCGCCCCGCCGCCCGTGACGCGCCGGCTGGGCCCGCCGCTGGCCGCGCTGGCGGCGGTGGCCGTCCCGACCGCCTACGTCGCGGTGGTGGACCCCAACAGCCCCGGGCACTACCCCGACTGCCCCTTCCTGGCGGCCACCGGCTGGTGGTGCCCCGGCTGCGGGGGCCTGCGCTGCGTCCACGCGCTGGCCCGCGGGGACTTCACCGGGGCCCTGCACGACAACGCCGTGGCCGTGCTGCTGTTCGGCGTGCTGGGGGTGCTCTGGCTGCGCTGGGCCTGGGCCGCGCTGACCGGCGGGCCGACGCCCCGGGTCGCCGTCGGGGGCCGCCGCTGGGCGTTGATCGTGCTGCTCGTGGTGGTGTTCACCGTGGTGCGAAACTCGCCGGTCGGAGCGGGTTTGGCGCCTCCGGCGGTCTGATCGCGCGCACACCTCGGATCCGGGTGGAGAAGCGGTGAAACCGCAGTTGAGGACGGATGGGGCGGGAGTCCGGTCCGCGAGACGCGCGCCGGGCTGATGCGCCCCGCGCCCCCGGGTGCCGATACCATCGAAGGAGTCGGCGGGCTGCCGCCCGTCCGGCTCTCGCTGGCCGACCGGCAGATCCAAGCGGCAGACAAAGATGGGGGCTCCTGAGTGAGTGTGCTCGACTCGATCATCGAAGGGGTCCGCGAGGACCTCGCCGAGCGGCAGGCCCGGGTCTCCCTGGACGAGCTGAAGGAGCGGGCCGCCAAGGTCCCGGAGGCCAAGGACGGCGTCGCCGCCCTCAAGGGCGACGGGGTCCGGGTGATCTGCGAGGTGAAGCGCTCCAGCCCCTCCAAGGGCGCGCTGGCCTCGATCGCCGACCCGGCCGCCCTGGCGCGCGACTACGCGGCCGGCGGTGCCGCCGCGATCAGCGTGCTGACGGAGCAGCGCCGCTTCGGCGGGTCGCTGGCCGACCTGGACGCCGTCCGCGCCGCGGTGGACACCCCGCTGCTGCGCAAGGACTTCATCGTCACCTCGTACCAGCTGTGGGAGGCCCGCGCGCACGGTGCCGACCTCGCGCTGCTGATCGTCGCGGCCCTCGACCAGCCGGCCCTGGAGTCGCTGATCGAGCGCGCCGGGTCGATCGGCCTCACCCCGCTGGTCGAGGTGCACGACGAGGAGGAGATCAAGCGCGCGGTGGACGCCGGCGCCCGGATCATCGGCGTCAACGCCCGCAACCTGAAGACCCTCGAGGTGGACCGCAACACCTTCGGCAACGTGGTCCACGCCATTCCGGACGGCATCGTGAAGATCGCCGAGTCCGGGGTGCGCGGCCCGCTGGACGTGATCAACTACGCCAACCTCGGCGCCGACGCGGTGCTGGTCGGCGAGTCCCTGGTGACCGGCAAGGACCCGCGCGCCGCGGTCGCCGACCTGGTCGCCGCCGGGGCCCACCCCGCCGTCCGGCACAAGGACTGACCCGCCCGATGAAGATCGCCGCCCGACTCGCCCCCGGTTGCCGCCCGCGCGGCTGCCGCGCTCCCGCACGCCGGGCGCTGGGGCGTCGGGTGCGGTACGTGATCGGCTGCGAGCCCGGGCAGGTGCCGGGACGGCGATGGCGCGTGACGCACGGCTGAACCAGCGGACCAGCCGGAGGCGGATCCGCTGGAGTCGGCCGACCAGACGTCACTGTCGTCCCACTCCCCAAGGGAAACCACATGTCCGAGAAGGACTACCTGCCCGGTGCCCAGGTGCCGGACGCGCGCGGATACTTCGGCGCGTACGGCGGCCGCTTCATCCCCGAGGCGCTGGTCGCCGCGGTCGAGCAGGTCGCCGAGGAGTACGAGAAGGCGAAGGCCGACCCGGCCTTCGCCGCCGAGCTCGACGCGCTGCTGAAGGACTACACCGGGCGCCCGAGCCCGCTGACAGACGTGCACCGCTTCTCCGCCGAGGCGGGCGGGGCACGCGTCCTGCTCAAGCGCGAGGACCTCAACCACACCGGCTCGCACAAGATCAACAACGTGCTGGGCCAGGCCCTGCTGACCCGGCGGATGGGCAAGACCCGGATCATCGCCGAGACCGGCGCCGGCCAGCACGGCGTGGCCACCGCCACCGCCTGCGCGCTGTTCGGCTTCGACTGCACCATCTACATGGGCGAGGTCGACACCCAGCGCCAGGCGCTGAACGTCGCCCGGATGCGGATGCTCGGCGCCGAGGTGATCGCCGTCAAGTCCGGCAGCCGGACCCTGAAGGACGCCATCAACGAGGCGTTCCGCGACTGGGTCGCCAACGTGGACTCCACCCACTACCTGTTCGGCACCGTCGCCGGGCCGCACCCGTTCCCGATGATGGTCCGCGACTTCCACCGGATCATCGGCGTCGAGGCGCGGCAGCAGGTGCTCGACCGGACGGGCCGGCTGCCCGACGCGGTCGTCGCCTGCGTGGGCGGCGGCTCCAACGCGATGGGCATCTTCCACGAGTTCATCCCGGACGCCGGCGTCCGGCTGATCGGCTGCGAGGCGGCCGGCGAGGGCGCCGAGACCCCCCGCCACGCGGCCACCCTCACCAAGGGCGACCCGGGCGTGCTGCACGGCTCCCGCACCTACGTCCTGCAGGACGAGGACGGCCAGACCATCGAGTCGCACTCGATCTCGGCCGGCCTCGACTACCCGGGCGTCGGCCCGGAGCACGCCTGGCTGAAGGAC
This sequence comes from Kitasatospora xanthocidica, assembly GCF_014656195.1. Classification (GTDB taxonomy): domain Bacteria; phylum Actinomycetota; class Actinomycetes; order Streptomycetales; family Streptomycetaceae; genus Kitasatospora; species Kitasatospora xanthocidica. The sequence continues at coordinate 242,805 of NZ_BNBY01000004.1, read as the reverse complement.
ACCGGGCGGGCCGAGTACCGTCCGGTCACCGACGACGCCGCGATGCAGGCGCTGCGGCTGCTGTCCCGCACCGAGGGCATCATCCCGGCGATCGAGAGCGCCCACGCGCTGGCCGGGGCCCTGGAACTCGGCCGCGAGCTCGGGCCGGAGGCCACCATCCTGGTCTCCCTCTCCGGGCGCGGCGACAAGGACATGCACACCGCGGCCGAGTACTTCGGCCTGTACGACGAGCCGGGCGCCGGCTCCGCCAACGGTTCCGCCGACGGGGGTAAGTGACCATGGCTGCTTCGAAGCTCAGCGGTGTCCTGGCGGCCGCCAAGGCGGAGGACCGCGCCGCGCTGATCGGCTACCTGCCGGCCGGCTTCCCGACCGTCGACGGCGGCATCCGGGCGGTCAACGCCCTGATCGAGGGCGGTTGCGACGTGGTCGAGGTCGGCCTGCCGCACTCCGACCCGGTGCTGGACGGCGCCGTCATCCAGACCGCCGACGACATCGCGCTGCGCGGCGGCGTGCGGATCAAGGACGTGCTGCGCACCGTCCAGGAGGTCTCCTCCGCGCACCCCGGTGCGGCGGTGCTGGTGATGACGTACTGGAACCCGGTCGACCGCTACGGCGTGGCGCGCTTCGCCGCCGACCTGGCGGCCGCGGGCGGGGCCGGCTGCATCCTGCCGGACCTGCCGGTGGAGGAGTCCGAGGAGTGGCGCAAGGCGGCGGGCGAGCACGGGCTGGACACCGTGTTCGTGGTCGCCCCCAGCAGCAAGGACGCGCGGCTGGCCGAGGTCACCGCGGCGGGCAGCGGCTTCGTGTACGCGGCCGCGGTGATGGGCGTCACCGGCACCCGCTCGGCGGTCGGTTCGCTGGCCGAGGACCTGGTCGCCCGCACCCGCGCCACCACGGACCTGCCGGTCTGCGTCGGGCTCGGCGTCTCCGACGCGACGCAGGCGGCGGAGGTCGCCCGCTTCGCGGACGGCGTGATCGTCGGGTCGGCGTTCGTGAAGCGGATCCTGGAGGCGGGCGAGGACGAGGCGGCGGCGCTGGACGCCGTGCGTGCGCTGGCCGGGGAGCTGGCGGAGGGGGTCCGCCGGCGCTGAGACCGGTTCCCCCTCCTTCCGGCGGCCCGTCACTCCTCGCGGAGTGGCGGGCCGTCGGCGCTTCCTCGCCCGGCCGTCCGCCGTCGGCCGTCGGTTTCCGGGGCCCGGGCGGCGCGTCGACTTCGGGGCAGCCCCGAACGAGTGAACAGCGGCGGCGACACGCATCAGCCGGGGTTGACCGGCGTTGAGTGGAGGGACGAGTGCACGAACGAAGTGCGCGGGTCGCGGAGCGAACGAAGGGGTGAGCCGGTGCGGGGTCTCCACAGGGCCGTTCTGCTGAGGGCCGCGGCCGCCGCGCTGGCGCTCGCCGCCGCCGTCGTCGCCCATGCGGAAGTGGGGCAGGCACTGGCGAAGCGGGGTGCCGAGCGGGCGGAGCGGGAGGCGGTCGCCTGCGCCGAGGCGGCCCGCTGGGACGCCGCCGAGCGGGCGGGGCACGGGTACCCGGACCTGTTCGATCCGGGGCGGATGCCGGGCTGCCACTGACGGACGGGTGTTCGGTCGATTCGGGCGTAACGTCACTCTTCCGGCTTAATTCGTGAAGACGGAGGAACCGCCCTTCATCCCTTACGGTTCATCAGGAAGTGAACGAGTTTCCCGAGGGGGGTTCCCTGATGGCCGGCCCGGCAGCGCAGCCCGGTGGGCCGGCGCCCACGCCGTCGGCGCGGCGGCCGGTGCCGGTGTGGAGCGAGTGGGTCGGCACGGTCGTACGGCTCGCCCTCGCGGTGGTCTGGGGCTGGGCCGGGCTGGCCAAGGTCGCCGACCCGGCGGAGGCCGCCCAGGCCGTCCGCGCCTACGAGATCCTGCCCGAGAGCCTGGTCAAGCCGATCGGCTACGGCCTGCCGTTCCTGGAGCTGGCGCTCGCGCTGCTGCTGGTGATCGGCCTCGGCGTCCGGCTGGTCGCCGGGGTCTCCGCGCTGCTGCTGCTCGTCTTCGTCGCCGGGATCGCCTCCGCCTGGGCCCGCGGCATCTCGATCGACTGCGGCTGCTTCGGCGGCGGCGGGCACGTCGACGAGTCCCAGACGAAGTACCTGCAGGAGATCCTGCGCGACACCGGGTTCCTGGTGCTCGCCGGGTGGCTGCTGTGGCGGCCCCGCACCCGGCTCTCGGCGGACGGCTGGCTGGCGGGCTGACCCGCCGGCCCCCACCGGCCCCACCCGATCCGACCGGCGCCACCTGATCCCACCGGCCCCACCCGATCTCACCGGCCCCGCCGCACCCCCGTCCCCCGCACCCGACGAAGGCCCCCGACCGTGGATGTCAAGGCAATGAGCGAGAAGAACCGAGAAGGCAAGCGCACCGCCCGCGAGCGGATGCAGGAGCAGCGGGCGGCCGAGGAGGCCTCCTCCCGGCGCAAGAAGAAGCTGATCGTCGGCGGCGCCGTGCTCGCGGTGATCGCCGCCGCCGTGGTCACCGGCGTCGTGGTGCAGAACGAGCGCTCCAAGCCGGAGACCCCGACCGCCGCCCCGGCCGGGACCATCGGCGACAAGAACCTGGTCATCCCGGTCGGCGCGGGCAACGCGCCCGCCGTCCTCACCGTCTACGAGGACCCGCGCTGCCCCGCCTGCGGCATCTTCGAGCGGGAGTTCTCGTCGACGATCGACCAGCTGGAGGACGCCGGCAAGGTCTACACCAACTACCACATCGTGTCGTTCATCGACCGGGCCGTGCCGGGCAAGGGCTCCAGGACCGGCGCCAACGCGCTGGCCTGCGCCCAGGACGCCGGGCACTTCCGGGACTTCCACGACGTGCTGTACCGCAACCAGCCGGACGAGACCAACGACGCCTTCGGCAACAAGGCCGTCCTCCTCAACCTGGCGAAGCAGGTCAACGGCCTGGACACGCCCGGGTTCCGGGCCTGCGTCAACGACAACAAGTACGGCGGGTGGGTCTCCTCGGTGCAGCAGGACTTCGACAAGTCCAGCTACAAGTCCACCCCGACGGTGCTGCTCAACGGCCAGCCGGTCTATCCGAAGAACGGCAACGACGAGATCACCCCGGAGAACCTGGTGAAGTGGGTGGACGCCGCCAACCAGGGCAAGCAGCTGGGCACGGCGGGCTCGAACGGGCAGACCCCGGCGCCGACCAGTGCCGCCTCGGAGGCCAACAACCCGTCGCCGAACGCCGGCTGAGCCCCGCACCCCGGCCGCGGGCCGGCCGCCGTACCCTCCGGAGGGAGGACGCGGCGGCCGGCCCGCGGTCCGTTGTTCGGGATCTGTGACCCCGGGGGTGTCCGACCGGGGCCGTCGACCCTGTAGCGTCGGAACCGCCATGGATATCGCCTACATTCCCAGCCCGTCGCGGGGCGTCCTGTACCTCGGACCCGTCCCGCTGCGCGCCTACGCCTTCTGCATCATCCTCGGTGTCGTCGCCGCCGTCTGGCTCGGCAGCAAGCGCTGGGTCGCCCGGGGCGGTGCCAAGCACACGGTCGGTGACATCGCCGTCTGGGCCGTGCCGTTCGGCCTGGTCGGCGGCCGCCTCTACCACGTGATCACCGACGGCGGCCGGCTGTACTTCGCCGAGGGGAAGAACCCCTGGGACGCCTTCAAGATCTGGGAGGGCGGCCTCGGCATCTGGGGCGCGATCGCGCTGGGCGCCGTCGGCGCCTGGATCGGCGCCCGCCGCCGCGGCGTGCCGCTGCCCGCCTACGCCGACGCCATCGCGCCGGGCATCGCGCTCGCGCAGGCGATGGGCCGCTGGGGCAACTACTTCAACCAGGAGCTGTACGGCCGCGAGACCACGCTGCCGTGGGGCCTGGAGATCGACAAGACGCTGCCCAGCGGCGAGGTCGTCAAGGGCGTCTACCACCCGACCTTCCTGTACGAGTCGCTCTGGTGCGTCGGCGTCGCGCTGCTGGTGATCTGGGCGGACCGCCGCTTCAAGCTCGGCCACGGGCGGGCGTTCGCGCTGTACGTGGCCGCGTACACGGTGGGCCGGTTCTGGACCGAGTGGCTGCGGATCGACGAGGCGCACGTCTACTTCGGCCTGCGCCTGAACGACTGGGTGTCCATCGCGGTGTTCCTGGGCGCCGTGGCGTACATGGTGATCGTCGGCAAGAAGCGGCCCGGTCGCGAGGACCCGGCGAGCATCGACCCGGCCGCGCACGCCGAGGAGGCCGCGGCGGAGGGCCCGTCCGGGAAGGCCGACGCGGCCGGGAAGGCTGACGCAGTGGGGAAGGCCGCCCCGTCCGAGAAGGTCGCCGGGGCGGGCGAGACCGCCGAGCTGTCTCGGCAGGCGGACGAAAAGACGGACGCGGACGCGGTGTCCGACACGGCCGAGAGCGTCGGCAAGGACGCCAGGAACCCGATCTGACCTGGGGCTTCCCCCCGACTGAGGCCACCCTTCGCACGGCTTGCGAAGGGTGGCCTCAGTCGTGTTCGGACAGCCTTACTTTGCTGGAAGTGCGCAGGTCAGGAGGGCTACGGTCGGGGCGGAGGAACGACGACGGAGGGGAAGAGACGATGAGCGTGACCACCTTGGAGCCGGACGCCGGACACCAGCCCCGGATACCCGCGGCCGGGCACCACCGGGACGTCAACGGCGGCTGGCTGCGTCCGGCCGTGTTCGGCGCGGTGGACGGGCTGGTGTCCAACTTCGCGCTGATGACCGGTGTGGTCGGCGGCGCGGTGTCCAACGGCACGGTGATCCTGACCGGGCTGGCGGGCCTGGCGGCCGGCGCCTGCTCGATGGCGGCGGGGGAGTACACCTCGGTGGCCTCGCAGCGGGAACTGGTGCAGGCCGAGATCGAGGCCGAGCGGCTGGAGCTGAGCCGCAACCCGCACGGCGAGCTGGCCGAGCTGGCCGAGCTGTACGTCTCGCGCGGAGTGGAGCCGGAGCTGGCCCGCGAGGTGGCCCGGCAGCTGTCCGCCGATCCGGAGCTGGCCCTGGAGGTGCACGCCCGCGAGGAGCTGGGCGTCGACCCCACCGACCTGCCCTCGCCGCTGGTCGCGGCCGGCTCGTCGTTCCTGTGCTTCGCGCTCGGCGCGCTGCTGCCGCTGCTGCCGTACCTGCTGGGGGCGACCTCGCTGCTGCCGGCGCTGGTGCTGGCGGCGGCCGGGCTGTTCCTGTGCGGCGCGGTGGTGGCCCGGGTGACGGCGCGCAGCTGGTGGTTCAGCGGGCTGCGGCAGCTGGTGCTGGGCGGGGCGGCGGCCGGGGTGACCTATCTGCTGGGCCTGCTGATCGGCGGGCACGTGGGATGAGGCCCCACGGAGGGCTCGGTGGTGTCTGTGGGATGACCCAGAACTCTGCATGATTATGCTGGGCAGCGCGTGACGTTTCACACATGGGCGTCGCGTCATGCCTGGCCTAGTCTCATCATCCGGGCCTCGGTGCCGCGGATTCGCATCCGTGGGCGAGCTCCCGGAATGGATTCGCAGGCGGTCATGATCGGCCTGTGTGGCGATCCGGTTTCGCCCCTGTTTCAGGCCGCGGGTGGTTGGGCACAATCGTCGGGACGCGCACTGTGGCGCGTCCTTCTCCCCACACCCCCTGACCTGCGACTCGTCCCGCCATGTGGACGGGATATTCCGCTTCTCGGGATCCTGGGCATCATGTAACTTGCACGACACGCACCACCGCATCAGGGCCAACGTCGTCCCTACTTGCACCAACTTGCCGAAAGACGACGACGGGAGAGCCGATGCTGTCTGCATCCATGCACTCCGCCAACGAGCCCCAGGCCGGCGCCTCCCGCCGGCCGTACGCGCTCGTGCCGGATGCGCGACCTGCTGCTCAGGGCCTGTACGACCCGCGGAACGAGCACGACGCCTGTGGCGTCGGTTTCGTCGCAACGCTGACCGGCATCGCCGACCACACCATCGTCGAGCAGGCGCTGACCGTCCTGCGCAACCTGGAGCACCGCGGCGCCACCGGCGCCGAGCCGGACTCCGGCGACGGCGCGGGGATCCTCACCCAGATCCCGGACGCGTTCCTGCGCGGCAAGGTCGACTTCGAGCTCCCGGCCGCCGGCCGCTACGCCGTCGGCATCGCCTTCCTGCCCGACGACGACCAGGCGGACGCCGCCGCCGTCGCGCGGATCGAGGCCATCGCCGCCGAGGAGGACTTCACCGTCCTCGGCTGGCGCGACGTCCCGGTCACCCCCGACCTGCTCGGCGCCACCGCGCGCGGCGTGATGCCGCGCTTCCGCCAGCTCTTCCTGGCGCAGGGCGAGCGGGCCGGCATCGAGCTGGACCGGACCGCCTTCGTCGTCCGCAAGCGGGCCGAGCGCGAGGCCGGGGTCTACTTCCCGTCGCTGTCCGCGCGCACCATCGTCTACAAGGGCATGCTGACCACCGGCCAGCTGGAGCCCTTCTTCCCCGACCTGTCGGACCGCACCTACGCGTCCGCGATCGGCCTGGTGCACTCGCGGTTCTCCACCAACACCTTCCCGAGCTGGCCGCTCGCCCACCCGTACCGCTTCGTCGCGCACAACGGCGAGATCAACACGGTCAAGGGCAACCGCAACTGGATGAGCGCCCGCGAGTCCCAGCTGGCGACCGACCTGATCCCCGCCAACCGGAACGGGCAGGGCCTGGAGCGGATCTTCCCGGTCTGCACCCCGGACCACTCCGACTCCGCCTCCTTCGACGAGGTCCTGGAGCTGCTCCACCTCGGCGGCCGCTCGCTGCCGCACTCGGTGCTGATGATGATCCCGGAGGCGTGGGAGAACCACGCCACCATGGACCCGGCCCGCCGCGCGTTCTACCAGTACCACTCCAACCTGATGGAGCCCTGGGACGGCCCGGCCTGCGTCACGTTCACCGACGGCACCCAGATCGGCGCCGTACTCGACCGCAACGGCCTGCGCCCCGCCCGGTACTGGATCACCGAGGACGGCCTGGTCGTGCTCTCCTCCGAGGTCGGCGTGCTCGACCTCGACCAGGAGAAGGTCACGAAGAAGGGCCGCCTGCAGCCCGGCCGGATGTTCCTGATCGACACCGCCGAGGGCCGCATCGTCGAGGACGAGGAGATCAAGTCCGCCCTCGCCGCCGAGCACCCCTACGAGGAGTGGGTCGGCGCCGGCCAGATCCAGCTCGCCAAGCTGCCCGAGCGCGAGCACATCTGGCACACCCACGCCTCCGTCACCCGCCGCCAGCAGACCTTCGGCTACACCGAGGAGGAGCTGCGGGTCATCCTCGCGCCGATGGCGCGCACCGGCGGCGAGGCGCTCGGCTCGATGGGCACCGACTCGCCGATCGCCGCGCTGAGCGAGAAGCCGCGCCTGCTGTTCGACTACTTCGTGCAGCTCTTCGCGCAGGTCACCAACCCGCCGCTGGACGCCATCCGCGAGGAGCTCGTCACCTCGCTGCTCTCCAACCTCGGCCCCGAGGGCAACCTGCTGGCCGCCGAGGCCTCCGCCTGCCGCTCCGTCGGCATCACCTTCCCGGTGATCGACAACGACGAGCTGGCCAAGCTCGTCCACATCAACGCCGACGGCGACCAGCCCGGCCTCAAGGCCGTCACGCTCTCCGGCCTCTACAAGGTCGGCGGCGGCGGCGAGGCCCTGGCCTCCCGGCTGGCCACGATCGCCGCCGAGGCCGACGCCGCGATCGCCGACGGCGCCCGGATCATCGTGCTCTCCGACCGGCACTCGGACGCCGAGCACGCCCCGATCCCCTCGCTGCTGCTCACCTCCGCGATCCACCACCACCTCATCCGCACCAAGCAGCGCACCCAGGTGTCGCTGCTGGTCGAGGCCGGCGACGTCCGCGAGGTGCACCACGTCGCGCTGCTCATCGGCTACGGCGCCGGCGCGGTCAACCCGTACCTGGCCATGGAGACGGTCGAGGACCTCGTCGCGCAGGGCGTCTTCATCGAGGGCGTCGAGCCCGAGAAGGCCATCAAGAACCTGATCAAGGCGCTCGGCAAGGGCGTGCTCAAGGTCATGTCCAAGATGGGCATCTCCACCGTCGCCTCCTACCGCGGCGCCCAGGTCTTCGAGGCCATCGGCCTCTCCCAGCAGCTGGTGGACGGCTACTTCGCCGGCACCACCACCAAGCTCGGCGGCATCGGCCTGGACGAGATCGCCCGCGAGACGGCCGCCCGGCACGCCAAGGCGTACCCGGCCTCCGGCATCCCGGCCGCGCACCGCGCGCTGGAGATCGGCGGCGAGTACCAGTGGCGCCGCGAGGGCGAGCCGCACCTGTTCGACCCGGACACCGTCTTCCGGCTGCAGCACGCCACCCGCAACCGCCGGTACGACATCTTCAAGCAGTACACGGACCGGGTGAACGAGCAGTCCGCCCGGCTGATGACCCTGCGCGGCCTCTTCCAGCTGGACGGCCTCGGCCGCGAGCCGATCCCCGTCGACGAGGTCGAGCCGGTCTCCGAGATCGTCAAGCGCTTCTCCACCGGCGCCATGTCGTACGGCTCCATCTCGATGGAGGCGCACGAGACCCTGGCCATCGCGATGAACCGCCTCGGCGGCAAGTCCAACACCGGCGAGGGCGGCGAGGACCCGGAGCGCCTGTACGACCCGGAGCGCCGCTCGGCGATCAAGCAGGTCGCCTCCGGCCGCTTCGGCGTCACCTCCGAGTACCTGGTCAACGCCGACGACATCCAGATCAAGATGGCCCAGGGCGCCAAGCCCGGCGAAGGCGGCCAGCTGCCCGGCCACAAGGTGTACCCGTGGGTCGCCAAGACCCGGCACTCCACCCCGGGCGTCGGCCTGATCTCGCCGCCGCCGCACCACGACATCTACTCCATCGAGGACCTCGCCCAGCTGATCCACGATCTCAAGAACGCCAACCCGGCGGCCCGCATCCACGTGAAGCTGGTCTCCGAGGTCGGCGTCGGAACGGTCGCGGCCGGCGTGTCCAAGGCGCACGCGGACGTGGTGCTGGTCTCCGGCCACGACGGCGGCACCGGCGCCTCGCCGCTCACCTCGCTCAAGCACGCCGGCGGCCCCTGGGAGCTCGGCCTCGCCGAGACCCAGCAGACCCTGCTGCTCAACGGGCTGCGCGACCGCATCGTCGTCCAGACCGACGGCCAGCTGAAGACCGGCCGCGACGTCGTCATCGCCGCGCTGCTCGGCGCCGAGGAGTTCGGCTTCGCGACCGCCCCGCTGGTCGTCTCCGGCTGCATCATGATGCGCGTCTGCCACCTGGACACCTGCCCGGTCGGCGTCGCCACCCAGAACCCGGTGCTCCGCGACCGGTTCTCCGGCAAGCCCGAGTTCGTCGTCAACTTCTTCGAGTTCATCGCCGAGGAGGTCCGGGAGATCCTGGCCTCGCTGGGCTTCCGCTCGATCGAGGAGGCCGTCGGCCACGCCGAGCACATCGACGCCCAGGGCGCGATCGACCACTGGAAGGCCGCCGGGCTCGACCTGGCCCCGCTCTTCCACGTGCCCGAGCTGCCCGAGGGAGCCGCCAGGCACTGCACCACCACCCAGGACCACGCGCTCGACAAGGCCCTGGACAACCAGCTCATCGCGCTGGCCGAGGACGCCCTGGAGCGCGGCGACGCCGTCCGCATCCAGCTGCCGATCCGCAACGTCAACCGCACCGTCGGCACCATGCTCGGCCACGAGGTGACCAAGCGGTACCGCGGCGAGGGCCTGCCCGAGGGCACCATCGACGTCACCTTCACCGGCTCCGCCGGGCAGTCCTTCGGCGCCTTTCTGCCCCGCGGCGTGACGCTGCGGCTCGAGGGCGACGCCAACGACTACGTCGGCAAGGGCCTCTCCGGCGGCGTGGTCGTCGTCCGCCCGGCCCGCGAGGCCGCGGCCATCGGCAACGGCGCCCAGAACCACGTCATCGCCGGCAACACCATCGGCTACGGCGCCACCGGCGGCCGGATCCACCTGCGCGGCAAGGCCGGCGAGCGCTTCGCCGTCCGCAACTCCGGCGCCACCCTGGTCGTCGAGGGCGTGGGCGACCACGGCCTGGAGTACATGACCGGCGGCCGGGTCGTCGTCCTCGGCGAGACCGGGCGCAACCTCGCGGCGGGCATGTCCGGCGGCATCGCGTACGTCCTGGACCTGCGCCCCGCCAACGTCAACGACGGCATGGTGGGCATCGAAGCCCCCACCGCCGACGACCGCGAGTGGCTGCGCGAGACCGTGCAGCAGCACTACGAGGAGACCGGCTCCACCGTCGCCGCCGAGCTCCTGGCCGACTGGGGCAGCGGGGTCTCCCGCTTCTCCAAGATCATGCCGACCGACTACAAGGCAGTGCTCGCCGCCAAGGACGCCGCTGAGCGCGATGGCCTCTCCGAGGCCGAGACCACTCGCAAGATGATGGAGGCGGCTAATGGCTGACCCCAAGGGCTTCCTGACCACGCCCAAGCAGCTGGCGGAGCGCCGCCCGGTCGACGTTCGTCTCCGTGACTGGAACGAGGTCTACGTCGAGCGCAGCCTCCTGCCGATCATCACCAAGCAGGCCGGCCGCTGCATGGACTGCGGCATCCCGTTCTGCCACAACGGGTGCCCGCTCGGGAACCTCATCCCCGAGTGGAACGACCTCGCCTACCGGGACGACTTCGTCGGCGCGATCGAGCGGCTGCACGCCACCAACAACTTCCCGGAGTTCACGGGCCGCCTCTGCCCGGCCCCGTGCGAGTCCGCGTGCGTCCTCGGCATCAACCAGGACGCGGTGACCATCAAGAACGTCGAGGTCACCATCATCGACAAGGCCTGGGACCGCGGCGGCGTCACCCCGCAGGTGCCCGAGCGGCTCTCCGGCAAGACCGTCGCCGTCGTCGGCTCCGGCCCGGCCGGCCTCGCCGCCGCCCAGCAGCTCACCCGCGCCGGGCACACCGTCGTGGTGTACGAGCGGGCCGACCGGATCGGCGGCCTGCTGCGGTACGGCATCCCCGAGTTCAAGATGGAGAAGCGCCACATCAACCGCCGCATCGAGCAGATGCGCGCGGAGGGCACCCGGTTCCGCACCGGCGTGAACGTCGGCGAGGACATCACCGGGCAGCAGTTGCGCGAGCGCTTCGACGCGGTCGTCGTCGCGGCCGGCGCCACCACCGCCCGCGACCTGCCGGTGCCCGGGCGTGAGCTCAAGGGCGTCCACCAGGCCATGGAGTACCTGCCGCTGGCCAACAAGGTGCAGGAGGGCGACTTCGTCGAGTCCCCGATCAGCGCCAAGGGCAAGCACGTCGTGGTCATCGGCGGCGGCGACACCGGCGCGGACTGCGTCGGCACCGCCCACCGGCAGGGCGCGGCCTCCGTCACCCAGCTGGAGATCATGCCGCGGCCCGGCGAGGAGCGGCCCGGGCACCAGCCGTGGCCGACCATGCCGATGACGTACAAGGTCACCTCCGCCCACGAGGAGGGCGGCGAGCGGATCTACTCCGTCAACACCACCCGCTTCACCGGCGACGAGGACGGCAACGTCCAGGAGCTGCACCTCGTCGAGGTGGAGTTCAAGGACGGCCGCTTCGAGGCCGTGCCGGGCACCGAGCGGTCCATCCCGGCGCAGCTGGTCACCCTGGCCATGGGCTTCACCGGTACGGATGTGAAGAACGGGCTGGTCGAGCAGCTGGGAGCCGACCTCGACGCGCGGGGTAACATTGCCCGCGACGGCCGGTTCGCCACCAATGTCGATGGCGTGTACGTCTGCGGAGACGCCGGCCGAGGCCAGTCGCTGATCGTCTGGGCCATCGCGGAAGGCCGTTCGGCCGCCGCCGCGGTGGACAAGTACCTGGGCGGCAAGACCCCGCTTCCCGCCCCGATCCGACCCACGGACCGCCCCCTGGTGGTCTGACGGTCCGACCGGCCCCCCCGAACCCCCGGCGCCGCATCGCCGGGAGCTCAACCCGCTGCCCCGTCAGAGTCGCCGGGCCAACGCGGTCTCCTGGCGCCTGCCCTCTTCCCCGACCAGTTGGAGGGCGGGCGCCGTCGCGTTCTCCGGGGCCTTCGCGTTCTCCGGGGCCTTCGCGTTTCCGGGGTCGGCTCACAGCGGAGCCACAGCGTTCTCACAGCGGCCGGAAAGGGTCTCTGCACGGGCTGTTGTTCGTCGGTGCCAGGTGGCAGACTGCCGCCGACGGCCGGGGGGCTGCGCGAGTGCGGAGGTTGACTTCGATGGGCACGACTCAGGCAGGTGGGGGCGCGACGGTACGGCGCCTACTGCTCGGCACCCAGCTGCGCAAGCTCCGCGAGGCCAGAGGCGTCAGCCGGGAGGAGGCCGGGTACTCGATCCGCGCCTCGGAGTCCAAGATCAGCCGGATGGAGCTCGGCCGGGTCGGCTTCAAGGAGCGCGACGTCGCCGACCTGCTGACCCTCTACGGCGTCGAGGCCGAGCAGGAGCGCGCCGACGTCCTCGGGCTGGTCCGGGACGCCAACGCCAGCTCCTGGTGGCACGAGTACGGCGACGTGCTGCCCGGCTGGTTCCAGAACTACCTCGGGCTGGAGGAGGCCGCCGCCGAGATCCGCAGCTACGAGGTCCAGTTCGTCCACGGGCTGCTGCAGACCGCCGACTACGCCCGGGCCGTCGTCACCGCCGGCAGCCACGACCACGGGGCCGAGGAGATCGAGCGCCGGGTCGACGTACGGATCAGGCGCCAGGCGCTGCTCACCGGCGAACGCGCGCCGCGGCTGGTCGCCGTCCTGGACGAGGCCGCGCTGCGCCGGCCCTGGGGCGGGCCCGAGCTGATGCGCGGCCAGCTGGACCGGCTGCTGGAACTCGGCGAACTGCCCAACGTCCGGCTGCAGGTGCTGCCGTTCGGCAACGCCGGACTGTCCGCCGAGAGCGGCGCGTTCACGGTGCTGGGCTTCGCCGAGCGGGAGCTCTCCGAGGTCGTCTACCTGGAGCAGTTCACCACCGCGCTCTACCTGGACAAACCCGCCGAGGTCGCGGAGTACCGGCACGCCATGGACGCCCTGGTCGCCGACAGCCTGGAACCGGCGCGGACCAGGGATCTGCTGTATGCGATACGCCAGGAGCTCTGATACGTCAGTACGATGATGTCCCATCAGGTCGTGCACGAGAGGGAGCAGATGTCGTACTTCTCCGAGTTGGCGCTGCAGTACATCGACGGCGAGTGGTGCAGCGGCAGCGGCTCCTGGGACATCGTCGACGTCGACCCCTACACGGGTGACAAGCTCGCCGGCATCACCGTCGCCACCGTCGACGAGGTCGACCGCGCCTACCGCGCCGCCGAGCGCGTCCAGAAGGAATGGGCCGCCACCAGCCCCTACGAGCGGCGGCTGGTCTTCGAGCGCGCGCTGCGCCTCTTCGAGGAGCGCGAGCCGGAGATCGTCGCGGCGATCATGACCGAACTCGGCGGCACCGCCCTGAAGGCGGGCTTCGAGCTCTCGCTCGTCAAGGACATGCTGCGGGAGTGCCTGCACCTGTCCGTGGCCGCCGAGGGCCGGCTGCTGCCCTCGCCCGCCCCGGGCAAGGAGAACCGGCTCTACCGGCTGCCGGTCGGCGTGGTCGGGGTGATCAGCCCGTTCAACTTCCCGCTGTTCCTGGCCCTCAAGGCCGTCGCCCCGGCCCTCGCCCTCGGCAACGGCGTCGTCCTCAAGCCGCACCAGGAGACCCCGGTGGTCGGCGGCGGCCTGATCGCGAAGATCTTCGAGGACGCGGGCCTGCCGCCCGGCCTGCTGAACGTCGTGATCACCGACATCGCCGAGATCGGCGACAGCTTCATCGAGCACCCGGTGCCCAAGGTGATCTCCTTCACCGGCTCCGACAAGGTCGGCCGGCACGTCGGCACCGTCGCCGCCGCGCACTTCAAGCGGTCCGTCCTGGAGCTCGGCGGCAACAGCGCGCTGATCGTCCTCGACGACGCCGACCTCGACTACGCCGTGGACGCGGCGGTGTTCAGCCGCTTCGTCCACCAGGGCCAGGTCTGCATGTCCGCCAACCGCGTCCTCGTCGACCGCAGCGTCCAGGCCGAGTTCACCGAGAAGTTCGTCGCCAAGGTCGCCTCGCTCACCGTCGGCGACCCCAAGGACCCGGCCACCCACATCGGCCCGCTGATCAACACCGTCCAGGCCGACGCCCTCTCCACCCAGATCGACCAGGCGGTCGCCGCCGGCGCCACCGCCCTGCTGCGCGGCACCACCACCGGCAGCCTGATGGCACCGACCGTCCTCACCGACCTCGCCGAGGACGCGCCGATCCTGCGGCGCGAACTGTTCGGCCCCGTGGTGCTGCTGCTGCCCTTCGACGGCGAGGACGAGGCCGTGCGGCTCGCCAACGACTCGCCGTTCGGACTCAGCGGCGCCGTGCACACCGCCGACGTCGAACGCGGGGTGCGGCTCGCCCAGCGGATCGAGACCGGCATGATCCACGTCAACGGCGGCACCATCGCCGACGAGCCCGGGGTGCCGTTCGGCGGCGAGAAGAACTCCGGCGTCGGGCGGCTCAACGGCGAGTGCACGGTGGACGCCTTCACCACGCTGAAGTGGATCTCGGTGCAGCACGGGCGGGCGCGGTTCCCGTTCTGACGCCCTGGGACTACGCGGCGCGGGCCTCCCGGCGGTAACCGCCGGGGGCCAGGCCGAACTCCCGCTTGAACGCCTTCGCGAAGGCGTACTCCGAGCCGTAGCCGGTCTGCGCCGCGACCGAGGTCAGCGGCGCCTCCGACTCGCGCAGCAGCCGGGCCGCCGTGGTCATCCGCCAACGGGTCAGGTACGCCATCGGCGGCTCGCCCACCATGGTGGTGAACCGGCGGGCGAAAGCGGCCCGGGACAGGCCCGCCCGGTCCGCCAGCGACTCCACCGTCCACGGGGTGGCCGGCGCCTCGTGGATCGCCTCCAGCGCCGGGGCGACCGCGGCGTCCCGCAGCGCCGCCGCCCAGCCGGCGGCGGACGCGGCGGGCTGGTCCTCGAACCAGGCCCGCAGGATGTACAGCAGCAGCGAGTCGATCAGGGCCGGCACGATCCCGGTCGAACCGATCCGCGGATTCTCCAGCTCACTGCCCAACAGCTGTACGGCGGCGGCCAGTTCGGGGTGACGGCCGTGCCGGGTCGGCAGGTGGATCAGGGCCGGCAGCTGGCGGACCATCGGATGCGGGCGGCCCTGGTCCAGGTGGTAGTTGCCGCACAGCAGGCTGGTACGGGCGCCGCCACCGCCCAGCGACACGGTGCCGATCGGCGGGGCGGAGTCCGCCTCGCAGTCCCGGGCGTCCACCGGCGGGGTGTCCGGGTGGTCGGCGAGGACGTGGCCGCCGCCGTCCCGCAGGAACACGACGTCGCCCGGGCTGAGGGCTATCGGCTCGTGCCGCCCGGTGCTCTCCCCGGTGCCGTTCCCGATGCCCAGCGGGAGCAGCCAGCAGGTGCCGTACAGCACCACGTGGAAGCCGGCGCCGAGCACCGGGGGCAGGCGCAGGGCCCAGGGGGCGCGGCCCTCGGTGCGGACGGAGGACGGGTACGCCGTCCGCATCGAGCCCAGTGCCTCGGTCAGGATGTCCAACGCCCGTCCCCCTTCGGTGCCTTCCACGGTGGTCCGCCCTCGGCCGAGGTGCTCAGTCGACGGTGAGCACGACCTTGCCCTGGACGGTACCGGAGGCCACCAGCTCGTGCGCCCGGCCGACCTCGGCCAGCGGGAAGGCCTGAGCGACGTGCGGACGGATCCGGCCCTCGTCCACCAGGGCGGCGATCTCCTCCAGCGCGGCGTAGTCCGGCTCCACGGAGACGCCCGCGAAGTGGCGGCCGGCCGCCTCGATCGCGGCGGCGAGCTCACGGTCGTGGTGCTCCATGATGCTCACCAGGACGCCGCCCGGCTTCAGCACCTCCAGCGCCCGGGTGTTCTCGGAGGACGAGTCGAAGACGACGTCCACGTCCTTGACCGCCTGGGTGTAGTCGGTGGTGCGGTAGTCGACGACCTCGTCGGCGCCGAGCTCCTTGAGGAAGGCGTGCTTGGGCTCGCTCGCCAGCGCGATCACGTACGCGCCGCGGGCCTTGGCGATCTGCACGGCGAAGTGGCCGACACCGCCCGCCGCCCGGTGGACCAGCACCCGCTGCCCCTCGCCGACCTTCGCCAAGTCCACCAGGCCCTGCCAGGCGGTCAGCGCGGCCAGCGGCAGCGCGGCGGCCTCCACGTGGCCGACCGAGGCGGGCTTGCGGGCCAGCTGGCGCGACGGCGCGGCCACGTACTCGGCGTAGGCGTTCGCGGCCCGGGGGAAGAACGGCATCCCGTACACCTCCTCGCCCACCCGGTACCGGGCGCCGGGCGCGGCCTCCTCGACCACCCCGGAGAGGTCCCAGCCCACCGTGAACGGCGGCTCGCCCAGCAGCGGGAACAGCCCCGCCCGCACCGCCACGTCCACCGGGTTCACCCCGGCCGCCTTCACCCGCACCAGCACCTCGCCGCTCAGCAGCCGCGGACGCTCCACCTCGGCGACCTCCATGACCTCGGGCCCGCCGAATTCCCGCTGAACGATCGCACGCATCGCACTCACTCCCACTCCGGTCAACCCAGGCCCCCCGTGGGGCCGTTCTCGATGTGTTCAACGATAGGGAGGGCGGGCGAGCCGATGAATATCCTCAAGTCTCCGTCAGATGTCCGATCGTCTCGACGGGCGAGTGGGTCAGGCCGGGTAGCGGACGAGGCCGTCGGTGGCGAGTTCGAAGTCGAAGGGGGCCGGGATCGGCACCCGGTCGCCGAACTTGCCGGTCCACTGCCGGTGGTAGCCGGTGGCGGAGGGCTCGGAGTAGAGCGTGACGGCGCCGGTGCGCGGGTCGATCAGCAGGTACAGCGGGATGCCCATCAGCGGATAGTCGCGGACCTTGCCGACCAGGTCGTTCTCGGGGTTCGACGGGGAGACGATCTCCACCGCGATGGCCGCCTGCTCGGCGGGCACCTCGTTGCCGCCGGATTCGACGACGGAGCAAGGGAAATACGTCAGGTCGGGGTTGCGTAGCCTGCTGATGCCCGGGGAGACGAGGTCGGTGTTCTCACTTGGCATCAGGTCGGACGGGCAGTGCGCGTCGAGTTGGTGGCGGACGAGCCAGAGGGTGTGTGCGTGGGCGGTGGACGGGCTTGCCGTGATGATGATCGCGCCACCGGAGGCTTCGACCTTCCAGCCTGGTGGTGGGACCAGCGTGCGTGCGTACGTGAGGACTCGGTGATCCGACTCGACCATGCGAGCATCCTCCCACCGCCCCGGACGCGGCGAGGCGCCGCCGGGCGGACGGGCCCGGCGGCGCCTCGGTGGGGCGGGAGCGGCGGTCAGAAGACCGGCTGGCCGGCGCGGACCAGGCGCCAGGAGTTGGTGAAGAAGTCGGCCGGGTCCAGGACGCCCTTGGCCTTCACCCAGGCGATCATGGTGTTGCGGATCTCGTCGGAGTTCGACCAGACCAGCTTCGCCTTGGCCACGTGCGGGAAGTTGCCGCCGCCGTTGGCGCGGTAGTTGTTGACGGCCAGGACGAACTGGGCGGCGGGGTCGATCGGCTTGCCCTGGAAGGACAGGTTGAGGATCCGCTGCCCCTTCGGCTGGGCGATGTCGATGTCGTAGCTCAGGCCGTAGAGCGAGTCGTAGTTGTAGTCCGGGGTGGCCTCGGCGCCGGTCAGGGCGTCCTTGTCGACCGGGGCGCCCGGGGCGAGCTGGTTGTAGTACTTGGCCGAGAACTCCAGGTAGTCCTTGAGCTGGGCGCCCGTCAGGATGCGGGCCTCCAGGGTGTTCTCGTAGATGTAGAGGCCCGCGGCGTCGCGCAGCTTGACCTGGCCGGCCGGGATCACGGCGGTGCGGTTGAACGGGGCGGCCTGGGCGAGCACCGGCAGGTCGGCGTACTGGCCGCCGGCCAGGGCGGCCTTGACGGCGTCGGCCTGGACCCGGCCGATCAGGTCGATGATCGGCGTGGCCTTGAAGCGGGCCTCGGCGATCGACAGCTCGATCTTGCTGGTGCCGATGTTCTGGTTGACGTACGCGACGACCTTCTTGTGCTGCTCGGTCAGCGCGTTGGTGATCTCCGGGTTCTCCGGCACGGTGTTGGAGTTCAGCACCCGCGAGGAGACCGAGGTGACCTTCCAGGCGCCGTCGGCGAACTCGACCTCGAAGTCGAAGCAGCTCAGGCGCTGGCCCCAGCAGAGCGGCTCGGAGAGCACGACCGTCTTGCCGGTCTTCTTGTTGACGATCAGGCGCTGCGGGACCTCCTTGTGGGTGTGGCCCACCAGCACCGCGTCGATGTCCGGGACGGTCTCCGCCATCTCGCCCGAGGCGTCCTCGGGCCAGGGCAGCTGGTCGCCGTAGGTGGTCGCCTCGTCGATGCCGGAGTGCGCCGAGACCACGATGACGTCCGCGCCCGCCGCCTTCATCCGCGGCACGTACTTGGCGGCGGTCTCCACGATGCCCGGGAAGACCATCTGGCCGCTGACGTTGGCCTTGTCCCAGATCGCGATGCCCGGGTTGGTGAGGCCCAGGATGCCGACCTTCAGCGGCTTGCCCTCGCCGAGGTGCAGCTCCTTGATCACGTACGGCGGGAAGGCCGGCTTCTCGTTCTTCGCGTGCAGCGCGTTGGCGCCCAGCAGCGGGAACTCCAGCTGGTCCTCGAAGGCCTTGACGGTCGGGATGCCGTAGTTGAACTCGTGGTTGCCGAGCGCGGCGGCGTCGTACTCCATGAGGTTCATGGCGACGGCCATCGGGTGGTCCGGCACGGTGTCGCCGTCGGTGGCGATCGGCTCGATCCGGGCGTAGTAGTAGGTCAGCTGGGTGCCCTGGATGATGTCACCGGAGTCGATCAGCAGGCAGCGGTTCCAGCCCTTCTCCTCGCGCACCTGGTTGGCCAGGGTGGAGATCTTGGCGAGACCGACCGCGTTGTGGGCCTTGTCGACGTACTCGGCGTCGGTGAAGTAGTCCCAGTTCAGCACCCGGCCGTGGAGGTCGGTGGTGCCCATGACGGTGAAGGCCTGCTTGCGCGGCTTGCGCTGCCGGCCCTTGGCGGCCGCCGTGTCCGGCTCGGCGGCCGCGGCGGAGGGGGCGGCGGCCACGGCGGAACCGCCGACGATGGCGGCACCGGCGGCGGTGGCGGCGGACCGGGTGACGAAGTCACGGCGGTTCAGGGGCATGGACGACTCTCCCGAGGAGGGCGACGGCAGCTGGACCGTCAACTTGTGTACGTGAGTGCGGGTGCGTCACCGCGTTGCCGCGTCACCGCGCCGCCGCATCACGGCGGTGCGGCGTCGCTGCGTCGACGCGCGTAGAGGGACGCGCGTAGAAGTGTGCCGTGCGGGCCCGGTCGCTGAATAGCCCCCGGACCTGTCCAAGAGGTGAGATCTTGGCGACTCGTTCATGACGGGAACGGGTGGGGCCGGGGGTGATATGGGCGCCCCGGCGGGCCTGACCTGGGAGGCGACCCCGGGTCAGGCCAGCTCGGCGGTCAGCAGGACCACCTCCCGGCCGAGCTCCGCCGCCGGGTCCGGAGCACCCGGACCCGCCCACGGCCGCCAGGTCAGCGCCCGCAGGTAGCCGGCCACCGCGAGCGGCAGCCGGTGCCGGACGATCCGCTCCGTCACCGGGCCCGGGCCGGCCGCGCGCAGCGCCGCCAGCAGGGCGTCCACCCCGGCCGAGGGCGGCAGGGACAGGTCGCCCAGGTAGGCGGCCAGCTCCTCCAGCTCGGGGTCGGACGGCGGCGGGGGTGCCGGGACCCCCGTGGCGGCCGACGCCGATCCGGACGGCGTGCCCGCTCCGGGGCCCGGCGTCGGCGGATCCGTCGTCAGCGGGCCCGGGTCCGGGGCCGGGTGCGGGATCGGCGCCGGGGGCTCCACGGGCGGGTCGGTCCTGCGGTCGGGCATCACCAGCGCGCCCACCCCGTACAGGGCGGCCACCACCCCCGGCCACAGGTTCCCGCCGAGCCCGATCTGGTGCAGCCCCGCCCCGACGGCGGCCCCCGCCAGGCCGGCCCAGTTCTTGTTCGACCCCAGGTACCGCCACGGCTGCCGGACCGGACCGTCACTGGTAGCCACGGATCTCCTCGAACGCCCCGTCCAGCGAGCCCGAGCCGTCGAACAGCTTGCCGCCGCTCACGTCCGCGATCCCCTGCAGCTGGTTCACCGCCGCCTCGCCGAACTTGATCGGGAACACCGGGATCGACTTCTCCCAGGCCGGCAGCCCGTCGTGGAAGCGCTTGAAGTCGGAGTCCGTGGGGCCGGAGTTGCTCTCCCCGTCCGTCATCAGCACGATCGAGGTGAACCGGTCGTCGTTCGCCGCCGCCTGCTGCCGCTCGATCACCCGGTACGCCTCCTCCAGCGAGCCGTACACCGCCGTCCCGCCCGAGGCCGCCAGCGACTGCACGTCCGTGTTGATCGCCGCCAGTTCGTCCTGCGGGCCGGGCTGGCTCCCGGTGGCGGGCACGACGTGCGTCTTGGACCACTTCACCGAGGACGCGAAGGACACCAGGGTGACCTCCTCGCGGTTGCGGAAGCGGCGCACCCCGCGGGTGTCGTCCGCCCCCGTCAGCCGGCCCAGCGCGGACTTCAGCGCCGCGATCCGGTTGCCCTCCATCGAGCCCGAGGTGTCCAGCACGTACACCGTCCGGGACGGGCGGCGCAGGTCGTTCTGGTAGGAGGCCAGCAGGCCGTCCGCGACCGCCCGGGTGCCCGGGAACGGCAGCTCCCGGCGGCGGTCCGTCGGCAGCCCGGCCGCCGGGGCCACGCCCACCGTCGCGGGGCGGCGCAGCGTCGTCTCGGAGATGCGCTTCTGCACCTCGTCCTTGAGCAGGTACGAGGTCAGCCGCTGGAAGGCGTCGCGCTGGTCCGGCGCGGCCGCGGACAGCAGCGACAGCGGGTAGTCCGCCGACACCACGCCGTCCACCGGGCGCACCACCGTCAGCTGCTGCTGCGGCGACAGCGTCCTGTTCATCGACAGCAGCACCGACTCGTAGTTCACCAGCGCGCCCACCAGGCCCGACTCGGCCCGGCTGTACGCCTGCGCCAGCCAGCCCGAGGAGCCGGAGGTCAGCTTCTGGCCGGTGAAGAACTGCTTCAGCTGCGGCGTCGCCTTCTGCACGTCCGCCTCGGCCAGCGCCCCGTCAGCCTTGGAGAACGCCGAGGCGACCGCCACCAGGGTGGAGAAGCCGGAGTTGGAACGCGACGGATCGGCCATCCCGTAGGTCAGCTTGCCGGCCGCGGCCGCGTCGCCGACCTGCGCCCAGGTGACCTTCGAACCGTCACCCCAGCCGAGGTCGCCGAGGACCGAGGAACGCACCCCGATCGCCACCGGCGAGACCATCACCGGGGTCTCCGACAGCACCTTCGACTTCCCGGCCGGGTCCAGCCGCAGGTACTGGTTGGACGGGAACCACACCGCGTCGTACTTGCCGTCGGCCCGGCCCGAGGACACCGCGTCCGCGCCGTCCAGGGTGCCCGTCCAGGAGAACTGCACGGTCACCCCGGTGGCCTTCCGGGCGTCCTCCAGGACCGGGGCCAGGTCCTGCAGTTCACTGCCCGCCAGGATGCGCAGCACCCCGGGCCGGGCGGTCTCGGCGGGCGGGTCGGAGGGCCGCGGGCCGGGCCCGTCGCCGCCGGAGGAGGTACAGGCGGTCACCGCGGCGAGCGCGGCCAGCAGGGCCGCGGCCAGCCGGCCCCGGGGGTTCGTACGGAGGTTCACTTGGGGCTCCCGCCCTTCGCCGCGGTGGTCAGCTTGGTGAGGTTCTCCAGCGAGGGCAGCGTGGCCTGCTTGAACCCGGACTTCCTCAGGTCGGGCGCGAACTGCGGCGACTTCCCGTTCAGCTGCTTCCAGAAGGCCTCCTGGTCGGCCTGCGGGCGGAAGCCGTAGTGGGCCTCCAGCTCGCGCAGCACCGGGTCGTTCTGCAGCGCGTCGGCCAGCTTGCGGCCGCCGTCCGTCCGGGCCACCAGGGTGTGGTCCGACTGGACCGTGGTGTCCGGGTACATCACCACCATGTCCCCGGTGTCCTTGCCCTGCAGCGGGAGCGCGGCGGCCTGCGACTCGTACGCGAAGACCAGCGTGCCGACGCCCGCGAAGAAGTCGCGGAACGGCTCGTCGCTGCTGATCTTCTGCATGCCCTGGTGGCCGTTCGCGGTGACCAGGACCTTCCGGACGGCGTCGACACCGGCGTCGTCCTGCACCACCTGGTTGCCGTTCGCGATGTAGGACAGCAGCGCCACGTACATCGCGCCCGAGGAGGAGGTGTCCGGGTCGGTGGTGGACACGAACACCGGGCCGGTCAGCTCCGGGTCCTTCTCGGAGCCCGCGAGGTCCTTCCACTTCCGGCCGGCCGTCAGCGCCTCCACGTACTTGTCCATCTTGAACGTCCAGACACCCTTGGGGCCGTCGTCGTGCTCCGCCAGCTGGTTCTGCTTCAGGATCTCCGCCACCGGCTTGTGCGTCACGATCACCAGCGGGGAGTAGAACGGCACCAGCGGCGAGTCCTTCAGCCCCCAGTTCTGCTGGATCTCCCGGGCCGGCGCGGCACTCGCCGGGAAGGCGAAGTCCAGCCCCTGGGTGCTCTTCGCCTGCTCGCTCATCGTCCAGGAGCCGGTCGAGTCCGTCCGGACCTCCAGGCCCTTCTTCTTCAACTCGGCCTTGACGTTCGGGTCTTCGAAGAAGTTGCGTTTCTCCGAGCCGATCAGGCCGGTGACCGTGACCGTGGCCGGGCCGGACCCCCCGTTGCCCCCCTCGGGGATCAGCGCGTAGGCCACCCAGCCCAGCAGGGCCAGGATCAGCACCGCCCCCAGTGCGCCGCGTTTCATGCCGAACGCCTCCCCCTCGTACGCGACTTCTGCCGCGTCCTCTACGTCGTCCGGGTGGTCACCCGGAACCTCCGGGGTGTCACCCGGGGGTGACGAGCGTCCCGCCGGGCGGGGAGCGGCAACGGAAGCCACGATGAACGAAGGGTGAACACCCCTTCACGGAATCGCATCGACCGACCCGTTCGCCGGAGCGCCCGGAGAGGCCCCGGAGGCGGCGCTCGCACACCGGTCCGAGGATGTGTCAGATTGTTCAACTCGCCTTACGCCAAAGGTCATCCCGCAAGCCGGACCCGCCTCGTTGTTACGCGCCGGTAATGCCTAGTCTCAGCACTATGCGCCGAGCAAAAATCGTCTGCACCCTCGGGCCCGCCGCCGACTCGTACGACCAGATCAAATCCCTGGTCGACGCCGGAATGGACATCGCCCGATTCAACCTCAGCCACGGCACGCACGCCGAGCACGAGGAACGCTACCGCCGCGTCCGCAAGGCCGCCGACGAGACCGGCCGCAGCGTCGGCGTCCTCGTCGACCTTCAAGGCCCGAAGATCCGGCTCGACACCTTCGCCCACGGGCCGGTACTCCTCGAACGCGGCGACGAGTTCACCATCTCCACCGACAAGGGCGTCGTGGG
Organism: Kitasatospora xanthocidica; assembly: GCF_014656195.1. Classification (GTDB taxonomy): domain Bacteria; phylum Actinomycetota; class Actinomycetes; order Streptomycetales; family Streptomycetaceae; genus Kitasatospora; species Kitasatospora xanthocidica. Next base: position 219,484 of record NZ_BNBY01000004.1, on the reverse strand, counting down.
GGACAAGGACGGCTGCGGAACCACCTACTCCGGACTCGCCGGCGACGTCAGCCGCGGCGAACGCATCCTGGTCGACGACGGCCGGGTCACCCTCGAAGTCGTCGCCGTCGACGGCCCCAGGGTGCGGTGCCTCGTCATCGAGGGCGGCCTGGTCTCCGACCACAAGGGCCTCAACCTCCCCGGCGTCGCCGTCTCCGTCCCCGCACTCAGCGACAAGGACGTCGCCGACCTGCGGTGGGGGCTGCGCACCGGGGCCGACCTGATCGCGCTCTCCTTCGTCCGGAGCGGGCGCGACATCGAGGACGTCCACCGGATCATGGCGGAGGAGGGGCGGTACGTCCCGGTCATCGCCAAGATCGAGAAGCCGCAGGCGGTGGAGGACCTCGAGTCCGTCGTGGACGCCTTCGACGGCATCATGGTGGCCCGCGGCGACCTGGGCGTGGAGATGCCCCTCGAACAGGTCCCGCTGGTCCAGAAGCGCGCCATCAAGCTGGCCCGGCGCAACGCCAAGCCGGTCATCGTGGCCACCCAGATGCTCGACTCGATGATCAACGCCTCCCGGCCGACCCGCGCCGAGGCCTCCGACGTCGCCAACGCCGTCCTCGACGGCACCGACGCGGTGATGCTCTCCGGGGAGACCTCGGTGGGCAAGTACCCCGTCGAGACGGTCAAGACCATGGCCCGGATCATCGAAGCCGCCGAGAACGACATCCTCGCCGCCGGCCTCCCCCCGCTGACCGCGGGCAGCAAGCCGCGCACCCAGGGCGGCGCCGTCGCCCGCGCGGCCGCCGAGATCGGCGACTTCCTGCACGCCAAGTACCTGATCGCCTTCACCCAGTCCGGCGACACCGCCCGCCGGCTGACCCGCTACCGCTCGCCGATCCCGGTGCTCGCCTTCACCTACGAGCCCGCCGTGCGCAGCCAACTCGCCCTCACCTGGGGCGTGGAGACCTTCCTCGGCCCGTTCGCCCCGACCACCGACCAGATGGTCGAACAGGTCGACGCGGCCCTGCTCTCCCTCGGCCGCTGCCAGAAGGGCGACATCGTCGTCATCACCGCCGGCTCCCCACCCGGCCTCGCCGGCTCCACCAACCTCGTCCGCGTCCACCACGTGGGAACCCTGGACGCCTGAGCGGCCCATCGGCGGGGGGGGGGNCCGCGCCGCCGTCAGTACTTGGGGCCGATGTGGGCGTCCATGAGGGCCACGGAGTCCTTGCGGGCGACGGAGATGTTGACCTGGCCGGTGGGGCGGGGGATCGCGGCCTTCCACTGGACGCCGACGGCGTCGAGGGTGGCGGTGAAGAGGGCGATGATGTCGGTCGAGGTGTTGGTGAAGAAGTATCGCGGGTATTCGTGGCGCTTTGTGACGCCACGGACTGTGCGGGTGGCCCAGTTGGTGATGCGGCAGCCGTCGGAGTGGATCAGCCCGCGCAGGAACTCCCAGGGGTGCTCGTCGACGATCTCCTGTTGCCAGGGGGCCAGGGCTATGGTGCGCTCGTGCTTCTTGCCAGGGCCGTGTTGGGGAAAGTGGCAGGTCAGGTGAACTGAGTGGAGCTTGACGTTGTGACAGCCGGGGCGCTGCAGCCGGTAGGTGTTGTTCCTCGGAAATACCTGACGCATGGCTTGCTCGATGGAATCCATGACTCCCGGCCACTTGTCGTCGCAAGTGATGAACAAGCTCTGGGCCCGGCACAGCTTTGAGCGGGTGATGTGGCCGTCGCCCAGGTAGGCGCCGAGCAAGTAGGCATAGGCCGGGTGGTTGAGCTCGTCGGCGTAGCAGCGGGGGCATGTGGTGCGCTCAGGGGCGGGGAAATTTCCGTGCTTGGCACGATCCTGTTGCTTCCACCACGAGACGGTGCCGGATGGGACCCCGAGCCGGCGGGAGACGTCACAGTTTCGGGTGCCCTGGCGTAGCAGCAGGACGGCTTCTTCACGCGTGGATCGAACTGCCATACGGGTGATCTTGCGCAGCGTAGGCTGAATGCGCGGGCGAATTGGACAGTTTCCACCCGGACGGATGAAGATCGCCAAGCATTAGGTTACCCTAAATGACTTTGGAATCGAAGGAAAAGTGCCCCGAGTGGGATTCGAACCCACGCTGGCGGCGTTTTGAGTGCCGTGTCTCTCCCGCTGGACTACCGGGGCATGCGCAGATTCGAAGGTTGCCCCCCGACCCTGCTGAGTTCAAACATACCGTGTCTAGGTACCCTCGTGCATGCAGTACCCCGCCGGAACTAGGAGCCCCGTGAGCACCGCCGACGAGCAGGCACAGCCGCTTGAGACCGATACGCCCCAGATCACCCGGATCGTGATCGCCGAGGACGAGGCGTTGATCCGCCTCGACCTCAAGGAGATGCTCGAGGAGGAGGGGTACACCGTCGTCGGCGAAGCGGGGGACGGGGCGACGGCGGTGAAGCTCGTGGAGGAGCTGAAGCCGGATCTGGCGATCTTCGACGTGAAGATGCCGGTGCTGGACGGGCTGTCGGCCGCGGAGCAGATCCACGAGAAGCACCTGGCTCCGGTGCTGATGCTGACGGCGTTCTCGCAGCGGGAGCTGGTGGACCGGGCGCGGGACGCGGGGGCGATGGCGTACATCGTCAAGCCGTTCTCGAAGGCGGACCTGGTGCCGGCGATCGAGATGGCGGTGTCGCGGCACACCGAGATGCGGGCGCTGGAGAAGGAGATCGGGGATCTCACCCAGCGGCTGGAGACCCGGAAGCTGGTGGACCGGGCGAAGGGCGTGCTGCAGACGAAGTTCGGGCTGACCGAGCCGGCCGCGTTCCGGTGGATCCAGAAGACCTCGATGGACCGGCGGATGACGATGGCGGCCGTGGCCGAGGCCGTCATCGAGGAGGGCGACGCCCAGGACCGCAAGAAGGCGGAAGAGGGCACGTCCGAGTAGTACGCGGACACGGCGAAGGGCCCGGCGGACAGTGTCCGCCGGGCCCTTCGTGCGTACGGGGTCAGTCCTCGCCGAGGTAGGCCTTGCGGACGGACTCGTCGTGGAGGAGGTCCGCGCCGGTCCCGGAGAGGACGATGCGGCCGGTCTCCATGACGTAGCCCTGGTCGGACAGCGACAGGGCCGCCTGGGCGTTCTGCTCGACCAGGAGGATGGTCGTGCCGGAGGCCTTGAGCTCGATGATGGTCGCCATGATCTTCTGCATCATCAGCGGGGAGAGGCCCATGGAGGGCTCGTCCAGCATGAGCAGCTTGGGCTGGGACATCAGGGCCCGGCCCATGGCGAGCATCTGCTGTTCGCCGCCGGAGAGGGTGCCGGCGGCCTGCTTGCGGCGTTCGCCGAGGATGGGGAAGAGGCCGTAGGCGCGTTCGACGTCGGCGGTGATTCCGGCGGTGTCGGTGCGCAGGAAGGCGCCGAGGAGGAGGTTCTCCTCGATGGTCATGCGGGGGAAGATGTGCCGGCCTTCGGGGGAGTGGGCGAGTCCGAGGGCGACGATCTTGTGGGCGGGGACGGTGCTCAGGTCCTGGCCGTCGAAGGTGATCCGGCCGGAGGTGGGCTTGAGGAGGCCGGACAGGGTGCGCAGGGTGGTGGTCTTGCCGGCGCCGTTGGTGCCGATGAGGGTGGTGACCTCGCCCTGGTTGACGGTGAAGCTGATGCCCTTGACGGCTTCGATCTTGCCGTAGGCGACGCGGAGGTCCTGGACTTCGAGGAGCGCGGTCACTTGGTGTCCTCCGGTGCTGCGGGGGTGGTGCCTTCTGCCGCGGGGGCGGCCTCTTCGAGCGGGGCGCCGAGGTAGGCGGTGATGACGCGTTCGTCGTTCTGGACGGTCTCGCGGTCGCCTTCGACGATCTTCTGGCCCTGGACGAGCACGGCGGTGCGGTCGCAGAGGTTGAAGATGAAGCGCATGTCGTGCTCGATGACGAGGATGGAGATGCCCTTGTCGCGGATGGCGAAGACGAGTTCCTCGGCGGCGCGGGTCTCCTGGGGGTTCATGCCGGCGGTGGGCTCGTCGAGGAGGAGCAGGCCGGGGTCGGAGGCGAGGGCGCGGGCGATCTCCAGTTTGCGCTGCTCGCCGTACGGGAGGTTGCGGGCGAGGTGTTCGGCCTTGTCGGCGAGGCCGGTGAACTCGAGGAGTTCCATGGCCTTGGCCCGGCTCTCGGCTTCGGCGCGGTGGTAGCCGGGGCCGCGGAGGATGGCGGAGAAGATGCCTTCCTTGGTGCGGGTGTGCCGGCCGACGAGGACGTTCTCCAGGACGGTCATGTTGGCGAAGAGCCGGATGTTCTGGAAGGTGCGGGCGATGCCGGCCTGGGTGACCAGGTGGGGCTTGGGCGGCAGCTGGACGTCGCGGTAGCGGACGGTGCCCTCGGTGGGGACGTACAGGCCGGTGAGGCAGTTGAAGAAGGTGGTCTTGCCGGCGCCGTTGGGGCCGATGAGGCCGATGATCTCGCCCTCGCCGACGGTGAGGGAGACGTCGTTGACGGCGGTGAGGCCGCCGAAGCGCATGGTGACGCCGGTGACTTCGAGCAGGGGTGCGGCGGTGGTGGTCATCGGGTCGGTCACGCCCCTGCCTTGGTGAGTGCGGTCGGCTCGCCGGTGGGCTGCGCCGGGATGGCGGCCTCGTGGAACTCCAGCTGCTGCCGCCGGTTGGGGATGAGGCCCTCGGGGCGGACGCGCATCAGGACGATGAGGGCGGCGCCGAAGGCGAGGAGCTGGTAGTCGGCGAGGAACTCGAGCTTCTTCGGGATGAGGAAGAGGAGGGTGGCGCCGGCCAGCGGGCCGCTGATGGTGCCCATGCCGCCGAGGATGACGGCGGCGAGCAGGAAGGCGGAGTTGGGCGGGAGGGCCTCGGCGAAGGTGTACTGGTCGGGGGTGACGGTGTAGCTGACGTGGGCCTGGACGGTGCCGGCGAGGCCGGCGAGGCAGGCGCCGAGGGCGAAGGCGAGGAGCTTGAGGCGGAAGCCGTTGATGCCCATGGCCTCGGCGGCGGTCTCGTCCTCGCGGATGGCGACCCAGGCGCGGCCGATGCGGGAGTTGCCGACGCGGGCGAAGATGAGCACGACCACGGCGGTGACCAGGAGCATCAGCAGGTAGTAGTTGGAGAAGCGGCCGAGTTCGATGCCGGCCACGGTGTGGGGCTTGCCGAGGTCGAAGCCGAAGATCTCCAGGTCGGGGATCCGCGGGATGCCGTTGGAGCCGTTGGTGACCTTGGGGCCGGTGGTGCCGTTGAGGTTGAGCATGGTGATGCGGAAGATCTCGCCGAAGCCCAGGGTGACGATGGCGAGGTAGTCGCCGCGCAGCCGCAGGGTCGGGGCGCCGATGATGACGCCGAAGATCATGGAGACGGCGGCGCCGGTGAGCATCGCGGCCCAGAACGGGAACTGGACGTGGATGGGCGAGGCGGGGGAGCCGGAGACCAGGGCGGCGGAGTAGGCGCCGACGCCGAGGAAGGCGACGTAGCCGAGGTCGAGCAGGCCGGCCAGGCCGACGACGATGTTGAGGCCGAGCGCGACGGTGGCGAAGATCAGGATGTTGGTGGCGACCGAGGTGTACTGGTCGCTGCTCTGGGTGAAGGGGAAGCTCGCGGCGGCGGCGAAGGCCGCGCCGGTGGTGACCGGGCGGTGCTTGACGGTCAGTGCGCGCAGCCGGGCGATCAGGCCGGACTTGGTGAGGGCGGCCAGCGTGGGGCCGGCGAACAGCAGGCAGCCGATGAAGAGTTCGCCGTACTCGGTGTCGATGCCGAAGGTGATCGCGAAGAGGCCGAGCCCGAAGGCGACGATGATCACCAGGACCTCGACCCAGGACGGCAGCGCGCGCGGGGCGTCGAGCGGGCGCTCGATCTTGCCCAGGCGCAGCCAGGTGTTGGCGAGGTGGCCGAGCTGGACGAGGAGGACGGCGCCGGTGGCGATGGCCACGCCGCCGGCGAGGGCGGTCAGCACGGGGGCGACCGGCTTGTCCTCGGGGATGGCGTGGGTGCCGAACCAGACGAGGGGGGCGGCCGGGACGAGCAGGAAGAGCCGCTTGTCGACGATCCGCAGCGGGACGGCGGTGCGCCGGTCGAGCGGGAGGCCGAGGGCGCCGAGGACGGTGATCAGGCCGCCGGCGGCGAGGACCCAGCCGCCGGGTTCGAGGTTGACGAGGCCGTCGAGTTCGACGGCGATCGAGGCGACGGAGTAGACGCTGACGGCCAGGGTGCCGGTGGCGGCGTACAGGACGGCGTTGTTGCTGCCGGCGGGGGTGGCCCAGCGCAGTCCGGGGACGCCCTGGGAGCCGAGCAGCACGACCAGGGTGAGGAGGCCGGCGGCGAGGGCGAGCCACTGGAGGCCGGCCGGGGAGCCGTAGAAGGTGAGGTCGCCGGGGAAGTCGGAGGTCCAGGTCCAGGCCATGGCGGCGGAGGCGGCGGTGGCGAGCGCGCCGAGGCCGGTGAGGGCCGCGGCGGCGCGGGCCGGCAGGGGGATGACCGGGGTGGTCTCGGTGGTCGTGGTGGTCATGGTGGTCACGCCCTGTCCGCGACGCGCTCGCCGAGCAGGCCCTGGGGCCGGACGAGGAGCACGAGGATGAGGAGAACGAAGGCCCAGACGTCCTTCCAGGCGCCGCCTCCGAAGAGGTGCATGCCGGGCAGGTGCTGGATGTACCCGGTGGCGAGGGCCTCGGCGAGGCCGAGGGCGAGGCCGCCGAGCATGGCGCCGTAGATGTTGCCGATGCCGCCGAGGACGGCGGCGGTGAAGGCCTTGAGGCCGAGGATGAAGCCCATCCGGAAGTCGACCTGGCCGCTGCGCAGGCCGTAGGCGACGGCGGCGACGGCGGCGAACGCGGCACCGATGGCGAAGGCCATGACGATGATGCGGTCGGTGTCGATGCCCATCAGCTTGGCGGTGTCCGGGTCCTGGCTGGTGGCCTGCATGGCGCGGCCGGAGCGGGTGCGGGTGACGAACCAGCCGAGGGCGAGCATGCAGAGCGGGGCGGCGATGATCAGGAAGAGGTCGCTGCGCTGGATGGTGACGGAGCCGAGGCTGAAGGGGTCGCCGGGGATCTTGGGGAAGACCCGGGCCTTCTTGGCGTCGGGGTAGAAGGAGAAGACCAGCTGCTGCAGGAAGATGGACAGCCCGATCGCGGTGATCAGCGGGGCGAGCCGGGGCGCGTTGCGCAGGGGGCGGTAGGCGAACCGCTCGGCGGCGACGGCGGTGAGGGTGGAGACCAGGACGCCGGCGATCAGCATCAGCGGTAGGGCCAGCCAGAGGGTGGTGCCGCCGGGGAGGGCGAGGTAGGCGGTCAGGGCGCCGAAGCCGCCGACCATGACGATCTCGCCGTGGGCGAAGTTGATGAGCTGGACGATGCCGTAGACCATCGTGTAGCCGATCGCGACGAGCCCGTAGAGGGCTCCGAGGATCAGGCCGTTGGCCAGCTGCTGCGGTAGGTCGTGCACCGCTGGGCCTCCGTAGTGCGTTCGGGGGTGTCCGCGTGGGTGGTGGATGTGGGGGCGCGCGGGGGCACTCGTGGCGCCCCCGCGCGCTGGGTGGTGAAGTGGAGCCGGTTTTCCGGGTGGCGACGTGCTGCCGCCCGGCTTGGTGGTGACGCCGGGTCAGCCGCTGAAGGTGCCGGTCTTCTCCACGTCCCACTTGCCGTCCTTGACGGCGTAGACGGTGAGCTGCTTGTTGGTGGTGTCGCCGAACTCGTCGAACGAGACCTTGCCGGTCACGCCGTCGAAGGAGACCTTCTGGACGGCGTCGACGACGGCGGCGCGGGGGTTGGCCGGGAGCTTGCCGTTGTTGGCGGCGACGACGGCCTTGACGGCCTGGACGATGGCCCAGCCGCTGTCGTAGGAGTAGCCGCCGTAGGTCTCGTAGGCGTCCTTGTAGCCCGCGGCCTTGTAGTCGGCGATGAACTTCGCGGCGGTCGGGAGCTGCTCGACGGCGCCGCCGACGGCGGTGGCGAGGTCACCGGCGCTCTTCGGGTTGAGCTTGATGAAGTCCTTGCTCTGCATGCCGTCGCCGCCCATCAGCGGGATGTTGACGCCGGCGTCCTTGAGCTGGAGGGAGAGCGGGCCGGCCGCGGGGTACTCGCCGCCGTAGTAGACGGCCTCGGCGCCGGAGGCCCGGACCTTGGTGACGATGGCGGCGAAGTCGCGGTCGTCCGGGTTGACGTGCTCCTCGCCGACGATGGTGCCGCCCTGCTTGGTGTACTCGGCCTTGAAGGTGGCGGCCAGGCCGGCGCCGTAGGTCTTCTGGTCGTCGATGAGGAAGACCTTGGACTTCTTGGCGTCCTTGGCGAGGTACTGGGCGGCGAAGGGGCCCTGGACGGCGTCGGTGGTGGCGGTGCGGAAGTACGTCTTGAAGGGGCGCGTCTTCTCGCCGCTGGCCCACTTCTCGCCCTGGCTGAGGGCGACGCCGGTGTTGGCGGGGGAGATCTCGACCAGGTTGGCGTCGGCGAAGATCTGCTGCATCGACTGGGCGACGCTGGAGTTCAGCGGGCCGACGACGCCGATGACGCTGGTGTCGCCGACGAGCTGGGTGGCGTTCTGCTGGCCGGGGCCGGGCTTGCCGGTGTCGTCCAGGGCCTTGATCTGGAACTTGACGCCGGGGACCTCGTTGGCCTCGTTGGCCTTCTTCACCGCGAGCTCGACGGAGTTGCGGATGCCGAGGCCGATGGCGGAGAGGTCGCCGGTGAGCGGGGCGTCGATGCCGATGGTGACGGTGGTGGCGGAGCCGCCGCCGCTGCCTCCGTCACCGGACTTCTTGTCATCGCGGGAGCCGCAGGCGCTGAGGCTGAGGGCGGCGATCACGGCAATGCTCACGACAACTGCTGAACGGTGACGCACGAGGGTCCCCTTCGGTTCAGAATGCGCCCGCGCCGGAGTGGCGGGAGCCGGGGTGCGCGGAGGGCCAGGCCCAATCGGATGGCGCGGTGACTGGCCGTGACTCTAGGCGCCGTTGGGCGGCTCGGGCAGTGCTGCGAGCAGGCTGTGATTCTCTTGTTATGAGCACACGGAGCAGTTGTCTCAGCATGTGGTCGTTTCGGCTCGATCGATCCGGCGATCGTGGGCGTTTAGGCGCTGATGGGGCGATGTAAGGCCCAGAAATAGGGGTTGCAGCTGGCATCACCGATATCCGGACGGTCGCGTTCGATTCCCGCGTTTCGGCCGCGCGAGTCCGGAATCCGGACCTTGAGCGTGTGGCGACGCGGTTTCGGCGGTGGCGGGAGGTCCTGGAACCGAAGCGCGCCCGGATTTCCTGCCTGTTACACAGCGTTACGCGCATGGAAAACATCGGCGCGCGCGGGAGACGCGAACCGCCCCCTCGTCCAGACCAACGCCTGCCCAGAGTGGCAGATGGTCAAACAAGGGGGCGGTAAAGGGACTTGATGCTGTCTTGACTGAACTTGCGCCGACCGTGCGGACGTCGAAGGCCTTGAAGACGTTGAAGACGTTGAAGACGTTGACGACGTCGTGGAGGTCGGGGGTGTGGCGGGTGTGGCGGAGGTGGTGCGGTGGCCGTCAGAGGTCGCGCAGCATGCAGGTCAGCCGGCAGCTGGTGACCCGCTTGCCGGTGTCGTCGGTGATCGCGATCTCGTAGGTGGCGGCGGTGCGGCCCTTGAACACGGCCGTCGCCACCCCGGTGACCAGGCCGGAGGTCGCCGAGCGGTGGTGGGTCGCGTTGAGGTCCACACCGACCGCGTACCGGCCGGGGCCGGCGTGCAGCATCGCCCCGATCGAGCCCAGCGTCTCGGCCAGCGCCGCCGACGCGCCGCCGTGCAGCAGCCCGTACGGCTGCTGGTTGCCCTCCACCGGCATGGTGCCGACCACGCGGTCGCCGGAGGCCTCCACGATCCGGATGCCGAGCTTCTCGCCGAGGTGGCCGCCGGAGAAGGTCTCCGGGCTGACGCCGAGCTTGGCGAAGTGGTCCAGCACCTCCTGCGGGACGTTCAGGACGGGGGTGCTGTCGGGGACGGTGTCGGGGGCGGTGTCGGGGGCCGCATCGGTCATCGGGGAACTCCTGCCGCTGGGGGATCACGGGTGCTGCTGCCTGTGATCGTACGACCGTCCTACTCGGCGGTACCCCGTGCGGGCGGGGGCTGGCGTGGCGGGGCCGGGTGGGTGCCGACGGGTCCGCCGGCCGGCCGCCGGTACGGCCCCGACCCCGCCGGTGCCGTGCCCCTTTTGTCGGTGCCGGGCCATAGGATCGGTGGCCGGTAGTGGAATCGGCAGGAACGGACGTTGACGTGGCTACGCAGAGTACGGACAAGGGCGCGACGGGTGGCGGCGGAGCCGGTCCGCGGCCCCGGCTGATGCTGCTCGACGGGCACTCGATGGCCTACCGGGCCTTCTACGCCCTGCCGGTGGAGAACTTCAACACCGCCACCGGGCAGCCCACCAACGCGGTCTACGGCTTCGCGTCGATGCTCGCCAACACCGTCCGCGACGAGCGGCCCACCCACCTCGCCGTCGCCTTCGACCTCTCCCGGCAGACCTTCCGCTCCGTCGAGTTCCCCGACTACAAGGCGAACCGCGCCAAGACGCCGGACGAGTTCAGGAGCCAGGTCGGCCTGATCGGCGAGCTGCTCGACGCCATGAACATCCCCCGGCTGACGGCCGAGGGCTTCGAGGCCGACGACATCATCGCCACCCTCGCCACCGCCGCCGAGGCGGCCGGCTACGACGTCGACATCGTCACCGGCGACCGCGACTCGCTCCAGCTGGTCACCGACCACGTCACCGTCCTCTACCCCACCAAGGGCGTCTCCGAGCTCACCCGCTTCACCCCGGAGAAGGTCACCGAGAAGTACGGCGTCACCCCGCGCCAGTACCCGGACCTCGCCGCGCTGCGCGGCGACCCGTCCGACAACCTGCCCGGCATCCCCGGCGTCGGCGAGAAGACCGCCGCCAAGTGGGTCAACCAGTTCGGCTCCTTCGACGAACTCGTCTCCCGCGCCGACGAGGTGAAGGGCAAGATCGGCGAGAAGCTGCGCGACAACCTCGACTCGGTCAAGCGCAACCGCGTCCTCACCGAGCTGGTCCGCGACGTCGAACTCCCGCTCGGCGTCGCCGACCTGGCGCGCACCGCGTTCGACAAGTCCGCCGTCGGCACCCTGATGGAGTCGCTGGAGTTCCGCAACGCCAACTTCCGCGACCGCGTCTTCGGCATCGACCCGGCCGCCGGCGAGGCCGCCGAGGAGGCCGAGCTCGCCCCCGGCGTCGAGGTCGACGGCGAACTGCTCACCGACCCGGGCACCCTGGCCGCCTGGCTGCGCGAGCACGCCTCCGACGGCAAGAACGCGGTCGCCCTCGCCGCCGTCTACCAGTGGGCGCTCGGCACCGGCGAGGTCACCGAAGTGGCCCTCGCCGCGGGCGAGTCGGCCGCCTGGTTCGACCCGACGCTGCTCGCCGAGGAGGACGAGCGGGCCTTCGCCGACTGGCTCGCCGACCCGGCCGCCCCCAAGGCCCTGCACATCGCCAAGCAGGTCATGCGCGCCTTCGCCGAGCGCGGCTGGACCATCGCCGGGGTCGTCGCCGACACCGCGCTCGCCGCCTACCTGGAGAAGCCCGGCCGCCGCACCTTCACCCTGGAGGTGCTCGCCGAGGAGTACCTGGCCCGCTCCCTCACCCCGGCCCCCGCCGCCGAGAGCGGCCAGCTCACCTTCGACGCGCCGGAGGAGGACGAGACGGCCGCCGCGCAGTCGCTGATGCTCCAGGCCCGCGCCGTGCTCGACCTCGCCGCGCTCTTCGACACCCGCCTCGCCGAGGTCGGCGCCGCCGGGCTGCTGCACGACATGGAACTGCCCATCGCCGCCCTGCTGGCCCGGATGGAGCGCTACGGCATCGCCGCCGACCGCGAGTGGCTCACCGGCCTGGAGGCCCAGTTCGCCGCCGAGATCCAGCGCGTGGTGGAGGAGGCGCACGCCGCCGCCGGACACGAGTTCAACCTCGGCTCGCCCAAGCAGCTCCAGGAGATCCTCTTCGGCGAGCTCGCCCTGCCCAAGACCAAGAAGATCAAGACCGGCTACACCACCGACGCCGACGCCCTCACCTGGCTGGCCACCCAGACCGACAACGAGCTGCCGGTCATCCTGCTGCGCCACCGCGACCAGGCCAAGCTGCGCACCACCGTCGAGGGCCTGCTCAAGACCGTCTCGCCCAAGGGGCGGATCCACACCACCTTCAACCAGATGGTCGCCGCCACCGGCCGGCTCTCCTCGCAGGACCCGAACCTGCAGAACATCCCGGTCCGCACCGAGGAGGGCCGCGCCATCCGCCGCGCCTTCGTCGTCGGCGAGGGCTACGAGTCGCTGCTCACCGCCGACTACTCCCAGATCGAGCTGCGGATCATGGCGCACCTCTCCGAGGACGAGGCGCTGATCGAGGCCTTCGCCACCGGCGAGGACCTGCACACCACCGTCGCCTCCCAGGTCTTCGAGGTCCCCGGCGACGCGGTCGACGCCGAGATGCGGCGCAAGATCAAGGCGATGTCCTACGGCCTGGCGTACGGCCTGTCCGCGTACGGGCTCTCGCAGCAGCTCGGCATCAAGCCGGCCGAGGCCCAGGGCCTGATGGACACCTACTTCGAGCGCTTCGGCGGCGTGCGCGACTACCTGCGCCGGGTCGTCGACGAGGCCCGTGCCACCGGGTACACCGAGACTCTGCTGGGCCGCCGCCGCTACCTGCCGGACCTCAACAGCGACAACCGCCAGCGCCGCGAGATGGCCGAGCGGATGGCCCTCAACGCTCCGATCCAGGGCTCGGCCGCCGACATCGTCAAGATCGCCATGCTCCGGGTGGACGAGGCCCTGCGGGCGGCCGGGCTCACCTCCCGGATGCTGCTCCAGGTCCACGACGAAATCGTCCTGGAGCTGGCCCCCGGCGAGCGCGAGCAGGTCGAGGCGATCGTCCGCGAGCAGATGGCGGGCGCCTACCCGCTGCGCGCCCCGCTGGACGTCTCCGTCGGCCTCGGCGCCAACTGGGAGGCCGCCGCGCACTGACGGCGGCGTGCGGTACCCGGCGGGCCCGGACGCGTGGAGCGTCCGGGCCCGCCGTCACGTCGGCCCGACGGTGGTGCAGTGGGCGTGTGCGGGGCGTGTGCGGGCCCGGGGTGGCCGGTGGCCCAGCCGGCCCGTGCGGAATTGGCCCGTGCGATGGGTCAATTCCGTACTACCGTAGGCACAATGACAACAGGAGCCACTTCGACCGACCAGCCCGTCTCCCTGGCCGAGGCGCCGACGCGCCAGGCCCGCAACTCCGCCGCCTTCTGGACCGCGACCGGCCGGAGCCGGGGGCACGAGGTGATCCGGCGCCGCGGATACGTCGCGGTCGACGGCGACGAGCGGGCAGGACTGCGGGTCCTGATCCAGGAGCCCGACCTCGACCCCGGCGAACTGGCCGAGGTGAGCGAGCTGGTCCGCGGGGCCGCGGGGACGGCGTACGTCGAGGACCCGTTCAGCTCGACCGACCTGAACCACCTGGGCCTGCGCAACTGGCAGATGCCGATCATGCTCCGCCTGCCCGGGCCCGTCGCCGAACCGGCGCTGGACGTGATCCGGGTCCGGGAGCCCGAGGACCTCCGGACGGCCGAGCGGGTCGTGATCGAGGGCTTCGAGCTGGACGGGTTCGAGCCCTACCGCGCCGGCGAGCTCTTCCCGGCGGCACTGATCGAACAGCCGGGCGTGGACGTCTTCATCGCCTCGATCGACGGCGAGACCGCGGGAGCCTGCGTCAGCGTGCTGGACGACGGCGTCGGCAGCCACTACTGGGTCGCCACGTCCTCGGCGTTCCGGTCGCGCGGCGTGGGCCGGGCCGTCATGCTCGGCGCCCTCGCCCACCTGGCGGACCTGCCGGCCACGCTCACCGCCTCGAAGCTGGGCAGGCCGCTGTACGAGTCGCTGGGCTACACCGTCGCCACGCCCTCGACCTGGTGGGCGTCCTCCTGAACGACGGCCTCGCGCCCCGTGCCGCGCAGGAAGTCGGTGGGGCCGACTTCCTGCGCGCGGACGGACGGGCGGTAGGGCCGCGCCGGTGACTCGTGGTCACCGTAACTGCGCTCCGTCATCGGGATGTTGAGCCTTCAAAGGCATCGCGGTGGCGGCCGGTCCGGCTGGTGACACCCGACGGTGCGTGCGCGTAGCGTGGAGGGAGCCGGTCGGCACGGGACCGACCCGACGGTGACCGTGCGTCCACCTCGGACGACGCGGCCCCGGTCCCTGCGACTGAGGAGGAAGCATGTCCAGGGAACTGCTCTTCTACCGGACCGACGACGGCCTGATAGCGACGGGAAGACTCGGTACCGACGGCATCTTCGCCGGACTGGCCGACGGAAAGCTCGCCCCGAACTGGTCGATCATCGTGCCGGTCGGGCGGGAGCTGTTGTTCTACCGGGCCGGTGACGGGGTGATCTCGACCGGCCGGATCGACACGAACGGGATCTTCGCGGAGCTGGCCGAGGGGCAGCTGGCGGCCGGGTGGACCCACATCGTGCCGGTGGGACGGGAGTTGCTGTTCTACCGGGCCGGTGACGGGGTGATCTCGACCGGCCGGATCGACACGAACGGGATCTTCGCGGAGCTGGCCGAGGGGCAGCTGGCGGCCGGGTGGACCCACATCGTGCCGGTGGACCGCGAGCTGCTGTTCTACCGCGCCGGCGACGGCGGAATCGCCACCGGCAACCTCGACACCAACGGGATCTTCACCGACCTGGCCGGGGGCGGTCTGGCGCCGAACTGGTCGCTGATCGTGCCGGTGGGGCGGGAGTTGCTGTTCTACCGGGCGGGTGACGGAGTGATCTCGACCGGCCGGATCGACACCGAAGGCCTCTTCACCGAGCTGGCCGAGGGCGGTCTGGCGCCGAACTGGTCGATCATCGTCCCCGTGGGGCGGGAGTTGCTGTTCTACCGGGCCGGTGACGGGGTGATCTCCACCGGCCGGATCGACACCGAGGGGATCTTCGCCGAACTCGCCGAGGGCCAGCTGGAACCGGACTGGACCCGCATCATCGCCCTGACCGCCTGAGTACCGGCGTCACTTCCGGGTGTTCGACCCGGCGGGTGGGTTCGGCCGTGGCCCGAGGACCTCGGGCCACGGCCGGCAGGCGGCGGGGCAGCCGGTCGCGTCGAGCAGCGCCAGGGCGTTGGCCTCGCCTCGCTCGATCCACTCGACCCGTGGCGCGCCCCGTCGGTCCTTGGGTGGGCCCCTTCCGTGCCGCCGCCCGGGTCAGAACGCGGACGGGGAGGCGAGGGCGAGGTCGGTGACGGCGGGCCAGTGCTCATCCGGGGCGGTGACGATCACGTAGCCCTGCTGGGAGGGAAGTCGAGGCAGCAGGGCGCTGCGGCAGCCGTGGCTGTGGTGGATCTCGACGGGGGTGGGGGTGCCGTCGAGGCGGAGTTCGCCGGTGGAGGTGACGGTGTCGAGCGGCCCGAGCATCGTGCGGGGGTCGATGCGGCCCGAGTTGGCGAGGAAGTTGCCGAGTTGGGACTCCGGGGTGGTGACGGAGCCGATCCGGTGGACCGGTGGGAGGGGGCGCGAGGTCTGGACGATGGCGATGAACTCGCGGCCCAGGTGGTAGTCGAGGTCGAGGTGGCAGAGGTAGTCGTTGGTCGACTGCCGGCCGAGGAGGACGAACCACCCGGGCGGCGCGTCGCGGAGTACGGCGATCCGCTCGCCCCACTCCTCGGCGGTCTCGCGGTCGGTGGGGATGCGGAGCTCGCGCGGGCGGTCGTCGCGGTACACAGTGCTCTCCCAACAAGCCGGTGGGGAAGGAAGGTTGGAGCAAGTATCGCGTGCCGCTCGGGAATGGGCGGTCGGCACGGCCGGTTGGCCGTGCCGACGGACTCGGCGTGTTCGAGGCCGTTCGGCGGCGACCCGGCCGTGCGTACCTCGTGTGCGGTCCGGGGCCGCGGTGCGGTTGTCGGGCGGGAATCGACGGAGGCAGGCCTCGTGGAACTGGGTGTGTACGGTCTGAGCGCCAAGGCGACGGTGGGGCCGGCGGAGACGGCACGGCTGGCCCGCCGGGCCGAGGAGTTGGGTTACCGCTCCTGGTGGGTGGGGGACCACGTGGTGCTGCCCAGCCCCCGGGTACCCGACTCGCCGATGGCGCCCACCGACCCGATTCTCGACCCCCTGGTGCACCTGTCCTACGTCGCCGCGCTGACCGAGCGGTTGGAACTGGGCACCGGGATCCTCATCCTGCCGCAACGCAATCCGGTGGTGCTGGCCAAGCAGGTCGCCAGTCTCGACGTGCTGTCCGGTGGCCGGGTCCTCCTCGGTGTCGCACCCGGCTACCTCGAACCGGAGATGGCCGCGGTGGGCGTCCGGCTCGCCGAGCGCGGCGGCCGGACCGACGAGTACCTGGACGCGATGCGGCAGCTGTGGACCGAATCGGACCCGAAGTTCCACGGCCGGTACGCGAACTTCGAACACGTGGACGCCCATCCGCGCCCGGTGCGGCCCGACGGTCCGCGGATCGTGATCGGCGGGCACAGCCCGGCCGCGTACCGGCGGGCGGTCGCCAAGGGGCACGGCTGGATCGGCAACGGCAGCTCCCCGGAGGACCTGGCCACCCACCTCGAAGGGCTGCGCAAGGCGGCGACCGAGGTGTGCCGACCGGCGCGGCTGGGCCGGTTGGAGATCAACTTCATGCAGATCGATCTGGTCGAGGTGGACGCGGACAGCGCGCTGCGTTACGCGGAACTCGGCGTGGACCGGCTGCTGGTCTACCCGCTGCCGCTGGAGGACCCGGTCGCAGTGGGCACGTTCCTGGAGAGGCATGCCGATCTCCCCCGTTGACCGGGGAGGCGTTCCGCGTGGCGATGCCCACGCGTGGGAAGTCGGTGGGGTCGACTCCCAGTGCGCGATCAGAGATTGGCCGCTTGGGTGCGGCAGTGGGTGAGGGCGTAGGTGATGCGGGTGTCGGGGGTGGTGGTGGTGAGGAGTTCGCCGGCCTGGACGAGGGTGGTCCAGTAGGTGGTGGGGTCGCCGGTGCGGGGGAGGGGTCTGGCGGCGGTGAGGGAGAGGTAGGCGGTGGTGAGGTTGCCGGTGGTGAACCAGCGGGTGAGGCCGTGGTGGTGGCCGGGTCGGATGCCGCCCATGGCGTCGATGGCGACCAGGAAGAGGTCGATGACGGCGTGTTGGGTGGGGGTGAGGGTGGCGGGGATGTCGAAGACGCCGAGGGCTTCGAGGAGTTCGCCGGTGTCGTTCTCGGAGCTGGGGCGGGGGTGGGCGAGGAGCGAGTGGTAGCAGTCGTTGAGGCGGCGGGTGGTCTCGGCGAGGGGGATGGAGAGGGCGAGGCAGACGGCGCGGGCGGAGGGGAGGGGCTGGTGGGTGCGGCGGGCGAGGAGGGCGTAGGCCTGGGCGGGGGTGGCGGCGTGGTTGAGGGCGTCGCGGGCGAGGGTGGTGAGGCAGGGCTGTCGCATGAGTGGGGTGGCTTTCAGGCGGCGAGGCGGGTGGGGGGTGGGGGCGATGTGGGCCCAGACGAACTTGCCGATGCCGCCGGTGCGGGGGTGGTGGCCCCAGCGTTCGGCGAGTTCGTTGACGAGGTGGAGGCCGCGTCCGTGTTCGTCGTCGGGGGTGGTGGTGCGGGGGGTGGGGTGGCCGGTGCCGGCGTCGTGGACTTCGAGGCGCAGGCGGTCGCCGATGAGGGCGAAGCGGATTTCGATGAGGCGGTCGGTGGGGGCGTCCGAGTGCTGGACGGCGTTGGCGAAGAGTTCGCCGAGGAGGAGTTCGGCGGTGTCGCGGTAGCGGTCGCCGGCGGGGAGGGCGGTGAGGTAGGCGCGGAGGAGGTGGCGGGCGATGGGGGTGGAGGCGGGGTGGGAGTCGAGCCGGGCGGCGAACGTGCGGGGGCGGCGGCGCACGGGGTCTCCCGAGGTGGGGCGCGATGGGTGCTCGCCGCAGAAGTCGGGGATGGCGGCGGCGAGGAAGCCGCCCCCGTCGCTGAAGACCTTGGGGAGGTGGTCGCGCGTCTCGACGGCCCGGCCGCCGGTCACCATGTCGTGGGTCCAGGTGACCACGCCGTCGATGGTGCGCGCGCGCAGGGCGCTGACGATGACCTGCCAGCCCGGCCGCTGGTCAAGGGGATGCGTCGGGTCGTCATCCACGACGGTGAGCATGACCGTCCAGTCGCGGGCCTCGGCGAAGGCGCGGGCATGGCCGGTGAGGGGGAGGGCGGCGGCCGCGCCGCTGGTCGCGATGTACAGGGCGACGGGGACGCGGCGGACGGAGGTACGGTCGGGCTGATTTGGCGTCATGACGCCAAGAATTTCGTCGAGTCAGGCCATCGTGAACGTGCGGTGCGTGCCAGTTCTGGAAGTCATACCGGCCTCGCGTGATACGTCTCGTATCGGTACGGTCTCAGTGGGTGAACAGGCTGATACCGAGGATGCCGCCGAGCTTTCGTACGCGGGTGGTGCTGGCATGGCCGGCGCGCTGCATGATCGCCCCCGGAAGGGCCTGGTGGCGGGCCCAGTCGGGTTGTGCACTGCACACCTGGAGCAGTGTGTCCAGGGCGGCGTCGTACTGGCGGGTGTCGGCCTGGGCGAGGGCGACATCCAGGGCGAGCCGGTTGCGGGCGGCCTGAGGCAGCGGGGACAGGTCGCCGAGGTTGCGGGCGAGCGCCAGGGCTTTGGCGGGGTCGCCCATGACGGTGTGGATACCGATGGCCTGTGCGGTTACCGTGGTGGGCCCGTAGCTGGTGCCGTTGATCATGACATCGCGGCCCATGCGGGCGGCGACCGCATGTCCCTGGGAGAGCAGGTCGCGAGCCCGGTCGGCGTCACCGTGGCGGGAGGCGACCACGGCGGCGAAGGTGACGTGCCACCCGTAGGTGGCCAGCGTCTCCGGATTCCGTTCCGCGTAACGGGGCTCGATCGACGTGAACGCGTCCTCGGCAGTGGTGGTGGCCTGGTCCAGGCGGGCATCGCGCATGTAGATCCAGGACCGGCCGCACTCCACCATCGCGGCCCGCAGCGGGTCTGCGGCCTTGTGGACGTGGTGGCGGGCGTGGCCGATCGCTGCGTACGCGAGGTCTCGGGCGCCGTGGAACTGGGCTGTGTAGGAGGCGAGTCGGTATGCGTCGGCGAGGGTGCCGTGGGCCGCACACCGCTCGTCTTCCGGGGCGGAGTTCAGCAGGGCGGCCGCCTCGGTGATGGCGGGGACGACGAGGCTGCCGGCCCGGGTGTAGTCCCCGGCTCGGTAGTCCGCCCAAGCCCGATCCAGGTCGGCTCGCAGCACTGCGGCGTCCGGCGGTTCGACGTCGGCGCCGACTCCCGCGGCGGTGTCGTGCACCGCGCGGGACAGCGCCCGAAGCATCGCCCGGTCGCCGATCAGCGACGCCCTCCGGGGGGCCTGCTGCCCGAGGATCACCGACACGTCCGCGTGCAGTGCGCCGGACAGTTTGAGCAGTGAGGGCAGTCCGATGCTGCCTCCCTCCTTCTCGGCCTTGCGGACGGTCGGCACGGACACGCCGGCGGCCTCGGCGAGTTCTTCCTGCGTCATCCCGGCCCGCAGCATCTTGATCCGCTGGCCGGTGGAGTAGTCGGACCACTGCGTCATGGGTGCCTCCGAAGGTGAGCGGCCTCAAGGCGGACCGTACCCCCGCCGTCCTGCTCCCGGAACCGGAATCGAGGGATGACCAGCCGGATTGACGGCTTCTCAGCTGGTTGTGGGTGCGGGGAGGCCGAGCAGGGCTGCGATGCGGTCGGCAATGCCTGGGGCACCGTCCGCGAGGACGGTGGTGATGCCGAGGGCTTCGGCCGGGGGGAGGTTCCTCGGGTGGTCGTCCACGAAGACGCACGCCTCGCCGGGCAGCCCGAGCCGGTCCAGGGTGAGCTGGTAGATCGCCGGGTCGGGCTTGGCGATGCCCTCCCGCTCGGAGACCACCGCCACGTCGAACAATTCCCACACACCCAGGGCCTCGTACGGGTCGTACGGGTCGAGGCCGAAGGAGTTGGACAGCAGGGCGACGGCCAGACCGGCCTGCCGCGCCGAGCGGGCGAGCGCGATCATGTCGCCCGCCGGTCGAACGCCTGCCCATGCCCGGCCCATCAGGTTCTCGTGCTCCGCCAGGCCGAGTATCGGTGCTACCTGCCTGTTCCACTCCGCTTGGCCCAGTCGTCCGGCTTCGAGTTCCGTGTACAGGCGCCCGGCCTCCGGGTCGTGGCCGAGCGTGTGCCGCCATGCGTCGGCGTCGAGGCCCTGGGCGAGGCACCACGTGCGGTGGGCGGGCCCGGCATTGGCGGTGAGTACGCCGACGAAGTCCAGGATCAGGGCCGAGAAGGGGCGTTCGACTGCGGGGGAGCGGGTGACGCTCGGTGTGGTCAGTGCCATGGCGCGTTCCGTCCTCCGGTGGAGTGGCCTTTTCAGGACCGTACCCGTTGAACTTCGGTCACTTCCGGGCGTTGGTGCGCTTTGTGGGCTCGGCCGTGGTCGGATCTTCGGGCCAGGGGTGGCGGGGGTAGCGACCTCTGAGGTCAGCGCGGACAGCGTGGTAGCCGTTCTGCCAAAATCCCTCCAGGTCGCCGGTGATGGCGGCGGGGCGGCCGGCGGGGGAGAGCAGCTGCACGGTGAGCGGTACCCGGCCGCCGGCGAGCGCAGGGGCCGCCTTCCAGCCGAAGAGTTCCTGCAACTTGACGGCCAGTACCGGGCGTTCGGTGCTGTAGTCCACCCGTATCTTCGAGCCGCTGGGCACCGTGATGCGCTCGGGTGCCAACTCGTCCAGGCGGCCGGCCTGTCCGCTGGCCCAGGGGAGCAGGCGTTGCAGGGCGGCCGTCGTATCGATCCGGGCGAGGTCGGCGCGGCGGCGGGCGCGGGAGAGCTCGGGCTCCAGCCACTCTTCGGCGCGGTCGAGCAGCGCCTCGTCGCTGACGTCCGGCCACGGTTCGTCGAGGGCAGCGTGCAGGAAGGCGAGGCGTTCGCGCAGGTTGCCCGTGAACGTGAGGAGCGTGCTGACGCCCTCGCGGGTGAGGCCTTCGAGGATGGCGGCGCGGACGAGGGCGCGATCGGGACGGGCCAGAGGTTTCTCGGCGAGTTCGATGGCGCCGAGGGATTCGACCCGGCGGGCGGTGACCTCGTCGCGCCGGGTGTCCCAGTGGACCTCTTCGCGCGTGCTCAGCAGGGACGCGCCTGCGAGCAGGGCGGTCTCCTCATCGAGTGCCGCGGCGTGCAGCACCCGCGCCGAGTGCGCCCCCGCAGGCCGGTCGGCGACCGCGACGGCGAGCCAGGGCACGGCGCCGAGCACCGTGCCCGGGGCGAGTTCGGCCGCCGTCCCCGAGGCCATCAGGTACGGGCTGCGCTCGCCCGGGGCGGGTCGCTCGACCCTCGCTCGGGCGATGCGTTCAGGGAACGCCAGGGCGACGACGAGGCCGACGGCGGTCGCGTCGGGCAAGGCGGTGGCGGGTTCGTCGGAGGTGGCCCGCTGCAGCCGGCGGACTTCGTCCCGCCAGCGCCCGGCGTACGGGTCCTTGGCGGACCGCACCGTCCGCCACACCGCGCCGAGGTCGTCGCCCAGCGCACGCGGCGGCTCCTCGGAGAGCAGGGCGACCACCTCGGCCGCCCGGCGGGCGCCCACGGCGGGAGCGCCGTCGACGAGGGCGCGCCCGAGCCGGGGGTGCAGCCCGGTGCGGGCGAGCCGGACGCCGCGGTCGGTCGCCCGGCCGTCGGCGGAGACCGCCCCGAGGGCGAGCAGGGTCTCCCGGGCGGCGGCCATCGCCCCGGCGGGCGGAGCGTCGGGCAGGGCGAGGCCGGTGGCGTCCGGGTCGCCCCAGCAGGCGGCCTGGAGAGCGAAGGAAGTGAGGTCGGCGAGGGCGATCTCGGGGGTGGGGAAGCGGGCGGCGCGGGCGTCCTCGGCCTCCTGCCAGCAGCGGTAGACGGTGCCCGGGGCTTCGCGCCCGGCCCGTCCGGCGCGCTGGCGGGCGGCGGCGAGCGAGGCCCGTACGGTGACCAGTGCGGCCAAGCCGCGGGCGTGGTCGGTGCGCGGCTCCCGGGCGAGCCCGGCGTCGACCACGACGCGCACGCCGGGCACGGTGAGCGAGGACTCGGCGACGGCGGTGGCGAGCACGACCCGCCGCCCTTCGGACGGAGTGAGCGCGGCGTCCTGGACGGCCTGCGGGGCGCGCCCGTGCAGTTGCAGCACTTCGGCCGCCACTCCGCCCAACTGGCCGGCGACCCGGGCGATCTCGCCGACGCCGGGCAGGAAGCAGAGCACGTCCCCTTCCCGCTCGCTCAACGCCCGCCGTACCGTCGCGGCGACGTGGTCGAGCAGCGCGAAGTCCACCCGGGTGCCGTGTGCGGGCCGGACGGCGCGCGGTGGCGGTGCCCAGACGACGTCCACCGGGTGGGAGACCCCGTGGGCTTCCACCACCGGGGCGCCGCCGAGGAGTTCGGCCCAGGCCTCGGTGTCGGAGGTGGCCGAGGCGCAGACGAGGCGCAGTTCGGGCCGCAGCGCCGCCCGGACGTCCAGCAGGAAGGCGAGCGCGGTGTCGGCGTCCAGGTGGCGTTCGTGGCACTCGTCCAGCACCACGACGTCCACGCCGGGCAGCTCCTGGTCGCGCTGGAGCCGTTGCAGCAGCACGCCGGTGGTGACCACCTCGACGACCGTCTCCGGCCCGACCCGGCGCTCGCCGCGCACGGTGTACCCGACCTCGCGGCCCACGGAGGAGCCGAGCAGCCAGGCCATCCGCCGGGCGGCGGCCCGGACGGCGAGCCGGCGCGGCTCGGCGACCAGGACGCGGCGAACCGGTCCGGACTCCAGCAGCCCGGCCAGGGCGAGCGGCACCAGGGTGGTCTTGCCGGTGCCGGGCGGCGCGGCGAGGACGGCGGTGCCGTGCTCGTTCAGCGCACGGGCCAGCGCGGGCAGGGCGGTGCGGACGGGCAGGTCGCGCCAGGCCGGGTTCAGCGAGGCCGGGTTCGGTGAGACCGGGTTCGGCAAGGCGTCAGCCCCGCTCGGTGACGAAGATCGCGGTGCCGGGGATGAGCCGCCCGCGCAGCGGGGACCAGCCGCCCCACTCCTGCTCCAGGGCGGCCGGCCACTCGGGCTCGACCAGGTCGACCAGCCGGAAGCCGGCGGCGACGAGTTCGCGGACCCGGTCGCCGAGGGTGCGGTGGTGCTCGACGTAGGTGGCGCGGCCCTGCTCGTCCTGTTCGACGTACGGGGTGCGGTCGAAGTAGGAGGACACGGCGGTGAGGCCCTCGACGCCGGGCTCGTCGGGGAAGGCCCAGCGGATCGGGTGGGTCACCGAGAACACCCAGCGTCCGCCGGGCCGCAGCACCCGGTGCACCTCGCGCATCAGGGCCTCGGTGTCGGCGCTGAACGGGACGGCGCCGTACGCGGAGCAGGCGAGGTCGAAGGCGCCGTCGGCGAAGGGCAGGACGGCGGCGTCGGCCTGGACGACGGCGACCGGGGTGACGCCGCGGCCGAGGTCGATCCGGCGGGAGTGCTGGAGCTGGCGGTGGGAGATGTCGAGCGCGACGGGGCGGGCGCCGCGGCCGGCCAGCCAGCGCGAGCACTGGGCGGCGCCGGCGCCGATCTCCAGCACGTCCTTGCCCCGGACGTCGCCGAGCAGGCGGGCGTCGGCCTCGTCGAGGCCCTCGGGGCACCAGGTGAAGCGGTCGTCGCCGAGGAATTCGCCGTGTTCGTCCTGGTACTCGTCGGCGTTGCGGTCCCACCAGTGGCGGCTGGCCCGGCTGCTCTCCCCGACGCCGGCCTCGCGCCGCACCGCGTCGTCGTCGCCCTCGTCGTCGGCCTCGTCGTAGCCCTCGGCACCGGCCTCGGTCTCGGGCGCGAGTTCGACGTCGGCAAGATCGTCCAAGGAGGACTGGGGGGTGGTGGCCACGGTGACAATGCCCATCGCGTAGGGTATGGAGTGCGGAAGCGCCGCTGCCGCGAACCGGCCCGAGAGGGTCCGGATCCTGGCGGTGGCATCCGGGGAAGGGCCCCTCTGCGGGCGCCGCCGCGAGGCGCGCAACCGTGAGGATATGGCCTGATCCGTACCAGGCTCCACCGTCTTGTCTCTCTTGGCGTTGACCGTGCCTGGCCGTCCCCGTATGCTACAAGTTGCGCTGCGGGCCTGCGCGCCTCGGACGGAGCAGGTCGCGCTCGCATTCTGTCGAAGACCCCCACGGTCGCAAGACGGACGCCGGTTTTCTCGCTGTGCGGGAAGTTCCGGTGGGCCGTGTCTTGGGCTGTCCGGCTTTTCGGTGGGAGCGATACGGGCCCTCCGCGTGGCATTACCTACGACTTCATGTCCGTACCGGAGCCCTTTTCCTAATGACGAGCCCCACCGACTCCTCCATCAGCACCACCCCGCAGGTCGCGGTCAACGACATCGGCGACGCGGAGGCCTTCCTCGCCGCCATCGACGAGACCATCAAGTACTTCAACGATGGCGACATCGTCGAGGGCGTCATCGTGAAGGTCGACCGTGACGAGGTCCTCCTCGACATCGGTTACAAGACCGAAGGCGTCATCCCGTCCCGCGAGCTCTCGATCAAGCACGACGTTGACCCGCACGAGGTCGTCGCCGTCGGTGACAACATCGAGGCCCTGGTTCTCCAGAAGGAGGACAAGGAGGGTCGTCTGATCCTGTCCAAGAAGCGCGCTCAGTACGAGCGTGCCTGGGGCACGATCGAGAAGATCAAGGAAGAGGACGGCATCGTCACCGGTACCGTCATCGAGGTCGTCAAGGGTGGTCTCATCCTCGACATCGGCCTCCGGGGCTTCCTCCCCGCCTCGCTGGTCGAGATGCGTCGCGTCCGCGACCTCCAGCCCTACGTGGGCAAGGAGCTCGAGGCCAAGATCATCGAGCTGGACAAGAACCGCAACAACGTGGTCCTGTCCCGCCGTGCCTGGCTGGAGCAGACCCAGAGCGAGGTCCGCCAGACCTTCCTCACCACCCTGCAGAAGGGCCAGGTGCGCTCCGGCGTCGTCTCCTCGATCGTCAACTTCGGTGCCTTCGTGGACCTGGGTGGCGTCGACGGCCTGGTGCACGTCTCCGAGCTGTCCTGGAAGCACATCGACCACCCGTCCGAGGTTGTCGAGGTCGGCCAGGAGGTCACCGTCGAGGTTCTCGACGTTGACATGGACCGCGAGCGCGTCTCCCTGTCGCTGAAGGCGACCCAGGAGGACCCGTGGCAGCAGTTCGCCCGTACGCACCAGATCGGCCAGGTCGTCCCGGGTAAGGTCACCAAGCTGGTTCCGTTCGGTGCGTTCGTCCGCGTGGACGAGGGCATCGAGGGTCTGGTCCACATCTCCGAGCTGGCCGAGCGCCACGTGGAGATCCCGGAGCAGGTCGTCCAGGTCGGCGACGAGATCTTCGTCAAGGTCATCGACATCGACCTCGAGCGTCGCCGCATCAGCCTGTCGCTGAAGCAGGCCAACGAGGCGCTGGGTGCCAACCCGGCCGAGGTCGAGTTCGACCCGACCCTGTACGGCATGGCCGCTTCGTACGACGACCAGGGCAACTACATCTACCCGGAGGGCTTCGACCCCGAGGCGAACGACTGGCTGCCCGGCTTCGAGAAGCAGCGTGAGGAGTGGGAGCGCCAGTACGCCGAGGCGCAGACCCGCTTCGAGCAGCACCAGGCCCAGGTCATCAAGAGCCGTGAGGCCGACGCCCAGGCCGCCGAGGAGGGTGGCGACGCCGTCGCCGCCGCCGCCGGTGGTTCCTACTCGTCCTCCAGCGACGAGGGCTCCGGCGCCCTGGCCTCCGACGAGGCCCTGGCCGCCCTGCGCGAGAAGCTGGCGGGCGGCCAGAGCTGACGCTCTCGCCTCCTACTAGCTGACAGCTGGTAATTGGGCCCCACCCGGATTTCCGGGTGGGGCCCAATTCGTTTTCCCGGGTGACTTTTGCACTTTGCAACTGATGTGTTCTTTATGTGAAGGCAAGTGTGAGAAGGGGCTCATTGCCCTTCTATAGGCCGGAGTTCGGGTTGCACCTACATTGAGTGGAACTGCCCGAAAGGCTCCTTCATGCGCAAACCCTCCTCCGCCGCCCCCGACGCCGTGGTCGGCGGCCGGCTCGCGGCACTCGGCCGGTTCTGCTTCCGCCACCGCCGCTGGGTGCTCGGCTTCTGGGCCGTCGTCCTGGTCGTCGGCGTCCTGATCGGGGGTCGGGTGTTCGAGGGCTCGGTGGCCGGGGCCTCCTCCGCCACCGCCGAGGCCGACCGGGGCGGCGCGGTGGTCGCCGCGGTCGACCCGGCCAAGGGCACCGTCACCGCGGTGGTGGACGGCAAGCCGGTGGACGATCCGGCGGTCAGGGCCGCCGTCGAGAAGGCCACCGCCGAGATCACCGGACTGCCCGGGGTCTCCTCCGCCCTCGACGCGTACGGCTCCGGCCCGGCGTCGGCCGCGCTGCGCTCCGCCGACGGGACGGCGAGCCTGGTCACCGTACGGCTGGCCGACACCGCCACCTCCGCCCAGACCGACGCCGTCACCCAGCGGCTGGCCGCGCTGGACGGCGCGGGCGGCGCGCACGTGACCGTCGGCGGGGACCTGGTGCTGCAGGACGAGGTCAAGAAGCAGACGGAGAAGGACACCCGCTTCGGCGAGATGGTGACGCTGCCGCTCACGCTGGTCGTCATGGTGCTGGTCTTCGGCGG
Organism: Kitasatospora xanthocidica; assembly: GCF_014656195.1. GTDB lineage: Bacteria > Actinomycetota > Actinomycetes > Streptomycetales > Streptomycetaceae > Kitasatospora > Kitasatospora xanthocidica. The sequence goes on along the minus strand of NZ_BNBY01000004.1, from coordinate 192,962 downwards.
GCTCGCGGCGGCCTCGCTGCCGGTGATCGGGGCGGTCGCCTCGGTGGGCGGCGCGCTGCTGGCCATGTTCGGGTTCAGCAAGATCATGGACATCGACACCAGCGTGCTGCCGATCGCCACCGTGCTGGGGCTCGGACTCTCGATCGACTACGCGCTGCTCATGGTGAATCGTTTCCGCGAGGAACGCGGCCACGGCGCGGGCATCGCCGCCGCCGTCGAACGCACCGCGGCGACCGCCGGGCGCACCGTGGCCTTCTCCGGACTGACCGTGGCCGTCGCGCTGTCGGGCCTGTTCGTCTTCACCAGCCCGGTCCTGGGAGCGGTGGCCGCGGCCGGGGTGAGCGTGGTGGTGATCGCCGTCGCCGCCGCGCTCACCCTGATCCCCGCGCTGCTCGGCTTCGCCGGCTCGCGGATCAAGACACCCACCGCGCCGGTGCCCGACGAGGGCTTCTTCAGCCGGACCGTCCGCCGGGTCCGCAAACGGGCGGTCGCGGTCGCGCTCGCCTGCACCGCGCTGCTGATGGCCGCCGGCGCGCCCTTCCTGCACGCCGAGATGCGCAACTCCGGCGCCGCCGTACTGCCCGCCTCCTCGGCCGGGCGGCAGGTCGCCGAGACCGTCGACCAGCGCTTCCCGCAGGTCGCGGCCGCGCCGATCACGGTGGTGGTCGAGGGCGGCGCGGCGGTGGCGCAGGCGTACGCGGACGAGGTGGTCGCCAAGCTGCCCGGGGTCAGCGGGGTCCGGGCGGTGAGCCCGGTGAACGACGCGGTCTCCACGATCGACGTGCTGGTGCACGGCGACCCGCAGGGCGGGCAGGCCAAGCACGTGGTGGAGGAACTGCGGGCCGACCGGGGCGGGCTGAAGACCTACGTCACCGGCGGCGCGGCCTCGGTGGTCGACTTCCAGCAGGAACTGCTCTCGCGCGGCCCGTGGGCGCTCGGGCTGGTCGCGGTCGGGACGCTGGTGCTGCTGTTCCTGATGACCGGCTCGGTGGTGATGCCGGTCAAGGCACTGCTGATGAACCTGCTCTCGCTGGGCGCCTCGCTCGGCGCGCTCACCCTGGTGTTCCAGGACGGCTGGTTCAGCGGGCTGCTCGGCTTCAGCCCGACCGGCGGCCTGGAGACCTTCATCCCGGTGCTGGTCTTCGCCTTCGCCTTCGGGCTGTCCATGGACTACGAGGTGTTCCTGCTCGCCCGGATCAAGGAACTGCGGGACAAGGGGCACAGCTGTACCCGGGCGGTGGAGCTGGGCGTCCAGCGCAGCGGCCGGATCATCACCTCGGCGGCGCTGCTGATGGTGATCGTCTTCGCCGGGTTCGCGCTCGGGGACATGCTGATGGTCAAGCAGATGGGCATCGCCCTGGCCGTCGCCGTCGCCGTGGACGCCACCCTGGTGCGCTGCCTGCTGGTGCCCGCCGCGATGAGCCTGTTCGGCGAGTTCAACTGGTGGGCGCCCGCGCCGCTGCGGCGACTGCACCGGCGGTTCGGGCTGAGCGAGCACGTCGACCTGCCGGAGATCCGGCCGGCGGCGGTCATCCCGACGCCGCGGGCGGCGGAGGGGGAGTCGGTGGCCGGGGAGCCGGTGGACAAGGGCCTGGTGAAGGTCTCCTAGTCCGAGGGTCAGCTGGTCCGAGGCCCAGCTGGGCCGAAGCTCAGCGCAGGCGGTCCAGCAGGGCGACGGCGCCGCGCAGGCGGGCCCGTTCCTCGGGGGTGAGACGGGCCTCGATCGCGGTGGCGATGTGGTGCTCGCGGCGGGCGCGTTGGTCGAGCAGGGCGGCGCGGCCGGCCGCGGTGACGGCGATGAGCTGCTTGCGGCCGTCGGTGGGGTGGGGCTGCTGGGCGACCAGGCCCGCCTCGGCCATCAGGGCGACGGTGCGGGCCATCGACTGGTGGCGGACGCGCCGGAGGTCGGCGAGTTCGGCCACGGTGCAGGAGCGTTCGTCGCGGACCAGCAGGCCGAGCACCGCGGCCTGGTTCGGCGGCAGGTCGTCGCTGTCGCGCAGGGCGCGGACCAGGCCGCCGAGGGCGGCGCGCAGGTCGGCGGCGAGTTCCAGGGTGTCCGGGTGCGGGGTGCCGGGGGTGCCGGTGTCGGGGGCGTCGTTGGGCATGGGAGCAGTCTATCCGGAATTTCCACAGCACTGCTGTACAGCTTTGCTGTAGTGTTTTGCCATGCGAATCACCAAGTTCGGACACGCCTGCGTACGCGTCGAGCACGGCGACACCACCGTCGTCGTCGACCCCGGGGTGTTCACCGACCCCGCCGCCCTGGCCGGGGCGGACGCCGTCCTGATCACCCACGAGCACATGGACCACTTCGAGGAGTCCCGGCTGCGCGCCGCGCTGGAGGCCGACCCGGCGCTGCGGGTGTGGACCAACAGCACCGTCGCCGCCCAGCTGGAGGGCGTCGCGCAGCGGGTCACCGCGGTCGGCGAGGGCGACGCCTTCGAGCTCGGCGGGCTCGGCGTCTCGGTGCACGGCGAGTGGCACGCGGTGATCCACCCGGACATGCCGCCGGTCAGGAACATCGGCTTCCTCTTCGACGGCCGGCTCTTCCATCCCGGCGACGCCTTCACCGTGCCGCCGCACGCCGTGGACACCCTGCTGCTGCCGCTCGCCGCGCCGTGGAGCAAGGCCTCCGAGGTGGTCGACTACGTCCGGGAGGCGGGGCCGCGCCGGGCCGTGCCGGTCCACGAGGCGGTGCTCAGCCCGGCCGGGTTCGCCGTGCACAGCCGGCTGGTCGGGCCGGACGGGCCGGGCACGGGCGCGGAGCTGGCGCTCCTCGGGGACGGGGAGAGCCTGGAGCTGGGCTGACCGGTTGCTGCCGCGGGGGCGGCTGCCCGGTGCTGACGGGTCCGGTGGTGCGCCGGTAGCCTGGCGCCATGCTGAAGATCGGACTGACGGGTGGCATCGGGGCGGGCAAGAGCGAGGTGTCCCGGCTGTTCGCCGCGCACGGCGCGGTGATCGTGGACTCCGACGTGATCGCCCGCGAGGTGGTCGCCCCCGGGACGGACGGTCTGGCGGCCGTGGCCGCCGAGTTCGGCCCGGGGGTGCTGCGGGAGGACGGCACGCTGGACCGCCCGGCCCTCGGGGCGATCGTGTTCGCCGACCCCGAGCGGCTGAAGGCGCTGAACGCGATCGTCCACCCGCTGGTGCGGGCCCGCTCCGCCGAACTGGAGGCCGCCGCCGCGCCCGACGCGGTCGTGGTGCACGACGTGCCGCTGCTGGCCGAGAACGGGCTGGCGTCGCTGTTCGACCTGATCGTGGTGGTCGACGCGGCCGACGAGGTGCGGCTCGACCGGCTGGTGCGGCTGCGCGGGATGGCCGAGGCGGAGGCCCTGGCCCGGATGGACGCGCAGGCCTCCCGGGTGGACCGGCTGTCGATCGCGGACCTGGTGATCGACAACGGTGGCGGGCTGGCGGAGCTGACGGCCCGGGTGGACGAGGTCTGGGCGGAGCTGGCGGAGCGCGCGGCGGCCTGAGCCGGGCCTGAGCCGGGGGCCGTGCGAGGCCTTCAGGGCTGCTCGGGGCCCGCGGGGCTCAGGTGGCGGGTACGGCTCGCGGGGCGCCGAGCGGCAGCCGGGCCCGGACGGCGAAGCCGCCCTCCGGGGTCGGTCCGGCGTGCAGGGCGCCGCCGAGGTCGCCGGCCCGGGTGTGCATGCCGGTCAGGCCGTGGCCGCCGGAGGGCAGCTCCGGGCCGCCGTCCGGCCCGGTGTCCCTCAGGTCGGTGCCGCCCGTGGGGGAGTTGACCACCGCCAGGCGCAGCCCGTCCGGCCGGACCTCGACGGTGACGGCCACCTCGGCGGCCGGGGCGTGCTTGTGCGCGTTGGTCAGCGCCTCCTGGACGATCCGGTAGGCCGCGTACTGCACGGCGGGCCCGGGCGCGGCCGGCCCGTCGGCCGGGCCGGTGACGGTCAGTCCGACCGCGAGGCCGGCCTGCCGGGACTCCTCGACGAGGGTGGGCAGGCCGCGCAGCGAGGGCGCCCGGTCGGCGGGCGTGGTCAGTACGCCCAGCAGGCCGCGCAGTTCGGTGAGCGCCTGCAGGCCGAGGGCGCGGATCAGGCCGAGCGTCTCCCGTACGGCGGTCGGGTCCCCGGCGTGGGCGACCTGGGCGGCGCCCGCGTGCAGGGTGATCAGCGAGACCCGGTTGGAGACCACGTCGTGCATCTCCCGCGCCAGCCGGGCGCGTTCGGCGGCCGTGGCGCGTTCCCCGGCGTGCCGGCGGGCCTCCTCCAGCAGCCGGTTGCGTTCGCCGAGGAAGCGGTTGCGCTCGGCGAGCACCCGGACGGTGTGGGCGCGGCCGTGGGTGGCCAGCCCGAGGACGAGCGGGACCGCGCCGAAGACCAGCGGGTCCTCGACCAGGCCGGCGAGCGAGGAGGGGGTGCCGACGTCCCCGAGGTCGAAGGGGACGAGCAGCCGCAGCTCGGCCGCGGCCGCCAGCGCGTACAGCGGCACCGTGCCGCCGCGCCGCGCCGCCAGCCCGTACAGGGCGATGGCGAGCGGGAGCTGACCGCTCAGCAGGGTGGCCGCGGTGACCGCCGCCGGGTGCCGGCGGCGCAGGGCCAGGGCGAGGCCGCCGAACGCCATCAGGGCGGCGTTGACCGGCGGTGAGACGGTCGGGCCGAAGTCGGGGTCCTTCGCGGCGAGCGGGACGAGCACCAGCAGGACCAGCGCGGTCGGTCCCAGGGCCCGGACCGGGTGGGGCAGGCGCAGCGGCGGGCCGAGCAGCGGGGCGTCGGGGTCGGCGACCGACGGGTCGGTGGGCTGCTGCATGAGGGGAATGGTTCCACAGCGCGGTGCGGCCGGGACGGTCTCCGGAGCGAGTGGCCGGGAAGGGACTGTCGAAGAGCCGCCGGTGGGGGAGAGCATGGCGGGATGAATGATCGTTTTCAGCCGGAGCAGCACCCGGCCGAGCAGCACCCGAGCGAGCAGGACGGCACCGAGCAGCACCCGGCCGGGGCGCCGGTCGTCACCGGGCCGCCGGCCGTCGAGCGGCTGGCGCGGTACACCCGCGCCGAGCAGGAGGAGGTCCTCGGCCCCGGGGCCGACCCGTACGGCGTCGCGTACACCGGGCTGACCTTCCTGCCCAAGGAGATCCACTTCGGGGTCCGGGCCGCCGACGGCCGGCTCGTCGCCCACACCGGACTGCTGCCGCTGCCGCTCACCGCGGGCGGTACCGACCTGGTGGTGATGGGCGTCGGCGGGGTCTGCGTGGCCCCCGACCGGCGCGGCGGCGGCCTCGCGCGCACCGTGGTCGGGGCCGCCCTGGACCACGCGCGCACGCTCGGCCACCGGCACGCGCTGCTGTTCTGCCGTCCACCGCTGGCCGCCTTCTACCGGGGGATGGGCTTCCGGGAGGTGGCGGAGGAGGTGACGGTGGAGCAGCCGGAGGGGCGGCTGGCGGTGATGCCGCTGCGCACCATGTGGGCGCCGCTGGCGGCGGGCGCCGGGTGGCCGGAGGGGCCGGTGCGGCTGCGGTCGCTGCCGATGTGAGGCAGGGTCGGGCGGTGTCGGCCGGGTCGGGCGGTGCCAGCCGGGTCAGGCAGCGACGGCCGGGTCAGGCGGTGACGGACCAGGCGGTGTCCGCGTGGGCCACGGCGGCGCCGGCCAGCGCGCGGATCATGGCGTGCGCCCGGGTGCCGTCGCCGGACAGCTCGGGCTGGAACAGCGAGGCGAGGAAGAACGGGTGGTCCTGGTCCGACAGCTCCAGGATCCGCACCTCGCCCGACTCGTCGGCGCCGCTGAACCGCAGGCCGTGGGCGCGCAGCCGGTCCAGGTAGGCGGCGTTGAGACCGTACGCGCAGTGGTAGCGCTCCTGGGTGCGGGTGGTGCCGAGGACGCGCTCGGCGAGGCTGCCCGGGGTGACGGTGACGGCGCCCTCGTGGCCGACCAGCGAGCAGCTCAGCGGGGCGATCACCTGCTGCTCCCGGTCGGGGTGCTCCTCGGCGTGGACGGCGTCGGTCAGGCCGCAGACGTCGCGGGCGTACTCCAGCACCGCGTGCTGGAAGCCGGCGCAGGTGCCGAGGAAGGGGATGCCGCGCTCGCGGGCGGTCCGGACGGCGGCCAGGGCGCCGGCCTCGCTGCGGTACGGGCTGCCGGGGAGCAGCCAGATCGCGTCGAAGCCGTCCAGGGCGCCGGGCTCCCCGGCGTTCTCGGTCGGGATCCAGTAGGCGTCCAGGACGAGCCGGTCGTGCTCGGCGAGGGCGTCGAGCAGGCCGGGGATGCGGGCGTGCGAGCGGACGGCGGGGGAGCGGTCGCCGACCAGGGCGATCCGCGGGGTCAGGTAGGTCATGCGGCTATCCTGACCCCGCACCCGAGATCAGCGCCAACGATGATTTCTTACCTCTCGATCAGATCGGTTGATGGCCGCCGTGGATCCCCAGCAGCTGCGCACCTTCGTCACCGTCACCCGTGTCGGCTCCTTCTCGGACGCGGCGCGGGAACTCGGTTACACCCAGTCCGCGGTCTCCCAGCAGATCGCCGCGCTGGAGGCGGACCTCGGCACCGCCCTGCTGGTCCGCCGCCCGGTCGGCCCGACCGAGGCCGGGCGGCGGCTGCTGGAACACGCCGCGCCGCTGCTGGTCCGGCTGGAGGCGGCGCGCGCCGACGTCGCGCGCCTGGCCGGTGCCCCGAGCGCCCGGCTGGTTCTCGGCGCCACCCCGCTGGCGGTCGGGGCGGCGCTGGGGCGCGCGCTCGGCGAGGTGCGCCGGGCGTACCCGCGGGTGGAACCGGTGGTCCGGGTCCTCGCCCAGGACGTGCTGCCCGCCCAGGTCGCCACCGGCGAGGTCGACCTCGCCCTGATCGACGGCCTCGCCGCACCCAGCGACCCGCTGCCGCTGCCCGAGGTCGGCCCGCTGCGCACCGTCGCGGTGGCCGAACGGCCGGTCGCCGTCGCCCTGCCGGCCGGCCACCCGCTGGCCGGCCGCGGCGGCCTCGCGCTCGCCGACCTCTCCGCCGCTCGCTGGCTGGACGCCCCCGACCTCACCCCGCCGGTGGCCCGGCTGCGCGCGGCCACCGGCGTCGACGGCTTCCGGCCCGCCACCCGCTACGAGGGCACCGACCTGCACGGGCTGCTCGCGCTGGTCGCCGCCGGGCACGGGCTGACGCTGCTGCCCGAACCGCTGCCGGCCGGGGTGCCCGGGGTGGCGTGCGCGCCGATCGCCGCGCCCCGGCTGGTGCACCGCACCGAGCTGGTGCACGGCAGCCTGCCGGAGGGGCCGGCGGCGCTGCTGGCGCGGCTGCTGGGGGAGGGCGGTGGCGGGGCGGCTTGAGGCGGGGCGGTGTGGTGCGGGTCGGCGTGCTGCGGAGGGCACCCGGATTTCCGGTTGCGGCGGCCACCGGGGCCGATGAAATGATCACGAGATGAGCACCATCATCAGACGTGTACGGCAAGAGGACTGGGCGCGGGTCAGGGAGATCCGGCTGGACGCGCTGCGGGACCCGGTCGCGGCCATCGCCTTCCTGGAGACCCACGAGCAGGCGGCCGCCAGGCCCGACGAGTTCTGGCAGGGCCGCGCGACGGGCGCAGCCGAGGGCTCCGCGGTGGCGCAGTTCGTCGCCGAGGACGCGGACGGGCGCTGGCTCGGCACGGTCAGCGTGCTGATCGAGCACCCCGGCGGGCCGGCCGCCCTGGAGGGCGACGTCATCGAGGTCGAGCAGGCGCACATCGTCGCGGTCTACGTCCGGCCCGAGGCGCGTGGCACCGGGCTGGCGCCCGACCTCATCCGGGCCGCCCGGGACTGGGCGTGGTCGCTGACCGACCCCCGGATCGAGCGGGTGCGGCTGTTCGTCCACGAGGACAACGCCCGGGCCGAGGCGATGTACGTCAAGGCCGGCTTCGAGCACACCGGCGTGGCGCTGCCCGTGCCCGGTGGGGTGCCGGGGCGGGAGATCGAACTCGCCGTGCTCCGGGGCTGATCGGGGCTCCTCGACGGCCGGGGCCGGGGCCGGGACCGGTCGCGGTCGGCCAGGGCCGGGCAGGGTTGTGAAGGCCGGCCGGGGTTGTGAAGACCGGGTCACCGGGCGTTCACGCACCGGGACTGACGGTCGTCGCCGGTGCGGTGGTGTCATGAACACAGTCGCCCGGTGACCGACCGGGCCGGCCCAGGAGACTTCCCCATGATGCTCCGTCAGCGCCTGACCGTCGTCGCCACGGCGACCGCCCTCGCCGCCGCCGGGCTCGCCGTCGGCACCGCCCACGCCGTCACCGCGAACTCCCGTACCGTCACCGCGAGTTGTTCGCAGGCCTACCTTCCCCTGCCCGACCCGAGCTGCACCCCCGGCGCGTACAACCCGGACGTCACCCAGGACACCATCGGGCAGACCATCTGCGTCTCCGGCTGGACCGCCACCGTCCGCCCGCCGACCAGCTACACCAACCCGCTGAAGGTGCGGCAGATCGCCCAGTACGGCTACGCGGACACCAGCACGGCCGACTACGAGGAGGACCACCTCGTGCCGCTGGAGCTCGGCGGCGCCCCGCGCGACCCGGCCAACCTCTGGCCCGAGCCCCGCTACGGCAGCCAGCCGGCGCAGAGCAAGGACTCCGTCGAGACCAAGCTCAAGAACGCGGTCTGCGGCGGCCGGGTCGGCCTGGACGACGCCCGCGCCGCGATCGCCGAGGACTGGACCACCGCCCTCGGCGTCCTGGGGCTGTGACCCGCGCCCCGGGCGTGGTGAAGCCGGTTCACCGCGCCCGGGCGTGAAGGAGCCGCCCGGCCCGTCCGGTCCCCTGTGCCGGGCGGACCGGGCGGCCGTCTATGGGGTGCCGGCGCTCGGATGGAGCGCCGCGCGAGCCGACCGCGCGGATCAGCCGCGGCGGTCGTGCGGATCAGCCGCAGTCGTCGTGCTGATCGGCCGCGGCCGTCGTGTTGGATCGGCTGCGGCCGTCGTGCGGATCAGCCGCAGCCCGGGAGGGCCTCGCACATCGGCGCGGTCATGCCGGTGCCGACGTAGCGGTCCTCGGGGGCCTTCCAGGCGTCCTTGGGCTGGGCGCCGCCCTTGGTGGTCGCCCAGACGGACAGCTCGCTGACCGCCCCGCCGTCGGTGACCACGTACTCGTGCAGGGTGACGGTGCCGCCGTCGGCCTGCGGGACGGTCAGGACGGCCGCGAAGTACGGTGCGTCCGCGGCGCTGTTGACCTTGACGGTGGCGCCGGGCGCGGTCTTGGCGCAGCCCTTCAGCGCGTCCGTCAGGCGCGAGTCGACCATGTTGGTCGTCTGCTTGGTGCCGCTGCTGTGGGTCGGGTCGCCGACGAACAGCAGGGTCTGCTGGGCCGTCCAGCGGTCGCCGCCGAAGCCGACCGAGGCCTTCGCGGAGGCGGCGCCGGCGAACCCGTACTCGTCGTCCTTGGCGATCGGGGCGTGGCACAGCTCCATGCCCTTGAACTGGACCGGACCGGTCTGCGGCTTGGCGTTGGCCGCCAGCGGCGCGTAGTGGTAGGTCTCGTCCATCGGGATGCTCTTGGTGTCCATCCAGGCCTTGGCCGGGATGCCCTTGCCCGCGCCCTCGGCGCCGCCGGTGCCGGCCGGCTTCGGGGCGCCCGTGGCGGGGGCACCGGTTCCGGTGCCGGCCGGGGCGGCGGTGGCGGACGGTGCGGGGGCGGCGGTCTTGCCGGCGTCCTGACCCGCGTTGTCCGGGCCGCAGGCGCTCAGGGCGCCCAGGCAGACGAGGGCGGCGGCGGTGGCGGTGACCAGTCGGGTGCTGCGCAACTGACGATTCCTCAAGTGTCCGGTGGCGTGGATCGGGGTCCGGTGCGCATCGGCCGCGGGCCGCGGATCCGCGGCACCGCCCGTTCGCCCCCGCCGCCCGGGCGACCCGTGGTCGCGGGCACTCGGCATGGCTGTTCCTCCCCCGTTGTCGTGCGGCCGTCCGGCTCCTGGTCGCTGCGGCCCGCTCGGGTCTGAGGGGCGGTCAGCGCCGGTGCTGCGTCGACGGCGGTCGAAACCTACGCCAAGCGACCGCCGGGAGCAAAGCGGGATTCCGGCGGACGCTCGGGCGGCCGGGAGGGCCGCCCGGCACTGGTGGGGAACATGTGTGCGGGCGTGGCGGGAGCTATGGGCGGGGCGCGGGGGAATTCTGGAGCGGGCGGCGGGCGATGGGTGCCGCCGAGGCGGCCTCCGGGGGCTTCCGAGCGGCCCGCGTACGGTGCGCTACCCGTGGGCGCCCGGGACGCCGAGCTGCTGGGCGAGCCAGGGGAGGGCCTGGGCGAAGGTGGCGGCGCCGGTCTGCCAGCTGTGCTTTCCCGAGCCGACGGTGGACACGGTGCGGATGCCGTCCTTCCTGGCCGCCGCGTCCAGGGCCTTGGCGGACTCGATCTGGCCGTGCTCCTCGTCGCCCTGGCCGAAGTAGCCCGAGACGCCCTGGTACTTGGGGTGGTGGGCGAGCACGGTCAGCGGGTCATGGGCGGCCCAAGCCGCGGCGTCCCCGCCGTACAGCTCCTGGACGGTGTGGTCCTTGTCACCGATGAACGGGCCCTTGTCGCCCGAGAAGTCGCCGAAGTGCGTGAAGACACCCGGATGTTCGACGGTCAGGTCGACGGCGCAGGTGCCGCCCATCGACCAGCCGGCCACGCCCCACTTGTGCGGGTCGGTGGCGGCGTTGAACGTCTTCTGGACGAACGGCGGGATGTCCTTGACCAGGTGGGATTCGGAGTTGCCGTGCGGACCGTCCACGCACTCGGTGTCCACCCGGAAGCCGCCGGTGGCGTCCGCGAAGACCAGGATCGGGGCGAAGCCGTTGTGCCGGGCGGCGAACTCGTCGGCGGTCTTCACCGCGTTGCCGGAGCGGATCCAGTTGTCCGGCGCCGCGAACTCGCCGCCGATCATCTCCAGCACCGGCAGCTTGGGCCGGGTCTGGCTGCGGAACCAGGCGGGCGGCAGGTAGACCAGCTCCGGGCGGTGGGCGAAGCCGCCGCCGGTGTCCGGGATGTCGACCTGGACGATGCGGCCGGTCCTCGTCTTCCCGTGGACGGAGGCGAGCTCGGCGAGCGTGATCTGCTCCGGCAGCGGCTGCCCGCTGAGCTCACCGAACGCGTCGCCCAGGGTCGGGTAGTAGCCGGTCGCGGCGTTCAGGCTGTTCGCGGCGCAGAACAGCGCCAGCAGCGCGGTCGGCACCACCAGCGCCCGCCGCCACCAGCGCGCGCCCCGCCAGCCGAACCCGAGCACGCACAACGCCCCGACCGCCACCCCGCTCCACAGCCACACCCCGTACGGGATCGGGTCGGTGATCCCGCTCAGCGCCGGCACGGCCACGGCGGCGACGACGGTGACCACCAGCGCCGTCCCCAGCGCGATCGGCCCCCACTTCACCCGCCACGCCCGGTCCCGTCGGCCCACCGCGCCGAGGAACAGCACGAGCGCCGCGGCCTGGACCGTCCACGGGAACCAGCCGTCGAGCAGGGAGACGTTCATGCGGCCGGAGGCTACGCGGGGAGGATGAGAGCCTGGTGAGAGGCTGGCAGTTCGCTGGGAGGGAGCTGTGAGAGGGTGGGGGAGGAAGGGGGAAGGGGGCGCCGAAGAGCGCGGAGCCGGGCGCCACCGCCTGGCGCACCGCCCTCGGCCCGCTCGGCCCGGCCCAGCGGCGGCTGGCCGTCGACACGCTCCTGGCGTACGAGGCCGCCGTGGGCGCCGAGCGGGACTGACGCCTTCGGCCGGGGGTCGGGTCAGGTGCCGGTGGGCCGCCGGAACAGGGCCGTGAGCAGGAAGGGCAGGCCGAAGGTCGCCGAACCGGGCTCCTGGGCGGGCATCGGGCGGACCTCCAGCGGGGTGAAGTCGCGGAACAGTGACCGGAGTTCGTCCGGCGAGTAGGCCAGGCCACCCTCCAGCTCGCCCAGCCGGTACAGCTCCTCGTCGGGCCGCTCGGACCCCATCGCCCCGGCCGCGAACGCGGTGACCGCGAAGTGCCCGCCCGGCGCGAGGACACGGTCCAGCAGCGCGAGGTAGCTGACCCGGCGGTGCGGCGGGAGGTGGTGCAGGCAGCCGGAGTCGTAGACCAAGTCGTACTGTGCGTAGGGGAGTTCGGCCTCGAAGATGCTCGCCCGGTGGAAGCGCAGCCCGGTGCCGATACCGGCCTCGCGGGCGCGCTCCCCGGCCCAGGCGACGGCGGCGGAGGAGAGGTCGACGGCATCCACCTCGAAGCCGCGGGAGGCCAGATGGACGGCGTTCCGGCCGGGGCCGCAGCCCAGGTCGAGAGCGCGGCCGGGGAGGAGCAGGCCGCGGTCGAGGTAGGAGACCAGGTTCTCGTCCGGCGCCGGGGTGAAGAACGGGCGATCGGCGGACCGGTCCGCGTAGAAACGGTCCCACCAGGACTCGGCCGGTGGGAAGAGCCGGTCGAGCAGCGCCAGAACGTCCTCGGTGGTGCGGATCGTACGGTTCATACGGTCGAGCCTAGGCGGCCCGGCGGATGCGTGCGAGTGCCCCAAAACCCGCTGTGACGTGGGCTGTTGGGGATCCGGTGGTCGCGGTGGGAACGGGTGGTTCAGCCCCGGGCCGGGGCGCGGTGACGCCCCGGCGCGGGGCCGGGAAAGGGCCGTTCCGCGCGGTGCTGAGGGCTGCTCCGAAGGGGGTCGGAGCAAAGCTTCGACAAAGGGCGGCGGGTCAGACGGCGTACCGGTCGTGCGGGGTGCCGCGCTCCCACACCGCCTCGAAGGCGTCGGCGACCAGCTTCACCACGGCCGGGTCCTCGCTGTACTCGTGGCCTGCCCAGTCACCGTCGCCGGTGAACCAGTGGAACAGCACCAAGCAGTCGTCGATCAGCCAGAGATCGTTGCCGGGGAGCGCGATGTCGGAGGCCAGCCGCCGGGGCAGCCACCGCACCTGCTCCCCGGCCGCGATGTTCACCGGCGTGAGCGCGTGCTCCCACCGGATGTACTCGGTGACCGGCTCGGAGACGATCCGGGCCCGCCGCATGACGACACCACGTCCGACGGTCTCCCGGACCAGCGGCACCCAGCCGGCCCAGCCCTCGGAATCCGGATCCAGATCGACCCGGCCCGAGCGCCTGAACTCCTCGAAGTCCTCGGCCTCGTAGGCGACTCCATAGACGTCGCGCATCTCCAGATGGACGGCCGTCCGCTGAGCGCCCCGGAGCAGAGCGGTGTAGTCCGGATCCTTCTGCGTCATCACATGCCTTTCGTAGGAGTGGCATCGCCCGCACCTTCACAGATTTGCCAGGGCGAGGGCGAGGGCGAGGGCGAGTTCGGTGGCGGTGGGGCGGTCCTGCGCGGGTGCGCGCAGGACCGCCCGCAGCGGGCTCAGGAGGGCGGACACGGGTCAGGTCAGCCGGAAGTCCTCGTGAGGCACTGCACGCTCCCAGACGGCCTCGAACGCCGAGGTGCAGAGTCTTACGGTCCCAGGGGCCTTGGTGACTTCGTGATCCACGACGTCACCTTCGCCGCTGAAGTGGTGGACTACGAGAGTTCGCCCGTCGATGAGCCAGAAGTCGTTGCCCGGGAGGGCCAGATCGGTCGCCTGCCAGCGGGGGAGCCATCTGACCTGCTCGCCGGAGGCGATGTTCCGGAACGTGATCTCGTGCTCGAAGCGGATGTACTCGCTCGCCGGTTCGGAGACGATCCGGGCTCGTCGCACGTCGACCCCGCGGCTGGTGGTCTCCTCCATCAGCTGCAACCAGGGATTCCACCACGATGTACGGTCCGCCGGATCGTCCCGGTGCCCGCCGAGCCAGCGGAGGAGCAGCGGGTCGTCGCGCATGTAGCCGTCGCGCATCTCAAGGTGGACCGCAGTCCGCTGTGCTCCCCTGAGCAGGTCGGTCAGGTCGGGCACCTTCTGCGTCATTGCCGGCCTTTCGTTGGGATCGGGATCGTCCGCATCCCTGCGGGGACGACGGTCGAGCATCGAGAGAGCCCGAGCCGGGGTCGGTCGGCCGACCCCGGCTCGGCTGCGTAGTGCACGAATCCGCCGGTCGTTTCGGTCCGGCTGAACCCGGCTTTGACCAGCACGCGGCCGGAAGCGGCGTTGTCGGCGTGATGCTTCGCGGTGACGACGGGCAGGCCGAGCACGCCGAAGGCGAGAACCAGAAGCTCGGTGACGGCGGCGGTGGCGACCCCGCAGCCCCAGGCGTCATCGCGCAGGATGTAGCTCAGCTTGCCATTGGTGCTGGTGCGGTTGAGCTTGATGATGCCCAGAAGGTCGCCGTTCATGTCGATCCCGAGGACGTGGTGAGTGCGCGGTGTCTCCCGTGCGCACCGGACGGCCCGCTCCACGAACCGCTGTGCTTCGGTGCCTTCCATCGCCGCGCGCGGGAGGTGGAGCACCGATGCGCTGCTGTAGATCCGTTGGACGGCGCGGGCATCATCGGTCGTGAGCTCCCGGAGGCTCACAGTTTCGCGAGGGCGAGGCCGAGTTCGGCGGCCGTGGGGCGGTCCTGCGCGGGTGCGCGCAGGACCGCCCGCAGCGGGGTCAGGAGGGTGGGCCAGGACGGGGCGGAGCAGAGGGGGATCGTGCCGGTGGCGATGGCGGCCCGACGGGCGGAGGGGCCGGCATCGGGGCCGATGCCGGCGGCGTCGTAGTCGAGCGGCCACCGGCCCGTGACGCAGGTCCACAGCGTTCCGGCGAGGGCGTACACGTCGGAAGCGGTGGTCGTCCTGACCGGACGCTCACCGGATTCGACGGCGGCGGCCAGTTCGGGGGCGACGAGGTGGGTGATGCCGCCCTGGAAGATCGGCGACGGAGGGAACGTCGGCGACCAGGCCCAGGACAGATCGAGCAGCTTCGCGCCCTGGGCGGTGTGGACGCCGTGAGCGGGTTGGAGGTCGCCGTGGACCCATGCGGCGGAGTGCAGTTCGGCGACGGCCCGGCACAGGGCGGTGGCTCCGGCGAGGGCCTGCGCGGGGTCGCCGCCGTCGGCGCGGATGGGCTTGAACAGGTCCCAGGTGGACGGTCCCGCGAGCCAGGGGGTGACGTACCAGACGCCGCCGGCGTAGCGGCCGGCGATGACGGTGTAGCCGGGCAGCTGGTCCAGGACGGCGCTTTCCCGGGCAGTGATCTCCTCGCCCTCGCCGTGGCCGGCCTTGATCGCCACGGAGCCCCGGACACCGGTCGCCTTCCAGACGGCCGAGCCTCGTCGGTCGGTGATCCCGGTGAGAGTGACCGGACCGCAGATCGACTCGGCGGCCTTCAGCGCTTCGCCGGGGCAGGGAGCGAACTCGCCCATGCCTTTACCGCCTTCCAGTTGCAGGGGATGCGCTCGGACACGTCGCGGCCGTCGTCGGTGCCCGGATCGGAGACGATCCGGGCACGTCGCATCACCACGCCACGGCCGACCGTTTCCCGGACTCTCGTAGGAGTGGAATCGTCCGTGTGGCGATGCGGACGACGGCTTCGTGATCCGGTCACCGGCCCAGGATGCCGACCGGGCTGCCGGGGTCGTCCAGCCAGACGGTGTTGGCCTCCGGGGTCACCGTAAGACCGTAACGCTCAAGCACGGGGCGGCCGTTGGAGATCCACGCCGTGGCCGCCGCCTCCAGCTCGGACCAGAGGGAGCGCGGGCCGCCCTGGAAGGCGCGGGTGGTGCCGTCGGGTCGGCTCTCCAGGACCGCCCATGATCCGTCGGCGTGGAGGAACCACCGGCCCGTGACGCCGTCGGCCGCCATGCGCAGCCGGGTCGTGCCGGGCATGGCGATCTGGGCGGTCCACAGGAAGGACGGGTCGTCCAGGGTGTCGGGACGGACGGCGGTGTCGAGGCCGGCGGTGTCGTGGCGGTCCCGGAGGGCGGCGCGCATGAGGGGACCGATCGGGGGCCGCCGGGTCTCGCGGGAGAGCATGAACGAGACGTCGGAGTCGATGAACCGGCCCTGTGCTTCGCCGCCGTCGCCGACCCGCAGTTTCACGTACCCGTAGGCGTCGAGGCCGCCGACCAGCGACACCAGGATGATCGCACCGGGCCGGGCCTGGGCCGGCCAGGCGGGCGGGACGTGGTCGGGCGAGTACGTGGCGATGATCCGGTCGTACGGTCCGCCGTCCGGGCAGCCCTTGGCGCCGTCGCCGACGACCAGGCGGGGCCGGTGGCCGAGGGAGGCGAGCCGTTCGCCGTCGGCGGCGGACAGGACGGCGTCGTGCTCCACGCTGGTCACGTACCGGTCGCCGAGCCGGGCGCACAACAGCGCCGTGGAGTAGCCGGTGCCGGTTCCGACTTCTAGTACGTTCGCGCCGTCCGGGACGTCGAGGTCTTCGAGCATCCGGACGACGACGCCGGGGAGGGTGGAGGAACTGGTGGGCGTCCCGGTGCGGGGTTCGGCATGCGGCCGGGGGAGGGCGCCGTGGTCGAGCTGGGTGACCCACGTGGTGTTCTCGTAGGCCAGCCGCAGCCACCGTTGCGGGTCGGTGTCCCGGCTGACGGCGGTGTAGCGGGTGATGCCGTCCGGGCCGTCCTCGGCGGTGTAGAACGCCGGCAGGAAGACGTGGCGGGGCACCGCCAGCACCGCGTCGCGCCAGTGCGGGCTGCGCAGCGAGCCGTCGCGCGCCAGTTCCTCGGTGAGTTCGGCGCGCAGTCGGTGCGCCGTCTCGTCGGTCCCGTCCAGGTTGTCACTCACCTGTGCTGCCCTTCTCCAGAAGATCCGCGATGGCGCGCGAGATCGGCACGCCGGTCCTGTGCTCGATCCACGACCACTGCCCGTTGGGGTTCACTTCGAGGAACCGCCATTCCCCGGCCGGGGTCACGATGAAGTCGAAGGCCCCGAAGACGAGTCCGAATTCGCGCATGAACGCGGACACGCGCTCGCGAACCGGGCCGGGGACGGTCGTCGGCCGGTAGGTGAGGCTCTTGTAGTCGGTGCGCCAGTCGATGCGGGCGGCCTCCGAACCGGCGTGGATCTCGACGGGGAAGAAGCGGTCGCCGACCACGGTCAGCCGGACCTCGTGGGCCTTGTCGATCCACTCCTGGAAGAGGTGGGCGCACAGCCGCACCGAGTCGTCCAGGGCCGCGGGGTCGATCACGACGGTGTCCACGGGGGCGCCCAGGCTCTTGGTGATGACCGGGACACCACCGAGGTCGGCGGCGAAGCGCCGGCCCGCCTCGGGGTCGTTGGTGATGATGCTGCGCGGTGGATTCAGCCCCAGCTGCCGGGCGACCGCGAGTTGCCACGGCTTGTGGTTGGCATCGAGGTCCCGCGCGGGGTGGTTGATCCACAGGCAGGGAAGAGAGACGGCGACACCGACGAAGCCGGCCCGGGACTGGGCGGCGGCGAACCGCCGCCCGGCCTCGGACATGCCGTCGGGCAGCCGGAACTCCTCGGGCCTGCGGAAGTACACCGACCGGACCCGGGACAGGTCGAGCGTGCGGTGCCCGTTGTCGAGCACCCCGGCCCAGCCGTCCTCCAGGGTTGCGGCCAGGGTGAGTTCGGTCGGGAACTCGGCGGTGTCGCAGCGGAACACCGGGACGCCCCGGCTGTTCAGGTGCTCGACCACCAGATCCGCAGTGGAGTCGAGGCGGTTCGTGAGAACGAGCACCGCCTCGCCGTCGGGTTCCGTCACCTCGGTTCTCCTAGTAGAAGTCGGTGCCTTCGTCGTTCTTGCTGTCGGAGTTGGTGTTGCTGCTGGTCTCGCCGCTGGCGGTGTGCGCCCAGGGGTTGCCGTCGGAGGTGACGGCGATCTGCAGGGCGTGGTCGTACGTGACGCCGGCGGCGTCGGCCGGCTCGCTGGTCTGCCGCGCGGCGAAGCGCATGGCGAACGGCTGTTGGGCCGTGGAGGCGGTGGGCATGGAGGTCTCCTCTCGTGCTCGAAGCGGTGGATGCTGCCGGCGCCGGTGTCTGCGGGGATCGGTGTCCTCGCGCCGGGCGGCATCACCGACGGTATGGAGTAATTGACCCGGTACTCAACGTACTTGCGGCTTCTTGCGCGGATTCACCCAAGTGCAGCGAGCGCGGATGCGATCAGCGTTCTCACGTCGTTGCCGTGGACAGCCATCCGGTTCAGCTCGGCGAACGCTCGTGCGTAGTCGGCGACTTCTCGCGGTTGGGTGACGTCGATTCCTGCCGTCAGAGTCTCCACCATGACGTGCTCGTCGTCGTGAAGGTAGAAGGCTTCCAGGGGCCAGACGGTTCGTTCCGCGCCGAATGGGATGACCCCGAGCGAGACGGAGGCGAGCGGCAGGACGGCAAGCAGATGCCGCAACTGGCCGGCCATCTCTTCGGACCTGCCGATCCGATGCCGCAGGACGCCCTCTTCCATCACCACGGCGAAGCGGTGTCCGCCCTCGTAGAGGAATCGGCTGCGGGCGATCCGGGCTGCGACCGCTTCGGTGACGTCGTCGGGGTGGCCCTGGAACTGGCGGATACTGCGCATCAGCGCGGTGGCGTAGGCGGGTGTCTGGAAGAAGCCCGGGACTACGTTGGAGACGTACACCCGTGTCAGCGCCGTCCGCTCGTACAGGGCGTTGATGGTTTCCTGCGCCTTGCGCATTCCATTGCGCTGGATACGCCGCCACTCCATGTACATCGACTCGACAGCGCGGGTGGTGGCGACGAGGTCGGCGGCCTGATCGTCGGCGCTGCAGGCAGCGCACCATGCCCGGATGTCAGCGTCGGACGGCGGCATCTTGGCGTTGATGATGCGGGAGGTCTTGGACTCGTGCCAGCCACACCGGACAGACAGCTCCTGCCCCCGGAGCCCCGCGTCCAGCATCAACTCCCGGAGCCGCGAAGCGACTGCGCGCCGGGCGGCCTGGGCGCTGGAGGACGGAGAGGAGGGCATGGGTGTCTGTCCGGCGAGTTGGCGCTACACCGTGTATTCGTCGTGGTCGATGCCGCGCTCCCATACGGCCTCGAAAGCCGAGGCGCAGAGTTTCACCACAGCCGGGTCCTCGGTGAACGTGAGTCGCGGCTCCGCCCACGCGCCATCGCCGGCGAAGTGGTTGAACAGCACGGCGGTGCCGTCGAACAGCCAGAAGTCGTTGCCCGGCAGGGCGATGTCGGAGGAGCCGCGGCGGGGAAGCCAGCGGACCTGCTCGCCCAGTGCCAGGTTCGCGACGGTCAGGGCATGCTCGTAGCGGATGTAGTCGGTGACCGGCTCGGACACGATCCGGGCTCGACGCATCTGCACACCACGGTTGGTGGCCGCACGTACCATCGCCCCCCACCGGGTCCAGTGCTGTGACTCCGGATCGTTGTCGGCGTACCCGCTGCGAAGGTACTCGGCGAAGCCGCCGCTGTCCTGGCCGGCGTAGGTGTCCCGCATCTCCAGGTGAACTGCCGAGTGCTGAGCGCCCTCCAGCAGGTCGGCGAAATCCGGCACCTTACTGGCGCTCCGCGTCATCGCATGCCTTCCTCAAGATCGGAACCATCCTGGCCGGGATACGGACCACGGCTTCGGGGTCGGGAATGCCCTTGGCATGGCCGGGTGCCCACTCGGTGTCGATGATCTCGCTCAGCAGGGCGGCATCCGGGCGCCATCCCTGGATCACGATCTCCCGCGTCTCGTTGTCCACCCACACCGTGGGCGATCCCTCGTGCTCGGTGTTCGGATCAATGCCCGTGAACTGTAGCGCCATGGTGGTGCCCTCCTGTAGCGAGCCACACTTGCCGGTACTTGCGCGACGGTTTCGCGGAGTTGGCGACCAGTCAAGAGGCGTACGGGGGCGCATGAGCGGAGCGCTCGCACTGGTAGGCGGGCGGCCCCGCGTGGTGCGCGGGGCCGCCCGGGAGGTTCTTCAGAGGGTGGTGGGGAAGTCGTCGGAGCGGATGCCGGCGAGGAAGGACTGCCAGGCCTCGGGGGTGAAGGTGAGGGCCGCGCCGTGGGGGTCCTTGCTGTCACGGACCGGGATGATGCCGGTGATGCCGTCGGCGACTTCGACGCAGTTGTCGTTCGGGTTGCTGGCAGTTGCTTTCTTCCACTGCACGGGGAGTGCGGAGGCGACTTCGATGCAGTTCCCACCCTCGCTGCCGCTGTAGCTGCTCTTGCGCCATGTCGGGTCAGCTAGCACGTGGACGACCTCCTGCAGTGGCCAGTTGGTTGTGGGCTGCCCCGCGCCGCGCGGGGCAGCCCACGGTACTGGCCTAGCTGGAGATGGGGAACTCGCCGGCTTGGATACCGGCCACGAACGCTCGCCAGGCATTGGCGTCGAAGCTGAGAATGGGGCCGCCTGGGTCCTTGCTGTCGCGGACCGGGATGATGCCAGTGATGCCGTCGGCGACCTCGACGCAATCGTCATTCGGGTTGCTGGCAGTCGCCTTCTTCCACTGCACGGGGAGCGTGGAGGCGACTTCGATGCAGTCGCCGCCAGCGGCGTTGCTGTAGCTGCTCTTGCGCCATGTCAGGTCAGCTAACACGTGGACGACCTCCTGCAGTGGCCAGTTGGTTGTGGGCTGCCCCGCGCCGCGCGGGGCAGCCCACGGTACTGGCCTAGCTGGAGATGGGGAACTCGCCGGCTTGGATACCGGCCACGAACGCTCGCCAGGCATTGGCGTCGAAGCTGAGAATGGGGCCGCCTGGGTCCTTGCTGTCGCGGACCGGGATGATGCCAGTGATGCCGTCGGCGACCTCGACGCAATCGCCGTCGCCGTTGCTGTAGGTGCTCTTGCGCCAGATCTCTTGATGGAATTGATCTCTCATATGCCGTACTCCTCTGCGACGTTCCTCAACCGGTTGATGGCCTTCTCGGGTTGGATCGATGAGGCCATGAGTCGGTGGAATACGTCTTCGTGGCGAGCGATCTCGGCCTGATCCTCGACGTATGTCTTGCTGGTGATGGTCTCGGAGTAGGCGATGCTGCCAGGGATGTCGCTGAAGAAGAGGACCGAGAACGATGCGCCCATGGCGGCGTGCGCGCCGGCCGAGAAGGGGAGCACCTGCACGGTGATGTTCGGGCGTTCTTCTGCCAGGTCGGCGATGTGTCGTAGCTGCTCGGCCATGACGGTGTTGCCGCCGACCGGGCGGCGGATCGCGGCTTCGCCGATGATCGCCCAAATCTGAGGCGGGTCGTGCTGATCGAGGATTCGCTGTCGCTCCATCCGAAGAGCGAGCCTGCGTTCGACCTCGGTGGCTGACTCCGTGGGCTGCATCGATCGGATCACATGTCGCGCGTAGGACTCGGTCTGCAGCAGCCCTGGAACCAGTTCGCACTGAAACGTGAGGATCTTCGTGGCGTCGGACTCGAAGCTCACGTACGCACGGAATCGCTCCGGGACCGCCTCGCCATATGCGTGCCACCAACCTTGCTGGCGGCTCTGGCGCGTCAGATTGAGGAAGTGCTTCACCTCATCGGCTGAAGTGATGCCGTAGTGAGCGAGCAGTCTCGCGGCGTCGCGATCCTGTAGTGGTACCAAGCCGCTCTCGATGCGACTCAGCTTCGAAGCGGACCAACCCAGCGCGGCGGCTACGTCCTTGGCATTCATCTCGCGCGATGCACGCAACTTGCCAAGCTCGCTGCCGAGCCTACGCCGCAGCACGGTCGGACTGCCCACGCGTCACACTCCCTGGCTGTTCGCTTCCTTGCATAGTTTGCCACCCCTTCGGGAGCTGAACCCCCGCTCTAGATCATGCAATTGCTCGATGGAAGCAGTTGCATGCAATTGCTTCGCGGGTGCATGCTACAGGGAGTAGTCCGGCGGATCGCCTGAGTGATCAAGATCGGATCTGCGACCGGGCATCCCCATGCCGTCGCCCGGTCCTCGCATGGCTTCAACCCCTCTCCCCGGAAGGTGAATTCGCCATGTCCTCCACCTCCTCCACCATCTGGTTGCCGCGTAGCCGTCGATCCCCGGCCGAGGCCCGCCGCCGGCTCTCCTCCCTCCTCTCCGCCGTCCCGGATGGGGACCGCTTCCAGGACTCCGGGCTGCTCGCCGTCTCGGAGCTGGTCACCAACGCCGTCCTGCACGGGACGCCGCCCGGCTACCTCATCTACCTCTCGCTCGACGTCGACCCGACCCGCCTCCGGATCGAGGTGCACGACGCCCGGCGGGACCACGTGCCCGTCCTCTCCGCGCCCGGCCTCGGAAGCGAGGCCGGGCGCGGGCTGCACCTCGTCACCTCGGTCGCCAAGCGCTGGGGCTGCTGCCCGCGCGAGCCCCGGGGCAAGATCGTCTGGTGTGAGGTGGCCGCGTGAGGGCCGATCACGACGTCCTCGTCGAAATCCCGGGCGTCAGGCCGCCGGTCATCGTCACCCTCGATCCCAGAGCGCTGGAGAGGATCTGGGCGGTGATCTGCCACCTCCCGATGCCCCGATCCCAGCACCACGCCCTGGAGCGCCGCCTCACCGGCCCCTGCGCCAAGCGCGACGTGATCCGGGACCTCGCCGCCGATCCCGTCCTCGTCCTCCCGGTCGGCGACCGCGAAGTCCGCATCAGCTGGGCGAACCCCTCCGGGGAGCCCGCGTGATCCGGGACTGGTGGTTCCTGCACTGCTCCCGCAGCCGCCTCGCTCGACTCTTCCGCGCCGAGCGGCGCCGCCTCGACGCCGAGTTGGCGTGCTGGCTGCCCGAGGCGTCGGCGGCCGTTCGGCGCCGCGTTCTCGCGACGATCGCGAGTGATCGGCGGTAGTCGGCGTAGCGATGTGGCAGACGATCCCCTGCATGCTAGGTTCGAACGCGTTCAAAAGTTCAGGCGCGTGCAGGGGGAGTCATGGATGCGGTGCCGGTGAGTGCCCGGTGGCTGTCCGGGCTGGGCGTCGTCGCGTTCCTGCTGCCGGTGGTCGCTGTCGCAGACGAGTTGGGTACGGCCGCGGTGTTCCTGTACGCGGCCGGGCTGCTCTGTGTCGTCGCCTGTGCCGTGCCGCCCTTCTTTCGTGACCCGAAGCGTTTCCGGGTCGCCTGTGCGGCCGCCGGGATGGGCGTCGCGGCGGCGTCGATCCCGGCGGGTCTCGTCGGCATCCTGTTCGCGGTGGCGATCGAGGGCTGGCCCCTCTATCTGGCCTTTCTCGCTCTGCCGAGCACCGCGATCGCCGGCCTGATCGCCGCGTTCCAGCGGGCCCGCGGCCGTGAGTGCGGGCAGGCGGCGGCGGGCGTCGCCTGGGCGTGTGCGGCGATCACGGTGATCGGCTGGGCGTACATCACCGCCGAGGCGCTGGCGGAGTCGTGATCCTCACGCCGCGAAGCGCTCGCGCAGGGCGGCGAGGCCGGACGCGAAGACGCCGCGCACCAGGTCGCCCGACTCCTTCCGGTGCGCGGCCTCGGCGTCGTACGTCGCCTTCCACTCCACGAAGCTGGCGCCCAGCTCGGTGACCGGGGTGACCCTGAGCGTCGCCCGGTAACCGTCCAGGTGGAACGTCCCGTCGGGGAAGCTGTACGTGTAGCTCCGGGCGTCCTCGTCGTAGCCGAGCAGGGTCTCGTGCAGCACGGTGCCGTCGAACTCGAACACCCGCACCGCGCCGATCGCGTTGCCCGTCAGCTCGTTGCCGAGGCTGCTCTCGGGCAGGTCCGGGTGCCAGTCGCCGAGGCCGTGGAAGCTCCCGATCAGTTCCCATACCCGCTCGGCCGGGGCCTCCACCACCGTGCTGACCTTCGTCTCCGCCATGGTCGTCGCCACCCTTCCGATGTTCCGCCAGGACGGAACTCATCCTCGGGCGCGTGGCGGGGCGGGCGCCAGTGGGGCAAGCCGTAGGATCGCCGGATGATCACCGTACCGGCCGGCCGGGTCACGCTCTCCGACCGTCGCACCCAGCGCAGTTGGGCCGTCGACGTCGCCTCGTTCGAGCTGGCGGCCTGTCCGGTCACCCGTGAGCAGTACGAGGGCGTGGCCGGTGACCGCCACCCAGCGCACAGCGTGTCGTGGCACGACGCCGTCCGGTACTGCAACGAGCTCTCCCGCCGCGAAGGCCTCACCCCCGCCTACCAGTCGGATGGCGAGGACGTGGTCTGGGACCGTGCCGCCGACGGCTACCGGCTGCCCACCGAGGCCGAATGGGAACACGCCTGCCGCGCCGGTACGGACGGCCCCCGCTACGGCCCGCTGGACGAGATCGCCTGGCACCGCGCGAACTCCGGCGAGCGCCCGCACGAGGTGGGCGAACTCCTCCCGAACGCCTACGGGTTGTACGACCTGCTCGGCAACGTGTGGGAGTGGTGCTGGGACCTGTACGACCCCGAGGTGTACGGCAGCTACCGCGTCCTGCGCGGCGGCGGCTGGTTCGACGAGCACTGGAGCTGCCGCGCCTCCGTCCGCCGCCGCAGCCACCCGACGCTGGGGATCGACGACGTGGGATTCCGGGTCGCCCGCTCGATTCGCGCGTGCAGCCCGACGTCAGGCGCAGTAAAGGGAATTCGGGCGCGGTAAAGGGGGCTCCGGCGCAGTAAAGAGAATGTCAGCGCAGTAAATCCGCGACGAAAAGAGATCTGCCGGAATTCCTCGGCCGATTGCGGAACCGCCGCGCCCGAGCGGGCGTTCTCGCAGGCATGAACCAGGAACAGATCTCCCTGCGCCCGATAGCCGAAGCCGACTTCCCGCAGTTCCTCTCCCTCCTGAACGACCCCGACGTCATGGGCGAACACCTGTGGTCCGGCTGGCGGCAGCCGGACCGCATCCGCCGGGTCTGGGGCGAGAACGGGCTGCTCACGGATGAGCAGTGGACGCTCGCGATCACCGCCGGCGGCGAATTCTGCGGCTATGCCGCCGCGATGCGGGAAAGCGCGTCCCCGGCCGCCCCGTACTGGAATCTGGGCGCGCAGCTGCTGCCCGGGGCGCGCGGCCGGGGTATCGGCACCCGGGCCCATCGGCTGTTCGTCGACTACCTGTTCGCGCATTCGCCGGTGATGCGGCTGGAGGCGGAGACCGAGTCCGCCAACCGTGCCGAGCAGCGCGTGCTGGAGAAGGTCGGCTTCACCCGTGAGGGCGTGCAGCGCGCGCAGACCTTCCGCGACGGCGAATGGCGGGACGTGGTGCTCTACAGCCTGCTGCGCACCGACCCCCGGCCCGCGCGCTGAGGAACCGCTGAGGAACCGACGTACGGGTGAGGGCCGTTGGGGTCGGTATGACCGACGAACCGATCGCCCTCAGCCCGATCGCCCTCAGCCCGATCGCCGAGACCGACCTCCCGCAGCTGGACGCGCTGGTCGCCGGCCCCGAACAGTTGGCTCCGTTCCAGTGGTTCGGCTGGCGTGACCCCGGCCGGTTCCGCCGGATCTGGGCCGAGAACGGCCTGTTCTCCGACGAGCAGTCGGCGCTGGCGGTCCGGGCCGGGGGCGAGTTCGCGGGCTTCGTCTCCTGGCGTCGGGTGAACGCCGGTCCCAACACGTCCTACTGGAACATCGGCATCCAGCTCCGCGCGGAGCTGTGCGGCCGGGGTCTCGGCACCGAGGCCCAACGGCAGCTGGCGCGCTACCTGTTCGCGCACACGACGGTGATGCGGCTGGAGGCGGACACCGAGGTCACCAATGTCGCCGAGCAGCGCGCCCTGGAGAAGGCCGGCTTCACCCGCGAGGGCGTGCGGCGCGGCGCCACCTTCCGGGACGGCGAGTGGCGGGACGGGGTCGTCTACAGCCTGCTGCGCACCGATCCGAAGCCTTGAGCCACCCCGAACCACTCCTCGGCGAGGTCGTCCAGCGTGCGCGCCGTCGGCTTCAACTCCCGTAGGTACCAGGGCAGATTGCTGTAGACGTGGAGCAGGGTGTACGCCATCAGCAGGCGGGGGTCGAAGGGGCGGCCGTACGCGGCCAGCAGTCGGCCGAGCAAGCCCGGGTCGGCGCGGGTGGTGAAGAGGCCGACGGCGACCAGGTCGTAGGCCGGGTCGCCGATCATCGCGGGCTCGAAGTCGAACAGGCCGGTGAGGCGCCAGCCGGCGGTCGGGTCGGTGAGCAGGTGCTCGCGCATGAACTCGGTGTGCAGCAGGGCGCGTCCGGGGGCCGCCGGGAGCGGGGCGGCGGCGAGGAAGTCGGGGATCTGCTCCGCCCAGGCCTCCGGCAGGCCGCGCTCGCGCTGCCGGGTGACGGCGCCGGCCCGCTGGCGGGCGAGGAAGGCGGGCCAGTCGCCGGGGCCGAGCGCGTCGGCGAGCGGTTCGGGGTCGAGGGCGTGCAGGGCGGCGAGCGCCTCGCCGCAGTCGTGGGCGATCCGTTCGCGGTCGGGCCGCGGGATGCGCGGCCAGGCGGGTGCGAGGCCCTCGCCGGGCAGCCGGGACATCAGGACGTAGTGCCAGCCGTTGACGTACGCGCCGGCCGCCCGGACCTCCGGGGTGGGGATCGGCAGCGCTCCCCGGAGGTGGCCGAGGACGCGCTCCTCGGTGCGGCCGTCCTGGGCGCTGGGGGCGGGGAACAGCTTGAGGACGTGCTCGTCGCCGACGGCGTAGACGGGGACGGAGCCCTCCGCGAAGCGTTCCAGCGGCAGGCCGCCGACGCCGAGCCGGGCGCAGAGGGCCGCGGCGCCGGGGCGCATCACCGCTTCGTCGGGGACGACCGCGTCCCAGTCCTCGTCCGTCTCCACCAGGGGCAGCATGGGCGCACGGTAGGCGGGGCGGGGCCGGCACGCCAAACCGTTTTCACCCGCGTTCACCGGCTCCGCAGGCGTCGGCGTCGGGGGAGACCGGCTCGGGCCCGCCGGCCGGGTCGCGGGTGAGCAGGTAGCGGGCGCCGGGGCCGGCCTCGGCGGCGCGGTCGCCGGCGTTGTAGAGGGCGCAGCGGGACAGTGAGAGGCAGCCGCAGCCGATGCAGCCGGACAGCTTGAGCTTCAGCAGTTCGAGTTCGGCGATCTGTTCGTCGATCCGGCTCTGCCAGGACTCGGCGACCCGGTCCCATTCGGCGCGGCTGGGCGCCGGGCGGTCGGGGAGGCGGTCGAGGGCGACCCTGGCCTCGTCCAGGGAGAGGCCGACCCGTTGGGCGGCGCGGACGAACGCGATCCGGCGCAGCGTGCCGCGGGTGTAGCGGCGCTGGCCGCCGGAGGTGCGGGTGGCGTGGATCAGGCCGAGGGTCTCGTAGTAGCGCAGCGCCGATGCGGCGAGGCCGCTGCGGTCGGCGAGTTGGCCGATGGTGAGCAGGTCGCTGTGGTGCGGGCCGGGGGCTCGGTGGCTGTCCGGAAGGGTGGTCATGGGCACCCACTGTAACCGCTTGACCTCAAGTCGGCTTTAAGTTGCACCATCGTGGTCATGACGACGAACGCAACCGCGGACACCGTGACCGACGCCCGTTCCGAGGACCTGCCGGAGGCCCGTCCCGGCACCCGGTTCGAGGACCTGCCGGCGCTGATGGGCCGGATGACCGGCGCCGAGAAGCACGGGCCGGCCGCCACCTCCACCCTGGACGTGCTCTGGGTGCTGTACGACCGGGTCCTGCGCGTCACCCCGGCCACCGCCGAGGACCAGGACCGCGACCGCTTCCTGCTCTCCAAGGGCCACGGCCCGATGGCGTACTACGCGGTGCTGGCGGCCAAGGGCTTCATCGACCCCGAGGTGCTGGCGAGCTTCGGCGGCTACGACTCGCCGCTCGGCCACCACCCGGACCGCACGCTGGTCCCCGGCGTGGAGATCTCCTCCGGCTCGCTCGGGCACGGGCTCCCGCTGGGCGTCGGCACGGCACTCGGGCTGCGGGCGCAGGGCCTGGCCGACCCGGCGGTGTGGGTGCTGGTCGGCGACGCCGAGTTCGACGAGGGCTCCAACCACGAGGCGGTGGCCTTCGCCGGGGCGTCCGGGCTGGACCGGCTGCACGTGGTGGTGATCGACAACACCTCGGCCACGCACGGCTGGCGGGGCGGCATCGCCCAGCGCTTCGCGGCCGAGGGCTGGTCCACCGCGACGGTGGACGGCCGCGACCACGAGGCGCTGCACCGGGCCTTCACCGCCGAGCACCCGGGCCGCCCGCACGTGGTGGTCGCCCGGGTGGAGCCCAAGGAGAACCACTGAGCGTCCGGCCCCGACCAGGACGCCCCGACCAGGACGCCCCGACCAGGACGCCACGACCAGGACGCCCGCCAGAGCACGCCGAGCACGCTGAGCACGCACCCCCGAAAGGAACTTCACCGATGGACACCATGCGCGACCGCTTCGTCGACGTCACCTCCCGCCTGCTGGACGAGGACCCCCGGCTGGCCGTGGTGCTCGCCGACATCACGGCGGCCGCCTTCACCCCGGCCCAGGAGCGCCATCCCGACCGGGTGGTCAACGTCGGCATCCGGGAGCAGCTGCTGATCGGCGCCACGGGCGGCCTCGCGCTCACCGGGATGCGCCCGATCGCCCACACCTTCGCCAGCTTCCTGATCGAACGGCCCTTCGAGCAGGTCAAGTTGGACCTGACCCACCAGGGCGTCGGCGCCGTCCTGGTCAGCGCGGCCGGCTCCTACGACTGGCCGGCCGGCGGCCGTACCCACATGTCCCCGGGCGACGTCGCCCTGCTGGACACCCTGCCGGACTGGACCGTCCACGTCCCCGGCCACCCGGACGAGGCCGAGCAACTGCTGCGGCACGCCTACGCGGACGGCGACCGCAACGTGTACGTCCGGCTCTCGGCGCACCAGAACGCGGAGCCGGTGGCGGTCGAGCCGGGCCGCTTCACCACCGTCCGCACCGGCTCGCGCGGTGTGGTGCTGGCCGTCGGGCCGATGCTGGACGCGGTGCTCGCGGCCACCGAGGGCCTGGACGCCACCGTGCTGTACGCGGCGACGGTGCGCCCCTTCGACGCGGCCGGGCTGCGTGCGGCGGTCGGGGACCGGGCCGACGTGGTGCTGGTCGAGCCGTACCTGGCGGGCACCTCGGCGAACGCGGCGCACGAGGCGCTGGCCGACCGCCCGCACCGGATGCTGGGACTGGGCGTGCCGCGCGAGGAGCACCGGCACTACGGCTCGATCCCGGAGCACCTGGCCGCCTACGGCCTGGACGCGCCCGCGCTGCGGGAGCGGATCGGCACCTTCCTGTGGTGAACCGGTCCCACGCGCCCTACGCCGCGTCCGCAGCCACCGCGACCACGGCCACGGCGTCCGCCGCCAGCCGTACCGCGGTGCCGTCCAGCGCGGCCGGGCCGAAGGCCGCGACCAGCTCTCGCCCGGCGGCCCCGAGCGGCAGCGCGGCCTCCCGCGGCCCGAGGTTGACCGCGACCCGGTACGGTCCGCGGTGCACCACCAGCCAGCCGGCCGTCTCGTCGAAGTCCGCGCGCACCGCGCCGAGGTCGGGATCGGAGAGCTCCGGCCGGTCGCGCCGCAGCCGGATCAACGTCCGGTACCAGTCGAGCAGTTCGGCGTGCGGGGTGCGCCGGGGCTCGGTCCAGTCGAGGACCGAGCGCAGGACGGTGGCGGGCTCCTGCGGGTCGGGGACGGCCTCGGCGGACCAGCCGTGCTCGGCGAACTCCCGCCGCCGGCCCTGCCGGACGGCCTCCGCGAGGCCGGGGTCGGTGTGGTCGGTGAAGTACTGCCAGGGGGTCGCGGCGCCCCACTCCTCGCCCATGAACAGCATCGGGGTGAACGGCGAGGTGAGCACCAGGGCGGCGCCGCAGGCGAGCCGGCCGGCGGGGAGCGCGGGGGAGAGCCGGTCGCCGAGCGCCCGGTTGCCGATCTGGTCGTGGGTCTGCAGGTAGCCGAGCAGCCGGTGGCCCTCACCGGCGGGGAACGGCCGTCCGTGGCTTCGGCCGCGGAAGGAGGACCAGGTGCCGTCGTGGAACCAGCCCCGGGTGAGCGTCTTGGCGACGGCGGCGAGCGGCTCGTGCGCGAAGTCCCCGTAGTAGCCCTGGGATTCGCCGGTCAGCGCGCAGTGCAGGGCGTGGTGGAAGTCGTCGCTCCACTGGGCGGTGAGGCCCTGGCCGCCGGCCTCGCGGGCGGCGGTGGTGCGCGGGGAGTTGAGGTCGGATTCGGCGACCAGGAACAGCGGGCGGTTCGTGGCGACGGCCAACGTCCGTACCTCGGAGGAGAGTTCCTCCAGGAAGTGGACGGCCCGGTCGTCCGCGAGGGCGTGCACGGCGTCCAGCCGCAGGCCGTCGATCCGGTAGTCGCGCAGCCAGGCGAGCGCGCTGCCGATCAGGTAGGCGCGCACCTCGTCCGAGCCGGGGGCGTCCAGGTTCACCGCGGAGCCCCACGGGGTGTGGTGCCGGTCGGTGAAGTACGGCCCGTACGCGGGCAGGTAGTTGCCGGACGGGCCGAGGTGGTTGTGCACGACGTCCAGGACGACGCCGAGGCCCTTGCGGTGGGCGGCGTCGACGAAGCGCTTGAGCCCCTCGGGCCCACCGTAGGGCTCGTGGACGGCCCAGAGCGAGACCCCGTCGTAGCCCCAGCCGTGCCGGCCGGGGAACGGGCAGACCGGCATCAGCTCGACGAAGTCGACGCCCAACTCGACCAGGTGGTCCAGGTGTTCGGCGGCGGCGTCGAAGGTGCCGCGCGCGGTGAAGGTGCCGATGTGCAGCTCGTAGAGCACCGCGCCGGGCAGCGCGCGGCCGCGCCAGCCGGTCCGGGACCAGCGGAACGCGGCGTGGTCCACCGGGCGGCTCGGGCCGTCCGGGCCGGCCGGCTGCCACGGTGAGCGCGGGTCGGGCAGCGGCGGGCCGCCGTCCAGGCGGAAGGCGTAGTCGCCCGCCGGGGCCTCGCCGGACCACCAGCCGGACCGGTCCGCGCAGCGGGCCAACGCGTGTGCCACACCGTCGACTTCGACGTCGACCCGGGATTCGGCGCGGGGTGCCCACACCTCGTAGGCCGGCATTCAGCCCCTCCTCGTCAGCAGCGCCACCGGGAGGGTCGCCAGCAGCTCGGCCACCGGCACCGGGCCCGCCGGGAAGTCCCGCAGGGTCAGCTCGTCCGTCCACGGCCCGCCCGCCGGCAGCTCCAGCGCGGTGCCCCGCCAGCCGCCGGCCCGCTCCAGCCCGTACGGCAGCCGGGTGACGGCGGTGACCACGTCCTCGCCCCGGGCGAAGGCCGTCAGGTGGTCGGCGGCGGGGCCGACGGCGGTCAGCGGCCGGTACGGGCCGAGCGGGCGGGCCCGGCGCAGGTGCAGCGCGGCGGCGGTGAGGTGCAGCTTCTCGCGGGCGAGGTCGCCGGGCCGGGGGGTGGCCGAGTCGGTGAGCCGCACGGCCAGCGCGCCGAGGTCGACCAGGCCCCGGTTGTCCGGGTCCACCAGGGTGTACAGCGGCTCCTCGCTGCCCTGGTAGAGGTCGGGCACGCCCGGCACGGTGAGGTGCAGCAGGGCGGCGGCGAGGGTGTTGGCGCGGGCGTAGGGGGCGAGGGCGCGCACCGTGCCCTCGATCCGGGCGAGCAGCCCGGCGTCGTCGTGGACGGCGCGGGCCCGGGCCTCCAGGGCGCGTTCGTAGGGCGGGTCCGGCTCGGTCCAGGAGGTGTGCAGCTTGGCCTCGCGGACGGCCTTGAGGAGGGCGGCGACCAGCCGGTCCGGGGTGATCGGCCAGGCGGCGACCAGGGTGTGCCACAGCAGCCAGTCGGCGTCGCGGTCGAGTCCGGGGGCTGCCGGCCCTGCCGCGGCGGACCAGGCGGTGGCCTCGGCGGCCCAGGCCTCGGGCTGCTCGGCGAGGACGGCGAGCCGGGCGCGGGCGTCGGCGCTGCGCTTGGTGTCGTGGGTGGAGAGCACCGTCATGCCGTGCGGCCAGTCCCGCTCCTGCCGGCGGCACCAGTCGTGGAACTCCGCCGGGCTCAGCCCGGGCCGGGAGGGCTCGCCGCCGACCTCGTTCAGCCCCGGCAGCGCGTTCCAGCGGTAGAACGCGGTGTCCTCGACGCCCTTGGCGGCCACCGCCGCGGCGGTCTGGGCGAAGCGCACGCAGAACTCGTCGTGGTCCGGGCCGCGCCCCAGTTCGCCGAGCGCCAGGGCGGCCACCAGCCGGTCGGTCGGGTCGGTGGAGCCGTCCAGGGCCGCCCGCAGCTGCTCGCGGGAGACCGCCGGCGGCGCCTCGCCGGGCCGCGCGTACGGCCGGTACGCCGGGTAGCCGGTGAGCAGCCGGCCGAGCGCGGCGCGCAGCTGCCAGGGCGCGTGGTCGGCGTGCGCGGGCTCGGCGGCGCCGATCCGCAGGGCCGTCCGCACCAGCCGTTCGACCTCGGCGGCGAGCTCGCCGTGCGGCCCGGTCATGTCGGCCCGTCCGCGCCGGGCCTCGGCCACCGCCGGGTGCGGGTCCGCCGAGAGGTCCCGGTCCGGTTCCTCCGTGGGCTCCCGGACCGGGCCGCCGCGCAGGAAGGACTCGTACGCCCCGGCCAACCTCCGGGCGCCCGCCCCGTCGGTGAGCAGGCCGTCGATCCGGCGCAGCGCGTCGTAGCCGGTGGTGCCGGCGACCGGCCAGTCCTCGGGCAGCCGCTCCTCGCCGGTGAGGATCTTCTCGACCACGATGTACGCGCCGGGGGCGGTCACGGACGCCCCGCCGGTGGTCCCCGACGCCCCGCCGGTGGCCGCGGCGAGGCGGCGCAGGTAGCCGCGCGGGTCGGCGAGCCCGTCCGGGTGGTCGATCCGGAAGCCGTCCAGGACGCCGTCGGTGTGCAGCCCCAGCAGCACGGCGTGGGTGGCGGCGAACACCACCGGGTCCTCGACCCGCAGGGCGATCAGCTCGTTGACGGTGAAGAAGCGCCGGTAGTTGAGCTCGGTGCGGGCCAGCCGCCACCAGGCGAGCCGGTACCACTGGCGGCCGAGCAGCTCGGGCAGCGGCAGGTGCTCGGTGCCGGGCCGCAGCGGCAGCTCGTGCCGGTGGTAGCGCAGGACGGCGCCGTCCACGGTGAGCTGGTCGAGGACGGCGCCGAGCCGGTCGCCGAGCAGCGGCAGCAGCACCCGGCCGCGCCCGGGGGCGTCGGCGGGGCCGGGCTGGGCGGTCCAGTCGATGTCGAACCAGCGCGCGTACGGCGAGTCGGGCCCGTCGCGCAGCACCTGCCAGAGCGGCCGGTTGAGCCGCTCGGGGACGGGCACGGCCATGTGGTTGGGCACCACGTCGGCGATCAGCCGCAGGCCGTGCGCGTGCGCGGCGGCGGCCAGCGCGCGCAGTGCCGGCTCGCCGCCGAGCTGCTCGCTGATCCGGGTGTGGTCGACGGTGTCGTAGCCGTGGGTGGAGCCGGGGACGGCCTCCAGCAGCGGGGAGAGGTGCAGGTGGGAGACGCCGAGGGCGGCCAGGTAGGGGACGGCGGCGGTGGCGTCGCGCAGGGTGAAGCCGGGCTGGAGCTGGAGGCGGTAGCTGGCGGTGGGCGGGCCGTCGGGAGGGGCGGGCGGGCCGCCGGGGCGGGGGGCGGCCGGGCGGGGCTGCGCGGGCTCGGCGGCGGAGGTCATAGCTCCATAGGTACCCGGGGGAGCCCGCCGCCAAGACCCGCTGCTGATCCGAACAGGTGAACGCCCGGCCCCCGCGCCCGGTCACCCCGGCGGGCCTCAGGCCGGCCGCTGCAGCACCATCAGCGAGCGGTCGGTGAGCCACAGCGTGTCCCCCGCCTTGACCCGGGCCCCCGTCCCCGGGGCGGGCAGCCGGGGCTCGGCGGTGTCGACCACGACCTGCCACTCCTGCCCGTGGCCGGCCGGCACGGTGAACTCCAGCGGCTCGAAGTGCGCGTTGAACATCAGCAGGAAGGAGTCGTCGACGATCCGCCCGCCGCGCCGGTCCGGCTCGGAGATGGCGTAGCCGTTCAGGAAGACGGTCAGCGACTTGGCGTAGCTGGCGCCCCAGTTGCGCTTGGTCATCTCCTCCCCGGTCGGGGTGAACCAGGCGATGTCGGTGAGGTCGTCGAAGCCGCCGGAGGCCGACACCGGCCGCCCGTGGAAGAACCGCCGCCGCCGGAACACCGGGTGGTCGCGGCGCAGCCAGATCATCCCCTGGGTGAACTCCAGCAGCCGGGCCGCCGGCCCGTCGCCCTCGGGCCAGTGCACCCAGGAGAGTTCGTTGTCCTGGCAGTAGGTGTTGTTGTTGCCCAGCTGGGTGCGGCCGAGTTCGTCGCCGTGCGAGAGCATCGGCACGCCCTGGGAGAGCATCAGGGTGGCGATGAAGTTGCGCTGCTGGCGGGCCCGCAGCTCCTCGACGGCCGGGTCGTCGGTGGGGCCCTCGACGCCGCAGTTCCAGGAGCGGTTGAAGGATTCGCCGTCGCGGTCGTCCTCGCCGTTGGCCCGGTTGCGCTTCTCGTTGTAGGAGACCAGGTCGCGCAGGGTGAAGCCGTCGTGGCAGGTGACGAAGTTGATGGAGGCGATCGGCCGGCGGCCGTCGTCCTGGTAGAGGTCGGAGGAGCCGGTGAGCCGGGAGCCGAACTCGGCGAGGGCCGCGTTCTCGCCGCGCCACAGGTCGCGCACGGTGTCCCGGTACATGCCGTTCCACTCCGTCCACAGCGGCGGGAAGTTGCCGACCTGGTAGCCGCCCTCGCCGAGGTCCCAGGGCTCGGCGATCAGCTTGGCCTGGGAGACCACCGGGTCCTGCTGGACCAGGTCGAAGAAGGAGGAGAGCCGGTCCACCTCGTGGAACTGCCGGGCGAGGGTGGCGGCGAGGTCGAATCTGAAGCCGTCCACGTGCATCTCGGTGACCCAGTAGCGCAGCGAGTCCATGATCAGCTGGAGCACGTGCGGGCTGCGCATCAGCAGGCTGTTGCCGGTGCCGGTGGTGTCCTCGTAGAAGCGCTGGTCCTGGGCGAGGCGGTAGTAGGAGACGTTGTCCAGGCCGCGCAGCGAGAGCGTCGGGCCGAGGTGGTTGCCCTCGGCGGTGTGGTTGTAGACGACGTCCAGGATCACCTCGATGCCGGCCGCGTGCAGCGCCTTGACCATCGACTTGAACTCCTGCACCTGCTGGCCGCGGTCGCCGGTGGAGGAGTAGGAGGAGTGCGGGGCGAAGAAGCCGACGGTGTTGTAGCCCCAGTAGTTGGCCAGGCCGAGGTCGCGCAGCCGGTGGTCGCGGACGAACTGGTGGACCGGCATCAGCTCGATCGCCGTGACGCCGAGCTTGGCCAGGTGCTCGATCACCGCCGGGTGGGCCAGGCCCGCGTAGGTGCCGCGGATCTCCTCGGGGATGCCCGGGTGCAGCCGGGTGAGGCCCTTGACGTGGGCCTCGTAGATGACGGTCCGGTGGTAGTCGGTGCGCGGCGGCCGGTCGGTGCCCCAGTCGAAGTACGGATTGATCACCACCGAGTGCATGGTGTGCGGGGCGGAGTCGAGGTCGTTGCGGCGCTCGGGTGCGCCGAAATGGTAGCCGTAGACCGACTCGTCCCAGTCGATGTTCCCGCTCATCGCCTTGGCGTACGGGTCCAGGAGCAGTTTGGCGCTGTTGTGCCGCTGGCCCAGGCCCGGGTTGTACGGGCCGTGCACCCGGAAGCCGTAGCGCTGGCCGGGCTGGACGCCGGGCAGGTAGGCGTGCCGGACGAAGGCGTCCGTCTCGCGCAGTTCGACGGCCGTCTCGGAGCCGTCCTCGTCGAGCAGGCACAGCTCGATGCGGTCCGCGCTCTCGGAGAACACGGCGAAGTTGGTGCCGGCCCCGTCGTAGGTGGCGCCGAGCGGGTAGGGCGTACCGGGCCAGACCTGCATGACTCCTCAACTTCCTTACTGCAGACGGAAACTGACAGTTAGTCCGACAATCGGTCCGACTGTCTGCCCGGACCCGGACGCTCTTCTGCCCGGCCGGGCGGCCGGGCACGCGCGCCGTGACGCACGGCACAGCCCGCATACTCCCCGAGCCCTTCCCCGGCGGCCGGGAGAACCGGCCCGGGTTGGTCCGAACGAGTGTCCGGCGGGCATTCGTGTGAAGAGTGATGCCGCTGGTGCGGGCGCGGGCGGGCTTCGGCGTGGGGCCCGGCCGTCGACCATCCGGCTGCGGTCGGCTCTCGACGGGCAGTACCCTTGATCGTCCGGCCGTCCCGGCCGACCCGGTGCTAGTCAACGGCCCGTCAACGGTCCCCGCGTCCGCGGGGGTCAGCCGCAGATGAGGTGGCGCATGGTGTTCCCCGCTGGCGGCCGTGGCTCCGGTCCCGACGGCCCCCACCGGGGCGCGGCCCGCAGCGAGGCGCCCACGGTGGTCATGCGCCCCACCCTGACCGGCCGCGCGCTGGTGCCCGCCCAGAGCGGCCCGGTCGAGATACCCGCGCTGGCCTGGTCCGCCGCCGAGTGGGAGGACGCCTACCAGCGGGTACGGCTCTCCGGCCGCGCCTACGTCTGGCTCAACCTGGTCGAGCAGCGGCTGCGCTCCCTGGTGGACGAGGTGCTGCACCCGATCTACGCCCCCGCACACGGCGAGGACTGGGTCACCGCCGCCGCCGGGCCGGCCGGCGAGGAATGGGCGCACCGGGCCGGCGCGGTGCGCGAGGTCAGCCGCCGCAAGGGCTACCTGCTCGACCCGGCCGACGACGACCCGCTGGTCTTCCTCACCCTGCCCCAGCTGCGCGAACTGATGGTCCAGCACTGGCCCTGCTTCGAGCCGTACCTGGCCGACCGGCGCGAGATAGAGCTCGCCCTCGACGAGCTGGAGGTGGCCCGGCACGTCGTCTCCCGCAACCGGGTGCTCACCCAGACCGTCCTCGCCCAGACCGAGCGGGCCGCCGCCCGGCTGCTGGCCGTTCTGGACGGCGGCGCGGGCGGGGTGCCCGCCGACGTGGTCGAGTCCCTGGTGGCCGGCCGGTACGCGGACGTGGTCGCGGTGCACGCCGACCGGGTCCGGCTGCAGCGCGACCTGCCCGTGGAGGACCTGCTGGACGGCGCCCGGCGGCTCGACGCGCTCGGCATCGGCCTCGGCATGCTCTGCCAGAACTACACCGGCAAGCGCCTGGTGAAACTGGCCGGCGAGGGCTGCCGGGTACGGCTGCTGTTCCTCAACCCGGCGAGCAGCGCGGTGCGCCGCCGCGAACGCGAACTCGGCCTCGGGCGGAACGAGTTGTCCCGCTCGATCGAGATGAACATCATGCACGTGCGCCGGGTCCGGGCCCGGCTGCGCGACCAGGGCGGCTTCGAGATCAGGGTCTTCGACGAGACCCCGCGCTTCACCGCCTACCTGGTCGAGGGCCCCCGCACCACCGGCCAGGCGGGCGGCCGCCGGCAGGGCCGCGACCTCGGCGTCATCCAGCCCTACCTGCGCCGCGCCCGCGGCATGGAGTCCCCGGCGCTGGTGCTGCGCGGCGGCGCCGGCCAGCAGCCCGGCGGCACCGAGCCGGGGCTGCTGGAGGTCTACCGCGAGGAGTTCGAAGGGGTCTGGGCGGACTCCCGGCCGGTGTCCTGAGGGCCGTACCCCGGGGACTGCGTCCTGAGGACCGTCCAGGGGACCGCATCCTGAGAAAAGGCCTGGTCGCGGCGGTGACGGCGCTGCCAGACTGCGGGCCGTGAACAGTCTTCCCGCCCTTCCTGCCCTTCCCGCCTGGACCCTGGAACCCGCCGCGCCCGAGGACCTCGAACGCGTCACCGACCTCAAGGACCAGGTCATGCGCGCCGACCTGGAACGCCTCGGCCGCTGGCACCCGGACCGCTCCCGCCGGCGGGTCGCGGACGCCTTCTCCACCAGGTGGACCTCCCTGCTGCTGGTCGAAGGAGCCTTCGCGGGCTCCGTCACGGTCCGCCCCGACGGGCACGGCGGGCGCCACCTGGAGATGTTCTACCTCGCCCCGCACCTCCAGGGCCGCGGCCTCGGCACCGACGTGCTGCGCCACCTCCTCGCCGAGGCCGACGCCGCCGGGGAGCCGGTGCACCTCGTCGTCCTGCGCGGCAGCGCCGCCCAACGGCTGTACGAGCGGCACGGATTCACCGTCACCCAGCAGGACCAGATCGACGTCCACCTGTCCCGCCCGGCGCCCCGGCCCGTGCCGTAGCCGGACCGCCCGCGACCGTTCCGCGACCGTTCCGCGACCGCCTCCCGACCGGGGTGCGGTGGGCCCGCGGACCGGGTTGTCGGTGGGGCGGGTGATGATAGGGGCTGTTTCGAGCCGTAGGACGGAAGGACACACCTGATGAGCTGGTGGCAGCAGCCACTGGTCGGCTTCGACCTGGAGACCACGGGCACCGACCCGGCCGTGGACCGCATCGTCACGGCCGCGCTCGTGGACACGGTCGGGGCCGCCCGGGTGGGGGCCGCGCACTGGCTGCTCGACCCCGGAGTGCCGATACCCGCCGAGGCGGAGGCGATCCACGGGATCGGGGACGAGGTCGCGCGGGGCAAGGGCCGGCCGGCCGCGGAGGCCGTGGAGGAGATAGCCGCCGGGCTGTGCGAGCGGATCGCCGCCGGGCGGCCGGTGGTGGCGTTCAACGCGCCGTTCGACCTGTCGCTGCTCGACGCCGAGCTGCGCCGGTACGGGCTGGCGACGCTCGCCGAGCGCCTGGGCGGGCCGGTCGGGCCGGTGCTGGACGCGCTGGTGATCGACCGGGCCGTGGACAAGTACCGCAAGGGCTCGCGCACCCTGCAGCGGGTCTGCGAGGTGT
This sequence comes from Kitasatospora xanthocidica, assembly GCF_014656195.1. Taxonomy (GTDB): domain Bacteria; phylum Actinomycetota; class Actinomycetes; order Streptomycetales; family Streptomycetaceae; genus Kitasatospora; species Kitasatospora xanthocidica. The sequence continues at coordinate 154,788 of NZ_BNBY01000004.1, read as the reverse complement.
ACGGGGTGGAGCTGACGGACGCGCACGAGGCGGGCAGTGACGCGCTGGCCGCCGTCCGGGTCGCCGTCGCCCTGGCCGGGCGCTACCCGGCCGAGGTGGGGGAGGTGGCGCCGGGCGAGCTGCACCGGCGGCAGATCGACTGGTACCGGGACTGGGCGGAGGGCCTGCAGGCCTGGCTGCGCCGCGGTAAGGACCCGCAGGCGGTGGTCGACCCGCGCTGGCCCGCCCGCTAGTCGGCCCGCCCGCTAGTCGGGCGGGCGGGCCCCGGCCCGGCCGGGCCGGCGCTACTGCAGGTCCAGGCCCACCGGGTGCGCGAGGTCCGTCGGGCAGACGAAGACGCGCAGTTCGCCGAAGCGTCCCACGGACACGTCCGGGGCGAGGCCGCTGTCCACGGTCAGCAGGTGGACCATCCGGGCGCCGCAGCCGCAGTCGACCGGCACCAGGTCGGTGGAGTGCCAGGACGGCCAGCCGCCGAGCTTCCAGCCCTCGGCGCAGGACAGCGCGCGGTGGTACTCCAGGCCGTACCGCTGGGCGAACTCCTCGGCGGCCTCGTGGAGTTCTTCCGGCAGCTCGTCCTGGTCGGGCAGGTCCAGGATCTGCTCGGGGCGCAGCGCGCACGGCGTGGGCAGGTATCCGTCCTCGCTGCGCCGGGGCGCCGGGGGCGTGACCGGGGCGAGGTCGGCGGCGCGCTGCCAGTGGAGTTCGACGTTCGGGCCGTAGTAGTAGCGGGTGTTCGGGAGCTCCCGGTGGTCGTTGGGGCACCAGAGCACCTGGAGCCGGTCGGCGTCCTCCGGCCAGGGCAGGTGCGGGGCGTCCTCGGCGCGGACGTGCGCGAGCGGCACCAGGGCGGTGTCGGCGGCGGGCCGCTCGGCGACCTTCCGGTGGGTGTGCCACGCGATCAGGTCGATGCTGTCGGCACCGTCCATGATCCGGCGCTGCTCGGCGGCCTCGTCGGGGGTGACGACGTGCACGCCGCCGTTGCTCCGGGCCCGTTCGCGCTCCGCCCGGGCGATGGCCTCCCAGATCGCGCGGTCGGCGGCGGAGACGTCCCGGTACTCGTCGGCCAGGTGCTCGGCGGTGCACCGCGGCCAGGGCGCGCCGGCCGGCCACAGCGCGGGGCCGCCGATCCGGCTCGCCCGCGGGTCGGGTGTCGCGGCGTACGGGTGGAGCAGGGTGGCGGGCCGCAGGTACGGGGCCAGTCCCGGTACGGCGGCGACGAGTTCGGTGGTGGTGGGGCCGGTCATGCGGGCCACCCTACGGTCGGCCCCGGCCGTCGGGGAGGGCCGGCCTTTCAGGAGACGGGCTTCAGGCCGCCGGGAAGTCGAAGGCGTACCCCTGGGCGACCAGCCAGGGCAGCAGCTGCTTGAGCGCGGCCACGGTCTGGCCGCGGTCGCCGCCGCCGTCGTGCAGGAGGATCACGCCGCCCGGCTTGAGCTGCTTCTGCACGGTGGAGACGATGGCCGGCACGCCGGGGCGGGACCAGTCGCGAGGGTCGACGGACCAGCCGAGCGAGGCCATCCCGAGGCCCGCGGTGATCTGCTCGTTGTCGGCGTTGAAGCCGCCGCCGGGGGCGCGGAACCAGTGGACCTCGGTGCCCGGGCCGCCGGCCTGGACGATCATGTCCCGGGCCGCGGTGATCTCGTACACGGCCTTGTCGTGCGGGAGCTTCGCGAACGGCTGGGGGTGGTGGACGCTGTGGTCGCAGAGCCGGTGCCCGGCGGCCAGGACGCGCTTGACCAGGGCCGGGTTGGCGGCGGCGTTCTGGCCGATCTGGCAGAAGGTCGCCTTGGCGTGGTACTGCGCGAGCAGGTCGAGGATCTGGCCGGTCGCGGGGCCGGGGCCGTCGTCGAAGGTGAGCGCGACGGTCCGGCCGCCGGAGGCGGTGGAGCCGATCACCGGGCCGGCCCCGGGGTGCGCGGGCGGCGGGGCGGGCGAGGAGGACGCGGCCGGGGCGGTCGGCGACGCGGGGGCGGAGGGGGCGTTCTCCGGCGAGGGGGTGCCCGTCGGCGAGGGCGTGCGCGGCTTCACGGGGGCGGCCGGGGCGGACGGCGTGGCCGGGGTGGTGGCGGGCGCGGAGCCGGTGGCCGGCGGGATCCCGTCGGAGCCGGGGGCCGGGGCGATGGTGGTGGCCGCGGTGCCGCTCGGCTGCGTGGCGCCGCTCGGCTGCGCCGCGGTGCTCGGCGGCTGGAGGGCGCCGCTGGCGGTCCCGCACGCGGTCAGTCCCAGGACGGCGGCCACCGCGACGCAGCCCGCGATCAGCCGGCGCCGGGAGCGGGACGTGGGCGGGGTGGAGGGGCGGCGGGAGGTCCGGTGCATGGCGGCGGCTCCTGAGGTGCGCGGGCGGTGCCGATCTCTCGGGGCGGGGCTCTCGGGGTCTCTCGGGCGGGATGACTGTCCGATAGGACGCCCACCGTACGTGCCCCGGTTGCGGGCCGGAACGCTCCCGCCCGGGAGACTTCTCACACCCGCCCCGGGAGGCGCCCGCGCGCCGGAACAGGTACGGGCCCGCCGTCAGAACGGGTACCAGCGCACCTCGGTGGCCCCGTCCCGCAGGGAGTCGACCCGCCGCCGGAACTCCGCGAGCGCGGCCGGGTTGCTCGCCGCCTGCTGCGCCACCCAGGAGGCGCTGGCGGTCTCCCGGGCCCCGCGCAGCACGGTGAACCCGGGCCACTCGCGCACGTCCCAGCCGTACGCCTCGGTGAACGCCTCGTACTCCTCGCCGGGCACGCCGTAGCGGTCCTGGGCGAGGGCGAGGACCACCAGGTCGTGCTCGCGCAGGTCGTCCGCGACGAATTCGAGGTCGAGCAGGACCGGCCCGTCCGGGCCGACGTGGACGTTGCGCGGCAGCGCGTCGCCGTGGATCACGCCGGGGTCCAGCCGCGGGGCGAGGCCGGGCAGGGCGGCCTCGAAGGCGTCCCGGCGGTCGCGCAGGAAGGCGACGTCCGCGGGGTCGACGTGCCCGTCGGCGGAGGCCAGCCAGCGCTCGACCGGGGCCAGCAGGTCGCGCCGGCCGAGCGGCACGGGCGGCACCGGCAGCCGGTGCAGGGTGCGCAGCAGCGGGGCGAGGTCGACCGGCCGGGCGGGGCGGACGGCGGGCGCGAGCCGGTGCCAGAAGGTGACCGGGTGCCCGTCGGCGAGCCGCGGCTCGGGCGCCACCGCGTCGTATGGGCGCACCACCGGGACGTCCTGTCCGGCCAGCCAGTGGGCGACGGTCAGTTCGCGGTGCGCCCGGTCGGAGAGCTCGGGGGCGCGGCCGACCTTGGCGACCACGGCCGGGTCGCCGAGGTCGAAGACGGCGTTCTCGCCGAGCGCGAGCAGCCGGGCGTCGCCGGGGGCCGGGAGTCCGGCGCTCGCGCAGGCCAGGGCGAGCAGCAGCCGGGCGCGGCCCTCGTCGAAGGGGGTCATGACTGGGCTCCGTTCCGGCGGTGTCCACCCGGGGGCCCGGGCGGTGATCATCATGACGCACGGACGCCGGGCCCCGCTCGCTGCGGGGCCCGGCGTGGTTCGCGTCACCGCGGTCGGGTCAGACCTCGATCCTGCGGTGCCGCGCCCCCTCCGGCGCGGGGGCGGGGGTGCCGGGCTGCCCCGGCAGGGTGCTCGCGGCGCCGAGCGGCGGCACGGACTCGCCGTGCGAGAGGTCCGGCAGCCAGCCCAGCCAGCGCGGCAGGTACCAGTTGCGCTCGCCGAGCAGGGTCATCACCGAGGGCAGCAGCACCGCGCGGATCACCGTGGCGTCGATCAGTACGGCGACCGCCAGGCCGACGCCCATCTGCTTCATCGCCTGCATGGACAGGGTGCCGAAGACCGCGAACACCGCCACCATGATCACCGCGGCGCTGGTGACGACCCCGGCCGTGGAGCGGATGCCGTGGGCGATCGCGGCCCGGGTCGGCAGCCCGCGGTCGCGGCCCTCCTTGATCCGGGAGACCACGAAGACGTGGTAGTCCATCGAGAGCCCGAAGAGGATCACGAAGAGGAACAGCGGCACCCAGGACTCCACCGCGCCGACCCCGGCGGTGCCCAGCAGTGAGGCGCCCACGCCGTGCTGGAAGACCAGCGTCAGCACCCCGTACGCGGCGCCCACCGAGAGCAGGTTGAGCGCCACGGCGGTGCCGGCCACGGCCAGCGAGCGGAAGGAGGTGAGCATCAGCAGGAAGGCGAAGAGCACCACGAAGCCGAGCACCAGCGGCATCGAGCCGGTCATCTGGGCGTTGAAGTCGTACGACCCGGCGGTGCGCCCGGTGACCGGGGCCTCGGTGCCGGGCACCTTGAGGACGGTGGCGGGCACCAGGTCCTCGCGGAGGGTCTTCAGCGCGTCGTTGCTGGTGGCGTCGTTGCCGGTGCCGTTGAGCGGGATGTCGACGGTGGCGATGTTCTTGTCGGCGTGCACGGCGACCTCCACCGGGCCGTGCATCCGGCCGCTGGCCAGCGCCCTGGCCTTGAGGTCGGCGATCGCGGCGGTCATCGCGGGGGAGTCGATGTCGGCGGCCTTGATGACGACGGTGGCCGGGGCGGGGCTGCCGGGGAAGGCGGCCTCGATCTTCTGCGAGGCGGCGACCAGCGCGTTGCCCGCGGGCAGCTGCTGCCGGAAGGTGAGGTTGGCGGTGTGCATGGTGAGCAGCGGCGTGGCCAGGGCCAGCAGGAACGCCCCGGCGAGCAGGGTGGCGGCCAGCGGGCGGCGCAGCACCGGGGTCAGCACCGCGTTCCAGAAGCGTCCCCCGGTCTGGGCGACGTCCGGGCGGCGGAGCTTGCCGAGCAGGGGCAGCCGGCCCTTGTCGACCCGGTCGCCGAGCATGGACAGCAGCGCGGGCAGCACGGTGAGCGAGCCGAGTACGGCGGTGATCACGACCAGGATGGTGGCGAAGGCCATCGCCCGGAAGTCGGCGATCCCGGTGAGGAACATGCCGGCCATGGCGACCACCACGGTGACGCCGGAGACCAGCACCGCCCGGCCGCTGGTGGCGGCGGCGACGGCCAGCGCGGTCCGCGCGTCGCGCCCGGCGGCCCGCTCCTCGCGCTCGCGCCGCAGGTAGAAGAGGCAGTAGTCGACGCCGACGGCGAGGCCGACCAGCAGCATCACCGAGCTGGCGTCGTCGCTGGTGTGCAGCAGGCCGCTGGTGAGCGCGACCAGCCCGCCGGCCGCGATGAAGGCGGTGAGCGCGAGCACCACCGGCAGGACGGCGGCGACCAGCGCGCCGAAGGCGACCAGCAGGATGCCGAGGGCGAGCGGCACGGCCGTCCACTCGGCGCGGGCGAAGTCGTTCTTGAACTGGTCCTTGATCCACTTGCCGGAGCTGGCGTCGCCGAGCTCGACCACGGTCAGTCCGGGGTTCTGCCTCTGTACGCCGGCCACCGCGTCCAGCACGGCCTGGACGTTCTCGACCGCCTCGTCCTGGTCGCCCTTGAGCGTCACCAGCACGAGCGCCGAGTGGCCGTCCTGGGAGACCGCCTTGGTCTCGTACGGCGAGCGGACCTCGGCGGCCTTGCCGGTGCCGTTCACGGCGGCGGTCACCTGGCCGACGGCGGTGCGGAACTCGGGGTCGTCGGCGCTGCGGGTGGGGCTCTGGACCAGGACGGTCTCGCTCGCCGGGCTCTTCAGCCCGGCGTCGTCGAGGATCCGCGCGGCCCGGGCGACCTGCCCGGGCATCGACTCGGCCTCGGTCACCTTGGTGCTGCCGTGCGCGCCGCCGAGCACGGTGGCCAGCACGACGAAGAGCAGCCAGCCGAAGACGGCGGTCTTCCGGTTCCGGGCGCTCCAGGCGCCCATCGCGGCGGCCATGCCGAGTCCGGGTTTCGCGGGTCTGGCCTGTACGGGCTTCACGGGTGCTTCCCCCCTGGGAGTACGGCGTTCGTCGCCGGACGGGAGCGGTGGCGGCGGTGGTCGCGGAGGCCGCCTCCGCTGCGCGCCGGCTGCGGTCCCGGCGTCCCAACAGACATTAGGGAGAAGGGGGTTGGGCGGTAATCCGGCTGGCGGGTGACCCGTCCCTGGGGCTTCCCTCGGGGGCGGGGTGGGGTTTTCCCTACCCCTCGACCCCGAGAACTCCACCTAGGGGGTAGGGGACGCGACTCCACCCTGAGGGGGAGATGACTCCACCCGGAGCACGAGGTCAAGCGGGGTGCGTTCGGGGGAAACTGGGCCGGGGCCGTTTCGGGGCGGTCCTGTACCGGGGGTTGGAATACGGGGGCTCCTTGCCGGGCGGCAAGCAAGTACTCGTAAGATGATGCCCGAACCTACTTACCTGCCGACCGGCAAGGGCGTGCATCCCGTGTACGCCCGGCCGGTCCTGCCGTCGCCCAGCGTCCCGTCCCCCAAGGGCTGCGGTGAACCATGCCCAGGAGGCACACGAGCATGTTCCACCGACTAGGACACTTCGTCGTTCGCCGTGCCTGGTGGGTGATCCTCGCCTGGGTCGTCGCGATGCTCGCCATCGTCGCGTCGGCCCCGAAGGTCACCTCCCAGACGGACGAGTCCGCATTCCTGCCCAAGCACTACGAGTCGATCCAGGCGGCGCAGCTCCAGGAGCAGGCGTTCCCGTCCAGCTTCACCCCCGCCGCGCTGCTGCTCTTCGAGCGCAACGACGGCCAGGCGCTGAACGACGCCGACCAGGCCTCGATGGACAAGGTCGTCAACGGTCTGACCGCCGCGCACATCCCCGCGGTCGAGAAGATCCTGCCGGTCGACGCCAAGGCCTCGAAGTCCAAGGACGGCAAGTACGCGCTGTCCATGGTCGCCATCGACAAGACCAAGATGCAGACCGAGGAGTACCCCGACGCGGCCAAGAAGCTGCGTGAGGAGGGCTCCAAGCTCGCCGACGGCACCGGGCTGAAGTTCCAGGTCGGCGGTCAGGCCGCCAGCTCCCTGGACCAGAAGGACGCCTCCGGCTCCACCGACGCCATCGTCATGGGCCTCAGCCTGGTGCTGGTCATCCTGATCGTCGGCATCATCTTCCGCAGCATCCTGGCCGGCCTCCTGCCGGTCCTGCTCTCGCTGGTCATCGCGATGCCGGTGGCCAACGGCCTGATCGCCGACGCGATCAAGATCTTCGACCTCAAGTCCTCCCCGATGACCTCCGCGATCCTGATCATCGTGGTCCTCGGCGTCGGCACGGACTACTTCCTCTTCCTCGCCTTCCGCTACCGCGAGCGGCTGCGCCTGGGCGAGGACCGCAAGACGGCCGTGGCCAACGCCGTCGGCCGGGTCGGCGAGGCGATCGCCTCCGCCGCCGGTGCCGTCGCCGTCGCCTTCGCCGTGCTGATCCTCTCCAGCCTGGGCATGTTCACCGCGCTCGGCCCGGCGCTGGCCATCGCCGTCATCGCGACCGCCCTGGTCTCGCTGACCCTGGCCCCGGCCGTGCTCGCCGTCATCCCGTCCAAGGGCGTCTTCTGGCCCGGCAAGAAGTGGATGCAGGAGCCGAAGAACGCCCGCTTCGCCGCGTTCGGCCGGATGACCGGCAAGAAGCCCGGCCTGGTCGCCCTGGTCTCCGGCGGCATCCTGCTGGTGCTGACCCTGGCCGGCGTCAACTACAACGGCACCTACGACCTGGCCGGCAGCTCCATGCCCAAGGGCAAGGAGTCGATGGTCGTCCAGGACAAGCTGATGACCGCGTTCTCGGCCGGCGCCGCCGACCCGAGCCACGTCTACCTGACCAGCACCAACGGCGCCAAGCTCAGCGACTCCGCGATCAAGGACTTCGCCGGCAAGCTCCAGGGCGTCCCCGGGGTGGCCTCCGTCGTCACGCCGAGCACCGAGAACAAGGCGATCAACGCCGAGGGCACCACCGGTGACTTCACGGTGATGCTGAACGACGCGCCGGCCTCCAACAAGGCCATCGACACCATCGAGAAGGTCCGCGACACCGCCCACGCCTCGGCGCCGGCCGACAGCAAGGCCCTGGTCGGCGGCATCACCTCGGTGTACAAGGACATCAACACCGCGATGGTGCACGACTACACCCTGGTCTTCCCGATCGCGGCCCTGATCATCATGCTCATCCTGGGCCTGCAGCTGCGCAGCGTGGTCGCGCCGTGGTACCTGATGGCCTCGGTCGGCCTCGGCTTCGGCGGCACCCTCGGTGCCACCACCCTGGTGTTCCAGAACATCAAGGGCGAGCAGGGCCTGATGTTCATGCTGCCGATCTTCATCTACCTGTTCGTGGTGGCGATCGGCACGGACTACAACATCCTGATCATCTCCCGCCTCCGCGAGGAGGCCCGCGAGGGCCGCAGCCCGCGCGAGGCGGCCAGCGAGGCCGTCAAGCACGGCGGCCCGACCGTCGCGGCGGCCGGCTTCATCCTGGCGGCGTCGTTCGCGACCTTCATGCTCGCGGGCAACGTCCTCTTCATGGAGCTCGGCTTCTCGCTGGCCTTCGGCATCGTGCTGGCGGCCTTCGTGATGGCGATGTTCTTCACCCCGGCGCTCACCGCGCTGCTCGGCCACCGCGCCTGGTGGCCCGGCCACGCCGACGAGCCCGGCCACGGCCACGGCCACGGCCACGGCGACGGTCCGGCCCCGCTGGCGGGCACGCACGGCGTCCCGGAGCCGGCCGGCCGGCACTGACCGCGGCCGTCCCGGAACGATCCCCGGCCGGTACCGGAGGGATCCTGGACCGGCCGGGGATCCACAGGCGGCGCCCCGCTTCGGCGGGGCGCCGCTTGCCCTGTTCCCGGGGGCGCCAAACGTGATCTGTTCGGCGGAAAATCCCCGGTCGCCCGGGGTGTCACCGTGCTACAGTCGACTCAGTTGCAGTTTTGGTTCCCATGAACGTGTATGTGCGCCTGCTGGTTCCAACCAACAGGCGCATTTGTTTTGTCCGGTGTTTCAGTCTCCGGATGGGGATCGCGGCTACTTGGGGATCCACGAGGTGTGGGTCCCTGATGCCCCAGTATGAGGAGACGGTTATGGCTACCGGCACCGTGAAGTGGTTCAACAGCGAAAAGGGCTTCGGCTTCATCGAGCAGGATGGTGGCGGCGCTGACGTCTTCGCCCACTACTCGAACATCCAGGCTCAGGGCTTCCGTGAGCTGTTCGAGGGCCAGAAGGTCGAGTTCGACGTGACCCAGGGCCAGAAGGGCCCGCAGGCCGAGAACATCCAGATCATCGGCTGACGTCAGCCTCCACGCTGACTCGCGATAATCGCGAAGCGGGGGCCCGCACCGCACGGTGCGGGCCCCCGCTCATGCCGCAGTACGGCCGGGGCGGCGCACTCACTTCCGACGGCCGACCAGCCCGCACCGCGGGCTGCCGACCGACCGACGGAGATCCTGTGACCACCCCTGCCCGCACGCCGCGCGACCGCGGCCCCCGCACCACCGACCGCACCGGCCGCGGCACCGACCCGGCCCGCCGCACCGGCGACGGCGACCGCCCGCGCAAGCCCCGCGGCCGCAACGGCGCCCCCAAGCAGGGCGCCCCCAAGCAGAGCCGCGCCGCCGTGCCCGAGGCCACCGACTTCACCGTCGTCCAGGGCACCCCGCCCCGGCCCCCGGCGGCCACCTTCGCCGAGCTCGACCTGCCGAAGGGCATCCTCTCCGCGCTCACCCGCGAGGGCGTCACCGAGCCGTTCCCGATCCAGGGCGCCACGCTGCCCGACTCGATCGCCGGCCGCGACGTCCTCGGCCGCGGCCGCACCGGCTCCGGCAAGACCCTGGCCTTCGGCCTGCCGCTGCTCGCCCGCACCGCCGGGAGCCGCGCCGTCGCCCGCCACCCGCTGGCGCTCGTCCTGGTGCCCACCCGCGAGCTGGCCCAGCAGGTCACCGACGCGCTCACCCCGTACGCCACCGCCGTCAACCTGCGGATCACCACCGTCGTCGGCGGCATGTCGATCAACCGGCAGGCCAACGCGGTGCGCCGCGGCGCCGAGGTCCTGGTCGCCACCCCGGGCCGGCTGGACGACCTGATCGGGCGCGGTGACGTCAACCTCTCCGACGTGGCGATCACGGTCCTGGACGAGGCCGACCAGATGGCCGACATGGGCTTCCTGCCGCAGGTCACCAAGCTGCTGGAGCAGGTCGCCGAGGGCGGGCAGCGGATGCTGTTCTCCGCCACCCTGGACCGCAACGTCGACCGGCTGGTCAAGCGCTTCCTGACCGACCCGGTGACCCACTCGGTCGACCCGTCGGCCGGCGCGGTCACCACCATGGACCACCACGTCCTCCAGCTCGACCAGACCGACAAGGCCTCCGCCACCGCGCACATCGCCTCCCGCGACGGCCGCGTGATCATGTTCGTGCACACCAAGCACGGCGCGGACCGGCTCGCCAAGCAGCTGCTCGCCAACGGCGTCAAGGCGGCGGCCCTGCACGGCGGCAAGTCCCAGCCGCAGCGCAACCGGGTCCTCGACCAGTTCCGCGACGGCCACATCACCGCGCTGATCGCCACCAACGTCGCCGCGCGCGGCATCCACATCGAGGGCCTCGACCTCGTCGTCAACGTGGACCCGCCGGTCGACCACAAGGACTACCTGCACCGCGGCGGCCGCACCGCCCGGGCCGGCGAGTCCGGCACGGTCGTCACCCTCGTGCTGCCCGAGCAGCGCCGCGAGGTCAACCGGCTGATGACGGTGGCCGGGATCCGCCCGACCGTCACCAAGATCCGCCCCGGCGACGCCGACCTGGCCCGGATCACCGGCGCCCGCACCCCCAGCGGCGTCCCGGTCACCCTGGCCGTGCCGGTGGTCCAGGCCGCCGCCTCCGCCCCGGCGGACGAGACGGCCGGGCGCGCCGGAGCCAAGGGCGCCCCGCGCCGCCGCGCCGGCAAGCGCTCCGGCCTGCCCGCCGACGTCGACATGAACGGCAACCCCCGCCGTCCCCGCCCCAAGCAGCGGATGGGGGCGGCCGGCGCCGCCCAGGCCGACCGCCCCCAGGGTGACCGCCCCCAGGCGGCCGGCTTCATCGGCCGCTCCTCCGGGCGCGCCAAGCCCGGCAGCGGCTCCAAGTCCGGCTCCAACTACGGGAGCGGGCGCCAGCGCCGCAAGTTCGACTGACGCTCCGCCCGAACGGCCCGGCCCCCTCGTCACCACGGGGGCCGGGCCGTTCGGCGTCTCCGGGGCGTCCGGGACCGGCCACCGGGGCGTCCTCGGTGCCGGTCCGCCGCCCCGGCACCCGCGTCGGGGCGGCGTCGGGGCGGCTTCGGGGCGGCGGGCCCCCAACTCAGACCGTCGCCGCCACCGCCGGGGCCGGCGCCAGGGCGCGCAGCCGCTGCTCCGTCTCGGCGTCCCGCGGGGCCATCACGATCAGCTGCAGGCCCTCCGTGGCCAGCAGCACGTGCTGGTCGATCCGCAGCTCGCCCACCACCTCGTGGCGGATCACCTTCCGCGCGCCGCCGCGCTCCGCGACCTGGTGCTCGTCCAGCCAGCGGTCCGCCTCCGGGTACTCGCCGCGGACCTGCTGGATCATCCGGGCCAGGTGGCGCCCGACGGCCGTCGCCTCCCCGCCGCGCTCGGCGTAGGCGGAGCGCAGCTGCGCCAGGAAGTGGCGGGCGTGCACCTCCCACTGCTCGACCCGGGCCCGGTGCACCGCGTTGCCGAACACCACCCAGGCCAGGTTGCACTCGTCCGGTGCCCGGCCGGTCAGGCCGAACAGCGCGTCCGCGCCCGGGTTCCAGGCCCGGATGTCCCAGTTGGCGTCCATCACGAAGGACGGCGCCGGCCACTGCGCGCGCATCAGCCGCAGCAGCGGCACCGGGACGTCCCCCGGCGCCGCCACCTCGCCGTCCCGCGGGTGGCTGCCCGCCAGCCGGAACAGGTACGCCGTCTCCGCCCGGTCCAGCCGCAGCGTCCGGGCGAGGCTCGCCAGCACCTCCGGGGACGGGTGGATGTCCCGCCCCTGCTCCAGCCACGTGTACCAGGTCACCCCCACCCCCGCGAGCAGCGCCAGCTCCTCCCGCCGCAGCCCCGGAGTGCGCCGCCGCACCCCCGGCGCCAGCCCGACCTCCTTGGGCGTCAGCCGCGCCCGGCGGCTGCGCAGGAAGCTCGACAGCGCCGTCCGGCGCTCCTGGGCGTCGTCAACGTCCACCATGTCCCCCGTCCTCCCTGGTAGTCGAACTACCAGTACTCCCACGCACTGCTGCGGCCCGCCCGTCCGCGCGAGGCTTGATCACGTCAACGGACCGCACGCGCAGAGGAATTCCGATGAGCAACCGTCAGCACCGTACTCTCCGCCGCACCCTGGTCGCGGGCGCATTGACCACCCTGATCGGCGCCGCCGGCGCACTGCCCGCGGCCCCGTCCGCCGCCGCGGCCGCCGCCTCGCCCGCCGGGCGCCCGGCCCCGGCCGTGATCACCGGCCACGCGCCCACCCTGGTGCCCGAGGCGGGGGCCTGGGACGCCTCCCACCACCGCTTCCTGCTCGGCTCGCTGCGGCACGCGACCGTCTCCGCCGTCGGCACCGACGGGAGCGTGCGCACCCTGGTGCGGGACCCGGCCCTGACCGAGGTCGCCGGCCTGCGGGTCGACCCCGTCCACCGCCGCGTCCTGGTCACCGACCTCGACAACGGCGTCGGCGAGCACAGCAGCCCGGCGACCTTCGGGAAGATCGCCGGGATCGGCGCCTACGACCTGGACACCGGCCGCCGCCTCTTCTACACCGACCTCGCCGCCGTCGCCGCCGACGGCGGGAACCACCTGGCCAACGACATCGCGGTCGGCCCCGACGGCACCGCCTACGTCACCGACTCCTTCGCCCCGGTCGTCTACCGGGTGGCACCGGACGGCACCGCCTCCGTCCTGCTGCGCGACCCGAGGCTGGCCCCCGCCCCGGGTTCGTACGGCCTGAACGGCATCGTCCTGCGCGAGGGCCGCCTGGTCGTCGGCAAGTGGGACGACGGCACGCTGTGGCAGGTCCCGCTCTGGGACCCGGCCGCCGTGCGACAGGTCGAGGTGGCCGACGGCGCCGCGTCCCTGCTCCACCTGGACGGCCTGCTCGGCCGACCGGACGGCTCCGTCGCGGGCGTCACCAACGCCCTCCTGGGGGCCGGCCGCGACGCCGAGGTCGAACTGCGCTCCGAGGACCACTGGCGCACCGCCCGGCTCACGGCCGTCCGGCCCTCCGCCGACCCCACCCCGACGGCGCTCATCGCCGGTCCGGCGGGCCGCGTCTACCAGCTCTCGGCCGGCCTCGCGGACGCCGTCGCGGGGCACCCGTCGGACGCCTTCACCCTGCGTCGGATCTGACCCGCCATCCGCTCGGCCCCGGATCGCCTGACGGCCCGGCTCCCGCTCGTCCGGGGGCCGGGCCGTACGCGATCAGGCCGGATCGGCCGCGCGTCCGGCCTGCCCGGGGCGTTCCGGAGCCGTGTCGTACACGCTCCGTGCGTGGACGGACCGGTGGCGTGATCTTCACCCCACCCGTTGACCGTGGACACGACCTGCCCGAAGCTTTCGCGCGGCCCACATGAAGATCGCATTATCACCACGATTGCTTCACATGCGGGCCGGTCGGTTCACCCTCCCCGGAAGGACTCTCCCCGTGCGTCGTACCGCCGCCCTGTTCGCCACCGCCCTGCTCGCCGGTGCCGCCGCGCTCACCGCGCCCGCCGCCGCCGGAGCCGCCGAGAGCACCACCCGGAACGCGGCGTCCACCACCGTCCCGGGCCCGGGCGGCGTCGGGAGCTGCACCGTCACCGACGTCGACCTGGTCCCCAACGGCAGCTGCTCGGGCCTCGACCCGCAGCAGACCTGGCGCGTCGCGGTCGATTGCGCGGGCTACGACTGGACCTGGCACGTGCCCGTCTACTCGGGTGCGGTCAGCGACTGGGTCACCGGCAGCGGCACCGCCAGGACCGGGTGCATGTACCCGCTGATGCCCGGTGCGGGCCGGATCGAGTTCGGTCCGGCGGTTCCCGCGGGCCCGGTCGGCCAGATCACCGGGATCGCCGGCAAGTGTCTGGACGTGCGCGGCGGCAGCACCGCGAACGGGACCCAGACCCAGATCTGGGACTGCCTGGGCAACGTGAACCAGACCTGGAAGGTCGGCGCCGACGGCACCGTCCGGGCCGTCGGCAACTGCCTGGACGTCGAGGGCGGGCGGACCGGCAACGGCACCCTGGTGCGGACCTGGGAGTGCAACGGCAGCGGCGCCCAGCAGTGGCGGGCCCGTCCGGACGGCTCGCTGGTCAACCCGCAGTCCGGCCGCTGCCTGGACGTCCGGGGCGTCTCCAGCGCGAACGGCGCGGTCCTGCAGATCTGGGACTGCTTCGGCGCCACCGCCGCCAACCAGGTCTGGCACCTGCCCGCCTGATGCCCCCGGCAGTACCGACCGATTCCCCCTCACCCCCAAGGAGCCCCGCCATGCGCCGTACCGCCACCCTGCTCACCACCGCCCTGCTCGCCGGAGCCGCCGCGCTCACCGCGCCCGCCGCCGGTGCCGCCGAGAGCGCCGCTCAGAACGCGCCGTCCGCCCAGACCGCCGCGAGCTGCACCGTCGGCAGGAGCGGCGTCGGCTTCCTCGGCACCTGCTCGGGCATCGACCCGCAGCAGACCTGGCGGCTCGCGGTCACCTGCCAGGGCTTCGACAGCAACGGGTTCCCCACCTTCTCGGGTTCGAGCAGCGGCTGGGTCACCGGTAACACCAGCGCTTACGCGGGCTGCTTCTACCCGATGATGGCGACCGGCGGCTGGATCGTGAACGGTTCCCCCGTCCCGGCGGGCCCGGTCGGCCAGATCAGCGGCTACGCGAACAAGTGCGTGGACGTGCGCGGTGGCAGCACCGCCAACGGGACCCCCGTCCAGATCTGGGACTGCCTCGGCAACGTCAACCAGACCTGGAAGATCGGCACCGACGGCACCATCCGCGCCCTCGGCAAGTGCCTGGACGTCCAGGGCGGACACACCGGCAACGCCACCGTGGTCCAGACGTACGACTGCAACGGCACCGGCGCCCAGCAGTGGCAGGTCCGCCCCGACGGCTCGCTGCTCAACCCGCAGTCCGGCCGCTGCCTGGACGACCTCGGCTTCTCCACCACCAACGGCAACCAGCTCGGCATCTGGGACTGCAACGGCGCCGCCAACCAGAAGTGGAACCTGCCGGCCTGACCGGCACCGCCCCCACGGCGCGCGCGGCCCCCGCCGCGCGCGCCGTCACTGCTCCCGGGCGCCGTCATTCGTCCGAGTGACGGGAAGCCAGTCGCGTGCGTGTGCCGGTGGCAGGCTTCATTGCGGAACGAACGGAGGGCAGCGGGTGACGGACGACGACGCGGGGGCGGAAGCGACCGCCGAGCACGACAGGGTGTGCGGGACGACCGCCGGCTCCGAGCCCGCCGAGTTGGTGATGATCACCACTTCGCTGCGGCTGCCGAAGCCGGTGATGGACGAGGTGCGGCGTCGGGCTCGGGAGCGGGGGTTGAAGCCGACCGCCATCATGCGGGAGTGGATCGAGGCCGCCATCGCGGACACGGACGAACCGCTGCCGTTGAGCGTGATCGCCGCAGCGGTCGCGCGGTACCAGCAGCACCGGAAGCAGGAGCGTGCGGCCCGGATCGCCTTGACCTTCGAGCAGGCACCGAGTTGGGATGCCGTCGGGCGCGCCGAACGCATGCACGAGGCGGAGAAGAGGTCTCGGTGACCCCGTCCCCGCTCAGGCGGTGAGGGCCGGGACGGCCGACGCCGTGTGGCGGGCCTCGTCGTAGCGCTCCAGGAGGAGGGCGGCCAGTTCGGGGGCGGGGCCGAGGACGTCGGCCAGGACGTCGGCGCCGTCCGATGCCGCCGCGATGCGGTCGGGCAGGAGGCCGGGGGCGAGCAGGTAGGGGGCGACGGCCGTGCGGGTGGCGCCCGCGGCGCGCAGGGCGGCGAGGGCGTCGGGGACGCGGGGGCCGGCGGCGGAGGCCTGGGCGACCTCGACGGCGGCCCAGCCGCGGGTGCGCCGCCACTCGGCGGCCACCGCGCGGGTCGCGGCGCCGGCGGCCGGGTCGGAGGAGCCCGCGGCGGCGAGCACCACGCCGGTGCTGGAACGGACGGCAGGGGAGGAGACGTCCAGGCCGGCTGCGGCGAGCCGGCGGTCCAGGGCGGCGAGCAGCAATGGGGACGGACCGAGCACGTCCGCGACCGGCAGTCGGGAGCCGGCGGCGCGCAGGGCGGCGGGGATGTCGTGCTTGGCGTGGAACGCCCGGTTGAGCAGCAGTGGGACGGCCACCGCGTCCGCCAGCCGGCCGACCACCTGCGGGATCCGCGGCGCGCAGTGGTCCAGATAGGCGGTGGCGACCTCGACGCCGGGCCGCTGGGCCCGCACCTCCTCGACGAGCGCGGCCACGGTCGCGGCGTGGCGCGGGTCGCGGCTGCCGTGGGCGATGAGGAGGAGGGCGGGCATCAGCGGTGCCTCACTTGCCGGTGGCCAGCAGGCCGCGGTTGCGCAGCACCCGGCGCTCGACCGGGGTGAACACCAGCAGCTCGATGGCGATGCCGACGAACAGGATCAGGATGATGCCGAGCAGCACCCCGGACATGTCGGAGAACTCGCGCTGGTCCTCCAGGAAGCGGCCGAGGCCCCGGCCCAGGTCGGGGGAGGAGGCGACCAGTTCGGCGGCCATCAGCGAGCGCCAGGAGAACGCCCAGCCCTGCTTGAGGCCGGCCAGGTAGCCGGGCAGCGCGGCCGGGATCAGCACGTGCCGGGCGCCGGTCAGGCCGGTGGCGCCGATGGTGCGTCCGGCCCGCAGGAACAGCGGCGGCACCTGGTCGATGCCGGCCACCAGGCCGTTGGCGATGGAGGGGACGGCGCCCAGCAGGATCACCGCGTACATCATCTGGTCGTTGATGCCGAGCCAGATGACCGCGGCGGGCACCCAGGCGACCGAGGGCAGCGACTGCAGGCCCTGCAGGACCGGGCCTATCGCGGTGCGCACCGGCCTGATCCGGGCGACCACCAGCCCGATCGGGGTGCCGATGACCACGGCGAGCAGGAAGCCGGACAGGCCGCGCCAGACGCTGGTCCAGATGATCGAGAACAGCGTGCCCTGGTACCAGAGGTCCTGCGCGGAGCGCCACACGTCCGCCGGGCTGGGCAGCTTGTACGACGAGGTGACGTGCAGGCTGTACGCCCCCTGCCAGAGCGCGAGCACGACGAGCACGCCGATCAGCGGCGGCAGCGCCTTGGTGCGCAGGGCCTGGCCGATCGAGCCGCGGTGGGCGGTGACGGCGTCGAGGGCGTCCAGGCCCGCGCCGACGTCGGCGGTGTCGCTCGGGGCCTTCCCGGCCCGGTCGGTCTTCTCCAGGACGGGGGTGGTGTCAGTGCTGGCCATGGCGACGGATCTCCCCACGCAGTTCTTCGGTGATCTCGATGGACAGGTCGGCGACGCCGGAGGACTCGATGCGGCGCGGCTGCGGCAGGTCGATCCGCCACTCGCGGGCGACCCGGCCGGGGCGGGAGGAGAGCAGCACGACCCGCTGGGCGAGCCGTACGGCCTCGCGGACGTTGTGGGTGACGAAGAGGACGGAGAGCTGCCGTTCGGCCCAGATCCGGGTGATCTCGTCGTGCAGCACGTCGCGGGTGATGGCGTCGAGCGCGGCGAACGGCTCGTCCATCAGCAGCACCTTGCTGCCCTGGGCGAGCGCCCGGGCCATCGCCACGCGCTGGCGCATGCCGCCGGACAGCTCGTGCACCCGCTTGCCGTACGCGCCCTGCAGGCGGACGAGTTCGAGCAGCCGCTCGGCTTCGGGGCGGCGCTCGGGGCGGGGCAGGCCGGCCAGCTTGAGGGCGAGTTCGATGTTCTTCCCGGCGGTGAGCCAGGGGAACAGCGCGTGCTCCTGGAACATCAGGGCGGGGCGGCCGCCGGTGACCTCGATGGCGCCGGCGCTCGGCTTGTCGAGGCCGGCGACCAGGTTGAGCAGGGTGGACTTGCCGCAGCCCGAGGCGCCGAGCAGGGTGACGAACTCGCCGGGCGCGACGTCGAGGGTGATGTCGTCCAGGACGTGGGTCTGCGCTCCGGGGCGGCCGAAGGACTTGTGCACGTGCGAGATCCGGACGGCGGGCGCGCCGCCGTGGGCGTCGGCGCCGGGGGCGTCCGCCGAGGTGGTCAGTGCCGTGGTCATCCGGGCACCTCCTGGTGAGTGGTCTGCGGGGCTGCGGGGGCTGCGGGTCGGGGCCGTGGCCCGGGCCCCGCCCGTCCCGGTGGGCATCGATCGGGGATCGACCGGGGGCGGGCGGGGGCCGGACCGCGGAGTCGGGGACGAACGGCGGTGCCTCGGGCGTTACTTGGTGCCGAGCCCGGCGTCCGCCACGGCGGCCTGGCCCTGGGCGGCGAGGACCTTGTTCAGCAGGGTGAGGTCGTAGATGCCGTTGAGGCTGGGCTTCTTGAGGAGCCCGGCGGTGACGGCGTGGTCGGCCTCGGCCTGCAGGGTGTTCGCCAGCGGGTCGTCCAGGAAGTCGATGTCGGCCCAGGCCGGGTCGAGGACGGCCGGCTCCAGCGCGTTCCCGGCCTCCTTCTTGATCGCCTCGTTGGCGTCGGCCTTGGCCTTGTCGGAGTTGGCCTTGATGAAGGCGTTGGTCTTCACCGAGCCGCGCAGCACGGCCTCCACCACGTCCGGGTGTTCCTTGAGGAACTTCTGCGAGACGATGATGTTGGTGATCACGAACTTCTTGTCCGGCCAGACGTCCTTCTCGTTGAGCAGGACCTTCGCGCCGAGCGTGACCAGCTTGGAGGCGGTGGGCTCGGGGACCCAGGCGCCGTCGATGGAGCCGGACTTGTAGGCGTCGGGGGTGACCTTGTTGTCGGTGCGCACCACCGAGACGTCACCCGCGCCGGAGGCCGCGTCGACCTTGTAGCCCTTGCCCGCGAGGTAGTTGAGCAGCGCCACGTCCTGGGTGTTGCCCAGCTGGGGGGTGGCGATCTTCTTGCCCTTGAGGTCGTCCAGGGAGGAGACCTTGTCCGGGTTGACCACCAGCTTGACCCCGCCGGAGGCCGAACCGCCGATGATCTTCAGCGACTTGCCCTCGGACTTGGTGTAGCCGTTGATCGCCGGGGAGGGGCCGATCCAGCCGATGTCGATCGAGCCGGCGTTGAGCGCCTCGATCTCGGCGGGGCCGGCGTTGAAGACCTGGGTCTTGACCTGGGTGGCGCCCAGCTCCTTCTGGAAGAAGCCCTCCTGGAGGCCGACCAGCGGGGTGCCGTGGGTCAGGTTGGCGAAGTAGCCGATCTTCACGGTGTCGGCGGACAGCTTCGCGCCGGAATCCCCGGCGGTGGCCGCCGCGTTGGCCTTGGTGTCGGAGGACTTGTCGGCCTTGGAGCCGTAGCTGCAGGCCGACAGCAGGGCCACCGCGGTGAGGCCGGCCGCCGCGGCCGCCGCCGTGCGTCTGATCCGGCCGGCGTTGGGGCGGGTGCGCCCATGGGAGGAAATGCCGTGGGAAGGTGCCTGGTTCGGTGCCATGGTGAGTCCTGTTCGCGGACGGACCGTCAGGAGGCGGTCCCGGGTGGACGGGCGGAAGGTGGTGCGCGCGGCAGCGGAGTGCCGGGGCAAGCCGGGCGGCTGTGGGGGAAGACAGCCCGGTGACAGGGCGTTCTCAGCCCTGTCGGCCCGCACATCGGGTCAGGCCGCCCTGGCCGCTGCCGAGGACGCCGCTGCCGATGCGGCCGCCTTCCTTGTCCATGCCCGAGAACGCCTCGCTGGGCATCAGACCCAGTCCTCCTCTTGGGGTGCGTCGGGTGCGTCGGTGGTGCGTACGGTCTCGAAGGCCTCGCCCGCCATGCCGGCGGTGAGGGTGGTGCCGTCGGCCGGGTCGATCAGCAGGAAGGAGCCGGTGCGACGGTTGGCGGAGTAGGTGTCGAGGGCCAGCGGCTCGGCGGTGCGCAGCACCACGTGGCCGATGTCGTTGACGTTCAGCCCCTCGGCGCCGGAGCGCTGTTCGAGCGTGTCGCCAGGCTTGGTCGGCAGAGCGATCCGGTAGGAGATCTCCTTGACGAGGGCGCGCACGGTGCGGGTGGTGTGCTTGAGCAGCACCTTGTCCCCGGCGCGCAGCGGCCGCTCGTTGAGGTGGCTGACGGTGGCCTCGATGTCCTTGGTCGGCGCGGGGGCCGGGCCGGCGGCGAGCAGGTCGCCGCGGGAGATGTCGAGGTCGTCGGTGAGCCGGACGGTGACGGACTGCGGGGCCCAGGCGATGTCGGTCGACCGGCCGAGGGCGTCGATACCGGCGACGGTGGTGGTGAGGCCGGAGGGCAGGACGGTGACGGGGTCGCCGACGCGCAGCACGCCGGAGGCCAGCTGGCCGGCGTAGCCGCGGTAGTCGGGGTGCTCCTCGGTCTGCGGGCGGATCACGTACTGGACCGGGAAGCGGGCCGGTTCGGCGCTGGGGTCGCTGCCGACCGGCACCGTCTCCAGGTGCTCCAGCAGGGTCGGGCCGCCGTACCAGTCCATGTGCGCGGAGGGCTCGACGACGTTGTCGCCGGCGAGGGCGGAGATCGGGACCGCCAGCACGTCCTTGACGCCGAGCGAGGCGGCGTAGGCGGTGAACTCCGCGGCGATGGCGGCGAAGACGGGCTCCGCGTAGTCGACCAGGTCCATCTTGTTGACGGCCAGCACCACGTGCGGCACCCGCAGCAGCGCGGCGACGGCGGCGTGCCGGCGGGTCTGCTCGACGACGCCGTTGCGGGCGTCGACCAGGACGACGGCGAGCTCCGCGGTGGAGGCGCCGGTCACCATGTTGCGGGTGTACTGCACGTGCCCGGGGGTGTCGGCGAGGATGAACCGGCGCCGGGGGGTGGCGAAGTAGCGGTAGGCGACGTCGATGGTGATGCCCTGCTCGCGTTCGGCGCGCAGGCCGTCGGTGAGCAGCGCCAGGTCGGGCGTCTCCTGGCCGCGGTTGCGGGAGGCGTGCTCGACGGCCTCCAGCTGGTCGGCCAGCACCGACTTGGAGTCGTGCAGCAGCCGGCCGACGAGGGTGGACTTGCCGTCGTCGACGGAGCCGGCGGTGGCGAAGCGCAGCAGCGAGGTGGCGGTGGTCTCGATGGTCGTGCTCATTAGAAGTACCCCTCGCGCTTGCGGTCTTCCATCGCGGCCTCGGACAGCTTGTCGTCGGCGCGGGTGGCGCCGCGCTCGGTGAGGCGGCTGGCGGCGATCTCCGCGATCACGGCCTGGATGGTGGTGGCGTCGGAGTCGACGGCGCCGGTGCAGGACATGTCGCCGACGGTGCGGTAGCGGATCAGCCGCCGCTCGACCGGCTCGTTGTCCTTGGGGCCGCCCCACTCGCCGGCGGTCAGCCACATGCCGCTGCGGGCGAAGACGTCGCGCTCGTGGGCGTAGTAGATCTCCGGGAGCTCGATGCCCTCGCGCTCGATGTACTGCCAGACGTCCAGCTCGGTCCAGTTGGACAGCGGGAAGACCCGCACGTGCTCGCCGACGGCGTGCCGGCCGTTGTACAGCGACCACAGTTCGGGGCGCTGGCGGCGCGGGTCCCAGGCGCCGAACTCGTCGCGCAGGGAGAAGACGCGCTCCTTGGCGCGGGCCTTCTCCTCGTCGCGGCGGCCGCCGCCGAAGACCGCGTCGAAGCGGTTGGACTCGATGGCGTCCAGCAGCGGCACGGTCTGCAGCGGGTTGCGGGTGCCGTCCGGGCGCTCGCGCAGCCGGCCGTCGTCGATGAAGTCCTGGACGTGGGCGACGTGCAGGCGCAGGTTGTGCTCGGCCGCGACGCGGTCGCGGTAGGCGATGACCTCGGGGAAGTTGTGCCCGGTGTCGACGTGCAGGAGGGAGAAGGGCACCGGCGCGGGCGCGAAGGCCTTGAGCGCCAGGTGCAGCATGACGATGGAGTCCTTGCCGCCGGAGAAGAGGATCACCGGGCGCTCGAACTCCCCCGCGACCTCGCGGAAGATGTGCACCGACTCGGCCTCCAGCGCGTCCAGGTGGGACAGCGCGAAAGGCCCCCCTGAATTCTGGCCGGGGTCGTCGGTACGGACCGGGCTGTCGGTCGCGGTGGTCATGCGAGGCCCCTCTCGGTCAGGAAGGCGTGCAGCTCGGCGGCGCTCTCGGCCACCGCGCGGCCCTGGGTCTGCAGCCGCAGCTCGGGGTCCACGGGTGCCTCGTACGGGTCGTCCACGCCGGTCAGGCCGGAGATCTCGCCGGCCGCCTGCTTGGCGTACAGGCCCTTGACGTCGCGTTCGGCGCACAGCTCCACCGGGGTGGCGACGTGGATCTCCAGGAAGTCGGTGCCGGCCGCGGCGTGCCGTTCGCGCACGGCGGCGCGGGAGTCGGCGAACGGGGCGATCACCGGGGCGAGCACCTTGACGCCGTTGGCGGCGAGCTTCTCGGCGACGAAGCCGATCCGGGTGACGTTGGTGTGCCGGTCCTCGCGGGAGAAGCCGAGGCCCTTGGAGAGGAACTCGCGGATCTCGTCGCCGTCCAGGACCTCGACCTTGTGGCCCTCGGCGCGCAGCCGATCGGCCAGCGCGAAGGCCAGCGTGGTCTTGCCGGCGCTCGGCAGCCCGGTCAGCCACACGGTGGCGCCGCGCTCGCAGGGGCCGGCCGTGGGGGCCGCCTCTGCGGCTCCGTCGGCGGCCAGGGTGTGAGCTGTCACGGTGTCAGTCCTTACGGGGTGGTCGGGCGGGGTGGTCGAGCGGGTGGACGGGCGGGGTGGTCGGGCGGGTGGCCGATCAGGGTGGTCAGAGGTGGATGCCGCACTCGGTCTTGCCGGAGCCCGACCAGCGGCCGGCCCGGGCGTCCTCGCCCTCGGCGGGCTTGCGGGTGCAGGACAGCGGCGAGCAGCCGATCGACGTGTAGCCCTCCCACAGCAGCGGGTTGAGCAGCACGCCGTTGGCGGCGACGTAGGCGTCCACGTCCTCCTGCGTCCACCGGGCGATCGGCGCGATCTTGACCTTGCGGCGCTTGGGGTCCCAGGAGACCACCGGGGTGTTCGCCCGGGTCGGCGACTCGTCGCGGCGCAGGCCGGTGGCCCAGGCGTCGTACCCGCCGAGACCGCGGTTGAGCGGCTCGACCTTGCGCAGCGAGCAGCACAGGTCCGGGTCGCGGTCGTGCAGGGCCGGCCCGTGCTCGGCGTCCTGCTCGGCCACCGTCTTCAGCGGGGTGAGCGTGATGACGTTGACCGGCATGGTCGCGGCCACCGCGTCACGGGTGCCGATGGTCTCCGGGAAGTGGTAGCCGGTGTCCAGGAACACCACGTCCACACCGGGGAACACCGAGGAGGCGAGGTGGGCGACGACCGCGTCCTCCATGGAGGAGGTGACGCAGAACCGCTTGCCGAAGGTCTCGGCGGCCCAGGCCAGGATCTCCTGCGGGGTCGCCTCCTCCAGCTCGCGACCGGCCCGGACGGCGGCCGCCTCGTGGTCAGTCGCGGTGCTGCTCATGGGACGTCCCCCCGTGGTTGGTCGGTGACAGCAGGCCGAGGAACTTCAGCTGGAAGGCGCGGCGGCAGCCGTGGCACTCCCAGGCGCCGTGCCCGGCCTCGGAGGGGCGCAGGTCCTCGTCCCCGCAGTAGGGGCAGAAGAAAGGGGCGGCTCGCTCGCTCATGCGCCCACCTCGTTTCGCCGGCTGTGCCCACTCACGACAGCTGCTCCTCGTTGGCCCGGGCCGCCCACTGGGCGAAGCGCTCGCCCTCGGTGCGGTCGGCCTGGTAGCGGGTCAGCACGCGCTCGACGTAGTCGGGCAGGCCGGCGCTGGTGACCTTGAGGCCGCGGACCTTGCGGCCGAAGCCGGCCTCCAGGCCGAGCGCGCCGCCGAGGTGCACCTGGTAACCCTCGACCTGCTCGCCGTTCTCGTCGGTGACGAGCTGGCCCTTGAGGCCGATGTCGGCGACCTGGATGCGGGCGCAGGCGTTCGGGCAGCCGTTGATGTTGATGGTCAGCGGCTCCGCGAAGTCCGGCAGGCGCTGCTCCAGCTCGTCGATGAGCGTGCGGCCGCGCTCCTTGGTCTCGACGATGGCGAGCTTGCAGTACTCGATGCCGGTGCAGGCCATGGTGCCGCGGCGGAACGGCGAGGGGGTGACCCTCAGGTCGAGCTCCTCCAGGCCGGCCACCACCGACTCGACGTGCTCCTCGGCGATGTCGAGGATCAGCATCTTCTGCTCGGCGGTGGTGCGCAGCCGGTCGCTGCCGTGGGCGGCGGCGAGGTCGGCGATCCGGCCGAGCAGCTTGCCGTCGACCCGGCCGACGCGGGGCGCGAAGCCGATGTAGAACCTGCCGTCCTTCTGCGGGTGGACGCCGACGTGGTCGCGCCAGCGGCCGGCGGGCTCGGCCGGGGCGGGGCCGTCGACCAGCTCGTACTTCAGGTACTCGTCCTCCAGCACCTGACGGAACTTCTCCACGCCCCAGTCGGCGACCAGGAACTTCAGCCGGGCGCGGTTGCGCAGGCGCCGGTAGCCGTAGTCGCGGAAGATGCCGATGACGCCGCCGTAGACGTCGGCCACCTCGTCCAGCGGGACCCAGGCGCCCAGCCGCACACCCAGCTTGGGGTTGGTGGACAGGCCGCCGCCGACCCACAGGTCGAAGCCCGGGCCGTGCTCGGGGTGGACCACGCCGACGAAGGAGATGTCGTTGATCTCGTGCGCGACGTCCAGCAGCGGGGAGCCGGAGACCGCGCTCTTGAACTTGCGCGGCAGGTTGGAGAAGTCCTTGTTGCCGATGAAGCGGCGCTGGATCTCCTCGATGGCGGGGGTGCCGTCGATGATCTCGTCCACGGCGATGCCGGCCACCGGGGAGCCGAGGATGACGCGCGGGGTGTCGCCGCAGGCCTCGGTGGTGGAGAGGCCGACGGCCTCCAGCTTCTGCCAGATCGCCGGGACGTCCTCGATCCGGATCCAGTGGTACTGGATGTTCTGCCGGTCGGTCAGGTCGGCGGTGCCCCGGGCGTACTGCTCGGAGACCTCGGCGACCGCCCGCAGCTGCGGGACGGTCAGCTGCCCGCCGTCGATGCGCACGCGGAGCATGAAGAACTCGGCGTCCAGCTCGTGCGGCTCGAGGATCGCGGTCTTGCCGCCGTCGATGCCTTCCTTGCGCTGGGTGTAGAGGCCCCACCAGCGCATCCGGCCGCGCAGGTCGGCGGGGTCGATCGAGTCGAAGCCGCGGTGCGCGTAGATCGTCTCAATACGTGTCCGCACATTGAGACCGTCGTCGTCCTTCTTGAACTGCTCGTTGGCGTTCAGAGGAGTGTGGTGCCCCATGCCCCACTGGCCCTCGCCGCGGTGGCGGGTCACCTTGCGGGCCGCGGCCGGGCGGTGCTCGGCGGGGCGGTCGGCCGTGGGCTCGACGGTCTCGGGAGAGGTGGCCATGGTGAAGTCCTTCGGGCAGGTGGCGCTGGCGCTGGTCGGGTCGCGGGGCGTGCTCGGCCGTGCGGCACTGCTCTGACCTGCGGGTTTCTCAGGACCGGGAGGGCAGTGACCGTGGCCGGGTGGGCGCCTGCGCATCCGCTGCGGCGGGGCTGGCGGGAACGGGCGGCGCCGGGTGCGGTGGTGCGGCGGGGATGGGCTCAGGTCACCGGACAGATGGCGCTGGACACGCGAAGGAGATCGACGTGAAGTCGACCTACTAGGGTGGTTCCGGCGCTACGCATGGCAAGAGATTCGCACGGCCCGGGACTCGCGGTCCACTAACATCCGAATACTGGACTCTAGGGTTTCGGTATGTGGGACGTCCGGAGGTTCCCGCCGCTCCCCGCCCGGGCACCCGGCCACGCGCCCGCACCCCGGGGAGATCAACCGGAGTGCCCCGGCCCGATACCGTTAGCCCTGTGCAAGCAGCAGGCGATACGAGCAGACCGGCCCCCGAGCGGCCCTCCAGGCGCCGGGGCAAGGGCTCCCGGCGCGCGGCCAAGCGGGCCGGCTGGCGCCGTACGGCGTGGGAACTGGTCAAGGACACCACCAACACCTGTGTGGAGTACCGGGTCACCGGCCTCGCCGCGGAGGCGGCCTTCTTCACCCTGCTGTCGATCCCGCCGCTGCTGCTCGGCCTGGCCGGCACCCTCGGCTACCTGGACGAGTTCCTCGGCGCGGGCACCATCGACCGGCTCAAGCACGACATCGTCTCGGCCTCCGGGACGGTGCTGTCGGACTCCTCCGTCAAGGAGGTCGTGGTCCCGCTGCTGAACCAGGTCTTCGACCACACCCGGCCCGACCTCGTCTCGATCGGCTTCCTGCTGTCGCTGTGGTCGGGCTCCAGGGCGCTCTACATCTTCATCGACACCATCACCGTCATGTACGGGCTCGACGGCAAGCGCGGCATCGTCAAGACCCGGATGCTGTCCCTCGGCCTCTACCTCGGCGCCCTGGTGATCGGCTCGCTGGTGCTGCCGCTGCTGATGGCCGGTCCGGGACTGGTGGAGAACGCCGTACCCGGCATCGCCGGACTGGTCGGCGCCGCCTACTGGCCGGTCGCGATCGTGCTGCTGATCGTCTCGCTCACCACGCTCTACCACCTGGCCGTCCCGGTCTCCACCCCCTGGCGCGAGGACCTCCCCGGCGCCCTGGTCGCCCTGGTGGTGCTGGTCTTCTGCAGCGTCGGCCTGCGGGTCTACCTGGTCAGCTCGGTCGAGGGCCCCTCGGTGTACGGCTCGCTGGCGGCGCCGGTGGCCGTACTGCTGTGGATCTTCGTGGTGGCCCTCGCCGTCCTCATCGGCGCCGCCATGAACGCCGCGATAGACCGCCGCTGGCCCACCCTGGAGACCGCCGACGCCCGCGCCGAGAACGAACGCGCCCACGAGGAGGCCGCCGCCGCGGTGGTCCGCGAGGTGGCCGCCCGGCGGGCCGTCGAACGGGCCCGGCGCGCCCGCGAGCTCGGGCTCGCCGACGGCGTCGAGGAGGAATGGGGCGACGAGGACGGCGAGGACGTCGACGTGCCTTCCGAGTACCCGGAACGGTGGGCCGACGTGCTGGCCGCCGACAACGTGCGCGGCCGGCTCACCGCCCGCGGCGGGCCCCACCACCGGCCCGCCCCGCCGCCGCCGGACAGCGACCGGCCGTCCGGGCCGCCGCCGGGCGCGCCCGCCGGGTCCTCGCAGGTGCCGCCGGGGCTGTCCGGGCCGCCGGGGCAGGAGGTGCCGGGGTACCCGCCGCGACCGCCCCGGCCGCCGTGGGAGCAGCGGTAGGCGGAACGGGTGATGGACGGGCGGGGCCTCTTCCGCGGGTGCGGGGGAGGCCCCGCCCGTTTTCCGTCCGCGGGGTGTCAGATGCTGGCTCCGCCGGGGTCAGAGGGTGGCGGCGGGCCGCTGCGGGGTGGTGGACGGGAGGGGCGTCGCTCCGGCGGGCGTGGGTCCGACGGGCGTGGGTCCGACGGGAGTGGATCCGGCGGGCGTGGATCCGGCAGGCGTCGCTCCGATGGGCGTGGATCCGGCAGGGGTCGGATCGCTCTCCGTGGGGCGGGCCCGGACCGGGGGCGGCTCGGGGGAGGCGGGGGCCGGCTCCAGGGCGGTGCGCCCCGAGGAGTCGCTCAACTTGATCAGCAGCGCGACCATCAGCCAGTTCGCCAGCAGCGACGAACCACCGGCGGCCAGGAACGGCAGCGCCTTCCCGGTCAGCGGGACCAGCCCGCTCACCCCGCCGACGACCACGAAGACCTGCAGCGCCAGCGCCGCCGACAGGCCGGTGGCCAGCAGCTTGCCGAACGGGTCGGTCAGGCCGACCGCGGTGCGCAGGCCGCGCTGGATCAGCAGCACGTAGACCAGCAGCACGGCCGTCACCCCGGCCAGGCCCAGCTCCTCGCCGATGGTGGTGAAGATGAAGTCGCTGCGCCCGGCGAAGCCGATCAGCCAGGGTCGGCCCGACCCCAGTCCCGTCCCGGTCAGGTGCCCGGTGCCCAGGCTGAACAGCGCCTCGGCGGGCTGCTCGGAGATCGCCTTGTCGTGCACCGGCTTGTAGTAGTCGAGCGGGTGGAGCCAGGCCTCGACCCGGCCGTGCACGTGCGGCTCCACGGTGCCGACCACCGCCGCGCCGCCGACCGCCATCAGCAGGCCGAGCACCACCCAGCTGGTGCGCTCGGTCGCCACGTACAGCATCACGATGAAGACGCCGAAGAAGATCAGCGAGGTGCCCAGGTCGCGCTCGAAGATCAGCACCAGCAGGCTGACCACCCAGATCGCCAGCACCGGTCCGGCGTGCCGGCCGCGCGGCAGGGTCATCCCCCAGATCTTGCGGCCGGCCAGCGCGAGCGCGTCCCGGGACGCCGTCAGGTAGCCCGCGAAGAAGATCGTGATCGCGACCTTCACGAACTCGTCGGGCTCGAAGGAGAGGCCGAACAGCCGGATCCAGCGCTTGGCGCCGAAGCTGTCGCTCGGCGAGGCCACCGGCGCGGCCAGCAGGATCAGCGCGCCCGCCATCAGCAGGTAGACGTAGCGCTGGAAGAACCGGTGGTGCTTGACCAGCACGATCAGCGCGAGCGCCACCGCCACCGAGATGAACACCCACATCAGCTGGGAGGGCGCGGCCGGGAGCTTCTGGTAGTCGCCCTTGGCGCTGTGCGCGGCCTTGTAGCTGAAGTCCAGGCGGTCCAGCAGCACCAGTCCGAAGCCGGTCAGGAAGACGCCCAGCGGCAGGATCAGCGGGTCCGCGTACGGCGCGAACCGGCGCACCGCCAGGTGCGCGGCCCCGGCCAGGGCGCCCAGCGACAGGCCGTGCACCAGCAGCCCGGGCGGCATCGAGCCGGTCAGCGCCAGATCGGCCTCGATGTGTCCGGCCAGACAGACGGCCACCGCGAGTGCCAGCAGGCCCAGCTCGATGTTGCGGTGGCGCGCGGCCAGCCGGCGGCCGTCGCCGCGTGCAGTGCTTCGCACCTCGTGTCGTCCCCTTGTCACCCCCCGTGGCGGGTGTCGCCGACGGGCATCCTGCCAGACGTCCCGGCCTCCGCGGCGGTTGCGGACGGAGGGGATCCTGGGGCAGAACTTTGCCTGGGCAAAGCATTGTTGGGGCTGGGTAAAGCCTTGTTCAGGGGCGGGTATAGAGGCGGGCCCCGGGTGCGGCGGGCCGACGGGGGAGGCACATCATGAGCCGGTCGGGGTGGCGCGTCACGAGCCGGCCGGAGAGGCGCGTCACGAGCCGGCCGGAGAGGCGCGTCAGGAGCCGCAGGGAGGCGCGTCATCGGCGGGCGGGACGAGCATGGCGAGCGGGACTCGCGGGACTCGCGGGACTCGCGGGACGAGCAGGGCGAGCGGGACTCGCGGCACGAGTGAGGTGGACGGACGGATGGACGGCACGGCCGGCGGCGGAGCCGTCGCACTCGCGTACAGCGGGCCGCCCCCGTGGCAGTGGTCGGACCTGGCCACCTCCTGGACCGCCGAACCGCTGGTGCTCACCCTCTCGGTGCTGCTCGGCGCCTGGTACCTGACGGCGGTGCGCACCGTCCACCGGTCCGGCGGCGAGCGCTGGCAGCCCAGCCGCACCACCGCGTTCCTCGGCGGACTGCTGCTGTGGATCTGGTGCACCTGCTCCGGACTCGGCGTCTACGACCGGATCCTCTTCACCGACCGGGCCGTGCAGGTCGTGCTGCTGCTGATGGTCGTCCCGCTGCTGCTGGCGCTGGGCGCGCCGGTCTCGCTGCTGCTCGGCGCCGCGCCGCCGGCCCGGCGGGAGCGGATCCTGCGGGCGCTGCGCAGCCGCCCGTCCAAGGTGCTGATGTTCCCGGCGGTCTCCACCGCGCTGCTGATGGCGCCGCCGTGGCTGCTCTACTTCACGCCCTGGTACGAGGAGTCGGTGTCCAGCGGGTTCGGGAACGTGCTGCTGCACGTGACGCTGGTGCTGCTCGGCCTCGCCTACTTCTGGCCGCGACTGCAGATCGACCCGGTCGGGCACGAGTACCCGGACCTGGTCGGGCTGTTCATCACCTTCGCCGAGGTGATCTTCGACGCGGGGCTCGGGATCGTGCTGATCTACGGCGGCCACCTGGTCGCCGAGCACCACTACGCGGCGCTCGGGCGGCCGTGGGGGCCGAGCCTGGCGCAGGACCAGACCTGGGGCGGCAACGCGTTCTGGGTGCTGGGGGACCTGGTCGGGCTGCCGTTCCTGGCCGCGCTGGTGCGGCGGATGGTGGTGCGGGGCCGGGAGGAGATCCGGGTCGTGGACGCCGAGCTGGACGCCCGCTTCGAGGCGGCGGCCGAGGAGGCGCGGGCGGCCGGGCGGCCCGAGGAGGAGGAGACGGGGATGCGGCCGTGGTGGCTGGACGACCCGAACCTGAAGCACCGGTACGGCGGCGGGTAGGGCCCTCGTGTTCGATGGGCCAACTTTGGCCCCTCGATGGGTTCCTGGCCCCTGCCCAGCGCGTTTTCGCAGGTCAAAAATAGGTTGGCGGGCTCGGGACGCTCCGCTAGCGTGTGACGTGTTCGGTTCGGGGGCCATTGGGCCGCCCGAGGAGTAGAGAGCAGGAGGTGAACCCCCGTGGTCGTTGTCGCCCCGATAGCTGCCCAGGGCAGTACTCGCGTTCACCTCCTCTTCCCGGCCGCCGGCTGAGCCCTTCGCGCCAGTCGTAGCCCGCCGGGACCATCTCCCCCGAAGGGCCACTGCGTTGATCAACGCTGCCTCCGTTCCGTCTTTCTCCTCTTCCTCTTCTTCTTTCCTCTCCTCTTCCCCGGAGTCCGCCGAGGGCTCCGTGCTCGCCGGCTACGGCTGGACGTCCGAGCTCGAGGAGTCGTTCGCCCCGCTCGGCGAGGCCGGGCTGGTTCCGGCCCGGATCGTCCGGGTCGACCGCGGCCAGTGCGACGCCGTGATCGCCGACCCGGAGACGGGCGAGCCGCGCACCGTCCGGTTCGACACCCGGCCGGTGGGCGACGCCGACATGATCAACTGCCCGTGCACGGGCGACTGGGCGGCCGTGGACCTCCACGCCCAGCCGATGGCGGCCGTCGTCGCGCTGCTGCCGCGCTCCACCGCGATCATCCGCAAGGTGGCCGGCAAGCGCTCCGACGGCCAGGTGCTGGCGGCCAACGTGGACACCGTCCTGATCGCCTCCTCGCTCGCGACCGACCCCGACCTCGGGCGGATCGAGCGCTTCCTGGCCCTGGCCTGGGAGTCCGGCGCCGACCCGCTGGTCGTCCTCACCAAGGCCGACCTGGTGGACGACGCCGACTTCATCCGGGCCGACGTCGAGGGCATCGCGCCCGGGGTCACGGTGCTCGTCGTGAGCGCCGAGACCGGTGAGGGCATGGACGTGCTGCGCGCGTGCACCCCCGGGACGACGGCGCTGATCGGCCAGTCCGGCGTCGGCAAGTCCACGCTCACCAACGCGCTGGCCGGCGCGGCGGTGATGACGGTCCAGGAGGCCCGCGAGGTCGACCAGAAGGGCCGCCACACCACGACCACCCGCGAGCTGATCCCGCTGCCCGGCGGGGGCGTGCTGATCGACACCCCCGGGCTGCGCGAGGTCGGCCTCTACGGTGGCGGGGGCGTGGACCTGGCCTTCGCCGACATCGCGGAGCTGGCCGAGGAGTGCCGCTTCCAGGACTGCGGGCACCACACCGAGCCAGGCTGCGCGGTGCAGGCGGCGCTGGCCGACGGCACCCTGCCGCAGCGCCGGATGGACAGCTACCTCAAGCTCCAGCGCGAGAACGAATGGATCGCCTCGCGCACGGACGCCCGGGTGGCCAAGGCCCGACTGCAGAGGTGGAAGACGATCCACAAGTCGATGCGGGCCGCCGGAGGCACGATGAAGCGTTGACCACGGATCGTCGCCCTCCACCCGCGGGGGCCGGCCGACCGCCGTCCGGCGGTCACCGGCCGACCCCCGCGGGGGCCCACCCGGCTCAGCGGAGGTCGGCCACCAGGCGGAAGCGCTGCAGGACCAGCGGGGTGGCGTCGTCCACGGTGAAGTCCGGGTCGTCGAGGGCGGCGAGCATCTCCGGACTGCGCCAGAAGCCCTCGTGGGTCGTACGCCACTCGGCCACGCTCTCGTACCCCTCGCCCTCGTCCAGGGCGTGCCGAAGATCGACCTCGGCCAGCGGGACCACACGGACGTCCGTGGTCTCGATCACCGCGACCCGGCGGCCGTCCGAGTCCAGGACGGCGGCCAGCTCGCCGACCTGCGGCAGGGGGTCGCCCTCGTGCTCGTAGTCGGCGACCAGTCCGGTGGTGCTGGTCTTGGCGCCGCTGAGGACGGCCGCGACCAGCTGGTCGCGCAACGGACCGGGGAAGGCGAACTCCTCCGGTGGCAGGGCGGTGACCCGCGGGTCGTCCGGGCCGCTGTAGGGGTGGTCGGCAGGCTGGCCGCCGGGCTGCTCGCTCATGCGGGCGAGCGTAGCCCCGGGCCGGCCGGACGGCCGCGCATTTTCCGGCGGGCGCTGGGCGGGGGGGCGCTGGGCTGCGGGCGCTGGGCGCTGGGTGGGGAGGGGGAAGGGGGGAAGCCCCCACCGGCGGTGCCCGAATGGCGATGTCCGATTCCCGCCAGTCACCCCCCACCCGATCCCGCAGACTGGACAACGTGATCGACGACGACATCCGGTACCGAGCCGTGGACAGCCGAGACGCCCGCTTCGACGGCGTCTTCTTCACGGCCGTCACCTCCACCGGCATCTACTGCCGACCGAGCTGCCCGGCCGTGACCCCCAAGCGCGTCAACTGCGTCTTCTACCCCAGCGCCGCGGCCGCCCAGGGCGCCGGTTTCCGGGCCTGCCGGCGCTGCCGCCCCGACTCGGTGCCGGGTTCGCCGGAGTGGAACCACCGCGCCGACCTGGTCGGCCGCGCGATGCGCCTGATCGGCGACGGCGTGGTGGACCGCGAGGGCGTGGCGGGCCTGGCCGGCCGGCTCGGCTACAGCTCCCGCCAGCTGCAGCGCCAGCTCACCGCCGAGCTCGGCGCCGGCCCGATCGCGCTGGCCCGCGCCCGGCGCGCCCAGACCGCCCGGCTCCTCCTGCAGACCACCGAACTGCCCGTGACCGACGTCGCGTTCGCGGCCGGCTTCGCCTCCGTCCGCCAGTTCAACGACACCGTCCGCGAGGTCTACGACCGCACCCCCAGCGGTCTGCGCGCCGAGGTCGCCGCCGGCCGCCGCACCGCCACCCCGGCCGGTGGCCTGACCCTGCGCCTCGCCTACCGCGGCCCGCTGGACAGCGAGCACCTGATCGACTTCCTCGCCCTCCGGGCCGTTCCCGGCGTGGAGGAGGTGGTCCCCGGTGCGTTCCCCGGCGTCCGTACGTACCGGCGCACCCTCGCGCTGCCGTACGGCCACGGCATCGCCGAGGTCGACGGCCTGGCGCCGGACGACCCGCGCACCCGCGGCTGGCTGGACTGCCGCCTGTTCCTCGCCGACCTGCGCGACCTGCCGACCGCCGTCCAGCGCCTGCGCGTCCTCTTCGACCTGGACGCCGACCCGCTCGCGGTCGACGAGCAGCTCGGCGCCGACCCGGTGCTCGGTCCGCTGGTCCGGGAGCGTCCCGGGCTGCGCTCGCCCGGCCACGTGGACCCGCACGAGCTCGCCGTCCGCGCCGTCCTCGGCCAGCAGATCAGCGTCGGCGCGGCCCGTACCCTGGCAGGGCGGCTCGCCGAGAAGTACGGGACCGAGCTGCCCGAGCCCAGCGGCGGCCTGCGACTGCTCTTCCCGACCGCGGCGGCGCTGGCCACCGCCGACCCGGAGGACTTCGCGATGCCCGCCGCCCGCCGCCGCGCGCTCACCGGACTGTGCGCGGCCCTGGCCGAGGGCACGGTGAGCCTCGACAGCGGGGTCGACCGGGAGGAGGCCGCGGCCGGGCTGCTGGCCCTGCCGGGCATCGGCCCCTGGACGGTCGGCTACCTGCGGATGCGGGCGCTCGCCGACCCCGACGTCTTCCTCCCGAGCGACGTGGGCGTCAAGCACGGCCTCGTCCGGCTCGGCGCCCCCGGCGACCCGAAGTCCGCCGCCCACGCGGCCGAGACCTGGGCGCCGTGGCGCTCCTACGCGGTCCACCGGCTGTGGGCCGGCCCCGCGACCACCAGCACCGGAACGGAGAACGCACCAGCATGAGCACCACCGACCCGATCACCGACCCGACCACCGGCAGCGACAGCGCTGCCACCACGGACAGCGCCGCCGCCACCACCACCGTCTACACGACCATGGAGAGCCCCTTCGGCCGGCTGCTGCTCAGCGGCGTCCTGCCCGAGGACGGCGGGCCGGCCGCGCTGGCGACCGTCACCGCGCCGGGCCAGAAGTACGCGCTGGCCGAGCCCGCCGACGACTGGGTCCTCGACCCGGAGGCGCTCGCCGAGCCGGTCGCCCAGCTGACCGCCTACTTCGCGGGCGAGCGCACCGAGTTCGACCTGCCGCTCGCACCCGTGGGCACCGAGTTCCGCCGCAGGATCTGGGCCGCGCTGGACGAGATCCCGTACGGCAGGACCGTCACCTACGGCGAACTCGCCGAACTGGCCGGGCAGGAGCCGCGGATGGTCCGGGCGGTCGGCGGCGCGGTGGGCGCCAACCCCTTGCTGATCGTGCGCCCCTGCCACCGGGTGCTCGGCGCCAACGGTTCGCTCACCGGCTTCGCGGCGGGCGTGGACCGCAAGCGCCGACTGCTGGAGCTGGAGAGCGGCACCCTCTTCTGAACCCCTTCCGGGCGCCGCTCCGAGCCCGGTTCAGGGCCCCGTTCCCAGCCGGCGGGTCACTCCGAGGCGCGCAGGTCCACCCGCCAGTTGTGGCTGCGCATGAACCGGCCGGGAGGGAACTCGAACTCGGTCTCGCCGAGCAGCGTGAACCCGGCCTTGGCGCACACCGCGTTGGAGGCGGGGTTGTCCACCGAGGGGAAGGCGTGCAGGTACCGGTGGGCGGCCTCGCGGCGGGCGGCCGCGACGGCGGCGCGGGTGGCGGTGACGGCGATGCCCCGGCCCTGGTGACCGGGCAGGACGTTCCACCCCATCTCGTGGACGGTCTCGCCCTCCCAGGTCCGGGTGCCGTAGCCGACCGTGCCGACGGCCTCGCCCGCGGCGGTCCCGCCGTACGCAGCCGCGCCGTCCGAGGCCTCGCCGTCCGCGGCACCGTCGTCGGGCAGCAGCACGATCCGGTACATGCAGCCGAGGCCGGACGGGACGAAGTCCAGGTAGCGGCCGTGCCGGACGAGCAGCTGCTCCTCGGTCTCCGGTCCGCCGACGTGCTTCTTCATCTCCGGCGTGTTGACCCGGCGCAGCAGCGCCAGGTCGGCGTCCGTCCAGGGCTCGATCCGTACCCGTGCGGTGGTCATGCCGGGGAGGGTAGTGCTCGGCCCGGGGCGGTGACCAGTGGTTTTGTCCGCGGGGTGGGCCCTCGGTGTCAGTCCGTGCCGGTGTCAGTCGGTGCCGGTGCCGGTACCGCTGCCCGGCTGGGCGAGGGCACGGGCGAGCTGTTCCAGCGCGGGCAGGGCGTGGACGACCGCCTCGCGGTCGGCGGGGTCGAGGGTGCCGAGCGCGGTGGCGATGCGGCGTTCGTGGGCGTGCTGCCAGTCGTCCAGCTGGCGCCGGCCGGCCGGGGTGAGGGCGATCCGGGCGGTGCGGCGGTCGCCGGGGTCGGCCTGGCGGTCGACGAAGCCGGCGTCGAGCAGCTTGCCGACCAGTCCGCTGACGGTGTTGGGGGCGAGTCGCTGCCGGGCGGCGAGTTCGCCGACCCGCAGCGGTGCGGCGGCGAGGGTCTGGAGGAGTTCGACCTGCGCCATCGGCAGGGACTCCCACGGGTAGTCGGTGCGGATGCTGCTGCGCAGGGCGCGGCGCAGCCGGGTGACGGTGTCGGTCAGCTGCCGGGCGTGCTCG
Organism: Kitasatospora xanthocidica; assembly: GCF_014656195.1. Taxonomy (GTDB): domain Bacteria; phylum Actinomycetota; class Actinomycetes; order Streptomycetales; family Streptomycetaceae; genus Kitasatospora; species Kitasatospora xanthocidica. The sequence continues at coordinate 119,202 of NZ_BNBY01000004.1, read as the reverse complement.
ACCGCCGGGTCCGGGCCTTCGGTGGCGGAATCGGGAACGTGCGGTGACGACGGCATGGCGGACAGCGTATCTCCTGGTACAGGGCGTTTCGGGGGCGCGGTCCGCTTAGCGGACGCGGGTGCGGACGCGATGTGGACGCGGTACGGACGCCCTGTGGGGCGCTTCGTATCGCAGGGCGAGCTGCTCGTAGAAAGAACATATCTGTATCCGATATATTTGTGGCATGAACGCCACCGCCCTCGCCGCCCGGCTGCTCACCGAGCGGCCCCGCCCCCGCGGCATCGCCGGCTGGCGCCACGCCCACTGGCTGGCCGTCGGCACGGTCTGCCTCGGCGCTTTCCTCGGCCAGCTCGACGCCAGCGTCATCGCCCTGGTCTTTCCCGCGATCGGCCACCACTTCGACGCGGGCTTCGCCGCCGTCGAATGGGTCGCCCTGGCCTACCTGCTCGTCCTGGTCGCCCTGCTGGCCCCGATCGGCTGGCTGTCCGACCTGGCCGGCCGCAAGACGATGTACATCGGCGGCTTCGCCGTCTTCGGCCTCTCCTCGCTCGGCGCCGGATTCGCCGGCAGCCTCTGGATCCTGGTGGGCTGCCGCGCCGTCCAGGCCGTCGGCGCCGCGATGATGCAGGCCAACAGTGTCGCCCTGGTCGCACGCGGTGTGCCCGAACGCGCGATGCGGCGCGCGCTCGGCATCCAGGCCTCCGCTCAGGGCCTCGGGCTGGCGCTCGGGCCCAGCCTCGGCGGGCTGCTGGTCGAACACGCCTCGTGGCGCTGGGTGTTCTGGGTCAATGTGCCGATCGCGGTGTTCGGCATCCTGGCCGGCTGGTACCTGCTGCCGCGCACCCGGACGGGCGGCGGGGGCCTCGTTCCCAGCCCCCGGACGCGGCGACCGGCGGGTCCCTCGGCTGGTCCCTTGGCCGGTCCTGCGCGGGACGACGCCCGCTTCGACCTGCCCGGCATGCTGCTGCTCACCGGCGCGACCACAGCGCTGCTGCTCGCCCTCTCCACCGCCTCCGGCCTGCCGCTGCCCGGCTGGGCCGTCACCGTCCTGCTGCTTGCCGCCGCCGTGCTCACCGTGGCGCTGGTGCGCCAGGAGCGGCGGGCGGCGCGGCCGATCCTTGCGCCGGGGCTGGTCAACACCCCGGGTGTGCGGTCCGGCCTGGTGCTCGCGCTGATCGGGTACCTGCTGCTGTTCTGCCCGTTGGTGCTGGGCCCCGTCCTGCTGACCGGCGCGGGCGTGTCGACGGCCGGTGCCGGACTGCTCGTCACTCTGCTGCCCGCCGCGTTCGCCGTCGCCGCGACGGTCGGTGGCGGGCTGCTGCCCGCGGGCTGGTCGGACGTGGCCAGGTGCCGCCTCGGCGCGGCCGTCGCGGCGGGCGGGCTGCTGCTGTTCGCCCTGCTGCCGGCCTCGATCGCGTCGGCCGCTCCGCTGCTGGTCGCCGGGTACGGGCTGGGCCTGCTGCTGCCGGCCAACAACGCGCTGGTGATGCGGGCCGTCCCGGCGGAGTGCTCGGCGGTCGGCGGCGGCATGGTGAACATGGCGCGCAGCCTCGGTACGGCGCTCGGCATGGCGCTGTCCGTCCTCGGTGTCCACCTGGCGGGCGCGGCGTCCGGTGGGCGGACGGTGCTGTTCGCCCTCGCGGCGGTCGCGGCGGCGGCCGCGCTCCTCACCCGCCCGGCCCACCACCCGCTCCGCAGCCCGTTCCGCAGCCTGTGGACCGGGCACGCTCCAGGGGCGCCCGGGGATTCTCACTCGAAGTCGTCGGCCGCGGTGAGGCCTTCGAGGAACGACCGGAAGTCCGGGGCGAGCGGGAACTCCCGGCCGAGGTCCGCCTCGAACCAGGTGACGGACGGTTCCCCGTCCCGGCCGCCGTCCCGGTAGTCCAGCCCGAGCCAGCACGGTCCCTCGCCCGAGAACAGGACCACCGGCGCGGGCAGACCCCACTCCGCGACCAGGTACGGGCTGTCGAGCAGGGACAGCGCCCCTTCGCGGCGGCCGATGCCCAGCAGCCAGTCGAACGGCACGTGGTCGCCGCTCCACGAGGTCGGCCGGCTGGTGGGGAAGGCGTTCCGGTCGTCCGCGACCTCGCCGCCGTCGCGGTGGTGCAGCAGTTCCAGGAGGGCGGCGGGGAGGGTGACGCCGAGCAGGTGCTCGGCCTCGGCGACCGCCTCGGCGGTCAGCGCCGACCGCCCGTCGTCCTGCCGCGCGTCGTCGCCGGGTCCGGCGCTCCACAGGGAACGCCGGAGGTCCTCAGCGCCCGCCATGGTCAGCCTCCGCGCCGTGACCGGTCTTCGCGCCGTGACCGGCCTCCGTACCGTGACCGGCGTCAGGTGCGGGGCGGGCGTTCAGGGTGTCCTGGGCGCGGTTCAGGCCGAGCCGCACCAGGGTCTCCAGGGCGTCCGCGCAACGGTCCAACTCGCTGGGCATCACGGCCAGTTCGTCGTCCGAGAACTTCTTCAGCACGAAGTCGCCGACGCTCTGCCCCTTCGGCGGACGCCCGATGCCGAACCGCAGCCGGACGAAGTCGCGGGTGCCGAGCACCTCGCCCACCGAGCGCACCCCGTTGTGGCCGCCGGGCCCGCTGCCGCGCTTGAGCCGGGCGGAACCGAACGCGAAGTCCAGGTCGTCCTGCACGACCACCAGCCGCTCCACCGGCACGCCGTACCGGCGCAGCAGCGCGGCCACCGGGCGGCCGGACAGGTTGATGAACCACAGCGGCTTGGCGAGCAGCACCGGCCGGCCGTCGACCTCGATCTCCGCGACCAGGGTGGCGATCCCGCGCCGCCGGAACCGGGCGCCGTGCCGCTCGGCCAGCCGGTCGACGGCCAGGAAGCCCGCGTTGTGCCGGGTCTGCCGGAACCAGGGGCCGGGATTGCCCAGCCCGGCGATCAGCCAGCGGCGGTCCGGGGCGCCGGCGGGGTCGGCGGCACCGGTGGGGGCACCGGCGGGGTCGGGGGTCATGTGAGGGGTCTCCGGGAGGTGGTACGGCGGACGGCCGGGGCGCGGCGCGGACGGTACGGGACCGTCGGCCGTGCCCCGGCCGTCCGGGGAACGAGAACGCTGGGCCGGTTCGGGAGCCGGTTCGGGAGCCGGCTCAGGAGGCGGGCACGCCGGGGGCGGCGCCGCGTTCCTGGAGCATGTCGGTCATCAGCTGCAGCTCCGAGGTCTGGGCGATCACCATCGACTGCGCGAGCCGCTTCTCGGTGTCGTTCTTGGCCAGGTCCACGTAGCCCTGGGCCATCTCGACGCCGCCCTTGTGGTGCTCGATCATCAGCTGCAGGTAGAACACCTCGGCGTCCCGCCCGCTGAGCGAACGCAGCTTCGCGATCTGGGTGTTGGTGGCCATGCCGGGCATCAGCGAACCGTCGTGCGCCTGGTACTCGTGGCCCATCTTCATCCACGCCATCGGCTTGGCGTTCACGTGCTGCGTCAGCCCCCACTGGTCCAGCCAGCCCATCATCATCCCGCGCTGGTTGGCCTGGGTGTTGATGATGTCGAAGGCGAGGGTGCGGGTCGGCTCGTCACCGGTGCGGTCCCGGACGGCGAACGACAGGTCCACCGCCTGCTGGTGGTGGGTCGCCATGTCGCGGGCGAACCCGGCCTCGGGCGAGTCGTCCGCCGGGACGGAGAGCGAGCTGCCGGAGGCCGAGGTCCCGCTCGCCACCAGGGCCGGCACCCCGAGCGCCAGCGCCACGGTGGCCGCCAGCGCGGCCGGCCACCACATCCGCCGGCGGCGCGGCGCGGCGGCCCCGCCGTCCTCGGCGGTGACGGCTCCGGTGACGGCTTGGGCGGCCGTCCCGACAGCGGCCTCGGACGCGCCTCCCTCGGCAGCGGACCCCTTGGCAGCGGACCCCTCGGGACGGCCCGGGTCGGCGGTCACATCTGCCCCATGGTGCAGGAGGCGCCCGGCTCCTGGGTCTGCTTGCCCTGGACGTACTTGGTGAAGAACTGGTTCACCCGGGGGTCGCTGGCGCTGTCCACGACGAGCTGGGTGCTCCAGGCGTTCAGGGTGATGGTGCCCTGCTCGTCCGGGTACGGGCTCATCAGCGAGTACGGGGTGGTCTTGACCTTGTCGGACAGGGTCTTGATGTCGTCCGGCGTGGCCTTGCCGTTGTAGGTCACCCAGACCGCGCCGTGCTCCAGCGAGTGGACGGCGCGCTCGTTCTCGACCGGCTGGTCGTAGACGTGGCCCATGCAGTCCAGCCAGATCGCGTTGTGGTCGCCGCCGACCGGCGGGGTCATCGGGTAGGTGACCTTCTCCTTGACGTGGTTGCGGGTCAGGTCGCCGAAGGTCTTCACGCCCGGGATGTCCGCGTTGGCGGCGGCTTCCTTGTCCTTCTTCTTCTGGTTCTGGTCCATGACGACCCAGGTGCCGGTGGCGATCGCGCCGATCACCAGCACACCGGCCGCCACCGAGGCGACGATCTTGTTGCGGCGGTCGCGGCGCTGCTCGGCGGCGCGCAGCTCGGCTATCCGGGCGCGGCGGTCGAGACCGGCCTGCTTGCCGCCGGACTTGTTGGACTGCTTGGAGGCGGAACCCATGGCGGTGTCCTTGTCTCCGCCGCGCACCGGTCGGTGGCGACGGTCAGCTGGAAGGTGAGGCGGGGCGGATCCGCCGGCGGCAGCGCCGGCGGTGGGTTCCGCTCAGGACCGGTGGACCTGGAGCTCGTGCAGGTCGGGCGCCGAGTGCGAACCGTCCAGCAGGCCGGCGGGCACCACCCGGGGCAGCGCCTCGGCCGCGGCCGGGGCGACGGGTGGCACGACGGGCAGCGGCTGCGGCGGGGGATTCGGCAGCTGGGCGTCCTGCGGGCAGTACGGATGGCTGGAGCAGCCGTTGTTGCGCGGGGGCTCGCCGTCGGCGGTGCAGAGGATCCAGTGCCCCTGGCTCTGGCCCTCGGCGATCCGGCGGTGGTCGGAGGCCTTCGCGGCCTTGCCGCCCGGGTCGCTCCGGTCGCCCGGGTCGCCAGGGGAGGCCCGGTCGCCTCGGTCACCTCGATCGCCGGGGGAAGCCTGGGCGGTCCCGGCGGAGCCGACGAGCTTCGCGGCCTTGGCGGGCCTGGTGGCCCGGCCTCCGTGGCCGGGGTGGGGCGCCTGTCCGGTCGCGACCTCGACGCTGACCACGCTGACGGCACTGACCGGGGCCGCGGCCGGCACCGGAGGGTTGGACCCGTCCAAGGCCTTCGCCTGGCCCGCGCAGGGCAGCATCGTCAGCAGGGCGACGAGCAGAAGGACCAACAGCGCACCCACCGGGCGGCCCGCCGGTGCGGCCCACCCCGGTCGGGGCGAGCTGGGGGCCGACGCGGTCATGCGGACATTTAATCAGCCGAACGTGTGAAGCGATGCCCCCCATCGGCCCTCATTTTCGGGGGCCGACACGCCCGGATCTCCAGGAAACACCCTGCTCCGGGCACATCCGGCAAGCCTGGACGGAACGGAAGCGGACCAGGAGCCGACCGGAGGCGAACCGGAAGCCGACCGGGCGGTGACGCCCACGCCGCCGCACCCGCGGCGCGGACGACGAACCGGCTGGTCGGCGCGGTGGCCGGGATGTTCCGATGGGTGACCGGTTGTCGCCGAAACCCGGACAGGGTCGTTGCACTTGGAGAACAATGACGTCGAGCCCGGCCCGCCGGGGGCGGCGCGCGACCCACGGACCGAGCAGGAGCCGCCAGATGAGCAAGCAGGGTGCACCCGCACAGCCGCCCCGGCCCGACGACGGCTGGTGGGACACCGTCTACGACGGCCCGGCGGGCACCCTCCCCGACACCCCGCACGCCGACCCGGGGGACGGCAGCGTCGACGACTGGTTCGACACGGCGGCGGGACTCATCGGGCAGCAGCGATCGGCGGAGCCGGAGCCGCTGGTGGAGCCGGAGCCGGAGCCGGAACCCGCGCTCGTACAGGAGAACCGGGACAGCATCGACGACTGGTTCGACACCGCGGTCGGCGTGATCAGCGGGTCGGAGGGGATCGGCCGCCAGCGGACATCGTCCACGGAGACCCACCAGTTCCGTGCGCCCTCCTTCGCCGACGACGCACCGAAGGCGGCGGTGGAGCCGGAGGCGGCGCCTGCGCCGGAGCCGGAGGCTGAGCCCGTCTCGCTGGAGAAGGCCGCCCCGTCCGCCGACTCCGACTCCGAGCCCGAGCCCGAGCCCGAGCCGGTTGCCGAGGTCGAGCCCCAGCCGGTCGTCGCCGAGACCCCCTCAGCTCCCGAGGTCGTCTCCGCCCCTGAGGCCCCTGAGGTCCCCGTGACCCCTGAGGTCCCCGCGGTGGACGAGGCCCCCGTCCCCGACCCGGTCCCCGTGCCCGAACCCGAACCCGACCACGCGGCGGTGCCCGAGCCCGACCCGGAACCGGCGCCCGCCATCGTCCCCGACCCCCGGCTGGCCGTCCGCGCACCGCTCGCCGACGGCGGGGCCGCCGTCCCGCACGTCGGCGAGCGCCCCCCGACGTACGGGCCCGAGCCGACGGCCGTACCGGAGGCCGACCCGGGCGCGCTCCGCTCGCTTGTCCCGGACACCGTGCTGGAGGGCGCGCAGTACGGGCCGTCCGTCCTGCGCGCCGTTTCCGTCCGGGGCGACTCCGCCCGCTACCGGGGCGAGCCGCGCCGGGACTCCCTACTGGTCACCCGGTTCGGCGAAGGACCTGACGGACTGCTGCTCGCCGTCCTCGGCGGCTTCGACCGGGCGGACGGCGCCGAGGTCGACACGGTCACCGCCGAGGCCGTCGCCACCGCCACCGGTGAGGCCTGCCGCCAGCTCGCCGCCGCGATCGGACGCAGCCGGGCCGGCCTGGCCGCCGACCTGCGCGACGGCGCCCGGGACCGGCTCCGCTACGGGCTCCAGCGACTGGCCACCAGCGCCGTCGCCCCGCTGCGCGCGCTGGCGCCCCGGACGGAGGGGGACGACACGCCCTCCCCGGCCTCGCTGCACTGCCTGATGGTGTCGCTCGACCCGGAGGCCGGCTACCGAGCGGCCTTCGGCGTCGGCCCGGGCGGCCTCTACCTGCTGCGCTCCGGCCACTGGATCGACGCGTACGCGGCCCGCCTGCTGCACCACCCGGACGGCCAGCCGCCGGTGCCCGAGGCTCCCGTCCCGGACCCGCGCCCGTTCCGCTTCCGGCTCGTCCCCGCGACCCCGGGCGACATCCTGCTGCTCTGCACCCCCGGCCTGGCCCGCCCGATCGCCGACGAACCCGCCGTCGCCCACTTCCTCTCCACCCACTGGGCCCACCCCCACCCCCCTGGCACCGTCGACTTCCTGCGCCAGGTCCAAGTCCGCGCCAAGGGGTACGCCGACGACCGCACCGCCGCCGCCATCTGGACCGACTGACCACAGCACCCCCGCGCCAGAAGTCGCCCCACCCGACTTCTGGCGCACCCACCTGCTTATCCCAGTGAAATCTGTAGACCGGTCGTCATATTCGAGGCGAAGCCCTGCGCCGGCAAGCCGCACCAAAAGTCGGCCCAGCCGACTTTTCGCGCGCGGTCTCCTGGCGCCCATCAATCAGTAGACCGGTCTGCATATTTCTCGGGCTCCTCCCGCGCGCCGGGTCGACGAGCCGTACAGGAAGTCGGGCTGGTCGACTTCTGGTGCGGGCAGCTGGGCAGGGCCGGGAAACGGAATCACTAGACCGGTCTGCAGATTCACCGGGGGTGGGGCGGCGGTGGGTGGCACAGGAAGTCGGCGGGGCCGACTTTTGGCGCGCGGGGCGAGGGGCTCCGTGGGAAAATCTGTAGACCGGTCGTCATATTTCCCCCGCGCCGGCGAGCCGCATCGCAGGAAGTCGGTTCCGCCGACTTTTCGCGCGTACGGGGCCGCTGGGGCGAGCCTGATCTGTAGACCGGTCTGCATATTTCTCGGGCTCCTCGCGCACGCCGGGTCGACGAGCCGTACAGGAAGTCGGGCTGGTCGACTTCTGGTGCAGGCAGCTGGGCAGGGCCGGGCAGCAGAATCACTAGACCGGTCTGCATATTCCCCCGCGCCGCACAGGGTCGGCTTCAGGGTCGGCTTCAGGTGCGGAGGAGGATGCCCGTCACCGTGGTGGCTTGGGTGAGGGCGGTAGGGGGGTGGGCGCCGGGGAGGCCGATGGCGATGGGGACGGCGAGGCCGTCGAGGAGGGCGCGGATCTGGAGGGCGCGGTCGGCGGCGGGGCCCGGGGTGAAATGGCCGGTGGCGGTGCCCTCCTCGATGAGGGAGACCAGGTCGGTCTGCCAGGGGGCCTCGATCTCCTGCTGTCCCTGGCGGATCTCGGCGCTCGCGGGGGAGCGGCCCCACACCTCGACCCAGAGGATCCAGCGCGGGTCCCCCGCTCCCTCGGGCAGGTAGAGGCGCAGGTAGGCGTCGAGGCGTTGCCAGGGGTCGAGGGCGTGGTCGGTGAGGGCGTCGCGGCGGCGGGCGCCGAGCTGGTCCTCGCTCCAGCGGAGGGTCTCCAGCAGCAGCTGGTCCTTGCTGCCGAAGTAGTAGAGCAGGTGTCCCGCGCTCATCTGGAGCTGTTTGCCGAGTCCGGCCATGGTGAGTTTGGCGAGCCCGTGTTCGGCGATCGCGGCCCGGGCGGTGGCGAAGACCTCCTCGCGGGGGCGCGCCGGCCTGCGCGGGCGGGGGTCCGCCATGTGGGTTGCTCTCCCTCGGTGGAACGGAGGTTCGAAGGCTACCGGAGTGGAGCGGGGCCCCACTCCGGTAGCGACGGGTCTCGCGGCGGGTGTCAGAGCGCCTTGGGCTGCTGCTGGGTGATGCAGTGGATGCCGCCCCCGTTGGCGAAGATCTCGCGGGCGTCGACGAGTTCGACGGTGCGGCCCGGGTAGGCGCGGCCGAGGACGGCGGCGGCTTCCTGGTCGCGCGGGTCGGCGAAGGCGCACAGGATCACGGCGCCGTTGGCCACGTAGTGGTTGATGTAGGAGTAGTCGACCGGCTCGCCGTCCTCGTCCAGCAGGACGGTGGGGGCGGGCAGTTCGATGACCTCCAGGGCTCGGCCCCGGGCGTCGGTGGAGGCGCGCAGGACGGCGACGAGTTCCTGGCAGACCTGGTGGTCGGGGTGGGCCGGGTCGGGCTGGACGTGGGCGACGACGACGCCCGGGCGCACGAAGGAGGCGACGATGTCGATGTGTCCGCGGGTGCCGAACTCGTCGTAGTCGCGGGTGAGTCCGCGCGGCAGCCAGATGGCCTTGGTGGTGCCGAGGAAGGCGTGCAGCTCGGCCTCGACCTCCTCCTTGGTCCAGTCCGCGTTGCGGCCCTCGCCGAGCTGGACGGTCTCGGTGACGAGCACCGTGCCCTCGCCGTCGACGTGGATGCCGCCGCCCTCGTTGATCAGCCGGGAGGCGAAGCGCTGGACGCCCGTCAGTTCGCCGATGTGCTCGGCGACGTGCTGGTCCTTGTCCCAGCGGGCCCAGGACTGCGCGCCCCAGCCGTTGAAGATCCAGTCGGCGGCGGCCACCGAGCCCTTGCCGTCGATCAGGAAGGACGGGCCGATGTCGCGCATCCACGCGTCGTTGAGCGGGCGCTCGACGATCTCGACCTGCTCGGAGACGTACTTGCGGGCCTCCGCCGTCTCACCGGTGTTGACGATCAGCGTCACCGGCTCGTACCGGACGATGGTGTCGGCGACGGCGGCCCAGGCCTCGCGGCCGGCGTGCAGCGCCTCGGGGGTGTCGAAGGTGGGGTTGGAGGTCGGGAAGGCCATCCAGGTGCGGTCGTGCGGGTGCCATTCGGCGGGCATCCGGTAGCCGAGGGAGGCGGGCGTGGGGGTGGTCATCGTGGAGTCCTCAACAGTGGGGGGATCAAGTGGGGGGATCAGAGGAAGTAGAGGCGGCTGAGCGAGACGCTGTCGGCCGGTTCGGAGCGCAGCGGTGCGCCGTCCAGTGAGACCAGTCCGGTCTCGGTGACCTCGACGTGGCCGACGCGGGCGTTGCGCACCATGTCGCGCGGCCCGATGCCGCGGGTGCCCCGGACGCCGACGCGGCGGCGGCGGGTGGGCAGCCCGTCGGCGGGCCGGTCGAGGTAGGCGCCGTCGGCGGCGGCCTGGGCGACGAAGGCCACCGAGATGTCGGCGGCGGTCGCTCCGTGGGCGCCGAACTGCGGTCCCAGGACGAGGGGTTCGCAGCGGTCGGTGGAGGCGTTGGGGTCGCCGACCACGCCGTACGCGGGGAAGCCGGACTTGAGGACGAGCTGCGGCTTGGCCCCGAAGTGGTCCGGGCGCCAGAGCACGATGTCGGCGAGCTTGCCGATCTCGATCGAGCCGACCTCGTGCGAGAGGCCGTGCGCGATGGCCGGGTTGACGGTGAGCTTGGCGATGTAGCGGAGCACGCGCTCGTTGTCGTCGCCGCTCTCGGTCGTCCCGTACGAGCCGCTGCCGTCGAGCGGGCCGAGTTCGGCCTTCATCTTGCCGGCCATGGCGAAGGTGCGGCGGACGGTCTCGCCGGCCCGGCCCATGCCCTGGGCGTCGGAGGAGGTGATGCCGATGACGCCGAGGTCGTGCAGCACGTCCTCGGCGCCCATGGTGCCGGCCCGGATGCGGTCGCGGGCCATGGCGGCGTCGCCGGGCAGGTCGACCTTGAGGTCGTGCGCGGAGACGATCATGCCGAAGTGCTCGCCGAGGGCGTCGCGGCCGAACGGCAGGGTGGGGTTGGTGGAGGAGCCGATGACGTTCGGCACGCCTGCCATCTTGAGCACGTTGGGGACGTGGCCGCCGCCGCAGCCCTCGATGTGGAAGGCGTGGATGGTCCGGCCCTCCAGCACCCTCAGGGTGTCCTCGACCGACAGGCACTCGTTCAACCCGTCGGTGTGCAGGGCGACTTGGACGTCGTACTCCTCGGCGACCCGCAGGGCGGTGTCCAGCGCGCGGGTGTGCGCGCCCATGTCCTCGTGCACCTTGAAGCCGGAGGCGCCGCCCTCGGCCAGCGCCTCGACCAGCGGGGCCGGGTCGGAGGACGAACCGCGGCCCAGGAAGCCGATGTTGACCGGCCAGGCGTCGAAGGCGCTGAACGCGTGGCGCAGCGCCCAGGGCGAGTTGACGCCGACGCCCCAGACCGGGCCGAACTCCTGGCCGATGATCGTGGTGACGCCGGAGGCGAGCGAGGCCTCCATGATCCGCGGCGAGAGCAGGTGGACGTGGGTGTCGATGGCGCCGGCGGTGGCGATCAGGCCCTCGCCGGAGACGATGGTCGTGCCGGTGCCGACGACCACGTCCACGCCGTCCAGGGTGTCCGGGTTGCCGGCCCGGCCGATGGAGGCGATCCGGCCGCCGATCAGGCCGATCGAGGTCTTGCGGATGCCCTGGACCGCGTCGATGACCAGGACGTTGCTGATCACCACGTCGCAGGTGTCGCGGACGGCGGCGGGCTTGAGGTGGAGGCCGTCGCGGGCGGTCTTGCCGAAGCCGGCCAGGAACTCGTCGCCGGGCGCCTGGGAGTCGGACTCGACGCGGACGATCAGGCCGCTGTCGCCGAGCCGGACCCGGTCCCCGGCGCGCGGGCCGTGCACGGAGATGTAGTCGTGGGGGGTGATCGAGGTCATGACGGCACCTCCGCGTCGTCGAAGCCGGTCAGGTAGCCGGTCGCGCGGGCCTTGGCCAGGGCGGCCTCCTTCGCGCCGGGCGCGTCCAGGGGGCCGTCCACGAGCCCCGCGAACCCGATCGCGACCCGTGCGCCGCCGATCGGCACCAGGCCGACCTCGACGGTGGCGCCGGGGTCGAAGCGCACCGAGGAGCCGGCCGGGACGGCGAGGTGGGTGCCGTACGCGGCGGCGCGGTCGAAGGCCAGGCGCGGGTTGGCCTCGAAGAAGTGGAAGTGCGAGGTGACCGAGATCGGCACCTCGGAGGTGTTGTGGACGGGGATGAGCAGCGTCTCCTCGACCGGGTCGTAGCCGGCGCCGTCGCCGATCAGCGCACCGCCGGGGGCCTCGTCGCCGAGCGAGCCGGCGCCCTTGAACGGGTCGTTGACGACGGCGAGGCGGGTGCCGTCGTCGAAGACGGCCTCGACCTGGACGACGGTGACCACGTCCGGCACGCCGGGCAGCACGTCGTCGGCGGTCAGCACGGAGCGGCCGGCCTCGATGGCCTCGGCCAGGCGCCGGCCGTCGCGGGCGGCCTCGCAGACGGTGTCCGCGATCAGGGCGGTGGCCTCGGGGATGTTGAGGCGTACGCCCCGGGCTCGGCGGGCGCGGGCCAGCTCGGCTGCCGTGAAGATCAGCAGCCGGTCCCGCTCGGTGGGGGTCAGTCGCACGGTACCTCGCTCGCGGTCGCCGGGGGGAGGGGGTCGGCTCGGGTCTCGGGGGCTCGGGGTCTCGGGGTCTCGGGGCTTCCGGGGTGATGTTAGAACGTCGTTCAAACATCTCGGGTCATTGAACCCGCGCCGGGCCGCCCTGTCCAGCGTTGCCGGTCCGCGCGGGTTCGGCGCCCTGGGCGGGGGATGGGGGTGAGGAGCCCCGGCCCCCGATCCACCCCGACCCCGCCCGCCCCCGGCCCGCCCCGGCCCCGGCGCGCGGCGGGAGCGGAGCAGGGGGCGCGTGGTCGGGCGCACGGCTCGTACGGGCGCCGGGTGTGCGCGGGATCGGGTGGCGGCGGGTTCGAAAACGGCCTCTGCGCTTCGCAAACCTGTCCGGCGCGGGCGGTTGGATCACGCGAACCTCCCCGTGCCCCTTTCACCCCACGTGATCGGACGCACACTGTTGCAAACGCCGTCAACTGGGCATGAGGATGGTGGTCAGATCGAGGGGGCCACCCGGCCGGCGGGGGATTCCGGAGGCGGGGGCCCGGATTTTCAGGGCGGGGGCATGTGGTGATGGACGGTCAGTCGCGATTCCCGCGGCAGCGGACGAGTTCGGGCGACGCCTACCGGTCCGGTCCGGTCCAGGGCCCGGTCGGCGGCGGCAAGACCGGGAAGGCCGGAGCGACCGGCACGACCGGGGCGACCGGGACGGCCCTGCCGGGCGCGCCGGCCCCCGGCTGCGCGCTGCACCGGCGGCTGCACCTGACGCTCGACCCGGCCGACCTGGTCGCGGTCGGGTCGGTGCGGCGGCGGCTGCGTTCGGCGCTGAGCCACTGGGGGGTGCCGGAGCTGTCCGACACCGCCGAGCTGCTCTCCTCCGAGCTGGTCACCAACGCGCTGCTGCACACCGGCAAGGGCGCGGTCTTCGACGCGGTGCTCGGCTCGGACCACCGGCTGCGCATCGAGGTGCAGGACGGCACGAGCCGGCTGCCCGGGCGCCGGCGCGATCCGGGGGCCGAGTACGCGACCTCGGGGCGGGGCCTGCTGCTGGTGGAGGCGCTCGCGGACTCCTGGGGCGTCCAGTTGAGAGGCGACGGAAAGGTCACCTGGTTCGAACTCGCGTTGCCCTGAGTCCGGTCGTATGGTCGTACGATTGTTCGCAGCCGATTGATTCGCTGTCGAAGGAAGCCCTGAACAGAAGGCGGAACGGAAGATTTCCGGCCCGTTGGCATTGCCGCTCGGCGGAACTTTGGCCAGGATGGTGGGAATGTGTGTCCACGTGCGGGAAGCAGCGGGGAGACCGAACCTCGACTGACCACCGTCCGTCGGCACCGTCCTATCCAGCACGACCCATCTCACCGCCACGCGGCCCGGCCGGACGGTCGGCGCGGTCCGCCACGGCAGCGGCAGGAGCAGCATGCCCACTGAGCCCGAGTCGCCGGGGCCGGCGCTTCCTCCCGGCGCGTCCGCCGTAGAACCGCGAGCCGTGGAACGGCGTGCCGTGGAGACCGGAACCGTGGAACCGCGCATCGCCGAGCAGCCCACCGCCGGCCCACCCGCCGCCGAGAAGCCTGCCGCCGGCCGGGCCACCGCCGGTCAGCCCATCGCCGGTCAGGCCACCGCCGGACGGACCACCGCCGGGACGGGCCGGGCCCGGCCGCCCGCGCAGGCGACCCGGAGGACCCCCGCGGCGCGCCCGTCCCCCAGCCTCGCCGCCGCCCGGCTGGCGCCGGTGCTGTCCGGCGGACTGCCGCCCTCCTCCGCCGACACCATGCCGGACTGGCTGGAGCCGGCGATGGCCGCCAACGGCATCGGCTCCTTCGACTGGGACATCCGCCGCGACGTCCTGGAGGGCGACCAGCGGGCCTGCGCGATCATCGGTCTGGACGCCGCCGATCAGGCCCGCTTCGACCGCACCGCCGCCTCCTTCCTGGCCCTGCTGCACCCCGAGGACGCGCCCGTGGTGCGCCGCCGGGTCGAGCGCGCGGTGGCCGAGCTCGGCCAGTGCGGCGCCTACTACCGCACCGTCGGGCCGACCGGGGCCATGCGCGCGGTGCGCTTCCGCGGCCGGGTGCTGGCCGACGCCTTCGGCCGGGCCTCCCGGATGGTCGGCTTCGTCTGGGACGCCACCGTCGAGCTGCACAAGCGCGTCCACGCCGACCGGATGGCCCTGCTGCGCGAGGAGCGCTCCCGGTTCATCAAGGAGGCGGCCCGCGCCCTGTCCGAGGCCGTCACCGTCCGTGACGTGGCCCGGGTGTTCACCGAGCTGCCGCTGCCCGGGCTGCCGCCGGACGGCCTGGTGCTGGCCTCCTTCGAGGCCGGACGGGCCCGGATCCTCGGCGCCTCCGGCTACCGCGCCGAGGCGCTGGCGGTCTGGGACCGCACCGTACTGCCCGCCGGCCACCCGGCCGCCGAGGCGCTGCGGCACCGCGCGCCGGTGTTCGTCTCGACCCGCGAGGACTTCCGCGACGGCTACCCCGAGGTGTGGGAGCCGACCAGCCGCACCGGCCGCGGCTCCTGGGCGTACCTGCCACTGGTGGCCAGCGGCCGGGCGATCGGCGTCTGCGTGGTCAGCTTCGACGACGAGCGCGAACTGGACGCGGACGAGCGCACCCTGCTGACCACCCTGGGCGGGCTGGTCGCCCAGTCGCTGGCGCGGGCCCGGCTGCACGACGCCGAGCACGAGCTGGCGGCCGGCCTGCAGCGGGTGATGCTGCCGCGCACCGTCCCCTCGGTGCCGGGTGTGACCACCGCCGTGCGCTACCTCGCTGCCGGTTCCGGCCTGCAGATCGGCGGCGACTGGTACGACGTGGTGCCGCTGCCCGGCGGGCACGTCGGCCTGGTGATCGGCGACGTCCAGGGCCACGACGTGCACGCCGCCGGCATCATGGGCCAGCTGCGGATCGCGCTGCGCGCCTACGCCGCCGAGGGCCACCCGCCGGCCGCCGTGATGGCCCGCGCCTCCCGCTTCCTCGCCGACCTGGACACCGACCACTTCGCGACCTGCACCTACGCCGAGGTCAACGTGGACTACGGCGTGGTCTACGCCGTCCGGGCCGGCCACCTCGACCCGGTGGTGCGCCGCGCGGACGGCACCGCCGCCGTGGTGCCGGTGGCCGGCGGGCTGCCGCTGGGCATCGACCCGGACCAGGAGTACCGGGTCACCCGGTTCAGCCTGGACCCGGGCGAGACCGTGCTGCTCTGCACCGACGGCCTGGTCGAGGCGCGCGGCATGGACCTGGACGAGGGCATCGCCCGGCTCACCCGGGCGCTCGCCCGTCCGCTGCCGTCCGCCGCGGAGGCGGCCCGCGACCCGCTGGAGGAGCTGGCCGACCGGATCGCCTCCCAGGCCGCCGACTCCAACGAGCGCGAGGACGACATAGCGCTGCTGCTCCTGCGCTGGGACGGCCCGGCGGGCGGTCTCGCCGCCCAGCAGCTGCGCCGCCGGATCGGCCAGGCCGACCTGGCACGGGTGGCCGAGGTGCGGGCCGAGCTGCGCGACGCGCTGCGCCGCTGGGGCGTCGCGGAGTTCATCGACACCGCCGAGCTGCTCTCCTCGGAGCTGGTCACCAACGCCATCCGGCACACCGACCGGGACGCCATGTTCACCGCCCGGCTCTACCGGGAGCCGGAGCAGGACGGCGGCCGGGCCCGGCTCCGGGTCGAGGTGGAGGACGAGTCGGACCTGTGGCCGACCCGCCGGACCCCGGGGGAGCAGGCCTCCTCGGGGCGCGGGCTGATGCTGGTGGAGGCCTTGGCGGACTCCTGGGGCGTGGAGCCGCGCGGGTCCGGCAAGCGGATGTGGTTCGAGCTCAGCGGGGCGGCCGCAGCCTGAACCCCGGAGGCGCCGCCCCGCCCTTCCACGGCGGTGGCGGCGCCCCCGGCGGAGCGTCAGGACCGGGCGTCGGGCCCGAACCCGAGGCCCGAACCTCAGGATCGAACGTCAGCCCCGGGTATCAGGACCGGGTGTCAGCCGAACTGCTGCTCCAGGTCCTTCAGTTTGCGCTCCAGCGAGTCCAGCCGGGGCAGCGTGACGGTGTCCTCCTCCAGCGTGAGGTCGATGGTGCGCCGCTCCGGGCGGGCCGGCAGACCGGGCTGGACGACCGTGCCTTCGGCGGGTTCGACCTCGCGCGGCGCGGGGGCTGGCTCCACCTCGGGGCGCTCGGCCGCGGCGGGCCGCTCGACCCCGCGCCGTTCGGTCACGGCCGACCGCTCGACCCCGAGCCGTTCGGTGACGGCGGGCCGTTCGGCCCCGGGCCCGCCGGCTATGGCGGGCTCCGAGCCGGACTCCAGCTGCCGCGCGGCGGTGCCGCGGCGCCAGGTGCTGTGGGAGCGGTTGATCGCCCGGATCTCGGCCCGTTCGCGCCGCCCGGCCAGCCTGCGGCGCTCCTTGTCCAGGGCGCGCTCCCGCTTGTCCTCGCGGACCTCGTCCACCGCCTCGTCCAGGCTGCGCACGCCCTCCAGGAGCATCAGCGACCAGGCCGCGTAGGTCTCGCGCGGGGCGCGCAGCCAGCGGACGATGCGGATCTGCGGCAGCGGGCGGGGGACCAGCCCCTGCTCGCGCAGCGCGGCCCGGCGGGTCTGCTTCAGCGCCCGGTCGAACAGGACCGCCGCCGAGAGGGACATGCCGGAGAAGAACTGGGGGGCGCCGGCGTGGCCGAAGCCGCGCGGGGCGTGCACCCAGTTGAACCAGGCCGAGGCGCCGGCGAAGACCCAGACCAGCAGGCGGGAGCCGAAGGCGGCGTCGCCGTGGCTGGCCTCGCGGACGGCGAGCACCGAGCAGAACATCGCGGCGCCGTCGAGCCCGAACGGGACGAGGTACTCCCAGCCGTCGGACAGCCCCAGGTTCTGGACGCCGAAGCCGACCAGTCCGTGGAAGGAGAGGGCGGCGGCGACGGCGGCGCAGCAGAACAGCAGCGTGTAGGAGGCGGCGCCGTACAGGGATTCCTTGCGTCGGCGCCGTTCCTCGGAGCGCTCCCAGGAATCGCCGCCGGCGGTGCCTGCGGATCCCCGGCTGCGGAGCAGGGCCACCAGGAGTGCGCTGACCAGCAGCCCCGCGACTCCGGTGACGGCCCACCCGAGCGGTATGTCGGACAATTTCATCGCCGGAACCAGCCTCGCTTTCCTGCGTCGCTTTCCTGTGCCGTGATGGCGGGGACCATCATGACGGATGCTCGGCGGGCGAATGGCGGATTCGCTGTCAATGCGCTGGGGAGAGGGATTTCTGACTCAGCGACAAAAATATTGTCTGATGAATCTGAAGCGGATTCTTCCTGAAATTCCGGGCTTTCCGGATCTGGTGTCGGACAGGTTTTCGTCAACCTCGCGTGACGCGCGGGCAGCCGCCGCACATCTCTCCCGGTTCCACGGT
Source organism: Kitasatospora xanthocidica (assembly GCF_014656195.1). Lineage (GTDB taxonomy): Bacteria > Actinomycetota > Actinomycetes > Streptomycetales > Streptomycetaceae > Kitasatospora > Kitasatospora xanthocidica. The sequence continues at coordinate 101,628 of NZ_BNBY01000004.1, read as the reverse complement.
GTAGACGAGGCAGCAACTGGCCCGGGCCCGGTCCGTGTCCGAAGCGTCGGGGGCCGCCCCCGGGGCGGCCGAAGCGTCGTCGCGGCCGGGCGCCGGGGGTGCGAAGCCGGCGCCCGGGGTGAAGGGGGCCGGAGCGGGAGCGGGGTGCCCGTCCGCGCCGGGCGCGTGCGCGGACCCGGCGCGCCCGCCGGACTCCCCGGGCGCCAGCAGCGCGGACAGTTCGGCGCGCGCCCGTTCCGGCTCCCCGAGCAGCCCGCCCGCGTACCAGAGCCCCTCCACCACCGCGTCCGTGGCCATCGCCCACAGCACCCGGGGCCCGCGCCGCGTCTCCGGGCGGAAGGCGGCCAGCACCGGGGTCAGGAACTCGCCCAGGGTGCAGCGGAGTTCGGCGGCCAGCGCGGACTCGTCCGGCACCGTACGGGCCTGCGGCGAGCCGCCGGCCTGATCACCCCGGCTGCCGCCCAGGCCTCCCCGGCCCCCGGCCTGATCGCCCCCGCCCGGACCACCCCGGCCGGCCGCCGGGTCGTCCGGCAGGCAGACGAACCCCGTCGGGCGGACGGTCAGCTCCACCGCCTCGGGCCGTCGGCGCAGCGAGACGTCCCCGGGCGCGAGCAGCGGCACGCGCCGCTCCAGGAACCAGGGCAGCGTGAACAGCAGGGAGACCGGCCAGACGAAGCGGTGCAGCCCGAAGCCGGCCGCGACGTCCGGGCGCAGTGGCTGCCCGTAGCGGGCGAGGCCCCGCCGGGCGTCGTGGGCGATCAGCTCGCGCACCGCCTCGGGGCGGGTGGTGAGGTCGGCGGCGGGCAGCCAGCCGTTGCCCCGCCGGGGCGCGGCGCAGCGTACGGCGAGTACGGGGGTGAGCCCGGTCAGCCGGTGGTACGAGGCAGCGCCCGGGGCGGTGCGGGCCGGTCCGGTGGTGGGGGCGTGCGCCCCGGTGCTGCGGGGGGCGCACGGCGCGGGGCCGGGCCTGGTGCTGCTCGCGGTCATGGGCGGGCCCCACATCGGGTCGACCGGGGCCGCCGATGGGACCGCCCGGCGCCGCCCGGCGGTGGTGGCCCCCGGGCGTGGCCGGACCGGGGCATGGCGGTGCCCGGGGATCGGCAAGGCGACCCGGCCGGGGCACTGCTCATCCCCGGCCAGGTTAGGCTCACCTTAGCTGATTGTTCCCCCGGTCTCGCTGGCGATGCGTCCGTCCGGGGGAGGCCCCGGCGCGCGGACGGCACCACGGGGCGTATGGGGCGCGCCCAGCTGGCGCGCGAGCCAGACCGGCACCCCGCCCAGGGCCTGCACCAGCCGGGTCGCCTCGGCGCGCAGCCGCGCGGCCTCGGCCGGCTCGGACACCTCGGCGAGCGCCGCGAGCGCCGGAGCCACCCCCACCGTGAAGCCGAGTTGCTCCCGCAGCCGCAACGAGGCGTCGAAGCCCTCCCGGGCGTGCCCGTGGTCCCCCCGGGCGAGCGCCAGTGCGGCCAGGTGGCGCCAGGTGTACGAGCGCAGCAGTTCGTCGCCGCGCTCGCCGGCCCCCTCGTGCGCCCGCCGGTAGGCGATCCAGGCGGCGCCGCGGTCGCGCAGCAGGTTCTCCGCGACCAGTCCGCGCCGGAAGTCCAGCAGCGGCCGGCCCGGTGCGTCCGGCGGCAGCAGCGCCGAGGTGCGGCCGAGCGCGGCCTGGGCCTCGTCCAGCCGGTCCCGCGGGCCGAGCACGCTCGCCACGTACGCGAGGAAGCCGCGGGCGCAGGCGGCGCCCGCGCGCTGTTCGGTGCCGGCCGCCAGTGCCTCCGCCAGGCGCAGCGCCTGCTCCGCCTGGGGCCAGTTGGCGGCGGTGAACAGGCACTGCTCGATGAGGAGTTCGGCCCGCCCGAGGGCCGCCGCCGGGTCCTGCTCGGCAGCCGGGCGCAACAGTTCGGCGGCCTCCTGCCAGCACCCCCGCGACCTCAGTCGCCACACGGTGTCACCCGGCTCCTCCGCTGCCGCCCGCCCCCGCCCGTCCGGGCCGCTCGGGTCCCATCCGTGCTCCGACAACGCCACCTCCTTGTGTGCGCCATCCAGCATGGGCACGGACCTGCCCCTGGGATCCTGCCGCCACGACCCGTGCGCATGGCGACGGCAGGGCGAAAGGCCCGCGCTGTGGCGGCAATTCAACACGGGGGTGAGCTTGTGCACCAGATCACGAGCGGAGGTTGTTGCTTTCGGCGGAGAAATGATCTAGTGGGGCGTCCCGGCGGTCAGGAGGTCCAGCCGGTCTCCATCAGGGCCTCGGCGGCGCCGTTCGCGGGCTGCGGCACGCCGGCCAGGTCCAGGCTGAACAGGGCGACCAGCAGCTGTTCACCGCGCACGGTGGCCTGGTGCGAATAACCCGCGAGGGTGAACATCGCGGCGGCCATCTCCTCGGCGTGCAGGGTCTGCAGCCACAGGCACTCGACCGACTTCACGTCGGCGGGCTCGGTCCAGGTGTCGACCTGGGCGACCATCCGGCTGCCCAGCAGGGTGACCCCGTCGCGTTCCTGCGCCTCGGTCAGCTCCAGGTCGTCGAAGCCGAGCCACTCCAGGTAGCGGGCGGCGGTGAACACCGCGTCCTGCGAGGTGCGCACCGGGTGCGGGCGGAAGGGCGCGCGGTGGCGGAACGGGCGGGCGCGGCCGGTGGAGCCGCCGGGCACCGCGGGCGGGGCCGGCACCGGCGCGCCCATCGGGTGGGCCGGGTGGGGGCGGGCGGCCTGCGGGCCGGGGGCGGCGAGCGGACCGGCGGTGCCGCTGCCCAGGCGGGTGGTGCGGTCCACCGGCAGCCGGACGGTGGCACCGCAGTTGCAGGTGAACTCGGGCTGCGGCCACTGGTCGGAGCGGCCGCAGTGCGGGCAGCGCATGCTCAGCCAGGAGTCTTCCCAGGAGCGGAAGCGCACCTGCACCGGCACGCCGCCGCGCAGCAGCGGCACCTTGAGCGAGGCCCCGCACGGGCAGGGCAGCGACGGCGGCTCGTACAGGTGCTCGCGGCGGCAGGCGGGGCAGCGGATCGCCCGGGCGGCGGCACCGCCCGCCCCCGGCCGCGTGGGGTCGTGTCCGGTGAAGTCGTCGGGCAGTCCGGCCATCGCGGGCTCCGTCCGTCGGTGTCGGGTGGGTGGGACGATTCCCATGCTCCCCGAAATGTCCGGCGCTGGGCGCGGAATGGGGCAATCCTCAGGGACGGATCAGGGGCCCCCGACCGTCCGGGACGAGGCGGCCTCCCTCCTGAGGGGGACGGTCAGCCGGCGGACCAGCGGGCCAGGTCGGCGGGGGTGTCCAGGTCGTCCGGGACGGCGACGTCGGCGCACTCGACCAGGACGATGTCCGCCGCGTGCGCCGCCAGCAGGGCGCGGGCTCCGGCGTCGCCGGAGGCACCCGCGGCGGCCTCGGCGAAGTGCCGCGCGCCGATCAGCACCGGATGGCCCCGCCGCCCGTGGTACGCCGCCGCGGCCAGGTCGGCGCCCGCCCGGTGCGCGGCCAGCAGCCGGGCCACCGCGGCCGGGGTGACGCCCGGGGTGTCCACCAGCATGACGAGCACCGCGGGGGCCCGCGGCGGCAGCGCGGCCAGGCCCGCCCGCAGTGAGGAGCCCATGCCGTCCGCCCAGTCCGGGTTGGCCACCAGGCGGCAGCCCGGCAGGTGCGCCGTCGCCCGGACCCGCTCGCCCGCCGCGCCCAGCACCACCGTGACGTCCGGGCAGCCGCCGGCCCGGACCACCGCCACCGCGTGCTCCACCAGCGGCCGGCCCCCGTACCGGATCAGCGCCTTGGGCCGGCCGCCGAGGCGCCGCCCGCCCCCGGCGGCGAGCACGAGGGCGGCGACCGGGGCGCCCCCGGGGGGTGTCGGCGTGGTCTGCATGGGCCCAGCCTGCCCCGGCCGGCCGGGGGCGCGCATTGTGGGAATCCACAAGGCGAAGCCGCAGGTCGCGGCCGCTCCCCGGCGGTTCGGCCGCTGGTCTGGCGGGCTCCCGCCGCCTGTACTGGGGCGATGAACACCGCACCGCGCCCGCTGGTGGACCGTTTCGGCCGGGTCCACACCGATCTGCGGGTCTCGCTGACCGACCGCTGCAACCTGCGCTGCACGTACTGCATGCCGGCGGAGGGCCTGGACTGGCTCGCCCGGGCCGAGGTGCTGGACGACGACGAGGTGGTGCGGCTGGTACGGATCGCGGTCGAGCGCCTCGGGGTGGCCTCGGTGCGGCTGACCGGCGGGGAGCCGCTGCTGCGGCGGGGACTGCCGGGGCTGGTCGGACGGCTGGCCGCGCTCGGGGTCGAGCTGTCGTTGACGACCAACGGGATCGGACTGGCGCGGACGGCGGGGGCGCTGCGGGAGGCCGGCCTGGGGCGGGTGAACGTCAGCCTGGACACGCTGCGCCCGGAGCGGTTCGCCGCGATCACCCGGCGGGACCGGCTGGCGGACGTGCTGGCCGGGCTGGCGGCGGCGCGGGCGGCGGGGCTCGGCCCGGTGAAGGTGAACGCGGTGCCGGTCCGGGGGGTGAACGAGGACGAGATCGTGGACCTGGCGGAGTTCGCCGTGGAGCACGGCTACCTGATGCGGTTCATCGAGTCCATGCCGCTGGACGCGCAGGGGAGTTGGGACCGCGCGGCGATGGTGACCGCGGAGGAGGTGCTGGCCGCGCTGGGGGAGCGGTTCGACCTGGTGCCGGTCGGTCGGCGCGGCGCCGCGCCCGCCGAGGAGTGGCGGATCGCCGGCACGGAGGCGGTGGTCGGGGTGATCGCCTCGGTGACCCGGCCGTTCTGCGGGGGGTGCGACCGGGTGCGGCTGACGGCGGACGGGCAGTTGCGCAACTGCCTGTTCGCCACCGAGGAGTCGGACCTGCGGGCGCTGCTCCGGGGCGGGGCGGACGACGCGGCGATCGAGGAGGCCTGGCGGACCTCGGTGGCGGGCAAGGGCCCGGGGCACGCGATCGGCAGCGCGGACTTCGTCCGGCCCGACCGTCCGATGTCCGCCATCGGCGGCTGAGCGGGACTCAGCGTGTGACTCATCGGCGGCTGACCTGGGCCGATGTGAGCTTCGACATGCTTTCCGGGCCCCACGTGGCGTCACCTTGATTCTCCCCGGGGCGGCTGATCTGCTGGTTCGCCGTCAACCCGCCCCGACCCCGGGAGTTCTCCGTGCCCGCCCGCCGCACCACCCTGTCCGCCGCCACCGTGTTCCTGATATGCGCGCTCGCGCTGGTCGGCTGGCTGATCGGCGGCCGCGACCACGGGGCGCCCGACGCCAAGGACGGTGGCGGCGTCGCCGCGCCCGCCGGGAGCCGGGGCACCAGCCCGCTGCAGAACCCGGACGGCACCAAGCCCGGCCTGGCGCCGCTGACCACCGGCGAGGAGCGGAAGGCCGGCCGGGAGGTCATCGCCAAGGTCGCCACCGCCGCCGTCGGCGCCAAGGACGGCTACGACCGCAACGAGTTCGGCCCCGCCTGGACGGACAACGTCGACGGCGTCCCGCTCGGCGGCAACAAGTGCGACACCCGCAACGACCTGCTCGCCCGGGACGGCACCGCCGTCGAGCACAAGGACGGCTCGGACTGCACCGTCACCGCGATGACCATCTGGGACCCGTACACCGGCAAGAGCGTCCAGTGGACCAAGCAGCAGGCGAGCAGGATCCAGATCGACCACGTGATGCCGCTCTCCTACGACTGGCAGATGGGGGCGAGCGCGTGGGACAGGGCCAAGCGCGTCCGGATCGCCAACGACCCGCTCAACCTGATCCCCGCCGACGGCTCGCAGAACGCCTCCAAGGGCGACTCCGGCCCTGCCGCCTGGCTGCCCGCCGACACCGGGATCCGCTGCTCGTACGCCGTCCGCTTCGCCCAGGTCTCGCTGAAGTACCAGCTGCCCGTCACCGAGGCCGACAAGAAGGCCATGCTGCAGCAGTGCGGCGGCTGACGAAACGATACGCCCGGGCCGTGGAAGGCGGGCACGATGTGCCCCGGGCTCGGACCGGGCCCGGGGCAGGTGGTATTCGTGGGCGGTGGCCCCGATGATCTCCCGAGCTCCCCGCCCCCCGCACCCTCCCCGGTCGCCCCGGCTCGCCCGGCGCACCCGCGCGCCGCGGCTCCCCGGACGCGCCCTGCCCGGACGCGCCCTGCCCGCGCTCGCCCTCGCCGCCGCGCTCGCCCTGGTCGGCGGCTGCACCGGCTCCGGAGGCCCGGGCCGCACGGACGCCCGGCCCCCGCTCGACGACCTGGTCGCCGCCACCGCCGACCCGGCCCTGCGCGCCCTCTACGCCCAGCGGATCGACTGGCGGCCCTGCCCCGACGCGGGTGCCGACGCCGACGGCCCGGCCGTCGAGTGCGGCACCCTCACCGTCCCGCTGGACTACGCCGACCCCGGCGGCCGCACCATCGGCGTCGCCCTCGCCCGCAAACCCGCCGCCGACCGGGACGAACGGATCGGCGCCCTGCTGGTCAACCCCGGCGGCCCCGGCAACTCCGGCGTCGGCATGGTCCGTTGGGACTGGCAGGGCTACCTCGGCCCGCTGCACGACCGCTTCGACCTGGTCGGCTTCGACCCGCGCGGCGCCGGGGACACCACCCCCGTCCACTGCCTGGACGACCGCACCCGCGACGAGTGGAACGCCACCGACGACCCCGGCTACGACCACGGCCGGATCCTCGCCGACGCCTGCCGCGCGGCCCACGCCGACCAGCTCCCGCACCTCGGCACCCGCGACAGCGCCCGCGACCTCGACGTCCTGCGCGGCGCCCTCGGCGAACGCAGGCTCGACTTCCTCGGCCTCTCCTACGGCACCCACCTCGGCGCGCTCTACGCCGAGGAGTTCCCCGACCGCACCGGCCGGCTCGTGCTCGACGGCGCCGTCGAGCACGGCACCGACCCGATGCGGCTCGACGTCGAGGCCGCCGCCGCGGCCGAGGACGCCTTCCGCGCCTTCGCCACCGGCTGCGCCACCGACGACGCGGACACCTGCCCGCTCGGCACCGACCCGGCCGCCGCCCCGCAACGCCTCGCCGACTTCCTCGACGGTCTGCGCACCCACCCGCTGCGCGCCGACGACGGCCGCACCCTCACCGCCGCCCTCGGCTGGACCGCCACCCTCAACGTCCTCTACGACGGCCACCGCTCCTGGTCCCGGCTGCGCGACGCCCTCGCACCGGCCCTCGGCCAAGGCGCCGGCGACGCCCTGCTCGAACTCGCCGACGGCGCCAACGGCCGCGGCCAGGACGGCCGTTACACCACCGCCGCGGATGCCTACGCGGCCATCTCCTGCGCGGACCTCCCTGCACCCACTGAGGACCGGCTGCGCCCCGCCCTCGCCGACCTCGCCGCCCGGGCCCCGCTGACCGGCCGGCACAACCCCCTGACCACCCTGCTCGCCCCGGACTGCCGCCCCTGGCCGTACCGCACGCCCGAACGCCCGCACCCGGTCCGGGCCCCCGGCAGCGCCCCGATCCTGGTGATCGGCTCCACCGAGGACCCGGTCACCCCGTACCCGTGGGCGCAGCGGCTGGCCGCCGGGCTGGCCCACGGCGTGCTGCTGACCAGGGAGGGCGACGGGCACACCGCGTACGACAAGAGCGCCTGCGTGCGGACGGCCGTCGCCGGGTTCCTGGTGGACGGCCGGATGCCGGCGGCGGGCACGCACTGCGCGTCCGACTGAGCACGGCGGAGGGGGCGCGCCGCGCGAACGCGGCACGCCCCCTCGGGGACCGTCGGGAACGGTCGGGAGCCGTCGGGAACCGTCGTGGCCGGGGTCAGGAGGCCGGGGCCGTCAGGTCGTAGAACGTGGCCGAGCCGACCGTCCTGGCGGTGAAGTGGGCGGCCACCCAGGACTCGATCTGCGCGCTCTCCGACTCCTGCCGCTCGCCGCCGCTCGCGTCGCCGCCCGTGGTGCCCGTGGTGCCCGTGGTGCCCGTGGTGCCCGTTCCGCCGAAGCCGCCCGCACCACCGCCGAAGCCGCGGGAGCCGCCGGCGATGAACCAGTGGACCTTGCCCTCCTGGACGTACTTCTGGAAGCCGGCCAGGGTCAGCGACGGGTCGGTGCCGTTGAAGCCGCCGAGGGCCATCACCGGTTCACCGGTGGCGAGTTGGTAGCTGGCGGCGTTCTGCGAGCCGACCGTGGCGGCCGCCCAGGTGTAGTGGTCGGCGTTCTCCTTGAGCAGGTTCGCCGCCTCGTCGCTCACCTTGGTGCCGCCGAGCAGGCCGCCCATGCCGCCACCGCCCATGCCGCCGGGAACGCCGGGGACGGTGCCGTTGCCGGTACGGCCGTTGGTCCCGTCCGTGCCACGCTGGTGCCGCCCGTTCCCCTGGTCGGAGCCGGAGCCCGAACCGCCGCCGGAGAAGCCGGGGAACCCACCGGGGAAGCCCCCGCCGTTCTGCCCGCGCGGTGCCTGGCCGCCACCGGGGAAGCCCTGCTGGCCGCCCGGGCCGCCGCCCGGGAACCCCTGGCGGCCCGGGAAGCCCTGGCCGCCCTTGCGCCCGCCGCCGCCCGGCCCGAACGCACCCTTCACGCCCGGCCCGGCGGTCACGATCGAGCCGGTGTGCGCCGTGTTGACGGTGTCCACCGCGTACGCGGCCGGACCGCCGAGCGCCGCCGCCAGACCGACCAGGCCCGCCACCGAGGCGATCCGCGCACCGGCCCGTCCGGCGGTCCGCCCGGCGAACTGCCCGGCGACCAGCGCGACCGCCGCCACCAGCCCGCCGACCAGCACCGCCCAGCGCAGCCACGGCACGAAGCCCGAGGTGCGGCCGAGCAGGACGAACGCCCAGACCGCCGTCACCGCGAGCGTCCCGGCCAGCACCAGCGCCCAGGGCAGCCGGTGCCGGGCCCGCCACAGCCCGTCCACGCCCATGCCGACCAGCGCCGCCACGGCCGGGGCCAGGGCCACCGTGTAGTACTGGTGGAAGATCCCGGACATGAAGCTGAAGATCAGCGCGGTGGAGAGCAGCCAGCCGCCCCAGACCAGGAACGCCGCGCGGGCGGTGTCGGTGCGGGCGTACCGGCGGGTCGCCCAGAGGCCGACCAGCAGCAGGATCAGCGCGGCCGGGAGCAGCCAGGCGATCTGCCCGCCGACGTCCGTGCCGAACATCCGGGTGAGGCCGGTCTCGCCCCAGCCGCGGCCGCCGCCGCGCGTCGCACCGCCCGGCAGGTCGAGCCCGGCCGGCATCCGTCCGCCGCCGCCGACGCTGCCGCGCTCGTTGCCGTCCACCCGGCCGAGGCCGTTGTAGCCGAAGGTGAGCGAGAGGAAGCTGTTGTCCTGCGAGCCGCCGACGTACGGGCGGGCCGAGGCGGGCATCAGCTCGACGATCGCGACCCACCAGCCGCCGGAGACCAGCAGCGCCACGCCCGCCAGCAGGGTCTGCCGCACCCGCCGCCAGAAGCCGGTGGGCGCCACGACCAGGTAGATCACCGCGAACGCGGGCAGGATCAGGAACGCCGCCAGGGTCTTGGTGAGGAAGGCGAAGCCGAACATGACCCCGATGAACAGCAGCCACTTGGTGCTCGCCGCCTCGACCGCCCGCACCATGCCGTACGCGGCGAGCGTCAGCAGCAGCACCAGCAGCGCGTCCGGGTTGTTGAAGCGGAACATCAGCGCCGCCACCGGGGTGAGCGCCAGCGCGGCGCCCGCCAGCAGGCCGCCGAGCGGGGAGAAGCGGCGGCGCACCGTCGCGTAGAGCACGCCGACGGTGGCCGCGCCCATCAGCGCCTGCGGGGCCAGCACCGACCAGGAGGAGAGGCCGAAGATCCGCGCCGAGAGCGCCATCGGCCACAGCGCGGCCGGGGGCTTGTCGACGGTGATGAAGTTCCCGGCGTCGGAGGAGCCGAAGAAGAGGGCCTTCCAGCTCTGGGAGCCGGCCTGGACGGCGGCCGAGTAGAAGGCGTTGGCCCAGCCGGAGGCACTCAGGCCCCACAGGTAGAGGACGGCGGTCGCGGCCAGCAGCGCCAGCAGGGCCGGGCGCACCCAGCGCGGGTCGTCCGCGCGCCCTCGCCAGGCCCTGGCCGGGAGGGTGCGCAGCCGGCCGGACCAGGAGGCGGGGCCCTTGGGGCCGGCGGGCGGCAGGGGCTGCTCGGGGAAGAGCGGTGCCGGGTCCGGCCGGGCGGGGCCCGGCTGCGGGACCTCCGGCGGCGGGTGGTTCGCGGCCTCGGGCCACGGGTCGCCGGCCGGAGGTGAGTAGCTGCTCGTGGTCATGCGCCATACGGTGGGTGGCGCGGCTGAGAGGACCGTGAGACGGGGCTGTGAGCCGGGTGTGATCTGCCGGGCTTCAGGGCTTCAGGGCTTCAGGGCCTCAGGCGGCCGGCGGCATGCTGAGGTGGGTGCCCAGCCACTCCAGCGCCGGGGGGATCTCCCGGGTCCAGGTGTGGAAGTTGTGGCCGGCGGTGTCCAGGGTGATGGTGGACATCTTCGTCGGGGCCTTGAAGGCCGCGACCATGGCCTTGGTCTCGTCGTAGTTGTTCTCGTCGTAAGCGGTGGTCAGCAGCAGCGAGACCGGGGCGGGCGGCTGGTTCTTCAGCCGCCACAGCAGGTCGTTCTCCTGCTTCAGCCGGGCGTCGCCGCCGAACAGCTCGCCGGTGCTCGGGTCGTGGGCGGCGCTGTAGTAGCCGGAGAGCGCGATCGCCGCCGGGTAGGAGTCCGGCTTGCGCAGCGCGAACTTGAGCGCGCAGTAGCCGCCGGTGGAGTTGCCGATCACGGCGCGGTTGGCCGGGTCGGTGCCGATCCGGTAGGTGCCGGCGAGGGCCTTGGGCAGGTCGGTGGTGAAGAAGGTCTCCACCTGCGGACCGTTCGGCACGTCCACGCACTCGGTGTCCCGGTTGCCGACCAGGGTGGGGCGGGTCATCACCAGGATCGTCGGCGGCAGCTTCTTCTGCTCGATCGCGTTCAGGGTGGAGGCCGGGTACTGCATCAGCGAGATCAGCTTCTCCGGGGTGCCCGGGTAGCCGGTGAGCACCAGGGCCATCGGGAAGCGCTGCTTGGCGAAGTCCGGCTGGAAGTACTGCGGCGGCAGGTAGACGTACGCCTCGGTGCTCAGACCGCTGCCCGCCCCTTTGACGGCGACCTGCTGGATCAGGCCGGAGCGCTGCGGGTCCGAGCCCTGGGCGGAGTAGAAGCTCTGCTGACCGGTGACGGCCACCCCGGCGGCGTTCGGCGTGTGGTCGACCACCGTGCCGAGCTTGCCGCTGGTGCCGAGCAGGTCGGTCCAGGAGCTGTAGAAGCCGAAGTAGCTGTTGGCGACCAGGCCCATCGCCACCAGTACCGCGACCTGGGTGGCCAGGAAGGCGCCGATCCGGCCCAGCCAGGACTTCCAGCCCTTCCCGCCGAACCGCGGCCAGAGCCACATGGTGGCGGCGAAGACGACGATCGCGATGACCGCGGCGATGATCTGGAGCGGGAGTCCGGTGAGGCTGAGCACGTGCCCGATCGTAGTTGACCCCGACGGGCGGCCCGGGGCGGGCCCTTCGGGCGATCGTTCGAACGCGGTTGACGGGGGTGGTTCGTACTCGGCAGCATGTCGGCTCGTGTACGCGTGGGGAGCGCGTGCCGGATGACGGCAGGGGTGGGGTCGTGAAGTCCGTGGGGTCCGTGTTCAGGTCCGGCTCGGTCATCGGTGGGGTGCTGCTGCTCGCGGCGTGCTCGGGCGGCGGGGGCGGGGGCGGGAGCGCTGCGCCGAGCGTGTCGGCGACGGCCGCGCCGACGCCGTACGGTACGACCCTCGACCAGGCCCTCGCACCGATCAACGCCGGTCTGGGGAAGGTGGCTGCGGCCAAGACCGTGACCGAGCTCGGTTCCGCGCTCGCCACCGTCGAGTCCGACGCCGACCGCGCCGCGCGCAGCCTGAACGCCACCGGAACGCCCGCCGGGGCCGAGGCGGCGCGCACCGAGCTGGTGAACGGCCTGAACGCGCTCTCCTCCGAGGCGCTGTCGATTCGCGTCGAACTCAAGGACAAGAAGCTGTGCACCGTCGGTGTCGTTCAGGCTCGGCTGGGCGCCGGTCAGGGGCTGGTGGCGGTCCCGGCAGCCCTGGCCAAGCTGGCGACGGCCGGTTACCAGGCCGCCTTCACCGTCCCGGAACTGCCCAAGCCGCAGCCGCAGCCGCGGTCCCTGGAGAACGGCGCGGTGGTCCGCGACGGGGGGAACAGCGGCAAGGGCACGCTGAAGTTCAACAACAACGGCTCGACGGACGCCGTCTTCATGCTCGCGGCCGACGGCAAGGCGGTGGCCTCGGCGTACGCGGTCAAGGGACAGGTGGCCACCATCGAGGGCGTCAAGGCCGGGGCGTACGACATCTACTACACCAGCGGGGTGGACTGGGACTCCGAGGCGAAGCAGTTCACGCAGAGCTGTCAGTTCGTCAAGGTGGGGGACAAGCACGAGTTCGCACCGGACGGAGGCGGGACGATCTGGACCGTCAAACTCCGCGCGGAGGACGGCAAGGGCAATGCCAAGGCCGAGAGTCAGACCGTCTACTCGGCTCCGCAGCCGTAGCACGTAACGGGCATACCGGGACGGGTGGTTGCCGCCGGTGGCACAACAGGCGACGAGGAGTGGCGAGTTCGGCCAGAACGGTTGACCCTGTTGAAGTGGCCATGGCACTTTCGTGCGGCGCGGGCGTCGACGACCAGTCGTACACCCCCGCGATCCCCCACAAGGAGAGCCATGTTCAGAAGACTTGTCGCGGTGGCCGGTACGAGCGCCGTCGTCGCGGGCGGGCTGGCCTTCGCCGCCGCCCCCGCACACGCCGTCCAGGCGGCCGACCTGACGGCCACCATCGCCCTGAGCAACTGCTCGGCCTCGCTGGTCCGTTACCCCACCTCGGTGGCCGGCGACCGGGCGCTGATGCTCACCAACGGGCACTGCCTGCCCACCATGCCCTCGGCCGGTCAGGTCATCCAGAACGTCAGCGCCAGCCGCAGCGGCACCCTGCTCGACGGCGCGGGCAACAGCCTCGGCACCGTCCAGGCCGACAAGGTCCTCTACGGGACGATGACCGGCACCGACGTCGCGCTCTACCAACTCACCGACACCTACGGCTCGATCAGCTCCAAGTACGGCGTCACCGCGCTGACCGTCGACGACGCGCACCCGGTCGACGGCGCCGCGATGTACATACCCTCCTCGTACTGGAAGCAGGTCTGGAACTGCTCCGTCAACGGGTTCGTGCCCACCCTCCGCGAGGACGAGTGGACCTGGCACGACTCGCTGCGCTACAGCTCCGGCTGCAACACCACGCACGGCACCTCCGGTTCGCCGATCGTCTCCTCCGCCAGCGGGCGGATCATCGGCATCAACAACACCGGCAACGACGACGGCGCCATGTGCACCCTCAACAACCCGTGCGAGGTGGCGGCCGACGGCACCACCAAGGCCGTCAAGGGCCAGAGCTACGGCGAGGAGACCTACTGGTTCACCACCTGCCTGAACTCCAGCCGGGCCATCGACCTCAACGTGGCCGGCTGCCTGCTCACCAAGCCGGCCGGCAGCGGCGCCGTCTCGGTGACCAACCCCGGTGACGTGTCCACCGCCGTCAACGCCGCGGTCAACCTGCAGATCAACGCCTCCGGCGGCACCGCTCCGCTGACCTACTCGGCCACCGGTCTGCCGGCCGGTGTGTCGATCAACGCCTCCACCGGTCTGATCACCGGCACCCCGACCACCGGGGGCGTCTCCAGCGTCACCGTGACGGTCAAGGACGCGGCCGGCAAGACCGCTTCCGCGACCTTCAACTGGAACGTCTACGGCAGCGAGGGCTCCTGCATCCCGGCGCAGCTGCTCGGCAACGCGGGCTTCGAGACCGGTTCCGCCTCGCCGTGGACGTCGAGCTCCGGCGTGGTGGACAACAGCGCCAGCCAGGCCGCGCACGGCGGTTCGTGGAAGGCGTGGATGGACGGCTACGGCTCCAGCCACACCGACTCGCTGTCGCAGACGGTGACCATCCCGAAGGGCTGCAAGGCCACGCTGAGCTTCTGGCTGCACGTCGACACCGCGGAGACGGGCAGCACGGCGTACGACAAGCTGACCGTGTCGGTCAACGGCACCGCGCTGAAGACCTACTCCAACGTGGACGCCGCGGCCGGCTACCAGCAGCGCACCTTCGACCTGTCGGCCTACGCGGGCCAGTCGGTCACCGTGAAGTTCAACGCGGTCGAGGACACCTCGCTGCAGACCAGCTTCGTGATCGACGACACCGCCGTCCAGACCGCCTGACGCGCCACCCCGCCCACAGGGGCCCGGCGGCCACCGCCGCCGGGCCCCTGAGCGGGTGGGGGCCGCGCCTAAGCTGGGCGGATGAGCGAGCCGATAGAACTGGTGATATTCGACTGCGACGGCGTGCTGGTGGACAGCGAGGTGATCGCCGTGCGGGTGCTGGTGCGGTTGGGGGAGGAGTACGGCTGGGCGCTGGGTGAGGCGGAGGCGATCGAGCGGTTCGTCGGGCGTTCGGAGGCGGCCAACCACGCGACGGTGGCCGAGCGGTTGGGGGAGGAGACGGCGACGGTGTGGGACAAGCGGTTCCGCGAGCTGCACGCCGAGGCCGTGGACGCCGGGCTGACGCCGGTGGACGGGCTGCCCGAGGCGCTGGCCGCGATCACCCTGCCCACCTGCGTGGCCTCCAGCGGGCCGCACGAGAAGATGCGGCACACCCTCGGGCGGACCGGCCTCCACGACCGTTTCGCCGGGCGGATCTTCAGCGCCACCGACGTCGGCCGCGGCAAGCCCGCGCCCGACCTGTTCCTGCACGCCGCGCGTTCGATGGGCGTCGACCCGGCCGCCTGCGTCGTGGTCGAGGACAGCCTGCCCGGCGTCCAGGCCGCCCGCGCCGCCGGGATGCGCGCGCTCGGCTACGCCGGCGGGATCACCCCGGCGGAGCGGCTGGCCGGCCCCGGCACGGTGGTCTTCACGGACATGCGAGAGCTGCCCGGCCTGATCGCGGCGGGGGCGGTCCGGCAGGGGTGAGCCACCAGGCCAGAGGTGAGCTACCAGGAGTGGTGGCCGCCCTCCGGGTGGAGGAAGACCCCGGTCGGCCCGGTCGCCGCCTCCCCGAGCTGCCGGGCGATGCGGCGGCCGCCCTCCTCCGCGCTGGAGTGCCCGCTGTGCCCGTTGAGGTCGGTCGCGCAGTACCCCGGCTCCAGCGCGCTGACCTTGATGCCGCTGTCGCGCAGCGCCCGGGCGTAGATCAGGGTGACGGCGTTGAGCGCGGCCTTGGAGGAGTTGTAGGCGAGCAGGGTCGCGTGTTCCCAGAACGGGGAGTCCGGGTCGGACAGGAGGGCGAGGCTGCCGAGGCCGCTGGAGACGTTGCCGATCAGCCCCGACGGTGATTCGCGCAGCAGGGGCAGCATGGCGTTGGTGACGGTCACGACGCCGAAGACGTTGGTCTCGTACGCCTCGCGCATGGCCTCGACGGGCAGTTCCTCCGGTGTGCGCCGCCAGTCCGGGGCGACGCCGGCGTTGTTGACGAGGATGTCCAGCCGGCCGTACTCGGCGGTGATCAGCGCGGCCGCGGCGGCGGCCGTCGCGGGGTCGGTGACGTCCAGGTGGACGGGGCGGGCGTCGAGGCCCCGGGCGGTGAGCCCGGCGGCGGCCGCGGTGCCGCGCTCGGGGTCGCGGGCGCCGATCAGTACGGTGTGCCCGGCGCGGGCGAGTTCTCCGGCGGTGGCGAGGCCGATGCCCTTGGTGGCGCCGGTGATCAGGACGATGCGGTGCTGGGGTGCGGTGGTCATGGGCTCCACCCTGGCCGGGCGGCACACGGGCCGGGAGAGCACTGTCGAGGGTGGTACCGGCGGTGCCATGGTGGGCGAGGGCCCGGCCGGGCCAGACTGGGGGCGTGGAACACATGGACCGGGCGGAGCTGGCCGCCTTCCTGCGGCGCTGGCGCGCCCGGGTCCAGCCGGCCGACGTCGGCCTGCCGGCCGGCGAGCGGCGCCGCACCCCGGGCCTGCGCCGCCAGGAGGTGGCCAGCTCGCGGGGATGTCGGTGGAGTACTACATCCGCCTCGAACAGGGCCGGGGGCCGCGGCCGTCCCGCCAGATGATCGGGGCGATCAGCCGGGCGCTGCGGCTCTCCGACGACGAACGCGCCCACCTGCACCACCTGGTGGGCGAGCCGCCGCTGCCGCCGTCCGGGCCGGCCCGTGACGTGCGGCCGGGGGTCCTGCACCTGCTCGACCGGCTGGACGACACCCCGGCGATGGTCTGCAGCGCGGCCCGGGACGTCCTCGCCTGGAACGCCATGGCGGCCGCACTGCTCGGCGACTTCTCCGCCCTGCCGCCCGGCGAGCGCAACCTGATCTGGCGCTTCTTCACCGACCCGGACACGCGCGCCCGCCACGACCCCGCCGGCCAGGCCGGGTTCGCCCGCCGCGCGGTCGCCGACCTGCGGTCCGCCGCGGCCCGCTACCCCGCCGACAGCGCCCTGCGGGCCCTGGTCGAGCGGCTGCTCGCGCACAGCGCCGAGTTCCGGGCGCTGTGGGCGCGGCAGGACGTCGAGGTCCGCCGTTCGACCCGCAAGCGGCTCCTCCACCCGGTGGTCGGCCCGCTCGACCTGGACTGCGAGGCGCTGCACGACCCGCACCGCGACCAGTGGACGATCTTCTACACCGCCGCCCCCGGCACGCCCTCGCACGCGGCGCTGCGGCTGCTGAAGGTGGTGGGCAGTCAGGACCTCGCGGTCCGGGAGTGAGTGGGCGCGGGGGCGGGGGCGGAGGTGGGCCCGGATTCATGCCCGGGCGGTATCAATGCGTGCGGAAGGGCATTGGACGCCCCGCCGCGGCGGCTCGGAGACTCGACCCATGACCGACACCCACCTCACGGCCGACGGGCGCGGGACCGCCCTCGTCGTCGGCGCCTCCCGTACCCTCGGCCTCGGCATCGCCGCCGAGTACCTCCGCCGCGGCTGGGACGTCATCGGCACCGTGCGCGGCGGCCACCGCACCGCCCTGCACGACCTGGCGGACGCCGCCGGCGGGCGCCTCACCGTCGAGTCGCTGGAGATGACCGATCCGGCGCAGATCGCGGCCCTGCGCGACCGGCTGGCCCGGCGCAGCCTCGACCTGCTCTTCGTCAACGCCGCCGTCACCCGCGGTGACCTGCCGATCGGCGAGGTGTCGACGGAGATGTTCACCGAGGTCATGGCCACCAACGCGCTCGGCCCGATGCGGGTCGTGGAGACGCTCGGCCCGCTGGTCCCGCCGACCGGGACGATCGGCGTGATGTCCTCCGACCAGGGCAGCGTCTCGCTGAACACCGAGGGCGGGCAGGACCTGTACCGGGCGAGCAAGTCCGCGCTGAACCAGCTGATGCGCTGCTACGCCGTCCGCCAGGCCGGTGGCACGCGCAGCCTGCTGCTGATGGACCCGGGCTGGGTCCGCACCGAACTCGGGGGCATGGAGGCCGAGTTGAGCGTGGAGGAGAGCGTTCCCGGCGTGGTGGAGACGATCGAGCGCCATCGCGGCGAGCCCGGACTGCGGTTCCTGGACCACACGGGCGCGGTCGTGCCCTGGTAGACGGCGCCGCCCCACCGCCCGTCCTCGCCCGCCCGCAGCGACCCGGCCCGCGGGCGAGGACGGGCCCGAATTCGGTTGCCGGGCGCGCCGTTCGGCGGCAGGGTGGGTCGCCATGTCCTCCTCCCGCACGATGCACGCCGACGAACTCGACATCGACGAGGCCCTCGTCCGCCGGATGGTCGCCGCCCGGTTCCCGCACTGGGCGGGCCTGTCGGTGGAGCCGGTGGCCACTGTCGGGACCAGCAACGCGATGTACCGGCTGGGCCCGGACCTGGTGGTGCGGATCCCGCGGATCCCGGGGGCCGTCGAGGACATCGCGAAGGAGTGCGTCTGGCTGCGGCGCCTCGCCCCGCAGCTGCCGGTCGCGGTGCCCGTGCCGCTGGCCCAGGCCGGGCCGGTGGACGACTGTCCGTGGCCCTGGTCGGTCCTGCGCTGGCTGGACGGTGCCAACCCGGTGGCCGGGCGGGTGGCCGAACCGGCCCTGCTGGCAGCCGACTTGGCGGCCTTCGTGACCGCGATGCGAGGGATCGACCCGGCCGGTGGCCCCGCCTCCTACCGCAGCGAGCCGCTGTCGGAGCGGGACGGCGCGGTCCGGACGGCGCTCGCGGCCCTGGCGGACGTCGTCGACGCCGGGGCGGCGGCCGCCGTCTGGGAGGAGGCGCTCCGCGCCCCCGGGCACCCCGGTCCGCCGGTCTGGATCCACGCCGACCTGCAGCCCGGCAACCTGCTGGTGGACGACCGCGGCCGGTTGAGCGCCGTCATCGACTTCGGCTGCGCGGGCCTCGGTGACCCGGCGGTGGACCTGATCACCGCCTGGTACGTGCTGCCCGCGCCGGCCCGCGCCGGCTTCCGGGCGGCCGTGGCCGCGGACGACGCCGCCTGGGCCCGCGGCCGGGGCTGGGCGCTGTCCGTCGCCCTGCTGGAACTCGCCTACTACCGGGAGAGCAACCCGCGGATGACGGGCATCGCCCGGTACGTGATCCGCGAGCTGCTCGCCGATCAGGCCTCGCCGGCCGGCAGCCGCCACTCGTAGGGGAACAGGTCGTCCTCCCAGCCGGGTGAGGAGGCCAGGTCGGCGGCCGCCCGCGGGGTGCGCAACAGGCAGCGGTGGCGCAGCAGTTCGCGCCGCTCGGCGGGGGTCAGCAGGCGTTCCTCGGGGCCGAGGTCCTGGTAGTGGCCGAGCTCGGGGCGGCCGTCGACCGAGCCGTTCTCGGCGACGTTGAGGTGGTCGCCGCCGGGGGTGCGGTAGTCGAGACGGAAGTCCGTGCTCCACTGGGAGTTGCTGCCCCAGCCCTGGGACAGGTCGCGGGTGGGCCGGTCGGCGCGGCGGAACGTCCAGTAGAGCGGGAAGCGGTCGGCCACCCCGCGTTCGGCGTGTGCGGCTCCGGCCCGGACCCGCACGCCGGCGCGGCCGAACAGCAGCTCGCCCAGCATCAGCCCGGGGTGGCGGACCTCCAGGACCTCGATCGGCGTCTGCCGGTCCGCGGCCTGCTCGACCTCGACGATCTCGTGCAGGAAGGGGTCGAAGGGCCCGGCCCCGTCGAACGGTGTCATGCCGAGGGCGGTGAACAGACGCAGCCGGGCGCTGAGGGAACCGACGGGGTCGAGCAGCAGGAGGTCGGCGACCCGGCCGAGGGCGTAGAGCTCCTCCAGCAGGGCGGGCCCGCCGCGCTCCTCGTCGGCCCACCAGCCGGAGTGGGCGGCGGCGGTCCGCAGGCGTTCGCGGTAACCGGGGGCGGCGGCCTGGCCGAGCCAGCGGTCGATGTCGTCCTGGCAGGGCTCGTCCTGGCGGGGCCCGTCGTGGTCGAGCAGGTCGTGGTAGAGGGTGCGTGCCTTCACCGGAGCGATCCTGGTGAGGTTTTACCGAACGGTCAACCAACGGCCCGCCCGGGTTGGGTAGCGTCCAGGGCCATGAGCTTGGTCGATGTGAACGAGCGGGCGGCACGGCTGCCCGAGGCCTGGCGGTCCCAGGTGCTGGGCCGGGTCGGGACGACGGCGGTGAAGGTCCTGCGGATGGACGGGCGGGAGCTGGAGCCGGAGGTGCACGGGACGGCCGAGGCGCTGTTCGTCGCCGAGGGGAGCCTCGAACTCCTGGTGGACGGCGAGGAGTCGACCGTACGGACCGGCGAGCTGTACGTCGTCCCGGCCGGTGCGCGGCACGCGGTGCGGGCGGGCAGCCGGGGGACCCTGCTGATCGTGGAGGTGCCGGAGGAGGAGTGACAAAGGACCGGGGGCGGAGTCAGCGGCCGTCGAGGGCGGCGGCCACGGCAGCCTCGGCGTGCAGCCGGGCGGTGGGGAACAGCGGCACGGGGCTGTCCTCCTGACGGACCAGCAGCTCGATCTCGGTGCAGCCGAGGACGATGCCCTCCGCGCCGGCCGCCACCAGTTCGCCGATCACCCGACGGTAGGCCGCCCGGGACTCCTCCCGGACCACCCCGAGGCAGAGCTCCTGGTAGATCACCCGGTGGACCAGGGCGCGCGCGTCGGTGTCCGGGACGAGGACGTCGAGGCCGCCGGAGGCCAACCGGCCCCGGTAGAAGTCCTGTTCCATGGTGAACGCCGTCCCCAGCAGCCCGACCCGGCGCAGCCCGGCGGCCCGTACGGCGTCCGCCGTGGCGTCGGCGAGGTGCAGCAGGGGGACGGAGACCGCCGCCGCCACCTGGTCGGCGACCTTGTGCATGGTGTTGGTGCAGATCAGCAGGAGTTCCGCGCCGGCCGCCTCCAGGGACCGAGCCGCGCCGGCCAGGACCTTCCCGGCCTCCTCCCACCGCCCGGCCGTCTGCAGCCGCTCGATGTCGGCGAAGTCGACCGAGTGGAGGACGAGGCGGGCGGAGTGCAGTCCGCCGAGGCGGTCGCGGGTGAGTTCGTTGAGGAGGCGGTAGTACTCGGCGGTGGATTCCCAGCTCATGCCGCCGATCAGGCCCAGGGTCTTCATGCCGCCCTTTATAAGCCAGTATCGACAATCAATGCAATTGTATAAGTGAATCTTTTAGGGGTTCTTCCGGGGCACCCGGTGCTGCCACTCGCGGGAGAACACCACCGATCCGGCCTCCAGCGCCCGCAGCTGCACGATGCTGAGGAAGTGCCCGGCGTCGCAGCGCAGTTGGGCGCGGGTCTGGAGGGTGACGTCCCAGCCGATGTCGGGGCGCTCCAGCCGTACGGTGTGGTCGGTGCGGGCCTGGGCGCTGAGCGGGGCGTCGGTGAGGACGCGGTAGGCGGTGACGGTGTGCTCGTCGCGGACCAGGCCGTCGGGGTGGGTGCGGGTGCCGTCGGTGGCGGGGGAGAGCTCGGTGCGCCACTCGTGGCGGCCGATGTCGTGGACGGTGAGGTGCTCGGGCCGGGCGGTGAGCGGCTCGGTGAGGTGGACGTCCAGAGGTTCGGGCAGCTCCGGGGGATCGAGGGTGACCGGTGCGGCGCCGACGTCGGCGGCGAGGTGGCGGACGGGCAGGCTCAGCACGGAGCGGGACGGGTCGAGGGCGTACCCGGAGGGGTCCGCCGGGGGCCACACCCACGGCCAGTAGACGGAGGAGAACGCCAGCCGCAGCCGGTGCCCGGTCGGTACGGTCCGGGCGCAGGCGGCCAGCTCCACCTCGGCGTCCGGCCCGTCGGCGACCAGGACGCCCCGGGTGACCAGCTCCGAGGTGCCGTCCGGGCCGACCGCGCAGAGCCGCACCGCCACCAGGGCGGCCGACCCGCCCTCGCCCAGCCGCAGCCGCAGCCGTACGGTCGGGGCGCCGAGCACTTCGACCGGCTCGGGCAGCGGCTGGGAGTCGAAGCAGACCGAGCGGCCGTCCTCCTCGCGCTGGTCGGGCGGCTGGTCGGCGGGGCGGCCCCGCTGGACGTGGGCGCCGGCGTTGAGGCCGGTGTGCTGCGGGGAGCGGACCCGGACGTAGCGGTCGTCGGAGGCGGTGCCGGCGGTGCGCAGCGGTCCGTCCAGGCCGTAGTGGATCTCGCGGACGTCGGGGGAGGGCCAGGCCTCGTCGCCGGTCCAGCGGGTGCTGATCCAACTGCGCAGGGCGGGCTCCCCGGCGGCGCCGGTGTCGACGCCGCGCAGCCAGTGGTCCCACCAGCGCAGGGTCTCGGGCAGGGCGTCCTCGGGCAGGCCGTGCGGCCAGGGGCCGATCAGGGCGCGGGCGGTGGGGTCCTCGGCGAGCAGGCGCAGCACGAAGGAGCAGGACGGGTCGCCCCAGCCGGCGATCGCGAGGGTGGGGACGGAGACCGGGACGCTGGTCTCGCCGGCGGCGATCCAGGTGTCGACGGGCGGCTCCAGGGACTCCAGGCGGGTCAGCCAGCGCTCGCGCCAGGCGTCGCCGACGTGGCGCGGGTCCGGGGGCAGGGCGGCGTCGGCGACCAGGGCGGTGAGCCGGGTGTGCAGGTCGGCGGCGAGGAGGGCGCCGCCGAGCCGGTGGCCGCCCTCGGGGCAGGCGGTGACCACGGCGCCGACGGTGTCCGGCACCCGGGCGGCCAGCCGCAGCGCGGTGGTGCCGGCCGCGCCGGCGCCGAGCAGGCCGACCCGCCCGCTCGACCAGGGGCGGCGGGCCAGCCAGTCGACGGCGGCGGCGCCGTCGGCGAGCTCCTGTTCGCCGCCGGGCTCGCCGGGAGTGCCGTCCGAGTTGCCGTGCCCGCGGGTGTCGACCCGCAGGGTGGCGTAGCCGTGGCCGGCGTACCAGGGGTGGCGGCGGGCGTCCTCGGCGGCGGTGCGGTCGCTGAGGCGGTCGCCGGAGTACTCCAGCAGTACCGGGACGGGTTCGTCGCCGACCGGCCGCCACAGCCGGGCGGCCAGCCGGGTGCCGTCGGGCAGCGGGACGTGGACGTCCTCGCGGGTGGTGCGGTAGGGGTACGACGGCATGGCCGCTCCCATCGGGTCCCGGGCCGGGTGGGCGCCGGCGGGCCTGCGGCGCGCGGTGCGTACGGGTGTCGTCCCGTACCCGCGCGCCGCGGGCGTCGGCATTCCGACCCTAGGGGAGGAACCGGCCGTTTTCCTGATGAAGGCCGCGCGGTGGGGCCGGGCGGTCACGTCCCCGCCCGGCCGGGCGGTCAGGCCTTGCTCAGCCAGGCGGTGGCGTTGAGGGCGAGGGCGGCGTCGGTGCCCGCCGGGTCGTCCCAGCCGTTGAAGAGGGTGTTGCCGGACTGGCCGGTGCCGTCGTCGATCGGGGAGCTGTCGCCCCAGACGGCGACCCGGCCGGAGCCGAAGGTGCTGGTGACGAAGAAGGCGCCGGTGTTGCCGCTGGAGCCGGTCCGGTAGACCAGGCCCTTGACCGAGGGGTTGTCGGCGGGCTTGAGGGTGAAGGTGGTGCCGTTGCGCAGGATCGAGCCGGTGACGGTGCCGAAGGGGCCGTGCAGCACCGGGTCGGTGGCGTCGTTGATCGCGCGCGGGTTGTCGGTGGTGATGTTGAGCAGGTCGACCGAGAAGCCGAAGGGGTCGTTGTTGTTCACCCCGTTGCTGGTCAGCAGGTCGTTGATGATCTTCGGCGAGTCCCAGCCGTCGTTGTTGCGGTCGCTGTTGACGTGGTCGGAGACGAGGAAGAGCCCGCCGCCGTTCTGGACGAACCGCATGACGGCGGTCTTCTCGCTCGCGCTCAGCCGGATGTTGGGCTCCGGGAGCACGAAGGTGTCGAAGTTGGCGAGGTCGAGCGCGCCGCCGGTGCCGTAGGTGATGGTGGAGCCGGCCGGGAGGGTCTTGAGGCTGTACTGGCCGGTCTTCTGCAGGGCGACGCCCCAGGCGGACAGCGCGCCGGTCCAGCTCTTATCGGTGGTGGGGGCGGGGTTCTGGGCGAGCGGGTCGGGCTGGCTGGTGCTGATGATCCAGTCGGCGTTGCCGGCGGTCTCGGCCTTGCTGTTGTCGAACAGCACCCGGTGCGGCGTGGCAGCGGCGGCGGTGGCCGTCGTGGCGGTGGCCGTCGAGGTGGCGGCGTTCGAGGTGGGGGCGGCGGTGGCGGCCGGGGCGAGGGTGGTGAGGCCGGCCGCGAGCAGCGCCGCGCCGGACAGGGCCGCGGCGGCTCGAATACGGATCGTCATGTGCCGTTCCTCCGTGGGGAGTCGAGGGTTTCGGCGCCAGGGTTTTCGCGCGTAGACGCGAGTATCCGCGCGTAGAGCGACCGGAGAAAGGCTCGGGAGGTGACGAGGTCCTGTACGGATCGTGGTGATCCAGGGGTGGGCGGAAACCGTTCCGTAATTGCGCATGACTTGCAACTGCGCGCGTCCAGGCGGAAAGATGGCCCAGCTCCGCCCGCCCCACCGAAAGGAACACGACGATGACCGCCCCTCGCTGGCGCGACCGGCTCACCCGTGAGGAGTGGATCCGCCTGGCCGGAATGGGCGGGTTCATCCTCGCGCTGCACGTCATCGGCTGGTTCACCCTGCTGGCGCTGGTCGCGCCCGAGCACTACACCGTCGGCGGCCAGGTGTTCGGCGCCGGCATGGGCCTGACCGCCTACACCCTCGGCATGCGGCATGCCTTCGACGCCGACCACATCGCCGCCATCGACAACACCACCCGCAAGCTGATGGGCCAGGGAAAGCGGCCGCTGTCGGTCGGCTTCTGGTTCTCGCTCGGGCACTCCTCGATCGTCTTCGGCCTCTGCGCGCTGCTGGCCTTCGGCATCCGCTCGCTGGCAGGCCAGGTGGAGTCCGACGACTCGACGCTGCACGAGATGACCGGCCTGATCGGCGTCACCGTCTCCGGCACCTTCCTGCTGCTGCTCGGCCTGATCAACCTGGGCGCCTTCAACGGCATCCTCAAGGTCTTCCGCCGGATGCGCGTGGGCGAGTACGACGAGGCCGAGCTGGAGCGCCAGCTGGAGCGGCGCGGGCTGATGAACCGCATCCTCGGCCGGGTGACCAGGGCCGTCACCAAGCCCTGGCACATGTACCCGGTGGGCCTGCTGTTCGGCCTGGGCTTCGACACCGCCACCGAGGTGTCCCTGCTGGTGCTGGCGGGCGGCGCGGCGGCGTTCTCGCTGCCCTGGTACGCGCTGCTCACGCTGCCGATCCTGTTCGCGGCCGGGATGAGCCTGCTGGACACCATCGACGGCTCGTTCATGAACTTCGCCTACGAGTGGGCGTTCTCCAAGCCGGTCCGCAAGATCTACTACAACCTGACCGTCACCGGGCTGTCGGTGCTGGTCGCGCTGGTCATCGGCTCGATCGAGCTGATCGGCCTGCTCGGCGAGAAGCTGGACATCACCAGCGGGCCGATCGCCTGGGTCGGCGGGCTGGACCTCAACTTCGTCGGCTACGCGATCGTCGGACTGTTCGTGCTCACCTGGGCGGCGGCGATCGCGTACTGGAAGTTCGGCAACGTCGAGGAGAAGTGGTCGGCCGGGCTGGCCGCCGCCTCCGCTCCGGCCGCCGCCTCCGTCGCCGCCTCGGCCGAAGCCGAGTAGCGGCTAACGGCGGAGCCGAGGGGCCGGTGACCGGGGTCTGGTCACCGGCCCCTCGGGGCTCTCCGGGGCCGTTCGCCGCAAGACGCGCGCCCTCGGTGCGGGCCCCTCGGCGCGGGCCTACCGCAGCGCGGCGAGCACCGCGTCCGCCATCACCTTCTCGCCGGTGGCGTTCGGGTGGAACGGCACCGCGGGCGAGCCGGGCAGCGCGCCCTCGATCCAGCGGTCGTCCGAGCAGACGTCGTGGCCGACCGTCGGCGTCGCGGTGTCCACGTAGGTCGCGCCGTTCGCCGCCGCCGTGGACTTCAGGGCGGCGTTCAGCTTGTTGAGCACGCCGTACATGTACTCGACGTCGCCCGGTGTCACCGGCTGGCGCAGGACGCAGGTCGAGCCGTCGGCGGGCAGGACGGACGGGTAGCCGACCAGCAGCACCTTGGCGTTGGGCGCCTTGGCGTGGATCTGCCGGAGCGTGCCGGCGATCTGCGGGGCGATCGTGCCGGTGATCCGCTCGGCCAGGTCGTCGGTGCCGTACTGCCAGGACCAGGTGCTCCAGTCCCAGTAGCCGTGGTGGTAGACGTCCTTGCAGGGCGTGCCCAGCGGGTTGACCACCGCGCCGGCGACGCAGGTGGCGACCAGTTCGCCGAGGCCGAGGTCGCTGGCCGCGAGGTCGTTGCCGCCGATCCCGAGGGTGACCAGGTCGGTGTCGCCGGTCAGCGCGTCGAACTGCGGGTCGTTGACCTTGATGAAGGCGTCGTACTGGGACTGCGTCATGTGCTTGACCTTGGCGGCGGCGCAGGTCACGTCGGTGTAGGCGCCGGCCTTCAGGGCGGCGGCGACCAGGTGGCCGTAGTTGCGGTCGGAGCGCAGGCAGAGGCCGGCCGACTGGCCGGGCACGCCGGCGCCGGCGGCGTAGGAGTCGCCGAGCGCCACGTAGTGCTTCGGGGCGGGCGTGGCGGCCTGGGCGCTCGTGGAGGTGAGTGCCAGGGCGGCGCCGAGGGCGACCGCGGCGAGCGCGGTGGAATTGCGGAGGTGCCGGGAATTCCGGGCAGGGCGGAGCACGGTTCCTCCTGGGGGAGAGAAACGACGGGTGGGGGTCGTACCGAGCCGGGCCGCAGCTACCAGCAGGTAAGTTACCGCCAGGTTACGTGGCCGTCCATGGTTCGCGGGGAAATTCCCGAAATTCCGTCAGATGGTGTCCGGTGACATTTCGAATTTCGCTCCACCGTGTATCGAAGACATTTCCGAAACGGTGTGGAGCGGAATTCGCGTCGCTGTTCGTCACCTTCCGGTCCACCGGCGGTTGACCGGGCGTCACCACAGGCCGCACTATCGGCGCACAGCGACGGCCGGTCCGCGGGCCCGCCGCCACCGCGAGCCGCGACGGAGGACTGCGCATGGCCCTGGACGTCGACGTCATCGTCATCGGAGCGGGACTCGCCGGCCTCGCCGCCACCGCCGAACTCGCCGACGCCGGACGGAAGGTGATCCTGCTCGACCAGGAGCCGGCGGCCTCGCTCGGCGGGCAGGCGCACTGGTCCTTCGGCGGCCTCTTCCTGGTCGACTCGCCCGAGCAGCGCCGGATGCGGATCCGCGACTCGCACGCCCTCGCCTGGCAGGACTGGCTCGGCACCGCCGGCTTCGACCGGCCCGAGGACGACTGGCCGCGCCGCTGGGCCGAGGCGTACGTGGACTTCGCGGCCGGCGAGAAGCGGGCCTGGCTGCACGGGATGGGCGTGCGGCTCTTCCCGGTGGTCGGCTGGGCCGAGCGCGGCGGCTTCCTCGCCGACGGGCCCGGCAACTCGGTGCCGCGCTTCCACATCACCTGGGGCACCGGGCCGGGCCTGCTGGCGCCCTTCGTCCGCCGGGTCCGGGAGGCCGCCGCGCGCGGGCTGGTCGACCTGCGCTTCCGGCACCGGGTCACCGGGCTGTCCGCCACCGCCGGCGCCGTCGACACCGTCACCGGCGAGGTGCTGGAGCCGAGCCCGGCCGCCCGGGGCGAGGCCAGCTCCCGCGAGGTCGCCGGGCGCTTCGACCTGCGCGCCCAGGCCGTGGTCGTCACCTCCGGCGGCATCGGCGGCAACCACGACCTGGTCCGCAAGGCCTGGCCGGCCCGGCTCGGCACCCCGCCCGCCAAGCTGCTCTCCGGCGTGCCCGCGCACGTGGACGGCCTGATGCTGGACGTCGCCGGCGCGGCCGGGGCCGGTCTGATCAACGGCGACCGGATGTGGCACTACACCGAGGGCATCGAGAACTGGGACCCGATCTGGGCCCGGCACGGCATCCGGATCCTGCCCGGCCCGTCCTCGCTCTGGCTGGACGCGCGCGGCCGGCGGCTGCCCGTCCCGCTGTTCCCCGGCTTCGACACCCTCGGCACGCTCGAACACATCATGTCCACCGGCCACGAGTACACCTGGTTCGTGCTCAACCAGCGGATCATCGAGAAGGAGTTCACCCTCTCCGGCTCCGAGCAGAACCCCGACCTGACCGGGAAGTCCGTGCGCGGCGTGCTCGGCCGCGCCCTGCCCGGCGCCCCCGGCCCGGTCCTGGGCCACCTGCGGCACGGGCGGGACTTCGTCACGGCGGGCAACCTCGCCGACCTCGCCCGGGGCATGAACGCCAGGACCCGCGAGCCGCTGATCGACCCGGACGAGCTGCGCCGCACCGTCGAGGACCGTGACCGCCAGCTGGCCAACCCCTTCGCCAAGGACCTCCAGGTCACCGCCATCCACGGCGCCCGCCGCTACCTCGGCGACCGGCTCGTCCGCACCGCCGCCCCGCACCGGATCCTCGACCCGGGCGCCGCCCCGCTGATCGCCGTCCGGCTCAACATCCTGACCCGCAAGTCACTGGGCGGACTGCACACCGACCTGTCCGCCCGGGTGCTGCGGCCGGACGGTGAGGTGCTCCCGGGGCTGTACGCGGCGGGCGAGGCCGCGGGCTTCGGCGGCGGGGGCATGCACGGCTACCGCTCGCTGGAGGGCACCTTCCTGGGCGGCTGCCTGTTCTCCGGCCGTACGGCGGGCCGGGCCGCGGCCTCGGCGGTGGGGTAGCGGGGGCCGGGGTCCGGGGTCCGGGGCCTGTCCGGGCCCTGGTGGACGCCCCCTGACCGGCGGGTACAGTGCGGGTGCGGAGCGGCTGCGGAGCGCACCGCCGACACCGCTGACACCGCCGACCACCAGGGGGACCAGGACCGATGAGCCGCCGAGACCGCGACCGCGACGGCGCCCGGGAGCAGGACCGGAAGCAGGACCGGAAGCGGGGCGCGGCCTCCCCGGTGACCGTCACCGTCTGCCGCGGCTGCTGCTGCGGCACCGAGGCGAAGCACCCCGGGGTGGACCACGCGGGCCAGTACGAGCGGCTGCGGACGGCGGTGGGTCCGGCGGGGCGGGTCCGGGCCGTCAAGTGCCTGGACGTGTGCAGCCAGTCCAACGTGGTGGTGGTCGGCCCCTCCGCCGAGGGCCGGGCCGCGGGCGGGCGTCCGGTCTGGCTCGGCTTCGTGCTGATGGACGAGATGATCGACGACATAGCCGCCTGGGTGCGCGCGGGCGGCCCCGGCCTGGCCGATCCGCCCGGCCTGCTCGACCTCCAGCTGATCTCGGTCTCCCGCCGGGTCCGCGAGGGCCTGGCGGAGTAGCGGCCGCCACCGGACGTCCGGGCGGCCCGTCGCGGTCCGACGGACCCGGCCGGAATGGTCCCCGACCGGAATGACTGACTGATCGTCAGATCGCCGTCCCGGGGTGGTCCGGCGGCCCGCACCACTACCATGACCGGTGGCGCCGAGCGGTTCCGCGCGAGGGAGGAAGAC
Organism: Kitasatospora xanthocidica; assembly: GCF_014656195.1. Lineage (GTDB taxonomy): Bacteria > Actinomycetota > Actinomycetes > Streptomycetales > Streptomycetaceae > Kitasatospora > Kitasatospora xanthocidica. The sequence continues at coordinate 72,975 of NZ_BNBY01000004.1, read as the reverse complement.
GATGACGACGGTCTGCCGCATCTGCGCGGGCACCGGCCGGACCGCCGGCCTCAGCTGCCGGACCTGCCAGGGCACCGGCACCACCGAGGTGGGCGGCGGGGGCGGCAACTGCTTCCTGTGCGACGGCACCGGGGTGTACGTCCGCTACCGGGTGGACGCGGGCGGCGCCAAGCACGCCTACCGGGACGAGATCTGCCGTACCTGCGACGGCACCGGCAACCGGGCCCCCACGCAGTGGGACGAACCCTCCTGACCCTCCGGCGGGTCACCCTCCCGGGGAGGATCCGCCGACACCCACTCAACCGACGTGGCTGGTGAGGGCCATGATCCCGGGTCGGTTCGACGCGGACATGCCCCTTTACCGAACCATGGTCGAACATTGGCGTTCGAATGGGGGACACGCTGCGGCCCGTTCACCGCGCGTCCGTGTCCGCTCCACACACCGCTGACAGAGTCCCGCGCATGGATATCCCCAACATGGGCGTGCCGGCCAAGCTTGCCGACCGCATGAGCATGGCCGAGCAGCACGAGTACCTGCGGGCCCGCTTCTCCCGCCGCCGGATGCTGCGCGCCGGTGCCGTGACCGTCGGTGCCGTCGCCGTCGGCGGTGCCCTGGGCAGCGGCACCGCGTTCGCGGCGCCGGCCGGCCCGCAGCTGCTGACGGGCGGCACGACGGACGGCATCGACGGCGCGCTGGTCGCGCCGGTCGGCCGCCACCTCCAGTTCGGCCCCGAGCCGGACACCCAGTTCCGCGTCTCCTGGCAGGTCCCGGCGCCGGTCAGGAAGCCGTTCCTGCGCTTCGGCAAGACCCCGTGGGAGCTCAGCCACAAGGTCCAGGCCGAGGTCCGCGCCCTGCACACCCCCGCGCTGACCCCGACCGGCCAGCCTGTGGACCAGTACTACCTGCACGTGGCGCTGGAGGACCTGCACCCCGACACCACCTACTACTACGGTGTCGGCCACGAGGGCTTCGACCCCGCCTCGCAGCAGCAGATCTCCACCCTGCACACCTTCCGCACCGCGCCGTCCCGCGACCACCGCTGGGGCAAGGTGTACGAGCCGTTCACCTTCACCGCCTTCGGCGACCAGGGCGTCAGCGCGCACGCGGCGGGCAACGACCACATCATCAAGGCCCAGAAGCCGGCCTTCCACCTGCACGCCGGCGACATCTGCTACGCCGACCCGGCCGGCTCCGGCACCGACCCGGACAAGTCCGTCTTCAACGCGAAGACCTGGGACGACTTCCTGGTGCAGACCGAGACCGTCGCCGCCGAGATCCCGTGGATGGTCGCCTACGGCAACCACGACATCGAGGCCTGGTACTCGCCCAACGGCTACGGCGGCGAGAACTCCCGCTTCTTCCTGCCGAACAACGGCCCGGACCCGCGCAACGTCCCCGGCGTCTACACCTTCCGCTACAAGAACGTCGGCGTCATCTCCCTGGACGCCAACGACGTCTCCTACGAGATCCCGGCCAACCTCGGCCTCTCGGCGGGCAAGCAGACCAAGTGGCTGGAGCGCACCCTCAAGGACCTGCGCAACGACGAGACCATCGACTTCGTCGTGGTCTTCTTCCACCACTGCGCCTTCTCCACCACCGTCGCGCACGCCTCCGAGGGCGGCGTCCGCGAGGCCTGGGTGCCGCTGTTCGAGAAGTACCGGGTGGACCTGGTCATCAACGGCCACAACCACATCTACGAGCGCACCGACGCCATCCTGGGCAACAAGGTCTCGAAGCAGGTGCCGAGCGGCGCCACCATCGAGCCCGAGAAGGACGGCGTGGTCTACGTGACCGCGGGCGCCGCCGGCCGCAGCCTGTACAAGTTCGACGTGCCGGACACCTACGAGGGGCACGAGAACCACCAGGACGAGGTCAAGACCTACTACTGGAGCAAGGGCCGGGTGAAGACCCCCGAGACCATCCAGTGGTCGCGGGTGCGCTACACCGGCTACTCCTTCATCAAGGTCGACGTCACCCCGGCCCACCTGGGCCAGAAGTCGGTCATGAAGGTCACCGCGCTGGCCGAGGACGGCACGCAGATCGACAACTACTCGATCCTGCGCAAGGTCGGCGAGGGCTGGGACTCCAACCGCGACGACGACGGCGAGGGCGGCGGCTGGGGCTGGTAGTCCCCGAAGTCCCGTAGCTGGCCCCGGCGTCGAGGGAGGACCTCAGCGCCGGGGCCCGTACATGAGGACCTCAGCGCCGGGGCCCGTACATGAGGACCTCAGCGCCGGGGCCCGTACATGATCACGGCGACCCCGGCCAGGCAGACCAGCGCGCCCGCCACGTCGTAGCGGGTCGGCCGGAAGCCGTCCACGGCCATGCCCCAGAGCAGCGAGCCGGCCACGAACACCCCGCCGTACGCGGCCAGCACCCGGCCGAAGTCCGCGTCCGGCTGCAGCGCCGCGACGAAGCCGTACGCGCCGAGCGCCACCACCCCGATCCCGGCCAGCCACCAGGGCCGTTGCTCGCGCACGCTCTGCCAGACCAGCCAGCAGCCGCCGATCTCGGCGAGCGCGGCGAGGGCGAACAGGGCGATCGAGCGCAGGACGGTCATGACCGGTGAGCGTACGTGCTGTCGGCTCCGGCGGCGCCCGTCAGCTCCGGCGTTACCCGTCAGCTCTGGCGGTACGTCGCCAGGAAGCGGCCGATCCGGTTGACGGCCGTCTCCAGGTCGTCGGTGCGGGGCAGGGTGACGAAGCGGAAGTGGTCCGGGCGGGGCCAGTTGAAGCCGGTGCCCTGGACGACGTGGATCTTCTCGCGCAGCAGCAGGTCCAGCACGAACCGCTCGTCGTCGACGATCCGGTGCACCGCCGGGTCCAGCTTGGCGAAGGCGTACAGGGCGCCCTTGGGCTTGACGCAGCTGACGCCGGGGATCTCGTTCAGGGCCCGGACCGCGACGTCGCGCTGCTCGGTGAGCCGGCCGTTGGGCAGCACCAGGTCGTTGATGGACTGGTGGCCGCCGAGCGCGGCCTGGACGGCGTACTGGGCGGGCACGTTGGGGCACAGCCGCATGCCGGAGAGCATGGTGAGGCCCTCCAGGTAGTCGGAGGCGTGCTGCTTGGGACCGGAGACGACCAGCCAGCCGCTCCGGAAGCCCGCCACCCGGTAGGCCTTGGAGAGGCCGTTGAAGGTGAGGGTGAGCACGTCCTCGGCGAGGGCGGCCAGGCAGTGGTGCTCGGTGCCGTCGTAGAGGATCTTGTCGTAGATCTCGTCGGCCAGGACCATCAGCTGGTGGCGGCGGGCCAGGTCGAGGATGCCCTCCAGCAGTTCCTTCGGGTAGACCGCGCCGGTGGGGTTGTTGGGGTTGATGACCACGATCGCCTTGGTGCGGGCGGTGATCTTGGCGGCGATGTCGTCGAGGTCCGGGTACCACTCCGCCTCCTCGTCGCACAGGTAGTGCACGGCCTTGCCGCCGGCCAGCCGGACCACGGCCGTCCAGAGCGGGTAGTCCGGCATCGGCACGAGCACCTCGTCGCCGTCGTCCACCAGCGCGGTGACGGCCATCTGGATCAGCTCGGAGACGCCGTTGCCGAGGTAGACGTCGTTGACGTCGACGCCCTGGACCCCGCGCTGCTGGTAGTACTGCACCACCGCGCGGCGGGCCGGCAGGATGCCGCGCGAGTCGCTGTAGCCGTGCGCCTTGGGCAGGTTGCGGATGATGTCCTGGATGATCTCCTCGGGCGCCTCGAAGCCGAACGGTGCCGGGTTGCCGGTGTTCAGCCGCAGCACGGTGTGCCCGGCCTCCTCCAGGGCGTTGGCCTGGTCGACCACCGGGCCGCGGATCTCGTAGCACACGTCATTCAGCTTGCTGGACTGCCGAAACTCCACCTGAGGCCTCCCGACCGTCACCACCGCATCGTTGCTTCTGCTTTGTTCTACCAAGTAGGCACTTGGAAAGTCCAACCTTTTGGCTATGCTGATCCACATGTCACGCCGAAGCTACGACCAGTACTGCGCCGTCGCCCGCGCCCTGGACGCGGTGGGGGAGCGCTGGAGCCTCCTGATCGTCCGTGAACTCCTCGGCGGCCCGCGCCGCTACACCGACCTGCACGCCGACCTGCCCGGCGTCTCCACCGACATCTTGGCCGCCCGGCTCAAGCAGCTGGAGGGCGAAGGGCTGGCCACCCGACGACGGCTGGAACGGCCGGCCAGCGCGACGGTCTACGAGCTGACCGGGCGCGGACGCGAACTGCGGCCGGTCATCGAGGCGCTGGGGGCGTGGGGCCTGCCCGCCCTCGGCGAGCAGCGGCCCACGGACGCCGTGCGCGAGCACTGGTTCACGCCCCGGGCGGCGGAGGCCGGGGCGGAGGTCGGGGTCGTCGCGGGCTGAACGCCGACGGGCGGTCGCCCGGGTGGGGCGGCGGCAAGGCCCCCGTCGCCGGCCGCCGCCCCGTGGCCCCAGGGTGGCGCGGGCCGATAAACGAACGCTCGGCGTGCGTTGAGCGCCCAGGTCCGGGGCCCGCACTCAGGTCCGGGGCCCGCGCCCAGGTCCGGGCCTCGTGCCGGGGGCGTACGGGCCCACGCGTACGATCGTCGGACCGCGAAGCGTCCCTGGAGAGCGGAGGCCAGTCCGTGCCCACCACCTACCGCAGCTACGCCGACTACGTCGCCATCGGTGACTCCTTCACCGAGGGCATGTGCGACGACCTGCTGCCCGACGGCCACTACCGCGGCTGGGCCGACCGGGTCGCCTCGGCGCTGGCGGCGGAGCGCACGGACGGCGACTTCCGGTACGCCAACCTCGCCGTCCGCGGCAAGCTCATCGGCCAGATCCACGACGAGCAGCTCGCCCCCGCCGCCGCGCTGGGCGCCGGGCTCGTCACCCTGGCCGGCGGCCTCAACGACGTGCTGCGCCCCGGCTGCGACATCGACCGGGTCGAGCGGCTGCTCGGCGACTGCGTCCGGGACCTGCGCGCCACCGGCGCCACCGTCGTCCTGTTCACCAGCACCGACCCCACCCGCAGGATGGCCGGCAGTGCCCGGCTGCTGCCCACCATCCTGCGGATGAAGGCCTTCGTGCAGGAACTCGGCCGACAGGACGGCATCGCCGTGGTCGACCTCTTCTCCGCCCCCTGCTTCGACGACCGCCGGCTCTGGGCCGAGGACCGGCTGCACCTCTCGCCGGAGGGCCACCGGCGGGTCGCCGAGGGCGTGCTGGAGGCGCTCGGCCGCCCCGCCTCCTTCGACTGGCGCGCCCCGCTGCCCGTCGCCGCCCCGCCCGGCCGCGCCGAGCGCCTGCGCGCCGACGCCCGCTGGCTGCGCACCCACCTCGGCCCGTGGATCGGCCGGCGCCTGACCGGCCGCTCCTCCGGTGACGGCCGCCCGCCGAAGCGGGCCGAGCTGCTGCCGTACGCCTAGTCGGCGGCCGGCTCCGGTTACGGCTGCGGCTGCGGCTCCGGCTCCAGGACCAGGCTGGCCATCGGGGCGTGGGTGGTCCAGCCGAGCGCCGTGTAGAGCGCCTGTCCGTCCGGCGTGCCGACCAGCACGCCGGTGCGCGCGCCCCGCTCGTACGCGGCGGACTGCAGCGTGCGCATCACCAGGCCGCCCAGGCCCCGGCGGCGGAACCCGGGCACGGTGGTGATCTGGTCCGGGACGGCCACCGGGCCCGCCAGGCCCGCCTGGCCGCGCGCCGCCAGGTGCCCGGCCCCGGTGCGCACCAGCGCCCGGAGCACCCCGCCCCGCTCCCAGGTGGTCACGGTGAAGCCCGCCGGCGGCTCGGGCCGCTCGGGGCCGAGCGGGGTGCTCATCAGGAAGCCCGGCGCGTCCAGTCGCCACCGCGGGCCCAGCCAGGGGCGCACGACGGTGTCCTCGGCGAACAGCTTCAGCCAGGTGTGCGGCGCGGTGGTGTTCTCGGCGATCTTGCGGACCTCGGCCTCGGTCGGCTCGGGCAGCACGTGCCGGCCCACCTCGCCGGCGGGCGCGCCGACGTCGATGGACCAGCCCCAGGGCTGGTCCACCGGCTCGGCGGAGCCGCGCGAGACCGCCCAGCCCGAGATCCACATCCGGACGAGTTCCCTGGTGCCCGGCTCCTGCATGCTGTCCACCCCGCATTGTGTGTAATGGTCACTCTTGCGATAAGAACCTTACAGGCGTGGAGGGTGCTCTGCCCAGTAGGATTCCTGGGTTCACGGCGCCGCCCCGGCGCCCGGCTGGAAGGACCCCGGACGTGCGCGAGACCGAGTCGCCGCAGGACCCCAAGGCGGCCGCGCCGACCTCGCTCGAGTCCGACTGCGGCAACTGCTTCGGGCTCTGCTGCGTGGCCCTGCCCTTCTCGGCCGGCACCGACTTCGCCGAGAACAAGCGGGCCGGCAACCCCTGCCACAACCTGCGGACCGACTTCACCTGCGGCATCCACGCGCGACTGCGCGAGAGCGGCTTCCAGGGCTGCACCGTCTACGAGTGCTTCGGCGCCGGACAGCGGATCTCCCAGGTGACCTTCGGCGGCCGCAGCTGGCGCGAGGAGCCGGACACCGCCGGGCCGATGTTCGACATCTTCCCGATCGTGCGGCAGCTGCACGAACTCCTCCGCTACCTCACCGAGGCGCTCACCTTCGAGCCCGCCCGGCCGGTCCACGCCGAGCTGCGGCAGGCCCTGGAGGAGACCGACCGGCTGGCCGGCGGCACCCCCGAGGAAGTCCTCGCCCTCGACGTCCCGGCCCACCGGCAGCGGGTCAGCGACCTCCTGCTGCGGGCCGGCGAACTCGTCCGGGCCGCCGTACCCGGCCGCCCCGAACACCGCGGCGGCGACTTCTTCGGCGCCCGCCTGCGCGGCGCCGACCTGCGGGGCGCCAACCTGCGCGGGGCGATGCTGGTGGCCGCCGACCTCTCCGGCGCCGACCTCCGGCTGGCCGACCTCATCGGCGCCGACCTGCGCGACACCAACCTGGCCGGCGCCGACCTCAGCACCGCCCTCTACCTCACCCAGTCCCAGCTGCACGCCGCCCGCGGCGACGCCGGCACCCGCCTCCCGGCCGGCCTCACCCGCCCCGCCCACTGGCCCACCACGACGGCCCCGACGGTCGCCCCGACGGGCAAGCCGCGCACCGGGGCCGGGAGCAGGGCCGGGAGCAGGTCCGGGACCGGCAAGGGGGGCACCAACCCGGCCCGGGGGCGTCGCCGCTGACGTCCGCCGCCGGCCGGGGCCTCGGTCACTGGCCGACGCGTCCGTCGACGCACTCGCGCAGCAGGTCGGCGTGGCCGCAGTGCCGGGCGTACTCCTCGACCCGGTGCACCAGCAGCTCCCGGATCGCGATCCGGTCCGGGCCGACCCGTTCGCCCAGGTCGGGGAACCCGGCCAGCGTGGCGTCGGTCGCGGCCTGCTCGCGCGCCAGGTCGCGGAACGAGGCCTCCACCACGGACTGTTCGGCCACCGCACCGTCGAAGTCGGCGTCCCGTCGGCCGTACAGCTTGGGCAGCGGCTCGCCCTCTGTGATCCAGTTGCGCCAGTCCCGTTCGACCTCGGCGAGGTGCCGGACCAGCCCGAGCAGCGACATCGTCGACGGCGGGACGGAGCGGCGGGCCAGCTGTTCGGCGTCCAGGCCCTCGCACTTCATCCGCAGGGTCAGCCGGAAGTTCGTCAGGCAGTCCTCCAGCGCCCCGAGTTCGCCGTCCGGGCTCGGCCCTTCGTTGTTGCGGGGGTCGCCGTCGGGGTCGGCCCACATGTCGGGGTGGACGGTCGCCTCGGTCCATCGCGTGGGTTGCTCGGTCATACCGCGCATGGTCGTTGACGACCGGCCCTTCCCGCCACCGGGTTGTCGCCGGGGGAGTGGCGCGTGGGAAGTCGGCCGGGCCGACTCCCCACGCGAGCGGCCGGGGCGGCTCAGCCGGTCAACAGCCGGGCGCGGAGGCCGGCGATCCGGTCGCGGTCGAGGCCGAGGGTGCCGGTGAGGTAGCCGTCGACCGAGCCGTGGCGGGCGGCGAGGTCGGCGAGGGTGAGGCGGATGACGGCCTCCGGGGCGCGGCCGTAGCCGGGCCAGCGCAGGGTGCGGCCGGGGTGGGCGGCGTGCCACTCGGCGACGAGGTGCGGGGTGGCGAGTTCGGTGAGGGCGAAGTCGGCGGCGATGTCGTCCTCGGCGACGCCGAGCAGGGTGTGCAGCAGGGCGGCGATGAGCCCGGTGCGGTCCTTGCCGGAGGCGCAGTGGAAGACCACCGGGGCCTCGGCGGCCGCGATCACGTCCAGGACCTGGCGGATCTCCTTCACCCCGTCCTCGGCGACCTCGGCGAAGCGGTCGGCGAGGTGGCGCCAGGGGTCGAGCTCCGGGTCGATCTCGGCCTGGTCGTACGGGCGGTGCTCGATCGAGAGGTTGTGGTACTCCAGCCCGTCGATCTCGGGTACCCGGCCCTTGGCGGCGATCTCCCAGGGGTAGCGCAGGTCGATCACGGTCCGGATGCCGAGGCTCCGGAGCTTGTCGAGGTCGGCGGGCGAGGTGAGCTTGCCGAGCGAGTCGGAGCGGTAGACCAGGCCCCACCGTACGGAACGTCCCCCGGCGGCCGGGTAGCCGCCCAGGTCGCGGAAGTTGTGCAAGGCCTCGAAGCTGTGGTGACGGGTTGTCATGATCTTTACTCTAATCAGCCGTTCAGCCGTTCAGCTGCTCAGCTGCTCAGCTGCGGGGCCAGCCCGGCAGCTCAGCCGCCGGCGGGCCCTCCGTAGCCGTGGGCGAGGAGGTCGAAGGCGCGGGTGGCGTCGCCGACGGCCTCGGCGTGCAGGTCGTCCGCGGTGCGGCCGTCGTCCTGGATGCGGTGCCAGTTGTGCAGGGCGAGGACCCGCTGGGTGGCGGTGACCTGGGCGGCGAGCAGCCGGGCGGTGAGTTCGCGGGGTTCGGGGAGGTCGGGGGCTTCGCGCAGGGCGTCGGCCAGGGAGGCTTCGGCGCGGGCCACGTACTCGCCGACCCGGGCGGCCAGGCTGGGGGTGCCGTAGACGAGGGCGGTGAAGGCGAGCACGGCGGGGTGGTCGTTGAGGCCGGTGACGGGGTCGCGCCGGGTGAGGCCGGTCAGGAAGTCGCGGAGCAGGGCGTCCAGCACCGGTTCGCCGGCGAGCCGGCCGCGGACGACGTCGGCCGCCTGGTCCTGGTGGTCGGCGAAGCGGTGGACGACCAGGTCCTCCTTGCTGGGGAAGTAGGAGAACAGCGTCGGCTTGGAGACCTCGGCGGCCGCCGCGACGTCCGCCACCGACACCTGGTCGAAGCCGCGCTCCAGGAAGAGGGTGATGGCCGCTTCGGAGATGGCCCGCCGGGTCTGTTCCTTCTTGCGCTCGCGCAGTCCAGTCATGGGGTCCAGGCTAGCAGGAACCTTGACCGGGGAAGGTTTTTTACTCGGTATTCGTGCGGCTGGTCCGGCGCCGGGCGGTGACCTCGATCTCGATCCTCATCCGGGGATCGGCGAGCCCGCACATCTGCATGGTGGCGGCCGGCCGGACCTCGCCGAAGCAGCGGCGCAGGACCGGCCAGCAGGGCTCGAAGTCCGCGCGGTCCGGCAGCAGGTAGCGCACCCGCACCACGTCGGCGAAGCCGCAGTCCGCCTCGGCCAGCGCGGTCGCGATGTTGCGCAGGCACTGCTCGGCCTGCTCCACCACGTCGGCGGAGATGGTCATCGCGGTGTAGTCGAAGCCGGTCGTCCCGGACACGTGGACCCAGTCGCCGTCCACCACGGCACGGGCGTAGCCGATCTGCTCCTCGAAGGTCGAACCGCTGAGGATGGCGCGTCGTTCTGTCATGCCGGGAACGCTAGGTGGCCTGCGGGGATACGTCCAACACTTCCCGTGCGACGGTCTGATATCCCTGGAGATATGGAACGCCCCGAACTCCCCCTGCCGCAGCTGCACGCCTTCGTCGTGCTCGCCGAGGAGCTGCACTTCGGCCACGCCGCCGCCCGGCTGGGCATCGCCCAGCCGCCGCTGAGCCAGCAGATCCGGCGGCTGGAGGACAAGGTCGGCCACCCGCTGTTCCGCCGCGACCCGGGCGGCGCCGCGCTGACCCCGGCCGGCCGCGAACTCCTGCCCGCCGCCCGGCGGGCGCTGACCGACCTCGCGGACGCGCTGGCCGCCGCCCGCGCCGTCGGCAGCGGCGAGGCCGGCCGGCTGCGGATCGGGTTCTCCGCCTCCCTCGCGCTGACCGTGCTGCCCGGCCTGCTGGACACCTTCCGGCAGCGCAGCCCCGCCGTGCGCCTGGACGTGCGCGAGATGACCAGCGCCCCGCAGGTCGCCGCGCTGCTGGAGCGGACCGTCGACGTCGGCCTGCTGCGCGAACCCCCGGCGGACGAGCCGCGGCTGCGCTTCCGCACCGTCCTCACCGAGCCGTTCGTCGCGGTGCTGCCGGCGCACCACCCGCTGGCGGGCCGGCGGACCGTACGGCTCGAACGGCTGGCGGACGAGCCCTTCGTGCTGCTGCCCCGGGAGGAGGGGCCGCAGCTGTACGACCGGATCACCGGGCTGTGCGCCGGGGCGGGCTTCACCCCGGCGATCGCCCAGCACGCGGTGGAGTGGCAGACGGTGTGCGCGCTGGTCGGGGCCGGTCTGGGCGTCTCCCTGGCCCCGGAGAGCATCCGGCGGATCCGCCTGCGCGGCGTCGCCTTCCGGCGGATCGAGCCCGGCACCGCGCGGACCCGGGTCGCCGTGGCCTGGCGCGCCGACGACCCCGACCCCCTGGTGCACCGCCTGCTGGAGGCCGTCGGCGACGGACACCCGGCGTGGAACGGCTAGACGCTGCGGTCGGTCAGACGCTGCGGTCGGCGAGCACCTCGCGGACGACGTGGCGGGCGTTGGCGGTCAGGGCCTGGTCGGTGTGCCGGTAGTACGGGATCGTCACCAGCGCGATGGAGAAGGCCCAGGCGCGGCCGCGGGCCCACATGGCGTCGTCGGCGCCGAGGGCGGCGCGGTAGGTGGGGCGGGCGGCGGCGGGCAGCAGGTTCCAGGCGGCGATCAGGTCGGCGGTCGGGTCCCCGACGCCCATCAGGGCGAAGTCGATGACGGCGGCGAGCCGGCCGGTCCGGGTGAGCAGCAGGTTGCCGGGGGTGAGGTCGCCGTGCGTCCAGACCGGGGGGCCGGCGTAGTCGGGCAGGCGGAGCGCCTTGTCCCACAGGGCGGTGGCCGCGGCGGTGTCGATCGATCCGGTGAGCTGGGCGATGGCCGCGCGGGTGGCGCCGTCCCGGGAGGCGAGCGGGGCGCTGCGGCGGCCGGCCGGGGCGTCGGCCGGGTCGGCGGCGCGCAGGGCGTTGACGAAGCCGGCCAGGTCGCGGGCGAGTCCGGCGGGCGCGGCCAGGACGCCGACGGCCGGGTTGACGCCGTCGAGCCAGCGCAGCACCGACCATTCCCACGGGTAGCCCGCGGCGGGCCGGCCGAGCGCGAGCGGGGCGGGGACGGGCAGTGGCAGCCGCGGTGCGAGCCGGGGCAGCCACTGGTGCTCGCGGCGGACGTCCCCGGCGGCCCACTCCACCCGGGGCAGTCTGACGGCGAGTTCGGGCCCGAGCCGGAACATCGCGTTGTCCGCCCCGGCGGGGCCGACCGGGGTGATCGGAAGGCGCTCCCACTGCGGGAACTGGGCGGAGATCAGACGTCTCACCAGGGCCGCGTCGACCACCGGCTCGTCGGGGTGCATCCGGGTGGCAGCGCACATGCCCGGCAGCGTACAGCGCCGATCGTTTTCGTTCAGCCGTATTCCCCAACTGCGCGGACTTATAGGCTGACGGCATGGTGATCGGTCAGCAGACGGCGGGAGAACGCCGGGCCCTGCGTGCGGCCCTGGGCGTGCTGGCGCTGCTCGTCCTGCTCGGCGCGGTCGGGCGGTACGGCGAGCGCCAGGGCGGTCTGCTGGTGCTGCGCGACTGGTTCGACCGGCCGCTGCTGCTGGGCACCGTCGCGCTGCCGGTGCTGCTGGTGGTGCTCTACTGCGTCACCTGGCGGGCCTGGATCCGGGTGGTCCTGGGCGTCGGCGTGCTGCTGACGGCCGCGGCGACGGTGCCGCTGTGGATCTTCCTCGACGCCCCGCGGTCCATCGCGACGCGGCCGGCACCCGACCGCCCCGACCGGCGGATCGTCCGGCAGGAGCAGCCCGGGATGCTCGACGTCGCCCAGTGGGTCTTCGTCGACCAGGGCAACGGCCTGACCACCCGCCGCTGGCAGCTCGCCTTCGCGGACTTCCGGTACGGCGACACGGTCGACGCCGCCTGGGACGGCCCGGACCGGGTCAGGCTGACCTACGGCGGCCGGACGACGGTGATCGGCCTGGCCGCCGACGGCCGGCCCGACGGCTCGCTCACGCTGGGGTGACCCGCACCCCGACCGTGCCGCCCTTGCCGAAGCGCAGCACGTTCGCCGTCAGCGCGATCGCGCACAGCAGCCCGTACTTGCGCCGGAGCAGCTTGCGGTAGGCGGGCGCCCGGTCCGGGTCGAGCACGGCGGTGGCCGGGACCTGCGCCCCCAGCAGGTTGCCGCGGATGTCGCTGGGGCCGACCAGCACGTCCGAACGGTTGCGCAGGCGCTTGACCTTGCCGGTCTTGGTGACTGTGGTGAAGACCAGCGCGTCACCGTCCCGCGCGACCCAGACCGGGGTGGCCACCGCAGTGCCGTTCCTCCGGTAGGTGGTGAACAGCAGGTACTTGGCGGCGGCGAGCCGCTCCAACTCGGCGGCGGCATCCAGAGTGTCCATGCCCGCCAGCCTAGGGAGCGGCAACTGGGCATCGCTTGAGCCTTCTTGGGGCCGCGGACCGGCACGCCACGCCCGGCGGTCCCGGGTGCGGCCGGGCGCCGTCGTCGGCACCTGCCAGAATGCAGGGCGTACGGCGAAAGCACTGAAGGAGAAGGTGACCGGCTTCGTGACCACGCCAGTCGAACAGGTGGCCCGCCAGGCCCAGCAGGCGATCGAACGCAAGATCGCCGAGGAACTGGGCGTCCGCGAGGGGCAGGTGAAGGCTGCCGTCGACCTGCTCGACGGCGGCGCGACCGTGCCCTTCGTGGCCCGCTACCGCAAGGAGGTCACCGGCTCCCTCGACGACGCCCAGCTGCGTGCCCTGGAGGAACGGCTCCGCTACCTGCGGGAGCTGGAGGAGCGCAGGGCGGCCGTCCTGGAGTCGATCGAGTCCCAGGGCAAGCTGGACGACGCGCTGCGCGCCCGGGTGCTGGCCGCCGACTCCAAGGCCCGCCTGGAGGACATCTACCTGCCGTTCAAGCCGAAGCGGCGCACCAAGGCGCAGATCGCCCGCGAGGCCGGGCTGGAGCCGCTGGCGGACACCCTGCTCGCCGACCCCTCCCAGGACCCGGCGGCGCTGGCCGGCCGGTACCTCAACGAGTCGGTGGCGGACGCCCCGGCGGCCCTGGAGGGCGCCCGGGCGATCCTGGTCGAGCGCTTCGGCGAGGACGCCGACCTGGTCGGCTCGCTGCGCGAGCGGATGTGGACCCGCGGCCGGGTGGTCGCCACCGTCCGCGACGGAAAGGAGCAGGACGGCGCCAAGTTCGCCGACTACTTCGACTTCGCGGAGCCGTACACCAAGCTCCCCTCGCACCGCATCCTGGCGATGCTGCGCGGCGAGAAGGAGGAGGTGCTCGACCTCGAACTCTCGCCCTACGACGGCGAGTCGGAGGGCGACCTGCCCGGGGAGAACGACTACGAGCGGCGGATCTCGGCCCGCTTCGGCATCGCCGACCGCGGCCGCCCGGCCGACAAGTGGCTGGGCGACACCGTCCGCTGGGCCTGGCGCACCCGGATCCTGGTCCGGCTCGGCATCGACCTGCGCTCCCGGCTGCGCGCCGAGGCGGAGGACGAGGCGGTGCGCGTCTTCGCCGCCAACCTGCGCGACCTGCTGCTCGCCGCCCCGGCCGGCACCCGCGCCACCATGGGCCTGGACCCGGGCTTCCGCACCGGGGTGAAGGTCGCGGTGGTGGACGCCACCGGCAAGGTCGTCGCGTACGACACGATCTACCCGCACCAGCCCGCCAACAAGTGGGACGCGGCCCTGCACACCCTGGCCGCGCTGGCGAAGAAGCACGACGTCGACCTGGTGGCGATCGGCAACGGCACCGCCTCGCGGGAGACCGACAAGCTCGCCGAGGACCTGCTCAAGCTCCACCCCGAGCTGAAGCTCACCAAGGCGATGGTCAGCGAGGCCGGCGCCTCGGTCTACTCGGCCTCCGCGTTCGCCTCGCAGGAACTGCCGGAGCTGGACGTGTCGATCCGCGGTGCGGTGTCCATCGCCCGGCGGCTGCAGGACCCGCTGGCCGAACTGGTCAAGATCGACCCCAAGTCGATCGGCGTCGGCCAGTACCAGCACGACCTGAGCGAGGTGAAGCTCTCCCGCTCGCTGGACGCCGTGGTCGAGGACTGCGTCAACGCCGTCGGCGTGGACGTCAACACCGCCTCGGCGCCGCTGCTCACCCGGGTCTCCGGGATCACCGGCACGCTCGCCGACAACATCGTCGCCCACCGCGACGCCAACGGCCCGTTCCGCACCCGCAAGCAGCTCAAGGACGTCTCCCGGCTCGGCCCCAAGGCCTTCGAGCAGTGCGCCGGCTTCCTGCGCATCCCCGACGGCACGGACCCGCTGGACGCCTCCGGCGTGCACCCCGAGGCCTACCCGGTGGTGCGCCGCATCCTCGCCGCGGCCGGCGGGGAGCTGCGCGAGCTGATCGGCAGCGGCGAGCGGCTGCGCGCCCTGCGACCGGCGGACTTCGCCGACGACACCTTCGGCGTCCCGACCGTCACCGACATCCTCGGCGAGCTGGACAAGCCCGGCCGCGACCCGCGCCCGGCGTTCCGCACGGCCGTCTTCAAGGAGGGCGTCGACAAGATCGGCGACCTGGAGGTCGGCATGGTGCTGGAGGGCGTGGTCACCAATGTGGCGGCCTTCGGCGCCTTCGTGGACGTGGGCGTCCACCAGGACGGGCTGGTGCACGTCTCGGCGCTGTCGCGGACCTTCGTCAAGGACCCGCGCGAGGTGGTCAAGCCGGGCGACATCGTGAAGGTCCGGGTGGTCTCGGTGGACGTGCCGCGCAAGCGGATCGGGCTCACCCTGCGGCTGGACGACGAGGTCGGGCGCGAGCGCGGCGACCGGGGCGGCGACCGCGGCGACCGGGGCGACCGGGGCGACCGGCAGGCCCGCCCGCCGCGCCAGGAGCGGCGCGGCGGCGGCGGTCAGGGCGGTCAGGGTGGTCAGGGTGGTCAGGGTGGTCAGGGCGGTGGTCAGGGCGCCCGTGGTGGCCAGGACCGGCGTGACCGGGGCGGCTCCGGCGGCGCGGCCGCGCCGGCCAACAGCGCCATGGCGGACGCGCTGCGCCGGGCCGGCCTGACCGGCGGCGACGGCGGCTCGGGCGACCGGCGCTCCGGGCGGCGCTGACCGGGCACCGACGTACGGCGGGGCCGGTGGACGTGGTGTCCACCGGCCCCGCGACCGTCCGTCCTCAGACCAGGAGCTTGTCCTTGGCCTTCTGGTACTCCTCGTCGGAGATGGCGCCCCGCTCCTTGAGGTCCGCCAGTCTCGCCAGGTCGTCGACGTGGCTGCGGCCGCCGCCACCGGTGTCCGCCCCGGACCCGGCCGCGTCCCGGATGTAGGCCTTGACCGCGGCCTCGGTCTGCTGGGCCTGCTCGACGTCGCGCTTGCCCATCGACTGCCCGCGGGCGATCAGGTACGCGAGGACGCCGATCAGCGGCAGGATGATCACCAGGACCAGCCAGCCGGCCTTGCCCCAGCCGCTGAGGTCATGGCTGCGGAAGATGTCCGTGATGATCTTGAACAGCAGGAAGAACCAGAGGATCCAGAGGAACAGCTCCAGCATCGTCCAGAAGATGTTGAGTACCGGGTAGTCCACGGCCAGCAGTTTGGTCTCCATGGCCGAGTCATATCACCGTAAAACGGACACCGCTCTCCGCTGTTCGGCCGATCCAGTGGTCTTCCGGCTCGATGGGAATAACCCGACCGGCAGGCCTCAGCCCAGTCCGGCCCGGCGCCGCAGCTCCACGGCCAGCTCGATCAGCTCGCCCCACCAGGCGTCGTGCCCGGTCAGCAGCAGCCGTCGCGCCTCGTCGGCCGGGACCGCCCGCACCTCGACCACCTGCTCGCCGTCCGCCGGGTTGGTCGGCGAGGAGTCCAGCACGACCTCGCCCCAGCCCCACAGCCAGGCCTTCTCCGGGTGCGGCTGCCACGGCCGGTACGGCACCGGGTCGTCGGTCCGGCACCGGTGCGCGCCCAGCCAGCCGGGCTCACCCAGCAGCCGGGCGCCCGCCTCCTCGCGCAGCTCGCGCTCCAGGCAGACGGCGACGCTCTCGTCGCGCTCCCGGGTGCCGCCGGGCAGGAACCAGTGGTCCCGGTCGTCCCGGCAGAGCACCACCTCGCCGTCGGCGAAGCCGACCAGGTGGATGTTGGTCACCAGGTCGTCCGGCGGCAGCTCGGTGGAGAACTGCGCGTCGTACCGTCCCCAGCTCCAGTACTGCGGCGCGTGCAACGCCGGGAAGCGGGCGGCGAGTTCGGCGGCTCTGGCAGAAGTGTCGGTGCGCTCCGTGGTGTCGGTCATTCGGTGATCGTAGTGCCGGCCGGGAAACGGCGGGGGACGGTCGGATGGACGAGGGCGATGTCGGAAGTGGAGATGGCGCGAGGCCGTCGAGGGCGCAGCACGTCGGTCGGCGCGCCGACCCAACTCCCCAGCGAGATCTCGGCGGTGATACCCGGACCGAAGCCCGCGATCAGTCCGGTGGTGCCCTCGGTCACGCCGCCGTCGGCGAACAGCCGGGCGAGGGCGTCGAAGACGACGGCACTGGCGATGTTGCCCCGCTCGGTGAGCGTCGCGCGGCTGTAGCGGAAGGTGGTCGGCTCCAGATTGAGGAAGCGGCAGAGGTCGTCCAGGATCCGCGGGCCGCCGGCGTGCACGATGTAGAAGCCGAGCCCGGAGACGTCCCAGCCGTGCTCGCCGGCCAGTCCGCGCAGCGCGGGCGCGAGCATCTCCATCGTGCCGGGCACCCGCTTGTCCAGCTGGAAGTGGAAGCCGGTGTCCCGCACCCCGTACGAGATCCAGTTCTCGGTACCCGGGACGAGGTGCGAGCCGTTGCGCTCGATCTGCACCCCGCGCCCGCCCTGCCCGCGCATCACCACGGCGGCCACCGCGTCGCCGAACAGGCCGTTGGAGAGCAGCGAGCCGACGCCGAGGTCGGTCGGCTGGTAGCAGAGCGAGCAGAACTCGCAGGAGACGATCAGCACGTTGGCGCCCGGGTAGGCGCGGCAGAAGTCGTGCGCGCGGTTGACGGCGGCGCCGCCGGCCGCGCAGCCGAGCTGGGCGATCGGCACCTGGCGGGTGTCGGAGCGGAACCCCATGGTGTTGATCAGCCAGGCGGTCATCGACGGCATCATGAAGCCGGTGCAGGACACGTAGACCATCAGGTCGATGTCCCGGGCGGTCAACTCGGCGTGCGCGAGGGCGCGTTCGATCACCTCGGGGACGCGGAGCTTGGCCTCGCGCTCGTACACCTCGTTGCGGACGGTGAGGCCCGGGTGGGTGAGGGTCCGCTCGATCGGCTGGACCAGGTGCCGGGTGCGCACCCCGGTGTTCTCGATCAGCCGCAGGGCCAGGCCGAGTTGGGGGTGGCCGGCGTGCAGGGTGCGGGCCAGGTCGAGGGTCTCGTCGAGGGTGATGACGTGTTCGGGCACGGCGATGGCGGGGCGGCAGAGTGTTGCCATGGGTGTCGGGTCTCCCCTGGGGGCCTGGTCGCAGGCCGGTGGATGCGTGGAACGGTACGGGCGGCCGACGCGACGGCGGGTGGGCCCGTGGGCGGGTGGTGGCCCGACGGCGGGTGGGCCCGTGGGCGGGCGGGGGAGGTGGCTACGGCTACCAGGCCACCGGCAGGGTGCGGGGGAAGCGCCAGATCGAGCCGGAGTCCCAGTCGAGTTCGGCGGGGTCGACGGCCAGCCGCAGGTCGGGGAAGCGCCGCAGCAGGGTGCCGATGGCGACCTGCAGCTCCATCCGGGCCAGGTGCGAGCCGAGGCAGTGGTGCTGCCCGTACCCGAAGGCCATGTGGGTGGGCGCGCCGCGGTCGAGGTCCAGCTCGTCGGGGCGCTCGTACACCGCCGGGTCGCGGTTGGCGGTCAGGTAGGAGACGTGCACGGCCTCGCCGGCCCGGATCAGCACACCGCCCAGCTCGACGTCCTCGGTGGCGACCCGGGCGATGCCGACGCCCTGGCGGAACGGGATGAAGCGCAGCAGCTCCTCCAGCGCGCGCGGCAGCAGGTCCGGCTGGGCGCGGAGCTTCGCGAGCTGCTCGGGGTGGGTGAGCAGGGTGTAGGCGATGTTGCCGAGCTGGTAGGTGCTGGTGTCGTGGCCGGTGACCAGCAGGACCATCGCCATGACGGTCAGCTCGTCGGCGTCCAGCAGTTCGTCGCCGTCGCGGGCGGTGGCGAGGGCGCTGATCAGGTCCTCGCCCGGGGCGGCCCGGCGGGCGGCGGTGAGCTCGCCGAAGTAGCCGCGCAGGGCGGCCTTGGCGGCCTCCTGGCCGTCCCGGCTGCCGGGGCCCATCCGCATCATCGCGACGGCGTGGCCGCGCAGTTCGGGGCGGTCGGCCTCGGGGATGTCCAGCAGCTCGCAGATGGTGGTGAGTGGGAGCCGGGCGGCCAGGAAGCGCATCAGGTCGGCGGGGGCGCCGTGCTCCGCCATCTCGTCGTAGTAGCCGTCGACGGTCCGCTGGGTGGCCGGGCGCATCCGCTCGACCTGGCGGTTGGTGAAGCCCTGGGCGACCAGGCGGCGCAGCCGGTTGTGCGCGGGCGGGTCCATCAGGTTGATCGCCTCGGCCTGGGCGATCGGGGCGGGCGTCATCCGCGGCAGGTCGCGGCCGATGCCCGCGGCGCGGCTGAACCGGCGGTCGGTGGTGACCACCCGGACGTCCTCGTAACGGGTGGCCAGCCAGGCCTCGCCCTCGCCGTGCGGCAGGCGGATCCGGGCGATCGGGGCCTCGGTGAGCAGCCGCTTGAGGAGGGGGTCGAACTCCAGGCCGTCGGTGTGGTGGAAGGGGCAGTCCCACACGGGGGCGGTGGTGGTCACGGGCCTGTCCAATTGTCTTCGTCATGCCGGTTGAGGGCGCCCGGGGTGGTGCTCGTGGTTCGGACGCGGACATGCAGATGTTGCCCCATGGGCGGGTAAAACGGGGGATTCGACCGGGAGTTACCTCTAATGAGTGAGATGGCTGATTGTCATGCGAACGGTCTTATGTCCGGGGCGGGTTGGGGATCGGCGGGTCGGGAATCAGTCGCGGTCGCCGCCGCCGGGCGCCACCAGTCCGGTCTCATAGGCGAGCACCACCGCCTGTGCCCGGTCGCGCAGGTTCAGTTTGGCGAAGATCCGGGCCACGTGCGTCTTCACCGTCGACTCGCTGAGGGTCAGTTCGCGCGCCAGCTCGGTGTTCGACAGCCCGCGGCCGAGCAGGGCGAGCACCTCCGCCTCGCGCGGGGTGAGCGGGGCGAGGTCGCGGTGCAGCGCCGGTCCGCCCGCGCCGGCCGCCGGGTGCGGGGCGCCCGCCGCGAAGCGCTCCACCAGCCGCCGGGTGATCGAGGGCGCCAGCAGGGCGTCGCCGGTGTCCACCAGCCGTACGGCGGCGGCGAGGTGGGCCGAGGTGACGTCCTTCAGCAGGAACCCGCTGGCCCCCGCGGACAGGGCGGCGTAGACGTAGTGGTCGAGGTCGAAGGTGGTCAGCATGATCACCCGGCACCCGGGGACCCCGGCGAGGATCCGGCGGGCCGCCTCCAGGCCGTCCATGCCGGGCATCCGGATGTCCAGCAGGGCGACGTCCGGCCGGTGCAGGACGGCGGCGGCCACCGCCTCGGCGCCGTCACCGGCCTCGGCGACCACGTCGATGCCGCGTGCGGTGAGGATCAGCCGGAAGCCGGTGCGGACCAGCTCCTGGTCGTCGGCGATCACGACTCGCGGGCGGCGCTGCTCGGCCGGTTCCTGTGCCACGGTCTCCTCCACGCTGTCTTCTGCCTGCTCTTCTGTCGGGGGCTCTGTCCGGTGCCCGGTCACGGCCGGTCCAGCGGGATGCGGGCGCGGACCCGGTAGCCGCCGCCGAGCCGGCGCCGGGCGTCCAGGTCCCCGCCGTACACCGCGACGCGCTCGCGCAGGCCGACCAGCCCGCGCCCGGCGCCGTCCGCCGGGCGCGGTGCCCGGCTCGCCGACCCGCCGGAGAGCACGCTCGGCCCGCTGTTGAGCACCTCGACCCGCAGGTAGTGGTCGGCGTAGCGCACCGTCACCTCCGCCGTCCCCCCGTCCCCGTGCTTGAGCGCGTTGGTCAGCGCCTCCTGGACGATCCGGTACGCCGTCACGTCGATCCCGGCGGGCAGCGGCCTCGGCTCGCCGGAGACCCGGACCTCCACCGGCAGCCCGGCGAAGGAGAACCGGTCGATCAGCGGGCTCAGCCGGCCCAGGCTCGGCTGCGGGGCGAAGTCCTCCGGGGCCGGCTCCTCGCTGCCGTCCGCGGCCGGGGCCAGCAGGCCCAGCAGGTGCCGCAGTTCGGTCATGGTGTCCCGGCCCGCCGCCTCGACCGCGCCCATCGCCGCCGCCGCCTCCTCCGGCATGGTGGTCAGCACCTCGCGCGCCGCGCCCGCCTGGACCACCATCAGACTCACGTTGTGGCTGACGATGTCGTGCAACTCGGCCGCGATCCGCGCCCGTTCGGCGTCCACGGCGGTACGGGCGGCGCTCTCCCGCTCGCGTTCCAGCAGCCAGCCGCGCTCGCCGATCGCCGCCCGGTACAGCCGCCGCGCCCGCACCAGTGCCACGGCCAGCCAGCCGACGCCCGCCACCGTCGTCGTCGCCGCCACGACGGCGGCCCAGTCCCATCCCGTTCCCCACACGGCGTCAGCTTCCCAGGTCACGGCATGATCCACATCATCCGGGGGTGCCGGTCCGTACATCCCCGGTACTACGGCGACCTGCGGTTACACCCAGGGTGGGACGTACCGGCCGGGCACCCGCGCCTACCGTCATCGACATGAACACCGACCACGACGGGACCTCCCGGCCGGACGACGCGCAGGTCGTCGTCGAGCTGACCGGGGTGCACAAGGAGTTCGGCGACGCCAAGGCGCTCGACGGCCTCGACCTGCGGATCAGGGCGGGCGAGGCGGTCGCCGTGATGGGCCCCTCCGGGTGCGGCAAGTCCACCCTGCTGAACATGGTGGCCGGACTGGACCGCCCCACCTCCGGCACCGTCCGGGTACAGGGGCAGGACCTCGGGCCGCTGAACGAGAACGGGCTGGCCCTGTTCCGCCGCCGCCACATCGGGATGATCTTCCAGTTCTTCAACCTGATCGACGACCTCCCGGCCCTCGACAACGTCGCGCTGGCCGCCCAGCTGACCGGCACCACCGCCCGCCAGGCCCGCCGCCGCGCGCTGGAACTGCTCGACGAACTCGGCGTCGCCCACCGCAAGGACGTCTACCCGGCCGCGCTCAGCGGCGGCGAACGCCAACGGGTCGCGGTGGCCCGGGCCCTGATGAACCGCCCGGCCCTGCTGCTGGCGGACGAGCCGACCGGCGCGCTGGACAGCCGCTCGGGGGAACAGGTGATGGACCTGCTGATCGACCTCAACCAGATCGGGCAGACCCTGCTGATCGTCACCCACGACCCCGCCCTGGCCACCCGCTGCGCCGGCCGGCTGGTCGAGATGGCGGACGGCCGGGTGGCGCGCGAGCGGATCCTGGAGGCGTCCTCGTGAAGGGAGTGAAGGGAGTAAAGGGAGTAAAGGGAGCGAACGGCGCTGTGTGGCGCGCCTCCCGAGCGGCCGTCAAGCGCCGCCGGGTGCAGACCGTGGTGATCGGCCTGGTCGTCTTCTGCTCCACCACCACCGTGCTGCTCGCCCTCGCGGTGATCAGCGCCGCCCGGGCGCCGTTCGACGACGCGTTCGCCCAACAGCGAGGCGCCCACGTCGTCGCCGCCTTCGACCCGGCCAAGGCCTCGGCGGAGCAGCTCGCCGCCACCGCCCACCGGCCGGGCGTCGAGGCGGCCGCCGGGCCGTTCGACCAGGCCGTGGTGGAGATCCCCACCGACTGGGTCGGCCGCCCGCCCGGAGCGCTCACCCTGGTGGGCCGGTCCGACCCGGCCGGGCCGGTGGACCGGGTGCGACTCCTCGGCGGCCGCTGGGCCGCCGGACCGGGCGAGGTGGTCGTCAACGAGCCCTTCGGGGGCTTCTCGGAGAGGTTCCTGAACCATCCGCTCCCGCTCGGCGACGGCCGGCAGCTCACCATCGTCGGCTTCGCCACCAGCATGAGCCAGAGCGCCGGCGGCTGGGTCACCCCCGAGCAGGCGGCCGCCCTGCACCCCACCGGCCGGCAGATGCTCTACCGGTTCTCCGACGCCTCCGGTGAGCAGCGGCTCACCTCCGCCATGGGCACCGTCACGGAAGGCCTGCCGAAGGACGCGCTCACCAACGCGCAGTCGTACCTGGTGCTGAAAGAGGCCTTCTCGGCGGGCGCCGACGCCTACCTGCCGCTGATGACGGTCTTCGGCGTGCTCGGCCTGGTCGTCGCCGCGCTGATCGTCGGCAACGTGGTCAGCGGCGCGGTGGTCTCCGGCTACCGGCACATCGGCGTGCTGAAGTCGATCGGCTTCACCCCGCGCCAGGTGGTCACGGTCTACCTGACCATGGTCTCGGTGCCCGCCGTCGCCGGCACCGTCCTCGGTACGGCGGCCGGCTGGGCCGCGGCACACCCGATCCTCCAGGCCGCGTTCTCCGGGATCACCACCGGCATTGCCGTCATCGAGCCGGCCGGCTGGCTGCCCGCCGCCACCCTGATCAGCGTCCCGCTGCTGGTCCTCCTCGCCGCACTCGTCCCGGCCTCGCGCGCCCACCGGCTCTCCGCCGCCCAGGCCATCTCGGCCGGCAGCGCGCCGCGCAACGGGCGCGGGCTGAAGATCCAGCGCCGGCTGGGCGGGACCCGGCTGCCGCGCGCCGTCAGCCTGGGCCTCGGCCAGCCGTTCGCCCGCCCCGCCCGTACCGCGCTCACCATGTCGGCGATCATGCTCGGAGTGCTCACCGTGACGGTGACCACCGGCCTGGGATCCACCCTCACCAGGCTGGTCGACCACGCCGACGGCCGCACCCACATCAAGGTGCTGACCGCCCACTTCGCGGGCGACGCCACGACCGAGCCCAGGCTGACCCCGGCCCAGACCGAGGCGATGCTGCGCGCCACCCCCGGCGCCGAACGGGTCTCCGTACGCGGGCTGGTCCAGGTCGGGCTGGTCGGCTACCCCCAGCCGGCCTTCGCCGACTTCTACAGCGGCGACGACGCCGTCGACACCAAGCGGCTCCAGGTGGTGCGGGGCCGCCCGGCGACCGGGCCGAACGAGATCGAGGCCGGGCCGTCCTTCATCCGGCAGCACGGGCTCAAGCTCGGCGACCGGCTCACCCTGGACCTGGACGGCCGACACCTGACCGTCACCCTCGTCGGCGAGGAGAGTGAGGGCAACCCCCGGGCGTTCGCCTCCAACGACGCCACCCGGGCCGCGCTCACCGACGACCCGCACGCGGTCGAGTACGACGTGAGACTCGCCGAAGGCGCCGACCCCGAGGCGTACCAGCGGGCCGTCTCGGCCGCCGACCCGAGCCTCTCGCCCTCGGTGTTCGCACCCGACATGGGCGGCCCGATCGTCGCGGTCATCAGCTTCGCCACGATCTTCACCGTGCTGCTGTCGGTGGTCGCCGCGCTCGGCGTCTTCAACACCCTGCTGCTCACCATCCGCGAACGCCGCCGGGACCTCGGCATGCTGAAGTCGATCGGGATGACGCCCCGGCAGGTGGTGACCATGACGCTCGCCTCGGTGACCTGGCAGGGCGCGGTCAGCGCGGCCATCGGCGTCCCGGCCGGAATCCTGGCGCACCGGCTGCTCGTCGAGAACGTCGGGAGCATCGTCTTCCCGGAGTCGGCGATGGACGTCTGGGACGTCCCGCTGCTCATCGGGCTCGCCCTGGCGGGCGTCGGCATCGCCGTCCTGGGGGCGCTGGTCCCGGCCCGCTCGGCGGCGCGGCTGCCGATCGCGGAGGTGCTGCACAACGAGTGAGCGGCGGGGTGGTCGCGGTGGGGGGTGATGGGAGGCCGCCGAATGCCTGACGTGACGTCAACGGCGGGTGTTCGACGGCCTATCATCGCGCCATGCCCACCGCTGAGCTGATCCGCATCGTCTCCCGCTCCTCGCCCATGGCGCTCGCCCAGGTCGAGCGGGTCCGCGCCGAACTCGCCGCCCTGCACCCGGACCTGCGCACCGAAGTGGTGCCGGTCACCACCTCGGGCGACCGCTGGACCGGCGACCTCGCACACCTGGGCGGCAAGGGCGCGTTCACCAAGGAGGTCGACGCGGCCCTGCTCGCCGGAGAGGCCGACGTCGCCGTGCACTGCCTCAAGGACGTGCCCGCCGACCGTCCACTGCCCGCCGGCACCGTCTTCGCGGCCTACCTGCGCCGGGACGACATCCGCGACGCCCTCGTCCACCCGGGCGGCCTGACCCTGGCCGAACTACCGCCCGGCACCCGGATCGGCACCTCCTCCGTCCGCCGCGTCGCCCAGCTCGCCGCCACCCACCCGCACCTGGAGTGCCTGCCCATCCGCGGCAACGCCAACAGCCGGCTCGCCAAGCTGGAGGCCGGGACCGTGGACGCCCTGCTCCTCGCCGTCTCCGGCCTGGAACGGATCGGCGAGCAGGCGCGGATCACCGAGGTCCTCGGCATCGAGGCGATGTGCCCGCCGATCGGCGCCGGCATCCTCGTCCTGCAGTGCCGCGAGGACGACACGGCGACCATCGAGGCCGTCACCACGCTCGGCCACCGCGACACCTGGCGCGAGGCGGCGGCCGAGCGGATGTTCCTGCACGTGCTCCAAGGCCACTGCAACAGCCCGATCGCCGGCTACGCCAAGGCCGAGCCGGACGGCCGCCTCTCCCTGCGCGGCCGGGTCTTCACCCTGGACGGCAAGCAGGTGCTGGACGCCCACGAATGGGCGGGCGCGCTCAGCCCGGAGGACCTGGGGACCTCGGTCGCCCTGGCGCTCAAGCGGCAGGGGGCGCAGGAGCTGATCTCCTCGATCCCGCACTGACGGCGGCCCTCGGGGGGCTTCCCGGGCGGTGGAGGAACGGCCGGAGGAACGGGGCGAACGGTCGGACGCAGCGGCCGGGCGAACGGTCGGACGAACGGTCGGACGTACCGGCCGGGGAGTGGTCAGAACAGGGCGTCGGCGAGCCGGTCCACCTGGTCCGGATCCGAGGACCAGCAGTAGAGCACGACCTCGTCCGCGCCGACGGCCGTGAAGTCGTCCACGGCGGCCCGGACCGCCTGCGAGGTGGTGAGCAGGTGGTCCGCCACGTGAGCGGCCCGGCCGGTGAAGTCGTAGTACGAGCGGATGTTCCGGCGAGCCTGTTCGATGGTGGGCCCGGGGCCGAGTGCCACGTTCACCTGGGCGACCAGCCGGGGCCGCCCGGACCGTCCGTGCCGCCGCCAGGCCGCCTCCACGTCCCGGAACAGCCCGCCCATCGCCTCCGGCGGCAGCGCCGCGCCGAGGAAACCGTCCCCGAACCGCGCGACCCGCTCCAGCGCGGCCGGGGCGAAACCGCCGAACAGCACCTCGGGGCCGCCGGGCGTCACGGGCGCGGGGCCGATCGGGCCGACCTCCTCGTCGTACCGTCCGCCCGCCCAGAGCCGGCGCAGCACGGGAAGCTGCTCGTCCAGCCGGCGGCCGCGGCGACGCGGGTCGACGCCGGCGGCCCGACAGTCGTCGGCGCGACCGCCGATCCCGATGCCGAGCGTGAACCGGCCGCCGGACAGCCGGTCCAGGGTCGCGGTCTGCTTGGCCAGCAGCGCGGTGTTGTGGTGGGGCGCGAGCAGCACCTCGGTCTGCAGGCGGATCCGGGCGGTCGCGCCGGCCAGGGCGGCCAGCGTGACCAGGGGCTCGGGATTGTCGAACACCAGCCGGTCGAGGAGCCCGAGCGTGCTGAACCGGGCGGCGTCGGCGCGCCGGGCCCAGGTGAGCAGGAGGGCGGGGTCGTCGACGGGGAGGCCGAGGCCGATCTTCACGGGAGGACCGTCTTTCGGAGGGGGCAGGCCGCGTCCGCGGGCATGCCGGATACCGGTGCCGCCCCTCCATGGGCCCGCGCTGCCTCGTGGCCGCGGGCCGTGCTCCCGTTCTGCGGCTGCTTCGTCCCGGGGAGCGTGATCGTCGGAGTGCGGCGACGGTAACGCGGGGCGTCCGGGCCGGGCAAGGCCTTTTCGCGGCGGCGTCTCCGTGATGCCCTTCCGCGGCGGCCCTCCTTCGCACGGGGCGGATGCCGGAACGGAATCTCCCGCGGTGGGCGAGAACCGGGCGGGGGTCCGCGGCGTCCGTTGAGGAGTGATCAGTGCGGTGCTCGGCGGGATGCCGATGTTCTGGCCCGGGCTGCTGCTCTCGCTGGTGCCCGCGGCCCTGTTGAACCGGCCGGTGGGGCGGCTGCTGCGGGCCCACTGGGCGGTGGGCTTCGTTCTGCTGCTCGGACTCGGCGGGGTGGTCGTGGCGACCCTGCTGCCGGACGCGTTCCAGCTGTCCGAGGACGCCGTCCGGCACTGCACCGTCGCGGGCGGGCGGCCGCGGTCGCCGTACGAGCTGCTGCACGTCCGGCACATCGAGCTCAAGCTGGCGACCTTCGCCCCGGTCGGCTTCGCGGCCGCGCTGGCGGGCACCCGCCGCCGGGCGGTGGTGGCGCTGCTCGTCGCGGCGGTGCTGCCGTTCGCGGTGTCGGCGCTGCACTACGCGCTGCCGGTGATCGGGCGGGACTGCGATGTGCAGGACGTCTGGGACGGGGTGCAGGGCGTCGTCCTGGGCGCAGCGGCCGGGCTGCTGATCGGACCGCTGGTACGGGCGGTGGCGCGGCAGTCCTGGCGCCGGGCCTGAGCGTTCCGGCGGTTCGCGGGCCAGGCCGGGTGGGTCGCGCCCGGCGGATTACGGCCGGGGGTTACGGCCGGTGGCGGGGTTCGCCCGGGAGTTCGCCCGGGAGTTCGCCCGGGAGTTCGTCCAGGAGCGGGAAGAGCCGGGTGACGGCGGCGACCGGGCGGGCGTCGGCGGGGCGGGCGGCCGGATCGGTCTCGCGGTCGCGGTAGCGGGCGAGCACGCGGCGGACGGCCTCGCCGACGGCCGTCAGCTCCTCGGGGGTCAGGTAGACCACGGCGCTGAAGGCCTCGTCGTGCTGCCAGTCGGCGGGGGCCTCGCCGCGGCGGGCGAGCCAGCGACGGTAGCTCTCGTCCTCCAGGCCGCGGGCCAGCGTGCCGAACCCGTCGCCCGCGTCGCCCGCGTCGCTCGCGCCCGGCGCGTCCCGGGGGGCCTCGGGCCGGGGCAGGCGCCAGGGCCGGGCGCGCCCGTCGACGGGCGGGGCCTCCTCGATCAGCCCGTGCAGGCCGAGCCTGCGCAGGTGGAAGGAGCAGAGGCCGGAGCTGAGCCCGAGCCGGGCGGCGGCCTCGGTGGAGGTGATGGTGCCGTGCTCGGCGAGCAGCTCGAGCAGCGCGGTACGGACGGCGTGCTCGGGGAGGGTTCCGGCGGCGGCGAGATCTTCTTCTGTCACTTTGCAAAGTCTGCTACTTTGCAAAGGCAGTGACAAGCCGTCATGCCCGTCCGTCCCGTCCGTGTCGAGGAGTGCCGTTCCATGTCCGACCCGCGCGAACGTTCCGACCCGCGCGAACGTCCCCCCGTCCTGCGGATCACCGAGATCGGGGAGCCGATCCTGCACGGCCCCTGCCGCCCGGCCGGCGAACAGGACTACGGCAGCCAGGAGTTGGCGCAGCTCATCGACTCCATGTTCGCGACCATGTACGTCGCCGACGGCTGCGGGCTCGCCGCCAACCAGGTCGACGTGGACCTGCGGCTGTTCGTCTACGACTGTCGCGACGACGACGGCGTCCGGCACACCGGGCACCTGCTCAACCCGGTCGTCGAGCCGCAGACCGCGGGGCGCCCGCTGATCGAGGAACCCGAGGGCTGCCTCTCCGTCCCGGGCGCGGGCACCCCCGCGCTCGCCCGCCCGGCCCGCACGGTCGTGCGCGGCTACGACCGGCACGGCAACCCGCGCACCGTCGAGGCCACCGGCTACTTCGCCCGCTGCCTGCAGCACGAGACCGACCACCTCGACGGGCAGCTGTACGTGGACCGGCTCGCGCGGCGCGAACGCAAGGACGTACTGCGGCAGACGGCGGACCGGCGGGACGAGGTCTTCGCGCAGCGGGCCGCCGCCACCGGGCAACTGGACTGGACCGGCCCGGTGGAGGAGTGCGCCGCCTCGTGCCGCTGCCGCCGGCTCGACCCGACGGCCTGAGCGAACCCGCCCACCTCGCCGCATTCCTGACCTCCGACGACACCGTCGCCGCCGACCGCTCGGCAGCATCCTCGCCCGGTAGGACAGCTGACTGGCTCTGCCGGGGGAGTAGGTCACCCCGCGCGACCGAGGCGCGACGGCGCGGCCCCGGCGACGGTGGAACCATGCTGAAGAACACTCCGGTCGGTGACACCGAACGCCCCGTACCCCGCTGGGCGCTGCGCCTCGCCAAGGCCCTGCCCTTCGTCCTGCTGCCCCACTGCCTGTGGCGGCTGCCCTTCGCGGTGGACTACCGGATGGGGTTGATCGACCCCCTCGCCCCGGCCTACGACTGGTGGGCCACCCCGTACGTGATCGGCCTGAGCGTGCTGACCGAGGCCCTGGCGCTGCTCACCATGGGGCTGGTCAGCGGGTGGGGCGAGGTGTTCCCGTCCTGGGTACCCGGCCTGCGCGGCCGGCGGGTCCCGCCGCTCGCGGCCGTCATCCCGGCGGTCCTGGGCGGACTGACCCTCGTCGCCCTCTTCGACCCGATGCCACTGGCCTGGCTCGGCGTACTCGGCTTCGAAGAACTCCCCTACACCACCGTCTGGTGGCAGCTCCTAGCCCGGACCTGCACCGCACCCGCCATGCTCTGGGGCCCCATCGTCCTCGCCCTGGCCCTCGCCTACTACCGCCGCCGTCGCCGCCCCGCCCTATCGGAGGCAGCCCCGCGCGGGGCAAGTATGTAGACCGACCGTCATATTCCTTATGGGCCGCGCCCGTCTTGCCGCAGAGTGCTCGCGCGAGAAGTCGACTCGGTCGACTCCCTGTGCACGGGCGCTGCTTCCCCGGACGAATATGTAGACCGACCGTCATATTCCCTCGGGGGCCGCCGCAGGGCGCCGCGCGCGAGAAGTCGGCCGGGCCGACTTTTCGTGCCGGGGTGCTGCCGTGGGTGGGGTTGATATGTAGACCGGTCGTCATATTCTGCGGGCGGGGTCCTGTGGTGGGCTGGGCAGTTGCACAGGAAGTCGACCCGGTCGACTTCCTGTGCGCAGGGCGCTGCTTCTCCGAGCAAATATGTAGACCGACCGTCATATTCGTCGCGATGAGATGCGAGGCGGGAGGGTGCGTGCGCGAGAAGTCGGTCTGGCCGACTTCCGGTGCGCGTGGTGTGGCTGAAGCCGCTGGAGGCTCGCCGGCGGTCGGGTATGTAGACCGGTCGGCATATTTCCCTGACCGTCCCTGTCCGGGGGGCTCGCGCAGGAAGTCGGCCGGGCCGACTTCCTGCGCGACGATCCAGCCGCCCCCTATGCGCTCCCGTTCCCGGTGATCAGCGCATCGGTGAGCCGCTCTGCCGCGCCCGGGTCGAGGGGTGCGTGGCCGAGGAGGAAGCGGTACCAGAACACCCCGTAGACCTGGTCCACGATGAGGTCCAGGTCGGCGTCGTCGGCGAGTTCTCCGCGCTCGCGGCCGCGGGAGAGGAGTTCGCGCAGGGCGGTGCGGCGGGTCGCGGTGAAGGTCTGCATGAGTTCGGCGAGGTGCGGGTCGCGGGCGGCCTCGCGGGCAAGGGTGCGCAGTGCGGAGGCGGTGGTGCTGCGCTGGGCGGCGTCGAAGGTGGTGGCGACGAAGGCGTGCAGGTCGGTGCGCAGGGTGCCGGTGTCGGGGCCCCGGACGTCCTGGTCGGCGCGGTCGGTGAGGGCGTCGAGCAGGACGGCGCCCTTGGAGGGCCACCACCGGTAGACGGTCTGTTTGCCGACGCCGGCGGTGCGGGCGATGGCGTCGATGGTGACGGGTGTGCCGTCGGAGTCGGCGAGCAGGTTCAGGGCGGCGTCGAGGATCGCCCGGTGGGCGGCCTCGTTGCGGCGGCGTCCGGTGTGCGGGCGGCCGGGAGGGGCCTGCTCGGCCGCCGGGTCGTCGTGCCCCTGCGCTGCCTGGGGTTCGGTTCCGCTCATGGTGTCCCTCTCTCCCGTTCCCTTGCCGACACTTGACAAGACTAGCAGTCTCGACAAACATCATTGCCGGAACCAACAGTCTCGACAAGCTGAAAGGCCCCACCATGAGCACTGCGTCAAACCTCTTCGCCGGTCAGCGCGTCGTCGTGATGGGCGGCAGCTCGGGCATCGGTGAGGCGGCCGCCACCGCCTTCGCGGCCGACGGGGCCGAGGTCGTGGTCACCGGCCGTGACCGTGAGCGGCTGGACGCGGCCGTCGCCCGGATCGGCGGCAAGGTCACCGGCCGGCAGCTGGACGCGGCCGACCCCGCCGCGGTCGCCGCCTTCTTCGCGGCGGAGGGCGCCGTGGACCACCTGGTCGTCGCGGTCAGCGGCGCGGCCGGCAGCGGCCCGTTCGCCGGGCTCGACCTGGCCGATCTCGCGACCGGCTTCGACGCCAAGTTCTGGCCGCAGGTCCGCGTCCTGCAGGCGGCCCTGCCGCACCTGCGCGCGGACGGTTCGGTCACCCTGATCACCGCGGCCTCCGCCCGTGCCGCCATCCCCGGCACCGCCGGGCTGGCCGCCATCAACGGCGCGCTGGAGGCGATGGTCCCGCCGCTGGCCGTCGAGCTCGCCCCGCTGCGGGTCAACGCCGTCTCGCCCGGTGTCATCGACACCCCGTGGTGGGGCCGCGTCCCGGCGGAGCAGCGCACCGCGCTCTTCGAGGGCCTCGCCGCGACCACCCCGGTCGGCCGGGTCGGTCGCGCCGAGGACGTCGCCCGGGCGATCCACATGCTCGCGGCCAACACCTTCGTGACGGGCGTGGTCCTCGACTGCACCGGCGGAGCCAACCTGCCCACCGGGCGCTGAGGCGCCGAGGTACCCGAGGACGCGGCCCGGCCCGGGGGAGTGTCCCCGGGCCGGGCCGGGCCGGGCCGTTGTCGCAGGTCGCGGCTACGGTTCGACCATGAACGTCCCCGAGTTGATCCCGATCCGGCACGAGCCGGAAGGGCGCACCCGTACCGTCGGCCGCTGGCAGGGCGGCGAGTTCTTCGCCTCCGTCACCGGGCCGGCCGGCCGCCCGGGGTGGTACGCGGTGCTGCACCGTTTCGACGCCGCCGGCCGGCACCTCGATTCGAGCATCGAGCCCGCCGGCACGGGCGCCGAGGCCCGCCGACTGCTGGACGGGTGGCTCGACGCCCTGCCCGGCCGGGAGTACCGGGACATCGCGATCGCGCCGTTCGAAGTCCGGGTCGACGGCGAGCTGTTCGGGCTCGTCGTCGAGGAGGACGACGAGGTGGAGGAGGACGAGGAGGACTACCGCTTCACCGCCGAGCTCCACCCGGACGGCCTGGGGTTCCACGAGCCCTGGTGCGGCAGCTACGACACCTGAGCCGCGACACCTGAGCCGCGACACCTGAGCCGCGACACCTGAGCCGCGACACCTGAGCTACGACACCTGGGCCGTCACCACTCCGCCACCCGGTAGTCCTTGAGGAACACCCCGGACACCGGGTGCCCGGCCTCGCCCCGCACGATCGGGTCGTAGACGCGGGCCGCGCCGTCCACGATGTCGAGCGGCGTCCGGAAGCCCCGCTCGGCCAGGTGGGCCTTCTTGGGTGCCGGGTTCTCGTCGGTGATCCAGCCGGTGTCGACGGCGCACATGTGCACGCCCTGGGTGGCGAGTTCGGCGGCGCTGGTGCGGGTGAGCATGTTGAGCGCGGCCTTCGCCATGTTGGTGTGCGGGTGCCGGTTGGTCTTTTTCCGTACGGCGAACCGGCCCTCCACCGCGGTGACGTTGACGATGTAGCGGGCGGGGTGCGGGGAGGCCAGCAGCAGGGGCAGCAGCCGGTCGCAGAGCAGGGCCGGGGCGAGGGCGTTGACCAGCTGGACCTCCAGGACCTCCGCCGGGTCGAGCGAACCGAGCGTGGCGGACCAGGAGTTGGCGGGGGCGAGGTCGGGCAGCAGTCCGGCCTCGTCGGTACGGAGGCTCAGGTCACCCGGGCCACCTATGCCGCCGAACCCACCTATGCCGCCGAACCGACCCGTGCCGCCGAACCCGCCCAGGCCGTCGAGCTCGCCGAGCGCGTCGATCCCCGCGTTCCCCCCGAACCCGCCGATCCCGGGCAACGGCCCGGCGCCGTAGGCCAGTTGGGAGTGCGTGGCGGCCGGGAGGAAGCCGGGGGCGTGGCTGATCGCCCGGCGGTCGGCGGCGGGCAGGGCCTCCTGCTCGCCGGCGGCCAGCAGTGCGTACGACTCGGGCGGGCGGCGGAGCGTCTGGGCGGCGTTGTTGACGAGGATGTCGAGCGGACGTCCTTCGGTGCGGAACTGCTCGGTCAGGCCGAGGACTTGGCGCGGGTCGCGGAGGTCGATGCCGACCACGGTGAGCCGGTCCCACCACTGCTCGCTGCCCTCGGCGGCGCGGAAGCGGCGGACGGCGTCCTGCGGGAAGCGGCTGGTGACGGTCAGCTCGGCGCCGTCGCGCAGCATCATCAGGGCGAGCTGGAAGCCGATCTTCACCCGCCCGCCGGTGAGCAGCGCGCGCCGCCCGCGCAGGTCGGTCCGCAGGTCGCGGCGGGTGGTGTTGTCGGCCGAGCAGTCCGGGCAGAGCATGTGGTAGAAGCCGTCGACCTGGCGGTAAGCCTGTTTGCAGACATAGCACTTGCGCGGTATCCGCAGTTCGCCGACGGGTCCGCCCCCGGGGGCGAGCGGCGCGTCCTCGCGCCGGTTCCGGCTGCCGGTCGCGGTGGCGGTGAGCAGTGCGGTGTCGGCGTCGCGGACGGCCTGCCGGGCCTCCTGGCGGCGGCGCTTGCGGTTCTCCATGACGAAGGAGTTGAGCTGCCGCTCGGCGTGCAGCCGGGTGTGGTCGGTCGGGGGGAGTGCCCGCAGGCGGCCGAGGGTGCGGCTGAACGCGGCGAGTTCCTCGGCGGTGAGGTCGGCGTCGCGGCCGGTCTCTCGCGCGCTCTCGAAGCAGCCTGCGCGGCCGGCGTCGCCGGTGGCAAGGATCGTGTCTCGTTGGTTGTGGTTGTCCCGGACCGTCATGGCCGCCCCCTCGTGCCGTACAGATGGGACGGACAGTAGTCGACGGTCCGGGACGATGAGATGCCAATTTCTTCGGGCGCGGCCCTGGCCGGGCCTCAGCCGTAGCCGGAGCCTCAGCCGCAGTCGGACGTCAGCGAGCCGACCCGGCGCCCGTCGGGCTCGTGGCCGCCGAAGCCGACCGGTGGGCGGCCGCGGCCGCAGGCGCGATCGGGTCGGGCTCAGCCCGCGTACTGGGCGAAGAGCTTCGCGAACTCGTACGGCTGCTGCGGGATGTTGGTGCACTTGGAGAGCGAGCCGCCGGTGCAGGCGTTGGCGTCCCGGGTGGCGTCCCAGAAGGCGAGCAGACCGAGGTGGTTCTGCTGGGCGAAGGCCACCAGCTGCCGGGCGTCCGCCTGGTCGTAGACCTGGTGGTCGTCGTTCTCGCCGATCATCGGGGTGACGCCGACCATGGCCCAGAGCTGGGCGTCGGTCTTCGCCGGGTGGAGCGCCTTGAGCTGGCCGAACAGCGACTGGGCGGCCTGGACGGCGGCGTTGCCGTAGTCCGTCCCGCCGCGGTAGTAGTCCATCGCCATGATGTTGACCAGGTCGGTGTTCACCCCGGCGTCGCGGGCCGACTTGACGATGGCGACGCCCTCGGCGGTCAGGCCCTCCGGCAGGACCGGCAGGGTGAAGGAGACCTTGAGGCCGGGGTGGGCCTGCTGCAGCTTGGCGAGCGCGGCGGAGCGGCGGTCGTTGGCGGCGGTGTCGGCGATCGCCGCGCCCTCGATGTCGAAGTCAACGTAGCGCAGGCCGTAGGCCTTCACCACGGCGTCGTACTCGGCGAACAGCGAGTCCACCGAGGTGCAGGCGGCGGCGAGTTCGGTGCCGCTGGCGCCGCCGAAGGAGACCTTGACGTCCCCGCCCGCGGCGCGCAGCGCGTCGATCTGGTCCTTGGCCCAGCCGGTGCGCGGGTCGTAGGCGTTGAACCAGCTGGCCTTGCAGCCGACGCCGGTGACGAAGCCCATCGTGTAGCCCTTGAGGTTGCCGGCCTTGGCGAGGTCGGGCATGGACGGGGTGGGCCAGGCGCCCATGTCGATGTACGGGGCGACCGGGAGCGCGGTGCTCGGCGGCGGGGTGCTCGGGCCGCCGGTGGGCGTCGCGGTCGGAGAACCGGTCGGCGTGCCGGTGGGGGTGCCGGTCGGGGTCGGCGTCGTCGAGGTGGGCGGCGGGGTGGTGGGCGTGCCGCCGGGGCCGGTCAGCGTGATGTCGTCGGCGAGGTAGCCGCCCTGCCCGTACCAGCCGTGCAGGTACACGGTGACGCTGGTGGTGGCCGGGCCGGTGGTGAAGCTGGTGGACAGCTGCTGCCAGCCGGTGCCGCCCGGGGTCCAGGTGGCGGGGTCGGTGACGCCGCTGCCGGTGGCGCCGAGGTAGACGTACTGGCCCTGTACCGAGGCGCTGAGGCTGTAGGCGGTGTTGGGCCGGACGCTGACGGTCTGCCCGCACTGCGCGGTGTCGCTCGCGCCGACCGCCCCCTTCAGTGCGTAGCTACCGCTGTGCGCACCGGAGTTGACGACACTGCCGGTGCCGGCGGAACAGCTCCAGGGGGTGAGCGCGCCGCTCTCCAGGCCGCCGTTGGCGAGCAGGTTGCCGTCGGCGGCTCCGGCGTTCCCGGCGAGGACGGCGATTCCGCTCGCGGCCAGCGTGGTGGCGGCGGCGAGGCTCAGCAGGGTGGTCCGGCCGGTGGGACGGCGGTGCGTGGGGGCGTGCTGGAGCGCGCTGGGCATGGGGGTGCCTCTCGGGACGTGGTGGGCCGCCCGCGCCGCGAGGGGGGCGCGGGTCGGGCGGCGGCCTGGGGTGGTCCGGTGCGGGGGAGCGCGGTGCTGAGCATCAAACTGGACTAGACCAGCTGTGCACGTCAAGCACTTCCCCGCACCGGAGGCCTCACCGAGGGCAGGTTTTAGCGGGGGTTAAGGCGGCGGCGCCGCGGGCTCCCGCCGGTCAGCCGCAGCACGGCTTGCACTCCTTCACCTGCACGTTGTCGAGCACCGGCCCGTACGCCCCCGCAACCGTGCTGGCGAAGGTCAGGGTGGTGGAGGAGTTCTGCGCCACGAAGCTGAACTGCCGTCCCACGTACCCCATCGCGGCCAGGGTCTTTCCGGTGGAGTCGAAGGAGAAGTCCTGGAAGTCCTGGCCGTCGATCAGCGCCCGGCCGGTCTTCACGGCCGGCCCGCCCGCGGGGTTGGCGGCCAGCGCGTAGGTGACCGAGTAGGTGGTGCCCGGGACGGTGGTGAAGGTCTGGGCGATGGTGCCGGTGGTGTTGCCGTTGAGGTCGACGGACTGGTCGCCCTCGGCGGCCTGCCAGAAGCCGGCGCCGATCAGGTCGACGTTGCCGGCGGTGACCCGCCACGGGCCGATGACCTGACCGGCACTCAGGGTGCTGAAGGAGTTCGCCGGGGCCTTGGGCGACTCGAAGCTGCCGTCGTCGAAGTGGCTGAGCGCGCGGTTCCCGCCGGCGGCGTGGGCCGGGACGGCGAGCGCGGTGGTGGCGGCGGCGAGCAGGGCGACGGCGGCGATGCGGGTGCGCGAGAGCTGCATGGGGTTCCTCCCGAATGGACGTGGCCGGATGTGGCCGGACGTGAAAGGACGGGCCTGGCAGCGGCCCGGCCATGACCTGACGAGCCGATGATCGGCCGTGTGCAGAGCGTCGACCGCCGCGATGGGCTCTGCCAAGGCCGGACGGACGGCGCCCGGTGGTGCGGACGGTTCGTGAACGTGCTCTCCCGCGCCGGTTTGACGGAGGGGCACCTGTGGCGGCCCGGTGAAAGGTCCGGGAAGAACGGTGCGGGGTTGACGGCCGGTTCGTCGTGCCCGGGTGGTGAGACCGGAATCGCGCGCCCCGATCGCACCTCTACGGTGGGCCGATGACCATACGAAACGGCGACGACGCTCCTCGGATCTGCTTCCTCGGCGACTCCTTCGTCCAGGGCCTCGGCGACCCGGAGTTCCGCGGCTGGGTCGGCCGGGCACTGCAGGCCGCCGCCCCGGCCGCCACCGCGTTCAACCTCGGGGTCCGGCGCGACACCTCGGCCCGGGTGAGACACCGCTGGCAGGCCGAGGTCGAGGCGCGGACCGCCCCCGGGGCGGACAACCGGCTGGTGCTCTCCTTCGGCGCCAACGACGCGATGGAGGAGGACGGCGCACCGCGCGTGGCGCCCGACGAGACCCTGCGCAACCTCGCCGCGCTGCTCGACGGAGCCCGCGACCTCGGCCTGGGCGTGCTGGTGGTCGGCCCGCCGCCGGTGGTCTGCGGGGGAACGGCCCACCTGGACCGGCTGCGTGAGCTCGTCCCGGGGATGGCCGGGATCTGCGCCGCCGCCGAAGTCCCGTTCGTCGACGTCACGGAGGCGCTCGCGGCCCACCCGGTCTGGGCGGCCGAGGCCGCGGCGGGGGACGGCGCGCACCCGGGGGCGGGCGGGTACGCGGCACTCGCCGAGCTGGTCCTGGCGGGCGGGTTCCGCGAGTGGGCCGGAACGGGCTTGACCTCGAGTGCACTCCAAGGTGAAAGCTGAAGGCGTTGATCACGCACCACCACGCGAACCGCGGGACGGCACGCCGGCCACGCGGCACCCACGACAGGAGCACCGTCATGCGCAACGCCCCGTTCGGTACCAACGGTCCGCAGACCGGCGTCATCGGCCTCGGCTGCATGGGCATGACCTGGGCCTACGACGTGCAGAACCGGGACGACGAGAACTCCGTCCGGGTGATCCGGCAGGCGCTGGACCTCGGCGTCAGCCTGATCGACACCGCCGACATGTACGGCCCGTACACCAACGAGGAGGTCGTCGGCGCCGCACTGGCCGGCCCGTACCGGGAGCGCGCCTTCCTTGCCACCAAGGTCGGCATCGTCCCCGGCGGGGAGGGCCAGACGGAGCGCAACGGCCGGCCCGAGCACGTGCGCCGCTCGATCGACGAGAGCCTGCGTCGCCTGGGTACCGACCACGTCGACCTCTACCAGCTGCACCGGATCGACCCGGAGGTCCCGATCGAGGAGACCTGGGGCGCGTTCGCCGAGCTGGTCGCGGCCGGCAAGGTCCGCAACATCGGCCTCTCCGAGGTGACCGTCGAGGAGATCAAGCGGGCGCAGTCGGTGCACCCGGTCGCCTCCGTGCAGAACGAGCTGTCGCTGTGGACCCGGGACGCGCTGGCCGAGGTCCTGCCGTACACCGAGGAGCAGGGCATCGCCCTGCTGCCGTTCTCCCCGCTCGGCCGCGGCTTCCTGACCGGCAGCATCTCCTCCTTCGACGAGCTGCCCGCGGACGACTTCCGCCGTCGGCTGCCGCGCTTCCAGCAGGACGCGCTGAAGGCGAACCTGGCGCTGGTGGCGAAGGTCCGGGAGGTCGCCGAGCGGATCGGGGCCACGCCGGCGCAGGTGGCGCTGGCCTGGGTGCTGGCACAGGGCCGGTACGTCTTCCCGATCCCCGGGACCAGGACGCCGCGCTACCTGGTGGACAACGTGGGTGCGGCCGAGGTGACGCTCTCGGCGGCCGACCTCGCCGAGCTGGACGCGCTGCCGGCGCCGACCGGCGAGCGCTACTGACCGGCGAGCGCTACCGACCGTCCGAGTCGTGGCCGTTCCGGACAGCCGCGTCCGGGGCGGCCCCGGGCCGCTCCTTGACCCACACCAGCTGTCGGCCGGTCTCGCCCGGGGCCCGGACGGCGGTCGCGGTGACCCGGTCCAGCCGGTAGCCGAGCTTGCGCGGGACGGCGGCGCTGGCGGCGTTGGCCCGGTCGCAGCGGATCTCCACCCTGGTGATCCCGGGCAGGGCCAGCGCGGCCTCGGTCAGCGCCCCGGCCGCAGTGGTGGCGATGCCCCGGCCGACGTGGCCGGTGGCGACCCAGTAGCCGATCTCCAGCGCGCCCGGGCCGATCCGCCCGTGCAGGCCGAAGGCGCCGATCACGCCGCCGGGTTCGGCGTCCAGGCCGACCAGGTACATGAAGTCGGTGCCGGCCTCCCAGGCGGCGGAGCCGGCCCGGGTGAGCTCGGCGGTCTGCGCCCGGGTGGGGGCCTCGGCCGCCCATTCCATCCACGGCCGCAGGTGGTCCAGGTTGGCGCGGACGGCCCGGTTCAGCGCCACCGCGTGGGTGCTGCTGCGGCGGCGCAGCCAGAGGCCGCCGGGCAGCCGCAGCAGCTCGGGCGGGCGCCCGGCGGTCACCTCCGCGGCCGTCCGGGCCCGTCCGGCCGCCGGCGCGGTGCCGGCCGACCGCTCCCGGTCGGCGGTGCGGTCCCGTTCGCCGGCCTGTTCCCGTTCGCCGGCCTGTTCCCGTTCGCTGGTGTGCTCCCGGTCGGCCGCCCGCTCCCGGTCGGCCGACCGCTCCCGGTCGGCCGTGCGGTCCCCTCGGGCCGGGGTCGGGTCACAGGACCGTGGCTGCGCTTGGCTCATGTCGGCGATTATGTCCTTGGCCCGGACCTGTCACCATCCGGGCCCCCGCCGGACCCCCTGACGGCGGGCGCGCGGGCTCGCCGCCCCGGCGCGTCAGAGCCGGACCATCACCTCGTCGAGCTCCTTGCGCCGCAGGTCCGGCACGCGCGCCCCCTCGGCCGGGTAGCCGACCGGGATCACGTACGCCGCCCGCTCCTCGGCCGGGCGGTCGCACACCTCGTTGAGGAACCTCATCGGGCTCGGGGTGTGGGTCAGCGTGGCCAGCCCGGCCTGGTGCAGGGCGGCCAGCAGCAGTCCGACCGAGATCCCCACCGACTCCTTGGTGTAGTACGGGCGCGGCGAGTCCGGTCCCTTGTGCACCTCGAAGACCACGATCACGGCGGGCGCGTCCTCCAGGAACGGCTTGCGCCAGTCGGTGCCGATCGGCGCCAGCGCCGCCAGCCACTCCTCCGACGCCCGGTGCCCGTAGAACTCGCGCTCCTCGGCCTCGGCCGCCTCGCGCAGCCGCCGCTTGCGCTCCGGGTCGGTGATCACCACGAACCGCCAGGGCTGGACGTGCGCGCCGCTGGGGGCGGTGCTCGCGGTCCGGACCGCCCACTCGACCACCCCGTCCGGGATCGGGCGGGTGGAGTAGTCGCGGACGGTCCGGCGCTGGGCCATCACGTCGTGGAAGGACCTGCTGCGGGCCTCGGCCTCGTGGGCCGGGACCGTCATGGGGGTGAGGGGGACGGTCGGGTGGGACGTCCCCGCCACGGCGCTCTCTGCACTGTCAACCATGGCGGACAGCACAGCACATGACGGCCCCTCCGGGAAGAGGTAGAGACCAATCTGCGGCCCGGGTCGACCCTGGGCGGGGCAGACCGGTCCACGGGCGGGCCGTCCCACGGGCAGGCCCGCCCACGGGACGGCTACAGCTCGTGCGCCCGCCCGTCCCGGACCTCGATCCGCCGGTTCACCGCGACGGTGTCCAGCATCCGCCGGTCGTGGGTGACCAGCAGCAGGGTGCCGGTGTACGAGGACAGCGCGGACTCCAGCTGCTCGATCGCGGGCAGGTCCAGGTGGTTGGTGGGCTCGTCCAGCACCAGCAGGTTGACCCCGCGGGCCTGCAGCAGCGCCAGCGCGGCCCGGGTGCGCTCGCCCGGGGAGAGGGTGCCGGCCGGGCGCATGACGTGCACCGCCTTGAGGCCGAACTTGGCCAGCAGGGTGCGGACGTCCTCCGGCGAGAGCTCCGGCACGGCGGCGGAGAAGGCCTCCGCCAGCGGCTCGCCGCCCAGGAACAGACCGCGCGCCTGGTCCACCTCGCCGACCACCACGCCGGAGCCCAGGGTCGCGCTGCCGCCGTCGAGTTCGAGCCGGCCGAGCAGGGCGGCCAGCAGCGTGGACTTGCCCGCGCCGTTGGCGCCGGTGATGGCGACCCGGTCGGCCCAGTCGATCTGCAGGTCCACCGGGCCGAAGGAGAAGTCGCCGCGCCGGGCGGTGGCCCCGCGCAGGGTGGCGACCACCGAGCCGGAGCGCGGCGCGGTGGCGATCTCCATCCGCAGCTCCCACTCCTTGCGCGGCTCCTCGACCACGTCCAGCCGCTCGATCATCCGCTGGGTCTGGCGGGCCTTGGAGGCCTGCTTCTCGGTGGACTCGGCGCGCACCGCGCGGCCCATCTTGTCGTTGTCGGAGGACTTGCGGCGGGCGTTGCGCACGCCGTGCTCCATCCAGCCGCGCTGCATCCGGGCGCGGGCCTCCAGCCCGGCCTTGGTGTCGGCGTACTCCTCGTACTCCTCGCGGGCGTGCCGGCGGGACACCGCCCGCTCCTCCAGGTACGCCTCGTAGCCACCGCCGTAAAGGTTGACCTGCTGCTGGTGCAGGTCCAGCTCCAGCACCTTGGTCACGGTGCGGGCCAGGAACTCGCGGTCGTGGCTGATCAGCACGGTGCCGGCGCGCAGGCCCTTGACGAAGGCCTCCAGCCGCTCCAGGCCGTCCAGGTCGAGGTCGTTGGTGGGCTCGTCGAGCAGGAAGACGTCGTAGCGGGAGAGCAGCAGTGAGGCGAGGCCGGCCCGGGCGGCCTGGCCGCCGGAGAGCGCGGTCATCGGCAGGTCGAGCGAGACCTTCAGCCCGAGCGAGTCGGCGACCTCCTCGGCCCGCTCCTCCAGGTCGGCGCCGCCGAGCTCCAGCCAGCGGTCCAGGCTGACCGCGTACGCGTCGTCGGCGCCCGGCCGGCCCTCGACCAGGCCCTCGGTGGCCTCGTCCAGCGCGGCCTGGGCGGCCGAGACGCCGGTGCGGCGGGCCAGGAACTCGCGCACCGACTCGCCCTCGCGCCGCTCCGGCTCCTGCGGCAGGTGGCCGACGTTGGCACTGGCCGGGCTCAGCCGCAGCGATCCGCCCTCGGGGGTGTCCAGGCCCGCCAGCAGGCGCAGCAGGGTCGACTTTCCGGCGCCGTTCACGCCGACCAGACCGATCACGTCGCCGGGGGCGATGACCAGGTCCAGGCCGGAGAAGAGGGTGCGTTCGCCGTGGCCGGCGCTGAGGTCCTTGACTACGAGTGTGGCGCTCATGATGGGGCCGATTGTAAGAGGAGCGGGGGCGCCACCGGAAAAAGCCGAGCGCAGGGCCCCGACCGGGGACGGAGAACCCGGGGAGACGGAAAGGCCCGGGGGCCGCGGCTGTGGCAGCCGCGGCCCCCGGGACCGGTGGGGATCATCCCCGGTGGATCACTTGGCCTTCTTCGAGAAGTACTCGAACATGTGCTGGGCCACGTCCTCCAGGTACGGACCGGCCTCGTAGGTGTTCGCGCCGTTGCCGATGGAGGTGTCGCTGACCAGGGCCGGCTTGCCGTCCTTGGTCGCGAACCAGCCGCCGCCGCTGCTGCCGCCGGTCATGTTGCAGCCGATCAGCAGCATCGCCGGGCGGCTCGGGTCGCCGGTCTTCTTGGACGGCTTGCCGCCGTCGCAGTGCTCCAGCTCGACGCCGTCGAAGGGCTTGCCCTCCGGGAAGCCGTAGTTGGAGACGGCGGCCAGCTGGTCGCGCGGGGCGTTGAACCAAAGCGGCACCGAGCCGCCGACGGTCTCCTCCAGCGACTTGCCGTTCGGGTCGGGGTTGGCGACCTTGATGATGCCGAAGTCGTACTGGCTCCACGGGCCGCCGTGCTCCGGGTCGGCCTCGCCGGTCCACTGCGGCGAGACCATGCCGGCGGTCGCGCCCCACTCGCCGTACGGCTCGGCGTCGTCCAGCTTGGACTTCTGCTTGTTGCCGTTGCTCAGCACGCCGTTGCTGTTGAAGGCCGGGGCGAAGGTGATGTCGGTGTAGTACTTGTTGCCCTTGCCGCCGTGCAGGCAGTGGCTCGC
This sequence comes from Kitasatospora xanthocidica, assembly GCF_014656195.1. Lineage (GTDB taxonomy): Bacteria > Actinomycetota > Actinomycetes > Streptomycetales > Streptomycetaceae > Kitasatospora > Kitasatospora xanthocidica. The sequence goes on along the minus strand of NZ_BNBY01000004.1, from coordinate 30,974 downwards.
GGTCCACACCAGGTTGCTCTTGCCCGGGTTGGCCGGGTCGGAGACGACGGTGCCGGAGCACACGTAGTCCTCGTTGCCGTCCTTGAAGAAGATCTTGCCGTTGACGTGCATGTTCTTCGGGAACGGGTGCGCGACGGGCTTCGCCGGGACCATGGCGGGCATCTGGTCCGGGCCGGCCGGCGGCTGCGCCGCGGTGGGCTGGGCCGGGGCCGGGGCCGCGCTGGTCGGCTGCGCGGTCGGCTGGGCGGGCGCCTGCGTCGGGTCCTGGGCCGGGGCCTGCGGCAGCGGCTTCGGCTTGGCGTTCAGCAGCTTCTGCAGGGTCCAGTAGCCCTTGACCGCCGGGGTGATGACGTTCGCCTGGGCCCACTTGTCCCAGTCATCGAGCTTCCAGGTCTTCAGCTCCTCGACCGTCGGAAGCTTGATCGGAGCCGCGCCCGGCTTGCCGGAGGCGCTGGCCGCGACCGTGGGAGCCGTGGTCTGGGCTCCGGCCGGGTCGGCGTTGTCCGGTCCGCACGCGGTGGCGACCACCATGGTCAGCGCGGCGACGGAGGCGCCCAGGACGGCTCGGCTCGGCCGGGATATCGGTGACATGAGTTCAAATCCCCCTGTTGACTACCGCCATACGGCCCGTTCCTCGGGTGCGGCCCCGGGGCCGCAGGTATGGCAGTGGAGGAGTCTGCCATGTGGATAAGGAAGTCCTTAAACCCGACCCCGGCTGGGACGAGGCTGTCACCGGATCGGCACCGGATCGGCACGGAGCCTCCGTCGGGCCATCGTCGGGGCGCTGACCGCGGCCTCCTCCGCGGCCTCCGCCGCGGCCCGGAAAACCGGTTGCACGCGTCTTCCGGGGTACCTAACGTGGTCAGGGTCGTCAGCCAGACAAGGAGAAGGCCGTTGATCTACTGAGGTCCCGGGACACCGCCCCGCCACGCAGGCCCTCTTGCCGCGTGGTGCGCGAGTGTGCGACCTCAGTCACGGCCCCGTGGCGATCCTCCGTGTGACGTCACCCCTTCCTTCCTCCGGCCGTACCGGTTCCGCACCCGCGGTGTCTCCCCGTGTTGCTCACCACCCCTTCGGCAACCAACCCGGGAGGCCTTCATGGCACAACCCACCACCGCCGTCCTCTGCACCGACCTCGCGTTCGAGTGGCCCGACGGCAAGCCCGTCCTGGACGGGTTCCACCTCGCCGTCGGCCCCGGCCGCACCGGCCTGATCGGGCTCAACGGCGCGGGCAAGTCCACCCTGCTGCGGCTGATCGCCGGGGACCTCACCCCGACCGGCGGCACCGTCCGGGTCGACGGCGAACTCGGCTACCTGCCGCAGGGCCTGACGCTCGACACCACGCTGCGGGTGGACGAGGCGCTCGGCGTCCGCGCCGCCCGCGAGGCCCTGCACGCCATCGAGTCCGGCGACACCGACCAGCGCCACTTCGACGCCGTCGGCGACGACTGGGACGTCGAGGAGCGCGCCCGGGCCACGCTCGACCGGCTCGGCCTGCAGCGCCTCGGCCTCGACCGCACCACCGGCGAACTCTCCGGCGGTGAGGCGGTCCTGCTGCGGCTGGCCGCCCTGCTGATGGCCCGCCCCGACGTCCTGCTGCTCGACGAGCCCACCAACAACCTCGACCGGGCCGCCCGCGAGCGGCTCTACGAGACGGTGGCCGGGTGGCACGGCGTGATGCTGGTCGTCAGCCACGACCGCGAGCTGCTGCGGCACGTCGACCAGATCGCCGACCTCCGGGACGGCGACGTCACCTGGTACGGCGGCAACTTCGAGGCGTACGAGCGCACGCTCGCCGCCCAGCAGGAGACGGCCGAGCGGCTGCTGCGCAACGCCGAGGCCGACGTCCAGCGTCAGAAGCGGGACTTGGTCGACGCCCGGTCCCGGCTGGACCGCAGCGTCGCGTACGGCAAGAAGCGCTCGGTCACCCGCAACGACCCGCACATCTTCCGGGGCATGCTCAAGCGCAAGGGCCAGGAGACGGCCGGCCGTCTCCAGGGCATGCACACCGAGCGGTTGGAGGAGGCCAGGGCGCGGCTCACCGAGGCCGAGGAGGCCGTCCGGGACGACGCCGAGATCCGGATCGACCTGCCCCGTACGGCGGTCCCGGCCGGGCGCACGGTGCTCACCCTGCAGAAGGTCCGGCTGCCGCACGGCGTCACCGCCGAGCTGGACCTGCGCGGCCCCGAGCGGATCGCGCTGACCGGCCGCAACGGGTCCGGCAAGTCCACCCTGCTGCGCACCATCGCGGGCGAACTCGCCCCGCTGGAGGGGGAGATCACCGCCCCGGTGGCGCTGCGGCACCTCCCGCAGCGGCTCGACCTGCTGGACGAGGGGCTCAGCGTCGTGGAGAACGTCAAGCTGTTCGCCCCCGCCGCCGGGGACAACGCGATCCGCGCCCGGCTCGCCCGCTTCCTGTTCCGGGGCGCCCGGGCCGACCAGCCGGCCGCCACCCTCTCCGGGGGCGAGCGGTTCCGCGCCACGCTGGCCGCCCTGTTGCTGGCCGACCCGCCGCCGCAGCTGCTGCTGCTCGACGAGCCGACCAACAACCTGGACCTCGCCAGCGTCCGCCAGCTCACCCAGGCGCTGGCCGCCTACCAGGGGGCGCTGATCGTGGCCAGCCACGACGTGCCGTTCCTGCGCGGCCTGGGCGTGACCAGGTGGCTGGAGCTGGACGGCGAACTGAGGGCGGTGGATCCGATGTAGCGGACCCGGCCGGGGCCGCGGGCACCGCCGCTACTCCTCGCTCCCGTCGCTTTGGCCACCCTGCTCACCCCGGGCGTCCTCGGCGAGCACCCGGCGGGCCGTGCTCAGGGCCGAGTCCCTGAGCGCGGCCAGCTCGCCGGGGGTGAACACCGGGGTGCGCAGGTTCGGCGGGATGCCCGGTCCGTCGAAGGTGCTGCCGCTCCTGGTGAGGTACTTCTCATTCGGCAGGACGACCATGAGCTCCGGCGAGAGCGTCTTGATCAGCACGTCGGAGAAGACGCCCTGGGTGTTCTCGCCGATCCGGAGCACCCGGGGGGAGCGGCCCGTCATGGCCTGGGTGAAGGTCTCCGCCGCGCTGGCCGAGATCGAGGAGGTCAGGATCGTCACCGGACCGGTGAAGTGCGCGCCCGCCGAGGGCCGCACGGTGACCGGTTCGGGCCGGGTGAACACCGTCGGGTCGGCCGGGTCGTCCCGCGCCACCTTCCGGTAGGCGAGGTAGGGGCGGTCGGTCAGCCGGGCGGCGATGTGCAGCCCGAGCGCGTCCGAACCGCCGCCGTTCAGCCGCACGTCGACGACCAGTCCGGTGGGCCGGTCCGGGCCGGCCAGCAGGGCGTCCAGGGCCCGGTCCAGCTCGGCGACCTGGCTGCGGTAGTCGCCGCCGGTGTAGTCGTCGAAGCTGCTCACCCGGAAGTAGCCGATGCCGCCGGGGAGCCGGCCCACGCCGAGCCGGCCGCCGGCGAAGGTCTGCTCCGGGCCGGTCAGCTGGGCGGCCGACGCCTGAAGGGCCCGCGCCTTCAGCTCGTCGGTGCGCACCGTCGAGCCGGGCCGCCGTCCGCCGAAGACCGGTTTCGGCGCCCCGTCGACCACCCGGGCGAGGCCGGTGTGCGCGTCGCCCAGCGGCCGGAGCATGTCGATCAGGACGTTCTGCAACTCCTCGACGGTCGTCGTCGGGGTGATCCTGCGCCGCTGCTCGTCCCGGACGGCGTGCCAGTCGATGCCCTTGGCCGCGAAGAAGGGGTAGTTCTCCTCGAAGGTCTCCCAGAACCGGTCGAAGACCGCGAGCGGGTCGTTCGGCGCCGGCCGGGCGCACAGCGCCGGCAGCGCGTCGAGACGGTCCAGCGTCTTGCTGCCGACCCCGCCCTCCTCGCGCTCGACCGCCCGGTTCCGCCCGGCCGGGGTGAGCGTCAGAGCGTTGGTGCCCACGGTGTACCGGGTGGTGCCGTCCGGGCCGGGCGTCCCGGACTGCGTGGCGGTGATCCAGCCGGGCACGCAGCTGTGCCCGGTCACGTCGTAGGTGGTGAGCCGGCCCCCGGAGACCGCGATCACCAGGCCGTAGCCGTCCGTCCGCCAGATCCCCGTCAAGGGGTTGCCCGGCCCTCCCCGGTCCGCGGCCGCCGCCGGCGCCGCCAGCCCCGCCGCCGTCGCGAGCGCCACCACCGCGGCCCCCGCCCTGCCGATTCCCCTGCGTGTCCTCGTCGGCCCGTGCGTCATCTCCGGCCTCCGCCGAATCCCGGCCTCCCCCGCGGAACCCCTCCGCCGCCGCTGTCACCGACGCTACGGCCGGCCTCGCCGCCGGGGCGTCATCCGCCGCGCCGCACCCGGTTCCTCCTCCGGGCCTACCCGGGGCCCCGGCGGAACGGTCCCAGGGGGTATCGACAGCAAACCGTTTTGACGGCGGGTGGAAAACCGTCGGCTCCAGCGGAGTCGGCAGGCACGCGGGTCGTCAGGCCTGTGGAGCGGGCCGCAGTTTGTCCGCGACCCGGGTCCCGAGCCGGTCCAGTCCGATGACGAGGGCGGCGAGCAGGACGAACTCGACGGTCAGCTGGGCGATCTGGCCCCAGACGTAGCCGTAGCCCTTGGTGGTCGGGTCGAAGAAGAAGTACGGGTAGGGCAGCGGGTAGTCGTCGAAGAGCGCGTTGCGGGCGAGCACGATCGCCGCGTAGCCGAGCGGGAAGGCCAGCCAGAGCGGGATGTCCTTCCAGGCCGCCGCGTTGCGCGGCTTGAGCACCAGCCAGTCGACGATCACCATCACCGGCGTCACGTAGTGCAGGAAGAACGAGGACCAGTTGGCCAGCTTGTCCGGCCCGCTGACCAGCCCGGGCAGCGGGTTGGCGCCGTGCTGCAGCAGGACGTGCGAGACCAGCCCGGTGATCAGGATGTACAGGGTGGCGGCGCCGCGCAGCCGGGGCGCGGGCGCGTCCACGCTGCCCCGCTGGACCATCCAGTACACCGCTCCGATGAAGTAGCCGAGCACGATCACGTTGCTCTGCACGGTGAAGTAGACCAGCGGTGCTGTCCCGAGGGTCAGGCCGAGGCCCGCCGAGAGCACGATGCCGATGCGCCACCAGAGCGCGGGACGGGTCCGGACTGTCATGCGGCCACCAGTTCGTTCCAGGCGATACGGGAGGTATCGGACGGTTGAGGGGAAAATCGCACTTTACCTCGCGGTGTCGGCGGGGTGGAATCCGTGTGCGAAACCGGTGTGCGACACCCAGGTACGGTGACCGTCCTCCGGCCGGGCTCAGCCCGGCAGCACGAACCCCGACTCGTAGGCCGCGATGACCGCTTGGGTGCGGTCCCGGGCGCCGAGTTTGGCCAGCACGCTGCCGACGTGCGTCTTCACCGTCTCCTGACTCACCACCAGCCGGGCCGCGATCTCGCCGTTGTTGAGCCCGGTGGCCATCAGCCGCAGCACCTGCCCCTCCCGGTCGGTCAGCCGTCCGATCGGTCCCCGCTCGACCGCGGCCTCCCGGCGGCGGTCCGCGCCGTGGCGCAGCGCCAGTTCGCGGACGGCCGTCGGGAAGAGCAGCGAGTCCCCGCGCGCGACCAGCCGTACGGCCTGCACCATCTCCTCCGCCCGTGCCCGCTTCAGGAGGAACCCGGCGGCGCCCGCGCGCAGCGCGTCGTACACGTGGTCGTCGTGCTCGAAGGTGGTGACCACCAGGATCCTGGGCGGTTCGGCCATCCCGCCGACCAGTTGCTCGGTGGCCCGGATCCCGTTGATGCCGGGCATCCGGACGTCCATCAGCACCACGTCCGGCCGCAGTTCGCGCACCAGCGGGACGACCTCGGCGCCGTCGGCGGCCTCGCCGACCACGGTGAGGTCCGGCTCGGCGTCGATCACCACCCGCAGGCCCATCCGGACCAGCCGTTCGTCGTCCGCGATCACCACACGGATGCCCGCACCGCGTCCGTCGCCCACGTCGCCCACGTCGCCCGGAGCGCCCTGGTCGCCCTGGCTGCTCGGGCCACCGGCACCGTCCACAGCGTTCACACCGTTCACCGTGCCCCCGTCGTTCCTCATGCGGTTCCTCCCACCGGCAGCCAGACGGCCAGCCGCCACGTCGTTCCGTCCGCGCTCGGCCCCGCGGTGCTGCCGCCGCGCAGGGCCGTCGCGCGTTCCCCGATCCCGCGCAGTCCCCGTCCGCCGCCGGGGCGGCTCGGGCGGGTGGCGCCCAGCGGGTTGGTCAGTTCGATCTCCAGCCGGTCCCCGGCCAGCCCGACCCGGAGTCCGGCGGGGGCGGGGCCGGCGTGCCGCAGCACGTTGGTCAGGCCCTCCTGCACGATCCGGTACGCCTCGCGGGAGACCGGGGCGGGCAGGCCGGCCAGGCCGGGGGCGAGTTCGGCTTCCACCGTCACCCCGGTGCGGGCCAGTTGGCGCAGCAGGTCGTCCAGCCCGGCGAGGGTGGGGCCGGCCGGCCCGGTGGCCTCCGGGTCCTCCTCGCGCAGCAGGCCGAGCACGGTGTCCAGTTCGGCGACGGCCGCCCGCGCGGTCTCCTCGATCGCGTGCAGCGCCTCGGCGGCGAAGTCGGGGTTGCTGCGCAGGACCCGTGCTGCGGCCGAGGCCTGGATGCCGACCGCGCTGAGCGCGTGTCCGACCGAGTCGTGCAGCTCCCGGGCGAGCCGGTTGCGCTGGGCGAGTACGGTGGCCCGGCGCTCGGCGGCGACCAGCCGTTCCTCCGGGGTGGGGCCGAGCAGGGCGGGCGCCAGGCGGGCGAGCAGCGCCCCGCAGCCGGCGTTGGTGAGGGCGATCAGCAGCAGGACGCCGACGCCGAGGGCGGGGCCGGTGACCATCCAGCCGGGGAAGCGGTCCTCCCAGAACGCGACGAAGTCCCGGACCCCGTCGAGGTTGAGGATCAGCACCACCGCGAACGGCGTCCCGGCCAGGGACATCCCGGCGACCACTCCGCCGAAGAACACGTGCAGCACGAACCAGAGCGCCGTGCGCCACCGGGCGGGCCAGGCGCGGGCCGGGCCGGTGGCCAGCTCCTCCGGCCGCGCGGCCGTGCAGAGCGCCCGCGCGGCGGCGCCCTCCAGCCCCCGGACCGTCGGCACCAGCGCGGTGGCCGCGGCCATCGGCAGGGAGGTGAACAGCGCGAGGAGTTGCATCAGCAGTTGCCGGGGCTGCCCCTGCGCCGGGTTGAGCGCCCCGAGCAGCACCACCGACAGCAGCCAGTACGGCATCAGCAGCGCGCCGCCCAGCACCAGGTGCACCCAGCGCAGCCGGGCCCGCCGTCCGACCATCGCCCCGGCCGCACGCCGCCACCACGCGCCCTCCGCACGCCGCCACCGCGCCCCCGCCGCACGTCGCCACCGCGTGCCCGCCCCCGTGATCACCTGGGTGACTCTACGTCAGCGGCGTTGTCGCGGGTTCCCCGTTCGGTGAGCGCGATCGCCCCGACGGCCAGCACCAGCACCCCGGCGACCACCTGGCCGGCCTGCACCAGTGGCATCAGCCCGGGCACCGCCCGCCCCAGGTCGGTCACCCGGGTGGTGCTCGCCCCGAAGGCCACCAACTGCCAGCTGCCCCAGCCGAACAGCGAGCCGGCCGCCGTCCAGGCCACCAGCAGCGGGACGAGCAGCCGCCGCCGCGGCCGGACCCGGAACACCAGCACCAGCAGCGCCGCCGCCGCGGCCACCGCCATCGCCGCGGTCACCCCGTCCATCACCGCCATGCCCCGGTTGTGCTCCTGGGCCATCGCGACCGGTACCCCGGCGGTGCCGCCCGCCGCCCAGTAGACCCGGGCCGCCGCGACCCCGGCGGCGAGCAGCGCGGCCACGCAGGCCAGGGCGCGCTGCACGGTCAGCGTGGCGGTGGCCGGCAGGTCGCCGATCCGGTCGGTGCGCAGCCCGGCCCAGCGCCGCCGGGCGTACAGGGCGAAGGCGGTCAGCAGCGCGAGGCCCTGCACCGTGAAGCCGCCGTACACGACCAGGAAGACCCAGTCGCTGAGCCCCTTGTCGTCCGGCGCCTTGCCCTGCTCCGGCCCCAGCAGCAGGGAGCTCAGCAGGGACAGCGGCAGCGCCACCAGGATCGTGCCGAGCAGTCCGGTCGCCACCCACATCGGGAACGCCACCAGCCCGGCCGGCACCCGTCGCCCCCACGGCCGTACGAAGGCCAGCGCCAGGGCGACGGCGATCGCGTCCATCCCGAAGGTGAGCAGGTTCACCAGCCACAGGCCGTCCATCTCGCCGGGGCTGTCCGACCCCACCGGATGGCCGGTCAGCCAGAGCAGTTTGAGCGTCAGGTACGGTCCCGTCGCGGCCACCGCCGTCCACGCAGCCCCGGCCCGTACGACACCTTCGTTGATCCTCATGCCGCTACGGTCGCGCCGGGCCCCGGCCCCGGTCCTCCGCCCGGGGCCCGATCCCCCTCCCCCCGGCGGGGGATCTTCGGCTCAGGCCATGCGGTGGATCAGCCGGTCCTCCTGGTCGACCCGCCCGTCCGGGTCCGCCACCAGCCCGAGCCGCTCGGCGAGCCGTCGGGAGGGCAGGTTGTCGGCCCGGATCAGGGCGACCACCGGGATTCCGGGGAACCGCGGCCGCGCCTCCGCCATCGCCGCCCGCGCCGCCTCCGCCGCGTAGCCCAGGCCCCAGGCGGAGGGCCGGAACCGGTAGTAGAGGTTGAACACCCGCTCGCCGTCCAGCGTGTGCAGGTAGAGCCCGGCGTACCCGATGACCACCTCCGGCTCCGCCCGCGTCGACACGGCGCAGTACCCCACGCCGTCCCGCACCCAGTCGGCCACGAACCCGTCCAGCGCCTCCTGCGCCTGTGCCCTGTCCCGCTGCGGGCCGTGCGGGTTGTACCGGTTGGTCTCCGGATCCCCGTGCACCGCGAACATGGCCTCCACGTCCCCCTCCTGCGGCCGCGTGAGCACCAGGCGCTCGGAGACGGCGACGACCGTGCGGGCGGTGTGCTGGGCAGTGGTCATGGTGGTCCCCCGTCATCGGTGTCATCCGTCGTAATGGTCAGGTCGGAGAATAGACCATTACGCCGACACTCGCCCGGCCATTTCCCCCGGCCCCGCACGCCCCTGCGGGATCGACCCCCGCCCTGCTCACCCGCACCCCGGCGGTGACGCCAGGGGTGGTTCCGGTCGCGCGGGGAGTGTGCGGCGTTCGGCGGGGTGGAAGGGGGTGGGTGGACCGGCGCGGAGGTCTTGTTACCGGCGGGTCGCTTGCCTATCATCCCGAGTGTTACAGCTTTACTGTCAAACCCCGAAGGGTCTGCGGCCAGTGCGTGACACAAGCAGTCCACCGGGCGGTCGCGGCCCGGCACCGTCGCAGATGCCCTCGCCGTCGGCCGGTGGGCCGCTGGCGGGCGTGCGGGTGGTGGAGCTCGCCGGGATCGGGCCGGGGCCGTTCGCGGCGATGCTGCTGGGGGACCTCGGCGCGGACGTGGTGCGGGTGGACCGGCCGGACCCGTCGCCGCTCGGGACGGACCCGGCGTACGACCTCAGCAACCGCAACAAGCGCTCGGTGCTGGTCGACCTGAAGTCCCCTGAGGGGCCCGGACTGGTGCTCGACCTGGTCGAGCGGGCCGACCTGCTGATCGAGGGCTACCGGCCCGGCGTCGCGGAGCGGCTCGGAGTCGGCCCGCAGGACTGCCTGGCGCGCAATCCGGCCCTGGTGTACGGGCGGATGACCGGCTGGGGGCAGCAGGGCCCGCGGTCCGCGACCGCCGGGCACGACCTCGGGTACGCGGCGGTCGCCGGGGTGCTCGGGATGGTGGCGGCGCCCGGCGGTGCCGACGAGGCGCCCGGGATCCCGGCCAACCTGCTGGGCGACTACGCGGGCGGCTCGCTCTACCTGGTCGTCGGCCTGCTCGCCGGGCTGCACCACGCCCGGTCCACCGGCGCGGGCCAGGTCGTGGACGCCGCCATCGTGGACGGCGCGGCGCACCTCGGCAGCATGCTGTGGGGCCTGCTCGCGGCCGGCCACTGGCAGGACCGCCGGGGCGTCAACCTGCTGGACGGCGGTGCGCCGTTCTACGCGGTCTACCGGGCCGCCGACGGCGGGCACCTGGCCGTCGGCGCGCTGGAGCCGCGCTTCTACGCCGAGTTCGCCCGGCTGCTGGACCTCGGCCCGGACGCCCCCGGGCAGTACGACCTCGCCCGCTGGCCCGAACTCCGCGCCCGGATCGCCACCCGCTTCGCCACCCGGACCAGGGCCGAGTGGGAGGCCGTCTTCGCGGGCTCCGACGCCTGCGTGGAACCGGTCCTGACGATGCGTCAGGCCGTCGTGGACGACCACCTGTCGGCGCGCGGGACGTACGTCGAGGCGGGCGGCGTCACCCAGCCCGCCCCCGCCCCCCGCTTCTCGGCCACCCCCGGCGCGCTGCGCCGCCCGCCGGCCCGGCCGGGGGCGGACACCGCCGAGGTGGCCAGGGACTGGGGCGTGCCCGGCCTCGGTGCCGGGCTGGGCCTCGACGCCGGGGCGGGCCTCGACGCCGGGGTGGGCGGCGGCCCGCCGGAGGGCAGTTCTCCGGTAGCCACCCCCGCAGTCAACTCCGCAGCAGAGCAAGGAGAGTAGCGGTGCAGCGCGAGATCTTCACCGAGCAGCACGACGACTTCCGGGCCACCGTCAAGGCTTTCCTCGCCAAGGAGGTGCTGCCGCACTACGACCGCTGGGAGAAGGCGGGCATCGTCGACCGGTCCGTCTGGCTCGCGGCCGGCCGCCAGGGCCTGCTCGGCCTGGCTGTGCCCGAGGAGTACGGCGGTGGCGGCACCCCGGACTTCCGCTACGCGGCCGTGCTGGCCGAGGAGTTCGCCCGGGCCGGTGCCTCCGGGTTGGCGATCGGCCTGCACAACGACATCATCGGCCCCTATCTGACCTCGCTCGCCACCGAGGAGCAGAAGCGCCGCTGGCTGCCCGGATTCTGCTCCGGCGAGCTGATCACCGCGATCGCGATGACCGAGCCCGGCACCGGCTCCGACCTGCAGGGCATCCGCACCCAGGCGGTCGACCGGGGCGACCACTTCCTGCTCAACGGCGCCAAGACCTTCATCTCCAACGGCATCCTCGCCGACCTGGTGATCGTGGTCGCCCGCACCACCCCCGAGGGCGGCGCCCGCGGGCTGAGCCTGCTGGCCGTCGAGCGGGGCACGCCCGGCTTCGAGCGCGGCCGCAACCTCGACAAGATCGGCCAGAAGGCCCAGGACACCGCCGAGTTGTTCTTCGAGGACGTCCGGGTGCCGAAGGAGAACCTGGTCGGCGAGCTCAACGGCGGCTTCGTCCACCTGATGCAGAACCTCGCCCAGGAGCGGCTCACCATCGCGGCCGCGGCGATCGCCGGCGCCGAGTACCTGGTGGAGATCACCACCGACTACGTCAAGCAGCGCGAGGCCTTCGGCCGGCCGCTCGCCAAGCTGCAGCACGTCCGCTTCGAGATCGCCGAGCTGGCCACCGAGTGCGCCGTCACCCGGACCTTCGTGGACCGCTGCATCACCGAGCACAACCGCTACGCGCTCACCCCGGCCGACGCCTCGATGGCCAAGTGGTGGGCCACCGAGCTGCAGAAGCGCACCGCCGACCGGTGCCTCCAACTGCACGGCGGCTACGGGTACATGAGCGAGTTCCCGGTCGCCCGGGCGTTCACCGACGGCCGCATCCAGACCATCTACGGCGGCACCACCGAGATCATGAAGGAGATCGTGGGCCGTTCCATCCTCGGCTGAGCCCCGTCCGGAACCCTCAGGAACCCCCGGAGCCCTCAGGAACTCCCGGAGCCCTCAGGAACTCCCGGAGCCCTCAGGAACCCCCGGAATCCCCAGGAACCCCCCTGCCCCGAAAGGCATTCCCATCGTGACCACCGAAGCGTACGTCTACGACGCGATCCGCACCCCGCGCGGCCGGGGCAAGGCCACCGGCTCCCTGCACGGCACCAAGCCGATCGACCTGGTCGTCGGCCTGATCCACGAACTGCGCCGCCGCTTCCCCGACCTGGACCCGGCCGCGATCGACGACATCGTGCTCGGCGTGGTCAGCCCGGTCGGCGACCAGGGCTCCGACATCGCCCGGATCGCGGCCATCGCGGCCGGCCTGCCCGACACCGTCGCCGGCGTCCAGGAGAACCGCTTCTGCGCGTCCGGCTTGGAAGCCGTCAACCTGGCCGCCGCCAAGGTCCGTTCGGGCTGGGAGGACCTGGTGCTGGCCGGCGGCGTGGAGTCGATGTCCCGGGTCAAGATGGCCTCGGACGGCGGCGCCTGGTTCGCCGACCCGATGACCGCCTACGAGACGAACTTCGCGCCGCAGGGCATCGGCGCCGACCTGATCGCCACCATCGAAGGCCTCTCCCGCACCGACGTGGACGCCTTCGCCGCCGAGTCCCAGGCGCGCGCCGCCAAGGCCCAGGCGGACGGCCTGTTCGACCGCTCGGTGGTCCCGGTGCGCGACCGCAACGGCCTGGTCGTGCTGGAGCGCGACGAGTTCATCCGCCCCGGCACCACCGTCGAGACCCTGGCCGGCCTCAAGCCCTCCTTCGCCGCCATCGGCGAGGCCGGCGGCTTCGACGCCGTCGCCCTGCAGAAGTACCACTGGGTGGAGGCCATCGACCACGTCCACCACGCGGGCAACTCCTCCGGCATCGTGGACGGCGCCGCCCTCGTCGCCATCGGCAACCGCGAGGTCGGCGAGCGGTACGGGCTGCGCCCGCGCGCCCGGATCGTCTCCGCCGCCGTCTCCGGCTCCGAGCCGACCATCATGCTCACCGGTCCCGCCCCGGCCACCCGCAAGGCGCTCGCCAAGGCCGGGCTGACCGCCGCCGACATCGACCTGGTCGAGATCAACGAGGCCTTCGCGGCGGTCGCGCTCCGCTTCATCCGCGAACTCGGCTTCCGTCACGACCAGGTGAACGTCAACGGCGGCGCGATCGCGCTCGGCCACCCGCTCGGCGCCACCGGCGCGATGCTGCTCGGCACCGTGATCGACGAGCTGGAGCGGCGCGACCTGCGCTACGGCCTGATCACCCTCTGCGTGGGCGGTGGCATGGGCATCGCCACCATCGTCGAGCGCATCTGAGACCACCCGTCGCCCGCCGCCGCCCGTCCCGGGACAGGCCGCGCGTGGCACCTCCTTTGCCGATCTGGAGAACCTCATGAGCGACACCACCACCATCCGCTGGGAGCAGGACCAGGACGGTGTGGTCACCCTCGTCCTCGACGACCCCACCCAGTCCGTCAACACCATGAACGAGGCCTTCACCGCCGACTTCGAGACCGTCGTCGGGCGGTTGGCCGAGCTCGGGGACGGGCTGCGCGGCGTGGTGATCACCTCCGGCAAGAAGACCTTCTTCGCCGGGGGAGACCTGCGGATGCTCTCCGCCGCCCGCCCCGAGGACGCCGAGGCCGTCTTCGAGAAGTCGATGCGGATCAAGCGCTCGCTGCGCACGCTGGAGACCCTCGGCAAGCCGGTCGTCGCCGCCGTCAACGGCAGCGCGCTCGGCGGCGGCCTGGAGATCGCCCTCGCCTGCCACCACCGGATCGCGCTGAACACCCCGGCGAGCCGGATCGGCCTGCCCGAGGTCACCCTCGGCCTGCTGCCGGGCGGCGGCGGAGTGGTCCGTACGGTGCGGCTGTTCGGCATCACCGACGCACTGCTCAAGTTCCTGCTGCAGGGCAGCCAGTACCGCCCGGCGCAGGTGCACGAACACGGGCTGGTGCACGAACTGGTCGAGACCCCCGAGGAGTTGACCGCCCGGGCGCGCGCCTGGATCGAGGCCAACCCGGCCGCCGTCCAGCCCTGGGACGTCAAGGGGTACAAGATCCCCGGCGGCACCCCGTCGACCCCGGCCTTCGCCGCCAACCTGCCCGCCTTCCCGGCCAACCTGCGCAAGCAGCTGAACGGCGCGCCCTACCCGGCCCCGCGCAACGTGCTGGCCGCCGCCGTGGAGAGCGCCCAGGTGGACGTCGACACCGCGATGGCGATCGAGGCCCGCTACTTCACCGAGCTCGCCTGCGGCCAGACCAGCAAGAACATGATCCAGGCGCTGTTCTTCGACATGCAGGCCGTCAACTCCGGCGCCGGGCGCCCCAAGGGCGTCGAGAAGCGGACGGTCCGCAAGGTCGCCGTGCTCGGCGCCGGGATGATGGGCGCGGGCATCGCCTACGCCTGCGCCAAGGCCGGCATCGAGGTCGTGCTCAAGGACGTGAGCACCGAGGCCGCCGAACGCGGAAAGGCCTACTCCGAGGGCCTGTTGGACAAGGCCGTCGCGCGCGGCCGCTCCACCGAGGCCAAGCGCGACGAACTGCTCGACCGGATCACCCCCACCGGCGACGCCGCCGACCTGGCCGGCTGCGACGCCGTCATCGAGGCGGTCTTCGAGAACACCGAGCTCAAGCACAAGGTGTTCCAGGAGATCGAGGGCGTCGTCGAGCCCGACGCGCTGCTCTGCTCCAACACCTCCACCCTCCCGATCGGCCTGCTCGCCGAAGGCGTCCGGCGCACCGGCGACTTCATCGGCCTGCACTTCTTCTCGCCGGTCGACAAGATGCGGCTGGTGGAGATCATCCGTGGCCCGCAGACCGGGGACGAGGCGCTGGCCCGCGCCTTCGACCTGGTCCGGCAGATCGACAAGACCCCGATCGTGGTCAACGACTCGCGGGGCTTCTTCACCTCGCGGGTGATCGGCCAGTTCCTCAACGAGGGCGTCGCCATGGTCGGCGAGGGCATCCACCCGTCCAGCATCGAGCAGGCCGCCGCCCAGGCCGGCTACCCCGCCAAGGTGCTCTCCCTGATGGACGAGCTCACCCTCACCCTGCCGCGCAAGATCCGCGACGAGTACCGGCGCTCGGTCGAGGCCGCCGGCGGCACCTGGACGCCGCACCCGGCGGACGCCGTGGTCGACCGGATGGTCGACGAGTTCGGCCGCCCCGGCCGCAGCGGCGGCGCGGGCTTCTACGAGTACGGCGAGGACGGCAAGCGCGGACGGCTGTGGCCGGGGCTGCTGGAGCACTTCGGCGGTGCCGGCTCGGACGTCTCGGACGCTTCGGACGCCCCGGGCGACGCTCAGGGTGACGGCGGGGTGCCGTTCGAGGACCTCAAGGAGCGGATGCTGTTCAGCGAGGCGCTGGACTCGGTGCGCTGCCTGGAGGAGGGCGTACTGACCTCGGTCGCCGACGCCAACGTCGGGTCGATCCTCGGCATCGGCTTCCCGGCCTGGACCGGCGGCGTCTTCCAGTACATCAACGGCTACGAGGGCGGCCCGGCCGGCTTCGCGGCCCGGGCCCGCGAACTCGCCGCCGCGTACGGCGAGCGGTTCGCGCCGCCGGCGCTGCTGGAGCGGATCGCGGCCGAGGGGCGGACGTTCACGGACTGACCGGTCCGGGGGAGCCGGGTGAGGGCGCGAGCGGCGCGTCCTCACCCGGTTTCCCGTGTCCGTTTTTGTGTCAGGCCTCGCCGAGTTCCTCGCCCAGCTCCTCCCGGAGCGAGCGCTGGAACGCCGTGACCAGGGCCTGCGCCACCATCGGCTGGATGTGGTCCGTCAACGCCTTCATCCGGGCGAGCTCCGCCGGCGCCGGTTCGCTCTCCCGGTACGGCTTCCAGACCGTCTCCCGGAACAGCCGCTGCAACTCCCGCGCCGTCGCCCGGCTGTGCTCCACCACCACCGCCCGGGCGGCCAGCAGCGTCTCCAGCGGGATCGGCACGTCCAGGATCCGCACGCCCAGCGGCAGCAGGCCCGGATCCACCCGGAACACCTCCGGGTCGTCGGTCCGCTCCAGCGCCCCCATCGCCGCCAGCCGTTCGAGCTGCTCCTCCGACAGCCCCTGGCCGGCCCGCCGCTCCAGCTGTGCCCGGCCCAGCTCCTCGAGGGACTCGGGCGTCCAGGACGCCACCAGCGCCCGGTGGATCGCCAGGTCCAGCGGGGTGCTGTCCTCCGGCAGCCGTGCGAGGTACCGCTCGATGGCCGCCAGCGTCAGCCCCTGCCGCTGCAACTCCTCGATCAGCTCCAGCCGGTCCAGGTGCGTCGCCCCGTACAACCCCACCCGGCGCGGCCCCAGCTCCGGCGGCGGCAGCAGACCCTTGGTGCCGTAGAAGCGCACCGTCCGCACCGTCACCCCGGCGCGCGCCGCCAACTCGTCCACCGTCAGCCGCACCCCGCCCGCTACGGCGCCGTGCTCCCCCATCTGCTGCCTCCCACTGGCACACTCCTGCTGTGACAGCTGCAGTGTGACAGTGCTGCTCGTACCGGTCCACCGGTCCACCGGTGCGAGGGGTCGGTCCGCCGGTCCGCCGGTCCGAGGGGCGCCGGTCCGTTGGTCTGGCGGCCCGTTGCCAGGGGTGGGCAGGCCGACGCCCCTGCCGGCCGCCGGGGCGGGAGTGGGCAGGGGCGTCGGTGCGGGGGTTCCCGGTTCCGTCGGTCCGGGGCCGGAGCGGGTCCGCTCGGCCCTCAGGTCGTCGCGGCGTGGGTCAGGCGAGGGCGGAGTGGTGGAGGCGGGTGACCTCGGGGTGGGCCCGGGTGTAGCCCTTCCACTCGTTGAGGCCGAAGTCGGCGAAGAGCGGGTTGTCCGGGTCCTCGGTGGCGCCGGGGGCGTGGTGGGCGAGCGGGAACTCCAGCGGCGCGATGTGGGCGTCGAGGCGCGGGTTGTAGAAGAACGGGACGGAGTAGCGCTCGCGGGCCCCGGCCGGGCTGATCACCCGGTGGCTGGTGGCCTTGAGGTAGCCGTCGGTGGCCACCTCCAGCAGTTCGCCGAGGTTGACGACGAAGGCGCCGTCGAGCGGCGGGACGTCGAGGAAGGAGCCGTCCTGTCGTTCGACCTGGAGGCCGCCGACCGTGTCCTGGAGCAGCAGGGTGATGAAGCCGTAGTCCTTGTGGGCGCCGACGCCCTGCCCGGCGCCGTCCGGGGCGGTGCCGGGGTAGCGGACCAGCTTGAGGCGCAGGTGGGGGTGGCCCGCGAAGGCCTCGTCGTAGAAGTCGGCGCGGGCGCCGATCGCGGTGAGGAGTTCGTGCAGCAGTCGCCGGGCGACGGCGCCGAGGCGGTCGATCCAGCCGAGCGCGGCGGTGCGTAGCTCGGGGAGCGCCTCGGGCCACTGGTTGGGACCCTCCAGCCACCAGTACGGGGGCTCGCCGCTGCCGGGCACGTGCGGGGGCAGCTCGGCGCCGATGTCCAGCTGGTCGCGCCAGTCCTGGCTGCCGCCGGTGCGCTCGTCGCCGGTGCGGGTGTAGCCCCGGTAGTGGGGGGAGTTGAGGTTGCTCACGGCGAGCCGGTCGGCTTCGGGGAGGGCGAAGAAGGCGCGCATGGCCTGGGTGAGCGCGGCCGTCTCCTGCGGGGTGACGCCGTGGCCGACGAGCTGGAAGAAGCCGACGCCGGTGGCCGCGGCGCGGAGCTCGTCGTGCAGGCGGCGGCGCTCCTCCGGCGTGCCGTCGGCGAGCGAGAGGTCGATCACCGGGAGGGCGTCCGCGAGGGTGGAGCCGGTGCCGGTTTCGGGTATGGGCGTGTGCTGCTGCGTCATGTGTGACATCCGCTGGGTCTCGTCCCGGCCGGGCCCGGTGGTCGACCGGGGGCGCCGGAGCAACGCCTGGTGCGGCGTGTGCTGCGGGAGCCGGGAGGCGGGGGCGGCCGGGTGGGGCCGTCGTTGAGGGTGGGTGGAGCGAGGTTCAGCCGGAGCGTCGACAGGACATGGTGGTCACGCGGAGCAGGTCCACGTGGCGGCGGCGAACAAGGATGAGCACGTGACCAGCCTAGATGACGGGTTCGGCGGCAGGCGAGCCCCCTGCCGCGGAGGACCGCTCATCACTTGTCGGTGACCTTTCAAGTCTCGGGTGCGCGGATACCCGTGTGTGGCGGTGGGCGGCTCCTCTCGGGCGTTCTTCGGGCGTTCTTCGGGTGTTTGCCGGCGTTCTTCAGGCGTTGTTGAGGTACGCCAGGACGGCCAGGACCCGGCGGTTGTCGTCATCGGAGGGCTGGAGGTCGAGCCGGACGAAGATCGACGCGGTGTGCTTGGCGACTGCCCGTTCGGTGATCACCAGCTGCTGGGCGATGGCGGCGTTGGAACGGCCCTCCGCCATCAGCGCCAGCACCTGCCGCTCGCGCGGGGAGAGGGTGGAGACCGGGCCGGCCGAGGAGTTGTGGGTGAGCAGCCGGGTGATCACCTCCGGATCCATCGCGGTGCCGCCCTGGGCGACCCGGCGGACGGCGTCGATGAACTGGGTGCCGTCCATCACCCGGTCCTTGAGCAGGTAGCCGATCCCGCCGGTGCTGCCCGCCAGCAGCTCGCGGGCGTACAACTGCTCGACGAACTGCGACAGCACCAGGACGGGCAGGCCCGGGTGGGCCTGACGGGCGGCCAGGGCCGCGCGCAGCCCCTCGTCGGTGAAGCCCGGCGGCAGCCGGACGTCGACGACGGCGATGTCCGGCCGGTCGGCGGCCACCGCGGCGAGCAGCTCGTCGCCGTTCTCGACCGCCGCAGTGACCTTCATGCCGTTGGCCTCCAGCAGCCTGGTCAGGCCGTCCCGGAGGAGGAAGAGGTCTTCGGCGATGACAACGCGCACGGGATCTCCAGGTTCACGATGGTCGGTCCACCGGGCGGGCTGCTGATCGCCAGCACCCCGTCGAAGGCGGCCAATCTGCGTTCGGTTCCGCTGAGGCCGGTACCCCGGGACGGGTCGGCGCCGCCGCGCCCGTCATCGGTGACCGATATCCGCAACAGCCCGTCACTGTGCCCTATCTCGATCCACACGTGCGAGGCACCCGCGTGCTTCACCACGTTGGCCAGCAGCTCGGTGACCGCGAAGTAGGCCGCCGACTCCACCGGCGCGGGCACCCGGCCCGGCAGGACGCCGGTGAAGGTGACCGGCAGCGGGAGGTCCAGCGCGGTCGCCTGCACCGCGTCGGCCAGCCCGCGGTCGGCGAGCACCGGGGGGTGGATGCCGCGGACCAGGTCCCGCAGCTCGCCGAGCGCCTTCACCGAGGACGTCCGGGCCTCGGCCAGCAGCGGGCCCAGGGCGTCCGGGTCGTCCTTCAACTGCTCGGCCACGGTCAGCAGCATGCCCAGGGCGACCAGCCGGGCCTGCGCCCCGTCGTGCAGGTCCCGCTCGATCCGGCGCAGCTCGGCGGCCCCGGCGTCGATGGTGTCCGCCCTGGTGCGGGCCAGGTGGCTGACCTGGTGGGCGAGCCGGGCCTGCCGGGAGGGCCCGAGCAGGGACCGGACGGCCCGCTCGTGGATCCGCAGGACCGGTGGGGCGGCCCACAGGGCGGCCGCCGGGGCGGCGCACAGCCCCAGCCCGTAGACGATGGCCAGCGGGAAGAACGGCCCGTGCCGGCCGAAGACCTCCAGGGCGATCGGGGTGAACAGGACGACCGCGGCGGTGAGCAGCACCGCGGCGCCGGAGAGCAGGGCCCAGGCGGCGTCCCGCCAGGTCGCCGGGTCGGTCAGCCAGCCGCCGGCCCGCAGCCGCTGCCAGGGGCCGGCCGCGCCGGGCGGGCGCCGGTACGGCACCGGGACCGGCCGTCCGCTCCACTTCCCGACCGTCCGCCTGCTCTCCGTCGCGATCCAGCGCGCGCCGAACAGCCCGAGCACCAGCAGCGCGGGCGCCAGCCAGAGCGAGACCGAGCGGCCGCCGGGCGCGGCGCCCCCGTAGAGGTGCGTCGCCATCACCGCGAGCGAGCCCGGGGCGAACAGGGCGGCCCCGACCGCCCGGCCGCCGCCCCCGGTGGCCCAGCAAAGTGCCCAGAGCGCGACCGGCCCCAGCGGCACCGCGAGGAAGAACGGACCGCCGGGCCCGAACGGCCCGGCATCCTCCGGGCCGAACAGCGCGGCGGCCAGCAGCAGCGGCCCGGCCAGCAGCGAGATCAGGCCCGTCACGGCCAGCGTCACCGCGTACCAGGCGCGCACGCCGTCCACACAGGCCCGGCCCACCCGCCAGGCGACCCCGCCCACCACTCCCGTCATCGCCTCCGCCCGCTCCTCCATCTGTGCTCCCACCCGCGCTTCCGCCTGTACGTCCGCACCCATGAGGCGCCCCCTCGCCGTCCCGGAGCCCCCGCAGGGAGGCCCGAAGCCCGTGGCCCCGAGGCCCTCGCGGGCCCCGGTTCCGATCTTTCGCGGGCTCAGTCTGCCCGGCAGCGACGGCCGATGCTCTAGGCCTGGACACCCAGTTCGGGGTGTATCTGGATACACCCCGCAGACGCCGTCCAGACGGCTGTCCGCACCCCCGCGCCGGTTCGTAGCGTCGTGTCCCGTCAGCCGGCCCGGGTCCCTCCGGGCCGGATCCCGAACCGTGGAGGGCCCGTGAACGCGCCGATCATCCGGATCCGCGGCGTCAGCAAGACGTACGACCGATCCGCCGCCGCCCGCCCCGCGCTGGCCGGGCTCGACCTGGAGGTACGGGCCGGCGAGGCGCTGGCCGTGCTCGGCCGCTCGGGCAGCGGCAAGTCCACCCTGTTGAACCTGATCGCCGGCCTCGACCGCCCGAGCGAGGGAGTGGTGGAGGTGGACGGCGTGGCCGTCCACGAGCTGGGCGAGGCCGCGCTGGCCGAGTACCGGCGGCGCCGGATCGGCATGGTGTTCCAGTTCTTCAACCTGCTGGACGACCTGGACGTCGAGGACAACGTGCTGCTCCCGGCCCAGCTCGCCGGGATGCGGCGGGAGCCTGCCCGCGCCCGGGCCGGGGAGCTGCTGGAGCGACTGGGCGTGGCCCGGCACGCCAAGGCCTTCCCCGGCCGGCTCTCCGGCGGCGAGCGCCAACGGGTGGCGGTGGCGCGGGCCTTGATGAACCGCCCGCCGGTGCTGCTGGCCGACGAGCCCACCGGGGCGCTGGACACCGCCTCGGCCGCCGACGTCCGCGATCTGCTGCGCGGGCTCAACGAGGAGGGTCAGACGGTGGTGCTGGTCACCCACGACACCGCGCTCGCCGAGGCCTGCGCCCGCCGGACGATCGAGCTGCTCGACGGCCGGCTGGTCCGGGACACCGCGGCCGCGGCGGCCCCCGGGGGTGCGCGGTGAGCGGGCGGGGCGGGTGGTCCGGAGCAGGGCGGGCGCGGGCGGTCCGCGCCCGGCGGAACGGGGTGCGCGGATGAGCGCCCTCGGCAAGGTGGTCCGGGCCGGGGTGGGCCGCAAGCGGGTGCAGACCCTGGTCATGGTGCTCACCACGATGGCGTCCGTGACGGCATGCGTCCTCGCGGTCGGGCTGCTGGTCGCCGCCCGGGGGCCGTACCAGCGGTCCTTCGCCGACCAGCACGGCGCGCACCTCAACGTGCTGTACGACCCGGCTGCGGCGAGCCCCGCCCAGCTGGCCGCAGCCGCCCACGCGCCCGGCGTGACGGCCTCGGCGGGCCCGTACGCAGCCGTCACCGTCCAGCCGCGCGCGGGGGAGGACAGCAGCATCCCGCCGCCCGGCAGCCCGCTCCCGGCGATGACACTGGTCGGCCGGGCCCAGGACGGACCGCTGGACGGCCTGCGGATCACCATGGGCCGGTGGGTCGCGGGCCCCGGCGAGGTGGTGTTCCCGGACGGCCGCTCCCCGCTGGCCGTCGGAGAGAGCCTCCGGTTCCCGGACCTGCCCGGGCAGCCGACGCTCAAGGTGGTCGGCCTCGCCTCCTCCGTCTCCTGGAGCGCGGACGGCTGGGTCGCCCCCGAGCAGCTCGCCGGGCTCACCGCGCCCGGCACGACGCCCGCCGCCCAGTACCTCTACCGCTTCGCCCACGCCGGCACCGACGCCGAGCTGGAGGCCGACCACGCCGCGCTCGCCGCCGCGGTGCCGGCCGGCGCGCTCACCAGGGCGACCTCCTACCGGCCCGCCCAGCAGGAGGCCGACCGGACGGCCTCGACCTTCGTCCCGTTCGTCACGGCCTTCGGGGTGCTCGGCCTCGCCATGTCGGTGCTGATCATCGGCGTCGTGGTCAGCGGTGCCGTCACCGCCGCCACCCGGCGGATCGGCATCCTCAAGTCGCTGGGCTTCACCCCGGCCCAGGTGGCGCGCGCCTACGTCGGCCAGGCCCTGATCCCCGCCGGGATCGGCACGGCGCTCGGCGTGCTCGGCGGGAACCTGCTCGCCGTGCCGGTCCTCGGCATCGCCCGGAAGGCGCTGCGCGGCGGCCTGCTCGGCATTCCGCTCTGGGTGGACCTCGCCGTCCCGGCGGCGGCGCTGGCCGCCGTGGCGGGCACCGCGCTGGTGCCCGCGCTACGGGCCGGGCGGCTGCGTACGGTGGAGGCGCTCGCGGTCGGCCGGACGGCGCCGGGCGGCAAGCAGGCCGCGGCCCGGCGCGCCCCCGGCAGGGCCCCGGGCCGGGCCGGAGCGGCGGGCCTCCTGGCGGGAGTGCGGAACGCGATCGGCCGGCTGCCGGTGCCGCGCTCGCTGAGCCTCGGGCTGGCGAGCCCGCTCAACCGGCCGGGCCGCTCGGCGACCACCGGGGCCGCGGTGGTGCTCGGCACGGCCGGGGTCACGCTCTGCGTCGGGCTGACGCTCTCGCTCGGCCTGCTCCAGGACGGCCTGGAGGCCGGGCGCGCGGGCGAGGTCGTGGTCCAGGCCCCGATCGAGGGCACCACCAAGCCCCCCGAGCGGGTGGACGAGGCGGCCGTGGCCAGGGCGATCGCCGCCCGACCGGGCACCCGCGCCTGGTACAGCAGCGTCCCCACCCCGGTGGCCGTGGCCGGGAACACCGGCCGCTCGGAGGTGGTCGCGTTCAGCGGTGACGCCTCGTGGAGCGGCTACCAGCTGGTCTCCGGCCGCTGGTTCCGGGGCGCCGGCGAGGTCGTGGTCGGAGCGGCCTACCTCCGTGCCAACCAGGCGAAGGTCGGCGACACCGTGACCCTCACCGACCACGGCCGCACCACCCCCGCGACGATCACCGGCGAGGTCCTGACCACGGGCGACTTCGTCTACGTGGACCGGGCCACCCTCGCCCCGCTCGGCGGCACCGTCGCCGCCGAGGCGATCTCCTTCCGCATCGACCTGGAGCCCGGCACCGACGCGAAGGCGTACGTCGACGCGCTCGACGGCGCGGTCCGCCCGCTGGGGCTGGGCGCCGAGCCGGGGGAGCGGCACATCAACATCGTGGTGCTGGCGATGAACACCTTGGCCGGGACGCTCACGCTGCTGCTCTCCGTGGTCGCGGGGCTCGGGGTGCTCAACACGGTGCTGCTGGACACCCGGGAGCGGGTGCACGACCTCGGGGTGCTCAAGGCGCTCGGGATGTCGCCCCGGCAGACCGTCGGCATGGTGCTCACCTCGGTCTGCGGCAGCGGGCTGGTGGCCGGGCTGATCGGGGTACCGATCGGGATCGCCGTGCACCACGAGGTGATGCCCGCGATGGCCCGCGCCGCCGGGGTCGGGGTGCCCGACGGGGACCTCGGCGTGTTCGAGCCGGCGGTGGTGGGGCCGCTGATACTCGGCGGCCTGGTCCTGGCGCTGCTCGGCGCCGTCCTCCCGGCCACCTGGGCGGCTCGCACCAGGACGGTCACGGCCTTGCGGACGGAGTGACGGCAGCGAAGTGACGGCAGCGGAGCGACGGTGACCGAGTGACGGCCCTGCGGACAGAGTGAGGTGGTGCGGGTGCGGGTGCGGGTGCGGGTGCGGGTGCGGTGACGGCGAGGGCGAGCCGGCCGTCGGTCGGCCGGTGGCCGAGGGCCGCTCTTCCCCCGCAGGAGCGGCCCGTTCCGGAGAACCCCGACCAGGGGCCCCGGGCGGCCGTCAGACCGTCAGACCGTCAGGCCATCGGACCGTCAGGCCAGCCGTGCCGCCGCGTACGCCTCCATGGCGGCGCGCTGGTACGCGGCCAGGCCCGGGGCGATGGCCTCGTACGCGGCGCTCCACTGCTCGTGCTCGGTGCAGGAGCGGGCGATCGCGAGGTACTCCTCCGTCGGGACGGATCGGACCGCACCGAGCAGCCGGTACTCCTCGTCGATCATGGTCTGCACGGGCTCGGCGTCGGCCGGGTGGCCGGCCGCCATCTGCTCGGCCAGGCGGATCATGCGCGCGGTCCGCTCGCGCTGCCCGGCCTCGACCTCCTCCGGGCTCATCGCGGCGCTCGCGCGCCGGGCCGCCTCGGCGTGCTCGGGGAAGTCGCGCAGGCTCGCGTCGACGTCGGCGGGCTGGATGCCCTCGAACAGGTTCTCGGGTCGGTTGATGGTCATGGGTGTGCCGTCCTTCCGGGAGCGTTCCAGGTCGGCGATCGTGCGGGAAACGGTGGCGGCCAGGGCGTCCAGCCGGTCGCGCTCGGCGACCAGCTGCCGGTGGTGGCCCCGCAGGGCGTCCAGCTCGTCCACCTGCTCGCCCAGGATCCGGGCGATCTCGGTCAGCCCCACGCCCAGCGCCCGCAGCACGAGGATCTGCTGCAGCTGCAGCAACTGCCGCTCCTCGTAGTAGCGGTGGCCGTTGGAGCCGATCCGGGCCGGTGGCAGCAGTCCGATCTCGTCGTAGTGCCGCAGCGTCCGGGCGGTCACCCCGGACATCCGGGCGACCTCCGCAATCGGCCAGTCCATGGCTGCCTCCCTCGTTCCGGGTCCCCACGTTCGTCGTGACCGGGGCCGGTTCCTCCGGCCCTGGTCACGACCGTAGAAGCTGCCGCTGCGGCAGCTTCAAGCCCGGACTCCAAGGGCCCCGCAGCCGGACGCGAGCCGCCGGTCCGGCTGCGCCCGTCCGGCTGCGCCCGTCCGGCTACGCCTCGTCGAACCAGTCCAGGGACTGCCCGTGCGGCCCGGTGAAGGCCACCGGCCGCTCGTCCAGGGCGAGCGCGAACAGCCCGGATCCGGTCGGGGCCGGGCGGGGCAGCCGACGGGCCACGGCCGGCAGGACGGAGACCGCCTCGTTGGAGATCCAGTGCCCGGGCAGCTGGCGCACGGTCGCCGCGAACTCCTCGCGGGCCGCCGGTGACAGGTAGGCGAGGACGGCGCTGTGGAACACCACCGGAGTCGCCCCGGCCGGCACCCGCGCCACCAACTCCCGTACCGTGGCGTTGAGATCGCCGCGCACAAGCAGCGGCGGTTCGGCCCGGGCGACCCGGACGGCGCCGCGCAGCCGGTCCAGACGGTGGGTCTGCTCCGGCCAGACCAGCGACTCCAGCCAGCGGATGTCGTCCTCGGACCGGACGTCCAGCGGGTTGAGGTCGATCCCCGCCCGCCAGACCACCTCCGGCAGCCGCTCCCGCAGGGCCGGGGTGATCGGCGCCGGGCCGCTCACCGTGCAGTCCAGCGTCACCGGGCTCTCCGCCGCGCCGAACTCTGCCACCGTGGTGTCGCCACCGCCGTTGCCGTCGCCACCGCCGTCCGCGCGCAGATACCGGTAGCGGTACCGGTCCGGGTACAGGCAGAGCCCGGCCGAGGCCCCCACCTCGATCAGCGCGAGCGGCTGCGGCAGCGTGGCCAGCAGCGGCAGCAGGGTGGCGCAGCGGCCCGACTCGTTGGTCTGCGTCAGGCGTTCCAGCATGGTCGCCGAGGTCCCGTCCCAGTGGGCGGTCACCCAGTCCCGGAAGGCAGGCCAGCCCTCCGTGACCGGTCCGCCCAGGTGGCGGACGGCGCCGAACAGCAGGTTCGGCTGCCGCTTCGGGGCCGGCAGCCCGTCCAGCAGCGCGCACAACCGCGCGTCCCCGGCGACGTGCTCGGCGAGGTCCTGGTAGATCGCCGAGTTGCCGCGGGCCTCCCGCTCCGCGAATGCGCGGTAGGCGTTCCCCGTGTCACTGTGCATCCCGCTGGGGTCCTTTCGGATGATCGAAACCGACCCAGCCTACGCCTGGCCCGCTCCGCTCCCGACTGCCCCTCAGCTGCCGTCCAGACAGGCCCCCGACAAGCCCCCGACAAATCCTCGGCAGGCCCTCGACGGCTCCCCGACGGGTTCCCCCGACGGGTTCCCCCGACGGCCGCGGCGTCACCCCAGCATGCCGCCCATGTGCCCGTCCTCGGCGAGCAGCCGCCAGGAGCAGCCGGGCGAGCCGAAGGCCTCCGGGTCGACGGCCTCCACCAGCCGGTCCACCACGGTGCTCAGCAGCGACTGCGGGTCGAACACCGCCCAGGTGTCGTGGCTCCGGCCGTAGTCCCAGCGTTCCCACTCGGCGCGCAGCCGCTCGTACGTCCACAGGGCGTAGAGCAGGGCGGACAGGTCGCGGTTCAGGTAGGCCTCGGGCTGGCCGTCGTCGTACCAGTCCGGCAGCTCCAGCCGGCCGGTGGCGCCGTCCAGGGCGATGGTGAGGTCCGTCGGCCAGTCGCCGAGGGCGATGAAGTCCCGCTGGTACGGGCGTTCCTCCTCGCCGTCGAAGTACTCCGGGTACGCCTCGCCCATGGTGACCAGCGGCTCCTCGCACACCCCGAACATCGCCCCGCCCAGCGGCAGCCCGACCTCGGTCAGCAGCCGCCTGGTCGGCTCGTGCACCAGGGCGGCGGGCAGGTGCTCGCGCCGGAAGCGGTGCACCTGGCCGGGGCCGTCGGCCTCGTCGGTCAGCGCGGCGAGTTCCGCCACCAGCTCGGGGCCGACCTCGTACGCGGGCCCGTCCGGACCGCCCGGCAGCGCGCCCCAGCCCAGCGCGTGGACCAGCAGCGCGGTGTCCCAGTGCGCGGGTGGCGTGGCGTCGCCCGCGAACAGGGCCGGGTCGACCTCCCGCATCCGCCGCTCGGCCCGGGCCATGACCTCGGCCACCACCGCCGGGCCGCGCCTCCCGTCCAGGGCCTCCGGCCGTCGGGCGGCCTCGGCGACCGCCTCGACCTCCCGCACCAGCCCGGCCAGCGCGGTCAGGTCGGAGGCCAGCGGATCCCGCCGCGGGCCGCCGTTGTCCAGGAACACCTCGCCGGTCACGCCGTCCAGCAGTACCAGGTTGCCGACGGCCGCGAACGGCGTGCAGTAGTCCGTCTCCCCGAGGACGAACAGCCGCTCCGCGTCCGCCGGGAACGGCCGTACCGCCCCGAACTCCAGGAACGCCCCCGCGGCCGGCAGACCTCCGCCCGCCAGGAACTCCCGGCTCCCCGCGTGCACCACCCCGCCCGGCGAACCCGCCACCTGCTCACACCCCACGTATCCCCACCCTTCCCCCCACCTTTCCCCGGCCCTGACCCCCAGACCCTAGCGGCCCGGCCGGACATCGCCGTGCGGGTTTCCGGTCCGGGGCAGCGTCGGCCTTGGGGGCGGCGGGGCGGTTTCGCCACGGAGGGGTTCGCCGGGCCGCCCCGTACCGGCACCGCCGCGCCTCCGCCGTCGGGCCGCCGCACCTCAGCCGCGGGGCGCCTACACCTCCGCCGTCGGGTCGACGTTCCAGCGTGCGGGCACGTCGGCGTCGCAGGACGCGCAGACGTAGTGCTCCTCGCGGACCAGGTTGGTCGTGCCGCACCCGGGGCAGCGGCGGAAGACCGCCGCGTAGGTGAAGGCACCGGGGTGCGGCAGGCCGAGGCGGGTGAGGGCGGCGGTCACGGCGGGCCAGGAGGTGGGCTCGGGGCAGTAGCCGGTGGAGTGGTTGCTGACCGTCTCGACCTCCCAGCCGCCGCCCGACCGCCGGAACCCGACCTCCCCGGCGCTCAGCACCGGCTCCCCGCCCGCGCACGCCACGTGCTCGCTGCGGCGCGGGGCGAGCCGCAGCGCGCCGCCGAGGTCGATCACGAAGGTGAACGGTTCGGTCAGCTCCTCCGCGGTCCGGGCGTCCGCCCAGGCGGCGAACTCGTCAGCCGTCCGCACGGGTGGGCCGGCCGGTCCGCCGGCTTCCCGCAGCTCCGGCGGCCCCACGTACCGGTACGCCCGGCCGAAGCCGACCGTCACCTCCGCCGTGACGCCCCGTTCGGCCAGCCGCGCCCGCCAGTACGCCATCTCGACGGCCGTCCCGCTCAGCCCGAAGCCGGTCAGCTCGGCGAGGAGTTCACGGGCCCGCGACAGCGAGGCCTCCGAACCCTCCCGGATCGCCCGCAGCGCCGCAACGGGGGAGGCGGGCGGACCGGTGAGCCGGAGCCGGGCCGGCCCGTGGGCGGTCAGCAGCGCCTCGCGGACGTCCTGCGGCACCGGGCCCGGCCCGAACTGCTCGCACAGGTGGACGCCACACTGCGGGCAGCAGCGTTCGGCGTCCCACCACAACTCCCGCCCGTCCACCAGGAACTGCCCGGCGCTCCGAACGGTGCTGCCCCCGCAGTCCCAGCACCGGACGGCCATCCGCACGCCCTGCTCCGTACCGGTCATGCCCGACACCCTACGGCGGCAGCCCGGCAGCCCGGCAGCCCGGCAGCCCAGGGGGAGGGGGCGAGGCGTTACCTGCTGATCGGGACCCCGGGACCGGAGTCCGGGACCGAGGCTGGGGCCGGGAACACCGCGATCCTGCGGTGGCCGGAGCACGAGGGCTACCCGGTGGCCGAGGAGGCCGCCAGGACGTCATCGCCCTGCGGCAGGCCATGGGCGAACCGGAGCCCCGGCGGGACCCGTCGTTTCGTGGAGGCCGCGGTCGACGTCCGGGGGCGCGGCCCGCCTCCCCTCCTCACGCCTCCCGCCGGCCGGGGTCCTCGTCCGCCGCCTCCAGCCGGACGAGGACGAGCATGGTCTCCTCGTCCGGTTCCACGTGGGCGGCGCGGACGCGGTGGCGGCCGGTGGGCAGGTCGAGGCGGAGCCGGTGTTCGGCGGCGGACTCCTCGCCCGTCCACCCGGCGTCGAACAGGTACACCGGCCCGTCCGGTACCTCCCAGGCCGACTCCGGCTCCCAGGAGGCGAGTCGAAGCGCCTGCGGTACGGCGGCGAGGACCGCCTCCTCCGATTCCGCCGCCATCCACCGCAGCAGCAGGCCCTGTTCGGGCAGGTAGGCGGTCGACATCGGCTCCTCGCCCAGGACCAGTGCCTGGGCCCCGCCGACGTCCAGCGGCCCGGTGAAGCCGTCGACCCGGCAGGCCCGGTCGTAGTCCGCGCCCGCGCAGCCGGTCCAGGCGGCCAGCGCCGTCCCGGGGACGAGCACCAGCGGCCCGCCCTCGGAATCGATCCACTCCAGCAGGTCCATCCACTCCATCCGGTCCATTCGGTCCATCCGGGCAAGGTATCCGGCCGGAGGGACAACCCCGGGGGGCCGGGCGAGCCCGAGGGGCCCGGGCGAGCCCGCGAGGGGTCAGGCGAGCCCGCCGGCCTTCCGGGCCGCCTGTTCCACGCGGTCGTGGTGGGCCTTCCAGCAGTCCGCGTCGCCCTCGGCGGTGTTGACGCCGTCGGGGCGCTGGCCGGTGGCGCCGTCCACGAGCTCGCGGACCAGGTCGGCGTGGCCGGCGTGCCGGTGGCTCTCGGCGATCATGTGGACGAGTACCCGGTGCAGGGTCTGCTCGGGGCGGTCGCCGAACGGGAGCCGGCCGGTCGCGTCCAGCGGCAGGGCCTCGATGGTGGCGTCCGAGTGGGCCCAGACGCGCCGGTAGCGTCCGACGATCTCCTCGGTGCTCTCGTCGGCCCGCGCCCACAGGTCGCCGTTCGGCTCGGTGTCGCCGAGGAACCACAGGGGGGTCGGCTCGGGGAAGGGCCGTCCGAAGGTGTCGCCGAAGTACAGCGCCTCGGCCCCGGTGAGGTGCTTGACCAGTCCGAGCAGGTTGGTCCCGGTGGGGGTGAGCGGGCGGCGCAGGTCGTATTCGGAGAGGCCTTCGAGCTTCCACAGCAGGACGTCGCGGGCGTCCTGGAGGTAGACCCGAAGATCGGTCTTGTCATCCGTCGCAGTCATGGGATCAGTCTGTTGATCACGGCAGGCCTGTCCATCGATTTCCGGCGCCGGCCGGTCGCCAACCCGTGCCATGATCAAGGAGGTTGACCTGGTCACCGCAGCGGAGGGGCTGACATGGCCGACGGCTGGACCTGGGACGAGACGCTGTTCGCCGGAACGGCCGCCCACTACACGCGCGGCAGGCTCCCGTACGCCCCCGGGCTGGCGGAGGCGCTGGCCGACGCACTCTCGCCGGACGGGCACGGCCGGCTGCTCGACGTGGGGTGCGGGCCGGGGACGCTGGCACTGGGACTGGCCCACCTGTTCGGCGAGGTCGTGGGGCTGGACCCGGACGCCGGGATGATCGCCGAGGCACGGCGGGCGGGCGCTGGGGAACCCAGGGTCACCTGGGTTCGGGCCCGGGCCGAGGAACTGCCGCTGGGCCTCGGCACCTTCACGGTGGTGACCTTCGGCCAGTCCTTCCACTGGATGGACCGCGACCTGGTGGCGGCGACCGTACGGCGGATGCTGCGCCCCGGCGGCGCGCTGGTGCACGTCTCGGACCTGAAGCCGGACCCAGCCTCGGATTCGGACCGGAAGCCGGACCCGGACCTGAAGCCGGCGCCGGACCTGAAACCGGATCCGGACCTGAAGCCGGCGCCGGACCTGAAGCCGGCGCCGGACCTGAAGCCGGCGTCGGACCTGAAGCCGGACCGGAATCCGGGCCCCGGCGCGGTTCTGCCGCACCCGTCCGTGCCGTTCGCCGAGATCGGCGAGCTGGTCCGGCGCTACCTCGGCCCGGTCCGCCGGGCCGGCCAGAGCCTGCTGCCGTACGGCACGCCGGGCGGTGAGGCCGCCGTCCTCGCCCGGGCGGGATTCACCGGCCCGCAGCGGATCGTCGTACCGGGCGGGCAGCCGTTGGAGCGTACGGCCGACGACGCGGTCGCGGGCGTGTTCTCGCTCTCCTTCTCGGCCCCGCACCTCTTCGCCGGCCGCCGTCCGGCCTTCGAGGCGGACCTGCGCGGTCTGCTCGCGCGGGCCTCCCCGTCGGGCCTGTTCTCGGAGCGGCAGCCGGGCACCGAGGTGCACATCTGGCGTCTCCCGCAGGAGGGCTGACGATCGGTCAAGCAATCTGCGGGACAGGCGCATTCAGCGGAGGACGTCGAGGACCTGCTTCTGCAGGCCGTTGCTGTAGACCTCGTGCTCGACCAGCTTCAGCTTCTGGGCGTCCTTGTCCGTGGTGCTGAAGAGTCGCTTGCCGGCGCCGAGGAGCAGGGGGAAGACGAGCAGGTGGTAGCGGTCGACCAGGCCGGCGTCGGAGAGGGCCTGGTTGAGGGCGGCGCTGCCGTGGACGATGATCGGGCCGCCTTCGGTCTCCTTCAGTGCGGCGACCTCGTCGAGCGAGCGCAGGATGGTGGTCTCGCCCCAGTT
>NZ_BNBY01000003.1:497443-498046 GCF_014656195.1 Kitasatospora xanthocidica | reverse complement strand
CCCGCAGCTTCCCCGGACGGCCAACCAGACGCACCTTCGACGCCTTCTAAAACACGGCCTAGCTCGGCGGGCATTTCTGCGGAGCGCTGGAGGAGCGGGACGGCGTCCATGATGGAGTCGTGCCACAGGACCGGTGCGGCGCCGGAGTCCCAGCCGGGCATGCACTCCTGGCGGCCGACTCCGAAGCCGAGCAGGGGGGTCCAGCCGCAGGTACACCAGCAGCACCTCGTGCCCTGGGCGGAACACGACCGAGGCCACGTTCAGGATCCGCCGGTGGGCGATGTAGTGCTGCAGCACCACGATGTCCAGCTCACCCGCCGCTGCCAGCACTCCATCCAGCTCGCCGTACAGCTCCTGCGGACGTCCGGGCATCTCCACCTGCGACGCCTCCACCGGTGCCGCGATCACCTCCGGCTCGGCATGCACCCCACAGACCGGCTCGGCCGGTATCGGCAGGGAGAATCGCTGAAACCCGTTACCGTCTCGACGAGTTGCGACGTCAGCGGGTCCGGTCCGAAGACCCGATAGCGCACCAGGTCCAAGCGATGGCTTCGTTGGTGAAGCGAGGCCGGGGCCCCGGTCGTGACGCGAGGGGTGGGGCGG
>NZ_BNBY01000003.1:493567-497433 GCF_014656195.1 Kitasatospora xanthocidica | reverse complement strand
TGGTGGCCCGGGCCACCACACCCCCGATCGCCTAACGTGCAGGTCGGCGCACGTTTCCGCGGGGCTTGAGCGGGGTGCCGGGGAGTTCGGGGGCGGGGAGGCGGTCGCCGGGGTAGCCCTGGACCTCGCCGAAGCGGTCGGCGGCGGCCTGCCAGTCGGCGCGGGCCTGGACGATGTCCTCGTGGGTGCGGCCGATGAAGTTCCACCACATGACGATCTGCTCCTCGAAGGGCGTGCCGCCGAGCAGGATCGTCCGGGCGTCGGTGTCGCCGATGTTGGTGAGGGTCAGGGTGGTGGGGCCGGGGGCGAGGTAGCCGAGGTCGGCGGGCTTGAGCGGGGTGCCGGCGAAGTCGACCTCGCCGGCGTCGACCAGCAGGCCGTGCTCGAAGGCGGGGTCGACGGAGAGGGTGACGGTGGCACCCGGGCGCAGGGCGATCTCGGCGCCGAGCAGCGGGGTGAAGGTGGGGACGGGGGAGGTGTCGCCGGCCAGGGTGCCGAGGAAGACCCGCGCCTCGCCGCCGTCCAGGGCGACCGGGGCGGGCGCGTGGTGGTGGAAGTCGCGGCCGGTGTGCCGGTGCTCCTCGGGCAGGGCCAGCCACAGCTGGACGCCGTGCAGGGTGGTGGTGTCCGGGGTGGAGACCTCGGAGTGGGAGATGCCGTGGCCGGAGGTCATCAGGTTGACCTCGCCCGGGCGGACGTACGCGTGCACGCCGAGGCTGTCGCGGTGCTCGATCTCGCCGGTGAACAGCCAGCTGACCGTCTGCAGCCCGGTGTGCGGGTGCGGGGCGACGTCCATGCCGCCGGTGTCCGCGACGTCGTCGGGGCCGTAGTGGTCCACGAAGCACCAGGCGCCGATCAGGGTGCGGGAGCGCTGCGGCAGCGTCCGGCGTACGGTCATCGCGCGCGGGCCGCCGAGCGGGACGTCGCGCGGGGGCAGGACCTCCAGGCGCGGGGCGGCGGCGTTCGGGTCGACGAGGTCGGTCTCGGTGGTGCTCACGGTCGGGGTCCCTCCCAGGTGCGAGGTGGTTCGTGGTTCCGGGTGCTGCTGGTGTGCTTCTGGAGTCCAAGATAGTTCTATATTCAACTATTATGGCATGGCAGAGTGGCGGACGACAGTGATCAAGCCTAAGGAGTTCAGGTGAGTGACGTGACGGTGGTCCCCGCGGACCGGCGGGTGTTCATCGACAAGCAGAGCCCCCAGGCCTACAAGGCGATGGTCGCGGCCGCCGAGGCGACCCGCGAGGCGGCGGCCGAGGCCGGGCTGGACCGCCGGCTGGTGGAGCTCATCAACCTCCGGGTCTCCCAGATCAACGGCTGCGCCTTCTGCCTGAACGTGCACACCAAGGCCGCGCTGCGCGAGGGCGAGACGACCCAGCGGCTGGGCGTGCTCCCGGCCTGGCGCGACACCGAACTGTTCGACGCGCGGGAGCGCGCCGCACTCGCGCTCGCCGAGGCGACCACCGACCCGGCCGACGCGACCCTGCAGGAGGCCGCCTACGGCGCCGCGCGCGCGGCGCTGAGCGAGGCCGAGATCTCGGCGGCGGTGTGGGTGGCGATCACCATCAACGCCTTCAACCGGGTCTCCATCATGAGCAAGCACCCGGTCCGTCCGGCCCCGGCGCGTTAGGGCGCCGCCCACCGGATCCCGCCCTGGCACGGGAAGTCGACCGGGCCGACTTCCCGTGCTGCGACCCTCCCGCGTGCTGCCCGCCGTGGGGTCGGCGGCCGATCTTGTCCAGCGCGAGGAGATCGTCGTCGGGGAGCCGGAGTCCCGCGCCCGCGACGTTCTCCCGCAGGTGTGCCACCGACGAGGTGCCCGGGATCAGCAGGATGTTCGGCGACCGCCGCAACAGCCAGGCCAGGGCGACCGACATCGGCGACGCGTCCAGCCGGGCGGCCACGACCGTGAGCGCGGAGGACTGCAGCGGGCTGAAACCGCCGAGGGGGAAGAAGGGCGCACGTAGGCGATGCCCTGCTCGGCGAGTCCGTCGATCAGCTCGTCGTCCTGGCGGTGGGCGTGGTTGTACATGGTCTGGACGCACACGATCGGCGCGATCGAGCGTGCCTCCGCGACCTGTGCCGCCGCCGCGTTGCTCGCGTTGCTCACGCCGAGGTGCCGGATCAGCCCCTGCTGCTGGAGTTCGACGAGCGTGTCGAACGCCTCGGCGAGCGAACCGGGCACGGGGCCCTGGGCGTCGCCGAGCCGGAGCTCAGGGACGTCGCTTCGGCGGTCGTTCCGGCGGAGGGTGGTCCAGGCCCGGCGGATCAGGCTACGACCGGTGATGGCCGTGTCCGCGATCCGTCGGACGGAACCTGGTCGGCCGACGCCGAGGGCCTCCGCCTTTCGGCGTAGGCCCTCCTATGGCGGGTGGACGACCGGTTCCTCCCGGCGGTGGATGACGAAACGTCAGGCCGGCGGCGAGGCTGGGGGCGAGGGCGAGGGGGTGCTCGCCCGGTGGAGGTGGGGACGCATGGTGCTGGGTGGGGGACGTACGGCGGAGGGTATGGCGAGTGCGGCGGCGCGTTCGGCGCGTCCGGGGTGGGGTGGGTCGGGTGCGGCTCGGCGCGCGGCTGCCGCAGCGGCGGCGGCGGTCTGCCTGGCGGTGGCCGCGCCGGTCGCCTCGGCGGGTGCGGCCGAGCCGGGTGCTGCCGAGCAGGCCGGCGGGTCGCCGGACGGCCGACAGCAAGGGGCGGCCGAGCGCCGGGCGGCGGCACTGCGGGCGGTGACGGACGCGGGCGCCGTCGCGGCGATCGCGGAGGTCAGGGACGGTGGCCGCGTCTGGCGCGGGGGATCGGGCGTCGCTGATCTGGCCACCGGCGCGCCGGTCCGTACCGACGGCCGGTTCCGGGCCGGCAGCGTCACCAAGGTGTTCACCGCCACCACCGTGCTCCAGTTGGTGGGCGAGGGCCGGATCGGCCTGGACGACCCGGTGGAGCGCCACCTGCCCGGCCTGGTCCCGAACGGCGCGAAGATCACCGTGCGCCAGCTGCTCAACCACAGCTCCGGCCTCTGGGACTCCACCAACGAGAAGGGCGGGGTCTTCCCCGAGCTGGCCGACGCGGCGGCGGTCCGGGACTGGCTGGACCAGGGCGGGCTGACCAGGACGATCACCCCGGCGCAGGTGGTCGCGGCCTCGGTCGCGCACGCGCCCAACTTCCCGCCGGGCACCGGGTACGGTTACTCCAACGTCAACTACGCCCTGCTCGGCATGATCATCGAGCGGGTCACCGGGCGCGGCTACGCGCAGGAGATCACCGCGCGCGTCCTGCGCCCGCTCAGACTGGACGGGACGTACTTCCCGGGCACGGCGACCGACATCCGGGGCCCGCACGCCCACGGCTACGTGACGCTCGTCGAGGGCCCGGGCCCGGCGGACCGCAGTGACCGGGACGTGACTGTGGCCAGCGTCTCCTGGGCGAACGCGGCGGGCGAGCTGATCTCCACCCTGAGCGACCTGAACCGCTTCGAGCAGGCCCTGACCAGCGGCCGGCTGCTCCCGCCGCAGCTGATGAAGGAGATGACGACGACGATCCCGGTCGAGATCGAGGGGCAGCCCACCGGGCTGAGCTACGGCCTGGGGCTGGCCCGGTGGCAGCTGTCCTGCGGGGAGGTCCGGGGGCACGACGGCGGGGTGCCCGGCTACAGCTCGCAGCTGTGGAGCTCGGGCGACCGGCAGGTCGCGCTGTCCGTGACCACGCGCGGTGACGACAAGCAGGTCCAGGCGCAGATGGTGGCGGAGGTCGGCTTCCTGGAGCAGGCCTTCTGCGGCACCCGGTGACGCGGCCCGGGTGGTTCGCCGGGGTGCTCCGCCCGGGTGCTCTGCCGGGGTGCTTCGCCCGGGTGGTCCGCTCGGCCCGGCGCCGAC
>NZ_BNBY01000003.1:456937-493552 GCF_014656195.1 Kitasatospora xanthocidica | reverse complement strand
TCGCCGGGGTACCTCAGTGACCCCCGCGGCGTCGGCGCCAGGCCGGTCCGTCCGCTGAGGGGAGCCCTCACGGGGGAGTCCTCGCGCGGGGTGCTCGGCCGCGCGGGCGGGTCGGAGCGGCAGCGTGAGTCGTATGGGACGATCCTCCGACCTGTACGGACGACGAGGGGCGAGCAGTGACCGACGTGACCCTGAACCTCTGGCGGCAGCCGCTCGGTGAGGTGCCGGCCGAGGTGTGGGAGCGCACCGACCTGACGGTGCTCATCCTCGCCGACACCGGGATCTCCGAACTCCCTGCAGGCATCGGCCGGTTGACCGCGCTGCGCACCCTCGACCTCGGGCACAACAAGCTCACCGAGGTGCCCGCCGAGCTGGGCGACCTCACCGGTCTCGGCGACTTCCTCTACCTGCACGACAACGCGCTGACCACCCTGCCGGACACCCTCGGGCGGCTCACCGCGCTGCGCTACCTCAACGTCGGCGAGAACCGGCTCACCGAACTCCCCGCCACCATCGGCGAGATGGCCTCCCTGGTCGAGCTCCGGGCGCAGCACAACCGGCTCGGCGCGCTGCCCGAGGAGCTCGGGCTGCTCGGGGCGCTGCGCGAACTCTGGCTGCGCGGCAACGAGTTGACCGGCCTGCCGGACTCGCTGGCCGGGCTCACCGAACTGCGCGAGCTGGAGCTCAGGGAGAACGCGCTCGCCGAGGTCCCGTCCGTCCTCGCCGGGCTGCCGCTACTGCGCCGGCTCGACCTGCGCGGCAACCGGATCGCCGAACTGCCGCACTGGCTGGCCGGACCGGGCGCGCTGCCCGCCCTGGAGAAGCTGGACCTGCGGTGGAACGACGTCCGGCCGTCGGCGCGGCTGCTGGACGCGCTCGGCGCGCGCGGGTGCGTCGTCCTGCACTGAGGTCGTCGGTCCGGTGGAGGCGGCAGAAGCCCCCCGGAGGCGCCAGGAAAGATCTTGCGTCCGTCGGCCGAACTGCTACGGTTGGTCGCATGAAGCGCGCTGCACTCGCCACGACGACGCCGGAGAGAGTCCCGGCGCGCTGACTGCTGACCTAGTCCGAAGCCCCGGGGCGAGTGCCCCGGGGCTTCGTCGTTTCCCGGTCCACTCGCCCGCATCCCCCGAGTGGAGACCGACACCGTGAACGACCGCCCCATGAACGACCGCCCCATCGACAACCACGCCGCGCACGACCACCGCAAGCTCGGCCGCGAACTCGACCTCTTCGACACCGACCCGCTGATGGGCTCCGGCCTCCCGTACTGGCTGCCCGACGGCGCGGCGATCCGGCACACCCTGGAGGAGTTCATCCGCGGCCGCGAGCGCCGGGCCGGCTACCGCCACGTCTACTCCCCGGTGCTCGGCAAGCGAGAGCTGTACGAGATCTCCGGCCACTGGGCGCACTACCGCGAGGACATGTTCCCACCCATGCAACTGGGCTCGGAGGAGATGGTGCTGCGCCCCAGCCTCTGTCCGCACCACGCCCTGATCTTCCGCTCCCGCTCCCACAGCTACCGGGAACTACCGCTGCGCATGGCCGAGTTGGGCGGCATGTACCGATCCGAGCTGTCCGGCGTGCTGGGCGGGCTGACCAGGGTCCGGGCGATCCAGCTGAACGACGCGCACGTGTTCTGCACCCCCGAGCAGGCCGCCGACGAAGCCGTCGCCGCCCTGGAGCTGATCCGCGAGGCGCACCGGGCGCTCGGCATCGTGCCGGTCCGCTACCGGCTCTCGCTGCCCGGCGCCGGCGGGAAGTACGTGGCGGACCCGGCGCTCTGGCAGCGCGCCACCGCCCTGCTCACCGATGTGCTGGAGCGCTCCGGGGTGCCGTTCGAGGCGGCCGAGGGCGAGGCCGCGTTCTACGGTCCCAAGATCGACGTGCAGATCGCCGACGGTGCCGGGCGCGAGTTCACCCTCTCCACCGTCCAGATCGACTTCCACCAGCCCGAGCGGTTCAACCTGCACTACATCGGCCCGGACGGCGCCAAGCACCGCCCGGTGATGGTCCACCGCAGCGTGATCGGCAGCGTCGAACGGGTGGTCGCCCACCTGATCGAGCTGTACGGCGGCGCCTTCCCCGCCTGGCTCGCGCCCGTGCAGGTCGTGCTGCTGCCGATCTCCGACGCCGAACTGCCGCAGGCCGAACGGCTCCGGCAGCGTTGCCTCGACCTCGGGCTGCGCGCCGAGGTCGCCGGGCCCGAGCACGGCAGCCTGGGCGCCCGGATCAGGGAGGCCCGGCTGGTCCCGTACCAGGCGGTGATCGGCGCCAAGGAGGCCGTGGACGACCGCGTCGCGCTGCGCCTGCGGGACGGCCGCCGGCTGGAGCCGCTGCCGGCGGAGGAGGCCTGGGCGCGGATCGGCGCGCTGGTCGCCGGGTGCGGCGCCGAGCTGTGGGGCGACGGCGGGGAGGGGTGAGCGGGAGGGGCCGCGGGCGGTGGCATACGTACGACTAGTGCGGTCACGCGGTGTGTCGG
Source organism: Kitasatospora xanthocidica (assembly GCF_014656195.1). GTDB lineage: Bacteria > Actinomycetota > Actinomycetes > Streptomycetales > Streptomycetaceae > Kitasatospora > Kitasatospora xanthocidica. The sequence goes on along the minus strand of NZ_BNBY01000003.1, from coordinate 491,073 downwards.
CCGGGCCGGGGGCGAGGGCCACCCGTCGAATGGGCGCGGTGGCCGAGTCCACGGCCGCCGTTGCCCCCACCCGTCCCGGAGGTCCCCGATGCGCGTTCCCCGAAGACTCGTCGCCCCCGCCGTCGCCGGCTGTCTCGCCCTCGCCGGAGCGGTCGCCGCCGCCCCGGCCGGCTCCGCCCAGCACCGCCCGCTGCCCGTACCCGACGCCCGGTACTGCGCCGCCGTGGTCGGGCACGCGCCGGGCGCGGACGGCTTCTCGCCGGTCCTCGGCCGGGCCTGCTCGCCGGACTCCCTCGCCGACGCGCTCGCCCGGGCCGACGGCCGTACCCGCGCGGCGGAGCAACCGGCCGACCGCACGCTGCTGCTGGAGGAGTTCAAGGACGTCGACTACGGCGGCGGCGTCATCTACGCCTTCTACGGAGACGCGGGCGGCTGCGACGCCACCGGCTACCACCTGGTGAACTACTTCGACGTGGCGCTCAGCGTGTCCTCGATGAAGGGCTACAACAACTGCAACGCCGCCCACCTCTGGTCCACGCTCGACGTCGAGAAGACCGTGGACCTCCCGGCCTCCGCTCTCGGGGCGAACTTCAACGACGCCGTGCGGGAGCTGCAGGTCTTCCACCGCTGACGGCGGCCGACGGGCAGTCCGGGCAGTCCGGGCCGGGCGAAACGGCCGGCCCGGACTGCGTCGCGTCACCGGCTATCGCGGCACCAGCTGTCGCGACCCCGGCTGTCGCGTCACTAGCTGGGGAAGGGCCAGGTCGGGCACCACGGCGGGATCCACTGGCCGGGGTAGGGCGGGCCCCAAGGCGGGCACGGCGGGAGCTGGGGGGTGGGCGGCACCGAGGTCCAGAGGACCTTGCCGTTCTGCTCGACCGCGATGGCGCCCTCGTTGTAGACGGTCAGCTCGGCACCGGCGTGACCGGCCGTCCCGCTCGACCAGAGCGGGGTGTTGTCGGCGGCGTAGACGACGAGGTTGCCGTCGCCCTGCATGACCAGGACGTTGCCGTTGGGAATGGCGCCCTTGGCGACCCAGAGCGGGGTGGTGTCGCGGTAGAGGACCACGTTGCCGTCGCCCTGCATGGCCAGCATGATGTGGTGGTCCGGCGAGTACCAGGCCTGGTTGCGGTAGATCGCGCTGTTCATCGGGATGCGGGTGGGCGCGGACAGCGCGGTGGCCGCCGCGGCCACAGCGGCCGGGGCCGCAGCCGCCGGAGCCGGGGCCGCAGCCGCCGGAGCCGGGGCCGCAGCCGCCGGAGCCTGGGCCGGAGTCGTGCCGGGAGCGGCCTGGGCGGCGCCGGCGCTCAGGGTGGCGAACCCGATCGCGGCGACGGCCGCCAGGGCTGCGGCTCGTAGACGGAGACTGGTCATGGGAGAGTTTCGGATCCTCTCGTAGGTAACGCGCCTGTGGCACACGACATCTGACGATGCGTCCGGATGGAGTTCCGGTGAGCACTGAGTGAAGGCTATGGCGGTCCGGTGAGGGCCGGCGGCAGTTTCACCGGCAGATCGGCCCGGCCGGCCCCTGACAACACGGCTCGGACGAGAACACCAACGGCCTGATCTCGTCGGGGGCAGCGCAGTTGGGTGGCCGGAACCACGGTGATACGGTCGCTCGCCGTGACAGAGCCGCTTCCAGAGTTCCCGTATCACCCCGACCCGGTGGCCACCGGTGCCGTCGTCCCGTCCCCCGCAGAGTGCGGTTGCTGCGGTCGGGCCCGCGGCTACGTCTACACCGGGCCTGTCTACGCAGCGGAGGACCTCCGCGGTCGGTTGTGCCCCTGGTGCATAGCGAACGGTAGTGCGGCCGAACGCTTCGAGGCCCAGTTCACAGAGGTCGTCGACGACGTTCCGCTGGACCGGCTGTTCGCGATCACGCAACGCACGCCGGGATTCAACGGGTGGCAGCAGGAACACTGGATGATCCACTGCGGCGACGGCGCGGCCTTCCTCGGAAGCGCCGGAGCAGCCGAGCTCCTGGAGCGCCCCGAAGCATGGGCATCAGTGCGGCAAGAGCTCGGTGACGGCCTCCAGGACTCGTGGCGGGCCGAGCAGTACCTCATGGCGTCGTCCAAGAACGGCCAGCCGACCGCCTACCTCTTCCAGTGCCGAGTCTGTGGCGCCCACCTCGCATACGCGGACGCCCCCTAGCTCGTTCAATGAGCCTGCCAGGAAGGGGAGATGGCTACAACAGGGCTTTCTGTCGGGTGCTCCTAGTAGGACTGCAGCTCGATCAAGTGGCCGTCCGGGTCGCGGAGGTGGGCGCTGCGGAGGTTCGGGCCCCACTCCGGGCGGTCGGTGGCCGGGGCGGCGAGGGTGGCTCCGTGGTGCAGGCAGAGGTCGAGGGCGGTGTCCACGTCGTCGACCCGGAAGACCAGCATCGCGGCGTCCTGTGCGGGGGCGGTGGGGCGGGCGGGGAGTTCGGTGGTGCCCAGTGTGGTGGCCATCGCGGAGCGGTCGAAGAGGACCAGGACGGCCTGGTCGGCGACGTCCCAGTTCGCGTACGGGCCTTCGGGTGCGCCCTTGACGAGGGTGGCGCCGGTGAGCGGGGGGAGTATCGCGCGGTAGAAGGCGAAGCAGTCGGCGAAGCGGGTGACGAGCAGGCGGGGGTAGAGGGCGTCCACGGGCGGGCTCCTGGGGGCGGTGGGCGGACGGATGGGCGGATCGGTGGGCTCGAGAATTAGTGGGTCGAGACCCACTATAGGAATACACCCTAGACTTCCGCCATGGCCTCCGAGGATCCGATCGACGCACCCGCACTCCCGCCGACCCTGCTGGACCTGAGCACCTACCTGCTGTCCCGGATCGGCAAGACGGCCCGGGGCCGGCTCGCCGAGCGGCTGGCCGAACGCGGGCTGCGGCTCTGGGACATGGCGGTGCTCGCCGCGCTCGCCGACTTCGGTCCGCAGGCCCAGCGGGACCTGGTGCGGCGGCTCGGCCTCGATCCGAGCGACCTGGCCAAGGTGGCCGACCAGCTCGCCGCCGCCGGGCATGTCGAGCGGGCGAGGGACCAGGCCGACCGGCGGCGGGTCTCGGTCTCGATCACCGCCGCCGGGCGGGAGCTGCTCGCCGAACTCGACGCGCTGGCGCGGGCGGTGCAGGACGAGGTGCTCGCGCCGCTGGACGCGGGGGAGCGGCAGGTGCTGCAGTCGCTGCTGTTGCGGGTGCACCAGGGGGCGGGGGAGCGGCGCAGCGGGCTGTGACGGGGTGTGCTCAGTCGGCGGGCGGCGCGGGGCGGCGGGCGCCCGCGAACTCGCCCGCCCAGCGCGGGACGTCGAGCACGTTCTCGACGCGGGCGACCAGCGTCCCGGTGCGCTCGGCGTGGATCATCGCGCCGTCGCCGACGTAGACCCCGACGTGGTGCAGGGGCGCGTCGGGGCGGGAGAAGAAGAGCAGATCGCCCGGGGCGAGCGCGGTGCGGTCCACCGGGGCGCTGAGGTTGAACTGGGCGACGGTGTAGTGCCCGAGCTCGACGGTGCCGTGGCTGGCCCGGTACCAGCAGTAGAGCGACAGGCCGCTGCAGTCGAAGCCGACCGTCTTCTCGCCCATGCACACGCCGTTCAGCCAGCCGTTCTCCTCGTCGCAGAAGCCGAGGCCCGCGCCGAGGCGGTCGCCGCCGCCCCAGGCGTAGGGCACGCCGATCTGGGCCGCGGCCACGGCGGCGACCCGCCGGCCCAGGGCCTCGGCCGACGAGGCGGCCGGTGTGGACACGGCCGGTGCGGACGTGGTGGCGGCGGGGATTGCGAGCGCCGCCGGGGCGAGTGCCGGGACCAGGCCCGCGCCGAGGGCGAGGCCGAGCATGCGGCGCCGTGCGACGCCGGTGTCCTGGTCGCGATCGGTCGATTGGTGGTCGGCCGGTCGTTGGTCCGTCGGTCGGTGTTCCATGGGGCGGCTCCCGGACGGCGGTTGCGAGTGGCTAGCGGTGTGTGTGCGGGCATCAGGATTCCGTGCCTGCCGGGCCGTCCGCCATCACCCGCAACGGTGAATCGTGGGCGCACCGGCCTTGGAACGGTGGGAAGTTCGCCGGTAAATGGTTTGACGGTCGTTCGGCGGAGGCCAACGATGGGCGCGAACGTTCGGTCGGGCCGTCGGAGGACCTCATGAGCAGCACCGTCACACTGATCCGTAACTCCCGGCTGACGCAGGCCGTCGACTACGCCTACGGCGCGGTGGTCGACGCCCCGGCGCGCTCGCTGTGGCTGGCCGGGGCCTGCCCGCTCGACGAGGAGGGTCGCACGGTCGCCGTCGGCGACTACGAGGGGCAGGCCCATCAGGTGATGCGCAACCTGATAACCGTGCTGGAGGACGCGGGCGCCGCTCTCACCGACGTCGCCAGGAGCACCGTGTACGTGGCCTCGGGCGACCAGGCGGACCTGGTGAAGGTGTGGAACGTCTACCGCTCCTACATGGGGGAGCATGACGCGCCCAGCACGCTGCTCGGCGTGTCGGTGCTCGGGTACGACAGCCAGCTGGTGGAGGTCGAGGCGGTCGCGGTGCTGCCGTGACCCGCCGGGACCCGGTCTGACCGGGCCGTCGGCTGGTCACGGCCGTCGGCGGGTCGGGCCCGGTCAGCCCGCGGCGAGCAGGGCGTCCAACTGCAGGTAGCCCTCGACCACGCCGTGCTCCATGCCGCTGGCGAGGATGGCGTCCCGGGCCTCCAGGCTGTCGACCACCGACAGCACGGTGACGCGGGTGCGGCCCTCCCCGGCGGGTTCGAAGGTCGCGGTGTCCAGTGAGACGCCGTCCGGGACGCCCTCGAAGGTGAAGGTCTGGACGAGCCGGGTGGCCGGCCGGACCTCGTGGAAGGAGCCGTAGAAGGAGGCGACCACCTGGCCGTCGCGGTGCGCGGAGTAGCGGTAGTGCCCGCCGGTGCGCGCCTCCCAGGTGTCGATCTTCATGTCGAGGTCCTTCGGGCCGAGCCACCGGGCGACCAGTTCGGGGTCGATCCAGGCCCGGAACACCCGCTCCCGCGGGGCGTCGAACTCGCGGACGATCCGGATGGTGGGCAGCTGCGGGTCCGCTTCGATCCGGGTCTCGGGGCCGTTGGTGGAGGTCATGACGGGACTCCTTCGCTCTGCTGAGGCCGGTCGCGGTCGCGGTCGCGGTCGCTGTGGTCGTGGTCGTGGTCGTTCTCGCCCGTGGGTGCGGTCTCGTCGGCCAGATCCGCGAGGAGGGCGTCCAGCCGGCTGAACCGCTCCTCGGCCTGGCGCCGGTACCGCTCGATCCAGCTCGTCATCAATTCGAACACCTGCGGTTCCAGGTGGCAGGGCCGGCGCTGGCCGTCCCGGCTGCGGCTGACCAGCCCGGCCTCCTCCAGCACCTTCAGGTGTTTGGAGACGGCCTGCATGGATATCGCGTAGGACTCGGCCAACTCGCCGACGGTCGCGTCCCGGACCGACAGCCGGGCCACGATGTCCCGCCGGGTCGGGTCCGCCAGGGCCACGAACGCCCGGGACAGCTGGTCGACAGCCAACACACCCTCCTGTCCGTCCGAACCGATCCTCAGCCGGTGCGGCTCGACCGATCCTCAACCGATTGGTTGAGAACAACGCTACGCCGCCCCGCCCGCGTATTCAACCGTTCGGTTGTGGATTCGGTCGTGAACTCCTCCGATCAGAGCGCGCAGCCGGTGGTCGTGTCGTCGGCGGCCCGGGGGAGGGTGTGGCTGGGCGGCGGGGTGGCGCCCTTCGTGGTCCAGGCCACCAGGTCGTCGAAGGCCGTGTTGAAGCAGGGTTGCATCGGCCGGACGACATCCTTCGCCAGGTCGTAGAAGCCGTCGGTGTGGGTGCCGTTCTCGATCCTGTAGTACCGGTGCAGGTCACCCCGGCCGGAGTCGTTCACCATCCGGTCGTACACGTCGCCGGTCCGGGTGATCGGGAGCAGGACGTCGAAGGTGCCCTGGATGGTGATCAGCGGCCGGGTGATGTGGCCGGTCAGCGACACCCGCTCGACCGCGTCGTGGACGCTGTCGGGCCGGGCGGCGTAGTCGTAGTCGGTGTCGCAGCCGGCGCCCGTCCCTTCGGGGCAGAACGGGGTGCCGCCCTGGGCGGCGCCGTCGTAGTCCGGGTCGAGCTCCTCGCGGATGGTGCGCTGCAGGGAGTCCCAGAGGGTGTAGTAGTGGGCCTTCCACAGCTTCTCGGAGCCCTTCGGGTACCCGGCGGCGTACATGGCCTCGGCTGCGCCGGGCTCGTGCCGGTCCCAGCGGGGGTAGGCGCGCAGGGCGGGAGGCAGGTTGGTCAGCAGGGCGGGCTCGTCCCGGGTGAGCAGCAGGCCGTTCCAGTCGATGCCGCCCGTGTAGAGCTGTGGGTAGTGCTCCAGCTGCCAGCGCACCAGGTACCCGGCGGCGGAGAGGCCGGCGGCGTACGTCCGGGTCGGCGCCTTCCCGTAGTGCTTGGCGGCCACCTGCTTAGCGGCGACGGTGAGTTGGGCGACGCGCAGGTGCCACTCCATCATCGCGTCGCCCGGCTCGTCCCCGTCCTTGTACAGCTCGGGGCCGGTGTTGCCCTTGTCGGTGGCGGCGTACGCGAAACCCCTGGCCAGCACCTGGTCGCTGATGATCTGGTCGTTGGCGTACTGCCGCCGGGTGCCGGGCGGGCCGGCGACGACCAGGCCGCCGTTCCAGTGCTCGGGCAGTCGGATCACGAATTGGCTGTCGTGGTTCCAGCCGTTGTTGGTGTTGGTCGTGGAGGTGTCCGGGAAGTAGCCGTCGAGTTGGATGCCGGGCACGTGCGACGGGTTGACCGTGTCCAGCGCCTGGAGTTTGTCGTAGTCCTCGGGGTTGGTGAGGCCGAGCGGGCGGGTGCCGGTGGTGGTGAGGTCCGCCAGGCAGTGGCTGACGAGGCGTTCCGCACCGGGAACGCGCAGTCGCCGTCCTTCGCAGGCGGTGCGGGCGGCGCTCGCCTCGGCGGCGGGGAGGAGACCGACTGCCAGGAGGGCGGGGACGGCGGCGACGAGGGGGCGCCAACGCCGGTACATCGTGCGGGAACTCGTGCGGGCCATGGTCGAAAGCTCCTCGGGCCGGGGGGTGCGGTGATCGGGACAGACCGACCGTAGGCAGCGGGGCAGGACGCCGGGGAGTGCCGAATGGCCAGTTCCTCCGGCGTCCGGTCCGTCGCACGGCCACCTCCCCCTGCCGATCGGCACATGACCTGTGGCCAGACCTTGGGAGAGGCTTGTGCTCCGGTTACCGGGGTCCCGTATGGTCCCCGGTGAAGGGCTACTGGGAGGGGGAACGGATGGCCTCGCCGTCGACCGCGGTGCCGTGGATTCCGCCCGTGCTGTACACGGCGGTCCTGGCCGGCGGGATCTACCACGCCGCCGTCTCGGGTGGCCCGGCGCACCTCGCACGCGTCGCGGGCTTCGTGGCGGGGCTGGCCCTGCTCCTCGCCCTGGAGGTCTTCGAACGGCGTTGCCGGAAGCCGAGCAGCCCCGTCCGTGGGGAGGCGGTCCTGCTGGCCGTCCGGCTCCTGCTGTTCACGGCCGTCGCCGCGCTGGACGGCTCGGGCGTCTCTCGGGCCCTGTTCGTCCTGGTGCCGTTCACGGCCTACCTCGCCTTCGGCCGAAGAGCCGGCGTGCTCTGCGGCGCGGGCTGTGTCGCCCTGCTGGTCGTCGGCTACACGCTGTGGGTCCCCCGGTGGTGGGTGCGCGCGGAGTACGTCTCAGACCTGCTGATGTTCGGCCTGGCGCTGGCACTGGCCGGATCGATGGCGGCCGTCGCCGTGCGCGAGCAGCAGGCGCGGGCGCGGCTGGAAGGCGTCCTGGCGGAGCTGGAGGACTCCCACGAGCAGCTGGCCGCGTACGCGCTGCGGGTGGCGGAGCTGTCCACGGCCGACGAGCGGAACCGGGTCGCGCGGGAGATCCACGACAGCCTCGGACACCATCTCACCGCTGTCGCCATCCAGCTGGAGAAGGCCGAGGCGTTCCGGGAGCTCGACCCGCCGGCCTCCGCCAAGGCGGTGTCGGACGCCCGCTGGTCCGCCGGACGGGCCCTCACCGAGGTCCGCGAGTCCGTGAGCGCGCTGCGCGACGCCCGGCCCTTCTCCCTCACCCGCGCGCTCGCCGACCTGGTCCGACACTTCGGCGACGACCGGATGACCGTGACCCTCCAGGTCACCGGGGACGAGGCCGGGTACGGCGCCGAGCCGCTCACCGCCCTGTACCGGGCCGCCCAGGAGGCGCTCACCAACGCTCAGCGGCACGGACGGGCCACCCGCATCGATGTCACGGCCGCCTATGGCGAGGTCGCGGCCCGGCTGGTCGTGGCCGACAACGGACGGGGCTTCGCCGCCGTCCCCACCGACCGCCCCGGCGGCACCGGCTTCGGGATCCGCGGCATGCGCGAGCGGGTCGAACTCCTCGGCGGGCGCGTCGACATCGACGGTCAGCCCACGCCTCGGGAGGCGGGCGGAGCCGTCGTCACCGTCACCGTCACCGTCCCGCGTTGCCCGATACCGGTGGGGAGCGCCGGGTGAGCGGGCCGGAGGCCCCGGGGGAGCCGGTGCGCGTCCTGGTCGTCGACGACCAGGAGCTGGTCCGGGAGGGGATCGCCTCCCTGCTGGGTATCCAGCCGGGCATCACCGTCGTCGCCACCGCGTGCGACGGAGCGACGGCCGTCGAGGCCGCCGTCATCCACCGGCCGGACGTCGCCCTGGTCGATGTCCGGATGCCCGGCATGGACGGCATCGACACCACCGCCGTCCTCGCCACCCGGGTGCCCTCGTGCAGGGTCGTCATGCTGACCACCTTCGACGACCGGGACTACGTCGCCGGTGCGCTCGTGGCCGGCGCAGTCGGCTACTTGCTCAAGAACCTGCCCTCCGTCGAACTCGCCCGCTCCGTACGCCTCGTCCACGCCGGTGTCGCCCAGCTCGACACAGCAGTGCTGGCCCGTCTCGCCGCCGCCCTGACGATCCCAGGTCGGGTGACCCCGGCGGCAACGGATCCGCAGCCGGCCCCCGGTCCCCACCGCCCGGGCCCGGCAGACGCGCTGACCGGCCGCGAGACGGACGTGCTGCGCCTGATCGCGGGCGGCGCCACCAACCGGGAGATCGCCGGCCGGCTCCACCTCAGCGAGGGGACCGTCAAGAACCACATCTCCCGCATCCTCAACCGACTGGGCCTCCGCGACCGCACTCAGGCCGCTCTGTACGCCCGCGACCACGGCCTGCTCTGAAACACCACCCGCACACCGCCCGGCCCGGGGGCGGAGGGGCGGCGGTCAGTGCTCCGCCAGCAGGTCCCGGGTCAGTCGGACCAGGTCCGGGATGGCCGGGTGGGTCGGGGTGCCTCGGTGCCAGGCCAGCAGCAGGGGCACCGGCGGGGCGTCGGTCAGCGGCCGGTAGGCGATCATCGGGTGCCGGTGCAGCCGGGGTGTCGCCGAGGTCGAGATGCCGACGGCCCGGCCCACCGCGATGGCGGTCAGCCATTCGTCCGTGTTGGTGACCTCGATCGTCGTCCTGGGCCGGGTGGCGGCCGGCCACAGGTCCAGGGTGGTGGTGCCGGCCACCGTGTTCAGGGCGATCGGCCAGGTCGCCAGGTCCGCGAGGGTGAGGGACGGCCGGTCGGCGAGGTCGCTGTCGGCGGGCACGACCGCCACCCGGTCCTCCTCCAGCAGCAGTTGCGTGGCCAGGCCGGGGTCGGTGATGTCGCCGCGCAGCAGGGCGACGTCGACCCGGCCCTGGGTGAGCCCCGCCGTACGGTCGTCGATGCGGCGCAGCTCCAGCGGCACGTCGGGGTGTTCCTGGTCCCAGCGGCGCAGCAGCGGGACGGTGTGGTCGCCGAGCGCGGCCCAGGGGTGGCCGAGGCGCAGCGGCAGGGCGGTCAGGGTGCGGGGGTCGAGGGCGGCGTCCACGGCGGCCAGTGCGGCGGTGGCCCGGTCGTGGAAGGTCCGGCCCGCCGCCGTGAGCTCCAGGTGGTGGGTGGAGCGGTCGATCAGGCGCACTCCGAGGTGGCTCTCCAGCTGGCGCAGCGTCCGGGAGAGCGCGGGCTGGCCGATGTGGAGCCGGGTGGCGGCGCGGGTGATCGTGCCCTCCTCGGCGATGGCGAGGAAGGCCCGCAGGTGGCGCAGCTCGATGGTCATGCCTGGGAAGCATAATCGCCGGACGATCGGCATTTCACGCGGCGCGAGGGGCTTCCTAGCGTGGGGGCATGACGAACACGAGTTCACGGCCGGCGAGCGCGCCGGCCCCCGGTCCGTCGGGACCAGGTGCGCCGTCACCCCGTACACCGTCCCCCGGCCTCGGCCGCGTGGTCACGGCGGCCGGTGGCGCGGGCAGCCTGGGCGGGGTCGGGCTGGTGCTGGCGAGCACCCTCTCGGTGCAGTTCGGTTCCGCCGTCGCCGCCCTACTCTTCCCGCGGGTCGGGGCGCTGGGCACGGTGATGCTGCGGGTGACCGTCACGGCCGTGCTGCTGCTGGCCGTCTGCCGTCCGCGGCTGCGCGGGCACAGCCGTACGGACTGGGCCGTCGTCGGCGGGTTCGGCCTCTCCCTCGGCGGCATGAACATCCTCTTCTACCAGGCGATCGACCGGATCCCGCTCGGCCCGGCGGTGACGCTGGAGGTCCTCGGACCGCTCCTGCTCTCCGTCGTCACCGCACGCCGTGCGACGAGCCTCGTGTGGGCCGGGCTGGCGTTCGTCGGCGTCTTCCTGCTCGGGCAGGACGGCTTCGGGCGGCTCGACCCGGTGGGCGCGGCCTTCGCGCTCGGCGCCGGCGCCATGTTCGCCGCGTACATCCTCCTCAACTCCCGGGCCGGCGCCCGCTTTCCACGGCTGGACGGGCTGGCGGTGGCGATGGCGGTGGCCGCGCTGGTGAGCCTGCCGCTGGGCATCGGCTCGGCGGGCGGCGCGCTGCTCGAACCGGGGGCACTGGGACTCGGACTGGCCGTGGCGCTGCTGTCCTCGGGGCTGCCCTACACCCTGGAACTGCTGGCGCTGCGCCGCCTGGCCGCCCCGACCTTCGCGGTCCTGATGAGCCTGGCGCCGGCGATCGGGGCGCTGGCGGGCTTCCTGGTCCTGGACCAGACGCTGTCGGCGCGGCAGTGCCTGGCGATCGTCTTCGTCGTGGCGGCCAGTGCGGGAGCGGTGCGGTCGGGCCTCTCCCGTCGCGCGCGGGGGTGAGCGGTCCGGGGAAGTCCGTGACAGTTCGGGCCGGGGTCAGGGCTTGGCCGAGCGGTCGTCCATCCTGGTCAGGGCGTCGCGGAGGGCCGCGCGGGTGGTGACGCCCAGCTTGGGGAAGGCGCGGTAGAGGTGGGTGCTGACCGTGCGGGGGGAGAGCTGGATCCGCTCGCCGATCTCCTTGTTCGTCAGGCCTGCGGCGGCCAGCTCGGCGACCCGGCGCTCCTGCCAGGTCAGTGGCACCGCGACGGGCTCCGGGGCGTGGGGCGCCTGGGCCCGGTCGGTGCCGGCCCAGGTGGCGTGGCTTCGTTCGGAGTGGGCCTGGCCCGCCCACCCGGTGTCGGCGGGCCACCCGGCCCGCTCCGGTCGTCCGGCCCTGTCCTCGCTCGCCTCGGCAGCCCCGGGCAGCCAGGACACGGCCGCGAGCGCACCGCCGCGCCGGGCCGCCGAGCGGGCCGCGGCTTCCAGAGCGGCGGCCACGTCCTCGTCGGGATCGATGACGGCTGCCGGGTGTGGGGTGCGCTGTTCCGGTACCTCCCGCAGTATGGGCGCCAACACCCGCTGGGCGGTGGGTAGTTGGTCTGCTACGGCGGTCCGGACGGTGCTCGGGCGGAGCAGCGGCGGCCGCAGGGCGAGGCCACCGGCGGCCGGTTCGACGGTCGGCAGCCCGGCCACCCGACACCGCTCGGTCGGGGACGGGCCGTCGGTCGCCGAGACGGGCACCATAACCGGCACCCCGGCCAGCCCCCCGGCCGACGCGCCGTTGAGGGCCTCCGTCCCCGGGCGCAGCGCGACGGCGACCCCGACGCGGGAGGCGGCCTGGACGGGCAGCTCCAGCAGGGCCAGCGGGTTGCCGCGGGCGTGGTCCAGCACGAGGGCGCGGAGCTGCCCGTCCAGTCCGGGGTGCTGCCGGTCCAGCAGGCGCGCGGCGTCCGCGTCGGCGAGCGCGCCGATCTGCGCCTCCGGCAGCGCCGCGGTGTCGAACCGCGAGGAGGTGCCGTCGCGGACGGCCACCAGGAGTTTGACCCCGGGGGTGCCGGCCAGTCGACGGCCGACGAAGCCGCAGATGTCGGCGCTGGCGTCGTCGAGCCACTGGCCGTCGTCGAGGACGAGCAGCAGTGGGCGCTCGGAGGCCGTCGAGGAGAGCAGGTTGAGTACGGCGATACCGAGGGCCATGACCGACGGTGGTGGGCCGCCCGTCCGGTCGAACGCGGAGTCGAACGTCTCGCGGGCGGTGGCGCCCAGTCGGCTGCCGCCTGGTTGTCCGGCGTCCGGGAGCAGTGGGTAGAGGAGCTGGTGGAGTCCGGCGTAGGGCAGTTCGGTCTCCGCCTCGACGCCGGTGGCGCGGACGACGAGGTGACCGTTGCGGGTCGCGAGCTGCGCCGCCAGGTCGAGCAGGGAGCTCTTGCCGATGCCCGTCTCGCCCCGGAGCACCAGGGCCCGTCCGTCGGTGGCGCGGACGAGCGCGGTCAGCCGCGCCCGTTCGCCGTGCCGACCGACCATCACCATGCCCGGTTCCAAGGCCGGATCCCTCCCCTGCCCCAGGCCGCGTGACCGCAGCCGTATTCAACTGGACGGTTAGTTGATTACACTGTGCCCTGACAGTCCTGTCAAGTAAACGGTTAGTTAGGAGCTGGGTGCATGGAGCGCGACGCCGAGGCCACCAGGCGGAGACTCGTCACGGCCGGCCGGGCCGAGTTCGCCGCGCACGGGCTGAACGGCGCCCGCGTCGACCGCATCGCCGCCGCCGCGCGCAGCAACAAGGCGCAGATCTACCACTACTTCGGGAACAAGGCCGGGCTGTTCGACGCGGTCTGGAACGAAGTGGTCGAACAGATCATCGTGTCCGTCCCGCTCGACGTGAACGACCTGCCCGGGTTCGCGGCCGCTCTCAGTGACCTCTACGCCGAGTACCCGGACCTGCCCCGGCTCATCACCTGGCAGCGGCTGGAGCACGGCGACGCGGTCAACGACCTCGGGGTCGCCAGCGTGCGCGACCGGAGCGCCGCCATCGCCGAGCTGCAGGCCAAGGGACTGGTCTCGACCCGCTTCGAGCCCCAGGTCCTGCTCGCGCTGCTCATCCACATCGCGATGCTGTGGGCTGTGGCCAACCCCGAGGTGCTGGTGGTGGTGGGCCTCGACGACCGGGCGCAGCGCCGCGAGGTGGTCCGCCGGGTGGTCGCCGCCCTGGTGGAGTGAGCCCGCGGCTCCGCCGGGCCGGGCTCACGTGGCGGTGGGTGGCCGCCGGGTCCGCGCGTCAGGACGGCGCGAGGACGCAGAACTCGTGCCCCTCCGGATCCTCCAGGCAGGTCCACGGGACCTCGCCCTGGCCGAGGTCGAGATCGGTGGCGCCGAGGGCCCGCAGCCGGGCCACCTCCGTCGCCAGGTCGGCACCGGGCCTCGGCAGCAGGTCGAGGTGGACGCGGTCCGGCACGGTCTTCCCGTCGGGCCGGCGGAGGAACTCCAGGTACGGTCCGGTGCCCTCGGGGGAGCGGAACACCGCCTGCTCGTCGGTCAGTTGCTGCGGGGCCCAGTCGATCGCCGCGCCCCAGAACCGGGCCATCTCCCGCGGGTCCGCGCAGTCGACCACCACGGCGGCGATCGGCCCGGTGTCCCGGTAGACCTCCCGGGGCTCCAGCACGCAGAACTCGTTGCCCTCGGGATCGGCCAGGACCGTCCACGGCACCTCGCCCTGACCGATGTCGACGGGCGTCGCGCCGAGCGCCAGCAGGCGTGCCACCAACTCGGCCTGATGAGCGGTGGAGGTGGTGGCGAGGTCGAGGTGCACCCGGTTCTTCGTGGCCGTCTTGGCCTCCGGGACGGGGACGACATCGATGCCGAGGCCGACCGGCTCCGGCCAGACGAGTCCGCCGCCGGGGCCGACGTACGTGGCCACGCCCGGGCTGTACACGCTCCAGCCGAGCGCCTCCGCCCAGAAGCGGCCGACCGCCGGTCCGTCAAGAGCCTTGATGTTCACCATGACCGGTCGCAGTGCCATGCCGGCGATCCTACGCGCCCGCCCCACGCGTCGACCGGCGCCGTCTTTCGGCCGGTGGGGGCGCTGCCCGCCCGGCAGGCCCTGCCCGCCGCCGTGCGATCATGACCGGATGCCCGAGGAACCCGACCTGCTGTCCGACCTGCCGTCCGACTCGCCGACCGACCCGCTGCCCGTGTCGCCGACCGACTCGCCGACCGGCCCGCTGCGCGGCCGGTGGCCGCTCGCGCCGTCCGCCGAGACCGACTGGCTGATGGAGCTGTGCCAGGACGGCACCCTCGGGTTCATGCCGCCCGCGCTGCCCGACGCCGTCTGGGTGCTCAACGCCATGTACGAGCACGAGCAGGGGCCGAGGGACGTCTCGTACGACGAGTACCACAAGGCCCGGTTGGCGGACGGGAGCAGGCAGCGCCGCATGCTCGTGGGCGTGGACATCGACGCCGTGGGTGTCGCCACCGGCGGTGACCTCGGCCGCGCGGAGCACCCGGGGCCGGGCTGGCGGCGGCTGCGCTGGGCGGAGGTCGCGGAGCGGACCGGCGATCCCGTCGTCCCGGAGGGGATGCTGCCCTGCTACCGCTGCCTCCCGTCCGCACGGAAGAACGGCAGCTGGCCGCTCGGCATCGTCCCGCCCACCGAGGGCAGCCTGGACCGGGAGACCTGGAACCGCCTGGTCACCGTCCTCACCGCCTACAGCCCGGCCGGCCCGGACACCCGCTGCTTCGCCTACTACAACCCGCTGATGCTGGACTACGACTTCGAGAACCTCCACGTGCGCGCGGGCCGGCTCGGCGACGCCGCACTGCTCTACGACACCGATGACGCCGACTTCAGCCCCTCCAACCTCTGGGCCGCCGACCGCTCCTGGGTCCTGTGCACCGACTACGACCTCTGGGGCACCAAGGTCGCCGGCCCTCCGGCCCTGATCGAGGCGCTGCTGGCCGACCCCGAGCTGGAGGCGCTGCGGCTGCCTTGGGCGACCTGACGTCCGCCCGGGCGGCCTGACATCCGGCCGGCCGACCGGCCCGTCCGGTGACCCCGGCTCGCCATCTGAGAAATCGGATGATCTCCATGACGCCGGCGAACTCCGGTGGGATGCTGTGGCTTTGGCCCGATCATCGCACCGACCCGGGGAGTCACCCATGCCGCTGTTCGGCAACCGCAAGAACCTTCCGAAGCCACTGTGCGACGAGCACGGTCCGTGCAAGGCGCTGGCCGCGATCTCGATCTTCGAGGTCCGGGACCGGCTGCGGCTGCTGGTCACCACGACCCGCGCGCTGGGCCCCGACCCCATGGCCCGCCAGATCGACGAAGAGCTGTCGGTCGTCCTGTGCGTGGACGGAGGGAAGCGGGGCGGGAAGACCGAGGCCCTGGCGATAGCCGAGCACGCCGCCGACCAGTGGAGCATCAGCCGGGCCGAGCTCTGGGAGAAGGCCTTCGCCAACCTGGCCACCGAGCAGCTCAACCGGAAGTCCTTCAACGCGACGAACGGGGACACCCTCTACGCCGTCAACGGGATGGGGGCGTGGCCCGGCGCCGCGCAGGCACTGCGGCTGGAGAACGCCCTGGGCGGGGCCGAGCTGCCGCACGGCGCCCTGGTCACCCTGCCGACGAACAACGCGTTCTGCGCGGCGCCGATCCGCACCGGCGCGTCACTGAACGCGATCCGCTTCATGATCGACCTGACGAAGCAGCTCCAGATCGGCGACCCGGCCCCGCTGACCGCGTCGATCTTCTGGTACCGGGACGGCTGGCTGGAGAACCTGTACGTCGGTGACAACGGCATGATGCGCCCGTCCGCCCGCTTCCGGGACATGATGAACGGCCTCCCCGCCGCCTGACCTCCGCGAAAACCGGTTTGACCGGCACCGCACCGACGCGCAGGCTGGCGCGGTGATACCGAACCTGGCCCCCGCCACCCTGAGCTGGGACGACGTCGACCCGGCCCGCCATCCCTTCGACCCCGCGTCGGTCGAGCAGGTGGTGCGCGCGCTCGGCCCGGCCCTGCGGGTGCCCGCCGGGTGCGACGCGTCCTCCGGCAACACCGTGCGCCAGGACTGGAGCCGGAAGGTGGCCAGGCCCTGGGCCGACGCGATGTCACACGCCCTGGCCGGCCACTACGGCGACTGGGTCGTGGGCTGGCGCTGGGCGATCGGCGAAGGCGACTTCGACGGCGGGCCGATCGCCAACTGGTGCTGCCCGCCGCACTCGGTGACCACCCCGGAGGAGACGCTCGGGCGGGTCGTCGCCGCGGTGTGCGAGTGGCGCGAGTGGCTGGAGGAGCTCGCCGAACGGTTCGAGGCGTACCCGCTGGACCCGGACCTGGAGTCGAAGCCGGGCCTGGACCCGGACAGCGTCGAGGAGCAGCGGATCCTCTGGGAGCTCGCCGCCCGGGGCCTCATCCTGCGGGTGGCGGACCGCAGCGGCGGCGAGAGCGGCTGGTACGGGCACTGCCACCAGGTGCTCGGCTGGTTCCTCGCCCGCTGGGGCGTCGCGGCCGGCACCGCCGAGGAACTGGTCCAACAGGCGATCGGGGGGCGGTTCCACAGTTGGAGCAGCCCGGACACCGCCCTGGTGGGGGAGGTCGCGGAGCGGCTCGCGCAGTCACTGCGGCCCGCCCACCTGGCGGGCGAACGCGCCGCCCCGGCGCTGCCGGACCACCTGGAGCGCTGGCTCGCCGTCCGCGCGGACGTTGACTGGCCCACGCCCTCGGCGGAGGCCGGACACGGGCCGGTGACCCCGGTGCGTGACGGCGCCGCGGCGGACGTCCGCGCCTTCGACCGCCCCATCGGCGTCGCCCGCGCGGACGGCCTCCTCGCCGCCCTCGACCTGCTGCGAGCCGACGCCGCCCGCGGCGCCGCACTGGACTTCGAGCTGCTCCGCGGCTGGCAGCGGCACGTGCTGAACGCACCGGAGCCGCCGCCGTTCCGCACCCTGCCCGCCTTCGCCAAGCGCGGCCTGGAGCGCTACGGCATCGGGCCCGACACCCGTGCCCGGCTCGACGCCTGCCTCGCCGAGAGCGCGGCGGGGAGCCGGGCCGAGGGCGGGGCGGGGAACGACGCCGACGGCGCGGCGCCGCTTCCGTTGATCGCCCGCGCTGCGCGCGCCTACCTCGACGTCTGCTTCTTCCACCCCTTCGACGACGGCAACGCCCGCGCCGCCTTCCTCGCCCTGGTCTTCGTCCTCGCCCGCGAGGGCGTCGGCCTCGACGGGGTCAGCCTGCTGCGCCGGGTCACCTTCCAGGCCGACAGCCCGCAGGATCCGCTGATCCTGGCCCGGCACATCGACGTCCACCTCGCGGAGACCCGCCGCAACGCGGCCGCCGCCGCTTCGTAAGCGCTGGGGCCGCTGAAGCCGTCGGGCCGGTGCAGCGCCCGGCGTGAGAAGTCGGCCCGGCCGACTTCTCACGCGCAGACGTGCTCGGAGGAGACGTGCGCGGTCTCGCTGCCGTCCGAGAGCCGCACCGGCTCGGGACCGGTGGTGCCGTCCGGGCGGCTGACCACGGCGTGCAGGACGCCCAGCGCGGCCCACGGGGTACCGACGGCGTAGAGGGTGCGCGGGCCGGAGGGCCCGGCGAAGCGGGCGACGCGCCGTACAGTGAGGCGCTGGTCACCGCAGGCGATGTCCTGGAGCTCCTCCTGGTCCGCGTAGAGGAAGCTCACCCACCGGCCGCCGCGCACGCTCGCGAGGTGGTAGGCGTGCACCGCGGGCGTACCGTCGACCGGGAGGGGGTTACTGGAGCAGCTGGTCTCCCGGAAGTTCTGGTCCCCGAGCTCGGACTCCTTCCCGTAGCAGAACCGTCCGGCGGGGAGGGGCCAGAAGTACCAGATCGTGCCGCCCTCGTCCTGGTAGTGGGCCCATTCCCTCCCCGGCGGGTTGTCCGTCGCGATGGCGCGGATCCGTTCCAGGCCGGCCGTGACCTTCTCGGCGAGCGGCAGCCTGACCGCGGTCGTCGGGATCGCGGCGCCGGCCGACGGACCGGTGTGCGTCGAGCTGCTGCAGGAGACCAGGGCGGCGAGGGCCGCCCCGACGGCCGTGGACATGATGGCGGCATGGCGCCGCCGTGAGTCGCGCTTCACGTTTCCCCCCGTGTACGACTGCTTGGATCATACGGTCAACTCGCCTGTACGACGCCGATCTTGGGGAGGCGGTTGCGGGACGGTGCGGGCGGGTGGGCGCCGGTCGTAGTCTCGCGGGGAGGCTCGAAGGCAATCAGAAGAAACCATTCGTTCGGTTTTTGACGGTGTGACAGATCGTCGAAAGAGGCCCCGCCCCCGGGGCGGCCGGGGATTGTGATGACGGATCTTCACATGGGGCTCGATGGGTTGGGGAGAAGGGGGAGTGGTTGGGGGATTAACCGACATCGTCTTGTCGGTCGCGGGTGGGGCGTAGCTAAGATACGGGGTGTTTGGTTTTGTTTTCCGGGATCTCAGGGCGGGGTGGTTGCGGTGGTACGGCAGGAGCGGGCGATCCGGACGCGTCGGCTGATCCTGGAGGCGGCGGCGTCGGTCTTCGACGAGTTCGGTTACGAGGGTGCGACCATCGGCGAGGTCGTCTCCCGGGCCGGCGTGACGCGTGGTGCGGTGTATTTCCATTTCGCGTCGAAGCGGGACCTCGCGCAGGGCGTGGTCGAGGAGCAGTTCTCCCAGGACGGGGTTCCCGAACGGAGCTGCAAGCTCCAGGAGTTCGTGGACACCGGGATGGTGGTGGCGCATCTGATGCCGCGTGACCCGCTGTTGAGCGCGGGTGCCCGGCTCTCGCTCGGCCAGGACGTGTTCGACGACCTCGGCGGGGGTGCCATTCCCGGGTGGATCGGCCGGATGGAGGCCATGCTGCAGGTGGCCGGCGAACGCGGCGAGCTGCTGTCGCACGTCGTTCCGGCGGACACCGCCTGGCTGATCATCGCGGCGTGGACGGGCGTGCAGATCCAGTCCCAGAAGCTCTCCGGGCGGGCTGACCTGGAGCTTCGGGTGTCCGCGCTGTTCCAGCACCTGATGCCGAGCATCGCGGTGCCGGGGGTGCTCGGGTCGCTGCAGATGGGGCCGGAGCGCGGCGCCCAGGTGGTCGCCGAGATCGCGGCGGCCCGCACCGGCGAGGACGCCCCGGACGACGAGGGCGGCGAGGACGGCGGCGTGCCGGAGGAGGCGCGGGCAGGGATCAGCGTGGGCTGACGGAAGGTCAGCCTGCCTCCCGTCCGCGGGAGGTGGGGGAGGAGCGGCGCACGGGCGGCGGCGGGACCGCGGGGGTCCGGGCGCCGCCTTTGGTTTGGCCGGCGATAGCTACTCAGAGTGTCAGTGATGCTTCGAAGGGTGATCTCTTCGCCCGCCCTCAAAAACAAACAGCACGTTCGGTTTTGTATTGACAAACCGCACGTCCTGTTTTTCACTGGAGACAGTTGCCCCCTGGGCTGTCGACCCGGGTGCCGGCCGCGGCCGAGGAGCTCGCGGCGTTCCGTGTTCCGTGTGATTGGGGTGGGTCATCGTGGAAATTCGGGTACTCGGGGCGCTGGACGTCCGGGTGTGCGGGGAGTCGGTGGTGCCGTCGGCGCCGAAACCGCGTCAGGTGCTGGGCCTGCTGGCGCTCCGGGCGGACCAGGTGGTCTCGGCGGGGGTGCTGGCCGACGAACTGTGGTCCGGCCGCCCACCGCGCAGCGCGCGCACCACCGTGCAGACCTACGTCCTCCAACTGCGCGACCTGATCGACCGGGCGCTCGCCCGGGTCGGCGCGGAGGCGGGGGTGTCCTGCGCCAAGGACGTCCTGGTCACCTCGCCCGGCGGCTACATGCTCAACAGCGGCGGCGGCCTGACGGACGTCCGGGAGTTCGAGCGGCTGGCCGGCATGGGCTACCGGGCGATCGACGGCGAGGACCACCCGCTGGCCGCCCGGATGCTCGGCGAGGCGCTCGCGCTCTGGCGCGGACCGGCCTTCGCGGACGTCCCGGTCGGCGGCCAACTCGCCGTAGAGGCCAAGCGGTTGGAGGAGACCCGGCTCTGCGCGCTGGACCAGCGGATCGACGTCGACCTGCGACTCGGGCGCCACCGGGTGCTGCTGGCCGAACTCACCGTCCTGGTCGACCGCTACCGCACCCACGAGAGCCTGCACGGCCAGTACATGATCGCCCTGCACCGCTCCGGACGGCGCGGCGAGGCCCTGGAGGCCTACCAGCGCCTGCGGAACACCCTGGTCCGGGAGTTGGGCATGGAGCCGTCGGTCGGACTGCGCCGGTTGCAGCGCTCCATTCTGCTCGCCACCGCGGAGCGCCCGGCCGGCCCGGAGCGGGCGGAGCGGGAGCCCGCCGCCGCTGGGGCCGCTGGGGCCGCCGTGGCCGCCGTGGCCGCGGTGCCGGAGGCCGCGACGGCCCGGCTCACCCGGGTCGGCTGAGGAGGGCGGGCGGAGGGCGGTCGAAGGGCCCGGCGTCCGCCAGGGGGTCCGCCGGGGGCCGCCGGAGTCTGGTCGGAACGTGCTTGCTGTCGTGAGGGGTTGTGGGACGGGTGGTCCAGGAGAGGTCGGAACGGACGCGCGGGCGGCTGGTGGAAGCGGGGGCGGGGCTGTTCGACCGCCACGGCTACACCGGCGCCACCCTCGGCGAGATCGCCGCGGCCGCCGGGGTGACGAAGGGGGCGCTGTACTTCCACTTCGCCTCCAAGGAGGAGCTGGCCAGAGCCGTCTTCGAGCAGGCCGAACGTTCGCTGCGGTCGGCCTGCGGCGACCAGCGGGCCGCCTCCTCGCCGCTGCAGGGGCTGATCGACGCCGGGTACTGGCTGGTCGAGGCCTTGGGGGCGGACCCGGTGGTCCGGGCGGCGTTCCGCCTCGGCCGCGAGGACGGCGGCTGGCGGGCGGGCCGGGAGGCGCCACCCCGGGAGGCCGGGCCCGCCGTCGGTGAGGCCAAGACGGTCGGGGCCGCCGTCGGTGAGGCCAATACGCTCGGGCCCGGGTCGGTCGGGCCCGGGGGCGTCGGACCCGGGTTGGTCGGGCCCGGAACGGCGGACCCCCAGGCGGTCTTCGCGGGCCTGCGCGGCTTCCACAGCGTCTGGGCCGGCGTCGTGCGGGACCTGCTGGCCGGGGCCCGGCGCGCCGGCGAACTGCGCGACCGCTCGGCCGGGCTCGGCCCGGAGGTCCTGGTCGTGACCGCCGCCTGCGGCCTGGAGGTGGTCTTCGCCGACGGCTGCCCGGCCGAGGAACGCGCCCGCCGGGTCGGCGCCCTCTGGGAATGGCTGCTGCCCTGCCTGGTCCCCCCGGGCACGGCCGGCTCCTACCGCACCAGGCCCCCGACGCCGCAGCCGGCGTGATCCGGGCGTGCCCGTCCGTACCGCGGCGCGATCCGCGCGGCCGCGACTCCGCGCGATCCGCCGAGCCGTACGGGCGGGCACCCCGGCTACCCGCTCGGGCTCGCAACCGCCGAGGTTGCCAGGATCCGCCACGAGCGGGAGCCCTGGTGGGTGACAGGCGAGGAGGTGCGGGCCCGCACTCCCGCGAAACGGCCTGACGGGGCGTCACTATGGGGATGAATGGGCGGATCAGGCATGGATTCGCCCGGTTCCCCCTGGAGGGCCTCCTCATGAGCTGTCGCACCCCCCGCCCCGCCGTCCTGGCGGCCCTGGCGCTCGTCCTTGCCCCGCTCGCCGGCTGCGGCGGCGTCGGCGCCGGCGTCGACGGGGCAGGCCCGGTGGCCGTCGCGCCCCCGCCGCCGGAGAAGGCGTTCGGGCAGGCCTGTGCCGCTCTTCCGGGTGAGGGCCCCGGAAGCCCCGACGGGATGGGCGGCATGCCCGTGCTGACCGCCGTCGACCAGACCAAGGACCTCTCCCAGCTGTCCGCGCTGGTCAAGACGGCCAAGGCGAAGGACATCTTCGACTCGATGGAGAACGTCACCGTCTTCGCCCCCAACGACGCGGCCTTCGCCAAGCTGCCCGAGGACCAGAAGAAGGCGCTGGCCACCCAGCAGGGCGCCGGCGACCTCGTCCGCAAGCTGATCGTCGTTCGTGATCTGCGAAAGGGCGACCTCGAGGACAAGCAGTACAACACCCTCCAGGGCGTCGTCATCAAGGCCACCGGCAGCGGCGAGGACTACCGCATCGGCGGCGCGCAGGTGCTCTGCGGCAGCATCAAGACCGCCAACGCGCGGCTGGCGATCCTGGACACGGTGCCGGCCTTCGGCTGACGGCCGCGCCGGTGGGCACGTCGAGGTGAGCGCGTCGAGGTAGAGCGCATCGACGTGAGCGGGAAGAGGTGAGCAGGTCGAGGTGGGCAGGTCCCTTCGGACCGACCCACCTCTTCCTGCGTTCGGCGCCGGCCGCGCTGCGCCGAACGGTTCCCGGGGATGGGCCGAAAGCGCGGATTCCGAGGCGAATACCCGATGACACGACGTCAGATGATCTTTCAGTGTGCCTCGCCTCGGCACGCTCTGATCGCGCACGCGTGCATTCGCGTGACAGTCGGGTTGTCCGCACATCTGCGCCCGTGGGTGCGCGGCCGCGAGAGGAGACGCCGGATGGCTCCGGTGAGGTCGTTGCTTGGCGGTCGGTTCTCGACGGCGATGCGCGGGGTGCTCGCGCTGCTCTGCCTCGCGCCCCAGGGCGGGCTCGCGCTCGCCGCGGCCCCGCCCGCCCACGCGCCGGAGGGGCTGCCCGGGACGCAGCGGGCGCAGGTGTCGTGCACGCCCTCCAGCGGCTTCACCAACTGCGCGCGGTTCACGTACAGCGGCGGCGACCAGACCTTCACCGTCCCGGCCGGCGTGAGCAGCGTCTACGCCCGGCTCTGGGGAGCGGGCGGCGGCGGCTCGCCGAGCAGCTACTACACCGGCCAGTACGGCGGCGCGGGCGGCGGGTACACCACGGGCACCATCGCGGTGACGGCGGGTCAGAAACTGACCGTCACCTCCGGGCAGGGCGGGGTGATGAAC
This sequence comes from Kitasatospora xanthocidica, assembly GCF_014656195.1. Lineage (GTDB taxonomy): Bacteria > Actinomycetota > Actinomycetes > Streptomycetales > Streptomycetaceae > Kitasatospora > Kitasatospora xanthocidica. Next base: position 468,067 of record NZ_BNBY01000003.1, on the reverse strand, counting down.
AGCACCACCACCGCGTACGGCGGCGGTGGAGCCGGCGGCCGGGGCGGGGCCGGCGGCGGTCAGGCCACGGGCGCCACCGGCGGCGGCATGAGCGCCGTGTGGAACGGGAACTACGGCACCACCGCGCTGCTGATCGCGGGCGGCGGCGGCGGTTCCTCGCCGGGCGCCGACGCCGGCACCCCCGCGGCGGGCGGCGGCGGTGGGACCAACGGCGGCCAGGACAGCCGCCCGGCCAGCTCCGGCCGCGGCGGAACCCAGACGGCCGGAGGCGCCGCCGCCACCCAGACCAGCTGCGGCAGCGCGACGGCGGGAAGCCGGTTCACCGGCGGCAGCGGCGCGCCCAACGCCGGCAACGAGGGCGGCGGTGGCGGTGGCGGCGGCTACTACGGTGGCGGTGGCGGTGCCTGCCAGGCGTCGAGCGCCAGTGAGCTGAACGGCATGGGCGGCGGCGGTTCGGGCTACACCGGGGGTGCCGGAGTGACCAGCGCGCAGACCACCGCGGGCGCCAACAGCAGCGCCAACGGCCAGGGCGGCCTGGCCGCGGGACGGAGCGACGCGCTCTACAGCCCGGGGATCGGCAACGGCGGCGGCACCACCAACGGCGGCAACGGCGAAGTCACCCTGGAGTGGGTCACCCAGACCGGACTGTCCATCAGGAAGACGGCCTCGCCTACCACGTACGTCCCGGGCCAGGTGCTCACCTACACCGTCGTGGTGAGCAACGCCGGCCCGGCACCCGCCGTCAACGCGGCCGTCCGGGACGCCCTGCCGTCCGCGCTGTCGGGCTTCACCTGGACCTGCTCGGCCGGTTCCGCCGCCAGCGGCTGCGGCGACGCGAGCGGCACCGGCAGCATCGACACGACGGCGACGGTCGCGGTGAACGGCACCGTGACGTACACGGTGACGGGCACGGTCCCGTCCTCCACCACGGGCACGCTGTCGAACACCGCGACGGTGACCCGGCCGAGCGCCACGGCCGACCCCAACTGCGGTCCGACCTGCTCCAGCACCGTCGACACCCCCGGCCGGGTCACCACCGGGCTGTCGGTGACGAAGACGCCCGACAAGAGCCCGTACATCCCGGGCCAGCCGCTCACGTACACCATCGTGGTGAAGAACGAGGGCCCCTCGGACGCCGTCGGCACCTCGGTCCGGGACACGCTGCCCGCCTCGATCCAGAACTTCACCTGGAGCTGCACGGCGACCGGCGGCAGCAGCTGCGGCGGCACCGCCTCCGGCACCGGCAACATCAACACGACGGTCGACGTCCTGGCGGGCGGCCAGGTCACCTACCGGCTCACCGGCACGGTGCCGGCGGACGCCAACGGCTCCCTGGACAACCGGGCCACCGTCACCCCGCCGGGCGGCGCCACCGACCCCAAGTGCTCGCCCGACTGCACCAGCGCCGCCAACCCGATCCCGCCGGGCCATCAGGCGAACCTGGTCGTCTCGAAGACCCTGCTGACCAGCCCCGTGGTGCCCGGCGGCCAGATCAAGTGGCAGGTGAAGGTCACCAACAGCGGCCCGTCCCGAGCCCGGAACGTCGTCGTCACGGACCGGATCCCGGCCGGGGTGACCGGGGCGAGCATGGTCAACGACCAGGACGCCGCCGCCTGCACGATCACCAACGGCGTCGCGACCTGCCCCGCCGTCGAGATCCCGGTGAACGGCACCGCCAGCTGGACCCTGACCGGCACGCTGTCCCCCGACGCGACCACCACGCCGACGAACACCGCCGTGGTCACGGGCGGCCCTGACCCGTCGGCGACCGCGCACACGGCCGTCGCCTCGCCGTCCTCGTCGCCGACGCCGCAGGCGAGCCTGACGGTCTCGAAGACGCTGCTGACCAGCCCGGTGGTGCCGGGGCAGCAGATCCAGTGGCGGGTGAGCGTGACGAACAGCGGTCCGTCGCGGGCGCGGAACGTGGTGGTGACGGACACCGTTCCGGCGGGCGTCACGGGTGCCTCGATGGTGGCTTCGGACGGGGCGAACTGTCCGATCAGTGGTGGTGTGGCGACGTGTCCGGCGGTGGAGATCCCGGCCGGTTCGTCGCTGACCTGGACGCTGACCGGCACGCTCGACCCGAACGTGACCACCACGCCGACGAACACCGCCGTGGTCACGGGCGGCCCTGACCCGTCGGCGACCGCGCACACGGCTGTCGCCTCGCCGTCCTCGTCGCCGTCGCCGCAGGCGAGCCTGACGGTCTCGAAGACGCTGCTGACGAGCCCGGTGGTGCCCGGGCAGACGGTTCAGTGGCGGGTGAGCGTGACGAACAGCGGTCCGTCGCGGGCCCGGAACGTCGTGGTGACGGACACCGTTCCGGCGGGCGTCACGGGTGCCTCGATGGTGGCTTCGGACGGGACGAACTGTCCGATCAGTGGCGGTACGGCGACGTGTCCGGCGGTGGAGATCCCGGCCGGTTCGTCGCTGAGCTGGACGCTGACCGGCACGCTCTCCTCCGACGCGACCGGCACGCCGACGAACTCCGTGACGGTGACCGGCGGCCCCGACCCGTCGGCCTCCTCCCACACCGCCGTCGCCTCCCCGACCACGACCCCCATGCCGCAGGCCAACCTCACGGTGAGCAAGGTGCTGCTGACAAATCCCGTGATCCCGGGGCAGCAGATCCAATGGCGGGTCAACGTCTTCAACGCCGGCCCGTCCCGAGCCCGCAACGTGGTTGTCACCGACACCATCCCGGCGGGGGTGAACAACCCCGTCATGACGGCCCCGGACGGCACCGCCTGCCCGATCAGTGGCGGCGCGGCGACCTGCCCGGCCGTCGAGATCCCGGCAGGCCAGGCGCTGAACTGGACGCTGACCGGCACGCTCGCCGCCGATGCGACCGTGACGCCGACGAACGCGGTCACGGTCACAGGCGGTCCGGACCCGTCCGCGTCCTCCCGCACCGCCGTCGCCTCGCCGACGGTGACGCCCACACCGCAGGCGAGTCTGACGGTCTCGAAGGTGCTGCTGACGAACCCGGTGGTGCCGGGTCAGCAGGTTCAGTGGCGGGTGAGCGTGAGGAACAACGGTCCGTCGCGGGCGCGGAACGTGGTGGTGACGGACCAGGTGCCGGCGGGGGTGAACGACGCGGCGATGGCGGCTTCGGACGGGACCACCTGTTCGATCGCTGGTGGTGTGGCGACGTGTCCGGCGGTGGAGATCCTGGTCGGTCAGACGTTGACGTGGACGTTGACGGGAACGCTGGCGCAGGACGCCACGGTGACGCCGACGAACACGGCCGTGGTGACGGGCGGTCCGGATCCGACGGCGTCGACGCACACGGCGGTGGCCTCGCCGTCCAACTCGCCTTCGCCGCAGGCCAACCTGACGGTCTCGAAGGTGTTGCTGACGAACCCGGTGGTGCCGGGGCAGCAGATTCAGTGGCGGGTGAGCGTCACCAATAACGGCCCTTCGCGGGCGCGGAACGTCGTGGTGACGGACCAGGTGCCGACGGGCGTCACGGGTGCCTCGATGGTGGCTTCGGACGGGATGAACTGTCCCATCAGTAACGGCACGGCGACCTGCCCAGCCGTCGAGATCCCAGCCGGTCAGACGTTGACCTGGACGCTGACCGGCACCCTCGCCTCCGATGCCACCGCGACGCCCACCAACACGGCGGTGGTCACCGGCGGTCCGGATCCGACCGCGACCGCGCACACGGCTGTCGCCTCGCCGACCTCCTCGCCCTCGCCTCAAGCGAATCTCACCGTGTCCAAGGTGCTGGTGACCAGCCCTGTCGTGCCGGGTCAGCAGATTCAGTGGCGGGTGAGCGTCACCAACAACGGTCCGTCGCGGGCACGCAACGTGGTCGTGAGTGACCAGGTGCCGGCGGGGGTGAACAACCCGACGATGGCCGCCTCGGATGGGACCACCTGCCCGATCACTGGTGGTGTGGCGACGTGTCCGGCGGTGGAGATCCCGGTTGGGCAGACGCTGACATGGACGCTGTCTGGCACGCTCGCCGCCGATGCGACCGCAACGCCGTCGAACACGGTGACGGTCACTGGCGGGCCGGATCCGACGGCGTCGACCCACACGGTTGTCGCCTCGCCGACCAACTCGCCGTCGCCGCAGGCCAACCTGACCGTCTCCAAGTCGCTGCTGACCAGCCCGGTGGTGCCGGGTCAGCAGATTCAGTGGCGGGTGAGCGTCACCAACAATGGGCCTTCGCAGGCTCGGAACGTGGTGGTGACGGACCAGGTGCCGGCGGGGGTGAACGACGCGGCGATGGCCGCTTCGGACGGGACGGCCTGTCCGATCACTGGTGGTACGGCGACGTGTCCGGCGGTGGAGATCCCGGTCGGCGAGACGCTGACGTGGACGCTGTCTGGCACGCTCGCTGCCGATGCGACCGTGACGCCGTCGAACACGGTGACGGTCACTGGCGGGCCGGATCCGACGGCGTCGACCCACACGGCTGTCGCCTCGCCGACCAACTCGCCGTCGCCGCAGGCCAACCTGACCGTCTCCAAGGTGCTGGTGACGAATCCGGTGGTGCCGGGTCAGCAGATTCAGTGGCGGGTGAGCGTCACCAACAACGGTCCGTCGCGGGCACGAAACGTGGTCGTCACGGACACCGTGCCGGCCGGGGTGAGCAACGCGACGATGGCGGCATCCGACGGGACGACCTGCCCGATCAATGGCGGTACGGCGACGTGTCCGGCGGTGGAGATTCCCGTCGGCAGCTCGGAGACGTGGACGCTGACCGGCACGCTGGACTCGAACGCGACCACCACGCCGACTAACAGCGTCATCGTGACAGGGGGGCCGGACCCGACCGCCTCCAGTCACACCGCGGTCGCCTCTCCGAGCGGTTCCCCGACCTCGCAGGCAGCGCTCACCATCGCCAAGTCGCTGCTGACGAGCCCAGTGGTGCCGGGGCAGCAGATTCAGTGGCAGGTGAGCGTGACGAACAACGGTCCGTCGCGGGCGCGGAACGTCGTCGTGACGGACCAGGTCCCGGCCGGGGTGAGCAACGCGACGATGACGGCTTCGGACGGGACGGCCTGTCCGATCAGTGGCGGTGTGGCGACCTGCCCTGCGGTCGAGATCCCGGTCGGGCAGACCCTGACCTGGACGTTGACCGGCACGCTGGACGCGAACGCGACCGCCACGCCGACGAACACGGCAGTGGTCACCGGTGGGCCCGATCCGTCGGCCACCGCGCACACGGCCGTCGCCTCGCCGACCAACTCGCCGATGCCACAGGCGAACCTGACTGTCTCCAAGGTGCTGCTCACCGATCCGGTGATTCCTGGTCGGCAGGTCCAGTGGCAGGTGACCGTCACCAACAACGGCCCCTCGCGGGCCCGGAACGTGGTGGTGACGGACCAGGTCCCGGCCGCGGTGAGCAACGCGACGATGACGGCTTCGGATGGGACGGGCTGTCCGATCAGCGGTGGTGTCGCGACGTGTCCGGCGGTGGAGATCCCGGCGGGCTCGTCCGCGACGTGGACGCTGTCTGGCACGCTCGCCGCTGATGCGACCGTGACGCCGACGAACACGGTGACGGTCACCGGTGGTCCGGATCCGGCGGTGTCGACGCATACGGCGGTGGCTTCGCCGTCCAACTCGTCGTCGCCGCAGGCGAGTCTGGCCGTGTCGAAGGCGTTGGTGACGAATCCGGTGGTGCCGGGACAGCAGATTCAGTGGCGGGTGAGCGTGACGAACAACGGTCCGTCGCGGGCGCGGAACGTCGTCGTGACGGATCAGGTGCCGTCGGGGGTGTCGAATGCCTCGATGACGGCCTCCGATGGGACGGCCTGTCCGATCAGTGGCGGTACGGCGACCTGCCCTGCGGTCGAGATCCCGGTCGGGCAGACCCTGACCTGGACGTTGACCGGCATGCTGGACGCGAACGCGACCTCCACACCGACGAACACGGCAGTGGTCACCGGTGGGCCCGACCCGGCGGCAACCGCGCACACGGCCGTCGCCTCGCCCACCTCGTCGCCGACAGCGGAAGCCAGGCTCACCGTGTCCAAGGTGCTGGTGACGAATCCGGTGGTGCCAGGGCAGCAGGTTCAGTGGCGGGTGAGTGTCACCAACGACGGTCCGTCGCGGGCTCGGAACGTGGTGGTGGCGGATCAGGTGCCGTCGGGGGTGTCGAATGCCTCGATGGTGGCGTCCGATGGGGCGGCCTGTCCGATCAGTGGTGGCACGGCGACGTGTCCGGCCGTCGAGATCTCGGTCGGTCAGACGTTGACCTGGACGTTGACGGGCACGCTGGCGCAGGACGCCACTGTGACGCCGACGAACACGGTGACGGTCACCGGTGGCCCGGATCCGACCGCGTCGACGCACACAGCGGTCGCCTCGCCGACCAACTCGCCTACGCCGCAGGCCAACCTGACCGTTTCGAAGACCCTGCTGACAAACCCGGTGGTGCCGGGGCAGCGGATTCAGTGGCAGGTGAGCGTCACCAACAACGGGCCCTCGCGGGCGCGCGACGTCGTCGTGGCGGATCAGGTGCCGGCTGGAGTGAACGACGCGACGATGGCGGCTTCGGACGGGACGGCCTGCCCGATTAGCAACGGCACGGCGACCTGCCCAGCCGTCGAGATCCCGGTCGGTCAGACGTTGACCTGGACGTTGACCGGCACGCTGGCGCAGGACGCGACCGTGACGCCGACCAACACGGCGGTGGTGACCGGTGGGCCCGATCCGAGTGCGACCGCGCACACGGCGGTCGCCTCGCCGTCCAACTCGCCCTCTCCTCAGGCCAGTCTGACGGTCAGCAAGGTGCTGCTGACTGACCCGGTCGTGCCGGGCCAGCGGATCCAGTGGCGGGTGGCGGTGACCAACAACGGTCCGTCGCGGGCCCGGAACGTCGTGGTCACGGACCGGATCCCGGACGGGGTCGGTGGTGCGAGCATGACGGCCGCCGACGGCAGCGTCTGCCCGATCGCGAACGGGACAGCCGTGTGCCCGGCGGTCGAGCTGGAGATCGGACAGACGGCCTCGTACACGCTGAGCGGCACGCTGATGCAGGACGCGACCGTGACGCCGACGAACACGGCGGTGGTGACGGGCGGGCCCGATCCGAGCGCGACCGCGCACACGGCGGTGGCTTCGCCGTCCAACTCGCCCTCTCCTCAGGCCAGTCTGACGGTCAGCAAGGTGCTGCTGACCAACCCCGTCGTCCCCGGGGAGAAGATCCAGTGGCGGGTGGCGGTGACCAACAACGGTCCGTCGCGGGCCCGGAACGTCGTGGTCACCGACCGGATCCCGGACGGGGTCTCCGACGCCGTTCTCCAGGCGGACGCCGACGCGACCCGTTGTCCGGTCGCGAACGGGACGGCGGTGTGCCCGGCGGTCGAGCTGGAGGTCGGGCAGACGGCCTCGTACACGCTGACCGGCACGCTGGCCCCGGACGCGACCGTCACCCCGACCAACACGGCGGTGGTGACGGGCGGGCCCGATCCGAGTGCGACCGCGCACACGGCGGTGGCCTCGCCCACCGGTGGGCCGACGCCGCAGGCGAACCTGAGCCTCTCCAAGACGCTGATGACCAACCCGGTCGTGCCCGGGCAGCAGATCCAGTGGCGGGTCACGGTGACCAACCGGGGTCCCTCGCGGGCCCGGAACGTGGTCGTCACCGACGCCGTCCCGGCCATGGTCGACTCCCCGAGCATGACCTCGGACGCCGACGGATCGGCCTGCCCGATCACCGGCGGGACGGCGACCTGTCCGGCGGTGGAGATCCCGGCCGGCTCCGCGCTGAGCTGGACCCTCACCGGGACGCTCGACCCGGCGGCGACCAGTACCCCGGTCAACGTGGCCGTGGTGACCGGCGGGCCCGACCCGACGGCGACGGGCCACACCGCCACCGCGCAGGCGAGTGAGACGGTCGCGCCGCAGGCGAGCCTCACGGTCTCGAAGGCGCTTCTCACCGACCCGGTGGTGCCGGGGCAGCCGATCGCCTGGCGGATCAGCGTGACCAACAACGGGCCCAGCCAGGCCCGCAACGTCGTGGTCACCGACCGGATCCCGGACGGTGTCGTCGGGGCCTCGCTCTCGCCGGACGCGACGAACGCGGCCTGCCCGGTCACGGGCGGCGTGGCGACCTGCCCGCCGGTCGAGATCCCGGTCGGCCGGACCGCCGCGTACACGCTCTCCGGCACCCTGGCCCAGGACGCGACCGTCACCCCGACCAACACGGCCGTGGTGACCGGCGGCCCGGACCCGAGCACGACGGCCCACACGGCGGTCGCCAGCCCGACCGGCTCGCCGTCGCCGCAGGCGAGGCTGACGGTCTCCAAGGTGCTGGTGACCAACCCGGTGGTCCCCGGTGAGGTGGTCCGGTGGCGGGTGACGGTGACCAACAACGGTCCGTCGCGGGCCCGGAACGTCGTGGTCACGGACCGGATCCCGGACGGGGTGTCCGGAGCCGTGATGGTCTCGGACGAGGACGGCACCACCTGCCCGATCGGCAGCGGCGTCGCCACCTGCCCGGCGATCGAGCTGGAGGTCGGGCAGACGGCCTCGTACACGCTGAGCGGGACGCTCGACGCCGACGCCACCGTCGCGCCGGCGAACACGGCGGTGGTGACGGGCGGGCCCGATCCGACCGCGACCGCGCACACGGCGGTGGCCTCCCCGTCCGGTTCGCCGTCGCCGCAGGCGAACCTGGTGGTCTCCAAGGTGCTGGTGACGAACCCGGTGGTGCCGGGGCAGCAGGTCCAGTGGCGGGTCACGGTGACCAACCACGGCCCGTCGCGGGCCCGGAACGTGGTCGTCACCGACCGGATCCCGGACGGGGTGTCGAACGCGTCGATGACGGCGCGGGACGGCACGGCGTGCGCGATCGCGGACGGGACGGCGACCTGCCCGGCCGTGGAGATCCCGGCTGGTGGCTCGGTGAGTTGGACGCTGAGCGGCACCCTGGACCCGAACGCGACGGTCACGCCGACCAACTCGGTCACCGTCACGGGTGGGCCCGATCCGACGGCCTCGGCGCACACCGCCACGGCCTCGCCGAGCGGCAGCCCCGAGCCGCGCGCCGTCCTGTCCGTGGCGAAGGTGCTGGTGACCGACCCGGTGGTGCCGGGGCAGCAGGTCCAGTGGCGGGTGACGGTGACCAACAACGGACCCTCCCGGGCGCGGAACGTCGTCGTGACCGACAAGGTCCCGGACGGGGTGCTGAACGCGTCGATGACGGCGCAGGACGGCACGGCGTGCGCGTTCGCGGACGGGACGGCGACCTGCCCGGCCGTGGAGATCCCGGTCGGCGGCCTGCTGACCTGGACCCTGACCGGCACGCTCGAGCCGGGCGCCACCGGCACGCCGACCAACACCGTCCTCGTCACGGGCGGACCGGACCCGCTCACGCCCACGCACACGGCGGTGGCCAGTCCCACGGGCGGGCCGGTGCCGGCAGCGCGGTTGTCGGTCTCCAAGGCGCTGCTCACCGACCCGGTCGTGCCGGGGCAGCGGATCCAGTGGCGGGTCGCCGTCACCGACGAGGGGCCGTCCGTCGCCCGGGACGTGGTCGTGAGCGACCGGGTCCCGAGCGGGGTGCTGGACGCGTCGATGACGGCGGACGACGGCACGGCGTGCGCGATCGCGAACGGGACGGCGACCTGCCCGGCCGTCGAGATCGCCGTCGGTGCGACCCGTACCTGGACCCTCACCGGCACGCTGGCGCCGGACGCGACCGTCACACCGGTCAACACCGTCACCGTGACGGGCGGACCGGACCCGGGCACCCCGACGCACACGGCGGTGGCCTCACCGTCGGCCTCGCCCACGGCACAGGCGCGGCTGAGCGTGGCGAAGGTCCTCGTCACCAGCCCGGTCGTGGCCGGGGCCCCGATCGAGTGGCGGGTGACCGTCACCAACGGCGGGCCCTCGGTGGCGCGGAACGTCGTGGTGACGGACCGGGTGCCGGTGGGCGTGCTCGGCGCCGCGATGACCGGGCCCGACGGCGCGGTCTGCCCGGTCTCGGGCGGTACGGCGACCTGCCCGGCGGTGGAGATCCCGGTCGGCACGACGCTGACCTGGACGCTGAAGGGCACGCTCGACCCGGGCGCGACCGTCACGCCGGGCAACACGGCCGTGGTGACCGGCGGGCCGGACCCGTCGGCGACCGCGCACACGGCGGTGGCTTCGCCCTCGGGCCCGCCCTCGTCGCAGGCGCGGCTGACCGTCGCCAAGGCACTGCTGACCTCCCCGGTCGTCGCCGGGCAGCAGATCCGGTGGCGGGTGACCGTCACCAACAGCGGGCCCTCGCTGGCGCGGAACGTGGTCGTGACGGACCGGGTGCCGGACGGCGTCAACGGTGCCTCGATGGCGGCCGACGCGGACGGCACGCCGTGCCCGATCGCGGACGGCACGGCGACCTGCCCGGCCGTCGACGTCCCGGTCGGTGCGACCGTGGCCTGGACGCTGACCGGCACGCTCGACCCGAACGCCACGGCCGTTCCGGTCAACACCGCGGTGGTGACCGGCGGACCGGACCCGGCGGCGACCGCCCACACGGCGGTGGCGAGCCCGACGGAACCGATCACCGTGCGGCACGACCTGCTCCTCACCAAGCAGGCGAGCCCGGCCGACCCGAAGGCCGGTGACACCGTCACGTACACCGTCACCGCGACCAACCGGGCCGCCGGCACGTACCTCGGCGCCGTCGTCACCGACGACCTGTCCGGGGTCCTGGACGGTGCGGTCTACGGTGCCGACACCCATGCCGGCAGCGGGCGGACGTCCTACTCCGCGCCGAGGCTGACCTGGACGGTCGACATCCGGCCCGGTGCGACGGAGACGCTGACGTACACCGTCATCGTGAAGCCGGGCGCCGGGGGCAAGACGCTCGTCAACCGCCTCACTGCCGACGGCTCCAACTGCTCCGACGGCGGCAGTGGGAACGGCGGCAGCGGAAACGGCGGCGGCGGTACGCGGCGGGCGGTGCGCGTGGCGGTCGGAAACTGCTCGACCACCACGACCGTCCGGGACACGCCCAGCCCCAACCCCAGCCCCAGCCCGAGGCCCGAGCCGCCGCTGCCGCCCACCGGTAGCGGGAACCCGATGCCGGCCCTGCTGGTCACCGGGCTGCTCCTGGTGGTCGGTGGCAGCCTGATCGCGGCCCGCCGCTCGCGGCGCTGACCCGCGGACACCGTCGGG
>NZ_BNBY01000003.1:275907-456902 GCF_014656195.1 Kitasatospora xanthocidica | reverse complement strand
CCCGACGGTGTCGCCCCGGGGGGTGCGGGACGGCGGGCAGCCTTCCGCCCGCCGTCCGACTACGGCGCGATGGGGAGCTGGCGCTTGTGCTCGGTGGCGCGGTAGCGGTTCACGATGATGTCGAAGGCCCGCCCGTCCACCGGCTTGCCCTCCAGGAAGTCGTCGATGTCGTCGTAGGTGACGCCGAGCGCGTCCTCGTCGGCCTTGCCCGGGTCGAGGGTCTCCAGGTCGGCGGTCGGGGTCTTCCAGACCAGCTCGGCAGGCGCGCCCAGGGCGTCCGCGACGGCGCGCACCCGGCGCTTGGTGAGTCCGGTCAGCGGGACCAGGTCGGCGGCGCCGTCGCCGAACTTGGTGAAGAAGCCCGAGACGGCCTCCGCGGCGTGGTCGGTGCCGACGACCAGGCCGTTGTGGGCGCCGGCCACCGCGTACTGGGCGATCATGCGCTGGCGGGCCTTGATGTTGCCGTGCACGAAGTCCTGGTGATGGGCGTCCCGGAAGGGCACGCCGGCGGCGAGCGAGGCCTCCAGCGCGGCGTCGCTCGCGGGCTTGATGTCCACGGTCAGCACGTGGTCGGCCTGGATGAAGGAGAGCGCGAGCTGGGCGTCGTGCTCGTCGCCCTGGACCCCGTAGGGCAGCCGCATCGCGTGGAACCGCGCCTCGTGCCCGGCGGCCCGGGCCCGCTCGACGGCGAGCTGGCAGAGCCGGCCGGCCGTGGTGGAGTCGACGCCGCCGCTGATGCCGAGCACCAGGGAGCGCAGGCCGGTGGACACCAGCCGCTCGGTGAGGAAGGCCACGCGGCGCTCGATCTCCCGCTCGGCCTCGAAGGCCTCGGTGACCTGGAGCTCGCGGGCGATCTCCTGCTGCAGGGCCCTGGTGGCCGACTCGCTCACGTCTGTTTCCTCACTTCTGCTTCTCGGTTCGCCGGACGGTGCCGCATCCACGTCCACCGTATCCGGGACGTCGTCCGGCAGGTCGGCGCGGGGCTCCTGCTGGCGCCGGCCGGGCCTGCGCGGGGCATGCGTTTCGGGGTCGGCGGCGGGCGCGGCCATCGCGCTCATGCATCAGTGCGCGCCTGCAAGTGATGCCGTGTGCAAGCGAGGCGGCGAGGGGCGTTTCGGGAGGCATCGGGCGGGGCGTGGCAGGACGGGCGGTGGCGGGCCCCGGTGCCTCCGTCCGGCGGTGCGGTAGGGTGGCTGACGCCGAGTATGACCGCGCATCAGGGAGGTGAGACCCATTACCGGAATGTCCGAGCGGGTGCTCCCGGAGCGCGGCCGTGCGGGCGCCTCGCGCGCGTAGCGCGCTGACGTGCCGGTGCGGCGTCGGCCCTTGCGGGAGCCCTGACGGAGTCGTTCTCCTCCGTTCACCCTCCTCCCGTTTCCCCAAGGGGTTGTCTTGCCGGTTTTCTCCTCCGCCACCCTTCGTTCCGCGGTGGTCTCCCGACTGCGCGCCGCCGGTTGCGTGTTCGCCGAGGACGAGGCACGGATCCTGCTCACCGCCGCCGCCTCGCCCGCCGATCTGGCCGCGAAGGTGCGGGCCCGCGCCGAGGGGCATCCACTCGAACACGTCGTCGGCTGGGCCGAGTTCGCCGGTCTGCGGATCGCCGTCGACCCGGGCGTCTTCGTCCCGCGCCGGCGCAGCGAGTTCCTGGCGGCGGCCGCCACCGCGTTGGCCGGCCCGCCCCGGGGCCCGGGCGCCGTCGTGCTCGACCTGTGCTGCGGCAGCGGTGCGCTGGGCGCCGCCGTGGCCGCCCGGGCCCCGCACCCGGTCGAGCTGTACGCCGCTGACATCGACCCGGACGCGGTCCGCTGCGCGCGCCGCAACCTGGCCGGGGCGGGGGCGCGGGTCCACCGGGGCGACCTGTTCGACGCCCTGCCCGCCGGGCTGCGCGGCCGGGTGGACGTGCTGATCGCCAACGTCCCGTACGTCCCGACCGGCGACCTCGCGCTGCTGCCGCCCGAGGCCCGGCTGCACGAGGCCCGGCCGGCGCTCGACGGCGGCGCGGACGGCCTGGACGTGCTGCGCCGGGTGGTCGCGCAGGCGCCGGCCTGGCTGGCGGCGGGCGGGTCGCTGCTGTTCGAGACCAGTGAGCGGCAGGTGGCGACGGCGCTCGCGGTGGCTCGGGCGGCCGGGCTGGCGGCAGAGGCCAGCCAGGACGAGGACCTGGACGCCACGGTGGTCACCGCGACGGCGGGCTGAGCTCCCCCTGCGATACCCGGCGAGCCCCGGCCACCCTTCCCCCGTGAGGGTGGCCGGGGCGGCTCAGATGCGGGTGCCGTACACGTGGTCGACCGCGAAGGAGAGCAGCACCCGACGGTCGGAGACCATCACCTCGCGGTACTCCCTCCAGTCGGGGTGCTCCCCGGCGGCGCGGCGGTAGTACTCGACCAGCGCGTCGACCTCGGGGCCGTCGGGGTCGGTGCCCGGGCCGGAGAGGGTGGCGACGCCCTCGGCGGTGACCCAGGAGCGTCCGTCCGGCCCGGTCACCTCCAGGCTGACCCGGGGGTCCCGGCGCAGGTTGACGGTCTTGGCCAGCCCCTCCCGGGTGGAGACCAGGACGACGTTCGCCTCCCGGTCGTAGAACGGCATGACGGGGGAGAGCTGGGGCCGGCCGTCGGCCTTGATGGTCGCGAGGATGCCGAGGCGGCTCTGCGCGAGCAGCGCGTACGGGTCGAAAGCTGTGGCGGTCATGGGAGCATCATCGGCCTTCACACCGGTGTGAAGGTCAAGGCGCGGCAGGCGTGTTGCCCGCACGGCGGACATCCTGGCCCGAGCGGCGGAACGGTGGGCGAAGTCCGGGAATCGGGTGTGCCGGCGGGCGCGGAGGTCTAAGGTCGGGCCGACAGAACGTGACGGCTCCGTCACTCGTCCGTGACGGGCCGTCGGCGCAACCGTCGTCCGAACCGAGGGGACGCCGCACGATGGCACGCGAACGCAAGCCCGTGGAACTGCTCGAGTTCTCCGACGACCTCCACTACGAGGACGTCACCCCGCTGCGGGCCTTCCTGACGGCCCGCCTCGGCGAGCTGGTCGAGGCCCAACCCGAGGGCAGCGGCGCCCGGTTCGCCGCCGAGCGGCTGGCGGCCATCACGCAGTACGACTGCATCTTCCTGTCCGACATCCTCTGCGCCTGGGAGGACGCGGTCCTGGAGGGCCGCGGCAACGAACCCGGGTGGACGCAGCGGATGCGGCAGGACGCGATGATCTGGTGGGACCGGCTGTGCCGGACGGCGGGGGAGTTCCGCGACCACCCCGACCACCGTCCCCGGTGGCGCCCGCTGCGGTTCATGAACCTTGCGCACGCGGAGTTCCTGGACGGCCTGACCGACCAGGCGGGCGGTGTGTACGGCGACGGGGCGCACCCCTGACCGTCGTCGGGGTGCAGCCCTGGGGCGTGGACGGGGTGTCCCGTCCCTGGCTGCCGACGGGGTGCCGTCCGGTCCGAAACCCCTTGGACGGGACGGGGGCCGGCTTGCTGGAATGGGAGACGGCCCCTGTCGGATGTCGGAGTCGAAGGGATGCGGCGATGACCGAGATCAGGCCGCACCTGTCGGTGCGCGGCCTCACCGACGCGGACCTGCCGTCCTGCGGCTGGGCCGGATCCTCCAAGCACGTGCGCGAGCTCGTCCACCAGATCCGCCGCGCCGAACTCGGCGTCGAGGAGAGCAACCCGCGCGCCCGTGCCCTCTGCGAACGCCTGGGCTACCGGGCCTTCGGCCGCGAACCCGACTCCTGGGACGTGGATGCCGAGGACGGCTCGCTCCAGCGGTACGGGACGATGTGCACGCTGATGTGCAAGGACCTGACGTGACGCTGGATTTCGAGGCGATCGTCGCCGCTGCGGCGGCCGACCCGGCCGTCGTCGGGCTCGTCCTCAAGGGCTCCCGGGCCCACGACGGCATGACCACCCGTCACTCGGACCACGACCTCTACGTGATCCTCGACGACGGTGCCTCCGCCTCCGCCTCCGCCGACGGAGACGGCGACGCGGCGAGCGGGCTGGCCGCGCTCGACGGCTACCGCTCCGCGCGGCTCGACCTGGTCGTCACCACCCTCGAACGGTTCCGCCGGCCCGCGGACTGGGAGCGGTACGCCATCTCCCGCTCCCGGGTGCTGCTCGACCGCCGCGACGGGGAGGTCGCCCGGATCGTCGCCGCGATGGGGCGGCTCGATGCCGAGGAGGCCTTCCGGTCCGGCGCCGCCCTGGTGGACGCCTACGCCAACTCGCTCTACCGCTCGGTCAAGAACCACCGCGACGGCAACCCGCTCGCCGGTCACCTCGACGCGGCCGCCGGTGTCGGCTTCCTGCTCGACCTGCTCTTCGCCCTGGACCGCCGGCCGCGCCCTTACAACAAGTACCTGGCCTGGGAGCTCGACCGGTTCCCGCTGCCCGGCTGGGACGGCGCCGCGCTGCTGGACACCGTCGCCCGGATCACCGCGACCGGCGAGGTGGCGCCGCAGCAGCGGCTCTTCGCCCGGGTCGAGGCGGCTGCCCGGGCCGCCGGCCACGCGGCGGTGCTGGACGCCTGGGGCGAGGACCTGCTGTTGATGCGGCCCGACCCGGACTCCCCGGGCGACCAGTCCTCCTGAGCCGGGCCAACCGGCGGATCGGGTGCAGCGGTTCAGGACGTCCTCCGAGAGTTGTGTCAGTGGTGGTTGCTACGGTCCGGACATGAGCAATCGAGTGCCCTTCACGGGTGAGGAGAAGGAAAGCCTTCTCACGGCGCTGGACCGGCACCGCGACGCGGTGCTGTGGAAGCTGGAGGGCCTGGACGACGAGCAGCTGCGCCGTCCGATGACGCCGTCGGGGACGAACCCGCTGGGGCTGCTGAAGCACCTCGGCGGCGCCGAACTCGGCTGGTTCCGGCAGACGTTCGGGCGCGACACCGGGCCGCTGCCGTTCGACGTCGACGCCGACGACAGCTCCGACATGCGGGTGGAGCCGCACGAGTCGACGGCCGACATCCTGGCGTTCTACGCCCGGGCGCGGGCCGATGCGGACGAGGTGATCGGAGAGCTCGCGCTGGACGACCTCGGCACCTCCTGGTCCGGCAACTCGGTCTCGCTGCGCTGGGTGCTGATCCACATGACGACGGAGACGGCGCGGCACGCCGGGCACCTCGACATCCTGCGGGAGTTGATCGACGGCAGCACCGGGGACCACGACCGGAGCTGAATCAGGAGGCGTTGGGGCCTGACAGGCCGGCTCCCTGTCAGGGCAGGTTCCGGACGGCCTGCGCCAGGGCCGCCGCCGTGCGCCGGACGTCCGCCTCCGTGGTGCGCCAGTTGCTGAACGCCGCGCGCAGGGCGGGCAGGCCCGCGTAGTGGGTCGGGGTGACGAAGGCCTCCTCGGCCAGTCCGGCGGCGAGCGCGGCGAGGCGCTCGGCGGTGGGGTCCGCCGCCAGGGTGAAGCAGACGACGTTCAGCCGGACCGGGGCGAGCAGCCGGAGGCCGTCGATCCGCTCGACCGCCTCGCCGAGCGCCCGGGCGCCCGCGATGTTGCGCTCCACGATCTCCCGGTGGCCGGAGCGGCCGTACGCGCGCAGCGTGAACCAGGCGGCGAGGGCGCGCAGCCGGTGCGAGTTCTCCGGGGTGAGGTGCACCAGGTCGGGGTGCTCGCCGAGCGGGCCGAGGTAGGCGGCAGAGTTCCGGAACACCCGGGCCTGCAGGTCGGGGCGGCGGGTGAACTGCACGGCGCTGTCGTAGGGCACGTTGAGCCACTTGTGCAGGTCGACGCAGACCGAGTCGGCGAGGTCCAGGCCGGCCACCAGCTCCGCGTGCTCCGGCGACAGCGCGGCGAAGGCGCCGAAGGCGGCGTCCACGTGCAGCCAGAATCCGTACCGCTCGCGCAGCTCCGCGATCGCCCGCAGGTCGTCGAAGTCGACAGTGTTGACGGTGCCCGCGTTGGCCACCACGACGCACGGCCCGCCGGACTCGGCCAGCGCCCGCTCCAGCGCGGCCGCGTCCACCGCCTCCCGGCCGGGCAGCAGGGGCACCGGCCGCAGCGCCGTCCGGCCCAGGCCCAGCACCGACAGGGCCTTGGCGACGGAGGAGTGCGCGCCGCCCGACAGCACCCGGACCGGGCCGAGCGCCCCCACCCCGTCCTCGGCGACGTCCACGCCGAGCCGCTCGCCCAGCCACTCGCGGGCGATGGCCAGCCCGACCGTGTTCGACATGGTCGCGCCGCTGACGAAGGTGCCGTGGTGGGCCTCGGACAGCCCGAACAGCTCGCGCAGCCAGCCGACCGTCTCCCGCTCCAGGTGCTGACCGGCCGGATCCAGCGAGGAGTTGGAGTTCTGGTCGACGGCGGCGGTCAGCCAGTCGCCCGCCAGGGCCGCCGGGGTCGCGCCACCGGTCACGAACCCGAAGTACCGCGGACCGGCACTCGCCGACAGCCGGGGCTCCCAGCGCTCGGCGAACTCCGCCAGCGCCGCCGGCAACCCGCCACCCGCCGGCAACCCGCCACCCGCCGGCGATCCGCCACCCGTCGGCGATCCGCCACCCGTCGGCGATCCGCCGCCCGCCGCGGCGAGCCGCGCCGGGCGGCCGGGCCCGGCACCGGACGCCGCCGCCTGCGGGAGCACCGGCCGCCCGTCCAGGCCGCCGAGGAAGGCGAGGGCCCGCTGC
Organism: Kitasatospora xanthocidica; assembly: GCF_014656195.1. Classification (GTDB taxonomy): domain Bacteria; phylum Actinomycetota; class Actinomycetes; order Streptomycetales; family Streptomycetaceae; genus Kitasatospora; species Kitasatospora xanthocidica. The sequence goes on along the minus strand of NZ_BNBY01000003.1, from coordinate 450,278 downwards.
CGGGTTTCCTCCAGGAGTTCGGGCAACCGTCCGAGATCGGCCGCGAGTTCGGGGTGCATGAGGGTCTCCGGGGATTCTCCGTTGATCTGCTGTGCGCCCGAGGCTAGTGCGCGGTATCCGGGCCGTCCCGGGCCAATCCGCTACGGGTGGCCTGGCCCGGGCGGGGGCGAGCCCGTCGTGCCCCTGCTGCGGGCGGTCCGCCGGGGCGGCCAGCGGCTCTGCTCGGTCCTGCTCCGTCCTACTCGGTCCTACTCGGTCCGCAGCGCGGTGGCGGTCCGCGACCGGGCCGCCCAGCCGGCCGGCAGCAGTGCGCCGAGCAGGGCGATCACGATCCCGCCGGCCAGCAGGGGGATGAGCAGCCCGGTGGTGTAGACGTGGGACACGCTCGGCGGCAGGTGCCGGCCGATCGCGTTCCCCATCGGGGTCAGCGTCGCCTTCTCCACCGCGACCCCGAGCGGGACGCCGATCAGCCCGGCGATCAGGCCGGTGAGTGTCACCGAGGTCAGGACCATCGCGACGGTCTGCTTGGGCGTCATCCCGAGGGCCTTGAGGATCCCTAGATCGTGGACCCGCTCCCGGGTGTCCTGCACCACCGTGCTCAGCACCCCGAGCGCGGCGACCGCGATCATCATCAGCGTGAGCGTGGCCACCAGGGCGCCCATGGTGATCACGATGATGTTCTTGCCCCCGCCCGAGCTCGGCTGGACCGAGGCGTTCAGCGGGGACAGCGCGGCGGCGGCCGAGGTGGACCAGTCCGATCCGTTGACGTCGTCGGCCAGCTCGACGTTGAACAGGTCGATGTGCGGGGTCAGACCGGCGGCGGTGAAGGTGGCCGCATCCGTCATGACGGTGTAGTCGCCCTGGTTGGTGTCGAAGTTGACGCCGACGACCTTCAGCGACAGCTGCTTGTTCTGCTGCACCACGGTGACGTCGTCACCGACGTGGATCCCCACCGTCGTGGCCAGCTTGTCGCCGACCACGGCCTCGCCGGGCGCCGAGTACCAGCGGCCGGACAGCAGCTCCAGGTGCGTCCAGGAGAAGTCGCCGGTGACCGTGAACACCTTCGGAGGTTCGCCGCCGGGCGGGGCGCCGACCATGGTCGCGCCGCTGTCGCCCCAGCCGAACGCGGTCTTCGTGCCCGGGATCCCGGCGAGCGCGGCGGCCACCTTTGCCGCGTCCAGGTGCGGGTTGCGCGGGTCGTTGGGGCCGTAGAGATCCCAGGGCACGCCCACGTCGGCCGTGGGTATCACGAACTTCGACGCGACGTTGAAGCCTGAGGTGCTGGTGTCCAGGTACCTGTTGAACCCGGACTCCAGCCCCACCGCGAACGTGGCACTCACCACGCCGAACAGCACCGCCGCACCGACCAGTACGGCCCGGGCCGGCCGGGCGAACGGCTGGGCCAGCCCCAGCGACACGGCCCGGGGCAGCGGCAGCCGCGAGGCAAGGCGCTGCGCCGCCCGACCGCCCCCGGCCTCGGGGGCGCGGCCGACCGCCAGGGCCCGCACCGTCGGCATCCGGCCGGCCCGCAGCGCTGGGATCAAAGCCGTGACGCCGACGATCAGCAGGGTGCCCAGCGGCACCACGGCGCTGACCCACAACGGGATCGTGGCACCGGCCGCGCCGAGCTGCTTGGTGGCCCCGTCCAGGATCGGCACTGCCAGGAGGTTGCCGAAGCCCGTGCCGAGCAGCAGGCCGAGTGTCGCCGGGATCATGGCCTGCGCGGTGTAGGCGCGGGCCACCTGCGAAGGGGTGAAGCCCAACGACTTCAGAATCCCGATGCGCCGGATTCCCGAGGCCACGGCCCCGCTGACCACGATCGAGATGATCAGCACCGACATGAACAGCCCGAGGATCCCGAAGGCGATCAGGAAGGGCACGTAGGCCTTGGCGTTGCCGGTCGCCTGCTGCTCCGCGGTCAGGTACGACTGTCCGGCCTCGACCGAGCCGGCCGGCGCGGCGGCGGCCACCGCCTGCTTGTCGGTGGCGATGTCGGCGTCGGTCCCGGCCTTGGCGAACCGGTAGAGCATCTGGACGTCGGACGTGGCACCGGCGGCGGTGAGCCGCGCGAAACCGTCGGCGGTGGCGAAGGCGGTCGCGCTGTCGGTCACCGAGCCGCCGAAGCCGACGACCAGATACGACGGCTTGCCCGGCAGGGAGGAGAACACCACCGAACCGCCGAAGCAGTCGGCGGCGAAGTGCTGCCACGGCAGGGCGATCTCGCCCGGGCCGGTCGGCCAGCGCCCCTGGGTCAGCGCCAGCTGGTCCATCCCGGAGGCGCTGCCCAGGTCGGGCCGGGTGGTGACGGTGAGCGGACCGTTGTCGTGACCGGCCCAGTCCTTCGTGGAGCAGTCCGCGCCGATCGTCGTGTCCAGGGCGGCGGCGACCGGGTACGGCCCGGCCGCCTCGGTGACGCCGGCGGCGTGCGCGGTGGCGGCGGCCTGCGTGGCCGTGGCCTTCGAGCCGTCGAACTGGACCGCCAGGTGCGCCCCGTTCCGAGCACCGAAGGCGTGGTCGAACGGGGCCTGCACGACGGCCAGCAGGCCGAGGGAGAGCACGGAGGACGTCACCGCGGCGAACGTCGTCAGCGCCATGACGAGGGACTGGATCCGACGACGGCCCACGCCGGAGCGTACGACCTTGCCCAGGGCGCTCACCGGACCGCTCCCGCCGAGCCGTTGACGGTGATGCCGCTGACCGTGTTGGCCACGTCCCGGGCCACCGCACCGTCCACCAACTCGATCGTGCGGCCCGCGGTGCTCGCGGCCAACTGCACGTCGTGGGTGACCAGCAGGATGGTCTGGCCGTCGCTGTTCAGGTCCAGCAGCAGCTCGCGCACGTCCTCGGCCGAGCTGGAGTCCAGGGCGCCGGTCGGCTCGTCGGCCAGCAGCAGCGCCGGCTCGTTCATCAGGGCCCTGGCCACCGCCACCCGCTGCCGTTCCCCGCCGGACAGCCGCTGCGGATAGGCCTTGACATGCCGGTCGATGCCCAGCGACTCGAGCAACTCGACGGCCCGCTCCTTCGCTTCGCGCTTGCCTATCCCGGCCAGCTGCGCCGGAACCATGACGTTGTCCAACACGGTCAGGTCGTCCAGCAGGTTGAAGAACTGGAAGACCATGCCGATGGAGGCCCGGCGGTACCTCGCCGAATCGGCCTCGCCGAGCTGGTCGACGCGGGTGCCGTCGACGGTCACGGTGCCACTGGAAGGCTTGTCCAGACCCGCGATCAGGTTCAGCAGCGTGGACTTGCCACTGCCGGAATGGCCGAGGATCGCCACGCACTCACCAGCCGCCACGGACAAGGTGACGCCGGCCAGTGCGGGCGGGCCGTCGGCGTACTTCTTCGTCGTGTCGCGAAGATCGATCATCGGTGCGTTCGTCATGACCACGAACCTAGGAACGGACCACGATCCACCGCGTCGGCCGACGGATGTCACCTCTTCCCAGGCCATCGGCCAGGGGGCGTATCCGGCGCATCCGGCGTACATCCCCGGGGCGACGCGCGGAGCCGACGCCGCTGAATACGATCTCCGCATGGAACAGCTTCTCCAGCGTCTGTCGACATCGAAACGCGTGACCTGGCTGACGTCACAGGCCGTGGTACTGGCCACCGCCTGCTTGTACGCGCTGATGCTCCCCTTGACGATGCCGACCCCTGAGAACGGCCTGTTCCGGTTCCCCGACCTCGAGCCCGCCCAGATGGTCGGTCTGTACATCGTCCTCGCCCTGCCGGTTCTGCTGGTGCGCCGCCTGCCGGCGGCGGTCTTCGCGGCGGTCCTGGGCGAAACGGTCCTCGGCGACGCTTTCGGCGCGCGGCCCTCGATCGTGTTCGTCCTGCTCGTCGGCTTGGGCGGGTACCTCGCCGTCCGGCGGCCCAAGGCTGCCGCCGTCGGCTCCGTCGCGGGCGTCGCGGCCGCGCTCGTCAACGACCTCCACACCCGCGAGCAGTCCGTCGGCGACGCGGTCCAGTGGGCCGGGGGTTTCGCGTTGTGGTTCGCGGTCGCGTGGGTCTTCGGCGGGGTGTACCGCAAACGCCGCGAATACCTGGAAGCCCTGCAGGAGCAGACCGCGGCCCGCGTCGTCATGGCCGAGCGGCTGCGGATCGCCCGCGAACTGCACGACAGCGTCGCGCACAGCATCGGGATCATCACGGTGCTGTCGGGAGCGGCGGCGCGGGTCGTGGAGAGCAAGCCCGAGCAGGCGCGGCAGGCGCTGACCGGCATCGAGACCACCAGCCGGGAGACGCTGCTGGAGCTGCAGCGCATGCTCGGGGCGCTCCGCCGCGCCGAGCCGGACGACGCCATGCCGCAGGCCGCTCCGCTGGCGCCGGCCGGCAGCCTGGCCGACGTCCCGCAGCTCGCCGAACGCACGGCCGGCGCCGGGGTGCGGGTCCAGGTGACCTGGCGGGGCGAGCGGCGTCCGCTGCCGCCGGAGATCGAGCTGTCGGCGTTCCGGATCGTCCAGGAGTCGGTGACGAACGTGGTGCGGCATTCCGGTGCGCGGACGTGCCTGGTCGCGGTCGGCTACGAGCCGGAAGGGGTGACGATCGAGGTGGTCGACGACGGGGACGACGGTCTCGGCGGGCCGGGCCGTCCGAGGCTCTCGGCGGCGGTCGGCGGGAGCGGCTTCGGCCTGCTCGGCATGCGCGAGCGGGTGACCTTGCTGTCCGGCCAGTTCAGCGCCGGCCGGCGTCCGGAGGGCGGGTTCCGGGTGGCTGCGAGGCTTCCGGCATGAGCGAGCGAAGCGAGCTCACCGTCAACAGGTGCGCGTGCGCGAAGCGCTCGCCGAGCGTCAGCGAGGTGGGCGCATGAGCGTGCGGGTACTGCTGGTCGACGACCAGCCGCTGATGCTGGTCGGGCTCGGGATCCTGATCGGCGACACCGACGACCTGGAGGTGGTCGGCGAGGCCGGCGACGGCCGCGAGGCGGTGCGCCTGGTGCGTGAACTGCGTCCGGACGTCGTGGTGATGGACATCCGGATGCCGGGCATGGACGGGATCGAGGCGACCCGGCAGGCGACCGCCGAGCCGGACCCGCCCAAGGTCCTGGTGCTGACGACCTTCGACCACGACGAGTACGTCTACGGCGCACTGCGCGCCGGGGCCAGCGGATTCCTGCTCAAGAGCATGGCCCTGGACGCGATCCTGGAAGCGATCCGCGTGGTGGCCGCGGGCGACGCGCTGATCGCACCGAGCGTGACCCGACGGCTGATCGCGGACTTCGCCGGAACTCCCGGCCCCGCGGCCCCCGAACCGGACGCCGGGCCCGCCGTCGACTTGAGTCCGATCGCGGGGATCACCGACCGGGAGCGCGAGGTGCTGGCACTGGTCGGACAGGGACTGTCGAACGCTGAGATAGCCGAGCGGCTGGTGATCAGCGCGGCGACCGCGAAGACCCATGTCGCGCGTCTGTTCGCCAAGCTCGAAGCTCGGGACCGCGTCCACCTGGCGATCATCGCCTTCGAAACCGGACTCGTGCCGCGTAGACGGTAGAGGCCGATGGGAGGGGCGGACGGTAGGGGCAGGATCAACGGTAGGGGCAGGATCAGATGAACGATCGCGACCACGGATCCGCCGCGTTCCGGACGTGCCGTCACACCCCCGGTCGCAGCAGGATCGGGCATCGGGGCGTACCTGTGGCTCGCGCCGGCGCCGGCGGCGCCGCCAGCGCCGCCGGAGGCCCGGGCCGGGACACTACCTCGCCGACTGGCCGTCAGGCTTCCGCCGGCCGGGGAGTTCGGCGCGGCGGACGGCGTCGGAGGTGAGGGCGGCGATCGCGCTCAGGCTGGAGAGGGCACCGCAGGCGAGGAAGACGGGGGCGGCTCCCCAGGCACCGATGGCGGCGCCGACCAGGGGGTAGCTCAGCGGGGCGAGGCCCAGCATGGTCAGCATCACGACGGAGGTGACCCGGCCGAGGTAGGCGGGGTCGGTCGCGGTCTGGATGAGGGCGCTGCCCAGGCCGCCGGAGACGCCCGCGCACAGGCCGACGGCGGCGGCCAGGACGGCGGCGGTCCACAGGCTCGGGACCAGGGCCATCGCCGCCGCGCCGGTGCTGGCCCCGAACAGGGTGCCCGCCATGGTCAGGCCCGCCCGGGGCAGGCGGCCGACGACGGTGAGCAGCACGGCGCCGGCGGTGGCCCCGGCGCCGAAGCAGGCGACGATCCAGCCGTAGCCGGACGGGCCCCAGCCGCGTTCGGCGTTGAGGAGCACCATGCCGACGTTGAGGGTGCCGGTGAGGCCGAGTTCGCAGACGGCGCCGACGGCGACCAGCGGGCCGATCAGGCGGTGGCGGCGCAGGTAGCGCAGGCCGTCGAGGAGGTCGGCGCGGGCGCTACCCGGTTGGGGCGTCCCCTCGGCGGCGGGTGTGTCGAGGGGCCGGACCCGGACGGTGAGCAGAAGCGGCAGGGAGAGCGCGAAGAGCAGGCCGGCGACGCCGAACGCGGCCGCCGGGCCGCCCAGGCCCATGGCCAGGCCGCCGAGCGGCGGGCCCGCGATCTGGCCGACGCGCATCGACAGCGAGCGCATACCGGTGACCCGGGTCAGCTGGTCGGGCCCGGTGATCCGGGGCGGGAGGGCGCCGATGGCGGGGACGAACAGCGCGTCCACCGCGCCGAAGACGAGCGCCACCGTGACCAGCAGCCAGAGCGCGGGCGTGCTCAGGGCGATGCCCGCGGCCACCGAGAGGATGAGCAGGCAGCGCAGGGCGTCGCTGCCGAGGATCACCCGCCGGGGGTCCAGCCGGTCAGCCAGTACGCCGCCGCCGAGCATCAGCACCGCGCGGGGGAGCGCCCCGGCGGCCATCACCAGGCCGACCTCGGTGGGGCCGGCGGCCCGCTGGGCGGACCAGCCGAGGGCGACGAAGTAGACGCTGTCGCCGATCAGGGAGGCGGTGTAGGCGGCGAGCCAGCGCAGCACGTTGGCGTCGCGGTGGGCGGGCGGTGCGGCGGGTGGTGTGGCGGTCTGGACGGCGCTCTGGACGGTGGGGGTCGCTTCCGCGACGGCCATGAGGGGCTCCGGTCGTCTCTGTGGGGGCGGAGTGGGGGGCTTGGGCGGTGCCGGGAGCGTCAGGGGCGGAACGGGAACCCGTACAGGTGGACGGACACGTGCTCGCGGTCCGCCGTGTCGCCGGCCGCCCGGGCGGCCTTGCCGCGCTCCCGCCAGCGCCGGGACAGTTCCTGCAACTCATCACCCAGCGCGGCGAGTTCGGCCGGGTTGAGGTCGAGCAGCCATTCGGAGCTGAAGGCCGCGTCGGTCCACTCCTTTCCCCAGGCGGCGCCCTGTCCCAGGTACGCGCGGTACTGGGCGGTGCGGGAGTCGATGAGACCGTGCGTCACCGCGCCCACGACGGCGGCACCCTCCGGCGTCCCGGTGAGGTCGGACTCCCGGAAGCCCCAGCCCTCCTCGGAGGCGACCTGCCACCACCGCTCCCGGCCGTCAGTGCTCCGGCCGCTCGCCTCGGCGACGAAGCCGTGCTCGGCGAGCTTGCGCAGGTGGTAGCTGACCAGCGAGGGCGCCTGGTCGACCTGCTCGGCGAGCTGCGAGGCGGTGGCGGTGCCCGCCGCGTAGAGCAGGCGGTAGAGCTGCATCCGCAGCGGGTTGGTGAACGCCTTCAGGCGGGACAGGTCGGTGATCCGGTCGGTCTCGGGCTGCTGCGGTTGCTGGGGCATGCCACCACGGTAGATCCGAAGGGAAAGTTGCGCAATAAAAATTTCGCATCGGGGAGTGCCGGGCACCGAACTGTGTGAACTACGTGGAACTACTTGGAACTACCGGAGACGGGTCGCAGTCCGCACAAGGTCCGCGACGGCTCTGGACCGGCTGTGCGGCGGCCAGGCGATCACGGTGGTGACCTTCGGGGCGTCCAGCACGGGCACGGCGGCGAGGTCACTGTGCAGTTGGGCTCGGCACGACTCCGGTGAGACCGCGCAAGCGCGGCCGAGCGCGACGAGCTGCAACAACTGCGCGTGGTCGCGGACCTGCGGGCCGGGGCCGGGCTGGTAGGTGCCGTCGGCGCAGGGCCAGCGTGGCAGGGGCAGGCCGGGCAGCCCGGTGATGTCGGCCATGTGCACGTGGGTCCGGACGGTGAGCGGATGCCCGGCCGGCAGGACCACGACCTGGCCCTCCGTGCCGAGTTCCTCGGTGTGGAACCCGGCCGTCGAGTCGAACGGCCGGTGCAGCAGCGCCACGTCGGCCCGGCCCTCGCGCAGGAATCGTTCCTGCTCGGCCGGGCCGCACAGGATGACGTCGACGGGGACCGCGCCGGGTTCGGCGGCGTACGCGTCCAGCAGTTCCGCCAGCAGTTCGCGGGACGCGCTGGCCTTCGTGACCAGGACCAGGCCGGGACGGCCGGCCGAGGCAAGGGCGGCGCGGCGGGTCCGGCGCTCGGCCGCCTCGACCGCGTCGAGGGCCGCCCGGCCCTCGGCCAGCAGCACCGAGCCGGCCTCGGTCAGCGTGACGGTGCGGCTGGTCCGGTCCAGCAGCGCCGCCCCGAGCCGGCGCTCGAGCTGCTGGATCGCCCGTGACAGAGGCGGCTGAGCGATCCCGAGCCGCTCCGCGGCGCGCCCGAAGTGCAACTCCTCGGCGACGGCCACGAAGTAGCGCAGTTCTCTGGTCTCCATCCGGCCACCGTACTCCGGATCGATACCCGGATGGTATCGCTGCCCACCCAATCGGTCTTGGACCCCCGCCGGGGTCCGAGAGCAGCATGGTCCCCATGAGCGAACGAACGATTGCGCTGGTCACCGGCGCGAACAAGGGAATCGGCTACGAGATCGCCGCGGGCCTGGGCGCCCTCGGCTGGAGCGTCGGCGTCGGCGCCCGCGACGACCGGCGCCGCGAGACCGCGGTGGAGAAACTGCGCGCGGCCGGCGTCGACGCGTTCGGCGTACCGCTGGACGTGACCGACGACGCGAGCGCGACAGCCGCCGCACGGCTGATCGAGGAACGGGCCGGGCGCCTCGACGTGCTCGTCAACAACGCCGCGATCACCGGCGGCATGCCGCAGGAGCCCACCCGCGTCGACCCCGCCACCATCCGCACGGTCGTGGAGACCAACGTCATCGGCGTCATCCGCGTCACCAACGCGATGCTGCCGATGCTGCGCCGCTCCGCCTCACCGCGGATCGTGAACATGTCCAGCTCTGTCGGCTCCCTCACCCGGCAGTCAGAGGCCGCCGGTGAGCTGACAGTAGGTCCGGTAGCCGCGGCGTACTCGCCGTCGAAGACGTTCCTGAACGCCGTCACCCTCCAGTACGTCCGGGAGCTGAGCGGCACGAACATCCTGATCAACGTCGCCTGCCCCGGCTACGTCGCGACCGACCTCAACGGCTTCCGGGGCGTGCGCACCCCCGAACAGGGCGCGGCGATCGCCGTCAAACTCGCGACCCTGCCCGACGACGGCCCGACGGGCCAGTTCTTCGAGGACGCCGGCGTCGTGCCCTGGTGACGTGCACGGCGGTCAACACCCGCGCGGCCACCGGGGGTGAGGCCGCTTCGCCCACGCGTCCCGAACAGGTTCGTCGACGCCCCCGGTCTGACACCGTGCCCGGTGTCAGACCGGGGGCGGCATCGTCAGCCTCGCCCGCCGGGAGCGGCGGCGAGGCGGCCGAGCATCGCCATCACGACGATCCGCGCGTCCTTGTCGTTCGTCACCGTGCAATGGGCGTCGACGCCTCGCTCGTCCGGTGCCTCGTCCGGCTCGGCGAGGCCCAGCCGGATCAGGTCGACGGCGTACTCGTGGTACCGGGAGTGGTCCGCCGCGGCGCTCACGGCTTCGACGTGGTCGATGCGGTCGGGGTCCGCGGCGCGCAGCAGTGCCGGGGTCGGCGGCGGGCCCAGCTCCTGCCCGATCCACTCCGAGACGGCCTCCCGGGGGCAGCCCGGCTCGAGCTCCGACGTGGCCGCCGCCGTGAGTGCCAGGTGGATGAGGAGGGTCCCGAACCAGGTCCCGGCCTCGGCCGGCGGTGTCTCCGTTCCCGCCGGCGGCATCACGGCCCGGTACAGCGCGGCCGCGTCATCGGCGTGCGCGGCGGCGGAGACCGCCTTCACCGCGCGGCCGAGGGCGGCCTGGTCGATGGTCATGTCGACGGTTCTCCCTGCAATCGGCGACCGCCAACGTACCGCTCCGGCGCGGTGAACCGCTGGTGAAGCGCGGATTCGCCCCGATCCGCGCGCTGGTGGTTGACGGCGGTTCCCGAACGCGGGTGCGGCACACCCGCCGACGGGGGCACCGCCTGGGTGCCCCCGCGCAGCTTCCTCCCGCGCCACCTCGTGTCCTCACAGCCCGGGCGGAGCGCGGTGCGGGCGCCGTAACGGCGCTGAATCGATCTTCTCGGCCGGTCGCAACACGCCGTTCCTACGGTGGCTCCCGTCGGGGAGCGGCCCCGGCTGCCGGTGGAACGCGATGCGCGGAGCAGCCCCGGCACCCGTACGGCTGAGGGGGCACTGTGGCGGGGACGGACGCGGGCCGGGTGCGGACGGTCTGTTCGTACTGCGGCGTCGGCTGCGGGGTCGTGCTGGACCTGAAGCAGGACGCGGACGGCCGCCGGACCGTGGCCAAGGTGTCGGGCGACAAGGACCACCCCGCCAACGGCGGTCGGCTGTGCACCAAGGGCGCGACCCACGCCGACCTGCTCGCCGCCCCCGGGCGCCTGGAGACCGCGCTCGTGCGCGGCGCCCGGGGCGAGCCGGCGGTGCCCGTCGACGTGGACGCGGCGGTGGCGGCCGTCGCCGGTCGGCTGCGGGCGGTCCTGGACAAGTACGGTCCGGACGCGCTGTCCCTGTACGTGTCGGGGCAGATGTCGCTGGAGGCGCAGTACCTGGCGAACAAGCTGGCCAAGGGCTTCATCGGGACCAACCAGATCGAGTCCAACTCCCGGCTGTGCATGGCCAGTGCGGGCAGCGGCTACAAGCTGTCGCTCGGCGCGGACGCCCCGCCCGGCTCGTACCAGGACTTCGACCGCGCTAACGCCTTCCTCGTCATCGGCGCCAACATGGCCGACTGCCACCCCATCCTGTTCCTGCGCATGATGGACCGGGTCAAGTCCGCCGGGGCCAAGCTCATCGTCGTCGACCCCCGGCGCAACGCCACCGCCGACAAGGCCGACCTGTTCCTGCAGATCCGGCCCGGCGCCGACCTCGCCCTGCTCAACGGGCTGCTGCACCTGCTCGTCGAGAACGGCCACACCGACGAGGAGTTCATCGCCGGCTTCACCGACGGCTGGGAGGAGATGCCCGGCTTCCTCGCCGACTACCCGCCGGCGAAGGTCGCGGAGATCACCGGCCTCGCCGAGGCCGACATCCGGCAGGCCGCGCGGTGGATCGGCGAGGCCGGCGACTGGATGAGCTGCTGGACGATGGGCCTCAACCAGTCCACCCACGGCACCTGGAACACCAACGCCCTGGTCAACCTGCACCTGGCCACCGGCGCCATCTGCCGCCCCGGCGCCGGGCCGCTCTCGCTCACCGGCCAGCCCAACGCCATGGGCGGCCGCGAGATGGGCTACATGGGCCCCGGTCTGCCCGGCCAGCGCTCCGTCCTCGTCGATGCCGACCGCGCCTTCGTCGAAGACCTCTGGGGCATCGAGGCCGGCACGCTGCGCACCGAGGTCGGGCGCGGCACGGTGGAGATGTTCGAGCGGATGGCCGCCGGTGACACCAAGGCGTGCTGGATCATCTGCACCAACCCGGTCGCCTCGGTCGCCAACCGCAAGACCGTCATCGCCGGTCTGGAGGCCGCCGAACTCGTCATCACCCAGGACGTCTTCGCCGAGACCGAGACCAACGCGTACGCGGACGTGGTCCTCCCGGGCACCCTGTGGGCCGAGTCCGACGGTGTGATGATCAACTCCGAGCGGAACCTCACCCTCGTCCCCGGCGTGGTCACCCCGCCCGGCCAGGCCACCCCGGACTGGCAGCTCATCGCCCGCGTCGCCTGCGCGATGGGGTTCGCCGACGCCTTCACGTACGCCAACTCCGAGGAGGTCTTCGAGGAGATCAAGCGGGCCTGGAACCCCCAAACCGGCTGGGACATCCGCGGCGTCACCTACGAGCGGCTGCGCGGGACACCGGTGCAGTGGCCCGCCGCGCCCGGCGGGCCCGACCGCAACCCCGTCCGCTACCTCAACGACGGCGTCAGCCAGGCCCTCCTGGAACGCGAGGACGGCACCCGGCCGCGGCTGGTCTTCCCGACCGGAAACGGGCGCGCCCGGTTCTTCCCCCGCCCGCACCTGCCGGCCGCCGAACTCCCCGACGACGACTACCCGTTCGTCCTCAACACCGGCCGCCTCCAGCACCAGTGGCACACCCTCACCAAGACCGGGAAGGTTTCCAAGCTCAACAAGCTCAACCCCGGGCCGTTCGTGGAGCTCCACCCCGAGGACGCCCAGCGGCTGGGCATCGGGGAGCGGGACCACGTCGAGATCACCTCCCGACGCGGCCGGGCCGTGCTGCCCGCCGTGGTCACCGACCGGGTTCGCCCCGGCAACTGCTTCGCGCCCTTCCACTGGAACGACCTGTTCGGCGAGTACCTCAGCATCAACGCCGTCACCAACGACGCCGTCGACCCGGTCTCCTTCCAGCCCGAATTCAAGGTCTGCGCCGTCACCCTCGCCAAGGCGGCGGTTCCGGTGCCGGTGGCGCCGGTGCCCGTGGCCCGACCCGAGAGCGAGCCTGCTGCGGACACGGCGGATGGCGCACCCTCCCCTGAGCAGGACGCCGTACCCGCGCTGGCGGCGATGCTCGGCCTTTCCGACCTCGTGCCGCCTCCGCTCGCCGAGCACGAGCGCCGCTACCTCGCCGGCTACTTCTCCGGTGTCATGCTGGCCCCGCCCGGCCAAGGGATTCCGGTTCTGCCGCCCGGCGCCCCGTTCGACCACGAGACGGCCCGGTGGGTCGACGGCGCTCTCGCCGGCCTGTTCTCCCGCGTCGCCGCACCGGGCGGTCCGCAGGTGCCCACCGGCGGACCCGCCCCGGACGCCGCCCCGGTCACCAGCCCCTCGACCCGGCGCCTGCTCCTGCTGTGGGCATCCCAGACCGGTAACGCCGAGGAGTTCGCCGCCGCCGTCGGCACCCGGATCGCCGAGTCCGGCCGCGTTCCGGACCTGCGCCCCATGGCGGAGGCGACGCCCGCCGATCTCACCGCCGACACCGACCTGCTCGTCGTCACCAGCACGTTCGGCGACGGCGATGCCCCCGACAACGGCGCCGACTTCTGGCAGGGCCTCAACACGCCCGACACGCGGCGGCTGGACGGCCTGCGCTACGCCGTCCTCGCGTTCGGGGACTCCGCCTACGGTGACTTCTGCGGCCACGGCCGTCGCCTCGACGAACGCCTCGCCGAACTCGGCGCCATCCGCCTGCACCCGCGCACCGACTGCGAACCCGACTACGAGGACGCCGCCGGAGCCTGGCTCGACGCCGTCCTCTCCGCCCTCGACGCCCTCGACGCCCTCGACGCCCTCTCCGCCCCCGACACCTCGGCCGAGGAGCCGCGCCCCACGGCAGCCACCACACTCCCGGCGGCCGGAAGCACGTCGCCCGCCCCGCCGTCCGCCGTGCCGTCCGCCCCGCCGTCCGCCCGACCGACCAGGAACGACCCCTACCCGGCTCCCCTCTCCGGGAACGAGCTGCTCAGCCTCCCGGGCGCCGACAAGGAGGTCCGCCGCTTCACCTTCGACATCGGCGACCAGGTCGAGTACCAGGCCGGCGACGCCCTCGGCGTCCGTCCCACCAACTGCCCCGACCTCGTCGCCGAATGGCTCGCCGTCACCGGTCTCGACCCCGGCGCCGAAGTCGTCCTCGCCGGCACCAGCACCGCCACCTTCACCGACGTCCTCCTCCACCACCTCGACATCACCCGCATCACCCCCGAGCTGCTCCGTACGGTCGCCGACCGCACCGGCGACCGCGAACTGAAGCGGCTGCTCCGCCCGGACAACAAGGACGGCCTGGCGAAGTGGAGTTGGGGGCGTCAGGCCGTCGATCTGCTCGCCGAGTTCCCGGTCCGCCTCGGTGCCCAGGAGTGGGCCGCCCTCCTCAAGCCCCTCAAGCCCCGGATGTACTCGATCTCCTCCAGCCCCCTCGCCACCCCGGGCAGGGTCAGCCTCACCGTTTCCGTGCTCCGTTACGAGGGCCCGCGCGGCCACGCCCGCAAGGGGGTCGCCTCCACCTTCCTCGCCGATGCCGAACCCGGTACCGAGGTACCGCTGTTCGTGCAGGGCTCCGCCCACTTCCGGCCGCCCGGCAACCCCGACACCCCGGCCGTCATGGTCGGCCCCGGTACGGGTGTCGCCCCCTTCCTGGGCTTCCTCGACCAGCGGCGCGCCCTCGGCCACCGGGCCGGCAACTGGCTGTTCTTCGGCGAACAGCGCCGCGCCACCGACTTCTACTACCGGGACGAACTGGCCGAACTGCACCGCGACGGGACGCTGTCCCGCGTCGACCTCGCGTTCTCCCGGGACCAGCGCAACAAGGTCTACGTCCAGGACCGGATGCGCGAACACGGCGCCCAGCTCTGGTCCTGGCTCCAGGACGGCGCCCACTTCTACGTCTGCGGCGACGCCTCCCGCATGGCCAAGGACGTCGACCGGGCCCTGCGCGACGTCGCCGTCGCCCACGGCGGACTCGACGAGGACGGCGCGGCCGCGTACGTCAAGCAGCTCGCCGCCGACAGGCGCTACGCCCGCGACGTCTACTGAGGCCGTGCGTGCGGCTCAGCCCCGTCGCGGCCGTGACCGGGCGACCGTCACGGCCAGGGCGGCCAGCCCCGCCGCCACTCCGGCGGCGACCACGGCCGACCAGCCGCCCTGCGCCCAGGCGAGCGAGCCGACCGTCGAGCCGACGGCGATGCCGGCGAAACGCAGGGTGAAGTAGCAGGTGTTCAGCCGGTTGTGCGCCCCCGGCGAGAGGGTGAACAGGGCGCTCTGGCAGGCCACTTGGTTGCCCCAGGTGGCCACGTCCAGCACCACCACGCCCGCGGTCAGCCAGCCGAGCGAACCGCCGCCCGGCAGCAGGAGCGCCCACCCCGCGAGCACCGCCACCACCAGCGCGGCCGGCCCGCGCCGCGCGCCGAGCCGGTCCGCGAGCCGTCCCGCCGCCGGGGACAGCAGCGCGCTCGCCGCGGCGACCAGCCCGAACAGGCCGATCACCGTTGAGCCGAAGCGGTAGTGCTGGTCGAGCAGGAGGGTCAGCGCCGTCCAGAAGGCCCCGAAGGAGACCCCGACCAGGGCGCCGGACACGGTCACCCGCCGGACCAGCGGCTCGGCCGTGAACAACCGGGGCAGTGAGGCCAGCGCCGCGCCGTACCGGACCGCCCCGACCGGCGGGAGGGCGGGCAGCGTCCGCCGGAGCACCAGCGTCAGCAGCAGGGTGAGCCCGGCGGAGCACCAGAAGACCGCTCGCCACCCCGCGACCGAGGCCACCGCACCCGCGTACGTGCGCGCCCCCAGCACCCCGACCAGCAGCCCGGCCTGGACGACGCCGACGGTCCGTCCCACCGGCCGTCCCGCGGCCTGTCCCGTGGCCCGTCCGCCGGCCAGTGCCACCGCGAGCGGCGCGACCAGCTGCGGCACGGGGGAGACCAGGCCGAGGACGAACCCGGCGGCCGCCAGCCAGCCCGGGCCGGGGGCCAGCGCGCAGGCGGCCAGCGCCAGTGCGGCGGCCCCGCTCAGCGCGCAGATCAGCCGACGGCGGTCGACGCAGTCGCCGGCCGGGACCAGCAGCGCGATCCCGACGGCGTAGCCGAACTGGGTGGCGGTCGGGACGGCGCCCAGGAGGGCGGGGCTGCTGTGCAGGGAACGGGCGGCGGCACCGAGGAGCGGCTGGCTCAGGTAGACGTTCGCGGCGGTGACCGCCGAGGCGGCGGCGAGCAGCACGATCGGCACCCCACGGGTGGGGGCGGCAGGCGAGGGGCGGCAGGGAGCGGCGGTGTCGATCACGTGAGTCCACGCTAGGCAGGCCGGACCTGGCATGCTGTCGCGCGAACGCCGAGAACTGTCGAGAGTGTGCCAATGCACGGCAAGAGCGAGAACCGCGAGGACTACCAGCACGTGCCCAGGCCGCTGGCCGCGATGGCACGCGACCTCCCCGACGGCCACCACATCCCGCCGCACCGGCACCGCCGGGCGCAGCTGATCTACGGGACCAGCGGGGTCATCACGGTCGTCACCGACCGGGGCAGCTGGGTGGTCCCCGCGACCCGGGGCGTCTGGGTCCCGCCGGAGACCGAACACGCGATGACCTGCGCCGGCCGGGTCCGGATGCGCACCGTCTACGTCGAACCGCGGGCCGCACCCGAGCCGCCCGGCGAACCCACCGTCGTCTCGGTCTCCCCGCTGCTGCGCGAGCTGATCGAGGCCGCCACCAGGATCCCGCTGGAGTACGACCCGCACGGGCGGGACGGGCGGCTGATGGACCTGCTGCTGTACGAACTGGAGCCGCAGCCGGTGCCCGCCCTGCACCTGCCCGTGCCCGCCGACCCCGAGCTGGAAAGGCTGTGCGCCGCGATCCGGGCCGACCCGGGCGCGGTGTGGACGACCGCCACCGCGGCCGCCCACACCCACCTCAGCCCCCGCACCCTGCAACGCCGCTTCCCCCACGCCACCGGCATGACCCTGGCCCACTGGGTGCAGCAGGCCCGCCTGCTGCACGCGGTGATCCTGCTCGCCCGCGCCACCCCGGTCAGCACCGTCGCCGCCGACCTCGGCTACGCCACCCCGAGCGCCTTCAGCGCGATGTTCCGCCGCTCCCTCGGCGTCACACCGACCGGCTACTTCGACTGAGGGCCCCGGGGCTACGCCTTCCGCCCGCTGCGCCCGGCACGGGATGCCTGGTCAGTGCATGGCCGGCCAGGGGACGGTGGTCTGGGCCGGGGCGGCGTAGTCGGTGCCGGGGACGTGCCAGCCGTAGAGGCGGCCGACCTGGGTGTGGAACCAATCGGTGTCGGCGAGGTCGGGCAGGGTGTCGGTGGTGGCGGCGGCCCAGCGGGCGTGGATGTCGGCCTGGACCTTGGCGTCCAGCTCCCAGCCGTCCAGGCGGATCCGCTGCTCCTCGTCGAGCTGGAGCGGTGCCGCGCCGGTGAGCTGCTGCCAGAGGGTGGTGGCCTGCTGGGCGGTGCTGCGGAAGTCGTCGCCGAGGGCGGCGCGGAGCAGGCTGGTGTAGAGGGCGATGGACGGGATGGCGGTCGAGGCCTGGGTGACGGCCGCGCCGGCGACCACGGTGTGGGCCTGTGCGCCGAGCGGGGCGAGGCGCTGCTGGAGGTGGCGCGCGGTCTCCTCCAGGTGCTGCTTGGCCGCGCCGATGGTGCCGGCCCGGTAGATCGGCGCGGTGAGGTCGGAGCCCACGTAGGAGAGTGCGACGGTGTGGAATCCGCCGTGGATGAGGCCGCGGTCCGCCAGGGCGTCGATCCAGAGCTTCCAGTCGTCGCCGCCCATGACCCGTACGGTCGCCTCGCGCTCCGCGTCGTCGGCCGGGTCGAGTTCGAGGGCGCCGACGACCGGGGTGTCCCCGTCGAACTGCAGGGTCTTGGCCCGGTAGGCGGATCCGAGCGGCTTGATCGCCGAGTGGTGGACCTCGCCGGTGGCGGGGTCGGTGCGGCGGGGCGCGGCGACGCTGTAGACGAGGTAGTCGACCCGGCCGTACCGGGCGGCGAGGTGGTCCAGCGCCTGTTCCTTGGCCGCGGTGGCGAAGGCGTCCGCGTTGAGGAAGGTGAAGTCGGCGTCGGGCCCGGCGAGTTCGGCGGTGCGGGCGGTCCGGTACCAGCCGGCGGAGGCGGTCCGGCGCTCGGTCTCGGGGGCCTCGAAGGCGATGCCGACCCCGCGCATGCCGTGGGTGCGCAGCGCGGCGACGGTGGCGGCGAGGCCGTACCCGGCGCTGGAGCCGATGATCAGGGCGACCGGTCCCTCCGCGCCGGCGGGGCCGCTGGGCGCGGGGGTCTGCTGCCACAGGTCGTCGACGACGGCGGCGCAGCCCCCGGGGTGGGAGTTGACGTAAAGGAAGCCGCGGTTGCCGGGCTTGATCTGGCGGAGGGTCATCGCTGTCCGTCCTTCGTGCTGATGGAGTGCCGCGCGCCCACTCCGGGCCCGGCCGCTGCTCCATCTTGGTCCGGCCGGTCCGTGCGGTGATCTGGCGACATGTGCCAGCGTCCGCGCACCGATCTTGTCGGTTCCGCCCTCGTGCTGACGGTGTTTCCGCAGCTCGGGGGTCTCGGCGTCGGTGGAAGGGTGGCCCGGTGTGCGGCGTCGTCGGTACTGGCGGTCGGAGGTCTTCTCAGAAGAGTGATCCCTCGCCACAACTGGCCGGGCGACAAACGGAACAGTGGTTCTGTATGGTGAGGCTCACAAGCAGAACAGCGATTCTTTTTGCAGGAGGTGCGATGCCTCGACTCACCGACGCGCGCAAGGAACTCCGACGTGCCCAGATCACCGAGGCCGCCGTCCGCTGCTTCAGCCGCAACGGCCTGGAGCGGACCTCGATCGCCGACATCACGGCCGAGTCCGGCCTGTCGACCGGCTCGATCTACGCCCACTACCGCAACAAGGCCGACCTGGTCCAGGCCTCCGCCCACGCGGTGCTCGCCAAGCGCGCGGAGGCCCTCGGCGAGTACGCCGGGAGCGACACCCCGCCCGACCCCGACGAACTGCTCGACCGGCTGATCGCCGGCATCGACCCGGTCGAAGCCCGGGTCGGCGTGCAGACCTGGGGCGAGGCGACCAACAACCCGGTCATCCACGGCATCGTCGTCGACACCATCGACCGGATGCGCGCGATGGTGCACGACAGCGTCACCGCCTGGCTGGTCAAGGTCGAACACCTCGAACCGGCCGAGGCCCAGGAGCGCGCCACCCCGATCGCCCACCGGGTGCAGAGCCTCTACCTGGCCCAACTGCTGTACACCGCCCTGCAGTCACCGACCGAGGAGACCGCGCCATGACCACCCCGACTGCTCGGACCGCTCCGTTCGCCGGCCGCACCGTCTCCCGGGTCGGCTACGGCGCCCTGCAGCTCGAACGCCTGCACCACAGTCGCGACGAGGCCGTCGCCCTGCTGCGACGCGCGGTCGAACTGGGCGTCGACCACGTGGACACCGCTCAGTTCTACGGCTTCGGGTTCGCAAACCGGGTCATCCGCGAGGCGCTGCACCCCGAGGACGGCGTCCTGGTCGTCACGAAGGTGGGGGCTGACCCGGATCCGGGCGGGCCGATGCCGCTGCGGCTCGCGCAGCGCCCCGAACAGCTGCGCGCCAGCGTCGAGGAGAACCTGCGCAGCCTGGGCGTCGACCGGCTCCCCGTGGTCAACCTCCGCCGGCTCGACTCCGGCCCCGGTCTGCGACCCGACGGCGACCAGCTGGTCGACCTCGACGACCAGCTCGACGTGATGACCGCCCTGCGCGACGAGGGCAAGATCGGCGCGATCGGTCTGAGCTGCGTCACCCTCGACGGGCTGCGGCGCGCCCTGCCGGCGGGCATCGCCTGCGTGCAGAACGCGTACAGCCTCGTCTCCCGCGACGACGAGGAGCTGCTGCGGCTGTGCGCGGCGGAGGGCATCGCCTGGGTGCCGTTCTTCCCGCTCGGCGGGTCCTTCCCGGCCCTGCCCAAGGTGACCGACGAGCCGGCGGTGCACGCCGTGGCCGAATCCCTGGGCGTCACACCCTCGCAGGTCGGCCTCGCCTGGCTGCTGCACCGCGCCCCCAACGTGCTGCTCATCCCCGGCACCGCCGACCCCGCTCACCTGGAGGCCAACACGGCGGCCGGCCGGATCGCGCTCGACGCCGCCGCCCTGGCCGCCCTCGACGCCATCGAGTCCCGCTCCGCCGACGTTCCCATCGGCTGACCGCCGCGCCCCTGTGAGGACGGATCATGAAAGCCATCGTCTACCGCGAGAACGGCGGCCCGGACGTCCTCCGGCTCGTCGACCGCGACCTGCCCGTGCCCGGCCCCGGCGAGGTCCGCGTCCGGGTCGCCGTGTCCGGGGTCAACCCGACCGACTGGCAGGCCCGTTCCGGCCTCGCCCATGCCAAGCAGTTCCCCGAGGTCACCCCGCACCTGGACGGCGCCGGCGTGATCGACGCCGTCGGTGAGGGGGTCGACCGGAGCCGGGTCGGTGAGCGGGTCTGGCTGTTCATGGCCGCCGCCGGGCGGCCCACCGGCACCGCCGCGGAGTTCACCGTCGTACCCGCCGAGCGGGCCGTGCCGCTGCCCGACGAGGCCGGCTTCGACGCCGGCGCCGCACTCGGAGTCCCCGCGCTGACCGCGCACCGCGCGCTCACCGTCGCCGAGGACGGCCCGCGCCGCCTGCGGCCGGGGGCACTGGACGGCGCGGTCGTGCTCGCCGCCGGCGGGGCCGGGGCGGTCGGGCACGCCGTGATCCAGCTCGCCCTCTGGGCCGGCGCGACCGTGATCAGCACGGTCAGCGGACCGGAGAAGGCCCGGCTGGCCACCGCCGCCGGCGCCCACCACGTGGTCGACTACCGCGAGGGGGATCCGGCCGCCGAGATCCGCGGGATCGCCCCGGACGGCGTCGACATCGTCGCCGAGGTGGCGCTCGGCGCGAACATCGCACTGGACCTGGCGGTGCTGCGGGCGCGCGGCACGATCGCGACCTACGCCAACGACGGCGGCAAGCCGGTCGAACTGGACGTGCTGCGCAGCATGGTGCTCAACGCGCGCCTCCAGTTCCTGGTGCTCTACACGGCCGGTCCGCAGGCGCGCACCGCGGCCGCCGAGGACGTCGCCGCCGCGCTCCGCGACGGCGCCCTGCCGGTCGGCGCGGAACACGGCCTGCCGCTGACCCGCTTTCCGCTCCACCGCACCGCCGACGCGCACCGCGCGGTGGAGAGCGGCACGGTCGGCAAGGTCCTGGTGGACATCACGTCCTGACGCCACGCTGTGCCCCACCTTGCCCAACACTGCGCCCCACCTCGCCGCGAGGGTCCCGACCCGGACCGGCGGGGTGGGGCGCACTCGTGGTCGGATCTCCCCTCGTCACGCGCCCGGATGCGGCGCGGATGCGCCGAAGCTAGTTTGTGTACGGGAGATTCGCGCTCGTAATGCTCGCAACGCTTGTGAGGTGGCGAACCCGGTGGGCGCTTCGGCCTTGGTGAAACGGAACCAGCCGGCAATAGGCCCGATGCGAGGCGGCCGCGATCGAGGCGATGCCGCACGACAGTAACGGAACTCCCGCAGAACGACGACCTGAGCATTGCTCGGTCTTTCAAGAAGCGGAAGGGTGTCGCAGATGGCAGGGAGATTGTCACGGGCCTGGACAGCGGACGAGGCTGCCGAACACCGGCGATCACGCGGTCCGGACCGGACGGGCGAGGCCGTCCCGGTGGATCGGACGGAGCAGGTCTCCAGCGGTGAGGACCACCGTCCTGGCGTGGAGAGCGACTACGCCGGCGACGACGGCCGTGGCGACGACCCCACGCCGCAGGAGGGATGACCGTGGGACTCTACTTCCAGAACAGCACGTCGACGACGGTCTGGTTCGCTTACGCCTATGCGAACGGCGACTGCGCCTCGGAGGGCGACCCGTGGTCGAAGACCGGATGGTTCATGGTCACCCCGCACACGGATCTGAAGGTGCGTTCCGGCCCGGTCAACGGGGCGAAGTACTTCTTCTACGCGGAGAACCAGGACAGAAGTCTGAGCTGGGGTGGCGAATTCCTCACCCAAATGCCGGACCGGGCATTCGACTGGTGCTGGACCACGGGGAGCACCGACTCCCGGCTGCTCGGCATGAAAAAGATCATCGTGCCGGTGACCTCGGTCAACCACACGATCAACGTCATCGGGCCCTGACCTGACGGGCCGGCCGTGCGGCAGCCGTGAAGGCTGCCGCACGGCCATGGTCGCTTCAGGGCGGATCGGCTCGGCGTGCAAACAGCCGAAGGGGCTCAGCGCCGGTACGCGGCGGTCGCGATCTCGACGAACGACCGGATCAGCGGGTTGCCGTCGCCCTCGTTCCACACCGCCACCACGCGGCTCGGCGGCAGGTCAGAAAGTGGCACCACGGTCAGCTCGGGGGCCAGGTCGTGGCCGAGCGGAGCCAGGCCGACGGTGCCGTTCCACAGCACGGCCTGCAGGCACTCGTGGACGGCACGCACCACCGGGCCCCGGCGCGGGCTGCCGCCGTGCCAGTACGACTGCCACGCCGGGTCGGTGTCCGGCGGGAACCGGAACCAGCTGCGCCCGTCCAGGTCGGCCAGCCGCAGCCGGTCGCGGCCGGCCAGCGGGTCGTCGGCGCGCAGCACCACGCCGACCGGGTCGCTGCGCAGCGTACGCACCGTCAGGGCGGTCTCGTCGAAGGGCGCCCGGGTCAGGGCGATGTCGACCAGCCCGGCGCGCAGCCCGCAGGTCGGGTCCGTCAGGTCGGTGTCGCGGACACGGATCTCGACGCCGGGATGGCTACGGCGGTACGCGGCGGCCATCCTGGCCGTCCCCGGGTCGGTGCCGTCGCCCAGGATGCCGACCGTGATGCTCGCGGTGCCCGCCGCCGTGCTCACCCGCAGCCGTACGCGGTCGGCGTGGTCGAGCAGCTCCCGCGCCTCCCGGAGCAGCACGGCGCCCACCGGGGTGAGCGTGACCCCGGTGGGGGAGCGGTCGAACAGCGGGGCCCCGACGTCGGACTCCAGACGCCTGATCGCCCGGCTCAGCGGCGGCTGGCTCATGTGCAGGCGGGTGGCGGCCCGGCCGAAGTGGAGTTCCTCGGCGACGGTCACGAAGTAGCGCAGGGTCCGTAGCTCCACGCTGCCACGATACCCAGGAGGTATCGGGATCGCGGAACAGGTCTTGGACAGCCCCGGCCGTCCGGCGGTGGACTCGTGACCATGACCGAAGAAACGCACGGCAGCGAAATGTACGGAAGCCGAACGAGCGGCGGCGAACCGCGGACCCGGCCCGCGCTCTCGGTGGTCGGGCCCGGGGAGGGCGAGACCATCGTCCTGGGCACCACCCGCATGCGCGTCCTGGAGGACGGCAGCCACACCGGGCACCGCCTCGCGATCGCCGAGTCCGTCCTCGCCCCGCACACCCAGGGACCGCCCCAGCACCGTCACGCCGGGCACGACGAGGGCTTCTACGTCCTGTCCGGCACGGTGCGGTTCACCGTCGGGGACGAGGACCACGACGCCACGGCGGGCACGCTCGTGGTGGTTCCGCCCGGCACCCCGCACACCTTCGCCAACCCGACCGACCGGCCCGCCGTCATGCTGAGCACGTTCACCCCCGACCTGTACGTGCAGTACTTCCGGGACCTCCGGGACGTGCTCGCCGCCGGTCGGCCGCTCACCCCGGAGGCCAACATCGACGCGATGAGCCGCTACGGGACCGAGCCCGCAGCCGATGCGACCTGAAGCCGCCGCGCCCGAACCGTACCCAGCCGCTCCCAACTGCCACCGACAGCCCCCGGTGGCCCCTGTCCACGAACGGGAATCATGAACCTCGCCTACGGGCTCGTCGCAGTACCGCTCGCCCTCTTCTACCTCTACGCGGGCGCACTCAAGGTGAGCCGCGGCCGTGACCGGCTCCGGCCGATGATGGCCTGGGTCGACCGGGTGTCCCTGCCCGCCGTCCGGGCGCTGGGGACGGTCGAACTGCTCGGCGCGGCAGGGCTGGTCCTGCCGCCGCTGACCGGCGTCGCCACCGGGCTGGCGCCGGCGGCGGCGACCGGGTTCGTCCTCCTGCAGGTCGGCGCGGTGGCTGTCCACCTGACCGGCGGGGACCGCCGGATCGCGCTCAACGCGGGTCTCCTCGCCGCGGCGGGAGCGGCCGTCGGGCTGGCCGGCGGCTGGTGAGCGGGAGCGCCGTCCGGGGTGGGCGGTCCCGCCGGCTCGGGCAAGGGGGGACGCGACTCAGGCGGGGGTCACTCTCCCCAGTTGCACTTGGTCTGGAGCGCTTTGCCCGCGTCGTAGGGGACCATGTCGTAGTGCCAGGCTTCCAGGTCCCAGGTCGGACCGCCGAAGTGGCTGCTGCCGTCGGGGTAGGAGTACGACGCGTGGCAGTACAACTGCTCGTAGGTCGAGTGCATTTCGCCCTGCGAGGCGTGCGGGAACATGAGCGTGTTGGACCAGACCTGCTTCCAGTTGTCCGCGGGGTCGCTGGAAGCGGTGTCCGAGTGCGAGGTACTCGCGAACGCGGCGTCGGTCGGGGTGACGTGCGTGGAGCGCTTGTTCTGGTCCGCCAGGTTCATGTAGACCTCGGTCTTCTTCACCCACTTCGTGTTGGTGATGCCGCCGTAGCCGATACATGCGGTGTGGCAGCTTTCGAAGGCGTTGGACTGGCCGCCGCTGTACAGGATGTAGCGGCCGGACTGGAAGTTCTGCCGTACGCCCGTGTTGTTGTTCTCGTTGCCTCCGACGTAGTCCTCCCTGTATTCGTCGGACGTCGGGTAGCCGTAGTAGCCCCTCTCGTACCCGTTCTCTCCCCACCACCAGCCGGTGAGGCCGTGGACGGCGTGGGCGCCGGTGTACTGGCTCCAGTAGACGGTGCCGCCCTGGAACTGCTGGCGTACGCCGTAGCCGTCGGGGTTCGTGAGCTCGTCGGTGAGGGGGTAGCCCAGATAGCCGCGCTCCCAGCCCAGGTCGGCCCAGTGCTGGCGGATCATGCCCCACACGGCGTGTGCGCCGGTGCCGGGGGTCCAGTAGATCGAGCCGCTGTCGAAGACCTGGAAGCGGCCGACGCCGTCGGGGGTGCCGAGTTCGTCGCTGGTGGGGCAGCCCAGCGACCGCTGGACGCCGGGGGTCTGGGTGTACTCGGTCCAGATGGCGCCGTCCACGGAGTGGGACCCGCAGAACACTTCGGCGGACGCGGGGGTGGCGCCGATGGTGAAGCCGGCGGTGACCACGGCGAGGGCGACGGCCGGGGCCGCCAGGAGTGCTCCGATACGTCCGAGTGAAGGATGCATGCCACCTTTCTGCCCCGGCCGCGGGTACACGAACCCACGGCCGGCCGGATGCGCCATATCCCCTGTCCTGTCGGCCAGTTGTGGCCGCGACTGGGAGGATGGCCCGGGCCCCGGGCCGTCCTCAGCGGGTGAGGGTGGGGACTCCACCGCCCTCGACGTGCTTGAGGTGGACGCCGGGGAGGTGGCGGCACCAGGTGGCGGCGATCGGGGCGAGCGTGGCCGCGGTGAGCGGGGTGGGGCCGAGGCCGATGGGCAGGTGGGTGAGGCCGTCGGAGGTCCGGTACGGGTGCGGCCAGGCGTGGAGGCGGGTGGCGCCGGCGTCCTCCAGGGCGGCGAGCAGGGCGCGGAGGCGGCCGCGGACCAGGCCGAGGGAGGCGTCCCCGGTGGTGACCACGGCCCAGGCGGCGTGGCGGCGGTGGAGCGGGGGCCGGGTGAGCAGGGCGGGCCAGGGGTCGGGGTGTTCCGTGGTGAGCTCCCAGGCGCGGTAGAGCTCCTCGGTGAGCAGGTCGCGGGTGTCCGCGCTGACCTGGGTGGTGCAGCTGCGGACGGGGGAGGAGGGGGTGAGGACGGTGACCGGTTCCGTCGACTGATTGCTCGTCAGATGACCGTCAAGGGAGACTGGTTGGCGCCAGTCCCAGCTCGCCCAGGTCTCGGTGAACTGCCGGAACAGGTCGCAGTCCGTGTCGTCGTCGTCCAGGACGGTGCGGGCGGCGAGCACCGACCAGGCGAGCGAGGGGAGTTGGCCGAACGGGGCCGAGTCCAGTCCGCGCGCCCGGGCCCAGGCCTTGACCTGACAGGCGAGCCGGACGAAGCGGTCGTGCTGGTCGCCGATCGCCGCGCGGATCGCCTCGGCGTCGGTGACCGCGCTCAGTGCCACGGCTTCCGCCTCGCCCAACTCGCCTCGGCCCTCGACGGCTTGGGCCGGGTCGAGGGAGCCGGTGAAGACGACGACGAGGTCGACGGACAGGCCGTCCGCCGTCATCCGCAGTCCCGGTACCCGGGCGCCGCGTACCTCGCGCAGCTGTCGGGCCTCCGGCAGGGCGCCCGCCACCCGGGTGCGGACGCCGGGCAGGTCGGCGGGGCCGGGCAGGGCCGCCACCAGGTCCAGGTCGGCGCCGTCCAGGTGGCAGCCCAGCCGTCGCGAGCCGACCACGTGGACCACGCCGTCCGGCAGCGCCTTCGCGATCCGCTCGGCCAACGCCCGGGCCGCGGCGGTTCGTTCGGGAGACTCCGGCTGTGGTGCGGCGCCCGCCTCCTCCGGCACCGACCGTACCTCGCCCGTCCCCAGCGTGATCACCGCGCGTGGCCGCATCGGCTCGGAGCCCCGGCGGGAGAGCACCACCAGCTCGTCGACCCGGGCCGAGACCCCGGGGAGGCCGGCCGCGCACTCGGCGGCCACCCGCTGCGGGTCGGTGCTACGCCCGAGCGTCAGGTGCGGGGTGAAGCCCTCGGCGCGGCCGCGGCAGCGGGGGAAGCGGCGTTCCAGCGCGTGCCGCAGGGCAGCCCAGGGCTCGGCGGAGGCGGCGGCCGGGTCCAGCCAGACGGTGGCGTCCTCGCGGTGGCCGAAGGTGTGCACGCCCTCCAGCCGCGCGGTGAACGGGGCCGTCTCGGCGGCGGCCGCGCCCAGCAGCGGCAGGGCGCGGTCGAAGTCGGACTCCGGGACGAAGCCGAACAGCAGGTTGACGTGCGGCGGCCAGCGGCGCAGCTGTGGGTCGTGCGCGGCGCGCAGCCGCTGGATCGGCGGCCACAGCTCCTCGGGCGGCAGCCAGGCGACGGCGGTGCGGGCGGTCGGCGCGGTGTCGAGTCCGTCCGGCGTGCCGTGTGCGTCGCCTGCGCCGTCCGTGCCGTCCGTGCCGTCGAGGGTGAGGTCCACGGCGAGGCCGTAGTGGTCGGAGGGGTGCAGTCCGTCGGCGCTCGGGCGGTCGCCGAGCAGGGTGGCGGCGGTGACGCTGGTGCGGTCGGCGCGGTGCAGGACGCGGTCGATCCGGCCCGGGCGGCCGGTCAGTGAGGAGACGGCGGCGAGCGGATTGGCCGTCGGATCGAAGGTCGGGGTGTCGTCGGCCGGGCCGTGCACCTGCGTCCAGGTGTCGCGGAGGCCGAGCGCGGCGGCCGGGCCCGCGCTGCCGGAGCGGGCGTCGTTGAAGTCCCCGAGCAGCAGCAGTTCGCCCTCCAGCCCGGCGAAACCCTCGGCCAGCCGGGCGAGTTCGGCCTCGCGGCGGGAGGCGCCGTCGGTCGAGTGGTCGCTGCTGAGGTGGACGGCGGCCACGGTCAGTGGTTCGGCCCCGGCCGGTACGGTGATCGCGGTGACGGCCTTGTGCGGGCCGAGCGCGTGGAGCCCGGCCTCCAGGACGGGCAGTCGGCTGAGCAGCAGCAGGCCGTGCTCGTCGACGTCCCGCCCGAGCGGGTCGGTGCCCAGGGTGTACCGGGCGCGGACCCAGGGCGCGGCCAGCAGCAGGGCGACCAGGGCGGGCTCGACCTCCTGCAGGGCGATGACGTCGGCGTCGGCGGCCTCCAGCGCGGCGAGCAGCAGCGGGCGGCGGCGGGCGGTGGCGATCCGCTCGGCGTCGTAGCGGTCCCAGAGGGTGTTCCAGGTGACTACACGCAGGCCGGTGACCACGCGCAGGTCCCTGACCGTCGGAGCCACGGTTCGGACCGCCTCCGGCTCGGCAGCGGCCCATCCGGTCTCCGCCCGCCAGGCGTACGGTGTCGTCGCCGTGAAGAAGGGCGAGCGCAGGCGGCGCGGCTCGGTGCGGCGCCCGGCCTCGGTGGTGTCGAGCAGGTCCACGCCGGACGCGCGGTCCCATACGACGACGCCGTCGGCCTCGACGTGCTGCACCCGGTGCCAGGGGATGTCCCCGGCGGCCGTGAAGGCCTCCAGCGGGACGCGCTTGACGCGGTCGTCGCGCTGGCGCACGCCCAGGGTGAACCGGGCCGGGTCGAAGCGGGCGTCCCAGCGGATGCGCTGGCAGATCTGTTCGATGGGACGCATCAGTCCTCCTCGGCGTCGAGCGTGCCCGCCGTGTCTTCCACGGTGCCACCTGCGCCGACGTACCAGGTGCGGTGCGCCTGGCCGGGGTAGGGCGGGCTGAAACGGTACAGCTGTGCGGTGAGCACCTCGGCGGGCACCGGGTGCGGCCGTACGGCGTTGCGGCGCAGCAGCTCCTCCTCGTCGACCACCAGGACCACCTGGGTGATCAGGGCGTCACGGCGCCGGGCGACGGCGTGGACGTGGGAGCGCTGCTGGCGGTTGAGCGAGGTGGCGTCCCAGACCACGGTGGGGCCCGCCGACGGGACGCCCGCGCGGTCGTCGGCCCCCGGGCGGTCGGCGTCCGTACGGTCGGCCCCCGGGCCGGCGAGGGCGGCGTCCAGCCTGGCCAGGCCCTCGCGCAGCACCACGGCGTTGTCGCGCTGGTCGGCCCGCGAGCCCCGGGCGGCGCGCAGGTCGTCCAGGCTGATCCGGGCGTCGACGCCGGTGAGCGCGGCGGCGAAGGCGCTCTTGCCGCTGCCGGAGGGGCCGCAGAGGTGGAGCAGCCGGGGGAAGCGGCCGTCGCGCCAGCGCCATGCGGCCGCCACCGCCTCCTCGGCGGTCTCGACGGTGGTGATCCGGCCGAGCGCGTACGCCTCGCGGGTCTGCGCCCAGCAGCGGTCGGCCGCGTCCCGGTCGAGGCCGGCGAGCGCCTCGCGCAGACCGGCGCGCAGCCGGGTGAGCGGCGCCTGCGGCGAGGAGTCGAGCAGCCCGGCGTCCTCGGCGTACAGGGCGGACCAGGCGACCTGCTCGCGTTCCGCCTCCCCGGGGGCGGCGGCCGCGGCGACGGCGTGCAGCACCCCGAGGTCGGCGGCGCCGGAGAGCCGGACCAGCCCGGCGCGGCGGTCCTCGTCCGGGTACGGCTGGTGCAGCCCGGGGTGCAGCCCGACCAGGTCGGCGACCCGGCGGGCCAGCGGCAGCCCGAGCGGCCCGGCCAGCCGCGGGGCGAGCGACGAGCGGCGTTCGGTGCGCAGCGCGGTGGCGAGCACCCCGGCCAGCCGGGCGTCCCCGCTGCGGCCGAGCTCGTCCAGCCGGGCCGAGGACTCCGCCAACTCCTCGGGCGGGCAGGTGAGTTCGGGAATCCTCAAAGCGGCTGCCAGGGCGGGAAGTTCGGGCAGCGCACCGGAGCGTACGGACCAGAGCGCGGCAGCCGGGCCGAGCCCGTTCTCCACCACGGCGGCGTGCATCCAGTGGGTGTCGGTGCGCACATGGTGCGGGCGGACCCACTTGGCGACCCGCTCGCCGAACTCCGCCCGGGGGAAGCCCCGTACGGTCCGTACGACGTAGCCCTCCTGTCGGTCCGGATCCGTCTTCAGAGCGCGCAGGGCCCGCTCGTCGAAACGGCCGCGCCACAGCACCCGGGGCGCCGGGACACCGAGCCGGCGCAGGAAGCGGACGGTGTCGTCCCAGTCCAGGCAGTGGTCGCGGTCCGTCCAGACCGAGAAGCCGTAGAACCAGCTCTCCAGGTCGGTGTACGGGATCGAGTGGCGGGCGAACAGGTTCTCGCCGCAGATCCGCCAGCCGTCCGGGATCCGCCCGCCGATCCGGCCCTGGAGGCCCTTCACCCAAGCGCGGGAGGGGTGGTGGGCGGAGTCCAGCGAGCGGGCGTGCAGGCCGTCGGCGTACAGGGTGGTGTTCTCGCCGTCGAGCTTCTCGGTGACGACGACCTCCGCGCCGACGAGTGCGCTGAGGTCCCCGGTCCGTACGTCGTCCGCAGCCGCCCCGGGTGACCAGGGCAGATGCGGAGTCCGGGGGTAGTGCACGCGCATGTCCGGGCTCCCGTGAACGTCAGTGATCCGGCGGACACTGTAGGAGCGGCGGTTCGGCGCGGGCCACCGATTAACGGTGCGGCTGGCGGCGGGGCGGGCGGTGCGGCGGGCGGCGCGGCGAGGGTGGGTGTGACGGGGCCACCCTCCGGTGCCTTCCGGCGCCCGTACCCCCGCGACGTGCGGCGATACTGGCACGCATGGCCGACTCGATCATGACTCCGAACAGCCTCGGCGACTACCTGCGGGCCCGGCGGGCGCTGGTGTCGCCCGAGAACGTCGGCCTGCCCCCGACCGGGCGCCGGCGGGTGCCCGGGCTGCGCCGCGAGGAGGTCGCCGAACTCGTCGGGCTGAGCACCGACTACTACGTACGCCTGGAGCAGGGGCGCGCCGACCGCCCGTCCGACGAGGTGCTCGACGCGCTCGGCCGGGCCCTGCTGCTCGGCCCCGCCGAACGCACCCATCTGCGCGACCTGGCCCGTCCGCCCCGGCGGAGCGCGGCAGCGGCATCGGCGCGGGCGCGGGCGCGGAAGGAGCCCGCGGACCAGGTGATTCGGCCGGCCCTGCGGCTGGTCGTCGAGGCGATGCCGCTCACCCCGGCCGTCCTGATGAACGACCGCAACGACGTCCTGGCCTGGAACGGGCCGGCCGCCGCGCTGCTCGCCGACTTCGCCGAACTCC
The DNA here is from genome assembly GCF_014656195.1 of Kitasatospora xanthocidica. Classification (GTDB taxonomy): domain Bacteria; phylum Actinomycetota; class Actinomycetes; order Streptomycetales; family Streptomycetaceae; genus Kitasatospora; species Kitasatospora xanthocidica. The sequence goes on along the minus strand of NZ_BNBY01000003.1, from coordinate 419,912 downwards.
CGCCGAGGGAACGGAACATGGCCCGCCTGATCTTCCTCGACCCGGGCGCCCGGGAGATCCACCCCGACTGGGACGAGGCCGCCCGCAGCACGGTCGGCATCCTGCGGATGGCCGCCGGACGCCGGCCGCACGACCCGGAGCTGGTCCGGCTGGTCGGCGAACTCACCCTGGGCAGCGCGGAGTTCCGCACCCTGTGGGCGAGCCGCTATGTGCACGAGAAGTCCCACGGCCCCAAGCGGCTGCGCCATCCGGTCGTCGGCGAGCTGGAGTTGGCCTACGAGACTTTCCGGGCGCCCGGCGACGGCCACCACCTGCTGGTGGTCTACACGGCCGAGCCCGGCAGCCCGGCGGAGCGGGCACTGCGACGGCTCGCCGGTGCGGCCGAGGCGGTCACGGAGCCGAACTCGGCCTGAGCGGAGCCGAACTCGGCCTGAGCGCACGCCAGGTGAGCAGCGCACCGATCGCGGACAGCGCGGCGAGCAGCAGCCCGGCGGTGTGGAAGGCGCCGGTGAAGGCCTCCGCCACCGCGGCCCGCTGCCCCGGCGCCACCTGCCCCTGGACGACGGCCCGCCCGGCGAGGTCGGCCGCCGTGCCGCGAGCCATCGTGCCGCTGGCCGCCGTTCCGCCGTCGGTCACAAGGCCGTCGGGGAGGCCGCCCGCCCGCAGCCGGGCCGCGGTGAGCGAGGAGAGCAGGGCGGCCGCGCCCGCCACGGCGACCGACTCCCCGGTGATCCGCAGGGTGTTGAAGACACCGGCCGCCGCCCCGGCACGCTCCACCGGGACGGTCGAGACGGCCGCGTTGTCCATCACCCCGAAGGCCAGGCCGACGCCCACGCCGAACGGCAGCAGCGGCAGGGCGAGCGCCGCCCACGAGCCGCCGCCGTCCAGCGTGGTCAGCAGCAGGGCGCCCGCCGCGATCAGAATCGAGGCGGCGGTGAGGACCGCCCGCACCGACGTACGGTCCGCCAGCCGTCCGGCGACCAGCGGGAGCAGCAGAACCGGCGCGGTCATCGGCAGCAGGAGCAGCCCGCTGTCCAGGGTGCCGAGGCCCGCCGTGCCCTGGAGGTAGGTGGGCAGGTAGACCAGTAGCACGACGAAGCCGAGGGTGACGGTGAACGGCTGGCAGACCACGGCGAGGAACTCCGGCCGGCCGAAGAGACGGACGTCGAACAGGGCGCGGTCGGCGCGGCGCAGCTCCACCACGGCGAACAGCAGGACCAGCAGGCCGGCGGCCGCGAACAGCCCCAGCGGAGCGGGCGCCGCCCAGCCGTCGGTGGTCGCCCGGGCGAAGCCGAAGGCGAGCGCGGCGAGCCCGGAGGTGAACAGGGCGAGCCCGGCGAGGTCCAGCGGCGGCCGGCCGGGGCCGTCGGCGGGGACGGCGGGGACGGCGGGGAGGGTGGCGACGGCGGCGACGGCGGGGACGCCGGGGGAGCGGGACTCCGGGACGCGGGTCGCGCAGAGCCCGGCGGGCACCGACAGCCCCGCGACCAGCAGGAACACCGACCGCCAGCCCAGCCCCTCCACCAGGGCCCCGGCCACCGGCGGCCCGATCGCCAGCCCCGTACCGAAGGAGGTGCCCAGGATCCCGAACGCCAGCCGCCGGCGCGGCCCCGAGGTGCCGTGGGCCAGCACCGCCGCACCCGAGGCCAGCACCGCCGCCGCCCCGCAGCCCTGGACGGCCCGGGCGGCGTCCACCAGCGCCATCGACGGCGCCAGCGCGACCAGCAGCGACATCGCCCCGACCAGCCCGATCCCGGCCAGCAGCACCCGCCGCCGCCCGTACCGGTCGGCGAGGCCGCCCGCCGCGAGCGGCAGCGCGGCGAAGCCGATGTTGAAGGCGTTGAGCAGCCACTGCGCGCCGCCGACCGACGAGCCCAGGTCGGCGGCCATGCGCGGCAGGGCGACGGCGGCGCCGGTCACCGAGAAGGGCAGCATCAGGGAGGCGGAGGCGACGGCGGTGACGGTCGGCCAGAAGCGCCGCCCGTCGGGCTGTGGGCGTGAGCGCGCAGGGGTGGTGGGATCCGGAGTCGTGCTGTTCATGGGACCGATCGTTCGCCGGCGCCGCGCCCCCGGGAAGGGAACGCCGTTCCCTGGGAACCGCAGTCCTCCCTTCACCGCCCCCGCCCCTCCTCTTCGATCTCCCCTTCGATTCCCCTCGCGACACGCGGGCAGGAACGTCCCTGCACCCGACCGGCCGTACGCCGGGGTGCAATGGGCGCGCCCCGTACGACGTCAGAGGAACCCGAGGGAGGCCACACGGTGGACACCAGGACGAAGGACGCCGACCCGGTCCGCGTACTCGACGTGTCGAGCGCCGACTACCGCCGGGTGTTCGAGCTCTTCCTCGCCGGCACGGACGAGAAGCCCGTCACCCACGCCCGGCTGGGCGAGCTCGTCGCCACCCTGCCGCACCGCCGCGTCCTGCTGGACCTCGGCGCCGGCGACGGCCGCACCACCGCCTACCTGGCCCGCTCCTTCGACCGTACGGTGGCCGTCGAGCCCAGCGCGGCGATGCGGGAGAAGCTCGCCGTCACCTGCCCCGAGGCCGTCATCCTCCCGGACCGGCTCGACCGCGCCCAGCCGCCCGAGCCGGCCGACCTCGTCCACCTCTCGCACGTGCTCTACTACGTCCCGGAGGCGGACTGGTTCGACACTGTCAGCCGTGCCCTCGACTGGACGGCCCCCGGCGGCACCCTGCTGGTCGTTCTGCAGAACCCGGAGAGCCCCTGCATGCGGATGGCCGCCCACTTCTCCGGCGTCCGCTACGACCTCGCCCCGCTCGCCGCCCGGCTGCGCGCGCAGCACCCGGAGGACGACATCGCCCTGGAAGCCCTGGACCTCCACTACCGCGCGCCGCACCTCGCCGAGGCCGTGGACGTCGCCGAGTTCATGGTCAACGTCGCCGACCTCGCCACCCTCGACCCCCGCCCCTCCCGCGCGGCCCTCACCGCCTACGTCCAGGACCACTTCGCCCGCCCCGACGGCGGCTACGCCATCGGCCACACCCAGGACATGCTCATCGTCCGCCGCCCCCTGCCGTCCTGACCGACCGGCCCCCCGACCGGCTCAGCCCCGTGTGCGCCCGCGGAGCCGCACTGGTGAGCTGTCCGGGGAGCCCGCCACCCGACCAGCCCCCCGATCCGCCCCCGACCAGCCCCCGACCGCCGCCCGACGGAGGACCCCGTGCCGGACCCGACGACGTCGTACGCCGACCTGCGCGCCCTGGTGATCAACTGCACCCTCAAGCGCTCCCCGGAACGCAGCCACACCCAGGGCCTGATCGACGTCTCCACCGGCATCCTGCAACGCCAGGGCGTCACCGTCGACGTCCTCCGCGCCGTCGACCTCGACATCGCCACCGGCGTCTGGCCAGACATGACCGAACACGGCTGGGAGACCGACGAGTGGCCGGTCATCTACTCCCAGGTGATGGCCGCCGACATCCTCACCCTCGCCGGACCCGTCTGGCTGGGCGACAACTCCTCCGTGATGAAGAAGGTCATCGAGCGGCTCTACGCCTGCTCCTCGATCCTCAACTCCGAAGGCCAGTACGCCTACTACGGCCGGGTCGGCGGCTGCCTGATCACCGGCAACGAGGACGGCGCCAAGCACTGCGCGATGAACGTCCTCTACAGCCTCCAGCACCTGGGCTACGTCATCCCGCCGCAGGCCGACGCCGGCTGGGTCGGCGAGGCCGGGCCGGGCCCGTCCTACCTCGACCCCGGCTCCGGCGGGCCGGAGAACGACTTCACCAACCGCAACACCACCTTCATGACCTGGAACCAGCTCCACCTGGCCCGCCTGCTCAAGGACGCCGGCGGCATCCCGGCCCACGGCAACCAGCGCTCGGAGTGGGACGCCGGCTGCCGCTTCGACTTCGACAACCCCGAACACCGCTGAGCTCTGTCCCGCCTCTGCGGAACCGCTTGCCCGTAAGGTGCAGGTCAGGTGCCGTGACGTGCGCAGCTCGGCAGACCCATGGCGGGACGGTCAGGCGGAGCGAGGCTCGCCGAGGAGCAGGGCCGTGAGCGCGTTGATGCCGTCTGCGCTGTGACCGATACGTCCGGGGCGGTCGCGCGCCGGGAGCAGGGCTTGGGCGACGGTGTGGGCCGCAGGGATTCCGGCAGGGCTGTTCTACCGCTCCGCACGGCGCAGGAACTGCCAGCCCAGTACGGTCAGGGCGAGCGTCTGCACGAGAGAAGCGAGTACGAGCAGGGGCTGGGCGGTGGGGGAGCACCAGAACGCGGTCGTGCAGACCATGGGCAGGACTAGGTAGGTGAACAGGTCTACTGCAGTCTGAAGCCGTTTGCGCGTGGTGCGGCCCGCGACATTGCGGTGGTAGACCTCCCAGTTGAACACCGTGCTGTGGGCAGAGGCGAGTTCCCCCAGGCGCGGTCCCAGTCGGTCGCGGACGTAGCAGCCGATCGCCGAGATCTTCTCGTCGTTGACCAGGTAGGTCCAGCCAAGGATCAGGCAGATCGCGGGGACGAAGAGCAGCAGCCGGGACTGTCCGCTTTGGACGGTGACCGCCACAACCGCAGTGGCCGCGGCAAGCGTGAAGTAGAGCAGGTTGTCGCGGAACCCGATGCGGGTCTTCTGCTCCTCCTTGAGGCAGTCGTATTCGGCCAGCAGGATTCTGCTCTCGGTGACGTCGTCCGTGGAGGTCACGGGAACTCCCAAGATCGAGTTGTGGATCAGCCAGCGATTTGGAAGGGCGTCAGGTTGTTGGGGCTGTGCCGTTCGATCCAGCCCTTACCGTCCGCCGCTACCCCCTCCAGGATGCGGAAGGCGTGGGTGGAGCCGGCCGCGCTGAGGTTGATCTCGGAGATCTCCTGAGCGTTCTCGGCCGGCGCCAGGTGATGGGCGTCAGCGTCCTTGACGCGGATCTTCCTGGCCGGACCGTTGGTGAGGACGAGCTCGAGGTCGTAGCCGATGTCGGCGTTCTCCGTCACCTGCACGTAGGACAGCGCATCGAACCGGTAGTTGCTCCGCTGCTCGTTCCTGCGCGTCGCGTCGGATGAGTTGAACTCGGAGCTGACCTCGCGGACGCCGTCCTGGGTGAACAGGAACAGACGGAAGACGTAGTGCGAGTACCGCCAGGGGCCGCCCCGGACCCGGCCCCGTTTGCAGGAAGGCGCCGGGGCCACCAGGATTGTGTGGGTGACCAGGTCACGCCAGGTGAGCCGGTGATACCGGAGCGCCTCATCGACGAACGAAGTCTTGTCGCAGGTGAGCCAGGTCTCCATTTCCAGCTCGGTAGGGCGCGTGACGTCCAGGAATTCCTTCCAGCGCCGGTGGGCGATCTGCCGTGCGGTCAGCTGTTCGTGGTACTCCTGGGTCTCCCGGGCCAGTCGGTGCTCTTCACGTCGGATCTCCAGCCACCGGGAAGCTGCCGCGTGCCCGGACCAGGCCGCACCGAGCACGGCCAGGAACGCCCACAGTGGTTGCGGAGAGGCGGCCCCCGAGATGGCCGTGCCGGATGCGGCCAGAGCCGAGGCGCCGAGAATGGCGAGGGCTGCCACGGTCAGGGCCTTCGTCCTGGCCGGAGTCGGGTCCTGGCGGTGACGATCGAACAGGGTGCCGTTGTTGTGGCGGTTCCGGGCGTCCTCGGCGAGGTAGCGGATCAACCACGTGACCCGCTCCACGCCGATCCGGCTCTCCCGATAGAGGTCCGCGATCTCGGCGGCGAGGCTGCCGCGGATCTGAACGGTGTGGGCGAGCCAGGCGTCCGGGGGGAACCCGTAGGGCGTGCGAACGCTGAAGTAGTGATCGAACGAATGGCGGACGCGGTTGGTGAACCCGTCCTCGGGAGAGGCGGGACCGCGCGGGTGCGGGACGCGGGCCCCGGCCGTGAGGTCCGACCGGAGTTCCCGACCCCACCACCGGAGGCCGGATCGGGCCGCGGTCAGACCCGCGCCGAGCGCCACCAGCAACTCGGCGGCGGCCCAGACCGGATTCGCGATCAGTGCCAGGGCCCAGAGGAGCGCGCTGCTGAAGGCGAACAGGGCGGCCCGCACCGGGAGGGCCGCCCGGGCGGCGGCCACGGCGCTCGGGCGGGGTGGAACGGCCCGCGCCCCGATGGGATCGGGAGCAAAATAGGCCCAGACTCGCCGGACCCGGTCGTTGCCGAAGCGTTCCGCCCCGGCCCGTTCGCAGGTCTCCGCCCACAGGTCGTCCTTCAGCCCTCCGGTGAGCATGAGGTCGAGGTGGCGGAGGATCGCTTCGCGCTGGCGGGACGGCAGGTCATGCAGCTGCTTCAGCACGGCTCCGGTCTCGCCGCCCGCGGCGCTGAGCACCGCCAACAGGTCGAAAACGACACGCAGGGCTTCCTTCCACTCTCCCTCCGCGTAGATCCGTACGAGCCCGGAGGTGTAGTGCAGCCGGTGGACATCTTCAGTGGTGAGGTCCTGGTAGGTGCGTGCGCTGAGCACGGCGAGCACCCAGTGGAAGCGCACCTCCGCGCCGTCGCACCCGTGCACCATCGCGTCGGTGATCATTTCGCGGGCGCGGCTCGGGACGCCGTCCTCCAGGAACCGTACGCCCAGCCGGTACTTCTCCTGCGGTGAGGCATCCGGGTGGACGAAGTAGACGTTGGAGTTGTGCACGGTCCCGGCCTGGATCCCGACCGTGGAGTCGTACGCGGCCGAGCTGTACGCGGCATCGTTGTCGTGGTTCATGACAGGTCACCGGCCGCGGTGATCAGAGGGGCCAGCCGGGTCACCAGCGCCGGGCATTCAGCCACCAGCCCACGCAGCCTCCTGAGTGTCATGGCCGTCCGCTTCGACGATTCGGGGGTGTTTCCCCCAGCTGACCGGAGGGCGGAGTCCAGGTCGGCCAGGGCCTCCCGGTAGGTGTCCTCGTCGAGGGCGCCCTCGAAGCGGTGGCGCCCCAACTGCTTACGGAAGCTGCTCAGTTCCGTGACCAGATCCGTTGGCCCGGATGGCTTCGGGGCCGTGTCCATGTGGACGCTGCTGCCCGTGACCGAACCGGCCATGATGCCGACGGTGCTGTTGTGGACGGTGTTGCTGACGTGTTGGCCGAGCCTGTCGGCCGAACGGACCCTGTCGTCCCGGGGCATCGCGTTCTCCTCCACTTCCCCCATCAGTTCCACCGCCAGCCGAGTGGCGAAAGCCGCCGCGTTCGCTGCGGCCCGCGGCTGCCAGTTGCGGTCGTCCGCGCTGTTCTTCGTGCCGTCCGCCCGGTCGCTGATCCCCCGGATGATGGCCACCGGTGCCCCGTTGAGATGGCCGGCCTGGGCCACACCGGCCGCCTCCATCTCGATGGCGAGCGCGTCGTTGTAGTGTTGCCGGATCCACTTCGCCTCGGCCGAGATCCTCGAGTTCTGGACGACCTCGCCGGCGGCGACCGCCCCGAAGCGGACCTGCGGTTCCTCCTCGTGCCCGGGCGCGGGGTCCGCCCAGTCGTTCAGGCGGGCCAGGTGCGAGGCGAGCTGGCTGATGCCGTGCGGTGCTTCCCACACCCGAGGGCGGGCTTTGAGCCCGTCGTCCTCGCTGGTCCCGCCGTGGTAGGCGTAGACGTGTGACGCCATCACCACGTCGCCCAGCCTGGTGGTATCCCACAGGGCGCCGGCGACCCCGACGAACAGCACGGCCACCGGCGAGAACTCCTGAATCGCGCGTTCGGCGATCACTGCGGCGGAGTGGTTCCCCTTGCTCGTCAGGCCCAGCGCGACACGGCACGACGTGCCCTGCACGGTTCCCACTTCGAACCGGGTGCCACGCTCATGGCGGTGCACCTGCGGACCCGCCAGTTTCTGGCGTACGGCCTGGTACTCAAGATTGAGGGCAGTGAGAACCACCACCGGGCCATTTGACATCTATCCCTCTTCCCCTCTCGTGTTCTCGTCCGTCGCGGATGGCGCGGGCCGTATCAGCGGCGGGAACAGCACGGTTTTCGGGCCGGCCCGGTACAGCCGTGCGGGCCGTCCTCCCGTGGTTCTGCGATCCGTGCCGGAGGGGACGATGAATCCCTTCGCAGCTTGGACCTTCCGGTAGAAGTTGCGGGTGTCGAGTTCGGTGCCCCAGACGGCCTCGTACACCTGTTGCAGCTCTGCGATGGTGAAGTTCTCCCTGCAGAATGCTGTGGCGAGCGCCGAGAACTCGAGCTTGGTGCGCGCGCGTTCGATCCCGTCCGTGGCGATCCGACGGTGGTCGAAGGCGAGCTCCACCTCGCCGGACAGGACGGCTTCTGCGGGAACCCACGCGGCATGGGTGGCATCCGTCCCCGCGACCGGGTCGGGCAGCTCCGGCGCGATCGCCAGGTGAGCCACGGAGACGACTCGGCCCCGCGGATCGCGGTCCGAGGCCCCGTATACAGCCAGCTGTTCAAGGTGCACCCAGCTGGCCGCCAGGGCCGTTTCCTCGCTCAGTTCGCGGTGGGCGGCATCCAGGATCTCCTCACCATCGTGGTTCAGGAATCCTCCGGGGAGGGCGGGCATGCCCCGGAAGGGATCTTCGCCGCGCTCCACCAGGAGGACGTGCAGACGGCTCTCCCGCAGCGTCAGGATCACGAGATCGACCGTCAGTAGTACGGGTGTCGGTGACCACACGTCATCTTGCATGTCTTGCAAGGTACTTCAGTTACTGTCACTTGCACAAGAAGGGGTGCGGGGGGAGTGCTGTGCCGCTCTGCTCCACAGCCGAGGCGGGTGCGGTGGGACTGCACGAACCGACCGGCTGACATCGACGCCACTCGTCCGTTTCCCCATCGGTGATTCCCGCAGCCGGTGTCTGGCACTGCCCACAGGGTGAACTGTCTGGCCAATGTGACCTTCCCGAACCTGTTTGAGCACGCCGATACCCCCGTCGACTGGTGGCCCTGGGGTGGCCGGACGCCTTCGCAGAGGCCGAGCGGCGGGGCGTGAAGGGGCTGCTGAGTGTCGGGTACGCGTCCTGTCACTGGTGCCACCCGATGGCGCACACGTGGTGTTGGCGCAGCTCGTACCTCGCCTCCGATTGCCCGGGGCCAAGGGACCGGTCACTACGTCCGGCTCAGCCGGGTCCTGCGTGGCGCGCAGGGATGCATGTGGTGTGCTGGCATGGTGGTCGACCCAGACGCCGCACACGACATCGTGACCGAGGCTTGACTGCGGCCTCTGGTGCCACAGCCCACTACAGCCGCGTCGGCGGCCGCCTGATCACCGGCAACGAGGGAGAGGAACGTCCTCTACAGCCTCCAGCACCTCGGCTACACCATCCCCCCCGCTGGTCGGCGCCGGCTGGGTCGGCGAGGCGGGCCCCGGCGCGTCTGTCCTCAATCCGAGGACGCGTCGCTGCTCGATCCTTTCCGGCTCGCGGGGTACCGGACCATCGCCTGCTCTGCCAGCGGCGCCTGGGTTGAACGTGGAGCTGTGGGCCGCGCAGTCTCTCGGCGTGGTGAACCCCGGGCCCTTAGGTGCGGGCGGCTGGGTTCAGTGAGCGTTGTCCTGCGCATCGGCACGTAGGTCGGTGAGCGCCTGGATGGCTCGGTCAGCGCCGGCGGCGGTGGCCTGACGGAAGGCCGACTCGGCTTCAGCGCGGTCCCCAGCGGCCTGGCGGATCTGCCCCAGGGCAAGGAGGGCTTCGGTGTGTCCCTTGACGACCAGGGCGCGGAGAAGCAGTTCGGCACTGTCCCGCTGTCCGTTCGCCGCACGGACACGGGCGAGCGTTTCCACGGTGTCGTAGGAGCGGTTCGCCAGCTCCTCGGCAGCCCGTCCCTGTCCGGTGAGTTCGAGAATCCGGACCAGGCCGTGGGCGGCGTACGACTGGCCGTCACGGAGCGCTCGTCGGTAGAGGCGTCCGGCGCGGCGGAGGTCACCCTGCTTCTCCCGGAGGTCGGCGAGGTCGAGCAGGATCCAGGTCATGCCCAGGTTGTAGGCGTGCCAGTACAGCCCTGCGGCGGCGCTATGGTTGCCCTCGGAGGCGTGCTTCATCCCCAGCCCGCGCAACACATTTACCTCGCCGAGCTCAAGCGCGATCTTGGCGTACTCCTCGCTTCCCGCTCGGTCACCGTCATCGGCCAGGATCCAGGCCAGTTCCCGAGGAGCGTTCACGTCACCTTCGACGTGGAACGCGTGCTTGAGGACGGCGATGGCCCTCGGCTTCTCCTCCGGGGTCATGTACGTCCAGGCGAGTCCGGTGAACGCCCCGGTGTTGCCGGCTCGGAAGGCGCAGCTGGTCAGGGCGAGGGCCAGCCGATGTCGGCCCTTCTCGGCCAGCCAGCGCGCCTGGTACGGAGCGGATCGTCGGCCGGGGTGCCGTCCTCGGTCCGGACCGCCTGGTGGACTTCGAAGTCGAACGGGTCGGCGTCCGTGACGGCGATCCCCATGGTGTCCTCGGGCGTGCCTGTCTGCCCGGAGGTACCCGCGTAGTAGGCGGCCACCGCGTCCGCGTCGCAGAAGCGCTGGGCGACCTGGTCACCGAAATACCGCGCGACGATCCACGGCAGGGGCCGCAGCAGGCGGCTCAGGTGCTCGGCGTCCCACACCTCGCCGAGCTGTAGGTCTGGGAACTCGGCCTGGTACTCGAGCGCGAGTTCCCGTACCTGGGTGTTGGTGCCCCGGCATGAGGTGACGATCACGAACCTGGTCGCGCGATGGGGACGGTTGCCGTAGAGGAAGCGCTCGAATACCTTTCGGGCTGCGGCGGCAGAGAACTCGGCGACGTGCTTGACCTGGAAGGCTGACCAACGACCGTCGGAAGCACGGCCGACCACATCGATGCCGCCCTGTGCCTGGCCGGCGGTTCCGTAACGGGCGACCCGGGCGAGCCCCTCGGCGGCTTCGACGAGTTCGCAGACTAACCGCTCGAAGTCGGCCCAGTTCTGGGAGTCGAAGGGCAGGAGCGGGATCTTCGGGTCGGCCACCGGAGGTTGGGCGGTCGGGGTGCGGTCGGGCATCGGTGGCACCTTCGGGCTCGGCTCGCTCGTGTTCGTGAGCAGCCTATGCGGTGGTGCCGACAGCGTGGCCGAGCCGGTTCGGGCTTGACGCCGGGGACAGGACTCGGGTGCCGCGTCGAGCGCGGATTGCCATACGGGTTCTATGGGGTGGCGCAGTTCGGGACAACCGCGCTCACCAACAGCGTGCCTTTGCTGCACGTCAAGGTAGGGTGCCAGAGTGTTCCGCCGATCTGGCTGGGGGACAACTCCTCCGTGATGAAGAAGGTCGTCGAGCGGCTCTACGCCTGCTCCTCGATCCTCAACTCCGAAGGCCAGTACGCCTACTACGGCCGGGTCGGCGGCTGCCTGATCACCGGCAACGAGGACGGCGCCAAGCACTGCGCGATGAACGTGCTCTACAGCCTCCAGCACCTGGGCTACACCATCCCGCCGCAGGCCGACGCCGGCTGGGTCGGCGAGGCCGGACCCGGCCCGTCCTACCTTGACGAGGGCTCCGGCGGCCCGGAGAACGACTTCACCAACCGCAACACCACCTTCATGACCTGGAACCAGCTCCACCTCGCCCGCATGCTGAAGGACGCCGGCGGCATCCCGGCCCACGGCAACCAGCGCTCGGAGTGGGACGCCGGCTGCCGCTTCGACTTCGAGAACCCCGAACACCGTTGAGGGCAGGGCCCGAGTGAGTTGACGAGCCGGCCGAGGCGAGCGGACCGTCGCGGGATACCGGGATACCGGGGACAGCACGACCGAGGAGACCGTCCATGGCCGACGACCAGCCCACCGAGACCACCGCAGACGAGCCCGAAGCCGCCGAGACCACCGCCCGGCCGACGACCGTCAAGGCCACCCAGCCGGTCGGCCGTCAGAGGCTCGAGACCAAGACCATCCAGGGGCAGATCATCACCCACACGATCGTCAAGCCCCTGCCGGAGTAGCAGTCCGAGGGGTGACCGCCCCGGTGACGGGCGCGGCTCGTGCCGAGCCCGGGTCGCCGCCACGGGACTGCCACACCACGAGGGCTTCGAGGCGCTGCACGCTGACGGTCCGGGAGCACTGGGCGTTCGGACAGCCTCTGGGAGCGGGTGACTCGGTTGACCTCGTGAGACGGCGGCCGACGGCATCAGGTGCGAGGTTGGGGGCACCTGGTGGACGTCCTGTGTGGGAGAGGTGGTCGGAGCGTCCGGCGGCGTTGGCCGCCGTTCTTGTGGTGTCCGTGATGGGTGGGGCGGCGCCGGCCCGGGCGGCGGGGGTCGTCGAGCACTTCGACATGACGCACACGGAGACCTACAGCGCGCCGCTGGAGGGCTGCCTGCCGCCGGATCTCATCGGGACGGTCACGGTCACGGAGCACTCCACGGGGCAGGTCGTGTCGAACGGGGCGACGGTCGTGATCACCGGGACGAACGAGGTCGACTTCCACATGGATCTACCCGACGGACGGTACGTGCAGAGCGGCCTCGACCGGGACGACTTCCAGGTGGTGCTGCGGCTGCCGTACACCACGGTGGCCAACGTCAGCACCGAGGACGAGCGCACGATCCACGCCGCGGACGGGACGGTCATCGGGACCCTGACGATCCACGAGGACCACCAGGTCGTCTACCGGGACCTGAACACCAACGGGGAGCCGGACCCGGGTGAGGTGACCGTCGAGCGACACGAGTTCCGGCTGACCTGCGGCACGCCGTAGGCCTTCGGTGCCGAGAAGGCCCGAGAAGGCCCGAGAAGGCCCGAGAAGGCCCGAGAAGGCCCGGGACGGCCCGGAAAGGCCGCCACAGGTCCACGGCGAGCGCGGGTTCCTCGCGGGTGAGCCGGCCGGTGGCGGCGGGGCCGCTGCTTCGGCTCGAACAGGCTCGAACGGGAGCGAACGGACCTCGGCGCTTCCGGTGTTGTGCGTGGAGTGGTCCACGGCCGGGAACCACATCGTCTCGTCGTGGCGCGGAACCAACGCCCCCAGAAGCGTGTTACGGGCGGTCGCCCCCTGCGGCTGGTTCCGGCAGCACGTGGGCCGGGCCGATCGCGCTCACGTACGTCTCGCTGCCGGGCGGCCACGACCGGTCCGAGGTCGCGATCAGGACGTCGGGCAGTCCGGCGACCCCGGGGCGGAGTTCGACGCGGTGGTCGTGGCCGCGGAAGTCGCTGCCGAGGACCTTCGCCGGGACGGAGCCCGCCACCGGCTGGGCGGTGAGCCGGAGTCGGCCCGGGCGGAGCAGGGCGAGGCCGCTGCGGACCGTCGGGGCGGGCCCGGCCAGCGGCAGGGTGCCGAGCGGGGTGCGGGCCTCGGCCGCGGTGATCTCGGCGGAGATCAGGTTCGCCTCGCCCAGCACCCGGGCGACGGCGGCGTCCGCCGGGCGGTGGTACAGCTCGTCGGGGCTGCCGGACTGGGCGATCCGGCCGTCGCGGAGGACGGCGACGGTGTCGGCGAAGGAGAGCGCCTCGTCCTGGTCGTGGGTGACCAGGACCGCCGTGGTCCCGGACTGCCGGAGCGTGGCCGCGACCTCGCGGCGCAGTTCGGCGCGCAGCGTGGCGTCCAGCGCGGCGAACGGCTCGTCCAGCAGGAGCAGGCGCGGCCGGGGCGCCAACGCCCGGGCCAGGGCGACGCGTTGCTGCTGGCCGCCGGAGAGCTGGTGCGGGCGGCGCTCGCCCAGCCCGGGCAGGCCGACCAGGTCCAGCAGTTCGCCGACCCGGGCGCGGCGCTGCGAGCGTGGCAGGCCGAAGCCGATGTTGGCGGCGACGCTCAGGTGCGGGAAGAGCGCGCCGTCCTGCGGGACCAGGCCGACACCCCGGCGCTCGGCGGCGAGCTGGCTGCGGCCGTCGTCCAGCATCCGCCCGTGCAGCACGACCTGCCCGGCGGCGGCCGGGTGGAAGCCGGCGAGCACCCGCAGCAGGGTGGACTTGCCGCAGCCGGAGGGGCCGAGGACGCAGGCGAGGGCGCCGTCCGGCACGGCGAGGTCGATGCCGTGCAGGACCGGGCTGCGCCCGTGCGCGGCGTGCAGGTCGACGACGGACAGTCCGGTCATGAACCACTCCGGAGGGTGCGGTGGGTCAGCAGGAGGACGGACGGGACGGAGAGCGCGACCATGAGGGCCGCGTACGGCGCCGCGGCCCCGTAGGCGAGGCCGCTGGTGTAGACCCAGAACTGGGTGGCCAGGGTCTGGGTTCCGGTGGGGCGCAGCAGCAGGGTGGCGGTCAGCTCGGTGGAGGCGGTGAGGCCGACCATGGCGACGGCGGCGCCGAGGCCGGGCAGGACCAGCGGCAGGGTGACCCGGCCGAGGACGGCGAGCGGCCGGGTGCCGAGGGAGCGGGCGGCCTCCTCGACGCCGGGCGGGACCTGGGCGAGGGCGGCCCGGACCGCGGTGAGCGCGAGCGGGAAGAACAGCACGACGTACCCGGCGACGAGCATCGGCGGCTGCTGGTACAGGGGTTGGGCCCAGTGGACCGCGAAGTACACCACCGAGAGCGCCACCGCGATGCCGGGCAGCGCCCGGGTGAGGTAGGCGACCCGCTCGACGGCGCGGGCCGGCCGGGTGCCGCGCCGCCAGCCGTACAGGGCGACCGGGACGGCGGCGGCGGTGGCGACGACGGCCGCGCCGAGCGCGTACCCGAGGGTGGCCGCGGTGGCGCCGAGGACGGAGGCCGAGGGCAGCGTGGTGGAGCTGCCTTTGAGCAGCCAGTACCCCAGCGCGTACAGCGGCACGCCGAGTGAGACGCCGACCAGCGCGGCCAGGGCGACGAGCGCCGGGGCCGTCCAGCCGCCGAGGCGTACGGGCGGCGCGGTGCGGGCGAGGGCGCCGTGCCGGGTGACCCGGGCCCGGCGGCCGGCCCAGGCCTCCAGACCGACCAGCAGCAGGGCCAGTGCGACCAGGACCAGGGTGAGCAGGGAGGCCGAGGCAGCGTCGAAGCCGAGCTTGTACTGGGTGAACACGGCGGTGGCGAAGGTGGTGTAGCGCAGCATCGCGAAGGCGCCGTACTCGCCGAGCAGGTAGAGCGAGACGAGCAGGACGCCGCCGGCCAGCGCCGGCCGGGTGAGCGGGAGGGTGACGCGCCACAGGGTGGCGAGGCGGCCGCGGCCGAGCGAGCGGGAGACCTCCTCGGCGGCGGCGTCGCCGTGCCGCAGGGCCGCCGCGACCGGCAGGAACACGAGCGGGTAGAGCGAGCAGGTCATCACGAGCACCGCGCCCCAGTAGCCGTGGACGGAGCGGAACAGCGAGACCCAGGAGTAGCCGCGGACGAACTCCGGTACGGCCAGCGGCAGGGCGAGCGCGACGGTCCAGGCGCGGCGCCCGGGCAGCGCGGTGCGTTCGACCAGGTAGGCGGCGCCGAAGCCGAGGACGGCGGTGGCGAGGGTGACGGCTGCGGTCAGGCCGAGGGTGTGCCCGAGCAGGGTGGCGATCAGCGGGCGGCCGAGGAGGCGCCTGGTCTGGTCCCAACCGGCCTGCGCGGCCTGGGCGACGACGAAGCCGAGCGGCGAGGCGACCAGGGCGACGACGGCGACGGCGGCGGGCGCGAGCAGGCCGGTGGCCCGCCACCGCCGCAGCGGGGGCGGGCCTTCGGGTCGGAGCGGGAAGGTCACTGGAGCAGACCGGCGTCCTGCAGCAGCGACAGGGCCTGCTTGCCGTCGCCCAGCTGGGCCGGGTCGGCAACGGTGCCGATGCCGTCCAGGGCGGGCAGTTCGGGCTTGCCCTTCACGCCGTCGACCAGCGGGTACTCGCAGCTCGCGGAGTCGGCGATGACGGTCTGGGCGGGGGCGGAGGCGAGGTATCCGAGGAAGGCCTGGGCGGCCGCCTGGTGCTTGCCGTGCTTGAGGACGGCGGCGCCGGAGACGTCGACGAGGGCGCCCGGGTCGCCCTTGGCGAAGTAGTGCAGGGTCGCGTGGGTCTCGGCGGCGCCCTTCTCGTCGCGCATCCGGTAGAAGTAGTAGTGGTCGATGACCCCGCCCTCGACCTCGCCGCTGTTGATCGCGACGGAGAGGTCCTCGTTGCTGTCGTAGACCTTGGCGTTGTCCTTGAGGCCCTTGAGCCACTGCTTGGCGGCGTCCTCGCCCTTGGCCTTGAGGACCTGGGTGACGACCGGGGCGAAGTCGGTCTCACCGGGGGCGATGCCCAGGCGGCCCTTCCACTCGGGCTTGGCCAGGTCGAGCACGGAGGCGGGCGGTGCGGTGTCGGCGCCCTTGCCGGTGGCGGCGAGGAAGGCGGAGGTGCGGGCGGAGATGCCGATCCAGTCGCCCTTGCCCGAACTGTCGGCGGCCGGAACGGCCTTGAGGGTGTCGGGGGCGACCTTGGCGAGCAGGCCCTTGTCGTCGAGGACGGTGAGCGCGGGCGGGTTCTCGGCGTAGAAGACGTCGGCCGGGGAGGCGTCGCCCTCCTGGAGGATCTGGTTGGCCAGCTCGGCCTCGTCGCCGGAGCGCAGCTCGACCTTGATGCCGGTGCGCTTGGTGAAGTCCTCGGTCAGGGCCTTGACGGTCTGTTCGTGCTGGCCGCTGTAGACGGTGATGCTCTGGCCGGCCAGGGCGGTGCCGGAGGCGGTGGGCGAGGCGCTGCCCCCGCCGGAGCTGCCGCAGGCGGTGAGCGCGAGGGCGCAGGCGGCGACCAGGGACAGGCCCGCGAGGGGCCGGACGGTTCCGGGCATGGTGAGGGTCCTCCGAAAGGGCGCGGGTCGACCGTCGGCCCCTGCGGATTGCGAGGGACGACGGCCTGACGGCACGAGAACCTAAGGCAGGAAAGGCTTGCCTAACAAGTGTCGGAGCGTCACATCTCGGCCCGGTCGCAGCAGGGTAGAACTTCGGTGAGCGAACCCCCAAGCCCACGCAAAATGCCCTTCAAGTACAGGTCAGGGCAACGGTGTACGACCGGTTGTCGGGGGCTTCGCGAGACTGGTGACTGACTACACTGAGTAGTGGCTCTCGGGTGTGAGTGAATCGCCGGCAGATCGGGCCCGCCCGCCGGCTGAACCGGCACGAGTGGCGCCACCGCTCTCGCCCGGCCCACCGGGTGGCCGCGACGACGGGTGCGGGTGAGAACATTGAAGGTCTGACGGATCGTCCAGCCGGCGTCAGGGTTTCGTCAGGAGGGCGAGGCGGACTTGATCCGGGCATCCGGGCCGACTTTGATGGGGGACATGAACCGCTCGACACGCCACCACGACCGCCCGCCGCATACGCGGCCGCTGGTCGTCGCTGTCGCGGTCGCCACCGCCGTCCGGTAGGACCGAGCTCCCTACCCCGCTCGCTACCGGCCGCGGGCACGGGTTCGGTACGTCACCGTTCCGTGCCGATCACGCCGCCCGTTCCCTTGGCTCCAACCGGCTCCGAGGGCCCGGGGACGGGCGCGCGTTCTCATCGCACCACACCTTTCCCGCACCGCCGGCACCCGCCGGGCGCGACTTCGCGTCCGGCGGCACCCCGGCCGTGCCCTGGCACCCTTGGATGGGTCATGTCCGACGCTGTTCTGTCCGCCCGCACCGCCCTCGTCACCGGCGCCTCCTCCGGGATCGGCTGGGAGACCGCCCGCCTGCTCGCCGGGCACGGTGCCACCGTCCTGGTCCACGCCCGGACGGCCGCCGAGGCCGCGGACGCCGTCGAGCGACTGGTCGCGGCCGGCGCCCGGCGGGACCGACTCGTCGAACTGGCGGCCGACTTCACCCACCTCGCCGAGGTCGCCGTCCTCGCGAGCAAGGTCGTCAAGCACTACCCGGCGCTGGACCTGCTGGTCAACAACGCCGCCGTCATGGCACCCGAGCGCTGCACCCGCACCGACGACGGCAACGAGATCTCGCTCCAGGTCAACTTCCTCGCCGCACACCTGCTGGCCAGGCTGCTGCGCGCCCCGCTCTCGGCGGCCGGCGACGCCCGGATCGTCAACGTCTCCTCCTCACTGCACCGCACCGCCGCGATGAACTGGTCCGACCCGCACCGGGCGAAGAGGTACTCCCGGGTCGCCGCCTACGCCCAGTCCCAGCTCGCACTCACCATGGACACCCGCGACATGGCCCCCGAAGGCTCCGGCATCACCGCCGTCAGCCTCAACCCGGGCCAGTGCGACACCGCGCTGCTCCCGCTGTACGGGCGCACCGGCGCGCCGGCGGCCGAGGGCGCGGCGGCCGTCGTCCGGCTCTGCCTGCCGGACACGCCGGTGGCCAACGGCGAGTACTACGACGGCGGCGGCCCCGCCCCGACCGCCGCGGCAGCCCGGGAGGAACGCTCGCAGCGCCGCCTCGCCAAGCTCGCCGACCAGCTCGTCGCCCAGGCCTGACCTGGACCGGACCCGTACCGAGGAGAACGCACCCGATGTCCAAGCGCGCCCGCAAGAAGAGGGCCCGTCGGAAGAAGAAGGCGAACCACGGCCGCAAGGCCGGGCAGTAGCCCGACAGACCCACCCGGTGCCGCGTGCCACCGGCACCGGGTGACCCCCGGTGGCTCCTGGCGGCCTCGTCCGAACTGTGGCGGACGACGGACTCCAGGGGCCGCCACATGCCCGGGACGCCCGGAAGGACGACAGCAACGGGGCGAAGCGGCGCATGGTGGTTCCTCCCTGAGGGTTCGCGTTGCGCGGGGGCGCGGGTTCAGGCGAGGCCGAACCAGCCGAGGACGGTCTGGGCGAGCAGGATCGTCGACATGGCGGCCACGCCTACGACCACGGTGGTGGCCGCGAGGCGGTAGCGGGGGCTGTTGGCGGCCTCGCCGAGGACGGAGCGGCGGTTGGTGAGGACGAGGAGGTAGACCAGGACGATCGGGCTGATCAGGCCTTGGAGGACCTGGGTGCCGATGAGCAGCTGGATGACGTCCACGGGGGTGAGCGCGACGATGGCGCCGAGCGCGATCTGGGCGGTGAACACCCCGAGGAACAGCGGGGCGTCGCGGAAGCTGCGGGAGACGGAGCGCTCGACGCCGGCGGCCTCGCCGATGGCGTAGCTCGCGGAGAGCGGCACCACGGCGCCGGCCAGGGCGGAGGCGCCGATCAGGCCGAAGGCGAACAGCAGCTCGGCGCTGTGTCCGGCGACCGGCGTGAGGGCCTCGGCGGCCTGCGCGGCGGACTCCAGGGGGCCGGTGCCGCCGATCGCGGCGGCGGTGGCGATGATGATGGTCAGGCTGATCACGCAGGCGAAGACCGCGCCGAGGACGGCGTCGGCGCGGATCAGCTTGTAGTCGGCGGGCTTGGCGCCGCGGTCGACGACCCCGGCGGCGGCGTAGAACTGCATGTACGGGCTGACCGTGGTGCCGATGAGGGCGACGGCCAGCAGGATGAAGTCCTTGCTCGGCTCCATGTGGGGAACGGCGAGGTGCTCGCCGACCTGCCCCCAGTCCGGGTGGCCGAGGATCATCGCGACGGGGTAGGCGAAGAACGCCAGCGACATGATCAGGAAGATGCGTTCGGCCCACTTGTAGGAGCCGAACAGCACCAGCGACCAGAGCAGGACGGCGGCGGGCGGGACGACCGCCCACTTGGGGACGCCGAGCAGCTCGAAGGCGGCGCCGATCCCGGCGAACTCGCTCACCACCAGACCGGTGTTGGCGAGCAGCAGGCAGAAGACCGCGAGGGCGGTCAGGCGCAGGCTGAACTGTTCGCGGATCAGCGCGCCCAGGCCCTTGCCGGTGTGGGCGCCGAGCCGGACGGCCATCTCCTGCACCATGACCAGGGCGATGGTGACCAGCACCATGAAGAACAGGGTGCCGTAGGTGAACTGGGAACCGGCGCTGGCGTAGGTGGCGATGCCGGCGGCGTCGTTGCCCGCGTTGGCGGCGACCAGGCCGGGGCCGGCGACCATCGCGACGGCTGCGATGCGGCGAAAACCCCTGCGGCGGACCGGAGTTGTCGTGGTCGGGGAAGGCGTTGCGGCGGGTGCTGGAGTGGGAGCGGTGTCGAGGTCGCGGGTCACTTGAGCAGTCTCCGGAAGTGCAGGCGCCCGCGCTCGGGCAGCAGCGAGTCGAGGATGTCGTCGGCGAGGACCCGGCCCAGTGGGCGGCCGGTGTCGTCGACCACGAGCAGGGAGCTGGCGCGGGCGGCGACCAGCCGGTCGGCGGCCTCGGCGAGGCGGGTGTCGGGCCGGACGGTGACCGGCGCACCGAACTGTTCGCGCCAGGCCACCAGGTCCGCGACCAGGGCGCCTTCCTCGGCGACGGCCAGGTCGAACAGCGGGAGGTCGCCGAGCAGCCGGCCGTCGTCGTCCAGGACGGCGACCGCGTCGATCTCGGTGCGGTGCTCGGCCTGCTCGGCCAGCTTCGCCCGTACCGCGGCGACGGTCTCGGTCGGACGGGCGGTGACCAGCAGGGTGGTCATCGCGCCGCCGGCCGTTCCCTCGCGGTGGGTGAGCAGGGTGCGCAGCTCGGCCGCTTCGGGGGCGGGCATGCGGGTCAGCAGGGCTTCGCGCTCGCCGGGGTCGAGGTCGCGCAGGGCGTCGGCGGCCTCGTCGGGCTCCATCTCGTCCACCAGACGGGCAGCGTGCTCGGGTGGTGCCTCGCGGAGCAGGTTCTCCAGCTCGGCCGGCTCCATCTCCTCCAACGCGTCCGCGGCCTGCTCCGGCTCCAACCAGCCGAGCAGTTGCTGGCGCTCGTGCCGGCCCAGGTCCTCCAGGATGTCGGCGAGGTCCGCCGGACGCAGCTGGTGCAGGGCGGACCGGGAGGCGCGCAGCCTCACCTCGGCGGGCCCGTGGGTGGCCTGCTCGCCGAACGGGGCGACGGACTGCCAGTCCAGGACGCGCTCCGGGGTGGGGCGGACCTGCCAACGGCGCGGGCCGAGCCGACGCAGCAGGGTGGGCAGGGAGACGTCGACGCCGACCAGGACGGTACGGTCGGCGAGCGGCGTCAGGTAGAGGTCGGCGGCGCGGGTGACCTGGACACCGTCGACGTCGACGAGCTGGTGGTCCATCACGTCGCGGGCGAGCAGGACCTCGCCGGGCCGGCGGTTGAACTCCCGCAGGTCCAGGCGGGCGGTGCGCAGTCGCACCCGGCCGGGCAGGACGCGGTCGACGGCGCCGGCGGCGACGAAGGCGCGTCGGCGGCCTATTCGGATGATCAGGCCGGTGACCGGCGGATAGGGCTCGGGCCCGTAGAGACGGGCGACCACGTCGACGACGCGGCCGACCTCCTCGCCGGCCTGGTTGGCGACCTGGCCGCCGATCAGCCCGGCGACGGACACCAGCGAGGAACGGACGGTCCGGGAGACGGTGGTACGGCGCTCGGCGTCGACCTTCCGGTCGCGCAGCCGGGCCGTGGCGGACATGAGCAGAGTGGCAGCGGCCACGAGGAACACCCCCTGGGCCCCGGCGGGACCGGGGCGGCGGGCAGCCCGGAACGCGCCTGTCCGCCCCTGACCGCAGCGGCGCTCGGCCGGTCCGCACGCACGGGAGCACCCTGTCCCGGCAACGCGGGGCGGGAACGGCGGCAGTCCGGTGAGGTCAGGGGTGGACAGGCTGTCCCTGGCCGCGGAACGACGGCGAGGACAACGAGGACAACACGGTGAAGGGCCGACTATGGCCCGGACTACTGTCCAACTCGCCTCCTCCCGGTCCCGGCCGCGAACATCGGTGTCGCGGCGGCGCGGCAAGGGGAAACCGGGACGACGTCCCGGCGCACCCCAACTCGTCAGAGCTTTGGCACTCCACGGCGTGTCCGGCCCGGTCGGGCGGAAGCCACTTCGGATCAACCCTTAGGTCGGGAGGATCTGTCCTGACCCTGGGCGTCTCTCGACGTCGTCGGATCAGTGGCCTGTGTCCGTGAAGACGCCTCACCGAACGAGGTGTCTGTTCAAACCGCGCCCATGATAAGGCCCGGCCGACCATGCAGCCCAATCCTTGACGGTTACTCGTCGGTGCGCTCGCGGGGTGGCAGCTCGTACAGTCCGGTGCCGGCGTGTGCTCCGTTGGTGATGTTGACCACGCCGACGTTGGCTTCCAGGGGGGTGGCGCGGGCCATGATGCCGGCGAAGCCGCGCGCCATGGTGAACACGCCCCAGACCGGCAGCCATGGCTGCAACTGGCCGTTCTCGTCCGGGAACAGCTCGGTGACCGGGCGGATCCGGCGCTGCACTATGTAGGGCTTGCCGAGCGCCGCGTCGAGGTGCGCGGCCCAGCTCTCCTCGGTCACGTCCCCGCCGAGGACCACACCGTTGCCACCGTGCAGTACCGTCGGTTTGAGTACGAGGTCGTTTCGGTTGGCCCGGGCGTAGTCGAGTAGTTCCACCGTTTGTCCGCTCTCCAGCGTCACTGTGCCGGGCCGGACGGTTCGGGTCCAGGGCAGGATGCGGTCGAACGCCGCCAGCTCCTCGGTGCTGAACAGGTGCCGGTTGTTCTCGTCCGAGAGCATCGCGAGTGTGGTCTTGCTGGCGTAGAGCTCTGCGTCCAGCGGGACGAACAGCTTCACCTGGTCGGCTGCGGCGGCGCGGACGACCTGGTCCATCAGCGCCGGGGCTTCGGGGGATTCGAGCAGGTCCTCGGCGAGGAAGATCCGGTGGATGATGTCGACGGCCCGGTCGCCGAGCCAGACCCGGCCGTCGCGGTAGTCGAGCTGGCCGATGTGGCAGGGGTGTGCGTCCGCGCCCAGTGCCTGAAGATGGGCGCAGAACTCCTCCAGGAAGGCGGCCCAGCCGCTCAGGTAGCTGCTCGGCCAGTCGGCGACCGCGATGACCGGCCGGGATCGTGGGTCGAACCCGGTGGCGGCGTACATGGTGTGCAGCAGTTCCCTGGCGGTGTCGGCGAAGCCGAGGCCGTGCCGGGCGGCGAAGCCGGCGAGGAGCGGGTGTTCCAGCAGGGCCTGGGCCATCACGCCGTTGCCCATGCCGCCGAGCGAGCTGGTCATGTTGACTTCCATGACCTTGAATCCGCTGTCGTCGACGCACAGATCCGTACGGGCCATGCGGGTCGCGCTGGCGCCCCGGCTGCGCAGGATCACCTCGATCTGGGTCTCGGTCATGCCGACGGCCCGGGCGAACGCGCCGAGGTCGCCGTCGAAGAGCCTGTCGGGCAGGCTGAACAGCGCGGTGTGGAGCGTTTCCAGATCTTCCATCAGCTGCTCTCGCTCTTCGTGGCCGAGGAAGAGCGGGCGGGGCAGGAAGCGGTTCTCGTAGTCGATGGTGAGCAGGGTGTCGTGCTGTGCACGACCGAGCAGTTCGGCTGCGGTGGCTGTGCTTTCGCTCAGTTCGGCCAGGTACTGCTCGGTCAGGGTGGGGCGGTCCACGGAAGGTCCTCTCAGGGGGCGGGTGGGCGGTGGTGGCGGGAGTGTTCAGCCGCGCGCCGACGCCGCGCGGCGGGTGGCGACCAGGTCAGCCAGGGCTGCCAGGTCGGGCTGGCGCATGACCTCTGCGGCCTTGACCCGGATCGGGTAGGTGCTCTCGATCAGCGCGATCAAGCGCGCGACGGCCAGCGAAGTCCCGCCCGATTCGGCGAAGTTGTCGGCGGGCGTGAGGTCGGGCTGGTCGAGCAGCCGGCGGCAGGCCGCGAGGAGGAACGCTTCGGTGTCCTCTGCCGGCGGGGTCTGCCGGGTCGGCGCCGCCCCAGGTGCGGTGGACACCCCAGGTGCGGTGGACACCCCAGGTGCGGTGGACGCTGCGGGGGCGGCCTGCCGGGCGAGCAGTGTGCGGTCGACTTTGCCGTTGGCGTTCAGCGGGAACGCGTCGACGAAGCGGACCGTGGCGGGCACCGCTTGCTTCAGTACCCGGGCGCGGGCGGCGGCCAGCACGGCGTCCTCGTCGGCCTGCGCCCCTTCGGCGAGCAGGAGGAAGGCGGCCAGCCGTAGGCCGCCGCCGGTGCCCTGGTACGGGACCACGACGGCGCGCCGGACCGAGTCGTGGGTTTCCAGGGCGGCCTCGACCTCGGCCGGTTCGATCCGCGCGCCGCTGATCTTCACCTGGTCGTCCATGCGGCCGAGGAATTCCAGCGGGCCGTCGGCGCGCATCACCGCCTTGTCGCCGGTCCGGTAGACACGGTCCACGTACGGTTGGCCTGCGGGGGCCGGCACGAAGCGTTCGGCGGTCCGCTGCGGGTCCACGTAGCCGAGCGCCAGGCCCGCACCGCCGATCCGGACCTCTCCGGCATGTCCCCTGGGCAGGATCCGGCCGTCCTCGTCGGTGATGAAGACGGCGTAACCGGTCAGCGGCCGTCCGATCGGCACGACGGCGGTCGGGTCGTCGCTGTGGGGTCGCAGGCGGTGGGTGGTGGTGAGCACGGTGGCCTCGGCGGGACCGTACACGTTGTGCACGACCGCCGCGCACTGCGCGGGCGGCCGCACCCGCATCCGGTCGCCGCCCACCAGGATGTGGCGCATGGCCAGGCCGGCGGGCCACGGCTGGGTGAAGGCGAGGTCGGCGAGCGGGGTCGGCAGCAGGCAGTGGGTGAGGCCGGACTCCTGCCACCACTGGAACAGTTCGGCCGTCGAGCCGCGGGCGTCCTCGGGCGCGACGTGCAAGGTGGCGCCCGACGACAACGCCTCCCACAACTCCTTGAGGTGCGCGTCGAAGGTGGTGCCGACGAAGAGGCCCACCCGGGACTCGGGACCGATCTCGAGCCGGTCGCAGGTCCAGCGGACCAGGTTGGCCATCGCCCCCTGCGGCAGCAGTGCGATCTTGGGTTTGCCGGTGCTGCCCGAGGTGGTGACGGCGCAGAAGGCATCGCTGGGCGCACCGTTCGCCCGTCCGCCGCGCAGAGCGACCACGAGCCCGTCCACCGCGTCGGCCGGCGCAACGGTCCAGCCGGGTGGCGGGGTGGTGGTGCCGTCGGTGACCAGGCAGCTGATGCCGGCGTCCTCGGTGATCGATTCCACCCGCGCGGCCCCCGGCTGCGCGCCGAGGGAGAGATAGACCGCGTCGATCCTGGCCAACGCGACCGCCGCGGCCACCAGCAGCGCGGAACGTTCCAGGCAGACTCCCACCAACTCGCCGCGGGTGACCCGGTCGCCGAGGGCCCGCACGATCCGGGCGGAGGCCTGGTCGAGCTCGCGGTAGCTCCAGGTGACGGTGCCGTCCACGACCGCCGGGGCGTCGGGCTGCTCGGCCAGCCAGCTGTCGAACCACTCGAGTGGTCCCGACCCCGGTGCGGGAGCGGGCGCGGGCTCACCTCCCCAGGCGATGCTGGGCGGCTGGTGGCCGGTCGGTTCGTGGGAAGTCATCTCGTCTCCTCGGGGCATGGTTCGGGGTGGTGGGGTCAGCCGTCGGCTGCTGCGGTGAGTGCTGCGAGGCCGGTTGTGGTGAGCGCTGCGAGGCCGGTCGCGGTGTCGGCGAGGTAGGCCTCCAGCAGCGCGGTGAACTGCCGCTGCAATTCAGCGATCCGGGGGCCGTCGTACAGGTCGGTGGCGTAGTCCCAGATCAGCAGCATGCCGCCGCGGCCCGACCGGGTGTTGACGGTCCGGCGGGAGTCGGGGATCAGTACCACGTCGAGGGCGAAACGGGAGGTACCGGTGTTGAACGCCTCGTGGATCGACACCTCGAGGTTCAGCCCCTCGACGTGCGGGATCGGCGCGTCGTGCGCGCTGAACATGACGTGGAACAGTGGGTTGTCCAGGCCGGTGCCGGAGTGTTCTCCGAGTTCGCGGGCCAGGTCCTGGACCGGGACGCCCTGGTGCGGCAGCGAGCGGATCAGGACCTCGGTGACCTCGTCGACCGCGTTCAGCGCACTGTCGTCGGGGTGGAGGCGGATGCGCAGTGGGATGGTGTTGACGAACATCCCGACGCTCTCCTCGAAGCCGGGCGGGCGGTTGCCCACCGCGCTGCCGATCACCAGGTCGGACCGGCCGCTCTGCCTGCGCAGCAGCTCCGCGAAGAGGGTGAGCAGCACTGAGAACGGGGTGTGTCCATCGCGGCGGGCGGCGGTCCGCAGGCGCTCGGCCAGCTCGGGCTCCAGCAGTTGGCGCAGTTGGTCGCCGTGCGGGATGTCGCGGACCCGTCCCGGGGCGGCCAGGCCGGGCAGTGGCAGGTCGAAGGCGGCGCCGTCCAGGGCGCCCCGCCAGTACGCCAGGGCTTCGTCCTGGTGGCCCGGTTGTTCCTCGGCGGCCACTGACCGGCGGACGTGCTCGACGTAGGAGCGGGGCTCGGGCAGGTCGGCCGGGATGCCCTGGGCCAGCGCGCGGTACGTGGTGAACAGGTCGCGCAGGACCAGGCCGAAGGACCAGCCGTCGTGCACCAGGTGGTGCTCGGTGTGAAGCAGCCGGTGGTGGTCCTCGGCCAGCCTGATCAGGCTCCACCGCACCATGGGCGCCTCGGCGGTGTCGAAGGGCTCGTCGTGCTGCTCGCGCCACAGGGCCTCGAAGGCCGCCTCATGGTCTTCGTCACCGGTCAGGTCCACGGTGCGGTAGCGCGGTGCGCAGGTGCCGTTCACCCGCTGCTTCGGTGGAAAGTCCTCGGGATCGAGTTCGAGGCGGAAGGCCTCGTGGCGGGCGAGCACGATCGCCAGGCTCTGCCGCAGGGCCGGCTCGTCCAGCGGGCCGCGCAGGTCGAGCGAGGCGGTGAAGTTGTAGGCGCGGCTCTCGGGGAAGAGTTCCTCGTGCAGCCAGACGATCTCCTGGGAGCGGGAGAGGTTGAACATCGGCGCGGCCCTTTCCGGGTCGGTGGTCGTTCGGTGTGCGGGCTGGTGGCTGGGGGCTGGTGGCGGCCTCGGACACCACCTGCTCAGCGGGCGGGTGGGGTGGCGGTGACGGTGTCGCGGAGCAGGAACTCCAGGCCGTCGCCGTGAAGCCACTGCGCACAGGCGCCGGCGTGGTCGGGTCCGTCGGTGTCGGCCAGGCGCCGCTGGGCGTCCGCCATACGGTGGCGTGCTTCGGTGCAGAACACGTCGGCGAGGTCCTGGGCCGGTCCGGTGCCCTCGCCGTGCAGTCGGGCGGCGTTGGCCAGCACCGCGGACATGCTGAACAGCTCGGCGGAGAGCCGGTTGAGCAGGATCAGCGTGCGTTCCTCGGCGAACAGCTCCTCGGGGTCGGGGTGTCGGTCCACCAGGTCGCGGCTGAGGCGGGCGAACCGCACGGCCTGTTCGGCCACGAAGCGCAGGTGGTCCCGGTTGCGCGGGGACAGGCAGGCGTCCGCCGCGGTGAGGTCGGTCGCGGCCTCGGCGATGGCCTGCGGTTTCGGGTAATGGCGCGAGAGCAGGTGCCGGGCGGCCCAGTGGTCCACGAGGAAGTCCACCCCGCCGGCCACCCGCAGGGCACGCGCGTCGCGGAAGAACCGCTCCACCGGCAGCGGCTGAGCGCCGCGCCGGGCCTTGCTCGTCGCCGTCTCGAAGCCCTCGGCGGCCAGCAGGGACAGGGTGCGGTCGACGATGCGCCAGCTGGTCATCGAGGTGATGTTCTTGGCTGCCGTCTGCTCCGGGTCCAGGTCGATCCCCGGGTGGCGCTCCTCGGCCAGCAGGCACCACTCCACCACGCTCTCCACGGCGAAGGTCTCGGCGAGGTTGGCGGCGACGATGCGCTGGATCTCGTCGTACTGCTCCAGGCCGAGCCCGCCGACCGAACGCCGCCGGACGAACTCCCGGGACCAGTGCAGGCAGAGCCGGCCGATTGCCAGGGCGGGCGCCGAGATGGGGTACATCCGGCCGCGGACGCTGACGGTGTGCAGTTCGGGGGCCAGACGCCACTCGTCCTCGGCGGTCAGGCCGTCGAGGGTGAAGACCCGGCTGTGCGGGACGAAGACCCGGTCGAAGGTGAGGGCCGCGTTGGGCAGGCCCTTGAGACCCAAGTACTCGTGCCAGGACCTGACCGTGAAGCCGGGGTCGGTCGTGTCGACGAAGAACAGCCGGATGTACTCCCGGTCGTCGTCGCGTACGGTGGCCGAGACCCTCAGGAGGCCCGCGATCGGCCCGTTCTGGATGAACACCTTCTCGCCGCTGATCCGGAATCCGGTGCCGTCCTCGGTCGGCACCGCGGTGGTGGCCCGGGTCCGGTTGATCGCACCGGTGGGCTCGGTGTCGGCGTCGCCGGAGATCGCGCCCGCCGCGAGCAGCCGTTCGAGTTCGGACTTCAGCTCGCCGTCGGCCAGGATCGGCAGATAGGCGCCGGCGCCCAGTCCGAGGTGGACGGACATGGCGTAGCAGGCGGTCACCGACCAGCTTGCGGCGGCCTGGATCATCCGGAAGGCGTTGTGGGCGGACAGGCCCAGACCGCCGCGCTCAAGCGGGTCCTGAAGCTTGAAGTAGCCGCGGGCGGCGCAGGCTTCGTGGAAGCCGTCGGGCAGCTTCGCGGTGCGGTCCACCTCGGTCGGGTCGACGGTCTCCTGGAGGAAGCGCATCAGCTCGGCGACGGCGGCGTCGCCGCGGGCGCGGTCCTCGTCGGACGGGGCGGGGAAGGGGCTGATCAGGTCCCAGCGCACGTGCCCCAGGTGGAGCTCGGCGAGGAAGCCGGCCGGGGTGATGGTGTCGTGAGTCATGTCTGCTTTCACAGGTCGTGGGAGAGGGAGCCGACAGGCGACCCGGCGCGCCGGCGGTCGGTGAGTGCGGCCTGGACCAGTGCGAGCAGGGCGGCGCGGTGCTCGCGGAGGTAGAAGTGACCGCCTGGCAGCAGGTTCAGGGCGAACGGTCCGCGGCTGTGGCCCTGCCATTGGGCGAGTTCCTCGGCGGGGAGCCGGTCCTCGGTGCCGCCGAAGACGTGCAGCGGCAGGTCAAGGGGCTCGCCGGGGGTGTGGCGGTAGCTGTCGACCAGTTCGAAGTCGGAGCGGTGCGAGGCCATCATGATCGCGAGCAGGTCCGGGTCCTCGGCCACCTCGTCGGGGAGTGAGCCGTACTGCCCCTGGATGGCGGTGAACAGCTCCCGATCGCCGAGGTGGTGGACCGGCGGCAGGCCGCGGGGCCGGTGCGGGGCCGGGCAGGCGGACAGCAGCAGGCGCTCGGGGCCGGGCAGGCCGTGCTCGCGCAGGGCGCGCGCGGTCTCGTAGGCCAGCAGGGCGCCGAGGCTGTGTCCGAAGAAGGCGAACGGTGCGCGGAACGCGGCCTGTTGCACCAGATCGTGAACCAGCGGGCCGACCCGGGTGTACTGCGGGTCGTCGAGCCGCGAGCCGCGGCCGGGCAGTTGCACGCCCCACACCTCGATGCCGGGCACGTCGTCGCCCCAGCGGACGTACTCGGCGGCCGAGCCGCCGCTGTGGGCGAAGCAGTACAGCCGCATCGTGGCGTCGGGGCGCTTGCGGCGGTTGACCAGCCAGCGTGGGACGGTGTGCCCCGGAACCTCAGGCATGAAGGGTCTCCTGGCTCATCGATCGGGCAGTCGGTGCGGCGTCGGGCATGGCCCGCAGTGAGTGCACGGCGGAGAACAGCAGCGGCAGCCCGGCGAGGACGCTGCCCGCACCGGCGAGCCAGAGGGCGCCGCGCAGTCCGAGCGGGCCGACCAGTGCGCCTCCGAGGAAAGTCCCGACGGGGATGACGCCCCAGACCACGAACCGCAGCGTCGCCGTCATGCGCCCGCGCATCGGGGCGGGGGTGACGGATTGCCGCAAGCTGATCTGGTTGATGTTGAAGACGGAGGCGCACAGCCCGGCCAGGGCCATCGCGACCGCCAGGACGGGCATCGCGGTGCCAGGGGTGGCCAGCGGCAGCAGCAGGATGGTGCCGCCCAGCCCGAAGGCGGCCCAGGTGAGCGACGGCCCGACGCCGAGGCGCCGCACCACCCGGCCGTTGGCGAGCGAGCCGAGCAGTACGCCCGCGTTCGCGATCGCGAGCGTGGTGCCCAGCCCGGCCGGCGAGAGCCGCAGGTCACGGACCGCGTAGAGCACCAGGATCGCCTGGACCATGCCGAACAGGCCGAAGAGGTTGGCGATCCCCGCGCTCAGCGCTACCGGGCGCAGCAGCCGGTGCCGGAACACGTACCCGAGGCCGTCCTTGACCTCCGCCACCAGTCCGGGCCGGACCGCGTCGCGGACCGGGCGCTCCTCCACCCGCACCAGCAGGAGCAGGGCCGCCGACCCGGCGTAGCTGAGCGCGTTGGCGAGTACGGCGAGTGGCGCGGTCAGCAGCTGGACCAGGAATCCGCCGGCGCCGGGGCCGGCCAGCTGACCGGAGGTCTCGGACAGCTGCAGTTTGGTGTTGGCCTCGACGAGCTGCTCCTCGCCGACCAGGGTCGGCAGGAAGGACTGTGCTGCCAGGTCGAAGAAGACCGTCATGACCCCGACCGCGAAGGCGACCGGATACAGCAGCCACAGGTGCAGAACCCCGCAGAGCGCGGCCGCCGGCACGGTCAGCAGGACCGCGCAGCGGACCAGGTCCGCTGCGATCATGACGGGCCGTCGGCGCGTCCGGTCCACCCATGCCCCGGCCGGCAGGCCGACCAGCAGGAACGGCAGGTACTGCACGGCGGCCAGCAGGCCCACCTGGAACGGGGTGGCCTTCAATACCGTCACGGCCGCGAGGGGCAGCGCGAGTTCGGAGATCTGGGCGCCGAGCACGCTGACCGTCTGGGCGGCCCACAGCCGTCGGAAGCCCTGGTGGCGCGACAGTCCCGGCGGAGGGGCCGGTCGCGTCATCGGGTGGCCGCCCGTTCACGTGCGCTCTTCGGCCGGAGGTCGCTCCACAGGCCGTCGATCAGGGTGAGGCAGTCCGCTTTGCTGCCCCGTCCGCCCGTCCGCTCCCACCCGGCGGGTAGCGCCCGGCCGGCCGGCCAGACGGAGTACTGCTCCTCGGTGTTGCGGACCACCTCGTAGGTCCGGTCGTCGTTGTCCTCGAACATGGCTGTCCTTCGGGTCGGTGTGTCGGATGACGGTTCAGGCCGGTTGCCGGGCGGCGTCGGTCACCCGGGCGGCGTCGATCACCCGGGCCAGTCGGCGCGGTGCGGGGGCGGTGAAGACCTGCTTGACGGTGATGCGTACGCCGAAGGCCGCACGGACGGCAGAGGCGAGTTGAACGGCGATCAGCGAGTCCCCACCCAGGTCGAAGAAGTCGTCCTGCGCCGCTACGTGCTCCAGTCCGAGCAGTTGACCGAAGATCCGGGCGAGCTGTGTCTCGGTGTCGCCGTCCTGTGCGGGCTTCGGGGCGGTCGGCGAGGGCTGGGTGGTGACGGTCGGCGCGGGGTCGTCGGCAGGGAGCGGTGAGTACCGCTGCGGGCTGAACGGGTAGGTCGGCAGCGGAGTCCGGCCCGGCCGGTGGCCGTCGTGCAGCCGCGGCCAGTCGAGCTCGACGCCGGCCGCCCACAGCTGTCCGGCGGCGGCCAGCGAGGTCCGCAGGGCGGACTGCTCGCCGGCCGGGTGCGGCAGGCTGGGCAGCGCCAGGTGGCCCTCGGTGCGGGCCGGGTGCCGGCGGGCCAGTGTCGTCAGGGCCAGGCCGGGGCCGACTTCGAGCAGGATCCGGTCAGGCTCGGCGAACAGGGTGGCGAGGGTGTCGCCGAAGCGCACCGCCTGGCGCATGTGGGCGGTCCAGAACTCGACGCCCGGAACACGGTCCATGCGGACCCACTCCCCGCTGGTGTCCCCGACCCAGGGGATCGACGGCGCCTTGAGGTCGAGCTCGGCGACCAGGGCGGCGAACCGGTCGAGGATCGGCTCCACCAGAGCGCTGTGTCCGGCGGCGGCGATGCGCAGCCGACGCGCGTCGACACCGTCCTCCGTCAGCCGTGCGAAGACCGCGTCGACCGCCCCCCGCGGCCCGGACAC
Source organism: Kitasatospora xanthocidica (assembly GCF_014656195.1). Taxonomy (GTDB): domain Bacteria; phylum Actinomycetota; class Actinomycetes; order Streptomycetales; family Streptomycetaceae; genus Kitasatospora; species Kitasatospora xanthocidica. Next base: position 388,473 of record NZ_BNBY01000003.1, on the reverse strand, counting down.
CACGCACTGGTTCGGTCCGTTGACGGCCGCGAGCTCCAGGCCGTCGCCGAGAAGTCCGGTGACGTCGCGCTCGGACAGCGGCACGGCCAGCATCGCCCCGACGGGCAGGCTCTGAAGCAGCCTGCCGCGCTCGGCGACCAGCCGGAGCGCGTCGGGCAGGCAGAACACACCGGCCACGCACGCGGCGGCGAAGGCACCGAGGCTGTGCCCGGCGACAGCCGTCGGCCGTACCCCTCGCTGCTCCCACATCCGGGCGAGCGCGTACTCCACCACGAAGACGGCCGGCTGGGCCACGCTCATGTCGCGCAGCAGCTCTTCGGCCGCCGCGGACTGCTGCCCGCCGGCAGGGTACAGAACCGCCCGCAGGTCCAGGCCGAGCGTGGGCGCGAGCTGCGCACAGCACGCGTCGACCTCGGCACGGAAGACCGGGTCGTTCTCGTACAGTTCGCGGCCCATGCCGACGTGCTGTCCGCCCTGCCCGGGGAAGACGAACGCCACCGGCCGCTCGCCGCCCACGGGCGGGTGGCCGAAGGTGCCGGCCCCGGTCAGCGCTTCGATCGCCTCGGCGTGGTCGGCGGCCACGGCGAACCGGCGGTGCGTGAAGGCGCGGCGGCCGGTCTGCAGCGTCCAGGCCGTGTCGGCCAGTTCCCGGCCGGGGTCGGCGGCGTCGGCGGCCTGCCGTTGCAGGTGCTCGGCGAGCCTGGCGGCGGCGCGGTCCAGCTCGGGGGCGGTCCGGGCGGACAGCACCAGCAGATGGCTCGCGGGCGCGGCGGGCGGGCGAGGTCGCGCGGGCGGCTCCTCCAGGATCGCGTGCGCGTTGGTGCCTCCGATCCCGAACGAGCTGACCCCGGCCCGGCGGGGACCGTCGGGGCGCCACCGGTACAGTCCGGTGTTCACCACGAACGGGCCGTCCGCGAAGGGGATCTCGGGGTTGGGTGAGGTGTAGTGCAGGCTCGGCGGGATCAGGCCGTGCTGGACGGCCAGCACCGCCTTGATGAAGCCCGCCACCCCGGCGGCCGCGTCGGTGTGGCCGATGTTGGTCTTCACCGACCCGATCCGGCAGAACCCGCGCCGGTCGGTGCCGCGCCGGAAGGCTTGGGTCAGCGCGGCCAGTTCGATCGGGTCACCCAGCGGCGTCCCGGTCCCGTGCGCCTCGACGTAGCCGATGCTGTCCGGCTCGACATCGGCCACCAGGTGGGCCGCGCGGATGACCTCGGCCTGGCCGGCCACTCCCGGAGCGGTGAAGCCCACCTTGTCCATGCCGTCGTTGTTCACCGCGCTGCCGCGCAGGACGGCACGGATGTGGTCGCCGTCCTGGAGTGCGTCGGCGAGCCGTTTGAGGACGACGATGCCGACACCGTTGCCCGCAACGGTCCCACGGGCCCGGGCGTCGAAGGCCCGGCAGCGGCCGTCGGGCGAGATGACACCGCCCTCGGAGTACTCGGGCAGGCGCGCCGGGACGTTGACACTGGCCCCGCCGGCCAGAGCCAGGTCGCACTCGCCGGACAGCAGCGCCTGCGCGGCGAGGTGAACGGCGACCAGCGAGGTGGAGCAGGCGGTCTGCACCGTCACCGCCGGCCCGGTGAGACCGAGCCGGTGGGCCGCCCGCGACGTGAGGAAGTCGATGCCGGTCGCCAGCCGCAGCTGCCACTCGCTGACCGGGCCGAGCCGGTCGCGGTGGGCCGTCAGCGTGTCCAGGTAGCCGGTCTGGCTACTGCCCGCATACACGCCGACCGGCCCGGCACAGGACCGGGCGTCGTACCCGGCGTCCTCCAGCGCCTCCCAGGCGCAGGTCAGGAACAGCCGCTGCTGCGGGTCGAGGATCAGCGCCTCCCGCGGCGAGTAGCCGAAGAACGCCGCGTCGAACCCGTCCGCGTCCTCCAGTACTCCGAGCGCGGGGACGTACTCGGGAGTGGACGGGTCGCCGGGGAAGCGAGTGACCGACTCCGCGCCCTTGACCAGGTTGTCCCAGAACTCCCCGAGGTCACGCGCTCCCGGATACCGCCCGGCCATCCCGACGACGGCGAGGAAGGGGCTGTCCGGACCCACCGGCTGTGCCGCCTGCGTCATCGGGCACCCCCGGCGCTCTGGCGGGCGCGGCGCTGCTGGAGCCGGGCGTACCCGCTGCGGCGCTCGTCGGCACGCTCGTCACCGAGCGCGCCGACGGCCGGCCCGGAGCCGTCGCGCAGATGGGCGGCGAGCCTGCGGACGGTCGGATGGGCGAAGAGCGCCACGCCGGGAACCTGGCGTCCCAGCGCCCCGCTGAGCTTGCGCTGCACCTGAACGAGCAGCAGCGAGTGACCGCCGATCTCGAAGAAGCTGTCGTCCAGCCCGACCTGGCCGACCCGCAGCACCTCACGCCACACGGCCGCTATCCGCTCCTCCAGGCCGGTCAGCGCCACCGCCTGCGGCGCGCCGGACGTGGCGTCGGCGGCGGCCGGCACCGGGAGCGCCCTGTGGTCGATCTTGCCGTTCGCGGTCAGCGGCAGCTCGTCGAGCAGCACGTAGGAGGCCGGGACCATCGCGGCAGGCAGACTCTTGGCCAGATGGGCGCGCAGCTGCGACGACTCGACTTCGGCAGCGACCACGTAGGCGACCAGCCGCTTGCCGTCCGCCTCGTCGTCCACCGCCCGCACGTGCGCCTGACGCACCGCGGGGTGCGTGCACAGGGCCGCACCGATCTCCGCCGGTTCGACCCGCTGGCCGCGGATCTTCACCTGGTCGTCGGCCCGCCCGGCGAAGGCCAGGGCACCGTCGGCGCGCAGCACCGCGAGGTCGCCGGTGCGGTAGAGCCGCCCACCCGGCGTCTCGCCGAACGGGTCCGGCACGAAACGGTCGGCGGTGAGCCCCGGCTGCCCCAGGTACCCGCGAGCCAGCACCGCCCCACCCAGGTACAGCTCGCCCCGGGTGCCCGCCGCAACCGGCTCCAGATCGGCGTCCAGCACATACGCCCGCGCCCCGGCCAGCGGCCGCCCGATCGGCAGCGTCTCCCCCTCGGGCATCACCTCCCCGGTGAACGCCTGGAGCGTGGCGGTGATGGTGGTCTCCGTCAGACCGTAGGCGTTGACCACGGGCACCGAGGTATGCCCTCGCCAGCCGGCCAACGTACGGGTGTGCCCGGTGTCGCTGCCCACGACCAGGAGCCGCAGGGCCTCGGGCACCTCCCGCGGTTCGGCGTCGAGATCGCGGACCCACTGGTCCCAGTACGGCGTCGGCACGTTGGCCACCGTGACCCGCTCACGGCACAGATGCTCCTCCAGCTCCGCGGGCGACGGCACCGAATCGGGAGCCACCACCACCCGGGCGCCGGCCAGCAAGGTCGGGAACACCTCCTCGCCGAACACATCGAACCCCGGACCGGCGAACTGCAGCACCCGATCGGCTGCGGTCAAGTCGAAGGCCGCACCGACGGCAACCGCGTGGTTGGCCAGCGACCCGTGGGTGACGGCCACCGGCTTGGGGCGCCCGGTCGAACCCGAAGTGAAGATCACATAGGCAAGGTCGCCGGGGGCAACCGCCACCGCCGGGTTCCGCGCGGTGCGCCCGGCCGGCTCGCCGGCAGCCAGGTCGACCACCTCGACCACCTCGACCCCCTCGACCCCCTCACAGCCCTCGGGCCCGATCAGCAGGGCGGCACCGGCGGCCTCCAACTGGTACCTGCGGCGCTCGGCCGGCAGCGCCGGGTCGAGCGGCAGGTAGGCGGCACCGGACTTCAGCACGGCCAGCACCGCCGTCACCAGTCCACGCCCGCGCGGCAGGTTCACCGCGACCACGTTCTCGGCGCCCACACCACGCTCCACCAGCACTCCGGCCAGCCGGTTGGCGGCAGCGTCAAGCCCCGCGTACGTCACGCACCCGTCGCGGTCGACGACAGCCACAGCACCAGGGCTGGCCCGTACCCGCTCCTCGAACAGCTGCGGTACGCAGACCGCGGCACGCGGACCGGCCGATGAGAGCGCGGTAGCGGCTCGGCTCTCATCCTCTTGACTCAGTTCGGGCCTCACGAGGCCAACTCCTCTCCAAAACGGCACGTTCAGCAGCCCGCCGGACAACGGACGGGCGCAGGCCCCGGCCGTGCCGTCCGTCCGAAGCGAACCCGACCCGGCCGGGCGGGGATTCAGGAAGCTCATGGGAAGCCGGGCGGGGTCATCGCGGGTCGTCGACGTCACGGCAGCTGTAGACAGCTGCTGTTGAGCTTTCAAACGATCAGCGAGCTTGCTGCCGAGGAGTGTGGGAGGCACCGGTAGACATCCGATGAACGAGCACGCCCAACGCTCCCCGCGAGCGCCCCGTCCGTGCCCCCGTCTTCGGGATCCCCTTCGGCCCTCGGGCTCTCGCCGTGAGCCGGGCGCGGGAGCCTGCCCAGCTTCCCGCCGGCCTGCCCGGCGGGTGGCCGGTTCAGGCCGTGGGTGCGCTCCAGCGCCCTGGACAACGCGGTGTTCTGCCTTCGCGCCTCGTCGCGCCGGCCTCTCACGACGCGCAGGGCGCGATCGGCCGCGTCCGCACGCTTGGCCAGGTGCTCGACGCGCCGGCGCAGCCGGACGTTTTCGAGGAAGAGCTGCTGGATCCGCTGGGCGCCTTCCCACCACCACCTCCCCGGCGTCGATCACCACCCCGGTTCCGGACGGCTTCGACCCGCTCCTGCAACCGGAGTACGAGACCCAGACCCCCGGCGGCCCGGAGGCCGTCCGCGGTCTGCCGCACCCGGCCGAACTCGCGCTGCTCGGCTTGCCGGTGACGTGGTCGGCCTGCCGGGCCCGCCGGGACGGGCTGCTGCTCAACCACCGCCGGAACGTGCGGGTGCGGTGCCGCTGCGGGAACGAGTGGGTGGTCCCGGGCTTCGACGGGACCTTCACCGGCATCTACCTGGACTGACGAGCGGTGTTGCATCGGATACAACCCGGCGTGATCGGCGCGGGCTGCCGACCTGCTGACTTCTGGGGGCCGCCGCCTCGCCCAGGACCAGGACTGTCTCCCCGGGCCACGCGCCACCATGCGCGTCGTGAAATCACCGAGATCCACCTTGCTCTGACAGTTCATCGGCAAGCAGGCATTAGCTATCGTGAAATCGTGGATCTCAACGCGGAGTTGACTACGCTGGCAGCCAGCGGCGCCACCCAGGTCGTGAGCGCCATCGCGACGGACGCCTGGCCGGCGGTGAAGGCCGCCGTCCTGGCGCTCTGGCGGCGCTCGCACCCGGAGCGGGTGGAAGCCGACCTGGAACAGGCCCGCGAGGACCTGCTCTCAGCCCAGGAGTCCGGCCGGCCGGAGGAGTTGCAGGTCCTGCTGGTGAACGAGTGGCAGGCGCGACTCAGCCGCCTGCTGGTCGCCTACCCCGAACTCGCGGACGAACTCAGGTCTTTGGTCGCCGGCCTGGTGGCCGAACGGGGCCCGGACGGCGCCCGGACGACGGGCCCCGTCACGATGACCGCGCACGTGACCGGGGGCGGCGACGCCTACCAGGCGGGCCGCGACCTCACCGTCCACCGACCCACCGCCGGGTGACGTGACGCCGAACGAGCAGGAGCGGTCCCGGCCGGAGGATCCGGCGTTGCCAGAGCACTTGGAGGTCACCGTCTCGGGTGGCGGCGACGCCTACGTGGCCGGCCGGGACATCCACATCGTCACCTCTTCGCACCCGGTCCGCCACTCCCGGGGTACCGGGGAGTGCCCGTACCCGGGCCTGGAGCCGTTCGACGCCTCCTCCGCGGTCTGGTTCCACGGCCGAGGCCGGGCCGTCGCCGAGCTCTGCCGGCGGCTGGACGCCCAACTGCAGCGGGGTGGACCCTTGGTACTCCTCGGCCCGTCCGGCGCGGGCAAGTCCTCACTTCTGGCCGCCGGGGTGCTTCCCGCCCTCGCCGACGGGGCGCTCCCCGCGCGCGGATCCTCGCACTGGCGACAACTGATGCTGACGCCAACGGCCTCACCGGCGAAGGTTCTTGCCCATGCTTTCGGAGCCTCGGCGGCCGACTGGCGGGAGGATGCGGAACGGTGTGCGGCGGACATCCTCCGCTCGGTGGTCGGCAGTGGTCTGGTGCTGGTCGTGGACCAGTTCGAGGAGGTCTTCACCCTCGTCACCGACGAGGCCGAACGGCTGTGGTTCATCGAGGTGCTGGATCGGCTCGCCCGGCCGCGGGACGCCAACGTGCTCGTGGTGCTCGGCGTGCGCGCCGACTTCTACGCCCGGTGCACGGCCGACGAACGGCTGCGCGCCGCCCTGCGCGACGACCCGGTACTGCTCGACCCGATGACCGAGGCCGAGCTGGAGCAGGCGGTGCGCTGTCCGGCGGAGGCTGTCGGGCTGGCCGTGGAAGACGGATTGGTCGAGCTCCTGCTGGCCGAACTCGGTGGTCCCGGTACGCTGCCGCTGCTCGCCCACGCACTCCGGGCCACGTGGCAGGAGCGCGAGGACGGAGTGCTGACCGCCGCCGGTTACCGGCTCTCCGGCGGTGTCCACGGCGCCGTCACCCGCACCGCCGAATCAGCGTACGCGGGGCTCACGCCCGAGGGCCGCAGGGCCGCGCGTATCGTGTTCCTGCGCCTCGTCGTCATCGGCCGGGACACCGAGGACACCCGGCGGCACGTCCCGCGCCATGAGCTGGTCAACACCCTGCCCGATGATCTGGCCGACGGCGGTCCTGGCGAACTGCCGGCTGAGGCCGTGATCACCTCCTACACCAGGCATCGGCTGCTGACCACCGATCAGGACACCGTGACCATCGCCCACGAAGCTCTCATCCGTGGCTGGCCGCGCCTGCGCGGGTGGATCGAGCGCGACCGGGCCGACCACCTGGTCCGCCAGGACCTGGAGCAGGCCGCCGCCGCCTGGGAGCGGGGCGGCTCGGAGCTCTTCACCGGAGCCCGGCTGGAAACCGCCGCCAACTGGGCCGTGCTCCATCCAGCCGACCTCACCCCCACGGCCCGCGCCTTCCTGGCCGCCGCCCACCGCCAGCAGCGCAGGAGCCGGCAGCTCCGCCGGGCCGTGCTCGCCACCGTCACCGCGCTCGCCCTGCTCGCCACCACCACCGCCGTACTCGGCTACCGGCAGAGCCGCCAGGCCCGCGCCGCCACCGAGCGAACGATCACCAGTCAGCTCTCGGCCCTGGCGGCCGAGTTCGCGCCCACTGACCCGGCCCTCGCCGCCCAGCTCGCGTTGGCCGCATACCGACGGGCGCCGAACGAGGACACCGCAGCCCGACTGGTCAACTTTGAGAACACGCCCATCCCCACCGAACTCACGCCGCCCGGCACGGCGGTGACGCAGACCGCCTTCGACCCGCGCGGACGGCTACTCGCCACTGCTCTCGCCGACGGCCTCGTCCAGCTCTGGGACGTCCAGGACCCGCACCGCGCCCGCCTCCTGCACCAACTGCTGCCCACCAGCCCGGGCCCCGTGTCGGCCCTGCGGTTCAGCCCTGACGGACAACTGCTCGCCGCCGGAACCCCCGGCGGCGTGGGCCTGTGGCGGGTCGCGGACCCCGACCGGCCGACACCGGTCCAACCACCCATCCGAGCCCCGGGCAAGGTCGCCGAAGTGCTCTTCTCCCCGGATGGGCACACCCTCACCGCCATCGGCGAGACCACCGGTCCAGCCGGCCTGGTCACCCGCTGGGACGTGACCGCCCCGGAGAAGCCCACCCGCCTGGGCAAGGGCTTGCTTCGCGAACTCGGCCCCTTCACCTCCGCCGTGTACGGCATGGACGGCCGGATCCTGGTGACCGGATCGTCCAGCGGGGCCGCCGAGCTGTGGGACGTCACCGACCCGACCGACCCGGCACGGCCACTGTCCGCCATCTCGACGGCTGGCCAGGTCTTGGCCGTCGACTCCGCCCAAGGCGTCCTGGTCACCGGCAGGGAGCACGATGAACTCCAGTTCTGGGACATCCGCAACCCCCGCGCCCCTCACACGGTCTTGGACAGCCGCCCGCTCTCCGGCCGGACCGGAGCCATCCGATCAGCGGCGTTCGGGCGTGAGAACAGCCTCCTGGCGGTGGCCCACGGCAACGGCGTCACCAGTCTTTGGAACATGGCACAGCCCTACAACCCGTCGCTCCTCGGCGAGTTGCCGACCAGGTCCTCCGTTGCGGCCGGCTCCGTGGCCTTCTCCCCCGACGGAAGCACCCTGGCCGTCATCGACGAACTTCGCTCCGTCACTCTCTGGAGCCTGCCACCGACCCTGCTCGCCTCTGGCGGCCCGGTGGTGTTCAGCAGGGACGGGCAGACCCTCGCAACCTCCGACGGCATGTCATATGCCCAGCTCTGGGACGTGGCGCGGCCCAGCCGTCCCACCAAGCTCGGCACCGCTGAGATCGGAGCCGGGGCACCGCGAGCCCTGGCGTTCAGCCAGGACGGCCAGACCCTCGCGCTCGGCGCCGGGGTCGTCGGCGGTACCGGCGGAGCCGTCTGGCTCGCCGACATCTCCGATCCGCGCCATCCCGCTCCGCTCGGCCCGCCGCTCCCCGGATCCGCCGCCGCCCGCGCACTGGCCTTCAGCCCGGACCGGCGTACCCTGGCAGTCGGCGACGACGCCGGAACCCTGCATCTCTGGAGGGTCGACGATCCGCGCGCAGCCACCCCGCTCGGGTCACCACAGACCGATCCGCCGAACGCCCTGGTCGCCGTGGCGTTCTCCCACGACGGGAGCACCCTGGCCACCGCCCGCGACCGCGCGATCCAACTCTGGAGCATCGATGAGCCCGGGCGAGCGGTCCGGCTCGGCCCGCCGATGACCGGCTCCGGCAGCGTTCTGGGGGCCGTCACGAGCATCGCGTACAGCCAGGACAGCCAGACCCTCGCCTCCGGGCACTGGGACGGTACCGTGCGGCTCTGGGACCTCCGTGAACCGCGCACCCCGAGCCCCCTCGGGGCGCCACTCACCGGCCCGTCCGGGTCCGTGAACGCCGTCGCCTTCAGCCCGGATGGCCGGACCCTCGCTGCCGGCGGGGGCGACGGCACCGTGCATCTCTGGACCCTCGGCTCCGCCGAGGGTCCGGTCCACCTCAGCCGGCCCCTGACAGGTCCGAGCGGGGCCGTCGACTCCCTCTCCTTCAACCCCGACGGCCACACCCTCGCGGTCTCCAGCGTGGATGCCGCCGTCCGCCTGTGGGATCTCGACGTCGAGGCAGCCGTCGCCCGGATCTGCGCGACCAGTGAGGGCGTCCTCACCGCTCCGCAGTGGGCCCGGCTCGTCCCGAACGCGCCACTTCCGCAGCTCTGCGTCAGCCCGCGGTCCTCTGCTTCGCCCCCTTCTCGCTGAGGCCGAAGTCCATGACCGGTTCCGGGGCTTGAGGTGCCGTGACGCGCAGCGTGGTGTAGGCGCCGCCGGTCAGGCCGCCGGCCGTGACGGTCGCCGGGTACGGCAGCGCGCCGCCCTCGGCGCAGCTCGGCTTACACGTCCGCTGCCAGAACTGGCCGGTGGCGGTGGCCGTCTCACGTCCCCAGTCCGACCAGGTCAGCCCGTTCAACCACCAACCGGCATTCCCGCAGGCCAGCAGGTAGTACTTCGGCGAGGCTACCGAGCTGCCGCCACACTCGTACACCACGGCGGCAACCACCGCGCCCCCACCCGTCGGACTCGGCGAACGGCTCGAACTCGCGGTGGAGGCCGAACTTTTGGCGGTGTCGGATGCCGCCACCGGAGCCGTGCCGGCGCTGGAACAGCCGGCCACCGCCATCAGCAGTGCCGCGGTGACGACCGCGGTGCGCACGAGCCTGAGCTTTCCCATCGTGTCCCCGTTCCCCCTCAGCCCGGGGCGGCCCGTCCTCCGAAGCGCCCGGCCATCGTGCTCCGCCCTACGAGGCCGACACCACAGCCCCGCTCACCTGCGGCAGCCGCTTCAGCACCAGCACCCGAAGTCAGGGCCCGCAGCGGGCCGCGCCGTTGCCGCCGACCCATGCGCCCGCCACCGACGACCACGACGTCGCACCGGAGGACGACTCCGTGTCTCCCAGGCCACGCTACGCCACCGGCGCCACCCAGGGAGTGGCGCCGTGACGTCCGCCCCGATGACGACACCTTGAATGTCACGCTTGGATTCCTCGCGGGCGCCCCGAACCGCCAACTCCCGACCAGTAAAGGCTATCTGAGCAACCGTGAGGCTGATAGAGGCCCGTCTCCGAGCACCTGTACGGCGGGTTCCCCTGTCGCCGATTGCGAGAGGAGCGGCGCCGTGGCTTCGCGCCGAGCCACCGGGTGAAGGGCTCGTAGGAGCGTTCGCCGGCGACCACTGCCGAGGCGGTGACCAGCAGCACCGCCACAAACGGGTGGCGCACTCCTCACGCCGCCGGGACCTGCGGACTCAGGTGATCACCGCGACTTTGAAACGTCCCTGGGGCTACGGCGCTCCGTCCTCCGACGAAGCCTCCCGCTCGCGGGCACCCCGCACCGCGGCATGCACCCGGAGGGTGGCGTCGATCAGCAGGGCCAAGGCCGTGAGGGCGTCGGTCACGGCATTCAGGGTTTCCACGGTTGTCGTTCCGTCCTTTCTTCCAACCGGCCACGGCGGTCGCTGCGATCGCCGTGTGACCATTCGGCCGGAACGGGCGTCGGGATCCCAGCAGGGTGGAAAATGGGGGGCCGACAGAGACGGCGCGAGACGGGTATGGACGGACTGGCGTGTACGGGACGGGAGCGACGGGGCATGGCGGAGGAGTCTCGGGGTGGCCTGCCGCCGGTGGCGGAGTTCGCGGCATGGCTCGCCGATTTGAAGGTCCGCAGCGGCGATCCCACCCTGGAGCAGTTGTCGAGGCTGACCGGCCAGGTGCCGCGCGGGCATCAGGTGCCGAAGTCGACGTTGGGTAAGGCGCTGCAGGGCCGGAGTCTCCCGTCACTCGATGTGGCGGTGGCAGTCGCCCAGGCCTGCGCTCTGCACGCGGGCTGGACCGGCAACGCCATATCCGCCACCCGGCAGGAGTGCGCTGACCGTTGGATTCGGGCGAAGTCCTCCGAGCAGGTGGCGAAGATCAGCCGTAATGCGACGGAGGAGCCACTGGCGGACTCCGATCTTGCGGCGCTTCAGCAGCACTCCGAGGCCGAGGAAGAGTTCCTCGCCAAGTACTACCGGTGCATGACGGCGTCGCTGGACCGCATGGAACTCTTCGGCGTCACCCTGCGCCAGCAGGATTTCAGCTACCGGATGAGTACCTCGTACATCAGCCTCAGCGCGGTGCGGCACGGCTCGACGGCTCGATACCGGCCCCAGACTCCGGCACCGACCGGTTACAAGGACAGCCACAGCGGACCTCTGCGGGTGGAGGACGCCATCGCGCGCTCCCGGCGTGCTCTGATCCGGGGGGGATGCCGGGTCGGGCAAGACGACCTTGTTGAAGTGGATCGCCGTCGGTGCCATGCACAGCACGCTGCCGGCACCCATGGAGATGTGGAACGGGGCTGTGCCATTCTTCGTCCCACTGCGGCATTTCGCCAAGGAACTGCCCACGCCTGAGCAGTTCCTGGACTACACGGCCCGGACCTTGGCCGGGGCCGCGCCGGAGGAATTCGTGCGGAACGCGCTCGACTCGGGCCATGCCATTCTGCTGATCGACGGTGTGGACGAGCTGCCCAGCGGGCGACGAGGGGAAGTCCGGGACTGGCTGCGAGAACTCACAAACAGCTACGAGAAGTGCCGTTATGTGATCACGGCTCGGCAGGCCGCCATCGACGGTGGGTGGCTGAATGACATGAGCTTCCTGTCGTTGCAGCCTTGGAGATACTGCTCGTACGACGCGATCAGCAGCGGAACATCGCCGGGGACACCGTCCGCCTCAGCAGTGGGGTCCAGGAGCTGATTCTCAGGAAGCTCGCCTACTGGATGATCCGCAACGATCTCACCGAGGTCTCCCTGGAACAGATGGCGGAGCGGGTGGGGAGCTACCTGAGGGAGACCCTGGACGACACGCTCGACCCGGCTTCCGTCGCCCGACACCTTCTCGTCCGCACCGGGCTGCTGCGTGCTCCCGCCGTCGGCCGCGTCGACTTCGTACATCGCACGTTCCAGGAGTACCTGGCCGCGGACCAACTACTCAACGACGACGACCTCAACTTCCTGATCAAGCACGCTCACGAGGACCAGTGGCAGGACGTCGTCGTCATGACCTCGGGACGGGCGCGCGACTCGGAGCGCAACCAACTCGTCAGGGTTCTGCTGAAGCGAGCCCGCAAGGAAAAAGCCCATCGCACGCGGCTGATCGTGCTCGCCGTCGACTGCGCGGGCAACGCGCCCTCACTGGACGCCGACCTGCGTCGGGAGACACAGACTCGGGCGCAGGAACTGATTCCTCCCCAGGACAGAAAGCAGGCGGAGGCACTGGCAGGGCTGGGCGAGGTGGCGCTGGATCAGATGCCCGCGCCGACGCCCGGCCTGGGGTCGCACGAGGTGGAAGCGATCCTGCATACCTGCCGGCTCGTCGGGGGCGCGGCCGCCATGCGGGTCCTGGCTCATTACGCCAGGCATTTCGATCAGTCCATCGCCCGCCAACTGATTGAGATGTGGCGCGATTTCGACCGCGACGAGTACGCCCGCGTCGTGCTGTCCGCTCTGTCCGAGATCAGCTGGCTCAGGGTGGACGCGGATTGGCTTCCATACTTGTCATGTCTCACCAACCTTGCCCGGCTTCAGATCGACGGACCCGTGTCGAGCTACAAGGTGGTCGAGCAGTTGGAGAGCCTTCATGAGTTGACGCTCGTGGACCCAGCACCTCAACTGAGTGGATTGAGGGCTCCTTCGACACTGCGGGCGCTCGCGATCATCGGCCGGGTCGAGCATCGGTCGTTTCAACGGCTTCTCCTACCCCAAGTGGAAGAACTGCGGGCGGAGGTCCGGTGCGTGGATTCCTCCCTCACGTCGTGGCAGCTGGTGGCCGGAATGCCCAAGGCGACTCGCCGGGCCGTTACCACGGTGATGACGGACAGCTCCCTGTCCGACATCGACGTGGAGGACCTGACCGCGACGTTCCCCGACCTGGAGGTGCTCTCAGCCCGGCCGGACTACGTGGTCGGAATCGACCAGGTCGCGTCCATGCTGAAACGCCTGAAGGCGAACACGGCGGTCACTACATTCCGGCTCGAGGTCGCAGAAGCAGACGCCAACTACCTGGCCAATCAGATCGCTGATTGCCTGTTTCTACACTGGCGGGCCACAACAAGTGTTGACGAACATGGAAGATTCCAGGCCACGTTCACTCGACACGCGTGAACTCCATAGCGTCGCAAGCGAATCCAGAAGTCGTCGCAACCCCACCGCCGCAGGGGCGTTCCAAAGCGCGGTGATCACGTGAGTGCGCAGGCCCCGGCGGTGAGAGGAGTTCGGGGTCGACCCGTCACGAACACAACGAAGCTCCGGTTGAACGGGGTTGCCTTCGACGAGGCCTTCTTCGCCCTCGGCGGGCACTCGCTGCTCGCCACCCGGCTGGTCTCGCGGGTCCGGGCGACCCTCGGGGTCGAACTGGAGCTGCGCGCCCTGTTCCGGACCCCGACGCCCGCCGGGCTGGCGGCCGGGCTGGACGAGGCCGCCGCCGCGCGGCAGGCCCTGGCGCCCCGGCCCCGCCGCGAACCGATGCCGCTGTCCTTCGCCCAGCGCCGGCTCTGGTTCCTCCAGCAGTTCGGGGCACCGAGCGCCACGTACCACATGCCGCTGGCGCTACGGCTGTCCGGCGACCTCGACCGCGCCGCCCTGAGCGCCGCGCTCACCGACGTGCTGGCCCGGCACGAGACCCTGCGGACGGTCTTCCCGCACATCGCGGGCATTCCGCACCAGCGGGTGCTGGACCCCGCCGAGGTGCCGGTCCCGCTGGCCAAGCTCCAGGCGGAGGTGGCGATCGGCACGCTGGTCCGCCGGCTGCCCGAGCTGCGGCTGGCCGACGAGGCGGCGCCGGACTGGCGTCCCAACCCGCTGCAACGCCGGCTGTGCGGCCTTCCGGTCGCCTACTGACACCTGATGACTGACGGCGAAGGAGAACCGACCATGGCCCGGCAGCCGGCAGCCGGCAGCCGGCAGCCGGCAGCCGGCAGCCGTCCCGAGCCGGGTGCGGGGGCCTTCCGCACCCGCTCCCACGGCTGCGAGTCCCTTGCGACCGACCGCCTCGAAGCAGGTGTGTGATCACCTGTCGGCATCGCGCCATCCTGTTCGTGTAGCGACCGTCACAAAGGGTGCGTCAGGGCCGCAGGCCTTGCGGCGCGGTGGCCCCCCGGGCGAAGGATCTTCGGTTTCCGCGTGCGGGATTCGCTGCGAACCGAAGGTCTGACGTCTGTAGAAGATGCAACAACTTTCACGCGACCGGCTTGAAACGGTCACTCAAGCTCCTCGAATCGATCACACATACGGAGTGTTCGCTCACGACTGGTAGGAATGATTCCGAGCGGGCCGATCGCCACCGGATCGTCCTGACCAGCGCCGACGGGGGCTGGCACGCGACGTTGCCGACCGGTCCGCGAAGAACGGGGGCACTGAAAGTTCTTCACATTTTCCATCTGGGGGGCACTGCCATGTCCGAATCCACCACCACCACCGAAATCACCCGCCGGCGGATGCTGCAAGGCACCGTCGTCGCGACGGCCGTCGCCGCGGGCACGGTCGTCCTGGGCCTCACCGGCCCCACCGTGACACCCGCCAGCGGCGCCGACACCGAGAGCGGCGACAGCTTCGACGAGGTCTTCCGCAACCGCCGCATCCAGGGCATGCCGATGTCCGGCGAGGGCCACCACGCGATGAGCGGCTACATGGTGCTGATCGACGGCCGGGAACTGCACATGATGCGCAACGCGGACGGCACCTGGATCAGCGTCATCAACCACTACCAGACCTTCGCCACGCCGCGCGCGTTGGCCCGGGCCGCCGTCAACTCCCTGGACGGCGCCGACCTGGCCCCGCTCGCCGCCTGACTCCGGACCGCACTCCGGCCTCCGCACAAACCACCCTCGAAGGAAGAACCATGGCAGTCCGCAAGAACCAGGCGACCCTGACGGCCGCGGAGAAGCGCGCCTTCGTCAACGCGGTCCTGGAACTCAAGCGCCGCGGCACCTATGACGCGTTCGTCAGCACGCACAACGACTTCATCATGAGCGACACCGACACCACCGAGCGCACCGGCCACCGTGCGCCGTCCTTCCTGCCCTGGCACCGCAGCTTCCTGCTGCGCTTCGAGCGGGCGCTGCAGGCGATCGACGCCACCGTCACGCTGCCGTACTGGGACTGGACCACCGACCGCACCCCGAACTCCTCGCTCTGGGGCCCGGACTTCCTCGGCGGTGACGGCACCGGCACCGGCGGCCGGGTCGCCACCGGCCCGTTCGCGCAGAGCGGCGGCAACTGGACGCTCACCGTCAGGCCCGACACCCGCAACTACCTGACCCGCGAGCTGGGCCAGGGCGGGGAGTCCCTGCCGACCAGGGCCGACGTGGACGCCGTGCTGGCGATCGCCACGTACGACGCCGCGCCGTTCAACAGCTCCAGCTCGGGCTTCCGCAACAACCTGGAGGGCTGGACGGGCATCAACCTGCACAACCGGGTGCACGTCTGGGTCGGCGGCAACATGAGCACCGGAATGTCGCCCAACGACCCGGTGTTCTGGATGCACCACTGCATGATCGACCGCCTCTGGGCCGGCTGGCAGAGCCGCCACCCGGGCCAGGGCTACCAGCCGGTCCGCCGCACCAGGAACGTGGTCGCCCTGAACGACACCATGAAGCCGTGGAACGACGTCACCCCGGCCGACCTGCTCGACCACACCAAGTTCTACACGTACGACAGCGCGTACTGATCCGGCCGGTGCGGGCCGGGGGGCCGGAGCAGTGGCCGATGCTCCGGCCCCCGCTCCCGGCGCCGCCAGACCGGACGAGTCTTCCTGGCGTCCGTCGATCTCATATCCGTGGACGACGTGATGCCCCTCCGGGAAGGCGAGTCCCAGCTGGTCCGCCCGGCCGCCCGGCCTACCTGCTCATCTGCCACGACCTGGCCCTGGTGCGGCACGTCGCGCACCGGATCGCGGTGGTGCGCTCCGGCCGGATCGTGGAGAGCGGCCCGGCGCGCAGGCTGTGCGAGGCTCCTGCCGACCCGTGCACCCGGGAACTGCTGGCGTACGCGCGGACGGGAACGGGCCGGGCCCCCGCTCCCGCGGAGACCCGGCCCGTGGGGGCGTGAGCGGTGACGCCCGCCTCACCGTGCCGGTGGCCGGCGGCGGCGCGCCCGGCCGACGTGACCTGCCGGGCCGAGCGGGGAGAAGAGCCGAAGATCGGACGTGGTGTCGGGACCGCGTGGAGGAGTCGCAGCATGGAGGAGAGGCCGCCGGGCAACGGCGACGCACACCATGACGAACCGTCGGTGGGCGCGGTGGTCCACACGCACGCCCACGGCCCCGCCACGCCGGTCTCGGCCCACCTGCGCAGAATCATCGCCGCCGTGCTGATCCCGTTCGGCGTGGCGGTCGTCGTCGGGCTCGTCGTCCTGTGGCCCGGCGGGGTGCCCGCGCACGAACGCACCGGCGTCGGCTTCGACCAGCAGACCCAGCGCGGCAAGGTCACCCGGGTGGTGGAGATTCCCTGCTCCGACGTCAACCCCGCGGACACCGGCACCTGCCAGCAGGACACCGTCGAGGTGACGACGGGCAAGGACAAGGGCCGCACGTTCACCGTGAGCGTCCACCCGAACGAGCTGCGCCGCTACAGCGTGGGGGAGGAGGTGATCCTGACCTACGCGCCCGACGCGCCGCCGGACATCCAGTACACGGTGGTCGACGTCGACCGGGACACCCCGATCGCGCTGCTGGCGGGACTGTTCGCGGTGGCCGTCCTGGTGGTGGGGCGCTGGCGCGGCCTGACCGCCCTGATCGCCCTGGCGATCAGCTTCGCCGTCCTGTCGCTGTTCATCCTCCCGGCGATCCTGCACGGCTCCGATCCGCTGCTGGTGGCGGTGGTCGGTGCCAGCGCCATCATGCTGATCGCGCTGTACCTGTGCCACGGGCTCTCCGCCCGTACCTCGGTGGCCGTCGTCGGCACCCTGATCTCGCTGGTGCTGATCGGCGTCCTCGGTCTGGTCTTCACCGGCTGGGCCCACCTCACCGGGAACACCTCCGAGGAGACCGGCCTCATCCACGACCTCTACCCGAACATCGAGATCCGCGGCCTGCTGCTGGCCGGCTTCATCATCGGCTCCCTCGGCGTGCTGGACGACGTGACGGTCACCCAGACCTCGGCGGTCTGGGAGCTCAAACAGGCCGACCCCACGATGAGCGCCCGCCAGCTCTACCGTGCGGGCGTGCGCATCGGCCGCGACCACATCGCCTCCACCGTCAACACCCTGGTGCTCGCCTACGCGGGCGCGGCCCTCCCGCTCCTGCTGCTCTTCTCCATCGCCCAGCGGGACTTCGTGTCGGTGGCGACCAGCGAGCTGGTCTCCGAGGAGATCGCCCGGACCCTGGTCGGCAGCATCGGACTGGTCGCCTCGGTACCGGTCACCACCGTCCTCGCCGCCCTGATCGCCGCGGCCGACCACCCCGACTCCGCGCCCCGGGCGGCCGCAGGGCCCCCGCGGCACGGCCGTCGGCACCGCCGACGGAACGGCGGCGCCGACCGGACCTGAGCCGGGTGCTCGGTCCACCGTCCGTCGGTCGTGCGGCGTCCGACGGGTCAGCCGCCCGCGTGCGGGTCCTGGCCGGGGTGGCCGAGGATCGGGTCGGGCAGGTGACGCCAACCGTCCTGCCCGAGGGAGAGCTCGCCGTCGTCGAGCAGGGCCGTGTCGAGCAGGCGGCGCAGCCGCTGACGGTCGAGCGCTCCGCCGATGAAGACGAGCTCGTTGCGGCGCTCGCCGTAGTAGCCGTCCCAGTGCCAGGCGGCGAGCGTACGGCGTGCGGGTGAGGCCGAGGACCAGTCCCGGCCCCCGGACGCGGTGAGCCACCGGTCGGCCTCGCGGAGTTCCAGGTGACGCCCGGCCGAGCGCCAGGTGACCACGGCGTCGGGCCGGCTGGCCAGCCACAGGTGCCCCCGGCTGCGGGTGATTCCGCGCAGGACGGCCGGCAGCGCGTGGGCCAGCCGCTCCGGGTGGAAGGGCCGGCGGGCATGCCAGCGCACCGAGGAGAGGCCGTGGTCGTCGCGGGACCGCAGGCGCGGAGTGGTGACCGGGTCGAACGCCGCCGCCAGCCGGTCGGAGACCGCCTGCCGGGGCGTCGGCGTCAGGAGGGCGGCTTGGACGTCCCGTGCGGCTCGGGTCCGCAGGTCGGCGGGGGCGGGCAGCAGGGTCGCGGACGGGTTCAGGTGCGCGAGGACGGAGTGCGAAACGTACGACGCGTCGGTCCCGTCCTGCGGGACGACCAGCACCTCCGCCGCCTCCGTCAGTCGCGCGGCCGCCTCCGCCACGGTGACGGGGGCGCTCTCACCGTCTCCGACGCCGATCGCCGTCGAGTGGTGGACGCAGCGCAGGTCGGCGAGCAGGCGTTCCGGATCGATGCCGACGGCGATCGGGGCCAGGTCGTAGTGGTGTTCCACGGGCGTCGTGCCGATCGGCGTGCGCCAGAGATCGGCCAGGAGGGCCAGGACATCGAGGCCGCCGGGCAGCGCCAGCACCACGTGAGCCCGGGGCGTACGGCGCGCGAGGGCGGTCAGCTCCTGACGGATGATCACGGCGGGATCGCCCCGCCCCGCTCTGCACAGCGGGATCTCCGGCCCCAGGCCGTGGCCGGAGATGTGCCGCTGCACGGTCGGGTACCGGCCGCCGTCCGGCTCGACCGAGACCGCGAGCACCACGGTCCCGGGCCGCCCGTGGAGCAGAAGGTCGACCAGGTGACCTCGCATGCCCGGGGTGTTGCCACCCACCACGCTCAACAGGCCCCGGGCGCTGCTCCCGCTCACATCGACTCCTCTGGTTCGGCATCCCCCTGGGAGCATATGCTAGTGGTAATCATTTTCAATAGCGGGGAGGGGGGAGCCGCTGGAGGAGCCGAGGGTGGGGGCGGTCCCCGACGGGCGCGCGGGGGCCGGGAAGGCGCGCGGGAGCGAGGGTCCGAGGTGTTCGCGAGGCGGCTCGACGGCCGGGAGAGGGTTCGTCCGGAGGCGCGGCCGCCGACCGACGTGATCCGGTACGGGCCCGCCGGCTGCTGCGGCGGGCACCCGTCCGGTCAGTGGCAGTGGCGGTCGGTCAGCGGTTCACCGCCCGCATCCCGTCCTCGTCGTAGCGCTCGCCCGCGACCTCGGGCAACTCGGCGTCGATGCGGGCCAGATCCTCGTCGGTCAGCTCGACGTCGACCGCGCCCGCGTTCTGCTCCAGGTAGGTGCGGCGCTTGGTGCCGGGGATGGGCACGAGGTGCTCGCCGCGGGCCAGTACCCAGGCGATCGCCAGCTGGGCCGGGGTGACGTCCTTCTCGGCGGCGATCTGCTTGACCTTGTCCGCGAGCCGGAGGTTGGCCGCGAGATTGGCCTCGGTGAAGCGCGGGTTGGTGCGGCGGAAGTCGTCCTTGTCGAGTTCGTCCGGGGAGCTGAAGCGGCCGGCGAGGAAGCCGCGGCCGAGCGGGGAGTACGGCACGAAGCCGATCCCGAGCTCCCGGCAGGTGGGGAGCACCTCGGCTTCCACGTCGCGGGTCCAGAGCGAGTACTCGCTCTGGACGGCGGTGACCGGGTGGACGGCGTCGGCCCGGCGGATGGTCTCCGCGCTCGCCTCGCTCAGGCCGATGTAGCGGACCTTGCCCTCGGCGACCAGTTCGCCGAGCGCGCCGACGGTCTCCTCGATGGGCACGGTCGGGTCGACCCGGTGCTGGTAGTACAGGTCGATGCGGTCGGTGCGGAGCCGGGCGAGCGAGCCGTGGACGGAGGCGCGGACGTGCTCGGCGGAGCCGTCCTGGCGGCCCACCGTCGACATGTCGCCCGGAACGGCGTCGTCCATGCGGTAGTTGAACTTGGTGGCGATCACGTACTCGTCACGGTGCCCCTGGACGGCCTCGCCGACCAGGGACTCGTTGGTGAGCGGCCCGTAGACCTGCGCCGTGTCGAGGAAGGTGATGCCGAGGTCCAGGGCGCGGCGGATGGTCGCGACGCCCTCGTCCTGGTCGGCCGTGCCGTAGAAGGCGGACATCCCCATGCAGCCGAGGCCGATGGCCGACACCTGGAGGTCCCGCAGACTGCGCTGGTGCATGTGGCGTGCCAGCCCCTCGTCTCGTTGCGGCCCAGGATCGCCGAACCGTCCTCGCCGGGCTGGTTCAGCGCGACCGTGAGCACGCTGTGCCTGTTCGCCGAGTGCCTGCGTCACGGCGAGACCGATCCCCTTGCCGGCCCCGGTCAGGACCCCTCGATCGCGGCCTTGATCCGGCGGCCGAAGTCGGGCGCGTCCTTGCGAGCCGCGTGAAGCGCCGGGCCGACCAGGACCCTGCCGAGTCCGTGGCCGTCGAGCGTGTTGAAGATCCGGACGCGGGTACGGCCGTCCGGCAGGGCTTCCAGATCGTAGCCGCCCTCGGCGGTGATCAGGTTCTTGCTCTCCTCGCTCCAGCGGACCGTGCGCGGAGCCTCCAGGCCGGTGATGCGGAACTGGCGGGAGGTCTTCATCCCGGCGTCCTTCACGGTGCTGCGGAAGACCGTCCCGACGGCAGTCGGGCCGTCCGGAGTCTTCGCCATCTCCAGGACCCGGGGACTGAACTCGGGGTCGTGGCGACCGTCGGCGAGATAGGCGAAGACCTCCTGCACAGGGCGGTCCACCTCTACAGTCGTCTCGAACAGTCCCGACATGTCGGCTCCTCGCTGTGTACCGGCAAGCGCCTCACTGCCAGGATTCCAGAGAGTCCTGGCCCGCGCCTCCCGGCCGCGGGGGGTACGGCGCCGGTCACCCTGGGTCGCGACGCCGGTTTCGTCGTCGCACCGGCGACACTCGCGTGCCTCCCGCTCGGCTCGCTCGCGGGTCGAGCATGCGGCGGGGGCTGCTGTCCTCTCGCGCGTCAGTCCGGCAGCCAGTGGAGTTCGTGCGCCAGGGTTCTGGCGACGGCGCGGATGCGGCGGTGCAGTGGCGACTGCTCGCGTGGGAGGACCAGGTGGATCGTCAGGCTGGGCGCGCCCCGCAGCGGTCGCCAGGTGAGACCGGCCGGTTGTGCCGTGGCCGCGGCTTCTCCGGCCGGGGCGAGGGTGACTCCGTCGCGCAGGTCGCGCTGGGACATGTCGAAAGAGACCGGGAGCGTGTGGAATCGGGGGTGCGGTCGGGTGTCCCGGAACACCGCGGACAGCTGATCGTGGATCACGGGGTTGGCCGCACGGTCCGGGAGGCGCAGCGGATACGCGGCCGCGTCGGCGATCTCGATCTCCGGGTGTCCGGCCAGCGGATGGTGCTGCGCCAGCTGGACCCCGATGCGCGCACGCCGCAGCAGGAACCGGCGCACGTCACGGCCCGGTTGTTCGCCGCGGGTGATCCCGGCATCGATGCGGCCGTCGGCGACCGCGGGGGAGATCTCCGGTGTCGCCATCGGGACCGCGCTGACCTCGAGTCCGCTGGTGCCGCGAATCAGCCTGTCCACCAGGGCCGGTGCGGTCTCGGCCCCGGCGCTGAGGCTGTATCCGATGCGCAGCGTGCCCAGTGCACCGGCCGCCGCGCTCCGGGCGGTGTCCCATGCCCGGTCCAGCGCCGCCAGCGCGGGCGGCGCGGACTCCGCCAAAGCCGCACCGGCCGTGGTCAGTTCGACGCTACGGGTGTCGCGGACCAGCAGGGGCGTACCGAGTTCCGCCTCTAACCGGCGCATCCGGGCGCTGAGCGCGGGCTGTGCGATACCGATCCGTGCGGCCGCGCGGGTGAAGTTCAACTCCTGTGCCAGCACCAGGAAGTACCGCAGGCTCACCGTATCCGGCGCCACGTGCCTCTCCCTGCCGATTGATAACGATCCGTTCTGACTCTATCCCGTACCTGTCTTTCCCCCGACCGCACATCGAGCCCTAGCCTGCACATGCCGGGATCGATCGATCCGAGCGTCAATTCGGCGTCGGACGTGTCCGGCCCACCACAGGAGGTTTTCCATGGCCAAGGGCTACTGGGTCAGTGTCTACCCCGCCGATTCCGGCCCTGAGAGGCTGGCTGCCTACGACGAGCTGGCCCGTTCGGCTGTCCGGGCCGCGGGCGGGCGGCTCCTGTCCCGTGGCAGTCGAGTCGTCGCCCACGAGGCCGGAATCACGCAACGCGTCGTTCTGGTCGAGTTCGACAGCTTTGAACAGGCCGTCGCGGCATACGAGAGCGAGGCGTACCAGAAGGCGCTGGTGGCCCTCCCCGACGGCTTCGAGCGCGACTTCCGCATCACCGAGGGCATCGACTGACCGGCGGGCGTCGAGCTCAACGGCCGCTCACGCAGAACGCTCGGCCGGGAAACCCCAGCCGAGCGCCTGCACAGGCAACTCGGGGCCGGATCAAACCGACCACGTGGTGCGACCAGCCCTGGAAACCGCTAGAAGCCGCCGGGACCGGTCAGAAGAACACCCCGCACCGCAGCAGCACGTTCGCGTACGGCCGGGCTTCCCCGGTGCGCACCACCAGGCGGGCGCCCGCGCTCAGTTCCTTCAGGGTTTCGTGCGGCACGTACGCCAGTTCGGCGAAGGAGTCGGTCAGCAGCCGGTCCGCGGCGGGGTTCGCCTCCCGTACCTCCTGTGCGGCGATGGCCCCCTCGATCACCAACTCGTCGAGGAGCCCGGCCAGGACGGACTCGAACGACGGAATCCCCGCCCGGAAGGCGAGGTCGACCACCCGGGGCCCGTCCGGGATCGGCATCCCCGCGTCACACACGAGCACCCGGTCACCGTGCCCCAACTCGGCGAGGGCTCCGGTGAGATGGCGATTCAGAATCCCGCCCTTCCTCACAGCGCCTCGACCTCCTCGGCGGTGGGGAACGACTCCTGGGCTCCCCGCCGCGTCACGGCGACGGCGCCCACCCGGGCGGCGTACGCGGCGGCCTCCGCGAGTGAGGCCCCCGCGCCCAGCTTCCAGGCCAGTGCGGCGGTGAAGGAGTCACCGGCACCCGTCGTGTCGACGGCGTCGACCTTCACCGACGCGACCCGGACGACCTCCTCCTCGGCTTCCTCGGCGGACGCGACCAGCGCGCCCTCCGAACCGAGCGTCACCACGACCGACTTGGGCCCGCTCGCGAGCAACGTCCGTACCCATGCGGCGGGATCGTCGCCGATGGTCTCGCCGCCCAGGATCACCCGGGCCTCGTGCTCGTTGACGATCAGCGGGTCGCAGGCCGCCAGGACCTCGGCCGGCAGCGCCTGCGGGGGAGAGGGGTTCAACACGAACCGGGTGCCGGACGGCAGTTGCCGCACGACCTCGACGACGGACTCCAAGGGGATCTCCAGCTGCGCCGAGACCACCCGCGAGGCGTGGAACAGGGGCCCGGCGGCCCGGACGTCCTCCGGCGTGAGCCGCCCGTTCGCGCCGGGTGACACCACGATGCTGTTGTCCCCCGACGGGTCGACGGTGATCAGCGCGACGCCGGTCGGGGCCCCGCCCACCAGGACGCCTGCCGTGTCGACCCCCGCGTTCCGCTGCGACTCCAGCAGGAGCCGGCCGTTCGCGTCGTCCCCGACCCGCGCGAGCAGCGCCGTGCGCGCCCCGAGCCGCGCGGCGGCGACCGCCTGGTTGGCCCCCTTGCCGCCGGGGTGGACGGCGAGGTCCGACCCGAGCACCGTCTCCCCGGCGCCGGGCCTGCGCTCGACACCGATCACGAGATCGACGTTGGCCGACCCGACGACCAACACGTCGTAGTCGTACATGAAACTCCCCAATCAGAAAATCCGAAACAGGGCAGCCGGAGCGCCGCTTCAGCGGGCACTCCGGCCACCCATTCCCCGTGTCAGCCGCTGAACCCGGCCACGGTCTCCTTCGTGACCACCTTCACCGGCACCTTGACGGTCTCCTCGACCTTCTCACCCTTGATCGCCTTGACCGCGTTGTCCACGGCGATCTTCCCGAGCTGCGACGGCTGCTGGGCCACGGACGCGTACAGCGTCCCCTGCTCGACCGCCGTGAGCCCGTCCGGGGTTCCGTCGAAGCCGACGACCTGCACGGACTCGCCGGCCTTGGACCCGAGCGCCTTCACCGCGCCGAGCGCCATCTCGTCGTTCGCGGCGATGACGCCCTGGACGTCCGGGTGCGCCTGGAGCAGGTTCGACATGACGTCGAGCCCCTTGGTCCGGTCGAAGTCGGCCGGCTGCTGCGCGACGACCTCGATCCCCGGGTACGCCTGGAGTCCCTTGGCGAAGCCCTCGGCCCGCTCGCGCGCGGCGGAGGTACCGGCCAGCCCCTGGAGGATCACGATCTTCCCGCTGCCACCGAGCTTGTCGGCGATGGCCTTGGCCGCCTGCTCACCGCCGGCGACGTTGTCGGAGGCGACCAGCGCGTTCACGTCGGCCTTGTTGACGCCGCGGTCGACGGCGATGACCGGGATCTTCGCCTTGCCCGCGGCCGCCACGGGGTTGCTCGCCGCGTCGGAGTCCACCGGGTTGACGACGATCGCACCGAGCCCCGAGCTGGTGAAGTTCTGCAGCTGGTTGGCCTGCTGCGAGGCGTCGTTCTGCGCGTCGGTGACCGTCAGGTCGACCCCGAGCTTCTTCGCCTCGGCCTGCGCACCCGACCGGATCTGGACGAAGAACGGGTTGTTGAGCGTGGAGAGCGAGAGGCCGATCTTCTGGGTGCCGGACTTCGGGTCGTTGTGCAGGAAGGACGTCGCACCGACGATCGCGACCGCGACGACGGCCGCGAGTCCGTACGTGGCGAACTGCTTGCCCTTTCCGCCGCCGGGTGACCCGATCGGCGTGGGAGCGGCCCCGGCCTTGCGCCGCACGGTGTCGAGCAGCACCGCGAGTGCGATGACCACACCGATGACGACCTGCTGCCAGAACGCGGAGACGTTCAGCAGGTTCAGCCCGTTGCGCAGCACCGCGAGGATGAGCGCGCCGATCAGCGTCCCCGAGGCCTTGCCGGTGCCCCCGGCGAGGGAGGCGCCGCCGATGACGACGGAGGCGATGGCGTCCAGCTCGTACCCGGTGGCGGCCTGCGGCTGCGCGGAGGAGAGCCGGGAGGCCAGGACGACACCGGCGACCGCGGCGAACACACCGGACAGCGCGTAGATCGCCAGCTTCTGCTTGGGCACCCGCAGACCCGAGAGCCGGGCCGCCTCCTCGTTGCCGCCGATGGCGTACATCGAGCGGCCGATGTACGTACGGCCGAGGACGAACGCCGCGATGAGGCCCATGGCCACCATGACGAGCACCGGCACCGGCAGCCACCCGCCGAGCGTGTCACCCAGGTGGGAGATCGAGGCCGGGAACGCGATCGGCGATCCGTCCGAGATCACCAGCGCCAGACCGCGCCCCACCGACAGCATCGCGAGCGTCGCGATGAACGGCGGCAGCTTGCCGTACGAGATCAGGAAGCCGTTCACCAGGCCGGCGGCCACACCCGTCGCCAGCGCCAGCAGCACCGCGAGGACCACCGGCACCCCGTGCGCCGTGGCGCTCCACGCCAGCACGGTCGCCGACAGCGCGGCCACCGAGCCGACGGACAGGTCGATGCCCGCCGAGACGATCACGAAGGTGACGCCGAAGGCGAGGACGGCGGTCACGGCCGCCTGGACGCCGACGTTGAGCAGGTTGTCGGTGGTGAGGAAGTCGCCCGACAGCGCCGACATGGCGATGACGAGGGCGATCAGCGCGGTCAGCGCGCCGTTGTCGAGCAGCAGACGGCGCAACGCCGCGGCGCCACCGGCGCCCGTACCGCTCTTGAGCGTTTCAGCGGCCACGGGGGGCCTCCAGTTCGGTAGTGGGAATGCTCACGGCCAGCGACATGACCGCGTCCTGCGTGGCCTCGTCCGCGGACAACTCGCCCGCGATCCGGCCCTGGGCCATCACCAGCACCCGGTCGCTCATGCCGAGCACCTCGGGCAGATCGCTGGAGATCATGAGTACGGCGGCCCCGGCCGCCGTCAGTTCGTTGATGAGCTGGTAGATCTCGACCTTGGCGCCGACGTCGATGCCGCGGGTGGGCTCGTCGAGGATCAGCACCTTGGTGTCGGCCAGGAGCCACTTGCCGATGACGACCTTCTGCTGGTTGCCACCGGACAGCGTGCGCACCTGCTGGCCGAGGCCGGCCATCCGTACGCCGAGTTGCCCGGCGATCCGCGCGGCGGCGTCGCGCTGGCCCCTGAGGTCGACGATTCCGGCCTTGGTGGCGGACTTGAGCGTGACGAGTCCGAGGTTCTCCTCGACCGACTGGTCGAGCACGAGCCCCTGACCCTTGCGGTCCTCGGGCACCAGCCCGATGCCCGCGGTCATGGCGGCGCCGATGTCGTGCCGCTTCAGGGAAGTCCCGGAGACGCGGACCGTACCGCGGTCGTACGGGTCGGCCCCGAAGACGGCCCGGACCACCTCGGTCCGACCCGCCCCGACCAGCCCCGCGACGCCGACGACCTCGCCGGCCCGCACCTCGAAGCTGACGTCGTGGAAGACACCGTCCCGGGACAGTCCCTCCACGGACAGCAGCGCGTCGCCCGCGGCAGCCCGCTCGCGCGGGTACTGCTGGTCGATGGACCGGCCCACCATCAGCCGGACGAGCTCCTCCTCCGGCGTGGAGGCGGGCACCTGGCCGACCGACCTGCCGTCCCGGATGACCGTGACCCGGTCCCCGAGGGCGGCGATCTCCTCCAGGTGGTGCGTGATGAAGACGATCCCGACGCCGTCCTCGCGCAGCTTGCGCACGATCACGAAGAGCTTCTCGACCTCCTCGGAGGTCAGCACGGCCGTCGGCTCGTCCATGATCAGAACCCGGGTGTCCAGGCTCAGCGCCTTCGCGATCTCGACCATCTGCAGGCGCGCGATGCCCAGTTCGCGCACCCGCGCGCGGGGCGACACGCTGAGGCCGACGCGCTCCAGCAGCTCCGAGGCGTCCGCCTCCATCCGCTTCCGGTCGATCATCCCGAACCGGCGCGGCTGGCGCCCCAGGAAGATGTTCTCGGCGACCGTCAGATCGGGGACGAGGTTGAACTCCTGGTAGATGGTGGCGATCCCGAGCCGCTCGGAGTCCTGCGCACCATGGATGCGGACCTCCTCACCACCGACCAGGATGCGGCCCTCGTCGGGTGAGTGGGCACCGGAGAGCGTCTTGATCAGGGTGCTCTTTCCCGCGCCGTTCTCACCGAGCAGCACATGGACCTCGCCCCGCCGCAGGTCGAAGTCGACGCCGTCCAGCGCGACCACCCCGGGGAAGGACTTCCGTATGCCCTCGATGCGCAGCAACTCGTCCGGGTCGCTCACGACTGGCTCCTGTTCGTTACGGGGTTCTCGTTGGTCGCCGGGGTCTCGTTCGTCGAGGGGTGCTCGCTCGTCGCCGGGGTCTCGTTCGTCGTGGGGGGCTCGCCGCACGAGCGGCGGACGACGAGACGGGCGGGGAGCGTCACGGATCGCGGCGCCCGCCCCTCGATGCGGTCCACGAGCGCGCGCACGGCGGCCCGGCCCAGCTCGCCCGTGGGCTGGGCGATCGCGGTGATCGGCGGGTCCGTGTGCACGAACCAGCGGATGTCGTCGAACGCGGCGAGCGCGATGTCGTCCGGCACCCGCAGACCACGGGCGCGAACGGCGTCCAGGGCTCCCAGCGCCATCAGGTTGTCCGCCGCGAACACGACCTGCGGGGGCTCGGCGAGGTCGAGGAACCGCTCGGTCGCCCGCCGGCCGCTGTCGGCCTGGAAGTCGCCTTGGCCGATGTACTGGTCCGGCAGGTCGAGGCCGTACTCCTCCAGCGCCTCGCGGAACGCCTCCACACGCTCCTGCCCGGTCGTGGTGGCCGCCGGCCCGGCGATGATCGCCAGCCGTCGGTGCCCCAGCCGGTGCAGGTGCGCGACGAGGTCCCGTACGGCACTCCGCCCGTCCGCCCGCACCACCGGCACGTCGACGCCGGGGATCCACCGGTCCACGAACACCATCGGCGTCCCGGCCCGGGCGGCGTCCAGCATGAGCGGCGACCCGCCGTCGGTGGGGGAGACCAGCAGCCCGTCGATCCGGCGGTCCAGCAGCGTCCGTACGTGGTGGTCCTGCAGTTCCGGCCGCTCGTCGGCGTTCCCGATGATCACGCTGTACCCCAGCGCCCGCGCCTCTTCCTCCACGGAGCGTGCGAGCTCGGTGAAGTACGGATTCAGCACGTCGCTGATCACGAGGCCCAGGGTGTGGGTCTGATCGGTGCGCAGCGACCGCGCCACGGCGTTGGGCCGGTACCTGAGCGACGCGACGGCGGCCAGCACCCGCGCCCGCGCGTCCTCGCTCACCGAAGGGTGCTCATTCAGGACACGCGAGACAGTGGCGACGGACACACCTGCCTCCGCGGCGACGTCCTTGATGCTCGTCACAGCCGCCCCACCTCCTCGTGGAATCGATTACATCGACGTGTGAACACGATTGGAATCGATTACATGCCCGCACGGCAAGACCCGAGCCGATGGCTGAAACCTGATCGTGATGAACCCCGCGCCGACGGACTCGCCGTCACCGTGCGTGACGGTCCGGCCGGTCCCGTTCCGGCGTGCGCGGGGGAGCCGGACCCGCTGGTCGGCCGACCGCTGCGGGAACCGGGCGCGCACAAGGCCAGCCCCAGGCCTCTGGCCTGGGGCTTCGCCTGTCATCTGCCGGCGTCCGCCTTGACGCCGTGGACCGGTCTAACAGGTGGCAGGAGGGGGCTCCGGGGCGGAAGCGCATGCCGCCTCCTGGGCCGCCATGACCTCGTCGCCGTGCTCGAAGGCCCATGCGCCCAGGGCGTCGATGGGCGCCAGCAGGGTCCGGCCCAGAGCGGTGAGCCGGTACTCGACCCGTGATGGTGCGCCAGGGTGTGCCTGCCGATCGACCAGCCCGTTGGACTGCAGCCGGCGCAGGGTCTCGGTGAGGACCTTGGAGCTGATGCCCCCGATCCGCTCCCGTAGTTCGGCGGGGCGCCTGGGGCCGTCGCGCAGCGCCCAGAGCACCACGGCGTTCCAGGTGTTGGAGAGCAGGTCGAAGGCGAGGCGGGCGCGGCAGTCGGCGAGGAAGGCGTCGGTCGTCACGTACCACATGGTGCCCGACGGGCCTTCTAGCGTCGGTGTGAACGGTCGAAGCAGGCACGGAGAGAGGATGCATGATGAGAATCGGTGTACTGGGTACGGGCAACATGGCCGACGCCCTCGCCACCCACTGGGTGCGGGCCGGGCACGAGGTGATCATCGGGGGACGGGACCCGCACAGGGCGGAGCTGCTCGCGACGCGCACGGGCGGCGCGAAGCATGCCGGTCTGCGAGCGGCGGCCGAGTCCGCTCAGGAGGTGGTGTTGGCCGCGCTGCCCTTCGGGGCGGGAGTGGAGGTGGTACGGGACCTTCGCGCGGCCCTGGAGGGCAAGGTGCTGCTCGACTGCTCCAACCCGGTCGGGCAGGGCTTCCGGCTGCTGACGGAGGGAGGCCCCTCGGCCGCGCGGCAGCTGGCCGCGGCGGCGCCGGGAGCCCACGTGGTCAAGGCCTTCAACCTCTGCCACGAGGACGTGTGGCGCATGCGGCCGCCCGTCTTCGACGGGCGGCCACTGGCTGTTCCGGTGTGCGGGGACGACGGGACGGCCCTCGCGCGCGTGCGTGAGCTGGTGCGGGACGTGGGGTGCGAACCCGTGGCCGGCGGCGGACTCGACCGTGCGGCTCTCCTGGAGGCGACGGCCGCGCTGTTCATCGGCCTGTGGGTCGGTGAGGGAGTGGACGCCCAGGCCATCGCACCTCCGCTGGCGTACGCGGCCGGACCGGGCCACCAGGACGCGGAAGGCAGCACGGGGGCATTCCCCGCCTGAATTCGAGGACTCCGCATGCCTTTCCGCCGGACCCTGTCGTTCGAGGCCCGGCGGAAGGGTGTGCGTCGGGGGAACGCTCCGGCGTTCGCCCCCTGTACGCGGACGGAGTGCACCGTCGGGTCGCGCGTCGTGCGGCTACCCGCGAAGTACGGGGCTAGATGCTCGATCCGCCGCCGGAGGTGTTGTTCCACCAGGCGCTGTAGGCGTTCAGTGAGTAGCGCTTCTGAGTGCCGCTGGTCGAGGTGATCTCGATGCCGAACTGCATCGTGTCGAAGTTGGTGTTGCGCAGGAGGTGCTGCGACGCGGCCCATCGCCAGACCGCCGAGGCGTCGATGGTGCCGGTGTTGCTCTGCTGGGCGGGGATGAGCTGCAGGACGTTCCAGCCGGGATCGGCCTGCCAGACCGACGCGTACAGGATGCCGCCGATGGTCACGTTGGACGCGATCTGCCTTCCCCAGCCGCCTGCCGTCCCGGACCAGCTGGTGAAGACCATGATCTCGTCCTGGCTGCCGGTCGACCAGAAGTCGCTCGTCCAGTTCCACCAGTCACCGCCGGCGACGGGCGCCGACGACGTGTTGTACCAGAAGCCCGCAGAGTTCAACTGCGACAGCGGCGTCTGGGGTCGGACCGAGGTGTTCGGGTAGGACTTGACCCCGCCGCCGGAGTGGTCGGCGTCGACGTACCAGGACTTGATGCTGTTGACGGTCTGGCACTGCCAACCGGCGTTCTGGCCCCAGATGTTGTTGTAGATCGTCCAACTGCCCTGGGTGTACTGACCCCCCTTGTCGCAGGTGGAGTCCACCTGGGCCTGCGCCGGGGACGCGAGGCTCAGGAACCCGGCGATCACGGCGACGGCCAGGGCCAGCCGGCCGAACCCGGCCGACCTTCCGCTGATGGATTTACGGGTGTGCCATCTCATGTGTCCCTCCAAGGACGGCGATGGGTGGTACCGGACCCCGGTCTGGTGGCGGGATCCGGCGCGGCGAGGTGTCGCTACGAGGTGTCGCTGGCCGGCGAGTTCGGGCTCGGGACGGCGCGGCTCGGCCCCGTCCGAGGTGGCGCGCTCAGGAACTGCGGGAACGGTGCTCGGTCCCCTCTGCTCGCAAGCACCGGGCTCGCCGGACCCAGGTGCGAAGCGTCGAAGCCCTTGCGTCTGGGGACAGTAGTAATGATCGGACCTCTGCGCGGCAAGACTCTGTGCGGGAGGGCACATTTCTTTCACCTGCCGAGTGTCGAACCGCCCTCGAAGAACCGTCGAATCGCTTTCGAACGGCACCGGCCGCGCCCGCCACCTGGCCTTCGCGGCACCGCTATCGGCCCTGGTGGATGTGGCGGAAGGTGCCGGGGCGGGTGCCGATGTGACGGGTGAGGAGATTCCCGAAGCCGGTGGGGAAAGATCGGACGGCGGGCGGCGATCGTCACCGGCTCATCCGCGTGCGTCGGCAACCGCGGTACCGACGCGCCGGACGAAGGCGCCTCGCGCACGCCGCCGTCCGACCGCCTCCGAGCGGAGCGGAGCGGGAGCGCCCGGGGTGGGGGCGGCCTTGTCGGCGCTGCCGTCGAAAGCATTGACACGCCAATTGTGAGCGTTAACACTCTTGTAACCAGGCGGGCGCCCCACCAAGATCCCCGGGTGACGACGCACGCCCACGCGAAGGACTGCGGCTTCACCGTCGGCAGCCGCTCCGGCGGCGGGACCGGCGTCCGGAGGTCCACCGGCCACGTCGGACTCGGCACGCTGTAGCGCCCTGCCCGCGCGGTAGCCGGTCGGAGCCGAACAGCCTTTGTGTGCGGACCCCTTGGCCGCTGCACGCCCCGTTCCCTCCTCTTACGTACCGTGGAGTTCGCCATGCCGGCTCACCCCTTCAGCCGCCGTGTCATGTTCAAGGCGACCGGCGTCGCGGCCGTGGCCGCAGCCGCCGGCCCTGCACTCGGTCCCGTCTCCGCCGCGGCGGAGACGGGACCGGCCAGGCCCGACGTCGGAGTGTCGACGGTCCCGTTCGAGCTGGGCCAGGTCCGGCTCACCAGCAGCCGGTGGCTCGACAACCAGAACCGCACCCTGGCGTACCTCCGCTTCGTCGACGTCGACCGCCTGCTGTACAACTTCCGCGCCAACCACCGGCTCTCCACCAACGCCGCTGCCACGAACGGAGGTTGGGACGACCCGGGATTCCCCTTCCGCACCCACGTGCAGGGCCACTTCCTCACGGCGTGGGCCCAGGCCGCCGCCGCGCTCGGGGACACCGTCTGCCGCGACAAGGCCAACCGGATGGTGGCCGAACTCGCCAAGTGCCAGGCCAACAACGCCGCCGCGGGCTTCTCGGCCGGCTACCTGTCGGGCTTCCCCGAGTCCGACTTCGCCAGCCTCGAAGCGGGCAGGCTGAGCAACGGCAACGTCCCGTACTACTGCGTCCACAAGACCATGGCCGGACTGCTCGACGTGTGGCGCCTCCTGGGCAGCACCCAGGCCCGCGACGTGCTCCTCGCACTCGCCGACTGGGTCGACCGCCGCACCGCCGCGCTCAGTTACGGCACGATGCAGTCGATGCTGGGCACCGAGTTCGGCGGCATGAACGAGGTGCTGGCCGATCTCTACCAACAGAGCGGCGACGCACGCTGGCTGACCACCGCTCAGCGGTTCGACCACGCCGCGGTCTTCGACCCGCTCGCCGCCAACCTGGACCAGCTCAGCGGCTTGCACGCCAACACGCAGGTGCCCAAGTGGATCGGAGCCGTCCGCGAGTACAAGGCCACCGGGACGACCCGCTACCGCGACATCGCCGCCAACGCCTGGGCGATCACCACCGGCTCGCACACCTACGCCATCGGCGGCAACAGCCAGGCGGAGCACTTCCGGCCCGCGAACGCCATCTCCGGCTACCTCACCGACGACACCTGCGAGCTCTGCAACTCCTACAACATGCTCAAGCTCACCCGGGAACTGTGGCAGCTGAGCCCGGACCGGGCCTCGTACTTCGACTTCTACGAGAAGGCACTGCTCAACCACGTCGTCGGCGCCCAGAACCCGGCCGACCCGCACGGCCACATCACGTACTTCACCTCCCTCAACCCGGGCAGCCGCCGGGGCAAGGGCCCGGCCTGGGGCGGCGGCACCTGGAGCACCGACTACGGCACGTTCTGGTGCTGCCAGGGAACGGGCATCGAGTCCAACACCAAGCTGATGGACTCCATCTACTTCCACGACGGCACCACCCTCACGGTGAACCTGTTCCTCCCGTCCGTCCTGGACTGGACCGACCGGGGCATCACGGTCACCCAGACCACCGCGTTCCCGGCCGAGGACACCACGACGCTCAAGGTCACCGGCAGCGCCGGCGGGACATGGTCCATGCGCGTCCGCATCCCCGGGTGGACCTCGGGCGCCAGCGTCAGCGTCAACGGCGTCGCGCAGAGCGTCGCGACCACCCCGGGCACGTACGCCACCCTCACCCGGTCCTGGGCCTCCGGCGACACCGTCACCGTGAAGCTCCCCATGCGGGTGGCCCTCCAGGCCGCCAACGACAGCCCCGGTGTCGCGGCGATCACCTACGGCCCCGCCGTCCTGGCCGGCAACTACGGCAGCACCACGCTGTCCGCCCTCCCGGCCCTGGACGCCAGCACGATCACCCGGACCAGCAGCACCGCCCTCGCCTTCACGGCCACCGCCAACGGGGCGACGGTCGGCCTCGGACCGTTCCACGACGCCCAGGGCTTCAACTACACCGTCTACTGGCGGACCGACGGCGCGAGCTTCCGGCTGGTCAACGCGGCCAGCGGGCTCGTCCTCGGCATCCAGAACATGTCCACCGCCGACGGCGGCCTCGCCCTGCAGTGGGCCGACACCGGCACCGCCGACCACAACTGGGCCCTCGTCGTCGACGGCACCGCACTGCGGCTGCGCAACCTCAACAGCGGCAAGGTCCTCGGCGTGAAGGACATGTCCACCGCCGACAACGCCCCGATCCTCCAGTGGGCCGACTCGGGCACCGCCGACCACCGGTGGACCGTCGTCGACGCCGGCAACGGCTACCACAAGCTCCAGAACGTCCACACCGGCAAGCTGCTCGGCATCGCCGGCGGCTCCACCACCCAGGGCGCCGCGGCGGTACAACTGCCCGACAGCGGTGCCGCCGCCGGCCAGTGGCAGTTCGCCCCCGTCGGCGCCAGGCGGATCCAGAACGTCGCCAGCGGACTCGTCCTCGGCGTCCAGAACATGTCCACCGCCGACGGCGGCCTCGCCCTCCAGTGGGACGACAACGGCACCGCCGACCACCTCTGGACGGCCGCCCTCGACACCGGCGGCTACCTGCGCCTGCGCAACTCCAACAGCGGCAAGGTCCTCGCCACGGAGAACGGCGGCACCGCCAACGGCACCCGGATCGTCCAGTGGGCCGACAACGGCGCCGCCGACCACCGGTGGCGCCTGCGCCACGGCGGTGGCGACACCTTCAGGATCCAGTGCGCCAACGGCGGCCGCGTCCTCGGCATCTCCGGCGCCTCCACCACCGCGGGGGCGCAGGCCGTGCTCTGGGACGACAACGGCACCAGCGACCACCTGTGGCGGTTCATCTGATCCGGCGCCGGGCCCCGCGGCCGCCGCAGGGCGACCGGGGGGGCCCGGGGCGGGGGCAGGGCCTGGGGCCCGTCTTCGAACCCCCGCCCGCCCTGGCGGGCGGACGACGGGGGTTCGAAGACGGGCCCTAGGATCTGCGCTTATGGCAACACGACTTGTGCAGATCAACATGAAGGCCCAGGACGACTCCGCGCTCGGCCGGTTCTGGGCGGAGGCACTCGGCTGGGGGGTCGACAGCGAGGGGCCCGGTGTGACCAACCTCGAACCCGTGGGCTTCGCCTACCCCGACCCGGTGGCCGTCTGCATCGACATCGTCGCCCGCCCGGAACCCAAGACGGTGAAGAACCGGGTGCACGTCGACCTGGCCACCACCTCGACCGCCCATCAGGCGGAGTTGGTCGCGCGCCTGAAGGATCTCGGCGCGACGCTCGCCGACGTGGGTCAGGGCGACGTCCCCTGGACGGTCATGGCCGACCCGGAGGGCAACGAGTTCTGCGTCCTGGAGCCCCGCCCGATCCACCAGGACACCGGGCCGATCGCCGCGGTGGTGGTCGACTGCACCGACCCGCGAGCGATGGCCGAGTTCTGGGACGAGGCGATGGACTGGACGTTGCACGAGGTCACCGACGACCACGCGACCATGCGCTCCGCCCAAGGCGTCGGCCCCTACCTGCAGTTCCGCCGGACCCCCGACACCAAGACCGGGTGGAACCGCGTCCACCTCGACGTCCGCCCCTACTCCGGTGACGACGTGGCAGCGGAGGCGGCCCGACTGCGCGCCCTGGGCGCCACCGACCCTGATTTCGACCGGTCCGCGATCTCCTGGACGATTCTGGCCGACCCGGAAGGCAACGAGTTCTGCCTCCTCAGCCCCGGCTGACCCTGAGCAACGGCTTCGCCCGGCTCCGGGCCGGCGGCGCGGACGAGGTGGCGTCAGCGCATGCCGCCGGCGGCGCGGATGGCGTCCCGGGTGATCCGGCGCGCGTCAGCGGACGCAAGACGGGCGGCCCCGGACAGCCCGCCTCGGCCCCGGAACTCGCTGACCTGCGGTCGGCCGCCCTTGTGGCGCCCGGCCGCAGGTGGCCGATGGCTGGGGAGATCCCGTCGAGCAGCTGCGGGACGACTCCCGACCAAGGGGTGGCCGTCTCCACAGAGCGCGTTGCCAACACCGCAGGCACCGGCGACGATCGGGCTCGGCTGCTCGATGGCTCCTCGCGCATGACCCGGCTCGCCCACTGGACTCACCGCCCGCCGACACGACGGCGTGCACCCACGGCCAGTGGACGGCGGGCGGGCCTGCGAGAACGGGAACCGAACCCGGCTTCATGATCGTCTCCGGGTCCGGTACGAACGGACGACCGAGTGGGGGACGGCCATGGCGAGGACGGCGGGCGTAGTGCTCTGCCTGCTGGCGGCGGGTGTGGTGTGGCTGCTCGGCATGATGTCCGGCTTCGAGACCCGGCCGACCCGGGCCTGTGTCACCGAGCTCTACGGGCGGGACCCGGTGGCGTACCGGGAACCAGAGCACAAGGACATCCGGATCGAGGAGTCGCTCTTCCCGCCCTCGCACGTCTGCCGGTGGCCGGACGGCCGTTCCGTCGATCTGGTGCCCTGGTGGAACGCCCCGGTCCTGTTCGGCGCGCTGGGTGGCGCAGTCGCGCTGCCGGCGCACCCGCTGCTCCGGCGCATGGTCGCCCGGCGGCGGGGCCACAACGCTCCGTCGCGGGCCGTCCACACCGAGGGGTGAGCCGACAGGTCGGCGACCGGCAGCGGTTGCCTGCCGCCAGCTACAGCGCACCACCCCGGACTGGCGAACAACCACGCCGAGCCCGGTGTAACCACACGCCGGCCATTACACCCCCCATGAAGCGGTGTGTCTTTCCCCGGTTGCCTACCCGATGAGGGCCTCGGTGATCTGACGGGTGGTCTGCGCGGCGACCCGGGGGTTGACGGCGGCGTAGTGGGTGTAGGCGTTGAGGGCCGTGGCAAGCGCCCAGCCGCGGCCTCGGGTCCAGGTGGCGTCGTCCACGCCGAGCGCGGTGCGGAAAGCGGCGCGGCTCCCGGCCGACATCAGGGTGAAGGCGATCATCAGGTCGCAGGCAGGGTCGCCGATGCCGAGCCCGCCGAAGTCGATGACCGCGCTGAGGCGGCCGTCGACGGTCAGCAGGTTGCCGGTGTGGAAGTCGCCGTGGAACCAGACCGGAGGACCATCCCATCCGGGGGTGCTGATCGCCGCGTCCCACAACTCGGTCATGGCCGCGCCGTCGAACACGCCGTCGACCTCGGCGATGGCGGCCCGCGTCGCCCGATCCCGTGCGACCAGCGGCCGGACGGTCAGATCCTCGCGAGCGCCCCGAGCCGGGATCCCCTCGGGCTCGAACCGCTGAAGGGCCTCCAGGAACCCCGCCAGTTCGACGGCGGCCTCGGACGAATCGGCCAGTGCCTCGACGGTCGCCACCTCGCCGTCCAGCCAGCGGGACACCGCCCACGGCCACGGATAGCCGAAGTCGGGTTCCCCCAACCCCGCCGGTACCGGTACTGCCAGGGGCAGGTGCGGGGCGAGCCGGGGCAGCCACTCGGACTCCTTCCTGGCCTGCCCGATGGCGCCGCTGTGGCGGGGCAGGCGGACGGACAACTCCTCGCCCAACCGGTAGATCACATGGTCCGATCCGGCCGGATCGAGCAGTGCCAGGGGCAGACCGGCCCACTGCGGGAACTGCGAATCGACCATGCGCCTGACCAGTACGGCGTCGATCGCAGGGCGGGTGACCGCGATTCTCTCGGTCGCCAAGAACAACTCCTCGAGTCGGCCCGCCCCACGCGGCGAGCAGTTGAGGCCATCACAGTGCGTCACAGGATGGCCTGTCGGTGTCCGGGACGGCCTGTGTGACCCTCCTCCGGTCAGGGCTCGACCGGGACGGCCGTCGTGTCCGCCGAGGCGGTGGGGTGCCCGGTCTCAATCGCCTCCGCCGGGACCTCGAAGACGATGACGAGCCCGTCACGTTCGTTTCCCTGCTCGCCGACGCGCGTGAATCCGAAGCCCGCGACGGTGGCCAGGGAAGCGGTGTTGTCGGCACTGACCCTGGCCCGTACGGTCCTGACACCGGGCTCGGCGGCGGCCCTGACGAGCAGCGCCCGCAGCATGGCGCGGGCGTAGCCCTGGCGGCGGTACCCGGGCACCACGGTGAAGCCGACCTCGACCATGCCGTCCTCGTCCGGCGGGCCGTGGAACCCGGCGTCGCCGACCACGGCCCCGTCCGGTTCGGACACCGCGGCTCGCGTGATCCAGGGCGCGGCCGACGGGTCCCCGGCGAGCTGGTCGGCGCGGTAGCCGAAGATCCAGCGGGCCCGGTCG
The DNA here is from genome assembly GCF_014656195.1 of Kitasatospora xanthocidica. Classification (GTDB taxonomy): domain Bacteria; phylum Actinomycetota; class Actinomycetes; order Streptomycetales; family Streptomycetaceae; genus Kitasatospora; species Kitasatospora xanthocidica. The sequence goes on along the minus strand of NZ_BNBY01000003.1, from coordinate 350,762 downwards.
CCGACGAAGTGCGGGTCGAGGGCCACGCCCGCCTCGGCGCTGCCGCCGGCGAGGTCACCGTCGGCGAGCGCCCGCAGCGCCTTCGCACTGAGCTCGACGAAACGGACGCGCTTGGGGTTGGTGGGGTGAGGTTCGCTGTTCATCGCGGAGATGCTCGCCGAGCGGCAGAAGGACTGTCCACCCCTTTACCGCCCCGCCGGGCACCGCGATCGTCTCGGTTGATGAGGTTCTCCGACACCTGGCCCTGGCCGGAGTTCCGTGAAGGTCGTGGCCGGGTGAGGACGGGGATCCGGAGAAGGGGTCGGAACCGAGGCTCGGCCGGACATGGCGCCGTTTGAGTGCTTTGGCCCGTTTCATGATGCCCTCGACGTCGCCTGAGCTCCCTTCGAGCAATGCCAGGGTGAGGCGGCGTCAAGAGCGGCGCCACCAGGAGCCGCACCGCTTCTCCTCGGCGGCCGCGGCTTCGGCGGCGGCCCGCTCGCGCTCGGCCTCCCCCCGCACCATCTCGTCGGCGACGGCCTGGCGGCAGCCGACGCGCAGCCCGGTGCTCGTGTCGGACTGCACTGGCGGCGCGGGGTCTGCCCGGCGTCGACCGCGGCACCACGCGACAGCCCCTCGTGTAGTGGTGGGCGGGCCCGCACGGCGCGGCGTTAGGGGCGGGCCCGCCCGGGTAGGCGCGGGCCCGTGGGGGTGACCGGGACGGAAAGGAATCGCCATGTTGCTGTTGCTTGGACTCCTGTTGATGACGGCGTCCGGTGCCTTCGTCGGGCTGCTGATCGCGGACAACCTCTCCGGCGGGCCCGACTATCAGGTGACCGTGCTGGGCAACAGCCTGGCGACGCTCGACAGCCTGGGCATCTTCCTGTCCGGTGTGTCCCTCGCCCTGGTCTTCTGCCTGGGCCTCGCCCTGATGACCCGGCGAAGCCGGCGCCCCGTCCGGCCGGGCTCGCACCGGAGGAGCCGCCCAGCGCCTGCGCAGCCCCTTCCGCCCACCCGCGACGAGGCGACCGCGCCCGCGGAGGATCGTGCCGCCGAGCAGGGTGGCGGGGCCGTCGGCACACCGGCTGAGCCCGCCCGAGGCGGTCGGATCCGCCACCTGTTCGGCCACCAGGGCCGCGAAGCCCACAGACTCTGACCGCACGACGACCACGGGCACCCCCGCGGGGTGGTGCCCGACGGCGTCTCCTACGGCACCGTCGGGTCCTACGGCACCGTCGGGACGGTGCCGGCCGTCCAGTCCCGGCTGATCGGAGTCGGCTCCACCGTTTACGGCGGCGCGCTGGTCGGGAGCGCCGTGGTCCGTAGGACCGGTCAGGCCGGATGGCCCGCCTCGATGTCCGCCACGTCCCGGAAGGACGACACCGGGACCGCCCCCGGCGGGGTGTGGACCACGACCGGCGCGAGCAGCAGCCCGGTGTGGTCCCCCCAGTCGGCGCGGTCCAGGACCCGGCCGACGAACCAGGCCGGTGCCTCGGCGAGGATCGGCGCGCCGTGCGGGCCGCGGTACCACTCGACCCGGGCGAACTTGTCGGTGTCGTCGCCGGTCCGGCCCCCGAACAGCTCTGCCAGCCGGTGGTCGTGCGGAAGCAGGTGGACGGCGAGAACCTCCGCCGCCAGGGCGACGGCATGGGTGTGGTTCGCCTTCGACACCCACACCACGAACCGCGCCGGACGGATCGAGCACTGTCCGGCGAACCCGACCAGGCAGCCGGCCGGCTCGCGCCCGGCGGCGGTCACCACGTACACGGGGTAGTCCAGCAGGGCGGCGAAGTCGCCGAAGTCGTTCTCGGCCGGTGCCCCACGTCCGGGCCCGTACGACGGCCCCTCAACGGTGCGGCCGTCCGGGTCTCCCCGCCGGTCGGTTGACGTCACTGGATCGGCCATGACGGGCCTCCTACGCTCGCCGTACGTGGGTCGCCCCGCGCGTACCCACTTCTCCCGCGACCAGACCGGGCCCTCGTTCTCGCGCACGGCGCAGCGTGACGCCCCCGGTCCGTCCGTCACGTCCCGGGGCCGGAGGGCCGGTCGTCGTCGCCCTCCGCCCCGGCCACGCCTTCGCCTCCGTCCTCGTCGTGGAAGGAGACGTCGACGTGCTGTTCGGGGCGGCGTTCCTCCTGCCGGGCGACGGACGACAGCACCTCCTCGTCCGCGTCGGTGAGCGGGGGCTGCAGGATGCTGCGCGGCCACAGCCGGCGGGCGAGCACGACGTTCGTCTCGGCCGCGTAGACGGTGATCTGGGCGGCCAGGTAGAGCCAGGAGAGCAGGCCGATCACGGTGGCGAAGAAGCCGTAGACCTGGCCGGCGTGGCGCAGTTCGTGGGTGACCAGCAGGGCGCCGAACGCCTGGAGGAGCGTGAACAGCGGGCCGGCCAGCGCGCACCCCGGCCACGGCGCCCTGACGGGAACCTCCTTGGGCGTGAGCACCCGGAAGCAGGCCAGGCACACGGTGGCGTTCAGCAGCGCCGAGATCAGCAGCCCCCCGACGCGGGCGAGCGGCCCGCCCGCGGCGGTGCCGACCAGCGAGGCAGCGGCCGTGGTGAGCAGCAACCCGGTGGCGAGGACCGCGAACAGCAGCAGGCTGCGCACCAGCCGCGGCCAGTAGCCGGGCCGTCGCACTCCCGGGACGTTCCAGATCTCGGCCATGGCATGCTGGAGCACCTGCGCGATGCCGAGTGCCCCGTACAGCAGCCCGAGGACGCCGATGACCAGGGCGAGGCCGTTGCCCTGGAGGGAGTGGACGTTCTGACGCAGCTGGTCGCCGATGATCGGGAAGTCGGCGAGCGCGGAGTCGAGCACCGACCGCTGGGCACCGGGGTGGCCGTGCAGGACGAACCCGAGGGCGGTGCTGAGCAGGAGCAGCAGCGGGATCAGCGCGACGAAGCCGTAGTACGTGATGAGGGCGGCGAGCAGCCCGCCACGGTCGTCGCCGTACTTCTTGACGACACCGACGACCAGACCGGGAACGCGGTGGCGCTGCTGGAAGCGGTCCAGGGCGCGCAGGGTTCGTTCGATCGCGTTCACGCCGACGCGTCTGCCCGCGATGTGCCGGCCGACACCCCGGCGCCCCCCCGCGACGGCCCGCACCCGCGACATCCGGACGTTAGACGCGACCGAAGCAGGGCAACCGCTCAGTGCCAGGGGCGACGACTGCGTGGAGGCGGGCACGATGGACCGGCGGGAACAGACGGCACTGGTCGGGAACGGGAGCGAACCGCGCCGTGACCACGAGGCGGCAGCACTGCTGCGCGGGTTCGGCCTCGGCCCCATGGCCGACCCGGGCACCGCCGTCGCGGTGCTGTGTGCCTGCACCGAGGGTCGCGGGAGCGGGCGGTGAGCCGGCTCCCGGACCCGCGCGGGCCGCTGTCCGAGGCGGTGCTGGGCCTGCTGACCGCCGGACCGTCCGGCGCGGCCCGGTTCCCGGTACCGCCCGAGCCCGCCACGGACCCCTGGGGCGAGGACCACCAGCTCGCCCTCCACCTCTGCTACGAGCTCCACGACCGCGGTCTGCCCGGGGTCCACCCGGGCTGGGAGTGGGAGCCCGAACTGCTCTCCTACCGGCGGGGGCTCGAACGGCCGTTCCTCGCCGCGGTGCGCACCGAGGCGGAGCCCGTCCGGCCGCTGCGCCAGGCCCTGGAACGGCTCCTGGCGGAGCCTCCGGACGGCACCGGCCCGTCCCACTACCTGCTGGCCGAGGGCGCACGGTGGCAGGCCCGCGAGTACCTGGTGCACCGCTCGGTCTACCACCTCAAGGAAGCGGACCCGCAGCTGTGGATGCTGCCACGGCTCCACGGCCCCGCCCAGGCGGTGCTGATGACGGTGGCCTACGACGAGTACGGCGCCGGCCGCCCCGACCGCGCCCACCACCTGCTGTTCGCCCGGATGATGGCCGACTTCGGCCTCGATCCGGAGTACCGGCACTACCTCGACCTCGTCCCCGCGCCCGCGCTCGCGGTGGTCAACCTGATGACACTGTTCGGCCTGCACCGTGCGCTGCGCGGCGCCGCCGTCGGACACTTCGCCACCGTCGAGATCACCTCCTCGCCCGGATCCGCCCGCCTGGCCGCAGCCTTGCAGCGCCTCGGCGCGGGACCGGACGGCACGCTGTTCTACCGCGAGCACATCGAAGCCGACGCCGTCCACGAGCAACTGCTCCGACGCGGTGTGATCGAAGAACTGATCGCCACCGAACCCGAGTTGGAGGCCGACATCGCGTTCGGCATCGCGGCCGCCGAGGTCGTCGACGGCCGGTTCGCCGACCACCTGCTCGGCCGGTGGCGGGCCGGCCGCACCTCGCTGCGCTCACCCTTGCCCGACGACCGGCTCCGCCTGCCCGACGACCGGCTCTGAAGCCCGCTCCGGCCGCGCGCGGCGCCGGTGGCTGGTGTCGCAGAACGGATAGCGACGGCTGCGCCGGCATGCGCACAACGCCACCACCGGGCGGTCGCAGAAGCGGACCGTCCCGTCCGGCAGGACCACCTCCACCGGACCCTCGACCAGCAGCGGCCCGCCCGGCACGACGACCACCCGGGTCGCGGCCCGGTCAGCGCTCCCGGACACCGCGCACCACCACCAGCTCCTCCTCGCGCTCGCCGGGCCGGATCAGTCCCCGGCGTTCGAACAGTTCGGCGCGCGCCGTCATCACCGGCCCGAAGGCCTGCCTGCGCCGGGCCACCACGGCCACCCGCAGCCCGGCCGACCGCAGCGCGGCCAGCGTCGCCGGGACACCGGCCAGCGCGGACTGCACCAGCAGCAGTCGCCCGCCCCCTGCCAGCAGCCGCGGCGCCTCCCGGCAGATCCGGTCCAGCAGCAGCCGTCCGTCCGCACCGGCGTCCCAGGCCAGCGCGGCCCCTCGGCCGGGCCGTGCCACGGCGTCGCCGGTGGGGACGTACGGCGGGTTGGCGGTGATCAGGTCGAAGCGCTGGCCGGCGACCGGGGCCGCCAGATCGCCCCGGCGCAGTCGCACTCTGCGGCGGTTCAGCCTCGCGTTCACCCAGGTGGTCGCCACCGCCCGGGCCGAGAGGTCCACGGCGGTGACCCGCGCGCCCGCCCCGGCCGCGGCGAGGGCCACCGCACCGGTCCCCGTGCCGAGGTCCAGCACCCGGCTGGCGGTGTCCAGCACCTCGCTGCGGAGGCAGGAGAGCAGGAGCTCGGTGTCGCCCTGGGGCGCGTAGACGCCCGGCGCTCTGATCAACAGCATGCCGGGCGGCTGCCCGGATCGGCGGCGCCCACACCTCGGACGCCGGCCGGAACCGCCCGGTGCCCGCCGAAGCCGCACACGGCCGACTGCGGACGCACGCATACCGTCTCCGGTCCGGCTGGTGCGACGGGCGGGCGTGCCGGGCGGGACAGCGACCCGGTGGGACCCGGTCAGGTCGGCCGGGTCAGCCGAATCTCCAGGTGTCCGGAGAGGACCCGGGTCTCGAACACCGGCTGTGGGGCGGTGGCCGGTCCACGCACCACCTCGCCGTTCCGCAGCCGGAACTCGCTGCCGTGCCACGGACAGCGCAGGCAGCCGTCCACCAGCGTGCCTTCCGAGAGCGGCCCGGAGAGGTGGGCGCAGCGGTCCGCGAGCACATGGCAGTCGTCCCCGTCGCGGACCACCACCACGGCCAGTTCGCCGACCGTGCGGCGGACGGGTTCGGCGGGCGGGAAGTCGTCGACCGCGCCCAGCCCGACCCAGTCCGACGGCGCCAGCAGGGGCACCGCCGCCGCGCGGTTCGGACCGGCGGCCTGCCGGTAGGACAGGTGCCCGCCGAGCGCGGCGCCCGCCGAGACGGCGGCCAGCCCGGCCAGCCCCAGCAGTCGGCCGTGCATCCGCCGGCCACGGCAGCGGGCCGCCAGCGAGGCGCCGTACAGCAGTACGCCGGTCGTGTTGGCGCGGCGTGGACCAGCCCGGTGCGTCGGCGCGGCGGGTCGAGCCGGGCCCAGTCGACCCAGCCCGCGAGCGCGGTGGGGCCGGCGGCCAGCAGGCCCGCCGCCACCAGACGGTCGGCGCCGCGGTGCGCGGCGGGAGTCCAGTCCAGCAGCCCGGCGGAGAGCCAGCAGCCGAGCGGGAACTGGACCAGGGCGGGGTGCAGCGGGTGCCCGAGCCACACGCCGTGCAGGGCGTCGCGGTACGGCCCGAGCGGCAGCCCGGCCACCGCGCCGGCGAGCGGCTCGGCCGCTGTGTCGAGGAACTCCCAGCGGGCCGGCGCGTCGAGCGCGTGGCGCAGCCGCCGGGACCACGGGTGAGTGTGCGGTGAGGAGTCCATGCCGGGCGCCTAGCCGGGCCGGCGTCCGCCAAACCTGCGTTCCGGACGGGTGCGCTGCCCCATGCCACCACCGGCGGGGCCTCGTGGGACGACGTGTCGGTGGTTAGGGCGCGGCGCATCGGGAAGGCGCGCGGGCGGGCCGGGAAGGCCCCGGCCGCCACATCCGCGAGGAGGCCCCAGATGAGCATGGTGAAGGAGACCGTCGACGTCGACGTGCCGCTGCACACCGCGTACAACCAGTGGACGCTGTTCGAGGAGTTCCCGCGCTTCATGGAAGGCGTCGAGGCGGTGACCCAGTTGGACGACCGCCACAACCACTGGCGGACCAGCATAGGCGGTGTCACCCGCGAGTTCGACACCGAGATCGTCGACCAGCTGCCCGACGAGCGGATCGCCTGGCGGACGACGGACGGCGATGTGCGCCAGAAGGGCGTCGTGACCTTCCAGCGGCTGGACGAACGGCACACCCGGGTCAACCTGGCCATCGACTTCCAGCCCGAGGGCATGGCCGAGAAGGCCGGCGACATGCTGGGCATGGTCGACCGCAGGGTCAAGGGAGACCTGCGGCGCTTCAAGGACTTCATCGAGCACGAAGGCCGGGAGGAGGGCGGCTGGCGCGGCCGGATCACCCCTGGCTGAACCTCCGTCGTCGACCGCACCCCTTGGCCGCGGCCCCGGTCCGAAAGACCGGGGCCGCCGCACGGCACGCGCCGAAGGCCAACTGCCGGGAGCTGGGTGTGCACGAGGGGCCGAGAACTCGCCGAAGCCCTCCGTGCACCGTCACGTCCTCTCTGCGCGTTTCGCGGCGAGGGGATGCGAGGCCGGGGCCCCGGCCTCGCCGCGACCGGGCTCGTCCGGGCGGCTGTCGGCATCCGCGTCGTGGCCGGGGCGGGCTCGGACGAGCACATCGAGTGGTCTCGGCGGCCGGTCTCCAGGTCGAGCGACTGCTCGCGATCACCGAAACGACCGGCCTCTTCACCCTCGAAGACACTGCCGAACGCCCTTCAGACCCCCCGCACAACGACAACGCGGACCCATGACCACAGCGGGTCCACACAACCGCAAGCCGAGAACCATGAACCCCGTCCGACGCTACGCCATCGCCCTCCCAGGCGTGCCGGGCGCCCACGCCGCAGCGCGCACCGTCATCGTGCACCTCACCGACCAGCTGGGCCCCGCACGCGAGCCCGTCTTCGAGGACGCCACCGGCACGTTCCGTGTTCAGATCAGCGGCACCACCGCGGAGATCCTCACCGCGCCGGCCGAGTACGCGACGATCCATCCCTGCCTGGAGGCCGTACCCATGCCCTGACCGGGCTCCGGGCCACGTGACTGGCCGTCTACGGGATCCACCAGGTGGCCAAGGACCGACCGGGTCACGCCGGCCCTCGACGGCGGCCTCACGGCGCGTCCCCCGGCCGGCCCAGAGCAGCGTGGGCAACCCGGCGCGGCACCACCGGTGCGGGCGCCCGTGCAGGGACGGCGGCGACAGGAAGCGCCATTGCCCAGCGAACGCCTGTCGGACGGGGAGCCCGGCTGCGCGGACGCGCCCGGTGTGGGAGTAAGGACGAGGGGCGGGTTGCCCCGTGCCTCCTCTGCTCGGGAGGAGGCGATCGGCGAGAGGACGGCATCATGAACACGCCCAACGACGGCTCGGCGAACACCCCCGAAGAGGAGACGGCACGGCGCGGCGAGAAGGCGCGGGAGCGGTCGGCGGAGGAACGGTCGATCGTGGCGCCTACCCCGGCGGACGTCCGTGCCAAGGCCGAAGGCTCGCAGGACGAGGAGGACGAGGAGGACGAGGAGGACGAGGACAAGGGGACTGAGGAGCCTCAGGTGGATGCCCAAGCTCCGTGAACGGGAGCGAAGCCGGCGACGGCCTGTGCCTTCGGTGAGGCGCGCCACCTTCGCCACGTTCCACGGGAAGCCGAAACTCGGCGTCGCCTGCCAGGTCTGGGACGAGGCGCAGATCACCCGCCGGACGCGACCCGACTGAACCGAGCCCGAATCCTGCTCGACCCGGCCAGGAGGAGGCCCGGCCCGCTGTGCGTTCGGGCCCGGACGCACGAGGCCGGCCGGCCGGATTCGCCGGCGCGCGGCTGTTTGCCGCGCCGATTCGGGGAAACCCGCAGCAGCACGGAACCTGTGGAAGCGGCATGCCGCACCGTCGTCATCACCGGGGCCGGCGGCTGCATCGGCCGCGCCTGCGCCGAGGCGCTCGCCGCCCGCGGGGACCGGCTCGCGCTGATCGCCCGCGGCCGCGCAAGTCTGGAGGGCGCGGTGCGCGGCCGGACGGGTGCAAGCCGGTTTGCCCGGAGCGGGCAGCGGGTTCCTCTCACGGATGCGGGCGACACGGGTCCCGCAGTCATCGGACAGGAGTGTGTGATCATGCCTCGCGGATCGACTCCCAAGCGGGAGCGGCAGTACGAGCACATCAAGGAAAGCGCGCTGGAGCGCGGTGAGAGCGAGAAGCGCGCCAAGGAGATCGCGGCCCGCACCGTGAACAAGGAGCGGGCCCGGCACGGCGAGTCGAAGACCGCCAGCCGTAGCTCGGTGCAGGACATCTCCTCCTCCCGCCGCGGCGGGCTGCGCTCGCAGAGCGGCGCCCAGGGGCCGACGAAGGAGCAGCTGTACAACGAGGCCAGGCAGCGCGACATCCACGGCCGTTCGAAGATGAACAAGAAGGAACTCGAACACGCCTTGGGCCGATAGGAGCTGGTGACCGTGGGTACCGTTCCCGTGCCGCCCGACCCCGACACCAACCCCCTGCCGCCGACCGAGCCGCCCGGCCCGCCGGAGCCCGTACGGCCGCCCGGCCCGCCGGAGCCGGTGGAGCCCCCCTTGTCGCCGGATCCGCCCGCGCCTCCCGGCTCGCCCGAACCGCCACCCGAACCGCCCGCCCCGCTCGGCCCGCGTGAGCCCACGGAGCCGGCCCCGCCGGAACCCGGGCACCCCCGCCCGCCGGAGCCTCCCGACTGAGCGGGGCCGGCGGCGCCACTGGGTCGTGGGTGAATCCCGGGCGGCGCCGGACGCACGGGGTGTCCGCGTACGGCCCCGAGGACGAGCAGGCAATCGGGACAGGAGGAGGCCGGGTGCTCGCCAGGACGGCTGAGATCGTGGTGTGGGGTGCTGTGCTGATCGGCCTGACGGTGGTCTTCATCGGCACGGTGTCGCCCGTCGAGATGCTGGTGGCCGGTGTGGCCGCGCTCGGCGGAGCTTTCGTGGCGCAGCGCATGCGCCTGGCCGCAGGCGTCCGCGTCGCGGGCGGCCGGGGCGCGGTGCGGGCGCTCGTCGCGCTCGCGCCCGCGGTCCTGCGGGGGCTCGCCGTACTGGCGGCCGCCGTGGCCGCCGGTCCGGCCGGGGCGGGTGTGCGGCGGGTTCGGATGCGGCGCGGGGCGGGAGCCGGGTGGGCCGGCGTGCTGATCGCCGCGTCACCGGACACCTGCGTGATCGACGTCCCGAACGATGACGAGGTGATCGTGCACGCCCTGCGTCCAGAAAGCGGTCCGGTCGAAGAGGCCGTGTCGCGCGAAGAGGCCGTGTCGCGAACGGACACGGCGCGGTGAACGCCTGGGCCGCGGCCTCGCTGGTCCTGCTGGCCGGAGCGGCACCCGCGTGCCTGTGGGTGGTGGCGCGCGGTCTGACGATCCGCCGCCTGGTGGGGGCGTCGCTGCTGTCGACCGTGGTCGGCGCGGTGTTCCTGCTGCTCCCGATGGCATACGAGCGGTCCTCCTACCAGGACCTCGCGCTGGTGCTGGCCGTACTGGCCCCCGCCGGCACCCTCGTCTTCACGCGCTTCGTCGCCGGTCAACGCCACGACGCCCACCCGCACGGTTCCACGCCCGAGACCTGACGAGACCTGACGAGACCTGACGAGACCGTGCCCCGCGCGGCCCGCCGGACCGGGGGCGCGGGAGGGAGTTCGGATTGACGCCACGCCATGTGATCGTGCTCGTCCTGCTGTGGGCCGGCACGGGCTGCGTGCTGCTGTCCGCGGCCGCGGTGCTGCGGCTGCGCGGAACGCTGATGCGCCTGCACGCGCTCGCACCGGCATCGGTGGCCGGGGTGCCGCTGATCGCCGCGGCCGTGGCCGTCGACCAGGGACCGGGCCGGGCGGCGGCCAAGACGCTGTTCATCGGCCTGGTCTTCGCCGTCGGCGGGACGGTCACCACGATCGCCGTCGGCCGAGCCGCGCGCCAGGCCGAGGCGGAAGAAGGGAACAGGGTGTGAACCAGTGGCTGATCGGCGTCGCCGTCGCCTTCGTCGTCCTCGCCGCCACCACGGCGGTCCTCACCCGTGACCCGGCCCGCCAGGCGGTCGTCCTGTCCGTGCTCGGCCTGAGCCTCGCGGTGGTGTTCGCGGTGCTGCAGGCCCCCGACGTGGCCCTCTCCCAGCTCGCGGTGGGCACCGCGCTGACCCCGCTGCTGATCCTGCTGACCGTCCGCAAGGTCACCCGCCGCCCCACCCGCAGCGACGACCGCGCCAGTGACGGCGACCGCGCCGGTACCGGCGACGACGGACGGGAGCAGAAGTGACGGCCCGTGCCCGGCTGGCGGTGTTCCTGGCAGCGGCCGCGGTGATCGCCGCGTTCTTCACGGCCGCGTGCACCGACCTGCCGCCGTTCGGGACGGACAGCCACCCCTACGGGGAGCGGGCGGTGGCGGCGGCCCTGGACCGGCGGACCGCCAACGTCGTCTCCGCCGTCAACTTCGACATCCGCGCCTTCGACACCCTCGGCGAGGAGTCCATCCTCTTCGGCACCGTCCTCGGCGCGACCCTGCTGCTGCGCCGGGCCCGCGACGAACGCCACCGCCGCGCCGAAGCGGACCGCGTCATGCCCACCACCCGCCTGTTCGGCGCGTTGCTCCTGCCCGTCACCCTGGTGGTGGGCGTGTACATCGTCGCGCACGGCCAGCTCAGCCCCGGCGGCGGCTTCCAGGGTGGCGTCGTCCTGGCCACCGCCCTCCACCTGGCCTACGTCGCCGCCGACTACAGGGCGCTGAAGAAGCTGCGCCCGCTGGCCGTCCTCGACGTCGCGGACTCGCTCGCCGCCGCGTCCTACAGCCTCATCGGCCTGGCCGGAATGATCGCCGGCGGCGCGTTCCTCAAGAACGTGCTGCCGCTGGGCACCTTCAACACCGTCACCTCCGGCGGCACCGTCCCGGTCCTCAACGCCGCGGTCGGCGTCGAGGTCGCCTGCGGCCTGATCGCCCTGCTCGCCCACTTCCTCGACCAGGCCGTCGAACTCACCGACCCCGACCAGCAGAGATACGGAGACACCTGATGGGAACGTGGGTCTTCCTGGCCGCCGGATGGGTCCTGCTCATCGCCCTGTACGGTCTGGTCACCAGCCGCAACCTCATCCACGCCATCGGCTGCCTGGCCGTCGCCCAGTCCTCCACCTACCTCCTGCTCCTGGCCGTCGGCTACCGCCGCGACGCGACCGCCCCCATCTACTCCGACCTCACCCCCGGCACCCGCCCTGTGGTCGACCCCGTCGTACAGGCCCTGGCCCTGACCGACGTGGTCGTCGGCGCGACCGTCACCGCGCTGCTGCTCGCCCTCACCATCCAGCTGCGCAAACGCCATCACACCGTCGACCCGCAGGCCCTGACCGGGCTCAAGGGCTGACCGTGACCGAAGCCGCCCTGCTGCCGCTCGCGGTGGCCGTTCCCCTGCTCGGGGCGGCGCTGCTCGCCCTCGCCGGCCGGATCCTGCCCCGGACCGGCTGCGACATCCTGGCCACCGGCTGCGCCGGGGCGGAGGTGGTCTGCCTCGTCCTGCTGTGGACCCACAGCGGCGGGCGCCTCGCCACCGCGGACCTGGGCGGCTGGCCCGCCCGACTGGGCATCGTGCTCGCGGCCGACCCCATCGGCGCAGGACTCGCGCTCCTCGTCGCGGTCCTGGTGCTCGCGGTCGTGGTGTACGCCTGGCGGTACTTCGACGAACCCACCGGCGAGCACGCCGGCGCCTTCCCGGCCCTGATCCTGCTGTTCGAGGCCGGGATGGCCGGCTTCGCGCTCACCGGAGACCTGTTCAACGCCTTCGTCTTCTTCGAACTCATGGGAGCCGCCGCCTACGCCCTGACCGGCTACCACATCGAGGACCCCCGCCCCCTCCACGGGGCACTCACCTTCGGCATCGTCACCTCCTTCGCCGCCTACTGCTCCCTGCTCGGCATCGGCCTCCTCTACGCCCGCACCGGCGAACTGAACCTCGCCCGCCTCGGCGGACAGCTGGCCGCCCACCACACCGACGTGCTGACCGTGGCCGCGTTCGTCCTCATCGCCACCGCCCTGCTGGTCAAAGCCGCCGCCGTACCGTTCCACTTCTGGCTGCCCGACGCCCACGCCGTGGCCCCCACGCCGGTGTGCATGCTGATGTCCGGCGCGATGGTCGAACTCGGCGTCTACGGCATCGCCCGCGTCTACTGGACCGTCTTCTCCGGCCCCGGCGGCATCCCCCACCAGGCCTTCCGCACCACGTTCACCGCCCTCGGCCTCCTGACCGCCCTGCTCGGGGCCCTGATGTGCTGGCAGCAGCGCCACCTCAAGCGGCTCCTCGCCTTCTCCACCGTCAGCCACGTCGGCCTGTTCCTCGTCTCCGTCGCCCTGCTCACCTCCGACGGCGTGGTCGGGACGGCGGTGTACGTCGCGGCGCACGGCCTGGTGAAGGCCGCGCTCTTCGCCCTCAGCGGGGTACTGCTGGACCGTTTCGGGAGCGTCGACGAGCACGGCCTGCACGGCAGGGGGCGTGAACTGCGCACCGTCGGCGTGCTGTTCCTGGCCGGCGCCCTGGCACTGGCCGGACTGCCGCCCTTCGGCACCGGCCTCGGCAAGGCCCTGGGCGAGGACGCCGCGGGCCACTGGCAACCGTGGCTGCCCGCCGTGTTCGTCGCCGCCTCCGCCGTCACCGGAGCCGCGGTACTGCGCGCGGCCCTGCGGATCTTCTGGGGCGCCGGCCCCGTCCCGCGCAACCGGCCGGGCGAGGAGGAAACCACCGGCGAGGGCGAGGAACCCGAGATCCGTTCCCCCCGGCGCACCCTGCCGCCCACCATGACCGTCGTCCCGGCCGCACTCCTCGCCCTCGCCGCGCTCGTCGGCGCCCTGCCCGACGTCGCCGCCGCCCTCGCCCGAGGGGCGGCCGTCTTCACCGACCCCGCCGGCTACACCGCGGCCGTCCTCACCCAGCCCGACGCACCGCCCGGACCCGTCCCGGCCGCCGACTGGACCGCAACCGGGGTGCTGCTCGGCCTGCTGTCCGCCGGCATCGCGGTCGCCCTGGCCGGTACGGCGGTCCACCGGGAAATCCCCGCACGTCGCTCCCGGCATCCCGCCGCCCGGGCCGTACGGGCGCTGCGGCGCCAGCACTCCGGGCACCTCGGCGACTACCTCGCCTGGCTCGCCCTCGGCGTCGCGGTGGTGTGCGTCGCCATCGCCGTCCAGATCTGAATCCCGAGACCGCGGCCGACCGGATCGGCAAGCCACCCTGGCCGGCGGCGGTGCCCGCCGTGGCCGGCCAGGGCGCTACCGCGGGTAGTCGCTCGCCCGGGCGCCGAGGACGGCCAGAAGAGCCAGAGCCTCGGCGCCGGGGGATCCCGGCGGCGCGGTGAAGAGCACGAGGTACTGGTCGCGTTCCGTGAGGGTGAGGGGGTACAGCCTGTGCCTGTATCCGGCCGGCGGCCGGCCGGACGCTGTTGCCATGACGAACAACACGAACTCCGCCGGCAGCGCGCCCGTCGGCCTGCTCGTCGGCAAGGTCATCCTCATCACGGGTGCCAGCCGCGGCATCGGGGCGGCCGCGGCCCGGCTCTTCGCCTCCGAAGGCGCCGTCGTCGTGCTCGCCGCCCGCAGCACCGACGCCCTGGACCCCATCGTGAAGGAGATCCGCGCCGACGGCGGCGCCGCCGACGCGGTCCCCCTGGACCTCGCCGACCCCGCGAGCATCCGCGCCGCCGTCGACCGCGTCGAGGAGCTGTACGGACGGCTCGACGGCGCTTTCAACAACGGCGGGATCGCCCAGCAGCGGCCCGGCCCGCTCGACACCACGAGCGACGCGGACATCGACGGGCAGTTCGCGGTGAACTTCCGCTCGCACTGGACCGCCATGACCGCCGAGGCCGCGCTCATGCGGCGGAACGACGGCGGGGCCATCGTCAACACCTCCGGCATCGGCAGCCGCCGCGCGGTACCGCCCCTGCCCGCGTACGGCGCGATGAAGCGCGCGCTCAACAGCCTCACCGAGACCGCTGCGGTGACCTGGGCCCCGGAGGGCATCCGGGTGAACGGCATCACTCCCGGCGGCACGGCCACGGAGATGACGGAGGAGTGGGAGGCGGCGACCCCCGGCGTCATCGAGGCCAGTGCCGCGGCGACACCGCTCGGCCGGATGGCCGAGCCCCGCGAGGTCGCCGAGGTGGCCGCGTGGCTGCTCAGCGACCGGGCCTCGTACGTGACCGGCGCGATCGTCCCGGTCGACGGCGGCGCCGGCGCCTGAACACGAACCGGGGGACGCCCCACCGCGACCTCGTAGAGTGCGTGGAGGTGTGGGATCAGCCCCGCGCGCTCACGGTCTACTGCCCGGCGTCGCTCCGACCAACCGCGAGACCTGTGCGGTCACGGAGCCTCCAACTGCTGCGAGCGGTAGCGGATCGCCGCGACTGCGATCGACGTGGTCCTCGACGAGACGGTCGCGGAGCATGCCCGTCCCCGGGCCTGATGCGGATCCGGTGTCGGCATACCGACTGACACGCTTCCGGGGTGCCGGCACCCGCGGTCGCGGCGTCAGTAGACGAGGATGTCCCAGTGGTTGCCCTCGTTGCAGTACAGGTTGCCCGACGCGGCCTTCCACTGCGGGTAGCCGTCGCCGCGGTAGCCGATGTAGGTGAAGCTGTTCTGGATGTAGCCGTCGATGCAGGAGTTGCGGGCGATGTCGACCTTGTAGCCGTTGTAGTGGCTGTAGGTGCCGGAGGCGTGGCCCACCTCCGTCCCGCCCGTGATGTTGATGGCACAGCCGCTGGCCCGCTTGAGGGTGATGATGGCGCTCACCGTGCCCGAGTTGATCTGCTCGAACGAGGTGCAGGTGGAGTTGGACCTGGTGGTGCAGCCTCCACTGGAGCTCCACGTGATGCCGGCGCTGCTGAACTGGCCGGCGGCCGCCGACTGCGACAGCTTGGTGCCGCTGGCGCCGGCCGTGGGCGCCGAGAAGGCGAGGCCGGCCACGGTCAGGGCGACGACGGTGGCTGCGGTGCGTGGCTTCATCTGCATCTCCCGGTGAGGACGGTGGGACGAAGGGGTCGTACGCAGGGCTGTGACGCGGCGGTGCTCCGGCGCGAGGGGCTTGGAGCACCGGCATCGCACCAGGATGGCCCACCGTTGTCTATGCGAGTAGACCCCAATCTGTGAATTTCCCGTGACGGGGAGCGGCCTTGAGCACGTCGAACTCATATCCGGCCCGCCCGGCGTTCGGCGGCCAGCAGCCAGACCAGGTAGCCGCCACCGAGGACGCCGGTCACCACGCCGACCGGCAATTGGTGGTCGGCGACCAGCCGTTGGCCTGCCCAGTCGGCGGTGACCAGCAGGGCGGCGCCGGTGAGCGTCGACGTCAGCAGGTTCGGCCCGGGGGCCCTGGTCAGCCGCTTGGCCAGCTGAGGGGCGGTCAGGGCCACGAAGGAGACCGGACCGGCGGCGGCCGCCGCCAGCGAGGCCAGCAGGACGGCCACGGCCAGCAGACCCAGGCGCAGCGGCTCGACCCGTACGCCCAGGGCAGCGGCGGTGTCGTCGCCGAGCTCCAGGGTCCGCAGTGCCCGGCCGCAGCCGAGCAGTACCAGTGGGCCGAGGACGGCCAGGGCGACCAGCAATGGGACGGCGTCCCGCCAGCCCCGTCCGTCCAGACTGCCCGTCAGCCACAGCATGGCGCGGGCCGCGTCCATCAGCTGGGCGCGGGTCAACAGGTAGCCGTTGACGCCGGTGAGGATCGCGGTGGTCCCGATGCCGACCAGCACCAGCCGGCCGCCGTGCAGGCCGTGCCGCCAGGAGAGGGCGCAGACCGCGGCGCCGGTGACCACGCCGCCGGCGACCGCTCCTCCGGCCAGCGCCAGGCTGCTGCCGCCGGCCACCACCACGAGCAGCGCGCCGGCCGCCGCGCCCTGGGTGAAGCCGAGGACGTCGGGGCTGCCCAGCGGGTTGCGCACCAACGACTGGAAGAGCGCGCCGGCCAGCGCCAGCGCGCCGCCGACCAGCAGGGCGGTGACCACCCGG
This sequence comes from Kitasatospora xanthocidica, assembly GCF_014656195.1. GTDB lineage: Bacteria > Actinomycetota > Actinomycetes > Streptomycetales > Streptomycetaceae > Kitasatospora > Kitasatospora xanthocidica. The sequence continues at coordinate 334,253 of NZ_BNBY01000003.1, read as the reverse complement.
GGCAGCCGCAGCTGGTTGACGACGAAGTCCTCGGCGGGGGTGCCGCCGCCGGTCAGTGCGCGCAGCACCTCGGCCGGGGTGAGCGGGTAGTCGCCGCTGCCGAGGGTGAGGACGGCGACCAGCAGGACCAGGAGCGCGCAGCCGGCGCCGGCGGCCAGCGCGCGCGGGCGGTAGGTCAGTGACCGCCTGTCGGTCCGGGAGCGGATCGTGCTCATACCCGGGCCACCTTTCCGCGGCGTGCGAAGGAGAGGAAGAACGGCCCGCCGAGTACGGCGGTGACCACGCCGACCTGGAGTTCACCGGGGCGGGCCAGCACCCGGCCGAGCACGTCGGCGCCGAGCAGCAGGACCGGGGCGAGCACCGCGCAGTAGGGGAGGAGCCAGCGCAGGTCGGGTCCGGTGAGGGCGCGGACCAGGTGCGGGACCATCAGCCCGACGAAGACGATCGGGCCGCAGGCCGCGGTGGCCGCGCCGCAGAGCAGGGTGACCGACAGGATGGCGGCGGCGCGCACGGGTGCGGGCCGGGTGCCGAGGGCCCGGGCCGTGTCGTCGCCGAGCGCGAGGGCGTTCAGCGGTCGGGGTAGCAGCAGGGCCAGCACGAGTCCGACGCCGATGAACGGCAGCACCGTGAGCACCGTCTCGGGCCGGGCGTCGGCGAGGGAGCCGACCGTCCAGAACCGCATGCGCTCCAGCGACTTGGTGTCCAGCAGCATCACGGCGCTGACGTAGGAGTAGAGCGTCGCGTTGAGCGCGGCCCCGGCCAGCGCGAGCCGGGCGGGGGTCGCCCCGCGTCCGCCGCCGACCGCGTACACCAGGACGGAGACGGCCGCGGTGCCGGCCAGGGCGAACCAGACGTAGCCGTCGAAGGTGGCCACCCCCAGCAGGGAGGCGGCGGTGACGGCGGCGGCGGACGCGCCGGCGTTGATGCCGAGCAGTCCGGGGTCGGCGAGCGGGTTGCGCGTCACGGCCTGCATCACGCCGCCGGCCAGACCGAGCGCGGTGCCGGCCAGCAGGCCGAGCAGGGTGCGGGGTAGGCGCATCCGGTGGACGACGGCGTAGTCGGGCGAGGTGGGGTCCAGCAGCCCGTGCCAGACCTGGCCGGGCGTCAGCGACTTGGCGCCGACGCCGATGCTCAGCGCGAGCACGGCGAGCAGGACCAGGAGGGCGGCCAGGAGGCCGCCGGTGCGCAGCGCGGTGCGGGCCGTGGGCGGGCGGGCTGGGGTCGGGTGGGCCGGGGCCGTACCCGGGCCCGGGCCCGGCTCGGTGGCGGGGACGTCTCCTGTGACCTGCGGCGACGTTGGGACGGACACGGCGGTGGCTCCGGGCTCGGCGGTGAGGGCCGGGAGAGGATCTGGCGCCCCTTCTCCGGACACGAACTTAGGTTAGGTTAACCTATGTTCCGGCGTGGCTCCGCTGCCACTGCCCGCGCCCTGCGCCCCCCTGCCTGAGCCCTGCGCTCCCCGACACGAAGCCCTCACCGGCCCTGTCATCGCGAGAGAGAAACCGCCATGCACTCCCGAACCGCCAGTCAACTGTCCCGTCGCGGCCTGCTCGCAGTCGGCGGTGCCACCACCCTCGGCGCGCTGCTGACCGCCTGCGGAAGCGGCGGTCCGAGGACCGACGCCCCGGACGCCGCGCCCGCCGGCGGAGCCAGGAACGGCTCGTGGGCCTTCACCGACGACCAGCCGAAGACGCTCACCGCCCCGAGCACCCCCAAGCGGATCGTCGCCTTCACCGGCACCGCGGCCGCCCTGGTCGACTTCGGTCTGGACAAGCAGATCGTCGGCGTCTTCGGCGAGACCAGGACCGCGGACGGCAAGGCCGACCCGCAGGCCGGCGACCTGAACGTCGACAAGGTCGAGATCCTGGGCAACTCCTGGGGCGAGTTCGGCATCGAGAAGTACGCGGCGCTCCGGCCGGACCTGCTGGTGACCCACATGTACGACCCGGGGGCCCTCTGGTACGTGCCGGACGAGAGCAAGGACAAGATCCTCCAGCTCAACCCGACCGTCGCGGCGATCACCGTGGCCCGGGTCCCGATGACCCAGCCGATCGAGCACTACGCCAAGCTCGCCGAGTCGCTCGGCGCCGACCTGGGGGCGAAGAAGGTCACCGACGCCAAGGCCCGCTTCGAAGCGGCCGCCGAGAGCGTACGGCAGGCCGCCAAGGCGGCCGGCGGCATCAAGGTGCTGGCCTGCTCCGGCAGCGCCGACCTCTTCTACGCCTCCAACCCGGGGATCAGCACCGACCTGATGTACTTCGCGCAGCTCGGCGTGGACATCATCGTCCCGGACAAGCTGGACCAGGGCGGCTACTTCGAGAGCCTCAGCTGGGAGAACGCGGGCAAGTACCAGGCCGACCTGCTCCTCCTGGACGACCGCGGCACCGCCCTCCAGCCCAAGGACCTGGCCGGAAAGCCGGCCTGGGCCCAGCTGCCCGCCGTGAAGGCCGGCCAGATCACCCCCTGGAGCTCGGTGCCGCGCTTCTCGTACGCCGGCGCCGCCCCGCTGCTGGAACGGCTGGCCAAGGCCGTTCAGTCCGCCAAGAAGGTCGGGTGACCGCCTGATGGCCACCGAACCAGCCACCGAGCCCGGCGCCGTAGCGGACGTCGGCGTCGGGAGCGCGGACGACCCGGGCATCGTGGCCGGGCAGTTCCGCTTCTTCGACGCCCACGTCGTACGGACCCACCGGCTCGGCCCCACCCTGACCCGGATCACCTTCGGCGGCGGGCAGTTGGCCGGCTTCGCCTCCGGCGGGCGGGACCAGAGCTTCTCGCTCTTCCTGCCGCGGCCGGGGCAGCCGGCCCCGCTGCTGCCGGACCGCACCGGCGACGGCTGGTACCGGCGGTGGCGGTTGGTGCCGCCCGAGCAGCAGGCGGTGCTGCGCTCCTACACCGTCCGCGCCCAGCGCGCCGAACCCGCCGAGCTGGACGTGGACTTCGCGCTGCACGGGACCGGGCCCGACGACCCGGCTGGCGCCGCCGGGCCGGCCTCCCGGTGGGCCGCGCAGGCCTCGCCAGGAGACCGGGTGGTGCTGCTCGGCCCGGCGGTGGCGGACAACCGCAGTGTGGGCTTCCGGCCGCCGCCCGGCACCGACTGGGTGCTGCTGGCGGCCGACGAGACCGCGCTGCCCGCCCTCGGCGGCATCCTGGACTGGCTGCCGGCCGGCACCAAGGCCAAGGCCTGGATCGAGGTCCCGCACGCGCAGGACGTCCAGGACCTGGCGAGCGCGGCCGAGGTGGAGATCACCTGGCTGGTCCGCGGCGCGGAAGGCCCGTCCGGCGATGGTGCGCTGGCCGACGCGGTGCGCGCCGCCGAGTTGCCGCCGGGAGTGCCCTACGCCTGGATCGCCGGCGAGTCCGGCGCGGTCAAGGCGCTGCGGCGACACCTCGTCAGGGAACGCGGATTCGACCGCGGGAACATCGAGTTCTCGGGCTACTGGCGCCGTGGCACCTCCGAGGAGCAGTTGCGCGCCGAGGCGTGACCGGTGTCGTCGGCAAGGTGTCGGCGGGGACCATCCGGGGCGAGCGCCCGGAGTGGGGGAGCGCGAACTCCCGTCATGGACGCGGGCGATCAACTCCCCGGAGTGGACGCCACGTTGGGCCCGCTGAGTCGTGCACTGATTCTGGCCAAGTTCGGCAAAGTGTGTCGCTGTCGTGAACGGGCTGTGTAGTTTCGAGCGATCCGGAAGGCGCCGTTCGCCTCTATGGGCCAGGTACTCCACGTCCTGGCGGCGCTGTCGGCCGCTCCCTCACCCTCCTCGCAGACGGGAATCGTGATGACCACCCCGAGCACCGGAACACCTGCCACCACGCCGGCCGCCACACCTGCCGCCACACCAGCCACCACGCCGGCCGCCACACCAGCGACAACCCCGACGACCCCGGCGAGTGCGTCGCCCAAGTTCGAAGTGGATAAGGCGATGCTCGACGGCGCGACGCCGAAGGACCTGCTGCCGACCACCGGCAACTACCCGACGGAGATCGTCCGGTACCGCTCGGTGGTGCTCACCGACATCCCCGGAGCGAAGCCGGCGCGCAAGCTGACCGGCGCCATCGACCTCGGCGAGGAGAACCTGCCGTTCTACGACCGCCCGGCCGAAGGCATGATCGTCACGACGGAGCAGAGCTGGTCGGCCCAGGGCGTCACGCTCGGCCGGCTGCTGCACAGCCTCGCGCTCGCGCCCGGCGAGAGCACCAAGGTCGCGGTCGTCGACTGGCAGCGCAGCACCAAGGCCACCGGCACCGAGGCGACGTCCGAGAACGACACGCTGTCCGGCACCAGCGACCAGAACCGGTCGATCAGCGAGGTCGCGAACGCGATCGCCCGCGAGGAGCAGTTCGGCACGTCCCGGGCGTCCCAGTCGAGCAGGTCCTCCAGCTCCGGCGGCAGCATCGGGGTCTCGGTCTTCGGCATCGGCGGCGGCGGCAACTGGGGCGAGTCGTCGAACTCGGGCTTCACGACCGCGGTGTCGCGCTCGACCGGCGTGAAGTCGGTCGCGGCCGAGGCGACGCAGCGCATCAGCGAGCGGACCCAGCAGCTGGCGACCGCGGCCCGCAGCCGGAACATGACGGTCGTGCGCGAGACGACGCAGTCGGAGAAGGACCAGGTCCTCACCCGGGTCGTGACCAACTACAACCACATGCACGCGATGTCGGTGCAGTACTACGAGGTCGTCCAGGTCTACGCCGTGACGACCAAGCCGACCAAGCTGGAGCGCTGCCTGTTCATCCCGCTGCAGGAGCTCACCTTCAACTACACCAGCCTGCAACGCTACAAGGAGGTGCTCGCGTCGGTGGCGCCGGCCGACTGGGCGGCGAAGATCCGGGCCGCCAATCCGTTCGACACCACCGTGCGCAAGCTCGACGCGTGCACGGCGCCGGAGACGCCGCCCACCGCCGGCTTCGACGGGGTGGAGCTGGCCGACATCGCCGCTTCGGCCATGGGCGTGTACGGGGTGCGCAGGTTCGACGGCAGTCCGGTCCGGTTCGATCCGGTGGCCCGGCAGTGGAACCCGCTGCCCACCACCGGACTGGACAGCGAGCTGATCCGCATCGCACCGGGCAAGAGCGTCGTGTGGGCGCTCAGGGCCGACAACGAACTCGTGCACTTCGACGGGACGGCCTGGCGGCGTGACGCGAACGGCTGGGCGGGGCGGAGCCTCGCCTGCGGCTCGGACGGCACGCTCTTCCTCATCGGCATGGACAGTTCGATCTACCAGCGCGACCCGAACGGCGTAGCGCAGAACCTGAACACCACGGCCGACGACATCGCCGTCGTCGGCAAGAACAAGGCCTGGTACTGCCGGCAGGGGCGGACCTGGGAGCGCACTGGCACCACCTGGACGGAGCGGACCCCGGCGCCGAACGTGCAGCGCCTGTCCGCCGGCCCGGACGGCGTGCTCTGGGGCGTCACCGCCGACGGCAAGGCCCTCGTGGTGGAGGCCGGCGCGACGACCTGGACCCCTCCCAAGAACGAGATCATCGTCAAGCTCTCGGCGCTGACAGACCTCGTCTCATCCACCAGCGGGGACCACTGGGCACTTCTGAGCAACGGACTCATTCTCCGGCTCCTCACCGTGGACCGAGAGGCGCCGATACTCTTCGACGCCCCACCGAAGGCCGACTCCCCCTACGCGTCCAAGATCGACGTCTGGTACGACGAGGCCGGAATCCGCAGCATCCAGGTGGTCTTCCAGGGCCAGGTCTTCCGCTGCGGCGACACCCGCGGCTCCGGCGTGCAGCAACGCGCCTCCTACACCTTCGCGGCCGCCGACAAGCTGCTCTCCGTCGACGCCTGGTTCGGCACGGCCGCCCGTGGCAGCCTCTCCGGGCTGCGCCTGACGATGGACTCGGGCGTGGCCAACTTCGGGATCGCCGCGACCACCACGGCCGCGCCCGACATGACCGAGGACGCCGGCGGCGCGGCCATCTGCGGGCTGTTCGGTTCGACGGTGAAGTCCGGCTCCCGCACCTACGTCGCCTCGCTCGGTTTCCACGTGCGCGGCGGGAACGTGCCGCAGGCGGTCCTGGACCACCTGAACGACAACCGCCGCCACTACAGCCAGGCCGTCTGGGCCAACGCCGACGAGCTGACGCTCAGCCGCATCCTCGCCAACTACTCGTACACGCCGGCGGGTTCGAATGCCGCGCCGGTCCTGCTCGGCACCCTGCTGGACCCCAAGCCGATCGCCGCCACCGGCAACTACCTCGGCTTCCGGTGGAACTTCGGCAGTGAGCAGGAACGAGAGGCGTGGACCAAGACCCGCCAGGCGGGCGACGCCACGTTCGGGGCGCCGGTGACCAACACGATCGCCATCGCCACCAAGGGCGTCTTCGCCGAGGCCGTACTCGGCCGGGCCAACTCGGCCGAGAAGATCGACCTCACCCGGTTCTGGAACTGGAAGGACTCGCCCATCCAGATCACGCCGGCCGACATCGCGCCGGTCGCCACCGGAACGCGCGCCAAGGACCTCGACCTCACGGTGGCCGCCCTCGGAGCCACCCAGGCGAAGTTCTCGCAGCTCTCGGCGATGCCCGACCCGACCGGCCTGCAGGCGGCGCAGGCCATGGCCACCGCGAGCCTGTTCCGCGACATGAGCGGCCTCAGCAATATGAGCGAGGTGCTCACCAAGGGCATCGAAGCCGCCTCCGGCAACGACAAGGCCGCCGGTGAACGCGCCCAGGAGGCCTTCAAGACCGCCACCGAACACCAGCAGAAGATGGCCCAGATCGCCGTCGACCTCTTCGGCAAGGTGGCACCGGCCGCGACCGGCGTCCCCAACCTGAGCGCCATCGGCGGCGCGCTGAACCAGGGCGACAAGGCCGAGTCGGACACCAAGGCCGAGTCGGACGCCAAGCCCGAGTCGGACACCAAGGCCAAGGCCTCGTCCAAGAGCGGCTCCACAGCCAAAGCCTGATCACCGCACCGTGCGGGCCCGGGCCGCCGCCCGGGCCCGCACCGCGCGAACGCCGACAGTGGAAGCCCGTGAGGGACGGTGCCGGCTGGCGTTCCACCGACACCGTCCCCCAGGCCCTTCACCTCCCTCGGGCCGGCCCGGGGTTCTCGCAGCGGACGGCGGCGTCAGGCTCGGCGGGCGGAGGCCATGAGCCGGTCGGCGAGCGCGATGACGAGGTCTCGGAGTTCGTCCGGTCGCTCGATGACGAACGGCCGGTCGAGCGAGGCGAGTACCGGGGGCAGCCAGTCGAGCCGCTCCGCCCGCAGCTCGACGTGGATCCAACGCTCGGCATGCGGATCCGCGCCGTCCTCGGGCGGGGGCTCATCCAGGCTCGCGACGCTGGCGGGGAGTCGGGCCCGGATCTGTTCGACCGTCCCGTGGATCCGCAGGGTCACCTCGTGCCGGTAGGCGGCCTTGGCGAGCCCTGACAGGACGCGCTGTGCCGGATCGAGTCCGGCGGGCGGCTCGAACGAGCCGGGCAGGGGCCTCGCGTCCGCGATGCGGTCGAGCCGGAAGGTCCGGTCCTCGCCGATCCCGGGATCGGTGCCCGTGACGTACCACCGGCCCGCGTGGGTGACGATCCCGTACGGGTGCAGCGTGCGTTCGCTTCGTCGGCCGTCCCCGGCGGTGTACCTGATCGAGACCGGGTGGCGTCGGCGGACCGCATCGGCGACGGCGAGCAGGACCCCGGTCTCCGGGTTGGCCGACTCGCCGGGCGGAGCCGTGAAGGCGAGGGATTCCATGACCGCGTCGAGCCGACGGGCCAGGCGCTCGGGCAGCGCCCGGCGGATCTTGGCCGCTGCCGTCTCAGCCGCGGTCCCGGTCGCGGTCAGCAGCCCGGTCCTGCGGCCGGCGACGAGCCCGAGCAGCACGGCGAGCGCCTCGTCGTCGTTGAGCATGAGCGGCGGCAGGCGGTACCCGGGGGCGAGCCGGTACCCGCCGTAGCGGCCGCGGACCGCCTCGACGGGGATGTCGAGATCGACCAGATGGTCCACGTACCGCCGCACGGTGCGCCCGTCGACGCCGAGCCGGTCGGCGAGTTCGGCCACCGTTCTGATGCCGCCGGACTGCAGGAGTTCCAGGAGGGCGAGCACGCGGCCAGTAGGTCGAGCCATGTCCACGAGCCTAGCGCTGATACCGGACCGATTCTGTCCACTATCTGCTCTAGCGTTCGAGGCGCAGCGACTCCACCGACCTCAGGAGAGCACCATGGACTTCGTTTCGACCCGGATCATCACGGGCGACGTCGCGCGCCTCGTCGACTTCTACGAGCGGGCCACCGGAGTGCGGGCGGACTGGTCCACCGAGGACTTCGCCGAACTGCGGACCGCCGGCGCGACCCTCGCGATCGGCAGCACCCGCACCGTGGCACTCTTCGCACCCGGCTCCGCCCGTCCGGCCGACAACCACACCGTGATCATCGAATTCCTCGTCGACGACGTGGACGACGTGCACCGGAACCTGGCCGGTCTCGTCGCCGACTTCGTGACCGAGCCCACCACGATGCCCTGGGGCAACCGCTCGCTCCTGCTCCGCGACCCCGACGGCAACCTCGTCAACTTCTTCACCCCCGTCACACCGGCGGCCATCGCGAGGCTCGCCCGCTGACGACAGCGCGCCCGCCCGGGCAGGGGCCGGTCGCGACGCGCTCGTGGACGAGGCGGGACAGGCGAGCACGTCGGCACCGGTCGGCGCCGTTGCCGGGTGATCCGAGGGGGCGGAAAATGGGGTATGGGACGTTTGTCCCAGCCGCGGGAAGGGAGCTTCCGATGGCCTGGCGTATCGAGGGGACGTATTTCGAGAACTGCAATTGCGACATGGTGTGCCCCTGCTCCACCTCCGGCCTCTCGGCTCCGGCGGACTACGACCGCTGTCGGGTGGTCCTGGCCTTCCACGTCGACTCCGGCCAGGTCGACGACGTCGACGTGAGCGGTCTGACGGTCGCCGTGGTGGGTGACGCCCCGCCGCTCATGAGTGACGGCAACTGGCGGCTGGGCATGATCATGGACGAGGCGGCCTCGCCGGAGCAGGCCGAAGCGCTCGGGGCGGTCTTCTCCGGACAGCGCGGCGGCCCGATGGGGGACCTCGTACCGCTGGTCGGCGAGATGCTCGGGCTGGAGGTCGCCCGGATCGACTACGTCGACGACGGCCGGCGCCACCGGGTGAACATCGGCGACGCGGTCGACATCGAGGTCGAGGACTTCGTCTCCCCGCTCGACGCGACCGGAAAGGGCGTACGGGTCAGCGGGGTGGGATTCCCCGCGGACACCCTGGCGGCCGGCGTCGCGACGAGGTCGCGGGTGAACGCCTTCGGCCTCGACTTCGGGAACGAAGGGAAGAACAGCTTCTCGGCACCGTTCGCCTGGGCGGCCTGAGCGATTGCGGGAGGCGGCGGGCAGCCAGGGATGCTGCCCGCCGGTCCGGATGCCGTCAGGAGGTCGACCGCACCGTCTCGGGCTCCGCGGCCGGCGAAGCCGCGTCCTCCTCGGGCGGTGGAACGTGGCGTCGCGGGGCGAGGAGGGCGGAGACGATGCCGCCCGCCGCCAGCCCGGCGCCGACCCAGAGCGCGGGCTTGAAGGCGTCGATGAAGGAGTCCGGTGACCCGTAGACCGCCGGGCCGGTGAAGACGGCGGCCAGGAGCGCGATGCCGAAGACGCCGCCGAGTTCCCGCATCGCGCTGTTGGCCCCGGACGCGATCCCGGCCTCCTGCCGGGGCACCGATCCCATCACCGCGTTGGCCACCGTCGGGAAGCACATCGAGGTCCCGATCCCGGCCACGGTCAGGGCGATGCTCAGCTCCAGGTACCCCATCCCCGGCCGGGCGATCGCGGCGACCCAGCCGAGCCCGACCGCCTGCAGCGCCAGGCCCGTCACCATGAACGGCCGGTTGCCCCAGCGGTCCGCCAGGGCGCCCGCGACCGGTGCGATCAGCATCGGCGTCGCCGTCCAGGGCAGGATCCGCAGACCCGCTTCGAGCGGCGAGTTGCCGAGCCCGATCTGCAGGAACTGCGACATCAGGAAGAGGGCGCCGAAGAGCGAGGCGTACATGAAGAAGCTCACGCCGTTGGCGGTGGCGAAGCCGCGCAGGCGGAACAGGCCGAGGGGCAGCATCGGGTCACGGGCCCGCTGCTGCCAGCGGACGAAGCAGGCGACGAGGGCCGCACCGAGCGTCAGCGAGCCGATCACCTCGCCGCTGGTCCAGCCCACCGTGTTGGCGCGCACCAGCCCGAACGTCAGGCCCAGGAAGCCGGCGCCGGCCAGCACCAGGCCGTACGGGTCGAGTCGCGGCCGTGGTCCGTAGCTCTCGGTCAGCCGGAGCAGGGCGAGCGGGACCAGAGCGAGCCCGATCGGGACGTTCAGCCAGAAGATCCACTGCCAGTCGAGGCCACCGGTGATCGCCCCGCCGACCACCGGACCCATCGCGACGGCCGCACCCGCGATCCCGCCCCACATCCCGATCGCCATCCCGCGCTTCTCGGCCGGGAAGGCCCGGCTGATCAGGGTCAGCGTCAGCGGCATGACGATCGCCGCGAACCCGCCCTGGACGGCACGGGCCGCGACCAGCGCGCCGACCGAGGACGACAGCGCGGCCGCGCCCGAGGCGACCGCGAAGCCGAGCAGCCCGATCGCGTACATCCGCCGCCTGCCGAACCGGTCGCCGAGCGCGGCGCCGGTGAGCAGCAGGCAGGCGAAGCTGAGGTTGTAGGCGTTCACCGTCCATTCCAGGTCGGTGAGCGACGCGTGCAGGTCGGTCCGCAGCACCGGCAGGGCGGTCGCCACCACCAGCGTGTCGAGGGCGACCATGAACAGCCCGAGCGAGGCCAGGGCCAGGGTCCAGCCCCGCTGCGGCAGGGCCGTCGCGGGGGCACGAGGGGAGAGTTCGGAAGACATGGCGTCCGCTCCGTTCCGCAGGTCGCGTTCTTCACCGGTCGGAGTCCGGTCTCACTCCTTCGACGGGTGGGATCCGGCCGGATCGACACCGCCGCAGGAAGATGGCCGAGTGGGTGCTGTCGATCCAGCCGGGTGTCGCACGTCGGTTGTACGGAGGGTCCGGTCCGCGGGCCCGAGTGAGAAGGGGAGCGCGTCATGGCGCAGTACCTGATCCTGATCTACGGGGACGAGACCTCGTGGGCCGCAGCCCCGCCCGAGGTGGTGGAGCGGGTCCACGCCGAGCACCGGGCCTTCCAGGCCCGCAACGCGGGAGCCGTCCTCGGCGGCAACGCCCTGCACCGCACCGACACGGCGACCAGCCTCCGCAGCGACGGCAGCGGCGGCGACAACGGCGCCGGTGGCCCGACGGTCACCGACGGGCCGTTCGCCGAGACCAAGGAGGCACTCGGCGGCTACTACCTGGTGGAGGCCACCGACCTGGACGAGGCCATCGCCGTGGCCCGGCAGGTCCCGGCCCCCTTCGGCGGCGTCGAGGTCCGCCCGATCCGGGTGATCGACTGACTCCTGAGGATCGGCCGAAGACACCTGACACCGGCCGGAACGACTGACACCGGCCGGGACGATGCCTTGACGGAGCCGTGATGACCACCGATCCCGCGGTCGCCGCAGCGGTCGCCGACGCGCACCGCCGCGAGTGGGCCTTCGTGCTCGCCGCGACGGCGCGCGTCACCCGCGACCTCGACCTCGCCGAGGAGTGCGTCCAGGACGCCTACGCCAAGGCCCTGACGGTCTGGGGCGAACGCGGCATCCCCCACCGCCCCGGCGCCTGGCTCACCACCACCGCACGCAACCGGGCACTGGACGAGCTGCGCCGCAACGCCACCCTCCGCCGGACCCTGCCGCAGCTCCTCGCCACCGACGACACCTCGCCCGAACCCGGCCCCGGAGCCGACGAGGACGCGGCCGACGACTACCCGGACGACCGGCTCAGGCTGATCTTCACCTGCTGCCACCCCGCCCTCACCGAAGAGGCCCGGATCGCCCTCACCCTGCGACTGCTCTGCGGCCTCACCACGGCCGAGGTGGCCCACGCCTTCCTGACCGGCGAGACGGCGATGGCCGCCAGGATCACCCGCGCCAAGCGGAAGATCAGCACCGCCCGGATCCCCTACCGGGTACCGCCCGCCGAGGAGCTCCCCGAGCGGATCGACGCCGTCCTCACCGTCGTCCACCTGCTCTTCACCACCGGCCACACCGCCCCCGTCGGAGACGACCTCATCCGCCGCGACCTGGTCGAGCGCGCCCTCGACCTGGCCCGGATGCTGCGCACCCTGCTCCCCGAGGACGCCGGTGTCGCCGGACTGCTGGCCCTCATCCTGCTCACCGACGCCCGGCGCGAGACCCGGTCGGGCGAGGACGGCCGGATGGTGCTGCTCGCCGAGCAGGACCGCACGCGCTGGGACAGGGCCGCCATCGCGGAGGGCATCACGCTCGTCCGCGAAGCCCTGGTGCGACGTCCGCCGGGGCGCTTCGCCCTGATGGCGGCCATCGCCGCCGTCCACGCCGAGGCGCCGAGCTGGCAGGAGACCGACTGGCGGGAAGTGGTCGCGCTCTACGACCTCCTGGTGCAGATCTGGCCCTCGCCGGTGGTGGCCCTCAACCGGGCGGTGGCGGTGGGCTTCGCCGACGGCCCCGCCACCGGGCTCGCGGAACTCGACGCGCTCGCCGCCGAGCCACAGCTCGCGGGCTACGGCTACCTGGCCGCCACCCGCGCCGACTTCCTGCGCCGGCTCGGTCGGGTGACCGACGCCCGCCTGGCGTACGAAGAGGCGCTGCTGCTCACCGAGAACACCGTGGAACGCGACTTCCTGACCGGCCGGTTGCGGGAGTTGGGGCCGCCCGACGCGCGCTGAGCGCCGGAGCGCCTGAGCACCGGATCGCCGCGGACAAACCCGCCCGCACACCGGCGCTCACGGGTCGTTCGCGCTGCGTATGCTGAGACCGTGACGACGAACGGGGGACGGGGAGCGACGCTGCGGGCAGACGCCGCGCGGAACCGGGCCCAGGTGCTGCGCGTCGCCCGGGAGCAACTGGCCGCGGGGGACGAGTCACTGCAGCTCAACGTCATCGCCCGGCTGGCCGGGGTCGGTGTGGGAACCGTCTACCGGCACTTCCCCAACCCGCAGGCGCTGCGCGAGGCGCTCCTGGTGGAGCGGTGCCGGGAACTGGTCGACGAGGCCCGCGCCGCCGCTGACCTGGAGGACTCTTCCGAGGGCCTCCGCCGGCTGCTGCGCTTCACGCTCGTCAAGGCGTTGGACGACGACGGTCTGGGCGCCGTGCTCGAGTCCGCCAGCGACGCCGAGGCGCAGACCTCGGCCCTGAAGGCCGAACTGGACGAGGCCGTCGCGAGCCTGCTCGACCGGGCTCGGCTGAACGGCGCGGTCCGCGGTGACATCGGGCCCGGCGATGTGCGCCGACTGCTCTGCGGGATCGAACACGCACTGCGAAGCGGGGACCACGGTCCCGCGCGGGTCGAGATCTACCTCGGTGTCCTCCTCGAGGGGTTGCGTCCTCCGCGCTGACGCGGCTCGGAGATCGGAGGCCGGGCGCGCGGCGTCCGGATCCCACGTAATTCGAACATCTGCACCTGGGGGCGCGACACGGGGCTAACCGGATAGCTATCCGATCGTGCTAGCGTGTCGACTCCAAACGGATAGCTATCCGTTTGCTCTGCTCGGCCGAGAAGGGGCGAAGCTGATGGAACGCCAGGCAGTGGTGACCGCCGGGACCGGCGGTATCGGACTGGAGACGGCGCTGGGCCTCGCGGAGCGGGGGTACACCGTCACCGTGACCGGCCGCGACGCGGAACGCGGCGCCCGTGCCATGGAGCGGATCGCGGCCGTGGCCACCGGGGGCCGGCCCCGGTTCCTCGCGGCCGACCTGTCGTCACTCGGCGAAGTACGAGGCCTCGCCCTCGACCTGGCCGCCCTGGGCACGCTGACCGTCCTGGTCAACAACGTCGGGGCGATGTTCGCCGAGCGGCAGCAGACCGTGGACGGAATCGAGGCGTCCTTCGCCGTCAACCACCTCTCGCCGTACCTGCTCACCGAACTGCTCCTGGACCAGCTCCGGGCCGGCGGACCGAGCCGGATCGTGAACGTGAGCTCCGCCGCGGTCAAGGCTGCCAAGCGCACCTTCGACGCCGTCGAGCCGCCGGGCGGCTACTACGGCTTCCACTGGTACGGCCGGGCCAAGCTGGCCAATCTCGCCTACACCCTGGACCTGGCCGAGCGCCTGCGCGGCACCGACGTCACCGTCTTCGCGGCCGACCCCGGCGGTGCCGCCACCCGCATGACCGACGGCACCCTGACCTCGCCGCGCATCGTCTCCCCGGGCCTGCGCCTGCTGTGGCCGCTGGTCCGTCGGCGCTTCGAGCGCTCGACCGCCAGCCCCGCCGCCACGGCCGCCCGCTCCTCGGTGTTCGCCGCCACCGACCCGTCGCTGGACGGACGGACCGGCCTGCTCATCGGCCCGCAGGCCCAGCCCGCCCCCGTCCCCCCGGCGAGCGCCGACCCCAGGATCGCCGCCGACGTCATCCGGCTCAGCAGGGAGCACACCCGCCGATGGGCGCTCGCGTGACCCGTACTCCGTGCCGCCGGCGCCGGTGTCCCTCCTCCGTCCGGTCCGTCCGGTCCGTTCAGGACCTCGGCGGGTGCGGGGCGCGTTCAGCCGGAGGCCCGGACGACCAGGCGGGTGGGGAGCACCAGGGATTCGCCGGGGGTCGGGTTGCGCAGCAGCAACTCCATGGCGCGGGAGCCGAGTTCCTCCACCGGTTGGCGGACGGTGGTCAGCCCCGGCCGGCACCGGGCCGCGACCGGTGCGTCGTCGAAGCCGATCAGCGCCACGTCCTCGGGCACCCGCAGGCCGTGCCGCCGCAGGGTCCGGAGTGCTCCGGCGGCCATCTGGTCGGAGGCGGCGAACACCGCGTCCAGCTCGGGGTGCTGGTCCAGCAGCCACCGCATCGCGTGTTCACCGGAGACGCTGCTGAAGTCGCCGTACGCCACCGCGGGCCGGACCGCGGCGATCGGGGCGACCGCCTGGTGGTACCCGGCCAGCCGGTCCGCGCCGGCGGCGGTGTCCGGCGGCCCGGCGATGGTGGCCACCGAGCGGCGCCCGGAGGCGCAGAGCCGGTGCACCGCGTCCCTGGCGCCGGCGAGGTTGTCGGCGTCCACGAACGCCACTGTGTCCGGTTCCGGCGGCCGGCCCAGCGACACCACGGGTACCCTGGCCGCGTGCAGCAGCCGGGTGAGCGCGGTGTCCCCCCAGGGGCCGACGAGCAGCACGCCGTCGACGTGACCGCCGCACAGGTAGCGCACCAGCGGCGGCCGCCGGGAGCGTCTGGGGACGGTGAAGACGGCCAACTCCCGTTCGGCGCCGGGCGGGGAGCGCCGCAGTCCGGAGAGCAGCCGGACCGGGAAGGTGTCCGCGTGGTACTGCAGCGGATCGGCGAAGACGACGACGGCCACCACGCCGGTTCCCCGGGCACTGGGCGCCCGGCGGCGGACGTACGCCAACTCGTGCGCCGCCCGTTCGACGCGGGCCGCCGCGTCGGTGGAGACCGGGGCGGAACGGTTCAGCACTCGGGAGGCGGTCGCGGTGGAGACGCCGGCGCGACGGGCGACCTCGGCGAGCGTCGGAGCGGGATCGTTGCTGCGCATGGGCTGGGGCATGGGGGCCGTCCTGAATCGGTCCTCGCTACGGGAGTTGCACCCTCGGCCCGCCACCCCTGCCGGGTCACCACCCCTGCCGGGTCACCACCCGGGCCGGTCCGCCACCCGTGCCGGGCCACCACCCCTGCCAGCGTGATCGGTTGAGCGATCAGCGTCAAGGGATCCGACAGCCCCACCGCGCGCGGCGATCCCGTGCGCGTCGAGCCGGGGCCCGGGATCGCCGCGTCAGCTGTGGGAGCGCTCCCAGGGGGCGCTCCCGGAGGCGCTGTAACTTACACGCCACCGCGCCGAGCCGGCCGCCGCCCCCGGATCCGGCTCCGGGCTGGTCGCGGCCGTGGTCCCGACCCGGCGGGCCCGCCGGTCGACACCGCCGAGCCACGCGGGCGCTTCCCAAGCCGGGCGCGCCGCCCCACGATCGCACGCAACACCTCCGTCCGCCGCGCATCCCCCCACCCGCGTGGCGGTACCCCACCCATCTGGAGGACGCGCATGCGACGCAAGGCCCTGCGTGCCAGGGGAAACCGGCTCACCGTCACCGCGACGGCCACCGCTCTCGCCCTGGTCGCCGCGGCGGGCGGCACCCTCACGGTGCCCTCCGCGGCGGCGGCCACCGGCCTGTCCTGCGGCGTGAGTTACGCCGTCGGCAATGACTGGGGCAGCGGCTTCACCGCCAACGTCACCATCACGGACACCGGTACCGCCGCCATCAACGGCTGGACCCTCGGCTACACCTTCTCCGGCAACCAGACCCTCCAGAACGGCTGGAACGGCATCTGGAGCCAGACCGGACAGGCCGTCACCGCCACCAACCCGAGCTACGCCCCGACCATCAGCCCCGGCGCCGCCTACACCACCAGCGCCAACTTCTCCTACAGCGGCGCCAACACCGCCCCCACCGCCTTCACCGTCAACGGCACGCCCTGCCGCGGTGCCAACCAGCCCCCCACCGTCGCGCTCACCTCGCCGGCCGCCGGGCAGACCTTCACCCCGGGCTCCACCGTGACGGTTTCCGCCGACGCGGCCGACGCCGACGGGACCGTCGCGAAGGTCGACTTCTACGCCTCGACCTCGGCCGGTACCAACACCCTGATCGGCAGCGACACCACCGCGCCGTACACCGTCAACTGGGCGAGCGTGGCGGCGGGCGACTACTCGGTCACCGCCGTCGCCACCGACAACGCCGGTGCCACCACGACCTCCAGCCCGGTCGCGATCAAGGTGGCCGGGCCGAGCGTCCTGGTCAGCCCGGCCTCGCTCGCCGTCCAGCAGGGGAGTACGGGCACCTTCACCGTCGCGCTCTCCCAGGCGCCGGCCGCCAACACCACGGTGACGGTGGTCCGTTCGGGCAGCGACCCGGACCTGAGCGTCACCTCCGGCGCCACCCTCAGCTTCACCCCGGTCAACTGGAACGTCCCGCAGACCGTCACCATCGCGGCCGGTACCGACGCCGGCCAGGTCGGCGGCACCGCCACTTTCACGGCCTCCGCGACCGGCTTCGGCTCCGCCGCCGTCACGGTGACCGAGGCGGCGAAGACCTCGGGCTACGACCAGTACTTCCTGGACCTCTACAGCAAGATGAAGAACCCGGCGAACGGGTACTTCAGTCCCCAGGGCATCCCGTACCACTCGGTGGAGACCCTGATCGTGGAGGCTCCCGACTACGGCCACGAGACCACCTCCGAGACCTACAGCTACTGGCTGTGGCTGGAGGCCGACTACGGGCGGATCACCGGCGACTGGAATCCCTTCAACAACGCCTGGACCAGCCTGGAGACCAACCTGATCCCCAGCCACACCCAGCAGCCCGGCCAGAGCACCTACAACCCGGCCAAGCCCGCCACCTACGGCCCCGAGAAGGCCCAACCCGACCAGTACCCGATCAAGTTGAACAGCAGCGCGCCGGTCGGCACCGACCCGCTCTCCGGCGAGCTGAAGAGCACCTACGGCAGCCCGGACGTGTACGCCCCGGCCTGGCTGCTGGACACCGACAACAAGTACGGCTTCGGGCAGTGCGAGGACGGCACCAGCAAGCCCAGCCTGATCAACACCTTCCAGCGCGGCCCGGAGGAGTCGGTCTGGGAGACCGTGCCGCAGCCCGACTGCGACGTGTTCAAGTACGGCAACAGCAACTCCGGCTTCCTCAGCCTGTACAACGACGGCGGCGGGAACTACAGCAAGCAGTACAAGTTCACCGACGCGCCCGACGCCGACGCCCGACTGGTCCAGGCCGCCTACTGGGCGGAGCAGTTCGCCAAGTCGCAGGGCAAGAGCGCGGCCATCACCGGGACCCTCGCCAAGGCCGCCAAACTCGGCGACTACCTGCGCTACTCGCTCTACGACAAGTACTTCAAGAAGGCCGGCAACTGCCTCGGCGCCACCACCTGCCCGGGCGGCACCTCCAAGGCGGACGAGCAACTCGGCCTGCTCACCTGGTACTTCGCCTGGGGCGGGTCGACCGAGGGCACCTGGTCCTGGCGGATCTCCGGTTCCGCCGCCCACCAGGGCTACCAGAACCCGATGGCCGCCTGGGTGCTCGCCAACGACCCCGGCCTGAAACCGCTCTCGCCGAGCGGTGCCACCGACTGGGCGGGCAGCCTGGACAAGCAGCTCCAGTTCTTCCAGTGGCTGCAGTCCAGCGAGGGCGGCATCGCCGGCGGCGCCACCAACAGCTGGGGCGGCAACTACGGCGACGACGCGGCCCCGCCGGCCGGCGACCCGACCTTCTACGGCCTGTACTACGACTGGCAGCCCGAGTACCACGACCCGGCCTCCAACCAGTGGTTCGGGTTCCAGACCTGGTCGATGGAGCGGTTCGCCGAGTACTACTACGCCACCGGCGACACCCGGGCCAAGGCCATCCTCGACAAGTGGGTCCCGTGGGCCATGTCGGTGTCCAAGGCCGACCCCGCCACCGGCACCCTGACCACGCCCGACAAGCTCACCTGGACCGGTGCGCCCGACACCTGGAGCGCCACCAGCCCCGGCGGCAACACGGGTCTGCACGTCACCGCGAGCGGTACCGCCACCGACGTCGGGGTGGCCGGCTCGCTCGCCAAGACCGTCGCGTACTACGCGGCCAAGTCCGGCAACAGCGGCGCCCAGAAGTTCGCCCAGAACATCCTGGACACCCTGCACGCCAAGTACACCGACGGCCTGGGCTACTCGGCCGCCGAGACCCGCACCGACTACAGCCGCTTCACCCAGGCGTACTCGCCCGCCACCCACACGGGCCTGTACGTCCCCTCCGGCTGGAGCGGCACCTACCCGGACGGCACCAAGGTCAGCTCGGCCAGCAACACCTTCCTGTCCATCCGCCCCTGGTACACCAATGACCCGCAGTGGTCCAAGGTGCAGAGCTACCTCGACGGGGGCGCCTCGCCGAGCTTCAACTACCACCGGTTCTGGGCCGAGGCGGACATCGCCACCGCCTTCGACACCTTCGCCCAGCTGTTCCCGACGGTGAACCCGGGCAGCTGAACGGCCCGTCACCCGACCCGGCCCCGGCTCCGCGCACCCGTGCGGAGCCGGGGCCGAACCAGGAGCGGGGTCCGTACCGACCGCTGCACGTCTCTTGAAGTACGGCCGACGTATGTGTCAGTCTCATTTCGCCGCACCGGGTGTCTTTCGGCGGCGAGGCAGTGCGTACCGGCGATGCCTCTCCCTTCATTGTTAGCGCTAACAATGAAGGAGTTGCTGCTTTTCTCCCCCGAGAGAAGCGCGGCCCGGCAAACGGGACGTCATCGCGTCGCCGGTGAACCGAACCACTCTGCGTCAGATGTGTCGTACTCATTGCGGGCTTTGGTGACGGCGAACCCTGCCATCGGCCGGCAGCCGCCGCCCCGTGCTCGCGTCCCCACTCGAAGGAGGCTCCGATGCACCACCGCACGTCCTCCGTCTCCACCAGCTCACGCCCGGTCAGTACGCCCGCCGTGTTGTTACTGGTCCTCGTGCTGGCGATGGCCGTCCTCGGCGGCCGGGCCGCCGCGAGCGGTCCCGCCTCGGGGGTGACCTCCGCCGCGGCCGCCCCCGCGGCGGAAGCGTCGCTGCCCTGTGACCTCTACGCGGCCGGCGGCACGCCCTGCATCGCGGCCCACGCGACCACCCGGGCGCTGTTCGCGGGCTACAACGGCCCGCTGTACCAGGTCCAACGCGGATCCGACCACGCCTACCGCGACGTCGGCCTGCTCTCCGTCGGCGGTTACGCCGACGCGTCGGCCCAGACGTCCTTCTGCGCCGGAACCTCGTGCACCATCACCAAGATCTACGACCAGAGCACCCATCACAACGACCTGGGCATCTCGTGGGGCGGCTACTGGAAGGGGCCGGGCCCCAACGGCGCCGACATCGGCGCGGACGCCTCGGCGCTGCCCGTCATGGCGGGCGGACACCCGGTCTTCGGCGTCAAGGTCACGCAGGGCGTGGGCTACCGCATCGACCACGCCGACGGAGCTCCCACCGGCTCCCAGCCCGAGGGCATCTACATGGTGACCTCGTCCGAGTTCACCAACCAGTGGTGCTGCTTCGACTACGGCAGCGGCGAGAACAGCCACACCGACACCGGCAACGCCACCATGAACGCCATCTACTGGGGCAACGCCTGCTGGTTCGGCGGCTGCACCGGCTCAGGCCCCTGGGTCGAGGCCGACCTGGAGAACGGGATGTTCCACACCAACACCGGCTCCAACAAGGACCCGAACAACCAGGGCGTCCACTTCCCCTTCGTCACCGCCCTGGAGAAGAACAACGGGACCAGCAACTTCACCCTGAAGTACGGAAACGCCGCGAGCGGCGGGCTGACCACCACCTACTCCGGCGCACTGCCCAACGGCTACTCGCCGATGAAGACCGACAGCTCCCTGCTGCTCGGGACCGGCGGCGACAACAGCGTCTCCGGCCAGGGCGAGTTCTTCGAGGGCGCCATCACCGCGGGCTTCCCCACGGACGCCACCGAGAACTCGGTGCAGGCGGGCGTCACTGCCGCCGGCTACGGCAAGACCGGTGGCGCCGCGGCCGCCCCGCTGCGCAGCACCAGCGCCAACCGCTGCCTGGACGTCCCGAACAGCAACCAGGCCAACGGCACCCAGACGCAGCTGTGGGACTGCCACACCGGCGGCAACCAGCAGTGGACCCAGACCGGCGCCAAGGAGCTGCGGGTCCTCGGCGGCAAGTGCCTGGACGCCGAGGCCAAGGGCACGGCGAACGGCACCCGGGCGATCATCTGGGACTGCAACGGGCAGACCAACCAGCAGTGGAACGTCAACGCCGACGGCACCGTCACCAGCGTCCAGTCCGGCCTGTGCCTGGACGTCAGCGCCTTCGGAACCGCCAACGGGACCCTGGTCCAGTTGTGGCAGTGCACCGGTGCCGGCAACCAGAAGTGGGCCCGCAGTTGAGCCGGGACGCGACCGGCGTTCCGGCCCGCCCTCGTCCCGGCGCGGGACGACCGCCGGGGCGTAGGACGACGACCGTCCGGGCGCCGGCACGAGGCCCGGCGTAGGACAACCGTCCCGGCGCAGGCACCCGGCCCGGCCTAGGAGGACCGGCCCGGTACAGGACGACCACCCCGGCCGGTCACGGCCCGACCGGGCGCCTGCCCGCGAACACCACCCCGTCCCCAGCCGGCACCGGCCGGGGACGGCTCCATGAGGGCGGTGTCCCAGCCGCCCCGCACCGCCCACCACCGTGCGAGGAGAGAGCGAACCCATGAAACCCACCCACCTGAAACCCACCCACCGCAGAATCCCGGTCTTCGGCCTCACGAGAGGGGCCCTCGCCGCGGCCCTGGCCGTCGGCGCCGCCGTCATCGCGCCCGCCACGGTCTCCCAGGCGGCGACGATGACCACCCTGTACGTCTCGCCGAGCGGCAGCGGAACCGCGTGCTCCTCCTCGGCCCCGTGCTCCCTGACCCAGGCGAAGACCTCCGTGGAGGCCGTCAACGGGAGCATGACCGGCGACATCGTGGTGCAGCTCGCGGGGGGAACCTACCGGCTGACCGCACCGCTCACGCTCGGCAGCGCCGACTCGGGCAACAACGGCCACCGGGTGCTCTGGCAGGCCGCCCCGGGCGCGAGCCCGGTGCTGTCGGGCGGGCAGCAGGTGACGGGCTGGACCCTGAAGGACTCCGCGAACAACATCTACGCGGCGCCGGTCCCGACCGGTGCCGACTCGCGGCAGCTGTTCGTCGACGGGATGCTGGCGCCGCGGGCGGCGATCCCGATCTCGCGCAACGACGTGAACATCACCGCCGGCGGGATGACCATCGTCAACCCGGCGCTGAACTATCTCGCCACGCTGCCGCAGCAGAACCGGATCGAGCTGGAGAGCCAGAACTCCTTCACCGACCGCTACGCCCCGGTGCAGTCCATCAGCGGGACCACCGTCACCATGCAGCAGCCGGCCTGGAACAACAACAACTGGGGCTACGACACCCTGTTCAAGCCCTTCGCCGGCGGGTCGCTGCAGCTGCAGAACTCCTACGCGTTCCTGAAGTCCACCGGACAGTGGTACCTGGACCCGCAGGCGGGCCAGCTGTACTACAAGGCCCCGGCGGGCTGGCAGGCCACGGCCCACGACATCGAACTGCCCCGGTTGACCTCCCTGGTGCAGATCGGCGGCAGCTACACCAACCCCGCGCACGACATCACCTTCCAGGGCATCGCCTTCAACCACACCACCTGGCTGCAGCCCAGCACCAACGTCGGCTACGCCGACCAGCAGAGCGGGGCGTTCCTGGGGGGCACCTTCACCCAGCCCTCGGACTTCATGACCTCCTGCCAGTCGGGGTGCCAGCTCTTCGAGGCCGCCCGCAACAGCTGGAACCAGGTGCCGGCGGCCGTGCAGGTCTCGGCGGCCTCCGCCATCACCTTCTCCGGGAACTCCTTCTCCCACCTGGGCCAGGTGGGCCTCGGCATCGGCAACGACAGCAACGCCCATGGCTCCGGCGTCGGGCTGGGAGCCTCGGGCATCACGGTCTCGGGCAACACGTTCACCGACGACTCCGGGGCCGGCATCGTGGTCGGCGGTGTGCAGTCCGACGCCCACCACCCGTCCAACGCCGCGATGACGAACCAGGACATCACCATCCAGGACAACCGGATCAGTGATGTCGCCAAGGACTACAAGGACATGGCCGGGATCCTCTCGACCTACGTCACCCACGCCGTCATCACCCACAACGAGGTCTCGGACCTCGCCTACGACGGCATCGACGTCGGCTGGGGCTGGGGCGCCAACGACATCGGCGGCAGCCAGGACTACCGCAACCGCGGCCTCTACAACTACCAGCCCGTGTACACCACGGCGACGACCCTGAAGAACACCGTCATCAGCTACAACAAGGTGCACGGCACCAAGAAGGTGTTCCACGACGGCGGCAGCATCTACACCCTGTCCGCCAACCCGGGCACGAGCATCGACCACAACTACGTCTACGACAACCGGAACACCGTCGGCCTCTACCTCGACGAGGGCTCCCGCTCCGAGAGCCTGAGCAGCAACGTGGTCCAGGACTCGGGCGTGTGGGCCTTCACCAACGCGAGCGGCAGCAACAACACCAACGACAGCACCTTCTCCGGCAACTGGTACAACGGCGGCGCCACCCAAGTCGCCACCGGCGCCCCGCACAACAACGTCCTCACCGGGAACGTCCAGGTCAGCGGTACCAACTGGCCGTCCGGGGCGCAGCAGGTGATCGCCCAGGCGGGCGTGTCGGGCGGCCCCGGCACCGGCACCACCGGAGCCATGCACGCCGTGGGCGCGGGCAAGTGCCTGGACGTACCGAACGCGTCGACCACCCTCGGCACCCAGACCCAGATCTGGGACTGCAGCGGTGCGGCCAACCAGACCTTCACCCGCACCCCGAGCGGTGAGTTGACGGTCTACGGCGGCATGAGCCGACTCTGCCTGGACGCCTACGGAAAGGGCACGAGCAACGGCACCCAGGTCGCCGTCTGGACGTGCAACGGCCAGAGCAACCAGCAGTGGACCTTCAACTCCGACGGCACCGTCACCGGAGTCCAGTCCGGACTCTGCCTGGACGTGACCGGCGTCTCCACGAGCAACGGCGCCCTCGTCCAACTCTGGTCCTGCAACGGGCAGTCCAACCAGAAGTGGAACCTCTCCTGAGGGTGTGCCCGTACTCCTGACGGTGTCCTCGTACTCCTGACGGTGCCCTCGGCGGATGTGCTCCGGGGCCGGTCCCGCAACCGCGGGACCGGCCCCGGAGCCGTGTTCAACTACGCAGGCTCCACTGCTGGTTGCCCGCGCCCGAGCAGGCCCAGAGCTGGGCCTTCGTCCCGTTCGCCGTACCCGTGCCGGCGGCGTCCAGGCAGAGGCCCGACTGCACTCCGGTGATGGTGCCGTCGGAGTTGACGTTCCACTGCTGGTTGGTCTGCCCGTTGCAGTCCCAGATCACCGCCGCGGTGCCGTTGGCGGTTCCCTTGCCCGAGGCGTCCAGGCACTTGTTGCCGTAGACCATGAGCTGCTTGCCCGTCGTGTAGGTCCACCGCTGGTTGGTTCCGCCGTGGCAGTCCCACAGTTGGGCCTGGGTGCCGTTGGTCGTGGCGGAGTTGCCGATGTCCACGCAGCGACCCGAGGCCTGGCCCACGAGTTGCTGGTTGCCGCTGCCGGGCGGGGGAGTGCTGGAGCCGAACTGGCTGAAGAACTTCCACACCTCACCGGACGTCCAGGTGCGCCAGCCGTCGCAGGTGCACCCGTCGATCGGGCCGGGGTCGTGGCCCGCTCCGTCGAACGCGGCCCAGACGACCGGATACCCGGACTTGCACCCGGAGTATGTGGTGACGACGTGAGTCAGGCTGCCGGACGCCGGCTCGGGCGGGTTCTGCGCGGTGCAGCCGTTGTTCCGGACGAACTGGTCACGCAGGTCCCGTCCCGAGGAGATGGGCAGGACGTTGTCCCGCAGGCCGTGGAGCCCCATGTACGCGATCGGCTGCGTGCCGCCGGCGCAGCCGCTGAGGTTCGCTCCGGAGTACACCGCGACCGCGCGGAAGACCGTCGGCCGGGCGCAGGCCAGCGCGTAGCTCATCGCGCCGCCGTAGCTGAAGCCGGTGGAGAAGAGCTGCGTCGAGTCGACGCACAGACCGGCTTCGAGCTGCCTGACCATGTCGTCGACGAAGGTGAGGTCCTGGCCGTTGGAGTTGGCCCAGCCGTTGTCGAAGCCCTGCGGTGCGACGAAGATGGTGCCGTTGTTGTCGGCGTCCGCCAGTCGCCTGAGCCCGTAGTAGGACCAGTTGTACCCGTCGGTGCCGCCGGAGTCGACGTCACTGGCGGTGCCGCCCCGCCAGTGGAACCCGAAGACCAGCCGGTAGGGGTGGTTCTGGTCGTAGTTGGCGG
The DNA here is from genome assembly GCF_014656195.1 of Kitasatospora xanthocidica. Lineage (GTDB taxonomy): Bacteria > Actinomycetota > Actinomycetes > Streptomycetales > Streptomycetaceae > Kitasatospora > Kitasatospora xanthocidica. The sequence goes on along the minus strand of NZ_BNBY01000003.1, from coordinate 309,325 downwards.
GGACCCGCAGGATGTAGCCGCGGTTCTGGCCGCTGCTGGTGATCGTGTGGGAGCCGCTCGCCAGCGACGGTGCCTTGCCGCAGCCACCGGTGCCCGCGGCGGCGTTGGTCGGAGCGGCCTTGACCGGAGCGGCGGCCCCGGCCGGAGCGGCGGTCGCGCTGAAGCCGCCGGCCAGCGCCATGCTGATCGCGGCCACGATGACGACCATCGAGGACAGCAGGGGGGTGAATAAGGATCTGCGTTTCATGAGCTCTTCCTTCGCTGTGGGTGGACAGGAGGTCAGGGCGCCGGCCGGCGGATGTTCCGCCGTCCGGTTGAAACGGTGCGATCGAGCGGGGCGGGCCCTCGGCGATGCGCGCGGGTGGGGCGTCGCCTGAGACGCGCGGGTGGGGGTCCGCCGAATGTGAGCGCTAACAAATTGCGGATGGTTCGTCCCTCCACCATGCGGCGGGACGATTGGAGGCGACGGCGGCAGCGTGCATCACTTCGCACGCGCCGTCAACCTTTCTCACAAGCACCCCGGCGTCCGCACGGCGAGCGGCGAGCGAGGCGCTGACGCCGGGTCGAACGTCCCGGCCCTCACCGCCGGTCGTCTCCGCGTGGTTCGTCGCCCGCCGTCCTGACCCGCTTGCGGAAGGTCCCCGGCGGCGATCCGAAGTGTCGTTTGAAAGCCTTGGCGAAGGCGAACTCCGAGGTGTACCCCGTGTGCTGCGCGATGGTGCTCAGCGGCGCCGCCGAGTGGTGCAGCAACCGCGCCGCGGTGGCCATCCGCCAGTTGGTCAGGTAGGTCAACGGCGGCTCGCCGACCACCGAGGCGAAGCGGCGGGCGAACGCCGCGCGGGACAGCCCGGCGCGGGTGCCCAGCGACTCCACGGTCCAGGGGCGGCCGGGATCGTCGTGGATCGCCTTCAGGGCCGGGGCGACTGCGGGGTCGGTCAGCGCGGCCGTCCAACCCCGGGTCCGCCCCGTCGGCAGTTCGGCGTACCAGGACCGGAGGATGTACAGCAGCAGCAGATCGATGAGCGCCGTGACGACCGCGTCCGAGCCCGGCTGCGGCGCGTGGAACTCGGCGCACAGCTGATCGACCGCCGAGCGCAGCACCGGGTGGCGGCCGGGAACCGCGGGGAGGTGGATGACCTCCGGCAGATCGCTGAACAGCGGATGCGGGCGATCGACGTCGATCGCGTACGCGCCGCACACCAGCACCGTGCGCGGCCCCGGCCCGGCCACAGTGACCTGGCCGATCGGCGAGGAACGGTCCACGCGCTCCGGTACGAAGTCCACCGGATCGCGGCCCGGCACGTCGGACAGGGTGTGCCCGCTGCCGCGCCGCAGGAACACGATGTCGCCGGGGCCGAGCGCGAGCGGTTGGCCGTGCGGTGGCAGCAGGTGGCAGTGCCCTTCCACGACCACATGGAACCCGGCTCCCGAGATCGGTTGGAACTTCAGGGCCCACGGGGCGTGCGCGTCGGTGCGCGTCACCATCGGGCGCCCCGTGCGCAGGACTTCGAGGGTGTCGCTCAGGATGTCCATGGCGCCACTCTAGTGCCCGCACGGCGAGACGATATGACAGGGAATTGAGATCTTCAGTCATTCATCGTCTCGATCAGGAGGCGTACGTTCGTGCCATGGCGGTGCCGAGCCCCGGCACCGCGTCGACGAAGGAACGGATCCCATGTCTCTGGCCGGCAAGAAGATCGTGATCATCGGTGGAACCTCCGGCATCGGCTTCGCGGTGGCCCGACAGGCCGCGGCGGCCGGCGCGCACGTCGTGGTCGCCTCCAGCAACCAGGACCGCGTGGACGCCGCGACGAAGCGGTTGGGCGAACCGGCCGAAGGCCGCCGCCTGGACGTCGCCGACGGGGAGGCCATTGCCGCGTTCTTTGAGCAGGTCGGGGAGTTCGACCACCTCGTCTACACCGCGGGCGAATCCCTGCTGATCAAGCCGCTGGTCGACACCACCCCGCAGGAGGCCAGGGCCGTCTTCGAGCGCCGGTTCTGGGGCGCGTTCCTCTCCGCCAAGTACGCCGCACCGCGACTGCGCGACGGCGGCTCGATCACTTTCAGCTCCGGCGTCCTCGCGATCCGCCCCCTGTCCGGGACCGCGCTCACGGCAGGTATCACCGGCGGCATCGAGGCCCTGGCCCGGGCACTCGCCGTCGAACTCGCCCCTCTGCGCGTCAACGTGATCCAGCCCGGCGTGATCCGTACCGAGCTGTGGGACGGCAGCGTCCCGGACCCGGAGGCCTTCCTCCGGGGCGCCGGAGCCGAGCTGCTCACGCGGCGTGTCGGTACTGCCGAGGAAGCCGCGGCGGCCTATCTCTTCGTCCTGGCCAACGCCTACGTCACCGGCACCACGCTCGCGATAGACGGCGGCGCGGCACTGGTGTGACCTGGGGCCCGGGGCGCCTGCTCATCCTCCGTGCGGGGGCTGACGGTCGGTCAGCCCGCCGAGTCGACCTCGGCCCAGTAGGCCTCCAGCCGGTCGGTGACGGCGGCCGGCCGGCTGAGCGGGGCCAGGTGCCCGCCGGGGATCTCCTGTGGGGTGATGCCGAGGCGCTCGCGGGCGATCCGGCGCTGGAAGTCGGCGGGGAAGAGGCGGTCGTCCCGGGTGATCAGCACCCGGGTGGGGACCTCGGGCCAGGCCGGCAGGTTCCAGGGGGTGGCGAACACCGCGTCGGACTCGGGCCGGTCGTGCGCCCGCGCCCCGGCGAGCAGGTCCTCCGGCAGGTCGTGCAGGAAGTACGTCTCCAGGTCGAACGGGGCGTCGGCCGGCCGGCCCTCCCGGACGTCGTTGGCGCGCATGGCCGCGCCCTGGCCGGTGTTCTCCCACCACGCGCCCGCCGTCTCGCCCGGCGCGGGGATCATCGGGTTGAAGAGCACCAGCAGCGAGGCCGGGAGCCGGGCGCAGGCCAGCGAGGCGGTGAACGCTCCCAGGGAGAAGCCGACCAGCACCAGACCGGTGCGGTCGCCGGCCGCCTGCGCGACCGCTTCGGTGTATTCGGGGAGCCCCGCCGAACCGTCGTCACCGGGCAGGTCGACCGCGATCACCTCGCGCCCCCGGGCGCGCAGCTCGTCCACGACGCGGTGCCAGTACCAGGCCTCGCCGCCGGCGCCGGGTACCAGGACGTAGGTCGGTTCGGTCATGGCCGGCTCCCGGGGTCTCGGGTGGGGACGGGCGTCTGGTTGAAGGCGTAGTAGACGGCCAGGGCGCCGTGGACGGCGAGGGCGAGCGCCGCGGAGACGAAGGCCAGGCCGACGGTGGCGGGGTAGATGACCAGGCCGAGGCTGAAGCGGGCACGGGTGGCGCGGGCGGCCCGGACGTCGACGCGTTCGTCGAAGCAGTGGCCGGTCCGGGTCACGTGGTACCAGAACAGGGTGAAGGTGACGGCATGGGCCACCATCACCGCCCCGTACACGGCGGCGGCGACGTTCGAGGCGTCGGGGACGCGCAGGTTGTCGGCGACCAGCGCGGTGGGGAAGGGGAGCGCGGCGACCACCAGGAGGAGCAGCAGGTTGAGGAAGACCAGGGTGCGGTCGACGCGGGCGATGTAGGTGAACACGGTGTGGTGGTTGACCCACATCACGCCGATCACCAGGAAGCTGACCACGTAGGCGCAGTACGAGGGCCACTGCGCGCCGAGGGCGTGCCACAGTTCGCTCCCGCTGTGGGCCTCCGGCACCTTGATCTCGAGGATCAGCAGGGTGATCGCGATGGCGAACACGCCGTCGCTGAAGGCCTCCACCCGTCCCGAGTCGGTCGTCCCGGCCGTAGCCCGATCCGTCGCCACCCGGTGAGGATGGCAGAACTCGGGCTACGGACCGAGGAGCGACGCTCCGTCAGCGGACGCGTCGGGCGTCGGGCGTCGGGCGTCGTGCGTCGGTTCAGGCCTTCCCCGCGTCCTTGATCTTCTCCATGGCCTGCTTCACGTCGCTCTTCGCCTGCTGGGCGCGGCCCTTCGCCTCGATCGTCCGGTCCCCCGTGGCCCGCCCGGCGGCCTCCTTGACCTTTCCCGTGGCCTTCTCGGCGGCGTTGCGCAGCTTGTTCTCGGTACCCATGGCACGGACTCCTCTCGTGACGGGGGCGGTCCCGTCCGCCCCGGGCGGCGTCTGCCCAGGAAGCGTCACTTCATGCCCGGCTGCCGGCGGCGGCCGGTCGGAGTGCCCGTCGTGGCGGCGCACGTGCTGGACCGGGAGGACCAGCCAGCAGGAGAGGAACCAGAGCATGACGGCACCGGCGATCCAGCCCGCGGCCGCCGAACCGGTCGCCACCCGCAGCAGGAGCAGCAGCGCGGAGCCGATCGTCAGGGCCAGCAGGACCAGGCCGGTGGCGACCAGCCGTGCGGCGGCGTCGACCAGCTGGGGCTTGAGGTGGCGGCCGGCGAAGATCCGGTGATAGGCCACCGGGGCGGTGAGCGCGCCGGTGGCGAGCGCGCCGAGGACCACCGTGGCGACGTACAGGCCCCGGTCGAAGCCGCCGAGCTGGGCGAAGCGGGGCATGAAGACCACGCTCAGCAGGAAGCCGAAGAGCACCTGGGCGCCGGTCTGGGCGACCCGCACCTCCTGGAGCAGGTCGACCCAGCACCGGTCCGCCCGCTCCTCGGGGGACTCCCTGCGGCCGGTCCGGAGCCTGCCGGGGCCGCCGCGTCCGGTCTCGGGCGTGGTCATGGTGATCGCCTCCTGCCCCCTCAGGCGTGTAGCCGCCGTGCAGCCGGGCAAACGCGGGGCGTGGACGGCGTGGACGAGGAGCAGTTGCTGAGCCCGGCCCTGCCAGGGGCCGCGTTCCGCTCGGCGGTGCGCGTCCGGGCGACCAGGTGGGGCGCGCGGCATGATGGTCGGGACGCCACGACGCCGCCACGACCGGACCGGGAGCACGCCATGGCACGGCCAGCGGACGAGCCCAGCTCGGGGGAGCGGGAACGGGCGGGCCTGCGCGTCACCGGGGCCGACCGGGTGCCGCGCATCCACCCCGATCTCGGCGCCGCCGATTTCGGCGCCGCGCGGGAGGCGGGCCCGGTATGAAGCGTCCCGAGGAAGGCCCCGTGCAGGAAGGCCCCGTGCCGGGCGACGCCGACCGGACCAGGCGGCTCGTGCTGGCGGGCAGCGAGGGCGCGGTGCAGCGCTCCCGGGACTTCAGCCGCCGGGCCCTGGCGTCCTGGGACTGGCTCCCGGCCTTCACCGGCGAGCGGTCGGCCGTGACGGACGACGTCCTGCTGATGGTCTCGGAGCTGGTCACCAACGCGTGCATGCACGCCCCCGGCGGCCCGCGGGAGCTGCGGCTGAGCTGGAACGGCGTGCGGCTGCGGGTGGAGGTCACGGACGCGAGCCCGGTCCCGCCGCGGTTGCGCCCGTTCACCGACCCCGGGCGGCCGGGCGGCCACGGCCTGCGGGTCGTGGACCGGCTCGCCCGGGCCTGGGGCTCGCTGCCCGAGGGCGAGGGGAAGCTGGTCTGGCTGGAGGTCCCCTCCCCGTTGGAGCCGCTGGAGCCGCTGGAGCGAGCCGTCCGTCCGGACTGAGTTGTGCCCCGGGACTCGGACCTCGCGCTCTCCACGCCTGTGCCCGGAGAAAGGTCGGTAGACCGCCCGAAACATGAATCAAATGTCGTGTTTCGGGTAAAAACCCCCTGAAGCGGCCACGGCACACAGCCGGCCGCATCCGCACCCTCGCCGGGTGTCACCGGGGCCGCCGCCCGACGAAGCCGGGCACGGTCCTTCGGAAAGCCCCGAAGCCAGGAGAAGCCACCCGTGTGCACCACACTGGAAACCGTTCGCCCGGCCGAGCGGGCGGCCGCCCCACCGTCCGGTCTCCCGCCCGACCTGCCGCCGCGCCCGACCGACGCGCAGCTGCGCGCGATGGGCAAGTCCGAGGCGCGTGAACTCAGCGACGCGCTGTTCGAGCGCCTGGCCGGGCTCGCCCGCGAGAGCCACGCCTACAGCTACGTGCGCGGCACCGTCATCGAGCTCAACATGCCGCTGGTGCGCTTCATCGCCGCCCGCTTCCGCCACCGCGCCGAGGACATGGACGACATCCTCCAGGTCGGCACGATCGGCCTGATCAAGGCCGTCGACGGCTACGACCCGCGGCGCGGCGTCGAGTTCATCACCTACGCCATCCCCACCATCGCCGGCGAGATCAAGCGGTTCTTCCGCGACACCTCCTGGCCGGTACGGGTCCCGCGCAGCATGCAGGAGCTGTACCTGACCGTGGCCCGCGGCTCGGACCGGCTGGAGCAGGAGCTCGGCCGCCTCCCGCACCCCGACGAGATCGCCGAGGCCCTCGACCTCACCGAGGACCAGGTCGTCGAGGGCCTGATCGCCGGCCGTGTCTACCGCCCCGACTCCCTGGACGCGCTGCGCGACCAGGACAGCGACGAGAGCGGCAGCGCGATCCTCGACCGACTGGGCTCCTGCGACCCCGGCATCGACCTCGCCGACTTCCGCACCGCCGTCCGGCCGCTGCTCGCCCATCTGCCGCGCCGCGAGCAGACCGTGCTCAAGCTCCGCTTCTGGGACGGGTGGACCCAGTCCCAGATCGCCGAACGCATCGGCGTCTCCCAGATGCACGTCTCCCGGCTGCTCACCGCCACGCTCACCCGGCTGCGCGAGCAGTTGGAGGACCGCGACGCCCCCGGCTGGGCGGACGAGGCCGAGGGGTCGGACGAGGCCGAGCGAACGGGCGAGGCTGAGGGAACGGACGAGGCCGAGGGAACGGGCGACGGCGGGACACCCGCGTGAATTTCCGGCCCACCGGACGTTTCCGGCCCGCCGCAGTGGATAGCCGTGCCGGGGACGAAAGGAGCGCGCGACCATGACCCACCAGCCGCCGAAGACCCGGCACCAGGAGGGCTTCACCGTCCAGGCCGAGCCGTGGGCGGAAGGCACCGTGCTCGCCCCGTACGGGGAGCTCGACCTGGACACGGTCGCCGGGTTCGAAGCGGCCCTCGGCCGGGCGCTCGCCGGGCCGGCGACGGTGGTGGTGATCGACTGCGCCGGGCTGGAGTTCTGCGACTCCACCGGACTCAACGCCCTGCTCCGCGCCCGGGACCGCGCGGCGGTCGAGGGCAGTCGCATCGAACTCGCCCGTCCGCAGCCCCTGGTGCTGCGGATGCTCGAACTGACCGGCGTGACGGACGCGTTTCCGATCCGCGACACCGTGCCGGGCTGACACCCGTCCTGCCTGCCGCCCTCTGCCGCCCTCTGCCGCCGTCTGCCACCCGCTGCGATCCGGTGGCACAGTGGAACAGGGCGGCGGCCCGCCGCCGCCCTCGGGGTCGGGGCGCCCGGTCGGGGCACCCCGGCCGTGTGATCGATTCGGGTGGTGGGACGGATGGACGAGCAGTCGGCGCCCGGTGCTCAGCCGGCCAATCCGGCCATTCCGGCCGACCCACCGCGCCCGGCCGACCCGGCGGGCCCGGCCGAGCAGGCCCTGCGGCGGCTGCTCGTCGGGCTGACGGCGGTGCGTGACGGCGACTTCCGCACCCGGCTCACCCTCGACCAGCCCGGCGTGCTCGGGGAGATCGTCACGGTCTTCAACGGGATGGCGGACCAGCTGGCGCGGGTCACCTCCGAGGTGACCAGGGTGGCGCGCGAGGTCGGGACGGACGGCCTGCTCGGCGGTCAGGCCCAGGTGCCGGGCGCGGCCGGGACGTGGCTGGAGCTGACCGACGCGGTGAACGCGATGGCGGGCAACCTGACCTGGCAGGTGCGCAACATCGCGCAGGTGACCACGGCGGTGGCCAAGGGCGATCTCACCCAGAAGATCGAGGTGGACGCGCGGGGCGAGATCCTGGAGCTCAAGAACACCGTGAACACGATGGTCGACCAGCTGTCCGCGTTCGCCGACGAGGTGACCCGGGTGGCGCGGGAGGTCGGCACCGAGGGGCGCCTGGGCGGCCAGGCCCGCGTTCCCGGCGTGGCCGGCACCTGGCGGGACCTCACCGACTCGGTGAACTTCATGGCCGGCAACCTGACCTCCCAGGTCCGCGCCATCGCCCAGGTCGCCACGGCGGTGGCCGAGGGCGATCTCACCCAGAAGGTCTCGGTGGTCGCCCGGGGCGAGATCCTGGAACTGAAGACGACCATCAACACCATGGTCGACCAGCTGGGTTCGTTCGCCGCCGAGGTGACCAGGGTGGCCCGCGAGGTCGGCACCGAGGGCCGGCTCGGCGGGCAGGCGGACGTCCGGGACGTCTCCGGGACGTGGCGCGACCTCACCGAATCCGTCAACGTCATGGCGGACAACCTCACCCGGCAGGTCCGCGCGATCGCCGAGGTGACCACCGCGGTCGCGGAGGGGGACCTCACCCAGAAGATCCGGGTGGACGCGCGCGGCGAGATCCTGGAGCTGAAGGAGACCATCAACACGATGGTCGACCAGCTCTGCGCGTTCGCCGACGAGGTGACCCGGGTGGCCCGGGAGGTCGGCACGGCCGGGAACCTGGGCGGCCAGGCCAGGGTCCGCGGCGTCTCCGGGACGTGGAAGGACCTCACGGACAACGTCAACGTGATGGCCTCCAACCTCACCGGCCAGGTCCGCTCGATGTCCGAGGTGGCCACCGCGGTGGCGCGCGGCGACCTGTCCCGGAAGATCACCGTGGAGGCCAAGGGCGAGGTCGCGGCGCTCGCCGACGCGATCAACACCATGGTGGACACCCTGTCGGTCTTCGCCGACGAGGTCACCCGGGTGGCCCGCGAGGTCGGCACCGAGGGCATCCTCGGCGGCCAGGCCCGCGTCCCCAACGTCGCCGGGACGTGGAAGGACCTCACCGACAACGTCAACTTCATGGCGCACAACCTCACCAGCCAGGTGCGCAACATCGCCCAGGTCACCACCGCCGTCGCCGAGGGCGACCTCAGCCGCAAGATCGACGTGGACGCGCGCGGCGAGATCCTGAAGCTGAAGACGACCGTCAACACCATGGTGGAGCAGCTGGGTTCGTTCGCCGCCGAGGTGACCAGGGTGGCCCGGGAGGTCGGCAGCGAGGGGCGGCTCGGCGGCCAGGCCCGGGTGGAGGGCGTCTCCGGCACCTGGAAGCGGCTCACCGAGAACGTCAACGAACTGGCCGGCAACCTCACCCGGCAGGTCCGCGCGATCGCCGAGGTCACCAGCGCCGTCGCGGCCGGCGACCTCACCCGCTCGATCAGCGTGGACGCCTCCGGCGAGGTCGCCGACCTCAAGGACAACATCAACGCCATGGTGGAATCGCTGCGCGAGACCACCCTGGCCAACCAGGAGCAGGACTGGCTCAAGACCAACCTCGCCCACTTCTCCGCCGCCATCCAGGGCCGGCGGGACATCCGGGCCGTCGCCGAGATGATCACCGACGAGCTGACCCCGCTGATCGGCGCCCAGTACGGCGCCTTCTTCCTCGCCGAGGAGACCGCCGACGGCCCCGGACTCGCCCTGATCAGCGCCTACGGCCGCCCGGCCGGAGAGACCCGACGGCTGCGGCCGGGGGAGTCCCTGGTCGGCCAGGCCGCCCGCACCCGGCGCACCGTCGTCGTCGACGACCTGCCGCCCGGCTACGCCACCCTCGCCTCCGGCTCCGGGGCCGCCGACGCCCGCTCGCTCGTCATCCTGCCCATCGCCCTGGAGGAATGGCTGCTCGGCGTCCTGGAGTTCGCCTCCGTCCACCCCTTCACCCAGGTCCACCGCGACTTCCTGGAGCAGTTCGCAGAGGCCTGCGGCGTCAACATCGGCACCCTGCTCGCCAACGCCCGTACCGACGAACTGCTCGGCGAGTCCCGGCGCCTCACCGCGGAACTCCAGGCCCGCTCCGAGGAGTTGCAGGCCGGACAGGAGGAACTGCGGCGCTCCAACGCCGAACTGGAGGAGAAGGCCGCCCTGCTCGCCCAGCGCAACCGCGACATCGAGGCCAAGAACCTGGAGATCGAACAGGCCCGTCAGGAACTGGAGGAACGCGCCCGGCAGTTGAGCCTCGCCTCGATGTACAAGTCCGAGTTCCTGGCCAACATGAGCCACGAACTGCGCACCCCGCTCAACAGCCTGCTCATCCTCGCCCAGCTGCTCGCCCAGAACTCCACCGGCAACCTCACGCCCAAGCAGGTCGAGTACGCGGGCGTCATCCACTCCGCCGGCACCGACCTGCTCCAGCTCATCAACGACATCCTCGACCTCTCCAAGGTCGAGGCCGGAAAGATGGAGCTGACCCCCGAACGCTTCGCCGTGCGCGAGCTGCTGGAGTACGTCGAGTCGACCTTCAAGCCCCTCGCCGACCAGAAGGGCCTCGCCTTCGGGGTCGACGTCGACCGCTCGGTGCCGGAGGAGCTAGTCACCGACCAGGCCAGGCTGCGCCAGGTGCTGCGCAACCTGCTCTCCAACGCCGTCAAGTTCACCGACACCGGCCGGGTCGAGCTGCGGATCGAGCGCGCCGCGGGCCCGGATCTGCCGCCCGAACTCGGACGGGTGGCCTCAGCGGTGGCGTTCCACGTCGAGGACAGCGGCATCGGCATCGACCCCGCCCACCTGGACACCATCTTCGGCGCCTTCCGGCAGGCCGACGGCACCACCAGCCGCCGCTACGGCGGCACCGGCCTCGGGCTGTCGATCAGCCGCGAACTCGCCAGGCTCCTCGGCGGCACCCTCACCGTGCGCTCCACCGCGGGGAAGGGCAGCCGGTTCACCCTCCACCTTCCGGTCGGCGGGCCCGGACACCCGGACGGCGAAGCGGAGATCGAGCCGCGGATCGTGATCTCCCCGGACCCGGTGGCGCCGGCCCCGGTGCCTCCGGGGCCCGGCGACCCGCTCGCCGGGCGGACCGTCCTGATCGTCGACGACGACGTCCGCAACGTCTTCGCCCTGGCCGCCGCGCTCGAACCGTACGGCCTGACCGTCCTGCACGCCCCCGACGGCCGTGCCGGGCTGGACCTGCTCCGCGCCCACCCCGAGACCGACCTGGTCCTGATGGACGTGATGATGCCCGGCCTCGACGGCTACGCCGCGATCGCCGCCATCCGCGCCGACGAAGGCCTCGCCCGCCTGCCGGTCATCGCCGTCACCGCCAAGGCCATGCCCGGGGACCACGACAAGAGCCTGGCGGCGGGCGCCGACGATCACGTCACCAAACCCGTCGACACCCGCGACCTGCTCGACCGGATGCGGCACGTGCTGGACACGCCGTGACCGCCGGGCACGAGCCCGGTGACGGTACGGCCCGGGCCCTCGCCGAAACCGTCCGCCGGCTCCAGGACGCCGCCGCCCGGACGCGGGCCGGGGAGCGCGGCCGGGCCGTCGTGGACCTCGCCACGGGGATGCTGGCCGAGCGCCTCGGCGTGCTCCCCGCCGAGGCCGCCGCCCACCTCGCCCGGCTCGCCCGGGAGGCCGGCGTACCGGTCGTCGCCCTGGCCGCCGACATCGCCGGCGTGGCGGGGCCAGCGCCCGGCCCACCGCCCGAGCAACCTGCCGGGGAGCCCGAACCCGCGTCACCCGCGGGGGAGCCCGCTTCGGCGCCGCTGACCCCCGCGCTCGCCGCCCTCCCCGACCCGCGACGCGCCGCCGAAGCCGTCCTGGAGCAGACGGGACGCGCGCTCGGCGTCCACGCCGTCGCCCTGTGGCAGCGCCTGCCGGGCGGCGCGCTCGCCCTCGCCGCGCACGCCGGGCTGCCCGCCGCCGAGGCCGCCGCCTGGAGCCGCGTCCCGCCCGGCGTCCCCACCCCGGCCCAGCGCGTCGTCGGAGGCGGGCCGGAGCTGTGGCCCGGCGACCCGGGGAGCGACGGCCCCTCGGTGGGCGCCGGTTCGGCCAGGGCCGTCCTCCCCCTCCTCGTCGGGGGCCGCCGGCAGGGCGCGCTGGAGCTGCTGTGGCCCGTGCCCGGCCCCGCCCCGGCGCTCGGCGGGCTCCAGCGCCGCCGGCTCTACGCCCTCGCCGACCTCTGCGCGACCCTCCTGGCCGAGGCCCGGACCCCTGCCCCGTCCGCCGACGAGGACACCGCTCTCCTCGAAGGCCTGCCCACCCCGGCCCTGCTGCTGGAGCCGGTCGTCCGCCGGGGTCAGGTCGACGACTTCACGATCGTGCGGGCCAACGCGCACTTCCACGATCCGCTGGGCCGCCCGCAGGACGCGCTGGAGGGCACCTCGCTGCTGGAGGCCTATCCGGTCGCCTGTGCCGCCGGCCTCTTCGAACGGCTGCTCAGGGTGCACGAGACCGGGGCCCCACTGCCCGGCGAGCGGGTGCGACTGGTCTTCCGGCGGGACGCCCTCGCCCAGCGGGACGTCCTCGCCGTTCCCGCCACCGTCCTGCTCACCGCCGCCCCGTACGGTGACCGGCTGCTGGTCGGCTGGCAGCCCGAGCCCGGGCAGGGTGACGCGGAGGAGGAGACCGACCTGCTGCGGCAGGCCCAGCGGCTCGCCCGGGTCGCGGGCTTCGAGGAGCGGCTCGACACCGGCCGGGTCCGCTGGAGCGACGGCCTGCGCGAGATCTACGGGCTGCCGCCCGACGCCGCCCCCGTTCCGCTGGCCCGGCTCGCCCGGCACACCCACCCCGACGACGAGCCCGCGATCCGGCGCCTGCTGGACACCGTCCGCCACCGGCACCGGACCGCGTCCGCCGTCTTCCGGCTGGTCCGCCCGGACGGCGCCCACCGCTACACCCGCGTGATCGCCGAGCCCGTCCTCGACGACCAGGGCCGGCTGAGCGCCGTCCGCGGCGCCTTCCACGACGTGTCCGCCCAGCACCGGACGGAGGTCGCGCTCGGCGCCACCCGGGCGCGTCTCGCCGACTCCGAACAGGAGGCGGCCGAGGGCGAGCGGCTCGCCCTGCGGCTCCAGCAGGCCATCCTGCCCGCGGCACCGCCCCCGCTCGGCGCCACCGGCCTGCGCGCCGCCGTCCGCTACCGCCCGGCCGCGAAGCGGGACCGGGTCGGCGGCGACTGGTACGACGTGCTGCCGCTGCCCGACCAGCGCGTGCTGCTCGCCGTCGGGGACGTCGCCGGGCACGGCGTGTTCGCCGCCACCGGCATGGTCGCGCTGCGGCACGCGCTGCGCGGCCTCGCGGTCACCGGGGCCGGCCCGGCCCGGCTGCTGGAGTGGGCCAACACGATCGCCCTGCGCGAACCGGGCCATGTCACCGCCACGGCCGTCTGCGTGCTGCTCGACCAGGCCGACGGCGGGCTGCGCTGGGCGCGGGCCGGCCACCTGCCGCCGATCCTGGTCGGACCGGACGGCGCCCACGTGCTGCCGCTGCCGCACGGCATCCTGCTCGGCGCCCTGGAGGACGCCCGGTACGAGGAGCACACCGCCCACCTGCCCCCGGGCGACGTCCTGCTGCTCTACACCGACGGTCTGGTGGAGCGCCGGGACCGCCCGGTCGAGGAGTCCGTCGACCAGCTGATCCGCGCCGCCGGCGCGCCCGGCCCCGACCTGGAGCGGTACCTCGACCGCCTGCTGGAACTCAGCCCGGCCGACACCGACGACGACACCTGCCTGGTCGCCGTTCAGCTGGCAAAGCCCGTGCTGGAGTAGCCCTCACACCGCGCCGCCGGGTCGTCGCGTGCGGCCCCCGGTGGCATCCTGAGGGCTCAGATCCGGCAACGGGCACCCGGCGCAGTGAGGATCCAGTGACCATGAACCGACCGTCGCCGCACGGCGCACCCGGGTGAGCGGCCGTGCGTACGTGGCGGGTCCTGCGGGCGACGGTCAAGGGTGTGTGGGGGCAGGGCCGCACCATCGAACTGCTCCAGCGGTCGATGGCGTTCGCGGCGCTGTTCTTCGTGACGCTCGTCCCGCTGCTGATCGTCATCGCGGCCGCCTTCCCCTCGCGCGGCAGCGGCATCGCCGAGTGGATCACCGACGGCCTCGGCCTCACCGGCGAGGGCGCCACCGCCGTCCACCGGCTCTTCGTCTCCCGCGGCCAGGTACTCAGCACCACCACGGGCTTCGGCCTGGCCGCGCTGGCCGTCTTCGGGGTCTCCCTGATGGCCGCCGTCCAGGGCGTGTACGAGCGCATCTGGCAGCTCGACCGCGGGCCGTGGCACGCGATCTGGCGCCAGGCCCTCGGCCTGGCCGGGCTGACCGGCTACATCGTGCTGGCGGCCTGGAGCGGCACGTTCTGGCGCCACTCGACCGTCCAGCCGACCTTCCGGATCGTCGCGACGACCGTCGGCGGTGTCCTGCTGTTCTGGTGGCTCCAGCGGCTGCTGCTCGCCGGCCGCGTCCCGCCGCGGGACCTGCTGCCGGGAGCCGTCGCGACGATGGCGGCGCTGGCCGGCCTCCGGCTGTTCTCCCGGGTGGTCTTCGCGCCGCTGCTGGTGTCCAACGCCATCTCCTACGGCACCGTCGGCACGGTGCTGGTCGTCCAGACGTGGCTGATCGGCGTCGGCTACACCGTCTACGGCGGCGCGCTGGTCGGGAGCGCCGTCGTCCGGGCCCGCCAGGAGCCCTGACCGGCGGACCGGGCCGGACGGCGCGGGTGTGGCGGGCAACGTGCGCCGGACGCATGGGAGTTGTGGAGATTCCGGACCCGCCGACTGGCATGCGCGGCGACGGGTAGGCGCCGTTGACACACGTCGGTCCGCCCGGGCCGGCGCGCACCACCGTCGCAGGAGGGCGACCCGATGCAGAAGTCCGCTGTCCGCCCGATGCCCGTCACGTTCCCCGACAGCCCGCTGCCCGATCTGCCGGTGGACGTGGAACTCCGCTTCGACACCGCCCTTCCCTACGCGGCGTGTCTGGTGTTTCCGCTGACCCCGTGCGGCTGCACCGGCCCCGACGCCGAGGTGTGCTGGTACTTCAGTCGCGACCTGCTGAACGAGGGCCGCCACGCCCCGGCCGGCAACGGCGACGTCAAGGTCAGGCCGGGAACCGCCGGTGAAGTCCTCATCACCCTGCGGAGCCCGGACGGCCAGGCCGTGCTCAGCGCCCCGGAGGCCGCCGTCACCGCCTTCCTCGCGGACGCCTTCACGCTGGTGCCCGCCGGATCGGAGCCCGACCACCTCGACATCGACACCGCCCTCGCCTGGTTCCGCGACACGGACTGACCGCGCGCCCGGTTCAGGCCGCGTCGCCCGGCCCGGCCGCCGGGGCCGCGGCAGTGCCGTCGGTCGACGAGCGCAGCAGGGTGGCGAGGAGTTCGGCGATCGTGGGGCCGCTGTCGGCCGGGTGCCGCAGCTGCTTGCCGTCGATGACGTGGTAGTGGTTCGCGCGTCCGCGGCGTTCGTGGGAGAGGTACTCGGCCTCTTCGAGATCCGCGATGATGCGCTGGACGGCCCGCTCGGTGAGCAGGCAGCGCGCGGCGATGTCGCGGACCCGGATGCCGGGGTCGCGCGCGATCTGGACGAGCACGCGGGCGTGGTTGGTCAGGAAGGTCCACGACCCACCCGGAGCGGTGCCGTTCTCCACGTCTCTCAGCGTACGACCGCCGGTTCACGGTGTCGAAAACACGACATTCGATTCACGCAAATCTTGACATATGCGGTGAGCGGGTGAGGATGGAAACGGTACGTGAAGGAGACCTTCCCATGTCCGTCCGTCTCAAGAGTGACACCGTGGCCATCGGGGACGCGCTCGTCTGCGCCCTGGCGGGCGACGTGACCATGGACAGCGAACCGATCGCCGCACACGCGCTGAACGCCGCCCTCGACCGGGCACCCTCCGTCCTCGCGGTCGACCTCTCCCGGGTGGAACTGTTCACCTCCACCGGCCTCAACCTCCTGCTCACGCTGCGACAACGGACACTCGGCCGACCGACCGCACTGGTCCTGGTGGCGCCGAGCGACATGGTGCGCCGGGTCCTGGAGATCACCGAGACCGCCCCGCTCTTCCCGGTCCGTGCCACCGCCGAACAGGCCGTCCGCCACAGCCTGCGGCCGCCCGCCGCGCCGCGCTGAAGCTCCGCACTGAACCCTCCGCACGGAACGGTTTGGGCGGATCGGAGCGGGGCACACGCCCGACCACGAAGAAGCTCCGGACAGGCCGGGTCCTTCCATGTGTCCCACCCCCGCCCCTGCGGCCTCCCACCACCAGCGCCGGCTCACCCTCGACACCGACGGCAATCCGTACTGCGTCAGCGACGCCATCGCCTTCACCCGCCGGTTCGTACGGGACCGGCACCTCGCCGACCCGCCCGCCGCATCCGACGACGTCCTGCTGGTCACGGCCGAACTCGTCACCAACGCCGTACGCCACGCCGACGGCCCCTGCGACCTCGGCCTCACCCAGCACGGCGCCCGGCTGCGCGTCACGGTCACCGACCCGAGCCCCGAGCCGCCGCGCCGCGCCGGACACCGGCCGGCCGGGCACGGCGGCTACGGGCTGATGATCGTGGAACGCCTGGCCGTGCGCTGGGGGCACTACCCCCTCAACGGAGGCAAGGCCGTGTGGGCGGACCTGTCACTGCCGCCCGGCCGGCTCACGGATCGCGCGGTCCGGGGACGCCCGGAGGTTCGCCCGGGCGAGCCGGACCCGACGGTGGCTGGGGGAGCGTGGGCCAGGGGTTCTGGTAGGGGGCGGGGCGGTTGAGGACGGGTAGGTCGGCCTCGGTGGCGATGCCGCACTGGTTGCGGCCGGCGGACGGCCGGTGCGGATGACGCCCGGTCAGGCGGCGGGGGTGGTGTCGGTGGCGTCCAGTGCCGCGCGCAGGGTGCGGGCCAGGGCCGAGGGGGCGAGGGCGTGTCCGTGGAAGTGGACCCACCACATGGCCGGCTCGTGGGCGAGCAGGTGCTTGTGGACCGCGGTCACGTCCAGCCCGCCCTCGTGCAGCGCGTCGACGGCGGGCTGCAGTTCGGCCTCGGTGACCGACAGGCTGCCCATCAGCAGTGTCCGGCCGTCGCCGTAGCGGGTGAAGGCGGCGTAGGAGCCCACGAACAGCCGGACGCCGTAGGTGGTCACCGGCAGGTCCTGCCGGGTGAAGCGCACCCGGTAGACCGAGCCGTCCGCCATCGTGCCCGGCCGGCCCAGGACTTCGGCCACCTCACCCCAGTCCGCCTCCACGGTAGGCACCGGCATCACCGTCTGCCGCCGGGCCGGTTCCACCGCGGCCGCCCTCGGAGCGGATCCGACCAGCACCGGCACCGTCGCCGCCACGGCCAGCAGCCGCCGGCGCGACGGGTTCCCCCGGCCGTCCTCCGCACCCCGTGCCGACATGCCGCTCACCACATCAGCCCCTCAGCCGCTCAGTCCTCGGCCCCGCCGGACGGCCGGTCGGGACCATGAAACCGAGCGGGGCCGTCGAAGCGCTGAAGCGCCACGCCGTACCGGCGATCCGGTGTGCGCGGGGTCAAGGACGCGTTCACACACTGACCGTCCTGCCGCGAGGGTCAGGGACGTGCGAGGGTGTCCGGGGACCCGCCGGTATCGCCGGCTCAGCCCTTGCCCCCGCCCCCGGGGGCACCCTCGCGCGCCCGGAGCGCGGCGCGGGCCGCCTCGGCGAGGCGGCGGGCGTCTTCCAGCGCCTCGTCGAGGGCCGGCAGCCGGGGTTCGACGTGCGGGCCGACGGCCTCGATGGCCAGCTCGGCGTCCTTCGCGGCCCGTGCCGGATCCTCGGCGAGGACGGACTCGCCCCGGAGGACGCGTAGCAGTGCCACGGCGTGGCGCCCCGCCAGCGTGCTGTCGTCGTGCGGGCCGAAGACGCGTTCCTGGTGGGGGCGCAGGGCCTCGGCGAGTTTCAGGGCCCGCCCCGGTCGGCCTGCCGTGGCGTAGGCGTTGACCAGGTTGGCGGCGGAGATCAGGGTGTCCGGGTGGTCCCGTCCGAGGACTCGCGACCGGAGCGGTAGTACCCGCTCCGCGATCTCGACGGCCTCGTCGTGGCGCCCCGTCCTCCGGCAGGACACCGAGAGGTCGGCGAGGGCTTTGAGGGTGTCGGGATGCTCCGGGCCCTGGACCCGTGTCTGGTCGGCCACGGCCTGCCGTCGCAGGGCGAGGGCCTCCTCGCCCCGGCCCGTCGCGGCGTACGAGGAGGCGAGGGAGACCCGGACGGCCATGGTGTCGGGGTGGTCGGGCCCGAGGATGCGCTCGGAGGCCTCCAGCACGTTCTCCTCGATCTCCATCGCGTCCGCCAGCCGGCCGGCCTGGGCGTAGCTGGAGGCGAGGCTCGCCAGGGCGATGAGCATCCGGGGATGCTCCTGCGCGCCGAGCAGGTTCGCGAGTTCGACGACCACCTGTTCCTTCAGGGCCAGCGCTTCCTCGTACCGCCCGTTGATCTCGTAGGTGAGCGCGAGGTTGTTCCGCGAGTTCACGGTGTCGGAGTGGAGCGGGCCGAGCACCCGTTCCCGGGCGGCCAGGACGTGCTCCTTGAGCGTCACCGCGTCGCTCTCGAAGCCGATCTGGGTGTAGGAGGCGGCGAGGGAGCCGAGGATGTCGAGGGTCTCGGGGGAGTCGGCTCCGAAGAGGCGCTCATGTTCGACCGCGACCCGTTTCCGGAGCACGACGGCGTCCGTGGCACGGCCGGCCTGCTCGTAGGCGGCGGCCAGGTTGGCCTGGGAGATGAGGGTGCGTTGGTCCTCGGGACCGAGTTCGGCCAGGTTGGCCTCGACCTCCTCCTCCCAGTGGTCGACGGCTTCGGTGTGCAGGCCGGCGGCGAGGAGGCTCAGCCCTGCTCTGTCCCGTAGCGCGAATCCCGGGAAGAGCCGGAGGACCTCGCTGCCGACCGTGTCGCGCAGGGTCGCGGTGTTGGCCCGGAGGCTGGCGGCGAGGCGGTGGTCGAGGTGGTCCTCCGCCGGCCAGAGCTGGTACATCGCGAACATCACCGCGGACTGGGTGGGGGTCGGTTCCGGGGTGGTGTCCCGGGCGGCGCGGGCGGTGAGGGCGTGGATGGAGACCTCCCGGTGGGCGGCCACCGGGCCCCGGTGCGGGAGGTCGACCCCGGCCGGGTAGCTGCTGATCAGGTTGTAGGTGTGCAGGACGGCGAGGGCGGTGAGCGCTTCGTCGGCGCTGACCGGCGGAGGTTCCCCCGGTTCGGCCGGCTCCGCGTCCGGGCCGCCGGCGCGTGGCGGGGAGTCCGGTCCGGTCGCTCCGGCGGCGCGCTGCTTCGCGAGGTACTCGGTCACCGCGTCGGTGGTCCAGAGCTCGCGGGGGTGTCCGGCGGGGTCGAGCAGGGCCGCCAGCCGGACGGCCGGGACGGCGAGGCCCTTGGGTTCGGTCTGCTGGGCGGCGTCCAGCGAGATCAGCAGCGCCGCGGCGACGGGCCGCCCGTACAGTTCGGTGTCCGCCTCGGGCGGCAGCACGGCGTCCAGGGTGCGGGTGCGCTCCCGGAAGAGGTCCAGGTAGGCCGTGCAGGTGCGCTGCTGGTTGACCATGTAGGCGGCGGCGTGGGCGAGGGCGAGCGGCAGCCGTCCGAGCGCCTCGGCGAGGTCCTCGGCCCGGGGGTCGAGCAGGTAGGGGTAGCCGGCGCCGGTGAGGCGTTCGCGCAGGTAGGCGACGGCCTCGGCCGTGTCGTAGACGTCGACCGGGACGACGGCCCGCCCGCCGCCGGAGGCGTGGGCGCCGCGCTGGCGGGTGGTGGCGAGGACCCGGCCGTTGCCACGGCGTGACCGCCCGGGCCACAGCGGCCCGGTGGCGGTGAAGTCGGTGACGTCGTCGAGGACCACCAGCCAGCTGCGCTCGGTGCTGCTGAGCCAGTTCAGGAAGCGCCGGGCGTCCTGGTCGACGCGGTCGGCGGCGTTGGTGGCACCGGGCAGCTGAACGGCGGCCGCGGCCTCGGCGTACGCGAGGAGGACGGAGACCGGGTCGGCGGCGGCCGCCCAGACCACCACGTCGACGCCGTCCTCCAGGGCCTGCCAGGCGTAGTGGGCCGCCAGCTGGCTCTTTCCGACTCCGCCGCCCCCGGCGAGGACCTGGGAGAGCACCACCGTCTCGTTCCCGGCCCGCACCTGGTCGATCGCCTCGCGTACGGCGGTGCGCGGCTGGAAGGCGCTGGCCAGGATCGGGATGACGCCGATGGACACCGGCCATTCCGGTGGTGGGGGCGGCGGCAGGTGGACGGTGCCGCCTTGGACGACCGAGCCGTGGACCGTCGAGTTGGTGATCACGTTGACGACGTTCGTCCCGCTTTCCGCTCCCGCGCCGTCCCCCGGCCGCCGCGGCGGCATCACTTCGTTCATGATCTGATCCTCCGTCAATCATTCGACGGCGCACATCCTTGCGCGGGACACCGTCGATCGGTACGGGTTCGGCCGAACTCGCCTCCGGTGGCAGTCGGCCACCCGTTGATCGTCCACTCGCCACGTGTGGGTGGTGGGTTGCGGGCCCCTGCCCTGTGGTGGAAACCCGACCGATGTGACTCCGCGTGATGAGCCGGATGGACACCCAGTAGATCGTGTGCGGATAATTCTATCGGGGTGGGCGGAATCAAGATCGTTTCGAAGGGCCTCGTCCGGGTCGTGCGGCACCCCGCGGGGCACCCCGCGCCGCGGGTCGAGGTCGTGCTGCCGAACGTGGACGCGGAGTCAGGACTTCCCTGTCGCGTTCAGTTCACCAGTCAGGTGAGGGAGCCCGATGACGTACAGCAACGGTAACCAGTACAGCGAGCAGGCCGTCGAGGCCCGCTACCGGAACTCGTTCGGCCGGGCGGGCGGGTACCTGCCGGAGGACCGGTCCGTCGTCCACGCCTGGCTGGAGGAGGTCGGCGGGTACGTCGAGCGGCAGCAGGCGCGGAACGCGATCGTGCGGCACGACATGATGTTCACGCCGGCCGGGGAGGCGGTCTTCCGCAACAGGGACCTCAACAGGGCGCTCGTGGGGATCATGCGGGAGTGGTGCGCGTACCTGGACAGCCCCGCCAGCCGTGAGGTGCTGACCACCGACCAATGGCTGTCACCGGCGGCTCGGCAGCAGCTCAAGCTCGACGACTTCGAGATCGACTTCGGGCGGCCCTACGGCGGGCTGGCCTCGTTCAACGACTTCTTCCACCGGGAGATCAGGCCCGAGAAGCGGCCGGTCGCGGGCGGCACGGATCCCAAGGTCATCGTCGCCCCCAACGACGGCAGGGTGGTCAGGATCCAGGGGAACGTGCAGCGCACCGACGAGTTCTGGGTCAAGGGCCAGCGCTACTCCCTCTACGACATGCTGGACGGCAGCGATCTGACGGAGGGCTTCGTGGGCGGCGACGTCTACCAGTCGTTCCTCTCCGGCGGTGACTACCACCGCTGGCACGCACCGGTCGGCGGTACGGTCATCAGCGCCCGGGTGGTCGAGGGGCTGACGTTCACGGAGCTCGAATCGGCGGGCCACGACGAGGACGCCGGAGTGCAGTCGCAGATCTACGAGGCCTCGGTCAATGCCCGCGCCCTGGTCTTCATCAAGAGCGCCGACCCCGTCGGCGTCGTCTGCGTGATGCCCGTCGGCATCACCGAGATCTCCTCGCTCACCATCGGGGTCACGCCGGGGCAGACGGTCGGCAAGGGCGACGAGCTGGGGTACTTCAGCTACGGCGGCTCCAGCATGGTCCTGGTCTTCCAGCCGGGTGCGGTGGCCGCCTTCGACGTGCCGGACAACACGACCGGAGACATGGCGAAGGGCCAGTGGTGCGCGGTCAACTCGCAGATCGCCCACACCCGCTGAGGGACGTCTTCCCGCCGCAGACAGATCGCCGACAGATCGCCGACCGCGATCACTCCTGAGGGTCCGCCGACGTGTCGGCGGACCCTTCGTGGTGAGTGCTGGCAGACCGAGCAGCCCCCCGTCACCGCCGTACGGGCGTGTCAGCCGCATGTGAGCCGCTGTCAGTGCCGTGTGTGCGCCGTGTGAGCGGCCCGGGTCAGTCTCTGAGTGCCTGACATTCCGGAGGCGGCCGGCCGGAGCTCACCGGGCGGCCTCGATCCCGAAGGAGACACCAGCATGAACACGCCTGTCACGATCGTCGGCGCCGGGCTCAGCGGCCTCGTCCTCGCCCGCGTCCTGCGCCCCCACTACACCCTGCCGATCGGGCACCGGTGGAACCGGGTCCCGGGGGTGGCCCTGGTCGGCGACGCCGCCCACCTCGTGGCCCCGAACGGCGAAGGCGCCAACCTGGCCATGCTCGACGGCGCCGAACTCGGCACGGCCCTCGCCGCACACCCCGACGACGTCGAGGCCGTGCTCACCGCGTACGAGCAGGCCATGTTCGCCCGCCCCACCGAGGACGTCGTCTTCGAAGGCGCCCAGGTCCAGGGAGCCGACTCCGGCGACAACACGGCCCGGCGCCTGGCCGACATGATCACCGAGTACGGCCGATGAGCCGTTCGACCCCCGCTTCGGAACGAGGAGTTCTCATGCATGACGTAGCGATCGTGGGCGCCGGCCCGGTCGGCCTGTTCCTCGCCTGCGAGCTGCGCCTCGCGGGCTGTTCCGTCCTGGTGCTGGAGCGGGAGCCGGAGCCGCGCTCCCCGTGGAAGGCGGAACCGCTCGGGATGCGGGGCCTGTCCGCCGCGTCGGTCGAGGCGTTCCACCGCCGGGGGCTGCTGCGCCCGCTGCTGACGGCCTCGGGCGCCCTCGACGACGCGGAGGGGGACTCCGGTGCGGACCCCGGTGCGGACCTCGACGCGGACGAACCGTCACCCCCGCGCGGCGCGGGCCACTTCGCCGGCATGATGCTCGACCCGGCCAAGGTCGACCTCACCGCCCTGCCGTTCCGGCTGTCCGGCCCGGCGGCCGAGGGTGCGGTGACGAACCTCGAAGCGGTCGAGACGGTGCTCGCCGAGCGGGCGTCCGAGCTCGGCGTGGAGATCAGGCGCGGCGTCACGGTCACGGCCGTCGACCAGCACGACGGGAGTGTGGTCGCGCGGGCCGGCGAGCACGAGTACCCGGCGCGCTGGCTCGTCGGCTGCGACGGCGGGCGCAGCGCGGTGCGCCGGCACGCGGGCTTCGAATTCGTCGGCACCGAGCCGCAGTTCACCGGCTACGTCATGCACGCCACGGTCGCCGATCCGGAGAAGCTGCGCCCCGGGTTCAACCTGACGCCGATGGGCCTGTACCTCCGGACGCACCTGGACGGGCACATCGGCGTGATGGATTTCGACGGCGGAGCCTTCGACCGCTCGCAGCCACCGACCCGCGACCAGCTCCAGGAGGTCCTGCGCCGGGTCTCCGGCACCGACGTGACCCTGAGTGACGTCCGGCTCGCCTCGACCTTCACCGATCGGGCGATGCAGGCGACGACCTACCGCCAGGGGCGGGTGCTGCTCGCGGGCGACGCCGCCCACATCCACTCCCCGCTCGGCGGGCAGGGACTCAACCTCGGCCTCGGCGACGCCGTGAACCTGGGATGGAAGCTCGCGGCGACCGTGCGGGGGCACGCGCCGGACGGGCTTCTCGACACCTACACCGGTGAGCGCCATCCGATCGGCGCGGCGGTGCTCGACTGGTCACGCGCCCAGGTGGAGGTCATGAGGCCGGACCCGCACGCCCGGGCGATCCAGGGAGTGGTCCGGGACCTGCTCGGGACCCGGGACGGGACGACCTACGTCTTCGAGCGGACGTCGGGCTCGGCCAACCGCTACGACCTCGGCGGCGAACACCCGTTGACCGGCCGCAGCGCCCCGGACCTCCGCCTCGCGGACGGCACCCGCCTCGGTGACCTGATGCACGACGGGCGAGGGGTCCTGCTCGACCTCACCGCCGACCGGGCCCTGCACGGTTCGGCGACGGGCTGGGAGGGCCGGATCCGGTACACGGCCGGGACGGCGAGGAACGACCTCGGCCTGGGCGCCGTGCTCGTCCGGCCCGACGGCACGGTCGCCTGGGCGGGCGATCGCGAACCCGATGGTGCGGCCTTCGATGGTGCGGCCTTCGAGCGTTCGGCCTTCGATCGTGCGGCCTTCGAGCGGGCCGCCGGCCGGTGGTTCGGCGGTCCGGAGCGCTGAGGCGGCCACCCCGTTCCTGAGGGACGCCCACCGGCCGGTGGCTCAGTCGAGCGCGGCCACCGGTACGGGCGCACTCCGCTCCGGGTGGTCAGTCGTCGTGTCGCGTGCGCCGCGCTCCGTGGACACCGGCTCTCCGGCGAGTGCGGCCTTGGCGCGGCCGATGTCCAGCAGACCCTCCCAGCGGGCCACGACGAAGGTCGCGACGCAGTTGCCGAGCAGGTTGGTGACCACGCGCATGGTGTCCATCAGGCGGTCCGCCGCGAGCAGCAGAGCCACCGCGCCTGCGGGGAAGGCGTGCACGGCGGCGGCGGTCGCCGACAGGGCCAGGAACGCGGAGCCCGGGACGCCGGCCATGCCCTTGCTGGTGAGCATGAGCATCAGCACGATGGTGACCTGCTGGCCCAGCGACAGGTGCACGTCGAGCGCCTGCGCCATGAACAGGGTGGCCACGGAGAGGTAGATCGACGCCCCGTCGAGGTTGAAGGAGTAGCCGGTCGGCAGCACCAGCCCGGTCGGCGCCTCGCCGGCGCCCGCGTCGCGCAGCTTCTGCATCATCCTCGGCAGCACGACCTCGCTGGACGCCGTCGCCACCGCGAGCGAGAACTCGGACCGGGTGTAGAGGAGGAAGCGCCACAGGCTGAGCCCGGTGAACACCTTGAGCAGCACGGCCAGGCCCACCACGAACAGCAGCGCGGCACCGTAGCAGCAGGCGATGAGGGCGCCGTACGAGGAGAGCGCCGACATGCCGTACTGGCCGATCAGGTAGGCGGCGGAGCCGAACGCGGCGAGGGGCGCGAGCTTCATCACGTACCCGACGACCCTGAAGATCACCTGACCGGCCTGGTCGACCAGTTGCAGGACCAGCGGGGTGCGGGTGTGGCCCAGGTGTCCGATCGCCGTCCCGCAGAGCACGGCCAGCAACAGCACCTGCAGCAGCTGGTTGTTGGCGAAGGCCCCGACCGCGCTGGTCGGCACCAGGTTCAGCAGGAAGCCGGTGAAACCGGGGAGTTGGGCGCCTGCGGTCTTCTGGTCCACGGCCGCGGCGTCGAGTTTCGGGTGACCACCGGCGAAGCCCTGCCCGGGTTCCAGGAGGTTGCCGGCGGCCAGGCCGACCAGCAGCGCGACCGTGCTGACGACCTCGAACCAGATCAGTGCCTTGACGCCGATCCGTCCGACGGTCTTGATGTCGCCGGCCTTGGCGATCCCGAGCACCACCACGCAGAAGACCAGCGGCGAGATGACGGCCTTGATCGCGTTGAGGAAGGCGTCACCGATCAGCTTGAGGTGGTGAGCGCCGTCCGGCCACAGGTTCCCCACCGCGATCCCGAGCCCGATAGCGGCGATGACCTGGGCGAACGGTGAGAGCAGCACGGCCACGGCCCGGTTTCGGGCCGGCGCGGATGCGTCGGTCATGCGAATCCCCTTCCCGGAAGAATTCCGTACAGCGGAATGAATCTTCCGCATCGATGGGCGTGTGGTGGATTCTGCTGGCCGTTCGTCACACCCCCACGTCCCCGGCGTTAAGGCCGGGTGTCGTGCGGGCCGCCGGGGCCTCGACTCCTCCCGAGGAGCCCGGCGGCCGCCGCCGCGGCAGCGACGGTCAGGAGGCGCCGGTCGCGAGGTAGGTGCGCCAGTCGCCGTGGTGGGTGATGTCCGTTCCGGTGGACGCGGTGTGCGGGTCGCACTGGAAGCCCAGCACCCAGGTGCCGTCGGCGAGTTCGATCCGCCCCAGCGACATGGGGGAGGGCAGGGCGGCCAGGAAGCGGCCGAGGGCCGCGGGTGAGAGGGTCCAGCGTTCTCCGGCGATCGGGCCTCCGGCGCCCGGGCCGACCCGGACCAGGCCGGGCTTCGGCGGGACGGTGGTCAGCGCGGTGAGGCGGTAGGCCGCGCTCGTGGTGACCTCGCCCGCGTAGCGTGCGCCGGTGTCGGTGAGCTGGTGGTTGAGGGGCTGGCCGCGCAGGTGGGCGCCGAAGACGGCGAGGTCGAGTCCCGTGCCGGGCAGGGGAGTCGGAGCCTGTTCGTCGGTGAGGCGGGCGGCGATGTCGAGGGCGGGCTGGTCCTCGAAGGCGCGGGTGATGACGCTGACGCCGAAGGGGCTGCCGTCGGCCTCGCCGGCCGGCACGGCGACGGCGGCGAGGTCGAGGAGGTTGACGAAGTTGGTGTAGGTGCCCAGGCGGGAGTTGACGGCCACGGGGTCGGCCTGGACGGCGGCGATGTCGGGGTGCTCGGTGGTGGTCGGCAGCAGCAGCGCGTCGTAGCCGGACAGGAGGCGGCGGGCGAGCGCCTTGTACCCGTCGAGGCGTTCCTGGTCGGCGGCCAGGGCGTGGGCGGGCAGTCCGCCGGCGGCGAGGATGATCCCGGCCACGGTCGGGTCGGCGGCCGACGGGTCACCGGCGATGAACTCGCCCACGGCGGCGTAGCGTTCGGCGACGAGCGCGCCGTCGTAGAGGAGGCGTGCCGCCTGCAGCAGGGGCGAGACGTCGATGACGGTGGCCTCGGCGCCGGCGGCCTCCAGGCGCTTGACGGCCGTACGGAACGCGGCCCGCGCCTCCGGCGAGAGCGGCGCGAGGTCCTCGTCCCGGGGGACCGCGAGGCGGGGGTGCTCCGGGGCCGACAGCCGCACGTCCTCCGGCCAGGCGCGGCTGAGCGGATCGCCCTCGTCGGGGCCGATCATCACGGCCAGGGCCCGCTGGGCCTCGGTGAGGGTACGGGCGAAGACGGTGACGGCGTCGTAGGAGCGGGCGGCGGGGACGACTCCGGTGGTGGGGACCAGTCCGAGCGTGGGCTTGATGCCGACGATGTCGTTGAGGGCGGCGGGGACGCGGCCGGAGCCGGCGGTGTCGGTGCCGAGGGCGATGTCGGCGATGCCCAGGGCGACGGCGACCGCCGAACCGGAGCTGGAGCCGCCGGAGATCTTCTCGGGGCGCAGCGCGTTGCGGACGGGGCCGTAGGGGCTGCGGGTGCCGACCAGACCGGTGGCGAACTGGTCCAGGTTCGTCTTGCCGAGGACGAGCGCGCCCGCGTCCACCAGCCGTTGCACGGCGGGCGCCGAGCGCCCCGGCGGGTAGGCGTAGTCGGGGCAGGCGGCGGTGGTGGGCAGGCCGGCCACGTCGATGTTGTCCTTGACGGCCACCAGGGTGCCGGCCAGGGGCAGTTCGGCCCCCGCGGCGATGCGCCGGTCCAGCTCGCCGGCCTCGGCCAGGACGTCGGTCTCGGGGCGCAAGGTGATCCAGACCTCGGGCCGGTCGGCTTCGGCGATGCGCCGGTAGGCGTCGGT
The DNA here is from genome assembly GCF_014656195.1 of Kitasatospora xanthocidica. Lineage (GTDB taxonomy): Bacteria > Actinomycetota > Actinomycetes > Streptomycetales > Streptomycetaceae > Kitasatospora > Kitasatospora xanthocidica. The sequence goes on along the minus strand of NZ_BNBY01000003.1, from coordinate 282,263 downwards.
GACGCGCTCGGCGCAGCTGACGGTCGGGGCCTGGGTCATGCGGTCTCCTCTTCCAGGACGGATTCAACGACGGATTCAACGACGGATTCCATGGTGGACTCCCTGACGACGGCCAGCGGGGTGCCGCCGTCGATCTGCTGGCCGGGGGTGACGAGCACGTCGGCGATGACGCCGCCGGCGGGGGCCCGGACCACCACCTCCATCTTCATGGCCTCCAGCACGAGGAGCGGCTGGCCGGCTTCGACCCGGTCTCCCGGCCGCGCCTTGACCTTCCACACGGTCGAACTGAGCGGCGCCTCGACCAGGACACTGCCCGGTTCGAGGGTCAAGGAAGCGGCGTCCTGGACGACCGCCTCCGGTGCCTCACGGGGGGCGAACTCGCCCGCCTTCTCCCACGCCTGGCGTTCCGCCTCGAAGGCGGCCGCCTGGCGGGTGCGGAAGGCCGCGATGCTGTCGGCGTTCTCGCGCAGGAACCTCTCGTGCTCGCCGAGGGAGAAGGTGCCGGGCCGGATGTCCAGGGCGGTGCGTCCGGCGGTGAGGTCGGCGCGGATGTCGAGGAGTTCCTCCGGGCTCACCGGGTGCCAGATGATCCGGTCGAAGAAGCGCAGCAGCCAGGGTTGGCCGTCGGCGAAGGAGCGGGGCGGGCGCAGGCCGCCCCAGACGGGGACGGTGCGGCCGATGAGCTGGTACCCGCCGGGGCTCTCCATGCCGTAGACGCACAGGTAGGCGCCGCCGATGCCGACCCCGCCCTCGGCGGTCCAGGTGCGGGCCGGGTTGTACTTGGTGGTGACCAGACGGTGGCGCGGGTCGAGCGGGGTGGCGGCGGGGGCGCCGAGGTAGACGTCGCCCAGGCCGAGCACGAGGTACTGGGCAGCGAAGACCGTCCGTCGTACGTCCTCCACGCTGTCCAGGCCGTTGATGCGGCGGATGAAGTCGAGGTTCGACGGGTTCCACGGCGCGTCGTCGCGGACCGAGGCCGTGTAGCGGGCGATGGCCTCCTCGACGGTCGGGTCGTCCCAGGAGAGCGGGAGGTGGACCGCCCGGCTGGGCACGGTCAGGTCGGCGGTCGCGGGGAGCTGGTCCTCCGCCTCCTGGAGCAGACCGAGGAGGGTGCGCAGGGGGAGCACGTCGGGGTCGGTGTGCAGGTGCAGGGAGCGCACGCCCGGTGTGATGTCGACGAGCCCCGAGGGGCGCAGCGCGTGCAGGTGCTGGGCGAGGGCGTGGACCCGCATGCGCAGCGACAGGTCGAGCGTCATCGGGCCGTACTCGACCAGGATGTTGTCCTCGGCGCCGCGCCGGTACGTCACCTCGGGGGTGGTGTCGGTGGCCGGGCGGCGGGCGACGACACCGTCGTCGCCGTCCGGGCCGGCGTTCGTCGGGAGGGTGAGCAGGGCGGGGGAGCGGCGCAGGGCGTCGGCGGTCGTCTCGCCGACGGGGACGAAGCGCACGGTGTCGCCGGGGCGCAGCTGTCCGGTCTTCCAGCGGTCGGCGCGGACGATGGTGACGGGACAGGCGAAGCCGCCGAGGCTGGGGCCGTCGGGGCCGAGGATGGCGGGCGTGTCACCGGTGAAGTTGACCGCGCCGACGGAGTACGCGGTGTCGTGGACGTTGGAGGGGTGCAGGCCGGCCTCGCCACCGTCCGGCCGGGCCCATTCGGGACGCGGGCCGATGAGCCGTACGCCGGTGCGGGCGGACTGGGCGGATACCTTCCAGTCCGTCTCGTAGACGGTGCGCAGGCCGTCGCGGGTGAGGAAGTCCGGTGCGGGGTGCGGTCCTTCGCTGACCGCGATCCGCCAGTGGGTGGTGAGGTGCGGGCGGTCCGCGGCCGGCACCGCCGAGGGGGCGGGGGCGTCGGCGGCGGGCGCGGCCGGGCGCAGGACGTCTCCGGCGCGCAGCGCCCGTCCGGCGTGCCCGCCGAAGGCGCCGAGCGTGAAGGTGGCGGTGCTGCCGAGGTAGTCGGGAAGGTCGAGGCCGCCGCGGACGAGGACGTAGGTCCGCATGCCGGGGCCCTTCGGGGTGCCCACGTCCAGGACCTGGCCGGCCGCCAGTTCCAGCGGCTGCCACTGCTCGACGGGCCGTCCGTCGACCCGGACCTCGGCCGGGGCGCCGGTCACGCAGACGACCGTCGGGTGGGAGAAGCGCAGGGCCGCTCCTTCCAGGGTGCACTCCAGGCCCGGCGCGCCCTCGGGGTTGCCGACGGCGGTGTTCCCGAGGCGGAAGGAGAGGTCGTCCATCGGGCCGCCGGGCGGTATGCCGACCTCCCAGTAGCCGGTGCGCCCGGGCCAGTCCTGCACGGTGGTCTGCGCGCCGCCGCGTACGACGTCTATGCGCGGTCGCGGATCGGTGATGCCCGCGAGGGTGGCGGTGGTGTGCAGGGCGGCCCGCACGTCGGGCGCCTGGCAGACCGCGCGGAGCAGGCCGAGGTTGGTCTCCACGCCGTCGATCCTGGTGTCGGCCAGGGCCCGCGCGAGGCGGTCGAGGGCCTCGGCGCGGGTGTCGCCGGTCGCGATGATCTTGGCGATCATGGGGTCGTACGCCGTGGAGATCAGCTGCCCGGTCTCGGCCCAGCCGTCGACGCGGACGCCGTCGGGGAAGCGGACCCGGGTCAGCAGGCCGGAGCTGGGCCGGTGGTCGAGGGAGGGGTCCTCGGCGTAGATCCGGGCCTCGACCGCGTGGCCGCGGGGGACCGGCTCGTGGAGGAAACCGGTCTCGCCGCGGGCCAGCCGCAGCATCCAGGCGACGAGGTCCACGCCGTGGGTCTCCTCGGTGACCGGGTGTTCGACCTGGAGACGGGTGTTCACCTCCAGGAAGTACGCCTCCTGGCGCGCGGCGTCGTAGACGAACTCCACGGTACCGGCGGAGCGGTAGTCGACCGACGCGCACAACTCCCGTGCCGTCGTGTGGAGTCGGGCTCGGACGTCGGAGGGGAGGTCCGGTGCCGGGGCTTCCTCCAGGACCTTCTGGTTGCGGCGCTGGAGGGAGCAGTCGCGGTCGCCGAGCACGGCGATCCCGCCGGCGCCGTCGCCGAAGACCTGCACCTCGACGTGGCGGGCGCTGTCGACGTACCGCTCCAGGAAGACCCCGCCGTCACCGAAGCTGCCCTGGGCCAGGCGGGTCACCTGGGTGAACGCCTCCCGCAGCTCCCCCGGTCCGGCACAGGCCCGCATGCCGATGCCGCCTCCGCCGCCGGTGGCCTTGAGCATGACCGGGTAGCCGACCGTCTCCGCCGCGCCCAGGGCCTCCGCCTCGTCGGCGAGCAGGCCGCTGCCGGGCAGCAGGGGGACTCCGGCCGCGAGCGCGGCGGCCCGGGCGGTGTGCTTGGCGCCGAAGACCTCCAGCTGGGCCGGGGTGGGGCCGATGAACACCAGGCCGGCCGCCTCCACCGCGGCGGCGAAGGAGGCGTTCTCGGAGAGGAAGCCGTAGCCGGGGTGGATCGCTCCCGCGCCGGTGGCGAGGGCCGCCTCCAGCACCAGGTCGGCGCGCAGGTAGCTGTCGGCGGCGGGCGCCGGGCCGAGTCGTACGGCCTCGTCGGCCATCCGGACGTGCGGGGCGGTGCGGTCGGCGTCGGAGTACACCGCCACCGTGCGCAACCCGAGGGCGTGTGCGCTGCGCAGGATGCGGCAGGCGATCTCGCCGCGGTTGGCTACGAGCAAGGTGTCGAACACGATGGCGGCTCCTCCGGAGCGGGCGGCGGGGCGGTGGGGGCGGTGCTTGACGGGCTGCCGGTGTCGCGAGGTGTGTCTCTGGGCGTGTCGGGGTGTCTAGGGGTCAGACGGTGACCGGCTGTGCGGGCAGCACGTGGTCGCCGACCTTGTCGGTGCTCAGGCACAGCGAGCAGACGACCGCTTCGTGGGTCGCGCAGGCGGTCAGGTCGGGGCGCTCGTAGGGCTGGCGGCAGACGTGGCAGTCGAGGGTGACGGCGCTGGGGTTGCCCGCGGCGTCGAGCAGGGGCTCGTCGATGCCGTCGCCGGTGCGGCGCAGGTAGTACCGGCCCTTGGTGACGATCGCCATCAGCGGGGTGAGGACGAAGGCGATGACGGCGGCGGCCACGGGGGAGTACGGCTGCAGGGTGTCGCCGAGGGCGTGGAAGTACATGGCGATCGACAGGCCCGAGGCGGCGGTGAAGGCCACCACGCCGACCGGGTTGACGGCGTGGAGCATCCCGCGGCGGAACTCCGGCTGGAGCGGGGAGAGCTTCAGCAGGTACTTGTTGACGCCGATGTCGGTGGCGACGGTGACGACCCAGGCGATCGCGCAGTTCGAGTAGAAGCCCAGGATGCTGTTGAGGAAGCTGAACATGTCGGCCTCCATCAGGACGAGCGCGAAGCCGAGGTTGACCAGGACGAAGACCATCCGGCCGGGGTAGTGCCTGGTGACCCGGGTGAAGGAGTTCGTCCAGGCCAGCGAGCCGGAGTAGGCGTTGGTGACGTTGATCTTGATCTGGCTGATCACGACGAGGGCCACGGCGAGCGGGACGACGAGCCAGGACGGCATCATCGCGTCGAAGGCGCCCTTGAACTGCTGGATCGGCTCCGGGGCGGCGGCCGCGCCGACCTTGGTGATGATGTAGACGGCGAGGAAGACGCCGATGGCCTGCTTCAGGGCGCCGAGGACCACCCAGCCCGGGCCGGCCATGATCACGGCGGTCCACCAACCGCGCTTGTTGGCCTCGGTCTTGGGCGGCATGAAGCGCAGGTAGTCGATCTGCTCGCCGATCTGTGCGATCAGGGACAGGCAGACGCCGGCGCCGAGCAGCACGGAGGCGGGGTTGACGCCGCCCTCGCCGCCGGTGCCGGCGTAGGAGAGGAAGCGGTCGACGCTGCCGGGGTCGTCGGCGATCAGGTAGACCAGCGGGGCGACCATCAGCACCAGCCAGACCGGCGTCGTCCACACCTGGAGCTTGCTGAGCGCCTTCATGCCGAAGATCACCAGGGGGATCACCATCAGCGTGGAGACCGCGTAGCCCAGCCACAGCGGCAGCCCGAGGCCGAGCTTGAGGCCCTGGGCCATGATCGAGCCTTCGAGGGCGAAGAAGATGAAGGTGAAGCTGGCGAAGATGACGCTGGTCAGTACCGAGCCGTAGTAGCCGAAGCCGGAGCCGCGGGTGATCAGGTCGAGGTCGACGTTGTAGCGGGCGCCGTAGTAGGCGAGCGGGAAGCCGGTGACGAAGATGACCACGGCGGCCACGGCGATCGCCACGAGCGCGTTGCCGGTGCCGTGGGCCAGGCCGATGCCGGCACCGATGGAGAAGTCGGCCATGTAGGCGATGCCGCCGAGCGCGGTGGTCGCCACGACCATCGGGGTCCAGCGGCGGTAACTGCGGGGCGCGAAGCGGAGGGTGTAGTCCTCCAGGGTCTCCTTCGTCGCCTGGCTCTTCTCGGTGCCGGGTGGTGCGGTCGTCGTCAGCCGTGACTCGGCGGTGCTCATGGTCAGCCCTTCCGGCGTGCGGGTGTGTGTGGGGGATTCAGAGACGGTCGGCGTGCACGGCCATCTGGGTGATGGCGCGCTGGGCACGTTCCAGCACCACGGCCATCGAGTCGCCGACATGGGCGTGCAGGGCCCGGTAGCCCTCGTCGAGCCGTCCGTCGCGGACGAGTTCCATGATCTCGATGTGTTCGGCGATGGTCGTCTCGACCCGGTCCTGGGTGAGGAAGTCGTACATTCGCACTTGGCGGATCCGCTCGCTGACGGCCACCAGGGCGTCGGTGAGCGCGGGGTTGCCGGAGGCGCGGGAGAGCTCGGCGTGGAAACGCTCGTCCTGCACGACGAACCGCGGGTCGGGCGCCGGGGGGCACTTCCGCATCGCGTACCAGCGGTCCAGCTCGACGGTGATGACCGCGGGGTCGTGCCTGAGGGAGGGGTCCTCGATCGCCCGTGCGACACCGCGCAGCTCCAGGGTGACCCGGAGCTCGTAGAAGTCCTTCAGCTGCCTGAGGTTGGGGATCGTGACGAAGAAGCCGCCGTCCCCCCGCTCGATCAGCCCGTCGGACGCCAGCCGCGCCAGTGCCTCCCGCACCGGGGTCCGCGACACCCCGAACCGCGCCGCCAGCCGCACCTCGGCCAGCCGCTCGCGGGCACCGAACTCGCCGTCGAGCACGGCCGCGCGGAGCTTCGCGTAGACCGTCTCGCGCAGTGAGGGCGTGGGCGGCGCTCCCGCCGCCGGCGCGGCATCCGCCGGCACGGCATCCGAGGGCGTATACAGCTTCGCATCCATGAGCGGAGACACTAGGAACCGCGTGTTTCCCCGGAAGCCCGCGCGGGGTGAACGGCTCGTTACCGGAATCTCACCTACACTCGCGCCCCCGGCCTGCCGACCGCTCCGAACTCCCGCAAGGCCTGCGGTCCCTGAGAAGCCG
>NZ_BNBY01000003.1:0-275835 GCF_014656195.1 Kitasatospora xanthocidica | reverse complement strand
CCGGCTGGTAGCCCTCGAAGGGGTCCTGGACCGGCATGTGGAGGCCGTTGGCCACCTCGAAGATGGCCACGACGTCGTCGGTGTAGATCACCGGCTGGTGGTCGTTGACGTAGTCCTCGTAGGCGTACATGTCCTGGATGTCGTTGCTGGTGATCGTCTTGGCGATCAGTTCGTCCAGGTGCGGGTCCGAGTAGCCCCAGACGTTCGCTGCGGCGCCGGTGGCGAAGAGGGAGTCGCCGGTCGGGTAGAGCTGGGGGGAGTAGACCCAGCCGCCGTACATGACGGCGTCCCAGGCGCAGCCGTCGGGGTTGGCGGGGGTGCAGAGGGAGGCTTCGGTCTGGAGGTGGTCGACGGGCACCTCGGCGAGGTTCACGGAGATCCCCGACTGCGCGAGGTTCGTCCGGTAGGAGGCCATGATCCCCGGGAGGTCGGCGTTGCCGCCCTGGTAGTCCAGGTCGAACTCCGCCTTGTCGCCGGCGGCGATGTCGGCACCGCACTGCCCCGGGCCCGTCCCCGGGTTCCGGCACACGGCGGGCGTGGTGGTCAGGTCCCAGCCGTTGGCGGCCATCAGGCCGCGGGCCTCGGCGAGGTCGAACTTGATGGTGTGCTGCTGGGCGTTGGGGGACAGCGGGTTCCCGGCGGGGATCGCCGGCACGGCGCCGATCGTCGGGTGGCCCCAGCCCTTGCGGGCGCCGTCGATGACGCTCTGCTGGTCGTAGGAGTCCTGGAGCGCCTTGGTGAAGTAGGGCTGCCGGAACAGCTTGCCGTGCCGGGTGCTCCGGAAGTTGAGCTGGTAGTAGTCGATCGAGTTCAGGTAGGTCAGCGGTGCGATGTGGTAGCCCTGCCCGGCCAGCGGGTTGCCGGCCTGGAGGTCGTTCGGGTCGTACCGGGCCGCGTGGGACTTGGGCAGGATGCCGATCTGCAGGGCGTTCGGGCTGGACGTGCCGGCCTTCAGATCCGCGTACTGGGTCTCGGCGTCCTTGTACGGGACGAAGTCGACCTCGTCCAGGTACGGCTTGTGGACGCCGGAGTAGGCCTTGTTGCGGACGATGGCGTAGGCGCCGGACGCCGCGTCGTAGGACTTGAGCTTCCAGGGGCCGTCCGAGATCTGCCAGAGCGGGTTGGTCGCGAAGGTCTTCTTGTCGACCGAGGCCGCGCTCAGGTAGCGGAAGACCGGATCGCAGTCGGCCTTCAGCGTCGGGGCGTCCACCGCGTCGGCCGCGCATCTGCCGCGCGCGCCGTCGGGGCCGGTCACGTCCCAGGCCCGGGGCATCGGCGTGATCGTGGTCAGGACGTTCTGCAGCACCCAGGTCTGGTTGTAGGCCTGGTCGAAGGTGATCGAGATGCCGTGCTCGGAGACCGCCGTGGAGACCACGTTGTCCGGGAAGTAGTTGGTCGTCGTCCCCGCGATGGTCATCGGCGGCGTGTAGTAGCCGTCGTGCTCCTTCTCGGCCTTGGACATGTTGATCCAGAACTGGATGTCGCGGCCGGTGAGCGGTTCGCCGTTGCTCCATTTCCACTTCTTGAGGCCGACGGTGACGGTCCGTCCGTCGGCGCTCCAGACCGGGGCCTTGGCCGGCGACAGGTCGTCGTCGATGGCGATCCGGTCGTCCCGTCCGGCGAAGTACAGCGGACGGAAGAAGAACTGCTGGAACTCCCCGATGTTGATCGAGGTGACCTGGTTGACGTCCATGAACGGCCAGATCACGTTGGGGCTGTCGTTCGGCCGCTGCGCGATGCGGACCGTCCCGCCGTGCTTGGGGTGCGGCTTGGCGGCCGCCGGGCCGCCGGTGTCGTCGGCGGCGTTGGCGGCGGCAGCCGTGGTGGCCGCCCCGACGGTCACGAGGGCGACGGCCACGACACCCGCCTTCGCCAGGAAGCTGCGGACTCTGCCGATGTGCATGAGGACCTTCCGTTCGAAGCGGGACGCCGGGGTGGTCACGAGCCCTGCCGGATCAGCTGGGCCCGATGTCGGCGCCTTCGCCGGAGCGTCCCGCGTAGGCGCAGGACCCGTGCGGTGCCGCCGGGTGAGCCGTGTGTGCCACCGCTGCGTCGACGTCCCCGACCAGGACGGCGATCTTCTTGACCATGCCCCTTCATGCCCTCTCGTGAATGAATCCGTTTCCCGTACCTGGCATAGCCTCGTGCATGACAATCCCGGGCGGTTCCCGTTCCGATACCGCTCGGCGGGGATCGGTACCGGAGGGTCCTGTCCCGACGGTCCTGTGCTGAAGGGGCCGGAGCGTCAGACCGGGATGCGCCCCGGGCTGGGCCGGTCCGCGCCGTCGAGCACGGTGGCCGCCGCCTCCATGCCCTCCAGGGCGCGGGCCGCCTCGATCCGGTAGCCGATCGCACTCGCGTGCCGGTAGGCGTAGCGGTGCGCCTTCAGCGCCCCCTCGAAGTCCCGTACGGCGAACCGCACCCGGCCGACGATGTTCGCGACGGCCGCCTGGCGCACCGGGGTCCGGCTCGCCTCGGCCAGCCGCAGGGCGCTCTCGACCGACTCGGCGGCCGCCGCCGGATCCCCGCTCAGGGCCGCGACCTCGGCGCAGACCGCCAGCAGCAGGGCGACGTTGCCGGGGAGCTTCGACTCGTCCGACAGCGGTCTGGCCTGCTCCACGCAGGCCCGGGCCTGCGACAGTTCGCCGCAGCGCAGGTGGGCGACGGCCTTGTCGGTCAGGGCCGCGATCTCGATCTCGACCGCGTGCAGCCGGCGGCTGATGTCCACGGCCGCCTGGGCCGATTCGACGGACCGGCGGAAGTCGCCGCAGTTCTCGTGGAGCATGCTCAGCACGGTGAGCGATTCGGCGGTCTCCCGGTACAGGCCGGCCTCGGTGCCCAGCGCGATGCTCCGCTCCAGGTGCGGCAGGGCGGCGTCGTAGGCGCCCACGGTCGTCAGCAGCATCCCGAGGGTGCCCCGGCAACGCGCCTCGGCGTGGGCGTTGTTGATGGCGATGGAGGCGGCGAGCCCCTCCTCGGCGGCCGCGACCCCCTCCGGGAGCCGGCCGACCTTCCAGCAGACGGCGGCCAGGTTCGACAGGCTCAGCAGCAGCAGCGAGGAGTCGCCGAGCCGTCGGGCGCAGGCGACGGCGATCTTGGCGACCTCGTAGTAGTCCTCGAAGTAGCCGCGGAGGTTGAGGTGGTAGGCCAGGTTGCGGGCCAGGTAGGCGGCGTGCAGGTCCAGCCGCTCCTGCTCGGCCCGCCGGACCACGGCGATCAGGCTGGAGTGCTCGCGGTCGAGCCACTCCAGGGCGGCGCCGTGGTCCGGGAAGCGCGGCAGGTACGGCGACTCCGGCCGGAAGGTGGTGTCCAGCCGGCGCCAGTACGGGAACACCTGGGCGCAGGCGTCGTCGCTGGCCTGGCAGTAGTAGTCGAGCAGCCGCCGCAGGGCGATGCCGGCCTCGCCGTCCGCGTCGGGCAGCCGGAGCGCGAACGCCCGGACCAGGTCGTGGAATCCGTACCGGCCGTCGTTGCGCAGCTGCAGGAACCGTACGTCCATCAGTGATTCCAGCGCCGAGTCGGCGGCGGGCAGGTCGCGGGCGAGCAGGGCCGCGGCCGAGTGGACGTCGAGGGCGCCGCCCGGGTGCTGGGCGGTGAGCCGGAACGCGGTGCGGACCGGCGGCTCCATGGCGTCGTACGAGGACCGGAGGGTCGCCTCGACGCTGCGGTCGGTGCTGCTGAGTTCGTCCAGCCGCCTGGTCTGGTCGGCGAGCCTGCGCACCATCCGGTCCAGCGTCCAGCCCGGGCGGTTCAGCAGCCGGGCCGAGGCGATCCGCAGGGCCAGCGGGAGGTGGCCGCAGAACTCGGCGAGGTCCCGGGCGGCGGGCAGGTCGGCGGCGACGAGGTCGGCGCCGAGGGTCCGGGTCAGGAACGCGGAGCTCTCGTGCGGCGAGAGTTCGCGCAGCGAGACCCACCGGGCGCCGTCGAGGTCCACCAGCCGGGCGCGGCTGGTGACGATCGCGATGCTGCCCGCGGTCGCCGGGAGCAGGGGCCGGATCTGGCCGACCTCCCGTACGTTGTCGAGGACGAGCAGGTAGCGGCGGTCGGTCAGGCAGTTGCGCCACATGCCGGTCCGGCCCGCGAGGTCGTCGGGTATCTCGTCCGGGCGCCTGCCGAGGGAGCGCAGCAGGATGTCGAGCGCGGTGTTCGCGCCGATGGGCTCCTCGCCCGGGCTGTGGCTCTGCAGGTCCAGGAAGATCTGGCCGTCCGGGAAGGCCGCGGCGATGGTGTGGGCCGCCCGGATCGCGAAGGAGGTCTTGCCGCAGCCGCCGATGCCGTCGACGGCGACGATCCGCCCGCCCGCTGTCCCGGCTTCGGCGGCGGCCGCCACGACCGCGGCCAGCTCCGAGGACCGCCCGACGAAGTCCGGCAGGTCGCTCGGCAGCAGGCGGGGAACGGTGGCGGGCTGCTGCGGGGGCTCGGCCGGCTCGGGCGCCGGCCGCGCCGCCGGGGTGGCGGCCAGGAGGTCCGGGCTGTCCTTCAGGACCGCCTCGTGCAGGCCGATCAGCTCCGGGCCCGGGTCGACGCCGAGCTCCTCGCCCAGCAGCCGCCGTACGGACCGGAACACGTCGAGCGCGTCGGCCCGGCGTCCGGACCGGTACAGGGCGAGCATCAGGTGGGCGTACAGCCGTTCCCGCAACGGGTTGGCCGCGACGAGGTCGCGCAGCTCGCCGACGAGCTCCGGGCCCTCCCCGGAGTCCAGCCGGAGCGCCAGCAGCTGTTCGAGGGCGGCCATCCGGCGCTCCTCCAGGGCCGCCGAGGCCGCCGAGATCACCGCGCTCCCGTGGTCGTCGAGGGAGGCTCCGCGCCACAGGTCCAGGGCCGTACGGAGTTCCTCCGCCGCCCGGTCGCTCCGGCCGTCGCCGAGCAGGGCCTGCGCCCGCTGGACGGCCGCGGCGAACCGGGTCGAGTCCAGGTCGTCGTCGTGCACGGCGATGCGGTACCCGGTGCCGACGGTCTCGATGAGCAGCTTGCCGCCGGGGAGCCGGGTGCGCAGGTTGGAGACCGCCTTGCGGACCTGGTGGGTGGCCGTCTCCGGCGAGGTCTCGCCCCAGATCCCCTCGACGATCCGGGCCACGGACAGGACCTGCCCCGGTGCCAGCAGCAGCAGGGTCAGGACCTTCTCGTTCACCCTGCCGCCGAGCGGAATCCGCCGGTCCCCGGCCCACACCTCCAAGGGCCCCAACAGCAGGTACCGAGGACTTCCCACAATGCTCCCTCCCCCCGCACGCGCCGTACCGTCGGGACAACTCTCCGCATCCTAAGGCCGTAGTGGATCAACCGAACGGGGTCTACCGCATTTTGCCCGGATTTGACGTGGGGCAACGTTCGGTGACCGGCCGGGGAATTGCGGGCGGCCTCCGGACGGGCCCGTGGCAATTCCGGCATATCGGCCGGAATGCCGAGTTCGGCAGGGTCGGTAGGTCTATTTTCGCGACCTGCGTGCCACAACCTGCCGCAAAGTCAAAAGTGTGAGGTTGCAGGGCCTTTGAGCCAATCCGTGCAGCCGTCGACCCATGTTACCTGGCGTTACAATTCAGGCTTTCCGCTGGCTCGCTCCGCCCGGCCGGGAGCGCCTCGGGAGCACCCCGGGAGCGGCCCGGGAACGGATCGGGAAGCGGTCACGGCAGTCTTTTCCTCGGCGGTGCAGCGGCTGCACGCCGCCTCGGACGCATCGCACTTGCCAGCGGAGAAACCGAATGACTGCCGAGATCCTGGAAACACCCACGGACGCATCGATTCTGGACCCACTGCGGTTCAGGCTCGACGAACTCAGGGCCAACCGGCTCTACCGAGAATTCCTCCCGGTCGCCCATCAGGCGGCCCAGCCCGGCCACACCAGGCACAACGACCGCCTGGTGCAGGTCTGGTGCAGCAACGACTACCTGGGCCTGAGCCAGCACCCGGACGCCATCGCCGCGCAACAGGCCTCGGTCGCGCGGCACGGCACCGGCACCGGCGGGTCGCGCAACATCGCCGGCACCAGCGTGGCGCACGTCGAGCTGGAGCAACGGGTCGCCGAGTGGCACGGCAAGGAGCGTGCCCTGGTCTTCTCCAGCGGCTACGTGGCCAACTTCGAGTCGCTCAGCACCCTGATCGCCGCCACGCCCGGCATGGTGGTGTTCTCCGACGCGCTCAACCACCGGTCGCTGATCGAGGGCATCATCCGCTCCGGCGCGCCCAAGCAGGTGTTCGCGCACAACGACGTGGACGACCTGCGCGCCCGGCTGGAGGCGACCCCCGCCCACCTGCCGAAGCTCATCGTGTTCGAGTCGGTGTACTCGATGGACGGCGACACCTCGCCGCTGTCGGAGATCCTCGACCTCGCCGAGGAGTTCAACGCGCTGACCTGGCTCGACGAGACCCACTCGATCGGGGTGCGCGGTGCCACCGGCGCCGGCCTCAGCGAAGAGCTCGGCGACCACCGGGCGACCTTCGTGCAGGGGGTCTTCGGCAAGTCCCTCGGCACGGTGGGCGGTTACGTGGCCGGCCCGGACGTCGCCCTGGACTACGTACGGTCGCAGGCCCCCGGGTTCATCTTCACCACGGCGCTGCCCCAGGCCTCCATGGACGCCACCCTCTGCACGCTGGACATCGTCCAGAAGGGGATCGAGCTCCGTGCCGAGCTGGACGCCAACGTCGCCCTGCTGAAGGCCGAACTGCGCGCCCGCGGCATCGAGTTCCTCGACGCCGACAGCCACCTCGTGCCGGTGATGGTGCGCGGGGCCGAGCGGGTCCGCCAGGTGGCCACGATGCTGCTGGAGCAGCACGACATCTACGTCCAGCCGATCAACTACCCCTCTGTCGCCAAGGGCAGCGAGCGCTACCGCGTGACCGTCGCCCCGTACCGGACACCGGAGCAGATCGCCCGGTTCGCCGAATCGCTGCACCACTGCCTGCGGGCCTTCGGCCCCGCGACCCAGACCCCGGAGGAATCGCGATGACCGCCAAGAAGCAGAGCAACCCGTACGTCGGCGCGGAGTTCACCGACGTCACCTACGAGGACCTGCAGGACCCGGTCCTGTGGGCGGACCTGATCGACTCGCTGCACGCCCACGACGTGGTCGTGGTCCGCTCCATCGACCTGACGCCCGAGCAGCAGATCGAGCTCGCCCGGCGGCTCGGCCGCCCCGTGCCGTTCGTGATCGGCAAGTACCGGCACCCGGAGTTCGAGGAGATCATGATCTCCTCCAACGAGCAGAAGGACGGCAAGCCGGTCGGCGTCGCCCGGGTCGGCAACTTCTGGCACCAGGACTCCACCTTCGTCGCCGACCCCGCGCCGTTCACCATGCTGCACGGCGTCAACGTGCCCTCCACCAGCGGGCACACCAAGTTCGCCAGCGCGGTGGACGTGTACGACCGCCTCCCCGAGGAGTGGAAGGCCCGGCTGGCCGACCGGACCGGCAACCACACCGTGAGCAAGCGGCTGCGCATCCGTCCGGAGCACGTCGGCCTGTCCGCGGCCGAGTTCCGGGCCCAGGCCGAGTACGAGCACCCGCCGGTGCAGCACCCCGTGATCGCCAAGGACGAGCGGACCGGCCGGTCCTACGTCTACGGCAGCCGGGAGTACATGGACGGCGTCGAGGGCTTCGACCCCAACGAGAACGAGGCCTTCTTCTCGCTGCTGGACGACCTGATCACGGACGAGAGCCACGTCTACACCCACCGGTGGACGCCGCACGACCTGGTCATCTGGAAGACCCGTACGACCTACCACATCGCCACCGAGGTCGAGCCGGGCGTCGGGCGCACCGTGCACCGCGTCAGCATCGAGGCGGCCGGCGGCGACGCGAAGCCGGTCGAAGAGCGGGTGCAGTGAGCGCCATCGCGGACTTCGCCGTCCGGTACCCCGAGGGGCGGGTCGACGTGCAGGGCCTGCACGCCGCCTCCGGGGTGCCGGTGGCCGACATCCTGGCCGTCACCCACGCCGAGGGGTTCCCCGGGCTGGGTGAGGAGGAGGCCTCCTGGGAGCTGGCGCGGGACGCGGCCCGCGCCGTCCTGGAGCGCACCGGAGTCGCGCCGGAGCGGATCGGCACCGTCATCTACGCCGGCTCGGGGGAGTGGGACCACCCGTTCTGGTCCCCGGCGGCCAAGGCCGCGCACGCGCTGGGCATCGAGCGGGCGCACTGCTTCGAGGTCGGCAACTTCTGCAACGCGGGTGCCACCGCCCTGCGGATCGCGGGCGACCGGCTCGACGCGCAGGGCTCGGGCCACGCCCTGGTCCTGGTCGCCGACCGGCTGAGCCGCCTGGTCGACCGCTCCGACCCCGCCAGCCTGGACCTGTTCAACTTCGGCGACGCGGCGGCCGCGGTCCTGCTCACCGCCGGGACCGGGCCCTTCACCCTCGCGCACTCCGCCATGCGCACCGACGGCAGCTGGGCCGACTACTACCGCGGGGAGCACCGCCCCGGCGGCGTGGTGATCCGGCAGGAGCCCCACCGGCGCGGCCTGGCGGACGCCTACGTCGAGAACTTCGGCGCCCTGGTCGAGGAGACCCTGCGGGCCCTCGGGGCCAAGCTCGACGACGTCGCCTACCTGCTGATCAACCACGGTGACCGGTGGATGCACCGGCGGCTGCTGACCACCCTCGGCCTGCCCGAGGAGAAGTCGGTGTTCGCCTACCACCGGCAGGGCCACATGGGCGGCGCGGACACCCTGATCGCGCTGCGCGAGCTGGTCGACGAGGGCCGGGTGCAGGACGGTGACCTGATCCTGCTGGCCACCAGCGCGATGGGGTTCAGCTGGGGAATCACTGCTCTGGAGTGCCGACCGTGAAGATCCTGGTGATGCATCAGGTCCCGTACCGCAAGATCGACTACCACCTGGGGCTCGACCACGAGGCCCACGACGTCACGTACTTCGGGACGGCCGACTCGATCGCGGAGATCCCGGAGCGGCTGCGCTGCGGGCGGGTGGTCCTCGACGGTCCGGACGGGCCGGCCGAGCAGATCATCGCCCGCACCCGCCGCGAGGACGGGTGGGAACAGGTGCTGGCCCTCTCGGAGTTCGGGATCCTCGAAGCCGCGGCGATCCGCGAGCACCTCGGCATCCCCGGCCCCGACCGCGCAGGCCTGGAACTGATCCGCGACAAGGTCGCGATGAAGCGGGCACTCGTCGACGCCGACGTGCGCCACCCCCGGTTCGTGGCGGCCCCGCCCGCCTCGGGCCGGCTGCCGTGGACCGGCCGTACGGTCGTCAAGCCGCGGCTGGGCGCCTCCAGCGACGGGGTCACCATCCACGCGACGACCGAGGAGGCCGTCGCCCACCACCGCGGCCTGCCCGACCGGGAGGGCTACCAGCTGGAGGAGTACGTCGAAGGCGAACTCCTGCACGCGGACGGGCTGGTGACCGCGGGCCGGGTGAGCGACCTGGTGGTCAGCCGGTACATCGGCAAGCCCGTCGACTTCGCCGCCGGGGCCCCCATCGCCACCGGACAGCTGCCGCCCGACCCGCGCCACACGGCCTTCACCGAGCAGGTGGTCGAGGCGCTCCGGATCGAGGCCGGCTGCATCCACCTGGAGTTCTTCGAGACGGCCGCCGGGGAGCTGGTGTTCCTGGAGGTGGCGAACCGGCTCGGCGGCGGCGGCATCGTCACCGCCCACCTGCGGCACACCGGGGTCCACCTGGCCCGGCACGAGATCGCGATCCGGCTCGGCCTGCCGCGCCCGGACCGGCTGGCGCCGAGCGGGCGCTACCACGGCTTCGCCATCTTCCCCGGGCACCGGCTGGACCCCACCCGGCCCTGGCGGACCGAGGTGCCCGAGCACCTGCGCGGCCACCCGGCGCTGGACCGGCTCCACCTGCTCGAAGACCCCGGCACCGAGACCGAGGGCGGCACCGCCCGGATCACCTACCAGGAGTGGCAGGTCCCCGCCTTCATCGAGGCCTCCCACCCCGACCCCGTCGAACTCGCCCGATTCCTCGCGGACTGCACCCGTTCCATCCGGGTGAGCCAGCCCGAGCCCGCCCACACCCCAGGAGGTCCCAGGCCGTGACCGCCACCACCACCCCGACCCGCTCGGCGGCCGAGCCGCCGACCGCGAGCGCCGGGCCGTACCACCCGACCGATCTGCTGCTGGCCGTCGAACACGTCGAGCGGGCGCTGACGCGCGAGCCCGGCTCGCCGGCGGTGCGGGCGCTGCTCGACGCCGGCGTCGGCTTCCTGTTCCGGACGGAGGAACTGGCCGAAGGGCTCGACGAGCTCTTCGGCGGCGTGAGCCAGTACCCGTGGCGTCCGCTGACGGACAGTGACGACGTGATCGCCTTCTCGCCGGTCGGCACGGTCGTCCTCGACGACCCGGCCGTCCTCGACGGCGCGGCAGGCCACGACGACTCCGCGCCGGGCTCCGCGCCGGGCTCCGCGTCGGACTCCGGTCCGGGCTCCGCCGAGCCGGCCGTCCGCGGCCTGCTGCTGGCCTGGGCGTCCGGCGACGACGTCGTCGTCCGGACCGCGCGGCCGCATTGGTGGCGGACGGTCGAGGACCTGCTGCGGTCCCCGGGCTTCCCGCTGCCCGCCCTGCGGACCGCCGAGCCGGGCGAGACCTTCCCGGACGCCCTCGTGGTCGACGTCCCGCCGCTGCCGGCGGTCGGCGCCGGCACGCCGGACGCCGACCGCGACGCCGTCGACGCCCGACGCCTCCGGCTGGACTGCGCCTCCGGCTGGGCCCAGGGGCTGTCCCGGCGCGAGTACCTCCCGGGCACCACACTGGCCCGGGCCCGGGCCGCGGCCGCCGACGGACTGGACGGCCGGGTGGCGGCCCGGCTGCGCTACCTCGTCGAGCGGGCCCGGCGCGCCCCGTACTACCGGGCGCTGGACCTGCCGCGGGTGACGGCTCGCGCCGACCTCCAGCGGCTGCCGATCCTGAACAAGTCGGACCTGGAGCGGCACTCCCTGCCGACCGCGCGCGACCTGTCCAGCGGCGACCGCCCCAGCGGCGAGGTCCTCCGCAGCGGCGCCACCGCCGGAACCCCCCGGTACATCGTCTACTCGCGCGCCGACTGGACCAACATGATCCGCGAGGCGATCCCCGTGCTGTACGCGCTGGGCCTGCGGCCGGGTGACCGGGTCATCAACACCCTGTTCGGCGGGGAGCTCTACGGCGGCCTGGTGACCAGCCAGAACGAGCTCTCCCGGATGCCGGTGGAGACCTACACCGTCGGCGGCACCGCGAGCGCCGACCATATCCTGATGCTGGTGCGCAGCTTCGACGCCAACGCCGTCCTGGGCATGCCCGCGCTGCTGCTGCCGGTGCTGCGGGCCGCCAAGGCCGCCTGCCCGGAGCTGCGGATCGAGAAGGTGCTGTACGGCGGCAGCCCGATGATGGAGACCGACAAGCAGTGGCTCCGCGACGAGCTGGGCGCCAAGGTGGTGGCCAGCATCCTCGCCGCCAACGACGGCGCCCAACTCGGCTACCAGTGCTCCGAGATGAGCGGGACGCTGCACCACGTCTGCGACGACTACAACCTGCTGGAGGTGGTCGACGAACAGGGCCGTCCACTGCCCGACGGCGAGGTCGGCGAACTGCTGGTGACCAGCCTGCAGAAGCTCGAAGGGCCGCTCATCCGCTACCGGATCGGCGACATCGGCCGCATCTTCCCGCACAGCTGCGGCTGCGGCCTCACCGGCCGGGTGCTGGAGTACCTGGGGCGCTCCGACGGGCAGATCAAGGCCCACGCCCAGACCATGCTCTACGCGGACATCGTGGCCGAGCTGGCCCCGTTCGAGGTCTCCCAGGTGCAGGTCGAGGTGGCCTCCAAGGACCGGCACGAGTCCATCGTGATCCGGACCGAGTCCGCCCGTCCGCTGGATCCGGCGGTGGTGAAGGCGCACCTCGAGTCGAAGTTCTCGCTCCTCGGCTCGCAGCAGGAATGGGAGACCGACGAGCTGCTGTTCCACTTCGCCGTGGAGTGCCTCGGGGAGGGCGAGCTGCCGCGCCACCCGGTCAGCGGCAAGGTCCGCGGCGTCATCGACCGGCGGGTGGAGTCGTGATGCCCCAGGAACCGGTGAGCGCCCTGCTCAACGCCGAACTCACCAGGCCGGACAGCCCGTTGCGGTCGATCGACCCCCGGCGCCACCCCGTGCTCGCCGACCTGAAGCGCGCCCGGTACCTCCCCCGGCCGCTGGTCTACCCCGAGTCGGAGCTGCGCGCCTTCGAGGCGGATCTGCTCGGCGCCGTCGAACTGCTGACGACCCTGCCGGCGCGGCTGTTCGACGGCGACGTCGAACGGACCTGCCGGGCGCTGGGCCTGGACCCGCGCAAGGCCGAGCTGGTCGGGGACTTCGAGAAGCAGCGCCCGCCGCGCTTCGGCCGGATCGACGCCTACCACGACGGCGAGGCGCTGCGGGTCCTGGAGTTCAACGTCGGCGGGTCCGTGGGCGGCCAGGAGTGGGTGCAGCCGCTGGCGGAGATGTTCTGGGCCGACGACGCGTTCCGCGCGTTCGGGACGGCGCACGGCCTCTACCACCTGCCCCAGACGACGCTGCTGGCCGGCGCGCTGCGGGCGGCCGCCGCCCCGGTCTGCCCGGGCCGCGACCCGGTCATCGCCATGGTCGAGGGCACCGGCGGCCTCGACCTCTACGCCGAGGGCTCCTGGTACCTGCTGCGGCGCCTGCTCCAGGCCGAAGGGCTCGACTGCCTGATCGGGGAGGTCCAGGACCTGGAGGTGACCGCCTCCGGGGTGCGCTTCCAGGGCCGGCGGGTGGACCTGGTGTACCGGCTGTTCGACCTGGACCAGGTCGTCGACGACCCGGACGCCTGGCGCACCACCGTCCGGCTGCGGGACGCGTTCCGGTCCGGTCAGGTCGCGCTGTGGGCCCCGCTGGAGTGCGACCTGACCGACAACAAGCGGTTCCTGGCGTACCTGTCGGACCCCAGGCTGCGCGGTCACATGTCGGCGGACGAACGGGCCCTGGTGGACCGGGTGCTGCCGTGGACCCGCGCCCTGGTGCCCGGCGCGCCGGGGCTCGACGAGGTGGTCGCGGACTGCCGTGATCGCCGCGAGCACCTGATCCTCAAGCCCGACGGGGGTTTCGGCGGCCAGGGCATCACCTGCGGCTGGCTGGTCTCCGACGAGCAGTGGGCCGACGCGCTGCGGCGCGGCGCCGCCGAGGGCGCGGTGGCCCAGCAGCGCGTCGTCCCCCGCGAGGAACCGGTGGTCAACACCGAGACCGGCCTGACGGAGTCCTGGGACGCCTGCCTGGGCCTGTACTGGGTGCCCGGCGGTCTGGGCGGCGGCGGCGGACGGCTGGTGCACTCCGGTGAACCGGCCGACGCCACCGACCGGCGACTGGCCCCGATCCTCCTCTACCCGGACCAGGGCGACTAGGGCGCCCCGAGCCCCGCTTCCGACTCCCGCCAGCCCACAACCCAGGACGGAGACGATGTCTTCCACATTCCGCGCCGTGCACCAGGTGGCACGCCCCGACGGCGTTCCCGGCGCCGAACACTTCGCCGTCGTGGAGCACGCGCTCCCCGCCGTCGAACCCGGCACCGCCCTGGCGGAGAACGTCTACCTGTCCGTGGACCCGTACATGCGGGAGCTCATGGACGAGGAGTGGCCGCTCCACGAACCGCTGGGGTACGGCCGGGCCATCGGCCGCATCGTCCGCTCCGAGGACCCCGACCTGCGGGTGGGCGACCTGGTGGAGCACGGGGGAGGGTGGAGCACCCACTCCCTGATCCGGCACGGGTACGGACGCGTCATCCGGCCCGCGGCCGGCGTGGCGACGACGACGTACCTGTCCGTGCTCGGCGCGACCGGCCTGACGGCCTACGTCGGCGTCCGGGAGATCCTCCGGGTCCAGTCCGGGGAGGCGCTCTACGTCTCGGCGGCCGCCGGCGCGGTCGGCGGCGTGGCCGGACAGATCGCCAAGCTGGCCGGCGCCGGGCACGTGGTCGGCAGCGCCGGCTCGGCGGCCAAGGTGCGGCACGTGGTCGAGCGGCTCGGCTTCGACGACGCCTTCGACTACCACGACGGGCCGGTGACCGAGCTGCTGGCGAACGCGGCCCCGAAGGGCGTCGACGCGGTGCTGGAGGGCGTCGGCGGCGACCACCTGGAGGCCGCGATCGCCGCCACCCGGGAGTTCGGCCGGATCGCCTGGGTCGGGTCGATCTCCCAGTACAACCACCCCGACCGGCCGCCCGCGGCGCCCCGGAACCTCTACGCCGTGTCGGACCGCAGCATCCACCTGCGCGGCTACCAGGTACGGCACTTCATGCACCTTCAGCAGGAGGCCCAGATCTGGCTGACGCCCCATCTCCAGGCGGGCCGGATCGTCGCCGAGGAGCAGGTGGTCGAGGGCTTCGAGAACGTCGTCGAGGCGTTCCTCGGGGTGCTGCGGGGCGACAACACCGGCAAGATGCTCGTCCGCGTCGGGGAGGAGTGACCGGTGCTCAAGGCCTTCGCGTCCTACCGAGGACTCCTGGCGCTCCCCGGGGCGCGCACCGTGTTCGTCGTCGGGCTGCTCGCCCGCCTTCCGTTCACCGCGGCCTCGATGGCCCTCGCCCTGCACGTTGTCATCGACCTGGACCGCGGCTACGGCGCGGCCGGGCTCGCGGACCTGATGCTGACGGTCGGCGGGGCCGTGGGCGCGCCCCTGCTGGGCCGCTCCCTGGACCGCTTCGGCGTACGGCCGGTGGTGCTGGTCACCGGCGCGGTCGACGCCGTGTTCTGGATCGGCGCGCCCTACCTCTCCTATCCGTGGCTGCTCGCGGCCTCGGTGGTGGCCGGGTTCATGGGGCTCCCGGTGTTCACGGCCATCCGCCGGGCGATCGCCACCAACATCCCCTCCGAGCATCAGCGGCAGGCGTTCGCCCTGGACGCGATCCTCGTCGAGGTCGTGTTCATGGTCGGACCGGCCGTCGCCGTCGGTGCCATCACCGCCGTGAACGACGCGACCGCGACGATGACCGGGATCGGCGTGCTCTACCTGGGAGCCGGACTGCTGCTCACCCGGCTCGCCCCGGCTCCGGCGGCCGGCGGGGCGGCGGCCGGCCCGAAGGACCCGGAGGCCACGGAGCCGGGCGGGCGCAGCCTCTGGCTCCGTCCGGGCTTCCTGCTGGTGCTGGGCGTCAGCCTGGCGGCGAACCTCGTCCTGGCCGGCAGCGAGATCTCGATCACCGCCGTCCTGCGCGGGGTCGGCGACACCGAGTGGGCCGGGGTCTGCGTCGCGATCTGGTGCGCGGCCTCCATGTTCGGCGGCTTCTGGCACGGCGCCACCAGCCGGCCCTGGCGGCTGCCGCGGCTGATGCTGCTGATGGGGCTCACCATCGCCCCCGTCGGGATCGCCGGCCACGCAGGCTGGATCTGGCTCGCCGTGGCCATGCTCCCCTCGGGCTTCATGTGCGCGCCGACCCTCGCCTCCGCCTCCGAGGAGATCACCCGGGCGGTGCCGCCGTCGGTGGTCGGCCAGGCCGCGGGCCTGCAGGGCTCGGCGATGACCATCGGCGGTGCCATCGGCGCGCCACTGGCCGGGGCCGTCATCGACCACTCCGCACCGGCCTGGGGCTTCGCGGTCACCGGCCTGGTCGGGGCGTCCCTGGCGGCCGCGACGATCGCCTACCAGTACTTCGCCAGGCCGAAGCCGGCCGAGCCGTCCACCGATCAGGCCGACACCCCGGCGACGGTCTGATCGTTCCCCCCGGGACGAGGCCGCACCTGCCCCCGCAGGTGCGGCCTCGTCGTGTCCCGCCACGGCCGACTCCCGTGTTCACGCCCCGGCGCCCCCGCCGCTGCGCTCGACCGGGATCCACAGCTGGGAGTCGGTCTCCGCGCCGATCTCCACGGGCCGCGTCAGCAGGAGCTCCGGCCCCGGCCGGGGCGCGTACGGGTTCGAGGGGAACCACTGCGTGAACACGTCCCGCCAGAGTTCCTGGAGGGCGCGCGGATAGGGCCCGTGGTTGTCGAAGACCGCCCAGGTCCCGGCCGGCACGTCGAGGGTGTCGAGGTTCTCGGCGGCCGCGTCGGGACCGGTCACCACGCCGATCCAGTAGTCCACCTCGGCGCCGTCCTCCCGGCTGTCGGTCAGGTGTACCGCCGCCGACAGGATCCCTTCCGGCTCCCGGCCGGACAGCTCCTTCATCCGGGCGACCGCCCGCTCGTCCAGGCCCTCCAGGTGTGCCGTGGCGGCAGCGTTGACCCCCTCGTGCACGAGCGGGATCCGCGCTCTCCGGCCGACGACCCGGAACGGCTCCTTCTCCACGATCCGGTACCGCATCGCCGTGCTCCCCTCGACGACGACACGGAAGGACATGCGCGGCTGCGCCGTGAGCACCGCGCCCGTGCGCCGGGCCTCGCCCGGTCCGATACCGTGCACCGACCGGAACGCTCGGGCGAAGGCCTCGCCTGAGCCGTACCCGTACCGCACCGCGACATCGAGCAGGGCCGGCTCCCCGGCCAGTACCTCGGCCCCGGCGAGCGTCATCCGCCGGCGCCGCAGGTAGACCGTGAGCGGCATCCCGGCGAGGGTGGAGAACATCCGGCGGAAGTGGTACTCCGACATCGCGGCGATCCTGGCCGCCTCGGCGATGTCGACCTCCCCGTAGAGGCGGGCCTCCAAGTGGTCCAGCGCCTGGTTCAGCCGCTCCAGCACGCGCATCCGTCCTTTCGCGCCGCCCGACCGAACTCGTGTGGGAACTGTCGGGCTGGAGGCCCCGGCGCTGCCCGAGGCTGGTACCCATGATCGATGTTAAGGGACATTGCGAGCCGCGCTTCGCCGCCGTCCATGCCGCTCTCGCGGCGTCGCTCGGCAAGGACGACGTGGGCGCCTCGGTCGCCGTCTACCTCGGCGGAGAGCCGGTGGTCGACATCTGGGGCGGGTACGCCGACGCGGACCGCTCGGCCGACTGGGAGCGCTCCACCCTCACCGGCGTGAACTCCACGACCAAGAACATGACCGCCCTGTGCGCGCTGATCCTGGCAGACCGCGGCGAACTCGACCTCTCCGCGCCGGTCGCCGCCTACTGGCCCGAGTTCGCCGCGGCCGGAAAGGAGCACGTGCTGGTACGGCACGTGCTGTCCCACTCAGCGGGGCTGCCGGACCTGCCCGGGCTGACGACGGTCGAGGAACTCTACGACTGGGAGACCGTGACGGCGGGGCTGGCCGCGCAGGCGCCCGCCTGGGAACCCGGGACGGCCGCCGGCTATCACGCGCTCACCTTCGGGTTCCTGATCGGCGAGATCGTCCGCCGCGTCACCGGCCGCAGCCTCGGCGCGTTCTTCGCCGAGGAGGTGGCCGAACCGCTGGGCGCGGACTTCCACATCGGGCTCTCCGCCGAGCACGACCACCGCGTCGCACCGCTCATCCCGCCGCCGTCGCTGACCGACGAGTACGCGGCCAGCGCACCGCCCGGGCCGGACGGCGCACGCCGGGAGGTCACCGGCGCCGCGATCCGGGTCAAGGACGCCAACTCGGTGGCCTGGCGCCGTGCGCAGATCCCCGCGGTGAACGGCTTCGGCAACGCCCGGTCCGTTGCCCTCGTCCAGTCGGTCCTGGCGAACCGGGGTACGGCGGGCGGCGTGCGGCTGCTGTCCCCGCGGGGGTGCGAGCCCGCGTGGCAGGAGGTGTTCCGCGGTGAGGACCGCGTCCTGGGGGCGCCGATGTGCTGGACGGTGGGCTTCGGCAAGTTCGGCAACACCTTCGGCTGGGGCGGCTGGGGCGGCTCACTGGTCGCGAGCGACCCCGACGCGCGGATGACGGTGGCCTACGTCATGAACCAGATGATCGACCGGGACCGGCACGAGGACAACCGCGGTATGGAGATCATCATGGCCGCCTACAGCGGACTGCACTGACACCCATGTCCTGACCGGGACGACTGGACTTCATGGACAGGTGTCCAGCTATGATGGACACCTGTCCATGAAGTGCCGCCCCTGTCCATGGGGCGCCCGTCCGCGAAGTCCGGGAGCCGATGATGCGTGTGACCGCCGATGTCCTGGTGGCCCTGGTGGCCGCCCTGCACGGGTACATCCTGGTGCTGGAGATGTTCCTGTGGGAGCGGCGGCCGGGCCGCGAGCTCTCCGGGTTCGACGCCGCCCTCGCCCGTACCACCGCGCCGCTCGCCGCCAACCAGGGCCTCTACAACGGCTTCCTCGCCGCCGGGCTGGTGTGGGGCCTGGTCGCCGGCGGCCCGACCGGCCACCAGGCGCAGCTGTTCTTCCTGAGCTGCGTGGTGGTGGCCGGACTGTACGGCGGTGCCACCGCGAACCGCCGCATCCTGGTGGCCCAGGCGCTGCCCGGGGCGCTCGCGCTCGGCGCCGTGCTGCTCGCCGGATGAGCGCCGCCCAGGACCCCAGGGCGGAGCGCACCCGGGCCAGGCTCCGGCAGGCGCTGTTGGAGGAGTGCGCCGAGCGCCCGCTGGCGGAGGTCGGCGTCGCCGCGCTGGTGCGCCGGGCCGGGGTCGGCCGGGCCACCTTCTACGTCCACTACGCCGACCTGGAGGCGCTCGCGGTGGACGCCTGCGCCGACATCGTCCGCGAGGCCGTGGACGCCCTGCACGCCTGGCGCGGCGTGGCGGACCCGGACGCCCCACCGTCCGCGCTCACCGAGTTCTTCGCCGAACTGGCGCCGCACACCGCGCTCTACCGGGCCCTGCTGGCCCCGGGCGGCGGCGGACCGCTCGGCCTGGTGCTCACCCGCGACCTGCGCGAGCGCAGCCGCGCCGAACGGGCCCTCGCGGGCGCCCCGGAGCCCGAGCTGGTGGCCGCCGCGGTGGCCGGCACCTTCACCGCTGTGCTGGGGGACTGGCTGCACGGCCGGATCGAGGCCACCCCGGAGCGGATCGCCCACCAGGTCTGGCGGCTGCTGATCTCCCTCCACCGCACACCGCGGCTCTGAGCGGCGGCCGGACCTCACATCATGTCGCCCGGGGTGAGCCCCGGCAGCAACCAGCTCTGGAACGGCGCCAGTACGGCCAGTACGAGGAACGCCACCCCGCTGACCCGGGCCAGCAGCGGACCGCGCCGCCACAGCTTCTCCAGGAAGATCACCACCGCGATCCCCGCCATCGCCGCCACGTTCATCACCCCGAGCGGCACCAGCACCACCATCAGCGCCCAGCAGCAGCCCAGGCAGTACCCGCCGTGGTGCAAGCCGACCCGCATGTCCCGCACCGGGGGCCGCCAGCCCGCGTAGCGCATCAGCTGGGTCATCGGGCTGCGGCAGTGCCGCAGGCACACGTACTTCAGCGGGCCCAGCTGGTACAGCCCGGCCAGGGCGAACGCCGCCGCGCCGATCCACTTCCCGGCGTCCGGATCGCGCTCCACCAGGTGGCCGGTGAGCGCCAGCCCGCCGTACGCCAGCAGCCCGAAGGCCGTCCACACCAGCAGATAGCCGCCCAGGAACTCCGTCGTGCGCACCGCCCGCTCCGCGCCGCTCGACTGCCGGCCGATGCCGCGGGCCCAGGTCACCGCCACCGGCGCCACCGACGGAAGCATCATCGCGGCCATCATCGCCAGCCACAGCACCAGGAAGAACGGCAGCGCCATCCCCATCGTGCCGGGCTCGATCCCCA
Organism: Kitasatospora xanthocidica; assembly: GCF_014656195.1. Classification (GTDB taxonomy): domain Bacteria; phylum Actinomycetota; class Actinomycetes; order Streptomycetales; family Streptomycetaceae; genus Kitasatospora; species Kitasatospora xanthocidica. Next base: position 256,321 of record NZ_BNBY01000003.1, on the reverse strand, counting down.
TGCCCCGGGCCTGCCCGACGGTGAACACCCAGGCCAGCGCCGCGATCACCATGATCAGGCCCCACGCCACGGCCAGATCCCTGGCGGGCATCAGCACCCCGGTCCGCAGCGGCTGCTTCTCCACGGTCACGGTACGCATGCTGATCTCCTGCCTGGTCCTTCCAGGACAGCACACCTGCGCCGCCGGCAAAACCCGGAGGACGGGGCGGCGCCGGGGCACGGCCCGTCGTTCCGGGTCCTCGCGGGTGGAGCCGGCCGGTGCCGCCGGTGCCGCCGGTGCCGCCGGTGCCGCTCCTTCAGATACTTCAGCTACTTCAGCTCGAACAGGAGCGAGCGGACCTCGGTGCTTCCGGTGTTGTGCGTGGAGTGGTCCACGGCCGGGAACCACATCGTCTCGCCGGCCACGAGCGGGACCTCGACGGTTTCACCGGACTCGTCGGTGAAGGCCGCCTGCCCGTCCGCGAGGTTGTAGACGAGGTTGTCCCGGTGGTGGTGCATGGCTGTCGTCGTACCGGGCTGAAGCCGGGCCTCGAGCAGACGTACCCGGTCGTTCTCGAAGATGACCTTGTACACATCGGGTGCCACCTGCACAGCGTCAGCTGCCACGGGGTCCTCCTGACTGAGGGAGAAGGGTCGTTGACCTGCTGTCGACGGTAGCCCCGGGCACCCGGCCGTGCACGGCGGGCAGCCCCGGCGGAGTCGGGAGCCGACCTGCCCGTTCCCACCTCGAACGGCCTACGCACGCCGCTGACAGGCGCCGTCGCGGCACTGCGGCCACCTACGCTCGCAACTGTGTTCAACCTGCCCCAGGCGCTCAAGCGCCTCGTGATCGGCCGGGCGATGCGCAGCGAGGAGCTGGGTGAGACGCTGCTGCCCAAGCGGCTGGCGCTGCCGATCTTCGCGTCCGACCCGCTCTCCTCGGTGGCGTACGCGACCGGCGAGATCCTGCTGGTGCTCACCCTCGGCGGCACCGCGTTCCTGTACCTGACCCCGTGGATCGGGGCGGCGGTCATCGCGCTGATGGCCGTCGTGGTCCTGTCGTACCGGCAGGTGGTGCACGCCTATCCGAGCGGCGGCGGCTCGTACGAGGTGGTGTCGACGAACCTGGGGGCGAACGCCGGTCTGGTGGTGGCGGCCTCGCTGCTGGTCGACTACGTGATGACGGTCGCGGTGTCGGTGGCCTCGGGGGTCGACAACATCATCTCGGCGTTCAACGGCCTCGCCGACTACCGGGTCGCATTGGCGCTCGGCTTCGTCGTCCTGCTGACGGCGATGAACCTGCGGGGCGTCCGCGAGTCCGGCAAGGCCTTCGCCGCGCCGACGTACCTGTTCATCGGCGGCATCCTGCTGATGGTGGTCACCGGCGCGGTGCGGGTGGTCTTCGGCGACGACCCGCAGTCACCCAGCGCCGCGTTCGGCGTCAGCGCCCAGGACGGCAAGGGCACCCTGGCCGGGTTGGGGCTGCTGATGCTGGGCCTGCGGGCGTTCGCGTCCGGCTGTACGGCGCTGACCGGGGTGGAGGCGATCTCCAACGGCGTCCCGGCCTTCCGGAAGCCCAAGTCGAGGAACGCCGCCACCACGATGGCCGTCATGGGCCTGACGGCGGTCGTGATGTTCGCCGGCGTCACCGCGCTCGCGATGACCACGCACGTGCACTACGTGGACGACGCCTGCCGGCTCGTCGGGCTCTCCGGGGACTGTCACGGCTACACCCAGCAGACGGTCATCGCGCAGCTGGCGTCGACCTTCCTCGGCGGTGACCACAGCCTGCCGTTCTACTTCATCCAGGCGGTCACCGCGCTGGTGCTGGTCCTGGCGGCCAACACCGCCTTCAACGGCTTCCCGCTGCTGGCCTCCATCCTGGCCGAGCACCGCTACCTGCCCCGGCAGATGCACACCCGCGGCGACCGGCTGGCCTTCTCCAACGGCATCATCGCGCTCGCCGTGGTGGCCGGTGCCCTCCTCTGGTTCTACGACGCGAACGTCACCAGCCTGATCCACCTCTACATCCTGGGCGTCTTCACCTCCTTCACGCTGTCCCAGATCGGCATGGTCCGGCACTGGAACGACGTCCTGCGCACCCGGACCGCCCCGGCGGTGCGGGGTGCCGCCCAGCGCTCCCGGGTGATCAACGGGGTCGGCGCCGTCACCACCGCACTGGTGCTGGTCATCGTGCTGATCACCAAGTTCACCCAGGGCGCCTGGCTGGCCGTGGTGGCGGCCGTCCTGCTCTGGCTGATGATGCGGGGCATCCGCCGGCACTACGACGCGGTCTCGGACGAGCTGGCGATCGTCGACCCCCGGGAGGAGACGGTGCGGCCGTCGAAGGTGCACGGGATCGTCCTGGTGTCCAAGCTGCACAAGGCCACGCTGCGGGCGCTGGGCTACGCGCAGGCGTTCCGGCCGGACTCGCTGGAGGCCGTCACGGTCTCGGTGGAGCGCGACGCCACCCGGGAACTGGCCGCGAGGTGGGAGGAGTTCGAGGTGGCCGTCCCGCTGAAGGTGCTGGACTCGCCGTACCGGGAGATCACCAAACCGGTGGTCCACTACGTACGGGAGTACCGCAGGGGCAATCCGCGTGACGCGGTCGCGGTCTTCATCCCGGAGTACGTGGTGGGGCACTGGTGGGAGCAGCTGCTGCACAACCAGTCGGCGCTGTGGCTGAAGAGCCGGCTGCTGTTCACACCGGGCGTGATGGTGATCAGCGTGCCGTGGCAGCTGTCCTCCGCCCCCCGGGCCGACCACCCGGCCCGCCGGGCACCCGGTGCGGTCCGACGCGGCGAGCCGACGCCCGGGAGCGACATCCCGGAGCCGGAGAGGATCTGACCCGCGGTCCCTGCCCCGCCGTTCCCCCAGGTGGGTGTGGCCGTCCGGAGCGCACCCGGTAGGTTGGCGGCTCGTCGACGGTGGGTTTCCGGAGGGTGGTGGGTGATGGTCTCGCGAGCGGTGGTGGACTGCGCGCTGTACGAGGACGGCCGGCGGCTGCCGGGGCCGGTCGAGCTGTCGGACGTGCTGGAGCGGATCGGCGAGAAGGACGGCCGGTTCGTGTGGATCGGCCTGTTCGAGCCGACCGCGGAGCAGTTCGCCGAGATAGCGGCGGCGTTCGGGCTGCACCCGCTGGCGGAGGAGGACGCGGTGCGCGCGCACCAGCGGCCGAAGCTGGAGCGGTACGGGGACACGCTGTTCCTGGTGCTGAAGACGATCACGTACGTCGAGCACGAGAAGGTGACGGCGACCAGCGAGATCGTGGACACCGGGGAGATCATGGTGTTCGCGGGCCCGGGGTTCGCGATCGTGGTGCGGCACGGCAGCGCCAAGGGCCTGACCGGGGTGCGGCGCGACCTGGAGGCCACGCCCGAGCTGCTGGCACTGGGGCCGGCGGCGGTGCTTCACGCGGTGGCGGACCACGTGGTGGACGGCTACCTGGAGGCGGCGGACTCCTTCGAACGGGACGTGGAGGAGCTGGAGGCCGCGGTGTTCTCGGCCGAGCGGACCGACGACTCCGCGCGGATCTACCAGCTCAAGCGCGAACTGCTGGAGTTCAAGCGGGCCGTCGCGCCGCTGACACTCCCGCTCCAGCGGCTCTCGGACGGTTCGCTGCCACAGATCCCCGCCGCGATAGCCGCCTACCTGCGGGACGCCGCGGACCACCACACGCAGGCGAAGGAGCGGATCCTGGCCTTCGACGAGCTGGTGTCCAGCATCCTGGACGCCGGCATGGCGCGGTTGTCGATGCAGCAGAACACGGACATGCGCAGGATCAGCGCCTGGGCGGCGCTGGCCGCGGTGCCCACCATGGTGGCGGGCGTGTACGGCATGAACTTCGACTACATGCCGGAGCTGCACTGGACCTTCGGGTACCCGGCGGTGCTGCTCTTCACCGTCACCGTCTGCGTGTTCATCTTCCGGGCGTTCCGCCGCAACGACTGGCTCTGAGCCCGTCGATCTGACCCGTGGCCGTCCCGAGGCCGGCTTCACCCGCTCGGGTCGTCCGAGGGGTGGGGGCGGAGCGTCCGTCCTTACGGTGGAGCGGCAGATTCGCGGGCGTGCCCCGGGCACCCGAGCGGAAGGACCGCACATGCCGCTCGGCCCCGTCGATCCCCAGATCGCGGCACTGATGAACCGGTTCGGAGTGGCCGGGCCGCCGCCTGCCACCGCGCCCACCGTGGAGGAGATGCGGGCGGGCAACCGGATGCTCTCCCTGGCGGTCGCGCCCAGCCCGCCCCTCGACGTCGCCTCGGTGCGGGACGAACGGCTGGCCGGAGTGCCGGTGCGGATCTACCGGCCCGAGGCGGCCGGTGCGGCGCCGACGGTCGTGTTCTTCCACGGCGGCGGCTTCATCGTCGGCGACCTCGACACCCACGACGGGGTCTGCCGCCGGCTCTGCCGGGACCTGGGCGCCGTCGTGGTCAGCGTGGGCTACCGGCTCGCCCCCGAGCACCCCTTCCCCGCCGCCTACGACGACAGCCTCGCCGTGGCCCGCCAAGTCGGCGACCACCCCGCGGACTTCGGCGGCGGCCCGCTCGCCCTGGCCGGGGACAGCGCCGGGGCCAACCTGGCCGCCGCGGTGGCACTCGCCTTCCGGGACGAGGACCGGCCACTGGCGGCGCAGCTGCTCGCGTACCCGATCACGGACCTGCGGACCGGCCGCGACTACCCGTCCAGGACCGAGTGCGCCACCGGCTACCTGCTGACCACCGACGAGGTCGAGAACGACATCCGGCTCTACCTGGCCGACGACCCGGGCGCCGGCGAGCGGGCCCCGGCCTCCCCGCTGCTGGCCGAGGACCTGCGCGGCCTGGCCCCGGCCGTGGTCGGCTGCGGGGAGCTCGACCCGCTGCGCGACGAGGGCCTGGCCTACGCCGACGCCCTGGCCGCCGCCGGCGTCCCGGTCAGCAGGCACCGGTACCCGGGACTGATCCACGGCTTCATCAACTACGACACCCACTCCCCGGCGGTCGACGCCGCCGTCACCGAGATGTACACCGAGCTCGGCGCACTGCTGAGGGCGGCGCGCCGATAGGGCGTGTCTGCCGGAGGGGCCGCGGCGCACGCCGCGGCCCCTCCGGTGGGGTGGGGGTCAGGAGGTGGTGAGGGCGGTGTCGTCGAGGACGAAGCTGGTCTGGAGGGAGGAGTCCTCGGTGCCGGTGAACTTGACGGTGACGGCCTGGCCGGCGAAGGAGGAGAGGTCGTAGCTGCGCAGGGTGTAGCCGTTGGCGGCGTTGACGTTGCTGAAGGTGGCCAGGGTGGTGGATCCGGCCTGGACGGTCAGCTTGTCGTAGGCGGTGGAGCCGGACTCGGCCGTGTCGATGTGCAGGTAGAAGCTGAGGGTGGCCTTGCAGCCGGCCGGGACGGTGACGGACTGGCTGAGCGTGTCGGTGTGGGTGGAGCCGTAGCCGTTCAGCCAGGCCTTCCAGCTGCCGCCGTGGGCGGGCTCGCCGGTGGAGTTGTCGATGACGCCGCTGCTCGCGGTCCAGGGTGAGGCGCTGCCGGTCTCGAAGCCGGGGTTGCCGAGGAGTTGGGTGCCGGTGCAGCCGCCGCCGGTGCCGGTGACGGTCCAGCCGAAGGTGGTGGAGCCGCTGGCGCCGGTGGAGTCGGTGGCGGTCACCGTCGTGGTGGAGTTGCCCGCGGTGGTCGCGGTGCCGGTGATCAGGCCGGTGGCGGAGTTGATGGACAGGCCGGCCGGCAGGCCGCTGGCGCCGTAGCTGAGGGTCTGGCCGGTGGCCGAGTCGGTGGCGTGGATCTGCAGGCTGACCGAGGAGCCCTGGGCGGTGGTCTGGTTGCCCGGGTTGGTGACGGTGACGGTGTTCCCGCCGGTGGTGCCGGAGGTGAAGGCGGCGGTGCCGTTGGGGGTGCCGAGGCCGGTCGGGCCGTCGTAGCCGGCGCCGGCGGTGCACAGGTAGGAGGGGGAGCAGCTGCCGTTGGCGCCGCTGGTCACGTCGTAGAGCGAGCCGGTGTGGGCGTACGGGTAGGAGGCCGGGGTGGTGCCGGCGGCCGGGGTGCCGGCGAGGGCGTAGACCGCGGCGATGATCGGGGAGGAGGCGCTGGTGCCGCCGTAGACGTTCCAGCCGGAGCCGCCGTAGGTCTGGTAGACGGCGACGCCGGTGGCCGGGTCGGCGACGGCGGAGACGTCGGCGACGGTGCGCTTGGCGCAGCCGGTGTCGTGCTGCCAGCCGGGCTTGGGGTCGTAGGCGGAGCAGCCGGAGCCCGCACCGTTGCCGCCGGCGCTGGTGCCCCAGACCTTCTCGCTCCAACCACGGCTGGTGGAGGCGCGGTTGAGGCTGGTGCCGCCGACGGCGGTGACGTACTGGGAGGCGGCCGGGTACTCGACGCCGTAGCCGGAGTCGCCGGAGGAGACGGTGATGGCGACGCCGGGGTGGTTGAAGTAACTGGCGTCCGAGGTCGGGTCGGTGGAGTCCTCGGAGCCGCCGTAGCTGTTGGAGACGTACTTGGCGCCCAGCGAGACGGCGGTGTTGACGGCGGCGCCCAGGTTGTCCATGGAGGCGTCGTCGGACTCGACCAGCAGGATGTGGCAGTTGGGGCAGACGGCGCTGACCATGTCGACGTCGAGCGAGATCTCCCCGGCCCAACCGCTGTCGGCGCTCGGGTAGGTGCTGCCGCCGCGCTGGTCGACCTTCTTGAAGCAGCCGTTGGCGGTGGTGCAGGCGGGCAGGCCGTACTGGGAGCGGTAGGCGGCGAGGTCGGACTCCGCGTTGGGGTCGTCCTGGGCGTCGACGATGGCGACGGTGGCGCCGGAGCCGGCCGAGACGGGGAGGTTGTACGCGGCGGCGAGGTCGCTGGGGCCGTAGCCGGAGGGTGTGATGTCCGGTGCCAGGGTGGCCTGTTGGGCGATGTCGGTACGGGCGAGCGCGAGGCAGGCCATCTGGCCGGGGTGGCTGGGGGCGGCGCACAGCCGCTTGGTGGCGACGCCGGCGTGCGGCGCGCTGGCGGCGGTCGCGGCGGTCGCGGCGGTCGCGGTGGGGCCGGTGGCCGCGAGCAGGCCGGTGGCGGCCATGGCCAGGGCGGGCAGGACGGCGAGGAGCTTGCGGGTTCTGGGCAGGCGCGGCCTGCCGGGGGTGTGGAAGCGCAAGGTTCGACCCTCCGTGGGGGTGAGGGCGCGGCCGGTGCCGGCAATGGGGGTGCTCGCCGGGACGGGCTCGGGCCCGTGCTGACGGATCACGGCATGTGCGGGCCGGTCCCGGCGGATGGCCGTGGACCGGCTGGTGCCTGCGCTGTACGGGATGCGGGGGATCCCCGGTGGAAGCGGAATGCCAGGGGCATGACAGCTGAGGGGATGCCGAAGGCCGCACCGCCGACAGTTCCTGTCGCGCGGCGTGCCCATGACGTTACTGACGGGTTGTCGACGCGCTCAAGGTGCCGTTCGCAGGCTTTACCGGGCTTTGCCCATGAATTGCCCAACGGGTGAAGCGGGTTGGCCTCCGGTGTCCAGAGCGCGGGGCGTGCCGGCGCGGGCGGGGGCGTGGGCGGGGTCGCGGCCCTTGCGGCCGGCCGCCTACCGGTGGCTCCCGGGCCGCGGGCTCGTCAAGGTTTGGCAATGATTTTCATATCGTCGCCACCAGGGCTTGAGGATGAAAATCGTTTCCATCTAGGCTGCTCCCGTAGCCCGCCCGTCCCGAACCACGAGGTGTTCGTCATGCCTTCCCCCGCTTCCCGCCGCCTGCTCAGACTCGCCGCCGTCGCGGTCGCCACGCTCGCCGCCGTCAGCGCCTGCTCGACCGCACCGGCCAAGAACGCCTCCTCGGAGGGGACCGCGGCAGCCGCTGCCGGTGGCTCCGGCAAGGTCATCCAGGTCGCCGCCGCCGAGAACTTCTGGGGCTCGCTGGCCGGCCAACTCGGCGGTGACCACGCCAAGGTGACCGACATCATCAGCAGCCCCGACGCCGACCCGCACGACTACGAACCCACCGCCGCCGACGGTCGCACCGTCGCCGCCGCCCAGTACGTCATCACCAACGGCATCGGCTACGACGCCTGGTCGGACAAGCTGATAGCCGCCAACCCGGCCGCCGGCCGCACCGCGCTCAAGGCCGGCGACCTGCTCGGCCTCAAGGAGGGCGACAACCCGCACCAGTGGTACTCCCCGGAGAGCGTCCACAAGGTCGTCGACCAGATCACCGCCGACTACAAGAAGCTCGACCCGGCCGACGCCGCCTACTTCGACCAGCGCAAGGCCGACCTGCTCGGCAAGACCCTCGCGCCGTACGACCAGCTGATCGCCCAGATCAAGGCCAGCTACGCCGGCACCCAGATCGGTGCCTCCGAGTCGATCGTCACCCCGCTCGCCGAGGGCCTCGGCCTCAAGCTGCTCACCCCCGAGAAACTGCTCGACGCCGTCAGCGAGGGCACCGACCCGACCGCCGCCGACAAGGCGACCGCCGACGAGCAGATCAGGAGCAAGCAGATCAAGGTCTACGTCTACAACAGCCAGAACGACACCCCGGACATCAAGGCCCAGGTCGAGGCCGCCAAGGCCCAGGGCATCCCGGTCGCCACCGTCACCGAGACCCCGACCCCCGCCGGCGCCGCCTTCCAGGACTGGCAGACCGCCGAACTCCAGGGCATAGCCGCCGCGTTGAAGCAGGCGACCGGCAAGTGACCACCGCGCCGATCGACCACGCCACGGTCACCGAGCCACCGGCCCCCGTCCCCGCTCCGGTCCTGGAGCTGCGCGGCGCGGCCGTGCGGACGGGCGGCCGGACGCTCTGGTCGGACGTCGATCTCACCGTCGGGGCCGGGGAGTTCACCGCCGTCCTCGGCCCCAACGGGGTCGGCAAGTCCACCCTGGTCAAGACGCTGCTCGGCGCCGTGCCCAGCGCGGCCGGCACCATCCGCGTCCCGGCCCGTACCGACGTCGGCTACCTGCCGCAGCGCCGCAGCTTCGACGCCGCGGTGCGCATCCGGGGCATCGACGTGGTCCGCCTCGGACTGGACGGGCACCGCTGGGGCCTCCCGATCCCCGGCGTGCACCGCGCCCGCCGTCGGGCCGAACGCCGGCGCGTGGACGAGGTCATCGAGTCGGTCGGCGCCACCGGCTACGCGCACCGGCCGATCGGCCGGTGCTCCGGGGGCGAGCAGCAGCGCCTGCTGCTCGCCCAGGCCCTGGTCACCCGCCCCCGCCTGCTGCTCCTGGACGAACCCCTGGACAGCCTCGACCTGCCCAACCAGAGCGCGATCGCCGCGCTGCTCGGCCGGATCTGCCGCGAGGACGGGGTGGCCGTCGTCATGGTCGCCCACGACGTCAACCCGATCCTGCACCACCTCGACCGGGTCGTGTACCTGGCCCAGGGCCGGGCCGTCGCCGGTCCGCCGGCGGAGGTGATCACCTCCGAGACCCTCACCCGCCTCTACGGCGCACCCGTCGAGGTGCTGCGCACCGCCGACGGCCGGCTGGTCGTGGTCGGTGTGCCCGAGGACTGCCGGAGCTGTGGCCCGTGCTGCTAGCCGAGACCCTCGCACCCGCCTTCTCCTGGAACCCGGTCGCCGACCTCCGGGAGATGTGGGCCTACCCGTTCATGGTCAACGCCTTCCGCGCCGGGGCCGTGGTCGCCGTCGTCGCCCCCGCCGTCGGCTGGTTCATGGTGCTGCGGCGCCAGACCTTCGCCGGCCACACCCTGTCGGTGGTCGCCTTCCCCGGCGCCGCGCTCGCCACCCTGCTCGGGATCTCCACCACCCTCGGCTACCTCGGCGCCTGCCTGACCGCCGCGCTCGTCATCGCGGCGCTGCGCGAGCGCGGCCGCTCCGGCGGCGCCGAGGAGTCCGCCGCCACCGCCACCGTCCAAGCCTTCGCGCTGGCCTGCGGGTTCCTGTTCGTCACCCTGTACAAGGGGCTGCTCGGCGGGCCGCAGGCGCTGCTGTTCGGCACCTTCCTCGGCATCACCACCGGTCAGGTCGGACTGCTCGCCGCCGTCGGCGCGGTCGTCCTCGCCCTGCTGGCCGTCATCGGCCGCCCGCTGCTGTTCGCCTCGATCGACGGGGACGTCGCCGCCGCGCGCGGTGTGCCGGTACGGCTGCTCGGTGCCGGGTTCCTGCTCCTGCTCGGCGCCGCCACCGCCGAAGCCGGCCAGATCACCGGCAGCCTGCTGGTCTTCGCGCTGCTGGTGATGCCCGCCGCCACCGCGCAGGTGCTCACCGCCCGGCCCGTCCTCGGCCTCGTACTCGCCGTGGCGTTCGGCCTCGGCGCCTGCTGGCTGGGCCTGATCGCCGCCTTCTACCAGCCCTACCCGCTCGGCTTCTTCGTGACCACCTTCGCCTTCGCCGGCTTCCTCCTCGCCCACCTCGGCCGGGCACTGGCGGGCGCGCTCGGCCGGGCCGCGCCCCGGACGGGGGTGCCCGCGTGATCACCGCCCTCCACCAGCCCTTCTTCCAGCACGCGTTGCTGGCCGGCACGGCCATCGCGCTGGCCTCCGGACTGGTCGGCTACTTCCTGGTGCTGCGCGCCCAGACCTTCACCGGGGACGCGCTCGGCCACGTCGCCTTCACCGGCGCGATGGCCGCCCTGGCCGGCGGGTTCGACCTGCGGCTCGGCCTGTTCGCCGGCACGGTCGGCGTCGCGCTGCTGCTCGGCGTCCTCGGCAGGCGGGGGCGGCCCGACGACGTCGTCATAGGCACCCTGTTCTCCTGGATCCTGGGCCTGGGCACCTTCTTCCTCACCCTCTACACCACCCACCGCAGCACCACCCAGGGCAACGCCGGCATCAGCGTGCTGTTCGGCTCCGTCTACGGGCTGGACGGCGCCCGGACCACCGCCGCCGTCCTGATCGCCCTCGCGGTCAGCGCCGCCGTCGTGCTGATCGCCAGGCCGATGCTCTTCGCCACCCTGGACGACGCCGTCGCCGCCGCGCGCGGCGTCCGTACCGGCGCGCTCGGCCTCGGCTTCCTCGCCCTGGTCGGCGTCTGCGCGGCCGAGGCCACCCAGGCCGTCGGCTCGCTCCTCCTGCTCGGCCTGCTCGCCGCACCCGCCGGTACGGCGCTGAGGCTGACCGACCGGCCGTACCGGGCCCTCGGGCTGTCCGCCGCCCTCGCCGTGCTGGAGCTGTGGAGCGGGCTGATGCTCAGTGCCGCCGTGCCGCGACTGCCGCCGAGCTTCGCGATCATGGCGGTCGCCGCGGCCTGCTACGCCGGTGCGTCGCTGGTCCGTCCCCGGTCCCGTTCGACCCGCACCACCGTCGCCCGCAGCACCGTCACCCGCATCGCCACCGTCACCCGTACCACCGAGGAATGAGGAACCACACCCGTGACCACCGGCACCACCCCCGTACGCCCCCTGCCCGTCACCGTCCTCTCCGGCTTCCTCGGCGCGGGCAAGACCACCCTGCTCAACCACGTCCTGCACAACCGGGCCGGGCTGCGGGTCGCCGTCATCGTCAACGACATGAGCGAGATCAACATCGACGCCGCCCTGGTGCGCGACGGCGGCGCGGCCCTGTCCCGGACCGAGGAGCGGCTGGTCGAGATGACCAACGGCTGCATCTGCTGCACCCTGCGGGACGACCTGCTGGAGGAGGTCGACCGGCTCGCCCGGGCGGGCCGCTTCGACTACCTGCTGATCGAGTCCAGCGGCATCTCCGAGCCGATGCCGGTCGCCGCCACCTTCTCCTTCGCCCGCGACGACGGCGCCACGCTCGCCGAACTCGCCGCGCTGGACAGCATGGTGACGGTCGTGGACGCCGCCAACTTCCTGTCGGAGCTGGCGAGCGGCGACGAGCTGACCGCACGCGGGCTCGACCAGTACGAGGGGGACGAGCGCACCGTCAGCGACCTCCTGATCGACCAGGTCGAGTTCGCGGACCTGATCGTGCTCAACAAGCTCGACCTGGTGGGGGAGCCGGACGCCGTACGGCTGCGGGCCGCGCTCACCCGGCTCAACCCGTCCGCCCGGATCGTCCCGGCCCGCTTCGGACGGGTCGACCCCGCCGAACTGCTGGGAACGGGCCGCTTCGACGTCGAACGGGCCCAGCAGGCCCCGGGCTGGGTCGCCGAGCTCAACGGCGACCACATCCCGGAGACCGAGGAGTACGGCATCTCCAGCACCGTCTTCCGCGCCGACCGCCCCTTCCACCCGGGCCGGCTCTGGGATTTCGTCACCGCGGACCTCGACGGCGGCGCGTACGGGGGTGTGCTGCGCTCCAAGGGCTTCTTCCGCCTGGCCACCCGTCCGCACATCACCGGCCTCTGGTCGCAGGCCGGTTCGGTGGCCCGGTTCGAACCGGCCGGGGTGCACGCGGACGGGCAGGGGCAGGAACTGGTCTTCATCGGCACCGCCCTGAAGGCCGACGCGCTGCACCAGCGGCTCGCCGCCTGCCTGCTGGCGGACGGCGAGCCGGTCGAGCCGGGCGAGGACCCGTTCCCCGACTGGGAGGGCGGTGACGACGCGTGCCCCGTGTGAGGGGCTACCCGTCCGAGGGCGGCAGGTCCCGGTACGGGGCGCGCGGCTGCGGGACGGCGTGCCGGTCGGCGACGTCGATGCGCGGCGCGGAGGTGGCGGGGACGTCCGGGGTGGGCCTCCAGGTGCCGGTGAGGTCGACCCAGCTGTCCGTGGCCGGGGCCGGGCCGGTGGCGTGCACCAGGACGCGGAGCCGACGGGCGTCCGCCGCGCAGCAGCTGACGACCAGGCGGTTGAGGTACCACTCGCCGGCCTGCGCGCCGGGGGAGACGAAGCCGGTCAGGCGGACCTTGCGGCCGGCCAGGCTCTTCTGCGGGTCCCGGCTGCGGCCGATGAACTCGGTCAGGGACATCGGTGTCGGCACCGACACCGAGGCACCGGCGGTGTCCTGGGCGTTCTGAGCCTTCTGGGCTCCCTGGCCGGGCGCCGATGGGGCGATGTCGGCGTAGGCCGCCGGCTCGACGACGGCGTCCGTGGCGTCCCGGTTCGCGCTGAACGAGCCGAGCGGGGGCGGGGTGAGGCAGAGCAGCAGCACGGCGGGCGCGGCCAGCAGCCACGCCACCCGCGGGCCGTGCCCGTGATCGTGCCCGTGCTCGTGCCCGGGCCCGTCGTGCTCGTGCCCGTCGTGCTCGGCGGGCCGGTGCCAGACCGCGTTGCCCTCGGCGTCCCGGCCGAAGCGCATCACCGGCTCCCGGCGCCGCTCCGTCAGCCGGCGCGCCACGCCCGCGATCCCGAGCCCGACCAGGACGGTCCCCGAGGCGATCAACGGGAGGCGCAGGCCCTCCTTCACGTACTGCAGGAACACATCGCTGCCGACGGTGATCCGCAGCAGCGCGGCGCCCACCAGGGCGACGAGCAGGGAAGGGGCGAGGCCCCGGAAGGTGGCTTTCACCGCAGCGCGCCTCCGATCAGGATGCTGGCGAGGACGGCGACCACGAAGGTCGCGGAGGAGAAGCGGACGGCGAACGCGCGCCCGAAGGCACCCGACTGGAGCGCGATGAGCTTCAGGTCGACCATCGGGCCGACCACCATGAAGGCCAGCCGCGCCGTGGGGGAGAAGCCGGTGAGCGAGGCGGCGACGAAGGCGTCCGCCTCCGAGCAGACCGCCAGCACCACCGCGAGACAGGCCAACGCCGGTACGCCCAGCCAGGGTTGGTCGGCGAAGACCCGCAGCACCGACGGCGGGACGAGCACGTTGAAGGTCGCGGCGGCCGCGGCGCCGACCACCAGGAAGCCCCCGGCCTGCAGGAAATCGTGCTGGAAGCCGCGCCGGAACTCCTCCAGCGGGTTGCGCGCCCCTTCACCGTGACCGGCCGGCCCCGTGGGCAGCCGCAGCCACTCGGGCCGGCCGAAGGCCACCCAGAGCCAGCCCATCACGACCGCCGTGAGCAGCGAGGCCAGCAGTCGGGCCAGCACCATCTCCGGTTTGCCGGGGAAGGCGATCGCGGTGGCGACCAGCACCACCGGGTTCACGGCGGGCGCGGAGAGCAGGAACGCCAGCGCTGCGGCCGGGGTCACCCCGCGGCGCATCAGACTCCCGGCCACCGGGACGGACGCGCACTCGCAGCCCGGCAGGACGGCCCCGGCGACCCCGGCCACCGGCACCGCCAGTGCCGGATTCCTCGGCAGCACCCGGGTGAACACCCGCTCCGGGACGAACGCTCCGATCGCCGCCGACACCACGGTGCCCAGCACCAGGAACGGCACGCCCTGCACCACGATGGCGACCATGACCGTCCGCCAGGTCTGCACACCGCCCGCGTCCCACACCCGTACCAGGGCGGCCGTCGCCCCGGCCACCGCCAGTACCCCGATCAGCAGCGCGGGCCTCCGGCGGGGCGGGGTTTCCGCCGCTGCCGCCGGGATGTGCCGGGCGCTGCCGAGACTCGTCTCCACCAAGGTGACCGCCCCTCAGCCCGCTCGCCGCCGATGCGCGGCGAAACCTGTCTGCTCACCGTCATGTGGGGAGCGGGGACAGAGTAGCGGTGATAATCATATTCATCTAGGTCTTCCGCTGCGGCCACTTCGATGGGTAGCCTGCGTCGACTGCCTCGTTCCGCTTCGGGTCTGCTCGCGCTGGGGTGATCCCTGCGCCGAGGCCGAGAGCAGACCTCAGGTGAGACCCAAGGTCCGGACGAGCTCGGCGAGTTCGAACCGGCTCTGGACCTACTTCAGCCCCGCCGAGCAGATCGCCCCCGGTGAGCGCACCGGCCGCTTCCGGACCGGCGGCGACCAGCCCGTCCTGGACGCCGACGGCCGCAGCCGGATCTCGGTGGAGGACGCCGCGGTCGCCCTGGTCGACGAGGCCGAACTGCCCCGCTTCGTCCAGCGCCGGTTCACCGTCGGCTACTGATCAGGACCGGGTCGGCGGCGGGCCGAGCGGCGGGCGGCGCGCGAAGAGGAGCGCACCCGGCAGGCTCTCGTCGGGGTCGGTCAGGAGGTGGGCCTCGACCGTGAACCCGGCCTCGCGCAGCCAGGCCGCCACCTGCTCAGGGCGACGGCGGTGGACGTGGACCTTCATCGGGTGACCGCCGTAGCCCTGGGTCTTCAACCGCGACTCGGAGCCGACGTGGAACCCGAGCAGCAGCGGCGCACCGGGGCGCGACACCCGCCGGAAATGGCCGAAGACCGTGGGGACGGCCTCGTCGGGGATGTGGATCAGCGACCAGCAGGCGAGCAGGCCGGCGACCGACTCGTCGGCAAGGTCGAGGTCCGTCATCGAGCCCACCTCGAACCGCAGACCGGGATGGTCGCGCCGGGCCACGTCGATCATCACGGGTGAGAGGTCGACACCGAAGGCGTCGAGACCCAACTCGCCCAGATGGGCGGTGATGTGACCCGGGCCGCAGCCCACGTCCGCCACCGGCCCGCCGCCGGTGGCGTGCACCAGGTCGGCGAACAGCGCCAGAGCCGCCCGAAGGTACGGTGCCCCGGCCAGAGCCTCGCGGATGTAGTCGGCATAGCTGACGGCGACGGTGTCGTAGGAGGTCCGGGTGTCCGTCAACCAGGAGTCGGCGTTCATGCCCGGCAGAGTAGCCCGGTGGCCGAGGTCGATGCAGAGCCGGCGGACCACTGCCGAGAACATACCGGCTTCGCTGCGGGGCGCACTCCCGGCGGCCCGCACCCTTGACGTGGCAATCCTGCGGGAAGAGACTCCGGAGAGGACATCCTCGAACGTGGGCGGGAGAGCCGTGAAGCGTGCGGAGCGGGCTGCCGATGGCGCGGCCCATGCCGTCCGGCTGCTCCCGGTGCTGACGTGCCGTCGCCACATCGATCTGCAGCGGGTGTGCAGCAGCATGGCATGAGCCCGTGCTCCCCGCGGCCCGGCGGCCGTTCCCGTCGGAGTGGACCGGGCCGTCGCCCCTCCTGAGTCCGTCCTTCACCCCCACCCTCATCCGTCGTACGCGCCTCCGCGTACCTCGACGCCCGGGAGACCCATGTCCGCCCCGTTCCCCTCCGCCGTGCCCGCCCTCCGCGGGCGGGTCGGCCGCGATGCCCGCAGCGGGTACTTCCCCGTGCCGCACCGCTACCGGCTCCACCTCGCGCTCTCCTGTCCGGACGGTCTGCGGATCGCCGTCACCCACGGCCTGCTCGGCCTCGACGACACCCTTCCGATGAACCTGCTGCCGGCGGTTCCTGACACGGACGGCGGCGGGTACTCGGTGCTCCGGCCGCTCTACGAGGCGAGCTCGCACCGGCACCCCGGGCCGGCGACCGCGCCGGTGCTCAGCGACGACTGGAGCGGACGGATCGTCAGCACCGACCCCGCCGAGATCCTCACCGACCTGGCGCGGCGCTTCGACGGGGCCGGGGCCGACCTCCACCCGTCCGGCGCCGAGACCGCGATCGAGGCGGTGGGGCTGCTCTGCGAGCGGACCGTCAACGCCCCGGCCCAGCGCGCCGGCCGGGCCGACGCCGCTCCCGCCGAACGTGCGGCGGCCCTGCGCACCCTGCTGGACGGGCTGGCCGTGGTCGAACGCCGTCTGGACGGCCGGGACCACCTGCTGGGTGCGGGGCCGACCTTCGCGGACGTACAACTCTGGGTCACCCTGGTGCAGTTGGACACCGTGCACCGCTGGCACCTGGACGCCGCCGCCGTGCGGCTCATCGCCGAGCACCCCCGGGTGTGGGCCTACGCCCGCCGGCTGGCCGGACACCCCGCGTTCGGCCGCCACCTCGACCTGGCCGGCACCGCCCTCCGCCACCACGCCCGCTGCCAGGGCAAGGAGGCCGCGGGAGCGGCGATGCAGATCGTCGACTGGGCGGAGCACGCCCAGCGGTGGGTGCTGCAGCCGGGCTGAGCGCGGGAGGGGGCTGGTGCGGAGACTCCGTGATCAGCAGGTCCGTGATCAGCGGATTCGTGATCAGCGGTTCCGCGATCAGCCCCCGGGCAGCGCCACCCGCCACCCGCCGGCCCGCCCGTCAGAGCACGTCCGCCAGGAACTGCCGCAGCCGTGGGCTCCGAGGGGTCTCGAAGAGCTCCTCGGGCGGGCCGGACTCGACCACGCGGCCGCCGTCCATGAACGCGACACTGTCGGACACCGAGCGGGCGAAGCCCATCTCGTGGGTGACCACCACCATGGTCATGCCCTCGCGGCCGAGGTCGGCCATCAGCGCCAGCACACCCTTGACCAGCTCCGGGTCCAGCGCGGAGGTCGCCTCGTCGAAGAGCATCACCCGGGGTGCCATCACCAGGGCACGGGCGATCGCGACCCGCTGCTGCTGCCCGCCGGACAGCCGGCCGGGGCGGACGTCGGCCTTGTCCCGCAGGCCGACGAGGTCGAGCTGGCGGTACGCGGTCTCGGTCGCCTCCTCGCGGGACAGCCTGCTCAGTTTGCGGAGCGGAAACGTGAGGTTGCGCAGGACGCTCATGTGCGGGAAGAGGTTGAACTGCTGGAAGACCATGCCGACCTGACGGCGCAGCAGATCGGGGTCGCGCCGCAGGACGCTCTCGCCGTCCAGCAGGACGTCGCCGCGGTCGGGTTCCAGCAGCCGGTTCATCGCCCGGAGCAGCGTGGACTTGCCGGAGCCGGACGGCCCGATCACGGAGAGCGTGTGTCCCCTGGGGACGTCGAGGTCGACGCCGCGCAGGATCGGGGTTCCGCCCAGGGAGAGGTGGAGATCCCGGGTCGCCAGGCTGACCGGGGAGAAGGACGTACCGGTGCGGGTCGCCGCGGTGCCGGTTACTGCGGTTTCGGTGAGTCGCCGGTCAGGCACGTGCCGCTCCTTCGGGTGCGGGGTCGGGTGCGGTCACGGGTGCGGAGGGGGAGGGGGAGTCGGGCGTGCCGCTGCCCTGGTCGTCCACCCTGCGCCCGTGCCGGAGCCGCCGGTCGACGATGTTGACCAGGTGCGTCAGCGGCACGGTGAGGACGAGGTAGAACAGGCCGGCGAGGACCAGCGCGGACTCGTTGCCGGTCGTGGCGGCGGAGTCCTGGCCGATCCGGAACAGGTCGCGCTGACCGGCGGTCAGCCCGAGGAAGTAGATCAGGCTGGAGTCCTTGATCAGCGCGATGAGCTGGTTGACCCAGGCCGGCAGGACCCGCCGGACACCGAGCGGAAGGATGATCAGCCGCATCGCCGAGGCGTACGAGAAGCCGAGGGCGCGCGCCGCCTCCAGCTGGCCCGCCTCCACGCTCTGGATCCCGGAGCGGAAGATCTCGCCGAAGTAGGCGGCGGCGATCAGCGAGAGCGAGAGGATGCCCAGCGGGTAGGGGTCCGGTCCCCAGATCTGCATCCCCTGCGGCGCCAGGCCGACGCCGACCAGCAGGATGGTGACCACGGCCGGGAGGCCGCGGAACACGTCGGTGTAGACGCGGGCCGGCCAGCGCAGCCATCGGGTCCTGGCGATCCCGGCCACCGCCAGGAGCAGGCCCAGCACTGTGCCGATGATCGCCGAAGTCACCGAGAGGATCAGCGTGTTGGGCACGCCGGTGGTGAGCAGGTCGGAGATCGCCGAGCGCATCGATCCCCAGTTGAAGAACGTCTCCGCCAGCGTGCCCAGCTGGTCCACGTCAGCCTCCTGTCCGGTCTGTTGCGGTGTTTGTGGTCAGCAGGTCAGGGGGTCGCGGACGCGCTGACCGGCGCGCTCGTCGCCGGGCCCGGGCTCGCCGCGGCCACGGGCGGGTAGGTGACCGATCCGCCGCCGGGCTTGAAGCCGTCCGGCACCGGCCGGCCCGGGTAGTACTGTTCCTGGAGGTGCGTCCAGGTCCCGTCGGCGATCACCTCGTCGAGGGCCTTGTTCAGCGCGGCGAGCAGCTGCGGCCGGTTCTGCGCGACGGCGAAGGCGGTTGGTGCGGGGCTGAGCTGCTTCTGCGCGAGCACCACCTTGCCGCCGCTGTCCGTGGCGCTCTTCTCGCCGATCTCGGCGGGCGAGATCCAGGCTTCCGCGGTGCCCGTCTTCAGCTGGTTGAGCGCGCTGTTGTAGTCGGGCACCCGCACCGGGTTGAGGTTCTGCTTCGTCGCGTAGTCGTCCTGGACCGTTCCCTGGACGACCACGACCCGCTTGCCGGCGAGCTGGTCGAAGGCGGTGATCGGCGAGCCGGCGGGAACGTCGAGCCCGAAGTAGCCGAAGTCGTACCCGTTGGTGAAGGCCACCGTCTTCTTGCGGGCCTCGGTCACCGTGATCGACGAACTGCCCACGTCGAACTTGTGGTTGGCGACCTGCGACAGCAGGGAGGAGAAGTCGGTCGAGGCGAACTCCACCTTGAGGCCGGCCTTGGCGGCGACGGCGGTGAACAGGTCGTTGTCGAAGCCGGTGAACTTGCCGTCCTTGAGGTACACGTTCGGCGGCGCGTCCGAGAGCGTGCCGACGCGTATCTTCCCCGGCTCGATCAGCTGGTACGGGTTGTCGGCGGAGGTGGCCGACGGCGACGTGCTGCCGCAGGCGGCGAGCGAGGCGAGCGAGACGAGAGCGGTGAGGGTGGTGACGAGAACCCGGCGCGGGCCCATGAGTGCTCCAGAGCTGGTGACGGAGGAGGAACGCGCGACCGGCCCGCCCCGGTCACGCGAGGACCGGGGCACGGCGGCAGCAGCGAACAGCCGCACGGAAAGGTGCGGATGAGGAAGGAAGGAAATGAGAAAGGGGGCAAGCGCCCGGCGTCAGAGCCGAAAGAGGGCGCGCGTCAGCAGCTGGGGCGACAGCTCATCGCCGTCACACGGCGCAGGTCGATGTGCCTGCGCGAAACGAGAAAACCAGCCATGCGGGCACTATGCGTGGTGATCGTC
The DNA here is from genome assembly GCF_014656195.1 of Kitasatospora xanthocidica. Taxonomy (GTDB): domain Bacteria; phylum Actinomycetota; class Actinomycetes; order Streptomycetales; family Streptomycetaceae; genus Kitasatospora; species Kitasatospora xanthocidica. Next base: position 236,694 of record NZ_BNBY01000003.1, on the reverse strand, counting down.
GCCGGAGTCAAATCTTCCACTCAGCGGCGGGAGGGCAAGCCCGATCGTCCTGAGGTGGGACTATTCGGCGATTCCCCGGGTGAGCGACACGACGGTGACGAAGGCACGGTAGAGGCGGATGGGGTCGTCATCGGTGATGTGCACGGTGAGGTCGTCGTCGCGGATCACCCCGGTGACCCAGGTCGCCATCTCGGCGAGGTCGGCGTTGCGGAAGCGGACGGAGAGGGTGGCGGGCAGGGCGATCACGGGTGGTGCGGCGTCCCTGAGCCTCCGTACGGCGGTGTCGGCGCCCTCCCGGATCAACTCCCGGGCCTGCTCCGGGTGCAGGCTGTCGGCGGCGAACCGGGAGACCGAGGTCTTGACCACGACCGCCTCGACGCCGGGGCAGAACGGTTCGACCTGGCTGGCGGTGACGTCGTCGCCGGTGATCAACACGACCGGTACCCGGTGCCCGAGCGCGACCAGCGCGTTGATGCCCGCCTCCCCGGCCGCGATGTCGTTCAGCCGTACCTCGGCGATCGCGCGCGGGTTGTACGTGTGTGACAGCGCGGACGCGGCGCCGGACATCGAGCCGTGGTAGGAGACGAAGAAGACCGCGTCGAACGACGGGTCGAGTCCCTGCATCATGTAGAGGGGCTTGTGCCGGCCCGACAGGTAGCGGGCGCGGCGCGCGAGGCGGTCCGGTCGGAGGTTGGACATGGCGGAGTGCGAGTCGTTGACCAGGAACTCGGTGGCACCCGCGTCGGCGGCGCCCTCGATCGCCGCGTTGACCTCCTGTTCGAGCAACTCCCGGTAGTAGCCGTACTGGGAGCCCGTCGGCCGGCACTGCTCCCAGTCGACGATCCCCGTGGTGCCTTCCATGTCGGACGAGATGAAGATCTTCAACGGTGTTCTCCTCGACGTCCGTGGTCACTTGGACACGTCAGGACCGCATCATCGCGTCCGGTGGGCCGATCCGGTAGATGGCCCCGGGGCAGAGGCGTGCTGTGGCCAACCCGCCTTGGCGAGGTTCTCCTCGAACGCGGCGAGGTAGTCGGGCAGGTGGCGGTCGGCTCGGCGCCGGTCGACATCTGGCAGGCGTCGAGCGCGGCCGGCGAGAGGCCCCGACCCGCGTGATGCGGGTCGGTGAACACAGGTCGGCCGTCCGGAACCGTCAGACCCGGTAGAGGTGGAAGGCCGCGTTCATGCCGTGGCGCCGGACCGGCCGGGGGAGGAGGGTGCGCAGCGCGGTTGCGTCGCGGAAGGTGGCGGCGAGGGTGTCGCGGGCGATCAGGTCGCTGGTCTTGAGCACCACCAGGCAGGGGCGGCCGCCGCGGGAGCGGCGGACGTCGTCGAGGATGCGCGGTACGGGGGGTGTGGTGCGGGTCAGGTCCAGGCCTGCGGGGGTGTATCCGGCGTCCCAGGGCGGTTCGACCAGGTAGACGTCCTGCTCGCTCCGCCCGTCGGGGACCGCGGGGGCGGCGAGGGTGTGCAGCAGGTCGCGGTAGTCGGCGTGGTGGAGCCGGACCGGCGAGTCGACCAGGGTGAGGTTGTGCCGGGTGGCGGCGTGGACCAGCGGGTCGAGTTCGGTGGCGAGGACCCGGTGGCCGAACCGGGGGCCGAGGAGCCGGCCGAGCTGGTGGCCGAGGTTGCCGGAGCCGCAGAAGAGGTCGGCGATCACTGGGCGGGCGCCGCTGACCGGCAGGCCGGCCAGGACGTCGGTCAGGGCGGCGGCGACCAGTGCGGGGTGGGGGTCCTTGACGCATTCCAGTGCGGTGCGGCCGAGCAGCCGGATGCCGTGTGCGGCCATCCGGGGCGCGGGGATGCCGTAGAGCGACAGGCCGTCGGGGTGGCCGCAGACGATCCGGCCGACCTCGCACAGCTGGCCGGAGGTGAGGGGGCGGTTGCGCAGGGGGCCGAGCAGGCGTGCGCGCAGGTCGAAGTAGGCGGCGGAGTCGACGGGTTCCGGCGAGGCTCCGGTCATCGCAGCACCTCGGCGAGGACCTCGGCGAGCGGCGGGCCGTCCAGCGCGGAGCGCAACTCCTCGACGGCTTCGCGGCGTTGTGCCGGGTCGAGGGCGAGGTAGTGCTCGATCCGCTCGTTGAGGTGGCGGCGGAACCGGGCGTAGTGCGCGTCGTCGCGGCAGATCCGTCCGGCGATGTCGACGAGGGCGGCGGTGCCCGTGAAGTCGTCCTCCGGGACGGGGTGGTCGGGCAGCAGGTGGGTGAGGCTGAGCGCGGTCTTGGCGAAGTGGGTGCGGTCGAGGCGGCGGATGGTGAACAGGTGGGCGTAGTGCTGCTCGGGCAGGGCGAGCGGGAGCCGGCCCAGCGCGAGCGCCTCGTGCAGGGCGGTCAGGCCGGGGGTCATCAGGTAGTGGGGGGTGGTGGCGACGTACGCCAGCAGTTCGCGCTGCGGCACCAGCCGGCAGTCCGCCCGGCGTCCGGCCACCGTGACGGTCCGGGCCCGGCGGCCGCCGAACGGCCCGCCGCAGACCAGCACCCGGCCGAACCGCGGCCAGTCGCGCAGCAGGTCGGGCAGCCAGCGTTCGATCAGCAGCAGGTAGTCGTTGTGGGCGTCGAAGTCGAGCAGGAAGTTGCGGAAGCCCCCGAGGTTGACCAGCAGGTCGTACGCCGCCGGGCCCTGGGGCCGGTCCGTACGCCCGGCCGCGCGGAGCCCGTCGTGGTCGACCAGCGCGCCGCTCGTGCGCGGCGCCCGACCGGTGCCGAGAGCGGCGAACTCGGCGATCCGCTCCCGGACGCCGGGGAAGTTCTGGACCACGCTGTGGGTGGCCAGCAGGTGGGCGGCGAGGACGCGTTCGTGCGGGGAGAGTTCACGGAGGTGCCGGTCGGCGGCCGCGAAGCCGGTGCGCGGCAGGGTCGCGCACAGCCGGTGGATCGCGGCCGGCGGCCGGTCCGTGCGCCAGAAGCTGAACAGGCTGTCCACGAGGATCGCCGGCCGGTCCGCGAGTACCGCGCGCAGCACCAGGTCGGCGTCCATCACCGAGACCAACCGGTCGCTGTCGAGCAGGAGTTGACGAAGGTCCTGGTCCGAGGGCAGCGGGGTGCGGATCTCGTCGAAGGCGTCCGGATTGCGCAGCGCGAACTCGGCCGCCACGCCCTCGCCGACGAAGACACGGTGGTGGTCGGGCAGTGCCCGGGAGACCGCCACCAGTTCGGCCGCCGGGCCGAACCCGCAGTTCTGCGCTCCCATCACGAGTCGCACGGGGCCGCCTCCGCGACCGTCGGGCCGCCCGCCTCCGTGACGGTCGGGCCGTCCGCCCCCGAGGCGACCGGGCCGTCCGCCTCCGTGACGGTCGGGCCGGCCGCCTCCCGGTCCGGGAGCACCTCGAGCAGGGCGCTCAACTGCCGGGCGAAGGCCTCCGGGTGCTTGGCGTAGCCGGAGTGGCCCCCGGGGAAGAGCACCAGGTCGCGGCGGAGGGCAGCGGCCAGCGCCGCCACGGGCCGGTGGATCAGGTAGCCGCGCGATTCCTCGCCACCGGCCGGTGTGATCCGGCTCGCCAGCCGCGCCAGCGCGGCCAGGTCGGGCAGGAAGGCGGTCGTCGGCCGCATCACGTGGGCCAGGAAGAAGGTGGTGTTGTCCCGCACCTCCGGCAGGTCCGGCACGGGCCGCCCGCCGAAGGCACTCGCCAGACGCCGCATCCCCGCCGGCGCTCCGTCGCGCAGGTAGGCCTGGTGGACCTCCTCGAAGAAGGCGAGCTGCGCGTCGGCGTCCGGCAGCAGGCGCATCGTCGGGGGCTCGTGGGCGACCACCACGTCCACCCGGTCGGGGTGGCGCCGCAGCAGTTCGAGTGCCACCAGCGCGCCGGCGCAGCTGCCGAGGACGCGCACCGGCTCTCCGGGCACGGCATGCAGGTCGAGCAGGCGGAGTGCGTCCTCGGCCTGCACCTCCACCTGTTGGTCGACCGGTGGACCGTCCAGCGGACTGCGGGAGATGCCGCGCGGGTCGTAGCTGACGACGCGGTAGCGGGCGGCCAACTGCTCGGCCAGGGCCTCGAACACGGCCGCGTCCGAGGCGCCGCCGGGAACCAGCAGCAGCAGGGGCCCGCTGCCGCGGACCTCGACGTGCAGCCGGGCACCGGGGACGTTCACAACTTCGGTCTCAAGTGCGGCCATCGCCTGCTCCAGGAGCTCCGTGGTGTCGGAGGGTCACCTGAATGATACGCACCGTGCCCGGGTCCTCTCGCACTTCGGCGCGGCCGCAGGTGAACGGGTCGGCGGGCCGGATTCCGCCCGGGGGCAACGGTTGCGGCAGCTTCGCGGGTTCACCGTGTCGAGCGGCGAATTCCCGAAAGGGATTCTCCCTGGTCAAGGGCGTGTGGTGAGGCCGGAGTTGTGAAGTGTGCATGGTATTCCAGCGGCTGGCCGCCGGTGGGGATCCGGTCAATGCAAGGAATGTGCCCATTGCTTACTTGATTCGCGCAAGTCCCTTCCGTTCTCAGTTCGAATCTGACAGCATCGTCCGCTATCCGGTGACCAATTGTCGGCAATCTGCGCCGCGTGGAGGAGATGTGACCACCCAGGCCGGCACCCGTGTGCCCACCGGCGGCTCCACCCACCGCCCCGCGCGCTGGGTCCGCGCCAGGCTGCGGGCGAGCCCGGCGGCCGCGCTGCTCATGGCGGCCCTCGCGTTCGTCACCGTCTTCCTCGCGGCGGCCTTCCCCCGTGCCGCGGACCGGGGCGCGGACGCGGCGCTCCAGGACTTCGTCAGCCAGAAGGGCCTCAACCGGACCAGTCTGCAGACCACCTCCAAGGTCCGCGACGGCGACGGAGTCGCCATGCTCGATCAGGTACAGGCACACCTGATCGAGGCGTTCGGCCGGGAGTTGACGCCGGCCCGGGCCGGCCAGGCCTACGGCGCCCGTGCCCTGGGCTCCCACACCATGGGCAATCCGGGGTACGCACGGATCTCGGAGTACGGCCTCCCGGACCTCAGCCTGCTCTACCTGCGCGATCTGGCCGGCCGGGTCACCCTCACCGACGGCACCTGGCCGACCCCGAGTGACGCGCGCGACCCGCTGCCGATCGTGATCAGCGAGAAGGCCGCCGAGACCATCCGCATCAAGCTCGGTGACGTCATCGACAACGGCAAGGACGGCCTGGAGGGCCCGGGCGCCACGCGAAGCACCGTGGTGGTCGGCCTCTACCGGGCCAACGACCCGCTGGACCCGTTCTGGGAGGAGCTCGGCTGCCCGGCCCGTGCCTGCCTGAGAACCAACACCCTCCCCGACTTCGAGCATTGGGCGACCACCGGGTTCGTCGACGGCGGCAGCCTGCCGGCGATGGCTCGCTGGGGTTCGAGCGCCGACAACTTCTGGCGGGTGCCCGTCGACCCCGCCTCGCTGCACGCCGACCGGCTCGACCACACCCGCAGCGTCATCAGCTCCCTCCTGATCGGGCACGGCGCCACCGACCTGGCCGGCGCGACCGGGCGCGCGGACCTGCGCACCAGCTCGCTCCTGCCCGAGATCCTGGCCAGGGCGGACGCCCGCTACCAGGCCTCGCTGCCGCTCAGCGCGATCGGCCCCGCCGGTGTCGCCGGTGTGGCCGTCGTGGTGCTGTTCCTGGCCGCGGCCCTCACCACCGACCGGCGCACCGCCGAGATCCGGCTGCTCCGGGCCCGGGGCGGTTCCGTCGCCGGGGTGCTGCGACGGCTGGTCGGCGAGGGAGCCGTCACCGTCCTGCCGGCCGCGGTGCTCGGGACGGCGCTCGCCCTGGTGCTGCTGCCCACGCCTCGCTGGGACCGTTCGGTGTCGGCGGCGCTGGCCGCGACGCTGATCGCCCTGCTGGCCTTCCCGGCCCGCGCGGCCCTGCTCTGGGCGCGCCCGCGAGCGGCCGGCGGGCGGCGCAGAGTGGTCGGCGAGCTCACCGTGCTGGCGGTCACCGTCGCGGCCGTGGCGGAGGTCCGGCGCCGTGGGGTGGGGCACTCCGGTGCCGGGGTGGACCCGCTGTTGGTGGCGGCGCCGCTGCTGCTGGCCGTCACCGGCGGGCTGGTGCTGGCCCGGATCGAGCCGGTGGTGGTCGGCTGGCTGGCCGCGCTCACCGGTCGGGGCCGTGGCCTGGTCGGCTTCCTCGGCCTGGCCCGGGCCGCTCGTGACAACTCGGGCCGCCGTCGGCCCTCCGCGCTGCCGCTGCTCGCCCTGCTGATCGCCGTCGCCACGACCGGCTTCGGCGCCACCGTGCTCGACACCGTCGACCACGTCCGGACGCGGGCCGCTCGCATCTCCACGGGCGGGGACATCCGCGTCTCCCTCCCGGACTACGCCGCCCTGACCGGGCCGATCGTCAAGGCCGCCGAGTCCTTGCCGGGCGTCCAGGCCTCGACCGGCGTCTGGGTCGAACCCAAGACCCGCATCATCGGCGCCGACCACACCATCACCGAGGCCTACCTGGTGATGGTGGTCGATCCGGCGGCGTACGCCGAGATCGCCCGGACCCTCGGAGTCGGCGGGTTCGACCCTGCGAAGCTCGCCGGCACCCCCGGCGGCCGGGACACCCCGGTGCCCGCGCTGGTCAGCCCCGACCTGGCCGAGCGCCTGGCCGCGGGGTCGTCCCAGGTGCGCACGCCCAACGGCAACGACCTGCGCGTCGCCGTCGCCGGGACCGTCGGCGCCACTCCCGCACTGCCCGACCCCGGCAAGCCGTTCGTCGTCGTTCCCGCCGGCCCCGCCTGGGAGCGGCTGCCGGACGCCAAGCGGGTGAACGAGTGGTTCGCCGTCGGCGACGTCGACCCCGAGGGGGTCAGGACGATCCTCCGGCAGAACGGCGGGGCCCAGCCGACCGGCCTGGCCAAGCTGATCGCGGACGAGGCCGCGGCCGTCGGCAAGGCCACCCACGGCCTGCCCGCGGGATACACGGTGCACAGCAGCCGGGAGGCCGCCGCTGCTCTCGCAGACGACCCGTTGCAGCACGCGGCCGGGCGGCTGTTCTGGTACGCGGCGGCCGCCGGCGGCGGATTCGCCCTGCTCGCCGTCCTGCTGACGCTCTTCCGGGCCGCGCCGGACCGAACCGCCGTGCTGGCCCGGCTGCGCACCATGGGGTTGCGGCCCCGGCAGGGGCTGGCGCTGATCGTCGCCGAGGCGCTGCCGCAGACCCTGGCGGCGGCCGTCGGCGGCGGCCTGGTCGCCGCGGCGGCGGTCGCGCTGCTGGGCGGTGCCTTCGACATCTCGACGCTGGTCGGCGCCGAGGTCGGAGAGGCCGTCACCCCCGTGCTGCTGCCGGTGCTGCTGCCCACCGTGGGCCTGGCGCTGCTGGTCTGCCTCGGGGTGGTGCTGGAAACCCTGATCGCCGGCCGGCGCCAGATCGCCACCGAACTGCGCGCGGGCGAACAGACGTGACGGCCGGGCCGGCGGCAGGGCCCGTGAGAGGCTTTCGCTCCTCGGCGCGCCGGTGCGCGCCGCCCGGCCGGCTGCCAAGGAGACTAACGCTGTGACTGACATGCGAGAGACGCTGGACTACCAGACATTCGGCCGGGCGGTGCGCGAACTCGCGCAGACGATCGCCGATGACGGGTACGAGCCCGACCTCATCCTGAGCATCGCCCGCGGCGGCGTCTTCGTGGCCGGCGGCCTGGCGTACGCGCTGGACTGCAAGAACGTCCACCTGGTGAACGTCGAGTTCTACACCGGTGTGGGCACCACCCTCGACATGCCCGTCATGCTCGCGCCCGTCCCCCAGGCGATCGACTTCACCCACAAGAAGGTCCTGATCGCCGACGACGTCGCGGACACCGGCAAGACGCTGAAGCTGGTCCGCGACTTCTGCCTCGAGCACGTCGCCGAGGTGCGGTCCGCGGTCATCTACGAGAAGTCGCACTCCCTCGTGACCTGCGAGTACGTGTGGAAGAAGACCGACGACTGGATCAACTTCCCGTGGTCGACGGAGCCGCCGGTCGGCCAGCGCGGCGGCCAGGTGCCCGACGCCTGACGGAGCCGCCGCGTACCGGCGGCGGTCACCGCCGCCGGTACGCGGAAGCCTGAAGCGCAGCGGTCCGAAGCGTGGTGCCGGTGGTTCACGGCGCCGGATCGGGCGCCTGCCAGGCGGCCATCTGCTGCCGGAACTTCGGGCAGTCGACGATGTCCTCCTCGCCGCACCTGAGGGCGTGGGTCAGGAGCTGCTGCGCGTGGTCGAGATCGACCATGCGCTGCCGGATCTCGGTGAGCTTGGCGCGGATCATGGCTTCGCGGCGCGGCTGCTCCTGCTGGAACTCCCCGATCTCGGCCAGGCTCAGCCCGGCCTGCTGGCAGGTGCGCAGGACCGTGATCCGCTCGGCGGCCTCCGGCGGGTAGCGCCGTTGCCCGCTCTCGCGCTCGGGTGCGGGCAGCAGGCCGTGGCGCTCCCAGTACCGGATGGCCGATGCGGGCACCTTGGTGAGCTCGGCGAGCCGGCCGATCGTCATGCGCATGTTCCGCTCCTCCTGTTCCTCGTCGATCCGGGCACGTGACGTGGCATGTGGCGTGGCGTGTGACGTGGCATTTGACTTGAACCTTAGTTCAAGTAGAAGAGTGGCCGGCACGAGGACAGCGGCGAACGAAAGCCGCTGGCAGGACACTTGGAGGTACCGTCATGAGCGACCGGGACATACGGGAAGAACGCGCCGAGCAGCTGGTGGAAGCCGCGGAGGGGCTGTTCGCGGCCGGAGTGATGTCCCACTCCGGGCACGCCAACCTGAGCGCCAGGCTCGACGGTCGGCGGCTCCTGCTGACACCGGGGTTCGTCCGCGGCCTGAGGCCCGAACAGCTGGCGACCGTCGGCTTCGACGGGCAGGTCCTCGAAGGCGAGCTGCGGTCCGTCAGCGCCGAGATCATCGCCATGCACAGCGCCGTGTACGAGGCCCGGCCGCACGTGGGCGCGATCATCCACACCCACTCGCCCTCCGCGACCGCCTTCGCCGTGGCCCACCGGCCACTGCCCTGCCGCACGGAGCCGATGCTGCGCTTCGGACAGGCCGAGGACGTCCCCGTGGTTCCCTGGGGACCCCGCGGATCGGATGTGTCGGTGCGTGGCATCGCCGAGGTGCTGCGACAGCGCCCGACGACGGCCGCCGTCCTGCTGGCCAACCACGGCCTGCTGGTGTTCGGCCCGGACTCCGCGGCCGCCGCCCACCTCGTGGTGGCGATCGAGGAGAGTGCCGAAGCCGAGATCGCCGCCGCGGCGATCGGCGGGGCCGTGGACTTCCCCCCGGGCGCCCAGGAGGCCGTGCGCGCCTCGATCGCGCGGGTCGCGTCATGACGGACGACACCCTCGCCGCCCGCACCGAGGCCGTCAGCGACCGCTACCGCTCAACCCTCGGCACCGTCCCCGGCGGGGTGCGGGAACGGCTGCGCCTGGCCCGGGAGTTCGGCCGGCTGCCGACCGAGGAGGCGATCGCGGAACTGCGCCACATCGTGCTGACCGACAGTCCGCTGGGAGCGCGGGTGCAGCAGCTCGTCCACTTCGGGCAGCTGCTGGCCCTCGGCCGCGAACACCCCGCCCGGATCCACGCCCGGGGCGCACTCCACGCCGGAGCCTCCATCACCGACCTCATCGGCGTCGCCGAGACCGCGCTCATCACCGCGGGCGTGCCGGCGTACGCACTCGGCACCGAGATCATCGCCGAACTCCTGCCGCAGGCGGACGGCCTTCGAGCCCCCGGGGCGTAGGCCGGGTGGAGGGCGGAATCGGGCCGTGGGAACGGCCGTCCCGGGGGGTCTCCCGTCCGCCGATCGGACCTGTTAGCTTAGGTAAGCCTAACTTTATGATCGACGTGATGACATGACCGGGGGGACCCATGACCGATCAGCCGACCCGCAGGACGCCGCGCGCCCGCGAGACGAAGGTTCTGCGCACCGAGCGGATCACGCCGCACATGGTGCGCCTGGTGCTCGGCGGCGAGGGGCTGGGGGACTTCGATGCCACGGAGTTCACCGACCACTACGTCAAGGTGCTGTTCGCGCCCGCGGGCGTGACGTACCCGGAGCCGTTCGACCTGGCGCGGATCCGCGAGGAGTACCCGCGTGAGCAGTGGCCGGTCACCCGGACCTACACCGTGCGGGCCTGGGACCCGGCGCTGCGCGAGCTGACCGTCGACTTCGTGGTGCACGGGGACGAGGGCCTGGCCGGACCGTGGGCGGCCCGGGCGGAGCCGGGCGAGACGGTGCGCATCCTGGGCCCCGGCGGCGGCTACGCCCCGGACCCGGACGCCGACTGGCACCTGCTCGTCGGCGACGAGAGCGCCCTGCCCGCGGTCGCGGCGTCCCTGGAGCGGATGCCGCCCGGTGCCGTGGTGCACGCCTTCATCGAGGTCGCCGACGCCGCGGAGGAGCAGAAGATCGTCTCGCCCGCCCCCGTCGAGCTCACCTGGCTGCACCGCGGTGAGCGGCCGGTGGGCGAGGCCCTCGTCGAGGCGGTGCGCGCGCTGGAGTTCCCGGCCGGTGCGGTCTCGGCCTTCGTCCACGGGGAGGCGGGCTTCGTCAAGGAACTGCGGCGCCAGCTGCGCGTGGAGCACGGCGTTCCGCGTGAGCGGCTGTCCGTCTCGGGCTACTGGCGGTTCGGTCAGGACGACGATGCCTGGCGGGCGACGAAGCGCGAGTGGAACGCCCAGGTGGAAGCCGAGCAGGAGCAGGCCGGCTGACCCTGGATCCGGGGCGCGGCCGGCCGGCCCTGTCCGGCCGGCACGCCCCTGCCCCGGCGACGAACCCGTTACTATCCAAAGGCGATTCACCATGATCGCGGGCCCGCACGGGACAGCGGGCCCGGCGGGTCCGGAACCAACGGGGGAAGAGAACGTGGCAGATCCTGACCACACGACAGAGCCGACAGAAGCGCGCATCGAGGATGCGGGCAACATCCTGGTGGCGCCTTCGGCGTTGCGGGACGAGGAGGTGGTCAGGGACTTCTTCGGGTCCACGATCACGCCGGAGGACCTCGCTTCCGGTCCGCCCGACCTCGCGCGGAAGACCGTCTACCTGTGTGGCGACATATCCGGGATCGACGGCCGTCAACTGCGGGCGGCTGCCCGGGTGTTCGCCATCCGGGAGCTGTCGCACGGCTACCGTGAGGGCGCCGACGAACCCTGGGGCCTCGTCGACCTCGGCCGGGTGCCCGTCCGGGTGCACGGCGTCGGCGTGTACTACCGCCGCTTCTTCGGGCTCGGCGCCGATCACTTCGGACGGATCAGCGCGGAGCACGAGTTCCAGTCCCTGACGGAGTCCACCAAGCCCGGAACGGCCCATCGCAGCGGGATCTATCTGACGCCCGTCACCCGGGACGGTGACGAACTGCACTTCCGGCTGCTCCGGTGCTCCACGAACCTCTCGGGGCCGACCGAGGGCTTCCGCCCGACCGACACGGACATCGTCGAGGCGCTGAACCGTGAGGCCGCCACCGTCTTCCGGGACCATGCGCCGCTGAACCACGTCCTCGCCCAGATCTACCACAACACCCTTGCCACGGCGGAGCGCAAGCAGTCCAAGGCCAGGATCTCGTCCCATGCGGACAAGACCAAGGACATGCCCGTCAACGGCGTCATGGCCTTCTGCACCTTCTACGACCGGCTCGACGGGCTGCGGCCGCTCGCCGAGGACGCCTTCGACCACGGGGTGAAGGGTGCCAGCGGGCTGACCGGACTCCGCTTCCGCCGCAAGGAGTCGGTCGAAGCGCTCGACGGGGTCGCGCTGCCCGAGCAGTTCACCCTGACCCTCTATCCCGGCTCCGTGTTCTTCATGCCGCTGTCCACCAACCGGCTGTACACGCATGAGATCCGGCCCTCGGCGCTGGACGCCGAGCTGCTGCCGACCCGCCTGGGGTACGTGGTGCGCTGTTCGAGCGCCGAAGCCGTTCACCGGAACGGCCGGACGTTCCTCAAGACGGCCGGAGGGCAGGTGGAGCTGGGGCCGCCCACCGAGGCCGGCATGGACAGGCTGCGCGGGCTGTACGCCGAGGAGAACAGGACCTCGTCCTTCATCGACTACGGCGACGAATTCCTCTTCAGCATGAACACGGGAGACTACCGTGCCCCCCGGGTCTAGGATCTCGGACGAGATCCTCTCGTACGCGTTGCCGGCCGAGGAGAACCCCTTCGCGGAGCTCTCCGCGTCGGCCCGTCTGGAAGACGTGGGAAAGGGCCGGCGGGGCGCCGTACTCACCAGGGTCGACGAGTCGGGCGGTGTGCCCCTCGTCCGTACCACCACCCGGTACGGCAGCCCGGCGCAGCGGTTCCGGGCGGTGCACGAACGGCTGGCGCGGCGGATCCAGGAACGCTTGGGGCTTCCGGTCGGCTTCAACAACGCTCTCATCGAGAGCTACACGAACGCCTGCACGACCATGGGCAGCCATTCCGACCAGGCCCTCGATCTGGCCGACGGGTCGTTCATCGCCGTCTTCTCCTGCTACCGGGATCCCGGATCGGGCCCGCCGAGGAAGCTGGTCTTCGAGGAGAAGGGGGCCGACGGGGAGAAGTTCGAGATCCCGCTCGCCCACAACGGTGTCGTCGCGTTCTCCGTCGAGTCGAACCGGCGGCTCAAGCACAAGATCGTGCTGGACGCGCCCGATCGGACGGTGGACAACCAGTGGCTGGGGGTGACGTTCCGTACGTCGAAGACCTTCGTCCGGTACCGCGACGGACACGCGTACCTCCCGCAGGGGCCGCGCCTGGTGTCGGCCGACGACGAGCAGCGGCGCGAGTTCTACGGGCTGCGGCGCCGTGAGAACGGTGAGACGGACTTCGGCTACCCCCTGCTGACGTACACCGTCAGCGAGAGCGATCTGATGCCGCCGGTCTGACGCCGGCGGAGCCGGCGACTCCCTCACGGCGAGCGGTGAGCGGATCCGGCCCGCGCCCCCCGATACCGGGTGGGCGCGGGCCGGGGCGGCTCAGGAGCGGGCGGCCGTGCCGGCCCAGGCGCGGTTGCCGAGGAGGGTCTTGATGTCCGAGGCGAGGCCGTTGTCGGGGTTCACCAGGAAGCCGAGCTCGTAGAGGGTGTTCTTGTCCCAGCTGGTGGTGAGCAGGCGGACCGGGACGTCGCCGGGGTGGGCCTGGAGGGCGAGTTTGAGTTCGGCGACCACCGTGGGGGTGATCCGGGAGGTGGGGATGGTGATGTGGACGGGCGGCTTGGTGCCGAGTTCGGCGGAGGAGACGTCGAGGGTGGTGATCTCCTGGCCGAAGATGCTGAGTGAGCCGTCGCGTTCGTTGAGGCGGCCGCGGACCGAGATGACGTTGTCCTCGATCATCTGCTCGGCCATCAGGTTGTAGGTGGCGGGGAAGAACAGCACCTCGACCGAGCCGTCGCGGTCGGCGAGGGTGATGATCGCCCAGGCGTTGCCGGCCTTGTTGATCCGCCGGTCGACGCCGGTGATCAGGCCGGAGAGGCGGACCTCGCCCTCGGTGCGGCCGGAGCCGAGGAGGTCGGCGATCGAGGTGTCGCGGTTCTGGGAGAGGATGTGCTCGGCGCCGTCGAGCGGGTGGCTGGAGACGTAGAGGCCGAGCATCTCGCGTTCCAGGGCGAGGAGTTGGCGGCGGGGCCACTCGTTGTCGGTGAGCTGGAAGTCCAGTCCGATGGTGGGCCCGTCCTCGTCGCCGCCGAGGGCACCGAAGAGGTCGTCCTGCCCGATGGCCTGCTGCTTCTTCACACCGGTGACGGCGTCGATCGCGCTCTCGTGGACGCTGCTGAGGGAGAGCCGGGTGTGGCCGAGCGAGTCGAAGGCGCCGGCCTTGACCAGGGAGTCGACGGTGCGCTTGTTGCAGACCACCAGCTCGACCTTGTCGAGGAAGTCGGCGAAGGAGGTGTACTTGCCCTCCGCCGCGCGGGTGCGCACCAGGGACTCGATCACGGGCACGCCGACGTTGCGCACCGCCTTGAGGCCGAAGCGGACGTCGCTGCCGACGGCGGTGAAGTCGACCACCGACTCGTTGACGTCGGGGGAGAGGATCTTGATGCCCATCTGCCGGCACTCGGCCAGGTAGACCGCCATCTTGTCCTTGTCGTCGGCGACCGAGGTGAGCAGCGCGGCCATGTACTCGGCCGGGTAGTTGGCCTTGAGGTAGGCGGTCTGGTACGAGACCAGGCCGTACGCGGCGGAGTGCGATTTGTTGAACGCGTAGCCGGCGAACGGGACCAGGACGTCCCACACCGCCTGGATCGCCTCGTCGGAGTAGCCGCGCTCCTTGCAGCCCGCGTGGAAGGGCACGAACTCCTTCTCCAGCACCTCCTTCTTCTTCTTGCCCATCGCGCGGCGGAGCAGGTCGGCCTGTCCGAGCGAGTAGCCGGCCAGCACCTGGGCGGCTCGCTGGACCTGCTCCTGGTAGACGATCAGGCCGTAGGTGGGGCCGAGGACGTCCTTGAGCGGTTCCTCCAGCTCGGGGTGGATCGGGATGATCTCCTGCTGGGCGTTCTTGCGCAGCGCGTAGTTGGTGTGCGAGTTCATGCCCATCGGGCCGGGCCGGTACAGCGCGGAGACGGCGGAGATGTCGGCGAACTCGGTGGGCTTCATCAGCTTGAGCAGGGCGCGCATGGGGCCGCCGTCGAGCTGGAAGACGCCCAGGGTGTCGCCGCGGGCGAGCAGTTGGTAGGTGGTGGGGTCGTCGATCGGGATCTTCTCGATGTCGACGTCGACGCCCCGGTTGGCCTTCACGATCTTGATGCAGTGATCGATGATGCCCAGGTTCCGCAGACCCAGGAAGTCCATCTTGATCAGGCCCATGGCTTCGCACGACGGGTAGTCGAAGCCGGTGATGATCACGCCGTCCTTGTCCCGCATGTGCAGCGGGATCAGTTCGAGCAGCGGGGTGGAGGAGAGGATGACGGCCGCGGCGTGCACGCCGGTGCCGCGGATCAGGCCCTCGATGCCGAGGCCGGTGTCGATGATCTTCTTGACGTCCGGCTCGTTCTCGTACAGCGAGCGGATCTCGGTGCCCTCGTTGTACCGGGGGTGCTTGTCGTTGAAGAGGTCGGCCAGCGGGACGCCCTTGCCCATGACGTCCGGCGGCATCGCCTTGGTGATCCGGTCGCCCATCGCGAAGGGGTAGCCGAGGATGCGGTTGGCGTCCTTGACGGCGGCCTTGGCCTTGATGGTGCCGAAGGTGTTCACCTGGGCCGTGTAGGCGGCGCCGTACTTCTCGGTCACGTAGCGGACCATCTGGTCGCGCTGGCGGTCGTCGAAGTCGATGTCGACGTCCGGGGGGTTGATGCGCTCGGGGTTGAGGAAGCGCTCGAACAGCAGGTCGTGCTCCAGCGGGTCCAGCTGGGTGATGCCGGTCAGGTAGGCGACCATCGAGCCGGCCGCCGAACCGCGGCCCGGGCCGACCGGGATGCCGTTGTCCCGGCCGTACTGGCAGATGTCGGCGACCACGAGGAAGTAGGCGTCGAACCCCATCGGGGTGATCACGCCCATCTCCAGCTCGATCCGGTCCAGCACCTCCTGGCTCGGGCTGTCGCCGTACCGGTGCTGGAGCCCGACCTGGATCTTCTTGCGCAGGTAGGAGGCCTGGGTCTCGCCCTCGGGGACGTCGAACTGGGGCATCCGGTCGACGTAGGTGAAGACCTCGTCGTACGACTCGATCCGTTCGGCGATCGCGAGCGTGTTGTCGCAGGCCTGCGGCAGCTCGCGGAAGAGCTCGCGCATCTCGGCGGCGGTCTTCACGTAGTAGCCCGAGCCGTTGAACTTGAAGCGGTTCGGGTCGTCCTTGTTCTTGCCCACGCCGACGCAGAGCAGGCTGTCGTGGGCGTCCGCCTGGTCGGCGGTCACGTAGTGCGAGTCGTTGGTGGCCAGCAGCGGGATGTCCAGCTGCTTGGCCAGGCGCAGCAGGTCCTCGCGGACGTCGCGCTCGATGGACAGGCCGTGGTCCATCAGCTCCAGGAAGTAGTTCTCCTTGCCGAAGATGTCCTGGTAGGCGCCGGCCGCCTTGACGGCCTCGTCGTACTGGCCGAGCCGCAGCCGGGTCTGCACCTCGCCGGAGGGGCAGCCGGTGGTGGCGATGATGCCGGTCGCGTTGGCGGCGATCAGCTCGCGGTCCATCCGGGGCTTCATGTAGTAGCCCTCCATCGACGCGAGCGAGGAGAGCTTGAAGAGGTTCCGCAGACCGGTCGCGTTCTGCGCCCACATGGTCATGTGGGTGTAGCGGCCGCCACCGGAGACGTCCTTGCCGCCCTCGCCGTCGGCGCCGGACGGGCGCTGGCCGCCGGGCGACCAGAACACCTGCTTCTTCAGGAAGCGCGAGGCCGGGGCGACGTACGCCTCGATGCCGATGATCGGCTTCACGCCGGTCTTGGCGGCCGCGTGGAAGAACTCGTAGGCACCGAACATGTTGCCGTGGTCGCTCATCGCGATGGCGGGCATGCCCTGTCTCTCCGCCTCGGCGAACAGCTTGCCGTTCTTCGCGGCGCCGTCCAGCATCGAGTACTCGGTGTGGACGTGCAGGTGCGCGAAGCTGTCGGACACGGCGCTGTACTCCTCGGACGGATCTCGGTCGGAAGCCACCCAGGCTAGCCGGTCGGGGCCGACGGCGTGGCGCGCGGGGAGGACTGCCGCGGAGACCTTGACACGTTCCTCCCGGCTCCGTCCGAGTCCTCGGCGCGGCGTCGGCGGATCACGCCTCCCCGGGCGCGCTCACCGCAGCACGGACTCCAGGAAGTCGCTGCCGATCCGGGCCACCACCGAGATGTCGAGCTGGTGGAGGACGTAGCGGCCCCGGCGCCGGGTGATGAGCAGCCCGGCCTTCTTCAGGACGGCCAGGTGGCGGGAGACCTCGGGGGCGGTGATGCCGTACGCGTCGGCCAGCTCGTTCGTCGAGTACGCGGCGCGGGACAGGTTGCGGCACAGGTTCATCCGCATCGGATGGGTCAGCGCGTCCAGGCGCAGCCTCACCGTCTCCACCGGCTCGGCGCCGCCGATCTCGGGGGTGGCGGCCGGGTACTGGATCACAGGCTGCCAGCCCGGCCCGTACAGGGTGAAGAGGTGCGGCCAGCCGAAGACACTGGGCAGCAGGGTGACGCCGGTGCCGCGGGCGTCGCTGCGGCCGTTCAGCAGCTTGTCGACGACGATGCGGCTGCTTTGCTCGTCCTCCTCCAGGCTCAGCGCCGGTGACGCCGCGGTGAGCGCCTCCGCCAGACCCTTGCGGCGCAGCAGCTCGGTCTTGTGCTGGGCGTCGGCGGCGAGCTGGACGCGGACCCGGCGCCAGGTGTCGGCGAAGAACGCCCGGTCGCAGTCCTCCAGGAGCCGCCGGATCCACGCGCGGGTGGCGGTGGGGTCGGCGAGCATCCGCTCGACGAACGCCGCCTGGTGCGGGCCGCGCGCCGCCGCGAGGTCGAGCGCGCGGCGCCGCGACCACGGGTCGACCAGGGGCGACGGCAGGCCCTTGGGGTAGTGGCTGGTGCTGCACGAGATCTCCAGGGCCGCGCCGACGAACTTCTCGTCGTCCATGCGGTCGAGGTCGTCCAGCTCCTCGGCGAGGGTCTCCCGGGGCCGGGCCGGCATCAGGAGGTCGGAGCGCGTCGACCGCCACATGAAGTCGGCCTCCAGCATCCGGTCGGCCAGTTCCGGTTCGAGTGCGCCGGAGGTCGCCGTCGTCCACGCGTGCAGCCGGCCGTGGTGGCCCGGCTCGGCCAGCGCGTGCAGGGCGTTGCCGAGCTCGGCCAGCGGCGAGGGGCAGAAGACGATCCGCTCGTGCGGCAGTCCGGTGATGTCGATGGTCACGCTCACCCCCCTATCCTGCCGGGCGGGGCGAGCGCGTCATTTGACGGGGGTCGTCAATCGGTGGGACCGGCGGGGCGGCCGTGGTGCACGGTGGGCGCATGAACGCACTGCACCAGCACCTCGTGGACAGTTACCGGGCCGCCCAGCACGGGGAACCGGCCCCGCCCGTCCCCGGCACCCACGACCTCGCGGTGCTGCGGGCGGCCCGCGACCGCCGCCGCTTCGAAGCGGTCCTGGCCGGCCGCCCGACCACCGGCCGGCTGAGCTTCGCCTTCCGCCGCTGGCTGGCGTCCCGGGGCTGACCGGCACGGTGGGCGCGGAGCGGGGCGGGGGACTGAGGTCTTGGAGGGGCGCTACATCGTCACGCGCCGGGCTGGACGCCGAGGTCGGCGAGCAGGCCGCGGACGCGCTCCTCGATCTCGTCGCGGATCGGGCGGACGGCGTCGACGCCCTGGCCGGCCGGGTCCGTCAGCTTCCAGTCCAGGTACCGCTTGCCGGGGAAGTAGGGGCAGGCGTCGCCGCAGCCCATGGTGATCACCACGTCGGAGGCCTGGACCGCCTCCACGGTCAGGACCTTCGGGGCCTCGGCGGAGATGTCGATCCCGACCTCGGCGAGCGCCTCGACGACCGCGGGGTTGACGGTGTCGGCGGGGGCGGAGCCGGCGGAGCGGACCTGGACCCGGTCGCCGCCGAGACGGGTGAGGAAGGCGGCGGCCATCTGGGACCGGCCGGCGTTGTGCACGCAGACGAACAGCACGGACGGGACGGCGGGGGTGCTCACGGAAGTGGGTCCTTACGGTCTTCGGGGCGGTTTTCAGAGTGGTATTCGGGCCGGGCGGGAGGACGCGGGGTCAGCGGGCGGCCGCGGCCGGGTGGTGGTGATCGCCGTGCGGGACGACGACGTCCTCGGCGGCCGGAGAAAGGCGGCCGAAGACCACCGCGACCAGCGCCACACCGACGGCCAGGCCGACGAGCTGGGCGGCGACGAACGGCAGTACGGAGGCGGGGGCGATGCCGGCGAAGGTGTCGGTGAACGCCCGGCCGACGGTCACCGCCGGGTTGGCGAAGCTGGTCGAGGAGGTGAACCAGTAGGCGGCGCCGATGTAGCAGGCGACCGCGACCGGGGCGACGTGCGCGCGGCCGACGCGGGCCAGGCCGAAGACCAGCAGGACCAGGCCGGCGGTCGCGACGACCTCGCCCAGCCACAGGTGCGGCGCCCACCGGTCGTGCGTGGACCAGCGTACGAGCGGCTCGGCGAACATCGCGTCCGCCAGCACCGCCCCGCCGATCGCGCCGGCGATCTGCGCAAGCACGTAGGCCGCGACCTCCCGGAGCCCCGGCCCTTCCCCGCTGCGGCGGCCGGTCCACCAGGCGGCCAGGGTCACGGCCGGGTTGAAGTGGGCGCCGGAGACCGGGCCGAGCAGCAGGATCAGCACGCCGAGGCCGAAGACGGTCGCGAGCGAGTTGGCGAGCAGCTGGACGCCGACGTCCCGGGACAGCTCGGTGGCCTGGATGCCGGAGCCGGCCACGACGGCGACCAGCGCGCCGGTCCCGAGGAATTCGACGGCCGTCCGGCGGGCGAGCGGTGCCGTCGCGGTCATCCGGACTCCCCGGTGGGGGTCTGGAGCAGGGCGGAGAGCTTGGCCAGGGCGGCCGGGAGCACCCAGTAGTAGACCCAGGTCCCGCGGCGCTCGGAGTCGACCAGGCCGGCCTCGCGCAGGACCTTGAGGTGGTGGGAGATGGTCGGCTGGGACACGTCGAAGGGGCCGGTCAGGTCGCAGACGCAGGCCTCGCCGCCCTCGTACGAGGCGATCAGCGACAGCAGCCGCAGCCGTACCGGGTCCGACAGGGCCTTGAACATCTTCGCCAGGTCGACGGCGGCGTCTTCGCCCAGCGGCTCGCGGACCATCGGCGAGCAGCACGCGGCCGCGTCGTCCTGGCCGAGCACTTCGAGTTCCAGATTCGACATGCGTCTATGTTGACAGTCATCTATGCGGAGAGGCAAGCTCGCTGTATCGATAGATGTCGAAACAAGACCTCGGATCGGGGAGTACCGCCATGTCCCGTGTTCAGCTCGCCCTGCGCGTCGCCGACCTCGAAGCCTCCGTCGCCTTCTACGCCAAGCTCTTCGGCACCGAGCCCGCCAAGCGGCGGCCCGGCTACGCGAACTTCGCCGTCACCGAGCCCCCGCTCAAGCTCGTCCTCATCGAGGGTGAGCGCGGCGAGTCCACCCGCCTGGACCACCTCGGAGTCGAGGTCGACAGCACCGCACAGGTCACCGCCGCCGCCACCCGCCTCCAGGACGCCGGCCTGGCCACCTTCGAGGAGAACGACACCTCCTGCTGCTACGCCCTCCAGGACAAGGTCTGGGTCACCGGCCCCGGCAAGGAGCCCTGGGAGGTGTACGTCGTCAAGGCCGACGCCGACACCCTCGGCAAGAGCGCCGACGGCACCCCCGGTACCTGCTGCACCGGCGGCGGGCAGACTGCCGGACCGGTCGCCGCTGCCACCGGATGCGCCTGCGGCTGACCGGTGGCCGGTGCCGGGGTGCTAGAAATCTCCCGTGGACGATCACCCCGAGCCCTCGACCCTGCGTGTCTTCGTGGCGCTGGCTCCGCCCGACGACGCCAAGGACGAGCTGGCCGAGGCGCTGCAGCCCGCGTACGCCGGGTACCCGCGGCTGCGGTGGAACCGGATCGAGGACTGGCACATCACCCTGGCCTTCCTCGGTGAACTGCCCTCCACCGCGGTGCCGTCGCTGCGCTCGGCGCTGGCCGGCCTGGCGGCGTCGCACCCCGCCCTGCGCCTGGGCCTGCGCGGCGGCGGCCACTTCGACGAGCGACTGCTGTGGAGCGGCATCGACGGGGACCTGGAAGGGCTGCACCTGCTCGCCACCGACGTCCGCGACCTGGTCAGGTCCTGCGGGATCGAGTTCAACGCCCGCCCGCTGCGCCCCCACCTGACCCTGGCGCGAGCTCGCCGCGACGATCCCACCAGCGTGCCGCAGGCCGCGGCCGGGCTCGCCGGCTTCGCGGGCCGACCGTGGCGGGCCGAGCGCCTCCACCTGGTCGGCAGCAACATCGGCCGCGGCCCCGGGCCGATCCACTACCGCGACATCGAGGCCTGGCCCTTCGGCGCCGCCGTCCGGACCGGGGGCGGCGGCCGCCCCCGGTCCGCGCGTTGACCGCTTGTCTACCGGGGATTCCTACGGTCGGGCCTTCGGAAAGTTCCGCACCGCTCAGAAGGATTCCCATGATCGACCCGGCCGCGCCGTCGCGCGGTGACACCCTCTGGATCGGCGACGATCCGCGCTTCACCGAGTTGCGCGCCAGCTACCGCAGGTTCGTGTTCCCGGTGACGGCGGCGTTCCTGCTCTGGTTCCTGACGTACGTGCTCTGCTCGGCCTACGCCCGCGGCTTCATGGCGACGAAGGTCGCCGGGAACGTCAACGTGGCGCTGGTCTTCGGACTGCTGCAGTTCGTCTCGACCTTCGGCATCGCCCTGGCCTACGGCCGGTTCGCCGCCCGGCGGCTGGACCCGCTGGCGGCGGCCCTGCGGAGTGTGGCGGCCTCCCGTCCGACCGTCCCGGGCCCGACCGCCCCGGCCCCGAGCGGCCCGTCCGGCCGGGAAGCGACGGGGGAGCAGGCATGACACAGCACCTTCCGCTCGCCGCGGCGGCGGCGCAGTCCGCGTCGCACAAGGGCCTGACCGTCGGGCTGTTCGTCGCCCTGGTGGCGGTGACGCTCGGCATCACCCTCTGGGCCCGGCGGAGCACCCAGGGCACCGGGGGTTTCTACACCGGCGGCGGGCAGTTCTCCGCGCTGCAGAACGGGATCGCGATCTCGGGCGACTACCTGTCGGCGGCCTCCTTCCTCGGTATCGCCGGGATCATCGCGCTCTCCGGGTACGACGGGTTCCTGTACTCGATCGGCTTCCTGGTCGCCTGGCTGGTCGCGCTGCTGATGGTGGCCGAACTGCTGCGCAACACCGGGCGGTTCACCATGGCCGACGTGCTGGCCGCGCGGCTGCGCAGCGGGCCGGTGCGGACCGCCGCGGGTGTGTCGACCATCGTGGTCTCGATCTTCTACCTGATCGCGCAGATGGTCGGCGCGGCGACGATCGTGGGGCAACTGCTCGACGTCAAGGGCGCCTCCGCGCAGATCTGGACCATCGTCGGGGTCGGCGCCCTGATGATCGTCTACGTCGTGGTCGGCGGGATGAAGGGCACCACCTGGGTGCAGATCGTCAAGGCGGTGCTGCTGATCGCCGGCGCGGCCGTGATGACCCTGTGGGTGCTGGCGAAGTACGGGTTCGACCTGAGCCACCTGCTCGGGGACGCCGCCACGGCCTCCAAGAAGGGCGACGCCTTCCTCCAGCCCGGCCTGAAGTACGGGGCGACCGACGGCTGGTCGAAGCTCGACCTGGTCAGCCTCGGCACCGCCCTGGTGCTGGGCACCGCGGCGCTGCCGCACGTGCTGGTCCGCTTCTACACCGTCCCGACCGGGCGCGACGCGCGCAAGTCGGTGAACTGGGCGATCGGCATCATCGGGGTGTTCTACCTGATGACCCTGGTGCTCGGCTTCGGCGCGGCCGCGCTGGTCGGCACCGCGACGATCAAGGAGAAGGACCCGTCCGGGAACACCGCCGCCACCCTGCTGGCCGAGCACCTCGGCGGCGGCGCGGGCACCACCGGCGGCTCCCTGATGCTCGCCTTCATCGCGGCGGTGGCCTTCGCCACCATCCTCGCGGTCGTCGCCGGGCTCACCCTGACCTCCTCGTCCTCCTTCGCCCATGACCTGTACGCCAGCGTCATCCGCAAGGGCAGGGCCACCGAACGGCAGGAGCTGGTCACGGCGAAGATCGCGGCCGTGGTCATCGGCGCGGTCGCGGTCGCCCTGTCGATCTTCGCCAGGGACCTCAATGTGGCGTTCCTGGTGGCCCTCGCCTTCGCCATCGCGGCCTCCGCCAACCTGCCGGCGATCCTGCTGACCCTGTTCTGGAAGCGCTTCACCACCTTCGGCGCCAAGTGCGGCATCTACGCGGGCCTGGTCGGCTCGATCGGCCTGGTGCTGCTCTCCCCGATCTGCTGGGGCGGCGCGAGCGGCACGGTCCACGCCGTGAAGCTGACGGCGGCCCAGGCGAAGGACTGCGGCGTGGAGGCGTCCAGCAAGCGGGTCGGCAACGCCACGGCGCTGATCTCCTGCACCACCACCGCGCCGATCCCGCTGCAGAACCCGGGCGTCATCTCGATCCCGGTCGGGTTCGCGGCCGCCGTCGTCGGTTCCCTGGTCGGCAGCCGCCGCCGTCGGGACGAGGACGCGCACGGGGACGCGGACGGGCGCGCCTTCGCCGAGCTGGAGGTCCGCGCGCTCACCGGGGCGGGGCGGTAGGCCGTGGAACCCGGCTCCAACCTCGACGAGTTCCTCTCCGACCTCGCGCGCTATGCCGCCGCGGACGTCCTGACCGCCCAGCTCACCGCGGACACCCTGCGCAAGTACCTCCGGGCCGGCCTGATCGTTCCCGAGGACCTGTGCGCCGGCGACACCGACGGGTACGCCCAGCGGCTGCTGCATGCCGGACGGTCGCACTCCGTGGTGGCCCTGACCTGGCTGCCCGGGCAGTCCACCCCGGTCCACGACCACGTCTCCTGGTGCGTGTCGGGGGTGCTGGAGGGCGTCGAGGTGGACGAGGCGTACCGGCTGTGGCGGCTGCCCCGGTCCGGGCGCAGGGTGCTGGTGCCGTCCGGCCGGACCACCTGCTCTCCCGGCCGGGTGCAGCTGCTGGTGCCACCCGACGAGGACATCCACCGGGTGTCGAACGGCGGCACCGGTCGCGCGGTCTCCCTGCACGTCTACGGCGCGGACATCTCGCTGAACGGGGGCAGCTCGATCAACCGGGTCTTCGGACAGGAGGTCGTGGACCGCCCGCCGGAGGGGGCCCGCCTGGTGAGCTGGCGGAGCCCGGACGGCCTGGCGCCGTGACCGGCCCCGGCTTGACGGCGCACGGCAGGGCCTGACACGACACGTCGCCCGGCGTGTGGTGCATGATGGCCGTGACCACTGGGGGGTGTCATGGGGCTGTTCTCGGCGAAGTGCCCGGTCGGGCCGGAGGAACGGGTCTGGATCGAGGAGTCGATGGCCTGGCTGACCGCCGAGTTCGGCCGGGAGGTGCTGGACCGCGCGCCGGTCCTGCCGACCGCCGAGTTCTTCCCGGGACCGTACGAGGGCTCCGAGGAGGACGTCCGGCGCGTGATCACCCGGCTCTGCGGCTACCTGGGCGTGGCGCCCGAACGCCTGACGGTCGAGATCGAGCCGGACGACGGCGAGCGCGGCATGGCCGACGACCTCGGGCTCGCGTACGAGTCCCGCTCCGCCGCCGGGCACTACCGGCGCGAGAACGGACGCCCCGTGATCGCCGTCGCCCAGCGCCAAGCCGCCCGCCCGGTCGCGCTGGTGGCCACCGTCGCCCACGAGCTGGGCCACGTCCGCCTCCTCGACGAGCAGCGGATCACGAGCGACCGGCGCGACCACGAACCGCTCACCGACCTGCTGACGGTCCACTTCGGCCTCGGCGTCTTCACCGCCAACTCCGCCTTCGACTTCAGCCAGGACAACCACGGCTGGTCGTACTCGCGCCTCGGCTACCTGACCGAGCGGATGTTCGGCTACGCGCTGGCCTGCTACGCCCACCTGCGGGGCGAGACCGATCCCGCCTGGGCCCGCCATCTGGCCACCAACCCACGGGCCTACCTGAAGCAGGGCCTCCGCTACCTGGACCGGAACCCGTTGAGCGTGTGAAGCCCGCTGCTCCGAACCGGACGGCCCCGCCCGGCGGCGAGAGCTTCCTGACAGTCTGCCTCGTACCGGCCGGAATCCGGCCCAAGACATATTTTCGGATCGGCTCTGACCTTCTCAACTCCCGAAGCCGAGTGCCAGATTGACTGCCCCGGAAGCCCGGCCCCCGCCGGGCTTCCGGATCCTCCGCCCTGCGTCGAACGGGGAGACATGACGGCACCCACCGCGAGCACCACCGCGACCACCACCACGACCACCCACCGCACCGCCCGCGCGGCCGGCGCTCTCCCGCTGGTCGGACACGTCCCGGCCCTCTTCCGCCATCCGCTGCCGTTCCTGCGCTCGCTCGCCGACCAAGGCGACCTGGTGGAACTCCGGCTCGGACCGCAGCGCGCGATGATGGTCTGCACCCCCGACCTGTTCCACCACGTCCTCACCGACACCCGGCACTTCGACAAGGGCGGGCCGCTCTTCGACAAGCTGCGCTGGTTCCTGGGCGACGGGCTCGGTTCCACGCCCCACGACGTGCACCGCCGACAGCGCCGGCAACTCCAGCCCGCCTTCCGCCCGGAGGCCTTCACCCGCTACCTGCCGGTGATGCTGGAGGAGGTGACCGCCACCGCGGCCGGCTGGGCCGACGGCCGGGTGATCGCCGTCGAGGACCACGCCTACCGGCTGATCGCCAGGATCATCACCCGGACGATGTTCTCCGCGGACCGCTCCTCCACCGCGGTGGCCCGGATCGCCGCCGTCTACCCGGACTTCCACCACGGCATCGGCCGGCAGATGCGCTCCCCGTCCCGGCTGTTCGACCGGCTGCCGACCCGGGCCAACCGCCGTTTCCGCCAGGCCTGCCGCACCGTGAACGAGGTGGTCGACGGCGCGATCGAGGGCCGCCGACGCGGCGACGGCGGCGACCACGACCTGCTCACGCTGATGGTGGGGGAGGGCCTGACCGACCGGGAGATGCGGGACCAGATCGTCACCATGCTCACCGGCGGCATCGGCACCTCGGCCTCGGCGCTCGGCTGGGCACTGCACTTCCTCTCCCTGGACGAGGAGCTGGCCGACGCCGTCGCCCGGGAGGCGCGCGCGATCCTCCCCGCCCGGCTCCGCCAGGCCGTTCCCGGCAGTGCCACGCCCGCCGGTGCCATACCCGCCGGGGTCACCCTGGCGGACGTCACCCGCCTGGACCTCGCCCGCCGGGTGGTGGCGGAGACGCTCCGCTTCTACCCGTCCGCCTGGTTCTACAGCCGCACCGTCACCGAGCCGGTCGAGCTGGCAGGCGAGCACCTCCGCCCGGGCACCGCCGTCCTGCTCTCCCCCTACCTCCTCCACCACCGCCCCGACCTCTACCCCGACCCCGAACGCTTCGACGTCGACCGCTGGTCGCCCGCCCGCGCGGCCGAACTCCCGCGCCGGGCCTACGTCCCCTTCGGCACCGGCTCCCGCAAGTGCATCGGCGACGTCTACTCCCTGACCGAACTCACCCTGGCCGTCGCGGTCATCACCTCCCGGTGGCGGCTGGAACCGCCGCCGGGACCACTGCCCGCGCACCTGGTCGAGCCCCGGCCGTGGACGGTGATCCACCCGGCCCCGCTGCGCCTGCGGCTGCGCAGCCGTCCGTGAAGCGCACCGCACCGGACCCGCACCGCACCGCACCGGCTCGAAGGAGACCGACACCCGGATGACGACACCCCCGACCGTTCCCCTCGACCTGCGGCTGCTGCCCGACCCCGACCACGTCCTGTACCAGCTGCCGCCCCGGATGTCCCCGTACCGGGAGGAGCTGGAGCGGCTGATCCTGGAATGGGCGGACCGCTACGGCCTGGTGGACGGGCCGCGCGCCCGCAAGCGGCTCGCCGACACCCACCTGGGCGAG
This sequence comes from Kitasatospora xanthocidica, assembly GCF_014656195.1. Taxonomy (GTDB): domain Bacteria; phylum Actinomycetota; class Actinomycetes; order Streptomycetales; family Streptomycetaceae; genus Kitasatospora; species Kitasatospora xanthocidica. The sequence continues at coordinate 210,352 of NZ_BNBY01000003.1, read as the reverse complement.
CTCATCGCCCGCTGCTACCCGGACCTGCGCGCCGAGCGGCTCTCGCCGCTCGCCGGCTGGTTCACCTGGGCCTTCGTCATCGACGACCTGTACGACGACTGGGCCCCCACGGACGCCGCCGACGACACCCGCACCACCCTTCGGATGCTCGCGGCCCTCACCCTTCGTTCCGCCGAACCGTCGCCGTCGGCCGGTGACGCGCCGCCGCCGGCCGGTGACGCGCCGCCGCCGGCCGGTGACGCGCCGCCGCTCGCGGACGAACTCGCCGAGGTGTGGCGACGCCTCGCCGGGCGGCAGAGCATCCAGTGGCAGCTGCGCTTCATCACCCACATGGGGCAGTTCCTGGACGCCTTCCGCTACGAGGCGGTGAACCGCGAGCACCGGCACGTCCCCGCCCTCAGCGGCTACGCCCAGCTGCGCCGCGCCTCGGGAGGCATCACCCCCTCGCTGGACCTGCTGGAGTACGCGGCCGGCCTGGAGGTACCGGCCCTGCTCCACGAGTCCGAGCAGCTGCGCACGATGGTCGACAAGGCCTCCGACGTCGTCGTCTGGGTCAACGACGTCCTCTCCCTGCAGAAGGAACTCGTCGTCGGCGAGGTCACCAACGGCGTGCTCGCGGTGAGCCGGGAGCTCGGCTGCGGCATCCAGGACGCCATCGACCACGTGTACCGCAAGGTCGCCCGCGACATCGGCGTCTTCCTGGACGCCGAGGAGTCGCTCACCACCCTCTGCGGCAGCTGGCACGGCCTCCGCGAGGCGGACCGGGCCGCCGTCGGCGCCTTCGCCGGCGGCATGAAGGCCTGGATGCGCGGCAACCTGGAATGGGGGGTCAACTCCGGCCGCTACGTGGAGATCGACACCCTCCGCCTCACCCGCAACCCGGACCTGCTCGGAGGGCGGACCCCGGCCTGACCCTCCGCGGGCGCGGCTCGCAACCGAGTACCCCGAACACGCTGGGCGTGGAACGGGCGGCGGTTCGCGTCCGGTGCCCGGCCGAGGGGCTATCGTCCGTCTGTCGACGCCGATGGGAAGGTACCTGCCGTGACGTACACCGTGGATTTCGCCACCGTCTCGACCGTCGGTCTGGAGTCGTCGCCCGTCGCGGAGGCGCTCGCCGGCCTGCGGGCGAACGAGGCCCGGTACTTCAGGAACAAGTACGACCACGTCTTCACGGTCGAGCCGGCTGCTGACGCCGCGGCGGTCGTCGACTGGGTGCACCGGATCCTCAAGGAAGAGCGCGACATCGTCATCTCGTCCCGACCGCTGGAGGCCACGGCCTTCCAGGTCGAGAACATCCGCATGGCCTACGTCTTCTACGAGAGCGGGCTGTCGGTCAACGTGATGTACACCGTCGACGGCGACAAGAAGCGCGCGGTGGGGTTCAAGCTCGCCGAGGGGATGGAGGTCCCGGAGGAGCTGGCCCCGCGGTTCAAGTTCGCCCGTCAGAAGTCGAAGCTCGCCGGGACGATCCGCGGCTCGTACTTCGTCATCAAGAACGAGTACTGACCGCCCGGTGCTGCGGCCCGCCGCCTGCTGCTGCCGCCGCCGCCCCTGCCGGTGCCGGCACCGAACGGGTACGGGGGTGGGCGGCGCGGCCCGCCGCCGGTGTATCCTCACGTCCAAGAAAAGCGGGGAGTGATCCCCACTTATTGGGCCGGGGGAGAGGAACGCCATGATCGGGACGGCACTGGTACTGGGCGGCGGCGGACCGGTCGGCGGCGCGTGGCTGATCGGTGTGCTCGCCGGCCTCGCCGACGGCGGGGTCGACCTGACGGCCGCCGACACCGTCATCGGCACCTCGGCCGGAGCCATCTTCGGCGCCCGGCTCGCGAGCGGCGAACCCGCCCGTGAACTGTACGAACGTCAACTGGCCGACCTCGACCGGATCGAGATGGGCGTCACCGCCGCGCAGACCCTGCGCTTCCTGTGGGCGGCCCTAGCCACCCGCGACCCGGAACGCTCCGTCCGGCGCCTGGGCCGCGCCGCCCTGACCGCGCGTCCCACCCCCGCCCAGGACATCCACGACGTCGTGCGCACCCTGCTGCGCGATGCCACCGCCTGGCCCGCGCAGTCGCTGCGGATCACCGCTGTGGACGCCCGGACCGGCGGTGTCGAGGCGTTCGACGCCGACTCGGGGCTCGACCTCGCCGACGCGGTCGCCGCCAGCTGCTCTGTCCCGCTGGTCTGGCCGCCCACCACGGCCCTCGGGCGGCAGTGGATCGACGGCGGTGCCCGCTCCACGGCCAACCTCCAGCTCGCCGCCGGCCACCGCCAGGTGCTGGCCGTCGCACCCGTCCCCACCGCCGTCGGGCCGCACCCCAGCGCCGGGCAGCAGGCGCAGGAGCTGCGCGCCGCCGGTACGCACACCACCCTGATCGCCCCGGACGCCGGTGCCCGCCGCGCGATGGGACGCGACCTGACCGCCAACGCCCGGCGCCCCGCCGCCGCCCGGGCCGGCCACCGGCAGGGCGCGGCCCTCGCCGCCTCGGTCGCCCGTACCTGGCCGGCGCTGCGCACGACCGCGGAGTGAGCAGGGGGTGATGGGCGCACGGGCGGGCCCGCCGGCGTCACGCCGGGGCGTCGTCCCTCACAGGGCGGTGAGGACGTCCTGGTGGGCTCCGTCGAGGACGAAGCCGTTGTCGAACCTGACCCGGACCGTCACCCGCTTCCCCCGCTCCCGGTACGCGGCCCACTCCGGCTCCAGCGCCGCGATCTCCGCCTCCAGCCGCTCGCGGCTCGCCGTCGGCATGGTGTGCCCGTAGTCCTCGAACAGCGCGGTGAGCCGCTGGTACTCCAGGACCTCACGGCTCTCCGGGAGCTCCCCGTCCACCCGTTCGACGGTGCCCTCGAGCCCGGCCCCCAGCGAGAGGAGCCCGACGACCGCCCCCGGCTCCCCGGCGACCGCCGCGCCGAGTTCGAGGTCCTCGGCCAGCCTGACTCGTCGGCCTTCCTCCAGGGTCATCCGTTCTCCGCCTCTCCCTCGATCGGTGCCGCCGGGCCGACCGGCCCGCGGGCCCGGCCACTGTCCGCCGGGCACGTCACGGTACCCGGCTCTCGGTGGCGGGCCCTGCCGTCGCCCTCCCGCTGCCGGGTTCAGGGGGACATGGTCAGCCCCGACGCGGCCGCGCCCCGGCTGAGAACCGTCGAGCGGATGTGCTCCAGCGCCCGGGCGTAGTCGGCCCGGCCGGGGTCGCGGCGGGCGGCCTTCCGCAGGTCGAGGACGCGGTAGGGCGGGCCGAGGTCCGTCACCTGCGGGATGAACTCGGCCTTGGCGACCGTCCACCGCTGCCCCGGCGCGGCCGGCGGGGCGAAGGTGAACCGGGCGATCGAGCTCCAGTTGCCGCGCGGATCCTCGGCGCCGTCGTAGGTGAACATGTGTCCGGCGAGCTGGTCGCCGAGGCCGTACACCGTCCAGGTGTCGTTGATCCGCTCGTACGCCTGCGGGATGTGGGCGTGGGTGCCGAGGACGAGGTCGATGTCGGGCCGGCCCTCGCCCTGCCCGGCGGCCAGGTCGCGGGCCAGGGTGAGCTGCTGGTCGTTCGGCGCGTCCTGCCACTCGGTGCCCCAGTGGACGCTCACCACCACGAGGTCCGCACCGCCCGCCCGGGCGGCGCGCGCGTCGGCGAGGATCCGGTCCCGGTCGATCAGGTTCACCGCCCAGGGCCGGCCCGCCGGCAGCGGGATCCCGTTGGTGCCGTACGTGTAGGCGAGGTGCGCCACGGTGGCGCCGCCGGCCCGGAGCAGTGCGGGCCTCCCGGCCTCGGCCTCGTCGCGGGCCGAGCCGGTGTGCGCCAGGCCCACGGCGTCCATGGCGTCGAGCGTGCGCCGGATGCCGTCCGGGCCGTCGTCGAGGGTGTGGTTGGAGGCGGTGTCGCAGGCGGTGTACCCGGCGTCCTTGAGGGCGGCGGCGACCTGCGGGGGAGATTTGAACGCCGGGTAGCCCGTGAACGGCCCGCCGTCGGCGCCGTAGACGGTCTCCATGTGGCAGATGGCGAGGTCAGCGCCGCTGATCAGCGGTTTGACGTCGGCGAACATCGCGCGGAAGTCGTACCCGGCCCCGCCGGCGTCCTCCTTGGCCTGCCGGATGATCTCGGTGTGCGGCAGCACGTCGCCGGTGGCGAGCAGGGTGAACGCCCGCGGCCCGGTGGGGGACGCGGCGGTGGGGGACGCGGCAGCGGTGGCACCGGCCGGGGCGGCGACGGCGGGGCTCCGGCCGTCCGCCGGCGGCGCCGCCGCGGGGGAGCCGCAGCCCGCGGGTGCCAGGAGCAGCGTGACGGCCGTCGTGACGGCCGCTCGGCGGGGCAGACGCATCATCGTCTCGTCTCATGATCGGAAGGTGTCATCGGCCATCCGACTATGCGACCGCCCGGCCGCTCTCCCTCGGCCCCACGCCGACGGGGCCGGCCGGACATCAGGCGGAGGGCGGGGCGAGGGGCGGGGGAGCGCGCGGTAGCATCCCAGGTCAAGAGGCTGTTGGAGCTATTCGCAGGGGTATCCGGAGGGGTATCCGGAAGGGGAGGGCGGGCCCATGCCGGTCGACGCGTGGCCGGAGCTGCTGCTCCCCGCCGGGCAGTTGGCCGCGCTCTACACCGAGCTGCCGCCGCTGGAGCGCCTGGTGCTCCGATCGGTGCACCTGAGCCCGCGTGGCGCCGGCGTGACGTTGCGGGTCGAGTTCCCGTCCTTCCCCGACCTCGCCCCGCAGGCCTGGGTGGACGCGGGCTGCGACCGGTTCGAGGCCCAGATCGAGTTCTTCGGGGTCGAGGAGGACCTGCGGATGCGGGGCGTCCCCGACGGCACCGTGGTCGACGTCGGACTGAGCCGCTACCAGCGGGAACGGGAGGGCCGGATCGCGGTCGGGGTGCGCGGCCGGGGGTTCTCACTGGACTTCACCGCACACGCCGCGCTCAAAGCGGGGCACCTCAACGCCTACCGCTCCGACGGCGCGCAACCGTACGCGGCCGAGCGGTGGTTCGTGAGCCCGATCGACCGGCGGCTGTACGGCGGCCTGCTGCCGCCCACCACCGCGAAGATGTTCTATGGGTGACTCCCCGGAGGGCTCCCTGGCTGAGCACGACTGGTCCGCGGAGGTGGCGAACCCCGGGACGCTCCGCGAGGTGCTCGGCGCGTCGCCGCCCCCGCTGAGCGACTACGGCCTGGACTCCGTCCTCGTCGACGAGCGCGAAGCGTCCGTCACCCTGCGGTTCTCCGCGCGTGCCGTCCCGGCCGGGGCCGCGGACCTGTGGCGGGAGCGCGGGCACAACGCGGTCGAGTTCACGCTGGTCTGCGTCGGTGTGACGGACTTCCAGGTGGACGCCTGGTCGGGCTGGCCCACGACCCGGGCCACGCTCACCGGGCGGCGGGTCCTGCTCGCCGGGCGGGGCAAGCACGTGTCCTTCACGGCGGCCGAGATCCGGGCCGAGCCGCCCGTCGGACAGCTCTGGGGCGCCGAGTGACGGATTTCCGAGGCTGACGGATGCCCGGGGGCGGGGAGACACTCCGGCCCTCCCGGACGGTTGTCAGTGCGGCACGCTACGTTCACGACCAGCCGCCGAACCGGAGGAGAGGGGCGTCATGACCGACCGTACGAACGAGACGATCAGCTGGGACGACGTGCGCGCGCTCATCGCCGACCGGGTCCCGCAGGGGGTGATCGACCGACTGTCCCCGGTGCCCGCCGGCGAGCTGCGCCACCTGCGCACCCCGCTGCGCAAGCTCCGTACCGAGCTGGCCCGCGAGCTCTCCTCGGGCGACCACAGACGTTACTCCACCGCGTACGACCAGCTCGCCGCCCTGCAGTTCGCCGGGATCCACGCCGCCGCGACCCCGGCCGAGGCCCTGGACTGGCTGACCTCCCGCCGCCTCCTCGACGCCTGCTGGCCGCTGCCCGGCGGCGGCTCCACCAACCCCGACGAGCACGCCGTCCTGCTGGCCCTGCTCCAACCGGACCGTGACGCGGAGTTCCACCGCGAACTCGCGATCCGGCTCGCCGAGTGGCTGCCCGTACGCGGTGACGGAGCCCGCTGGCTGATCGCCCACGGCCTCGCCGTCTGGTCCGGCGCCGAACTCCCCACCACCGACGGCTACGTTATCGGCTGGGTGCGCCAGGGCAGCCTGATGCGCTACCACCACCGCGAGATCGCCGAGTGGTTCGCCGAACGGGGTCTGCGCGGGCCGGCGCCGCACCACGACACCCTGCTCTCCTGGCTGCGCGCCCAGCCCCGGCTCGCCGAGTTCGTCCGCCGCCTGTTCGAAGTCCCCGACGTCGGTACCGAGTTCGCCGATCCGTACGCCGCCCGCTTCGGACCGGACAACGAGTGGCCCCGAGCGCTCACCACCCTGGCGGGCGAGGGCCTGCTCGACCGCGCCGAACTGATCGACCTCTGCCTCGGCCGTCTCCTGCGCGGCGACCGGCCAGGCAACCTGCGCGGATTCCTCCAGCTGTACGCGGCACTGTCGCCGGACGCCGACGAGGTCCTCGCCCGAGCACCCGACCACGTCCGACTGGCCGCCGCCGGCGCGCCGACCGCCGCCAAGGCCGCCCAGACGGCGCTGCTGTCCGTAGACGCTCGGCTGCCCTCGGCACTGTTCGCCGAACTCACCACCGCGGTCCTGACCCGCCCGGAGAAGGCGCTCGCCACCACCCAGCTCAGCAGGGCCGACGCCGCGCTGCGCCGCGACCCGTCCGCGGCCGACGCCCTGCTGCCCGCCATCGCCGCGGCCTTCACCCACCCGGCCCCCGCCGTCCAGGAACGCGCGCTGCGCCTGGCCGCCCGCCACCTGCCCGACACGGCTCCCGCCACCGCCGAGGCCGTACGCGCCGCCGCCACCGCCCTCGGCGCCGCCCTCCGGAGCGACGCCCGCCGCCTGCTGGCCGTCCCTGCCTCGCCGCCGAGCCCGACGCCGGCCCTGCCTGCCCCGCCCGCTGTGCCCGCCACGCCCGCTGTGCCCGCCAGGCACGGCGCACTGCCGACCGCTCCCGCCGGGCCGTTCGACCTCGCCGAGCGGCTGGGGGCCGTCATGGCCGACCGGGTACCCGACCCCGGCGAGTTCGAGGTGGTGTTCGCCGCCCTCGTCGCGGAGCACCACTGCGACCCGGCCGCCCTGCGGACCGCGCTCGCCCCGCTCGCCGCCCGGCGCGGCGACGACCGGGTGTGGCTCTGGGAGGCCCGCAGCGTCACGGGAGCGCTCGGCTGCCTGCTCGACGCCCTGACCGACCGACCGCACGAGTCCGAACGGCACACGGCCGAACTCCTCGGCCTCCCCGGCCACCTGCGCACCCCCGCCGTCATCCCGGCACTGCGCGTCCACGAAACGGCGTGCCGGATCTCCGACGCGCCGGTGCCGTGCCTGCTCGCCACCCCCACCGCCGCGGACGGCACGATCGACCCGGCCGTGCTCACCGAACGGCTCGCGTCCCACCGCGCCGCCGGTGCCCGTCCTTGGCCCGCCGACCTCGCCCAGTCCCTGCTCCGGACACCCCCGCAGGCACTGCCCGCCGTTCGCGCCGCCGCTGCCGGGCTCGGCTGCGACCTGCCGTCCGACACGGTGCCACCCGCACCCGACCGGTTCCACGTCCAGTCCCCGGACCAGCCCGAGCAGGCCGGCGGCCACGGCCGGGTCCCGCCCACGCTCCCGCGCATCGCACCACTCGCCGTCGCCGCCGCCATCACCGTCGCACCCGTACCGGACGGCCTCGCCGCCCTGCTCCACGCCCTTCCCGACCCCACCGACACCGCCCGGTTCGCGGGCGCCCCGTCGACGCAGCCCGCCGAACTCGCCCAGCTCCCCTGGCTGGCGCCCTGGCACCCGGAGGCCGTAGCCGCCCACGCCCTCCCCGGCGCGGTCTTCCACTCGCATGCGGCCGCATCCCGGGAGACCGACCCCCTGCTGCCCCGGCTCGCGGACACCCCGGGCGAACTCGGCCCGGTCAGCCACCTCCTCCTCGCCTACGGCCTGACCGCCACCCGGGCGGAGAACCGCACCGCCGCACTGGACGCCCTGCTGACGGCGAACGCACGCGGACGCCTCCGGCCCGAGGCGCTCGGCACCTGGCTCGCGGCGCTCTGGCGGCTCTCCGTCGCCAAACCGAACCGGGTCCTGCCCGTCCTGGCCGACGCCGTGCGCAGCGGCGAGGGCCGGGCGGTCTGGACGGTACTCACCACCCTGATCACCGAACTCGCCGCCGAACCCGGCCGGCGAGGCCTGGCGGACACCCTCGCACTGGCCGCCGAGTGCGCCGCCACCGAGCACATCCGCACCGCCCTCCCCGCCCTCGACATCCTGACCACCCCGACCGCACCCCGCCGAGTCCGCACGGAGGCCACCCGGCTCACCACGATCCTGACGCCCTGACCGCACCGAACCCCGGGGCTGCCGCGCTGCCGTGCCCGGGCCTGTCCGAGAGGCCCGGTGCGCCGTCGCGTACGGCTCCGCCCCGGGAGACCATGGCGGCATGGACAACGAGGCCCGCACGGACGCCGAGACCTTCGCCCGGACCCGCCGCTCCCTGCACGCGGTGGCCGAGTTGGTCCTGGCCGGGCCGCAGTACCGGGCGAGCGGGACGATCCGGTTGCGGGCCTGCGCGGGCGGCTTCACCACCGTCGCCGAGCCGCGGTTGCGGGTGATCGGCGCGGAGCTGGTCGGGCCCGGACAGGTGCTGTCCCTCGAACGGACCAGCTGCGCCGCTCTCGGCACGGCCCTCGGGCTCACCGTCGGCGCCCCGACGGGGCTGTACGCGGACGGTCCGGGCGTCGCCGCCGACCACGCGATCGAGGTGGACCCGTCAGCCGCCCGCCGGCTCGCGCACTGCTTCGCACTCGGCGAGGCGGCACTCGACGGGCTGTTCCCAGGCGAGGAGCCGGTCATCTGGCCCGAGCACTTCGACCTCGCTGTGACCGTTGGCGCGGTGAACTACGGCGTCTCGCCGGGCGACGCGTTCGAGCAGGAGCCGTACGCCTACGTCGGTCCGCACACGCCGCAGCAGGGGGAGTTCTGGAACGCGCCGTTCGGCGCCACCCGGACGATCCACGAACTCGGCGGGGTCGCGGGCATCACGGCCTTCCTGGACCGAGGACGCCGGTTCGCCGCAGCCGACTGACGGACACGGGAGCCGACGCGAGGCCGGTGGTCGTTGATGCCATGCTGTCTCCGACAGAGATCAGCACCACCAGGAGCCGACGATGGGAACGTGGGGAACCGGACCATTCGGCGAGTCCTCGGCGATGGTTCCCAACTCGCACAAGGATGGACGGACCACATCGACGCCAGCGAATGGCGCCGGGAAGTGCAGCTGATCCTCGACGCGCTGAACCGCTGACGGTCACTCACCGTATGTGCGAGGAATTGTCGAATTCTGTGGATCGACCGGACAGTCCAATGGCTGGTCGATCAAGCGAGCGGCCTGCGGTAGCGGACATACTCGTTCTGTCTCCGGAACCCCACGCTCTCGTAAAGATCGTAGGACCGGTGGGGATTTGCCGTGCCCGTGTACAGCCTGGCCGTCGTTGCGCCCTGCTCGCGAAGGCTTCGCAGCCCTTCCAGCAGCAGGATCCGGCCGATTCCGAGGCGTCGCTGGTCCGTTCGGACGCTCAGCTCTTCCACCTCGCCCACGGTGCGGTCGTGGCTGCGGATGGAGCAGAGGGCCACACCGAGCATCTCCTGCCCCCTCCAGGCAGCCCTCCAGCATGCCGGGTCGGCGGTGTCGACGAAGTCCTGGAAGGTCCATTTCTGAGTGAAACCGGTTTCCGCATACGAATCGACGACCGTCCTCCAGGCCGGGCGGTAGTGGCTGGTCCCGATCGGCCCCGTCCGTATCCCGGCCGGGAGTTCGCTGCCTCGTTCGGGCAACTGCTGCAGATCGCCCAACTCCAGCTCGACCAGACTGAAGACACGTCGGTAGCCGGCTGCGAGCAGCAGCGCCGTGGCGTCCTGCTCGGAGACCATGGCGTTCGCACCGATCACTGCAGTCCGAGCCGTGCCATGGTCTTCGATGAGCTGGCCGATCCGCTCTTCGGCCCAGCTCAGCATGGCTGACCCGATGCCCTGGTCGCGATGCTCGGGCAAGAGGTAACCGCGGTGCAGGTAAAGCCACGTACCGTCCCGCTCCTGCCACCACCGGATCGTCGAGTAGCCGACGACGCTCCCGTCGCGTACCACCAGGACCTGGTTCTTGGACGGCTCGTCCAGCTTGGCAGAGGCCTCGGCGATCTCGGCCGCTGTTGGGAGCCCTTCCACAACCGAACGGGCGTCGACCCGGTCCCGTTCGACACATCCCAGCCGCACCGCGGCCATGGGGCCGTGGTCCTCGTCGCCCCGATACGGCCGGAACCCGAAGCCGGCCGGAAGGTCCTGTCCTGGCGTGTCATCCGACATGATCGGATGATCTCGAACTTCGAGGCAGGTCCGCCGGTGGTTTGTGGGTGGAGGGGTCACCAGCCTTCGGACCAGAAGGTCGAGTAGGGGGACTTGTCCGGTGCGCCGCCGCGGTCGCCGGCTCCGCCGAAGGTGATGCCGCGCCCGGCGAGGGCCCGGTAGCAGGCGTCCTGGCAGATGTTGCGTGAGGTGCCGCCGTAGCCGATGACCTCGTCAGGCCCGAGGCTGTCGATGACGGTCTCCTCCGCGTGGATGACCGGGCGGCTGGCGGCTCCGTCGGCCTGGACGAACTTCTCGCCGGGGCGCAGTTCCCAGCCGGGCGGCAGGGGGCCGCCGCCCTCGATGGCGATGCGGTTGGTCCAGGTCTTGGTGGCGGTGTTGTAGACGCCGATGACGGCGGTCGTGCCGCGGTCGTTCATCGGGGGTGGGCGCTGGGCCTGGAGTTCCTCGGCCCGGCTCCGGGCCGCCTTGGCGTCGTCCTCGGTGGGCCCGCACTGGTCGGTCGTGCGCGCGGGCCGGGCCTGTGGTGTGTCCTGTACCGCGGTGGCGGGTGTGACCGGGGGGACGCCGGTGTCGGGCAGGGCGGCGTTCCCGGCGGAGGTCCGGCAGGCCTGGACCGGTTCGACCTGGTCGATGACGATCTTCTTGCCGTCGACGGTGGCTGTCGCCTGGCCGCCGTTGGCGACGGCGGAGCGGAAGGCGTCCTGCTGGTCGCCGCGGGCGAGTCCGGCGGTTCGTGCGGCCAGGGCCGTGTAGTGGCCGTTCGGCTTGGGGGCGAGGCCGTCGAACGTGGCGGAGGGGTTGACCTGGCCGGCGTCGGCCTCGGAGGCCCTGGCGAGCGTGTCGGGGGTCAGGTAGGCGGTGACGGGGCGTTTGTCGACCTTGACGTCGTGCTGGCGCCCGTAGGCGTCGAGGGCGCGGGCCTGCGCGGCCCGGGCCGGGCGGTCGCCGCCGGCGGCGGGCGCGTTCGGGTGGCTGGCGGTGGCGTTCGCGGGGCGGGGTGCGTCGCCGCCCCGGGCCATCGACGCCGCCGCCGGGGAGGGTGTGGCCGGCCGGTCGGCCGTGGCCGGCGGCGGGGCGGGCACGCTCTGCAGGGCGGAGGCCATCTCCTGGAGCAGTTGACGGCGCTGCAGCACCATCTGCTGGGCGTCGCCCCGCAGTGCGCCGGCTTCGGTGTTGTAGGCCGTCGTCTCGGTGGTGAGGGCTGCGCGTTCGCCGTCGAGTTCGGTCAGCCGGGTGCGCAGCTGGTCCTTCTCTGTGTCCAGTTCGCCCTGTTCCCCGGCGAGTTGGGCGCCTTCGGCGTCGAGGGCGGCCTTCTCCGAGTCGTAGGCGGCGGCTTCGGCGGCCTGGGCGGGCATCTGGAAGGTGTGCGGTTTGGCGTTGTGCGCGTCCACCTTGGCGTTGTGGGCGTCCACTTTGCCGTTGTGGGCCGCGAACTTGGCGGAGGTGGCGGACGCCTGGGCGCTGAGGGCGTCGAGCGCGGCGCCGAGGGCCGCGCCGCGCTGGTCGAGCGACTGCTTCTGCGCGACCAGCGCGCCCGCGCGCTGCGACAGGGGCGCGATCTGCTGTCCGAAGGACGTGATCCGGGAGTTGAGGTCGCCGGGATAGGCGCCGCTCGTGCGCAGCGGCTGGGGCGCGGCGGCGCTCTCCGCAGCGCCCGGGGCGGGGCTCGCCGCGGGCACTGCGGCGGGCACCGCGGCGAGCCGTCCGGCCGTGACGCGGACGTCGGGCCGCGGCGTCGGTGCTCCGTTTGCCGGGCCGGCGGTGAGAACCGGTACGAGCGCCGCGACGAGGACGAGGCCCAGGACTCGCCGCAGCCCGGCCGAGGCGCTGTGATCCGGCATGGACGGGCCCGGGTGGGCGGTACTCATCCCTTCACCCCCGCCGCGAACCGGTCGGCGATGGCCGCGGCGGCCGCTTTGCCGTCCCCGGCCTGGCAGAGCGCGACCTGCAGGAGCGCCCGGCCCTTCAGCCGGGCCTGGCGGTAGCAGGACCAGCCGTCGCCGGCGTACTGCCGCGACGTCCAGGCGATCGCGTCCGGGCCGGTCGTGTCACTGCTGTAGTTCCAGGTCGAGGTGGTGCCGTCCTGGTCGGTGCGCACCGCGGTCGGGCAGCCCTCGATGCCGTCGGTCAGCGCCCGGTAGGCGGTCCCGGCCTTGGCGGTGTCCGGGTAGAGGCCGACGGCCTGGGTCACCGTGTAGTCGCCGACGCCCGCCGCGTCCTCGTAGGTCGCCGCGAGGAACGCCGTCCAGTCGTTCCCGTAGACGGTACGGGTGGCCGGGCCGACCGCCGCGGCGCAGCTCGAGGGTTCCGCCGTCAGCTCGGCGGGCGGCTCGCCGGTCCGCGGGCCGGCGACGACGGTGGTCCCGGCCAGGCCGCTGACGTCGTCCGGGCTCAGCAGGTCCGCCTGTACGGTGCCCGCCGCCACGTGCAGGCTCTTCGCGGGGTGCGGGTCGCGCAGCCAGAGCCACCAGGCGCCGCCGGCCAACCCGAGGCACAGCACGAGAACCAGGGCCAGGACCAGGGCGGGCGGCCGCCGGGGAGTCCACTTCCGTGGCCGCCCGGGCGAGTCGGGCGGATCGGGCGGCTGCGTCGGCATGGGCGGCGCGACAGGCACGACAGGCGCGACTCCGGTCGTGGGAGGCGGTCCGTACGGAGACGTACCGGCGGGTGGGGGCGCCCAGCGGGGGGACGCGCCCGGGTTCTCGGCGGCCGCCGTGCCGCCCGCGTCGGAGGGTTCGGACTGTTCGGCCATGGCAACCTCGTGATGATCCGTCGGATTCGGGTGCCTGCACGACGACTTGCGCGCATCGCCGGGTCCAGGGTCCCCGACTCCGCGCGGGCCGCACAAGAGTGGTGCGGCCCGCGCGGAGTCGGTGCCGGGACGCGCCGGCGGACGTCGAACCGCTGGAGAACGGTCGGTTCGAACGATGTGTCCGATTCGTCGCCCTGGCCGCGGCCCTCTTCGCCACGTCGAGGGCCTGGCACACCGTCGACACCAACTGGAACGCGAGCATCGCCGCGATCACCGCGCAGAAGCCCCGACCTTCTCCGCCTACTTCAACACCACCCGCCCGGCGGCCGATCCGCCCCTGTCCACCGACAGCACGGACGTCGGGAAGCTGAACCCGCACACCATCGACTACGGGCCCACCGTCGTCCGCGGGGTGGGACCGCTGTCCATCCCGGCAGCACGGGCGGCGAGCTCGGTGCCGGGCGTTCAGCGGACGAAGCCGGTGACCACGTCGGTGAACTCGACCTGCGGCTCACCGTCCAGGAGCTCCGGAAAGCGCGCCAGCAGATCGGTCACGTAGGAGGCGGCGAAGTGGGCGTCGCACGCCGCGCGGTCCGCATACCGCTCCGAGACCAGGAACCGGCCGCCCTCCTGGCGGCCGACCGTGTAGGCCACCGCCCCCTGCTCCTCCTGGGAGCGTTCGGCGACCTGGCACAGGGCCGCCTCGAGAATGTCTTCCTGCCCGGGTCTGGCCTGCAGGATCGCTACCACCATGGTCATCGGACCGCCCTTTCTCTGGGTCAGTGCCCAGCCTGACCGGGACCGCGCAGCGGCTCATAGTAGAAATGCGACAGTCCCTGGCCCAGCAGTGCGGTCGGGCGCCGACCGGTGAAGTGCCGGAACTCGCGGATGAAGTGGTTCTGGTCGTAGAAGCCCGCGCCCAACGCCTCCGGCAGATAACGGCGTTGATCCGACAGCAGCAGGGCACGGGTGAGCCTCTGGAACCTGGCCAGACGCTGGAACCCTTTCGGGCCCACCCCGACCGCCGGCGGGAAGGCCCGTTGCAGCCGTCTGGAGCCGACCCCGAGCCGCTCGGCCAGTGCATCCACCCGCATGCCGCCGGGACTGCGGTACACAAGGTCCACTGCCGCGTCCATCCACGGGTCGGCCCGGTGGTGGACGGCGAGCAGTCCGGTGAGGAAGCGATCGAGGGCGTCCGTGCGCGCGCCCGGATCGGTGGCCAGGCGCACCTCGTCGGTCATCCGCCGGCCCTCCGGGCCCCACAGGTCTGTGGCGCTCACCACCCGGTCGGCCACGTCGTCGATGCCCGTGCCGAGGAAGTGGCGCAGGGCACCGGCCCGGAACCGGACGGCCACGAAGCCGACCGCCGCTCGTGAGGTCAGTGACCAGCGCTCCTGTCGGAGGCAGAGCAGGTGCGCGGCGGGCAGCGGCTGCGGCGGCAGTCCGTTCGCTCCGCACAGCTCGACCCCGCCCGTCCAGTGGATCCACAGCTCGGCGCCCGTCCCGGGCAGCAGCAGGGGCAGGTCGCCGGCCTCCCCCTCACCCCACCAGTACCGCTCGACGAAGGCTCGCAGGGCCGGCGTCGGTGGCGCGTGCGCGATTCGCATGGTTCCCCCACTGTCGGTCCGGCCCGTGACCGTGTGACCGGAGGCGGCCGGCCTCTCTAGGCCGTTGCCCGCTGGACACGGTAGCTCCAGCGGGTGAGTGACCTGACGACGGTTTCGGCGCCGACGGGGTTGGCGCTGTGGACGAAGACGGCTCCGATCCGGAAGGGCTGTCCGTTGAAGGCGGCTTCTTCCATGAGGGTCACCACCGGCATGATCGTGTCGTCGCCACCGAGGTCGTGGTCGAGCCACAGCTCGTCGATGAAGCTGTCGCGGTGCTCCTCCAGAAGCCGGATGCCCTCGCGGCTGGTGCGGGCGATCCGGGTGGCCCGGGGGAGGGGGCGGAGGTCGTCTATGCCGAGGACGACGGGTGTCGGCGGGGTGGGGGCTTCCTTCACCGGGTGATTGTCACAGTCGGTGGGCGGGATGACCACGGAGTATCGACGCTCTGCTCGGCGGACGGTGCCCATGTCAAGGTGGGACAGCGGGCTCCAGCGGTCCCGCGTCACCCCGTCGAACGTCAGTGTCACTGCGGGCTCGTACTGTTCACGGCATGGCAAGTGTGATGTTCGTCGACGAGACGACGGCGGGGGACCGGAGCGACGGGTGGGGGCTGGAGATCCTCGAGGAGAGGCTCACCGTGCGTGAGCTGATCCGGCGCAGGGTGTTCCAGGAGGTCGCCGAGTACAACGCGACGGCACCGCAGGTGTTCCAGGGGCTGGTGCAGCCGCACAACGCCGAGCGGGTGCTGAACGGGTACGCGCTGCGCACGCCGCGCCGGATCGATCCGGAGGCGCAGAGCGAGCTGGCGCTCCGGGCGTTCGCGGGCAACGGCTTCCTGGTGCTGGTGGGGGAGCGCCAGGTCACCGACCCGGAGGAGGAGATCGAGCTCGGGCTCGGCACCGAGGTCACGTTCCTGAAGCTCGTTCCGCTGGTGGGGGGATGACGGTGGTGGACTTCCAGGAGGTCGCAGAACTGGTCCGGCGGTATGCAGGGACGGCGGACGACCTCGCCGTCGAGCTGCTGAAGCTGGGAGTCGGAACGTACCGCGGCTACTGGGACGGACGGTGGGACGGCGTCTTCGCCGAGTTGCGCGCGCTGCCGTCCGAGGCCCGGACCGGGCTCGCCGATGCGCTGGTCGGGCAGTACCGCTCGGCCGAGGCCGGCCCGGTCGCCCGCGAGAACGTTCTGATCCTGCTGGGTGTCGTCGCGCACGGTCTGCCAGGTGACCGGCTCCCGGCGGAGCGCCTGCAGATGCTCGACGAGCTCGGCCACGAGAACTCCGTGGTGCACAGCCACCGTCACCTGCTCCTCGCCGAGGCCGAACTCAGGGCCGGCCGCTCCCTCACGCCCGAGGTCGTGGCCGTCTTCCGGCGCTCGGCCCTGGACACCTACGGCAGGAAGCCGCTCGTCGAGTTCGCCGGCACACTCACCGAGCCCGTCCTCAACGTCGGTGAGGAATGGGCCGACCAGGCCCTGCGGGACACCCTGGACGACCCCGGCTGGCAGGCGCTCCTGCGGCACGCGACCACCGCCACAGCCGCCAAGCCCTCCCGCCCGTGGGAGCGGCAGGCCGAAAGCCTGATCCTCGCCCTCGGTGCCGACCGCGTCCGGACCACCCTGCTGCCCTGGCTCACCCTCGTCGGCCGCCGCACCTTCGCGCTGAACCGCGAACGCCTCGGGTCGGACGGACACAGCGCCTACGACCCGTACAACGCCAACGCCCTGCGCGGACTGACCTGGGTGCTCGCCCTGCTGCCCGCCCATCCGGACACCGCCCGCGCCCTCGGCGCGCTGGTCGAGACCTCCCTCCGGAAGATCCCCGGGCTCGGCCCGCGCAACCCGAAGGTCGCCAACGCCGCCACGACCGCGCTCTCCCGCATCGACGGCGAGGCGGCCCTCGCCGAACTCGCCCGCCTGGCCACCCGCGTGACGTACAAGGGCACGCTCAAGCTGCTCGACACCGCGCTCCAGACCCGGGCCGAGGCGCTGGGCCTGTCCCGCGAGGAGATCGAGGAACTCGCCGTCCCCGCCTACGGGCTCACCGGGGTCGGCCGGGCCGAACCGCGTCTGGGCGAGGCCACGGCGGTCCTGGAGGTCCGGGGCACCCGAGTGCTCCTCGGCTGGCGCAACGCCGCGGGCAAGGAGGTCAAGAGCGTGCCCGCCGCCGTCAAGCGCGACCACGCCGAGGAGCTCAAGGAGCTGAAGACGGCGGTCAAGGACATCGACAAGATGCTCTCCGCGCAGAGCGAGCGTCTGGACCGGCAGTTCCTCGGCCGCCGCGTCTGGCCGTACGGCGCCTGGCGCGAGCGGTACCTCGACCACCCGCTGGTCGGCACCCTGGCCCGCCGGCTGCTGTGGACGGTCGACGGCACGACCGTCGGATTCGCGGACGGCGAGCTGCGCACCCTCACCGACGACCCGGTGCGCGAGGGGAGCGAGGTCCGGCTCTGGCACCCGGTGGGCCACGAGCCCGCCCAGGTCGTGGCCTGGCGTGACTGGCTGGAGCGGCACCGAATCACGCAGCCGTTCAAGCAGGCCCACCGCGAGGTGTACCTGCTGACCGACGCCGAGCGCGCGACGGGGACGTACTCCAACCGTTTCGCCGCGCACGTCCTGCGCCAGCACCAGTTCCACTCCCTGACGTCGATCCGGGGGTGGCGCAACAAGCTGCGCCTGATGGTCGACGACTCGGCCCCGCCCGCCACCCGCGCGCTGCCGCAGTGGGGGCTGCGCGCCGAGTACTGGATCCACGGGGAGGGCGACGAGTACGAGGACAACACCACCGAGTCCGGCAGTTACCTGCGCCTGACCACCGACCAGGTCCGCTTCTACCCGATCGACGCGCCGGAGAACACGGCGGACTGCTACGGCAGTGAGTACCGCATGTGGCCGAAGGCCGGCGCCGAGCCGGTGGAGCCCGTCCCGATCGCCGAGGTCCCGCCGCTCGTGCTGTCCGAAGTCCTGCGCGACGTGGACCTGTTCGTGGGCGTGGCCAGCATCGGCAACGACCCGGCCTGGCAGGACGGCGGACCGCGGGGCCGCTTCAGGGACTACTGGAACTCGTACGGCTTCGGTGAGCTCGGCCAGGGCGCCGAGACGCGCCGCACGCTGCTGGAGCGGCTCGTGCCCCGGCTGGCGATCGCCGACCGCTGCACCCTCGAGGGCCGCTTCCTGCACGTGAGGGGCGAGCGCCACACGTACAAGATCCACCTCGGCTCGGGGAACATCCTGATGACACCGAACGACCAGTACCTGTGCATCGTCCCGAAGCCCGCCGCGGCCGCTCCGCAGACCGGCTACCTCCCCTTCGAGGGCGACCGCGTGCTGGCCGTGATCCTCAGCAAGGCGATGATGCTGGCCGAGGACACGAGGATCACGGATCCGACGATCCTGAGCCAGCTGTAGTGGTGTGACCGCACACGTCCGCCGGGTCGCCCGCTTCCGCGGCGAGAAGGGCCTGCGCCAGGGCGGCAGGCCCGTTCTCGCCGCGGAAGCGGGCGCGCTCCTCGCGGTGGTCGCCTCGTGGCCGGCGCTTCCCGCGTGTGGTCAGGCGACGCGGAGGACGCTCTTGCCGTGGGTGCTGCCTTCGGCGAGGCGTCGCACGGCCAGGGCCAGGTCCCCGAGGGCGTACTCGGCGGTGATGTCCACGCGGACCTTGCCCTCGGCGACGAGGCCGAGTGCGCGGCGGGCACTGTCGGCGAGCCGCTCGGGGTGGGTCCGGCTGAGCAGGTTGCTGTTGTAGGTCAGGAGTGACTTGCCGTGCATGAGGAGGTCGTTGGCGTCGGCGAGGACGGATTCGTACGTGGCGAGGTTGCCGTATGCCACCAGTCGGCCGTGTGCCGCGAGCTGTTCGAGGCCGGCGGTGCGGGTCGAGCCGCCGACCGGGTCGAGGATGACGTCGGGCTTCCCGTCACCGAGCTCGGCCGGGAACTCCTCGCGGAGCAGGAGCTGATCGTAGCCGAACTGTGCGGCGTAGTCGGCCCTTTCGGTGGTGCCGACCACACCGACGATCCGGCCCGCTCCGGCCAGTCGGGCGAACTGGGCGGCGAGCGTGCCGACCGAGCCGGCGGCGGCGTGGATCAGCACGCTTTCGCCGGGCCGCACGCGCGCGGCGGTGTTGACCAGGTCGTAGGCGGTCGGCGCGCCCCACCCGAGACCTGCGGCCGTCCTCAGCGGCATGCCGCCGATGCCCAAGGTGAGTGTGGCGGGCGCCAGGACCACCTCGGCGTAGGCGCCCGAGGAGGTCAGCGCGGTGACGGCCTCACCGACACGGCGTGCGTCGACACCCGCGCCGACCGCGACGATGTGCCCGGACGCCTCGAACCCCGGGACGAAGGGACGCGGTACGGCGAAGTGGCCGTCCCTGACCATGGTGTCGCCCCACTGGATCCCGGCGTAGGCCACACGGATCGCCACCTGGCCGGGGCCGGGAGCGGGCTCGTCGAGTTCGGCGACCCGGTAGTGGTCGTCGGCGTCGAGAACGACGGCTTTCATGGTGACAGCCCCCTGCGTTGACTCAGTATCCTTACAGTTGAGAAGCGTAGGTATATAAGGTTCCTGAGTCAACCCATGAACCTGTTATTGGAGTGGGAGTACGCGGTGGAAGCCCCGATCGAGAACGACCTCTGCACCCGGATCAGGCGGTCGGAGCAGGCGCTGATGGCGCACCACGAGGCAGTACTGCGCGCCTACGGGCTGACCATGACGCAGTACACCGTGCTGCTGGTCCTCTCCCGCGAAGGCGGCCTGTCCGGCGCCCAGCTGGCCCGCTCCTGCGGGGTGACGCAGCAGAGCATGAGCAGCGTGCTGACCAACATGGAGACCAAGAAACTGATCCGCCGCGAGACGTCCCCGGTGCACGCCAAGGTGCAGATCGCCACCCTCACCGATGGGGGCCGGACGCTGCTGGACAGCGCCTACCAGGAGGTGATCATCCTTGAGCGCGCGCTCACCGACGCGTTCACGCCCACCGAGCACGCCGCACTCTGCGAGCTCCTGGAACGCGCCACCACCGTCCTGGTCCAGCAGACGCGCCCCGCGACTGTGCAGGATCGAGGCTAGCGCGCAAGGGTGTCGAACCAGCGCACGATCTGGGGCCCCGCCAGCTTGAAAGACCCGTTGTGGTCGGCCTTTCCGTGGTCGACCACGGGGGCCGTCACACCGTTGCGGGACAGATCGGCCGCGCAGCTGACGGAGTTGGCGATCGGCACGTCCGTGTCGCCGGCCGCGCTGTGCAGCCGTACGGGCACGTCGGGCTTCCAGTCGCAGGTCCCGTCCTGCGCCTTGAGCGCGGCCAGCAGGCCGCCGTCCGGGTGCCGCAGCCGCTCGTAGAAGCCGTCGGTCAGCAGTTCCCTCACCGAGCCGGGCAGCTTCGTGACGATGTCCTCCTCGGTGTGCCGGGTGTCGAAGAGTCCCTCCACGTACCCCGCGTACGGCTGCCGGAAGGCCTCGGCCGGGTTGTCGTAGACGGGGTGCAGCCGGTTCTGCGCGGTGAGGAAGTACGACATGTAGAAGACACCGCTGATGTCGTTGACGCGGCCGTCGAACAGGGCGGGGATCTCGGCGCCCTGCAAGTCGTACGGTCCGGCGACCGGCGCGAGCGCCCGCAGCCGGAAGTGCCGGTCCGCGCCCCGCGCCAGCTCGCGGCCCAGCGCCATGGCGACCTGGCCGCCCTGCGAGAACCCGGTGCCGTACACGTCTCCGGTGAGCGGCCTGTCAAGCGTACGCGCGGCGGTCCGGGAGGCCCGCAGCATGTCGAGCGAGGCGGAGACGGCGGAAGCGGTGTCCATGTACGGGTGGAGGCCGGGGCCCTTGCCGAGCCCGAGGTAGTCGGGTGCGGCGACGGCGCGGCCCGCGGCGGCGTGCAGATAGGGCGCGTACAGCCCGAAGTCCTTGGCGACGGACGGCGCGTAGTCGCGGTGGACCATCGTGCCGTGGGTGTCGGCCACCAGGTCGAGCCGGCGCTCACCACCCTTGGGGAGCACCAACAGGCCGGTGGCAGTGGTCGGTTCGCCCTGAGGCGTCACGGTCCGGTATGTGAGGCGGTAGCCGCGCACACCGTGGCGCACGGTCGCCGGGTCGATGTCGGCGCCCTTGAGGAACGCGGCGACCTCGGCCTGGCTCAGGTCGGCGACGGGAGTGAGACCGAGAAGGGCCCCGCGCCCCAAGTTCTGCTGGGCCGGGCGGGGTTCGGACGCCGCGACCGCCGGGGCGGCGGCAAGGGCGGCGAGGACGGCGGCGGTCACGGCGGCCAGGGAGTGGCGTACTCGCCTGCGCCGTACGGCCTGTCGGACGAGGGTGCGGGTCGTGGTGTGGGTCATGACGACGACACTACGGAGCCGTCCGCCACCGCGACATCCGACCGTCCCCCCGGCCGGGGGTGTGGCCAGCCCCACCCCGGAACCAGGGAATCCCCCCGGGCGGAGGCGAGTTGGGCCGGCGTCCGGCTGTGCACGCTCCGCGGCCCATGGGCCGAACACCGAGCCCGCCCGCGGACGGCGCGCGAACGCAGACGGGGTCCGGTACCTGATCAGGTACCGGACCCCGTCCGATGCTGGAGCGCCAGGTCCGGGTTGCACGGACTCTTCCTACTGAAAGTAGGACGTGCTCTGGTAGCACCGCTGACGCCTGACGAGGAATCACTCTCCCTCGCGACAGGAAGAATATTAGCAGGTCAGCGACCCTCCATTGAACGGGGTCACGACGGGAGACCCGCGCGGGGGCGCGGGGTGGTCACTGTGGTGGCGGCGAGGCCTTGCGGAGGAGTTCTTCGGTGGTGCAGGTCTGGTCAGGGTCTGTGACGAGACAGATGTCGAAGCCTTGGCCGTCCCGCTGGACCTGGGCTTCGAGGTCGCACAGCCCCCCGGTTGAAGCGGCGGTGCCGTCCGACACCGTGAACCAGTCGCCCTCGGTCGCGGAGTCCGAGGCTGTGAGGGTCCGCGGCGAGGCGGCGTCCCGCACGTAGAACCGCCACCTGCCGGCCGTCATGCTCGACGGGCACCTGTAGTCGGGCACGGCATGGTTGATCCCGCTCGCCGTCAAGCTGTGGTCGGCGGCCATGTGTACTCTGGCGCCGGCCGTATTGCCCCAGTCGCCGACCAGGTCGGCCTGTTGGATCACGGTTGCCTCGCCGCCGGCGCCCGCGCACGAGGTGCATCCGAGGGCCAGCAGTCCGAGGGCTGCCGCAACCCGCCCGAAGGGCCTGTTGAGCCGGTGGGCCGCGCGCCGCGTCCTGCCGCCTGCCCGCCCTGCCGGCTGCCCGGCCTTGTCGGCTTCGGCTGGGAAGTCTCGCATCGGCTCCGTGCCCCACTCGTCGGTTCGACTGTCTCGGCCGCTACCCTGCCAGATCTCTTGAACATGTTCAATTAGCGGTCGATGGATCCGTTCGGGCCGCCCGCCGAAGCCGCCGCAGGCGACCCGCTCGGGTACGGTCCCCGAGGTGGCGCCCGGGGCCGGAACCTGCACGAAGTGTGGTGCCCGAGCCGGATGCCGTGTCGTGCCGGGCTGTTCACAACTGGTGCCGCCCTCGGGGAAAGGGTCACATCGGAAGTGCACCGGCTGGGTGGCCGTGTTCTCGGCCGCAGGCGGTGAGGGCGAGGACTCCGTGGCCCTCGATCCCGGGTGCCGGCCCCGGGTTGGCGGGGTCGATGGAGAGCCGGGCGGCGATGTCGGTGGCGTAGCAGGTGTCGGGAATGCGGAGCTCCTCCTTCACCTGGAGGTACCGGGCGTGGAACGCTTCGGAGTCGGAGGCGTTCACGCCTTCGAAGGCGTCGTCGGGGAATCCGTTCTGGTGGGGCAGGAGGTAGCCGGACTCGGCCGGGTGTCCGGCGGTGCCGTCGTCCCCGTTCTCCTCGGCGGTGTAGGCGTCGTAGTGGCGCACCACTCGTCCTTCCTCGGCGATGCACCAGGCGGTCCACCCGTCGCCACAGCTCATCCCGTACCACTGGGCTGAGCCGAACCGGTGGCTGAGGTCTGTGCACCGCTTCCGCACGACGTCTTCGCGCGCCCGGTCGTGGCCGTCCGCGTCACGGACGCTGTGGGTGTCCTCGGAGGTGTCGCCGAAGACCAGGGTCCATCCGTTCAGGGCGGGGCTGACGAAGACGCGTGAGCAGGCACGGTGGGGCTGGTTCCGGTCCCAGCTGTGGCGGTCCTGGTTCCAGGCCGCCGCGCCGGTTCGGAAGGTGACGGGGTGGGCTCCGGTGAGGTCGAAGGCGTCGAGGACCGCGTCTTGGTCGGCGGTCGGCACCGCGTACCAGCTTCCGCACAGGTGCATGGCCTGCGGGACCTCGGTCAGCAGCGTGATCCTGGTCAGCCGGTCCCAGATGTCGCGGTCCCGGTGATCGAGGAAGGCTGGCCCGCCGATGGCGGCGAGGGCCTCCAGCGCGCCGGCCCGCACCCTGGGCGCCGGGGCGGGACGGGAACGCACCTGCTGCAGGCTGGGGCCGGCTGCGGGGCCGATCGCTTTGAAGGCCCAGACGGCTCGCTGCCGGACCTCGTGGTCCGGGTCTCCCAGCGTCGGAACGATCCGGTCGACGAACCTCGCCGCGGCCTTTCCCTGGGTCTGGAAGGCGAAGAGCGCGTCGCTTCGGACCCGGGGGTGCGGGTGGTCCAGCAGTGGTACGTAGACCGCGTGGTCGGCCACCTCCAATCTCCCCAGCGCCCACCCGGTCCTCCGGGCGACCTCGGGCGAGTCCGCCGCCGCGGAGGCCTGCGCCAAGGGCAGGAGAGCGGGCTCCCCGATCCGGCACAGGACGTCCGCCGAGACGGCCCAGTCGACCGGTGACCGCTCGTCGCAGAGCAGCTCCAGCACCGCCGCGACGATTTCCTTCCCCTGCTCGACGAGCGCATCGCGGGCCGACCGGGTGTCGTTCCAGGCACCGGAGAGTTCGTCGACCGGCAGGTGCTTGTCCATGGCGGGCACCCTAACCAGGCGCTCTGACAATCGCGCCGAGCGGGTGGCGGACGGGCGGCGCCGGTGCCGGTGGGCCTCGCGCCCACCCGTTGCGAGCGTGCGGGGCAGGCGCGCGCCGTGTGCCGCGCGCCTGCCGAGGGGGCATCCGGTGGGTCAGCCGCTGACCTCCAGGGTGGTGGGCCAGCGGTCGCCGATCTTGGCGAACAGCGCCTTGATGTGGTCGGGGTGCAGCTTGACGCAGCCGTACGAGCGGTAGTCCTGGTCGCCGTCCCAGCGGGTGGACTCGGGCTCCTTGGCGGTGCCCTGGCTGCCGTCCGCCTTCATCTCGCTGTGGATGAACAGGTCGGACCGCAGGGTGCCGTCGGAGCACTTCTTGTCGGAGAGGGCGATGGCGAAGCCCTTGATGACGCGGTCCCGGTGGGTCTCGTGCCCCTCGATCCGGTAGGTGCCGTCAGGCAGCCAGCCCTTGTTGGTCCGGCAGCTGTCCCGGCCCTCGGCGCTCGCGCCCAGGCCGGACCCGGCCCGGTAGGAGGCGACGGTCCGGCCGTCGACGCGCAGGGAGAGGGTGGAGCGGTCGGGGTGCTCGTGGTTCTTCACGAAGGTCAGCCGGACGCCGTCGTCCGCCGCCTGCGCCGCGTGCGACGTGGACGTGGTGCCGGCCGTGAGGGCGGCCGTCAGGCCGGCGGCGAGCAGCAGCGTGGTGAGGGGGGACCGCCGGTGGGTGGTGCGGGGGGAGTGCGAGCGGGTCGTGCGCATGTCCTGCTCCTGTCCTGTCTGTTTCCGGGGTGGAGGGCCGCCGTGGGCCGTGGGCCGTGAGTCTCGGGCCGGGTTCCGGCGACGTCACCGAGCCTCCCGGCCGCCGGGGTTGGCCGTCCATCAGGTGCGGAACAGTGGAACTTGCACTCTGTCTTGCACCGCGCTGACCTGCGCCTGAGCGCCCTGCGGTGCAGATCCGACCACGCGGGAGGACGCCTGTGGAACAGCGCGGGACGGCATTCGAGGAGACGGCGGGCGCGTTCGCCCGGGCACTGGACGACTGGGCCCGGTGCCTGGCCGAAGTCACCGACGGTGCACAACGGCCCTCCCGCAAGGTTCTGGTCCGGCGGCTGAGACTGGCGGGACACCGGATCGACGAACCGCTGCTCTCCTACTGGCTGAAGGGACACCGGCAGCTCCTCGCCGGAAAGGCCAACCGGGTGCCCTCGCTGGCGGACACCGCCGCACTCGCCCAGGCGCTTCGCCCGGACGCCACCGCGGCGGTCGAACTCCTCATCGGGCACGGCGAGGCGGTGGACCTGCTCCGGTCACGGCTGCGGGAGCTCGGCGGCGCCGGGTGGCGGCGGAAGGTGGTCGCCCACCTCGGCACCGCCGGCGACGGGACGGACGGTGATGGCCGGCTCCGCGACGAAGCGCACACAAGAGGCGCGTTCGAGGACGTGGACACGGCGCGCACCGGGGCCGCGCGCTTCCCCCGTACGGCCGTACGCCGATGGCTGCCCGTGGCGGGCGCCGTCATGGTCGCGGCCGCCGTCCTGCCGCTGCTCCTGCTGGCAGGGCGCAGCGGCGCGGGCACGGACCGGGCCGCCCCCGT
Source organism: Kitasatospora xanthocidica (assembly GCF_014656195.1). GTDB lineage: Bacteria > Actinomycetota > Actinomycetes > Streptomycetales > Streptomycetaceae > Kitasatospora > Kitasatospora xanthocidica. The sequence goes on along the minus strand of NZ_BNBY01000003.1, from coordinate 185,117 downwards.
ACCGCCGCCGCCACCGCCGGGCGCGAGCGTCGCGGGCGAGCCGCCGGCCACCACCCCGGAGCGTGCGGACCTGCCGTTGTTCTCCCCGGCCGCCGGGGACCGCACCGAGATCGGCGGCAATCACCGCTGCGGACGGATCCGCTACGTCGAGGGTGTCGCCTGGACGGCGTGCACCCGGGTGGACGAGTCCGGTCTGAGCTTCGCGGTCCACCTGACCAACACCGGCCCCGAGGCGGTGACGGTGCAGGCCAAGGTCGGCTGGGTCCGCACCCGCGCCAGTCACCTGTGTCCCGGCTCCTGGGGCACCGGCGTGCGGATCGTCGTGGCCCCCGGCCAGTCACTGCTGAGCCCGCCGGCGAGTTGTGTCCAGCCCCTGCTCCCCGCCACCGCCTTCCAGGCCCGCGCCGAGGTCGGCACGCTGGACGCGGTCTCCCTCTACCGCGAGATGTCGATGACCGTCCACATCCAGCCCGACGGCCGCACGGCGATCTGGGCCGACGAGGCCTGACGGCCTTCGCTGAGCGGTGCGAATCGGTGCGAATCGGCGCGGCCCGTCGGCCCGTCGGCTCGTCGGAGGGTGCGGAGCTCGGGCTGCTGCCGGTCGTATTGCCGGGTGATTCTGCCTGTCCATGACAATGATGACCGGTGAAGGATGAGCCGCGCCTGGAAGGCTCGGCCGGCCTTCCCCCGAAGCCCTGTTTCGCGCATGCGACGGCCGACCGACCAGCCCCGTGGTGATCAGCGGACACCCGGACCGCTGACACCGGATTCGTCGAACGGAGAGAAGAGACATGAGCATCCGTCGAAGGCTTGCCGCAGGGGTCGTTGCCGCGGGCGTCATGGCCGGCGGTGTCGTCGCCGCGACACCGGCCAGCGCCAACATCTCCCAGAACGGCTGCCTGGGCAACAGCTTCAAGATCTACACGAACAGTGTCGGCTACTGCTTCAACGGCCAGGGCCCTGGCATCCACGTCAACATCGCCGGAGTGAACAGCGTCGACACCGGCGGGAACTGGGGTGCCTTCAGCTACCAGACGTACGGCTCCGGCGCGGCGAACCGGCCGTTCAGCTACGGCGAGCAGATCAGCTTCGGCCAGTGGTTCACCGTCCTCGACCTGCGCATGAACCAGAACTGACGATCCGTCCCGCCCGCGGTGACCGGCACGTCCGCGTGACGGTCACCGCGGTTCGAAAGGAGTGCCGCCGTGGCGACGACGCGTCGACTGCGACACCTGGCCGCCGCCGCCCTGGCGTTCACCGCCGGCGCCTGCGGCGGCGGACCCGCGGCTCAACAGCAGGCCGCGCCGCCACCGCTGGGCCGGATTCCGTCCGTCACCTCGCTGGATCAGGTCGCCCGCCCGATCGACACCTACGTACCGAAGCTGGACGACGAGAAGAAGCTCATCCAGGCCCGGGATCTGGTGATCGGAGAATGCATGCGGAGATACGGCGTCGCATACAGCGGTGGCGACCTGAACGGAATGGACACGACCGCCACCGGATACCACCGGGCGACACCGGTCTACGGATTCTTCGGAACCGATGTCCCCGCGAGCAGGGGGTACGACCGGGTCACTCGGCTGACCCCGCCCGCGCCGCAGTCCTCCGAGTACGTCGGCGTTCTCACCGGAGTCGGTCGCGACGGCGAACAGGCCTCGGCGCCGACCGGGGACCCGGTGCCCGTGGGGGGCTGTGCGAAGGCGGGCGCGGCCGCGATCGGCGGCGATCTTCCTCGTCCCGACGAGCACTCCCTTCCCGGGGGCGGCCCTCGGGTGCCGACGACGGACCCGCGGCTGGTGGCAGCTTATGCGCAGTGGTCTCGATGCATGCGGGACAAAGGCTTCGCCTATGCCGACCCGATGGCCGCCTACCTCGACCCGAAATGGGTGGCGGGCTCGACGGGAGGACGCGCCGAACACGGCAAGGAGGAGAAGGAGACCGCTTCCGCTGATGTGGAATGCAAGAAGGCGACCAATCTCGTGGGGGTCGCGGTCGCGGTCCAGTCCGCATACGACTCCGAATACATCACGTCCAACTCGGCGCAGCTGGCGGAATTCTCGCGCGATCTCGGCGAGAGGCTGAGAATAGCGGATCGAATACTGTCCGGCGGTGGGGTCGGATAGCGGAATCGGGGCTGTGATGTCGCTGAGCGCCGGTCAGGGCCGGTGTCAGGGCGGTGTCGTTCAGAGGTTTCGTCCGGCTGGATGCCGGTTCAGGTGGCTTGCGTGGCAGCGTGGTCACTCGGGTTGAACCTGTGAGGCGCGCAACGCGTCCACGCACACCAGGGCTCCGCGCAGAGCGGGTCAGCCGCCCGGGTGGGAAGCCGCCCAGCCGTGTTCGAGCAATGCGAAGGCCTCGTCGGCGGCGCGGTTCGGCTCGGCGTGCCGCAGGATGAGGCCGCGGGCCTCAAGGGCGAAACGGGCCAGTGCGGCGCAGCTGATGTCGTCCTCGGGGGCACCGACAGCCTCGGTAATGGCTCGCGCCAGGGCCGCTTCGTGGCGCGTCCACATGCGGTGGGCGTAGTCGCGCAGCGCGGGGGTCTCCTGCACCATGCGCGTGAAGTCGGCGAACCGCGGGTCCGTGGTGTGGACGGCGAACTGGGTCTGTTTCAGCAGGATGTGGTCGCGCAGCGCCTGGGGGATCGACTGGCCCGGGGTGCGGTCGCGCACGGCGGCGACGAGCGCTGCTTCAAGGTCGTCGTCCTGGTCGAAGACCAGGGCTTCCTTGCTGGGGAAGTGCTTGAACAGGGTGGTTACCGAGACGTCCGCGGCGTCGGCGACGTCCTTGACGCCGACCTGGTCGTAGCCGCGGTCGAGGAAGAGTTCGAGTGCGGCGTCGGCCAGGGACTGGCGTGTCTGGGCCTTCTTGCGCTCGCGGCGCCCGGTCGGTTCGGTCACTCGCCCATGATATCCCAAGATGCAGCGACTTCGAAAGTTGAGTCATTGCACTTATTTTGTGAGTGTGCTTTCTTGATGACGCCGGGCCTCCCGGCGGCTCACCCACCTCCCGAGGGACACTCCCATGAACTCTGCTCGTGATCCCCGCATCGCGATCGTCGGCGCCGGCCTGGGCGGTCTCGCCTGCGCCCGAGTCCTGCAGCGACACGGCCGCTCCGCCACCGTCTTCGAACGCGAGGCCTCCGCCGACGCCCGCCCGCAGGGCGGCACCCTCGACCTGCACGCCGACACCGGCCAGACCGCCCTGCGGGCGGCGGGGCTCCTCGACCCGTTCCACGCCCTCGCCCGCCCCGAAGGAGAGGAATGGCGCGTGCTCGACTTCACCGACGCAGCCCTCCTGGCGCATCAGGGGCCTTCCGCCGGCGGCGGCCGGCCGGAGATCGACCGTGGCCAACTGCGCGAACTGCTCCTGGACTCACTCACCGAGGGCACGGTGCGGTGGGACCGCGCCGTCAGCAGGGTCACCCCGCTCGCGGACGGCACCTGCCGACTGCTCTTCGCTGACGGCGCCGCCGAGGACTTCGACCTGGTGGTCGGCGCCGACGGCGCCTGGTCGCGCGTCCGCCCGGCCCTGTCGCACGCCGCACCCCGCTACACCGGCGTCACCTTCGTCGAGACCGGATTCGACCACTGCGACACCCGCCATCCCGACCTCGCGCGGCTGGTCGGCAACGGATCGATGCTGGCGAAGGGCGCCGGCAGGTCCCTGGTCGCCCAGCGCAACAGCAACGGCCACATCCGCGCCTACATCGCGCTCCGCACGCCGCAGGACTGGCACATGGCCGCCGGTATCGACCTCGGCGACCAGCGGGCCGTACGCGCGCACCTGCTGAGGATGTTCGACGACTGGGACGAGAGCCTGCGCTACATCCTGCGCGACAGCGACAGCGGGTTCATCAACCGGCCCCTGTTCGTCCTGCCCGCCCCGCACACCTGGCAGCACGTCGCCGGCGTCACGCTGCTCGGCGATGCCGCGCACCTGATGCCCCCGGTCGGGCTGGGCGCCAATCTCGCGATGCTCGACGGCTCCGACCTCGCCCACGCCCTCGTCACCGAACCCAGCATCGACGACGCCGTCCGCGCCTACGAGAGCATCATGCTGCCGCGCTCGATCGAGGCCGCGACGAGCAGTGCGCAGGGACTCGACCACCTCGTTCCCGCGGTGACTTCCTGAGCGGACTCCACCGCCCCGGGAGCGACCAGCACGGCGGGCGGCGCGTCGGCGGCCCACTCCGCAATCGCGGCCAGGGACTTCGCGCCGGCCGGCACCGCGCACGCGGCGAGCGCGAGGACGAAGGCGAGGGGGTGGCGGCGGCCCTCGGCCCGGCGCGGATCGGGTACCGCCGCGAGGCGGCCCAGCAGCTGCGGGTGTTCCCCGGGCTCGGCAGGCCGGGTGGCGGCGAGCTGGTCCAGGCCGGCGGGGATGGGCGATGAGGAGCGGGCGGACACGGTCCTCCGTCGTGGTGATCAGGGCTTCGACACCTCATGATCACCTGGAGGCCATGCCTGCCTCCGCTCACGCCTCGTCCGCGAACGCCACAGTCACGTCCGCCACCTGAACCGGAATCAAGTCGGGCAGATCTCCTGAACGACGCCGCCCTGGGGCTGGTGTGCCGCCGAGATGACGATGTCGCGGAGCCGCTCGGTGTACAGGCGCATGTTCTTGCCGGCGATCTCGGTGTCCGGGTGGCGGCTCGCGAACCAGAGGCCCTCGTGCAGCCGGTTGACCCAGGCGCACACCTGGTCGCCGTAGGAGACCCTGAGCAGTGCGTAGGCGTTCCGGTCGGTCCACTGTTCGGAGCCGGGCAGGTCCCGGGTGTCGATGAAGGACACGATCGAGTACAGGTCCGGTGAGGTGGGGCGGAAGTCCGTGCCGAGCAGCCGCAGGACCCGGGCCAGGGGCAGCCGGGCCAGTGGACGGTTGGCGCGCAGTTCGTTGCGTACGGCCGCCAGGGCGCCGGGGAAGTCCAGCCCGGGTGTCAGCGGGACCTCGATCGGGGCTCCGCCGACGTACCAGCCCACGGAGTCCGACCAGCGGGACTTCGTCCGGGTGTGGAACGGCACGACGGTGCGGTAGACGGACGCGCCGGCGATCTCCTGGACGATCAGGCTGGTGGCCGCCAGCACGCCGACCAGGGAGCCTCCGTACGGCCGGCAGTACGCCTCGAACGCGGCGGCGGTGTCCGCGTCCACGAGCATCTCGCGCGCGAGCCGCTGGGTGGGCAGCCCGGCGTCCGGGTCCAGCCCGAGATCGAGGGGGAAGGCGGGCAGCTTCCCGTCGCCGCGGCGGATGAACTCCCGCCAGCGGGACACGATGGGGTGGGTGCCGTCGACCCGGTCCGCGTCCGCCCGCTCCAGCTCGCAGAAGTCGACGTAGCTGCCGGGCGGGGCGCAGTCCGCGACGCGGCCCGCCAGACCCGCCGCGTACAGCTCGTTGAGCTCGGCGGGGATGCGCTGGAGGGAGTAGGCGTCGACGTTGCTGTGGTCGAAGGCGGTGTAGACGCTGGTGGAGTCGGGCCGGACGACCGCCGCGTAGACGAAGTTCGGCCAGCCGAGCGCGTTGGCGCCCGCGTCGAAGCGCTCCCGCAGGCAGCGGACCAGAGCCGCCGGGTCGGCGAACTCGCCGAGTTCCGTCCGGTGCAGCGCCACCGCGTCGGCGTCGAGCGTGAACCGGCGCAGCTCGTCGCCGCCGGGGCCGGTCCAGCGGAAGCCGCTGCGCAGGGTCTCGTGCCGGAGCGTCCAGGCGTGCAGCGCCCCCTGCAGCACGTCGAGGTCGACCCGGCCCGGGAGGTCGAACGCCGCACCGATCCAGGTCGGGACGGTCAGGCCGTCGTCCGACACCGTTCTCGCCGTGCGGATGTGGGACTCCTGGATGTACGCCGGGGGCCGGGTGTCCTCCGGCAGCTCGGCGGCCGCCGCCACCGTCGCGGGGCTGAGCGTGAACTCGACGAGCCGTCCGGGCCGGACCTCGCAGCGTTCGATGTCGGAAATCCGCACGGGAGGCTCCCTCAAGGCTGGGGTCGGGCACCCGGTCGGGTGCTTCCCCGGCCCAACGAGGAAACGGTGTGAAAGGAAACGGCCGCCGACTCGGTCGGCGATCGGCCGGGCCCGATCGGGTCAGGCCTCCTTCCGGACACGGGCGAGTACCGGTCGGGGTGGAGCGGCCCCGAGGAGGAGCGGCCCCGAGGTGCAGCAGCGCGCCGAACGGCGGCCGCGGCACCTGGCGGTCAGGGCGCCAGGAAGCCGCGGAGGAGTGCGGCGGTGGCGGCGAGGTGTTCCTCGGTGGCGCGCCGGGCGGCGTCGCCGTCGCCGTCGAGGATCGCCCGGACCATGGCCCGGTGCTGCTCGGCGGCGTGCTCGATGTTCCGGTCCAGCATGGGGATGGCGTTGAGCAGGTCGTTGAGGCGCATCCTGGCCTCGGCGATGGCCGCGGCGAGGGTGGGGGAGCCGGTGAGCTCGCCGATGGCGAGGTGGAAGCGCGAGTCCAGCTGGCGGTACTGCTCGGGTGTGGCTCCCTCGAGGTCGGTCAGCCGGCTCTCCAGGTGGGCCCGCTGGTCGGGGGAGAGGGGGTGGCGGGCGGCCGCCTCGGCGGCGCCGACCTCCAGCACCTGGCGGTAGGTCAGCGCGTCCTCCAGGGCGCCGCCGAGGTCGCGGGCGGCGCGGCGCAGGTCGGCGACGTCCGGCGCGGGCATCCGGTAGGTGACGAAGGTGCCGCCGTACCGGCCGCGGCGGGGTTCGACGACGTCGGCCTGCTGGAGGGTGCGGAGCGCCTCGCGCAGGGTCTCCCGGCTGACGCCGAGCCGGGTGGCGAGGTCCCGTTCGGCGGGCAGCCGGTCGCCGAGGCCGAAGACGCCGAGCTTGATCGCCTGGAGCAGCCGCTCGACGGTCTCCTCGAAGGCGTTGCCGGTCCGGACCGGGCGGAAGATCGCGTCGGCCTGCCAGTCGAGCCGTGCTCGCTCCCGTGTTTCGTCCACGTCCACGCCGGAATCGTACCTACGAACGGGATTCCCGGACTCGTTCCCTTCCCGCCCTTGACGCGGCCCCCGCTCAGCCGGAACGATGCTGCTCACCCACCCAATGGACTGATTCCAGACCATTGAAGAGCCGTCCGACCGTCGAACCCGTCGGGGCGACCGGGCCACGCCGTCGTGGCCGCGTACTCCCCGGCACACCCTCAACCCCCAGGGGTGCCCATGACCGACGCACGCTCACCCGACCACCCTGCCCCCGAAACGTTTCCGGCGAACACCGCGCCAGGTTCCGCCTCCGTTTCCGCTCCCGTCTCCGATCCGGGTTCCGCTCCCGCATCCACCCCCGAACCCGCTCCCGTCTCCGAGGACGAGCAACGGCTCCGCGAGCTGGGCTACACCCAGGAGCTGGCCCGCTCGATGTCGGGCTTCTCCAACTTCGCCGTCTCCTTCTCCATCGTCTCGATCCTCTCCGGCTGCCTGACCCTGTACGGAACGGGGATGAAGACCGGGGGCCCGGCCCTGATCATCTGGGGCTGGCCGGTGGTCGGCCTGCTCACGCTCTGCGTCGGGCTGGCGATGGCCGAGATCTGTTCCAGTTACCCGACGGCCGGCGGGCTCTACTACTGGTCCGCCAAACTGACCCGCAGTCGCGGCCCGGCCTGGAGCTGGTTCACCGGCTGGTTCAACTTCCTCGGCCAGGTCGCGGTGACCGCCAGCGTCGACTACGGCGCGGCCTTCTTCACCAACGCCTTCCTCACGCTCCGCTTCGGCGTCGAGGCCAGCCCCGCGCACACCATGGAGATCTTCGCCGTCATCCTGCTGGCGCACGGCCTGCTCAACACCTTCGGGGTGCGGCTGGTCGCGGTCCTCAACAGCGTGTCCGTGTGGTGGCACCTGGCCGGCGTCGCGATCATCGTCGGCGCGCTCGCCGTGCTCCCCGACCGGCACGCCTCCGTCTCCTTCGCGCTCACCGAGTTCGTCAACCAGACCGGCTTCCACAGCCAGTTCTACGTGGCGCTGATCGGCCTGCTGATGGCCCAGTACACCCTCACCGGCTACGACGCCTCCGCGCACATGACCGAGGAGACCCGCGACGCCGCCCGCTCCGGCCCGCGCGGCATCGTCAACGCCATCACCGTCTCCCTGGTGGCGGGCTGGATCCTGCTGCTCGGCATCACCTTCGCGATCCGCGACTACGACGGCGCGCTCAACAGCGACACCCAGGTCCCGCCCGCGCAGATCTTCATCGACGCGATCGGCTCCGGCGGCGCCCAGTTCCTGCTGCTCATCGTCATCGGCGCCCAGTTCTTCTGCGGCATGGCCTCCGTCACCGCCAACTCCCGGATGATCTACGCCTTCTCCCGGGACGGCGCGCTGCCCGGCTCCCGGCTGTGGCACCGCATCGACCCGCGCACCCAGACCCCGACCAACGCGGTCTGGCTGGCGACCGGCGGCGCTCTGCTGCTCGGGCTGCCCGCGCTCTGGAACACCACCGCCTACACCGCCGTGACCTCGATCTCCGTCATCGGCCTCTACATCTCCTACGTCATCCCGGTGTACCTGCGGCTGCGTCAGGGCGAGGACTTCCCGCGCGGCCCCTGGCACCTGGGACGCTGGAGCCGGCCGATCGGCGTCGTGGCGGTCGCCTGGACCGCGGTGATCACCGTCCTGTTCATGCTCCCCACCGCGAGCCCGATCACCGCCGAGAGCTTCAACTACACCCCGGTCGCCGTGGCCGTCGTGGTCGGCTTCGCCGGCCTGTGGTGGCTGGTCTCCGCCAGGCACTGGTTCACCGGGCCCCACGTCCACGGCACGCCGCCCGAACCCGACGCGCTGGACACCGAACTGGAGGTCCGATGACCACCCCCCGGCTCACCCTCGCCGAGCTGCGCACCCGCGTCGCCGACGGGTCCGTCGACACCGTCGTGCTCGCCATGACCGACATGCAGGGGCGCCTCCAGGGCAAACGCGTCGCCGCCGAGTACTTCCTCGACGACGTGGTGCCCGGCGCCGCGGAGGGCTGCGGCTACCTGCTGGCCGTCGACATCGACATGAACACCGTCGACGGCTACGAGATCTCCTCCTGGGAGAACGGCTACGGCGACCTGACGCTGCGCCCCGACCTCGCCACCCTGCGGTCCGTCCCCTGGCACCCGGCCACCGTCATGGTCCAGTGCGACGTCGTCCACCACGACGGCACCCCGGTCGCCGTCTCCCCGCGCCAGATCCTGCAACGGCAGCTGGACCGGCTGGCCGGGTACGGCTGGCAGGCCCAGGCCGCCACCGAGCTGGAGTTCATCGTCTTCCGGGACAGCTACGAGCAGGCCTGGGACAAGGACTACACCCGGCTCACCCCGGCCAACCAGTACAACGTGGACTACTCCATCCTCGGCACCGGGCGGATCGAGCCCCTGCTGCGCCGGCTGCGCAACGGCATGGCCGGCGCCGGCCTCACCGTCGAGTCCGCCAAGGGCGAGTGCAACCTCGGCCAGCACGAGATCGCCTTCAAGTACGCCGACGCCCTCACCACCTGCGACAACCACGCCGTCTACAAGACCGGCGCCAAGGAGATCGCCGCCCAGGAGGGCTGCAGCCTCACGTTCATGGCGAAGTACGACGAACGCGAGGGCAACTCCTGTCACATCCACCTGAGCCTGCGCGACGAGCAGGGCGCCCCGGTGTTCGCCGGTGACCGCACGCACGGCTTCTCCCGCACCATGGAGCACTTCCTCGCCGGACAGCTCGCCTGCCTGGCCGACTTCGCCCTGCTGTTCGCACCCACCGTCAACTCCTACAAGCGCTACGTGCCCGGCAGCTTCGCGCCCACCGCCATCGCCTGGGGCCGCGACAACCGCACCTGCGCGCTACGGGTGGTCGGCCACGGTCAGTCGCTGCGCTTCGAGAACCGCGTCCCCGGCGGCGACGTCAACCCGTACCTCGCGGTCGCCGCCCTGATCGCGGCCGGACTGCACGGCGTCGAGCAGCAGCTCGAACTCCAGCCGGAGTTCACCGGCAACGCGTACGCCTCCGACGCGCCCCGGGTGCCCGCCACCCTGCGCGACGCGGTCGACGCCTTCGAACGCAGCGCCGTCGCCACCGAGGCCTTCGGCAAGGACGTCGTCCGGCACTACACCCACGCCGGACGCACCGAACTCGCCGCGTACGAGCGGGCGGTGACCGACTGGGAGCGGCGCCGCGGATTCGAGCGGCTTTGACCGGCACCGACGCCGTGACCGGCACCGACGCCGCGGGCCGCGACGATCGCCGCCGGCCGCTGATCGGCATCAGCAGCTACCAGGACGACGCCGCCTGGTCCGTCTGGAACCAGCGCGCCTCCCTCGTGCCCCAGACGTACGTGGACGCCGTCGTCCGCGCGGGCGGCACCCCGGTGCTGCTGCCACCGCAACCCGGCGGGGCCGGCCGGCTGCTCGACGCCCTGGACGGGCTCGTCCTGGCCGGCGGACCGGACGTCGACCCGGCCCGGTACGGGGCCGCCGCCGACCCCCGCACCGGCCCGTCCCACCACGCCCGCGACGACTGGGAGAGCCGGCTGCTCGGCGCCGCCCTGGCCCGGGACCTCCCGGTGCTCGGCGTCTGCCGCGGCATGCAGCTGCTCAACGTCGAACTCGGCGGCACCCTCCTCCAGCACCTGCCCGACGGGAGCCACCAGACCGTCCCCGCCCGGTTCGTCCGCCACCGGGTCGAGCCGGCGGACGGCAGCCGGCTCGCCGACGTCCTCGGGCCGGCGGCCGAGGTCTCCTGCTACCACCACCAGGCCGTCGACCGGCTCGGCACCGGCCTTCAGGTCACCGCGCGCAGTGCCGATGGCACAGTCGAGGCGCTCGAACTGCCCGGCCACCGCTTCGTGCTGGGCGTCCAGTGGCACCCCGAGACCGACCCCGACGACCCGCGCCTGTTCCACGCGTTCATCACCGCCAGCCAGAGGGAGACCACCCGATGACCGAACCGGACCTCTTCGAGGTCGTCAACCCCGCCACCGAGGAGGTGATCACCACCGTCGAACTGGCCGGCCTCGCCGAGACCGACGCCGCCGTCGCCCGCGCCCGCGCCGCCTTCGACACCTGGCGCCGGGTGGCCCCCGCCGACCGGGCCCGGCTGCTGCGCGCCTTCGCGGCCGCCGTCGACGCCGACCGCGAGCACCTCGCCGCCCTGGAGGTCGCCAACGCCGGCCACACCATCGGCAACGCCCGCTGGGAGGCGGGCAACGCGCGGGACGTCATCGAGTACTACGCCGCCGCGCCCGAGCGGCTGTTCGGCCGGCAGATCCCCGTCGCCGGCGGGATCGACGTCACCTTCCAGGAGCCGATCGGCGTGGTCGGGGTCATCGTGCCCTGGAACTTCCCGATGCCGATCGCCGCCTGGGCCCTCGCCCCGGCGCTGGCCGCCGGCAACACCGTCATCGTCAAACCGGCCGAGCTCACCCCGCTCACCGCCCTGCGCCTGGCCGAACTCGCCCTGGAGGCCGGGATCCCGGACGGCGTGCTGCAGGTCCTGCCCGGGCGCGGCCCGGTCGTCGGACAGCGCTTCGTCACCCACCCCGACGTGCGCAAGGTCGTCTTCACCGGCTCCACCCGGGTCGGCAAGGAGATCATGGCGGGCTGCGCCGCCCAGGTGAAGCCCGTCACCCTCGAACTCGGCGGCAAGAGCGCCAACATCGTCTTCGCCGACGCGGACCTCGCCAAGGCCGCCGCCACCGCGCCCTACGCCGTCTTCGACAACGCCGGCCAGGACTGCTGCGCCCGCTCCCGGATCCTCGTCGAGGCCTCCGTGTTCGACGACTTCCTGGCGCTCCTGGAGCCGGCCGTCCGCGGCGTGCGGGTCGGCGACCCGAGCGACGAGAAGACCGAGATGGGCCCGCTGATCTCCGCCGCCCACCGGGAGCGGGTCTCCTCGTACGTGCCGGACGCGTCGGCCGTCGCCTTCCGCGGCAGCGCCCCCGACGGGCCCGGCTTCTGGTACCCGCCGACCGTCCTCGCACCCGTGCGACAGGAGGACCGCGCCTTCACCGAGGAGATCTTCGGCCCGGTCGTCGCGGTCGTCCCGTTCCGCGACGAACAGGACGCCCTGCGCATCGCCAACGCCACCGAGTACGGGCTGTCCGGCTCCATCTGGACCCGGGACCTCGGGCGCGCGCTGCGCGTCTCGCGCGGCGTCGAGGCCGGCAACCTCTCCGTCAACTCGCACTCCTCGGTGCGCTACACCACGCCCTTCGGCGGCTTCAAGCAGTCCGGCCTCGGCCGCGAGCTCGGCCCGGACGCCCTCGACGCCTTCACCCAGACCAAGAACGTCTTCATCTCCACGGAGGAATGATCAGCATGACCCAGCGACTCGACGGCCGGGTGGCCGTCATCACCGGCGCGGGCAGCGGCATCGGCCTGGCCACCGCCCGCCGCTTCGCCGCCGAGGGGGCGAAGGTGGTCTGCGTCGACCTCGACCCCGAGACCGGCGCCAAGGCCGCGAACGAGGTCGGCGGCCTGTTCATCCAGGCCGACGTCACCGACGAGGCCGCGGTGCGCGACCTCTTCCAGCGGGCCGTCGACGAGTACGGCCGGCTCGACATCACCTTCAACAACGCCGGCATCTCGCCGCCGGACGACGACTCCATCCTCACCACCGGCCTGGACGCCTGGAAGCGGGTCCAGGAGGTCAACCTGACCAGCGTCTACCTGTGCTGCAAGTACGCGATCCCGCACATGCAGCGCCAGGGCAAGGGCTCGATCATCAACACCGCGTCCTTCGTCGCCGTGATGGGCGCGGCCACCTCGCAGATCTCCTACAGCGCCTCCAAGGGCGGCGTGCTCGCGATGTCCCGCGAGCTGGGCGTGCAGTTCGCCCGCGAGGGCATCCGGGTCAACGCGCTCTGCCCCGGGCCGGTGAACACCCCGCTGCTGCAGGAGCTGTTCGCCAAGGACCCGGAGCGGGCCGCCCGCCGGCTGGTCCACATCCCGCTCGGCCGCTTCGCCGAGCCCGAGGAGATCGCCGCCGCGGTGGCCTTCCTCGCCTCCGACGACTCCTCCTTCATGACCGCCAACACCTTCCTCGTCGACGGCGGCATCTCCGGCGCCTACGTGACGCCGCAGTAGCGGACACCCCATCCAGGCACCGACGGCCCGTCCGCCCCTGCACGGGGCGGGCGGGCCGATCCGGCTACCGGCCCGGGGCGGGCGGTCTGCTCCGGCTACCGGCCCGGGGCGGTCCTCGGCGGGGTGTCCAGCACCCGGAAGGAGAGGCCCGCCGCGGTCAGCCGGTCGATCAGCGGTCGGCCCATCGCCACCGCCGTGGTCGACTGCCCCGCCACCGGCGGCAGGTCGTCGTACGCCAGGCAGAGCGCCGCCTCGGCCAGCATCTTCGCGGTCTCCTGGTAGCCGGGATCGCCCCCGGACACCTCGGTGAGGACCGTCCGCCCGTCCAGCGCCCGCGCCACGAACCGGACGGCGAACCAGGACTGCGCCCGCTGCTCCGCGCTCGGCCCGTCACCGGGCTTGCGCAGCCGCCCCAGGGCCCGGCGCAGCAGCGGCAGCTGGGCGGCGACGGCGAGCGCCGCCACCGCGGCGACACCGCCGAGGGCGATCGGCAGCCGGCGGACCGCCGCGTAGTGCGCGTAGCCGAAGTCCGGGCCGTACTCGTCCAGGGCGGCGGCCGAGCGGGACACCACCTGCGGGTCGATCGAGGGCATCGGCACCGCCCAGGCCCGGGCCGCCTGCGACCGGTGCGGCCGGCCGACGGGCGTGCGGATCAGCCGTCCCTTCGGCCGGGGCTCCACGGCGCGCCGCTCCCGGGCGGCCCGGGCCATCGCCCGCGGCCGGGAGAAGGCCGTCATCGCCGAGGCGAAGGTGCCGCCGGAGACGGTGCCGCCGGCGCGGACGAAGCCCTCGACCGACACCCGGGCCGCCGGGCCGCCGCGGCGCAGCAGTTCCTCGACGGTGAACAGCACGCCGAGGTCGTGCGGCACCGAGTCGAACCCGCAGGCGTGCACCAGCCGCGCGCCGGTGGCCACCGCCCGCTCGTGGTGCCGGAGGTACATCCGGTCGACGAACTCCGGCTCGCCGGTGAGGTCGACGTAGTCGGTGCCGCTGTCCGCGCAGGCGGCCACCAGCGGTTCGCCGTGCCGCAGGTACGGGCCGACCGTGGACACCACCACCCGGGCCGAGGCGGCCACGGCGCGCAGCGCCTCGCGGTCCGCGGCGTCCGCGACCAGCAGGGGGAGGTCGGCGCAGCGCGGGTCGATCCGCGCCAGCCCCGCCCGGACGGCGGCGAGCCTGCGCTCGTCCCGCCCGGCGAGCGCCCAGCGGCAGCCCTCGGGTGCCGTCCGGGCCAGGTACTCGGCGGTGAGCCCGCCGGTGAACCCGGTGGCACCGAACAGGACGAGGTCGTACGGGCGCGGCTCGGCCATCAACAGTCCCTACTCGCGGGTAATCGAATGCGCCACGCTAGGAGCCCGTCGTGGCACTGTCAACGGTCCCGGCCCCGGGTTCTCGTGCCGGTCATACGGCCGGCTCGGCGACGACGTGGATCTCGTGGACGGCGTTGCGGTCGCCGGTGAGCGGCTGGACCCGGCCGGCGGAGTCGGTGGCGCGGCAGCGGATGCGGTGCGGGCCCGGGGCGAGGTCGTGGCGGAGCCGGAAGCGCTGCCAGCTCGGGTCCGGGCCGCGGCGGTCGAGAGCGGCGGGCTGCCAGTCCCCGTCGTCCACGGCGACCTCCACCGAGGTCACCTCGGTGGAGCTCCAGGCGTAGCCCGCCAGTTCACGGCTGCCGGCCGGGACGGCGCTCCCGTCGCCCGGGGAGAGCAGCTTGCTGCAGACGTCCTTCTCGCGGACCGGCCGGGCCTCGCTCTCGCCCGGCAGGACCCGGGTGTAGAGGCGGGTGGTGAAGATGTGGTCGGGGCGGTCGGCGGCCAGCACGATCCGGGTCAGCCACTTGACCGAGTTGGTGCCGAACATCAGGGGCGCGACCGCCCGCAGCGGGTAGCCGTGGTCCGGGTGCAGCGGCTCGCCGTTCATGGTGTGCGCGAGGACGACCCCGGAGCGGGCCTCGTCGAGGGGCAGGTCCTTGAGGTAGCGCACGCCGCTCTCGCCCCCGAAGTCACCCGTGTCGGCGCCCTCCAGCAAGAGGTGCCGGGCCTCCGGGAGCGGCCCGGCGAGCTCCAGGACGGCGGACAGCGGGACACCGGACCACTCCACGTTGGTGACCGCACGGGTCGGCACGGTGGGGTGCAGCGGGTTGCCGAAGCACTCGTGGACGGCGGTGAAGCGGGTCTGCGGCAGGCCCAGGACGGCCGGGAAGTCCAGCCGGACGGGCCGCTCCACCAGGCCCTCGACGGTCAGCGACCAGGCCGCGCGGTCGAGCCGCGGGTGCGACTCGAGGTGGTTGCGGATGAACACCTCGGCGACCGGCGTGATGAAGAGGTCGGGTGTGGCCGGATCGGTCTTGAACATGTGTCATTCCCCCGTGTCGAACGTGCTGTTGCGCGTGATCGACAGTACAAGGAGCGACCGACACCGCCCGGGGCGGGTCTGCCCTGGACGGCGCCGCTCAGCCGCCCGCCGGGCCGGTCGGCTGGACGGCCTTCCCCGGGGCGGGCGTCCCGGGCGGAGCGGACCGGCGCGGGTAGCGGCGGTCGGTCGCGGTGCAGGCGGTGAGGACGAGGGCGGCCGCAGCCGCCGCGGCCGTGACGGCGAAGGCGGCGCCCGGGGTGACGTGTTCGGCGGCCCACCCGGCGAGGAAGGTGCCCGCCGACTGCGCCAGGATCAGCGCGCTGACCAGCGTGGCCATCGCCTCGCCGAGCCGGGCGGCTGGCACCGTGCGCTCGACCAGGCCGAACACGGTGATGAACTGCGGTGCCACGGCGACCCCGAGGAGCCCGACGGCCGCGGCGAGCGCCGGGAGGCTGCCGGCGGCGGGGAACAGGACGCAGGAGGCGGCGAAGAGCAGCGCCGAGCTCGCCCGCAGACGGGCCGGCAGGCCGCGGCGGGCGGGCATCGAGGCGGTGGCGACGCCCGCGAGGGAGCTGGTGCAGCCCATGAAGCCGTACACCAGCCCGGCGGTGCCCGGCCGGCCCAGGGCCTCGGTGGTCGCGGTGATGCCGACCTGCACCGAGCCGAAGCAGGCGCCGAGGAGTGCCGTCCCGCCCAGCAGGAGGACGTACGGGGTGGTCAACAGCCGCTCGGCGGAGCGGTTCCGGGGGTGGGAGGGCGCCGGGACGCCCGGCGAGGCGGTGGGGTGCAGCGCGAACAGACCGGCGCAGACGCCGCAGAGCCCGGCCGCGGTGAGCAGGCCGACGGCGGGGGAGGCGGCGGTGGCGAGCAGGCCGACCAGGGCCGGTCCGGCGGTGAAGGAGACCTCGTCGACGATCCCGTCCAGGGACAGCATCGCGGAGGTCGCCTCCGGTTCACCGGCCGCCAGCCGGACCCAGCGGCTGCGCGACAGCGGGCCGACCAGCGGGACCGACAGCCCGGTCAGCACGGCGGGCGCGATCTGCCAGCCGAGCGCGAGCCCGCGCTCGGAGGCGGCGACCAGGGCGACCAGGGCCGCCGCGTTGACCAGCGCGGCGACCAGCCCCACCGTCCGCTGCCCGCGCCGGTCCGCGAGCCGGCCGACCACCGGGCCACCGACCGCCTGACCGACCGCCAGCGCCCCGGCGACCAGCGAACCCGACCACACGCTGCCGGTGTTGCGGCTGACCAGCAGCAGGGTGCCGATCGGGCTCATCGCGTTCGGCAACCGGCCGAGCAGCGACCAGAGCAGCACCCGGCGGCCCGCCAACCGCTTCGCCGTACGGAAGTTCAACGCCACGGACACCGCGCACGCCTCTCTGCGGAGCCGGCCCGGGCGCCCGCCTCCCGTGACCGACCCGGCCAGGCGACAGCGACCTGCGGGTGAACCCCTGACGCTAGGTGGGGGCACCGGGCACGGGACATCGTCCGATCCTCCGGCGGAGCCGCGCGGCGGGCGGCGCCCGGTCGGAGGAGTGCCCAAGGCGAGCGGTGTTCCGTCCCGGTAACCGGCTGTCGTACCCGCCACGTAGCATCCGGCCGTGCCCGGCCGCCCGGCCGGCGCCGGCGGCGGACAACGGGAGAAGTCGAGTGTCGGATGCGATCTGGTCGGTGCTGGCGGAGGGCGAGCGCGAGCAGTGGGAGGCCACGCCGCTGGTCGGGGTGGGGCCGCTGCGGTTCGGTATGACGCGCGGGCAGGTCAGCGCCGCCCTGGGGCGCGAACCCGCGGCCGGCGGCGGCGACTTCGCGACCTACCCACCTGCGGACCGACGGGTGTGGGGGAGCATGCTCACGGCCTACTTCCGTCCCGCCGGAGCGGACGACGTACCGCCGGACCTGCCGGGGGGCTCCCTCCTGGGGGAGACCGACGACGGCCACGAGTACCTCGCCCGGCACGGGTTCGGCGGTGTGCTCGCCGCGGTCGCCGTCGACGCCCGGTTCGGTCCGCAGGTCCGCTGGGAGGGCCTGGCGCTGACCGGACGCGTGCCCTCGGCGACCGAGGACGCGGTCTTCGCCAAGCTCCAAGACTGCGGCCTGGGCGAGGAGATCCGCGTCTCCCAGGAGGCCACGTACAGCTACGGGGAGATCGGCCTGCTGCTGCGCGTCCAGCGCGCCGGCGACGTCCTGCTCACCCGGCCGGTCCTCGCCGCCCCGGCCTGGACCGAGCGCCTCGGTGACACCTCGGAGGGTCCGATTCCCTCCCAGGAGTGGAGGAACCACTGACCCGCGCGCCGAGGACGGCGTGATCCGGGACCGCCCGACAGTTCGTCCGACGGGTGCTCACCCCGTCGCGGCGCAGTCCTGTGCCTCCGTCAGGTAGCCCGCCACCGGGCCGAGGGTCAGCATCCCGCTTGCGGCACCGGCGTGTTCGGCGCGTGCCCCGCTCAGGGCGGCCGCGGCACGGGCCGCGACGGCGGGCTCGCCGAGGCGTACGGCGGCGCGGGCGGTCAGGCACCACAGGGCTTCCTGGAGGTGGTCGTGGGGCGGTTCGGGCAGGGCGGCGAGGGCGGTGCGGGCCTCGTCGGCCCGGTCCTGGGCCAGCAGGACGAGGGGGCGTGCCCACGGCAGGTACGGGCCCCAGTCGAGCCGCGGGTCGGTGGGCGCGGGCCGGTCGTGCAGCAGGCGCAGGCCCAGCAGGGCGAGCGGGAACAGTCCGCGGTGCAGCCCCGGCATGCCGGCGGTCCGGAGGGCTTCCTCGGCGGTGCGGTAGCACGCCGCGGCGGTGGCGGCGGTCGGCCCGCCGGGTTCGGTGCTCCGGGCAGCGGTGGCCCGGGCCCGGAACCACCCGGTGAGGACGGGGACGAGCGGCGCCTCGGTGGTGACGGCGAGCCGTTCGGCGGCCTCGGCGTGCGCGGTGGCGGCGTCGAGGTCGCCGAAGGCCGAGGCGGACTGCAGGCGGACCAGCCGGCCGAGGACGGCGAAGTGGGGAAGGTCGTGCCGGTCGGCCAGGTCGAGGATCTCGGCACCGATCCCGTCCCGGACCTGGGCGAGGCCGGGGCGGTCGAAGGACTGCAGGAACACCCCGTTGAGGGCGAAGGCCAGCAGGCCGGGATCGGCCAGACCCCGGGCCAGTGCCTCGGCCTGCCGTGCGGCCCGCCGCGCCCGGCCCGGCTCGGGCCCGGACAGGTCGGCGCTGCGGCTCTCGACGGCGATCGTCGCCAGCAGCCGGGCGGACAGCCCGGTGTGGCCGTCGTGGACAGCGTGCGCGGTGAGGGCGGTGAGGGTCCGTTCGGCGGCCGCGACGAGGGCCCGGGACTGCTCGGGGTCGTCGGCCCGGCTCCAGAGCGCGGGCACGTCGTAGGCGCCGATGACCCGGGCGGTCAGCACCGGGTCCCCCGTGCGTTCCGCCGCCAGGACGGCGGCGAGCCGGTCGCGCCGGGAGTGGACGAGGGCGTCGCCGCCCGCCAGGGCGAGGACGCGGGCCACCTCCACCGTGGTGCGCGGGCCGAGCCGCACACCCGGGCCGGGCCGGCCAGTGCCCGCGCCGTCGGCCGGGTCGGACCCGCTCAGGACGGACCGCTCCAGCCGCCGGAGCTCGGCGGAGGGGTCGAGCCCGAGCCGGTCGACGAGCATCGCGCGGGCGCGGCGGAGGGTCGCCAGCGCGTCGGCCCGCCGCCCCGCGCGGTACAGCGCCCGGGTGAGCAGCCCCCAGGCAGGCTCGCGCCACGGGTGTTCGGCGACATGGGCGCCCAGTTCCGCGACGAGGTCGGCCCCCTCCCCGGAGTCGAGGAGGAGGCGGGCGCGCAGCTCCACGGCCTCCAGCCTCAGCTCCTCCAGCCTGGTCCGCTCCCGCCGGGCCCAGTCGGAGTCGGGCACGTCGGCGTAGGCGGGTCCGCGCCAGGCCGCGAGCGCCGCGCCCAGGTCGGCCGCCGCGGCGGGGTCGCGCCGGGCCCGGGCCAGAGTGTCCTGGAAGCGGTGGACGTCCACGTCCTCGCGCGGCAGGCGCAGCGCGTACCCGGGCCCCTCGGTGACGAGGACGCGCGGCGCGACGCGCGGCGGCCGGTCGGGTTCGAGGGCGCGGCGCAGCGCGGCGACGAAGGTGCGCAGCGCGCCCACCGCGCGGACCGGTGGATCGGCCCACAGGTCGTCGACCAGGGTGTCCGTGGTGACCATCCGGCCCTCGGCGGCGACGAGCCGGGCGAGCACCTCACGGTGGCGGGGGCCGCCCAGGTCCACCGGGCCGCCGTCGTCGCGGAGGGCCCGTACGGCACCGAGTACGTCGATTCGCATGCCCCCATCCTCCGTGCCCGGGCCGGCCGCGGCCGCACCGTACTGATCGGTTGCTGATCGCCGTCGCGCACGCTGGTCACGTCCGTTCCCGATCCGAGAGGACGATCCCCGTGACGCCCACCCCGCCCGCCACCCTTCCCGGCTTCGACCTGCTGCGCCTGCCCGGCGCGGACGGTGTGCGGCTGACCGCCGCCGTCGGCGGCAGCGGCAGCCCGGTCGTGCTGCTGCACGGCTTCCCCCAGACCCACCTGATGTGGCGGCAGGTGGCCGGGCGGCTCGCCGCCGAGCACACGGTGATCTGCCCCGACCTGCGGGGCTACGGTGCCAGCGACAAACCGGCCGCCACCGGCCCCGAGGTGTACGCCAAGCGCACCATGGCCGCCGACGTGGTGGCCCTCGCCGCGGCGCTCGGCCACGACCGCTTCGCCCTCGTCGGCCACGACCGGGGCGCGCTGGTCGCCTTCCGGGCCGGACTGGACCACCCCGAGACCGTCACGCACCTGGGCGTCCTCGACATCGTGCCGACGCTCGACATGTGGAACGTCCTGCACGGCACCTCGGCGGCGGTCGGCTACCACCTCTACCTGATGGCGCAGCCGCCGGGCCTGCCGGAGACGCTGATCGCCAACAGCGCGGACGCGTTCTTCGGCTCCTTCCTCGACGCCTGGGCCGGCGACCCGGCCGCCCTGCCGCGGGACGTGCGCGCCGAGTACCTGCGGGCGAGCGCCGCGGCGGTCACGTCGATCGTCGCGGACTTCCGGGCCTCGGCGGGCATCGACGTGCGGCACGACCAGGCGGACCTCGACGCCGGATCGCAGCTGGCCATGCCCGTGACCGTCGTCCAGCAGGACTGGGGTGCGCAGCTGGGCTTCGACGCCGTGGGGCTGTGGAAGGCCTGGGCACCGGACCTCGACCACCGGCTGACCCGGGCGGGGCACTTCATGGCGGAGGAGGCGCCGGAGGAGATCGTGGCGGCGATCAGGGACCTGCTGGCCCGCTGAGGAGGCGCCGGGGCCCGTCCGCGTGCGGTGCCCGCCGCGTCACTCTGCCCCGTCACTCTGCCGAGGTCACTCTGCCGCGTCACAGGACCGCCAGGGCCGCCTCCAGGTCGTCCAGGCCCAGGGAGCCCTGCCGCAGGGCCTTCATGTGCCAGCGCTTGAGGTCGAAGTCGGCGCCCTGGCGGCGGCGGGCGGCCTCGCGGCCCGCCAGCCAGGCGCGTTCGCCGAGCTTGTAGCCGATGGCCTGGCCGGGGCGGCCGAGGTAGCGGAGGATCTCGCTCTCCAGCAGCGCGGGCGGAATCCCCGCGTACTCGGCCATGAAGGCGGTGGCCAGCTCAGGGGTCCAGCGCTCGCCCGGGTGGAACGGGGAGCCGGCCGGGATGACGCTCTCCAGGTGCATGCCGATGTCGATGATCACGCGGACGGTGCGCATCATCTGCTTGCCGAGGTAGCCGAGCCGGCGGCCGGGGTCGGAGAGGAAGCCGAGCTCGTCCATCAGGCGCTCCGCGTACAGGGCCCAGCCCTCCACGTTGGCGCTGATCTTGCCGAGGGTGACCTGGTAGCGGGACAGCTCCTCCGCCGCCGCCGTCCAGGAGGCGAGCTGCAGGTGGTGGCCGGGCACGCCCTCGTGGTACCAGGTGCTGACCAGGCGCCAGGAGCGGAACCGCTCCTGGGCGTCGCCGTTGGCCACGGGCAGGTAGGTGCAGCCCGGGCGGCTGAAGTCGAGGCTCGGGCCGCGGTAGTGGGGTGCGGCCGCGCTGCCGGCCGGCGCGACCCGGGTCTCGACCCGCCGCAGCGGTCCGGTGATGTCGAAGTGGTGCCCGTCGAGGCCGTCGATCGCGGCCTCGGTGAGCTCCTGCAGCCAGGCGCACATCCGCTCGGCGCCCTGCACGGTGTGCCCGTGCCGGTCCAGGTGGGCCCGGGCCTGCTGGACGGTGGCGCCGGGCAGCACCCGGTCGGCCTCGGCGCGCAGCTGCGCCCAGACCCGGTGGAACTCCTCCCAGGCCCAGTCCGAGGTCTGGTCGAGGTCCAGGTCGGCGCCGGTGTACAGCCGGGCCAGGGCCTGGTAGCGCTCGCGGCCGACGGCGTCCGGCGTGCCCTGCGCGGCGGAGCGGTAGTCCTCGCGGAGCCAGTCCCGGAACGCGGCCACGGCGGCGGTCGCCCCGCCGGCGGCCGCGTCCAGCTCGGCACGCAGCCGCTGCGGCGCGGGGGCGACGAACTCGGCGAACCAGCCGGGGCCGCCGGCCGGCTCCCCGGTCCACGCGGTCAGCTGCGCGGCGAGCACGTCGGCCTGCCGGGGCGCGGCGAGCAGTCCGCGGCCGACGCCGGCGGCCAGCGTGGCCCGGTAGCCGTCCAGCGCGGCGGGCAGGTCCCGCAGCCGGACGAGCACCGGGGCCCAGTCCTCGTCGGTGCCGGTGGGCATCATCGTGAAGAGGTTCCGGAGCTGGTGCACCGGCGCGTGCAGGTTCCGTACGGCCCGGAAGTGCTCACCGGCCTCGTGCACCCGCAGCTCGGCCGCCAGCCGCTCCCGCAGCAGCCGGGCGCACGCGAGCTCCGCAGGATCCGCGTCGGGCCCGGCCCCGGGCAGGGCGTCGAGCCGCACCAGCGTCTCGCGGGCGAGCCCGGCCTCCTGCTCGATCCCGTCGGGGGAGAGGTCGGGCATCCGGTCGTCGCCCGGGGCCAGGCCCAGGAGCGCGGAGGTGACGGGATCGTGGGCGGCGACCCGGGCCACGTGGTCGTCGGCGATCCGTCGGGCAGTCATCAAGGCGTCGTCCATTCGGTCGTTCTCCGTTCCGGCCCCGGCCGGGGCGGTACCCATCCTGTGCCGGGGCGGCCCGGTACGTCGCGTGGTTCGGCGACTTCCGCGCAGGAGGACGGTTCCGCCGGAGGGCACCAGGGGACTCGGGGATCAGCCGGCGATGTGGCGCAGGTAGGCCTCGGGGCGTTCCGGGTAGCGGCGCCAGTGGTCGACGAGTTCGAGGTCCCGCCAGTCGGTCCGGCGCACGCCGGGGCCGGTCGCCTCCCCGCTCCGCCTCGCCACGGGACCGGCCGCCCCGGGGGATCGGGGCGGCCGGTGGGCTGTGGGGTGCGGAGGGGCTGCGGGGCGGGTGCTACCACTTCGCCCAGGGGAGGTTCCAGCCGCCGAGGCCGTTGTCGGGGGCGACGGTCTTCTCCTTCGAGTTCACGATCGTGACGATGTCGCCGATCAGCGAGCTGTTGTAGAAGGACCCCGCGACGGAGGTGTCGCTGCCGCCCTCCACGTCCTTGAGCGCTACGCAGCCGTGGCTGGTGTTCTCCTTGCCGAACGGGTCGCCCTTGTACCAGAAGTTGCCGTGGAGGTAGGTGCCGGACGTGGTCAGCCGCATCGCGTGGGGGGCGGCGGGGATGTCGTACTCGCTGCCCATGCCGACGGTCTGGGAGTTCATGTGGGTGACCTTCTCCTTGGACATGATCACCATCGTGCCGCCCCACGAGGCGTGCTGCGCGTCGCCGAGGGTGGCGGGCACGGTGGTGGACTTGCCGTCGCGCACGATCGTGAGCTGGTGCGTGGCGGCGTCCGCGGTGGAGACCTGGGAGCGGCCGATGGTGAACGGCTCGTCCTTGTCGACGTCGCCCCAGACGCCCGGGGCGACCTCGACGCCCTTCAGCCGGTAGTGGATGGTCACCTTGGTGCCCGGCTTCCAGGGCTCGGCCGGCCGGAAGTCCAGCCGGTTGTCGCCGAACCAGTGGCCCTTCACCTCGGTGCCGTTGTCCGCCTCGAAGGTGATCGCCTTGGCGACGGCCTCCTTGTTCACGATCTTCGAGCTGAAGTCCACCTTGACGATCATGCCCACGCCGTAGGTCTGGCCGTCGGCGATGTTGTCGTTGGTGGAGACCTGCTTGCCGGACGCGACGGTGGTGAAGGCGGAGGTGGCCGCGGCCACCAGGCCGTCGGCGTCCGTCGCCTGGGCGTTCACCGTGTACGCGGTGCCCGGGGCGAGCCCGGCGGCGGGCTTCCAGCCGGAGCCGTCCGGGGAGATCGCCCCCTGGACGGGCTTGCCGTTCTTGTCGGTCACCTCGACCGTGGTGAGCTTGCCCTTGGTGACGGACACCTGGAGCGCGTTCGGCGCGACGCCCTGCGCCCCGTCCTTCGGCTCGACGTTCAGCACCGCGACCGAGGTCTTCGGCGTCGTGGCCGCCTCGGTGCCGCCGGTCCCGCCGGTGCCGCCGGGGGCGGCGGAGGAGGAGGCGGTGGCGCCCGCCGTCGCGGCCGCGTCGCCGCCCTTGTCCTGGCCGTCGCCGCAGGCGGCGGTCATCAGCAGGACCCCACCCATCGTCAGGGCCACCGCGCCACGGTTGAAACGGTCGGTGCGTATCGCGGCGCGGGCCGCCTGAACAGTGCTCACAGTTGCTCCTTCTCGGTGTTCGACGGCAGGTTCTCCGGCGGCTCGTCCCAGCCGCAACGGTGGACCCCCGATCAGGGATGCTGGGACGCCCCCACCTACGCTGAGCTGCGGAGACGAAAGATCGCTGGGACGCTTTCGCGGGACGGGGGAACCATGGGACGGCGTCCCGCGTGCTGTCTGCCGGGGCCGTTCCGTGGTCGTCCGGCCGCTACGGGACGGGGCGCGGTCACGACGGGGGCCACGTGCGGGTGGAAGAACAGTGCCGAAGGGAATCGGGGAGACGTTGAGGGAGACGGAGGAGGTCGCGCAGCTGCTGCGGGAGCTGAAGAGCCGGTCGGGACTCAGTTACGGTGCGCTGGCGAAGCGGTTGCACCTGAGCACCTCGGCCCTGCACCGCTACTGCAACGGCGATGTGATGCCGACGGAGTTCGCTCCGCTGGAGCGGCTCTCACAGCTGTGCGAGGCGACGCCGGAGGAACGCGTCGAGCTGTACCGGCTGTGGGTCGTCGCCCGCGCGGTACGGGGGAGCAAGCCGGCCGCCGCCCCCGAAACGCCCGAGCCCGCGGCGGCGACGCCCGCACCGGACCGTGCCCCCGGGGTGGCGCCGAGGCGGCGCGCCCGCCGTTGGGGCGCCCTCGCCGCGGCGACGGCCATCGCGGTGCTGGCCGCCGTCGGGATCGTCGTCATCGGTCTGAAGACCGACCAGGCCGGCGCCGACTCCGCCCGCGCCGCCGATGTCCGGCCGTCCGCCGGAGCCCCGTCGCCGTCCCTGTCCGCATCCCGGTCCCCGTCCCCGTCGCTGTCCGCAGCCGCTGCCGGGGCGAGCCCGTCCGGGACGGCCGCCGGGGCGGACCCGAGCATCAGCGCCCCGGTCACCGTCTCCGTCCACCCCTCCGGCTGGGGCAGTCAGTGCGACCAGTACCTGGTCGACCGCCCGCCGTCCGAGGTCCCCTGGCCGCCCGCCGTACCGGACGTGGCGGGCTGGGTCTCCCAGGTCGGCGCGGTGCCCGGCCACTACCAGTCGGTCAAGCTCACCGTGCAGGGCACCGGTCGGGAGCCCGTGCTGCTGACGGGCATCAACGTCCGGGTCACCCGGGTCGCGGCGCCCCTCGCCTGGAACGTCTACGCCGTGGGCGAGGGCTGCGGCGGTGGGATCGGCCTCCACGCGTACGACGTCGACCTGGACGCGGCCCACCCCGTTCCGGTCGTGTCCGACGGCAGCACCGGCCTGCCGCTCAGGGTGAGCGAGAGCGACCCGGTGGTCATCGCGGTCGACGCCGAGACCACCTCCCACGACGTCAGCTGGTACCTGGAGCTGGAGTGGACCACCGGCACCCGGAAGGGGACGGTCACCGCCGACCCGGGCCACGGCACCCCGTTCCGCACCAGCGCGGTCAAGGGCCGGCCGCTGTACGTCTACCCGAACGGCGGGACGGCCTGGGAGCCGAGAGCTCCCCGGGGGTGACGGCGGCCCCGGCCCCTGCCCCGGTGATCCGGGGTCAGGTGGCCGGGGCCGGTGGAGGAGCCGGGTGGGTCAGCTGAAGCTGACGTCGTAGACGCCGACGCTGCGGGGGGTGAAGCGCGCTGACCCGGTGAGGCCCTCGTACCTGAGGGTGCCGCCGGTGACGATCGCGTCGAAGTCCCGGAGTTCCGCGCCCGGGTGGGCGGTGGGCCGCACGCTGGTGATGGCGATCTGAGCGCCGTCGGTGAACTTGAGCACGGTGCTGCAGAGCACCTGGTCCTGGGTCGAGCCGATCTCGTCCTTGACGCAGTTGCCGTAGGCGGTGCCGATCTGGTGCCCGTCGACGTCGTTGGCCTTGGCGCGGTTGCCGTAGGGGACGCCGAGCGCCGGAGGCCCGGACAGGGTGTCGGAGCCGGTGTAGTCGAACGTCATGTCCGGTACCTGGGCCGCCCGGGTGGAGCGGGTCTTGCTCTCCTGCGGACTGTCGCTCGCCATGGCGGGCACGCTGATCGCGGCGGCCGTGCCGACGGCCGTGGCGGCCAGGACGAGGGCGAGGGTGCGCTTGGCGGGAAGGGTGGGGAGCATCGGTTCTCCTCGGCTGCTTCGGGCCGGTCGCCCGAATCCAGCGGAAGTCGATCACACCGGGTGAGGCGGCCGGGACGGCCGCGGGGCCCCGGCGCCGGATACCGGGAGAGGCCGGTCGGCCTTGTGCCGCAAGGGCTCCGGTCGTCCACGAACAGCAGGGGTTGGGCCGTCCGCGTGATCGCGGTCGACACCTGCTTGCCCGGCAGGATTCACCCGTCCGGCTCCCCAGGGTCGACGGCCCCGGTGTGCGCGGGTCAGGTGTCGGCGGTGAGGGCGCGGTCGGGGTGTCCGGCGCGGGGGGTGTCGCCGGGTGCCGTGTAGAGGCCGGCGGCGCGGCGGGTCGCCTCGGCCAGGCGGGCCCGGAGCGCGGGCGGGTCGAGGACCTCGGCCTCCGGGCCGAGGCGAAGGAGTTCGAGGTAGCCGATCTCCCAGTTCTCGACCGGCAGGGCCACGGTGACCCAGCCGTCGGCGTCCGGTGGGCCCGCGGTGGCGAGGGCGTCGGCGGCGGCGGTCGGCTCCAGCAGGTCGGCGAGGTTCGCCACGGCGAGCGGGCTCAGCCGCACCACGGCCCGCTCGCGCAGCAGCGCGCGGGTGAACTCCCGTGCCGCCGCGGCCCAGTGGCCGGCGAGGTCGAACCCCGGGTCGCGCTCGAACCGTTCGTCGCCGGCCTCGGCGCTCTCGAAGCGGTCGACGCGGTACGAGCCGATCCGGCCGGACGGGCCGCGCGCCGCCACGTACCACTGCCCGGCCTTCAGGACCAGGCCGTACGGCTCCAGCCGCCGGTCCCGGGTGCCGCCGCGCGCGGCATACCGGGCCTGGAGCACGCGGTCCTCCCACACGGCGCGCGACACCTCGGGGAGCAGCGGCGGGGTCTCGGCCTCGCGGAACCAGGCCGGTGCGTCGAGATGGAACCGCTGGGCGGCGGCCGCGGGGGCGTCGCCCAGGACGGCGGCGACCTTCAGCCGGGCGGCGAGGGCCTGGCCGGCCAGACCCATGGCGCGCAGCGGGCCCGGGAGGGCGGCCAGGTGCAGGACCTCGGCCTCGGTGCGTTCGAGCCCGGTGAGGCGGGTGCGGTAGCCGTCGACGAGCCGGTAGCCGCCGCCGCGGCCGCGTTCGGCGTACACCGGCACCCCGGCCTCGACCAGTGCGGCGACGTCCCGCTGCACGGTGCGCTCGGAGACTTCCAGCTCGGCGGCGAGCTCCGGGGCGGTCATCGTCTGCCGGGCCTGGAGGAGCAGCAGCAGCGCGATGGCCCGGCTCGCCCGCATGTCGCTCCTCCCCCCCGCCCGCCGTATCGGCGTGATTCTCCCCGGCCGCCCCGGGTCAGCTGTCGTCGGCCTCCCCGACGAGCTTGGCGAAGTCGGGGGCGAACACGGCCATCCAGTGCGGGTGCAGCCGGTAGTAGACCACGTCGTTGTCCCAGTCGAAGGTGTCGGCGCCGTAGAAGTCCCGGAAGTACGCGAGCAGGTCGGGCCAGTCGGCGGCCGGTTCGCCGTCGAGGGGGTTGAGGACCTCCACGGTGCCGTGGGTGAACACACCCAGGTCCTCCCCGCGCAGGTGGGCGACGCTGGCGGCGGGCCGGGCGGCGAGGTGCCGGGCCTTGGCGGCGGTGCGCGCGGTGCCGAAGTGCCAGGCACCGTGCAGGAAGTGACCGTCCGCGCCGCTGATCCGTGGCTCGCCCTTCGCCGTCACGGTGGACAGCGCGAGCGTGCACATGCCGGTGAGCACCCGGGTGAGCTGCTCGGCGGTGAGCGTGCGCTCGCTGCTGATGATCGACCGCAGGTGCGCCGTGGAGCCGGCGAGCGAGGCGTCGAGGAGGGCCTGCAGCCGGTGGAGTTCGTCGGGTGTTTCGCGCATGAGGGGTCCTTGCCGTTCTTGTCCGTGCCGCTGTCGTCGGTACCGCTGTCGTCTCCCACTGTCTCCGCAAATCCCGACATCCGCTGTCGTGTTTCCACGGTGCGCCGGCCCGCCGCGGAGCGCACGGGCGCCGCGGTTCGCGCGGGCGGCGCGGATGTCCCGGTCGCGGCAGGGGGGATCATGGGTGTATGGCGAGAGACACGCGCTCCTCGCCCGGGCTGCCGCGACGCCGGGCGGGTGGCGGTCGTGGCCGGCGGGAGCCGCGCGCGGGCCCGGGGGAGCCGGCGGAGCGGCGCCTGCGGTCCGTGACGGGCATCCGCAGCGTCGCCGGGCAGATGTTCGTCCTGCAGGTGTCGATCGTGCTGTTGCTCGTGGTGGCGGCCGTGGTCGCGCTGCTGATCCAGTCCCGCAGTGACCGGTACGACGCGGCGCGTGACCGCTCGCTCGCCGCGGCCGAGGCGTTCGCCCACGGGCCCGGTCTGGTGGCCGTGATGCGGGGCCCCGACCCCAGCGCGGTGCTCCAGCCGCTGACCGAGGCGGCCCGCAAGGCCGCCCGGGTCGACTTCATCGTGGTGACCGACCGGAACGGCATCCGCTACACCCACCCCCAGCCCGAGCAGATCGGCAAGAAGTTCGTCGGCACCATCGGGCCGTCGCTGGAGGGCCGGGTCACCGTCGAGCAGGTGCGCGGCCCGCTCGGCCGGGAGTACCAGGTCGTGGTTCCGGTGGAGGACGACCGCGGCGCGGTCGTGGGCATCGTGTCGTCCGGGATGAAGGTCGCCAACGTCAGCAGCGCCGTCGACCGGCAGCTGCCGGTCGTGCTGGGCGCCGGCGCCGTCGCGCTCGGCCTGGCCACGGGCGGCACGGCGCTGGTGGGCAGGCGCCTGCTGCGGCAGACCCACGGCCTGGGGCCGGAGGAGATGACCCGGATGTACGAGCACCACGACGCGGTGCTGCACGCGGTGCGCGAGGGCGTGGCCATCGTCGGCGGCGACGGCCGGGTGCTGCTGGCCAACGACGAGGCGCGCCGGCTGCTCGACCTTCCCCCGGACGCGGAGGGGCGCGCCGTCACCGGCCTCGGCCTGGGCTCCCGGACGACCGACCTGCTGACCTCCGGCCGCGCGGTCACCGACGAGGTGCTCCCGGTCGGTGAGCGGTTGCTGGCCGTCAACAACCGGCCCATCGACAGCAGGGGTGCTCTGTCCGGCAGCGTCACCACCCTGCGCGACTCCACCGAGCTGGTCGCCCTCTCCGGGAAGGCCGAGGTCGCCCGCGGCCGGCTGCGGCTGCTGTACGACGCGAGCGTCGCCATCGGTACGACCCTGGACGTGCGGCGCACCGCCGAGGAGCTCGCCGCGATGGCCGCCCGGGAGTTCTGCGACTACGCCACCGTCGACCTCGCCGACGAGGTCCTGCGCGGCGAGGAGCCGACCGCGCCGGCGGCCGGGGCGCCGGTGGAGCTGCGACGGGTGGCGGTCACCGGCAGCCGGGACGATTCGCCGCTGTACCCCCAGGGGGAACTGGTCCGGTGGGTCGGGAGCTCCCCGCAGGCGGCGGGCTTCGTCAGCGGGCACTCCGCGCTGGTGCCCGAGCTCGCGACCGACGTCGGCTGGCGGATGCAGGACGCCGAGCGCACCCGGGCGGTGCTGGAGTTCGGGCTGGCGTCGATGATCGCCGTGCCGCTGACGGCGCGGGGCGTGCTGACGGGGATCGCCTGCTTCTGGCGCGGCCGGGACAGCGGCCCGTTCGAGGAGGAGGACCTGTCCCTGGCCGAGGAGCTGGCCGCCCGGGCCGCCGTGTCCGTCGACAACGCCCGCCGCTTCACGCGCGAGCACACGATGGCCGTCACCCTGCAGCACAGCCTCCTGCCGCGGGCCCTGCCCGAGCAGAACGCCCTGGACGTCGCCTACCGCTACCTGCCGGCCCAGGCGGGGGTCGGCGGCGACTGGTTCGACGTCATCCCGCTGTCGGGCACCCGGGTGGCGCTCGTCGTCGGCGACGTGGTCGGCCACGGCCTGCACGCGGCCGCGACCATGGGCCGGCTGCGCACGGCGGTCCAGAACTTCTCCACCCTCGACCTGCCGCCGGACGAGCTGCTCGGGCACCTGGACGAACTGGTCGCCCACATCGACCAGGAGACGGCCGCGGTCGAGGGGGCGCCCGGGATCACCGGCGCCACCTGCCTCTACGCCATCTACGACCCCACCGCCGCCACCTGCGTCATGGCCCGGGCCGGCCATCCCCCGCCCGCGGTCCTGCTCCCGGACGGCACGGCGATGCTGCTGGACCTGCCCGCCGGTCCGCCGCTCGGCCTGGGCGGTATGCCCTTCGAAGCCGCGCGGGTGCGGCTGCCGGAGGGGAGCAGCCTGGTCCTCTACACCGACGGCCTGGTCGAGGACCGCACCCGTGACATCGGCGTCGGCCTGGACCTCCTGATGGCCTCCCTGGCCCACCCGGGCCGGTCGCCCGAGGAGGTCTGCGACGCCGTGCTCGGCGCCCTGCCGCCCGTCCGCCAGGCCGACGACATCGCCCTGCTGGTCGCCCGGACCCGCGTGCTGGCACCCGACCGCAGGGCCGAGTGGGAGGTGGCCGCGGATCCCACGGAGGTGGCCCGGGTCCGGGCCGAGGCCGCCCGGCAGCTCACCGTGTGGGGCCTGGACGAGGCCGCCTTCGTCACCGAACTGGTGCTCAGCGAGCTGGTGACCAACGCGATCCGCTACGCGACCGCACCGATCACGGTGCGGCTGCTGTACGACCGCACCCTGATCTGCGAGGTCTCGGACGCCGGCAGCACCGCCCCGCACCTGCGCTACGCGGCCGACGAGGACGAGGGCGGCCGCGGACTGTTCCTGATCGCCCGGCTCGCCGAACGCTGGGGCGTCCGCTACACCCCGGACGGCAAGATCATCTGGGCCGAGCAGGTCCTGCGTCCGGCGGCCGCGCCGGCCCTGCCGGGCGAGGGGTAGCCGGCACGGGGTCGCGGAACCGGGGCATCCGGTTCGCGTCGTCGCGGGGTCCTGGACCGGTCACGACAAGCCTTCCGATGGCCGGATCCGGCCCTCCGAAGGTGATCCTCCGGCCGGCGGACTTCCCGGGTCCGCTCCGCCCGGAGGGCGCCGTCCGTACAGGTCACGGCGCATCCAGCCGTTCCCGTGGTGTTCATCGACGATCATCATTCGTAGATCCACTTTCAAATCTCGTGCACGCATTTCACACATCCCACTCTTTCGGTGCCCCGGATGCTCTAGATTGACTTTCACTTCGCACGGCAGGGCGCCGGCGATGATCGATGATCTACGGGTCCATTGCCGCGGGCAGTGGTTTTCGTGTCTCCGGCGGTAGGCGTGGGGTGATCGATTTCCGGCGCCCGCGCGGGGAATTCGAAGACGGAGAGCAGCCGTCGGCGGTTTCCCGTGTGACGCGGGATTCCGGTGGGACGGACGAGTCCTCCGGGATCCGGGCGGGATGTTCACGTAGCGCTGCAAGAGCCGGTTCGCCATGCGCGGGAGGCGGGGGCCTCCCGGCGGTAGGAACAGCGCGGTCGGGGAGGCGGGACCTCCCGAAGGGGAGGATCAGTGCGGGAGGCGCGAGCCTCCCGGGGGGAGGAATCGTGTGGAGCGAACACGTCGAACCCACTGGTGACTTGACGGGGGCCGTGGAGCAGGGGGAAGGAGAGTTAGCCGTCCCGTTTCGACCGGCGCGGGGGCGTCGGGGGAACGGGTCGCTCGGCCGGCCCGAGAGCGACTGGGAGCAGCAGTACCGCCGTACCGTGATCATCAGTGACACCGTGGCCACCGCGTTCGTGGTAGCGGCCATCGGCGGATTCTTCGGGGTCCGGGACGCGGCCAGCTGGCACGAGAAATGGGGAATTCTCGCCTTCGGCACCGAACTGCTGGTGGTGGGGGCACTCGGCATGACCCGGTCGTGGGCCCCGGCCGTTCTCGGCCAGGGTGCCGAGGAATTCCGGCGGCTCGGCCGCTCGCTGTTCACGGCGGCCGTCGTCCTCGCACTCGGCGGAATCGCCCTCACCTCGCACAACATCAAACTCTGGATCTTCGTCGCCATTCCGGCGATCACGCTCGTCACCATGACCGAGCGCTATCTGCTGCGGCTGTGGCTGCACAAACAGCGCAAGGAAGGGCGGTGCCTGCGCCCGGTGCTCGCCGCCGGGAGCCCGGCCACCGTGCGCGACCTGATCACCCGGACCCGCAAGTTCCCGCACCTCGGCTGGCGGGTGGAGGCGGTCTGCACGCCGTACGCCCTCGGGCTGGGCGGTGACCGGCTCTACGGCGTGCCGGTCGTCGGCCGGCTGACGGACGTCGCCACCCACGTCCGCCGGGACGGCTACCGCGTTCTCGCGATCACCCCCGACCCGTACTGGACGCCGGACCGGCTGCAGCGGCTGGCCTGGGACCTCGAAGGCGGCGACGCCGAGATGGTCGTCGCGCCCGTGCTGATGGAGGTGGCCGGCCCGCGGCTGCACGTCGACGCGGTGCTCGGGATCCCGATGCTGCGGGTCAGCATGCCGGCCTTCACCGGCGGCCGCCGGGCGGTCAAGGAGGTCGTCGACCGGCTGGGCGCCGCCTTCCTGCTGGTGCTGTTCGCGCCGCTGATGGTGGGCGTCGGGCTGCTGGTGCTGCTGGACAGCAGGGGCGGGGCGTTCTACCGGCAGCACCGGGTGGGCAAGGACGGCCGGGAGTTCACCCTGGTCAAGTTCCGCACCATGGTCGCCGGGGCGGACCGGGCCCGGGCCGAACTGGCCGACCGCAACGAGGGCGCCGGACTGCTGTTCAAGCTCCGCCGGGATCCGCGGGTGACCCGGGTGGGCGGGGTGCTGCGCCGGTACTCGCTCGACGAGCTCCCGCAGCTCGTCAACGTGCTCACCGGCTCGATGTCGCTGGTCGGCCCGCGGCCGCCGCTGCCGGAGGAGTCCGCCGCGTACGGCCCGGAGATCCGGCGGCGGCTGCTCGTCAAGCCCGGGCTCACCGGCCTGTGGCAGATCAGCGGGCGCAGCGACCTGCCGTGGGAGGAGGCGGTCCGGCTGGACCTGCGGTACGTGGAGGACTGGTCGCTCGCCCTGGACACGGTGATCCTCTGGAAGACGCTGCGTGCGGTGCTCCAGGGCCAGGGGGCGTACTGATGCGAAGGACGCGAAGGAACCGACGAGGGGGGCGTCGTCCGATGGGCGCGCGGAGGGCCGGCCACAAGGGCCTGCCGGAGGGGAGGAACGAGTCATGAGGATCAGCGTCCTGGGGCTCGGCTACGTGGGCTGCGTGTCGGCCGCGTGCCTGGCCGGCCTCGGTCACGAGGTCATCGGAGTGGACGTGAACCAGGTGAAGGTCGACCTGGTCAACGACGGCAAGGCCCCGGTGGTCGAGGAGCGGATCGGCGAGCTGATCGCCGAGGTGGTGGCGGCCGGAGCGCTGCGCGCCACCGCCGACGTCCGCGAGGCGGTCATGGCCAGCGACGTGTCGCTGGTCTGCGTGGGCACGCCGTCGGAGCCCAACGGGAGCCTCTGCACCGCCTACCTGGAGCGGGTGGCCGAGCAGATCGGCGCCGCGCTGGCCGAGCGGGGCGGGCGGCACACCGTCGTCTTCCGCAGCACCATGCTCCCGGGCACCTGCCTGAACCTGCTGGTGCCGATCCTGGAGAAGCACACCGGCGGCACCGCCGGGGTGGACTTCGGGGTCGCGGTCAACCCGGAGTTCCTGCGCGAGGGCACCAGCGTGCGGGACTTCTTCGACCCGCCCAAGACCGTCATCGGCGAGCTCGACGCCGCGAGCGGGGACGTGGTCGCCGCGCTGTACGACGGCCTGCCCGGCGAGGTGTTCCGGGTGCCGGTCCCGACGGCCGAGGCGATCAAGTACGCGGACAACGCGTTCCACGGTCTCAAGATCGGCTTCGCGAACGAGCTGGGCGCGGTCTGCCGGGCGCTCGGGGTGGACTCGCACCAGGTGATCGACGTGTTCCTGGCCGACCGCAAGCTGAACATCAGCCCCGCCTACCTGCGGCCCGGCTTCGCCTTCGGCGGCTCCTGCCTGCCCAAGGACCTGCGCAGCCTGGTCCACGCGGCCCGGCAGGCCGACGTCGCGGTGCCCATCCTCTCCCACGTGCTGCCCTCCAACGCCGAACACCTGGGGCGCGCACTGGAGTTGATCGAGCGTACCGGGAAGCGGCGGGTGGGCCTGTTCGGCCTGTCCTTCAAACCCGGCACCGACGACCTCCGCGAGAGCCCGCTCGTCGAGCTGGCCGAGCGGCTCTTCGGCAAGGGCTACGACCTGCGGATCCACGACCCCAACGTGAACCTCTCCCGGCTGCTCGGCGCGAACCGCGAGTACATCGAGACCCGGTTGCCGCACCTCGCGCAGCTGCTCACGGACTCCGTCGACGAGGTGCTCGACCACGCCGAGGTGTGCGTGGTCGGGACGGCGGACCCGGCCGTGCTGGCCGCGCTGCCGCACGGCGACGGCACGGTGATCGTCGACCTCGTCCACCTGCCCGACGCCGACGCGCGCCGGACCGAACCGGGGTACGTGGGCCTTGCCTGGTGACGCGTCGTCGAGCGCCGCGGTCGGCGGCGACGGGCCGGCCCGTCGCGCGCTGATCCTGGTGGAGAACCTGTCGGTGCCCTTCGACCGGCGGGTGTGGCAGGAGTGCACCACGCTGCGCGACGCGGGCTGGACGGTGGACGTCATCTGTCCCCTGGGCAGCAAGCGGGACACCGAACGGGAGGTGGTGATCGACGGGGTGCGGATCCACCGCTACCCCCTGCACGCGGCCACCGGCGGACCGGCCGGCTACCTGCGGGAGTACGGATCGGCGCTGTGGCACACGGCCCGGCTGGCCCGCCAGGTCGGCCCGGTCGACGTGGTCCACGCCTGCAACCCGCCCGACCTGCTGTTCCTGCCCGCCCTGTGGCTGAAGCGGCGCGGTGCCCGGTTCGTGTTCGACCAGCACGACCTGGTCCCCGAGCTGTACCTCTCCCGGTTCGACCGCGGCGAGGACCTGCTCTACCGCGCCGTGTGCGCGCTGGAGCGGCTCACCTACCGGGCCGCGGACATCGTGCTCGCCACCAACGAGAGCTACCGGGACGTCGCGCTGCGCCGCGGCGGCAAGCGGCCGGAGGACGTCTTCGTGGTGCGCAGCGCGCCCGACACCGACCGCTTCCAGCCGGTGCCGCCCGAGCCGGAGCTCAAGCGCGGCAAGCCCCATCTGCTGTGCTACCTGGGCGTCATGGGTCCGCAGGACGGCGTCGACTACGCCCTGCGGTCGCTCGCGAAGCTGCGCGACGAGTTCGGCCGGACCGACTGGCACGCGGTGTTCGTCGGCGGCGGCGACACCTTCGACGCGATGGTGGAGCTGTCGGGGCGGCTCGGGCTCTCGGAGCAGGTGCAGTTCACCGGGCGCGTCCCGGACGCCGACCTGGCGCGCTACCTGTCCACGGCGGACGTCTGCCTCTCCCCGGACCCGCGCAACCCGCTCAACGACGTGTCGACCATGAACAAGGTCCTGGAGTACATGGTGATGGGTCGGCCGATGGTCTCCTTCGACCTCCGCGAGGCCCGGGTCTCCGCCGGGGACGCCGCCGTCTACGCGCCCGCCAACGACGAGAGCGGGTTCGCCGGGCTGATCGCGCAGCTGCTGGACGACCCGGACAAGCGGGCCTGGATGGGCAAGCTCGGCCAGGAGCGGGTCAACGGGCCGCTGTCCTGGCGGAACTCCCAGCGGGCGCTGCTCGCCGCCTACGCCGCGGCCTGCGGCGACCGGGCCCCGGTGGCGGCGCGCGGCCGGAAGCGGGCGGGGAGAAGGCCGCTCCGTTGAACGACGACACGATACGCCTGGCCACGATCGGCCGGATCCTGCGCCGGCGCTGGCGGCTGCTCACCGTCCTCGCGGTGGTGGGCGCGCTCGCCGGCTACGGGGGCTCCGCGCTGTTCCCGCCGCAGTACACGACCTCGGCGTCGGTGCTGCTGCCGGGGGCGTGGCAGGAGCGCGAGCTGCTCACCCAGGCGGAGATCGCGTCCAGTTCGGTGGTGATCGACCGGGTGGCCGCCACGCTCGGCTGGTCCGGGGTCAGCGGCAGCGACCTGCGGGACCGGGTGACCGCCACGGCGGCGGACGGGAACATCATCAAGATCTCGGGCACCGCCGAGACCCCGGAGCGCGCGCAGCAGCTCTCCGACCAGGTGGCCCGGCAGTTCGTCACCTTCGCCGCCCGGATCGCGGGCGACGGCACCGACCCCGAGGCGGCGCAGCCCGAGGCGCTGCGGCAGCTGGTGGCGCAGGCGAGCCGCCGGATCACCGAGCTGGCCGACGCGGCCGCCCCGGGACAGGGCATGGACAGCGTGCAGACCCGTACCGAACTGGAGAAGCTGCGCACCGCGCTGCAGGACGCCGTCAAGAAGCTGGACCAGGCCGACCCGTCCGCCAACAAGTCCATGGTCGTCATGGGGTCGGCGGCCCGGCCGACCGGCCAGGCGGCGCCGACCAGGATCCAGCTCGTCGCGGGCGGGGCGCTGGTGGCCCTCCTGCTCGGGATCATCGGCCACCTCACCGCCGCCCGGACGAGCCGGCGGCTGCGCACCGAACCGGAGACCGCCGCGGCGCTGGGCTCGGTGCTCCTCGGCACCGTCGACGTCACCGCCGAACGGTCCGCGAAGGCGGCCCGGGACCGCGGCCCGCGGGCCCTGGTCCGCCGGCTGCTGGGCCTCGACACCCGGTGGGACCTGCCGGTCCCGCACGCCTCCGGCGACGAGGCCGGCCGGCGCGTCCGCTACCGGCGGGTCTGCGCCCGCCTCCGGGAGCGGCTGCCGGCCTCCCGCCGGCTGCTGGTCGTCGTCCCGGACGGGGACGGGCCGGCCCGCCGGGCCGCCGAACGGCTCGCCGCCGAGGCGGACGGCGAGCCGCTGCTGCGGGTGGTGGAGGTGTCGGTGACCCGGCCGCTGCTGCCCGACCGCGAGGACGAGTCCGGCGTGCTGGTCGTGCTCAGCGCGGGCAGCCGGACCGCGGCCGAGCTCGCCGGCATCGCCGGGGCGTGTGCGGAGGCCGGGCAGGAGGTGGTCGGCGTGGTCGTCGCCGACCTGGTCCGGGACCGTCCGACGCGCTCCGCCGACACCCGTCCGGACGTGCCCGAGCCGGTGCTCGTGGGCGGCGACGACACGAGGAGAGCGGCCGGGTGACGACGACCACGACAACGGAGCCGCCGGCCGCCGCCCCGCTCCTGGACCTGCAGGCGCTGGTGGCCGCGGTGCGCAGGCGCCGCCGGCTGTGGTGCGCCATGGCGCTGATCGGGCTGCTGCTCGGCGCGGCGGTGGCCGTGCTGAAGCCGCCGCCGCCGAGCGCGGTGGTCAAGCTGCTGGTCGCGCACGAGGCGGACCAGCCGAACGACTCCGGGACGCTGATCCGCACCGACGTCGCCGTGCTGCAGACCACGGGGATCGCCGCCAAGGCCCTGCAGTCCCTCGGCTCCTCGGAGAAGCCGGAGGACTTCATGACGGAGTACGCGGGCGTCGGCCTGACCAACAACCTGCTGGAGATCGACGTGAAGGGCCCCAGCGACGCGGAGGCGGTGGCCCGCGCCAAGGCGCTGGCCGACGCCTTCGTCGCGGACCACGTCCGGCGGATCCAGGAAGCCGCGGACGCCGAGGCCAAGGCGCTGCTCGACCAGCGGGACCGGATGCGGGAGGAGCTCGCCCAGATCAACGCGGCGATCGGGGACGCACCGCAGCAGAGCGGACCGAAGGGCTCGGCGAACCTGGAGTCGCTCTACTCCAGCCGGGCCGACCTCACCTCGCGGATCACCGAGTTCGGCCAGCGCGCCGCCGCGGCGCGGGTCGGCACGCCCCGGCTCGTCGCCGGCACCCAGATCGTCGACGCCCCGCACGCGGTGCGGCAGTCGCTGCCGAAGACCGCCGCCACCGACGCCGCGATCGGGCTCGTCCTCGGGCTCGTCCTCGGGATCACCTGGGCCGCGGTCGGCGCGGTGGTGGCGGACCGCCCGGTGCTGCGCCGGGACATCGCGGCGAACCTCGGCGCCTCCGTCATCGCGGAGCTGCGCGGCCTGCCCCGCCGGTCGGCCGGCCGGCTGCGGGGCCGGCGGGCCCGAGCGGCCCGGACGCGGCTCACCACGACCCTGGCCCGTACCGTACGCGGCTCCGCGGAGCCGGTGTCGCTGCTCGAACTGGGCTGCGCGGGAAGCGTCGGCGCGATCGCCCTGGACCTCGGCCGGGAGCTGGGGGAGCAGGGGCCGGTGGTGGTCGTCGACGGTCTGCCCGGCCCGCAGCTCGCCAAGCGCCGCCCGCAGCCGGGGGACCCGACCGTGGTCGCCGACGATTCGGCCGCGGCCACCGCCGGTCAGGAACTCCGGCTCGGCGTCGGCTCGGTGGCACCCGGCACGGCCTGGACCGACCTGCGCCACCTCGGCACCCGGACCGTGCTCGTGGTACGGGCCGGGCACGGCAGCGCCGCATGGCTGCACACCGTGGCGCGGCAACTCGCCGACCAGGACATTCCGGTGATCGGCGTGGTGCTGATCGACCCCGATCCGGGGGACCGGACCGACGGCACGCTCTGGGACGGGCCGCGCATCCCCGCGGCCGGCCGCACCGAGCGGACGGCCCGGCAGAACGGGACGGGTCGGCGGCGGACGGAGCGACGACCGATGTGGACCGCACGGGTCCCGGACAGCGACCAGGAGGCGAGGTAGGACATGTGTGGCATCGCAGGCGCGTACCGATGGCCGGACGGGAAGGTCGTGACCGACCTGCTCACCGACACCCTCGCCCACCGCGGTCCGGACGGGTCGGGCCGGTACGGCCACTCCCTCGGCGACGGCGAGGTGCAGCTGGGGCACCGCCGGCTGGCCATCGTCGACCTGTCCGAGACCGGCGCCCAGCCGATGGTCTCGGACGGCCTGGTCCTGACGTACAACGGCGAGCTGTACAACGCGCCCGAGCTGCGGGCCGAACTGTCGGCCGCCGGGGTGCGCTTCCGCGGCACCTCCGACACCGAGGTGCTGCTGGAGGCCTGGCGGCGCTGGGGCACGGACTGCCTGCCCCGGCTGCGCGGGATGTTCGCGTTCGGGATCTTCGACGAGCGGACCGGTGAACTGGTGCTCGCCCGCGACCAGCTCGGCATCAAGCCGCTGTTCCTGGTCCGGCGCGGCGAGGGCCTGGTGTTCGCCTCCGAGCTCAAGGCGCTGGCCGCCGCGACCGGCGGGTCGCTGGAGGTGGACCACGGCGCGATGGTGGCCTCCCTGCTGTACTACTGGGTGCCGGACTCGCGGTGCGCGCTCCGCGGGGCGGAGAAGCTGCCGCCGGGGAGCTGGCTGCGGTGCCGGCCCGACGGCCGGGTGGAGCGCGGCCGGTTCTGGCACCTGCGGGAGGTCGCCGCCGAGGGCCGGGAGCGGGCCCTGGCCGGCGAACTGCCGGACATCGCCGCCGTCGTGGAGGATTCGACCCGCCGTCACCTGCTCTCCGACGTCCCCGTGGCGACCTTCCTCTCCGGCGGGCTGGACTCCA
Source organism: Kitasatospora xanthocidica (assembly GCF_014656195.1). Taxonomy (GTDB): domain Bacteria; phylum Actinomycetota; class Actinomycetes; order Streptomycetales; family Streptomycetaceae; genus Kitasatospora; species Kitasatospora xanthocidica. Next base: position 145,639 of record NZ_BNBY01000003.1, on the reverse strand, counting down.
GCTACCTGACCGCGCTGGCGGCCCGTGACCACCCCGGGATCTCCGCCTACACGATCGGGTTCCGGGCCGAGGACGCCAGGTTCGAGGCGATGCCGGACGACCTGCGCTACGCCCGGCAGGTGGCCGAGCGGTTCGGCGTCGACCTGCACGAGATCGAGATCGCCCCGGACGTGCTCGACCTGCTGCCGCGGATGACGTACCACCTGGACGAGCCGATCGGCGACCCGGCCGCGATCAACACCTTCCTGATCTGCTCGGCCGCCCGGGAGGCCGGGGTCAAGGTGATGCTCTCGGGCATGGGCGCCGACGAGCTGTTCGCCGGCTACCGCAAGCACCTGGCCAATCAGCTGGCGCTGCGCTACCAGCGGGTCCCGCGGCCGCTGCGGCGCGGCCTGTCCGCGGCCGTCGACCGGCTGCCGGTCGCCACGGCCAGCCGGGGGTTCCGGTCGGTGCGGTTCGCGAAGCGGTTCCTCTCCTTCGCCGACCTGCCGGAGGAGACCGCGTTCCGGCGCAGCTACACCATGTACGACCGGGAGGACCTGCTCGCCCTGGTCGATCCGGACCTGGCCGGGACGGTCCAGGACGTGCTGACCGAGCACGCGGACGTGTACCGGGACAACGACCTCGACGACTTCGTCAACCGGATGTGCCTGGGCGACGCCCGGATGTTCCTGCCGGGCCTGAACCTCGCGTACACCGACCGGTCGAGCATGGCGGCGTCGACCGAGGTGCGGGTGCCGTACGTGGACGTCGAGGTGGTCAGGGCGGCGTTCGCGGTGCCCGGCGACCGCAAGATCGTCGGACGGCAGGGCAAGGCCGTCCTCAAGGAGGCGGCCACCTCGGTCCTGCCCCGGCAGATCGTCTACCGGCCCAAGGGCCTGTTCAGCGCCCCGCTGCGGGCCTGGATGAGCCGGGACCTGGCACCCCTGGTGCGCGAGGTGATCAACGACGGCGAGCTGGTCCGCTCCGGGTTCCTGCGCCGGGACGCGCTGGCGCGGCTGGCCGCCGAGGACGCCGCCGGGCAGCAGGACTTCTCCAAGCACCTGTGGCACGTGCTGACGCTGGAGTACTGGTACCGCGGAGTGACCTCCGGCGGGGCCTCCGGCGTGACTTCCGGCGGGGCCGCGGCACCTTCCTGACGGCGCGGGGCCCGGGCGACGGCGTAGAGAGCAAGACGGCGGAGAGAACAAGGGGACTTCGGTGAAGCAGGTTGTGCAGAACTACAAGAGCGGCGAGCTGGCGGTGCTCGACGTGCCGGTACCGGGGTGCAAGCCGGGCGGTGTGCTGGTCCGCACCGCCTTCTCGCTGATATCCACCGGGACCGAGCTCATGAAGGTGTCCGAGGCCGGCATGTCGATGCTGGGCAAGGCCCGCTCCCGTCCGGACCAGGTGGCCAAGGTCATGCAGAGCGTGGCCACCAACGGGCTGCCCGCCACCTACCGCAAGGTGATGGGCAAGCTGGACTCCTACACGCCGCTGGGCTACTCGCTGTGCGGCGTGGTCGAGCAGGTCGGTGCCGGGATCGACGACGTGAAGGTCGGCGACCTGGTGGCCTGCGCCGGCAACGAGCACGCGCTGCACGCCGAGCTGAACTGGGTGCCGAAGAACCTCTACACCCCGGTGCCGGACGGCCTCGCGCCTCGGCACGCGGCCTTCGGCACCGTCGGGTCCATCGCGCTGCAGGGCTTGCGCCAGGGCGAGCCGCAGCTCGGCGAGGTGGCGCTGGTCATCGGCCTCGGGCTGATCGGGCAGCTGGTGGCGCAGCTCCTCACCGCCTCCGGGGTGCGGGTGGTCGGGGCCGACCCGGACCCGGCGCGCTGCGAACTCGCCCAGCGCCTGGGCGCGGTGGCCTGCGGTGACCCCGGGGCCGCGGCCGTGGAGGCCGCCGTCGCCGAGCTGACCGGCGGCCACGGCGTGGACCAGGTGTACCTGGCGGCCGGCGGCGGCAGCAACCAGCCGGTCGAGCTGGCCGCCCACCTGGCCCGGGACCGGGGCCGGGTCGTCGACATCGGCAAGTGCCGCCTGGACCTGCCGTGGAACGCGTACTACGAGAAGGAGCTGGACGTCCGGTTCTCCCGCTCGTACGGCCCCGGGCGCTACGACCCCGAGTACGAGCTGGACGGGCGGGACTACCCGATCGGCTACGTGCGCTGGACCGAGCGCCGCAACCTGGCGTGCTTCCTCGACCTGCTGGCCCGCGGCCGCGTCGACGTGGACCCGCTGGTCTCCCACGTGGCCGAGTTCGAGGACGCCGTCGAGACGTACCGGCGGCTCGAGGACGGCGAACTCAAGGCCGTCGCCGTGCTGTTCCGCTACCCCGGGCCGGCCGGGGAGGGGGAGCCGGAACGGGCCGCGCAGGCCCCGGAGGTGGCGGTGCCCGCGGTGCGCCGCACCGGCACCGCGGCCACCCCGGCCCGGCCCGTGAACGCGCCGGTGCGGCTGGCGTTCATCGGCGCCGGGAACTACGCGGGCTCGATGCTGCTGCCGCACCTGGCGCAGCGCGCCGGCGTCACGCTGTCCACCGTCGTCACCACGACCGCGCTGTCCGCCGCCAACGCCCAGCGGAAGTTCGGCTTCGCCCGGGCGACCACCGACCTCGACGCGGTGCTCGGGGACCCGTCCGTGGACGCGGTGTTCGTGGTCACCCGGCACAGCTCGCACGCCGAACTGACCCGGCAGGCGCTGCTCGCCGGCAAGACGGTGTTCGTGGAGAAGCCCCTGGCCCTCACCGAGGACGAACTGGCGAGCGTGCTCGCGGCGGTGGAGGAGTCCGGCAACGACCGCCTGCAGGTGGGCTTCAACCGCCGGTTCGCGCCGCTGCTGCGGCAGGCGAAGAGCCGGCTCGGCGTCCGGACCGGCCCGGCGAGCCTGCGCTACCTGGTCAACGCGGGCCGGCTGCAGCACGGCAGCTGGTACCTCCGGCAGGGTACGGAGGGCTCCCGGTTCGCCGGCGAGGGCGGGCACTTCATCGACACCGCGAGCTGGCTGCTGGAGGCCGACCCGGTCTCGGTGTACGCGGTCGCCACGGCGGGCAACGAGGACCTCCAGGTGGTGCTGCGCTACCCGGACGGCTCCACCGCCACCATCAGCTACGTCACCACCGGCGCCCCCGGCTTCCCCAAGGAGACGCTGGACCTGGTCGCGGACGGGAAGGTGCTGAAGCTCGACGACTTCGTCCGCGCCTCGGTGCACGGCCCCGAGCGGTGGGTCAGTTCGCGGCTGCCCAAGGCCCGGGACAAGGGCCAGTCCGCCGAACTGGCCGCGTTCGTCAAGGCCGTACGGACCGGCGGCCCGATGCCGGTGCCGCTGGAGTCGCTGGTCGCCACCACGGCGGCCACCCTCGCCGTGCCGACCGCCCTGGCCGGCGGCGCGCCGGTGACCCTGGCGAGGACGCGATGACCATGAGCGCGGGCTGGTACCTGCGGCGGCTGTCCCGGATGGGACCGCGGGAGGTCGGCGGCCGGGTGGGCGACACGCTGCGCAGGCGGCGGTGGCGGTCGGCGCCGCCGGAGCGCCCGGTCGTGACCGGCGCCCGGTTCACCGCCGTGCTGCCCGCCGGGACGATCGCCGCGGTGCCGCCGGACGCCGCGAAACGGCTCGTCGCCGCGGCGGACCGGCTGATGGACGGGCACGCCGAGTTCTTCGGGGTGGAGCGCGCGGACCTGGCCGCCCCGGACTGGTGGCGCGACCCGAAGACCGGGCGCCGGGCCCCGGCCGGCTACGCCTTCGACGTGCCGTACCGGGACGAGGACGCGGTCGGCGACATCAAGCAGATCTGGGAGCCGTCCCGGCACCAGTACCTGACCGTGCTCGCCGCCGCCTACGCCGTCACCGGGAACGAGCGGTACGCCGAGCGCGTCGCCGCGCACCTGCGGTCCTGGTGGACGGCCAACCCGCCGCTGCGCGGCGTGCACTGGATCAGCGGCATCGAGCTGGGCATCCGGCTGCTGTCCTGGGTGTGGATCCGCCGGCTGCTCGACGGCTGGCCGGGCGCCGCCGGACTGTTCGAGGAGAACCCGGAGGCGCTGGACCAGATCTGGCACCACCAGCGCTGGCTGGCCGCCTTCCCCAGCCGGGGGTCCTCGGCGAACAACCACGTCATCGCCGAGGCTGCCGGACAGCTCGCCGCGGCCTGCGCGTTCGACTGGTTCCCCTCCTCGGCGCGCTGGCGGGCGGGCGCCCTGCGGTCGCTGGAGCGGCACCTGCGCGGCAACACCTTCCCCTCCGGCCTCAACCGCGAACTGGCCACCGAGTACCACGGACTGGTCCTGGAACTCGGCCTGGCCGCGGTGGCCGAGGCGGACGCCGCCGCCGTCCCCGTCCCCAGGACGGTCCGGCTGGTCCTGCTGCGGATGACCGACGCGCTCGCCGCCGTCGTGGACGACCGGCTGCGGCCGCCGCGCCAGGGCGACGCGGACGACGGGCACGGTCTGGTCGTGGACGGCGCGGGCACCGACCGCTGGGCCTCGCTGCTGGCCACCGGGGAGGCGGTGTTCGGCCGGCTCGCCTGGTGGCCGGAGGTGACCGGCACCGACGTCCGCACCCCGCTGCTGGCCGCGCTCCTGAAGCCGTACGGGAAGCCGGGCAGCACACCGGCGGTGACCCGCCCGGCGCGCCGGCGGGCCCACTTCGCCGACGCGGGGCTGACGGTGCTGCGCGGCCCGGACGGGATCTGGTGCCGCTGCGACGGCGGTCCGCACGGGTTCCTGTCCATCGCCGCGCACGGCCACGCGGACGCGCTCTCCCTGGAGGTGCGGCAGGACGGCGTCGACGTGCTCGCGGACCCGGGGACGTACTGCTACCACGGGCAGCCCGAGTGGCGGCGCTACTTCCGGTCGACGCCGGGCCACAACACCCTGGAGCTGGACGGCGAGGACCAGTCCGTCTCCGGCGGGCCGTTCCTGTGGACCCGGCACGCCCGCAGCCGCGTCCTGGTCGCCGACACCTCCGGCGAGGCGGTGTCCCGCTGGTGCGCCGAGCACGACGGCTACCGGCCGTCGGTGCACCGCCGCCGGGTGGAACTGGTCGCCGCGAGCCGGGAGCTGCGGGTGCTCGACGAGGTGAGCGGCCCGCGCCGGGCGGTACGCCTGGCGTTCCACCTCGGCCCGGCGGTCACCGCGGACCTGACGGGGAACCGGGCCGTGCTCACCTGGACCGGGGACGGCCGGGACCGCTCGGCGGTGCTCGACCTGCCCGGGCAGCTGACCTGGCGGGCGCACCGCGGCGAGACCGGACCGCCGCTGGGCTGGTACTCGGCCGGCTTCGGACGCAAGGAGCCGGCCACCACGCTGGTCGGCACCGGCTTCACCGACGGCGGGCAGGGGTTCACCACCGTGCTCGGGTTCCGCGGCTAGTGCGACGGGTAGGGATGAGGCAGGTGGGGCGGATGGGGATCACCGGGAGCTACCGGTGGGCGTCGGCGGCGGTGCTGACGCTCGCCCTGCTGGTGACGACCGGCTGTACGAGCGGGTCGGACTCCCCGGCGGAGCCGACCGCCCCGCCCACCGCACCGGTGGCCGCGGCCCGGGTGTGCGCCGAGCCCCCGGCCGGGCCGGCCGCCGCGCCGCCCGGCGCCGTGACGGTCGACCCGGCGGTCGTCAACGACCTGGCCGCGAAGACCAGGAACAGCCCTCCGCACACCACGTTCTGGCTGGCCCCGGGCACCCACACCCTCGAACCGGACCGCTACGCCCAGGTCATGACCAAGGAGGGGGACACCTACCTCGGCGCGCCGGGCGCGGTGCTCGACGGCCGGAAGACCAACAACTACGCGTTCAGCGGCACCGCCCCGGACGTCACCATCCGCTACCTGACCGTGCAGGGCTTCGTCGCGCCGCACGACGAGGGCGTGGTCAACCACGACATGGCCGACGGGTGGGTGATCGAGCACGCGACGATCCAGGGCAACTCCGGCGCCGGGCTGATGGCCGGCGCCCGCCAGCAGGTCCGCGCCAGCTGCCTGCGCGACAACGGCCAGTACGGCATGAACGCGTACAAGACCGGCGACTCCATCAAGGGCCTGCTGGTCGAGGGCAACGAGATCACGGGCAACAACACCGACGACTGGGAGCGGCGCCAGCCCGGCTGCGGCTGCACCGGCGGCGTCAAGTTCTGGGCCGTCGACGGCGCCGACATCCGCGGCAACTGGGTGCACGACAACCGCGGCACCGGGCTGTGGGCGGACAACGACAACAACGACTTCCTGATCGAGAACAACGTGCTGGAGGCCAACGACGGTGCCGCGCTGATCTACGAGACCAGCTACAACGCCGTCATCCGGAACAACACGGTCCGGCGGAACAACTGGGTCGAGGGCCGCCGGCACGCCGCCGACGGCGACGACTTCCCGCACGCGGCCGTCTACCTGTCGGAGGCCGGCGGCGAACCCCGGGTCCCCGCCCGCACGGACCGGATCGAGATCTACCGGAACACGCTGGAGGACAACTGGTCCGGGATCACCCTCTGGGAGAACGCCGACCGGTTCTGCAACAGCCCGGCCAACACCTCGACCGGCTACTGCACCCTGCTGGTGAAGGACCCCGGCCGCTGCGTGAAACCGGCGATCGACACCCCGCCGCTCTACTCCGACTGCCGGTGGAAGACCCAGCGGGTCGACATCCACGACAACCGCTTCGCCCTCGACACCTCCGTCGTCAAGTGCACCGTGGACTGCGGCCGGATGGCGGTGCTCTCCAACTACGGCACCTACCCGGACTGGTCGCCGTACATGGGCAAGCGGGTCGCCGAGGCGATCACCCTCAAGCAGGACAACCGCTGGCACGACAACGTCTACCGCGGCCCGTGGACCTTCGTCGCCGACGACCCGGGCCGCCCGCTCGACTCCGGGCAGTGGCAGGGCACGCCGTACCGGCAGGACACCGGCAGCACCTTCGCCACCACCAAGGCCGGTGGTTGAGATGGGCGGGGCCCCGCTTCGCGGCGCGCCGGCGGACGGAACGGGCACGGCGGTCACGCCGGCCGGAGCCGAAGGACGCCCCGACGCCACGCCGAAGGCCGTCTGGATAGTCTGGGCGCTGCTGGGCCTCAACACGCTCGGCTCCGCCGGGGCGAAGACCGTCGTCCGGCTGCCCCGCTCGCTCATCCAGATGGCCACCATGGGCGCGCTGGTCTCCGCGTTCGCGCTGGCCCTCCTGCTCAACCCCCGGCTGCGCGTCCGGCCCGGCGCCTTCCTCACCCTGCTCACCCTGCTGCTGGTGCCCAGCCTGATCTCCAGCCTGAAGCTGGAGGTCGGCCTCGGCGCGCTGTTCCGCTGCACCCGGCTGGCCATCTTCATCACCACCCTGTGGCTGATCAGCCGCTGGTGGGACGGAAGCTTCCGGCTCGTCCGCACCCACATCCGGATGTACTACGCGGTGCTCTGGTCGGTGGCCGCCGGCCTGGTCATCTCCCCGGGCACGGCCATGCCCGAGTACTACGGCGGGCGGCTGGTCGGCGCGCTGTGGCCGCTCACCCCGCCGCAGATCGGCCAGTACTCGGCGGTGATCATCGGGCTCACCGTGCTGCTCCTGCTGGGCCGCCGGACCACCGGGAAGAGCGCGGCCATGGTCATCGTGCCGACCTTCGTGCTGCTCGCGATGACCCACACCCGGACGGCCACGATCGGCCTGCTCGCCGGCCTGGCGCTGGCGATCGGCTCGCTCCTGCTGACCAGCACCGCCGCCCGCCGCTTCTTCACCTGGGCGCTGGTGACGGCCACGGTCGCCGCGGTGGCGTTCGCCGGCGCGCTGCAGACCTGGTTCATGCGCGGCCAGAGCAAGGAGAACTTCTCCAACCTCACCGGCCGGGCCAAGGTCTGGGACGCCCTGCTGACCCAGCCCCGGACCATCCCCGAAGAGGCCTTCGGCATCGGCCTGGGCGACAAGTCCTTCGGCGGACTGCCGATCGACAACAGCTGGCTGGCCGTCTACAACGAGCAGGGCCTGGTCGGCATCGGCCTGGTGGCCGCGATCCTCCTGGCGCTGGGCGGCGTCGCCCTGCTGCGCCCGCCCTCGCTGGAGCGGGCCTGCGCGATCTTCCTGATCAGCTACGTCGCGATCTCCTCGTACACCGAGGCCGGGCTCGGCGACGCCTCGCCCTACCTGCTGCACCTGGCCCTGGCCGCCTCGCTGCTCGCCACACCCGCCGCGGCCACGCCGCCGACCACACTCGCGGTCCCGCGCCGACGTAACCCGCGTCGGGACCGCACACAGGAGGTGACCTGACCGTGCACGTCCTGGTGGTGCACAACCGCTACTCCTCGGCGCAGCCGAGCGGGGAGAACAGGGTCGTCGACGAGGAGGTGGGGCTGCTGCGCGCGGCCGGCCACCGGGTCGACCTGTTCGAGCGGCGCAGCGACGACATCGCCGCCCGCTCCCTGCTCGGCAAGGTCGCGGTGCCGCTCCTGGTGCCGTGGAACCCGCCGGTCCGCGCGGAGCTCACCGCCCGGCTCCGCGGCGAGCGGCCGGACGTGGTGCACGTCCACAACGTCTTCCCGCTGCTGTCCCCGGCGGTGCTCGCCGCCTGCGCCGACGCCGGTGTGCCCGTCGTCGCCACGCTGCACAACTTCACCCAGGTCTGCCCGCCCGGCACCCTGCACCGGGACGGCCGGGCGTGCACCGAGTGCGTCGGGTCGGCGACCGGGCTGCCCGCCGTCCGGCACGGCTGCTACCGCAACTCCCGGCTGGCGACGGTGCCGCTCGCGGTCAGCATGTCGGTCAACCGGCGGCGGTGGTGGACCGGCGTGGACCGGTTCTTCTGCATCTCCGCGGCGCAGCGCGACGTCCTGGTCCGCTCCGGCATGCCGGCCGAACGGCTGGTGGTGAAGCACAACTTCGTGCCCGAGCCGGACAGCCGCCGTACCGGCGACGGCGAGCACCTGCTCTTCCTCGGCCGGCTCGCCGAGCCCAAGGGCGTACGGCTGCTGATGGCCGCCTGGGACCGGCTCGCCGCGGCCGGCGGTGTGGGCGTACCGCTCCTGCTGGCCGGCGGGGGGCCGCTGGAGGCCGAGGTGACCGCCTGGGCGGCGGGCCGGGACGACGTGCGCTACGTCGGCCTGTACGACCCGGCCCAGTGCCGGGAGGCCGTCGCGCGAGCGGTCGCCGTGGTGGCCCCCTCGGTCTCCCCGGAGACCTTCGGCCTGGTGGTCGCGGAGGCGATGGCGGCCGGGGTCCCGGCCGTCGCCGCCGGGCACGGCGCCTTCGTCGAGCTCGTCGAGGACGGGGTGACGGGGCTGCTGCACCGGCCGGGCGAGGAGGCCTCGCTCGCGGAGAGCCTGCGCCGGATCACGGCCGATCCGGCCGCCAACCGGGAGATGGGCCGGACCGCCCGGCGCCGCTACGAACGGGCCTTCAGCCCGGCCGTCGGCCTGGAGCGCCTGGTGGAGGAGTACCGCACCGTGATCGCGGGGCGGTCCGGCGGCGCCGACGGCGCGCCGCCGACAGGGAACGGAAACGCTGGCCCGCGCCGGGGAACCCCGCGCGGGCGGGAATGGGGGCAGTAGATGACACGATGCCGACTCTGCGGTTCGACGGCGCTGGGGAGCGTCGTCGACCTGGGGGCGACGCCGCCGTGCGAGAGCTTCCTCGCCGCGGACCAACTGGACCGGCCGGAGCCGGCGTACCCGCTGCACCTGCGGGTCTGCACGGACTGCTGGCTCGCGCAGATCCCCCCGCTGATCACGCCGGAGGAGACCTTCACCCAGTACGCCTACTTCTCCTCCTACTCGACCTCCTGGGTGGACCACGCGCGGACCTTCGTCGACGGTGCCGTCCAGCGGCTGGACCTCGGCCCCGAGGCCTTCGTGGTCGAGGTCGCCAGCAACGACGGGTACCTGCTCGGGCACGTCGTGGAGCGGGGGATCCGCTGCCTCGGCATCGAACCGTCGGTCAACGTCGGCGCCGCGGCCAGGGAGAAGGGCGTGCCGACGCTCACGGCCTTCCTGGACCCGGTCACCGGCGCGGACGTCCGCGTCAAGCACGGCCCGGCGGACCTGGTCGTCGCCAACAACGTGTACGCGCACATCCCCGACGTGGTCGGGTTCACCCGGGGGCTGCGCGCCCTGGTGGCCGACGACGGCTGGGTCTCCATCGAGGTGCAGCACCTGCTGACCCTCATCGAGGAGAACCAGTACGACACGATCTACCACGAGCACTTCCAGTACTACACGGTCGCCTCCGCGGCCCGGGCGCTGGAGAGCGGCGGGCTCACGCTCGTGGACGTCGAGCTGCTGCCCACGCACGGCGGCTCCATCCGGCTGTGGGCCCGGCCGGCCGAGGCGGCCGGCGAGCCGAGCCGGCGGGTGGCCGAGGTGCTGGACCGGGAGAAGGCGGCCGGGTTGCGGGAGCTCTCCGGGTACACCGAGTTCTCCGCCCGGGTGGCCAAGGTGCGCCGGGACCTGCTGCGCTTCCTCATCGACGCGGCCGAGCGCGGCGAGACGGTCGTCGGCTACGGCGCCCCGGGCAAGGGCAACACCCTGCTCAACCACTGCGGCATCCGGCCCGACCTGCTCCCGTACACGGTCGACCGCAACCCCTACAAGCACGGCCGGTTCACCCCGGGCACCCGGATCCCGATCCTGCCGCCCGAGCAGATCGCCACCGACCGGCCGGACTACGTCCTCGTCCTGCCGTGGAACCTGCGGGCCGAACTGGTCGAGCAGCTCTCCTTCGTGCACGAGTGGGGCGGCCGGCTGGTCTTCCCCATCCCGGAACTGAGCATCGTGGAGGTGAAGCCGTGAAGGTCGTCCTGTTCTGCGGCGGTTACGGGCTGCGGATGCGCAGCGGGGCCAACGACGACGTGCCCAAGCCGATGGCGATGGTCGGGCCGCGGCCGCTGATCTGGCACGTGATGCGCTACTACGCCTACCACGGGCACACCGAGTTCATCCTCTGCCTCGGCTACGGGGCCCACCACATCAAGAACTTCTTCCTCAACTACGAGGAGACGACGTCCAACGACTTCGTGCTGCGGGGCGGCAAGACCGAGCTGCTGTCCACCGACATCTCCTCCTGGACGATCACCTTCGCGCAGACCGGCATCGAGTCGCCGATCGGCGAGCGGCTGCGCCGGGTGCGCCACCACCTGGACGGCGACGAGATGTTCCTCGCCAACTACGCCGACGTGCTCACCGACGCCCCGCTGCCGGAGATGATCGACCGGTTCTCCCGGCGGGACGCCGGCGCGTCGATGATGGTGGTGCCGCCGCAGTCCTCGTTCCACTGCGTGGAGCTCGGCGAGGACAACCTGGTCGGGGGCATCACCGCGGTGAGCGAACTGCCGCTGTGGGAGAACGGCGGCTACTTCGTGCTCCGCCAGGAGGTCTTCGACCACATCCCGGAGAACGGGGACCTGGTCGCCGACGGCTGCGCCGGACTGGCCAAGCAGGGACGGCTGGTGGCGCACCAGCACCGCGGCTTCTGGAAGCCGACCGACACCGTGAAGGAACGCGCGGCGCTCGACGAGGCCTACGCCCGGGGCGAGCGCCCGTGGGCCGTCTGGGAGAAGGACGGCTCCGGCGTGAGGACCGCGTGATCCGCCTCCGGGCCGGCGCCCTGACCGGCGTCGTCGCGGTCGGCGCGCACTGCGACGACATCGCCATCGGCGCCGGCGGCACCCTGCTGACGATGTGCCTGGCGCGGCCGGGCCTGCGGGTCGACGCGCTGGTGCTCTCCGGCGGTGGCGGCGAGCGGGAGCAGGAGGAGCGGGCCGCGCTCGCCGCCTTCTGCCCCGGCGCCGACCTGCGGCTGACCGTCCTCAAACTGCCGGACGGCCGGCTGCCCGCGCACTGGGACGAGGCCAAGGCCGCCGTCGAGGAACTGCGCGGACGCGGCGAGCCCGGCCTCGTCCTCGCCCCGCGCACCGAGGACGCCCACCAGGACCACCGCGGCCTGGCGAAGCTGATGACCACCGCCTTCCGCGACCACCTGGTGCTCGGCTACGAGATCGTCAAATGGGACGCCGACCTCGGCCGCCCGACGGCCTACCAGCCGCTCACCCCGGAGATCGCCGAACGGAAGGTCCGGCTGCTGCAGGAGCACTACCCCTCGCAGCGCCACCGCCCCTGGTACGACCGGGAGGCCTTCCTCGGGCTGGCCCGGATCCGCGGCATCGAATGCCACGCGCGCTACGCCGAGGCGTTCGCCGCCACCAAACTGACGCTCGACCTGGAGGGCTGACCCATGCGCGTACTGCTGACCGGACACCAGGGCTACCTGGGCACCGTGATGGCCCCGGTCCTCGCGGCCGCCGGGCACGAGGTCGTCGGGCTGGACTCCGGCCTGTTCGCGGACTGCGTCCTCGGCCCGGCGCCCGCCGACCCGCCCGGGCACCGGGTGGACCTGCGCGACGTCACCGCCGAGCAGGTGGCCGGGGTGGACGCCGTGATCCACCTGGCCGCGCTCTCCAACGACCCGCTGGGCTCGCTGGCACCGGACCTCACCTACGACATCAACCACCACGCCTCGGTACGGCTGGCCCGGCTCGCCCGGGACGCCGGCGTACGGCGCTTCCTGTACGCGTCCACCTGCTCGGTCTACGGCGCCGCCGGCGGCGACGAGCTGGTGGCCGAGGACGCCCCGCTGCGCCCGGTGACGCCGTACGCGGAGTCCAAGGTGCGGGTGGAGGACGACCTGCACGACCTGGCCGACGGCGACTTCAGCCCGGTGTTCATGCGCAACGCCACCGCCTTCGGCTACTCGCCCCGGCTGCGCGCCGACATCGTGCTGAACAACCTGGTGGGCCACGCGCTGCTGTCCGGCGAGGTGCTGGTGCTCTCCGACGGCACCCCCTGGCGCCCGCTGGTGCACGCCGCCGACATCGCCCGGGCCTTCACCGCCGCGCTGGCCGCGCCGCGCGAGGCGGTGCACGACGAGGCGTTCAACATCGGCAGCGAGACCAACAACGTCACCGTCGCCGAGATCGCCGGGCAGGTCGCCGAGGCGGTGGAGGGCGCGAAGGTGCGGATCACCGGGGAGAACGGAGCCGACCCCCGCTCCTACCGGGTGGACTTCGCCCGCTTCCGGGCCGCCGTCCCCGGCTTCGACTGCGAGTGGACGGTCAAGCGGGGCGCGCTCGAACTCGCCGAGGCCTACCGCGAGTTCGGGCTCACCCGGGAGGGCTTCGAGCAGCGCTTCACCCGGCTCGCGGTGCTCCGCGCGGCGTCCGGGGCCGGCACCGTCGACGACACCCTGCGGTGGCGCCGATGACCACGCCCGGCGAGGAGATGCACGCGCTGGTCACGCGGCTGTACCCGATCTGCCGCAGCATCACCGGCGACGGTGTGCGCGCCACCCTGGACATCGTCGGCGAGTACCTCCCGCTGCGGGTGCACGAGGTGCCGACCGGCACCAAGGTGCTCGACTGGACGGTGCCGCAGGAGTGGAACATCCGGGACGCCTACATCGCCGACGGCGCCGGCCGCCGGGTCGTCGACTTCGCCGCCTCCAGCCTGCACGTGCTCGGCTACAGCGTGCCGGTGGCGGCGACCATGCCGCTGGCCGAGCTGCGCGCCCACCTGCACACCCTGCCCGACCAGCCGACCTGGGTGCCGTACCGCACCAGCTACTACACGCCGCAATGGGGGTTCTGCCTGGCCCAGGAGACCCTGGACGCCATGCCGGACGGCGACTACGAGGTGCGGATCGACTCCACGCTCGCGGACGGCCACCTCACCTACGCCGAGCACGTCGTCCCCGGGCAGGTCACCGACGAGGTGATCGTCTCCTGCCACGTCTGCCACCCGTCGCTGGCCAACGACAACATGGCCGGCGTCGCGGTGGCGGTCTTCCTGGCCCGGGAGCTGGCGCGGCGCTCGCCCCACTACACCTACCGGTTCGTCTTCGCGCCCGGCACCATCGGGGCGATCACCTGGCTGGCCCGCAACGCGGAGCGGGTGGAAAGGGTCAAGCACGGCCTGGTGCTGGCCTGCGCCGGCGACCGGGGGCAGCTGACGTACAAGCAGAGCCGGCGCGGCGACGCGGAGATCGACCGGGTGCTGCGGCACGTCCTGCGCGCCTCCGGACGCCCGCACGAGGTCAGGGAGTTCACGCCGTACGGCTACGACGAGCGGCAGTACTGCTCGCCCGGGTTCGACCTCGGCGTCGGCTCGCTCACCCGGACCCCGTACGCCGGGTACCCCGAGTACCACACCTCGGCCGACGACCCGGACTTCGTCTCCCCGGAGGCGCTGGCGGACACCCTCGCCGTCTGCCGCGAGGCGTTCGCCGTCCTCGACCGCGACCGGCGCTACGTCAACCTCAGCCCGTACGGCGAGCCGCAGCTGGGCCGGCGCGGGCTGTACGACTCGCTCGGCGGCCGCAGCGACGCCAAGGAGGCCCAGCTGGCCATGCTCTGGGTGCTCAGCCTCTCCGACGGCGAGCACGGCCTGCTGGACGTCGCCGAGCGGTCCGGGCTGCCCTTCGACGCCGTCGCCGCCGCGGCCGACGCCCTGCACGGCGCCGGGCTGATCAAGGCATGACGCCGATGACCACCGAGGAGGCGGGGACGACGGCCCCGGAGACGGGCCCGAGCGCCGGACGGGGACTCCTCGGCCGGCTGTCCTGGGGACTGGCCGACCAGGCGGCGTCCAGCATGACCAACTTCGCGGTGGGCATCTACGTGGCCCGCTCGCTGGGGGTCACCGCGTTCGGCGTGTTCAGCCTGGCCTGGCTGACCTACGGCGTGGTGCTCAACGTCGCCCGCGGGCTGGCCACCGACCCGCTCGTGGTGCGCTTCAGCGGCGCGCCGGAGGCGTCCTGGCGCTCGGCGGCGGCCCGGTCGGCGGGGGCCGCGCTCGGCGTCGGGACCGTCCTCGGCGCGGTCTGCCTGCTGGTCGGGCTCGGCCTCGGCGGCCGGGTCGGGGCCGCCTTCGCCTGCCTCGGCGTCGCCCTGCCGGCGCTGCTGCTCCAGGACGCCTGGCGGTTCGCCTTCTTCGCCGCCGGGGCCGGGCGGAAGGCCTTCACCAACGACCTGGTCTGCGGCCTCGCGCTCGTCCCTGCCATGGTCGTGGCCGCCCGGGTGGGCACCGTGGCCGCCTTCCTGCTGGCCTGGGGAGCCGCCGCCGCGGTGGCCGCGGGCTACGGCTGCGTCCAGTCGGGCCTGCGGCCCCGGGTGGGGCAGGCCCGCGGCTGGCTGCGCGAGCAGCGCGACCTCGGCAGCCGCTACCTGGTCGAGAACGTCAGCCTCAGCGGCGCGGGCCAGCTGCGGGCGTACGGGCTCGGCGCGATCGTCGGGGTCGGGGCGGTGGGAGCGGTCCGCGGCGCCGAACTCCTGCTCGGCCCGTTCCTCGCCCTGCTGATGGGGCTGTCGCTGGTCACCGTCGCGGAGGCGGCCCGGGTGCTGCGGCGGGCACCGCACGCGCTCGGCCGGTTCTGCCTCCTGCTGGGCGGCGGGCAGGCCGCCGCCGCGCTGCTCTGGGGCGCGGCGCTGCTGCTGATGCCGGACCGGCTCGGCGAACTCGTCCTCGGCGGCGTCTGGCACGACGCCTCCCGGCTCATCCTGCCCGCCACGCTCGGCGTCGCGGGCGCCGGCCTCGGCAGCGGCGCGGCGGCCGGGCTGCGGGCGCTCGCCGCGGCCCGGCGCAGCCTGCGCTGCCAGCTGTTCGCCTCCGCCTGCTACGCCGGCCTCGGCCTCGGCGGCGCGGCCGTGGCCGGCACGGCCGGCTCCGCCTGGGGCGTCGCCGCCGCGACGGCCTGCGGCTCGGCCGTCTGGTGGCTCCAGCTGAGGGCCGCCCTGCGCGAGCACCACCGCGCCCCCACCCCCGGACCCACCCCCGCGCCAGAGGACGACATCCCCGAAGTGAGGACCGCATGACCGCCCGACCCAGACTGAGCATCGGCCTGCCCGTCTACAACGGCGAGGAGTACCTCGCCGAGTCGTTCGACGCCCTGCTCGGCCAGACCTACGAGGACTTCGAGCTGATCGTCTCCGACAACGCCTCCACCGACGGGACGCCGGACATCTGCCGGCGCTACGCCGAGAAGGACTCGCGGATCCGCCTGCTCCGGCTGCCCCGCAACATCGGCGCCACCCCGAACCACAACCTGGTGTTCGCCGAGTCCCGCGGCGAGCTGTTCAAGTGGGCCTCGCACGACGACCTGTACGGCCGGGACCTGCTGCTGCGCTGTGTGGAGGCGCTGGACGAGCGGCCGGACGTGATCCTCGCGCACGCCGACCAGGCGGTCATCGACGGCGACGGCCAGGTGAAGGTCCCCTACGAGTACACGCTCGCCACCGCCTCGCCGCACGCGCCGGAGCGCTTCCGCAGCATGCTGTTCGAGCCCGGCGGCGACGACTTCTACGGGGTGATCCGGGCCGACGTGCTGCGCCGGGTGAAGCCGATGGACAGCTACCACCACGCCGACCGCACCTTCGTCACCGAGCTCGGCCTGTACGGGCCCTTCCACCAGGTGCCCGAGCTGCTGTACTTCCGCCGCGACCACCCCACCCGGGCCGAGCGGGCGAACCCCTCCAAGCGCTCCCGGTGCGTCAACCTGGACCCGCGCCGGGCGGGCCCGCTGCACCCGACGGCCCGGCTGCTCGCCGAGTACGTCTGGGGCTTCGTCTCGGCGGTCCGGCGGGCGCCGCTCTCCTCGGCCGACCGGCGGGAGTGCTACCGCCACCTGGCGGCTTGGATGGGCAGCCGGGCCCGGCCGGGCGCCGGCGAGCGGGTCGAGGACCGCGCCCCGGTCGACCCGGCCCTGCTCACCGTCTCCGTCGACGCCCTGGTGGCCGGCCGCGAGGGGCGGCGGTCATGACCGCCGCCCCTCGGAAGCCGGTGCGGGTCGGGGTGTTCGGGCTGCTCGGCTCCGGCAACCTCGGCAACGACGGGTCGCTGGAGGCGGTGCTCGGGTACCTGCGCGCCGACCACCCGGAGGCGGTCGTGGACGCGTTCTGCGGCGGGCCCGAGGCCGTGACGGCCCGGTTCCGGATCCCCGCCACCCGGCTGCACTGGAACCGCGCCGAGTACCGGACCGCCTCGCGGGCGGGCGCCGTCGCGGCGAAGGGCGTGGGCAAACTCGTCGACGCCGTGCGCACCGCCGCCTGGGTGCGCCGGCACGACGTGGTGATCGTGCCGGGCATGGGCGTCCTGGAGGCCACCCTGCCGCTGCGGCCGTGGGGCTTCCCGTACGCGCTGTTCCTGCTCTGCGCGAGCGGCCGGCTGCTGGGCACCCGGGTCGCGCTGGTCAGCGTCGGCGCCGCCGGGATCCGGAACCGGCCGACCCGGGCCCTGGTGCGCTGGTCGGCGCGGCTGGCCGCGTACCGGTCGTACCGGGACGTCCCCTCCCGCGACGCGATGCGGGCGATGGGCGTGGACACCGCGCGCGACGAGGTCTACCCGGACCTCGCGTTCTCCCTGCCGACGCCGCCGAAGAGCACGCCGTCCGGTACGCCGGGCCCGGTCTGCCTCGGCGTCATGGACTTCCACGGCGGCAACGACGACCGCGCCCGCGCCGGGGAGATCCACCGGCGCTACCTCGACGGGACGATCCGGTTCGTCCGGGTGCTGGTCGAGGAGGGCAGGCAGGTCCGGCTGCTCACCGGCGACGCGTGCGACACCTCGGTGGTCGACGCGATCCTCGACGCGGTGGACTCCCCGCTGGTCACCGCCGCCGAACCGGCCTCACTGGCCGACCTGATGACGGAGATGACGGCCGCCGACACCGTGGTGGCCGTCCGCTACCACAACCTGATCTGCGCGCTGAAGACCGGTACGCCGGTGCTCGCGCTCTGCTACGCGACCAAGAGCGAGGCGCTCATGGCGGACATGGGCCTCGGCGTGTACTGCCACCCGGCGCGCGAGGTCGACGCCGACCGCCTGCTCGAACAGTTCCGGGACCTGGAGAAGAGATCGATGGAGCTGAGACGGACCCTCACCGAGCGGAACCTGACCGCCGCCCGGCGCCTGGAGCACCAGTTCACCGCCCTGACCGCGGCCCTCTTCCCGAGCGCCGACCACGCCCGGACCCGATCCGATGCCCACAGCCAAGCCCAGCGGGAGGCCCCATGAAGGTGACCGAAGTCCCGGCGATCGCCGGTGCGTACCTGTTCGAACCCACACCGTACGCGGACGAACGCGGCTTCTTCTGCCGCACCTTCGACGCCGAGGTGATCCGCTCGGTGGGGCTCGACCCGGACGCCTTCGTCCAGCACAGCCTGTCCCGCTCCGTCCTGGGCGTGCTGCGCGGCCTGCACCTGCGCTCCGGCGCCGGCGAGGCCAAGCTGGTGCGGTGCTCGTCCGGGAAGGTCTTCGACGTCGTCGTGGACCTGCGGCCGGACTCGCCGACCTACCGCAACCAGGCCCACTTCGAACTGTCCGGCGAGACGCAGGTGAGCGTGTACATCCCGGCGGGGTGCGCGCACGGCTTCCAGGCGCTGACCGACACCGCCGACGTCTCGTACCGGATCGACCGGCCGCACGATCCGGCCGAGGACGTGACGATCGCCTTCGACGACCCGGAACTCGCCGTCCCCTGGCCGCTGCCGGCCGTGTCGGTGTCCAAGCGGGACAGCGAGGCACCGAGCCTCGCCGAGGTCCTGCGGCACAGGAAGGGGTGAGGCCGGCGTGGACACCGGACACACCGAGGGGTTCGGCCTGCCCCGGTCGCGGGCGACGAACGAGCGGCTGCACGCCCTGATCCCCGGGGGCGCCCACACCTACGCCAAGGGTGACGACCAGTACCCCGAGGACCTGGCCCCGGTCATCAGCCACGGCCGGGGCGCCCACGTGTGGGACCTCGACGGCAACCGCTACGTCGAGTACGGCTCCGGCCTGCGGTCGGTCAGCCTCGGCCACGCCCACCCGCGGGTGGTCGAGGCGGTGCGGCGCGAGCTGGACCGGGGCGGCAACTTCGTCCGGCCGTCCGTCGTGGAGGTCGAGGCCGCGGAACGCTTCCTGGCCACCGTGCCGACCGCCGAGATGGTGAAGTTCGCCAAGAACGGCTCCGACGCCACCACCGCCGCGGTGCGGCTCGCCCGCGCCGTCACCGGGCGCTCCCGGGTGGCCGTCTGCGCCGACCACCCGTTCTTCTCCGTCGACGACTGGTTCATCGGCACCACGCCGATGTCCGCCGGGATCCCGGCCGCGACCACCGAGCTCACCGTGGCGTTCCCGTACGGGGACCTGGCCGCCACCGAGGAACTGCTCACCCGGTACCGGGACGAGGTCGCCTGCCTGATCCTCGAACCCGCCGGACACGCCGAGCCGCCGCCCGGATACCTCGCCGGCCTGCGCGAACTGGCCCACCGGCACGGCTGCGTGCTGGTCTTCGACGAGATGATCACCGGCTTCCGCTGGTCCGAGGCGGGCGCCCAGGGCCTGTACGGCGTCACCCCCGACCTGTCCACCTTCGGCAAGGCGCTGGGCAACGGCTTCGCCGTGGCCGCGCTGGCCGGGCGCCGGGAGCTGATGGAGCGGGGCGGGCTGCGCCACTCCGGGGACCGGGTGTTCCTGCTGTCCACCACGCACGGCGCGGAGACCCACGCGCTGGCCGCCGCGATGGCCGTGCAGGACACCTACGCCGAGGAGGGCGTCACCGCCCGGCTGCACGCCCTCGGCGAGCGGCTGGCCGCGGGTGTCCGCGAGGCCGCCGCGGCCGCCGGCGTCGGCGACCACGTCCTCGTCCGGGGCCGGGCCAGCAACCTGGTCTTCGCCACCCTCGACGAGCAGGGGCAGCCGTCGCAGCCGTACCGCACCCTGTTCCTGCGCCAACTCCTCCTGGGCGGGGTGCTGGCCCCGTCGTTCGTGGTGAGCAGCGCGCTCGACGACGCCGACATCGAGCACACCGTCGAGGTGGTGGCCGGGGCCTGCGCCGTCTACCGGAAGGCGCTGGAGGCCGGCGACCCGACCCCCTGGGTGGGCGGGCGGCCGGTGAAGCCGGTGTTCCGCCGACTGGCCTGACGCGAGGTCAGTGCGGCCCCCGTCCGGGCCGACCGGCGGTGGCCGGCTTGCGAGCCGCTCGGGCGGCCGCCCGGTCGGCCGCCCGGTCGACCAGCCACCCGGCGGCCGGGACCACCGCAAGCGCGGTGCACCCGCCGCCGAGGGCGTCGGTCGGGTAGTGCGCGCCCAGGGCGACCTCCGCCCAGCCCATCGCGGCCCCGGCGGCCAGCGCCGGGGCGAGCAGCAGCAGGAGGGCGGCCGCCCTGCCGGGGCCGGGGCCGGGCTCGTTCCCGTCCCGGCCCCCGTCCCGGCCTCTGCTCCGGCCCCGGCGCCCCGTCGCGAGCAGGGCCGCCACCAGGGCGACCGCGGTCGCGAAGGCGGTGTGCCCGCTCGGGTAGGACAGGTTGTCGCCGTGGATGGTGCGTCCGGCGAGGTGCTTGAGCAGCGTCGCCGCCCCCACCGCCGCGGCGACGGCGGCCACCAGGAACACCGCCGCGCGCGGACGCCGCAGCAGCAGACAGCTCGTCACGGCGGAGAACACCAGCGTCGCGGCCCCCGGCGGTTCGCCCAGGGCGTCCAGGGCCAGGGCGAGTTGCCGCCACGGCGGCCCCGCACCGTCCAGCGCCGCCCCGATCCGGGCGTCCACCGGTCCGGGCCCGCCCGCACCGGCGTACCGGATCCCGAGCACGGTGACCACCAGCGCGGCGAAGGCCGCGACCGGCCCGAGCCACCCGCGGAGCGACGGCGGCAGCACCGCGGACGCGACGGCGGGGTGCGGTTTCCGGACGACTTCGGCGGCCGGGTGGTCGGGCAGGCCCCGGTCGGGGTGGTCCGTCCGCACCCCGGCGTCCGGGTCCGTTCCGGCCGGGCGTTCTTCCAACGCGAGCCCCCCATCGCGGTCCGACGTCCGACGGACCGTCAAAGAGTGTGCACCGCACCGTGATTCGCGGCGCCGCTGAAGCCGGACCGATGATACCGGCGTCCGGCGGTGCGGGGGTGGTGCCGCCGGAACGGGCCTGAGCGGAACGGCCGGTTCGCACGGGTGGATCGAGTGTCCGGGACGACACAGTAGCGTTACGTCGATATGACAAGTACGCTGCGTGTCGTTGGTTGGACACCAAGCGGGCCTGGTCGCCACTCCGTGGGGGGAGTCACGTCCAGGCCCGGTCGCCGGCCGTGGTCCCGGTTGGGCTCGTGGGGGAGCTTCAGCCGGGACCCTCGGCGGACTGATTGCGTTATGCCCGGTCGAACGGTGTTTCAGTCATGACAAGCCGTCAGAATTTTGGCGGCCTGAGCGGAGCGTCCGGTCCCGCCCGCGCCCCAGCGGGCTCCAGGGCCGGTCGCCCGGACTCAACGCTTGGACACCGGGCCGGAGTTGGCGGCTTCCGCATCGGTCTCCCCGGCGGCGCTCCCCGAGGTCACGAAGGTCCGCTCGGTGAGCGCGACGCGCGGCCTCAGCACCAGCACCGCGGCGCAGACCGCGGTGACCGCCGCCATCACGACCAGCAGCGTCCGGTAGTCGAAGCGGTCGATCAGGACCGTGCCGGCGGCGAGCGACAGCGACTGCGGGACCAGCACCAGCATCGTGCAGATGGCGTTGACGCGGCCCTGGAGCCGGGACGGGGTGTGCAGCTGCGCCGCGGACGACAGCACCACCATGATCCAGGTGATGGCGATCCCGTCCGCGACCTCGCCCGCGACCACGAAGGCCAGGTTCGGCACGCAGTAGGCGAGCGCCGCCGCCGTGAACGCGCCGATCCCGAGTCCGGCGGTGCGCGCCATGCCGACCCGCCGGATCAGCACGGAGACCGTGAGGCCGCCGATCACCGCGCCGACGCCCTGCACGGCGTTGAGCGGGCCCAGCGCCGACGGCGGCCGGCCCAGCCCCTCGTCCACCACCGCGAACATCACGGTCTGGCTCAGGCCGATGACGCAGAACGCGCAGGCCGCCGCGTAGCCGATCTGGGCGAGCACCGGGGTGGCGGCGATGTGCCGGATGCCCGCGAGGACGCTGCGGCGGAACGGCTCCCCGGACGCCTCCGCTCCCACCGACTCCTCGACCCGCAGGCCGGCCAGCGCCAGGATCGCGGCCAGGAAGGTCAGGGAGTTGAGCACGGCGAGCGTCCCGGCGCCGGCGGCCGCGTAGATCGCCACGCCGACCAGCGGGGCGACGATGCGCAGCCCCTGACTGACCGTCTGGAGCAGGGCGTTGGCGCCGGTCAGCTGGTCGTCGGGGAGGAGGTCCCGGCGGATTCCGGCCGACGCGGCGCCGAGCACGCCGAAGGCCACGCCGTAGCAGACCGCCACCAGGTAGATGATCCACAGCTGTTCGCCACCGTGCACCGCGAGCAGCGACAGCACGGCCAGCGCCATCAGGGCGTTGGTGGCCATGAGCAGCGGCCGCCGCCGCACCCGGTCGGCCAGGTGGCCGAAGAGCGGCGACAGCACCATGGGCGCGCCGAGGGCGGCCTCGACCCCGCCGGCGGCGGCGTTGCTGCCGGTGAGGTCCTTGGCCCAGATGCCCAGCGTCAGGTAGAGGGCGCTGCTGCCGAAGCCGGAGAGCGCCTGGCCGATGAGCAGGCGGCGGAACCGGGGGTCCGCGAGCGGCTTCACCGTCGCTCCCGCTCGGCGCGGGGGTGCAGCAGGACGGGGGCGGACTCGTAGCCCCAGATGAGGTTGGAGTGCAGCCGGCGGGCCGGGCCGGCCGGTTCGGCGGATCCGGCCGCGGCGAGCAGTTCGGTGAACAGCACCCGGAGTTCGGTACGGGCGAGCGCGCCGCCCAGGCAGAAGTGCGGGCCCACGCCGAAGGCGACGTGCGGGTTGGGCGTGCGCCGGACGTCGAAGCGCTCGGGCGCCTCGAAGACCGTCCCGTCCCGGTTGGCGGACGGCATCCAGACCGTCACCGGGTCGCCGGCCCTGATCGGCCGGCCGGCGATCTCGGTGTCCCGGGAGGCCGTGCGCAGCACGTGCATGGCCGGGCTGGTGTAGCGCAGGATCTCGTCGACGACGCCGTCCATCCGGTCCGGGGAGGCGGCCGCGAGCCGCCACTGCCCGGGGTCGGCGGCGAGGGCGAGGAGCCCGCCGACGGTGGCGTGCCGGGTGGTCTCGTTGCCGCCCGAGATGAGGCCGTCGCAGTTGAGGAAGATCTCCTCGTCGGTGAGCGGCTCGCCGTCGACCGTGCCGTTCACCATGGCGCTGATGACGTCGTCGCCCGGTTCGTCCCGGCGGAAGTCGACGAGGTCGGCGTAGTAGGCGAGCATGCCGGCGTGTGCTTCGAGCCGGGCGATCGGGTCGACCTCGGAGGCGCCGAAGGCGGCCCGGGTGGACTTCAGCATGAACGCCCAGTCGCTCTTCGGCACGCCCAGCAGGTCGCAGATCACCGCTACCGGCAGGACGGCGGCGAAGTCGGTGAACTCGCAGGGCTCACCGTCCAGTACCGGCTCCAGCTCCTCGCGCACGATCGTCCGCATGTTCTGTTCCAGGCGGGCGACGGTGCGCGGGGTGAACGCGGAGCTGATGACCCGCCGGATCTTCCCGTGCCGGGGCGCGTCCGTGACGATGAGCATCTTCCCGGCGGCCTCGGCGGTGGCGGTCGGGTTGTGGCCGATCCGCATGCCCTGGGCCGAGGTGAAGGTCGCGGTGTCCTTCAGCACCCGCTGGACGTCGGCGTGGCGGGTGACGGCCCAGAAACCGCCGCCGTCCGGGGACTCGTTCCAGTGCACCGGGTGGTCGCGGCGCAGGGCGGCCCACACCGCCTCCGGGTCGCCGGCCCCGTACAGGGCGGGGTCCGCGAGGTCGACCGCCGGCGGGGCTCCGGTCGCTGTGGTCATGATGCGCTCCGCTGGGTGGTCGCGGGCGCGGGGGCGAGGAGTTGCTCGGCCCGCGCGATGGACAGGATCTGTTCGGGCCGGCCGAGGACCAGCTCCGGGAGGTGCCGGGAGACGGCCGCCACCGGCCAGTCCCACCAGCGGGCGGTGAGCAGCCGCTCGACGTCCTCGGGGCCGTAGCGGGCGCGGATCACCCGGGCCGGGTTGCCGCCCACGATCGTGTAAGGCGCCACGTCGGAGGCGACCAGGGCGCCGGCGCCGATGATGGCGCCGTCTCCGACGGTCACGCCGGGCATGACGGTGGCGCCGCGGCCGATCCAGACGTCGTTGCCGATCCGGGTGTCGCCCTTGCGGCCCGGCCCCCGGGCGATCAGGTCGTCGATCAGGCCGTCGCGCCAGTCGCCCTCGAAGCTGAGGAACGGGTAGCCCGTCGGGC
This sequence comes from Kitasatospora xanthocidica, assembly GCF_014656195.1. Classification (GTDB taxonomy): domain Bacteria; phylum Actinomycetota; class Actinomycetes; order Streptomycetales; family Streptomycetaceae; genus Kitasatospora; species Kitasatospora xanthocidica. The sequence continues at coordinate 121,503 of NZ_BNBY01000003.1, read as the reverse complement.
CGTCGAAGACGTGGTTCGCGCCGGCCATCACGAAGGTCACGCCCGCCGCGATCGAGCAGTAGCGGCCGATGAACAGCCGCTCGGTGCCGAAGGCGTAGCGGACCCGGGACTCCTCGAACCCGGCGGTGTCCTCGGAGGCGTCGTAGTAGGAGAAGTTCCCGGCGACGACCTTCCCGCCCGGGTCGAGCACCGGGCGGATGAAGACCAGGCGGTCGTCGCCGAGCGGACGCGGATCGCGCGGGTCCGGGATGTCCAGGTCGGGGTCGAGGTCCCGGTCGAGGCCGGGATCGACGGCGGGGCCGGAGGCGCGGTGGTCAGTCACGGCCGGCCTCCGTCCCGGTCGACGGGGCCGGCCGGGCCGCCAGGGCGGCCGTCACCAGCGGCCCCGACTGCTCCATGACGGCGGCCGTCATCATCGCGTCGTGGTCGGAGTCCACCACGTGGTGCTCGGCCGCGGTGAGGTACGGCTGCCAGGCCTGCGCCGCGGAGCCCCGCTCGGCGACGGTCTTGGCGGCGGCGATGCTCAGCACCCGCCCGTGGTAGCCGTCCGGGTGCGGCGGCCCGAGGAGGGCGGCGACGCCCTTGGCCGCGCGGACCAGGGCCCGGCTCTGGCGGGCGTCCAGGGCGCCGTCGGCGGTCGGGCCGGCGATCACCTCGCCGGTCACCCAGGCGGCGAAGTCGCCGTCCAGCTCCTCGGGCGTCACCGGCCGCTCGTACGGCCAGGCGTCGTAGAGGACGACCAGGTCGACGGTCCGCCCGGAGGCCTCCAGCAGGCGGGCGACCTCGTAGCACAGCACCCCGCCCAGCGACCAGCCCATGAGGACGTACGGGCCGTCGGGGTGCGTCGCGGTGATCAGGTCGGCGTAGCGCCGGGCCAGCGCGTCGAGCGACTCCACCGCCTTGAAGCGGCCGTGGCTCTCCGTCACCTGGATCCCGTAGACCGGCTGGTCCCGCTCCAGGTGGGGCAGGACGGAGCTGTAGCACCAGCTGAGCCCGCCGATGGGGTGGATGCAGAAGACCGGACGGCTGCTCGCCGGGCCGCGCCGGAGCTCGATGACGTTGGCGTACGGGTCGGTCGGGGCCTCGTCCAGCCGGGCCGCGAGGCCGGCCGGGGTGGGTGCCTCGAACAGCGTGGTGATGCCGATCTCGACGCCGAGCAGGGCGCGGATCCGGCCGATCAGCCGGGTCGCCAGCAGCGAGTGGCCGCCCAGCTCGAAGAAGGAGTCGTCCGGGCCGGCCCGGTCCAGGCCGAGCTCCTGCGCGAAGAGCCGGACCAGGACGGCGACCCGCGGGTCCTCGGGGGTGTCCTGGTCGGCCCGGCCCGCCGCGGCGGGGCCGTCGGACGGGGACGCGGGCGCGGGCAGGGCCTTGCGGTCCACCTTCCCGCTCGGTGTCAGCGGCAGCTGGTCGAGGAGCACCACGTCGCCGGGGACCAGGTACTCCGGCAGGCGCTCGGCCGCGTACCGCCGCAGTTCGGCGGCGAGGTCCCCGTCCTGCGGCGGCCGACCGGCCGTCAGGACGGCGTAGGCCACCAGCCGGACGTCCCCGGGGCGGTCCTCCCGGGCGATCACCGCGGCGTGGGCGACCTCCGGGTGGCCGGTGAGCACCGCCTCGACCTCGCCGGGCTCGACCCGGAAGCCCCGGATCTTGATCTGCTCGTCCGTCCGGCCGAGGAAGACCAGCTCGCCGTCCGCGGTCCAGCGCACCAGGTCGCCGGTGCGGTACATCCTTTCCCCGGGCGCGCCGAAGGGGTTCGGCAGGAAGCGCTCGGCGGTCAGCGCGGGCCGGTTCAGGTAGCCGGTGGCCAGCCCGGCCCCCGCGAGGTACAGCTCCCCGGGCACGCCGGGCGGGACGGGGCGCCGCAGCGCGTCCAGCACGAACACCCGGGTGTTCGCCACCGGCCGGCCGATCGGGACGGCCTCCGGCACCCCGTCGACGACGCGCATGGTCGCGCAGACCGTGGACTCGGTGGGGCCGTAGGCGTTGACCACCTTGGCGAAGTGGCGGGCCGCGTCGAGGACGGCGGGCGTGCAGGCCTCGCCGGCGGTGATCAGCGTGACCCCGGCGACGTCCTCGTCGAACTCGGTGGCGAGGACCACGGCCGGCGGCAGGGTGGCGTGGGTGATGCCGTGCACCCGCAGGAAGTCAGCCAGGCCCGGGCCGGGGATCCGGTCGGACTCCGGCACGACGACCAGGCAGCCGCCGGTCAGCAGCGCCATCCAGGTGTCCCAGACCGAGGCGTCGAAGCTCATCGAGGCGAACTGCAGCACCCGGCTGCCGGCGTCGACGCCGAGCGTCGCCGCCTGGGCGCGCACCATGCTGGGCAGGCCGCGGTGGGAGACCACCACGCCCTTGGGGCGGCCCGTCGACCCCGAGGTGTAGATGACGTACGCCGGGTGGGCGGGCAGCAGCGGCGCGGTCCGGTCGGCGTCGGCGGGCGCGGTGGCCGGTCGCTGGGCGACCGAGCGGCGCACCCGCTCGTCGTCCAGCGCCAGGACGGGGAGGGCCGGGCCGCCGGGCAGGGCGGCGGCGACCTTGCCGGTGCTGAGCACACAGGCCGGGGCGGCGTCCCGCAGCATGAAGGCGACCCGGTCGGCGGGGTAGGACGGGTCGACCGGGAGGTAGGCCGCCCCGGCCTTGAGGACCGCGAGCAGGGCCACCACGATCTGCTCCGAGCGGGGCAGGGCGAGGGCCACCAGACGGCCGGGACCGATGCCCCGGGCGATCAGCTCGTGCGCCAGCCGGTTGGCGCGGGCGTCGAGTTCGGCGTAGCTCAGCTCGGTGCCGAGGTGGCGCACCGCCGGTGCCGCGGGGGTGTGCGCGACCCGGGCGGCGAAGAGCTCGGGCACCGTCCCCGTCGGCACCTCGGTGGCGGTGTCGTTCCAGTCCCGCAGGACCTGCTGCCGCTCCCGGGCGGAGAGCAGCTCCACCGCGCCGATCCGGCGGCCCGGGTCGGCGGCCATCGCCTCCAGCACCAGTACCAGCCGGGCGGCGATGCCCTCGACGGTGGCGTGGTCGAACAGGTCGGCGTCGTACCCGATCGCGGCGACCAGGCCGGTGGCCGGCCCGGCCCCGGCCGCGCCGCCCGGGCGCTCGCCGAACACGAAGGACAGGTCGAAGGCGGAGATCCCCATGCTCAGGTCGTGCGGGGCGACCGCCAGCTCCGGGAGGGCGAGCTCCGCGCTGATGCTGTTCAGCATGGAGACGCTGACCTGGAACAGCGGGTTGGCGCCGGGCACCCGGGCCGGGTTGAGCGCCTCGACCAGGGTCTCGAACGGGACGTCCTGGTGGGCGTAGGCGCCGAGGTCCGTCTCCCGGACCCGGCCGAGGAGCTCGGTGAAGGTCGGGTCGCCGGAGAGGTCGGTGCGCAGCACCAGGGTGCTGGCGAAGAAGCCGACCAGGCCGTCCAGCACGCCGTCGGCGCGCCCGGAGGTGGCCGTGCCCAGCGGGATGTCGGGCCCGGCCCCGGAGCGGGAGAGCACCACGCCCACCGCGGCCTGCAGCGCCATGAAGACGGTGCAGTCGTGGGCCCGCGCGACGGCGGCCAGGGCCGCGTGCAGGGTCGGGCCGACCTCGACCGCGACCTCGCCGCCGCGCAGGCTGACGGTGCCCGAGCGCGGCCGGTCGAAGGGCAGCGCGAGCTGGTCGGGGACGCCGGCCAGGGCCTGGCGCCAGTACTCGGTCTGCTGGGTGAGCCGGCTCGCCGGGTCGTCCTCGGCGCCGAGCAGCTCGCGCTGCCAGAGCGTGAAGTCGGCGTACTGGACGGGCAGCGGCGGCCAGGCCGGGGCGCTGCCGGTGCGGCGTGCCGCGTACGCCTCGGCGAGGTCGTCCAGCAGCGGCTCCAGCGACCAGCCGTCGCAGGCCACGTGGTGGACGACCAGCAGGAGGACGTGCTCGTCCGGGGCGAGGCGGAAGAGCCGGGCGCGCAGGGCGGGTTCGGTGGTGAGCCGGAAGGCCCGGTTGCTCTCCTCGGTGAGCCCGGCCTCCAGCGCCTCCGGCGTGGTGTCGGTGACGGGCAGTTCCGGCCGGGCGTCCGGGCCGGTGAGGACCTGCTGCCAGGGCCGGCCGTCCTCGGTGGGCAGCACGGTGCGCAGCGCCTCGTGCCGGTCGACGACGTCGGCCAGGGCGGCGGTCAGCGCCTCGACGTCCAGGCGGCCGGAGAGCCGGGCCGCGTACGGGATGTTGTAGGCCGCCCCGCCGTCGAGTTCGTTGAGGAACCAGAGGCGGCGCTGGGCGAAGGAGAGCGGCAGGCGCTCCGGGCGGACGGCGGGCCGCACGGCCGGGCGGGCCCGCTGCCCGAGGTCGACGAGCGCGGCCAGGCCGGCCGGGGTCGCGGCCTCGAACACGGCCCGGACGGACAGCTCCACGCCGAGGGCGGAGCGGATCCGGTCCACCAGCCGGATGACCAGCAGCGAGTGCCCGCCGAGCTCGAAGAAGGCGTCCTCGACGCCGACCCGCTCCACCTCCAGGACCTCGGCGAAGAGCGCGCACAGGGCCGCCTCGGTCGGGTTCGCGGGCTCGCGGCCGGCGGCCCGGGCGGAGACCTCCGGTACGGGCAGGGCGGCGCGGTCGACCTTCCCGTTGCGGGTCAGCGGCAGCGCCTCCAGGACGACGATCGCCCCGGGGACCATGTGGGCGGGCAGGTGGCCGGTGGCGAACTCGCGCAGTTCGCGGGCGTCCGTCCCGTCGGGGCAGGCGGCGTAGGCGACGAGCCGGCGGTCGCCGGGGGTGTCCTCGCGGACCACCACGGCGGCGCCCTGGACGGACGGGTGCCGGGCGATCGCGGCCTCGACCTCGCCGAGTTCGATCCGGAAGCCGCGGATCTTGACCTGGTCGTCGGTGCGGCCGCAGTACTCCAGCTCACCGGCGGCGTTCCAGCGGCCGAGGTCGCCGGTCCGGTAGAGCCGGGCGCCGGGCACGTCGGTGAACGGGTCCGGGAGGTAGCGCTCGGCGGTCAGCGCGGGGCGGCCGAGGTAGCCGCGGGCCACGCCGGGACCGCCGACGTGGATCTCGCCGACGACCCCGGTGGGCACCGGCTCGCCGCGGGCGTCCAGGACGGCCAGCCGCCAGCCCGGAATGGTCCCGTCGATGGGGGAGACGTTCGCCTCGGCCCCGGTGCCGGTGCTGACGGGGGCCATCACCCGCCAGGTCGTGAGCACCGTGTTCTCGGTGGCGCCGTAGGCGTTCACCAGCCGGGTGGTGTCCGCGGGGTGCCGGCGCTGCCACTTGCCGACCGTCGCGAGGTCGAGCGCCTCGCCGCCGAGCACGACCATCCGCAGCCCCAGCGCGTCCACCGGGTGGCGCTCCTCCCGGGCCGCGAACTGCCGGAAGGCGGACGGGGTCTGGCTGAGGACGGTGACCCCTTCCCGGGCCAGCAGCGCGTGCAGCGCGTCCGGGTCCATCACCGCCTCGCGGGGGACGACGACCAGGCGGCCGCCGAAGGCCAGCGGGCCCCAGATCTCCCAGACCGAGAAGTCGAAGGCGAGCGAGTGGAACAGCGTCCACACGTCGGTCTCCGACGCGTCCGAGAGGAGCCGGGTGGAGGCCAGGAACACGGCGAGGTTGCCGTGGGTGACCTCGACGCCCTTGGGCCGGCCGGTGGATCCCGAGGTGTAGATGACGTAGGCGAGTTCGGCCGGCTCGGGCCGTACCGGTGCCGGGACGGCGGCGTCGGTCGTCCGGGTGACGTCGAGGGTGCGCCACGGCCCGTCCGGCACGCGGGCGGCGGTCCCGGGGTCGGTCAGGACGATCGGGACCCGGGCGTCGCCGAGGACGAACTCCAGGCGGGCCGGCGGGTAGTCGGGGTCGACGGGGACGTAGGCCGCGCCGAGCCGCAGGACGGCGAGCACACCGGCCACCATGTCGACGGAGCGGCCGAGGCAGAGCCCGACCCGGTCGCCCCGCCGGACCCCCTGCTCGGCCAGCAGCGCGGCGATCCGGCCCGCCCGCTCGTCGAGTTGACGGTAGCTCAGCCGGGCGCCGGTGCCGTCGCCGACGGCGGTGCGGTCGCCGGCCGCCGCGACCTGCGCCGCGAACCGCTCGACCGCCGAGGGCACCACCTCGGGCAGCACGCCCTCGGGCCCGTCGCCCAGGTCGAGCAGCCGCTGCCGCTCGGCCCCGTCCATCAGCGGGAGTTCGCCGACCGGCCGGGCCGGCTCGGCCAGCGCCCCGGCGAGCAGCAGCTGCCAGCGGCGGGCCAGCGCCTCGGCGGTGGCCCGGTCGAACAGGTCCTCCGCGTACTCCAGCACGCCGCTCAGGCCGGCCGGCTGCCCGTCCGCGCGGTGCTCGGTCAGACCGAGGCTGAGGTCGAACTTGGCCGCGCCCGCCGCGAACGGCTCATCGGCGACCGTCAGGCCCGGCAGGACCAGGCCGCCGCCGTCCCCGGCGGCCTCCAGCGAGAAGCTCACCTGGAAGAGCGGGTTGCCGGCCGCCGTACGGACGGGGTTGACGGCCTCGACCACCCGGTCGAAGGGGACGTCCTGGTGGGCGAAGGCCGTCAGGGCCGTGCGCCGCACCCGCTTCAGCAGCTCGCCGAAGCTCGGATCGCCCGAGCAGTCGACCCGGAACACCAGGGTGTTGACGAAGAAGCCGACGAGCTCCTGCAGGTCCTCGTCCGTACGGCCGTCCACCGGCGCGCCGATCGGGATGTCGGTGCCCGCCCCCAGCCGGCTCAGCAGCGCCGCGAACGCCGCCTGCAGCGCCACGAAGGGTGTGACCCGGTGCTCGCGGGCCAGCCGCGCCAGCGCCCGGTGGGTGTCGGCGTCGACCTCGAAGCGCACCGTCCCGGCGGGCGAGGGGCCCGCCGTCGGCGGCCGCTGCCGGTCCCGGGGCAGCGGCAGCTCCTGCGGGGAGCCGCGCAACTCCTCGCGCCAGTAGTCGAGTTGCTGGGAGAGGAGGCTGTGCGGATCGTCCTCCGCGCCGAGCGCCGAGCGCTGGCGCACCGCGTGCTCCGGGTACTCCAGGGGCAGGGCGGGCCAGACCGGCTCGGCGCCGGAACGGCGGGCGGCGTAGGCGGTGCCGAGGTCGCGCTCCACGAGCCCGAGCGACCAGCCGTCCGCGGCGATGTGGTGGAGCACCAGCACCAGCACGTGCTCCGCCGGGCCGGTCGCGAACAGCCAGGCCCTTACCGGGAGTTCGGAGGTCAGGTCGAACTCGTGCCGGCAGGCCAGGTCGACCCGGCCGGCCAGCTCCCCGGCGGCGCACTCGGCGGTCTCCACCGTGAACCGCCCGGCGACCTCGCCGGGGGCCACGACCTGCTGCCACGGCTGCCCGGCGACCTCCGGGAACACCGTCCGCAGCGCCGCGTGGCGGCGGACGACGTCGCCGAGCGCCGCGGTCAGCGCTGCCCGGTCCAGGGGCCCGGAGATCCGGAGCACCCGGGGCATGTTGTACCCGGCCCGGAACTCCCCGAGCCTGGAGAGGAACCACAGCCGCTGCTGTGCCAGGGACAGCGGCAGCCGGCCGGCACCCGCCGCGGCGGGTGTGTCCGGCGAGAGGGGTGCCGGGACGGGAGCCGACCCGTCTTTCAGGGCGTCCAGACCGTGTGACATCAGATGTACCTCCAACTCCGTCCCGAACGATGGTGACTAGGCGCTGCGCAGGCTCTTGGGCCGCATGTCGGTCCAGTTCCGCTCGATCCACTCCAGGCAGTCCGGCTTCTTGCCCCGGGCGCCGGCGTCCTGCCAGCCGGGCGGGTTGTCCCGGTCCTCGGGCCAGATCGAGTACTGCTCCTCGTCGTTCACCACGACCTTGTAGTCCAGGTCGAGTTCGTCGTTGGACATGGCAACCTCCACAAGCGGAATGGGTTTTCTGAACAGGTATGGACGGAACGTCAGTCGGAGAGGTGGTGCGCGAGTTCGGCGACCGTGGGGTGGAGCTGGACGTCGACCGGCTTGAGCGCGAGGCCGAGCTCACGCTTGATCCGGAAGGCGATCTGCACCGCCCGGATGGAGTCGCCGCCGAGGTCGAAGAAGTCGTCCTCCGCGCCGACGCGCTCCACCTGGAGGATCTCCGCCCACACCCGGGCCAGGGTCTCCTCCAGCGGGGTCCGCGGCGCCACCTGCCCGGCCGGGTCGGCGGCGGGGCGGACGGGCGCCGGCAGCGCCGCGCGGTCCACCTTGCCGCTGGCCGAGAGCGGCAGCGCGTCCAGCACCACCACCGCCGAGGGCACCAGGTACGCCGGGAGCCGGCGGCCCAGCCAGGCGCGCACGTCCTCGGCCGAGACCGTGGCGGAGGCGGCCGGGACGACGTACCCCACCAGCCGGCGCTCCGCGCCCTCGCCGAGCGCGGCGGCGGCGCCCGCGGCGACGCCGGGGTGCGCCCGCAGGTGCGACTCGACCTCGCCGAGCTCGATCCGCAGGCCGCGGATCTTCACCTGGTCGTCGGTGCGCCCCAGGTACTCCAGCTCACCGGTGGCCGTCCACCGGGCGACGTCGCCGGTCCGGTACAGCCGCGCCCCGGGCACCGCGCCGGACGGGTCCGGGACGAAGCGCTCGGCGGTCAGGCCCGGACGGCCCAGGTAGCCGCGGGCCACACCGGTGCCGCCGATGCAGAGCTCCCCGCGCGCCCCGGCCGGCACCGGCCGTCCGGTCCCGTCCAGGACGTGGGCGACGGCGCCGGGGACGGCCCGGCCGATCAGTACCTCGCCGTCGGCGGCGCAGCGGTGGGCGGTCGCGTAGACGGTGGCCTCGGTCGGGCCGTAGGCGTTGACCAGCTCGGCCACCGCGGCCCAGCGGGCGGCCAGCGGGGCCGGCAGCGCCTCGCCGGCGACGACGACCCGGCGCAGCGCGGGCAGGTCACCGGGTTCCAGGCCGGCCAGGACGCTCGGCGGCATCGAGACGACGGTCGGCCGGTGCGCGCGGATCGCCGCGACCAGCCCCTCGCCGACCCGGTCGGCCCCGCCGGGGGAGACCACGAAGGTGGCGCCGGTGGTGAGGACGGACACCAGGTCCGCGACGGACACGTCGAAGCTCAGCGACGCGAACTGGAGCAGCCGGTCCTCGGGGCGCAGGTCCATCACCTCGTCCGCGACGGCCACCAGGTTGTCCAGCGACCGCCACTCCACCTCGACGCCCTTGGGCGTGCCGGTGGAGCCGGAGGTGTAGATGACGTAGGCGAGTTCGGCGGCCTCCGGGCGGACCGTCCCGGGGTGGACGGCGTCCGTCGCCAGGGTGGTGTCGAGGGTGCGCCAGGGGCCGTCCGGGATGCGGCCGGTGGTGTCCGGGTCGGTGAGGACGAGCGGGACGTCCGCGTCCTTGAGCACGAACTCGATCCGGCTCGCCGGGTAGTCGGGGTCGACCGGGACGTAGGCGGCGCCGAGCCGCCAGACGGCGAGGACGGCGGCGACCATGTCAACGGTGCGGCCGAGGCAGATCCCGGCGCGGTCGCCGCGGCCCACTCCGGCCCCGGCGAGCAGGGCGGCGAGCCGGGCCGCGCGCTCGTCGAGCTCGCGGTAGGTCAGCCGGCCGCCCGTCGCGTCGGCGACGGCGGTGCCGTCACCGTTCGCCGCGACCTGCGCGGCGAAGCGCGCCAGGACGCCCTGCGGTGCGACGTCCCGCGGAGCGGCGTCCCGCGGTGCGACGGCTTCTGCGCGCGGCAGGGCCTGCGCCGTGACCGGGGCGGCGAGTTCACCGTCCGGGTCGCCGACCAGTGACTCGACCGCCCGGACGTGCTGGTCGGCGATCTCCTCGATCTGGGCCGGGCTCAGCCGGTTGGCGTCGTAGTCGATGCACAGCTGCAGCCCGTCGGTGAGCGGGTTGCGGAAGAAGGTGACGGTGAGCGGGACGTCGGCCGGCTCCACCCGGCGGCTGGCGGTGAGTTCGCCGAGGCCGCTGAGCAGGTCCGCGTGGGCGCCGTCGCCCATGGTGTCGCGCATGACGTGGAAGTTGTTGAAGGTGAAGTTGGTCGTGAACAGGTCGCGCCCGCCGGCGAGCTGCCGGATCCGGGCCAGCGGCAGCCGACGGTGGGGCAGGATCCGGGCCTCCGCCTCGAAGACCCGGCGGACCAGGTCGGAGCGGCGTCCGCCGCCCACCGCGAGCCGGAACGGCACGGTGTTGAGGAACAGCCCGCGGGCCTCCGTCCCACCGGTCTCCTCCAGCCGGCCGTTGAGCGTGACGCCGCAGCAGACGTCGTCCAGGCCGGTCTGCGCCGCGATCACCTGGAGGTGCGCGGCGAGCAGGACGGTCTTCTCCGGCACGCCGAGCCGCTTGGCCAGCGCCCCGACCCGCGGGCCGAGGTCGGCCGGCAGGTGCGCGTCGCGCCAGCCGTACCCGCCGACCACGCCGCTGGCGCCGTCGCCGCGCAGCTCCTGGCCGGCCGGCGTGGGCTCCTGCCCGGCGAGCGCCGGGAGCTCCGGCAGGGTGTGCCCGGCCAGCGTCTCGGACCAGAACCGCCGGGCCTCGGGCGAGGCCGAGGCCCGCTGCTCCAGGGCGACGAAGTCGCGGTAGGCCGAGGCCGGGGGCGGGAGTTGGGCCAGGCCCTCGCCGTCCAGGAGCCGGGTGTAGTGCAGCAGGATCTCGGTGATGGTCGACCACAGGCTCCAGCCGTCGAGGATGGAGTGGTGCTCGACCAGCGTCCACTGGAAGCTGTCGTCGCCGAGCACCTGGACGGCGAAGCGCAGCATCGGCGGCCGCTCCAGCTCGAACGGGCGGCGCTCGCGCTCCATCAGTTCGTCGACGGCCCGGTCCTGCTCGGCCGGTGACAGCCCCCGCAGGTCCTCGACCAGGACCGGCAGCTCGGCCTCGCGGTGGACGAGTTGCAGGGGCTCGCCGTAGCCGGTCAGGTCGAAGCCGGTCCGCAGGACGGGGTGCCGGGCGACCACGGCCCGGACGGCGCGGCCGAACGCCTCCTCGTCGAACCGGTACGGCAGCCGGTAGCTGGCGGCGTTGACGTACGGGAGCACCCGGAGGTCGGACGCCATGTGGTAGATCATCCCGACCTGGAGCGCCGTCATGGGGTAGGCGTCGTCGAGGCCGGCGCCGGGGCCGTCGGCGATCCGGGCCCGGTCGGCCGCGGAGAGCAACTGGAAGGGCTCGGTGCGCGCGCGGTCCTCGGCCGTGTCGGCGGCCGCGGCCAGGTCGGCGAGGGTGCGGTGCCGGTAGATCTGGGCGACGGCGATGCCGAGGCCGCGGCCCCGGGCGAGGGCGGCCACCTGTACGGCCCGGATGGAGTCGCCGCCGAGGTCGAAGAAGCCGTCCTCGGCGCCGACCCGCTCGACCTGGAGGATCTCGGCCCAGATCCCGGCGAGGGCCTGCTCGGCGGGGGTGCGCGGTGCCACGTAGGCGGCGGCGTCGCCGGAGAACTCCGGTGCGGGCAGGGCGGCGTGGTCGATCTTCCCGTTGCGGGTCAGCGGGAGGGTTTCCAGGGTCACGACCGCGGCGGGGACCATGTGGGCGGGCAGGTGCCCGGCCGCGAAGTCGCGCAGCTCCTGGGCGTCCGTCCCCTCGGGGCAGGCCGCGTAGGCGACCAGCCGGCGGTCGCCGGGGGAGTCCTCGCGGACCACCGCGGTGACGCCCCGGACGGACGGGTGCCGGCCGATCGCGGCCGCCACCTCGCCGAGTTCGATCCGGAAGCCGCGGATCTTGACCTGGTCGTCGTCGCGGCCGAGGTACTCGAGCTCGCCGGCGGCGGTCCAGCGGGCGAGGTCGCCGCTGCGGTACAGCCGGGCGCCGGGCAGGTCGGTGAACGGGTCGGGGACGAAGCGCTGGGCGGTGAGGTCCGGTCGTCCGAGGTAGCCCCGGGCCACCGCCTCGCCGCCGACGTACAGTTCGCCCCGCACGCCGACCGGCACCGGCTCGCCGTGGCCGTCCAGCACGAGCGCCCGGTAGCCCGGCAGGGCCCGGCCGATCGGGCTGCTGCTGGAGCCGAGCCGCTCCTCGTCCAGGACCTGCCAGGTGACGTGGACGGTGGTCTCGGTGATGCCGTACATGTTGACCAGGACCGGGCGGTCGGGCGCGTGGCGGCGCCACCAGCTGCGGACGGAGGCCAGGTCGAGCGCCTCACCTCCGAACACGACCAGGCGCAGCGCCAGTTCGTCCCGCGGGTGGCGCTCGTCCTCGGTCACCAGCTGCCGGAACGCGGAGGGCGTCTGGTTCAGGACGGTGACCCGCTCGCGGACCAGCAGGTCGCGGAAGGCCGCCGGGTCGCGCGTCACGTCGCGCGGGACGACCACCAGGCGGCCGCCGTGGGCGAGGGCGCCCCAGATCTCCCAGACCGAGAAGTCGAAGGCGAAGGAGTGGAACAGCGACCAGACGTCGGTGTCGTGCAGGCCGACGGTCTCCGCCCCCGCGTCCAGCAGCGCGGCCAGGTTGCCGTGGGTGACCTCGACGCCCTTCGGCCGGCCGGTGGAGCCCGAGGTGTAGATGACGTAGGCGGCCTCGCCCGCCGCCGGCCGGACCGGCCCGGTGTGCGCGGCCTCCGTCGCCCCGGTGGTGACGAGGGTGCGCCAGGGGCCCTCCGGGACCCGCCCGGCGGTGTCGGGGTCGGCGAGGACGAGCGGCGCCCGGGCGTCGCCGAGGACGTACGCGAGCCGCTCCGCGGGGTTGTCGGGGTCGACGGGGACGTAGGCGGCGCCGAGCCGCCAGACGGCGAGGACGGCGGCGACCAGGTCGACGGAGCGGCCGAGGCAGAGCCCGACCCGGTCGCCCCGCCGGACGCCCTCCCCGGCGAGCAGCGCGGCGAGCCGGGCCGCGCGCTCGTCGAGCTGACGGTAGGTCAGTCGGGTGCCGGTGCCGTCGGTGACCGCGACCCGGTCGCCGGCCGCCGCCACCCGCGCGGCGAACCGCTCCGGCGCCGACGTCCGCACCCGCGGTGCCGGGGCCGTCCCGACGAGTTGCGCCCGCTCCTCGGCCGACAGCAGCTCGGCCCGCGCCACGGGCGCGTCCGGCTCGGCCAGCAGGGACCCGAGCAGCCGGCTCCAGTGCCCGGCCAGCTGGCCGACCAGCTCCGCGTCGATCAGCTCGGTCCGGTGCTCGACCTCGACCTCGATCCGCTCGCCGTCGTCGTTGACGTTCCAGGTGAGGTCGAACTTGGCGGTCTCGGTGTGCACCGGGACGTGGGCCGTCTCCAGCCCCGCCATCGGCGGTGCGGCGTGCCCGCGGGCGTAGCCGAACAGGATCCGGAACAGCGGGGAGCCGTCCCGGTCGGTGCCGAGCCGTCGGGCCAGCTCCTCCAGGGCGACGTCCTGGTGCTCCAGGGCGTCGAGGAACGCGTCCCGGGCGGTGCCGACCAGCTTGGCGAAGCCGGTGCCCGGGCCGGCGGTGATCCGCAGCGGGACCACCTTGACCAGGCAGTCCACCAGCCGGTCCGTCCGCGGATCGTCCCGGCCGGCCAGCGAGGTCCCGATGACCAGGTCCTGCTGCCCGGAGTAGCGGGTGAGCAGCGCGGCGAACCCGGCGAGCAGCGTCACGGCGGGGCTCACCCGGTGGGTGCGGCCGAACGCGCGGACGGCGGCGGAGAGTTGGGCGGGCAGGGTGAACCGGGTGGTCGTGCCCCGGTTGGTGCGGGCCGTGGCCCGGCCGCCCGAGCCGAGCAGTTCGGTCGCCGCGGGGGCGTCGCGCAGGGTCCGTTCCCAGAAGGCGAGGTTCTCCTCGGCCGTGGCGGCGTCCACCGGTTCGAGCTCGGGTTCCTGCGACGCCTCGCCGGGCACGGGCACGGGTGCGGCGTCGGTGCCGGGCCGGTAGTGCGCGGCAAGGTCCTCCAGCAGGACGTCCACCGACCAGCCGTCGCTCACCAGGTGGTGGGAGACCAGCAGCAGGAAGCACTCGTCCTCGGCGTACCGGAGGACGGACACCCGCAGCAGCGCGTCGGTGGCGACGGCGAAGGGACGCGCGATCTCCTCGGCCATGGCCCGCCGGGCCGCCGCCTCGTCGGGCAGCCGGAGCTCGCGGACCGGGATGTCGGCGTGGTCGAGGACGGTCCGGCGGGGGAGGCCCGCGACGGAGGAGAACCTCGTCCGCAGCGCCCGGTGGCGGCGGACGAGCGCCGCGAGGGCGTCCCGCAGCCCGCCCGGGGACAGTGCGCCCCGCAGGCGCAGCGCGACCGGCACGTTGTAGACCGGCTGCCCCGGGTTGACCTGCTCGGCCAGCCAGATGCCCTGCTGCGTCGGCGACACGGGTAGCGAGTCGGTCATGACGCTCCACTCCTCTCCTGATCGGCGGTCTGCCGCTGCCGGTGCTCGTCCGCCCGGGCCAGCCGGATGACCCTGATGGTCCTGTGCAGGCCCGGAAGGTCGGGCTCGTGCTCCTCGATGTACGTCGCCAGCGCGGCGAGCGTCCCGTCGACGAGCAGGACGCGCAGCGGCACCGTGACGGACAGCTCGCGCCGCAGCCGCGCCACGATCCGGGTCGCGGTCAGCGAGTAGCCGCCGAGGGCGAAGAAGTCCTGGTCGGCGCCGATGCTGTCGACGCCGAGCTCCTCGGCCCAGAGGTCGGCCAGGACGGTCTCCAGGGCGGCGCGCCGGCTGGACGCCGGGGCCGCTTCGTCGGCCTCCGGCTCCGGGCGGCCGGTCTCCGCCGGATCCACCGAGGCGGGGTCCACCGAGGCCGGGTCCGCCGCGGCCGGGCCGGGCGTGATCCCGGCGTCGGCCGGCTCCCCGGCGGGCAGCCACCTGTCGGCCCGCAGCTCCGGGTCCCGGACCACGGCCGTGAGGAGCGACAGGTAGTGCTCGACGAACCGGGCGATCCGCGCGGCGTCGTAACGGTCGGCCTGGTACTCGAGGTTGCCGATCGTCCCGGAGGTGGTGGTCTCCAGCGTCACCATCAGCCCGAACTTCGCCGAGCGGACCCGGACCGGCACCTCCTCGGCCGCGGCGCCCGGGAGCGAGAGCCGCACCGGGTCGACGTTCAGCAGCTCGAAGATGACCGAGGTCAGCGGCGAGCCCTGGGCGCCGTGGATCCGCCGCTCCCGCAGCGCGGTCTCCAGCGGGTAGTCCTGGTGGGTGTAGGCGTCGATGACGGTGGTCCGGGCGCGGTCCAGCAGCTCGCGGAACGGCAGGCCCTCGGCCAGCCCGGTGCGCAGCTGCACCAGGTTGACGAAGGAGCCGACCGAGGCTTCGAGCTGCGGGTGGTTGCGGCCGGCGACGGAGGTGCCGACGGTGAGGTCGTGCTGCCCCGAGTAGCGGTGGAGCAGCCCGAGGAACCCGGCGTAGAGCACCATGAACGGGGTCGTGCCGGTGCTCCGGCCGAGGGCCTCGACCTCGCCGAGCAGCCCGGCGGGGATCTCGAAGCGGTGGCAGCCGCCGCGCAGGCCGGGGCCGGGGGCCGCGCGGTGCAGGGCTGTCAGGTCCACCTCGGGGGCGTTGACGACGCTCTCCCGCCAGTGGTCCCGCAGCGCGGGCAGCCGCTCGGCCAGCACGTCCCGGTGCCAGGCGGCGTAGTCCAGGTAGCCGGCGGGAGAGCCGTCCCGGGGGCCGTCGTCGGGCGCGGCCTCCCCGCCGGCGTACAGCGCGCCGAGCTCGTCGACCAGGTGGGCCAGCGACCACTGGTCGCAGACGATGTGGTGGACGACCAGGACGAAGGCCCAGTCGTCGGCGCCCAGGCGCACCAGCACCGCGCGCAGCGCGCTCTCGGCGAGGTCGAAGGGCGCGTTGACGGTCTGCTCGACCAGGTCGGCGAGGCCGGCCTCGTCGAGCCCGGGCAGCTCGACGGTCTCGAAGGGCGCCGCCGCGACCGGGGCGACGGTCTGGACCGGGCCGGCCTCCGACTCGGTGATCCGCAGCCGCAGCGCCTCGTGACGCCGCACCAGCTCGTCCAGGGCCCGCCGCAGCGCCTGCGGGTCCACCGTGCCGCGCAGCCGCCAGGACAGCGGGAAGTTGTACTGGGCCGCGCCCGGGTTGAGCTGTTCGGCGAGCCAGATCCCGGTCTGTACGGAGCTGAGCGGCTGGGCGCCGCCGGCCGGGGCGGCCGGGATCGGCCGGGCCGTGGCGGGCGCGGCCCGCTCGATCCACTCGGCGAGCCCGGACAGCGTGGGGCGGTGGAAGAGGTCCTCGACGGTGATCTCGACGCCGAAGACGGTGCCCGCCCGCATGGCGACCCGGGCGGCGAGCAGGGAGTGCCCGCCCAGGGCGAAGAAGTCGGAGTCGGTGTCGATCTCGGCGGGGGAGACGTCCAGCACCTCGGCCCAGATGCCCGCCAGGACTCCCTCGCCGGCGGTCAGTTCGGCGGTGCCGGGCGCCAGCGGGGCGGCCTGGGCCGGGTCCTGCTCGATGTCCTCGGCGTCCTCGACGTCCTCGATGTCGAGGACGGGCAGCTCCGGCGCGTCCAGCAGCGCGACCAGCACCTGCCGGACGGACTCGCAGAAGGCCGTCACGGTGGCGGGGTCGTAGAGGTCGCGGTCGAACTCGCAGCCGGCCTCCTTGCGGTCCGGGTCGAGGCTGAGCACCAGGTCCCGGTCGGCGAGCTGGGGTCCGATGCCCCGCCACTGCTCGGCCGGGCGCCCGAACAGCACCGCGACACCGGAGCGGGCGGCGGACTCCGGCCCGGCTCCGAGGTCGGTCTCCAGGTCGGTCTCGAACGCGGCGTCCAGCCGGCCGAGGGTCACCGTCGCCGCGGACCGGCCGCCCAACTCGACCTCGACGTCCAGGAGTCGGACCGGTCCGAGGACCGTGCCGACCGCGAGCGCGGTGCGGCCGCGGTGGTGGCGGGCGGCCAGGGCGGCGGCGACCGCGGCGACCGCCGCCGTCTGCGGCTCGATCCCGTACCGGTCCGCGACCTCCGTGACGCCCTCGGCGAGGGCGGCGCTGTCGAGGCTGACCGTCGCGCGCCGGAACTGGGTCACCGGCGGGCGCGGCCGGTCGGGCGGCAGGGTCGCGTGGGCGGCGGGCTGCCGGGGCTGGAAGAGGCTAGCCGACATCGGCGATCGACTCCTTGCCGTCCTTCGCGTCCTTGCCGTTCGTCGCGACCTGGGCGTCCTCGGCGACCGTTGCGACCGGGACGGCCGGGGCGCCCTTGACGTGCTTGACGATGACGGTGCGGCCGAGGACGAGGGCGTCCAGCTTCGAGCGCAGGAAGGTGCGCAGGGCCTCCTCCGGGGTCGCGATGATCGGCTGGCCGCGCAGGTTGAAGGAGGTGTTCAGCACCACCGGGGTGCCGGTGCGGCGGCCGAACGCGCTGATCAGTTCGAAGAACCGCGGGTTGCTCTCCTGGTGGAGCACCTGGACCCGGGCGCTGCCGTCGACGTGGGTCACCGCGCCGAGGTTGTCGCGCTGCTCGGCGCGGGTCTGCGTCACGAACAGCATGTGGGCGTACCGGGATTCGGTGCCGGGGGCGATCTCGAAGTAGTCGCCGGCGTCCTGGACCCGGACCACCGGCGCGAACGGCCGGAAGCTCTCGCGCTCCTTGACCACCTCGTTCAGCCGGTCGCGCATGGCCTCGGTCCGCGGGTCGGCGATGATGCTGCGGTTGCCGAGCGCGCGGGGGCCGAACTCCATCCGGCCCTGGACCCACGCGGTGATGTTGCCCTCGGCCAGCAGCTCCGAGACGCGCTCGGCGAGCTCGGCGTCGGTGGCGAACTCCTCGACGGTGCAGCCCTCCGGCTCGCCGGCCGCCGCCGACAGCTCGTGGTCCGAGAACCCGGGCCCCCAGTACGGCATGGACATCCGGCCGGCCCGGGAGGAGGCGGCGGCGTCGGCCGCGAGCGCGGCGCCGATCGCGGTGCCGTCGTCGCTGGAGGCCGGCTGGACGAAGATGTCGTCGAACAGGCGGCTGCGCGAGACCAGGCCGTTGAGCGTGCAGTTGAGCGCGACCCCGCCGGCCAGGCAGAGCCGGTTCAGGCCGGTGCGCTCGCGGGCCGCCCGCAGGACGTGCAGCATCGACTGCTCGGTGATCGCCTGCAGGGCCGCGGCGATGTCGGCGTGGTCCTGGGTCGACGGCTCCCCCGGCAGCCGGGCGGGGCCGAGCACGGCGGCCAGCTCGCGCAGCACGCCCTCGTGGGTCTCGTGCTCGAAGGACGTGCGGTCCCGGGCCAGTACGGGGACGGTGTACGTGCCGTCCTCGCGCAGCCGCACCATGGCGGCGAAGCGGTCGTAGTAGCGCTGGGGGTCGCCGTAGGGCGCGAGGCCCATCACCTTGTACTCGTCCATGAACGGGACGAAGCCCAGGTGGTGGGTGACCAGGCTGTAGAGGATCCCGACCGAGTGCATCGCCGGGACGGTCTGCAGCACCTCGATGGACTCGCCCCGGCCGACCGCGACGGTCAGGCTCTCCGACTCGCCCATCCCGTCGCTCACCACGATCAGCGAGTCCTCGAACCCGCTGGGGTAGAAGGTGCTGGCGGCGTGGGCCAGGTGGTGCGGGACAGGCCGGAAGCGGTCCGCCCAGGGCCGGCCGGGCAGGAACTTCTCGGCCAGCGCGAGCTGCGAGCCGGTCGAGTACACCTCGCGGAACCGGGTCGAGGAGTAGGTGCTGCCGAAGCTGCCGGCCGGCTCCCCGTAGGCGAAACCGTGCGCCAGGACGTCGATGTCGTCCGGACCCAGACCGGCCTGCGCCAGGCAGAACTCGATCGCGTTGACGGGGAACGACCCGGTGGTCTTCTCCCCGGTGAACCGCTCCTCCGCGGCGGCGGCCACCACCTCGCCGTCGATCACCAGGGCCGCCGCCGAGTCGTAGCCCTGGGCGAACCTGTGCAGCCGGGGATCGAGCCCGGGGAAAGACTCCCGCTTGAATTCCAGTCCACCGTTGAGCCCGCTGTAACCGAGGACGCGCATGTCTCCAACCTCACCTCGTTGCCGCCCGAAATCGTTCGGCCTTCACGCTAGGCCGGGACATCCCCGCACGTCGCCGCCCGTAGGTCCGGAACCGACCTGTACTTCGGTAGGGCCGGGATTCCGGCCGAAAGGACGAGTGGCAAATCGTTGACCCGTGCGCGGCGCCGCTCCTAATGTGGCCGGCGGAGATATCGAAGGAGCAGCGGATTCCGTCAGGATTCGTGTGAGCGACCGGGTGATAGGAGCCTGAGCTCGATGTGCGGAATAGCCGGGGTTTACGGACTCGACGACCCGGCCGGCCTGGACCCCGACGTCCTGACGGCCATGACCGACGCGCTGGTGCACCGGGGGCCAGACGCGCACGCCACCTGTGAGACCGGCGCGTTCACCGCCGGTTTCCGCCGCCTCTCACTGGTCGACCTGGCCGGCGGCGGACAGCCCCACAGCACCCCGGATTCCTCCGTGGTCTCGGTGTGCAACGGCGAGATATTCAACCACCGGAGCCTCCGGGAAGAACTCCGGAGAAAAGGCCACCGATTCCGGGGCGGATCGGACACGGAGGTCCTGGTCCACCTCTACGAGGAATACGGCACCGAACTCACCGACCACCTCGACGGGCAGTTCGCCTTCGCCCTCTACGACCGGCGCGAGGACCGTCTGGTGCTCGCCCGCGACCATTGCGGAGTTCTGCCGCTGTTCTACACCGTGGTGGCCGGGACCATCGTCTTCGCCTCGGAGATCAAGAGCATTCTCCGGCACCCGCTGGTGGCCCGCCGGGTCGACCTGCGCGGGCTCGACCAGGTGCTCTCGCTGCCCGGGCTGGTGAGCCCCCGGACGATGTTCGAGGGCATCCGGTCACTGCGCCCTGGCGAGCGGCTCGTCGCGGACCGCTCGGGCCACCGCACCGAGCGCTACTGGGACCTCGACTACCCGCTCTGGGACGACGAGGCCCGCCGCCGCGACGCCGCCGCGCTCGCCGACCCGCGGGTGTTCGACGGCCACGCCGACCGGACCAGGGACCTGCTCGAAGCCGCCGTCCGCTCCCGCTCCGTCGCGGACGTCCCGGTCGGGACGTACCTCAGCGGCGGCCTGGACTCCAGCCTGATCGGCGCCCTCCTGGCCGCCGAACGCCCCGACCACCAGTGGCCCAGCTACGCGGTGACCTTCCCCGGCAGCAGCATCGACGAAGCCCGCTACCAGCGGCTGGTGGCCGGCAAGATCGGCACCCGGCACCACGAGGTCCCGGTCGACGCCGCGGACACCGCAGGCCTGCTCAGCGGCATGGTCCGGCACGCCGAGACCCCGGTGAAGGAGTCCTACAACGTCTGCTCGATGCTGCTGGCCCGCAAGGTCCGCGCCACCGGCACGGTCGCGGTGCTCAGCGGCGAGGGCGCCGACGAGCTGTTCGGCGGCTACCCCGGCTACCTGCTCGACGCCGGCGGCCCGGGCCGCGGGTCCGGCGACCTCCTGGAGGAGCAGCTCGAACGCGAGGCCGCCCACCGGATGTGGGGCCTGGACCTGCGCTACGAGAACGACCAGTTCCCCGCCCACGACCTGCGCCGCCAGCTCTACAGCGGCCCGCTCGCCGAGGAGTTCGACGGCTTCTCGGTCACCTCCCAGCGCCTGGTCGACCCGGAGCGCCTGATCGGGCGCCACCCCCTGCACCAGCGCTCCTACCTCGACTTCCACCTGCGCCTCGCCGACCACCTGCTCGGCGACCACGGCGACCGGATGGCCATGGCCAGCTCCGTCGAGATGCGCTTCCCGTTCCTGGCCAGGGACGTCGTCCGGCACGCGACCGAGGTCCCGCCGTCCCTGATGACGGCCGGCGGCCAGGAGAAGGCGGTGCTGCGCCGCGCGGCCGAGGGCCTCGTCCCGCCCGAGGTGCTGAACCGCCGCAAGTTCGGCTTCCGCAGCCAGACCAGCACCGAACTGCTGCTGGCCGGCGACGAGTGGTTCAACGACCTGCTCTCACCCGCGACCGTACGCCGGCAGGGCTACTTCGACCCGGACGTCGTCGCCGAGCTGATCCGCCGGCAGACCTCCGGCGCCCGCACCGTGCACCCGCACCTGGACACGGACTACCTGCTCGTCATCGCGACCTTCGCGATCTTCCTGGAGGAGTTCGGCCTGCCGTGCCTGGGATGACCCGAGAACGCGTCACCACGCCCCCGCCGGGCGCCGTACGGCCGCGGGCGGCCGACGCCCCCGCGCGCCCCGGCGAGCCCGGCGCCCGCCGACCGCTGATCGGCGTGATCGGCGGCATGGGCCCGCTGGCCTCCACCGAACTGCTCAACACGGTGTACGGCCTCGAACCGCCCGAGCGCGAGCAGCTCGCCGCGCGGATCCTGCTCTGGTCCGACCCGGCCGTGGCCGACCGGACCACGGCCATCCAGTCCGGCACCGTCGACCTCGTGCGCGCGGCACTGGAGGACTCGGTCGACCGGCTGCTCACCGCCGGCGCCGACGTCGTCGTGGTGGCCTGCATCACCGCGCACCCCGCGATCCGGCTGCTGCCGGAGCGGCTGCGCTCCCGCTGCGTCTCCCTCGTGGACCTGGTCTTCGAGCAGCTCGCCGAACGCCCCGGCCGCCACCTGGTGCTGTGCACCCGGGGCAGCGTCCTCGCCGGAGTCTTCACCGACCACGAGCGCTGGCCCGAGTTCGCGCACCGCCTGGTCCTGCCCGACGAGGAGGACCAGGAGCGGCTGCACCGCCACGTCTACCGGCTCAAGCGCAACGGCGACCGGCTCGCGACGATCGACTTCGTCCGCGCGCTGCTGCCCAAGTACCGGGCCACCGCGTTCGTCGCCGGCTGCACCGAACTGCACCTGGTGACCAGGGCGATCGAGGCCCGCGGGCTGACCCGGCACCTGCCCAGCATCGACCCGATGACCGTCATCGCACAGCGAATGAGGGATGGATCCATATGACAACGCCGACGGTTCTGGGGCGGTGGGCGGACAGCCTGGCCCGCGACGGCTCCCGGTGCGCCGTGAAGTCCGGTGCCGGAGAGGTGAGTTACCGGGAGCTCGCGGGCCGGGTGGCCGGCTACCAGGCAGCCTTCGAGGAGATCGGGCGGCCGGCGGACCCGGTCCTGCTCTCCTGCGCCGACCCGGTGGAGGTGATCGCGGCCGTCCTCGGCTGCATGGCCGCCGGCCGTACCTTCGCACCGGTCGACCCCCGGCTGCCCGCCGCCGTCCTGGACGGGGTGCTCGACGCGCTCCGCCCGGGCGCGGTCGTCGCCGACGCGGCGGGCCGGGAGGCGCTCGCGGGGCGCGAACTGCCTGACGGCGCCCGGCTGGTGAGCCCGGAGACGGTGGAGTCCGGCGCGTGGTCCGCCGAGGCCTGGCAGCGGGCCGCCCCGGAGGACCGCGGCTACGTCTACTTCACCTCGGGCACGACCGGGCGCCCGAAGGGCATCCGCGGCAGCCTCCGGGCCGTCCACCACTTCGTCGACTGGGAGATCGCCGAGTTCGGGATCGGCGAGGGCACCAAGGTGTCCCAGCTGACCTCCCCGGGCTTCGACGCCTTCCTGCGCGACGCCTTCACCCCGCTGTGCGCGGGCGGCACCGTCTGCGTGAACCCGGCCGCCGGGGCGCCGGTCGGCGAGGGCCTGGCGCGCTGGCTCACCGAGAACGAGGTCGAGGTCCTGCACTGCGTGCCGACCCTCTTCCGCACCCTGCGCTCCGCCGCGCTGACCCCCGCCTCCTTCCCCGCCCTGCGCGCCGTGCTGCTCGCCGGCGAGCAGCTGCACCCCGCGGACGTCGCGTGGTGGCGCGGCCTGTTCGGCGACGGCAAGGAACTGGTCAACCTGTACGGGCCGTCCGAGACGACCATGACCAAGCTGTACCACCGGACGACGGCCGAGGACGCCCAGGCCCGGCTGGTGCCGGTCGGCCGGCCGCTGCCGGGCGTGGCGGTCCGGGTGCTGACCGGGCCCGGGGACGCGCCGGACGCGCTCGGCGAGGTGGAGCTGGAGGTCCCGTTCCCGCTGCTCGGCTACCTCGGCGAGGAGGAGTGGCGCGGCACGGCCGGCAGCTACCGCACCGGCGACCTCGGCAGGTTCCGCCCGGACGGGGCGCTGGAGCTGTACGGCCGTCGCGACCAGCAGGTCAAGGTCCACGGCGTGCGGATCGACCTCGGCGAGGTCGAGAACGCCCTGCGCGGCCACCCCGGGGTGGCGGACGTCTGCTCGGCGGCGGTCACCGAGGACGGGTCGACCGCCCTGGTCGCCTACGTGGTGGCCCCGGACGTCGACGACGCCGAGCTGCGCGCCCACGCCGCGCGGCGGCTCGCACCCGGCCTGGTGCCCTCGGTGTTCGTCCGGATGGCGGCGATCCCCCGGACGCTCAACGGCAAGGTGGAGCGCCGCTCCCTGCCGAAGGTCGCGCCGCAACGGGCGGCGGAGGCCACCCAGCCGCCGCAGGGGCCCGAGGAGACCCGGATCGCCGCGATCTGGACCGAGATCCTCGGCCTGGCGGGCGTCAACCGCGACGACGACTTCACCCTGCTCGGCGGCGACTCCCTGGCGATCGCCCGGCTGATGGACCGGGTCCGCTACGAGTACCAGGTCGACCTCCCGCTGCGGGCGTTCCTCCTGGACCCGACCGTCGCCGGGCTCGCCTCGGCCGTGACGGACCGCCTGGCCCGGAGCGGATCGTGAACGCTCCCGCGAACACTTCCGCTACGGCCTCGCCCGTGCACGCTCCCGCGAGCGCTTCTGCCGAGGCGCCGCCCGTGCACGCTCCCGCGGCGGCCTCACCCGTGAGCGCTCCCGTGAGCGGTTCCGCCGCAGCGCCGCCCCCGAACGCTTCTGCCGCAGCGCCGCCCGCGAACACTTCCGCGACGGCGCCGCCCGCGAACACCTCCGCCGCGGCCCCGCCCGCGAACGCCGTGCTCCGGGCCCGGCTGACCGGGGAGCCGGACGTCACCGCGCTGTCGGCGGCCGTCGAGGCCCTGGTGGCCGCGCGTCCCGGGCTCGCCGGGTCGGGGGAGCGCCCGGGCCGGGTCCGGCTGAGGGTCATCGACCTCTCCCGGTCCGCCGGGGAGCAGCAGCGGCGGGTCCTCGCCGAGCTGGCGGCCGACGAGGCCGCCCGGCCGCTCGGCGCCGCCGGCCGCCCCCGGCTGCGGGCCTGCCTCGCCGGGCTCGGCGCCGGCTCGTACGAACTCCTGCTCACGGTGGACGGGGAGCGGGCCGACGCCTGGTCGGTCGCAGGGCTGACCCGGGACCTCGGCGCCGCCTACCGCGCGCGGGTCGCGGACGCCCCGGCGCCCGCGACCGGACCCCTGCCGGGCGCCTGGTTCCCCGGCGAGCGGGCGTCCCGCGCACTGCCGGGCGAGCCCGGGAAGTCCGAGGAGCCCGGCGACGCGGCGGACCGGCTGCTCGCCGCCTTCGCGGCGGTGCTCGGCCGGTACGCCGGGACGTCGGAGGCCGTGCTGACCGTGCCCGACGAAACGCTGACCACGCCGGACGGGACGGCGCCCGTGCCCGCCGGGACGGCGCCCGTGCCCGCCGGAACGCCAACCGCGCCCGACGAGGCGGCCACCCCGCCCGACGGCCCGGCGCGGCGGGTGATCCGGCTGGACCTCTCCGACGCCCTGACGCCGGCTCGCCTCGCCGCCCTGGTGCGGACGGCCCCGGAGGCGGGTGCCGAGGCCGCGTCCTTCCCGATCCGCGCGGAGTTCGCCGGGCCGCACCTCCCGGCCGCCGCCCTGGACCTGCCGGGCGTCGCGGCCGAGCTGACCGTCGACTGCCCGCCCGACCCGGAGGGCCGGCTGACCCTGGCCCTGACCGGGCCGGCGGAGTTCACCGTCGTCCTCACCGGCGCGCTGCCGGGCCGGGTGACGGCCGAGGGCTTCGCCGACCACCTCGTCCGGGCGCTGCAGTTCGGGCTGGACACCCCCGACCGGCCACTGGCCGAACTCGACCTCTCCGGCCGCCCCGCGCCGTACCCGGCACCCGCCCCCGCCACCACCCGGCCGTACCGCGACTACCTTGCCTTCCTGGACGAGGAGTTCGCGGCGCGGGTGAAGGACGCCCCCGGGGCGGTCGCGGTGCGCTCCGCGGAGGGCACGCTCGCCTACGGCGGGCTCGACCGGTGGAGCGGCCGGACCGCCCACGCCCTGGCCGGCCACGGCGTGGGCCCCGGGCAGGTGGTGGCGCTGCTGCTGAGCGGCGGTCCCGGGCAGATCGCGGCGGTCCTCGGCGCGATGCGCATCGGCGCGACCTTCAGCTGTCTGAACCCCGCCGACCCGGACGCCCGGCTGCGCGACATCCTGGCCGGCACCGGCGCGGTCTGCGTGCTCGCGGACGAGGCCGCCACCGCGGCGCACCCGGCGCTGCTCGGACCGGACGGCCGGTTCGCGGGCCTGCCGGTGCTGAGGCTGGAACCCGCCCCAGGGGACGAGCCACCGGGGGAGCGGGACACTTTCCCGGCCCCGCCGGTCGCCGACCACCCGCTGTGCATCGTGCACACCTCGGGGAGCACCGGCACACCCAAGGGCATCGCGCTGTCGCGGGCCGCCTTCGCGCAGTTCGCCGAGTGGCAGCGCGAGCGGTTCGGCATCGGGCCCGGGAGCCGGGTCGCCCAGTGGGCGCCGCTCACCTACGACGCCGCGTACACCGAGATCTTCGCGGCGCTCACCGCCGGGGCCGAGCTCTGCCTGCCGCCGGACGCGGCCCGGCGCGATCCGGTCTCGGTGGTGCGCTGGCTGCGGCGGGAGCGGATCGGGCAGATCCAGACCGTGCCGTCGTTCTTCCGGCTGCTCACCGAGGCGCTGGACGCGCAGGGCGGCGAACTGCCGGACCTGCGGCACGTCCTGATCGCCGGTGAGGTGTTCCCGGTGGACCTGGCCGAGGCCTGGGCGCACCGGGCGGTGCGGCCGGGGCTGCACAACCTGTACGGGCCCACCGAGTGCGTCCTGGCCACCCACCACGAGCTGCCCCCGGGCGGGTCGTTCCCGGCCGGGGTGCCGATCGGCGGGGCGATCCCGGGCCGGGAGGCGCTGGTCCTGGACGCGCTCGGCCGGCCGTGCCCGGCCGGGGTGCCCGGCGAGATCCATCTGCGCAGCGGCTTCCTGGCCGGCTCCTACCACCGCCGGCCCGTCGAGACGGCCTCGGCGTACCTGCCCGACCCCTGGCGGACCGGCCGGACCCTGTACCGCACCGGCGACCGCGGCTACTGGCGGGCGGACGGCACCCTGGCGTTCACCGGCCGGACCGGCAACCAGGTGAAGATCCGCGGGAACCGGGTCGAGCTGGACGAGGTCGAGGCGGTGCTGGAGCAGCAGCCCGGGGTGCGGGAGGCCGCGGCGGCCGTGCGCACCACCGCCGCCGGCGACCCCTGCCTGGTGGGCTACGTGGTGGCCGACGCCGGGGTCACCGGGGAGGAGCTGCGGCGGCTGGTCGCGGCCCGGCTGCCGGCCCCCGCGGTCCCCGACCTGATCGCGGTGCTGGCCGACCTGCCGCGCACCGCCACCAACAAACGTGATCGCGCGCGGCTGCCCTGGCCCCTGCCGGCACGCCGGAACGAACTGGAAGGTGAGAACTCATGACGAACGCCGAAGCGGCGATCGCGGCCCTGGCGGTGGAGGCCGGGGTCGGCCCGGACACCGTGCGGCTGGCCGCGTCGTTCAAGGTGGCGGCGGTGCTGACCGGCTCCGACGCGCTCGGCGACGAGGGTGCGAGCTGGCGCGAGCTGATCGCCCGGGTGGCCACCCCGCAGGGGCGGGCCGAGGCCGAGCGGGTCGGGAAGGAGGCCGGCGAGCAGGAGCACGTCGGCGCCGACCGTGCCGAGGGCTACGTCCGGGCGGTGCTGGAGCGGATGGCCGCCGCCCCGGACGAGGCGCACGACGCGCACGGCCTGGTCGCCGGGGAGGAGCTGGCGGCCGCCCTCGCGGCCTCGGCCGGCCCGGTCCGGCCGCTGCCGGACCGCCGCTTCCACGAGCTGTTCGAGGAGCGGGTGCGCCGGCACCCCGACGCCGTCGCCGCGGTGCAGGGCGGGCGGAGCTGGACGTACGCGGAGCTGAACGGCCGCGCCAACCGGATCGCCCGGTCGCTGCGGGAGCGGGGGCTGGCCGACGAGGACGTGGTGGCGGTGGTGGCCGAGCGCTCGCTGGAGTGGATGGCCGCGGTGATCGCGATCTTCAAGGCGGGCGGCTGCTACCTCCCGCTGGACCCGTCCTTCCCGGCCGAGCGGATCTCCGTGGTGCTGGAGCGCAGCGACTGCCGCCGGGTGCTGGCGGACCCGGGGCTGGCCCAGCTCGACGAGGCGGTGCGGGGGCGGGAGGTGACCGTCTCGCTGCTGACCGAGGAGCCGGCCGGCCCGGGCTCCGACGCCGAGCAGGACCTCGGACTGCCCGTCCGCGCCGACCAGTTGGCGTACATCTACTTCACCTCGGGCTCGACCGGTGAGCCCAAGGGCGCGATGTGCGAGCACGCGGGCTTCCTCAACCACCTCTACTCCAAGATCGAGGACCTGGGCGTCCGCGAGGGCGACGTCATCGCCCAGACCGCCCCGCAGTGCTTCGACATCTCGCTCTGGCAGCTGGTCTGCGCGCTGCTGGTGGGGGGCCGGACGGAGATCGTCGGTCAGGACACCGTCACCGACGTCCGCCGCTTCGTGGAGACCGTCACCCGGGCGGGCGTCCAGGTGGCCCAGCTGGTGCCCTCCTACCTCGACCTGGTGCTGGAGACGCTTCAGGGGGACAGCCTCGGCCTGCCGTCGGTGCGCGTCCTCGCGGTGACCGGCGAGGCGCTCAAGACCGAGCTGGTGCACCGCTGGTTCGCCGCCTTCCCCGGCATCCCGCTGGTCAACTGCTACGGCACCACCGAGGTCTCGGACGACACCAACCACGGCGTGCTGCACGGCCCGCCGGCCGGCCGGTTCGTCCCGCTGGGCCCGCCGACCCGCAACGTCCGGGTGTACGTGGTGGACGAGCGGCTGCGGATGGTCCCGGACGGCGCGCCGGGGGAGATCGTCTTCGCCGGGGTCTGCGTCGGCCGGGGGTACGTCAACGACGCCGCCCGCACCGACGCCGCGTACCGGCCGGACCCGTACCACTCCGGCGAACGGCTCTACCACTCCGGCGACTTCGGCCGCCGGCTGCCCTCCGGCGAGTTCGAGTACCTCGGCCGCCGGGACTCGCAGGTGAAGGTGAGCGGCTTCCGGATCGAGATCGGCGAGATCGAGAACCGGCTGCTCCAGGTCCCCGGCGTGCGGGACGGCGCCGTGGTGATCGCCGGCTCGGCCGAGGACCCGCAGCTGGTCGGCTTCTACAGCGGCACCGCCGCCCCGGAGCCCGGGGCCGTGGACGGGGCCCTGGCCGCCGTCCTGCCGCACTACATGGTGCCGGGCCGACTGCACCGCCTCGACCGGCTGCCGCTCTCCCCGAACGGCAAGATCGACAAGAAGGCGCTGACCGCCGAGGCCAAGGCGCAGGGCGGCCGGCCGGCCGCCGACGGCGAGGTGGCGCTCCCCGAGACCGACACCGAGCGCCGGGTCGCCCGGCTCTGGGCCGAACTGCTCAACGTGCCGCTCGACCAGGTCGGCCGCGGCTCCCGCTTCGTCGAGCTCGGCGGCACCTCGCTGGCCGCGATCCGGTTGGCCATCGCCCTGGACCGCGCGGTGACGGTCGGCGAGCTGAAGACCACCCCGACCGTGGCCGAGGTGGCCGGACTCCTCGACCGCAAGGCGGCCGGCCGGACCGCGGAGGCCCGGCGATGACCCCCGCCACCCGCACCGCACCCGCCCTGCGGATCCTGGAAGCCGCCCCCGGCCCGCGCTGGGCCGCCGAGCACCGCGCGGAGGTCCGCGCCGAGGTCGAGGCCTCCGGGGCCGTCCTGCTGCGCGGCTCGGGCGTCGCCTCGCCCGCCGACCTCGCGGCCGTCACCGCCGCGCTCGGGATCGAGCCGATGGCCGAACGGGAGGGGTTCGCACCCCGCGACCGGCACGGCGAGACGGTCTACTCGGCCTCGCACTGGCCCGCGGACGCCCCGATGTGCATGCACCACGAGCAGAGCTACGCCGCCGAGGTCCCCGGCCTGATGGTGTTCGGCTGCCTCACCGCCCCGGACCGCGGCGGCCGGACGATGCTCGCCGACTCCCAGCAGGTGCTGCGCGCCCTCCCGGCCGGCCTGGTCGAGCCGTTCCGCCGGGACGGCTGGCTGCTGCTGCGGTCGTACCAGGACGTCGGCGTGCCGTGGACCGACGCCTTCGGCACCGAGGACCGCGCCCTGGTCGACGCCTACTGCGCGGCCGAGGGCATCCGGCAGGAGTGGTTCGACGGAGGACTGCGCACCGCGCAGCGCCGCGCCGCCGTCGTCGCCCACCCCCGCACCGGCGTGCCCGGCTGGTTCAACCAGATCGCCTTCCTCAACGAACTGACCATGGACCCGGTGATCCGCGAGTACCTGCTCGACCAGTACGGGCCGACCGGCCTGCCGTTCACCACCGCCCACGGCGACACCACGCCGATCGACGCCGGCACCGTCGAGGCCGTCAACGCGGCCTACGACGCGGCGGCCTTCGGCGAGTCCTGGCGCGACGGCGACGTCCTGGTCGTCGACAACATCCGGATGGCGCACAGCCGGGAGCCGTACGAGGGCCCCCGGGAGGTCGCCGTCGTCCTCGGCGACCCGGTCCGCCTCCCCGACCACGTCCTGTCCGACCACGTCCTGCCCGACCGCGTCGTGCCCGGCGGAGGGACCGGATGACCGCCGCCTCCTTCGCGCAGGAACGCGCCTGGCTGGCCAGCCGGTTCGCCGCCGACACCGCGCTCTACCACGTCACCGACCAGTGGCCGCTGCACGGGGACGTCTCCGAAGGGCAGATCCGGGCGGCCCTGGCCGCCGTGGTGGCACGGCACGAGGCGCTGCGCACCGGGTTCCGGGTCGTGGACGGCGCGCTGCACGCGGTCGTCCGAGGCGGCGTCGACCCCGACCTGGAGGTCCTCGACCTGTCCGGCCGCCCCGAGGAGGAGCGGCGGGCGGCGCGCGAGGCCCTCGCCGACCGGCTGAAGCACACCGCCTTCGACCTCTCCCGGGCACCGCTCTGGCGCGCGGGCCTGGTCCGGCTCGGCGCCGGGCGCTGGCGGCTGCTCTTCGTCGCCCACCACGCCGTCTGCGACGCCCCGTCACTGTTCAACCTGCACGCGGAGCTCACCGAGTTCTGCGCGGCGTTCGAGCAGGACCGGCCGCCGAGCGTCCCCCGGCTCCCCCTCTCCTACGGCGACTACGCGCGCCGCCAGCGCGAGCGGCTCGACGGCGCCGGGACAGCCGCGCTGGCCGGCTACTGGCGGAAGCAGCTCGCCGGGCTGCCCCCCGCGCACGGACTGCCGCTGGACCGGCCACGCCCGGCCCGGCGGTCCTTCGCCGGCGCGGAGCTGCGGACCGAGCTCCCGGCGGGCACGGCGCCCGCGCTCGCCCAGGCCGCCGACCGGTACGGGGTCACGCCGTTCGAGCTGCTGCTCGCCGGGTACGCGGCCCTGGTCCACCGGCGCTCCGGCCGGGACGACGTCGTCCTCGGGGTGCCGCTCTCCGGCCGGGACCGCCCCGAACTGCTGCCCCTCGTCGGCACCTTCGTGAACATGGTGGTGCTCCGGGTGGACGCCTCGGGCGACCCCTCGTACGCCGCGCTGGTCGACCGCGTCCGGGCGGTGTGGCGGGCGGCCCGCGACCACCAGGAGCTGCCGTTCCAGACCGTGGTCGAGCAGCTCGCCCCGCGGCGCGGCCCCGGCCTGCCACCGCTCTACCAGCTGGCGTTCAACGTCACGGCGGCCGAGAGCTTCGGGCCCCCGTCCACCGCGGCCGAGGACGACCTGCTGCTGGAGGTGTCCGGCGGCGCCGTCCGCGTCGAGTACAACACCGCCCTGTTCGGGCCGGAGACCGCCGCGGGGCTGCTCGCCGACTACGCGGCGGTGCTCACGGCGGCCCTCGCCGACCCGGCGACACCGCTGTCCCGGCTCCCGGCCGGCCCCGGGCCCGAGGGCGGCGCCGAGCCGGTGCCGCCGCCCGGCCACGTCCCGCCGCGCACCGCCGCCGAGGAACTGGTGGCCCGCGCGTGGGCCGAGGTGCTCGGCGTCGACCGGGTGGGCGTCGAGGACGACTTCTTCGCCGTCGGCGGCCACTCGCTGCAGGCGCTGCGCCTGCTCGCCCGGCTGTCCGCCGACCACCGCGTCGAGACCACCGTCGACGCCTTCTTCTCGAACCCCACCGTCGCCCGGCTCGCCGCCGAACTGGAGCGGCACACCGCGACGCGCCGGGACGACCGGACCGACCCCGAAGGAGAGACATGGCAGTGACCGGCCGGATCGACGGCGTGCCCAGCGAGGTCTGGGACGAGGAGGTGCTGGCCCCGCAGTTCGGCTACGAGGCCGAAGCCCTGCTGCCGCACTACGTGTCCATCGAGAAGGTGCTGCTGCTGGAGTACCGCCGGATGGGCCTGGTCGACCAGGAGGGGACGGCCGCGATCGCCGGGCGGCTCGACGAGCTGACCCCCGAGCTGATCCGGGCGGACCCGCGGGACAACATGTCGGACATCTTCTTCGCCATGGAACGCCACGTCGCCCGCGGCGGGACCACACCGTTCGCCGCCTGGCACGTGGACCGCAGCCGCAACGACTTCCAGGCCTGCGGCCAAC
This sequence comes from Kitasatospora xanthocidica, assembly GCF_014656195.1. Lineage (GTDB taxonomy): Bacteria > Actinomycetota > Actinomycetes > Streptomycetales > Streptomycetaceae > Kitasatospora > Kitasatospora xanthocidica. The sequence goes on along the minus strand of NZ_BNBY01000003.1, from coordinate 90,164 downwards.
TGCTCTCCAGCCGGGAGAACGTCCGCGCCCTCGCCGACGGCCTGATCGCCTTCGGACGCACCGTGGCGGCGCGCGCCGCCGAACTGCCGGACAGCCCGATGCCCGGCTACACCCACGCCCAGGCCGCGCAGACCGTCACCCCCGCCTTCTACCTCTCGGCGCTCTCCGAGGAGACCCTCGACGCGGCCCGCCGCCTGCTGGCCACCTATGACGGGATCGACCGCTCCCCGCTCGGCGCGGGCAGCATGGCCGGCCAGGAACTGCCCTGGGACCGCGAGCGGATGGCCGCACTGCTGGGCTTCCGGCAGCCCCAGCCGCACGCCCTGATGGCGGTGGCCTCCCGCTCCTGGGCCCTCGGGGTCGCGTCCGAGCTGTCGACCTTCGCCGTCCTCCTCAGCCGCTTCACCACCGACCTGATGACCTGGAGCGGCGCCGGGTTCGGCTTCGTCGACTTCCCCGACGACCTGGCCGGGATCTCGGCCGCGATGCCGCAGAAGCGCAACTTCCCGGTCCTGGAACGGATCCGCGGCCGCTGCTCGCACGTCGTCGGCTGCGCGGCCCAGCTCGCCTTCGCCCAGCACGGCACCCCGTACGCCAACAGCGTCGAGGTCTCCAAGGAGGCCGGTCGGCACCTCCGGGAGCAGTTCGCCGCGCTGCGCTCGGCCCTGCGGCTGGCCCACACCGCGCTCGCCACCGCCACCTTCCGGACCGACCGGATGCGCGAGGCCTGCGAGGGGGACTTCCTCGGCGCCTTCACCCTCGCGAACCGGCTGACCCTGGAGGCCGGTGTCCCGTGGCGGACGGCGCAGGTGATCGCCGGCGCGTACGTCCGGGCCGCCATCGCCAAGGGCCTGACCGCGGCCACCCCCGACGGCCCGCTGCTCGCGGCGGTCGCCGAGGAGCACGGCCACCGGGTGCCCGAGCCCGGCGCACTGCTGGCCGGCTCCCTCGACGCGGACCGGGCCGTCCGGGTCAAGCGGTCCACGGGGTCGACGCACCCCGACGCCGTCCGGGCCATGCTCGCCGCGCAGGACCGCGGCTACCGGGAGGTGGCCGGGCAGTGGCGGCTGCGCGCCGAGACGGCGAGCGCCGCCGCGGCCCGCGTGGACGCCCTGCTCGCCGACGCCTCCACCGACGGCCCGACCAACGCGTCCACCGAGGGCCCCACCCAAGCGGGCACCCCGTGACCGGCCCCAGCCTGATCACCCGCCGCCCGGGCGCCGACCTGCGCAGCGGCCGGGCCGACGGCCCCGGCACCTTCGGCGAACTGCTCCAGGGGCGGCTGCCCGACGGCACCGACTTCCTCGTCACCCTGCCGATCACGCTCCGCTCCCGGGCCTGGTTCCGCTTCGACCCGGTCGGCCCGCTGCGGGTCTTCCCCGCCCACAAGACCAAGTCCCTGCGGCTGGCCGAGGCCATGCTGACGGCCCACCAGCCCGGTGGCGGCGGGACCCTGATCCTGGACAGCGACCTGCTGATCGGCAAGGGCCTGGCCAGCTCCTCGGCCGACCTGGTCGCCACCGCCCGCGCGGTCGGCGGCGCGCTCGGCCTGGACACCGGCCCGACGGCGGTGGAGCACTGGCTGCGCCCGATCGAGCCGACCGACGGGGTGATGCACCCGGGCGTCGTCGTCTTCGAGCACCGCGAGGTACGGCTGCGCGAGGCCCTCGGCGAACTGGCGCCGGCCACCGTGGTGGCGGTGGACGAGGGCGGCCACCTGGACACCGTCACCTTCAACAAGCGCCCCAAGCGCTACTCGCCGGCCGACACCGCCGAGTTCACCGGACTGCTGGCCGACCTGGCCGCCGCCGTACGCGCCGGGGACCTCTCCGCCGTGGGCCGGGTGACCACCCGCAGCGCGGTGCTCAACCAGCGGTTCGCCCCCAAGCGGCACCTGGACGCGATGCTCGCCATCGCGGGGCGGACCGGGGCGCTCGGCGTGGTGTGCGCGCACAGCGGCACCATGCTGGGCCTGCTGTTCGACGACGCGGACCCGGACCGCGCCCGCAAGGTGGCCGAGGCGCACGCGGCCTGCGAGGCCCTCGGCGACGACACCTTGCTGTTCCGGACCCTCACCCAGCCCTCCCAGTAGGGACGACTTCCAGCAGGGACAACCCCAGCAGGGCACTCCCAGCAGGGGCACTTCCCCAACCTCCCAAGGACGGACGGACATGCGGCAGGAATCGGTCATCGACGGCATCGGCCACACCCCGGCGGTGCGGCTGCGGGTGGACGCCCCCGAAGGCGTCGAGGTCTTCGCCAAACTGGAGATGCAGAACCTCTTCGCGATGAAGGACCGGGTGGCCCGGCAGGTCATCCTCGACGCCCGGCGCACCGGCGCGCTGGCCGAGGGCGCGCCGATCGTGGAGAGCTCCTCGGGCACGATGGCGCTCGGGGTCGCCCTGGTCGGCACCTACCTCGGCCACCCGGTGCACATCGTCACCGACCCGCGCATCGACCCCATCACCCTGGCCAAGCTGCGCACCCTGGGCTGCGAGGTCCACGTCGTGGCGGCGATGACCGGGCAGGGGTGGCAGAGCGCCCGGCTGGAGCGGCTGGCCGAGCTGATGGCCGGCCTGCCCGGCGCGTTCTGGCCGCAGCAGTACAGCAACCCGCAGAACCCCGCCGCGTACCGCAGCCTGGCCGGCGAACTGGTCGCGGACCTGGGCTCGGTGGACGTCGTGGTCGGGGCGGTGGGCAGCGGCGGCTCGCTCTGCGGGACATCGAGGGCGCTGCTGGAACGCCTGCCGGACGTCTCGGTGGTGGGCGTGGACTGCGTGGGCAGCGTGCTCTTCGGCCAGCCGGACCGCCCGACCCGCAAGCAGAGCGGACTCGGCAACAGCCTCATCCCGGAGAACATCGACTACCGCCTCTTCGACGAGGTGCACTGGCTGTCCGACGACGAGGCCTTCGACGCCACCCGCCGGCTGGCCCGGGAACAGAAGATCTTCGGCGGCAACACCTCCGGTTCGGTCTACCGGATCCTCACCCACCTCGCCGCCCGCGCCGAGCCCGGCACCCGGCTGGTCGGAATCATGCCGGACCGCGGCGACCGCTACGTGGACACCGTCTACGCCGAGGCCGACGCCGACGCCTCCGAAGCCGGCGCCTCCGAAGCCGGTGCCGTCGCCACGGCCCCGGAGAAGGTGGAGTACGGCGCCACCGTCTCCAGCTGGTCCTTCGCCCGGATACCCCGCCGGGACCGGCGGCTGCTGCTCTTCATCGAGTCCAACACCACCGGCACCGGGATGATCGCGCTGCGCACCGCCGTCCGGCTGGCCCTGGAGCCGGTGCTGTTCACCAAGGACGCGGCGCGCTACCCGGACCTGGCCGACACCGGCTGCCGGGTCGTGGTCTGCGACACCGACGACGAGGCCGCGCTGACCGCGGCCATCGCCGGGGTGAGCGCCGGGCGCCGGGTGGCGGGCGTCACGACGACCAGCGAGTTCTACCTGGAGCACACCGCGCGGGCGGCCGCCGCCCTGGGCACGCCCGGCAACCCGCCGGAGGCGATGACCCGCTGCCGGAACAAGGCGCTGACCCGCACCGCCCTGCACGAGGCCGGGGTGACCCAGCCCCGGTTCGCGGTCGTCACGGACCCGGACCCGGACGCGGTCGCGGCCGCCGTCGCCGAGGTGGGGCTGCCCTGTGTGGTCAAGCCGGTCGGGGAGTCCGGCTCGCAGTCCGTGCTGTGGTGCGAGGACGCCGGGACGGCCGTCGGGCACGCCACCGACCTGCTCGCCGTCACCCACAACGTGCGCGGCCAGCGGACCCCGGGCGCGGTGCTGGTCGAACAGTACCTGGAGGGGCCCGAGTTCAGCGCGGAGCTGTTCGGCGTGGACGGCGAGGCCCGGTGCGTCGGCGTCACCCAGCGCACCGTCAGCCCGCTGCCGCACTTCGTCGAGACCGGCCACCTCTTCCCGGCCGACATCGAGGACGCGCTGGCCGAACGGATCGCCGACACCGCCCGGCAGGCGCTCAAGGCCGTCGGCTTCGAGCGCGGCCCGGCCCACGTCGAGCTGAGGCTGACCGCCGACGGCCCGGCCGTCATCGAGATCAACGGACGGCTGGCCGGCGGCATGATCCCCGAGCTGATCCGCCCGGCCACCGGGATCGACCTGCTGGAGCAGCAGATCCGCGCCGCCGCCGGCCTGCCGCTGAACCTGTCGGCCGAGCAGGACCGCCGGGCCGGCCTGCGGTTCCTGACCGCGCCGCGGCCGGGCCGGCTGACCGCCGTGACCGGGGTCGAGGCGGCCGAGCGGGTGCCGGGCGTGGAGCGGGTCCTGGTGAGCGGGACGCCGGGGCGCGAGGTCCGGCCGCCGCGGAGCGCCTACGACCGGCTGGGCCACGTCATCGCCGTCGGATCGACGCCGCAGGAGGTCGGACGGGCGCTGGCCGAGGCGGCCGGACTGATCGAGGTCGGCGTCCAGGAGGGGTGAGGGACCGTCACGCCCCGCCCGGGGTAGGGAGGTCGACGGCGTGTGCCTGGAGCTCGGCCGCGATCCGGCCGAGCATCACGTCCATCTCCTCCCGGAGGAAGAAGTGGTCCCCGGGGTGGACCCGGAGGGCGAAGGACGCCGAGGTGTGGTCGGCCCAGCCGGCGGAGAGCTCGGCCCGGACGACCTGGTCGTCCTGGCCGGCGAACGCCGTGATGGGACAGGAGATCCGGCTCCCGGCCGGCGCGTGCCACTGTTCGAGCAGGGTCAGGTCCGCCCGGATCACCGGCAGCATGAACTCCATCAGTTCGGCGTTGGCGAGGATCTCGGGCGGCGTGCCGCCCATCGCGGAGAGCTCCGCCGTCAGCGCGGCGTCCGGCAGGCCGTGCAGCGGCTTCGGCTCGGCGGCCGAGGCCGGCAGGGATCCGGAGACGAAGAGCCGGGCCGGCGGGGTGGCCCCGGGCCGCCGCTCCAGCTCCTCGGCCACCGCGTACGCGATCTTGGCGCCCATGCTGTGGCCGAGGATCGCGTAGGGTCCGCGCTCCTCCCGGAGGACCTCCTCGCAGAGCGCGTCCACCATGGCGGCCATGCCGGTCACCAGGGGGTCGCGCAACCGGGTCCCGTGGCCGGGCAGTTCGACCGGGACGACCTCGACGTCGAGCCGCCGGGCCGGCTCGGTCCAGGTACGGAAGAAGTGCGACGACCCGCCGGCGAAGGGCAGGCAGTAGACGCGGGGCAGCCCCGTCGTCCCCTTGGTCCACGGCAGCCAGCGGGCGGCGCCGTCCTGGTTCGGTCGTGACATCAGATGACACCGTTCTGGTGGGCGAACACGGCGGCCTGCAGGCGGTCCCTGAGCCCGAGTTTCCTGAGCAGCTGGGAGATATGGAACTTGACCGTCGACTGCACGATGCAGAGCCGCTTGGAGATCTCGGCGTTGGACATCCCGTTCGCCAGCAGCGCCAGGATCTCGCGCTCGCGGTAGGTGAGGAGGTTGAGGCTGAGCGCGGGGAACAGGGCGGGCTGCTTGTCGCGGACCCAGCCCAGGAGCAGCGCCGCGATGTCGGGGGAGAGGAAGGAGTGGCCGGTGGCCGTGGCTCTTATCGCCTGGGGGAAGTCCTCCACCATGGTGTTCCGGGTGACGATCCCGGTGGCGCCGGCCAGGATGGACTCCAGGACGGCGTCGTCCTCGGGGGGTGCCATCAGCAGCGTGCGGGGGGACTCCTGGTCGGGCCCCAGGAGGTCGCGGACGAGGTCGATGCCCGTCATGTCCGCGAGTTCGAAGTCGGTGACGACGACGGCGGGGTTGAGCTCCCGGGCCAGCTCGCTGGCGGTGCTCCCGGCCGAGGTCTCGCCGACCACCCGGATGTCCGGCTCGGCCACGAGGGCCGAGGAGAGCCCGCTGCGCATCAGCGGCTGGCCCACACATATCAGAATCGGTATTTCCATCGGTCTGTGACATCCCCCTCTACCGGAGTGGTCCGCCCAGCACCCCCGGTTCCCGCCGGTCCCGGCCCCGCGGTGGCGGGCCGTCGACCGGCCGGACGTATATCCGACCCCCGTCGGAGAGTGCTGCTCGGTTCGTACTGGATCAGCCCCTGCCGCGCCCGACGGGCCCGGCGGTGTCGAGCCCGAGCGCGATCGCCAGCAACTGGGTGCGGCTGCTGGCTCCGCTCTTGGCCCGCATGTTGCGGATGTGGGTCTCCACGGTGTGGTGGCTCAGGTACAGCAGGCGGGCGATCGCCCGGGAGGTGCGGCCCTGTGCGAGGTGGTCGAGGATCTCCCTCTCCCGCGTCGTGAACAAAGGGTTCAGCCTCCCCAGGAGGTGTCGTCGCAGACGGTGTTGGGCGGGCAGGTGAGGATGGTGGCCATCGCGGGGCCCGGCTGGACGATCGCGGCGGGGACGTCGTCGCGGGCGGTCGAGGAGGAGTCGAAGACGGTCGGCGTCAGCAAGGCGGCTGCGGCGCCGAGCAGCGCCACGCTGGTGAAAATGATGCGCTTCATGAGATCTCCCGTGGATTCATTGGTATTCGCCCCGATTTCCCGGTGGGGCCATGACTCCACTCTGGTGGGCATCGAAGATCGCGGACATGCTTGGAGCCGTTCATCAACTTGCCTGGCAGTAAAGGGGTGTGGGGGTAAATATGGACAAAAGCGCTCGCGATATGACAGAACGTCGGGTCGAAGCAGGTCAGGGGCAGGAATCGGATCTGTCCGTCTACGCATGGTTTGCGGAGAGCCGGCACGTCGGAGCCCACGATCCGGCGGTCGTGGCGCAGGCGACGGGACTGTCCCCGTCCGAGGTGACGGCCGCGGTCGAGCGGCTGCTCGACGCGGGACTGCTGGCGCCGGCCGGCGCCCGGCAGGAAGCACTGCGGGTGGTGTCCCCCGACTCGGCCTACTTCCGGCGCGCGGCCCCCGTCGAGGCGGAGATCCGGCAGCGCCAGGACGACATCGCCAGGATGCGCGGCCGGTTCGACGAGTTCGCCCCGTTCTTCCCGGACAGCCGGGAGTCCGGCGCGGGCATGGAGGTCATCCCCACCCTCGCGGAGGTCCGCTTCCTGCTCAACCAGCTGGGCGAGCAGTGCACCACCGAGGTGGTCAGCTGCCAGCCCGGCGGCGGCGCCCGGCTGCCCGAGGCGATGTCCGAGGCCCTGGTCCGCGACCGGGCGATGCTGGAACGCGGCGTACGCATCCGCACCCTCTACCACCACACCGCCCGCTTCAACGGCCCCAGCCAGGCCTACGTCGCCGCCGCCTCCGCCCTGGGCGCCGAGTACCGCACCACCCACGAACTGGCCGGGCGGATCATCATCATGGACCGCGAGACCGCTTTCCTCCCCGCCGCCGGCCCCGAGCTGGGAGCCGTGGTCATCCGCGAACCCTCGACCGTCGCCTACCTGTACGAGATGTTCGAACTCACCTGGGGCCAGGCCACCCCGTTCCAGGAGTCGACCGGACGCGACATGGAGGCCGTCGCCCGGGAACTGCACCGCACCATCCTCCGGCTGCTCGCCGACGGGCTGAAGGACGAGGCGATCGCCCGCCGGCTGGGCATGTCGCTGCGCACCGCCCGCCGCCACGTCGCCGAGATCCTGGAGCACCTCGGCGCCGACAGCCGGTTCCAGGCGGGCGTCGCGGCCAGCCGGGCGGGCCTGCTGGATACCTGAAAACCGTGATGCCGTCCGACAGGCGCATGCACCATGCTGACACTCCGGCACCACTGTGACGGATGGCACCACCGAAGGAGACAACACGTGGACTGGGCACGCCTGAGCGAGCGCCCCGGGCTGGATCCCTACCTCCAGGAGCTGGCGCTCTTCCTGGACGCCCACTTCGGCCGCACCTTCGCGCTGCTCTGGCCCGAGAACGACCCCGTCGTCCCCCCGGGCGCGGACGGGCCGCCGGACACGGCACTGGCCGGGCACGTCGCCGCCGGCCTCACGGCCCTGCTGGGCTGGCGGGTCGAGCACACCACCGGCGCCCCGCCCTCCGCCGGCCACCTCCTGGTGATCCAGTCCGCCGGATCGAGCCGGTGGACGCTCCGCACACCGGGCGACCCCGCCGCCGAGGTGTCCACCCTGACCGGCGAGGCCCTCTACCTCCCGCCGGGCTACCGGGCCGACGGCATCCACAGCGAGGACGCGCGGCACGTCCGGCTCGTCGTCACCGACCCCGAGCAGACACCGCCGGCCGCACCTGCCGTCCCGGCGGCGGAGGCCCGGCGGGACTGAGCCCGTAGGCGCCGCGAGCTCGTGCCGTACGGGCACCGGGCGCTCGCGCGGCACGGGTGCCGGGGCGTCAGTCGACGTGCAGGGTGAGCTCGGCGGTGTGCAGCTGCCCGGCGGTCCGGAACTGGAGGAAGACCCGCCAGTCGCCCGGTTCGGCGAACAGGGCCTGGAAGGTCAGGGTCGGGCCGCCGTGGTCGCCGTCGACGGTGCCCGACGGGTGGAGATGGGCGAGCGCCTGGTCGCCCTCGTGGAAGGCGCTGAGGTGGGCGTAGGCGTCCAGGTAGGGCTGGAGGTCGGTGACCGGACGGCCGTCCCGGCTGACACTCGCGACCAGCTGGTGCGCGCCGGCCATCGGCCGGGCGGTCAGCTCGACGGTGTAGCCGTCCACGGTGGTGCTGCCGGCCGGGGCGGGCAGCGGCACCGGGGCGTCCTGGCCGGGCACGGTCACGGTGCGGCTGAGGACGAGCTCGGGCGCGTGCGGGCCGGTGTCCGGGACGAAGTCGGCGTACAGCCGCCAGGCGCCGGGGGTCAGGGCAGCGAGGTCGGCGGTCCAGGTGCCGTCGTCGGCCATCTCCGGGTGCAGGTGCTGGAAGCCGGTGAGATCGGCGCGGATCGCGTAGAAGTGCAGCTTCTTGGTCTGATGGACGGCGAAGCCGGTGACCGGGGCGCCGCCCGGGCCGGTCACGGTGAACCGGAAGGCCGTCGGCCGCCCGGCCGGCACACCGCAGGTCACCAGGTTCAGCCGGTGGCCGTCCTGCTCGGCGGCGAGGCCGCGGGCGGTGCTCCCGGCGGCGCCGGGGTCCCCGGCCGGGTGGGCCATCCCAGGCATCCCGGCCATCTCCGACCCGCTCGACCCGCTCGCCGTCCCGTCCTGTGGAGAGCCGGAGGGGGCGGCTGGGACGGACACCGCCATCCCGAGCACCAACAGCACCGGCACACAGGACGCGAGCAGCCAGCCCCGGGAGAGCGGGCGGAGGGGAGCAGCGGTCATCGGCAGGTCCTTCCCGGAGCGGGCGCGGAGGCGGGGGCGCCGTGCGGGCCGAGGGCGTTCGGTCCCACTGCAACAGGAGACCCGCGACGGCCGGCGCGATAACCGAAAGCACGCGGCCGTTCGGAACCTCCCGCTTTCCGGCCCCAGGAAGGCGGTGACGATCAGCCGCGCCGTGGCGGCGACGCCGCCGAACAGCGGAGCGATCAGGTTGGCGACGCCCTGGCCGGACAACTCCCGGTCCGCTCCCCAGCCCGCCCACGGCCGAACCGACACCCCACCGTCAGCTGGGACACGGCCTCACGGGCCGGCCGCGGCACGGTGTGCCGTCACCGCCGCGGCGAGCAGCCGATGACCGAGCGGGGTGCAGCTGTGCCGCACCGCCCGACCGGCCCGCACCGTACTCACCAGCCCGGCCCGCCGCAGCGCCCGGGCGTGCTCGGAGGCGCTGGCCGCCGAGATGCCCAGCTCACCGGCCAGTTGACTGGTGGTCGGCTCGCGCAGCGTCATCCGCAGGACCGCCGAGCGGGTCCGCCCGAGCAGGGCCGCCACCGGCTCGTCCGGGGCCGCCCCCGGTGCCGGCGCCTCCTCGAAGAGATGGGGCAGCGGTGTGAGCGCCGGGTAGACCAACAGCAGCGCTCCGTCCGGCAGCCGGCCGCACAGCGGCTCCCCGGTCCACTGCGCGGACGGCAGCAGCAGGGCGCCGCCGCCCTCCAGGCGAAAGTCCAGCTCCCTGGCCACGGCGATCTCCAGTGTGCTGCCGCGCCACCGGCTGCCCGGGTAGAGGCCTGCCAGCATCCCGCGCAGCCCCTGCTCGCGATGCACCTGCCCGCGCCAGGCGAGGTCCGTGTCGAAACCGGTGCGCAGCCTCGGCCAGACCGCGTCGACCAGCGCCGCGTGGGAGGCGCGCAGGCTGGTCTCCAGGTACTGCCAGGCCTGCCGGTCCTCGTTCGCGAGGCCCCGCATCAGCGGGGTGACGGGCAGTCCGTTGCGGCAGATCCGTGCGAGTTCGCTGCGGACCAGCGTGTTGGTGGACGAACGCACCAACTCCAGCCCGTGCTCCAGGTCGACGCTGAGCGGATCGAGGAAGAACGGACCCGCGCCGGTCACCGGGACCAGCTCGGTCAGCGGCGCGACGGACCGCGCGCCCGTGGAACCGAGCAGTCGGTGCCGCCGGGCGAACGCCGGGTCCGCACCGGGCCGTTGCAGCATGGCGACGGCCAGCCCGACCTCCATAAGCGGCGCCGGCCCGTCCGCGAACCGGGTGCCGAGCAGGTCCTCGGCCGTGAAGTGGATCCGCAGCACCACGCTCGGCACCTCCCGGCGTTCCCGGGCTTTCGGCCCAGACCGAAAACGTGGCGCCGGTGCCGCCGCGGTCCGACGATACCCAGTGCGCGGCCGCGGTGGCAGTGGGCCTCCGGACGGCCGTCCGGTCCCGCCCCGACGCCCAGGAGGCTTCCATGCGCATGCCGTCGCACTTCACCCGACCGGCCGTCCTCGCCGCGGTCCTGGCGGTGGCCGTCCTCGTACCGGCGGCCCCGGCAGCGCAGGCCGACGACGACGGCTGGCAGCCGTACCACGGCCAGGACTACGACGCGCCCGCCGGGACGCTCTGCCCGTTCCACCTGCACATCACCGACCTGTTCGACCAGGAGGAGACCAAGACCGTCGCCCGACACCCCGACGGCTCGCCCGCGAAGGTCCTCTGGCGCGGGCCGCTGATCCTGCGCTACACCAACGTGGACACCGGCGCCCAGGTCGACCGCGACCAGAGCGGCCGGGCCACCGAGTACCGGCTGTCGGACGGCAGCACGCTGTGGGACGTCCCGCCGTCCTCGCACATCTCCGCCAAGGTCCACCCCGGCAACCCGTACTACGCGGTCGGCGACTACGTGTTCAGTGGCGGCGCGGTGCTGCTGGTGCACCCGGACCGGCAGGTCGAGGTGCTGGTCCAGCATCAGGTGGAGAACCTCTGCCGGACCCTCGCCTGACCGACCACCGGGGACCTGCTCGGCAGCGCTCCGGCCTGGACGCGGTGGTGTGCACCCCCGACGGCGCGGTCCCCGGCGTCCTGGCGGCTGCAGCCCGGGCGGGCCCGAGGGCCGGACCGGGCTGTACGGTCGTCAGGCCGTGCGGATCCGGTCGCCGATCTCCGGCCTCGCCTCGAAGCCGGCCGCCTTGTACGTGGCGACGCCACCGGCGTTGGAGCTCGGTGTGCACACCCGCACGCTCGACGCGCCCAGCTCCCGCAGCGCGGCCGCCCCGGCGAGGGTGATCGCCCGGCCGTACCCGCGACCGCGGTGGTCCTCGTGGACGCCCATCGGTTCGACCAGTCCCGGCTTCCCCGGGCCGGCCGACCAGACCGTCACCGCCGCCGCCGGGGCGCCCTGGTCGTCGTAGGCGCCCAGACATCGCGCGTCGCTGTAGAACGGCCCCGCCGCCATCGCGTGCCAGTACGCCCGGGTGGGCCGCGAGGTGCCGAACGCCGACCGCAGGACGTCGGCGAAGTCCTGCGCCTGCTCCGGGCCGATCGCGGTGATCCGTACGCCGGGGTCCTCCACCGCTTCCGCGAGGTCGCGGAAGAGCGGCGTCCACGGTTCGTCGACGCCCCAGCCCTCCTCGGTCAGCAGGTCGTGCAGCAGCAGGCCCAGCGGCGCCTCGACGGACACCGCTCCCTCCGGCAGCACGCCGCGCTCGGGCAGCGAGAGGTCCTCGACGAGTCGCCGCGCCACGTCCTCGTCCCGGAAGGCGTCGGGAGCGACCGTCATCCGGAACACCGTCGGCGAGTCCAGCATCCCGACGGCGAGGATCCGGCCGGCCCGGCTCCAGGTCCGCACCACCGCGGCCGTCTCGGCCGCTCCGAGCCGGTGGTTCCAGCCGATGTCCCCCGGATGCAGCTGCATCGGCGCCCCGTCGTCCTGCCACTCCCGCAGCGCGCCCATCGCCTCGCGCACCCCGCCCGCGGTGGGCGTCCCCAGCACAATCGTCATGCCCGGGATCCGACACCCCGTCACGGAGGTCCGCAAGCCATTTACCGGCTCACGGGCGGCTCTCCAGCGGCGGCCGGCGAGGTCGCCCCGCCGAGGTGACCGGTCCCGTGAACCCCCGTCACGCCGCGCGGATCGCGGCGAGCGGGGTGAGGGCGGCGTACTCCAGCGGGGCCGAGGGGTCGATGGAGATGTCCATCGGGGCGGGTCGGGCGCCGGAGCGCACCAGGAGGTCGCCGATGGCGGCGACCATGGCGCCGTTGTCGGTGCACAGCCGTAGCGCAGGGACGCGCAGGGTGATGCCGGCGGCCGCGCAGCGCCGCTCGGTGAGGGCGCGGATCCGGGAGTTGGCGGCGACCCCGCCGACCACGACGAGGGTGTCGATGCCGTGGTCGGTGCAGGCCCGGACGGCCTTGCGGGTGAGGGTGTCGGCGATGGCCTCCTGGAGGGCGGCGGCCGCGTCCGGGACGTGCGGTTCGGTGCCGGCGGCGCGCTGGGCCTCGACCCAGCGGGCGGCGGCGGTCTTGAGGCCGGAGAAGGAGAAGGCGTACCGGGGGTCGTTCGGCCCGCTCAGGGGCCGGGGCAGCCGGACGGCCTTCGGGTCGCCGTCGCGGGCGGCGCGGTCGATCGCGGGGCCGCCGGGGTAGGGGAGCCGGAGGATCCGGGCGACCTTGTCGAAGCACTCGCCGGCGGCGTCGTCCAGGGTGTCGCCGAGGTGGACGATCGGGTCGCGGGCGAGGTCCCGGACGAGCAGCAGCGAGGTGTGCCCGCCGGAGACGATGAGGACGATGCACGGGTTCGGCAGCGGCCCGCCGTCGAGGGTGGCGGCGGCGACGTGCCCGGCGAGGTGGTGGACCCCGTAGAGCGGGACGCCGAGGGAGAAGGCGTAGCTCTTGGCGGCGGCCAGGCCGACCTGGAGGGCGCCGGACAGGCCCGGGCCGGTGGTGACGGCGACGGCGCCGATGTCGGTCAGGGCGAGCCCGGCCCGGTCCAGCGCCTCCTGGACGACGGGGGCCATGGCGTGGACGTGGGCGCGGGCGGCGATCTCGGGGACGACTCCGCCGTAGCGCGCGTGCTCGTCCATGGACGACGCCACCGCGTGCCCCAACAGCACGCCGTCGCGCACCAGACCGGCACCGGTCTCGTCGCAGGACGACTCGATCCCCAGCACCACCGGTGGTCCCGCCATCACACGTCTCCCTTATTGCTAGCATTCTGCAATTGCAACATCCTAGCAATAAGGGAGCTGGCCGGGCCGGAGCGCCCCGGCCTCAGTGGTGCCTAGCCGCTGAAGACGCCGAGCTCGTGCAGGGAGTAGCCCCACTGGGTGCCGCGCTGCACCCCGTGGACGCGGACGTAGCGGGCCGGGACGCCGGTGAAGCGGGCGGTGTCCAGGCCGCCGTGTCCGGTGGTGGTGGACCAGACGGACTGCCAGCTGCTCCCGTCGGTGGAGACCTCGATCCGGTACGCCCGCCCGTAGGCGCGCTCCCAGTCCAGCGTGACGCGTCCGACCAGGGCGGTGGCGCCGAGGTCGACCTGGAGCCACTGGTCGTCGCTCCACTCGCTGGCCCAGCGGGTGCCGGTGTCGCCGTCCACCGCCCGGCCGGGCGCGAAGCTGACGAAGGGGTTCCACCACTCGGTGCTGGAGGCGGTGGCCGGACGGCCCGCGGCGAGGTTCACCGAGGCGTCGTGCCGCTCCGAGGCGCCCCAGGTGGTGAGGTAGGACTCGGCGCCGCGGAAGAGGTCGTCCAGCACGCCCTGGCCGCCGACCTGCCGGATCGACTCCAGCCAGTCCGGGACCAGGCCGTAGTGCGCGGCGCCGTCCGTGTCGATGTCCCAGGTGCGCGAACCGGTGGTCTGGCGGTCGATCAGGGAGCCGCCGTCCTGGCTGCGGAACGGGTAGCGCACCGGATCGGGGGTGTTCGCCCCGCGCGGGCCGGGCCAGCCGCCGACGCCGTTCATGTCGGTGCCGTAGCCGTACCCCACCCCGTACTTGTCGCGCAGCGCGTCGGTGCGCTCGGCCTCCGCGCTGAACGCCTCGGCGCTGTTCATGTACTGGGCGACGAAGCCGCCGAGCTTGTAGACCCGCTCGATCCAGTCGAGGTCCATCCAGCTGTGCGAGGAGATCACGCCCGGGTAGGACTCGGACTCCAGGATGTCGAAGGAGCGCCCGGCGGCCTTGACGCTCATGTGGTCGACCTCCAGCATCATCTTGCGTTTCATCAGCCCGCGCACCGCGTACTCGCCGAGGTCGGTCAGTCCGCGGCTGTTGCACTGCGCGTCGCCGGCGTAGGCCGGCACCGTCACCCCCGCCGGGAGCTGCTGCTGCGCCCCGGGTGCCGGGGCGAGGCCGATCGGGTTGTCGTGCTGCGGGCCGGCGCACTTCTCGGTCTTCCAGAAGGTGCCGGTGGAGAGGAACTGGCCGACGTTGATGGCCGTCCCGAGCGCGCCCTCGTCGAAGCGCACCCCGCAGAGCGCGTTGTCGAACTTGTGGCAGAGGAACATGCTGCGCACGCCCAGCCCGTACAGCTCGTCCAGGCCGCGGTCGATGTCGGCCTTGGAGCACTGGGCGACGTCGAGGACCTGCTTGCAGCCGAAGGGCTCGGAGGTCTCCACGCCGAGGACGACGGCCAGCTTGCCCTGCTCGACCACCGCGCGGGCCTGCGCGCTGTCGGTGACGATCCGGAACCAGCCCTTGCCGGGCCCGCCGTACATGGTGTCGATGTAGGCCTGCAGCTCGTACGTCTTCTGCGCCTGGAGGCGGATCGAGGTCATCTCGTCGCAGCTGCGGTCCTTGAAGAAGTAGACCGAGCAGATCACCCCGTTGGTGACCAGGTCGTTGACCAGCACCCGCTGGCCGCCGCGCCAGGCCCGTTCGATCCAGGCGTAGTAGTTCTGCTGGTGGGTGAGCGAGTCGTGGGCCGGCCAGTCCTTGAAGGTGGGCCAGCCGACCGGGTCGTGCTTGCCGTCGCCGCCCTTGGTGATGAAGTCGAAGATCGCGAGCGAGCCGTCGGGGTAGTGCTCGGGGCAGTCCTTCAGGGCGTCCGCGACCCCTGCCTCGGAGAAGGACTTGCCGCAGATCAGCCGTCCGCCGAAGGCCTCGTTGGCCATGATGTGGTCGTGCGCGTCGACGAAGCCCCGGACCTTCCCCTGGGCGTCGGTGCCGCGGAACGGTTCGCCGGTGACGTTGATCTGCGAGTCGGGCGCCGGTCGGGCGGTCGGGTTCCACCAGCCGGTCTCGCCCGGGGCCGCGGGCGCGGGTGCCGGGGGTGCCGGAGCGGCCGGCGCCGGAGCGGCGAAGAGCATGGTGGTCAGGGTCAGAAGTGCGGCCAGAAGCGTGACGAATCCGCGCCTGCGGTGGGGTAACTGGGGCATGGTCACCACCCGGGTCCGAAGTGAGGGTGGCGCGGCCCGGGGGTTGCCGGGCGCCGTCGGGGACGCGCGGACCGGCCCGTCCGGGCCGGCCGTCATGGACCGCGCACTCGGTGTGACGAGAATCGCCACTGTTGGACAAGTAGTCAATAGCCGTACGGGACCCGGCTGCCCGCCGCGTGCCCGTCGACCGGGCCCCGCCTGTCCGACCCGGCCTGGTATGTCCGATTGATTAGGGTGGGCACGTCCGGCTGGCGCCGGGGTCGGGCCGGGCCCGGCCGGAGTCGGGTCGGAGTCGGGTCGGAGGGACGGGAGGCGGCGGCATGATCCGTGGGGTCCACCTGGAGGCGCAGTGGCGGCGCGAGCAGCTGCGGACGAACCTGTGGGTCGTGCCGATCCTGGAGGTCGTGCTCGCGGCGGTGCTGTTCGTCGCCACCTGGTCCCTGGACCGGGCCGCCTACCGCGGGGACCTCACCCTGCCGTCCTGGGTCATCAGCGGGACGGCGGACGCGGCCCGGCAGACGCTCGCCGCCATCGCGGCCTCCCTGATCACCGTCGTCGGCGTGGTGTTCTCGATCATGATCGTGACCTTGACCCTGGCCTCCACCCAGTTCGGCCCGCGGATGCTGCGGACCTTCATCCGCGACCGCACCACCCAGCTGACCCTGGGCACCTTCGTCGGCACGTTCGTCTTCGCGATCCTGTCACTGGTCGTCATCGGGCCGGGCTCGCACGGCGACCTCGTACCGCACCTGTCCATCACCGTCTGCATGGTGCTGGTGATGGCCGACCTGGCGGTGCTGATCTACTTCATCCACCACATCGCCACCTCCATCCAGCTGCCCAGGGTGATCGCCAGCATCGCGGCCGAGCTCTCCGAGGCGATCGAGGCGGGCGCGGGCGAACCGGCTCGGGCCGGAGAGGCCGTCACCGGGCCGTCCGCGGTCGAACTGCACGCCCGGCTCGACACCGCGGGCGCGCCCGTCCCGGCGCCGGCCAGCGGCTACCTGCAGTTCGTCCGGCACCGCACGCTGGTCCGGATGGCCGCGGAGCTCGACGCCGTCATCCGCCTGGACCACCGGCCCGGGCACTTCCTTGTGCGGGGCCACCAGCTCGCCACGGTCTGGCCCGCCGGGGCGGCGCCCGAGGTGGCCCGGCGCTTCGCCCGCGCCCACATCACCGGCTCGACCCGGACGCTCGCCCAGGACATCGCCTTCGCCGTCGACCAGCTGGTGGAGATCGCCATCCGGGCGCTGTCCACCGCCGTGAACGACACCTTCACCTGTCTGACCTGCGTCGACTGGCTCGGCGAGGGCCTGTGCCGGATCGCCGCCCACTGGCACCCGAACCCCGTCCACCGGGACGAGAGCGGACACATCCGGGTGATGACCGCCCCGGTGAGCTACGAACGCCTGGTCCAGCGCGCCTTCGAGAAGATCCGCCAGGCCGCCCCCGGCATGCCGGCCGTGCTGATCCGCCAGCTCGACGCCCTCACGGAGATCATGGCGGAGACCAGGACCGAGCAGCAGCGCCAGGTGCTCCTGGCCCAGGCCGGGATGATCGAGCGCCTCAGCCGCGAGACGGTCGCCGAACCGGCCGACCGCGAGGACGTCCACCGCCGCTACCTGGCCCTCCTCGCCGTCCACGCGGGCCTCGCCGGGCGGGGCTGAGGGCTCCCGGGGCGTACGGGATGCGGCCGGGTCAGGTGCACCAGAACAGGACGCGGGTGCAGCTCGGGGTGGCCGTCGGGGTGGACGGGTGCGGGGCGGGGGAGGACGGCGGGACGGGGCCGGTGCTCGGCGCGGTCGTGCCGGTGCCCGGGGCGGGCTTCACGGGCGGGGCCGGCGGGGGCGGGGCGGCGGTCGGGGCCGAGGAGGGCGCCGTGGCCGAGGTGGTGCCGGTGGACGGCTTGGGCCGGGTGGCGGTGGCCGACGGCTGCGGGCCGACGGTGGCCGTCGTGGTGACCGGTGCCGGTGCCGGTGCGGCCGGGGAACCGGAGGTGGTCGCGGAGCGCGGGGCGGGCGACTCGGTGCCCGCCGAGGCCGGGGTCACCGCGCCGTCGGAGTTGCCGCCGGTCAGCAGCACGGTGGCGAGCCCGCAGGCCACCACCCCGGCCGCCGACACGGCCAGGACCTTGCCCCGCGCCCGGCCGCCCCGTCGCCGCGCCGCGCGGCGGGACGGTGCGGAGCCGGTGGGCGCGGGTTCGCCCGGGTGCTCGGGGAGCAGGCCCGCGGCCTCCCCGGCCACGACCTCGGCGGCCCGGCCGCAGCCGGGGCAGGAGAGCGCGCCGTTGAGGTGGCGTCGGCAGGGGGTGCAGTAACTCATGGGATCTCTTCGATAGGTGAGGCACGTCCGGGATCCCGGCGGTGACCGCCACGCCGCCCGCGGACCGGGCCGGATGGGATGCGAGCCTACGCAGATCCGGCCGGTTCGCGACACCCGGTCGGAGCGAGGCTTCTGCGCGGGTCAGGTGTGGTTTGTGTGACGACCGGTGACGGTGTCCGCTCGTGCGGCGGGTGGGGCGGCGGCGCGGCGCCCGGGCGGTTCGTACGCCGTCCGCGACCCGGGAACCGGAGCGTACGGGCGGGCGTTCCTGGCTGAGGACAGTCAGGTGCGGCGGCCGGCAGGCAGCGCCGCGGGGTGGCCGTCCGTACAGGGAAAGGAATGCACATGCACGTCACCCTCGCCGAGGAGCTGATGCTGCTCTCACTGGACGACGATTCCGGTGTGGCGAAGGACGGGGCGGCCGCGGCATGGGCGGTGGCGGGAGGTCTGCTCGCCGACCTCGCGCTGGCCGGCCGGGTCGCGCTCGACGAAGGCCGGCTCAGCGTCATCGACCCGACCCCGACCGGCGATCCGCTGCTCGACGAGCGCCTGGAACGGCTCGTCGAGTGGATCGGGGGCAAGGCTCCCGGCAAGGCGAAGGCGGCGGAGTGGCTGACCAGGGACCGTGCCACGGCCGTCCGCGCCGCCGTGGACCGGCTGTGTGAGCGCGGTCTGGTCGTCGAGGAGCGCCACCGGGTCCTCGGCCTCTTCCCGGTCCGGCGCTACCCGGAGGCGGACGGGTCGGTCGAACGGGAACTGCGCGGGAGGCTGACCGCCGTGATCCGGCATCACGAGGCGCCCGACATGCGCACCGCGACCCTGATAGCACTGCTGCACTCCGCCCGGCTGCACGCCCTGGCCTTCCCCGACCTCCCCCGCGCGCGGGTCGAGCTGCGCTTCGCGGAGATCGCCGCGGGCGACTGGGCGGGCGAGCCCGTCAGCGAGGCGCTCCGGAACATGCGGGTGGCCATCGCGGCGATCACCGCGGTGACCGTCGCCACCGCCGCCACGGCGGCCATCAGCTGACAAGCCCGAACGCGACGGAAGCCCGGCACCATGGTGGTGCCGGGCTTCCGTCGTGTTCGGGGAGTCTCAGGACCGCCGGTCCCGACGCCGGGTCAGGGCTTGGTCGGGAGGACCGAGTAGCAGTACGGGTCGCTCTGGTGGAGGTGCGCCCAGTACAGCAGGTCGCCGGTGTCGGGGCCGACGACCCCGTCGGCGTCGAGGTGCTGGGCGCTCTGGTAGGCCTTCAGCACCCGCAGGGTCTCGCCGCCGAACTGCCCGTCCACGTCCAGGCCCAGCTCGGGGTGGGGCAGGCCGGGGCCGCGGTTGGAGTTCCAGTGGTTGAGCGCGAGCTGGACGCACGTCACGGCCGAGCCGCGGTCGCCGTAGCGGACGTAGCGCGCGCCGGGCTGGGCGCTCGCGGCCGAGGCGCCGACGCCGACCAGCAGGAGGGCGACGGAGAGGGTGGCCGCCCCCTTGCGCAGGGCCGCCTTGGTGTTCAGCTTCATGGTGCTTCCTGACCTCTCGTACTTCTGATGCTTCAGGTGTTTCACGTGCTTCACGTGCGATGGGGCAGGCGCCGGCTCGTGTCCCCGACGCCTCGTCAACCGTAGGAGCACGAGAGCCCGTCACACGCCCGGTGGGACCGGCCGGAGCCGTCCCACGGCCGTCTCAGGGCGCTGACCCGGGCTTTGGGAAGGAACCCGTCCGGAAGGTGGAGACGGCCCAGCTTCCGGTGGGACTACAGGGCCAGCTCGACCAGCACGGGCCGGTGGTCCGAGACCGGCATCCTGGGTGCCCGCACCGCCGTCGGTGGCTGGGGCCCGAGACCGGCCGTGAGGACGTGGTCGAGCTGCGCCAGCGGGCGGTGGGAGGGGAAGGTCCGGACCCGGGCCGACCGGCGCCACGTGGGCCCCGGGGCCGACGACCGGGCGAGCAGGCCGGCCGCGCGGAGCGTGGCCGTGGGGATCGCGCCCATCAGGTTGAAGTCGCCCAGCAGGACGTGCGGCCGGGGCAGGTCGGCGATCCAGCCGGGTACGGCCAGGAGTTGGCGGACGTTCCACCCCGGGACGAAGGACAGGTGCAGCGCCACCGCCGTGAACGGCCCGCGCCGCCCCCGCAGGACGGCGGCCAGCGCCACCCGCGGATGGTCGCGGATCACCGTGAGGCCCGACCGCCCGGACACCGGCAGCGGCACGGCGAGCGGCGGCGCGCCGAAGCGCCGGGCCCGCCACTCCAGGACGGGCAGCCGGGACAGCAGCGCGATGCCGTGCGAGGGCACCTCGCCGTCGTGCCCCGTGCCCGCCGGACCGTACACCCGCAGCCCGGGTTCGGAGCGGTCGCGGACCCAGCTCCGGCCGGGCCGGGACCGGGCGTGGAACGCCGAGGCGTAGCGCCAGTCCGCGGCCCCGGTGGCCTCGGCGGCCGCTCGCGCCTGGTCCGCCCGGCCCGACCGCTCCTGGAAGCGGTCCAGCTCCTGCAGGGCCACCACGTCGGCGTCAAGGGCGGCGACGGCGTCGACGAGGGGCCGCACACCGACGGGGTCGGAGCCCGGCACCGGCCGGCCGTCGTCCAGGAGCGGCCGCCCGTGCAGGACGTTGAAGGTCGCGAGGCGTACGGCGGCGGAGTCGGTCACGGTCGGACGGTACAACAGCTCGCGGGGCCAGGGCCCGCGGCGGCGAACGCGACGGAGCTCCCGGCCGTCGGCCGGGAGCTCCGTCACCGTGTCACCCTCGCGGCGGGGATCAGCAGGGGAAGGTGCCGCTGTACAGGGCGTGTCCGTACGAGGAGGTGCCGGCGCCGAAGCCGTAGATGCCGTCGTCGCTCCAGACCGCCTCGCGGAAGCCGTTGACGCAGGTGGAGGTCGGCGCGAGCGCGAAGCCCTCCAGGTTGTCGACCGGCATGACGGCCGGGTTGGTGTAGGTCACGTCGGGGACGATCGCGCCGGCGGCGTCGACCTTCATCAGGGTGTGGGTCTCGCCGCAGGTGTTGTCGCAGGTGGCGATGATGCGCTGGGTGCCGGCATCGAAGGTCACGTCCATCACGGAGGCCTTGCCGGTGGCGACGGTGCCGAAGGTGGTGAACGTGCCGTCGGAGTTCAGGCCGTACACGTGCAGGGTGCCGTCCCACTCCAGGCCGGCGAAGAACAGGCCCGCGCCGTGCAGCGGGTAGTTCGCCGGGTTGTAGGCGGCTCCGGTGAGCGGGTCGACCCAGCCGTTGGCGGTCAGCCAGCTGTCCGGCACGTAGCCGACGCCCTCGAAGCCGAGGTTGGCGTCGTCCTTGCTGCCGGTGTTCAGCTGCGGGAACTGCGAGGTCATGTCCCACTGGTGGATCGGGGTGAGGGTCGATCCGGTCGCGGCCGGGTCGAACTCCATGACGGTGTCCTTGGGGGCGGTGTTGTTGCCGTTGTCGCGCTCGGAGGTCACGTAGACGTGGCCGTTGCCGCCGACCGTCAGGCCCTCGGAGTCCGGCAGGCCGGTGCCGCCCGCGAAGCGGATCTGCTTGCCGGTCGCGCTCCACGACGGGTCCGGGATCCACTTGCCGTTGCTCTTGACCAGCTTGTACAGCCAGTTCTTGTTCTTGGCGGCCCACAGCACCGACGGGTTCGCCGGGTCGAAGGCCAGGCCGCTGAGGTCGCGGCCCTCGGGGCCGGTGGACGTGGTGAAGGCGCAGACGTTGTCGGCGATCGTCACGTCCGGGCCGCCCGGCCAGGCCAGGGTGCCGGTCGGGGTGGCACCCGTACCGGAGGGCGCCTCGGGGGTGCAGCCGCTGGTGAGCGCGCCGCCGCCGCCCAGCAGGTGGCCGGTCTGGCCGCCACCGCCGCCGCCCGTACAGGAGTTGGCGCCGCCGAGGGTGGCGGTCACGGAGGTCTGGAACCAGCCGGTGCCGTTGGCGCAGCGCTCGGCGGAGGGCTTGGCGCCGTCGAGGGCCCAGCTCACCGAGTCGACGGTGGTGCCGCTGCCGTCGAGGAGGAAGACCGAGTCGTTGTCCCCGAGCCCCAGCGCGGAGTCGAAGGTGACGTAGCCGCCCGCGGGGATGGTGGTCGCGCTCGGGGAGGAGGAGGCGATCGAGACCGGCGCGTGGGTGGTGTCGCCGTCGACGTACTTCCAGGAGCCGATGCTGACGGCGCTCGTGCCGCCGTTGTACAGCTCGACGGTGTCCGAGCCGTTCGAGGTGACCTCGTTGATCCGCACCCGGCTCGCCGCGGGGACCGAGGACGGGCAGCCCGGGGCGTTCGGGGCGCCGAAGGTGGTCGCGGCGGTCGTGGTCACCCACGCCCCGGTGCCGTCGCCGCCGCAGCGGGCCATCGCCGGCTTCGCCGCACCGGTGGCCCAGTCGACCCGGTCGACCACCGTACCGTCGGCCGTGTAGATCACCAGCTTGTCCGAATCACCCAGTCCCTTGGGGGAGTTGAAGGTGACGAAGCCGCCGGCCGGGATCGTGGTGGAGGACGGGCTGAAGGACTGCGGCACGAAGCCGTCGTCCGACATCTTCCAGCCGCTGATGCTCACCGCGGCCGGGCCCGCGTTGTACAGCTCCACCGTGTCGCTGTTCGACGAGGTGACCTCGTTGATCCGAACGTTCTGATAGCCGGCCGGGTCCGCCGCGGCCGCCGGCTGGGCCGCGACGATGCCGGTGACGACCATTCCTGAAAACGTCAAAGCCGCGGCGCACAGGGAGGCGACGCCGACGCGCGAGTGTGAGGTAGGCACGAGGCGGAACTCTGGCGACACAACGTGGAAACCGGGTGTACGGCGGCTGAATGCGGCCTGCTCGCTGCCGGAACGCCAGGCAGGCCGCGCACCACGCGACACCCGGGCACCACCCGCCGCCACCGGCACCGGTGGGCCCCCGTCCACGGCCGGCCCGACCGCCGGCCCGACCGCCCCCTGCCCGCACGCCCGTTCGGACGGCCTCCTACGATCAGTGCGCAGACCCGCCCTACCGCACGACGACTCCACCGCACGGGGAACGGAGTCGCGCACCGAGGAGGAACGTCCATGCAAGCCCGGAAGATCGGCGCGGCCGCCGCGACAGCGGTGGCGCTTCTGGCCGCCCGCGACCTCGTCCAGAAGAAGCACGCGCTGCTCCGGAACTTCCCGGTGGCCGGGCACGCCCGCTACCTGCTGGAGCGGATCGGGCCGGAACTGCGGCAGTACATCGTGACCTCCAACGAGGAGGAGCGCCCCTTCAGCCGCGACCAGCGGACCTGGATCTACGCGTCGGCGAAGGAGGAGAACAACTACTTCGGCTTCGGCACCGAGGTCGACGTCGAGCACGTCCAGGGCCACGCCTACCTGAAGCAGCGCACCTTCGCCGGGCCGCTGCCCGACGCGCACGACCCGCAGGCCGCGCTGCCCTCGGCCAAGGTGCTGGGCGGTCCGCGCGGCCGCGCCAAGGCGTTCCGGCCGGCCAGCGTGGTGAACATCTCCGCGATGAGCTTCGGCTCGCTCTCCGGCGCGGCGATCACCGCGCTCAACAAGGGCGCGGCCCAGGCGGGCACCATGCACAACACCGGCGAGGGCGGCCTCTCGCCGTACCACCGCAACGGCGGCGACCTCGTCCTCCAGCTCGGCACGGCGTACTTCGGCTGCCGCGACGAGGACGGCGGCTTCAACCTGGACAAGCTCAAGGAGGTCGTCGCCGGTGCCCCGGTCAAGGCGATAGAGATCAAGCTCTCCCAGGGCGCCAAGCCGGGCCTGGGCGGGATGCTGCCGGGCTCCAAGGTGACCTCGGAGATCGCCGCCATCCGTGGCATCCCGGTCGGTCAGGACTGCGCCTCCCCGTCGCGGCACACCGCCTTCGGGGACGTCGACTCGATGCTCGACTTCGTCGAGCTGCTCGCCACCGAGACCGGCGTGCCGGTCGGGGTCAAGAGCGCGGTCGGGGACATGGGCTTCTGGCGGGAGCTGGCCACGCTGATGGCGCGGGGCGACCGCGGGGTCGACTTCGTCACGATCGACGGCGGCGAGGGCGGCACCGGGGCGGCGCCGCGGATGTTCGCCGACTCGGTGTCGCTGCCGTTCCGGATGGGCTTCTCCCGGGTCTACGGCACCTTCGCCGAGCTGGGGCTCACCGACGACCTGACCTTCATCGGCTCCGGCAAGCTCGGCCTG
Organism: Kitasatospora xanthocidica; assembly: GCF_014656195.1. Taxonomy (GTDB): domain Bacteria; phylum Actinomycetota; class Actinomycetes; order Streptomycetales; family Streptomycetaceae; genus Kitasatospora; species Kitasatospora xanthocidica. The sequence continues at coordinate 66,209 of NZ_BNBY01000003.1, read as the reverse complement.
CCCGAGAACGCCGCGGTCGCCTTCGCCCTGGGCGTCGACATGATCAACGTGGCCCGCGAAGCCATGCTGTCGATCGGCTGCATCCAGGCGCAGAAGTGCCACACCGACAAGTGCCCCACCGGCATCGCGACCCAGAACGCGTGGCTAGCCCGCGGCCTCGACCCGGCCTCCAAGGCCGACCGGGCCGCCAACTACCTGCGCACCCTGCGCCGGGAACTGATGAAGGTCTCCTCGGCCGTCGGCGTCGCCCACCCGGCCCTCATCACGGCCGACGACATCGAGATCATGAACGGCGACTACGAGGCCCGCACCCTGGCCGGCGTCTACGGCTACAAGGACGGCTGGGGCGAGCTCGGCCCCCGCCTCGCCGAGGAGATCACCACCCTGCTCACCCCCGGCCCGGCCGCCTGACCCGCCCGCGGGCACGGACGGCGCCCTCCGCACGACCACAGCGGTCGCGCGGAGGGCGCCGGTCTTTCCGCCGGACCGTCAGTTCCAGAGCCAGAACTGGTAGGCGCTGCCGTTGCACCAGTTGGCGACCGCGTTGCCGGTCTGGCCGCCGTCCAGGCACTTCCTGGAGTCGTGCGACCACACGAAGACCCAGTACGTCTGGCCGTTGATGGTCTTCGAGGCCCCCCTCGTCCATTGCTGGTAGTCGCCGGGGTTGCACGGGCCTTCGCCGTTGTTGCTGCCCACGCCCGGGTCGAGGCAGTAGCCGGAGTTGGTCTGGAGCTGGTAGTAGTTCGCGCCCACGGGGGATTTGTCGTGCCACCACTGGGCGCCGGAGCCGTTACAGGGGTACGTGCTGATGTAGCCACCGGCGTCAAGGCACTGCTGCTTCGCCTCGTTGAACATCGGGCCGTTCTTCCACGCGGCATTGGCCGTGCCGCTCTGCGCCACGAGGAGGAGGGCCGATGACGCGGCCGTGACGGCGACGGCTCGCAGCGCCGTCGTCCTGACTCCCCGAAGGTTCCGGAACATGCTGTCCCTTTCTTCCCGAAGCGGGCTACGGCTCAGGGTGCCCGGTTGGGCGCCCTGAGCCGTTGCATTGCTCCGGAAAGTTAGGTGTGCATGCCACCCCGGTCAACCAATCGAAGGCAAAGGCCCGATCCGATCGGTGGAGTTCCGGTTTCCGAGGCCTTCGCGCCACCGCCCTGAGCTGGCGCGGATGTGCTCCAAACCTCGTCGTGGGTGAGATGGGTCACGCGGGGCGGCGGCGTCGGTGGGTGGTGGCGAGGAGGGCGGTCAGGGCGAGGAGGGTGAGGGCGCAGGCGATGGTCGCGAAGCCGAGGCCGGTCTGCCACGGCGTCATCGTCGTGCCGAGGTCCAGGACGAAGATGCTGTCGGACATCAGGTAGCCGACGACGGTGGACACGCCCGTCACGGCGGCGGCGATCCAGAGCCACAGCGAGTCGCGGAGCACCACGAGCCCGGCCAGGACCAGGCACAGGACGGCGGCCGTGCTGAACCCGGCATCGGCGGCCGGGCTCTGGCCCCAGTAGGGGAACACGATCGACAGGTGCAGTCCGGCGCTGGCCACCAGGGCGGCGGCCGCCGACCACCGCAGCGGCGAGCGTGCCCCGCGCAGGCGGGCCAAAGGACGGCGCCCGTTGTCGACCGGTGGCCGGACGCCGGCATCCGGATCCTCCGGGGGCTCCTCGGTCTCCGGTTCCTCCGTCGCGGCCTCGGTGGCGGGGCCGGAGGCGGTGGGGGTGGAGTGCAGCAGCTGGGTGAGGTGGGCGACGTCGGGTACGGGCCGGACCGCCGCGGCCTCGCGCAGGGCGTCCTGGATGCCGCTGGCGGGGTCGGTGCTCAGGAGGGCGGCGAGCAGCGCGACGTCGTCGGCCGAGCGGGTGAGGACGGCCGTGCGCAGGATCGCGTCGGCGCCGGCGGGGGCCTCGGGCCGCAGCAGCGCGAGCAGCCGGGCCAGGTCCTCCACCGGACGGGTGGCCGCCGCCCGCTGCAGGGCGGGCGTGAGCCGCGAGGTCCGTTCGGACCCGAGGTGGCGCAGGAGCTCGGCCACCTCCTCGACCGGCCGGGCCGCGGCCGCCTCCAGCATCGTCACGGCGAACTCGTCGCCGGGTGACGCCTCGGACGCGGGGCCGGGGGACGGCGGTAAAGCACCGGACGGGGCGCCGGGGGAGTCGGGTACCGGATCGGGCGTGATCGCGGTGTCGGGACCGGGGGAGAGCGGGTAAGCCACGGGACCTCCTGGAGACGGACAACTGGAACGACCGTCGGTCTCACCGCTGGAGGGAGCCCGGAACTGCCGTACTCCTTCCAGCCTCCTCGCCGCTCTGCCGAGCGCTACCGGGGTTCGGGCATTCGGAGGACCACGGCCGCCGGCCCGGGGCTCCCCGCCTCGGGCCGTGCCGCCGGGGGTGGGTCAGGGGGCCGGGGCCTCGCCGGTGGGGGTGTGGTCATCGGGAGGGGTGTGGGGGGTGGCCGGGTGGGGTGTGCGGGGCCCGGTGCGCTCCTCGGCGGTGCGGCAGGTGCCGCAGGTGCTCCAGTGGGGGCGGTGCCGGGGCCGGTCGGCGGTGGTTTCGGTGGAATGTCGTGGCGCCATGGTCATGTCGGAGGTGTCCAGGCCGCACAGGGTGTGCGGGCCGCAGAGGCCGGACGCCTCGGCCGGGGCGGCGTGGGCACGGCGCACCGGGTTCTCGGGGTCCGCCGGTCTGCGGTCGGGTCCGAGGATCCGGACGTTGGTCGGGGTGTCGGGTTCCAGCACGATGACGGTGTCCATCCCCCCAACGTCGCCGGGGGTCGGGCGCGCCGCACCCGCCGGTGGCCATCCGGACGAACCACCGTCCGGCCACGGTCCGGCCGGGGCCCTGTGATACAGCTGGTGGTTTGCGGTCGATCGGAGGGGAAGGTCCATGGCGGAACAACGAGTTGTCATCGTGACAGGCGGCGGTACGGGCATCGGCGCGGCCACCGCGCGGCTGCTGTGCGAGGGGGGTCACCGGGTCGTCGTCTCCGGGCGGCGGAGCGAGCCGCTGGACGGCGTCGCCGAGCGGACCGGCGCGCTGGCCCACCCGGCTGACACGACCGACCCCGAGGCCGTACGCGACCTCGTCGAGAGCACCGTCGCCCGCTTCGGGCGGCTCGACGGACTGGTCGTCAACGCGGGGGTCGGCCGCGGCGGCGGCGTCGGCGAGACCTCCGACGAGGACTGGGACCTGGTGCTGCGCACCAACCTCACCGGTCCGTTCCTGACGATGCGGGCGGCCCTGCCGCATCTGCTGCGCGCCCGCGGCGCCGTCGTCGCGGTGGCCTCCGTCTCGGCGCTGCGCAACGGCACGGGCAACGCCGCCTACGCCGCGTCCAAGGCGGCGCTGCTGCAGCTGTGCAGCTCACTGGCCGTCGACTACGGCTCGCGCGGGCTGCGGGCCAACACGGTGTGCCCCAGCTGGGTGCGCACCGAGATGGCCGACCGCCGGATGGCCCGCTTCGCGGAGGAGGCGCGGCTGGGCGACGGCGAGGGTGCCGGCGGAGGCGTCGGCGACGGTTCCGGCGACGGCGGTCTGGACGCGGCCTACGCCGAGGCCACCCGGCTGCTCCCGGCGGGCCGTCCGGCCGACCCGCGGGAGGTCGCCGAGGCCATCGCCTGGCTGCTGTCCCCGGCGGCCTCCTTCGTCAACGGCGCGACCCTCACCGTCGACGGCGGCGCCACCGCCCTGGACCCGGGCACAGTCCCCTTCAACCACCGGATCGTCCCCCGGGAACCCGCCTCCTGAGCCCCGGCATGCCCACCGCCGGGCCCTGGAACGGACCGGTGCCGGCCTCCCCCCCCCCCCCCCAGTGCGCGGGAGGGGGAGGCCGGCACCGCCCGGGCCGGGCCCGTTACGGCAGCGGGATGCGCACCACCTGCGGGTCGTGGTCGCTGAGCTGGTTGCTGAACTCGCTGTTGATGTGCACGATGTCGTAGCCGTACGAGGTGGCCGCCAGCGCGCGGGAGATCAGGATGTGGTCGAGCACCTGCGAGTTGCCCTCGTACACGTAGGTGTAGCGCTCGGGCAGCGGCAGGGTGCGCGGCAGGTCGGTGAGCGAGCCGCCGGCGGTGAGGATGTCGGCGGTCTGGGAGAACTCGAAGTCGTTGAGGTCGCCGAGCACGATGACCGAGGCGTTCGGGTCGACGGCCATGATCTGGTCGGTGAAGCCCTTCACCGCGGTCGCCTGGTCGTGGCGCTGGCTCTCCGAGGGGTGGGACGGCTGCTGGTAGCGGCCGAAGAGGGGCTGGTCGCCGCCCTTGGAGTTGAAGTGGTTGGCGATCACGAAGACCGGCTTGCCGTTCCAGCGGAACTCGCCGGCCAGCGGCTTGCGGCTGGAGGAGAAGGCCGCGTTGCCCGGGTCGATCCGTCCGGGGGAGTAGGCGAGCCGCGGCGTGCCGCCCGCGTTCACCACGGAGTCGGCGGTGGTGGAGCCGGCGCCGGGGCGGTCGGTGAAGGAGAGGCCGCGGTCGGTGCGGAACAGGAACACCTGGCGGATGTTGCCGCCGGGCTGCCCGCCGTCCTGGCCGTCCACCGGGTCGATCTCGCGGTACGAGTAGGCGGGGCCGCCGGCCGCGGTGACGGCCGCGGTGAGCTTGGCGAGGGTCTGGGTGGCGCTGACCGTGCCGTCGTCGGTGGCGCCGCTGTTGTCCTGGATCTCCTCGAGGGCGACCAGGTCGGGCGAGCGCAGGTTGGTGACGATGCCCGCCGCGAGGCCGTCGAACTTGCTCTGCGGGTCGGAGGGGGCGAGGTTCTCCACGTTGAAGGTGGCGGCGGCGAGCTGACCGGCCGTCGGCGCGGTGGTGACCTCGGGGGCGGTGCCGCCGGAGGTGACCGCGGGGGTCGCGGTGACCTGGAGGGTGAAGTTGCCGAAGGCGTAGTCGAGCACGCCGACGGTGGCGCCGGTCAGGGTGTCGCCGGTGTTCGCGGTCGGGGTGGGCGCGAGCGCCTTGCCGAGGACGACCCGCTCCGGGTTGCCGTCACCGGCCTGGAGCAGGATGCCGCCCCGGTTGGTGCGGGTGGTGCTGCCCTGCGGGACGACGGGGAGCTCGCCGTACTTGTTGGTCGGCCCGACCACGGCCGCGTCGTCGATCTCGACCCGCATGCCCTCCAGGGACTCCCAGAAGTCCAGGCCGTCGGTGGCGGGCTGATAGTTCCCGGCGGTCTCGACGTCGCCGGAGGTGACGCTGGAGATGACCGCGGACGGGGGTATCCGGCCGCCCGGGCCGACCAGGGTGGCGGCCGGCAGCGGCGCGTTGTGGGCGACCACCGTGACGGTGGGCGCGGTGAGTTCGGTGATCGACAGGTTGGTGGTGCCGCCGGTGCCGCCCGGGCGGTACTGGCTGACGGTGGCGCTCACCGTCACCGAGTCGCCGACCGCGACGGTGGGCGCGCCGGCGGTGTAGACGTAGACGCCCTCGCTGGTGCCGGGGTCGCTGTCGGGCTGCGGGTCCTGGTACCAGAAGCCGTTGGGGCCGACGGCGGTCACCACGCCGGGCACCGCGCTGACCGCGGAGCCGGCCAGCGGGGAGGTGCGGGCGGCGCCCTGGATGTCGTGGATGCGGGTGCCGCCGGTGCCACCGCCGCCGGTGGAGGAGGAGTTGCGCGGCGTGGGCGTGGCGAGCGCGAAGTCCGCCGCGTTGTTGTCGGTGTCGGTGGTGCCGCCGCCCGCGCGCAGGGCGGCGGTGGTGTTGGACAGGTTGCCGGTCGGGGAGCCCTCGGCGGAGGTGGCGCTGGAGCCGTAGCCGATGAAGTCCTTCACCCCGGGCTGGGTGGCGCAGCCGGAACCGCAGGTCAGCGCGGTGCCGTTGGTGACCAGCGCGACCTTGCCGGAGGTCGCCGACAGGGCGATCGTGCCGGTCGCGTCCGGCGTCGGCAGGGCGCTGCCGGCGCCGGCTCCGGCGGCCTCCTGGACCAGGAAGTAGTGGCCGGGCGCGATCGTGCCGGACAGGGTGGTCCGCGACCAGGACGAGCCGCCGGCCGAGGCGTACTGCACCGTCCAGCCGGTGACGGTCACCGGCGCGGTGCCGCGGTTGTACAGCTCGACGAAGTCGTTGGTGTACGGGGCACCGGAGTTGCCGCCGCCGCCGTACACCTGGCTGATCACGATGTCGGGGGACGCCGCCTGGGCCGCGCCGGCGGGCAGTGCGACCAGCGCCGCCACCACGCCGGCGGCCGAGGCCGCGGCGAGGGTCCGGCGTCGGAATCCCGGCGTTCTCGGGGTACTCGGCGTTCTCGGGGTGCTCCGGGGGTTCGGGGTGCTCCGCATGAGGCCTACTCCTGACCACCGTCCGGGTTCGTGGCCCGGCGGTGTGAGCGCGGATGGGAAAGGTCGGGCGCTGAGGTTGTAGCAGCGCCACCAGATGCCTACCGTCCGTGTCGGGCAACGGCCAGACGTACGGCGGAAGAACGTTTCTACGCGCGACAAGTGGGAGATTCCGCTCCGGAATTGACGCCTGGTCCGCCGCTGCGGCCGCCACCGGACCGCCGCTGTCCCAGTGGGCCGGGATCGCCGGTACTCGCCAGAATTGGTCCAGACCTATTGACGGGCTGTGCCGCCCCTCCTACGATCCGGACCGGCACAGCCCCACATGTCCCCCCACCTCACCCAGAGCCGGGCGTCACGCCCCCACGCGTTGGTCATGGGCATGCCCACACCGCATGCCTCATGCCCCACGGCGCTCGGCGGGAAGGGAGCACAGCATGTTCCGTCGAAGGCCGGGCACTCCACGCCCGTCGAGCGATGCCCGCCCCGCCGTGGAACGCGCCACCCGGGCCCACGGGACCGGCTCCACCGAGCCCGCACCGACCGTCCTCAAGCGCGCCCTGGCCGGGGTGAGCGCCGCCGCCGTCATCGGGGCCGGGCTCGCGGCGGCCGGCACCGTCACGGCCGGGGCCGCCACCACCGACCTCGTCGCCAACCTCGTCGCCAACCCCGGCTTCGAGAACGGACTCTCCGGCTGGACCTGCACCGGCGGCTCCGGCACGGCGGTCGGCAGCCCGGTCCACGCCGGCTCCGGCGCGCTCCGGGCCACGCCGACCGGCCAGGACGACGCCCAGTGCTCCCAGACCGTCAGCGTGCAGCCCAACTCCCAGTACACGCTGAGCGCCTACGTCCAGGGCAGCTACGTCTACCTGGGCGCCACCGGCACCGGCCTCTCCGGCGCCCAGTCCACCTGGACCCCGAGCGCCGCGACGTACAGCCAGCTCAGCGTCGGCTTCAGCACCGGGGCGAACACCACCTCGGTCACCGTCTACCTGCACGGCTGGTACGGGCAGCCCGCGTTCTACGCGGACGACGTCGCGCTCGCCGGCCCCGGCGGCAGCAGCCCCACACCGACCGCGACCCCCACCACCACACCGCCGACCACCCCGCCCACCACCCCTCCGACGACCCCGCCGACCACGCCGCCGACGACGCCGCCCACCACCCCGCCCACGACGCCGCCCACCACCCCGCCGGGTGACACCTGCCCGACGAAGCCCAAGCCCTCGGGCAAGGTCCTGCAGGGCTACTGGGAGAACTGGGACGGCGCCGCGAACGGCGTCCACCCCGGCATGGGCTGGGTCCCCATCACGGACAGCCGGATGGCCGCGCACGGCTACAACGTCATCAACGCCGCCTTCCCGGTGATCCTCTCGGACGGCACCGTGCAGTGGCAGGACGGCATGGACGCCGGCGTCAAGGTGTCGACCCCCGCCGAGATGTGCCAGGCCAAGGCGGCCGGTTCGACGATCCTGATGTCGATCGGCGGAGCCGCCGCGGGCATCGACCTGAGCTCCAGCACCGTCGCCGACCGCTTCGTGGCGACCGTCGTCCCGATCCTGAAGAAGTACAACTTCGACGGCATCGACATCGACATCGAGACCGGCCTGTCCGGCAGCGGCGACATCAACACGCTGTCCGCCTCCCAGGCCAACCTGATCCGCATCATCGACGGCGTGCTGGCCCAGATGCCCGCGGGCTTCGGCCTGACGATGGCCCCCGAGACCGCGTACGTCACCGGCGGCAGCGTCACCTACGGCTCGATCTGGGGCGCCTACCTGCCGATCGTCAAGAAGTACGCCGACAACGGCCGGCTCTGGTGGCTCAACATGCAGTACTACAACGGCAGCATGTACGGCTGCTCCGGCGACTCCTACCAGGCCGGCACCGTCCAGGGCTTCACCGCGCAGACCACCTGCCTGAACAACGGCCTGACGATCCAGGGCACCACCGTCAAGGTGCCGTACGACAAGCAGGTGCCCGGCCTGCCGGCCCAGCCCGGCGCGGGCGGCGGCTACCTGGACCCGGGCCTGGTCGGCCAGTCCTGGAACGCCTTCGGCGGATCGCTGAAGGGCCTGATGACCTGGTCGATCAACTGGGACGGCTCCCGCGGCTGGACCTTCGGCGACAACGTCAAGCGCCTTCAGGGCCGTTGACCGACCGCCGGGACCCCGCCGAACAGGGCTGACGCCCCCGCCGACGTCCCGCCGACGCCCCGCGCCCGCCCCGCCGACGTCCCGCGTGCCCCGGTGCGCGGGACGTCGGTTGTTCGGCGTTTTGTTCAATGACCGAGGGCCGAACCAGAACAACCCCGGTGCGCTACACCAGTAGCGCACGCCACACCCGTGCCGTGCGTGGGACCAGGGCCGCGACAGCGCCGAACCCCGGGAGAGTGCACCAGATGACGACGCTCTGCATCGCGAACAACCGCACCGAGGAGATGGTCGGGGACCTCACCGGGATGGCGCCGCTGGAGCAGCTGTACGCCGGGTGCGGGGCGCAGCGGATGCTCTGGTGGGCGGAGGACGGGGACGTCCTGGTGCTGCCCTGGGGGCCCGACCCGGAGTACCTGGCGTACGTCACCGGGCTGACCGGGGTGCGGGCCGACAGCCTGACCTTCGTGGTGCCGCCGCCCGGCGCCCAGGGCGACCAGGTGCTCACCACCGACCGGCTGGCCGACCCGGTCTTCCGGGCCGAGCTGGGCCGGGTCCTGGCGGGCCGCACCGTCGAGGAGGTGCTGGCGATCTCGCCGAACGGCGCGGTGGCCGAGCTGGCGGCCGCGCTCGGGCTGGCGCACGCCATGCCCGGCCAGGCCTTCGCCGCGCAGGGCGGCAATGCCCTGGTGAACAGCAAGGCCGGGTTCCGGGCGGTGGCCGCCGGGGTCGGGGTGCCGATCCCGCCCGGGCGGGTGGCCGGTTCGCCCGCCGAGGTCGAGGACGCGATCGAGCAGCTGCTGGCGCAGGGCCACAGCGTGATGGTGAAGGTCGAGTTCCAGGCCGGCGGCTTCGGCAACGAGGTGCTCGCCCGGGACGAGCGGGTGGACGCGGCGGGCGCCGAACGCGTGGTGCCGCTGACGGACCGGGAGGCGGTGGCCGGGTACGTCGCCGAGCGGTGGACCTGGCTGACCGGCGGGCGCGGCCAACGGGTGGTGGTGGAGCGGTACTTCGCCGACTCCGCGCCGCTCTACGCGCAGTTCCTGATCGACGACGCGGCCGTGGTGCTCTCCGGCTGCGGCGAGATGGTGATGCGGCCGGTGGTGATCGGGGAGATCACCCCGCCGGTCACCCCGGACGCCGAGGTGCGGGCCGAACTCGTCGCCCAGGGCGCCCGGTTGTGCGAGGCGTTGCGGGTGATCGGCTACCGCGGCACGGTCAGTGCGGACGCCGTGCTGACCCCCAAGGGCGAGATCTACTTCCACGAGACCAACGGCCGGCTCACCGGCTCCAGCCACCTGCACGACGCCTACTTCGGCCGCCTGCTGCGCGAGGAGCACCGCGGCTCGCGCTACATCCTGGAGCTGGCCGGCCTCAAGGTGCCCTCCTTCGCCGAGGCCGTGGCCGCGATCGGCGAGGCCGGGCTGGCCTTCGACCCGGAGACCGGCACCGGCGTGCTCTACAGCTGCGACTTCGGGCCCGCCGACGGCTCGGTGATGTACTGCACGATCGCCGAGAGCCCGGAGGGCACCCGCGCCCTGGAGACCGCGCTGCTCGCGCTCTTCGCCGGATGAGAGCCGACACGGCCGACGGCGGGATGCGGGCGGCGGTGATCCACCGCTACGGCGGGCCGGAGGAGTTCCGCACCGAGACGGTGCCGGAGCCGGTGGCCGGCCCGGGCCAGGTGCTGATCGACGTCACCCTGGCCGGGCTCAACTACGCCGACCTGCACTGCCGCACCGGCGAGTACGCGCGCTACCCGCTGCCGGCCGTGCTCGGCGCCGACGTGGTCGGCCGGCGGCGCGGGGACGGCCGGCGGGTCGCCGCGCTGCTGCGTTCCGGCGGCGGGTACGCCCAGGTGGCCCGCGCCGAGGCGGCCCACACGGTGGAGCTGCCGGACGGCGTGGCCGACGAGCAGGCGCTCGCGCTGCTGGAACAGGGGGCGACGGCCTACGGCGCGCTGACCCTGGCGGGACGGCTGCGGCCGGGCGAGACCGTCGCGGTGACCTCCGCCGCCGGCGGGGTGGGGCACCTGGCGGTGCAGCTGGCCCGGGAGCTGGGCGCGGGCCGGGTGCTCGCCCTGGCCTCCACCCCGGCGAAGCGGGAGTTCGCCCGCTCGCTGGGCGCGGACCGGGTCCTGGACCCCGGGGACCCGGAGCTGGCCGAGCGGCTGGCCGCGGAGCCGGGCGGGGTGGACCTGTTCGTGGACCTGGTCGGCGGCCGGGTGCTGCGCGCCGGACTGGACGCCCTGGCGCCGTTCGGGCGGCTGCTGTCGGTCGGGGCCCGGGGCGGGGCGGAGGAGAGCTTCTCGGTGGACGAGCTGGCCGACCGCTCGGCGGGGCTGCTGGGGTTCTGGCTCCAGCACGTCCTGGCGGACCGGGCACTGTTCGCCGGTGTCGCGGAGCGGCTGTTCGGGCTCGCCGCCGAGCGGCGGCTGGTGGCGCGGATCGACCGGACCGTACCGCTGTCCGGGGTGGCCGGGGCGCACCGGGCGCTGGCCGGGCGGGAGACCATGGGCAAGGTGCTGGTGGACGTCCGCCGCGAGGACTGAGCCGGCGTGTGGACTGAGCTGCCATGAGGACCGGGCCCGACGATCTGTCGTCGGGCCCGGTCGCCGTTCAGTACCCCGCGACCTCGTCCAGGCCGTGGCCGCGCAGCGGGACGAGGAAGCTGCGTTCGAACACCACCACGGTCTCGCCGGTGGACTTGGTGCCGGTGGTGCGGCAGCTCACGATGCCCTGCCCGTCCCGGCTCTTGGACAGCCGCTTGGCGAGGGTCTCGGTCTCCGCGTAGAGGGTGTCGCCGGTGAACACCGGGTGGGTCATCCGGATGTTCTCCCAGCCCAGGTTGGCGATGGTGCGCCCGCTCGTCGAGCGGGCGGTCATCCCGCCGACGATGCTGAGGGTCACCAGGCTGGAGACGATCGGCCGCCCCCAGGGGGTGTGCGCGCTGTAGGCGGCGTCGATGTGCAGCGGGGCGTCGTTCATGCTCAGCATGCTCATCAGCACGTTGTCGAGTTCGGTGACGGTCCGCCCGGGGCGGTGCTCGACCACCTCGCCGACCTCGAACTCCTCGTAGTAGCGCCCGACCACCTCGCGGTAGCGGCGCTCGCCGATCCGCCGGTAGCCGGCCGGTTCGGTTCCGTCCATGACGGCGTTCCCCCAAGTCCTAGAGATCGGCGGTGAGTTCCTTGACGTGCCCGGCGAACTCGCGGATCAGCCGCTCGTCCATGTCGGCCCGCATCATCAGCCGGAGCCCGGCCTCGCCCTTGGGCACGATCGGGAAGAACACCGCCGAGCTGTAGAAGCCGCGCTCGAAGAGCTGGGCGGACAGCTTGACCGCCTGCTCGGCGTCCCCGACGTCGACCCGGCGCACCGGCAGGCCGTTGCCCGCGAAGGTGGTCGGCAGCAGCTCGTCGAAGAGGTCGATGTTGCGGTTCAAGGTGGCCTGGAGGTCGGCGAGTTCCGGGGAGCGGTGGATGGCGGCACTGCCGAGCGAGGCGCCGACCAGCGGCAGGGCGACGTTCTGCGACCAGCCGACCGGGCCGGCGTGCCGGTGCAGGAACTCGAACTGCTCGCGGTTGCCGAGCATCGCGACCCCGCCGCCGGTGCCGAAGCCCTTGCCGAGGCTGGCGACGATGACCGTCAGCGGGTTCATCTCCAGCCGGGAGCGGACGAAGCCCTCGCCCCGCTCACCCATGATGGACAGCGAGTGGGAGTCGTCGATGTAGAGGAACAGCCCGTAGCGGTCCTGGAGTTCGAGCAGCCCGTCGAGGGCCGCCGCGCCGCCCATCGAGTACGCGCCGTCGGCCACGTAGGCGACCCGCGGGTACTTGCGGCAGATGTCCTCCAGGTAGTTCAGGTCGTTGTGCGGACAGGTGAGCACCAGCGACTCGTCCGCGCAGATCGGCTTCACGTACGCCATGCAGAAGTGGCAGAAGCGGTCGAAGACCATCACCCGCGGGCCGCCGCCGCCCTGGCAGGTGCCGTCCAGGTGGCCGGAGGCGATCAGCGGCAGGATGCCGGCGGTGAGCGAGGTGCAGGACGCGCCCGGCAGGACGTGCGCGCCGAACAGCTCGCCCAGCTCCTCCTCCAGGCGCACCAGCAGGTTGTGCCGGATCCGGGTGGTGGAGGTGACCAGCCAGGTGCTGCGGGACTCGGCCAGCGCGTCCACGGCGGCGGCCGCGACCGAGGGGTGGTTGTTCAGGCCCAGGTACGCGCAGGAGACCATGTTGGCGAACTCGTGGCCGGTCTCGCGGACGATCAGCCGGTTGTTGGACTCCGAGTCCACCGTGATGCCGATCAGGCCGTTGGCGGCGGCGGCCTGCCAGACCGGGTCGGCGGCGGCCAGCATGGCCTCGGCGTTGCGGTACCGGCGCGGGCCCAGGATCGATTCTTCGGTCATCGTCACGTCTCCGTCGCGTGGTTCGGGGTGTTGTCGGGTCGGGGCTTGCTCTCGGGTCGGGGCGGGCCGTCCGGCTGAGGCGCGCCGTCGGGTCGGGGCGAGCCGTCCGGCCGAGGCGGGTCGAACTGCTCGATCAGCCGCTGCGAGGCCTCGAAGAACGGCATGCCGACCATCACCCCGTCCACCACGGTGACCGAGCGGCCGTTCTCCAGGCCTGCCGCGACGACCCGCCGGGCGCGCGCCAGCAGCTCCTCGTCCGGACTGAACGTCTCGTTGATCAGCGCCAGTTGGCGCGGATGGACGGCGATCTTGCCGCTGAAGCCGAAGTCCCGGGCGAGACCGGCCTCCCGGCGCAGCCCGGCCAGGTCGGCGACCTCGAAGAACGGCGCGTCCATCGCCTCCACCCCCGCGGCGCGGGCGCTGTTGACGATCCGTCCGCGGGCGTGGGCCAGGGCCTCCCAGGAGAGCCGGGCGCCGACCGCGAAGGCGTAGTCGGCCGAGCCGAAGACCAGCCCGCGCAGCCGGTGCCCGGCGGCCGCGATCGCGGGCGCGTGCTCGATGCCCAGCGGGGTCTCCACGACGGCCAGGAACTCCGTCTCCGGGCAGTCCGGGCCGAGCGCGCCGGCGGCGATCTCGACGTCCCGGGGGGACTCGGCCATCGGGATCAGCACCAGGTCCGGCTTGACCCGGTAGCGGGTGATGGCGATCAGGTCGCGCAGGCCGTCCGGCCCGGACAGCGCGTTGATGCGCACCGCGCTGCGCGCGAGCTTGGTGGACGGGAGGGCGAAGAACTCCTCGGCGAGCCGGCGGGCCTCCTCCTTCCGGGCGGGCGGGACCGAATCCTCCAGATCGACCATGGCGATGTCGGCCCCGGACTGGTGGCTCTTGGTGTACCGCTCCACGGCCATCGCGGGTGTGGACAGCAGGGAACGGCAGTACCGCGTGAACTTCATGGATGTCTCCGAAGTCAGCGAAGGCTGCGGGTCCCGGTTCTATCCCACCGGCTTTGTTCGGCGCCGTACGGCTGGACATTGAACATCAACTCGGAACAACCGACCCGCACGCACCATTGTTTGACGCCAACTGCCCTGTGCATGATGAATCACCGGGGGATGGACAGGAGACACGCCTCGCTACACGCGTCGCACGCGTGGACGCGTGGGGCGCAAGGGCGTCAGCACACCGCTTCAACGAAGAAGGGGGCCGTAGTGCCGCGTCGGGAAAGTCCACTGGACCCTGGGGACGGGTCGCTGCTGCGGTTCGCGGGCGATCTGCGGGCGCTGAGGGAGCGCGCCGGAAGTCCGCCGTACCGCCAGCTCGCTGTGCGGGCGCACTGTTCGGCGGCCAGTCTGTCGGTGGCCGCGGGCGGGCGGCGGCTGCCCAGCCTCGCCGTCACCCTCGCCTATGTGCAGGCCTGCGGCGGGGACGTGCGGGAGTGGCGGCACCGCTGGCAGCTGCTGGCCGCCGAGCTGGCCGCCGACGCCGCCGCGCGGCGGCGCGCCCTGGACGCCGGGCGGGCGCCGTACCCGGGCGCGGCGGCCTTCGAGGCGGTCGACGCGGAGCGGTTCTTCGGCCGGGAGGCGCTGCTGGACCGGCTGGTGTCGGTGCTGGCCGAGCGGCGGCTGGTGATCGTCACCGGGCCGTCAGGATCGGGCAAGTCCTCGCTGGTCAGGGCCGGTCTGCTGGCCAGGCTCGGCTGGGCCCCGGCGGTCGTCGGGGCGGCCGCCGGGAGAACCGGGGCCGGGGACGGAGCGGGGCGGTCCCCGGCCGGCGGCGGTGTGCCGGTGGCGCTGTTGACGCCCGGCGAACGACCGATGGAGGCGTACGCGCTCGCGCTCGCCCGGCTCGGGCAGCGAGCCGGGGAGACGACGCGCGACACGTCCGGGCCGACGGCCGGCGATCCGGTGCTGGTGGTGGACCAGGGCGAGCAGCTGCGCACCCGCTGCCGGAACGCCGCCGAGCGGGCGCGCTTCCTGGACGCGCTGGTGGCGACGGCCGCGGGCGGTCCCGGGGAGGCCCTGGCGGGGCTGCCGGTGGCGGCGCCGGCCCGGTGCCGGGTGGTGCTGGTGGTGCGCTCGGACCAGAGCGGGCCACTGTTCGCCGAGCACCCGGGGCTGGCCGACGTCGGCCGCCACGGCGTGCTGACGGTGGGGCGTCCGGCGCCGGACGAGCTGCGGCGGGCGATCACCGAACCGGCGTTACGGGCGGGCTGCACCGTCGAGGGCGCCCTGCTCGCCGTCCTCATCTCGACCGCCGCGCAACAGCCGGGCGCGCTCCCGCTGCTGTCCGCGGCGCTGCTGGAGACCTGGCGGCGGCGCAGCGGCAACGCGCTCACCCTGGCCGGGTTCCAGGCCACGGGCGGTTTCGAGGGGGCGCTGGCCCGGACGGCGGAGACGCTGTACAACGGGCTGGAGGCCGCGGACCGGGCGGCGGCGCGGGCCGTGTTCCTGCGGCTGGGCGGGGAGTTGCTCGACGGCGAGCTGCCCGGGGCCGGGGAGGAGACGGCCGCCCCGGTGTCCCTGGGCGACGGGCTGACGGTGGGCGGCGAGCTGGTGGGCGGCGGTGACGAGGGCACCCGGAAGCCGGTCCGGCGGGCCGAGTTCGACGGTCCCGGTGTCCCCGAGGTGATGGAACGGCTGGTCCGGGCCCGGCTGGTGGTGGTCGACCGGGACACCGTCGAACTCGCCCACCACGCCCTTCCGCAGGCCTGGCCGAGGCTGCGCGGGTGGCTGGGCGAGGGCCGCGAGGCACTGGGCGAACAGCGCAGGCTCACCGCGGCCGCCCGGGGCTGGGCAGCCGCCGACCGGGACCCGGAACTGCTGTACCGGGGCGTCCGGCTGGAACAGCTGATGCGACGGGTGGCGGCCGGGGAGCTGGCCACCGCCGGGGTCGAACGGGCCTTCCTGGCGGCCTCGGCCCGGGCCGCCGTCGCCGACCGGCGCCGGTCCCAGCGCCAGCACCTGACGGTGGCCGGGCTCGCCGCGGCGAGCGGGGCCCTGCTGGCCCTGGCGGGCGGGAGCCGGATCCGCCGGGCCTGGCGGTGGTGACCGGCGGGCCGGGCACGACGTAGGGCTGCTGGGGCCCGGACCACCGCCGGTCGCCGGGACGTCCAGCCGGGGCATTGATCGGCACCGGAACGGGTGAGTCGAACAACCGGTTGATCAACCGGAGTCCGGTCGCGGCGGCGTTCTCGGTGCCGATCACGGTCCTTGCGCCGCCGTCGACCGGCCGGGTAGCTTGACGATCGATCCCGGCCCGTCGAAAGGCGAATTCGGCTGCCCGGCCGGGGATTTCCCGTACGCCGTGGCCGGCCGGAGACCGTCCGGCGATTCATCCGCACCCGAATTCCCGTGGCCGGTTCCGTACGCTCGCGCCGCCGTGTCCGCGCCGTTTCCGCGTTTCCCTAAACCCGTGTCAAGGGGGAGTCATGTCCAATTCGGCCCGTCCGGTGCACAGCTGGGACGAGTTCAGCACATTGCGGGAGGTCGTGGTCGGCAGCGCCGTCGGCGCCCGGCTGCCCGAGCAGACCGAGCCGTCCTCCTGGCTGTCCTGCTTCCCGAAGACCAGTGCCGCCGACCTCGGCTCGATCCAGGTCGGGCCGTACTCGCCGCAGGTCGTGGAGGAGACCGAGGAGGACCTGGACGCGCTGGTGGCCACCCTGCGGGGTCTCGGCGTCACCGTCCACCAGCCCGAAGTGATCGACCACGCGGCCGAGTTCGCCTCCCCGCTGTGGAAGGCCGACGGCGGCTTCCACTCCTACTGCCCGCGTGACCTCACCCTGGTGGTCGGCGAGACGGTCATCGAGGTCGCCAGCCCGATGCGCCAGCGCTACTTCGAGGTCTTCGGGCTGCGCGGACTCTTCCAGGACTACCTGCGCCGCGGCGCGCGCTGGATCTCCGCTCCCCGGCCGCAACTGAGGGACGAGCTCTTCGAGTTCGACGCGGACGGGCTCCCGCTGCTGGGTGAGAGCGAGCCGGTCTTCGACGCCGCGAACGTGCTGCGGCTCGGCCGGGACGTGTTCTACCAGGTCTCCCGCAGCGGGAACGAACTCGGCCTGCGGTGGCTGGAGTCCACCCTGGGCCTGCTCGGCGACGGCGGTCTGCGGCTGCACCCGCTGCGCGACATCTACGGGTACACCCACATCGACAGCACCATCGCGCTGCTGCGGCCGGGACTGGTGCTGCTGAACCCGGAGCGGGTCAACCCGGACACCGTGCCGGAGCCGCTGCGGGGCTGGGACATCCTGTGGTGCCCGCCGGCCGAGCCCTCTGGTGACGCGCTGGAGAACGCGCTCAGCGAGAGCTGGATCAGCATGAACCTGCTGATGGTCTCCCCGGACACGGCGATCGTCGAGTCCGGGCAGGACGCCCTGATCAAGCAGCTGGAGCACGCCGGGATCACCGTCCTGCCGCACCGGCTGCGGCACTCCCGGGTGCTCGGCGGCGGCTTCCACTGCGTCACCCTGGACATCCGGCGGGACGGCGGTCTGGAGGACTACCTGTCCTGACCCGCGCGGCGGCGGCCGGCCCGGCCCGGCCCGACTCGGTCGGGCCGGGCCGGGTGGAGCGGGCTCAGCCCTCGGTGGGGTCGGGCGTCCGGGGGCTCAGCGGAACGGACCGGACGGAGTCGGCCACCTGCTGTACCTGCCGCAGCGTGGGATCGGAGGGCTTCCGCAGACAGGCCGTGATCTCGACCGCCGCCTTGGGGCCGTCGCGCTCGACGACGCGCACCCCGATCATCTGGCGGTCGCCGCCGAGCGCCAGGCAGGCCTTGTCGACGACCTGGGGGAGGAGCTTGGAGCGGTCCCCGGTCATCTTGTCGGCCAGCTCCGGGTCCTCCACCAGCCGGAACGTGAGGACGGCGCCGCCGAGGACGAGCGGCCCGGAGACCGGACAGCGGGAGGCCTCCAGCTTGCAGGACGGTGCGGGCTGGAGCGCCTGGGTGCCGAGGTAGCCGAACCGGTCCTGCGGGTCGTCGGTCACGGCGGTCCGGGTGTGCCAGCCCGCCGGCACGTCCACGACCATGGTCGGGAACAGCGGGAACCGGATCGATGTGCCCGTCGGGCTGAAGGAGACGGTGGGTTCGGCCGTCGGCGTGGCCATCTCCGCAGCCGTCGCCGCCGGGGCCGGGGCGGAGACGGACCCGGCCGGCCCCAGGCCGCCGTCCCGCCCCGCGCCGGGGGCGATCGCGGGCGCGGCGGCCAGCACGGCGGCGGTGAGCCCGATGCTCAGCCCCGCGGCGAGCCCGGCCGCGCGCCGTCGGCGCCTGCTCCGGTCGACGCGGGCGAGGACGCGTTCCATCCGGTCCTCGGGGGAGGCGAGAGCCGGCACGGCCTGGTGGAGCAGGATCCGCAGCTCCTCCTCGTCGGCCCCGTCGCGCCGCGGGTCGTCCGGGCCGAGCAGGTCAGTTCCAGTCACGACGTCCCCCGTCCAGCAGGAGCTCCCGGGCGGGCAGCCGGCCGCGCAGCGCGGAGAGCGCCCGGTGCGTCTGGCTCTTGACGGTGCCCGTGGTGCAGCGCAGCACCTCGGCGGTCTCCTCGACGCTGAGGTCCTCGAAGAAGCGGAGCACCACCACGGCCCGTTGCCGCGGCGGCAGCGACCGCACGGCCTCGGCGACCACCTGGCCGAGCACCACCCCGTCGTACGGGTCGTGGCCGGTCGGCGGCTCCGGCAGTTCCCCGTGCGGCAGCTCCCCGGTCCAGCGGCGCCGCCACCAGGAGATGTGGCAGTTCACCAGGACCTTGCGCAGGTACGCCTCGGGGCGGTCGGGGGCGATCCGCGCCCACTTGGGCCAGACCTTGGCGAGTGCCGTCTGCAGCAGGTCCTCGGCCTGGTGCGGGTCGCCGGTCAGCAGCCAGGCCACCCGCAGGAGCTTCGGCCCGCAGGCGGCGACGAACTCCTCGAAGTCCGGCGGTGTCGCGTTCGTCATCCTGCCGTCGTCCCCGCCATGCTTCTCGTGCCGTCCCCATCTGCCCGGGCGGCCGTTCGGGCCGCGGTGTCGTCGTTTCTCTCACGGCAGCTCAACGCGGTGGGCGGCGCTCCGGGTTGCCTGGCCGGTAGGAAGATCCTCGGCGGACTTCCTCGACAGCACCGGTCGCCGGTGATCGGTTCTGCTCGGGCCCGCCGACCGCACCGGCGGCACTAGACTTCCGCCATGCTCAAAGCTGACCGTACCGCCCGGATCCTCGCGCACATCACCGAGGCGGGGAGCGCCGACGTGCACGAGCTGGCCGGGCTGCTCGACGTCTCCCCGGCCACCGTCCGGCGCGACCTGCAGGAGCTGCACGACCAGGGGCTGCTGCACCGCACCCGCGGCGGGGCCGTGACCGGGGCCGTCAACCTGGAACTGCCGCTGCGGCACAAGCACGGCAAGCGCCAGGCGGAGAAGCGGCGGATCGCCCTGGCGGCCGAGCGGCTGGTGCCGGACGGCGCGGTGGTGGGCCTGACCGGCGGCACCACGACGAGTGAGCTGGCCCGGGTGCTGGCGGAGCGCAGCGGGCTCACGATCGTCACCAACGCGGTCAACATCGCGGCCGACCTGATCGTCCGGCCGGAGGTCCGGCTGGTGGTGGTCGGCGGGATCGCCCGGACCACGAGCTACGAGCTGGTGGGGCCGGCCGCCGACCGGATGCTCGGCCAGTACCACCTGGACATCGCCTTCATCGGGGTGGACGGCCTGACCGCCCAGGAGGGCTGCACCACGCACGACGAGATGGAGGCGCAGACCGACCGCGCGTTCCTGGGCAGCAGCGCGCGGTCGGTGGTCCTGGCGGACAGCACCAAGATCGGCCGGGTCACCTTCGCGCGGATCTGCCCGCTCTCCGACGTGCACGACCTGGTCACCGACGACGAGTTGACGGTGGCCCAGGAGGAGGCCGTCGCCGGCTGCGGGGTCCGGGTCCTGCGGGCCTGAACCGTTCGACGCTCCGTCGTTCGCCGCGCACCCCTGATGCCCGGCCGGGCCCGCCCGGCCGGGTTTTCTGCTGCCCCGCCCGTTGACATGAACTGTCCGAGGCAGGAAGCTCGTTCGGAACTGCTCGGAACCAGCTCGCTTCAAGCAATTCGGATCAGCGAATCAAGCGCGTACGAAGGCGGTAGTTGCGGTGAACAAACCTGTGCTGGCCCTCGCCACCGTGTGCGTGCTCGGCGCGCTCGCCCTCACGGCCTGCGGCAGCGGCGGTGGCGGCGGGAGCGACGACGGCGGACCGGGCCCCGGCGGCAAGGTGACGCTCAAACTGGTCGCCGCCGACTACGGCGACAAGGAGTCCAACAGCTCGAAGGCCTACTGGAAGGGCGTCACCTCCGCCTTCACGGCGGCCCATCCCGACATCGCCGTCGACGTCCAGGTGGTCAACTGGAACGACATCGACAAGCAGGTCAAGACGATGATCCAGAGCGGCAACGTGCCGGACGTCCTGCAGACCGGCGGCTACGCCGACAAGGTCGCCGACGACCTCCTCTACAAGGCCGAGGACGTGCTGTCCGCCGCCACCCGGGCCGACCTCATCGACAGCCTCGCCGACGCCGGCCGGGTCAAGGGCGTGCAGTACGGCATCCCGTTCGTCTCCTCGGCCCGCGCCTTCTTCTACAACCGGGCCGTCTTCCAGCAGGCCGGCATCACCCGCCCGCCCGCCACCTGGGACGAGCTGCGCCAGGACGCCGAGCTGATCAAGGCCAAGGTGCCCGGGGTCACCCCGTACGCCCTGCCGCTGGGACCGGAGGAGGCCCAGGGCGAGAGCATGCTCTGGGAGCTCGGGAACGGCGGCGGGCCCACCGGCAAGGACGGCGCGTACACCCTCGACAGCCAGGCCAACGTCGACACCTTCGGGTGGCTCAGGACCAACCTCGTCGGCCCGGGCCTGACCTACGCCAACCCGGCCACCACCGACCGCAAGACCGCGTTCGCCGACTTCGCCGCCGGCAAGGCGGCCATGCTCAACGGGCACCCCTCGCTGATCACCATGGCCCGGGACGGCAAGGTCGACTACGGCGTCGCCCCCGTACCCGGCAAGGCCGGCCCGCTCGCCTCCACCCTCGGCGTGGCCGACTGGATGATGGCCTTCAAGAAGAACGGCCACCGCGACCAGGTCCGCACGTTCCTCGACTTCGTCTACACCGAGGAGAACACGCTCCGGTTCTACGAGACCTACAACCTGATGCCGGTCACCAAGGACGCCCTCAGCGCCATGACCGCCAGCGGACGGCACAAGGACCTCGAACCGTTCTTCGCCCTGCTGCCGCAGGCCACCTTCTACCCGCTCGGCGACACCAGCTGGGACGCGGTCTCGGCCGAGCTGAAGAAGTCCGTCGGCGGCGCCGTCGCGGGCGACCCGGCCAAGGTGCTCGGCGACCTGCAGAAGAAGGCCAAGGCCGCCACCGCCGACAAGTAGCCCCGGCTTCCGGCTCCCCCCTCGTGCCCGGCTCCCCCTCGTGCCCCGCGAAAGGCACCCGCAGTGACCCTCGACCCTCCCGCACCGCACGCCGCCCGTCCGCGCGGGCACCGCGGCCGCCTCGGCCCGCTGCCGTGGATCGCCCCGGCCGTCCTGCTGATCCTGTTCGTCGTCCTGTGGCCCGTGTACGAGATGGTCCGCACCTCGTTCCTGCGCGTCAGCACCAGCGGATTCGTCCGCGGCTCGGCCGGGTCGGACAAGTACCGCAAGCTCTTCGGCGAGACCGACCTCGGCCACGTGCTGCTCTCCACCGTGCTCTGGACCGTCGCCGTGGTCGGTCTGACGATGCTGCTCTCGCTGGGCCTGGCCCAGCTGTTCGACCAGCGCTTCCCCGGCCGCCGGTTCGCCCGCTGGGCCCTGATCGCGCCCTGGGCCGCGTCCGTCCTGATGACCGCCATCGGCTTCCGGTGGATGCTCGACCGGACGGCCGGCGTCCTCAACACCGCGATGACGGACCTCGGCCTGATCGACGGGCCCCGCGACTGGCTCGGCGACCCGGCCACCGCCTGGCCCTGGATGGTGGCCGTCGCGGTCTTCGTCTCGCTGCCCTTCACCACCTACACCCTGCTCGCCGGCCTCCAGACGGTCCCCGGGGAGGTGTACGAGGCGGCCAGGGTGGACGGTGCCTCCCGGTGGCAGGTCTACCGGCGGATCACCCTGCCGCTGCTGCGCCCGGCCTTCCTGGTCGGCCTGGTGATCAACCTGATCAACGTCTTCAACTCCTTCCCCGTCATCTGGGGCATGACCCAGGGCGGCCCGAGCAGCGACACGGCCACCACCACGGTGTTCATGTACCAGCTGAAGAGCACCGACATCGGCGAGTCCGCCGCCATGTCGGTGGTCAACTTCGCCCTGGTCGTGGTGATGGTCCTGGTCTTCCTCAAGGTCAGCGGATGGACGAACGGGGAGCGGAGATGACGGGACGCCAGGCGGCGCGGAAGCTCCGCCCGCGCACCCTGCTGGTCGCGGCGACGGCCTGGCTGCTGGCCGATGTCTTCCTGCTCCCGTACCTGGAGATGGTGGTCACCGCGCTGCGCCCGGCCGACGAACTGCGCGACCCGTCCTACCTGCCACGGCACTTCGCCTGGTCCAACTTCGTCGACGTCTGGCGGGACTCCACCCTCGGTGCCAACCTGCGGGTCACCCTGCTGGTCGCCGCGGGCTCCACCGTGCTGGTGCTGCTGGTCGCCCTGCCCGCCGCCTACCACACCGCCCGGGTCCGCTACCGGGGGCGCCGGCTCTTCCTGCTCCTGGTGCTGGTCACCCAGATGTTCCAACCGACCTCCCTGCTGGTCGGGCTGTACCGCGAGTTCTACCAGCTGTCCATGCTCAACTCGGTCTGGACGCTGATCCTCTGCAACGCCGCCTTCAACCTGGCCTTCGCCGTCTGGATCCTCACCGCCTACATCGGCTCGATCCCGGTCGAGCTGGAGGAGGCCGCCATGGTGGACGGCCTCGGCCGGCTCGGGGCGCTGCGCCGGGTGGTCCTGCCGCTGGCCCTGCCCGGCGTGGTCACCGCGCTGATCTTCACCTTCATCGCCGCCTGGAACGAGTTCGTGATGGGCCTGACCCTGACCACCGCGCCGGAACGCCAGCCCCTCACCGTCGGCATCAACGGCTTCATCGGCAACTACACCGTGGAGTGGAACTACCTCTTCGCGGGATCGGTCGTCGCGATCGTGCCGGTCGTGGTGCTGTTCGCCCTCATCGAGCGCCGGGTGGTGTCCGGGCTGACCGCCGGATCGGTCAAGTAGCCGACGCCGTCCCCCGGTCGGGCGCCGGGGCTGTGTCGCCACCCCCTCTTCCGAAGGAGTCGCCGCATGACCTCCCACACCGCCGCCGAGATCGCCTCGCAGCCCGCGTGCTGGCGCCGGGCGGCCGAGTCCCTGCCCCGGTACGCCGACGTGCTGCCCCGCCGGGGCGAGCGGGTCGCCGTCACCGGCTGCGGCACCTCCTGGTTCATGGCCCAGGCCTACGCGGCGCTGCGCGAGGGCGGCGGCCACGGGGAGACGGACGCCTTCGCCGCCTCCGAGTTCCCCGACGGGCGCGGCTACGACCGGGTGCTGGCCGTCACCCGCTCCGGGACCACCACCGAGGTCCTGGAGCTGCTGGCCCGGGCCCGCGCGGCCGGGGTGCCCACCGGCGCCCTCACCGCCGACCCGGCCACGCCCGTCATGGCACTGGCCGACACCGTCGCGGTGCTGGACTTCGCCGACGAGCGCTCGGTGGTGCAGACCCGCTTCGCCACCACCGTACTGGCCCTGCTCCGGGCGCAGTTGGAGGCCGAGGACGCCCGGCCGGCCGGGGTCCGCCCGCTGGCCCGGGCGGTGCGCGACGCCGAACGGGCCCTCGCGCAGCCGCTGCCCGCCGGGGCGGACGGCGCCGAGCAGTTCACCTTCCTCGGCCGGGGCTGGACGTACGGGCTGGCGCTGGAGGCCGGGCTGAAGCTGCGCGAGGCGGCCGGGGCCTGGACCGAGGCGTACCCGGCCATGGAGTACCGGCACGGGCCGATCGCCGTCGCCGGACCGGGCCGGGTGGCCTGGGCCCTCGGCCCGCTGCCCGCCGGGCTCTCCGAATCCATCGCCCGGGCCGGCGGCCTGCTCGTCGCCGGATCCGGCGAGGCCGCGACCGACCTGGACCCGCTGGCCGACCTGATCCGGGCCCAGCGGCTGGCCGTCGCGGTCGCCGAGGCGCGCGGCTGCGACCCCGACCGGCCGCGCCACCTCACCCGCTCCGTCGTGCTGCCGGACCCAGGTTCCTCCTCCTGATCACGTCCCACCTGACACGAACCTCCTGACCACGATCCGACCCCCCCTTCCGTCGACAGGAGAACCGACCATGCGCTTACACCGACCCCGACCCCGCCCCCGGCTCCGCCCGGCCGCCCTCGCCGTGGCCCTGAGCAGCATCACCGCCCTCGCCGGGCCCGCCCTTCCGGCCCGGGCCGCGGCCCCCGGCTCCGCCGTCCTCGACCAGGGCCACCAGAGCGTCACCTGGCAGAGCCCCCAGTACGCCAAGGGCACCCTCGGGGACGCCGCGTCCTGCCCGCCGGCCGCGCAGGACCCGGGCGGCGCGGTCTGCGACCACTTCGACCTGACCGTCAACGTGCCGGCCGGCTACTGGGACGACAACCCGGAGGGCGGCGTCCCGGTCTCCGTCCGCTGGCAGAACCAGACCGACGACTTCGACCTCTACATCTACGACGCCGCCGGCAAGCAGGTCGCCAGCAGCGCGGGCACCGCCGACCCGGAGGCCACGGTGATCCCGAAGGCCTCGGGCACCTACCGGGTCCTGGTCGTCCCGTACGACGTCCACGGCGGCTCCTACACCGGCACGGCCTACCTGCCGCAGACCGCCGACGCGGGCGACCTGACCTCCTTCGGCGGCTCCCAGGGCAGCTACGACATCACCGCCGGCACCCTCAAGGCCGAGGTCGACTTCCTCGCCGACGACCAGCTGCGCCTGCGCGCCGCCCCCGACGGCGTCCTCACCGACCCGGCCGGTAGCACGATCATCCGCAAGCAGCCCGAACCCCAGCGCGACACCAGCACCTTCGACGCCGGCGCGTACTACGGCATCCGCTCCAAGGACCTGGTGCTGCGGGTCTACAAGCACCCCCTGCGGTTCGGCCTGTACAAGGCCGACGGCACCGCCCTCTGGCAGGAGGACGCCCCGCTGCGCTGGAGCACCGGCGGACTGCGGCAGAGCCTGGTGCGCGGCGCGGACGAGCAGTTCTTCGGCGGCGGCGAGCAGAACGGCTCCTTCTCGCACCGCGACAAGACCATCCACGTCGCCAACAGCTTCGACTGGAACGAGGGCGGCTGGAACAACTCCCAGCCGTTCTACGTCTCCACGGCCGGCTACGGCGTCTTCCGCAACACCTTCGCGCCCGGGATCTACTCCTTCGGCTCGCCCGTCCGCACCGGGCAGCAGGAACGCCGCCTGGACGCCTACTTCTTCACCGGCGACGTCAAGTCGGTGGTCGGCCGCTACACCGCGCTCGTCGGCAAGCCCTTCATGCCGCCGGTCTACGGCCTGGAACCCGGCGACTCCGACTGCTACCTGCACAACGCCAACCGCGGCGAGCGCCACACCCTGGACGCGCTGAAGGTCGCCGACGGCTACGTGGCCAACCAGATGCCGCTCGGCTGGATGCTGGTCAACGACGGCTACGGCTGCGGCTACGAGAACCTCGCGCAGACCGGCCAGGGCCTGCGCAAGGACCACGCCCAGCTCGGCCTCTGGACCCAGAACGGCCTGCCCGACCAGGCCACCGAGGTCAAGGCGGGCGTCCGGGTGCGCAAGCTCGACGTGGCCTGGGTCGGCAACGGCTACGACTTCGCGCTGAACGCCTGCGACCAGGCCAAGGCGGGCATCGAGGACAGCAGCGACGCCCGCGGCTTCGTCTGGCTGCCGGTCTCCTGGGCCGGCGCGCAGCGCTGCGGCGTGCTGTGGAGCGGCGACCAGAGCCTGTCCTGGGACTACATCCGCTGGCAGATCCCCACCTACGCCGGCGCCACCATGTCCGGCATCGCCTACAACACCGGCGACGTCGGCTCGATCTACCGCCGCGACCCGAAGATGTACGCCCGCGACCTCCAGTGGAAGGCCTTCCTGCCGGCCGTCATGACCATGGACGGCTGGGCCAAGGACATGACCGGCAAGCAGCAGCGCGACCAGCAGCCCTGGCTGGACGGCGAGCCGTACACCTCGATCAACCGCAAGTACCTGCAGCTCAAGGAGCGGCTGCTGCCCTACATGTACACCCTCTCCGAGGAGGCCACCCGCACCGGCATCGGCGCGGTCCGCCCGCTCGCCCTGGAGTATCCGAACGACCCCGAGGCCCTCGGCCCGAACGCGACGTACGAGTTCCTGGCCGGGCCCGACTTCCTGGTCGCGCCGGTCTACTCCGACACCTCCGTGCGCGACGGCATCCACCTGCCCGAGGGCACCTGGACCGACTACTGGACCGGCCGCACCTACCAGGGCCCGACCACCATCAACGGCTACTCCGCCCCGCTCGACACCCTGCCGCTGTTCGTCCGCGGCGGCGCGATCGTGCCGATGTGGCCCAAGGGCACGCTGTCCTGGGAGAACCGCGACCGCTCCGAACTCGACTACGACCTCTACCCGGAGGCGAAGGGCGACTCCTCCTACACCCTGTACGAGGACGACGGCGTCACCCGGCAGTTCACCGCCGGCTCCTCCGCCACCCAGCGGGTCGACGTGCACACCAACCGCGCCGTCACCACCGTCGACGTCGGCGCCAGCGAAGGCAGCTACGCCGGCAAGCCCGCCGAGCGGTCGTACCGCTTCACCGTGCACGGCCGCCCCGCCCCGCGCCTGGTGGTCGGCGACGACGGCCCGCTGCCCCGGCGCGACTCGGCGGCCGCGCTCGACTCGGCCGGCTCCGGCTGGTACTTCGACGCCGCGACCGGGGTGACGGAGATCCGCACGCCGTCCCAGCCCACCGACGACAACTTCTCGCTGCGCCTGATCCACGGCGGCAACTGACCGCGACCCGACAGGTACCGAACCCGCGCGCAGGGCTCCCCTCCCGAGGGGGGTCCTGCGCGCGGCCGTATCCCGGGACCGCGAAACCCGGCGGAACCCGGTGGAATGCTCCCGGGGCTGGCCATTTCCCCCTCGACCTGGTCGAATCCCAGTCGTGGACGTGGAAGTGGACGTGGACGGAAGCGAAGAACCCCGCGGGGGCACCCCCGTGGGACGGCGGGTCGTGCTCGGCCTGCTGGGGCTCGGGGCCGCCGGGGTGGCCGTCGGCCCGTACCTCCAGCGGGCCCAGGACGCCGTCACCGCCGCCGACCCGACCGGGCTGACCGGCCTGCTGCCGGGCGGCGGAGGCTTCCGGTACTACTCCGTGACCGCCTCGGTGCCGAACCGCACCGAGGAGACCTACACGCTGACGGTGGACGGCCTGGTGGACCGCCCGGCGACCCACCGGCTGGCCGACCTGCGGGCGATGCCCCAGCGGCGGCTGGTCAGGGACGTCCAGTGCGTGACCGGCTGGCGCGTCCCGGACACACCGTTCGAGGGCGTTCCGCTCGCCCACCTGCTGGACCGGGCCGGGGTACGGCCCGGGGCGAAGGCGGTGTCGTTCAGCTGCTTCGACGGCGCGTACACCGAGAGCCTCACCCTGGAGCAGGCCCGGCGTGAGGACGTCCTGGTCGCGCTCAAGCTGCAGGACACCCCGATCACCCACGCCCACGGCGGTCCGGTGCGGCTCTACGTCGCGCCGATGTA
Source organism: Kitasatospora xanthocidica (assembly GCF_014656195.1). Lineage (GTDB taxonomy): Bacteria > Actinomycetota > Actinomycetes > Streptomycetales > Streptomycetaceae > Kitasatospora > Kitasatospora xanthocidica. Next base: position 38,687 of record NZ_BNBY01000003.1, on the reverse strand, counting down.
CTTCTACAAGTCGGCCAAGTGGCTTTCGGGCATCACCGTCACGGACGCGGTGCGGCCCGGCTACTGGGAGGAGAACGGCTACGACGTCGACGCCTGGGTCGGCCGGTCGAACGGGCGGGACGATGCGCCGACGAGCTGAGCTGGTCCTCCGGTTCACCCGCGCCGAGCGCTGGGTGCACCGCACCACCGCCACCCTGATGATGATCTGCCTGGCCACCGCTGCGTGCCTCTACCTGGCCCCGCTGGCCGAACTGGTCGGGCGCCGGCGGCTGGTGGTCACCGTGCACGTCTGGTGCGGACTGGCACTGCCGGTACCGCTGCTGCTCGGGCTCACCTCCCGGGCGCTGCGGACGGACGCGTCCCGGCTGAGCCGCTTCACCCCGGCGGACCGGGCCTGGCTGCGCGCCGTGAGCAGGCGCCTACCGCTGCGCCCGGCGGGCAAGTTCAACGCCGGCCAGAAGCTGTACGCGCAGTGGACGCTCGGATCGATGCTGGTCGTCCTGGGCACCGGCCTGCTGATGTGGCTGACCCACCTCGCGCCGCCCGCCTGGCGGACCGGGGCGACCTTCGTCCACGACTGGTTCGCCCTGGCGATCGCCACCGTGCTCGCCGGCCACATCCGGATGGCGATCGGCGACCGGGAGTCCCGGCTGGGCATGCGGACCGGTCTGGTCGACCGCCGGTGGGCCGAGCGCGAGCACCCGCACTGGCAGACCGCCGCCGCACCCGAGCCGCCGTGACCACCGGCTCGGCTCAGGTGGGGCGCGGGTTCAGCGGTCGGCCTGGTAGCCGTTGATCTTGCTCAGCGGCCCGCGGCTGCCGTCCTGGTAGGCCGGCTGCATCTGGACGTCACCGTAGATCTGGAACAGCTTCTCCGCCGGATCGGCGGCGGTGGGGTTGCAGTTGGGGTAGCCGACGTACCAGTAGATGCCGGCCACGCCGTCGCCCTCGACCGCGGGGGAGACGGTGGTGTAGAAGGCCGGCGACGGTCATCACCGCGGCCAGCGCGGCGAGGCGTGAGCGGGTTCCTCTGCGTTCCATGATCCGTGACACCTTTCGTTCGTCGGCGAAGTGCCCTTGGGCAGAGCCTGTTCGAGCACGGTGGACGTCGCAAACGCCGTGTGCCGAAGCGGTGACGGCCGGGGGCGGGGCGGGTCAGGTGGGGGAAGGCGGGGTCAGGAGGCCGGGAACATCTCCTCGACGCAGCCGGTGACGGCCTCGCGCAGGGTCTCGATGATCCGGGGGACGAGGTCGTCGGTGGCGGGGTCCGTCGGTCGGGGGTCGGCGGGGGTGCAGATCAGGTACGTGACCGGCACGTGTTCGTCCCCGGCGGGGACACCGAGCCTGCGGCGGAAGGCGTCGACGAACGGCCGGCCGTAGGCCGCGGGGTCGAGGGCGGAAGCGGTGACGAGGAGCGGAGGGGCGCCGAGGGGCGCGACGCCGAGCCGGGCGCGGACCCGGTCGTTGAGCTCGTTGGCGGTCCTGAGGACGGTGTTGGGCTCGCCGGAGACGACCGGGTTGAAGGCGTAGCCGACGGGGAGCTGGTCCGGCCCGAGTTCGCGGAGCAGCGCGAGCGCCTCCCGGTCCCGCAGCAGCTCCTCGTCGCTCCTGGCCACGATGCGGTCACGGATGAAGGCGAGCTGCTCCTCGACGGCACGGCGCTGCCCGGCGCCCACGGCGCCCGCAGCGCGTTCGGCGGGCAGCCGGTGGACCGTCGTCACGGTGAAGGGGTCGCCGGGGCGGGCCATGGTGAGGAGGGCGGCGTAGAGGCGCTTGGCGGCGAACAGGGCCCGGCCGGGGGTGGGCCCGGTGCCCTCGGAGTCCCCGATGCCCCCGGAGTCCCCGATGCCCCCGGAGTCCCCGGTGCCCCCGGAGTCCTCGGTGCCGAACAGGCCGGAAGGTCCGAACAGGCCAGAGGGTCCGAACAGGCCGAAGAGGCCGAAGAGTCCGAAGGAGCCGGCACCGGTGCCGAGGAGGGCCTGGTCCCGCTGCCGCCGGTCGCGGTAGCGCAGGCCGCCGGCCGGCTGGGGGGCGGGGCCCGCCCGGTGGGCGGCGATGCTGACGGAGTCGGCCCGGTCCAGGGCGTCGTGCTGCTCGGTGACGTAGGCGCTCCGCGCGAGCTCCCCGGTGGCGGCGACGTCGCTCCGGGCGGCATCCGCGTGGACGGGGTAGCACAGGCCGCGGCGCCCGAACTCCTCGCGCAGGTCGAGGATCGCGGCGAGCGGGTCGACGGCGCCGAGGTCGCCGCCGCCCAGCACGGCTACGTCGAGGAGGACGGGTTCGTGCTCGCCGAGGCACTCCTCCAGCAGTTCGCGGCGGGCGTCCGGGTCGGCCCGCGCGTCGAGGTCGACGGCGACGGCGCGCAGGTTGTCGCGGCCCAGGCCGAGGACGGCGGCGGTCTTGGGCCAGGAGGGGTGCATGGTGGCCGGGGCGAGGATCACGCCGGGGGCGACCTCGCCGCGGAGGAAGTCCCGGAAGGCGTCGTAGCCGAGGTGCTGGAGCGTGTACTTGCCGACCAGGGACAGCTGGGCGTCGGTGAGCCCGTACGCCGTGCGCAGCCGGGCGGGCAGGCCGAGGACGGTCGCCGGCCGGAGGTTCACCAGCTGCCAGGGGGAGAGGTCGGCGAGCGGCTGCTCGGTGCCGTCGGGCAGCGGAACGGTGAGCCGGCGGGCGACGGCGAGGCCGGGCTCCCGGCGGACCGCCTCGGCGACGGCCACCGGGGTGTAGGTGAGGTCGCGGGCGGACCAGGCGGCTTCCAGGTTGGCGACGGTGCCGCCGTGGGTGGGGTGGCCCCGGGAGGCGTCCGTCCGGTGGCCGAGGAGGCGCCGGAGGCCGTCGCCGACGGTCCGTTCCGGGGTGCGGCGGGCCGCCGCCCCGGCCGGCGGGCCGCCGACCTCCTCGGGCAGTCCCTGCCCGCCACCGTCCGTCACGGTCGAGTCCATGCCCGCGCCTCCAGGATCCGCCGGGAACGGTGCGCCGATGCGCACCGCGCGAGACCTGGATAGGGCACGGACCATGATCGTCCGGGCAGTGTCGTGCGCCGGGCCGTGGCCTCCCACTCGACAGGAGTAGCGCGGTCCGGAGTGCGGTGGGGGGCGTGCCCGGGGCCGCGTCCCCCGGGCGCACGACCGCGCACTGCCGTGCGCGTACGCTCCCCCGGCCGACGGGCTGAACGAGCGGGCGACGGCGGGAGTGGGAAGTCGGCCCGGCCGACTTCCCACTCCCGCCCGGTGGTGCGGGTGCGGGGGGATCAGCCGAGCAGCAGGTACTTGGTGGACGGGACGCCCTGGTAGAGGCTGCAGTCGGTGTTCTGGGTGGTCATGGTGTAGGTGAAGCCCTTGGGGATCTCGCAGGCCCAGATGCCGTTGGCGGGCTTGCGGAGGTGGAAGGCGTTGGACTGGACACCGGGCTGGAGGCTGCAGGCGCTGCCCCAGGTGATCAGGTCGTAGGTGAAGGCCGGGGTGCCCATGCAGGCGGTGAGGCCGTCGACCGGGGTGCGCAGGTGGTAGGCGTTGGACTGGACGCCGGGCTGCTGGCTGCAGGCGCTGCCCCAGGTGATGGCGTCGTAGACGAAGCCGGGCGAGCTCTGGCAGGCCGTCAGACCGTCGACGGGGGTGCGCAGGTGGAACTGCGGGGCGTTCCAGCTGCCGGAGCTGCAGGTGCGGTTCATCGACACCTGGTCGTAGACGTAGCCGGACGGGACGGTGCAGGCCCAGACGCCGTCGAGCCCGGTGGTGGTGGCGCTCGCGGGGGTCGCGGTGGCCGCGCCCGAGAGCAGGAGGGCGAGGGCGGCCAGTGCGGCGAACAGCAGGCGGACTGGGCGGGTGCGTGCGGTGGGCATGGCTCTCCCAGGGTGATGGCCCGGACGGGCACGGGGCACGGGGACGTCGAACAGCTGGCACGGAGTGCGGGGCGGGCAGCGGGGGTCGCGGCCCGTCGACGGTTCTAGGGCGGACGATTCGCGGCCGCCTCGCGAACCGGTCGGGCCGGTCCCGCCGTCCCGGCCGGACGTTCACGATTCGTAAGGTCTGCCGCACCGGTTCCGCCGCCGTCCGTTCCTACAGTGGCCGGGAGGTTGTTCCCGAGAAGACGAGAAGAGAGGTGGGCCGGGATGACGGTCGACCAGGACGTCCTGCCGAGTGCCGAGGTGGGCGTGATCGGTGGCTCCGGGCTCTACGAGCTGCTGGACGACGTGACCGAGGTGCGGGTGGAGACCCCGTACGGCGAACCGAGCGACGCGCTGTTCGTGGGGGAGGTGGCCGGGCGGCGGGTCGCCTTCCTGCCCCGGCACGGGCGCGGCCACCGGCTGCCGCCGCACCGGATCGACTACCGGGCCAACCTGTGGGCGCTGCACTCGCTGGGCGTGCGGCAGGTGGTGGCGCCGTGCGCGGTGGGCGGGCTGCGGCCGGAGTACGGGCCGGGCACGCTGCTGGTGCCGGACCAGTTCGTCGACCGGACCTCGGGGCGGGTGCAGACCTTCTACGACGGGCTGCCGCTGCCGGACGGCACGGTGCCGGAGGTGGTGCACGTGTCGATGGCCGACCCGTACTGCCCGGCGGGCCGGCAGGCGGCGATGGAGGCCGCTCGGGAGGCGGCCTGGGAGCCGGTGGACGGCGGCACCCTGGTGGTGATCGAGGGGCCGCGCTTCTCCACCCGGGCCGAGTCCCGCTGGTTCACCGCCAACGGCTGGTCGGTGGTCGGCATGACCGGGCACCCCGAGGCGGTGCTGGCCCGTGAACTCGGGCTCTGCTACACCTCGGTGGCCCTGGTCACGGATCTCGACGCGGGGGTGGAGAGCGGGGAGGGCGTCACCCACGGCGAGGTGCTGAAGGCGTTCGCCCGCAACGTCGACCGGCTGCGCACGGTGCTGTTCAAGGCGGTCGAGCGGCTTCCGGTGGTGCGGGAGTGCCCGTGCGGTCACGCCCTGGACGGTCTCACGACGGGTCTTCCCGGGGTGCCCGGCGCCTGACGGGCCGGGGCCTGCGCCCGACGGGCCGGGGCCGGTGCCTGGCCGCCCGGTCCCGGCGCCGCCACCGTCCGGCGAGCGCGAGCAGCAGCGCGACACCGGCGGTGGCGGCCAGCACCAGCAGCCAGTTGCGCAGATATGGCAGCGGCAGCACCGAGGGGTTGCCGTGGTCGTCGTCGGCGCGCAGGACGGCCGGCAGGCCGACGGCGGTGACGGCCGCCGCGACGACCAGCCAGCCGCGCAGCACCGGCCCGCGCACCAGGAACGCGCCGAGCAGGCACACCAGCGGCACCCACAGCCCGTCGTGGATCACCAGCCCGCCGAGCGCCCAGACCAGGATCTCCACCGGGTCGGTGATGTACGGGTCGCCGAGCAGCCCGTACAGGCCGTAGCCGATCACGGCGAGGCCGGCGGCCAGGAGCAGGCCGCGGACGGTGGCGGTCATACGATCACCTCGATGCGGGTGACCCACTTGGTCTGCAGGACGCCGGGCCGGTTCGGCGCGATGACGCGGGCCGGGAACCCGTGGTCCGCCGCCAGGACCTCGCCGTTGACCCGCAGGGCGAGCAGGCTGAGCGGATCGTCGACGTACGGTGCGGGCATCGCCATCACCCGGTACGGTCCCTCGGCCTCCAGCGAGGTGACCCGTACCGCCGAGCCGGGCGGGGCTCCGGCCCGCCGCACCAGTTCGGACAGCCGGACCCCGGTCCACCGGGCCGAGGCGCTCCAGCCCTCCACGCAGGAGATGGGCAACTCGACGTCGTGCTGCGGGAGTTCGCCGAGTTCGAGGAGCGTGAGCCGGTACGGCCGCGGCCCGTCCACCAGGAGCCGCCAGTCGGCGGGCACGGTGACCGTGCCGGCCTGGGCGGCGGTGCGGTTCACCGGCAGGCCCTGCGGGCCGAGGTCGGGACGGCGCGGGGCCAGCAGGTCCAGGCCGCTCAGCCAGGGCACGCTCTGCCCGGCGGTGACGAGGGTGACGGTACCGACGGCGGCGGTGGTCGCCGCGAGGAACGCGCGGCGCTGCGCCAGAGCGGGAACCGCCCGGCGCCACCAGTGCGCGGCGATGAGCGGCGCCTTGACGGCCAGGTGGACCAGCAGCCCGCCGGTGGCCAGCCAGCCCAGCCAGAAGTGGGTCTGCCGGAACGGGAACGGCCACGGGTACCACTGCAGGGTGTTCAGCAGGCCGGTGAACAGCTCCAGCAGGACGGCCGCGACGAGCAGCGCGATGCCGAGCCGCTCCAGGGCGTGCAGCACGCTGCGGGCCGGCGGCCACTCGATCAGCCGGGGGTAGACCGCCCACAGCTTCGCGCCGGCCAGCGGGATCGCGGCCAGGCCGCTGATCACGTGCAGGCCCTGGGTGACCCGGTAGCCGTTCACCGGCCGCGCGGGCAGGTGCGGTGCGAGCCAGCCCGGCGGGTCCTGGAGCAGATGGCTGGTCAGGCCGGTCAGGAAGCAGACCAGAAGGGCCGCGCCCAGCCAGCGGCCGAGGACGACCACGGTCCGCGGCTCGTGCAGCGGTGAGGTGAACACCCCCTCCCGCAACGGCCCGCGACGCAGGAACGCCGGGGGAGCGGGCAGCGGCGGGTCGTAGCGGCGGCGGCTGGCAGGAGTGCCGGAGTCGGCGGGTTCGGTTTCCACCCGTCCATCGAAGCGCCCCGGCACCTCCAGCCGGTGCTCCGACGTGCTTACGGATTCCGAACGGCGGCCTCGCCGTCGGCGCCGGGGAGGCGGGCCGGTGGGAGGGTGGGCGGCGTGATCTCCCGTACCGTCCCGCCCTGCCTCCTCGCTCTCGCCGCCCTGGTCACCGCCCTGGCGCTGACCGTCGACCGGAGCGCCGCCCTGCCGCTCGCCGGCTGGTACGTCCTCGATGTCGCCCTGTTCGCCGTCGCGGTGCTGCTGCTGCGCAAGGTGCCCGGCGGGGCGGTGGTGCCGCTGGTCCTGGCCGGCTCCGTCGCCGTGGCCGCCGTCGGGCTGCTGGCCCCGCCGCGCACCAGCGACGACGCCTACCGCTATGTCTGGGACGGCCGGGTCCAGGCGGCCGGGATCTCTCCGTACGCCCACACCCCGGACGATCCGGCGCTGGCGCGCTTGCGCGATCCGGGGCTCTTCCCGGTGGGGGACGGGTGCGCGGGCTGGGACGAGCGACGCACCACGGCGGGGGACTGCACCCGGATCAACCGGCCGGCCGTGCACACCGTCTACCCGCCGGTGGCGCAGGCGTGGTTCCTCGCGGTGCACCCGTTCGGCGGCGGGGTCCGCGGGGTGCAGGCGGGCGGGGCGGTCCTGGCGGTGGCGACCACCTGGCTGCTGCTGGCGGTGGGGCGGGAGAAGTGGCGGGCCGCGCTGTGGGGGTGGTTCCCGGGCCTGACGGTGTGGGCGGTCAACGACGCGCACGTGGACACGCTGGGCGTCCTGCTCACGGTCGCCGGGCTGGGCTGCGCGGTGCGGGGACGGGCCGTCCGCAGCGGGCTCCTGCTGGGCGGCGCGGTCGCGGCCAAGCTGCTGCCCGCCCTCGCCCTCCCGGGCGCGCTGTCGGGTCTGCTCGCCCGGCGCCCGGACCGGAACGACGTGCTGCTCCTCGGATCCGCGCTCGGCGCCTTCGCGCTGTCCTACCTGCCGTACGTGCTGGCCTCGGGCACCTCCGTACTGGGCTACCTGCCGGGCTACCTGCGGGAGGAGGGCTACGAGCAGGGGCACATCGACCGGTTCGGACTGCTGCGGCTGGTGCTGCCCGACCGGCTGCTGCCCTGGGCGGCGGCCCTGGTCCTCGCGGCGGTGGTGGCCGCCGTCCTGCGCCGGGGCGACCCGCGGCGGCCGTGGTCCGGGGCGCTGCTGGTGACGGGCACGGCGCTGCTGCTCGTCGCGCCCTCCTACCCGTGGTACGGGCTGCTGGTGGTCGCCATGGTCGCGCTCGACGGCCGCTGGGAGTGGCTGGCCGTCCCGGCCGCGGGGCAGGCGCTCTACCTGACGGGGGGCCAGGAGGCGCAGCAGCTCTCCTACGGAACGGCGCTGTGCGTCGTCCTCCTGGTCCCGCTGCTGCGGCAGCGCCGCACGGGGCGGGCGGCCGTGGCGGTGGGCGCCGAGAAGTGACGGAAGTCTGACGGACCGGCGCCGGCCCTGGCCGTGCCGCCTCCCGGCTGGTCGAATCGGCGGCGTGAGCGAACAAATCGAAGAGGACCGGGGAACGCCGGTCGGCCGCCGTACGGTGCTGGGCCTGCTCGGGCTCGGCGCGGCGGGAGTCGTGGCCGGCCCGTACCTGCAGAGAGCCCAGGAAGCGGTGGCCGGGAAGGACCCGACAGGTCTGGCCGGCCTGCTGCCGGGAGGCGGCGGCTTCCGGTACTACTCCGTGGTCGGCTCGGTGCCGGTCAAGGGCCCGGACACGTACACCCTGACGGTGAACGGGCTGGTGGACCGCCCCGGCAGCTACCGGCTGGCCGACCTCCAGGCGATGCCGCAGCGCCGGATCGTCCGGGACGTGCAGTGCGTGACCGGGTGGCGGGTGCCGGACACCCCGTTCGAGGGCGTGCCGCTGGCGCACCTGCTGGACGCCGCCGGAGTCAGGGCGGGCGCCGCCGCGGTGCGGTTCGACTGCTTCGACGGCGAGTACACCGAGAGCCTCACCCTGGAGCAGGCCCGGCGTGACGACGTGGTGGTCGCGCTCAAGCTCCAGGACGCGCCGATCCCGCACTCCCACGGCGGCCCGGTGCGGCTGTACGTGGCGCCGATGTACTTCTACAAGTCGGCCAAGTGGCTGTCCGGGATCACCGTCACCCGCACGGTGGAGCCGGGGTACTGGGAGCAGAACGGCTATGACGTCGACGCCTGGGTCGGCCGCTCGAACGGACGTGACGATGCGCCGACCGCCTGACCGCGTGCTCCGCTTCACCCGCGCCGAGCGCTGGGTGCACCGCGCCACCGCGGGCCTGATGCTGATCTGCCTGGCCACCGCCGCCTGCCTCTACCTCGCGCCGCTGGCCGAACTGGTCGGGCGCCGGCGGCTCGTCGTCACCGTGCACGTGTGGTGCGGCTCGGCGCTGCCGGTACCGCTGCTGCTCGGGCTGGCCTTCCGGGCGGTGCGGGCGGACGTGACCAGGCTGAGCCGCTTCCACCCCGTGGACCGGCAGTGGCTGCGGGCGGCCCGGGCCCGGGTGCCGCACCGGCCGGCGGGGAAGTTCAACGCCGGGCAGAAGCTCTACGCCCAGTGGACGCTCGGCGCCATGCTGACGATCCTCGGCACGGGCCTGCTGATGTGGTTCACCCACCTCACGCCGACGGTCTGGCGGACCGGCGCGACCTTCGTCCACGACTGGCTCGCGGTGGCCATCGCCGTGGTGACCGCCGGGCACGTCCGGATGGCCCTGCGGGACCCGGAGGCCCGGCGCGGGATGCGGACGGGGCTGGTGGACCGGCGCTGGGCCGAGCGGGAGCACCCGCAGTGGCCGGTGCCGGGCGGGGACCGCGTGGGGGCGCGGGAGTAGCGGGTCCCCCCGGGCGGGCGTCCTCCGGCCCGGGGGGCGCCTACCGGGGGGACGCTTCTCGTCAGCGCGGACGGGCCGCCTTCCGGAAGGCGAGGAAGTGCCGGCCGTGCGAGGACCAGCGCTCGGTCTCGACGAGCCCGGCCCGCTCCGCGCGCCGGGTGGTGGCCGTCGCACCGCAGCGGGCCCAGGCGAACGGCGGTCCGACCCGCCCGTCGGCGCCCTCGACCCGTACGGTGATCCGCTCGTCGACCTCGGCCGGCTCCACCTCGACCAGCAACACGGCCCCCGGGGCGAGGAGTTCGGCGCTGCGGCCGAGCAGCAGCCCCGGGTCGCCGCCGATGCCGAGGTTGCCGTCGGCGAGCAGCGCGCCACCCCAGCGGCCCTCCGCGGGGAGCCGGTCGAACACCGACCGGCGCAGGGCCGGCCCGCCGAGGCTCCTGGTCCGGGCCACCGCGGCTCCGGTCACGTCGACACCCAGCGCCGGCACGCCCAGGCCCAGCAGGGCCGCGACCAGCCGGCCGGGGCCGCAGCCGAGGTCCACCACCGGCGCGGCCAGCCGGGTGCAGCGCAGCAGCAGCCCGTGATCGGCTCCGGCGGCGGGTGCGCACCAGCGTTCGACGTCGAGCGGGATCCGGCGGCCGTCCTCGCCGCGGAGCCACAACGGGCCCCGGCCGGCGCGGACGGCCTCGGCGAACGGGTCGTCCACCCACGCCTCGGACGCGACGGTCACCCCGCCACCTCCCGGGCGGTCCCGATCGACCGCAGGCAGGCCGCGAACCTGCCGTCCGGGGCCTCGGCGGCGACCTGCCGCGCGTCCAGGACGGTGTCCACGTCGGTGACCACCGGGAGCCGGCCGACCGCCAGGCCTTCCGCCGCCAGCCGGTCGAGCAGGGCCCGCCCGGTGTCCGGCGTGGACATCGGCACGCCCAGGAGCAGCCGCCGGGCCAGCCGCTCGGTGGGCCTGGCCAGCCCGAGCGCCCAGAACCCGCCGTCGGCGGCCGGCCCGTACCAGGCGTCGACGCCCGTACGCCCGGCGGGCGACAGGGACTCGGCGAGCAGCGCGGCGTCCAGCTGCGGGGTGTCCATGCCGACCAGCAGGGCGGGCGCGTCCGGGGCGAGGACGGCGGCCGCCGCGAAGGCCGCCGCGAGCCGGGCGTCCAGCCCGCCGCCCGACTGCGGCACGACCTGCCAGCCGGGTGGGAGCCAGTCGCCGACGGCGCCGTCCAGGACGAGCAGCCGCCGTCCGGCCGGCATCCGGGACAGGGCGGCGAGGGTGTCGGCGAGGGCGGCCTCGGCCAGCGCCGCCGCCTGCTCGGGCGTGCAGGGCGGGGTGAGGCGGGTCTTCACCCGCCCCGGGACCGGCGACTTGGCGATCACCAGCAGGGTCGGGGCCGGTGCGGCCAGGACGGCCCGCATGTCGCGGACGGCCTGCCGGGTGCCGCGCACGGTGCCGGTGACCTTGGAGCGGCCCGCGCGCGGCAGGTAGTCCACGGGCGTCTCGGCGATCCGCATCCCGGCCGCCGACGCGGCGAGCACCATCTCCAGGGGGTAGCCGGAGCGGCGGTCGCCCAGGCCCAGGGCCAGCAGCCGGTCACGGCGGGCGGCCCGCATCGGCCCGAGGTCGTGCAGTGGCGCTCCCGTCCTCGCCCGCAGCCGGCGGGCCAGGAACGCGTTGGCCAGGCGGGCGTGGAGCGGCCACGCCCCGACGGTCGCGGGGCGGCGCCGGCCCAGCACCAGGTCCGCGGCGCCGGCGAGGACGGGGGCGGTGACCCGCGGCAGCTGGGCGGGATCCAGCGAGCCGTCGCAGTCCATGAAGCAGACGAACTCGGCGGTGGCGGCGAGCAGCCCGGCGTGGCAGGCGGCGCCGAAGCCGCGTCGCGGTTCCTCGACGACGGTCGCGCCCAGCGAGCGGGCCAGCTCGGCGGAGCCGTCACGGGAGCCGTTGTCGACGACGACGGCCCGCCAGCCCGGCGGGACGCGCCGCAGCACCCAGGGCAGGGCCTCGGCCTCGTCGAGGCAGGGCAGGATCAGATCGGCACGTGGCAGCGGGGGAGTCGGAGAGATCACGTCGGCCACGCTAGGGGCGGGCGGGCCCGTGGCGGCCGAACCGCGCCCTTACGGAAGTCGTACGTCAGCTCGCCGGCGGAGGAAGCCGGTGTTCGGCCGGAGGGAGCGGCGTCCGGCTTGAGCCGCGATCTTACGGAACGCGAACGTCGACCCCGGTGCGGCACCCCGGGACGGCCCACGGCTCGTATCCTCGGCGGGGTGAACGACAGCCCCGCCTCCGCCGCACCGCCGGACCCCGCCCGCATCCTGGTGATCGACGACGACCTCACCGTGGGCGAGGTCGTCGCCGGCTACCTCACCCGGGCCGGCCACCACGTCGACCGGGCCGTCGACGGCAACCGGGGCCTCGACCTGGCCCGCGCCCACCGCCCCGACCTCCTGGTCCTGGACCTCATGCTCCCCGGGATCGACGGGCTGGAGATCCTGCGCCGGCTGCGCGCGACCGAGGACGGCGCCGACCTCCCGGTGGTCATGCTCACCGCCCGGGGCGACGAGGCCGACCGCATCCTCGGCCTGGAACTGGGCGCCGACGACTACGTCACCAAGCCCTTCAGCCCACGGGAACTCGTCCTGCGGGTCCAGTCCGTCCTGCGCCGCTCCCGCGCCGGCGCCGGCGCCGCCACGACGCCCGCCCCCGTGCGGCTGGTGTCCGGGGACATCACGCTCGACCCGCGGGCCCGCCGGGCCGACCGCAAGGGGCGTGAACTCCTGCTCACCCTGCGGGAGTTCGACCTGCTCGCGTTCCTCCTCCGGAACCCCCGGACGGTCTTCGCCCGGCAGGAGCTGATGCAGCGGGTCTGGGGCTGGGACTTCGGCGACCTGTCCACCGTCACCGTCCACGTCCGCCGACTGCGCGAGAAGATCGAGGACGACCCCGCCGCACCGACCCTGATCACCACGGTCTGGGGCGTCGGATACCGCTACGACCCCGCGACGGACGGTCGCCGCGACCCGATGACCGACGGTCGCCACGACCCCGCGACGGACGGTCGCCACGACCCCGCGACGGACGGTCGCCACGACCCCGCGACGGACGAGAAGGACGGCCCGGCGTGAAGGACCTGCTGCTGATCGCCCTGTTCGCGGGGCTCGGCGCCACCGGCGCAGGCCTGCTCGGCTGGCTGGCCGTACGGCTGCTGCGCCGGCGCTCGGTGGCGCTCTCGCTCTTCTGCGTGGCCGTCGTCACCGTCCTCGCCGTCACCTCCGGGACTTTCGCCGTCGCCCAGGCGATGTTCCTGTCCGGGCACGACCTCGGGGTGGTGATAACCGTCCTCGGCATGGCGTCCGTGGTCTCGCTGCTCACCGCCGCGCTGCTCGGACGCCAGGTGGTGGCGGGCAGCCGCGCCCTGACCGCGGCGGCCCGCACGGTCGGGAGCGACACCGGCTTCACCGCGCCCGACCACCCCCTCGGGCTCGAACTGGCCCAGCTCAGCGAGGAACTCGCCGCCACCAGTGCCCGGCTCGCCGAGTCCCGGGCCCGGGCGCAGGCGCTGGACGCCTCGCGGCGGGAGCTGATCGCCTGGATCTCCCACGACCTGCGCACCCCGCTCGCCGGGCTGCGCGCCATGGCCGAAGCCCTGGAGGACGGGGTGGCCGACGAGCCGGAGCAGTACCTGACGCGGATCCGCGCCGAGGTGGAGCGGCTCACCGGCATGGTCGACGACCTCTTCGAACTCTCCCGCATCCAGGCCGGCGCGCTGTCCCTGACGGTGTCCCGGGTGTCCGTCTACGACCTGGTCGACGACGCGCTGGCCGGCGCCCACCCGCTGGCCCGCCGGCGCGGCGTCCGGCTGGAGGGCCGTCAGGTCGCCGCCGAGCCGGTCGAGGTGGACAGCCGCGAGATCACCCGGGTGCTGGGCAACCTCCTCGTCAACGCGATCCGCTCGACGCCCGAGGACGGCGTCGTGGCGGTCTCGGCCCGCCGGGAGGTGGACGAGGTCGTCCTCTCGGTCACCGACGGCTGCGGAGGGATCCCGGAACAGGACCTCTCCCGGGTGTTCGAGACCGGCTGGCGCGGCAGCAGCGCCCGGACGCCGCGGCGTGATCCCGGTGAGGGCGGGGACAGCGGGGCCGGGCTCGGCCTGGCCATCGTCCGCGGCATCGTCGAGGCCCACTCCGGCCGGGCCCGGGTGCACAACGTCGCCGGGGGCTGCTGCTTCGAGATCGCGCTCCCGGCGGCGCGCGGGTAGGCGGGCCGGGGGCGGGTCTGTGAGGTAGGCGGGCAGGCCCCTGGGCGGTCAGGCCCGCAGGCCCGCGGCGGCGAACTCGGCCATCCCCGCACGGAACGGCACCCGGGCCCGCCAGCCCAGCTCCGCCCGCAGCCGGGAGGAGTCGGCGGTGATGTGCCGGACGTCCCCGAGCCGGTACTCGCCGGTCACCACCGGCTCCGGTCCGCCGTGGGCGTCCGCCAGGGCCCGGGCCATCTCGCCGATGGTGCGCACCTCCCCGCTGCCCACGTTGTACGCCCGGGCGTGGCCCGGAGGCCGGCCGCCGACGTCCGCCAGGGCGGCGAGGTTGGCCGCCGCGACGTCGTCGACATGGACGAAGTCCCGGCGCTGGCCGCCGTCCTCGAACACCCGGGGCGCCTCACCGCGGGCGAGCGCCGAGCGGAACAGCGAGGCCACCCCGGCGTACGGGGTGTCGCGCGGCATGCCCGGGCCGTAGACGTTGTGGTAGCGCAGCGCCAGGACGGATCCGCCGCAGGCGCGGGCCCAGGCGGAGGCCAGGTGCTCCTGGGCGAGCTTGGTCGCGGCGTACACGTTCCGGGGGTCGCCGGGCGCCTCCTCCGCCACCAGGCCCGGCCGGAGCGGGGCCCCGCACACCGGGCATGGCGGCTCGAACCGGCCCGCGTCGAGGTCCTCCGGCCGCCGCGGACCGGGCGCCACGGCCCCGTGCTCCGGACAGGCGTACCGGCCCTCGCCGTAGACCACCATCGATCCGGCCAGGACCAGGTTCCGCACCCGTGCGCGGGCCATCGCGGACAGGAGCACCGCCGTACCGAGGTCGTTGCAGCCGGCGTACGCGGGCGCGTCGTCGAGGTCGAGCCCGAGGCCGACCATCGCCGCCTGGTGGCAGACCGCGTCCACCCCGGCCAGGGCGTGCTCCACCGTGGCCGCGTCCCGTACGTCGCCGTGCCGGAAGTCGACGCCGGCCGGCAGCTCGGGAGCCGAACCCGACGGGTGGACCGCGGGCAGCAGCGCGTCCAGCACCCGGACCTCGTGGTCCGCGGTGGCCAGGGCGCGCACGACCGTCGAACCGATGAACCCGGCGCCGCCGGTGACCAGAATCCTCATGACCTGGGACGCTACCGGCCGGCCCGCCCACCGGGCCGTCGCCACGGGACGGCGTCAGCGATCCGTAAGGCCTGGCGTTCCCCGCCGGGTACGGGAAATGGGGTGGCGATCGCACGTGTGATCGATAGGCTTCGCGCCGATCAAGCTGACACACAAGGTGGTTGACGATCCGTCCGGTCCGTCCGGTCCGTCCGGTTCGACCGGTCCGTCGTCGTCGGCACGAACGTGAGGACTACTGATGAGCGACCCGATCATCGTCGTGGGTGCGGGCCCGGTGGGGCTGACCGCCGCGTTGGAGCTGGCCAGGCGCGGGGTGCCGGTGCGGATCGTCGACCGGCTGGCAGAGCCCACCACGGAGTCGCGCGCCATCGTCGTGCACGCCCGCAGCCTGGAGATGTTCGAGCGGCTGGGCCTGGTGGACGAGCTGATCCGGGCCGGGGTCCGGACCACGGGGATGGAGATGCACGCGGACGGCGAGGTGGTGGCCCGGATCGCCCTCGACCTGGTGGACAGCCCGTTCCCGTACTCGGTGACCGTCGCGCAGACCGAGACCGAGCGCATCCTCACCGCGGCGCTCGCCGGTCACGGCGTCACCGTCGAGCGCGAGGTGACCCTGACCGGCCTGACGCAGGACGAGCACGGCGTCCAGGCGGTGCTGGAGCACGCCGACGGGCGTCAGGAGGCCGCCGGTACGGGCTGGCTGGTGGGCGCCGACGGCGGGCACAGCCGGGCACGCAAGCTGGTCGGCAGCGCCCTCGCCGGGAAGTTCAAGGGCGAGAAGTTCCTGATGGGCGACGTGAACGCCGACCACGACCTCGACCCGCACAGCATGTACACCTTCTTCTCGCCGCACGACGGCCCGCTGCTGGTCTTCCCCATGGAGGGGGACCGGCTGCGACTGATCGCGAACATCCCCACGGACGAGCAGCGCACCGCCACCCGGGAGTGGCTGCAGCAGGTGGTGGACGAGCGCGCCGAGCGCCCGATCCGCATCCGCGACTCCCGCTGGCTCACCGTCTTCGAAGTGCACCACGCCCAGGTGCCCGAGTACCGGGTCGGCCGGGTCCTGCTGGCCGGCGACGCGGCGCACGTGCACAGCCCGGCCGGCGGCCAGGGCATGAACACCGGCATCCAGGACGCCCACAACCTGGCCTGGAAGCTCGCCCTCGTCAGCACCGGCCAGGCCGGCCCGGCCGTACTGGACAGCTACCACGCGGAGCGCCACCCGGTCGGAGCCCAGGTGATCCAGTTCGCCGGCACGCTCACCCGGGTCGCCACCCTCGCCAACCCGATCGCGCAGAAGCTGCGCAACAAGGGGATGCACCTGCTCACCGGCCTCGCCCCGGTCCGCCAGGCGATGGCCGACCGCACCGAGGAGACCGCGGTCGCGTACCGCAGGAGCCCGATCGTGGTCCGGGGCCGGGGCGGCGGCGACCTGCACGCCGGTGACCACCTCCCCGCGGCCGGCCCGGAGCTGCGCGCGGCGCTCGCCGGAGCCCACGAGCACGTGCTGCTCACCGTGGCGGTCGACGGCTCGGCACCCGCACCGGTGAGCGGTATGACGGTGCGTCAACTGCTGGTCGGAGCCGCCGCCACCGCCCCGACGGGCTACGACGCCGCGCTCCAGGACCCCGACGGCCACGCGGCCGCCCGCTACGGCCTGCCGAACGGCGGCCGGATCATGGTCCGCCCGGACGGCTACGTCGCCGCGATCGCCCCGCTGGACGACGACGCGCCGCTGCACGCCTACCAGGCGCTGCTGCGGGCGTAGCACCGCCGCCGGGGTGGGCTCCGCCTGCCCACCCCGGCCACGGCGCGGGCGCCTTCCCCGATCACCTGGTCGCCGAGGTCGGTCTCCTCGAGGCTTCGAGCCGCTCGCGCAGGGCTAGCAGGTCAGGTGGGCGATGATCGTGCCTCGTTCGTTGTGCGAGGTGTAGATCCAGAACTGGACGTCGGTCTGGTACTGCTGGGCTGTGCCGCAGGCGAGGTTGAACGGGTAGTCGACGCGTCTCGTACTCACCCGCCCGAAGGAGGGGTGCGCGAAGTCGTGCTCCTCCTCGCCCCAACCGGAGCCGTTGGCCCCGGTGAAGCCGAACCCGGCGGCGTCCGCACCCGGAGCGGAGTAGCGGACGCTGAGGTAGACCAGCTGCCCCTCCCGATAGGTCGACCATTCGGTGATGATCGGACTCGGTTGGCCGGACGCCGACTGGGGGTTCTGCGCTGTCGGCTGCGCCGGGGCGGTGCCGGTGACGGCTGACGACGGGGGGTGCGAGGCCGGGGTACTCCCGTCTCCAGCGGCCAGGGCCCAGGCGAGCCCGGCGATGGCGAGCGCCGCCAGCAGGCCGCCGATCGTGACCAGTAGCTTCGTCCGGCCCGGGTGTTCGGCGCGGGAGGCGGCGGTCGGCGGTGGCGCGGGCTGGTGCGTGGCCGTCGCCCCCTGCGGCGGGACCACCCACGTAGCGGGGTGGTCCCGCCGCGGGGCCGCCGCCCCCGCGGCCACCTCGTCGAGCATCCGCTGCACCCGGGTCGCCGTCGGCCGTTCCTGCGGGTCCTTGCGCAGTAACGCCTCCAGCACGGGGGCGAGCGAGCCGGCGTGTCGCGGTTCGGGCAGCGGGTCCGAGATCACGGCTTGGAGGGTGCCCAGTGTGGACGCACGCCCGAACGGCGAGCGGCCCTCGACGGCGGTGTACAGGGTCGCGCCGAGAGACCACAGGTCGGCGGGCGGCCCGGGCCGTCGGCCGGTCGCGCACTCCGGGGCGAGATAGTCGGGCGAGCCCACGAGGTCGCCGGTGCGGGTGAGGCCCGGAGAGTTCTCCAGCAGCGCGATGCCGAAGTCGGTCAGCACGACCCGGCCGCCGCGCTCGATCAACACGTTGGCGGGTTTGACGTCGCGGTGCAGGATGCCCAGCTGGTGGGCTTGGTCCAGCGCGGAGACGACCGCCAGGCCGATCCGGGCAGCGTCCCGCGGCGGCAGGGCACCCTCGGTGGCGAGGATGTCTGCGAGCGACCGGCCGTCGATCAGCTCCATGACGATCCAGGGCCTGCCGTCCTCCTGCAGCACGTCGAAGACGGTGACCACGCCCGGGTGCCTGATCCGGGCGGCGGCCCGAGCTTCCTGCCGCAGTCGGGCGCGCAGTACTGACAGTTCCCTCTCCGTCGGGCCGGCGCCGCTGATGACCTCCTTCACGGCGACCTCGCGGTCGAGCAGCTCGTCGTGGGCCCGCCAGACCGTGCCCATGCCGCCGTGGCCGAGCTGCTCGACCAGCCGGTAACGCCCGGCGAGCAGCCGTGCGCCGCCTTCGGCTTCGTCCGCAGGTGGCTGTGTCATGGTGGTCCTGTCCGCGCGCCGGATCGGCTGCGCCCGGCACGCTCGACGGCCCTGCTCCCGTGCATGGGCGGGCCCGTGCGACATCGGCTCCCGTAGGCGGTCGGGCCCCGTGCGTGGCCCGGTCCCGTACACGGTCCAGTCCCGTGCGTCGTCGGGCAGGAGCGGGCTCCACCCCATTCTCCCGCCGCCGCACGCCACCGGCCAACCGGTCCGTCTCCGCCGATCGGCGCCCGGACGCTGCCGTGGCACCCCGGACCGGGCACGCGCCGCTGGTCGATCACCCGGTTCCGCGCGGTTCGACCTGGACTCCGCACCAGTCGGCCGGGTCGTGATGTGGCGCACGATCCCTTGACCGGATCTTTGCGGTTTCGCCATGATGAGCCGTCATGTTCTGACTCCGCCGTCGGGGGAAGTCCGGTCCGAATCCGGCGCTGACCCGCAACGGTAGGCCGCCGACCCGCGTCGGTGGCGAGCCCGAGTACCCGTCGGCGGAGGTGTGTCGTCCCCTCCTCCCGTCGTGGTCTGCGGGCCGGAGCTCCGAGGGCTGCCCCGGCACGTTGCCGACGTCCTTCGGGCCCCTGCGGCCAGGCCCGGAAAGGCACTCCATGCCCGCGCTCCGCCGCACCCTCCTCCGCCCGCTCGGTCTGCTCGCGATACCCGCCCTCGCCCTCGCCACCGCGCTTCCGGCCGCCACCGCCGCCCAGGCCGATGCGACGTCGTCCCGGACCGTCCGTCCGGACGCCGCCGCGGCCGGCTGGCTGGCCCGGCAGCTCGTCGACGGGGACCACTTCGAGTCCGTGTTCAACGGCACCGCCTACCCCGACCAGGGCCTGACCGTCGACGCCGTGCTCGCCTTCGCCGCCTCGCACAGCTCCGACCAGGCCGCCGCCAAGGCCACCGCCTGGCTGGCGAAGCCCGAGGTGATCAGCGGCTACCTCGGCGACGGCACCAACGAGGCCTACGCGGGCGCCACCGCCAAGCTGCTGCTGGCCGTCGAGGTGCGCGGCGGGAACCCGGCGGGCTTCGGCGGGGTCGACCTGCCGGCCCGGCTGCGCTCGCTGCAGACCGCCGAGGGCCGCTTCTCCGACCGCTCGCAGTGGGGCGACTACAGCAACGCCTTCGGCCAGTCGCTGGCCCTGATCGCCCTGCACCGCACGCCCGGTGACGCCCCGGCGGCGGCCGTGGACTTCCTCGCCAACAGCCAGTGCGCGGACGGCGGTTACCCACTCTCCTTCGGCCAGACCGCCTGCACCAGCGACCCGGACGCCACCGCGCTGGCCGTCCAGGCCCTCGCCGCCACCGGCCGCACCGCCAACGCGAACACCGGCCTCGGTTGGCTCGTTGCGCACCAGAACGCCGACGGCGGCTTCGCGGCGGCCGGGGCGACCGCCTCCAACGCCAACACCACCGGCCTGGCAACGCAGACGCTGCTGGCCGGCGGACACTACGGCACCGGCCTCAAGGGCTGGAGCCGGCTGGTGAAGTTCCAGCAGGGCTGCTCCGCCGACCCGGCGGTGCGCGGCGCGGTCGCCTACGACGCGTCCGGCTTCAACGGGGCCACCGGTGCCCGGGCCACCGCCCAGGCCGTCCTCGGCCTGGCCGGCACCCCGCTGGCCACCCTCTCGGCCGCCGGGGCGCGCCCCGACGCGCCCACCCTCGCCTGCCCGGCCCCGGCCCCGGCCGCACGCTGAACTCGCCTGACATCAGGAGGACTTCACTCATGACTGGTACCTTCACCCGGGCCCGTGCGGCCCGCCGTGCGCTCGGCTCCGTCGCCGCCGTCGCGGCTCTCACCGCCGGCCTGCTCGGCGTCTCCGCCGTCCAGGCCCCGCAGGCCCGGGCCGCCGCCTGCGACGGCACGACCGGGGTCACCGTCGTGGTCGACTTCACCGCCGTCGGCGGCGGCATCGAGACCGGCTGCGCCCCCGGCGACCCGGCCAGCGGGCTCGCCGCGCTGACCGGCGCCGGATTCTCGTACGCCTTCCACCCGCGCTTCCCGGGCTTCGTCTGCAAGATCAACGCCTTGCCGACGACCTGCACCAACCCGACCGGCAGCGCCTACTGGTCGTACTGGCACGCCCAGCACGGCGGCCTCTGGTCGTACAGCAACCTGGGCGCGGGCAGCTACAACCCGGCGCCCGGCGACGTCGAGGGCTGGTCCTTCGGGGCGGGCGCCCAGCCGGGCGTCACGGCGCCCTGACACCCGCCCGCCGGCAGGCTCTCGGCCGTCCCGGGGCGCCGGCGCGCCCGCCGACGTTCCGGACCGGCGGCACCGTGGCGACGCGGGTGCCGCCGGAGCCCGGACAGGGGTTTGACGGTCCGTTGACTCCGGATCCAGCACTGTGGTCTGATGAAACGATTTTTGCCCTCGGCATTCAGGGGAAGCCGGTCCGACTCCGGCGCTGACCCGCAACCGTAGGCCCACCACCCGGTGGGTGAGCCGGAATGCCTGGACCGGGGGCCTGTTCACAGAGCACTTGCGTCGTCGCGGACTACGACGCGGTCAGGGCGGTCCCCCCTTCCCGGGGTGACCGCAGGCTGCGCCGTTGTCTCCCGCGTCGACCGACCAGGGAGTCGTCGTGAGGGTCAGCACCAGTCGCACACGTCACAGGAACCGGGACCTCGCGTCGCTGGTGGCCGCCGGCGCCGTCACGGCCGCCGCCTGCGGCACCGTCCTGCTCGGGCACCCCGGCGCCGCGACCGCCGCCCCGGCGCCGACCGCCACCAACGGCGCCCCGGCGGCCACGTCCGCCGGAAGGACCCCCGACGCTGCCAAGGGCAGCGCCTACCTCACCGACCCGGCCCGCCTGATCGACGGCCGCTACTACGAAGGCTTCCCGGCCTTCGCCGACTTCGGCCTCACCATCGACGGGGCCTACGCCCTCGCCGCCACCGGCACGGACGACGCCGCGCTGCGCAGGATCGTCGACTTCCTGGACCAGCAGGGCAAGGACGCCAGCGAGCGCACGGTCAACGACTGGACGGCCATCGGCACCGAGTACGCCGGCGGCGGCTCGATCGGCAAGGAGGCCCTGCTCGCCGAGATCGCCGGACGCGACCCGCGTGCCTTCGGCGGCCACGACCTGATCGCCGCCCTCGCCGGCCTGGTGTGCACCAAGGCCGACGCGAACACCGGCTGCGACGCCCCGGGGAACTACACCTACGCGACCTCGGTGTTCTCCCAGGCGCTCGCCGTCATGGCCCAGCTCCGGGCCGGGGAGTCGACCAGCGCGGCCCCCGCGATCGCCTACCTGAAGGGCCTCCAGCACCCGGACGGCTCCTGGCCCAGCCTGATCCCCGCCACCGGCGACTCCGACGTCGACAGCACGGCGATGGCCGTGATGGCCCTCGCCCTGGTGCCCGGAGGCGAGGCCTCCCAGGCCGTGGAGAAGGGGCTCGGCTGGCTCGCCGCCCGGCAGCTGCCCGACGGCGGCTTCCCCGGCGCGGCCGGGGACTCGACCAACTCGGCCGCCCTCGCCGTCCAGGCCATGACGCTGCGCCAGTCCTCGTACGGTGCGCAGATCGGCAAGGCGCTGGACTTCCTCGCGGGCCAGCAGAACGGCGACGGCGGGTTCAACGTCGCCGCAGCGGGGCAGCGGGGATCGGACGTCCGGGCCTCGACGCAGGCGCTCGGCGGTGCGACCGGCATCTCCTTCGGCACGCTCTCCCGGAACCTGAACGGAACACCGACGCCGACGCCGACGCCGACGCCCACCGGGACGGGCACCCCGACCGGCACACCCACGGGTACACCGACAGGTACGCCTACGGACACCCCGACCGGGACGCCCAGCGGGACTCCCTCGGGCACGCCGAGCCCGACGGGCTCCGCCACGACGACCGCGCCCGCCCCGGCGTCCACGTCGCCTTCGACTCTGCCCTCGACCTCGCCCTCGACCTGGCCCGATGGGCTCGACATCCCGGCCGGGGACGGCCGAGCCCCCGCCGACGGCGCGCCGGCCCGGACCGGTTCCGGCAGTCTCGCGAGCACCGGGAGCCAGGCCCTGGCGCTGACGGCCGGCGCCGGTGCGCTGACCGCGCTCGGCGCCGCGGCCGTCCTGGTCGCCCGTCGCCGGGCCGGTGGCGCCGCGGGGCGGCACCGGTGAGCCGGGGACCGGGGTCGCGCTCCGGGCGGCTGTCCGGGGCGGCGGCGCTGACCTTCGCCCTCGCCTGCGGCGGCGTCGCGGGGGGCACCGCCCCGGCGTCCGCGGCGCCGCTGCCGATGGACCAGTGCACCCCGACCACCGGCGTGGTGCTGGCCGTGGACTTCGGGAAGTGGGGCGGCCCGCTGCTGCGTTCCTGCGGGAGCACCCCGACCACCGGCTACGCCCTGCTCAACCAGGGCGGTTGGAAGACCACCGGCACCAGCCACGACGGCCCGGCGTTCATCTGCCGGATCGGGTACAGCGGCTTCCAGGGCGGCAAGCAGTTCCCGACCCCGGACCAGGAGAAGTGCGTCCTGACGCCCCCGGCCACGGCCTACTGGTCGTACTGGCACGCCGACCCCGGGCAGTCCACCTGGTCGTACAGCCAGCTCGGCGCGATGCTCTACCAGCCCAAGCTCGGCAGCGTCGACCTGTGGATCTTCGGCGGGACGAACATCGAGGGCACCGAGGGCCGCCCGACCGTCTCGCCGGACAGCCTGCGCGCCCACGACACCACGCCGGGCGGCTCGGGCACCGGCGCCCAGCAGCCTCAGCCACCCCAGCCGCCGGCGGGCGGCGGGTCGACGGGTGCCACCGGTACGACCGGCGGCAGCGGCAGCGGCTCCGGCTCTGGCAGCGGCTCCGGCGCCGGGGCGGCTTCCGGCGGCGGTACCGGCCGCGCCCCGGCCCCCGCCAAGCCCCAGCCGGGCGGAGCCCGTCCGCCCGCGCCCGCCACGACCCCCGGCACCGCCGCCACCCCCGAGGACGGCATCACCCCGCCCGGGGCGCCCGAGCCGGCGCCCGTGCCCGCCACCGTGGTGCCGGTCGAGCCGTCCGCCGCGCCGCCCACGGACACCCCGAGCGAGCAGCCCGGCCCGCAGGCGGCGGCGGCCGCGCCGACGGCCGGCCCCGCGGTGCCCGGCGGGGTGATGGACGCCGCCCCGGTGGCGGACGCCCCGCACGACTCCGGATCGATGCTCCCCGCCGTGGTCGGCGCCGTCCTGGTCGTGGCGCTCGGCGTGGCCACCGTCGTCACCGCGCGCCGCCGCCGACGGGCCGAGTGATCGCGTGACCGTGCTCGACAAGCGGACCGTGCCCGACCCCGTGACCGTGCCCGACGAGCGGACCGGGGGAGGCCGGCGCAGCCCGCGCAACCTGCACCCGCTGGCCTGGTGGACCTGGGCGCTGGCCCTGGCGACGGGGGCCAGCCGCACCACCAACCCGCTGCTGCTCCTGCTCGTCCTCGCCGTGCTCGGCTACGTGGTCACCGCCCGCCGCAGCGAAGCCCCGTGGGCGCGCGGGTTCGCCTACTACCTGTGGCTGGCCCTGACCGTGGTGGCGATCCGGGTGGTCTTCCGGTGCGTCTTCGCGACCGGCATCACCCCGCAGGACCACCTGCTCTTCTCGCTGCCGCACATCCCCACGCCCGCCTGGTACGCGGGGATCCGGATCGGCGGCCCGGTGTCGCTGGAGGCCACGCTCTCCGCGGCCTTCGACGGGCTGCGGCTGGCCTGCCTGATCTGCTGCATCGGCGCCGCCAACACCCTGGCCAACCCGAAGCGGGCCCTGCGCGTGCTGCCGGGCGCCCTGTACGAGCTGGGCGTCGCCGTCACGGTCTCCCTGAGCGTCGCGCCGCAGCTGGTGCAGAGCGTCCAACGCGTCGCGCGGGCACGCCGGTTGCGCGCCGGGCAGCGCAAGGGCGTGCGCGCGCTGCGCGGCATCGTGGTGCCGGTCCTGGAGGACGCGCTGGAGCGTTCGCTGCACCTGGCCGCCGCGATGGACTCGCGCGGCTACGGCCGCTCCGGCACCGCCTCGCGCCGCTCCCGCCGGCTCACCGGCGCGCTGATGCTGCTCGGCATGTGCGGCCTGTGCGCCGGGGTGTACGGGCTGCTGGACGGGACCGCCCCGGCTGCGCTCGGGCTGCCCGCCTTCGTCGCGGGTGCCGTGCTCTGCGTGGCGGGCCTGCTGCTCGGCGGTCGGCGGGTGCGGCGCACCACCTACCGGCCGGACCGCTGGCGGGCCGCCGAGTGGGCGGTCGCCGGGTGCGGGGTGACCGCCGCCGTTCTGCTGTTCGCCACGGTCGGCTACGACGCGACCGACCTCAACCCCTCGCTCTACCCGCTGACCTGGCCGGCGCTGCCGCTCGTCCCGGTGCTCGCCCTGCTGCTGGCGGGCGCCGCCGGGATCGTCTCCCCGCCGCCCGGGCGTACGCCGGAACGAGCAACCGACGCCCGCCGAACCGGCACCGACCGCACGACCTCCGAGGTGAGCACGTGATCCGATTCGACCGGGTCGGCGTGGTGTACGACGGCGAGACCACGCCCGTCCTGCGCGACGTCGACCTGCACATCCCGGAGGGCGAGCTCTGCCTGGTGGTCGGCCGCACCGGCGTCGGCAAGTCGACCCTGCTCGGCGCCGTCAACGGCCTGGTGCCGCACTTCACCGGCGGCACCCTGCGGGGCCGGGTCACGGTGGACGGCCGGGACACCGCCCACCACCCGCCGCGCGAACTGGCCGACGTGGTCGGCGTGGTGGGCCAGGATCCGCAGGCCGGCTTCACCACCGACACGGTGGAGGAGGAACTGGCCTACGTCATGGAGCAGTTGGCCATCCCGCCGGAGGTCATGCGCAAGCGCGTCGAGGAGACCCTGGACCTGCTCGGCCTGGCCGAGCTGCGCCACCGCGCCCTGTACGAGCTCTCCGGCGGGCAACAGCAGCGCGTCGCCATCGGGTCCGTCCTCACCGCCCACCCCCGCGTGCTGGTCCTGGACGAGCCGACCTCCGCGCTCGACCCGACCGCGGCCGAGGAGGTGCTGGCCGCGGTCACCCGGCTGGTGCACGACCTCGGTGTGACCGTGCTGCTCGCCGAGCACCGGCTGGAGCGCGTCGTCCAGTACGCCGACCGGGTCGTCCACCTGCCCGGCGACGGGACCGTCGTGCACGGGCCGCCGGCGGAGGTCTTCCGGGAGACCGCGATCGCGCCGCCCGTCGTCGACCTCGGCCGGCTCGCGGGCTGGCAGCCGCTGCCACTGTCCGTACGGGACGCGCGCCGCGCCGCCGCGCCGCTGCGGGAGCGGCTCACCGACGTGCCCGTTCCCCCGCCGCGCCGGGCAGCGGTGGCGGGGGAACGGGTGCTGGACGCCCGGGGGGTGGTCGTCCGGTACGGTCCGGTGGCCGCCGTCCGGGAGGTCGGGCTGGAACTGCGGGCGGGCGAGGTCACCGCGCTGATGGGCCGCAACGGCTCCGGCAAGTCCTCGCTGCTGTGGGCCCTGCAGGGCTCCGGCCCCCGCCAGGGCGGCAGCGTGAAGGTCACCGGCACCGAGGGCGAGAAGCCCGAGGACCCCAAGCGGCTCTCCGCGGCCCGGGCCCGGCAGCTGGTCGGGCTCGTCCCGCAGACCCCCACGGACCTGCTGTACCTGGAGACGGTCGCCCAGGAGCTCGCCCAGGGCGACCTCGAAGCCGGCCGCACCGGCGGGCCGAGCGCACGGCAGATCCTCGACCGCCTCGCCCCCGGCATCCCGGACGGCACCCACCCCCGGGACCTCTCCGAGGGGCAGAAGCTGGCCCTCGTACTGGCCATCCAACTGTCCGCCGCACCACGGGTGGTGCTGCTGGACGAACCCACCCGGGGGCTCGACTACCAGGCGAAGGAGGCGCTCACCGGCATCGTGGACGCCCTCGCCGCTGAGGGCCGGGCCGTCGTGGTGTCCACCCATGACGTCGAGTTCGTCGCCTCCGCCGCCGACCGGGTCGTGGTGATGGCGGAGGGCGAGGTCGTCGCCGACGGCCCCACCGCCGAAGTCATCGTCGCCTCACCGACCTTCGCCCCGCAGACGGCCAAGATCCTCGCGCCCCTGGCCTATCTGACGGTACGTCAGGTCGCCGGAGTGCTGGAGACCGCGGAGACCCCCCGATGACCGCCGTCCGGATCCCGGGCCGGGCCCGGGTCGTGGTCGCCCTCGCCGCCTTCATCGGACTGACCGCCTTCACCTGGCCCTTCGTCGTCGCCCCCGGGAAGTTCGGCTCCGCCTACGCCCCGCCGCTGATCTTCGGCGCCCTGCTCGTCCTGGTGCTCGCCGTCGTGATCGCGGAGATCTCGGCCGGCGGCATCGACGCCAAGGCCCTCGCCATGCTCGGCGTGCTCTCCGCCGTCAACGCCGGACTCCGCCCGCTCGGCGCCGGGACGGCCGGGGTGGAGAC
This sequence comes from Kitasatospora xanthocidica, assembly GCF_014656195.1. Taxonomy (GTDB): domain Bacteria; phylum Actinomycetota; class Actinomycetes; order Streptomycetales; family Streptomycetaceae; genus Kitasatospora; species Kitasatospora xanthocidica. The sequence goes on along the minus strand of NZ_BNBY01000003.1, from coordinate 12,210 downwards.
CGTCTTCTTCATCCTCGTCCTGGCCGGCCGGGTCTTCGGCCCCGGCTTCGGCTTCACCCTCGGCTGCACCTCCCTCTTCGCCTCCGCCCTGCTCACCGGCGGCGTCGGCCCCTGGATGCCCTACCAGATGTTCGGCTGCGCCTTCGTCGGCATGCTCGCCGGGCTGCTACCGAAGGTCCGACGGCGCCGCTGGGAGGTGCCGATGCTGGCCGCCTACGGGGCGTTCTCCGGCTACCTGTTCGGCTTCCTGCTCAATCTCTCCTTCTGGCCGTTCTCGACCGACCCGAACAGCTCCATCGCCTACCTCCCCGGCCTGCCGTTCACCGAGCAGTGGCACCGCTACCTGCTGTTCGACCTCGCCACCTCGCTCGGCTGGGACACCGGCCGCGCCGTCACCACCTTCACCGCCGTCCTGGTCGTCGGACCGGCCGTCCTCACCGTCTTCCGCCGCGCGGCCCGCCGCGCCAACTTCGAGCCGACCGTCCGGTTCGAGGCCCCGGACGCGACCGGAACGACCTGACACCCCGGCGGACGCGTCACCCGCGCGTCCGCCGGGGTGTCAGGCCGAGGTGCGGTGGCCGGGCGGTTCAGCCGGTGCGGTGGGCGTGGAAGCCGCGGCCGCTCTTGCGGCCGAGGAGGCCCGCCTCGACCATGCGGGAGAGCAGCGGCGGCGGGGCGTACAGCGGCTCCTTGTACTCCTCGTACATCGAGCGGGCGATCGCCTCGACGGTGTCCAGGCCGATCAGGTCGGCGAGGGCGAGCGGGCCCATGGGGTGGGCGCAGCCGTGGACCATGCCGGCGTCGATGGACTCGGGGCTGGCGTGGCCGGCCTCGGCCATCCGGATCGCGGCGAGCAGGTAGGGCACCAGCAGGGCGTTGACGACGAAGCCGGCCCGGTCCCGCGAGTGGACGACGTGCTTGCCGAGGACGTTCGCGGCGAAGTCCTCGACCCGGCCGACCACGGCGGGGGAGGTGTGCAGCGAGGTGACCAGCTCGACCAGGGGCATCACCGGTGCGGGGTTGAAGAAGTGCAGGCCCAGGACGTGGGAGGCCCGGCCGGTGGTGATGCCCAGGCGGGTGACCGGGATGGCCGAGGTGTTGGTGGCCAGCACGGCGTCCTCGTCGACGAGGACCTTGTCCAGGGTGGTGAGCACCTCGGTCTTGACCCGCTCGTCCTCGACCACGGCCTCGACGACGAGTTGGCGGTCGGCGAGCGCCTCCGGGTCGTCGGCGAACAGCAGGTGGGCCCAGGCGTCGGTGCGCTGCCGCTCGCTGAGCCGGCCCCGGTCGACGGCGCGGTGCAGGGAGCAGTCGATCCGGGCCCGGGCGGCGCGCAGGGCGTCCCGGCCGTTCTCGCAGACGACGGTGTCGAGCCCGGCGCAGGCGAAGACCTCGGCGATGCCGGAGCCCATCAGCCCGGCGCCGACGACCGCGACGCGGCGAATCTCGTTCATGGTGTGCACTGCCTCCGTGGTGGGGCGGCTCAGGCCGCGGTGCGGATCCGTACGAGGTGGCGGGCGTAGGCCTCGGTGGTGAGGAAGGCGGGCAGGTCGGCGCCGAGGGAGGTCTCTTCCAGGATGCGTACGGCGTCGTCCACCCGTGCCGGGTCGCAGCCCTCGGCGAGCAGCGCGGCGCGTTCCCGGTCGATCAGCCGGCGCACCAGGTCGGGGGTGGCGAGTGAGCCGCCGGTCAGCCGGGTGCAGTGGTGCTGCCACTGCCAGATCTGGCAGCGGGCGATCTCGGCGGTGGCGACGTCCTCCATCAGCCCGAAGACGGCGACCGCGCCGGAGCCGCCGAGCCAGGCCACCAGGTAGCGCAGGGCGACCGCGACATTGGCGCGCAGGCCCTGCTCGGTGGGCAGCCCGGCGGTGAGCCGCTGGACGCCCAGCAGGTGGGCGGCGGTGACCTCGACGTCCGCGCGGGTGCGGTCGAGCTGGTGCGGGCGGTCGCCGAGGACGGCGTCGAAGGCGGTGCGGCAGGTGTCGACCAGGCCGGGGTGGGCGACCCAGGAGCCGTCGAAGCCGTCGCCGGCCTCGCGCTCCTTGTCGGCGCGCACCTTGGTCAGGGCGACCGCGTCGGCGGCCGGGTCGCGCTGCGGGATCGCGGCCGCCATGCCGCCGATGGCGTGGGCGCCGCGCCGGTGGCAGGTGCGCACCAGCAGGTCGGTGTAGGCGCGCAGGAAGGGCTGGGTCATGGTGAGGGTGGAGCGGTCGGGCAGGACGTACCGGGGGCCGTGCTGGGCGAAGTTCTTGATCAGGCTGAACAGGTAGTCCCAGCGGCCCGCGTTGAGACCGGCGGCGTGGTCGCGCAGCTCGTGGAGGATCTCGTCCATCTCGAAGGCGGCGGTGACGGTCTCGATCAGGACGGTGGCGCGGATCGTCCCGTGCGGGATGCCGAGCTCGGCCTGGGCGAAGGTGAAGACCTCGTTCCAGAGGCGGGCTTCGAGGTGGTTCTCCAGCTTGGGCAGGTAGAAGTACGGTCCGGAGCCGGCCGCGATCTGCGGCCGGCCGCAGTGGAACAGGTAGAGGCCGAAGTCGACCAGGGCGCCGATGGCCGGGCGGCCGTCGATCAGGAGGTGCTGCTCGTCCAGGTGCCAGCCGCGCGGGCGGACCACGATGGTGGCCGGGGTGTCCCCGATGTAGTACCGCCGGCCCTCCGGGGTGGTGTCGTCGATCCGGCGCTCGATCGCGTCGATCAGGTTGAGCTGGCCGGAGACGAGGTTGTGCCAGGTCGGCGAGGTGGCGTCCTCGAAGTCCGCGAGCCACACCTTCGCACCGGAGTTGAGGGCGTTGACGGTCATCCGGCGCTCGGGCGGGCCGGTGATCTCCACCCGGCGGTCGTGCAGGCCGGGGCCCGCACCGGCCACCCGCCAGGAGGAGTCCTCGCGGACGGCGCGGGTCTCCGGGAGGAAGTCCAGGGTGCCGCCGGCGGCCAGCGCCGCGGCACGGCGACGGCGTTCCGCGAGGAGTTCGGCGCGGCGGTCGGCGAAGGCCTCGTGCAGACGGGCCACGAAGTCCAGGGCGGCGGGGGTGAGGATCTCGTCGAAGCGGTCCTCGGGTTCTCCGAGGATCTCGACGCGGCTGGGCTGGCTCATCCGGTTCTCCAGGAGGCGGGGGCAGGGTGGGAGGCAGGTGGAAGGCGCCCGGGGCCTCGTCCCTCAACGAGGCCCCGGGCGGCGGGTGGACGGCGGCTCGTCTCCGACGAGGCCGCCGGGGTCGGCGGTCGGGCGCCGCTGGGGTGGCTCAGTGGAACTGCTCGGCCTCGGTGGAGCCGGTCAGCGCGAGGGTCTCGGCGTTCGGGTTGAGTGCGGTGGAGACCAGGTCGAAGTAGCCGGTGCCGACCTCACGCTGGTGCTTCACCGCGGTGTAGCCGTCCGGCACGGCGGCGAACTCGGCCTCCTGGAGGTCGACGTACGCGGTCATGCCGTGCTCGGCGTAGCCGCGGGCCAGCTGGAACATCGAGTGGTTGAGGGCGTGGAACCCGGCCAGGGTGATGAACTGGAAGCGGTAGCCCATCGCCCCCAACTCCCGCTGGAACTTGGCGATCTGGTCGTCGTCCAGGGCGGCCTTCCAGTTGAAGGACGGCGAGCAGTTGTAGGCGAGCATCTTGTCCGGGTACTCCGCCTTGAGCGCCTCGGCGAACTCCCGGGCCTGGGCGAGGTCCGGGGTGCCGGTCTCCACCCAGATCAGGTCCGCGTACGGGGCGAAGGCGAGGCCGCGGGAGATCACCGGGGCCATCCCGGGCTCGACCCGGTAGAAGCCCTCGGCGGTGCGCTCACCGGTGCAGAAGCGGGCGTCGCGCTCGTCGACGTCGGTGGTCAGGAGGTTGGCGGCGAGCGCGTCGGTGCGGGCCACGATCAGGGTCGGCACGTCGGCGATGTCGGCGGCCAGGCGGGCGGAGTTGAGGGTGCGGATGTGCTGGGCGGTGGGGACGAGCACCTTGCCGCCGAGGTGGCCGCACTTCTTCTCGGAGGCCAGCTGGTCCTCGTAGTGGATGCCGGCCGCGCCGGCCGCGATCATGCCCTTGGTGAGCTCGAAGGCGTTCAGCGGGCCGCCGAACCCGGCCTCGGCGTCGGCGACGATCGGCACCAGCCAGTCCGGGCCGTCGTTGCCCTCGGCGGCGTCGATCCCGTCCGCCCGCAGCAGCGCGTTGTTGATCCTCCGCACCACCTGGGGAACGGAGTTGGCGGGGTAGAGGCTCTGGTCGGGGTAGGTCTGACCGGCCTGGTTGGCGTCGGCGGCGACCTGCCAGCCGGACAGGTAGATCGCCTGCAGCCCGGCCTTCACCATCTGCACCGCCTGACCGCCGGTCAGCGCGCCGAGGGCGTGGACGTAGTCCTGCTCGTGCAACTGGTTCCACAGGCGCTCGGCGCCGCGCCGGGCCAGGGTGTGCTCCTCGCGCACCGTGCCCGACAGCCGGACCACGTCGGCCGCCGTGTAGGTGCGCTCGATGCCCGCCCACCTGGGGTCGGAGGCCCACCGGGCGGCCAGCGCCGCCGCCTGCTGCTCCTGCTGCTGCCGAACCGACTGCGTCATGGGTCTGCTCCCGGGTGTTCGTTGCGAGATGTGCTTGCTGTGAAGCGCGCTCGTTGCGAAGGATGTGAGGCACCTCACCGCGAGGGTGAGTGGGCGGCCGGGTGGTGCCGGGCGGCGGTGGAACACCGCGGGACGTGGACGCCCGGACAGCCCACCCGACCGCGACCGACCAGGTGTTTCTCCGCTGTCCTGCGCACCTCCCGGCCGCACCACCGACTCTGGCAGCCCCCGGAGCCGCCGTCACCGGTGGACCACTGCCAACTTCTGCGAACGGTCGTCAGCGGATCTGCGAAGCCTGCGAAGGCCGGCCCGACCGTCGTGCGGCTAGGCTGCCCGCACCGGGTCGTCAGGTACGCACAGTGGGGAGAACGACGCCATGGGGAAGGCCTTCGCGGGCGCCAGGCTGCGCCGCCTGCGCGAGGAGCGCGGGCTCAGCCAGGCCGCGGTCGCCCGGCTGATCGACCTCTCGCCCAGCTACCTCAACCAGCTGGAGCACGACGCCCGGCCCCTCACCGTCCCCGTCCTGCTGCGGCTCACCGAGGCCTTCGGGGTCGAGGCCGGCTACTTCGCCCCGCCGGACAGCGCCCGGCTCACCGCCGAACTGCGCGACGCGCTCGGCGAGGAGCTGACGGCCGGCCGGGTCAGCACCGGTGAGCTCGACGAACTGGCGGCCCGACTGCCCGCCGTGGCACGGCTGCTGACGGACCTGGCCCGCGGCCGCCGCGACGCGGCCGAGCAGCTCGCCGTCCTCGTCGGGGACCGCGGCCCCGGGGCCGACGCCCGTACGCCGCACGAGCAGGTCCGCGAGTTCTTCTACCGCCGCCGGAACTACCTCCACGAACTCGACACGGCGGCCGAGGAGTTGGCGGAGGGCATCAAGCTGAGGCGCGGCGGGGTCAGGGAGGCGCTGGCCGACCGGCTCGCCAGCGCGCACCGGGTCCGCATCGCCACCGGCGGCGGACAGCTGCACCGGTACGACGAGCAGACCCGGACCCTGCACCTGTCCGACCGGCTGCGCCCCGGCCAGCAGGCCTTCCGGATGGCCACCCAGCTCGCCTACCTGGAACACGACGGGCTGCTGTCCGAACTCGCCGCCCAGGACAGCCCGGAGGCCTCCACCACCTGGTCGCTCACCCGGATCGGGCTGGCCAACTACTTCGCCGCCGCCCTCGTGCTGCCGTACACCGCCTTCCACGCGCAGGCGGAGGCGGCCCGCTACGACATCGAGCACCTGGCGGACCACTTCGGCGTCGGCTACGAGACGGTCTGCCACCGCCTGAGCACCCTCCAGCGCTCCGGCCTGCGCGGGGTGCCGTTCTCCTTCGTGCGCGTCGACCGGGCCGGGAACGTCTCGAAGCGGCAGTCCGCCACGGCCTTCCACTTCTCCCGTACGGGCGGCACCTGCCCGCTGTGGAACGTCTACGACGCCTTCGCCTCGCCCGGCCGGGTCCACGTCCAGGTCGCCGCGATGCCCGACGGCCGCCGCTACCTGTGGACCGCCCGCGCCGTCACCCGCTCACCCGGCGGCTGGGGCCGCCCGGGCAAGACCTTCGCCATCGGCCTCGGCTGCGAGCTCCGCCACGCCGGACGGCTGGTGTACTCCGCCGGACTGGACCTCGGCGACGAGGCCGCCGCCACCCCGATCGGCCTCGGCTGCAAGGTCTGCGAACGCCCGGCCTGCCCCCAGCGCTCCGCCCCGGCCATCGGCCGCCCCCTGGCCGTCGACGAGGGCACCAGCACCTTCGTCCCGTACGCCGCGCTCGAAGCACCGGGAGAAAGGTGAACCCCGCTGCCCTGGGCCATGGTTGGGGGAACGCCGAAGGCCGGCCGGGGCGACGTGGTGTCGCCCCGACCGGCCTCCGGCGTGGTCGGACGGTCGGACCGGTGACGGGCCTCAGCTCGCCGAGGCGGCCGTCTCGGGGGCCGGGTCCGAGCTGGTCTCCCGGACGGCCGAGGTGACCGGCTTCGGGTTGAGGAGACGTTCGGCGAGGTGGCCGAAGAGCAGCCCGAAGGAGGTCCAGAGGGTGAGCTGGATGGCGAGCGCCGCGAGGCGGAACTGCCAGAGCAGGGTGGCCGAGAAGTCCTCGGGCACCTCGTTGACCGCGGGCAGGAAGGCGTAGGCGAGGCCGACCGCGACGGCGAAGCCGAGGACGGCGACGACGGTCGCGTACCAGGTGCCCAGACGGGGCGCGAGCCGCTTGCCGACGATCACCGCGGCGACCGCCAGCAGCACGCTGAGCGCCATCATCAGGAAGTACAGCGTGGTGCGCTTGCCGATGGTCTCCGGGTCGCCCACCGACGGCGGGTTGGCCGGGTACTTGAGGAACGGCACGACGTAGACCGCGACCAGCGCGACGCCGGACAGCAGGGCCGCCGTGGCGCGCGGGGAGAAGCGGCCGACCCGGCCGAGGGCGAAGCAGTAGGCGAGCGCGGCGATGCCGCCGAGCGAGACGCCGTAGATGAGAACGCCCGTGGCCAGCCCGGCAGTCGACTGCAGGGTGCGGCTGACGATCTCCATCGCGGGTTCGCCGGCGGAGTGGGCGTCCTCGTAGGCGATCGCCGCGTCCACCCGGGGCTCACCGAGCAGGTAGGCGACGACCAGGGCGAGCAGGCCGGCACCGAGGCCGGCCAGCATGCCGCGGACGAGCAGGGATCTGACGGTTGCGGAGTTCATGTGCGGGGGCCCCTGATCAGTGGCAGGGGAAACCGAGCAGGTGGCGGCCGTCGTGCACCCACTCGTGCACGTCCTCGCCGGAGATGAGGGAGGTGGCGCCCTGCTCGGCGCCGACGAAGTAGATGAGGGCCATCAGCAGGATGCCGAAGAACACGGCCCAGGGCAGGATCGCCTTGACGGAGATGGGGGTGATCGCCGGAGCGGCGGGGGTTGCGGTGGCGATGGGGTGAGCCATGGCCGACCTCCTTTGGGGAACACGCGTCCCGTTCGATGGAGCACACCGACGACGGAGGTGGGTCTGACTCGACCGGCCCGGGACGTCAGGTCCGGGGACGAGGCGTCGGGGGACGGGTTCACAGTGGCGCGACCGTGCCGGGTTCTCACCGGGCTTCCACGTACCGTCGTCTTGAGTTGTGGCAGGGACGGTACCGTGTCGCGGGTGCCCGGCCAAGGGTTTCGTACCGGCTCGCGGGCGCGCGACGGGCGCGCGACGGGCCACGAATTCTCGTCCGTATGCGCGCGACGCTGCAGCTGGGGGACAGGAGGAGGGCGAATGACCGTACAGGTGATCTTCGTCGCACCGGCGATGGGGGCGGAACTGCGCGAGGCCCGGTTCGGCGACGACGGGCCGCCGGACGAGGCGGGCCTGGCGGCCGCCCGCGCGGCGGCCGGCTCGCTGCCGGCGGTACCCCGCGGCTTCGCCTCCCCCTCGAACCGGTGCCGGCTCACCGCTGGTGCGCTCGGCGTCACCGCCGAACCGGACGGGGCGCTGGCCGACCTCGACGTCGGCGGCTGGCGGGGCCGCCGCCTCGACGAGCTCGCCGCGACCGAACCGGCGGAGGTCGCGGCCTGGCTGGCCGACCCGACGGTGGCGCCCCACGGCGGCGAGTCGGTCGAAGCCCTGTGCGCCCGGGTCGGCGGCTGGCTGGCGGCCGTGGCCGGGCAGCAGCAGGGCCGGGTGCTGGCGGTGGCCGAGCCCGCCGTGGTCCGGGCGGCCGTGGTCCACGCGCTCGACCTCCCCGCGGCGGCCTTCTGGCGGCTCGACGTCCGTCCGCTCTCCGTCACGGAACTGTCCGGGCGCTCGGGGCGGTGGAACCTGCGCTGCGGGGCCGAGCTGACGCACCCCTGAGCGAACGGTCCGCACCGCCGACCGTTCGTCAGCATGCGACGGGCGCGGGCGGCTCGACGGTGGCCCGGACCTGGGCTTTCGGGCTTCGTCACCGTTCTGTCATCACCGTGATCCGACGGGAACCGGCACCGCGGCGGCGGTGTGTATCGGGGGCAGATGCCGGCACCGACCCGGCACCACCCACCCTCGGAGGAACGTCATGCTGAACGCGCGGTACGGGAAGAACGCCAGAAGAGCCGTCGTCGCCACCGTCTCGGCCGCCACCGCGGCCCTGCTGCTCACGGCCTGCGGGCCCGGCGACGCCGGGGCGGGGACGGCCGCGGCCCCGACCGCGGCGCCCACTGCGGCGCCGACCTCGGCGCCCGGCGCCGCGCCCGGTGCGGGGGCGACCGCCCCGAGCAGCACGGCCCCGGCCCCCACCAAGGCCGGAGCCCCGTCCACCGGCGGACCGTCCACCGGTGGCCCGTCCGCCTCCGGCACCGCCGTTCCGGCCTGCGCGGCCGGCGACCTCAAGGTGGAGGCCCACCAGGCGAAGGTGCGGCCCGACGGTACCGGCGTGGGAGCGGCGATCGTCGCCTTCACCAACTCCTCCGCGCACCCGTGCACCGCGCAGGGCTTCCCGACGGTGGCCGGGGCGGCCAACGGCTCCCCGGACCACAACGCCCCGCTCACGGTGACCCACTCCGGCGCCGCCGCCCCGGTGCGGGTGGGCCCGGGCGGGAAGGCCTGGCTGAAGCTCACCTTCGTCCAGGTCCAGGGCGAGGCCGACGGCTACTGCGTCTCCGGAGCGACCCCGGTCGCCTACCCCACCCTCGTGCTCGGCCTGCCGGGCGCCGGCGCCCACCAGGTGGCCCTGGACGACGGCCTCTTCGCCGAGTGCGACAACAAGGTGACCACCACCGCCCTGCTGGCCACCAGCCCGTCCTGACCCGGCCGCCCCCGGGCCGGTCCGGGCTGATCCGATCCGGTCCGGGTCGATGCGGCCCGGCTGAGGAGACGTCAGTCCTGCCGGGAGCCGGCCGGCTCCCGGTCGGGTCAGGCCGCGGGCCGGGCCTCCGGGAGGGCGGGGATGTCGGCGACGCCGTCCAGCACGTAGGTGTGGGGGTGCCCGTCGAAGGCCTCGCGGGTGAGTTCCCCGGTCAGTACGCCGATGACGACCCCGGCCCCGGCGTTGGCGCCGGCCTCGACGTCGACGACGGTGTCGCCGGCGGTCAGCACCCGGCGGGTGTCGATGACGCCGGTCTTCTCCATCGCCCGGTGGATCATGTGCGGGGCCGGACGCCCGCGCGGGACCTCGTCCGAGGTGACGACCGCGTCCAGGTTGCCGCCCTCGCCGACGGACCAGCCGAGCGACTCCAGCAGCGGGTAGGCGACGTCGTCGCTGAAGCCGGTGGTCAGGGCCACCTTGATGCCGCGTCGGCGCAGCTCGGCGAGGGCGGCCTCGACACCGGCGATGGCCCGCGGGGGAGTGGTCCGGTAGGCCTCGCGCAGGAACCCGGCGAAGGCCGCGTAGCCCTCCTCGACCAGCTCCGGGGTCGGGGTGCCGCCGCCGAGGCGGACCAGGGCGGTGATGGCCTCGCGCTTGTCGGTGCCCATCCAGGTCTGGAGGTCGGCCTCGGTGACGGTCACGCCGGTCCGCTCGACGGCGGTGCGCAGCGCCCGGTAGACGGCACCGGCCTCGTCGATGGTGGTACCGGCCATGTCCAGGGCGGCGAGCTCGATCACGGTGTCAGTCCTCTTCGGTGCGGTAGCGGCCGATGACGGTACGGCCTTCGATGGTGTTCTCGATGGTGAAGGTGGCCATGGCCGGGAGGTAGCGGTCGTCGGCGTCCTCCAGCGGCACGCCCTGGCTCGACGTGGTGAGCCGGCGGACGCGCAGCAGCGGGTCGCCGACGGAGACCCGGAGCAGTTCGGCGTCCTGCGGTTCGGCGGCGACGGCGTCGATGGTGTGCCGGGCGCGGTGCAGGTCGACCTCGCGGCGCAGTAGTTCCTGGTAGACCGAGCCGGTGTCCGGGTCGAAGTCGAACAGGATGCGGCCGACCTCGTGGATGAAGGTGGAGCGTTCCAGCATGGCCGGGACGTCGTCCAGCAGCCGCAGCCGGACGAGTTCGACGACCGGCGCGCCCTCGGCGAGGCCGAGCCGGGCGGCCGCCTCCGGGGAGGCCCGGCGCCGGGCCACCTCGACGGTGCTCTGCCCGGGCTCGCGGCCGATGGTGCGGGCCCACTGGGTGAAGGACAGGAACGTGCCGAACGGCTGGGAGGGCGCCGTACGGCGGGCGACGGGCGGTTTGCCGCGGCCGCCGACCAGGCTGCCCTCGTTGCGCAGCAGGGCCAGGGCCTGGCGGACCGGGCCGCGGGAGGTGCCGAACTCGGCGCAGAGCTGCGACTCGCTGGGCACCGGCCGGCCCTCGGGCCACTCGCCGGACTCGATGCGGCGCTGGAACTCGGCGCCGAGCCGCTGGTGGAGAGGAAGGTCCTCACTTGTCTTCACAAGTCGACTATGACACCTGGGGGCGGAACTTCTCAAGGCGGACGACCTGGTTGTTTCCCAGAACAACCGCCCGCCTCCGATGGTGGTCGAGTGGATGAACGAACGGTAACTTGTATAGACACCTCTTGACGTCGAGGTCGACGAGCCCGGAATCTGGAGCCATGAGCAGCAGCACCGTACCCGCACCCGCCACCGCCGCCTCCCGCACGCACCCGACCGGCGACCCCGGCCGCAGCGACGTGGTGATCGTCGGCGCCGGCATCATCGGCCTGGCCCACGCCTTCGAAGCCCTGAGCAGCGGGCTGTCCGTCACCGTCGTCGAGCGCGACCGGCAGCCCGTCGGCGCCTCGGTCCGCAACTTCGGCCACTGCTGCATCAGCGCCCAGGACGGCGAACTGCTCGCCGTCGCCCAGCGCTCCCGGCCCGGCTGGCTGCGCGCGGCGAAGGCCGCCGGCATCTGGGCCGAGGAGGCCGGCACCCTGGTGGTGGCCCGGTCGGCGACCGAGGCGGCCGTCCTGGAGGAACTGCGCGCCGAGCGCGGCGGCGACGAGGTCGAGCTGCGCACCGCCGCGCAGACGGCCGCGCTGCTCGGGCGCGCCGACGGCGCCGACGGCGACCTGGTGGGCGGCGCGCTGCTGCCCGCCGACCTGCGGGTGAACCCGCGCGAGGCCGCGCCCGGCCTGGCCCGCTGGGTGGCCGGGCAGCCGGGCGGCCGGGTGCTGTGGGGCACCGCCGTCACCGGCGTCGAGAGCGGGACGGTCCACACCACCCGCGGCCCGGTCCACGGCGACCGGATCCTGGTCTGCGTCGGCCACGACCTGGACTACCTGTTCCCCGACGTCGCCGAGGACCACGAGGTCCAGCGCTGCCGCCTCACCATGGCCCGGGCCGAGGCCCCGGCCGGCTTCCGCACCGACTCCGCGGTGCTGACGGCCACCTCGATGCTCCGCTACGAGGCCTTCGCCGGCCGCCCGTCCGCCGCCCGGCTGCGCGAGGAGGTCCTCGGGCACAGCGCCGACCTGCTGGAGATCGGCGCCAACGTGATGCTCACCCGGCTGCCCGACGGCACGGTGCTGCTCGGCGACTCGCACCACTACGACGCCACCACCCCGCCGTTCGTCGAGGAGCGCACCCACGAGCTGCTGACCGCCGAGATCGCCCGGGTGCTGGGCGTGGAGCGGCTGCGGATCCTCGAACGCTGGCAGGGCGTCTACGCCAGCAGCCCGCGCGGCCCCCTGCTGGTGCGCGACCTGGCGCCGGGGGTGCGGGCCGTCACCGTGACCTCGGGCGTCGGCATGACGCTCTCCTTCGGCCTCGCGGCCGCCACCTTCGACGGCACCCTCGCCGCCACGGCCTGACCGGCCCGTCCGCCTTCTCCGAC
>NZ_BNBY01000002.1:617867-671636 GCF_014656195.1 Kitasatospora xanthocidica | reverse complement strand
GGGTGGGACCGGAGCTCCGGTCCCACCCGCCGCCTTTCCGTTCAGTGCGTTCCAGTGCGTTTCGGTGCGTTTCGGTGCGCTTTCCGCCATGTGCGCCGGCCCGTTCCGGCCCGGGGGGCTCAGACCAGCAGGGCCAGCAGGTCCTGCCGGTCGACCGGGCGCAGCAGTCCCCGGCGCATGACCAGGTCCAGCGCCAGCCGCATCCGCTCGGCCAGCGCCGTGGCGCCCAGTTCGGTGAAGGCCGCCCGGGCGTCCATCATCCGGTCGGCGGCCTCGCCGTGGCCGATCAGCGCGTGCGCGAACCCCAGGTGGCCCTCGATCCGGGCGCGGAGCAGCCGGTCGCCCATCTTCCGGGCGGTCTCCAGCGCCTGGCCGAGCAGGTCCAGCGACTCGTCCAGCCGTCCCTGCCGCCAGTGGATCTCGCCGAGGCCGCGCAGCGCGTGGGCCTCGCCGTGGAGGTCCTGGTAGCTCCGGGAGAGCGTCAGGACCTCGCGCAGCGCCCGGGCCGCGCCGTCCAGGTCGTTCTTCCGCAGCAGGGCGTTGGCCAGCCGGTAGATGCTCTGCGCCTCGCCCCGGACGATGCCGGCCTTGCGGCTCAGGTCGACGGCGGCGCCGCTCAGTTCCAGGCTGCGGTCGACGTTGCCGTGGTCCAGTTCGATCTGTGCCAGCCGGGAGAGCGTGGTGGCCTCGCCGGCCAGGTCGCCGATCGAGCGGAAGCCCTCCAGGGAGGCCTCGCAGTAGGACCGCGCCAGCTCCAGGTCGTCCGAGAACTGGGCGCAGCCGGCCAGCAGCCGCTGGGTCTTGGCACGGCCGCCGACGTCACCGCAGTCGGTGAACAGCCCGACGGCGACCGTCAGCAGCGGCTGGGCGCCGGCGTAGTCGTTGCGGTAGATGGCGAGCGCCCCCAGCGAGTGGACCATCTCGGCCTCGCCCAGCCGGTCGTCCGCGGCCCGGGCCGCCTCCAGCGACAGTTCCGCGCAGGCCGCCCAGCCCTCCAGGTAGTTGCGGGCCTCCCGCAGCGGGCTGCTCAGCGCGGTCAGCACCCAGGCGTGGGTGGCCTGTCCGCACTGGGCGGCCTGCTTGATCACGTCGGCCAGGGCGATCCACTCGGAGTCCATCCACTCCAGCGGGTTGCCGAGCAGCTCGGCCTCGGCCGTCTCCGACAGCCGGGGCCGGACCGGGGTCCTCGGCAGGGTGAACTCGCCGCCGGACAGCTGCCGGTAGGCGGCGTCGCAGAGGTACAGCCAGCCGTCCAGGACCCGCTCGAACGCGGCGTCGCGCTGCCCCTCGGGCTCCTCCTCGACGGCCCGCTCGTAGGCGTACAGCCGCAGCAGGTCCTGGAAGCGGTAGCGGGTGACCGGGCCGGTGCCGGCGCCCGAGACCACCTCCAGCAGGTGCGCGTCGACCAGCAGCTCCATCAGGTTCTCGGCGTCCTCCGTGGTGGTGTCGAGGACCGCGGCGCCCACCCAGGCGGTGAAGTCGGGAACCGTGAGCAGGCCCAGCCGCCGGTACATCCGGCGGGCGGCGGAGGGCAGTTCGCGGTAGGCGAGCCCGAAACCGGCGCGGACGCCGCCGGTGCCGGGGCTCAGCTCGTCCAGCCGGATGCGCTGGTTCTCCAGTCGGGTGACCAGGTAGCGCACCGACCAGTGCGGCCGCGCGGCGAGCCGGGCGCCGGCGATCCGCAGGGCCAGCGGGAGCCGGTCGCAGAGCTCGGCGAGCCGGGTGGTGGCGGGGGGATCCGCGTCGATCCGCTCCCGGCCGGCCACCTCGGACAGCAGCGCGGTGGCCTCCCCGGCGGTGACGGCCTTCAGCCGGATCGGCAGCACGTCGTAGTCGCCGATCATGTCGTCGGTGACGTCCCGGCCGGTGATCAGTACGCAGCAGCGGCCCGAGCCCGGCAGCAGCGGCCGGATCTGGTCGAAGGAACGGACGTTGTCCAGCACGATCAGGACCTGCCGGCCGCCGAGCATGCTGCGGAAGAAGGCGGGCCGGTCGGCCGGGTCGGCCGGGATCTGCGAGCCGGGCACGCCCAGCGCCCGCAGGAACCGGTCCAGCGCGACGGCGGGCGGCACGGGTTCGTCGTGCTCGTCGTAGCCGCGCAGGTCGGCGAAGAGCTGGCCGTCCGGGAAGCGGTGCGCGACCCGGTTGGCCCAGTGCACGGCCAGCGCGGTCTTGCCCACGCCGCTGACGCCGCTGATCGCGGCCACGCCCAGCGGCACCGAGCCCGAGCGCTCGTCCAGCATCCGGTCCAGCGCCCGCAGTTCCGGTACCCGTCCGGTGAAGGCGGCCGCCCGGGAGGGCAGTTGCGCGGGCGTCGGCGCGGGGGCCACGTGGGTGGGCTCGGGCAGGACACCGGTGAGGGTGGGGGCGTCGCGCAGCACCTGGGCGTGCAACTCCTGCAGCGCGGGGCCCGGTTCGATGCCCAGCTCGGCCACCAGCACCCGGCGGGCCTCGGCGAAGACCGCGAGGGCCTCGGCCCGGCGGCCCGCGCGGTAGTGCGCGAGCATCAGGTGGGCCCGGGCGCGCTCGCGCAGCGGGTACTCCTTGACGATCTCGGTCAGCTCGCCGACCACCGCGTTGTGGTTGCCCGATTTCAGGCGGAGCCCGGCGAGTTCCTCGGCGACGTCGAGCCGCAGCTCCTCCAGGCGGCTCGCGGCGGCCTCGATCCTGGTGCCGGTGAGGCCGTCCAGGGCCCGGCCCTGCCACAGCCGCAGCGCGTCGCCGAACTGCCGGCAGGCGTCGTCGACGTGGCCCTCGCGGGCCGATTCACGGGCGGCGCGGACCCCTTCCTCGAAGTCCCGCACGTCGATCCGGTGGCCGTCCGGATTGAGCGTGTACCCCGGGTAGGTGGTCAGAATGACGTCATTGATGTCGGTGGCGTCCTTGAAGACCTTCCGCAGGCCGGCGACGCAGATGGCGATCTGGTTGCGGGCGGTGCTGGGACCGCCGTTCGGCCAGACGGCATCGATCAGGGTGTCCACCGAGATCACCTGCCCCGGTGAGAGCAACAACATGGTGATCACGGTTCTTTGGCGGGATCCTCCTAATCTGAGTGTCTTGCCGCCCACGTGGACGTTCAGTGGGCCGAGCAGGCTGAATTCGACTGAGCGCATCCGCACTCTCCCCCATGCCGCGGCTGGCCGACTCTTGGCACAATCCACTCATGGTTGACCGGATCCACGCCCGGTGGCAACCCCGGTACCGGGGGCGGTCAATGGACGCGTGAGCGTCCTTCCGTGCGGCAGCGGGAACTGTGCGGACCGGCGGTTCGCGTGGCCAGTCCATTTGAGCCCGACGGTTCGTCAGATCGTAACCGATGGCGACTCGTCGGCGAACCGAGTGAACAGCGCTCGGACATCCTTGCGGAAAGCGGTCAGTGGAATTCCGCGGCATCGGCGAACAGCGGGGATCGACGCGCGGTGTGAAAACGGGCGAATCCCCCGCGCCCCCCGTCGAGCGGTGCTCGCGGAGAACGGCGGGGGATTCGCCCGATCGGGTCAGGAGTCCGAGCCGGCGGCCCGCCGCTCGCACTCCCGCAGGAACGTCAGCTTGGACAGCAGGCTGCGCTCCGCCCGGACGCCCAGCTGCTTCAGCTGCTCCTCGACGAGCTCGGTGAGGCGGTACAGCTCCGCGTCGAGCAGGTCGTGGTCCACGCCCTCGTGCACCCGGGTCTTCAGGTACTCGATCTCGGCCTGGCGCAGCTTGTGGCCGCCGGCCACCGTGACGTCGTCGATCTCGATGCTGAAGCAGTGCCCGGTGGCGGCCGACTCCAGGTTGACGTCGAAGCGCGCCCGGACGAGCGGGGGAAGCCGGTGGAAGGAGTACCCGGGGTACTCGCGGGCGAGGAAGGCGTCGAGGTCGTCGCCGGGGATGTCCAGGTTCAGGCGGAACTTCTCGCCGCGCCGCAGGGCGTCCCGCTCGAACCTCTTGATCTTCATCAGGTACCGGCCGTCGGGCATCCTCGTGAAGCCGAAGTACCCGGCGTGCTCGCGCGGGGCGAGCACCTCGAAGGTCTCCTGGGCGTACTGCCAGCGGGTCAGCTCGTACCCGGGGTCGAGGAAGAAGCCGGGGTAGCGGCCCTCCTCGGCGGCCGCGCACATGGCCTGGGCCAGCTGCCAGATGCTGACCTCGTCGAGCAGGTTGACCTTCTGCTCGATCTCGATCTCGGGTTCGAGGACGGAGAAGGCGCTGCCCTCGAAGACGATCGAGTCGGCCAGCCGGGAGGAGTATCCGAGGGCCTCGCGGACCAGCTCGGGCAGGGCGGTGCCGGCCGGGTGCGGGAAGCGGGCGACCCGGACGAAGAGCACGCCGAGGGAACGCACCCGGGAGCACACCATGACCTCGGTGAGCCGCTCCGCGCCGGTGTCGTGGGTGCGCAGCAGCATCAGCGGGGCCAGGGTGTCCAGGTCGTCCCGGCCGAGGGCGGTCAGGGCCGGGCCGGCGCCCAGGCCCGCCCACACCGGGGCGGCGGACAGCGGTACGGTCCGCTCCCCGTCGCCGTCCAGCACCAGGACGCCGGTGGCGACGGTGTCCGCGGGGCGCAGGTGCTCGGTGGCCAGGTGGGCGTCGCCGGGTTCGGGGGCGAGTTCGACGGCCAGCAGGGGCGTGTTGCCGCCGGCCACCTGGTACTGCCGGGAGATGTCGCCCAGGACGAGGTGCCTGGTGACCCGGGTGGCGGTGGCGGTGGCGGTGGCGTCGGGGGTCAGGGGGTCGGGCATCGGTGGATCACTCCTCAGGTGTCGCGCGGGAGGCGGGGCGGCGGGGTGGCAGGGCGGGCGGGAGCGGCCGGGCTCACTCCCGCAGCAGGCTCAGGCAGAGTTCGGCGGCGGCCCGCAGCTCGGCGACCGGCACCCGCTCGTCCACGCCGTGGGCGAGGCGCTGCTCGCCGGGGCCGCAGACGTAGGCGGGGACGGCGAAGCGGCGGCGCAGGGTGCGGGCGTCGGTCGGCCCGGGGTAGACCGGGTCGGGGTGGGCCCGGTCGTCGTGAGCCCTGCGGCCGGCCGCGACCAGCCGTTCCCACAGCGGTGTCACCGGGCTCTCCGAGGCGGCGGCGGTCATCAGCAGTTCCACCCGGCCGGTGACGCCCTCGGGGAGGCAGCCGGCCACCAGGGCGCGGACGGCCTCCTCGGTCACGTCGGGGCCGCCCGGCGGCAGCCGCAGGTCCCATTCGGTGCGGCAGCCGCCGGGCACGGTGTTCACCCGGGTGCCGCCGTCGATCCGGCCCAGGGTCGTGGTGACCGGGCCGCCCGCCGGGTTCCCGGCGAACCGGGCCGCCGCGGCCGCGGGCAGCAGCTCGGCGAGCCGGCAGGCCGCGAGGACCGCGGACACGCCGTCCTCGGCGCGGGAGGCCGGGGCCTCCCGCCCCTGGAGGTCGACGCCGAGCCAGGCCACCCCGCGCTCCATCCGGTGCGGGACCAGGCCGGTCGGGGCCAGCACCACCGCGCCCTCGACGGGCGGCAGTTCGAGCGTGTCGGCCAGGGCCTGCCAGCCAGCCCGGCCGCCGCGTTCGCCGTCGGCGGTGAACACCAGCAGGAGGTCGCGCGGCCCCGGGCGGCCGGCCGCGTGGTGGACGAGGGCGGCCTCGACCGCCGCGGCGATGCCGCCCTTCATGTCCGCGGTGCCGCGGCCCCAGAGTTCGCCGCCGGCCACCAGGGCCTGGTAGGGCGGCCGCCGCCAGTCGTCCGGGTCGGCCGGCACCGTGTCGGTGGCGGCGGTGAGCAGCAGGGTGGGGCGGGAGCCGTCGCACCGGCCGTACCGGGCCAGCAGGTTGGGGCGCGAGGGCACCGGCTGGACGATCCGCACCTCGTCCGCCGAGTCCGCGAGCACCTCGGCCAGCAGCCGCACCACGGCTTGTTCGGTGGTGTTCGGGTTGTCGCTGCGGGTGCGGACGAGCCGCCGGGCGAGCGCGACCAGCCGCGACTCGTCGACGGCCGGCCCGCCGGTGCGGGGAAGTCGGGGGAGCCGGGGGATCGGGGGGAGCGGCGCCGTCATGCGAGCAGTCCCGGGTCGGTGCCCTCGCCGGCGGCGCGGACGAACTCGGCCGCCTGGGCGGGGCCGTACGGCTGCATGTACTGTCCGGCCCGCGCGTCCCGCAGGATCCGGGAGGCCGGGTGGCCCCACCGGTAGGCGGCGGCTCCCGCGGCGGAGAGGGCGAGGTCGGAGAGGGCCAGGGCGGTGTCGTGCGAGCGTAGCCGGCACAGCTGCCACTCGCGGGCCAGTGCCAGGGAGCCAGGGCCGTCGGCGGGGTCGTGCCCGTCCAGCCGGCTCAGGAAGAGCTCCACCAGGGCGCGGGTGCCCGCCAGTTGCTGCTCGGAGCGGATCGCGGCCGCGTCGAGCCAGGCCCCCGGCCGGTCGGCGCCGGCCCGCCGCAGGGCCGTGAGCAGGGTGTGGTGCGCGGCGGTGGCCAGCCCCAGGTAGATGCCCAGCATGGCCCCGGAGCTGAGCATCCGGCCGCCCAGGGCCCGCGGGTCGTGGACGCCCCAGGGGCCGCGGACGGCCAGGCTCCAGGGCAGCGCCTCGGCGTCGTGGAAGCGGACCGTGGTGCTCGCCGAGCCCCGCATGCCCAGGCCGTCCCAGTCGTCGACGACCTCCACCGCGGCCGAGCGCGGCACGACGGCGCTGCCGAGCCGGTCGCCCTCGGGGGTGCGGATCCGGAGCCGGACCGCGAAGTGGGTGGCGGCGGGGGCCCCCGAGACCATGATCTTCCGGCCGCTGACGGTGGCCGGGCCGTCCTCCTTCGGCTCGGCCGTCGTGCGCACGGTGAAGTAGCCCGCGCCCGCCTCGGTCGCGGCGCCGGCCACGTAGGCCGAGCCGTCGGCCATGGCACGCAGCAGCCCCTCGGACCCGGGGTCCGAGGGGCCGGCGGCCAGGCCCAGGCCGCGGGAGAGCTGCATGTGCAGCACCAGGGCGGCCGAGGCGTCGGCGAAGGCGATCCGTTCCAGGCAGGCGGCGGTGTCGAGGAGGCTGCGCACCCCCAGTCCGCCGTGGGCGGCGGGCACGGTGGCACCCATCAGGCCGGCGGCGGCGAGGGCGCGGTGCGCCTCGGTGACGTAGCTGCCGTCGCGGTCGTGGCGTTCGGCGTCGGCCGCCACCTCGGCGAGGCAGGCCTCGGCGCGTTCGGCGGCCGACCTCCCCTCGGGCGTGCGGGGGTTGAGGCACCACGCAGCGTCGGCGCCCGGTGCCTCCTCCGGCGACGGGGCCGTCACCGGGTACCGTCCGCGGGCGGGAAGGTGCGGGGGGACGGGTGGGGCGGGAAGGGGTGGATGCCGCCGGCGCGCAGGAAGTCGATCGAGGGCTGCAGCCGCTCGTCGGCGTCGTCGATGCCGACGCCGACCATCACGTCCGCGTGCGGGGCGTGGGCGCGCAGGCAGCGGTCGAGCTCCGGCCAGTCCACCGTGCCGCTGCCCAGCGCCAGGTCGGAGTCCTGGTCGCCGTGGTTGTCGCCGTACTGGACGTACGCGGTGGCCGCTCCGGCCCGGCGCAGCCAGTCCTCCAGGGGCACCGTGCCGTGGACGTTCCAGTGCGCGACGTCGAAGCACAGCCGCAGCCGCGGGGAGTCGAACTCCTCGACCAGGGAGAGGCTGAGGTCCGGGGTGCGGTCCCACATGTTCTCCAGCAGGACGGTGACGTCCCCGAGGTCCTGGCCGCGCAGGAAGTCGAGCCAGCCGGCCCGCCACTGCCGGTCGTAGGCGGGCTCGTTGAGCATCGGCAGGTGGTTGCTGTGCAGGATCAGGAACTCGGCGCCGAGCCGCTTCGCCCATTCGATCGACGCGGATATCCGCTCGGCCGAGGCGGCCCGGACGGCACGGTCCGGGGAATGGACCGAGATGTCGATGTACGGGCCGTGCAGCACCTTCACGAGTTCCGCGCCGCCGGCCTTCTCCAGGAAATCGGAGAAGTATTCATCCAGCATGTCCAGATTTTGCGGGTATGCCGGTTCGATCAGTTCGAAATGAAAGTCGTTCGATCTGGCCGCGTTGACATAGCGGGATAGGTCGTGCAATCTTGGCTGAATAGTGACACGAGGCACTTTTATCCATTCATGCGGGTCGTCGTGGAGGTATCGAAAAGTGGGGTCCGAGCGTCGCAGCGGATATCTGGTCGCGGTCGTGGGAATCGACGGGGCCGGCAAGACCAGCCAGGTCGGGCGACTGGCCGAGTGGTTCGACGGCCTGGGGAAGCCGGCCCGGCTCTTCCTCAACCAGACACAGCTCCCGGTCCGTCAGGCCTTGGACGCGATCGCCCGGGAGGACGGCTTCCCGGGCCATCTGGACATGATCGGGGCCGACACGATCAGGCTCATCTCGGCCTGCGCGAAGCTGTCGGCGCTCGCCCCGGTCGGCGAGGTGCTGGCCACCCCGCGCGCGGTGGCCCTCGCCGATCGCTACACCGTCTGCCAGTACGCCGCCGTCCGCCTGCAGAAGGCGGACAACGAGGAATTCCTGCGGCGCCTCAACCGGGGCCTCCCGAAGCCCGACCTCACCCTTTTCCTGGACGTCGAACCGGCCGTCGCCCAGGAGCGGATCAAGCGCCGCGGAATCGACGAGGAGACCCTGGAGTTCCTGGTCGACTACCGGGCGGCCTACC
Organism: Kitasatospora xanthocidica; assembly: GCF_014656195.1. GTDB lineage: Bacteria > Actinomycetota > Actinomycetes > Streptomycetales > Streptomycetaceae > Kitasatospora > Kitasatospora xanthocidica. Next base: position 663,050 of record NZ_BNBY01000002.1, on the reverse strand, counting down.
GTTCCCTGCCGGAGTACGAGGAATTCGTCCTGGTCGACGGGAACGGTTCGTTCGACGAGGTGCAGGAACTCCTGCGCAAGGAGATTCAGCGGGCCCTGCCGGACGCGGTGTCCGCCGCGGTGTAGACGCTGACGTGGGAGCGGGAGCCGGCCGTGAACGGGTGCCGGCTCCAGTTCTCCCAGCGGTCCTCCAGCCGCAGGCCCGCCCGCCCGGCCATCGCGTCCAGCTCCTCGGGCCAGCTGTAGCGCACCCGGGTCGGGTAGAGGGCGAACCCGTCCGCCGTGACCTCCAGGTCCAGGGACTCCACCACCTGGGCGTCCGCGTCGTGCCGGGACACCTGCAGCAGCAGGTTGGCGGAGCCGAAGTCCTTCACCCGCAGGGCCGCCGCCCCGTCGAACTGCTCGGGCGCGGGCACGAACGCCTCGACGACGAAGCGCCCGCCCTCGGCCAGGTGGCCGGCGACGCTCCGGAAGCAGTTCTCCTGCTCCCGCGGATCGTCCACCAGGAACAGGGAGTTGAAGGCCACCCAGACCAGCGTGAACGACTCCTCCAGGGCGAAGTCGGTCATGCTGCCGGGCACGCCGACCACCCGGTCGCCGCCGGGGGCGCGGCCGAGCTCCTCCAGCATCTTCGGCGAGCTGTCCAGCCCGTGGACGGGGACGCCCTTCGCGGCCAGCGGGATCGCCAGCCGGCCCGTCCCCACGCCGAGCTCCAGCGCCGGGCCGTCGCCGGCCAGCTCCGCGAGCAGGCCGACCGCCTCCGGCACGTCGCCCCGCCCGGCCACCTGACGGTCGTACACGGTGGCCCTGGCGTCCCCGTACGAGGCCGCATCCCACCCCTGAAACGCGTTCACAGCACACTCTCCTCGATCGGCGTCTGCCGTCCTCCCCGGGCGGGGAGGACGGCAGACGAAGCGGGCTCGCCGACGGCCGTCAGGCCTCGACCTTCGCCAGGAACTCCTGCCAGCGCGTCTTCTGCGCCTCGGTGGAGCCCTCGCGGCAGACGTGGTCGCGCAGGTCCTCGTCCCAGGTGATGGGCTGCGGGTCCTTGTCCGCCAGCTTGGACATGCCGTCGAGCAGCGAGTTGTCCATGCCGGGCAGCAGCTCCGGGATCCAGTACGCGAGGTAGTAGAAGACGCTGCGCCCGGGGCTGAAGCTGGGATTGCGGTTCTCGTAGTTCTCCAGGCTGAAGGCCGGGTAGGCGCCGTCGCCGATCTTCTTCGGCACCTTCCAGATCGGGTAGCAGAACGTGACGTCACCGATCTCGCGGAACGGGGCGGGCAGCGGGAGCAGGCCGCGCGAGACCCGCGCGATGTGCTCGGCGACGATGTCCTCCCGGTTCGCGCCGGTGGCGACGAACTTCATGCCGCGCTCGACGGCGTAGCGGGTGAGGACGCGGCGCAGCAGCCAGGTGCCCATGAACTCCAGGTCGGCGTCGGGGAAGAACTCCCGGAACACCTCCTTGACCGAGGAGAGCTCCTTGAGGCCGGACAGCCGCGCGGTCTCCGACTCCTCGACCACGTTCAGCTCGATGCCGTGCGCGGAGCACAGCGCACGGGCGTTGTCGACCTGGGCGTCCCAGTCCGGGATGCCGAGCATCATGACCGGCACCACGCGCTCGGGCTCGAAGTAGCCGGACTCCATCAGCGTGGAGAGCAGCACGTTGGAGTCGCCGCCGCCCGAAGTCCCCACCACCAGGCCGTTGCTGCGGTCGCCGGGCCACTGCTTCAGCACGTCGGTCACGCTGGCGCGGACGAACTCGAAGCACTCCGCGGCGGACATCTGGGTGTGCACGCGCTGGAAGGCGCCGCTGTCCTCGGTGGGGAAGGTCCACTCGGTGGTCGCCTCGTCGTGCAGGCGGGCGCTGGAGGCCTCCACGCCGAGCAGGCCGGGCAGGTTGATGTTGCGGGTGACCCGGGCGAAGATCTCGCCCTCGCCGCCGGCGTCGCCGGGGCGGGCCGTGGACGCGGGGACGAAGACGGCACGCCGGAGCCCGTCGCCCCCGTGGCCCTCGATCCGGTAGGTCCACACCGCCGAGAGCGGGATCCCGTACAGCCGCAGCAGGGCGCCGACGGTCGGTGCGCTCTCGTGCTCCAGGAGGTACTCACCGTGGTTGGTCTGCAACCGTACTCGCATATGCCGTTCCGTTTCGTGAGCGGGTGGATCATCGTCAATGCAAGTGCCGCTGGTGAGGCGCCGAAGCGCCTCACCAGCGGTCCTCAGGACCCCGAGGGGCCCCGATGGCCGGCTACGGTCAGCCGGTGGCGACGATCGAGTTGCAGCAGGCGACGGACTCCAGGCCGCTGTCCGTCGTGGCCGCCTCGCGCGCACCGAGCACGCCCAGGTTCAGGGCCGCGACCGGCTCGAACTCGACGAGAACGGCAGCCGGGGCGTTGACCAGACCAAGTTCGGTCTTCATGTCAGCTCCTCTCTAGTTGGATGGTGCATCCATCAACCACGCCTGACGGCATGGTCGTTCGGGGCGGGCGTCTCAGGACGCCCGGAAGGGGAGGAACACGGGATCGGGCTCCGGGGCTCCGGGGCGCAGCTGTGCCCCGGCCTCCTCGGCGATCCGCCGCGCGATGTCGCGGCAGTCGCCGATCAGGCCCCGGGCGGCGCGTTCGCGCAGCTCCCGCGCCTCGGGGAACTCGCTCTCCGGCAGCTCCCACAGGGAGCGCTGCATGGCGGTGTCCATGGCGCCGGGGGACACGCAGAAGGCGCGCAGTCCGGCGTCCCGCTCCTCCGCGGCGACGGCTTCGGTGAGGCGTTCCACCGCTGCCTTGCTCGCCGAGTAGGCCGCCCAGCCCGGGCGCGCCGCGCGCGCCGAGCCGGCGGTGAGATTGATCAGTACGCCGGCGCCGGGGCGGCCGCGCACGTGTTCGGCGAAGACGGCACTGCCGTTGACCACGCCGAGCAGGTTGGTGCCGAGGATCCGGTTCCAGCGTTCCGCGTCGCCGTCCGCGACCCGGAACACCTCCATGACCGCGGCATTGTTGACCCAGACGTCTATTCGGCCGTGCCGGGCGACGACGGAATTCGCGAATTCGCGGACCCGGCGCTCGTCCTGTACATTCACCGAATCGTGCGCCGCTAAACCTTCCGAATTATCGGGAAGGGCGCTCCGGGAGGCTCCGGCCACCTGGAATCCACGGTCTTCGAATTCCTGGCAGAGGGCCCGGCCGAGGCCGCGACTTGCGCCGGTGACCACGCAAACTGGCTGGTGAGAGTCGTTCGACATCAACACGAACCCCCGTTGTGTGATGAATCGGCGCGCATCTGACGAAGCAGTGCGACCCGGCGGGTATTCCCGGTGGGGCGGAGTTCCACCCGGTCGGTTCCGCTTGACCCGAATGAGTCTAGGTCGGTTCCGGCGGAATCGGCAAGAGTTCGCCGACGCTTTTCTCGGCGACGTTCCGCCCGGCGACTTCACGCCGACCTCCGGCGACTTCCGGCGACTTCCCGGAGGTTTCGTCCGATTTTCCGTACGCGGAATCGGAAGAATGCCGCGGAGAGCGTTCAGGAGTGGGTCCGGCCGGCCGCGTCCACGAATCTCCGGCGCTTTCCGTTGCGGCTTCCGTTGCGGCGCGCCTCACGGAGCACCTTGCGGTAGAAGGCCGGATAGCTGGCCTCGGCGTGCGCGGCGTACCGCTTGGCGACCGGGTGCCGCCCGGCCAGTCTGTTGATGGGCACCACCATCGCCGCATGGTGCTCCACGTGGAAGTTGTTGCCGTTGGTGAACCAGCGGCTGAACCTGCTCCCGCTGATCGTCCGGGTGTTGCGCAGGACGTCCGTGGTGCCGTCGGTGTCGCACAGGACGTGCTCCGGGAGCTCCAGGAAGAAGTGCACCGGGACCGAGAGCAGCAGCGGGAGCCCCCACAGCAGCAGCACGGCCCGGCCGTACCCGAGGCCGGCCGCCACCGCGGCCGCGAGCACCGCCACGCCCAACAGGCGGTACTCGCTCATCACCTGGCGTCTGGACCGGTCCCCGATCTGCCCCCGGGTGTAGGTCCACGTGCCCGCGCAGCTGCGGGCGACGTCCGCCCCGACCTGGACCAGCCGCACCGGGTCGACGGCGCCTCGCAGCAGGGCGCCCCAGGTCAGCGGCGCCCTCGGGTCGAACCCGAAGAACTCGCTGTCCCGCGGTGTGCCCAGGTACTTGTGGTGCTGCAGGTGCTGGACCCGGTAGTGGCTGTACGCCGAGAGGAGCGGGACCCCGATCAGGACGCCCACCGGCCGGTGAGCCGCGGCCCTCCGGAAGGCCGAGTGGTGCAGGCACTGGTGCTGCAACTCCACCAGGTGCGTGTACATCGCGGCCAGCAGGAGCACCCCGCCGGCGGCCGCGAGCCACGAGCCGCTCAGCGCGAGCCCTCCGCCCAGGCAGCAGAGCGCGAACGCCGCCGCCAGCTTGCCGACGAAGACCAGCTCGTCCCTCCGCGACACCCGCGCCCGTTCGAACAGTAAGGCCGGCGAGACCTTGCCGGTGTCCACGTCCCCTCCCCGTTCCTCGCTCGCCACCGGCGCTACTGCCAGGCCACGGTGGTCTCGTCGGCGTCGGTCCGGTAGACCTGGCGCCCCGCCAGCGAGTTGACGACACAGGCGCTGCGCCAGGCCACCAGGGAGAGCAGGGTGTCGTTGATCCCGTGCTCGCCCTCGGCGAAGCCCTGGCTGTAGACCCGCAGCCCGGCCGGTCCGTCGAAGTCCACCGAGTAGTCGGCGTTCACCTCGAACATCCCGTCCCGGACGGCGAGTTGTCCCTGGATCGGCTTGAGGTACTCCGGGATCCGGCGCTGGTAGCCGGTGCACAGGACGACCAGGTCGGCGGGCAGCACCTCGGTGCCGTCGCGGTCCTCGTCGTGCAGCGTCACCCGGTACGCCGACCCGTCCCGCTCCAGGTCCACGGCCCGGCGCGAGGTGAGCAGCCGGTGCCGCAGCCCCGCGCGGAGCACGTGGTCCAGGTGGTACAGGCGGCGGTAGACCGCGCCGAGGAGCTCGTCGGTGATCCCGTCACCGCCGGCCCTCAGCTGCCGGGTGACCAGCTCGGCACGGCGCGCGGCCGACAAGCCGTGGAAGTAGCCCGCGTACGCCGAGGAGAACCACTCGTTGGTGAACGGCGAGTCGTCCAGCGGCTGGAAGCCCGGGCCGCTGGAGGTCCAGGTGAGCGAGGCGGGCAGCGCGTGCTCGTCGGCCAGCAGGTGGTTGACCACCTCGGCACCGCTCTGACCGGCCCCGACGACCACGACCCGGCGGCCCTTCCACTCCGGGCGCACCCGGGCGAAGTCACCGCTGTGCAGCACGTCCCTGCCCTCGTGCGCCTTGGCGAAGGCCGGCAGCCGCGGCTCGGGACCGGAACCGACCGAGACCGCCCGGGTGGTGTGGGTCGCCCCACCGGCACAGGTGACCTCGAAGCGGTCGCCCGCGACCGCGACCGACTCGACCCGGGTGCCCCACCGCAGCGAGGACAGCCGCGCCGCCGCCCACTGGTAGTACTGCTCGAACTCGCGGCGCGAGCAGCTCAGGCCGTTGGCCTCCAGGAAGCGGAACGCCCGGCCCTGGCGGACGAGGAAGTTCAGGAAGGAGAACTCGCTCGTCGGGTCGACCAGGGTCACCAGGTCGCGGAAGTAGGTGACGGTCAGCTGCGAATCGGGGAGCATCAGCCCCCGGTGCCACTCGAACCCGGGCTTGTCGTCCAGGAACAGGGTGCTCAGCTCGGGCAGCGGCGCGGTCAGGGCCGCGAGGCTCAGGTTCGCCGGCCCCACACCGATTCCGATCACGTCGTGGTCAGGCATCGTCGGTCTCTCCCTCGGGGACGGCGGTGGGGTGGTGCGTGGTGGGTCGGTCCGGTCGGTCCGGTGGCTTCGGCGGCTGTTCCGATGGCTGCGGGGTCACTGCCAGTACTCCTCGCGGACCCGGGTGATCCGGTCCAGGAGCGCGCCCCCGTCCGGCGCCTTGATCACGTACGAGTCGAGGAAGTCGGTGGAGTGCCGGACGCCGCCCCGCCCGTTCCCGGCCCCGTGGTGCGCGATGTGCTCCACGACGCCGAGCGCGTCGAACCGCTCGGCGGGGATCCCGCGCGCCTCGCCCCCGCCGGGGTAGAACGCGATGAAGCCGCAGGTCCCGCTGGTGGGCGCGGTGCCCAGGGTCACCGGAAGCCCGGCGTCGAGGCGGATCTGGGCCTCGACGATGTTGAACCCGTACTGCCACTGGATGACCGGCGGGATCACGCCGCCGGGCGGGCGGCCGGCCACCTCGCAGAAGACGAGCTCGTCGGCGTCGGTGCGGAACAGCTCCAGGTGCGTGGTGCCGTCCCGGAGACCGAGCGCGCCCAGCACGGCGGTGTTCATCGCGCGGATGCGGCGCAGCAGGTCCGGGTCGTCGACGAGGACGGTGCCGAAGATGCCGCCCGGCTCGTACCCCGCCGGATCCGCGAGGTAGGTGCCGACGCTGGAGAACTCGATCCGGCCGTCCACCACCACCGAATCGCAGTGGTAGATCCGGCCCTTGACGAACTCCTCGATCTCGTAGTGCGAACCGGACAGGTCCAGGTCCGCCACCACCGCGCGCGCCTGGTCGAGGGTGTCCACCATGTACAGGTCCCTGGCGGCCAGCCCCCACCGGCTCTTGATCACCTTGCGCCCGGTGCTCCAGTCCATCCGTTCGAGGTCGGCCGGGCGGTCGAGCGCGGCGAAGCCGGGCAGCGCGGCCGCCCCGGCCTCCCGCAGGACCTCCTTCATGCGCAGCTTGTCGCGGAAGCGCACGGCCGTCTCGTAGTCCATGCCGGGCAGCGAGAACTTCGAGCGCATCTCGGCGGCGAGCAGCACGGCCCGCTCGTGCACGGCGATCACCCGGTCGACGGGGTGGTGGCGCAGGATCCAGGAGCAGATGTCCCGCCAGCGGTCGAAGTCCTCGGTCTCGCAGACGGCGACCTGGGGCAGCGGGTGGTCCGCGAAGCCGTCGAGTCCGCCGTGCGCCCGGTAGCGGGTGACCAGGTGGATGTCGATCTCGGAGGTCGGCAGGATGTGGGCGCCGCCCCGGCTGAAGTGCGAGTAGTGGTGCTTGTTGATGAAGAGCGCGGCCGGCCTGCTCATCGTCCCGCCTCCCGGTCGGTGCCCGCGGGCGCGCCGAAGGGCCACCGCAGCGAGTGGTCCGTAAGGTCGAAGCCCGTCAGTCGTCGGATCAGGTCGTTCTCGTCGTCCGTCCCGGTGCCGTGGGCGGCGGTGAGGACCCGCGCCCGGCCGTCGCGCACGGCGAGCCGGACCAGGGCGGGGCCGGCCGGGAGGGCGGCGGCGTCGAGGAGTCCGGTCAGCGCGGCCAGGGCGGCGCGGTGCTCCTCGGGCGGCAGGACCCGCTCGGGCAGCAGGTGCTCCGGCGGCATGGCGGGACGGCCCTCCGGCACGGCGGCGATCCACCGGTGGTCGCCGTCCACGGTGAAGGTGTGGGCGCGCAACACCAGCTCCCCGGCGGCGACTTCGGGGTCCCCGGCGGCGGCCAGGGCCCGTACCGCGCCGACCGGTGCGCCGACGGCGCCGAGCAGGGCGGCGGCTGTCGCGGCCGGCAGGGCCCCGGCGCCGGTCAGCGAGAGGACGGCCCACGGGTCCAGCGGGCGCAGGACGGACTGCACGAAGTCGGCGAAGGCCGCGGGGCCGGCGGTGGTGGCGTGGGCGGCGGTGTCGGGGGCGTGGGCGGACGGGTCGGGCCCGAAGTCGACCGAGTAGTAGTCCGTGTGGTCCTCGGCGAGTTCGTGCACCGGAGCGCCGGGCCGCTGCACCAGCGCGACGCGGCAGCCCAGCCCGTGCGCGGCCCTCGCCACGGGCACCGTCGCGTCGATGAGCACCAGTGTGCGACCGACGGTTCCCCCGGGCGTGTCCGTCCCTACCATGTGGCTCCCCCGATCTCCTGGGCGGTTCCGGGTCCGCCGGTGGTTCCGGCCGTGGTTCCGGCCGCGGTCCTGTGTCCGGCTGGGGTCCCGTTCCGGTTCCCGTTCCGCGTCCCGCTCGCGTCCCCGTTCCCGTTCCCGTTCCGGTTCTCGTTCCCGTTGCGGGCCTCCGGGTCCGGCTCGAAGTACCCGAGCTCGTCCCGGACTCCGGCCAGCTCCCAGTCCTCCCGGCTGCGGACGTACCGGGGGTTCTCGGCGACGATCGACTCGGTCGAGGTCCTGCCGCCGGCCAGCCGCCAGCGGACCGTCCCGGTGACCGGGCCGGCCAGTTCCGCGGTGAACGCCTGGCAGGCGGCGCGGAGTTCGCCGAACCAGCGGCCCTCGACGGCCTCGCGCACCCAGACCTGCTCCAGGTGCAGCTTCTCCCTGAGCGTCTCGGCGTCGAGCGTCGCGGTCTCCAGGTGGCGGTGCGAGGCCATCAGCAGCCAGGCCGCGGGCGCCTCGCGCACCTCCAGGACCTTCGCGCCGCCGGGCAGGTGCTCCAGGCCGGTGTGCCGGCCGAGCCCGTGGGCGCCGACGATCGGGTTCAGGGCACCGATGAGCTCGACCGGGCTCATCCGCCGTCCGTCCACGGCCACCGGGACGCCGGCCTCGAAGGAGACCTCCACCGTCTCGGCCCCCGGGGTCCGCGGCCGGGCGCTCCACCGGAAACAGGACTCCGGCACCCGGTGGTCCTCCGGGTCGTCGAGGATCCCGGACTCGAACTCGCGGCACCACAGGTTGGAGTCGGCGCTCGCCGAGCGCTCCGCCATCTCCTCCAGGCCGATCGCCCGCAGTTCCTTGATCTTCTTCTCGCGGTGCACCGGTTCGAGCTCGTACGGGCTGCCGAAGCGGCCCCGGAAGCCCAACTGCCGAAGTGCGCCGTTCAGTCGGCGCAGGGTGTTCTGCGAGCGGTTGGCGGTGTGCAGGATGACCTCGGCGCCCAGCTCCTCGGCGGTGCGCAGGGCCGCGCGGGCGAACAGCGGTCGGCTCAGCGAGGAGCTGATGGGGTACGAGCCCAGGTAGAGGGCATGTGCCGCGATCGCGGGGGTGACGAACTCGCCTGCGAACACGGCGCGTTCGTCGAGGACGTGCAGCCGGACCCCGAGGCTGTCGGTGATCCGGCGGAGCTCCGGCGGGCTCTCGTCGCCGCCGACGTCCACACTGACCGCGTGGACGTCGGTGGCCCCCGCCTCCACCAGGCGGTGCAGGAGGTAGGAGCTGTCCAGGCCCCCGCTGAAGAGCGTCACGACAGGGCGCCGCCAGTCGACCTCGCGGTGCGTGATGTCGCGAAAGGAGCGCACGGTCCTCGTTCTCACGTCACGTCCTTCTGGATCGGCAGCCTGGGAAGGGGTGGTGTTCGCTCGTGGCACGCCGGGGAACCGGCACGCGTGGGCTCCCCGGGAGTGTCCTGCTTCCACGGGGTTCATGAATCATCAAAGGGGGGGCGGGACTTCACGGAGAAGTCCCGGCCCGTTCGGTGGTGCCGAAGTGCGCCGGACAGGAGGAAAGACGCTGCCTGGAGTACCGGCGGCGCGCTCGGATGGCATATTCGATGATCAAATCGCGGCGTCGAGCATAGGCAGACCCGGCTTTGAGAGTCAACAGATCCATGTGAGACCGAAGTTGAGTTCCGGGATGCCCGGCCGCAAAGCTGGCGCATGGGACGGAAGGTCGCCAAAACGGTGCATAGGCTTGGTGGTTCACGAGTTCCGCACGTTTCTGTCACACGGCCTCGTCAGGGCGAGCCTTGACACCTCGTCAGTGGCGTGGTCATGATGGGTGCGATCTTGCCCGGGCTCCGGTTCCATTCGCGGTCCTGGGTTCGGGCGTCGAAACCGGGGGGTTCGAGTGAGGTGCACAGCGCTGCTCGACTCGAATTCCGCCCCCTCGCCGACCGGCCGCTCCGACATTCCCTTCTTATTCCCGCACCGTGGCCGAATCCATCGGCACGGTGCTTTCGCGTGGCGCGTCGGTGCTTCGGCGCGGCGCGTCGGGGTTTCGGCGCGGCGTCTCGGAGGTGCCCGGTGACAGGGAATCCCGCACCCGCCGACCAGGTGGCGGTCGCGCAGGCCGACCCGGCGTCGGACACGCGGGTGCTGCGCGTCCTCACCGCGTCGTCGGTGCTCTCCAAGGTCGCCGACTGGCAGCTGGGGATCGTCGTCCCGCTGGCGGTGCTGGCCAAGTCCGACTCCGTGGCCATGTCCCTGGCCCTGTTCGCCCTCCGCGGTGTGAGCTACGTGGCCTCCCCGTTCGTCGGATCGGTCATCGACCGCTTCGACAAGCGGACGGTGCTGGTGCTGGGGCTGGTCCAGCAGGCGGTCTGCCTGGCCGTGCTCGCCCTCACACTCTCCAGCCCGCCGACCGTGGCCCTGCTGGTGCTGCTCTCCGGGGTGGGCAGCGTGGCCTGCACCATCACCGGCCAGTTCGTCCTCATCCCGCTGCTGATCAGCGCGCCGGGCCGCCCCGTGGCGGTCGCCAAACTGAACTCGGCGGTGGAGCTGTCGAAGGTGATCGGCCTGCTCCTGGGCGGCGTCGGCTTCGCCGTCTTCGGCCCGTCCGTCGCCTGTCTGTGCATCGCCGGCCTGTACGTACTGGCCGGCGCGGTGGCCATGCTGCTGCCCGGGGTCTCCTCCGCCCAGACCGAACTGAACCTGCGCCGCGACCTCGCGGTCGGATTCCGCTGGGTGGTGAAGAGGGACATCCTCTGGCTGGTGGTCACGATGTCGCTCATCAACATCTCGATCGGCCAGCTGGAACCGGCGCTCATCGCGGAGTTCGCCCACCACAAGGTGAACACGACCGTCATCTCGGTCCTGATGGCGGTGGGTCTGTTCATGGGGGCGGTGGCCAGCCGGCTCGCCCCTTCCATTCTTCCCCGGTGGAGTACGGAACGGCGCATCCTGGCCGTCCAGATCGTCGCCTTCGCGGGGCTCGCATTCATCGCCGTCCCGGTGCTCCCGGTGCGCATCGGCGGATTCATGGTGGAATGCTTCGCCGTCGCGGTGAGCAACGTGGCGTCCATCACCTACCGGCAGGAGGCGATTCCACCCGAATTCGCCGGCCGGGTGAATGCGACGATCCGGATGTTCATCACGGGCGCGGTACCGCTGTCCGGTTTCCTGTACGCCTGGTCGAGCCGGTTCGACGGTTATTACCACTGGCTGCCGACCCTGGTCCTCTGGGCGGTGGCGATCGCGATCTGGGCGGTCTACACGCGGCACCGGGAAAGGGCCGTCCTCATGATTCCCGTACCGCAGTGACCACCGGAACTCGGTGTACGAAGAACATGGGTGGAAGACGAGCGGCGGGCGCGGCGGCCGGACATTCACCGGCCGGCCCCGACCGCAGGACACGGATTTCCCCGGCCACGAATCGCACGACAGGGATTGCGCGTTGGAGATCGCCGAACAGGACCACCTCGTCGTCGCCTCGGTCGACCTGGACGAAGCCGGAGCGCGCGCCTGGGAGGGCACGGGCAGGCCGGTCGACGTGGTGCGGCTGCTGGACTCCGCGGACGTGCCGCAGGAGGTCCTCTCCCGACTGGGGTTCGTGGCCCGGCCGCGCTGGCTGAACTGGTGCGCGCCGGTGGCGGCGTCCGAGGAGGAGTTCGCCGCCGGGCTCTCCGGCGCCGAGCGCCGAAACATCCGCCTCGGCCGCAGGTTCGTCGCGGAGAACGGGCTGCGGCTGGAGGTCCGGCCGTCTCTCACCGCGGAGTTCACGGACGACTTCCTGGTCGTCTACGACCGGCAGATCGCGGACATGCCGCGCGGGAAGAACTTCGCGCGCCGGCACCGTGACCGGCTGCTGGCGGCGGCGGACGAGCACGTGAGCGTCGGCCTGTGGGAGGGCGATTCGCTGCTCGCCGGGTCCATCTGGTGGCGGCGGCCCGCGCTCTCGGTCCTGCAGATGCGCTTCTCCGCGGCCTCGCCCGGAGCCCGGTCCGGCCGCGCGCTGCGGGTGCTCTACGCGGAGGCCATGGCGTACGCCCGAGAGCACGCGCTGACCTACGTCTCGCTGGGCAACGATCCGGCGCTCTTCGGGCACGTGGTGCAGCCGGGGCTGTTCACCTTCAAGAACCGGATGGGCTTCACACCGGTCCCCTCGGAACTCCTCGACCCCTCCCTCGGCGGCGAGTTCGCCGACCGGATCCTCTCCCTGCGCGCCCTGCCCGACCCCTCCCTGCTCGTCACCTGGGGCGGCCACCGCGGGCGCCCGCCCGCCTGGCCGGACGCGGTCCGCGGCGGCGTGCACGACTTGCTCGTCCTCACCGAGGACCCGCACGAGGACCTCCTCGGCCGGTTCCGCGGCAGCGGGTTCCGCGAGGCCCGGATGGTCACGCCGAAGGACCTCGCCGGCTGACCGGCTGACCGGCTCCCGTCCCACCGCCTGCCGCACCGGGGCTTCGGGGCGGAGCACGGGACTCCGGTCTTATGACAACAGCATTGACGTTCTACGGGGTCACCGGTTTCATGGCTCGCACTTCCCGCGCGTGCCCCTCTCCGGTGCGCGCGTTCCCCCACACGTGCAGCACCCCCACGAGCGAGGCGGTGATCCGTTGGCATCGACGGTGAAGGACACGGGCAGCGGTCCGAGAGCGGACGCGAGCGGCTCCCACGTCGAGATGCGGCAGTCCCTCGGCCTACTGGACGGCGCGGTGATCGCCGCCTCCAGTACGGCCGCCACCAGCAGCATCGGGATCGGCCTGGGCCTGATGGCCGGGGTCGTCGGCCTGCACCTGCCGGCGATCATGCTGCTGGCCTTCCTGCCCGTCCTGGCCATCGCGGGCGGGTACGGGCGCCTGAACACCGTGGAGCCGGACGCCGGCTCCAGCTACCGGTGGGTCGGGCGCACCCTCAGCCCCTGGCTGGGCTTCCTCACCGGCTGGGTGAACACCGTCGGCACGGTGGTGTTCATGGCCTACACCACCACCGTGACCGGCTCCTCGGTGATCCAGCTGCTCGAGGAGGCGCACCTGCGCAGCGTCGCGGGTCTGCGGCTCGACGCCGACTCGACCGTCCAGTGCACCCTGCTCGGCCTGGTCGTCCTGATCGCCGCCGCGCTGGTCGCGGTGCGCGGGCTGGACATGGCGGCCCGGCTGCAGAAGGCCCTGCTGGTGTTCGAGTACGCGGTGCTGCTCGGCTTCTGCGGGTACGGGCTGTTCGCCGGCGACCAGCCGTTCTCGCTCCAGTGGTTCAACCCCTTCGACATCCCCTCCTTCGACGCCGTCGCCCAGGGCATGGTGCTGGCGGTGTTCTGCTACTGGGGCTTCGAGTCGGTGTTCAGCGTCGGCGAGGAGGTGCGCGACCCGCGCGACGCCTCCCGCGGCGGCCTGCTCGCCCTGGTGGTGATGCTGCTGCTGTTCCTGCTCGCCGGCACCGCCTTCCAACGGGTGCTGCCGATCGACGAGTTGGCCGACAACGGCGCCCACGGGCTGACCTACTTCGGCACCAGGCTCGCCCACCAGCCGCTCGCCGCACTGCCGTTGATCGCGCTGATGTTCTCCGCCGTGGCCTCGCTGCAGTCCTCGGTGATCCCGACCGCCCGCGGGATGTACGCGATGGGACGCGACCGGGTGCTCGGCCCGGTCTGGACCCGGCTGCACCCCCGGCACGCCACCCCCGCCGTCGGCACGATGCTGATCACCGGCGTCGCCGTCGCCCTGGCCCTCGCCTCGCTCGCCATCCCGACCGTCAACGACCTGATCTCGGCCGCCGTCAACGCGATCGGCGTCATCGTCGCCCTGTACTACGCGCTGACCGCGATCGCCGCCGCCGTCCGCTTCCGCGGGCTGCTGCGCACGGCCCCGCTGGATGGACTGCGCGCGGTGGTCGGCCCGCTGCTGGGCGCGGCGGCCCTGCTCGCCGTCGGCGGCTACCTCGCCTGGACCTTCTACGACTCCACCGACCACTTCGAACTGTCCGCCGACAACGGGTGGTTCGAGCTGACCGTGGTGACGCTGATGGTCGTCACCGGGCTCCCGGCCGCGGCCTGGGCCCGCTGGCGGCGGCGCTCGCCGTACTTCCTGGGCGGCGGCGAGGGGAGTTGAGGGCCCCCGACCGCCCCGCCGGGTAGCGCCCTGTCGGGTAAGGGCCAGCCGGGGTAGCGCCCTGTCGGGTAAGCCGCCGGGTAAGAGCACCACCGCACACAATCAAGACGCACGAACGGAGCACCACCCATGACCGAGGCCGATCTGGTCTTCACCCGCGGACCCGTCCACACCGGCGACGCCGCCCGCACCCGGGCGAGCGGTCTGGCCGTCGTCGGCGAGCGGATCGTCGCCGTCGGGCACGACGAGGTACGGGAGTTGATCGGTCCGAAGACCGAGGTCGTGGACCTCGCCGGCAAGCTGCTGCTGCCCGGGTTCCAGGACGCGCACATCCACGCGGTGTTCGGCGGCGCGGAGTTGGCCGTCTGCGACCTCACCGGGACGGTCGGCGTCGCCGACTACCTGGAGCGGATCCGGGCGTACGCGGAGGCGAACCCCGGGCAGGAGTGGATCACCGGCAGCGGCTGGTCGATGGAGAGCTTCGACGGCGGACTGCCGACCCGGCAGCTGCTCGACTCCGTCGTCCCGGACCGCCCGGTGTACCTGACCAACCGGGACCACCACGGCGCCTGGGCCAACACCCGCGCCCTGGAACTCGCCGGCCTCACCCGGGACACCCCCGACCCGGCCGACGGACGGATCGAGCGCGAACCCGACGGCACCCCGAGCGGCACGCTCCAGGAGGGCGCCACCGGCCTGGTCGCCCGGCTGCTGCCGCCCTCCACCGCCGCCGACCGGCTGGACGGGCTGCTGCGCGCCCAGCGGCTGCTGCACTCGCTCGGCATCACCGGCTGGCAGGACGCGCTGCTCGGCGAGTTCAACGGCCAGCCGGACCCGTCCGACGCCTACCTGGCCGCGGCCCGCTCCGGCGCCCTGACCGCCCGGGTGACCGGCGCGCTCTGGTGGCGGCGCGACCTGGGCGCCGAACAGATCCCCGAACTGGTGCGGCGGCGTGAGGAGTTGAGCCACGGCCGGTTCCGGGCCGGCTCGGTGAAGATCATGCAGGACGGCATCGCGGAGAACTTCACCGCCGCGATGACCAGCCCCTACCTGGACGGCTGCGGCTGCGCCACCGCCAACACCGGCCTCAGCTTCGTCGACCCGGCCGCCCTGCGCGGACACGTCACCGAACTGGACGCGCTCGGCTTCCAGGTGCACTTCCACGCCCTCGGCGACCGGGCCGTCCGGGAGGCCCTGGACGCCGTCGAGGCCGCCCGCGCCGCCAACGGGTGGCGCGGCGCCCGGCACCACCTCGCCCACCTCCAGGTGGTCCACCCGGACGACCTGGCCCGCTTCGCGCGGCTCGGCGCGATCGCCAACATCCAGCCGCTCTGGGCCGCCCACGAACCGCAGATGGACGAACTGACCATCCCCTTCCTCGGCCCCGAACGCGCCGCCTGGCAGTACCCGTTCGGCGCCCTGCAGCGCGCCGGCGCCACCCTGGCGGCGGGCAGCGACTGGCCGGTGAGCAGCCCGGACCCGCTGGCCGGCCTGCACGTGGCGGTCAACCGGATGGAGCCGGAAGCCACCGACGGACGGGTCTTCCTGCCCGAGCAGCGGCTCGACCTCGGCTCCGCCATCGCCGCGTACACCGCCGGGTCCGCGCACGTGAACGGGCACGACGACGCGGGCGTGCTGGCCGTCGGGCACCTCGCCGACCTGGTCGTGCTCGACCGGGACATCCTCACCGGACCGGCGGAGGAGATCGCCCGGGCGAAGGTGGAACGGACGTACGTGGGCGGGGAGTTGGTGTACGCGACGGACTGAGTCCGGCCGGCGGGCCGATCCCGGCGGAACGAGCGGCCGGGGAATGGGCGGCCGGGGGCCGGGGTTGGTGACGGGGGCGGGACGGCCGCCGGTGGTGGGCACACGGGGGCTCACCGCCGGCGGTGCCGCGGCACGGGCCCGGGGCCGGTCCCGAGCGGGCCCCGGCCCGGGTCAGCCCTCCCGCTTCCCGCCCACCGCCCGCAGCCGGGCCTCGGCCGCGTCGAGGAGCAGGTCGAGGGCGTACGGGTAGCCGCTGCGGCGCATGTCGGTGGTGAGGAGGTCGGCGGTGGCGGCGATGTGGGGGTGGGTGGCGGCGTCGAGGCGGGCGTAGGAGGCCTGCCAGACCTGGCGGTCGGCGGCCGCGGCGGGGGCCGGGAGGGCGAGGGCGGCGGCGTCCAGGGCGGCGAAGCCGAGGCTCTGGTCGACGAAGGCGTGGTAGACGCGGACCGCCTCGAGGTCGGGGAACCCGGCGGTGCGCAGCACGCCGAGGATGGCCTCGACGGCGGCGGCCTCGTGGGTGCGACCGGTGGTGCGGTGGGCGGCGAGCAGGGCCGCCTGCGGGTGGGCCTGGTAGGCGGCGTGGATGCGCAGGCCGATGGCGCGCAGGTCGGCGCGCCAGTCGCCGGTGGGCTGCCAGGCGTGCTGGGCGCGGCCGATGAGTTCGTCGGCGACGGCGAGCAGCAGGTCGTCGGTGCTGTGGAAGTAGCGGTAGACCGCGCTCGGGTCGGCGCCCAGGGCGGCCCCGAGCCGCCGTACGGTGAGCGCGTCCGCGCCGTGCTGTCCGATGAGGCGCAGCGCGGTGTCGACGATCAGCTCGGCGGTGAGGACGATGCCCCGCTTGGTGGGGCGCCGGCGTCTCCGCTCCGGCTCGGGGACTACGCGGTCGGTCATGCCCTCCAGGCTATGTCAACGACGTTGACGTAGAGAAGAGGTCGACATAGAGGAGGCCGAGGCGGAGTGGGCCGGGGCGGCCGCCGGTCAGTCCTCGGCGGGGGACGGGGTCCAGGCGCGGCCGTTGTAGAAGTAGCTCGGGGCGCCGTGCAGGCCGGCCGTGCGGAACGGGCGGCCGTTGTCGTTCACGGTGAGGGTGCCGTGGCGGTTCCCGCTGGTGCTCCAGGTCAGCTCCAGGTACCAGCTGACGTCCTGGGAGCGGGTGGTGGCGTCCACGTCGATCACCTGCGGGTCGGTGCTCGACACCTTGTAGGGGAAGTCGGTCACCGGGGTCTTCTTCGTCCCCTCCAGGCCCGGGACGGGGACCGCGCGCGGCGCGGACGCGTCGAGGTCCACCGCGAAGGACGCCGGGGCGAGGTTCCCGCCGCAGCCCCCGCCCGGGGTGTACGCGTTCCACTTCGGGGCGGGCTGGGTGCTGACGATGCGCACCGACATGGTGCTCAGGACCACGGCCGTGGCGTCCGCCCCCTGCGCGGTCAGCTCCAGTCGCAGGTGCCCGGCGGGGATGGCGTGCTGCGCGGCCGCCCAGCTGTCGGTGCGCGCGGCGGTGTCCGGCGGCGGGGGCACCTGGGCGGGCGTGCGGGGGGTCAGGAACCACTGGCCGCAGGGGTGGCCCCAGTTGTTGGTGAGGACG
The DNA here is from genome assembly GCF_014656195.1 of Kitasatospora xanthocidica. Lineage (GTDB taxonomy): Bacteria > Actinomycetota > Actinomycetes > Streptomycetales > Streptomycetaceae > Kitasatospora > Kitasatospora xanthocidica. The sequence continues at coordinate 645,738 of NZ_BNBY01000002.1, read as the reverse complement.
TTGACGTGGAACGGGGCCTGGTCCTCCTCGGCGGCTGTGCCGGGCGGGGCGGTGGGGGTGGCCTCGGCGGTGGCGGGGGCGGTGGTCGGCGCCGTGGTGGGTGTGGTGCCGGGCGCGGTGGGCGCCGCTGTGGGTACGGCCGTGGGTGCTGCCGCGTCACCGACCGGACCGGCCGTCGTCGGCGCGCCGGACGCGGCCGGGGTGCCGCCGGTGTCGCGCAGGGCGAGGACCGAGACCAGGGCGGCCACGGCCGCGACGGCCACCGCGCTCAGCAGCACGCGGCCGCGGGTCCGGCCGGGACGGCGGCGGGCATCGACGGGCACGGCCACGGGGTGCACGGGCTCCACCTCCTCGGCCGCCGTGGAGGCGGTGGAGGGTTCGGCGGGTTCTGCTTGGGCTTGGGCTTGGGCTTCGGGTTCGGTCGTCGGCTCCGGCGACGGCTTCGCCACCGCCCCGGCCGCCTCCCGCCGCCGCGCCGCGTCCGCCAGGAGCCAGCGCCGGTGCAGGTCGACCAGCTCGTCGTCGCCCGCCCCGCAGGCCCGGGCCAGGCGCTCCACCGGCGCGTACTCGGCGGGGACGGCCGCGCCGTTGCAGTAGCGGTGCAGCGTGGAGGTGCTGACGTGCAGCCGGGTCGCCAGCGCGCCGTAGCTGCGTCCGGAGCGCTCCTTCAGCTCCCGCAGCATCGCCGCGAACTCGTCGGTCTCCACGCCCATGCGCTGCGTACCCCTCACCCCGGACCGGCCGCGGATCCCGTCGGATCCGCGGTTCACGGTACCGGTTCGCCGGGGCAGCGCCCGGAGGAGGGTGAGCACAGCGGCCCTGGTCAGGACTGCCGGTCCGCGCCGGCGGCCGACGCGGCGGCGTCCGCGACGGTGCTCCGGTACAGGCCCAGCCTCGGCTTGCCGACCTTGGCGCCGCTGCCGAGCGGGAAGCTGCGGGCGTCCGCGGCGGCCATGTGGTCGCCGTCGGCCAGCACGTTCAGCTCGTCGACCCCGGCCGCGGCGCCACCGGCCGTACCGCCCGGGTTGAGGTCCAGCACCGCGTACGCCGGCTGACCGGCCGCCACCGGGTACGCCGGGGCGCCGCCCAGCCCGCCGGGCACCAGCGGCCTGACGTCCTTGCCCCGGTCGGCGGCGTGCGAGTCGCCGAGGCTCAGCAGCGGGTAGTAGCTCAGCCCGCAGGCCGTCGTGCCCTGGTTGCGCACCTCGATCACCCGCTGGCCCGGCGCCTCGGCCCGGGTGGTCACCCGCACCGACAGCTTCTTGGCCTCGCAGGGGTGGGAGTAGGCGTACGCCTCCCCGCCGCCCGCGTCCCCGCCACCGGCCGGGGCGGGCGTCGCGGCAGACGTCGCGGCGGGCGCCTTGGGCGGGGCCGGGGTGCCGTTCGCCGCCGGCGCGGCAGGCGCGGCCGGTGCCGGCGCCGCACCGGCGGGGTCGGCGGCCGGAACGGCGGGTGCGGCGGAACCGGGGGCCGAGGCCGCCCGGGTCGGCGGCGCGGACTGCGGTGCCCCGCCCGCGGCGTCCCCGGACTGGCAGGCGGTCAGGCTGAGCGCGGCCCCGAGAGCGAGGACGACCGGAACGAAGAAGGCACGACGAACGGACATGGGTTCCCCCGTGACAGTGGTGGGTGAAGGAGCGGATCCGGACGGCGGGGCCATCGCCACCTGCCGTCGACCACCACCCTGACCCGCCACCCGCCCCACCCGCCACCCCTCCCCGCGACCACGGGACGCTGGAACAGTTCCACCCCCTCCCACCTGCGAGAACACCCCGCCCTGGAACACCCCGCCGGAACACCGGACCACCCCGAAGGGGCAATCCCGCCGACACCCACCGGCCCACGTGTGTGACAGCTCTGCCCAGGACCGGGCGGGCCCCTGTGGGGGTCGACCGCGCTGCGGATCCGAGGCCCGCGCGGGTGTGGGGCTTCCCCAAGGGATTCCCTCGGTCCTGTGATCGTTCCGCGCAGATCGGGCGGGTTGTGCGACCACCCGTCCAAGCCGGTGTTCAGGCCCGGGGTGGGCGGAAGAACTGCCGCTATGCTGACCGCCGCTCCACGGAGGAACGACGGGGAATCGGGGGAGACGCATGAGTGGTGGCGGCGGGGCCGGGGCCGGGGTGGGGTTCAGTGCCCATCCGGAGAAGCTCGGGGACGCGGGTGACCAACTGGTGGCGGCCAGTACGGACGTGGGCTCGGTGAAGGACGCGCTGGGGAAGCTGGGCATGTCCGGCGAGGGGACCTTCGGGGAGTACGGCGCGGGTGACGCGGCGAAGGCGTTCTGGCAGGCCTGGCAGGACGAACTGGGTGTGAACGTCGACGCGTTGAAGGACCTCGGGGGCAAGGTGCACACCACCGCGGCCAACTACAGCACCACCGATCACGGCGTCGAACAGCAGTACCGGCCGCAGGGGGTGTGACGGTGCCCGACCACAGCCCGAACCCGCTCAGCCCGTGGGGCGTCGACCTGGGCAACCAGCGGCAGCAGGCCGAGCGGCTCAAGAAGACCATCGACGAGTCGCACGGCATGTGGGGCGCCGGCGACCTCAAGTACGCCGTGCACGACGCCCTGCAGCTGCCCGCCCCGAAGGGGGATCCGGGCAAGCTCGGCGAGTTCGCCGCCGCGTACAACACGGCGAGCAGCCAGCTGGACGTCATCCAGATGAAGGTGGCGCGAGTGAGCGCCGAGCACCTGCCGGAGGCCTGGACCGGGCAGGTCGGGGAGAAGGCGGCCGAGGTGGTGAAGGCCTCCGCCGACGACCTGACGCGCTGTCGCGACATGCTGGGCAAGGGCCGGGACCAGCTCACCGCGCTGGCCGCCGCGCTGAGCGAGGCGCAGACCCTGCACGGGCAGGGCCACGCGCCGCTGAGCGAGGCGCTGAAGCTGCTGCACGACATCACCGTCTCGGGTGCGCCGGACCCGTTCAACTGGGACGACGACACGATGCACACCGCCCACGCCAAGGCGAAGGACGGCATCAAGTCGATCTTCGACGCCGCGGTGAAGGCCGAGGACGCCGGCCGCGCCGCCGCCCGCGAGCTGAACGCGCTGGCGGACAAGGCGCTGGCGGCCCGTTTCAAGAACAAGGGCCTGGGCGCCGCGGACAAGCTGGTCATCGTGGACGCGGAGGTCGCCGGCAGCGACCAGTTCGGGACCATCCTGACCGCCAACGACGTGACCCGGGCCGGCCAGTTCATGGACAAGATGAGCGACGCCGACCGGGCCCGCTTCGACCAGCTGCTGGCCGGCAGCAAGTCCCCCGAGGAGCGCGCCTACCTGATGAAGGCGCTCGCCGCCGGGCACGGCTACGACGAGATCAAGGCCTTCGACGACCAGATCCACGAGCACGGCGGCGACGCCTCCTGGCTGGCCCAGCGCCTCTCGCCGGTGCAGATCGACTCCTCCTCCACCAACCAGCGGGACACCTCGTACATGGGCGTGGCGTGGAACCAGGGCGACAAGCCGACCTGCGTGGCCGGCTCGACCGTCACCGCCCGGGCGATGGTCGACCCGCTCTACTCCCTCCAGCTCACCACCGGCGGGCACCCCGGCGACCCGAAGTACGACAACGGCAAGGCCGCGTACGACCGCTGGCTCAAGGAGACCGACCGCGTCTACGACACCAAGAACTGGTGGAACGAGTGGTCGGACGGGATGAGCGACGGGGAGTCCAAGGACGCCGCCAACGACGAGATCGGCAAGCACACAGGTGCGGGTTATCACACCGTCGACCTGGAGGGTCCGGAGCAGCGCAAGGACGTGCTGGCCAAGGTCGAGTCGGCGGTGGACCAGGGCAAGCCGGTGCCGATCGGGGTCAAGGAGGACACCTGGTTCCGTCCGGACGGCCACCAGATGATGATCATCGGGCACCGCGGCGACCAGCTGGAGATCTACAACCCCTGGGGCTACACCGTCTGGGTGAGCGAGAGCGACTTCGTCAACAACCACATGGAGGGGGCGGCGCAGGGCGGCGACATGCCGATCGCCGACCACGTCCAGATGCCCGAGTGAGGCCGCAGTGAGTACGACCCCCCATCCCATGAGCGACGCGAGCCTGGCCGAGCTGGACGTCGAGGTGCTGCTCCGCTTCGGCCTGCCCGCCCCGGGCCCGCACCGGGCCACGCTGTTCGGCGACGGCGCGGTGGCCGCCGCGATCACCGTCGACCGGCTCGGAGCCATGCCGCGCGCCCTGGTCTTCCTCGGCGAGGTGGTCCGGTCCGGCGGCACCCGCTACGCCGCCGCCCTGCCCGAGCCGCTGCCCGGCCCGGCGGCCGCGGTCGCGCGCGGCTGGCTGGAGGCGGCCGCGCTGGTCACCGGCGACGCGACCGGGGACCTGCTGGTCGCCCGGTGGCTGGACGCGGTCGCCGCCGTGCTGGCGCTGCGGGTCACCCACCGGGAGGCGAGCGCGTGAGGTGGCGTCGGATCCTGATCGCGCTGGTCGCCCTGGCGGCCGTCGCGGGCGCGGTGGGTGCGGTGGTGGTCCACCGGATGACTACCGGCAAGCTCGACCACGGCACGGTGTTCGCCCAGGACTCCGGCGAACTGGCGGTCAAACCGGGCGAGTTGTTCTCCGTCGAGGTGAGCGCCCACCGGGTGACCGGCCAGATCTGGACGGTCGCCGACCCGGCGCCCGACCCGGAGGCCGTCCGGACCGTGGGCGACGAGTACGTCAAGAACTTCGGCCTCGGGGACCTGGTCGGCGCCACCGGTTCGGCGGGCTCCGGCGGCCGCTACTACTTCGTCTTCCGGGCCGGCCCCCACCCCGGCCGCGCCACCATCACCCTGCACAACCCCCACCGCGCCGCCCGCCCGGACGGCACCGGCGGGGACGGATCCGACCGGGACGAGCGGCAGTTCACCGTCGACGTGCGCTGACCGGGGCCGGCACCGGCGTCCGGGCCCGGCGTCCGGGCCCGGCGTCCGGGTTCGGGGCGGGGCCGGGCGGGGCTGGACGGGGATCGGCCGGGGGTGCAGGTGGGGCCAGGGATCGGGGGAGCAGCCGGGGGAGGGGCGGCTTCGGGTGGCGGCCGGCCGGGTGATGCAGGTTTGGCCGACCGGTCGCCACGGAACGACTTCCCGCCGTACCGGCAGCGGCACCAGGTCGTGCCCGGACCCGAGGGATGGCATGACGACCGAAGGTTCCCAGGGGGCTCCCCGGCAGGCGCGGGCGCTGGCGCTCGCCCGGCACCCGAAACTGTGGCTCTTCCCGAGCATCCTGTGCGGCCTGCTGGCCCTCGTGCTCTCGCTGCTCTACATGGGCGGCATCGTCAACCCGACCGGGCACCTGCACCGGCTCCCCATCGCCCTGGTGAACGCCGACCAGGGCGCGCCGCCGCCCGGCCAGCCGGCGAACCTCGGCACGCAGCTGACCAAGGCGATCGTGGCCGGCACGCCCGACAGCACCGTCGACTGGAAGCAGGTCGACGAGGCCGGGGTGCGCGACCAGCTCTCCTCCGGCAAGGTCTACGGCGCGCTGGTCGTCCCCCGGGGCTTCACCGCCACCGTCACCGCGCTGGTCACCGGCGGGGCCACCGAGCGGCCGACCGTCACCGTGCTGACCAACCCCGGCCTGGGCAGCCTGGGATCCTCGATGGCCGCCCAGATCGCCCAGAACGCCGTCCACCAGGCCTCCCAGGCGGCCGGCCGGGAACTGCTCGCCACCGTCCCGGCGACGCCCACCCCGGGGCCGGACCTCGGCGCCACCGCGCGCCTGCTGCTGACCGACCCGATCGCCGTCGCGACCCAGGTCGGTCACCCGATCGGCAGCCACAGCGGGCTCGGCCTGAGCGCCTTCTACTTCACCCTGCTGGCCGTCCTGACCGGGTTCATCGGCGGCAACATCATCCACAACGGCGTCGACGGCGCGCTCGGCTACAGCGACAGCGAGATCGGCCCCTGGCACACCCGTCGTCCGACGGTCCCGATCAACCGCACCCAGACCCTGCTGCTCAAGATGATCATGACGGCCGGGATCATGCTGCTCACCACCGCCCTGGTGATGCTCGGCACGGTCGGCGTCCTCGGCATGGACGCCCCGCACCAGGCGATGCTCTGGCTCTTCGCCTACTGCGCGAGCCTCGCCGTCGGCCTCGGGGTCCAGGCGATCAACGCCGCGTTCGGCGGGATCGGGCAGCTGGTGTCGATGTTCGTCTTCATCGCGCTGGCCCTGCCCTCCTCCGGGGCGACCGTCCCGCTGCAGGCGGTGCCCGACTTCTACCGCTTCCTGGGCAGCTTCGAGCCGATGCGCCAGCTCAGCGACGGCATCCGGGCGATCCTCTTCTTCGACGCCCGGGGAGACGCCGGGCTGACCCGCGGCTGGATCATGATCGCGGTCGGCACGGTGCTGGCCGTGGCGTTCGGCTTCGCGATGACCCGCTACTACGACCGCAAGGGCCTGCACCGCTGGACGCCCCAGCCGACCGACTGAGCCGTCGGACAGGGCGCGGCATGAGGTCCGCTCATGGCTACGTCATGAGCGGACCTCATGCGTTTGCGCATGAGAGTTGCTCATGGCTCCGCCCATGAGACTTGCTCATGCCTCCGCGCATGAGAGTTGCTCATACGTCCGGGTATGAGACGTGCTCATGCCTTTGTCACGGTCACCTTGAGGTGCTTCATGATCGGCTGATCGCTCTGCGTGCTGTAGTCGCCGATCGCGCAGAGCACGTTCATCTCCGGCATGTATCCGGCCGCGCAGCCGCGCGGGATGTCGTACGGGACGGCCAGGTAGCCGGTCAGCGTGCGGGTGCTGCCGTCCCGGGCGGTGCTGGTGACGACCACCCGGTCGAACTCCTCGATGCCGCGCTCGCGCATGTCGTCCGTGTTCAGGAAGACCAGGGTGCGCAGGTTCTTGACGCCCCGGTAGCGGTCGTCGTCCGAGTAGATGGTGGTGTTCCACTGGTCGTGCGAGCGCATCGTGCCGAGAGCCAGCGTGCCGGGCTCGGGGACGACGTCGGGCAGCGGCGCGGTGGAGAACTCGGCCTTGCCGGAGGGGGTCAGGAAGACCAGTTCGCGGGCCGGCTGCTTGATCCGGAAGCCCAGCGGCAGCCGTACCCGCCGGTTGAAGTCCTCGAAGCCGTCGAGCACCCGCGCCATGGTGTCGCGGATCCGGTCGTAGTCCTCGATGTACCACTCCCACGGGGTGGGGCTGTCCGGCAGTGCCGCGCGGGCCATCCCGGCGATGATCGCGGGTTCGGAGAGCAGGTGCGAGGAGGCCGGCTTCTTCATGCCGACCGAGAGGTGGACCATGCTCATGGAGTCCTCGACCGAGGTGGACTGCACCCCGGCGCGCTGGTGGTCCTTCTCGGTGCGGCCCAGGCACGGCAGGATCAGCGCGGCCCGGCCGTGCACCAGGTGGCTGCGGTTGAGCTTGGTGCTCACCTGGACGGTCAGTTCACACGTGCGCAGGGCCTGGTAGGTGTACGGCGAGTCCGGGGCGGCGAGCGCGAAGTTGCCGCCCATGCCGACGAAGACCGTGACCTCGCCGCGCCGCATCGCCTCGATGGTGCGGACGGTGTCCAGGCCGTGCTCGCGCGGCGGCTCGATCCCGCACACCTCGGCGAGCCGGTCCAGGAACTCCCCGGCCGGCCGGTGGTCGATGCCGCAGGTGCGGTTGCCCTGGACGTTGCTGTGCCCGCGCACCGGGGAGGGACCGGCGCCCTCGCGGCCCAGGTTCCCGCGCAGCAGCAGGAGGTTGACGATCTCCCGGACGGTGTCGACGCCGTGCTCGTGCTGGGTGACGCCCAGGCACCAGCTGAAGATCGAGCGGTCGGCGTCGCGGTAGATCCGGGCGGCCTTGAGGATCTCGGCCCGGTCCAGCCCGCTCTGGCGCTCGATCTCCTCCCAGGGCGTGGACTCGCAGATGTCCCGGTAGGCGTCGAAGCCGCTGGTGTGGCGGTCGACGAACAGCCGGTCCAGCGCCTTGTCGTCGGTGGCGGATTGCTCCAGGATCGCCTTCGCCATGCCGCGCAGCAGCGCCATGTCGCCGCCGATGCGCGGCTGGAGGTTCAGGGTGCCGGTGCGGGTGGACCTGTTCAGCGCCATGTCGGTGAAGTCGTGCGGGATGATCGTCCGGGTCGCCGCCGCCTCGACCAGCGGGTTGACGTGCACGATCTGCGCGCCGCGCTTGTACGCCTCGGCGAGTGAGGTGAGCATCCGGGGCGCGTTGGAGGCCGCGTTGACGCCCAGGATGAACAGCGCGTCGGTGACCTCCCAGTCCTTGAGGTCGACGGTGCCCTTTCCGGTGCCGAGCGCCGCCTGCAGCGCCCGTCCGCTGGCCTCGTGGCACATGTTGGAGCAGTCGGGCAGGTTGTTGGTGCCCAGTTCGCGGGCCATCAGCTGGTAGAGGAAGGTCGCCTCGTTGCCGAGCCGGCCGGAGGTGTAGAACGCGGCCCGGTTCGGGTCGTCCAGCCCGCGCAGCGTCCGGCCGACGAGCTCGAAGGCGTCCTTCCAGCCGATCGGCACGTAGTGGTCGGTGGCGGCGTCGTAGACCATCGGCTCGGTGAGCCGGCCCTGGTCCTCCAGCGCGAAGTCGCTCCACCCGGACAGCTCGGTCACCGAGTGGGCGGCGAAGAACTCGCGGCCGACCCGCTTGCGGGTCATCTCCCAGGTGACGTGCTTGATGCCGTTCTCGCAGATGTCCAGGTGCAGGCCCTTGGTGTCGTCGGGCCAGGCGCAGCCGGGGCAGTCGAAGCCGCCGTTCTCGTGGTTCATCCGCATGACCGCCCGCGGCCCGTCCACGTACGCGCCCTCGCGGGCCAGGAAGCGGGTCACGCTCTTGGCCGCGCCCCAGCCCGCGGCGGGGTGGTGGTACGGCGAGAACCGCGGCGCGCCCTCGGGGGAGGGGCCGACGTCCTCCCGCGGGGTGGCGGGCACGTCATCGTCGTCGGAGGAGGAGGTCACGGGGTCGTCGGAGGTGGTCACGGCACTCGCCTTCCGTCGCTCGGATCTGGGGCGCGGCGGGCGGGGCACGGAACTGGGGGAGCACGGCGCTCCCGGAGCACGGAGGCCCGGGGAGCGCGGCGCTCGATGGACGCCCGGCGTTCGGGTCGAGGCTACGCCGGGCGGTCGGGCCCGGCGAGCGGAGCCGCCGGGGGCCCGGCCGGTTCGTACGGGCTGGCGGGGCCCGATTCGTACGGGACGGGCGGGGCCCTACCCCGGCGGGAGGCTGCCGAGGACGGCGGCGAGGTCGGTGCGCCGGGCGACCTCCAGCAGGGCGCGGGCCATCACCGAGCCCGGCTCCCGGGCGGCGATCACCAGGCCGATCGGCGCGCCGTGCACCGGCGCCACCAGCGGGACGGCCTGCATCCCGGGCGGCACGCCGAACACGTGCAGCCAGGCGTACGGCACGACGCTCGCCCACTGCCCGGTCCGCACGTGCGCGAAGAGCGAGGCCACCGAGTCCGTCTCGACCCGCGGCGTCGGCGCCAGGCCGAGGCCCGCGAACACCTCGTCCAGCACCCGCCGGCCCTGCATGCCCGCGTGCAGCAGGCACAGCGGCAGCCGGGAGGCCTCCTCCCAGGTGGCCTCGGGGTGGCGGGTCGGCCCGTCGGCCAGGCTGGTCAGCAGGACGTACCGCTCCTCGTACAGGGGGAGCGTACGCAGGCCGTCGGAGCCTGGTTCGGGCAGGTAGGTGATGCCCGCGTCGATCTCGAAGTTCCGTACCTGGCGCAGGAGTTCGTCGGAGCGCAGGTCGGTGGACAGTTCCACGGTGGCCAGCGGGTGGGCGGCGCACAGCGGGCCGGTGAGCAGGGAGACGGCGCCGGAGGCGGTCGGCACCGAGCCGATCCGCAGCCGTCCGCTCAGGCCGGTGCGCAGCGCGTCCACCTCGTCCCGCAGGGCGTCCCGGTCGGCCAGGATCCGCTGCGCCCACAGCACGATCCGCTCGCCCTCCGGGGTCAGGCCCTCGTAGGCGCGGCCGCGCCGGACCAGCAGTACCTTCAGCTCCTCCTCCAGCTTGCGGACGGCCTCGGAGAGCGCGGGCTGGGAGACGTGGCAGGCCTGCGCGGCCCGGGCGAAGTGGCGCTCCCGGGCGAGGGCGACGAGGTACTCGAGCTGGCGGAAGAGCATCTACTCGGCTCTCCGGGTGGTGTCGGCGGGCCCGGTGTCGGCGCGGTCCCTGTCGGCCCGGTCGGCGGGCTCGGTGTCGGCGCGCGCGGCGTCGACGGGCCCGGTGTCGATGCGGTCGGTGCGGGTGTAGACGTTCATCGACTCGCCGCGCAGGAAGCCGACCAGCGTCAGGCCGGTCTCCTCGGCGAGGTCCACGGCCAGCGAGGAGGGCGCGGAGACCGCCGCGAGCACCGGGATGCCCGCCATCACCGCCTTCTGGACCAGCTCGAAGGAGGCCCGGCCGCTGACCATCAGCACCGTGCCGCGGGCCGGCAGCAGTCCCTCGCGCAGGGCGTGTCCGATCACCTTGTCGACCGCGTTGTGCCGGCCGACGTCCTCACGAAGGCAGAGCAGCCGCCCGTCCGCGTCGAACAGTCCGGCCGCGTGCAGGCCGCCGGTGCTCTCGAAGACCTTCTGGGCGGCGCGCAGCCGGTCGGGCAGGGCGGAGAGCAGGGCGGGGGTGACCCGCAGCCCGTCCTCGGCGACGCTCCAGGGCGCGGTGGTGCGCACCGCGTCCAGGCTGGCCTTGCCGCACAGGCCGCAGGAGGAGGTGGTGTAGAAGTTGCGCTCCAGCGAGGCGTCGGGGGCCGGCACCCCCGGGGCGAGCACCACGTCGACGACGTTGTAGGTGTTGCCGCCGTCGGCGGTGGCGCCCGCGCAGTAGCGGATCCCGGCCACCTGGTGGGCGGCGTGCAGGGCACCCTCGCTGACCAGGAAGCCGGCCGCCAGGTCGAAGTCGTTCCCGGGGGTGCGCATGGTCACCGTCAGCGGGCGCCCGCCGACCCGGATCTCCATCGGCTCCTCGGCGGCCAGGGTGTCGGGGCGGTACGAGGGCGTGCCCTGGCGCAGGCGCAGCACCCTGCGCGGTACGGTCACTCGGCCCATGGTCGTCGGCTCCTCGGATCGGTCGGTGCGAGCTGCATCGTGGACGGTGTCGGCGGTGGGGTCGCCCCCGCCGTGGCGGACTCCGTTGCGGACTCCGTGGTGGACTCCACGGATGAATCCTCGCCCCTCCGGCCGCCGGGGTGCGCCACGTGGTCCGGTCCGGGCAGGTGGCGGCGGCTGTGCGCGGCCGTGACGGCCAGGCAGAGCAGGCCCACCGCGGCCATGCCGGTCAGCAGCGTCGGGTAGGAGGCGTGGCCGGCCGTTCCGGCGAGCAGCAGCGGGGTGAGGAAGCCGCTGGAGGTGGTGCTCTGGTAGAGCGAGGCGGAGCTGGGGCCGGAGCCGGGGCTGGGGCCTTTCGCGGGCGGGGTCAGCCGTTCCACCTCGTGCAGGCCCGCGCCGAGCGTCAGCCCGTACCCGGCGCCGAGGACGACGGCGGCCGCGACCACCAGGGCCACCGAGTCGCGGGAGGCGGCGAGGGCGCCGACCAGCAGTCCGGCGATCACGGTGGCCATCGCGGTGAGGGTGGCCCGGGCGCTGCCGTGGTCGTCCAGCCGGGCCGCGAAGGGCTGGGCGAGCACGCCGGTGCCGAGCGTCAGCGCCGCCACCAGGCCGCCGAACAGCGGGGCGTAGCCGGGCACGCGGTCGGCGACCAGCGGGGGCAGCACGACGTACGCCACGGTGGCGGAGCCGAGGACGGCGGGGCTGGCGGGCAGGACGACGTAGCGGAAACGGGGGTGCCGGACGGCCGAGCGGTGCGCGTCGCCCGGTTCGGCGCGGCGGCCCGGCGCGGCCCCCGGCGTGGTCGTCAGCATGGCCCCCGGCGTGGTCCCCGGTGCGGTCCCCAGCGTGGTTCCCGGCGCGGTCCCCAGCGTGGTTCCCGGCGCGGTCTCCGGCAGGCGCCGGGTGGCACGCAGGACCAGCAGGCAGCACAGGGCGTGGGCGAGCGCGGGCAGCACCGTCGGGTCCGGCAGCCACTCGGCGAGCACCCCGGAGGCCAGCGCGCCCGCCGAGAAGCCGACCCCGGTGGCGTACATCGCCCGGCGGGCGGGGGCCGCGGTCGGTACGGACGGGCCGGACAGCTCCCGGAGCCAGGCCGTCCCGGCCAGGAAGACCAGCCCGGCGGCGAAGCCGGTGGCCAGCCGGGCGAGGTAGACGGCCGGCTCGTCCGTGGCGGCCAGGACGGCACTCGCGGCGGCGGACAGCACCAGCGCACCGCGCACCACCCGCCGACGGCCGTACCGGTCGGCGGCGGGACGGCCCAGCAGCAGCCCGGGGACCAGCCCGACCAGGTAGACCGAGAACATCGCGGCCAGCGACAGCGCCGACCAGTCGGTGCGCGCCCGGTAGACGGTGGCCAGGGCGGTGAACTGGTTCGCGCCCCAGGCGGCGACGGCCACGGCGGCCGCCGCCGGCAGCCAGCGCGGGAACCGGCGGGGGAACCGGCGGGTGGGCATCTGCTTGCTCTGTTCTCGCGGTTCTCGCGCTGTCCCTCAGCCGACCGGGGCCGGGGCCGAGGGCAGGGCAGATGAGGGTGCCGGCTCAAGGCGGATGAGCAAGGCGAGTTCGGCGGCGGAATGCTCGCGGAGGAATTCAGCGGTCACCCGGCGGGACGCGGCCTCGGCGTCGTTGCTGCTCATGCGCTGCTCTGCCCCATTCCCGGGTTCCTCGATTTCCTCCTTTTCCAGTGTGTCGGCCGCGATATCCCCGCGTCAAAGAGGTCATTCCTGTGACGTGATAGGCGGTGCTTATCGGGAGTTTTCGCAATGCCCTGGACAGGCTTGACGGATAACCCCGGTCAAGGAATCGGGAATTCCGTACCGACCGAGGCCGGGGCCCGACTACTCCGGACCGCTCCCCACCGACAGCACGACCGCACTGGTCGCGCCGCCCGGCGTCTCGTAGTTCACCGTCTCCCCGGCGTGGCGCCCGAGCAGCGCCTTCCCGAGCGGGCTGTCGAAGGTCACCAGGGTCAGTTCCCGCTCCTCGGCGAGCTCCGAGATCTCGACGGTCTCCTCCACGCCGTCCGCGAACCGGACGGTGACGGTGGACCCCACCCCCACCACCTCCGTCGACGGCGCCCCGGCCACGGACGCCTCCCGCAGCCGCCCCTCCAGCTCGACGATCCGCCGGTCCAGCCGCGTCACCTCCGACGCGCGCTGCAACTCGTCCGCCGCATCCGCCCGGTCCCCCACCGGGTCCACCCCGCGCAGGGTCGCGGCCACCTCCTCGCGATCCGCCCGCAGCTGCGCCAACTCCTCCTGCACCGCACGCAGGCCCTCGGCACTGATGGGTTCGGGACCACCGGTCATACCTGCTCCCGGGCTGCTCGTCGAACACGTGAACACCGGTCGCCTCCCATTACCCCACCGCACCGGGGCCCGGGCAACTCCTCCCGGCTCCAGGCGGGCCGACCCGACGCCTGCCGGGCAGGGCTGACCCGACGCCTACCGGGCGAGGGCGCCCGCCCGCCGCTCCGGCACGACCGACCGGAGGAAGGAGCTCGGCTCCCCGTGCCAGGAGACCGAGAGCGCCTCCCGCGCCCGGGTGCACGCCACGAAGAGCAGGCTCAGCTCGCCGTTCAGGTCCTCCCGGTGCTGCTGCGGGTCCGCGTCCTCCGGGGTGAGCGCGCTGCGCAACGGTACGAGCCCCTCGCTCACGCCGGCCACGGCGACGCAGCGGAACTCCAGCCCCTTCATCCGGTGCATCGTCCCGATCCGCACGCCGGGGGAGGGCGCGTCGCCGAGCAGGACGGCGGGCGTTCCGGCCCGCTCCAGGGCCTCGGCGATGTCGCGGCCGAGCTGGACGGTCCGGGTGGCGACGCCGATGTCCTCCGGGCTCACGCCGGAGGCGGTCCACTCCGCGACGCGGGCGACGAGCGCCCGGATCTCCTCGGACTTGTCGGCGTGACCGTGGGCCTCGGGGTGTGCGCCGTGCAGGGTCGAGTGGTAGCCCACCAGGGAGTCCTCCCCGCCGTCCATGTCGTCCGGGCGTTCGCCGGTGAGCAGGGACGCGGACCAGCTGAGGATCTCGTGGGTGGTCCGGTAGCTGATCCGCAGCCGGGAGGACCGCCCGACCACCTGGATCCCGAGCGCGCGCAGCGAGACCTTGTTGTTCCCGTAGATCCGCTGGTGCGGGTCGCCGGAGAGGAACAGGTCGTCCGGCCCGGGCGGGACGAGGGCGCGCAGGAACCGCCACTGCGCGGGGTGCAGGTCCTGCGCCTCGTCGACCACGACGTGCCGGAACGGGCGGTCCGGCTGTCCGTCGAGCGCCCGCGCGGCCTGCGCGCAGACCTGGAGGAAGGTCCACTCCCCGGCCTGCCGCAGCTCCTCCTCGAACGCGGCCACCGCGCGCCACAGTTGGGCCTTCTTCAGCGGACCGAGGGAGGTGCCCCGGCCGGACCGGGGCGCCTTCAGGTACTGCTCCGCACTCTCGACCGCCTGGGCCAGGACGACCTGCCGCCACTCCTGGTCCAGGAAGACGTCGGTGAAGTCGAGCCCGAGCCGGCGGGCGATCCGCCCCCAGCGGGCGAGGAGCGCGCGCTGGTTGAGGACGATCTTCAGCGGAGCGCCGCCGCGGGAACGCCGGAGGACCTCGTTGGCGAGCGCGTCCACGGTGACCACCCGGACCTTCGCCCTGATCCGCTCGTCCGTGACGAGCAGCGCGAGGCAGCGCTCCAGCTCCGCGGCGAGGTCCTTGGTGTAGGTGGTGAGCAGCACCGACCCGTCGGGGGCATCCGGCGGCAGCCGGCGCGCGAGGTGGTACGTCCGGTGCAGGGCCACTACCGTCTTGCCGGTCCCCGGGCCGCCGCTGACCCGGGCGGGCCCGTTGAACGAGTCCCGGTAGGCGATCCGGTACTGGGCCGGGTGCAGGAAGATCCGCCACGCGTCGAACGGGCGCTCCAGGATCTCCAGCAACTCCTCGGGGCAGGACACCAGGGCGACCCGGCCGCGCGCGTGGGCCATCGCCGAGACCAGCCCGTCCCCGGACCGCGCAGCGCCCACCGGCGCCGCCGCCCGCGCGTACGCCTGGACGATCTCACGGTCGATGTCGGCCGGCTCCATGCCGCTGGCCAGGCCGATCAGCACGTCGAACTGCTGCTCCGGCAGGACCCGGTGGAGCGCCTCCAGGTGGGCCTCGTCGGGCAGCAGCCGGATGATCGGCAGGATCTCCTCGTCGACCCCCAGGCTGCGCAGGACCTTGTCGGACCGGTCGGCGAACAGCCGCCGGGGCTCGTCGGAGGCCCGGGTCCGCAGCGACTCGGTGGCCCGCTCCAGCGCGACGTCGTTGCGGATCTCCACACCCTGGGTGGCGGCGTTGACCGAGGCCCGGTGCTTGCAGGCCCAGTCGTTGGCCTTGTCGTGCGGGAGCACCTTCAGCAGCAGGTAGCCGTCGCCCTGATCGGCCTTGAGGACGACACCGCGCCAGAAGTCGGTGATCCGGATGGTCCGGATCCGGGGGTCCCGCTGGTGGGTGATCTTCTCCAGGTGCGCGCCGGTGTGCGTCGCCCCGGTGAACTTCTCGAAGGTCTCGAAGACCCTCCGCTGCACCGACTTCTCCAAACCCGCGAACTCCATCAGGAAGTCCCGGTGCATGCCCAGCGTCGCCACGCGGCCCCCTCGTGCTTCTGTCCGTTCGGGCGTTCGATCACTGTATCCGCCCGGACGATCACCCGGCGCGCACGGTCGGCGAGCACCCGGGGCGCGAAGGACGGGTGCAACTCCGGCTTCGCTTCCGCCAGTTCGACCCCCGCGATCTCGTTCGGCCACCGCGGCCGGTCCCGCCCGCCTCGGTCTCGTCGAACGGGCGATGGGGCCGGATAGGACCGGGGCGGGCCGGATTGGACCGGATCGGGCCCGGGCGGGCCGGGGGTTCCGGGCCGCTCCGCGGGCCCCGCCGGTGGTGGGCGGGGGTGGGGTGCGAGGGTGGCGGTGATCACCTTCTGGGGTGGGGGTGTCGGAGAACGTGCAGGTGGGAGGGGTGGCGGAGGTCGGGGGAGGTGGGCCCGGCCGCTGGGGTGGGGGCGGGCGAAGCTACCATGTGCGCAACACCCTCAGCTCGAAAGATGGACTTGTGACTGTCAACGACGACGTGTTCACGGACTGGAAGAACCGCGAGGAGATCGCGGAGTCGATGATCCCGATCATCGGGCGGCTGCACCGGGAGCGGGACGTCACCGTCCTGTGCCACAGCCGTTCCCTGGTGAACAAGTCGGTGGTCAGCATCCTCAAGACGCACCGCTTCGCCCGGCAGATAGCGGGCGAGGAGCTCTCGGTCACCGAGACGATGCCGTTCCTGAGCGCCCTGACCACCCTGGACCTCGGCCCCTCGCAGATCGACATCGGCATGCTCGCCGCCACGTACAAGGCGGACGACCACGGTCTGTCGGTGGAGGAGTTCACCGCCCAGGCCGTGGCGGGTGCCACCGGTGCGAACAAGCTGGAGCGCCGGTCCGCCCAGGACGTCGTGCTGTACGGGTTCGGCCGCATCGGCCGCCTGGTCGCCCGCCTGCTGATCGAGAAGGCCTCGGCCAACGGTCTGCGGCTGAAGGCCATCGTCGTGCGCAACGGCGGCGGCGACGACCTGGTCAAGCGCGCCTCGCTGCTGCGCCGGGACTCCATCCACGGCCAGTTCCAGGGCACGATCACCGTCGACGAGGCGAACAACAAGATCGTCGTCAACGGCAACGAGATCACGGTGATCTACTCCGACGACCCGACCAAGGTCGACTACACGGAGTACGGGATCAAGGACGCGATCCTGATCGACAACACCGGCCGGTGGCGTGACCGCGAGGGCCTGTCGAAGCACCTGCGCCCCGGTATCGCCAAGGTCGTGCTGACCGCGCCGGGCAAGGGCGACGTCCCGAACATCGTCCACGGCGTCAACCACGACATGATCAAGCCGGACGAGCAGATCATCTCCTGCGCCTCCTGCACCACCAACGCCATCGTCCCGCCGCTGAAGGCGATGGAGGACGAGTACGGCGTGGTCCGCGGCCACGTGGAGACCGTCCACTCGTTCACCAACGACCAGAACCTGCTGGACAACTACCACAAGGCCGACCGTCGCGGCCGCTCGGCACCGCTGAACATGGTGATCACCGAGACCGGTGCCGCCTCGGCCGTCGCCAAGGCCCTGCCGGACCTCAAGGCGAAGATCACCGGCAGCTCGATCCGGGTGCCGGTGCCGGACGTCTCCATCGCGATCCTCAACCTCCAGCTCAAGCGGGAGACCAACCGCGAGGACGTCCTGGAGTACCTGCGCAACGTCTCGCTGACCTCGCCGCTGAAGCGCCAGATCGACTTCATCGACTCGCCCGACGCGGTGTCCAGCGACTTCATCGGCTCGCGCCACGCCTCCATCGTGGACGCCGGCGCGACCAAGGTCGACGGCGACAACGCGATCCTCTACCTGTGGTACGACAACGAGTTCGGCTACTCGTGCCAGGTCGTCCGGGTCGTGCAGTACATTTCGGGCGTCGAGTACCCGACCTACCCGGCTCCGGCGGTCTGACCGGACCGCGGGACCTCGTCGGCGGGGCGGTGACCGTTTTGGTCGCCGCCCCTTCGGCGTATCGAGGGGCGTTGCGGGGCATTGCCGGGCGGTACGGTGCGAGGCGGGTTTCCGGTCGGGCTTCCAGGGTC
Organism: Kitasatospora xanthocidica; assembly: GCF_014656195.1. Classification (GTDB taxonomy): domain Bacteria; phylum Actinomycetota; class Actinomycetes; order Streptomycetales; family Streptomycetaceae; genus Kitasatospora; species Kitasatospora xanthocidica. The sequence goes on along the minus strand of NZ_BNBY01000002.1, from coordinate 628,104 downwards.
GGGGCTCGGGCTTCGGGCTTCGGTGCTGGGAGGGGTGGGGGATGACGGACGGGTGGCCGACGGTCGAGTTGGACCCGGTGCGGCGGCTGCGGGTGATGGCGGCGGCCGCCCCCGGACGTCCGCTGTTCGCCGAGCGGCGGCTGGCGGCCGGGTTCGACGCGGTGTGGCCGGTCGTGAGCGACCTGTCCGGTGAACTGCCGGGTCTGATCAGCGGGTTGCGCTCCTTCGAGGTCGGGCCGCCGAGCGGTGGCGGGGATGACGGTGGCAGGGATGACGGTGGAGGCGTGGACGGCGGTCGTGGACCGGGCGGGGATCGGCTGGAGGGGCTCGCGGTGAGCGTGCTCGGCCACCGGGAGCGGTTCGAGATCGTGCTGCGCAGCGGCTGGTGCCTGATGCAGAGCCGGGTGCTGCTCGGCGGGATGGCCGCCGTGCCGGACGGCGACGGGACGCGGTTCGCCCTGCTCGCCGCGGTGCGGGTGCCCGGCGCGGGGCCGGTGCAGCGCTTCTTCGGCAAGCTCGTCGACCGGCGCGGCGAGGTGCTGCTGGACCGGTTGGAGCGGCGGATCGGGTCAGGCCGCGAATAGTCGGCGGACGGCCGCCGCCACCTCCCCAGGGCGCTCGTGCGGCAGGAAGTGCCCGCAGCCGGGCAGGACTTCGGCCGTCAGGTCGTCGGCCGGGGCGCCGACGGGGGAGAGCAGGGCGGGGCGGACCACCGGGTCCAGCTCACCGCCGAGCAGCCGGGTCGGGACGGTCAGCCGGCGGTGCCGGAACCGGCCGAGGGCCAGCCGCGGGATGTCGCGGACGACGAAGCCCCAGTGCAGCCGCTCGGCGGCGCGGGCCGCCCCGGGGGTGCTGCCCGCCGCCACGTATTCGGCCAACTCATCGTCCGGCCAAGGGGAATCGGCGGGTACGCCGCGCCGGAGCAGATGGGCGAGCAGGCCCGGTCGGTGGCGGACCACCCGGCGGCCGACGCCGGGGTACTCCAGCAGCGCGGTGTACCAGAACCGCCAGGCCGTACCGAGCAGGGCGCGTTGCCGCGGCCACGGGTGGGTCATGTTGAGCGCGAGCAGGCCGGTGAACCGCTCGGGCGCGCGCAGCGCCAGCTCGAAACCCGTCCAGGCGCCCCAGTCGTGGCCGACCAGGCCGACGCGGTCCAGGCCCAGCCGGTCGAGGGCGGCGAGGACCAGGCGGGCGCGGTCGTCGGTGGTGTGACCGCCCCGGCGCGGGGCCGCCGACCAGCCGAAGCCGGGGAGGTCCAGGCAGAGCAGGCGGAACTCCCCGTCGAGCAGGGGGACCACGTGCCGCCAGGCGTACCAGTGCTGCGGGAAGCCGTGGAGGAGCAGCAGCGGGGTGCCGGTGCTCGGGCCGGCCTCGGCGAGGTGCAGGACGGTGCCGTCGGCGTCGACGTCGAGGTGGTCGTGCCGGACGCCGGGGAGGTCGGGCAGCGGGCGGGGGCGGGGGTCGGTCATCGGGGTCTCCTTCTCCTGCGATGCTCTTGAGACAAGCGGTGTTGTCGAGACGGCGGTGTGCTCGAGAGAGGCCGTTCTCAAGAGAGGAGGGGCGGGAGGGGCGAGGCAATCCCGGGAGGCGGTGGATTTTTTCGGGCTCACCCGTCTCCGGTTCCCCAGGCGGCGCGGAAGCCGTGGCGGGCGCGGAAGAGGCGTGAACGTACGGTGCCGAGTGGGAGGTCCAGGATCTCGGACACGGACTTCTCGTCCAGTCCTTCGATATGACGTAGCGTCAGAACTGCCCTGTGGTCGGGTGGCAGGCGTTCCAGGACGTCCTGGATGTCGGTGGCCAACTCGGGGTCGCGCTGGTCGGGTTGGTCGGGTTGGTCGGCGGGGGCGGCGGGACGGGGCAACCGGCGGGTGGCGAAGCGGACGGCCTCGCGGGCGGCGATGGCCCGGGCCCAGCCGAACAGCGCCTCGGGGGACTTGAGTTGGCGCAGGTTGCGGACGATCGCGATCATCGCCTCCTGGGCGGCGTCCGGCGCGTCCTGCAGGGCGATCGGCGCGCAGACACGCCCGACGTACGGCATCAGCAGGCTCAGCACCTCGTCCAGTGCGAGGGCGTCTCCCTGCTGGGCGGCCCGGACGAGTGCGGTGAGGTCGGGTCGTGGGCTGTCCGCGCCTGTCATGTCGTCCCCCGTCGCCGATCCTCGCCGATCCTCGTCGATCGCCGCCGACCGTCACCGATCGCCGCCGAGCGTCGCCCCGGGTGGACCGTACTGGACGGGGGAGGGGGCCGGTGCGGCGGGCAGGGCGGTGACCGGGGTGGCGGCCGGGCCGGTGACCGGCGTGGCGGTCGGGGCGGCGACGGGCGCGGGGGTGGCGGCGGGGGCGGGCGGAGCTGCGGCTATGTTGAGGGGTCACTGACAGCCGGAGGGAGCGGGCGATGGGGATGAGTGGTCGGCGGATGGCGGCCGGAGTGGCGGCCGGGGTGCTGATGGCGGTGCTCGCCGGGTGCTCGTCCGGCGGGTCGAAGACCGCGGCGGGGACGGCCTCGGGGACGCCGGGTGCGGCGGTCGCGAGCACGGCCGCCGGGTCGGCGCCCGCGGCCACGGCCCCGGCCGACCCCTCGGCGGCGTCCGCGGCGGCCTCCGCGGCCGCGTCCGGGGCGGCTTCGGCACCGGCGTCCGCGCCCGCGCCGGCCGCGGCGGCCCCCAGCGCGGACCTGGAGGCGGCGCTGCTGGACGACAAGCTGGTCGGCCAGGTGCTGCCGGACGCCAAGGTGATGGCCGGGTGGGAGGAGGAGAAGCGCAAGGTCGACACCGCCGACCACGCCGTGACCTGCACCGCGGCCACCTCCTGCGCGGGCAAGCCGCTCAGCGCGTCGGTCCGGTTCTCCTCGGGCGACGTGGTCACCCGCTTCATCGTGGAGACCCTGCCCAGCCGGGACGCGGCCAAGAACCGGCTGAAGGAGACCTACGCCTCGTACGCCGCCGGCCCGTTCAAGAAGGTCGACACCCCGGCGCTGGGCAGCGAGAGCCAGGCCTTCCAGGGACCGCTGGCCGAGGGCGAGGGCGTCGGCATCGTGGTGCGCTCGGGCACCGTGGTGGCGAGCGTGACCACCGAGGGCGGCCCGGTGGACGTGGCCGCGACGCGGCGGTTCGCGGTGATGCTGGTCAAGCGGATCGAGCAGGCGCAGGCGGGCAAGACGCCCGACGCCGGGCCCGCGCTGGGCTGAGCGCCGGGGCTCGGGCCGACGAGGTGCCGGGGTACGGGCCGTCTGGGTTCGGGCGGTCGGGGTTCGGGCCGTCGGGGCTCAGTGCCAGGTCAGCCCCGGGTACCCGGGAGCTCCGAGCGGATCGAGCGGTCCGAGTGGTCCGAGTGGTTCGAGCGATTCGAGCGGTCCGGGCGTGAGCGGGCCGTCGAGCGCGCAGTGGGCCAGTCGCCAGCCGGGCAGCGGCCCGGCCGGGTCGGTGAGTCCGGCGCAGGCGGCGGTCAGGGCGGTCTCGGCGGTGGACGGGCGGTCGGCGAGGGTGAAGACCATCGCGTCGACGGTGCCGGGGCCGGTCAGGATCCTGGCGTGCCCGATCCGGACCCGGCCGCGCGGGCCGCTCTGCCCGTCGCCTGCCGGTCCGCCTGCCGGTCCGCCTGCCGGCCCCTGCTCCGGCCCCGTCGCCAGCCCGCGTTCCAGCCCCTCGCGGACGGTCTCGGGAGTCGGGTGGTCCGTGCCGCGCGGCAGGCGGGCGGGGCCGTCGGGAGCGCGCAGGTGGAAGCGGATGGCGTGCACGTTCCCAAGACTGACGGAACGCCGGTCGGTGCGGGCACGACGGGCGGTGGCGGATAGCTGTCAGGCAGCAAGATGTCACCCTCGATGCCCGCCAGTGCCCACCGGGCGCCGCCCCCGCCCGCCGGGTCCCGCCCGGGCCGGAGCGTACCGGCCCCGGAGGGTGCTGGGCTGGGGAAACGGATGTCAGTCGAGCGTGATATGTACTCATCTCGGGTGGCCGCAGTGCGGCCATGCGAAAGATGCCGATGACGTTCGAGGGGGCCACACACATGCCGCTGTTCCGACGCCGCTCCGGCGGGGAGGGCGCGCAGGACCGTGCGGGGCGCCGCGGGTTCGGGTTCGGCCGGCGGGGGGCCGCGGCGGCCGAGGCGGCCCGCGGCGCCGAGCCGAGGCTCGACCCGACCTTCGGGGACGAGTCCCTTCGCAGGGTGCTCGGGCAGGCCGCCGCCGGGGACTGGGCCGCGCTGCGCCCCGCGCTGGCCGCCGTCGAGGACGGCGCGGAGCTGACGCACCTCGCCGGGGCCGTCGCCGAGGTGCCCGGGGTCGAGGAGTGGACGGGCCGCGTCCTCACGGACACCCCGGACGACGCGGTGGCACTGCTGCTGTCCGGCGCCCGGCAGATCACCTGGGCCTGGGAGGCGCGCACCGGCGCCCGGGCCAAGCACGTGGGCGAGGAGCAGTGGAAGCTGTTCCACCAGCGCCTGGACACCGCCGAGGAGCACCTGCTGACGGCGGCCGAGCGCGAGCCGTCCTGGTTGGCCCCCTGGTACTTCCTGCAGATCAGCGCCCGCGGCGCCTCGCTCGGCCCGGAGATCGCCACCTGCCGGTTCGAGGCCGCCGTCCGCCGGGCGCCCGGGCACCCGGGCACGCACCGGCAGCGACTGCAGCAGCTGTGCGCCAAGTGGGGCGGCTCGCACGAGGAGATGCACGACTTCGCCCGCTCGGCGATGCTGGCCGCCCCCGAGGGCAGCCACCTCGGCGAGCTGGTGGCGCTCGCGCACCTGGAGCACTGGCTGGACCTCCCGGACGGCGAGGACCACGCCTACCTGACCAGCCCGACCGTGCTGGCCGAGCTGCAGGAGGCCGCCTTCCGGTCCGTCCTGCACCCGGACTTCACGCCGGTGCGCGGCTGGCAGGGCGCCTTCAACTCCTTCGCGATGGCCTTCTCGCTCGCCGACCAGCGCAAGACCGCCCGGCTGCTGTTCGACGCGCTGGACGGCGCCGTCACCGAGTCGCCCTGGCACTACCTCTCGGGGGATCCGGTCAAGAGCTTCCGGGTCCACCGCGACCGCTGCGCCGGGTACTGATGCCGGCCGAGTCCGCCCGGCGTTCCCGGAACTCCAGGAATTCCGAGCGCTCCCGGTGCTCCCGGCACTCCCGGCGTTCCTGACGCGCCGAGCCGCGCCCCTGTCGAACCACACCCGCCCCGCGATCGAAAGAGCCTCCGGTGTCCCCAACCGACAACCCGACGAGTGCGCACACCTTCCAGGTGGACCTGCGCGGCCTGGTGGACCTGCTCTCCCACCACCTCTACTCCAGCCCGCGGGTCTACCTGCGCGAGCTGCTGCAGAACGCGGTGGACGCGATCTCCGCCCGCCGCGCCCTCGACCCCGGGGCGCCGGCCCGGATCACCGTCCGCGCCGACGACGAGCTGTCCGTCACCGACACCGGCGTCGGCCTGACCGAGAAGGACGTCCACACCTTCCTCGCCACCATCGGCCGCAGCTCCAAGCGCGACGCCGACGGCCGACTGGACGGCGCCGGGCTGGCACAGGCCCGCGGCGACTTCATCGGCCAGTTCGGCATCGGCCTGCTCGCCTGCTTCGTGGTCGCCGACGAGATCACCGTGGTCACCCGCTCCGCCGCCGACCCGGACGCCCCGGTGATCGAGTGGCGCGGCAGCTCCGACGGCAGCTACACCATCCGCACCCTGCCCGCCGAGGCCAAGCCGGAGCCGGGCACCACCGTCACCCTGGCTCCGCGCGCCGACGCCGCCGAGTGGACCCGCCCCGGCCGGGTGCTCACCCTCGCCCGGGACTTCGGCGGCCTGCTGCGCCACGACGTCACCGTGATCGACGCGAACGGTACCGAGCACCAGGTCAACCGCACCCCGCCGTGGGCCGAGCGGCACGGCTCCCCGCTGGCCCGGCGCGACGCGCTCGCCGAGTACTGCCGGGCCACCTTCGACTTCACCCCGCTCGACACCATCGAGCTGGACCTGCCGCTGGTCGGCCTGCGCGGCGTCGCGTACGTGCTGCCGGACGCCGCCCCGCCCTCGCGCCGCAACGGCCACCGGGTGCACCTCAAGGGCATGCTGCTCTCCGACCAGGCCGACGAACTGCTGCCGGACTGGGCGTTCTTCGTCCGCTGCGTCGTCGACACCGACGGCCTGCGCCCGACCGCCTCCCGCGAGGGCCTGTACGCCGACGAGACGCTGGCCGCCGTCCGCGACGCGCTCGGCGCCCGGATCCGCGACTGGCTGACCGGCCTGTCCGCGAGCGACCCGGCGCTGCTGCACCGCTTCCTGTCCGTCCACCACCTGGCGGTCAAGGAACTCGCGCGCTACGACGACGAGTTGCTGCGGATGATGCTGCCCTGGCTGCCGTTCGAGACCACCGACGGCAACGTCACCCTGGACGAGTTCGCCCGCAGCCACCCGGTGGTGCTGGTGACCCGTACGGTCGAGGAGTTCCGCCAGGTCGCCCCGATCGCCGGCGCGGCCGGCCTCGGCGTGGTCAACGGCGGCTACACCTACGACCACGACCTGGTGCACCGGCTGCCCGAGATCCGCCCCGGCGTCTCGGTCTCCGACCTCGACCCGAGCACCGTCACCGCGCACCTGGACACCGTCGACCCGGCCGCCGAGCTGGCCGCCAACGCCTTCCTGGCGATCGCCCGCGAGGTGGTCGGCCGGTTCGACTGCGACGTCGCCCTGCGCAGCTTCCACCCGACCAACGCGCCCGCCCTGCTGCTCGACAACCGGGAGGCCCGGCACGAGCGCACCCGCGCCCAACTCGCCGACGAGGCCGACGGGTTGTGGGCGGACATCCTCGGCTCGCTGCGCGCCGAGGCGCCCCGCGCCCAGCTGGTGCTCAACCACCTCAACCCGCTGGTGCGCCGCGCCGCGACGGTGACCAACCGCGAACTGGCCGTCACCGCCGTCGAGGCGCTGTACGGACAGGCCGTGCTGATGACCCGCCGCCCGCTCAAGGCCAGCGAATCCGCCCTGCTCAACCGGTCGTTCATCAGCCTGCTCGACCACGCCATGCTCGGCCACGAGGCGGGCGGCCCGGATCACCAAGGCCCGAAGGAGGCGTGATGCTGGAGACCCCCGACGCGGTGATGGCCGCGCTGCACGAGAACGACTCCCGCCCGTACGGCCGCACCCGGACCGTCACCGCCGAGGAACTCGTCGACGCCGCCGAGCAGTTCGAGGACACCAAGGTCCGCTCGATGGCACTGCTCGAACTGATGGAGGCCTACGAGTACGACGGCGAGCGGAACAAGACCCCGGTCGTCTTCGCCCGGGTGCTCAAGCTCTGGGACCAGGACCCGGACGGCTTCGGCGAATGGGCCCGCCACCAGGTGTTCTGGCGCTTCAAGTGGGTGGCCGGCGCGCTGCGGGACAACCCGGACGTGCCGCTGGCCGCCGTCGAGCGCTGGCTCACCGAACTGCGCGACCGCTACCGCGCGGCCGGCCACGGCCTCCACCCGTACTACGCCGAGCGCTACCACCTGGCCGAGGTCACCGGCGTCGGCGTCCAGGACGCCTACGAGCTGTGGACGGCCCGCCCGCGCTCCGAGATGAGCGACTGCCCCGCCTGCGAGACCCGCGCCCGCGCCCGGCACTTCATCGACCTCGGCGACGACGCCCGGGCCCTGGAGGTGCTCGCCCCGGTGCTCGGCGGCCGCAGCACCTGCGAACTGGAGCCGTACCTCAGCCAGTCCGTCGCCCTGCTGCCGCTGCTGCGCCGGGGCCGCACGGACGAAGCCCGCTCCGCGCACCTGACCGGCTACCGCTTCGCGCGCGGCAAGTCCTCGATGCTGGGCGCCGTCGCCCGGCACATCGAGTTCTGCGCGCTGTCCGGCAACGAGCCGCGCGGCCTGGAACTGCTCGCCGAGAACCGGGACCTGTTCGCGGTCACCGGCGAGGCCGCCGCCCGGCTGGACTTCCTGACCGGCGTCGAGGTGCTGATCGCCGCCCTGGCCCGGGCCGGCCACGGCGAGCTCGCGGTCAGCGGCCCGGCCGGCACCGCCTGGACGGTGGACACCCTGCTCGCCCACCTGCGCACCGAGGCGGACGCGCTGGCCGCCCGCTTCGACACCCGCAACGGCACCGACGCGGTCGGCGCCGCGCGGCGCGCCCGGCTGGCCGTCGAGCCGCTGACGTCCGAGCCGCTGGCACTGGGCGTGCGGGCCGCCGCCGCGCCCGGGACGACGGCCGCCGTCCCGGCCGTCGCGCCCGCGCCGCGTCGGGCGGTCGAGGCGGAACCGGAGGACTTCACCGCCCTGGTGGTCCGGGCCCGCGAGCTGGAGCTGCTCGGGCACCCGGACTCCGACCGGCTGTGGAAGCGGATCGCCGAGCGGGTCGCGGCCGCGGACTTCGTCCACCCCGAGGGCACGGCCGTCGGCAGCCCCGAGCGGCTGCGCGCCGAACTCGCCGAGCAGCGTGCCCACGAGGCGCTGGAGCGCGACGCGTACGCGGAGGGCAAGGCGGGGCTGCTGGAGGCGGCCGCGCTGTTCGAGGCGGCGGGGATGGCCGGGTCGGCGTTGATGGTCCGCACCCGGACGCTGATCGTCGACCTCGACGAGGCGTCGGAGGTGGCGGAGGCGTCGGGGGACTCGTCGTCGGAGGACTCGTCATCGGGGGCCGAGGACGGCGAGGCCGAGGTGAAGGGTGAGGCGAAGGGCGAGCTCGAGGCCGAGGCGAAGGGCGAGGTTAAGGCCGAGGTTAAGGCCGAGGCGAAGGGCGAGGCGAAGGGCGAGGTTAAGGCCGAGGTTAAGGCCGAGGTTAAGGCCGAGGCGAAGGCGAAGGCGGCCGACTGGCCCGCGCTCGACGCGGCGCTGGCCCGGGCCGAGGAGCTGCGGTCGGCCGGCGAGCTGACCGACGACGACTACCTGATCGTGCTGCAGACCCGCGCCTACGCCGCCCACCACGACCTGGTCGAGGCGCTGCCGGAGCCCGCCGCGGAGACCGTCGCGCGCTTCGAGGCGGCGGTCGGCGGCTACCACCGGAGCGCCGTCGAGCTCGGCTCCGACCGGCGGGCCGCGACCTCCCGGCAGTACACCGCGGACGCCGCCGCCCGGCAGGGCCGGCTGGCCGAGGCGGTGGCCGAACTGCGCGAGGTGCTGGCCCAGTTGGACGCGGCCGAGCTGCCCTGGCACACGCCGCGGGTGCTCGGTCTGCTGGGCCAGGCGCTGCTGCAGAGCCGCGAACCGGCCCAGGCGGCCGAGGTGTTCCACCGGGCGCTGGCCGAGGCCGCGCGCTGGGGCGACGACTCCTACCCGTACGCGCCGACGTACATGATGCTCGGCCACTCCTGCATGCAGGTGGGCGACCTCGGCGGTGCGGTCCGCGCGCTGTCCGAGGCGGCCGCGCGCTACGACCGCAAGGGCCCGGAGGCCGTCGAGGAGGCCGCCCAGGTGCGGCTGCAGCTGGCCGACGTGCTGCGCGACACCGGCCGGACGGCGGACGCGGTGGCCGTCCTGGAATCGGTGCTGCTCGACGCGTCGGCGGCCCGGCTGGACGTCCGGATGCTCGCCCAGACCCGGCTGGACCTCGCCCGCGGCCTGGCCGAACTGGAGGAGTACCGGGACGCGGCCGAGGAGTACCTGCGGCTGGCCGACCTGGTGGCCGGCTGGGAGGACCAGGAGACCCACACCATGGTCGCCTGCGAGGCCGCCCTGGCGCTCGCCCAGGCGGACCGCTGGGACGCTGCCGAGGCGGCACTGGCCCGCGCCCGGGAGGCCCACCGCAAGGCCCCGCAGGTCGACCAGATGGCCGCCACCCTACGGGAGTTGGCGCGGACGACGATGCGCGCCCGGGGCGCCGACGGGATGGACTCCGCGCTGGCCCTGATCGCCGAGGCGGACGGCGTCGGCGCGGCCGCCGAGGAGAGCGGCCAGGAGTACAACGCCTGGTACCTACGCGGCGGTTCGCACTACGAGCGGGCGCGCTGCCTGGCCGTCGCCGAGCGGTACGAGGAGGCGCTGGCCGAGGTCGAGCGGGCCGTCGCGGTCTACGACGGGGGCGGCGAGCGGGCCGAGGCGCCGCGGGCGGAGTCCGTCCGGCTGGCCGCGCTGATCGAGGGCAGCGACCTCGGCCGCACCGGGGCGGCGGTGGCCCGGCTGACGGGCGGCATCGCGCGCTGCGAGGCGGCCGGGCTGCCGGAGGCGGCACAGGTGCTGCAGGAGCTGCGGGAGCGGTTCGCGGCGTCGCGGTGACCGGGCCGCCGGTCGGTGCCGGTGCTGAACCGGCGTGAGGGGCACCGGGGTTGTGCAC
>NZ_BNBY01000002.1:560477-617845 GCF_014656195.1 Kitasatospora xanthocidica | reverse complement strand
CCCCCACGCCTGCGGTTCGGTCATGCGGCCGGCTCTGCCGGTCCGGTCGGTCCGGCCGCTTTGCCCGGTGTGCCCGGGCGGAGTTCGGTCGGCCGGGGCCTGGCCGGCCGGGGCGCGGTCAGCCGGGGTGCGGTCAGCAGGGGCCGTCGTCGGCCCAGACGCCCCACTGGCCGCTGGCGCTCGGCACCTCGTTCAGCGTCCACCACTTGGCGTGGTAGTTGTGCCCGTTGTACGAGACCTTGGCGCCGCCGGTGTACGTGGTGCTCGCGCTCCACGCCGGCGCGGTGCAGGCGCCCGGGGTGCCGGGGCTGGTCGGCGGTGTGGTCGGGGGAGTCGTCGGCGGCGTGGTGGGCGGCGTGGTGGGCGGGGTCGCCCCGGCGAACTTCACCGTGTACTTGGTGAAGTCCCAGTCGTTCTGCGCCACGCTGGAGCAGGAGCCGGACAGCCCCGGGTCGACCGGGCCCTGGCACTGCCGGTCCCGGTTGACCGACCAGTAGGTGTACCGGGCCAGGCCGTGCGCGGTGGCGAAGTCCAGCACGGTCTGGAAGTCGGCCTGGCGGAAGTACTCGGCGGCGTCGGTGCGGCCGTTCATCAGCGACACGCCCTCGTGGGCGTACGCGGTCGCCTCGTTCCAGCCGAAGGTGGTCTGCAGGATCCCGTTGAACTTCACCAGCGCGTCGGTCTGCGCAGCCGCGCCGTTGAAGCCGCCGTCGAACGGCATGATCGAGTAGTTGTTCGGCGTGAAGCCCTGCGACTTGGCCTCGTTGAGCATCTGGGTGCCGAACCAGCCGGTGCCCGCGTTGGTGCCGGCGGTGGTGATCGAGATGTACAGGCCCGGGTTGTTCTGCTGGAGGATCCGCGCGGCGCCGATCTCGTTGTGGATGGCCGCGGTGTTCTCGTACTCCGGCTCCTCCAGGTCGAAGTCGATCGCCTTGAGCTGGTACTTGGTGATCACCTTCTGGTAGCCGGCGGCGGTCGCTTCCGGCGTGCCGCAGACCTGGCCAAGCTTGGTGCCGCCGTACCCGCCGACCGACACCGAGACGTCCCCGCCCTTGCCGCGGACGGTCTGGATGACGTTCGGCATGGTGGTGTCGGTGTCGATCGAGGAGGTGCCGCCCCAGGCGGGGGAGCAACTGTTGCCCTGGGCCAGGACGAAGGCCAGCTGGAAGGCCTTCTGGCCGGTGGCGTCCATGACGGCGGCGGCGTCCGGCGGGCTGTTGTCCTCGGGCATCAGATAGGGCGCCGAGGCGTACCAGTTGCTGCCCAGACCGGTCGCGGCGGTGATGGCCGAGGTGTCCGTGGCGGCCGTGGTGTCCGCCGCGGCGGCGCCGGTGCCGACGAGTGCGGCGAGGACTCCGGCGACCAGGCCGAGCACGCCGGTCACGGCGAGGGCGGTCCGGCCGGAGCGGACGCGGTGCCGGTTGCGGGGCCGGGTTCGGGGCTGGATCCGGGGTTGGTTTCGGGCGGTGGAGGTGCCGGGCGGATCGGCGGGGTGTTCCGGGCCGGTCGGGTGTGGGGGAATGGCGCGTTCCATCGGAAGCCTTCCAGGAAACGGCGGTGGGGGAAGTGCCCGTTTCGCGCCGGAGGTGGGGGTGGCGCGGCGGCAGGCCGAACTGCCCAGGGGCGTTGGGTGGTTGCCGTGGGCTCCCACTGGTATAGACCTGTCTCGGAGGGCGGGTCAAGACCCGGTGGACGGGGGAGTGTGAACCGCCGGGAACAGGAGCCTCTCGTTCCGGATTTCCGTCCGTTGACCGCTTTCGAAGTTGGTCTAGACAAGCTCTCGAGCGGTCGGTTAGCTTTTCGAACCGCGAGATCTCGTCAGTAAGTGCACAGCCTCTCCAATCCATCTTCCCGAGTGGAGGAACAAATGGTTCAGGCAGTTCTCAACCTGGTCGACCGCGTGGTTTCCGGTGGCCGCAAGGCCGATGTCGCGGACGCGTACTGCGCCTGCCCGGCCGGCACCACCACGCACTGCAGCGGTGAAAACCTGTACGTCACGGAGTGCTGCTCCTGGAACTGTGCGGTCAAGCCGTCCTGTGTCACGTACGTCATCGTCGGCGGCTGCTGATCGTCCGCTGATCCGTCCGTTGATCCGTCTGCCGGCCCGTCTGCCAGCCCGTCTGTCGACCTGTCTGCCGGCCCGTTCCGGTTCGCCGGTCGAGCCGGTCGAGCCGGTCGAGCCGGTCGGCTGACACACGGCCGCCGGTGCCCCCGTCCTGCGTCGGCGGGGGCACCGGCGGAGGGGGAGTCATGACCGCATACCTGTTGCTCGGCTGCCGCGCCGTGATCGCGGTGGTGTTCGCCGGATCCGCCCTCACCAAGTTCCGCGCGCGCCGCGACTTCGCCTCCGCGCTGCGCGTGATGGCGGTCCTGCCGCCCCGGCTGACCGGTGCGGCGACGGTCGGGGTCCCGGTCGCCGAGGCTGCCCTGGCCCTCCTGGTCTGGGTGCCCGAACCCGTCTCGACCTGGGCTTTCGCCGCGACCGGCGGGTTGATCGCGCTGTTCTCCGCCGTCCTGGTCCGGCTGCTGCGGCAGGGCGCCGACGTCTCCTGCTCCTGCTTCGGCGCCTCCGGCGTGCCCGTGAGCAAGGCTCATGTGGTGCGCAACCTGGTGCTGATCGCCGTCGCCGCGGCCGGCCTGGCGGCGAGCACCGCGCCCGGCCCCGGTGGCCTCGGGCCGGCCGGGGTGGCCGTCGTACTGCTCGTGGCGGGCTTCGCGAGCGCGCTGATCATCGCCACCGACACGCTCGTCGAGCTCTTCTCGGCGGCACGCTGAGCCGCGCCCGCCCCCGCCCCCGCCTCTCGCCGTTCGGGCCGCCCGACCCGGTCCGGGGGTGCCCTCCCGGGCGGCGCGGTGCCCCTTTCCTCCCGGATTCCACCGGGGATTCGTACCGGAATTCCTCCCTGTACCCGACCGAACCAGGAACGAGGCACGGAATCGTCATGACCATGCTTTTCGTCGTCATTATCGGCTGTCTTTCGCTGTTCAATCTGATGTTGACGCTCGCGCTCGCCCGGAAAATCAACACGCATGGTTCCGCGCACGGTTCGCCGACCTCCTTCGGAAATATCAGGACGGGCGTCTCGGTGCCCGACAACCGGATTCCGGATGGTGCTCCCGTACCGGAATTCCGGGCATCCACCGGAGCGGAGGGCGACGTCACCAGGGCCGACCTGGTCGGCGCACCCGCCGTGGTCGGCTTCTTCTCCGGGACCTGCGGGCCGTGCCTGGAGCAGGCGCCCGACTTCGTCAAGGCCGTCACCGGCTACCCGGGCGGGCGCGAGCGGGTCCTCGCCGTCGTCAAGGGCAGCGGGCCGGTGGTCGCCGAGCTGCGCACGCTGCTGGAGCCGGTCGCCCGGGTGTCGGTCGAGACCTCCGGTGCCGGCCCCGAGTCCACGGCCGAGGCGTTCGGGATCGTGCGCTGGCCCAGCTACGTCTCCGTCGACGCGGACGGCCGGCTCACCAACCACCTGGTCCCGGGCGAGCTCGTCATCCCGACCGCCGCGCGATGAGCGGGACTCATACCGGTGGCTCCGCCGGCCCGGTCGGTGGTGGTGCGGTCGGTGGTGGCCCGGTCGGTGGTGGCCCGACCGAGGGTGGCCAGGTCGGTGGTGGGTCGAACAGCGGTGGCTCGACCGGCCGCCGTCCGGTCGGCCTGGGTCCGGCCGGAGCGGGGATCGGATCGGGGGCCGGGACCGGGGCCGGATCAGGGGCGGGAGCCTGGCGGGCGTTCCGCTCGGCGGGTGCCGCCTGCGCGCTCGCCTGGCGGTCCGGCCGGACCACCCTGCTGCTGTCGCTGCTCTGCGGGCTGGTCGCCGGCCTGCTGCCCGCCGCCACCGCGCTGCTGGTGAGCCGGCTGTTCGACGCGCTCACCGGCGCCGCGGACGGCCCGACCACCGGCACCTGCGTCCTGCTGGTCGCGGCCAGCCTCGGCATGGCGCTGTTCCCCGCGCTCGGCGAGTACACCCGGGCGCGCTCCAGTCGGGCGATCCGACTGCGGGTGCAGGAGGAACTGTTCGACGCGGTCAACCGGCTGCCGGGCCTGCGGCCCTTCGAGGACCCGCGCTTCCAGGACCGGCTCCGCCTCGCCCAACAGGCCGGCGGCGTCGCCCCGGACATCCTGGTCGGCGCGGCCTTCGGCAGCCTCCAGGCGCTCCTCACCGTTGGAGGCTTCCTCGTCACGGTCTTCGTCGTCAACCCGCTGCTCGGCGTGCTCACCCTGGTGCTGACGCTGCCCCTGGTGCGGGCCCAGCTGGCGGCCGGCCGCCGCCGGGCCGCCGTCCTGAGCGAGACCATGTCCCGCAACCGGCGCCAGTCCTTCTACAGCAGCCTGGTGTCCGACGTCGACGCCGTGAAGGAGATCCGCCTCTTCGGCCTGCAGGACTTCCTGCGCGGGCGCGCCCGGCACGAACTGCGGGCGGTCAGCGGCGCCGAGGAACGCACCGACCGGCAGAACCTCGCCCGTCGGCTGCCCGCCTCACTCCTCGGCGTGGCCGTCTACGCGCTCGGCCTGCTGTGGGCGGTACGGGCCGCCCGGCACGGCGAACTCTCCCTCGGCCAGGTCTCGGTGTGCCTCGCGGCGGTCGCCGGCATCCAGACCGGTGTCGGCCAGCTCGCGGCCGGCGGCGCCTCCGCCTACCAGGCCGCGCTCACCTTCGACCACTACCGCACGCTCGGCGAGGCCCCGCCCGACCTCGCCCCCGCCACCGACCCGCGCCCGCCCGCGGCGCTGCGCGGCACCATCGAGTTCCAGGACGTCTGGTTCCGCTACCACCCCGACGCGCCGTGGATCCTGCGCGGCGTCTCCGTCACCCTGCGGGCCGACACCGTCACCGCCCTGGTCGGCCTCAACGGCGCGGGCAAGAGCACCCTCGTCAAACTGCTCTGCCGGCTCTACGACCCCGACCGCGGCCGGGTGCTCTGGGACGGCGTCGACATCCGGGAGTTCCCGCCCGACGAGTACCGGCAGCGGATCGGCGTCGTCTTCCAGGACTACTGCCGCTACGACCTGACCGCCGGCGAGAACATCGGCCTCGGCCGCCTCGCCCACCTCGACGACCAGGCCCGCATCGCCGACGCCGCCCGCGCGGCGGGCATCCACGACCGGGTGCGACGACTGGACGGCGGATACGGCGCCCTGCTCAGCCGGATCTTCCTGCCCGAAGGAGTGACGGAGGCGGGCTGGGGCCACTCCCTGTCCGGCGGTGAATGGCAACGCCTCGCGGTGGCACGGGCGTTCATGCGCGGTGACGCCGACCTGATGATCCTCGACGAACCCAGTGCGGGCCTTGACGCCGCCGCCGAACAGGAACTCCACGAGAACCTCCGCGAGTTGCGCCGGGGCGCCACCAGCCTGGTGATCTCCCACCGGCTCAGCACCGTCCGGGACGCCGACCGGATCGTCGTCCTCGGCGCCGGCCAGGTGATCGAGGACGGCACCCATGACGCCCTGATGGCCCTCGGCGGACGCTACGCGGAACTCTTCACCCTCCAGGCCTCCGGCTACCAGGACGCGGTCGTGTCGATCCGGGCGGGCGGGGTGTGAGGTGTCGGGCTGTGAGGTGTCGGGCGGGGCCGTGCCGGTGGTGATGCGGGTCCGGGTGTCCAGTCGGTCGGTTCGCTGAGCGGAGGAGGTGCAGGGGTGGGGCTGCTGGTGGTGGTCGGTGGCGGGCTGGTGGTGGTCGCGGTGGCCCTCGCGGGGCTGTTGCGGGTGGTGATGTCGGTGGTCGTGGTCTCCGGCCCGAGCATGAGTCCGGCGCTGCGGCCTGGTCAGCGGGTCCTGGTGCTGCGGCGGGGCCCGGCCCGGTTGCGTGCGGGCCGGATCGTGGTGGTCTCCCCGGACGGCCTCGGTGCCGCACCAGCCGGCGCCGCACCGGTCAGCGCCGCAACGGTCGGCGCCTCGCCGGTCGGCCCGGCCAGGCGGCAGCCGGACCGGCTGCTGGTGAAGCGCCTGGCCGCGCTGCCCGGTGATCCGGTCCCGCCGTCGGTGCGTCCGGTCGTGGCGGGCGGTACGGTGCCGGTCGGTCATGTGCTGCTGCTGGGTGACAACCCGGAGTTCAGCACGGACTCGCGGATGTGGGGCGCCGTTCCGGCGCGCAGCGTGGTGGGCGTGGTGCTCGACGGCGTCCGGCTGCGGGATTGACCGGGGGTGTCGGTTCCGTCGGCCCTCTCGTCTCGTCGTCGTCCCCTCGTCGTCCGGTCAGGGCCGTGCCAAGGGTGCCGGGACCGGGCCGGCGGACTTGAGGGTGCGGAGGACGGGGGCGGACTCCAGGGCGGTGATCTCCGGGACGGCGCCCAGCCGTTGGGTCAGGTACCGGTGGAGGTCGGCCGGGTCGGTGCACAGGGCGAGGGCCGCGAGGTTGCTGGGCCCGGTGGTGGCGGCGACGAAGGCGAGTTCGCGGTGGGTGGCGAGGGCGTGGCCTACGCGGTCGAGGTGGGCGGGGGCGACGCTCAGCCAGAGCAGTGCCTGCATGTCCGCGCCCAGCAGCCGGGGGTCGAGCTCCACGTCGAGGAACACCGTGCCGTCCGACCGGAGTTCGGTGAGTCGGCGGGCGACGGTGGCCGGGGTGCGGCCGGTGGCGGCGGCGAGGTCGCCGAGGGGTGTGCGGCCGTCCCGGTGGAGCGCGCCGAGCAGGGTGTGGTCGGACTCGTCCAGGCCGCCGGACGCGAGGCCGGACGAGGGGAGGCCGGACGGGGGGAGGCCGGACGGGGTGGGGTCGGCGGTGGCCGGGCGCAGCCGGGCCTGCTGGTCCTCGCTGAGTGCCTCGGTGCTGGCCGGCCAGGCGCTCGGGCCGCCGCGGTAGGTGTGCAGCAGGCAGTGGGCGGCGACGTCGGTGACGGCGGCGGTACGGGGGATGTCGCGCAGCAGCAGGCTGTGGCCCTCGGGGCCGGGGCCGGTGTCGACGATGGCGGTGATCTCGGTGCCGCCGGAGGCGAGCTTCACCCAGGCGGTGTCGGCGCGGCGGACCAGCGCCTGGGCGAGGTTCTGGGCGGTGTGCGGGCCGGCGGTCAGGCGCAGCAGCCACTGTGAGCGTCCGGCCCGGTGCGGGTCGGCGAGCCCGACGACCCGGAGTCCGGCCTCGGCCCGCAGCCGCCGGTAGCGGCGGGCGACGGTCTGCGGGGAAACGTCGAGGACGGCGGCGATTTGGTTGAACGGGGCGCGCCCGTCGACGCGCAGGGCGTGGACGAGCGCGCGGTCGAGGTCATCGAGCATGAGTGGGTTCCCGGGGGTCGGACGCACCGTCCGATTCTGCCGTGTCCGGTCCTGCCGTGTTCCGTTCCGTCGCCTCCGGTGCCGTCGCCTCCGGTTCTGCCGCGTCCGGTTCTGTCGCGCGTGGTTCGGTGGGGACGGCGGCGGGGGAGGTATGAGCGCCGCTCATGGCCCGCCCGGCGACGACGACGGCCGCCAGCACTCCGACCGCGACCCAGCAGGCGCGCTGGGCCCCGGCGCTGTCCGGGGCGGCCAGGTAGATCCGTCCGAGCACCGCGACGCCCAGGGTCGAGCCGAGCTGCTGGACGGCGTTGAGCAGGCCGGCGGCCGATCCGGTCTCCTGCGGTCGCAGCGGCCGCAGGGCGGTGGTGAAGAAGGCCGGGGTGAACAGCCCCTGCCCGAGTCCGACCACGGCGAGTGCGTACGGCAGCGCGTCCGGCCGTTCGCCCGTCCGGTAGGCGCCGATGGCGGCCGTCACCCCGATCGCCATGACGGCCACCCCGGCGGGCATCACCCGCGCCCCGTACCGCGGGACCAGCGAGGAGCCGGCCCACACGGAACCGGCCGCGAGCCCGGCCGACATCGGCAGCAGGGTCAGGCCGGAGGCCAGGGCATCCGCACCGCTGCCGAGTTGGAGCTGCAGGACGACGACCAGGCCGAGCCCCGTGGTGGCGGCGAAGGCGAGCGCCAGGGCGACCAGCGCGGCCGGGAACCGCACGGAGGTGAACAGGCTCGGCTCGACCAGGGTGTCGGTACCGCGCCGGGCCCCGCGCCGCTGGTGGACGACGAAGGCGACCGCGGCTGCCGCACCGACGGCCGGCCACACCGGCGGGGTGTGTCCGGTGGCCAGCAGCGGCAGGACCAGCAGTCCGGTGGCGAGTGCCGCGAGCGCGCTGCCGACCGGGTCGAGGCCGGGGCGGCGCGGGGCGCGGTCCTCGATGAGCAGAGGGGCGAGGGTCAGGACGGCGAGCGAGAGCGGGAGGTTGACCAGGAAGACCGCCCGCCAGGAGGAGCCGAAGAGGTCGGCGTGGGTGAGCACCCCGCCGAGCACCGGTCCGGCGACCGCGGCGATTCCCATCACGGGCCCGATCGTGCCGAGGGCCCGGGCGGTCTCGGGGCCGCGGAACATCGCCTTGATCAGGCCGATGGTCTGCGGCACGATCACGGCCGCCGCCGCACCCTGGACGGCCCGGAAGACGAGCAGCGCGCCGAGCGTGGGCGCACAGGCGCAGGCCAGCGAGGAGAGCAGGAAGCCGATGACGCCGATCCGGAACATCCGCCGGCGTCCGGCCCGGTCGCCGAGCCGACCGCCGGTGAGCAGCAGGACGGCGAACGGCAGGGTGTACGCGGTGGTGAGCCAGGGCACGGCGGCGGCCGGTCCGCCGAGGTCGGCGCGCATGCGCGGCGCGGCGACCTGCACGATCGTCGCGTCCAGCAGGTTCATCGCCTCGGCGGTGAGCAGCGCACCGAGTGCCCACCAGCGGCGCGGGTGCGGGTGGCCCGGTCGGGCGGACGGTGGGGGCAGCGGCTGAGCGGACAACAGGTCCTCCTTCGGGCGTACGGCTGGGATGCCGTCACCCTCCGGCCGTACGCCCGCGCCGACCAGCCGCCGCAGCCCGGATCGGCGGAAAGTTCCACCGGCCCGGCCCCTGGCGCCGAAAAGCTCCATTCAGCTCGGCGCCACCGCCAGGGCCTTGCTCGTGTTCGAGTCGCTCCCCTCGCCGTCGCCCGTGGCTCCGCCCGCGACCCTGCCCGCGACTCCGCCCGCGCCCTTGTTCATCGAGGCCAGCCCCGCCAGCAGTCCGCTGACCGCCGGGGTCCACGGTCGGCCCGCCGGCCCGGTGAGGGTGAGCCTCCGGTGGACGGCGGGCCGGATCGGGACCAGTACGCAGTCGGCCGGGAGCATGGTCAGTGCCAGTGCGGGCATCACCGACACCCCGACACCCGCGTTCACCATGCCGATCAGGGTGTTGAGGTCGCGGATCCGGTGCCGCGGCGAGAAGCGGGTGCCGGCCCGCCGATAGGCCTCCCGGATGTGGCGCTCGCAGCCGCCCTCGGAGAGCAGGAAGTCGTCGTCCTCCAGCTCAGTCACATGGATGGTCTCCTGCCCGGCGAGCGGGTGGTCGCGGCGCAGCAGGGCGTGCATCGAGTCGGCGCCGAGCGGGACCGCTCCGGGCTGCGGCGGCCCGGCGTCGACCAGGACGGCGGCGTCCACCGTGCCGGCCTCCAGCCAGGTGGCGAGCTCGGCGTCCTCGCCCTCGAAGACCCGGACGGTGAGCTGCGGGTAGGCCGCCTTCCAGTCCCGGAGCAGCCCGGGCAGCAGCGCCTGGCAGACGGTGGCCGGCGCGGCCAGCCGGACGGTGCCGGTCAGGCCGCCGGCGTGCTGGGTGGCGACGGTGCGCACGGCGGCGGCCGCGGCGACCGCAGTACGGGCGTGCGGCAGGACCTGCCGGCCGAGCGGGGTCGGCCGGCTCGGGTTGCCGCGCAGCAGGACGGGCGCGTCCAGGGCCCGCTCCAGGGCGGCTACGGCGTGCGAGACGGCGGACTGGCTGATGCCCAGTTCGTCGGCGGCCGCGCCGAAGCTGCCGGTGTCGGCGACCGCGATGAGGGCCCTGAGCTGTGCCAGGTTGACGTCCGTGGTCATCGGACGTCCTGGTACCTGTGACCTGGGGACATGAGACTTCCTCATCCACGTCGGACTGCCACTTGTTGGACTCATGCTCGGGCGCCGGAGCACCCTCTGTCCAGGTGCAGGGAACACGGGAGGAATGCGGGGGTGGTTGCGGTGCGGCGCTGGTTGCCGGGTTTTGCGGCACTGTCGGCGATCTGGGGTGCGAGCTTCGCCCTGATCAAGGTGGCGGTCGACGCGGGGGTGCCCCCGGTCTGGGTGGCGCTGTGGCGGTGCCTGCTGGGCGCGGTCACACTGGGAGCCGTTCTGCTGCTGCGCGGCGAGAGGGTGCCGCGCGACCGTGCGCTGTGGGGGCACTCGGCGGTGGTCGCGGTGCTGCTCAACACCGTGCCGTTCATCCTGTTCCCGTTCGGCGAGACCAGGATCAGCTCGGTGCTGGCCGGGGTGATGAACGCGACCACTCCCCTGTTCACCCTGCTGTTCGCGGTGCTCACCGTCCCCGAGGAGCGCCACCCGGGCGCCCGCCGGCTCATCGGGCTCGCGCTGGGGTTCGCCGGGGTGCTCGTCGTGTTCGGGGTCTGGCGCGGCATCGGCTCCGGTGAGGCCGCCGGGGGCCTCGCCTGCCTGGCCGCCGCCTGCTGCTACGGGGCGGGCTTCGCCTACCTGCGGCGGTTCCTGTCCGGGCGACCGGAGTCGGTCACCACCCTCTCCGCGCTCCAGATCGGCTGTGCCGCGGCCGAGTTGGCCGTCATCGCGCCGCTCGCCGCGGGTGCCCCGCACTGGCCGGGGGCCGGCCCGGCCGTCGCCCTGCTGGTGTTCGGCGCCGTCGGTACCGGCCTGGCGTACCTGCTCAACCTCGGTCTCGTCCGGACCGCGGGCACCACGGTGGCCTCGGCTGTCACCTACGTGATGCCGCTGTGGTCCACCGCGATCGGCGCGCTGTTCCTCGCGGAGCCGGTCGGCTGGAACGCCCTGGCCGGCGGTGCCCTGGTGATCGCGGCCGTGGTGCTGGCCCGGCCGCGCCCCCGGGCCGCGACCGGCGCGGCGGACCAGGCTCCGAAGGCGCGCCAGCCCGTCCGCTAGGGCATGCGCCGCCCCGACGACCGCACGTACGAAGATGCCGCGCATGGGGATCTCCTTCCCCTTGACGGCCCCTCCCGGACAAGCCGGTGGGAACCGGGCTGATCGGACAGCGGCATTCGTACCCGATCTGACGTTCGGTGTCCACTGAATTACGGAATGTCGTCGGGCCCCGCTATGGTGGCGGCGTGGTGAGGTCGTGGGATGCGGCGGTGGAGCGGGCGCAGGACCGGCTGGCGGCGGGGCCGCGGCTGCGGGCGGTCGGCGATGGGGACGAACGGCGGTTCGCGCTCTGGGACTTGGCGTCCCTGGTGGAGGGCGAACTGGGCGAGCTGATGGACCCGGACGGGCTAACGGCGCCCGCCGAGCGCGACTGGCGCGAGCGGCTGGGGGAGAGCGGCCGCGAGTGGCCTGGCGGCGAGCTGTACCGCCGCCGGTACTGGATCCAGGACGGTGGCGGCGCCGTCGTGGGTACCGTCGCGGTGGACAACTGGACCAAGGGCCCCGGCCAACTCGCCGTCTCCTCCCTCTACGTGAGCCCGGCGGCGCGCGGGCGCGGACTGGCCGCCGGCGCGCTGGACGAGGTGTACGCGGCGGCCGCCGCCGAGGGCCTGCCCGGCTTCCGGCTGGAGGCGCACTGGACCTGGCGGCCGGCGGTCGACTACTACCTGCGCCGGGGCCTGTGGGTGGTCGGCTGGAAGCGCGCGCTCTCGCTGGCACGGATGCCCCAACTCCCCTCCTACCGGGTGCGCGAGGAGGACGGGCGGCTGCTCCTGCTGGTCGCCGACCGGCTGCACGGCTGGGTGCCGATACTGGCCGCCGGCCAGGAGGGCCGCTGGCTGCGCCTGGACGAGACGGCCGACTACCGGGGCGTCGACGGCTGGGTGCACGAGTACGCGCGCTCGACGCTGGCCCTGCACCTGGCACTGGCGGGCTTCCCGCTGGTGCGCGGGCCGCAGTGGTGGGCGGAGGCGTGGCGCTGGTCGGACGCGGGCGAGCCGGAGGGGCTGGCGTACCGGATCGAGGAGTTCGAGCGGGCCGCTCGCCGGCCGCCGTCCTCCCCGCACCGCCCGGTGCCGGTCCCCGCCCCGCAGCCTCTGCCGCAGTCCCCGCCGCGGTGTTCGGCGCAGTCCTCGGGACAGTCCCTGCCGCGGTCTCCGCTGCGGTCCCCGTCGCGGACGGCCGAGCAGGGCCCGGTGCCGGCCCCGCCGTCGGCCGCGCTGCCCGCGCCGCAGCTGGCAGACTCCGGGGATGGCTGAGATCGAGATCGACGGCGCCCCCGCCGACCCGGCGCGGCTGGCCGCGCTGGGGCTGCTCAACTACGGGCACTTCACCACCCTGCGCGCCGAGGCTGGCCGGGTCCGGGGCCTGACGCTGCACCTGGACCGGCTGGTCCGGGACTGCCGCGCGCTGTTCGCCGTCGAGCTCGACCGGGAGGAGGCGCGGGAGCGGATCCGCGCGGTGCTGCCGGCCGACGGCGCGCCGGTGACCGTCCGGGTCACCGTGTACGACCCGGCACTCGGTCTGGAGCGCCCCGCCGCCCCCGCGGCCCCCGCCCTGCTGGTCACCACCCGTCCGGCCGCGGCGGCCGGGCCCGCCCCGCTGCGGGTACGGACCGCGGTGTACCGGCGGGAGCTGCCGGAGGTGAAGCACGTCGGCCTGTTCGGCCTGGTCCACCACCGCCGGCAGGCCCAACTCGCGGGCTACGACGACGTGCTGCTGGTCGACCCGGACGGCCGGGTGACCGAGGGCGCGACCTGGAACGTCGGCTTCCTGGACGACGACGGGCTGGTCTGGCCGGAGGGGCCGAGCCTGCCCGGCGTCACCGAGGCCCTGCTGTCCGGCGCGTACCGGGGCCCGCAGTCCCGCGAGCCGCTGTCCGCTGCCGGGCTCGCCCGCTTCTCGGCCGCCTTCGCGGTGAACGCGGGCGTCGGCGTCCGTCCGCTGGCTGCCGTCGACGGCAACCTCCTCGACCCGGCCCACCCGCTGCTCGCCGAGCTGCGGGCCGCCTACCTCGGGGTCGCCGCCGAAGCGGTGTAGGGATAACCCCACCCCCGGTCCGCCGGTGACCTCCATGGTTCGGGGAGCCCGTCCTTCCTAGCGTTGAGCGTGATGACGACGAGCGACGCAGAACCGAAGGAAGGCCCCGCCATGGCACGCCGCCACGACCGCCGCAGGACCGACGAGCGCGGGACCGATCCGCACGCCACCGACGCGTACGGCGACGCTTCGTACGACGGCGTTCCGAACGTCGGCGTTCCGAACGTTGCCGCTCCGAACGTCGGCGCCCCGTACCGCGCCGACCGGTACGGTGCGGCGCAGGCGGTCCCCGCGATCGAACTGCGCGGCGTGCGTCGCAGCTACGGGCGCGGCGAGGCGGCGGTGCAGGCGCTGCGCGGGATCGACCTGGCGCTCGCACCCGGCAGCTTCACCGCCGTGATGGGCCCCTCCGGCTCCGGCAAGTCGACCTTCCTGCAGTGCGCGGCCGGCCTGGACCGCCCGGACGCCGGGGAGATCCGGCTCGGCGGCGAGGAGATCACCGCACTGAGCGAGACCCGGCTCACCAAGCTGCGCCGCAGCCGGATCGGTTTCGTCTTCCAGTCCTTCAACCTGTTGCCCTCGCTGAGCGTCGAGCAGAACGTGCTGCTCCCGCAGCGGCTCGCCGGGGAACGCCAGGACCGCGCCCGGGCCCGGGAGTTGCTGGAGCGGGTCGGTCTCGGGCAGCACGCCCGGCGGCGCCCCGGCCAGCTCTCCGGCGGCCAGCAGCAGCGGGTCGCGATCGCCCGCGCGCTGATCACCCGGCCGGACGTGGTCTTCGCCGACGAGCCGACCGGCGCGCTGGACACCCGTACCGCGCACGAGGTGCTCGGCCTGCTGCGGCAGGCCGTGGACTCCCTGGGCGCGACCGTCGTCATGGTCACCCACGACCCGGTCGCCGCCTCCTTCGCCGACCGGGTGCTGTTCCTGGCCGGCGGCGCGATCGTGGACGACCTGCCGCACCCCGGCCCGCAGGCCGTCGCCGACCGGATGGTCGCGCTCACCGCCCGCCCGGTGGGAGCGGCGGCGTGACCAACGGACTCGCCCGCGCCTCGGTGCGCTTCCGGCCCGCCTCCTTCGTGGGCACCCTGGTCGCCCTGCTGCTCGGCGCCGCGGTCGTGACGGCCTGCGGCGTGCTGCTGCAGACCGGACTGACCGCCGGCCTCCAGCCCACCAGGTACGCCTCCGCGCCCGTGGTGGTCGCGGCCGAGCAGACCGTCAAGATCCAGAAGAAGGTCGGCGAGGACACCGAGACCCAGGAGCAGGCCACCCCGGAACGGGCCCGCACCGACGCCGCGCTGGTGGGTCGGCTGACCGCCCTGCCCGGCGTCGCGGCCGCTCGGCCGGACACCGCCTTCCCGCTCACCGCCACGACCGGCGGCAGCCAGGCCCCGGCCGGCGCTCCGGCGCTGACCGGCACCTCGGCCCCGGCCGGTGCCCCGGCTCTGATCGGTCGGGGCTACGCCGCCCTCGGCATCGCCGGTCCGGCCGACCGGCTGACCGAGGGCCGCTCACCCGGCGCGAACGAGGTGGTCCTGGACGCCGACACCGCGCACGCCGCCCACCTCGCGCCCGGCGCGAACCTCACGCTCTCCGCGCCCGGCGGCACCGCGAACTACCGGGTCTCCGGCCTCGCCGCCAGCCAGGCTGCCGGCCCCACCGCCTGGTTCGCCGACACCACCGCCGACCGCCTCTCCGGCCACCCCGGCCGGATCGACGCCATCGCCGTCCAGCCCCGCGACGGGGTGAGCGCCGCCGCGCTCGCCGCACAGGTGCGCCAGGCCGTCGGCGGCGACGCGAAGGTCTACTCCGGCGACGGCCGCGGCGCCGTCGAACACCCCGCCCTCGGCGAGGCCCGGACCCTGCTGATCGGCCTCGGCGGCAGTTTCGGCGGCTACGCCACCATGACCGCGGTCTTCGTGGTGATGAGCACCGTCGCCCTCGCCACCGGCCAGCGCGCCCGCGAGTTCGCCCTGCTGCGCGCCATCGGCGCCACCCCGCGCCAGATCCGCCGCACCATCGCGGCCGAGGCGGTGCTGGTGGCCCCCGTCGCCGCGGCGCTCGGCATCCTGCCCGGCCTCGCCCTCGCCCGCTGGTGGTTCGGCCAACTGGCCGATCGCGGCGCCGTCCCGAAGGGCGTCCGCCTGGACGTCGGCCCGCTGCCGATGCTCGCCGCCGTCCTCACCTGCACCCTCGCCGCGCTGACCGCGGGCTTCCTGGCCGCCCGCCGGCCGTCCAGGCTGCGCGCCGCCGAGGCGCTCGGCGAGGCCGCCGTCGAGGCGCCCCGCCCGGGCAAGGTGCGCACCGTCCTCGGACTGCTCTTCGCCGCCGGAGGCATCGCCGTCGCGACCGTCGCCGCCTCCCTGGACGGTGCCGCGGCCGCCCAGACCGCGCTCGGCGTGGTCATGTGCCTCATGCTGGCCGTCGCCCTGCTCGGCCCCTGGGTGGCCCGGATCGCCGCCGCCGTGCTCGGCGCCCCGCTGCGGGCCGGCGGCGCGCCCGGCTCGCTCGCCGCCGACAACACCCGCGCCAACGCCCGTCGGCTGGCCTCCGCGATCACCCCGATCGTCCTGGTCACCGCCTTCTGCGGCACCCTGCTGATCCTGCAGAGCACCCTGAGCCACACCAGCGGCGCGAACGTCCGGGCCGGCGTCACCGCCGACCACGTGATCGGCGCCACCGGCCCGGGCCTGCCCGCCGGCACCGCCGAACGGGCGGCGAAGGTGCCCGGCGTGCACACCGCCGTCGGCGTGCTGCGCACCGGCCTCGTCGTCGAGAGCGGCGGCCGGCTCAGCTCCGCCCCCGCGCTCGGTGTCGACGGCGACCCGGCCCGGCTGCCCGAGGTGCTCGACCTGGACGTGCGCGGCGGCTCGCTCGCCGACCTCGGTCGCGCCACCGACACCATCGCCCTGAGCACCACCCTCGCCGACGCCCTGGACGCCGGGGTCGGCGACCGCGTCCCGCTGCGGCTCGGCGACGGCACCGCCGTACGGCCCGCCGTGGTCGCCGTGTACGACCGGGGGCTCGGCGTCGGCCAGGCCGTGCTGCCCCGGGCGGCGGTCGCCGCGCACGTCACCACCGGGTACGACAGTCAGGTGCTGGTCGCCGACGCGCCGGGCGCCGACCGTACGGCGGTGGCCGCCGGGCTGGGCGCGCTCGCCGGGACCGGCGTGACCGACCGGGCCGGGTTCGTCGCCCAGGCCGACAAGGACATGGAGCTCAGCGGCTGGGCCAACACCGTGATGGCGGGTGTGCTCGGCGGGTTCGCCGCCGTCAGCGCCGCCAACACCCTGGTGATGACGGTGCTGGACCGGCGGCGCGAGGTCGCCTTGCTCCGACTGGCCGGCACCACCCGGCGCCAGGTGCGCGGCATGATGCGCTGGGAGGCGCTGCTGGTGGCCGGGACCGGGCTGACGGTCGGCGCGGCGATCGCCTGGATCACCCTGGTGCCGGTCACCCGGGGCGTCGCCAACGCCTCCCCGTACGTGCCGCCGATGCTCGCCCTGCCGCTGGCCGCCGGAGCCGTGCTGCTCTGCCTCGGCGCGACCGGGCTGCCGGTCCGGGCGCTGCTGCGGACCCGGCCGGTGGCGCTGGCGGCGGCACGGCAGTAGGACGGCGGGAGATGAGAGGGGCTCATGGGGGGGGTGGGTCATGAGCTCCTCTCATGAGGTGGGTGATGAGCTTCTCTCATGACGCGGGACATGAGTGACGCTCATGACGCGGAGCATGAGACGAGCTCATGACGCGGAGCATGAGAGGAGCTCATGGCGCATGAGCATGAGACAAGCTCATGACGCCGGACATGAGACAAGCTCATGAGGGATGCCCTTGAGGACCGCTCAAGGGCATCCCTCGTCCGGGTGACAAAGGCGGTCCGAGCAGGCGCAATGGGGTAACCGGAAGGACCAAAGGCCTTTATTGGGGCTGATCGTGATGTCAGATCAGCTACGCTCTCGCCCGCCCCGCCCCGCCCGACCGCCGAAGCAGAGAGTAGCCCGACATGAGCAGCCCCCCTGTCGCCCCCGCACCCCGCTGGCCGCTGGTCCTGCTGCGGACCACCGCCACCGCGCTGGCTCTGTTGGCCCTGCTCCAGGTCATGCTGGCCGGCAGCTTCCTCAACGGTACCTACGAGTCCCTGAAGGACCACGAGGGCAACGCGATGACGCTGGCCACCGTGGTGGTGCTCCAGCTGGCGGTGGCCGTCGCGGTGCGGTGGCCCGGCCGGGGTCCGCTCTGGCCGCTGTGGACCACGCTCCTGCTCGCCGTCGCGGTCACCGGCCAGATCGCGGCCGGCTACGCCCGCTCGCTCGGCCTGCACGTCACCCTCGGCGTGCTGCTGGTCAGCGGCATCCTGTTCGTCCTGGCCGGCGCCTGGCGGCTGCCGCTGCCCGTCCGGGCGGCGCTGCCCGGTGCGGCCCCGGACGGCAGCGGCCGGCTGCCGCGCCCCGGTGGGCCGGTGGAGGTGTCCAAGTGAACCGCCGCCGCTTCCTGGGCATCGGTGCCTCCGTGCTCGGCGCGGGCGCGCTGGTCGCCGTCGCCGTCCCCTCCGCCGCCCGGCTGTTCGCCGAGGGCCGCCCCGGGCGGCTGCTGGGCAGCGGCCTCGACCTGCCGGAGGCGTTCCGGGTCCCGCTGCCGGTCCCGGCCGTGTTGAAGCCGGTCCGTACGGAGGGCACCACCGACTACTACGAGATCACCCAGCAGGTCGCCAAGCTGGAGATCCTGCCCGGCGTGAAGACCGAGGCCTGGACGTACGGCGGCAGCTTCCCCGGCCCGACCGTGGTCACCCGCTCCGGGCGGACGACGGTGGTCAAGCACCGCAACGAGCTGCCGGTGCCGTCCGTCACCCACCTGCACGGCGGGCACACCCCGGCGGACAGCGACGGCTACCCGGTGGACCTGCTGCTGCCCGTCGGATCGTCGGCGGACGCCGCCCAGGGCGCGGCCGGCATGGCGGGGATGCCGGGCATGGCGGGCATGCCCGGGATGCACCACGCGGCCGGTCGCAACGTCGTCGGCGAGCGCAGCTACACCTACCCGGGCAAGCAGCGCGCCGCCACGCTCTGGTACCACGACCACCGGATGGGCTACACCGGCCCCGGCGTCTGGCGCGGCCTGGCCGGCTTCCACCTCGTCCAGGACGACGAGGAGGGCGCCCTGCCGCTGCCGCGCGGCGAGCGCGACCTGCCGCTGATGATCGCCGACCGCTCGTTCGCCGCCGACGGCTCCTTCAGCTACCCCTCCAGCGACCCCGCGCTCGGCGAGCCCGGCGTCACCGCCGCGTACGCCAACGGCGTGCTCGGCGACGTCATCCTGGTCAACGGCGCCCCCTGGCCCCGGCTGGACGTCGACCGCCTCCGCTACCGGCTGCGCCTGCTCAACGCCTCCAACGCCCGCCTCTACCGGCTGGAACTCGACCCGCAGCCCGCCGGCGGCGACGCCCTGGTCCAGATCGGCTCCGACGGAGGCCTGCTGGCGGCCCCGGTCGCCCACGACGGCATCGAGATCGCCCCCGCCGAGCGCTTCGACGTCGTCGTCGACTTCTCCCGCTACGAGCCGGGCACCCGGGTGCGCCTGGTCAACCGGTTCGGCAGCGGCCGTACCGCCGAGGTGATGTGCTTCGACGTCTCCGCGAAGCAGGTGAAGGACGACTCGTCGGTGCCCGACAAGCTCGCCACGGTCGAGGACCTGAGCGCCTCCGACGCCGTCACCACCCGCGACTTCACCTTCCGCCGCAGCCGCACCGACGGCTGGATCATCAACGGCGAGCCGTACCAGCCGGGTCAGAGCATCGCCACGCCCGCGCTCGGGACGGTCGAACGCTGGCGCTTCTCCTCCGACCTGCACCACCCGGTGCACGTCCACCTCGACCACTTCCAGGTGATCGGCCGCGACGGCAAGGACCCGGGCCCGTACGACGCGGGCTGGAAGGACACCGTGGACCTGCGTCCGGCCGAGGCGGTGGAGGTGCTGGTGCGCTTCACCGACTACGCGGGGGCGTACATGCTGCACTGCCACAACCTGGAGCACGAGGACATGGCGATGATGGCGGACTTCACCGCGCAGTGAGCCGCCGTGCGGAGACCCGCCGTGACAAGAACCGTCGCGGCGCGGGCCGCCGCACGGCGAACCGACCGGCTTCACCCGGACGGCTGAGTGCCGGAGGGCGTGCGCTGCGCCCTCCGGCACTCGTGTCCTAGCGTCGCGAGGAGGGGCACCCGCGGACCCCCGACGTCGCGGGGAGGACCGCCGACGGACGGAGCCGCCGCATGACCACTCCCGCCGAGCGCCGCCGCCGCGGCCGGGCCGCCCGCGACCGCGTCTCCCGCTCCGACCACGGCCGGTGGATCCCCGCCGCCGACCGGCCCGACCCGCTCGCCGTCCTCGAACAGCAGGGGGCGGACCGGGTCACCCGGCTGCTGCCGATCCGGTACGGGCGGATGGCCGAGAACCCGTTCGGCTACCTGCGCGGCGCCGCCGCGGTGATGGCCGCCGATCTCGACGCCGCCCCCGACACCGGCCTCACCGTCCAACTCTGCGGTGACGCGCACCTGGTGAACTTCGGGGTGTACGCCTCGCCGGAACGCGCCCTGCTCTTCGACGTCAACGACTTCGACGAGACCTACCCCGGTCCGTTCGAGTGGGACGTCAAGCGCCTCGCCGCCAGTGTGGCCGTGGCCGCCCGCGACAACGGCCAGGACGAGCGCCGGGTACGGCGGGCCGCCCGCGCCGCCGTCGAGGGGTACGCGACGGCGATGCGCCGACTGGCCGGCATGGGCGAACTCGCCGTCTGGTACGCCCGGGTGGACACCGCTCACCTGGTGCCGCTGCTCACCAAACCCCGGCAGCGCGAGCGCGCCGAGGCCGAGCTCGCCCACGCCCGCCGCCGCACCAGCCTGCAGGCCTTCGGCAAGCTCACCGAGGAACGGGACGGGCGCCGGCGGATCATCAGCGCGCCACCGCTGATCGAACCGCTCAAGAAGACCGAACTGCACGGCATCGGCAAGGTGTTCAGCGACTACCGGGCCACCCTCGCCGAAGACCGACGGGTCCTGCTGGACCGCTACCACTTCGTGGACGCGGCCACCAAGGTGGTCGGCGTCGGCAGCGTCGGCACCCGCTGCTTCATCGTCCTGCTGGAGGGCCGGGACGCCCGCGACCCGCTGTTCCTGCAGCTCAAGGAGGCCGGACGCTCGGTGCTGGAGGACCACCTGCCGCCCGCCCTGGTCGACGCCGAGGTCGCCACCCACCACGGCGGCCGCCGGGTGGTCACCGGCCAGCACCTGATGCAGGCCGCCAGCGACATCTTCCTAGGCTGGACCACCGGCGTCGCCGGCCGCCACTTCTACGGTCGCCAACTGCGCGACATGAAGGGCTCGGTGGAGGTCGGCGACATGCGGCCCTCCGGCCTGCGCGCCTACGCCGACCTCTGCGGCCGCACCCTCGCCCGTGCCCACGCCCGCACCGGCGACCGCCTCGCCATCGCCGGCTACCTCGGCGGCGCGGACACATTCGCCGAGGCGGTGGCCGAGTTCGCGGTGCGCTACGCGGACCGGACGGGGGCGGACCACGGCGAGTTGGTGGCGGCGATCGCGGACGGCCGGATCACGGCGACCCGGGGCGTGTGAGGCCGGGGTGATTGCGGCCGGGCCGGGTGTGGCCGGCGCGTGTGAGGGCGAGGCGGTTCGCGTGCCGGTGCCCGGTCACCACGACTCGCCGGCCCTGAGGGCGGCGAGGCGCTCCAACTGGTCCAGCTGGTCGGACAGTTCGAGTGCCCCGAGGCGGGCCACGACGTGCCGGGCGCCGGCCGCCGTGTAACGGGCGAGCGCGGCGGCGACCTCGTCGGGGGTGCCGATGGCGAAGGCCTGGATTCGTTCCGTGTCGGCCAGCGGCAGACCGTAGTTGGCGCGGGTGTAGGCGTCCATGGTCCGGCGGGCGGCGCCGGCGCTGCGGTCGATCCGGACGTTGACGAAGAGGGCGGGGGTGACGGCCTCCGTCGGTCGTCCGGCCTGCCGCGCCGCCGTCCGGACGGCTTCGAGCCCGGCGGCGTAGTCGGCCGGTTCGGGAGGGTAGGGCAGCCAGCCGTCGTAGTGGTGCCCGGTGCGGGCCAGGGCCGCCGGGGTCGCGCCGCCGAGCCAGACCGGCGGGCCCCCGGCGCGGAACGGCTTGGTGGCGGGCGGGAGTTCGGCGAAGGAGTGGAACTCGCCGTGGAACGCCTCGGCCCCGGACCAGACCGCCCGCCACAGGGCGACCGTCTCGTCCAGCCGGGCGAAGCGGCGCTCCCACGGCACCTGGGACAGCTCGTGCAGCGGACGGCCGAAGCGCCCGGGGAAGCCGGCGCCGACGGCCACCGTCAGCCGGCCGCCGGAGAGCAGGTCCACCGAGGCCAGCGTCTGCGCGGTCTGCACCGGGCGGCGCAGGACCGGCAGCAGGGCGCCGGTGCCCAGTCGTACGCGCTCCGTCACCGGGGCGACGGCGGCCAGCATGGTGAGTGGTTCGATCCGCGGGCTCAGCAGGGAGTCGTTGACGAACAGCGAGGAGAAGCCCGCCTCCTCGCTGCGCCGGGCGAACCCGATCAGGTCGCGGGGGTCGTGGGCGGCCCATTGGTCCTGGCCGGTGGGGAGGAATACGCCGATGTCCATGGCACCGATGCTGGCGGGCGGCGGTGCCTGGGCTCAATTCCCCCGGGGGAATGGCGTGATGCGTGACGGGAGGGTTGGCTGGTGGCGTGGACTTCCCCCAAGCACTGCGCGAGCGCCGTACCGGCCGCCGCCTCAGCCAGCTCGACCTCGCCACCCTGGCGGGCACGACCCAGCGGCACCTGAGCTTCATCGAGTCCGGCCGTTCAGCGCCCGGCCGGGGCATGGTCGTCCGGCTCGCCGAATCGCTGGACCTGCCGCTGCGGGAGCGCAACGAGCTGCTGCTGGCCGCCGGTTACGCCCCCGTCTACCCGGAGTCGCCGCTGGACGGGCCGTCGCTGGCGCCGGTGCGGGAGGCGATCGGCCACGTCCTGGCCGGCCACCTCCCGTACCCGGCGCTGGTGGTGGACCGCCGGGGCGACGTGGTCGCCGCCAACTCGGCCCTGGACGTGATCACCGAGGGCGCCGACCCGCGACTCGTCGGCCCCGGCACCAACGCCTACCGGCTCGCCCTGCACCCGGACGGCATTGCCCCGCGCATCCTCAACTTCTCCGCCTGGGCCCGCCACATCGTCGAACGGACCAGGCATCTCGGCGAACTGCACGAGGAGTTGAGCTCGTACGTGCCCGAAGCCGAGGTGGGGGAGCAGCACTTGGGCTTCGCCGTCCCGCTGGAGCTGCGCACCTCGCTCGGCGAGCTGCACCTGATGACGACGGTCACCACCTTCGCCACCGCCGTGGACGTCACGCTCGCCGAGCTGAAGCTGGAGGCCTTCCTCCCGGCGGACGCGGCGACCGCCGAGGCGCTGCGGGGAACGGTCGCTCAGAGCCCCGGGAACTGGTAGTCGGTGGTGATCCGGCCGTCGGCGTCCAGGACGACGAACTCCTCGCCGCCGCCGACCGGTTCGCCGTCGGCCACGGTCACCATCTCCCAGCCGAAGCGGACGACGTCCCGCAGCCGTACGGCGTCCGGCCGGGCACGGAAGGTGAACTCGCCGGACGCCACGAACTCCTCGTGGGCGCGGGCGACGCGGAACTCCAACTCCTCGTAGCCGCGCGCCTCCAGGACGGGCTCGGCGAAGCCGACCCGGACGGCCGCCTCGCGGGCCTCGACGGGCGGGTGCAGCAGGTGCACGCCGCCCTCGGCCCACAGCCGCTCGATCGCCTCGCGGCGCGCGCCGGCGTCGGGCTCGGTCCACAGGGCGGCGTAGCGGTCGGCGAGTCGCTGGGCGCTGGTGGCGGCGGAAAGCTCGGTGGTCACGGGGGCTCCTCGGAAGGTTCGCTCGGTTGCGGTGCTCCCCATCCTCGGACCGGGGCGGAGGACGGACAATTCCCGCCGGGGAATGGCCGGTTGGCGTCGGTGGCTCGGTCGTCTGGTCGTCTGGTCGTCTGGTCGTCTGGTCGCCTGGTCGCTTCGTCGCTCGGTCAGGGGCGGGGCCGGAGTCCGTCCAGCACCAGCCGGAAGAGGTGGTCCCGGCGTTCGGCGAGGGTAGGGGCCTGGTCGGTGATCCAACTCAGCGCGTTGGCCAGGGCGAAGAGGTCGAGGGCAGTGACGTCCGGGCGGATCACGCCCTCCTGCTGGGCGGCGGCGAGCAGTCGCCCGCCCGCCTGGCGCATCCGCAGGCAGAGCGCGTGCAGGGCGGACTCCGGGTCCGAGAGGGTCGCCATCAGGGTCGCGGGCAGGCCGTGGTAGGCGCCGGCGTCGAGGGTGAACTCGTGGAGCCAGTCGGTCAGCGCGCGTTCGGCCGGTTCGGTGGCGGCGAGGGTGTCGGCCCGGGCGGCGAGGTGTTCGAAGCGCCGGCCGAGCAGTGCCTCCAGCAGGTCCTCGCGGGTGGGGAAGTGCCGGTAGAGCGTGCCGAGGCCGACCCCCGCGCGGCGGGCGACGTCCCGCAGGGAGGCCTGGGTGCCCTGCTCGGTGACCAGGGTGGCCGCCGCGGCCAGGAGGTGGTCCCGGTTGCGCTGGGCATCGGCGCGGGGCGCGCGCGGCTCGGCGGGGGCGTGCGGTTCACGGGGCATGGGGTTCCTCGCCGTTGACAATCGGAGCACTGCTCCGGTTAATCTCTTCCGGAGCACTGCTCCGGATTCTAGCCGGGGCCGTCCGTCCTGCGTTGGGGAGACACATGGGTACGGAGGAGTCGACGACCGAAGAGTCGACGACCGAAGGCACGACGACCGAAGGCACGATGAAGGCCGCTCGGCTGCACGCCTTCGGCGAGCCAGAGGTGCTGGAGTACGAGGACGTGCCGCGGCCGGCACCGGGGCCCGGCGAGGTCCTGGTCCGGGTCCACGCCGCGGGCATCAACCCGCCCGACTGGTACACGCGGCGCGGCTTCGACAACATCCCGGCCGAACTGCGGCCGGCGCTGCGCCCGCCGGTGATCCCCGGCAGCGACGTCTCCGGCGTGGTCGCGGCGGTCGGCGGCCCCGACACCGGGTGGAGCGTCGGCGACGAGGTCTTCGGACTCGTCCGGTTCCCCGGGTTCGCCGCCGGCTACGCCGAGTACACCGTCGCGCCCGCCGCCGACCTGGCGCGCAAACCGGCGGCCCTCGACCACATCGAGGCCGCCGCCGTCCCGATGGCCGGGCTGACCGCGTTCCAGTTCCTGCACAAGCGCCTCGGCTACGAAGGCGGCGGACCGGCCGTGGTCGTCGGAGCGGCCGGCGGGGTCGGGCACCTCGCGCTCCAGCTCCTGCGCCTCGCCGGGGCGCGGGAAGTCATCGCGGTCGCCTCCGGGCGGCACGAGGAGTTCCTGCGCGGGCTGGGCGCCGACCGTTTCGTGGACTACACCCGCACACCGGTCGCCGAGGCGGTCGCGGACGCCGACCTGCTGGTCGACACCGTCGGCGGACCCGAAGCCCACCGCCTGCTGCCCGCCCTGCGGCGCGGCGGCCGGCTGGTCTCCGTCTTCTTCGGCGACTACCGGCCCGAGCGGGCGGCCGAACTCGGCGTGGTGCTCCCGGAGGGGAGGTGGCAGGTCCGCTCCAGCGGCAGTGACCTCAGCGAACTCGCCGCGCTGCTCGCCGACGGGCGGATCCGGGTGGCCATCGACGGCGTGTACCCGCTGCGCGAGGCCGCGGCCGCCCACCGCAGGGCCGAACAGGGGCACATCCAGGGCAAGATCGTGCTCCGCGTGGTCGAGTAGGGTTCCGGGGCACCCGGCGGGGTGACGTCGGGCGGCAGGCGGCAGGCGGCAGGCGGCAGGCGTCCGACGTCGGCCGTCCGACGTCAGCCGTCACCCGGCGTCGGGTGCCCGGAGCGCGGCGATCAGCAGGGCGGCCGCGACGAGGAGCCCACCGGCGTAGAACGGGCCGAGGTCGCCGGCCGCCGTGCCGAGTGTGGCGGCGGCGAGCAGCGGGCCGGCGGTCGCGCCGAGGTTGAGGGCGGCGGTCGCGTAGGCGCCGGCCATGGTGGGGGCTCCGGCCGCCTCGTACAGGACCCGGGTGATCAGCGTGCCGCCGACGGCGAAGGACAGCGTGCCCAGCAGGAACACCAGGGGCAGCAGGGCGACCGGTCGGTCCGCGAGGACGGCGAGCGCGGGCCAGCCCACGACCAGCAGCGGGCCGCCGACCGCCAGGACCGCCCCGGGGCGCCGGTCCGCCGATCGCCCGACGATCGTGACGCCGACGAACGATCCGGTACCGAACAGCACCAGGACGACGGGCACCCACAGCGCGCCGAGCCCGGCGGCGCCGGTCACCACGGGGGCGAGGAAGGTGAAGCCGCCGAAGGTCGCCGCGTTGACGAGGGCGGCGAGCAGCATCGGGCGCAGCAGCGCCGGGCGGCGCAACTGCCGTAGCTCCGCGCGCAGGGCCGGGGTGTCGGACCCGTCCGTGGACGCGGGCCCGGCCGGGAGGCACCGGGCGAGGCCGACGGCGGCGGGCAGGCAGAGTGCGGCGACCGCCCAGAACGCGGCGCGCCACCCGAACAGCGCGCCGAGGACCGCACCGCCCGGTACCCCGGCGACCGTGGCCACCGTCGTTCCCGACAGCAGCACGGCCAGCGCCCGGCCCTTCCGGTCCGCCGGGACCAGCGTGGCGGCCGTGGTCAGTGCCACGGCGAGGAACCCGGCGGCGGCCAGCGCGGCGATCACCCGGGTCGACAGCAGCAGCGGGGAACTCGCGGTCAGCGCGCCCACCACGTGCGCGGCCGCGAACAGCAGCAGCAGGCCGAGCAGGCTGCCGCGCCCCGGCCTCCTGCGGGCGAGCGCGGCCGTCAGCGGGGCGCCGACCGCCATCCCGGCCGCGAAGGCCGAGGTGAGGCCGCCTGCCGTGGCGAGGCTGACGCCCAGGCCGGCGGCGAGGTCCGGCAACAGGCCGGCGAGCATGAACTCCGAAGTGCCCATGGCGAACACGGCCAGGGCGAGCAGGTAGAGCGGACGGGGCATCGAGGGGCTCCGGGGCGAGGAGAAGCAACGAGGGACGACGTCTCGTCACCGCGCTCAGCCCCCGAAGGCCGGCCCGCACGCGAAGCGGCGCCCGCGCGGCTCTTCCAGCGCGCGGGCGCAGGGCGCGAGCAGGGCTCAGCGCCTCAACGGGTACGGGGGTGCAGGGGGCTGACGGCGTGACCGAAAGCCCCCACCCTGGATGCCTCAGGGCTCGACATGCTCCGCACACTACCCGACGGGTCCACCGCCCGGCACCAGGATATTTTCCGCTTGCCCCGGCGGGCGGGGTGCCGTTGGGTGGCCGCATGAACGCACCACTGAACGCACTTCTGAACGCGGCGTCGGACGAACCGTCGAGCGCGCCGCTGAACGAACCGCCGAACGAGCTGCCGAACGCGCCATCGAGCGCGCCGTCGAGCGCGCCGCTGAACGAACTGCGCACCGAACGCCTGCTGCTCCGCCGCTGGCGGGAGTCGGACCTCGCCCCGTGGGCCGCGATGAACGCCGACCCGGAGATCCGGGAGCACCTCGGCGGTCCGCTCACCCGGGAACAGAGCGACGCCTCGGTGGCGCGCTTCGAGGCGGCGATCGAGCGGCGCGGGTACGGATGGCTGGCGGTCGAGGTGCGGGAGAGCGGCGAGTTCGTCGGCTTCGCGGGCCTGGACGACATCGAGGAGACGGACCCGGTCGACGGCGTCGAGATCGGCTGGCGGCTGGCCCGCTCCGCCTGGGGCCACGGCTACGCCACCGAGGCGGCCCGCGCCGTCCTCGGGTACGGCTTCGACACCCTCGGCCTCCCGGAGGTCCTGGCCATCACCACCGCCGCCAACCACCGGTCCCAGGCGGTGATGCGCCGCCTCGGCATGACCCATGACGCCGCCGAGGACTTCGACGACCCCGACGCCCCGCAGGGGCCGCTGCGCCGCAACGTCGTCTTCCGGCTGCGCCGGGAGGACGGGCTGTCCTAGGCTGGCCGGGACGTGCGGTGGGGGCCGCCCGGGGTGGGGGACCGATGAGGCTTCGGGGAAGGATCGGCGGCGTCCTGGCCGGCAGCGCCCTGCTGCCGTTGCTGGTGTGCGCGGTGGGGCGCCGGGAGTCCCGGAGCGGTGGGCGGACGGCGGTGGCCGACGCCCTGGACCGGCCGGTCCCACTGATCGCCGTGACGGCCGTCCTGCTGCTGGTAGCGGCCCTCGTTCGGCGGCGGTGGGACCTCGTCGGCGGGACGGCGGCGGGGGTCGGGGGCATCGTGCTGGTGGGCGCGCTGGGTCTCCTCGCCCTCCACACGGCCTTCGTGGAGCCCTCCACGCAGACCCGGACGAGCTCTCCGGCGCGGGCGGACCAAGTCCTGTTGGTCGTCCACCTCGGTGGTCCGGGTGCGGAGACGGAGGCGCAGGAACGGCGGATCACGGTCGAGTCCGGCAGCGGTCTGTCGGCCCGCCGTTGGCACCTGCTCGACCTGCCGGAGCGGTTCCCGGATGAGGGGGCGTTCGTCTCGGCGGGCTGGACCGACGCCGGCCACATCCGGATCGCCACCGACACCGGCTTCCGGGTGTTCGGCATCGACCCCGACACGGGCGAGCCGACCCTCACCGAGAGCGTCGGCCGGGTCAAGGCCTCCTAGCGGGCCCGGCGCGGGGCCGTCGCGTACCCGGCCGGCCAGTCGGCCTGATCGCGGGCGCACCGTCCCTGAACTGCGGGATCGGCCGGGGTGATTGTCAGTGGCGTGTGCAAGGGTGACCCCATGCTGGCGATCACGGTGCAGACGAACGACGGGGAACGGCGCTCCCGGCTGAGCGCGGACGAGCTGGCGGGGCTGGTCCGGCGCATTGGCGCGGAGGACGACCGCTTCCTCGTCGTGGAGCGGATACCGGACCTGCCGGACGTGTACGTCCAGGTGTGGCACGCCGAGGGCGAGGAGTACACGCTGGAGCACCGTGACGGCTCCGCCCAGCGGCACTTCGAGGTGCGGCTGGACGCGCCCGGGCCGGTCGTCGAGGCGATGACGGCCTGGGCGCGCGGCGAGGCGGGCTGGGGAGCGGGCCTGGACTGGCAGCCGCTCGACATGGGCCCGGCACCGGAGCCGGTCCCGCCGCCGGAGCTGGACGCGGGCGAGCGGCGGGAGTTGGAGGAGCGGCTGCGGCTGACCCTGGCCTGCGGCTACACCGACCGGGCCCGGCTCGCCGAGGAGGCCGAGGAGTACCTGGTGTCGAACGGCCGCCGGCCGCTCTCGCGGGCCCAGGCCGAGCAACTCGCGGACCGGCTCTGGCTGGAGCGCGTCGGCGAGCAGACCGGCTGGATCGGCGAGACCGACCCGGAGCGCCTCGCCCGAGCCTTCGCCGCTCTGGACGCGAGCGGAATCACGGCCCGGGAGGACTTCACCTGCTGCCGCTCCTGCGGTGAGGCCGAGATCGGTGCCGCCGGCGCCCCGGACGCCCGCGGCTTCGTCTACTTCCACTCCCAGTGCACCGAGTCCGCGGCCGCCGGGCACGGTCTCTCCCTCCTCTACGGAGGCTTCGACGGTTCGCCGTCGACCACCACCGCGGTCGGCCACGAGGTGGTCGCCGCGCTCACCGCCGCCGGCCTGCCCGCGGTCTGGAACGGCGACCCCTCGCACGCGATCGAGATACGCCCGCTGCTCTGGCGCCGCCGCCTGGGCAGCTGACCGGGCCGAACTGCCGTACGCTCCGTGGTCCATGACGGCGTTCGACGGGCCGGGGGGCAGGGTGCTGCAACGGGGGCAGGTGCCGCGGAGCAACGCGCGGGAGCTGTGGGGCGCGTTGCCGAGAGGTGTTCGGCGACAGGTGGTCACGGCCGCGCGGAGCGGGCGGGGCTGGACGGACCGGCGGGTGGCGGCGGTGGCGGTCGGCTGGGCCTGGCAGGTGCTGGGCGCCCCGGGCGCCCGCCGGAGGCCGGGCCTCGACGAGGCGCTGCGCTACGTGCTCGACGCGGTCATGCGCACCGGTCCCGGTGCGACGGCGGGCGTGGACGTCCTGGACGGTTCCCCGGACCACGACGTCAACCCGCTGGTCCGTCACTGGGCCCGGCGGATCGAGGCGGCCAACCCGGTGCGGGACACGGCCGACGAGGGGCGGTAGGACCCGACGGCGGCGTCGAGGCCACGGCCCGCTTCCGCTCTGCTCGGGCGCGCTCTCAGCGGGTGCGGTCCTCGCGCAGCCTGGTCCGAGCGGCCACGCCGAGCATGACGCCCCACAGGACGAAGAGGCCGTACCAGAACAGCCCCCAGGCGGCCTGCGGGTGGGCGTCCTTGGTGGCGAGGGCGGGAGCGGAGACGACCCGCCCGGCAGCGAGCAGGTACTGCATCGCGAAGTAGGTGAAACCCCACAGGGTCATGCCGACTGAGGCGGTCAGGGACAGGGCACAGAGCGTACGGCGGGGGAGCCGGCGGCCCCAGGGCCGGACCAGGGCGAGCGCGCCGACCGCGCCCACCACCGCCACGGCGCCCATCACCCAGTAGCCGATCGCGGCTTCCCAGGTGCCGTGCGGCGCGGAGGCGAAGTCCCCGGGGAACGTGGCGGCGATCCCGGCACCCCACCAGAAGTGCGGCGCCGCGTAGGCGAGTGCGGCTGCGGCGGCCGCATATCCCGGCCAGGTCCGGCCACGTCCGTGGTACGCCGGGGCCGTCGGCGTCACCGTTGTCATCGACGTCGTCATTGGCGTCACCGCCGTCATTGCCGTCGTCATGGTTTCCCCCGAAGTCTCGTCTGGCGCGGTGCGGCTGCCTGAGGAACTCTGCCGGAACGGGCCTGCGGACGACTCAGCCGTCGGGACGAACCTGCCTCCCCCGCGCAGGGGAGACGCCGGCCGTCCGAGGCGGTGCGTCGAGTGGGGAAACCCGCGTCGAAGGCTCGTGACGGCACCGGCGGGGATGAGCGGCGCGCATCGGGTGACGACGGTGGCTGTGCCGCGGTCCGGTCCGGTTGGGTTCGGGCCGCGGCTTCAGCGTCTCACGGCACCAGCAGGTGCAGGGCGTCCTTTCGCACCGTCACCTCGACCGGCAACGACGCGATGAACTCGCCGTCGGCGTAGGCGGTGATGCCCGGGGACTCGATGCGCAGGGACTCGGCGCGCAGGGTGGTGACCTCGGGGCGGGTGGTGTGGGTGCCCTTGAAGAGGGTGGGGAAGAAGCGGGCGATGCGCAGGCGGGGCATGGCGTCGACGAGGGTGACGTCGAGCAGGCCGTCGTCCGGGAGGGCGTCGGGGCACATGAGCATGCCGCCGCCGTAGCTGCGGGTGTTGCCGACGGCGGCGAGGGTGAGGTCGCGTTCGATGACGGTTCCGCCGGCGAGGGTGATCCGGAACGGCAGCGGGCGCAGGTTGGCGAACTCGATGAGGATCGCCAGGTTGTAGCGCATCCGGCCGCGCGGCCAGCGCAGGCGGTTGGTGCGGTCGCTGACCAGGGAGTCGAAGCCGGTGGCGAGGATGGAGCCGAACCAGCGGACGGCGCCGTCGGGGCCGGTGACCCGGCCGAGGTCGACGGTGCGGGTCCGGCCGGCGGCGATGACGTCGGCCGCGGCCTCGGGGGCGTCGAGCGGCAGGCCGTACGCGCGGGCGTGGTCGTTGCCGGTACCGGCCGGTACGACGCCGAGCGGGACGGCGGTGCCGGCGAGGGCCTGCAGGGCGAGGTTGATCATGCCGTCGCCGCCGACCACGGCCACCGCGTCCACGCCGCCCGCCGCCGCCTCGCGGGCGAGGCGGACGGCGTCCTCGGCGGAGCTTCCCGCGTGCTCCTCGACGTCGAGGCCGAGGGAACGCAGACGGGCGACGGCCCGCCCGGCGGCGGGGCCGGCGTGGCCGGCGCCCGCCGCCGGGTTGGTGAGGACGGCGACCCGGCGGACGGCCCTCGGGCCGGCCTCGCCATGAGGTCCGCTCATGTCATGAGACCTGTTCATGTCGCGGGACCCGACCGTGCCATGAGACTTGCTCATGTCACTGGACTCGCTCGCTTCATGAGACTTGCTCATGCCATGAGCCTCGCTCACCTCATGCGCTCTGCTCGCCTCATGAGGCTCACTCACCTCATGAGACTCGCTCATCCCATGAGGCCCGCTCACGGGATCAGCTTGCCCGGGTTGAGGATGCCCGCCGGGTCGAGCTCGGCCTTGACGGCACGCAGGATGCGGACGCCCAGGTCGCCGATCTCGTCGGTCATCCAGGGGCGGTGGTCGGCGCCGACGGCGTGGTGGTGGGTGATGGTGCCGCCCGCGCCGGTGATGGCGTCCCCGGCGGCGCGCTTGGCGGCGCCCCAGGTGGTGAGCGGGTCCTCGCCGAGGGCGGCGACCACGGTGAAGTAGAGCGAGGCGCCGGTCGGGTAGACGTGCGAGATGTGGCAGAGCACGAGCGCGCCGGGCAGGGTGGCGGTGAGCGCCTCGGTGACGGCGGTGCGCAGGGCGGCCAGCCCGCTCCAGTTCGCGGCCGTCTCCAGGGTCTCGCACAGCGCGCCGGCGCTGAGCAGCGAGTCGCGCAGGTAGGGCGCGTTGTACCGGCCGTGCTCCCAGGCCCGGGCGGGGGCCTCGCCGAGCGAGGTGGCGCCGGCGGCGAGCAGGACCTCGCGGGTGGCGTGGTGCCGGGCGGCGACCTGTTCGGCGTCGCCCTCGAAGACGGTGACGGCCAGGCAGCCGCTGACCGCCGGGGCGCCGCCGATCTGCTCGGTCATGGCGAGGTTGACCATGGTCTCGGCCTCGTCGGAGAGCCGGATCACGGTCGGGCCGGTGCCCTGCTGCTCGACGGCGCGCAGCGCTGCCGTCCCGGTGGCGAAGTCGGGGAAGCTCCACGCCTCGTACGCCTTGACGGCGGGCAGCGGGTGGACGCGCAGCCGGACGGCGGTGATCACGCCGAGGGTGCCCTCGGAGCCGAGGAAGAGCTGGCGCAGGTCGGGCCCGGCGGCGGAGGCGGGGGCGCGGCCGAGGTCGAGCACACCGGCGGGGGTGACGACCCGCAGGCCGCGCACCATCTCGTCGAAGCGCCCGTACCCGGCGGAGTCCTGGCCGGAGGAGCGGGTGGCCGCGAAGCCGCCGATGGTGGCGTAGCGGAAGCTCTGCGGGTAGTGGCCGAGTTCCCAGCCGCGTTCGGCGAGGAGGGCTTCGGCGGCCGGGCCGGTGAGGCCGGCGCCGAGGACGGCCTCGCCGGAGGTCTCGTCGAGGTCGAGCAGCGCGTCGAAGCGGCGCAGGTCGAGGGAGACGACGGCGTCGAGGCCGCCGCGGTCGGGGTCGAGGCCGCCGACGACGCTGGTGCCGCCGCCGAACGGGACGACGGCGACGCGGTGCTCGGCGCAGACCGCGAGGACGGCGGTGATCTCCGCCTCGCTGCCGGGCAGTACGACGGCGTCGGGCGCGTCCTGGGGGTCGCGGCTGCGCCGGCGCAGCAGGTCGGGGGTGGACTTGCCGCCGGCGCGGGGCAGCCGGTCGGCGTCGGCGGTGCTGACGTGGGTCTCGCCGACGGCGTCGGTGAGCGCCTTGAGGGCTTCGGCGCCGATCCGGGACGGGCGCAGCCGGACCTCGTCGGCGCCGGGCCCGGGGGCGGCGCCGCCGGTGACGCCGAGGGCGGCGGCGAGCAGTCCCTTGACGTCGGCGGACAGCTCCTTGGCCAGGGCCGGGTCGCCCCAGGCGTTCCACTTCATCGGGGGGAGCGGAAGCGCGGCGCCCGCCGGTCCCGCTTGCGTCTCAGGTGCCATGCGTTACAGTTTCACACATCATGTCAAGTAGTAACGCCGAGCCGGCGACCGCAGCAGAGCAGCCCGGCACCACCGGGACCCGCAGCACCGACGACGCGATCCTGGACGCGGCCGCCGACCTGATCGTCCATCTCGGCGTGCGCCGCACCCAGTTGGCCGAGATCGCGCGCCGCGCCGGGGTCAGTCGGCCGACCGTCTACCGCCGCTGGCCGGACGTCCGGGCGGTGATCGGCGCGCTGCTCACCCGCGAGATCCTGCTCACCCTGGAGGGCGCCGAGCTGGACGTCCAGGACCGCGAGACCTTCGTGGACCGGGTCGTCGAGGTCTCCGTACGGCTGCGCGACCACCCGGTGCTCGGCGCGCTGCTCCGCTCCGACGACTCCGACCTGCTGCTCGAGTACGTCGTCGAGCGGCTCGGCGCGAGCCAGCGCGGCCTGCTGGAGGCGCTGCGCGCCGGCATCGAGCGGGGCCAGGCCCAGGGCTCGATCCGGGCCGGGGAGCCGCTCGAACTGGCCGCCATGGTCCTGCTGAT
The DNA here is from genome assembly GCF_014656195.1 of Kitasatospora xanthocidica. Lineage (GTDB taxonomy): Bacteria > Actinomycetota > Actinomycetes > Streptomycetales > Streptomycetaceae > Kitasatospora > Kitasatospora xanthocidica. The sequence goes on along the minus strand of NZ_BNBY01000002.1, from coordinate 584,645 downwards.
CGCCCAGTCCACCGTCCAGTCGCACCGCATGGTCGCCTCCCTGCTGCCCGAGGCGGCCTGGCGGCGCGAACTGGCCAGAGCACTGAACGGATACCTCGCGCCATGACGACGCCCACCCCGGCGCCCACCCCGGCACCCGCGACGGCGCACACCCCGACGACGCCCACCCCGACGCCCGCGACGACGCCCGCCGTCGGCCCCTTCGCGGGAACGAGCCGGCTCAACGCCGCCCGCCGCACCCTGGAGCTCGGGGCGCTCGGCGACGACCCGCACGTCGACCTGCTGGTGATCGGCGGCGGCGTCACCGGCGCCGGGGTGGCCCTGGACGCCGCCTCGCGCGGCCTGCGCACCGTCCTGGTCGAGTCCCGCGACCTGGCCTTCGGCACCAGCCGGTGGAGTTCCAAGCTGGTCCACGGCGGCCTGCGCTACCTCGCCTCCGGCCGGATCAAGGTGGCCCGGGAGAGCGCGGTCGAGCGCGGTGTGCTGATGACCCGCACCGCCCCGCACCTGATCCGCGCGCTGCCCCAGCTGGTGCCGCTGCTCCCGGACCTGCTGCGCCCCGGGCAGGGCGCGCTGATCCGCGCGGGCTTCCACGCCGGGGACGCGCTGCGGGTCAGCGCCGGCACGCCGGGCGCGCTGCTGCCCCGGATGCGCCGGATCGACGCCGCCCGCACCCGGCGGCTGGTGCCCGCCGTCCGGACCGCGGGCCTGCGCGGCGCGCTGGTCGCGCACGACGGCCAACTCGTCGACGACGCCCGGCTGGTGGTCGCCCTGGCCCGGACCGCCGCGCAGTACGGCGCGAGCGTGCTGACCAGGGTGCGGGCCGAGGCGGTCACCGGCACCTCCGCCCGGCTGGTCGACACCCTCACCGGCGAGGGACTGACCGTCCGGGCGGGCGCGGTGGTCAACGCCACCGGTGTCTGGGCGGGCGAGGTGGACACCTCGATCACGCTGCGCCCGAGCCGCGGCACCCATGTCCTGGTGGACGCCGGGATGCTGGGGAACCCGGCCGCCGCCCTCACCGTGCCGGTGCCCGGCTCGACCAGCCGCTTCGTCTTCGCCCTGCCGCAGCAGCTCGGCCGGGTCGCGATCGGGCTGACCGACGAGGACGCCCCGGGCCCGGTCCCGGACGAGCCGCAGCCCACCGAAGCCGAGCTGGCCTTCCTCCTCGACACCGTCAACGCCGCCCTCGCCACCGCGCTGACCAGGGCGGACGTCATCGGCGCCTACGCCGGACTGCGTCCGCTGATCGACACCGGGGGCGGCAGCACCGCCGACATCTCGCGCGAGCACGCGGTGCTGGAGTCCCCGTCCGGGGTGGTCACGGTGGTCGGCGGCAAGCTCACCACCTACCGTCGGATGGCCCAGGACGCGGTGGACACCGCCGTCCGGCTGCGCGGCCTGCCCGCCCGTGCCTGCTGGACGGCCCGGCTGCCGCTGGTCGGCGCCCCGGGGCACCGGGACAGCCGCCCCCTGCCCGTACGGGAGGCGCCCGCCTCGCTGCTCGCCCGGCACGGCGGCGCCGCCCACGAGGTGCTGGCCGCGGGCGACTCGGCGCCGCTGGTGGAGGGCCTGGACGTGACCCGCGCCGAGATCGCGTACGCCGTCACCCACGAGGGCGCGCTGGACGCCGCCGACGTGCTCGACCGCCGCACCCGGATCGGACTGGTCGCCCGGGACGCCGACCGGGCGCGGTCGGCGGTCGAGGAGATCCTGGCGGAGCGTCAGGAGGGCTGAACCGGAACGGCCCGCGGGAAGGGCGCGAGGTCCGGTTCGACCCAGGTGGTCCGGGCGCGCTCGTCCGCGAGCGTCCCGGGCCGGTAGTGGCGGGCGAGCAGTTCCTTGTCGAGCAGCTCGGGGTGCCGGGCGGCGAACTCCTCGAACCCCTCGGACTCCTTGAAGTCCTTGAAGCACGTCGAGGCCTCGTGGTTCTCGCGGCCCTCAAGGCCCTCGTGCCGCTCGGAGTCCGGCGCGTCGCCGACGTGGTGGGCCACCAGCTCGACCCAGGCCCGGGTCATGGTGACGTGGAACTTCCCGGGCGCCCCGGCCGCGGTCGCGGTGCGCAGGATGCCGTCGGCGATCAGGTCGAGGGCGGCGCCGGCACCGTGGCGGCGCACGGCGAGCCAGGTGAGGCGGACGTGCTGGCGGTGGCCGAAGCGCTCGGCGCCGGTCATCGCCTCGCGCAGCAGGGCGCCGAAGGCTTCGGAGGCCTCGGGCGTGGCGGGGGCGGCGGGGGCGGCCGGGACGGCGGGGGTGGTCATGCGGCGGCTCTCGTCGGGGTTCGGGGCGGGGGCGGCCCGGGAAGGACCCGAGGCGTGCGGACGGGAAATCGTAACGTTCCGTGGCATTCAGGGGCGAACCGTCCGGCCCGGGGCCGTCAGCGGGACGTCTTCTCCGGCATGGGGTGTTCGGCGCCGGCCAGGTCCAGGACGCAGGAGAGCGGGTGCTCGGTCGTGCCGGTCCGGTCCAGGGTGACCTTGAGCGGCCGCGGCGGTTCCTCGGCCAGCTGGGCGGCGAGGGTCAGCGGGTATTTGCCGTGCCCGTGGACCCGGTGGAAGCCGCACTCCTTGCCGTCCACCAGCAGCTCGGTCTCGGTGATCCAGCCGGAGCGGACGTTGACGGTCACGGAGTGTCCGCCCTGGTCGACGTGGAAGCTGTACCGCTGGCGCATGGGAACCTCCCGCGAGGGCGCCGCGACCGGGGCCGGGGATGAGGGGCCGGGAGTCGGGGACCGGAATCAGGGGGCCGGGAATCGGCGGATCCACCGCCAGTCTAGGTCGGCCGCCCCGCCCCGGCGTCCCGGCCGATCCCGGCGGATCCCGGCCGGCCCCGACCGGTGCGGGCCGGTCCGGGCCGGTAACTGGGCCTTCCTCCTGGCTGCTCCGTACCGGCCGTGCCGTGGACGGCCGCCCGGTACGGTCATCGGTGTACGGAGGGAGGGGTGCGGGATGCGACCGTACGAGTACGGGGACGAGCTGGCGGACGAGGAGTACGTCCTGGCGCTGTACCGGGTGGCGGTGCGGATCAGGACCGGCCGTTCGGCGGGTCCGGCGGCCGGGTCCGGACCGCTGGAGCGGTACGCGGACGGCGGCGCGATGCGGGCGGTCCTGCGGCGCCTGGGCGCGCGGAGCCTGCCGACATTGGTCCGGTACGAGCCGGACATCGACGACACCACGCGGATCAAGGGCTCGGCGGTGGCCGCACTGGTCCGGGAGATCGAGCAGGTGGACCTCGCGCGGCTGCCGGAGGGCGAGCGCGCGCTGCTGCGGGTGCTCCTGGACTGGGGCCGTCGCGCGTCGGCCGAGAACGGCGCGCTGCGGATCTCGATCGACGGGCCGGTGTGAACCGCCGGGCACGTGGGCATCGACAGCTGGGTGGGCATCACGATCGGTTCCCGGCGGAGCCCCTGAATCCGCCCCGAGAAATTCCCGGGGCGGAGCCCGACCGCAGGCGGATTCTCGTGATCTCTACAGTGTTGTAGATTCGTCCGTAGGGAGAGATCCGAGGAGGGCATTGTGGGAGTTTCGCTGGCCAAGGGCGGCAACGTCTCGCTGAGCAAGGAGGCGCCCGGTCTGAGCGCCGTGATCGTCGGTCTCGGCTGGGACGTGCGTACCACCACCGGGGCCGACTACGACCTGGACGCCAGCGCGCTGCTGTGCAACGCGCTCGGGAAGGTGATCTCGGACCAGCACTTCGTGTTCTTCAACAACCTTCGCAGCCCCGAGGGTTCGGTCGAGCACAGTGGCGACAACCTGACCGGTGGCGGCGACGGCGACGACGAGCAGATCAAGGTCGACCTGGACCGGGTGCCGGCCGACGTGGCCAAGGTGGTGTTCCCGGTGTCGATCTACGACGCCGACGCCCGGCTGCAGAACTTCGGCCAGGTCCGCAACGCGTTCATCCGGATCGTCAACCAGGCCAACGGCCAGGAGGTCGCGCGCTACGACCTGAGCGAGGACGCCTCCACCGAGACCGCGATGGTCTTCGGCGAGCTGTACCGCAACGGTGCCGAGTGGAAGTTCCGTGCCATCGGCCAGGGTTACGCCTCCGGCCTGCGCGGCATCGCGACCGACTACGGCGTCAACGTCTGACGGTCACGGCGGAGTCCGCGCCGTCGGGTCGACCCGGCCGAGTCGGCCGAACCGGCTGAGCCAGCTGGTTCGGCCGAGCCGGCGGGGGTTGTCGGCGGTCATGAGGAGGGCTCGGTCCGTCCGAGCGCGTGGCCGCCGAAGCCCCCGCTGCCGGTGAGCTGGTGCTGCCACCAGGCGGCCATCGCCGGCCCGTCCATGGCGGACCAGTCCGGCGCCTCGGTGACCTGGGCCCGGCCGAGGGTCCGGCCCAGGTCCACCAACTCCCGTCCGGCCGCGCTGCGTTCGCGGTCGTACGCGGCCAGCAGGGCCGACCAGGAGCCGGCCGCTCCCGTGCCCGCCCGCTCGAAGGCGTGCGCGTCCTGCAGGGCCTTCACCGCGCCGCTGGTGTTGTGCGGGCGCACGACGGTGGCCGCGTCCCCGCCGATGAGCAGCCGTCCGGCCGTGCGGTGCGGGGCCACCAGGTCGTAGACGGGCTGCAGCAGGGTCCGTTCGCGCGGGGTGAGGGTGACGACCCCGGCCCAGTACGGCGGCAGGTGCCGTTCGGCGAGCTGCCGCAGTTCGTCCAGCCGCCCCTCGGTGAGGGCGCCCGCCGGGACGCTGGTCGCGCCGTCCGGGTGGAGCCAGGCGGGGGTGGGCGCGTAGAAGACCCAGTTCACCTGGGTGCGGCCGGGTTCGAGCCCGGGGATGCGGTAGATCACGACCTGTCCGCCGCGGTAGCAGGCGGTGATGCACTCCTCCTCGGGCCAGGCTGCGGCCCCGCCGGGCAGTTCGTCCAGCAGCGCGGTGTCGTAGCTGCCGCGCCAGCACACGTACCCGGCGTACTCGGGCGCGGCCTGCGGGCAGACGGCGGCGCGCACCACCGAGCGGTAGCCGTCCGCGCCGATCACCAGGTCGTACGGCTCGCGGCCGCCGTCGGCGTCCTCGGTCCAGGCACCCCCGTCGTTCCCGTCATCCCCGTCGTTCCCGACCGCGGTGACGGTGGTGCCCAGCCGGTACTCGACCCGGGCGGGCGTCCGCTCGCGCAGGGCCTGCCAGAGGACGGCCCAGTGGTGGGAGTGGAAGGGGAACGGCTGGTCCCAGAGCAGCCGTCCGCGTCCGTCCGGGCCGTCGCCCTCGCCGGCCGGCCCCCGGGTGACCCAGCGGCGGACGGTGAGGCGGTGCCGGCGGGTGTCCGCGGCGAGGTGGCCGGCGCGGACCAGTTCGTCGAAGCGGTCGTTGTGGGTGCAGATTCCCACACCGCGGTCCTCCAGCCGGCCCGGGCTGCGTTCCAGCACCACGACCCGTTCCGCGCCCAGCCGGGCGGCGGCCCCGGCGAACGCGCTCCCGGCGATGCTGCCCCCGACCACGGCCACCGAGCCACCCCGCACGGCTGCCCCCTCTCCCGCGTGAGCCATTCCGTGCCCGTGGTCGCGGCGGGTGGTCGCGGGCCCGTGGGTGCGGGTCGTGACCGGGCCTGCGGTTCCGGGCCGGTGCTGTCCGGGACACGACGATACGCGGCCCGTCCGGCCGTGGCGGGGTGTTCGGGGGCATCGGGGTGTTCCGGGACAACGGGGCGGACGAGGGCGGGGCGGACGGGGGCGGGGCGGACGGGGGTGGCGGGGAGGCCGGTTCCGGCTTTATGCAACTAGTTGCATATGGCTCGACCCGTCCCCTACCCTGCGGTAACCAGGACCCGACCCGCCCCCAGCCCGCGCCCCAGGAGACGTCGATGAGCGCCACCCCCGGCAGCAGCCGCTACCCGCACCTGCTCAGCCCGCTCGACCTCGGCTTCACCACCCTGCCCAACCGCGTGATCATGGGCTCGATGCACGTCGGCCTGGAGGAGGCCCCCGGCGGCTACGAGCGGATGGCCGCCTTCTACGCCGAGCGCGCCCGCGGCGGCGTCGGCCTGATCGTCACCGGCGGCATCGCCCCCAACGAGGCCGGGCGCCCCTGGGAGGGCGGCGCGATGCTGACCACCGAGGAGGAGGCCGACAAGCACCGCGTGGTCACCGACGCGGTGCACGCCGCCGGCGGCAAGATCGCCCTGCAGATCCTGCACTTCGGCCGCTACGCCTACCACCGCGACCTGGTCGCCCCCAGCGCCGTCCAGGCGCCGATCAGCCCCTTCGTGCCCAACGAACTCACCGCCGAGCAGGTCGAGCAGACCATCGAGGACTTCGCCCGCTGCGCCGAACTCGCCCGCCGCGCCGGGTACGACGGCGTCGAGATCATGGGCTCCGAGGGCTACCTCGTCAACGAGTTCATCGTCGCCGCGACCAACCACCGGGTCGACGAGTGGGGCGGACCGTACGAGCGGCGGATGCGCTTCCCGGTCGAGATCGTCCGCCGGGTCCGCGAGCGGGTCGGCGAGGACTTCATCATCGTCTACCGCCTCTCCATGCTGGACCTGGTGCCGGGCGGCTCCACCCTCGACGAGGTGGTCCTGCTGGCCCAGGCCGTCGAGGCCGCCGGTGCGACCGTCATCAACAGCGGCATCGGCTGGCACGAGGCCCGCATCCCGACCATCGCCACCTCGGTGCCGCGCGGCGCCTTCGCCTGGGTGACCAAGAAGGTCATGGGCAAGGTCGGCATCCCGCTGGTCACCTCCAACCGCATCAACACCCCCGAGACCGCCGAGCGGTTGCTCGCCGACGGCAGCGCCGACCTGGTCTCGATGGCGCGCCCGCTGCTCGCCGACGCCGACTTCGTCGCCAAGGCCCGTGACGACCGCGCCGACGCCATCAACACCTGCATCGGCTGCAACCAGGCCTGCCTCGACCACACCTTCAACCTCCAGATCACCTCCTGCCTGGTCAACCCGCGCGCCTGCCACGAGACCGAACTCGTCCTCGCGCCCACCAAGCTGCGCAAGCGCGTCGGCGTCGTCGGGGCGGGCCCGGCCGGCCTCGCCTTCGCCGTCTCCGCCGCCGAACGCGGCCACGACGTCACGCTGCACGACGCCGCCGACACCGTCGGCGGACAGCTGAACGTGGCCCGGCGCATCCCCGGCAAGGAGGAGTTCGACGAGACGCTGCGCTACTACCGCACCCGGCTCGCCGAACTGGGCGTCACCCTGCGCCTCGGCGCCACCGCCACCGCCGAGCAGCTCGCCGGGGCGGGCTACGACGAGATCGTCCTCGCCACCGGCGTCAGCCCGCGGACCCCCGCCGACATCCCGGGCATCGACCACCCGAGTGTGGTCGGCTACCTCGACGTGCTGCGCGACGGCGCGCCCGTCGGCGAACGCGTCGCCATCCTCGGCGCGGGCGGCATCGGCTTCGACGTGGCAGAGTTCCTCACCGACCAGGGGGACCAGGCGAGCCTCGACCCGTCGGTCTTCCAGGCGAAGTGGGGCATCGACCCGGAGTACCGCGAGCGCGGCGGCCTGCGCGTCCCGGAGCGACCGAAGCCCCCGCGCAGCGTCCACCTGCTGCAGCGCAAGACCGGCAAGGTCGGCGCCGGGCTCGGCAAGACCACCGGGTGGATCCACCGCACCGAGCTCAAGCACCGCGGCGTGGTGATGGTCCCCGGCGTGACGTACGACCTGATCGACGACGCTGGCCTGCACATCACCGTCGACGGCGAGCGCCAGCTGCTGCCCGTCGACACCGTGGTGCTCTGCACCGGCCAGGAGCCGCGCCGCGACCTGTACGACGCGCTGCGCGAGCGTGGACTGGCGGTGCACCTGATCGGTGGCGCCGACGTGGCCGCCGAGCTGGACGCCAAGCGGGCCATCAAGCAGGGCACCGAGCTGGCGGCGGCCATGTGACCCGCTCATGAGGTGGGGCCGCCATGAGGCCCGCTCATGGGGGCGGCGCGCATGAGACCTCTTCATGCGTGCCGTACATGAGGTCCGCTCATGCCCGCCGCTCATGAGGCCCGCTCGTGGGCTGCGGGCATGAGACTTCCTCATGGCGAGGTGCATGAGACCTGCTCATGGCCGCGTCCGGGTGGCCCGTCCGGGCGCCTCTAGGATCGTCGGCATGTCGCTGCCGCACGCCATCCTCACCGCCCTGCTGGAGAAGCCGTCCTCGGGGCTGGAGCTGACCAGGCGGTTCGACAAGTCGATCGGCTTCTTCTGGCCCGCCACCCACCAGCAGATCTACCGCGAGCTGGGCCGGCTGGAGGCCTCCGGACAGATCCGGGCCCTCCAGCCGGACGGGCCGGTGCGCGGGCAGAAGAAGGAGTACGAGGTCCTGCCGGACGGCCGCGCCGAACTGGCCCGCTGGACGGCCGAGGGTGCGGGACCGCGGGCCGTCCGGGAGCCGCTGCTGCTGCGGCTGCGGGCGGCCGCGGTGGTCGGTACGGACGGCCTGGCCGCCGAGCTGGAGCGGCACCTGGTGCTCCACCGCGCGCAGCTGGCCGACTACCTGGAGATCGAGCGGCGGGACTTCCCGGCCGAGCGGGCGGACGGCGAGAACCGGCTCCAGCACGCGGTGCTGCGGGCCGGCATCGGGCTGGAGACGTTCTGGGTGGAGTGGCTCGCCGAGACCGTCGAGACGCTGGCGTCCGATGAGCCCCGCTCATCGGATCCCGTATGAGACCTGCTCATCGCGTCCGCCATGAGACGTCCTCATGGCACCCCTCGTACGCATGGCACCCCTCATGAGACCTGCTCATGACGCCCCCATGAGACGTGCTCATGACGCCCCCATGAGACCTGCTCATCAGCGCCCCATGAGCCCCGCTCACACCGCCCCCCATGAGCTCCGCTGATGACCACCGAACCGGTCGTGACCTGCGCCGATGGCCGCCCCGCGCGCCCTGACCGGCACCCGGTGGGACACTGGTCTCCTGTCCCTGCCCGAACTCTCGACCGGGGGCCCGCATGTCTCTTCCGAGGCCTTTCCACGCTGTCACCGCCGCGGCCGTCGTCGTGGCGGTCGCTCTGGGCCCGGCCCAGCTGGCGTCGGCCGCACCCGCCCAGGAGCTCCCCTCCGCCGACCAGCTGAGATCGGCCCTGCTGACCGCAGCCGACCTCGGCCCGGGCTACAGCGAGGTGCCCGTCCCGCAGAGCCCCAGCCCGGAGCAGAACCCGAGCCCGGTCAGCGGCTGTGACGCGCTCAGCGCCCTGATCAACATGCACGCCACCCAGCCGAGCCCCACGAACCCGCGGGCGGAGGCCGAGTTCGACGGCCCGGACGGCAACCCGATGGTGACGGAGGCCCTCACCGCCGAGCCGTCCGACCGGCTCACCAGCGACTTCAACGCCGTCGCCGACGCTCTCCGGAGCTGTCACACCATCACCTTCAACGCCGGCATCGGGGACACCGTGACCTTCACCGTCACCCCGGTCGCCCTCGGCGACCGACAGGACGCGCCCGCCGTCCGGCTGGACGGCACCCTGGCCGGCGTCCAGCTCAACGCCTACCTCGGCATCGAGCGCTTCGGTACCGTCGCGCTGGCCTTCGGCTACTTCCAGCGCGAGGGCGCCTCCGCGCAGGCGGCCTCGATGCAGTACCGCACCGCCGTCGCCAAGGTCGAACGCACCCTCGGCGCCAAGGCCGGCAGCACCGCCCCGCCCACCGTCGCCGCCACCCAGGACATGCGGGTCTGAGCCGGGGCCCTCCGTCTACCCGACCCCGGGGCATCCGGGAGGACGCCCCCGGATGCCGGGTAGACGGGGTAGGCGGAGGGCGCCGGAGCCGGTGCGATGATCGGCTCATGGACTTCCTGCGGTCGAACACGCGCCCAAGTCTCAGCACCAGGGCGCCCGTTCCGCTCCTCGTCCTGGCCGTTGCCCTGGCCGTCGCCCTGTCGGCGCTGACCTCCTGCACGGTGGCGAAGGTCACGGCGCCGGTGGTCGGGGTGTGGCGGGTGGAGCAGGCCGGCTCGATCGAGTTCCTGGAGGACGGCCGGCTGGGGGAGGTGGCCCTGGTCCCGGCCGCGTGCCGCGGGGACGAGTCCGCGGCGGGGGTGAGGTTCACCGGCACCTGGCGGCACGGCCGGGTCGACGATGCCGGGTACGGCGCGTTCGTCCGACTCGCCTCCGTGGACGGCTCGCTGACGTGTGAGAAGTACCTGCAGTACGGCAAGCACGACGGCGTGGAGGCGCTGATGCTGGGCGATCTGGGGATCGGCGGCACGCACTTCCTCCGGGTCGGCCCGGGACTTCCGGCGGCGTTCGCGTCGCCGAAGCGGCAGGTCCGTACGGACGTCGACCTGTTGCGGCGCCGCTTCCCGGAGCTGGGCGAGCTGTCGAAGGCGCGGTGGATCGGTGCCGCCCTGGGGAGCCCGGACCCCCGACCGGCGGTTCCCGGGCCGACCGATGTGACGGTGGACGGCTTCGCCACGGTGGATCCGGCGAAGCTGGCGGCCGTCACATCGACCGGCACCTGGAAGGAGGAGCACATCTCCTGCCCCGTCCCCGACGAGCTCGCCGCCGAACTGGGGGAGCCCGCGAACTGGCTGCACAGCGAGCTGTTCGACCGGTCGGTCACCTGGGACCACTACACGGGCAGCTTCTACTTCGACCGGCGGACCAGCCGGGTCTACTTCTGCGCGGTCAACCCGAAGGAGCGGGCCGGCTGACGGCCGGCCGGTCGGCGCCGGGTCAGGATCCGGGTCAGGATCCGGCGGTGCCGAACGGGTTGTCGATGACGTAGTGCCAGTGGCCGGCCGGGTCGCGGCGGGCGACGTCGGTGGCGGTGCCGGTGAGGTGGACGGGGGTGCCGTCGGGGGTGGTGCCGTTGATCTCCCAGTCGACGATGAGCAGGGCGATGTCGTCGGCGACGTAGGTGTGCCGGGGGCGGACGGTGATCGGCAGGCCGAGGGCGAGGAACTCGGCGGTGGCGCGCTGGAGGTCGGGGCCGGAGGTGGTGGTGCCGGGGGCGGGGACGAACACGGCGCCGGGTTCGTAGACCCGGGCGAGCAGCGCCGGGTCGCCGGAGTTGAAGGCGGCGGCGAAGACGGCCGGGTGTTGTGCCGGGTCGGTGCTCGCGGGGAGGCTGGTGGGGTGAGTCATGCGAGCAGTGAAGACGGGCGCGTCGTAGGTCACCAAACGGGAAGCGACGTGCGGGCCGAAGGCCGCCGCTGGGACGCGGAGTTGGTGCCGGACGGCCGTGGCCGTACGGCGCGGCCGGAGGCGGGCTGTCCGGTGGAGGTGGCGCTGGCGGCGGTGGCGGGCCGGTGGACGACGTTGGTGCTGCGGGAGTTGATGCACGGCTCCGCCTCGTACGGGGAGTTGCGCGGGCGGCTGCCGGAGATCAGCTCGAAGGTGCTCGCCGAGCGTCTGCAGGCGCTGGGGGAGCGGGAGTTGGTGGCGCGCGAGCGGGTCGCGGGTTTTCCGGTGCGGACGCTGTACCGGTTGACGCCGGCCGGGGAGGCGCTCCGCCCGTTGTTGGTGGAGCTGTACCGGACGGGTGTGGCGCTGTCCTCGGCGCCGTGATCGCGGTCAGGCGTCGGCGCGGACGCGCTGCCCGGCGGGCACGGCGCCCGGGGTCGCGCCGGCCCCTGTGACCCCCGCGACCCCCGCGGTCACCGGTCGGCGTCCGGCGAGGCGGCAGCCGAGGCAGTCGGGGTGGCCGTGGCGGCCGGCGGGGTCCGGGGTGCGCCAGTGGCGGAGGTGGGGCGGGCGTGGGCCGGTGGGTTTGCCCCGGCCGGCGAGGTGGAGCAGCCAGGCGGCGACGGCGCCGAGGGCGGTCAGGGCGCCGCCGGCCCAGAGTCCGGCGGCCGAGCCGAGGACGAGGGCCGCGCCGGCGACGGCGAAGCCGAGGACGGCGATGGTGGAGCCGGTCCAGCCGGCGACGGTGTGCCCCATGTCGTGATCGCCGTGTGCGCGCATGTCTCCTCCGGTGGTGTGAGATGGGTGGGTGCCGGTGGGCGACCCAGGTCGTTTATCTCACGAGCTAAGTAACTTGGATGCTAAGGAGAAGTTGGGTGAAGGGCAAGCCGCGCCCCCAGGCGACGCCCGAGCAGGCGCAGTACTCGATGGACCGCATGATCGCGCTGGCCCAGTTCGGCCAGCAGGACATCGCCGCCCGGCTCGGGCTCAACGTCACCGACCTGACCTGCCTCGGCTTCGTCATCGAGGCCGCGATGGCCGGCGAACCGCTGGCCGCCGGCGACCTCGCCGAGCGGGCCCAGCTGACCACCGGGGCGGTGACCGGGGTGCTCAACCGGCTGGAGAAGGCCGGGTACGCCCACCGGGAGGCCGACCCCGGTGACCGGCGGCGGGTGCGCGTGGTCATGGCGGACGGCGCGCAGGAGCGCGTCCTCCAGGTCTACGGGCCCTTCTACCAGCGGATCGGCGCGCTGTTCGCCGACTACACGCCGGACGAGATCGCGGTGATCACCGACTGGTTCACCCGCGCCAGGGAGGTACTGGCGGAGTCGCTGGAGGAGGTCCGGACCGGGACGCCGCAGGGTTCCGGGGCGTCGTAAGGCCCCGGAACGCCGTAGCGCCCCGGGACGCCGTACGGCCCCGGGGCGCGGACGGGACGGCCGCCGGGGCGAACACCTGGCGGCCGCCGACGCCCGAACGGCATGGGCCGCCGACGCGCGAACGACGTGGCCCGCGGGCGGGCTACGGGTGGAAGACGACCTCCGGGAAGCCCGCCGACGGCCCGTCGAGCAGGTGGCGGCCGCGGTGGCGCAGGTGGAGGTCGAAGAAGGCGAGCGGGTAGGCCTGCTGGATGCGGATGCCGCGGTCGGGGTCGAGGGTGCCGACCTGGGACTGGATCTGCTGCTCGGTCATCCCGAGCAGCTTGCCGGCCTGCGGGATCAGCGTCATGTTGTCGCCGTACGAGAGGTGGACGGCGCCGGTGGCCTGGACGTCGAGCCGCCAGCCGCGCAGGTGGGTCCAGAAGGTCTCGGTGGCGGGGTTGGTGGCGCGGGCCCACCTGGCGGTCATCAGCATGAACGGCCGGTCGAGGTCGGCGGTGGGGGCGGGGTTCGCGATCAGCGGCGCGTCGATGGCGAGCCCGGCGCGGATGCGCGGGTCGGCGCCCATGGCGAGGGCGGTGGCGGTGCCGCCCTTGGACCAGCCGAACGCGCCGACGGTGTCCGGGTCGAGGCCGCCGAGCAGGCCGGCCGGGAGGGCGCGCCGGTCGACGTCGGGGTTGCGGCCGGCGGCGAGGTCGTCGACGAGGTCGAGCAGGAAGCGGAGGTCCGCGGCGTAGTCCCGGGGGTACATCGGGACGCGGTCGTCCGGGGTGGAGACGGTGCCGTCGGGGAACTGCGTGAAGCAGTCGTGGGTGTGGTCGACGGTGACGACGGCGTAGCCGTGAGAGGCGAGTTCCTGGCAGATGACCGTGTGGTCGCCGCGGTGGCTGCCCGAACCGTGCGAGAAGACGATGACGGGCAGCCGGTGGCCGGTCCGGTGGACGGGCGCGCCCTGGTGGCCGGCGGTGAGCGGGGCCAGGGAGGGGTCGAGCGGGAAGCCGGTGTCGGCGAGGAAGGCGCGCATTGCGCCGTCGGTCATCCAGGGGGCGAGCGGGTACGCGTCGGAGTCGGCGCACCGGGCCGGGTACCAGACGGTGGCCATCAGTTCGCGGAATCGTCCGGGCCCGGCGATCGGGTCGGGGCGGGAGGTGTCGCGCAGGTGGAGCGGCACCATGCCGACCGGGTACGGGCCGGTGGGCGCGGGGAGGGTGAGCCGGGCGGGCGCGGCGGAACCGGTGACGGCGGAACCGGGGGCGGAGGACGGGGCGGGCGCGGCGGAGCGGGCGGGCGCGCCCCAGGCGGTGTCGGCGAGTCCGAGCGGCGCGACGGCGCCCAGCGCCAGTGCGGCGCGCAGCATGTGACGACGCGTCGGATCGGAACGGCGACCTCGGGCGGGGGTTCCGACAGGGCTTCCGGTGCGGCGTGCGATCGGCGTGGTGTCCATGTGAGGAACGCTGTCACGCGCCGCGGGCGGGCGGCATCGGCCCACCGATTGATCCTCCGTCGCCCCGCATTGGCCCAGGGGTTTACATCCACGGGCTGATGCGCGGGGAGCGCCGAGGGCTCGGCCCCCTCCGCCGGGGAGGGGACCGAGCACGCGGACGCAGGCGTGGCACGAGCAGACCGTGAACCGGGAGCGGAGCCGGTTACACGAAGTTCTTGTCGATCAGCATCTGCAGCACGTTGACGTGGAAGTCCGGGAAGTCCATCGGCACGATGCCGAACCGGGCGCGCTGCTGGGTGCGGGCGTTCAGGTACGGGTAGATCGCGTGGTCCATCAGGTCCTGCGAGCTGCGCTTGGGCCAGTAACCACCGGCGTAGCTGAGGAAGTTGACGAACATCTTCGAGGAGCTCGGGTTGAGGAAGGCCTTGTCGAACTGGCTGACGATGTACTGGCCCTTCTTGCCCAGCGGGTCGCTGCCGCCGATCTCCCAGACGTCCTGGGTGTCCATGTACTCGTTCTGGCCGCTGGACCAGTTGATCAGGCCCCACGGGTTGGCGAAGTCGGCGAGCAGGACGACCTTGCCGCGGGCGGCGGTGATGGTGGGCCAGCCGTAGAAGTGGAAGAGGCTCCGGAAGCCGAGCTCGTTGAAGTAGTGGTTGACCCGCCGCATGAACTCGTCGTCGCCGAGCGCCTGTCCGCCCGCCCGCTCGTTCCGGAGGCGCATCACGATGGTCTCGCCGGAGTGCCCCTGGAGGAAGGACCGGCACTGGTTGAGCACGTCCTGGAGCCGGATGTGCTGGTAGTTGTCGGAGTGGTAGATCCCGAGTTCGTCGGGCGCGCCCTGGAGGCCGTTGCAGCGGATGTCGAGGAAGCGGACGCCTTCCTGCAACTGCTGGGTGATGCCCCAGTTCTGGGTGTGCGACCACTCGGTGCCGTAGTCGGGGTTCTCGCAGCACGAGTCGTGGGTGCCGGGGATGGTGAGGTCGAGCAGGGGGACGCCGTCCTTGATGTAGCGCATCCAGTTGTCGGTCGGCAGTCCGCGCGGGGTGGTCCGCGCGGCCGCCGAGGCGGTGGACGGCAGGACGAGTCCGCTGCCCAGGGCGGCTGCTCCGCCGACCCCCGCGCCCCACTTGAGAAGATCACGACGTGCGATGCCCATGGCGTGGCTCCTTAGGCCTTCGATGGACCGGGACGTGCGCTGTCTCTGCTGCGAACGCCGCCTCGCGGTCGGCGGGTTCACCGCGTGAGGGGCGAGGGGCGTCTTCCGGCCAGGGTCCCACCGGGGCTCGTCCACGGTCGAGGGCGGACGCCAGTGGTCGCCTGGGCGGCGGGCATGTCGGTGCGGGCGGGCAGAATGCCGGGCATGAGTCATGAGTACCGCCCCGGCGACGTCCTGCGGCTGGAGTGCCCGTTCGCCGAGACCACGGTCAACGAGGTGTACCGCTCCTACGTCTGCGTGCCGTGGCCGTGGCTGGAGGTGGACCGGGAGGCCACGCACATCCGGTGGGACGGCGACCGGGCGCTTCCGCTGCCTGGCGCCCGTGAGTGGGAGGCCTTCCGGACGGAGCCGGCGGAGACGCTGCTGAAGCCGGGGGACAGCTGTCGGGTGGGGATCCCCCCGACGGTGGTGCACGTCCAGTCGGTCGAGTACTACGACCCGCCGCTGGTCACCGGCATGCTGCCGCGGCCGGCGTGCTACCTCGACGTGTTGCCGCAGGGAGAGACGTACGATCCCGAACTCGAGGAGCAGTGTTACGCGTTCGATCCGGCCGGCGGTGAGCCGATCGGCATCGAGCTGGTGTTCCGTCCGTACGCGTTCCTGGAGCCGGGGGACGAGGTCGCCGACCGGGACGGGCGCGCCTGGCGGTTCGACGCGGCCTGGGACTGGCACGCGTTCGACGGTGCGGGGCCGGGCGCGCCGGTGTGGCCGCTGGTGCTGCTGGCCCGTGGGGGCGGGCCGGCGCCGGAGGACGTCGCGGCGGTGGCCCGGGCGACGGCGGACGGCAGCCACGCGGCGGAGCTGGAGCGGTGGACGGGGCTGACGCTCGCGCGGCCGGTCGTCGAGTAGCGGGAGTGGGCCGGGGAGTGGGCTGGGGAGTGGGAAGTCGACGGAGCCGACCTCCCACTCCCCGATCCACCGGCGGTTCCCGGCCCGGTCAGCGGGTCTCGATGACGACCGACTCGATGACCACGTCCTTCACCGGGCGGTCGGTGCGCGGGTTGGTCTCGGTCGTGGCGATGGCGTCGACGACCCGCCGGCTCGCCTCGTCGGCGACCTCGCCGAAGATGGTGTGCTTGCCGGTGAGCCAGGTGGTCGGCCCGACGGTGACGAAGAACTGGGAGCCGTTGGTGCCCGGCCCGGAGTTGGCCATGGCCAGCAGGTAGGGCTTGGTGAAGGCCAGGTCCGGGTGGAACTCGTCGGCGAACTTGTAGCCGGGGCCGCCGGTGCCGTTGCCCAGGGGGTCGCCGCCCTGGATCATGAAGCCCTCGATGACCCGGTGGAAGACCGTGCCGTCGTACAGCTTGTCGTCGCTCGGCTGCCCGGTGTTGGGGTCGATCCACTGGCGCTCGCCCGTGGCGAGTTCCACGAAGTTCTTGACGGTCTTCGGGGCGTGATTCGGGAGCAGCCGGATCACGATGTCGCCCTGGTCGGTCTTCAGGGTTGCGTAGAGCTCTTCTGCGATCTCTTCTGCCATGGCACTTCCTCCACTCGGTCCTGTCGGCGCGGCCAGTCTTCCGATCGGGGTGGACGAATCCGGGGAGACCGCACGGCATCTCACCCGCACGAGTGATGTACGGGTGACACGCGGCAGCGGGGGCGCGTCCTTAACACGGCACGGGGGCCGACGGCCGGGGTCGTCCGCCGGTCCACCCGTTCGAGCGAAGCTGATTGATCATCAGTTTGGCTACGTCCCATCCTGCCAAGAAGGGCTTCGGTATCCGTTCACGAGAGGGTGGTTCCACATGACCGACCAGAACCCGGGCCAGATCCCTTCGATCACCGAAGCGACACTCGCCGACATCGCCGACAACGGGCTATGGCGTTCCGACGCCACCGTCAACCCGGCCGCCGTCGATCTCGGCAGGGGTCTGGCGGAGGCCCTCCAGGGGCGGGAGGGAGTGCAACTCCCGCCGGAGCTGGCCGATCTGGTCGCCCGGGTGCTGCGGATCGCCGCGATCGACACACCGACGATCCTCGCGGCGGACGACATCGGCCTGTCGGCGTTCTCCATCAAGCTGAAGGGCGAGGAGCAGCACCCGGTCGTGATCCTGCCCGCCGGCTGGAGTCCGGTCGGCTGGCTGCCCTTCGTGTACGCGTACCTCACACTGGCGCTTCGCGGGTACCACGTCCTGGCCTACACCCCCCGGGGTCTGGGCTACCCGGGCTGGCCGTCCACCTCGGAGGGCTACGTCGACGTCGCCGGGCCGAACGACTGGTCCGACGGCTCGGTGGTGATCGACTACGTGCAGCGGGAGTTCAACCCGAGCAAGATCGGGTTCCTGGGCGAGTCCTACGGCTCCGGGATCAGCCAGCTGGTCGCCGCGCACGACGAGGACGACCGGGTCGACGCCGTGGTCGCGCTGAGCACCTGGGGCAACCTGGCCACCAGCCTCTACGCCAACAACACCCGGCACACGAAGGCCGTCGAGCTGCTGATCGGCTTCACCGGCGGCCCGAAGGAGGAGAAGTTCGACCAGGAGACCCGGGAGATCCTCGACAAGTTCGCGGAGAACCGCGACCTGGACGACGTGGTCGCCTGGGGCACCGAGCGGTCCCCGGAGACCTACGTCCGCGAGACCAACCGCCGGGGCATCCCGACCTTCATCTCGAACACCTGGCACGAGACCCTCTTCCCGGCGGCCCCCGTGGTCGACCTCTTCACCGAGCTCGACGTGCCGAAGCGCCTCAACCTGTGGATCGGCGACCACGGCGCGCCCGAGGGCCCGGGCCTGTCGGGCCTGCTGACCACGCTGCCGTTCCCCGGCCTGCGGGTGCCGATGCAGGAGGCCTACGAGTTCCTGGACCACCACCTGCTGGGCGTCGACAACGACGTGCCGAACTGGAAGGCGGTGGAGAACCAGGTCATGTTCACCTACAAGACCAAGCCGGTGCTGGGCGGCGGCAAGCGGATCACCGAGCCCGCCCACCGGGAGGCGTACGCGTCGTGGGCGGACGTCACCACCGGCGGCGAGACCTGGTACCTGACGGGCACCAACGGTGACGGGGACGGCGCGCTGGCCGACAAGCAGGCCGCCGGCTGGGAGCGGAGCTTCGAGCTCGGCGAGCTGACGGCGGCCACCGCGGTGGACGAGGTGATGGGGACGGGCCAGAAGGAGTGGACGGGCAACCCCAAGTCGTACGTCCTGGCGGACTTCGAGCGTCCCAGGCTGCTGGTCTGGTCGACCGACCCGCTGACCGGGCAGGGTGAGGTGGCCCGCCGGATCCGCGGTGCCGCGGAGGTCCGGCTGACCGTACGCGGCACGGGGGAGGACGTCACCCTGGTGGCCTACCTGTTCGACGTCGCCCCGGACGGCACCGCGCGCATCATCACGCACGAGCCGTACACCGCGCTCGGCCTGACCCCGGGCGTGGACGCCACGGTCGAGTGGAAGCTCCAGCCCGCCGCGTACGACCTGCCGGTCGGCCACCGGCTGGCGCTGGTCGTCAACAGCCGTGACGAGCTGTACTCCTTCGCGGCGGAGGCGGGCACCGCCACCATCGGCTCGCCCGGCGGGAACGAGTCCCGCCTGGAGCTGCCGCTCGGCTGAGCCCGAGCCGGAACCGGAGCCCGAGCCCGAGTCCGAGCCTGATTCGGAGCCGGGGTCCGAGCCGGAGCCAGGGCCCGAGCCCGAGTCCGCGTCCGTTCGTCGGCGGCCCGTCGCAGTGGTGCGGCGGGCCGTCGGCATGTCCGCTTCGTCTGCCGACCGCCCGTGCGGGGCCTGGTGAGCAGGGTGATCGGCGCAACGGGGCCCTCACGGGCATTTAACACACATGTTCGCTTCCACGTGGCCTACGCCACAGTAACCTCGCTCCGAACAGAGGTACGATCACGCTCGCACCTCCGATCGGAGGGGTACCTACATGCAGGAGCACAGAGGGGGAAGCTCAGTCATGTCCGCAATCCACGACGGTACTCTGACCTACTCGAACACCGTCGCGCGTGCCACCGTCCACCGGGCCGCGATCTGCGAGGTCTTCCTGACCGACTCCGTCCGGGTCGCCGAGGACGAGTACCTCATCGCCGCGCAGCTGCCGCGGGTGCACAGCTACTACAGCGACAACGTCACCGCGCCCGCCGCGTACGACCCGCTGCTGCTGGTCGAGGTCTTCCGCCAGGCGTCGATCTACGCCGCGCACACCTTCCTCGACGCCCCGCTGGACAACAAGTTCATCTTCGTCGGCGGAGAGCTCGACATCACCGACCCGGAGGCGCTGCGGATCGGCGCCCGCCCCGGCCAGGCCGAGATCCGGGCCCACCAGGCCGGCCTCAAGCACCGGGACGGCGTCGTCACCGGCAGCACGCTCGACCTGGTCCTCTCGGTGGACGGCAGCGTGGCCGCCACCATGCGCACCACCTGCCAGTGGATGCCGGGCGCCGCCTGGGACCGGATGCGTGACAAGGGTCGCGCCGCGCTCGCCCTGACCCCGGCCCGGCCGCACCACACCGGCCGCCGGATGCCCGCGCTCTCCGTCGGCCGCGCCTCGGGGCAGAACGTCGTGCTGGCGGGGGTCGAGGTGGGGGACCACGAGCTGCGCACCCAGGTCGTCGTAGACCAGGGCAACCCGGCGCTGTTCGACCACCCGCTGGACCACATCCCGGGCGCCCTGATCTTCGAGGGCTTCCGGCAGTCCGCGATGTACGCGGCGCAGGAGCTGTTCGGGCTGTCGCCGCGCAGCCTGCTGCTCGCCAAGGTGGAGACGGACTTCACCCGCTTCGGCGAGTTCGAGCTGCCGACCGACTGCGTCGTGCGGGTGGTGGAGTCGCCGGCCGCGGACACCGTCGCGTTCGAGATCTCCATGGTGCAGGAGGACGAGCGGATCGCCCGGGCCCGGGTGCACCTGGCGCGCACCAGCCCCATCACCGGGGCTCTGGAGAATCGTTTCGCCTATGCCGCGGCGAGTGCCTGAGCTGCCCGGACGACCCGCGTCACAGCGCACGCAACGTCATCGCGCCACCGCACCAAGGCACCACGGCACCGCACCACGGCACCGCAAGGAGACACCGCCATGTCCAAGCCCATGATCTGGTTCGACTTCGGCGGTGTGCTCTCGCCGCCGCTGGACGACCTGTTCGACTCGTACCACGCCCGCACCGGCATCACCCCGCGCCAGCTGAAGACCGCCCTCGGGACGGTCGCCGGCGAGCTCGGCGTCGAGCCGCTCGCGCCCATCGAACTCGCCATGCTCACCGAGGCCGAGTGGGGCGAGGCCATGGTCCGCGCCCTGCGGGACAAGGACCCGGGGATCGACCTGTCCCGCGCCCGCTTCGAGCACTTCGGCGCTCAGTGGTTCGAGGGCGTGCACGTCAACCCGGTGATGGCCGCGACCGTGCGGCACGCCAAGGAGCACGGCTTCCGGGTCGGCATCCTCAGCAACAACGTCGTGGAGTGGGAGCCGTACTGGCAGGCCATCGTGGCCCCCGCCGGCGAGGTCGACTGCGTGGTCGACTCCTGCAAGGTCGGCTACCGCAAGCCCGACCCGGAGATCTTCCGGCTCGCCGAGCAGCAGGCGGGGGTGGAGGCAGAGGAGTGCGTGCTGATCGACGACCTCCCCGAGAACTGCGTCGCCGCCCGGCGCTGCGGCTGGCGCGCGGTGCACTTCCGCAACAGCGCCCAGGCCGTACGGGAGCTGACCGGTCTGATCGGGCTGCCCGCGCTCACCTGACCGCTCACCTGCGCGCTCACCTGAGCGTTCGCGTGACCGCTCACCCGAGTGCTCACCTGACCGCTCGCCTCACCGCGCCCCGGCCCTCCCCGGCCGCACTCCCTCGCAACGACGTCCAACCGGAGAACGCATGACCACCGTTGTCCCGTCCGCGACCGTCAACGTCACGGACATTCCGCACCTGGACCCCGTCCCGGCCTTCCTCCCGCTGGCCGAGCCCGGTCCCAACGGCGTACCGCTGATCGAACTGCCCAGCGGACACCCCGCCGTCCACCTCACCCGCTACGCCGACGTCCACAAGCTGCTCACCGACCCGGCCTCCGGGCGCACCGAGACCAACGTCGACGGCGGCCCGAGCTTCCTGCCCACGGTGATGCCCAAGGAGCTGCTGCTCAACCTGGACGCCCCGCACCACGCCAGAGTGCGCGGCTTCGTCGCCGCCGACTACAGCGCCAACGGCGTGGAGCGGCTGCGCCCGGTGCTCGACCGGGTCGTCGAGGAGGGGATCGCACGGCTGCGCGCGGCCGAATCCCCGGACCTGTTCAGCGACTTGATCGACCGGGTGCCGATCACCGTCAACTGCCACTTCCTCGGCGTGCCGCTGGAGGACGTGGACCACTTCCGGCCGTCCTCGCGGATCGTGCAGATCGCCTCGCACGAGGACGTGCCCGACCTCGTCGAGCACTTCTACCGGGTCTACGGCTACGTCCAGGACCTGATCACCGGTGTCCGGCCGGTGGTGCCCGGCGGGCTGATCGAGCAGTTCCGGGCCGACCGGGACCGGGCCGAACCCGCCCTGGACGACGCCGAGCTGACCGGCATCTTCTTCGGCTCGCTGCTCGGCGCGGACCAGAACATCGTGTCCGTGCTCACCAAGTCGCTCTACACCCTGCTGGCCGCCCCGGCGCTGTGGCGCCGGCTCGCCGATGAGCCGGAGATCGCGCCGCGGCTGGCCGAGGAGCTGATCCGGCTGATCCCGCTCGGCACCATCTCCGCCTTCCCGCGGATCGCCGGCCGGGACCTGGAGACCAGCGTCGGCCTGGTGCCCGAGGGCAGCGTCGTCTACCCGGACGCCTTCGCGGCCAACCGCGACCCGGAGGTGTTCCCGGACCCGCTGGTGATCGACCCCGACCGCCAGTCGGCCAAGCGGCACCTGCAGTTCGGGTACGGGATGCACCACTGCATGGGCGCGGCGCTCGCGCGGATGGAGATCGTGACCGTGCTGACCCGGCTGGCCCAGGAGTTCCCGACGCTGGCGCTGGCCGTCGAGCCGGCCGACGTGCCGTGGGACATCGGGACGGTGCTGCGGCGGCCGACCTCGCTGCCGGTGACGTGGTAGCGGAGTCGGAGGCGGCCGGGTAGCGGCCGCCGGTTCGGTTCGGTCCGGTCCGGTCCGGACGGGCAACGCGCGAAGGGCGGGTACGGGGAGCCGTACCCGCCCTTCGCGCGTCGCCACTCGGAGACGCGTTGCTGAGTGCGCGGTCGGGAGTGCGCGGTCGGTTACGGCTCGCCGAACCACTCGCGCAGGGTGCCCGCCAGCGGTCCGCCGTCCGAGGCCCAGGCGACGTAGCCGTCCGGACGGATCAGGACGGCGTCCCACGGGAGCTTGCGGTCGCCCTCGGCGCTGACCACGCGCAGCAGGTGGGACCAGCCCTCGGCCTGCTTGCGGTGCGCCTCCTCGTCGGCGCCGAGCAGGAGCAGCACCGGGCGGCCGTCCAGCAGCAGGCGGATCACGTCGGTCGGACCGTCCGCGGTGGTGAGGGGGAGGTTGGGCAGGAAGTGCCCCTCCCACGGCGAACCGTCCGAGGTGCGGGCCGGGTAGACGGTGTCCTGGGCGCTGATCATGTTGCCGAGGTGGGTGTTGGCGCCCTCGACGCCGAGCAGTTCGGAGACCAGGTCGCGCAGCGGGTCCAGACCCGGATCGGGGCGCATCAGCGCGAGTTGGGCTCGGGTGTTGTCGACCACCCGGCGGGCGACCGGGCGGCGCTCCTCGCCGTAGGTGTCCAGCAGGTCCTTGCCCGCCGTGCCGGCCAGGGTGTGGGCGAGCTTCCAGGTGAGGTTGAGCGCGTCCTGGAGGCCGAGGTTGAGGCCCTGGCCGCCGACCGGGAAGTGCACGTGGGCGGCGTCACCGGCCAGGAAGACCCGGCCCTTGCGGTAGTCGCACACCACCCGGGAGAAGTCGTTGAACTTGGAGAAGAACACCGGGTCCGTCATCGGCACCGGGTGGCCGAGGATGCGCTCGGCCTCGCCGCGCAACTCGCCGAGGGTGAGCGGGGCGTGCCGGTCGCGGTGCGGGCCGCGGAAGTCGATGGTGAAGAACCGGCTGTGCCCGTACGGGTTCACGCCCGCGATGGTCCAGCCGCGCGGAGTGCGGTTCCAGCCGGAGGGCACCCGGTAGGGGTCGGTGAGGCGGACCAGGCCGAGCAGGGCGGAGACGGTCGCCGGGTGGGTCTCGGACGCGAAGCCGAGCAGATCGCGGACGGCGCTGCGGGCGCCGTCCGCGCCGACCACGTACTCGGCCGTGAACCGCCGTACGCCGTCCGGGCCCTCGGCGGTCACCTCGACGGTGTCGGGGCCCTGGACGAGGTCGGTGACGGTGTGGCCGCGCAGGACCGTGACGCCGCGGGCGCGGGCCCGGGCCTCGAAGTCCCGCTCCAGGTCCGCCTGGGAGCGGCCGTAGATGGGTGTTGGCTCGGTGCCGGGGGCGGTGATGACCAGGCCGGGCAGGCCCGCGAAGTGGAAGGCCTCCGCGTTCGGCCGGGCGAGGCCGTTGCCGGTGGCCTGCTGGGCGCGCAGGTGACCACGGCGGGCCAGGCCCTGGACGGTACGGGCGTGCAGGGTGCCGGCCTTGGGCTGGTCGACGGTCTCCGGGTTGCTCTCCAGGACGACGGTCGTGATGCCGTGGTGGCCCAGCTCGGCGGCGACGAGCATGCCCACGGGGCCGCCCCCGACGACGAGGACTTGGGCTCGGGTGGTGGTGGCGGGGTCCATTGGTGCGGGGTCCTTTCCGGGTGGGAATCGCGGGGCCATGAGCGGGGCTCATGGGCGGTCGCATGAGCGGGGCTCATTGGCTGACCGGATGAGCGACGCTCATCGGAGGGCGACGACATGAGCGGGGCTCATGCCTGGCGCCTCATGCCTGGCGCCTCATGAGCGGCCCTCATGAGTGGCTCCCATGAGCGGGGCTCATGGCCGGTCCCCATGAGTGAGGCTCATACCTGCCGCCACATGAGCGAGGCTCATAACCGGGCCACATGAGCTCCCCTCATGGCCCCGGCCCGCCATGAGCGGCGCTCATGGCGGGCGGCGCATGGGTGAGGGCCCGGCGCCGCTCGGGGGTCGCGGCGCCGGGCCCGGCTTCGGGTGGTGCGGGGTGGTGGGGG
>NZ_BNBY01000002.1:32350-560425 GCF_014656195.1 Kitasatospora xanthocidica | reverse complement strand
CCCGCGTCTCGGAACGGCCTCGCGGCCGTGGTCAAGGGGAGGCGGTCAGGCCTGGGCCTTCTGTCCGCCGCCGCGCAGCAGGGCCGCGATCACCACGAACAGCACGACGCCGACGGCCGCGAGGCCCCACAGGACGGAGTGGAAGGCGGAGTCGTAGGAGTCGGCCAGGAAGTCCACGAAGCCCTTGTGGTCGACGGCGCCGGAGAGGTCGGCCGCGCCGGAGAGGTCGCCGCCGGCGGCCTGGTCGGCGACCTTGTCGGCCTGCGAGGCACCCTCGTGGGAGCCGATGCCGTCGCCGATGCGGGTGCGGAGCACGGTGGCCAGCGCGGAGCCGTACACCGCGACGGCGACGGCCTCGCTGCCCAGGCGCAGCGTGTTGAGGAAGCCCGCCGCCATGCCGGCCTTGGCCGGGTCGACCAGTTCCAGCGCCTGGCCGTCGACCAGGCCGGCCGACAGGCCCATGCCGGCGCCGGTGATCAGCATCGGGGCGGCCAGCAGCAGGACGGTGACGGAGGGGGAGAGCAGGGTGAGGGCGAGGTCGCCGGCGACCAGGCAGACCAGGCTGATGTAGATCAGGGTGAGCGCCGGAACGCCGCGGGTGACCAGCTTGGCGGCGAGCATCGGGAAGACCAGCACCGGGGCGGTGAGCAGCAGCATCAGCAGGCCGGCGGCGCCGGTGTCGCGGCCGGTGACGGCGTGCAGGTAGCTGGGCAGGTAGGTGAGCATGGTGACGAAGCCGAAGGAGGCGGCGACGGGCACCAGGCAGAGGCCGACGAAGCGGCGGTTGCGCAGCACGCTGAGGTCCAGCATGGGGTGGGCGCTGCGGTTCTCGACGGCGGCGAAGACGGCCAGGACGACGATCGAGCCGACGAACAGGCCGATCACCCCGAGGCTGCCCCAACCCCACTGGGAGCCCTGCACGATGGCGGTGGTGAGCAGCACCATGGCGACCACGAACAGCGCGCTGCCGGGGACGTCGATGCGCCCGCCGCTGCCGCTGTCGGAGGGCATGGCGCGGGAGATCGCGGGCACCGCGAGCAGGACGGCGGCGAGGGCGACGGCGTGCACGGCGAACACCCAGCGCCAGCCGAGGCCCTGGACGAGCGCGCCGGCGAGGGAGGGGCCGATGGCGACGCCGATGCCGGCGATGGTGCCGAACAGCGCGAAGGCCTTGGCGCGGGCCGGGCCCTCGAAGACGGTGGAGACGATGGCCGCGCCGCAGGAGAAGATCGCGGCGCCGCCGATGCCGGTGAGGGCGCGGGCGGCGTCCAGCCAGATGACGTCGGTGGCGACGGCGCTGGCGAGCGAGGCGACGGCGTAGACGGCGACACCGGCGGCGAAGGCCTTGACCCGGCCGATGACGTCGGCGATCGATCCCCAGACCAGCGTGAAGCAGGCGAACGCCACGTTGAAGGCGTTCACGACCCACTGCAGCGGGGCGAGGTCGGCGTGGGTGCTGGTGCCGATGTCGGGGAGGGCGACCGCCGTGCCGGAGATGGACATGGGCACGACGAACACCGCGAGGAGGACCGCGGCCAGGGTCAGCGTCCGGCCGGGCTGCTGCCCTTCCGTCACCACTGGTGGCGTGGCAGACGACGTGGTCTGCGTACTCATGGGACACAACTCCAGGCTCGGCCCGACCGCGGAACGGCCAGGTAAGGAATTTTTCGAACCTTACCGTGCCATGCGGTCGAGGTACGATGCAACCCATACCTGAGGATGCCTGTGGATGGAGGATCCGATGCCCGACCCGGAAGGCCACCCCTCGGCCGAGGAGATGGACCTGCGCACGGTCCTGAACGCGCTCGCCGATCCGCTGCGCTACGGGGTGGTCTCCGCCCTGCTCCAGGAGGCCGAGGGGGCGGCGCGCACCTGCGCCTCCTTCAACCTCCCGGTCTCCAAGTCCACGATCACCCACCACTTCCGCGTCCTGCGCGAGGCCGGGCTGGTCCGCCAGGTCGACCGCGGCAACAGCCGCGCGGCCACCCTGCGCCGCGAGGACCTGGACAAGCGCTTCCCGGGCCTGCTCGACCTGATCCGCGCGAACCCCTGATCCGCGCGAACGGTCGACTCCCGCAGGGATGCCGGAAGGCCCACCGGCGCCAAGGGGAGGTCAAGGAACCTTGACCTCCCCTTGGCCTCCGGCGCGGTGACGGTGTGTCAAACTGTGCGCCCTCACGGCACGATGAGGAGACCCCGGTGGACCACGCCCGCCCCCTGATCGAGGACTTCCCCGCCCACCCCGACGGCGACCCGGCCGACGCCCTGGCCCGCGCGGTCCGCGACCGCCGCGCCGCCCTCGGCCTCACCCTGGCCGAGCTCGCCGCCCGGTCCGGCCTCCCCGAGACCCATCTGCGCACCATCGAGGCCGGCCACGCGATGCCGACGCTGGCGCTGCTCACCGTGCTGTCCCGGGCGCTGCGCGCGGACTGGTGACCCGGGGTACCGCCGTCCGGTCCCAGCCCGGTCGGCGCGCCGCCTCCAGCCCGTCCGCGTGCCGCCTCAGGCCGGTTCGTACGTGGTGTTGCGGACCAGCGTGCGGGCGTGCGGGGCGTCCATCGGGTGGGCGAAGAGGTAGCCCTGGCCGAGGGGGCAGCCCATGGCGGCGAGGAGGTCACGCTGCTCGGGGTGTTCGATGCCCTCGGCGATGACCTGGACGCCGAGGGTGTCGGCGATCCGGGTGATGCCCTCGACCAGGGCGTACTGCTGGGTCGAGTGGCCGAGGCCGTCGATGAAGGACTTGTCGATCTTGAGCAGGGAGATCGGGAACTCGCGGAGGTAGGAGAGCGAGGAGTAGCCGGTCCCGAAGTCGTCGATGGCGATGCCGACGCCGAGGTCGGAGAGGGTGGCCATGTCGGCGTGGATCCGGTCGTCGCGGCGCATCAGGACGGACTCGGTGAGTTCCAGGACGAGGGTGCGCGGGTCGATGCCGGAGAGGGCGATGGCGTGGCGGACGACGTCGACGAAGCCGGCGTCGCGGAACTGCCGGGCGGAGACGTTGACGTTGACCCGGAGCGGGGGCCGTCCGGTGCCGGCGCGGGCGGCGGAGCTGGCCGCGTGCCAGGCGGCGGCCTCCTGGGCGGCGCGTTCCAGGACCCAGGCGCCGAGCGGGACGATCTGGCCGCTCTCCTCGGCGAGGGCGATGAACTCGTCGGGCAGGACCATGCCGCGCCGGTGGTGCGGCCAGCGGACCAGGGCCTCGAAGGCGACCAGGTCGCCGTTTCGCAGGTCGACGATCGGCTGGTAGTACAGCTGGAACGCCGATTCCGCGATCGCCGAGTCGAGGTGCTCGTTCAGCTCGTGCCGTTCCACCAGCCCGGCCTGCAGGGCCGGCCGGTAGTGGCACCACTGGCGGCGGCCGGCCGCCTTGGCGGAGTACAGGGCGAGGTCGGCGTGGGTGAGCAGTTCGGCGGCGTCGACGCTGTCGTCGGTGGTCGCCACGCCGATGCTGGCGCTCACCCGGACCGCGCCCGCCTTGAGCTTGAACGGCTCGGTGAAGACCTCCAGCACGCCGTCCGCGATGCTGTCCACGTCCGCGGTCCGCGTCGCGTCCTCCACCAGCACGGCGAACTCGTCGCCGCCGAGCCGGGCGGCGGTGTCGGAGGAGCGCAGCGCGGTGGAGATCCGCAGCGAGACGGCGACCAGCAGTTCGTCGCCGACCGCGTGCCCCTGGGTGTCGTTGACCACCTTGAAGTCGTCCAGGTCGATGAAGAGCACCCCGGTGACGGAGCCGCTGCGTTCGCCGCGGGACAGCGCGTGCCCGACCCGGTCCTGGAACAGCACCCGGTTGGCGAGGCCGGTGAGGGAGTCGTGGAAGGCCCGGTGGGTCAATTCGCGCTCCATCTGCCGCTGCGCCGTGACGTCGCGCAGGGTGAGCACCAGGGCGCCGACGGTCGGGTCGGCGCGCAGGTCGTTGAAGCGGACCTCGGCCTCGATCGGGGTGCGGTCCGGGCGCAGCAGCCGCCAGTGCTCGCGCGGCTGCTCCCTGGGCTGTTCGCGGGGCTGCTCGCCGGTGGCCGGGGAGGCTTTGCCGCGCATCCGGGCCAGTACCCGGCCGACCTCCCGGCTGTCCTCGGGCGGGACGAGGTCGATGAGCGGGGTGCCCTCCAGCCCGGGGCGGCCGAGCACGGACTCGGCGGAGGGGGAGGCGTAGCGCACGCGGTCGTCGGCGTCGAGGATCAGGATGACGTCGCTGGTGTTCTGGACGAGCGTGCGGAAGTACAGCTCGCTGTTGCGGCGGGTGACCTCCTGGCTCAGCACCACCCGTTCGACGGCGAGGGCGGCCTGCCCGCCGAGGATCTCCAGCGAGCTCCAGAGGCTGGCCAGCTCCTGCTCGGTGCCGGTGACGATGAGCGCGCCGATCAGCGGGTCGCCGGAGGGGCGTTCGGCGAGGGTGAGCGGGCAGATCAGGGCGTACGGCATGCCGTCGAGGTGCCCGGCCAGCTCGCCGGAGGGCAGGTCGACGGACTGGACGGGCAGCAGCCGGCTCTCCCGGTAGCCGGCCAGGGCGAGCACCTGGTCGGAGTCGGAGGCGGTGCCCAGCCGGTGCTTGGCCGCGCCGTGCTCGGCGTGCCGGACGTGCAGCACGCCGGCCTCGGCGACGGCGAGCAGGGCGACGTGTCCGGGTTCGGCGGGCATCAGGGTGGAGGCGGCGGACTGGACGGCGTCGGCGACCTCCTCCACGGTGACGGCGGCGGTGAGCCGGGCGCCCGCCTCGCGCAGCGCCCGCTCCCGGGCGATGGCCTGTCTGCGGGCGGAGACGACCACGGCCAGCCGGGCGAGCACGAGCAGGTAGAGGAGCGCGGAGAAGGCGCCGATGACGCCCGCGTTGCCGGTGTTCCCGGTCGCCGACTCGATGATCAGGATCGCGGGGGCGATCAGCGAGGCGAGGGTGAGCAGGACCAGCCGGGCGGTGCTGAGGTCCGGTTCCTGGGTGGGGACGGGCTTGGTCAGTTCGACCATCGACGGGTGCAGCGCGGCGGCGCCCCAGGCGGCGTAGAACGCGGCCCAGCCGAGTTCGACGGGCGTGCCGATGCGCCAGGTGCCGTGCAGCTGGATCAGCGCGTACAGCACGTCGGAGACCAGCAGGCCGAGGGTGCCGACGGCGAGCAGCTGCAGGGAGCGGGACTTGCCGCCGCGCGGGGTCAGCAGGCGCAGCAGCAGGGCGAGGACGACCACGTCGCCGAGCGGGTAGGCGATCGAGACGGCCCGCTGGAACCAGGTGAGGTCGGGGCTGCGGGTGTACGGGAGGATCAGGTAGATCCAGGCGAGCAGGGCCAGGCCGATGGTGGGGATGAGCGCGTCGAGCAGGACGGCGCGGTCCTGACGGGCCGTGCGCCAGCGGATGAAGCCGAGCACGCCGATCGCGTACAGCACGTACTCGGCGAGGTAGAAGCCGTCCGCGACGGAGGGGAACGGGTTGGGCAGGTGCAGGATGTCCAGTTGGACGGCCTGCACCACCTCGCCCGTGGTGAAGCTCAGGTTGGCGAGCGCCAGCACATACCAGAAGCCCGCGTGGGCGGGGCGGTTGAGGCGGACACCGAGCGCGATGGCGGCGACGCCGCCGAGTCCGATGCCCGTCCACCAGATGATCCGCTGGCTGGGGTTGGCGTAGTAGATGCCGGTGAACAGCACCATCCAGAGCAGGTAACAGACCATCAGGCGTTGGCGCCGGCGTGTCAACGAGTTACCTCCTCCGCGACATCACCCCGCCGGTCGGGCGGGGGAGTTCGGGCGAGGGCGGGGCCCGGGAGCGTCTTGCGGCGGCCTCGGGCGACGGGGCGGTCGCGCGTCCTCGCGCCCTGGTGGGGCGCGGTTCCGCGCGTGGGACGGGCGCTTCTTCGCGCACGTGTGCGGCGTCCGGTCGGTCGGGGGACCGGACGTTCTCAATGTGTCCTGAGTGCGTATAGTCGGAAATGTCGCACTCCCAAGCATTCTGCCGCCACAGCACGAGGTCAAGCCGGTGGACGACGCACTAGACAGCGCACAGGGCGTACGTGCGGATGCGAGGTCCGGCCGTCACGCCGTGGTCAGCAACGACAACGGTCAGTACGCGCTCTGGCCGGGGGACTTGACCGTCCCGGGCGGCTGGCACCGGGTGTACGGGCCGGCCGGGCGGGCCGAGTGCCGGGCCTGGGTGGAGCGGGAGTGGCGGCCGGCCGCCCTGGGGTTCCCCCGGACGGAGGGCGTCCGGCGGGCGCCGGCGGGGTTCGCCGAGCCGGTGCCGGGCTTCGCCGACACGGTGCACGGACTGTTCCGCACGCGGGCGGCGCACGACCCCGAGGCCGTCGCCCTCGTCGCCGAGGGCGCCACGCTGAGTTACCGCGAACTCGACCGGCGCAGCGACCGGCTGGCCGCCGAGCTGCGGGCGCGCGGGATCGGGCCGGAACGGGTGGTGCCGGTCTGCCTGGAGCGCGGGATCGAGCTGGTCACCGCCTGGCTCGGGGTGCTCAAGGCGGGCGGGGCCTTCCTGCCGCTGGACCCGGCGCACCCGCGGCGGCGGCTGGCCCGGCTGGTCGAGGACTGCGGGGCACGGGTGGTGGTCACCGACGGTGACGGGTTTCCGGGGGCCTCCGTCCTGGGGGTGACCGACGCCGGGCCCGGGGGCGATCACACCCAGGACGCCCGCCCGCACGAGGACGCCCGCCCGCACGAGGACGCCCGCCCGCACGAGGACGCCCGCCCCTACGACGCCTCGAACCCGCTCGCCGAGGCCGGCCCCGACGACCTCGCGTACCTGATCTACACCTCCGGCACGACCGGCCGTCCCAAGGGCGTCCCGGTCACCCACCGCGCCCTGGTGTTCACCCTGGACCGGATCGTCCGCGCCTACCGGCTGGCGCCCGGCGAGCGGGTGCTGCAGCTGGCCGCGCTGGGCTCCGACACCGCCCTGGAGCAGGTGCTGGGCGCGCTGCTCGCGGGCGCGACGGTGGTCCTGGGCGGGGGGAAGGGCGGCGGGGGCGGCACCTGGGCGCCCACCGAGCTGGTCGGCCGGCTGCCCGGGCTGGGCCTGGCCGTCGCCGACTTCACCCCCGCCTACTGGCACCACGTGCTCGACCTGCTCCCGCCCGGCGGGCGCGGCGCGGCCGGGCTGCGGCTGGTCGTGGTCGGCGGGGACGTCGTGCACGCCGACGACTGCCGGGAGTGCCTGGAGCGGCTGCCCGGCGCCCGGCTGCTCAACGCCTACGGGGTCACCGAGGCGGCCGTCACCTCCACGCTCTGCGAGGTCACGGCGGAGCTCCTCCGCGACGGCGGGTCGGCGGCCCTGGTGCCGATCGGCCGGCCGCTGCCGGGCGTGCGGGTGCACGTGCTGGACGCGGGGCTGCGCCCGGTCCGGCCCGGCGAGAAGGGGCAGATCCACCTGGGCGGGCCCGGCCTCGCCCGGGGCTACTGGCGGCAGGCCGGGCTCACCGCGGAGTGCTTCCTGCCCGACCCGTACGCGCCGCTGCCGGGCGAGCGGATGTACCGCACCGGCGACGCCGGGCGGTGGCGGCCGGACGGGCAGCTGGAGATCCTCGGCCGCTTCGACGACCAGGTGAAGGTGCGCGGGCACCGGGTGGACCCGGCGGAGATCGAGGCGGTGCTGGCCGCGCACCCGGACGTACGGCAGGCGCGGGTCGCGGCCGACGGGTCGGCGGCGGACGGCAGCCGGACGCTCACCGCGTACTACACGCTGGCGGCCGGGGTGGCCGACCGCGCCGAGGGGATCCGGGCGTTCCTGGCCGAGCGGCTGCCGGAGTACCTGGTGCCGGCCGAGTTCGTGCCGGTGGAGGAGATGCCGCTCACGGCGGCCGGGAAGATCGACCGGCGCCGGCTGCCGCACGCCCCGGTGCGCACGGCCCCGAAGGCGGGGACGGCGGCCGGGCCCGGGAACGCGACGGCGACCACGGCGGCGGCCGCGCCCGGGACGGCGACGACGTCCGCGCCCGCGATCGAGGAGGCGGTCGGGCACCTCTGGGCGGAGCTGCTCGGCGTCGAGAGCGTCGGCCCGGACGGTGACTTCTTCGCGCTCGGCGGCACCTCGCTGCTGGCGATGGAGATGCTGGCACGGGCCCGGATCCTGTTCGGCGTCGACGTCGGCCGGGTGCGGGCGCTCACCCGCGCGCTGCTGCGCGACCCCGCGCTGCGGGCCTTCGCGCAGGCCCTGCAGGAGGCCCGTACGGACACCGGGACCCGTACCGGCGCCGGGGCCGGAACCGCCCCCGGCGCTACGCCCGCGACCGCCGCCACGCCCGCGACCGCCGCCGGGCGGGTCGGCGGCGGGGAGGCGGCCGTCGACTGGTTCGAGGAGGCCCGGCTGACCGACCCGGTCGGCCAGTCCTGGAGCCCCGCGCCGTCCCGCGCGGAACCCGCCGAGATCCTGCTCACCGGTGCCACCGGCTTCTGCGGCGCGCACCTGCTGCACGCGCTGCTCGCCACCACCCGGGCCCGGATCCACTGCCTGGTGCGCGCGCCCGACGAGGAGCACGCGCTGGAGCGGCTGCGGGCCACCCAGCAGCGCTTCCTGCGGCACGACCTCGCGGACCGCCGGGTGGTGCCGCTGGTCGGCGACCTCACCCGCGCCCGGATCGGCCTGACGGAGCGTCAGTTCGACCGGATGGCGAGCACCCTGGACGCGGTCTTCCACCTCGGCGGCCAGGTCAACTTCCTCTACCCCTACCACCAGTTGCGCGACGCCAACGTCGGCGGCACCCGGGAGATCGTCCGCCTCGCCGGGCACAGCCGCGGCATCCCGGTGCACTACCTGTCCACCCTCGCGGTCCTGGCCGGCTTCGGGGCGGCGGGCGTCGACAAGGTCACCGAACGGACCCCGCTCGCCCACCCCGAGCGGATCGGCGTCGGCTACGTCGAGAGCAAGTGGGTGGCCGAGCAGCTGCTGCACAACGCGGCCGCGGCCGGACTGCCGGTCACGGTGCTGCGCACCAACGACGTCACCGGGGACCTGGCGAGCGGCGTGATGAACACCGGCACCGAGCTGTGCGCGCTGATCAAGTACCTGGCGGACAGCGGTACGTGCCCGGACGTCCGACTGCTGCTGGACTTCGTCCCGGCCGACCGCTTCACCCGGGCCATCGCCCACATCGCCGCCCACGCCCCCGCCGACGGCGAGGTCTACCACCTCACCTCGCCGCAGCCGGGTCTCCTGGTGGACCTGGCCGACCGACTGCGGGCGCGCGGCCACCGGATCGACCTGCTGCCGTACGGGGAGTGGGTGCAGGGCCTGATCCGGTTCGCGGCGGGGCGGCCGACGCACCCGATCGCGCCGTTCGTCCCCTTGTTCGTGGACCGCGCGCCCGGGTCGGAGCTGTCGATCAGCGAGATGTACTTCCAGCCGACGTTCCCGCTGTTCGACCGGGCCAACACGGACGCGGCGCTGACCGGCAGCGGGATCGAACTGCCGCCGGTGGACGCCGGGTTGATCGACCACTACCTGGCGGGCCTGGAGGCGGAGGGATACCTGGAGGCGGCGGGGTGAGCGGGGCCGACGGGGTGGGTAGGCCTGACGGGGTGGACAGAGCCGGCGGGGTGAGCGGGGCCGACGGGGTGGGCGGGCCCGGCGAGGCAGCCGCGGCCTTCGACGCGCTCGGCCTCTTCGACACGCTCGACCTGCGGCACGCGCCGGGCGACGGCCCGGTGGCGTTCGGCGGAGTGCTCGGGCCGGCGGAACTGCTGGCGGCGTACCGGCGCGGGCTGTTCCCGCTGCCGGCGGCGGACGAGTACGCGAGCGCGTACAACGAGGCCCTGTACGGGGACGCCGTCGACGCGGGCGAGGTGGCGCTGCTGCCGGGCGGGGGAGACCCGTACGCGCTGGCCTGGTGGTCGCCCGACCCCCGGCCGGTGATCGCGGCCGACGGCGTGCGGCTCGGGCACCGGCTGGCCCGGCGGCTGCGCAACCGGTCGGCCTGGTGGACGAGCGCGGACCGGGCCTTCGGGCGGGTCCTGGAGGCATGCGCCGAGGGGCGGCAACCGGCATGGCTCACCGAGGAGTTGGCGCTGGTCCTGACCCGGCTGCACGCGCTCGGGGCGGCGCACAGCGGGGAGGTGTGGGAGGGGGAGGAGCTGATCGGCGGGGTGTTCGGGGTCGCGGTCGGTCCGGTGCTGAGCCTGGACTCGATGTTCCGCCGCCGCCCGGACGCCGCCCGGGTCGCCGTCGCCGACCTCGGCGCGCGGTTCGGCGCGGCGGGCGGGCGGCTGCTCGACGCGCAGTGGGACGGCCCGCACGTGCGCAGCCTCGGGGCCGAGCCGGTGGCGCGGGTCCGGTACCTGGCGGAGCTGGCCGGTGGCGGTGGCGACGGGGGCGAGGCGAGCGGTCCGGCCCTGGAGGGCGCGCCGATGCCGGTGGCCCGGCTGGGATGACCTGCCCGTAAACCTCTGTTCAGTGTCGATTCGGCCTCCGTTCGGCCTCTCTTCGACAAACTTATTCCTCGTCAGTAACATGACGCCGCGTGTTCAAGAGTTCGATAGGCAGGGCCGCGGGCCCCGCCGTCCTCACCCTCATCCTCGCCGGGGCCGCCGCGTGCGGGCCGACCAGCCCCGGCACCACCCAGACCGGCGCGGCCCCGGCCGCAGCCACCGTCGCCGACCCGACCGCGACCGCCGCCGCGGGTACCCCGGCCGCGCCCGCACCGGCCGCGGGGACCCCGCGCGCCAAGGCCGCCTCGCCCGCCGCCGGCCGCCCGGCCGCGGGCGCGGCCGCGGTCCCCGTCACCGCCGCACCCGCCGGGGACACGCAGGCCGCGATCGGCAGCCCCGGGAAGGACGGCGCCGCCGTCACCGCGGCGACCAGGAGCCTGCAGCTGACCGCCTACGACCCGGCCGGCGGCACGGCGGTCCTGTCCGCCGCCGGCGGCCCGGCCCCGGCGGGCCCGGCCTCCCCGAGCGCGGCGCCGTCGGCCGGCAAGCCCTCGGCGGCCACGCCCCCGACACCGCCCCCGGCTGCCGCCCCGGCCGCGTCCGCGCCCTCGGCAGCCGCCTCGGCGGCGGCCGTCGCGGCCGTCCAGCCCGGCCAGCTGATCGCCAGCCCGCCCACCGCCGCCGCGCCGCAGGGCGCGCTGGTCGCCGTCACCGCCGTCCACCCCGGCGCCGGCAACACCCTCAACCTGGCGACCCGGCCCGCCACCCTCGCCGAACTCCTCGGCGGCACCGAGGCCGACGGCAGCGTGCCCGTCGACCCGCACGGCATCAAGGTCACCCCGCTGGTCAAGGACCTCAAGGCGAGCGTCGGCGCCGACCTCAACGGCGTGAAGGCCGACGCCTCCGGCACCCTGGAGGTCGACCTCAAGGCCCCCGTGCCGCTGCCCGAAGGCGCCAGCCTGGACGCCTCCGGTTCGCTGCAGCTCCACCCGGCCGTCCACTTCGCCTACCACGGCGCGGCCGCCGGCAGCCCGCGCACCGCGTCGATCGGCTTCGACCTGGGC
Source organism: Kitasatospora xanthocidica (assembly GCF_014656195.1). Classification (GTDB taxonomy): domain Bacteria; phylum Actinomycetota; class Actinomycetes; order Streptomycetales; family Streptomycetaceae; genus Kitasatospora; species Kitasatospora xanthocidica. The sequence goes on along the minus strand of NZ_BNBY01000002.1, from coordinate 549,008 downwards.
GCCCACGCCCAGTGGAAGGTCACCGGCGACGTCGCCCGCAACACCGGCGCGGCGCCCATCCGGGTGCCCTTCGCCAAGCTGCAGGCCAGCCCGGTGCTGACCGTCGCCGGCCTGCCCGTGGTCGTCAACCTCGGCCTGACCTGCTACCTGGAGGTCAGCGCCGACGGCCAGGTCCACCTGGAGGCAGAGCAGGACGCCGTCGGCACCTGGGCCGTGCGCGCCGACTACACCGGCGGCAAGGGCTGGACCCCGGTCACCAGCGCCGACACCAAGGTCACCCCGGTCCACGTCCGCCTCAACGGCAAGGCCGGTGTGCGGGCCGCGCTCGGCGCCGAGATCAGCGTCGGCCTGTACGACACCGTCGGCGTGGAGACCACCGTCGCGCCCTACCTGAAGGCCCAGGCCGAAGGCTCCCTGGTCGCCGACTCCTCCGGCAACCCGCCGCAGGTCCAGGGCAGTTGGTCCCTGGTCGGCGGCGTCGACCTGAACGGGGCGCTCACCGCCCACCTCAAGGTCTTCGGCACCCCGATCATCGAGGGCAAGCTGCCGCTCCCGCCGTTCCACAAGGAGTGGCCACTGATCGGCGGCTCGGCGACCCTGCCCGCCCCGAAGTCCACCAAGAGCTGACAGAGCGTCACGACAAGGCCCCTTGACCGGACTTCCGGTCAAGGGGCCTCGTCATGGGTGGGCTCGGAGTCTCGGCCGAAGGGGGTGGGAGCGGGATGCGGTACGGGCGGAGGATGTACGGCGGCGCGGCCGTCCTGGTCTGGGTCGGACTGCTGGTGCTGCACGCAGCCACCGGAATCGGTTGGTGGGTGGTCGTGCCGGCGGTGCTCTCGGCCGTCGTGGCGACGGTGGCCCTGCTGCGGGCGCCGGCGCGCGACGTCCGATGGGGCTGGGCACGGGGCGAAGTGGGCACAGTCGTCTCCGGTCCGGCGGAGCTGCCCGGATCCGAGCCTCGGGCACTGCCATGGGTGGGCCTGCTCGCCGGCCCGGGCCTGATCGCGCTGCCGGTGGTCTTCGTCCTGCGCCGCACTGACCGCATCGGCACCCGGGCGCGCCTCGCACCGCCGCCCACCGACCAACTGCCCGCCGACCAACCGGCGTAGCGGCGCGGAGCTCTTCCCTCCGTCGTCCGCGGCCTGCATCCTTGGTCCCCGCGACGGCCTGACGGGGTGGGGGAGATGGGCGAGCAGGGTGAGACGCACAACTCCGTGCGTGATGCGACGGTGCACGGCCCGGTGGTCCAGGGCGGGAACGTGTGGGTGCTCTTCGTGTCGGGGCGCGGTCCGCTGCTCGTCCTGGCGACGGTGATGGCCCTCGTCGCGGCGGTCGGCACCTACCTGGTGCTGGACCGGGGAGCCGCCCCGGAGCCGACGCTCACCGCCCACTACACCTTGGGGGACGGCGCCATCGAGGGCAACATGGTGCTGGACCGGCCGCTCGGGGCGACCGGGATCCCGGCCTCGGTGGTCGGCTGCGAGGCGACCTGGTCGTGGATGCACGGGCAGGGTGGCGTGGACGTCGGCACCGCCCACCTGGTGGTCGAGGCGACCGGTGGCGGCGACCGCACGGTGGCGATCCACGGGGTGCGTGCCACCGTCGTCGGTACCCCGCAGGACCCGCCGACCGGCACGGCCGCGTACTGCCCGCCGCAGGGGGTGGGCAGTGCGGTGGCCCTGGGCATCGACCTGGACTCGGACGACAGGGTCGCGCTGATCGCCGACTCGATGGGTGCGGTCTCGTACGCGCCGTTCTTCACCGGCAAGTACCTGTACCTGGAGGACCGCAAGCCCGAGGTGGTCAACCTGTCCGTGCTCGCCGCCCGGAAGAGCTATGAGTTCGTGCTCACCGTGGACGGCACGGTGGACGGCGAGCGCCGGACCTGGACGCTCCAGGACGGCGACCGGCCGTTCCGGGTCACCGGGGTCCGCCCCGGCCTGACCACCAGCCTGCGGGGCCAGGCCGAGGGCTGGGCCACTGTGTACGGCCGGCAGGTCGGCACCCCGGTGCGCTGCAACCCGTGCTCCGACGGGAACGAGCAGATCCCGGGCACCTCGGTGGCCGCAGCGCCGAAGGAGCAGGCCCCGCCGCCGCCCCTGCCCGTGGCCCGTCCGGCCACGCCGGTGCCCCCGCTGGTGGTCCTCCCGAAGGACCCGGAGTCCGTCGCGCTCGCCTGGGTGATCGCGGGCAACAGCATCGACGTGCGGCGCGGCGACACCGGACTGGCCTCCGTCGTGCCCCGGATGAAGCCGTACATGACCAAGGCGATGGCGGTGAGGGGCGAGGGCGGCGCGGACCGGGTCGACAACCCGGTCTGGCCGCCGGAGGTGACCGAACGCAAGGGCTGGTTGGTCGTCACCTCCGCCGAGGCGTACCTGCCGCCGGGCGGACGGGTCCCGCCCGGTGAACGGACCGAGGACACGGTGCGGCTCCGGGTGGATTCGGAGGTCACCTACTACACCGACGACGGCTGGTCCCAAGTGGCCAGGGGTCAGTTCGGCGGAACCGTCACCCTGCGGCGCCAGCCCGACGGGACCTACCTGGTCGACGACTACGGCCCGTGAGAGGTCCTGAGGGCGGTCGAGGGGTTGGGCGGTCGGCCGGGTGGCCGGTGCGGGGGCGGGTACGGGAGGTTCCTCGGCCTGCTACCGGGTGGCCAGCCCGGCTTTGAGCGACCGGATGACCGCGGTCGCCACGATCGGCGGGGCGGAATCGGCGAGCTTCCGGACGATGCCGAAGGCCGCAAGGCCGACTGTGTAGGACGCGATGGGTACAGCCGCAGGCCCGTAGCTTGCCGCCAGGACGCCGGCCAGCGTGGCGCTGAGGAGAGTGCTGAATCCGACCGCCATGGTGTACGGGAGGGGGCCCGGTGCGGGCAGCTCGCCCGGCCGCAGGTCCGGCCGGCGGATCGACGGTCGGTCGGGGGCCGGTGTGACCTTCCAGGGCGGAACGCCGTGCCACCTGAATGCGGCGACGATGCCGGGGACTTCGAGAGAGAGCCCGCCGAGTGCACCGAAGGCCGCGGCTTTCAACCACTTCATGCCGCGCATCGTAGGGATGTCGACGATCACGCATTCCCCACCCCGGCGGTCACGGTTCCCCAGGGGGACGGTGACCGCCGGGCTGGGGAGAGGTTGCTCCTGAATCAGCTCGTGTGGAGTTGTCAGGTGGTGACCGTGGGGTGTGCCGGGCTGAGGTAGTGCACGGTGCTCTGGTCGGCGTGCGGGGTGAGCAGGCTCTGCAGTTCGTCGGCGGCGGACTTGAGGTGATGGCCGTCGCGGGTGGCGTAGAGAGTTTCGAGGACGAAGGCGACGTGTCGGGAGTCTTGGGTGACGCGGGTGCGGTGGGCGTCGCGGTGGTTCCAGTGGCGGGTCAGGACTCCGGTGGTGTCCACGTAGATGATCTCGCCGGGGTTGGGGTGTTCGACGGTGTCGGGTTCGCCGAGCGGGGTGAAGGTCTCGGTGCCGTCCGCGCGGCGGATGATGACGTCGCCGGTGACGTGGTCGAGGTCGAAGGCGCCGGCGGGCAGGCCGTGGCGTGCGGAGACGGCGTTGTAGGAGTCGACGGCCGGGTTGATCCGCGGCAGGGCGCCCTTCTTGGCGAGGCGTCGGCCGAGCGCGTCGACGCTGGGGCGGATACGGCGGGGGTTGGTACCGAAGGAGCGGTAGGCGGTGTGCCAGGCCTCGATGCGGGGGTCCGCCTCGTCGGCGGGCCGCCAGGTGCCGTCGGCGAGTTGCCGCTCCAACTCCTCCAGGGCTCCGGTGGTGAGAGGCCAGGGTTCGTGGCCGCGAACACCGAAGGCGGTGACCACAGCGATGAGGGTGTCGGGGAAGTCTTCTGCGACGGCGGGGTCGAGGCGGAAGGCGGGCATGGCCGGGCTCCGTTCGGTGAGTCTGGGCGGGTGCGGGTCAGGGCTTCCAGGCGCCGATGCGGTCCAGTCGGCGGAGCTGCTGGCGTGCGGCTGGCGCGTCGAGGTCCTGGGGGTGGCGGTCGGCTCGCTCAGGTCAGGGCGAGGAGGCTGACGGCGAGGGCGGCGGTGCCCAGGCCGAGGAGCTGGCCGCGGTGGACGCGCTCGGCGAGGACGCCGCGGGCGAGCAGGACCGTGCCGGCCGGGTAGAGCGCGGTGATCACGGCGACGACGGCGAGGTCACCGCTGCGGGCGGCGAGCAGGAACAGCAGGTTCGCCGCGGAGTCCAGCGCCCCGGCGGCTGCCGACATCGCGTACGCGGGCCGCTCCGGGCCCAGCCGGTGGCGCATCAGCCCCGCTGCGGCCAGGGTGACGGCCGAAGAGACGGCCCGGCCCACGATCAGCGGGGCGACCCCGCTGTTGGAGGGCGCCTGGTGCAGGAAGATCAGTTGGAGGGCGATGGCGGTTCCCGCGCCGAGGGCCAGCAGCAGGGCGGTACGGGAGGCGCGCGCAGAGCCGGTTCCGCCTCCGGCGCTGACCAGCACCACCGCCAGCAGCGCGAGCGGCAGCCCCGCCCAGCCGGCGATGCCCAGGTGCTCGCCCTGCAGCAGGCCCACCGCGACGGGCAGGGCGGCGGAGACCAGCGCGGTAACGGGCGACAGCACGTTCATCGGGCCGATCGCCAGGGTGCGGTAGAGCAGGGCGAACGCGGCGGCCGAAGCGACACCGGAGGCGGCGCCCCAGCCGATGGCTCCCGCGCTGAACGAGGCGCCGAGGAAGGGCCACAGCAGCAGTTCGACCGCCAGAGAGGCCGGGGCCGCGATCAGCACGGTCCGCAGCACATGGGCCTTGCGGGCGCCGAGGCCGCCGAGGAAGTCGGCGCACCCGTAGGCGAGTGAACTGCCGAGAGCCAGCACCAGAGCGATCAAGGCACATCCCTTACCATTTCAGTGGAACGACTCGACGGTACAACGGATCGACCGAAAAATGCCAACGAACCGACCGTGCGGTGCATTCGAATGGCCTGCTGTGAGGATGGTGATCAAGTGACCGAGACAGCCGCCGCCCTGCGGACGGTCGCGCACAACGTCAAGGCGGCCCGCCTCCGCGCGGGACTGTCCCTGGAGGAGCTCAGTCGGCGCGCCCAGGTCAGCAAGGGCGCCCTGGTGGGACTGGAGAAGGCGCAGGGCAACCCAAACCTCGCCACCCTGGTCCGCCTCGCCGACACCCTCGGCATCTCGGTGTCCGACCTGATGCAGGGGCGGCCCGAAGGCCGCGTCCGCGTTGTGACCGCCGACACCGTGGCGCCACTGTGGACAGGGGAACGGGGCAGCGAGGCGCGGCTCATGCTGACCACCTCCGGCCCGACCCCGGTGGAGGTCTGGCGCTGGCGGCTCGAACCGGGCGAGGAGTACCCCAGCCACCCCCACCAGCCCGGAGTCGTGGAGACCGTCAGCGTCACCTCCGGTCGGATGATCCTGGTCGTCGACGACGCCGAGCACCCCGTCGAAGCCGGCCAGACCGCCACCTTCGACGGCAACGCCCCGCACACCTACCGCGGCGCGGGCACCGATACCTGCCACCTGATCATGACGGTCCACCTGCCACCCGGCCCCGCCTCCACGACCTGATCCGTACCAGGCGGTAACGACTGCACCTGCAGGAGCGCCAGAGCCCGCTGGGTGCTGTGCGGACGGGGTGGGGAATTGCATGAACGCGGCCCTGGGGAAATACGTGATCGTCCACAAGGGGGCGGGGGCGGGGCGCCGGGGGAAAATCGGAGAAGTCGGGCAAGGCCGGGCATCACGACCGATGGAGTTCAACCGTGCGCCCCGGCAGTGTCCTTGGCGGTCGTGGCGGGCCCTCATGAGGAGGTCTCATGTGTCGTGTACGACGCAGGCTGGATACCATCACATGATGATCACTTCCAGCGCCCCCGCCACGGTCTTCGACATCGACGGCACGCTCTGCTTCGACGGACGGTCGATCGACGACCGGATCGTCGCCGCCCTCGAGGAGTGCGAGCGGGCCGGTCGCAGGCTGGTGTTCGCGTCGGCTCGGCCCGTGCGGGACCTGCTGCCCGTGCTCGGCGGGGGCTTTCCGGGGGCCGTGCTGATCGGGGGGAACGGCAGCCTGGTGTCCGTCGACGGGCGGGTCCGGGCGCGGGCGGTGTTCGAGCGGGACGTGTTCGCGCGGCTGCTGGCGGAGGTGGAGCGGTACCGGGCGGGGTACCTCGCCGACGGCCCGTGGGACTACGCGTACACCGGGCCGGCCGACCACCCCATCCGCGGGAGGGTCGACCAGGGCGGGCTCGCCCGCCGGGTGGACCTCGCGGACCTCCCCGCCGTGGTGAAGTTCCTCGTCGTCTCGGCGACCGACATGGCGGCCCTCGCCGAGGCCGGGCGCGCGCTCGGGATGACGGTCAACCACCACCAGGACGAGGCGATCATCGACTTCGCCCCGGGTGCCACCACGAAGTGGGAGGCCCTGGCCTCGCTGGGCATCGACGGGTACGACGCCTTCGGCAACGACATCAACGACCTCGACCTGCTGCGCAACGCCCGGCACTCGGTGCGGGTGGGCGGCCATCCCGGTCTGGACGGGGTCGCCCGCGTCACCGTCGCGGCCGACCCGGCGGCCGTAGCCGCCGAGATCTCCCGGCTGGCGGCGGCGGGGCCCGCGGCCTGAGGGGGCGGGCGGGGGGCTCAGGTCCAGCGGAGGTGGAAGTCGGTGGGCAGTTGCTGCAGGGCGGCCAGTTCGGTGGCCAGTTCGGGTGCGGTCTGCTCGATGCGCTTGCCCTCGACCAGAGGTGCGGAGCTGTAGATCTTGCGCAGGGAGAAGCCCCAGCCGGGGCCGTCCGCCGGAGCGGGGCCGACGGTGACCGCCAGCCGGTGCGGTTCGTAGCGGATCCGGCGGCTCTCCGCCCGGGTGGCGGCGCAGGAGTCGAAGGCGGACCAGAGTTCGGGATCGGTCAGCCGGGCGAGCCGGGCCGGGGTGAGCGGCGCGGTGCCGAGCAGCCGGCCGGTCAGGCGCCTGACCACCGAGACCGGGCCGACGTTGTCCCAGGAGGTGTGGAGCAGCGCTTCGGCGCGGACCAGGGCGACGAGTGCGGCCGCGGTCTCCCGGTCGGTCGACACCGCCGAGTCGTGGAGGTCGAGGCGGGCCGACAGGAGGCCCGGATCGAGGTCGAGACGGCCGGCGGCACGGCCGCTGCGCACGTAGGAGTCGAGGTGGTCGAGGTTCAGCAGCCCGGAGCCGGGGCCGGAGCCGGGGCCGGAGCCGGGGCCGGAGCCGGGGCCGGAGCGGCCGGTGAGGGGCGAGGGGACCTGTCCGTCGAGGACGGCGGCGACGGCCTCGGCGTCGATGCCGTGCCCGGCCAGCACCGGACGGATCGGCTCGGCCCGCAGCAGTCGTGCGCCGATCGCGTGGTGGTCGAGGCCGCCGAGGCCTTCGGCGGTGTGGCTCAGGGGCAGGTGGCCGATGTCGTGCACCAGGGCCGCGACCCGCAGGAGTTCGTCCTCCGGGCGGAAGTGGGCGACCAGCGCGAGGACCCCGAGGCTGTGTTCGAGCCTGGAGTACGACTGCAGGGTGGTGAGGGTCGAGGCCCCCGCGTGGGCGACGAAGTGCAGGCGCCGCAGTGGTTCGGTCCGGAGGAGTGCGACTTCGACGGGGTTCAGGCGGACGGGTATCCGCCACAGCGGGTCGGTGAACTCCCGGGCCAGGCCCGCGACATCGGTCGGGACCGGACGGGCGGGGAGGGCCGGACGGGCGGGACGGGCGGGACGGTCCACGGGATCCTGCGGTGAGGTCTGATCGGTGTGGATGGCCATCGGGTCACCCTAGGCGCATCGGCGACGGGCGGCGCGGTGGTTTTCGAGGGGTCTCCTCGCGGGGCACCGGGGGTCGGTCGGTGTGCGTCGCTCATGGGGACCGGGTGGCCATGAGTGCGGCTCATGGGGTGCGCAGGTGCCCGCTGACGTCGCCGATCAGGGTGATGCGGACCTGTCGTTCGGTGAAGCGCCACTGCCCGTCGTGCCGTTCGAAGCGGTCGTCGTAGCGGCCGACGGCGATGAACTGGAGGTCGAGCCCGGGGAGGGACTGGAGGACGGCGACGTACGAGAGGGCCGTGGCGGTGCCGGCCTGCTCGTCGGTCTCGACGGCGGTGTTGGTGACGACGTGCTGGGTGCGCGGGGTGCCGTCCGGGTACAGGATCACGGTGTCGCGGAACATCCGCTCGATCTCCTCGCGCCCGTGCAGCGGCTTTCCGCTGCCGGTGAAGGTGGCGTCGGCGAGGAGGTGGCCGAGCCCGGCGAAGTCGCCGGCGTCGACGAGTGCGGCGTAGCGGATGATCAGGTCCTTGATGGCGTGGCGGCTCGTCTCGGAGGGGTCGGACGGGCGGGCGGTGGCTGGCATGGTCTTCTCCCTGGGGCTCGGCAGTGGTGCGGGGCGGAGCGCCCGGGAGTGGGAAGTCGGCCGGGCCGACTTCCCACTCCCAAACAATCGACGGGGTGTCCGACAGGGCGTCAGTAGCTGCGGGGCGTACGGGCCCTGTCCCCACTCTGCTCGACCCGCCGCACACGCAGCATCCGTCATGTGACCGTCAGTCGGTCGCGAGGATCTTTTCCTCGGCTGTCCGTCACATGTCCCGCCCGGGATCCGTCGGTGCAGTAGACCGAACGACGGAAGGAAACCCGCGATGCTCACCAACCTCATGTACGTCACCGTGTACGTCACCGACCAGGACCGGGCGCTGCGCTTCTACACGGAGCAGCTCGGCCTGGAGAAGCGGATCGACTACCCCGGCCCCGACGGGCGGTTCCTCACCGTGGGTGCCCCCGGCAGCCCGGTGGACATCATTCTCTGGTCGCACGGCCCGGCCGTCGGCCAGCCGGTCGAGATCGGGGCGGCGGCCGCGCCCGGTCCGGTCATCCTGGAGTCGGACGACCTGCGGGCGGACTTCAAGGTGTTCCGCGACCGTGGGGTGACCTTCGACAAGGACGAGCCGGAGGCGTACGCGTTCGGCATCGCCATCGAGGCGTCGGACCCGGACGGCAACCGGATCTCCCTGCGGGAGCGCCGCCAGCCCGCGTAGGGCGAAAGACGAGGATGAGTGGGAAGTCGGCTGGGCCGACTTCCCACTCCGCTTTTACGGCACGGCCGTGAGGTTCGCGGCTGGGTCGTGCGGTCAAGGGTTCGTGGCGGCGAGGGTATCGATGCTGGTGGTGGCTCCGCAGCTCATCGATTCCACCCCGGATCTTCAGATCGGCTTCATTCGGGAGTCCTCTTGCCCCGCAATCCTGCAGTGCGTGAACGACGGAAGACCGGCCGGGCCCGTGGGGGACGGTCCCTGCGCTCGACCGTCGGCAGCCGGCCACCGACCGGGGGGGGAGAGGCCGCCCGCGCGAAGGGGCGCACGTAGCCGTGGTCGACGACGCGCGGCACACGACGTCACCCACTGCCCCACTGCCCCACCGCCCCACTCACCCCCGTTCCGAGGATCACCGTGACCGACCAGCAGCTGCCCGACTGGGCCGATCCCTCCGTCTCCCCCACCGATCTCGACGCCCAGGGCATGTCGCGACGCGGGCTCCTGCGCCGGGCGGGCCTGTTCGGTGCCGCGTTCGCCCTCGGCGGGGCGGCCACGCCGGCCGCCGCCACCGGACGGGACCTGGGCGGTTCCGATCCGCGCCTCGCCTACCTGGTCGGCGACCACCACGTCCACTCCGTCTACAGCCACGACGCGAAGTACACGTTCTCCCAGCAGGTCCGGGCCGCCGCCCGGTACGGCCTGGACTGGCTGGTGTTCAACGAGCACTCCAACTTCGGTCACGCCCACCACGGTGCCGCGCTGGAGCACCAGGAGATCCTCAAGGCCCGCGCCGAGAACCCGCGCCAGCTGATCTTCCAGGGGCTGGAGTGGTACATCCCGGCCGCCGAGCACGCCACCGTGTTCGCGGCCCCCGGCCCGCACGAGGTCGACCTGCTCACCCGGTTCGAGCTGGCCTACGACGGCAAGCTGCTGGGCTACACCGAGGGTGCGGCCGGCGCGGCCGACACCGCCCGCAACGAGGCCCACGCCGTCAAGGCCGTCCAGTGGCTGGCCGAGCAGCGCCGCACCGGCTACGTGGACGACGTCCTCGTCCTCGCCAACCACCCGCTGCGCCTCGGCATCGACTCCCCGCACGAACTGCGCAACTGGCGGGACGCCGCCACCGGGATCGTGATCGGCATGGAGGGCGCGCCGGGCGCCCAGGGCGCGGCCATCCCGGGCTGGCGCGGCGCGAACTCGATCCGCGGCGAGTACGAGAACAAGCCGTCCGCGCAGTCGTGGTCCGGCTACCCGGCGGACGCCTACCTGACCTACGGCGGCTTCGACTGGGCGACCGCGACCGTGGGCGGCCTGTGGGACTCGATGCTGGCCGAGGGCCGGCTGTTCTCGATCACCAGCAACTCCGACAACCACCGGACCGTCTTCGACACTTGGAAGAACGGCGACTGGCAGCCCGGCCAGAACTTCGACAACACCGGCAAGGTGCCCGACCCGGTGGACACCGGCACCGCGCAGCCCGGAAGCGACTTCTGGCCCGGCCAGTTCAGCCGCACCCACGTCGGTGTGACCCGCTACGGCTACCGCGCCGTGATGGAGGGCCTGCGCGCCGGCCGGGTCTGGGTGGACCACGGACACCTGCTCGACGGGCTCGACGTGCGTGTCCAGCGGGAATGCGACCACGGCCGCGGGGTCACCCTCGGCGGACGGCTGCGTGTCCGCCGGGGAGAGCGGCTCACCCTGTCGGTGACGGTCACGACCGCCTCCCGCCCCAACCCCCAGGGCATCCTGCCCCGGTTGGCGCACGTGGACGTCATCCGGGGCGCCGTGCGCGGCCCGGCCGCCGACCGGGACACCTGGCGGGCGCCGGACACCCGGGTCGTCCACACCGCCGACGTCACCGGCCGCACCGGCACCTACACCCTGCGGATCCCGCTCACCGCCGGCGACGAGTCCTTCTACCTCCGGCTGCGCGGCGGCGACGGCAAGCGGCAGGGCACCGGCTACCTCGGTGCCGCCGTCGACCCGCACGGGCCGATCCCCCACGAGCCCGGGAACGGTGACCCGTGGGCCGACACGTGGTTCTACGCCAACCCCGTGTTCGTCGACGTGACAGGAGCCTGACCGACCCGGACGGCAACCGGATCTCCCTGCGGGAGCGCCGCGAGCCCGCGTAGGGCGAAGAACGAGGAGGAGTGGGAAGTCGGCTGGGCCGACTTCCCACTCCGCTTTTATGGGCCGGCGGTTGGGGCTGGGGTGGGGTGTGGGTGCTCGTGGTGGTGGGCGGTGAGGGGATAGATCCAGGCGAGGAGCGCGAGGAGGAGCGCGAACGGGAGAAGCGTGCAGAGGGTGACGTACCCCTCGCTATGGCGGGGTTCAGGCGGCATCGGGGAGGGTGGTGAGGTCGAGTTCGGCCCAGACGGTCTTGGCGTTGGGGTGCCGGGGGATGGTGCCCCAGCGGTCGCAGAGGGCGTCGATGAGGGTGAGACCGCGTCCGGACTGCGCGTTGGGCAGGTGGACGGTGGGGAGGATGGGGAGCCTGTCGCCCCTGGGGTCGCTGATCTCGATGCGCAGGGTGGTGCCCCGGCGCGTACTGGTGGTGAGGGAGAGGTGCAGCTCGAACCCGCGCCCCGCAACGCGACCGTGCGTAGTCGCGTTAGCGGCCAGCTCCGCGACGATGAGGAGAGCCGAGTAGAACGGCTCGGTGTGCGTCGAGTTCAGCCCCCAGGCGGTGAGTTGACGTCTGGCGATGCGTCGGCAGATGGCGGCGCCCTTGGGGGTGGCGGCGAGGAGGACGGTGTGGGAGTGGGGGTTGTCGAGCGGGATTTCGGTCGTCATGGGAGAAAAGCGTGACGGCACGGACGTACCCTGACCATGCATCCGGTGAGTACGGAGAGTGCTTGTACCGGTGCGGACAGCTTATTGTCTCGTGGCTCAATCACAGGCGGGGTGGTCGCGGTGGGTACGGCGCGGAACAGCGAGTCGGGCGAGGCCCGGATGGAGCGGCCGGAGGACCTGACGGAGGCCTCGGACTTCTTCCGGACGCTCGGCAAGCAGATCAAGCTCTTGCGGGAGCAGGCCGGGCTGTCGCGCAGGGAGCTCGGCGAACGCATCGGCTACGGAGAGCACCTGATCAGCGCGGTGGAGCGTGGAGTGCGGACTCCGCAGCCGGAGTTGCTGGTCGGGGCGGACAACGCCCTCAGCGCAGGCGGGCTGTTGGCGGTCGCGCAGGACGACGTGGTGAGTGCACGCGCCAAAGCGCGCGTGCGGCACCCAGCTTGGTTTCGAGGCTATGCAGCCCTGGAGGTCGATTCGATCGAGATGCACGACCTCGCCACGCTCGACATCCCTGGCCTGCTTCAGACCGAACAGCATGCGCGAGCGGTCTACGCGATGAGGCAGCCGCCCCTGTCGGAGGAGGTGATTGAGATGCGTGTCGCGGCTCGAATGGCACGTCAGGAGGTACTGACCCGATGGCCTCGGGGGATCTTCAGCTGGGTGATCGACGAGAGTGTGTTGCGTCGCCCGCTAGGTGGCTGGGACGTGCATGCAGATCAGCTGCGTCGCCTCCTGGAGGTCGGACGAACCCGGGGAATGGTCATCCAAGTGCTTCCGTTGGATAGAACCGAACATGCAGGGATGGGCGGACCCTTCATTTTGATCACTCCGAAGGGGCGACCCCAGCACGCGTACATCGAGGTGCAGACGAGCAGTAGGCTGATCTCTGACCCGGATGAGGTCCGGATCATGAACGCGCGCTACAACATCCTCAGGGCGCAGGCCCTCGGGCCGGAAGAGTCCCTGGCCTTTATCGAGAAGCTCCTGGGAGAACGATGAGCACCGAGCTGGCATGGTTCAAGAGCAGCTATAGCGGCAACGAGGGTGGCGCCTGTGTCGAGGTCGCCGAGACCCCGGGTGTCGTCCACGTGCGTGACTCCAAGGACAAGAGCGGTCCCCAGCTGGCGTTCGAGCCGGCCGCGTGGGAGGCGTTCGTGTCGTTCGCCGCCACTGCCGAGGTCTGATCCAGGCTTCCCCTCAACGGCCCACCGTCTACCCGGCGGCGGGCCGTTGGCGTACCGTCAGGCACCATGGAACTGGTCTGGTTCAAGAGCAGCCACAGTGGTAATGAGGGCGGAAACTGCCTCGAGATCGCCTGGCGCAAGAGCAGCTACAGCAGCAACGAAGGCGGCCAGTGCGTCGAGGTCGCCGAGACCACCGAAGCCGTCCTCGTCCGGGACTCCAAGGACAAGAGCGGTCCCCACCTCACCTTCGACCCCACCGCTTGGCAGGCGTTCGTCGCCTTCGCCGCCCGGGCCGACGTCTGACCCGTTCTGCCCTACCCTTCCTCCATGCTCTCCGTGGTGGTGGCCCCCTGGGCAGACAATGCAGAGCCGGTGTTCGTGCGCAACCCGGACGTCCTGCACGACGCTGCGAGCACGATGAAGGTCGCCGTGCTCGCGGCGCTCTGGCGTAACGGCGTGAACCTCGCCGCCGACGTTCCGGTGGTGAACCGGTTCGAGTCGGCCGTCGGCGGGGAGTTCGGCAACAACCAGGACTACGACAGCGACCCGCTGCCCTGGGAGCTGCTGGGCACCCACGTCCCGCTGAGTCTGCTCGCGGAGCGGATGATCACCCACTCCTCGAACCTCGCCACCAATCTCTGCCTCTCCCGCACCACCCCGCAGGCCGTCGCCGACGTCTGGCGCCGCGCCGGGGCCACCCGCAGCTGCACTCCGCGCGGGATCGAGGACTACGCGGCGCGGGCGGCCGGCGTCAACAACGTGGTCAGCGCCCGCGACCTCGTCCGGCTGCTCCACTCCCTCGCGGAGGAGCCGGAACTCCTCGGTCTGCTGGAGGAGAACGACTTCCGGGTGGACCTCGCCGCCGGCCTGCCTCCGGGCACCCGGATCGCCTTCAAGAACGGCTGGATCACCGGCGCCCGTCACTGCGTCGGCCTCGTCCACCCCCGGGACTGCCCGCCGTACCTGCTCGCCGTCTGCTACACCGGTCCGCTGGCCTCCGGCGCCGACCGTACCGACCCTGCCGCACGCCTGCTGGCCCGGGTGTCGGCGGCGGTGTGGAGGAGACGCCACGACATTCACCCGTTCCCGTGAGCATGACGACCGGTCAAGTGCGGTACGAACCATAGGCGTCCGCTCACACTGCCGGGGATCGCTTGGGGGTGAGCCGAAGTGTCGTCGCGCCTGCGGAGTCTCGCCCGACTGGTCACCGTGCTCGCGGTCACCGCTGCCTACGTCGCCTTGCACCTGGCCGTCAGCGCGGCCGGTGACCGCACGGCAAGTCCCGGGACGGCGGCCCTCGAAGCGGGGGCCGCGCTCTGGTGCGGGCTGTTCGCCCTGCTCCTCCTCGGCCCGGCCCTGTGGCTGCGTCACCTCCGCCGCTCGGGCGCTGCCGAACTGGTGCGCGTGGTCAGCCAGTACGTCCCGCCCCGGCCGCCGTGGCAGCGGGCACGGCGGGTGGCCAACGGCCTCGGCCTGCTGCTGTTCGGCTGCGGGGCCGGTGCCGTCCACGCCTCGGGGCGGCACGGTCACACGATGCCCCCGGCGCTACGGATCCCGCTGCTCCTCGGCGGCGTGGCGGCCGTGATCGCCGCTCTGCTGATCCTGCGCCGCACCCGCCCGTACGCGGTGCGACCGGCGGCCCGGGCACTGCTGCTGAGCGGCTGCCGGCCCGTCCTCTACCTGCGCAGCTTCGGGGACGACGAGGGCCCGGTCCAGCTGGACGACGGGGCGGATCTCACCCTCCACACCCGGGAGGAACAGCTCGCGAGCGCCCTGGGGGCGATCGGCCCGGTGATCGCGGTCGGCCGGCCGGGGGAGCGGCTGCCGCAGCTCGGCGCGGCGCGGTTCTACCTGCCGCTGGACGACTGGAAGCCCACCGTGCTGCGGCTGATGGACCTGTCCCAGCTGATCGTGCTGCGCCTGGGGCAGGGGGACGGGCTGTGGTGGGAGGTCGAGCAGGTGCGGACCACCCAGCCCGCGCGGAAGCTGGTCCTGCTGCTGCCGGGCGGAGAATCGGCGCTGGCGGCCCGGCTGAACACGTACCTGCCGGAGCCCCTGCCGCCGGGCGAGTTGGGCGCGGGAGGCGAGTGGGTCTCCACCGTCATCGTCTTCGACGACGCCTGGACGCCCCGGGTGTTCCCGGTGGGCCCGCGGCGCTCGGGCTGGTCGGGCTGGTTTGCGAACGCCGGCCCGGGGGCGGCGGTGGACCCGAACACCACCGAGGTGGCCCGCGCGGTGCGGACCGCGCTGACCTCCTCGGGGCTGCGCCGCCGGACGATGACCTGGCGGTCCCGGCTCGCGGCGCACTCCGCCCTCCTCGCGGGCCTCGGGCTGGCGGTCACGGTGGCCCTGGCGAGCTGGCTCGGCCTGCGGGCCCTGCAGTTGATCGAACTCTGGTGACCACCGGGCCCGTTTCCCGCTTACTGGCGGCTGAGCTTCGCGGCCATCACGGTGAGCGCGTGTCGTGCGCGCGCTTCGGTCTGGGCCTCCGTCTGCCCTGTCTCGCCGTAGGCGAAGGCAGTGAGGACCACCGAGCCCTTGGTGGCGACCAGATAGATGTACGGGTTCAGGATGTCGTCGTTCCCCTCCCGCTGCCCCTCCTCGGCGTAGACCTGGTCGACGGCGCCGGTGAAGTCGGTGAAGGGAATCTCGTGGAGGCCCTTGTTGGGGACGTCTTGGTCCTGGACGTAGCTGGTCGGGCAGCGCTTGGTGTCCGCCCTGGCGGACGTGAGGTAGTTGAGGGCGCCGGCAGGCGTGGTGAAGACGCTCACGGTCGTGGTACCGGAGGCGAGGTACTTCGTGGCATCGCCGGCGACCGGGAGGTTCACGTTCCGGGTCATCTGCCCGGTCAGGCTCGGCGGCGGGTCCACCAACTGGTACTTGCACGACGCGTCGAGCTGGTAATACACAGGCCTGGAGTCCTCTGCGTACTCATTGCTCTTGTAGCCGTCGCCCCAATCGGCCGGAGTGAGGGCCACCGCGGCGGCCAGCGCACTGCCGGGCCCCGGCTTGCTCGTGAAGGTGGAGGCAGCCGCCGCGGGTGTCGCAGGGGCCGTTGCCGTTGCGGTGGCGGCGGCCGGGGAAGGCGACGGCGAGGAGCTCGCCGTGGAGCTCGCCGTGGAGCTCGCCGTGGAGGCGCCGGAGGAACACGAGGTCAGCAGCAGTGCGGGCAGGAGGGCGCAGACCACCGCTCCCGCGCCTCGTCTGAGGGCAGTTCGAATCACAGGGGAGAACTAAACCACCATCAAGATCGCCAGTGCGGGCGGGGTGGTCATGAACCCCGGGCCCGTACGGACGACGTCCGTACGGGCCCGGGGGCTCAAGCCGTCACGCTCAGCCCGTCACGCTCAGTACGGCTGGACGAGGACGTGGGCGGCGCCGGGGATGCCGACCTTCAGGAGCTCGTCCTCCTCCGCCGTGGTCGGGGTACCGGTCTCCTGCTTGAGGATCGCGTGGGACAGGGCCTGGACCCACATGGCGCGAGGGCGGCGGCGCTCCTCCCAGGCGGTGAGGGCGGCCGGGACGCCGTCCGCCGCGTCCAGGCTCTGCGCGAGGACCAGCGCGTCCTCGACGGCCATCGCGGCGCCCTGGGCCAGGTGCGGGGTGGAGGCGTGGGCGGCGTCGCCGGCCAGCACGATCCGGCCGACGTGCCAGGGCTGCTCGACGGTGACCTGGGAGATCCGCGAGTAGACCACGGAGGCCGGGTCGGTGACCTGGGCGAGCGCTTCGGCGATCGGGCCGCCGAAGCCGGTCAGCCGCTCGCGCAGCTGCTCGTGGGCGTGCTCCGGGTCCGGACGGAAGTCCTCGGCCTCGGCGAACACCGAGCCCAGGTACATCAGGTCCGTGCTGATCGGGGTGAGCAGTGCCTTCGCCTTGAGGTTGCCGGTGGACATCACCACGCCCCGCACCTCGGGCGAACGGGGCAGCGTCACCCGCCAGTTGGCGAAGCCGGTGTACTCGGGGGCGTACGCCTCGCCGTACAGGTGCCTGCGCAGCGGGGAGCCGATGCCGTCGAAGCCGACGACCAGGTCGTAGCGGCCGGTGTGCCCGTCGGTGAGGGTGACGTCGACGCCCTCGCCGTCGTCCGTGACGGAGGCGATGGTGGTGCCGAAGCGGACGGTGGCGCCAGCCTTGGCGGCCGCGTCGGCGAGGACGCGGGCGAGGGCGGGGCGCGGTATGCCGTTGGCGGCCGGGGCGTCGCCCATCCGCGGCTGCGGGATCGCGGCGAGGGTGGCGCCGGCCGGGTCGCAGACGGTCAGCACCTCCCACTCGAAGCCGTCGGCCAGGCAGTCGTCCAGGACGCCGATCTCCCGCATCACGTGCAGGGCGTTGGAGGGCTGGATGATGCCGACGCCGAGGGCCTCCAGCCGCTCGCGCAGCTCGGCGACGTCGACGTGGTGGCCGCGCCGGGCGAGGGCGGTGGCGAGGGTGAGGCCGCCGATGCCGCCGCCGTGGACGAGGACGCGCAGGGGTGTGGTCATGGTGGTGCTCCCAGGGAGATGCGGTTCAGCGGGTCAGCGGACGGGAGGGCCAGCGGGCAGCCGGGTTCAGCCGACCGGGGCGACGGAGGCGAGCTCCATCAGGTGGTCGACCAGGGCGAGCAGCAGGTCCCGCCCGAAGACGCGCTCGCGCACGTCGCCGAGCAGCATCGGCACCTGCGGGTCGAGGTCGAGCGCGGCCCGGATCTCGTCGGGGGTGCGGGTGTTGGTGTTGTGGAAGCAGTTGATCGCGACCACGAACGGGATGCCCCGGCTCTCGAAGAAGTCGATCGAGGCGAAGCTGCTCTCCAGCCGGCGGGTGTCGGCGATGACGATCCCGCCGAGCGCGCCGTTGACCAGGTCGTTCCACATGAACCAGAAACGTTCCTGCCCGGGCGTGCCGAACAGGTAGACGACCAGCTCCGGGCTGACGGTGATCCGGCCGAAGTCCAGGGCGACGGTGGTGGTGTCCTTCTGGTCGACACCGGACAGGTCGTCGACGCCGACACTGGCCCGGGTCAGGTACTCCTCGGTGCGCAGCGGGGTGACCTCGCTGACCGAGCCGACCAGGGTGGTCTTGCCGACGCCGAAACCGCCCGCGATCAGGATCTTCACGGCGGCCGGGGCTGCGGGGGCGGTGGGAGAGGTGGGGGAGGTGGCGGCGCCAGGGGCGCCGGTGGCGGCGTGGGGTGTTGCCATCTTCAGAGTCTCCGGAGTCCTTCGCGTACGGCCGTGAGCAGGCCGAGGTCCACGCCCCCGGCGGCGCGGGCCACCGACAGCGGTGCCCGGGCCCTCAGCAGGCCCTGGGCGACCAGGTCGCCCAGCAGGATCTTGGTGACCGAGACCGGGAGGTCCAGGCCGGCCGACACCTCGGCGACGGCCGCCGGGCGGCGGCAGCGTTCGAGGATCATGCGGTGCTCGGGCTGGAGGCCGCGGACACCGGCGCGGCTGCCCCGCGCCAAGGCCGCGGCGGCCTCCTCCTCGACCGTGGTGAGCACGGTGATGAGGGTGAGGTCGTCCCGCTCGGGGGCGGTCCGGCCGCGGGTGATCGTGTACGGGCGGACCATGCTGCCCGACTCGTCCTCCGCGTCCTCCTCCTCCAGCTCGCTCCAGTGCGGCACCTCGCCGCGGCGCCAGCGGTCGTCGCGGGTGTCGCGGTCGTCTCGGGTGCCGCGGGTGTCTCGGACGTCGTCCCGGCCGTCCCAGGTGCTGTCCCGGCCGTCCCCCCGGGCGTCGTTCCCGTACGGGCCCACCCTGGTCAGCCCCGGTTCCGGGCGGCGAAGACGTCGAAGGAGGCGGGGGCGCTCTCGTTGCGGGCCGGGGTGGTCAGCTTCTGGCCGACCTGCTGCACCAGGGTGTGCATCGCCACCGACATCACCTCGGCGTCCACCTCCTGGGAGGCGACCACGGCCAGGTGGGTGCCCTGCGCGGCGGCGATGATGAACAGCCAGCACTCGGCGAGCTCCACGATCACCTGGTGCACCGGCCCGCCGTCGAAGAGCTGGCCGACCCCGCGGGCCAGGCTCTGCTGGCCGGTGGCGACGGCGGCCAGGCGCTCGGCGTCGGCCCGCTCGATGGTGCGGGAGTGACTGACCACCAGGCCGTCGTCGGAGAGCAGGACGGCGTTCATGGTCCCGGGCACCGAGTCGACGAGTCCGTCCAGCAGCCAGTCCAGGTCCTGGTGGGTGGCGATCGTACGGTTCATGACTCTTCATCCGTTCGTGTGATTCGGGAATCCGCGGCAGGCAGCTCGGCCCAGGGGGAGGGGCCGGGAGCGGGTGCGGGAGCCGGGGGACCGGCGGGCGTGGGGGGAACCGGCCTGATGAGGGCGTCGGGCAGCCGGTGCTCACCGCTGTCCTGGGCCCGGGCGGCGCGGGACTGGCGCTGGAAGGCGCCGATCGCCGCACCCGAACGCCGCACCGGGCGCTCGGGGCGCTGGAACGGGCCCGCAGGCGGCGCGGCACCCTCGGCCGACGGGGTGGCCCCGGCCGTCGGCTCGACCCACTGCGGGCGGGCCGGCGGCGGCACCCGCAGCTCGGCGGCCAGGCTGGCCTGCCGCACCCGCTGCGGCAGCGGCGGCTGACCGCCCTCGGCCGGGCTGTACGGCACCGAGGTCGGGTACTCCCGGCTGCCGCGCCGCTCGGCCAGCCGGTAGTGGTCGGCCGGGCGGTACTGCTCGTCCGCGTACGGGGCCTCGGCCTCGGTGACCCGGGCGTAGGCGATGTCCGGGTACGCCTGGGTCTCGTGGGCCTGCGCGGGCGCCTGCGTGGGCGCCGGCGTGAGAGCGGGCCCGGGCTCGGCGGGCGAGCTGTGCTCGATCGGCTGCTCGGGGGCCACGGGGTGCTCGGAGGCGAGGGGCTGCTCGGGCCGGTAGGCCTGCGCGAGGGGCTGTGCGGGCCGGACGGCCTGCTGCGCGGGGGGCGCCGGCACCGGCGGGTAGGCCTCCTGGACGGGCTCCGGCAGGTACGGGGGCTGGTGGGCCGGGGCCTGGGGTGCGGGGGCCTGGTGTGCCGGGGCCACGGGGAAGGGCGCCACGGGGGAGGGGGCTTCCGGCAGCTGCGCCACCGGCAGGGGCACCGGCGCCGCCAGCGGCCCGAAGCCGTCCTGGCCGAGTCCGCCCGGCCCGAAGGCCTCCACCGGCGCGACCGGCGGACCGGGCTGCACCTGGGCGGGCACCTCGTCGGAGGCGGAGCGCACCGTCCGGCGCGAGCGCCGCACCAGCGGGATGGGCTCGGCGGCCGTGGCGGGGGCGCCGTCCGGCAGTCCGGCGTCGCCGTCGATGACCAGCTCGTCCGGGACGAGCACGACCACCCGGGTGCCGCCGAAGGCCGACGGGCGGAACTCGATCCTCAGCCCGTGCAGCGAGGCGAGGCGGGCCACCACGTGGAAGCCGAGGCGGATGTCGTCGGCCCGGGCCAGCACGTCGGTGCGCGGCGGACGGCTCATCAGCTCGTTGGCCGCGTCGTACTGCTCCGGGTCCATGCCCAGACCGCGGTCCTCGATCTCGATCGCGAGGCCGCGGCCGACCATGGCCGCGCGGACCTCGACCGGGGTGGGCGGCTTGGAGAAGGTGGTGGCGTTCTCCATCAGCTCGGCGAGCACGTGCGCGACCGGGCCGACCGCCCGCTCGGACAGCCACGGGTGGCCCTCGACGTCGAGCATGATCCGGCGGTAGTCCTGCACCTCGCCCTGCGCGGCGCGCAGCACGTCCAGCAGCGGGACGGGCTTGCGCCAGCGCCGCTGCGGCTGCCCGCCGGCCATGATCACGAGGTTCTCCTCGTAGCGGCGCAGCCGGGCGGTCAGGTGGTCGAGGTCGAACAGGCCCTCCAGGACCTCCGGGTCCTCGTGCTTGCGCTCCAGCTCGTCCAGCTTGCGCAGTTGGCGGCCGATCAGCAGCTGGGTGCGGCGGGCGATGCGCTGCAGCAGCCGCTCGAAGCCGCGGTGCTGCTCGGCCTGGCCGACGGCGGCCTTCAGGGCGGAGGCGCGGGCCAGGTTGAGCGCCTGGCCGAGCCGGGCCAGCTCGTCGGTGCCGGTGCTCTTGCCGTCGGTGCCGGTGCCGGTGCCGCTGCCGCCCGTTCCGGTGCCGTCCGGGCCGGTGCCGTCCGCGCCCGCGGTGATGCTGCGGGTCTCGGCCTCCACGTCCACCTGCTCGCCGCGGCCGAGGCGCTCGACCACCTCGGGCAGGGTGCGCTGCATCTCCTCGGCCTGGGTGTGCAGTTCCTTGATGCGGCGGCGCAGCGAGCGGCTGAGCCGCCAGGAGGCGATGACCACCGCGACGACCGTGATCAGGCCGATGACGGTGGTCAGCACCACCCGGGTCAGCAGGTCCAGGATCGTGCCCTTGCCGACCTCGACGATGCCGCTGGTGCGGGTCTCGATCGCCTTGACCAGGGCCGGGTTGACCTGGTCGAGGGCCTGCCGCCACTGGTCCTGGGCGGCCGGCAGCCTGACGGTGCCGTTGGCCTCGGCGGCCGTGGGTCTGGTCAGCTGCTGCTCGACGGCGGCCTTGGCCTGCCAGGCCGGGCTGTTCATCAGGTCGTGCCAGGCGGCCGCCTCGCCGTCCGGGACGTACGGGACGACCTGGACGGTGAGCAGGTGGTCCTGCGCGCCGACGGCCTGCTGGACGGCCTGGTAGTCGGCGGTGCTCAGCCGGCCGGTGGGCCAGCCGCGGGCCAGGAGGGCGTCCTCGCGGGCGAGCATCTCCTTCGCCCAGAAGGCGTTGACCAGGGTCTTGGAGATCCAGGTGACCTCGCCGGTGTCCACGTGGCTGAGCGCGGTGAACAGCCGCAGGTCCACCGCGATCAGGTCGGTGTAGTAGGTGTAGACGGTCTGCTGGTCGACGGCGCCGCGGTCGACGGCGGCGCGCTGCTCGGCCAGCTTGCCCATGGCCTGGCGGGCCTCGGCGACGGCGGTGCGCACCTCCGCGGGCGCGCTGTCGGCGGTCTCGCCGGACAGGGTCTGGAACTGGCGCACCGCGTCGTCGGTCGACTGCCGCTGGCGGCGCAGCTGGTCGGCGTTGGCGCCGGGCCGGGCGAGCGCCTCGGCGCTGAGCCGGCGCTCCTCCTGGAGGTTGTAGTAGACGATGTTCGACGGCTGGCCGGCCTTCTGGGCCAGGAGGCCCTGGGCGGCCTGCCGCTGGAAGTCGAAGACGGTCTCGCCGCTGGTGACCGCCCAGAGGAGGACGAGGGCGAGGCTGGGGACGACGGCCAGGACGAGCAGCGCCGTCCGCAGGGACAGGCGTGGACGCCTGCGGGGGCCCTTCGGCGTCGGGGGCCGCCGATTCGCACGCGCGCGCAGAGCAGACTCCTAGGGACTGGCGGCCGGCCTACAAGGGGCGGGCCGTCCGGGCACGGGCTTTTTTGACGAAGCGATACTAGTCATACCGTGTGATTGGAGTGAAAGCCCGTTCGCTGCCTGAGCGGTGCTTGTGCACGCATTGATCACAAGGTCTTGGGATCGCCGACCGTGCGTATGCGGAGCAGGCTGCTTCAGACTTGCTTGACACAGTGTCAACGGTCCTCACGGCGCGTAGGTGGCCTCCGTGTGAAAACTGTGTGACGCCGTGCCGGGGGCCGGTCGAGACCCGCTCCACCAGGCTCAACGGGCCGGGCGCCGGTCCGCGTTCACGCGGTGCGGCGGTCCGTCAGTCCGCGAGGAGGCGGGAGCGGGTGGCCTCCAGCTCCGCGGCCAGCACCCGGCCGGCCGCCTCCGGGTCGCCGTCCTGGACGGCGCGGACCAGGGCGGCGTGCGAGTCGTAGCCCTGGTTCGGGTCCTCGGCGCGGATGCCGAACAGGCCGACCAGGGCCACCAGCTGCTCCCGCAGGACCGGGGCGAACTGGGCGAAGAGGTCGTCCAGGACGGGGTTGTGGGCGGCGGCCACCAGGGCGGTGTGCAGGGCGATGTCGGCGTCCACGAAGGCGGCGTCATCGGCCCCGCCCGCCGCGTGGCGGGCCGCGAGGGCGGCGTCGAGGGCAGTCAGGTCCGCCGCCGTGCGGCGGGTGGCGGCGAGTCGGGCGGCCTGCACCTCGACCATCGTCCGCACCTCGTAGACGTGCGCCAGCTCGGCGCGGCGCAGCCGGGCGGGCCAGTCCCCGGTGGGGCGGTCGGCGGTGACGAACACCCCGGAGCCCTGGCGGCTCTGCACCATCCCGGCCGCGGCGAGCGTGCGCAGCGCCTCCCGGACGGTGGAGCGGCCGACGCCCAGCTCCTTGGCCAGCGCCACCTCGCCCGGCAGTTTCCCGCCCACCGGCCACTGCCCGGCCCCGATCTGCTCCTCGATCCGCGCGGCGGCCTGTTCGGCGAGGGGGGAGGGACGGAGCGGGGTCATCGAGCTCACCTGTCAGGTTGTCTGAGGACTTCTGTCGTGGTTACTCTACCCGGCATGCAGCCGTGGATCCTCCCCGTGGGAGGCCTTCTTCTTGGTGGCCGCAGCGGGGCGTGACCGGACCGGCACCCCGCTGCGGGGCGCCGTCCTGCCGGTCACCGGTACGCGTCATGAGGAAGTCGCATGAACATCCCGACCCCGCACGCTCCGCACGCCACGCAGGCCGCGCAGACCCTGCCCGCTCCGCAGGCCACGCGGACCCTGCACGCCCCCGCCGGGCCCGTCCCGGCCGACGCCCCCGCCTGGAACCCGCAACGCGGCGGCACCATGCCCTCCCACCGCTACCGACCCGCCCACGAACGGGTCCACGTCCCCGCGCTGATCCGGCGCTGGCCCGGGCGGCGCACCGAACGGGCCCCGCTGTGGGTGCCCGTCGACCTGCGGGACGGCAACCAGGCGCTCGCCGAACCCATGGACCCGGCACGCAAGCAGCGGATGTTCGACCTCTTCCTGGCCATGGGCTTCAAGGAGATCGAAGTCGGCTACCCCTCCGCCAGCCGTACCGACTTCGACTTCGTCCGCCGGCTCGCCACCACCCCCGGAGCCGTCCCCGAGGACGTCACCGTCGTCGTCTTCACCGCCGCCCGCGCCGACCTGATCGAGCGGACCTTCGAAGCCGTCGCCGGGCTGCCGCGCGTCGTCGTCCACCTCTACACCGCCACCGCGCCGCTCTGGCGCGACGTCGTCCTCGGCCGGGACCGGGCCCAGGTCCGGGCCCTGATCACCGAAGCCGCCACCCACATGGCCCGGCTCGGGGAGGGCCGGGACGGCCTGCGGTTCCAGTTCTCGCCCGAGGTGTTCAACCTGACCGAACCCGACTACGTCCTGGAGGTCTGCAACGGGCTCACCCGGCTGTGGGACGCCAGCCCCGACCGGCCCGTCATCCACAACCTGCCGGCCACCGTCGAGATCGCCACGCCCAACGTCTACGCCGACCAGATCGAGTACGTCGACCGGCACCTGGAACGGCGCGACGCGGTCATCCTCTCCGTCCACCCCCACAACGACCGGGGCACCGGCGTCGCCTGCGCCGAACTCGCGGTACTGGCCGGGGCCCAACGGGTCGAAGGCTGCCTGTTCGGCAACGGCGAACGCACCGGCAACGTCGACCTGGTCACCCTGGCGCTCAACCTGCACACCCAGGGCGTCGACCCGATGCTCGACCTGTCCGACATCGACGCCATCCGACGCACCGTCGAACACTGCAACCGGCTGCCCGTCCACGAACGGCACCCCTACGCCGGGGACCTGGTGCACACCGCCTTCTCCGGCACCCACCAGGACGCCATCAAGAAGGGCTTCGCGCAGCACGCCAGGACCGCCGCCGAACTCGGCGTCCCGGAGCGGGAAGCCCCCTGGTCGGTGCCGTACCTGCCGATCGACCCGGCCGACCTCGGACGGGACTACGAGGCGGTGATCCGCGTCAACAGCCAGTCCGGCAAGGGCGGGATCGCCTACCTGCTGCAGGCCGGGGCGGGACTGGAACTGCCGAGGCGGCTGCAGATCGACTTCGCCCGGGTCGTGCAGGAGGCGACCGACGACAGCGGGCGGGAGGTGACGGGCGAGGAACTGTACGGACTGTTCCGGGCGGAGTACCTCGATGAGAGTTCCTCATGGGCCTGGCGGGTGGGTGACGACTGGGCCGAGGTCGAGGGCAAGCGGGGCACCGGCGCCGGACCGCTCGACGCGGTCGCCGACGCCGTCGGGGTGGAGATCCTCTCCTTCAGCGAGCACGCGGTCGGCTCCGGGCCGGACGCGGTCGCCTACGTCGAGGCCCGGGTCGACGGCCGGGTGGTGTGGGGCGCCGGACGGGACGCCTCCGTCCTCACTGCGGGCGTCCGGGCGGTGCTCAGCGCGGCCGGCCGGGGCGGCGCCGGGGAGCGGGAGGGTATGAGGGGGACTCATGAGCCGCGGTCATGAGCAAGTCTCATGGGGGCGGCTCATGAACAGGTCTCATGGGGGCGGGTCATGAGCAGGTCTCATGGCGGTAGGTCATGGAGCAGGTCTCATACCGGGCGTCATGAGCAAGTCTCATGCGGAAATGGCATGAGCGAGCCTCATGGGCGTAGGCATGATGAGCCGATGACCTCCTCCCCTTCTTCCTTTTCCTCCTCTCCTTCCTCGTCGTCCTCCCTCCCCGCCCGCAGCCTGGCGGTCGCCGAGGCGCTGGCGGCGGCCGGCGTGCCCGGTGAGATCGTCGTCCTGCCCGACTCCGCCCGTACCGCGGCCGAGGCGGCGACGGCCCTCGGCTGTGCGGTCGGGGCCATCGCCAACAGCCTGGTCTTCCTCTGCGACGGGGAGCCGCTGCTGGTGATGACCAGCGGCGCCCACCGGGTCGACACCGGCTACCTGGCCGAGCGGCTGGGCACCGGCCCGATCACCCGGGCCGCCGCCGACCGGGTCCGCGAGGCCACCGGCCAGGCCATCGGCGGCGTCGCCCCGACCGGGCACCCGGCCCCGCTGCGTACGGTCGTCGACACCGCGCTGCGGCAGTACGAGGTGCTGTGGGCGGCCGCCGGGCACCCGCACACCGTCGTGCCGATGACGTACGACGAACTGCTGCGGGTCACGGCGGGCACGCCGAGTCCCGTCGAGCCGGACGGGACGGGTGAGCCGGGGTCGGACGGGGTGGACGGCGCCGACTCGACGGGTCCCTGACACCTCTTCCCAGCAGGGGAGTTGGCCGCGGTCGGCAGTCTTTCCGGCCCGTGATCGTCTTCGACCCCCGCCGCGCTCCCCGGACCGGTAGCGTCAGCTCCGACCTACCGACCCCCGAGGGAGCGCGGCCATGCAGCCACTGGGTCCTGACGACCCGAGACACCTGGGCGACTACCGGCTGCTGCGGCAGCTCGGGGCGGGCGGAATGGGCCAGGTCTACCTGGGCCGGACCCCGGGCGGGCGGACCGTGGCCGTGAAGACCGTCCGCCCCGAACTGGCCCGGGACGAAACGTTCCGGGCCAGGTTCCGCCATGAGGTCGCCGCCGCCCGCCGGGTCGGCGGGGCCTGGACGGCGCCCGTCCTGGACGCCGACACCGAGGGCCCGCAGCCCTGGGTCGCCACCGGCTACGTCGCCGGGCCCTCGCTCTCCTCCGCCGTCCACCAGCACGGGCCGCTCCCCGGGGCGACCGTCCGCCTGCTCGGCGTCGGGCTCGCCGAGGCGCTCGCCCACGTCCACGGGCTGGGCCTGGTGCACCGCGACGTCAAACCGTCCAACGTGCTGCTCACCCTCGACGGCCCCCGGCTGATCGACTTCGGCATCGCCCGCGCCCTCGACGCCACCACCAAGCTCACCCAGACCGGCCACGTCATCGGCTCGCCCGGCTACATGTCCCCCGAACAGGCCCAGGGCCGGCCGGCCGGACCCGCCGGCGACGTGTTCTCGCTCGGTGCCGTCCTCGCGCTCTCCGCCACCGGGCGCCAGCCGTTCGGCGAAGGCGTCGGCAGCGCGGTCCTGATCTACCGGGTCCTGCACGAGCAGCCCGACCTCGCGGCGCTCGACCAGTCCCTGCGCGCCGTCATCCTCGGCTGCCTGGCCAAGGACCCGGCCGCCCGGCCCACCCCGGAGCAGCTGCGCTCACAGCTCGACCCGGACGGCACGGCGGGCGCCCGGCTCGGCCGCAGCAGCTGGCTGTCCGCGGAACTGTCGGCGGCGGTCGGCCGGGCGGCGGTCCAGCTGCTCGACCTGGAGTCGGACGCGCCGGCCCCTGCCGCTGCCCCTCCCGCACCGGTCGTGCCGCCGATACCGACCGCCGCCCCGATACCCGCCGCCCCGGCCACCTCCGCCCCGACCGGCCGCTACCAGCCGTCCGTCAGCGCCCCCGTCCCGCCCGGGCCCGCGCACTCGCAGCCCGTCCCGTACGGCTACCCCGTGCGGTCCGGCCCCGTAGCCCCCGCCAGGCCCACGGCCGTGCCCACCGCCCCGACCGAGCGGCGCGGGCGTGGCCTCCGACTGGCGGCGCTGGTGGCCGCCGGGGTCGTCGCGGTGGCGCTCGTGGGCTACGGGATCGTCAGACTGGGGAACGGCGACAGCGACGGCTCCTCCTCGGCGGGCGGCGGTTCGTCGGCGAGCGCCACGACCAACCCGCCCGTCGCGGGGGCGCCCGCGGCCGGCACGACACCCCCGGCGGCCCCGCCCGAGACCGGCGATCCGACCACCCCGTCCCCGGAGCCGTCCGACCGCTCGATGCCGCCCAGCGTCGTCCCGCCCGCCTTCCTCGGCACCTGGGAGGCCGAGCACGCGGGCGCCGACGGCAAGGGGAAGCTCTCCGTGCTGGTGGGCGAGAGCTGGATCGGCTACACCTTCGCCGCCCAGGTCCGGCTGACCGGATCCGGCGGCGGGTACTGCTCCGGGGCCTGGACCCTCACCACCGTCGCCAAGACCCAACTGCGCTACACCTCACGGCTGACCGACAGCAACAACATGCAGTGCGGCAGCAACGGCGAGCGGATCCTCGACCTCCAGCCGGACGGCAACCTCCGCTACTCGGTGGCCGGCGGCAACGCCACGCCGCTGGTGCTGCACAAGGTGAGCTGAGCCCAGACCGGTCCCCGCAGGCGGTCCAGGGGCCGGGCCACGGCATACTGCAGCGATGCTGTTGACGTACATCGCCGAGCTCGCCGACGAACCCCTGGCCCTGGAGCCGGACGACCACCCGGTGGAGTGGGAGACCAACACCTGGTGGCTGAGCGCCGAGGCCGAGGACCGGCGGTCGCTGACGGTCGACGAGGTGGTCGCCGCCTTCGAACGGACGGCTTCGCTGCTGCGGGCCCGGGTCGACGGCCTGGCGCACGACGGCCCGGCGACCTTCTACGTCTGGCACGACGAGCAGGCCGGTCAACTGCGCTGCTCCACCGGCTCGGTGGGCCCGCAGAAGCTGCCGTTCGGCGGCGCGTACGTCCCGGTCGACGACCTCGCGCCGATCGTCGCCGCCTTCCTGGCGGACGAGGAGCCCGGCGTGGTCAGGCTGACGGACGACGAATCGGACGACGAGACGGAGGAGGGGGCCGGCGACGAGCCGGTGCTCCAGCCCTTCCCGGTCTGGGTCCGAGCGGTGGGGACCGCCGACCACACGTGACGGCCCCGCGTGACGGCCCCCGCGTGACGGCCCCGCCCCGGGCAGGCCGCCGGCTCAGGCCGGGTAGACGAGCGAGCCCAGCGGCGGGCAGGGGACGACCAGGGTGGAGAGGCCCGGACGCTCGACGAACGCCCGTGCCGCGGCGGCCTGTTCGCGCCGGGTGTCCAGGACGTCGGCGTCCCAGGCGTCGCGCCGGGCGCCGGGGTAGTCCCAGGTGTCGTCGATGAGGCTGAGGCTGGTGTTGCCGGAGCTGCGGCTGACCTCCGCGTTCCAGGCGGCCTGGCGGAGTGCGGTCTGCACCGCGGCGACCTCGAGGCGGGAGGCCAGGATCCCTAGGGTGTTGGGCACCCGGGTCGGCAGCGGGGCCTGGGGGAGGAGGGATATGCCGGTGTCGCGGCGGCCGATGTTGTCGACGCTCGCCTGGGAGGCCTCCTGGGACATGATCACCACTTCCCGGTGCAGCCACTGGAGTTCGTCCAGGTCCGCCAGGGTGATCCGCATCCGCTGGTACAGCGCGCGGAAGCGGGGATCGCCGTGGTACGCCACCAGGGCCGGCGCGTGCAGTTCCAGGCAGTCGTTGTAGCCGGCCGTCACCGCGACGTCCAGGTGGTACAGCGCCTGGTCGACCTGCCGGTGCTTGAACGCCAGACCGGCGAGGCCGGAGTTCCCGAAGGCGACCAGCCAGCCGGCGTCGGAGCCGAGGACCAGGGCCCGCCCGATGAGGTCCTGGAAGCCCGCGACGAGGTGCGCGTCCTGCCCGGCGGCGCCCGCCGCCGCCGGACTGCTCAGGCTCGCCACCATCAGGTCGTGGGCACGGGAGGTGAGCGAGCTGACGGTGTCGACCATGGATGTCCTCGGAGCTCGGTGGAGAACGGGAGAGTGAGGGAGAGTACGGGCACGACGCTAACTCCTGTGGGGCGTCGGGCGGTAGGCGTCCAAGATTCCCCGGCCCCCACTCCGGTCCCCGCTCAGTCCTCCGTGTGCTCCAGCAGCGCCTCCTCGAAGTCCAGCCGCCGTACCAGCCGGCGCAGCAGTTCGTCGTCCATCCGGCCCGCGTCGCGCTGGGCGACCAGGGCCACCCGTTCCGCGTCGAGGGTCTCGCGGGCGAGGCGGCGGTAGGCGGAGTCGACGGATTCGCCGGTCTCCTCGTGGACGGGGGCGCCCATCCGCTCCCAGACGCCGTTGCGGCGGCGCTCCATCATCCGGCGCAGCCGGGCCTCCATCGCCTCCGGGACGCGGTTGCGCGGGTCCTCCAGCAGCTCGTCCAGCCTGGCCTCGGCCGCCTCGGAGGCCTCGTACTGGGCCTGGGCCTCGCGCAGCGTCTCGGTGGCCGGGTCCGGGGGCGGCATCGGCAGCCGTCGCACCAGGGCGGGCAGGGTCAGTCCCAGGACCAGCAGGGTGCCGAGGACCAGGGCGAAGACCAGGAACAGCACCAGGTCGCGCTGGGGGAAGGGGGTGCCGTCGTGCGTCGTCTCCGGGATGGAGAAGGCGACCGCCAGCGAGACCACCCCGCGCATGCCCGCCCAGGAGAGCACCACCGGCCGGGTCCACGCCGGACGGCCCTCCCGCTCCCGCACCCGCCGGCTCAGCAGGCCCGGCAGGTACGCCGCGGGCCAGGCCCAGACGAGGCGCAGCCCGATCAGAGCGGCCAGCAGCACCGCCGTCCACAGCGTCAGCTGCCCGGCCGAGAAGCCGTGCAACTTGCGGACGACCACCGGCAGTTGCAGGCCGATCAGGGCGAAGGTCACCGACTCCAGGATGAACGAGACCATCCGCCAGACCGCCTCCTCCTGCAGCCGCAGCGCGAAGTCGACGCAGTTGGCGTAGTGGCCGAGGTAGAGCCCCACCACGACGACCGCGATCACCCCCGAGGCGTGGAAGGCCTCCGCCGCCGCGTAGGCCGCGAACGGGACCAGCAACGAGAAGGTGTTGGCCAGCAGCGGGTCGCCGAGCCGCACCCGCAGCCGCTGGAGCGGCCACATCAGCACCAGTCCCACCGCCGTGCCGCCCAGCGCGGCCAGCAGGAACTCGCCCACCGCGCTGCCGAAGGAGAAGCCCTCGCCCACGGCCGCCGCGACCGCGACCCGGTAGGCGGTGATCGCCGTCGCGTCGTTCACCAGGCTCTCGCCCTGGAGGATCGAGACCAGCTGCGGGGGCAGCCCGACCCGGCGGGCGATCGCCGTCGCCGCCACGGCGTCCGGCGGGGCGATCACCGCGCCGAGCACGAAGGCCACCGCCACCGGCAGCCCCGGGACCAGCGCGTGCGCCACCAGGCCCATGGTCACCGTGCAGAACAGCACATAGCCGACGGAGTACAGGGTCACCGCCCGCAGGTTGGCCCGCAGGCTGGAGTACGAGGCGTCCTGGGCGGCCGTGTACAGCAGCGGCGGCAGGACCAGCGGCAGCACGATCTCGGGGTCGAGCGAGTAGTCGGGGACGCCGGGCAGCTCCGAGGCCAGCAGGCCCGCCACCACCAGGAGCAGCGGCGCGGACAGCCCGTACCGGCGGGCGACGCCGGCGACCGCGGCGCTGCCCGCCACCAGGAAGAACAGGACGTTGGGGCCACTCATGGATATAGCGTCACAGAACCACACGAGTGGGGCCGCCGCCCCGTATCCTGGAGGCCATGTCCCCCTCCCGCCCCTGCGCCCACCTCGCGGACCTGCCCAGCCCGGAGCCGGCGCCGCTCACCGCCACCTGCCCGCACTGCGACCGGCTCGGCCAGCGCTCCGTCGCGCTGCGGCTGTGCCTGCACTGCGGCTTCGTCGGCTGCTGCGAGTCCACGCCCGGCTACTGGTCCGCCGAGCACCACCGGAGCACCGGCCACGCGGTCATCCGCAGCTTCGAGCCGGGGGAGAGCTGGCGCTGGTGCTTCGAGGACCGCCGGCTGGTCTGACGGCCGGCTGTCGAGGGCCCGCCCCGCACTTGACCTGAAGTCAACTTGAACTTCTAGGGTCGGTCCCATCGAAGCGATCGAGCGCGATCGAGCGCGATCGAGCACGGTCGACGGGAAACGGAAGGTCCGGGCCATGGAGTACTCGCACAGCGACGCCGAACTGATCAAGCAGCCCATCGGCTACTGGACTTGGGCGGCCTACAAGGCCGTCGTCAGCCGCACCCGCGGCGCCCTGGAGGAGCTCGGCACCACGCAGCCGCAGTGGTGGGTCCTCGCCCAGCTCGCCCGCGCCGAGCAGCCGCGGACCCGCGACGACGTCTCCGGTGTCCTGCGCGACTACCTCGACACCGGGCAG
This sequence comes from Kitasatospora xanthocidica, assembly GCF_014656195.1. Lineage (GTDB taxonomy): Bacteria > Actinomycetota > Actinomycetes > Streptomycetales > Streptomycetaceae > Kitasatospora > Kitasatospora xanthocidica. Next base: position 517,341 of record NZ_BNBY01000002.1, on the reverse strand, counting down.
GAGGCCCTGGGCGCCGAGATCGACGCCACCGTCGAGCGTGGCTGGGTCGTCGAGTCCGCCGGGGGGCGGCTCGACCTCACCGCCGAGGGGCGGGAGTTCTTCGACAGGGCGGCCGCCCTCCAGGACGAACTGTGGGCCGAGCGCCACGCGGGCATCACGGACGAGGAGTACCTGACCACCCTCAAGGTCCTCCAGCGGTTCGTCCACAACACGGGAGGGCGGGCCTGGCACCACTGAGGGCCCGTGCCCAGCTCGCCCGTGCCCCGCTCCGCCCTCCGCCCTCCGCCCTCTGCCCTCCGCCCTCCGCCCTCCGCCCTACGCGCCGAGGTGGCGGAGGACGGCCAGGATGCGGCGGTTGTGGTCGGTGGTGCGGGGCAGCTCCAGCTTGTCGAAGACGGCGTTGAGGTTCTTCTCCACCGCGCTCTGCGAGATGTGCAGCCGCTGGGCGATCGCCGCGTTGGTCCAGCCCTGGGCGAGCGCCTCCAGCACGCTGCGCTCGCGCGGGGTGAGCGCCGCCAGCGGGTCGGTGCTGGTGGAGCGCACCACCAGCTGCCGCACCACCTCCGGGTCGATCACCGCGCCGCCCGCCGCGACCCGTACCAGGGCGTCCAGGAAGTCGTCGACCTCGGCCACCCGGTCCTTGAGCAGGTAGCCGACCCGCTCCGCGCTGGCGGCCAACAGCTGGGCCGCGTAACCGCGTTCGATGTGCTGGGAGAGCACCAGCACGCCGACCTCCGGCCACCGGGCGCGGATCTCCACCGCCGCCCGCAGTCCCTCGTCGGTGTGCGTCGGCGGCATCCGGATGTCCACCACCACGATGTCGGGCCGCCGCGCCGCGACCGCCGCGGTCAGGGCGGTCGCGTCGCCGACCGCCGCCAGGACCTCGTGGCCCTCCTCGGCGAGCAGCCGGACCAGGCCCTCCCGCAGCAGGGTCGAGTCCTCGGCGAGGGTCACGCGCATGGCAGCTCCGCGGTGATGACGGTCGGGCCCCCGGCGGGGCTGTCGACGTGGAGGGTTCCGTCGAGTGCGGCGAGCCGGCCGCGCAGGCCGGTCAGGCCGCTGCCCGCCGGGTCCGCGCCGCCGGCGCCGTCGTCCTCGATGCGGACGGTGAGCAGGGAGCCGGTCCGTCCGAGCCGCACCTCGACGGCCGAGGCGCGGGCGTGCTTGGCGGCGTTGGTGACGCACTCGGAGACCACGAAGTAGGCGGCCGTCCGCACGGGTTCGGGCAGTGGGCCGTCCACCTCGTACCGGAGGCGGAGCGGGATCGCGCAGCGCCCGGCCACCCCGCCCAGCGCCTCCTCCAGCCCGAGGGTGTCCAGCGCCGACGGGTACGCCCGCCAGGCCACCTCGCGCAGTTCGGTCAGCACCTCCCGCGCTTCCCGGTGGGCCTGGCGTAGCAGCGCGTCGGTCCGCTCCGGGTCCTGGTCGCGTTCCCGGCCGCGGCGCGCCCGGCCCAGCAGCATCGCCAGTGCCACCAGGCGCTGCTGGACGCCGTCGTGCAGATCGCGTTCGATCCGCCGCCGCTCCGCGTCCACGGCCCGGACCACCGCGGCGCGGCTGTCGGCGAGTTCGGCGACGCGGCGGCGCAGCAGCTCGGCCTCGGACGGGCCGAAGCAGGCGCGGGCGGTGCGGGCGTCCAGCGCCGCCAGCGAGTACAGGCCCTGCACGGCGAGGAACAGCAGCACCCCGCCCAGCAGCACCTGGGTCAGCAGTTCCTCCCCGCCGAGCGAGCCGCGCAGCACGCCCCGGACCAGCAGCCCGACCAGGACGGCCCCGAAGCCGAGCAGCGCCAGCACCGCCCCGGTGACCAGTCCGCCGCCGGCCCGCACCGCGAGGTAGCGCAGCAGCCTGTGGTCGTCCGCGCGGTAGTGGCGGGGGAAGCGGTCGCCGAAGAACGCGCGTCGCCGGGCCCGTTCGAGCGCGGCGAGGCGGCGCACCCCGGCCAGCAGGCTCCCGTACGCGTACGGGCGGGTGCGCGGCCAGAGCAGGAACGGGCCGAGGGCGGCGCCGGTGAGCAGGAGGTGCAGCGCGGCGAGCGCGGCGGTCGGGACGCCGAGCAGGACTCCGGTGGCACGACGCGGCCATGACGCCGTGTCCGCTGTTCTCCCCCGCACGGGGTCCGAGCTTACGGGGTGGGGCGCGGCGGTGGCCGGGGTGGTCGCCCAGGTGGTCACCGGGTGGTCACCGGGTGCGGCGCTGCTGGGCGGTACCGGCGCCGCCGCGTCCGCCGCTGCGGCCACCGTTGCGCCCGCGGCCGCGCCAGCGCACCGCGACGTACCCGGTGGCGGCCAGCACGACCAGCGCGAGGACCACCTTGGACAGCAGGCCGACGTACGTCTCCACCACGTCCCAGCGGTCCCCGAGCAGGAACCCGGCCATCACCAGCACGCCGTTCCACACCAGGCTGCCCAGCGTGGTGAGCATGACGAACGCGGGCAGCGGCATCCGCTGCACCCCGGCCGGGACGGAGATCAGGCTGCGGAAGATCGGCACCATCCGGCCGAGCAGCACCGCCTTGGTGCCGTGCCGGGCGAACCACGCCTCGGTGCGCTCCAGGTCGGAGACCTTGACCAGCGGCAGCCGGGCCCAGATCGCGTGCATCCGCTCCCGGCCGAACAGCGCGCCGAACCAGTAGAGGACGACGGCGCCGAGGACGGAGCCGAGGGTGGTCCAGGTGAGCGCGGAGGCGAGGCTGATCACGCCCTGCCCGGCGGCGAAGCCCGTCAGCGGCAGGATCACCTCGCTGGGCAGCGGCGGGAACAGGTTCTCCAGGGCGATCGCCAGGCCGGCGCCGGGGCCGCCCAGGGTGTCCACCAGGTCGGCCGCCCAGCCTGCGAAGCCGTCGGCGGGCTGCTGGGCGACGGCGAGGACGATGTGCGGCATGCGGGTCTCCCGGGGAGGTCGAAGTGGATGACTCCCACGCTAGGAACCGCAGCTCAGCGCCGGTATGGGGGTTTCCGGCGAGCCGGCTGCGGTTTTCCGCACCCCGGCACCCCGCGGAGAACCGCAGGGGCGGGCGACCGGCCGAGGACGGCTCAGCCGGCGAGTGCCGCGACGGTCTCCCCGGCCAGCTCCCGCGCCCGGGCGACCGTCGCCGCCAGCTCCGCCGGTGTGCCGCCGGGCGCGGCCAGCAGGGCGCGTACGCGCGGGCCGAAGTCCGGTGGGGCGGCGGCGAGTCGCTCGGCGACGGCCAGGGCGCCCTTCTCGTTGAGGCACCACCGGCGGTCGTGCGCGTACAGGGCCTGGACCAGGACGCCGAACGCCCGGGACAGGCAGAGCGAGACGTACAGGGCGTCCGCGCCCGCGCCGCCGGCGCTCTTCGCGGCGACGTCGAGCAGGAACCCGGCCTCCCAGGCGGCCGCGGTCAGGGCCCCGCGGAGCGGCTCGGGGTAGGCCGAGGTCTGCTCCTTGAGCCGGGTCAACTCGCCCGTGGGGTCGGCCAGTACCTGCCCGTACGCGACTTCGCCGGCGTAGCAGGGCGACCAGAAGCCGAGCGGATGGCCCGGTTGCACCCCGACCTCGTAGCGGCCCTCCCGGCAGTCCGTCCACACCTGCTCGACCCGGTCCAGGTCCCGCAGGATCCAGTCCACGGCGACCCCGTCGACCCGCAGCCACGCGCCGCCGTTCACCCACGGACCCCAGCCGCCCGGCCCGGCCAACTCCACCCCGGGGCCGGCCAACTCCCGTAGCCCGTCCAGGTCGAGCTCACCCCGGTAGTACACCCCGAGGTCCCAGTCCGACCCCGGCCGGTGCTCGCCGCGAGCCCGGCTCCCTCCGAGCATCACGCCCACCACGCCCGGCACCGCGGCCAGTTGCCCGGCCATCTTCTCGATGATCGTTCGCATGGACAGAGTCTGACAGAGACTGACGGAGACTGACGGAGCGAAAGACGCAGAGGGGAGAGGGGTGAAGGGGTCGGGGGAGGTGGACTCACTCCCCGTCATGCTCAATGTATAGCGCACGAAGGGGCTTGCGGCAAGGCCCCGGTCATACCGCAGAATCACCAACTCAAGGCCGGGACCAGCGAAAACGGGAGAGTCACGAAGTGCGTGTGGTGTTGTCGACGTATGGATCGCGCGGGGACGTCGAACCGCTGGCGGGGCTGGCACTGCGACTGCGGGAGCTGGGCGCGGAGGTGAAGGTGTGCGCGCCGCCGGACGAGGAGTTCGCGGCGCGGCTGGCCGAGGCCGGGATCGACCTGGTGCCGGTCGGGGAGAGCGTGCGCGCACTGGTGAGCGGGCCGCCGCCGGCGCCGGGGGATATCCCCAAGCGGGCGGCCCGGCTGGTCGAGCAGTTCTACGAGGCCGTGCTGGCGACGGCCGAGCCGGACGGCGCCGTGGTGGCGACCGGGCTGTTCCCGGCGGTGGCCGGCGCCCAGGCGGCGGCCGAGAAGCTGGGCGCGCGCTTCGTGTGCGTCGCGCTGCAGCCGCTCATGCTGCCCTCCCCGCACCACCGGCCGTTCGAGTACCCGATGATGCCGTACCCGGCGGATGTGACGGACAACCAGGAGCTGTGGGACCTCAACATCGGGGCGATGAACGCGCTCTTCGGCGAGCCGGTCAACTCCCACCGGACGGCCGTCGGGCTGCCGGTGGCCGAGAACGTCCGCGACCACGTCCTCACCGACCGCCCGTGGCTGGCCACCGACCCCATGCTCGACCCGTGGCGGCTCCCGGCCGACCGCGAGGTGGTGCAGACCGGCGCCTGGATCCTGCCGGACGACCGCCCGCTCTCCGCCGAGCTGGAGGCCTTCCTGGCGGCCGGCGAGGCGCCGGTGTACGTCGGCTTCGGCAGCATGCCGCTGCGTGACGCGGCGTACGCCGCCCGGGTGGCCGTCGACGCGGTCCGCGCGCAGGGCCGCCGGGTGCTGCTCGGCCGCGGCTGGGCCCAGCTGGCCGAGGTCGACGGCGCGGACGACTGCTTCGCCGTCGGCGAGGTCAACCAGCAGGCCCTGTTCCCCCGGGTCGCCGCCGTCGTCCACCACGGCGGCGCGGGTACCACCACCACCGCCGCCCGGGCCGGCGTGCCCCAGGTCCTCGTCCCGCAGATCGTCGACCAGCCGTACTGGGCGTCCCGGGTGGCCGAGCTGGGCATCGGCGTCGCCCACGACGGCCCCGTCCCGACCGTCGACACCCTGTCCGCCGCGCTCGCCCGGGCCCTCGCCCCCGCGGTCCGCGAGCGGGCGGCGGCCACCGCCGGCGAGCTGCGCACCGACGGGGCGGCCGTGGCGGCGAAGCTGCTGATGGACGCGGCGGGCTGAGGACGGCCCGCGACGGGGCGTGCGGGAGTGGGAGGTCGGTCCCGCCGACTTCCCACTCCCGCACGGGTCAGGACGCCGGTGTCCTGACACCGGCGTCAGGAGGCAGGCGTCAGGAGGAGGGCTCCGTCAGGTACTTGGCTCCGGCGTCGGGAAGCTTCGTGCCGTTCTTGTCGAAGAACTGCCAGGACTTCGCCCGCATCGTCCCCGGGCGGGGGATCACCATGTGGCGGGTCGGGGAGTCGCCGACGGTGACGGGCGTGGGCTCGGTGGTCGTGCCGTCCTCCCAGGTCACCAGCACGCGGCCGACGTCGGGGCCGATGGACAGGTGCACCAGGTCGAGCGGGATCACGGGGACGTCGTCCTTGCCCCGGTGGCCGACCAGACCGCCGCCGAAGGTGTTCGCCATCCGCGGGTCGAGCTTGCCCGGGGACGGCGTGACGCCCTCGCTGTCGTGGCCGAGGCGCACCCCGTCCACCATGACGTAGGTGTTGATGACATCGGAGTCGGGGTCGTAGTAGTGCAGGACGAAGTCCTCCGTGGGCTTGGTGACGACCGGGTCGTAGGGGGCGCGCTCCTGCCACACCGCCAGCGCCTGCTCGTACGCCCGCTCCTTCGGCGCCACCGGCCAGAGCGCCTGCCAGAGCTCCCAGGTCTTGCCGTTGACGACGCCCTTCCCGAGCCGGACCCGGATCGGGCTGAACGGATCGCGCACGCCCGGGACGATCGCGCCCACCGTCACCGCCGGCTCCGGCTGGGCGGCCGCGGCTCCGGCACCGGCTCCGGCTGCGGCGGGGGCGGGGGCGACCGAGGCGGCCCGGGCGGCCGCCGGGTCCGGCCGCAGCTGCGCCAGCGCCCCGCCCGTCAGGGCCACCACCGAGGCCAGCGCCACCGCGCCGACCACCGTACGGCGGCGGTGCCGCAGCCGGCGGCCGCCCGCCAGGATGTCCGCCACCGGCGCCGGGCCGATCCGCGCACCGTCCGCCGCCTCGGCCAGGCCCAGGCCGATCCACGGGTCCTTGCCGTGCTCCACGTCCGCGCTCATACCACTCCTCCGATGTGTGTCGTGTCCTTGAGCCCCACCAGCTCCGTGACCTGCCGCAACCGCGCGATGCCCTTCGCCGCGTGGCTGCGCACCGCGCCCACCGAGCACCCCATGGCGGCCGCCGTCTGGCTGTCGCTCAGGTCCTCCCAGTGCCGCAGCACCACGGCCTCCCGCTGGCGCGGCGGCAGGGTGGCCAGCGCCGTCATCAGCGCGCCGCGCTGGTCGGCCCGGGCGAACCCGCCCTCCACGCCGACCGCGTCCGGCACCGCGTCCACCAGCAGCTCCGGCGGCCGGCGCCGCCAGCGGCGGGCGTGCTGGTTGACCAGGATCCGCCGCACGTAGGCGTACGGGTCGTCCGCCCGGCGCACCTTCGACCAGGCCGCGCAGGCCTTCTCCGCGGCGGACTGCACCAGGTCCTCCGCCGCGTACTGCTCACCGGCCAGCAGGTACGCCGTCCGCACCAGGCGAGGCCAGACCGCGACGATGAACGCCTGGATCTCCTCGTCCCGCCCGTTCTTCGGTTCTCCCATGAGCACCTCCTCACCCACCCAGAGCCCGGGGGCGGCCGGAAGCGCTTACTCCCGCCCGGGCCCGTCTCGTCCGTCTCGTCCGTCTCGTCCGTCTCCGATGAGCACGGACGGCGGGGGCGGTGGGGATCGACGGGGCTCGGTGGGGTTCGGTGGAGGGGGTTCGCCGCGGCCGGGAAAAAATCCCTTGGGGATCGGCGGGCGGGCCGCTAGCATCCGACCTGATGATCATTTCTCATGACGTAGCAGGCAGTGGGCCCGCCGTGGTGCTGCTGCACTCCTCGGTGTGCGACCGACGGATGTGGGACGCGCAGTGGCAGCCGCTGCTCGACGCCGGGTACCGGGTGGTGCGGGCGGACTTCCACGGGTTCGGCGAGACGCCGCTCTCGGAGGTCCCGTACAGCGACTCCCGGGACGTCCTCGCCCTCCTGGACCACCTGGGCATCGAGTCCGCGGCGCTGGTCGGCGCCTCGCACGGCGGGCGGATCGCCCTGACGGTGGCCGCGCTGCGGCCGCGGGCCGTCACCGCGCTGGCGCTGCTGGCGGCGGGCATGCCCGGGCACGAGCCCAGCGAGACGCTGCGGGCGTTCGGCGGGCGCGAGGACGAGCTGATCGAGGCCGGGGACATCGACGGGGCCGTCGCGCTGAACGTCGACACCTGGCTCGGCCCGGAGGCCGGCGCCGAGGTGCGCGAGAACGTCCGGCGGATGCAGCGGCACGCGTTCGACGTGCAGATGGAGGCGACCGTCGGCCCGGACAAGGAGGAGGTCGACCTCTCGCTGGTCACCGCCCCGACGCTGGCCGTCGGCGGCGCGCACGACCTGCCGGACTTCCGGGAGATCGCCGCGACCCTCCCGACCGTCCTCCCGAACGCCCGGCACCTGGAGCTGCCGTGGGCCGGCCACCTGCCGAGCCTGGAGCGGCCGGAGGAGACGACCGCGCTGCTGCTGGACTTCCTGAAGGAGAACGCGGCCGCGCAGTAGCGGCCGGGACGTACCAAGGCCGAGGAGTGGGACGTCGGATCCGCCGACTTCCCACTCCTCGCCGCTTGTGCGGCCGTGTTGCCGCCGCGGTGACTGTCCTGCGCCGCCCGGAACCCGGCGGCGTTCACCGGCCGAGTGCGCGATCGGCCGGACTCGAACGTGTGTCGGGGGCCATGATGGCCGGGTGGACTTCACCTCGGAGATCGGCTCGGACGGCGTCGCGCAGCGCGGCTTCACCCTCGGCGGAGTGCCCGGAGTGCTCTGGCAACCGGACGGACCGCCCCTCGACGGGCGGCCGTTGGTGCTGCTGGCGCACGGCGGCGGCGGGAACCGGCTGACGGTCGCGGAGCGCGCCCGGCGGTGTGTCCTGCGGTACGGCTTCGCGGCGGTGGCGCTGGACGCGCCGGGGCACGGGGAGCGGCCGCGCACCGCGCAGGACGAGCGGTTCGTCACGGAGATCGGGGAGTTGCTGGCGGCCCGCCGCCCGATCAGCGCCTGGGTGGCGAGGCACACCGCGGCCCTCGCGGAGCGGGCGGTGCCCGAGTGGGTGGCCGTCCTGGACGCGCTGGGCGCGGTGGGGGAGGGCCTCGGGCCGGTCGGGTTCTGGGGGCTGTCGCTGGGCAGCGTGGTCGGGATCCCGCTCGCGGCGGCCGAACCGCGGATCTCCGCCGGGGTGTTCGGGCTGGCGGGCCACCCGGCGCAGGCGGAGGCGGCGCAGCGGGTGGGCGTGCCGCTGGAGTTCGTCGTGCAGTGGGGCGACGAGCTCGTCCCGCGCGAGGGGGCGCTGGCGCTGTTCGGCGCGTTCGGCTCGCGGGAGAAGACGCTGCACGCCAACCCCGGGGGTCACCTGGAGGTGCCGGACCACCAGGTGGCGGCCTCGGAGCGGTTCCTGGTCCGGCATTTGGGCCGCGAGTAAAATTTCGCAAAGAAATTCCTGGTGGAGGGGCCCTTCGCGCCCGGCCAGCTTCAACAAAATGTTGCAGATCAGCTGCCCTGTGGTGACGCTCCGCCGATCCGGCGTAGCGCGCCGTGTGCGCCCGTGCCCGCATTCCGCGGCTGTACGGTTCCGGGGGAATCGCCGGGGGTGGCCTGCAACCGCACCGGCCGTACCGGGAATTGGTGCGAGGTATGGGGCAGTACAAGGGAGGGGAGAGAGCGGTCGAGGCCGTTCGTCCGACATCCGCATCCGTGATCGGATCCGGACCTCTCAGGGTGGTCGCCGAAGTCCTGCGCGGCGTCGCGCAGGTCGACTTCATGCCCTCCGTGGTGTGCGGGGCCCTCTTCGTGGCCGCACTGTTCGCGGCCGGCCCGGCGTACGGGCTCTACGGCCTGCTCGGCAGCGCCGTCTCCACCGCCGTCGCGTACGGGCTGGGGCTCGACCGGCGCGCGGTCGGCATCGGGCTGCACGGGTACAACGGCTGCCTGGTCGCGCTCGGTTGCGCCGTCCTCCTCGGCGGCGGGCGGCCGGCCACGGTCGCGGTGGCGGTCCTCGGGTCCGCCGTCGTCGTGGTGGTCACGGCCGGGCTCGGGACCGTCCTGTCGACCTGGCGGCTCCCGGCGCTCACCGCGCCGTTCTGCCTGGTCTCGACGGCCCTCGCGGCCGCCGCCCCGGGCCTGCGACGGCTGTGGCGCGGCGCGGCCGAACCCGCCGCCCTGCCGGTGGCCGCCGTCGGGGAGACCGGGCTGGGCTGGGACCGGCTCTGGCGCGGGTTCTTCGCCAACATCGGCCAGGTCTTCCTGCTGCCCCAGTGGTACGTCGGCCTGCTGTTCCTGGCCGGCCTGTTCGCGGCGAGCCGGCTCGCGGGCGTCATGGCCTGCGCCGGCAGCGCCACCGCACTGCTCACCGCCTGGGCGTTCGGAGCGCCCGCCGAAGCCGTCGGGCAGGGACTGCTCGGCTACAGCGGCGTGCTGGTGGCCCTCGCGCTCTGCGGAGTGTTCGTCGCCCCGAGCGCCTGGAGCGCGGGCTACGCCCTGCTCGGCGCGGCCACCGCCACCGTACTGACCCCGGCGCTCGACGCGATCTGCGCGCCCTTCGGCGGGCACGCCTTCACCTGGCCGTTCGTGCTGACCGCGATGCTGTTCCTGGCGGCCGTACCGGCCGTTCCCCGGCTGCGCCGGGTCTGAACCTCCGTCCGACTCCCTCGCACTTCACCTGAGGGGCCGTTCGCCGGGCCGTCCGTCGGGGTCGTCCGTGGGGGGTCGTCCGTCGGGGCCGTCCGTCGAATCCGTCCGTCGAATCCGTCCGTTGGGTCCGACCGTCGGGGCCGTTCGGAGGCCGGGGGTCTCGTTCGGCCGCCTACGCCAGCCGCTCGACGAACTTCCGCTGCCACGGCGTCTCGACGGCGTGCCGGCTGTAGTGCTCCCGTACGTAGGCGACCGCCTCCGCGGCCGGGACGCCGTCCAGGACGGCGATGCAGGCGAGCGCCGTGCCCGTGCGTCCGCGCCCGCCCGCGCAGGCGAGCTCGACGCGTTCGGTCGTGGCGCGCTGCCAGGCGTCGCGGAAGGCGTCGGCCGCGTCCGCGCGGTCGCCCGGCAGCCGGAAATCGGGCCAGCGCACCCAGCGGTGCTCCCACTCGATGTCCTGCGGCGGCCGGCCCAGCAGGTAGAGGCCGAAGGCGGGCCGGGGCCCGGGCGGCAGCGGACGGCTCAGGCCGCGGCCGCGCAGGAGGCGGCCGGAGGGCAGCCGCAGGAGGCCGGGGGTCTCGGGATCCCAGGTGGTCGGCCGGTCGGTCATGTCGCCCCTCTCCGATTGGACGTCGTCAGTTGCCACCGTAGGTCAGCACGCCGACCAGCTCCTCGACGAGCAGGTCGTCGAGCTCCTGTCCGGTGGCCAGCAGCCGGTACCAGACGACGCCGAAGACCAGGTCGACGGCGGTGCCGACGGACAGGCCGGGCGGGAGTTCGCCGCGCAGCCTGGCCCGGTCGAGCAGGGCGCCGAGCGCGTCGCGTCGCGGCCGCAGGAAGGACGCGCGGAACCGCTCGCCGAACGCGGGGTCGATCTGCGCCTCCGCCATGAGCGCGCGCAGTCCGGCGGCGACCTCGGGGCGGCGGCCCAGCACCATGCTGGCGCGCAGGAACTCCCGCAGGTCGGCCGGGTGGCTGCCGGTGTCGGGCACCGGCACGTACAGGTCGGCCTTGGTGGCCAGTGCGTCCATCAGGACGTCGGCCTTGGCGGGCCACCAGCGGTAGATGGTCTGCTTCCCGGTGCCCGAGCGGGTCGCGATGCCCTCGATGGTGAGGGCGGCGTAGCCGACCTCGGCGAGGAGCTGGAAGGCGGCGGTCAGGATCGCCAGTCGGCTCTCCTCGCTGCGCTTCCGGCCGGGGCGGGGGAGATCTGCTCGTTGCTCGGTCACGGTCGGCACGCTACCGTAATTCGAGACGAGACGTCACGGTTCGAAATTGCCGTCGGCATCGGACCTGGAAGTTTTCCATCGGGGAGATGAGCGTTCGTGAACAAGCACACCGCACTGGTCGTCGGCGGGACCTCCGGAATCGGGCTGGCCACCGCGCGCCGGCTGCACGGCCTCGGCGCCGCCGTCCACGTCGTCGGCCGCGACCAGGAGAAGCTGGCAGCCGTCGCCGGCACCGACCCGGAGCTCGCCGGCCACCGGGCCGACGGCGGCGACCGGGCGCAGATCGCCGGGGTGATCGAGTCGATCGGGCGGATCGACTGGCTGGTCGTCACGCTCGCCGGCAGCGAGGGCCCCGGCCCGATCGCCGACCTGGACCTCGCCATGCTGCGCCGCGCCTTCGACGCCAAGTTCTGGGGACACCTCACCACCGTCCAGGCCGCCCTGCCGCACCTCGCGCCCACCGGGTCGATCACCCTGCTCGGCGCGACCACCGCCCGCTCCGGCATCCCCGGCACAGCCGGCATCGCGGCGATCAACGGCGCCGTCGAAGCCCTGGTCAAGCCGCTCGCGGCGGAGCTGGCGCCGATCCGGGTCAACGGCGTCTCCCCGGGGCTGGTCGACACGCCCTGGTGGAACGGGCTGCCCGAGGAGGCGCGGAAGGCCTACTTCGCCCAGGCCGCCGAACAGCTGCCCGCCCGGCGGGTCGCCACCGCCGAGGACATCGCGGACGTGGTGGTGCTGGCGGCGACCAACCGCAACCTCACCGGCACCGTCATCGAGGCGGACGGCGGGGCCCGGCTGGTCACCCTGGGCTGAGCTCCGTCCGCGATGTCGGCGGGATGCGCGGGGCTCCCCGCGGTCCGACCGCGCGGTCCGCCCCCGCCGTCCGGCCACGCTGCCCGACCGCGCCGTCCGGCCACGCTGCCCGACCGCGCCGTCCGGCCACGCTGTCCGACCGGGCCGCCCGGCGGGGCGGCAGGGCGGGGGCGTTCGGGGCTCAGGACGCCACGTGGAGCCCCACCGTCCCGTTCGGCAGCCCGGCGCGGTGGGCCAGGGCCGCCGCCTCGCCGCGCGAGGCCACGCCCAGCTTCGCCAGGATGTTGGCGACGTGGAACTTCACCGTCGACTCGCTGATGTGCAGCGCCGCGGCGATGTCGCGGTTGCGCCGGCCCTGGGCGAGCTGGTCGAGGACCTCCGACTCGCGCGGCTGGAGGCCGGCCAGGGGATCGGAGACGAGGGCGGGCTCGGGGAGGGTGAGCGGCAGGTCGACCGTCACCGTGGTGCCCCAGCCGGGGACCGCCTCGACGGTGCAGCGCCCGCCGAGCGCGGCGATGCGGTCGGCGGTGCGGTGGACGGCGAGGGCGTCGACGGCCAGCACGCCCAGGCCGTCGCCGCGGACCACCGCCCGTAGCGCGTCGTCCGCGGTGAACTGCCAACTCACGTGCAGGCGGCCCGGCTTCTCCTGTTCCAGCATCAGCAGGACGGCCGCCCGGACGGCGTCCCGGGCGGTGTGCGCGGCGTCGGCGGGCACCGAGCGGGCGGCCTCGGCCGGAGGCGCCGCGTCCAGCCGCACCCGGGTGTGCCGCAGCAGCGGACGCAGCTCCCGGGCGAGCCGGGCGAAGGCGGCGTCGGCGGGCTCCTCGCTGAGCGCGCGGTCCAGGTCGGCGCCCCGGCGCAGGTCGAGCAGGGCGGTGACGGCCAGCTCGGTGGCGCTGCGGCGGGCCGTCGCGTCGTCCAGGTCCGCCGAGCGCAGCGGCGCCAGGATCGCGCTGAGCGCCGCGCTGTGCGTGCCGGTGAACTCGGCGATGGCCCGGGCGCGGGCGTTGGCCGAGACGCGGGAGGCCGCCGCGTTCCTGGGCCCGGCGTCGGTGGAGCGGTGGTCGGAGTGGGCGATGACCAGCTCCCACAGCTGCTGCAGCACGGCGAGCGCCCCCGGCGGCACGGGTGCGGCGTCCGCCCGGACGAGGACGAGGACGGCGCCGTTGCCGGTGGTCGGTCCGCCGGTGGCGGGTCCTTCGGTGGACGGTCCGGTGCCGCCGTCCGGGGTGGCGCCGGCTGATGTGCCGCCGTCCGGTGTGCCGCTCGGGGTGGCGGTGACGACGACCACCGGCCGGGTGCGGCCCGCGAGTTCGGCCTCGCCCTGCCAGGGGCGGCCCGCCGAGGTGGTCGCGGTGGTCCGCTCGGCCAGCCGGGACAGCTCCAGGCTGCTGATGCCCTCGGTCAGTTCGGGCAGGCCGTGGGCGTGCGTGGGGGAGAAGGTGCAGACGCCGCTGAGCTGGGCGATCGCCACGTGCGGCACGAGGGTGCCGAGCGTCCGGGAGAGGCGGGGCAGGATGTCCGGCCGTGGCGCGCGCAGCACCTCGACGGCCCGCGCCAGCGCGTCCTCGGGGCGGCCCCAGGCCTCCTGCCACCGCTCGTCCGCGCCGCTCGTCCCGTTCACGCCGTCCGCACCATCCATGGCGCCGAGTCTAGTCCGGTCACGACCGGACCCACCTGGCCGTTCGGACAGGTCGAACCGTCCGAAAGGCTTGGTCCCCGACCCTGGCACCGGGTCCAGGATGGGAACCGACGGACAGACCAACTCGCAGAAACCCCAAGGAGCTTCCATGACCAAGGCGATCGCCTTCCACGAGTACGGAAGCGCGGACGTGCTGCGTCCGATCGACATCGAGCTGCCCGCCCCCGGGCCCGGCCAGGTGCGGGTCGCGGTCCGCGCCGTGGGCGTCAACCCGCTGGACCACAAGGTGCGCAGCGGTGCGATGGCCGGGATCTTCCCGGTCACCTTCCCCGCCGTGCCCGGCTACGAGCTGGCCGGTGTGGTGGAGGCGGTCGGCGAGGGCGTGAGCGGCTTCGCCCCCGGCGACGAGGTGTTCGGCGCCGTGATGGGCGGCGGCTACGCCGAGCACGCCCTGGTGCCCGCCGCGATGCTCGCCCACAAGCCGGCCTCGCTGGGCTGGGCGGAGGCCGCGGCGATCCCGGTCGCGGCCGAGACCGCCGAACGGTCGCTGGCGCTGCTGGGCGCGCAGGCCGGCGAGACCCTCCTGGTCCACGGCGCCGCGGGCGGGGTCGGCACGGTGCTGCTGCAGTTCGCCCGGGCCCGCGGGATCACCGTCATCGGCACCGCGAGCGAGGCCAACCACGACCACCTGCGCGAGCTCGGCGCGATCCCCGTGACGTACGGCGACGGCCTGGCCGAGCGGGTGCGGGCCGTCGCCCCGGGCGGGGTGGACCGGGCCTTGGACGCGGCCGGGAAGGGCGATGTGCTGCCGCTGTCCGTCGAGCTGACGGGCAGTACGGGCCGGGTCCTGACCATCGCCGACTTCGAGGGCGCGCAGAAGTACGGCATCCGCGTCACCGGCGGCTCCGACGGCGTCGAGTTCCACCACCAGAACGCCTACGCCGCCGCGATCGCCCTGCACGAGGCCGGCACCCTGCGGCTGCCGCTGCACCGGGTGTTCCCGCTGGCGGAGGCGGCCGAGGCGCAGCGGATCAGCGAGCTCGGGCACCTCCGGGGCAAGATCGTCCTGACGGTCTGACGGTCTGACGGCCGGCGCTCCGCCGCCTGGGTCCGTCCCGGGCCGGGCGGCGGAGGTTCTTTCGGTAGCAGCCCTCAACACCTCTCCGCGGCAAGGCTGTTGTGATCTCCCTCCGGCGTATCCGGGGTGCCAGCCGTCCTTCGACACGCCGAGCGCGGGTGGCCGGTGGAACCCCGGTGTCCGGGCCGTCCGGTGGGTAGAGTCGCGTCCATGGTGACGGTGGACGCGGCGGGGAGTCGCGCGGGCGGCCGGCTGGCCGGTCGCTCCTGCGTGGTGACGGGTGCGGCGAGCGGCATCGGGCGGGCCGTCGCCGAGCGGTTCGTCCGGGAGGGCGCGTCGGTGGTGGCCGCCGATGTGGACGCGGCCGGGCTGGACCGGCTGGCCGGTGAACTCCCGGGCGCTGTCAGCACGGTGGTCGGTGACGTGGCCCGCGACGAGGACGCCCGTCGGATGATCGAGGCGGCCGTGGAGCGGCACGGCCGGCTGGACGTCCTGGTCGCCAACGCCGGGGTGATCCCGCTGATGGAGATCACCGAGGCCACCGCCGAGGACTGGGACCGCGTGATGGCCGTGGACGGCCGCGGCATGTTCCTCACCTGCAAGTACGCGATCCGGGCGATGACCGCCCAGGAGCGGCCCGGCGGCGCCATCGTCTGCCTCTCCTCGATCTCCGGCGAGGCCGGCCAGCGCGGCCAGGCGGTGTACGGGCCGGCCAAGTTCGTCGCCTCCGGCCTCACCAAGCACCTCGCCGTCGAGTGGGCCGACCGGGGCATCCGGGTCAACGCGGTCGCGCCCGGCACCATCACCACCGAACGCGTCGCCCGGCTGCGCGACGAACCCGGTGGCCCCGAATACCTCGCGGCCATCGAGAAGCTCCACCCGATGGGCCGCCTCGGCGCGCCGGCCGAGGTCGCCGCCGCGGTCCTGTTCCTGGCCTCCGACGAGGCCTCCTTCATCACCGGCACCGTACTGCCGGTCGACGGCGGGTACTTGGCGCAGTAGGGGCGCGCCGACCGGTCGCCCGGCGAAAACCGGGTGACCGGCGGCGGGTGCCGCTCCTACGCTCGCTCGCCATGGACGTCAACGCGCACCTGCTGAACGTGGTCGATGTCGAAGCGACCTGCTGGGAGGGGCAGCCGCCGCCCGGCCAGGTGAGCGAGATCATCGAGATCGGGCTCACCGTCGTCGACCTGCGCGCGGGTGAACGCCTCGCCAAGCACCGGCTGCTGGTGCGCCCGGCCCGGTCGGAGGTGAGCCCGTTCTGCACCGAACTGACCGGTCTGACCCAGGCCGAGGTGGACGGCGGCCTCTCCTTCGCCGAGGCGTGCCGGACTCTGGCGGGCGCGCACCGGGCCGGCTCGCTCCCGTGGGCCAGCTGGGGCGACTACGACCGCAACCAGTTCACCCGCCAGTGCCGGCAGACCAGCGCGGAGTACCCCTTCGGCCACCGCCACACCAACGCGAAGGTGGTCTTCACCGCCTCCTACGGCCTGCGCCGACGTCCCGGCATGGCCCAGGCCCTGACCGTCGCCGGCCTGCCCCTGGAGGGCCGGCACCACCGGGGCGACGACGACGCGTGGAACATCGCCGCCCTGGTCCTGGACCTCGCCGCGCGCGGGGACTGGCCGTAACGGGCCGGTGGGACGTACCGGTGAGACGGGCCGGCTCGGCGGGCCGGCCCGGTAGGCCGGTCACCGGACGGAGAGCCGTTCCACCAGGGCGGACACCCCGTCCGGTCCGTGCCCCGCGTCGACCGCCCGGCGGGTGAGGGCGAGTGCGGCGTCCAGGACGGAGGTGTCCAGGCCGCGGGACCGGGCGGTGTGCGCGACATGGGCCAGTCCGGCCGCGGCGGAGGCCAGGGTGCTGTGGTCGCCCGGGTGCCGGTGCTCGTCCGCACGCCGGGCGAAGTCGTCGATCAGCGGCGGCAGGATGCGGGGCAGGCCCTGGGCGTACGGGGCGAGTTCGGCCCCGGAGATGCCCTCGGCGCGGGCCAGGGCCAGGGCGTGGACCCAGCCGTGCACGGTGGTCCAGAACAGGTCGAGCAGGGCCGCGTCGAAGGCCGCCGCCCGTCCCGGGTCGGTGCCCACGTGGCGGACGGTGCCCAGGGCCCGGAGGGTGTGCTCGTGCTCGGCGAAGGCCGCGGCGTCGCCGCTGACCAGGACGGTGCCGCCGGGGCCGCCGATGGTCGGGGTGGGGGTGAGGATCGCCGCGTCGAGGATGCGGTAGCCGCGGGCCCCGGCCTCGACGGCGTCGGCCCGGGCGTCCTCGGGCGTGATCGAGGTGGCGTTGACGACCGTCCGGCCGCGCAGCGCCTCCCCGGCGGCGTCCAGGACGGCCCGGGCGGCCGTCCGGTCGCGGACGCAGAGCAGGACCAGCGGGGCGTCCGCCACCGCTCCGGCGGCGGTGGCGGCCGGTCGCGCGCCGAGGGCGAGCGGTTCGGCGTCCCGGCCCGGCGTGCGGTTCCAGACGGTGGTCGGATGGTCCGCCGCGCGCAGCGCCCGGACCAGGGCCCGGCCCATCGGGCCCAGGCCGAGTACGGCAACGGCGGTGCGGGGGGAGGGGGTTGAGGAAGACCGTTCGTTCGGCACGGCGGTTACGCTAGACCTTCACGCCGACGGCAGAGTCAAGGCGGACGGCCGACCGAACGAGGTGCCCGCGATGCGGATCGGAGAACTCGCCCGGCGAACCGGGGCCACGCCGCGCGCCCTGCGCTACTACGAGGAGCAGGGCCTGCTCACCCCCGAGCGCCGCCCCAGCGGCTACCGCGAGTACGGCGAGCCGGACGTGGCCGCCGTCCACGGCATCCGCACCCTCCTCGCGGCCGGCCTCAACAGTGCCGTGATCGCCGAGATCCTCCCGGGTCTGCCGCCGCCCGGAAGCCGCGGGCCCGGCCCGACCTGCCCGGAACTGCTCGCGGGCCTGGCGGCGGAACGCGCCCGGATCACCCGGCAGATGGACGAACTCGCGGCCGCCCGGGCGCTGTTGGACGCCATCATGGGGGCGGAGGCGCCGAGCTCGGTGATCCTGGCGGGCCGGGAGCCGGCCGGGCCGTCCGCACGCTCCTCCGCCGGGCCGTCCGCACGCTCCTCCGCCGGGCCGGCCGTCCGTGCGGAGCCGGCCGGGCGGAAACTCGGTGGCGCCCGTTCCCGGGCCGTGCTGGAGTGAGCGGATGGATCATGACGAGGTACTCGCCCTGTTCGACGACCGGGTCCGGCGCGGCGCACGGCCCGACGGCCCCGCGGCCGACGTCGAGCGCGACGGCGCGGTGGTGCGGCAGGTGGGCGGGGCGACCGGCTGGAACGGCGTGGTGTGGTCCGGCCTGGACGAGGCCGGGGCGGACGCGGCGATCGCCGCGCAGGTGCGCCACTTCACCGGCCTGGGCCTGGAGTTCGAGTGGAAGACCTACTCCCACGACCGCCCCGCCGACCTCGGGGACCGGCTGCGCGCGGCCGGGTTCACCCCCGAACCGGACGAGGCGCTGATGATCGCCCGGATCGCCGACCTGCCCACCGAGGTCGTCCTGCCCGAAGGCGTCCGGCTGCACCCGGTGACCGACCCGGCCGAGGTCGACCTGATGATGGAGGCACACACCCAGGCCTTCGGCCGTGACCTCCCCGGCCTGCGCGAACAGATGCTCGACCACCTCCGGCACGGCAGCGACACCCTCTCCATGGTCGTCGCCCTCGCCGGCGACCGCCCGGTCTCCGCGGCCCGGATGGAACTCAACCCCGGCACCGGCTTCGCCGGCCTCTGGGGCGGCGGCACCGCCCCCGACTGGCGCGGCCGCGGCATCTACCGCGCCCTCGTCGCCCACCGCGCCCGCCTCGCCGCCGACCTCGGCTACCAGTACCTCCAGGTCGACGCCAGCGACGACAGCCGCCCCATCCTCCAGCGCCTCGGCTTCGCCCGACTGAGCACCACGACGCCGTACGTCTACCGCCCGTAGCGGGCCCGCCCGCTCTCCGGGGCGTGGGCCCTTCGGCCCGCGCGCTCTCCGGGGCGTCGGCCGGGCCCCCGGCTCGGCGCGGCCTCGCGCCGGGGGTGGGAGGGGCCGGTCACCGGGGGGTGGCGAAACGTTTCGGCAGGGGCTCCCCGGGTTCGCCGGAGAAGGCCACCTCGCCGCGGTGCAGCACGTGGACGACCGCCGCCCCGGCGAGGGTGCGCGGCAGCGACTGCGCGGCCAGGACGACCGTACGGCCGTCGGTGGCTGCGGCCAGCAGGTGGGCGTGGAGCCTGGCGGCGACGGCGGGGGCCAGGCCCCGCTCGGGTTCGTCGAGCAGGAGGAGGGCCGGGCACGCCGCCAAGGCCCGTCCGACGGCGACCAGTTGCTGCTGGCCGCCGGAGAGGGTTCCGGCCCGGCGGGGCAGCAGGGGGGCCAACTCCGGGAAGAGCTCGATCACTTCGTCGTGGCCCGGACCACCGAGGCCCAGGTTCTCGGCGACGGTCAGTGACCCGAACACCCCGCGCTCGGCCGGGACGAGGGCCAGCCCCCGGCGGACCCGCTGGTGCACCGACAGCCCGCCGAGGTCCCGGCCCCGCCAGAGCGCCTGCCCGCCCGACAGCGGGACGACCCCGGCCAGGGCGTGCAGGGCGCTCGTCCGCCCGGCGCCGTTGCGGCCGAGCAGGACGGTGACGGCGGCGGACGGGAAGGCGAGGTCGACACCGTGCAGGGCCTCCAGCGGGCCGTACCGGACCCGGGCGGAGCGGAGAGCGGCCTCGACCGGCATCAGCCCACCGCCCCCCAGGCCCGGGTGACGCGGGGGTCGGCGAGGACGGTCGCGGTCGGGCCGGCCGCGACCATCCGGCCGGCGGCCATGGCGTAGACGGTGTCGGCGAGTTCCGCGACCAGCTCGGCGTCGTGCTCCACCAGCAGCAGCGCCATCCCGCGCTCGGCGAGGCCCCGCAGCACCGACACCAGCCGGGCCGTCTGGGCGGCGTCGAGACCGGCGGCCGGCTCGTCCAGCAGCAGTACCCGGGGCCCGCCCGCCAACGCCCGGGCCAGCTCCACCAGCCGCAGCACGCCGGTCGGCTGCGCCCCGGCCGGCTCGGCGGCAAGGCCCTGCAGCCCGAACAGCCGCAGCGCCTCGACGGTCCGCTCCGCCACGTCCCGGGCCTCGGCCCGGCCGGCCGGGCCGGTCCGCCCAGCCCGCCCGGTCCGCTGCTCGGCGCCGACCCGGACGTTGTCGGCCACCGAGAGGGTGGGGAAGACGGCGATCTGCTGGAACGTGCGCGCCAACCCGAGCCGCACCCGCCGGTGCGCAGGCAGCCCGGTGACGTCCCGCCCGCCCAGCAGCACCCGTCCGGCGTCCGGGCGGACCGTTCCGGCGAGGCAGTCGAACAGGGTGCTCTTGCCCGCCCCGTTCGGTCCGACCAGCGCGGTGATCCGCCCCGGCCGCGCCACCAGGTCGACCCCGCCCACCGCCTCGATCCCGCCGTAGCGCCGCACGACGCCCCGTGCGGTCAGCCGGGCGGCGGGACGGTCATGAGAGTTGTTCATGGCGCGCCCGATGAGAGTCGCTCATGGCATGCCCCATGAGACTTGCTCATGGCCGCGCCCCATGAGAGTTGCTCATGGCATCCCCCATGAGAGTTGCTCATGAGGCCCCGTCCTCCCCGGTCTTCCGTACCCGCCCCGCCTGCCTCGTCGCGATCGCCGCCCGGACCCGCCGCCCCGTCGGGCTGAGGCGGGACGGCGGGAGCGCCGGGAGCGCCGGGGGAGGCCGGCGGCGGGGGACGGGCAGGGCCGCGAGACCGCCGGGGAGGCGGCCGATGGCGGCGGCCAGGGCGCCGACGGCCACGGCGGAGACCCCGGCGACGGTGCCGGCGTCGAGGCCGATGAGGAGGGCGGCGGCCAGGACGGCGGCGAGGGCGCTGTCGGCGCCGGCCACGACGACGGCCGCGAACCAGAGCAGGCCGCGCACCGGATCGAAGGCGGCGGGGTCGAAGGCGCGTCCGGCGAGGCCGATCAGTCCGCCGCCGAGAGCGGCCAGGGCCGCGCCCGCGACGAAGGCGAGGAGCTTGAGGCCGGGGACGTCCACGCCCGCCGCGACCGCGCCCGGCTCGTGGTCCCGCATGGCGGTCAGGGCGCGGCCGAGGCGGCCCCGGTGCAGGGCCCGGACGGTGAGCAGGCCGAGACCGAGGAGGAGGAGTTCGGCGAGGTAGAACGCGCGGTCGCCGGCCAGGAAGGACGGGCGGTCGAGCACCAGCCCGGTGGTGGCGTACGGCTGCTGGAAGACGAAGCGGCTCATCGCCGTGCCCACCGCGAAGGTGACCAGGGCGAGGGCGAGCCCGCGTCGGCGGATCGCGGGCCAACCGGTGAGCAGGCCGAGCGGGGCGGTGGCGAGGACGGCGATCAGCAGCGCGGGCGCGGCGGGCAGCGACGGCACGCCGGGTACCCGGCCGGACATCAGCAGCGCGGTGCCGAGCGCGCCGAGGCCCGCGTACCCGGCCTGGCCGAGCGAGATCTGCCCGCCGTAGCCGGTGACCACGACGATCGACAGCAGGACGAGCGCGAGCGCGGGCACCAGCAGGGCGCTGCGCAGGTCGTTGCCCCGGAAGCCGAGCGGCAGCAGGAGCAGCACCAGGCAGACGGCCCCTGCCAACCGTCCGCTTCCGCCGGCCCCGCCGCCCCCGGCGCGCTCGTCACCCGTACGGCGGACCGCGAGTGGCGCGGCCCCGGCCCCTTCCCCGGCCCCTTCCCCGCCGATGCGTGGCCCGGCGAGCAGGGCGGTGGCGAGCAGCGCGACCACGAACAGGTTGGACTGCACCGCCTCGACCAGCGGCAGCAGCTGTCCGGACGGGCGCAGCCGGGTGAGTTCGGCCTGGGCGATGCCGAGACCGAGCCCGGTGGCGACGGCGACCGGGATGCTGCGCAGCCGGGCGGCGACCGCGACCGCCATGGTCTCCATCACCAGCAGCGGCAGCCCGTACGGGTCGAGCAGCAGGTACGGGGCGAGGGCGATGCCGACGAGTCCGGCGGTGAAGGTGCCGAAGGCCCAGCCGGCGGCGGAGACCCGGTCGGCGTCCACGCCGGTGAGGGCGGCGAGGCGGCGGTCGTCGACGACGGCGCGCAGTCGCAGGCCGAAGCGGGTCCACCGGGTGGCGGCGAAGACGGTGAGACCGAGGAGGAGGATGGCGGCGAGCTGGGCGACGGTGTCGGGCCGCAGGCCGTGTCCGCCGGGCAGCCGGATCGCGGCGCCGCCGAGCGGGGAGGGCGCGCCGGCCAGGGGTGCCGCGCCCCACAGCAGCACGGCCACGCCGATGAGCAGGACGAACACGCCGAGCCCGGCGACCATGGTCTCGGCCGGTCCGGCGCCGCGCCGCTGGAGCGGGCGGTAGACCAGCACGTCGAGCAGTACGCCGAGCGCGGGGGCGACGAGCAGCAGGCAGCAGGCGACGGCGGGCCAGACCGGCCAGTGCCGCACCACGACGAGGTCGCGCAGCAGGTAGGCGACGGCCATGGCCTGGGCACCCTGGGCGATGTTGAGCACCCCGGTGGCGCGGTGGCAGACGACCAGGCCGATGCCGCTGAGAGCGGCGGCGCTGCCGACGGTGAGCCCGGCGAGCGCGAGGTCGACGGTGAGGCCGAGCGAGTCGGTGGTGGTGGCGAGCTGGGCGGCGGCGGTCACGGGCGGTCAGCCGGCCGGCGGGGCGGATTCGCCCGGACGGGTGGCGGGGTCGGGGCCGGGGTCGGAACCGGAACGGGAGCCGGGGTCAGGGCCGGGGTCAGGGCCGGGGCCCGTGGCGGGCGGTGAGCAGAGCGGGCAGGGCGTCAGGCCCCGGGCCTGGACGGCGGCCGCGTCCACGGGTGCGGCCCGCGCCTTGCCGGTGACCAGCGGACAGTCCGGGCGGTGGTAGCGGGTGCCCTCGGGGACGGCCAGCCACCCCTCGGGCGGCCGGGTGCCGGGCGGAGCGGCATCGGGCGGAGGGGCATCGGCCGGAGGGGCGTCGGGTGGTCCGTCATGGGGCGGCCCGTCGTCGGACGGTTCGACGAGCAGCTCGTACAGCCGTTCCACCCGCCGGTCCGTCAGCTCCCGGCGTTCCGGCGGGGACGGGGGCCGCAGGGCGACCAGGAGGGTCCCGGCCACGATCAGCGCCGCGCCGGGGATGGTGGACGAGGCCAGGTAGGGGACCTGCTGTTCGACGAAGCGCTCGCCGGAGACCCCGTACCAGCCGAGCACGCACAGCACGGCGCCGACCGCGACGAGCAGCCAGCCGGCCCACTCGCGCGCACCCCGGAGCGCACTGCCCCGGAGCGCACCGCCCCGGAGCGCACCGCCTCCGTACGCACCGTCTCCGCGCGTACCGCCCCGGACGGGGGAACCCTTCGGGGCGTTACGAGTGATTTCTCCCTCGGATTGCGATTCGTCCATGGATCCGCCTTCATGGTGTCACTTGAGACGTTTCCAGGATCGGCCTGGAACAGCATCCGGGAGACCGTGAGACCGGCCCGGGCGGCGCAGTCGAGAGGGAACACCATGCACGTGACGCGAAGCGGCACTCCCACGGGCGGCGGCCGGCCCCTGCGGACGGCGAGTGTGCTGCTCGCCCTGCTGCTGGCGGGCGCGGCGGCCGGGTGCAGCAGCGGTAAGTCCGGTTCCTCGGCCTCGTCCCCGGCGAGCGCGAGCGCGAGCGCGAGTGCCGGCGCCAGCGCCAGTGCGAGTGCGAGCGCCAGTACCGGCGCGAGCGCCGCCGCGAGTCCCAGCGGTACCGCCCCCGCCGACCCGGTCGCCGCCAAGACGGAGATCACCGCCAACTGGGAGAAGTTCTTCTCCCCCGACACCCCGATCCCCGACAAGGCCAGGCTGCTGCAGGGCGGTGACGTGCTGCTCCCGGTGCTGCAGGGCTTCTCGCAGGATCCCCGGGTGGGCCAGGTGCAGGCGAAGGTCTCGGACATCGCGTTCACCGACGCCGCCGACGCGAACGTCACCTATGCGCTGTCGCTCCAGGGCACGGTGGTGGAGCCGAGCGCGTCCGGTCAGGCCGTCCTGGAGAGCGGTACCTGGAAGGTGTCGCGGTCGACCCTGTGCGGTCTGCTGACCCAGGCCGGCGGTGCCAGCGGTACCCCGATCCCCGGATGCAGCTGACCGCCCGCGCGCGGTGCCGGGCCGTCGACGCGTTCGCGCGCCGGCGGCCCGGACGCGTCCCGGCGGTGCTCTGCGCCCTTCTACTGTGCGCCGTGCCGCTGGCGGGCTGCGGCACCAGGCTGCCCGAGGGCGCCTTCGCCGCCCGCGCCACCCGCACCGCCGGAGCCACCGGCGGCACCGAAACCACCGGGGCCACCGGAGCCACCGCGGCCGCCAACCCGGCCTCCGACACCGGGGTCTCCGCCACCGAGATCCGGATCGGCGTCGTCACCTCGCTCACCAGCCCGGTCGGCAGCGAGGCGTTCAGCGGCCCCCGGTACGGCGCCCAGGCGTTCTTCCAGGCCCTCAACGACCGCGGCGGCCTGCACGGGCGCACCGTCCGGCTGGTGACCTGCGACGACGGCGGCAGCGGCGTCGGCAACCAGGACTGCGTGCACCGGCTGATCGACCAGGCGCACGTCTTCGCCCTCGTCAGCGGCAGCGTCCTCGACTACGCGGGCGCGCCGTACGTGAGCGGCAAGGCGGTGCCGGACGTCGGCGGCCAGCCGATCGGCACGGCGTACGACCGCTGGCCGCACCTGTACGGGATCTACGGTAGCGGCGCCCCGCGCGACGGGCGGTCGGTCGGCTGGAACGGGACGCTCTACGCGAGCACCGAGGTGTTCCGTTTCTTCAAGCAGCGCCTGGGCGCGGGCAGTGCCGCCGTGGTCGCCTACAACCAGGCCGACTCGGCCCGCTACGCCGGGCAGCTGAAGGCCGGGCTGGAGGCCGAGGGCTACCGGGTGCTGCTCCAGACGGTGGACTTCGCGCTGCCGAACTTCCAGGCGGTGGCCGCGGCCGTGCGCGCCGACGGTTCGCAGCTGCTGTTCGACGCCATGGACGGCCGGGGCAACGCGGCGCTGTGCCGGGCGCTGGACGAGTCCGGGGTGGCGGTCGCGGCGAAGGTGACCACCGTGCAGAACTGGTCGGAGTCGGTGCGCGACGACTACCGGTCCTCGCCGAACTGCCGCAACGCGCTCTGGGCGACCTCGTCGAGCCTGAACTACGAGGACGAGCAGTACCCGGCGGTCCGCGACTTCCGGGCCGCGATGGCCCGCTACTTCCCGGACCGGGCCGGGCGGCTGTCCGCCTGGGAGCTGGAGGGCTGGGCAGGCGCGCAGTGGCTGGCCGACGCCGTGGACTCCTGCGGCGCCGCGCCGACCCGCTCCTGCGTGGAGGCGTTCATGAACCGCGCCGAGCCGTACGACGCCCACGGCCTGATCCTGCCCGCCTCCTTCGTCCCGCAGCCGCCGCCCACCGGGCCGGCCCGCGCCTGCCTGAACGCCGCCCGCTGGCAGGACTCGGCGCAGGGCGGGCGGGGCGGCTGGGTCACCCAGGTGCCGTCGATGACGACGAACTGCTTCGATGTGCCGCAGCTGCCGTACCGGCCGTAACCGCGGCGGACCCGATGCCGGCGGCGGGCCCGAGGCCGATGGCGGACCCGAGCCCGGCCGTGGCCCCGAGGCCGGCCTGCGAGCGGCTCCCGTGCGGTCCGTCGTCCGGGAGCCGCTCCACCAGGACCATGGCGGCGTCGTCGTCCAGGTGCCCGCCGACGTGGGCGAGCAGGTCGTGGTGGAGGCGGTTCAGCAGGGCGGCGGGGCGGTCGGCGCTCCAGGCGGCGACGCGCTCGGCCAGCGGGTAGAAGCGCCGCTGGGAGTCCCGGGCCTCGATCACGCCGTCGGTGTAGATCAGCAGCCGGTCGCCGGGGCGGAACGGGAAGGTCTCCACCTCGTACGGCGCCGGGGCGAGCTCGCCCAGGCCCAGCGGCGGGGCGGGGCGGCGGGCGGCGAGGGTGGTGATGCCCTCGGGGCGCAGCAGCAGCGGGGGCGGGTGGCCGCAGTCGATCAGGCGGACCGGTGAGCCGTCGTCGGGGATGTCGAGCAGGACGGCGGTGATGAAGGACTCGCCGGACTCGTAGCCGTCCTGCCGGGCCTGCTCGGCGAGCTGGGCGAGGTCCCAGCTGACGCTGCCGTCCAGGTAGGCGGCGAGGTCGGGAAGCTCGGCGTGCAGGTGGGCGGCGGCGCGGAAGGCGCCGAGCAGCAGGGCCGCGTCGCCGAGCGAGGACAGCCCCTTGCCGCGGACGTCCCCGACCAGCAGCCGGGTGCCGGTGGCGGTGCGGGCGGCCGCGTACAGGTCGCCGCCGACCTGTGCCTCGGCCTCGGCTGCCAGGTAGACGGAGGCCAGGTGCAGTGGCCCGATCCGCTCCGGCAGCGGGCGCAGCAGCACCCGCTGGGCGGCCTCGGACACCGAGCGGACCCGGGCCAGTTCGCGCTCGTGCCGCTCGCGCAGCACCCGCAGGCCGACGATCAGCACCGAGACGACGATCTGGGCGCCCAGCTGGGTCTCGTGGTTGGCCGTGGTGAGGCCGTCCCGGGCGAGGCCGATGACGGTCAGCGCGGCGAGAGCGAGCAGGGCGACCCCGGTGGTGGCGCGCGGGCCGGCGAAGGAGGCGGTCAGCGCGGGGGCGACGATCAGCAGCGGGCCGAGGTGGACGTCCGGCGGGGAGAGCACGTCGACGACGGTGATCAGGGCGATCAGCGCGAGCGTCAGCACCGTCAGCACCCGGGGGTCGGGTCGCCAGGTGCGGCGGCGGTCGGGGGGATGCGGGGCGGACGGCGGGTGCGGCGCATCGGGACGCTGCCGGAGGGGCACCTCTCCTCTGTACACCGTGGGGGCGGCGGGGCGCACCCCGAGACGGCGGCGGGTTCGTCCGTTGACCGGCTGCCCCGCCGTTGCCCCGGGTGGCGGCCCGGTCAGCCCGGGTCAGCCCTCTTCGCCGTAGCGGGCCAGGTAGTCGGCGAAGCGGGCGACGTCCTCGTCGGACCAGTCGGTGAAGCGCGCGGTGAAGGACAGCCGGCGCTGCTCGTTGGCGTCCCGGAGCAGGGTCAGCCCGGCCTCGGTGGCGCGCAGGATCTGGCCGCGCTGGTCGTCCGGGTCGGCCTCGCGGGCCAGCAGGCCGAGTTTCTCCAGGGCGGTGACCTGGCGGCTGACGGTCGACTTGTCGAGCATGAAGTACGCGGCCACGTCGGCGGCGCGGCAGCCGCCGCGCTCGGTGATCAGGTCGAGGATGCTGTAGGTGACCAGGGAGAGGTCGGGGTGCAGCTGGGAGGCCTTGTGCCGGGCTCGGCGGGCGAAGGCGGTCAGCTCGCGCTGGATGGTGTCGATGGACGACTGGCGGCCGGGCACGGCGGTCCTACCTCCTCGAGATTTGTTGCACTATACAACGGATTCTCCCGGGGTCGCGCGGCGCTCCGGCACGGGCCCTCCCCGGGCGGCCTGCCAGGCGCGGGCGGCGGCGATCCGACGGCTCGCACTCGGGTGAGTGGCGAACAGTAGCTCAAGCAGCCTCGGCGGGTCGACATCGGAGACGTTCGCCAGTGCCAGTCTGCGCTGCATGGCCACGAACTGCTCGGCATCACCCGTCAGTTCGAGCGCGTGCCGGTCCGCCCGGGCCTCGATCCGGCGGCTCACCGCACTCTGCGCCGGCCCCGACAGCGCACCCAGCAGCGCGGCGAGCGCCGCCAGCAGCGGCAGTGCCCGGGGGTCCGCCGCGTCCGTCGCCCCCGCGGCGTCCAGCAGCGGGCGCCAGGCACCCAGCAGACCGAGCACGGCCACCGCGACCGCCGCCCCGACCGCGCCCAGCGCGGTGCCGACCGGCACGTCCCGGTGCTTGACGTGGCCCAGCTCGTGCGCGACCACCAGCTCCACCTCGCGCGGCGCGGCGGTGGTCAGCAGCGTGTCGTACACCACGATCCGGCGGGTCGCCCCGAACCCGGACACGTACGCGTTGAGCGCGGTCGTCCGACGGGAGGCGTCCGCCACCAGCACGTCCCGCACCCGGACGGCGTCCCGCTCGGCCAGCGCCAGCAGCGCGGTGCGCGGCCCGCCCTCCGCCATCGGGGTGAAACGGTTGAACACCGGCTCGATCAGCAGCGGGTGGAGGAAGGAGAGGACGGCCGTCAGCAGCGCCGCCGCGCCCGCCGCCGGCAGCCACCAGCGCCGCGGCGACCACGCCGTCAGCGCGAACAGCCCCAGCACCAGCGGGAGGACCAGGACGAGGGCGAGCGCCAGGCTCCGCAGCGCGTCCAGCGCCCAGCCGGCCCAGCCCTGGGTCACCAGCCCGAACCGGGCCCGGACGGCGCGCGCCCCGGCGCCGAACGGCAACTGCAGCGCCTGCCCGAGGACCACCAGCGCCGCGGCACCCGCCAGGACCCCGGCCGTACGGGAGCCGCCGAACCACCGGCCGGTGGCGGTGACCAGGGCGGCGCCGGCCGGGGTGAGGCCGAGCAGCAGCGTCAGCGCCAGCCCCGCCAGCCGGCCGCCCAGCGCCCACGGCAGCTGGGCGCGGCGCAGCGCACGGCCGCGGGCGCGCTCGGCGGGGGTGAAGTCGGGGGCGTCGGGGTCGCCGACGGGGGCGTCGGGTCGGTCGCCTGCGGGTCCGTGGCCGGTGGGTCCGTTGCCGGCGGCGGGGCCGGGGGTGGGGCCGGGGGTGGTGTCCATGGGCGGGGTGCGGCTCTTCCGGTCGTCCGGTCTCCCGGTCGGGCTGTCGCGGTTCAGCATGGCGTACCCGGCCGGGCGGCGCGCCCTCCCCAGCGGGCCCTCCCGGCGGGCCCTCCCCGGCGGGCCGGCCGCGGTGCTTGCCGCGGTGCCCGCCGCCCGGCTCGCCGCGGCGTTCACTCCTCTGTGGGACGGGTGGCGCCGTGGACGCCCGCGCGCAGCAGCTGGTGGCCCAGGTCGACCAGGGCGCGGCCGACCGCGAACTCGTCGCCGATCTGCGGGGCCGGGGTGTCGCGGGGATTGCGGTGGGAGCGGGCGTCGCTGTGCAGGACCTCGCCGTCGGCGTCCAGGACGGCGTGCACCCGGGTGGTGTCGCCCTCCTCGACCACGTGCAGGCTGAGCTGCCAG
Source organism: Kitasatospora xanthocidica (assembly GCF_014656195.1). GTDB lineage: Bacteria > Actinomycetota > Actinomycetes > Streptomycetales > Streptomycetaceae > Kitasatospora > Kitasatospora xanthocidica. The sequence goes on along the minus strand of NZ_BNBY01000002.1, from coordinate 488,610 downwards.
TCCTTGGTGCGGACGGCCTGCCCGGCCGCCCGGTGCGGGGCGGCGTCAGACGGTGCGGAGCCCTCGGTGCCGACCACGGTCCGGTGCGCCCGGCCGGGGGAGGGGCGGGTCGTGCCGGTGTCCCCGGGCTGCTCGTCGCCGATGCCGCCGTTCATCACGCCACACCTCCGGGCTTCAGGACCTCCGGGCCTCTGGGCCTCCGGGCCTCCGGGCCTCCGCTACGGGACGGGTTCCTCCCGTACCACCACGCTGCGCGCCTCCCCGTCGCCGCGCCAGGGACACGGTGGCCGGGACGGGCGGGGCGATGGGGACGAGCGGGCCAGGAGAGGGCCCACCGGTGCCCTTTTGTGTCCGGAATGTTGTGGGTCCGGGCTGAAGGGGTGCGGAATCGGTGGCGTAGGCTGACCGCTCTTGCACCGTCCTCGGGGGGAACCACTCATGCGCCGTGCCGCGGCCGCCGTCGCGCTGCTCGTCGGGCTGACCGCCGTCACCGGCTGCGGACCGGACGACCCGGATCCGGCCCCCGCGAGCTCCGCCGCAGCCCCGGCCCCGAGCTCCGCCGCCCCGGGCCCGGGCGCCCCCTCCACCGGCGCGGCCCCGACCAAGAACGCCGCTCCCCGGCCCGACGGCACCATCACCGTCGCCTTCGCCGGGGACGTCCACTTCGAGGGCCGCACCGAGGCCCGGCTGGCCGTACAGCCGCCCGAGCCGGCGCTCGGGCCGCTCTCCCGCACTCTCGCCGACGCGGACCTGTCCGTCCTCAACCTGGAGACCGCGATCACCGGGCGCGGCGCCCCGGAACCCAAGCTCTACACCTTCCGCACCTCGCCCAAGGCGCTCTCGGTGCTCAAGGACTCCGGCGTCGACGTCGTCTCCATGGCCAACAACCACGCCGTGGACTTCGGCGCCGACGGCCTCACCGACACCCTCGCCGCCAAGGACTCCTCGCCGATCCCGGTCGTCGGCGTCGGCCACAACGCCACCGAGGCGTACGCCCCGTACGTCACCACCGTGCGCGGGGTGAAGGTCGCCGTGGTCGCCGCCAGCCAGGTCGAGGACCTCACCAACCAGAAGTGGCGGGCCGGCGCGAACAAGCCGGGCATCGCCTCCGCGCTGGACGTCCCGGCGCTGGTCAAGGCGGTGGAGACGGCCAAGCGGCAGGCCCCGGTCGTGCTCGTCTACCTGCACTGGGGCGAGGAGGGCAAGGCCTGCCCGACCTCCGCGCAGACCGCCGTCGCCAAGAAGCTCGCCACCGCTGGCGCCACCGCCGTGGTCGGCACCCACGCGCACACCATGGTCGGCTCGGGCATGCTCGGCAACACCTACGTCGGGTACGGCTTCGGCAACTTCCTCTGGTACGGCACCTCCAACTACCCGAACTCCAACGAGACCGGCGTCACCACCCTCACCCTCGCCGCCGACGGCAAGGTGACCGGCGAGGCCTTCGCTCCGGCCACCATCGACGACAAGGGCGTCCCGGAGCCGGTCACCGGCGCGGCCGCCGAGGCCGCCCTCAAGCGCCGCGACGGCCTGCGCGGCTGCACGGGCCTCACCCCGGCCCCGAAGGCCCCCGACGCCCCGGCCGGTACCGCCGCACCGCAGTAAGCCGACCGCCCGACCGCGGGACATGAGGAGGAGTGCGGGAGCTGACGTCAGGTCGGCGCCGTTCCGGGGTTCTGCGGAGTCAAGCCCATGGCGCTGCTGGGACTCGTCCCCGCCCTCCCGGCGACCGCCCGCGTCCGCCCGGCCGGGGGTAGTCTCGCCGCCACCGGATCCACCCAGGCGGAGGCAGCGCGATGAGCGGGGCAGCACGGTGATCGAGGCGGAGCTGAAGGCACTGGCGCGTCAACCCGGCGTGCTGCTGCGCCGCTTGGAGGGCACCCACGGCCCCGGCCGGGCCGAGGTCTACCGGGACACCTACTACGACCTCCCCGACGGCAGCCTCCTCGGCACCGACCGTGAGCTGCGCGTCCGCGAGATCGAGGACGCGGACGGGGGCCGGCGCGCGCTGCTCACCTACAAGGGCGCCCGGGTGGACGAGGCCTCGGGTTCGAAGCCGGAGCACGAGACGGCGGTGGCGGACGCCGGGGCGGCGCACGCGATCGTCCGCGCCCTCGGGTACCGGGCCCGGCTCTCCTTCGAGAAGCACTGCCGGAACTACCGGCTGGAGCGCGGCGGCCGCCGGTTCCTGGCGACGCTGGTCCGGGTACCGCGACTGGCGGGGGTGTTCCTGGAGGTGGAGACGACCGTCGCCCGGGAGGACGAACTGCCGGCGGCGCTCGGCGCCGTGCGCGAGGTCCTGGCCGAACTCGGCGTGGACGAGGGCGACTTGACGGCCGAGCTGTACACCGACGCAGTCCTGCGGGCCGGGAGCGCGGACGGGCGCGGGGCCGGGAGCGCGGACGGGCGCGGGTAGTCGGCCGGTCGGGGCGGCGACCGGGCGTCGGTGCGCGAGGTTGGCGAGACGGATCGTCTCGTCTCGCCCAGTCGGGCGGCCGGCCTTTGTTCGAATTGACGGTCGCACAGACTCTCGGTGTAGGCGAACAACTGTGTTAGGTTAGGCTTGCCTAATCTTGCTGGTCGGAGGGGATGTCCTGTGCAGCAGTCCGAATTCGCCGGTGCCGTCGCGGTGGTCACCGGGGCCGGGCAGGGCATCGGCGCGGCCGTGGTCCGGGCGCTGGTGGCCGAGGGTGCCGTGGTCGCGGCCGTGGACCGGAACGCCGGCTCGCTCGACGCCCTGGCGGCGGAGTTGCCGGGCGTCCGGCCGTACGTGCTGGATGTCGCCGATGCCCGAGCGGTCGAGGATGCGGTCGAGTCGATCGAACGTCAACTCGGGCCGGTGGCCGTGCTCGTGAACGTCGCGGGCATCCTGCGTACCGCGCCGGTCGTCGACCTCACCGACGCCGACTGGGCGGACACCTTCGCCGTCAACACCACCGGCGTCTTCCACGTCAGCCGTGCCGTCGGGCGACGGATGGCCGAGCGGGGGCGCGGGGCCGTGGTGACGGTCGGGTCCAATGCCGCCGGGGTGCCGCGGGCCGGGATGGCCGCCTACGCGGCGTCCAAGGCGGCGGCCACCATGTTCACCCGCTGCCTGGGGCTGGAGCTCGCCCGGTCCGGCGTGCGGTGCAACGTGGTGTCGCCCGGGTCGACCGACACCGAGATGCAGCGCGCGCTGTGGGGCGAGGACGCCGAGGCGGCCGAACGGCGCGTCATCGAGGGCGACTTGGGCGCCTGGCGGGTCGGCATCCCGCTCGGGCGGATCGCCGCGCCCGCCGACATCGCGGAGGCCGTGGTGTTCCTGGCCTCCGACCGGGCGCGGCACATCACCATGCACGACCTGTACGTCGACGGCGGCGCGACCCTTCGGGCCTGAGCCGCCCCTTCGCCCGGCCTCCCGAAGGCCCGCCACTTCCCCCGCCGGCCCGCGACCTCACCCGTAGACCCGTCCCAGACTGGAGAATCCACCGTGACCACGGTGCATCACGCCCCGGCGGCCCCCGCCGCCGGCGGCCCCGACCACGCCGTCATCGGCGCGGCCAGCGGACTGCTCGGCCAGTACCGGGCCGCCACCGGCGAGGCGTTCCTCGCCTCGCCGACCCGCACCCTGCTCACCTCCGGCGTGCACGCCCGGGTGCCGCAGGACGGGCGGCCGCTGCCCGTACGGGTCGCCGGGACGCTGGCCGCGGCCGGTCGGGCCGGGGTCGAACGTCCGCTGGTGGTCGGCGCGGTGGCGTTCGACCGGGAGAGCCGGGTCGAACTCGCCGTGCCCGAGCGGGTCCGGACGGCCGGGGCGCTGCGGGACGACCCGCTGATCGCGCTGCCCGCGCCGCCGGCCGAGCGGGTCGACTGGCGGATCCGCCCGGTGCCCGAGCCGGCGGCGTACGGCGCGGGCGTCGCGGCGGCCGTCGAGCGGCTGCGCGCCGGGGAGTTGAGCAAGGTGGTGCTGGCCCGGACGCTGGAGCTGAGCGCCGCCGAGCCGCTCGACCTGCCGGCCATCCTGCAGCGGCTCGCCCGTCGCGACCCGGGCGGCTACACCTTCGCCGTACCGGCCGGCGGCGGCCGCACCCTGATCGGTGCCAGCCCCGAACTCCTGCTCTCCCGGCGGGGAACGGCCGTGCTGGCCAACCCGCTGGCCGGGTCGGTGCCGCGCAGCGAGGACCTGGGGGAGGACGTCCGGCGCGCCGCCGCGCTGCTGGAGTCCCCCAAGGACCTGCACGAGCACGCGGTGGTGGTGGACGCGATCCGCGAGGCGCTGGCGCCGTACTGCCGCATCCTGGAGGTGCCCGAACGGCCCACCCTGGTACGGACGGCCGCGATGTGGCACCTGGCCACCACGATCAGCGGCGAGCTGGCCGACCCGGCGGTCTCCGCCCTGGAGCTGGCCTGCGCGCTGCACCCGACCCCGGCCGTCTGCGGCACCCCGACGGACGTCGCCCGCCGGGTGATCGGCGAGGTCGAGCCCTTCGACCGCGGCCTCTACACCGGCATGGTCGGCTGGGGCGACGCGACCGGCGACGGTGAGTGGGTGGTCACCATCCGCTGCGCGGAGGCGGAGGAGCGGACGCTGCGGGTGTACGCCGGCGCGGGGGTGGTCGACCGGTCCCGGCCGGAGGCCGAACTCGCCGAGACCAGTGCCAAGTTCCGTACCTTCCTGGACGCCGCGGGGGTCTCCCGGTGACGACGCTGGAGGGATTCACCCCGTACCCCGCCGAGTTCGCCGAGCGCTACCGGGCCGCCGGCCACTGGCGCGGCGAGACCTTCGGCCGGATGCTGCGCGAGCGGGCCGCCGCGCACGGCGAGCGGACCGCCGTCGTCGACCCGGGCGGCCACTCGGTGGCCGCGACCGAGCGGCGCTGGACGTACGCCGAACTCGACCTCAGGGCCGACCGGATGGCCGCCGGGCTGCTCGCCCGGGGGGTCCGGTCCGGGGACCGAGTGGTGGTCCAACTGCCCAACGCCGCCGAGTTCTTCGAGGTGGTCTTCGCGCTGTTCCGGATCGGCGCGCTGCCGGTCTTCGCGCTGCCCGCGCACCGGTACACCGAGATCGGGTACTTCTGCTCCTTCACGGACGCGGTGGCGTACGTCGTCCCGGCCGTCGAGGGCGGCTTCGACTACCGCGAACTCGCCTCCCGGGTACGGGCGGAGAACCCCGGGCTGCGGCTGGTGCTGGTGGCCGGCGAGGACGCCGGGGAGCACGTCCGGCTGGCGGACGTGCCCTGCGACGGTCCCGGTCCCGCCGAGGAGCCGGAGCCCGGGGACGTGGCCTTCCTGCAGCTCTCGGGCGGCAGCACCGGCGTGCCCAAGCTGATCCCGCGCACCCACGACGACTACATCTACTCGCTGCGCGGCTCGGTCGATCTGTGCGGGCAGGACGCGGACAGCGTCTACCTGTGCGTGCTGCCCGCCGCCCACAACTTCCCGCTCAGCTCGCCGGGTTCGCTCGGCACGCTGTACGCGGGCGGCCGGGTGGTGCTCTGCCCGCAGCCCAGCCCGGAGACCGCCTTCCCGCTGATCGAGCGCGAGGGCGTGACCATCACCGGACTGGTGCCCCCGCTCGCGCTGCTCTGGCTGGAGGCCGCCGAGCGCGGCGCCACCGGGTACCGGAGCCTGCGGGTGCTGCTGGTCGGCGGCGCCAAGTTCAGCACGGAGGCGGCCCGCAGGGTGCGGCCGGTGCTGGGCTGCACGCTCCAGCAGGTCTTCGGGATGGCCGAGGGGCTGGTCAACTACACCCGGCTGGACGACCCGGAGGAGCTGATCACCACCACCCAGGGCCGTCCGATCTCCCCCGACGACGAGGTCCGGGTGGTCGACGACCAGGACCGGGACCTGCCCGACGGCGCCACCGGCCACCTGCTGACGCGCGGCCCGTACACCATCCGCGGCTACTGGAAGGCGCCGGAGCACAACGCGAACTCCTTCACCGCGGACGGCTTCTACCGCACCGGCGACCTCGTCCGACGGACCCCGACCGGCCACCTGGTGGTGGAGGGCCGGGCCAAGGACCAGATCAACCGGGGCGGCGAGAAGGTCGCCGCCGAGGAGATCGAGAACCACCTGCTCGCGCACCCCGCCGTGCACGACGCGGCCGTGGTGTCGATGCCCGACCCGTACCTGGGCGAGCGCACCTGCGCGTACGTGGTGCTCCGCGCCGAGCACCGCGAACAGCCGCCGAAGGGCGTCGAGTTGAAGCGGTTCGTGCGTGGGCGCGGACTGGCCGACTACAAGGTGCCGGACCGGGTCGAGTTCGTCGACGCCTTCCCGGCCACCGGCATCGGCAAGGTCAGCAAGAAGGACCTGCGCGCCGCCATCGCGGCCTCCCTGACCGCCAGTTGATCCCTCCCTAGCTGCTAAGGAACACCCATCGTGGGCCTGCCCCGCATTCCCTCCTATCCCATGCCCGTCGCCGAGGAGCTGCCCGCCAACCGGGTCTCCTGGACGGTGGACCCGGCGCGCGCCGTCCTGCTGGTGCACGACCTGCAGAACCACTTCCTCGGCGCCTTCGACGCCGAGGCCGCTCCGGTGCCCGAACTCCTGGACAACGTCGCGGGCCTGGCCAAGGCGGCCGGCGCCGCCGGTGTGCCGGTGGTCTACTCGGCGCAGCTCGGCGGACAGAGCCCGGCCGAACGCGGACTGCAGCAGGACTTCTGGGGGCCGGGCATCCCGGACGACCCGCGCGCCACCGCGATCGCCGACGCCGTCGCACCGTCGCCGGGCGACACGGTGCTGACCAAGTGGAAGTACAGCGCCTTCGTGCGAACGGAGTTGGAGCGGCTGCTGCGCGAGCAGGGCCGGGACCAGCTGGTGATCACCGGGGTGTACGCGCACATCGGGGTGCAGGCCACCGCCTGCGACGCCTGGATGCGGGACATCCAGGCCTTCGTGGTGGCCGACGCGGTCGCGGACTTCGGACCGGCCGAGCACCGCGCCGCGCTGGACTGGGTGGCCGGGCGCTGCGGGCTGGTCACCACGACGGGGGCCGTGCTCGGGGCGCTCGACGGCACGGGCGGGGCGGGCGAGACGGGCGCGACGGGCGGCATGGGCACGACGGGCGAGATGAACGAGACGGGCGAGGTGGCGGCGAAGTGACGGGCGTGGGCTTCACGGTGGAGCGGATCCGGGCCGAGGTCGCCGACCTGCTCGGCGAGGACCCGGCGGACATCCCGCTGGACGAGAACCTGGTCGACTGGGGGCTGGACTCCATCCGGCTGATGACGCTCGCCGAGCGCTGGCGGGCGGAGGGTGCCGAGGTGGCGTTCGTCCAGCTCGCGGAGCGGCCGGCCCTGGAGGCCTGGGCCGAGCTGCTGGGTGCGGCCTGATGGAGGCGGTCGTCCGGGACGCCGCCCGGGATGCAGCCCTGGTGGGTGTGCGCGGGGCCGTCCGGGAGCTGGTGCGGGAGGAGGCTCTGGGCGCGGCGCCGGCGCTGCCCCGCCGTACGGTGAGCTACCCGGCGACCACCCTGGTGGGGCCGGTCGAGGCGCAGGCGGCCCGGACGCCGGACGCCCCGGCCCTGGTGCTCGCGGGCGGGCGGACCGTCCGCTACCGGGAGCTGAACGCCTCGGCCAACCGGCTGGCGCGCGCCCTGGCCGCGCGGGGCGCCCGCCCGGGCACGGTGGTCGGCCTGGCCGGCGCCCGCGACCCGGCCGAACTGCTGACGGCGCTGCTGGCGGTGGTGAAGTCGGGCGCGGCGTACCTGCCGCTGGACCCGGCGGACGCGCCCGGGCGACGGGACCGACTGCTCGCCGAGAACGCGCCGGTGTGCGTGCTGGGGGAGGGGGTGCCGGGTGCGCTCGCCGGGCTGGACACGGACGGCGAACTGCCCACCGACCCGCCGCGGGCGCTCACCCCGCACCACCTGCTCTGCGTCGGGTACGGCCCGGGCGGGCGTCCGACCGCCGTCCGGGTCACCCACAGGGAGGCGGACCGCCGGGTGCGTGAGCTGCAGGCCGAGCACCCGCTCGGTCCGGGCGACCGGGTGCTGCAACTGGGCCTGCCGCTCTGGGAGTTCCTCTGGCCGCTGCGGACGGGTGCCGCGCTGGTGCTCGCCGACCCGCGGCGGGAGGGCGAGGTCGGGGCGCTGGTGCGGGAGCTGGGCGTGACGGCGGTGCGGGTGGCCCCGGCGGTTCTGCTGGGCGGGTGACGGTGGGCGGGGCGTCGACGGCGGGCGGAGTTCAGGCGGCAGCTGACAACTGACAGCTGACAACTGACAACTTTCAGACGACAGCTTTCAGCGAACAGATGATGAAAGCTGTTCGCTGAAAGCTGTCAGCTGTTACTTGTTCGCTGCCACCGGGCCAGCCGCCGGGCCGCCCGACGCCAGGCCCACCGCCACGTCCGCCGCCGTCCACGCCATCGCCACCGCGCCGTCCAGTACCGCCCGTTCCGCCTCCGCGCCCAGCGCGGCCTCGGCGAACGCCGCCTCGTGCGGCGCGCAGGCGCCGCCGGTGATGTCCAGGACCGGATGGATCGAGGGCACCACGTGCGACACGTTCCCCATGTCGGTGCAGGCGAACGGCCCGCTCTCGACCGGCTCCGGCCGGCCGAGAGCCGCCGCGTTGGCCCGCCACAGGGCCAGCAGTGCGGGGTCGGACCGCATGTCCAGGTAGTCCGGCTCGGGTCGGGTCAGTTCGACCTCGCAGCCGGTGGCGAGCGCTCCGGCGCGGAAGCAGTCCTCGACCCGGGCGCGCAGCTCGGCGAGGTCCTCGGCCGCCGAGGCCCGGATCTCGTACTCGGCGCTGGCGCTGTCCGGGATCAGGTTCGGCGCCGTCCCGGCGGCGGTGGTGATGCCGTGCACCCGCCAGTGCGGCGGGAGTTGCTGGCGGAGCAGGCCGATCGCGACCTGGGCGACGGTGAGCGCGTCGGCGGCGTTGCGGCCCTGGTGCGGATCGAGGCTGGGGTGGGCGGCCCGCCCGGTGTAGCGGACGGACAGCGTGCCGAGCGCGAAGGAGCGGAAGTCGGCGACCTCGACCGGGCAGGGGTGCACCATCATGGCCGCGTCCACCCCGTCGAAGGCCCCGGCCTCCAGCAGCAGCGCCTTGCCCGCCCCGCGCTCCTCGGCCGGCGCGCCGATCACCCGGACGGTGAGCCCGAGCCGCTCGGCGTACGGGGCGAGCCCGAGCGCCGCGCCGAGGCCCGCGGCGGCGATCAGGTTGTGCCCGCAGGCGTGGCCGAGTCCGGGCAGCGCGTCGTACTCGCAGACCAGGGCGACGGTGACCGGTCCGCTGCCGAGGGTCGCGCTGAACGCGGTGTCCAGGCCGTGCGCGGGCGCGGTGACGAAGTAGCCGTGGCCACGCAGCAGTTCGGCGCACCAGGCGGCCGCGCGGTGCTCCTCGAAGGCGGTCTCGGGGTGGGCGTGGATGCGGCGGCTGAGCGCGAGCAGCTCGTCCCGGTGCGCGTGCACGCGGTCGCGGACGGCCTGCTTGGTCGCGGACAGGGGCATGGGTGGCGCCTCCAGGGGGTGTCAGGGCCCGGTCTCGCTGGGGCCGTTGACCAGATCATATGAAGTTAGATTAGGCTAACCTAAGTAAAGTGTTCCGGATCCCCGAGGAGCTCTCCGAATCATGCCCGCCGCCGAGACCCAGACTGGTGAGTCCCGTACTGGCGACACCCAGACCGTCGAGACCCAGGCCGCAGACATCCCGTTGCTCGCCGCCCAGGCCGCCATCTGGTACGCCCAGGCGCTCGACCCCGCCAGTCCGGTCTACAACACCGGCGACGCCGTCGAGATCGCCGGCCCACTGGACGAGGACCGGTTCGAGCGGGCGCTGCGGCAGGCGGTGGCGGAGGCGCAGGTGCTGAGCGCCGTCGTCGTCATCGGCGCCGACGGAACGCCCCGTCAGCGACCGCGGCCCGACGGCCGGTGGCCGCTGCACCGCCTCGACCTGCGCGCCGCGACGGACAGTGCGGACGAGGCGGACAGTGCGGACGAGACGGTCACCCCCGAGGCGGCCGCCGAAGCCTGGATGCGCGCCGACCTCGCCCGCCCGGCCGACCTCGCCGAGGGCCCGCTGTTCACCCACGCGCTCATCCGGCTCGCCGACGACCGGTGGACCTGGTACCGGCGGATCCACCATCTCGCCGTCGACGCCTACGCGTTGACCCTCCTCGGCGAGCGGGTCGCCGAGCTGTACCGCGCGCACACCACCGGCACCGAGCCGGCCCCGAGCCCGTTCGCGGGCCTCGCCGAGGCCGCCGCCGAGGAGGCCGCGTACCGGGAGGGCGAGGAGTACCGGACCGACCGCGCCCACTGGGCCGCCCGGATGGCCGACGCCGACGCCCCGGCGACCCTGCCGGGCACCCCGGACCCCGGTCCCGCCCGCGACACCCCCGCCCCCCTGCGCCTCACCGCCGTCCTCCCCGCCGGCACCCGCGACCGCCTGGAGCGGGCCGCCACCGCCGTCCGCGCCACCTGGGCCGAACTGCTGCTCGCCGCCACCGCCGGCTACCTGCACCGCCTGTCCGGCAGTCGGGACGTCGTCCTCGGCCTGCCGCTCGCCAACCGCCGGGGCCCGGCCGCCCTGCGCACCCCCGTCGCCGCCGCCAACGTGCTCCCGCTGCGCCTCGCCGTCGGCCCGGCCGACAGCGCCGAGGGCCTGCTGCGCCACGTGGTCCGCGAGCTGCGCGCCGTCCGCCGCCACCAGCGCTACCCGCTGGAGGACCTCCGCCGCGACCTCGGCCGCACCGGCGACCGCCGCGCCCTGTTCGGTCCGATGGTCAACATCAAGGCCTTCGAGGGCGACCTCGACCTGGCCGGCCTGCCCGGCACCGTCCGCAACCTCGCCGCCGGCCCGGTGGACGACCTCGCCCTGAACGTCTCGCCCGGCCCGGACGGCGCCCTGCGCCTGGTGATCGACGCCGACCCGGCCCGCTACGACGCCGCCACCCTCACCGGGCACCGCGACGGCCTGCTGCGCTACCTCGACGCCCTCGCCGAACTGCTGCTCACCGCCCCGCACACGCCGATCGCCCGGATCGACCTGCTGGACGCGGACGGCCTGCGCCGCGCCACCGCCGGCCGCACCGAGCCCCCGGCCGAGCGGACGGTGCCCGAGCTGTTCGCCGCCCAGGCCGCCCGCACCCCGGAGGCCGTCGCCGTCCGCTGCGGCGCGACCGCGCTGACGTACGGGCAGCTGGACGCCGCCGCCGACCGGCTCGCCCGCCGCCTGGCCGCCCTCGGTGTGCGGGGCGGCGCGCCGGTCGCGATCGCCCTGCCGCGCGGCGCGGACACCCTCGTCGCGATGCTCGCCGTCCTCAAGGCCGGCGGCGCCTGCGTCTCCCTCGACCTCACCCACCCCGCGCAGCGGCTGGCGGCCGTTCTGGCCGACGCCCGCCCGGTCTGCGCGGTCGGCACCGCCGAGGCCCTGGCCGGGCTCGACCTGCCGGCCGGCCTGCCCACCGTACGGCCGGCGGAGGCCGAGGACGAGCCGGGCGGCGAACGGCCCGCCGAGCCGACCACCGCCCCGTCCGCGCCGGAACTCCACCACCCCGCCTACGTGTTGCACACCTCGGGCTCCACCGGCCGCCCCAAGGGCGTGGTGGTCACCCACGCCTCGCTGGCCAACCTGCACGCCGGCCTCGCCGAGGACCACATCGCCCCCGCCGTGCGCCGCACCGGCCGCGAGCGCCTGCGCGTCGCCCACAGTGCCTCGTTCGCCTTCGACGCCTCCTGGGACCCGGTGCTCTGGATGGTCCACGGTCACGAGCTGCACCTGCTGGACGACGCCACCTACCGCGACCCGGCCGCGCTGGCCGCCCACCTCCACCGCGAGCGCATCGACTACCTCGACCTCACCCCCTCCTACCTCGAAGTCCTCCTCGCCGAAGGGATCCTGGACGAGGGGCGGCACCGCCCGTCCGTCCTGGTGGTCGGCGGCGAGGCCACCCCGCCCGCCCTCTGGCAGCGGCTGACCGCCGTCCCCGGCCTGCACCCGGTGGACCTCTACGGTCCGACCGAGACCACCGTCGACGCCTACGCCTGGACCCCGGGCCCGGACGGCGCCCCGGTCGGCCGGGTGGTACGCGGCTCCCGCGCCTACGTCCTGGACGGTTCGCTGCGCCCCGCGCCCGACGGCGCGACCGGCGAACTGTACGTGGCCGGAGCCTGTTTGGCCCGCGGCTACCTCGGCCGGCCCGACCTGACCGCCGAGCGCTTCCTCGCCGACCCCTTCGGTCCGCCCGGCACCCGGATGTACTGCACCGGCGACCTCGCCCGCCGCCGTTCGGACGGCACCCTGGAGTTCCTCGGCCGCGCCGACGACCAGGTGAAGATCCGCGGCTTCCGGGTCGAGCCCGGCGAGATCGCCGCCGTCCTCGCCGAACTGCCCGGTGTCGCCCAGGCCGTGGTGATCGCCCGCCCCGGGCCGCAGGGCCGGCGCCTGCTCGGCTACGCGGTGCCCGTGCCCGGCGAGGCCCCGGACCCGGACGGGCTGCGCGCCGCGCTGGCCGCCCGGCTGCCCGCGCACATGGTCCCGGCGGCCGTGCTGCTGCTCGCCGAACTGCCGCGCACCGCGCACGACAAGCTCGACCACCGTGCCCTGCCCGAACCGGCCGTCGTCGCCGAGGGCGCCGCCGCGGCCACGCCCCAGGAGGAACTGGTCTGCGGGCTGCTCGCCGACGTCCTCGGCCTGCCGCGGGCCCCCGGCCGGGACGCCTCCTTCTTCGACCTCGGCGGCCACTCGCTGCTCGCCGGGCGCCTCGCCGCCCGACTGCGCGAGACCTTCGCCGTGCCGGTCGGATTCGCCGACGTGTTCCGCCACCCGACCGCGGCCGGCCTCGCCGCCCTGCTCGGCGAGCGGGCCGGGGCCGGGAGCGCGACGGAGCCGGACATCGTGGCGGACACCACGGCGGAGCCCGCGGCGATCCCCGCCCCCGCCCCCGTGCCCGTCCCGCGCGCCGAGCGGATGCCGCTCTCGCCCGCCCAGCGCGGCCTCTGGTTCCTGCACCGGCTCGAGGGCCCCAGCCCCACCTACAACATCCCGCTCGTCCTCACCCTCACCGGCCCCCTCGACCGGCCCGCCCTCACCCGCGCCCTCGGCGACCTCGTCGCCCGCCACGAGGTGCTGCGCACCGTCTACGGCGAGGAACCGGACGGCACGCCGTACCAGCGGATCCTGCCCGCCATGCCGCTCGCACCCCTCGCACCCGTCGAACTGCACGACGGCCGAGGAGAGATGGCCGAAGCCGTCCGGTACGCCTTCGACCTGACCGCCGAACCGCCGCTGCGGGCCACCCTGTTCGCCGACGGTCCGGACCGGCACACCCTGCTGATCCTGCTCCACCACATCGCCGGCGACGGCGCCTCCACCACCCCGCTGGTCCGCGACCTGGCCGCCGCCTACGCCGCCAGGCTCGCCGGAGCGGCGCCCGAACTACCGCCGCTCACCGTCCAGTTCGCCGACCACGCGGCCTGGCAGCGGGCGCGGCTCGGCACCACCGACGCGCCCAGCCCGCTCGCCGTCCGGCAGACGGAGTACTGGTGCACCGCGCTCGCCGGACTGCCCGACCAGCTGGAGCTGCCCGCCGACCGCCCCCGCCCGGCCGTCGCCGGCCACCAGGGCGCCACCGTGCCCTTCACCCTCGACGCCGAGGCGCACGCCGCCCTCGTCGCCCTCGCCCGGGCCGCCGACAGCACCGTCTTCATGGCCGTCCTGGCCGGTCTCGCCGCGCTGCTCGGCCGGCACGGCTGCGGCACCGACATCCCGGTCGGCACCCCGGTGGCCGGCCGCGAGGACGACGAAACCGCCGCGCTCGTGGGCTACTTCGTCAACTCCGTGGTCCTGCGCACCGACCTGTCCGGCGCGCCGACCTTCAAGGATCTGCTGGCCCGGGTCCGCGCCACCGTCCTCGACGCCCACGAGCACGCCGACCTGCCCTTCGACCGGCTGGTCGAGGAGCTCAACCCGGCCCGCTCGCTGGCCCGGCACCCGCTGTTCCAGGTGATGCTCGCCTGGCAGAGCCGGCCGGACGAGCCCACCGCGTTCGGCGGCGGGCTCACCGCCGAGATCACCGCGATCCCCAGCGGCACCGCCAAGTTCGACCTCACCCTGAACGCCGGCGAACTGCCCGACGGTGGCATCGGCGGCTTCCTGGAGTACCGCACCGACCTCTTCGACGCGGCCACCGTGGCCGCCCTCGGGGAGCGCCTGGCCCGGCTGCTCGCCGCCGCCGCGACCGCGCCCGACACCCCGGTCGACCGGCTCCCGCTGATCAGCGCGCGGGAGCGGGAACGCGCCCTGGTCGAGTGGAACGCCGCCCCCGACTCGGCCCGCCCGGTCGTCACGCCCCCCGGCGCCACTCAGCCTGACGTCACCCTGTCCGGCGCCACCCTGGCCGAGCTGTTCGAGGCGGCCGCCGAGGCCAACCCGCACGCCCCGGCCGTGAGTTACGAAGGAAGCTCGCTCGACTACACCGAACTCGGCGCCCGCGCGGACCGGTTGGCCCGGCTGCTCGCCGCCCACGGCATCGGCCCCGGCACCATCGTCGCCCTCGCCCTGCCGCGCTCGCTCGAACTCGTCGTCGCCCTGCTGGCGGTGACCAAGTCCGGCGCCGCCTACCTCCCCCTCGACCCCGACTACCCGGCCGACCGCCTCGCCTACATGCTGGCCGACGCGACCCCCGCCGCCCTGCTCACCGACCGCGCCACCGACCCCCGGCTGCCCGCCCACGAGGTGCCCCGGATCCTCGTCGACGGGCCGGAGGCCGAGCGGTACCCGGCCGTCCCCCTCGCCCAGCACGAGCGCATCCGCCCGCTGCGCGCCGAGGACACCGCGTACGTCATCTACACCTCCGGCTCCACCGGCCGCCCCAAGGGCGTGTCCGTCACCCACCACAACGTGGTCCGGCTGTTCACCGCCACCGACCACTGGTTCGGCTTCGGCGCCGAGGACGTCTGGACGCTCTTCCACTCCTACGCCTTCGACTTCTCCGTCTGGGAGCTGTGGGGCGCCCTGCTGCACGGCGGCCGGCTGGTCGTCGTCCCGCACCTGGTCAGCCGCGACCCGGCCGCCTTCCTCGACCTGCTCGCCCGCGAACGCGTCACCGTCCTCAACCAGACACCGTCCGCCTTCTACCAGCTCAGCGCCGCCGACCGGGACCGCCCCGGCCGCGAACTCGCCCTGCGCCACGTGGTGTTCGGCGGCGAGGCGCTGGAACTCGGCCGCCTGGACGACTGGTACTCCCGGCACGCCGAGGACGCGCCGACCCTGGTCAACATGTACGGCATCACCGAGACCACCGTGCACGTCTCGTACATCGCCCTCGACCGGGCGAGCGCCGCCGCCGGGAGCAGCAGCACCATCGGCGTCAACATCCCCGACCTGCGGGTCTACGTCCTCGACCGGTACCTGCAGCCCGTCCCGCCCGGCGTCACCGGCGAGATGTACGTGGCCGGGGCGGGCCTCGCCCGCGGCTACCTCGGCCGCCCGGAACTGACCGCCACCCGCTTCGTCGCCGACCCCTACGCCGAACTCTTCGGCGAACACGGTACCCGGATGTACCGCTCCGGGGACCTCGCCCGCCGCCGCGCCGACGGCGTCCTGGAGTACTTCGGCCGCGCCGACCAGCAGGTCAAGCTGCGCGGCTTCCGGATCGAACTCGGCGAGATCGAGGCCGTGCTGGCGGCCCACCCGGCCGTCGCCGACGCCGCGGTGACCGTCCGCGAGGACGTGCCGGGGGACAAGCGGCTGGTCGCCTACGCGGTGGCCAGCGGCGCCGGCGCCGACAGCGGGGCCGCCGCCGCTCCGCAGCCCTCGGGCCTGCACACCGACGCCCCGCAACCCGCCGCCCCGCAGCCCGAGGACCTGCGCGCCCACGCCGCCGCCGAACTGCCCGTCCACATGGTGCCGTCCGCCGTCGTGCTGCTCGACCGCCTGCCGCTGACCGCCAACGGCAAGCTCGACCGCCGCGCCCTGCCCGCCCCCGAGGCGCCCGCCGCCGGCGCCGGCCGCCCCCCGCGCACCCCGCGCGAACAGCAGCTGTGCGAACTGTTCGCCGAGGTGCTGGGCGTGGCCGCGGTCGGCGTGGAGGACGACTTCTTCGCGCTCGGCGGGCACTCGCTGCTGGTCGTGCGCCTCGCCGGCCGGATCCGCGAGGTGCTCGGACTGGAGGTCGGCATCGGCGCGCTCTTCCAGGCGCCCACGGTGGCCGCCCTCGACGCCGCGCTCACCGCCGGCTCGCCGGACACCGACGCCCTGGACGTGCTGCTCCCGCTGCGGCCCGTCGCCCCCGGCCGGCAGCGCCCGCTGTTCGCCGTCCACCCGGCCGGCGGCCTCAGCTGGTGCTACACCGGCCTGATCCGCCACCTGCCCGGCGAGGTCCCCATCTACGGCCTCCAGGCCCAGGGCGTCGGCGCCGCCACCGCGGCCCGGCCGCTGCCCGGCACGATGGAGGAACTCGCCGCGCACTACGCCGACCGGCTGCGCGAGGTCCAGCCCGAAGGCCCGTACCGGCTGCTCGGCTGGTCCACCGGCGGGATCATCGCCCACGCGGTCGCCGTCCGGCTCCAGGAGCTCGGCCAGGACGTCGAGTTGCTCGCCATCCTGGACGCCTACCCCGCCGAGGGCTTCCGCGAGCTGCCCGTCCCCGACCAGGCCGAAGCACTCGAAGCACTCCTCACCATGGGCGGCTTCGGCCCCGAGGACCTCGCCGGCCGCCCGCTCGAACTCGACGCCGTCACCGAACTGCTGCGCCGCGAGGGCAGCCCGCTCGCCGGACTCGACGACACCACCGTGGCCGCGCTCAACCGGATCTACCTCAACACCAACCTCCTGGTGCGCGGCTACGACCACCGCCGCTACGACGGCGACGTGCTGTTCTTCCGCGCCACCGTCGACACCATCGACGACACCCTGGTGCCCGAGCTGTGGACCCCGTACGTGTCCGGCCGGATCGCCAACACCGACGTGGCCTGCTCCCACAAGGACATGACCCTGCCTGCCCCGATCGCGCACATCGCCGCCGTGATCGCCGACCACCTGGAGAACTCCTCCGATGAGTGACGCCCCCGCCAACCCCTTCGACGCCGACGGCGAGTTCCTCGCGCTCGTCAACCCCGGCGGACAGCACTCCCTCTGGCCCGCCTTCGCCGCCGTCCCGGCCGGCTGGGACGTCGCCCACGGCCCGTGCGGGCGGGCCGCCGCCCTCGACTGGATCACCACCCACTGGACCACCCCGTGACCCCTCCCGAGGCCCGTCCCGAGGCCCCTGCCGAGGCCCCTGCCGAGGCCCCCGCCGCACCGGCGGCCCCGGCGCGCCCCCTGCTTGCGGGGCGCGCCGCGGTGGTCACCGTCTACACGGCCGCGATGTGCATGAACGGCCTGGACTCGACCATCGTCAACCCCGCGCTGTTCAGCATCGCCGAGGACTTCGGCCGGCCGGTCTCGGCCGCCAACGCCGTCGAGACCGCCTTCCTGGTCGGCCTCGCCCTCGGCCTGCCCGTGGCCGGCTGGCTCGGCGACCGGTACGGCGTCAAACGGGTCTTCCTCGGCGCCCTGAGCGCCTTCACCCTCGCCTCCGCCCTGTGCGCCGCCGCGCCCGGCCTCGGCTCCCTGGCCGCCGCGCGGGCCGTCCAGGGCGTGGCGGGAGGACTGCTCACCCCCGTCGGGATGACCCTGCTGTTCCGCGCCTTCGCCCCGCACGAACGGGCCGGGCTCGGCCGGATCCTGATCGTCCCCACCGCGCTGATGCCCGCCCTCGGGCCACCGCTCGGCGGCTTCCTCACCGAACACCTCTCCTGGCACTGGCTGTTCCTGGTCAACGTGCCGATCGGGGCGGCCGCCGTCGCCATCGGCCTCCTCGGCCTGCGCGGCGCGGACGAACCCCCGGCCGGCCGCTTCGACACCACCGGCTTCCTGCTCGCCACCCCCGGCCTCGGCCTGCTCACCTACGCCCTCGGCTTCGGCCCGGCCCACGGCTGGACCTCCCCGGGCGTGGCCCTCGGCGGGATCGCCGGACTGGCCCTGCTCGGCGCCGCCGTACGGCACCAACTCCGCACCGGCGAACCCCTGGTGGACCTGCGACTGCTCGCCGACCGGGCCTTCGGCGCGGCGAGCTGGCTGGCCCTGCTCACCGCGGCCGGCCTGATGGGAGCGCTGTTCGCCCTCCCGCTGCTCTACCAGGCGGCGCTCGGCGCCTCCGCCCTCGACGCCGGGCTCAGCGTCTTCCCGGAGGCGGTCGGCCTGATGGCCGCCTCCCAGGTGGTGGACCGCCTGCTGCCCCGCCTCGGCCCGCGCCGCCTCGCCCTGCCCGCCCTGCTGCTCGCCGCCGCGGTCCTCGCCGGGCTCGGCTACGCGGAGAACCCGTGGCTCGTCCGGGCCCTGATGTTCGGCGTCGGCCTCATCCTGGGCACCGCCGTGCTCACCGTCCAGATCGCCGGCTTCGCCGACGTCCCCCCGCCCGCGATGGGCCGCGCGATGGGCCTCTTCACCATCCTGCGCACCCTCGGCGGCGCCCTCGGCATCGCCGCCACCGCCGCCCTCATCGGCGCCTGGCCCACCGACGCCGGCCCCACCCCCTACCGGCTCGCCCTCCTCCTCACCGCCACCCTGGTCGCCGCCGCCACCCTCCTCGCCACCCGCCTCCCCACGGCCCCCCCGGGCCCACCCCCGGAGGACTGAGGGCATCGGTCACGTCGTCCTCCGGTGCTCCGGCTGCCGTACGGTGGTCGGAGCACCGGAGGAGTCCGCATGAACCCTGAGCACTACCGCCTGCTCGAAGAGGCCCGCCGCAGCCTGCCGGACGGCTACAAGGTCGAGCTGTCCGGCGACATCATCGTCATGCAGGCGTCACCGTCCTCGATCCACCAGCTCGACCTGGCGATCGTCCAGCGCCAGTTCGAGGCGCACTGCCCGGCCGGGTACTTCCCGTCCGGGAACAGCGATCTCTCCTCGCCGGAGGTCGGCTCGGTCCGGAACCCCGACCTGACCTACCTGCCCGAGGAGGTCATCGAGCTGGGCCGGGAGATCCCCGCCGAGCTGGCGCTGATCGCGGTCGAGATCGTCTCGCCGTCCAACCCCGAGAACGACTGGAGCGGGAAGGTCCGCGACTACCCGCGGATGGGCTTCCCGCTCTACCTCATCGTGGACCCGCGGCAGAAGACCGTGACGCTGTTCTCCGAGCCGAACCGCGACCGCTACCACACCAGGACGGAGCGGGAGTTCGGCGAGAGCATCCGCATCCCCGAGCCCTTCGGCTTCGAGCTGGACCTGTCCCGGCTCGTCCCGTACCGGGACTGACCGCGCGGGGCCGCGAGAGCCCGAGCCCGCCCCCCGGACCCGGGCCTCAGGCCTCGGGCCAGAGGATCAGGTCCGGCAGGGTGTGGCGGCGGGGGCGGTCGCCGAGGCGGGTGAGGGCGGCGCGGATCTGGTGGAGGTGGTCGGGGGTGAGCTGGAGGGGCGGCTCGTGGGGCTGGTAGGTGGTGCGGGCTGGGTAGTCGAGGCCCGGGTAGCGGGTCATCTCGATGTGGCAGCCGAGGACGTACGTCACCGGCCGGGTGGCGGTGAAGCGGACCAGGCGGTCGACGGTGCGGCGGAAGGCGGGCCAGTCGTCGATGTGGAGCCGGCCGGGGTAGACGGTGTCGCCGGTGAGCAGGAAGCCGGTCCACGGGTCGTAGTAGGTGACCGCCGAGGCGTGGTGCCCGGGGGTGGCCAGGCATTCCAGGACGCGTCCGCCGCCCAGGTCGACCGTGGCGACGGCCTCCGGGTCCCGGTCGAAGCCGAAGTACGGCCAGGCGGCGGCCGGCCGGGCGGCCACCACGGTGGTGGCGGGGCGGTCGGCGAACTGCCGGTCGCCCGCGACGTGGTCGGGGTGGTCGTGGGTGTGGAGCACGAGGAGTTCGTAGCCGTCGCGGGGGTGGCGGGCGAGCCACCGGTCGACGAGGCCGTCGACGACCGCGCGCAGCGGGAGGAACTCGGGTTCGGCGGTGGCCCCGGTGTCGAGCAGGAGGGCGCGTTCCTCCCCGAACAGCAGGTAGAGGAACGGCGCTTCGTAGTGGATCGCCTTGTTCTGCCGGAGGATGACGGTGTGCTCGTCGTAGGCGTGGACCTGGAGTTCCGGGTCCGTGTTGTGCTTCGCCGAGGGGGATCCGTGGATCCACCGGGTCTCCAGCGGACGTGCGACGGGCACACCGACAGCCATGGACATCTCCTGTTGGGCCACCCGCTCCGGACGGCGGGTCCCCCCGAACGGTAGGGGTCGGGCCGCCGGGCGGAGGGGTGGCTTCGCCCTACATCGTCCTTTCGAGTGACCCGGGTGCGCTGGGTGAGTCGGGTGATCCGGCGGGCGTTCGCGCCCCCAGCAGGTGGGCCAGCCCGTCGGCCAGTCCGCCGCGCCAACAGGCGTAGTCGTGGCCGCCGTTGAACTCGCGGTAGGCGAGGTCGTAGCCGCGCGCCAGCAGCACGTCCCGCAGGTGCCGGTTCTGGGTGAGCAGCATCCACTCCTGCAGCCCGACCTCGACGTAGAAGCGGGCCGCCCGGCGTTCCTCGGCGGCGAACCGCCGGGTGAGCCATTCGCTGCCCTCGTCGAACTCGGTCTCGTCCGGCCACCAGAAGGAGCCGGACTGGGAGAGCGCGTTGCCGAAGCGGTCGGGGCGCCGGTAGGCGGCGTAGGCGGCGGTGAGGCCGCCCGCGCTCTGGCCCGCGACGACGGTGTGCGCGGGGTCGGTGGTCGCGCCGAACTCCGTTGCGGCCCAGGGGAGGAGGCGGTCGGCGAGGAGGTCGACGAAGTCGGGGTTGCAGCTGAGGTCGGCGGGCCGGCCGGGGCCCATGGTGTGGACGAGCAGGGCCACCGTGGGCGGGATCGCTCCGTCGGCGGTCAGGTTGTCGAGGGTGTCGGCGACGGACAGCACCTCGCCCCACATCTCGCCGTCCAGCAGCACCGCCACCCGGTAGGGGCCGCCGTCCTGCCGCCCGTGCCCGGCCGGCAGGTGGACGTCCACCCGCCGCCCGGCGACGGTGTGCGACACGGTCCGGCCGCGTGGCACGCCCTCCCGCCGCCGGACGTACGGCTGCGCGGGCGCGTCGGGCAGGCTGAGCACCGAGGACGGGTGGCGGCCGTCGCGGGCGGGCAGCCGGGGTTCGGTGTCGTACGGGTCGGGGCGGGCGTGGTCGAGGACGCGCAGCCAGTCGGGGCGGGAGGTGCCGGGGGCTTCGCCGTGGAACGGGTACAGCTGGTAGGAGGCGCGGTGGTCGGCGCGCAGCCGGTAGGTGATCGACCAGCAGCCGTCGGCCTGACGCCGCATCAGGTGTGGGGCGAGGTCGCCGGAGTGGCGGTCCTTGTCGGTGACGGTGTGCAGCAGGGCGAGGACGCCGTCGCACCGGTCGCCGTCGCGCCGGTCGCCGTCGTACGGCTCGTCGGGGTGGACGAGGGTGACCAGGCGGTAGGCCGGGTCGTCGGGGTCGGGCGCGACGAGGGGAGGGGTTTCCACAGGTGTGACTCCAATGGGTTTACGCGGGGCGGCCCTTGCGGCCGAGCAGCACCCAGAGCAGGAAGGGGCCGCCGAGGACAGTGGTGACGATGCCGACGGGGATCTCGACCCCGCCGATCAGCACCCGTCCGAGGGTGTCCGCGAGGACGACGAGCAGGGCGCCGGTGAGGGCCGAGCCGAGGACGGGGACCCGGGCCGGTCCGGCGAGGCGTCCGGCGACCACGGGCGCGGCGAGCGCCACGAAGCCGACCGGCCCGCAGACCCCGACCGCCAGACCGGCGAGGGCGACCGCCAGCAGCAGGCAGGCGAGCCGGACCCGGCCGGGGTCGACGCCGAGTGCGGAGGCGACGTCGTCGTCGAAGCGCAGGACGGCCAGTCGCCGGGCGACCACGAGGGCGAGCGGCACCAGGACCGCGAGCCCGGTCAGGACGGGCGCGGCGATGGCGTAGTCGCGCCCGTTGAGGCTGCCGGAGGTCCAGACGTACAGCGAGCCCGCGGAGTTGAGCGAGCGTCGGGCGAGGGCGACCTGGACGACCGCCGAGGCGAGCGCGGACATCGCGAGTCCGACGACGAGCACCCGGTAGCCGCGGGCGCCGAGCCCGCCGGAGACGAGGGTGACGACGAGGACGGCGACGAGCGCGCCGAGCGGTCCGGCCCACCAGGTGCCGAAGGTGCCGGAGACGGTGGCGGAGACGAGGACGGCGGCCGTCGCGCCGTCGTTGACGCCGAGGAGTTCGGGGGTGGCGAGGCGGTTGCGGGCGAGGGTCTGGGTCAGGCAGCCGGCCAGGCCCAGCGCGGCTCCGGCGGCGAGCCCGGCGACGATCCGGCCGAGCCGGAACTTCTGCACCAGCAGGACGTCGAGGCGGTCGCCGTAGCCGAACACGGCCTGGAAGGTGCGGCCGAGGTCGAGTTCGCTCTGTCCGGCGTGTGCGGAGACGACGACGGCGGCGAGCAGGGCGGCGGTGAGGCCGAGGGAGGCGAGCAGCGCCCGGCGGGGGAGCAGCAGTGACCACGCGCCGTACCGCAGCGCCAAGTCGGGCTTGGGGGCGGGTGGTTCGGCCCGTCGTGCGGGCGGGGCGGCGGCTTCGGCCGGGTCGCTCATGGCGAGGGCGGCGGAGCGCCGGGAGCGGACGATCGCGATCAGGGCGGGGGCGCCGACCAGGGCGACGATCACGGACACCGGTGCCTCGAACGGGCGGGCGACGACCCGGGCGAGCACGTCGGCCCCGATGAGCACGGCGGCGCCGAACAGCCCGGCGAGCAGGGTGAGTCGGCCGACCCGGGGCCCGGCGACGGCGCGGGCGAGGAAGCCGGCGAGCAGGCCGAGGAAGGAGACGGGTCCGGCGAGGGCGACGGCGGAGGCGGTCAGCAGGGTGACGGCGGTGGCGACCGCGGCCCGGGTGGCGCCGGGCCGGTGGCCGAGGCCGCGGGCGAGGTCGTCGCCGAGTGCCAGTGCGGTGAGCGGCCGGGTGGTGAGCAGGGCGAGCAGGAAGCCGGCGCCGAGGACGGGGGCGAGCTGGCGCAGCGTCGTCCAGCCCTCCACCCCGGACAGCGAGCCGAGCACCCAGACCCGGTAGCGGTCGTACGCCTCGGGCGAGTTGACGATCAGCACACCGGTGAGTCCGCCGAAGGTCGCGCCGACCGCGGAGCCGCCGAGGACCAGCCGCATCGGCGATCCGCCGCCCCGGCTACCCGCGATCAGCAGCACCAGGGTGCTGGCGAGCACCGCGCCGCCGAAGGCGAACGCGAGGTACCCGTACGAGGTCTGGACGCCGAGGACGGCGATGCCGAGCACGACACCCAGCGAGGCGCCGGCGTTGACGCCGAGCAGGCCGGTCTCGGCGAGCGGATTGCGGGTGACGGACTGCAGTTGCGCCCCGGCGACGCCGAGCGCGGCGCCGACCAGCAGGGCGGTGACGGTGCGGGGGAGTCGCAGGTCGCCGACGACCAGGGCGAGCCGGCCGTCGGCGCGGGCGCCGTCGCGGTTCAGCAGGTAGTCGAGCACCCGCCCGGGGCCGACCTCGCCGGCGCCGACCGACAGTGACAGCGCGGCGAGGGCGAGCAGCAGCACCACCGCGCCGACGGCGACCGGCCAGGCGGGCCGGCGGGGCTCGGGCTGGCCGGGCCCGGACCGGTCGGTCTCGGGCTGGTCGGTCTCGGGCCGGCGTGGCCCGGACCGGCGGGGTGCGTCTCCTGGTGGCGGGGCGTTCGACGCCGGGGCGGGGGACGCTTCGTGGACGCCCGCTTGCGACAATGTCATAAGGTAAGGCTAACCTAATGGCCGAGCCGTTCCGTCGGGCGCCGCGCAGCGCACCCCGCCGTGCCGTGCTGCCCGCACGCCGTTCAACTCCCGTACCACCTTTGCCCGGAGGCACCCATGCCGTTCGCCCGCCGCCCGCTCAGCCCCGTCCGCCACCGCGCGGCCCAGGCGCTGGCCGTCACCGGGGCGGCCGCCCTCCTGCTCACGGGCTGCGGCTCCTCGGGCACGTCCGGCTCCTCCGCGTCGGCGTCCTCCCCGGCGGGCGACGCGGCCGGCGGCGGCAACGGCGCCAATGGCGGCAACGGCGGCAAGCGGACCGTCAAGGACGCCACCGGCAAGGCCGTCGAGGTCTCCGCCGAGCCCAAGCGGATCGTCACCCTCACCCAGGAGGACCTCGACGCGGTGCTCGCCCTCGGCGTCAAGCCGGTCGGCATCACCAACGGCCAGGGCCTCAACGAGCCGCCCGCGTACCTGAAGGACAAGGTCCAGGGCGTGCCGGTGGTCGGCAACCTGCTGCAGCCCGTGATGGACAAGGTGATCGCAGCCAAGCCCGACCTGATCCTGGCCGGCGACATGCAGGACGAGCAGATGCTCAAGCAGCTGCGCGAGATCACCCCCGCCACCCTGGTCACCATGGCGCCCACCGATGACTGGAAGCTCGCCTTCAAGGGCATCGGCAACGCCGTCAACAAGCTCGACCAGGCCGGCAAGGTGATCGGCGACTACGAGGCCAAGGCCGCCAAGGCCGGCGGCGAGCTCACCAAGAACAAGGGCGCCGCCGTCTCCATCGTCCGCTGGAACCCCACCGGCCCGAGCTGGATGGAGAAGAAGCAGTTCGCGAGCGGCGTCGCCCTCGACATGGGCCTCACCCGCCCGGCCGCGCAGGACAAGGACGGCAACGCGCACAGCCCGGCGCTCAGCCTGGAGAAGCTCTCCGAGATCGACGGCGACTGGCTGTTCCTGTCCACCCTCACGGACGACGGCAAGTCCGCGCTCAAGGACGTCCAGTCCAAGCCCGCCTACCAGGAGCTCACCGCGGTGAAGAACAACCACGCCGTGACGGTGGACGGCTCGGTCTGGTCCACCCGCGGCGGCCCGCTCGCGGCCGACGTCGTCATCGGCGACTTCGGCAAGGCGCTCGGCGGCAACTGAGCGCGCGGCGGGGCGGGGGAGCTGCCATGGAGCCGACGACGCGGAGCCGACGGCATCGAGTCGACGAGGTGGAGCTGACGGCATGGAGCTGACGACGTGGAGCTGACGATCGAGGGGCTCACCGCGGGCTACGGCCCGGGGCGCCCGGTGCTCGGCGGGGTCGACCTCACCGTCCCCGCCGGGCAGGTGGTGGCGGTGGTCGGGCCGAACGGCTGCGGGAAGTCCACCCTGCTGCGCGCCGTCGCCCGGCTGCACCGGCCGGACGGCGGACGGGTCCTGGTCGGCGGCGAGGACGTGTGGCGGCTGCGCCCGCGTCAGGCCGCGCACCGGATCGCCCTGCTGCCGCAGAGCCCGCAGGCGCCCGAGGCGGTGACCGTCGCCGGACTCGTCCGCTACGGCCGCCACCCGCACCAGGGCCTGTTCCGGCAGTGGTCGCCGGACGACGAGCGGGTCACCGCCGAGGCCCTGCGCGCCACCGGGGTCGAGGAGCTCGCCGACCGCCGCCTGGACCGCCTCTCCGGCGGCCAGCGCCAGCGCTGCTGGCTCGCCATGGTGCTCGCCCAGGACACCCCGGTCGTACTGCTCGACGAGCCGACCAGCGCGCTCGACCTCGGGCACGCGGTGGAGGTGCTGGAGCTGGTCCGCCAGGTCGCGGCGGGCGGCCGGACGGTGGTCATGGTGCTGCACGACCTGGCGGCGGCCGCCCGCTACGCCGATCTGCTGGTCGCCCTGCGCGACGGCGCGGTGGTGGCCTGCGGGCCGCCGCGCGAGGTGGTGGACGCGCCGCTGGTGCGGGCGCTGTACGACATCGACAGCCACGTGCTGACGGCGCCGGGCGACGGTGCGCCGGTGGTCGTGCCCCGGGCACCGGCGGTGTGACGGTGGGGCGGTGGTCGTGCCCCGGGCACCGGCGGTGTGACAGTGGGGCGGCGTGAGGGCGGGGCGGCGGGCCGGCCGGGGGCGGGTGTGGTGTCCTGAAGCCACCCCCGCCGCCCACGGAGAGGTCCCGCGGTGCACCGTCGTCTCGCCGCCCTGCTGCTGGCCGCGCTGGTCGGCGCCGCCGCCTGCTCGCCCGCGTCCCGACCCGAGCCTGTGGCCGGTCCGACCGTGCGCGCCACCGTCGCGGACGGGCTGGCGGTGCCGTGGGGCGTGGCCGTGCTGCCCGGTGGCGACCTGCTGGTCTCGGAGCGGGACACCGCCCGGATCGTCCGGGTCGCCGTGACCGGCGGGACGAAGACCGAGGCGGGCACCGTACCCGGCGTGACGGCCGGAGGAGAGGGCGGACTGCTCGGCCTCGCCCTCTCCCCGTCCTTCGCCGACGACCACCTCGTGTACGCCTACTTCAGCACCGCCGAGGACAATCGCATCGTCCGCTTCGGCTACCACCCCGAGCGGCCCGTCGGAGCCCAACTCGACGCGCCGGCCGTACTGTTGAGCGGAATCCCGCACGGGCCGCGGCACAACGGCGGCCGGATCGCCTTCGGCCCGGACGGCCTGCTCTACGCGGGCACCGGCGACAGCAGCGACTCCCACATCGCCCAGGACAAAGGTTCACTGGGCGGCAAGATCCTCCGACTCACGGCCGACGGCGCCCCGGCCCCGGGCAACCCCTTCCCCGGCTCGCCGGTCTACTCGTACGGCCACCGCAACGTGCAGGGCCTCGCCTGGGACGGCGAAGGCCGGCTCTGGGCCTGCGAGTTCGGAGCGGACACCTGGGACGAGCTCAACCTGATCCGGCCCGGCGGCAACTTCGGCTGGCCCGTCGTCGAGGGCATCGGCGACCGGGCCGACTACATCGACCCCGTCGCCCAGTGGAAGCCGGCCGAGGCGTCCCCGAGCGGGCTCGCGTACGCCGGCGGAGCCCTGTGGACGGCCGCCCTGCGCGGCACCCGGCTCTGGCGCGTCCCGGTCGAGGGAGACCACCTCGCGGGCAGCCCGCAGTCCTACCTCGACGGCGCCTACGGGCGGCTGCGCACGGTCGTCACCGACCGGGACGGCACGCTGCTGCTCGCCACCGGCAACACCGACGGCCGCGGTGAGCCGCGCCCGGGTGACGACCGCATCCTGCGGCTCGGCGTGCCCGCGCCCTGAGCCGTGGGCGCGTTCTGAGCCGTGCCCGTGTCCTGGGGCTCGGCGTGCCCGGGTCCTGAGCCGACCCCTGTCCTGAGCCGTACCGGAGTTGGGACCTGAGCGGCTTCGTTCACTCGTTCGAGGGGTTTGAGCTCCCCACCCGGCCACCCGCCTCCACCCCGCCCGTCGCGTTGTCAGTGCGCCTCGCTACGTTCCTCGCATCGCTGGTCAGCAGGTGATCGAGACGTGGTTCCCGGGGGGTTCCCGGGTGGGAGGAGTACGGCCGTGGCATGGGTGGAGACGGGCGCGGGAGGGTACCGCGTCACGCTCGACGGGGAGGGCCGGGTGGTCTGCCGCAACGCGGCCGGCCGGGACCTCAAGTCCCTTCCGTCGAAGCTGGGTGACGACCCGGTCGTCACCCAGCTGAAGCAGCTCGCGGAGTGGCTGGCCGCGCACGAGCGGAGCTGCCTGGACGACGTCGAGCGCTGGATGGTCCGCTCGTTGCCGGTGCCCGCCGCGGTGATCACCGCCGTGTGGCCGGACGAGGCCTGGCAGGCCGTGCTGCGCGACCTGGTGGTCACCGGCACGGACGGCGCGGTCGCCGGCTTCCTGCGCGGCGCGGACGCCGAGCGCGGCCTCGGCCTGGTCGACCTGGACGGCGACACCGTCCGGCTCACCGACGGCGAGGTCCTGATACCCCACCCGGTCCTCCTGGAGGACCTCGACGAGCTGCGCGAGTTCGCCGTCGAGCTCGGCGTCTCCCAGCGCGTCCAGCAGCTCTACCGCGAGGTCTGGCACCGGCCGGAGGAGCTGCCGGGCGGCACCGAGGTCACCACCTACGCCGGCGGCCGCTACCGCGAGCTGCGCGAGCTGGTCGGCCGCTGCAACCGGCTCGGTTGCCGGGTCCGCGGCGGCTCCGCGGTCCAGTCGGTCACCGAGGGCGGCCGGACGGTCGAGGCCCGGGTCTGGGTCGGCGACTACTACGAGTACGACGCGTGCGAGACCGGCGCGCTCAGCTGGGCGGGCCCCGACGGCCGGGCCCTGCCGCTCAGGGAGGTCGGACCGGTCGCCTGGTCCGAGGGCATGCGGATGGCCGCCGCCCTGTACGCCGGCCGCACCATCGAAGGGGAGGACGCGGCATGACCGCCACCACCGTCACCACCGCCACCACCGGCCCGGCCGCGGCCCCGACGCCCGAGGCGCTGCTCGACGCCGGCGCCGTGCTTCCGGTCGGCACCCTGCCCGGCGCCGGCCGCCCCGACGGCGTCGCCGACGTGCTCACCGCCCGCGGCTACACCCACCCCGCGCTCGACGGCCGCCGGATCGTCCGGCTGGTCCCCGGCGCGCTCGGGCGGGCCGAGGACCTCGCCGTCGACTTCCTCGGCCTGGCGCCCGACAGCGACCCCTCCGAGGTCGGCCAGGTGCGCCAGGAGGCGCTCGGCTTCCCCGCCTGGGCGCTGGTCCACGACCCGGCCAACGGCCACCACGCGCTCGCCCTGGTCAAGGAGATGGAGCGGCTGGCCCGCCAGGCGGCCGGCAAGCCCGGCGCCGCCAAGGACGGCTTCGACGCGCTCGTCACCCGGCTCGGGCGCGCCGTCCCGCACTTCCTGCCCACCTTCTGCGAGGAGGTCGGCCGGATCTTCCTCGGCCACGGCAACCAGACCTACGCCGCCGCCTGGTTCGGCAAGGCCCGCGAAGCCGAGCGCACCCACGGCCTGACGGTCGACGAGGAGCGGCTGCGCGCCGTCTTCCTGGAGTTCGCCCTCGCCGGTGCGCTCACCGTCAAGTCCCTGCGCCAGTACGTCAAGGAGCTCGCCCAGCGGCTCGACCCGCTGACCGCCTGGCAGCGCTTCCGCCAGCTGTGCACCGAGCGCTCCGCGGCCGGCATGGCCCCGTACGCCGGCGTCGCCGAGGACGCCCGCGCGCTGATCCGGGCCGCCGGACTGGACCGCACCGAGCACGAACACGCGCTGCTCGCCGAGCTGTTGGCCGCCCCCGCGGTCAACCGGGCGCCCGCCGCCTTCTGGAAGTCCTGGCACGGCGCGCTGATCGAGCTGGGCAGGAACGACGCCGGGGTCCGCACCCGGCTGCTGGAGCTGCTGCCCGACCCGGCCGCCTCCGACTCCTCCCCGCACGACACCGCCTGGCTGGAGGTCCTCGCCGGGACGGGCGCCGAGGAACTGCTCACCGGCCCCCGCGCCGAGGGCGCCGAGCCCGCCGCCGCCTGGCTCCAGCGCTGGTGCCACCACCTCGGCCGCGGCTGGCGCAGCCGTCCCAGCTGCCCGGCCACCCTCGCCCTGGCCGGCCGGATGACCGAGCGGCTGCGCGCCGACGCCGTCCCGGTGGACCTCTTCACCGGCATCCGCGCCAGCCACACCCGGCTCGACCTGCTCGACCTCCTGCTGGCCGCGGGCGTTCCGGTGGCCGACCCGCCGCCCGGGCTCGGCTTCGACCTGCGCGACTGGGTCGGGCAGTCCGGCCCCGACAACGCCGGCCTCGCCGCGGTGGCCGCCGACACCCGCTACCGGCCGCTGCTGCGCCGGGCCGCCCCCGCCGCCTGGGAGACGGCCGTCAAGCGCCAGGCGGCCGTGCTGCCGCTGCTGGACGAGCTGTTCGCGGAGTGGGCCGAGGAGCGCGCCGGAGAGGTCACCGCCGCCCGAGGCCTGGCCGGCGCCGCCGACCTGGTCCGCTCGCTCAGCCAGCACCGCACCGCCATCCGCACGGTCGCCCCGGCCGCCGCCGAGAAGATCGCCGCGCTCGACGTCACCGGCCTGCTCGCCCGCGCCCTCACCACCGGCATCCTGGACGAACTCGGCTGGCCCGCCCTGGAGGACGCGCTCGCCGCGCTCGCCGACCCGCCCGCCGACGACGCCCCGCCGGTCACCGCCCCCGGCCTGCGCACCCGCGGCCTGACCGGCCTGATCGTCGAGGACGCCTGGCCGTACCTGATCCTCGCCCGCCTCGACCGCGCCGTCGTGGTCGGCCCGCAGGGCGTTCTGCTGGAGCACACCCTGCGCCTGCCCAAGCTGACGGAGAACTGGAACCGGCCCCGGCTGCGCCTGGTCGACGGCGAACTCCTGGTCGCCTGGTACGAGGACGGCAAGCAGACGGCGTACTGGTCCGGCCGCCCGGGCGAGACCTTCGAACTCGAGGGCGGCACGATCGCCGGCTACCACTACGGCGAGCGCTTCCCGGAGGCGCCGTCCCTCCCGCTGCCCGGCGGCGGCCGCACCACCGGCGAGCGCCCGCTGCACCCCGGCGACACCCGGATGCCCCACGAACACCCCGTCCTCGGTGACGGCACCGGCTACTGGACGCTGCGCCACGGCACGGACGGCCCCGTCCTGCGCGAACTCGACCCGGCCACCGGCACCCTGGGCCGCGCGGCCGAACCGCCCGTGATCGCCGCCACCGCCGCGGCCGGCCGACTCCTCGAAGGCAGCACCCGGCTGCTGCCGCTGCAGCCCGGCCTGGAGCGGACCCCGCTCGGCACCGACGGCACCGTGCTCGGCCACTGGGTCCGCAGCGATCCCGGCCGCGCCGTCACCGCCTTCACCGCCGACGGGCAGCGCATCGTCCTGCCGCTGGACGGGCGCCGCGAACCGGACACCCTCCCGGTCGGCCGGCTCGCCCTGCCCGGCGAGGCCGGCCCGGTGGTCAGCCGCCCCGGCGGCGAACACCTCTCCCTCAACCTGCCCGATCTCGCCGACCGCGCCGACCGCACCGCCGACCTGCGCCCCTGCCGGTCCGGCGACCTCTCCGCCGCCGGCACCGCACTCGTCCCGCCGTACGACCACTGGCACGCCCTGCGCCCCCGCGACGAGGCCGGATCGCGCGTGCTGCGCGAACTGACCACCGAACAGGCGGCCGGCCTGATCGACCTCGCCTGGCCCGTCGACGCCACGCCCGTCCCGGAGGACGAACAGCGCTGGCTGACCGTCCAGGGCGTCCGGCGCCCGCTCGCCCAGCGCGGCGAGGCCCGCAACACCCTGCCGGTCGAGGAGGTCGGCGGCGCCCTGTCCGGGATCGCCCACCCGCTGCTGCTCGCCGGCGTCGCCGGGCTCGCCCGGGCCGCCGCCGACCTGCTGGACCGGGTCGCCCGCTTCGTCCCGCAGCCGGACGCCGAACGCCCCACCAAGGCGGAGGCCGCCGAGTGGCGGCCCGAGCACGGCCGGGACGACGAGCTGCGCGACGCCGTCGTCGCCGTCCTGCCCCACACCGGTGGCTTCGGCAGCAGCTGGGGCAGCTCCGACCGCTGCTGGGTGCTCAACAACCTGCGCGCCGTCACCGCCGCGCTGGCCGCCCCGCCCGCCGCCGGCGGCGACGGCTGGAGCACCCCGACGACCCTCACCCTGCAGGGCGGCGACGCCAACCACGGCTGGCTGCACCTGCTCGGCCGGATCGACGTCCTGGCCCACGCCGTGGCCGCCCCGCTCACCCGGCCGGGCCACCGCTCCAGCCTGGTCCTGCTGCTCGGCGAACTCACCAAGGGCCCGCTCGCCGACCGCGGCGCCACCCTGCGCGAGATCGTCCTCGCCGAGGCCCCGCAGGGCGCCACGAGCGACCGGCCGGCCACCCACCGCCAGGGCGAGGTGCTGCGCCACGGAGACCGCACCGTCGTCATCCTCGGCCACCGGCGCCAGTTCACCGACGGCACCGTGCACTGGCTCGCCGTCGACCACGATCCGAGCGGGGAGTTCGGCCCCGTCGCGCACTTCACCACCGTCGAGGAGCGGAGCACCGAGGAGCGGGTCACCGCCGCCTGGACCGCCGAGTTCCGGCGGGTCGCCGCCCTGCACGACGGCCTCCCGTGGGACGCGGCCCGCGCCGCCGCCTTCTCCGAACTCACCGGCATCGGCACCGCCCGCGCCACCCTGCTGCTCAGCCCGCCCTCCGGCCTCCTGCACTGGGGCAACGCCGAGCTGCCCGCCGAGTACGGCTACAAGCCCGCCGAGGTCCGGGCCGCCCGGGCCTGGCTGCGCGGACACGAGCACGCCGGCCTCGCCGAGGTCTGGGGCGCCCTGCTCCCCGCCGACCCGAAGACGCTCTGGACCGAGGGCCCCGACCTCACCGCCGGCGCCGAGGCCTGGATCCGCCGCTTCGGACGGCTCGTCACCCTCCCCGAGGAGGCCCTCACCACCGTCCAGGGCGTGTCCATCGACACCATCGAGGCGGTGCTCAACCCCGGGCACACCCCGTGGCTGACCCGCACCACCGGCTTCCGGCTCAGCCGCGAGCACCTGGCCGCACCCCGGCTCGTCCCCGAGGACCTCACCGCGGTGCCCGAGTCCGGTGCGCTGGACCGGGCGGTCGACGCGCTGCGCTGGCTCGCCTACCACCTGCCCGTCGACAGCCCGCTGCGCCCGCTGCTGCGCCCGGCCGCCGCCGCGCTGCGCGAGCGCCTGGCCGACCCGGAGCTGCTGCTCGACCTCGGCCTGCTCCACACCCCCAAGGGCGCCCCGGTGTCCGCCGTGCTGCGCACCCATTTCGGCCTGCCCGCCCAGGGCGGCGCCGACCCGGACGGGCTGGTCCGCTGCGGCCCGGCACTCGTCCTCAGCCCGGACCACGAGGAGTACGAGCGGATCTGGCTGCGCCCGGCCGCCCTCACCGGCCCGGACGACCCGCTGCTGGAACTGCTCGGCGGGCTCACCGACAGCTACGGGTTCGCCCTGGAGCGGACCGCCGTCGCCGCCGTCCTGGGCGGCGAGCCGGAGCGCCTGGCCGACTCCGCCGCCACCGTGACGGCGGACGGCGCCGGCGACGGCCCGGCCTGGCTGCAGAACCCGCTGGTCTCCACCCCCGGCCTGGTCGCCGAGGTGGCCCGCACCCACGACCTCGGCGAGGACGCGGCCACGCTCTACCTCCAGCTGCTCGCCCTGCCCGACCCCACCGACCGCAACGCCGCCCGCTGGACGGGCTGGAAGCCCGCCCGGCTGAAGCGGGCCCGCGCCGAACTCGCCGCCACTGGCCTGGTGCTGGAGGCCAAGCGGTCCCGGGCCGGCCGGAGCCTCTTCCTGCCCGGCGGCTGGCAGGAGGCCAAGTCCCCCGCGCTGCCCGCCGAGACCTGGAAGGCCGGCCTGTACGAACTGTCCGCCTACCAGCCGGTGCTGGCGCACCTGCCCGTCCCCGAACTGTTCGCCCGGGCCTGGCAGCGCACCCTCGACGGCGACGCCCCCGG
Organism: Kitasatospora xanthocidica; assembly: GCF_014656195.1. Taxonomy (GTDB): domain Bacteria; phylum Actinomycetota; class Actinomycetes; order Streptomycetales; family Streptomycetaceae; genus Kitasatospora; species Kitasatospora xanthocidica. The sequence goes on along the minus strand of NZ_BNBY01000002.1, from coordinate 455,532 downwards.
ATACGAAGAGCTCCAGACCGGCAAGCGCAGGAAGGCCCGCCGATGACCACCACCCCCGTGACCACGACCACCGCCACCACGGCCACCGCCCCCGCCGAGCGGCAGATCGTCCCGCCCGAGGAGAAGTACGCCGCCGAACTGGAGTTCCTGGCCGCCCACGACAGCGGTCCCCGCCCGCCCGGCTGGCGGCTCACCCCGCGCGCCGTCGTCACCTTCGTGATGGGCAGCGCCGGCGAGAAGCTCAAGGCCGGCCGCAAGAGCCTCGCCGTCGAGGCCAAGTTCGTCGGCGAGCGCGCCCTGGTCGAGCGCTGCGTCGTCACCCTCGCCGGGGAGCGCGGCCTGCTGCTCGTCGGCGAGCCCGGCACCGCCAAGTCGATGCTCTCCGAACTGCTCGCCGCCGCCGTCTGCGGCACCAGCGCGCTCACCGTCCAGGGCACCGCCGGCACCACCGAGGACCAGCTCAAGTACGGCTGGAACTACGCCCTGCTGCTCGCCAAGGGCCCCAGCCGCGACGCCCTCGTCCCGTCCCCGGTGCTCACCGCGATGACCACCGGGGCGGTCGCCCGGGTCGAGGAGGTGACCCGCTGCCTGCCCGAGGTGCAGGACGCCCTGGTCTCGCTGCTCTCCGAACGGCGCATCGCCGTCCCCGAACTGGCCGGCACCCCGGACGGGCAGCTGCACGCCGCCGCCGGCTTCACCCTGATCGCCACCGCCAACCTGCGGGACAAGGGCGTCAGCGAGATGTCCGCGGCCCTCAAGCGGCGGTTCAACTTCGAGACGGTCGGGCCGATCGGCAGCCTCGCCGCCGAGGTCGACCTGGTGCGCCGCCAGTCCACCGTCGCCGTCGCCCGGGCCGGCGCCGCCTACGCGGTCGACGACGCCGTCCTGGAGGCCCTGGTCACCGCCTTCCGTGACCTGCGCACCGGCCGCTCCACCGAAGGCTGGGACGTCGAACGCCCGTCCACCGTGATGAGCACCGCCGAGGCGGTCTCCGTCGCCACCGCCCTCGGCGTCACCGCCGCCTACCTACCCGACGGCGGCGACCTGCTCGGACGCCTCCCCGGCCAACTCCTCGGCGTGGTCCGCAAGGACGACCCGGCCGACGCGGCCCGCCTGCTCGGCTACTGGGACGGGCCGGTCCGCCGCCGCGCCGAGCAGGGCGCGGGCACCTGGCGCACCCTGTGGGACCTCCGTTCGGCACTGGAGGCCTGAGCCGATGAGCAGCGCGGTGACTCCCGTCCCGGACCTCCCGGACGCCCCGGACATCCTGGGCCTCCCGGACCTTCAGGACGACCCGGAGCGCAGGGTCCGGACCGAGGCCGACCGGCTGGCGGCCTCCGGCGCCGGCCGCCCGGGGCCCTACCTGATCGGCGTGCGCCACCACGCGCCGTCCCTCAGCGCGGTCGTCCCCGCGCTGCTCGACGCGGCCCGGCCCGAGGTGGTCCTGGTCGAACTGCCCGCCGAGTTCCAGCCCTGGCTCGACCGGCTCGCCGACGAGGCGACCGAAGCCCCGGTCGCCCTCGCCGCCGCCCCGGCCGGGCCCGACGAGACCGGCGGGCCGGCCTTCTACCCGTTCGCCGACTTCTCGCCGGAACTCGTCGCGCTGCGCTGGGCCCGACGCAACGGCATCGAGGCCATCGCCTGCGACCTCCCGCTCGCCCACCGCACCGGGCGGGCGGGTGAGCGGCCGCGGCACGGCGACGCACCCGGCGTCGCCGACGCGCTGCGCCACCGCCTCACCGGCCGGGACTCCGACGAGGACCTGTGGGACCGGCTGGTCGAGACCGCCGCCCCCGGCTCCACCCCGGAAGCCGTCCGGCGCGCCGCCCTGCTCGTCGGCTGGGCGCTGCGCCACGACGCCGAGACCGGCCCCGGCGTCGACCCGTACGACCTGCGCCGCGAGGCCTGGATGCGCGCCCGCATCCAGGCCGCCGCGGCCGGCGGCCGACGGATCGCCGCCGTGGTCGGCGCCTTCCACGCGCCCGCCCTGCTCGACGGCCCGACCGCCACCGAGGAGCCTCCGCACCCGGACGACCCCGGCCACGTCCTCTCCCTGATCCCCTACACCTACCCGCTGCTCGACGCCCGCTCCGGCTACCCGGCGGGCATCCGGGACCCCGAGTGGCAGCACACCGTGCTCGACGCCGGCGGCGACCCCGACCGGCTCGCCGAAGCGCTCACCACCACCGCCGTCCGGATCTGCGCCGCCCTGCGCGCCCAGGACCACCCGAGCGGCCCGGCCGACGCCCGCGAGATCGTCCGGCTGGCCGGCGACCTCGCCCGGCTGCGCGGCCACGCCGCCCCCGGCCGCGGCGAACTGGTCGAAGCGGTGCAGACCGTCCTCGCCCAGGGCGAACCCCTCGGCCGCGGCCGGGCCGTCGCCCGCGCCCTCGAACAGGTCCTGATCGGCACCCGCACCGGCCGCCCCACACCCGCCGCCCCGCGCAGCGGACTCGCCCCCGCCGTCGAGACCCTCCTCGCCGACCTCGGCCTTCCCGGCCCCACCGACCCCGGCCCGCGCGACCTGCGCCTCGACCCGCTGCGCAGCACGCTCGACCGCCGCCGCGAGATCCTCCTCCACCGCCTCACCGCCTGCGACGTCCCCTACGCCGACCCCGTCGCCACCAGCGGCGCCGGTGGCACCGAAACGCTCGGCACCCGCTGGCGGCTCCACTGGACACCCGCCACCGCCGCCATGCTCACCGTCGCCGGCACCCGGGGCGTCACCCCCGCCCAGGCCGCCGAAGGCGCCCTGCGCGTCCGCCACCCCGTCGAACCCACCCCGCGCGAGATCATCGACAGCCTCACCGCCGCCGCCTCCTGCGCCCTCCCCGCCCTCACCGGAACCCGCCTCACCCAGCTCACCACCACCCTCCCCACCGCGGCCACCCTCCCCGAACTCCTCGACGCCCTCGCCCTCCTCGACCGCCTCGCGGCAGGCCACTTCCCGGGCCACACCCCGAGCGAGGAGCACCCACCCGCCGAGGTCCCAGCGGCAGCGTCGGCCGGCGCTGGTGACGTCGTGTCGGGTGCGGCTGGGGCCGGCTCGCCTGGGGGCGTTGCCGCTGGGGCCTTGGGCGCGCCGGGGCTCGGGCAGTCCGCGTCGGCTTCGGCCGGTGGCGCGGGCGTCGCGGCTCCTGCTTCGGGCGCCGTGGCGTCCGGAGGGGAGGGCGGTGCTGCCGGGGCCGGTTCACCGGCCGTGCCTGGTGGTGGGGGTGTTGCCTCCGCGACCGTAGGTGTCCTGACGTCCGGGCCGGATGCCGGAGCCGCCTCGGGCGTACCGATGTCCGGGCGAGGTGCCGGGACGGCACCCGCCACGGCGGTGGCGTCGGCCCCCGGTCGACCGTCCTCGCCGGTTCCTCCCGGTGGCGTGGGTGTCGCCGCCCTGGTGGCGGCGGTGCCGGAGGTCGGCCAGCCGCTGGGGTCAACCACCGCTGACCGCCATGCGGTCAGCGGCTCCTCCGGGCGGTCTCTGGGCGCGGCCGAGGAGGTGTTGACGGTCGCCGCGGTGCGGCAGTTGGAGGGGCTCGGCGGGTCGGACGATCCGCAGGACGCGCGGGCGCTGGTGGAGCTGGTGCGGCGGGCGGACCGGCTGGGCGGGGTGCGGCTGGCGTACGTGCTGGCGGAACTCGCCGAGCGGGGCGGCCCGTTGGTGCGGGGTGCGGCCGGAGCGGTGCGGGTGCTGCTGGGGCAGGAGACGGCCGGTGTGTTGGGCGGTCGGGCGGCCTCGTGGGTGGACGGGGCCACCGGCCCGGAGGCGCGCCAGGTGCTCGGGCGCGCGCTGGTCGGGTTGCTGACGGCGGCGGAGGGGCTGTTCGACTCCGCGCCGGAGGCGCTCGAACCGGTGTTGGAGCGGGTCACCTCGCTGCCCGACGGCGCCTTCCTGGACCGGCTGCCCGCGCTGCGCGGCGGCTTCGACACGCTCAGCCCGGCCGCCCGTGACCGGCTGCTGGCCCTGGTCGAGGAGCGCATGGGCACCCGGCTCACCGCGCTGCCCGAGGAGGCCGGGCCCGCCGTGGTCGCCGGATGGGTGCGGGCGGACCTCGCGGCCCGCGCCGCGCTGGCCCGCCGGGGCCTGGTGCGGACGACTCCCGACGACGCTCCGGCACCGGTGCCGCAGGCGCCGGCACTCCCGTCGGCACCCCCGCTGGCCCCCGAGCGGACGAGCGGAAGAACAGTGGAGCACGCCTCCGCCAACGCCCTGGCCCCGGCCGAGCGCTGGCGGCTGCTCCTCGGCCGTCCGGGCAGCAGCGGCCTGAGCGGCCGTGGTGCCCGACTCGCCACCGCCCTGGACGAGTTGTACGGCAGCGGTCACGGCGAGGGTTCCGGTCCGGGCCTGGAGAGCCGGGGCGGCCGGGGTGGCCGCGAGGCCCCGTACCCCGGGGTGCGGGAGTGGGCCGAGGAGCTGGAGGCGCTGTTCGGTCCGGGCCTGCGGGAGGAGGTGCTGGCCGCTGCCGTCGCGCAGGGCCGTGCCGACGTCCTGGAGGCGGTCGATCCGTCGGCGGTCCGCCCGTCCGTCGATCTGCTGCGCACCGTCCTGGAGCACGCGGGCGGGTTGCCGGAGGCCCGGCTGGCGCGGCTTCGTCCGCTGGTGCGGCGCCTGGTGGACGAGTTGACCCGGGAGCTGGCGACCAGGCTGCGTCCGGCCCTGACCGGGATCGCCGTGCCGCGGCCGTCCCGCCGTCCGGGTGGCGGGCTGGACCTGGACCGGACCATCCGGGCGAACCTGGCCACCGCCCGTTCCACGCCGGAGGGCGGCACGCTGATCGTGCCGGAGCGTCCGGTGTTCCGGACCAGGGCCCGGCAGGCCAACGACTGGCGGCTGATCCTGGTGGTGGACGTCTCCGGATCGATGGAGGCCTCCACGGTCTGGGCGGCGCTGACGGCCTCGATCCTGGCCGGGGTGCCCTCGCTGAGCACCCACTTCGTGGCGTTCTCCACCGAGGTGGTCGACCTGACGGAGCGGGTGGAGGATCCGCTGAGTCTCCTGTTGGAGGTGCGGATCGGCGGTGGCACCAGCATCGCGAGCGGCTTGCGCTATGCGCGGGAGCTGGTGACGGTGCCGTCGCGCACGCTGGTCGCGGTGGTCAGTGACTTCGAGGAGGGCGGGCCGGTCTCCGGGTTGTTGGCCCAGACCCGGGCGCTGGTGGATTCCGGCGTGCACGTGCTGGGTTGCGCGGCGCTGGACGACACCGGGACGGCCCGCTATTCGAAGGCGGTCGCGGGCCGGTTGGTCGCGGCCGGGATGCCCGTGGCGGCGTTGAGCCCGCTGGAACTGGCCCGCTGGGTGGGGGAGAAGGTGCGATGCGTGTGACTGCGCGGACGAACGATTGGCCGGGTGTGCGGCCGGAGGTGGTCGCCGAGGTGGTGGCCGGGTTGAGCGCACGGCTGCAGAAGCGGCTGGACGGGGCGGCGGCGAAGCTGGCGGAGCGTCCGGTGGCCCGGGAGGGCGACGAGTGGCGGGTGGAGGTGGACGAGGAGACGGTGCTCGTCCTGCACGCCCCGGGCGGGGTGGTCGCCGGGCAGGACGGCGTCCGCTGCGGCTGTCTGCTCGCGCCGGCCTGTGTGCACCGGGCCGCCGCCGTCACCCTCTGCCCCCTCGCCGAGGCGCCCCCGGAGACCGAGACCGAGGCCACGACGGAGACGGAAGCCGAGGCGGAGCAGCCCACCGCGCCCACCGCGCCCACCGCGCCCACCGCGCCCACCGCGCCCACGGGAACGACGGAGGCCGCGCAGGCGCCGCAGGAGCAGGCGACCCCCCTGACCGCCGCCGAACTCGCCGCCGCCCGGCACCTCCACCGGGCCGCCGCGGCCGTCCTCGCCGCCGGGGTGAGCGGCGCGGGCGCCGTGGCGCAGGCCGAGCTTCTGCGCGCCGCCCACCGGGCCCGGCTCGCGGGCCTGTACCGTCCGGCCGCGGCGGCCGTCACCGTGGTGACCCGGGTCCGGGCGGCCCGTTCCGGCGCGCCGGACCACCGGCTGGCGGACCTGGTGGCGGGCCTGCGCGAACTGCTGGGCCTCACCGCGGCGTTGACCGCGGGGGAGGGCGCCGGTGCGGTCCCGGTCGCCGAGCTGCGCGGCACGGCGCGCCAGTCCTACCGGGAGGAGGGCGGCCTGCGGTTGTACGGGCTGTTCGCCGAGCCGGTGCTGACGGCGACCCACGCGGGCGTCGTCGCCTGGGGGGTGGACGCCGACGGGCGTCTGAGCACCCTCGGCGAGGTCATGCCGCACGACGACGCGGCGGTCGCCGCCCCACAGGCGGTCGGGGCGGGCAACCGGACGGTCCGGCTGGGGGACGCCGCGCTCAGCCACCGTGAGTTCAGCCGTGCGGGGCTGGCCGTGCAGGGAGCGACCAGGTCCGCCGCCGGGCGACTGGGGGCCGGTGCCGGCGTCCGGGCGGTCCGGGCGGCGGGTGTGGCGTGGACGGCGGAGCCGGCGGCCCGGCTCTGGTCCGAGCCGGCGGCCGCCCAGGTGGCGCGGGCGCTCGCGGCCCAGGACCTGCCGTACGAGGGCCGTCCGGCCGGGAGCGACCTGCTGTTCCTGGACGTCACCGTGCTGGGCCCGGCCCCGACCGGGCCGGGCGGGGAACCGCAGTTGCTGGCGCGGTGCGCGGAGGACGGCCCGGTGGTGGCGCTGCGCGCGGCGCACGAGCACCCCGAGCTGCCGTTCCGGGCGAACCTCGCGCTGCTCGCCACCGCGCCCGGCCTCCGGCTGCGGGTGATCGGCCGGCTGGAGCGCGCGGAACGCCCGGAGCTGCGGCTGCTGGCGGTCGGCTCGCCCCCGGAGGGTCCGGATCCGCAGGGCCCCGGCCCGCTCGCCCTCACCGCCGACCGAGCGGGCCGGGTCAACCTCGGTCTGGAACGCCTCCAGACCGCCGACCTGGCGGCCCCAGGGCCAGCCCCCGAGCCCGCCCGCGAGACGGCACCGGCTGCGTCGCCCGGTGCGGTACCCGGTACGACGTCGGCGGACGGCCCCGGGCTGCCCGCGCCGTACGGTCCGCCCGTCCACGTGCTCGGGCGCCGGGTGGAGCAGACCGTCACCACCGGGCGGCACGCCCTCGGGCCGAGCGAGGCCATGGCGGCGGCCGACCGCGGTCTGCTGCGGGCGGCCGGGCTGTCCACCGCCGCCGTGCTGCTGGACGGCCTGCGGGCCGCCGCGGCGAACCAGCGGCGGGACGTGTTCGGCCGGATCGTCGCGGACGACCACGACGCCTTCGCCCACGCCTGGCTGGCGGCGGCCTGGTACACCGAGGAGCTGGCCACGGCGCTCTGCTCGGCGGCCTGGAGCGGGGAGGGCTGAACCAGGGACGAATCGAGGGACGCGCCGAGGGACGCGCCGAGAGCCGAACCATAAGGCGAACTATTTGCAGGGACCGGTAAACCGCGCCGACTGGCATACTTGGGGAAGGGAGGCACCGAACAGCCGGTGCAGCGGAAAGGACGGCGCGCCATGGGGATCCGCGACGACGCGGCCGAGATCCGGGCGCGTGGCTGGCGCACGCTCGCCGCGCTGCACGGGATGATCGACACCGCGCTGGAGAAGGCGCTCCAGGCCGAGTGCAAGCTCTCGGTGGTCGAGTACACGGTGCTGGAGGCGCTCTCCCGCCAGGACGGCTGGCACATGCGGATGCAGCAGCTGGCCCGCGCGGCGGCGTTGAGCAGCAGCGCGACCACCCGGCTGGTGAGCCGCCTGGAGGACCGGGGCCTGTTGAGCCGCTACCTCTGCGCGGACGACCGGCGCGGCATCTACACCGAGCTGACGCAGGAGGGCCGTGACCTGCTGGTGACGGCCCGTCCGGTGCACGACGCGGCCCTGGAGGCGACCCTGGCCCAGGCCACCGGAGTCCCCGAGCTGGCCCCGCTGGTCGACTCGCTCGCCGCGCTGAACCCGGCGCACGCCTGAACCAGCGGACCCACGGGCTCACGGACCTACGGACCCGCTGAGCGCCCGGGCGAGCGAACGACCGCCCGGCCCGGGGCCGTCCCTCAGCGCCGTCCGGCGGTCAGGGCGTCCCGGTGCACCCGGTCGAGCAGGGCGAGCAGCAGTTCCTTGCTGGATCCCCGCTCCCGGACGTCGCACAGCACGACCGGGACCTCCGGACCGAGGTCGAGGGCGTGGCGGACCTCCTCGGGGGTGGCCTCGCGGCGGCCGTGGAAGCAGTTGACGCCGATCGCGAACGGGATGCCGCGCTGCTCGAAGAAGTCCACGGCGGCGAAGCTGGATTCGAGCCGCCGGGTGTCGGCGAGGATGATCGCGCCGAGGGCGCCGAGGGCGAGGTCGTCCCACATGAACCAGAAGCGGAACTGCCCCGGCGTGCCGAAGAGGTACAGCACCAGGTCGTCGCGGACGGTGATCCGTCCGAAGTCCATGGCCACCGTGGTGGTGGACTTCTCCTGGACGCCGTCGAGGCTGTCGACCCCGATGCTGGCGCGGGTCATCCGTTCCTCGGTCTGCAGCGGTTCGATCTCGCTGACCGAGCCGACCATGGTGGTCTTCCCGACGCCGAATCCGCCGGCGACGAGGATCTTGACCGCGCCCGGCACCAGGCTCTGGGTCGTCAATTCGGTTCTCCTGTAGGGGAGCTGGGAGAGCGGGGGGAACAATCGGGCTGGGGCGCCCGCCGCTCGCCGGTGCGACGGCGAACCGGTGAGCGGCCACCGGCGACCGGCCAGCGGCCACCGGCGGGGGGAGGTGCTCCCGTCAGAGTCGGCGGACGCCCTCGATCACGGCCTGGATCAGCGAGATGTCCGGTGCCTCGGCGAGCTGGACCGGGGCACGGGTGAGGATTAACCGGGCCTCGGCGAGGTCGTCGAGCAGTACCTTGACCACGCTGACCGGCAGGTCGAGGGTGGCCGCGATCTCGGCCACGGCCAGCGGGCGCTCGCGGCAGAGGTCGATGATCGCGGCCGGTTCGGGCGTGAGCCGGGTGGTGTCGGTGCGCGGGTCGGCGGTGACCACCAGGGTGATCAGCGCGAATCCGTCACGGACCGGTCCGGTACGCCCGTTGGTGATCGCGTAAGGGCGGACCAGATGGCCGGCGTCCTTGTCGTAGAACCAGCCCTCGTCGGCGTCGGCGGTGGTCACGCACCGCCACCCGCGCCGACCTGGCCGGCGTCGCTGCGCGGCGCCGCGGTGAGGTACTGGCCGACCTGCTTGACCAGCATGTTGATCTCGTAGGCCATCAGCCCGGCGTCCACCTGCTCGCTGGTGAGGACGGCGAGCCGGGCGCCCTGCCCGGCCGTGGTGACGAACAGGAACAGCTGGTCCATCTCGACCACGGTCTGCCGGACCTGCCCGCCGTTGAAGCGGTGCCCGGCGCCGCGGGCCAGGCTCTGCAGGCCGGAGGCGACCGCGGAGAGGTGTTCGGCGTCGGCCCGGTCGAGGTTCTGGGACATGCCGACCAGCAGACCGTCCTCCGAGAGGACGATGGCGTGGCGGGTCTCGGGTACCCGGGCGACCAGCTGGTCCAGCAGCCAGTTCAGGTCGCGCTGGGTTTCGGTGTGCTGCGTCATCACTGCTGTTCCTTGGCTTCCTGAGCGGCGGAGGCTTCCTGAGCGGCGGAAGGTACGGCCGGGGTGCGGGGGGTGGCGGGCGTGGCCGGCTCGCCCGGGTCGGTGCCGGCCGCGCGGGCGGTCCGGGTGCCGCGCTGGATGGCGGCCATGGTGGCGCGGGAGCGCTGCGGGGAGGAGTCCTCGGCGGCGGCGTCGGCGCCACCGAACCGGGGCGCGACGGGTGCGGTCGGCGCGACGGGCGCGGCCGGGCCGGCGGGTCGGCCGCCGGACGGCGGCAGCACGGCGCCGGGCGCGTGGGCCTCGCGGAGCTGCTCGGCGAGGCTGGCGTTGCGGACCCGCTGCGGCAGGACCCGCGGGGTGCGCAGCTCACCGTCCGGGCCGTGCTCCACCTGGTCCTCCTGCGGGCGGTCGTGGGTGGGCGCGGAACGGTCGGCGGGGACCCCGTCGAAGGGGGCCGCGGCCGGATCGGCCGGGAGGTCCGCGCCGCGGCGCTTGGGCAGCGGGCGCTTCGGCAGGGCTCCGTCCGTCAGGTGGCTGTCCGTCGGTGGCACGTCCGCCGACGGTCCGTCGGTCAGGGCGTCCGCCGGGGCGTCGCCCGGCAGCTCGTACCGGCGCGGCAGGGCGGGCCGGGGGACGACCACGGCACCGGGCAGTCCGGGGATCTGGGCGCCGATCGGCAGTCCGCCGTTCGCGGGAGCCCCGGGAGCCCCGGGAGCCCCGGGAGCCCCGGGAGCCTCAGCGCCCGCGGTTCCACCGTCCACCGGGCCGCCGTCGAGCAGTCCACCGTCGATCAGCCCGCTGTCGAGCAGGCCACCGGAGGGCAGGCCACCGGAGAGCAGCCCGTCGGCCGCCGGCAGATCGGCCAGGTACCCGCCGTCGCCCGGAACCGGCTCAGCGCCCGCCCCTGCGAAGCCCGCCCCCGGGAAGCCCGCCCCCGCAAGGCCCGTCCCCGCAGCGCCCTCGACCGCGGCCGGAGGGGCCTCGGGCCCGGCGGGCGCCGCCGGACCGTTGCCCAGCAGTCCGCCGAGGACGTTGGCCAGCGCGCCCGACAGCTCCTGGTCGACCTCCCCGAGGTCCTCGTCCGCCGTGGGCCGGGCCTCCGGCACCGGGGTGCGGGTGACCCGGGCGCCGGAGGGCAGTCCGGGTACGGAGGCCGGCTGCTCGGCCTGCTCCAGCAGCACCGAGGGCACCAGCACCACGGCGCGGGTGCCGCCGTACGGCGAGGGTCGCAGGGTGACCTGGATGTCGTGCCGGGCGGCGAGCCGGGCGACGACGAAGAGGCCGAGCCGCAGGTCGTCGCCGAGCGCCGAGACGTCCAGCTCGGGTGGGTTGGCCAGGTACTCGTTGAGCCGCTCGTACTCCTCCTCGCTCATGCCGAGGCCGCGGTCCTCGACCTCGACCGCGAGGCCCTTGGGCACCTCCTGCGCGGAGACCTGCACCTGGGTGTACGGCGGGGAGAAGGTGGTGCCGTTCTCGATCAGTTCGGCGACCAGGTGGATGACGTCGGCGACGGCCTGTCCGCTGAGCGAGGCGCGCGGAACGCCCTGGACGACGACGCGGGCGTAGTTCTCGGTCTCGGAGACGGCGCTGCGCAGCACGTTGACCACGGGCACGGCGTTGCGCCAGCGGCGGGCGGGCAGCGCGCCGCCGAGGATGACCAGGTTCTCGGCGTTGCGCCGCATCCGGGTGGCCAGGTGGTCGACCGCGAACAGTTCGCGCAGCAGCTCGGGTTCCTCGTGCTCGCGCTCCAGCGCGTCCAGCATGCTGATCTGCCGGTGGATCAGGATCTGGGTGCGGCGGGCGATGTTGAGGAAGACCTTCTTCGTCCCTTCGCGGCCCTGGGCCTGGTGGACGATGGCGGCGACGGCGGCCTGGCGGACGGCGGCGAGGCCGTCGGCGGTCTGCTGGACCTCGTCGCCTATTCGGCGGGAGGGCGCCCAGGCGGGCGGGGTGGGCACCGGTTCTCCGGCGCGCAGCCGTCCGACCACCTCGGGGATCTCGCGCTGGGCGAGCGCGAGGGTGTCGGCGCGCAGTCCGGACAGTCGGCCGGACAGGGTCCGGGCGGCCCGGATGCCGCGGATCAGGCTGTAGAGCAGCACGACGGCGACGACGGCGGTGCCGATCAGCACCGCGGTGCGGTTCCCGGCGTCGCGCAGCAGGTAGGCGGCGTAGCCCCAGGCGGCGGCGAGGCCGAGGCTGGGGACGAGGACGAGTGCGAGGAGCGCGCTGCGGAGGGAGCCGGACCGGCCGGCGCGGTGGCCCGTGCGGGGGGCCGATATGCCTGGCATCTGATTCCTTGGTGCAGGGCCGAGTTGCAGGCCGGGTCGCGGGTCCGAACGGCGGGTTGGCCCGTGCGGCCCGGGCGGGCTTATGGGCGCCGAGGCCGGGGTCGCCGGACGGGGTGACGTGGCGTCACCGTCCGGGCGGGGGTACAGCCACGGCCGCCGACGGCAGGAAACCTATCAGTCCCAGGTGGCATCATCGCAACATCAACTGACGATATGTGAACGGCTGATGGCACCGGCCGGTCCTGCGGCCCGAAGCGTTCGTCGACGGATCGCAGCAGCTCAGGGCCGTGTCCGCGACGCAAACGACGGATCTCCGGGAGGCTGGGTGCGCCTCCCGGAGATCCGTCAGGAACAGGTCAAGAGTCGTACGCCGAAGGGTCGCCGCCGTCCGATCCGCCCTGGGGCCCGGCCGGGCCTCCGCTGCCGGGGCGCCGGGCACCGTCCGGTCCGACCGGACCCGGTCGGTGCCGAGTGCCGGGGATCAGCTCGCGAGCGGGATCCGCACCACCCGGGCGGTCCGTTCGTCCTTGCGCTCCGCCTCCTGCTGGTTCAGCTCGGTCCACGCCCAGCTGGCCAGGTCGGACAGTTCGGCCGACCACTGCTTGCCGTAGGTGCCAGAGGCGACCTGGCCGAGCCGCAGCCGCTGGACGTCCGAGGTGCCGGCCGGGGCGTAGATGTGGGTGGCGTCCCGCAGGTAGCGGATGATGTTGAACTCCTCCTGGGTGCCGCGGGCGGCGAGGATCTCCATCGCGCTGCGGGCCGAGTCCATCGCGTACTCGGTGTTGATGAGCTTGGCGTTCATCAGCTCGGCGTCGCAGGGCTTGCCGTGGTCGAGCAGGTGCGAGGCGTGGTACGCGGCCAGCTTGGCGGTCATCAGCTTGGACTGCAGCTCGCCGAGCTTCAGCGCGACGCTGTTCAGCTGGTTGAGCGGCTTGCCGTACAGCACCCGCTCCTCCGCGTAGCGCACGACGTCCTCGACGATCGCGACGTGGATGCCGAGCGCGACGGCGCCCAGGTTGAGGCGGCCGTACAGGGTGGAGGAGGAGTAGGCGACGTCCAGCCCCTGGCCCTCCACGCCGAGCCGGTTGCCGACGGGTATGCGGCAGTCCTCGAAGACGAGCTCGCCGAAGCTGAAGCCGTGCAGGCCGCCCTGGGTGCCGAGGGTGCCGGTGCGGAAGCCGGGGCGGTCGCTCTCGACGAGGAAGGCGGAGAGCCCCCCGCTGCCCTGGCCGGTGCGGAACACCACGCCGTGCACGTCGCCGATGTGGGAGTTGCCCACGAACCACTTGCGGCCGTTCAGCACGTACTGGTTGCCCTCGCGGCGCGCGGTGCCGGCCATGCCGAGCACGTGGCCGCCGGACTCCGGCTCGGTGACCGCGATGGTCGGCAGGGACTCCCCGGAGGCGAACCTGGGCAGCCACTTGCGCCGCTGCGCGTTCGAGCCGAAGTGGATGACCTTGGCGACGCCGAGCTGCGAGGCCTGCGCCATCGCGCCCATCGCGCCGCTGACGCGGGCCAGTTCCTCCACGATGATGGTCTTGGCGAGGTGACCGAGCCCGAGGCCGCCGAACTCCTTGGGGATGGTCACGCCGATCCAGCCGCGACGCGCGATCTCCCTCGACAGTTCGAACTCGACCTCCCGATCGGCCTCCATCCTGGCGACCTGAGGGCGAACCTCCTTCTCCGCGAACTCACGGACCTCCGCCCGGAGGCTCTCGTGTCGTTCGTCGGTGAAGTAGTCCATGGCCATGCTTGGTCCTCTCGTTTCCGGGGGAGTCGTGCCTCCGTCCATGCCGTAGATGCCGCTCGGCCGCCCCGCAGGGGAACACGGTGGGGGTGTGGGATGTGGCCGGCCGATCGCTCCCTTGCCTTCGGTGCATGCGGACCCATGGCGCGGTTTTCCGAGGGAGAGGAACACCGTCCGTGTCTTCGGCAGGGCTCATTGTCGTATGTGAACACCCCCCGCACGGCTAGTTGATCTTGGATTGGCGTGATCCCGGTCGTCCTTGTGGTTGGTGGGTTTCGTGCTGACATGGACGGGGAAATGATCTTCCCCCTTCCGGAGACCCGGCTGAGCGGCCGTTCACATGCGGCTTTGACTGATCATCGGCAAAGACGGTGGCCGGTACCGGTAGCACCGAAGAGACCGGATGTCTGATTACATGTGCGCCATGACTGATGTGATGAGCACTCAAGGCCAGTTCCCGGGTGCTGCCGGGGAGTCCGAACGGACTCGCAGGCTGCGCAGCCTGGGTCTCAACGAACCGTCCGCCGATGAGGCTTTCGACCGCTTCGCGCACCTGGCAGCCAGCATCACCCGCGCCCCCATCGCGATGGTCAACTTCATCAACGACGAGCGCCAGATGTTCCGGGGGCTCTACATTCCGCCAAACTCGCCCGAGATCGCGACAGATGAGGGCGCTTCCTGGGCGGACCGGGGCATCGCGTTCGACCTTCCCACCCGTCAGATGCCGCTGAGCCACGGCTTCTGCCCGCACGTGGTCGCCCAGCGCTCGCCCCTCGCGCTGGACGACATCCTCGCCTACCCCCGGTTCGCCGGAAATCCGGTCGTCGACGAACTCGGCGTCCGGGCCTACCTCGGCGCCCCGCTCGTCGACGACACCAACACCGTCATCGGCACCGTCTGCGTCCTCGACCGGGAACCCCGGCAGTGGGGGCGCGAGCGGCTGCGCGACATCCAGCACCTCGCCGAGGCGCTGCTCTCCGAGATCCGGCTGCGCGACAACCTGCTCGCCCAGCAGCAGGAGATGTTCGCCGCCTTCGACGGCTCCCCCTTCCCCATCATGCTCACCGACGGCCCCGGCCAGGAGATCCGCTACGCCAACGCCCAGCACGCCGACACCTTCGGCGCCCCGGTGGCGTACGGCTCGATCGGCCAGGCCTACCCCCAGCTCGGCGCGGCCGGCCTCCAGCAGGCCGTCGCCGAGGCCTACCGCACCGGCCGCGCGACCGTCCTGAACGACGTCCGGGTGCAGCCGACCCGCCCCGAGGCCCAGCGCATCCAGCAGATCTTCAGCTTCACCTGCACCCCGATGCGGACCGCGCGCACCGGCCAGGTCAACGGTGTCCTCACCGTCGGCATGGATGTCACCGCGCAGTCCCGGACCGAGGAGGAACTCGGCACGCTGGCCGCACTGCTGGTCGACCGGCTGCAGCAGAACGGCGTCGCGACCACGACCGGCCGACCGGGCATCGCCGGCGGCTCCGGACTCGTCCTGCCGAACTGAACCGCCGACCGGCCGCCCCCGCGCGGCACGACGGCCCACGACCGTACCGCCCGCTCCGACCGTTTGGCCCGTATTACCCGCATTGCTCGCACGACCCGCGTGATCCGCAGTACCCGCACTATCCGCATTCCCCGTACGACGTGCACGACCCGCACGACCCGCACGACGCGTCCGTACCGCCCACCGCCGTGGCGGGGCGCCTCTCACCCCCGAGGAGAGGCTCCCCGCCACAGCGCTGTCCGGACTAGCCCGGCAGGTGCCCCGGCCCCGGCTGCGGCCCCGGCCGCCGCCCCCGACACCCGGCCGCGGCCCCGGCCGTACGGTGCGGCGCAGTTCGGGCGGGCCGAGTGGGTGAACCGTCCGGCGCCCGCGCCCCGGCCCGGCCCGCGCGCCGGGCGGCGGTGGTAGGCATGGGCCGCATGGACTGGTTCGCCGCCCCCGACTACTGGCTGAGCCGGCTGCTCGTCCAACGCCTGCTCGCCGCCCTCTACCTGATCGGATTCCTCAACGCCGCCGCGCAGTTCCGCGCCCTCATCGGCGAGGACGGCATGCTCCCGGTGCCCCGTTTCACCGCCCGGGTCCCGTTCCGCCAGGCCCCCGGCCTCTTCCACCTCCACTTCAGCGACCGGTTCTTCGCCACCGTAGCCCTCGGCGGGGCCGCCCTCGCCGCCGCCGTCACCGCCGGGCTCGGCGACGCCGTCCCGCTCTGGGCCTCGATCCTGCTCTGGGCGGTGCTCTGGGTCCTCTACCTCTCCATCGTCAACGTGGGGCAGACCTGGTACTCCTTCGGCTGGGAGTCCCTGCTGCTCGAAGCCGGCTTCCTCGCCGCCTTCCTGGGCAACGCCGACACCGCCCCGCCCACGCCGGTGCTGTGGCTGCTGCGCTGGCTGGTCCTCCGGGTCGAGTTCGGCGCCGGACTGATCAAGCTGCGCGGCGACAGCTGCTGGCGCGACCTGACCTGCCTGCGCTACCACCACGAGACCCAGCCGATGCCCGGGCCGCTCAGCTGGTTCTTCCACCACCTGCCCGACCCGCTGCATCGGGTCGAGGTGGCCGCCAACCACGTCGTCCAACTCGTCGTACCGCTCTGCCTGCTGCTCCCGCAGCCGGTCGCGAGCTACGCCGCCTGCGCCGTCATCGCCACCCAGCTGTGGCTGATCGCCTCCGGCAACTTCGCCTGGCTCAACTGGCTCACCGTCGCCCTCGCCCTCGCCGCCGTGGAACCCGCCCGCCTCGGCCTGCCCGTCCACGCCCGCGCCTACCCCGGCACCCCGCTCTGGTACGAAGCCCTGGTGATCGCGCTGGCCGCGGCCGTCCTCGTGCTCAGCTACTGGCCGGTACGGAACATGGTCTCCCGCGGCCAGGTCATGAACCGCTCCTTCAACCGGCTCCACCTCGTCAACACCTACGGCGCCTTCGGCAGCGTCAACCGCCTCCGCCGGGAAGTCGTCGTCGAAGGCACCGACGAGTCGGTCCTCACCCCGCGAACGGTCTGGCGCGAGTACGGCTTCAAGGGCAAGCCCGGTGACGTGCGCCGCCTCCCGCGTCAGTACGCCCCCTACCACCTGCGGCTGGACTGGCTGATGTGGTTCGCCGGCATCTCGCCCGACTACGCCCGCCCCTGGTTCCTGCCCTTCGTCGCCCGGCTGCTGGCCGGCGACCCGGCGACGCTGCGGCTGCTGCGCCACAACCCCTTCCCGGACGCCCCACCGACCCACGTCCGGGCGACCCTCCACCTCTACCGGTTCACCGATTGGCGCGAACTGCGGGAAACCGGCGCGTGGTGGCACCGCACCGCGCTGGGCGAGTACCTCGCGCCGGTCGACCTCGCCGCCCTCGGTCGGGCCGGGCACCGACCACCACGGGGCCGGCCCCGGCGCGGACTCCGCGAGGTCCCGCTGGAACGGCCTCGGCGGCCGGGCCCCCGCCCCGGTCCGTCCACCGTTCGGAGGCCGGGACACCCGCCCGGACCAGCGCCGGACCACCCGGGCGGGTCCCCCGAGTAGCGGCCAGGCGGGCGGTATGGCACACGACACCGGCCCGTCGGGGCGGTGGGTGCGTGCAAGGCTCGAACGGGCACCCGTATTCTGGCCTCCCACAACCGGCAGGCCGACCGCGCGCCCCCTCGCCCCGCCCCAGGGGCACCCCCGCGCAACCGGTCCGCCGTCCCTCGTCGTCAGCCCCGCCGCCGTCGCCCAGAACCGGACCTCACATGACAGTGCTTCACTCGCGCAACGCCGACGCAGCCGACCCGGTGGACGTCGCCGACGCCGCAGACGTCAAGGACCCCCAGGACGCCGCCGCGGAGACCGACCTCCGCGAGGACCTCGGCCGCTACGCCGAACTCGGGGCCTTCACGCTCACCGCCGACACCCACGCCTGGTACGCGGCCGTCGACACCGTCGCCACCCCGGAGGACGCCCGCGCCGCCTCCACCGCGCTCGCCGAACTGCGCGGCCGCGACCTGCAGCAGACCTGGGAGGCCGTCACCGCCCTGGCCACCGAGGTCAAGCTGGACGAGCCCGACACCGTCGCTAAGACCGCGCTCCTGGTCGAGATGCTCCAGCGGGTGCACCGCACCTCCGCGACCCTCACCACCGCCGCGTACGACGCCGACCTCGGCGCCCTCGCCGCCGCCACCGCCGACAGCGCCTGGCGCCGCGAGAACGGCGTCAAGCTGTCCTGGCTGCGCGGCCGCTCGCTGCGCAAGCAGGCCACCGCCCTCGCCACCGACCGCCGGGTCCGCCGCGAGGACCTGCACGAGGCCCTCACCTCCGCCGAGATCGAGCGCCGCGCCTGGGCCGCCCTCGCCCCGGCCGGCACCCTTCCGGTCGCCCCCGCCGACGGCGCCCTGGTCGAGCGCACCGCCCAGGCCGTCGAAGCGATCGGCACCGGCCTGCGCGAACTCGCCCGCCTGCTGCCCGACCACGACCTGGACGGGCTGCCCTTCGCCGAACTGATCGACCTCGTCGAGCGGCTCGCCGCCGACGAAGGCACCCTCTACCGCCTCCCCACCATCGGCGGCCTGCGCGCCACCCTGGAGGAGGCCGGCCTCGGCGACCTGCTCGCCGAACTCGCCACCGCCAAGGCCGACCGCCGCGCCGCCGAGGCCGCGTACTCGGCCCGCCAGGCACTGGCGAGCGGGCAGCGCGACGGGCTGGCGGGGCAGACCGCGGTCGAGGAGCCGGTGACCGAGGAGCCGGAGGTCGAGGCGTCGGAGGTCGAGGCGTCGGACGTCGAGACGTCGGACGTTGAGGCGTCGGATGCCCCGGGTGCCGATGTCGCGGTGTCGGACGTGCCTGAGACGGTCGTTGAGGAGCCGGTCGCCGAGGAGCCGGTCGCCGACCTGTCGGACGCCGAGGCCGCGGCGCGTCAGGCGCTGGCCGGTGGGCAGCGGGACGGGCTCGTCGAGGAGGCTCCGGCTTCGGTGGAGGCTCCGGCTGTTGAGGCCGACGAGGCCGAGGCCGTCGTCGAGGTCGAGCCTGAGGTTGAGGCCGAGCTTGAGGTCGACGAAGCGGTCGAGACGTCGGCCGAGACCGAGCTGGTGTCGGGCCCGGAGGCCGACACGGACGCCGCTGATGTCGAGCCGGCCGCGGTGGAGGAGCTGACCGAGGTCGAGACCCCGGCCGCCGTGGTCTCCCTCCCGGCGCCCTCCCCGGCCGCCGACGACCTGGTCGCCGTCGCGACCGCCGCCCTGGCCGAGGAGGCCGAGCCGGTCGTCGTGGTCGAGGAGCCCGCCGCCGAGGCCGAGGTCACGGAGACCGAGGTCGTCGCGGAGGAGCCCGCCGCCGAGACGGACGAGCCCGCTGCCGAGGTGGAGCCGGCCGCTGTCGAGGCCGAGGAGGCTGCTGCCGAGGCGGTCGACACCGTGGTCGTCGACGAGCCCGCTGACGTTGAGCCGGTTGCCGAGGTCGCGGTCGAGGAGCCCGCTGTCGAGGCCGAGATCGAGGCCGTGGCCGAGGAGCCTGCCGCCGAGGAACTCGTCGCCGAGGAGGCCGTGGCCGCTGAGGACAGCGTTGCCGTCGAGCCGGTGGCCGAGCCCGTTGTCGAGGAGCCTGCCGCCGAGGTCGAGCAGCCGACCGCCGTGACGGAGACCCCGGCTGTCGAGGCCGAGGTCGAGGCTGAGCCCGAGGTCGAGGCCGTCGCCGTTGAGGTGGAGGCCCCCGCTGTCGAGCCCGAGGTCGTCCCGGAGGAGTCCGCCGAGCCGGTTGCCGAGGTCGAGCCCGAGCCCGCCGTCGAGCCCGAGGCCCCCGCCGTCGAGCCCGAGGCCCCCGCCGTCGAGCCCGAGTCCGCTGCCCGTCCCGCGAAGCCGGACTTCACGCCCGGTCGCCCCGTGACCGCCTACTCGGCCGACGAGCTGCTCGCCGTCGTGCGGTGGCTGGACGGCGACGGGGTCGAGCGGAGTGACGAGGAGCTGCTGCGGGCGGCCATGAAGGAGCTGGGCTTCGCCCGGCTCGGCCCCCGGATCAAGGAGGCGCTGGGCGCCGCCGTCACCGCCGCGCGCGGCTGACGGGGACACCGCCTGACCGACCGGGCCCGGGACGCGATCGTGCGTCCCGGGCCCGGTCGCGTTCCGGGGGCTCCGGTCAGCCCGCCTTGTTCCAGGGCTGGCCGGACATCAGCGCCTTCACGTTGGCGACGTACCCGGGGTTGGGGATGTCCAGGCTGCCGACGACCTGGCCGGTGGCCGGGTCGGTGACGGCGTTGTAGTGCACGTTGCCCGCGCCCGCGTTGTACGCGGAGATGACCAGGTCGAGCAGGGGCGTCTTGCCGGTGGCCGGGTCGGGGGAGAGGTCGTAGCCGCCGCCGAAGGAGGAGTCGCCGTAGTAGGCGACGAGCCAGTCGAGCAGTTGGGTGCCGAGCTGGACGTTGCCGGTGAGCGTGGTGGCGTCCGAGGTGGTGCCGTACTTGCCGTTCATCCAGCTGATGGTGTTCGGCATGACCTGCATGGTGCCGATGCCGCCGTCACAGGCGAGGATGCCGGACTGCCAGCCGCTCTCCTGCCAGGCGATCGCCTTGACCAGGTTGACGGGCAGCGGCGGGAGCCGGTCGGTGCCGCCGCTGGCGAGCTTGAGTGTCCGGGACTGGCCGGCGGCCGCGGTGAGGGCGGCCGCGACGGCTTCCTTGGGTTCGTCCGGCCGGGGCTTGCTGGGCTGGCAGCCGCTCTGCAGTGGCGGCACGTGCGGGGTCGGCGGTGCGGGCGGCGGCGGGGGTGCGACGGGGCCGGGCTTGGCGGTCGGCACCGGGGCCGCGATGACGGGCTTGGCGACCGGAGGCTGGGTGGGCACGCCGGCGGGCGGGTTGCCGCCGGCCCTGGCGGCGGTGCCGGGCTGGGTGCTCGGCGTGGCCTTTCCGGACTTGCCCGCGCCGGCACTCGGGCTCTGCGGGGCGCCGGGGCTCGCGGTCGCGCTCGGGCTGGCGCTCGCCGGGGCGCTCGGGCTCGCGTTGTCGGTCGCGGTCGCGGACGGTGTCGCGATCGGGCTCTCGGTGGACGGGGTGCTCGCGGCCACCGTGGTGGTGCCGGGCGCCGCGCCCTGGTGCCGGTCGGCGTGCTGGGTGCCGCAGCCCGCCAGGACGGCGGTCGACACGGCGGCGGCCGACACCAGGGTCAGTGTCCGCCGGGTGGTGCTGGCTCTCATGTGTGGTCCCCCCTCGTCACCGGTGGGCCCGGTGAGTGGCGGTCATCCTATGAGGTGCTGGTTCCGCCCCGTACGAACGGGTGGTCGAGCGCCTGCCGAAGGACGGCCGGTGCGGTGACCAGGGACGGTCCGTACCAGGTCAGGTGCCGTCCGCTGACCAGGGCGACCGGGGTGCCCGGGAACGCCTCCGGGCCGTCCTCGGCGGTGAAGCGGTACGGCTCGTCCGGCAGCACCACCAGATCCGGTCGGACGGCGAGCAGTTCGGGCAGCGGGACGGCGGGGTAGCGCTCGGGGTGGTCGGCGTGGACGAGGTGCAGGCCGAGACGGCGCAGCAGGTCCCCGGCGAAGGTGTCGTGGCCGAGCACCATCCAGGGGCGGCGCCAGATCGGCACGATCGCCCGGGGGCCCGTGCCTGTCCCCGTCCCCGTCCTCGTCCCCGTCCCCGGTCCCGCTCCCGTCCCCTTCGCCGGCGCGGCCGGTGCCCAGGCCGCCTCCGCCTCGTCCAGCCAGGCGGGGCGCGGCAGTCGGCAGGCGAGGGTCAGCAGCCGGTGCAGCGAGCGGAAGGCGTCGTCCAGGGTGCGGATGTCGGTGACCCAGACCGGGACGCCGGCCGCCCGCAGCGCGTCCAGGTCGGGGCGCCGGTTCTCCTCGTCGTTGGCGATGACCAGGTCGGGTCCGAGCGCGAGGACGGCCGGGACGTCCGGGTTCTTGGTGCCGCCGATCCGGGTGACGGCCAGGTCGGCGGGGTGGCTGCACCAGTCGGTGGCGCCGACCAGCAGCTCGGGGGCGGTGGCGGCGACCGCCTCGGTCAGCGAGGGCACCAGCGAGACCACCCGGCGGGGCGGGTGCGGCCCGAGCCGGACGGGAAGGTCGAGATCGTCGCGCGCGGTGGTGGGGTCGGCCATCCGGCCAGCCTATGTCCGCCGTGAATCCGCCCGGGGGCCGGTCGTGAATCCGCTGTGAGCCCGCCGGTGCCGGACAAGAATCCGCCGGGATCCGCCGGAACCCACCGCCCGGGCCGTCCGACTACCTGGTCCGGGTCCGCAGCACGGGCCCGAGCACGGATCACCCACCAGGAGAGTTGTCATGCGCCCACGCGTTGTCTGCGGAATCGCGGCCGCCGTCGCCCTGTTCGCCACGGCCTGCGGAAGCGGTGGCGGGGGTGGCCAGGGTTCCTCCGTCACCGCCCAGGCCGCGCCGGCCGGTGCCTACCCGGTCAAGGTCGCCGACTGCGCGGGCAAGGAGACCGTCATCGCCAAGGCACCGGCGAAGATCGTCACCAGCAACGCGTCGAGCCTGGAGATGCTGCTCCGGCTGGGCGCGGGTGACCGGGTGATCGGCACCGGCTTCCCGCCCGGAAAGGGCACCCTGCCCGCGGACCTCGCTGACCAGGGCGGCAAGGTCCCGGTGCTGGGGGACAAGGTGATCCCCAAGGAGAAGCTGCTGGGCTCCGGTGCCGACCTCTACGTCGACACCTTCAGCGCGATGCCGATGATGGGCGGCGGCGCCACCGGGCCGAGCGAGGAGGAGTACGCGGCGGCCGGCATCCAGCACGTCTTCCTGCTCTCCACCGCCTGCGCCGGCACCCCGAAGGCCGCCAAGGCGCCGCGCACCGACCTCGCCGGGGTCGAGGACGACATCCGACGGCTCGGAGCGGTCACCGGCACGGCGGCCCGCGCGGAGGAGCTGGTGACCGGGATGGAGAAGCGGATAGGTGAGGTCCGCACCGCGCTCGCCGGCGTCCCGGAGGGGCAGCGGCCGAGCTACTTCGTCTTCGACTTCGACGCCGGGACCAAGCAGCCGGTGGCGGTGTGCGGGCGGCAGGTCGCCAACGCCGTGATCACCCAGGCCGGGGCGCGCAACGTGTTCGCCGACTGCGACGCCGACTTCAAGCCGGGCTCCTGGGAGGACGTCGTCGCCAAGAACCCGGACTGGATCCAGCTCGCGGTCCGCAACCGGGGCAGCGAGGAGGCCACCCGCAAGGCCTTCGACGACGCGGAGGCGTTCCTGAGGAGCTTCCCCGCGACCCAGGGCCTGAAGGCCGTCCAGGAGGGGCACTTCGTCCGGCTCGGCTCCGAGGTGACCACCATCGCGGGCGTGCGCAACGCCGACGCCGTCCGGCAGATCGCCGCGACCGTCCACCCTGACCTCGTCAAGAACGGGCAGTAGTCCGTGACGTCCACGTCGGTCGATCACGTCGAGGCGGTCGACAGCCCGCGCCCGGCCCGCATGCTGCAGGCCGGGCCGCTGGCCGCCGCCCTCGCCGTCGCCCTGGTGCTCGCGCTGACCGCGGCCGTCTCGCTCGGGTCGGTGGACATCCCGCCCGGCGAGGTCTGGTCGGTGGTCGCCCGCCGGCTGACCGGGCAGACCCCCGAAGCCGGCACCCGCGACCTCATCGTCTGGCAACTACGCGTCCCGCGCGCCCTGTTGGCGGGAGTGGTGGGCGCCGGGCTCGGCCTGGTCGGCACCGCCGTCCAGGCCCTGGTCCGCAACCCGCTGGCCGACCCGTACCTGCTCGGCATCTCCTCCGGCGCCTCCCTGGGCGCGGTCGCCGCGATCGTGCTCGGCACCACCTTCGGACTCCAGCTCTCCTTCGGCAGCGCGCTCGGCCTCACCGTCTCCCTGGCGGCGTTCGCCGGCGCGCTCGCCGCGTTCTCGCTGGTGTGGCTGATGGCCCGGCGCGGCGGCGGCTTCTCCCCGCTGCGCCTGGTGCTCGCCGGCATCGGCATCGCCCAGTTCCTCGGCGGCATCACCAGCTACCTCGTCCTGCAGACCCGCGACGAGCAGCAGACCCGGGGCGTGCTGTTCTGGCTCATGGGCAGCCTCGGCGGCGCCGTCTGGGCCCAACTCGCCGTCCCCGCCGTCGCCGTGGCGCTCGGTCTCGCTCTGCTCCAGGCCCGCGCCCGGGGGCTCAACGCGATGCTGATGGGCGACGAGACGGCGGCCGGGCTCGGCGTGGACGTCGCCCGGCTGCGCCGCGAGGTCTTCGTCGTCACCAGCGTGCTCA
The DNA here is from genome assembly GCF_014656195.1 of Kitasatospora xanthocidica. Classification (GTDB taxonomy): domain Bacteria; phylum Actinomycetota; class Actinomycetes; order Streptomycetales; family Streptomycetaceae; genus Kitasatospora; species Kitasatospora xanthocidica. The sequence goes on along the minus strand of NZ_BNBY01000002.1, from coordinate 431,841 downwards.
CCGGGGTCCTGGTCGCCGTCTCCGGGGCGATCGGCTTCGTCGGGCTGATGGTGCCGCACGTGTGCCGACTGCTCCTCGGCGGCGACCACCGGCGCCTGCTGCCGCTGTCCGCGCTGACCGGGGCCCTGCTGCTGGTCGTCGTCGACACGGTCGCCCGGACCGCCCTGGACGGCCAGGAACTGCCGATCGGCGTGGTCACCGCCGTGCTCGGCGCCCCCACCCTGCTCTACCTGCTGGACCGACGTCTGGAGCGCAGTTGAGGATCGCCGTCGAGGACTTGAGCGTCGCCCTGGCCGGGCGGACCGTGCTGGCCGGGGTCCACCTGGTCGCCGAGGAGGGGGAGATCGCCGGACTGGTCGGGCCCAACGGGAGCGGCAAGTCCAGTCTGCTGCGCACCGTCTACCGGCACCTGCGGCCGAGCGCCGGGCGGGTGCTGCTGGCCGGGCAGGACCTCGCGGAGCTGCGGCCCGCGCAGTCCGCCCGGCACATCGGGGCGCTGCCCCAGGAACGCGGTGGGGACTTCGAGTTGACCGTGCGCGAGGTGGTCGCGATGGGCCGTACCCCGTACAAGCGGGCCTTCGCCGCCGACGACGCCGAGGACCACCGGATCACCGCCGGGGCGCTGGCCCGGGTGGGGATGGCGGCGGCCGCCGACCGCCGGTTCTCCCAGCTGTCCGGCGGCGAACGCCAGCGGGTGCTGCTGGCCCGCGCGCTCGCGCAGCAGCCGGCCGTCCTGGTGCTGGACGAGCCGACCAACCACCTGGACGTCCGCCATCAGGTCGAACTCCTGGCCCTGCTGCGGGAACAGCGCCGCACCACGTTGGTGGCCCTGCACGACCTCAACGCCGCGGCCTCGGTCTGCGACCGGCTGCACGTCCTGCACCGCGGCGCCCTGGTCGCCTCCGGGAAGCCGCGCGAGGTGCTGACCGCCGAACTGCTGGCGGAGGTCTTCGGGGTACGGGCCGCGGTGGTCGAACACCCGCTCACCGGCGATCCGTTGATCGCCTTCGACCACCGCACTCCGGTCGGTGCGGTGGTCCCCGCGGCGGAGCGGTAGGCCGGTCTCCGGCCCCGCCCTGTGGCTCTTCCCAGGGGGCTTCCCCTCAGTGGCCTTGCGGGTGGCTCTCGTAGTGGCTCGGCCGGCCGTCGCGCAGCACCAGCCGGCCGAGCCGACCGGCCTCCTCGCTGCGCAGCAACTCCCAGGTCCCGTCCTCCCGGTGGAGCACCGAGGAGTGCCAGGGCGTGGTCCAGGCGTCGGCCGCGGCCAGCAGCCGGATGCCGAACTTCGCCACCCCGGCCGGCTGCGGGTGGATGGAGAGCCGGACCGCCCGGGGGTGGTGCTCGGCGATCAACTCGCCCCAGGCACGGCTGCGCTGGATCACCCCGTAGGCGCGGCGTCGGCACTCCCGTTGCAGGGCCGAGCGGGTGCCGGGGAAGCTGACGGTGTCCTCGGTGAGGAAGCGGGTGATGCCGCGGTAGAGCCGCAGGGTCTCCTCCTCGGTCAGCACCTGCTCGCGCAGCTCCTCGACGGTGGGGGCGTACTCCTCGTGCACCCGGGCGCGCTTGTCGTCGTACGGGAGGTCGCCGAGGACGTCCCGCAGGTCGAAGGTGTCGAGGTGGTCCAGGCCCTCGCGGGCGATCATCGCGGTCAACTCGTCGGAGTACGCGTCGATGTGGTCGTCCGGGACGTTGATCAGGTCGCCGAAGACGTGACCGTCGGAGCAGATCAGGATCCGGGCCCCGGGCTCGTGGAGGCGGCCTATCTCGGCGCAGAGCCGGTCGAGGAAGGTCAGAGACAGCCGTTCGCCCTCGTCGGGCAGGTGGCCGAGCACCTTCGCGGGGTTCGGTGACTTGCACGGGAAGCCGGGCAGGGTGAACACGATCGGCTCACCGGCGGCGACGAAGGCCGCCACCTGCGCGAGCTGGAGCGGGAAGTGCTCCGGCCGGGCCTCGAACTCCGGGTCGGAGGCGCGGCGGTGCGGCAGCAGCAGGCCGAGGACGCGGGCGGCGAGCCGCTCGGCCGCGGGGTGGTCCCCGGGCCCGGTGACGGGAGCCGGGGTGGTGGGGCTGGCGCTGGGGCTCGGGGCGATGGCGGTGCCGACGGGCGGCATGGCGGGTCCTCCACGGATGGTGATGCGGTACGGGCTTCGGGCAGGCGGAGCCGGGGTCGGTGCCGGGGTGTTGTGTTGCTGGGGCGCCCTCGGTGCTGCGGTGCCGGGCGGCGCGTTGGGCGGGTCAGCGGCGCCGGTCGTAGGCGACGGGCAGCCGGTTGACGCCGCGGGCCAGGACGGCGGGGATCCAGGTGAGGTCCGCCAGGCCGTCGCCCGGGGCCTCTGCCGGACGCAGGCCGGACAGGCGGGAGAGCAGGGTGCCGACGGCGATCCCGAGTTCGGCCCGGGCCAGCGCCGCGCCGGGGCAGTAGTGGATGCCGTGGCCGAAGGCGAGGTGGGCGTTGGGGGAGCGGTCGAGGTCGAGGCGGTCGGCCTCGGGGAACCGCTCCCCGTCGCGGTTGGCGGCGCAGAGCGAGACGATCACCGAGTCGCCGGCCGGGACGGTGGTGCCGAACAGGTCGCTGTCCTCGGTGAAGAACCGCCAGGTGGTCAGCTCGAACGCGGCGTCGTGGCGCAGCAGTTCCTCCACCGCCCGGGCGAGCAGTCCGGGCTCGTCGAGGCCCCCGCGCAGGCGGTCGAGCTGCTCGGGGTGGCGCAGCAGGGTGATCAGCATGGTGGTGATCTGGTTGGTGACCGGCTCCTGGCCGGCGACCAGCAGCTGGAACACCATGGAGTCGAGCTCCTCGCGGCTCAACTCGCCCGCGTCGTGGGCGGCGACGAGCCGGCCGAGCAGGTCCTCGGACTCCTCCCAGCCGGGCTCCCGGCAGTCGCTCCGCTTGCGGGTGACGACGTCGGCGATGTACGTCTGCAGGCCGCGCAGCCGTGCCTCGTACGCCGGCCGGCCGGGGTCCTGCGGGCCGACCGGCTGGACCACCTTGCCCCAGTCGCGGTCGAAGCGGTCGGCCAACTCGGCGGGGAGGCCGATGACTTCGGCGAGCACCTGGAAGGGGTAGTGGGCCGCGAACCCGGCCACCAGGTCGGCGCCGCCGGTCTCGGGCAGCCGGTCCACCAGGGCGTCCGCCAGCTCCTGCAGCCGGGGGCGCAGCGACTCCACCCGGCGCGGGGCGAAGGCGTCCAGGACGAGCCGGCGCATCGAGGTGTGCTTGGGCGGGTCCTGGTGGAGCAGGTGCACCTGGAGCTGGGAGTGCTGGGGCTCGGGCATGATCGACGCGAGCCGGCGCCAATTGTCGTTGCCCAGGGCGTGGTTCTTGCCGAGGCGGGGGTCGTTGAGGGCCGTGTGGGCGGCCTGGTAGCCGGTGACCAGCCAGGCGTGGATGCCGCTGGGGAACTCCACCCGGTGCACCGGTCCGGCCTCGCGCATCCGCCGGTACAGCGGGTACGGGTCGCTCTTGTACTCCGGCCCGTACAACGGGACGGGGGAGGGCAGCCGGTCGTACCCGTACGGGCAGCGCGCGGCGCCCTCGGTGGTGGCCGGGTCGGGGATCGTGTCGGTCATCTGGGCGGTCCTTCACTGCGGTTGGGGCGGCTCGGGCGGTTGGGGCGGTTCGGGCGGTTGGGGGCGGGCGTTTCCGGGGAGGCCCGGTCAGGTCCGGCGGTGGCGGTGCAGGGCGAGCAGGACGACGGCGGTGCCGGCGACCAGGGCCGCCAGGGAGATCCCGGCGCGGGTCCCGGTGGTGGCGCGGTCGCCGGCCAGCGCGGCGGCGGTGGCCAGGGCCGGCCCGAGGGCGAAGCCGAGGCTGCGGGCGAGCTGGACGGCGGAGCCGGCGGTGGCGAGCTTCCCGGGCGGGGAGGCGGTCATCACCAGGGCCTGGGTGGGGCCGCCGTTGAGGCCCATCCCGGCGCCGGCGAGGGCGAGCCGGGCGGCGATGTCCCCGGCGGACCAGCCGGTGTCCAGCGGGATGAGCAGGGCCAGGCCGAGGGTGGTGACGGCGGCGCCGGTGAGCGCGGTCGGGCGGGCGCCCCAGCGGTCGGCCAGCCGTCCGCCGACCCGGCCGGCCAGCACCATGCCGAGCGGGAACGCCAGCATGGTCAGCGCGGTGGTGGTGGCGCTCTCGCCCCGAGGGCCGCGCAGGTACTGGGCGAGCAGGTAGTGGCAGGCCGCGAAACCGGCGGCGAGCGCCAGCACCGAGGCGTTGACCCCGGCGGTTCCGGCGGCCCGCAGCACCTCCGCCACCGGCCGGCCGCCGGGGCGGCGCAGCCACAGCAGCACCAGCGGTGCGGCGGGCAGCACGAGCAGCAGCCACTGCGGGGCCCCGGGGGCCAGGGTCAGTCCGAGCAGGACGGCGGCGACGGCGCCGCCGATCAGGGCGGCGTCCCCGAGCGAACCCCGGTCGGGCAGCCGCAGCCCGCCGCGTCGCGGGGCATGCCGCCGCACGATGAGCACGGCTGCCAGGCAGACCGGCAGTTTGACCAGGAAGATCGCCCGCCAGCCGAGGTGGTCCAGCAGCAGGCCGCCGATGACCGGGCCGGTCACCGCGCCGAGCGGGCCCAGCGTCGCGGGCACGCTCATCGCCCGCCCGCGCAGCTCGGGCCGGACGGAGGTCGCGGCGAGCACCGGCATCAGGACGAAGAGCACGGCCCCGAAGGCGCCCTGCAGCAGACGGGCCGCGATCAGCCAGCCCGCCCACGGGGCTGCGGACGCGAGCACGCTGCAGCCGGCGAAGCAGCCGACCGCGAGCAGCAGCGCCGACCGGGTGCCGACCTGGTCCAGCCACCGGCCGGCGGGCAGGAGGAGGGCGACGAGCGGGAGTTGGTAGCCGAGGACGGCCCACTGGGCGACCCCGGGGGAGACGTGCAGACCGGTCGATATGTCGGTGAGCGCCAGGTTGACCACGTTCATGTCGAGCATCGCGACGAACGAGAGCAGGCCCGCGGCCACCACCAGGCTCCAGCGGTCGACCGGCTCGGCCTGATGGTCAGTCAGTGCTGCGGCGGCCGTGGGCTGTTGCGCTGCCATGGAGTCCCTCCGTTCCGTGCTGCCGTAAACCGGACACCGCCTCGGCGGCGGGGTCCGGTACAGCAGTCGGGGGCGCGAGGGCTCCGGTTCCGAACACTTGGATGATTTTTTCGGCGGCGCTGCCCGGCGGGTGGGCGGCGGCCGACGGAGAACAGATGACAGAGAACAGATGACAGAGAACAGATGACAGCTGACAGATTTCGAAATCTGTCAGCTGTCATCTGTTACCCGAAGTCCGTCAGTCCTCGCCCGCCTCAGCAGGCGGTGGCGAGCTCCCCGGCCTCCGCCGCGCGCAGTCGTGCCATCAGCTCCTCCCGCGCCCGGGCGACCCGGGAGCGGACGGTGCCGACGGGGCAGCCGGCGACCTCGGCCGCCTCGGCGTAGCTCAGTCCGACCACCTGGGTCAGCACGAAGGCCTCCCGGCGCTGGGCGGGCACCCGGTCGAGCAGGTCGTCGAGCGCGATGCCGTCCTCGAACCCGGCCTCCGGCGTCCCGCTCTGCCGTTCCGCCGCCTCCTGCCAGTCCGGCAGTGCCGCGAAGCGCGGCCGGGCCGCGGCCATCCGGTACCGGTCGATCACCGTGCGCCGGGCGATCGACAGCAGCCAGGTGCGGGCCGAGGAGCGGCCGGCGAAGGCGGGCAGGCCGCGCAGTGCGCGCAGGAAGGTCTCCTGTGCGAGGTCGTCCGCGGACTGGACGTCGGTCAGATGGGCGACGAAGCGCCAGACGTCCCGCTGGGTGGCGCGGACGAAGGCCTCGACGTCCGCGGCCCGGCCGGAGCGGGCGGTCAGCGCGAGCGCCGTGAGCTGGTCGTCATCCACGGCGGCCTCCGACCCGGGCGGTCCCGACGTACCCGGTCCCGGCGGGCTCGGTCCCGTAGCGGCCGGCCCCGACCCGGTCGACGCCGTCCCTGCGGCCGTGCGGGACGATGGTGATATGAGATGCGCGCAGTTCCGTACCGCTCTGTCCGCACGCCTGGACGGCGAACCGAGCGGTCTCGCCGGCGCCCGGCTGGACAAGCACGTCGCGCGCTGCGCCGGTTGCCGGGACTGGCTGGAGCGGGCGGAGCGGCTGCGCGGCCGGGTCCTGGCGGCCGCCGCCGACGGTCCGTCCCCGGAGTGGTCGGCCCGGCTGATGGCCGGCCTGGAGGCGGAGGGGCTGGTCGGTCGCGCTCCGGAGGGCTCGGAGGGCCCGGAGGCCGCGGAACGGTAGGACGGTGGCGCCGGCCGGAGCCGGTGCGCCGTCGTAGTCAGGCATGGAAAGGTCCCGAGGGGAAGGCTGGGAACGGCCCCGCTCAGGGCGGCGCCGTCGGCGTCCGTGGGCGGCCGCGCAGTACCGCGCACCTCCCGGATCGACCGGTGGGAGCGGCGGCGGGCGCGGGCCCGCGCCCTGGCGGCACGGCGGCGGAGGACGCGGCCGTACGGCAGGGCGACCTGCCCGTCGCAGGGGTCCGATGGCCGGAGGAGGCCGGGGGAGCGGCGGCGGGCGCGTCAGCTGGCGAGGGCGAACGTCGGCGGTCCGCGCCGGACGACGGCGTGGGTGAGCAGGACCGACCGGGGCGGCCTGGCCCGGTCGTCGGCGGGCCGGGGCGGGGCCGGGGCCCGGTGGCCGAAGGGGCGCGCGAACAGTACGAGCAGCGGGAGCAGCAGCGCCCCGACGACGCCGCCGCCGAGCGCGCCGAGCAGTTCGAAGAGCCGGACCAGCACCGCGTCACCGCGCCACAGCAGCAGCGCGCACGCGAGCGCGGCCAGCACGTGGCCGGCGGCCATGGCGGGCGACATCCCGTGGGACATGCCGCCCGCCATGCCACCTGCCATGTCGTGCGTCATCCCGTGCGCGGCGCCGCCCGTCGTCCCGGCGGGCATCCCGCCGGGCATCGGGTGCGACATGCCGGGCATTCCGGCCATTCCGGGCAGGCCCAGGTCCATGGCCGTCCCGTCGGCGGAGGCTCCCGCCGCGGACGACGCGTGGTGCAGCCCCAGGGTGGGGCGCACTCCACCGGTGGCCGGCGGGGCGTCCGGGTCGATGCCCGCCATCCGCGCCAGGTCGAGCGGTGAGAGCCCGGCGGGCAGCCGGTCCGGGTGGCAGAGCAGGAGGGAGGCCCAGTCCGTGGTGGCGAGCCGGCCGAGACCGCCGCCCCCGCGGCCGAACGCCCCGGCCTGTTCGAACAACTGGTGCAGCGCGGTCTGCGCCACGACCATCCAGGCGCTGATCACGCCGAGCCCGCGCCGCTTCCCGGCGAGCAGCCAGGTCAGTCCCAGGACCGCCGCGAACGCGCCGGCCAGTACCGTCGGCGAGACCCCGGAGCCGGCCATGGCGACGTGCGCGGTGGCGGCCGTCGCCACGCACAGCGCGGCGAAGACCACGGCGCGCAGCAGGCGGATCCGGTCGGTCATCACGATGGCACTCATCGTCGCACCCGTCCCGCCCGGCCCGTACCGCACCCTCCGGTATTGGCCGGTTCCGTCCCGTGAGACCATCCCCGGCCGCCCTCCGGCCGCCCCGGCGTTGATCCGTCGAACCGAACACCCGCTCGTACGACCATCGGTGCAGCTTGACAAGCACTCACCGCCTGCTCACTAAATGTGCACGAGCCAGTACGTTCCGTGCGTACCGGAACGGCGCCGTCCAGAAGCAGGGAGGTCCGGCCATGGAGACCCCGGCGGACACCACGGAGTCCTTTGCCAGCTTTACCAACCGTGCCGACGCTGCCGGTCCTGCCGACCGGGTCGCGGCTGTCGACCTCGCCGACCCCGCCTTCTGGCGGCTGCCCGTTCCCGCCCGTGCCGCCGCCTTCGCGGAGCTGCGCCGCCTCCCGGGCCCGGTCTACTTCGGCGACCGCGCCACCGGGCGGGGCTTCCACGCCCTGGTCCGTCACGCCGACGTGGTGGAGGCCAGCCGCACCCCCGCCGTCTTCCTGAGCGGCCCCGGCGTCACCACCCCCGCCCCGGCCCGCTGGGTCCGGCTGCTGTTCGGCGACTCGATGGTCAACCTGGACGACCCCCGGCACGCCCAGCTGCGCCGGATCGTCTCCCGGGCGTTCACCCCGCGGCTGCTCGGCAGGGTCGAGGAGGACGTCCGGCGGATCAGCACCGCGCTGGTCGACCGGGTGGAGCGGGACCGGCCCGAGGACTTCGTGAGCGCGGTCGCCGCCGAACTCCCGTTCCAGGTGATCTGCACCATGATGGGCATCCCCGAGCGGCCGCGCCGCGAGATCCTCGACCTGGTCAACCGCACCTCCGCGGACATCGGGGTGGCCCGTACGCTGAGCCGGCGGCTCCGGTCGCCCGGGCGCGGGCTGCGGGCGCTCGCCCGGATGCAGGTCATCGTGGCCGGGATCGGCCGGGAGCGCCGCCGCCGGCCGGCCGAGGACCTGGTCTCCGCGCTGGTCACCGCCGACGTGGACGGCCGCCGGCTCACCGGCCGCGAACTCGGCGCCTTCTTCACCCTGCTGCTGGTCGCCGGCGTCGAGACCACCCGCAACGCGCTCGCCCACGGCCTGCACCTGCTGACCGTCCACCCCGAGCAGCGGGCCCTGCTCCTCGCCGACCTGGACGGGCGGCTCGACGGCGCGGTGGACGAGATGGTCCGCCACGCCACGCCGATCATCCAGTTCCACCGGACCGTCGCCGTCGACCACGAGCTCGGCGGGCCCGGCGGCCCGCTGCTGCGCGCGGGGGAGAAGGTGGCGCTGTACTACGGCTCCGCCAACCGCGACGAGGCGGTCTTCCCCGACCCGGACGCCTTCGACCTCACCCGCACGCCCAACCCCCACCTCGGCTACGGCGGCGGCGGACCGCACTACTGCCTCGGCGCGCACCTGGCCCGGCAGGAGATGACGGCGCTGTTCCGGGAGCTGTTCACCCGGCTGCCGGAGGCCCGCTCGGTCGGCGAGCCGGAGCTGGTCCCGTCCAGCTTCGACCACCGGGTCCGCTCGCTGCGGTTCACCTTCTGAGCGTCCGGCCCGGCGTGCCTCGCGGACCGTCCGGCCGGGCGTGCTTCGCGGGGTGTTGCGCCCGGCGCGCCCGCTACTCGGACGGCTCCCACACCGCGTGGTCGTGCGCGAAGAGCACCCGGTGCGGTGCGTGCTCGGCGATCCGGTCGAGCCAGGCCCGGTAGCCGGGCAGCGGCGCGGCCACGCCCTCGTGCGCCGCCCGCCGGGCGAGCAGCGCCTGCCCGTACTCGGAGGCGAAGTCGTACGCCTGACCGGCCAGCAGGACCGGTCCGCCGCCCGAGCGTTCGACCAGCAGCGACTGGTGGCCCTCGGTGTGGCCGGGGGTGGGCAGCACCCGGACACCGGGCCAGACCTCCGCCTCGCCGTCCAGCTCGCGGTAGTCGGCGCCGCGGAAGTCGACCAGGGCGTCGATGGTGTGGCCACCGCGCCGGGCGGCGGCCAGCTCGGCGGTCTGCACCAGGACGGTGGTGCCGGCCAGCAGCGGGTTCCCGCCGCAGTGGTCGAAGTGCAGGTGGCAGTTGACCACCAGGTCGACGTCGCGGAGGGAGACCCCGGCCGCGGCGAGCGCCTCGGGCAGCGGCCGGCGGACCGGGCGGTAGTGGGCCTCGGTCTCCGGCTCGCCGCCGCCGATCCCGGTGTCGAACAGCAGCAGCCCCTCCGGGCGCCGGACCAGGTACGCGAGCACCGGCTCCACCCGCGGTTCCGGGCCGCCTGCTTCGGCGGCCGGGCGGACGAAGTAGCCCAGGTCGAGGCGGCGGATCAGGTCCAAGTCGTCCCCCACGGTGTCACGGTGTCGCGGCGTGCCGGTCTGCCCCGGTACGGGCGGCCACGGTCCGTACACCCGTTCGCGCCGCCGGTTCGCACCCTACCCGCGGCCCCGCGGCCCTGTGCCGGTGCCGGTGGCGGTCCCGGTGGCGGGCGTCACAGCGGGTGCGTGCGAACGGGAGCAGAATGCCGGACATGACTGATCGTCCGTTTTCCGAAGGAACCTCCGGTCCCAGCGGGGCGGCCCGCTCCGTCGACCGTCCCACCGCCGACGCCTGGGCTGCCCTCGGCGGCCCGGCCGAGCTGGTGGAGCGGGTGAGCTTCCACGGCCCGGACGACGTGCTGGCCTCCGGGCTGCCGGTGCGACGCCTCGCCCGGGCCACCGTCGCGGTCTGCTCGCTCGCCGCCGCCGAGCTCGCGGCCCTCCGCGGCGGCGGGCCGGTCCCCGCCGTCCGGGTGGACCAGGGTGCCGTCGCGACCGCCTTCGTCAGTGAGCGGCACCTGACGGTCGACGGCCGCTCGCCCGTCAACTTCGCCCCGCACTCGGGCTTCTGGCGCACCGCCGACGGGTGGGTCCGCACCCACGCGAACTACCCGCACCACCGCACCCGGCTGCTCGCCGCCCTCGGCCTCGCCGCGGACGCCGGGCCCGAGGAACTCGCCGAGGTGCTCGGGAAGCTGCCGGCCGAGCAGGTCCAGGAGCGCGCGTACGCGGCGGGGGCGCTCGCGGTCGCCGTCGTGCCGGTGAGCGAGACCGTGCTCCCCCTGGTCGAGCACCGGGAAGTCGGCACCGCTGCCGCCATCGCCACTGTCGCCGCGTCCGCCCGTCCGCTCGGCGCGGCCCCCGTGGACCGGCCCGCCGACGGCATCCGGGTCCTCGACCTCACCCGGGTGATCGCCGGACCGGTCGCCACCCGCACCCTCGCCCTGCTCGGCGCCGACGTCCTGCGCGTCGACTCGCCCCGGCTGCCCGAGTCCGACGACGCCCACGCCGACACCGGGTTCGGCAAGCGCTCCACCCGCCTCGACCTCGCCGAGCCCGCGGACCGGGCCGTCTTCGAGGAACTGCTGGCCACCGCCGACGTGGTCGTCACCGCCTACCGTCCCGGTGCCCTCGACGCCCACGGCCTGGCCCCGGAGGCGCTGTTCGCCCGCCGACCCGACCTGGTCGTCGCCCAGATCTGCGCCTGGGGCTGGACCGGTCCGTGGGCGGGGCGGCGGGGCTTCGACAGTCTCGTCCAGGCCGGCGTCGGCATCGCCGCCCACGAGGCCGCCGCCGACGGCCACCCCGGCGTCCTGCCCGCCCAGGCCCTCGACCACGGCACCGGCTACCTCGTGGCCGCCGCCGTCCTGCGCGCCCTCACCGACCAGCGCACCGACCGCCCCGGCGGCCGCCATCTGCGCTTCTCCCTGGCGGGTACGGCCTCCTGGCTGCTGCACGGCATCGACCGGGAGGAACCGGAAGAGGCCTCCACCGAGCCGTACGACCCGTCCCGGTGGCTCGCCGAGACCGACTCCGCGTACGGGCGGCTGCGCCACGCCCTGCCGCCGATCGGCTACCGGGGCGCGCCCGCCGACTGGTCGCGCCCGCCCGGGCGTTGGGGCACCGACGCACCGGTCTGGCGCTGAGCAGGGGCGGGCTGGACGATGCCCCGGCCCCGGCGGTGTCGGTGGGGTCCGGCATCATCGGGGCATGACCGCCGCACACGCCACCGACTACACCTGGTTCGAGCAGCGCTACCCCGTCCTGGGCGAGGCCTACTGCCTCACCCAGGTCCAGGGGATCGCCGCCGACGAACTGCTGCGCCGCTTCGACGCCCTGCCCGGCCGCGAGGTCGCCGGGCTGGACGCGGTGGTCGAGGCCTGGGAGACCTTCGACGACGGCGAGGACGAGGAGGCCGGGGCCCTGCTCGACGACGATGACGACGACCGGCTGCTCGTCGCCGTCACCGCGCTCGACGGCTGGGCCCTGGCGGTCGAGCCGTACGGCTACCTCGGGAGCCTCCACGAGCTCGTCCCCCGGCTCGCCGGCGGCACCCGGCTGGTCTCGCACTTCCGCAACGTCAACGCCGTGGACAGCTTCCACTGGTGGGAGCACGGGGGTGGCAGCCGGCTCCACTTCGAGCCGCTCTTCGCCGACCAGCGGCACGGCTCGGACGCGGAGGCGCCCGGCATCCCCGAACTGCTGACGGCCTGCGGCTTCGACCTCGGCGGGGAGCGGCACCGGCTGCACACCGAGGCCGCGTTCGCGCTGGCCGAGCGGCTGACCGACGTCCGGCTCGACGAGGAACGGCTGGAGGCCGCCACCTTCCGGATCGGCTACGCGCCCCGGCCGTAACGGCGGTGGCGGGTGGTCGAGCCGGTGGCGGCGGCCTCCGGGTCTCCGGGCCTCTGCGGCTCCTGCGGCTCCTGCGGTGTGCCGGTGGGGGTCCGTCCGCCGGGGCGCCGGTCGCTCAGACGCCCGACGGGAGCCGCTTGGCCCGGCTGCGCACCTGGATCGCCGTCGCGATCTCGACCACGCCCAGGATCAGCAGCCAGCAGCCGGCCAGGACGGTCAGCGCGGCGATCGACCCGACCGGCCAGACCATCAGGAGCACACCGGCCAGCGTGTTGGCCACGCCCGCGAAGGCCTGCCAGCCGCGGGCCGGCATCAGCGGGTCGGAGATCGCGGCGGCGAGCTGGGTGATGCCGCGGAACAGCCAGCCGATCCCGATCCAGAGCGCGAGCAGCAGCAGCGACCGCACCGCGCTGCGGAAGCAGAGCAGGCCCAGCATCACGCAGATCGCGCCGCTGATGAAGGCCAGCACCCGCAGTGCGGTGGTGGCGTGGGTGCCGAACGCGGCGACCAGCTGCACGATGCCGATCACCAGCAGGTAGAGGCCGAACAGCACGCCCACCACGAGCAGCGTCTGCCGGGGCCAGGCGAAGACCACGATCCCGAGGGCGAGCGAGACGAGTCCGGCGACCAGCAGGATCTGCCAGGCGGCCTTGGCGAGCATGCCGAGCGGGCCCTGGACCGGTGAACCGTCGGGGGTGATGATCGGAGAGACCACGGTGGCGTAACTCCTCGGGCGGGGGCAGAAGACGAACCCCAGCCTCTCCGCGCCGTCGCCGTCCCGCGCGCCGGGTACGGCCGTCCGGGGGATCCACCCCGGTCGCCGGAACGACACCCTCCGGACACTCGTCGTCGATATCATCCGGCGATATGACTTCTGAAGGGTGGGGGACCCCTCCGGTCGAGCCGATCAGCCAGCACTACATCGTCTGCGGGGGCAATGCGCTGGCACACCGACTGATCCTGGAACTCGTCGAACACTACGAGGTCCCGGTCGTCGTCCTGGTCGCCGACCGGACCCGCGACCACGCGCCGCAGATCGAACAACTCGAGGGCGTCGCCGCGGTCGTGGAGTACGCCAGCATCACCGACGAGGCCCTGCGCGCGGTGTCCATCGGCACCGCCCGCGGCCTCGCCCTGGTCGAGGGCAGCGACCAGGAGAACATCCACGCCGCGCTCAGCGCCCAGAACCACAATCCGGACATCCGGATCGTGTTCCGGATGTTCAACCAGCGGCTCGGCGAGAACATCGAACGGCTGCTCAAGAACGGTGCCGCGCTCTCCGGCTCCGCCACCGCCGCCCCGGCCTTCGCCGCCGCCGCGCTCGGACGGCCCAACTCGGTCGAGATCGAAGGCCGTTACCTGCACATCGCGTTCGACGAGGCCATCACCTCGGACCGGGTCTGCGTGGTCGCCGACCAGATCGACCGGCGGGACCTCAGCAAGATCCGGCTACTGCCCGCCCAGCAGGGCGATTCGGCCGAATTCGTCCGGCTCGCCCGTGAGTTCGGCGACGACGGGCCGATCCGGCCGGGCGGCGTACGGCGCGAAGCGGCCCCGGTCGTCTCGGCGGAGGCGGTCGAGCCTGTTGAGCCGGCGGACCCGGAGAGCCCGGAGGCCCCGGTTGCCCCAGTTGCCTCTGCGGACCCGGAGACCACGGAGACCCCTGCGGACCCGGAGGTCGCGGAGACCGGCCAGGAACCCGAGGAGGAACCAACCGGCACCGCCGCGCTGCAGGTGTTGCGGATCGAGCCCCGGGTGCCGATCGGATGGCGGCGGCGCCTCCGCTGGCGGGTGCTCGACACCATGCGCTTCTTCACCAGCGCCCGGATGCGACTGGTGCTGCTCACCGCCCTGGCCGCCGTGCTGATGTCCTTCGGCGTGCTCTGGTACCTCAACCGGAACTTCGGCTGGACCGTCTACATCTCGCTGCTCGACCTGGCCGGCGCCGCCCAGCCCGACCAGCTCTCCGACATCGCCTCCGGTTCGGGCACCGGCGGAATCTGGCAGCGGGTCGCCCAGGTGGTGATCACCATCTGCGGGATCACCTTCGCGCCGGTCGCCACCGCCATCGCGGTCGAGGTGCTGGGCTCCGGGCGGCGCGGCCAGCCGCGCAACCCCGGGGCGGGCACCCGGGACCATGTGATCGTGGTCGGGCTCGGCAACGTCGGCACCCGGGTCGCGACCCAACTGCACGACCTGGGCGTGCCGGTGGTCTGCATGGAACGGGACCCGCAGGCGCGTGGCGTCGCCGCCGTCCGGGCGCTCGGGATCCCGGTCGTGATGGGTGACGGCCCGTTCGAGGAGCAGCTGCGCCGGGCCCGGCTGAAGCACAGCCGGGCGCTGGTCGCGGTCAGCGGGGACGACGCCACCAACCTGGAGGCGGCGCTGGAGGCACGCCACGGCAACCCCGAAGTCCGGGTGGTGGTGCGGCTGTTCGACGACGACTTCGCCGGGCACTTCTACAAGACGCTGGACAACGCGGCCTCGCGGTCGGTGTCCTACCTGGCGGCGCCCGCCTTTGCGGCGGCGCTGATGGGGCGCGAGGTGCGCGGGACGCTGTCGGTGCTCCGGCACGTACTGCTGATCGCCGAGCTGGCGGTGGAGGCGGGCAGCGGGCTGATCGGCCTGAACCGGCACGACCTGGAGGACGAGGGCGGCGTCCGGGTGATCGCCGTCCGGTTCGCCCCCGGCTCGCAACTGCAATGGGGGCTGCCCGACCGCACCCGGCGACTCGTCCCGGGCGACCGGATCGTCGTCGCCGCCACCCGCAGCGGGCTCGCCCGGCTGAACACGGTGACAGGTGTCAGCTGACAGAGTTCAGCTGACAGATTTCAACATCTGAAATCTGAAAGCTGAAATCTGTCAGCCGTCATCCGTCATGCCGTCACACGCCGCCGGACGCCGGCCGCCGACCCCGGCTCCCGGTCAGCGGTTGGAGAAGGACGGCGGGCGCTTCTCGGCGAAGGCCGCCATGCCCTCCTTCTGGTCCGCGGTCGCGAAGGCCGCGTGGAAGAGCCGGCGCTCGAAGCGGACGCCCTCGGCGAGGGTGGTCTCGAAGGAGCGGTTGACGCTCTCCTTGAGCATGATCGCCGCCGGGGTGGACATCGCGGCGACGGTCTCGGCGGTGGCCAGGGCCTCGGCGAGCAGCTGGTCGGCGGGGACGATGCGGGAGACCAGTCCGGCCCGTTCGGCCTCCTCGGCGCCCATCATCCGGCCGGTCAGGCACAGCTCCATGGCCTTGGCCTTGCCGACGGCCCGGGTGAGCCGCTGCGAGCCGCCGATGCCGGGGATGACGCCGAGCTTGATCTCCGGCTGCCCGAACTTCGCGGTGTCCGCCGCCAGCAGGATGTCGCACATCATCGCCAGCTCGCAGCCGCCGCCCAGGGCGAACCCGGCCACCGCCGCGACGACGGGCTTGCGCAGCGCGCCGAGGCGGTCCCACGGGCCCAGCCAGTCGTCCAGGTAGACGTCCGGGAAGGCGTTGCCCTGCATCTCCTTGATGTCGGCGCCGGCCGCGAAGGCCTTCTCCGAACCGGTGATCACCAGACAGCCGATCTCCGGGTCCCGGTCGAAGGCGGTCGCGGCCGCGACCACCTCGTTCATCAGCTGGGTGTTCAGCGCGTTGAGCGCCTTGGGGCGGTTGAGGGTGATCAGCCCCACCCGGCCCTTGCGCTCGACCAGGATCGTCTCGTAGGTCTCGGTCTCGGTCATCGCCGTCGACTCCCATGTCCGCTGCTCGGCGCCGCGCGGGCGCGCCCTGACCACCCAACGATCTACGACGCGCCCCGTCCCGCGCCAGTCTTGGTATGCGAGACGCCGGTCACCAGTCCGGCGGGGCTGCCGGAACCGGCCACCGGTCACCGGCGGCCCCGGCCGCGAGCCGTGCGGTCAGGCCAGTCCCAGCTCGTCGCCCTCGCGCGGGGCGAGGAAGCGCGCGACGTCCACGGCCGTCACCCCGGCGAGCGTGGCGGGCTGCCAGCGCGGGTCGCGGTCCTTGTCGACCACCTGGGCGCGGATGCCCTCGACCAGGTCGTGGCCGTCCAGCGCGGCGCAGGAGACGCGGTACTCCTGGTCGAGCACGGCCTCCAGGGAGGGGAGCGTACGGGCCCGGCGCAGCGCGGCCAGGGTGGCCTTGACGGCGGTGGGGGAGTTCCCGAGGACCAGCTCGGCGGCCTCCTTGGCCTCCGGGACACCGGAGTTCAGCAGGCGCTCGACGATCTCCTCGACGGTGTCGGCGGCGTAGCAGGCGTCGATCCAGGCGCGCTGCCCGGCCAGCTCGGCGGGCGGGGCGGGTTCGGCGTGCGCGGTGACGACGTCGGCGACAAGGTGGGCGGCGACGTCGTCGGCGGCGGCGGCGGTGTCACGGGCGAGGGCGTCGAGCAGCGCCGGGAGCCTCGTCGACGGCACGTAGTGGTCCGCGAACCCGCACAGCAACGCGTCGCCGGGGCCCATCGCGGCCGAGGTGAGCCCGAGGTGGATGCCCAGCTCGCCGGGGGCGCGGGCGAGCAGGCGGCTGCCGCCGACGTCGGGGACGAGCCCGATCCGGGTCTCGGGCATCGCCACGGTGGAGCGTTCGGTGACGATCCGGACCGCGCCGTGGGCGGAGAGTCCGACGCCGCCGCCCATCGTGATGCCGTCCATCACCGCGACGTACGGCTTGGGGTAGCGGGCGATCAGGGCGTTCAGCCGGTACTCGTCGCGGAAGAAGGCCCGGGTGCCGGCGCCGCCCGCCTTCGCGTCGTCGTGCATCGCGCGGATGTCGGCCCCCGCGCAGAGGCCGCGCTCGCCCGCACCGGTCAGGACGACGGCGCGCACCCGGTCGTCCGCGGCCCAGCCGTCCAGCGTGGTGCGCACGGTGGTGATCATGCCGTGGGTCAGCGAGTTGAGCGCCCGCGGGCGGTTCAGCACGATCCGTCCGACGCCGCCGTCCAGGAACGTCCGGACCTCCGCCACCTCTGCGCTCATCGGTCCCGCTCCCGTGCCCTCGTCGTTGTGGACTGCCGCTGCCCACGGTACCGGGGCGGGCGGGCGGTCGTGATCGCCGGGCGGCCGCCGGCTACGGCCAGGCGCGCAGGGCGAGTTCGGCGGTCCGGGCCAGGTCGGCGGCGGTGGCGCCGTCCCGGGCCTGCTGGGACATGCCCTGGATGACGGTGGCGAGGTAGCCCGCCAGCGCCTCCGGGTCGGCCTCGGGCGGCAGTTCGCCCTCCTCCCTGGCCCGGCGGAGCCGCTCCGCGAAGACCCGGGTGTTCCCGTTGCGCAGCTCGCGCAGGTGGTCCTGGATCCCGGCGTCCTGCGCGGAGACGTTGGTGGCGGCGGAGATCACCAGGCACCCGGCCGGATGGGACGGATCGGGGTAGATCGCGGCGGCCTCGCGCAGGATGCGGGCGAAGGCGCCGTACGCGGTGGGCTCCTCCGTGAGCGCGACGGCCGCGAAGGCGCCGACGGGCGAGGTGCCGTACCGGCGCACGACCTCCTCGAACAGCGAGCGCTTGTCGCCGAACGCGGCGTAGAGGCTGCCCGGGCGCATGCCCATGGCCGTGGTCAGGTCGGTGACGGAGGTGGCCTCGTAGCCGCGCTCCCAGAACAGCCGGGTGGCGGCGCTCAGGGCTTCGGTGCGGTCGAAGGCCGGCGGGCGGCCGCGCCTGGGCCGGGTGGCGGGGGCCGCGCTTCCGGTCTCCGGCGCCGTTGCCGCCGCCGTTTCCGCTGCCTTTGGCGCTGCCTTCGGCCCTGCTGTCTCCACCGCGTCCGTCATGGAGCAAATTTTAGAGCACTCATTCAAAAATCCTGTGCTAGCTTCTTTCTTGAGCGGTCGCTCAACAATCATCGGGGAAGGCAGTAGAAGGGGGCACCGCCATGGGTGCGTACGGACTTCGGGGCAGGACGGCGCTGGTTACGGGCGGCAGCAGGGGGATCGGCCGGGCGATCGCCCGCCGGCTCGGGCGGGACGGCGCCACCGTCGCGGTCGGCTACGCCCGCGACGAGGCGGCGGCGGACGAGGTGGTCGCGGGCATCCGCGCCGACGGCGGCCGGGCGTTCGCGCTGCGGGCCGAACTCGGCCGGCACGGCGACGCGGCCGCGCTGTGGAAGGCCTTCGACGCCGGGATCGGGGCGCACGCGTCGGACGGCGGCGTGGACGTCATCGTGAACAACGCCGGGATCGGGCGCGGCTCGGGCCTCGAGTCGCTGACCGAGGAGGAGTTCGACGAGGTGTTCGCCGTCAACGTCCGCGCGCCGTTCTTCGTGGTGCGGCACGGGCTGGAGCGGCTGCGGGACGGCGGCCGGATCATCAACATCTCCAGCGGCGCGGCCCGGCTGGCCATGCCGGAGCTCATCGCCTACGGCGCGACCAAGGGGGCCCTGGACACCTTCACGCTCAACCTCGCCAAGCAGCTCGGGCCGCGCGGGATCACCGTGAACTCGGTCGCGCCCGGGATCGTGGACACCGACGTCAACGCCGGCTGGCTGCGCGGCAACGCGGAGGCGGAGGCCTACGCGGCCTCGGTCGCGGCGCTCGGGCGGGTCGGACAGCCGGAGGACATCGCGGACATCGTCGCGTTCCTGGCCTCCGACGACGCGCGCTGGGTGACCGGGCGGGTCATCGACGCCACGGGAGGCGCGGGGCTGTAGGCGGAGGCGCCGAGGCCTCGGGGCCTCAAGGGCTCGGCGGGAATGACAAATGACAGCTGACAGATTTCAACATCTGAAATCTGTCATCTGTCATTTGTCATCTGTCATCCGTTCCCGCGCTCGGGGAGCCACCCCGGTACGGAGGCGTTCCCTACCCCCGCACCCGGCCGGTCACCTCGCCGAACCCGACCACGACGCCGTCCGGGCCGGGCGCGGTGGCGGTGATGACGACCTCGTCCCCGTCCTCCAGGAACGTCCGGGTCGTCCCGTCCGCCAGCTTCAGCGGCTCCTCGCCGTTCCAGGTCAGCTCGATCAGCGCGCCCCGGGTGTCCGGCTCCGGCCCGCTGACCGTGCCCGAGGCGAACAGGTCGCCGGTGCGCAGCGAGGCGCCGTTGACGGTCATGTGGGTCAGCTGCTGCTGCGCCGTCCAGTACATGGTGGCGAACGGCGGACGGGAGACCAGGTGCCCGTTCAGCCGGACCTCCATCGCCAGGTCCAGGCCCCACGGCTCGCCGTCCCGGTCGTCCAGGTACGCCAGCGGCTCGACGTCGCGGTGCGGCGGCGTGACCCGGGCGTGCTGCAGGGCGTCCAGCGGGACGATCCACGGCGAGATCGAGGTGGCGAAGGACTTGCCGAGGAACGGGCCGAGCGGCACGTACTCCCAGGCCTGGATGTCGCGCGCCGACCAGTCGTTGAGCAGGCAGACGCCGAACACGTGCTCGGGGAAGCCGTCCAGCGCGACCGGCTCGCCCAGCACCGACGGCCTGCCGACGACGAAGCCGACCTCGGCCTCGATGTCCAGCCGGCGGGTGGGCCCGAAGCTCGGCGCCGGGTCGGCGGGCGCCTTGCGCTGTCCGTGCGGCCGCACCACCGGCGTGCCGGAGACCACGACGGTGCCCGCCCGCCCGTGGTAACCGATCGGCAGGTGCTTCCAGTTGGGCGTGAGCGGCTCCGAGCCCGGGCGGAAGATCCGGCCCAGGTTGGTGGCGTGGTGCTCGGAGGCGTAGAAGTCCACGTAGTCGGCGACCTCGAACGGCAGGTGCAGTTCGACGTCCGCCACCGGCAGCAGCGCCGGGGACAGCGCCTCGCGGAAGGACTCGTCGGTGAGCCAGCTGGTGAGGTCCGCCCGCACCCGGGTCCAGACCGGACGCCCGGCCGCCATCAGCGGGTTGAGCGAATCGGCGTCCAGTAGGACGGAGGGCGCGCCGGCCGCGTGGGCGGCCGCCCCGGCGTCCAGCACGAAGTCCCCGACGCGCACGCCGATCCGGCGCCGCCCGGGCCGGTCGGCGGCGGTGAAGACGCCGTATGGCAGGTTGTGCACGCCGAACGGCGAGTCCTGGGCGCTGGCGAGCCAGCTGCGGGGGGTGGTCAACGGTCCTCCTGGTGCTGTGGAGCGGGCGACGACAGCAGGCCGAGCGCGGCCAGGTCGCCCAGGGGTTCGGCGATGCTGCAGGTGCCGAACGCGGTGAACGAGTTGCGGATCACGGTAACCTGGCGATCCGTCAGTGCACGCACCGCCTTGGCCAGGGCCTCGCCGTCGCGCTCCGCGAGCACCGTCACTGCTGTCGCCGGGTCGGTCTCTTGCGCGGCCAGCAGCACGTTCAGGAAGCCGTGGTGCTCGAAGCCGGTCTCCGGGTCGGTGTGCCGGACGGCGTTGTGCAGCCCGGCCGTGCACTTGTACGGGAGTCCGCGCTGCGCGCAGCCGGTGAGGAAGGCGGCCAGCTCCGCCTCGTCCGGGAACGCCTCGGCGACCAGCCCGCCGGTGCGGAACTTCGCCCGGTACGGGCTGTCCACCAGGGCGTCCAGGACGGCGTCGAGCCCGTCCCCGCGCAGGAGTTCGCGCGGCAGCTCGACGGCGGCCGGGACGTGCGGCGGCAGCAGCCGGTCCAGCTCGGCGATCGCCTCGGCGGCGTCCCGGGTGGCCAGTTCGACGCCGGCCAGGTCGAACGGCGCGGCGGCGGCGAGCGCCGGTGCGAGCTCGGCGCTGCCCCCCGGCAGCACCAGCCCGATCCTGAGCGGCGCGCCGCCCGCCCCCGCTGCGCCGCCCGCCCCCGCCGTGCCGCCGGACGTCGCCGTGCCGCCGGACGTCGCCGTGCCGCCGGACGCCACCGCGTCGCCGGACGTCGCCGCGGCCAACTCGCCCAGCCGGCCCGCCCCGCAGAGGAGCGGGCCGACCGCCTCGGCGTACCAGGCCGCGCGGTGGACGAGGTGCGCGGGCACCGCGTCGGCGACCGGCAGGTTCCCGGGCGGGAACACCGCCGCGTCGTCGAAGAGCCCGCGGAACAGCTCGGGGACCGCGCCCCCCGGAGGCAGTTCGCTCATCGCCCGGGCCCCCGACCGGCCCAGGTCCAGGCGTAGTTGCCGTCCTCGCTGGCCCGGCCGCCCTCGCCGAGCTCCAGCGGGCGGAAGGTGTCCACCATGACGGCGAGCTCGTCGAAGAACTCCGCGCCGATGCTGCGCTCGTACGCGCCCGGCTGCGGCCCGTGGGTGTGCCCGCCGGGGTGCAGCGAGATCGAGCCCTGGGCGATGCCCGAGCCCTTGCGCGCCGCGTAGTCGCCGCCGCAGTAGAACATGACCTCGTCGCTGTCCACGTTGGCGTGGTAGTACGGCACCGGGATCGACAGCGGGTGGTAGTCCACCTTGCGCGGGACGAAGTTGCAGATCACGAAGTTGTTGCCCTCGAACACCTGGTGGGCCGGCGGAGGCTGGTGGATCCGGCCGGTGATCGGTTCGAAGTCGCTGATGTTGAAGGCGTACGGGTACAGGCAGCCGTCCCAGCCGACCACGTCGAAGGGGTGGTGCGGCACGGTGTAGCGGGTGCCCGAGATCCCCTGCGGGCCGCGGTGCTTGACCAGCACGTCGACGTCCCCGGGGGCGTCGACCAGCAGCGGGCCGACCGGTCCGCGGAAGTCCCGCTCGCAGTACGGCGCGTGCTCCAGCAGCTGCCCGTACTTGGACAGGTACCGCTTCACCGGGGTGATGTGGCTGTTCGCCTCGATGCAGTACGCGCGCAGCGGCTCGTCACCGGTCGGCACCCAGCGGTGGGTGGTGGCGCGCGGGATGATCACGTAGTCGCCCTGGCCGACCTCGATCGAGCCGAAGACGGTCTCGACCGTGCCGGTGCCGGACTCCACGTACACGCACTCGTCGCCGAGTCCGTTGCGGTAGAGCTCGCTGGGGGCCCCGGCGGCGACGTACGAGATCCGCACGTCGCCGTTGCCGAGGACCAGCCGACGGCTGCCCACCACGTCCGCGGACTTCCACTCCTGGCCCGCGAACAGTTCGTGCAGCTTGAGGTGGCGGGGGAGCAGCGGGTGGTTGGGCACCGTGGACTGGTCCGGCAGCTCCCAGGGCACCGCGTTGACCACCGCCGAGGGGATGCCCCGGTGGTAGAGCAGGGAGGAGTCCGAGGAGAACCCCTCCTCGCCCATCAACTCCTCGTAGTAAAGCCCGCCTTCGGGGGTGCGGTGCTGGGTGTGCCGCTTGGGCGGGATGCTGCCCAGCTGCCGGTAGTACGCCATCTCCGTGGTCCTCCTCGACCGTTCGTCAGAGCTCTCCGACGATCACAGGTTGCCGCGTCGGTCCTGCTCGCGCTCGATCGACTCGAAGAGCGCCTTGAAGTTGCCCTTGCCGAAGCCCAGCGAACCGTGCCGCTCGATGAACTCGTAGAAGACGGTCGGACGGTCGCCGATCGGCTTGGTGAAGATCTGCAGGAGGTAGCCGTCCTCGTCGCGGTCGACCAGGATGCCGCGCTTCTTCAGCTCCTCGATCGGCACGCGGACCTTGCCGATCCGCTCGCGCAGCTCCGGGTCGTCGTAGTAGGCGTCCGGGGTGTTGAGGAACTCCACGCCGCGGGCGCGCAGGATGTCCACGGTGGTGAGGATGTCGTTGGTGGCGAGCGCCATGTGCTGGCAGCCCGGGCCGGTGTAGAACTCGAGGTACTCGTCGATCTGGGACTTCTTCTTGGCGATGGCCGGCTCGTTGAGCGGGAACTTCACCCGGTGGTTGCCGCTGGCGACGACCTTGGACATCAGCGCGGAGTACTCGGTGGCGATGTCGTCGCCGACGAACTCGGCCATGTTCACGAAGCCCATGACGCGGTTGTAGAACGACACCCACTCGTCCATCCGGCCCAGCTCGACGTTGCCGACGGCGTGGTCGAGGGCCTGGAAGAGGCGCTTGGGGGAGCCCTCCGGGTGATGGACCCGGCTCTCCGCGACGACGTAGCCCGGCAGGTAGGGGCCGTGGTAGCGGGAGCGGTCGATCAGGGTGTGGCGGGTCTCGCCGTAGGTGGCGATGGCCGCGCGGCGCACGGTGCCGTTCTCGTCCGAGACGTCGTTCGGCTCCTCGAGGACGGTGGCGCCGGACGCGCGGGCGTGCTCTATGCACTTGTCGACGTCCGGGACCTCCAGGGCGAGGTCGACCACGCCGTCGCCGTGGCGGCGGTGGTGGTCCAGCAGCGGGCTGTCCGGCTGGACGCCGCCCTTGATCACGAAGCGGCAGGAGCCGGAGCGCAGCACGTACGCCTTGCGGTCGCGGCGGCCGGTCTCCGGGCCGGAGTAGGCGACCAGCTCCATGCCGAACACGACCTGGTAGAACTGGGCCGTCTGGGTGGCGTTGCCGACCACGAACACGACCGCGTCCTGGGCGGTGACCGGGAAGGGGTCGGTGGCCTGGTCGTGCTCGACGAGGCCGACGAGGCGGCGCAGCTGGTCGGCGTCGAGACCGGCCTCGCGCTCCTCGGGGGTCAACTCAAGGGCGTGGGACTGCGTGGTCATCGGTCGTTCCTCCACTTCGGGCCTCGGCTCTGAGGCATCCGCTGGATCGCGGCCGCACCGTGAATGGGTGGGCGGTGCGGTTGCGGAGAGCTTGCTCCTGTCGGGGTGGTTGGGCAACAGGTCGGTTTTTCACTGCTCAATGTGTACAAGCTGATCGGCGTTTGCCGTCCTGCACTGCGCAAAATGTGCTGCCGATCGAGGGCGACGCCCGAAGTCTGCGCAATCCGCTTCGGCGGTCCTTCGGCTGTCCTCCGGTGGCCGTCCGGTGGTTTCACGGCCGCGGAACCGGTTCTGGGAGGTGTCGCAGGAACCAGTTCCGGGCCAGCTCAGCGACCTGGTCGAGGGTTCCGGGCTCCTCGAAGAGGTGGGTCGCGCGGGGCACCACCGCCAGTTCACTCTCGCAGCGCAGCCTGCTTCCGGCCCGCCGGTTGAGGTCCAGGACGGTGGTGTCCAGCGAACCGACGACGAGCAGGGTCGGGGCGCTCACCCGCGCCAGGACCTCGGACCCGGCGAGGTCCGGGCGGCCGCCCCGGGAGACCACCGCGCGTACGGCCGGGCCCAGCTCGGCGGCGGTGTGCAGCGCGGCGGCGGCGCCGGTGCTGGCGCCGAACAGGCCCAGCGGCAGGTGGCGGGTCTCCGGGACGCCGTCGACATCGGGATCAGGCCTTGATGCAGAGGCGGAGTCGGCGCCGGCGCCCAGGTGGCGGGCGACGGCGGTCAGCCGGGAGCCCAGCAGTCCCACGTCGAACACCTTGCGCCGGTCCGGCTCCTCGGCCTCGGTGAGCAGGTCGAACAGCAGCGTGGCCAGCCCGGCCCGGTTCAGCTGCTCGGCCACGTACCGGTTGCGCGGGCTGCGCCGCCCGCTGCCGCTGCCGTGCGCGAAGACCACGACGCCGAGCGCGCCGGCCGGCACGGTCAGCCGGCCCGCGAGGCGGACCCCGCCGGCGGTCAGCACCAGCTCGCGGTCGACCGGGGTGGCGGCGGTCGGGTCTCCGCGGGCCCGGCCGCTCTTCCGGTCCCGCTGGTTCCGCTGTTTCCGGTCCCGCTCCCGCTCCCGGGCCTCGGCGAGCAGTCGCAGCACCTCCTCGTCCCCGGTCTGCGAGAAGTCGGCGTAGAACTCGCCGATCGCGAAGAACGGGGACGGCGTGTCGACGCAGACCAGTTCGTCGGCGACCTCCGCCAGGCGGTCGGTCCAGTCCGGGGGAGCCACCGGCACGGCCAGCACCACCCGGGCCGCGCCCCGCTCCCGGACGATCCGGCAGGCCGCCCGGGCGGTGGAGCCGGTGGCGATGCCGTCGTCCACCACGACCACCGTGCGACCGCGCACGTCCGCGGGCGGGCGGTCGCCCCGGTAGCGGCGGGCCCGGCGCTCCAGTTCGGTGCGCTCACGCCGCTCCACCCCGGCCAGCTGGGCGTCGCTGACCGACGCGAGCCGGATGACCTGCTCGTTCAGCACCCGGACCCCGTCCTCGCCGATCGCCCCCATGCCCAGCTCGGGCTGGTACGGCACGCCGAGCTTGCGGATCACGCAGATGTCCAGCGGGGCGTCGAGCGCCTGGGCCACCTCGGCGGCCACCGGGACCCCGCCCCTCGGCAGCGCCACGACGACGGTGTCGGGGCCGCCCAGGTGGCCGAGGAGTGCGGCCAGCCGTCGGCCGGCGTCGGTGCGGTCGGCGAAGGGGGTGAAGTGGGTTCCGGTGACGTGCATGACACGGCCTCCGGTTCCACCGTACGTCGTTCCGGGCGGGGCCGTTCCGTCGGCCTGAGCGGGCGGTGGGCGGACCCCTGGGGGCGTCCCCGGCAGGGCGTCGGGCCGGGTCCCGAGCAGGAGCGGAACGCCCGGGACAGCGGGTGGGCCCGACCCGGGCCCGACCCGGGACCGGACCGGCAGGGCCCGGGCGGGCCCGGGATCGGGCCGGGATCACGCCGGGAGCAGGACGGGACGGAACCCCCGTGTGGCCGGGACAGCGGGCGGCGCACGGTTGGTCACAGAGGCGGACCGCAGGGCCCGCCGGCCACCGGAAGGAGCGCCCGACATGCCGGGCACCGTCATCACCGATCTCCGCCGACGCGGCGCCGTCGACCCCGGCCGACTGCTCGCGGGGCCGCTGCGCGGCGTCGGTCTGCAGCGGCTCGAACCGGGTCACAGCACCGAGGTGGCCGCCGACGGCGTCGAGCACGCGCTCTACGTGACCGCCGGCTCCGGTCTCGCCGAGCCGCCCGAACACGCGGTCCGGCGGGACCCCGCACCGGACGCCTCGCCGCGCGACGCCTCGCCGGACGACACCGACCCGCGCGACGCCGAGCCGCGCGACCCCGAGCCGCGCGACGCCGGCATCCCCCTCGTGGAGGGCACCGCCGTCGTCCTGCCCCTCGGCACCCGGACCGTCCTCACCGCCGGCACCGCCGGGATGGAGTACTTCCACGCCGTCCTGGCCGTCCCCGCCGGCCGCCCCGCCTCACCGAGCGGAGATGAACCCGCATGATCGTCACCACCGACACCGGCGCCGCCATGGTCGTCCTCGGCCCGAACGGCGAACGCGTCCGGATCCGCTCGCTGGCCCGTCGCTCGATGCTCGCCAGCGCCTGCGAGGCCTTCGACCACCTGCGGCTGAGCCCGGGCGCCCACCACGTGCTGACCGGCCGGCCCGACGCCGAGACCGTCCTGCACGTGCTGCGCGGCGCCGCCGTGGTCGGCCGACTGTCGGACGAGCCGGACCACCTGGCCTCCGAGGGCGATCTGCTGCTGGCCCGCAGGGGCCGGACGCTGCAGCTCGAAGCCGGGCCGCTCGGCGCCGAACTGCTCTGTCTCACCCTCGCCGTCCCCCGGCACAGCGCCGGCACCCGGGCCGCCCTGGCCCGGCGCCGCGCCGCCCGCCGGGACCGGCCCTGAACCCCCCCGACCCTCCGTCCCAGGAGACACCCCGTGATCGTCGTACCCGCGGCCGTCCCCCGCACCGCACCCGTCTTCCGGCGGCTGATCGACCCGGAACAGCGGCCTTCCGTCCGCGCCGGACTGACCGTCGAGACCCTGCCGCCCGGTGTCCGGGTCGACCAACTCCCGTGCGAGTCGGCGGAGTCGGTGACCGTGGTGCTGTCCGGCCGACTCTCCGCGGCCGGCCGGGTGCTCTCGCCGGGCGAGGCGCTGCACCACCGGCCCGGCAGCAGCTGGCGGCTCACCGCCGTCCGGGGCGCGCCGACCACCGTGCTCACCGTCCGTCCCACCCCGCGCCGGGAGTCCGTCCCGGCCCAGCGGTCGGGTCCGGAGCCCGCCCGCGCCTGGCGACAGGTCGACATGGGCACCGTGGACCTCGGCCCCGGCGGCCTCTGCGGACCGTACGAGGAGCGGGCGGCCGACGCCTTCCTGGTGGTCCTCTCCGGAGTCGGCGCCTTCCTCGGCGAGCTCGGCGAGGTGCCGGTCTTCCCCGGCGACCTCATCTACGTCCGGGCCAAGGAGCGGTACGGCCTGCGGGCCGGGTCGCGCGGGCCGGTCACCGTCGTGCTGGGCCGGATCGGCGCTCCGGGCGCCGAGTCGGGACCGGAATGGGACGTCCAGCCCATGCGCTCGGGGCGGGTCCGGCCGCAGAGTTGAGAGCGACCGGTCGACCACGATCGGTCCGTAGGAAGAATCAGGAGACCACCCCATGACGGCGAAACCGATCACCAAGGCGTTCTGTGCGGCAGGCGTGCTGGCGGGCGCACTGGCAGGTGCGGTCGCGGCGGTCACCGCGGTGCGCAATGCCTGCTCGAGCCTCTCCCCGGCGTCCGGCGCCTCCAACGCGCTGGCTCCCGGGCCGAACCCGCCGCCCGGCTGCCAGCCCGGCACCTGTGCCCAGCCTCCGGACCCCGCTTCCTGACCGGAGCCGATGGCGGCCCGCGCAGGGCGCGGGTGACGGGTGACAGAAAACAGGTAACAGATGACGGCGAACAGATGACAGATTTCAGATTTCGAAATCTGTCATCTGTTCGCTGTCTGTCGTCCGCTGTCACCGGACGGCTCACGGGGGTCCACCCACCCGGCTCACCGCCCCGTCGCAGCCGAGCGCGGCAGCACCGCCAGCACCTGGGTGCCCCCGCCCGACGACAGCGGCAGGATCGAGCAGTGGCCGCCGATCTCCGCCGCCCGGTCCGCCATCGACTGCAGCCCCACCCCGCTGCCGTCCGCCCGGAAGTCGCCGTCCACCGGGGCGTCGGCGTCCGGCCGGAACCCCACCCCGTCGTCCCGGACGACCAGCATGAGCGCCTCCTCGTCCACCCGCAGCGAGACCCAGGCCGTCCGAGCCCGGGCGTGCCGGAGCACGTTGTTCAGCGCCTCCGCCGTGATGCGGTACGCCGCGACCTCCACCGCCGCCGGCAGCTCGGGCAGCGGGTCCGGCGACACCTCCGCCGTCACGGTCAACCCGGTCCCGCCGAAGGTGTCCGCCAGCTGCCGGACGGCCCGGGCCAGCCCGAACTCGCCGAGCGGCGCCGGTCCGAGCCGGTCGGTGATCCGGCGGACCTCCTTGATCGTCATCCCCAGGCCGTCCGAGACCCCGCGCAGCGTGTCCGCGAGCCCGTCGTCCGCCGAGGTGGCCGCGTTGTCCACCCGCAGCCGCAACCCGGCCAGCGCCGGCCCGAGCCCGTCGTGGATGTCCCGTCGCAGCCACCGCCGCTCCTCCTCCCGCGCGGCGACGATCTGCTCCCGACTGGCCTGCAGGTCCTCCTGGAGCCGCAGCGAGGCGACGGCCGGCGAGGCCTGGTCGGCGAGCGAGCGCAGGATGTCGACGTCGCTGGCCTCCAGCCGCTCCTCGCCCGCCCGCAGTCCGACGGTCAACTCGCCGATCGGCAGCCCGTTGTGGACCAGGGCGAAGTCCTGGCGGTGGCCGTCCAGCCGTCCGGCGGTGGCCAGCGTGCGCCGCCCGGCCCGGGTGGTGACGGCCAGGGCGACCCCGGGCAGCCGCAGTTCCTCGGCGACCGTCGCGCACAGCGTCTCCGGCAGCCGCGCCGGGTCGACCACCTGCCGCACCCGCCCCGCGAGCGTCCGCAGCACCTGGTACGGCTGGGCGCGTTCGCCGTAGTACAGCCGGTCCACCAGGGCGACGACCCGCCGCGCCGCCCGCGGCAGGGCCGCGCCGAGCGCGTACACCAGGGCGATCAGCAGCAGCGCCGCCCCGCCGCGCCCCGGCAGCAGCCAGGTGGAGAGCAGGGCGGCGGTCGCCACGAACAGCCCGGTGACCCCGGTGCCCAGCAGCAGTCCGATCAGCACGCTGCGGGCCGCCCGGTCGAGCCGCCAGCCGCGGTCCCGGACGACCAGGAAGCCCACCGCGAGCGCCCACACCAGCCCGGTGGCGGCGAACAGCGAGTAGCTGAGCCAGTAGTGCTCGGTCCAGGTGCGCGAGTACACGTCCTGCATCCCGGCCCACAGCAGGTACGCCCCGAGCATCGCCGCCACCCGCAGCCGGTGCTGCCGGAGGTCGCTCGCGTCACCCGTCCGGCCGCGTGGACGCAGCAGGCGGGTCAGCAGGACCACGGTCACGATCCCGATCAGGCATTCGCTGACCAGCATGTCGTACGAGCCCAGCGCGTCGGCGGCGACGCCGAACCAGTGCGCGGGCGGGTTGCCGGCGAACGGGTTGGGCCGCCCGAAGACCTTCGGGAGGGCGAGCCGCTGGGACATCTCCGGCACCACGTAGACCGCGACGGCCGCGACGTACCACCACCAGCGCCGCGTGGTCAGCCGGCCGCCCGGAAGCCAGAGCGGGAACACGTAGAAGATCGTGACGTTGACCGACCGGAAGAGCGCGTCGAGGACGGCGACGGCGCCGACGATGCCGGGGTCGGTGACCTCGACCCAGATCGGGGCGGCCGCGGCGAACTGCACGATGTCGGTCAGCCCGTAGACGAGCATCACCCAGCCGAGCGGGCTGCCCGGCCGGTGGGCGTGCAGCAGCATGCCCGCCCCCGCGGTCGGCAGGGCGTAGACCAGGATCGCGAGTTCGTCGCGGGGCACCGACACGCCCGGATCGCCGAGGTGGACGAGCACGTAGCAGATCCACAGCGTGGCGGCGAGGAGGCAGACCGCCATGACGACCGCCGCGGCGGTGAGCTGTCGTTGGGCCGGCGTACGGCGCCGGACGGAGGCCACCGTGGTCATGGCACCACCTCGCAGACGGGCTGGGCCGGTGGGGTGGACTCCGGTGGTGCGACCCCCCGGCGGTACGGACTCGCGGCCGGTCGGCGGGCCGGCCGGCCGCGTGGACCAAGTCAGGTCCAGTTTCGGCGGCCCGGTGTCCCGGGCGCCTGAGGCAGCGGTCTCGGATCCTGTCCCCGACCGCGGTCCCGGTGCCCGGCCGGATCCGTCCCGCGCGCCCGCCACGCGGACGACTTCCGAGCATGTCACGGAAAGTAGCCAGTCGGGCGCTGGTAGTGTCGGCCGTGTGGATGAAGAACAGCCGCTGGCACTCGCGGACCCGGGTGAGGCAAAGCCCGTCCGTGTACTGATCGTCGACGATCACCCCCTCTTCCGGGAGGGGTTGAAGGCGGCACTGGAGAGCGCCGACGGCGTCCTGGTGGTCGCCGAGGCCGAGCGGGTCGCCGACGTCCCGGAGGCGGTCGCCCGGCACCGTCCGAGCGTGGTGATCATGGACCTCTCGCTGCCCGACGGCTCCGGGCTGGAGGCCGTCCGTCGGCTCGCCACCCAGGAGGCGCCGCCGCCGGTGCTGATGCTGACCATGTCGGACGACGACGGCAACCTGCTCGCCGCGCTCCAGGCGGGTGCGCGCGGCTACCTGGTCAAGGGTGCCGGTCGGGAGGAGGTGCTGCACGCGGTACGGACGGTCGCGGCGGGCGGCGCGGTGTTCGGCGGGGAGGTGGCCGGGCGGATCACGGCCCTGCTGGCCGGTGCCCGGATGCGCGAGGCGGGGCAGCTGTTCCCGGACCTCACCGCCCGCGAGGCGGAGGTGCTGGACCTGGTCGCGCGGGGGCTGGACAACCGGCGGATCGCCCGGGAGCTGGTGGTCGCGGAGAAGACCGTCCGCAACCACATCACGCACATCTTCGAGAAGCTGCACGTCGCCACCCGCGCCGAGGCGGTCGCCCGGGCCCGCGACATGGGCCTCGGCGTCGGCTGAAACGTCGGCCGGGGCGTCGGCTGATCCGTGACCGGGTGAGACCGGGGGTGCCGGTCCGCCGACCGGCACCCCCGGGGTCCTTCCGAACGTTGCCGCAGCCGCTACGGCGCCGCAGCCGCTACGGCGCCGCCGTCGCTACGGCTGCATCTCGTACGCGCCCGAGAGCGCCGTGACCCGCTCCCACACCCGCGCGGCCCGCGCCGCGTCCGACACCGGGCGGCGCACGTTCGCCAGCGCCCAGGCGGCCTGCTCCTCGGTGGTGGAGGCCTTGCCGTGCAGCTCGGTGGCGTGCGCGGAGAAGTCGCGGACCAGGGCGTCGAAGACCTGGTCGAGGACGTCGCCGCCCTCGTCGGACGCCGTCAGACCGGTCAACTCGGCCTGCTCCAGCACCAGCTGGCCGTAGACGATCAGCGCGAACAGCTGGCCGATCTCCAGCAGGAAGTCCAGGTCCGCCTGCTGCTCCTTGCTCGGCGCGTGGCTGAGCAGCAACTCGCAGAAGCTGTCGGCCTGTTCGCGGAACCGGGCGACGTTGGGCAGCTGCTCGTGGCGGTCGTAGGCGGCGCGCCAGTCGTGGAAGCGGATCGCGCCGAGGCCGCGGGCCGGGCCCTGGCGGAACAGGAAGGCGTCGTCGGCGGCGTCCAGGCGGGACGGCACCGGGGCGTAATCGGCCGGGGCGAAGAGGTAGTTGCCCATGAACTTGAGGATCAGCGCCAGGTTGACGTGGACGGTGCCCTCCAGCTTCGGCAGGCCGCGGATGTCCTTCGCCGCCTTGTCGAAGTAGGTGTCCGCCTCGAAGCCCTTGGCCGCGATGACGTCCCACATCAGGTCGATGACCTTCTCGCCCTCGGTGGTGACCTTCATCTTGGTCATCGGGTTGAACAGCAGGTACCGGCGGTCCTCGGCGGAGGCGGTGCGGAAGTAGTCCACGGCCCGCGCGCTGAACAGCTTCATCGCCACCAGGCGGACGTACGCGTCGGTCAGCTCCCGCTTGACGTGCGGGAAATCGGTGACCTTCCGGCCGTACAGCACCCGGTTGTGGGCGTGCGTGACGGCCTCGTACATCGCGTGCTCGCAGATGCCGATGGAGGCGGTGCAGAGGTTGAACTTGCCGACGTTGACGGTGTTCAGGGCGGCGTCGAAGGCGGCCTGGCCGGTGTGCAGCACGTCCTCGGCGCGCACCGGGTAGTCCTCGAGGCGGAACTCGCTGACGTACATCTGGGCGTTCACCACGTTCTTGACCAGGTGGTACGCCTCGTGGCGGCTGTCGGCGGCGAAGAAGACGTAGCCCTCGGGGCCCTCGACGTCCGAGCGGCGGCCGAACACCGAGACCAGGCCGGCCACGTTGCCGTTGCCGATGTAGTACTTGGGGCCGGTCGCGGTGAAGCCGCCCTCGCCGTCCGGGGTGAGGATCATGTCGGTGGAGTAGATGTCGGCGCCGTGGGTGCGCTCGGAGAGGCCGAACGCCATGACGTGGCCCTCCGCCAGGAGCCGGGCGGCGCGGGCCCGGACGGCCTCGTTCTCGCTCTGCCAGACCGGGCCGAGGCCCAGGATGGTGACCTGCCAGGTGTACCAGTAGCCGAGGCCGTAGAAGCCGAGGATCTCGTTGAGCTCGGCGATCCGCGCGGTGTCCCAGCGCTTGGCCGGGTCGGCCGAGGACGGGGTCAGGAACTCCGCGAACAGGCCTTCCTTCGCGGCGAATTCGAGGAAGTCGCCGTACCAGCTGCGGTCGATGTAGGTGTCGATCAGCGCCTTCTTGCCGCGGGACTCGAACCAGTCCACGGTCGCGCGCAGCAGCCGGCGGGTCGGCTCGTCGAACTGGGCGGGGTCGTAGGTGCGCGGGTTGAAGAGCATCACGGGCTCCCGGGGGTCGAGGGTGTGGAACGCGGGTGGAAGGTGCGGCGGCCGGCGTGTCAGGACGGCCGGTCCGCGGCGAGTCGGCGCAGGGTGGCGAGCACGTCGTCGAGCCAGTCGAGGGTCATCCGCTCGTACTCGATGCCGCCGCGCAGCACCACGTGCTGCAGCTCCTGGCGGGCGTCGAGCGCGTCGAGGTCGGGGAAGTCCCGTTGCTCACCGTGCAGGTAGCGGGCGAGCAGGGCGGCGTGGCCCTCGCGGTGGCGTTCGACCTCGGAGATCAGCGCGGCCGGGTCGTCGAAGGCGGCGGCCCGGATCTTGACCGCGAGCTCGTGCCGGACGGTCTCCGGCTCGACCGGTTCCCGCAGCCAGCGGGCGAGCTCGGCCCGTCCGTCCCCGGCCGCCGAGTAGACCTTCTTGTCCGGGCGCCCGTCCTGGGCGACCTCCTCCGCGGCGATCCAGCCGTCCGCCTCCATGCGCCGCAGCACCCGGTAGATCTGCTGGTGGGTGGCGGTCCAGAAGCGCCCGATGGAGCGGTCGAAGCGTCGGGCCAGCTCGTAGCCGGAGCCGGGCCGCTCCAACAGCGAGACGAGGATCGCGTGCTCCAGTGCCATGCCCCGCATCCTGCTATGCAACGAGTTGCATAGGCAATGGCGCCTCGCGGTGTTGAGACGCAGGTCACCGGCGTGATCGGATGGTTATCGATCATTACGGACGATCGGGTGCAAAACGATGGAGAAGGGCCAGAATGGTTACGGGGCGTGCGCCTTCACGGGAGGAACGCGACCCCCAGGTTCCGGACCACAGGAGGTGGTATCGGTGGCAACCCATATCCCGACGGGCATGGAGCACCATCCGGACATCGTCGAACTTCGAGAACACTACGAGCGGGTCACCTCGACCCCCCGGGCCCAGGGCATCGAAGCCCTGGCCGTACTGGCCGGCCTCTTCCTGGCGGCATCGCCATGGATCGTCGGCTTCACCGCGTTCAGCACCCTGACCGTGACCTGCCTGATCGTGGGTCTGGCCTACACCCTGCTGATGGCCGGCTACGGCACGGCCTACGAGCGCACCCACGCGAGGGCCTGGGCGGCCACCGCGCTCGGTGTCTGGACGATCATCTCCCCGTGGGCGGTCTCCGGTTCCGTGGCGCACGGCAAGAACATCGTCACCTGCATCATCGTCGGTGCCGTGATGTTCCTGCTCGGGCTCGCGGCGATCTCGATGGCCACCATGACGTCGAACGGAGCGGCAATGCGGCGCGGCCGGGCCGGCCGAGCCAGGGGCTGATCCTCCCCGCAGCCCGTGCCGGGGCACGGAGGGCGCAACCGCCCACCGCGCCCCGGCGCACCGCTTCGTCCTCTTCGCGGTGACCTATGGCTGGGCCATCGACCTACGGGCGGGTCATCCGCAGCACGTCCAGCGCCTCGTCCAGCTGCTCCTCGGTGAGCTTGCCCTGCTCGACGTAGCCCCGCTCCAGCACCACCTGACGGATCGTCTTGCGCTCGGCCAGCGACTGCTTGGCGACCTTCGCGGCCTCCTCGTAGCCGATGTACCGGTTGAGCGGGGTCACCACCGAGGGCGAGGACTCCGCGTACTCCCGGGCCCGCTCGACGTTGGCGGTGACGCCGTCCACCGTCCGGTCCGCCAGCAGCCGGGCGCTGTTGGCGAGCAGCCGGACGGACTCCAGCACGTTGCGGGCGATCACCGGGAGCATCACGTTCAGCTCGAAGTTGCCGCTCGCGCCGGCCAGCGTCACCGCCGCGTCGTTGCCGACGACCTGGGCGGCGACCATCAGCACCACCTCGGGCAGCACCGGGTTCACCTTGCCCGGCATAATCGACGAACCCGGCTGCAGGTCCGGCAGGTTGATCTCGCCGAGCCCGGTGCGCGGACCGGACCCCATCCACCGCAGGTCGTTCGCGATCTTCGTGAAGCCGACCGCCACCGTGCGCAGTTGACCGCTCAGCTCGACCAGGGAGTCCCGCGCGCCCTGCGCCTCGAAGTGGTTCCGGGCCTCGGTCAGCGGCAGGTCGGTGGCGC
This sequence comes from Kitasatospora xanthocidica, assembly GCF_014656195.1. Classification (GTDB taxonomy): domain Bacteria; phylum Actinomycetota; class Actinomycetes; order Streptomycetales; family Streptomycetaceae; genus Kitasatospora; species Kitasatospora xanthocidica. The sequence continues at coordinate 397,350 of NZ_BNBY01000002.1, read as the reverse complement.
GGGCCACCTCCGCGATGACCGCCTCCGGGAAGCCGGGCGGGGTGTTGATGCCGGTGCCCACCGCCGTACCGCCGAGCGGGAGTTCGGCGACCCGGGGGAGCGTGGCCAGCAGCCGCTCCCGCCCGTGCCGCACCTGCGCCGCGTAGCCGCCGAACTCCTGGCCGAGCGTGACCGGGGTGGCGTCCATCAGGTGCGTACGGCCCGACTTGACCACCGTCGCGAACTCGGCCTCCTTGCGCTCCAGCGCCTCCGCCAGGTGCTCCAGCGCCGGGATCAGCTCGTGCGTCACGGCGGCGGTCGCGGCGATGTGGATCGAGGACGGGAAGACGTCGTTGGACGACTGGCTCGCGTTGACGTGGTCGTTCGGGTGGACCGGGCGGCCCAGCCGCTCCCCGGCCAGGGTGGCGATCACCTCGTTGGTGTTCATGTTGGACGAGGTGCCCGAGCCGGTCTGGAACACGTCCACCGGGAACTCGTCGTCCCAGCGGCCCTCCGCGACCTCCTCGGCCGCCGACACGATCGCCTCCGCCGTCTCCTCGTCCAGGACCCCGAGGCGGGCGTTCACCCGGGCCGCCGCCGCCTTGATCCGGGCCAGCGCGGCGATGTGCGCGCGCTCCAGCCGCTGCCCCGACACCGGGAAGTTCTCCACCGCCCGCTGCGTCTGCGCCTGCCACTTCGCGGCGGCCGGCACCCGGACCTCGCCCATCGAGTCGTGCTCGACCCGGTACTCCTGCGGCTTCGCCTGCTCGTCACCCATCGCGCGCTGCACCTCCTGTGCGGGCCGGCCGGCCCGGAACGGATCTTCCGATCACGACAGCCGCGCACGGGGCCCGGGTATTTCCGGCGGGGGTGATCGGGTTCCGGCGAGCCCGGCACGGCCCCCGACCGGCGGCGGCGCTACGCGTAGGCCGCCGTGGCTGCCCCACGCCGACCCTGCCCGGGGACCGTTCGGGTCACACTCACTCGAAGGAGTGATTCATCGGAGGTATTGCTTCAAACCGCCGTACGGCGCTTCGTACGCTCCTTCCGGGCCGGCGGACACCGCCGGCCCGCCCGGTCGGCCGCAGCTCGGCCCGGGGGGACCCAGCGCGAGGGCGGACGGACGGATGACCAAGGAACGACGGAGTACGGCGGGCACTTCGGGCACCGCGGGTGTGGTGGGTGTGACGGGCGGCGCCGGGGGCGGGCTCACCCGCCGGCAGTTGCTCGGCGCGTCGGCCGCGCTCGGCGGCGCGGCCTGGGTCCTGCGCGGCACCGTCGGACCGGACAGCGCCCGGGCCGCCGCGCCCGTACCGCCCGGACTGCCCGTCGGCACCGAGCTCTACCAGCGGGTCTTCCAGAACTGGTCCGGCGAGATCCGCACCGACCAGCTGTGGACCTGCGCGCCCCGCACCCCCGAGGAGGTCCCGGCGCTCGCCGACTGGGCGCACGCCAACGGCTGGCGCCTGCGCGCCTCCGGCTACCGGCACACCTGGGCGCCGCTCACTGTCGCCGACGGGACCCCGGAGAGCGCCCGCGTCCTGCTCGTGGACACCGCTCGCCACCTCACCGCCATCAGCGCCGACTCGCCCACCACCGTCCGGGTGCAGACCGGCGCCACCATGGAGGCCCTGCTCACGCACCTGGCCGACTGCGGCCTCGGCCTGACCGCCTGTCCGGCCCCCGGTGAGATCACCGTCGGCGGCGTGCTCGCGATCGGCGGCCACGGCACCGCCGTCCCCGCCGCGGGCGAGGTGCGGCCGGACGGGCACGGCTACGGCTCGGTGAGCAACCAGGTCGTCCGGCTCACCGCCGTCGTCCTCGACCCGGCCACCGGCCGCTACGCGCTGCGCACCTTCGACCGCTCCGAGGCGGACAGCGCCGCCTTCCTGGTGCACCTGGGCCGTGCCTTCCTCACCGAGGTCGTCCTGCGGGCCGGTGCCGACCGGTCGTTGCGCTGCGTCAGCCGGCTCGACATCCCGGCGAGCGAGCTCTTCGCCCGCCCGGGCGCGGCGGCCGGCGGTGGTGCCGGTGGAGGCGGTGGTGGCGGCGGTGGTCTGCTCGGGGGAGTGCTGGGCGGTGTGCTCGGGGGCGGGGCGGGTGGCAGCGGACCGCGGACCTTCGCCGAGTTCGTGGAGCGCGACGGCCGGGCCGAGGCGATCTGGTTCGCCTACACCGACTACCCCTGGCTCAAGACCTGGAGCGTCGCCCCGGCCAAGCCGCTCGCCTCCCTCACCGTCGACCACCCCTACAACTACCCCTTCTCGGACAACGTGCCGGAACCGGTGGCCCGGCTCGCCGGCGACATCGTCTCCGGCGCCTGGGGATCGGCCCCGCTGTTCGGCCAACTCCAGTACCTGGTCGCGAAGGTGGGGCTCACCGGAGACATCACGGACGTCCTCCTCTCCGGTGGACTGCTCCGGGGGCTGCTCAGCGGCGACGTGCTCACCCACCTCCTCGCGGGCGGGCTGCACTCCGACCTCTGGGGCCCCTCGCGCACCCTCCTGCAGTACGTCCGGCCCACCACCCTGCGGGTCACCGCGAACGGCTACGCGATCCTCGCCCGGCGGGCCGACCTGCAGTGGGTGGTCAGCGAATTCGCCGCGTACTACCGGACGTTGCTCGCCGACTACCGGTCCCGGGGCGAGTATCCGGTGAACGGCGCGGTGGAGATCAGGGTCACCGGCCTGGACGACCCGGCGTACTCCGGCGTTCCCGGCGCCCGGCCCCCGCTGCTGTCCGCGCTGCGCCCGCGCGCCGACCGTCCGGAGTGGGACACGGCCGTCTGGCTCGACGTCCTCTCCTTCCCCGGCACCCCCGGGCTGGAACGGTTCGCCCGGGACCTGGAGCAGTGGCTGCTGCGTACCTTCGACGGCACCAGGGCGGGCCTGCGGGTCGAGTGGTCCAAGGGCTGGGCCTACACGGCCGACGCCGCCTGGTCCGACCCGGACCTGATCGACCGGGTCATCCCCGACGGCCTGCGGGCCGGCGGCGGGTCCGGCTGGGACGAGGCGGTCGCCGTCCTGGACCGGCACGACCCGCATCGGGTGTTCGGAAACCCCTTCCTGGACCGGCTGTTGAAGTGATCCCCCGCCGACCGGTCAGTGGCTGACCAGTCGTCAGATGTGTTCCATCACGATCACCGCCAGGGTGTTCGGGGCCAGCGCGCGGAACACGTGCGGGGCGTCGCCCGGGTAGCTCACGTAGTCGCCCGGGCCCAGCTCGACCGGCGCCTCCGTCGGCCCGGCCAGCGCGCGCCCGGAGCCGATCATCACGTGCTCGACCGTGCCGGGCATGTGCGGGTCGGAGGCCCTGGTCTCGCCCGGCTGCGCCTCGATCCGATAGATGTCGCGGCGGGCGTTGGGCGGGCAGGAGGAGAGCACGGTGGCCGCGTAGTCGGCGCGCTCGGAGTGGGTCACCGGGCCCTCGCCGGCCCGGATCACCTTGACCACCGGGCGCGGCGGGTCGACCAGCCGGCTGAACGGCACGTTCAGGGCGACGCCGAGTGCCCACAGGGTCTCCACGCTGGGGTTGCCGGCGCCCGATTCCAGCTGGGAGAGCGTCGACTTGGCGATTCCCGCGCGCCGGGCCAGCTCGGCCATCGACAGCCCGCTGCGCTCGCGCTCGCGTCGGATCGAGGCGGCGATCTGGCCGATCAGCTCGGTGCCGGAGCCGCCGGCCGGGGTGGCCGCCGCGGCCGGGGTGGTCTGGTCACTCATGCTCGCCACTCACGCTTTCCTCTGGCTCCTTGCTGCTCCCCGGACACCGGCGCCTGACGCCTGACGTCCGGTGGCCGGTGCGTCCAGTGCCCGGCGCGGCCGGTGCCGTTCATGCTGCCACGGCTGTCCGGGCCTGTGGGGATGCCCGAGGCGATGGACGTTCGCTCTGTCGGTCCAATCGTTCGCCTTGACGAACCAGGGGTGATGGGTTCACTCTAATGGACATGCGTTCGCTACTCCGAACACTGGAGCATGCCACCCTTCGTGACATCGCCCTGGTCTGCCTGGCCGACGCCCTCGTCGGCGCCTCCTTCGGCGCGATCAGCGTCTCCGGCGGTCTGCCCCTCTGGGTGCCGATCGCGCTCTCCGTCCTCGTCTTCGCCGGCGGCTCCCAGTTCGCGGCGGTCGGCGTGGTGCTGTCCGGCGGCGGCGCGCTCGCGGCCGTCGCCGCCGGGCTGGTGCTCAACGCCCGGCTGCTGCCCTTCGGTTTCACCGTGGCCGACGCCCTCGACGGCCCGTGGTGGCGGCGGCTGCTCGGCGCGCAGCTGATCACCGACGAGAGCGCCGCCTTCACCCTGCAGCAGAGCGAACCGCGACGGCGCAAGGCCGCGTTCTGGCTCTGCGGGATCGCCCTGTACGTGGTGTGGAACGTCTCCGTGCTGCTCGGCGCCGCCGCCGGCGGACTGATCGGCGACACGGACGCGCTGGGCCTGGATGCCGCCTTCCCGGCCGTGCTGCTGGCGCTCGTCCTGCCCTCGCTCACGGACCGGCGCACCCGTACGGCCGCCGTGGTGGGCGCGGTGGTGGCGGTCGGGGCGACGCCGTTCGTCCCCGCCGGGCTGCCGGTGCTGCTCGCCCTCGTCGGGCTGCTGTTCGCGGGGCGGCCGGGTGCGGGAGGCGGGGGAGACGGGGGAGAGGCGGATGACGTGGGAGAGGCGCGAGACGTGGGAGACATGGACGGCTCTGTGGCGCGAGTGGCGCCCATGGCGAAGGAGGCGGTCCGATGATGCCGCTGTACGCGGTGCTGCTGCTGGCGGTTGGGACGTACGCCTTCCGGATCGCCGGGCCGCTGCTCGGCGGCCGGCTCGCCCTCTCGGACCGGCTGCGGCACCTGCTCGCGGTCGCGGCGGCCGTGCTGCTGGTCGCCCTGGTGGCGACCGGCGCGCTGACCCAGGGCCACGACTTCGCGGGGTGGGCCCGCCCGGCGGGCGTACTGGTCGCGGGAGTGCTCGCGCTGCGTCGGGCGCCGTTCCCGCTGGTGGTCGTCGCGGGCGCGGCGACGACGGCGGTGCTCCGCCTGTGCGGGGTGGGATGAGCGGGGCGGGCGGCTGACAGCCGACAGCCGACAGCCGACAGCTTTCAGCGAACAGATAACAGCTGACAGATTTCAGATTTTGAAATCTGAAATCTGTCAGCTGTTACCCGCCGTCACCCGTCAGCCCCCCAGCGCCTTGAAGAAGATCGTCGTCGGGTGCGGAACCCCGTCCGGGTCCGTCGCATAGTCCGGCACCGAGCCGACCCGGGTCCAGCCCGCCGCCTCGTACATCCGCTCCGCCGGACTGTCCGTCTCGGTGTCCAGCACCAGCAGCCGCAGGCCCAGTTCGCGCGCCCGCTCCTCCAGCGCCGTCAGCAGCCGACCGGCCAGCCGGTGCCCGCGGTCCGCCGGATGCACCATCAGCTTGGCCACCTCGCCCCGGTGCCGGCCGTTCGCGGTCGCCGCCGGGCGCAGCTGCACCGTCCCGGCCAGCCGCCCGTCCGCCTCCGCCCGGACCGTCCAGAGCAGCAGCCGCCCGTCCGCGAGGTCCGGGCCGAGCGCCCGCCACCACCCGGTGGCCGCACCGTGGTCCAGCGGCGCGAGGAAGCCCAGGGATGCGCCGCCGTGCACGGTGTCCACCAGCAGGGCGGCCAGTTCCGGCGCCACGCCGTGCAGTTCCTCCGCCGTCACCCGGCCGACGGCGTAGCCGGCCTCGAAGCCACTCATGTCGCTTTCCTCACTCGCTCGCGCTCACCCACCGCCCGGCCCGGTGCGGAATACTCGCCGGTACTCCGCCGCAACCGCCGGGACAGCAGAGACCGGTGGTCGTGACCGGCGGCCGAGACCGGTACCGCGCCGAGACTACAAGGAGCTTCGATGACGAAGCCGACCCGGATCGATCCGTCCGACCTGCTCGCCGTCGGCGACCTCCTCTCCGACGAGGAGCGGCTGATCCGTGACACCGTCCGCCGGTTTACCGAGGAACGGATCCGCCCGCACATCGGCGACTGGTTCGAGCGCGGGGTCTTCCCGGCCCGCGAGCTCGCCCCCGAACTCGGCGCCCTCGGCGTGCTCGGCATGCACCTCGACGGTTACGGCTGCGCGGGCGCCGGCGCGGTGGCGTACGGGGTGGCCTGCATGGAGCTGGAGGCGGCGGACTCCGGGCTGCGCAGCTTCGTCTCCGTACAGGGCTCGCTCGCCATGCGTTCGATCCACGCCTTCGGTTCCGAGGAGCAGAAGCAGCGCTGGCTGCCGGGCATGGCCGCCGGTGAGCTGATCGGCTGCTTCGGCCTCACCGAGCCCGACTTCGGTTCGGACCCGGCCAACATGCGCACCCGGGCGGTCCGGAAGGGCGGCGAGGGCGGCGACTGGGTGCTGTCCGGCAGCAAGATGTGGATCACCAACGGCAGCATCGCCGACGTCGCCGTGGTCTGGGCGCAGACCGAGGAGGGCGTGCGAGGCTTCCTGGTCGAGCGCGGCACCCGCGGCCTGACCGCCACCGACGTGCACGGCAAGCTCTCCCTGCGGGCCTCCGTCACCAGTGAGCTCGCCTTCGACGAGGTGGTCCTGCCCGCCGACGCGGTGCTCCCCGGGGTGGTCGGCCTGCGCGGGCCGCTCTCCTCCCTCAACGAGGCCCGTTACGGCATCCTCTGGGGCACCGTCGGCGCCGCCCGCGACTGCTACACCGCCGCCCTGGACTACGCGAAGAGCCGGATCCAGTTCGACCGTCCGATCGCCGGGTTCCAGCTGACCCAGCAGAAGCTGGTCGAGATGATGCTGGAGGTGGAGAAGGCCTATCTGGTGGCGCTGCGGATCGGCCGGCTGAAGGAGGAGGGCGCGGCCCGCGCGCCGCACGTCAGCTTCGGCAAGCTGAACAACGTCCGCACCGCGCTGGAGATCGCCCGCAGCGCCCGGACCGTCCTCGGGGCCAACGGCATCACCACCGAGTACCCGGTGCTGCGGCACGCCAACAACCTGGAGTCGGTGCTCACCTACGAGGGCACCAGCGAGATCCACACCCTGATCCTCGGCGAGGCCATCACCGGCGAGTCCGCCTACCGCTGACGAGCTACCCGCTGGCGAGCCGTCGCTGACGCGCTACCCGCTGGCGAGCTACCCGCCGACGGGCCGTCGCCGACGGGCCACCGCCGACGAGCCCTCGCCGAGCGGGCAAAACCGGTGGCCGGGCCCGGCGTGGCCCGGCTACCGTCCCGGCTCATGAACAGCACGCCCGTCCCGACGTCCCCGACCACCACCCTCTGGCGCCCCACCGGCCCCGAGGAGCTGGCGCTGGTCGAGGCCGCCGACTGGCGTGCCTGGCCGCCCCGGGTGCCCGACCAGCCGATCTTCTACCCCGTCCTCAACGAGGACTACGCGATCCGGATCGCCCGCGACTGGAACGTGCCGGCCTCCGGCGTCGGCTACGTCACCCGCTTCGAGGTCGAGACCGACTTCCTCGCCCGCTACCCGGTGCGGCAGGCCGGCGGCCGGACGATCCTGGAGCTCTGGGTGCCCGCCGAGGAGCTGGACGAGTTCAACCGGCACCTCGTCGGCCGCATCGAGGTCGTCCACGAGTTCCGGCCCCGGTCGTGGCCGGACCGGCGCCCGCGGGGACCGGCCCGGTCCCCCCCGACCGGGTCCTGCTCACCTCGGCCCAGCGGACCAGCACCACCGTGCTGCTCGCCGGGGCCGCCGCCGGACGCGGCCTGGACACCGCAGTCCTCAGCACCGGTGTCCCGGGCACGGTGGAGCGGCTCGCCGGGCGGCCGGTCCACTGGTACGGCGGGCCGCTCGCCGCCGCCCGGATCGCCGGTCCGCTCGGTCTCGCCCTGCTCGAACCCGCGGACGACTGGCTGGCCCGCCTCCCCGAGGAGTTCACCCGCCGCCGGATCGAGCTCACCACGCTCGCCGAGGCCTGGACGCTGCGCCACCCGGCCTTCGTCAAACCGCCCGCCGACAAGTCGGTGCCGCCCGCCGTCTACCCGGACGGCTCCCGGCTGCCGCGCACCGGCGAGCGGATCGGCCCGGACACGCCAGTCCTGGTCAGCGAGCCGGTGACCTTCGCCGCCGAGTACCGGCTGTTCGTCCGGGACGGCGAGGTGCTCACCGGCAGCCGTTACGCCCGCTTCGGCCGGCTCGATCCGGCGTCGGTCACCGCCGGGGCCCTCGCCTTCGCCCGCCGTCTGCTCGCCGCCGTCGGCGACACCCTGCCCAGCGCCGTCGCCCTGGACGTCGGTCCGATCGCCGACCCGTACGACCCGGCCGAGCACTGGGCCGTGGTCGAGGCCAACCTGCCGTGGTTCGCCCACAGCTACGCCGCCGACCCCCAGCGGGTGCTGGACGTGGTGCTGCGCGCCGCCGGACCGGCCGTCGAGCTGGCACCGGCCGACCGCCGCTTCGTCCGCACGGCCGGCTGACCGGCGGTTCGTCTACGCGGCCGGCCGACCGGCGGTTCGTCCGTACGTCCGGCTGACCGGCGGTCGGCGGCCTTCCGACACCTGGCGGACACCCGCCGTTCGACGGCGCGACGCCGTTCGGTACGGCGGTCGGTGAAGCATGGCGCGGTCGGCGGCGCCCTCGGCGGGCGCGGCCCGGCCGTGCGCACGACCGAAAGGAACCCCCACCATGTCCGCTGTCCAGTGGCCCCGCCCCCGGGTGCTCGTCGTCGGCATCGACGGCGTCCGCCACGACTACCTGGAGCAGGTGCCGATGCCGCGCCTCCAGGAGGTCGCCCAGGCCGGGTTCCTGGTGCCGGTCACCGTGGCGGACACCACGCCGACCATGTCCGGGCCCTGCTGGGCGACCATCGTGACCGGGGTCGAGCCCGCCAAGCACGGCGTCTGGGGCAACCACCTGGGCGGCAACCGGCTCGACGTGTTCCCCGACTTCGCCACCCGACTGGCCCGGGGCGACCGCCGGCGCACCTTCGTCGCGGCGGGCTGGGACCCGCTGATGATCAACGAGTCGGGCGGCCCGCTCTTCCGCGCCCCCGGCCGGCTCTCGTACATCGCCCCGGCCGAGGACACCCCCGAGGCCTGGGAGGTCGTGGACGAGGAGGTCACCCGGGAGGCCGTCCACGTCCTCGGCACCGCCGACCCCGAGGCCTCCTTCGTCTACCTCGGCGCGGTCGACGAGACCGCCCACTTCCTCGGCTGCGGCGAGGAGTACCGCGCCGCCATGCGCACCGCCGACGAGCGCCTCGGCCGCCTCCTGGACGCCGTCCGGGGCCGGGCCGCGTACGCCGAGGAGCAGTGGACCGTCATCGTCGTCACCGATCACGGCCACGTCGACGCCGGCGGCCACGGCGGCCGCACGGTCGAGGAGCGGACGGCCTGGGTCGCCTGCGCCGGGCACGACATCCCGGCCGGACCGCCCGCCGGCGAGATCCGCCACCCGGACGTCGCCGCCCAGGTGTACGCCTCCCTGCTGCGTCCGATCGACCCGCACTGGACCCTGGACGGCCGTCCCTTCCCGGTCGCCCGACCGGTGCCGGCCGCCGTCTGACCCGCCGTCCGACCCGCTGCCTGACCCGCGGTCTCGGGTGCCTCGGGCGCCTCGGGTGCCCCGGGTGCAGCAGGCCGGGCTGCGCCGGCGCCGGGCTTGAGCGAGGCTCGATCGGGGCTTGGGCCGGGCTCGACCCCGGCGTGCCAAGCTGAGCGCCGGACCGGCACGTGCCCGGGCCGCCGGGGCCCGGCCCCCTGCCGAAGGGCATACGCCTGAAGGTGGAGACCGTACCCCGTGGGTTGGAGAGAAGATCGCGACTTGGTGGTGACGTTCCGCCGGGGCGGCACGGGCCACGATGGTTGCACCGGACGGCGCAGCGCGTCGCCCGGGCCGGCGGCGGAAGCGTGAAAGGCCGTCGGCGGCGAGTACGGGACGACGGGCACAGGGCAAGGACACCGGCCGGGGGCACCGGCCACGGCCACGGAGAGGACAGTCGGGCATGAAGGGCATCGTGAGCAAGGTCGCGCTGGGAGTCGCCGGGACCGGCATGGCCGTGGCCGTGGCGGCCGTGGTCATCGGCCCGCGGGTGTCCGACTGGTACGACGGCCGTCACCAGGAGCAGGCCGCGTACGAGTCCGGCACCCAGGCCAAGGCCGAACGCCGCTCGATGCCGACCTGGCTGCCCGACAACGCCTCCGGCGTCAAGTACCTGATGTCCACCACCGGCGACGACCGCCTGCTGCGCGCCACCCTCCCCGAGGGACGGCTGCCGGCCGGCTGCAGCGCCGGGCTGCCGGGCAAGTCCGCGCACCCGGTGCCGTTGGCGCTCAAGGCCGGCTGGTTCCCGGAGGGCGTCGCGGCCAAGGCCACCGGCACCTGCGGCCACTACAACGTGGCGCTGACCGGCAACCAGCTCTACGCGTGGCAGGACGGCGCGGCGGTCCAGGCGGCGCTCCGCGCCGAGCACGTGGCCAAGCACTGAGCCCTCGGCACTGATCTCTCGGCACGGAGCACGAGCCCTCGGTACCGGGCACGCGCCGGACCATCACGCGCCGGACCATGGACGACCAAGCGGCCCGCCGGGCACCGGAAGGTGCGGGCGGGCCGCCGTCGTACGGGCACGGGACACCGCCGGCTGCGTACGGCGGACATACTGGGTGCACCCCTGCTGTCGAAACCCGACCGGGCTGCGATAGGACGGAACGCGAACGAACCCGTCGTCACCCCCGTCCGTGAGGAGAGCCATGCCCGGCCCGACCGTCGGCCCCGCCGACGACACGTCGACCGCTGCCGCCACCGCCCCCCCACCGGCCAGACCGGCATCGGCCGGGCCACGATCGCCGTGCTGGGCGGTCTCACCGCGCTCGGACCGCTCACCACCGACCTCTACCTCCCCGGCCTGCCCTCGATCGCGGACGACCTCGCCGCCGAACCGGCCGCCGTCCAGCTCACCCTCACCTTCTCGATGCTCGGGGTCGCGGCCGGGCAGCTGCTGTTCGGACCGTTCAGCGACCGCTTCGGGCGCCGCCCGCCGCTGCTCGTGGGACTCCTCCTCTACACCGTGTCCAGCGTGGTGTGCGTGCTCGCCCCGAACCTGTCGGTGCTGATCGCCGCCCGCTTCGTCCAGGGCGCCGCCGGCTCGGCCGGGCTGGTGATCGGCCGGGCCGTCGCCCGGGACCGCTTCCAGGGCGTCGCGCTGCTGCGCTTCCTCGCCTCGATCGCCCTGATATCCGGGCTGGCGCCGATCCTCGCCCCGATCATCGGCGCGCAGCTGATGCGGTTCACCTCCTGGCGCGGCACCTTCGGCGTGCTCACCGCCCTCGGCCTGCTGCTCACCCTGGCCGCGTTCGGGGCGCTGCGCGAGACGCTGCCGGCGCAGGCCCGGCACGGCGGCGGGGTCGGCTCGACCCTGCGGACGATGGGGCGGCTGCTGCGCAACCTGCCGTTCCTGGGGCTCGCGCTGACCAGTTCCCTCGCCTTCGGGGCGCTGTTCGGCTACATCAGCGGCTCGTCGACGGTGCTCCAGCACGTCTACCAGGTCTCTCCGCAGACCTACAGCCTGCTGTTCGGGCTGAACTCGGTGGCGCTCGTGGTGATGACACAGGTGAACGGGCGGCTGCTGGCGCCGCGCTTCACGCCGCGGGCGCTGATGCTGGGCGGGCTCGCGGCCGCCGTCGTCGCCGGGGTGGCGCTGGTGCTGCTGACCACGGTGTGGGACTTCGGGCTGGTCGGCTTCTGCCCGCCGCTGTTCGTGATGATGGGCAGCCTGGGCGTCGTCCTGCCGAACACCGCCGCGCAGGCGCTCGGCCTGGTCGAGCCCCAGGTGGCGGGGACGGCGTCGGCACTGCTCGGGACGGGCAACTTCCTGGCCGGCGCGGTGGTCGCCCCGCTGAGCAGCCTCGGGGGACGACCGTCGGCGGTCCTGCTCGCGCTGGGGGTCCTGGCCTGCGGGGTGCTCGCGACGGCGGCGTACCTGGGGCTGTGCCGGCCGGGGCGGACGGCGGCGAACCCGGTGACGGCGGGTCGCTGACGAGCGCCGGGCGCGCGGGACGGAAGGCAGCGGACGGCAGACGGATAACAGATAACAGATGACAGCTGACAGATGTTGAAATCTGTCAGCTGTCATCTGTCATTCGTTCCCGGTTACCAGTCACCAGTCACCAGTCACCGGTTTCCCGGCTCCGCTCACGCGATCGAGAAGTCGTCCCCGAACACGTTGCCCTGGCCGTACCAGCCGTGCAGGTACACGGTGACGGTGCCGGAGGCGCCGGTGGTGAAGGGGACGGACAGCTTCGTCCAGCTGCCGGAGCTGGCCCAGGAGCTGGCCGTGGCACCGCCGTTGACGCCCACGTAGGCGTAGTTGCCCTGCACCCAGCCGGTCAGCGTGTAGCTGGTGTTGGGCTTCAGGGTGACGGTCTGGGTGCACTCGCCGGTCTGGCCGGCGGTGGCTGCCGCCTGCAGGGCGTGGGTGCCGGAGTGGGCCGGGGTGGAGACCACGGCGCCGCCGCTCTGGCAGTTCCACGGGGCCAGGCTGCCGGTCTCCAGGTCACCGTTGACCAGACCGGTCGTCGGGGTGGTCCCGGTGACGGTCAGCGTGTAGGTCGCGGTGTGGGTGCCGGACGGCGCGGTGGCGGTCACGGTCAGCGGGTAGCTGCCGGGCGTCACCGACGAGGTGGTGGTGATGTTGAGCGTGGCGCTGTTTCCGGCGGTGACGGTGCCGGGGGTGACGGTGGCGGTGACGCCGGCCGGGGCTCCGCTGACCGAGAGGTTGACGCTCTGTGCCGAACCCGCCGTCACGGCCGTGGCGATGGTCGCGGAGGCGGACGAACCGGGCTTGACCGTACCGGAGTTCGGGCCGGCGGAGACCGAGAAGTCGTTGGTCACCGTCGTGCCGCTGGTGAACGGCGCGAAGACGTGGGTGAAGTCCCAGGTGTTCTGGGCGATCCCGGAGCAGTTGTCGTCGCCCTTGGTGCCCGGGCAGCCGCCGTTGTCGCGCTGGAGTGCCCAGAAGGACAGGGTGTTGATGCCCTTGGAGACCGCCCAGTTGTACACGGTGGTGGCGTTGGCCAGGGTGAAGGTCTCGGCCGGACCGAAGTCGTCGACGCCGATCATCTCGGTGATCCCGATCGAACCCCACAGCTGGGCGGGGGTCTTGGACGGGTAGAGCCGGGCGAGCTGGTTGTAGAGGCCCTGCGCGGAGGTCTGGGTGTCGGCCGCCATGTCGTGGGCGGTGTTGTCGTAGTAGTCGAAGGTCATCATGTTGACGACGTCGATCCGCGCGTTGTTGCTGACCGCGTTCCGCAGCACCGCGAGGCCGCTGTCGGCGAGCCCGCTGGTGGTGGTCGGCAGGGTGTAGGAGAACTGGATGGTCCGCCCCTTGGTGGCGGCCCAGTCCTGCACCAGCTTGATCGCCTTGTTGCGGCGGTCGATGCCGCCGGTGTTGGTCAGCGAGTTGTCCTCGATGTCGAGGTCGATCCGGCTGATGTCGTACGTCGTGATGACGTTCTCGAAGGCGGCCGCGATCTGGTTGACATCGGTGCAGCTGTCGGCGAGTTCGGTGCCGGTGTTGTCGGCGGTGTAACCGCCGAAGGACGGGATCACGTCCCCGCCGTTGGCGCGGATGGTCGCGATGTCGGCACCGAAGGTCGCGGAGGACACCGGCATGGAGGAGTCGCCGTTCCAGTACGGCGTGCAGGAGCCCTTGGTGGCGGCCTGCAGGAACGCCATGGTCAGGTGCTTGGCGCCGGACTGCGCGGCCAGCTGGGCCGGGCTCTGGCCGGTCCAGGCCTCGAAGTAGGGGGCGAAGACCCGGTTGGGGAGCGGGGTGGCGGCCTGGGCGGTGCCGGTCCCGACGGCGACCAGCCCGGCCGAGGCGGCCAGTGTGGCGCAGGCCGTCAGCGCGGCCTGGATTGCTCTGCGAAGACGCATGGATTCTCCAACAGACGTGGTGGGGCAGGACGTTGGGGACGCGCGAACGGGCCGGGGCACGGCGGCCGTGTGGGGTCGACCGTGCGCCCCCGGCCCGGAGGTCCGGATCGGGTGGAACAGTGCGGAACGGAACAGTGCGGAACGCGGAGCAGGGCTGAGCGGAGTGGTGGGCGACGGGGCCGGGGCTTGCGGGCACGCGGAAGCCCACCGACGTGCGTGGACGCGGGCGGCGGAGCGGATGCGCGCGGCCGTACGGAGCGGGGGTGGAGCGGAGCAGGGCAAGGCAGTGCCTCAGCCGCCGGTGGTCACACCCCCACAGTGCATCCCGGTCGGATCGACATGCTTATGTTTGGACTAGACCACTGGTCTGTCAAGAGACCTGACAGTTCGTCGACACACGGCCCGGGGGCCCGAAGGGGGCGGATCGTCGTGCGGGGGAACACGAACCTCCGGAAGAGGGGCGCCGGGCGACGAGGACCGGGGCGAAGAGGGCCGGAAAAAGCGAAGACCGTGGCCGCGCACCCAGTGGTGGGGCGCGGCCACGGCTGCCCGGCGCTCAGGACACCGGGCGGTTCGGGGCGGGTCAGCGCGTCGCCGGGCAGAGGGTGGCGCGCAGTGCGTCGTTGATCTTGGCCCCGGTGTCCGGTCCGAAGCCCTGCGGGTGGTCGGGCGTGGTGAAGCGCTGGTTGGCCAGCTCGACCAGCTTCCCCTTGTCCTTGGGGAACTGGTACATCGACTGGCACTGGTTGCGCGCCCGGTCCACGGCCTGCTCGGGCTTGCCGCCGACGATCGCCGGGTCGATCGCGTCCAGCGCGGCGACCAGCTTGCCGGTCAGATCGGCGCCGGGCTTGGCCGGCAGTCCGGCGTCGGCGGGCGGGGAGGGCTTGGCCGGCGCGGGGGCTCCCGAGGCGGCGGCGTCGGGTGCGGGCGTGCCCGTGGCGCCGTCGGCCGTGGGGGCGGCCGTGTCGGGCGCGGGGGCCGCCGGCGTCGAGGCGGCGTCGGTGGGCGCGGCGGTCGAGCCGGCGGTCGACGAGGCGGTGGCGGTGGGGGTGCCGGCCGCGGAGGTGGCCTTGCCCGAGCTCGATCCCGAGCTGGAGCAGGCAGCGAGGCTCACCGCGGCGAGTGCCGTGAGGGTGGCGGCGAGGAGACGAGTGCGCATGGCGCTCAGAGTGTCATGTTCGCGGCGCAGAAGGGAAGGTCCCGGGGAGGTGACGGACGGCGGCCCGGGGAGGGGTTCCCCGGGCCGCCGTGTGTCGTGTCGTGCCGAGCGCGATACCGCCCGGTCGTCAGTCGAGACCGTCGGCCGAGACCGTCAGTCGGGGTCGTCAGCCGAGACCGTTGGACTTCAGCCAGTCCTTGGCCACGGCCGACGGGTCCTCCTTGTCCACCGCGACGCGCTTCATCAGCGCCAACAGCCCCGCCGTGTCCAGCTTGGCCGACACCGCGTTGAGCGCCGCCGTCGCGGTGGCGTCCACGCCCGCCTTGTTGACCAGCGGGGTGACGTTCTGCGCGCCGAAGACGTTCTTCGGGTCGGCCAGCGGGACGAGCTTGTACTGGCCGATCTTCGGGTCGGTGGTGAACACGTTGCCGACCTGGATGCTGCCGTCCTTGAGCGCGTTGGCCGTGGTGTCGGCGGTGGGCTTCCACTCCTTGAAGGTCAGCCCGTAGACGTCCTTGAACTGCTGCTCGCGGCGGTTCTTGAACTCCGGCGGGCCGCCGAGGACGAACTCGCCGGCCTTGGCGGCCAGGTCGGAGATGCTCTTGAGGTTGTACTTGTCGGCGGTCTCCTGGGTGACGCTGAGCGAGTCCTTGTCCTCGGCGGGGGAGGAGTCCAGGAGGCCCAGCGTGGCGGGGAGCGCCTTGGCGAGCGCCGCGTTCACGTCCTTGGTGTCGACGGCCGTGGACTTGGCGTCCAGGTAGGCGAGCAGCGAGCCGTTGTACTCGGGCAGGACGGTCAGGTTGCCGCTCTGCAGCTGTCCGTAGAGGACCTCGCGGCTGCCGATGTTGAACTTCTCCTCGACCTTGACGCCCTTGGCCTTGAGGGCCTGCGAGTAGATCGAGCCGAGCAGGACGTTCTCCGGGAAGTTCGCCGAGCCGACGACCACGGTCGATCCGGAGCCGCCGCCCGAGCCGCCCGAGCCCGCCGCCGCCGAGGTGCTGGAGCCCCCGCCGAGCGGGTCGCCGCCGGAGGAGCCGCAGGCGGTGGCGCCGAGGGCGAGTGCGGCGAGGGTGCCGAGTACGACGACGCGTCGGCTTCTCTTCAATGTCGACATGGTGACAGATGTCCTTCCGGAGAGGATGGGGAGAGGAGGTTCAGCGGGCCCGGTGCTGGGCGCGCACCCCGGGCGGGAGCGCGAACCGGGCGAGCAGGGAGAAGAACAGCTGGGCGGCGACCGCGAGCAGCACCACCAGCAGCGCCCCGCCCACCGTCACGGCGTACTTGCGGGTCGCCAGCCCGTCGATCACGTAGCGGCCGAGCCCGCCCAGCCCGACGTACGCGGCCACCGTGGCGGTCGCGATCACCTGGACGGTCGCGGTGCGGAAGCCCGCCAGCAGGGTCGGCGCGGCCGAGGGCAGGCAGACCTGCCACAGCACCTGGGGGTGGGTCAGGCCGATGCCGCGCGCGGCGTCCCGGACGTCCGGGTCGGTGCCGCGCACCCCCTCGACGGCGGCCACCAGCAGTGGCGGGGCGGCGAGCGCGACCAGCGGGAGCAGGACGGCGGAGTCGCCGACCCCGGCGAGCAGCACCGCCAGGGTCACCAGGCCGAGGGTCGGCAGGGCGCGGGCGGCGCCGGCGAGCGCGGTCACCACGGTGACGCCGCGCCCGGTGTAGCCGATCAGCAGCCCGAGCGGGACGGCGAGCAGCGCCGCGTACAGCAGGGCCTCGCCGGAGAGCAGCAGGTGTTCGGAGACGCGGTGCACGATCGAGTCCGGACCGCTGCGGTGGTCGGGGGCGGTGAAGAAGTCGCCCAGCCAGGTCAGCCAGTTCACGAGCCCGCCCCCTTCTCCCGGACGGCCCAGGGCGCGAGCACCCGCCGGGCGCCCACCAGCAGCAGGTCGACGGCCAGCGCCAGGACGGCGATCAGCGCGATGCCGGCCACGATCGGGGTCGGGAAGGTGCGCTGGAAGCCGTCGATGAACAGGTAGCCGAGCCCGCCGCGCCCGATCAGCGCCCCGACGCTGGCCAGCGAGATGCTGGACACCGCCGCGACCCGGAGCCCGGCGATCAGGTACGGGACGGCGGCGGGCAGCTCGACCGAGGTCAGCCGGTGCCACGGCCCGTACCCCATCGCGGTGGCGGCCTGCCGGACGGCGTCCGGGACGGCGCGTAGCCCGTCCACCGTGGTCGGCAGCAGGACGGCGAGGGCGTAGAAGGTGAGCGGGATCATCACGGTCGCCTGCGTCGCGAGCCCGGTGTACGGGATCAGCACCACGAACACGGCCAGCGAGGGCAGCGCGTAGACGATGTTGAAGACGGCGGACAGCGGTTGGTAGAGCCGCGGGAAGCGGGCGCAGGCCAGGCCGAGCGGGATCGCCAGCAGCAGGCCGATGAGCACCGGGACGAGGGCGATCACGGCGTGGTCGGCGAGCAGGTGGCCGAGGTAGCCGACGTGGTCGCCGATCCAGTACCAGCGGACGATCGGTTCATCGTCCACCGGGGGCTCCGTCCGCGGGGCCGGCGTCCGGGGCGTCCCCGGTGGCTGGCTTGTCGGTCCGGACAGGCCCGCCGGACCCGGGCCCGCCGGATTCGGGCCTGGCCGTCTCGGGCCTGGCCGCCCCGGGCCTGGCCGCCCCGGGCCGGGACGACCCCGGGGCGAGCGCGGCCAGGACGGCCTCGCGGCTCGCGGTGCCGGTGGCCCGGCCCTCGGTGTCCAGCGCCACCGCGACGCCGGCGGGGGAGAGGACAGCGGCGTCCAGCACGGTGCGCAGGGTGTCGGTGTCCGGGTGGAACCCGGCGACCGGGTGCAGCTCGGCGGTGACGGCGGCGCGGTCGATCCAGCCGATCGGCCGGCGTTCGTCGTCCAGGGTCAACTCCCAGCCGCCGTGGGTGAGTCCGTCCGTGGGCCCGCCTTCGGGACCGTCCTTGCGGCCGTCGCCCACCGGGCGCAGCGCGATGGCGCTCGCCGGGCGCAGGCCGAGGCCGCGCAGACCGCGGTCGCGGCCGAGGAAGGCGGCCACGCCGTCGTCGGCGGGGGTGGTGAGCAGCGTGTGCGGGTCGGCCAGCTGGGCGATCCGGCCGTGTTCGCGCAGCACCACCACCTGGTCGCCGAGCCGGACGGCCTCCTCGATGTCGTGGGTGACGAACAGCACCGTCTTGTGCAGCTCCGACTGCAGTCGCAGCAGTTCTTCCTGCAGTCCGGCGCGGACGACCGGGTCGACGGCGCTGAACGGCTCGTCCATCAGCAGCACCGGCGGGTCGGCGGCCAGGGCACGCGCGACGCCGACCCGCTGCTGCTGGCCACCGGAGAGCTGGAACGGGTACCGCTTGGCGGTCTCGGGCGCGAGCCCGACCAGTTCGAGCAGTTCGGCGGCCCGGGCGCGGGCCTTCTTGCGGTCCCAGCCGAGCAGGTTCGGGACGGTGGCGATGTTGTCGATCACCTTGCGGTGCGGAAAGAGTCCGGCCTGCTGGATCACGTACCCGATGCCGCGGCGCAGCTTGGCGGGCTCCAGCTCCGCGACGTCGGTGCCGTCCAGCAGCACCCGGCCTGAGGTGGGCTCGACCATCCGGTTGACCATGCGCAGCAGGGTGGTCTTGCCGCAGCCGGACGGTCCGACCAGGACGGTTATCCGACCGGTGGGGACCTCAAGGTCCAAGCCCTCGACGGCGACGGTTCCGTCGGGGTGGCGCTTTCCGGCGCCCTCGAATCTGATCACGGGGTGTTTCCTCGTCAGGGCGCCCGGAGGAGGGGGCGCCTGTGTCGGTCGGTCGTTCGGTTGATGGCGGCTTGTCGACAAACGGCGGTGCGGATCGGTGCTGTGACGCTTGGCGTACCGACCGCGCCGGGCGTTCCTCCGCCCGCGTGGCTGCCCAGGATCGGACCGGCGGAAACTCCGATCAGACTATGACCTGCATCATCTCCTGTCTCTGATTTACCGCCGGGCGTGTGCCGTGGGGCCGAGGGCGGGGCGGGTGCCGCCCCGCCGGGCGGCCCGGCTCAGCCGCCCTGACGGGTCGGCAGGCCGTCCGCCGCCCACCCGACGAAGCCGCCGTCCAGGTCGGTCGCCCGGTGCAGGCCCAGTTCGCGGAGCGAGGCGGCGGCCAGACTGGAGGCGTAGCCCTCCGAGCAGACCACGATCACCTCGACGTCGTAGCCGGAGGCCTCGGGGATCCGGTGACTGCCCGTCGGATCGAGCCGCCACTCCAGCACATTGCGCTCGATGATCAGCGAGCCCGGGATCTCCCCCTCGGCCGCCCGCTGCGCCGCCGGACGGATGTCCACCAGCAGGGCGCCCTCCAGCTGGGCGTGGTACGCCTCCCGGGCGCGTGGGCGGTGGACGCCCTCGCGGGCCCGCTCCACCAGGTCGTCGATCGTGGTCACCATTGTTCCGGTCCTTCCTCGGAGGTGCGGACGAGCCCGCCGGCCCGCAGGTCGTAGTGCGCCATCGAGCTCAGCGGGGGCGAGTAGGCGTGCAGGGTGACGGCCGGCCCGGACGCGGTGTTGCGCACGTCGTGCACGTACTCCGGGCCGAAGGCGCGGGCGGTGCCGGCCGGCACCCGGCGGATCAGCAGTCCCTGGTCCGGGCCGCCGAGGGACAGCTCCTCCAGCTCGCCCAGGGCGACCGCGAACGCGCCGCGCGAGCCGCCGTGGTCGTGGAAGCCGGTGGACTGGCCTGGCAGCCAGCTGATCAGCCACACCTCGTGGTCGTCATCGGCCACCAGGCGCCGGTACCAGCGCTCCTCGGTGGAGAGGCGGACGTGGTGGATCCACTGGTCGGGCTGTTCGGCCAGCTCGCGGACGATGGCCCGGAGGGTGCTGGGGGTGAGCGGGGCCCGGGCTTCCGCGGGGGTTTCCGCGGCGGCAACGGCGCCGGTCGGGGTGGCGGGGGCGAGGTCCAGGCTGGTGTGCGTGCTCATCAAGGCGTCCTCGGGTGCGCGGGAACGTCGGCGGGGTGCGCCCGGGTCCGGCGGCGGTGAGCGGGCGCGGACCGACGGAGCGGCCCGGCGCGCACGGGGTGCGCCGGAGTGGGGCGGGGAGATCAGGACTGCGGGTACGGGTGCGCGGTACGGGCCCTGGCAGACGTCACAGGGTGGGACCGGCGGGGCAGTGCAGGGTCAACAGGCACAGATGGAACTCGCCTGGCGTCGCAGATCGACGTGCAGGCGGCAAACCAGAGTGGCGCCGGAGTCCATGTGCCGGATCCTTCCCGAGCGAACCGGACGAAGTCAAGCCGGTCCGCCGACCGGTCGACAGCGGGTCGAGGGCCGGTCGACGGTCGGTCGAGGGCCGGTCGAGGGCCGCGCGTGGCGCTGCCGGGCCGGTGGCCGGCACCGTCGAACGGCCTCGACCCGGCGGCCCCCGACCCGGCCGGTCATCGCCCCGGCTACTCCTCGGCCGGGCGGCGCGGCCCCGGGGGAGCCTTCTCGGACGCGGACGCGGAGCCCGGGGTGGTGGCGGAGGCCGCGGGCACCGGGGCGGCCGATCCGGTCTGCGGAGCCGTCGGGGCGGCCAGGGCCTCCTCGATCACCGGTGCGGCGCGGTCGCCCAGGTAGCGGCCGAGGGCCTGGTAGGCGTCGAACTGGCGGTGGTCGAACCACTGGTCGCTGGTGCCGTCGTTCGGGAAGGCCGGGTTCTCCGTCGCGTAGGCGTGCAGTTCGTACGGCAGGTCGGGGGTGAGCGCCGCCTTGAGGACGATCAGCGTGCCGTGCCGCTCGGCCTCGGGCGTGTCCCCGTCCAGGTCCGGGTAGCGGATGTCACCGGTGATGACCGCCCGGGCCGACAGCCGGTCGGACAGTCTCGCCGCCAGCCCGTGCAGTGGTGGCCGGCCGGCGTCCTTGCCGACCGGCCCGTCGTACCGCCCGTCGGACGGCCCGTCACCCGACCCGTCGGCGGCGCTGCCCGGGACCAGCAGGTCCGGCCGGTGCAGGGTGATCTCCACGCCCAGCTCCTCGCGGGCCAGGGTGATCGCGGCGGCGAGGGCGGCGGCGTGGCCCGCGTCACCGCTGGAGTCGACGCAGACCGCCGTGCGCACCCGGTGCCGCAGCAGTTCGACCAGCCCGAGGTTCTCGTAGTGGCCGCCGTCGGTGGTGAGCAGGAAGCGGTCGTCCGCCGGGAACCGCCCGACCAGCTCCCGCAGTTGGTACGGCAGCCGGCGTACGGCGGGCTGCGCGGGGCGGCGCCAGTCCCGGGTGCCGGACCAGTCCGGGTCGAGTACCGCCGGGTTGGGCAGCCAGGTGCCGAGGCGCGCGTTGGTCACCGCGAACAGCCCCTGGTAGACCCGGGATTCACGCCCCATCGCGGAGGCGAAGGCGGCCCCGGAGACGGCCATCGCCGACTGGACGGTGAGGTCCCGGGCGATGTGCCGCCGGGTGCGCCGCTCCAGCAGGTCGGTGCGCGCGTACCCGACGTCCGGACCGCCCACGTAGTCGTACGAGAGCGAGTAGGAGACCGCCCGACGGCCGGGTGGTGTACGGGAGTTGCCGGACAGGTTGGCCGCCGCCGAGAAGATCACCTGCGGGAAGTCGGGGTGCCGCGCGCCGTAGTGGCTCAGCCAGGTCTGCTCCCGGAAGAAGTGGTACGGGCGGGCCACCGAACGGCCGCCCTCGGTGGCCCGCCGGACCGCGAACGCCGAGGCCAACCGCAGCCGGTAGAACGGGTGCAGACTCATCCAGGTCTGGTCGAGGTTGAGCCCGACCGCGCCGAGCACCAGCGGCAGCAGCACCTGGACGGCCGTCGGCCAGGCGTACCCGGTGGCGACCGCCCAGCCGAGGGCCAGCAGCGCGCCCGCCGTCAGCGCCAGCGCGGCCGCCCACACCACGAGGTACTGGGCGAGGCCGGCGGTGAGCCCGCCGCCGGCCCGGCGGATGCCGCGCAGGGCCCCGCCGAGCGCGGCCGCGCCCTGGCCGATCGTCCGGCGGTCGCGCCAGAGTATGCCCAGCAGCAGTGCCAGGTAGCTGAGCACCACCGTCAGGCTGAGCCCGGCGCCGGTCCGCCGCGGGCCCGCCGCCAGCGCCTGCTGCAGCCGTACCGCGCCCCAGGCCAGCCCCGGAACCGCCAGCACGCCGACGGCGAGCAGACCGGCCAGCGCGAGCGCGGTGAAGTAGAGCCGGCGCAGCACGCGCGGCAGCAGCGCCTGCCAGCCGAGCGAGGGGAAGGCCAGCAGCCACAGCAGCCAGCACCCGGCGGCCGCCGCCAGCAGCACGCCCAGCGCGGTGAGCGCGGGCGCCCGTAACTCCAACGGGCCCGGCACGGCGCCCGGGTGGCGCAGACCGGCCGCCGCCAGGTGGCCCAGCTCGGTGAGCGGGACGGCGTGGTAGAAACGGCTCAGGCCGAGGCCGAGCGCCAGGACGGCGGCCAGCAGCAGGGTGAGGGCGGACAGCACGCCGCGCAGCAGCGTCCCGAGGGCGACCAGCCACTCGCCGGCGCCGTCGGCGACGTACTTGCCGTGCCGGCGGAGGTGGTCCTCCTCCGGGGAGCCGGGTTCCATCACGGTGTCCGCCGTGAGGCCCGAGACGGCCCGTACCGGATCGCCGGGCGAGGAGTCGCTCAGCGCGAGCTGCAGCGCTCCGACGGTGTACCCGCCGCCGGAGACGGAGACCAGGTAGCGGGCGCGCTTCAGCCAGGGCCGCAGCGACTGGAGCGCGCCGAGCGTCACGCAGGCCGACCGGATCCCGCCGCCGGAGACGCAGAAGCCGAGTTCGGCGGGCTCGCGGCCGGGCGGCACCTGGGCGGCGTCGCGCCAGTGGGCGTGCGGGGCGGGGCCGGCCGGTGAGACCGGTGGGGCCGGTGGGGTCGATGGGGTGGCTGAGGCCGCCGGGGCCGGTCGGCCAGGTCGACGGCGCGGGGTCGGTGGTCTGCCGTGCCGGGTGGTCGTCGGCCACGGCGGGATCAGCGCCGGGCGGTCGGGGGTGCCCTCGTCGGTCGTGTGCTCGTCGGTGGCACCGTCGCGGGCGGTCGCTTCGCTTCCGAAGGGGCGCGACGGCAGGAGGCCGCGAACCGCCCGGGCGGCGGTCACGGTCAGGATGCCCACCGCCACCAGCCCGGCGGGCAGGAGCAGCAGCCACTTGACGGTGGCGAGCGCGGTGGCGGCGGCGAAGGGGGTGTCGGACCCGGTGGCACCGAGGCCGTCCAGCCCGCTGCGCAGCAGGGCGTCCTCGGCGAGGTCGCAGCAGGCGGCGAGCAGGCCGGCGCCGCCGACCGTGACCACCAGGGCACGGCCGCGCCCCCTGCCGAGCGGGTACCCGCCCAGCACGTACCCGCCGAGCAGCGCCGCGGCCACCAGCGTCAGCCCGTAGCCGCCGATCAGCCAGACGTCGGCGCGCAGCGCGGCCAGGTAGTCCCCGGCGCGACCGGCGACCACCGCCTCGGCGGCCGTGCGGGTGCCGGCCAGCTGGAGGGCGACGTCCCGCACCGGCGGTGCCTGGCGGCGGAAGAGCAGCGCGCCGAGCACGACCGGCAGCAGTGCGGCGAACGCGAGCAGCAGGCCCGCCCAGGCGGGCGGCGCGGGCGGCCGCTGAGCCGGGCCGTCGCCCGCCGCCGTATGCGCCGCGCCCGCGGCGGATTTCGTCACCACAGCCATCCGTCACCCCCGTGTGGCGGCTCCGATCCCCCGTGGCCGGGCCGCCGAACTCGTATGAAATCACTGGGGACTGGCGATCCCCGGTGATCCACGACGATGTTCACGCGGCTTGTACCCCACGATGGCCGAATCCGCACCCCGGGTGCCCCGTTTCACTCGAATGAGTAAGGAGGTCACTCCCGGGGTAGATGACCGTTTCATCCCACCCAGGGCCATCCGCGTGTCCGCGTAACAAGATCGCCCCAGACGCGTTACCGCCGACGTATTGTCAGGCCACCAAGGCCCGGCCTACCGTCAGCAGATCGCTTTCTACGCACGTAGACACCTGCGGATCCCCGAGCGGACCCGCGGGTGAGACCCGCCCCGTCAACCCTCGGACCGCGGGCCCGGCCGCACGGCCGGGACGCGGAGTTGCGGAGGTACCCATGTCGCAGATCGTCCGTGCCGCGCTCGTCCAGACCCGTTGGACCGGTGACCAGGAGAGCATGATCGCCCTCCACGAGCAGTACGCCCGGGAGGCCGCCGCCCAGGGCGCGAAGATCATCGGCTTCCAGGAGGTCTTCAACGCCCCGTACTTCTGTCAGGTCCAGGAGGCCGAGCACTACCGCTGGGCCGAGGCCGTCCCCGACGGCCCGACCGTGCGCCGGATGCAGGACCTCGCCCGCGAGCTCGGGATGGTCGTCGTCGTCCCGGTGTACGAGGAGGAGCAGACCGGCGTCTACTACAACACCGCCGCCGTGATCGACGCCGACGGCAGCTACCTCGGCAAGTACCGCAAGCACCACATCCCGCAGGTCAAGGGCTTCTGGGAGAAGTACTACTTCAAGCCCGGCAACCTCGGCTGGCCGGTCTTCGACACCGCCGTCGGCAAGGTCGGCGTCTACATCTGCTACGACCGGCACTTCCCCGAGGGCTGGCGCGCCCTCGGCCTGGCCGGCGCGCAGATCGTCTACAACCCCTCCGCCACCAGCCGGGGCCTGTCCGCCTACCTCTGGCAGCTCGAACAGCCCTCCGCCGCCGTCGCCAACGAGTACTTCGTCGCCGCCATCAACCGGGTCGGCACCGAGGAGTACGGCGACAACGACTTCTACGGCACCTCCTACTTCGTGGACCCGCGCGGCCAGTTCGTCGGCGACGTGGCCTCCGACAAGGAGGAGGAGCTCGTCGTGCGCGACCTCGACCTCGGCCTGATCGAAGAGGTCCGCCAGCAGTGGGCGTTCTACCGGGACCGCCGCCCCGACGCCTACGGACCGCTCGCCGAGGCCTGAGGAGCAGCGCGATGACCACCCGCGACCCGCAGCAGCGCACCATCGTCCGCGGCGGCCTCGTCATCACGGCCACCGACGAACTCCACGCCGACGTCCTGATCGAGGGCGAGCGCGTCGCCGCCCTCGCCGCCACCGGCAGCTCCGCGGCCGAGGCCTGGACCGCCGACACCGTCATCGACGCCACCGGCCACTACGTCATCCCGGGCGGCGTCGACGCGCACACCCACATGGAGCTGCCCTTCGGCGGCACCGCGGCCTCCGACACCTTCGAGACCGGCACCCGGGCCGCCGCCTGGGGCGGCACCACCACCATCGTGGACTTCGCCGTCCAGCCGGTCGGCGGCTCGCTGCGCGAGGGCCTGGACGCCTGGCACGCCAAGGCCGAGGGCAACTGCGCCGTCGACTACGCCTTCCACGCCATCGTCTCCGACGTCAACGACGGTGTGCTGAAGGAGATGGACACCCTCGTCGACTCCGGCGAGTCCACCTCCTTCAAGCTCTTCATGGCCTACCCCGGCGTCTTCTACAGCGACGACGGCCGCATCCTGCGCGCCATGCAGCGCGGCGCCGCCAACGGCGGGCTGATCATGATGCACGCCGAGAACGGCATCGCCATCGACGTCCTGGTCGAACAGGCGCTCGCCGCCGGGAAGACCGACCCCCGGTACCACGGTGAGGTCCGCCGCGAACTGCTGGAGGCCGAGGCCACCCACCGGGCGATCAAGCTCGCCCAGGTCGCCGGCAGCCCGCTCTACGTGGTGCACGTCTCCGCGGCCTCCGCCCTCGACGAACTCGCCCGGGCCCGCGACGCCGGGCACAACGTCTTCGGCGAGACCTGCCCGCAGTACCTGTTCCTCTCCACCGACAACCTCGCCGAGGAGGGCGCCGACGGCTTCGAGGGCGCCAAGTACGTGTGCAGCACGCCGCTGCGGCCGCGCGAGCACCAGGAGGCGCTCTGGCGCGGGCTCCGCACCAACGACCTCCAGGTGGTCTCCACCGACCACTGCCCGTTCTGCTTCGTCGGCCAGAAGGAGCTCGGGCGCGGCGACTTCTCGAAGATCCCCAACGGCCTCCCGGGCGTGGAGAACCGGATGGACCTGCTCCACCAGGCCGTCGTGGACGGGCACATCAGCCGGCGCCGCTGGATCGAGATCGCCTGCACCACGCCGGCCCGGATGTTCGGGCTGCACCCGCGCAAGGGCACCATCGCGCCGGGCGCCGACGCCGACCTCGTCGTCTACGACCCCACCGCGGTCCAGACCGTCTCCGCGGCGACCCACCACATGAACGTGGACTACTCCGCGTACGAGGGCCGCCGGCTCACCGGCCGGGCGCGGACGGTGCTCTCCCGGGGCACCGTCGTGCTGGACGAGGGCACCTGGCTCGGCCGGGCCGGGCACGGCACCTTCCTGCGCCGCGACACCTGCCAGTACCTGGTCTGACCGCCGCCGCGCGATCCGGACCCGCACGTCCTTTTGTCGACCTGCCGCTGCCCGGTTGCCTGGCCGTCCACCGACCGGCCGCCCGGCCTCGGGGCGGACCCCGAGGCCGGGCGTTCGGGCCGCGGGCGGGCGCCGGCCCCCGTCGTCCCCGTCGTCGCCGTTAACCCTCTTATCCCTGGAGCCCGTCATGGACATCGGCCTCGTCCTGCAGACCGACCCGCCCGCCCGCCTGCTCATCGACCGGATGATCCGCGCCGAGCAGGCCGGGTTCAGCCACGGCTGGACCTTCGACTCCTGCGTGCTGTGGCAGGAGCCCTTCGTCATCT
This sequence comes from Kitasatospora xanthocidica, assembly GCF_014656195.1. Classification (GTDB taxonomy): domain Bacteria; phylum Actinomycetota; class Actinomycetes; order Streptomycetales; family Streptomycetaceae; genus Kitasatospora; species Kitasatospora xanthocidica. The sequence continues at coordinate 370,752 of NZ_BNBY01000002.1, read as the reverse complement.
ACAGCCGGATCCTCGCCGAGACCGAGCGGCTGACCGTCGGCCCGATGGTCACCAACCCCTCCACCCGCACCTGGGAGGTGACCGCCTCCCTGTTCGCCACGCTCAACGACATGTACGGCAACCGCACGGTCTGCGGCATCGGCCGCGGCGACTCCGCGATGCGGGTCGCCGGACGCCGTCCGGCCACGCTCGACCGGCTCTCCCAAGCCATGCACGCCATCAAGGAGTTGGCCGAGGGCCGCACCGTGGAGGTGGACGAGACCGAGATGCACCTGCCCTGGGTCGGCCCGGGTGCTTCGCTGCCGATCTGGATGGGCGCGTACGGGCCGAAGGCGCTTGCGCTGACCGGCCGCCAAGCGGACGGGTTCATCCTGCAGTTGGCCGACCCGTACCTCACCGAGTTCATGGTCAAGGCGGTGCGGTCCGCCGCCGTCGAGGCCGGCCGGGACCCGGACTCGGTCACCATCTGCGTCGCCGCGCCCGCCTACGTCACCGCCGACGACTCGCCCGCCGCCCTCGCCCACGCCCGGGAGCAGTGCCGCTGGTTCGGCGGAATGGTCGGCAACCACGTCGCCGACCTGGTCAACCACTACGGCGAGCACTCCGACCTGGTGCCGGAAGCGCTCACCGAGTACATCAAGGGCCGCCAGGGCTACGACTACAGCCACCACGGCCGGGCCGGGAACCCGGACACCACCTTCGTCCCGGACGAGATCGTCGACCGCTTCTGCCTGATCGGCCCGGCGGAGACGCAGCGCGCCCGGCTCGCGGAACTCCGCTCCCTCGGCGTCGACCAGTTCGCCGTCTACGCCATGCACGACGCGATCGAGAGCACCATCGACGCCTACGGGACGGACGTCATCCCCCACCTGTGACCCCCATGTGATCCCAGCACAGCAGCGGCAGACGGGAGTTGCCCATGACCGACACCGCGACCGGCGGCGGCAGACAGCGGCAGCACCCCGACGGCCGGGTCGAACTCGACCCGACCGTCGGTGAGTTGCCCCCCAATGGCTTCACCAGCGACGACCTGCGGCCGGTCCCGGTGGCACGGCGCACCTGGACCACGTACAACTTCCTCGCGCTCTGGGTCGGCATGGCCCACAACATCCCCTCCTGGACACTGGCCTCGGGCCTGGTCGCGATCGGCATGGACTGGAAGCAGGCGGTGCTGACCATCGCCCTGGCCAACCTGATCGTGCTCGCGCCGATGCTGCTCATCGGGCACGCGGGCACCAAGTACGGCATCCCGTTCCCGGTGTTCGCCCGAGCCTCGTTCGGGCTGCGGGGAGCCAACCTGCCCGCGCTCGTCCGGGCGGCGGTGGCCTGCGCCTGGTTCGGCATCCAGACCTGGATCGGCGGGGAGGGCATATTCCTGCTGGCGGGTAAGATATTCGGCCAATCATGGCTCACCGCAGGGGAGTTCGCTGGATACCCGTGGACCCAGTGGCTCTCCTTCCTGGTGTTCTGGCTGATCGAGATGGCCGTGATCGCGAGGGGGATGGAGGCGCTGCGGCGCTTCGAGAACTGGGCGGCGCCGTTCGTCATCGTCGGCGCGCTGGCGCTGCTGGTGTGGATCACCGTCAAGGCGGGCGGGCTCGGGCCGCTGCTCGACCAGCCGTCCGCGCTGGGGTGGGGCAGCGGGTTCTGGAAGGTCTTCTTCCCGGCGCTGATGGGCATGATCGGGTTCTGGTCCACACTGGCACTCAACATCCCGGACTTCACCCGCTTCGGCGGCAGCCAGCGAGCCCAGATCCGCGGCCAGGCGCTCGGCCTGCCCACCACGATGACGCTGTTCGCGCTGCTGTCCGTCCTCGTCACCTCGGGCTCCCAGGCCGTCTACGGCGAACCGGTCTGGGACCCGATCCGGCTGGCCGCGAAGATGGAGAACCCGGTCGGCATCCTGTTCGCGCTGCTGACCGTCCTGGTCGCGACGCTGTCGGTGAACATCGCCGCCAACGTCGTCTCACCGGCCTACGACCTCGCCAACCTGCTGCCCCGGTTCGTCAACTTCCGTACCGGGGCGCTGATCACGGGCGTGGTCGGGATCGCGATCTTCCCGTGGCGGCTGATCTCCGATCCGCACGTCTACATCTACACCTGGCTGGGCGTGGTCGGCGGACTGCTCGGCACGGTCGCCGGCGTTCTGATCGCGGACTACTGGCTGCTGCGCCGGACCCGCCTCGACCTCACCGAGCTGTACCGGCCGGGCGGTGCGTACTGGTACGCGGGCGGATGGAACTGGCGGGCCGTCACGGCGCTGCTGGTGGGCGGTCTGCTGGCGGTGGGCGGCTCGTACTCGACCGTGGACGCCCACGGCGCCGAACAGGGTCCGTTTCCGGCCAACGGCCTCATCCCCTTCCTCAAGCCGCTCGCGGACTACGGCTGGGCGGTCGGGCTGGCGGGGGCGGCGGGCCTCTACGTGCTGCTCAATGTCGGGCGGCGGTCGGGCGGGCGGCTGACGAGTGACACCTGACGGCGAACAGATGACAGCAGACAGATGACAGCAGACAGATGACAGCAAACAGATGACAGATGACGAAATCTGTCATCTGTTTGTTGTTCGCTGTTCGTCGTCGCCCGTCACCCCGCCGCCGTGACCCGTTCGACGGCGGCCAGGACCTTCGCGGCACCGTCCTCTGCGGCGAGCGTGGTGGCGACGGTGCGGGCGCGAGTGCGGTAGTGGGGCGTGTCCAGGGCATGGCGGAGGGCGGTCGCGAGGCGTGCCGGGGTGAGGGCCCCGAGGGGAACAGGTCCGGGGGAGACGCCGAGGGCGGCGAGCCGGGCGGACCAGAAGGGCGCGTCCAGTTGGGCGGGGACCGGGATGGCGGGGGTCCCGGCGCGAAGGGCAGCAGCCGTGGTTCCGGCACCGGCGTGGTGGACCACGGCCGCCGTACGGGGGAACAGCCAGTCGTGCGGGGTGTCGCCGATGGTCAGCACGGTGTCCGAGTCCTCGGCGGCCAGACCGCTCCAGCCCGCCTGGAGGAGCAGGCGGACCCGGGCCGCGCGGGCGGCGGCGAGCACCGTGGCGGTGAGCCGTTCGGGGTCCGGGACGACCAGGCTGCCGAAGCCGACGAAGACCGGCGGCGGGCCGGCGGCGAGGAAGTCGACGAGCCGGCCCGGGGGTTGCCAGTCCGGCTGTGCGGGCGGCCACCAGTAGCCCGCGACGTCCAGCCGGGGGTGCCAGTCGGCCGGGCGGGGGACGACCGTCGGCGAGAAGCCGTGCAGGACGGGGTGGGCGCGCCGGGCCCGGGCGATGCCGAGCGGCGGCAGGCCGAGCCGGCGGCGCAGTCCGCGGACGGCGGGGACGAACAGCTGGTCGGTCGCGGCCTGGACGGCGTGCCCGGCGAGCAGGTTGCCGGGCCGGGAGAGCGACCGGGTGCCCGTGACGGCCGGTGCGAACTCCCGTGTGGGGGCCATGGGTTGGAGGAACAGCCCGATGGTGGGGAGTCCGGCGGCCTCGGCGGCGACCTGGCCGAGCGCACTCGTGGTGCTGGTGGTCAGCAGGAGATCGGTGCCGAGTGCGACGGCCTCGACGATGCCGTCGCCGAGCGCGGGCATGAACTTCCGCCCGAGTCGCAGCAGTTGGAGTACCACGCCCGGTCCGCTGCCGGCTTCCAGCAGCCGTCGGCCCTGCGCGGAGGCGAGTTCGGCGCGCGGGTCGACCGGCAGCGGGCGGAACTCCAGCCCGGCCGCCCGTACGGACTCGGCGAAGGTGGTGTGGGTCGCGACGGCCACCTGGTGGCCGGCCGCCCGCAGGCGGACCCCGAGCCCGGTGAAGGGGGCCACGTCGCCGCGCGACCCGGCGGTGGCGATCAGGATGCGCATGGCCGCAGTATTCCGGCGGGGGCGGCCCGCAGGAAGGACGCCACGCACGGCCGTGGATCCGGGCGGCCGATCCGGGCGGCCGATCCGGGCGGGCGGAACCGGGTGGCGGGCGGTGGCGTCCTTCGGAGCAGAGCGCACGGAACGGGGCCGTGGCGCCGGGAACGGGAGGGACGGACGCATGGGCATCGTCGCGTGGATCGTGCTGGGCCTGCTGGCGGGGGCGCTGGCCAAGCTGCTGCTGCCGGGGAAGGACCCCGGTGGTCTGATCGTCACCACCCTGATCGGCATCGCCGGCTCGTTCGTCGGCGGCTGGATCGCGTCGCACTTCATGCACCGGTCGATCAACGCGCACTTCTTCGACGGGGCGACCTGGGTGTCGGCGATCGGTGGCGCCCTGGTGCTGCTGATCGTCTACCGGCTGCTGTTCGGCAACTCGCGCCGCTGACGGGCGGCCCGGAGCAGGGCGGTCCGGCGCGGGGCGGTTGGGAGCGGGGTGGTCCGGAGCCGAGTCGTCCGGGTGGCCGGTTCGCGCCGGTCCTCGCGGGCGCCGGAAACCATGCGGCGCCCTCGCGCGTCCTTCGGTACGGGCCCGGAGTCTCGACGGGGCCGGCACGCCGATGACGCGAGGGGCGACGGATGAGCTGGATGGCGTGGATCCTGCTGGGCCTGGTGTCGGGGACCCTGGCCCGGATGGCGTTGCCCGGGAGGGGCGAGCGCGGGTTGATCAGCACCACCCTGATCGGCATCGCCGGGTCCTACGTCGGCACCTGGATCGTCTCGCACTGGATGCACGGAACGGTGAAGGTGGGCTTCCTCGACCTGACGACCTGGGTCTCGGCGATCGGTGGCGCGGTGGTGCTGCTGTTCGCCTACGGGGTGCTCCTGCGCATCGTCCGGCGCTGACCGGCCGGAACCGGGGCTAGGGCGCGTCTTGTGGATTTTTGCCGGGTCCGCGACGCCGGGGCACGCACCTCGCTGCGTTGTCGTCGGTCGCCGATGGCCCCCAGCCTTCGGCCGGGAGGTGCCCCCACCGCATGGACTCCCTCCTCCGCCTTGCGATGCACGCACCCCAACGCCGCGGCCTGATCCGACAAGATCCACAAGACGCGCCCTAGTCCGGCCGCGGGCCCGCGCCCGACGCCACCCCGGCGACCCAGTCCGGCAGGTCCTCGCGGGCGGTGAGCCAGGCGGTCGGGACGTCGGCGAGCCCGGTGCGGGCGGCGACCACCCCGGCCGAGACGGCGCAGGTGGTGTCCTGGTCGCCCCAGCCTTCCAGGGTGTGCCAGATGGCCTCGGGCAGGGAGTCCAGGTGCCCGGCGGCGGACCAGAGGGCGAACGGGACGGTGTCCGGCGCCGAGATCAGGATCCCGGAGCCGAGCACGTTCGCGGCGTGCCGGACGCTGGCGTGCCCGGGCAGCCGGGCGGCGATCCGCAGGCCGGACCGGACGTCGCTGTCCGGCAGCCGTCCGGCGATCTCGGTGAGCAACTCGGCTCGGCCGGGCGCGGTTCCGCCCCGGCTCCGGACGGCGAACGCGGCCGCGAGGGCGACCGCCACCGCGCCGATGACGGCCTCCGGGTGGAAGTGCGTGGTGAGCGCCTGGAGTTCGGCCTGACGGGCCACCGCGTCCAGGTCGTCGGCGAACCAGGCGCCCAGCGGGGCGGCCCGCATCGCGGCGCCGTTCCCGTACGAGCCCTGGCCCTCGAACTGGCCCGCCGTGATGGCGCGCCAGTCCCCGCCCGCCCCGATCCCGCGCAGCACCCGGTGCATCGACGGGCCGTACTTGCGTCCGTACTCGCGTGTGTACTCGGCGGCGAACTCCCCGGCCAGCGCGTCCTGTCGGACCTCGCCGTGGGCGGCCAGGTGGCGGACCAGCACCAGCGCCATCGCGGTGTCGTCGGTCCAGTGCCAGGGGGCGGGGCGGACCAGGCGGGCGGCCAGTGCCGCGGGCGCCTCGTCCACCGGGACCGAGAACCAGCGGTCGCCGAAGGCGTCGCCGAGGGCGAGCCCTTGCAGGCTGTCCAGGGCCGGACCGGCCGCACGCATGTCATCCTCCGAGTGAGATCAACTGTGTGCGGCCAGTCTGTCGGACGGGCGGGGCGCCCGGCGACCGGATTTCCCTCCGGCCTTCGGGGACCAGCGGCTTTTGGGGAGCAGCGGTCAGGACTTGGCCTTCAGGCCGCCGAGGACGAGCTTCCAGACGGCCTCGAAGCGGTCGTCGGCGCCCGGGGCGGACCAGGTGGGCGCGAAGGCGGGGTCGTGGAACGGGGCGGTCGCGTCGAAGACGGCGCGGGCGGTGTTGAGGATGTGGGCGAGCTTGAACTCCTTGCCGTCCATGCCGTCCTGGACGATCTGCGCGATCTGCCCGACCAGGGTGTCGATGTGCGCGTCGACGGTGCCGCTGTTCTCCTCGACCAGCACCATGTAGGTGGCGAAGAGCTCCGGGTCGTCCAGCGCCTTCTTTCGCTTCGCCGCGAACAGCGTCGTCAGCCAGCGGTGCAGCCGCTCGGCGGAGTGGCCGCCCTCGGTGGAGATGGCCGCGAGCTCGTGGTGCGCCTGGTCGAGCCAGCGCTGGGTGACCGCCTCGCGCAGCGCGGCCTTGCTGGGGAAGTGGCGGTAGACGCTGCTGTGGCTGACGCCGAGGATGCGGGCGACGTCCACGACGGTGGCCTTGGCCGGGCCGAACCGCCGGAGGACGTCCTCCGCCGCGATCAGGATCTGCTCGGCGGTGAGTGTGGTGTCCGTGGTCACGGGGAGGTCCGTTCTTAGGTCGTGCGGTCGGGGTCGTGCCTGTCGTGCTGATGGTGCTTGTCGTGCCGGTGGGTTCCGGTCAGTGCTCGCTGTCCAGGTGGGCCATCTGCGCGGCAGCGTACCGGTCACCCGCGGCGGAGCCGGCCGGGACGGCGGCCTCGACGGCGGCGAGGTCGGCCTCGGTCAGCGTGACGTCGAGGGAGCCGAGGGCCTCGGTGAGGCGCTCCCGGCGGCGGGCGCCGATCAGCGGGACGACGTCCTGGCCGCGCGAGGCCACCCAGGCGATGGCGACCTGGGCGACGCTCGCGCCCTTCGCGGTGGCGATCGCGCGCAGCGCCTCGACCAGCGCGAGGTTGTGGGCGAGGTTCTCGCCCTGGAAGCGCGGGCTGTGGCTGCGGAAGTCGGTGCCGGTGAGGGCGCGGTCCTGGCCCCAGTGGCCGCTGAGCAGGCCGCGGGAGAGCACGCCGTACGCGGTGACGCCGATGCCGAGTTCGCGGGCGGCGGGGAGGACGGTGGCCTCGATCGAGCGGCTGAGCAGCGAGTACTCGATCTGGAGGTCGCTGATCGGGTGGACGGCGGCGGCCCGGCGCAGGGTGTCGGCGCTGACCTCGGAGAGGCCGATGTGGCGCACGTAGCCGGCCTTCACCAGGTCGGCGATGGCGCCGACGGTCTCCTCGACCGGGACCTTCGGGTCGAGGCGGGCGGGGCGGTAGATGTCGACGTGGTCGGTACGCAGGCGGCGCAGGGTGTAGGCGAGCGCGGTCTTGGTGGCGGCCGGGCTCGCGTCGTAGCCGAGCCACTGGCCGTCCGGGCCGCGCTGGGCGCCGAACTTCACGCTGATCCGCACGGCCTCGCGGTCGCGGCCGCGCAGTGCCTCGTGGATCAGCAGTTCGTTGTGGCCCATGCCGTAGAAGTCGCCGGTGTCGAGGAGGGTGATCCCGGCGTCGAGGGCGGCGTGGACGGTGGCGATGCTCTCGGCCTCGTCGGCCGGGCCGTACAGGTCGGACATGCCCATGCAGCCGAGGCCGAGGGCGGAGGTGACGGGACCGGCGGTGCCGAGGTGGCGCTGCGCGGGGCGGGAGGTCGAAGACATGGGCACTCCAGAGGGTCCGGGGGTGGATGCGGCGCCGAGCGGGGGTGAGGGGCGCGGCGCGGCAGGGTGGCCCGGGTGCCACTATGGCACGACAGCGAACAGATTTCAAAATCTGTTCGCTGTCGTCTGTTATCTGAAAGTTGAAATCTGTCGATTGTCATCTGTCAGCGCCGGCGCCCGACCAGGCGCCGCTCGGCGGCCGTCAGTCGGCGACCCGGCTGCGGTTCTCGTAGGCGAGGTCGGTGTACTCGGGGTGCCTGAGCATCCAGCCCTTGATGAAGGGGCAGGTGGCGAGAACGGGCAGGTCGCGGGCGCGGGCGTCGTCCAGTGCGGCACGGGCGAGCGCGCTGCCGATGCCCTGGCCCTCGAACGCGGGCTCGACCACCGTGTGCGGGTAGACCACCAGGTGGTCGCTGCGCAGGTACTCGGCGAAGCCGGCCAGTACGCCGTCCACCCATGCCTCGAAGCGGTTCTTCTCTTCCACGTCGCGGATCGAGACGGTCATCGCGGGACCTCACTGTCGGAGAGTCGGAGAGTCGGAGAGTCGGAGAGTCGGGGCCGGGCCCGGCCCCGGTCCATCATCGAGCGGGGCCGCCCCGCCCGTCGATTCGGAGGCCGTGTCGTCGCGCGTCCCGGGCTCGGAGCCGGTCCAGGTCTCCCGCCCGCCGGGGGAGCGCAGCAGGTGGGCGCGGGCGGGCGGCAGGTTGCGCCACACCGTGCGCTCGCCCAGGCCGTACGACGCCTCGAACCGCCGCAGCAGCCGCACCACCGCCCGGTGCCGGGCACCCCGGCGGGGGCCCGAGGTGAGGGTGCGCGCCGTCGCGGTGCCGAGGTAGCCGAAGTACGTCAGCTCGCCGCCGGGCGTCAGCAGCCGCAGGTAGAGGTCGAGGATCTCGCGGACCTGCGCGGGATGGAAGTTGGTGAACGGCAGTCCGGAGACGATCGCGTCGTACCGTTCGCCGTGCTCCGCCGCCGCCGCCTCCGGGCCTGCCACCGCCTCCGGGCCTGTCGCCGTCTCCGTCGGCGACGACGGAGAGGCGGGCAGAGGTGCCGACGGGCGGCACCGTGGCAGTTCCTCGACCCGGCAGGCCGACAGCCGAAGGCCGACCGCCGGGTGGCGGGCGGCCAGCACCGGGTCCTCCCGCAGCCGGTCGGCGAACCGCGGGTTGGCCTCGACCACGTGCAACCGGTCGCCCGGGCGCAGTACTTGGACCAGCCGGCGGGTCACCACGCCCGTGCCGGCGCCGACCTCGAGCACCGAGATCGGGCGGTTCGGACGGCTGATGACCGGTACCACCAGCGCGTTCACCAGCTCCGGACCGCTCGGGGCCAGCGCGCCGGTGTCGTGGAAGGCGCGCAGCGCCTCGGCGAGGAACAGCAGGCGGTCGCCTCCGGACGGTGAACCGTGCCTCGGGGGTGGGGAGTCGGGACGGTGGATGAGCTGGTCGTTCGTCATACCGTTGACGCTAGGAAGGGTGGGAGCGCCGCGAATCGGCCGGTCAGCGACGCGTACCCCCGACGAAAGTCGAGGGTGCGGTTGGTCGGAAGACAGGGGCGCCGTGGAGCCGGGCGCCCCTAGCATCGGGACCGGGACCGGGAGTGGGACCGGGAGTGGGACCGGGGACGGTAGCGACGGCCCGCGGAGCGGAGAAAGGAGGGCCCCGATGCGCAGGAGCCTGCTCGGCTGGTACGGCCCGGACCACCGGCCCTGGGCCGACACCTCGCTGCTGCTCGGCGTGCTCGCCCTCACCGTCGAGGAGTCCATGGTCCAGTGGCTCCACGTCGACGGTCCGCTGCGCGTACCGCGGACGGTCATGGTCGCGCTCGCCGCGCTCTCACTGCTCTTCGCCCGCCGCCACCCGGTCGCCTCCGCCGTACTGCCGGTGCTCACCGCGGGGTTGCTCAACCGGGCTTTCCCCGGCCTGTTCAGCGTCTTCTACCTCGCCCACCTCGGCCGGGCCGGCCCGGCGATGGCCGGTGGCGCGGTCATCGCGGTGGTCAGCGCGACGGGTGCGGACTCGCTGGTCGGCTGGGCCGGCACCACGGGGTCCCAACTCCTGGTCCAGGCCGCCACCTTGTCCTTCGGCCTGTGGCTCCACGGCAGGCGGGTGCTGATCCGCACCCTGCACGCACAGGTCGACGCGCTGCGCCGCGAGCGGGAGTTGCGTGCCGAGCAGGCCCGATCCGCCGAACGGGCGCGGATCGCACGGGAGATGCACGACGTGCTCGCCCACCGCCTGAGCCTCCTGGTGCTGCACGCCGGGGTGCTGCGGGACCAGGCCCGGCTCGGCACCGTCGCCGCTGATCAGGCCCGGCTCGCCCACCGCCTCGAACTGCTGCGCACCACCGCCGCCCGCTCGCTCGACGACCTGCGCGACGTCCTGGGCGCGCTGCGGGCAGATCCGCCGGTCCGGCCGGCCGCCGGTACCGAGGAGCCGTCCGAGCCGACGGCGGCCGGGCCCGTCCCGGCGCCCGCCCTGCGTGACCTCACCGAACTCGTCGGCGAGGCGACCCAGGCCGGGCAGCGGGTCGAACTGGCCCTCGCCGGAGATCCGGAGACTGTCCCGACCACCCACCGGCTGGCCGTGCACCGCCTGGTTCAGGAGGCGTTGACCAACGCCCGCAAGTACGCGCCCGCCGCGCCGGTCAGCGTCCGGGTCGGCTACGGGGAACCGGCGACCACCGTCGAGGTCCGCAACGGCCCGGCCGAGGCGCCGCCGGACGGACCGGTCCCGGGTGGTGGCTACGGCCTGGTGGGGCTGAGCGAACGGGTCGGCGCACTCGGCGGTCACCTCGACGCGGGCCCGGACGGCGGCGGAGGTTTCCGGCTCTCCGCCCGGCTGCCCGCGCCGGGGCGCCCGCTGCCGTCGGTGGACGCCTCGCGCCCTGCCCGCACCGGCGCTCCCCTTCCGGGGCCGGACCGGTCCGAGCGACGGCAGCGCTCCGAGCCGCCGAACCGGTCGGAGCCGCCGGACCGGTCGGAGCCGCCGAACCGGCCGCAGCAGCCGGAGCACCCGAAGCAGACGCAGCACCCGCAGCAGCCGGAGCACCCGAAGCAGACGCAGCACCCGAAGCAGCCGGAGCACCCGAAGCAGACGCAGCACCCGAAGCAGCCGGAGCACCCCGAGCAGCAGCCGAAGGACGTCGCATGATCCGCACGATGGTGGTAGACGACGACGCGCTGGTGCGCCTCGGCCTGGTCGACCTGCTCGCCCAGGACCCGGCGCTCACCGTGGTCGCCGAGGCCTCCGACGGGCTCCAGGCCGTCGAACTCGCCGGGAGCCGGCGGATCGACGTGGCCCTGATGGACATCCGGATGCCCCGGCTCGACGGCATCGCCGCCACCCGGCGCCTGCGCGAACTGCCCGACGCCCCGCGGGTCATCGCGCTCACCACCTTCGACCTGGACGAGTACGTGTACCAGGCACTCGCCGCCGGGGCGGACGGCTTCCTGCTGAAGGACACCCCGCCCGCCGAGATCGCCCGGGCCGTGCACGTCGTCGCGGGCGGCCAGGGGATGCTGCACCCGGCGGCGGCGCGGCGCCTGATCGACCGCTACCACCGGGTCGGCGCACCCCGGTCGGTCGCCGCGCGCGGGCGGGTCGCCGGGCTCACCCCGCGCGAGACCGACGTGCTGCGGGAGCTCGCCGACGGGCTCTCCAACGCCGAGATCGCGGGCGTCCTGGGGATGCGGGAGAGCACCGTCAAGGCGCACGTCAGTCGGATCCTGACCGGGCTCGGCGTCGGAAACCGGGTCCAAGCCGCGTTGCTGGCCCGCGATGCCGGGTTGGTGGGGGACGGTTTCTGAGCACGGTGGCCCCGCCTCGGGCGGCACCGTCGGCGAGGCCTCGGGCGAGGCCTTCGGTGGCGGCGCACGGCGGGGCTCGTCGGGGCACCGCATCGGCGGGTGTTCACGCGGGTGTTCCCCGGACGTTCCCGTGGAGTCAGGCCGGGTGTCGGAGCGGGCTTCCCTGAGCCGTCGCGTGCTCCCGGTTGGTACCGCCCGCTGAGCCGCTGTCACCCATCCGGCGTGGAAATGCCGTGCCTTGGCGGTTTGCGCTGCCGAACTCGGGCGGCGGGTCCATGGTGGAGATGGGCGCGATCCGGCGACCGCGTCCGCGCGCCGATCCAGGCCCGCGCGCCGTGCGCCCGCTGCCGCTCTCCGACGGGTGTCCGAGGCTGGGCCCGGTACCGGCACGCTGGGAGCAGGGCCACCTCGCAGGAAACCGAACGGTTCTTCTAGGCTCACATCTCGGCTTCCCTGCGGCGGTCCGGCCATTGCGCCCACCGCGAGGAAGCCGCCGTCCACGGCGGCTCCGGGCGGACCGGGGCCACCGGATCGAGCGAGGAGGACGCAATGCCAAGCACGCCGCCCAGCCGTTCCACCGTACTTGGGCCAGACGGGCCGCTCCGGCGGACCGCCGATCATCCCGGCCGCACGGTGACGTCCGGCCGCACGGTGAGGTCCGGCCGGGGCCGGCACCCGGGCGGGAGCGGTCGGCCGGTCCGGCCGCTGAATACCGGCGGCGGCCGCGGAGGCGAGCGTTGAGTCCCCAGATCGTCGGGTCGCCCACTGCCCAAGGTGCTGCCACCGAGCCCGACAGAACCCAGGTCTCCGTCCCTGCCGCCGCCGACGGCGAAGCGCTCGCCGGGGCGGCCGCCACCACCGTCACGACGGTCGCCACCGCCGCCGCGGTGACCAGGACCGCCACGGGCGCCGTGATCACCGCGGCCACCTCGACCACCGAACCGGCCGCGAGCCCGCCCGCGGTGCCGCCCGCGGTGTCGGCCGCGAGCCCGCCCGCAGTGTCGGCCGCGAGTCCGGCCACGGCGACGGCCGTGTCCCCGACCGCCCCCGCGAACACGGCCACGGCCCCTGTCACCCCCACCACTCCCGCCGCCCCGGTCACTGCCGCTGCCACCGCTGCCGGCACGGCCGCCACGGCAGCCGCCACCGCGAAGGCCACCGTCACCGCGGCGCTGCCCGGTCTTCCGCAGGCGCTCAGCGCCCGCGCCCGTACCCTCGCCGGCGCCGTTCGACGCCGCTGCGCCGACCTGGCCCGGATCGAGTCACCCAGCGGGGACGCCCCACGACTCGACGCCCTCGCCGAAGAGTTGGCGGCCGGATTCCGCGCCACCGGGGCCACCGCCCGCCGCGAACCCGGACCGGCCGGCGACCACCTGGTCCTGGAGTGGGAGGGCCGGGACGAGACCCTGCCGCACCTGCTGATCGTCGGCCACCATGACACCGTCTGGCCGGTCGGCACCCTGGCGGACTGGCCGGTCACCGAGGAGGACGGCCGGCTCACCGGCCCGGGTGTGGTCGACATGAAGGGTGGACTCGCCATCCTGGAAGGCGCGTTGGCGCTGCTGGCGGATCTGGGGGAGCGCCCGCACCGGGCCGTGCGGCTGGTCGTGGTCTCCGACGAGGAGGTCGGCAGCCCGGACGGGCGCCGCCTGGTCGAGCGCCAACTGCGGGGAGCCGCCGCGGTGCTGGGGCTCGAACCGCCGCACCCCGACGGTCGGCTGAAGACCGCGCGGCGCGGTAGCACCCGGGTCCGGCTCACCGTGACCGGGCGCGAGGCGCACGCGGGCAACGACGCACACGACGGGGTGTCCGCGGTCGACGAGCTGGTGGACCAGCTGGTGGCCGTCCGCGACCTCGCCGGTCAGCCGGGTACGGAGCTCAACGCCGGTCGGATCAGCGGTGGTTCGCGTGCCAACGTCATCGCGGGCCGGGCCGAGGCCGAACTCGGCCTGCGGTTCTCCACCGCCGAGGCGCAGCGCCGTACGCTCGACCACCTCGCCCGGCTCACCGCGCTGCGCCCGGGCGCCCGGGTGCGGACGGAGGTGCTGTCCAGTCGTCCGGCGTGGCCCGAGCGCACCGGCAACCCGCTGCTCCGGCACGTGCGTTCGCTCGCCGCAGTGCTCGGGCAGCAGTTGGACGGTGCCCCGGCGGGCGGGGCGGGGGACACCAACCTGCCGGGTTCGCGAGGGCTCCCGACCCTGGACGGCTTCGGCGCGGTCGGCGCCGGCGCCCACGCCCGGCACGAGCACATCAGGCTGGACCAGATCGGCCCACGGATCGCCCTGCTGGCGGCGCTCCTCGCCGTACCGCTGCCGCGACTGCGCGACCGTGCGGAGGGGTGAGCGGGAGGTAGGGCGGTCCTTCGACGGCCGGCCGCCGACAGTCGGCACCTGACGGCGAACAGATGACAGTGAACGGATAACAGCGAACAGATGACAGATGACAGCTGACAGATTTCGAAATCTGTCAGCTGTTATCTGTTCCCCGCCTTGCCATCGCTCCGCCCCGCCGCGCAGAATGGTACCGACCGAACGGTCAGTCGGTTGCCGTCCGGACCCCGGGCGGACCGCAGGGCAGGACACGAGAGGGGACCGTGGTGACAGCAGAGGTGGCCGAGGCGATCCCCGCGCAGACGCCGGAGGACCGGTTCGAGGCGGTCGTCGCGGCCGAGCAGCGGATCGAGCCCAGGGATTGGATGCCCGACGCCTACCGGGCCACCCTGATCCGCCAGATCGCCCAGCACGCCCACTCCGAGATCATCGGCATGCAGCCCGAGGGCAACTGGCTCACCCGGGCCCCCTCGCTGCGCCGCAAGGCGATCCTGCTCGCCAAGGCCCAGGACGAGGCCGGTCACGGCCTCTACCTCTACGCCGCCGCCGAGACCCTCGGTGTCGACCGGGCCGAGCTCACCGAGAAGCTGATCTCCGGCCGTCAGAAGTACTCCTCGATCTTCAACTACCCGACCCTCACCTTCGCCGACGTCGGCGTGATCGGCTGGCTGGTGGACGGCGCGGCGATCTGCAACCAGGTCCCGCTCTGCCGCTGCAGCTACGGCCCGTACGCCCGGGCGATGGTGCGGATCTGCAAGGAGGAGTCCTTCCACCAGCGCCAGGGCTACGAGCTCCTGATGACGCTGATGCGCGGCACCGAGGCCCAGCGCCGGATGGTGCAGGACGCGGTGGACCGCTGGTGGTGGCCGTCGCTGATGATGTTCGGCCCCTCGGACGCGGACTCGCCGAACTCCGCCCGCTCGATGGCCTGGCGGATCAAGCGGCACAGCAACGACGAGCTGCGCCGCCGGTTCGTCGACATGACCGTCCCGCAGGCCGAGCACCTGGGCGTCACCCTCCCCGACCCCGAGCTGCGCTGGAACGAGGAGCGCGGCGGCTGGGACTTCGGCGAGCCGGACTGGTCCGAGCTGAACCGGGTCATCCGCGGCCAGGGCCCGTGCAACGCGCAGCGGATCGACCGCCGCCGCGCCGCCCACGAGGACGGCGCCTGGGTCCGGGAGGCGGCCGTCGCCTACGCCGCCAAGCGCGCGGCCGAGCAGTCGCACACCGAAGAGGAGAACGGAAAGTGACCGAGCCCCACACCGGTTCCGCCCAGACCGGGTCCGCTCACAGCGGGTCCAAGGCCGGCTGGCCGCTGTACGAGGTGTTCGTGCGCCCCCGGCGCGGCCTGAACCACGTCCACGTCGGCTCGCTGCACGCGGCCGACGACCGGATGGCGCTGCTCGCCGCCCGCGACCTCTACACCCGCCGCAACGAGGGCGTCAGCCTCTGGGTGGTCCGCTCGGACGCGATCACCGCGTCCACCCCGGACGAGCGGGACCCGTTCTTCGAGCCCAGCGGCGACAAGGTCTACCGCCACCCGACCTTCTACGACATCCCCGAGGATGTCCCGCACATCTGACGGGGGAGCCACCGTGCACGACCACACCACGTCCACCACCGACGACGACCACGTCTACCTCAGCCTCGCCGAGGCCACCCCGGGCCCCGAGGGCGAGGGCCGCTGGGCGTACGGGACGGGCTTCGCCGACCCGCTGCTCGGCGTGGACACCGCCCTGCCCGCCGGCACGGACGGCGCGGACCTCGCGGCCTACTGCCAGATGCTTGGCGACGACGCCCTGGTCCTCTCCCAGCGGCTGATCGAGTGGTGCACCCGGGCGCCCGAGCTGGAGGAGGAGGTCGCGCTCGCCAACCTCGGCCTCGACCTGCTCGGCCAGGCCCGCCTGCTGCTCACCCGGGCCGGCCAGGCGGACGGTTCCGGCCGCACCGAGGACGACCTGGCGTACTGGCGCGAGGACCACGAGTTCCGCAACGTCCGGATGGTGGAGGCGCCGAACGGCGACTTCGCGTACTCGATCGCCCGGCTGCTGCTGTTCGCCACCGCGCGCGGCGCCCTGTACGAGGCGCTGGCCGGGCACCCCGACCCGGTGCTGGCGGCGGTCGCCGCCCGGGGCGTCAAGGAGCTGGCGTACCACCGCGAGTACGCCACCGCCTGGACGCTGCGCCTCGGCGACGGCACGCCGTACTCCGCCGAGCGGATGCGGGCCGGTCTGGACGCCGTCTGGCCGCTGCTGGAGGAGCTGTTCACGGCGCACCCGGTGGAGCTGCGGGTGGGCGTGGACCCGGCGACGCTGCGCGAACCGGTGCTGGCCTCGCTCGGCGCCGTCCTCGCCGAGGCCGGGCTGACCGTGCCGGAGGTGCCGCCGCTGGCCACCGTGCTCGGCCGGGCCGGCCGGGACGGCGTGCACACCGAGGCCCTCGGCCCGCTGCTCGCCGAGCTGCAGGTGCTGGCCCGCGCGCACCCGGGGGCGACGTGGTGACGGGAACCGACGTGGTGACGGGAACCGACGTGGTGACGGGAACCGTCGGCGCGGCGGTCGCGGGCAGCACCCGCGACCGGGCCTGGGCGGTCGCCGCGGCCGTCCCGGACCCGGAACTGCCGATGCTCACCCTGGCCGACCTCGGCGTCCTGGCCGAGGTCGAGGTGGACGGCGCCGGCGGCGCGGTCACCGCCTGGCTGACCCCGACCTACTCGGGCTGCCCCGCCGTCGCCGAGATGGCGGCCGACGTGGACCGCCGGCTGCGCGCCGCCGGGTACCCGGAGGTCCGGGTACGGCTGCGGCTGGACCCGCCGTGGTCCACCGACCTGATCACCGCCGAGGGCCGCCGCAAGCTCAGCGAGGCCGGCATCGCCCCGCCGCGTCCGACCTCCGCCGTCGGCGCGTCCGGACCGGTCCCGCTCGCCCTCGGCCCGACCCGCACCGGTGTGAGCGCGGGCACGGGCGCAGGCACAGGCGCGGGCGTCGGCGCCCGGAGCCGCGCCGCGGTCGCGCCCCCCGTGCCCTGCCCGCTCTGCGGCGACACGGAGACGGAGGAGCTGTCCCGCTTCGGCTCCACCGCCTGCAAGGCGCTCTGGCGCTGCCGCGCCTGCCGGGAGCCCTTCGAACGCGTCAAGGAGATCTGAATGCCCGCCGCCGTCCCGTCCGCCCCCGCCGACACCCCGGCGACCGGCATCCGCCCGGCCCGCCGCCCCACCTTCCACCGGCTGCGGATCGACCGGGTGGAGCGGCTCTGCGAGGACGCCGTGGCGGTGACCTTCGCGGTGCCGGACGAGCTGGCCCAGGACTACGCCTTCCGTCCCGGGCAGACCCTGACGCTGCGCAAGCTGGTGGACGGGGCCGACGAGCGCCGCTCGTACTCGATCTGCGCCCCGGTCGGCGGACCGCTGCGGATCGCCGTCCGGGAGGTGCCGGGCGGGCTGTTCTCGCGCTGGCTGGTGCGCGAGGCGCGGTCCGGCGAGGAGGTGGAGGTGCTGACGCCGTCGGGCCTGTTCACCCCCGAGCTCGGTGTCCCCGCCGACCACGTGCTGCTCGCGGCCGGCTCCGGCATCACCCCGATGCTGTCGATCGCCGGTTCCGTGCTGGCCGCCGACCGCCGCTCCACCGTCACCCTGCTCTACGGCAACCGCCGCAGCGACACCGTGATGTTCGCCGACGAGCTGGCCGACCTGAAGGACCGCTACCTCGGCCGCTTCCAGCTGGTCCACGTGCTCTCCCGGGAGACCAGGGACGCCGAACTGCTCAGCGGCCGCCTCGACCCGGAGCGGGTACGGGCGCTGCTGGCGGCGCTGGTGGACGTCGGGAGCGTCGGGCACTGGTGGCTGTGCGGGCCGTTCGGCATGGTCGCCGGGGCGAAGGAACTGCTCACCGAACTGGACGTCCCGGGCGAGCGCGTGCACCAGGAGCTGTTCCACGCCGAGGACGAGCCGCTCCCGGAGCGCGACGAGGACTGGGACCGGACGGACGCCTCGTCCGACGGCGCGGCGGGCACCGAGGGCGTGCGCAGCGAGGTCACCGTCGTCCTCGACGGCCGTGGCAGCACCCTGTCCCTCCCGCGCGACCGCTCGATCCTGGACGGCGCCCAGCGCTCCCGCCCCGACCTGCCGTTCGCCTGCAAGGGCGGGGTCTGCGGCACCTGCCGGGCCCTGGTCACCGAGGGTGAGGTGGAGATGCGCCGCAATTTCGCCCTGGAGGAGAAGGAACTGGCCGCCGGCTACGTCCTCACCTGCCAGGCCCGCCCGGTCACCGACCGGGTGACGGTCGACTACGACCGCTGAGGCCTGGGCCGGCGCCCGCGCCGTCGGCGGCCGCCGGTGGGCGGTCTGACCCGCCGCCGGCCAGCCCCGCAGCCGGTCAGACCGCCGCCGGCTCGGGCAGCTTCGCCGGGTCGCCGAGCAGCTCGACCAGGTCGTTGACGGCCGCGCGCCCGGCCCGGTTGGCGCCGACGGTGCTGGCGGACGGGCCGTAGCCGACCAGGTGGACGCGCGGATCGGCGGTGGCGCGGGTGCCGGTCAGCGCGATGCCGCCGCCGGGGGAAGCGCAGGCCGAGCGGCGCGAGGTGGCCGACCTCGGGCCGGAAGCCGGTGGCCCAGACGATCGCGTCCACCGCCAGCTCCTGGTCGCCCCAGGCGGCTCCGCGCTCGGTGAGACGGTCGAACATCGGCCGCCGGTGCAGCGCGCCCAGCTCCTCGGCGCGCCGGTAGGCGACGGACGGGCCGAGCCCGGTCACGCTCACCACGCTGCGCACCGGCAGCCCTTGGCGGACCCGCTCCTCGACCTTGGCGACCACCGCACGCCCGTACTCGGGGGTGAACGGCCCCTCGTGGTAGACGGGTTCGGAGCGGGTGACCCAGACCGTCTCGCCGACCGCCGCGACCTCGGACAGCACCTGGATCGCGGAGGCGCCGCCGCCGACCACCAGGACGCGCCGGCCCGCGAACTCCTCGGGCCCGTGGTAGTCGGCGTAGTGCAGCTGGCGGCCCGCGTAGTGGCCGGGGTAGTGCGGGAGGAACGGCCGGGTCCAGGTGCCGGTGGCGTTGATGAGCGCCCGGGTGGACCAGATGCCGTGGTCGGTCTCGACCAGCAGTCGGGAGTCGGGGCGCTCGGACTCGGCGCGTACGGCGCGCACCGCGACCGGGCGTACGACCGGGAGCGCGTGCCGGGCTTCGTACGCCGTGAAGTACCCCGGCACCACCTCGCGTGCGGGGGCCTCGGGGTCGACCGACGGGAGCTCGGCGTCCGGGAGGTCGTGGAAGCCGTGCACGGTGGCCATCCGCAGGGACGGCGAACGGTGCGCCCAGGCGCCGCCGGGCCCGGCGTTGGCGTCGAGCACGACGAAGCCGCCGTCGGCGCCCGCCCGGTACGGGGCGAAGCCGCGGCGGCGCAGGTGGTAGGCGGCGGACAGACCCGCCTGCCCGGCGCCCACCACCAGGACGTCCACCCGCTGCGGCGCGCCGGGGTTCACCGCACCGGAGTCCGTCACGCCGGAGCCCGTCACACCGGAGCCTGCCGGGCCCGAGTTCACCGCGCCCGAGTTCGTTGCACCGTAAACAGTCACGCCGGTGAAACATCGGGGCCCCGGTGACTGTTCCCGCCGTTCTCGGACGGGGGTGCCGGGCACCGGGCGCGGTGTGCGCAGTCGGAGGGTGCGGCGGCGCGGGGCCGCTCAGGCGAGCGGGGAGATCACCGCGGCGGTGCCGTAGGCGCAGACCTCGGTGCCGACGTCCGCCGCCTCCGTCACGTCGAAGCGCATCATCAGGACGGCGTTGCCGCCGCGGGCCTTGGTCTGCTCGACCAGCCGCTGCATCGCCTCGTTACGGCTCTCGACCAGCGTCTTCGTCAGCCCGCGCAGCTCGCCGCCGATCAGCGACTTCAGCCCGGCGCCGATCTGGCTGCCGATGTGGCGGCTGCGGACGGTCAGTCCGAAGACCTCGCCGATCACGTGATCGACCCGGAAGCCGGGGATGTCATTGGTGGTCACGACCAGGACGTCGGCGTTCGGGCCCTGCCCGCCGCCGTACTCATTGATGTCAGCCATGGCACTCATCCTGCCCAGGTGAGGCGTCCGAGTGACAGAGGCACGGCGGGGCAGTGGCCGATAAGGCGTCCGGAAGCTGGTCCGGACCGGTGATCGGGCGGCCGAAAAGCCGTACCGTAGCCCCATGGGCGAGCGAAGCGATCATCCACAGGGGCCGGGCGCGGCGGAGGACTCCGGCGCGCAGGAGATCGAGGCGACGGTGGTGCTGGGCCTGCGGATCACCGACTGGCCGGCCCTGCGCGCGGCCGCGATCAGGGCCGTCGAAGAGCTGGACTTCGACGGGGTCGACCCGGCCGGCCAGCGCCGCGAACTCCTGCGCGAAGTCGCCGAGGACGCCAACGCGGCGCTCGGCGCCCTGCTGCACCCGGACCGGCTGGTGGCCGCCATCCCCGGAGTCGAGGCGGTCGGCGGCACGCTGGAGATCAGCGTGACCGAGGACTTCACCCCCGACTTCGCCGAGCTGTTCCCGCTGGAGGGCGACGAGGAGGACGGCGGCGCGGGCGCGGACTGGACGCTCACCCCGCGCACCGCCTGCCTGCTCCACGCCCAGCTGCTCGGACTGGCCGACGCCGCCTACGACGACCTCGACGAACACGGGGACGAGGCGGTCACCGACAACGAGGACCCGGACTGGACGGTCTACGCCCGGCTGCCCCAGCGCACCTGGCGGATGCACCGGGGCTGGCGCCGCACGATGGCCCGGGCCTTCGACGACCTGGCCGACGACCTCGCGCTCGGCGAGTGGCCGCTGCCGCGCTGCCTGGCCGAGGAGATCGCCCTGCGGATGGCGCTGGTGGACGCCCGGACGCTGCTCGGCGCGCAGCCCGAGTCGGTGGCGGACATGATGGGCGACCTCCCGGCCGACCTCTACGACTACGACTGGGACGGCTGCCACGACGAGCTGTTCGGCGTCTTCGGGCCCGACGACGGCGACCCGGAGCTCGCCGCCGAGCAGCGGACGGAGATGCTGCTGGCGGCCACGCACCCGGAGGGGTGGTTCCTGATGTACGAGGACGCGGAGGAGCGCGACCCCCAGCGCGGCTACCGGCGCTGACCGGGTGTCGGCCCGGCGTTCCCGGCGTGCCTGGCGTTCCCGGTGTCCCCGGTGTCCCCGGTGTCCCCGGTGTCCCCGGTGTCCCCGGTGTCCCCGACGGGTCGAGGGCCGGGGGCCGGGCGGTTAGGCTGCGGGCATGCCCGATGTATCCGGTATGCGCGATGTGTCCTCGGCCGGCCCCGACGGGGTGGACGACTCCTCGACCGCCGCGGACGAGTCGGCGCTGGCCCGGATCGCGCTCGGACTGGACAGCGTGCGGGCGGCGCAGCGCGGACGGACCGCCGAGGCGCGGGCCGGCCTCGAGGCGCTCTGGGAGGACCTGGGGGAGCAGGACGTCTTCCACCGGTGCGTGCTGGCGCACTATCTGGCCGATCTGCAGGACGACCCGCGGGCCGAGCTGGAGTGGGACCTGCGGGCGCTGGCCGCCGCCGACTCGCTGACCGCCGAGCGGGCCCGGACGTACGAACCGGCCCTCCAGGTGCGTGCCTTCTACCCCTCGCTGCACCTCAACCTGGCCTCCGACCACCTCAAACTCGGCGAGCCCGACCTCGCGCGCGAGCAGCTCGAACGGGCCGTGCGCAGCCTGGACGCGCTGCCCGAGGACGCCTTCAGTGCGGGCATCCGGACCGCCGTGGACGAGCTGCGGCAGCGGCTGCGCTGAACGGGAGCCGCCCGGGGCGGGCCGAGCCGGGCGGGACGGGGCTGGCATGCTGGTCGGGTGACTTCTCCGTTCGACATGCCGGCTTCCGCGCCTTCCGCCTCCTCGCACGACTCCGAAAACGACCATGAGTCCGGCTCAGGCTCGGGCTCCGCTTCCGGTTCCGGTGGTTCTCCGGCGCCCGAAGAGCGTGACGCGCGGCCGCAGTACGTGCTGCCGCTGGTCGTCCGGCTGGAGAAGGCCACTCCGCCGGGGCGGACGGACGCCTTGGAGACCTCGGCCCGGGCGGTGCTCACCCTGCTCTCCGACCCTCGGGTGACCGAGGCGGACGGTGAGTGGGCGGAGCAGGTCGTGGCCTGGGAGGACGCCCGGATCCGCAAGGTGGTCCGGCGGGCCCGCGGCGGTGAGTGGCGTCGGGCCGGCGAGCTGCCGGGCGTCACCGTGCAGGGGCGGGAGGCGGAGGTGCGGGTGTTCCCGCCGATCCCGCTGGACGGCTGGCCGAAGGAGCTCGCCAAGCTGCAGGTCTCCGGGACGGACCTGGAGGAGGCGGCCGAGCCCGGTGCGCCCGAGCCGGGGCTGCCGGTGCTGTGGCTCAACCCGGAGCTGGAGATGAGCGCGGGCAAGACCATGGCGCAGACCGGGCACGCCGCCCAGCTCGCCTGGTGGCGGCTGGACGACGCGCAGCGCAAGGAGTGGGCGGAGTCCGGCTTCGCGCTGGCGGTGCGGACGGCCGCGCCGGAGGCGTGGGGGGAGCTGGTCCGCAGCGGGCTGCCGGTGGTTCAGGACGCGGGCTTCACCGAGATCGCCCCGGGAAGCTGCACGGTGATCGCGGATCACCCCGCGCTGCGCTGAACCCGGGAGCGTTGCTCTGAGCCCGGGAGCGCTGCGCTGAGC
This sequence comes from Kitasatospora xanthocidica, assembly GCF_014656195.1. GTDB lineage: Bacteria > Actinomycetota > Actinomycetes > Streptomycetales > Streptomycetaceae > Kitasatospora > Kitasatospora xanthocidica. The sequence goes on along the minus strand of NZ_BNBY01000002.1, from coordinate 348,281 downwards.
CCGGCAGCGCTGCGCTGAGCTGAGCCCGGGAGAAGGAATACCGGGGTCAGGCCGCGATGAGCTCCTTCTCGGGGGCCGGTGTCCTGACCTTGGGCTTCCTGTTCGGCAGCGAGAGCCGGAAGACCTTGTGCCACGCGGAGAACACCTGCTTGGGCAGCGACCCGGTGACGTACTCCAGCTCGTACTTCTCGAACAGCACGCGCACCTTCACCGCGACTTCGGCGTACCGGTTGCTCGGCAGGTCCGGGAACAGGTGGTGCTCGATCTGGTGGGACAGGTTGCCGCTCATGAAGTGCATGGCCCTGCTGCCGCTGATGTTCGCCGAGCCCATCATCTGGCGCAGGTACCACTGGCCGCGCGTCTCGCCGTTGATCGACCGGCGCTCGAAGACCTGGACGCCCTCGGGGAAGTGCCCGCACATGATCACCGAGTGGGTCCAGAGGTTGCGGACCAGGTTCGCGGTGAAGGTGGCGGCGAGCGTGGTGAGGAACGACGGGCCCGACAGCAGCGGGTGGATCACGTAGTCCTTGAGCACCTGCTTGCGGATCTTGCGGCCCACGGCCCTGGCCCGGGCGCGGAACTCCGGGTCCTTGCGGCGGCGCTTGCGCAGGTTCTTGCCGAGCTCCAGGTCGTACGCCGCGATGCCGTACTCGAAGAAGCAGGCGTTGATGAAGTTCCACAGCGGCTGGCCGAGGTGGAACGGGTGCCACCTCTGGTCCTCGTCGACGCGCATGATGCCGTAGCCGAGGTCGTTGTCCTTGCCGATCACGTTGGTGTACGTGTGGTGCAGCTCGTTGTGCGAGTGCTTCCACTGCTCGGACGGCGAGACGTGGTCCCACTCCCAGGTGGTGGAGTGGATCTTCGGGTCCCGCATCCAGTCCCACTGGCCGTGCAGGACGTTGTGGCCGATCTCCATGTTGTCCATGATCTTCGCCACGGACAGGCCGGCGGTGCCGAGCAGCCATGCGGGCGGGAAGATCGAGAACAGCAGCACGCCCCTGCTGGCCAGTTCGAGCTTGCGCTGCGCCGAGATGACCTTGCGGATGTAGGCGGCGTCCTTCTCGCCGCGGTCGGCGAGCACCTCGTCGCGGATCGCGTCCAGCTCGCGGCCGAGCTCCTCGATCTGCTCCGCGGTCAGGTGGGCGGTGGGGTCGATGGCGGTCAAGGTGCGTCTACCGTTCGATGTCGCAGGGGCCCGCCGCGGCGGACACGCAGGTCTGGATGAGGACGCCCGGTTCGGCCTCGGTGATCTCGCCGGTGCGCAGGTCGCGGACGGCGCCCGCCTTGAGCGGCGTGACGCAGCCGAAGCAGATGCCGATGCGGCACCCGGAGGGCATGAGCACGCCGGCCTCCTCGCCGACGTCCAGCAACGGCGTGGCGCCGTCCGCGTCGACGGTCGTGCCGGTGGCGCTGAACGTGACCTCGCCGCCGTCGCCGCCGGTGACGACCGTGCGGGGGCGGAAGCGTTCGGTGTGCAGGCGCACTCGGAGGCCGTGCTCGGTCCAGTGCTCCTCGGCGGCGTCGAGCAGGCCCGCGGGACCGCAGGCCCAGGTCTCGCGCTCGGCCCAGTCGGGCACGAGTTCGCCGAGACGGGCTATGTCGAGCCTGCCGTCCGTGGCGGTGTGCACCTCGGTGAGGCGCAGCTTCCTGTCCGCGGCGAGGCGGTGCAGTTCGTCGCGGAAGATCACGTCCTGCGGCTGCGGCGCGCAGTGGACCATGACGACGTCGTCGAACCCGGTGTCGCGCAGCATGCCCATCACGGGCGTGATGCCGCTGCCGGCCGTCAGGTAGAGCACCTTGGCGGGCTTGGCCTGCGGCAGGACGAAGTCACCGGTCGGCTGGTCGAGGTGGACCAGCGTGCCCGGTGCCGCCCTGCGGACGAGGTGGTTGCTGACCTTGCCGTCCGGGATCGCCTTCACGGTGATCGTGATGCGGCCGTCCCGGCGGTCCGTCGGTGAGGTGAGGGAGTAGGCACGCCACAGGCGCCTCCCGTCGACGTCGACCCCGATCCGCACGTACTGGCCGGCCGTGTGGCCGCGCCAGCCCCGTCCCGGCTTGATCACGACGGTCGCGGCGTCACCCGTCTCGGGGTGCACGGCCTCGATGCGCCCACGCAGGTCGGCGCCCGCACGCAGCGGGCTGACCAGGTCGAGGTAGTCCGACGGCAGCAGCGGCGTCGTGACCATCTCCAGCAGTTTCCACGCCCTGCTGCGGAGGGCTGCACTCGTCATGACTCCAGCTTGCTGCGCCTCAGGGCGTAAAGTCCTGACCGTAGGGCGTAAATCTGCTCCGCAGAATTGTTCGCAGGGAACAAGAACATGAGCCATGCCATCTGGAGGGCCGGCGAGCCGGTCCTGGACGAGACGACGGTCACCGCGCTTCGGGCCGCGCTGACGGCCACCGCCGACGAGGTCGTCGAGGCGATCATCGACGAGGTCCCTCCCTACGCCAACGCCCTTTCGGGCCGTATGGGCGGCACCATCCGCCGAGCCGTCCGCACCGCCCTGGGGCACTACCTGGACCTCGCGAGCGGGAACGCCACGGGCGGCGACGCCGGTGACGCGGCCTACGAGCTGGGCCGCGGCGAGGTGCGCGACGGCCGTTCGATGGACGCCCTGCTCAGCGCCTACCGCGTCGGCGCCCGGGTGGCCTGGCGATGCCTGGCAGCGGGTGCCGTACCCGCGGGTCTGCCCGCCGCCGAGGTCGCCAGGTTCGCCGAGCTGACCTTCGCCTACATCGACGAGCTCTCCGCCGCGAGCGCCGCGGGCCATGCCGACGAACTGGCCGCCCGGGGCAGGGCCCACGAGCGCCACCTGGAACACCTGGCCCGCGACCTCCTCGCCGGCGCGAGCCCGGACGTGCTGCTGGCCGCCGTCCAACGGGCCGGGTGGCAGCCCCCGGTCTCGCTGACCGCGGTCGTGCTGCCCGCCGTCCAGGCCCGACCCGCCTACCGCGTCCTCGACCCGAGCACTCTCGTCCTCGACGATCTGCCGGACACCACCGGTGTGCTGCTCGTCCCCGATGCCGACCGATCACACCTCTTGCGGCAGCTGACCGACCGGGCCGCCGTGGTCGGCCCGGCCCGGCCATGGACTCGTGCGTCCGCCTCGTACGCACGAGCCGTACGTGCGCGCTCCCTCTCCGCCGACATCCGCGACACCGAGGAGCACCTGCCGGAGCTGGTGCTGAGCGCCGACGTGGACGCGTTCGCCGACCTGCGTGCCCGAGCCCTCGCGCCGTTGCGGGCCCTGCCCGTCGCGACCGCACGGCGGCTGGAGGAGACGTTGCGGGCGTGGCTGCTGCACCAGGGCAGGCGGGACGAGGTGGCGGCGGCGTTGTTCGTCCATCCTCAGACGGTCCGGTACCGGATGTCGCAGCTGCGGGAGCTGTTCCCGGATCTGGCCTCGCCGGACCGGGTCCTTGAACTGACCTTGGCGGTGGGGCTTCGGGGTGGCTGACGGGTGACAGATGACAGAGTTCAGCGAACGGATAACAGATGTGGAAATCTGTCATCTGTCATCTGTTATCTGTTCGCTGAATTCTGAAACCTGAACCCTGAGCCCTGAGCCCCTCCGTCACCCTTCCCCGCGCCGCTCCAGGACGCGCAGACCGCCGTACGCCGCAGCGCCCGCCCACAGGGCCATGATCAGCAGCCCGGTCCAGTAGCCGTAGTGGATGCCCGGCTCGGGCTGGGTGCGCATCGCGTACAGGCCGGCCCGGTCGGGCAGGAACTGGCAGACCTCGCGCACGCCGGGGATCGCCGCGAGGAAGGTCGTGCCGAGGAACAGCAGCGGGGTGAGCAGGCCGAGGGCGGCGCTGAAGTTGCCCAGCATCGCGGTGACTCCGAGGCAGAGCACCACCAGCAGCGGGTGGTAGAGCACGCCGGCCAGGAAGCTGCGGCTCAGCCCGGGAGTGGACGTGTCCAGGCCGACGGTGGCGGCGACGGCCAGGAAGGAGCCCGCCGTCGACAGCAGCCCGAGCAGCAGTCCCAGCCCGGCGCCGAGCAGCAGTTTGGCGCCGTACAGCCGCCCGCGCCGGGGGACGGCGGTGAGCGAGACGCTGATCATGCGGGTGTTGAACTCCTGCCCGATGAGCAGGATCCCCGCGCAGGCCACGGCGACGTGGCCGAACAGCAGCCCGTAGTAGATCCCGCCGGCCGGGTCCTCGCCGGGGGTGTGGTCCTTCGTGCCGTAGGCGAGGTTGACGGCCGCGGTGATGCCGACGGTCAGCACCAGGGCGGTCAGCGGGGCGGCCCACTGCGAGGGCAGGGTGGTGAACTTGATCCGTTCGGCGCGCAGGGCGGTGATCGGGCCCGGGTTCATCGTCGTTCTCCGTTCGTTCGTCATCCCGTCCGTCCATCCCGTCCGTCCATCCCGTCGTTCAGTCCCGCCCGTCCGGTGTCACGTGGTGCGCCGAAGGGCGCGCAGGCCGGCGTACGCCGCCGTGGCGGCCCAGAGCGTCATGATCAGCAGTCCGGTCCAGTGCCCGTAGGCGACGTCCGGGTCGTCGGCGTAGTGCAGCGCGTACTGGCCGGCGCGGTCGGGCAGGAACTGTGCCGCCAGCCGGGCCCCGGGCAGACCGCCGAGAGCCGGCGAGACCAGGAAGACGGTCGGGACGAGCAGGCCCATGGCGGCGGTGAGGTTGCCGAACAGCGCGGTCAGCCCGAAGCAGAACACCACCATCAGTGGCGGGTACAGCACCCCGGCGACGACGGCGCGGGTGAAGGCGGGGCCGTGCCAGTCGCCGGGGACGGTCGCCGCGTAGCCCGCGAAGGCACCCGCCGTGCCGGCCGCGCCGACGGCGAGGCCGACCAGTGCGCCGAGGGCGAGCTTCGCGCCGTACATCCGGGCGCGGCGGGGGACGGCGGTGAGCGAGACGTCGATCATGCGGGTGTTGAACTCCTGGCCGATCAGCAGGATGCCGAAGCAAGCCAGCGCCACGTGGCCGAAGTTGAGCCCGTAGAAGACGCCCACGCCAGGGTCGTCGACGATGTTGGGATCCGCGCCGCCGAGTGCGGCGCCCACGGCCGTGGTGACGCCCGCGGTGAGCAGCAGGGCGAACAGCGGGGTGAGCCAGAGCGATCGGAGGGTGGTGAACTTGATGCGTTCGGCGCGCAGGACCTGGAGGATGTGCGCCGCGGGGGCGAGGGTGCTCATGCCGCCACCTCCGCGCGGTACTCGACGCTGTCGGCGGTCATCCGCATGAACGCGTCCTCCAACGAGTCCTGTTGGACCGCGATCTCGTACAGCACCACCCCGTGGGCGGCGGCGAGCGCGGCGATCCGCTCGGGTTCGGCGCCGGTCACCTCCCAGGCGCCGCCGTCGACCCGGACGGCGGTGAAGTCGTGGCCCTCGCCGTCGAACAGCGCGGCCAGCTTGGCCGGGTCGACGGCGCGCACCCGGATCCTGGTGCGGCCGTGCCGGTCGATGAAGTCGGCGGTGGCGGCGTCCGCGAGCAGTCGGCCGCGGCCGATCACCACCAAGTGGTCGGCGGTGAGCGCCATTTCGCTCATCAGGTGGGAGGAGACCAGCACCGCGCGTCCCTCGGCGGCCAGTCGGCGCAGGAGCGTGCGGATCCAGCGGATGCCTTCCGGATCGAGGCCGTTCACCGGCTCGTCCAGCAGCAGGACCGCCGGGTCGCCGAGCAACGCGGCCGCGACGCCGAGGCGCTGGCGCATCCCGAGCGAGAAGCGGCGGATCCGCCGGCCGGCGGCGTCGGTCAGGCCGACCTGGCCGAGCACCTCGTCCACCCGGCCCTCCGGCAGCCCGTTGCTGGCGGCGAGCCAGCGTAGGTGGCCGCGCGCCGTCCGGCCGCCGTGCAGGGCCTGGGCGTCCAGCAGTGCGCCGACCTGCCGCAGCGGGTCGGTGAGTTCGGCGTACGGGCGGCCGGCGACGAGGACCCGTCCGGCGGTGGGCCGCTCCAGGCCCAGGGCGAGGCGCATGGTGGTGCTCTTGCCGGCCCCGTTCGGGCCGAGGAAGCCGGTCACCACGCCGGGCCGGACCTCGAGGCCGAGGTCGTCGACGACACGTCGTCCGCCGTACTCCTTGGTGAGGCCCTGGATTTCGATCACGGCCGCGCTCCCCTCTGGTGGTCCGGTGCCGGGTGGTCCGGTGTCCGGCGCCGACGTCCGGCCGGCGATCACATTCCACCGGAGCGGAGGCCTCGCCGGATCCCGCCGCGGAGTGGAGCCGTCTCCCTCCCGGGAGGGAGCCCGGCCCCGGCCCCGGGTGTGACGCCCGCCCGGCCGTTGACCTGGCAGGATGTCCCGGTGACCGAGACCGCAGTGACCAAGACTGCAGTGACCAAGGCTGCAGTGCCCGAAGCCGCGGTGACCGGGGCCGCGGTGCCCAAGGCCGAGGTGCCGAAGGCGGCCGTGCCCAGGACCGCCGTGCCCGGGTTCCTCGCGCCGCTGCTGGCCGGTGCCACGTACGCGCGGCTGCTGCACCTCCTGGTCGGATGGATCTTCATGGGGGTCATCCTGCTGATCTATCCCGGGACGTACGGGCTGACGCTCGGCCGGCTCGTGGCGGAGGCCGCCGCGGTGGACTCCGCCCTGCTGGTGCTCGTCGCCCTCATCCCGGCGGCGCGGCGGGCGGAAGGGGTCCAGGCCAGGCTGTTGCTGGTGCCCGACCGGGAGCAGGACATCGCCGTCGACCCCTCCGGGGGCTGGGCCGACCGGTGGCGCACCGCGCTCTGGCTGATCGGCCGGGTCGTGCTCGGCTCGGCCGTCGGGATGGCGACGGTCCTCTGCATCAATGGCGGTTCCGGTCTGCTGGCCGGTCCGCAGGGGCTGAACTGCCTCCTGCTGCTGCCGGTGGCGCTGCTCGGCTACGGGTGGCTGGTGGTGGGTGCCGGGCGGCTCCAACTCGCCATGGCCGTACGGCTGTTGGGGCCGTCGCCGGCCGAGCGGCTGGCCGAGGCGGAGCTGCGGGCCGAACGTCTCCTGGAGCGCAACCGGTTGGCCCGCGAGCTGCACGACTCGATCGGCCACGCACTGACGGTGACGGTCATTCAGGCGGGCGCCGCGCGGGAGGTCGGGGACCCGGCCTTCGTCGCCAGGGCGCTGGAGGTCATCGAGGAGACCGGCCGGCAGGCCATGGAGGACCTCGAACGCACCCTCGTGCTGCTGCGCGAGGCCCCCGAGGGCGCGACCACCGAACACCCGGGCGTCGACCAGTTGCCCGCGCTCTTCGAGACCGTACGGGCGGCCGGCAGCCCGGTCGAGGCGCGGGTCGACCTGCCGGCGGGGAAGCTGCCCGGGGTGCTCTCCCGGGAGTCCTACCGGATCGTCCAGGAAGGCGTCACCAACGCGCTCAAGTACGCGCCCGGCGAGCCGGTCAGCGTCCGGATCGCCGTCCAGGACGGGCAGTTGGAGCTGCGCTGCGCCAACGCGCTGTCGGTCGGCGGGACCACCGCGGCCCGGCACCCCGGCGCCGGAGCGCGCAAGGGCGGCAAGGGGCTGCGCGGCATCCGCGAACGGGCCACGCTGCTCGGCGGGGAGGCCACGGCCGGGCCGGCGCAGGACGGCAGCGGGGAGTGGGTACTGGCCGTCCGGCTGCCCCTACGCTTGGGGTCGTGACGAACGATCTTGTGGTGGACGGCCCGACCAAGGGGGCTGCCGGGGTGACGGACATCCTGCTCGCGGACGACGAGGAGCTGGTCAGGTTCGGCCTGCGGGCCGTCCTGGAGGCGCAGGGGGACCTGCGGGTGGTCGGCGAGGCCGCCGACGGCGCCGAGGCGGTGGCGATGGCCCGTACGCTGCGCCCGCACGTCGTGCTGATGGACGTCCGGATGCCGGTGATGGACGGACTGGCCGCCACCCGCGAACTGCTGCGCCCCGGCGCACCGGGCGAACGGCCGCCGCGGATCCTGGTCGTGACCACCTTCGAGAACGACGACTACGTCTACCAGGCGCTGCGCGCGGGCGCCGACGGCTTCCTGCTCAAGCGCTCCCGCCCGGCCGAGATCGCGCACGCGGTCCGGCTGGTGGCCGCGGGCGAGACGCTGCTCTTCCCCGCCGCGATCCGGCGGCTGGCGGCCGGGCACGGCAACCCCACCGCCCGCGCCACGATGGAACGGGCGGCGCTGACCGAGCGGGAGGCGGAGGTGCTGCGGCTGGTCGCCGGCGGCCTCAGCAACGGGGAGATCGCCGAGCGGCTGTTCCTCGGCGTGCAGACGGTGAAGACGCACGTCAGCAGCGTGCTGGCGAAGCTGGGCGCGCGGGACCGCACCCAGGCGGTGATCGCCGCGTACGAGTCGGGGTTCGTCGAGCCGTCGGAGTAGGGCGCGTCCGGGGGCCCCGGTCCTCCGGGGTCCCCCGGGGTTCCCCCGGTCCCCCCGCGGTTCACGGCCGACGGGGGGCTCAGGCCGGGTAGGCGTGGGTCTGGGTCGCCTTGACCGAGGCCCAGACCGTGACCCCCGGTGCCAGCTCCAGCTCCGCGACGGCGGCCGGGGTGAGGTCGGCGGCCATCGGCAGGTCGCCGGCCAGGTCGGCGCGGACCCGGTCGGCGTGCAGGTCCAGGCCGATGACCTCGGCCTTCCACAGGTTGCGCGCGCTGGACTGCGGCCGTTCCCGGTGGAGCGTCACGGCGGACGGCGGGAAGGCGACGAACGCCGGGCCGTCCACCTCCTCGGTGGTGGCCACGACGGTGCCGTCCGGGAGCGTGACACGGGTGCCCTCGGACCGGCCCTGGTACAGGTTCAGCCCGACCAGGCGGGCGATGTAGTCGGTGCGCGGCCGCCGGGCGACCTCCGCCGGACTGCCGGACTGCACCTCCTGCCCGTGCTCGATCACCACCAGCCGGTCGGCCAGCACCATCGCGTCCAGCGGGTCGTGCGTCACCAGCACCGCCACCGCCTCGAACTCGGCCAGGTGGCGGCGGAGTCGGGCCCGTACGTCCAGGCGGGTACGGGCGTCCAGGGCGGCCAGCGGCTCGTCCAGCAGGAGCAGCCGGGGGCGGACGGCGAGCGCCCGGGCCAGCGCGACCCGCTGCGCCTGGCCGCCGGAGAGCCGGCCGGGGCGGACCGAGGCGTGGTCGGCCAGGCCCATCCGCTCCAGCCAGTCGGCGGCCTCGGCCCGGGCGGCGCGCTTGGAACGGCCCTGGCAGCGCGGGCCGAAGGCGATGTTGTCGAGCGCGCTGAGGTGCGGGAAGAGCAGGTAGTCCTGGAACACCACGCCGACCGGCCGTTCCTCGGCGGGGGTGTGCACGCGCTCGGCCGGGTCCTCCAGGAGGCGGCCGTCCAGGCGCAGGTGGCCGCCGGTGAGCGGGAGCAGGCCGGCGAGGGCGCGCAGCGCGGTGGACTTGCCGGCGCCGTTGGGGCCGAGCAGGGCGATCACCTCGCCGGGGGCGGCGGTGAGGGCGAGGTCCAGGGTGAACGCGGCGCGGTCGACCCGCAGTCGGGCGTCGAGCGCGGTGCTCGGGAGGCGTTCGGTGCTCGGGAGGTGTTCGGTGCTCATCGGGTCGGCGTCCAGGTGTCCGAGGGGGTGGCCGAGGAGACGTCAGGGGAGACGTCGAGGGAGGCGTCCGAGGAGGCGGGGGTGGTGGCGGGCGGCGTCACGGCGTCGACAGCCAGCGGTCGCGCAGGCCCGCCAGGACCGCGACGGAGACCACCAGCAGCACCAGCGACAGCGCGATCGCGGCCTGCGGGTCGGACTCCATGGCCAGGTAGACGGCCAGCGGCATGGTCTGGGTACGGCCGGGGAAGTTGCCCGCGAAGGTGATCGTCGCCCCGAACTCGCCGAGCGCCCGGGCCCAGGCCAGGACCGCTCCGGCGGCGATCCCCGGGGCGATCAGCGGCAGGGTGACCCGCCGGAACGCGGTCAGCCGGGAGGCGCCCAGGGTCGCGGCCGCCTCCTCGTAGCGGGGGTCGGCGGCCCGCAGCGCGCCCTCGACGCTGATCACCAGGAACGGCATCGCCACGAAGGCCTCGGCGATCACGACCCCGGTGGTGGTGAACGGCAGCGTGATGCCGAACGCCGAGTCCAGCCAGGAGCCGACGATGCCGCGCCGCCCGAGCACCAGCAGCAGCGCCACACCGCCGACCACCGGCGGCAGCACCAGCGGCAGGGTGACCAGCGCCCGGATCACCCGCCGGCCCGGCAGCTCGGTGCGGGCGAGTAGCCAGGCCAGCGGGACGCCGAGGACCAGCGACACGGCGGTGGCCGCCGTCGCGCTGATCAGCGACAGACGCAGCGCCTCCCAGACGGCGGTGCTGGTGAGCTGCTCGGACAGGCCGCTCCACGGCGCCCGGACCAGCAGCCCGACCAGCGGGAGGATCAGGAACGCCAGCCCGAGCAGCGCCGGGAGCAGCAGGGTGACCGGGACCCGGTGCGTGCGCGACCGGCGCCGACGGCGGCGCGGCAGGGCCTGCGCGGGTCCCGCCGGGTCTGCGGGTCCTGCCGGGCCCGTGGGTCCGGCCGCGTCGCTCTTCCCGGAGCCGGCGGTGGTGCGGTCGTTCACGGCGCCTGGAAGCCCGCCGCGGTCAGCACCTGCTTGGCCTCGGGCGACTGGACGTACGCGACGAAGGCGGCGGCGCCGTCCTTGTTCGGCGCCTTGGCGAGCGCGGCGATCGGGTAGTCGTTCACGGCCTTGTCGGCCTCGGGGAAGTCCACACCGTCGATCTTCGCAGCATCGGCCCGCACATCGGTCTTGTACACCAGCGAGGCGTCGACCTCGCCGAGTTCGACCTTGGTGAGGGCGCCCTTGACGTCCTGTTCCAGGGTGACCGGGGTGAGGTCGAGGCCGGCGGCCTTGAGCGCGGTCTGCGCGGCGGCGCCGCAGGGCACCTCCTTCGCGCACAGCGCGACCTTCACCCCGGAGGCGGTGAGGTCCTTGAGGCCGGCGACGTGCTTGGGGTTGCCCTTGGGCACGGCGATGGTGAGCGTGTTCTTGACGAAGGTCGCCGGCTGGCCGCTCGCGCCGCCCGCGTCGGTCACGGTCTTCATGGTGGCCGGGCTGGCGGCGGCGAACACGTCCGCCGGGGCACCGGAGTTGATGCTGGTCGCGAGGGCGGAGCTGCCGCCGAAGTTGAAGGTGACCTTGCTGGCCGGGTTGGCGGCCTCGAACTTCTTGCCGAGCTCGGTGAAGGTCTCCTTGAGCGAGGCGGCGGCGAAGACGGTGATGGCGCCGCTGGCCTTCGGCACCCCGCTGCCCGTGGCGGAAGCGCCGGAAGCGGTGGAACCGGTGGAACCGGCGGAGTTCGCGGAGGCGGCGGCCGAGCTGGAGGAGGCCGAGGACGTGCCGCCGTCGCTGCCGCAGGCGGTGGCCCCGAGGCTGAGGACGAGGGCCGCGGCGGCGGCGGCGACGGCGAGTCTGCGGGTGGTGCCGGTGGTACTCATCGGTGCTTCCCCTCCGGGGTGCGCGCCGGGAGGGGCGCGAGGGCGTGGCCGCAGCTGCGGCCATTACGGCGATCATAGTGCCGCATATGCGAGCGATAAATCCTCTGTCTCTTTGCACAGGCGGTGACGGGCGGGGGTGCCGGGGCCGCTGTGGGATGGCTCAAAAGGGGTGACGGGCGGGGGTGGTTGCCGGGTGCTCCCGGAGCGGTCGGGGGCGCGCTGGGGTGCTCTGGGGCGAGCCGGCGTGAGCTGGGGGCGCGCGGAAAATGCGTCGCGCCGGGAGAGGTGAGCGGCCAGAGTGGTGACCGTCCGCGACCGGGCCGCGCGGTCGCGCCGCCACGGTCGAACCAAGGGGAGGAGTCCGTCCCATGTCCACGCTGCGCGTCACCGTCGAGAAGCTGACCGTCCTGGAGCACCCGAACGCCGATGCCCTGGAGCTCGCACAGGTCGGCCTCTACCGGGCGGTGGTCGCGAAGGGTGTGTACCGGACCGGTGACCACGCCGTCTACATCCCCGAACAGTCGGTGCTCCCCGAGGAGTTGATCGCGGAGCTGGGGCTGACCGGAAAGCTGGCCGGCGCCGCGGCGAACCGGGTGAAGGCGGTACGGCTGCGCGGCGAGCTGTCGCAGGGCATCGTCTGCCGTCCCGCCGCGCTCGCCGGCACCGACCTGGCCGCCGCGGCCGAGCGCGGCGAGGACTTCGCCGAGCTGCTCGGCGTGGTCAAGTGGCAGCCTCCGGTGCCGACGTCGATGAGCGGCGACGTGGTCAGCGCCCCGGACCTGCTGCCCTGGGTGGACATCGAGAACCTCAAGCGCTACCCCGACGTCTTCGAGCCCGGCGAGCCGGTGGTGCTGACCGAGAAGCTGCACGGCAGCTGCTGCCTGGTCACGTACACCGCCGCGACCGGCGAGACGCGGGTGTCGTCCAAGGGGATCGGCGCGCAGGGCCTCGCGCTGGTCGAGGACGAGCGCAACCTCTACTGGCGGGCGGTGCGCGCCCACGACATCCCGGCGGTGGCGGCCCGGCTGGCGGAGCGGCTCGGCGCCGAGCGGGTCGGCATCTTCGGCGAGGTCTTCGGGGAGGGCGTGCAGGACCTGAGCTACGGCGCCTCCTCGCGCACCGACCGGCCCGGGTACGCGGCGTTCGACGTGTCGGCCGTCGTGGACGGTCAGCTGGTCTGGCTGTCCGCGCCCGAACTGCTGGACGGTGAACTGCCGTTGGTGCCCGAGCTGTGGCGCGGCCCGTTCGACCCGGAGGTCGTGCTGGGGCACGCCCGCGGCAAGGAGACCCTCTCCGGTCGCGAACTCCACCTGCGCGAGGGCGTCGTGGTGCGGCCGGTGACCGAGCGGTGGAGCCCGGTGCTCGGCGCCCGGGCGATCGCCAAGGTGGTCAGCGACGCCTATCTGACGCGCAAGGGCGGCACCGAGTACGAGTAGGAGCCGGGTGGCGGCCGCCCACTCCTTCCGGTATTGACTACCCGTCAGTAGAGTCGACGGTGCGCATCCCTGTGCAGAAGGAGTCGCTCATGGCCGCCACTACCGCCGTACCCGGACCGGCCGGGAACCCCCTGGTGGGATCGCTGTTCGACCTCACCCGCCGTCCGTTGCGCACCTACCTCGCGGCCCGCCGCGACCACGGGGACGTGGTGCGGCTCCAGGCCGGTCCGCCCGGTCTCCGGGTCGAGTTCTACGCGATCTTCTCCCCGGACGGCGTCCAGCAGGTACTCGGCGGCGAGGCGGCCAACTTCCGCAAGGAGAGCGCCTTCTACGACGAGCTGCGGACCAGCGTCGGCAACGGGCTGCTGACCAGCCAGGACGCTGACTACCAGCGCCAGCGCCGGCTGATCCAGCCGCTGTTCACCCGCCGCCGGGTGGACGGCTACGCGGACGTGATCGCGCAGGAGGCGCAGTCGCTGACCGAGCGGTGGCGGGCCGCCCCGGACGGGGTGGTGGACGCGGCGGAGGAGATGTCGCGGTACACGATGCGGGCCGTCGCGCGGATCCTCTTCGGCGCGGACGTCGAGGAGGCGGCGGAGGTGGTCCACCACAACTTCCCGTTGCTCGGCGAGTACGTCAAGGAGCGCGGCTTCGCCCCGGTCCGCTTCCCGCGCACCTGGCCGACCCCGGGCAACCGGCGCGGTCTCGGAGCGCAGCGGGCGCTGTACGAGGTCTGCGACCGGATCATCGCGGAACGTGCCGCGCGCGGCAGCGGCGACGAGGACGCGGACGACCTGCTCACCCTGCTCGGGCGGGCACGCGGCGAGGACGGGGAGCGGCTGGACCCGGCCGAACTCCGGGACCAGGTACTCGTGTTCCTGGTCGCCGGGCATGAAACCACGGCGACCTCGCTGGCGTTCGCGCTGCACCTGCTGGCCAAGCACCCGGAGCAGCGGAAGCTCGCCCAGGAGGAGGCGCGGACCGTCCTGGCCGGGCGGGCGCCGACCGCGGCGGACCTGGAGGCGCTGCCGTACCTCACCCGGGTGCTGAAGGAAGCGATGCGGCTCTACCCGGCGGCGTCGCTGGTCGGCCGGCGGGCGGTCGACGAGACCGTCGTCGACGGGTACGTCATCCCGGCGGGGGCACAGGTCGTCGTGGCGCCGCTGGTCACCCACCGGCACCCCGACCACTGGGCGGACCCGGAGCGCTTCGACCCGGACCGCTTCCTGCCGGAGGAGGAGAAGGCCCGGCACCGTTACGCCTGGTTCCCCTTCGGCGGTGGGCCGCGGGCGTGCATCGGGCAGCACTTCTCGATGCTGGAATCGGTGCTGACGCTGGGCGTGCTGCTGCGGGACTTCGAGGTGGAGGCGGTGGACCGTCGGGTGGCACTCGCCCAGGGGATCACCCTGCGGGCGGCGAGCCCGATGCGGATCCGGGTGACGGCCGGCGGCTGACGGCTGGTGGCTGACGGGGGTCGGCGGGCAGAAGACTGCGGCCGGCGGACAACAGACAGCGGACAGATAACAGCGGACAGATTTCAGAGTCTGTTATCTGTCCGCTGTCTGTTGTCATCTGTTCGCCGCGGCTCGGCGCGGTGTCCACGGTCCGGGCACACGACCGGGTCATTCGAACACATCACCCGCCGCCTGCGGGCAGCTTTTCAGATCTTCGGGTGGCAGTTTCCGGCCGCTCGATAGCGTCCCACGCACCCCAGGCCGAAAGCGCACATGCGGCTGGCATATGACGAGACCTGAACAGGACGAGACCTCGCCGCCGGTCGCATGGAGTCCGCCCGGCCCGGGGTGCCCGGGCGCACCGCGTACCGCCCCGGGCCCGACCGGTCGACCGGAGGTCCCATGGGCACCCTCAACCACCTCAGCCTCGGCTGGCTGACCCCCGTCCTCTCGTACCTGATGGCCTGCGCGGGTGCCGCCCTCGGGCTGCGCTGCACCCTGCGCGGCCTGGCCGCGACCGGTTCCGCCCGGCGCAACTGGCTGCTCACCGCCGCCGCCGCGATCGGCTCCGGAATCTGGACCATGCACTTCGTCGCCATGTTCGGCTTCGCCGTCGACGGCACCGAGCTGCGCTACAGCGTCCCGCTGACCGTCCTCAGCCTGGTGGTCGCGGTGCTGGTCACCGGCCTCGGCCTGACCGTGGTCTGCTACGGCCGGCACCGCGGCCTCGCCCTGCTGGCCGGCGGCGTCACCACCGGCCTCGGCGTCGCCGCGATGCACTACCTCGGCATGGCCGCCGTCCGGATGCACGGCGGCCTGCGCTACGACGCGGGGACGGTCGCGCTGTCCGTCCTGGTCGCGGTCGGCGCGGCCACCGCGGCGCTCTGGGCCGCCGTCACCATCCGCAACGTCTACGCGGCCGGGGCCGCCGCGCTGGCCATGGGCCTGGCCGTCAGCTGCATGCACTACACCGGCATGGCCGCCGTCCACGTCCGGCTGGAGCCGACCCGGGCCGGCCTCGGGGGCGCGACCCCGATGGAGTTCGTGTTCCCGCTCGCCGTCGGCCTGGGCTCGTTCCTCTTCCTCGCCTCGGCCTTCGTCGCGCTCTCGCCGACCGCCCAGGAGCGGGCCGGCTACCGGGAGGCGGGCGAACTGGCCATCGAGGAGTTCCCCGCCGCGGCCGCCCGTCCCGAGGCCGCTCCTCCCGCGCCCGCCCGCCCCAGCGCCGAGCACCACGAGCGCGCGGCCTGAGCGCCGTCCGGAGGTCATCCGGCCCGCACCTCTCCCTCTCCCGCCCTTCCCGCCTCGAAAGGCTCCCCCCGCATGCGAGAACACCGCGGTACCGCCCCCGGTACCCGCCGGGGTGCCCATGCCGGGCCGCCCGCCCGGCCGCCGCGCCCGGGCGCCTGGCTGCGCGGGCTGCGCCCCCGGACCGTCCGGGCCCGGATCATCGCCCTGCTGATGGTCCCGGTGGTCTCGGTCATCGCCCTGTGGGGGTTCGCCACCGTCACCACCGCCCAGGGCGTCTGGGACCTGCTGCGCCAGCGCGACGCCCAGCGCACCGTACTCACCCCCGTCGCCGGGACGGTCGCCGGGCTGCAGGCCGAACGCGCCGCCGCCGGACAGCTGTTGGCCGCCCCGGCGACCGCCCCCGGCGCCGCCCGGGAGAGCGCCCTGCGCGAGGCCGCCGCCGCCACCGACCGCGCGGTCACCCCGCTGTTCCCCGACCCCCGGCACCCCGACCGGGGCTACAACCGAGCCGACGCCCAGGGCCTCGGCGGTGACGCGGCCGGCCGGCTGGACGCCCTCGGCGCCGCTCTCGCCACCTTGCCCGAGCTGCGCGGCCGGGTGCTGGCCCGGAGCGTCGGCTGGCCCGAGGTGTACGGCGCGTACGGCGAGGCGGTGGACCGGGCGCTCGCCGCGGCCGGTGCCGTCACCCCGCCGCAGGACGGCCCGGCGGCCGGCGACGCCCGGGTGCTGCTGGAACTGGCCCGGTCACGCGAGCTGTTGGCCCGTGAGGACGCCCTGCTGCGCGCCGCCCAGCTCTCCGGTGCTCCGACCGACGACCAGCTGCGGGAGTTCTCCGGCGCGGCCTTCGCCCGACGGGAGTTCGAGCGGGGCGCCGCCGCCGGCCTGCGCCCCGCCGACCGGGAGGCACTGCTCGCCGTGACCGGTGGCCAGGACCACCGCGAACTGGTCGGGTACGAGGAGAGGGTCCGCGCGGCCGTCGACGGTCGGGCAGCCGTCGCCGCGCTGCCGGCGGACCGGTGGGCGATGGTCGCCGGGAACGTCGCGAGCGGCCTGCGCACCGTCGAGGACCGGGCCGGGAGGGTCGCCGCGGAAAGCCGGAACCCGTACGCCCTGGGCCTGTTCACCCCGGCCGGGACGGCCGTGGTGCTCGGGCTGGTCGGCGTGGTGGCCTCGCTGGTGATCTCGGTGCAGATCGGACGCGGCCTGGTGACCGAGCTGATCGGACTGCGCAACTCGGCACTTGAGCTGGCCGGTCGCAAACTCCCCGCCACCATCCGGAAGTTGCGCGCGGGGGAGGCGGTGGACATCGACGCCGAGGCGCCGCGGCCGGCGGGCCGGGGCGATGAGATCGGCCAGGTGCACCGGGCGCTCGGCACTGTCCAGCGGGCTGCCGTCACGGCGGCGGTCGAGCGGGCCGAGGTGCTGTCCGGGGTGTCCGGGGTGTTCGTCAACCTCGCCCGTCGCAGCCAGGTCCTGGTGCACCGCCAACTCACCTTGCTGGACGCGATGGAGCGGCGCACCGAGGACCCGTCCGAGCTGGCCGACCTGTTCCGGCTCGACCACCTCACCACCCGCATGCGCCGCCACGCCGAGGGCCTGATCATCCTCTCCGGCTCCGCCCCCGGCCGGGGCTGGCGCCGGCCCGTCCCGCTGGTGGACGTGGTGCGCGCGGCGGTCTCGGAGGTCGAGGAGTACGCCCGGGTCGAGGTGCACCCGCTGCCCCGCGCTGCCGTCGCCGGGCACGCCGTCGCCGACCTCACCCACCTGGTCGCCGAACTGGTCGAGAACGCCACCGGATTCTCCCCGCCGCACACCCGGGTGCACATCCGGGGCGAGCAGGTCGGCACCGGCTACGCGTTGGAGATCGAGGACCGCGGCCTCGGCATGGGCCCGGAGGCCCTGGCCGCCGCCAACCGGCGGATCGCCGCGGCCGAGCAGAGCGACCTCTTCGACAGCGACCGGCTCGGCCTGTTCGTGGTCAGCCGGCTCGCCCGGCGCCAGGACGTCAGGGTCTCGCTGGTGACCTCCGCGTACGGCGGCACCACCGCCGTGGTCCTGCTGCCCACCGTGCTGCTGGCCGGCGGGACGGCGGGCGGCGTGATGGGCGGTGTGATGGGTGGTGCGGCGGACGGGCGGTGCCGGACCTTCGAGCAGGATCCGGATCCGCTCGGGCCCGGACAGCCGCTCGGGCCCGAGCAACCAGTGTGGCCTGAGCGGGAGTTCGGCCCGACGGGCGGGGGCTACCCGCTGCGTGCGGGCCGTGAAGGACTTCCGGCGGCGGGTGGGCCGCCGCCGGAGGGTGGGGCGCTGCTGCCGTTCGGCGTCCCGGGGGCCGACCCCGGGACGCCCGCGCGCCGCCCCCCGTCCCGGGCCTCCGGTGCCCGGGCGGCCGGTCCGGCTGCGGACGGGGGCCAGGGTGCCGCCGCCCGTCCGCAGTCCGGGCCGCCGCAGCCGTACCGCCCGGGGCGTGAGCCGGGTCCCGAGGCGGGGCCGCGGCCGGGGCCGGGACCGGATCCGTTGCGGGTGTCCGATGATCGTCAACCTGTCCCGGACCCCGAGGAGTTGCCACGCCGGACCCGGCAGGCGAGCCTCGTACCGCAACTGCGCGAGGCCCCGGAGGCCCCGGACCGGCGCACCCGGCGTCCGGGCACGGGCCTGGGCACCTCCGCCGGTACGGGCGGTAGCGCAGAGGTCCGCCATCCCGGAGGCCGCAGCCCCGAGGCGGCGCGCGCGGCGATGGCGGCCTTCCAGCGTGGGTGGGCACGCGGGCTGCGCCCCGAGGACGGGCGTCCCGACCGGACCGCCGACCGGACCGCCGACCGGACCGCCGACCGACTCGCCGACCTCCCGCCGCCGCAGGGCCCGCGCGGCCCCCTGTCCCCGCCCCGACCCGAAGGAGAGCGTCCGTGATCGGCACCACCCACCGTGCGGGGGAGCTGAACTGGCTCCTCGACGAACTGGTCCGGCGCGCCCCCGAGGTCCGCTTCGCCGTGATGCTCTCCGCCGACGGTCTGGCCGTGGGCAGTTCGGCCGGGCTGCCGCGCGAGGACGGCGAGCACCTGGCGGCCGTCGCCTCCGGCTTCCACAGCCTGGCCAAGGGGGCCGGACGGCACTTCGGTGCCGGTGAAGTCCGGCAGACCATGGTCGAGTTGGAGGGCGGCTACCTGCTGGTCGCGGCGGCCGGGGAGGGTACCTGCCTGGCCGTGTTCGCCGGTGCCCGGGCCGACCTCGGCCTGATCGCCTACGAGATGGCCAGACTGGTCCGCCGGGTCGGGGAGCACCTGAGCGCCTCACCGCGCGCGGTGGACGGCTGGTGAGCCCGGTGCCCCGCCCGTCTGCCGAGGGATCGTCCGGCGACCGGAGTCCGGAACACCCGCGGGGCGAGTCCGACCCGCACTCCCACGATCCGGACTCCCACAGCCCGCACTCCCGCAACCCGCTCGCCGCCGCCCACCGGGCGCGCTGGTACGACGACGAGGCCGGACCGCTGGTCCGCCCGTACACGATGACCCGGGGGCGCACCGGGGCCGGCGGGCAGCAGCTCGACCTGATCGCGGTGGTCGTCTGCGATCCCGCCCACCCGGTGTTCGCCCCGGACGCGCCCGAGCCGCCGGTCGGCCCCGAACAGGCGCGCATCCTCGCGCTCTGCCGGGGCACCCCGCTGTCCGTCGCCGAGCTCGCCGCCGACCTCGACCTGCCGGTGGGCGTCGTGCGGGTGCTGCTCGGAGACCTGCTGGCGGCCGGGCTCATCCGGGTCAGCCGCCCCGTTCCACCCGCCCTGCTCCCCGACGAGCGCATCCTCCAGGAGGTCATCCATGGACTCCGTGCACTCTGACCGCCCGACCGATCGGACGGACAAGACGGATAGGAACGATCCGGCCCATCCGACCCATCCGGCCGGGCCGGCCGCGGCGGAGGACCCCGAGGGCACCGTGCTGGCGCTCAAGATCCTGGTGGCGGGCGGCTTCGGGGTCGGCAAGACGACCTTGGTCGGGGCGGTCAGCGAGATTCGCCCGCTGCGCACGGAGGAGCGGCTGACCGAGGCCGGGCGCGGGGTGGACGACCTCGACGGGGTGGAGCGCAAGAGCACCACGACGGTGGCGATGGACTTCGGGCGGATCACCATCCGCGAGGGCCTCGCGGTCTACCTCTTCGGCACCCCGGGGCAGGACCGGTTCTGGTTCCTGTGGGACGAGTTGGCCCAGGGGGCGCTCGGCGCCGTGGTGCTCGCCGACACCCGTCGCCTGACCGACTGCTTCCCGGCCGTCGACTTCTTCGAGCACCGGGGCATCCCGTTCGTGGTCGCGGTGAACCGCTTCGCCGGCACCAGGGAGTTCGGCCCGGACGAGGTGGCCCGGGCGCTGGACCTGGACGCCGGGACGCCGGTGCTGCTCTGCGACGCGCGGCGCCGGTCGTCGGGCAAGGAGGTGCTGATCAACCTGGTCGAGCACGCCGGGCGGGTACGGGCCGCCCGGCTGCTCGCGGACGTCGCGCCGGTGGGGTGAGCGGGAGGGGGAGAGGGTGAGGGGGTGGGGGCGAGGGGAGAGGGCGATGGGTGGGGTCACCCCCTGGCCGCGGTCAGCCGCGCCACTGGAAGACGATCTTCGTCCAGCTGGACCCGGGGCAGTTGCCCCAGACGTCCCAGGCCTGCGGCCGGGCGCCGATCCACAGGCCGGTGCTGTGCGTTCCGTCGGCACAGTAGGTGATGGTGCGCAGCTGTCCGGAGTAGACGTAGCAGTAGCCCTCCCAGCGCCAGCCGTAGTTCGCGGTGATGGCGCAGCGGTAGGGCGAGGCGGCCACGGTGTTCGACGCGGCGACGGCCGCCGGGGTGACGCTCTGGTCCGGCGCGGGTGCCGCGGCGGCCGGCAGGGTGGTGGTCCCGAGCACGCCGAGGGCGGCCGCGGTGGCCATCCCGAACGTGGCGATCTTCCTGGCGATGCAACCTCGCACGGTGGTTCTCCTCACTGAACGGTTCTCGCTGAACGGTTCTCGTCGGGCGGAGCGCCCCGGCCGTCCCGGGGTCCGCGGGCGGAGGTGAACTCCCGCTCCCCGTAAGGCCGGTGACATGTTGCATACGAATGACTGCGCACAGTGAAACGACGGCCTATGATGTGACCTGTGTCACAAGCGGTCCCGGCTGGGCTGTGACCAGGCCCGGGCGGGTGTTCGGGGTGCCGACGTCCGGGGAGGGCGGCATGGCGGAGTGCGGCGGTCGGCCGGTGGACGGCGGACCGGAGAAGGGCTTCGGCCCGTCCGGGGACGGCGGCGGGTCGGCCGAGTTCAACCGGGTCTTCACCGGCCTGCTGCCCAGACTCCAGCAGGCGGCCGCCGTGCTCACCGGAAGTCCGCTCGCCGCCGGGGACGTCGTCCACGACGCGTACCTGCGGATCGCCCGCCGGCCGGAGCGCTTCCTCGGCCATCCGCAGCCCTACGCCTACGCGTTCACCACGATGGTGAACATCCTGCGCGACCAGTGGCGCCGCGAGCGGCGGCGGGTGCCGATGCCCGAGGTGCCGGAGCCGGGCGACGGCGGCGAGCGGGACCGCGCGGCGTCCGCCGCCCGGGCGGTCGGCGGGATGACGGAGCTGCAGGCGCGCTGGGAGGTGGTCCGGCTGCTGGGCTTCCTGACCGCCAAGCAGGCCCGCGCGGTGGCGCTGGTGGACCTCGACGGCTACACCGTCGACGAGGCCGCCGAGCTGCTCGGCCTCCATCGCAGCACCCTGGCCGTCACCCGCCGCCGGGCCCACGGGCGGCTGCGCGCCGTCCTCGAACGGGAGCGCGAGCGGGGGAGCGGATGACTCCCGCCCGGCGGCTCGACGCACCGTACTGACGACGAGTCAGCTGATGCGCGGCCCCGGCCCGTACGCTGAAAATCGTGATCACGTACGAGGACCACCGCCTGCGCGCCCTGGCCGAGGACGGCCGCTGGCAGGAGCTGCTCGCCGCCTACCGGCAGGGCCGGGCGGCCGCCGTGGTCGAGGCGGGCGAGGAGGCCGCAGCGGCCCTGACGGCGCCGCTCGGCCATCTGATCGCCTACGCGGCGCCGCCCGAGCTGGCCGTCCGGCTGTTCGACCGGGACGGCGGGGAGGGGACGGTCGCCGGGGTGGCCGACCACGACGCCGGTCCGCTCTGGGAGGTGCTGGCGACCCGGCACTCCTGGCTGCGGCTGGCCCCGCTGCTCGGCCCGGCCCCGGTACGCCGACTGGTCGCGCACACCCGGGTGCTGCTCGGCGAGGACCTCTCGTACGGGGCCGAGCCCGATCCGGAGGGCGTGCCGCTGCGGCTGGAGCCGTGGGAGGCGGCGGGCTGGGAGGAGGCGGTGCGGGTGCGCGAGTACCTGCCCGGCGGGGGTGCGCGGAGCGCGCTGCTGACCCTGCCGGCCAGTCGCGAGGGCCTCGGCGAGGTGGAGCTGCCGGCGCCGGTGGCGCGGGCGGACGGCCGGCCGGTCGGGCCGCGGGTCACCCGGGCGCGGGCCGAGCTCGGCGCGCTGGCGTCCTGGGCGGAGGTCGCGTGCGTCCGGGGGCAGGCCCCGCTGGCGGCCGCGCTGCTGGCCCGCAGCCGACGGGTGGTCGGCGGGTACCTGCCGTTCGCGCTGGCCTACCCGGCGCTGGTGCGGGCCGCCGCGGTCGGGCGGGCCCAGGGGTGCGCGCACGGGCGGCTGGGGCTGTGGCGGGCGCTGGCCGCGATGGCCGGCACGGACGGGCCGGAGCCGGGCGAGGTGAACGCGCTGGTGGCCCGGATGCGCTGCTTCACCTGGCAGGAGCCGGCCGCCGGGCTGCACCACCTGCACGTGGCGCTGGAGGATCCGGCCAGCGGGGTGGCCTGGGCGGTCAGCGGCTCGCAGGAGCTCTGAGGGGCGCGGTCGGGCGGTGGGGCCCCTCAGCCGGTGGGCCCCGGGCCCCTCGGCCGGTCGGCCCGTCGGGCCTGATCAGCTGAGGGGTCCGAGGCCGGAGCGGGGACGGGAAGCCCCCGGTCCGGCGCCGTTTCCGGGGGTTGGGGTGGCGCCGGACCGGGGGAGTCGCGGGGGCGTGGCGGCTCAGGCGGCGGCGGGCGCGGCCTCGGGGGTGCCGCCCGGGGCCGGGCTGCCGCCGGGGGCGGGGCGCTCGGCGTCGGTGCCGGGGGAGTGGTCGGCGCCGTGTCCGTCGACCAGCGTCAGCTCGTCGAACGGCACCTCGCCGGCCAGCACCCGGTGGGCCCGCTCGGTGTCGAGCTCGCCGGTCCAGTGCCCGATCAGCACGGTCGCGACGGCGTTGCCCGCGAAGTTGGTGAGCGCGCGGGCCTCGGACATGAAGCGGTCGATGCCGACGATCAGGCCGACCCCGTCCACCAGTGCCGGCTTGTGCGACTGCAGTCCGCCCGCGAGGGTGGCCAGGCCGGCGCCGGTGACCCCGGCCGCGCCCTTGCTCGCGATCACCATGAACACCAGCAGCGAGAGCTGCTCGCCGATCGACATCGGCTTGTCCATCGCCTCGGAGATGAAGATCGACGCCATGGTCAGGTAGATCGCGGTGCCGTCGAGGTTGAAGCTGTAGCCGGTCGGCACGGTGATGCCGACGACCGGCCGGCTGACGCCCAGGTGCTCCATCTTGGCGATCAGGCGGGGCAGGGCGCTCTCGGAGGAGGAGGTCGAGAGGATCAGCAGGAACTCGCGGCCGAGGTACTTCAGCAGCGCGAACACGTTGATCCCGGCGACCAGGCGCAGCAGGGTGCCCAGCACCACGACGACGAACAGCGCGCAGGTCAGGTAGAAGCCGACCATGATGACCGCGAGGCTCTTCAGCGCGGCCGTGCCGGTGGCCCCGACCACGGCCGCCATGGCTCCGAAGGCGCCGATCGGCGCGACCCACATGATCATCGCCATGACGCGGAAGACCAGCTTCTGCACGTGCTCGATCCCGCGCAGCACCGGGGCGCCGGCCGTTCCCATGGCCTGCAGGGCGAAGCCGGTGAGCAGGGCGACCAGCAGGGTCTGCAGGACCTTGCCCTGGGTGAGGGCCGAGAACATGGTGTCGGGGATCATCCCGAGCAGGAAGTCGGTGGTCGACTGGGCGCCGCCGGCCGCCGCCTGGGCGTGGCCGGACTTGGCGAGCGCGGCGGTGAGGTGCAGGCCGCCGCCGGGCTCCAGCAGGTTGCCGACGACCAGGCCGATGGCCAGCGCGACGGTCGACATCGCGAGGAAGTAGCCGAGGGCCAGTCCGCCGACCTTGCCGACCTTCGCGGCCTTGGTCACCGAGCCGATGCCCAGCACGATGGTGCAGAAGATCACCGGGCTGATCATCATCTTGATCAGGTTGACGAAGCCGGTGCCGACCGGCTTGAGCTCCACGGCGAAGCCGGGAGCGGCCAGACCGACCACCACGCCCGCGATCACCGCGGCGATCACGGCGAGGTAGAGGTAATGGGTCCGGTCCTTGCGTCTGGGTCCCCCCGCCGTCGCGGCTCCAGTGATCGACATCTGCGGCTCCTTCGCCCTGCAGTCCTGGCGGCCCCGGGTGGTGGGCCGCTCCGACTATGGGGCCCGGGAGTGACGGAGGTCACGTTTGCGTTCATAGAGTTCACGGTCGGTGCACCCGGGCCGGTGGCGCCGGTGGTGGTGCACACTGGCTGGCATGTCCGAGCGCACCGCCCCCACCGCCGCGCGCCGCCGCCTCGCCTCGCTCCGCCCGTCCGGTCCGGCCCGGCTGGGTCGCCCGGCCGGTCTGGCCTGGCTGGGTCGCCCGGCCGGTCTGGCCTGGCTGGGTCGCCCGGCGCGGCTCGGTCGCCCGGCCGGTCTGGCCCGGCTGGTCCGCCGCCTGCCCGGCTGCCGGGACCGGCGGCTGGTACGCAGTCTGGCCGGGCAGCTGTTCGTCGTCCAGGTGGTGATCGTCGCCGCCGTGGTCGCGGGCGGTGCGGTGCTCGCGTACCTGTTCACCGCCGACCGGAACGAGGACGCGGCCCGCCGGGAGGTCACCGCGGTCGCGCAAGCCGTCGCAGGATCGCCGTCCGTCCGGGCCGCCGTGGCCGGACCGGACCCGACCGCGGCGCTCCAGCCGTACGTCGAGCAGGTCCGCGCGGACACCGGGGTCTCCTTCATCACCGTCATGGACACCGACGGCGTGCGCTGGACCCACCCGCTGCCCGAGCAGATCGGCAAGCGCTACCTCGGGCACATCGACTGGGCGCTGGCCGGGCAGACCCGCAGCGAGACGTACACCGGCACGCTCGGTCCGTCCGTCCGGGTGGTCGCGCCGGTGTGGGACGACCGGCACCGGGTGGTGGCGCTGGTCAGCGTGGGCCGTACGGTCGAGTCGATCTCCGCGCAGCTGAGCGGACCGCTGATGGCCCTGGTCGGGGTGGCGGTGGCCGCGCTCGCGATCGGCGGCGTCGGCACCTACCTCGCCAACTCCCGGCTGCGGCGGCACACTCACGGCATGGGACCGGACGAGCTCAGCCACCTCTACGAGTACCACCAGGCCACCTTGCATTCGGTGCGCGAGGGGCTGGTCCTGCTCGACCGCTCGCACCGGGTCGTGCTGTGCAACGACGCCGCCCGCGAACTGCTCGGCCTGGCGGGCGAGGTGGACGGCCGCCCGGTGGCGGGGCTGGGCCTGCCCGAGGCGCTGGTGGCGGCCGTGCTGGGCGAGGAGCCGGTCCGGGACGAGGTGCACCTGACGGCGGAGCGGGTCGTGGTCCTCAACACCTCCACCATCGGCACCGGACTCGGCCGGGTGGTGACCCTCCGCGACCACACCGAACTGCAGGCGCTCAGCGGCGAGTTGGACTCGGTGCGCGGCTTCACCGAAGCACTCGGCGCCCAGGCGCACGAGGCCGCCAACCGACTGCACGCGGTCGTCTCGCTGATCGAACTCGGCCGCCACGAACAGGCGGTGGAGTTCGCCACCGCCGAGCTCGAACTCGCCCAGCAGCTCACCGACCGGGTGGTCGCGGCGGTCAGCGAGCCGGTGCTGGCCGCCCTGCTGCTCGGCAAGGCCGCCCAGGCCGCCGAGCGCGGCGTGGAGTTGACCCTCACCGAGGACAGCCGGATCGACGACGGGGTGCTCCCGCCCGGCCTCTCCGCGCGGGACCTGATCACCGTGCTCGGCAACCTGATCGACAACGCCGTGGACGCCGCCATCGCCGGGGCCGGGCAGAACCCGGTCCCGCCGGAGGTCACCGTCACGGCCCGGATCGACGGCGCCGGCGGGTCGCGTGACGGTGGCGAGGGCGTGGCGGGCGCGGCGGGCGTGGCGGGCGCGGCGGGTGCGGCGGACACGGCGGAGCCGCCCGGGGACTGCCTGCTGCTGCGGGTCGCCGACACCGGCGCGGGCATCGACCCCGCGGCCGTCGAGGACGTGTTCCGGCGCGGCTGGAGCACCAAGCAGGACGGCCGCGGGCACGGCCTCGGGCTGGCGCTGGTCGCCCAGGCCGCCCGGCGCAACGGCGGCACCGTCGAGGTCGGCCGGGAGCGGGGCGCGGTGCTCACGGTCCGGCTCCCGCTCGCCGGACGGCCCGCGACGGCGGGCGGGCAGCGGCCGCTGTCGGACGGGCACGAGCCGGACGGCCGTGAGCCGGGTGGGCGCGAGTCGGACGGCCGTGAGCCGGGGCGCCGTGCGCCGGAGGGGCGCAAGCACGACGGGCATGAGTCGGACGGTCGTGAGCCGGACGGGCGTGCGCGGGAAGGGGTGCCGGCGTGACCCCGCGCGGCGGTTCCGGTCCGCCGGGGATCTCCGTCCTGGTCGTCGAGGACGACCCGGTGGCGGCCGCGGCGCACACCCTGTACGTGGAGCGCGAACCCGGCTTCCACGCCGCCGGTACGGTCCACAGCTGCGCCGAGGCGCTGCGTTTCCTGGAGCGGGCCCGGGCGGCCGGCACCCCCGTCGACCTGACCCTGCTCGACCTCTACCTGCCGGACGGCCACGGGCTCCAGCTCTGCCGCACGCTGCGCGCCGCCGGCCACACCACCGACGTCATCGCGGTGACCTCGGCCCGCGACCTCGCCATGGTCCGGCAGGCGGTCTCGGCGGGCGTCGTGCAGTACCTGCTGAAGCCGTTCAGCGCCGCCGCCCTGCACGACCGCCTGGAGCGCTACGCCCGGTACCGGCACAGCCTCGGGCGCACCGGCGAGGCGACCGGCCAGGACGAGGTCGACCAGGCGTTCGCCCTGCTGCGCACCCCCGAGCGCAGCACCCTGCCCAAGGGGCTGAGCGCGCCCACCCTGGACACCGTCGCCGCGGTGCTCCGCGAGGCCGCGACCGGGCTGTCGGCGGCGGCCGCGGGCGTCGCGGCCGGGGTCTCGCGGATCACCGCGCGGCGCTACCTGGAGCACCTGGTGGACACGGGGCGGGCGGTGCGGGAGCCGCAGTACGGGAGTGTCGGGCGGCCGGAGCTCTGCTACCGGTGGAAGGCGGGCCGCGACCGGTCCGAGGGTTGACCGTTCGCTGCGGCCTCCCGATGAGGCCTTCCGGCGTGACCTTCCGGCGTGGCGGTCGTTGGAGTTCCCGGGGCCGGGTATCCGGACGCGGGGGCGGGGACGGAACTGGCGGAGGTTCACTCGCGCGGGTGGTTCTGGGTGCCCCGGCTGCATTCTGCCAGCTCAGGGGCAGTAAAGTTAGGCTAACCTAACTTCTCCTGGGGGTTTGTCGTGTCGCTCGCAGCCGTACCCGTTCAGGCCGCCTCCGGAGCCACGGCCCCGGCCGCCGGTGAGGCCATCCTGCGTCGCCAGCGCGTCCGCGAGTCCGCCGCCAGGACGTACGCCCGCTCCTTCCCGATCGTCCCGGTGCGCGCCAACGGCATGACCGTCGAGGGCGCGGACGGGCGGCGCTACCTCGACTGCCTCTCCGGCGCCGGCACCCTCGCCCTCGGCCACAACCACCCCGTCGTGCTGGAGGCCATCCGCCGCACCCTCGACAGCGGCGCCCCGCTGCACCTGCTCGACCTCGCCACCGCCGAGAAGGACGACTTCACCAGCGCGCTGTTCGAGAGCCTGCCCGCCGAGTTCGCCGGCCGCGCCCGGATCCACTTCTGCGGCCCGGCCGGGACGGACGCGGTCGAGGCCGCGCTCAAGCTGACCCAGACCGCCACCGGCCGCTCCGGCGCGCTCGCCTTCACCGGCGCCTACCACGGCATGACCGCCGGCGCCCTCGCGCTCACCGGCAGCGTCGCGGTCAAGGAACCGCTGCCGAGCGGTGGCGAGGTCGTCCGGCTGCCCTACCCGTACGGCTACCGCTGCCCGTTCGGGGTCGGCGGTGAGGCGGGCGCCGAGCTCTCCGTGACGTACGTCGAGCGGCTGCTGGACGACCCGTCGGGCGGGGTGGTGCCGCCCGCCGCGATGATCCTGGAGGCCGTCCAGGGCGAGGGCGGCGTCGTCCCCGCGCCCGACCGCTGGCTGCGCGAGATGCGCCGGATCACG
This sequence comes from Kitasatospora xanthocidica, assembly GCF_014656195.1. Classification (GTDB taxonomy): domain Bacteria; phylum Actinomycetota; class Actinomycetes; order Streptomycetales; family Streptomycetaceae; genus Kitasatospora; species Kitasatospora xanthocidica. The sequence continues at coordinate 320,414 of NZ_BNBY01000002.1, read as the reverse complement.
GCCGAACGCGGCATCCCGCTGATCGTCGACGAGGTGCAGACCGGAGTCGGACGCACCGGCGCCATGTGGGCGGTCGAGCACAGCGGCATCGTCCCGGACGCCATGGTGCTCTCCAAGGCCATCGGCGGCAGCCTGCCGCTCGCCGTCGTCGTCTACCGCGAGGACTACGACGGCTGGCGGCCCGGCGCCCACACCGGAACCTTCCGCGGCAACACCCTCGCCATGGCGGCCGGGGCCGCGACGCTCCGGTACGTCGCCGCGCACGGGCTGGCCGAGCGGGCCGCCCTCGTCGGCGACCGGATGACGGCCCGGCTGCGCGAACTCGCGGACGAACTGCCGGTGATCGGCGACGTGCGCGGCCGGGGGCTGATGATCGGCGTCGAGCTGGTCGACCCGACGGCCGAGGCCGACGCCTGCGGGGCCCGTCCGGCGGACCCGGCGCTCGCCGTCCGGGTGCGGGAGGCGTGCCTGGCGCGCGGGCTGATCGTCGAGCTGGGCGGGCGCCACGACGCGGTCCTGCGGCTGCTCCCGCCGCTCACCATCACGGACGAGCAGGTGGCGGCGGTGCTGGAACGGCTGGCCGAGGCGATCGCGGCCGCGGCCGCCGGTGGTGCCGGGGTCGGTGCCGGCGGTGCCGGCGGTGCCGGTGGTGCCCGTGGTGCCGGCGCCGGTTCCGGTGGTGCCGGGGCTGGTTCGGGCGGCGTGGGCGGCTCGGGGCAGGGGGAGCGGTGAGCGGGCTCGGCCCCGGGCCGTTCGGGCTGCCGGACGGCGAGGCCGCGACGGACGCCCTGGCCGGCGGCGCGGCCGGGCCCGGCGCGCTCGGACCGCTGCTCGCCACCGTCCTCGACGCCATGGAAGCGGGCACCGCGATGCGTTCGGGCCCGCTGCCGGCGGGCAGTCCGGCCGAGATCACCGCCCTGGTCGGCGACGCGATGGCCGCCGCCCACGGCCGCGGCGCGCTCGCCCGGCTCACCGAACTGCTCGCGTACGGCGCCGCCGACCCCGCCGACCCGGCCTGCGCCGCCCACCTGCACTGCCCGCCGCTCGCCGTCGCCGCCGCGGCCGACCTCGCCGTGAGCGCCCTCAACCCCTCGCAGGACTCCTGGGACCAGGCCCCCGCGGCCACGGCCCTGGAAACCGCGCTGCTCGCCGAACTCGCCGGACTCGTCGGCTACGACCCGGCGCGCTCCACCGGCGTCCTCACCTCGGGCGGCACCGAGTCCAACCTCATGGGGCTCATGCTGGCGCGCGACCAGAAGCTCGACGGCATCGTGGAGTTGGACGGGATCCCGGCAGGCGTCCGGCCGTGCGTCCTCGCCTCCGAAGCCGCGCACTTCTCCGTCCAGCGCGCCGCCGCGCTCCTCGGGCTCGGCGAACGGGCCGTCGTCCCCGTCCCGGTCGACCGCCGGCTCCGCATGCGGGAGGAGGCGCTGGAACGGGCCCTGGCCGAGGCCAGCTGGGCGGGCCGCACCCCGATCGCCGTGGTCGCCACTGCCGGCACCACCGACACCGGGGCCGTCGACCCGCTGCACGCCGCCGCCGACCTCGCCGGCCGCTACGACGCCTGGCTGCACGTCGACGCCGCGTACGGCGGCGGCGCCCTGCTCTCCGACCGGCTCGCCCCCCTGCTCGACGGCATCGCCCGCGCCGACTCGGTCTCCCTCGACTGGCACAAACTCGGCTGGCAGCCGGCCGCCGCCGGGGTCTTCCTGGTCCGCCGCGCCGAAACCTACGTCTCGCTCGCCCGCCGCGCCGAGTACCTCAACCCGGTCGACGACGAGCAGGCCGGCTACCCCAGCCTGCTCGGCCGCTCCCTGCGCACCACCCGCCGTGCCGACGCCTTCAAACTCGCCGTCACCCTGCGCACCCTCGGCCGCGACGGCCTCGGCCGCCTCGTCGACACCTGCCACGACCTCGCCCGCGCCGCCGCCGACGCCGTCCGCGCCGAACCCTCCCTCGAACTCCACGCCGACCCCGTCCTCACCGTCCTCCTCTTCCGCTACCGCCCGCCGGGCGTGACCGACGGGGTGGCGCTGGACGAGATGAACGGGCGGCTGCGGCGGTTGCTGCTGCGCAGCGGCCGGGCGGTGGTGGGGCGTACGGAACTTCCGGGCGAGGGGCCGGGGCGGGTGCGGCTGAAGCTGACGCTGCTCAACCCGCACACGACGGTGGGGGAGGTGGGCACGCTGCTGCGCGAGGTGGTGGGGGCCGGCCGCAAGGTGGCGGGCGAGCACGCGGGGTAGCGACCGCTCCAGGTCTCAGCTCAGTGGCCAGGGCCAGGGCCAGGGCCAGGGCCAGGGCCAGCGGTCGGGGTCCCATGGTCGGGGCGCCACACGGTTCGTGTGGCGCCCTTTTCCTGCCTCCAAATCAGAATCCTTTTACCGGTGTGGTGTTGGAGGAATCGACACTGGCGTGGGAGGCTGTTCGGGGGATATCGGACCGCTCCCCGACAAGCTCCGTGGACATAGCTTCGCGAGGGTGTACAGGCTGATTCCGGCCGCCCGGTGATCACATTCCGCCAACTCCCGGGCAGGGCTTGCGGAGTTCCCGAAGAGCGGCGGTAACTTCATGTGGCCGCAGCCCCACCATGCGCACACGGCACCCCGAGGAAGGCCGCCTGACCAGGCCCATGTCGCCCGTACGCGGTCATCGCGCCCCGGCATCCGGACGAACTCCGCCTGCCCGCCGTGCATTTCTGTGAATCCCGGTCGTTCCACGCGAACACCGTCCTGTGACCATGCTGCGAAGCGGAGGAAAGGCATGCGCGAAACCGTCCCGGACGACGAGCCGATAACCACCCCGACGGGCCCGTTCGAGGCCCTCCCGTACTCCCGTCGGTGCCGGGAGATATGGCAGCGGGGCGAGCACCTGCTGATCGGCGTCAGCCCGGGGAACAGCTATTTCAGTCATCGCCGGATCACCGAACTCATCGGGTGGGGGCTGGAGTTCTTCGAGCGCGTCGACATCGTGTACGCCGACCTCCATGTCGCGACCCAGTACGAGACCTTCGGGTACACCCCCGAGCACGCGCAGCGGCGGGCCGCCAAGGAGGTCAAGGCCACCGCCCGCCGGATCGAGCGGGGCGTGGAAGGGGCCGGTCGCCGCAGCGGCGTAGGGGTGCACGCCCTGTCCGAGTTCACCGCCGCCGACGCCTACCGGCGGCTGCACCGCCGGGCCGTCGACGGGCTGCGGACCGACCCCGCGTACCGGGCCGCCGCCGAGGGCATGGCGCGCGGCTTCCTGGCCGCCCGCCTGGACGAGGGGCTGGCGCCGAACGAGCCGCAACTCGCCGCCGGACTGCGCTACATCACGGCCGAGCTGCCGTTCTTCCTGGACACCCCGGCGCTGCTCGGGGTGGCGTCCTCGGTCAGCTGCTACCACCTGCAACTGCCGCTCACCCCGGTCCTGTTCGGGCGGGACGAGGGGATCCGGGCGGAGGCGGGCCAGGCCTACGCGGTGATCCGGCCGGCGGGCGGTCCCGCGGTGCCGACCGACGTGCTCGCGGTGCCGGCGGACGTGCTCGCGGTGCCGGCAGCCGTCGTGGCTGAGCCCGTCGTGGCCGCGCCGGTGGCGGCCGCCCCGGTCGGGGTCGGTCCCGTCCGGGCGGCGTAGCCGACCCCCCTTCCCGTCCGCGGGCCTCCCGCGGTCTCACACGAGGAGCCACACATGACGCAACTGTTGACGACCGACCCGACCTTCCCGCTGTCCCGGCGGGGCGACGTGTTCCCCGAGGAGGCCGGCCGGCTGCGCGAGCAGCGGCCGGTCGCCCGGGTCCGCACCATGACCGGCGACCCCGCCTGGCTGGTCAGCAGCCACCGACTCGCCAAGCAGGTACTGGAGGACGAGCGGTTCAGCCTCAAGGACACCGCCAACCCCGGCGTGCCGCGCCAGTACGCGCTGACCATCCCGCCGGAGGTGGTCGACAACATGGGCAACATCAACAGCGCCGGGCTGCGCAGTGCCGTCATGAAGACGCTCGCCCCGCGCGCCGACCGGGAGCTCGACGGCTGGCTGCACGCCGAAGCCCACCGCCTGATCGACGAGTTGGAGGCGCAGGGCGCGCCCGGTGAACTGCGCGACGGCTTCACCGAGCCCTACTCGGCCGCGCTGCACTGCCGACTGCTCGGCATCCCCTCCGAGGACTGGCGGCGGCTGATGTCCGGCATCGACGTGGCCTTCCTGACCAGCCCGGTGCCCTTCGAGGGGTCAACGCCCAACTGGTACAAGGATCTCGGCTACATGCTCGGAAAGCTCAACGCCGATCCGGAGCCGGTGGAGGGGCTGCTCGGACGGTTCGCCGCGCTGCGCCGCTCCCCGGACGTCCCGGACCGGGTGAGCGACGAACTGCTCGCCACCGTCGCCCTGTCGCTGTTCGGCGCGGGAGCGGTGTCCACCTCGGCGTTCCTGCTGAACGCCGTCGTCTACCTGTGCGAGCAGCCCGAGCTCGCCGAGCGGTTGCGGCGGGAGCCCGCGCTGATCGGCCGCGCGGTGGACGAACTGCTGCGGGTCAACCTGTCGATCGGCGACGCGCTGCCACGGCTCGCGCTCGCGGACGTCCAGGTGGGCGATGTGCTGGTCCGGGAGGGCGAGTTGGTGCTCGTCCTGGTCGAGGGAGCCAACTACGACCCGGCGGTCTTCCCGCACCCGGAACGGATCGACTTCGACCGGACGGAGAACCCGCACCTCGCCTTCGGGGCCGGCCGCCACTTCTGCCCGGCCTCCGCGCTCGGCCGTACGCATGCCGAGATCGCCGTCACCGCGCTGGTCGAGCGAATGCCGAAGCTCCGGCTCGCTCTGCCCGTCGAGCAGTTGGCCTGGCGGCCGGGGTTCATCAAGCGCATGCCGGAGCGGCTGCCGGTGGTGTGGTGACGGAGTGCTCCCCGCGGAGCCGTGACGGGGGTGCCTCCGGCGGCTCCAGCGGCTCCGGCGGCCGGGTGCCGTCAGGCGCCCAGGAGGACCTTGCGGGTCAGCTCCCAGGTGTGGGGGTCGGCGGCGACCAGGAGGCCGTCCTCGCAGCCGGGGGCCTCGGGGCGGTAGGGGGTGCCGTCCAGGCGGGCGGACACGCCGCCGGCCTCGGTGACCAGGAGGGACCCGGGGGCGTGGTCCCAGGGGAGGGTGCGCCAGTAGAGGAGGAAGTCGAAGCGGCCCTCGACGAGGTCCGGGTACTCGATCCCGGCGGCGTGCCGGCCGGGGGAGACCTCGCCGAAGGCCCCGACGTTGGCCTGCAGGAGGCGCTGGTGCTCGGGGTCCAGGAAGCGGCTCTTCACCGAGCCGTGCAGCTCGGCGGCCTCCTGGGGTGCCGGCGGGCGGGTGAGACGCTCTCCGTCGCGCCAGGCGCCGGAGCCCAGCTCGGCGCTGTACGCGGTGGCGGTCTCGGGCTGCCAGATCCAGGAGGCCACCGTCCGGCCGCTGCGGACGAGGGAGCACATCACGGCGTACTCGGGGCGGCCGGCGACGAAGTTGGCCGTGCCGTCGACCGGGTCGACCAGCCAGGCGGCGGGCTCGTCGTGCAGGGCCCGGGCGAGCGAGGGGTCGGCGGAGACGGCCTCCTCGCCGACCACGGGGACGGGCAGCAGCTCGTGCAGGCGGCGGGCGATGATGGCCTCGGCCTCGCGGTCGGCGACGGTCACGACCTCGCCGGGCGCCTTCTCCATCACCTCGCCGGCGGCCAGCGCCCGGAAGCGCGGCTCGACGACCTCGGCCGACGCCTCGGCGAGTATCTCCGCCACCTTGTCCATCAGCACGTTCGTGCTCCCTTCGCTGTGTACCACTCTCCCACGAGTGAAGGGAGGGGGCTGCGGCGGAAGGGGGTGCGAACAGCTAACAGCCGACAGACTTCAGACAACGGATGACGGCGAACAGATGACAGATGACAGATGACAGATTTCGAAATCTGTCATCTGTCATCTGTTATCTGTTCGCCGTTGCCCGTCGCTCGTCGCGTGTCGCCTGTCAGTGGCCCAGGTAGTGGAACCCCGGACGCGGGTGCATCAGGAACTCGTGGTGCGAGATGTTCCACCCGTACGCGCCCGCCATGGCGAACAGCACGCGGTCCGCCGTGCGCAGGCCCGCCGCGTCGTCGGCCGCGCGGGCGAGGACGTCCTTCGGGGTGCAGAGCTGCCCGGCCAGGGTGGCGCGCCCGGTGGTGACGGCGGGGCGCGGCCACGGGTGCGGCCAGGCGTCCACCGGGAGCACCTCGAAGGGCTGGGAGTGCCCCCGGGTCGCCGGGGTGCGCAGGTGGTGGGTGCCCCCGCGGACCACCGCGAAGTCCTCGCCGTGGCTCTGCTTCACGTCCAGCACCTCGGTCGCGTACCAGCCGCAGTAGGCGGTCAGCGCCCGGCCCGGCTCGATCCGCAGCGTGAGTCCGGGGTGGGCGTCGAGCAGCTTGGCCAGGCCCTCGCCGAAGGCCGTCCAGTCGAAGCGCGCCGCCGGGTCCTCGTAGTCCACGGCCATCCCGCCGCCGATGTTGACCTCGGTCAGCGGGAAGCCGTGCCGCTCGGCGAGCGCCGCCGACCAGGCGACGATCTGGGTCGCCACCGACAGCTGCTCCTCGGCCGCGAGCCCGCTGGCCAGGTGGGCGTGCACGCCGCGCAGGCGCAGCCGCCGCGCGAGCGGGCCGCCGTCGGTGAGCAGCCGGACGCACTCCTCGGCTTGCTCGGGGTCCAGGCCGAACGGCGTCGGCCGTCCGCCCATGGCGAGCGGCACCGCGTCGAGGGCGTCCGTGCCGACCGCCAGGTTGACCCGCAGCATGACGTCCACGACCGCCTCCGGCCGGTCCTCGAGGGCGGCGGCGAGCCGGTGCAGCTCCTGCTCGCTCTCGACGTGCCAGCGGTGCACCCCGGCCGCCACCGCGGCGGCGATCTCGGCCGGGGTCTTGCCCGGCCCGCCGAAGGCCAGCGGAGCGTCCGGCACGGCGGCCCGTACGTGCGCCAACTCGCCGCCGCTGGAGACCTCGTAGCCGTCCACCGCGTCGCGCAGCGCGGCGAGCAGCGGGGCCTCCGGGTTGGCCTTGGCGGCGTAGTACAGCTCGACCCGGTCGGGCAGCGCGGCCCGGACGGCGGCGGCGTGCTCGCGCAGCGCGGCCAGGTCGTAGACGTAGGCGGGCAGTTCCTCGGGCGTGAGGGCGGCGACGTGGTCGCGGACGGAAGCGGCCGCCCGGGCGGGGCCGGTGGTGCGGTGGGTCTCGGTCATCGGGCGGTGCTCCCGGCGGGAAGGCGTACGGGCGTACGGGCGGGCGTACGGGCGGGCATGCGGGCGGCTTCGGCGAGGACGGAGCCGGCCAGCGGGGAGGGCAGCCGGACGTACCCGGCGTCGCGGTCGGCCTTGCGCTCCCAGCGGGTCAGCAGGTTGGCCTTGGCAGGCAGCGGGACGCCGGCGAGCAGGGCGCGCAGCCGGGGCGGGCAGCCGTGGTCGGCGGCGTACTCCTCCAGGGTGTCCCGGACGGTCTGCCAGAGCGCGCACTCCAGCCCGGGGTGGCGGTCGGCGAGCGCGGCGAGCAGTTCGGAGACGTGGTTGACCAGCAGGCAGTAGACCACCCGGTCCCAGCCGCGCTCGGCGTCGTACGTCATCGGGCCGGCCACCTCGGGCGGGAGGGCGTCGAGGATGTCGGCGTTGTGCTCGGGGACGAGCTTGGTGCCCTCGAGGTCGCGGAAGAGCACCTGGACGGGGTGGCCGGTGGCGTCGACGCCGATGAGGACGTTCTGCAGGTGCGGCTCCAGCACCACGCCGTGGTCGAAGTAGGCGGCCAGGACCGGCGGGAGGAGCAGGCGCAGGTAGGCGCGCCACCAGTCGCGCGCGTCCGAACCGCCGTCCAGCAGCCGGGAGATGTGCGCCGAGCTGGTCGGGTGCTCGTCGGCGACGGCGGCGGCGAGCAGCGGGGTGACGCCGGGGCGCAGCACGCCGCCGAAGCCTTCGCGGACGATCAGGCCGAAGCCCTCGTACAGCGCCCGGTCGGGGTGGCCGTCGGTGCCGGGCAGGGCCAGGGTGCGGAAGGCCGGTTCGCGCAGCATCGCCGCGTCGGGGAAGTGCCGGGCGAGCTCGGCGAAGGCCGGGGCGAGCAGCCGGGTGAGCGCGACGGCGCCGGTGAGCTCGTAGGCGGCGTTCTTGCGCAGGCAGTTGGTGATGCGGACGTTGAGGCTGAACTTCAGGAAGGCGTCGGCGCCGTACAGGGTGCGCACCGAGGCGGTGGCGGCGAACGGTTCGCCGCGCGGGCCGAGGTCGAGGACGTCGCCCCGGGCCATGGCCTCGCGCAACAGCGGGTGGTCGCCGATGAGTTGGTACTGCCAGGGGTGAACGGGCAGCAGCCGGTAGCCGTCCGGCACCTCGCCGAGACCGTCCAGCAGGGCGCTGATGCTCCCGTCCAGAGACTCCCCGGCGAGCAGTTCGGCGCGGACGGCGAAGTGGCGCAGCGGGAAGGCGGCGCGGGACTCCGGGGCGTACCGGCGCCAGTCGCCCCGGGCGGCGGAGCGGGACTTGGGGGCCGGGTGGAAGCGGTGGCCGAACAGCAGGGCCTGCTCGGACTCCAGGTAGCGGTCGGCACCGGAGGACGGTCGCCGGTCAAGGCCCTGGCGGACGCCGTCGTGGCTGGAGGCCACCTGGTCGAGGAACTCCTCGTTGACCGTGCCGGTCCGCAGCTCCAGTTCGTCCTGGACGTACTCGGCCAGCTCCTGCCAGCCCAACTCGTCCCATCCGCCGTCCCGTTCGACCTGCACCGGTCCGCTGAAGCGGTGCGCCCCGAGCAGTGAGGTGCGGCGGAGGACGACCCGCAGCAGGGCGCCGCGGCGGGGCAGGCGCAGCAGCAGCCGGCCGTCGTCGGCGGCGGTCTGGTGCTCGGGTGCGGAGACCTCGCGCAGCAGGCAGTTCAGCAGGGTGTGGGCCACCGCGTCGTCGGCGGTGGGGAGTTCGTGGTCCACGGCTTCACGGGTGTCCGTCGTACGGGCCGTCTGCTCGGCGGTCATCGGCTCGGCGGTCATCTGCTCGGCGGTCATCGGCGACTCCAGCGCTGGCGGAGGGACGGGAGGTTGAGTGCGGTGGCCGCGACGGCGGCCAGCAGGGCGGCGGCGGTGCCGGCCACCACGGGAGCGGCGGCGCCGAATCGCCCGTTGGCCAGCGCGGCGACGGCGCCGGCGGCGACGGCGCCACCCTTGGAGACGAGTTCGAGGGTGCCGAACATCCGGCCCGGCGCGCGGCCCTTGGCGGCTCCGGCGGCGAGCACGGCGAGGCAGACGAGGCCCAGCGTGAGCCCGGCCCCGAGCAGCAGCCGTACCGCGATGAACACGGGCAGCGAGTACGCCACGGCGTGTCCGGCCAGGCCGAGCGCGACGAAGCCGAACCCGAGGGCTAGGCCGGTGTGCGGACGGGAGTCGAAGACGGTGTGGGTGCGGGCGGCGAACACCAGGTAGCACAGGTGCGGCAGGGCGAACAGCACGCCGGTGGTGGTGCCGTCCACGCCGGGCAGGCGCTGCTCGGCGAGGGCGATGAGGTACGGGAAGGAGATCACCGTCGCGAAGACGAAGGCGAATTCGAAGACGTAGAGCGTCAGGAGCGGCGTCGTCGCGGCCGGCGCGGGCGCCGGTCCGGCGGCGGCCTCCGGGGCCTCCGGGCACTGCGGCTCGGGCAGCAGCGAGAGGAACACCGCCGCCGTGAGCGGGAGTACGGCCATCACCAGGTACTGGCGGTGCGGGTCGATCCACGGGGAGAGCGCCCCGACCAGGATCGGTGCGGCCACCAGGGCCGCCCGTGCGCTGCCCTGCATCAGGGTGAGCGCGCGGGAGAGCCGGGAGCCGTCGAGCGCGGCGGCCAGATAGCCGTTGGTGGCGGCGAAGGTGCCGCCGAGGAAGCCCTGGAGGACCAGCGCGAGGGTGAACGCGGGCAGGCTGTTCGCCGCTCCGGCCACCAGGAAGGAGACGGTGAGCCCGAGTTGGGCGCGCAGCAGCAGCCGCTTGCGGCCGAAGCGGTCGGCCAGCCGGCCCCACAGCGGCGCGCCGAGTGCGCTGAACACCGTCGGGACGATGTACAGCACACCGGCCCACCGGGCCTGCGGGTCGCCGAGCGTGGGCAGGATCGCCGTCAGGTACGGCGGCAGGCCGAGCGCGGCGAAGGACGCGACGAAGTAGCAGGCCGCGACGGCGTGCACCTGGCGTCGGCCGAGTCCACCGGAGGGCGCGGCCGAGGGCGGCGACTGCTGCGGCAGGGTCTCCACGCTCATCGGGCGGTCCCGTCGGTGCGGACGGTGCCGGCTTCGGCGCGGGCGGTGCTGCCTTGGGCGGTCCCGTCGGCGCTTCGTGCGGGGTCCCGGACGGAGTCGCGCAGGTAGTTGGGGCCGCTGGTGTAGTGCTTGTTGATGTCTGCGGCGCCCGAGCGCTGCTTGCTGAGCAGCGTTCCCGCGGTGACCATGGCCTTGACCGGCAGGCGTTCGGCGTCCAGCAGCGCCGCCCGCAGCGGCTCGCCGACCGGGCCGAGCCGTTCCACGGCCTCCGCCGTCCGCTTGCGCAACAGGGCGAGGGTGTCCGGGAGTTCGGCGCGGCCGTGGTCGGCGAGGCCGAAGGCGAGCGCGCCGGTGCACAGGTGGCCGGTGATGGTGGCGAACAGGTCGACGAGCGCCCCGTCGTCCTCGCCGAAGATCCGGGCGTCGTCGAAGTCCTCGACGGCCGGGGCGAGTTCGCCGAGCGTCGAGGCCATCCGGGCGGTGTGCACGCGCGGGCCGTCGTCGTCCTTGTAGAGCAGCCGCAGGCCGTCCCGGTCGAGCACCAGCGAGGTGTTCTGCTGGTGGGACTCCAGGGCGATGCCGTAGCCGAACAGCGTGGCCTGCCAGTCCAGCAGCAGTTCCAGCAGGGCGTCGTAGCAGGCCAGGACGTCACCGCCGTGGTGACGGTCGGCGAGGTGGTCGATGACCAGGCGGCCGTCGGGCGCGGGGGCCAGCAGGGCGGCCAGCGGGACGGTCGTCGCCCGCTCCAGCCCGGCCGGGTAGCGGCGCAGCAGGACGGCCAGCAGCTCGTGTCCGGCGTGCGCCCAGGTCTGCTCGTCGGCGTGCAGGATCCGGCCGGCGAACCGCGGCTCGCGCTCCAGCACGGCCTCGATCAGCCGCTGGCCGGCCGCGCCGTCGAGCAGCGTGCCGGGCTTGATGGTGCGGCGGTTGAGCCGGCCCAGGGTGGCGGTGGCGAGCGGGAGTTTGAGGTGGCAGGCCGGGTCGTCGGCGACGGCGACGGTGCGCATCGACAGGGTCGGGACGACGGTCAGGTACGGCCGGTCGGCGAGCACCGCGCGACCGGTCAGGCCGGCCGCGGCCAGCGCCTCGTCCAGCGGTGCGCCGACGGTGAGCGGGTGGACCGGCAGGGTGGCCCAGTCCTCGCCCGGGCACTGGTCGCCGAGGCCGAGCCAGGCCGGGGTGGGCCACCAGCTGGGCAGCGGCTGCTCGCCGTGGACGGTCAGCGACCCGGTCGGCACGGCCAGCCAGCGCAGCTCGAAGGCCGGGTGGAACTCGGGTGCGTAGGAGCGAAGTTGGGCCTCGCTGAGGCCGGAGCGGCCGCGCGCGGTCGGGTAGACCGGGTGGTCGAGGTAGGCGGCCAGGGTGTCGTGGCCGAGGGCGGCGGCGAGGCCGGTCCAGTCGGACGGGTCGGCGCCGTAGAGGTCGGTCAGCCGGTCGTGCACCCCGGCGCGGGCGCGCTCGTGCAGCTCCATGGTGGCGAGGGTCTGCCGGCACTCCTCGGCGAAGGCCGACCAGCCCGGCCGGTCCTCGGCCTCGGCGAGCTCGGCCAGGGCCGCCACGACGGTGTCCGGGCCGGTGAGGCGGCGCCCGTCGAGCTCCAGCAGCGGCAGCCGGGCGGCGTACTCGCACTGGAAGCCCTCGGGGGCCACCGGAAGGGCGAGCCGCAGCTCGGCGACGGTCAGCCAGGGGCCGTCCGGACGGTCCTCGACGGCGCCGCGGGTGCGCAGCCCGAGGACGTCCTCGCGCAGCAGGGCGGAGAGCACCCGCAGGGTGAGCTGGTCGGCGGCGGTCGCGGGGCTCGGGGTGCGGGCCTCGGCAAGAGTCTCGGTGGGGGCCACGGTACGGGCCTCGGCGGGGGCCGCGGTGGCGGGCTGGGCCGCGGTGTTCGCGGGCAGGGCTCCGGCGGTCACGGGGTGATCTCCCAGCGGTTGGCGGCGAGGAAGCGGGCGACGGCGCCGTCCACCGCGTCCTGGTCGGTGCCGACGGCCCAGATGACGCCCAGGTAGTCGCGGTTGGTGCGGTAGTGCTCGTGGCGTTCGCCGACCGGGCGCAGCGGGCGGTAGGCGAGCCGTACGCCGTCGCGCTCCTCGTCGTACGGGCCGGGGGCGGCGGTGAGGACGCCGGCGCGGTCGGCGCAGACCACCTCGTTGCGGGCCCGGCGGGGGGTGGCGGCGCAGCGTTCGGCCAGGTCGGCGGGAAGCTCGCGGCCCAGGTGGACGCCGAGGATGAGCTCGAACAGGGGTATGCCGAGGATCTCGGCGAGCATCAGGTCGCACTGGTCGCCGATGGCGCGGTAGTTGACCTCGATGATGCGGGCGCGGCCGTCCGGCTGGAGGACGAACTCGGTGTGGCAGGCGCCGAACCCGACACCGAGCGCGTCGAGTTGGGCGAGCACCTGGTCGACCACCGGTTGCGGGTGCGCCGGGACGAAGGTGAGCACCTCCTCGATGAAGTCCGGCGGCGGGGAGAGCCGGGTGCGGAAGCCGCCGAGGACGTGCCGGCGGCGGCCGTCGCCGAGCGTCTCCAGGGTGTACAGCTGTCCGTCCAGGAACTCCTCCACCACCAGGGTGGCGCCGGCCCTGCGGTGCTGGATCTCCTTGCAGCGCTGGGCGAGTTCGGTGGCGTCGGCGACCAGGGTGACGTCCTCGCTGGCCACTCCCTCGCGCGGCTTGACCACGCAGGGGAACGGCGGGTCCAGCTCGGCCGGGTCCTGTCCGGGGGCCAACTCGGCGGACCAGACGGTGTCCTGGCCGGTCAGCGCGAGGTGGCGGCGCAGCTGGCCCTTGTCCTTGGCGCGCAGTGCGGCCTTCCAGTCCTTGGCCGGGAGGCCGAAGTACTCGGCGGCCAGGGCGGTCTGGGTCTGCAGGTGGTCGCTGTTGCTGAACACCGCGACGGGCGCGTGGTCGCCGGAGTCCAGGCCGCGGCGGGATATCAGGCTGATGACGGCGCGGAAGTCGCGCACGTCGCAGTCCAGGACCTCGGGCGCGGTGAAGGGGAGCGCGGCGTAGGCCTGCCGGTGGGGCTCGGCGTGGTCGGTGAGCACGGTGACGTCGAGCCCGAGCCGGGCGGCCGCGGGCAGGAAGCCGTCGGTGACCGAGTCGGTGGGGTTCAGGGCGAGCAGGTAGAGCCGCATGGAAGGTCCTCGGAGGGATGGCGGAGGAGGGTGGGCGAACGGATGACAGCCGGCAGGTGACAGGTGACAGGTGACAGGTGACAGGTGACAACCGACAGCCGACAGATGACAGCTGACAACTTTCGAAATCTGTTATCTGAAATCTGAAAGCTGTCATCCGTTCGCCCGCGTTCACGGGACGACTACTTGGGCGCGTCCACGCCGGTGGCCTTGGCGATGTCGACGAGCATCGCGTCGGCGGCCTGGACGCCGATGCCGGACATCCAGGTCTCGTCCGGGACGTTGAACACCTTGCCGTTCTTGACGGCGTTCAGGCCCTGCCAGACCGGGGTCTGCTGGACCTCGTTCTCCTTGGTCTTGCTCGGGTCGTCCGCGGTGGTGACGAACACCAGGTCGGCGTCGGCCTGGGTGATCTGCTCGGCGCTGACCTCGACGATGTTCTGGTCCACGTCCTGCGAGGCCGGGCGGGCCAGGCCGACGTCCTTGAGCACCACACCGCTGTAGGAGGACTTGGCGTACAGGCGGGTCGGGCCGGCCACGAAGCGGACCACCGAGGCGGTCGGCATGGTGCCGTTGTACTTGGCCTTGATCTCCTCGCCGAGCTTCTTCGCCCGCGCCTCGTAGTCCGAGAGCGCCTTCTTCGCCTCGTCCTCCTTGCCGAGCGCCTGGGCGTACAGCGCCAGGTTGTCCTTCCAGGGGAACCCGGTGGTCTCGGCCAGCACGGTCGGGGCGATCGCGTTCAGCTGGGAGTACACCTTGGCGTGCCGGACCTTGGAGGACAGGATCAGGTCGGGCTTGAGGGAGGCGATCAGCTCGAGGTTCGGCTCGTTCATCGGGCCGACGTCCTTGGTGTCCTTGATCTTGTCCTTGAGGTAGTTCGGGAACCCGCCCTCGGTCTTCATGTGCGGGGACACCGCGCCGACCGGCGTGATGCCGAGCAGGGTGACGTCGTCCAGCTCGCCGCTGTCCAGGACGACGACGCGCTTGGGCTGGCTCTTGAGCTCGGCGGTGCCGGCGGCGTGCTTGACGCTGCGCGGGAACCCGGCGGCGGCGCCGGCCGGGGCGGAGGACGCGGAGTCGCCGCCGGACTTGGCACCGTCCCCGTTGCTGCCGCAGGCGGCGAGCAGGGTGGTCGAGAGGGCGACGGCCAGGACGGCGACGGGGAGTCGGCGGTTCATCGGGATTCCTTGGATCGGGTCGAACGGGGGTACGGGAAAGAGGAGTTCAGAGGGCTGCGGGAGCGGCGGAGGCAGTGGCACCGGATCCGGCTGAGCCGTCGGAGGCATCGGCGCCAGTGGAGGCATCGGAGCCGGCGGCGCCGCGGGAGCCGCGCACCCGTGCCCGCGGCACGACCAGCGGCGTCCCGGTCTCCGGGTCGGGCACGACCCGGCACGGCACCTGGAAGACGGTCTCCACCAGCTCGGCCGTCAGCACCTCCGACGGCGGCCCGGCGGCCGCGAGCCGGCCGTCCTTGAGCACCACCAGGTGGTCGGCGTACCGGGCGGCCTGCCCGAGGTCGTGCAGCACCATGACGACGGTGCGCCCGGCCTCCGTGTGCAGGTCGGCGACCAGGTCGAGCACGTCGAGCTGGTGGCGCAGGTCCAGGAAGGTGGTGGGCTCGTCGAGGAGCAGCAGGTCGGTCTCCTGGGCGAGGGCGAGCGCGATCCAGACGCGCTGGCGCTGTCCTCCGGAGAGCCGGTCGACCTGCCGGTCGCGCAGTTCGGCGGTGCCGGTGCGCTCCAGCGCCTCCTCGACGGCGGCCTGGTCGGCCTTGGACCACGGGCTGAGCATCCGCTGGTGCGGGTAGCGGCCGAGTCGGACCAGGGCCTCGACGGTGACCGCCTCCGGCGTGACCGGCTGCTGCGGCAGCAGGCCCATCCGCTTGGCGAGGGTCCGGGCCGGCATCCGGTGGATGTCGGCGCCGTCCAGGGTGACGGTGCCGGCGGCCGGGTCGAGCAGCCGGACGAGCCCGCGCAGCAGGGTCGACTTGCCGCAGGCGTTGGGGCCGACGATCGCGGTGACGGCGTTGCCGGGCAGTTCGAGGTCGAGCCCGTCGACGATGGTCCGGTCGCCGTAGCGCAGGCCGAGGCCCCGGGTGGCGAGCCGGTTCGCGCCCCCGGTTTCGGCCGCGGTCACCGCGGACCCGTCGGCGGGGCGGGCGTCGGGCCCCGCGGCGGCGCTCGGGGCGGCGCTCGGGGCGGAGGTCTTGGCGGACGACATCAGCTGCTCCTCTGGGGAAGCCGGCCCTGGCGGATCATCAGCACCAGGAGCCAGGGCGCGCCGAGGGTGGCGGTGACGGCACCGACCGGCAGACCGTGGACGGGGATCACGTGGAGCACCAGGAGGTCGGCGGAGAGCAGCAGCACGGCGCCGGTGAGCGCGGTGAGGCCGAGGGTGCCGAGGGTGGGCGGTCCGGCGAGCAGCCGGACCAGGTGCGGGACGGCGAGCGCGACGAAGGCGACCGGCCCGGTGAGGGCGGCGGCCAGCGAGGCGAGGGTGATGGTGAGCAGCAGCAGCCAGAGCCGGTCGCGGGCCGGGTTGAGGCCCAGGCCGCCGGCCGAGTCCTCGCCGAGGTCGAGGACGGAGACCCGCCGCTGGCAGAGCAGTACGGCGATGGCGGTGAGCGCGATGGCGGTGCCGCCGATCCACACCTCGGTCCAGTTGCGGCCGTAGAGCGACCCGGTGGTCCACTGCAGCGCGGAGGAGGCCAGCTCGGCCGGGAACCGGACGATCATCAGGTTCACGGCGGCGGCCAGGCCCTGCTGCACCGCCAGGCCGACCAGCACCAGCCGGGTGACGGCCATCTTGGAGCGCCAGGCGAAGCCGCCGAGCAGCAGCGCCGCGAGCAGCCCGCCGCCGACGGCGGCCACCGGGATCAGCTGCTGGGAGGCGCCGCCGGCGAGCATCAGCACCGCGCCGAAGGAGGCGCCGCCGGTGATGCCGATCGTGTCGGGGGCGGCCAGCGGGTTGCGGAACAGCCGCTGCAGCATCGAACCGGCCATCGCCAGTCCGGCGCCCGCGATCAGTGCCGAGACCACGCGGGGCGCGCGGAACTGCTGCACCACCAGGACGTTGCCGGGCTCGCCCTGGCCGACGAGGGCGCGCAGCGCGTCCCAGACGGGGATGTCGACCTGGCCGGTGCCGAGCGCGACGCCGGTCAGCACCACCAGCAGGGCGGCGGCGACCAGGGACCAGAGGGCGGTACGGGTGCGGCGGCGGGTGAGGGCCCGGGCGGGGAGGGTGAGCGCGGTCACTTGGCCACCTTCCGGGCCAGCACCGCGAGCAGCGGCGCGCCGAGGAAGGCGGTCACGATGCCGACCTCGATCTCGGACGGGCGGACCACCAGCCGGCCGAGCACGTCGGCGGTGAGCAGCAGCAGCGGACCGGCGATCAGGCAGCCGGGCAGCAGCCAGCGGTGGTCGTTGCCGAGCAGCGGGCGGACCAGGTGCGGAGCGGCCAGTCCGATGAACGCCACCGGTCCGGCGACGGCCACCGCGCCGCCCGCGAGCAGGACGACGGCGAGCCCGCCGACCACCCGGATCCGGGCCACCGGCACGCCCAGCGCCTGCGCGGTCTCGTCGCCGAGCGCCAGCGCGTTGAGCGCGGGCGAGACGGCGAAGGCGCCGACCAGGCCGAGCACGAGGAAGGGCAGGACGGGGGTGAGGGTGTCCAGGTGCCGCCCGGCGATCGAGCCGGCCAGCCAGAACCGGGCCTCGTCGAGGGTGCGGTGACTGGCCAGCATCAGCGCGGAGGTCCAGGAGGTGAGCACCACGGTGAGCACGGTGCCGCCGAGCGCCAGCCGGACCGGGTCCAGGTCCCCGCCGCGCCGGGACATCGCGTACGCGGCGAAGGCGGCGACGGCCGCTCCGGCGAAGGCGAACCAGACGTACTCGATGGTGCGGGAGAGGTCCAGGGTGTAGATCGCGGCGACCACGGCGAGGCTCGCGCCCGCGTTGATGCCGAGGGTGACCGGGGAGGCCAGCGGGTTGCGGGTGACGCCCTGGGCGACCGCCCCGGCGACGCCGAGCGCGGCCCCGACGGCGAGCCCGATGAGCGTGCGCGGGACCCGAAGGCCCGTCACCACATCGGCGTCACCGCCGTGGGCGGCGCCGGTGAGGGCGTCGACGACGGTGGTCAGCGGGATGGGCCGGGAGCCCAGCGCAAGGCTCAGGGCCGCGCACAGCACGAGCGCGCACGCGCCGACGACCAGCAGCAGGGGCCGCCGGAGCATCGAGGCGCGAGGCGTCGCCGGAGCCGTGGGGGGCGGCGGTTCGGTTCTCAACACAAGGCGACATCTTAGGTTAGGTTTACCTAAGTTCGTCAAGGTTGGGCCGGTTGGGCGGGATGGTCCGATCTGTCGGACCGGTGGTGGCCGGCATGGTCGCCGGACACCATGAGGCATTGTAAGGTGAGCCTCACCTTAATCGATCATACGGAATCGATCACGGGAGGGTCGATGGTTCCCGGAACACACCTGTCCGTCGTGCCCCACGGCGCCCCACCGCTCGCGCCGTCCGCCGCCCTGGTCGGCGACTACCGGCGCCTGCTGGAGCTGTGCCCGGTGCTGGAACTGCGCCTGCTCGACCCCGCGGAACCGGCCCCGTCCGCCGCCGACGACTGGTACTCCGGAGCCGAACTCGCCGACGACGAACGGGCACTGGCCGCCGCCCTGGCGGGCGAGGAAGCCCGGATCGCCGCCGAGCACGGCCGCGCCCCGCGACCGCACGTCACCGCCTCCCGGCTGCTCCACCACTACGTCTGGTCCGCCTGCCTGATCGTCGCCGGCCCCTGGCACCTCGCCCGCCGGGTCCCCGTCGTCAGCCCGGCCGACCTCTGGCTGCACGCCCCCACCGGCGCGCTCGCGCTGCGCCCGCGCGGACACGTCACCGTCCCCAGTGACGACGAGCTCCGCGCCGAACTGCGGGCCGCCGTGGTCGCGCACCTCGAGCCGGTCCTGGCGGCGTTCGCCCGGCCCACCCGGCGCCGCGACCGCGCGCTCTGGGGCATGGTGACGGACGACCTGGCCTCCGCGGTCTGGTACCTCGGGCGGATGCTCGACGGGGACGCCGCGGCGGTCGGGGAGGTGCCGGCCGTCGGGGAGGTTCTTGCCGGGGACGCCGAGGGTGCCGCGGTCGCCGCGGCCGGGGCCGTCCTGCCGGGCGGCACCCAGCCGCTCCCCGGCGCCGCCGACTTCCGCCTCCTGCACACCCCCGACGGGCGCGCCCACCACACCCGCACCCGGCTCGGCTGCTGCCTCTACTACGCGGTCAAGCCCGAGGCCGTCGCCTGCATGACCTGCCCGCGGACCTCCGACGAGGAGCGGCTGAGCAGGCTCTGACGGTCCATCGGCCGAGGTGCCGTACCGCCGGGTCCGCTGTCGGTGGCGTCGGCTAGGGTCGGCGACATGATCGATTCCAGCATGCGGGTCCGGATCGCCCGGCCCTCGCGCGACCTCGCAGCGGCCGAGCGCTTCTACGTCGGCGGCCTCGGCCTCGACGTGCAGTGGCGCACCACCGAGCGGGTCTCCGGCGAACACGACCTGCTGATGGTCGGCCCGTCCGGCGGAGCCTGGCACTTCGAGCTGACCCACGACCCGGAGCGTCCGCAGGAGCCCACCCCGACGGTGGAGGACCTGTTCGTCGTCTACCTCGGCGCGCCCGTGGACGAGGACCTGGTCGCCCGGCTGGAGGCGGCCGGCGGCACCCGGGTCGAGAACCACAACCCGTACTGGAACGAGTACGGCGTGACGGTGGCCGACCCGGACGGCTACCTGCTGGTGCTCTGCTCCCGGACCTGGGGCGCCTGACCGGCCGCGTCCGCGCCGTCGGCGTTCGCGTCCGCTCCGTCGGCGTTCGTGTTCGCTCCGGCCGCGTTCGCGCCCAAGCCGTCAGTGTTCGTACCCTCGCCGTCGGCGTTCGCGCCCACGCCGCGCAGCACCGCCACGCCCCGGTCCAGGTCCACGCCGAGGTGCGGCGGCGAGCCGGCCTGCGCGTCGTCCCGCAGCGCCAGCTGCTCCTTCTTCTGCTCGACCTGGATCCGCTTGCCCGGGCTGAACAGCGCGTGCAGCTCGTCCAGGCCCGCGACGCCGAACCCCGCCCCGGGGCCGCGCTGCCGCTGACGCGGTGACGCCTCGTCCCGGATCTGCAACGCCGCCAGCACGGCCAGCCCGAGTAGCGCCGCCACCGTCGCCACCACACCCACGATCCACCCCATGCCCGCTCAACGCCGCACCGTGGCCCGAGCGTTCCCCGGCAACCCGTGTGGATCAGGCGAGGCGTCCACCGGATACCCTGCCGCACGAACGGAAGGAGCGCCTCACCATGACCGTGCGCGGAACCATCGTGGACATCCCGACGGCGGACGGCACCGCCGACGCCTACCTCGCCCACCCCGACGACGACCGGGCCCACCCCGGCGTCATCCTCTACATGGACGCCTTCGGGCTCCGCCCGCACCTGCAGCGGATGGCCGACCGGCTCGCCGCGGCCGGGTACACCGTGCTCGTCCCCAACGCCTACTACCGCAACGGCCGGGCACCGGTCGTCCAGCTCCCGGAGTTCATCGACCCGGAGAACGACGACACGATCTTCGACCGGCTCATCCCGCTGCTCGCCACCCTCACCCCCGAGGTGACCACCCGCGACGCGGACGCCTACCTGCGCTGGCTCGCCGAGTCCCCGCTGGTCCAGGACGGGCCGGTCGGTCTCACCGGCTACTGCCGCGGCGCCCTCCTCGCCCTGCGGACCGCCGCCAGCCACCCGGACCGGATCGCCCTCGCGGCCGGCTTCCACGGCGGCAACCTTGCCACCGAGCACCCGGACAGCCCGCACCTGGGCGCCGACCGGATCACCGCCGAGCTGTACTTCGGCCACGCGGACCAGGACGAGGCGCTGCCGCCCGAGCAGATCGACCGGCTCGCCGAGGCCCTCACTGCCGCCGGCGTCCGGTACCGGGCCGAGGTCTACACCGGCGCCCTGCACGGCTACACCCAGGCCGACACCGCCCGCTACGACGCGGCCGCCGACGAACGGCACTGGGAGGCACTGCTCGGACTGCTGAAGCGCGTCCTGCCGGCCTGAGGTCCGGCGCGCGGTTCGCGGGCGTGGTGCGCGCCCGAGCTGTTGGTCTCCTGTTCATCGCCAGGCCGGTGTGAATTCGGGAGACCGAGCGAACGGGCGGGCAGCGTCGGATGCCTGAGGAAGAGTCGGGCAGCGTCGCACGGGGCATCGGGGGAACGGGGCCGAGCGACGGATCCAGGGGGCTGCAAGTGCACACCATGCAGGACAAGCGGGGGACGCAGGCCGGGCCGGGGCTGCGGAGCGTCCAGGAGGCCGTCGCCCAGGCGTTCGCCGAATGCACGCCCGGCGGCGTGCGGCCGGGCGAACTCGACCGCGACGGACGGGCGTTGCGCTGGGTGGAGGCGGGGCAGGGCGCCGGTGCGCCGGTGGTCCTGATCGCGGGTTGCGGCACCTCGTCGCTCACCTGGACCCCGGTGCTGCCCGAACTCGCCCGGCACGGACGGGTGGTGGCGTACGACCGGGCCGGGCTCGGCGCGAGCGAGCCGCACCGCCCCGCCGTCCGGGTGGCCGGTCGGGGCGCCAATCCGGGCGCCGGCCCGGCCGTGAGCCGGACCGCGCACCAGGCCGTGAGCCGGGCCGGGGCCCCGACGCTGGACGGCCAGGTCGAGGACCTCGCCGCCCTGGTGCGGCACCTGGACGCCGGTCCGGCCGTCCTGGTCGGCCACAGCTGGGGCGGTCAACTGGCCCAGCTCCTCGCCTGGCAGCGGCCCGAGCTGGTCGCCGGGCTGGTCCTGGTGGACCCGGCGCACGAGGAGTTCCAGCCGCCCGCCGTCCGGGTCGCCGAAGCGGCGCTGAACCGGCTGTGGCTGTTCCGTACGGCGATGGCGTCCTCGTCCTCGTCCTCGCCCGGCCCGGCGGATCCGCTTGCCCGGGCCGAGGCGGCCGTGGTCGCGCACCACCACCAGCGCCGGACCGTCCTCGCCGAGA
Organism: Kitasatospora xanthocidica; assembly: GCF_014656195.1. GTDB lineage: Bacteria > Actinomycetota > Actinomycetes > Streptomycetales > Streptomycetaceae > Kitasatospora > Kitasatospora xanthocidica. Next base: position 299,068 of record NZ_BNBY01000002.1, on the reverse strand, counting down.
ACCGGCTGACGGCGGCCGCCGTCCCCGAGATCCGCCGGCGTCGGTCCGGTGCCCGGCTGCCCGAGGTGCCGGTGGCCGTGCTGAGCGCGACCGAGGGGCTGCCCCGGGTGTTGCGCTCGCGCTGGACCGCCCTGCAGTCGCAGGTCGCGTCCGCGGCCACCAGGGGAACGCACATCCTGGTGCGCGGCGCCGGTCACGCCGTCCACACCGACCGGCCCCGGGCCGTCATCGCGGCGGTCCTGGAGGTGTCCGACCACGCCCGGTACCTCCGGAATGCCTGACATTCGTGCTCAATTCCTTGTCGGATCCGGTCTGCTGAGGACACGACATGCTCTGGCACACTGTGTGCCGACGACCCGTCGGGGAGGGTCACGACACAGTGGGGGACCGGGGAATGAACGGGGCGGGCAGCGTGCTCGGGGGGCGGTACAGGCTGGTCGAGCGGATCGGCGGCGGCGCGATGGGCTCGGTCTGGCGGGCCGAGGACACCGTGCTGGCCCGGCAGGTGGCGGTCAAGATCCTGCGCTCGGAGCTGTTCGAGGACGGCACCGCGACCCAGCGCTTCCGCCGGGAGGCCCAGCTGGTCGCGGCGATCGACCACCCCGGTGTGGTGGACGTCCACGACTACGGTGAGAGCGGCGCGGACGGCGACGAGCGCTGCGCCTACATCGTCATGGAGCTGATCGACGGGCGGCCGCTGGACCGGGTCCTGGAGGACACCGGCCCGATGACCGTCGCGCGCGCCCTCGACCTGGTGGCCGGCGCCCTGGACGCGCTGCACGCCGCGCACCGGCAGGACATCGTGCACCGGGACATCAAGCCGTCCAACCTGATGCTGCGCACCGACGGCCGGGTGGCCGTCACCGACTTCGGCATCGCCAGGGCGCTCGCCAGCACCAAGCTCACCGCCCCGTTCGCGATCATCGGCACCGCGCTCTACATGTCCCCGGAGCAGGCCGAGGGCTCGGCCCTCGGACCGGCCACCGACCTCTACTCGATCGGCGTGGTCTGCTACGAACTGCTGGTCGGCGAGCCGCCGTACTCCGGTGACGGGCCGCTGCAGATCGCGCTCAAGCACGTCAACCAGCCGGTGCCGGAGCTGCCGGAGACCTTCCCGGTGGCCGTCCGGGCGCTGGTCGCCCGGGCACTGGCGAAGAAGCCCGAGGAGCGGTTCGCGGACGCCGCCGCGATGGCGGCGGCGGCCCGGGCGGCGATCAGGCACGCCGGGGGCCCGGGCGGCGCGGCGGGCGGCCCGGGTGGCGTGGCGGGCGGTGCGGGTGGCGTGGCGGGCGGTGCGGGCGCGGGGAAGCCCGGGGCGGCCGGCAGTGGGACGATCGCCCTCCGGCCGGCCGCGGCGCCGGCGGCCGAGGGCAAGCCCGGGGGAGGGGCGGAGCCGGAGCAGGCGGCCGGGGCAGGTGCGGCTACACCGGCCGCCACCAAGGGCGCCGCTGCCGAGGGAACCACTGGTAAGGGTGCGCAGGCCGGGGCCGTGGTCGTTCCCGGCGCGGGCGACGACGGCGCTTCGTCGAAGGACGCCGCCGCGTCGGACGAGGTCGCACCGGACGAGGTCGCGAAGGTACGGCCGCAGGCGCAGACCGAGCCCGGCACGCGCCGGCCCCGGCGCACCCTGCTGGTGCCGGTGATCATCCCCATCATCATCTCGGCGGGCACCGCCACCGCCCTGCTGATCGACCGCAGTCCCGGCGGCTCCGACGCGATTGCGCCCCCCGCCGCCCAGTCGACCGTCGTGGTGACCGTTCCGGCGAGCCCCGTCAGCGGCACCCCGGCGGCCGCGACCACCACCCCGCCCGTCACCCCGCCGCCGACCGACACCCCGGCGGCCACCCCGAACCCCGACCAGCCGGTCCCCGGCGCCCAGAACCAGCAGCAGCCCCCCGTCCCCGTCCCGGTCCCGGCCCAGGGCGGATCCGGCGGCGGCGCCTCGGGCGGCACCCGGACCGGCGGCACGGGCACGAGCTCCGGCGGCGCGTCAGGTGGCGGGTCCGGCGGCGGGGCCTCGGGCGGCCAGGCGAACCAGCCCGGGGGCGGGGGTGGCGGCAACCAGCCCGCACCGCCCGCACCGCCCGTCAACCAGAACCCGCAGCCGCCGGCCCAGACCGCGGGCGGCGGCACCACCGCCGCCCCGCAGAGCCCGAGCCGGCCCGCGTCCTGCGGCGGCAACAGCTGGACGACCATCGTCAGCGTGAGGGACGACCGCGCGATCGGGATGCGCAACGACAGCCTGAACGGTGACAACCCGATCATCCTCGGCGGCGCCTCGCAGTACGGCTGGGTGCGTTCCACCGACCCGGGCACGTGGATCCACTTCAACGCCTGCAACAACGGCGGACCGGCGCTGGTCCAGACCATGGACGGGAAGGTCACGGCCACCACCGGGTACAGCTTCCTCACGAGTTGGACCGTCCGCAACGGCTCCACCGCGGGCTCGTACACGCTGGCCGACTACATGAACTCGGTCTGCATGACCAGCAACGGCCCGGGCAACGCGGTCACCATGGTCGCCTGCACTCCCGGCGACACGGCCCAGGAGTGGCGCTTCCAGTGACGACGGCGCTCTGACCCGCCACCGGCTAGCACGGGCCAGGTGGGCGGGCAAGGGCCCGGGGCGGCGGACTCTCGCCACCCCGGATGTGAGGAGCCGTGTGGACACTTCTACACACTTGTAAAAGTCGATCGACGATCGACCGGCCCCGCCCGCCGAACCCGCGTTCGGCGGGCGTTCGGCTGTCGGTGCAGGCGACCGGGCGTGCGTCGTACGGAAACCATTCGCGGGGTGGGGCGGATTGCCCCGGTTCGCGGGCGACTTGAAGACTCTTCACCTTCTGGCGGGCCCTGGCCAACTGCTGAAGCAGACCTGTCAATTCATCTGCTGGATTGTCATGCTTCTGTTCATCCCCCCGGCGGCCGCCACCACCCCCACCCCTTGGTGGCGAGCCGCCCGGCTGAACGGGATCTCAGCACGTCAGCGCCCGTCCCGCCCCACAGGTGCCGACCCGGCCCCCCGGGACGAGGTGCGACCGCTCCCACACGCGGTTTCCCGGAAGGACTCGTACGTGAAGCGAAAGCTCGCGGCCGTCGCCGTACTCTCGGCCACCGCCCTGCTGACCGGTGTGATCCAGGTGAGCACCGCCGCCCAGGCCGCCTCCTCCGACCCCTCGCCGCAGGCCCAGGCCGCTCAGCAGCACGCGACCGTGCTCGCGGTGGCGAGCGGCCAGGCCGGCCCGCTCGCCAAGGCGCTCGGCCTCGGCGACAAGGAGCAACTGGTCGCCAAGGACGCCGTGCTGGACAAGGACGGCACCCGCCACCTGCGTTTCGAGCGCACCTTCGCCGGTCTGCCGGTGATCGGTGGCGACCTGGTCGTCCACCAGAAGGCCGACGGCGCGGTCAAGTCGGTCTCCAAGGCCGTCTCCGCGCGGATCGCCCTGCCGAGCGTGACCCCGAAGGTCCCGGCCGACCAGGCCGCCGCGCAGGCCACCGGCGCCGTCAAGGCCACCGTCGGCGTGACCGTCGACGCCGACCAGTCGCCGCTGGCCGACGTCCACCAGACCGGCGAGGCCCAACTGGTGGTCTGGGCCACCGACGGCAACCCCCGCCTCGCCTACCGCACCACCGTGGAGGGCGTGCGCGCCGACGGCACCCCGAGCAGCCAGATCCTGGTCACCGACGCGGCCACCGGCGCGGTGCTCTCCACCCACGAGAAGGTGCAGACCGCGGCCGGCACCGGCAAGGGCGTCTTCGTCGGCCAGGTGCCGCTGACCACCACCGCGAGCGGCGGGCGGTACCAGCTCAAGGACGCGACCCGCGGCGGCCAGTCCACCACCGACATGAAGAACGGCACCTCGGGCAGCGGCTCGCTGTTCGCCAACACCAGCAACAGCTTCGGCGACGGCACCGCCGCCAACCGCGAATCCGCCGCCGTGGACGCCCAGTTCGGCGCCGCCGCCACCTGGGACTTCTACAAGAGCACCTTCGGCCGCAGCGGCATCCGCAACGACGGCGTCGGCGCCACGAGCCGGGTCCACTACGGATCCAACTACGTCAACGCGTTCTGGAGCGACGACTGCTTCTGCATGTCGTACGGCGACGGCAGCGGCGACGCCGCCCCGCTGACCGAACTGGACGTGGCCGGCCACGAGATGAGCCACGGCGTGACCGCCGCGACCGCCAACCTCAACTACTCGGGCGAGTCCGGCGGCCTCAACGAGGCCACCTCCGACATCATGGGCACGATGGTCGAGTGGTACGCCAACCTGCCCTCCAACCCGCCGAACTACTGGATCGGCGAACTGGTCAACCTCAACGGCGACGGCACCCCGCTGCGCTACATGGACCAGCCGAGCAAGGACGGCCAGTCCGCCGACTACTGGGACGCCAACGTCGGCAACCTGGACGTCCACTACTCGTCCGGCGTGGCGAACCACTTCTTCTACCTGCTGTCCGAGGGCAGCGGCGCGAAGAGCATCAACGGGTTCAGCTACAACAGCCCGACGTACGACAACTCGACGCTCGCCGGCATCGGCCGGGACAAGGCCGCGCAGATCTGGTACAAGGCGCTGACCACGTACTTCACCTCCACCACCGACTACGCGGGCGCCCGTGCGGGCACCCTCAGCGCGGCGGCGGACCTGTACGGCTCGGACAGCGCGGAGTACAACGCGGTCGCCGCCACCTGGACGGCGGTGAACGTCAACTGACCCGGAGCTAGCGGGAAGGGACGCGAGCGACGGCCCAGGGTGCGAACGGCCGTTGTGCAGGCGCGAAGGTGCAGGCGCCAAGGTGCAAGCGGTAGGGGCGACGGTGTGCGGACCACCGTCGCCCCTGTCGCTGCTTTCTGTCTGACGCCATGTCAGAATCCGCGTTAGCATCCACGACCCGTCGCCGACACCCAGAAAACTGGACCATCCGCCCGGTAGTCGACAACCCCTCGGACCGGCAGTGCACTTGGTTCCCGGGCATCCTTCGGGTCCGTAGCGTCCTCGGCATGACGTTACTGACTTCAACCCCGCCGAGCGCGGGCCGTCGGCGCGGCCTGTTGGTCTACCTGGTCCTCGCCTACGCCGGGATGTGGGCGGCCATGGCGCCGTTGCTCGCCGACGGGTACCAGCGGGCCGACGCCCGGGAGGAGGTCGGCGGGCTCGAGCAACTGTGCATCGGTGCCGCGATGTTCGCCCCGGCGCTGGCGGCCCTGTTCGTGGTCCGCTTCGTGGAGCGCGGCCGCGGCGACGATGTGGACGGGGGTGGGGGAGGCGGGGTGCGGGACGCCCTCGCGCTGCACTGGCCCCGGCCGCGGACCCGCGCCGTCCGGGCCTGCCTGCTGCCGCTCGGGGTGCTCGGCGGGCTGACGGCGGCGGTGCTGGCGGTCGGCGCCCTGGCGGGCAGTTATCCGTTCGCCGGATTCGGCGCGCTGGACGCGGGGGCGGTCGTTGCCTGGGCGGTGCGGGGCGTGATCGGGATGGCGCTCTCGCTGCCGCTCTTCTTCGGCGAGGAGCTCGGCTGGCAGGGCTTCCTCTTCCCCCGGCTGGTACGGCTCGGCGGTGGCGCCGAGGCCGGTACGGCAACCCTGGTCCGGGCGTACCTGCTCACCGGGACGGCCTTCGCGCTCTGGCACCTGCCGCCGCTGTTGATGGGCGGCCAGTACCCGGGACGGCCCTGGTACGTGGCGGTGCCCGCGTTCGTGGTCAGCTGCGTGCTCGTCCTGCCGGTCTTCACCTGGCTGAGGCTGCGCTCGGGATCGGTGGTCCCGGCCGTACTGGCGCACACCTTCGCGAGCAGCATGAGCGTCTCGACGGTCAAGGAGTTCGCCGACCCGGACGCCGAGTTGGACCCGCTCACCATGGGGCTCGGCGGCTGGCCCGGCTGGATCGTCCTCGGCGCCTTCGTGGCCTTCCTGGCGTTCACCGGCCGGCTGCGACCGTCCCGGTACGGCCGGGGGTAGCGGGCGAGGTGGGCGCGCGGGCGAACAGATGACAGTCGACAGATGACAGCTGACAGATGTTGAAATCTGTCAGCTGTCATCTGTTATCTGTCGGCCGTCCGTTGTCATCCGTCACCCGCCCGCCGGCACCAGGTCCTTGCGGATCTCGTCCAGGACCAGGCCGGCCCCGGTGTACCCGATGCCGAGCATCCACAGGTTGTCGTCCACCCGGAACACCCGCCCGTTGCGGACGGCGTCCAGGTTCTTCCACAGCGCGCCCTCAGTGATCTTCCCCTGGTCGGACTTGGCCGCGTCCCCGTACAGCGAGTAGAAGATGACGTCGGCCGCCGCCTGGTCCACCTGCTCCGGGCTGATCTCCATCGAGAAGCCGGGCTTGTCCTGGTTGGCGGGCCGGCCGAGTCCGAGGTCCTTGAACAGCGAGCCGACGAAGGTGTCGTTGAGGTACAGCCGGGTCGGCGCGCCCGCCAGGAAGCGAGCCATCTCGACCCTGGTCGCGGCGGCCTTGGCCGGTCCGCCGAGCGCCGTCACCAGGTCCCGCAGCCTCGTCCGGTACGCCGCGTCCGCCGCCTCCGCCTCGGCCTGGCGGCCCAGCGCCTCGGCGTGCAGCCGGACGTTCTCCTTCCAGGTCGGCCCGGTGGTCTTGGAGAGCACGGTCGGCGCGATCTTGGACAGCTCGTCGTACCGCTTGTCGTCGCGGACCTGGTTGCTCAGGATGAGGTCCGGCCGTAGCGCCGCGATGCTCTCCAGACTGGGCTGGCCGATCGTGCCGACGGTCTTGGTCCCGGTCAGCCGTTCTGCCGGGAGGTAGCCCGGGAAGGGCGCGCCCGCGCTGACGGTGGTGGCGCCGACCGGGGCGAGGCCGAGGGTGAGCACCGAGTCCAGCGCGTCCGTGTCCAGCACCACCACCCGGGTGGCCCGCGCCGGCACGGTGCTCTCGCCGCGCGCGTGCCGGACCATCCTGGTGCCGCCCCCGCCGGGCGAACCGGCCGTCGGGGCGGGCGAGTCGGCGCCGCAGGCGGCGAGGGCGAGGCCCGGGGCGAGTCCGGTGGCGAGGCCGATCGCGGCGCGGCGGCTGAGGGTTCTGGGCATCGACGGCACCTCCAGGGTACGGGCGGGGGCGCGGGGATCCCTGCCCCGAGCCCGCCCGGTTACGCCTGGACCCAGGGCGATCCGCAGGCGTCCGGAAGCACAACTGCCCCGCCACGCCCAGGAGTCGAGCGCCCCCTACGCGCGCCCGGATGCCGACGTGGCCCCGCCGTGCCTGGGCGTGCCGACGTGACCCGCCGATGTGACCCGCCGACGTGGCCTGACGACGCCGCCCGCCACGCCGGTGTCGGCGCGGCCGCTACGCCTCGGAACCGCCCTCCCGTCGCTGGCGCAGCAGTTCCTCGTACTCGGCGTGCACCCGGCGGTCCATCGCGAGGGTGAACTGGGCGTCGGCGACGGTCCGGGCCAGCGGCCGCACCCGCAGGATGCGTTCGGTGAGCCGGGCCGCCTCGCCGGGTGGCAGCGGGGCGTCGGTGGAGAGGGCGCTGAGCAGGTGCGCGGTGACCACCTCGATGAAGATCTCGGCGATGGCGTCCACGTGGTCCCGGGTGCGCCGGCTGGCGTCGAGGACGGCCGCGAGCGGTACGCCCTCCGCCACCAGCTCGGTGGTGGCGTCCATCAGGCGGCGGCTGACGTGGGTGATCCCTTCGTCCTCGACGGTGATGAAGCCCTGGGCGATGGACTCGGCGGTGTTCTCCTCGGTGAGCTGGTCCCCGAAAGCCGCCTTCAGTTCCTCCCAGTCCAGGCGCACCGGGGTCTCGTCCGACCAGGGCGCGACGATGGCCGCCTCCAGCCCGATCAGGTCCGCGACGTCCCGTCCGCTCTCGCCCGCGCCGATCAGTTCGGCGATGCCGCCCAGGGTGTGGCCGCGCTCCAGCAGCTCGCCGATCATCCGCAGCCGGGACAGGTGCTCCTCGCCGTACCAGGCGATCCGGCCCTCCTTGCGGGGCGGCTGGAGCAGTTTGCGTTCGCGGTAGAAGCGCAGGGTGCGGGTGGTGATGCCGGCCGCTTCGGCCAGTTCCTCCACCCGGTACTCGCGTTTTCTGTCGCCCGCGGCAGCTCTGACCTTGTCCACGGCGATCAGCATAGGTCCGTCGGCCGGGAAGGCCGCCGGAACCGGGTCCGTCCGGCTTCTTCCATCCGGTGTCAGCAAGGACTACCCTGCCAACCGTGCCAGTGATTACTGGCGCGATTGAACAGGGTCCCGGGGGTAGACCCCGGAGAGCGCGACGATCACCGCCCCACCCTCAGGAGGAGGCCGCATGGCATCCAGCAGCAAGCGCCCCCGCTCCGGCGCGTCCGGTTCGTCCGAGGCTTCCGCCGCCGCCGGTGCCACCGCCGCCGCTACCGGCGAGGCCGAGGCGGCCGACGTGACCGAGGCGGCCCAGGCCGTTCCGCACGTCCGGGTGGCGGTGATCGGCTCCGGCTTCGGCGGCCTCGGCGCCGCGGTCCGGCTGCGCCGTGCCGGGATCACCGACTTCGTGGTCCTCGAACGCGCGGACTCCGTCGGCGGCACCTGGCGCGACAACAGCTACCCCGGCTGCGCCTGCGACGTGCCCTCGCACCTCTACTCCTTCTCCTTCGCGCCCAACGCCGAGTGGCCGCGCAGCTTCTCCGGCCAGCCGGACATCCGCGCCTACCTGGAGAAGGTCGCCACCGTCTTCGGTCTCCGCCCCCACCTGCGCTTCAACGCCGAGGTGCTGGAGGCCCGTTGGGAGGGCGACGAGACCCGCTGGCGGATCACCACCTCGGCCGGCCAGTGGACCGCCGACGCCGTCGTCTCCGCCGCCGGGCCGCTCGCCGACCCGCAGATCCCCGACCTGCCCGGCCTCAGCGGCTTCCCCGGCAAGGTCTTCCACTCCTCCCGCTGGGACCACGACTACGACCTGGCCGGCAAGCGCGTCGCCATGGTCGGCACCGGCGCCTCCGCCGCCCAGATCATCCCGTCGATCCAGCCCGAGGTCGGCAAGCTCACCGTCTTCCAGCGCACCCCGGCCTGGGTCCTGCCGCGCCGCGACCGCGAGATCAGCCAGCTGGAGAAGTGGGTGCACGGCCGCCTGCCGGTCACCGCGAAGATCCGCCGCGGCACCCTGTTCGCCCTCCGGGAGCTCCAGGTGGACGCCTTCGTCCGCCGGCCCGGACTGCTGCGCCTCGTCCAGCAGCTCGCCGAACGCCACATCGCGCAGGGCGTCCCGGACCCGGCGCTGCGGGCCAAGCTCACCCCGGACTACCGGATCGGCTGCAAGCGCATCCTGCTCAGCAACACCTACTACCCGGCGCTCGCCGCGGCCAACACCGAGGTGGTCTCCTCCGGCCTGCGCGAGGTGCGCGGCTCCACGCTGGTCGCGGCCGACGGCAGCGAGCACGAGGTGGACGCCATCGTCTTCGGCACCGGCTTCCACGTCACCGACATGCCCATCGGCTCCCGGGTGTTCGGCGTCGACGGCACCAGCCTGGCGGAGGAGTGGAAGGACGGCATGGAGGCGCTGCGCGGCTCGACCGTCCGCGGCTTCCCGAACCTGTTCTTCGTCATCGGCCCCAACACCGGCCTCGGCAACAGCTCGATGATCCTCATGATCGAGTCCCAGCTGAACTACATGATCGACGCGTTGACCACGCTCGGCTCGATCGGGGCCGCCGCGATGCAGCCGACCGCGCGCGCCCAGCGGCAGTGGAACCTCGAACTGCAGCACCGGATGGACCGCACCGTCTGGACCACCGGCGGCTGCCGCAGCTGGTACCTCGACCCGAGCGGCCGGAACACCGTGCTCTGGCCCGGCTCCACCACCTCGTTCCGCCGGGCCACCCGCAAGGTGGACCTCGGTGAGTACGAGCTGATCATGCGCACCGCGCCGGCCGCCGCCGCCCGTACCGTCCAGGAGGTCTCCGCGTGACCGTCCACCTGCCCGCCGAGTACGAACACCCCACGCCGGTCGAGGAGTTGAGCGTCCGATCGGCGGACGGCAGCCGGCTGCACGTCGAGGTGCACGGCCAGCCGGGCGCGCCCACCGTGGTGCTGGCGCACGGCTGGACCTGCTCGACCGCGTTCTGGGCCCCCGTGATCCGCGAACTCTCCGACCGCTACCGGGTGGTGGCCTACGACCAGCGCGGCCACGGCCACAGCGAGATCCCGCCGAGCAGGGTGCGCTACTCGACCCGGGCGCTCGCCGAGGACCTGTCGGCGGTGCTCCGGCGGACCGTCCCGGCGGGGGCGCGGGCCGTGCTGGCCGGGCACAGCATGGGCGGGATGACCATCATGGCCGCCGGCGGCCGCCCGGAGGTCGCCGAGCGCACCGCCGCGGCCGTCCTGATCTCCACCGGCCCGGCCGAGTTGGTGGCCGAGCTCACCGTGCTGCCCCCGGGCGTACGCTCCCCGGGCCTGCGCCGCTTCCTGCACCGGCAGCTGCTGCGCTCCCGGATGCCGCTCGGGCCGGTCTCCCGGGTCACCCGGGTGGCGCTCAAGTACGCGACCATGGGGCCGGGTTCGCCCGCCGGTCAGGTGGAGGCGACGGCCCGGATCGTGCACGCCTGCCCGACCGGCGTCCGCGCCAACTGGGCCGCGGTGCTCGACCGGCTGGACGTGCGCGCCGGACTGGCCCGGCTCGCGGCGCCCACCGCCGTCGTGGTCGGCACCGACGACCGGCTGACGCCGCCGGTGCACGCGCACCGGATGGTCGCCGAACTCAAGGACCCGCAGGGGCTGTTGCTGCTGTCCGGGGTCGGCCACATGTCCCCCCTGGAGCGCCCGGTGGAGGTCGCCGCGGAGATCCACCGGATGGCCGCCGCGTACCTGGTCGGTACGCCCGCCGTCGACCCGGCCGCGTCCGCCCCCTCCGTGGTGGACCCCGCCGTTGACCCCGTTGACCCCGTTGACCCCGTTGACTCCGCTGACTCCACCGACGAGAGGACCACCGTCGCATGAACGCCGTCCCGCCGTTGTCCGCGCAGGTCGTTGTCGTCACCGGGGCCGCCCGGGGCGTCGGGGCCTCGCTGGCCCGCACGCTCGCTCGGCGCGGGGCCAAGGTCGCCCTGCTCGGACTGGAGCCGGAGGAGCTGAAGGCCGTCGCCGCCCAGTGCGGCCCGGACGCCACCAGCTGGGAGGTGGACGTCACCGACCTCGACGCGCTGGAGGACACCGCCGCACGGATCAAGGACCACTACGGGCGGATCGACACCGTCGTCGCCAACGCCGGGATCGCCATCGGCGGACCGTTGACGGACAGCGACCACCGGGCGTTCAGCCGGGTCATCGAGGTGAACCTGCTCGGTAGCGTCGCCACCGCGCGGGCCTTCCTGCCGGCGCTCACCGAGAGCCGGGGCTACCTGCTGCAGATCGCCTCGCTCGCCGCCCTGACGCCGGCGCCGCTGATGAGCGCGTACTGCGCCAGCAAGTCCGGGGTGGAGGCCTTCGCCCACTCGCTCCGCGCCGAGGTCGCCTACCAGGGCGTGAAGGTCGGTGTCGGGTACCTGAGTTGGACCGACACCGACATGGTGCGCGGCGCCGACGAGGACACCGTGCTGAAGCAGATGCGGTCCCGGCTGCCGTGGCCGGCGAACAAGACGTACCCGCTGGAGCCGGCGGTGGACCGGATCGTGGCGGGGATCGCCCGCCGGTCCGCCCACGTCTACGCCCAGGCCTGGGTGCGGGGCATGCAGCCGGTCCGCTGGCTGCTGCCGAGCCTGATCGCGGTGGTCGGCTCCCGTGACGTCGCCAAGCTCGCCCCCCAGCTGGCCGCCACCGCCGCGAGTCGCCTGCGCGCCGTCGGCGCCGGAGGCGCGGCGGACACGGCCACCCGGGGGAGCCGCAAGGGCTCGACCGGCTGAGGGTCGCCGGGCGACGGCGGATGGCGGACAGCCGACGGATCACGGGTAACAGATGACAGCTGACAGACTTCAAAATCTGTTATCTGTCATCTGAAATCTGTCGGCTGTTACCTGTCATCCGTAGGCCGCCCGCCTCCCGCCTCCCGGCGCCCCCGCCGCGATCCGCCCCAGCACCTCCAGTGCCCGCGCCAGCACCGGCAGCGGCGGAGAGGCCAGCCCGACCCGGACGGCCGACGGCGAGCGCCGGGGGTCCACGGCGAACGCCGTCGCCGGTGTGAGCGAGATCCCGGCGCGCGCCGCCGCCGCGACGAAGGTCTCCGCCCGCCAGGCCCCCGGCAGCTCCCACCACAGGTAGTACGAGCAGGGGTCGGCCCGCAGCCGCTGCCCCGCCAGCGCCTCGCGCGCCAGCAGCTGCCGGGCCGTCGCGTCGGCCCGCTTCGCCGCCTCGACCGTGGCCAGCGTGCCGTCCCCGATCCAGCGCACCGCCGCCTCCAGCGCGAAGCCGCTCGGCGCCCACCCGCCCGAGCGCAGGGCGCCCGCCACCCCCTCGCGCAGCCCGGCCGGGACGACCGCGAACCCGGTGGTCAGGCCGGGGGCCAGCCGCTTGGAGAGGCTGTCCACGAGGACGGTCCGCTCGGGTACGAGCGCGGCCAGCGGCGCCGCTTCGGGCCGCAGGAAGGACCAGATGGCGTCCTCGACCGCCGGCAGGTCGAGCCGTCGCAGCTCCGCCGCGAGGGCCACCGCCCGCTCGTGCGGCAGGCTCACCCCGAGCGGGTTCTGCAGTCGCGGCTGCACGTACACGGCGCGCAGCGGGGCGGCCCGGTGGGCGGCGGCGACGGCGTCCGGCAGCAGCCCGTGCTCGTCGACGGCGAGCGGTACCAGCCGGATGCCCAGCCGCTCGGCCACCGCCTTGACCACCGGATAGGTGAGCTCCTCGACCCCCAGCCGCTTCCCGGGCGGGACCAGTGCGGAGAGCGCCCCCGCGACGGCCTGCCGGCCGTTGCCCGCGAACAGCAGCTCCGGGCCGTCGACTTCCCAGGCGCCGGTCGAGAGCAGAGCCGCGAAGGCCCGCCGGGCCGCGCCCGTCCCGGCCGCGCCGACCGGCCGCAGCGCGTCCCCGAGCGCGTCGGCGCGCAGCAGCGGTGCCAGGCCGCCCGCCAGCAGTTCGGCCTGTCCGGGGACGGTGGGGTAGTTGAGCTCCAGGTCCACGGGCGCGACAGCCGGTTCGGCGAGTGGGACCCGTCCGCCGTCGGTCCGGTGCCCGGCCCGGACGAAGGTGCCGCGCCCGACCTCCCCGACGGTGAGCCCGCGGCGGACCAGTTCCCGGTAGACCCGGCCCGCCGTGGAGGCGGCGATGCCGCGGCTGCGGGCGAAGGCGCGCTGGGTGGGCAGCTGCTGGCCGGGTCGCAGCCGTCCGTCCGCGATGTCGGCGGCGACCTGGTCGGCGATCAGGCGGTAGTCGTCCATCGGTGCCGGGCCCTCCGTCGTGTCGTACCTCGGCTCGCACATTGCACCGAGTGCAAAGTCATCATTGCATCGAGCCGCTCGCCCGTCCTAGCCTCCTCGCATGAACGCGTTGACATCCGCCGTGGACGGCCACGCCGTGCTCGGCATAGCCGCGGTGGCCCTGGGCATGGTGCTCTCCCCGGGGCCCAACATGATCTACCTGGTCTCCCGCTCGATCGCGCAGGGCCGGCGCGCCGGGCTGATCTCGCTGCTCGGGGTCGGGGCCGGCTTCCTGGTCTACCTCGTCGCGGTCACGGCGGGGGTGGCGGCGGTGTTCTCGGTGGTGCCCGCGCTCTACACCGCGATCAAGCTGGCCGGCGCCGGCTACCTGCTCTGGCTGGCCTGGAAGGCGGTCAAGCCGGGCGGCACGGCGGTGTTCGCCCCGCAGCAGCTGCCGCCGGACCCGCCGCGCCGGCTGTTCGCGATGGGGTTCCTGACCTGCCTGCTCAACCCCAAGATCGCCATCATGTACATCTCGCTGCTGCCCCAGTTCGTGGCGCCGGAGCGTGGCCACGTCGCCCTGCAGAGCCTGCTGCTGGGCCTGGTCCAGATCGCGATCGCGGTCACCGTCAACGGCCTGATCGCGATGAGCGCGGGCAGCATCGCCGAGTTCCTCAACCGCCGCCCGGCCTGGCTGCGCGTCCAGCGCTACCTGATGGGCACCGTCCTCGCGGGCCTGGCCGTGCGCATCGCCGCCGACCGCGCCAAAGCCGTCACCGTCTAGGGCCTATCCGGCGGGTCCTAGCCGCCCCGGGCGACGGTCCGCAGCAGCTCGTACCCGGCCTGCACGAACCGCCCGTCGAGCGTCGGTCCGGTGTTGGCGAGCGCCGCGACCGCGGTCGCCGACTCCGGGGAGAACCCCACGAAAGCGGTGAACCCCCGGGTCCCACCGGTGTGGAAGTACAGGTCGCGCCCGCCCGAGTGGCGGCGGTTCCACACCAGGCACAGCTCGTCCGAGGAGTGCGGCCGTCGCAGCCGCGCCCGCTGCACCTCGTCCAGGGCTTCCTTCAACGCGCTTCCCCCGCAGCCGGGTCGTGGTCCGTCGAGGTGTGCGCGGAGGAATCGCAGGAGGTCGGCGCCGCTCGACCGGACCGCTCCCGCCCCGGGCAGTCCGGGGATGCTCCAGGGCGGCAGGGCCCGCCCGCGCCGGTATCCGATCGCCCGGTCCGGTGCGTCCGGGGAGCAGCCGGTGGCGGTGAGCTCCAGTGGTCGGCAGACGCGTTCGGCGAGCAGCTGCCCGTACGGCAGTCCGCCGGTCTCGGCGAGTGCCCGGCCGAGCAGTCCGACCCCGTAGTTGGAGTACCGGTATCGGGTACCGGGCCTGAACCGTACGGTGGTTCGGGCCAGGGCGGTGCGCAACCGGTCGTCGCCGAAGGCGGCGTAGGGATTGCCGGCCCAGTTCGGGACAGCGCTCGCGAGCAGCCCGGGTGGCAGCCGGGGGAGCCCGGAGGTGTGGGTGGCCAGGTGCAGCAGTCGGATCGGCTCGGTCGAACGCGCTGTCGCCGGGCGCCAGTCGGGCGGCAGGTGGCTCTGCACCGGGTCGGCGAGGGCGAGTTCGCCGCCCGCCGCCATCCCGGCGAGCAGCAGGGCGGTGAACGTCTTGCTGACCGAGCCGAGTTCGAAGACGGTGTCCGGTGTGCACGGGGCCGACCGTTCGTGCCCGAGGTGCCCGCTGCACCGGACCTGCTCCCTTCCCTGGTGCAGCACGGCCACCGTGACGGCGGTCGCGTACGGTTCGGCCGCCCGGACCGCGGCCCGGGCGGCCCTGTCGAGCTCGTTCATCCGGCGGCGGGGCCGGCGCCGTTGAGCGCCCGGGAGAGCGTGACCGTGGCGGCCACGACCGCCACCACGGCGGTGTGTTCGTGTGCCCGGATCGCCGACTCCTCGTCGTCCTCGATCGGTTCGGCGTCCCGCGGGACCAGGCCGTCCTCCCGCTGTACCGCGGCCAGGGCCTCCCAGCCGGAGCTCCCGAGGGCGGGCTCGCCGATGCACGCGTCGACGATCAGCAGCTCGCCGACGAGGTCCCACTGGCCGATCTCGATCCAGATGTCCAGCCAGACCGGCAGCCACGCGCGCAGGTAGTCGCGCATCGGCTCGGGCAGGTCCTGGGGCCGGGCGCCCCAGTCGGTGAGGTGGAAGACGGTGTGGGTGACCTGGTAGGCGATCGACCAGGCGATGGTCCAGGGTTCGGGGAGCGCGCCGAGCCAGGTGCGGGCGGCGAGTTCGGCCCAGTCCGGCCGGTGGCTGAGCCCGATGACCCGTCGGGCGTTCGCCACCGCGAGCTGTCGGCTGCCCTGGATCTCGACGGCGTGTACGGCCCGCAGCCGGCTGATCGATTCGAGCAGTTCCTCCAACGCGGCGTGCCGGTAGCCGACCCGGGCGAAGTGGGCGTACGTCTCCAGGGGGTCGGTGACGGTGACGTGCCGCAGTTGGCGCTCGTACAGCATGTCGCCGCCGCGCAGCTGTTCCCAGGCGCCGTCGAGCATGTCGCGCGCGGCACGGGCGTCCTGCGGCCCGGCGACGCCGTCGCGCAGCACCAGGGAGGAGGCCATCGCGGCCTCGCAGAGCGGCTTGTAGACGTCGTTCGGTTCGGCGAGGTCGATGATGGTGTTGTCCGCGAGCCTGCCCCAGCCGCCCTGGTAGCAGGCGTGCAGCCAGGACATCGCGCGGGTGCCGAGCTGTTGGGCGGTGGCGAGCACCTGGGTGTCGGTCATTTCGGCGTGCCCTCCAACAGGCGCTCGGCGACGACGAGTTCGAGTCGGGTGCGGACGGCGCCGATGCCGACGAGGTGGATCCGCTCCAGGATCGGCGCCACCTCCAGTCGCGGTGGCCGGTCCTCGGCTCCGGCCCAGGCGAGCCAGCGGGCCAGTCGGACGGCGGTGGTGAAGTCGCGTCGGAGCATGGAGCGGACGGTGCCCCGGGCGAGGCCGAGGGTGTCCGTACGGGCGGCGTCGTGGACCGGTCCGTCCAGTCCGGGCAGTGCGAGCGCGGACAGTTGCGACATCCGGACCGACCAGAGCTGCCAGCCCAGTTCGGCCGGCCCGGGAGGCGCGGCGGGCGTGGGTGCGGAGGCGGTGTCCGCGTACGGCGTGCGGGCGAGCACCTGTCCGGCGGCCCAGTCCTGCCAGGCGATCGCGAGCGCCGCCTCGGGAGTGGCCGCCGCAGGGGTGGGGAAGACCCGGCGGGCCTCGGCGAGCAGCGCGGCGGTGGGGCCGTCGGGCTCGGTTCCGGTGAGTAGGTGCGGGGCGAAGAGGTCCGCGCCGAGCACGCGCACCGCGGCCAGCAGCGGGCGGGGCACGGCGGTGTCGGGGTCCGCGAGCGCGGCCGCACCCCCGCCGCCCCGGAGGGCGTCGAGGGTCCGGCCCGCCACCCGCTCGACCGCCGCGGCGTACTCGTCACGGAGAGGGGTCTCGGCGAATGGCATGGTGGTGAGGTCCTCCTTCAGGAGGTCGGGCGTGGGCGCGGGGCCCCGTGGGTGCGGGGCCTCGCGGTGGTGCGCTCGCTACCGGGTCGGCTTCTCCTTCGGCCCCTTCGGGGACAGCAGGAGCAGCCCGAGCAGCAGCAGGCCACCAGCGGCCTCGGGCAGGTACGTGGGCGCGTCGGACACGACGGCCTCGTCCTCCACCATCAGGCTGGCTAGGGTGTCGGCCTCGGTCGACGTCGCGCTGCGTGACGCCGAGGCGGTTTCGGTCCGGAACTGAGTAAGCATCAGTTGTGCCTCCTCGTCTGGATGTCATCGTCCGGTCGGACGATGCCCCTGTCCGACACTACGAGCACGATCTAACGGCTGCATCCGCAACCCCGTGAGCTGGGACGTTGCACTCGGTGTGGGCTCGACTGCGGCGAGTCGGTACGGTCAGGGGCATGACCACAGCCATGATCACCGGCGCGACCGCCGGCATCGGAGCCGCCTTCGCCCGCCGGCTCGCCCGCAGCGGCTACCAGCTCGTCCTGGTGGCGCGGGACGCCGCCCGCCTGGAGCGCGCCGCCGAGGACCTGCACACGAAGTACGGAGTCGAGACGGAGGTGCTGGCCGCCGACCTCGCGACCGACGACGGCATCGGGGCCGTGGAGGCCCGGCTCGCCGACTCCGCCCGCCCGGTCGACCTCCTGGTCAACAACGCCGGCTTCGGCAACAAGGGCGCCTTCGGGGCAGTCCCGCTGCAGGACGAGCTGGACATGCTGAAGGTGCACATCGAGGCGATCCTGCGGCTGACCACGGCCGCGCTGCCGGGGATGCGCGAGCGCGGGCGGGGCGCGATCGTCAACGTCGCCTCGGTGGCGGCCTTCCTGCCGCGCGGCACGTACGGGGCGAGCAAGGCCTGGGTGGTCAGCTTCACCCAGGGTGTGCTGCGCGACCTCGGGGGTACGGGCGTGCGGATGATGGCGCTCTGCCCGGGCTTCACCCGGACCGAGTTCCACGAGCGGGCGGGCATGGGCACCGGCAACATCCCGGCCTGGTCGTGGCTCTCCGCCGAGCGGGTGGTGGACGAGGCGATGCGCGACCTGGCCCGCGGGCGCTCGTTGTCGGTGCCGAGCAAGCGGTACAAGCTCGCGGTGGCGATCGCCAGGCTGCTGCCGTCCGGCAAGCTCGGGGGCGTGTCCTCCAAGGCGGCGCGCTCGTACCGGACGAACTGAGGCGCCCGGCGGCCGGGCGGAGGCGGCTTCCGGCGAGGGAATAGGGCCACCCTCACTATTAGCTTGCCTAACTATGAGCTACTCTCGCTATGCTGGCGTCCGCCCGGTCGCCGTACCCGCATCCGCGCCAGGCCCCGTACCTGGGCGCGCCCTACCCCGGGAGGCCCGTACTTGAGGCCCGCCATCAGCTGGACCCCGCCCGAGCGCGTCGAGGGCGAGCCCCGCCCGCCCGCCGAGTGGCGGCGCATCCTCGCGCTCTTCCGCCCGTACCGCGGCCGCCTCGGCGTGGTCGGGCTGCTGGTCGCCGCGTCCGCCGTGGTCTCGGTCGTCTCGCCGTTCCTGCTGAAGGCCGTCCTGGACACCGCCATCCCGCAGGGCCGCACCGGGCTGCTCAGCCTGCTCGCGCTCGGGATGATCCTCACCGCCGTGGTGAACAGCGTCTTCAACGTCCTGCAGACGCTGATCTCCACCACCGTCGGCCAGCGCGTGATGCACGACCTGCGCACCGCCGTCTACGGGCACCTGCAGCGGCAGTCGCTCGCCTTCTTCACCCGCACCCGCACCGGCGAGGTGCAGTCCCGGATCGCCAACGACATCGGCGGCATGCAGTCCACGGTGACCTCCACCGCGACCAGCCTGGTCTCCAACCTCACCGCGGTGGTCGCCTCCGTGGTGGCCATGGTCGCCCTCGACTGGCGGCTCACCGTCATCTCCCTGGTCCTGCTCCCGCTGTTCGTCTGGATCAGCCGCCGGGTCGGCCAGGAGCGCAAGAAGATCACCACCGAGCGGCAGAAGCAGCTGGCCGCGATGAGCTCGGCCGTCCAGGAGTCGCTCTCGGTCAGCGGCATCCTGCTCGGCCGCACCATGGGCC
The DNA here is from genome assembly GCF_014656195.1 of Kitasatospora xanthocidica. GTDB lineage: Bacteria > Actinomycetota > Actinomycetes > Streptomycetales > Streptomycetaceae > Kitasatospora > Kitasatospora xanthocidica. Next base: position 280,226 of record NZ_BNBY01000002.1, on the reverse strand, counting down.
GCTCCGACTCGCTCGCCCGCGAGTTCACCGAGCAGTCCGACCAGCTCGCCGACCTGGAGGTCCGGGCCAGCATGGCCGGGCGCTGGCGGATGAACACCATCCAGATCGTGATGGCCGCGATGCCCGCGCTGATCTACTGGGCGGCCGGGCTGACCTCCGCCGCCGGCGCGCCGATCGTCTCGACCGGCACCCTGATCGCCTTCGTCACCCTCCAGCTGGGCCTGTTCCGCCCCACTGTCAGCCTGCTGTCCACCGGCGTGGACGTGCAGACCTCACTCGCGCTCTTCCAGCGCATCTTCGAGTACCTCGACCTGCCGGTGGAGATCGCCGAGCCGGCCGACCCGGTCACCCTCACCGACATCCGCGGCGAGGTCCGCTTCGAGGGCGTCGACTTCCGCTACGACCCCACGCAGGAGCGCCCGACCCTCGCCGGCGTCGGCCTCGTCGTCCCGGCCGGGAGCTCGCTGGCCGTGGTCGGCGAGACGGGCTCGGGCAAGACCACCCTCAGCTACCTCGTCCCGCGGCTGTACGACGTCACCGGCGGCAGGGTCACCCTGGACGGCGTCGACGTGCGCGCGCTCTCCTTCGACACCCTGGCCCGCGCGGTCGGCGTGGTCTCCCAGGAGACCTACCTCTTCCACGCCTCGGTCGCCGAGAACCTGCGCTTCGCCAAGCCCGGCGCCGACCACGCCGAACTGGTCGAGGCCGCCCGGGCCGCGCAGATCCACGACACCATCGCCGCCCTGCCGGACGGCTACGACACCCTGGTCGGCGAGCGCGGCTACCGCTTCTCCGGCGGCGAGAAGCAGCGCCTGGCGCTCGCCCGGACGATCCTGCGCAACCCGCCGGTGCTCATCCTCGACGAGGCCACCAGCGCGCTCGACAACCGCACCGAACGCGCCGTCCAGCAGGCCGTGGACACCCTGGCCGCCGGCCGGACCACCATCACCATCGCGCACCGGCTCTCCACCGTCCGCGCCGCCGACCAGATCGCCGTCCTGGACCGCGGCGAGGTGGTCGAACTCGGCACCCACGAGGAGCTGGTGGAACTGGACGGCCGGTACGCGGCCCTGCTGCGCCGGGAGGCACCGGAGGCGGCCGCCCTGCCGGAGGCCGCCCTCGGGCACGTCTGAACCGGCGGGCCGGGTTCCTCCTGTGGTCGGGCCCGACGTGCGGCCGGGCTCGATGACCTACGGCCGCGGCCGGGCCCGTCCCGCGGTCAGGCCGCCTTCGGCGCCTCGTTGTAGCTCTCGGCGACCTCCTGGCCGGAGAGCCGCTGGATCGCCGCCATCACCTCGTCGGTGACCTGTCGACGGGCCTTCAGCGAGCGGGCCTGCCCGTGCAGCTCGTCGAAGTGCAGCGGCTCGCCGAAGCGGACCGTCACCTTCTTGAGCCGCGGCACCCGCTTGCCCACCGGCAGGATCTGCTCCGGGCCCTCCAGCGCCACCGGCACCACCGGCACGCCCGCGGTCAGCGCGAGCCAGGCGACGCCCGTCTTGCCCCGGTAGAGGCGGCCGTCCAGGGAGCGGGTGCCCTCGGGGTAGATGCCGAAGGCCTTGCCGTCCTCCAGGATCTCCAGCGCCGACTCCAGCGAGGCCTGAGCGGAACGGTAGGTGCCGCGCTCGACCGGAACCGCGCCGATCGCCTCGAAGAAGTCCTTGGAGAGCTTGCCCTTGAGCCCGGTGCCGGTGAAGTACTCGGCCTTGGCGAGGAAGTGGACCCGGCGCGGGGCGGTCAGCGGGATCACCACGCTGTCGATGAACGACAGGTGGTTGCTGGCCAGGATCACCCCGCCCTTGCGCGGAACGTTCTCGACCCCCTCGATGACCGGCCGCCAGATTCCCCGCGAAACCGGTTTCAGCACCAGCTTGGTGACGAGGTCGAGCACGATTCCCTCCCTGGACGAACAACCGCCCGGGAGGTGCCCGGGCCCGCGATCAGATCCGCAGACTACGACACCCACCCCCGCGCCCGTCCACTCCCGCCCACCGTGGCGAACACCACGGCCGGGTAGGGTACCGCCGTCCGAACAGAGCAACACCCCGCAGTACCCAGGAGGGCACGATGGAGAGCACCGAGGCGATCAAGGCCATGTTCGACCGTTACGACGAGGACGGCGACGGCAAGATCACCGCGGCCGAGTACGCGCTGGCGGCCAACGAGATGGGCGACCACGGCGTCACCATCTCGATGGCCGAGGCGCTGATCCACAACATGGACACCAACCACGACGGCGTCCTGACCTTCGAGGAGTTCCTGGCCGCCCGCCGGCGCTGAGCCGCGCCGACGGGGCCGGTCGCCGTACCGGCGGCACCGGCCCCGTCCGGAGGCTCACCCGGAGGCTCACCCGGAGGCCCGTCCGGAAAGTTTCAGGAGAGCCCCGGTGGAGCCCCTGGGGAGAACCCCTTCGGCTGCTACGGCTGCTCCACCGGGAACACCCGGCGCACCACCCGCTCCGCCGCCCCGCCGTCGTCCCAGACGCAGAACTTGGCCCGGAACCGCGCTCGCGCCCCCGGCGCCGGATCGCCGGCCAGCAGCGCCCGCGCCAGCTCGTCCGCGGTCTCGGTGACCGCGCCCGGCGGCTCCGCGAACAGGTCGAAGTAGACGCCGCGCTCCTGCTGGTACTCCTCCCAGTCCGGCGCGAAGATCACCACCGGCCGGTCCAGCACCGCGTAGTCGAACATCATCGACGAGTAGTCCGTCACCAGCACGTCCGCCGCGAGGTAGAGGTCCTCGACGGTCGGGTGCGCGGAGACGTCGACGATCGCCGCCGCCTCCCCGTCGGCCGTCAGGTCGCCCGGCCCGCCGGTGTGGAAGTAGTGCGTGCGCACCAGCAGGGTGAAGTCGGGGCCCAGCCGCCGGGCCAGCTCGGTCACCTCCAGCAGCGGCACGTAGCCGCCCTTGCCGCCGCGGTGGGTCGGCGCGTACAGCACGGCCCGCGTCCCCGGCCGCAGCCCCAGCCGCTCGCGCACCGCCCGCACCTCGGCCGGGGTGGCGTCGGCCAGCCGGTCGTTGCGCGGGTAGCCGGTGTCCAGCATCTCGTACCGGCCGGGGAAGGCCCGGGCGAAGTGCTCGCTGGTGTGCGGGTTGGGGGAGACCAGGAAGTCCCAGCGGTCGATGGCCTCCTGGAGCAGGTCGAAATCCATCCCCTCCGCCGCCGCGGGGCGGTCGCGCAGGTCCATGCCCATGGCCTTGAGCGGGGTGCCGTGCTGCGTCTGGACGTGCACCGAGCCGGGCCGCTTGACCATCGTGCGCGGGAAGTTGACGTTGTTGACGAAGTACTTGGCGGTCGCCATCGTCCTGAGGTACGCGGGGGTGTTGACGATCACGTACGGCACCCCGGGCGGCAGCGTGGCGGCCTGCCGGCGGTTCTCCACCACCCAGACGCCCCGGATCCGCGGCGCGAGCTCCTTCGCCTTCTCGTAGATCGCCGCCGGGCTGCACGCGTAACCCCGGTGCCAGTACGCGGCGTAGACCGCCAGGTGCTCGTCCAGCGGCAGCCGGCGGAAGGCGTTGTACGCGGTGAACCGGGCGCCGCTGCGCATCCCCTTCTTCACCGCGGGCGCCACCGCCCGTGCCCCGCGCTTGAGTTCGCGCGGCAGCCGTCCGGTGCGGCGCAGCTCGGCGTAGGCGATCCGGGCGCCGCGCGCGGCCAGCCGGTACTGCACGCCGCGCACCCCGCCGGGATAGCGGTAGCCGGCCGGGCGGTGGCGGTCGAAGTGCCGGGCGATCCGCTGGAAGAACTCCCGGCGCCGGTCGGCGGGGACCAGCCCGGGGGTGTCGTAGACGTTGAGGGCCTGGCGGACGGTCCGGTCGAAGACCAGGGTGCGCAGCGACTCCGGGACGGGCCGGCCGGGACGGTCCGGGCGGTCCAGGAAGGCGAAGATCGCGTCGTACTGGGCGAAGACGTCGGCGTGCTTGGGGGACGCGGTGGCGGTGATCGCGCCGTCCCGGCCGCGCCGGTAGTTGTAGCAGGGGCGGTCGAGGTAGCGCAGCCGCTCGGCGGCCAGCAGCGCGGGGTAGGTGACCGAGATGTCCTCGTAGTAGCCGCGGCCGAAGGAGACGCCGAGGCCGTCCAGGAAGTCCCTGCGGAACACCTTGTTCCAGACCGACATCACGGTCTGGAACAGCGCGGGGTGCTCGGCCAGGGTGCAGCCCTCGACCAGGGGGGAGCCGGTCAGCACGTGCCGCCAGGGGTTGGACTCCGTCCCGCCGTCCGGATAGACGTGGGTGAAGTCGGTGATCAGCACGTCGGCGGGGGTCTCGCGGCGGCGCTCCTGCGCCAGCTCGTCGAGGACGACGCTGACGGTCCGCTCCGGCACCCAGTCGTCGCTGTCGAGGAACCACACGTACTGGCCGCGGGCCTGCGGCAGGGCGGCGGTGCGGGCGCCGCCGAGGCCCTGGTTCTCGGTGAGGTGCATCACCCGCAGCCGGGGGTCGCGGGCCGCGTAGGCGTCCAGGATCGCGCCGGAGCCGTCGGGGGAGAGGTCGTCGACCGCGATGACCTCGAAGCGGGACTCCAGGGCGGGGGTGTCGCCGAGGATCGAGTCGAGGCAGCGGGGCAGATACCGCTCCACGCCGTGGACCGGGAGCACGATGCTGAGGAGGAGGGACACGCTGGCCGAGTCTACCGATCCACCAGGTGCGACCTGCGCGGACGTCCGGTCCGGGGGCCTCGAGGGGCTGCGGTCGCTTCCGGAGGGCTCCGGGGCTTCGCCGCGGGGAGGACCGGAGGAGGCGGGGGAAGCGGGGAAACCGGCGTGGACCCGGAACCGCCGGTGCCGGGCCCCTCGCGGGGCGGCACCGGCAGTCAGGTGGCGGCCCGGCCGACCCTCTACGGCCGGCCGCCTGTCCGGGCACCGCGCGAGCCTGGCCACCGCAGCGTCGAGGCGGCCGGGCAGTGGCTCGCGGGAGCCGGAGTCCTTCCATCATTCTTCATCAATCGAACACACGCCTGGTGCGGTGCGGGCACTGGCGGGTGCAATCAGATATTGCTTGGAGCTTTGGCGGGAGTCAATCCCTCGAATGTGTTCACTTCATGAAGTCATCCGGACTCGGGCCGGAGCCGGGTGGGAGCGGGGGCGCCCTCGGGCCGGGCTCGAAGATCACTTTGTCGATCTGGCGGCTGTCCCCTATATGGGTCGTCCGCGCGGGCCTCTGTACGGGTCCTCGGGGAGGGGCTCGCCGGGGTGTGCGCGGGCGCCCCGGCCGCTGCCGGGCCGGACGCCGCCGCAGCGCCCCCGTGCGCCGGGCGCGTGCCGCGCGGGCGGGCGCCGGGCCCGCACCTCCTGGCCCTGCTGACGGATGGCGGGTCGTGCACCATCATTGATGCCTAGTCGTGATTCGGCCGGGTGGCCCCTGGTGCATCGTCAGTTGACGCCGCACGGTACGGTGGCACAACACCAGGACGGTTGCGCGAAGGCCGTCTGTCACGGATAGTCTTCGCCTCACGGCCCTGGCGCCTCGTAGGGGTGGGAAAACTGATGGAACACATGCAAGTGCGGACTCGGCCCCGTGTGCCGGCGATCCAGTGCGGTGTCGGCACGACCGGCCGCCGGATCGAGCGACACCTGGCCGTGCTCGGCGCGCCCGCACTCTCGGCGGTGGAAACCGCCGAGGCGCTCGGGCTGATAAGGGAGCTGACGCCGCGCGGCGCCGAGGTCCCGACGACCCGTCGTCGCCACACCAGGATCTCGCTGCTGACGCCGCTGCGTCGGCTGCGGCGCAGCCTCTTCGGCGGGCGCGGCTAGGGGCTGCTCGCCCCGGTCGTCGTCAGTCGTCGTCCCGTCCTGGTCGGGAGCAGACCCGGTGGACCGTCCGGTCCGCCGGGTCATTGGCGTGTCCGGGCGGACGCCGTGGCGGAGGCGGTCCCGGGCCCCGCGCCGTGGTCCGAACCTTGCACCCTATGCGAGTTCGCCTCCTTGGCAGGCCGAGTCGGCGAGGCAGTACGCCGAGCCCCCTGAGCTGGGCCAGGATGGCGCCATGGCGGACAACAACCACTCGAGCCCGACCGACCGGTTCCAGACCACCACCTTCGAGATCACCACCGGCAGCCGCGAGGTCGCCCTCGACATCACCGACCGCTGCGCCGCGTTCCTCGACGAGCGCGCCGCCGGGCGCGACGGCCTGCTCAACGTCTTCGTCCCGCACGCCACCGCCGGGATCGCCGTCCTGGAGACCGGCTCCGGCAGCGACGACGACCTCCTCGCCACCCTGCGCGAGCTGCTCCCGGCCGACGACCGCTGGCGCCACCGGCACGGCAGCCCCGGGCACGGCCGGGACCACGTGGTGCCCGGACTGGTCGCCCCACACGCCACCCTGCCGGTGCTCGGCGGACAACTCGCGCTCGGCGTCTGGCAGTCCGTGGTGCTGGTCGACACCAACGGGGACAATCCGCGGCGTACCGTCCGGCTGTCGTTCCTGGGCTGATCCCGGCCGGGCGGGTGCGCTGCTCCGCCGGTGCGCGGCGGTGCCCGCCGGTTGCCGGTTGCCGACGTACCGGCTCCTGGCTCCCGGCTACCGGCCGACGTGCGCGGACACCGCCACGAGGTAGCGCTCGATCGCCAGGTACTGGCAGAGCAGTGCGACGGGCCGGCCCAGGCGCGCGTACCAGGCGGACAGCCGGGAGAACGCGGTGACCTCGAACCACACCTCCCCCTCGGCGTCCATCGAGACCAGGAACGCCTCCTCACCGCACTCGGGGTGCCCGGGCAGCGTGCCGTACGCGAAGCCGATCCGGTCCGGCTCGTCCACCGTCCACACCACCCGGCAGGGGATCACCAGCCGCGGCCAGTGGGTCCCGGGCAGGCGCAGCCGCAGCAGCACCGTCTCCCCGTCCCGGGCCGGGCCGCCGGGGAAGACCGCGAACCCGGTGCCCGACTGGCTGCCCCAGCCCAGCACGTACCGCCCGGCCCGCTCCAGGACCTCCGGCCCGTGCCCGAGGTGCACCCGCCGCCGCAGGTGCGCGTACCCGTCCGGCAGCCGTCCGCCCCGGGTGGCGCCCACCTCGGGGTACGAGGGGGCGGTGGTACGGGCGGCGCGCAGGCGCTGGTGCAGGTCGGTGGCCATGCCGGTCACGCTAGCCGTCGGCCGGAACGGCGTGACCGGCGGGTCGGTGCGGTCCGGTGGGTCGGCCGGGTTCGGGCGGGTCGGTGGGATCGGGCCGGGACCGCCTTGCGGTGGGGCGGAGCGGCGGAGTAGGAAGGCGGCATGAGCGACAGCATGACGAACGAGTCCACCGCGGTCTGCGAGCTCGCCTCCGAACTCGCCTCCGAGGGCGGCGCCGAGGCGGCGCTGCGGCACGATCCCGCGGCGACCGGGCCGCTCGCCGACTGCGTGCTGTGCGGCGAGCCGACCGAGCTGCCCGCCGACCAGCCGGGCAGCACGCTCTGCCCGGTGTGCGCCTGGCAGCAGGCGCAGCGGATCGCCTGCTCGGGCTGATACCCCTCTGCTACCCCTCCGCGGCCGACGGTCGACTGCCTGGTGGACCGGCCGGCGCTACGCGTCCTCCCGCCCGGCCAGGGCGAGGGTCGAGCCGCGCCGGCCCTTGCGGACCAGCAGCTGGGCCGGGATGCGGCTGCGCAGATCGCCGACGTGGCTGACGATGCCGACCGCCCGGTCCCGCTCGCGCAGGCCGTCGAGGACGTCCATCACCTCCTCCAGGGACTGCTCGTCGAGGGTGCCGAAGCCCTCGTCGATGAACAGGGTGTCCAGCGGCATGCCGCCGGCCTCGTCGGTCACCACGTCGGCCAGGCCCAGGGCGAGGGAGAGCGAGGCGAAGAAGCTCTCGCCGCCGGAGAGGGTCGCGGTGTCCCGCTCGGTGCCCGTCCAGGCGTCCACCACCCGCAGGGCGAGGCCCGAGCGACGGGTGCCGGTGCCCCGGTCGTCGCTGTGCACCAGGGTGTAGCGGCCGCCGGACATCCGGACCAGCCGGTCGCTGGCCGCCGCCGCGACCTGCTCCAGCCGGGCCGCCAGGACGTAGGACTCCAGGCGCATCCGCAGCCGGTTCTCGGCGGAGGTGCCGGCGGCCAGTGTGGCGAGCCGGTTGATCCGCCCGTACCGGTCCAGCGCCGGGGCCAGCTCGGCGGCGAGCGCGGCCAGCTGCCGGCCGATCGCGGCCAGTGCCCCGCACCGCTCGTGGGCGGCCGCCCGGGCGGCGTGCGCCTGCCCGAGCCGGTCGGTGGCGGCGCGGAGCGCGTCCGCGGCGGCGGGCAGGTCGGCCGGTGGCCGGGCCGCGGCCCCGGCCAGCTCCGGGAGGTCCAGCTCGCGCCGGACGGCGGCGGTCTCCGCGCGGTGCCGCTCCAGCCGGGCCTCCAGCCGCTCGCGCTCCTCGCGGGGCAGCAGCACCGCGAGCGCCGCCCCGGCGTCCGGGAAGCCCGCCGCGGTGGCGGCCTTGCCGAGTTCCGCCTCGGCCTCGTCGAGCCGGGCCGCCGTCTCCGCGCGGGCCCGGACGGCGGCGGCCGCGGCGGCGACCCGCTCGGTGAGCCCGGCCAGGGCCGCGGCCCGGTCGGCGACGGAGGCGGCCTCCCCGCGGGCGGCGGCCACCCGGGCGGTCAGCGACTCCCGCTCGGTCTCGAGCGCCTGCAGCCGGTCGGTGAGGACCGCGGCGCGCTCCTTCGCCTCGCGCAGCTCCTCACCGCGGCGGGTGCGGTCCCGGGACAGCCGGGCGATCTCCTGCTCGATCCGGCCGAGCGCCTCCGCCGTGTGCCGGGCCTCGCGGTGCTCGCGCTCCAGCTCGGCGAGGGCCCCGGCGAGCGCGTCCGCGGTGTCCGGCCCGGCCGCGCCGGCCGCGGTGGCCTCGCGCATCCGCAGGGCGGTGAGTGCCCGGTCGGCTTCCGTCCAGACCTGTTCGGCGGCGGCCTGGGCGAGGCGGGCCCGCTCCTCGTCCTCGGCGCCGACCCGGCCGCCGGGCGCCACCTCGGCGGGCGCCGGGTGCTCCGGCGAACCGCAGACCCGGCAGGCCTCGCCCGAGCGCAACTGCTCGGCCAGCTCCGCGGCCATGCCCGTCAGCCGGCGGTCCCGCAGGTCCAGGCCGTGCTCGCGGGCGTCCAGCGCGGCGGTGCGCAGCCCGGCGACCCGCGGCTCGGCCGCCGCGATCCCGGCGCGCAGGCCGTCGCGCTCCCGGGCCGCCGCCAGCCGGGCGGCCGACTCGGTGCGCAGCCCGTCCAGCCGCTCGACCGCGGCCGTCGCCGCCAGGGCCCCGGCGTGCCGCTCCTCCAGGCGGCGCAGCTCGCCGTCGAACTCGGCCAGCCAGTCCTCGGCCTCCTCGGCCAGGGTCTCGGCGGCGCTCCGGTCGGTCGTCAGGGAGCGCTGCTCGCGGGCGAGTTCGGTACAGCGCCGCTCCTCCGCCCGGGCCGCCTCCAGTCGGACCACCTCGGCCCGCAGCTCCAGCTCGGCCTCGGCCAGCTCGGCGGCGCCGGCCGCCTCGAACCGCCGGCCCTCCGCGCCCGGGGCGGCGGCCAGCGCCGCGCGGTGCCGGTCCTCCGCCGCCCGCGCGCGGCGCAGCGCCTCGGCCGCCGTCTCCCGCAGCCGCAGCGCGGACTCGACCCCGACGGCCTCCTGCGCGGCGGCCAGCCGCTGCCGGTCCCGCGCCGCGTCGGGCTCGAACCCGGCCAGCCGTTCGGCCCGGTCCAGCGCCTCCCGGTGCCGGCGCTGCCGCCCGGCCAGCTCCTCGGCTGCCTCGCGCTGCCGCTGGGCCGCGCGCTGCCCGGCCTCGGCACCCGCGAGCGCCGACTCCGCGACGGCGAGCTGCTCGGCCGCGCCGCTGCGCAGGACCGCGGCCCAGCCGAGCACGTCGGCGGTCGGCCCGGCCTCGCCCTCCCCGTCCACGGCCCAGCCCCCGGCAGGCTCGGCGTCCGGACCGGCCGCCTGCTCGGCCTTGCCGACGAGGTCGCGCAGCCGGCGCCGGCCGGACTGGACCTCCGCCTCCTGGGCGCGTCGCTGCTCGGCCAGCCAGTCCTCGACGAACCGGTACCGCTCGGTGTCGAACAGCCGCCGCAGCAGCTTGCCGCGCTCCTCCGAGTCGGCCTTGAGGAAGCGGGCGAAGTCGCCCTGCGGCAGCAGCACCACCTGGCAGAACTGCTCCCGGTTCATGCCGATCAGCCGGAGGATCTCCTCCCCGACCTCCTGGTGCGACTTGCTGAGGCCCCACCAGCCGGGCGTGCCGTCGCCCGTGTCGGGGACCCACTCGCGCAGCAGGGTCTGGGCCCGCTCGACGGTGGTGCCGGTGCCGACCTTCTTCGGCCGGCGCTGCTCCGGCAGCCGGGTGATCTGCAGCCGCCGCCCGCCGAGGGTCAGCTCCAGGCGCACCTCGGTCAGCCGCTTCGGGTCGGCGTGGTCGCTGCGCAGCCGGTTGGCGCGGCGGGCACCCGGCGTCTCGCCGTACAGGGCGAAGCAGACCGCGTCCAGCACGCTGCTCTTGCCCGCGCCCGTCGCGCCGCGCAGCAGGAACAGCCCGCCGGCGGCGAGCGCGTCGAAGTCCACCGTCTCGGAGCCCGCGAACGGGCCGAAGGCGGTGACGGTGAGCCGGTGCAGCCTCATCGGGGCAGGTCCGCCTTCCGGTCGGTGCTCTCCCGGACGCGCTCGAAGCCCTCGCGCAGCCAGCCGAGCTCGTCCGGGCCCGGCTCGGCGCCCGGGCGGACGTGCCGCAGGAAGCCCTCGGCGATCTCCAGGTCCCCCCGGCCGCTCACCCGCGCCGCGTACGAGGGGGAGGACCCGGCCTCCGGCTCCTCGGGGTCGAAGAGCAGCTGCAGGGTGTGCGGGAAGCGGCGGCGCAGCTTCTCCATCGGCTCGCTCGGGCGGGCCGCGTCGGTGAGCGTGGCCTGCACCCAGGACTGCTCGTGCTCGGCGTACGCCTCGTCGGTGAGCAGGGCGTCGAGGGTGTCGCGCAGGGTGGCGAGCCGGCGCGGCTCGGGGCAGGGGACGCGCTCGGCGGCCACCGAGCCGTCGGCGGCGAGGTCGACCAGCCACATGCTCTTGCGCTGGTGCACCTCGGAGAAGGAGTAGGCGAGCGGGGAGCCGCTGTAGCGCAGGTGCGGGGCGAGCGTCTGGCAGCCGTGCAGGTGGCCGAGCGCGACGTAGTGCACCCCGTCGAACACCTCGGCCGGCACCGCGGCGACGCCGCCGACCGCGATGTCCCGCTCGCTGTCGCTGGGCGCGCCGCCGGTGACGAAGGCGTGCGCCAGCACCACCGCCCGCGTCCCGGCCGGGCGCGCGGCGAGGTCGGCCCGCACCTCGTCCATCGCGGCGCCGAGCACCGCCGCGTGGCCGCCCTTCGCCAGCCCGAACCGCTCGCGCACCAGCGTCGGCTCCAGGTAGGGCAGCCCGTACACCGCCACCGGCCCGTGCTCGTCGGCCAGCACCACGGGCGCGGCGCACTGGCCCGGATCCGTCCGCAGGTGGATCCCGGCCCGCCCGATCAGGCCCGCCCCGACCCCGAGGCGGCGGGCCGAGTCGTGGTTGCCGCTGATGAAGACCGTCGGCACCCCGAGGTCCGCCAGCCGGTGCAGCACGTCGTCGAACAGCGCGACCGCCTCCAGGCCCGGCAGGGCCCGGTCGTAGACGTCCCCCGCGACCAGCACGGCGTCCACGGCCTCGGCCCGGACCACCTCCACCAGGTGGTCCAGGAAGGCGCGCTGGGCGTCGTGAAGGCTCTCCCGGTGGAACGAGCGCCCGAGATGCCAGTCGGAGGTATGCAGCAGTCGCATGGTCCCCGACCCTAACGCGCGGCACTGACAATCCCGCGTGGACCGGTGGAGGCATGCGTCTCACGGGTACCTGGCGGCACCGCCGTTCCCGGGTGCCCCGGCGGTCGACGGGGCGGCGCCGGGCCCGCTGTTCGATTACCAGGAGTGCATTGTCAGTGGCTCTGTGTATGTTCCTCGATGTCGGCGGCTCCGGTGTTCGGGGCGGCCGGTGCCGACGGGTGTCGGGTGCGCGGGGAAGAGGACGAGCGAGGAAGAGGAGGGGCCATGGCTGCCGTGCGGGAGTTGGTGCGTGTGGTGGTGGGTGCCGCGGGGCGGCGCCGGCGGGTGCTGGTGCTGGCCGGCCGAAAGCAGGGGAGCGGTGCCGGTGCGGCGCCGGGCGGCGGGCCCGGCGGGGCCGCGCCGCCCGGGGGCGGGCGACCGCCCGGCGGGCGCGCGGGCGGACGGGGCGCGGGCGGAGGGGGAGCGCGGGCCCGGCAGGACGGGCGGGCCCGGGGCGCGCCGCCGCCGCAGCCGGTCGCGGTGGCGCTGGCCGTGGCGGCCGGGGACTTCGCGGGGCTCGCGCGGTACGGGCTGTTCGGCGGGCTCGGCCACCGGGACTACCTGCGGCGGGCGGAGGAGCAGCTGACGGCCCTGCACCGGCAGGGCCTGGAGGTGCACCTGCGGGTCCTGGACGCGGACGACTTCGAGGACTACTGCGAGGCGGTCGGCCTCGATCCCCGGACGGCGGCGGCCCGGGTCGCCTACGCGGGCGATCCCGAGCTCGCCGGGGAGCCGTTCGTCTACGCGGGGGAGCGGCTGGCCGAGCTGCTGCCGGTGCTGATGGACGACCACCGGGCGCGGGTGCGGATGTCCGTGGCCTGCGCGGCCCTGCTGGACGCCGTCGGCGACGACCCGGCCGGGCAGCGCCGGATGGCGGCGGTGATGCGGTACGTCACCTCGGTGTTCCTGGCGCTGGCCGAGGGCGCGGGGGAGGGCTGCCACCTGCTGACGCTGCGCTGCCACGGCCCCGAGGACGGCGAGGAGCTCACCTCCGCGGTGGACGTCTGCGTGGAGGAGGGGCGGCTGTACCCCGCCGGGCGGGACACCGAGGCGTTCTGCGTCACGCTGGCGGCGGGCGTGGCCGCCGGCGGGGAGGGGGCGCTGCTGCTGCACGGCGATCCGGAGACGAGCGGCCGGGCCGACCCGAGGCCCGGCGGGCCGGGGGAGCACCGCCCCGGGGATCCCCCGGACGACGGCGCCCCGGCCCGGCCGCCGGTCCGCGGCTGGGCGCTGGTCGGCGGGCGGCTGCGGCCGATGACGGCGCACGAGGTGTTCGACGAACTCGCCGACGACGCCGCGCGCGGGATGCCGTTCCCGCCGGGCGTGGACCCGCGGCCGGGGTTCCCGCTGCCGGGCTTCCCCGGGCCCGGGGACGGGGGTGCGCCGCTGGGATGATCAGGGCGTTCGCCGGCTCCGCGTCCACCATGCGGCGCTGGGGACTGTTCATCGACCGCCTGTTCGGGGAAGATTCGGAGAAGATCAACAGCAGGAGCGCGCGGTACCCCACGCCGCCGCTCCCGCCGCTCCGCTCCGTACCGCGCCCTGCAGGTCCCCTCCGCGCACCGCCGGTCCGGCGAGCCCGACAGCGAGAGGGGGACGCATGAGCGAGCGGCGCGAGCTCGGTACTGGGGGGTGCGCCGGAGTCCCTGCCGCACCCGCCGGACCTGCCGTACCCGCCGGATCCACCGGCGCCTCGGCCGAGCACGGCGGGGCCAGAGCATGAGCCCGATCGAGTACAGCGCGGAGATCGCCGAACTGCTCGGGAAGGTGCGGCGGCGTCCCACGGCGGGCTGGCCGTGGCGGCCGGGCGAGCAGGTGCCCGACGGGCTGCCGGTCAAGCAGTCCTGGGGGTGGCTGTTCGCCCCGGACGGGCGGGTGCTGACCCTGGTGAACCCCAAGGACGGGATCTGCTCGCTGCCCGGCGGCTCGCTGGAGCCGGAGGACACCTGGGACCCGGCGGCCGCCCTGGCCAGGGAGGCCGCCGAGGAGGCGCAGGCGGTGATCGGCCGGCCGTACTACCTCGGCTACCTCTACGACCGGGTCGGTTCGGCGAACGGCGGGCACGAGTGCGCGCGGGTCCGGATGGCGGCGGCGCTGCGGTCGGTCGGTCCGAGCGTCGCCGACCCTGCCTCGGGCCGGCACTACCGGCGCCTGCTGGTCGCGCCGGGGCTCGCCGTCGAGCTGCTGGGCTGGGGCGCGCCCGGCCTGCGCCAGGCCCGGGCGGCGGTCGCCACCGCCGTCCGCTGGCTCGGCGTGCCCGCCGCCGCGAACGAGGCGATCGAGGAGCTTCCGGTCGGCGGCTGCACGGTCTCCCCGGGCGCCGTGTACCCGGGCGTGCGGGGCTGATCCGGGGGCGGGTCCGACTCCGGATCTGAAGGCGGCTCACACGGCGCCCACCCGTGCCCGTTCAGTCCGTGTGCGCCGTTCGGGCCCACGCGTCCGCCCGTCCGGGCGGATCCGCGCCCGCCGCCTCCCCGCGCCCGTCGTGGCCTCCTCGCGCTCGCCGCGGTCTCCTCGCGCCCGTTGTGGTCTCTCCGCGCTCGCCGCGGTCTCCGCGTGCTCGCCGTCGCGCTCTCGCCCGGGCGGCCGGCCCGGCTCGAAACTGACTCAACGGTGGTCGGACAACGACTCCAGGTTTACCGCTCCCTTAACTAGCGCAAGTTGCCGGTCTACGCGCAAAGCGCTACGCGCGTCCGAGCGCACCGGGGCTGACCAGTGTGAACTCACTTGCTGTTGGCGGCAGTTCACCTCTGAGTTATCAGACGGTCCGTCAATATCCTTGGCATGAGCGCTTCCGGGTTCCGCTACCGCCTGGTATCACTTCTGTGACCCACGCCACGCCCCCACCCCCCACCCTGGAGGTGTCATGATCCGCCCCGCCCGTGCCCTGTCCATCGCCGCGATTGCGGCAGGCCTCACCATGACCACGCTCTTCGCCGCCTCGTCCGCCAATGCGGCCGGTGTCAACTACGTGGCCCTCGGTGACTCGTACTCCTCCGGTGTCGGCGCCGGCAGCTACCTGAGCGACAGTGGCAGCTGCAAGCGCAGCACCAACGCGTACGCGTACCTCTGGAAGAACGCGCACTCGCCGTCCTCCTTCAAGTTCGTCGCCTGTTCGGGCGCCAGGACCGGCGACATCCTGAACAACCAGATCTCCGCCCTGGACTCCGGCACCACGCTGGTCAGCATCTCGGTAGGCGGCAACGACGCCGGCTTCGCCGACACCATGCAGACCTGTGTCCTGGGCTCCGACAGCTCGTGCCTCAGCGCCGTCAACACCGCCAAGAACTACGCGCTCAACACCCTGCCCGGCCAGCTGGACACGGTGTACTCCGCCATCAAGTCCAAGGCGCCGAACGCCCACGTCGTGGTGATGGGCTACCCGCACATCTACAAGGTCGGCGGTGACTGCGTCTTCGGCATCGGCGACACCAAGCGTGCCGCCATCAACAGCGCCGCGGACACCCTGGACGGCGTCCTCGCCAAGCGCGCCGCCAACGCCGGCTTCACCTTCGGCGACGTCCGCAGCATCTTCACCGGCCACGAGATCTGCGGCAACCTCACCACCTGGCTGAACAGCACCACCCTGCCGATCGACGAGAGCTACCACCCGAAGGCGGCCGGCCAGTCCGGCGGCTACCTCCCGGTGTTCTCGCAGTCGTAACGGTCCGTCGGACCTCGTCCGACACCACCGCACGGACGGTGCCGCCGCCCCCTCCAGAGGCAACAGGAGGGGACGGCGGCAACGCCGTTTCCGCTACCGGGCCGGGGCGGGACGCGGCGGGGCAGCCCGGGTCGGGTCAGTCCGGGCCGGGGCGGGCCCGGTCGGGCCGGGTCCCGTCGGCGGGAAGGGGATGGCGGCAAGGACCGGCAACAACTCCGCCTCCTCGTGGTCGAGGTGCGCCTCCAGTTCGGCCGACATCCGGTCCAGCTCGGTGCGCAGCCGCTGCGGCTCGGTGATCTCGATCCCGGCCAGCAGCGCCACCAGCTCCTCCTTGATCCGCCCGATCGCCCGGTGCTCCTCGTCGAGCCGCGCGAGCACGTCGGCCAGTTCCGGGTGACTGCGGGCGAGGGCGGGGAATACGGCTTTGTCCTCGCCGGTGTGGTGATGGGTCAGCCCGTCGCAGAACGCCAGGCAGTGCTGCCGCAGCTGCAGTCCGAGCCCGGCCGGTCGGCCGGGGGTGTGGGCGTGCGCCTCCTCCCGGACGTGGCGCAGTTGTGCGCGCAGCCAGGTGTGCGCCTCCAGCAGCTTGTCGGCGAGGGTGCGCACCACCGGTGCCGCGGCGTCGGGCGTGGCTCCGGGGGCGGCGTCGGGCCGTTCCCGTTCCAGGACGACGACCGGCAACTCGCGTTCGGTCCTTGCCTGGTAGTCGCCGTACCCGGGGGCCGCGCGGACGACGGCGGTGAACAGCCGCTCGCGGCGGTCGCCCTCGGCGGGGACGGCGATCGCGTCGAACGCGTCGGTGCCGAGCTCGACCCGGACCACCGGGTGGGTCAGCAGGTTGCGGTACCACTGCGGGTGGTCCGGTGCCCCGGCGGCGGAGGCGACGACCAGGAGTCGGCCCTCCGCCCGGACGTACCCGAGCGGCACGGTGTGCGGCCGTCCGGACCGGGCCCCGGTGGTGGTGAGCAGCAGCAGGTCGCCGCCCTCGAACGGGCCGCCGACCCGCCCGCCGTTGGCGCGGAACTCTTCGATGACGGTCAGATTGAAGGAATTGAAAGACATGGGCATGCGTGTGTGGTGGGTTCTCCGTAGGCATGGGGGAGTCGCGGCCACACGCGGTGACAGTCAGGGATGGCGCATCGCGCACGCGGACACCGCGGGTGACCGCCTGGCGTCAGATCAGGGAAGCGGAGAGAGTGCTCATCGCGCATCGTCCCTTCGGAAAGGTGCTCGCTCGGCCGCCGGCCGGCCCACTGCTCTGTGGCCGGCGCCGCGCTGCACGCCCCCATTAGAGCCACGCCGCGGACGGGCTGTCAACGCGCGCGATCACGCACCACCGGAGAGGGACGGGGAAGGCCTTGGGCCGTGGGGTCGACCTCGGCGATGACGCCGGGCGGACCGCCACCCCCGCCTCCCCGGCCTGGCGCGCCGCCGGGCTGACGGTAAGTCCGCTCGCCTGGCGGCGGAACCTGCCTGAGAGCGCCCGGGGAACGGCGACGCGCCGCCGCTCCCCCCGGAGGCGGCGGCGCGTCGGGTCTGTGACGGCCGGTGGCGGTGGTGCGGGTCAGCGCAGGTAGTCGACCAGGCCGGCCGGCTTGAGGCCCGCGGCGTCGGCGGCCGCCAGTGCGCGCTGGAGGTCGGCGGCCACGGTGTCGCTCCAGTGCATGATGATGACGTCGCCCGGCTGCAGCAGACCCGGGTGCCAGATGTTGCCGGCGCCCCAGCTGAAGTCGGCGTCGGCGGTGAGCACGGTGCGGATGCCGCAGTTGGCGGCGGCCTGCAGGGTGTCGGTGTTCCAGGCGAAGAACGGCGGGCGGAAGACGACCGGTGCGGTGCCGAAGAGGCGGGTCATGGTGTCGCGGGCGTCGCAGATCTCGACCTGCTGCTGGTCCAGTGGGAGCTTGCTGAGGTCGGAGTGCGAGACCGAGTGGTCCTGGACGGACGAGCCGGGCACGGCGGTGACCCGCTTGAAGAAGGACGGGTCGGTGCCGGCGGGCATCGGCAGCGGGAACGTGGTGATCGGCAGCCGGTGGTCGGCGATGAACTGCTCGGCCTCGGGGGAGCGCTGCCAGCCGTCGTCCACGGTGAGGAAGACGACCTTGTCGGTGGTCGGGATCGAGCTCGTCGCCACCGCCGGGGCGGGTGCGGGGCCGTCGACCCGGACGTCGTCCACCGAGAAGGGGCCCTGCTGGTACCAGCCGTGCACGTACAGCCGGATGCTGTGCGCCTTCGGGCCGGTGGTGAAGCGGGTGGTGAGCCGCTGCCAGCCGCCGCCGGTGCTCTCCGTCCAGGCGGGCGGGAGGTCCCTGCCGGTGCCGGTGGCGCCGAGGTGGACGAAGTTGCCGCGCACCCAGGCGGAGGCGGTGTAGGTGGTGTCGGGCTGGACGGCGACGGTCTGGGCGCACTCGCCGGAGGAGTCGGCGGTCGCCGGGGTGACGGTCAGCGCGGAGGCGCCGGAGTGCGGGGCGGTGGTGGTGACGGCCGCTTCGGCCGGGCCGCCGGTGCAGGTCCAGCCGGGGATGCTGCCCCAGTCGGCGAGGTTCGGGGCGGGCAGCTCGAACCCGGGGTTGGTCGCCAGGTTGACGGCCGGGGCGCTCGGGGTGCTCGGGGTGCTCTGGGCGCTCGGCGCTCCCGCGGCTCCCGGGCTGTTCGGTACGGCGGACGCCGCCGGCACGGCGACGGCGGTGAGCAGCGCGACGGCAGCGGCCAGCGCGGACAGGCGCGTGGACATCGACACGTGAGGACTCCAGCGTGTGGGGGAGACGCCAGTGGGGAGGGCGTGGGCGGAGGGCGTGAACAGAGGGGTGGGTGGTGCGCCGCACTCGGACCGAAGAGAAACAATGGACTGGACCAATCGGCCCGTCAAGGGAACGGCAGGTGAACCCGCCCGGCCACCGCGCCGGTGCCGTAAGGGACAAGACGGACCGTCAAAGCCATTACCGGACATCCTGCTCAGGAGCTCAGGAGCTCAGGAGCTCACGACCTCAGGAGCTCAGCTGCTCAAGAGAGGCAGGGCTCACGAGCGGTAGAGCTCCTCGATGTCCTCCGCGTAGTACTCCGCCACGGCCGCCCGCCGCAGCTTGAGCGACGGGGTCAGCAGCCCCTGCTCCTGGCTGAACTCGCGTGGCAGCAGCCGGAACGCGCGGATCGACTCGGCCCGTGACACCGCCGTGTTGGCCGCCGCCACCGCGCGCTGGATCTCTCCGTGCAGGTCCTCGTCGGCGAGCACCGCCCACGCTTCCAGCTGTTCCCGTCCGTGGCTCTTCAGCCAGTGCGCGAGGGCCGCCGGGTCGAGCGTGATCAGTGCGGCCACGTACGGGCGGTCGTCGCCCACCACCAGGCACTGGGAGACGAGCGGATGCGCCTCGACCCGTTCCTCCAGGGCCGCCGGGGCGAGGTTCTTGCCGCTGCTGGTGACGATCAGGTCCTTCTTGCGGCCGATGATGGTGAGGTAGCCGTCCTCGTCCAGCCGGCCCAGGTCGCCGGTCGCGAACCAGCCGTCGACCAGCGAATCGGCGGTGCACTGCGGATGGTTGAGGTAGCCGCCGAAGACCGAGGCGCCGCGCACCCACACCTCCTCGTCGTCGGCGATCGCCACCGAGGCGCCCGGCACCGGCTGCCCGACGGTGCCGAGCTTCTGCCGCGCGGTCGGGTTGGCGGTGATCGCGGCGGAGGTCTCGGTCAGTCCGTACCCCTCGTACAGCTGGAGGCCGGCGCCGGTGAAGAACAGTCCCAGCTCGCGCCGGAGCGAGGAGCCGCCGCACATCACGCTGCGCACTCGGCCGCCGAGCACCGCGCGCAGCTTCGGGTAGACGGTCCGCTCGTACGCCAGGTGGCGCAGCCGCAGTCCGGCGCCCGGTCCGGGGCCGCGTCCGAAGGACTTCTGCTCCCGGGCGGCGGCCCAGTCGACGGCCACCTGCCGCGCCTGCTCGAAGAGTTCGCCGCGCCCGGCGTCCTCGGCGGCGCGCCGGGCCTGCTGGTAGATCTTCTCGAAGACGTACGGGACGGCGTGCAGGAAGGTCGGCCGGAAGCTCTCAAGTGCGGGCAGCAGCGCGTCGGTGGAGACCTCGGGGAGGTGGCCGATCCGGAAGCCGCCGCGGACCGCCGCGATCTGCACGGCCCGCCCGTAGACGTGGGCGAGCGGTAGGAACAGCAGGGTGCCGGGCTGGCTGCCGCCGGTGTCGCGCAGGACCTCGCCCCAGCCGGCGAGCAGGGCGTCGGCCTCGGAGGCCAGGTTGCCGTGGGTGATCAGGCAGCCCTTGGGGCGGCCGGTGGTGCCCGAGGTGTAGACGACGGTGGCGACGTTCTGGGCGCCGACGCCGAGCCGCTGGCGGTGCACCAGGGAGTCGGGCACGTCGCGGCCGTCCTCGGTGATCGCGGCGACGCAGTCCCGGTCCAGCTGCCAGATGCCGGTGAGGTCGGGCAGCGCGTCGCAGACCGCGCCGACGGTCATCGCGGCGTCCTCGTCCTCGACCAGGCAGGCCACCGCCTGGGTCTCGGCGAGGATCCAGCGCACCTGCTCGGGGGCGGCGGTGGGGTAGACCGGGACGGTGATCGCGCCGATCGACCAGAGCGCGTAGTCGAAGAGCGTCCACTCGTAGCGGGTGCGGGACATCAGGGCGACCCGGTCGCCGTAGCGCACCCCGTGGGTGAGCAGGC
Source organism: Kitasatospora xanthocidica (assembly GCF_014656195.1). GTDB lineage: Bacteria > Actinomycetota > Actinomycetes > Streptomycetales > Streptomycetaceae > Kitasatospora > Kitasatospora xanthocidica. The sequence continues at coordinate 260,159 of NZ_BNBY01000002.1, read as the reverse complement.
CCTTGGCCAGTGCGAGCACCTGGTTCCTGAACTCCCGGGCGGTGACGTCCCGCCACCGTCCGTCGCCGGTCCGCCGGGACACCTGGACCAGCTCGGGGGTGCGTTCGGCGGTGTCGTACAGGGAGTCGGCGAGTCCTCCGGTGGCCTCGGGCACACCCGGGGCGGGGGTGGTGAACTCGCGCACAGTCCTCCCCAGTTCCGCTTCTCCCCGGCGCCGCCTGTGGGTCCGGCCCGCCCGCCCTCCGGCCGCCGGGGCGGCGGCGCCCGGTGGTACGGGTGGAGCGAAACTATCGGATCGTTCCGGCACTGCCCAGGGTTGTGACGGTGACGCGACGAGATCGGCACGGGTCCGCTCGGACCGTGCCGTGGTCGGGGAGGCCGGCGGGAGACGAGGGGGAGGCGAGGGGGAGGCGAGGGGAAGGAGCGGCGGAGGACTCAGGGAAGACCCAGGAAGGACTCAGAGAAGACCGAGGGAGGTCCCGGGGGCAGGGGGGGCGGTCGGCGCGGAAGTGCGGAGCGTCCGGAAAATCCGGATGTCTGCGGATGTTCCGGGCGCGAAGCGGACATGATCGCGACCGGTTTCTGACGTGTGCGGGGCAAGGTGCGGAAGCGGACCCGTTCGACCCTCGAACGAGTGGTCAGGGCGTAGTAGAGTCGCGCAGACCCGTGGCCGGGAGCCCACCGAATCCCTCCTCATCGTCCCCCGCCGAGCCCCGCCCCTCCCGCCACGCCCACCGCTTCCACGGCCCCCACCCTCCCCGTCCGCGCCTGGCACTTCCCGACCGAGGACTCCATGCGTCTGCGCAGCAGCTCGATCCGCGCGAAGATCATCGCGCTGCTCCTGGTGCCCATCGTCGCCCTCACCGCCCTGTGGGTGTACGCGACGATCGCCACCACCGGGGACGTCTGGAACCAGCTGGGGATCAGCCGCACCTACAAGGAGTTCGCGGGCCCGGTCGACCAGTACGCCGTCGACCTGCAGAACGAGCGCCGCGCCGCCGTCCAGCGCCTCGCCGACCCCCGCTCGCCGGTCGCCCGGGACGCCTACGAGCACGCCAAGGCCGCCACCGACCACAGCCTCGCCGTGCTGCGGCAGAAGAAGGACGGCTCGGGCGGCAAGCTCTCCACGCCCCAGCGCGGCCGCCTGGTGCAGATCATCGCCGCCGCCGACCAGCTCGGCCCGCTGCGCTCCCAGGTCGGCCGTGCCGCGCTGAACTGGGAGTTCGCGCTGGGCCAGTACAGCGACCTGGTCAAGCCGGTGTTCGGCTTCCGTTCCGCCTACGTCGCCCGGCAGACCGGCCAACTCCCGCGCCAGGGAACCATCCTGATCGAGCTGGTGCGCGCCCGCGAGTACCTGTCGCAGGAGGACGCGGCGATGGAGGGCCTGCGGGCCGGCGCCGGCAAGCCCAACGCCGAGCAGTACCAGGTCGCGCTGGACGCTCTGCACAACCAGCAGGCGCTGTTCACCGTCTACATCGCCGAGCTCGATCCCGCCGACCAGTCCGACTACATCGCCCTGCGCAGCGGCGAGGCCTGGGGCGCGCTGGCCCGCGCCGAGGCGGACTTCGTCGGCGCCGGCGGCCCCGACCGGGTGGTCCAGGCGCTCAACACCGACTCCTGGCGGGAGACCGCCGACCGGGCGCTCGGCGACCTCACCTCCATCAACAACCGGATCGCCACCGGACTGGACGAGCGTGCCCGGTCCACGGCGATCGGGATGCTCTGGCGCGGCGGCATCGCCGGTGCGATCGGCCTGGTCGCGATCGTGCTGACGATCATGATCTCCTTCCGGATCGGGCGCGGCCTGGCCCGCGAGCTGATCGGCCTGCGCAACGCGGCCAACGAGCTGGCCGGCACCCGGCTGCCCTCCGTCATGCTGCGGCTGCGCCGCGGCGAACCGGTGGACGTGGCCACCGAGGCGCCCGAACTGCACTTCGGCGACGCCGAGATCGGGCAGGTCGGCCAGGCCTTCAACGCGGTGCAGCGGGCCGCCGTCGAGGCCGCCGTCGAACAGGCCGACCTGCGGCGCGGCGTCTCGGCCGTCTTCGTCAACCTGGCCCGGCGCAGCCAGGTGCTGCTGCACCGCCAGCTCACCCTGCTCGACACCATGGAGCGCCGCACCGAGGACCCGGCGGAGCTGGAGGACCTCTTCAAGGTCGACCACCTCACCACCCGCATGCGCCGGCACGCCGAGGGCCTGATCATCCTGGCCGGCGGCTCGCCCGGGCGCGCCTGGCGCAAGCCGGTCCGAATGGTCGACGTGGTCCGGGCGGCGGTCGGCGAGGTCGAGGACTACGCCCGGGTGACCGTCCGGCCCTTCCCCGGCACCGGCCTGCTCGGCAGCGCCGTCGCGGACGTCACCCACCTGGTCGCCGAACTCGTCGAGAACGCCGCGGTGTTCTCCCCGCCGAGCACCCATGTCACCGTCCAGGGCGAGGTGGTGGCGCACGGCTTCGCGCTGGAGATCGACGACCGCGGGCTCGGCCTGAGCGAGCAGCTGCTCGCCGAGATCAACGAACGCCTTGCCGTGGAGCAGGAGTTCGACCTCGCCGACACCGACCGGCTGGGCCTGTTCGTGGTCAGCCGGCTGGCCCGGCGGCACGGCATCCGGGTCCACCTGCGGCCTTCCCCGTACGGGGGGACGACGGCGGTGGTGCTGATTCCGCGCGAGCTGCTCGCCGAGGCCTCGGACGGGGCGCCGGAGCCGGTCGCGGCCGGGCGGCGGCCGGCGGGCGGCGGTCGGCGCGGGCAGCGCGACCTGGTCGCGGTGCCGGGGTCGAGGGCGGCGTCGGGGTCGGGGTCGGCGGCCGGGGCGGCGGTACGGTCATCGGCCGGATCGTCCGCGGGGGCGTCCGGCGGTTCCCCGTCGAGCGCGTCGTCCGAGGCCGGCACGGGCGGCCGGCACCGGGTGACGGGCGGGCCGCGCCCCTCCGCTCCCGAGGTGGGGCGTACGGCGGGCGGTCTGCCGCGTCGGGCCTCCCGGGTCAAGAGCGGGCCGGTCCTGGTCCCCGTACCCGGGGCGGACGCCGAGGAGGCCCCGGGCAGGGGGCGGCACCGGCGGGAGGACGTGGTGGTGGCCGCCGCCGAAGAGGCCGTCGCGGCTGCCGAGGTGGCCGCCGGCGATGCCTCCGCCGGCGCGCGGACGGCCGGTGGTGCTGTCGGGGCTTCCACGGCGGCCGGGGCTCCGTCGGCGGACACCGCGCCGCGGACGGCGGGCGGTCTGCCGCGCCGGGTCCGGCAGGCGAACCTGGCGCCGCAGCTCAGGGAGCAGCGTACGGAACAGCTGAAGGAACGGTTCCGCAGTGCGGGCGGAGCCGAGGACCGGGCCGGGGACGGAGCCGGGGAGCGCTCGGCCGGGGGCGTGTGGACCGACCGGGGCTCCCAGGAGGCCCGCGAGGCGCGGGAGCGTTCGCCCGAGGAGGCCCGGGCGGCCTTCGCCTCGTTCCAGCGCGGCTTCACCCGGGGGCGCGTCGCCATCGCCTCCGGGGGCCTCACCGGTGTCGCCAGGGACGGCGACGGCGCGCCGAAGGACGGCGAGGGCACCTCGAAGGGCCGTGACGGGTCTTCGAAGGGCCGCGACGGCTCCTCGCAGGGGCGGGACGGCGCGTCGAAGGGGCGCGCCGGTTCGCCGCGTGACCGGGTCGCGGTCGTGCCGGTATGGCAGCCGCCGAACCCGTCCCTCCGGGCGATCAGCCCGGCCCCCTCCCCGGCGGCGCTGCCCGCGCCCTCGGACACCGGACGGGCACCGCTCGCCCGCTGGGTGCCGCCCGCGCCGCCGGTCGGTCGCGGCCCGGGCCCAGGAACACCCGTACCGCCGGCGGCACCCGCCGGATCCGGTACACCGACTTCACCCTCACCGATCGCACCACCGGCACCACCCGCAGGATCCGCACCAACCGCGGCAACCGCACGGCCCGTACGACCGGTACCACCTGTGCGACCCGTGTCACCCGCAGCACCCTCATCACCCGCTGCACCCGTACCACCCGCATCACCTGCACCACCCGCTCCAGCGGAAGGAACTGATTCATGACCACTTCGACGCAGCCGCCCGGGGACCTCAACTGGCTCCTGGACGACCTGGTGGGGCGCGTCGCCGCCCTGCGGCACGCGGTGATCCTGTCCAGCGACGGCCTGGCCACCGGGGCCTCCGGCGACCTCGACCGCGAGGACGCCGAGCACCTGGCCGCCGTCGCGGCCGGGTTCCACAGCCTGGCCAAGGGGGCCGGCGGGCACTTCAAGGTCGGCGGCGTCCGGCAGACCATGGTCGAGCTGGACGAGGCCTTCCTCTTCATCACGGCCGCCGGCGACGGCAGCTGCCTGGCCGTGCTGAGCGACGCCGAGGCCGACATCGGCCAGATCGCCTACGAGATGGCCCTGCTGGTCAAGCGGGTCGGCGAGCACATGGCCGCCGAGCCGCGCACCGAAACCGCCCCGCCGGGGAGATGAGCGGGCCCATGGCGGATCCGAGGACGGACGCGCCGGACGGCCCGGAGGTGCCGGTGGGCACCGACGGGCCGGTCGGCGCGGGGGCGTCGGAGGCGGCGGGCCCGGCGGCGGACGCGAGCGCGTCATCCGGCGCGGCCGCGTCTCAGGATGTGGGAATCCCGGCGGACACCGACCCGGCGGGCATGGCGGACCCGGCGGACACTGACCTGCCGGCCCCGGCGGACCGGGACGGACCCGAGGTGGACCTGTTCCAGGCCCGGACCCCGGCCGACGACCGCTGGTTCGACGACGAGGCCGGTCCGGTGGTGCGGCTCTACTCGATGACCCGCGGCCGCACCCGGCCGGTCGAGGAGGGGCTGTTCGACCTGATCTCGCTCGTCGTCGCCGTCGAGCCCGGGCCGGCCGCGGGGGCCGTGCCCGCGCACGTCCTCGACCCGGAACACCAGACACTGCTCGCCCTGTGCCGCCGCGAACCGCTCTCCGTCGCCGAACTCGGCTCCTTCACCGACCTGCCGGTCAGCGTGGTGCGGGTGCTGCTCGGCGACCTCTACGACGCCGACCTGATCAGCGTCACCCGACCCGTTCCGCTCGCCGAGCTGCCGGACGAGCGCCTGTTGCGAGACGTGATCAATGGACTCCGTGCGCTCTGACCACCACCCCCGCCCGGCCGGCGGCAGTCCGAACGACCCGCGGTGGCGTGGCGGTCCGGCCGCCGCGGTGAAGATCCTGGTCGCGGGCGGCTTCGGCGCGGGCAAGACCACCCTGGTCGGCTCGGTCAGCGAGATCCGCCCGCTGCGCACCGAGGAGGAGCTCAGCGAGCTGGGCCGCCCGCTGGACGACACCTCGGGCGTCGAGACCAAGCGCACCACCACGGTGGCGATGGACTTCGGCCGGATCGACCTGCGGCCCGGCCTCGCGCTCTACCTCTTCGGCACCCCCGGGCAGGACCGGTTCTGGTTCGTCTGGGACGAGTTGGCGCGCGGCGCGCTCGGCGCCCTGGTCCTCGCCGACACCCGGCGGCTGGCCGACTGCTTCCCGTCGGTCGACTTCTTCGAGCAGCGCGGCATCCCGTTCGTGGTCGCGGTGAACTGCTTCGAGGGCACCGACCGGTTCTCGCCGGACGAGGTGCGGGACGCGCTCGACCTCGACCCGGGCGTCCCGGTGCTGCTCTGCGACGCGCGACTGCGGGAGGACGGGAAGGACCTGCTCGTCGCGCTGGTCGAGCACGCCGCGGCGCGGCGCCAGCGCACTCCCGTCCGCACCTGACGGGCGCCCGGGAGGGCTCCTCGCCGGGCTCCCGCCAGGGCCTGCCGGGGAGCCCTCCCGGTCCGCTCCGTCCCTGGTGGAGGCCTCGGGCCGTGCTCCCGGCGGGGTCTGAGGGAGCCTCGGGCGGCGCCGCCGCCGGCGTCCCGTCCCGGCCGACGTCTCATTCGGGTGTCCGCATCCCGGACGGTCGGGACGCGGAAGGTTGCCTAGACCGCCCCGGCCGTGGAAGGCTCTGTGGACGAAGGCCGCCCGGCCATGCCGTCGGGAGCCCCGGCAACGCCTCGTTCACACGGGCGGTGCCGACCGGCGGACGGCCTTCGACGATCCGGCGAGGAACCGTCGGCACGCACCCGCAGGGGTGCGTCGCCGCGCGCAGAGCGAGGGGGAGGGCAGCAGGATGACCGTCGGCCGACGACTCATCGGCACCGCCGCGCCCGGGTCCCTCGTACCCGGCTCCGCCATCTCGGGTGCTGCCGTACCGGTGCTCACCGTCCGCCGCTACATCGACCACGCGCTGATCTGCAGCGCGTGTTGTCGCTGACCGGCCTGCCCCGTCCCGGTACGTCCCCGGCGCTCCCGGCCCACCGGCCACCGCCCGACGCACCGCTGATCCCGTCGACCAGGCCGTAGCGGACCGCCGTCCCGGCGAGCCGCGGCCGACCAACCGGACCCGCCCAGCGGAGAGACCACCAGTGAACATCGTCTGCCCCAGACCTTCCCCCGCCGTCGTCGGCCGTACTCGAACGACCGTTGCGGCCCCCACGACACGTGCGGGCGGTGGACGGGCCGGACGGTGGAACGGGCGCGCGGTCCGCGCCGCGGACAGCCGACGGGGTCGTCCCGACCTCGAACCGTTCTGGCCGTCCCGGCAGCCGCACCTGTTCGATCAGACGTGTCCGGGTTCGCCCAGCGCGTCCCGGCCCTCCGCCCGCTGACCCGGTTCGATCCGGTCCAGCCCCGGCAGTACGCCCGGTCGACGCGCAGACGACTCCACCCCGTCCGTCACGCGCGAAATGAGCGGCACACCATGTCTTCTTCCTCCACGGCCACCCTGCCCCTGCCCACCGCGACCCCGCACCTGCGCGCGGTCCGCTCGGTTCCGTCCGTCCCTCCCGCTTCCGGCCCGTCCGGCCCGTCGCTTCCTCCCCTTCCGTCCGGCCTGTCCGGGAGCTCCGCCGCTCCTGGTGCGCCCGGGCAGGTCAGGGGCGCGGGGCCGGCCGTCCCGCCGCCCTCGGTGGCCGACCGGTGGCCCGGTGCGGCCGCCCGTCCGCCGCACGCCGGCCCGGCCCGCCCGGCGGTCGCCCCGCCGCACGCCGGTCCGCAGCCGGGCGCGGCCCTGCCGCCGGCGCCCCAGGCGCTGCTCGCCGCGCTGCCGGAGGGCGCGACTGTCGTCGCCGCCCTGCCGCAGGGCCTGCTGCCGCAGGGTCTGCTCGCCCAGTACGGTGCGCAGTTCGGCGGTGCGAGCGGCAGCCCGATGGTCGGGTACCTGGTGCTGGTGCCGGCGGAGAACCCGGCGGCGGGCCCCGGGCTGTCGGGTGCTCCGGTGTCGGCCCTCTCGGCCGTCCAGGCTGTCCCGGTTGGCTCCGCCGCTGCGCCGGGGGCCTTCGGCCCTCCCGTCGTGCTCGGCACCTCCGGCGTCCCCGGTGCGCCGGCCCCGGCGGGTGCCCGCCCGGTGCGACCGGGCGGGCGAGGCATCAGCGTCGACAGCGAGCGGCGCAACGCCTACGTCGACGGGCGGCTGCTCGACCTCACCTACCTGGAGTTCGAGCTGCTGGCCCACCTCACCGAGCACCCGCAGCGGGTGCACACCCGGGACCACCTGGTCTCCGCGGTCTGGGGCTACGGCCACGTCGGGGACGGCCGGACCGTCGACGTGCACGTGGCCCGGCTGCGCCGCAAGCTCGGCCCGACCTACCGCGACACGATCGTGACGGTCCGCCGGGTCGGCTACAAGTACACCCCGGCCGCGGTCTGATCCCTGATCCCTGGTAGACGACCGCTGACCACAGCGGCAGCCCGTCCGCACCTCCGACTGGTGTGGACGGGCCGCCGCTGCAGTCATTTTGACGAGCCGTCAGAGAATTGTCAGGCGCGCTGGCCCGGCGGTAGGAGGAGGACGGCGAGGGCGTCGGCGCAACCGCGGGCGTATCCAAGGAACCAGTCCACCCGGTCGTCGGTGAGGTGCGCGGGGGTCGAACGGACCGCGAGCGCGAAGCGGGCCTGCCCGGCGACGTCCAGGACGGGGACGGCCACCGTCCGCACCCCGGCGGCCGACTCGCCGTCGTTCAGCGCGTACCCGGCGGCCCGTACCCTGGCCAACTCCTCCTCCAGGAGCGCCGGTTCGGTGATCGTACGGTCGGTGAAGGAGCGCAGCGGGCCGAGCGTGGATGTCGCCGCCTCGCCCGGGCGGGGCCAGGCCAGCAGGACCTTGCCGAGCGCCGTCGAGTGCAACGGGCGGCGCAGGCCCAGCCCGGTGTCCGGGCGGACGGAGCCGCCGACCAGGATCACCGCGTGCGGGCCGCTGCGGATAGCGAGGTCCGCCGTCGCCTTGGTGCGCCGGGAGAGCACCTCCAGCTCGGGCGCGGCCAGGTGCAGTCCGCGCTGGTGGAAGCTGAGTTGGCCGAGTTCGGCGACGGCCGGGCCGAGCCGGTAGCGGACGGTCTGCTCGTCCTGCTCCAGGAATCCGGCGCTGACCAGCGTGCGGGCCAGCCGGTGTGCGGTGGAGACCGAGAGGCCCATGCGGCGGGCCAGGTCGGAGGCGCTCAGGTCGGGGCCGTTGTCGTGGAAGCAGTGCAGCAGCCCGAGCGCGCGCTGGACGGCCTGCGCACCGGCCGGCGGGCTCTGGACGGCGGTGGCGGCCTCGGCCATGACACCTCGGGTTTCTGTTCGGGACCCCGGCCGGTCCGCCGGAGGGAGTCTCAGCGTAGGGCAGCCAGTGCTTCGGGAATGTGTCGATGACGTTGCGATGGAATGGCGTTGATGATCAACTGATCCCATAACGTGGCACATTCTTGCCCCGACAGCCCGTGACCTCGCCTTCGTCGGCTGCGCGATCCCCCAACTCGTAGGAAGGGGTGGCGCTGTGACGTCCTGCCAGCGTCTGCATCCCCGCGGGTGTTGTCGCCGACCGGCATCTCCATGCCCGCCGGTTCACCCGTTGCCCAGTGCCCACCGTGACCGGGATCGCTATCCATTCCCACATCATGGAATAGGCGCAGATTTCTGGCGAGCCATGACCCTCCGCGGCCTCCGCGGCCTCCGCGGCGTCCTCGGCGTCCGCGGGCTCGCCGGGCTCACCCTCGACGACGCCGAACTCGTCGACGTCCCGGCCGTCCGGGCGGCGGTCGGCCGAACTGGCCGTGCTGCGGGACGGCGCGGTGGACGCGGTGCCGGACCGCCGACGACGGACAGCGTTCAGCCGACAGATAACAGCCGACAGATAACAGAGTTCAGATTTCAGAATCTGTCAGCTGTCATCTGTCACCCGTCGGCTGTCACCCGTCCACGAGCAAGCTCAGCGGCTCAGCCGGTCGATCTCCGCCAGCTCCTCCGCCGTCAGCGGTCCTCCGGCCAGCGCGTCGAGGTTCTGGTCCAGCTGCCGCACGCTGCTGGCGCCGATGATCACCGACACGACGCGCGGGTCCCGCAGCACCCAGCTCAGCGCCAGCTGCGCCAGCGTCTGCCCGCGCCCCTCGGCGATCTTGTTCAGCGCCCGCAGCTGCTCCAGCTTCGTTTCGGTCAGCGTCTCCTCGGTCAGGAACTTCCCGACCGACATCCGCGAGCCCGTCGGTACCTCGCCGGAGAGGTAGCGGTCCGTCAGCAGCCCCTGCGCCAGCGGCGAGTAGGCGATCAGGCTGGTCCGGGTGTCGCCCACCGCGTCCAGCACGCCGCCGTCCTCGACGGACCGGTTGAGGATCGAGTACGCCGACTGGTTCATCAGCACCGGCGTGCCCAGCTCCCGCAGGATCGCCACCGCCTCCCGGTGCTGCTCCGCCGGGTAGTTGGAGATCGCGGCGTACAGCGCCCTGCCCGAGCGCACCGCGCTGTCCAGGGCCCCCATCGTCTCCTCGATGGGGGTGTCCGGGTCGTAGCGGTGCGAGTAGAAGACGTCGACGTAGTCCAGCCCCATCCGGTCCAGCGACTGGTCGAGGCTGGCCAGCAGGTACTTGCGGCTGCCACCGTTGCCGTACGGGCCGGGCCACATGTCGTAGCCGGCCTTGGTCGCGATGAACAGCTCGTCCCGGTACGGCCGGAAGTCCTGGGCGAACAGGTAGCCGAAGTTGCGCTCGGCACTGCCGTACGGCGGGCCGTAGTTGTTCGCCAGGTCGAAGTGGGTGACGCCCCGGTCGAAGGCCCGGCGGAGCACGGCCCGCTGCACCTCCAGCGGCTGGGCGTCACCGAAGTTGTGCCAGAGCCCGAGCGAGACGGCGGGCAGCTGGACGCCACTGCGCCCGGCCTTCCGGTAGGTCATGGAGGCATAGCGGTCATCCGCGGCGAGGTAGCTCATGCCGGACATCTTGCCAGCCGGACGCGTCCGGGCAAGGCCTTGCCCCGCTTCTGACCGGTGCTTATCCTCGCGGAGGACCGTGTGCGCACGAGGTGAGGGGGAGGCGTGAGGGCAGTGCTGGCCGTATCCGCGGTTCTCGCCGTCGCCGCCGTTCCCTCCGCGCCCACCTCGCCCCGCTGTTGTTGTCGCCGCCACCGCGGCACCGCGCGCTGACATCGCGCCCGGGCGTTCCGGCGCCCCGGTCCGTCAGTGACTCCGCCGGTGCCGGCCGCGCGAGCGCAGCCCCGGGCCGTCGCACCGCACCCCTGCGCTTCCGGCGGCCCACCGACGTCCGAACCTGAGCCCGAGCCCATCCGGCCCTGAGCCCATCCGGCCCCGAGCCCGGTCGGCCCCGGCTCAGTCGACCCCGAGCCCCCTCCGAGCCTTCCAAGGAGACCGCCGTGCGGTTCACCGTCTCGTCCCTCGTCGCCAACACCCCCGACCCGGTCACCGGAGTCCTGCGCACCCCACGGCAGAAGCTGCAGAGCGTCATCGACCAGGCGGTCCTCGCCGAGCAACTCGGCTACGACGGCTACGGCGTGGGGGAGCGGCACGGCGAACCCTTCCTCTCCCCGGCGCCGCCCGTGCTGCTGAGCGCCATCGCCGCCCGCACCTCCACCATCCGGCTGTTCACCACGGTGACGGTGCTCAGCGTCCTCGATCCGGTCCGGGTCGCCGAGGACTACGGGATGCTCGACCAACTATCGGGTGGCCGACTTGAGTTGATCATCGGCAAGGGCAACGACCCGCGCCACTTCGGCCTGTTCGGCCTGCCCGAGGAGCGCCAGTGGGAGGCGCTCGCCGAGAACTACGAACTGCTGCGCCGGCTCTGGCGCGAGGAGAAGGTGACCTGGCGGGGGTCGACCCGCCCGCCGCTCGACGAGGCCGCCGTCTCCCCGCGCCCGCTCCAGGATCCGATCCCGGTCTGGCACGGCAGTGCCACCAGTACCCGGTCCACCGACCTCGCCGCCCGCCACGGCGACCCGCTCTTCTCCGCCAACTCCTTCCACCCGTTGGAGAAGTACCGCTCGCTGGTCGAGCACTACCGCGAGCGCTGGGCGCACTACGGGCACGACCCGAAGTCGGCCCGGGTGGGCGCGGGCTTCGGCGGGCTGTACGTCGCGAAGCGCTCGCAGGACGCCGTCGAGGGCTACCGCCCGTACTGGAACGCGCTGTTCGCCTCGGCCGCCGGCCGTCACAACAACTCGCCGTTCGGCTCGCTGGAGGATGCGCTGGAGCACGGATCGGCGCTGGTCGGCAGTCCGCAGCAGGTGGTCGAGAAGATCCACCGCTACCACGAGGCCTTCGGCAACGAGGTGGTCGGCATCGGGGTGGACGCGCTTACGGAGGGAGCGCAGCGCGAGCAACTCGAGCTGTTCGCGGCCGAGGTGGCCCCCGTGATCCGGCGCGAACTCCCGTAGTCGGCGCTCCGCCGTCCGCCCGCGCAGCGCGCCGTGCACCCCCCTACTCGGCGTGACGCCGGCCACCGTGGGTGACGTGACGCGCGCCACCGGTCGCACCGGAATGCCGGTCGGCGGTGCGGGGGATGACGAACGGTCGAGGGGCCGTGGCCGCCGGGGGGCGGCGCACGGCCCTCCGTCTTCGCCCGGCCGCCGACAGCCGGGCCGTCTCGGACCGTCCTGGGCCGGCTCGGACCGTCTCGGACCGTCCTGGGCCGGCTCGGACCGGCTCGGGCGGTCTCGGCTCGGGGTGGTCCGGGTCGGAAACCGGATCCGCGATACCACTAGCCTTCTGTACCTACTGGTATGTACAGTGATCCACATGAGCACTCAGGACCGTCTCATCGAGAGCACCCAGGACCTCCTCTGGGAACGCGGCTACGTCGGCACCAGCCCGAAGGCCATCCAGCAGCGCTCCGGCGTCGGCCAGGGCAGCATGTACCACCACTTCACCGGCAAGCCCGACCTCGCGGCCGCCGCCCTGCGCCGCAGCGCCGAGCAGCTGCGGGGCATCGCCGAGGCCGACCTCGGCGCCCCCGGCACCGCGTACGAGCGCATCGCCGCGTACCTGCGCCGCGACCGCGACGTCCTGCGCGGCTGCCGGATCGGCCGGATGGCCCAGGACCCGGACGTCGTCGCCGACCCGCAGCTGCGTGCCCCCGTCGAGGAGACCTTCGACTGGCTGCGCGGCCGGATCGCCGACCTGGTCGCCGAGGGGCAGGCGGACGGTGAGTTCGCTCCCGGCCTGGATCCGGCGGACACCGCCGCCGCGGTGGTCGCCGTCGTCCAGGGCGGCTACGTGCTGGCCCGGGCCGCGGACAGCGCCGAGCCCTTCGACCGGGCCGTCCGCGGCGCCCTCGGCCTGCTCGCGGCCCACCGCACGGGCTGACGCCGCGCCGTGAGGCCCGAGGTCATGTCGACCTGACGACCTGACGACCCCGGCACCGCGCCCGACGAACGGTCTGCCGCACCGACCCGAGGAGTCCCGCCGTGCACGCCATGCAGTACGAGATCACCCTCCCCGCCGACTACGACATGGGCGTCATCCGCAAGCGGGTCGCCGACAAGGGCCATCTGCTCGACGCCCACCCCGGCCTCGGCCTCAAGGCGTACCTGGTCCGTGAGCGCGGCCACCAGGGGTCGCCGGTCAACCAGTACGCGCCGTTCTACCTCTGGCGCACCGCCGAGGGCATGAACAGCTTCCTCTGGGGCCCGGGCTTCCGGGGCCTGAGCGCCGACTTCGGCCGCCCCGCCGTCCACCACTGGCTCGGCGCCGGCCTGGCCCGCGGCAGCGCGGCGGAGGCGGCCGAGACCAGGGCCGGAACCGCCGGAGCCGCCGGAACCGCCGAAGCCGCCCCGACCACCGCGACCCGCGACACCGTACGGCTGCCGGAGGGCGTCGACCCGGCCGAGGCCGTCGAGCGGGCGCTCGCCGAACTCCCCGCGCACCCGGCCCTGCACACCGCCGCCGTCGCCGTGGACCCGAGCCGCTGGGAACTGCTCACCCTCGCCCTCTGGCACGGCCCCGCCCCGGAGGACGTGCCCGGTGCCCGCTACCAGGTGCTGCACCTCTCCCGCCCCGAACTCGACCGGCTGCCGGCCGGCCGCCACTGGTGAAAGGACCCGCTGTCCCGATGACTCCCACCACACCGATCCCGGCCGACCTCGCCCCCGCCCCGTCGGACCGCGAAGCCGGCTACGCCCTGCTCGCCGAACTCGCCGGCCCGGCCTCCGCCACCGCCCTCGGCGGCCTGGACGCCCTCGCCCCCGGGTTCCCCGACTGGATCGTCACCAGCCTCTTCGGCGGCACCTACCAGCGGCCCGGACTCGCCCTGCGCGACCGCCAGGTGGCCAACCTCGCCGCACTCACCGCGCTCGGCGGCGTGGAGCCCCAGCTCGCCGACCACGTCCGCTACAGCCTGCGGATCGGCCTGACACCGGAGGAGATCACCGAGGTCATGGTCCACCTCGCCCCGTACGTCGGCCTCCCCAAGGCCCTGGCCGGCCTGCGCGTCGCGACCGCCACCTACGCCGAAGCCGCCACGGCCGGCGCCGGCTCAGCCACCACAGCCACCGCGCCCACCGAAGCCCCGAAGGAGCAGGCATGAGCCGCACCGTCCGGACCGTCCTCGGCGACCTCGCGCCCGCCGACCTCGGCGTCACCGACTCCCACGACCACCTCTTCATCCGCAGCCCGCTGCTCGCCGGCCAGGAGCTGGACGACCCGGCCGCCGCCGAGGAGGTCCTGCGGGCCTTCGCGGCCGCCGGTGGCCGCTCCTTCGTCCAGTGGACTCCGAGGGGCATGGGCCGGGGCGCCGACGCCCTCGCCGCGCTCTCCCGGACGACCGGCGTCCACATCGTCGCCGCCACGGGGGCGCACCAGGCGGTCCACTACACGCGGGGCGCCGACCCCGCCGTCAACAGCCCCGACGTCCCCGACACGTCCGCCTCCGAGGACCTCGCCGAGCGCTTCGTCGCCGACATCACCGCCGGACTGCCGGGTGCGGCCGAGGGCGTCCGCGCCGGGTTGATCAAGGTCGCGGACGACCCGGGGCGCACCACCCCGCACACCCACCGCACGATGGCCGCGGCCGCCGAGGCGCACCACGCCACCGGAGCGCCGATCGCCGTCCACCTCGAACCGGAGGGCGATCCGCACGAGGTCCTGGTCCGGCTGAGCGGCCGGCACGGCGTCCGGCCCGACCGGATCATCCTCGGGCACCTCACCCGCTTCCCGGACCGCGCCGTGTACCGCGGCCTCGCCGCCGAGGGCGTCCACCTCGCGCTGGACAGCCCCTCCCGGGCGGGCCACCCCGCCGACCTCCAGGCCTTCGACGTCATCGCCGACCTGGTCGAGGCGGGCCACGCCGACCGGCTGCTCCTCGGCGCCGACACCACCACCCGTACCGCCCGGCAGGCCGGCGGCCCGGTCCGGCTGCTCACCGACCTCGCCCCGCGACTGGCCCGCACCTTCGGCCCGGAGCTGACCGAACTGCTCCTCACCACCAACCCGGCCACGGCCTTCGCCGCCGACTGGCGCACCCCGTGAGCCCGACCCGGCCGCTGCCCGGGGGCGCGCCCCGCCGAAGCCGCCGCGAGGCTCGGGCCGGCTCCTGTGGCCGACTCCGCCCGCCCGGGTTTGAATCCGAGTAGCCCTCCCGCCGGACGACCGTACGGCCGGACAACCGGATGATCGGACGACCGTACGGACCGGATGACCGGACGACCGGGGGAGGGGCGCTCGCAGAGAGGCGGATCCGACGATGCCCGCACCACCGGTCCACGCGTGGCTCGCGCCCGCCCGACTCGCCGTCGCGGCCCTCGCCGCCGTCGCCCTCTGCTTCTCCGGCTACCGCGCGGCGAACGACCCCACCGGGGTGCTGAACTTCTCCGGCTCCTTCACCAACCTGAGCAACCTGGCCGGCCTCGCCGTCCTGGGCTACGGCGGCTGGGCGGGCCTGGCCGGCCGCCGCCCGGTGCCGGACGAGGTGCGCGGGGCGGTGGTGCTCTACCTGGCGATCACCGGGCTGGCCTTCGGCACGCTGCTGGCGACGTACCCGGAGCACCTGGTGATCCCGTGGGTGGGTGACGTGCTGCACCGGGTGGTGCCGCTCCTGGTGCTCGCCGACTGGCTGGTCGACCCGCCGGTGCGGCGGGTACGCCCGGCGGTCGTGCTCGGCTGGCTGGGGCTTCCGCTGCTGTACCTGGCGTACGTCCTGCTGCGCGGCCACGCCGTCGACTGGTACCCGTACCCGTTCCTCGACCCGCGGCTGCACGGCGGCTACCGCCGGGTGGCCGGGGCCTGCTTCCTGATGACGGTGGCCTTCCTCCTGGCCGGGGCCGCCGTCGCCGCGGCGGGCAACACCCTCGCCGACCGGCGCGACGCCCGCGGCGGCACGCTCCCGAGGGGCCGTCACGCCCGGGCCCGAACGGGCTGACGATCACCCGACGCGGTCCGGTCTACGGTGATCGGCCATGGTGACACTCCGAACCCTCACGACCGCCGACTGGCCGCTCTGGCGCGACCTCCGCCTCGCGGCCCTGACCGACGCGCCGTACGCCTTCACGTACGGCCTCGCCGAGTGGCACGACGGCGGCGAGGAACGCTGGCGGGCCCGGCTCCACCTCCCGGGCGCCCACCACGTCGCCGCCTTCCTGGACGACGTCCCAGGCACAGCGCCCGCCACCCCGGTCGGCCTCGTCGGCGGGGTCCTCGGGTCGCCCGAGGGCGTACGGGAGCTGCGCTCGCTGTGGGTCGCCCCGCGGGCGCGCGGCCGGGGCGTCGCCGACCGGCTGATCGAGGAGGTCGAGCACTGGGCCCGTGCCGGCGGCGGCACCACCCTCCACCTCGGCGTCCTCCCCGGGAACACCGCCGCCCTCGTCCTCTACCGCCGCCACGGCTTCACCCCGCTCACGCCCACCGAAGCGGACGCGGGCGAGGGTACGGAGGCCGTCGCGGGCGCGGGCGGCCGGGAGATCCGCCTGTCAAAGCCCCTCCGCTGACGCCGTGCGGGGCCCGCGCCGTACGGGGGACGGCACGGGCCCCCGCCGTTCGGGACCGCGTGGGCGGGCTGGGTCACATGTGCGTGCCGCCGTCGATGCGGAGCTCGGTACCGGTCACGAAGGCGCCGTCGTCGGAGGCGAGCATGGCGATCACGCCGGCCACCGTCTCCGGGCCCGCGAAGCCCTGGCCGAGGGCGGGGGCGAGCTTGGCGAGCAGGCTGAAGTCGGTGTCGGCGGGCAGGCCGGGGTTGTTGGTCATGCCGCTGTCGATGCTGCCCGGGGCGACGCAGACCGCGCGCAGGCCCTGCTTCGAGTACTCCGAGGCGATGGCGTGGGTGAAGGACTGGATGCCGCCCTTGGTCGCGGCGTACGCGGCCATGTAGGGGTGGGCGAAGCTCGCGGAGGTGGAGCTGAAGTTGACCACCACGCCCTTGCCGGCGGCGAGCAGCGCGGGGAGCGCCTCGCGGGTCATCAGGAAGGTGCCGGTGAGGTTCACCGCGAGGAGCGTGTTCCAGAACTCCAGGCTGGTCTCGTGGGTGTGCGAGGCGCGGAGGATTCCGGCCGCGTTGACCAGGACGTCCAGGCCGCCCAGGGCGGCGACCGCCTCGGCGACGCCCGCGACGACGGCGGCCTCGTCGGAGATGTCCAGGACCCGGATGGCCAGGCGGTCCGCAGTGCCGTCGGTGGTCGCGCGGTCCAGGGTCTTCTTCAGACCGTCCTCGTTGACGTCGACGGCGACGACGTTCCCGCCCTCGGCGAGGATCCGGTGCGCGGTCGCCTGGCCGATGCCCGAGCCACCGCCGGTGATCAGGACGTTCCGTCCGCTGAAGCGCTCCATGGTGGTACTCCGTTCCGTTCGTGGTCTCTCGACCTCTGGCGGCACGGTACGCCTACTTGGCACGACGTGCCAAAAAGTCTTGTCGTGCCAACTCGGCGTGGAGTGCCACAGTGGCATTCGCCCGCGTAGGCTGACCCCGTGACCGGACGCCCGACCCTGAACCAGCGCCGCCGTGACGCCACCCGGCTGGAGATCGCCCGCACCGCCGCCGCGCTCTTCGCCGAGCAGGGGGCGGAATCGACCACCGCCGAAGAGATCGCGCTCGCCGCGGGCATCTCGCTGCGCACCTTCTACCGGTACTTTTCCGTCAAGGAGGACGCCGTCGCCCCGCTGCTCGCGGCCGGCGGACGGCAGTGGGTCGACCAGCTCGCCGACAGCCCGGACGACCTGCCGCTGCGCGAGGCGCTGGAGCGCGCGGCGGTCGCGTCGCTGACGCCGCCCGACGAGGCGGGCGCGGAGATGATGCAGTGGACCCGCAGCCTGCTGCGCGACCCGCGGCTGGAGGGAACCTGGCAGCGGGTCCACGCCGACTCGGAGGAACGGCTGCGGGCCGTCCTCGCCGAACGCTGCCCGCGGGGCACCGATCCGCTGGAGATCCGGCTGGCCGCCGCCGCGGCCACCGCGGCGATCCGGGTGGCCCTGGAGCAGTGGGCCACCTCCGACGCCCCCGCCACCGGCCCGGGCTCCCCGCAGGACCTGGGCGCGCGCTGCATGCGGGAGCTCACGGCGGGGCTGCGGCTCTGGGGGCGGGTGTCCTGAGCCCCCAGGGGCCGGCGGGCGAAGGCGGGGTCAGTCGGCCCGGTGGGTGGCGGGCAGGGGCTCGACGCCGACGACCCGGCGGATCCGGGTGGGCTCGACGAACACGGTGACCCGCCGCTCGCCCGGGATGCCCCACCCGTAGCGGTCCACGCCGAGGTACTTGTGCGCGAGGCGGTCCATCTGGCGGTCGGCCGTGTCGCCGGTCACGAACTCGACGGCCCGGCCGTGGATCTGGATGCGGTCGTACGGGTCGGTCGGGTCCGCGTGGGAGAGGCAGACGCGGGGGTCGCGGCGGAGGTTCCGCTCCTTGACCCGGCCGATGGTGGTGTTGAAGAACACCCGGTCGTCCGCCAGGTCCACCCACATCGGTGTGACGTGCGGGGCGCCGTCCACCCCGGTGGTCGCCACGTACCAGATCCGCGGCTCCCGTACCCGGGCCCTGATCTCCGCCGTCCAGCCGCCCATCGGTCGCCTCCTGTGTCGGGCCCGTACCGGTTCGCGCCGGGCTGCGCCGGCTCGCATCGGTTCGTTCCCCCGTCGTCGCCCGGGCCAACCCGATGGCGGACGGGTCACAGCGGACGGGTCACGGCGGACGGGTGACAGCTGACAGAATTCAGATTTCAGCTTTCAGATTTCGAAAGTTGTCAGCTGTCATCTGTCATCCGTCCGCTGTCATCCGTTCCTCGCGAACTCCCAGACTCGCGGGCCTTCTCCCAGGTAGCGCTAGGGTTGGTCCTCGCGTCCCGGCGGGGGAACCGGGGTGACCTCCTCGGATGTCCCCAGCGGAGGGGACTGGAGTTCGAGGCGTGGGAGCAAGTAGGACATGGGTCTGACGAGCCACAAGGTGTTGGCGCTGACCGTAGTGATCGCCCTCCTGGTGATGGGGGGTACGGTCTGGCTGTGGCCCAGGCTGGCCAAGAAGTCCTGGCAGGCGGTGCTCGGCCGGATCGGCGCGCTGTTCGCCACCCAGCTCACGGTGCTCGCGGCGCTCGGCCTAGTGGCGAACAACTACTTCGCCTTCTACAGCAGTTGGGACGACTTGCTGGGCACCGGCCAGACCGGCCCGGTGGTGATCCACAACAAGGCGGACGCCGCCGGCCGGCTCGTGGTGGAGACGATCGGCCACGCCGCGGTCAAGGGTGGCGGTGCGATGGGCCGTGAGCCCAGCCAGTCCGGCGAGATCCGCAAGGTCCGGATCGACGGCGCGGTCAGCCGGCTGTCCACCGAGGGCTACGTCTTCCTGCCCCCGCAGTACTTCCAGCCGGAGTACGCGCAGAAGCAGTTTCCGGCCGTGATCGTCAGCACCGGATTCCCGGGGATCGCCGAGAACCTGATCACCCGCTTCAACTACCCGGGCGCGGCGCTCAAGCTGCTGCAGGAGGGCCGGATGCAGCCGACCGTCATGGTCCTGATGCGTCCCTCGCCCGCGCTGCCGCAGGACACCGAGTGCGAGGACATCCCGAACGGCGCGCAGTCCGACACGTACTTCACCAAGGACGTGCCCTCGGCGATCCAGGCCAGCTACCGGGTCTCGTCCGACCCGCAGGCCTGGGCCTTCATGGGCAACTCGACCGGCGGCTACTGCGCGCTCAAGCTGGCCATGCGCCACCCGGACGTCTTCCCGACGGCCGTCGCCCTCTCGGCCTACTACGACGCCGCCGACGACCCGACCACGGGTGACCTGTTCGGCGGCAGCAAGCAGCGCCGGGACGAGGCCAACCTGATGTGGCGGCTGAAGAACCTGCCGCCGCCGAAGGTGTCCGTGCTGCTCGCCGGCACCAAGAAGGGCGACGGCGACTACCGGCGGGAGACCGAGGCCTTCGTCGACGCGGTGCAGAGCCCGATGAAGGTCTCGTACAGCATGCTGGAGAACGGCGGCCACAACTTCGAGACCTGGAGCGCGCTGCTGCCGTCCTCGCTGGAGTGGATGTCCCAGCACCTCAAGGTGCCGAACCAGACCGTCTGACCTGGACCGCCCGGCCGCCGACCGTCCGAACAGACCGAAGCGTCCGACCAGAGCGAACAGAGCGAACAGAGCGAACAGACCGAACCCCCGGAGCCCGCGGCCCCGGGGGTTCGGTCGTCAGGCGGTTCAGGCCACCCGCTCCAGCGTGCCGGTGTGCAGCTGCCCGACCCGGCCGCCCTCGCCCTCGAAGGTCCAGAACGCCCGGACCGTCTGCGCGTTGAGGTCCATCACATGACTGACGGTGATCCCGCTCTGCTCCGTCCAGCTGACGAAGTAGATCCCCGGCGCGACCTCGGCGACGTGCAGTCGCACGTCCTCCCACTGGCCCGCGGACTCGCCGAGGCCCTCCCAGCGCAGCCGCGTGCCGTCGGCCGAGTAGGTGTTGCGGAAGGCCGCGCCGTTGTCGGCCCGGAAGACGTAGGTGCGGCCGGCGAAGGCGGGCAGGGACACGGTCATGGTGGGGCGGCTCCTCGTTTCGGGGTTCGGTGCTCTTGTGCACTGCGGAAGATGTCAGGCCTCCAATTTATCCGACCGGGTGAATTCGGTCAGATCTTTGTCACGGTGTGGCCCGGCCACGGTGCGGATCGCGACCGCAGCCGGGCCGCAGCGGGGCCACCGCGCCGGCCCGAAGCCCGGCCACCACTGGGCCGCGCGAGGTGATCAACTCGGCCACCACGCAGCGTCGTTGATCGACACCACTGTGAGCTGCACGACAACCGGCCCGAGGAAGTTGTCCGTTCACGTACGGCCTGCCTAGCCTGCAACGACCGTCCGCCTCCGCGGACCCCGTCGCCGGGACGCCGAGTCCTGTCCACTCGCCGACGGGTCACCGAGCACCACAGCGGACAGGGGCGGGGGAACCAAGGTCGGCGCCCGGCCCCGTGCGCTCGCGCGTACGGGTCGAGGCTAGGGGTGAAGCCGCTCCACAGGCGGCCGGGCAACTGCAGCCCGAACCCGACAGCTAACCTCGCAGGCGTCGCAGAGGCCACCACATGCGTATATCGATGCCTGCTGCCCGGCGCCACGCGCCGCGCCACGCCGCCCGTTCCTCCCGCCGCGGCCGCAACGCCGCCTTCGCCGCCACCGGGGCGCTCGCCATCAGCGGCGCCGGACTGCTCGGAGTGCCCTCCGTCACCGGTGCCCAGGCCGCCACCGCGCCCACCGTCACCCAGGACCGTCTCGCCCCGGCCACCATGGTCGCGGGCAAGGCCACCACGGCCTCGCTCGCCCTGCACTCCTCGGCCTGCTTCACCGCGAAGACCGTGGGCGTCGGCGTGCGCGACGCGCGCGGCACCAACCTGGACTTCCCCGGTAACGCCTCCAACCTGCAGATCTGCCCGGGCGGGGTGAACTTCACCAGCGGTGCGCGCACCCTGCCCGCCGGGACGTACACCCAGTTCGGCTTCTGGCAGGACCAGGCGGGCGCCTGGCACAACCTGCCCGCGCAGCAGCTCGTGGTCTCGACCGCCGCCACCCCGGCCCCGGCGCCGAGCCCCACCCCGACGCCGAGCGCCACCGCGACCCCGACCACCCCGGCGCCGTCCTCCCCGGTCGCCGGCAAGTCGCTGACCTGGTCCGACGAGTTCAACAGCGGGATCTCCTGGGGTCAGCGCTGGGTCGGCGACAAGAGCAGCTCGTACCACTACGGCAACCACAATCCGGACGACAACAAGCTGGACTGGCTGAACAAGAACAACGTCAGCGTCGCCAACGGGGTCGCCACCTTCACCGCCGCGCCCGGCTCCAACACCCTGGAGAACGGCAAGCAGGCCTGGAACACCGGCTTCCTGACCACCGAGGGCTCCAGCGAGGGCTTCCAGGTCAAGACCGGCGACTACGCCGAGACCCGGGTCAAGCTGCCGGCCGGCACCGGAGCCTGGCCCGCCCTGTGGACCTGGAAGAACGGCAACGGGGAGATCGACTCCTTCGAGTACCACCCCGACAACCCGAACCTGCTGGAGCTGACCAACCACGTCAACCCCAGCACCCCGAAGTACTACACCGACGCGAGCGCCGTCGCGAAGGACCAGTGGGTGACCATCGGCACCTACTACGGCGCCACCTCCGTGGACTGGTACGTCAACGGCGTGAAGGTCCACTCGGACGGCAAGGGCGTCGGCGCCAACTGGTCGGCGTACCTGATCCTCAACCTCTCGGTGTGCGCCGGGAAGTACCACCCCGCGCCGCAGGGGACCACCCCGATCACCATGGCCGCCGACTACGTCCGCGTCTACCGCTGACCGGCGGCGGGTGACCGGTGACCGGTGATCGCTAACCCGTAGGACCGCCCCACCGGGGCCGGAGGCCGGCAGCCGCTCGCCGGCGCCCGGCACCCGGTGGGGCGAACCTGGTTCAGGGACCCTAGGCCGTCTCGACCACCTTGAGGTCGAACGGCTGCCGGTTGTTGTTCCCGTTCCGGTCGTCCGGGCTGCGCAGCGCGACGAAGCCCTCGTGCGAGCCGAACGCGATGTCGTCGGAGAGGCGCACCGGGATGAGCGCGGTGGCGCTGCGGCCTTCCTTCAGTCCGGGCCCGAAGACACAGCGCACCCGGTGGCCGTTCTGGAACACCTCGCAGTCGGTGGGGAAGAACGGGGGGTCAGGCGTCACTCCCTCCGGCAGGGTGACCACGACCGTGACCGGGGAGGCGGTGGTGTCCGGGCCCAGGTTGGCGATGAAGGCGTGGATGGTCGTGCGGCCGCCGGGCGGTGCCGGGTCCGGGTCGAGCTGGACCACCTCCAGGTCGGAGTCGGACGGCTTGGCCGCGAGGGCGGGCAGGGTGGAGACCTCGGGGGCGGCGGACGTTCCCGGCGCGCCCGGTGCGACGACGTCCACCGCCGGACGGGGCTCCGGCCGGCGCAGTGCCCAGGACGGGCTGGTGGCCAGCATCGCCACCGCGCAGCCCGCCGTCACGGCCGCGACCAGCCCGGCCCCGCCGAACCTCCTGCTCCTCGCGCCGCCACGCGACTCCGTTCCACCCCGTGCGACGCCCCGTACATCCTGGTGCTTCATCCCGGTCACCGTGCTCTCGTGCTCCGGCGGCCCACACCGTCGCGGGCCGCGTCCGGGATCAGCGTGGCCGAGCCGCCGTCGCGACCGAGGGGTAACCCGATCCGCCCCGCTCGCCGTCCGCCCGAATGGAGGACGCGCGGGTCTCCCCGCCGGAGCGCGGTGTTGACGGGAGTCCGAACGGGGTGGCGGACGGGGCGCTGGACGGGGTGCCGGGCGTGCCGGGTCAGGGGGCGAGGACCTGCCCCAGCCGGGTCGCGATCTGCTGCATCACCGGTACCAGCGAGGCGGCCCCGGCCTGCTCCTCCAGGGCCCGGATGCGGGCCTCCGGCCCGGAGACCGAGAGCGCGGTGGGCGTCGGCGCGCCCGGGACGGCGAGCGCGATGCAGCGGACGCCGATCTCCTGCTCCTGGTCGTCGACGACGTAGCCGCGTTCGCGCGCCTCGGCGAGCTGGCGCATCAGCTCCTGCGGGTCGGTGACCGTGTACTCGGTGTGCGCCGCCAGCGGGTTGGGGCCGAGGACGGCGCGGGCCTCCTCCTCGGGCAGCTGGGCGAGCAGGGCCTTGCCGACGCCGGTGCAGTGCGGCTGCACCCGCCGGCCGACCTCGGTGAACATCCGCATCGAGCGGCGCGACTGCACCTGGCCGACGTAGACCACCTCGCCGCCCTCCAGCACCGCCAGGTTGGCGGTCTCGCCGGTGGCCTCCATGAGTTCGGCCAGGTAGGGGCGGGCCCAGCTGCCGAGCAGCCGGCCGGCCGTCTCGCCGAGGCGGATCAGCCGGGGGCCGAGGGTGTAGCGGCGGGCGGTGTCCTGGCGGACATAGCCCTGCTGGACGAGGGTACGAACCAGTCGGTGGATGGTCGGCATCGGGAGGCCGGAGGTGGTGGAGAGCTCGCTGAGCGTGGCCACGCCGCCCGAGTCGGCCAGCGCCTCCAGGAGTTGGAAGGCGCGCTCGACGGACTGCACGCCGCCGCTCGCGCGGTCGGCGCCCGTCGTCGATGCTGTGTCGGGGGTCGCAACCACCGGCGTTCCCTTCGCTGTCGGGGAGGAGTAGAGTCCCGGCGACCTCATCAACAAACCGTTGAAATTCTGTATCGCGGAAACTAGTCTCCACCTTACAGAATCGAACTCGCCGACAGGTGGGTATCGATCGAGGAAGTTCCCGAGGAGGCTCCCACCGGAGCTCCCTTCGCCAGGCTCAACCGTCTTAGGAGTGTCCTGCTCATGGCTGCAGATCAGGGGCCCTCCCCCAGCCTCCGGCCGGGGGTACCCCCAACCGCCTCTCCCGCCGCCCCGGTTGTCACCGTCGCCGGTCCGCGCGTCCCCCGGGCGGAGGAGGTGCTCACTCCGGAGGCGGTCGCCTTCGTCGTCGGCCTCCACCGCGCCTTCGAGGGCCGCCGGCAGGAACTCCTGGCCAGGCGGAAGACCCGCCGCGCCGAGATCGCGGCGACCGGCACGCTGGACTTCCTCCCCGAGACCGCCGACGTCCGGGCCGGCGACTGGAAGGTCGCCGAGGCGCCCCGCGCCCTCCAGGACCGCCGGGTCGAGATCACCGGGCCGACCGACCGCAAGATGGTCATCAACGCCCTCAACTCCGGCGCGCGGATCTGGCTCGCCGACTTCGAGGACGCCACCTCCCCGACCTGGGAGAACGTGGTCAGCGGCCAGGTCAACCTGATCGACGCCTACGAGGGCCGGATCGACTTCACCACCCCGGCCGGCAAGGCGTACGTCCTCAAGCCCGCCGCCGAACTCGCCACCGTCGTCGTCCGCCCGCGCGGCTGGCACCTGGACGAGAACCACCTGCTCGTCGACGGCACCCCGGTGGCCGGCGCCTTCGTCGACTTCGGCCTCTACTTCTTCCACAACGCCGCCCGGCTGCTCGCCAAGGGCGCCGAGGACCCCAACTCCGGGCCGTACTTCTACCTGCCCAAGACCGAGAGCCACCTGGAAGCCCGGCTCTGGAACGACGTGTTCACCCACGCCCAGGCCGAACTCGGCATCCCGCACGGCACCGTCCGCGCCACCGTCCTGATCGAGACCATCACCGCCGCCTTCGAGATGGACGAGATCCTCTACGAGCTGCGCGACCACGCGGCCGGCCTCAACGCCGGGCGCTGGGACTACCTGTTCTCGATCGTCAAGAACTTCCGCGACGCCGGCGAGCACTACATCCTGCCCGACCGCAACAGCGTGACCATGGCCTCGCCGTTCATGGCCGCCTACACCCGCCTGCTGGTGCAGACCTGCCACAAGCGCGGCGCCCACGCGATCGGCGGCATGGCCGCGTTCATCCCCAGCCGCAAGGACCCGGAGGTCAACGCGGCCGCGCTGGAGAAGGTCAAGGCCGACAAGGACCGCGAGGCCGGCAACGGCTTCGACGGCTCCTGGGTCGCCCACCCGGACCTGGTGCCGGTCGCCCGCGCCTCCTTCGACGCGGTGCTCGGCGAACGGCCCCATCAGAAGGACAACCCAGGCCCGTCCGAGCCGGTCACTGCCGCCCAGCTGCTCGACATCGCCGGCGCCGGCGGCAGCTGCACCCACGCGGGCCTGCACAACGCCGTCCAGGTCGGCGTCCGCTACATCGAGGCCTGGCTGCGCGGGCTGGGCGCGGTCGGCATCTTCAACATGATGGAGGACGCGGCCACCGCCGAGATCTCCCGTTCCCAGATCTGGCAGTGGATCCACAACGGGGTCGTGCTCTCCGACACCGGCGAGAAGGCCACCGCCGAACTCGTCCGCAACCTGGTTGCCACCGAACTGGCCGAACTCCTCGCCGAGCTGGGCGAGGACGCCTACCGTGCCGGCCGCTGGCGCGAGGCCGCCCAGCTCTTCGAACAGGTCGCCCTGGCCGAGGAGTTCGCGGACTTCCTGACCCTCCCCGCGCTTCCCCTGCTGGGCTGAGACCGAACCTATCCGCCGGGTGCCGGCCTCGGCGCCTGCCAGGCTGTAGCACTCCGGCGGCCCGTTGCTCCGTTCCGTACGGCGACGAATCCACCTGTCCTCTCGTCGCCGTACGGAACGGCCTTTTTCCCGTAAGGAGTTCACCCGTGCCGCGGATCTTCTTCAACGGCCAGGCGATGGTCGGCGGTCCCTTCCACGCCAAGGTCGCCGACGCGCTGATCGGGCCGGTCCGGACCGCCCCCGGCTACCGCTTCTTCTCCATCGACCACAGCGGCGGGACGGACGTCTGCCCGGGGCTGCTGGCCGACCCGGGCGTCGAGACCGCCATCGAGGGCGAGCTGTACGACATCAGCCTGGAGCGGCTGCGGGACGACATCCTGCCCGGCGAGCCGCGCGAGCTGGAGCTCGGCGTGATCGAGCTGGCAGACGGCTCGGCGTGCCTGTCCATGCTGCTCGCCCGGGGCGAGGTCGAGCGCGGCGTCCACCGCGAGATCACCCACCACGGCGGCTGGCGCGCCTACCTCGCGACGATCGGGCGCGAGGCCTGACGGGTCGGCGGCTGACAGGTGACAGATAACAGATTTCATCATCTGTTATCTGTCATCTGTTCGCTGAAAGCCCTCAGCCCCCGCCCCCGAGGTGCGGGCGCCCCGCCACCAGCGCGTCGCCCAGCGCGCTGCGCCCGTACAGCACGCTGCGGCCGTGGCGGTTGCGTTCCAGCAGCCCGGCCGCGGCGAGCGCGCCCAGGTGGCGGCTGACCGCACCCGGGGTGACCCCGAGCCGGTGCGCCAGTTCCGTGGTGCTGGCCGGGGTCTCCACCAGCGCCAGCAGCCTGGCCCGGGGGACCCCGATCAGTGCGGCCAGCGGCCCGTTCGGCGCCGTCGCCGGTCCGCCGACACCCAGCCCCTCGGCCATGGTGGCCTTCCCTCGCGCCGGGTAGCTGACCAGCGGCGGTCCCAGCTGGGTGATGTCGGTCTGCGCGCCGCGCCCGAACAGCGTCGGCATCAGCACCAGCCCCCGCCCGGCGAGGTCCACCGAGGTGCCCAGCGCCCGGACCGCGGGGTTGGCGTCGTCGAGCGTCAGCACGCCGGCCCGCCAGGAGAGCCGGAAGTCGAGGTCCGCGAACAGGCCTTCCGCACCGCGCTCCGAGAGCATCCGGCCCCGGTACACGATGTCCGCCTCCAGCACCGAGCGCGCCCTGGGCCACCAGGCGGGCGCGAGGCAGCGCTTCCAGTAGGCCTCCAGCGCCTCCGCGACCCGGGCGACCAGCTGCGCCGGATCGTCCAGCAGTCCGGCGAGCACCGGCGGCGGCGCGCTCCCGTCGCTCCGGTACGCCGCCAGGACGTCCGCGCGCACCACCTCCGGCGGGGCGGCGGCCATCCCGGCGAGCTCTGCGGCGAAGTCCGGGCGGGGAGCGGTCGGGCGCGGCGTCAGGAAGTCCGGGACGAAGGCGTTCGGCGTGACCAGCGACCCCAGCAGGGCCGTGTCCAGGGTCTCGTAGCGGGACTGCCAGCCTGCGATCCACGGCTGCTGCTCCGGGTAGTAGGCCGTGAACCTGCGGGCGCGCAGGCTCAGCACCGTCTCCTGCAGCGGGGAGCAGGCGAACCAGGTGGCGGCGAGGTCGTCGACGCCGAAGCGGAACTCGAACATTGACCGCAACGGTAAAGGAATTCCGCCGGTCCGGGAATCCCGGTGTCCTTCTGCCATGACTTCCGCCACCGTGCGTCCGCCCACCACCGGACGCCTCCTCCGCCATGACCCGCTGGTGCGCCGGCTCGCCCTGATGAGCCTGGTGACCAACATCGGGAACGGTCTGTTCGTGACGGTCAGCGTGCTGTTCCTGACCCGTTCCGTGGGCCTGACGCCGGGCCGGATCGCGCTCGGGCTCACCGCGGCGGGCATCTGCGGGGTGTTCGCCGGGGTGCCGGTCGGGCGGCTCGCCGACCGGGTCGGCGGCAAGCGGCTGCTGCTCGCGATCGGGCCGCTGGAGGCGCTCGCCGTCCTCGGGTACGCCTTCGTACACTCCTTCGCCGCCTTCGTCGCCCTCGCCTGCGTGGCGACGCTGCTGGAGCGCGGTGCGGCGGCGGTGCGCAGCGCGCTGATCGCCGGGGTGCTCCCGGCGGAGGGCCAGGTCCACTCGCGGGCGCTGCTGCGGTCGGTGATGAACGCCGGGCTGGTGGTCGGCTCGGCCGGTGCCGCGCTGGCGCTGCAGGCCGACAGCTATGCCGGGTACGTGACGATGATGGTCCTGGACGCGGTGAGCTTCCTCGGTGCCACGGTGCTGCTGGCCGGGCTCCCCGTTCCTAATCTGACGAATAGTCAGAACAGCGACAGCGATGGAGCGGTGAAGCCCAGGGGTGCCGCTCTTCGTGATCGTCGCTACCTGCTCGTCACCGCCCTGCACGCCGTCCTGGAGCTCCAACTCGCCGTGCTCACCGTGGGGATACCGCTCTGGATCGTGCTCGCGACGGACGCGCCCCCGGCGGTGGTGGCCGCCGTCGACGTGGTCAACTGCCTGCTGGTGGTGGGGTTCCAGGTCCGGGCGAGCCGGGGTGTCGTGGACGTCCCGACGGCCGCGCGGGCCTGTCTGCGGGGCGCGCTGCTGCTGGCGGGCGGCTGTCTGCTCTACGCGGCGGCGCAGGCGGGCCCGACGGCGGTGGCCGTGGCGGCGGTCCTCGGCGGCGCCCTGGTCCACAGCCTCGGTGAACTGCTCACCTCGGCCGGCGGCTGGACGCTGAGCCTGGACCTGGCGGACCAGCGGGCCCACGGCGAGTACCAGGGCGTCTTCATGAGCGGTCAGGCGGCGGCCCATGTGATCGGCCCGCTGGTGATCAGCCTGACGGTCGTCGACCACGGCGCCCTCGGCTGGGTGGTCCTCGCCGCCCTGTTCGCCGTCGCCGGTGCCGCCCTGCCGGCGGCCGTCGCCGGTGCGGCCCGCCCGGGTGCCGCCCGCCCGAGTGGAGTCCGCGCCTCGGCGCACTGAACCTGCGGGGCCCCTTCCCCACGGGGGTGGGAGCGGGCCCCGCGCCGGGCACACCGCGGCCCCGGACCCTCGCCGTGGGTCCGGGGCCGCGGGTCCGCGCACCCGCCGTGGGGTGCGCGGAGTCCCGGGGGCGCACCGTCCCTGGGCGCCCCCGGAGTTCGGAGGAGGGTAGATCAGACCGCTCAGACCGCTCAGACCGCTCGAACCGATCCGGGCCGATCGGACCGCTCGAACCGCTCGAACCGCTCGAACCGATCCGGGCCGATCGGACCGCTCGAACCGCTCGAACCGATCCGGCCGATCAGACCGGTCGGGCCGCCAGCTCCCTGGCGGCGCGGGCGCAGTCGCGCGCGATCCGGTCCTCGTTGACGGTGGTCAGCTGGCCCTTCTCGACCACCGCGTTGCCGTTGACGAACAGCACCGACAGCGGCGGCAGCGCGCCGAAGGTGAGCGCGGCGACCGGGTCGGCGATGGACGAGTGCATGACCCCGTCGATCTTCCACAGCGCCAGGTCGGCGAGCTTGCCGGCCTCGATCGAGCCGATCTCGTTCTGCCGGCCGAGCACCCGGGCGCCGCCCATGGTGCCGAGGCGCAGCGCCTGGCGCCCGGTGAGGGCGGTGGGGGAGCCGTGCAGCCGGTTGATCAGCAGGGCGTTGCGTAGCTCGGTGCCGAGCTCGCCGGACTCGTTGGAGGCGGTGCCGTCCACGCCGAGGCCGACCGGGACGCCGGCCCGGAGCATGTCGGGCACCCGGGCGATGCCGGC
Organism: Kitasatospora xanthocidica; assembly: GCF_014656195.1. GTDB lineage: Bacteria > Actinomycetota > Actinomycetes > Streptomycetales > Streptomycetaceae > Kitasatospora > Kitasatospora xanthocidica. The sequence goes on along the minus strand of NZ_BNBY01000002.1, from coordinate 230,715 downwards.
GGCGAGGCGGGCGTTGGAGGACGGGCAGTGGGCGACGCCGGTGCCGGTCTCGGCGAACTTGGCGATGTCGGAGTCGTTCATGTGGACGCAGTGCGCCATCCAGACGTCCTCGCCGAGCCAGCCGACCGACTCGAAGTAGTCGGTCGGGCCCATGCCGAACAGCTCCTTGCAGAACTGCTCCTCCTCGGCGGTCTCCGAGCCGTGGGTGTGCAGCCGGACGCCCTTGCGGCGGGCGAGTTCGGCGGACTGGCGGAGCAGGTCGGTGGAGACCGAGAAGGGCGAGCAGGGCGCGATGGCGACGTGCAGCATCGAGCCGAAGGAGGAGTCGTGGTACGTGTCCACGGCGGCCTCGGAGGCGGCCAGGATGTCGTCCAGCTCCTCGACGGCGTGGTCCGGCGGCAGGCCGCCGTCCTTCTTGCTGCGGTCCATCGAGCCGCGCAGCGCGGTGAAGCGCAGGCCGAGCTCCTGGACGGCCTCGATGGAGGCGCCGAGGACGTCGCCGCCGTCCTTGGGGAACACGTAGTGGTGGTCCGAGGCGGTGGTGCAGCCGGACTTGAGCAGCGCGGCGGCGGAGCCCTGGCTGGCGGCGTGGACGAGCTTCTCGTCGATCCGGGCCCAGGTCGGGTAGAGGGCGACCAGCCAGTCGAACAGGATGTCGTCCTGGGCGAGGCCGCGGGTGATCCACTGGTAGAAGTGGTGGTGGGTGTTGACCAGGCCCGGGGTGATCAGGTGGCCCTCACCGTTGATCCGGCGCACCACGTTGTCCAGCCACGCGGGGGCGGGGCCGTCGCCGACCGCCTCGATCGTGTTGCCGAGGATGACCACGTGGCCGCGGGCGTACTCGGTGTCGTTCGCGTCCACGGTGGCGATCGCGACGTTCTCGATCACGATCCGCTGGTCGGCGGGCGGGGGCTGGACTGCCATGGTGTCACTCCTATGGGGGAGGGTCCGGAGGGGCGCGCGTCGGGCGTGTGCGGGTGGCACGCGCCCCTCCGGGGTTGGTCAGGACGGTGTCGCCGTCGGCACCGTCGTGCCGGAGCCCTGTCCGGATCCGGTCCGGCGGGTGGTTCCGACGTGGTGGAAGAGCAGGTTGAGCAGGACGGCCATCACGCAGCCGGCCGAGATCCCCGAGTGCATCAGGGTCCGGACGGCCTCCGGGAAGGAGTCGTAGAAGTTCGGTACGGCGATCGGGATGATGCCGACACCGAGGGAGACCGACACCAGGATGGTGTGGGAGCCGGACTCCATGCCGGCCTCCGCGAGGGTGCGGATGCCGCTCGCCGCGACCGTGCCGAAGAGCACGATCCCGGCGCCGCCGAGGACGGGCTGCGGCACCAGGGAGACGACCGAGCCCAGCACGGGGAACAGCCCCAGCAGGACCAGGATGCCTCCGCCGGCCGCGACCACGAACCGGCTGCGGATCTTCGTCAGCGCCACCAGCCCGATGTTCTGGGCGAAGGCGCTGGCGGCGAAGCCGTTGAAGACGGGGCTGAGCGCGGTGGCCAGGCCGTCGGCGCGCAGGCCGGCGGCGAGGGTGGGTTCGTCGGCCTCGCGGTCGACGATCTTGCCGAGCGCGAGCATGTCGGCGGTGGACTCGGTCATCGAGACCACCATGACGATGCAGAGCGAGACGATCGCGGCGGCGTCGAACACCGGCGCGCCGAAGTGGAACGGGGAGGGGAGCGCGAAGACCTTCGCGTCCCGGACCGCGCCGAAGTCGGTGAGGCCGAGCGGGACGGCGACCAGGGTGCCGAACGCCAGGCCGACGAGCAGGGACAGCTGCTGCCAGAAGCCGCGCAGCAGCCGGTTGCAGAGCACCACCGCGGCGAGGGTGATCGCGGCGAGGCCGATGGCCCGCATGGAGCCGTACCCGGGGGCGCCCGGCGAGCCGCCGCGCGCCCAGTTCACCGCCACCGGGAGCAGGGACACCCCGATGAGGGTGATCACGGTGCCCTGGACGACCGGGGGGAAGAACCGGATGAGCTTGCAGAAGTACGGTGCCGCGAGGAAGCACAGGAGCCCCGCGACGATCACCGCTCCGAAGATCACCGGGAGGGCGTCCTTCGGTCCCCCCGTTTTGTCGATGGAGCCCTTGGCGATGGCGATCATGGGCGCGACCCCCGCGAAGGAGACGCCGTTCACGAACGGCAGTCGCGCGCCGATCTTCCAGACGCCGAGGGTCTGGAGGAGGGTGGCCAGTCCGGCGGTGAACAGGCTGGCCGATATGAGCAGGGCGAGTTCGGCGGGGGAGAGCCCGACGCCGGCGCCGACGATGAGCGGGGGTGCGACGACTCCCGCGTACATCGCGGCGACGTGCTGGAGTCCGGTGGAGATCAGCTTCACCGGGGGCAGCAACTCGTCCACGGGGTGGATTCCTGGCCCGGACTCCTTGCCGGGGAGGCTGGTGGACGTGTCCGGGCCAGGGGGTCTTGCAGGGGTGGAACCGCCGTCTGTACTGCTGGTGCTGCTGGGTGCCATGTCGAGCCCCTCTTGTGCCCGTGGCTCCCGGCGCGCCCGTGGCGCTGGAGACCCCCCGAGGACGGGACGGCGGAGCAAGGATTCCCCGGGGTGCTTCTCCAGTGCCCCGGGCCGGCCGCCGCGAGGCAGGCACGAACTCCGGTTGGTGGGGGTGGAGAAACAGGTGGTGCTGATCATGCGGGTGGTGCGGCCCGCCCGGGCTCGACCGGCCCGTGGGGGCCGGAGGGTGCGGCGATTCCGGGCGGAGTCCATGGAGGCGGGAGGGGTCAGACGACCGGGATGACCGGGACGACGCCCTCGCGGTGCACGGTGCCCTCGATCAGGCCGTACATGCGGTCCGCGGCGTAGTAGACCTCGTTCTCGTTCTTGAGGCCGAAGGGCTCCAGGTCGACGAGGAAGTGGTGCTTGTTGGGCAGTTCGAGGCGTACCTCGTCCACCTCGGCGCGGTTGTTGAGGACCCGGGTGCCCATCGCGTGCAGGGTCTGCTGCAGCGAGTAGGAGTAGGTCTCGGCGAACGCCTCCAGCAGGTGGCGGCGCACGTGGGTGTAGGAGCGGTTCCAGTTGGGCTGGGCCTCGCCGTCCTTGCCGCTGTAGTTGTACTTCCAGCGGGCGGTGACCTGGGTGGCGAGGATGCGGTCGTACGCCTCCTGCAGGGTGGTGTACTTGTCCTTGATGTAGCCCCAGAACTCCGAGTTGGTGGAGTTCAGCACCACGAGGTCCTTCAGGCCGGAGATGACCTGGACGGACTCGCCGTCGTAGAAGATCTCGGTGGTGCGGACCTCCTGGCCGTTGCGGACGAAGGAGTGGCCGACCTCCTCCGAGCCGATGAAACGGGCCGAGCTGTCCGGCGTCCGGATCCGGTCCCAGGAGTACTCCTCGATCCGGATCCGGGCGCCGTGCACGACGCCGCGCTCGGTGTCGTCGACGAAGTGGCGGGCCAGGACGATGCCGAAGGCCTCGGCCGACTCGATGCCGTACTCCTTGGCGAAGGCGTAGACGGTGTTCTTGGTGGTGTCGGTGGGGAGGCAGTTGGCGTTGGACCCGGTGAGGTGGACGTCCTCGAACTCACCCTGGAGGGAGACCGAGACGTTCAGGTCCTTGATCTCGTGCCGGGTGGAGTCGCGGTAGATCCGGACGATGCGGTTCTCCGCCTTGCCGTACTGGTTCTGACCGAGCACGTGGGCCATGACGTGGCTCCTAGAGCTTCCAGGTCGGTCTACTAGCTTCCGCGGTAGACCGAGTATCCGAACGGGTTGAGCAGCAGCGGCACGTGGTAGTGGTGCTGTTCGGGCGCGACCGTGAAGACGATCGAGACCTCGGGGAAGAACGGCGGCTCCGTCGACTTGAGCGCGTAGTACGCGTTGGTGTCGAAGAGCAGCCGGACGACCGAGCCCGCCTCCACGGCCGGCAGGTCCTTGACCCGGCCGTCGGAGTCCGTGGCGGAGGTGCCGAGCACCTGCCAGCCACCCTCGGTGTGCAGTGCGAGCTCGACCGGGACACCCTCGGCCGGGCGGCCGAGGCTGGTGTCGAGCACGTGGGTGGAGATGCCAGTCATGGGTGAAGTGACCTTACTGATGGCAGATGTGATGGTGCGTCATATCGCGTTCGACATGCCCGGCGGTCGACCGCGACGAAACCACGACGGTACGTCAGGAATGTGTCGGTGACGTGTCAGGAACCGTCGAGCAGGCGGCCGAGCCGGATGTCGTTGATCTTGCGCAGCTCCCCGCGGACGATCTCCGCCTCGGTGGCGGCGTCGTTGGGGTGGCGTTCGCGCAGGGCGGCGAGCATGCCGGTCGCGGTGCGGCCGGTCGCGCAGATCAGGAACACGTGGCCGAACTTCGCCTCGTAGGCGGCGTTGGCCTCGCGCAGTTCGTCGAGGACCGCTCGGTCCACGCCCTGGATTCCGGCCTGCTCGCGCTCGGAGGTGGCGTCGCCCGCCTTGGGCGTGCCGATCCGGGCGTGGCCGGCCATCGCGTCGCGCAGGTCCCCGGCCGTCAGTGACGCCATGGCCGCCGCGTTGGCGGCGAACAGGGACTCGCGGTCGGACCAGGGCTTGGCCGCCGCGACCGCGGCGGCCCAACGGGGGCTGGAGCATACCTCCAGCAGGATCGCCTCCAGTTCCGCGGCATCGGCCGCGGCCAGGGCGTCAAGGGCGTGGGGGTGGTTGGTCACGGGTGGACCTCCTGAAGAGTGGTGCCACCCGGAAAAGCTAGATCGACCCCACCCGGCCGTCAACACTTTGTTGAACGGTTGGTGGTTACGTTTTGAACCGGCCCGCGCTGCCGGGCCCTTTCGTGTGCGATTCGCCAAGTGTGCCCCGCCGAGGGCCGGTCCAGACTGGCCGTACCGGCGGGGTCACCCGTTCGGAAGGTCTCCGTCGAGGGCGCCGGGGCGGCTCTCAGGAGGTCTTCGAGCCGTCCTGGCGGTTCAGGTAGTTGTACACCGTGAACCGGCTGACGCCCAGGGCCGAGGCGACCGTCTCGACGCCGTGGCGGACGGTGAAGGCGCCGCGCTCCTCCAGCAGGGCGACGACCCGCTGCTTCTCCAGCCGGTCCAGCTCGGCCAGCGGGCGGCCGTCGAACTGGCGGGCCATCTCGGCCAGCAGCCGGTCCAGCGCACTGCTCAGGTGCGGCAGCCGGACGGCCAGGGCCGGCCGGCCCTCCCACTCCAGGACGACGTCCTCGGCCTTCGCCTCGCCCAGCGGGACGGGCGTCGCGCCGACCGCGTCCAGCAGCGGCTTCACCGCCGCGGCGAGCTGGTGCTCCACGTGCTGCTCGGTCACGGCGTACCGCCCTCCTCGCCCAGGACGCTCACCTGGACCGAGATGCGGGTCGCCCCGGCGTCCAGGGTCTCCCGGAGCAGCCTGGTCACCGCGTCGAGGACCTGCTCGGCCTCGCCCTCGGCGCCGGTGCCGAACGGGCCGACCGACACGGCCAGGCCCGCCTCGTCGACGACCTTGCGGGCCGCCGCGGCGTGCTCGGGGAACGTGTCCAGTTCGAACGGTTCTGTCGTGAACTCCACCATCAATCGCACGGCATCACTGTATCGAGCGGGGGTGCGGGCGGGCAGGGGCTGGGCGATCGGACGGGTGGTTCCCGGTGTCGGCGCACCCCACGGGCGTCTTCAACAAAATGTTGCGGCGCCCTTGACACGTCCTTCAGTGTCCGGAGATGCTTCCACCACACAGAATCCCTCTTCCGGATCGTGGAAGTTGCGGATGACGGAAGAGAGATGAGAGGTGAGTGACGTGACGGCCGCTGCCAAGCACCGCTACACGGTCAACCTGTCGATCCTGTTCGGCGAGCTGCCCCTTCTGGAGCGCCCCGCCGCGGCCGCCGCGGCCGGCTTCACCGCCGCCGAGCTCTGGTGGCCCTTCGGTGAGGAGCACGACCCCTCCGCGGCCGAACTGGATGCGCTCCGCAAGGCGTTCACCGACGCCGGAGTACGGCTCACCGGGCTCAACTTCCTGGACGACCTGAGCCGGGGCGCCCGCGGTACCGTCTCGGTGCCGTCCGAGCGGGACCGCTTCCGGGCCAACGTCCCGGTCGCCGCGGAGCTCGCCGCCTCGCTCGGCACCAAGGCGCTCAACGCGCTCTACGGCAACCGGGTCGAGGGCGTGGACCCGGCCGAGCAGGACGCGCTCGCCCTGGAGAACCTGGTGATCGCGGCCAAGGCCGCGCACGAGGTCGGCGCGATCCTGCTGATCGAGGCCCTGAACGCGGCCGAGTCCCCGGACTACCCGCTGGTCTCGGCCGACGCCGCGGTCGAGGTGGTCGACAAGGTCAACGCCGCCACCGGCCTGGGCAACGCCAGGTTCCTGTGCGACCTCTACCACCTGGCCAAGAACGGCGAGGACCTCGCCCGGGTCATCGACACCCACGCCGACCGCATCGGCCACGTGCAGATCGCCGACAACCCGGGCCGCAACGAGCCCGGCACCGGCGGACTGGACTTCGAGGACCTGTTCGCCCGGCTCACCGCCGCCGGCTACACGGGCCCGATCGGCCTGGAGTACCGCCCCTCCACCGGCGTCAGCGCCGACAGCTTCGGGTGGCTGCCGCGCGAGCTGCGCGGCGCCCAGGCCTAGGCCCCCGAGCGCCCACAAGCCTCCCCACCCCACGAACGACGTAAGGAACTCGACGCGATGAGCCGCAAGATCGCCTTCATCGGCCTCGGCATCATGGGCAGCCCGATGGCCGCCAACCTGGTCAAGGCCGGCCACCACGTCACCGGCTTCAACCTCACCCAGCCGCAGATCGACGCCCTGGTCGCGGCCGGCGGCCACGGCGCCGCCTCCATCGCCGAGGCGGTGAAGGACGCCGAGGTGGTCATCACCATGGTCCCGGCCGACCCCCAGGTCGAGCAGGTCATCCTCGGCGAGGGCGGCGTGCTGGAGAACGCCGCGCCCGGCACCCTGGTGATCGACATGTCCTCGATCACCCCGCAGACCTCGATCAAGGTCGAGGCCGCCGCCAAGGAGAGGGGCGTCCGCACCCTGGACGCGCCGGTCTCCGGCGGCGAGGCCGGCGCCGTCGAGGCCGTCCTGTCGATCATGGTCGGCGGCGCCGCCGAGGACTTCGCCGAGGCCAAGCCGCTGTTCGACGCGCTCGGCACCACGGTCGTCCACGTCGGCCCGGCCGGCGCCGGCCAGACCGTCAAGGCCGCCAACCAGCTGATCGTCGCCGTGAACATCCAGGTGCTCGCCGAGGCCGTGGTGTTCCTGGAGAACGCCGGCGTCGACCTCGGGGCCGCGCTGGACGTGCTCGGCGGCGGCCTGGCCGGCTCGACCGTGCTCAACCGCAAGAAGGCGAACATGCTGAACCGCGAGTTCGCCCCCGGCTTCCGGATCGACCTGCACCACAAGGACATGGGCATCGTCACCGACGCCGCCCGCGCCGTGGGCGCCGCGCTGCCGGTCGGCGCCGTGGTGGCCCAGCTGGTCGCCTCCGCCCGCGCCAACGGCGACGGCTCCCTCGACCACTCGGCGCTGCTGCGCGGCGTCGAGCGGCTCTCCGGCCGCGAGGTCGCGTAACACCGTCGGGGCTCCGCTCGGGAGCCCCGCAAACACCGGGGGCTCCCCAGCGGAGCCCCCGGCCCCAAAGCTCCTCCTGGCGGCGTGTACCCATCCGGTCGTGCCCGCGCCGTCAGGAGGCCGGACCCGACCGGCGCGCGGGCCGGGGCTCATCCGCCCGCCCGCCGGTCGAACCAACCGGTGACGCGTTCCCCTCCCGAGGGGGCACTTCGGTCGTGCCCACGCGTCGCCTGGCCCCCTCCCCGCCGAGGGGAGCCCCCCGTACGTCGGAAGCGGGACGGGGGGAACGGCGGGGAGGGGGTCGCACCCCCCGATTCCCGGGCACATGCTTGACGTCCCGGGCACATGCTTGACGTCCCGGGCACATGCTTGACGCACGTCGCAGTACCGCCGCCAGACCCGTACGGAAGCGAGGACCGCACCATGCCCCCCACCCCTCACCAGGGCCATGTGGTCGTCGCCCCCGACAAGTTCAAGGGCACCCTGGAGGGCGCCGAGGTCGCGGCCCGGATCGCCGCCGGCATCCGCCGCGTCGCGCCCGGTACCGAGGTGCGGGAGCTGCCCGTCGCGGACGGCGGCGAGGGGACCCTGGCCGCCGCGCTCGCGGCCGGCTTCGACCGCGTCCCCGCCAAGGTGGCCGGCCCGACCGGCCTGCCGGTGGACGCCGCGCTCGCCGTCAAGGGCGACACCGCCGTGGTCGAGCTGGCGCAGGCCTCCGGGCTCGCCCGGCTGCCCGGCGGCCGGACCGCCCCGCTCACGGCCGGGTCCTTCGGGGTCGGCCAGCTGATCGCCCGGGCCGTGTCGCTCGGCGTCAAGCGGATCGTGCTGGGCCTCGGCGGCAGTGCCGGTACGGACGGCGGCGCGGGCATGGTGCAGGCGCTCGGAATGCGCCTGCGCGACGCCGACGGCGCCGAACTCCCGCCCGGCGGGGCCGCGTTGCGCAGGCTCGCGGAGATCGACCCGGGGCCGCTGGCCGACGCGCTGGGCGGTGTCGAGATCGTGGTCGCCTGCGACGTGGACAACCCGCTGCTCGGGCCGCGCGGCGCCGCCGCCGTCTACGGCCCGCAGAAGGGCGCCGACGAGGACGACCTGGTGGTCCTGGAGGAAGGCCTGGCCCGGTTCGCCGACCTGGTCGCCGGGGTCACCGGCCGGGACCTCAGGGAGGCCCCCGGTGCCGGCGCCGCGGGCGGGGTGGGTTTCGCCGCCCTCGCCCTGCTCGGCGCCACCATGCGACCCGGCATCGAGCTGCTGCTCGACCTGCTGGGCTTCGACGAGGCCGTGCGTGGGGCACGCCTCGTCGTGACCGGCGAGGGCTGCCTGGACGCACAGACGCTCCACGGCAAGGCCCCCGCCGGAGTCGCCGCGGCGGCCGCCCGGGCGGGGGTTCGGGTGGCCGCCGTGGCAGGTCGGCTGGAACTCGCCGAACCCGAGTGGCGGGCGGCCGGCTTCGCCGCCGCGATCGCGCTGACCGACCTGGCCGAACAGCCGGGGGACAGCATGACCAGGGCCGCCGAGCTGGCCGAGGTGGCGGGGGAGAAGTTGGCCGGAGAGCTGCTGCCGGGCTGAGCCCTCGTACGTTCATCCATTGACGTTTTGTTGAAGGCGGGCCTAGGCTCCCCGGCAATCCCTCACCTCCCCGGGTCCGGCCCACCCCCCAACCACCCCCGACTCCCAGGTTCCGGAGGTCTCCCATGCCTTTCAGCCAACCCACGGTGATCCGCTCCCGGCGGGTGGTCCTGCCCGACGGAGAGCGCCCCGCGGACGTGCTGATCCGGGACGGGAGGATCGAGCGGGTCGTCGCCCACGGCTCGCTCGCGGTCGGCGACCGCAAGCTCGCCGACCGCGAACTCGCCGACCGCGAGCTCCTCGACCGCGAGCTCGTCGACCTCGGCGACACCGCTCTGCTGCCCGGCCTGGTCGACACCCACGTGCACGTCAACGAGCCCGGCCGCACCGAGTGGGAGGGTTTCGCCACCGCCACCCGGGCCGCCGCGGCCGGCGGTGTCACCACGATCATCGACATGCCGCTCAACTCGATCCCGCCCACCACCACGGTGGAGGGACTGCGGGTCAAGCGGAAGACCGCCGAGGGCCAGGCCTGGGTCGACCTCGGCTTCTGGGGCGGCGCCGTCCCGGGCAACGTCGCGGACCTCGAACCCCTGTACCGCGAGGGCGTGTTCGGCTTCAAGAGCTTCCTCGCCCCCTCCGGCGTGGACGAGTTCCCGCACGTCGAGGGCCCCGACCTGGAGGCCGCGCTGGCCGAGCAGGCCCGGATCGGCGCACTGGCGATCATCCACGCCGAGGACCCGGCCGTCCTCGCCGCCGCCCCGCAGCAACCCGGCGTCCACTACCGGGACTTCCTCGCCTCCCGCCCCGCCGACGCGGAGACCGCGGCCGTCGCCCACCTGCTGGACACGGCCCGGCGCACCGGCGCCCGGGTCCACATCCTGCACGTCTCCTCCGCCGCCGTCCTGCCGCTGCTGCGCCGGGCGCGCGAGGACGGCGTCCGGGTGACCGCCGAGACCTGTCCGCACTACCTGACCCTCGCGGCCGAGCAGGTGCCCGACGGCGACACCGCCTTCAAGTGCTGCCCGCCGATCCGCGACGAGTCCAACCGGGACGCGCTCTGGGAGGCCCTGGCGAACGGCGAGTTCATCGCCGTCGTCTCCGACCACTCGCCGTCCACCCCCGACCTCAAGCTGCTGCCCGAGTACGGCGGCAGCGGGGACTTCGCGGCCGCCTGGGGCGGGATCGCCTCGCTGCAGCTCGGCCTGCCGGCCGTCTGGACGGAGGCCCGCCGCCGCGGCCACAGCCTGTCCGACGTGGTGCGCTGGATGTCCGCCGGACCGGCCGAACTGGTCGGCCTCACCGGCACCAAGGGCGCCATCGCCCCCGGCCACGACGCCGACCTGGTCGCCTTCGACCCCGACGGCGAGTTCGCCGTCCGGGCGAGCGGCCTGCACCACCGCAACCCCGTGACCCCGTACGCGGGCCGGACCCTCACCGGCGCGGTGCGCGGCACCTGGCTGCGCGGCCGCGAGGTGGACACCGGCGCCCGGCCCTTCGGCCGGCAGCTCGTCCGGCCCGCCGACTCCCTTTCCGACAGCGCCGGCCGAACCGACAGCGCCTTCTGAACCGCCAGCGCCTTCTGAACCGCCAGCGCCGTCCGAACCGACACCGCTTTCCGAGCCTTCCGAACCGACACCGCCTCCTGAGGAGAGCCAGTGACCACTGCCGACACCCCGAGCGCTCCCTTCACCGAGCTGGTCAACCTGGCCTCCCGGCTGCTCGGCGCGGGCGTCGTCGCCACCAACGAGGACACCTTCGCGGACGCGGAGAACCTGTTGGTCGCCAAGCCCGCCGAGTTCCGCCCGCACACCTTCGGCCACAAGGGCCAGATCATGGACGGCTGGGAGTCCAAGCGCCGCCGCGGCGTCTCCGCCGAGCAGCCGCACCCCACCGACCTGGACCACGACTGGGCGGTCGTCCGGCTCGGCGTCGGCGGCGTGATCCGCGGCGTCATCGTGGACACCGCCCACTTCACCGGCAACTACCCGGAGTCCGGCTCCGTCGAGGCCGCGTCCGTACCCGGCCACCCCTCGCCCGAGGAACTGGCGGACGCCGAGTGGACCGCGATCGTGCCGCGCACCCCGCTGCGGGGGAACACCGCCCACGAGTTCGCCGTCGAGGACGCCACCCGCTACACCCACGTACGGCTCAACATCTTCCCGGACGGCGGCGTGGCCCGGCTGCGGGTGCACGGCGAGGTGCTGCCCGACCCGCGCGAACTGGACGGCCTCACCTTCGACCTGGCCGCCCAGGAGTACGGCGGCGTGGCCGAGGCGGCGTCCGACCGCTACTTCTCCTCCCCGCACAACCTGAACGCTCCCGGCCGCGCCTCCGTCATGGGCGAGGGCTGGGAGACCCGGCGTCGGCGCGACAAGGCCAACGACTGGGTGCAGATCGCCCTGGCCGGGGGCGGCGAGGTCCTGGCCGCCGAGGTGGACACCACCCACTTCGTCGCCAACGCCCCCGGCTGGGCCGACCTGATCGGCTTCGACGCCTCGACCGGGGCGGACCCGGCCGACGGCGAATGGTTCGAGCTGCTGCCGCGCACCCGGCTGCAGCCCGACACCCGGCACCGCTTCCGGCTCGACCCGGGCCGCCCGGTGACCCACGTGCGCATCAACGTCTACCCGGACGGCGGGCTCGCCCGCCTCCGGCTCACCGGCCGCCTCACCGAGGCCGGCCGCGCGGCCCTCGCGCTGCGCTGGTTCGACGCCGTCCCGGCCGCCGAGGCCGCCGCGGCCCTCACCGAGGCCGGGCTGACCGCGGACGAGGCCGCCGCCCTGGCCGCCGCCCGCCCGCTGGCGGACCCGGCCGCGGCCGGCGCCGCCGTCGCAGCGCTCCGGCCGGCCGACGGCCCCGACGGCGAGCACTCCTCCCGCCGCCGCTCGGCGGTCTGGCGCCTGCTCGGCGTCTGAGGCCGTACCTGAGGCCGCACCCGAGGCCGCATCTGAGGCCTCCTCCTGACGATCGGTCAGACCCCTCTCCACGCACCGCCCTTATCGACACCTGAAGGACCCTCCATGTCCAAGATCCTGACCACGGAGTCCGGCGCCCCGATCGCCGACAACCAGAACTCGGCCTCGGCCGGCGAGTACGGCCCGCTGCTGATCCAGGACCAGCAGCTGCTGGAGAAGCTGGCCCGGTTCAACCGCGAGCGCATCCCGGAGCGCGTGGTGCACGCCCGCGGCTCCGGCGCGTACGGCTACTTCGAGGTCACCGACGAGGTCTCGCGGTACACCCGGGCGGGCTTCCTCTCCGAGATCGGCAAGCGCACCGAGGTCTTCCTGCGGTTCTCCACCGTGGCCGGCAACCTGGGCGCCAGCGACGCGGTGCGCGACCCGCGCGGCTTCGCGCTGAAGTTCTACACCGAGGAGGGCAACTACGACCTCGTCGGCAACAACACCCCGGTGTTCTTCATCAAGGACCCGGTCAAGTTCCCCGACTTCATCCACTCCCAGAAGCGCGACCCGTACACCGGCGTGCAGGAGGCGGACAACGTCTGGGACTTCTGGGCGCACTCGCCCGCCTCGACCCACCAGATCACCTGGCTGTTCGGCGACCGCGGCATCCCGGCCTCCTACCGCCACATGAACGGCTACGGCTCGCACACCTACCAGTGGGTCAACGCCGAGGGCGACGCGTACTGGGTGAAGTACCACTTCAAGACCAACCAGGGCATCCGCTCCCTGGACGGCGGCCAGGCCGCCGAGGTGGTCGGCGCCGACGCCGACTCGCACCAGCGCGACCTGCACCAGGCCATCGAGCGCGGGGTGTTCCCGTCCTGGACCCTCTACGTCCAGCTGATGCCGGTCGCCGAGGCCGCGGACTACCGCTTCAACCCCTTCGACCTCACCAAGGTCTGGCCGCACGCCGACTACCCGCTGGTCAAGGTCGGCCGCCTGGTGCTCAACAAGAACCCGGAGAACGTCTTCGCCGAGGTCGAGCAGTCCGCGTTCTCGCCGAACAACTTCGTGCCCGGCATCGGCCCGTCCCCGGACAAGATGCTCCAGGGCCGGCTGTTCGCCTACGCCGACGCCCAGCGCTACCGCCTCGGCGTCAACCACACCCAGCTGCCGGTGAACGCCCCGCGCGCCACCGAGGCCAGCAACTACGGCCGGGACGGCCTGATGGCCGTCAACACCGCCGGCCGCGGCAAGAACTACGAGCCCAACTCGTACGACGGCCCGGCCCAGACCGACAACGCGCTCGCCGCGCCGGTCAAGGTCGACGGCCACACCGGCACCTACACCACGCCGGCCCACAGCAAGGACGACGACTTCTTCCAGGCCGGCGAGCTCTACCGGCTGATGTCGGCCGGGGAGAAGACCCGCCTGATCGAGAACATCGCGGGCTTCCTGGCGCAGGTGTCGCGCGACGACATCGTCGAGAAGAACCTCGCCCACTTCCACGCCGCCGACGAGGAGTACGGCGCCCGCCTGGCCGCCGCCGTCGCCGAGCTGCGCGCGGGCGACGAGGGCTGACCGTCGCTCACCAGGACCGGCCCCTCCCCCCGGGCAGTGGGGGAGGGGCCGGTCCTGTTTCCTGGTTTCCGGCCTGCCTGGGCCCGCCGGGGCGGGAGGGGCCTGCGGTGGCCTGCGGTGGCCGCCGGGGTCCGGGGACGCGGCTCCCGCTCCGTGATGGCCGGGTCGGGTTTCCCCAGGTCGACCGGAGGTTGCTGCACGGAATGTTCACGGATATTCACGGACGGCAGTCGTCCGAGCCGCCGGGTGGATAGGCTGGTGCGTGCCCGCGGTCGCTCCGTGGGGGGACATCGGAAGGGGACGACATGTCGACACCAGCCCCGGGTCGTCACGCCGCGCTGGACCAGGGCCCGACCGGCCCGTTCACCTCCCTGCAGCACGCCCTCAGACTGCTGGAGGCGGTCGACCGCCACCCCGACGGCGCCACCCTGGTGGGCCTCGCGCGGGAGACCTCGCTCGGACTGCCCACCGTGCGCCGGCTCGCGGAGATCCTCGAGATCGAGGGCTACCTCCAGTGCCAGGACGGCGGTTGGGTGCTCGGCGGCACCTTCGCCCTGCTCGGGCAGAACAACCGCGAGCAGTTGGTCAAGGCCCGACTCGACCGCAAACTCGCCGAACTCCGGGACGAGTTGGGCGCCGCGGTGTACTTCACCCGGTACCACGACGGCGAGTTGTCGGTGGAGGCGGTCGCGGCGGCCGACTACGCGCCGGCCGTGCAGGAGTGGGTCGACTTCCGGGCCACCGCGCACGCCAGTGCGATCGGCAAGTGCCTGCTCAGCCAGCTGGACGCGGACGGCCGGCGCGACCACCTCTCCCGGCACCCGGTCGCCCGGCTCACCTCCCGCACCGTGACCGACGCCGACCAGCTGATGCACCGTCTGGAGCGGCAGCCGGCCACGGTGCCGGTGCTGGACATCCAGGAGTACGCGCTGGGCACGGTGTGCGCCGCCGTGCCGATCACGGCGGGCAGCACGGTCGGCTGTCTGGCCACCTCGATGCCGGTGGACAACATCCACAAGCTGAAGGCCGCCGCCGAGCTGCTGGCGGCCCGGGCGGCACCGCTGATGCTGGCGATGGCGGTCTGAGTCGTACGGCCGTCCGCCACGTGCCGTCCGCCACGTGAAGAGCCCCGCCGGGATCCGGCGGGGCTCGCGTGTTTCCCGGAAGGTTTCCGGGGGTGCCGTGCGGTGCACATCACTTATTAGACTCGATGTCGATAAGAGCCGCCGAACCCCTTGTCCCCGACGCTACCCGCGAGTACGTTTCCTGGAGCCGAGCCGCCGCCCCCAGGTCAGGAGGGCCTGCCATGCCCCGTCCCACCCCCGTCCCCGCCCTCGCCGCACCCGCCGCGCGCGTGCACGACAGCCTCGTCCTGGAGCCCCGGGACGTCCGCTTCGACTGGGCCCGGCTGCCGTTGCACTGGGTGCCGGACGAGCCGATGGCCACCCACATCCTCAACGTCCTCCACCTCCTCCTCCCCGAGGGCGAGCGCTGGTTCGTCAAGGTGTTCAAGGAGGCCCTGCCGCTCATTCGGGACGAGCAACTCCGGGAGGAGGTCCTCGGGTTCATCGGCCAGGAGGCCATCCACGCGGAGGCGCACCAGGAAGTCCTCGACCACCTGCTCGGCCAGGGGCTCGACCCCCGCCCGTACGTGCGCCAGGTCGCCTGGGTCTTCCAGCGCGTGCTCGGCGAACGGCCCGGGCTGACCCCCGCGAAGCGGCGCGAGGCCCTCATCGAGCGGATCGCCGCCATCGCGGCGATCGAGCACTACACCGCCTTCCTCGGCAACTGGATCCTCAACTCCCCGGGACTGGACCGCGCCAAGGCCGACCCGACGATGCTCGACCTGCTGCGCTGGCACGGCGCCGAGGAGGTCGAACACCGCAGCGTCGCCTTCGACCTGCTGGTCCACCTCGACCCCGGGTACGGGCGCCGGGTGCGCACCATGGCGATGGCCGGCCCGCTGCTGGTCCACCTCTGGGTGCGCGGCGTGCGCTTCCTGCTGGCCGCCGACCCGACCCTCGACGGGCGGCTGCGCCCGAGCTGGCGCGAGGCGTACCGGATCGCCAAGCGCGGCCTGCTGCCCGACCCGGTCAAGTCGGTCCGTTCCGGTCTGCGCTACCTGCGCCCCGGCTACCACCCCACCCAGGAGGGCTCCTCCAGTCAGGCGCTCGGCTACCTCGCCACCTCTCCGGCCGCCCGCGCGGCCGCCGGGCTCTGACGGGTTTCAGCCGACAACGTTCAGCCGACGGATGTCAGCTGACAGAGTTCAGCAGACAGATTTCAGATAACAGATAACGTCATCTGTTATCTGTCAGCTGAAATCTGACATCCGTCCGCTGTCGCCCGTTCGCCCCCCCTCCCACGCCAAGGACCGCCGGATGGACCTGCTCACCCCGCCCCCCGACCTCTACGGACGTCCCCGCGCGGACCGCTTCCTGCGAGGCCTCACCGCACTCCAGGACCGCTACGTGCAGGCCCTCGGCGGCCCCCTGCTGCGCCGCAACCCCCGCCGTCCGCTCAGCCGCCCCCTCCCGCCGCTGCAGCTGGTCGTCACAGCGCGCCGCGAACTCGCCGCCGACGTCATCGAGTTGCGGCTCGCCGACCCCTCCGGCGGCCCGCTGCCGGCCTGGCAGCCCGGCGCCCACCTGCGCCTCACCCTGCCCTCCGGCCGCGAGCGCCACTACTCCCTCAGCGGCGACCCGGCCGACCGCGCCGGCTACCGCATCGCCGTCCGGCGGCTGCCCGGAGGCGGCGGCGGGTCCGTCGAGATCCACGACACCCTGCACCCCGGCACCCGGATCACCGCCCGCCGCCCGCGCAACGGCTTCGCCTTCTGCGCCGAACCCGCCGTCCTCCTGCTGGCCGGCGGCATCGGCATCACCCCGCTGCTCCCGATGGCCCGGGAGGCGCAGCGGCACGGCCTGGACTGGCGCCTGGTGCACGTCGGCCGCAGCGCCGACACCCTCCCGTACGCGGACGAGCTGCGCGCCCTCGACCCGCACCGCGTGGTGCTGCGCACCGACGACGAGCACGGCGGCGTCCCCACCGGCGCCGAGCTGCTGGCCCACGCCCCGCGCGGCGCCGCCGTCTACTGCTGCGGCCCCGCCTCGATGCTCACCGCCGTGCAGCGGGCGCTGGACGGTGGCCCGGTGGGGTCCGGCGGGCCGGCCACCGCCCTGCACTTCGAGCGCTTCGGCGCGGCGCCGATCACCGACGGCGCGCCCTTCGCCGTCCGCCTCGGCGCCGACGGCCCGACCCTCGACGTGCCCGCCGACCGGTCCGCCCTGGACGTGCTGCGCGAGGCCCGCCCGGACCTCCCGTACTCCTGCCACCAGGGCTTCTGCGGCACCTGCGAGGTCCGGGTGCTGGCCGGCTCGCCCGACCACCGGGACCGCCGCCTCACCCCCGAGCAGCGCGCCGACGGCGCCCTGCTGCCCTGCGTCTCCCGGGCCGCCGAGGGCGAGACCCTCGTGCTCGACGTCTAGAAGGAGAGCCCCCGCCATGGCGAACACGACCCCCGCCTTCCGCTACACCGAGCGCGACCTCGCCCGGTTCCGCGAGACCCAGCAACTCGCCTACCACTGCGCCGAACAGGTCGCCGCGTGGATCGAGCCCGGCGTCACCGAGCGGCAGGCCACCGCCGAGCTGCGCCGCTGCCTGGTCGCCGCCGGGGTGGAGGACTTCTTCCACGTCCCCTTCGCCTGGTTCGGCGACCGTACGGCGTTCCGGCATTTCCACACCCCGCTGCAGTTCTTCGCCGGCAACCGCCGCCTGGAGGAGGGCATGCCGTACGTGCTGGACTGCGCGCCCGTCGTGGACGGCTACACCGCGGACATCGGCTACGGCGGCAAGGTCGGCGAGAACCGGATCTGGGACCGCCTGGCCGCCGACCTCAAGGTCTACCGCGAGCTGATCCTCGCCGAGGTGCGGGCCCGCAAGCCGCTCGACGAGGTGTACGCGGCGGTGGACGCGCAGCTCGCCGCGCACGGCTACGACAACCGCCACCAGGTCTACCCGGGCCGGGTGATCGGCCACCAGGTCACCCGCACCGTCACCCGCGGCCCGGCCGGGGTGAACGTCTTCGGCTTCGGCGTGCGCACCCTGCAGACCCTCGGGCGCGAGCTCATCTCCGAGCGCCTGCACGGCCGTTCGCCGCTCTGGGCGGACGGCCGCTCGTCCCGGCACGCGCCCACCCCGGGCCTGTGGGCGGTCGAGCCGCACATCGGCTTCCGCGGGGTGGGCATCAAGTTCGAGGAGCTGCTGGTGGTCACCGAGGACGACGCCTACTGGCTGGACGACGACCTTCCCCACGTGCGCCGCTGGACCACCGACGCGACGACGGAGCAGACTGCCGCCACCGAGCCGTCCGCCACCGCGCCGCACGCGGCCGACCCGACCGCCACCGCGCCGACCGCCCTGGAGGCCACCCGATGACGCCCCCGACGACGCCCCCGACGACGCCCCCGACGACCCCCCGGACCAGCCGCCGGACCGTCCACTCCGGCGGCCTGCCGCTCGCCGTCTTCGAGCAGGGCGACCCGGAGGCCCCCACCGTCCTCCTCGTCCACGGCTACCCCGACACCCACGCCGTCTGGGACGACATCGCCGCCGACCTCGCCCGCGACCACCACGTGGTCCGCTACGACGTGCGCGGCGCCGGCGAGTCCGGCGTCCCCGCGGACCGCGACGGCTACCGGCTGGAGCACCTGGCCGAGGACCTGTTCGCCGTCGCCGACGCGGTCAGCCCGGACCGCCCGGTCCACCTGGTGGCCCACGACTGGGGCTCGATCCAGTCCTGGGAGGCCGTCACCGCGCCGGGCGCCGAACGCCGGATCGCCTCGTACACCACGATGTCCGGCCCCAGCCTGGACCACATGGGGTACTGGCTGCGCCACCGGCTGCGCCGCCCCACCCCGCGCCACCTGGGGCAGCTGCTCCACCAGGGCCTGCACTCCTGGTACATCACCGCCTTCCACCTGCCCTACCTGGCCCCCGGCGTCTGGCGCCTCGGCCTCGCCCGGGCCTGGCCGCGGGTGCTGCGCGGCCTGGAGCACGTCACCCCGCGCGCCGACCACCCGCAGCGCAGCCTGCGCCGCGACGCGGTCCGCGGCATCGAGCTGTACCGGGCCAACTTCCGCCCGACCATGGGCAGTCCGCGCGAGCGGCCGACCGAGGTGCCGGTCCAGCTGATCACCCTCACCCGGGACCGCTACGTCGGCACCTACCTCTCCGAGGGCCTGGAGCGCTGGGCGCCGAAGCTGACCCGCAGGACGCTGCACGCCGGCCACTGGTCGGCGCTGCTGGAGAAGGGAGCCACCGTGGCCGGGATGGTCCGCGAGTTCACCGCCCGCAACGAGCCGGGGAGCGCCGACGCGGCCGCCGGCGGGGCACCCGCGCTGGACGACGGCCGGCTGGTCGTGGTGACCGGCGGCGGCAGCGGCATCGGACGGGCCACCGCGCTCGCCTTCGCCGAGGAAGGCGCCCGGGTGGTGGTCTGCGACCTCGACCTCGCGGCCGCCGAGCGCACCGCCGAACTCGCCTCGCTGATCGGCCCGGCGGCGCACGCCTACCGGGTGGACGTCTCCGACGGCGCCGCGGTGGACGCCTTCGCGCAGACCGTCGCCGCCGAGCACGGGGTGCCCGACGTGGTGGTCAACAACGCGGGCATCGGCCACTCCGGGACCTTCCTGCAGACCACCGAGAAGGAGTGGCAGCGGGTCCTGGACGTCAACCTCTGGGGCGTGATCCACGGCTGCCGCGCCTTCGGCACCCTGATGGCCGACCGCG
The DNA here is from genome assembly GCF_014656195.1 of Kitasatospora xanthocidica. GTDB lineage: Bacteria > Actinomycetota > Actinomycetes > Streptomycetales > Streptomycetaceae > Kitasatospora > Kitasatospora xanthocidica. The sequence continues at coordinate 211,362 of NZ_BNBY01000002.1, read as the reverse complement.
GCCAGGGCGGCCACATCGTCAACGTCTCCTCGGCCGCCGCCTACCTGCCCTCGAAGGCGCTCACCGCCTACGCCACCAGCAAGGCCGCCGTCTTCATGCTCTCCGACTGCCTGCGCGCCGAGTTCGTCGGCCACGGCATCGGCGTCTCCACCATCTGCCCGGGCATCGTCAACACCAACATCACCCGCACCTCCACGTTCTCCGCCACCTCCTCCGCCGAACAGGCCGCCAAGCAGGCCCGCGCCGCCAAGCTCTACGCCCGCCGCGGCTTCCCCCCGGAGAAGGTCGCCACCGCCATCCTCGCGGCGGTCCGCACCGGCAAGGCCGTCGTCCCGGTCACCCCCGAGGCCAAGGCCGCCCGCCTCCTCTCCCGCCTCAGCCCCGGCCTCCTCCGCCTCGCCGCCCGCCTCAACATCACCTGACCGGGCGAATATCACCGGAACGGACCAGTGGGGCCCGTGATATCAAGTATTCTCGGTATTGATATCGCAGGCCCGCTCCGGGAGGTCGACCATGGCCCGTACCGTGATAGACGTCAACGACGAACTGCTCGCTGAGGCGGCCGAGATCTTCGGTACGACGACGAAGGTCGCCACCGTCAACGCCGCACTTGAGGATGCGGTGAAGCGCCGCAAGCGCGAGGCCTTCATGGCCTGGCTCGCCGAGGGTGGGCTGCCCGACCTCACCGGGCCGGTGGAAGAGGGTGAGTGAGCGCTTCCTGATCGACAAGTCGGCCTTTGCCCGCTTCTCCAAGCCGGCGGTGAGGACGGTCCTCAAGCCCCTGATCATCAGGGGAGTGGTCGCGATCTGCGGGGCTGTCGAGCTTGAGATCATGCACAGCGCCCGGTCCAAGGCCGACGCCCTTCGGATCCGGGAAGGTTTGAGCGGCTTCGACTGGCTGCCCACCCCTGACGAGGTCTGGGACCGCGCAATCGAGGTGCAGGCCATGCTCACCACCGGGGGCAACTGGCGGGCGCCGTCGGTCGCGGACCTCGTCATCGCGGCCACTGCCGAGCGCCACGGCGCCACCGTGCTCCACTACGACGGCGACTACGACATGATCGCCGCCGTCACCGGTCAGCCGACCGAGTGGGTCGTGCCGCCGGGTACCGCGGACTGACGCCGCCCGGGGCACTGTCGGGGGGCTGTGAGAGCATCCGGGGCCATGGAGATGACAACCGCGCTGTGGTCCTTCGCCCTCGTCGTGGGGCTGCTGACGTTGACACCCGGGCTGGACACGGCCCTGGTCCTGCGGACGTCCGCGTCGGGGCGGCGGAGGCAGGCCTGGGGGGTCGTGCTCGGGATCCAGACCGGGACGCTGGTGTGGGGGACGCTGACCTCGGCGGGGGTGACGGCGCTGCTGACCGCCTCGCAGGTGGCGTACGAGGTGCTGCGCTGGGCCGGCGTCGCGTACCTGGTGTGGATGGGCGTCGGGATGCTGCGTGCCCGGGGCGCCGATGCGGCGGCCGAGGACGAGCAGCAGGAGGGCGGGTTCGGGCACGGCTGGCGACGGGGCACGCTGACCAACCTGCTGAACCCCAAGGTCGGGGTGTTCTACGTGGCCGTGCTGCCGCAGTTCATCCCCGCCGGCGTCCCGCACTTCGCCGCCGGCGTGGCGCTGACCTGCGTGCACGTCGTGGAGGGGCTGCTCTGGTCGACGGTCCTGGTGGGCTTCGCCCGGGTGTTGCGCGGCTGGCTGCGCCGGCCGGCCGCGCGCAGGCTGATGGACCGGGTGACCGGCGCGGTCGTGGTGGGGTTCGGCGTGAAGCTGGCGCTGAGCGACTGACGGGTGTGGCCGGCGGTCCTCAGGAACTCAGCCGCCGTAGGCCTTCGATGAGCTCGTCGGCGTTCATGCACGGGTGGATGTCGACCCTGGCGTTCGACTGGAGCCAGAACGGCTCGGCGATGGACGGGATCGAGGCCTCGTCGGCGATGTCGATGACGGCGATCATCGTGCGGTGCCCGTTGCGGGCGAAGTAGTAGGACGCCTCCGGTTTCAGCTGGGCCAGGGCTTGCTGGATGCCCTCCGCCATCTTCCCGTCGGTGATGGCCTTGTTGCCGGCCTCGGTGTCGAGTTCGATTTCCAGCAGGGCGCGCATCGTCCCGCTCCTTCCCCGGGCTCGGGGTGAGTCCGCAACTCCAGCGTCCCGCCGCCCCGGTGGCCACGCAACGTGACTCAGGCGGCGTTGCTCAGGCGGCGTGGCTCCGGGGCTCCCGGGGTTCGGCCGGGGTGGCGGGCAGGTCCGTGTCGTGGTGGATCGGTCCGTCCCCGGCGCTCAGCGGCAGGCAGCTGCCGCCGCGCCGGTGGGCGATGATCTCGGCGGCGACCGAGACGGCCGTCTCCTCGGGGGTGCGCGAGCCCAGGTCGAGGCCGATGGGGGAGCGCAGCCGGGCCAGTTCGGCGGTGGTCAGCCCGGCCTCGCGGAGCTTGGCCTCGCGGTCCCGGTGGGTGCGTCGCGAGCCCATGGCGCCGACGTAGCCGACCGGCAGCCGCAGGGCGCGTTCCAGCAGCGGGATGTCGAACTTGGCGTCGTGGGTGAGGACGCAGAGCACGGTGCGGCCGTCGATCCGGCCGAGCTGGGAGTCGAGGTAGCGGTGCGGCCAGTCGACGACGACCTCGTCGGCCGCGGGGAAGCGGCGGGCGGTGGCGAAGACGGGCCGGGCGTCGCAGACGGTGACGTGGTAGCCGAGGAACTTGCCGATCCGCACCACCGCGGCCGCGAAGTCGATGGCCCCGAATACCAGCATCCGCGGCGCGGGCACGTAGGACTCGACGAAGCAGGTGACGGTGCCCTGCCCGTGCTCGTCGCAGGGGCGCCCGTCCAGGCCGAGGACGAGTCGGCCGGTGCGTCCGGCCTCCAGCATGGCCCGGCTCTCGGCGACGATCGCCCGTTCCAGCGCGCCGACCGTGGTCGGGCCGACGGAGAGCGCCCCGGCGACGCCGTCGGCGGTGACGGCGAGGGTGGCGCCGAGCAGCCCGGCCGGGCCGTCGATCACCCGGGCCAGGGCCACCGGCGTCCCGTCGGCGATGTGCGCGATCCCGGCGTCCAGCCCGGGGTCGGTTCCGGGCACGACCGGCTGGACGAACACGTCGAGGATCCCGCCGCAGGTCAGGCCGACGGCGAAGGCGTCCTCGTCGCTGAAGCCGAAGCGTTCCAGCACCGGCTCGCCGCTCTCGATCGCGGCCTGGCACAGCTCGTACACCGCGCCTTCGACGCATCCGCCGGAGACGCTGCCGATCGCCTCGCCGTCCGTGTCCACGGCCAGGGCCGCGCCGGGGTCGCGCGGAGCGCTGCCGGAGACGCCGACCACGGTGGCCACGGCGAAGGCGCGCCCGGCCGTGTGCCAGGCCTGCAGCTGCTCGGCGATGTCCTGCATGGCGCATGCTCCTTACACGGTTCGACAGTAGCGGGGGACGCCGCCGTACGGGAAACGATCCCGTACGGCGGCGGTGGTGCGTCAAGGCGGTGCAGCAGGTCCGCAGGTCAGCAGGCCGGCAGGTCAGCAGGCCGGCGCAGTGCGCCGGCGCCGGCGCTAGTGCACGCCGAGCCAGGACTTGATCGGCGTGAGCGCGAAGTACAGCACGAACACCCCGGTGAGGATCCACATCAGCACCCCGGGCTCGCGCCAGCGTCCGACCCCGGCCTTGATGACCGTGTACGAGATGACGCCGGCCGCGACGCCCGCCGTGATGCTGTACGTGAACGGCATCAGCACGCAGGTGAGGAAGGCCGGGATGGCCACCTCGCGGTCGGACCAGTCGATGTGCCGGGCCTGGCTCATCATCATCGAGCCGATCACGACGAGGGCGGCGGAGGCCACCTCGACCGGCACGATGCCGGCGATCGGCGAGAAGAACAGCATCAGCGCGAACAGTCCGCCGGTGACGGCGGAGGCGAGCCCGGTGCGGGCGCCGTCGCCGACGCCGGTGGCCGACTCGACGAAGACGGTCTGGCCGGAGGCGCCGGCCAGGCCGCCGACCGCGCCGCCGGCGCCGTCGATGAACAGCGCCTTGGACAGTCCGGGCATCCGGCCCTGCTTGTCGGCCAGTCCGGCCTCGGTGCCGACGCCGATGATGGTGGCCATCGCGTCGAAGAAGCCGGCCAGGACGAGGGTGAACACGGCGACCGAGGCGCTGATCGCCCCCATGCCCTTGCCGCCGAAGGCCCCGAACAGGTCGACGTGGCCGAACAGGCTGAAGTCGGGGGCGGAGACCGGGCTGCCGGGCCACACCGGGACGGAGTTCTTCCAGGCGGCGGCCGGTACGTTCGCGACCTGGTTGACGATCACCGCGAGCACGGTGCCGCCGGCGATGCCGATCAGGATGGCGCCGCGGACGCCGCGGGCCATCAGGACGAAGATCGCGAGCAGGGTGACGCAGAAGATCAGCACCGGCCAGCCGGCCAGCTCTCCGCTCGGGCCGAGCGACAGCGGGGTGGGGCCGCCGGTGTGCATGAATCCGGCCTTGTAGAGGCCGATCACCGTGACGAACAGGCCGATGCCGATGGTGATCGCGTGCTTGAGCGGCAGCGGGATGCCGTTCATGATCTTCTCGCGCAGTCCGGAGACCACCAGCAGGACGATCAGCAGGCCGTAGATCACGCACAGGCCCATGGCCTGGGCCCAGGTGGTGTGCGGGACGACGAGTGCGGAGACCGCGCCGGAGACCGAGAGGCCGGCCGCGAGGGCGAGCGGTACGTTGCCGACGACGCCCATCAGGATGGTGGTGACGGCCGCCGCCAGGGCGGTGGCGGTGGTGAGCGCGGCGTGGTCCAGCTTGACGCCGGTGACGTCCGCGCCGCTCAGGATGAGCGGGTTGAGCAGGATGATGTACGCCATCGCCATGAAGGTGGTGAGACCACCGCGTAGCTCGTTGGCGAGCGTCGAGCCCCGGGCCGAGATCTTGAAGTAGGCGTCCAGTGCGCTGTTCGAGCGTGCTGCCGGGGTCGACGGGTGGGTGTCGTCCTCGGCGGGTCTGTCTTCTGTGGTGCCGGGCTCCGTGGGGATCCTGGTCATGTCCACTCCCAAGTGTCAAAGGGGGTTGGGGTGGGCGAGCCGACCTGACTGCCGGTCAACGAAGCGGCGTAGGGGGACGTATCGACTCACTGAGGGGCACTTCGATGAGGGGGAGTGCCCGCGGTGCGATTGCGGTTGCTGGTGCTGCTGGTGGTGCGTTCACGAATGGGTGTTCGCGAGTGGTGCGCACCGCTGCGGAGCCCCGGCGTGGGTGGGGCAGCGGGTGTGGGGTGGTGCCCCCGGGGCGGCGGGGAAGACGGTCGCCGCCCCGGGGAAGCGTGAACCTCCGGGGTCAGCCGGGCTGTTCGGTGGTCAGGTGCTCCGGCCGGACGGGGATCCGGTTGAGCGCGAGTCCGGTGGCGTTGCGGATGGCGGCCACGATGGACGGCGTCGCCGAGACGGTCGGCGCCTCGCCGACCCCGCGCAGCCCGTACGGCGCGTGGGGGTCGGGCAGTTCGAGGATCTCCACCGGGATCGGCGGGGTGTCCAGGATGGTGGGGATGAGGTAGTCGGTGAAGGAGGCGTTGCGGACCTTGCCGTCCCGCACGATGATCTCCTCCATCACGGCCAGGCCGAGCGCCTGGGTGCAGCCGCCCTGAATCTGGCCGACCACGGAGAGCGGGTTGAGCGCCTTGCCGACGTCCTGGACGGCGGTGAGCTCGACCACCTTGACCAGGCCCAGCTCCACGTCGACGTCCACCACCGCGCGGTTGGCGCAGAAGGTGTACTGGACGTGGCCGAAGCCCTGTCCGGTCTCCTTGTCGAAGGCCTGGGTGGGCCGGTGGTGGTGCTCGCGGGTGAGGTCGACGGCCTCGTCGCCGAGCAGGTCCACCATGGAGACCAGGACGCCGGCGCTCTCCGAGACGACCTTGCCGCCGGCCAGCGTGATGTCCTGGTGGGTCCAGCCGTAGCGGCGGCGGCCCTTCTCGATCAGCTCCCGCCGGACGGCCTCGGCGGCCAGCTTCACCGCGCCGCCGGTCATGTACGTCTGGCGCGACGCGGAGGTCGAACCGGCCGACCCCACCTCGGTGTTGGCCGGGTGGATGGTGACCTGCTCGACGCCCAGCTCGGTGCGGGCGATCTGGGCGTGCACGGTGACGCCGCCCTGGCCGACCTCGGCCATCGCGGTGTGCACCATGGCGACCGGCTCGCCGCCGATGACCTCCAGCCGCACCCGGGCGGTGGAGTAGTCGTCGAAGCCCTCGGAGAAGCCGACGTTCTTGATGCCGACCGAGTAGCCGACGCCCCGGACGATGCCCTCGCCGTGCGAGGTGTTGGACAGCGCGCCGGGCAGCTGGCGCACGTCCAGGTGCTCGGTGTCCAGCGGCGGCGGCAGCGGCATGTCCTTGACCCGGCGCAGCAGTTCGGCCACCGGCGCGGGCGAGTCGATCTGCTGGCCGGTGGGCATGAAGTCGCCCTCCGACATCGCGTTCAGCTGCCGCAACTCCACCGGGTCCATGCCCAGTTCGGCCGCCAGCTTGTCCATCTGCGACTCGTAGCCGAACGCGGCCTGCACCGCGCCGAAGCCGCGCATCGCCCCGCAGGACGGGTTGTTGCTGTAGAGCGCGATGGCGTGCATCTTCACGTTCGGGATCACGTACGGGCCGTGTCCGAGCGAGGCCGCGTTGCCGACCACGGCCGGCGAGGCGGAGGCGTACGCGCCGCCGTCCAGCACGATCCGGCAGTCGGCGAAGACCAGCTTGCCGTCGCGGGTGGCGCCGTGCTCGTAGTGCATCCGGGCCGGGTGGCGGTGCACGTGGCCGTAGAAGGACTCGTCCCGGGAGTAGACGATCTTGACCGGCTTGCCGGTGTGCTGGGCCAGCAGGCAGGCGTGGATCTGCATCGAGATGTCCTCGCGGCCGCCGAAGGCGCCGCCGACGCCGGCCAGGGTGAGCCGGACCTTCTCCTCGGGCAGGTCGAGCACGGGGGCCATCTGCTCGCGGTCCACGTGCAGCCACTGGGTGGCGATGTAGAGGTCGATGCCGCCGTCCTCGGCGGGCACGGCCAGGCCGGACTCGGGGCCGAGGAAGGCCTGGTCCTGCATGCCGACCTCGTAGTCGCCGCTGACGATGACGTCGGCCAGCGCCCGTACCTCGTCGGTCACGCCGAGGCCCGAGACCAGCCGCTGCTCGTGGCAGACGTTGCCGTACGCGTGGGACTTGTACTCGTGCGGCTCGTGGACGTAGCCGTGCGTCTCCGGGTCGAGGCACTGCTCCTCGGTGACGATCGGGGTGAGCACCTCGTACTCGACCGCGATCTTCTTCACCGCGCGGCGGGCCGTCTCCGGGTGGTCGGCGGCGACCAGCGCGATCGCCTCGCCGTGGTACCGGATCTTGTCGATGGCCAGGGCCGGCTGGTCCTGGATCTCCAGGCCGTAGTACTTGGCGCCGGGGATGTCCTCGTGCGTCAGCACCGCGTACACGCCGGGCACCTTGAGCGCCTCGGAGATGTCCACCGAGAGGATGTTGGCGCGGGGGTGCGGCGAGCGCAGCGCCATACCCCACAGCATGTCCTCGTGCCACAGGTCCGAGGAGTAGGCGAACTCGCCCTTGACCTTCAGGTTGCCGTCCGGGCGCAGCGGCGAGCCGCCGATGCCGTCCTTGGACGCCTGGTTGATGTTCTGCAGGTTCTTCTGGCCCTGGATCGTGCGCGTGGTCATGCCGAACCCTTCCCGGCGCACTTGCGGGCTGAGGCGAGCCGCACCGCGTCCATGATCTTCTCGTAGCCGGTGCAGCGGCACAGGTTGCCGGACAGCGCCTCGCGGATGTCGTTGTCGCTCGGCTGGGCGTCGGACTCCAGCAGGGCGTCGGTCTGCACCAGCAGACCGGGCGTGCAGAACCCGCACTGGACGGCCCCGGCGTCGATGAACGCCTGCTGGACCAGGCCCAGTTCGCCGTCCTCCGCGGCCAGGCCCTCGACCGTGCGGACCTCGCGGTCCTGCACCTGGCCGGCCGCGACCAGGCAGGAGCAGACCGGGACGCCGTCCAGGTACACCGTGCAGGAGCCGCACTCGCCCTGCTCGCAGGCGTTCTTCGAACCCGGCAGGCCGACCCGCTCGCGCAGTACGTAGAGCAGGCTCTCGCCCTCCCACACGTCGTCGGCCTCGACCGGCTTGCCGTTGGCGGTGAAAGTGACCCTCATGCCGCACTCCTGATCTGCTTGCTGTAGTCGTTCCAACACCAGGTGAGGGTGCGGCGGGCCATCACGGCCAGGGAGTGCCGCCGGTACTCGGCGGTGCCCCGGACGTCGTCGATCGGCGAGGCCGCGGCCTTCACCAGCTCGCCGAACCGCTGGACCACCTCGGCGCCCAGCAGGTCGCCGGACTCCCAGAGCCCGCGCTCGGCGAGCACGTCCCGCAGGTACTCCTCGGCCTCGACGGCGCGGCGCGGCGTGGGGGCGGCCGAACCGATGCCGGTGCCGACCGTCCCGTTCTTCGGGTGGAGGGCGAAGCCGAACGCGCAGACCGCGATCACCATGGCGTTGCGGGTGCCGATCTTCGAGAACTGCTGGGGGCCGTCCGCCACCGGGATGTGCACCGCCCGGATCAGCTCGTCCGCCGCCAGGCTGTTGCGCTTCACGCCGACGTAGAACTCGTCGATCGGGATCATCCGGGTGCCGCGCACCGAGGCGGCCTCCACGAACACGTCCCGCCCGGCCGCCAGCAGCGCGGGGTGCGCGTCACCGGCCGGGGAGGCGCCGCCGAGGTTGCCGCCGACGCCGCCGCGGTTGCGGATCTGCGGCGAGCCGACGGTGTGCGCCGCCAGCGCGAGCCCGGGCAGTGGCCCGGACAGCTCCTCGATGATCCGGGTGTAGGGGACCGAGGCGCCGAGCCTGACGACGCTGCCGTCGTTGGACCATTCGGTGAGCTCGGTGATGCGGTTCAGGTCGAGAATCGCGGATGGCCGGTGCACGTCGAAGTTCATCTCGACCATGACGTCCGTGCCGCCCGAGATGGGCAGCGCGGTCGGGTACTCAGCCTTCGCCGCGAGTGCCTCGTCCCAGGTGGCGGGCCGAAGGAACTCCATGCGGGTGTCTCCTCAAGTCGTCGCCCGCCGGGTGTCCGGCGGCGTGTCGCCCAGTGAACTCCTGTGACGGGGGCCACTGGCAGTCACCGATGGCATGAAGCCCCGGCTGTGGTCCCGCCCGGCATCCTGTACGTTCCTCTAAGGAGCAGAATTTCGCAGTCCAGGTCTCCGCCGAGTGTTACCTACGACCGTAATCCGGCCGTGACGGGAGGGCTACGGGCCCGTGACGCGGCCGCCCGCTGGTACGTAACACCGAGCACGGATGTTCGGGCACACTGTGACCCCCGGACCGAAGGCCCGGCCCCCACCCTCCCCCCGATCCGACCTCCGAGCCCTCTCCAGATCCCCCCTCCAGATCCCCCGATCTGCCCCGATCCAGCACGAAGGAGTCCGCGGATGCGTGTCCGTGACCTGCTCGCCCCCGGCGCCCCGCGACTGCGCCTGCTCGCGGCCGAGGAAGAGCTGGACCGGCAGGTCAGCGGCGTGATGACGACGGACCTGCAGGACCCCGGCCGGTACCTGCACGGCGGTGAACTGGTGCTCACCGGCATGCTCTGGCGCACCGTCCCGGCCGACTCCGAGCGCTTCGTGCGGACCATCGCGGCCGGCGGCGCGGTCGCCCTCGCGGCCGGCGAGGCCGAGGTCGGCCCGGTGCCCGAGGACCTGGTCGAGGCCTGCCGCCGGCACCGGATGCCGCTGCTGGCCGTCCCCGACGACATCGCCTTCGGCACCGTCACCGAGTTCATCGGCCGCCAGGTCTCCGCCGACCGCGCCGCCGACCTCGCCGCCCTGGTCGACCGGCACCGGCTGCTGGTCTCGGCGGCCGGCGGCGGCGGCCTGGACGCGGTGCTGGACCTGCTCGGCGGCGACCTCGACCTGGACTGCTGGGTGCTCGCCCCCACCGGCGCGGTGATCGCCGGCCCCGCCGACCGGCTCTCCGCCGAGGACCGCGACCAGCTCGTCCGCGCCCACCTCGCCGCCCAGCGCCAGCGCCGCCGGCCCCCGCACCGGGCCCGGCTGGCGGCCGGCTCCTACTCGCTGCTGCCCGCCGCCGCCTCCGCGTCCTCCGCCTCCGCGTCCGCCGAGCAGGAGGTGTCGCAGTCCGGCACTCCGCTGGCCGACTGGATGCTCGTGGTGGCCGGCGACGTCACCGAGTGGACCACCAAGCGCCAGCAGCTCGCCGAGAACCTCGCCCGCCTGGTCGCCGCCGAACGCCACCGCCGCGACGAGGGCCGCCGGCTGCGCCGCCGCCTCGCCGACGAGGTGCTCGCCCTGCTGCGCCGCGACGCCGATCCGGCCGAGATCAGCCGCACCCTGTACGCCTCCTCGGCGATGGCCGCCCGCTACGAGAGCCCCGAGTCCAAGTCCCAGGCCGGGGAGGGCTCCTGGCTGATCCTCAGCGCCGAGGGCACCGGCCTGCCCGAGGGCACCGTCCGGGCCGTCCTGGAGGAGGCGCTCGGCGTCACCGGCGACCGCGCCCTGGTCGCCGGGACGGGCACCGGCGCGGTCGTGGTGCTGCCCGCCCCGGACAGCCCGGTGCCCGCCGACGCCCTGCGCGACCTGCTCGCCCCGCTGGAGGCCGGTCTCGGCTCCGAGGGCCGGATCACCCTCGGCGTCTCCGCCCCCGCCTCCGAGGCCGGCGGCCTGCGCGGGGCCCTGGAGGAGGCCCGGCACGCCCGCCGGATCGCCGCCTCCCGGGTCGGCCGGGTCTGCGTCGCGGGCCCCGAGGAACTCGCCTCGCACGTCCTGCTGCTGGCCGCCGTCCCGGACGAGGTCCGCCGCGCCTTCCGCAGCCGGCTGCTGGACAAGGTGATCGCGTACGACATCGAGCACCAGGCGGACCTGGTCCGCACCCTGGAGGCCTTCCTGCGCTCGGACGGCTCCTGGACCCGCTGCGCCGCGCAGCTGCACGTCCACGTCAACACCCTGCGCTACCGGATCGGCCGGATCGAGGAGCTGACCGGGCGTGACCTCTCCCGGCTGGAGGACCGGGTGGACTTCTACCTGGCGCTGGAACTGGCCTGACGGACCGGCCGCCTGACGGACCAGCCGGTCGACGGACCGGTCGACGGGCCGGCCGCCTCCGGGGCACACGACGAGGGCCCGCCGCGAAGCATCGCGGCGGGCCCTCGTCGTACGGTCGTCGGTTGCTGCTCCCGCCGCCGCTACTGAGCGGGGATGATCGAGGTCAGCCACTGGAAGGCGCCCGGGACCATCTTCTTCCACATCTCGGTGGTGTGCGGGCCGGTGCCCTCCTCGACCTGGACGGTGGTCGGGGCCTTGGCGGCGGCGCGGATCGCCTCGCCGTCCTCGTAGCCGTCGCCCTTGGCGCCGCTGATCAGCATGGCGACCTTCGGCGGCTGCTGGGCGGCCTTGAGGATGTTGACCGGGTTGTTGGCGTCGCGCAGCTTCGGGTCCTTGCCGACCAGCGAGTCCTTCTCGGTCGCGGGGTCGTTGTAGCCGGACATCGAGATGGCGGCCCGGTAGCGGTTGGGGTGGGCCAGCGCCAGCTTGGACGCGCAGTGCGCGCCGGCCGAGTAGCCGGCGATCGCCCAGCGGTCCGAGGAGGGGTCGGCGCGGAAGTTGTCCAGCACCATCTGCGGGACGTCCCGGGTGATCCAGGCGTCGGCGTTGATCTTGCCGGCGATGTCGGTGCAGCCCGCGTCCTGGCTGCTGCCGAGCAGCAGGGTGCGCGGCGAGACCAGGATGAACGGGGCGACCTTGCCCTGCTGCATCAGCGGCTTGAGCTGCTCGGAGACCTTGAGCGTGCCGTACCAGGTGGAGGAGGAGCCCGGGAAGCCCGGGATCAGCTCGACCACGGGGAACTTCTTGTCCTTGTACGCCGGGTCGTTGTACTGGGGCGGCAGCCAGACCAGGACCTCGCCGTCGACGCCGGAGACCTGGCCCTTGAGCTCGGTCTTCTGCACGTCGTTGGGCACTGCCGGGTCGTTCACGCCGCCGAAGCTCTGCTTCACCTTCGGCGGCTCCTTGGCGGCGTCACCGCCGCCGCCCGGGTTGGTGCCCGGGTCCGCCGACGGGATCGGGGGCACGGCGCGGACGTGGTTGCCGGTGCCGAGCAGGTCGTCCCAGTTGCCGTAGATCAGGTTGGCGTTGTTGACCATCACGAAGACCATCAGGACGGCCGTGACCTGGCAGAACATGATCATGACGATCCGGGTGAGGGTCTTCACCGGCTGGGGGCCGCCGACCTTCCCCCAGAACAGAAGCGCCACTGTGATGGACACCGGCACAAGGATGACGGTGAGGAGGAAGAATGGCGTGCCTGTCAGTTCCATCGAGTTCTCGTATCCGGGTCGCTCGCCGCCCGGGCCCCAGTCGCCCGAACGCACGTCAATGGCATCAGACGGCCGATAACCGATGATCGGTTGCCGTCCGAATCTGTGCGGAACCTGAGAGGAACATCACGTACGTGTGATGAACCCCCTTCGGATCGGCGCCCAGTCTGTCACTCGGACGGCGGTCGTCCGGGCCAGATGTTCAGCGAACTTCCAGGAAAGGTCCCCCGGGGCACCTTACCTTCCGGGCCGTTCGCGCCGCTGGGCGAGGCGGTGTGAGTCCGTGCGACCCGGCCAGGGAGACTATAGGGATGAGCAGAAGCCGCTTTCGTTTGTCCCGCCGCTTGTGGCCCGTGTGCGCCGTCCTGGCCCTCGCGGTCACCGCGGCCGGTTGCAGCAGTACCGGAGGCAGACGCGCCGAGGAGGCCCGGGCCAAGGCCGCGGCCGCCGGCGGCAGCGCCGTCACCACGCCCCGCTGGAAGGTCGCCATGGTGACCCACTCCGGCCCGGGCGACGCCTTCTGGGACACCGTGCGCAAGGGCGCCGAGCAGGCCGCTGCCAAGGACAACATCACCTTCCTGTACTCCAATGACGCGCAGACCCAGAACCAGGTCCAGCTCGTCCAGGCCGCCATCGACCAGAAGGTCGACGGCCTGCTGGTCACCCTCGCCAAGGGCGACGCCATGGCCGACGTCCTCGCCAAGGCGAAGGCGGCCGGGATCCCGGTGATCACCATCAACTCCGGCCAGGACTACTCGCAGAAGTTCGGCGCGCTCACCCACATCGGCCAGGACGAGTCCACCGCCGGCCAGGCGGCCGGCACCCAGCTGTCCGCCCGCGGCCGCAAGAACGTGCTCTGTGTCATCCACGAGCAGGGCAACGTCGGCCAGGAGCAGCGCTGCTCGGGCGCCCAGTCCAAGGCCGCCGGCTCCTTCCAGGTGCTCTACGTCAACGGTGTCGACATGCCCGACGCCCGCGCCGCGATCTCCGCCAAGCTCCAGGCCGACCCGGCCATCGACACCGTGCTCACCCTCTCCGGTTCGATGGCCGCCACCGGCCTGCAGGCGATCCAGGACACCCACCGCCCGGTCGAGCTGGACACCTTCGACCTCGGCCAGCAGGTGGTGGCCGGGCTCAAGTCCGGCAGCGTCGGCTTCGCCGTCGACCAGCAGCCCTACCTCCAGGGCTACGAGGGCGTCGACCTGCTCTGGCTGTACCGGTCCAACCTGGACATGCTCGGCGGCGGCAAGCCCGTCGAGACCGGCCCGCAGATCCTCACCAAGGACAACGCCGACGCGCTCGCCGAGTACGTCGCGAGGGGGACCAGGTGAGCAGCCCGGACCTCCTCGCCCAGGACGGCCTCGTCCAGGACCGCCCGGCGGCCCTGCGGCGGATCCTCGCCCGGCCCGAGCTGGGCTCGCTGATCGCCGCCGTCGCGGTCTTCCTGGTCTTCGCCGTCGTCGCCGAGCCCTTCCTGCGGGTCTCCTCGCTGGGCACCGTGCTGTACGCGGCCTCCACCATCGGGATCATGGCGGTGCCGGTCTCGCTGCTGATGATCGGCGGCGAGTTCGACCTCTCGGCCGGCGTGCTGGTCACCACCGCCGCGCTGACCTCGTCGATGGTCTCGTACCAGTTCACCGCGGTGACCTGGGTCGGCGTGCTCGTCTCGCTCGCGACCACGCTGGCGATCGGGTGGTTCAACGGCTGGATGCTCGGGCGCACCAAGCTGCCCAGCTTCATCGTCACCCTCGGCACCTTCCTGATGCTGACCGGCGCCAACCTGGGCCTCACCAAGGCGATCTCCGGCACCGTCTCCACCAAGTCGATCGCCGACATGGAGGGCTTCGAGACCTGCCGCCGGCTGTTCGCCTCCGAGGTCACCGTCGGCGGCCTGACGATCAAGGCCACCGTCTGGTGGTGGCTCGGCCTGCTGGTGATCGGCAGCTGGGTGCTGATGCGCACCCGCTTCGGCAACTGGATCTTCGCCGTCGGCGGCGACGCGGCCGCCGCCCGCGCGGTCGGCGTGCCGGTCGCCCGGACGAAGACCCTGCTCTACCTGGGCGTCGGCTTCGGCGCGTGGGTGCTGGGCCAGCACCTGCTGTTCTCCTTCGACACCGTGCAGTCCGGCGAGGGCGTCGGCAACGAGCTGATCTACATCGTCGCGGCCGTCATCGGCGGCTGCCTGATCACCGGCGGCTACGGCTCGGTGGTCGGCTCCGCGCTCGGCGCGCTGATCTTCGGCATGGCGAGCAAGGGGATCATCTACGCCCAGTGGAACCCCGACTGGTTCAAGTTCTTCCTCGGCGCGATGCTGTTGCTGGCCGCGCTGCTCAACGCCTACGTGAAGCGCCGGGCCGAACGGGGGCCGCGATGAGCGGCGAGACGAAGATCGACGAAGCGAAGACTGACGGACCGATGAACGGCGAACTCCTCTCCCTCGAAGGCGTCGGCAAGAGCTACGGCACCGTCCGGGCGCTCCAGGACGTCTCACTGACCCTGCGGGCCGGCGAGATCAGCTGCGTGCTCGGCGACAACGGCGCCGGCAAGTCCACCCTGATCAAGATCATCTCCGGGCTGCACCGGCACGACGAGGGCACCTACACCCTGGAGGGCGAGGAAGTCCGCTTCGACTCCCCGCGCCAGGCCCTGGACCGCGGCATCGCCACCGTCTACCAGGACCTCGCCGTCGTCCCGCTGATGCCGGTCTGGCGCAACTTCTTCCTCGGCGCCGAGCAGGGCCTGCGCCGCTGGGGCGGCCTGCGCCTGGACGCCGACGGCATGCGCGCCACCACCCGGGAGGCGCTCGCCAAGCTCGGCATCGACCTGCACGACGTGGACCGGCCGATCGGCACCCTCTCCGGCGGCCAGCGCCAGTGCGTGGCGATCGCCCGCGCGGTGCACTTCGGCGCCAAGGTGCTGATCCTGGACGAGCCCACCGCCGCGCTCGGCGTCAAGCAGTCCGGCGTGGTGCTCAAGTACGTCACCGCCGCCCGCGACGCCGGGCTCGGAGTCGTGCTGATCACCCACAACCCGCACCACGCGTACCTGGTCGGCGACCACTTCACCCTGCTCAAGCGGGGCCGGATGGCGGGCAGCCACCCGCGGGCCGAGATCGGCCTGGAACAGCTCACCACCGAGATGGCCGGCGGCTCCGACCTCGCCGAGCTCTCGCACGAGCTGGCCCGCCCCGGTCTTCCCGACTCTCCCTCCGACCCCCTTTCCGACTCCCTTCCCGACTCCCGTGAGGAGCGCTCGCAGCCGTGACCACCCCTCAAGGCAGCACCCGGCCGCCCGTCCTGCCCGCGCTGCTCGGCCTCGGCCCGCGCGCCGAGCGCCGCCGCCGCGCCCTGCCGGCGGGGATACTGCGACTGCCCACCATCGGTATCGACATCGGCGGCACCAAGGTGGTCGCCGGAGTGGTGGACGGCGAGGGCAAGGTGCTGGAGAAGCTCCGCACCGACACGCCGGACAAGAGCAAGAGCCCCAAGGTGGTCGAGGACGTCATCGTCGAGCTGGTGCTGCAGCTCGCCGACCGGCACGACGTCCACGCCGTCGGTATCGGCGCGGCCGGCTGGGTCGACGCCGAACGCTCCCGGGTGCTGTTCGCCCCGCACCTCAACTGGCGCAACGAACCGCTTCAGCAGGCGCTCAGCTCGCGGCTGCGGTTCCCGGTGATCGTCGAGAACGACGCCAACGCGGCCGCCTGGGCCGAGTGGCGCTTCGGCGCCGGGCGCGGCGAGGACCACATGGTGATGCTCACCCTGGGCACCGGCATCGGTGGCGCGGTGGTCCGCGACGGCTACGTCGACCGCGGCAAGTACGGCCTGGCGGGCGAGTTCGGGCACATGCAGGTGCTGCCCGGCGGCCACCGCTGCCCGTGCGGCAACCGCGGCTGCTGGGAGCAGTACTCCTCCGGCAACGCGCTGGTGCGCGACGCCCGGGAGCTGGTCGCCGAGGAGTCCCCGGTGGTGCAGCCGCTGCTCGCCCGGGCGGGCGGCACGGTCGAGGGCATCACCGGCCCGCTGGTCACCGAGGCCGCCCGGGAGGGCGACCCGACCGCCATCGAGCTGCTGTACGAGGTCGGCACCTGGCTCGGCGTCGGCATCGCCAACCTGGCCGCCGGTCTGGACCCGGGCCGCTTCGTCATCGGCGGCGGCGTCTCCGAGGCCGGCGACCTGCTGCTCGGACCGGCCCGGGACACCTTCCGCCGCACCCTCACCGGGCGCGGCTTCCGCCCGGAGGCCGCGATCGTGCACGCCGCGCTCGGCAACGAGGCCGGCCTGGTCGGCGCCGCCGACCTCGCCCGCCAGGTGGCCCGCCGCTTCCGCACCATCAAGCGCCGCCGGGTGGAGCGCACCGCGCTGTAGGCGGGTGTCGGCCGGCGGGGTTCGGCCGACGGAGTTCAGCGAACAGAGTTCAGCGAACAGAGTTCAGCGAACAGAGTTCAGCGAACAGAGTTCAGCGAACAGAGTTCAGCGAACAGAGTTCAGCGAACAGAGTTCAGCGAACAGAGTTCAGCGAACAGATTTCATCATCTGTCCGCTGAACTCTGTCAGCTGTTCGCTTCCCGCCGCTTCCCGCCACCGCCCCCGTCAACTACCCGTTGGTAGTGGCGCCGTGTGGTTGTCTGATCATCCCGCCTGTGGAACAACTGAGTTGACGTCGACTCAGGAGGACTCGGATGAGGGCTCTGGCCCGTCTGGCACCACCACTGCTGCTCACCACCGCGCTGGTGTGCTCCACCGCGCTGCCGGCCGGGGCCGCGGCTCCGCCGCCGAAGACGCCCGAGGCGGTGGGCTGGGGCGGAGCGGTGGCCACCGTCGACGCCGATGCCACCGCGGCCGGGATCCAGGTGCTGCGCGAGGGCGGCAACGCCGTGGACGCGGCGGTCGCCGCCGCGGCCACCCTCGGGGTCACCGAGCCGTACTCCTCCGGCATCGGCGGCGGCGGGTACTTCGTCTACTACGACCACGCCACCGGCCGGGTGCACACCATCGACGGCCGCGAGACGGCCGGCCGGAGCGCCGACACCGGGCTGTTCCTGGAGGACGGCAAGCCGCTGGCCTTCGCCGACGCCGTCACCAGCGGCCTGTCCGTCGGGGTCCCCGGCACCCCCGCCACCTGGGACGCCGCCCTGCGCAACTGGGGCACCCGTTCGCTCGCCCGCAACCTCGCCCCGGCCCAGCGGGTCGCCGACGAGGGCTTCGTGGTGGACGAGACCTTCCGCGGCCAGACCGCCGACAACCAGGCCCGGTTCAAGGACTTCCCGGCCACCGCCAAGCTCTACCTGCCCGGCGGCAAGCCCCCCGAGGTCGGCAGCGTCCTGCGCAACCCGGACCTCGCCGCCACCTACCGGCTGCTCGGCAAGGACGGCGTCAAGGCCTTCTACCAGGGGCCGTTGGCCCAGGACGTCGTCAACACCCTGCAGCACCCGCCGGTCGACCCGGCCTCCGGCCGCAACGCCCGCCCGGGCCGGATCGACACCACCGACCTCGCCGCCTACCGGGTCCGCGAGCAGGCGCCCACCCACGTGGCCCACGGCGACTACGACGTCTACTCGATGGCCCCCTCCAGCTCCGGCGGCACCACGGTCGGCGAGGCGCTCAACGTCCTGGAGGACGGCGGCGAGGTCTCCGGCTACAGCGCCACGCAGTACTACCACCACTTCCTGGAGGCCTCCCGGATCGCCTTCGCCGACCGCAACCGCTGGGTCGGCGACCCGGCCGCCGTCGACGTGCCCACCAAGCAGCTGCTCTCCGAGCGCTACGCCGCCTCCCGGGCCTGCCTGATCAGCCCCGACCACGCGCTCACCAGCCCGCTCG
Source organism: Kitasatospora xanthocidica (assembly GCF_014656195.1). GTDB lineage: Bacteria > Actinomycetota > Actinomycetes > Streptomycetales > Streptomycetaceae > Kitasatospora > Kitasatospora xanthocidica. The sequence goes on along the minus strand of NZ_BNBY01000002.1, from coordinate 193,203 downwards.
CCCCCGGCGACCCGCGCCACCCGGCGGACTGCGCCGACACCGGCCAGGCCGTCGCCGAGCCGTACGAGGGCCCCAACACCACCCACCTGACGGTCGCCGACCGCTGGGGCAACATCGTCTCGTACACCCTCACCATCGAGCAGACCGGCGGCAGCGGCATCACCGTCCCCGGCCGGGGCTTCCTGCTCAACAACGAGCTGACCGACTTCGACTTCGCCCCGCTCGCCGCCGGCGTCCCCGACCCCAACCTGCCGGGCCCGGGCAAGCGGCCGCGCTCCTCGATGTCGCCGACCGTCGTGCTGCGCGACGGCGAGCCGTTCCTCGCCACCGGCAGCCCCGGCGGCGCGACCATCATCACCACCACCCTCCAGGTGCTGCTCGGCCGGCTGGACCGCGGCCTCAGCCTGGAGCAGGCCATCGCCGCGCCGCGCGCCAGCCAGCGCAACACCGCCGCGACCCAGGCCGAGCCCGGCTTCCTCGCCCTGCCCGAACGCGCCGGGCTGGAGGGGCTCGGGCACGCCTTCGCCTCGGTGGCCGAGATCGGCGCCGCCACCGGCGTGGAACGGCTGCCGGACGGGCGCTGGGTGGCCGCCGCGGAACCGGTGCGCCGGGGCGGCGGTTCGGCGGCGGTGGTCAAGCCCGCGCGCTGACCGGTCCGGCCCGCACGGCGGCGCCGGGCCTCAGCCCCGCACGCGGTGGCGAGGCTGGGGCCGAGGCCGTCCGGATTGTCAGTGCCGGGCGGTATGTTCGGGGTGGGTCTCCCTCGCGAGGGGCGGCCCACCCCGTCCGTACCCCGTCCGTACCGAACCACCGGGAAGGCCGCCCGCCGTGACCGTCCGCATCGCCACCTGGAACATCAACTCCGTCACCGCGCGGCTGCCCAAGCTCCTGGAGTGGCTGGAGAGCGCCAAGCCCGACGTGCTCTGCCTCCAGGAGCTCAAGTGCGCGGCCGACGCCTTCCCGTACGACGAGGTCCGCGAGCTCGGCTACGAGACGGCCGCGCACGGCACCGGCCGGTGGAACGGCGTGGCCATCGTCTCCCGGCTCGGCCTGGAGGACGTCGTGCGCGACCTCCCCGGCCAGCCCGGCTACCTCGCCGACGGCGCCCTGCTGCCCGACGTCGAGCCGCGCGCCATCGCGGCCACCTGCGGCCCGGTCCGGGTCTGGTCGGTGTACGTGCCCAACGGCCGCGAGGTCGACCACGCCCACTACCACTACAAGCTGGAGTGGCTGGAGGCGCTGCGCAAGGCCTCCGTCGAGGACGCGGCCGGCCCCCGCCCGTTCGCCGTCCTCGGGGACTTCAACATCGCCCCGGCCGACGAGGACGTCTTCGACGTCGCCGCCTTCGAGGGCCTGACCCACGTCACCCCGGTGGAGCGCGCCGCGCTGGCGGCCCTCGGCGAGATCGGCCTGCAGGACGTGGTGCCGCGCCCGCTGAAGTACGACCGCCCGTACACCTACTGGGACTACCGCCAGCTGGCCTTCCCCAAGAACCGGGGCATGCGGATCGACCTCACCTACGCCAACAAGGCCTTCGCCGACGCCGTCACCGACAGCTACGTCGACCGCGAGGCCCGCAAGGGCAAGGGCACCTCGGACCACGCGCCGGTCGTGGTGGACCTCGACCTGTGAGCCCGCAGGGGCCGTCCGCACGGGCTGCCCGCAGCGGCCGTCCGTGCGGGCCGTCCGTACGGGCCGTCCGTGCGTGACCCCGGGTGACGGGCCGTAACCCGAACGGTCCTGAGCGGTGGCTGGGCCCCGGGCGCGTGCCTACCGTCGGTGAGTGACCGGGTGCAGTTGATCGACCAGTGGACATGGGAGTCCCCGGCTGCGCCCGAGAATCCCGGAGGTTCCGGCATGCGCCCCTTGCGTACGGCCGCCGCCGTCCTGATCGGCGCGACGGCGCTGACCGGCCTGACGGCCCCCCTCGCTTCCGCCAGGGACGGCTCGGCCTCGGTCAGCCCGTCCCAGGCCGCACCGGGCCAGACCGTGACGGTCACGGTCTCCTGCGAGAAGTCGGACAAGCCCGAAGGCAAGACCATCACCGCCCGCTCGGCCGCCTTCGAGGGCGGTCCCGCGACCCTCACCCTGGGCTCCGACGGCAAGCACACCGGCTCCGCCCGGCTGGCCTCCCAGCACTCCGGGGACAGCAAGGTCGACGGCACCTGCCCGGACGGCGGTGCCTTCGCCACCACGGTGACGGTCACCACCGTCGCCGCCACCACCCCCGACAAGAGCCTCGGTGACTGGGGCAAGGCGGCGGGGGAGTGGGCCGGCTCGCTCGGGCAGTCCGGCGCCGGGAGCCAGCAGGTCGCCCCGCACGGCTCCGTGCAGACCGGCCTCGGCGGCTCGGTCGCGGAGAACCCGGCGGAGCTGGCCGGCGGCCTCGCGCTGGTCCTGGGCGGGGTCGGCGGTTTCTGGCTGCTCCGGAGGCGCGGTGCCTGAAGGCCGCGCCCCAGCAGCCAACCCCAGCCGCGCCCCCGCCGCGCCGCCGGACCCTGACGGGACCGGCGGCGCGGCGACGTCTCAGGACTGCCGCTCCCGCTGGAACTCCTCCTCGTGCGCGAGGATGCCGGTGGCCAGCAGGTACTGGGCCAGCACATAGGTCGCCATGATCCAGAACTGATGCCCCGGCAGCTCCCGCCACTTCGCCAGCTTGGTGGCGATCAGCGTGTCCGAGAGCAGGAACAGCGCCCCGCCCAGCCCCGTCCGCCAGCCCAGCCCGGCCGAGGTGACGGCCGTCGAGGTGAGCAGCAGGCTGTAGCCGGCCACCGGGACCCGCAGGTCCCCGAGGTCCGGCCAGAGCTCGCCGACCAGGGCCACCCAGGCCGTCGCGTACGCCGCCGCGACCACCAGGGCCCGACGGCGGTCGGTGAGCGCGCCGCGCTGGACGAACATCGTCACGTAGCAGACGTGCGCCGCCGCGAAGGAGCCCATGCCGGCCAGGAACGCCGGGTCGTTCTTCAGCTGGAGCAGCACGTCGCCACCCGTGCTCAGCAGCAGCGCCGGCGCCAGCAGCTTCGGCGCCTCCCGCTCGGCCGCCTTGGCCGCCGCCACGCTGTGGGCGGCCAGCAGCGGCATCAGCGCCGGCTTGGTGGCGTTCCGCAGCACCGGGGCGCCGGACAGGATCGACCCCAGGTGCGCCGCCGAGGTGGCCGCGAAGCCCCCCAGCAGGCCGCCGGCCGACCGCAGGCGCGCGCCGAGGACGGTACGGGTGGTCGTACGAATGCTCATGCGCACCTCTTGGTGACTCGCCCGCCGGGTCCGCTCGCGCTGCGGCCGCCGACGGTCGGACGGTGGGGTAGCCGCGCCGGCCCCGGGGAGCGGGGCGTGCGGCGGAAAGACAGGTTACCGGTGCGTAACCCGGGTGGGGCCCGGCGGGTGACGGCACGGCCGGGAAGCGGCCGGGAAGCGGCAGGGGAGCGGCGCGGGGGAGCCGAGGGGCGGGCGCGGAACGAGGCCCGGCAGCGGAGCGGAGGACGGGCGGCCGGTTCGAGGGCTCTTGCGGAGACTTCCTCAGGAGGGCGGTTGCTGCCACCGGGTGACCCGGGCACCGTCTACTCTTGACCCCGACATGGATCAGCAGGAGTACGCGGTCGGCGCCACCCGGGTGGCCGCCGGCAGGCCGGACGGACGTACGGGCGGGGCAGGTCGGGGGACCGCCGCGGCCGTCCTCGCCGTACGCGTAGCCGTACCGGCCGGCGCTGTCGAACACGTCGACGCCGTCGAGCGAGCCGAGGGCGCAGGCACCGCCGGTGCCGCCGGTGCCGCTGACACGGGACCTGGCGTCGCTCCCGCGGGCCGTGTTGACGACGCGCAGGCCGCCGCCACTCCCGAGCCCACCGCGCCCCATGGCACCGCCTCCTGCGGCACCGCCCTCTCTCCCGACCCGGGACTGCTGCGGTTGGCCCACTGGTTCGCCGCCGCCACCCCCGGCACCGCCGACGACCTGTGCGCCGCCTCCTTCGGCCTCTACCCCGCCCGTCACCTCGGCGCGCACGCCGAACCCGCCGACCCGGACGTCAGCTGGTGGCACGGCCCCACCGCGCCCGCCTCGCCGACCCCGCGTTCCCGGGGGGCCCGCGTCGACGGCGGCCCGCGCCGCGCCCGGCGCGACTCCGCCGCCCTGCCCGTCGTCCGGTCAGGCGCCAAGCCCGGCGGGCCCGGCAAGCACCGCAAACCCGAACGCGCCCGGACCGCGCCGGAAGCGGTCGGAGCCGTCCAGCTCGTCCTCCCGCTGGTCACGCAGGATCGTTCCGGCGAGGAACTACCCACCGCCGAACGCCGCATCGCCGCCCGGCTGCTCCTCGCCCACCCGCTCGTCACCGCCTCCGGCCCGCACGCCGACGGCTTCCCGCTGATCCGCCGTCACCGCGACTGGCTCGCCGAACGCTTCGACACCCTGCTCGGCTACCGCCTCGACGTCGGGCCCTGGCACGCCCGGCTCTGCAAGGCCGGCCTCGGCCCCGACGCCGCCCGCCGCCTCGAACACCCCGCCACCGGCACCCCGCTCACCCCCGGCGGCTATGCCCAACTCGCCCTCGCGCTCGCCCTGCTGGTCGACGCCCCGGAGGAGCTCGACTACCGGCGCCTGCTCGACGCGATGCACGACGCGGCGCCCGAACTGGCCGCCGAACCGGCCGACCTCGACGCGGCGCTCGCCACCCTGGCCGGATGGCAGGTGCTCGGCGACCTGCCGGCCGGCCCCGCCGGCGACACCTTCGTCCTGACCGTCGACCGCGAACTCGCCCGAGCCGTCCCGGCCCGCCCGCCCGCCCTCGCCGCCGACGCCGCCGACCTCATCCGCGGCGCCGCCGAAGCCGAACCCGCCACCGCCGTCCGCCGCCTCCTCGCCGAGACCCCCGCGGTCCTCGCCGCCGACCTCACCGAGGACCGCCGCGCCTGGCTGCACGAGCACCGGCTCACCGGCCCCGCCGCGCTCGCCGACTTCCTCGGCCTGGAAGCCGAACTGCGGGCCGAGGGCGTCGCCCTGCTCGACCCGGCCGCCGAACTCACCGACCTCGCCCTCCCCGGCGCCGGCACCCTCGCCCAGGCCACCCTGCTGCTGGTCGAGCGCCTGGTCGAGGAGGTCCGGCCGCTGCCAGGCGAGCCCGGCGACGGGGACGTCCCGATCCCGGACGCGCTGATAGACGGGGTCCTCGGCGACATCACCGACGAGTACGGCCTCCCCGCCCGCTACCTCTCCGACCGCACCGCCCTGCGCCGCGACGCCCTGGACCTCCTCCAACGGCTCGGCCTGATCACCCCCACCCCCCAGCCGAAGCGCCCCCCGACCTGGCACCTCCGCCCCCACGCGGCCCGCTTCGCCCCGGCCCCCGACCTCCAGCCCACCCCGGGCACCGGCCGCCACTCCCGCCCGACCCCCCTCGTCCCGCCCCCACCGGGCCCCCGCACCGGACGGCGCGCGTAGCGGACGGGGTCGCGGCGCGGGGTGGTCTGCGAGCCCCGAGCCCCGCCCCCTGGCGCTGGGACGGCCCCGGGAAAGCGGAAGCACCGCGCCCGGAGTGCCGGGCGGCGGTGCTGGGGAGGGTGGGTGCGGTTACTTGCTGGCGGTGGTGCTGGAGAGGGGGCCGTGTTCGACGGTCTCCACGGTGGCGCCGACGCCCAGGGTGCCGAGGGCGATGGAGGAGAGGACGGCGACGCACGCGAGGAGGCGGCGGTGCCGTTGGGGGAGCGGGAAGCGCGGTTCCTGGTAGGGCGCCCGAGGGATGGCGTTCATGACAGGGAGGTTCCCAGGGCGTCGTGAACGGCCGGTACGCGCGGGTGAAGTCCGGACGGGGGTTGGGCGTCGGTTGGCCGCGTACGCCCCACCGGTCGGGAGTGGGGCGTACGCGCAGGTCAGCGCTATGGGGTCCGGTCGCCGACGGTGGCCCGGACGGCGTCCCGCAGGCCGTGTGCGGGGTGGAAGCGGGAGGGGGCGGCGGCCGGGTCCTCGCGGAGCTCCTTCACCAGGGAGACGCACAGCAGCAGCATCACCACGACGAACGGCAGCGCGACCAGGATGGTGGCGTTCTGCAGGGCGGTGAGTCCGCCGGCGAGCAGCAGGGCCGCGGCGACCCCGCCCATCAGGACACCCCAGACGACCACCAGCGGGGTGCGCGGGTGCAGCGAGCCGCGGCTGGAGAGCGAGCCGAGCACGAGGGAGGCGGAGTCGGCGCTGGTGATGAAGAAGGTCATGACGAGCAGGACCGCGACGACGCTGGTCACCGAGCCGAGCGGCAGCGAGCGCAGCATCTCGAACAGCGAGGCTTCCGCACCCTGCGGGATGGTGGCGACCAGGTCGGCGGTGCCGGTGGTGACGAGGCGGATCGCGGTGCCGCCCATCACGCAGAACCAGATGACGGTCGCCCCGCTGGGTACCAGCAGGACGCCGAGCAGGAACTGGCGGATGGTGCGGCCGCGCGAGATGCGGGCGATGAAGGTGCCGACGAAGGGCGCCCAGGAGAGCCACCAGGCCCAGTAGAAGATCGTCCAGCTGCCGAGCCAGCTCTCGTCGGTGAACGCCCCGGTCTGGCTGGACATGGCGACCAGGTCGGAGAGGTAGCCGCCGACGGTGGACGGGATCGCGTCGAGGGTGAAGACGGTCGGGCCGAAGACGAAGACGAAGAGCATGATCAGCGAGGCCAGGACGACGTTCGCGGTGGAGAGCCACTTCACGCCCTTGTGCACCCCGGAGAAGGCGGAGAGCACGAACGCGGCCGTCAGCGAGCCGATGATGACCAGCTGGGCGTTCTGGGTGTTGCGGACGGAGGAGATGTAGCCGAGGCCGTCGGCGACCTGCAGCGCGCCGAGGCCGAGGCTGGTCGCGGAGCCGAAGACGGTGGCGAAGACGGCGAGCAGGTCGATGGTCCGGCCGGCCCAGCCGTCCGCGCCGCGCTGTCCGATCAGCGGGACGAAGGCGGCGGAGATCCGGTTGCCGCGGCCCTTGCGGAAGGTGGTGTAGGCGAGGGCGAGGCCGCCGACCGCGTAGATCGCCCACGGGTGCAGGGTCCAGTGGAAGAGCGAGAACTCCAGGGCCTGCTGGGCGGCACCCGCGCTCTGCGGGGCCGCTCCGGAGCCGGGCTGCGGGGTGGCGAAGAGCTGGAGCGGCTCGCCGACGCCGTAGAACATCAGGCCGATGCCCATGCCGGCGCTGAACATCATGGCGACCCAGGCGAGGGTGGAGAACTCGGGTTCGTCGTCGTCCCGGCCGAGCCGGATCCGGCCGAAGCGGCTGAAGGCGAGCAGCACGGTGAGGACGAGGAAGACGTCGGCGGCGACCACGAACAGCCAGCCGAAGTTGTGCAGGACCCAGCGGAGCGCGGTGCCGGAGGTACGGCCGAGCGAGTCCTCGGCGAAGACACCCCAGGCGACCACGGCCAGCACCAGGACGGCGCTGATGCCGAAGACCGCCCGGTCGGTGGGGAGGGTCGCGGCGGGTTCGTCGGGCTCCTTCACGCGCCGGTCGGACTGCGGCGGCTGGCTGCTCATCGGGCGGGCCTCTCGACATGCGTGGATTCGGTCTGCATGTCGCACTATGTCCAGTCGGTTCCGCGCGTGGCGGGACGGCGCGCCGGGCGGGCGCCGGGTCGGGACCTACGTCCCGTCAGGCGGCGTGCTCCCGGACGGGCTCGTACGCCGCTTCGTACGCCGCTTCGTACGTCGATCCGTACGCCGCTCCGCCCGCGGGCTCGTACGCGGGTTCCCGCGCGGTGGAGAGGTAGTGGGAGAGCGCCTGGCGGCTGCGGGAGAGGTCGTCGATCCGGGCGTCCAGGTCGGCGAGTTCGCCGCGCAGGGTGGCCAGCAGGTCAGGGCAGGCCTCCAGGACCGGGACGGGGCCGGTGGCGCAGGGCAGCAGCTCGGCGATGACCCGGGTGCTCAGGCCGGCCGCGAGCAGGCTGCGGATCTGCCAGACCCGGACGGTGTCCTCCTCGCCGTACTCGCGGTAGCCCGCCGTGGTGCGGGCGGGCCGCAGCAGCCCCTGCTCCTCGTAGTAGCGGAGCAGGCGGGTGGACACCCCGGTCAGGCGGGCGAGTTCTCCGATGCGCATGATCGGGCGAACGCCGCGGCCCGCCGGGGTGTTCCCGGCCGCTCAGTGCTCGTCGAGGCCCTTCACGAACTCCAGGGCCACGTCGCGCAGTTCGGGCAGCGTCTCGACCATCGGCAGGTGGCCGGAGGGGAGGGCGACGAAGCGCGCGCCGGGTATGCCCTCGGCCAGCAGGCGGTGCTGGGACGGCGGGACGAGCATGTCCTCGGCGGTGCCGACCACCAGGGTCGGCACGGTGATCGCGGCGAGTTCGGCACGGACGTCGGCCTCGCCGGCGAGCCGGAACTGCTGGGCGAGTCCGGCCGGCTGAGGGCCCGTGAGCGCCTGCCGGAGCCCGGCGAGCTGGTCGGCGGGCAGCGCGTCCACCCAGCTCCCGCCGAACACGACGGCGAGCATCAGTCGGGCGAGGTCGTCGGGCCGCGCCTCCAGGTCGACGATCAGGTCGGAGAGCATCCGCATCCGCGCCGAGCCGCCGGCCACGCCCGCGAGCAGCAGCAGCGAGCGGACCCGCTCGGGGTGGCGGGTGGCGATCCGGACGGCGACGGCGGCGCCGAGCGAGTAGCCGGCCAGGTCGAAGGTGTCCAGGCCCTCCTCGTCGGCGGCGGCGACCAGCCGCTCGGCCAGTTCGTCCAGGGTGGGCGCGTCGGCCTCGTACGGGCTGTCGCCGGAGCCGGGGTAGTCGGGGGCGACGACGGTGCGGTGCACGGCGAGGTCGGGCAGCAGCGGGCCCCAGTTGTCCCGGGCGCTGCCGCCGGCGCCGTGGGCGAGCAGCAGGCCGGGGCCGGAGCCCTGGACGATCCGGGCGAGCGGGGTGGCTGACATGGGGTGCTCCAATGCGGGCTGGGGTTTCGCCGACAGTGGGAACGGTAGGACTTCACACCGGTGAGAAGGTCAAGCCGGGGAGGGGGAGGTCCCGTCCGGGCAGGTCCCGGGCCCCGGCCGTGGTCGCGCGCACCGCTGAACCGCCTACGCTGAGACGGAAGGGATTCCGCTGATGGACGACGAGGTCCACGCCCGGAACGACGCCGACGCCCGGCCCGCATCCGACGCCCGGCCCGCAGCCGACACCCGGAACGACGCGGCCCCGGAACGAACCACCGCCCGGCCCGGGGGCCGCGCCGAGGGCGTGGACCGCCGGACGCTGCTGCGGATGGTCTCCGCCGCCGGGGCGCTCGCCGCGCCCGCCCTGGCCGGCCCGGCCCAGGCCGCGCCGGCGCGGGCGTCGGCGGCGGGCCGGGAGACCGCCGAGGAGGTGCCCGTGCCCGCGTCCGAGCCCAGGCCCGTGCCGGGGATCGTCAAGCCGCTGCCCGCCGAGTGGTTCGTGCCGCGCGGCACCAACGCCGAGATGCGCTGGGACGCCTTCCGCGACGCCGACGGCGCGGCGGTGGTCGGCCGGCACGTGCCGGTGGAGCGGTTCTTCGTGCGCAACCACACCGGCACTCCGCTGATCGACGCCGACACCTGGACCCTCAAGCTGTTCGGCAGCGGCCTGCGCGGCGCGCCGACGGCGCAGGATCCGGTCGAGTTCGGACTGGACGACCTGCGGGCGCTGCCGTCCACCCGGATCAGCGCGCTGATCGAGTGCGCCGGCAACGCCCGCAGCTACTTCCTCGGCCAGCAGGACCAGCCGGTGCCCGGCACGCCGTGGACGCTCGGCGGCGTGGGCTCGGCGGGCTGGCGGGGTGTGCGGCTGGCCGACCTCCTCCGGGCGGCCGGGCTGACCGGGGCGGCGGTCGACGTGCTGCCCACCGGCCTCGACCCGGACTACGTCGTGGGCGGCACCAACTACGGCCCGGTGCGCCGGCCGCTGCCGATCGCCAAGGCGCTGGACGACGCGCTGGTGGCGTACGAGATGAACGGCGAGCCGCTGACCCCCGACCACGGCGCCCCGGCCCGGCTGGTGGTGCCCGGCTGGGTGGGCATCGCCTCGATCAAGTGGGTGGGCAGCATCGAGGTCGCCGACCACCCGCTCCACTCGCCGTGGAACACCGACTTCTACCGGATGTTCGGGCCGGACTACCCGCCCGGCGGCGGCGCCCCGCTCACCGAGCAGGTGGTCAAGTGCGCCTTCGAGCTGGCCGCGGGTGCGCGGCTGGCGGCCGGTCGCGGCCACCGGCTGTACGGGCGCGCGTGGTCGGGCGCGGCGGCGGTGCGCCGGGTCGAGGTGAGCACCGACGGCGGCCGGAGCTGGCGGCGCGCCGAGCTGCGCGACGAGCCGCGGGCCGACGACTGGACGCGCTGGAGCGTCGACTGGCGGCCCGAGGGGCCCGGCCGGTACGAGCTGCGGGCGCGCGCGACGGACCGCCGGGGCAACGGCCAGCCCGAGCGGGCGGTGTTCAACCGGGAGGGCTACCTGTTCGGCGCGGTGGTGGCCCACCCGGTGACGGTGGTCTGACCCCCGGACCAGGCCCCGGACCAGGCCCCGGACCCGGCGCTGGTCCCGGCCCCGGGCCCGGCCCCGGACCTGGTCGGGGCCGGACCCTGGCCGGACCGGGGCCGGGACCCGCCGCGGGCGCGCGCGGCCGGGCCGGACCCGCCCGGGGAGGACCCGCCTGAGGGTCACCCGGTGGGCGGGACCGCCCGGCGCTCAGCCGGTGGACTGGACCTCGTAGGGAGCCGGGTACCGCGTCTCGTACGGCGTCAGCACCAGCCGCACCACGTCCTCGAGGCGCCGCCGGGCGTCGCCGAGGGTGGTGCGGCCGGTCACCCAGGCGGTCAGCTCGCCCTGCCAGGCGTGGGCGACGATGTGCCGCACCAGGTCGCTCGACGCGGCCGGCACGTCGGCCGTCACCGCCTGGAGGGCGGTGCTGTCGGCCCGGGCCATGCCCTGGAGGGCCTCGCTGGCGAAGGGGTCGGTGGAGGCGGCCACGGCCACCCGCAGCCGGGCGAGTTCGGGCTGCCGCTGGTAGGCCCGCATCCCGCCCCGGACGAACCGGACCGCCCGGTCGGTGTCCCCCAGCCCGGCCCGCGGCCCGCGCAGCTCGGCCACCAGGTCGGCCAGCAGCAGGCGGTGCCACTCGGCGATCGCCGCCGCCAGGAGGTGGTCCTTGGAGGAGAAGTAGCGGTACGCCGTCCCCAGGGCGACTCCGGACCGCTCGCAGACCTGCTTCATCTGCAGCCGCTCGACGCCGATCTCGTTCACCAGGGCGAGCGCGGCCGCGATCAGGCTTTCGCGGCGTTCGAGCTGACGCGGAGACATCGCCTCCACCGGCCGTGGTGACAGGTCAACCTTGGTCACCCGCACCATGATACGGGCCGGGGCCGCTCAGGAGTATGTCGCCGACCGGCCCCCTTCCGTTCGTCCGGCGGTCACCCGGGTCCGGAAGCGGCCGGGGGCCGTCGTCGAGCCCCCGCCCGCGGGGCGGCGCCGGGGCCCTACGACTGCCGGCGGATCAGGGCCTCCTGGACGGCCGAGGCGACCAGCCGGCCGTCCCGGTCGTAGAACTCGCCGTGGGCCAGGCCGCGGCCGTCCGAGGAGGACGGGCTGCGCTGGGCGAACAGCAGCCACTCGTCGGCCCGGAAGGGGCGGTGGAACCACATCGCGTGGTCCAGTGAGGCCATCAGCAGCGTGGGCGGCTCGGTGCGCTGGAAGAAGTTCGGCTGCTCGTCCAGTCCGGCGGTGGAGGCCAGGGTGAGGTCGGACAGGTAGGTGAGCGCGGCGGCGTGCAGCAGCGGGTCGCCGTCCGGCAGCCGGGAGGCGGTGCGCATCCAGACGAAGTGCTGGAGCAGCCCGGGGACGGCCGGCGGCACCCCCGGGGTCTCCGGCGGGACGAAGCGCACGTCGAGGTCGCGGAAGCCGCCGGTGGCGGCGACCGCCCTGCGGACCTCCTCGGGCGCGCCGGCCACGGCGTCCGGCAGGGACTCCGGGCCGGGCAGCGGCGGCATCTCGCGGTGGCGGTCGGGGCCGGGCTCGGCGTGCTTGAGGGAGACGGTGAGCGAGAAGATCTCGTTCCGCTTCTGCACCGCCGTCACCCGGCGGGTGGTGTACGAGACGCCCTCGCGCAGCCGCTCGACCACGTAGTCGATCGGGCGGGTCGGGGTGCCCGGCAGCAGGAAGTAGCCGTGCAGCGAGTGCACCGGGCGGCGGTCCTCGCAGGTGCGCCCGGCGGCGACGAGCGCCTGGGCGGCGACGTGGCCGCCGAAGGCGCGCATCGGGGCGCCGGCGTGGCAGTAGCCCCGGAACGTGTTCTCGTCCAGCCGTTCGAGCTCCAGCAGCTCGGCGAACGGGGAGGACGGGCGGGCGTCCCGGGCGGCCGGGGCAATCGGTTCGGTCAGGTCGGTCACGAGGTCATAGTGGCAGAAGCCAACCGTGCGGTGGTGTGACGTGGGTAACTCGTCCGGCAGTCGGTCGCCCTGTAGAACACGTTCCAGTCGCGTGCCGGTCCGACGCCGGCCCGGTGCACTGTCAGACCCCTCACCTAGCGTGCTCGGCATGACGCAATCCGCACACGCGTACGCCTATCTGCGCCCGTCGGCCGTCCTGGACGGCGCCGGGGGCCGACGCCTCGACCTGGCCACCTCCGGCGGCGCCACCCCGCTCGGCGCGGCCGCCAACCCGCGCTTCTTCGCGGGCTTCCTGGCCGACCCGGCGCCGGCCGCCGCGGCGCTGCTCGCGGTCGCGGACGTCGCCGCCGCGCGCTACCACCAGCCGCGGCTGCGCGCCTCGCTCGACCCGGTGGTCACCGCCAACGGGGACCGGCTGCGCTTCGAGTCCTTCTCCGGCTGCTGCGGCGTCTACGCCCGGCTCGACGTGCTGGAGGCCGGGCTCGACGGCGACGAGATCGGCCACGGCACCACCAACGTGGACGTCAACAACCCGCTGCGCGAGGCGCTGACCAGGATCGGCCCGGCCGACCCGCTGCACCTCGCGGTCGGGCCGGACGCGCTGGAGGTCACCAGCTTCGACGGCCCGCTGGTCGAGAAGAAGGTGCCGCTGCCGGAGCGCTGGCTGCGCGGCTTCGCCGAGACCCAGGTGGTCGCGGCCGGCTTCGAGCCGCGCGCCGAGCTGCCCGCGGCCGAGGCGGTGCGCTTCCTGCGCTCGCTGCCGCGCGGCGGGCGCGGCGGCGTCGGCTGGGTCGTCCCGGCCGGGCGGACGTTGCGGCCGACCACCCGCCCGGTGCCCGGCGCGGTCTGCCTGTCCGGGCCCGAGCGGCTGGTGGCGCTGCAACGCGTGCTGCGGCACGCGCTCGCCCTGCGGGTGTACGGGCCGGTGGCCGCCGGGGCGCCGGCCGCCTCCGCCTGGGAGGCCGTGCTGCCCGGCATGCGGCTCACCCTGACGCTCTCGCCCGACGCCTCCCGGGGCTTCTCCGGCGAGGGCGGGGTGCTCGACGCGCTCGCCACCGGAACGGCCGAGCAGGACGCCGAGCTGGTGTCGGTGCTGCTCGCCTGGGAGCCGCGGATCGAGGTCGGGGACCTCGCCGCGCAGTCCGGCCTGAGCCCCGAGCGGGTCCGCGCCGCGCTCACCCGGCTCGGCACCGCCGGGCAGATCGGCTACGACACGGCCGAGGCCGCCCACTTCCACCGGCAGCTCCCGTACGACGCCGGGCGCGCCGAGGCCGCCAACCCGCGGCTGCGGGCGGCCCGGGCGCTGGTCGAGGCGGGCGCGGTGCGGCTGGAGGAGGGCGGCGCGACGGCCGTCGTCACGGTCGACGACCACATCCAGCGGGTGCGGACGGACGAGGCGGGGCGGCTGAGCTGCACCTGCCTGTGGTGGGGCACGTACCGGGGCGGGCGCGGGCCGTGCAAGCACGCGCTGGCGGTCGGGATGGTGCGGGGGGAGTCGGGAGCGTGAGGACGGTGGAGGACACGGTGGCCGGTGTGGCGGCGGACCCGGTGGAGGAACTGCGCGCGGCCGTCCGGAGCGGGTTCGTCGAGGCGGTACCGGAACTGCTGGCCGGACTGGACCGGGCGCAGCGGCGGGCCTGCCTGGCCGCGCTCAAGGAACTGCGCAAGGAGCTCCGGGACGACTGGACGCCCACCGCGATCGAGGCCAAGGGCGCCCTGCTGGTGGCCGGGGCCGGGTGCCACCCGGGCCCGGCGGGCGCCGCCGCCTGGCTGGCCGGCGGCGACTTCACGTCCCGGGAGTGGGCCCGCTACCCCGAACTGCACGCGGTCGTCGAGGCGCAGCCGCGGGAGTGGCAGATCGAGGTGGCCACCCGGCTGGCCGCCCGGCCGACCCGGGCCTGGGGCTGGTCGATGTACCAGCTCGTCGAGGCCGTCGTCCGGCGCACCGGCTGCGAGGTGCCGACCGGCGAGTCCTTCGTCCGGGACTGGCTGAACCGCTCCGTCGACCTGGGCGGCCCGCGCCCCACCCTGGCCGACAAGCTGCGGGCCGACGCCTTCACCCCGGTGCTGCTGCCACTGCTGTTCGAACTCGCCGACGTCGGCCACACCCTGACGTTCCGGCTGAGCCCGCGCCCCGGCGACCTCTGGACGGAGGCGATCGGCGAACTGGCCGCCGCCGGAGTGGTGGACCGGGCGGCCGTGATCGACCGCTGCCTGGCCCGGCTGCTGCGCGGCGGCCGCCCGGCCGACCAGCGGGCCTTCCTGGACGTGCTGCGGGCGCTCGCCCTGACGCCCGCGGAGTACGCGGCCCGGGTCCGGGACGTGGTGGCGCTGCTGGACGGCCTGTCGGTGATCGCCGGGCACGCCCAGGGAGTGCTCGCGCAGCTGGACGAGGCCGGGCTGATCGAGCCCGAGGTGCTCCACGAGGCCTCGGCGGTGGTGCTCTTCCGGACCGAGAAGAAGCTGGTGCGCGCCCAGCTGGGCTGGCTGGACCGGGCCGCCCGGCGCGCGCCCGAACGCTCCGGAGCGGTGGTGCTCTCGGCGGCCGAGGCGTTCGGGTACGCGGACCAGGGCGTCCAGGAGCGGGCGCTGAACGTGGTGGCCCGGCACCGTGCGGCGGCGGGCGAGGCGGTGCTGCCGGAGCTGCGGTTCGCCGCCGAGGCGCTGAACCCGGTCCACCACGGGCGGGCCGGCGAGCTGCTCGGCGTTTCCCTCGGTGTGCTCTCGGGCGGGGAGGGCGACGACCCGGACACCGGGTGGAACGAACTCCTCCCGCCGGTCCCGGTGCCGAGCCCGCTCGGCGCGCCGGTCGCCTCGGCGGCCGAGCTCGCGGAGGAACTGTCCGCCCTGCTCGTGGACCGGGAGCCGGGGGTCGCGGCCTTCGAACGGGTCCTGGACGGCCTGGTCCGGCAGGCCCGCCTGGACCGGGCCGGGCTGATCGAGGCACTGGAGCCGGTCCGCCGTGAGCACCCCTGGAACGGCGCCGGCCAGTGGGGGGACTGCACGCCCTGGGGCGTCCAGTTCGTGGTGGCCGCGGTCGCCGGCGAGACGGCGCCGCGCCGGCTCTGGGACGCCCTCTGCGGCAAGGGCCGCTCCCCGCTGCGCGGCCCGCACACCACCGTCCACGGCGCGGTGCTCGCCGCCCGGATGGAGGAGGCCGCCTGGCAGCTGACCGCCACCCGGCCGCCGTACCTGCTCGCCACCCCGACCGACGCCACCGGCGCGCTGGCGGCGGCCGTGCTGGTCGAGCGGCTCGCCGGCTACGAGGCGGCGGGCGTCCCCGCCGGGCCGGTCGACCTGTCCGCGGCCCTGCTGAGGGTCGGCCCGGGCGCGGACGAGGCGGTCCTTGCGGCCGCCGCGGCGCTCACCTCCCCGGCCGGGCGCTGGGCCGCGCACTGGCTGCGCACCGGCGGCCTGCCCGGTCAGCCGTCCGAGCGGGTGCTGTTCGCGCCCGGCCAGGGCGTGCGGCGCGCCAACGCCTACGGGGACCGCTGGTGGGAGGACGTCGAGCGGGTCGCGGTCGCCCAGCCGGGCATCGGCCCCGGCCCGGAGGGGCCGTCCGGCGAGCGGCTCGCCCCCGAGTTCCGGGCGCTGCTGGACGGCACCGAGCCCAGCGTCGCCCGCGCCCGCAAGGTGGACGACTGGAGCCGACGGCCGGTCACGCACTGGTCCGCGATGCTGCCCTGGCACCGGGAGGAGCTGGCCGCCCGCTGGCTCGACACCTTCGCCCAGGGCGCCGACCGGGACGAGCGCGGCGCGGGCCGCCACCTTCCGCTGCTCGCCGAGGCCGGCGGCCCGGCCGGGCTCGCGCTGCACCTGGCGCTGGCGTACGGCCTGGGCGCCCGGCACGCCGAGGACCGGACGGCGGCGGTGGACGCCCTGCTGGTGCTCGCCGCGCGCGGGGAACTGGACGGCGGGCTGCTCGGCCGGGAGCTGGGCGGACTGGTGGCCTGCGGCACGGTCCTGGCCGGCCGGCTGGGTGCGGCGCTCGCCATGGCGGCGGAGACCGGCGCCCGGGCGACGGTCTGGTCGGTGCTCGGGCCGGCGCTGCCGGGGCTGCTGGGCGAGGCCGGCCCGTCCGTGCGCGGACTGGGCGACCTGATCGCACTGGCCGCGGACTGCGCCCGGCGCACCGGGGCCCGCGGTCCGGTGGCCGAGGTGACGGCGACGGCGGCGCGGGCGGGGTCGGGCCGGGTGGTCAAGGAGGCGCGGGCGCTGCGGGACGTTCTCGCGGGGTGACGGGGGCGGATGACGGCTTTCGGCGAACAGATTTCAAAGTCTGTTCGCTGAAAGTTGTCGGCTGAACTCTGTCGGTTGAAAGTTGTCAGCTGAACTCGGTCACCTGTTCCCTCGGCGCCTCCGCCGTCTCCGCTGCCACCTGCGCCGCCGCTGCCGCCTCGGCCGCCGGTTCGGGTGTGCCGACCACCGGTTCGATCGCGCGCGGGGTGGCGGTGACGGCGCGCCACCACAGGCGCAGGGCGGGCGGATCGGCGGGCTCGAAGGGCTTGCCCGGGCGCGGCACCGCGAGGCGGGCGCCCTGCGCCTGGGCGGCGGCGACCACCCGCTCGGCCGGCTCCTCCCACGGGTGCAGCGCCAGGTTGAAGGTGCACCAGTGGATCGGCAGCAGCAGTTCGCCGCCCAGGTCCAGGTGCGCCCGTACGCCCTCCTCGGGCGTCATGTGCACCTCGGGCCAGAAGTCGCTGTAGGCGCCGACCTGCATCATCGTCGCGTCGAACGGGCCGAGCCGGCTGCCGATCTCGGCGAAGCCGGGGAAGTAGCCGGTGTCCCCGCTGTGGAAGATCCGGTGTCCGCCGCCGGACACCACCCAGGACGCCCAGAGGAACAGCGAGCTGGTGCGCGGGCCGCGGCTGCAGTAGTGCCGGGCCGGGGTGGCGGTCAGGGTCAGTCCGGCGACCTCGGCGGACTCCCACCAGTCCAGCTCGACGATCCGTCCGGCCGGCACACCCCAGTGCTCCAGGTGGGCGCCGACCCCGAGCGGGACGGCGAACACCGCGTCCGTCCCGATCAGTGCCCGGACGGTGGCCATGTCCAGGTGGTCGTAGTGGTCGTGGGAGACCACCACGACGTCCACCGGCCCGAGTTCGGACAGCGGCAGCGGTACGGGGTGCAGCCGCTTGGGGCCGGTCCAGGCGAACGGGGAGCAGCGGTCGCCCCAGACCGGGTCGAGCAGGACGCGCCGGCCGCCGATCTCGGCGAGCACGGTGGCGTGGCCGAGCCAGGTGAGCCGCAGCCCGGACTCGGGCGGCGCGGCCAGGTCGGCCGGGAGCAGCCGGTGCACCGGTACGGCGGCGGCGGGGAACCGGCGGGTCTTGTCCCCGGTCAGCTGGGCGCGGGTGATCTCCAGCGGGCTGCGCTCGTAGACCAGGCGGCGGGTCGGCACGGGGTTGCGGAAGGCGCCGTCGGCGAACTGCGGGGAGCGGCGGATCCGGGCGAGCCGTTCGCCCCGGGGGTCGGCGCCGAAGGCGTCCGTCCGGACCCGGTGCCAGGCGGCCCGGGACAGCCCGGCCAGTCCGGGGACGGCGCGGTCGGCGGCGCGGTCGGCGGGCGGCGGGGCGAACTGCGAGGACAGACCGGCGAGGCGGGAGAACCACGGGACGGGGCGGGGCACGGCTCCTCCAAGGACGGTCACGGCTACCGGGCATGCCGGGGCGCGCACCGCAGCGACGGCCGAGGTCGCAGCGATACGACAACCATCTCGTCGGAGATTACTCGCCGTGGGCCGTCCGGACCTGGTGGAGGGCCCGGCGCGGTCCAATCGGCGTACCCGGCCGGGCTCCGCCGGCGGCAGCGGGCAGGGCCCGGTCCCGGCCCCGGGACCCGTCAGGCGTAGAAGCGGGTGATCGTCTCCGCGACGCAGTGCGGCTTGGCGCTCCGCTCGCTCGTGACGGTGAAGCGCACCACGGCCTGGACGCCGCCGGGCACCTCGGTGGCCGAGACCAGCTCGGCGGTGGCCCGGATCGCCGTACCCACCGGCACCGGCGCCGGGAAGCGCACCTTCTCGGAGCCGTAGTTCAGCGCCATCCGCACGCCCTCGACGGCGTAGCACTCCTTGGCCAGCACCGGGATCATCGACTGGGTCAGGTAGCCGTGCGCGATGGTCGAGCCGAACTGGCTCTCCTTGGCCCGCTCCGGGTCGACGTGGATCCACTGGTGGTCGCCGGTCGCCTCGGCGAACAGGTCGATCTGCCGCTGCTCGATGGTGTGCCACTCGCTGGTGCCCAGTTCGGTGCCGACGGCGGAGGTCAGCTCGGCGAGGGAGGCGAAGGTCGTCACGGGTGCGCTCCTGGAGGGGGACGGGCCCGGGGAGGGGCCAGGACGCCGGAAGCGTATGCCTACCCACCGGTATCTGTCAGGAGCCCTCGGGAGGAAACCCCGCCCGGCCCGGTCGGGAACAGCCGGCGGCCGCTGACCAGCTCCGGCGCCAGGGCGATGAACAGCGGCTCCGGGTCGCCCACCCACGGCCGCAGGCCGGAGCGCAGCACCCGCCGCACCTGTTCGGGGTCCTTCACCGCGTCGGCCCGCCCGTGCACCAGGACGCTCCACCCGGTGCGGGTCACCGGGTCCAGCAGATCGGCCTGGAAGGCGACCACCGTGCCGTCGAGCCCGCGCGCGGTGGTGCTCCCCCGGCGCACGGCGAGCACCAGCCGCCCGTCCAGGACCTCGAAGGAGACCGGCAGGACGGCCGGAAGTGCGTGTTCGGTGTACACCACGCGCCCGACGGGCACGGTGCTGAGCAGCCGCAGGCACTCGGCCTCGCTCAGGGTCTCCACACGGTCCTCGCGCTCCATGCGTCCGATCGTCCTCCGGTCGGCGCGCGCGTCGATAGGGCCCATGGTCCCTGGGCGGAGGGCCGGGAGCCCCGTCGGCGTCCGTCCGGGGCGATAGCCTGCCCGGCGGCGGAACGGTGACGCGAAGCCGGAACGGTGCCGCGGGGCCGGATCGGTGACGCGAAGCCGGGTCGGTGACGCGAAGCCGGGTCGGTGACGCGAAGCCGGAACGGGCACGTGAACGCACGTGACCGGTGACGCGAGCGCTGAGGCGAGAGGTGGGACCGCCCGCGAACCACGCGGCGGACGGACCACAGCGGCGGGCGGCGGCCCCGGGTGCGCCGGGGCCGGCCAGGAGGGGGGAGCGATGGCGGGCGGGGTCGATCTGGTGGTGATCGGGGCGGACGGCGGGCCGGACCGGGCCTTCGGCGGTGCGGCGCTCGCGCCGGACGGCGCCCGGCTGCTGGCCGAGGTGCTGCCCGGGATGTGCTTCGACACCGGGGCGGCGGGCTGCCGGGTCACCACGGCGGCGCCGGACGCGGACGCCAACGCGATGCTGACCGCCGTCCGGGACGCGGCCCAGCACCCCGGCCGCTGGCTGGTGGTGTGCCTGGTCGGCCAGTTGGTGGCCGACCCGCGCGGGCGCCGGCTCGCCCTGGTCACCGGCGGCAGCACCCCCGACAACGCCTACCGCAGGGGCCTGGCCTGGGACTGGGTGGTCAGCGCGATGGTGCACGGCGACCAGGAAGAGGCCCTGCTGCTGGTCGACGCGGTGGCCGACCGGGACACCTGGACGGCGCTGGAGCGCGGCGGCGAGGACAGTGCCGGCGAACTGCTGAGCTACCCGCGGATCCCGCTGTGGGGCCGGATCGGGCGCTACGCCCCGGGCAGACGGGGCCGGGACGCCGTCCTGCCAGGCGGTGAGGGCTCGTTCAGCCGGGCCCTGACCACCGTCCTGCGCGAGGGCGTCCCGGGAGCCCCCGCGGCCGTCGCCCCGCTCGATCTCCAGCCCGCCGTGGCGGCGCTGACGGACGGCGGGGAGTCGGCCGGTAGTTCGGGTGCGCCGGGCGCGCGCCTGCTCGTTCCGCCGCACGGTGGGCGCCTGTTGATGCGCAATCGGGCCGCGGTTCGGGGCGCATTGGCCGGATTGTCGCTTTCCGAAGAACTGTTGGCCGTTCTGTGGCGGGAAAGTGCCCCGACGGAACCGCCTTCCGCGTAAGGTCAGGGGGCCTGAGGTGTTGCCGTGATGGGGTGGGTTGGCGAAGAATCGATCCCCAGCGGAAAGACCGGCGGGACAGCGGAATTCTTCTGGCGGCCGTGGATCACGGATCGACTCGGTCGCGACGAGGTGGGGCGATGCGGCAGCGCGGAAATGTGTTGCGCCCTGGGGCGGTCGGGGTCGGCGGGGCGGTTCTGGTGTTGCTGCTCGGCGCTTGTGCGAGCGGTGGTGCCGACGGTTCCCTCGATCATCTCGGGACGGCGGCGCCCACTGTCGCGGGAGTGGGCCCGGTAACTCCTTCGGGTGGTTCCGCAAACGCCTCGATCGCGCCGACCGACGGCCCGGAAGGGGCGCTGGCCCGGGTGGCGCTGAAGGCGTATCAGGACTGGTGGCAGGTCCAGGCCGAGGTCTTCGGGCGATCGGATTCGGACGGTTACGCGCTGGAGCAGTACTCCTCCGGGCGGGCGCTGTCCGACACCCTCGCCGGTCTCCGTCAACTGCGCGACGCCAAAGTGGTGATGGCCGGAACGCCGCGCAATTCCCCGGTGGTCAAGTCCGTCGACCTGAAAGCCGATCCTCAGACCGCGGTGATCGAGGACTGCGTCGATCTCACGGGCTGGCACCGCGTGGACGCCGTCACCGGGGCCGCGAAGGATCCGGCCCAGCGGCTGAACAGGTATGTCGCGACCACGTCCCTCCGAATGTTCCAAGCGCATTGGCTGATCTACGAGTTCAAGCGGGAGGTGGACCGGACATGCTGAACGCGCGGAAACCGGCTCGGCGGTTCGCGGTCGTCGCTTCGACGGCGGCCGGGTTGCTGTTGTCCTCGGCGGTGACGGCGACGGCGGACGAACCACCGAGCGGCGGGGCCGAGCAGTGCTTCCCGAACGTGATCTGCTCCGACGCCAATTCCGGTGGAAAGACCCCCGGACCGGGGTCGACGAAACCGAGTGGCGGCGGAGGCGGCGGTTCGGACTCCGGTCCGCAGCTCTGCAGCTACCACGGCGTCCCGTGGGCCTGCTACGACCCGCAGTGGGGCTGGTTCGACAGCGGCCAGGGCTGCTACTTCCGCGAGTTGGACAAGCCACCGGCCGCGGGCGACCCGGCGTGGGAGGGCCACGACCCCAAGGACGGCGCGCTCTACTCGAAGGTCTGCCCGCAGACCGGCGGGGGCCAGGACGGCGCCCAGATCGTCTTCCTCGCCACCGGGCCGGCCGGGCCGACCATGCTGGACGACTCCAGGGCCGTCGAGCAGGCGAAGAACAGGGTCGTCTTCGGCAAGCC
The DNA here is from genome assembly GCF_014656195.1 of Kitasatospora xanthocidica. Lineage (GTDB taxonomy): Bacteria > Actinomycetota > Actinomycetes > Streptomycetales > Streptomycetaceae > Kitasatospora > Kitasatospora xanthocidica. The sequence continues at coordinate 171,581 of NZ_BNBY01000002.1, read as the reverse complement.
GGTGGGCCGGGTGGCGCCCGCCGGCACGGCGGTGGTCAACTCGCCGGTCTGGCTCTGGGCCGACAACGCCGCCACGCCCGCACCGGGGACCGCGGCGGTGAACGGCATCTCGGTCACCGTCACCCCCCGACTGGTCGAGGCCTACTGGGACTTCGGCACCGGCGTCGCGACCACCTGTACGACGGCCGGCACGCCGTACGACCCCAAGTACGGCGCCGCGGCGTCCCCGGACTGCGGCTTCGTGTTCAAGGCCGCGTCCGGCAAGCAGAAGGACGGGGCGTACTCCGCCACGGTGACGATGAAGTGGGAGGCCACCATCGTCGTCGTCGGGGGGCCGAACCCGCGGACCTTCAAGATCCCCATGCAGCAGACCAGTCCGGTCTTCACGCTCAAGGTCGCCGAGGTGCAGGTCCTCAACTGACCGCAGCACGAAGACGATTCGACTGACCGACGATCCGACGACGTACCAGGGAAGGGCGGAACCCGGTGGAGAACCGTACATTCGCGACGCCGGGATCCGGCACACCCGCGGGCGCCGGGGCCTCCGTGGCGCTCCCCGAGCAGCAGGAGCAGTCCGGCGGCGCGGGCAAGGGCCGCGGCCGGGGGCGGGCCGTGCCGCACGCCCCCGCGCGGACCATGCGGGCCCGGCGGCGGCGCCCGGCGGTGCTGGCGATGGCGGTCGCGCTGATCGCGGCCGGCGGGCTGGGCGGGGCGGTCCTCTACAACAGCACCGGGCAGCGGGTCGCGGTGCTGGCGCTCGCCCGGGACGTGCCGTGGGGTCAGGTGATCACCGAGGACGACCTGGTGGTGGCCCGGATCGCGAGCGACCCGGCGCTGCACCCGGTCTCGGCCCAGTCACGGGACAAGGCGATCGGCATGCGCGCCGCCACCGACCTCAAGCGGGGCGCGATGCTCACCGGCGGCGACCTCGCCCAGGGGCTCACCGTGCAGCCCGGGCAGATCGTGGTCGGCGTGTCGGCCAAGCGCAGCCAGCTGCCCGCCAGCCGGCTGCAGCCCGGGGTGCAGCTGGTCGTGGTCTACACGCCCGACAACGGCCGGGCCGACTCGCTGCCCGCGACGGTGATCACCGTCGGCCGGGTCGACACCGACGGCAGCCAGGTGATCGACGTCGCGGTCGGCACGGCGGACGGCCCCCGGCTGGCGCAGTGGGTGGCGAGCGGACGGATCCAGGTGCTGCTGGCCCCGCGCGGTGCCGCGCCCGGCGGTGCCGCGCCGAGCGGCGCGCCCGCGTCCGGGGCGCCCGCCACGGGCACGCCGACCGCCGGGGCGCCGTCCGGCGGCGGCTCCGGGGCCCCGACGACGGGGGGCGCCTGATGGCGGTGATCGCGGTGGTCGGCGGCCCGGGCGCGCCCGGCGCGACCACGACCGCGCTGGCCCTGCTGCTGGCCTGGCCGCTCCGGCCCGGCCGGCGGATCCTGCTGGTCGAGGCCGACCCGGACGGCGGCGCGGTCCTCGCGGGCGCCCTGGAGGGCCGGGTCGAGGCGGTGTACGGGCTGCGCAACCTGGCCGTCGCCGACCGGCGCGGGCTGCTCGCGCAGACCATCTGGGAGCAGCTGATCGACCTCTCGCCGGACGGCGAGGCCGACCGGCTGCTGCTGCCCGGGCTGACCGACCCCACCCAGGCCCCCGGCCTCGCCTACACCTGGGAGCCGCTGGCCGAACTGCTGCACGGCATCGAGCAGCAGGGCTACGACGTCATCGTGGACCTCGGCCGCTCCGGTGCCACCGGCGCCGGCGCGGTGCTGGCCCGCCGCGCCGACGTGGTCGCGGTGACCGTCCGCACCACCCTGCGCGGACTGAGCTCGATCCGGCCCCGGCTGTCCGCGCTCGCCGAGGACCTGGCCTCCGGCGGCACCGGGCCGGACGCGCTCGGGCTGCTGCTGGTCGCCGAAGGGCCGTACGCGCGGGCGGAGGTGGCCCGCGAGCTCGGACTGCCGGTGCTCGGGATGCTGCCGTACGCCACCCGCACGGCCAAGGTGCTCTCCGACGGCGGCGACACCACCGACCGGCGGTTCATCCGCTCCGAGCTGATGCGCACGGCGCGGTCGGCGGCGGACGAGGTGCAGCTGCTGGTCCGCCGGCGGCGGCAGCGGCTCGCGCCGGGCGCGGGCGCCGGGGCGGCGGCGGGTCAGCTGGCGGCGGGCCCGGCGGCGGGCGCTCCGGTCGGCGGTCCGGTCGGCACTCCGGTGGCGACGGCGGTGCCCAGCCCGATGCCGAGCCCGGCGGTGCCCACGCCTCCGGTGCCGGCCCAGCCGACACCGGCGGCGACGCCGGTGCCGACGCCCGCCCCGGCGGGATACGGGCCGGGCCCGTACGGGCAGACCTCGTACGGCCAGGCCCCGTACGGGCAGGTCCCGTACGCGCAGACGGCGAACTGGCAGGCCCCACAGGCCCGGCAGGCCCCGTACGGCCAGTCCGGCTACGCGCAGCCGCCGTACGGCCCGGTGGAGGCCGAGCCGCCGTCGTACACCCCGCCGCAGCCGGTCCCGCCGGTGATCACCACCGGTCCGGTGGCGCCGCTGGCCGGGCTGGCACCGCAGCCGGCCGCGCCGGCGCCGTTCCCGGCGCACGTGCAGCCGTCGCAGTCGTCGCAGCCGCCCGGCCGGTCCGGTCAGGACGGCCAAGGCCGCCAAAGCCGCCAAGGCGACCGGGACGACCGGGACGACCTCGTGGACCAGTACCCGCTCCAGCAACCGATCGTGACGGATGGCCAGGTGCAGGTGAACGGGCAGTACCCGCACAACCCCGGGGAGGTGCTCCGTGCGCGGTAGCCCCCTGCACCAGCGCCCCGCGGCCGACCCGGCCGCGCTGCCCTGGACCACCCCGGCGGCCACGCCGGCACCCGCGCCCGCGACCGGCCCGGTCGCGCCGCAGCCGATCGGGTCGCAGCCCGTCGCGCCGCAGCCCGTCGTGCCCGGCCCCGTGCCGCCCGGCGCGGGCGGGCCGACCGCCGTCCCCTCCCAGCTGCCCTCGCTGGACCTGCGCGGCGCCGCCACCCGGCCGGCTGTCGACCCGCAGGTCGCCCGTGAGCTCAAGCGCCAGGTGGCGGCCGAACTCCACCAGCAGATCAGCCGGTTGACCATGGCCTCCGGCGCCGAGCCGGACCGCGCCACCCGCCGTCAGCGCGGCCGGGCGCTGATCGAGGAGTCCGTCGCCCGCTGGTCCGACGCCTACGCGCAGACCCACGGCATCCCGCCGACCCGGGAGCAGGACCGCGCCCTCGCCGAGGCCGTCTTCGACCTGCTCTTCCGGGCCGGGCGGCTCCAGCCCTACCTGGACGACCCGGAGATCGAGAACATCCTGATCAACGGCAGCGACGACGTCTGGGTCTCCAAGGTGCACCAACCCCTGCGCCAGGTCCCGCCGGTGGCCGACAGCGACGCCGAACTCATCGAGCTGCTCCAGGACCTGGCCCGCCAGCACGGCGGCGGCGAGCGCAGCCTGTCCACCGCCAGCCCGACCCTGGCGCTGCGCCTGGAGGGCGGCATGCGCCTGCAGGCGCTCACCGAGGTGACGCCCCGCCCGTACGTCGCGATCCGGCGCCACCGGGTGGCCTCCGCGACCCTGCCCGAGATGGTCGAACTCGGCACCCTGGACGGGACCTTGGCCGCCTTCCTGGCCTCCGCGATCCGGGCCAGGAAGAACGTGATGATCACCGGCACCCAGGGTGTCGGCAAGACCAGCCTGCTGCGCGCGATGGCCGCCGAGATCCCGCCGGACGAGCGGATCGGCACCCTGGAGTCGGAGTTCGAGCTCTGGCTGCACACCCTCGGCCACCTGCGCCAGGTCGTCCCGATGGAGGCCCGCGAGGGCAACGGCGAGCGCGTCGAGGGGCGGCTGGCGGGCGAGTTGACGATCGGCGACCTCATCCCGGCCGCGCTGCGGATGACGCTCTCCCGGATCATCGTCGGCGAGGTCCGCTCCGGCGAGGTCGTCCCGATGCTCCGGGTGATGACCAACGGCGAGGGCGGCTCGATGTGCACCCTGCACGCCCGCGGTCCGCACATGGTGGTCGACCGCATCGCCGAACTCTGCCTGGAGTACGGCTCGCACATGACCGACTCGCTCGCCTACCGGCTCACCGCCAACGCCCTGGACCTCATCGTGCACGTCACCATGGTCGACGAGACCGCCGTCGGCGGCCGCCGGCACCGCTTCGTCTCCCACGTGCTGGAGGTCACCGGCCTCGGCGAGAGCGGCCGGCCCGCGCTGAACACCGTCTTCGGCCCCCGGCCGGACCTCGGTGAGCCGCGGGCCGTCCCGCACACCCCGCCGCAGTGCCTGGACGACCTGCGCCGGGCCGGCTTCGACGCGGGTCTGCTCGATTCCCGGTACGGGAGTTGGGCCACCCCGCTGCAGCTACGGATCGGCGGTGGCGCGCGGTGATGCTGCTGTTCGCCCTGTGCGGGCTGGCGGTCGCGGGCGGCCTGGTCGCCCTGGTGGCCTGGGTCCGCGGCAGCGAGCCGGCCGACGAGGACGCGCCGGAGCGGTCCAACCCGCTGGCCGGGCGCGCCCACGTGTTCTGGTACGGCGCCCCCGGGGCGGCCGCGCCCCGGATCGTCCGGCTGCGCCGGGTCCAGCTGCCGCTGGCGCTCGTCGGCGCGCCGCTGGCCTGGCTGTTCACCGGCATCCCGCTGACCGCGCTGCTGGTGCCGCTGGCCGTCTTCGGCCTGCCCTGGCTGTTCGACACCACCCGCCCGGACACCCACCGGATCGAGCGGCTCGAAGCGCTGTCCGAGTGGACCCAGCGGATCGCCGACGTGCTGCTGCTCGGCGTCGGCCTCAACCAGGCCATCGTCACCAGCCGCCGAACCGCCCCCACCGCCCTGGAGGACGAGATCGGCGAGCTGGCCGCCCGGCTGCAGGCCCGCTGGCGGCCCGAGGAGGCGCTGCACGCCTTCGCCGACAGCCTCGCCGACGCCACCGCCGACAAGGTGCTGGCCGCGCTCGTGCTGCGCGCCGGGGACAGCGGACCGGGCCTGGCCCGCACGCTCTCCGACATGGCCGACTCGGTGCGCGAGGAGGTCCGCCAGCGCCGCGCCATCGAGGCCGACCGGGCCAAGCACCGGACCACCATCCGCTGGCTGGTCGGCATCATCGTGCTGGTCGTCACCGTCGGCTCCTTCAACACCGAGTACACCCGCCCGTACGGGACCTTCCTCGGCCAGCTGGTCCTCGCCGTGGTCGCCGCCCTGTTCGTGGCGATCATCGCCTGGATGCGGGCGCTGGCCTCCCACCCGCCGGTGCCCCGGCTGCTCGCGCCGGACCGGCGCAGCAGGGGCGGGCGCCGGACGGGCGTGCGGGCGCCCGGGGCGGAGCCCGTCGCCGAGCGGCTCGGGGAGGTCCGGTGATCTCCCCCTGGTCCGTGCTGGCCGGCGCCGTCGCGGCCGGCGGCATCGCCGTGCTGGTCGCCGAACTGCGGCCCGCGCCGCCGGACCTGCACCAGGCGCTGGACCGGCTGCACGCCGTCCCCGCCGACCGCGAGCAGGACCCGGACGAGCGGCCGCGCTGGTACGACCGGATCGGCGAGCGCTCCGTCCACCTGCGCGGGGTCTCCGTCCCGCGCCGCGAACTCGCCCTGATCGGCCGCGCCCCGGCCCGGTTCATGGTGCACAAGCTGCTGTTCGCCGCGCTCGGCCTGATGCTGCCCGCCTACCTGGGCGCGATGGCCGTGCTGATGGACGTCGGACTGCCCTTCGCCCTGCCGCTGGTCGCCGGTCCGCTGCTGGCCGGCCTGCTCTGGTTCGTCCCGGACGCCATCGTGCGGGGCGAGGCCAAGGAGGCCCGGACCGAGTACCTGCACGGCATCGCCGCCTACCTGGAACTCGTCGCGCTGGAGCGGGCCGCCGACTGCGGCCCCGCCGAGGCGCTGCGCCGGGCCGCCTCGGTCGGACAGGGCGTGGTGTTCCGGCGGATCCGGGACGCGCTGGAGCGCGCGGCCACCGACCGGCTCCCGCCGTGGGCCGGACTCGACGCGCTGGCCGAGGAGTTGGGGCTCAGCCCGCTGCAGGACGTGGCCGACATCATGCGGCTGTCCGGCAACGACGGCGCCGCCGTGTACGACACCCTGCGGGCCCGCGCCAAGGGCCTGCGCGGCGAACTGCTGGCCGAGGACCTCGCCCGCGCCAACGCGGACAGCGAGCGGATGGTCGCGCCGGGGGCCGCCCTGACGCTGCTGATGACCGTCCTGATCGTCTTCCCCGCGCTCCACCAGATGCTCAACTGAGGCCTGACCGATGCCTGTTCCAGAGCAGCACGCACCACACCACACCACACCGCAACGTCCCCCCGGGAGAACCCGATGACCGAACGACTCGCCCACCTGGCCGGCCGGGTGCTGAGGCCGGCCCTGCTGCCGGTGCAGTTCGCCCTGCTGCTGTTCACGCTGCGGCTCGGCCGGCTGCGGGCCGCCCGCGCCCGCGGCGACCGCGGCGCGATCAGCATCGAACTCGCCCTCGCCATCATCGCGTTGGTGTTCGTCGCGGGCGCGGTGGCGACCGCGCTGTACCTGCTGAAGGACAAGGTCGTCCAGAAGGTGCAGCAGGACCCGAACATGCCGGGCGGCGCGGGCGCGGGCGGCGCCACCAAGTGATGCGCCGTCCTCTCCGCCGCCGGAACGACCGGGGGTCGATGAGCATCAGTCTCGCCATCGTCTTCCCGGTCGTCCTGCTGCTCCTGCTGCTGGTCGTCCAGGCCGCGCTGTGGTGGTACGACCGGCAGGTCGCGCTCAGCGCCGCCCGCGAGGGCGTGGACGCCGGACGGGTGCAGGGCAACGCGACGGACGAGGTGAAGAACCAGGCGGCGCAGCGCCAGGCCCGGGACTTCCTGGACCGGCAGGGCGCGCACGACTACACGGTGCGCACCGACGGCAGCACGGCCGACACCATCCGGGTCACCGTGCAGCTGCGGCCGCCGCTGCTGATCCCCGGGCTCTCGGCGCCCGTCATCACGCAGTTCGCCGAGGCGCCGCGGGAGCGCTTCGTCCCGCCGGCGGTGAAACCGTGAGGCGGGGGATCCCGGCACCGCGCCGGTGGCGCCCCCGGCGGCGGCGGGACCGGGGCGGGATCGCGATCGAGGCGGCGATCGTGGTGCCGTCCGTGGTCGGGCTGGTCCTGGTGGCCATCGCCGCCGGGCGGGTGCAGACCTCGGCGGGCGGTGTCGAGGCCGCCGCCCGCGCCGCGGCCCGCACCGCCTCGCTGCAGCGCAGCGTGGACGGGATGGACCGGCCGGCCAAGGACTCCGCCTACGCGACGCTGCGCCAGCAGGGCGTGTCGTGCCGGAACGACGACGTCCGGGTGGTGAAGGGCGAACTGGACCTGCCGGGCGGACCGGTCGCCACCGTCACGGTCACGGTGGTCTGCGACGTCGAACTGGCCGACCTGCTCGGCGGGCCGTCCGGCGTGCCCCTGACGAAGCACCTCGTCGGCGAGTTCACCTCGGTGGTGGACCGTTACCGGGGCACCTGACCGCGCGTGCCGCCGCCACCGGGAAAACGGGGGGTTGGAGGCGGCCCGCGCGGGGGAGACGCAAGCGGAGAGCGCTCGGGGGATGACGCAACGGTACCGAGTGGCGCCCGGTGGGGGCCGGTGGGGAGAGCAGGGTGAGGATCGGGGGGAGGGGATGCGGGTGCTGAGCCGTCTGCTGCCGGATCGTCCGCCGCCGAACCGTCCGCGGCGACGGGCGCGGGCGCGCCGGTCGGACCGGGGCGCGGTGGCCCTCTTCGTCGCGATCTGCGCGGCCTACGTGGTGCTCGTCATCGCCCTGGTGATCGACGCCGGCGGCCGACTGCGGGTCGCCGAGCGCACCGACGCCTACGCCCAGGAGGCCGCGCGGGTCGGCGGCCAGCAGCTCGACCAGGCCGCCGTCCTGCAGGGGGCGGGCTTCAAGGTCGACGAGAAGTACGTCCGGGACGCCGCCGACGCCTACCTGGGCCTCTACGGCCTGAAGGCGGGCGACATCACGTTCTCCGGTGACCGCAAGGTCGTCACGGTCACCGTGCAGGCCGACTACCGGCCGGTCCTGCTGGGCGCCCTCGGGGAGCGGAAGGTAACGGGCAAGGGCAGTGCGACCCTCGTCCACGGAGTCGAGAAAGCGGAGACCGACTGATGGCCGCGCCACGTGCCAAGGACCAGGCCCGAACCGCCCAGGCCCGCAACGGCCGGGCCGGAGCCGCGCATCGAGCCGCCGGGGGCGGGCGACGGCCCGCCGCCCCGGCGCCCCGACCGCCACGCGGCGGCGGGCGCGGCGGTGCCCTGCTCACCGCGCTCGCCGCGCTCGCCACCCTGCTCGTCCTGCTGCTCGGCGTGCCCGCGCTGCTGCTGTACGGCACCCAGGCGGTCGCCGGGATGGGCGAGGTCGCGCCCGGCGGCGTGGGCGAGGCGCTCAGCAGCCCGGACGACGGACGGCTGTTCCTGTGGGCGCTGGTGATCGTCGGCTGGCTCGCCTGGGGGTGCTTCGCGCTCTCGGTGCTGTTGGAGATCCCCGCCCAGCTGCGCGGCCGGATCGCCCGCCGGATCCCGGCCTTCGGCTGGAGCCAGCGGATGGCGGCCGGGCTGGTCGGCTCGGTGCTCGCCCTGCTGCCGGTGGCCGGCTCGGCCTTCGCGGCCGTGCCCGAACTCGCCCACTCTCCGGCCGCCCAGGCGCAGTTGACCCCGGGCGTGCAGCGTGCCGCGCTGCCCGCGGCGCAGTCCGCGCCCGCCCTGGCGCCCGCCGCCGAGCAGCAGCCCACGTACACGGTGCGGGACAGCCGGCCCGCCGACAGCCTGTGGTCCATCGCCGAGCGCCAACTGGGCTCGGGCGAACGGTGGGTGGAGATCGCCAAGCTCAACGACGGCCGGGTGATGGACGATTCGGGCAACCGCTTCGACGCCGAGCGGCCGATCCAGCCCGGGTGGGACCTGCTGATGCCCGCCGACGCCAAGCCGGACGAGGCGAAGAGCCCCGCGCCCGCGCCGGCCCCCGCGCCGGCGGGTGATGCGGCGCAGAGCGCGCCGCAGGGGACTCCGCAGGGGACCTCGCCGCAGGCCGGGACGGAACCGGGCGCGGGTACGGGCGGGCAGCGGACCGTCACCGTCCAGGCCGGGGACAGCCTGTCGGCCATCGCCCAGCGGGAGTTGGGGGACGGGGAGGAGTGGCCGAAGCTGTTCGAGGCGAACAAGGGGGTGCAGGCGCCGGACGGGGAACGGCTGACGAACCCGGACGTGGTGGTGCCGGGGATGGTGCTCGCCGTGCCGGGGGCGGCCGCAACGCCGGCTCCCGCGCCGGCTCCCGCGCCTGCTCCTGCTCCTGCCCCGGACCCTGCTCCGGCGCCCGCTCCTGCTCCCGCGCCGGCTCCTGGAGCGACTCCCGCGCCGGCGACCCAGGCGCCCGCCCCCGCGCCGTCGCAGGGCGCACCGCAGTCGGCCCCGGCGCAGGCGCCCACCCACGCGCCCGCCCCCGCCGCGCACGTCAGCCGGGCCCCCAGCGACGACTACTCCATCGCCCTCACCGCCTCCACCGTCGGCGTCCTGCTCGCCGCCGTCATGGTCGGCACCGTCGCCCACAAGCGCGGCACCCAGCAGCGCGCCCGCCGCCCCCGGCACCGCATCGCGATGCCCGGCGCCGAGGCCGCCGCCTTCGAGAACGAGCTGATGGCCCGGCAGGACCAGGCCGGACTGGACCTGCTGGACCGCGCCCTGCGCACCCTCGCCCGCAACACCGTGCGCGGCGGCAAGCGGCTGCCCGCCATCGTCGCCGCCCGGATCACCCCCGGGCACACCGTCGAACTGCACCTGTCCGGCCCGGCCACCCCGATCGCGCCGTTCCGGGCCGCGCACGCCGCCAACGTCTGGTGGTGCGGCCCCGACTCCAGCGAGATGCTCAGCCCCGCGCAGGCCCGCAAGACCGCCGCGCCGTACCCCGCGCTGGTCACCCTCGGCACCTCGCCCGACGGCTCGGTGGTCCTCGCCGACCTGGAGGCCGTCCGGCTGCTCCACCTCTCCGGCCACCCGGACGACGCCCGCGACGTGCTGCGCACCCTCGCCGTCGAGCTCGCCCACAGCCCGCTCGCCGACCGGCTCCACCTGCACCTGGTCGACCTCGCCGAGGAGGTGCCGATCAGCGGCCCGGCCGCCGAGCGCGTCCACCGCCACGCCACCCTGGAGGACGCGCTCGCCGCCGTCGGGCCGCGCACCGCCAAGGCCCGCGCCACCCTGGTCGCCGCCGAGGCCACCAGCCCGCGCGACGCCCGCAGCCGGGGCCAGGCCGACGAGTCGTGGATCCCCGAGATCGTGCTCTGCGCCCAGCAGCCCGGCGGCGGGGTCCCCGCCGAACTCGGCCGGCTGCTCGACGGCCGACCGCGCACCTGCGTCGCCGTCATCACCCTCGCCCCCGAGCGCGGCACCGGGCCGGTCGCCCGCTGGACCCTGCCGACCTCCGGCCAGGCCGCCATCCCGGGCCTGCACCTCACCGTCGAGCTGCAGCGGCTCAGCGGGCACCAGTACGAGCAGGTCGCCGAGCTGCTCCGGGTCGCCGACGACACCACCCAGCACCCCGCCCCGGCGTGGACCCTGGACGGGCCGGACGACGAGGACACCGACACCACCGAACTGCCCGTGGCCGTACCGGTGCTGGCCGCCGTCGGGGCCTCCGGTGGGGCTTCCGGCGGTACGGCGGAGCGCGGTACCGACACCGCGGCGGGTCCGCGCCTGCTGGCCCGGGTCATCGGCACCGGCGCCAGCCCGTTCGCGGGCACCGACCCGGTGACGCCCGCCCCCGCCCCGGTTCCGACTTCGACCCCGGCTCCGCCCCCGGCTCCGGTTCCGCCCGGTCCGGCGGCCATTCCGCCGGGCCCGGCGCGGTTCGCGGTCAACGGGCAGGGGCGGCAGGCGGCGGGCGACGAGACCACCCGCGACCTGCGCCGGCCGGGCGGGCCCGAGGCCGAGCCGCCCTTCGGCGGGACCGGTGACGAGGGCGCTGCCGAGGCCGTCGTCGCCGCCGCCGATCCGACGGATGAGGCCGTCGGCACGGCCGAGGCGACGGTCGTCCTCGCCGTCCAGCCGGTCGTTCCGGTCGTGCCCGCCCTATCCGCCGCGCCCGTCGAGGAGCCGGAGCCGGCCCCCGAGCCCGTGCCCGGCTCGGGGGCCGGGACCGGGACCGGAACCACGGCCGAGGCGGTGGAGACCGGGGGCCCCGGCGCCCTCGAGACCGCCCCCGAGACCGCTCCCGGGGCGGCCGTCGAGCCCGGCCCCGCCGCCGTCGCCCAGGTGGCCCCCGTCGCCCTGACCACGCCCGGCCGCAGCGACAGCGACGACCTGCTCGCCATCCTCCGCTCCCCGGAGGCGCATGCCCCTCGCAACGCCCCCCGGATCCGGCTGCTCGGCCCGGTGGACGTCGCGGGCGTCCTCGGCACCGCCGAACCCGGCGCGCTGCCCCGGCTCACCGAGCTCGCCGTCTACCTGTCGCTGCGCCCGGGCTCCGACCACCACGCCCTCGACCAGGACCTGCACCCCGGCGCCGCACACCTCGACCCGCACCCCGCCGCCGAGGCCAAGAGCCCGCTGCCGGACAAACTCGCCGACCTGGCCGCCTGGTTCGGCACCTCAGCCGAGGGCCGCGCCTTCCTGCCGACCGACACCACCGACGGCTACTCGTTCTCCCCGGCGGTCACCTGCGACTGGGACGAGTTCCGCGGCCTCTACCGGCGCGGCATGCGCAGCACCAGCGCCACCGCCGACGCCGCCCTGGCCCACGCGCTCGCCCTGGTCCGCGGCGCCCCGTTCGCCGAGGCCCCGCCCGCCTCGTACGGCTGGGCCGAGGCCGAGCGCCAGGACATGATCGCGGCGATCGTCGACACCGCACACGAACTGGCCGCCCGCCGCCTGCAGTACGGCGACCACCGCAGCGCCGAGGCGGCCGTCTTCCGCGGCCTCGCCGTCGCCCCGGACGTCGAACTCCTGCACCGGGACCTGTTCTACGCCTACGCCTCGGCCGGCGCCCGCGACCAGCTCCTGCGCGCCGTCAACCGGCTGGACGCCCTCAGCCGCCGCACCGGCCGCGACCTCGACGCCGACACCGTCGCCCTGCTGCGGGACCTGCTGGCCGGCTCCTGAGCGGGCTCCGGCAAGGCGGGGAGGGTGACGGGGAGTTCGAGGGTACGGAGGGAGGGCGGAGACCGATGAGCGCGGTGCTCGGGACGCTGCTCGCCGTCGCCGGTGCGCTGCTGGGCTCCCTCGGCACCCACCTCCTCCAGCAGCGCGCCGCCGTACGGGCCGAGGCGAGGGCGCGCCAGGAACTGCTGCGCCAGGAACGGCTGGCCGCGTACAGCGGGTTCGCCGCGGCCGTGACCGAGCTCAAGCGGGCGGTCGTCGCCGGATGGCTGCGCCGGTCGGATCCGGTGGCCCACGAACCGGCGCTGGCCGAGGCCGACCGGCTGGGCGCGCTGGCCGAGACGGCGAGGTTCCGGCTGCTGTTGGTGTCCGGCCGGCCCGAGCCGCTGGCCGACGCCGCGTTCGCCAGTGCGGGGGCGCTGCGCGGCGCCGCCGACCGGGACGAACTCGCGGCGCGGGAGGGGGAGTTCGAGGCCTCGGTCACGGCGTTCATCGCGGACGCCGCGGCCCGCCTCGCGACCGCGTCCCCCTGACCCGGTGACCGGGCGGGCGGTTCGTGCCGGGCCCGGCGGTCAGCCGGGCGGTTCGTGCCCGGATCCGGTGGTCAGCCGGTGCGCGGCAGCCAGGCCTCCAGGGCGGTGAAGTCCGCCTCGGTGAGGCCGTATCGGGGATCGACCCGGTGCAGCAGGGCGCGGGCGGGGGAGTGCGCCGCCACCCACCGGCGGTCCGCCTCACCGATCTCGTCGTCCACCCAGACGAACGGGCGGCCGGCCGCCCAGGCGACCAGCGTCCGGGTCTTCCAGTGCACGCCGCCCGCCGCATCGTCCCGCGCTTCGTCGTCCTCCGCCAGAGGCCATGGCACGACGGGCAGTTGCGGCAGCCCGAGCCACGGCGCGAGGCACTCGTTGGCGTCCTCCAGCCAGGTGGTCGCCCACACCGGCTCGCACGCCAGGCCCAGCAGCCGCGGCCCCAGCGCCGGGTCGACCCGGGCCACCAACGGGTTGCCGCCCGGCACCGCGCCGGAGCCGTACGGGCCGCGGAAGGTGGGGTAGCCGCCCGGGGGAGGGGCACCGAAGGGGATGAGCGGCCCGTCGACGTCGAGGAAGAGCAAGGGGCGGTCGGTACCCGTCATGACGGCACGATAGCGGGCACCGCGAGCGGCGTGGCGCGCCGATCGGAGACCCGGCCTGGATCGGGTGCGCCGGGATCTCGTAGGGTGGCGCGCACGGAGTGTGGTGGCAGACGCCACGCAGTCAAGGGCATCAGACGCCGCGGGAGCGGCGGGGCGGGGCGGTGACCAGGAGATGGCGGAGACGACAGCGGTTTCCGGAGGCCCAGACCCGGCATCGGATTCGGGCCCCTGGGACGCCGTACCGCCGCCCCCGCGCCTCCCGGCCGAGGAGCACCCGCCCGGGCCCGCCGCGCTCTACGAGCCGCCGCCCGCGCCCCCGGCCGTGACGGCGCCCGCCGCCCTGCCGGAGCGTCCGCTCGCGCCGCCCGCCGTGGCCTTCCCCGCCCCGCAGACCGGATGGACCCTCACCGGCCTGCCCGCCGCGGGCCCGGCCTCCTCGGCCACGCCGCCGCCGTTCCCGGCCGCGGGCGGGGTGCCGGGTGGCGCACCCGGCGGCGCACCGGGGGCGGCCGCCTCCGGGACGGGCGGGCTCGGCGCCGCACCGCGCGGACGGATCCTGGTGATCGAGGGCGGCTACGGCAACTCCGGCCGCCGCACCTGGGGCCGGGGCGGCCCGACCCAGGCTCCGGTGCTCTCGGCGATGCTCGCCGCCGTCTCGCCGCAGGTGCTGCTCGCCGCCGACGCGGTGGACGCCGTCCACCTCCCCGGCGCCAGCGACACGCACACCGTCCTCGCCCACCTGCGCGCCGCCTCCCGGCACCCCGGACCGCTGCTGGTGCACGTGGGCGGCCACGTGGTCGCCGACAAGCGCGGTGGCCAGCTCCAGTTGACCCTGCGCGACGCCAAGCAGGACGGCCTGCCCTGGCAGGCCGTCGCCGCCGAGCTCGCCCACCGCCCGGCCGAGTGGCAGACCCTCGTCATCGCCGACCTGAGCGCCGACCAGAACGCCTGGCCGTACCTCCAGGGCACCGTCTCGCCGCTCAGCGAGGGCATCCCGCTGTGGGCGGTCGTCAGCCCGGACCCGGAGCAGATCGGCACCTTCACCCGCGCCCTGATCGAGGCGCTGCACGGCGGCCGGCCCGGCGCCGGCGAGGTGCTCGCGCCCGAGCAACTGCGGCAGCAGGTGTACTCGGTGCTGCGGCCGGACGTCGTCATCCTGGCCACGCACGCCCCGGACCGCCCGTTCTTCCGCAACACCGCGCGGCGCGGCGACGGCCCGACGGCCGACCTGCCGCCGGTGACGGAGGCGGCGCCGTTCGCGGACCCGGTGCCGTTCACGGACGCCGCGCCGTTCGCGGAGGCGGCGCCGTTCACGGACGCGGTGGCCGTGGAGGCCCCGCCGTACCCGGTGCCGCTGGTGCCGCGTCCGGGGCAGCCGCAGGACGACCTCATCGCGCGGCCGGTGCAGGCCCCGCCCGTCACCCCGGTGACCCCCGCCGGCGGACCGGTGAGCCTGGTCAAGCCGGGCGTACCGCCCACCCCGCCCCGACCGGCCCGCCCGGTCAGCCTGCTGAAGGCGGGCGGGTCCGCGGAGCCCGTCGAGTCGGTCGAGGCCGTCGAGCAGGTCGAGCCCGGCGCGGTCGTCGAGGTCGCGGAGGCCACCGCACCCGAGGCGGCACCCGGCGTGACCCTGCGCAAGCCGGCCCCGGCCGACACCGCGCCCGCCGACACCGTGCCCACCGACACGGTGCCCGAGGACGGCGCGTTCCCGGCGGGTGTCACCCTCCTCAAGGAGCGGCCGGAGGTCGTGGACGCCGAGCCCGAGTCCGGGACGGGGGCCGCGGCCGAACTCCCGCAGGTGGAGGACGCGGTGCCGGCCGAGGCCGCAGAGGAGCCCCGGGACGCGGTCCCGGCCGGGGCCGGGCCGACGGACGAGGCTCCCGCCGACGAGGCGCCGACGGCCGAACTGTTCACCGACGAGGCGCCCACCGCCGAGCTGCCCACGGACGAGGCGCCGACCGCCGAGCTGACCGCCGAGGACGCGCCGACCGCCGAGCTGCCCACCGGCACCGTGCCGCAGGACAAGGCCCCCGTCGAGGAGGCCCCCGCCGACGACGCGTCCGCGGCCGCCCCGCCCCGCGCCGACTACCGCGAGGTCATCGGACGGATCGTCCGCAGCGCCGATGCCGGGGACCACGCCGCCGCGACCGACCTGGCCTTCGCCCTGGAGCTGGAGGCGATCGCCGAGCACGGCGCGGTCTCCGAGCCGGTCCTCCAGGTGCGCCAGGTCCGGGCGCACGTGTGCCGGCTGGCGGGCCGATCGGCCGAGGCCGCGGACATCTACCGCGAGGTGGCCCTGACGCTGCTCCGCTCCCAGGGCCCGGACCACCCGGAGACCCAGCAGGCGGCCACCAACGCGGAGGCCTGCTGGCGCTCGATCACCGACCGGGCGGAGGCGATCCGCATCGCCCCGGAGATCATCGAGCTGCGCGCCTACCTCCCGGGCCCCGAGGGCCGCAAGCTCCGCGCCGCCGAGCGCTACCTCGCCCAACTGGCCGCCACCGGCTGACAATCGACGGTTATCAGTCGTCAGTCGTCAGTCGTCAGTCGTCAGCCGTCAGCCGACGAACGACAGCTGACAACTGACGACTGACGGAAAACAGCAAACAGAAAACAGCGGACAGATAACAGATTTCGAAATCTGTTATCTGTCCGCTGTCATTTGTCAGCGATCAGCTGCTGCTACCCCGATCAGCGACCGGCGATCGCGTGCACGAACTTGGTCGCGTCGATGGTGCCCAGGCCGCTGGCGAGGTCGTAGCCCGGAGCGGCGTTGTAGCCGGTGACGCCGTTCCAGCCGTTGTCGCCCTCCTTGACGTCCTTGATGCCGCTCCACTGGCTCGGGAGCAGGCTGAGGCCGTACATGCGCCAGTTGATCTGGCCGAGGCGGTAGCCGGCGAGCTGGTCGGCGAGCGCGACGACGCCCGAGAAGATCGGGGTGGCCTCGCTGGTGCCGCCGGTGAGGTGCCAGCCGACCGCGGTCGGGTCGTAGGACTCGTAGGTCCAGGCCCCGCCGTCGACGGCCGCGCTCATGCTGATGTCGGGCGTGCCGCGGTGGTTGCCGGTGACGTTGGCGACGCCGGTCTGGTACAGCGGGCGCTCGAAGACGCCGGAGACGCCACCGCCGCCGGCGCCGTACTGGTCGTGCCAGACCTTGTCGTCCGCGGTGCGCTTGCCGGAGTCGTCCAGGGTGAGCTGGGTGCCGCCGACGGAGGTGACCAGCGGGTCCGAGGACGGCCAGGAGTTGACCTTGAACGGGTACAGGTCGGTGCCGTTCTCCTTGGCGTCGGTGGCGCCGTTGTCGCCGGAGGCGGCCAGCACGGTGACGTTGCGGTCGGCGGCGGCCTTGAAGGCGTAGCGCAGGTCGGTGATCGACTTGAAGTCGCCCTTGTCGAAGCCCGGGAAGGTGTTCTCGGTGGCGCCGAAGCTCTGCGAGATGACGTCGCCGCGGCCCTGCTTGATGAGGCTCTTCTCGGCGTCCATCATCTCGGGCAGGCCGGTGGTGCCCTCGGTCTCGGCGACGCCGGTCTCGACCAGGATGATGTGGGCGTCGGGGGCGACCGCGTGGGCGTACTCGACGTCCAGGGTGGTCTCACCGGCCCAGCCGGTGTGGTCGGGGTTCTTCGGGTCGAAGACGGGGACGTTGCCCCACTTGACCACCTCGACGTTGGTGTCCGGGATGCCCCACTGCTTGTCGAAGACCTCCAGGTCGTGCTGGATGGTCGGCGAGCCGAAGGAGTCGACGATGACGATCGTGCGGCCCTTGCCCGTGACGCCCTGCGCGTACAGCGGGTTGAGGTTGTAGGCCTCGCGGTACTGGAGCGGCGAGTAGCAGTGGATGCCGATCTGGCTGACGCACTGGGTGGTGGTCAGCGGGGCCGGCCGCGCCTGGACGTTGTGGTGCCCGAAGGAGGCGGGGCGGACGTGGACGCCCGCGAGGTCGTGCGAGGGGGCGGCGGTCGCGGTGCCGACGGCCGGTACGGCGACGGTGCCGGCCGTGAGGGCGGTGGCCCCGACGGCGAGCAGAGCCAGGGCGCGACGGAGGGAAGCGGGGCTGCCCATGGAACTCCTTGGGACGCAGGGCCCGACCAGGTCCGGTCGGGTCGGTTGGGCCATCCCATCGAGAGCCGCAGGATCGTGCCATAGTCCGTTGGTGGGGTCATATGATCATGGCCATGGTCATGTTCGGCCACGAAAAAAGGTAAAGGCCGTCCCTGGTGAAAGTAACTGCGCACCTGGGACGGCCTCGTGGCGACACGTCAGTGATATTCAATGAATATCAAGAGTATCCACTGTTCATCGCTCTTGCCTACTACCGGGCGCCGCCGTTGACGTACAGCGTCTGCCCGCTGACGTACGAGGCGTCCTCGCTCGCCAGGAAGGCGACCACCGACGCGACCTCCTCCGGCTGCCCGACCCGGCGCAGCGGCGTCCGGGCGGCGACCTCGGTCTGGTGCTCCTCGGCCGAGCTGCCGACCCGCTCGGCGGTGGCCGCGGTCATCGCGGTGGCGATGTAACCGGGGGCGACGGCGTTGACGTTGACGTTGAACGGGCCGAGCTCGATCGCCAGGGTCGCGGTGAGGCCCTGGATGCCGGCCTTGGCGGCCGCGTAGTTGGCCTGGCCCCGGTTGCCGAGGGCCGAGCGCGAGCTGAGCGAGACGATCTTCCCGTACTTCTGCGCCACCATGTACTTCTGCGCGACGTGGCTGCAGTTGTACGCGCTGGTCAGGTTGACCGTCAGCACCGCGTCCCAGTCGGCCTTGGGCATCTTGAAGAACAGGTTGTCCCGGGTGATCCCGGCGTTGTTGACCAGGATGTGCACCCCGCCGAAGTCCCCCGCGACCTGCGCGAAGACCGCCTCGACGGCGTCGTAGTCGGCCACGTCGCAGCCGTACGCCCGGGCGGTGCCGCCCTTGGCGGTGATCTCGGCGACCGTCCCGGCCGCCCGTTCGGCGCTGAGGTCGACCACGGCGACCGCCGCGCCCTCCTCCGCCAGCAGACGGGCGGTGGCCGCCCCGATGCCCTGCGCCGCGCCGGTCACCACGGCGACCTTCCCGGTGAAACGGGCCATCTCATCTCCTTCGAACACGTGAACATTCGAACACTGGAGGGCTCCCCACCGGGGACTCCCTCAAAGGTGTCGGATCCTGCGGGTGTCTCAGACGTTCTCGACCAGTACGGCCGTACCCTGCCCCACGCCCACGCACATGGTGGCCAGGCCACGCCGGGCGCCGGTGCGGCGCATCCGGTGCAGCAGGGTGGTGAGGATGCGGGCGCCGGAGCCGCCCAGCGGGTGGCCGAGGGCGATCGCCCCGCCACTGGGGTTGACCAGCTCGTCGGCCCGCTCCGGTTCGAACCCGATCCCGTCGGCGGAGGCCAGCGCCTGGGCGGCGAAGGCCTCGTTGAGCTCGGCGGTGTCCAGGTCGGCGAGCGACCAGCCGGCCCGGCCGAGCACCTTCGCCGTGGCCGGCACCGGGCCGATGCCCATGACGTCCGGGTGCACCCCGGCCGAGGCGCCCGCCACGTACCGGCCGAGCGGCTGGAGCCCGAGGTCGCGCAGCGCCTCCTCGCTGACCAGCACCAGGCCGGCCGCGCCGTCGTTCATCGGCGAGGCGTTGCCGGCGGTGACGGTGCCCCCGGGGCGGAAGACCGGCTTGAGCCCGGAGAGCTTCGCCAGGCTGGTGTCCTCGCGGATGCTCTCGTCCTGGCCGACGGTCACGCCGTCCGGCCGCTCGACCGGAACCAGCTCGGCGTCGAAGTGCCCGTCCTTGCGGGCGGCGGCGGCCCGCTGGTGGCTGCGCAGCGCGAAGGCGTCCTGGCGCTCCCGGGTGATGCCGTACCGGCCGGCCACCTCCTCGGCGGTCTCGCCCATGCTGAGCACGCCGTGCAGTTCGGCCATCCGGGGGTTGGTGAGCCGCCAGCCGAGCCGGGTGTCGTAGGTCTCCATCCGGTGCGGCAGCGCCTCGTCGGGGCGGGGGAGGACGAAGGGGGCGCGGGTCATCGACTCGCAGCCGCCGGCCAGCACCACGTCGGCCTCGCCGGAGCCGATGGCCCGGGCGGCGAGGGTGACGGCCTCCAGGCCGGAGGCGCAGAGCCGGTTGACGGTGGCTCCGGGGACGGTCTCCGGCAGGCCGGCCAGCAGGACGGCCATCCGGGCGGCGTTGCGGTTGTCCTCGCCGGCCTGGTTGGCGGCGCCCCAGTAGACGTCGTCGATCCGGGCCGGGTCGAGGGCGGGTACGTCGGCGAGCAGGGCGCGCAGCACGGTGGCCGAGAGGTCGTCCGGGCGGACCGTGGCGAGCGCTCCGCGCAGTCGGCCGATCGGGGTGCGGCGGGCTGCGGCGAAGTAGACGGGACGCACGTCGTCGGGCTCCTTGTCGATGGGCGGGTCAGTACCGATGGGGTGGGTCAGAAGGCGTTGACGCCGGTGAGGGCGCGTCCGATGAGCAGCTGGTGGATCTGGCTGGTGCCCTCGTAGAGGGTCATCACCCGCGCGTCGCGCAGGTACTTGCCGACCGGGTACTCGTCGATGAACCCGTACCCGCCGAACACCTGGAGCGCGTTGTTGGCGGCCCGGACGGCGGCCTCGCTCGCGTAGAGCTTGGCGACGGAGGACTCGGTGGCGAACGGCAGGCCGCGCTCGATGTGGTCGGCGACCTTCCAGGTGAGCAGCCGGGCCGCCTCGACGTCCACGGCGATGCCGGCCAGCAGTTCCTGGACGAGCTGGTGCGAGGCGATCGGGCGGCCGAACTGCTCGCGCTCGCCCGCGTAGCGGACGGCGGCCTCCAGGCAGGCCCGGGCGATGCCCACGCAGCCGGCCGCGACCGACATCCGGCCCTTGGCCAGCGCGGCCATCGCCACCGTGAAGCCCTTGCCGACCTCGCCGAGCCGGGCGCTGTCCGGCACCCGGACGTCCTCGAAGGAGAGTTCGGCGGTGGCCTGGCCGCGCAGGCCGAGCTTGCCGTGGACCTCGGTGCGGGTGAAGCCGGGCAGGTCGGTGGGGACGAGGAAGGCGGTGATGCCCCGGTGGCCGCGCTGCTCGGGCTCGCTGCCGCCGGTGCGGGCGAAGACCAGGGCGACGTCGGCCCAGGTGCCGTTGGTGATGAACATCTTGGCGCCGCTGATCAGCCAGTCCGAGCCGTCCCGCACCGCGCGGGTGGTGAGGTTGGCGGCGTCCGAGCCGGTGCCGGGCTCGGTCAGCGCGAAGCAGGCGAGCGCCTCGCCGGAGGTGAGCCGGGGCAGCCAGTGCCGCTTCTGCTCTTCGGTGCCGAAGCCGTTGACCGACTTGGCGACCAGGCCGAGCGAGACCGAGACGATCCCGCGCACGGCGGAGTCGCCGCGCCCCAGCTCCTCCAGCACCAGGCAGTACGCGAGGTGGTCGCCGCCGCTGCCGCCGTACTCCTCGGGGATGGTCAGGCCGAGGAAGCCGACCTTCGCCAGTTTGCCGATGATCGCGCGGTCCACGGACTCGGCGCGGTCCCACTCGGCGGCGTACGGCACGATCTCGCGGTCGGTGAAGGAGGCCGCGAGGTCCCGGACGGCGCTCTGCTCCTCGGACAACTCCAGGTTCACGGCGGCTCCTCACCAAGAGATCAGCGCGGGCAATAAACTAGCGCTGCAAGTTTTATGGTGGGACTGTAGCCCCGACCGGCCCGTGCTGGGAAGAGGCGCCTGACAGAATCGGTCCTCACCCACCCGACCGGAGGAAGACGCCACGATGGCCCGCCCACGCACCCCGCTGCTCAGCCGCGAGCGCATCGTCGCGGCCGCTCTGCGGCTGATCGACGAGGAGGGGCTGGACGCCCTCTCCACCCGCCGCCTCGCCACCGAGCTGTCGGTCAGCGGGCCCTCGCTCTACAACCACTTCGCCACCAAGGACGAGCTGCTGGACGCGGTGGTGGACAGCGTCATCGGCGAAGTCGACCTGTCGATGTTCGCCACCGCCGAGGGGGAAGCCGGAGCCGAGCGGGAGGCCGGAGCCGAGCGGGAGGCCGGAGCCGACGGGACCCGCTGGCCGGAGGCGCTGCGCGACTGGGCCCGCTCCTACCGCGCCGCGCTGGCCGCCCACCCCAACATCGTCCCGGTCCTCGCCCAGGGCCCGGGCCGGCGGCCCAACGCGCTGCGCCTGGCCGACGCCGTCTTCGGCCACCTGGTCGAGGCCGGCTGGCCGCGCGGCCAGGCGACCAGGATCGGCGCGCTGATGCGCTACTTCGTCACCGGCTCCGCGCTGGCCTCCTTCGCGGCCGGCTTCCCGGCGGACGCCGAGGTCTACGACGCGGCCGACTACCCGCACCTCGGCGAGGCGCACCGGCTGGCCGGGCACCGCGGGTCGGTCGACGAGGGCGCCTTCGAGACCGGCCTGGAGGCGCTGCTCGACGGCCTCGCCCTGCGCTTCGCCCGCCTCCCGGCCCGGCCCTGACGGCAGCACCTCCCGCGCCGTACGGCAGGGCCCGTACGGGCGGCCTCGGCGTGGCGGGGTGCCGCTACCAGGCCTCGCGCGGGACGAAGGCCGGGCGGAGGGCCGGGTCGACCGGGTCGTAGTACCGGTGGTAGACGGGCGTCAGCCCGCCCGAGACCGGGGGCACGATCCAGCTCCAGTCCGTCGGGGTCGGCCGGCCGAGCCGCTCCTCCTGGGCCACGTGCTTGAGGAAGCGCTCCGACTCGGTGTGGTGGTCGGCGATGGTCACCCCGGCCTCCTGGAAGGAGTGCAGGACCGCGATGTTGAGCTCGATCAGCGCGCGGTCGCGCCAGAGCGTGCGGTCGCTGGAGGTGTCCAGGCCCAGCCGCTCGGCGACGGTGCCGAGCATGTCGTAGCGGTCGGCGTCGGCGAGGTTGCGGGCGCCGATCTCGGTGCCCATGTACCAGCCGTTGAACGGTGCGGTCGGGTAGCGGACGCCGCCGATCTCCAGCGTCATGTCGCTGATCGCCGGCACCGCGTACCAGCGCAGCCCGAGGTCGGCGAACCAGTCGTGCTCGGGGTGGCTGAGCGGCACCTCCAGCGTGCTGTCGTCGGGCAGTTCGTACCAGGCGGGGCGCTCGCCCGGGCGCTCCTGGACGAGCAGCGGCAGGACCTCGAAGCGGTCCTCGGCGCACTTCCACCCCAGCTCGCGGGCCCGTTCGGCGAGCGCGGCGCCGGCCGGGTCGCCGACGGTGCCGTCCTCGGTGCGGTGGCCGGCGTAGCGGACCAGCTGCTGGTTGAGGATCCGGGGGGCCGGGCGGCCCGGGCGGTCGGGGGCGAACACCGAGACCACCGGGCGGATCCGCCCGTCGTTGCCCGCCTGCCGCAGGTGCTCGAAGCACTCGGCGGCGATGTCGTCGGCGGAGGTCAGGTGGCGCAGGTCGCGGACGACCAGGCTGCGCCAGTACAGCCGGCCGATGCAGCGGGCGGCGTTGCGCCAGGCGAGCTTGGCGCCGTAGGTGAGTTCGGCGGGGGTGTGCCGGTAGCTGCCGGTGCGGTCGATCTCGTCGAGGACGGCGCGCAGCCGCGGTGCCGGGCTCCCGGCGGCGGGCTGCTCGTGGTGGAACCGCCGGATGAAGTCGGCGGCCTGGTCCGGGTCGGTGAACGGCGGTGGCGCGGACGGCCGGTGCGGGTCGGGCGGCTGCGCGTCCGGTGGCTGCGGCGCGGTCGGTTGCTGCGACTGTGGCGCGTCCGGCTGCCGTGGCGCGTCCGGTTGCTGCGGTTGCGGCCGGGGCGGCGGAACGGTCTGCGGGAACGCGCCCGGTGCGTGCGCGTGGCCGTGGCCGTACGGGCAGCCGCCGGTCGGGGCGGCGGCCGTGGTTCTGCGGGTGCGGAGCCGGTTGAAGATCAAGGACACATCCCTCCTGCCGCACAGGAGTACCGGAGGTGCCCGGTCCACCGCAGAGAGTGAACGATTCGGCCCCCGCACCCGCGCTGATCGCGCTAGGGTGCGGGGGCCGAAGGTCAGACTGTCGGATCAGCCGATGTCCGGGCTGTCAGCCCATGTCCTCGAGCCGGATGCCCTTGGTCTCCTTCAGGTACTTCGCCACGAAGAGGGCGGAGAGCGCCGCGAAGGCGGCGTAGATCAGGTAGGTCGCCGACAGGTTCCACCGCGACATGGACGGGAACGAGACGGTGATCACCCAGTTGGCGATCCACTGCGCGGAGGCGGCGACGGAGAGCGCGGCGGCGCGGATCCGGTTCGGGAACATCTCGCCGAGCATCACCCAGACGACCACGCCCCAGGACATCGCGAAGAACAGCACGAAGGCGTTGGCGGCGATCAGGGCGACGGTGCCCTGCAGGTCGGGCAGGGTGAGGTTGTCGCCGCTGCCGGTGGCCGCGGAGAACGCCCAGCCGGCCGCGCCGAGCGAGACCGCCATGCCGACCGAGCCGATCAGGGCGAGCGGCTTGCGGCCGATCCGGTCGACCAGCACGATCGCGATCACGGTGCCGAGGATGTTGATGACCGAGCCGATGAAGCTGATCAGCAGCGAGTTGCTCTGGTCGATGCCGACCGACTGCCACAGGATCGACGAGTAGTAGAAGATCACGTTGATGCCGACCAGCTGCTGGAAGACCGACAGGCCGATGCCGACCCAGACGATCGGGAGCAGGCCGAACCGGCCGCCGAGCAGGTCTCGGAAGCGCGGGCGGTGGTCGGAGTCGATCAGCGACCGGATCTCGGCGATCCGGGCGTCGGTGTCCACGCCCTCGCCCTCGACCTGGGTGAGCACCTTGCGGGCGTCGGTCAGGCGGTCGGCCTGGATCAGGAAGCGCGGGGACTCGGGGATGACCGAGGCGAGCACGAAGTACACGACGGCCGGCAGGACGCAGATGCCCAGCATCCACTGCCAGGCCTCCAGGCCGAGCAGCTGCCCGCGGGTGTCGTCGCCGGCGGCCTGCGCCAGCAGCCAGTTGACCAGCTGGGATATCGCGATGCCGAGCACGATCGCGGCCTGCTGGAAGGAGGCGAGGCGGCCGCGGTACTTGGTCGGCGCGACCTCGGCGATGTAGGTCGGGGCGATCACCGAGGCGATGCCGATGGCCGCGCCGCCGAGGACGCGCCACAAGGCGAGGTCCCAGGCGGAGAACGGCAGCATCGAGCCGACCGCGCTGACCGCGAACAGCAGGGCGCCGGCCTTCATGACCTTGATGCGGCCGTACCGGTCGGCGAACCGTCCGGCCATCGCGGCGCCGATCGCCGAGCCCAGCAGGGCCGAGGAGACGATCAGACCGGTCACGCCGCTTCCGACGCCGAACTTCGCCTGGATTCCGGAGACGGCGCCGTTGATCACGGAGCTGTCGTAGCCGAACAGGAAGCCGCCGAGTGCGGCGGCGGCGGTGATGAAGACGACGAAGCCGAGGCGGCCGGGCGCGGGGGCCTCGACCGCCCCGGAGGGCTGCTGGGTGACGCTCACGATCTCTGACTCCTGGTACTCAACGCTGAGTTCGTAGCCGAAATCGTAACCCCAATCGTTTAACTCTTGTACACCGAGTGGCTCAATCTGGTTCCTAGAATTCGTAAGGTGAACAACCAAATTGAGCTCCCCGGCACGGGTCCGGCGTGTGCCTGGTGCGCTCCCGGGCGCTCGCCGGCGGCCTCCGCTACGCCGGGGCGGAGAGCGAGAGCCCGAACCGGCCCGCCGGGTCCGTCCACCAGTGGCTCAGCCGCAGCCCGGCCGCCGCCAGCTCGTCGGCCACCCGTTCGCGGCGGAACTTGGCCGAGACCTCGGTGCGCAGCTCCTCGCCGCGGGCGAAGTGCACCGGCAGGTCCAGCGCCGGGATCTTCACGGTCTGCGAGCGCAGCGAGCGCAGCCGCATCTCGATCCACTCCCGCTCGGCGTCCCAGAGCGCGACGTGCTCGAAGGCGTCCGGGTCGAAGTCGGCGCCCAGCTCGCGGTTGAGCACGTTGAGCACGTTCCGGTTGAACTCGGCGGTCACCCCGGCGGAGTCGTCGTAGGCGGCGACCAGGACCGCCGGGTCCTTGACCAGGTCGGTGCCGAGCAGCAGGAAGTCGCCCGGGTCGAGGGAGCCGCGCAGGCCGCGCAGGAAGGCCGCGCGCTCCTCGGGCAGCAGGTTGCCGAGGGTGCCGCCGAGGAAGGCGACCAGGCGCGGGCCGCCCTCCGGGGGCAGGCCGAGCCGGGCGGTGAAGTCGGCCAGCACGCCGTGCACCGCCAGTCCGGGGTACTCGGCGGCCAGCGCGCTGCCGGCCGCGGTCAGCGCGCTCTCGCTGACGTCCACCGGGACGTACGTCTCCAGGGTGTCGAGCCCGCGCAGCGCGTCGAGCAGCAGCCGGGTCTTCTCGGAGGAGCCGGAGCCCAGCTCGACCAGGGTGCGGGCCCCGGTGGCGGCGGCGATCTCGCCGGCCCGGGCGGTCAGGATGGCCCGTTCGGCGCGGGTCGGGTAGTACTCGGGCAGCCGGGTGATCTCCTCGAACAGCTCGCTGCCCCGCGCGTCGTAGAACCACTTCGGCGGCAACCACTTGGGTTCGGCGGTCAGGCCGTGCTGGACGTCCTGGCGCAGCGTGGTGCTGAAGTGGTCGGCGGGCAGCAGTCGGGTGAGTTCGAAGGTGTCCATGACAGGGTGGTTCCTCTGTTCAGAAGATGAAGGGACAGTGGGGTCAGTCGCGGCCGGGGAGCGGGTGCACGGCGACGCCGTTCCCGTCGGCCAGCAGCAGCGAGCCGTCCGGGACGGCCGTCCAGTCCGGTGCGTCGTCGTACGGCTCGGAGGCCACCACCGTGCCGAGGCCGGGCAGGGTGCGGTGGTGCAGGGTGTCGCCCCAGGTGGTCGCGGCGAGCGCGGTGCCGTCGGTGAGCAGCAGGTTGAGCCGACCGGTGGTGTGCGCGGTGACGTCCGCGACGGTGCCCGCCAGCGCTTCGCCGAGCCCGGCGCCGGCCCGCAGCCGGTGCAGGGTCAGGCCCCACAGCAGGGCCGAGTCGGTGCGCGCCTCCAGCTCCAGCAGCTCGGCCGGCGGCAGCAGCGCGGCCAGGGCGTCCAGCTTGCCGGGCCAGCCGGCCACCGCGCCGTTGTGGCTGAACAGCCAGCGCCCGGCGCCGAACGGCGCGGCCGCGCTCTCGCCCGCCGCGCAGCCCTCGGTGGCGGAGCGCACGGCGGCCAGCAGCGCCCGGGTGCGGACCACCCGGGCGAGGTCGGCGAAGGCCGCGTCCGCCCAGATCGGCCCGGTCCGGCGGTAGCGGGCCGGCACCTCGTCGCCGTCCGCGTACCAGCCGAGGCCGAAGCCGTCCACGTTGACCGTGCCGTACTGCTGCGTCCGGGGCGCCCAGGACTGCCGCTGCAGCCCGTACGGCGGCTGCACCAGCAGCTCCCGTGGCGCCAACGGCTCACCCAGGTAGGCAAGATGACGGCACATCAGGCATCGCCCAGGTCGCGGGCGGTGCGGAACCCGGCGAAGATCTGCCGCCGGATCGGGTAGTCCCAGTTGCGGAAGGTGCCGCGGCAGGCGACCGGCGCCACCGCGAAGCAGCCGCCGCGCAGCACCTTGTACTCGGGGCCGAAGAAGACCTCCGAGTACTCCTGGTACGGCCAGGCCCGGAAGCCCGGGTACGGGCGGAAGTCACTGGCCGTCCACTCCCAGACGTCGCCGATCAGCTGCCGGACGCCGTACGGGGACCGGCCCTCCGGGTAGCTGCCGGCCCCGGCCGGGCGCAGATGGCGCTGGCCGAGGTTGGCGTGCTCGGGGCCGGGCGCCTGGTCCCCCCAGGGGTAGCGGCGGGAGCGGCCGGTGGCCGGGTCGTGCCGGGCCGCCTTCTCCCACTCCGCCTCGGTCGGCAGCCGCCGCCCGGCCCACCGCGCGTACGCGTCCGCCTCGTACCAGCTGACGTGCAGCACCGGCTCGTCCGGCACCACCGGTTCGACCGCGCCGAAGCGGCGGCGCAGCCACTCGCCGTCCCGGTGCTGCCAGAACAGCGGGGCGGTCAGCCCGGCGCGCTGCCGGTGCTCCCAGCCCTCCGGCGTCCACCAGCGCGGCTCGTCGTAGCCGCCGTCGGCGATGAAGCGCCGGTAGGCGGCGTTGGTGACGGGCGTGGTGTCCAGCAGGAAGGCCGGCAGGTCGACGGTGTGCGCCGGGCGCTCGTTGTCCAGCGCCCACGGCTCGGTGTCCGTGCCCATGGTGAACGGGCCCGCCGGGATCAGGACTTCGGCGGGCAGCGCGGCCGCGTCCGCCGGTACGGGCGGCGGCGGGGGAGCGGCCAGTGCCGGCTCGCCCCTGCGCAGCTGATGGGTGATCAGCATCGTCTCGTCGTGCTGCTGTTCGTGCTGCGCGATCATCCCGAACGCGAACCCGGCCTCCAGCAGCGGAGCGCCCTCCAGCGGACTGGCGGCGAGCAGGTCCAGCACCCGGCCGCGCACCTCGTGGGAGTAGGCGCGGGCCTCGGCGGGCGGCAGCAGCGGCAGGCTGGGGCGCTCCGCCCGGGGGTGCTGGAAGGCGTCGTAGAGCCCGTCGATCTCCGGGTGCATCGGGTCGCGGCCGCCGACGTTGCGCAGCAGCCAGAGCTCCTCCTGGTTGCCGATGTGCGCGAGGTCCCAGACCAGCGGGGACATCAGCGGGGAGTGCTGGGCGGTGAGGTCGCCGTCCCCGACGCAGTCGGTCAGCGCGGCGGTCCGGGCGCGGGCGGCCAGCAGCTCGTCGGCGATGGTCTCGCGCAGGTCCTCGATGCCGCGGGCGGCCTCGATCCCGCGGGCGGCCCCGGGGTCGGTGGCGGTGCGGGGACCGGTGCGGGGTGCGGGAGCCGCGGTCGGGCCGTTCGGTCGGACGTCGGTCATGGTGCGGCCTCCTCCATGGGAGTGCGTCGGGTGCCGGAGCGCAGGGCGTCCAGCTGGTCGTCGGCCGGGCAGCGGCCGCGCGCGGGGTAGCGCTCGGCGAACTCGGCGACGGCGGTGCGCAACCGCCCGGCGCCGGGCAGGCGGCCCAGCGCGGCGTCGGCGGCGGCGAAGCAGGTGAGGGCGGCGCGGCGCAGCTCGGGGTCGGCCACCGCCAGGGTGGCGGCGCGGCGCCAGGCGTCGCTGCGGGGCGGGCGCGGACCGTCCTTGCCCTCCGGCCGGCCGGAGGGGTCCAGCGGTTCCAGCGCGGCCAGCGCGGTGTCGGCGGCCACCGGGTCGTCCAGCAGTGCCGTGACCAGCGCGGTGACCACCACCCAGCCGTCCCCGGGCTGGGCGTCGATCATCCGCAGCTCCAGGTGGCCGCGCGGGCGTACCGGCGGGAAGAGGGTGGTGCGGTGGTAGTCCAAGTCGGCGAGCGTGGGCGGGCGTTCGCCGCGACCGCGGATCCACTCGCGGAAGGTCAGTCCCGGCGGCGCCGTCCACGGCAGCCCCTCCGGCCTTCGTACGCACAGCACTTCGGCGTCCAGCACGTACTGCGCCCAGGCCTCGCGCGGGTCGCCGTGGTCCGGGTCCGGGGCCAGCGTGCGGGTCGGGTCCATCCGGGACCAGACGGTCTGCCGGGTCGACCGGTGTCCGGTCGGGCGGCCGTCCAGCAGCGGGGAGTTGGCGAAGGCGGCGATCAGCACCGGGCCCAGCCGGTGGACCAGCTGCCAGCGGCGTTCCACCGCCTGCGGACCGTCCGCGTCGCCGGCGTCCAGGCACACCTGCACCGACGCGGTACCGGTCATCATGATCCGGCCCCAGGGCCCGGCGGAGTCGAAGAAGCGCTCCATCGCGAGGTAGCGGGGGTGGTCCAGCACCATCCGCCGGGGGCGGGCCAGCGGGTCGGTCCCGGTGCCGGTGAGGCGCAGGCCCTGCGCCGCGAAGGCGGCCCGCAGGGCGGTCAGATCGCGTCGGGTGTCCTCGACGCAGGCCACGAGGCCGGTGGCGGGCGGGGAGCTGAGCTCGACCTGTCCGCCGGGTTCGAGCGTGAGGCGCGAACCGGAGGGGAGCGAGGTGCCGTCGGTGCCGCCGAGGGGCAGCGACTCCAGTGCGGCGTGGAGCAGTTCCGGCCTGACGGGCCGGGTGGGACATCGATCGTCATGGACGAACCACTCGACCTCGACCCCCACCAGCCGGGGCGGTCCGATCTTGAAACAGACACCCGACACGTGGCTGCGCGCCCCCGATTCGGTCAGCGGGGTCACCCCCGTGGGGGGCGGCGGTGCGCTCTGCCGGTCGGGCGGAGTGGCGGGGGATGTCGGTATCACCGGACTCACCATCCTCGGGATCACGATTGCGGCCCGGTCTACCTTGCCCAGTCTGCTACGGAGCATGCGGCGGCGCTCCGCAAAAATCGCGTGAATGTTCGTTTCCGCAGGTCAGGGGCGCAGCGAACGGGTGAAACCGGGGCCGGGAGCGGTCCGTGCGCAAGCGTGCGCACGGCGTTCCCGGCCCGGCACGTGCCTCGCGCAGCAGCCGGAGTCACGGGCGGATGGCGGGCCCAGCGTCGAGCCGCCCCAGCCGCTCCAGCCGGGCCAGCACGGTGTCCAGCACCGAGCCCGGCAGGGCGTAGTTCAGCCGCAGCGAACCGTGGCCGGCCTGGCCGAAATCGCCGCCGTCGGAAGCCTCCAGGCCGCAGCGCTCCAGCAGCGCCCGCCGGGCCGCCGCCGGCGGCAGGCCGAGGGCGGCGGCGTCCAGCCAGAGCAGGTACGAGGCCTGCGGGGCGGAGCGGACGGCGGGCCCGAGCCGGTCGGTCAGCCGGGTACGGGCGGCGGCGAGGTGGGCCAGCAGCGCGTCCAGCCACGGGCCGCCCTCGCGCAGCGCCGCGTGCTGCACGGTCTGCTCCACCAGCCCGCCCTCCCAGAGGCCGTAGCCCGCCAGGGCCTCGCCGAACCGGGCGCGCAGCGCGGGGTCGGGAACGAGCGCGAAGGCACTGGGGATGCCCGAGCAGTTGAAGGTCTTGCCCACCGAGTTCAGGGTCACCACGCCGTTCCGGTGGGCCGGGTCGACGGTGGTGACGGCGACGGGGTGGACGTGCCCGGGGTGGGTCAGGTCTCCGTGCACCTCGTCCGAGACCAGCAGCGCGCCCGCCTCCGCCGCCCGTCCGGCCAGCGCGCGTAGCCCGTCCGCCGGCCAGACCCGGCCGGAGGGGTTGTGCGGGCTGCTGAGCAGCACGGCGGCGGCCGGGCCGGGGAACGGGCCGTCCGGGAGTTGGTAGCCGTCCGGGCCGACGGGCAGCGGCAGTTCCCGGTACGGGAGCCGCGCGGCGCGGCAGAGCTGGGCGAATCCGCCCCACTCGGGGGCGGGGAAGAGGACGGGCGGGTACGGCGCGGTCTGCGGCCGGACGGTCTCCAGCAGGACGCGCAGGGCGGTGCGGGGGCCGCAGGGCAGCAGCAGGACCCAGTCCGGATCCACCTCGACCCCGTGCCGGGCGCGGTACCAGTCGGCCACCAGCGTGCGGCCGGACGGGTCGCACACCGTGTAGCCGTACGCGCGGTGGCGGGCGCGCCGGGCCAGGGCCCGGGCGACGGCGGGCGGGCCGGGGAGGTCCATGTCGGCGAGGCCCATCGGGATCACCCCGGGGTCCCCGGCCCGGGCCCACTTGCTGCTGCCCGTACCGGAGCGGTCGAAGGGGGCGACGAAGTCGAAGCCCTCGGCGGGGCCGGGCCGGTCGGCGGGGCCGGTGGGGCCGGTGGGCGTGGCGGGTGGGGCGGTCATGGGCGGGCCTCCGGTGCGTCGGGACGCTCCGGCCACGTTAGGGCTTGTGGCGCCGTGGCGTCCCACGGTTCGGGCGCGGGTGGGCGGATCACCGGGCGGCCCGTAGGCTGCCCGGCGGCTCGCGGCCGCTGGGCCGGCGGGGACGCGCGAACGACGCGCCAACGGGGACGGTCGGGGAGACCGGGGAGAGGGGCGGCGAGGATGGCTGCGACGGTACGGGGGGCGGTCGGTGGGCCGACCGAGCAGGGCGAGGAGGTCACGCTGTTCGTGGCGCGGCGGGTGGAGCCGGGGTACGAGGAGGCCTTCGAGCGGTGGGCGGAGGGCATCCTCGCCGCGGCCACCGAGCACGCGGGCAACCTCGGCACCGGGCTGCTGCGCCCGTCCGGCCCGGACGAACCCTGGCACCTGCTGCTGCACTTCCGGGACACCGAGGCGTTCCGTTCCTGGCAGGACTCCCCGGTGCGGGCGGCCTGCTTCGCCAAGGCGGACGGCCACCACCACGAGGTGCACCGGCACGAGATCCACGGGATGGAGGGCTGGTTCGCCACCACCCCGGGCGCCGCGCAGCGCCGGCCGCCGGTGCGCTGGCGGATGGCGGTGGCCTCGACGATCGCCATCGCGCCACTGGTCGTGGCCTCCGCGGTCCTGATCGGGCCGCACCTGACGGGACTGCCGGTGGCCGTCCGACCGCTGGTCACGGCGCCGCTGATCAGCGTGCTGATGACGTACGCGGCGCTGCCGGTGGTGACCCGGGCGCTGCGGCGGTGGCTCTTCCCGGGGGCGTAGGGCTGACAGATGACAACTTTCAGCTGACAGATTTCAGATTTCAGATTTCGAAATCTGAAATCTGTCAGCTGTCATCTGAACGTCGTCCGCCCGCCCGCCGTCAGATGCGCCGCCAGCCCGCGCCGACCCCGGCGCATCATCACCGCGTGGTTGGCCCGGAACACCGGGTGCAGCGGCAGGGCCAGACGGCGCAGCAGTGGTTTCCCGGGCCGGGTGTCCTCCTCGAACAGCACCCGGCTGCCGGCACCGTCCCCGTCGTCCGGGGTGACGGTGAACCGTGACCACCCGTTCAGGTCGCCGTGCATCGCGACCTCCAGGACTCCGGCCACCGGGTCCCGCCGGCGCGTCTCCAGGCCGATCACCAGCCGGTACGGCAGCAGCGCGCGCACCACGACCTCCCCGGTCTCGTCGCCGGCCGGCCGGACCTCGCGGATCTCCGGCCACCACAGCGGGTAGCTCCGGACGTCCTCCAGTGCCGCGTACACGGCGCGCGCCGGTGCCGCGAGCCGCCAAACGACCCGGAAGCGGTAGCGGTTGGGGTCCACGCACTCACCCTATCCCCGTACCGCGCCGCCCCGGCAGGCCTTTCCGTGGTCGTCCCGCGGCCCCGCCCGCGGCTGTCCCGTCCGTGGCTTCCCGCCCGTCGCCGCTACCCGGGCTCGGCCAGTGCGAAGGCGGTGTTGACCAGCGCCACATGGCTGAACGCCTGTGGTGTGTTGCCGAGTTGGCGTCTGGCATGCGGGTCCCACTGTTCGGAGAGCAGTCCGAGGTCGTTGGCGTGCCCGACCACCCGCGCGAACAGCGCCCGCGCCTCGTCCGTCCGTCCCATCGCGGCGAGCGCGTCGGCGAGCCAGAACGAGCAGGCCAGGAAGGCGCCTTCGCCGCCCGGGAGCCCGTCGCCGTGGGTGCCGGCCCGGTAGCGGCGGACCAGCCCGCCGTGGTCGAGCCCGTCCCGGACGGCGTCCACGGTGCGCACGACCCGGGGGTCGTCCGGCGGCAGGAAGCCGGTCTTGACCACGAACAGGGTGGCCGCGTCCAGCCCCCGCCCCCCGTAGTGCTGGACGAACACGCCGCGCTGCCGGTCGTAGCCGTGCGCGCAGACGTCGGCGTGGACGGCGTCGCGCAGCGCCCGCCAACGGTCGGCCGGCGCGGGCAGTCCGGTGGTCTCGGCGAGCCGGACGGCGCGGTCGGCGGCCACCCAGCACATCACCTTGGAGTGGACGAAGTGCCGCCGCCCGCCGCGTACTTCCCACAGTCCTTCGTCCGGCTCGCGCCAGTGCCGTTCGAGGTGGTCCATCAGCGAGCGCAGCAGCGTCCAGACGTGCCGCTCCATCGGCAGGCCCGCCAGCAGCGCGAGGTGGAGGGTGTCCACCACCTCGCCGTAGACGTCGAGTTGGAGCTGGTCGACGGCGGCGTTGCCGAACCGGACCGGCCGCGAGCCCTCGTACCCGGGCAGCCAGTCGGCGGTGGTCTCGCCGAGCACCCGCTCCCCGGCGACCCCGTACACGGTCTGGACGTGCCGGGGGCCTCCCGCGATGGCGCGCAGCAGCCAGCGTCGCCAGGCGGCGGCCTCCTCCCGGAATCCGCCGCGCAGCAGGGCGGAGAGCGTCATCGAGGAGTCGCGCAGCCAGCAGAAGCGGTAGTCCCAGTTGCGCGGGCCGCCGATCCGCTCCGGCAGGGAGGAGGTGGCGGCCGCGACGATCCCGCCGGTGGGGGCGTAGGAGAGCGCCTTGAGAGTGAGCAGTGAACGCAGCACGGCCGAGCGCCACTCGCCCCGGTAGCGGCAGCCGGACGCCCAGCGCTGCCACCGGTCGAGGGTGGCGAGCAGCGCCTGCTCGGGGTCGGTGCGCGGGGCGGAGGCCAGGTGGGAGGGCTGCCAGGTGAGGACGAAGGGCACGCGGAGCCCGGCGGTGACGGTGAACTCCGAGGTGGTGACGCCGTCCAGTCCGTACGTGTGGACCCCCGGTGGCACCCGCAGCCAGGCGGAGTCGGGCCCGGCGACGGCGACCCGGTGGTGCCCGGTGCGCCGGACCCACGGGTCGATCCGCCCGTAGTTGAAGCGCAGCCGCAGGGCGCCGCGCATCGGGACGGTGCCGTCGAGGCCCTCCACGATCCGGATCAGCTGCGGGTCGCGTTGCCCGTCCTGGCCGCGCTGCGGCATGAAGTCGGTGATCCGCACCCGCCCGTCGGGGGCCTGCCACTCGCTCACCAGGACCAGGCTGTCGCCCTGGTACCGGCGGGTGTGGCACTCGGCGGCGCCGGCCGGGGCGATCCGCCAGGCGCCGTGGCGCTGGTCGCCGAGCAGCCCGGCGAAGCAGCTGGGGGAGTCGAAGCGGGGCAGGCAGAGCCAGTCGACCGATCCGTCCCGGCCCACCAGGGCGGCGGTCTGCAGGTCGCCGATGAGGGCGTAGTCCTCGATGCCTCCGGTCATGACGGCCTCCGGTCATCACGCCCATTGTGGGTCGCGCCCCCGCCATCCCGCAGGTCGGACGACGCGCCCGTCGACCCGCCCGTCGACCCGCCCGTCGACCCGCCCGTCGGCCCCCGGGAAGCCTCCAGGAGTCCCCCAGGAGTCCCCCGGGAGCCCCTTGGGAGTCCGGCACTCCGCTTGCACCCGTTCGAGGTGCGGAGGAGGATCTTCTGTGCTTGTAGTCTCATCTGTCACAGGAGTGCCCTGGCGGCACTGCCTTCCCGTAACCGGAGTGAAGGAGTCACAGGCATGCGGCGACCGAGCTGGGTACCGGAGGGCACGGACCTGGACAAACCGAACGCCGCGCGGGTCTACGACTACTACCTGGGGGGCTCGCACAACTTCGAGGTCGACCGGGAGATGGCCCGCAAGGCGCTGGCCCTGTGGCCGGAGCTGCCGCAGATCATGCGCTCCAACCGGGCCTTCCTGCGCCGCGCCGTGACCTTCCTCGCCGAGCAGGGCGTCACCCGCTTCCTCGACATCGGCTCCGGCATCCCGACCTTCGGCGCGGTGCACGAGATCGCCCGGGCGATCCGCCCCGAGGCGAAGGTCGTCTACGTGGACCGCGACCCGGTCGCCGTCGCACACAGCCGGCTGCTGCTGGAGGGCGACCCGGCCAGCTCCGTCGTCCAGGCCGACCTGCGCGACGTCGACGACCTGATGGCCCGCCCCGAGGTCACCGAACTGCTCGCGGAGGGCGAGCCGGTGGCCGTGCTGCTGGTGGCCGTCGCGCACTTCGTCAGTGACGACGAGGACCCGTGCAAGCTGATCGGCGTGATCCGGGACGCCCTCCGCCCGGGCAGCGCGCTGGTGCTCTCGCACGCGTCCCTGGAGGGCCGCCCCGACCAGGCGGAGGACCACCAGAAGCTCTACCGGATGACGCCGACCCCGCTGACCATGCGCACCCACGAGCAGATCACCGCGATGTTCGCCGGTTTCGACCTGGTCGAGCCGGGCGTGGTCTACCTGCCGCAGTGGCGCCCGGACCAGCCGGAGTCGGTCGGCGAGCACCCCGAGCGGATGACCGGGGTGGCGGGCGTGGGGTTCCGCCCTTGAGCGGACGGGACGGACGAGACACCGACGGCCGCCCGCCCGGCGCGGCGGCCGCCGGGAGACCGGCGCTGCCCGCGCACGGCGGCACGGCCGGCGGCGAGCACGGCGGCACGGTCCGCAGCGAGCGCGGCGGCACACCGGTGCCCGCGCTCGGACACGCGGCGTCCAGCCGGCACGACGGGCCCGGGGTGCGCCGATGAGCGGCACCCCGGTACGCGGCGACGCCGAGCGGTTCCACGAGGAGTGGGCCCGGCTGCTCTCGGCCGACCACGGCATCGCCGTCCACCCCGACCTGCTGAACCGGCTGGTCGCGCGGACCGCCGCGCTGCTGCACCGCGCCCAGGGGGACACCCCGTTCGAGCCGAGGCTGGCCACGCAGGCCGGCGCCGAGCTGGTCGACGCGCACTTCACCGACCCGGTGCTGCTGGCCCGGGCGGTCGAGCTGCTCCAGGCGCAGCGGCTGGCGGACGACCGCGGCCCGGCGCTGACCGGCGCGTTCGCGGCCGGCTGGGCGGCCGCCCTGCGCGAGCGCACGCTGCGCGAGCAGGAGGCGATCCGCACGGCCGCCGACGCCGCCCGCAAGGAGGCGGAGCGGGCGCTGCGCGCCTCCGAGGCGCGGTTCCGGGCGCTGTTCGAGAGCGCGGCGATCGGCATCGGCATCGGTGACACCGACGGCAACATCATGGCCGTCAACAAGGCCCTGCAGGAGCTGTTCGGCGCGGGCCCGGCGGACATGATCGGCCGCCGGGTCGGCGACCTCGTCCACCCCGAGGACACCCCGGGCGTGTGGGAGGCGTACGAGGAGCTGATCAGCGGCAAGCGGGACTACTTCCAGTTCGACAAGCCGTACTACCGGCAGGACGGCGAGGTGGTCTGGACCCACCTGACCGTCTCGCTGATCCGCGACGACGACGGCGCCCCGCAGTACCAGGTCGCGATGCTGGAGGACGTCACCGACCGGTACCGGCTCCAGGAGCGGCTGCGCCACCAGGCCACCCACGACCCGCTGACCGGCCTGCCGAACCGCGCCGCCTTCTTCGAGCGGCTGGAGACGCTGTTCGAGGATCCGGAGCCGGGCGCCCGTTTCGGCCTCTGCTACGTCGACCTCGACGGCTTCAAGGTGGTCAACGACAGCCTCGGACACGACATGGGCGACCAGCTGCTGTCCGCGGTCGCCGCCCGGCTGAAGGCCGCCCTGACCCCGCTCGGCCACCTGGTGGCCCGGCTCGGCGGTGACGAGTTCGTCGTCCTGCTGGAGCAGTGCCGCGGTGAGCAGGAGGCGGTGGCGGCGGCCAAGACGGTGCTCAGGGCGCTGGACGGGCCGGTGCTGATCGGTGACCACAAGCTCGCGGTGGGTGCCAGCGTGGGCGTGCTGGAGCGGCGGGTGTCCACGACGACCCCGGGCGCCGCCGTCCGGGCCGCCGACCTCACGCTGTACCGCGCGAAGGAGGCCGGCCGCGGTCGCTGGACGCTGTTCGACCCCAAGGAGAACGCCCGCGCGGTCAGCCGCTACGCGGTGTCGGTGCGGATGCCGGCGGCCCTCGACCGCGGCGAGTTCTTCATCGACTACCAGCCGCTGTACCGGCTCGCGGACGGCCGGCTGGCCGCCGTGGAGGCGCTGGTGCGCTGGCGTCACCCGCAGCTCGGCGTGCTCGGCCCGGACGAGTTCGTCACCACGGCCGAGGAGACCGGGCTGATCATGCCGCTCGGCCGCTGGGTGCTGGAGCAGGCGTGCGGTCAGGCCGCGGACTGGATCAAGCGGTTCGGCGACGCGGCGCCGCAGCTCAACGTCAACCTGGCGGTCCGCCAGGCCCGCAACGCCGGGCTGGTCGGCGACCTCGGCCGGATCCTGGACGGCAGCGGGCTGGACCCGGCCCGGCTGCAGCTGGAGATCACCGAGTCGACCGTGGTCGGGCCCGAGGACGAGGCGCTGCGCACCCTGCACGGGCTGGTCGACCTCGGGGTGTCACTGGCCGTGGACGACTTCGGGACCGGCTGGTCCAACCTCGCCTACCTGCGCGACCTTCCGGTCTCCGGGCTGAAGATCGCCGGGTCCTTCGTGGGCGATCTGCACGAGCCGGGCAAGGACGAGTCCACCGGGTGGCGGATCGTCAGCGGTCTGGTGTCGATGGCGCACACGCTCGGACTGAACGTCACGGCCGAGGGTGTGGAGACCGCCAGGGACGCCGAGCGGCTGCGGACCATCGGCTGCGACTGGGCGCAGGGCTGGCACTTCGGCCGCCCGGTGCGACCGGCCGAGATCGCCCGGCGGATCGTGGAGGAGCCGAAGGGGCGTCCGATCGAGGGCTGAGCCGCCCGGTTCGGACGAGGGTGGACGGGGGCCCGCAGCGGGCCCCAAGGCATATACATTACCCAGCGTCATCAAAAGTCGCCATAAAAGCGGACGGAAGACTCTTGACGTGACTGTCCGTACCGGCGGAGGATGGGGTTCTGGCCCCCTCCCACCGAGGTGGTGAGGACTCTCGGCCAGTTCGTACGATCGGCGCCTCCGGGCGCCGGGAGCGCGACGGCGGTGCGCACCCCACTCGGCCGCCACAGCCGCTCCAACGTATTGGCAGCCCCGGGACCCCGTCTCCGGGATCCCCTTCCGGGCTTCCCCACCGGGCTCGACCCGCGCGTATCCGCCCGCACCGGTCGCCCGTTCGCCGGACACCAGGGGCCGCGCCGTGCCGGCGCCCGCCCACAGCCTCCCCCCGAGAGGCCGCTCAGATGAGCACCACCATGTCTCCCGACGCAGACTCCCGCCCCGCCCGGAGCCCCGGCTCCGTGCCCGATCGGACCGCGCCCGACCGCGCCGGGCCCGACCGCCCGGCCCACCCGAACCGGCGCGCCGACGACCGGGCCGACCGCCGGGCCGACGACCGGACCGACCGCCGCCGCGCCGAGCGGCCGTCGCGCCGGGCCGGCGACGGCATCGGCACCACCCACCGGGTCAGCCTCGTGATCCCGGCCCACAACGAGGCCCGCAACATCCCCTGGGTCTTCGAGCAGATCCCGCGCTGCGTCGACGAGGTCATCCTGGTCGACGGCGCGTCCAGCGACGCGACCGTCCCGATGGCCCGGTACTGCCTGCCGACGGTCCGCAGCGTCCAGCAGCGCGGCCCCGGCAAGGGCAACGCCCTGCGCACCGGGTTCGCCGCCGCCACCGGCGAGTACGTCGTCATGATGGACGCCGACGGTTCCATGTGGCCCGGCGAGATCCCGCACTTCCTGCACTTCCTGGACAACGGGTTCGACTTCGTCAAGGGCTCGCGCTGCATCGCCGGCGGCGGTTCGCTCGACTTCACCCGGGTCCGCTCGCTCGGCAACCGGGCCCTGCTCGCCGTCGTCAACAAGCTGTACGACACGCGGCTCACCGACCTGTGCTACGGCTACTGCGCCTTCCGCCGTTCCTTCCTGGACGCGCTCGACCTGCGGTCCACCGGCTTCGAGATCGAGGCCGAGATGGTCGCGCACGCGCTGCGCTCCGGGCTGCGGATCGCCGAAGTGCCGAGCCTGGAACTCCCCCGCCGCAGCGGTCGCTCGCACCTGCACGCCGTCTCCGACGGCCGCCGGGTGCTGAGGACCCTGATCGCCGAGCGCCCCGGTGCCCGGTCCCCGGCGGCCGCCCCCGCGGGGGAGCGCTGATGAATGGCACCGACCGGCGCACCGCAGCCGCCTGCCCGCGCCCCGCCGTCCGCGACTCGCTCCACACCCCCGTCCGCGTCGTCGACCTGGACCTGGACGAGCCGAGCGGGCTGCGCTCGCCCGGCGGTCTCGGTGCCGGCGCCCCGGACGGACGCGTGTTGGCGTTGGTGCGGCTGCACGGACACCCGCTCGGCTTGGTCACGGCCACCGGGGCAGCCGGCCACAGCGCCGAGCTGCGTCGGGCGCTGGTCGACGCCGCTCACCGGGAACTGCGCGTTCCCGCCCTGTCCACCGCGACACCCGCGGCGCGCCCTGGTCGGGCCGGCCGCGCCCGGGTGCCCGCGGGCCCGGTCACCGTCAGCGTGGTCGTCGCCACCCACAACCGCGCGGGCATGCTGCGATCCTGCCTCGACTCCCTGCTGCGGAACGGCTATCCGCGGTTCGAGGTCGTCGTCGTGGACAACGCCCCCGCCGACGACAGCGCCGAACGGCTGATCCGGGACCGGTACCGGAGCCGGGTCCGCTACCTGCGCGAGCCGGTGGCGGGCCTGGCCCGGGCCCACAACACCGGGCTGGCCGCCGTCACCGGCGAGATCGTCGCCTTCACCGACGACGACACCCTCGCCGACCCCGACTGGATCGGCGCCCTGGCGCGGACCTTCGCCGAGGACGAGCGGATCGGCTGCGTCACCGGCCTGATCCTGCCCGCCGAACTCGACACCCCCGCCCAGGCCGCGCTGGAGCACCACGGCGGCTTCGCCAAGGGCTTCGCCGCCCGGACCTGGACCCTCGCCGACCGCCTCGGCGATCGCCTCGCCGACCCGCTCTTCCCGTTCGCCGCCGGCCGCTTCGGCTCCGGCGCCAACATGGCCTTCCGTACCGCGCCGCTGCGCGCCCTCGGCGGCTTCGACCCCGCCACCGGTACCG
This sequence comes from Kitasatospora xanthocidica, assembly GCF_014656195.1. GTDB lineage: Bacteria > Actinomycetota > Actinomycetes > Streptomycetales > Streptomycetaceae > Kitasatospora > Kitasatospora xanthocidica. The sequence goes on along the minus strand of NZ_BNBY01000002.1, from coordinate 131,901 downwards.
GCACCCCGGCCCGCGGCGGCGACGACCTGCTCGCCTTCTTCCGCATCCTGGTCGCCGGCCACGCCCTCGCCTACGTGCCCGACGCCATCATCTGGCACCGCCACCGGCGCACCATGGACGCCCTGCCGGCCCAGGCCTTCGGCTACGGCGCGGGCTTCGGCGCCTACCTCGTCGCCGCCCTCCACCACGAACCCGCCATGCTGCCCGCCCTGTTGCGCCGCCTGCCCAGCGGCCTCCGCTACGCGGCCCACCGCGCCCGCACCCGGCCGGACCCGGGCGGGGCGGGCCGTCGCCCCACCCGGCGCCTCGCCCGGCTGGAGCTGCAGGGCCTGCTCTACGGCCCGCTCGGGTACGCGCGCAGCGTCCACCTGGTCCGGGCACTCGCCCGGACCCCCGCGGGCCGGACCGGGTGAACCCGCCGTGTCCGCGCGCACCGCGTCCGCCGCCGGGCCCGCCGCCGGTCCCGCCACCCGGCCGGCCCGGGGCCGCCGCGCCTGCTCCTGCCCGCTGCCGCTGCCCTGCGAGTGCTCGTACACCACCCTGCTGCGGGCCCGCCTGCGGGTCGCCACCGCCGGGGAACCGCTGCTGCGCAACGGGCACGTGCTGACCGCCAGTTCGGTCCTCACCGCCGCCTTCGGCGCCCTGTTCTGGATGCTCGCCACCCGCTGGTACGGCCCCGACACCGTCGGCCGCAGCTACGCCGCGCTCTCCGCCGCCGGCCTGCTCTCCGGCATCGGACAGCTCACCCTCGGCGACGTCCTGGTCCGCTTCGTCCCCGCCGTCGGACCGCACACCCGGCGCCTGGTGGCGGCCTGTTACGGCGCCGCCGTCGCCTGCAGCGCCGCCGTCGCCGTCGTCTTCCTCGTCGTGGTCCCCCAACTCGCCCCCGAACTGAGCTTCCTGCAGTCCCCGGCGTACGCACTCGCCTTCGTCGCCGCGACCGCCGGGTACAGCCTGTTCGTCCTCCAGGACGGCGCCCTCACCGGGCTGCGCCGCCCGAACTGGGTGCTCGGCGAGAACGCCCTGTTCGCCGCGGCCAAGGCCGCCCTGCTCGCCCTGTTCGCGGTCTGGGCGCTCGGCACCGGCATCCTGCTGTCCTGGGCCGGCGCGCTCGCCGTCTCGCTCACCGTCACCAGCCTGTTCCTGTTCCGCCGCGGCATCCCCGCGCACGGGCGCCGGCACGCCGACGGCCGGCCGCCCGCCAGACTGCTGCGCTACTGCGCCGCCGACTACCTCGGCTCGCTGTTCCGGCTCACCGCCTACAACATCCTGCCGCTGCTCGTCCTCAACCAGTTCGGCGCCGCCGCCAACGCCTACTTCTCGCTCGCCTGGGTCATCGCCTACACGCTGTACCTCGCCGCGCTCAACATGGGCAGCTCACTCATCGTCGAGGCCGCGCACGCCCCCGAACGGCTCGCCGAACACGGCCGCCGGGTGCTGCGGCACGCCGGACTCCTGCTCGCCGTCGGCGTCGGCTTCGTGGTGATCGCCGCGCCCTGGCTGCTGCGGCTGTTCGGCGCCCCCTACGCCGAGCACGGCACGCTGGTGCTGCGGCTGCTCGCCCTCTCCGCGCTGCCCAACCTGCTGTTCAGCGTCGCCATCGACGTGGCCCGGGCGCGCCGGGCCCTCGGCTGGATCATCGGGCTGCAGTGCGCGTTCTGCCTGCTCGCGGTCGGCCTCGTTGTCGTGCTGCTGCCCGGGTACGGGCTCACCGGCGTCGGCGTCGGGTGGCTGATCGCCGAATGCCTGGTCGCCCTGCCGCTGCTGGTCACCCTGCCGCGCTGGCTGCCCAGGCCGCCCGCGGCCTCGGGTGCGGCCGGTACGGCCGGGCCGTCCGCGGTGTCCGGGCTGTCCGGGGTGTCCGGGTTGTCCGGGGCATCCGCGGTTTCCGGGGCGCCCCGGTCGGCGAGGCAGGCCGGGCAGGCCGGGACGGTGGCCGGACCCTCCGGAGGCGCGCCGTGAGCGGCCCCGCGCCCACCCTCTCGGTGGTCATCTGCGCCTACACCACGGACCGCTGGGACGACCTCGCCGACGCCGTCCGCTCCGTCGCCGCCCAGCGCCGCCCGCCCGACGAGACCCTGCTGGTCGTCGACCACTGCCCCGAGCTCGCCCGCCTCGCCCGTACCGAACTGACCGGCGTCCGCGTCCTGGAGAACCAGCAGGCCCGCGGTCTGTCCGGCGCCCGCAACACCGGCACCGGTGCCGCCCACGGAGACGTCGTCGCCTACCTGGACGACGACGCGGCCGCCGAACCCGACTGGGCCGACCACCTGCTGGCCGGCTACCGCGACCCGCGCGTGCTCGGCGTCGGCGGCCTGATCCGCCCGCGCTGGGACACCGCCCGCCCGGCCTGGTTCCCGCCCGAGTTCGACTGGGTGGTCGGCTGCTCCTACCGCGGTCTGCCCCCGCACGAGGCCCCGGTCCGCAACCTGATCGGCGCCAACATGTCCTTCCGGCGCGCCGAGGTGCTCGCGGCCGGCGGCTTCCGGACCGACCTCGGCCGGATCGGCACCCGCCCGCTCGGCTGCGAGGAGACCGACCTGTGCCTGCGGCTTGCCGACCGCCGGCCCGGCGCCGTCCTGCTCTACCGGCCCGCCGCCGCCGTCCGCCACCACGTCCCCGCCGCGCGCACCCGCTGGGCGTACTTCCGCGCCCGCTGCTACGCCGAGGGCCTCTCCAAGGCCGCCGTCGTCCGCCGCCGCGGGGCCGCCGCCGCGCTCGCCAGCGAACGCCGCTACCTGCGCTCGACCGTCCCGCGCGCCCTCGCCCGCTGCCTGCGCCCGGGCGGGGGCGGGCCGCGCCGGGCGGGGGCGCTGCTCACCGGGGTCGCCTGGACGGCCGGCGGGTACGCGGTCGGGCGGCTGCGCGGGGCCCGGGCCGCGGCCGGGGAACGCCCCGGGAGCACCGCGGCCCGCCCGGGGGGCACGCAGTGAGCACCGTCGTCCCGGTCTTCCTCTACCACGCGGTCAGCGACGACCCGCCGGGCTGGATCGCCCCGTACACCGTCAGGCCGCGGGTCCTGGCCGAACAGCTCGACCGGATCGCCGACGCCGGCCTCGCCGTCGTCCCGCTGCACCGCCTGGTCGGCGCGCTGCGCGGCGGACCGCCCGTGCCCGACCACTGCGCCGTGCTCACCTTCGACGACGGCTTCGCGGACTTCTACTGGACCGTCGCCCCGCTGCTGGGCGAACGCGACCTGCCCGCCACCCTGTTCGTCACCACCGGCGCGCTGCACACCCCCGGCCACCCCGCCGACGGCAGCCTGCTGCCGCCCGCCGCGATGCTCAGCTGGCGCCAGCTCGCCAACCTCGACGCGCTCGGCGTCGAGATCGGCGGCCACACCCGCACCCACCCCCAGCTCGACACCCTGCCCGGCCGGCGGCTGCGCGAGGAGGTGTACGGCTGCAAGATCCAGCTGGAGGACCTGCTGGGCCACCCCGTCAGCTCCTTCGCCTACCCGCACGGGTACTCCAGCGCGGCCGTGCGCCGCTGCGTCCAGAAGGCCGGCTGGACCAGCGCCTGCGCCGTCGCCAACGCCTTCAGCTCCTCCTGCGACGAACCGCTGCGGATCGCCCGGCTGATGGTCCGCGCCGACACCCCGCCCGAGCTGTTCCGGCGCTGGACGCAGGGCACCGGCGCCCCCGTCGCGCCCTTCCCCGAGCGGCTGCGCACCAAGGGGTGGCGGGCCTACCGGCGGCTCCGGGCCGGGCTCGGCCGACCGGTCGGCGGGCCGGTGGAGACGTGACGGCCCGGCCCTGGGCCCCGTACGAGGGCGGCAGGGCCTCGGGGGCACCGGATGCGGGGGCGGGCCCGCGGTGGAACCCTGATCAGGCGAGGTGAGGAGGTGCCCGTCGCCATGGAACGCCGCCGCACGCCGCCGCGCCGCCCCGCCCGGCAGGACCCCGCCCGGCAGGCCCCGGCCCGGCCGCCGCGCCGCCGTACCCGGCCCGGCCGGTTCGGCCGCCGGGGCGCGCCGGCGGCCGCCCTGCTGCTGCTCGTCGCCCTCGCCGGGTGCTCCGGCGGGGGCGGCGGGGGAGCCGCGCCCGGGGTGGCGAGCCCGTCCGCTGTCCCCACGCAGCTGGCGGCGGCCGCGATGCCGACCGGCATCCCCGGCGACTGGCACCTGGTGTTCGAGGACGAGTTCGACGGCGGCTCGCTCGACCGGGCCAAGTGGTCCACCGGCAGCCCTGACGCCGCGCACCCCGACGGCGTGACCGCGCCCGTCAACACCAAGGAACTCGACTGCTACGACGCCTCCCAGGTCTCCGTCCGCGACGGCCTGCTGCGGATCACCGCCGTGGCGAAGCAGCAGAGCTGCGGCGGCCGGACCCTCCCGTACGTCTCCGGCATGGTCAACAGCAAGGGCAAGTTCTCCTTCGCCCACGGCGCGATGGAGGCCCGGATCGACGTGCCCGCCGCCGCGCCCGGCGTGGTCGCCAACTGGCCCGCCTTCTGGAGCGTCGGCGCCGACTGGCCGGCGGGCGGCGAGAACGACGTGATGGAGGGCCTGCACGGCCGGGTCTGCTCGTACTTCAACTCGGACATCGCCTCCACCGGCTCCTGCGCGGACAGCGACCTCACCGGCTGGCACGTCTTCGGCAGCGACTGGCAGCCGGGGCGGGTCGACTACTACCGGGACGGCGTCCTGGTCGCCACCATCACCGCGGGCGTCACCTCGGCGCCGATGTGGCTGATGATCGACAACGCCGTCCAGCCCAGCATCGGGGGGCCCACCGCCGTGCCGGCCACGCTCCAGGTCGACTACGTCCGGGTCTGGCAGCGGTAGCGGGGTGCTCCGGGTCCGTCAGGGGCCGGTCCGGGGGTCGTCTGGGGCAGGTCCCGGGGCGCGTCCGGGCGGGGCCGGAGCGGGCTGGTCGGACGCGTCCGGCGGCGGTCGTGCAACCGCTTGGCAGCGTTCCGGAAAAGCGTCCGACACCACCGCTCGCCATGCGGGATGATGGCGCGTCAAAATCGGACCACCCGGACCGGCACGTGCGTGGGGAGGCCCCCGCGCCGGGCCCGGGAAGCGGGGAGGGGAGCGCCAGCATGGCCACACCGGAGGACGCGGGGGCGGACGACGGCGGTCGACCGGGCCGCCGGTCGGAGGCCGGGGGCGACCCCCGGCCCGGGTCCCGACCCCCCGAGCCCCGGACCACGGTGGACCGGCGGCCGTGGCGGCGGCGCCTCGGCGTCGTCCCGGACCGGCCGTCCCGGCTCGGGCCGGTCCCGGGCACCCGGGTGGATCCCGAGGCCGCGACCCGGCGGACACCGGACGGCGGCGGCTCCGATCCGGAGGCGCTCACTCGGGTCGAGCGGGGCACACCGGAGGGCGGCGCCCACTTCGACCCGGAGGCCCCGACCAGGATCCAGCGGGGCGCACCGGACGGCGGGAACCGGTTCGACCCGGACGCCCCGACCAAGGTCCACCGCCGGGCGGGCGCCGGGCGCTCCGACGGACCGTCCTGGGCCGCCAAGGTCGGGCCCGGGCCCAGCCGGGGCGGCGGCGGGACGGCCGGCGGCGGAGGGGTCACGAGCGGCGAGGGGGTCTCGCGCGGTGGAGGGGCCACGCGCGGCGAAGGCGTCACCGGTGCCGGGGGTGCCCGGGGCGGCGCGTCCGGTGGACGGTTCACCAGCGTCTTCCCGGACGCCCTGCGGGCGCGCTTCACGCCGCAGGCCGTGGCCGGTTCCGGCACCGAGGGCACCGTCTGGCACGTCCGGCGCACCGACGGGGGCGGCGAGGCCGCGGTCAAGGTCGCGGTCGCCGGCCAGTCCATGGACGCCGACCTGCTCGCCCACCTGCGCAACGACGACTACCGCCGGCACGTCCCGCACATCGTCGACTTCGGCCGGGTCGGCCACCACGGCGGCGAACTCGACTGGGTGGCCATGGAGTACCTGCCGGTCACCCTCGCCGACCACTTCGCCGGCCTGCGCCGCGGCGGCCGGTCCGGCGACCGCCGGGAGGCCGAGCGGATCGTCTACGAGCTCGTCGCCCTGCTCGACTTCTGGCAGCGGCGGATCGAGCGCAACCCGCTGGACTTCAAGCCGGCCAACATCCTGGTGCGCCCCGGCCGTCCGCCCGGCGAGTTCGTGATCGCCGACTTCGGCGGCGTCGCCCGGCTCACCGCCAGCCGCCGCTTCACGCCCGAGACCATCGTCACCATCCCCTACATGGCCCCCGAGCAGCTGGCCGGCCGCAACCACGAGGCCGGCCCCTGGTGGGCGCTCGGCAACGTCCTGTACGAGCTGTTCGTCGGCCGCCCCCGCTTCCTCGGCGCGGACGGCCTGCTGATCAGCGACGAGGCGCTGCAGCTGGAACTCGTCCTGGGCGAGGAGGTCGACCTGACCGCCGTCGCGGACCAGCGCCAACTGCTGCTGCTCCAAGGGCTGTTCACCAAGAACCCGGACGACCGCTGGACCGCCTCGCAGGTCCGCAGCTGGCTGGCCGGCGGCAGCCCCGCGGTGGTCCGGCGGCAGGCCCAGCCGGACGGCGGGCGACCCACGCACCGGCCGGTCACCTTCTTCGGAGCCCCCTTCACCGACCCGGCCAAGCTCGCCGAGGTCCTGCTCCGGCGCTCCGGCGACGCCGCCCGCTGGCTCTCCGCCGGAGGCGCGGAACGGCTGCGCGACTGGCTCCGCGACGACGTCCAGGACAACCTCTTCGACCTGCACTACCTCACCGACGTGGCCCGCGCCCCCGGCTCCCGGCGGGACGCCGTCGCCGCCCTCGCACTGCTCGCCTTCGGTGCCGCGTTCGCCCCCTCCGCCACCCCGTGCTACCTCGACCGCCCGATCGACACCCCCGGACTGGAACGCATCGCCACCGAGGCGGACGGCGCCGCCTTCATCGACGACCTGGTCAGGACCGGCGCCCCGGCCGTCGCCGCCCGCTACGACTGCTTCCACCCCGAATGCTCCGGCGAGCACTGCTCGCGGCTGCTCGCCCTGGCCGGACTGCCCGACGTCCTGGCCGAGGTGGACCGCGCGGCACGCGTCGTCGGCGGCGGCCGGCGGGGCGGCGACGGGCTGAGCTCGCAGGAACGCGAGGAGGCGCACCGGGTCGCGGTGTGGCTGAGCATCCGCCCCGAGGAGGGCGACCGGCTGCTCGGCCGGATCTCGCCGCTGCCCGCCGCCCTGCACCGGCTGCCGCTGCCCGAGCGGGTCTCGGAACTCGCCGCCCTGGTCGCGGCGGTGGTGGTGGACGGCGCCCTGGCCGCCGGCGCCGGCCTGCGCACCGCCGTACGCTCGGCGGCCCGGAGGCCCGCGCCCGATCCCGTCGCCGCCCCGGACGCGGTCCGGCGCCGCTGGTCGGCGCTGCGGCGGCGGGCGGTGCGGGCCGACCCGGGGGAGGATGCCGGGCGGGCGGCGCTGGTCGCCGCCGTCGCGCTGCGCCCGCGCGGCCGGGGCCGGGCCGAACAGTCCGCCACCGAGAGCCGACAGGGCGGGACCGGCCGGGACGGGCGGCTCGGGCGGCTGTGGCAGGCCCGGCCGTGGCAGGGGCGGCGGGAGCGGACGCCGGTGGACTGGCCGGCCCGGGTGCGGGCGTGGTGGCCGCACGCCCGCACCGCCCTGCCGCGCCGGACGGGCGCCGTGCTGCTCCTGCTCCTCGCCTTCGGGCTGCTGCTCTGGGCGGGGGCGGTGTTCCGCTACCCGATCGAGGCCGGGGTCCAGCTCAAGATCTCGCCGGACGAGGCGTTCGGAGGCCCGCTGAAGAAGGCCGGCGAACACGCGGCGCAGCAGGTCGTCGGGCAACTCGGGGCGGCGCTGGTGGCAGCGGCCGTCCTCGCCTTCTTCCCGGCCCGGGTCGGCTTCGGCACCGCGGCGCTGACCGGCATCGGGGCCTTCGCCATCGGCTACCTACGGCTGGGGCCGCCGATGACGGCCGTGGAGGCGCCGAAGCCGGTGGCCGAGCGGGTGGTCATGTTCGAGGGTGGGATGGGCAGTTGGGCCGGCATCGCGGCGGTGGTGGCGATCGTGGTGTCGTTCACCCTGATCGAGCGGGCGGCCGGCCGACTGCTCAAGCCCGCGCACGAGGCGCGGCGGCAGGTCCGGGAGGCCTGGCGGCGGCTCGACGGGCACGGCACGGCCGGGCGGGTGCGGCCGGACGGCAAGCGGTGGCGGACGGGTGGCGAGGGCGTCCGCGACCGGGTGCTGTTCGCGCTCGGCAGCACCGGGGTGCTGGTGCTGCTGCTGTGGGGCGCGGTCGAGGTACGGCTGGCGGCCACCGGGCACCACCCGACGCCGGACTCCTGGGGGACCGGACAGGCCGGCGCGGCCTACCAGGCCGGGTTCGTCGTGCTGCTGGCGGTCGCCTCGCTCGCGAGCACCCTGGGGACGCCGGTCACCGCCCGGGTCCTGCTGGTCGGCTGGATCCTGGCCGCGCTGGTGCTGGGCTCCTGGCCCGGGCCGCTCGGGCCGATCGAGGCGCTGCGGATCCCGGTGTTCCAGGGGCAGTTCGGGTGGTTCGCCGAGCTGTGGGGGCACGGGGCCTTCTGGGCGGCGCTGCTGGTCGCGCTCCCGCTCGCGGCGTACGGGACGCTGCGGACCGTCCGGTGGCGGTCGGCGGGCTGAGCGCCGCGGGCCGACGGGGTGGCCGGGGGGCGGGGCAGCCGGGCGGCGGCGAACAGATGACAGCGAACAGATAACAGATGTTGAAATCTGAAATCTGTTCGCTGTCATCTGTCACCTGTCATCTGTTCGCCGTCACTCCTCAGCCCCGCCCCGCCCCGCCGGGCGCGAGTGCTGCCACTGTCCCGAGGCCGGCCAGCACGACGAGGGCGAGCCCCGGCGTGAGGTGGTGGGTGAGGAACAGCGACTCGGCGACGACCGTCGCGCACCCCAGGCTGACGGCGACGCTCAGGACGCCCAGCCGAAGCCGACGCGCCGCCGGGGCGCGATCGGCGGCGCGGTGCTCGGGCGGCAGCCGGCGGACTATCGGGAATCCGGGGAGCACCAGCCCGACGCCGATGATCACCGCGATCCGCAGCGGGGCGCCGGCCGGGAGCAGCAGGGCCAGCACGGGCAGCCAGGCCGCCGCCGCCAGCGCGAGCCGCCCCGTCACGTCCGCCCGCCGGACGGCGACGCCCGCCCACGGTCCCGGCCCGCGCGCGCCCCGGTGTCCGGCCCCGTGTCCAGCCCCGCGCCCGGTCATGGCGACCGCCCGGCGGCGACGGACGGCGTGAACTCGTACACCGTGGCGTCCTGGTTCCGGTAGAGCACGGTGAACTGCGAGTTGTCCGCGAGCTCGGCCTGGATCTGCGGCAGCCCGACCGACAGCAGCCCGGTGGCGTGCACCCGGCCCGCCTGCGCCTTGTTGAGCATCAGGTAGACGTGCCGGGGCTGGTCGCCGACCAGGGTGTCGAGCGTCCCCGCCGGGTCGACGGCGAAGCCGCGCCGGGCCCACTCGCCCTGCATGTTGATCCACACCCGCCCGTACTTGTCGTAGGAGGTGTAGCCGCCGGGGAAGTCCTCGGTGACGCCGACGATCGTCGAGCCGGGCGGGGCGTGCTGGAACATCCAGACGGACGCCTGGGTCTCGGCCTGGGTGAAGTAGAGCGCGTACTCCTTGCCGTAGTAGCTCAGTGAGAACCCGGCGAACAGGGTGGCCAGCAGCACCGGCACGGCGACGGTCCGGCCGGCCCGGGCGAGGGCGAACCGGGCCCGCCGGCCCGCTCCGAGGAGCATCGCGGCGGTGCCGAAGGCCGTCGCCGGGAGTCCGAACATGTAGGCACGGAACAGCATTTCGCCGTCGTAGCTGTTGGCGACCAGCAGTACCACCGGCGCCACCGCGAGCAGCGGCAGCGCGGTGCGCCGCAGCGAGGGGCGGCGGATCAGCGCGGCCAGCGCGAGCAGCCAGACCGCGGCGGAGAGGGTGCGGTCGGTCCAGGCCACCAGCTGCTGTCCGCGGGAGGCGAGCGACAGGTTGATGAGCCCGGCTCCGGCGTTGCCGCCGGGCTGGGTGAGCCCGTGCACCATGGTGGCGATGTTCGCGGACAGGAACGGCCGGGCGACGGTGAGGTCCCAGGCGGCGGTGAGCAGCACGGTGGCGAGCAGCAGGGGCAGGACGACCGGCCGGTTGCGCCGGGGGAGGGCGAGCGCGGTCAGGCTGACCACCAGCATCAGCGGCGTCAACGGGTGCGAGCAGACGATCGCGGCGACCGGCAGCAGCAGGACCAGCAGGGTCCAGCGCACTCCGACGGGCGGGAAGGTGGGCCATCGGGGCCGGTGCAGGGCGTGGGCGCCCCGGCCGGGGGGTCCGTCCCGGGTGGGGGAGCGCCCGCGCGGCCCGGCCCTGGGCAGGCAGCGCACCACGGTGGCGATCACCGCGACGTACAGCACGAAGGTGAAGGTCTGCGGGGCGAAGTAGTCCTGCGTCACCCAGAAGCAGCAGTAGAACACCCAGGCCCCCGCCCAGACCAGCCGCCGGCTGCGGGAGAAGGTCCGGTAGAGCATCACCAGCGGTCCGAGCAGCAGCGCGTCGGCCAGCGGCGGCGCGTACGGGGCGTAGGAGAGCGCGGAGTGGATCCCGGTGGCCTTGACCAGGAGGCCGTTGACCGCGAAGAAGCCGGGCCACTGGCTGTAGACGTCCAGCCCGTGGTCGTTGGCGGTGGGCAGGCCTCCGGCGCGCAGCAGCACGTCGACCATCGACACGTGCTTCCACGCCCAGGCGTTGCTGAGCTGGGAGTAGACGAGCGGGGTGCTGGCGTGCAGGACGGCGATCAGGGAGAGCAGGTAGCCGGTGTAGAGCCAGCCGGGGGTGCGGCGGTCGCGCAGGGCGGCGGCGAAGCCGAGGGTGAGGGTCGCGGCGGCGGCCCAGAAGGTCCAGGGCAGGGCCTCGATGAGTCCGAGGTCGCCCATCCGGTCCAGGCGGACGTGGTGCAGCGAGACCAGCCAGAGGGCCAGCGCGGCCGGGAGCAGGACGCGGGCCAGGAGGCGCGCGGTGAGGTGGTCCGGGGCCGGTGCGGGAGGCGGGGGGAGGACGTCCCGGGATGTGGGGGAGGGGGACGCGGTCAGGGCCGGTCCACGGTGGTCCGGGTGCGGTTCGGGCGGGCGGGCCATCGCGGTCGTCTCCCCTCAGTCGCGCGCCGGTGTCGTGTCCGGGCCCGCGGTGTCAGGGCCCGCGGCCGTGTTCGGGCCTGCGGTGGTCGGGGCGGCCGTCGCGGCTGCCCCCGTGCGGACCGGGATCGCCCGGCCGCGCGCCGAACCCGCCAGGGCCGCGCCGAGCCGGCCGGCCGCGAAGCCCGTACCGGCGACGAAGCGCAGCACCGGTCCGAAGGTCGCGGCGGCGGACAGCCCGGTGAAGTACAGCCCGGGTACGGAGGACTCGAACCCGCCGGTCAGCCGGGGCGATCCGGCCACCCGCCGGACGGCCCGCCGCAGTTCGGGCCCGAGCAGGGCGAGCCGGTCGACGTCCACCCGGTAGCCGGTGGCGGCCAGCACGTGGTCGACGTCCAGGACACGGGTGCCGCCGGGAGGCCCGTGCAGCTCCAGTCGGACGCCGCCGTCGGTCGGCCGGATCCGTTCGATCCGGTGCCCGGCGAGCAGGGCGAGGCGGCCCTCCACGCGGTCCCGGAGCCACCAGGCGCCGGACGGTCCCAGTACCTCCCGGACGAGCCGCAACCGGGTCCGGTCCGGCAGGTGGCGGAAGGCCCACGGCACGGTGGCGAAGGCGGACAGCGACCAGCCGGGGCCGAGGGTCGAACCTGGCTTGACGATCCGCTCGGGCAGCGGCCGCTCGGCGGGCAGGTCGGTGTCCGGTGGCTCGCCGAACAGCAGGTGGCGGGTGCGCGCCACCACGGTCGGCTCGGCGCCCGCCTCGGCGAGCAGCGCCGCGCTCTCCAACGCGGACTGCCCGGCCCCGACCACCGCGACCCGCCGCCCGGCGAACCGGGTGAGGTCGTGGTGGTCGGCCGTGTGCGAGAGCAGCCCGTCCGCCGCCAGGCCGGCGAACTCGACCGGCACGTATGTGTAGGGCCCGAGCCCGGTCGCCAGCACCACGGCGGCGGTGCCGAACTCGGTGCCGTCCGCCAGGCCGATCCGGAACCGCCGGCCGTCCGCCGCCACCGCCCGTACCGCCGTCCGCTCCAGCTGCGGCACGCAGCGCCGCTGGAACCACTCCCCGTAGCGGATGAACTCCTCGACCGGCACCGGCTCCCGGTCGCCGCCGGGCGGCCGCCCCTCCTGTGCGCGGAAGTCCTCCAGCCGGTGCCGGCGGCCCGGGTCGGAGATGGAGGAGGCGCGCGGAGTGGACTTGAGGTACATCCCGGCGGGCATCCGGTCGCGCCAGCTGCCCATCGGCTCGCCGAGGACCCGGAAGGCGGTGCCGCGGCGGCTCAGGTGGGCGGCGACGGCCAGGCCGTACGGTCCGGCGCCGATCACGGTGACCGGAACGTCCCCGGTGACTGGTACGTCCCCGGTGACCGGAACGTCCCCGGCGATCGGTGTGGATCCGGTGGCCGGTGCGGATCCGGTGCCCTCTGCCGCCCGGTCGGCCGGGCCGTTCGCGTCGGTCGGCCCGGTGGCGTCGGCCGGCCCGTTCACGTCGGCCCCCCTCGCCACGGGTGGGCGTGCGGAGGGCCGGGCGGGGCTGCTCGGGTCGACGGCATGACACGTCCTCCTAGGGCCGAGCCCCCCGTCCCAGATTGCACCCGGACGGCCCTCGGCGACAGTCCGAAGCGGATGGTCGGCCGGTCGCTCTGCGTGCTCGCCGACGTGCCGCCCCTTCGACCGCCCCGGCCCGGGCGTCCATCGTCGGCCGCCTCACCGCGCGCGTCCCCGGCCCGTACGCTGCCCGTACCCCGGCCCGTACGTCGTTCGGGCTCCGTCCGTCTCCGGCCCGTACGCCGCCCGTGGCCCGTCCGTCTGCGGCCCGTGTCGCCGGGGCCGGACCGAGCGCGCGGGGCCAGAATGGAAGGTGACCCGGCGCCCGGTACCCGGGTCCGCCGTACGGCCCCCACCTCGCTCGCCCCGCCCCCTCCGCAGCCCCGCCCGCCAGCCGCTACGAGGCCCCCACCATGCCGGACCACCGCCACCCGCCGCCGCACCCGCTCGATCCGGACCGGACCGTCCCGGCCCTGCTGGTCAAGGTCGGCCACTACCCCGAGCACCCGGGCGGCCTCGGCGTGATCCGCACCCTCGGCCGCCTCGGCGTGCCGGTGTACGCGATGGTCGAACACCCGCGCACGCCGGCCGCCGTCTCCCGGTACCTGACCCGCGGCTTCGTCCTCCCCAGCACCGGTCTGGAGGATCCGGCCGAACTGGTCGAGCGGATCCGGGAGGCCGGGCGGGCCATCGGCCGGCCCGCCGTCGCCGTCGCCACCGACGACGAGGGGGCCGTCCTGCTCGCCGAGCACGCGGAGGCGCTCGCCGACCGGTTCCTGCTGCCGCCGGTGCCGCCCGCCCTGCCGCGCGAACTCGCCAGCAAGGCGGGCCTGCACCGGCTCTGCACCCGGCACGGCGTCCCCACCCCGCGCGCCCTGGCGCCCGGCTCCCGGGACGAACTGCTCGCCACCGCCCGGCACTGGGGCTACCCGGTCGTGCTGAAGAACCTGGAAGCCTGGACCAGGCTGCGCCACCCGGTCGTCCGTCACACCACGGTGGTCCCGGACGAGGCCGCCCTGCGCGCCCTCCTGCCGCCGGACGGACGGCCCTCGGTGCTGCTCCAGGAGTACCTGCCGAAGGAGCGCTGCGAGGACTGGATAAGCCATCTCTGGATCGGTTCGGACGGCAGCGCCGGGGCGGCGCCGGACACCGTGTTCACCGGTCGGAAGGTGCGCTCCTGGCCCCCGTACTCCGGGGTGACCACCCGGGCGCGCGCCGTGCCCAACCCCGAACTCGCCGCCCTGGCACTGGGGTTCTGCCGCGCGATCGGCTACCGGGGCGTCGCCGACCTCGACTGGCGCCGCGACCTGCGCGACGGCCGGTACCTGCTGGTCGACTTCAACCCGCGCACCGGCGCCCAGTTCCGCGCCTTCGAGTCGGTGGACGGCGTCGACGTGGTCCGGGCCCTCCACCTTGGCCTCACCGGGCGCCCCGTCCCGCCCGGTCCGCAACTGGAGCGCGGCTTCGCCGTCGGGCAGCTCGACCTGCCGTCCGCCCTGGTCAGCGCCTGGCACGAACGGCGGATCCCGCCCGACCTGCGCCCCCGACGCGGCACCGAGCGCTCCTGGCTCGCCCGGGACGACCCGGCCCCGGCCGCCGCGGAAGTGCTCTGGTTCGGCGCGGCCGTCGGCCGCAGGCTCCGCCGCGCCCTCGGCTGACGCCGCTGGGCCCGGACCGCGCCGCCCGCACCTTCGATCAGCCGGGCTGGCGGGGCCGACCGCGTCAGCCCGGTCAGCCGACCAGCCGGGTCAGCTCGATCGAGTGCCCCGTCCGCTCCACCTTCGCCGTCAGGTAGCGGACGTTGCTCGCCGACACGTGCACGCCCGTCGGCACCCGGTGCCGCACGGTGATCCCGAGGTCGGCCAGCTGGGCGGCCTTGTCCGGGTTGTTGCTCAGCAGGTCGATGCCGGTGGCGCCGAGTGTGGTGAGCATCTGGGCGGCTGCCGTGTAGTCCCGGCCGTCCTCGGGCAGGCCGAGCGCGGTGTTGGCGTCGTACGTGTCCAAACCGGAGTCCTGCAGGGCGTACGCATCGAGCTTGTTGTACAGCCCGATGCCCCGGCCCTCCTGGCGAAGGTAGAGCAGGTAGCCGCCGGCCTCGCCGATCCGCTCGACCGACTCGCGCAGCTGCGGCCCGCAGTCGCAGCGGTCCGAGCCGAAGACGTCGCCGGTGAGGCACTCGGAGTGCAGCCGCACCAGCGGCGTCCCGCCCTCGGGGACCGTGCCGAGGGCGAGCGCCAGGTGCTCGGCGCCGTCGGCGAGGCCGTGGAAGGTGAAGACCTCCGCCTCGGCGTGGAAGCCGTCGGGGAAGGTCAGCGGGATGCGCACACGCGAGCGCACCGTGGCGGAGGCGGGTTGAGGCATGGGCGAGCCTTCGTCGATCGAGGGTGGACCGGGGCGGAGTGGAATCCGGGGGATCCGGGTGGATCGGATGTCGACCGTACTCGGTTGTTCCAATTTGAACAACTGGGTCGACGGCCGGACCACCGGGGTCCGACGCGACCGCGGAGGCGCACAACACCCCACCCGCCCCACCTGTTCCCGTCCGGCGTCCCGACATGTGGAAGCCAGGCGGCGCGCGGTGTCGACACTGGGAGACTTCCTCCCGTTTCCTGGGCACGGGAACGCCCCGCGCACGACCACCGACGACTACGGAAGGTCTTGATCAGATGCCCATGAGCCGCCCCGAATCCACCCCCGGAGCCATCCCCGGATCCGCCTCCGGGGCCGTCCCCGCCTCCGCGAGCCGGCCCCGCTTCGACGCCGAACAGCGCGCGATCGAGGCCCTGTTCGCGGAGGTCGTGCGCCGCAACAAGGGTGAGACGGAGTTCCACCAGGCCGTCCACGAGGTGCTGGAGACCCTGGCCCCCGTCCTCGCCCACCGGCCCGAACTCCTCGACGCCCGGATCATCGAGCGGATCTGCGAGCCCGAGCGGCAGTTGATGTTCCGGGTGCCGTGGACGGACGACTCCGGCGGCATCCACGTCAACCGCGGCTTCCGGGTGGAGTTCAGCAGCGCCCTCGGCCCGTACAAGGGCGGGCTGCGCTTCCACCCCTCGGTGAACCTCGGCATCGTCAAGTTCCTCGGCTTCGAGCAGATCTTCAAGAACGCGCTCACCGGACTGTCGATCGGCGGCGGCAAGGGTGGCTCCGACTTCGACCCCAAGGGCCGTTCGGACGCCGAGATCATGAGGTTCTGTCAGTCCTTCATGACCGAACTCCACCGCCACCTCGGCGAGCACACCGACGTACCGGCCGGGGACATCGGCGTCGGCGGCCGGGAGATCGGCTACCTCTTCGGCCAGTACAAGCGGATCACCAACCGCTACGAGTCCGGCGTGCTCACCGGAAAGGGCCTGGGCTGGGGCGGCGCGCAGGTCAGGACGGAGGCCACCGGTTACGGCTGCGTGCTGTTCACCGCCGAGATGCTGCGGAGCCGCGGCGGGGGTCTGGACGGGCGCCGGGTGGTCGTCTCCGGGTCCGGCAACGTCGCGCTCTACGCGATCGAGAAGGCGCAGCAGCTCGGCGCGACGGTGCTCACCGCCTCCGACTCCTCCGGCTACGTGGTGGACGAGAAGGGCATCGACCTCGGCCTGCTCAAGGAGGTCAAGGAGGTCCGCCGCGGCCGGATCTCCGAGTACGCCGAACTGCGCGGCAGTCACGTCAAGTTCGTCGAGGGGCCCGGGGTGTGGGGCGTGCCCTGCGAGGTCGCGCTGCCCTGCGCCACCCAGAACGAGCTGACCGAGGCCGACGCGCTCGCCCTGGTGCGGAGCGGCGTGCTCGCGGTCGCCGAGGGCGCCAACATGCCGACCACCCCGGAGGCGGTGCGGGTGTTCCAGGAGGCCGGGGTCGCCTTCGGCCCGGGCAAGGCGGCCAACGCGGGCGGCGTCGCGACCAGCGCGCTGGAGATGCAGCAGAACGCCTCGCGCGACTCCTGGACCTTCGAGCGCACCGAGGAGCGGCTGGCCGGGATCATGAAGCACATCCACGACTCCTGCTTCACCACCGCCGAGCGCTACGGCCACCCCGGCGACTACGTGGTGGGCGCGAACATCGCGGGCTTCGAGCTGGTCGCGGACGCGATGCTGGCCCAGGGCCTGGTCTGACGGACTGGTCTGAGGCCTTGGCCCGAGGGGCTGACCCGAGGGCCTGGTCTGCCCGGCTGACCCGGCGATCGGCACCCGACCGGAGCGGGCACCGATCGTCGGGTACGGCAAGGTGGGTCCTTCCTACGGTGGTGATCAGCAAGGAAGGACGGGGTCGGAGTGCTGGAACACCTGAACCGGGCGATGGACCACATCGAACGGCACCTGGACGGCGAGGTCGACGTGACCGAGCTGGCGCGGATCGCAGTGACGTCGGAGTACCACTTCCGGCGGCTGTTCTCGATGCTCGCCGGGATGCCGCTGTCGGAGTACGTCCGGCGTCGGCGGCTGACCGTCGCGGGGGCCGAAGTCCTCGACGGCGAGCGGACGTTGCTCGACGTCGCGATCCGGTACGGGTACACCTCGGGCGAGGCCTTCGCCCGGGCGTTCCGGGCGATGCACGGGGTCGGGCCGGGGGAGGCCCGGCGCGACGGTGCGGTGCTCACCTCCCAACCCAGGATGTCCTTCAGACTCGTCGTGGAAGGAAGCAGCAGCATGGAGTACCGCATCGTCGAGAAGCCGGACTTCCGGATCGCCGGCAAGAAGGCCCGGGTCACCCTGATCTACCACGGGATCAACCCGGGGATCGCCGAGTTCATCAAGGGCCTCGGCAAGGAGACCGTCGAGCGGATCACGGCCCTCACCGGTCAGGACCCGGTCGGCCTCGTGTCGGTGAGCGACGACTTCTCGCCGAACCGCGAGGAGGGGTCCGAACTCGACTACTGGCACGCGGTGGTGGCGCGTGAGGGGGCCGACGTCCCGGAGGACCTGGACGTCCTGGAGGTGCCGGCCGGCACCTGGGCGGTGTTCACCAATACCGGGCCGTTCCCGCAGGCGTTGCAGGAGATGTGGGCGGACGTGGCCAGTCAGTGGTTCCCGTCCAACCCGTACGAGGCCCGGCCGGGCCCGGAGATCCTGCAGACCCGCTTCGTCCCGGGGACGGCCGACGCCGAGGCGGAGCTCTGGATCCCGGTGGCGCGCGCCCTGCGCTGACGGGCGACGGGTGACGGGTGACGGGGTAACAGATGACGGGTAACAGATGACAGATGACAGATTTCATCATCTGTCATCTGTCATCTGTCATCTGTCATCCGTTCTCCCGCCCCCGTTCCGCCGCCCCGTTCGGCCCACCAGCGTCCGCCCCCGGCCCTCCCCGCCCCGCATCCTGGGCGGGGAGGGCCCGGGGGCCGAGACCGAGCTGGAGAACCGAATCCATGAAGCAGACCTCCGTGACCACCGACGGCCCCTGCTGGGTCGAACTGGGCACCTCCGACCCGGCCGCCGCCCGGGCCTTCTACCGCGAGCTGTTCGGCTGGCGCGAGGACGACGGCGCCCGCCCCGGGGACGGCGACTACGTCCGGATGCTCGTGGCGGACGCGCCGGTCGCCGCGATCACCCCGCGCTACGCGTCACGGCAGCCGACGGCCTGGACGGTCAGCTTCGCGGTCGCCGACGCCGACGCCACCGCTGCGCGGATCGAGGAAGCCGGCGGCAGCATCCTCAAGGAGCCCACCGACCTGCTGGACCAGGGCCGCTTCGCGGTGGCCGCCGACCGCTCCCACGCGGTCTTCATCCTCTGGCAGCCCCGCGCCTTCGAGGGCTCCGGGATGTTCAACGAGCCCGGCTCGCTCGGCTGGGTGGAGCTGCTCACCCGCGACCCGGCGGGCTCGACCGCGTTCTACCCGGCGGTCTTCGGCTGGTCCGTCGCCCCCTCCGAGCGCTACACCCAGTGGGGCCTGGGCGGCCGGGACTTCGGCGGCATGCTGGTGATGGGCGAGGGCTTCCCGGCGGAGGTGCCGCCGCACTGGCTGCCGTACTTCTCGGTCGCCGACGTCGACAACACCGTCGAGCGGGCGGTGGCCCTCGGCGGGGGCGTGCAGATGCCCGCCTACTCCATGCAGGGCGGACGGCGGATCGCCGTGCTGCGCGATCCCCAGGGCGCCGCCTTCGGCGTCTACAGCGTCCCTGCGGAGGGCTGATCGGAGAGCCGGGCGCCCGACGGGACGGCTCAGCCGAGCGCCGTGCGCCGCGCGGCGCCCACCGACGCCACCGCCGCCCCCGCCGTGATCAGCAGGGCCCCGGCCGGGACCACGTCGCCGACGCGGTCGTACCAGGTCAGCGTCCCGGGCGCGGTGAGCGGCAGCCGGACGGTCAGCGCGCCGGTGCTGTCGGTGCCGAGCCGGGCGAGTTCCCGGCCCTGGGCGTCGAAGGCCGCCGACACCCCGGTCAGCGAGGCCTGGACGGCGGGCCGCCCGGTCTCGGCGGCCCGGATCGCGGCCAGCGAGACGTGCTGCTCGGGGGCCCAGGTGCGCTGGAAGGTCGAGGTCGAGGACTGGTAGACCAGCACCCGGGCGCCGTCCCGCGCGGCGGTGCGGGCCATGTCGGGGAAGGCCGACTCGAAGCAGATCAGCGCCCCGACCGGCAGCGGCGCTCCCGTCCGGTCGACGGTCGGCAGCAGGTGGAACGCGGTGCCGGGCGCCCGGTTCTCGCCCGCTGCCCGGCTGACCCCGGCGATCCAGCCGAGCGCCGGCCGCAGCGGGATGTACTCGCCGAAGGGCACCAGCCGGATCTTGCGGTAGCGGTCCACCACGCCCGCCGGGGAGACCAGTACGGCGTCCTTGGAGATCCGTCCGTCGGCCTTGCGGGCGTCCTCCCCGGCGATGACCTGGGCACCGGTGGTGGCGGCGAGGTCGCGCAGCACGTCGAGCGCGGCCGGGTCGTGGTCCAGGTCGGCGGTGGTGCTGCTCTCGCCCCACACCACGAGGTCGATCCGCTGGCCGACCAGGGCGGCGGTGGTCCGCGCGCTCGCGTCGAACCGGGCCTGCGGGTCCTCCACGATGCCGGGCTGGACGAGCGCCACCGTGACGGCCCCCGCCCCGGTCGGCGCCTCGCGCAGGGCGAACAGCGCCGGGCCGGCGGCCAGCGCGAGCACCGCGGCCGAGGCCGCGATCGCCCGTGGCCGCCAGTGCACCGCGGTCAGCGCGATCAGGACCCCGGTGTTCACCGTCGCGACCGCCGCGCTGACCAGCCAGATCCCGCCCGCCGAGGCCAGTCCGAGGACGGCGGGGTGCTGCCACTGGGTGGCGCCGAGCAGCGCCCACGGCCCGCCGAGGGCCGGCCAGGAGCGCGCGTACTCGGCCGACACCCAGACCGCGGGGACGACCAGCAGCGCGAGCAGCGCCCGACGGGTGGTCAGCGGCGGGCGCAGCAGCCGGTGCACGGTGTACCCGACGGCGCCCTGGAGCGCCCCGAACAGCACCGCGAGCACCGGGAGCCCGGGGCCGATGGACGGCACCAGCCAGTACATCGCGGTCAGGATGAACCCGGCCCCGAACCACCAGCCGCGGACGGCGGCCTCCCGCCCCCCGGGCGCCCGCTGCATCAGCAGCAGCCCGGGGACGAGCGCGATCCACGCCAGCCAGGCCTGCCCGGGTGCCGGGAAGGCGAGCACCGGTACCGCCCCGGCCGCGAGCGCCCCGAGCCGGGCCCGGTACCGGTGCGGCGCGCGCGGCTCCCGTGGCCCGGTTCGCTCCGCTCCCTCCGCGTGGTCCGCGGGAGGCGTGCTCAGGGCTGGACTGGTGGGACCGGTGCGCCGCGACATGCCCCGTATTGTCCGCCCGGACGGCGTGGGCCACCAGTGCTCCCGTCACCCGAATGGACTACGGGAACACCAACAGTGAGATGGAGGCCCACCTTTCGAACGGGTGCCCGGGCGACCGGCTCGAACGGGTGCCCGGACGGTCGATGCGAGCGACCGTCCGAGCCCCCCGTCCGAGCCCCCCGTCCGAGCAGCAGCCCGAGCAGCAGCCCGAGCGCCCGTCCGGGCAGCCGGCTCAGCCCTCGCCGCCCTCCAGGTCCCCCTCGGTCTCCAGGAACGCGGCCTGCAGCTGCGCGATCAGCTCCGGGTCCGGCTGCTCCCACAGCCCGCGGCTCGCCGCCTCCAGCAGTCGCTCGCTGATGCCGTGCAGCGCCCACGGGTTGGCGCCCGCGAGGAACTCCCGGTTGACCGGGTCGAGCACGTACTCCTGGGTCAGCTTCTCGTACATCCAGTCCGCGACCACGCCCGTGGTGGCGTCGTAGCCGAACAGGTAGTCGACCGTCGCGGCCATCTCGAAGGCGCCCTTGTAGCCGTGCCGGCGCATCGCCTCGATCCAGCGCGGGTTGACCACACGGGCGCGGAAGACCCGGGCGGCCTCCTCGGTCAGCGTCCGGGTGCGGACGGTCTCCGGGCGGGTGGAGTCGCCGATGTAGGCGGTCGGCGCCTTGCCGGTGAGGGCGCGGACGGTGGCGACCATGCCGCCGTGGTACTGGAAGTAGTCGTCCGAGTCGGCGATGTCGTGCTCGCGGGTGTCGGTGTTCTTCGCGGCGACGGTGATCCGCTTGTAGGCGGTCTCCATCTCCTCGCGGGCCGGCCGGCCGTCCAGCCCGCGGCCGTACGCGTAGCCGCCCCAGACCGTGTACACCTCGGCCAGGTCGGCGTCGGTGCGCCAGTCGCGGCTGTCGATCAGCTGGAGCAGGCCGGCCCCGTACGTGCCCGGGCGGGAGCCGAAGACGCGGACGGTGGCCTTGCGCTCGTCGCCGTGGACGGCGAGGTCGGCCTGGACGTGGGCGCGGACGAAGTTCTGCTCGTCGGCCTCCTCCTGGGCGGCGGCCAGGCGCACCGCGTCGTCCAGCAGGGCGACCACGTGCGGGAAGGCGTCGCGGAAGAAGCCGGAGATGCGCAGCGTGACGTCGATGCGCGGGCGGCCCAGCTCCTCCAGCGGGACGGCCTCCAGGCCGGTGACCCGGCGCGAGGCGTCGTCCCAGACCGGTCGGACGCCGAGCAGGGCGAAGGCCTCGGCGATGTCGTCGCCGGCGGTGCGCATCGCGCTGGTGCCCCAGAGCGAGAGTCCGACCGAGGGCGGGTAGGCGCCGTCGTTGTCGGCGGTGTACCGCTCGATCAGCGAGGCGGCGAGCGCCTGCCCGGTCTCCCAGGCGAGCTTGCTGGGGACGGCCTTCGGGTCGACGGAGTAGAAGTTGCGGCCGGTCGGCAGCACGTTGACCAGGCCGCGCAGCGGCGAGCCGGACGGGCCGGCCGGGACGAAGCCGCCTCGCAGCGCGTGCAGCACCGCGTCCAGCTCGTCGGTGGTGGCGGCCAGCCGCGGCACCACCTGGGTGGCGGCGAAGTCCAGCACCTGGCGGACGGCCTCCTGGACGGTCTCCGGCAGCTCGGCGGTGACCTTCTCGACCGCCTCGGGCGCCCAGTCCTCCGCCTCCATGGCCTCGACCAGGGCGCGTGCCTTGGCCTCGGCCGCGTCGGTGGCGCCCAGGGTCAGCGCCGCCTCGTCCAGGCCGAGCGCCTCGCGCAGGCCGGGCAGGGCGCTGACGCCGCCCCAGATCTGCCGGGCGCGCAGGATGGCGAGGACGATGTTGACCCGGTCGGTGCCGGCCGGCGCCTGGCCGAGGACGTGCAGGCCGTCGCGGATCTGGGCGTCCTTGACCTCGCAGAGCCAGCCGTCGACGTGCAGCAGGAAGTCGTCGAAGCCGTCGTCCTCGGGGCGCTCGTCCAGGCCGAGGTCGTGGTCCAGCTTGGCGGCCTGGATCAGGGTCCAGATCTGGGCGCGGATGGCGGGCAGCTTGGCCGGGTCCATCGCGGCGATGTTGGAGTGCTCGTCCAGCAGCTGCTCCAGGCGCGCGATGTCGCCGTAGGAGTCGGCGCGGGCCATCGGCGGGACGAGGTGGTCGACCAGGGTGGCGTGGGCGCGGCGCTTGGCCTGGGTGCCCTCGCCCGGGTCGTTGACCAGGAAGGGGTAGACCAGCGGGAGGTTGCCGAGGACGGCGTCCGGGCCGCACTCGGCGGACAGCGCGGCGGTCTTGCCGGGCAGCCACTCCAGGTTGCCGTGCTTGCCGAGGTGGATCACGGCGTGGGCGCCGAAGCCGCCGTCCTCCTGCGCGGCCTCGATCCAGCGGTACGCGGCCAGGTAGTGGTGGCTCGGCGGCAGGTCCGGGTCGTGGTAGATCGCGACCGGGTTCTCGCCGAAGCCGCGCGGCGGCTGGATCAGGACCAGCAGGTTCCCGGAGCGGATCGCGGCCAGCACGATGTCGCCGTCCGGGTTCTGCGAGCGGTCGACGTACAGCTCGCCGGGGGCCGGGCCCCAGTGCTCCTCGACCTGCTCGCGCAGCCCCTGCGGCAGCGTGGCGTACCAGCGGCGGTAGTCGGCGGCGGGGATGCGCACCGGGTTGCGGGCCAGCTGGTCCTCGGTCAGCCAGTCCTGGTCGTAGCCGCCGGCCGCGATCAGGGCGTGGATGATCGCGTCACCCTCGTGTCCCTCCTCGGCGCTGTCGTCCAGACCGGGCAGGTCGCTGCCGAGGTCCATGCCCTCCTCGCGCAGCCGGTGCAGCAGGCGGACGGCGCTGGCCGGGGTGTCCAGGCCGACGGCGTTGCCGACCCGGGCGTGCTTGGTCGGGTACGCGGACAGCACCAGCGCCAGGCGGCGCTCGGCGGCCGGGACGTAGCGCAGCCGGGCGTGGCTGACGGCGGTGCCGGCCACCCGGGCGGCGCGCTCCGGGTCGGCGGCGTAGACGGTCAGACCGTCCTCGTCCAGCTCCTTGAAGGAGAACGGGACGGTGATCAGACGGCCGTCGAACTCCGGCACGGCGACCTGGGTGGCGGTGTCCAGCGGGGACAGGCCGTCGTCGCTGGCCTCCCACTGGGCGCGCGACCAGGTCAGGCAGAGCGCCTGCAGGATCGGGCGGTCCAGCGCGGCCAGCGCGCCAGCGTCCCAGGCCTCCTCGTCGCCGCCGGCCTGCGCGTCGGCCGGGCGGGTGCCGCCGGCGGCGAGCACGGTGGTGACGAGCGCGTCGGCCTCGCCGAGCGCGGCCAGCAGCTCGGGCTCGGCGCCGCGCAGCGAGGCGCAGTAGTAGGCCCTGGCCTGGGCGCCCTGGTCCTCGATCGCCCGGCAGAGCGTCTCCACGAAGGCGGTGTTGCCGCTCATGTGGTGGGCGCGGTAGTAGAGCACCGCCACCGTCGGACCCTCGGACGTACGGGCCTCGCGCTCCAGCGGGCCCCAGGCCGGCGCCGAGGCGGGCGGCGCGAAGCCGTGGCCGGTCAGCAGCACGGTGTCGGAGAGGAAGGCGCCCAGCTCGGCCAGGTTGGCCGCGCCGCCGTGGGCGAGGTAGGCGTGCGCCTCGGCGGCGATGCCGGCCGGGACGGTGGACAGCTCCATCAGCTGGGCGTCGGGGGCCTGCTCACCGGTCAGCACCACCACCGGGCGGGGGCCGGCCAGCAGTGCGTCCAGGCCCTCCTGCCAGGCGCGGCGCCCGCCGAGCAGGCGGACCACGACCAGGTCGGTGCCCTCCACCAGCGCGGGCAGGTCCTCGGGCGAGAGCCGGGCCGGGTTGCCGAGCCGGTAGCGCACCGGGCCCTCGGCGGCACGGGCGCTCAGCAGGTCGGTGTCGGACGTCGACAGCAGCAGGATCATGCGTAGGCCCTCCCGGCCTCGTGGATGGCCAGGACGGCCGTGGAATCGGCCGGGGTGGCCGTCGTGCGGGCCGGGACGGCCTTGGTGCGAGCCTGGACCGTGGCCCTGGTGCGGGCCGGGACGGCCGTGACGTCGGCCTCGGCGGTCCGGGTACGGGACCGGGCGGCCGGAGTGACGGCCGGTGCGGTCCGGACGACGGCCGGGGCGGCCGGAGCGTCCGTGCGGACAGCCGTGGAAGCGTGCGCGGGCATGCGACAGCGCTGGTGCATTTCTGCCTTCCTCGGGGTCCGCGCCCCGGGCCGGTGGAGGACGGCAGGAGTTCCTGGCTCCCGCGGCCGGCCGGTCTCCCGGTGAACCGCGGTCACAGTGGCGGGACCGCACCGGGCTTGCACCGGTTTCCTCCCCTGCGCCGTCGCTGGCGTGCGGACGGTCCGCCGGGACCGTCCGCCCTGCATCGTACGGGGTACGGCTGACCTGGGGGAGAGTGAGCTTTCGGCCGCGGGCTCCGGGCGGCCCGGCGCACCGCCCCGGACGGCCGGGACAGCCGCCCCCGGACGCCGAGACCGCCGACCGGGGACGCCGGGACAGCTGCCCGGGACGGCCGCCCGGCGCGTGCGGCGGGTGCGCCGGAGTGTGATGCAGCGGACGGAGGCAACCGATCGGATCATCTGTATGCTCGCGGCCATGCCACCGACACCCGACGCCACCGCGCCGGGCGCTGCCGTACCCGACCGGGAGGTGCCCGACCGGGGGCGCGCGGACGCCTGCCCGGGCGCGCTGCGTCTGCACCCGGCCGACGACGGCTCCCTGGCCCGGATCCGCCTGCCCGGGGGTCTGTTGACGGACCGTCAGGCGCTCGCGCTGGCGGAGGCCGCGGAGGTCCTGGGCGACGGTTGGCTGGAGACGACCTCGCGCGGCAACGTCCAACTGCGCGGCCTGGCCCCGCACTGCGCGGCGGACCTCGCCGAGCGGCTGCGCGCCGTCGGCCTGCTGCCCTCGGACACCCACGAGCGGGTCCGCAACATCGTCGCCTCGCCGCTGGCGGGCCTGGATTCCGCCGCGAGCGCCGATGTCCAGGCCTGGGTACGGGACCTGGACGCGCGGCTGTGCGCGAGCGACTGGGCGGCCGGGCTCTCCGGCAAGTTCCTCTTCGCGCTGGACGACGGGCGGGGCGACGTCGCCGCGCTCGACGCCGATGTGACATTGATCGCAGGCTCGCGGGCCGGCGGCGCGGACCGGGGCAGCGACCGGGGTGAGGCCTCGGACCGGGACCGGCCGGCTGTGCTGCGGCTCGGCCGTGCCGACCACGGACACCAGGTCGAGGCCGGGCGGGAGGTGACGGCCGTACTGGACGCGGCCCGCTCCTTCCTGGACGCGCTGCGCGCGAACGGGCGCAAGGCCTGGCACCTGCGCGACGCCCCCGACCTGCTGCCGGCCGGCCCGGTGCCGCTGCCCGCCTTCACCGGTGCGGCGCCCGCCGTGGGCGCGCTGCCGGGCGGGCTCTCGGTGGGCCTGCGCTTCGGCCGGGCGAGCGCCGCGCAGTGGCGGGCGCTGGTCGCCGCCTCCGCCGGTGACGTGCGACTGACGCCCTGGCGCGGGGCGGTCCTGCCCGGCGCCCCGGCCGACCTGCTGCCCGGGCTCGCCGAGGCCGGGTTCCGTACCGAGCCGGGCTCGCCCTGGGAGCGGGCCACCGCCTGCACCGGGCTGCCGGGGTGCGCCAAGTCGCTCGCCGACGTCCGCTCCGACGCGGCCCGGGCGCTGGACGCCGGCGGCCGGCCGGTGGGCGACGGGCCCGGGGGTGCTCTGCCGGTTGGTGACGGGCCCGCCCCTGGCGGGGTTTTCGACGTGCTTCCCGTCCACTGGTCGGGTTGTGAACGGCGCTGCGGCCACCCGGCCGGGCGGTGGGTGGACGTGCTCGCCACTGGGCGCGGCTACCGGGTGACGGTGAACGGACCGGCGGCCGTCCCCGAGGCCGCCGAGGTGACGAACGAGGAGATGGCCGAGGCGGTCGCCGAGGCCAGGAGGACCACGAAGTGATCGAGTACGAGAAGGACGGCGCGTCCATCTACCGCCAGTCCTTTGCCACCATCCGCGCGGAGGCCGATCTGGCCGCCCTCCCGGCGGACGTCTCCCAGGTCGCGGTGCGGATGATCCACGCCTGCGGGATGGTCGACCTGGTCGAGGACCTGGTGTACTCGCCCGGCGTGGTCGCCTCCGCGCGCGCCGCACTGCACGCGGGCGCGCCGATCCTCTGCGACGTCAACATGGTCGCGAGCGGCGTGACCCGCAAGCGGCTGCCCGCCGACAACGAGGTGATCTGCACCCTCACCGACCCGTCGGTGCCCGAACTCGCCCGGGCGATGGGCAACACCCGCAGCGCCGCGGCCATGGAGCTGTGGCTGCCCCGGCTGGACGGCGCGGTGGTCGCCGTCGGCAACGCGCCGACCTCGCTGTTCCGGCTGCTGGAGATGATCGAGGCGGGCGCGCCGCGCCCGGCCGCGGTGATCGGCGTCCCGGTCGGCTTCATCGGCGCCGCCGAGTCCAAGCAGGCCCTGGCCGAGCACCCGTCCGGCCTGGAGCACCTGGTGGTGCGCGGCCGGCGCGGCGGCAGTGCGATGGCCGCCGCCGCCGTCAACGCGATTGCGAGCGAAGAAGAGTGACGGACCATCAGAAGCCTTCCAGTGGGCGGCTCTACGGCGTCGGGCTCGGCCCGGGCGATCCGTCGCTGGTGACCGTCCGCGCCGCCGAACTCATCGGCAAGGCCGACGTGGTGGCGTACCACAGCGCCCGCCACGGCCGCTCCATCGCGCGCTCGATCGCCGCACGCTACCTGACGGGTGGCCAGATCGAGGAGAAGCTGGTCTACCCGCTCACCGTCGAGACCACCGACCACCCGGGCGGCTACCGCGGCGCGCTGGACGACTTCTACGAGGAGGCCGCCGAGCGGCTGGCGGCCCACCTGGACGCCGGGCGCGACGTGGTCGTCCTCGCCGAGGGCGACCCGCTGTTCTACGGCTCGTACCAGCACATGCACAAGCGGCTCGCGCACCGCTACCCGACCGAGGTGGTGCCCGGCGTGACCTCGGTCAGCGCGGCGGCGGCCCGGCTCGGGCAGCCGCTGACCGAGGCCGAGGAGACGCTCACCGTCATCCCGGGCACGCTGCCCGAGGAGGAGCTGACCGCGCGGATCGCGTCGGCCGACTCCGCCGTGATCATGAAGCTGGGCCGCACCTTCCCGACCGTCCGCCGGGCCCTGGAGCGGGCCGGGCGGCTGGCTGACGCCCAGTACGTCGAGCGGGCCTTCATGGAGGGCGAGCGCATCGCGCCGCTCGCGGAGGTCGACGAGGAGACGGTGCCGTACTTCTCGGTCGCGGTGCTGCCGAGCAAGGTCGCGCCGCTGGTGCCCGAGGTCCGGCTGTCGGACGGCCTGGGCAGCGTGACCGTGGTCGGCACCGGACCGGCCGGACCGCTCTGGCTCACCCCCGAGGCGCGCGGCGCGCTGGCCGAGGCCACCGACCTGGTCGGCTACACCACGTACCTGGCCCGGGTGCCCGAGCGGCCGGGGCAGCGGCGGCACGGATCGGACAACAAGGTGGAGTCCGAGCGCGCCGAGTACGCGCTGGACCTGGCCCGGCGCGGACACCGGGTCGCGGTGGTCTCCTCGGGAGACCCGGGCGTGTTCGCGATGGCCACCGCCGTGCTGGAGGTCGCCTGCGAGGAGGCCTACCGGGACGTCCCGGTGCGGGTCCTGCCGGGGATGACCGCCGCCCACGCGGCCGCCTCCCGGGCCGGCGCCCCGCTCGGGCACGACTACGCGACGGTGTCGCTCTCGGACCGGCTCAAGCCCTGGGACGCGGTGGCCAAGCGGCTGCGCGCCGCCGCCGAGGCGGACCTGGTGCTGGCGCTGTACAACCCGGGCTCGCAGTCCCGCACCACCCAGGTCGGCCTCGCCCGGGACCTGCTGCTGGAGTACCGGGCGCCGGAGACCCCGGTGGTCATGGCGCGCGACGTCGGCGGGCCGACCGAGCGGGTGCGGATCGTCCGGCTCGGCGAGCTGGACCCGGCGCTGGTCGACATGCGGACGATCCTGCTGATCGGCTCCTCGCAGACCCGGGCGGTCGAGCGCGGCGGCGGCGTGGAGGTCGTCTGGACGCCCCGGCGCTACCCGGAGGGGTGACGGCGGGCGAGTGACGAACAACGGCTGACGAGTAACGGATGACAGCTGACAGATGATGAAATCTGTCAGCTGTCATCCGTTTTCTGTCATCTGTTCGCCGTCATCCGGCGGCCGTCATCCGACCCCCGTCACCGGGTCGGCTTGGTGACCAGCAGCTCCGTGTTGTGGTCCTCGCCCGCACCCAGCAGCGCCGCCGGCCGCCCGTTCGGGTCGTTGTACGACAGCTCGCGGTAGAGCGCCGCGAGGTTGGCGTCCGAGGTGCTGCCGAAGTCCGTCCCGTACGGCGCGGAGGACTCGATCAGGGTGGTGAACAGCGAGAGCGTGCCGTCCCCGTTGTCCACGACCTCGATGATCCGGCCGTGCTGCGGGTAGTCGATGTGCGAGGCGGTGTTGATCTCCCAGAACGCCCGCTCCGGCACCGCGTGGCCGTGCGGCGTGATCTTGTTCATGTGGGTGTGCCCGTTCACCCAGGCGACCACGTTCGGGTAGCGCTGCAGCAGCGCCACCAGTTCGTTGCCGTCGTGCCGCTTCTCGAAGATGTTCCGCGGGTCCGGCAGCAGGTTGCCCATCGAGGTGCTGGTGTGGTGGCTGAACAGCAGGATCACGTCGTCCGTGCTGCCGCCCGTCACCCGGCGCCCGTCGGCGTCGTACCAGTGGCCGCTGTGCGCCTGCAACTGCTTCTCCAGCCAGCGCAGTTGAGCGGTGCCCAGCGAACCGTCCGCGAACCCGGCCTGGTTGGTGGTGTCCAGGCTGATGCCGAGCACCTTCTCCGAGATGCGGAAGCTGTAGTAGAGCTTGCCGCTGCTCACCATGTCCGAGGTGAAGCCGTGCCCGTACGGGCCGGAGCCGGTCACCGCCGGGTTCAGGTGGGCCTTGGCGAACTCCTTGAGCGTGAACGGCCGGCGGCGCTCGTCCGGGGTGATCCGGCGCACCGCCTCGCCACTGGCGATCAGCTTGGCGAGCAGCAGTACGGCGCCCGCCGGGTCGCGGCGCAGCGAGTCCGTCAGCTGGGCGGCGGTGGCGTCGTCGCAGCCCTCCAGCTTGTACTGGCCCGTGTAGAGGTCGTTGAGCAGGCCGAGGTCCGGCAGCGTGCCCTCGATGCTGTCGTCGTGGTTGCCGACCGTCGTGTACCAGGGCGTGCGCAGGCCCGGCGCGTCGAAGGGGCGGCCGGCGGCGGAGAGGAAGCCGGGCACCAGGGGGAAGCCCTTGGCCTTGTAGCCGTCGCCGTAGGAGAGTTCGGGGTTCCAGTAGGCCGCGTTGCCGGAGTTCTGCACACCCTCGTAGCGGTTCGGGTCACCGGTGTTCTGGGCCAGGCGGCCACCGCCCATGACCTTGAGGTACCAGTCGAGTTCGGCGAGCTCGTGGTTGTCGGTGTTGTCGCCGGTGGCCATCACCATGCTGAACGGCATTCCGGTGTAGGGGCCGCCGGCGAGCGAGTTGACCCGCTCGACGAGGGCCGAGACACCCCGGGCGTTCAGGGCCTCCTGCGGCCGGTACGCGCTGCCGGTGAATCTGGCCAGGTACTCGAAGCGCACCGGGGACTCGGTGTCCACCAGGTGCAGGTCGCTGAACTGGACGAAGCTGGCCAGCCCGGTGCGGCGGTCGTCCCGCCCGGCACCCGGCGCCGCCAGGTCGCCGCGCACCACCAGCGGCCAGCCGGGGCCGGCCGTCAGCCGCTTGTAGCCGCCGGTGCCGACCGGCGTGGCCACCTGCTCCAGCGTCGTCCCGGTGACTCCGACCGCCCGCGCGGCCGTGGTCGCCAGCGCCTGGTCGCGCGTCGCGGCCGAGGCGAACTGGGCGCCGCCGAGCGACAAGGCCGACCACGCGGCGGCCACCGACGTACCCGTGAGGAACGTACGCCGACTCATCCCTGCCACAAAAACCCCCACATGGTGATGGCCCGGCCGGGAGGACTGCCCCCGTGCGACCGGACCCGCGTGTCATGAACCCGCTTCTGGCGGGCCGCCAGATTACTCACTGGTAGGCGCAGAGGGCGAGGCCCGTGCGGCGAACTCTTCGGGAACGCGGGACACCATCTCCGCCGCGGCTCCCGCACCACCCCCTTCACCGCTCACGCACCACCCCTTCCACCGCTCACGCACCACCCCGCCGCCACCCGCCGTGGGCGACCCCGGTCGGGCCCCGACCTGGTGAATGGGGGAAAATCGGCGGCGGCGGCCGGTGCGGCCGCCCGGGAAAGCAGGACGGCGAGGGCGCCGTCGGAAGCGAGGCACAGGTGGCCGCAGCGGGAGCCGAGGCGGGAGCCGGAGCGGAGACCCAGCCGGGAGCCGCGGCGGGCGGCCGGGCCGGCCAGCTGAAGAGCAGCGGCCTGCGGCACGGCTGGACGACGGGCGCCTGCGCCACCGCCGCCACCAAGGCCGCGTACACCGCGCTGCTCACCGGTGAGTTCCCCGACCCCGTGGTCATCACCCTGCCCAAGGGCCAGCGGCCCGCCTTCGCCCTGGCCGCCGAACAGCTGGGCACCGCCGAACAGCTGGGCACGGGCGGCCCGCAGACCCCGGACGGGACGCCGTTCGCCGCCGAACGCCCGGACGCCGCCGAGGAGCCGTTCGCCATGGCCGGAGTGGTCAAGGACGCCGGCGACGACCCCGACGTCACCCACGGCGCCCTGATCCGCTCGACCGTACGGGCGGGCGAGCCCGGCACCGGGGTGGTGTTCCGGGCCGGCCCCGGGGTGGGGACGGTGACCAAGGCCGGTCTGCCGCTGCCCGTCGGCGAGCCCGCGATCAACCCGGTGCCCCGGCAGATGATCCGGGACGCGGTCGCCGAGGCGGCCGCCGCGCACGGCGGCAGCGGGGACGTGGTGGTCGAGATCTCCGTCGACCACGGCGAGGAGATCGCCCGCTCGACCTGGAACCCGCGGCTCGGCATCCTCGGCGGCCTGTCCATCCTGGGCACCACCGGCATCGTCGTCCCCTACTCCTGCTCGGCCTGGATCGACTCCATCCGCCGGGGCGTGGACGTGGCCCGGGCGGCGGGGCGCACGCACGTCGCCGGCTGCACCGGTTCGACCTCGGAGAAGGTCGCGGTGGCGGTGCACGGCCTGCCCGAGGACGCGCTGCTGGACATGGGCGACTTCGCGGGCGCCGTGCTCAAGTACCTGAAGCGTCATCCGGTGCCCCGGCTGACCATCGCGGGCGGTTTCGCCAAGCTGTCCAAGCTCGCGGCTGGCCACCTCGACCTGCACTCGGCCCGCTCCCAGGTGGACAAGGGCTACCTGGCCGAACTGGCCCGGCGGGGCGGGGCGGACGAGCGGCTGAGCGCGGCGGTGGCGGCGGCCAACACCGGGCTGGAGGCGGTCCAGTTGTGCCGCGCGGCCGGCGTGCCGCTCGGGGACCTGGTCGCCGAGGCGGCCCGGGCGACGGCGCTCGGCGTGCTGCTGGGCTCGCCGGTCGCGGTGGACGTCATCTGCATCGACCGGGCGGGCACCATCGTGGGCCGGGCGGAGCCGCTGGGGCCGTGACGACGTCACGACTGTCGCAGTCGTGTGACAGCATCGCCCGGTGATGTGAAGATCTGACAGCCATACGGGGCGAGAAGCGGACAAAAGGAGCGCCACGCCGCCGGGCGGTTCTGTCGCCATCTCAGCCATGAGATATCGTCTGGCGAGTGACAGGCGACTACCTCACCCGTATCGGCACCCTCATCCGCACCGCGCGTCAGCACCGCGGCTGGTCCCAGGCTCAGCTCGGCGAGGCGCTCGGCACCAGCCAGAGCGCGGTCAACCGCATCGAACAGGGCAAGCAGAACGTCAGCCTTGAGATGATCGCCCGCATCGGCGAAGCCCTCGACAGCGAGATCGTCTCCCTCGGTTACTCCGGCCCGATGCACCTGCGCGTCGCCGGCGGCACCCGCCTCTCCGGCGCGATCGACGTCCGCAGCAGCAAGAACGCCTGCGTCGCGATCCTCTGCGCCTCGCTGCTGACCACCGGCCGCACCACGATCCGCAGCGTCGCCCGGATCGAGGAGGTCTACCGCATCCTCGAGGTGCTCACCAGCATCGGCGTCAAGAGCCGCTGGATCAACGAGGGCCGGGACCTCGAACTCACCCCGCCGGCCGAGCTCGACCTCGCCGCGATGGACGTCGAGGCCGCCCGCCGCACCCGCAGCGTCCTGATGTTCCTCGGCCCGCTGATGCACCGCGCCCAGCACTTCGCCATCCCGTACGCGGGTGGCTGCGACCTCGGCACCCGCACCGTCCAGCCGCACCTGACCGCGCTGCGCCGCTTCGGCCTGGAGGTCGCCACCACCGGCGGCGCCTACCACGCCTCCGTCGAGCCGGGCGCCCCGATGGACCGCCCGATCGTGCTGACCGAGCGCGGGGACACCGTCACCGAGAACGCCCTGCTGGCCGCCGCGCGGCACGACGGCGTGAGCGTCATCCGCAACGCCTCGCCCAACTACATGGTCCAGGACCTCTGCTTCTTCCTGGAGGAGCTGGGCGTCAAGATCGAGGGCATCGGCACCACCACCCTCACCGTGCACGGCGTCCCGGAGATCACCCGCGACGTCGACTACACCCCGGCCGAGGACCCGGTGGAGGCGATGAGCCTGCTGGCCGCCGCCGTCGTCACCTCCTCCGAGCTGACGATCCGCCGAGTGCCGATCGAGTTCCTGGAGATCGAGCTCGCCGTCCTCGAGGGCATGGGCCTCGACTACGACCGGACCCCCGAGTACCGGGCCCACAACGGCCACACCCGGCTGGTCGACCTCACCGTGCGCCCGTCCAAGCTGACCGCGCCGATCGACACCATCCACCCGATGCCGTTCCCCGGCATCAACATCGACAACGTGCCGTTCTTCGCCGCCATCGCCGCGGCCGCGCACGGCACCACGATGATCCACGACTGGGTCTACGACAACCGCGCGATCTACCTCACCGAGCTGACCCGGCTCGGCGCGGACGTCAAGCTCCTCGACCCGCACCGCGTCCTGGTCCAGGGCCCCACCCGCTGGCGCGCCGCCGAGATGATGTGCCCGCCGGCCCTGCGCCCGGCCGTCGTCATCCTCCTCGCGATGCTCGCCGCCCAGGGCACCTCGGTCCTGCGCAACGTCTACGTCATCAACCGCGGCTACGAGGACCTCGCCGAGCGCCTCAACTCCATCGGCGCCCGGATCGAGACCTTCCGCGACATCTGACCCGGCCCCCGCCGCCCGGCCTCACCCGTCGAGCCCGGTCAGCAGCACGGCCACCTCCAACCCGGTGTTCAGGTACTCCACGAACACCGGGTTGTTCAACGCCCAGCCCGACCGCCCTCCCCGCACCAGCCGGACCGCGGTGCCGGCGCTACTCGCCGGTGGTGCCGTCGAGGTGTTCGCGCAGGAGGTCGGCGTGGCCGTTGTGGCGGGCGTACTCCTCGATCATGTGGGTGAGGATCCAGCGCAGCGAGAAGACCTCCTCGCCGTGGTGGCCCAGGACGTCCAACGACTCCGCCGCGGCGACGAGTTCCCGGGCGTGGGCGCACTCGCGGTGCCAGGTGGCGAAGGCCTCGTCCGGGTCGGCGGTGTCGACGTCGAACTCGGCGAAGGAGCCGTCGGGGTGCTTCCAGAAGCCGGGTACGGCCTCGTTGTTGAGGACGTTGCGGAACCAGCTGCGCTCCACCTCGGCGAGGTGCCGGACCAGGCCGAGCAGGGAGAGGCCGGAGGGTGCCAGCACCCGGGTGCGGAGCTGCTCGGTCGTCAGGCCCGCGCACTTCATCGCGAGGGTGTCGCGCTGGAAGTCCAGGAAGCTTGCCAGGGTGGCGCGTTCGTCGCCGGTGCGCTGCGTCTCGGTCCGCTGGGTCTCGGTGGGCGGGGTCTCGGTGCGCTGGTCGTCAGTCATGGGGACATCCTTCCGGGCGGCCGTCCTGGCCGCCCGGCGAGTCCACCGACCGGACTCAGCCCAGCCGCTGCTCCAGCCATCGCACCGCGCCCTCGACGTCCGGCACGACCGGGACGCCGTCGGGGACGGGCGGGCGCTGCACGACGATGACGGGCAGGCCCAGGCAGCGGGCGGCGGTCAGTTTGGCGGCGGTCGCGGCGCCGCCGCTGTCCTTGGTGACCAGGACGTCGATGGCGCGCTCGCGCAGCAGTGCCTCCTCGCCCTGGACCGTGAACGGGCCGCGGTCGAGCAGGACTTCGAAGGACGGCGGCAGCGGTGGCTCGGGCGGGTCGACCGAGCGGGAGACGAAGTGGACGCCGTCGAGGTGGGCGAAGGCGGCGACACCCTGCCGGCCGATGGTGAGGAGGACCCGCTCCCCGCGTCGGGGCAGCAGTTCGGCGGCCGCCGCGAGGGAGGGGACGGGGAGCCAGTGGTCGCCGTCGACCCGGGTGAAGCCGGGGCGGCGCAGCACCAGCAGCGGGGTACCGGTGGCCGCGGCCGCGAGGGCGGCGTTCCGCGAGATGCCGGCCGCGAACGGGTGGGTGGCGT
Source organism: Kitasatospora xanthocidica (assembly GCF_014656195.1). GTDB lineage: Bacteria > Actinomycetota > Actinomycetes > Streptomycetales > Streptomycetaceae > Kitasatospora > Kitasatospora xanthocidica. The sequence continues at coordinate 97,092 of NZ_BNBY01000002.1, read as the reverse complement.
CCACCACCGCGTCCACGCGTTCCGCGCGCAGCCAGTCGGCGAGGCCCTCCGGTCCGCCGAAGCCGCCGATCCGTACCTCCCCGGCGGGCAGCCGGGGCTGGGCGGTCCGCCCGGCCAGCGAGCTGGTGATCCGGTGGGCGGCGGGGGCGGGCTCAGCAGTGAGTTCGGGGGTGAGTCGGGCGGCCAAGGCCCGCCCTTCGGTGGTCCCGCCGAGGATCAGGACGTGCCGCATCAGGCCCCGCAGGGCTCGTGCGGGCGCTCGCGGTCCGCCGAGTAGAGGTGGCTGTCGCGGAACTGCTCGGCGGCCAGGGTGCGGCCGACGATGATGACGGCGGTGCGGACCACGCCCGCGGCCTTGACCTGTTCGGCGATGTCGCCGACGGTGCCGCGCAGCACCAGTTCGTCGGGGCGGCTGGCCATCGCGACGGCGGCGGCCGGGCAGTCGGCGCCGTAGTGCGGGAGCAGCTGCTCGACCACGTCGTCCACGTACCCGGCGGCCAGGTGCAGCACCAGCAGGGCGCCGCTGCGGCCGAGGGTGGCGAGGTCCTCGCCCTCGGGCATCGGGGTGGCGCGCTTGGCGATCCGGGTGAGGATGACGGTCTGGCCGACGGTCGGGACGGTCAGCTCCCGCTTCAGCGCGGCCGCGGCGGCGGCGAAGGCGGGCACGCCGGGGACCACCTCGTACGGGATGCCGGCGGCGTCCAGGCGGCGCATCTGTTCGGCGACGGCGGAGAACACGGACGGGTCGCCGGAGTGCAGCCGGGCGACGTCCTGTCCGGCCTCGTGCGCGCGGACCAGCTCGGCGACGATCTGGTCCAGGTTGAGCTGCGCGGTATCGATCAGGCGGGCGCCGGGCGGGCACTCGTCCAGCAGCTCGCGCGGGACGAGGCTGCCGGCGTAGAGGCAGACCTCGGCGCGGGCCAGGAGGCGCTGGCCGCGCAGGGTGATCAGGTCGGCGGCGCCCGGGCCGGCTCCGATGAAGTAGACGGTCACGAGGCGTCCTCCTGGGGGGTGTTGGGCTTGACGGCGGACCACTGGGTGACCGGCATGGCCTGGCGCCAGCCGGTGAAGCCGCCCACCGGCACGGCGTGGGCGACGGCGAGCTTGACGAGTTCGCCGCCGTGGCGCCGGTACCAGTCGGTGAGCAGCGCCTCGGACTCCAGGGTCACGGTGTTGGCGACCAGTCGGCCGCCCGGACGCAGAGCGGCCCAGCAACTGTCCAGCAGTCCGGGCGCGGTGAGGCCGCCGCCGATGAACACGGCGTCGGGGACGGGGAGTTCGGCGAGCGTGGCGGGGGCGGGGCCGGTCACCACGCGCAGCCGGGGCACGCCGAGGGCGGCGGCGTTGCGGGCGATCCGTTCGGCGCGCACCGGGTCGCGTTCGACGCTGACGGCCCGGCAGTCGCGGTGGGCGCGCAGCCACTCGATGGCGATCGAGCCCGAGCCGCCGCCGACGTCCCAGAGCAGTTCGCCGGGGGAGGGGGCGAGGGTGGCGAGGGTGGCGGCGCGGACGTGGCGCTTGGTGAGCTGGCCGTCGCTCTCGTACGCGGTGTCGGGCAGACCGGGGACGAGGGAGGTGCGGGGGCCGTCGCCGAGTTCGACGGCGATGACGTTCAGCGGGTCGCCGGCCGGGTGCGGCCAGCCCTCGGCGGGGCCGTCGAGGTGCCGTTCGGCGGGGGAGCCGAGCTGTTCGAGGACGCGCAGCCGGGCGGTGCCGTAGCCGCGCTCGGTGAGCAGGGCGGCGACGGCTGCCGGAGTGGCGGCGTCGGCGCTGAGCACCAGCAGGCGGCGGCCGGGGTGGAGGGCGAGGGAGAGGGTGTCCAGCGGGCGGCCGACCAGGCTGACCACCTCGGTGGCCTCCAGCGGCCAGCCGAGGCGCGCGCAGGCGTAGGAGACCGAGGAGGGGTGCGGCAGGACGCGCAGCCGCTCGGCGCCGACCGTCTCGGCGAGGGTGCGGCCGATGCCGTAGAACAGCGGGTCGCCGCTGGCCAGGACGGCGACGCGGCGGTCGGAGTGGGCGGCGAGCAGTCCGGGTACGGCCGGGCGCAGCGGGGACGGCCAGGGGAGGCGCTCGGCGGTGACCTCGTCGTGGGGGAGCAGGTCGAGCTGGCGGGGGCCGCCGACGACCACCTCGGCGTTCCGCAGCGCGGCCCGGGAGGTGGCGGCGAGGCCGGGCCAGCCGTCGGCCCCGATCCCGACGACGGTGATCGGGGGTGGCAGCTCGGGCACCGGGTGGCTCCTCGTCGTTCGGCCGGCGAATGAGTATAAAAAACAACCGGCCGGGCAGCCTACCTGGCGGTTTGGGGGTGGGTGCGAGGGAGGGCGGGGCTGACGGGGTTCGGTCGCCGGCCGCCAGCTGCCAGCCGTCCGATGACAGCTGACAGGTAACAGATAACAGCCAACAGACGACAACTTTCAGATGTTGAAATCTGTCATCTGTCATCTGTCCGTCCAGTCCCCCGACCCGATCAGCGCCGGCCGCTCGCGCAGTCGCGCCTCGGCGGCCGGTCCGGCGAGGTAGACCCAGGCGTCCTGCGGCTCGTCGTCCGCCGCGGCCCGTACGGCCAGCCGCCGCCGCACGTACAGTCCGGTCCCGTCGGCCCGGCACTCCTCCAGGTGGTCCAGCGCCGCGAGCGCGCCGTCGTACGCGCTCGGGCGTACGGTGATGAGTTCGCCCACGATCCGGCGTCCGGGCGTCGCGTCGAGCACCGCGTACGGGAAGCCGGGGCCCTCGTGCAGCGCGGCGCCGTCCAGTACGGCCGGGCGGATGTCGGCACAGCGTCCGGCCAGGTGGACGGTGTGGTTGCGGCCGCCGCTGCGCAGGGTGCCGTAGACGAAGAACGGCAGTCCCTCCTCGGATCCGGACACGGGTTCGACCTCCTCGCTGGGGAGCGCCCACGGTACGTCTTCCGGTCCGATTCGTGATACCGACTGGCGCGCGGGGTGCTCGATGCGCTGTCATGTCGTGGTTCGGCCAGCACCGTCCAAGGGGGACACACATGACATCGCCCGCTTCGTCCCAACCGGCCACCACGCCCGGTTCCACCCCCGTGCCCCCCGCACCCGCCGCACCCCTCGTCACTCCTGCGGACGCCGTCCCCGCCGACGCGGAGGCGGACGCGGACGAGGGCCCGATAGCCCTCACGAAGGCCACACCAGCCACCCCGGCCGCCTCCGCCGCCCGCCTCGGCGGCGCCGTCTGGCTGGCCCTCGCCGTGGTCTACGTCGTCTGGGGCTCGACCTACCTGGCGATCCGGATCGCGGTGGAGACGATGCCCTCGTTCCTCTCCGCCGCCGCCCGCTTCCTCACCGCGGGGCTCCTGCTGGCCGGCTTCCTGCTGGTGCGCCAGGGCCCGGCCGGGCTGAAGGTGAGCGGACGGCAGCTCGCCTCCTCCGCCCTGGTCGGCGTCCTGCTGCTGACCGGCGGCAACGGACTGGTGGTCCTGGGCGAGACCTCCGTCCCCTCCGGCCTGACCGCCCTGCTGGTGGCCGCCGTCCCGCTGTGGATGGTGGTGCTGACGGCCTTCGGCGGCGAGCGGCCGAGGCTCGCCGAGCTCGCCGGGGTGCTGCTCGGTCTGGTCGGCCTCGGCGTGCTGTCGGCGCCGGCGGTCGGCGGGTCCGTGGAGCCGCTCGGCGTGGTCCTGATCATCTGCGCCACGCTGCTCTGGGCGGCCGGTTCGTTCGTGACCAAGAAGGTCCCGATGCCGGGCAACGTGCTCGCCGCGAGCGCGTACCAGATGCTGGCCGGCGGCCTCTGCGACCTGCTGATCGCCCTCTTCCGCGGCGAGCAGCGCGGCCTGGACCTGGGGGCCGTCTCCGGCCGGTCCTGGCTGGCCCTCGCCTACCTGGTGCTGTTCGGTTCGCTGCTCGCCTTCACCGCGTACGCCTGGCTGCTGCGCGCCGCCCCGCTGACGCTGGTGGGCACGTACGCGTACGTGAACCCGGTGGTCGCGGTGCTGCTGGGCTGGCTGATCCTGGCGGAGCCGCTGACCGGCCCCACCGTGGCGGGTGGGGCGATCGTGGTCGCGGGCGTTTGCCTGGTGGTGAGCGTCAGCCGGCGGCCGAGGCGTCCCGGGCGTCCCGGGCGTCCGGTGAAGGGCTCGTCCGCGCGTAGCTGAGCAGCAGGTTCCCGCGTTCGAAGACCCGGCTGCCGGTGAGCGTGAACTCGCGGGGCGCGAACTCCGTGGTGAACAGCGGGATGCCGGAGCCGGCCACCACCGGGTACTGCTTGATGATCAGCTCGTCGATCTCGGGCAGCAGCCGCCCGGCCAGCTTGGCGCCGCCGCAGAGCCAGATGCCGAGCCCGTCCTCCTGCTTGAGCCGGCGGACGGTGCTCAGCGGGTCCTCGGCGGTGATCTCGACGGCCGGGTCGGGGCTGGTGGTGAGGGTGCGGGAGAAGACGATCTGCCGCAGGTGGGCGTAGGGGTTGGCGAATCCGGCGGGCACGTTCGGCTCGTAGGTGCCGCGGCCCATGAGCACGGTGTCGAAGAGCTTGTTGGGGGCCTCGGCGATGCCGACCGCCGCGCGGGCGGGGGTGACGACGGTCTCCGGGTACTCGGTGAAGAGCGTCGGGGCGAAGTCCTCGGTGACGTACGGCATGAAGAAGTCGAACGCGCCGTTCGGGGCGGCGATGAAGCCGTCGATGGTGGTGCCGACGAAGTAGGTGAGCTTGCGCATTCAGGTCCTTGGATCGAGGAACGGGATCGGGACGCGGCGCGGGCCGTTTCGGCCTGCCCCGTGAACCACGACAGTCATAGTACTCCAGTCGTAGTGGTTGGCAACCCCTTTCGTACCCGGCCTCAGGCCGCCCCGGGCCCCCGTCGTCGGAGGAGAGAGAATCGGCCCATGGTCCAGAACCCCGCCCGCCGTACCGCCCTCGCCGACGCCGCCATCGAGGTCCTCGCCCGCGAGGGCGCCCGCGGCCTCACCTTCCGCGCGGTCGACGTCCAGGCCGGCGTCCCCAACGGCACGGCCTCCAACTACTTCGCCAACCGGGACCACCTGCTCCACCAGACCGCCCGGCACATCCACCGGCGGCTCATCCCGGACGCGGCGGTCTTCGAGGAACTGATGCGGGCTCCCCGAGACCGCGCGCTGGTCACGGCCCTGATGCACGACCTGATCCGCCGCATCACCGCGGACCGGGCCGGCTACCTCGCGATGCTCGAACTGCGCCTGGAGGCCACCCGCCGCCCGGACCTGCGGGCCCAGCTCACCGGCACCATCCGGGACGACCTGGAGGCCAACGTCGCCTTCCACCTGGACGAGGGCTTCCCCGGCGACCGGGAGACCGTCCTGGTGCTCTACCTCGCCATGACCGGCCTGATCCTCGAACACCTCACCCTGCCCGAGGTGTTGGGCGTCGACGGCCTCGCGGCGCTGATCGACACCGTCGTCGAGCGGATCGTCCCGGCGGCCTGACCCCGCCGAGGCCGGCACCCCACCGGGTCGGTCACGGTGGGGTGCCGGGGTCGCCATGCCGCGACCGTCCCCGCGCTTCCGGCGCGCGGGGACGGTCGTCCGGGTCGGGCTGTCCGGGTCCTGGCCGTCCAGGTCCGACCGTCGTCAGAACCGGGCTGTCCGGGTCCGGTTGCCCGGGTCGGGCTCAGAGGCCGTGCGGGGGCTTCCCCGTCCACCAGTTGCCGGGCGCGTCCGGGTCGCGGCTGGTCCAGTACTCGATGATCGCCTCGGTGAACTCGGCCGCGGAGAGCACGCCGTCGCCGTCGGTGTCGAGGCGGCGGAAGGCCTCGTCGGCGTCGTCGCGGCTGAGGCCGGCGAAGTGGCCGCGCTGGAAGACGAAGAACTCGCCGGCGTCCACGGTCCCGCTGCGGTCGGTGTCGGCGACGGCGAGGAACGCGGCGGCGAGCGCGCCGAGGCTGTCGCGCGCGGCCTCGGGGTCGTCGGCGAGCAGGCCGGTGGAGGCGACGAACTGTTCGCGGGAGATCGTCTGGGTGCCGGCGGGCAGCCGGGCGAGGTGGAGGTCGTGCCAGATCGTCAGGTAGGCGCGGACGATCACGGCCTCCGCCTCCGATCCCTCCTGGTGGCCGAGCGAGCGGGCCACCGAGTGGCCCATCAGGACGTGGTCCCGTTCGGTGATCAGTCCGTCGCCGTCGGCGTCGAGGTGATCGAAACCGTGATTGATCTTTGCGATGAGCAGGTCGTCCGACAACGTTTCCCCTCAGCTGGCGTTTCCTGGCTTCCTACGGCACATCGCCTGCACGCTAACGCCTTGAGCCGAGCCCGCGCAGCCGAACGAGGGGCGAACGGCCTGCCCGGCCACCCCGGCGCCGCCCCCCGGTCGGACAATGTGATCAGTCCACCTGGTGGTCGGCCCAGACGTACGTCTCCGGCAGCAGCTCCCGCACCGGGACGGTGCGCAGCCGGGAGCCCTGCCCGACGATGATCCGCAGCTCCGGGAAGTAGTCGAGCAGCACCTGGCGGCAGCGCCCGCACGGCGGGATCACCCCGCGCTCCCGGTCGCCGACCGCCACGACGGTGGTGAGCTCGTACGCGCCCTGCCCGGCCGCCGCCCCGATCAGCACCAGCTCCGCGCACGGTCCGCCGGTGAAGTGGTAGGCGTTCAGCGCGGTGACGATCCGTCCGTCGGCGGCGCGTCCGGCGGCCGCCACCGTGTGGTTGTCGCCCCGGGCGTACCGCCGCGCCACCTCCACGGCCGCCTCGACGAGCTCCGCGTCGACGAGGCCCGCTCCGACGAGGTCCCCGCCCGCGGGCACCTGATCGCTGGTCGACATTCCGTTGCACCTCTCCGATCGGATCCGACAGGGTCCGATCATTGGTCACCCGCCCCTCACCAGGCCAACCCTTTTCGCAGGCCCCTTCACTCCGGCCCCTTCACTCCGGCCCCTTCCCTCCGGCCCCTTCCCTCCGGCCCCTTCGCGACGGGCTCCTCCACTCCGTCCCCCGCCGCGGCAGCCCTCAGTGCACCGCCGCCAGCAGCCCCCGGGTGTACTCGGTGTGCGGGGCCCCGAACAGCCGGTCCCGGTCGGTGGACTCGACCAGGCGGCCCCGGTGCATCACCGCCACCCGGTCGCAGAAGTGCCGGACCACCGCGAGGTCGTGGGAGACGAACAGGAACGCCACCGCGAGGCGTTCGCGCAGCTCCATCAGCAGGTTGAGCACCTGCGCCTGCACCGACACGTCGAGCGCCGAGACCGGCTCGTCCGCGATGATCAGCCGGGGCTGCGGGGCCAGGGCCCGGGCGATGCCGATCCGCTGGCGCTGCCCGCCGGAGAACTCGTGCGGGTAGCGGTGCAGGTGCCCGGCGTCCAGTCCGACCTGCTCCAGCAGCTCGACCGCGCGCTCCCGCCGCTCGGGCGCGGTCAGCGGGGTGTGCAGGCGCAGCGGGGTGTCGAGGGTCTGGGCGACGGTGCGGCGCGGGTTGAGCGAGGCGTACGGGTCCTGGAAGACGAGCTGGATCTCTCGGCTGAGCCGGCGCCGCAGCTCCCGGTCCGGGTTCGTGACGTCCTGGCCGTCGTACGACACCCGCCCGGAGGTGGGGCGTTGCAGACCGGCCAGCACCCGCGAGGTGGTGGACTTGCCGGAGCCGGACTCGCCGACCAGGCCGACCGTCTCGCCCGGCGCGATCCGCAGCCCCACGCCCTCGACCGCGCGGACCGGCTCGGCCCGGAGGCCGGGGAACCGGCGTCGGCCGGGGAAGTGCACGGTGAGGTCGTCGACCTCGACCAGCCACCGCTCGGGCCGCTCGACGACCCTCGGCCGGAAGGTCCGCGCGGGGGACGGATCGTCGACCGTCGGCAGGGCGGTGCCCGGGGCGGAGTCCAGGCGGAGCGCGGCCCCGACCAGCGCCCGGGTGTACGGCTCGCGCGGCGCGGCCAGCAGCTCGGCGGTCGGCGCGGACTCGACCCGGACGCCGCCGCGCAGCACCAGCGTGCGGTCGGTCGTCCCCGCGACCACGCCCAGGTCGTGGCTGACCAGCAGGACGGCGGTGCCGTGTTCGCGCTGCAGCTCGCCGAGCAGGTCCAGGACCTGCCGCTGGACGCGGGCGTCCAGGGCGGTGGTCGGCTCGTCGGCGATCAGCAGCCGCGGGTCGTTCATCAGCGCCATCGCGATCATCACGCGCTGCCGCATGCCGCCCGAGAACCGGTGCGGGTGATCGCGCACCCGGTCGGCCGGGATGCCGACCCGGTCGAGCATCTCGGCCGCCCGCCGCCGGGCCTCGGCGCGGGTCGCCCCCGGGTGGTGCAGCCGGTACATCTCGGCGAGTTGGGCGCCGACGCCGTGGAAGGGGCTGAGCGAGGTGAGCGCGTCCTGGAAGACCAGTGCGGCGCGGCCGCCCCGGATCTCGCGCAGGGCGGACTCGCCGGCGCCCACCAATTCCTGCCCGCCCAGCCGGATCGATCCGGTGACGGTGGTGGTACGCGGGTCGTGCAGGCCGAGGACGGCGAGGCCGACGGTGGACTTGCCGGAGCCCGACTCGCCGACCAGGCCCAGGACTTCACCCGCGGCGAGGTCGAAGGAGAGATCCCGGACGGCGGTCACGGGCGCGCCGCCGCGCGGGTCCGCGAAGGTGACGGTCAGATCGCGCACGCTCAGCACGGGCTCGGCACCGTCCGTACGGGGAACGCTGACGCGGTCACCAGGAACATCGGTCTTCATCTCAGGACTCCCCTCAGCTCAGCCGGACACGCGGGTCGAGCCAGGCCACCGCGAGGTCGGCCAGCGCGACGAACAGCACCACGAAGCAGGCGGCCAGCAGCACCGCGCCGACCACGGCGGGCAGGTCCTGCCCGGCGACGGCCTGCGCGGCGAACCGTCCGACCCCGTTCAGCCCGAACACCGTCTCGGTGATCACCGCCCCGCCGAGCAGCGCCCCGGCCTCCAGCCCGAGCAGTTGCACCAGCGGCCCGGCGGCGCCGCGCGAGGTGTACTTGAGGTGGGCGCGCAGCCGTCCGAGGCCCTTGGCGCGGGCCGTGCGGACGTACTCCTCGTTCATCGTCTCCAGCAGCTGCGAGCGTGAAAGCCGGGCGAAGACCGCCGAGTTGACGAATCCGAGGACGAGCCAGGGCAGCAGCATCCCGCCCGCCCAGGCCGCCGGGTCCTCGGCGGGCGGGGTGTAGGAGGGCAGCGGCAGCAGGCCGGTGGAGTAGACCAGTACCCACTGTGCGATGTAGCCGAGGAAGTAGATCTGCACGCTGGCGCCGACCAGGGTGAAGCCGGACAGCAGCCGGTCGGTCCGCCGTCCGTGCCGCAGCGCGGAGACGAAGCCGGTGCCGAGGCCGAGCACCAGCAGGACGGCCAGTGCCCCGGCGGTCAGCGAGAAGGTGACCGGCAGGTGGTCGGCCAGCGCCTCGCTGACGGGCTGGTGCAGCCGGTAGGAGTAGCCGAGGCAGGGTGCGTCGCAGTGGATGGTCGAGCCGTCCACGTCGTCGATGTCCCGCCCGGCGAGGACGCCGGTCAGGTAGTCGGTGTACTGGGCGGCGAGCGGCTGGTCCAGGCCCATGCTCTGGCGCACCGCGGCGACCTGCCCGCTGTCGCAGCGCGGGCCGCAGGCGGCGCGGGCCGGATCGGCGGGCGCGGCGTAGAAGAGGGCGAAGGCGGCGGCGGAGACCGCGACCAGGACGGCGAGGGCCTGGGCGGTCCGGCGCAGGACGAAGGAGAGCATGGCCGATCCGGGGTCGACGTGACGGGGGGCGAGGGGCGGGGTCGGGGCAACGGGGAGAGGCGGGGGCGCCGCCCCCGCCCCCGGGTCGGTACCAGGAGGCGGAGGCGGGCCGGGAGGGTCAGGACTTCAGGTACAGCCAGGCCAGCGAGACCGTCCCGTAGATCGGGTGGATGAACGCCCCGCCGACGTTGCCGCCGCGCAGCTGGCTGGTGGTCGGGTAGGCGAACGGCAGCACCGGCAGGTCCTTCATCACGGTCTGCTCCAGCGCGTACAGCTCCTTGGCCTTGGCGCGCGGCTCGCCGATCTGGTTGATCCGGTCGATCTCCTTGTCCACCGCCGGGTTGCGGTAGCGCGCGGAGTTGATGTCGCTGCCGGCGCGGCCGTCGAAGGAGAACGGGACGAGTGTGGACGGGGTCGGCCAGTCGACGGAGGAGGTCTCCTCGAACAGGTCGTACGGGGCGTCGGTGCGGTGGACCTCGTCCAGGAACGCCTTGGGGTCGATCGGCTTGGGCACGACGGTGATCCCGGCCTTGGCGAAGCCGTCCACCAGCACCTGGGCGACGCGCTGCCCGTTCGGGGTGTTCTTGTACCCGTAGGTGAGGCTGCCCGGTGCCTGCGCGGCCTTGGCGAGTTCGGCCTTGGCGGCCTCCGGGTCGCCCTCGGGCTTGGCCGGGGCGAGGTCGTACTTCTGCCAGTCGATCAGCGCGGGCGAGCTGAGCGTGGTGGCCAGTTCGCCGGTCCGGGCGCCGCCCTGGACCTGGCGGGCCTGCTGGCGGGGGTAGGCCAGGTTGAGCGCCTTGCGGACCGCCAGGTCCGGCACCCGCTCGTTGTTGATCATCAGCTGGGTGACGAAGGCGCCCTGCCGCCCGCTGACGACCAGTTCCCTGGCCTTCGGGTCGGTGTCGGCCGTCTGGTACAGCTCGGGGGAGAGGACGTCGGCGGCGGTGGTGGCGTTGGCGCCGCCGTCCCGGCCGGAGAGGATCTCCTGGTTGAGGTTGAGCGTCTCCTTGCCGTACGTGAAGACGAACTTCTCCGGGTACTGGCTGCGGATCGGGTCGGTCTCGGGCTTCCAGGCCGGGTTGCGCTCCAGCACCATCCGGGTGTTCTGGACGTGCTCGACGATCCGGTACGGGCCGGTGGCGAACGGCTGGCGGTCGTACTCCGTCCCGGTGTCCTTGTCCCGGCGCACCGGCGAGGAGGAGGACTGCGCGGCCATGTACGGGACGTCGGCCTGCGGCTGCGGGAAGCGGAAGACGATCGTGCGCTCGTCCGGCGTCTCGATCGCGGCGAGGTCGCCGTCCTGCGGGCCGGCGTACTTGGCGCGCGCCGCCTCGTAGTTGGCCTCGCCGGTGAGCCACTGGGGCCAGTACGGCGGGCCGACCTCGTAGCCCTTGCCGAAGGTGCGCTCGATGCCGTACTTGACGTCCTGGGAGGTGATCGGCTTGCCGTCCTCCCAGGCCACGCCCTGCTTGAGCCGGTACGTCCAGGTGCGTCCGCCGTCGGCCGGGGTGCCGGTGTCGGTGGCCAGGTCGCCGACCAGCTTGGCCTTGCCGTCCACCACCTGGTACTGGGTCAGCTGGCGGCCCCAGAGCAGCGAGGCGTTGTAGGTGGCGCCCGCGTAGACCTTCTGCGGGTCGAGGTGGCGGAACTCCACGCTGTTGTACACGTTCACGGTGCCGCCGGCGCGGGCGCCCGGGACGGCCGGGGCGGGGCCGGCGCTCTCCTGCTCGGTGCCGAGCGCGGCGGTCAGCGGGGAGGTCTCCTTGGCGGAGGCCCCGGCGCCGGCGGAGCCGGTGCTGCCCGCGCCGGCCGAGCAGGAGGTCGCCAGCAGGGCGGTGGCGATGACGGCGAGGGACGGTCTGGTCCAGCGCATGGCGGATCTCTCCTCGCCCCGGCGGGTCGCGCCGGGGAGGGTTCGGGTGAATGGACGGGGAAGGTACGGGCGGGGGCGTCGGGGCGTCGGGGCGTCGGGGCGCCGGGGCGCCGGGGTGGCTCAGCGGGTGCCGGAGCGCGGGTCCAGCGCGTCCCGGACGGCGTCGCCGAGCAGGTTGAAGGCGATCACGAACAGCAGCAGCGCCACCCCGGGGAAGACCAGGTACGTGGGGTCGGCCTGGAAGACCTCGGAGCCGCGGGAGATCATCCGCCCCCAGTCCGGGACCGGTTCGGTGATGCCGACGCCCAGGAAGGACAGTGCGGCCTCGGAGGCGACGTAGGTCGGCACCGCCATGGTGGCGTGCACCAGCAGCTGCGAGCGCACATTGGGGAGCAGTTCGTGGACGACGACATGGAACCGGCTCGCGCCCTGGGCCCGGGCGGACTGCACGAAATCCCTTTCCCGGAGCGAGCGGACGGTGGCCCGCAGGGAAAGCGCGAGCGGAATCCAGCCGAACGCGGAGAAAACCAGGATCAGCACCAGGAACTGCATCCACTCCGGTTCCGCGGCGCCCGGATCGACCAGCCGGGACTGGATGATCGGGCTGAGCGCGAGCAGCAGGAGCAGGGTCGGAAAGGCCAGCAGCACATTGGCGAGGAATCCGAACAGCCGGTCCGCGATTCCGCCGAGATAGCCGACCGCGACGCCGGCCAGTACGCCCAGGGCGGTGGTCACGGTGGCGGCGGCGAAGGCGATCAGCAGCGAGGTGCGGATGCCGTACAGCAGCTGGGTGAACACGTCTCGGCCGAGGCCGGGCTCCAGGCCGAACCAGAAGTCACCGGAGATCCCGCCGTTCGGCAGCATCGGCAGGCCGCCGTCGCTGAGCAGGCCGGGGGCGTTCTGGCCGTAGTGCTCGACCGGGTTCCTCCCGTACAGCGCGGCGATCAGCGGGGCCCCGGCGGCCAGCAGCAGGAACAGCACCACGACGGTCAGGGCGGCGGCGCCGACCCGGTCGCGCAGGATCCGGCGGAGCGGGCCCGGGGCCGCGGCGGCGGGCCCGGCCGCGGGGACTGGGACTGCGTCGACCACTGCCATGAGGCGTAACCCCCGAATTCTCCGCCGCCCTGTGGGTGAGGGTGCGCTCGTGTGTATTTCCGGTACGGCTTCCGGGGGTTTCCCGTGGCCGTTCGAGCGACATTTGATCGGATGCGTCCGAGGTTCCGCAAATCACCTCCGGCGGTTCTCCGGGGAATTCCTGCGGAACTGTTTCGGGGAATGTGGCGACTTCATTTCGCCGCAACACCGGCGTTGCAGAAGAACGGACATAAGCGGCGAATCGGACCGGCCTGGTCCGCATTCTGAGACCTCCGCCACAGTCCGTCCGGTGTTGGTACGATCCCGGTGGGCTGCGACTGGCGCGTAGGGATGGAATCAACCATCGGGAAGCGGCCTCGTGAAACCTTCACGTGCAGTTGCCGAGCGCCTGGGCCTTCCGCATCCCCACCAGGAGACCGCCTTGGCCCAGCAGCCCCACACCGCCGCGACCCCCACCGCCGACGCCGCCTTCCGCAGCGCCCTCGACGTGGTCGCCGGCGTCGAACCCCGGATCGCCGCCGCCATCGGCCAGGAGCTCGCCGACCAGCGCGCCTCGCTCAAGCTCATCGCCAGCGAGAACTACGCCTCCCCGGCCGTCCTGCTCGCCATGGGCAACTGGCTCAGCGACAAGTACGCCGAGGGCACCGCGGGCCGCCGCTTCTACGCGGGCTGCCGCAACGTCGACACCGTGGAGACCATCGCCGCCGAGCACGCCCGCGAGCTGTTCGGCGCCGACCACGCCTACGTCCAGCCGCACTCCGGCATCGACGCCAACCTCACCGCCTTCTGGGCCGTCCTCTCCCAGCGGGTCGAGAGCCCCGCCCTGGAGCGGGCCGAGGTCCGCAACGTCAACGACCTCACCGAGGAGGACTGGGCCCGGCTGCGCCACGAGCTCGGCAACCAGCGCATGCTCGGCATGTCCCTGGACACCGGCGGCCACCTCACCCACGGCTTCCGCCCCAACATCTCCGGCAAGATGTTCGAGCAGCGCAGCTACGGCACCGACCCGGTCACCGGCCTGATCGACTACGACGCGCTGCGGGAGACCGCCCGCGAGTTCCGCCCACTGATCATCGTGGCCGGCTACTCCGCCTACCCGCGCCTGGTGAACTTCCGTACGATGCGCGAGATCGCGGACGAGGTCGGCGCCACCCTCATGGTCGACATGGCGCACTTCGCCGGCCTGGTCGCGGGCAAGGTGCTCACCGGTGACCACGACCCGGTCCCGCACGCCCACATCGTCACCACGACCACCCACAAGTCCCTCCGCGGCCCGCGCGGCGGCATGGTGCTGTGCACCTCCGAACTGGCCGAACACGTCGACCGCGGCTGCCCGCTGGTGCTCGGCGGCCCGCTCTCGCACGTCATGGCCGCCAAGGCCGTCGCCTTCGCCGAGGCCCGCCGCCCCGAGTTCCGGACCTACGCCCAGGCCGTCGTCACCAACGCCCAGGCCCTGGCCGAGGGCCTGCTGCGCCGCGGCGGCACGCTCGTCACCGGCGGCACGGACAACCACCTCGTCCTCGCCGACGTCTCCGGCTACGGCCTCACCGGCCGCCAGGCCGAGGCGGCGCTGCTCGACTCGGGCATCGTCACCAACCGCAACTCCGTCCCGCAGGACCCGAACGGCGCCTGGTACACCTCCGGCGTCCGGATCGGCACCCCGGCCCTCACCACCCGTGGCCTCGGCGTCGCCGAGATGGACGAGATCGCCGAACTGATCGACACCGTCCTGCGCGCCACCACCCCCACCACGGCCGCCAACGGCAGCCCGTCCAAGGCCAATTACGCCCTCGACCCGGCCCTGCGCGACGCCGTCGCCAAGCGCGCCGCCGAGCTGCTCGCCCCGTACCCGCTCTACCCGGGCGTCGCCCTCGCCTGAACCCCCGGCGGATCCCGCGACACCTCGGACACACCCTCGGACACACCCTCGGACACACCCCGCCCGGGGCGCCGCCGCACACGCCGGCGCCCCGGGCGGGCCCGTGCCCGGCGCCTCAGTACTGCAGCGACTTGTACCGCAGGAACTCCTCCAGCCCGTGGCGGCCCAGTTCGCGGCCGAGGCCGGAGTTCTTGTAGCCGCCGAAGGGGGCGAGCGGGTTGAAGCGGCCGCCGTTGAGGTCGACCTGGCCGGTGTCGAGGCGGCGGGCGAAGGCGGCGGCGGTGTCGGTGTCGCGGCCCCAGACGCCGCCGGCCAGGCCGTACGGGGTGCCGTTGGCGAGCTCGACGGCGTGGTCCTCGTCCCGGTAGGGGAGGATCACCAGGACCGGGCCGAAGACCTCCTCCTGGGCCACCGTCATCTCCGGGGTCACGTCGGCGAGCACGGTCGGGCGGACGTAGTAGCCGGTGGGCAGCTCGGCGACGGGCTCCGAGCCGCCGACGACCAGCCGGGCGCCCTCGGCCAGCGCGCCGTCGATGTAGCCGCGCACCCGGGCCAGCTGCTTGGCGTTGACCACCGGGCCGATCCGGGTCTGTGGGTCGGTCGGGTCGCCCGGCACGTACTGGGCGGCGGCCTTGGCGGCCCGGGTGATCGCCTCCTCGTACTGGTCCTCGTGCACCAGCAGCCGGGTCCAGGCGCTACAGGTCTGGCCGGAGTTGGCGAACACGTTCGCGACGTTCGTCTTGACCGCGCGGGTGATGTTGGAGCCCGGCAGCACCACGTTGGCGGACTTGCCGCCCAGCTCCAGCGCGACCCGCTTCAGGTTCCGGCCGGCCGTCTCGGCGACCTGCCGGCCGACGGCGGTGGAGCCGGTGAAGGAGACCACGTCCACCCCGGGGTGGCCGACCAGCGCCGCGCCCGCCAGCTCCCCGGTGCCGGTGACCAGGTTGAACGCCCCCGCGGGGAACCCGGCCTCGTGCACCAGCCGGGCGAACAGCCGGGCCACCAGCGGGGTGTCCTCGGCCGGCTTGAGGACCACCGGGCAGCCGGCCGCCAGCGCCGGGACCACCTTCGCCACGATCTGGTGCAGCGGGTAGTTCCACGGCGTGATCGCCGCGACCACGCCGGCCGGCTCGGCGTGCACCACCGAGTTGCCGATCCGCTCCTCGAAGGAGTGCTCGGCGAGCAGGTCCAGGTAGGAGGTGGTGACGGTCAGCGGCAGCCCGGCGTGCACGGCCGCGGTGAAGCCGACCGGGGCGCCCAGTTCGGCGACGACCGTCTCGGTGATCTCGTTCTGCGCGGCGGCGAGCCCGTCCCGCAGCCGGGTCAGTAGGGCCAGCCGCTCCTCGCGGGTGGTCGCGCCCCAACTCCGGGCCGCCCGGCGGGCCGCCGTCACCGCCGCGTCGACATCGGTCGCGCCGCCCGCGGGTACGGTGGCGAGCACCTGCTCGGTCGCCGGGTTCAGGACGGTGATCGAGCCGGGGTCCCCGGAGGGCCGCCAGGAGCCGTCGATGTACTGGTCGCTGTACTCCGCGTACTGCTGCACCGATTGTCCTCTCATCCGCTCAATCGCTTCACTAACAGCGCTAGTCGGAGGCCAGTCAAAACGGCCCGGGCGGCCGGGCGCAAGAGCCGATCCCGACCCGGCGGACATTGCCGGTCACCCCGGGGGAACCGCGCGGTGCACGCGGCGAACGGCCCGACGCCCACCGCGGCGCGCCGCAGAACGGGAGGTGCACGAAGCCCGGTTCCACCCGGAACTGCCCCCCAACCCCCGGCGTCCTTGTCGTCGTTCACCGACGGACGACCAGACCGACGACCAGACGACCAGACGGACAACCAGGGGGAAGACGCAGTGGATCCGGACAAGGCGCTCCAACTCGTCGTCAGGCCGAGCGATCTGAGGGCCAGTGGGCAGAGCGCCGCGCAACTGGCCCAGGCCGTACCGGCCGAGGACCACGCACTGGCCGAGGCGAGCGGCACGGCGGAGGGCGGCCTCAAGGGCTGGACGACGGCGACCGCCCTGCACGGCTGCACCGCCAACTGGGTCACGCTGCTGAACAACCTGGCGGGGGAGCTCGGCACGTCCGGGACCAAGCTGCAGCAGATCGCGCTGACCTACGGGTCGGGCGACCGCGACATCGCCGACGACCTGACCGGGGCCGGCACCACCGCCGGCACCACCGCCCAGGCGAGCGCCGCCCCGTCCAGGCCCGACCCGTTCAACACGGTGATCGTCGGCGGCCGTTCGGCCGAGGAGCGGTGACCGTGGACATCGCGACCCTCTACGGTGCGAACCTGAACGACCTGGCCTGCGCCAAGAACGCCTACGACACCCTGGCCGGCAAGTTCGCCGAGCACATCGAGATCTGGCAGAGCACCGTGGTCAACCGGCTGTCGGGCTGGAAGGGCGGCACTGCCACCCAGGTCCTCGGCGACCTCGGGGCGCTCACCGTCAAGCTGCGGAACGCGCACGAGGAACTCGTCTTCGTCAGCCGCTCGTTGAGCGCCGCCGGCGAGGCCTTCGCGCTGGCCCAGTCGCACCTGGTGGCCGCCCTGGACGACGCCAGGACGGCGGGCCTCACGGTGGCCCCGGACGGGCAGCTCAGCTGGGGCCCGGCCCCCGGACAGCCCGGAGGCACCCAGGGCGCCCCGGCCGACGACGCCATGCGCAGACGGGCGGAGGAGATCGGCGCCCGGATCACCGCGGCCCTGAACGAGGGGGCCCAGGCGGACCGGACGATCACCGCCCAGCTGAACCGTTTCGCCCAGCACGCGGCCGACGGCAGCGGTCTGACCGCCGCGGCGGTCGCCGCCGACAAGGCAGCGGACGACGCGACCGACCGCGTCCCGCCCGCCGGCACCGGGCCCGCGGACGTCAAGACCTGGTGGGACGGGCTGACGTCGGTCCAGCAGCAGCGGCTGGTCCTCAACCACCCCGACCAGGTCGGCAACCTCGACGGCGTCCCCGCCGCCGCCCGGGACCAGGCGAACCGGATCACCCTGCCCCGGGCCCAGGCCGACCTCCGCACCCAGCTGGCCGCCCTCGACCAGGCCGAGCCGACCTCCTGGGTGGGCACGCCGGGCGGCGCCGGCAAGAACCCCCAGCACGTGGTCTGGGAGGCCCAGCGCAAGGCCCTGGAGGACAAGCTGCACGGCCTCCAGACGCTCCAGGACCGGCTCGCCCTGCCCGTCACGGACGGCAACCCGCGGCCGTACCTGCTCCGGCTCGACGCCGCGGCGCAGGGCGGCCGGGCGATCCTCGCCCTGAACGACCCGGACACGGCGGACGACGTGGCGACCTTCGTCCCGGGCACCGAGTCCCGGATCGGCGGCGTCGGCGGCACGATGGACAAGGCGAAGGAGATGTACCGCAGCGCCGTCCAGGCGAGCCCGGGCGCCAAGGTCTCCACGATCGCGTACGTGAACTACGCGGCGCCCCAGACCGCGTCGCCCACCCTCGGGGCCCCGGTCCCGGACGCCGCCTACGAGGGCTACGCCAAGGACGCCGAGCAGGACCTGTTCAGCTTCCAGTCCGGGCTGCGGGCCACCCACCAGGGCGCTCCGTCCCACAACACCGTCGTCGGGCACAGCTACGGCAGCACGGTGGTCGGCTACACCATGCGCGACAAGGGCCTGCCGGTGGACACCGTGGTCTTCGCGGGCAGCCCCGGCGTCGGCGTCGAGCGGGCGGCGGACCTCAACACCGACCTCGCCACGGGGGCCAAGATCGACCCCGGCCGGGTCTTCACCGTGCTCGGCGGCAAGGACTCGATCACCGACTGGACCCCGGCCCTGGACGTCGACAACCTCGACCCGACCAGTGACGACTACCACCTGCGCTTCGGCCGCGACCCGATGAACCCGGCCTTCGGCGCCCAGCACCTGCCGTCCCAGGACACCGACCACGACCACTACTGGAACGCGAACACACCGTCCTGGAAGGCGTTCGGCCAGGTCATCGCGGGAGTGCCGGTCACCTGACCCGGCCCGCACGGGAGCCGCCGGAGCCCGGGAACGCCGAAGGGCCGGTCGGAACGTCCGACCGGTCCTTCGGCGTCACGCGTGGATCAGACCCGCGAGGGCTCGCCCGCCTCGGCGGGGGCCTCGGCACCCGCCGCGCGCAGCTCGTCCGCCAGCTCCTGCCGGACGGCGGCCAGCGAGGGGTTGGCCCAGGCGCTGGCGACGCCCCAGTAGTAGAACGCCAGCCCGATCGCGGCGACGATCAGCAGGTCCCAGCCCTCCGGCAGGTAGCCGTGCCCGCCGAAGTCGTCGCTGCCGGCCCAGGAGACACCGGCCATCACGAACAGGTACGCGACCATCCAGGCGCCCGCCGCGAGGTGCGGCTTCAGCTCGGCGAACGGCTTGCGCAGCTCGTACCAGGCCCAGATCGGCAGACCGGCGGCCATCAGCAGGATGACCTTGCCGGTGAGCGGCCAGCGGGCCCAGTAGAGCACCAGCGAGCCGAAGACCATCGCGACCGGGGCGATGACCGGCATCGCGCGCAGCCGGACCGGGCGCGGCAGGTCGGGGGCGAGGCGGCGCAGCGCCATCACGGCGACCGGGCCGGTGATGTACGAGATCACGGTGGCCACCGAGACGATCTCGGCCAGCGAGCCCCAGCCGCGGAAGACCGCGAGGAACAGGAAGGCGACCACCAGGTTCAGCACCAGCGCCGGGCGCGGGATGCCGGTCTTGGCGTCGACCTTGCCGAAGAGCTTCGGCAGGTGGCCGTTCTCCTGCACGCCGTGGATCATGCGCGAGGTGGTGGCGGCGTAGATCATGCCGGTGCCGGACGGCGAGATGAAGGCGTCCGCGTAGAGCAGGATCGCCAGCCAGTTGAGGCCCCAGGCGATCGCCAGGTCGGCCAGCGGCGAGGTGTAGCCGAGGCCGCTCCAGCCCTGCGAGAGGTCGCCGCTCGGGATGGCGCCCAGGAAGGCGATCTGCAGCGCGACGTAGATCACCAGGGCGATCAGGATCGAGCCGATGACGGCCTTCGGCAGCGACTTGCCGGGGTTCTTGGCCTCACCGGCCAGGTTGAGCGGGGACTGGAAGCCGTTGAAGGCCCAGACGATGCCGGAGACGGCGACGGCGGTGAACACCGCGCTCCAGCCGTTCGGCGCGAAGCCGCCGTGGTCGGTGAAGTGCGCGGTGTCGAAGTGCGCGAAGAGCAGCGCGCCGGCGGTCAGCGTCGGCACGACGACCTTGAAGACGGTGATCGCCGTGTTGGTCTTGGCGAACAGCGTGATCGCGAACCAGTTCAGCACGAAGTAGAGGACCAGCAGCACGCTGGCGAGCGCCACTCCGCTGAGGGTCAGTTCCTGACCGTTGTAGAGCCCCTTCGCCCAGCCGAAGTGCCAGGAGCTCATGTACTGCACGGAGGCGGTGGCCTCGCCCGGGATGACCGAGACGATGGCGATCCAGTTGGCCCAGGCGGCCAGGTAGCCGGCCAGCGAGCCGTGCGAGTACTGGCCGTACCGGACCATGCCGCCGGCCTTGGGGAACATCGAGCCCAGCTCGCTGTAGGTGAGGGCGATGGTCAGCGCCACCGCGGCGCCGATCACCCAGGCGAGGATCGACGCCGGCCCGGCGAGCTTGGCGGCCCGCTCGGCACCGAACAGCCAACCGGAACCGATGATCGACCCCAGCCCGACGGCCGTCAGGCTGATGGTGCCGAGCGATCGGCGGTAGTTCTGGTGGGATGCCGTCGAGGATTCGGGCTCACTCAACGTATCGGTCCTTTCGCTCGGGGTTCATCGGCTGGTGTCGGTGTTTTTGCGGTTTTGAGTCTGTATTCCGGACAAACGCACAGCAGCTTATGGTCCAAAAACGGGCGAATACCTCAGGGGAAGCTCAAAACGTCCGATCGTTGCCATCTCGTGTCCGGTTTCCGGACCGGTGGGCCGACGGCGAGGCCCCGGCGAGGCCGGTACGAGCCCCTGCGGGGAGACGGGCGCCACAATGCCGCCGGCTCGAAGGAGGGCCGGCGTGCGGCCGGGGGATACGGCCGAGGAAAGCGGCGGGTGGAAGCGGCCGGCGAAAGCAGCCCGGGGAAAACGAAATTCCCCGTGGGTTCCTTTCGGATCCCACGGGGAATTCAGCTGTGTCCGAGGGGGGACTTGAACCCCCACGCCCGATAAAGGGCACTAGCACCTCAAGCTAGCGCGTCTGCCATTCCGCCACCCGGACAGGGTGTGTGCTTCGGGGGTTTTTCTCTCGCCCCCTCGGCGACAGAGAGAACATTACCAGGGTTCTGGAGTGCTTCTCACCTGCGGTTCCTCGGGCCCCGGCGGCGCCGGCCGTCCCGGGACCCGCCGCGCCCGCCGCGGGCCGGTCCGGAGGCCCCGCACAGGTTGGTACGGCTGGCGAACGCGATCGAACCCCGCCCGAAGCGGTGGCGACCGCGAAGGAACCGGTCGGGTTCGGTGCCCTCGGCGATCGATTCCGGCCGGAACCGGTCCGACACGGGCAAGTTGTCGACGGTGCCACAGCCGCCGGGACCGCTCTCCTAGCCTCTGTGGACCGAGGGCGCCATGAGCGGATCGCCTGATTCCCGGGTCGCGGACGAAGGGCGGCTGGACGTGGAGCAGATCAGCGGGACGGCGGAGGCCGAACCGAGACGCGGCAGGCCGGGGGACGGGCGGGACGGCACCGACGCGGTGCCCGACGGCCCGGCGGACCGGTCGGAGGACCCCCCGGCGAAGAGATCCGCGACGAACCCGGCGAAGACCGCGGCCACCAACCCACCGAAGACCCCGGCGCACGGCCCGGTCGGGGGCCTGTGGCGCTTCCCGGTGCCCGCCGCCGAGGCCTCGGTTCCGCTGACCAGGCACGCCGTACGCGATTGCCTGCTGGCCCAGGGCATGGCCGGGGTGCGCTACCAGGAGCTGGTGGACGACCTGCTGCTGATCGTCTCGGAGCTGGTGAGCAACGCGGTGACGCACGCGGCCGAGCTGTCGCCCGAGGTGGTCACCGAGCTGTCGGTGAGCGGGGGCTGGGTGCGGGTCTCGGTCGAGGACGGCGACCCGTACCGGCCCAAGGCGCTGGAGAACGACACCGGACGCACCGGCGGGCGCGGCCTGCTGCTGGTGAAGAGCGTCACGCTGCAGGCCGGCGGGGTGTGCGACGTCGAGCGGACGGGCGAGGGCGGCAAGGTCATCTGGGCCTCGCTCCCGGTGCCTCCGGAGCCCGAGCGCTGACCCGGAGCCCGAGCGCCGACCGTCTCGCCGGGACCGGGGCCAGGGCCTGGACCGGGCCGGGAGACGGTGCGGGACCGGCCGCCGGCCCCGCACCGCGACCGGGGCACGGTCCCGCCCGGCCCGGGGCGCGTCCGCCGGACGAGCCTCCTACCAGTCCCGTCCGGCGATCTCCCGGATGCCCGGCAGCGCCGCCTCGAAGACCGTCTCGAACCAGACCGAGAACGGCCGCTCGGCCCGCAGCTCCCGCAGCTCCTGGGCGGTCACGAAGGCGAAGTCGTCCACCTCGTCCGGGTTCGGCTCGACCGTGGCGGTGACCAGTCCCACGAACAGGTGGTTCCACTCCCGCTCGATCAGCCCGGAGGCCTCGTCCGGCAGGTCGTAGCGGACGGTGCCGGCCTCGCAGAGCAGCGCCGGTGCGACGCCCAGCTCCTCGGCGGTGCGCCGGGCGGCGGCGACGAAGGGCGGCTCGTCCGGGTACGGGTGGCCGCAGCAGGTGTTCGACCAGACCCCGGGGGAGTGGTACTTCCCGAGGGCCCGGCGCTGGAGCAGCAGCCGGCCCTGGCGGTCGAAGAGGAACACGGAGAAGGCGCGGTGCAGCCGGCCCGGCTGCTGGTGGGCCCAGAGCTTCTCGGCGGTGCCGATGGTGACGCCCTCGTCGTCGACCAGTTCCAGCAGGATCTCGGTACCGGCGGCCTCGGAGGCCCGTGGGGCGACCGTCACATCGGTCTCCACGTCGAGACCGGTGTCGATCTCGGCGGCGAAGTGCGTCGGATCGGTCGGCAGACTCTGGGGCATGGGGCCTCTTTCCGGGGGCGGGAGCAACGGGAGCATCGGGTGCGTCCGGCGCACCGGGTGGCGCGCGGCGGACGCAGCGGGGCACCGGCGCCGGCGTCGGGCTCCAGTCTGCCGTATGGGTGGCGCCGGGTAGGGGTCCCACGCACAACCGGGCGGATCATGACCCGGAGGTGTCGGATTGCGTGCAGAGAACGTTCCCGGAGGACCACGTAAGGGTCACGATCCTCGCAGAATCGTTCGACGCTCGTTCGGGGTCCGTTCGACCGCCGCGGCGGCCCCCGGCCGGTCCCTGGCCGGTTCCCGGCGTGACCCCGAGGCGTCGGCCGCCGCCCCGGGCCCTCGTGCGGACCGCCGGGCGAACCCTCCCGTCCACCCCGCGTCCATCCCCGGTCACCCCTCCGTCACCGTCCGGTCTCCGGGCGCGTTCGGGCCGGTCGTCCAAGTCGCCTACCATCACATACGACACGGTGCCCGGATCCGTGCCGGAACCGGCGCGCCGCTGCCCGCTCCGGTCGCACACCGGTCCGGCGGAGCGGCGCCGCCACTGATCGGCACGGTCCGCGCGCACAGCACGACGGATCAGGAGACCCCGCATGATCGGCCTCGTTCTGGCAGCCGGCGCCGGCCGCCGGCTGCGCCCGTACACCGACACCCTGCCCAAGGCACTGGTGCCGGTCGACGGGGAGCGGACCGTCCTGGACCTCACCCTGGGCAACTTCGCCGAGGTCGGACTGCGGGAGGCCGCGATAGTCGTCGGCTACCGCAAGGAGGCGGTGTACGACCGCAAGGCCGCCCTGGAGTCCGCCTACGGCGTCAAGCTCCACCTGGTCGAGAACGACAAGGCCGAGGAGTGGAACAACGCCTACTCGCTCTGGTGCGCCCGTGAGCTGTTCGGCGAGGGCCTGCTGCTCGCCAACGGCGACACCGTCCACCCGGCCTCCGTCCAGCGCACCATGCTGGAGGGCAACCAGCGCCTGGTCGACGCCGGCGCCGCCCCCGGCATCCTGCTCGCCCTCGACACGGTGAAGAAGCTCGCCGACGAGGAGATGAAGGTCGTCGTCGACCCGGCCACCGGCATGCGCCGCATCACCAAGCTGATGGACCCGGCCGAGGCGACCGGCGAGTACATCGGTGTCACCGTGATCAACCCGTCCGCCGCGGCCGACCTGACCGACGCGCTGCGCGCCACCTACGAGCGCGACCCGCAGCTGTACTACGAGGACGGCTACCAGGAGATGGTGGACCGCGGCCTGCGGATCGACGTGCAGCCGATCGGCGAGGTCTCCTGGGTCGAGGTCGACAACCACGACGACCTGGCGAAGGCGCGGGAGATCGCGTGCCGGTACTGACCCGACTCGTCCCGTCGCCGCTCTTCGTGGAGATCCGCCCGGGCGCGCTGGACGCGCTCGGCGGGATCCTCGCGGACCAGCGGCTGTCGGCCTCGGGCCGGATCGCGGTGGCGATCAGCAACGGCTCCGGCGCCGCGATGCGCGAGCGCCTGGAGCCGGCCCTGCCCGGCGCCGACTGGTACAACGTGGACGACGGCAGCCTGGACAGCGCGGTGCGGCTGGCCGAGGCGATGCGCGGCGGGCACTACGACGCGATGGTGGGCCTCGGCGGGGGCAAGATCATCGACGCCGCCAAGTACGCCGCGGCGCGGGTCGGCCTGCCGCTGGTCGCGGTCGCCACCAACCTGGCCCACGACGGCATCTGCTCGCCGGTCTCGACCCTCGACAACGACGCCGGGCGGGGCTCCTACGGGGTGCCCAGCCCGATCGGCATCGTCGTCGACCTGGACGTGATCCGGCAGGCCCCGCCGCGCTTCGTGGCGGCCGGCATCGGCGACGTCGTCTCCAACATCTCGGCCTGCGCCGACTGGGAGTTGTCGCACGCGGTCACCGGTGAGCCGGTGGACGGGCTGGCCGTCGCGATGGCCCGCTCGGCGGGCGAGAACCTGCTGCGGCACCCAGGAAACATTCAGGATCAAGACCTCCTGACGGCCCTCGCCGAAGCCCTGGTACTGTCCGGCATCGCGATGAACATCGCTGGCAGCACCCGGCCTTCCTCGGGCGCCTGCCACGAGATCTCGCATGCCCTGGACGTGCTGTATCCCAAGCGGTCCGCCCAGCACGGTGAACAGGTCGGCCTCGGCGCCGCGTTCGCCAGCTTCCTGCGGGGCGAGCGCGAGCTGACCGGTCTGATCGTGGAGCGCCTGGCGCGCCACGGGCTGCCGGTGACCGCGGCTCAGATCGGCTTCACCGAGGCGGAGTTCACCGAAGCGGTGCACTACGCCCCGAACACCCGCCCGGGGCGCTTCACCATCCTTGAACACCTCGACCTCTCCCCCTCCGCAATCAGGGACGCGTACGCCGACTATGTCCAAGCCGTCAACAGCTGACCCCTCCACCACGGGCGCCGAACGGCCCCCGGTGGACCTGACCCGCCGGCCTTCGATCGAGGAGCTGCGCGCGGTGATCCACCCGGAGGGCATGCTCCAGCGCCGCAGCGCCGAGCACTGGGCCGGGCGCCTGTACATGCGGAAGATCTCGCTGCGGATCACCCGCGTGCTCTCCACCATGACGGCGATCACGCCCAACGGCCTGACGTACCTGATGATGTTCACCGGCATCCTGGCCGGTGCCGCGCTGATCGTGCCGGGCATCACGGGCGCGGTCCTGGGCGCCCTGCTGATCCAGGTCTACCTCCTGCTGGACTGCGTGGACGGCGAGGTGGCCCGCTGGCGCCGGCAGACCTCGCTGACCGGCGTCTACCTGGACCGGGTCGGCCACTACATGTCCGAGGCGGCCCTGCTGACCGGGCTCGGCCTGCGCGCGACCGACCTGCTGCACCGCGAGGGCGGCGGCTCCCACTGGGAGTGGGCCTTCCTGGGCACGCTGGCCGCGCTCGGCGCGATCCTGATCAAGTCCGAGACGGACCTGGTGGACGTGGCCCGGGCCCGCAGCGGTCTGACGGCCGTCGAGGACAGCGCCTCGGTGCCGCGTTCGGCGACCGTGGCCAAGGCCCGTAAGGCCGCCTCGCTGCTGAAGTTCCACCGCCTGGTCGGCGCGGTCGAGGCCTCGCTGTTCATCCTGGCGGCCGGGATCGCCGACGCCGTGCACGGCGGGCTCCTCTTCACCCGGCTCGCGGTGGTCGTCCTGGCGGCGATCGCGATGCTGCAGACCGTGCTGCACCTGCTGAGCATCGTCCTGTCGAGCAGGCTGCGATGAGCGATGTGACGAACGCGGCGAGCTTCCGCCTCGGCGCGGTGATCATCACCATGGGCAACCGGCCCGCCGAGCTCAACGCCCTGATCGAGTCGGTCCGCGCCCAGGAGGGCCCGGCGGTCGAGCTGGCCGTGGTCGCCAACGGCGCCCCGCTGCCCCCGCTGCCGGAGGGCGTGCGCAGCGTGGAGCTGCCGGAGAACCTCGGCATCCCGGGTGGCCGCAACGTCGGCATCGAGCTGTTCGGCCGGGACGGCGCGGAGGTGGACGCCGTGCTCTTCCTGGACGACGACGGCCACCTGCCGCGCACCGACTCGGCCCGGCTGCTGCGCGAGGCCTTCACCGCCGACCCGGAGCTGGGCATCGTCTCCTTCCGGATCGCGGACCCGGACACCGGGGTCACCCAGCGCCGGCACGTCCCGCGGCTGCGCGCCAGCGACCCGCTGCGCTCGTCCCGGGTGACCACCTTCCTCGGCGGCGCGAGCGCCGTGCGCTGCAAGGTGTTCGAGGAGGCCGGCCAGCTGCCCGGCGAGTTCTTCTACGCGCACGAGGAGACCGACCTCGCGTGGCGGGCGGCGGACGCCGGCTGGGCCATCGACTACCGGTCGGACGTGGTGCTGCACCACCCGACGACCTCGCCCGCCCGGCACGCCACCTACTTCCACAACGTGGCCCGCAACAGGGTCTGGCTCGCGAGGCGGAACCTTCCGGCCCTGTTGGTGCCTCTCTATCTGGGAACCTGGTTTCTGCTCACCCTGGCCCGCCGCCCCTCCCCCGAGGCGCTGAAGGCCTGGTGGGGCGGATTCCGGGCGGGCTGGCGCGAACCCTGTGGTCCGCGGCGGCCCATGCGATGGCGTACCGTTTGGCAACTGACCAGGCTGGGCCGACCTCCGATCATTTGATCTGATTTGATCGAATGATCGATTGCTGCGGCCGGTGACCACACACCGGCCGGCTCCCCCCGAGATCCCAGTGGATCCCCATCGGCGCACGGCCGGCGGACCCCCCGCCGACCGGCCGCCCCGACCGATCCCGCGTGAAGGACGAATGTGTCGACAGTGAGTGAACCCGTCAGCCTCTCGACCCCCAGGGGGGTGGACGCGGGCCTGACCGCCAAGCAGCTTGCGGACAAGTACGGTCTGTCGGTGAGCGGTGCCCGGCCGGGTCTGTTCGCCTACACCAAGCAGCTCTGGGCCCGGCGCCACTTCATCTGGGCCTTCGCCACCGCCCGCCTGGTGGCCCAGTACACCGACGCCAAGCTCGGCCAGGTGTGGCAGGTCGTGACCCCGCTGCTCAACTGCGCGGTGTTCTACCTGGTCTTCGGCGTCATCCTGGAGAACAAGGACGGCTTCCCGCCGAACACCTACATCGCCTGGCTCTGCATCGGCGTCTTCGTCTTCCAGTTCACGCAGAACGCGGTGCAGTCCGGCACCCGGGCGATCTCCGACAACCTCGGCCTGATCCGGGCGCTGCACTTCCCCCGTGCCAGCCTCCCGATCGCCTTCACCGTGATCCAGCTCCAGCAGCTGCTGATCTCGATGGTCGTGCTGGTCATCACGGTCCTCGCCAGCGGCATCACCCCCGGCAGGACCTGGCTGCTGATCATCCCGGCGCTGATCCTGCAGACGATGTTCAACACCGGCATCTCCCTGATCATGGCCCGGATCGGCGCCAAGACCAGTGACATCTCCCAGCTGATCCCCTTCGTGATGCGCGCGTGGATGTTCCTGTCCGGCGTGATGTTCAGCATCCAGGACCGGGTCCACAAGTGGCCGCACTACATCCAGGTGATCTGCGCCGTCAACCCGGCCTCGGTCTACATGGACCTGCTGCGGCACGCCTTCGCGCCGATCATCTACAACAAGCACCAGCCCGCGCACCAGTCGCTGCCGCCGCACCAGTGGACGTACGGCATCGCCTGGGCCGTCGGGATCTTCGTCATCGGATACGTCTTCTTCTGGAAGGCCGAGGAGGAGTACGGCCGTGGCTGACACCGACCTGAGCAAGCGCGACGACGTCCGTGACACGGACGTGGCCCGCGAGCCCACCGTCGTCGTCGACGACGTGCACATCGTCTACCGGGTGCACGGCGCCGGCTCCGGCAAGGGCAGCGCCACCTCGGCGCTGAGCCGCATCCTCAGCCGCAAGCGCGGGTCCGGCGTGCGCGAGGTGCACGCGGTCAAGGGCATCAGCTTCACCGCGTACAAGGGTGAGGCGATCGGCCTGATCGGCTCCAACGGCTCCGGCAAGTCGACGATGCTGGCCGCCATCGCGGGCCTGCTGCCGACCGAGAAGGGCGGCATCTACACCAACGGCCAGCCCTCGCTGCTGGGCGTCAACGCGGCCCTGATGAACGAGCTCAGCGGCGAGCGCAACGTCGTCCTGGGCTGCCTGGCGATGGGCATGACCCCGGCCCAGGTGAGGGAGCGCTACCAGGAGATCGTCGACTTCTCCGGCATCAACGACAAGGGCGACTTCATCTCCCTGCCGATGCGCACCTACTCCTCCGGCATGGGCGCCCGCCTGCGCTTCTCGATCGCCGCCGCCAAGACCCACGACGTGCTGCTGATCGACGAGGCCCTGGCCACCGGTGACCAGGCCTTCCAGCAGCGCAGCAAGAAGCGCATCGAGGAGCTGCGCGGCTCCGCCGGTACGGTCTTCCTGGTCAGCCACGACAACAACTCGATCCGCGAGGTCTGCGAGCGGACCATCTGGATCGAGGCCGGCGAGCTGATCATGGACGGTCCGACCGACGAGGTCGTCGGCCGCTACGAGCGCGGCGAGCGCCCGTAGCGCCGTCCCGCCCCGCCGCCTGGGCCGGTTCCGGAGACCTCCGGGGCCGGCCCTTCGGCGTGCGCCGGTCCGTTACCCCGGGTGGCCGCCGCCGCGGGGGTGAGCGCCGCCTCCGGCAGGCGGGGCGCTCTTCTCCGGCGCGGCCCGCGGTGTCAGGCTGGTGGGCGCGGGGGCGGAGTGCCGGAGGTGACGCCCGCGCTCGGACGCGTGTCCGAGTCGGACCGGTGGTACCCAGCGGTGTAGAACGGGGGAGTGACAGCAGTGTCGGCTTCGGCCCAGCCCAGTGACCAGCCCAGTGACGCGCCGCTGAACCGTTCAGCGGGCCAGACCCTGGAGAAGGCGGGCGCCGAGAACTTCCCGGTCGCCCCGTTCTTCCTGCCCGCGGCCTGGCGCGACGACCTGATGGCGGTGTACGGCTTCGCCCGCCTGGTCGACGACGCCGGGGACGGCGACCTGGCCGACCCGGCCGTCACCGCCCGGCTGCTCGGGGTCGAGCAGCCGCCCCCGATCACCCCTTCGGCCCAGCCCGGCCCGCCGGCTCCGCAGGAGGTCGCCTTCCGGCTCGCCCTGCTCGACGGGCTGGAGCACGACCTCGACCGGGTCTTCGAGTCCGCGCTGCACCCGGCCGGCGCCGACCGCCCCCGCCACCCGCTGATGCGGGCCCTGGTCCCGCTGGTCGACCGGCACGGCCTGACCCCGGAACCGTTCCGCCGTCTGATCGAGGCCAACCGGGTGGACCAGACCACCGCCCGCTACGCCAGCTACGACGACCTGATCGGCTACTGCACGCTCTCCGCCGACCCGGTCGGCCGCCTCGTCCTGGCCATCGCGGGCGTCTCCACCCCCGAACGGATCGAGCTCTCCGACGCCGTCTGCAGCGGCCTCCAGGTGGTCGAACACCTGCAGGACGTCGCCGAGGACCTCGCCCGCGGCCGGATCTACCTCCCCACCGAGGACCTGGCGCGCTTCGGCGTCACCGAGGCCGACCTCGCCGCCCCCTCCGCCGACGGGGCCGTACGGGAGCTGATCGCCTTCGAGGCGGAACGGGCCCGCACCCTGCTCGATCACGGCGCACCATTGGTAGGTACGGTTCGGGGGAGGCTTCGACTGCTCCTGGCGGGATTCACCGCCGGCGGTTACGCGGCCCTGGCGGCCATCGAGGACGTCGGGTACGACGTGCTCGCGCGACAGGCGAAGCCGGACAAGCGCCGCCTCGCAGCGAAGGCGGCGGCAATCTTCGCGAAGGGAAGGTGAACGCCCGCGTGGCGGCATCACCACTGGCGTCGGCCCAGGTCATGGCGGCGTACCGGTACTGCGAGGCAGTCACCGGTCTGCAGGCGCGCAACTTCAGCTACGGCATCCGCCTGCTGCCCGAGCCCAAGCGGCTGGCCATGTCGGCCCTGTACGCCCTCGCCCGTCGCGTGGACGACATCGGCGACGGCGACCTCCCGGACGACCGCAAGGCCGAGGCGCTGCTGCGCACCCGGGAGCTGGTGGACGAGGTCCGCTCCGGGGTGGTCGCCGAGGACGACACCGACCCGATCAAGGTCGCCCTGGCCGACACCGCCCGGCGCTTCCCGATCCCGCTCGGCGGCTTCGACGAGCTGATCGACGGCGTCGAGATGGACCTCAAGGGCGCCGAGTACCAGACGTACGAGGAGCTGAAGGTCTACTGCCGCTGCGTGGCCGGCGCGATCGGCCGGCTCTCGCTGGGCGTCTACGGCTGCGACGACCCGGAGCTCGGGGCCCGGTACGCGGACACCCTGGGCCTGGCCCTGCAGCTCACCAACATCCTGCGCGACCTGCGCGAGGACGCCCTGAACGGCCGGACCTACCTGCCCACCGAGGACCTGGCCCGGTTCGGCTGCGAGCAGGGGTTCGCCCTGCCCAAGCCGCCGGTCGGCGCGGACTTCACCGGCCTGGTGGCCTTCGAGGCCGCCCGCGCCCAGGCCGCCTTCGAGGAGGGCCTGCGGCTGCTCCCGATGCTGGACCGCCGCAGCCGCGCCTGCACCGCCGCGATGGCCGGGATCTACCACCGGCTGCTCGGCCGGATCGCGGCCGACCCCGAGTCGGTGCTGCGCGGCCGGGTCTCGCTGCCGGGCTGGGAGAAGGCGTACGTGGCGCTTTCCGGGCTCGCCGGGGGGCGTTCTTGATTCTCGCCGCAGTTCTGTCACGCTGTGTCAGCGGGGAATCACGTGCGGGTAGTTCCGTGTTGACCGTGCGAGTAACGGCTTCAGCGACCGCCTCCCGGCGGTCCGGCGACTGCGAGGGGGAGGGCCGATGACCGGGCGAGCCGATGCCGCGCGCCCGGCGTCCGTCGTGGTCGGCGGGGGTCTGGCCGGGATCACCGCCGCGCTGCGCCTGGCCGAGGCGGGCCACCGGGTCACCCTCGTCGAGGGGCGGCCCCGGCTCGGCGGCCTGGCGTTCTCCTTCCGGCGCGGTGACCTCACCGTCGACAACGGCCAGCACGTCTACCTGCGCTGCTGCACCGCCTACCGCGGCCTGCTGGAGCGGCTCGGCGCCGGCCGGCTGGTCCACCTGCAGGACCGGCTGGACGTCCCGGTGCTCTCCGTCACCGGGCCCGAGAGCGCGCCGGTGCGCACCCTCGGGCGGCTGCGGCGGGCCGGCCTGCCCGTCCCGCTGCACCTGGCCGGCAGCCTCGCCCGCTACCCGCACCTGTCCCCGGTGGACCGGGCCCGGGTGGTCCGCGGCGCGCTCGCCCTGAAGGGGCTGGACCTCGACGACCCGGCGCTGGACCGGATCTCCTTCGGTGACTGGCTGCGCCGGAACGGGCAGAACGCCGCCACCCAGGCGGCCCTGTGGGACCTGGTCGGCGTCGCCACCCTGAACGCCCGGGCCGACCAGGTGTCGATGGCGCTCGCCGCCAAGGTGTTCCAGACCGGCCTGCTCTCCGACCCGGGGGCCTCCGACATCGGCATCGCCGCCGCCCCGCTGGGCGCGATCCACCACGACCGGGCGCTCGCCGAGCTGGAGCGCGCCGGCGTGAAGGTGCTGCTGCGCACCCGGGTGGCGGAGCTCAAGCCGGCCGCGCCGCAGCACGCCGTCCTCCTGGAGGAGGGGGAGCCGCTCACCGCGGACACCGTCGTCCTGGCCGGCGCCCAGGACAGCGCGGCCGCCCTGCTGCCGCCGAACGCGATCCAGGGGCAGGAGCGGCTCGCCGGGTTCGGCACCGCGCCGATCCTCAACGTGCACGTGATCTACGACCGCACGCTGGTGCGGCAGCCGTTCTTCGCCGCCCTCGGCTCCCCGGTCCAGTGGGTCTTCGACCGCACCGCGCACTCCGGCCTGGCCGCCACCGAGCTCGGCCGCGCCCACCCGGGCGCCCAGTACCTGGCGCTCTCGCAGTCCGCCGTGCAGGACGAGATCGACCTCCCGGTCGCCGAGCTGCGCCGCCGCTACCTGCCCGAGCTGGAGCGGCTGCTGCCGGCCGCGGCCGGGGCCGAGGTGCTGGACTTCTTCGTCACCCGGGAGCGCACCGCGACCTTCGACCCGGCCCCGGGCAGCGGCGCGCTGCGCCCGTCGGCCCGCACCTCCGTCCCCGGCCTGCTGCTGGCCGGCTCGTGGACGGCCACCGGCTGGCCCGCGACCATGGAGGGCGCCGTGCGCAGCGGCCACGCCGCCGCCGACGCCGCGCTCGCCGCGGCCGGCACCCGGGTGCCGGTGGACCGCGGCGACGGGAGGTGGCCCAGGTGACGGCGGGCCGCGCCGCCGGAGAGCCCGCCAGAGCCATCGGGCGTACCGTCGAGCGCATCAGCGCCTTCCACGGAACCGACGGGACCGACGGACTCGACGGGACCGGCCCCACCGGCCGTACCGACACCCTCGGCACCGGCACCACTCGAATCGACACCAGCCGCACCGACGGCACCCGGCCGCCCCGTGCGGTCCGGCCCCACGAGGGAGAGGGAACACACGTGGAGTCACGCACCGGCTTCGCCGTCGGAGGCACGGCGCACGCCGAACCGGTCTCGGTGCCGGAGCTGCTCACCCGCAGCCGTACGCTCTGCACCCCGCCGCTTCGGGCCGCCGTCGCCCGTTTGGCCGCACCGATGGACACGGTCGCGGCCTACCACTTCGGCTGGATCGACCGGGACGGCACGCCGGTCGCCGGGGACGGCGGAAAGGCCGTGCGCCCCGCGCTGGCGCTGCTGTCCGCCCAGGCCACCGGCGCGGCGGCCGAGGTGGGCGTGCCCGGTGGGGTCGCTGTTGAACTGGTGCACAACTTCTCCCTGCTCCATGATGATCTGATGGACGGTGACGAGACCCGGCGGCACCGGGCCACCGCCTGGACGGTCTTCGGACCGGCCCAGGCGATCCTGGTCGGCGACGCCCTGGCGACGCTCGGCACGGAGGTGCTGCTCGACGCCGCGGTGACCGGCGGCGCGAGCCCCACCGACGCCGCGCGCGCCGTCCGGCTGCTCACCACGGCGACCCGTCGGCTGATCGACGGCCAGGCCATGGACGTCGCCTTCGAACAGCGCGACAGCGTGACCGTCGCGGAGTGCCTGGAGATGGAGGGCGGGAAGACGGCGGCCCTGCTGGCCGCCGCCTCGGCGATCGGCGCGGTCCTGGCCGGGGCCGACGACAAGGTCTCCGACTCCCTCCAGCGCTACGGCCACCACCTGGGGCTGGCCTTCCAGGCGGTGGACGACCTGCTCGGCATCTGGGGTGCCACCGAGGTCACCGGCAAGCCGCACTGGGGCGACCTGCGCCAGCGCAAGAAGTCCCTGCCGGTCGCCGCCGCGCTGGCCGAGGGCGGCCCGTCCTCGCGCCGGCTCGCCGAGCAGCTGGCCGACCCGAAGGGGCGCGGGGAGGAGAGCGAGCCCGAGCTCGCCGCCCGGGCCGCGCTGATCGAGGAGGCCGGCGGCCGCGCCTGGACCCAGGAGGAGGCCCGCCGCCAGCACACGACTGCCCTCGCCGCCCTGGACGAGGTGCCCATGTCCGACGAGGTGCGCCAGCACTTCGTCGCACTCGCCGAATTCGTGGTGGTACGAGAGAGGTGACGTTACGTTGACAGCAACCGCGGACGGCCGGCTCGACCCTGAGTACGATCCCGAGCCGGTCGCGGTGGGCGACCGCCCCCCGGCCCTGCTGGGCGCGGGGCGGTGGCAGCCCGAGGACACCGACCGGCTGTCGGCCGGTGAGGCGGACCACGGACCGGCCGACGCGCGGGAGGCCCTGGCCCGCGCCACCACCCACCTGCTCTCGCTGCAGTCCTCCGAGGGCTGGTGGAAGGGCGACCTGGAGACCAACGTCACCATGGACGCCGAGGATTTACTGCTCCGACAGTTCCTCGGGATCCGCACCGAGGAACAGACGAACGCCACCGCCGACTGGATCCGCTCCCAGCAGCGTGAGGACGGTACCTGGGCCACCTTCCACGGCGGTCCCGCCGAACTCTCCACCACCGTCGAGGCGTACGTCGCGCTCAAGCTGGCCGGCGACGACCCCGACGCCCCGCACATGCTGGCCGCCGCCCGCTACGTCCGCTCCGCCGGCGGCATCGCGGCCGCCCGGGTGTTCACCCGGATCTGGCTCGCGCTGTTCGGCTGGTGGCCGTGGGACCGGCTGCCCGAGATGCCGCCCGAGATCATCTTCCTGCCCAAGTGGCTGCCGCTGAACATCTACGCCTTCGGCTGCTGGGCCCGGCAGACCATCGTCCCACTGACCGTCGTCTCCTCCCACCGCCCCGTCCGCCCGGCGCCCTTCCCGCTCACCGAGCTGCACACCGACCCGGACGACCCCTGCCCCGAACGGCCGCTCGCCCCCGCCACCACCTGGGACGGCCTCTTCGAGCGCCTCGACCGGGTGCTGCACGCCTACCACCGCCGGGCCTTCCGCCCGCTGCGCCGACTGGCCGTCTCCCAGGCCTGCCGCTGGATCGTCGAACGGCAGGAGGCCGACGGCTGCTGGGGCGGCATCCAGCCGCCCGCCGTCTACTCGCTGATCGCCCTGCACCTGGAGGGCTACGAACTGGAGCACCCGGTGATGCAGGCCGGGCTCTCCTCCTTCGACCGCTTCACCGTGCACACCGAGGACGGCATGCGGTGGATGGAGGCCTGCCAGTCCCCGGTCTGGGACACCTGCCTGGCCACCATCGCGCTGGCCGACGCCGGGATGCCGGCCGACCACCCCGCGCTGGTCTCCGCCGTCGACTGGATGCTCGGCGAGGAGATCCGCAAGCGGGGCGACTGGTCCGTCCAGCGGCCCGGGCTGCCCGCCGGCGGCTGGGCCTTCGAGTTCGAGAACGACACCTACCCCGACATCGACGACACCGCCGAAGTGGTCCTGGCCCTGCGCCGGGTGGCCCACCCCGACCAGGCCAAGGTCGACGCGGCGGTGGACCGCGGCGTGCTGTGGAACCTCGGCATGCAGTCCAAGAACGGCGCCTGGGGCGCCTTCGACGTCGACAACACCAGCACGCTCCCCAACAAGCTGCCGTTCTGCGACTTCGGCGAGGTGGTCGACCCGCCCTCCGCCGACGTCACCGCCCACGTGGTGGAGATGCTCGCGGAGACCGGCCGCGCCCGCGACCCGCGGACCCGGCGCGGCATCGAGTGGCTGCTGCGCAACCAGGAGGCGGACGGCTCCTGGTTCGGCCGCTGGGGCACCAACTACATCTACGGCACCGGCTCGGTGCTGCCCGCCCTGGTGGCGGCCGGCGTCCCGGACGAGCACCCGGCGATCCGCCGGGCGGTGCGCTGGCTGGAGGACCGGCAGAACGCCGACGGCGGCTGGGGCGAGGACATGCGCTCCTACGACGACCCGGCGCGCTGGGCCGGTCGCGGCGACTCCACCGCCTCGCAGACCGCGTGGGCGCTGATGGCGCTGCTCGCGGCCGGCGAGGGCCCGGACGGCCGGGCCAACCCGGCGGTCGAGCGCGGCGTGGACTGGCTGGTCCGCACCCAGCTGCCCGAGGGCACCTGGGACGAACCGCAGTTCACCGGCACCGGCTTCCCCTGGGACTTCTCCATCAACTACCACCTCTACCGGCTGGTCTTCCCGGTCACCGCGCTCGGCCGCTACCTCCACGGCGGCCCGGCGACGGCCGAACCGAGCGGGACCCCGGCGATCGGGGCGGCGCGGTGACCACCGCCCCCCTGCTGGTGCTCTGCGCACTGGGCCCCGAGGTCTGGGCCCTGCGCGGCGGTGACTGGCGCGGCGCGCCCGGCGGATCCCCGGTGCTGGTGCGCACCGGGGTCGGCCGGCGGCGCGCCGGGCTGACCGTCAGGCGGCTGCTCGGCTCCGCCCCCGGCGGCTACGGCGCGGTCGTGGTGGCCGGGTTCGGCGCCGCGCTCGGACCGGGCGTGCTGCCCGGCGACGTCGTCGCGGCCGACGGGGTCCGCGACGCCGAGGGCCACCTCTACCCGGTCGGCTCCGGGCCGGAGCTCACCCGGGCGCTGAAGGAACGCGGCCTCACCGTGCACACCGGGGTGCACCACACCGCCGACCACGTGGTGCGCGGCATCGAGCGGCGGGCTCTGCACCTGCAGGGCGCGCTCGCCGTCGACATGGAGGCCGCCGCCGTGCTGGCCGCCCTGCGGGAGGTGCGGCCGGCGCTGCCCGCCGCCGTCCTGCGGGTGGTCGTCGACACCCCCGAGCACGAACTGCTGCGGCCCGGCACCCTCCCGGCCGGGGTGCGCGCCTGGCGGACCCTGCGGGCCGCGGTGCCCGCCCTGGTCGACTGGTACCGGCAGGAGCGCGCACCCGGCTCCGACGTCCCGGACCACCCCGGCTCCGACGCCCTGAACCACCCCGGCCCCGAGGCCATGAACCACCCCGGCTCCGACGCCCTGAACCACCCCACATCCGCGACGCTCCCACAGGAGGCGAGCTAGCCATGGCCATGCCGTTGCGCCAGACCGTGCGGGTCGGCACCTACCTCATGCAGCAGAAGCTGCTCAAACGACGGGACAAGTTCCCGCTGATCGTGGAGCTGGAACCGCTGTTCGCCTGCAACCTCGCCTGCGAGGGCTGCGGCAAGATCCAGCACCCGGCGGGCGTCCTCAAGCAGCGGATGCCCGTCGCCCAGGCGGTCGGCGCGGTCCTCGAGTCGGGTGCGCCGATGGTCTCGATCGCCGGCGGCGAGCCGCTGATGCACCCGCAGATCGACGAGATCGTCCGCCAGCTGGTCGAGCGCCGCAAGTACGTGTTCCTGTGCACCAACGCGCTGCTGCTGCGCAAGAAGATGGACAAGTTCACGCCCTCGCCGTACTTCACCTTCGCCGTGCACATCGACGGCATGCGCGAGCGGCACGACGAGTCGGTGGCCAAGGAGGGCACCTTCGACGAGGCGGTGGCCGCCATCAAGGAGGCCAAGCGGCGCGGCTTCCGGGTCACCACCAACAGCACCTTCTTCAACACCGACACCCCGCAGACCGTCATCGAGGTGCTGGACTACCTCAACGACGAGCTGAAGGTCGACGAGATGATGATCTCGCCCGCCTACGCCTACGAGAAGGCCCCCGACCAGGAGCACTTCCTCGGCGTCGAGCAGACCCGGGAGCTCTTCCGCAAGGCCTTCGCCGGCGGCAACCGCCGGCGCTGGCGCCTCAACCACAGCCCGCTCTTCCTGGACTTCCTGGAGGGCAAGGCCGACTTCGAGTGCACCCCCTGGGGCATCCCCAACTACTCGCTGTTCGGCTGGCAGCGGCCCTGCTACCTGATGGCCGACGGCTACGTGCAGACCTACCGCGAGCTGGTCGAGACGACCGACTGGAGCAAGTACGGCCGCGGCAAGGACCCGCGCTGCGCCAACTGCATGGCCCACTGCGGCTACGAGCCGACGGCCGTGCTCGCGACCATGGGCTCGCTGCAGCAGTCGCTGCGCGCCATCACCGAGACGGTCAGCGGCAACAAGATCCGCTGAGCCGGGAGTTGACCGCCAGGTCGGCACCCCGGTCCGGGCCCCCGCGCCCGGGCCGGCTCCGCCCCGTCGGGCGGAGGCATCACCGCACCACTCCGAGTCGTGAGGTGTACCCATGTCACTGCTCTCCCGCGTCACGTCGCCGGCCGAGCTGCGCAAGCTCCCGGCGGCCGAACTCCCGCTGCTCGCCGACGAGATCCGCGACTTCCTGATCGACGCCGTCACGCGCACCGGCGGACACCTCGGGCCCAACCTCGGCGTGGTGGAGCTCACCATCGCGCTGCACCGGGTCTTCGACTCGCCGTACGACCGGATCGTCTTCGACACCGGCCACCAGAGCTATGTGCACAAACTGCTCACCGGGCGCCAGGACTTCACCAAGCTGCGGATGCGCGGCGGGCTCTCCGGCTACCCCTCGCGCGGCGAGTCCGAGCACGACCTGGTCGAGAACTCGCACGCCTCCACCGCGCTGTCCTACGCCGACGGCCTGGCCAAGGCCGCCCAGCTGCTCGGCCAGCACGACCGGCACACCGTCGCGGTGATCGGCGACGGCGCGCTCACCGGCGGACTCGCCTGGGAGGCCCTCAACAACATCGCCGAGGCCCGCGACCGGCCACTGGTCATCGTCGTCAACGACAACGAGCGCTCCTACGCCAGGACCGTCGGCGGCCTCGCCAACCACCTCGCCACCCTGCGCACCACCCAGGGGTACGAGCGCTTCCTCGCTCTCGGCAAGGAGGCGCTGCAACGCACCCCGCTGGTCGGCCAGCCGATCTTCGACGCGCTGCACGGCGCCAAGAAGGGCTTCAAGGACGCCTTCGCCCCGCAGGGCATGTTCGAGGACCTCGGCCTCAAGTACCTCGGGCCGATCGACGGCCACGACCTGGGCGCGGTCGAGCAGGCACTGCGCCAGGCCCGCAACTTCGGCGGGCCCGTCATCGTGCACTGCCTGACCGTCAAGGGCCGCGGCTACCGGCCGGCCGAGCAGGACGAGGCCGACCGCTTCCACGCCGTCAACCCGATCGACCCGTACACCTGTCTGCCGATCTCGCCCAGCGGCGGCGTCTTCTGGACCTCGGTCTTCGGTGAGGAGCTGCTCGCGCTCGGCGCCGAGCGGCCCGAGCTGGTCGCGATCACCGCGGCCATGCTGCAGCCGGTGGGCCTGGCGCCGTTCGCCAAGGCCTACCCGGCGCGGACCTTCGACGTCGGCATCGCCGAGCAGCACGCCGTCACCAGCGCCGCCGGGCTGGCCACCGGCGGGCTCCACCCGGTGGTCGCGGTGTACGCCACCTTCCTCAACCGGGCCTTCGACCAGGTCCTGATGGACGTCGCCCTGCACCGGCTGGGCGTCACCTTCGTGCTCGACCGCTCCGGGGTGACCGGGCCGGACGGCGCCTCGCACAACGGCATGTGGGACATGTCGATCCTCCAGGTCGTCCCGGGCCTGCGGCTGGCCGCCCCGCGCGACGCCGAGCAGTTGCGCGCCCAGCTGCGCGAAGCCGTCGCGGTCGAGGACGGGCCCACGGTCGTCCGCTTCCCCAAGGGGAACATCGGGCCCGCCGTACCGGCCGTCGAGCGGATCGGCGGCGTGGACGTACTGCTGCGCACCGGGCGGCCGGCCGAGATCCTGCTGGTCGCCGTCGGCACCACCGCCCCGGCCTGCCTGGACGCCGCCCGGCTGCTGCTCGCCGAGGGCTTCACCGCCACCGTGGTCGACCCGCGCTGGGTCAAGCCGGTCGACCCGGCACTGTCCGAACTGGCCGCCGCCCACCGGCTGGTGGTCACCGTCGAGGACAACGGCCGGACCGGCGGGGTCGGTTCGGCGATCGCCCAGGCGCTGCGCGACGCGGACGTGGACGTCCCGGTCCGGGTGCTCGGCCTGCCGCAGGAGTTCCTCGGGCACGCCTCGCGCGGGGAGATCCTGGAGGAGGCCGGGCTGACCGGGACCGGGGTCGCCGCCCAGGCCGCCGTCTTCGCCAAGAACCTGCTACCGACCCGAGGAGCGAACCCGCGCCATGCCGGCTGACCCAGACCGCCCCGCCTTCGACCTCGCCGCCCTCCTCGCCGAACGCGGCGGTGAGCGCTACGAGTTGAACAGCCGCTACCTCAACCCGCAGCTGTCCCGGATGCTCCACACCATCGGCTTCGACAAGTACTACGAGCGCGCCCAGGGCCCGTACTTCTACGACGCCGAGGGCAACGAGTACCTCGACATGCTGGCCGGCTTCGGCATCTTCGCGCTGGGGCGCCACCACCCGGTGGTGCGCTCCGCGATCCAGCAGGTGATGGACCTGGACCTGCCGGACCTGGTGCGCTTCGACTGCTCGCCGCTGCCCGGACTGCTGGCCGAGCGGCTGCTCTCGTACGCGCCCGGCCTGGACCGGGTGTTCTTCGGCAACAGCGGGACGGAAGCGGTCGAGACCGCGCTGAAGTTCGCCCGGTACGCCACCGGGCGCCGCCGGATCCTCTACGCCGACCACGCCTTCCACGGGCTCACCACCGGCTCGCTCTCGGTCAACGGGGAGAACGGCTTCCGCAAGGGCTTCGACCCGCTGCTCCCGGACACCGCCATCCCGCTCGGCGACCTCGGCGCGCTCGCCAAGGAGCTGAAGCGCGGCGACGTCGCGGCACTGATCGTCGAACCGATCCAGGGCAAGGGCGTCCAGGCGCCCCCGCCCGGCTGGCTGCGGGCCGCCCAGGCGCTGCTGCACGAGCACAAGGCCCTGCTGATCTGCGACGAGGTGCAGACCGGGATCGGCCGCACCGGCGAGTTCTTCGCCTACCAGCACGAGGACGGGGTGCTGCCCGACCTGGTCTGCGCGGCCAAGGCGCTCTCCGGCGGGTACGTGCCGGTCGGGGCGACCCTCGGCAAGGGCTGGATCTTCGAGAAGGTGTACTCCTCGATGGACCGGGTGCTGGTGCACTCGGCCAGCTTCGGGTCCAACGCCCAGGCCATGGCCGCCGGGCT
Organism: Kitasatospora xanthocidica; assembly: GCF_014656195.1. Classification (GTDB taxonomy): domain Bacteria; phylum Actinomycetota; class Actinomycetes; order Streptomycetales; family Streptomycetaceae; genus Kitasatospora; species Kitasatospora xanthocidica. Next base: position 56,743 of record NZ_BNBY01000002.1, on the reverse strand, counting down.
GGCGACCCTGGAGGTGATGCGGGACGAGAAGGTGGTCGAGAACGCCCGCAAGGTCGGCGACCAGTTCCGCGAGCGGCTGACCGCGCTGGTCGACACGTACGAGCTGCTCGCCGAGGTGCGCGGGCGCGGGCTGATGATCGGCATCGAATTCGGACGGCCCAAGTCGCTCAAGCTGCGCACCGGGTGGACGGCGCTGCAGGCGGCCCGCAAGGGGCTGTTCGCGCAGATGGTCGTGGTCCCGCTGCTGCAGCGGCACCGGATCCTGACGCAGGTGTCCGGGGACCACCTGGAGGTGATCAAGCTGATTCCGCCGCTGATCATCACCGAGCGGGACGTGGACCGGTTCATGGACGCCTTCACCGACATCATGGACGAGGCCCACCGGGGGAACGGCCTGATGTGGGACTTCGGGCGGACGCTGGTGAAACAGGCGGTCGGCAGCCGCTGAGGCCGCGTGCACGGGGCACGGTACGGCGCGAGGAGTGGGAAGTCGGCGGGGCCGACTTCCCACTCCATGGGAGACGCCGCGTCAGAGCTCGGTCCGGCGGCGCCGGATCACCACCACGAGATCGACGAGGGCGAACAGGGAGAGCAGGCCGCAGGCGACGGCGAAGCCGGTGAGTGTTCCCCGGCTGGGCGCGCCGTTCACGGGGGAGACGGCCGCCCAGACCGCGAAACCCACTGTGGCCAGCACGAACAGCGGCGTGAAGGTCAGCGACAGCAGGTAGCGGAGTTTGAGGTCGCTGCGGGCGGTGGCCGGCTCGCTGCCGCTGCGCCACCGCCGCGGCGTGGTGGTGCGCATGGTCGTTCACCTCCGGAACGCACGGCGCGGGCTACGATTCCAGCGTACGTCCGAGGGTGCTGGCCGGGGAGGCGCGATGTCGGGGTCGGACGCGGTGGATCCGTCGGGGGCGGCGGGGGCGGACGCCGAGGGGTACGCGGGGCTGCGGGTCGAACGGGCCCGGGAACTGGCCCGGCGGCACGGCTGGGCCTCGGTCCGGGTGCTGGAGCCGGGGGAGCTGATGACCATGGAGTACCGGCAGGGGCGGCTCAACCTGGCGGTGCGGGACGGTGTGGTCGAGCGGAGCTGGGAGGGGTAGCGCTCGCTCCCCGGGTGGGTCCTGTTCGGCGGGTCCGTGGTCGGGCTGGTCCCTGGTCGGGTGGGTCCCTGGTCGGGTGGGTACCTGTTCGGGTGGGTACCTGTTCGGGTGGGTCCGTGGTCGGGTGGGGCTCAGTACGGCAGGGGGCGGCGGCCGAAACGGCGGTGGAGTCGCTGTTCGGCGGTGCCGACCAGGGGTTCCAGCAGCGGCAGCGAGAGCAGTACCAGCAGCCCGGCGGCCCAGCCGGCCAGCACGTCGGTGACCCAGTGGGTGCCCAGGTAGACCGTGGTCAGGCCGATCGAGCAGGCCGTGGCGGCGGCGATCACCGCGCCGGTGCGGCGCCAGCGGACGGCCAGATAGGCGAGCACGCCCCAGGTGACCACGGCATTGGCGGTGTGGCCGGACGGGAAGATGGTGCCGCCGGAGAAGAGCTCGGGCGAGCCGACGTACTGGGCGTAGTGCGGGCCGAGCCGGCCGGTGACGATCTTCACCGCGCCGACCGTGACATTGAGCAGGAGCAGGGCGACGCCCATGACCAGCAGCGGGCGCAGTCGGCCGAGGCGGCGGGCGCGCCAGGCGAGCCAGGCGAAGGCGGCGATCGCCGAGGGGCCGCGCTGCCCGGCGACCACCCAGGTGTCGAGCAGCGGCTCCAGCCGGGGCCACCGCTCGTACGGGCGCAGCAGGCGGACCGACCAGTCGAGGTCGACCAGGGCCGTGTTGAGCAGGACGCCGGCCAGCACCAGCAGGTAGCCGACGAGGGTGGCGGCGAGCAGGGCGGCCTGCCGCCGGCTCATCGGGGGCCAGCCCACCGGTGGCGGGCCCATCGGGCGGCGGCTCACAGGGGTCACGCGCAGGACGGGCTGGCCCGGCGGAGCGAGGCCCACCGGGGGCGGGCCGGGGTCGCGACGGTGGTGGCCGGCCGGGCCGCGGACGCTGCCGAGGGTGGCGGGACGTTCCCGGCCGGTGGTGGCGGTGTGGTGTTCCGACCGCTGTCGCGGAATGGGAGAAGGGGTACTTCCGGATTGCACGGGGTGACCTTACCCATCCGACCGGGGTTATTCCGGGGGTAATTGTCATTTTCCCGTGAAATCGACAATCGGGACGATCCGGGGTGGCCCGGGGAGTGATTTCAGCGATTTCGGGATCGAATGTCCGTGTGGTGTTCGAATGATTCTGCAAAAGCCCCGGTAAAGGAAACGGAGTGGGAGGCCGGTCCGCCCGGCTTCCCACTCCGTGGTAACCCTGTGTAGGTTCCGTGCTCAGTCGAGGGGGCCGCCCGCGACGTAGATCACCTGGCCGGAGACGAAGCCGGCGCCCTCGCTCGCCAGGAAGGAGATGGTGTGGGCGACGTCCTCAGGCTGACCGACCCGCTGGACCGGGATCTGAGAGGCCGCAGCCCGCTTGAAGTCTTCGAAGTCCATGCCGACCCGGGCCGCGGTGGCCGCCGTCATGTCCGTGGCGATGAAGCCGGGGGCCACGGCGTTGGCCGTGATGCCGAACTTGCCCAGCTCGATGGCCAAAGTCTTGGTGAAGCCTTGCAGGCCCGCCTTGGCGGCCGAGTAGTTGGCCTGGCCGCGGTTGCCCTGTGCGGAGGAGGAGGACAGGTTGACGATGCGGCCGAAACCGGCGTCGACCATGTGCTTCTGCACCGCGCGGGTCATCAGGAAGGCGCCGCGGAGGTGAACGTTCATGACCGTGTCCCAGTCGGACTCGGACATCTTGAAGAGCAGGTTGTCGCGGAGTACGCCCGCGTTGTTCACCAGGACGGCGGGGGCGCCCAGCTCGGCGACGACGCGGTCGACGGCGGCCTGGACCTGCTCGGCGTCCGAGACGTCGGCGCCGACGGCCAGGGCCTTGCCCCCGGCGGCGGTGATCCGGTCGACGGTCTCCTTGCCGGCCGCCTCGTCCAGGTCCAGGACGGCCACCGCGTAGCCGTCGGCGGCCAGTCGGAGGGCCGTGGCGGCACCCAGGCCGCGCGCGGCGCCGGTGACGACGGCGACCCGGGGGGCGGTGCTCTGCTCGGTCATGCGCGCTCTCGTCTCTCTCGGGGGTTGCCTCCCGGGGAGAGCCCCCGGAGAGGGTGGCCATACCCTACCGGCGAGTAGGGAGGGCGGCCAGGGTGGAGAGGCGCAGGTGACGGTCGGTAAGGACCGACCGGTCGGCTTTCTGCTGAGAACGCGTTACTGCAAGTGGTTGGCAGCGCGTAAATATGCCAATGTTGCCGAACCTGCGTCTACTATCCGCCCCTGCCTGCCAGCAAGGGCCCGCCGTTTGTATAGTGTCCGCCAGCAGCCACCGGCTGCACGGCTGGAGCGCCCTCCCTCATAGCTGGACGCCCACTCGCCGTTACTGCCCCACCCGGGTGTCCCACACACACCGGGTGTGACATCGGGACGGATACATGGTGCTGGGGGAGATCCCGACAACCCGCGTGTCCGCGCGACTGCAGCAGTCGCCCGGGCACCTGATTCGCGTTGCACAGCAGGTTCACACCCGTCTGTGGTCCGAGCACGTCGGAGCCGATCTCACGGCTCCGCAGTTCGCCGTGCTGCTGGTCCTGGCCCTCGAACCGGGCGCGGACCAGCGCACGGTCGGCGAGCGGGCCTCGCTGGACAAGGCCACGATGGCCGAGATGGTCGCGCGGCTGGTCCGCCGCGGCCTGGTGCTGCGCAGGCGTGACCCGGCCGACGGCCGGCGCAAGCTGCTCGCTCTCTCGCAGAGCGGGGCCCAGGCGGTGCGCGAGGCCACCGGTGGTGTGGTCCGCGTTCAGCGCGTCCTGTTCGAGCCGCTGACGGCGGAGGAGCAGGTCGAGATTGTCCGGGTGATGGCCAAGATAGCCAGGCTGGAGCCCGCGGCGGTCGCCGTCTTCACGGACGCGCGGCCGATACTGGACGCCCAGCGGGCGATCGGCTACCTGATCAGGGTCAGCCAGCAGGTGCACACCAAGCTCTGGTCGGAGCACGTCGGAGTGGAGCTGACGGCCCCGCAGTACGCGGTGCTGGACGCGCTGGAGCTCGAACCGGGCGCCGACCAGCGCACGGTCGGCGAGCTGGCCTCGCTCGACAAGGCCACGATGGCCGAGATGGTCAGCAGGCTGGTGCGCCGCGGTCTGGTGCAGCGCCGGCGCGATCCCTCGGACGGACGGCGCAACCTGCTCTCGCTCTCACCGGCGGGACAGGACCTGCTGCACCGTTCGGCCGCCGGGGTGGCCGAGGTCCAGCGGCTGCTGCTGGCTCCGCTGGAGGAGAGTGAGCACGAGGCCGCCCTCGCGCTCATCGGCAAGGCGGCCAGGTTCTAGGTCAAGCATTGGCAACAGCAGCCAAAACGATTCGCCAACATACCGAGGGGTGCTGCCCGTTCTGCCTGTCGGTGTCGTGAATGTCGTGAATCGGATACACCGAGGACCGCCCGCTCCCGTTGGGGGCGGGCGGTCCTCGTTCCGGCCGGCGGTCGGGCTCCGTCAGGCCTGGCTCGGCCGTCGGGCTCCGTCAGGCCTGGTGCGGCCTCGTCACGGGCCTGCCGCGGAGGGCCCGGGTCCGGAGTCGGGGTCCGAACCGGAGCCGGAGTCCGAACCGGGGCCTGGGGCCGGTGTCAGTTCCAGTCGAAGCCCTGCGGGTCCGGGCCGATGCGCTTGCCGGTGGCGACGGCGGCGATCGCGGCCAGGTCCTCGGCGTCCAGCTCGAAGCCGGCGACGTCCAGGTTCTCCCGGATCCGGGAGGGGGTGACCGACTTCGGGATGGCGATCACGCCGCTCTGCAGGTGCCAGCGGAGGACCACCTGGGCGACCGTGCGGCCGTGCTTCTCGGCGATCTTCACCAGGGCCGGCTCGGCGAGCAGCTCCCCGCCCTGGCCCAGCGGGCTCCACGCCTCGGTCGCGATGCCGTGCTCGGCGTGGAAGGCGCGCAGCTCCTCCTGCGGGAAGTACGGGTGCAGCTCGACCTGGTTCAGCGCCGGGACGACCGAGGCCTCGTCGATCAGGTGGGTCAGCTGCTCGGTGCCGAAGTTGGAGACGCCGATCGACGTGGCCCGGCCGTCCGCCTTCAGCTGCTCGAGGGCCTTCCAGACGTTGAGGTAGCTGCCGTGCATCGGGCGCGGCCAGTGGATCAGGTACAGGTCGACGTGGTCGAGGCCGAGCTTGGCCAGCGAGGCGTCGAACTCGCGCAGCACCGCGTCGCGGCCCTGCTCGCCGGACCAGTCGCGGGTGCCCGAGTTCCACAGCTTGGTGGTGATGTAGAGGTCCTCGCGGGCAACGCCGCCCGCGAGCGCCTCGGTGATCGCCGCACCGGTGCCGGCCTCGTTCTCGTAGATCGCCGCGGTGTCGATCGAGCGGTAGCCCGCCTCGATCGCGGAGCGGACGGCGGTGGTGGCCTCCGCGTCCGGGACCTGCCACACGCCGAAGCCGAGCTGCGGGATCCGGGTGCCGTCGTTGAGGGTGACGCTGGGGATGTTGCTCACGGGAAGGGGTGCCCTCCTGGTCGTTGGTGTTTCCAACGGTGGGCAACTGGCGCTGGAACGTGATTGTTCCCGCCAAACGGGCGAATTTTGGGTGGAGTTTTGCAGGGGTCCGACCGGGGCGGAGGGGCCTCGGGGGTGGGGTCGGGGGCTGGGAGGGGCGTCGGACCGGTCATCGGGCCGGGGCTCGTAGGGCCATTCGGGTGAACCGGGGTGGGCGGGGCGCGGGCCGGTGCGGGCGGTCGGACCGGGGCGGGCGGGGCCTGCCGGGCGGTCCGGCGGGGGCCGGGCGGCCGTGGGGGCGGAAAACCTGTTGCGGCGGTCACATCGGGGTTGGCAGGCTCGCGGACATGACCTCCTGAGATCAGGGCCCTTCGTGCCCATCCCGTCCGTCCGCCCGTCCGGCAGTCCCGGATGTCGTCGACGCCGACGCGTCCGTTGCGCGCGTCGCCGTCCGTCGCGCTGCTCGTCGCGCTGCTCGTCGCGCCGCTCGTCCGTCGCCCGGTGGCCGCCGCCCGTCGGCTCGGGCCCGTACGTGCCCCCGTTCGCGCGCTCCCCCCGTACCTCCGCACCGTCCGCATCGGAGTGTCATGCCGCTCACCCCACTGCCGCTGGCCGATCCCGGCAGTCCCGACCTCTCCTCGCCGCCGGCCTTCCTGCGTTGGCTGCGGCGCAGCCAGCGGCGCGGGCAACTGCTCGCCACCTGTTGGAACCTGCTCGAGATGGGGTGCCAGGCCGCCCTGCCGATCGCGCTCGGACTGGGCGTGCAGGCCGCCGTCGACGGCGACGCCGGCGGGATCTGGCGGGCCGGCGGGCTCGCCCTGCTGCTCGCCGTGGGAGCCGCGCTCGGCGCCGTCATGACGCACCGCCAGGCGGTCTGGAACTGGATCCACGCCGCCTGCCAGATGCGGCAGTTGGTGTCCCGGCAGGCCTCGGAGCTCGGGGCCGGGCTGTCCCGCCGGATCGCCACCGGCGAGGTCGTGGCGGTCGGCAGCGGGGACGTCGAGCGGATCGGCTGGTACGTCGAGCTGATCGCCCGGGTCCGCTCCGCGGTGATCGTCTGGCTGGCCGTCAGCTCCGTGGTGCTGGTGGTCGAGCCGGTGCTGGGCATCGGCGTGCTGCTGGGCGTCCCGGTGCTGGCGGCCTCCGTCTGGCCGCTGATCGGGCCGTTCGAGCGGCGCTACGAGCAGCAGCGCGCACTCGGCGGCAAGGCCACCGAGCTGGCCGCCGACACGGTGGCGGGGCTGCGGGTGCTGCGCGGCATCGGCGGTGAGGAGCTGTTCCTGGAGCGCTACCGGGCAGCCTCCCAGAAGGTCAGGGCGGCCGCCGTCCGCTCGGCCCGGATCTGGTCGCTGATGCAGGCCCAACAGGTCCTGCTGCCGGGCCTGTTCGTGGTCGGCGTCACCTGGTACGGCGCCCGGCTGGCGGCCCGTGGCGAGCTCGCCGTCGGCACCCTGATCGCGGTGTACGGCGCGACCGCCTTCCTGGCCGCGCCGTTGCGGATCCTGGGCGAGGCGGCGCACGCCTGGAGCGTCGCCCGGGTCTCCGCCGGGCGGGCGGTCCGGGTGCTGTCCCTCGAACGGAACGGCGGCGCGGCCGAGGCCGCCGCGCTCACCAAGCCGGCCAAGGCCGACCTCCACGACCCGGCCAGCGGGCTGACCGCGCGGGCCGGTGAGCTGACCGCGGTGGTCTGCGGGGACCCGGACTTCGCCGGGGCCCTCGCCGAGCGGCTCGGCGGCCACGTCCCGCTGGCCGAGGGCGAGCGGGGGCAGCCCTCCGTGCGGCTCGGCGGGACGGAGCTGGACGCGGTGCCGCTGGCCGAGGCCAGGGCGGCCGTGCTGGTCCACGACAAGGAGCCGGTGCTGCTCTCCGGCACGCTGGCCGAGCTGTTCGACATCCCGTCCTCGGGCCGGGTCGTGCCCGCCGAGGCGCTGGCGGCGGCCCGCTCGGAGGACGTGCTGGAGGCGCTGGTGGCCGGCTCCCCGGAGTGCGCCGGCGATCCGATGCGGGCCCGGATCACCGAGCGGGGACGCTCGCTGTCCGGGGGCCAGCGCCAGCGGCTCGCCCTGGCCCGCGCACTGCTGGCGGACCCGCCGGTCCTGGTGCTGGACGAGCCCACCAGCGCCGTGGACGCCCACACCGAGTCCAGGATCGCCACCGGGCTGCGGGAGACCAGGGCCGGCCGCACCACCGTGGTGTTCGCGACCAGCCCGCTGCTGCTGGACCAGGCCGACCGGGTGGTGCTGCTGCAGGACGGCCGGGTGGCCGCGGCGGGGCGCCACCGCGACCTGATGCGGACCGAGCAGGCCTACCGGGCCGTGGTCACCCGCGACGAGGAGGCCGCCCAGCCGGTGGGTGAGGCCGTGTGAACGCGATCCCGCACCGGTTCGTCGACTGCCGTGCCACACGAGCGAGGAGTACGTCATGAAGCCCCCCGTCCATGAGGAACAGGGGCCGGCCACCACCCTGCCGGTCGGGTCCCCGGCCGCCGTGCGCGGGTACCTGCTGCTGCTCGCGCGGCGGCACCGCGCCGGGTTCTCCGCGGTGGTGGCGCTGCACTCGGTGGCCACCCTGGCCGGACTGGTCGGGCCGTGGGTGCTCGGCAGCCTGGTCGAGTCACTGGCCACCGACACCGCGGGGTCCGCCATCACGGTCGCGGTCGCCTGGTACCTGCTGGCGCTCGTGGCGCAGGCCGCGTTCACCGGCTGGTCGCGGATGCGCGGCGCGGTGCTCGGCGAGCGGGTGCTGGCCGACCTGCGCGAGGACTTCCTGGTCCGCTCGGTCGCCCTGCCGACCGGCGTGCTGGAACGGGCGGGCACCGGCGACCTCGTCTCCCGGGGCACCACCGACGTCGACCGGCTGGACAAGTCGGTGCGCGAGGCGGTGCCCGAACTCGCCGTCGCCGTCGTGTCCTTGCTGCTGGTGCTCGGCGCCCTGCTGGTCACCTCGCCGCTGCTCGCGCTGACCTCGCTGATCGGGCTGCCGCTGCTGCTGGCCACCTCCCGCTGGTACTTCCGGCGCGCGCCGCAGTCCTACCGCAACGAGTCGGCCGGGTACGCCGCGGTGAACACCGTCCTGGCCGAGACGGTGGATGCCGGGCGGACGGTCGAGGCACTGCGCCTGGGTGACCGGCGGATCGGGCTGACCGACCGCAAGCTGCACGAGTGGCTGGCCTGGGAGCGGTACACCATGTGGCTGCGCACGGTCTGGTTCCCGACCATCGACGCCGTCTACACCTCGGCGGTGCTGGCGACCCTGCTGTTCGGCGGGCTGTTCACCCTGAAGGGCTGGATCACCGTCGGCCAGTTGACCACCGGCGTGCTGTACGCGCAGATGCTGACCGGTCCGGTGGACCTGATCCTGCGCTGGTACGACGAACTGCAGATCGGTCAGGCCTCACTGGCCCGGCTGGTCGGCGTGCGCGAGGTGCCGGAGCACGAGGGGGACGAGTCGGCGCGTCCGGACGGCCGCCGGGTGGAGGCCCGGGACGTCCGGTTCGGCTACCGCGAGGGCGCCGACGTCCTGCACGGGATCAGCCTGGACGTCGCCCCGGGCAGCCGGGTCGCGCTGGTCGGGCCGTCCGGTGCGGGCAAGTCCACGCTCGGGCGGCTGCTGGCCGGGATCTACGCCCCCGGCCGCGGCAGCGTCACCCTCGGCGGGGCGGCGCTGTCCCGGATGCCGGCCGAGCGGGTGCGCGGGGAGGTGGCCCTGGTGAACCAGGAGCACCACGTCTTCGTCGGCACCCTGCGGGACAACCTGCGGCTGGCCGCGCCCGACGCGGACGACACCGAGCTGCGGGCCGCCCTGGACGCGGTGGACGCCGGAGCCTGGGTGGACGCCCTGTCCGAGGGGCTGGACACCGAGGTCGGCTCCGGCGGCACCTCGCTGACCCCGCCGCAGGCGCAGCAACTCGCCCTGGCCCGGCTGGTGCTGGCGGATCCGCACACCCTGGTGCTGGACGAGGCCACCTCGCTGCTGGACCCGCGGGCCGCCCGGCACCTGGAGCGCTCGCTGTCCCGGGTGCTGGAGGGCCGGACGGTCATCGCCATCGCCCACCGGCTGCACACCGCGCACGACGCGGACGTGATCGCGGTGGTCGAGGGCGGGCGGATCAGCGAGTACGGCAGCCACCCGGAGCTGGTCGCGGCCGGCGGCCCGTACGCGGCGCTCTGGCGCTCGTGGCGGGACGAGCGGTAGCGCGGCGGGACGAGCGATGGTGCGGCCGGGGGAGTCCGAGCGGCCGGGGGCGGGCGGATCGGCGGAGGTGTCGGCGGAGGCGCCGGTGGAGGTGTCGGAGGCGGCATCGGTGGATCGGTAAACCCGTGCGGGGCCGGATTGCCCCGTGCGGGTTACTCCCTGGCCCGGAAGGGCGCGTAACCGGGCAAAACGGCCACCCGGCCCGCAGACTGCTCCGGTGACCAAGACTTCGGACGGTTCGTCCCGCCCCCCGCGCGGTGAGATCGGCGGGATCCCCACGCGGTACATCGGGATCGGCGTCATCGTGATCCTCGCCGTGTGGTTCCTGTTCGCCAACCTCGACAAGGTGAAGATCCAGTTCTGGGTGTTCACCGTCACCGCGCCGCTCTGGATCGCCCTGCTGGCCACGCTGATCGCGGGCGCCGTGCTGGGCTGGCTGCTGAAGGGGCGGCGCAGCCGGTGACGACAGCTCCGGAACCGGCCGCGGGCGGCGGCCAGACCTTCACCCCGCTGATCGAGCTGCGCGGGGTCAACAAGCACTTCGGCGACCTGCACGTGCTGCAGGACATCGAACTGACGGTGGGCCGCGGCGAGGTCGTCGTGGTCATCGGGCCGTCCGGCTCCGGCAAGTCCACGCTCTGCCGGGCGATCAACCGGCTGGAGCCGATCGAGAACGGCACCATCCTGATCGACGGCGAGCCGTTGCCCGCGGAGGGCAAGGGGCTCGCCCGGCTGCGCGCCGAGGTCGGCATGGTGTTCCAGTCCTTCAACCTGTTCGCGCACAAGACCGTGCTGCAGAACGTCTCGCTGGCGCAGATCAAGGTGCGCGGCCGCCCCAAGGCGGAGGCCGACGCCAAGTCCCGCGCGCTGCTGGAGCGGGTGGGCCTGGAGTCGCAGGCCGACAAGTACCCGGCCCAGCTCTCCGGCGGGCAGCAGCAGCGGGTCGCGATCGCCCGGGCGCTGGCGATGGACCCCAAGGCCCTGCTGTTCGACGAGCCGACCTCGGCGCTCGACCCCGAGATGATCAACGAGGTGCTGGACGTCATGCGCCAGCTCGCGCACGAGGGCATGACGATGATCGTGGTCACCCACGAGATGGGCTTCGCCCGGGCCTCCGCGAACCGGGTGGTGTTCATGGCGGACGGCCGGGTCGTCGAGGACCGTGCCCCGGAGGACTTCTTCAGCGCCCCCGAGAGCGAGCGCGCCCGGGACTTCCTGTCCAAGATCCTGAAGCACTGAGGCGGCGCCGTGAACCGTGAGACGACGCCCGGAGCGCGGGCGAGGAAGGCCGGCGCGAGGGTACGGTCCCGGGTGCTCGCCGCCGCCCTGCTGCTCACCGCGCTGGCGGCGGGCTGCGGGAAGGCCGGCACCCCGCCGCCCAAGGGTCCGCAGCCCAGCGCGCTGCCCAGCTACCAGGTGCAGGACGCCTCCGCGATCACCGGCTCGTCGACCCTGGACGCCGCCCGCGGCCGGGGCCACCTGGTGGTCGGGGCCAAGGAGGACCAGCCCTACCTGGGCCAGAAGAACCCGGCCACCGGTGTGTACGCCGGCTTCGACATCGAGATCGCCAAGATGCTCGGCGCCTCCCTCGGCTTCCCGCCGGACAAGATCCAGTTCAAGACCATCGCCTCGGCCAACCGCGAGACCGCGCTGCAGAACGGCCAGGTGGACTACTACGTGGGCACGTACACCATCAACGACAACCGGAAGAAGCTGGTGGGCTTCGCCGGGCCGTACTTCGTCGCCGGGCAGTCGCTGCTGGTGCAGAAGAACAACACGAGCATCCACGGCCCGGACGACCTGAAAGGGAAGAAGGTCTGCTCGGCGGCCGGCTCGACGCCGTACCAGCGGATCAAGTCGCAGTACCCGCAGGCCAAGCTGATCGGCTACGACACCTACTCGGCCTGCGTGGACAACCTGATCACCGGCCAGGTGGACGCCGTGACCACGGACAACGCGATCCTGCTCGGTTACGCGGCCAAGGTGCCGGACGAGCTCAAGGTGGTCGGCCCGCTGTTCTCGACCGAGCCGTACGGGATCGGGGTGCCGAAGAACGACACCGTGCTGCGGTCGGCGCTGAACGACGCGCTGGAGCAGCACGAACAGAACGGCGACTGGAAGAAGGCCTTCGAGGCGACCCTCGGCCTCTCCGGTGAAGCCGCGCCGACCCCGCCGCAGATCAACCGGTACTGAGAGGGCGGCCGCGCCGTGAAAACGCTGACCGACAACTGGTCGACCTACTGGGACGGCTTCCTCGGCACGCTCTCGCTCTTCGCGGTGAGCGCCGTGCTGTCGCTGGTGCTGGGGGTGCTGATCGCGGGCTTCCGGGTCTCGCCGGTCAGACCGCTGCGGGTGTTCGGGACGGTGTGGGTGACGGTCCTGCGCAACACCCCGCTGACCCTGCTGTTCTTCATCGTCGTGCTGGGCCTGCCCCGGTTCGACATCACCCTGCCCTTCTACACCTTCGCGGTGCTCGCGCTCGGCTGCTACACCTCGGCCTTCGTCTGCGAGGCGATGCGCTCGGGCGTCAACACCGTGCCGACGGGGCAGGGCGAGGCGGCCCGGAGCCTGGGCATGAGCTTCGGGCAGACGATGAGCCTGGTGGTGCTGCCGCAGGCGTACCGCTCGGTGGTGGCGCCGATCGGCAGTGTGATGATCGCGCTGGCGAAGAACACGGCGATCGCCGGTTCGTTCAGCGTCACCGAGCTCCTGGGCACCTACCGGACCATCAACGAGCTGGGTTACAGCATCGTCTGGACCTTCGTCTGGATCGCCGTCGGCTACCTGATCATCACCCTGGCCGTCAGCGCCGTCTTCAACCTGCTGGAACGACGAGTGGCGGTGTCCCGATGACGGTCGAATCCTCGGCGCTGTACGACATCCCCGGCCCGAAGGCCCTCGCCCGGCACCGGCTGTACGGCGGGATCGCGCTGCTGCTGATCGCGGCCGTGATCGGCTGGCTGGTCTACATGATGTTCCACACCCACCAGTTCACCTACGCCAAGTGGCAGCCCTTCGAGTACCGGGGCGTACAGGACCTGCTGCTGCGCGGGCTCGGCAACACGCTGCAGGCCTTCGGCTGGACGGTGCTGTTCGCCCTGCCCTTCGGCGCGCTGTTCGCGGCCGGGCGGCTGTCCGACCACCGGGTGGTGCGCTGGTTCGCCACGCTGGTGGTGGAGTTCTTCCGGGCCATGCCGGTGCTGGTGATGATCTTCTTCGTGTTCGTCGCCCTGAAGGTGCAGCCGCTCTGGGCGCTGGTGGCCGGGCTGGTGCTCTACAACGGCTCGGTGCTGGCCGAGGTGTTCCGGGCCGGCGTGCTCGCGGTGCCCCGGGGGCAGCGCGAGGCGGCGTTCGCGCTGGGCATGCGCAAGACCCAGGTGATGACGTACGTGCTGGTGCCGCAGGCCAACCGGGCGATGCTGCCGGCCATCATCAGCCAGCTGGTGGTCGCGCTCAAGGACACCTCGCTGGGCTTCCTGATCACCTACGAGGAGTTCCTGCACGCGGGCAAGCTGATCGCCACCAACCTGGACTACGACCTGCCGTTCATCCCGGTGGTGATCGTGATCGCCCCGATCTACATCGGCATGTGTCTGCTGCTCTCCTGGCTCGCCCGCTTCGTCGAGAAGCGCAGCCGGCGCAGTCCGAGCACCCGGGGCGGAGCGCCGGTGGTCAAGGCGGGCGTGGCGATGGGGCTGCCGCCGTCGGCGCAGCAGTGAGTCGGCGCGGCGGTGAGTCGGGCCGCGGTGAGTGGGGGACAGCAGAGAGTCGGAACAGCAGTGGGGGGCGTGGTTCGAGGCTTAACCATAGGTGCGGGATGGGTCGGGGTCGGGAACTCCAATTTCCTCTTATGATTGCGGGGCCGGCCGGGACCGCCCGACGGCCCGGAGGACGACGACCCGGACGGGAGGGCCATGGAGCCGGTGTTCGACTCGCGGCACATCAGGACCTTCCACGAAGTCGTCCGGGCCGGCTCGTACTCGGCCGCCGCCCGCGAACTCGGCTACACCCAGCCCGCCATCACCCAGCAGATGAAGGCCCTCGAACGCACCGTCGGCGTGCCGCTGTTCACCCGCGCCGGACGCGGACTGCGGCTCACCGAGGCGGGCGAGGCGCTCTCCCGGCACGCCGAACTGATCCTCGGCAGCATGTCCGCAGCCCAGCAGCAGCTCGCCGCGCTCGCCCGGCTCCGTGCCGGGCGGGTACGGGTCTGCGCCTTCCCCAGCGCCAACGCCACCCTGATACCCGAGGCGATGGCCCGGCTGCTGGCCGAGCACCCCGGCGTGCGGGTGGAGCTGCTCGAAGCCGAGCCGCCCGACTCCGTCCAGCGGCTGCTGCGCGGGGAGTGCGACATCGCGCTCGCCTTCCGCTACCCGGGCGCGGCCACCGAGGTGCCGGACGGGCTGGACGAGATCCCGCTGATGGAGGACCTGCTCACGGTGCTGCTGCCGGTCGGGCACCCGCTCGGCCGCCGGCACGCCGTCCGGCTGGCCGACCTCGACGGCGAGCGCTGGATCGCCGGCTGCCCCCGCTGCCGGGCCAACCTGCTGCACGTGTGCGCGGAGGAGGGCTTCGCGCCCGACATCGTCTTCTCCACCGACGACAACCTCGCGGTGCAGTCGCTCGTCGCCGCCGGGGTCGGGATCGCGCTGATGCCCGCGCTGGTGCTCTCCTTCATGTGCCACCGCAAGGTCACGGGGCGCGCCGTCGAACCGCACCTGCGCCGGCAGGTGGGCGCGTACGTGCTCCGGGAGCACCGCCGGATCCCGGCCACCGCGCTGGTGCTGGACCATCTGCGGCAGGCGGCGGCGAGCCGGGTGGGGTGCTGAGGGAGGGGGTCGGCGGGGTGCCGGCGAGTGACCCATAAGGACGGGTAGGGGAATGGCTTACGAACCCTCCTTGGACGTGATAGGTCGGCAGGCCCGAACCTGCTGGCATGACACCCCCAGCCACGGTCGACAGCGACCGGCTCACCGAGCGGATGACCGCGCTGATCAGTGAGATCCGCGCCGTCGTGGACCGCGGGCTGCCCCCGGAGCTCACCGCCTACCTGGTCGGCGAACGCCTCGCCCCGCACCTGCACGCCGACCCGGACGGGCCCGACGCCCTGCTCACCCCCGCCCAGTGCGAGGGCGACCCGCAGTGCTACCGACAGCACGTCCTGCACGCCGAGGAGGACGGCGGCTTCTCCGTCGTCGCCCTGGTCTGGCTGCCCGGACAGCGGACCCCGATCCACGACCACGTCTCGTGGTGCGTGGCCGGCGTCCACCGCGGCCAGGAGAGCGAGACCCGCTACCGGCTGGTCTCCGACGGACGCACCGCCCGGCTGGTCGAGACCGAGCACGTGGCCGGCCCGGCCGGCACCGTCGCCGCCTTCGCCCCGCCCGGCGACATCCACCTGGTCCGCAACTCCTGCAGCACCACGGCCATCTCCATCCACGTCTACGGCGCGGACGTCTCGCGGCTGGGCACCAGCATCCGGCGGGTCTACCGGCTGCCCGCCGACCAGGAGCAGTGAGCGGCGGCGTGGCACTGAGCCTCCGGCAGCGCGCTGCCCGTACCCACTCCCTGCCCCCGATGCGCGGGGACGCCCCCGGACTGCTGCTCGCGGCCCTCGGCGTGGCCGCCGCCCTGGGCGTCCACGCGGCCGTACCGGCCGTGCCCAAGCTCACCGCCGCCGTCGTGCTCGGCATGGCGGCGGCCCACCTGCCCGGGCTGCGCCCGGTGGTCCGCGGGATCGCCCGGCCCGGACTGTCCACGGCCGGGAAGCGGCTGATGCGGATCGGGATCGTCCTGCTCGGGCTCAAGCTCAGCCTGGACGACGTGCTCGGCCTCGGCTGGGCCACCGTCGCCATGGTGCTCGCTGTCGTCGCGGCCACCTTCGCGGGCACGCTCTGGCTGGGCCGGCGGCTCGGCCTGCCCGGCGACCAGCCGCTGCTGGTCGCCACCGGGTACTCGATCTGCGGCGCCTCGGCGATCGGCGCGGTCAGCCAGGCGGCGGGCAGCGAGGAGGAGGACGTCGCGGCCTCGGTCGCGCTGGTCACCCTGTGCGGGACGCTGGCGATCGCCGTCCTGCCGCTGCTCCAGCAGCCGCTCGGGCTCGGCGAGGTCGAGTTCGGGCGCTGGGTCGGCGCCAGCGTGCACGACGTCGGGCAGGTCGTCGCCACCGCGCAGACCGGCGGGGCGGGGGCGCTGCGGGAGGCCGTCCTGGTCAAGCTGATGCGGGTGGTGCTGCTGGCGCCGCTGGTCGCGGGGGTGGCCGTGGTGGTGCGGCGGAACCTGCGGGTGGCGAGGGCGGGTGCGGGTGTCGGTGCTGCGGGCGGGGCGGGTGCTGCGGGCGGGGCGGCCGGGGAGTCGGTGAAGACCGGGAGCCGTCCGCCGATCGTGCCGCTGTTCGTGGCGGGGTTCCTCGCGATGATCGTCCTGCGGACCACCGGGGTGCTGCCCGAGCGGGCGCTCGGGCTGGCCGGGGACACCCAGGAACTGCTGCTGGCCGCCGCGCTGTTCGGTCTGGGCAGCGCCGTGCACCTGCCGACCATGGCCCGCACCGGTGGGCGGATCGCCCTGCTCGGGCTCGGATCCTGGGTCGTCGTGGCCGGCGTCTCCTACGCGGGAGTACTGATCACGACCTGACGGGCACCGGCGCGGACTCGGCTATTGTCGGGCGGGTACTCGTCCGCACCGGGACGGTCCCGCGACCGCACCGGGACGGTTCCACAGCCGAGTTCGCGCGCGTTCGCCGGAGTTCTCCGCCGTCCGCCCGCATTCGCCGAGGAGAACGCATGACCACCGCACTGCCCGAACGGGACGGCCCCGAGGCCGTCGTCACGCTCGACCGACGGGAGGGCCCGTACGGCGAGGTGGTGTTGCGGCAGCGCGGTGGGCACTTCGAGATCATCGCCAACGGCTGCTTTCTGATGGACACCGCCGACGGGCGCTCGGAGCGGCTGCTCATCCAGGCCGCGCTGGACGAGCTGGACCGCACCGGCAGCCGGACCGAGCGGCCGACCGTGCTGATCGGCGGCCTCGGGGTCGGCTTCTCGCTCGCGTACGCGGTGGCCGAGCCGCGCTGGGGGCGGATCGCCATCGTCGAGCGGGAGACCGCGATCATCGACTGGCACCGGAACGGCCCCCTCGGCGCCTTCTCGGACGGCGCGCTGGAGGACGAGCGGGTCGCGGTGCTCCACACCGACCTGCTGGAGTACCTCGCGGCGGCGGACGGCGAGCGCTACGACGCGCTGTGCCTGGACATCGACAACGGGCCGGACTGGACCGTCACCGACTCCAACAACGGTCTGTACGGCGCCGACGGGCTCGCGGTGCTCTGGCACCGGCTGCGGCCGGGCGGGGTGCTGGCGGTGTGGAGCGCGCAGCCGTCGACGGCCTTCGAGGAGGCGCTGCGGGCGGCGGGCTTCGCGGACGTCGTGACGCACGAGATCCCGGTGTCCCGAGGGGTGCCGGACGTCGTGCACCTGGCCCGGCGCGCGAGCTGAGGATGAACCCGGCCTACGGGTCGGGCAGTTGGTGGTGATCGGCTGGGGGCTTGCCGCCGATCCGGCGTTCCCCCGGGGCAGTTGAGGGTCTGGCGGACGGTGGTGGTGGGTGGTGGCTGAGAGCGGGACTCCCTCGGAGCGGATCGCGGCCGAGCTTCGACGGCGCATCGTGGCAGGGGAGTTGGCGCCCGGAGCACGGGTGCCGTCGACCCGGCGGATCACCCAGGAGTGGGGCGTGGCGATGGCCACGGCGACCAAGGTGCTGAACCGGCTGCGGGAGGAGGGGCTGGTTCGGGCCGTTCCCGGGGTGGGGACGGTGGTGGTCGGTGGATCGGTGGCCGGCGCGACGGTGGCTGGTGGGACGGCGGCCGGTGCGAACGTGGTCGAGGCCAAGGGGTCCGGAGGCGGCGCGGTCGCTCCGGGCGCGCGGGAGGTGTCGGGCGCGTCCGGGGTGCGGCGGGCGAGGGGAGGCGGCGAGCGCGACCTCACCCGGGCGCGGATCGTGGCGGCGGCCGTCCAGGTGGCGGACGCGGAGGGCCTGGCGGCGCTGTCGATGCGCCGGGTCGCGACCGACCTGGGGGTCGCGACGATGTCGCTCTACCGCCATGTGCCCGGCAAGGACGAGCTGTTGCGGCTGATGATGGACGTGGCCTTCGGCGAGCAGCCGCTGCCCGAGTCACCGGCGTCGGGCTGGCGGGAGGGGCTGGAGACGGTCGCCCGGCTGCAGTGGCGGATCTACCGGCGGCACCCGTGGCTGGCGTCCACGATGTCCTTCACCCGGCCGGTGCTCGCGCCCGATGCGGCGCTGCACACCGAGCGCTCGATGGCGGCGCTGGCGGGACTGGGGCTGAGCTGGGATGAGATGGCCCAGGCCGCCGTCGCGCTGGCGGCGTTCGTGTGCGGGCTGGCAGTGCATTTCGAGCGGGAGGCGCAGGCCGAGCAGGACAGCGGGCTGTCCGCGGACGAGTGGATGGACCACCTGGGCACCGAGGACCACGACCGGCTGATGTCGGACCCGGAGCGGTTCCCGATGTTCGACGCGATGAGCCGGGGGCCGGAGATCGACCTGAGCCTGGAGGCGCTGTTCGAGTTCGGGATGGCGCGGATGCTGGACGGGATCGAGACCGTGATCGCGCGCCGGGGAGCGGCTGGGAGCTGAGCGGGGACGGCTGGCGGGGGACGTCTGACAGGAGACAGCTGACAGCTGACAGATTTCAGATTTCAGCGAACGAAATCTGAAATCTGTCAGCTGTTCGTTGTTCGCGGCCTGTGCCCGTGCCCGTGCCCGTGCCTGTACCCGTGCCCGGGTTCGTGCCCGTGGCTCAGCCGAAGGGGCGGTGCTCCGGCGGTGCGTCGGCCTGGGGTGCCGCCGCGGGCTCCGCCGGCGGTGCGGACGGGACGTCCATCATGGCGAAGGGGTCGAAGTCCGGCGGGGGGATCATGACCGGCGTGCCCTTGGGCCGGTCCTCCTCGCCGTCCGCGGTCTCCGGCGCGGTGGCCGGCGCCGCCGCGACGGGATCCGGGACGATCGGCGGGGCCGAGGGCGGTGGCGGGACGGCCGGGCCCTGCGGGGCGAGGGTGGTGCCGAAGGGGTCGTGCTTCTGCTCGGCCGCGACCGTCGTGCCGAACGGGTCGGCGGCCGGGGGCGCCGCGGCGGGCTGGACGGCGGGTGCCGCGTCGCCTGCCGGGCTCGGGAGGCTGTCCATGGCGAAGGGGTTGAAGTCCGGCGGGGGGATCATGACCGGCGTGCCCTTGGGCCGGTCCGCCTCGTTCGGCTCGGCCGCGGTGGTGTGCGCACCGGTGGCGGGGGACTCGGCGACCGGCGCGAAGGGGTTGAAGTCCGCGGGCGGTACGCGCACCGGAGTGCCGCGCAGGTGGACCGGCACCTCCTGCGGCTCCTCCGTCCGCGTCTCCTCGACGGGAGCCACGGCCGGGGCGGCCACCGCCGGAGCAGCCACAGCCACAGCCGGAGCGGGTGCCTGGGCCGCTTCGCCGTCCCAGCCGAACTGGATGCTCTTCAGCAGCTCCGCGAACGCCTCGGTGTACAGCTCCCAGTCCTCCGGCCGCGCCGTGGACAGCTGGGCGCACAGCACCGTCCCGCCGTCCGGCAGCGGTACGAAGGCCTGGACGGCCGAGGTGACCACCCAGCGCCGCTGTCCGTCGCCGGCCAGCGGTCCGGGCACCGGGACGGTCCGTCCCTCGACCAGGACGGCGGCCGGGCCGGCCGGCAGCAGGACCGTCCACACCTCGGCGTGCCGTCGGACGGTGGCCAGTTCGGTGGCGAGCGCGGTGATCGGCAGCGGGTGCCGGGCGAGCGAGATGACGAGGGCGGCGTCCGAGGCGCGGCCGTCCAGCTCCAGGGCGCAGATTCCGGCGTACGCGACGCCCGCGTCGTGGGTCAGGTCGGCCAGGGTGGCGGAGAGCACCGCGAAGTCCCGGCGGGCCTCGGTGCCGGTGGCGCTGAACAGTTCCTCGGCGACCTCGGCCAGATGACCGGTCAGCTCCGCGGCCGCCGCCGCGGTGGCCGGGGTGGTCCGGTCGGCCGGGTCCGCGTCGGCGGGCAGCGGGGGCACCGTCCGGGCGGAGACGCCGGGGTGCCCGGCGGGGGAGGTCAGCGGGTGGAAGCCGGGCGGGACGACCAGCCGGACCTCGGCGCCCGAGCCGGTGGGCAGTTCGACCGGCTGCCGGGTCTGCTGTCCGGCGGCCAGCGCGGCCAGCGCGGGGGCGAACGGCGGGCGCAGCTTGGCGTCGGCGAACTCGCCGGTGACCGGCAGCTGGAAGAGCGCTGCCGAGGTGGTGCCCCGGTCGGCGATCGCGCCGCGCACCGCCCCGCCGCCGTAGCGGGACTGCAGTGCGCCGATCGCCCGGTCGGCGATCCGCTCACCGGTGCCGGGCCGGGCGGTGCCGGCGGTGATCACGGTGCCGAGCCGGTCGAGGGCGGTGTACACCGGGCCGTTGGGGGCCAGCGGCAGGCCGAACAGCGCCTCGGCGGCGGGGTGCCCGGTGGCTCGCAGGGCACTCAGCGAGGCCGCCGGGTGGCGCGAGGTGTGCTCGTCGAAGAGGGCGTCGGTGAGCGTGCCGAGGGTCGCGCAGACCTGCTCGGCCGCTGCGAAGGGATTGCCCTCCGCGCTGAACTGGACGTCCTGGGTCAACTGGTGAGCCCCCCGCTCTGCTCCGTCTGCCGTCGGTGGTTCGGGTGGGACCGGGCCCGCCGAGGTGGCGTGCCGTCGGATCCCCGCCCATTCCTATCAGAGCCCACCGTCGGGACCGAACCGCAGGATGACCCGATGATCACTCGGGCCGGTGCGGTGACCGCCGGTCCGACGATCGGTCCGACCGCCGGGCCGACCTCACCCGACGTCACCCGGCCTCAGCCGGTGGCGGTTCCGGCGGCCGGTTCGCCGGGGGTCCCAGTGGCGAGCGCGGTGACCGCGTCGAGGATCCCCGGGACGGCCAGCAGCCCGGCGAGGTCCTGCACCAGGCGCCCGGTCGGGCCCTCCGGGCGCTCGTCGGCGAAGAAGGAGCCCAGTTCGGCGGCGAGCGCCGGCTCCCGCGCCGCGGTGAGGGTGAGCGACGCGACGAACTCCTGCACCAGGTGCAGCTGCAGTTCCTCCAGCGGCACCGAGCGCTCGCCCAGCCACTCCAGCGAGGTGATCTCGGCGTTGGCGATCCAGGCGCGGACGGTCAGTCGCAGCCCGGCACTGGGCGAGGGGAGCGCCAGATGGGCCAGGATCTGCTCCTGCGCGGCCCGGCGCACCTCGTCGATCACCGCCGAGGTGCCCGCGCTGGCCGCCACCGAGCCGCCCCGCAGCAGAGCCGCGAAGCCCGGCCCGTGGCTCTGCACGAAGTCCAGGTAGCGGCCCATCACCCGGTACAGCCGCTCGGACAGCGGCCCCTCCATGGGCTCCTCGAAGCGGGCCGACAGCTCCTGCCCGGCCCGCCGCAGCGACTCCTCGTACAGCGCCTGCTTGCCCGGGAAGTAGTGGTACACCAGCGGCCGGGAGGCGCCCGCGGCGGCGGCGATGTCGTCGATGGACACCTCCTCCGGCGGGCGCCGGCTGAACAGCTCCAGCGCCACGGCGATCAGCTGCTCCCGCCGCTCGTCCACGCTCAGCCGCCGGCGGGGCCGCGCACCCGCCGCCGCCCGGTCGGGTGCGGAGGTCCGTGCTGCTCGGTCGGCCGTCGGGGACGGCGTACGGGAGGCCATGCGCGCCAGCCTATCCGGCGGCCGTCCGGTGGCCCATGCGGCCGGCTCGCCGGGGCAGGCGCGGGCGCCACCGCCGCCCGTGCGGCCTACCCGGCCCGGAATTCCAGGTAGCGGCGGTAGGCCTCGACGCCGTCGGGGACGAAGGTGTCGCGGGTGAGGCGCTCGGCGAGCTCCCCGGGGGTGAGCCAGGCGTGCCAGGCGATCTCGGACTCCTGCGGGGAGACCGGCCCGTCCCAGTCGGCCTCGTACATGTCGCACCACCAGCTGAGCTTGCCGCCGTCGGGCTCCCGGAAGAGGAACTTGAACAGCGGGCGCGGGGCGACGCCGTGGACGCCGAGCTCCTCCTCGGCCTCGCGGACGGCGGCCTCGGGGTAGCTCTCGCCGGAGCCGACGACGCCGCCGACGAACATGTCGTACGCGCCGGGGGCGAACAGCTTGGTGCCGGTGCGGCGGTGGACGAAGATCCGTCCGGCCGGGTCGCGGACCAGGATGAAGACGCAGCGGTGGGTCAGGCCGCGTCGGTAGACCTCGCCGCGCAGAGCGGTCCCGATCACCCGGTCCTGCTCGTCGACGACGTCCAGCAGCTCTTCGGCAGGGTTGGTCATGGTGGACAGGTTAGGGTTTCGGGGCCCGGTCCGAACGGATTTCCACGAACCATCGAACGCGGGCGGACGATCGGGATCGGGACGGGCTGAAGGCGGCACGCGATGGTGGAGATCTGGGGCGAGACGGCCGAGGGGTTCGAGCCCGTACGGGCGGCCTTCGCGCGGAACTTCGCGGAGTTCGGCGAACTCGGCGCGGCCTTCGCACTGTACGTGCGCGGCCGCAAGGTGGTCGACCTGTGGGGCGGCGACGCCCGGCCCGAGGTCGGCGGGCGGCCCGCGCCGGCGGTGCCGTGGACGGCGGACACCGCCCAGGTGCTGCGCTCGGTCACGAAGGGCCTGACCGCGACCACCGCGCTGCTGGCGGTCGAGCGCGGTCTGCTGGACCCGGACGCGCCGGTGGCCTCGTACTGGCCGGAGTTCGCGGCCGAGGGCAAGGGCGGGGTGCCGGTGCGCTGGCTGCTCTCGCACCAGGCCGGGGTGCCCGCGCTGGACGTGCCGCTGCGGCTGGAGGACGTGCTCACCTGGGAGCGCGCGGCCGCCGCCGTCGCCGCGCAGGCGCCCGCCTGGGAGCCCGGCACTGCGCACGGCTACCACCCGTACACCTTCGGCTGGCTGGTCGGCGAGGTGGTGCGGCGGGTGAGCGGGAGGACGGTCGGGCAGTACTTCGCCGAGGAGATTGCCCGGCCGCTCGGGCTGGACCTGTGGATCGGGCTGCCGGCCGGGGCCGCGCCGCGGGTCGGCAAGCTGGTCGACCTGCCCGCCCCCGAGGCCGCCCGGACCGGGCCGAGTGGCCTGCGGCTGCGGCCCAAGCAGTCCGTCCGCGACGCCTACCAGGACCCGACCTCGCTGACCGCCCGCTCCTTCGCCTCGGTGCGCCCCGGGGTGGACCTCAACGATCCGGCGGTGCAGGCGGCCGAGATCCCCGGCGCCGGCGGGATCGGCACCGCCCGTTCGCTGGCCCGGTTCTACGCGGCGCTGATCGGCGCGGCCGACCGCCCGGACGGCTCCGGGGCGCTGCTGCCGCCGCTGCTCGGACCGGAGGTGCTGACCCGCGCGGTCGGCCCGGCGGTGAGCGGCCCGGACCGGGTGCTGATCGTCAACTCCACCTTCGGCCTGGGCTTCTGGCGGCACGGCCCGACCGCGCCGATGGCCTCCCCGGCGAGCTTCGGGCACCCGGGGCGGGGCGGCTCGCTGGGCTTCGCCGATCCGGACCTGGGCCTGGGCTTCGGGTACGTCACCAACGGCATGCAGCCCGGGGTGACCGGGGACGCCCGCTCGCGGAACCTGATCCGCGCGGTGCGGGGGTGCCTGGGGCTGTCCTGAGCGCGGGGCGGGCCTGGGCGCGGGGGCCCGGGCGCGGTGGCGTCACCGGACGCGGGGCTACGCCTGGCCGGTCTCGAAGCGGCTGATCTTCCCGCCGTCGACGGTGAAGCGCCAGGCCGTGCGCATCTCGCCCCAGGTCTCGTTGGTGAAGTTGGCGACCAGCGCGTGGCCCCCGCTCGACTCGGTCTGGACGTCCATGCGGCCGTTCGAGGTGAAGATCTCCCGGTCGATCCACTGCGACAGGTCGCGGTCGGAGCCGTCGTCGGACATGGTCGCGTCCGGGGTGAGCGCGGCCAGGAAGGCCGCGCGGTCGCCCGCGTTGACCGCGGTGACGAAGGCGCGGACGGCGGGGTCGCTGAGCTTGGCGGGGGAAATGGTCATCTGCCGGGACTCCCAACGGGGATGAGCGGACGGGGGAGTCCTGTCTACGGCGTTCGCGCGGGCCGTTCGGGCATGTCGGCGGCGCGTCGGAAAAATCGGTGCATTCATGTGCTTAGATCCAGAAACAGGCGATTTGTCCTGACAGTCCGCCACGGGGAGTGGCGGTGGAGCGGGAGGCCGGCCCCGGCCTCCCGCTCCACCTTTGCCGTGAGCCGGGTTCGAGCCCGGCCCGCGCCTGCCCCGGGCCCGGCCTAGAAGAAGCCGACCGCGTCGGGGGAGTAGCTGACCAGCAGGTTCTTGGTCTGCTGGTAGTGCTCCAGCAGCGTCTTGTGGTTCTCGCGCCCGATCCCGGAGTTCTTGTAGCCGCCGAAGGCGGCATGGGCCGGGTAGGCGTGGTAGCAGTTCGTCCACACACGGCCAGCCTGGATGGCGCGTCCGGCCCGGTGGGCGGTGTTGAGGCTGCGGGTCCACACGCCCGCGCCGAGCCCGTACTGGGTGTCGTTGGCGAGGGCCACGGCCTGGTCGAAGCCGTCGAAGCGGGTCACCGAGACGACCGGGCCGAAGATCTCCTCCTGGAAGACCCGCATCGAGTTGTCGCCCTCGAAGACGGTCGGCGTCACGTAGTACCCGCCGGC
>NZ_BNBY01000002.1:0-32320 GCF_014656195.1 Kitasatospora xanthocidica | reverse complement strand
GCCGCCGGTGAGGACCTTGGCGCCCTCGGCCTGGCCTATCTCGAAGTAGGAGAGGATCTTCTTCAGCTGCTCGACGCTGGCCTGGGCGCCGACCTGGGTCTCGGTGTCCAGCGGGTCGCCCTGGCGCATCGCGCGCACCCGCTCCAGGCCGTCGGCGAGCAGCCGCTCGTAGATCGAGGACTCGATCAGCGCGCGGCTGGGGCAGGTGCAGACCTCGCCCTGGTTGAGGGCGAACATCGCGAAGCCCTCCACCGCCTTGTCGTAGAAGGCGTCCGAGGCGGCGGCGACGTCCCCGAAGAACACGTTGGGGCTCTTGCCGCCGAGCTCCAGGGTGACCGGGATCAGGTTGTCGGCCGCCGCGCGGGCGATCAGCCGGCCGGTCGAGGTCTCGCCGGTGAAGGCGAGCTTGCGGATCCGCGGGCTGGCGGACAGCGGCGCGCCGGCCTCCTCGCCGAAGCCGGTGACGATGTTGAGCACGCCGGGCGGCAGCAGGTCGGCGGTCAGCTCGGCGAGCAGCAGCACCGAGGCCGGGGTCTGCTCGGCGGGCTTGAGCACCACCGCGTTGCCGGCCGCCAGCGCCGGGGCGAGCTTCCAGACCGCCATCAGGATCGGGAAGTTCCACGGGATGATCTGGCCGACCACGCCCAGCGGCTCGTGGAAGTGGTACGCGACGGTGTCCTCGTCCAGCTGGGAGAGGCTGCCCTCCTGGGCGCGCAGCGCACCGGCGAAGTAGCGCAGGTGGTCGACGGCGAGCGGGAGGTCGGCGGCCAGCGTCTCGCGGACCGGCTTGCCGTTCTCCCAGCTCTCCGCGACGGCCAGCTGCTCCAGGTTGGCCTCCATCCGGTCGGCGATCCGCAGCAGCACCTGCGCCCGCTCGGCGGCCGGGGTGCGGCCCCAGGCCGGGGCGGCGGCGTGGGCCGCGTCCAGGGCGGCCTCGATGTCCTCGGCGGTGCCCCGGGCGACCTCGGTGAACACCTCGCCGGTGACCGGGGTCGGGTCGCCGAAGTACTCGCCGCGCACCGGCGGCGTCCAACCGCCACCGATCCAGTGCTCGTACCGGGAGCGGTAGGCGACGATGCTGCCGGGCGTGCCGGGGGGCTGGTAGACCGTCATGCTCTGGTGTCTCCTCGCGACGTCGGGCGCCGCCCGGGCCGTACGGCCGGAGCAGCGCGCCGGGCCGCCCGGTCGGGGCGGCCCGGCGGGAGGGGCAGGACACGCACATGGGCCGGACGCCCGCTGGGGGCGCCCGCCGTCGAGCACCCTAACCGCCGGGCGCGCGCCGCGGCTACGGTCCGTACGAGGGTTCGTACGGAGGGTGCGCGTTCCGGCCGTTCTCACGGGTGCGGGCCCGGGTGCGGGGCCGAGCGCGGGCGCGGACACGGGCGCGGGGCACGGGCGGAGGGGGTGCGGCGGCGGTCGGGTGGGGGCGTGACCCGGCGCGGGGGGCGGTGGACCGGCGCGGGGCGGCCCGCCCGCGCGGGGGCGGGCGCGCGGGCGTGGCCCTCGCCGCGGGCGCGGTCGGCTTCGCCGGCCGGCTGCCCCGGTCGGCGTGCGGCGGCCGGTGTTCGACGGCCGGGCGGGCGTCAGACCGCGTGGTACCGACCGGTGCGGGCCTCCCAGCTGAGGTAGCCCGCCAGCCAGGTGAGCAGCCCGTCCGCGTACCGCTGGGCGATCGTGCGCTCGATCCGGGACAGGCCCAACTCGCGGTAGACGTCGGGGAGGCGGTCGCGCAGCTCGGCGCAGCGCTCGACCATCAGCTGCGCCTCCGCGATGACCGCCGAGCAGGCCTCCTCGGCCGAGCAGTGGCGCTCGCGCTGGACGATCATGACGAGGTTGTTCACGTCCCCGCGCGGCGCCTCCAGCGGGTAGGACCGCACGTCGTTGCTGAGCGACGGTATGTCGGCCGCCAGCTGGCGGAGTTGACGCAGCACCGGGTGGTGGAGGACGGCGGCGGGGACCTCGAACTGGCCGATCCGCTCGACCATGTCGAAGATCGTCTCCATCGCCGCGGTGCCCCGTCTGAGTTCCAGGTAGCCGTCCCGGTCCGGGGGGCGGGCGGAGATCCGGCCGGCCGCCTCGGCGGGGTGACTGGCCAGGTAGTACTCCCAGTTGTACGCGGCGCGGGCCTGCCAGCGGGCGGGCATGCCGCGCACGCTGCGGTTCCAGAGGTCGGCGAAGGCGGTCTCGACCGCGGAGCCCTGGTCGGGGCGGGCGCCGTGCAGTACGGCGATCAGGCGTTCGCAGATCGGCGCCACTTCCGAGGGACGGCGGCCGAGCGGGCCGTCGAACTGGTCGTCGAAGAGGAAGTAGAAGCCCATCAGGTCGGCGGCCAGGGCGAGTTCGTCCGGTCCGGCGTCCGGGTAGCCGAGCGCGGCGAGGTCCACCACCTCCCAGTGCGCGTAGCCGGGGCGGTCGGCGTCGGGGAGCAGCGGGTGGCGGACCAGCCAGGCGCGGTGCAGCGCGGTGGCGTGCGCGCCGTGGGGACTGCGGCGGTGCGGGAACGGGATCTGAAGTGAGGTGTCGTCAGACATCGGACTCCCGGTGCAGCGGAGGGTGGGGGCGCTTGTGGTTCGAACACTGAGGGTGTGGGGAGTTGACGCGGCGAGATGTGGATGATGAGGGTGGGGGGCGCAAGATCATCTGAGCCTCGCGGGCCGTAGGGTATCTGATGCAATGATCGGACGTTAGGGATATAGGGCAATTGCCCTTGGCAAGCCGTCCAAACCCTCACCGTCTGCCCCAGCCTGCACGAATGCCGCACGGTGAGGCCCACGCGGCGCTACCCTCGGCTCCACGCAGTGATGGAGCTGTGACGGGTTCGGGCGAGGCGGAGGCGCGACGGTGACCGAGCAGGAGAACGAACTTCGGACCGGAGCCGGTTCCGGTCGGGACGGCGACGGCACCGCGCCCCGGGTCCGACTGCGCGACCGTGACGCCGAACTGCGCTCGGTGGAGGCCGCCGTCGACCGGCTCTGCCGCGACTTCGCCGCCGGCGGCACCGAGATCGGCGACCTGCTCGCCTTCTCCGGCCGCCCCGGCATCGGCAAGACCACCCTGCTGCACGAGGTCCGACGGATCGCCAAACTGCGCGAGGGCGCCACCGTGCTGTTCGCCCGAGGCGGCGAACGGCAGTTCAAGGAGCCCTACCACGTGCTGCGCCAGCTGCTCCAGCCGGTGCTCAGCCACCTGCGGCCGGACGAGTTCCGGCAGGTCATGGGCACCTGGGAGGAGGTCGTCGGACCGGCCATGGGCCTCAAGCAGCCCAAGGCCGGCGCCCGCCGCCTCGACCCGCAGGGCGTGCGGGACGGCCTCGACTACGTCCTCACCCAGCTCGCACCCCGCCGCGCCCCGATGGTGATGATCGTCGACGACCTGCACTGGGCCGACGCGGAATCCCTGTCCTGGCTCACCAAGTTCGCCGTCCGCTCCGGCGAACTGCCCGTCCTGCTCGTCTTCGCCTTCCGCGAGGACGAGAACGACTGGCCGACCGAGACCCACGACTTCCGCCGGGACCTCGTCGGCCTCAAGGGCCGCAAGCACGAACTCAACCGGCTCAACCTCAACTCCGTCACCGACATGATCCGCGCCGAACTCGGCGACAAGGCCGAGGACGCCTTCTGCTACGAGTTCTGGAACGTCGTCAACGGCAACCCCTTCGAGGCCGGCCGCCTGCTCGACCAGGTCCGTGACCAGGAGCTCGAACCGGTCGAGGAGAACTCCCGGCAACTGCGCGAACTCGCCGTCGACGCCACCGGGATGACCCTCAAGAGCTGGCTGGACCAGCTCGGTGCCGCCACCCTGCGGTTCGCCTGGGCCTGCGCCATGCTGGGCACCGACATCCGGATCGACCTCGCCACCCGGATCTCCACCCAGAGCACCGAGGGCGCCCGCGACTCCATCAAGCAGCTGCGCAAGCAGCGCGTGCTCACCCAGTCGCCCAACGGGAACCTCGAGTTCGTCCACCCGCTGATCGCCAGCTCGATCTACAACACCATGCCGGACGCCACCCGCCTGGGCATGCACGGCATCGCCGCCGTCGAGATCGAGAACGCCGGACTCGGCCTGCTCGCCGCCTCCCGCCACCTGGTCGAGACCCACTCCGGCGAGGGCGACGACCGGATCGTCAAGAAGCTGCGCCGCGCCGCCGTCGAGCACCAGCTGATCGGCGCCCCCGAGGCCGCCCAGCGCTGCCTCAACCGCGCGCTCAACGAGCCGCCCGCCGACGAGATCAAGGCCGAGGTGCTGTACGAACTCGGCTACTCCGCCCTGCTGACCGACCCCGTCGCCACCGTCAACCAGCTCAAGCTCGCCCTCGACCCCGACGAGGTGCCGCTCCGCCCCGAACTGCGGGTGGACGCCACCTTCCGGCTGTCCGAGGTGCTCGCGCACAGCGGCGAGCTGCGCCAGGCCGCGCTGGTCTGCCAGGAGGAGGCGGGGCAGACCGCCGACCCGGCCGGGCGGCAACGGCTCCAGGCCGCCTCGTTCATGTGGCACGCCTTCCGCAAGTCCGAGGAGGACGGCTGCGGCCGCTCCGCCCGGCTCGCCGAGATGTGCGACCGGCTGACCGGCCGGGAGGCCGCCGACCGGGCCGTGCTCGCCATGCGGGCCTGGGACCTCACCCTGCGCGGCGCCCCCTCCGCCGAGGCGCTCGCGCTCGCCGACGAGGTCCTCGACGGCGGCCGGCTGCCCAAGGGCCTCGGCTGGACCGACACCACCTGGGGCTTCGAACTGCCCTCGATGCTCTGCCTGACGTACATCTACAACGACCGCGTCGCCCAGGCCGAACGGCTGGCCGCCGACGCCATCATCCAGTTCGAGATCGCGGGCTGGAGCGGTGCCCACCGGGGCTTCGCGTACTTCCTGATGGGGCTGGCCCGGTTCCGCCGCGGCCTGCTCGCCGAGGCGGAGGACTTCCTGCGCCGGGCGTTCCGCATCTCCGAGCGGATCGGGCGCAAGCTGCCGCTGGCCTGGGACGCCGTCGGCGTGCTGGTGGACACCCTGATCGCCCGCGGCCGGGTCGAGGAGGCCTGGGAGTTCGCCAACGACTTCGGCTTCCACCCGCCGTACCACGCGACCGCCATGGTGCTGCCCGACGCGGCCTCGCTGTACGGCAAGCTGCTGGTCGCCAAGAACCGGTACGCGGGCGCCGCCGCCGCGCTCACCGAGGCGGGCGCCCAGCTGGAGGTCCGCGGCTGGCGCAACACCGTCTGGGCGCCCTGGGCCGGCCACCTCGCCATCGCGATCGCGGACGACGAGCCGGAGCGCGCCCGCGAGTACGCCCAGACGGCCGTCCGGGACGCGCGGACCTTCGGCACCGCCTCGGCGATCGGCAGCGCGCTGCGGCTCCAGGCACAGGTCGAGGACGGCCAGCAGGCGGTCGACCTGCTGGAGCAGGCCGTGACGTACCTCGGGCAGTCCCCGGCCGGCTACGAGCACGCCGTCGCGCTGGTCGACCTCGGCGCCGCGCTGCGCCGGGTCGGACGGCTGGAGGACGCCCAGGAGTACCTGTACCAGGGCATCGAACTGGCCCAGCACTGCTCGGCGGAGGGGCTGGTCGACCAGGCGCGGCGGGAGCTCGCCAACTACGGGCTGCGGCCCAACCGGCTGGGCCTGCGCGACTTCGGGGACACCCTGGACACGCTCAGCGGGCCGGAACTGGAGGTCGCCCAGCGGGCGGTGCAGGGCCTGCCGCCGCAGCGGATCGCCGAGGAGCTCGGGCTGCACATCGGCCTGGTCAACCGGCGGCTGGCCGCGGTCTACCGCAAGGCGGGCAGCGGGCCGGACGGGCTGGCCTCGGCGCTCGGACTGCCGCCGCAGCAGCGGGAGGCGACCCGGCCTGGGGCGGAGGACGAGGAGTAGGGGAGCAGGAGCGGGCGGCCCCGCGCGGACGGTGGCGGTCGGTCAGAGCGGCCGTCGCCCACGGGCGGCCCGTACCCACGGGCGGCGGGTGCCCACGGGCGGCGGGTGCCGACGGCGGCGCACGCTGGCGCGGTTACGCCCCCGCCGACGCCGCCCTCGCTAGGCTGACGGACACGGGGGGCTGCCGTGGTGCCCCTCCCGACGGACCAGGAAGCGGGCGGTCGCGGTGCGCCGCGGCCGACAGTGAGGAGCAGGCCATGGCGAGCGAGGCCACCAGCGTTCGGCACGAACCCCTCGACCCCTCGGGAGCGGGGGCCGCGATCGGGCGCTGGACGCTCACGGCCGGCCCGTACGAGGCGAGCGTGCTCACCCTCGGCGCCACCCTGCACACCCTGAGCGCGCCGGACCGTTCCGGCCGCTCCGCCCAACTGCTGCTGGCCTCCGACGAGTTGTCCCAGATCCTCGGCCCGGCCCGGCACTACGGCACGGTGGTGGGCCGGTACGCCAACCGGATCGACCACTCCTCGGTCACCATCGACGGCGAGGAGCACCGGCTCGCCCCGACCGGCGCCGGCATGACCATCCACGGCGGGCCGGACGGCTTCGCGCAGCGGATGTGGGCGGCCGAGCCCGTCGAGGGCGGGGTGCGGCTGCGGCTGCACAGCCCGGACGGGGACCAGGGCTTCCCCGGCGCGCTCGACGTCACCGTCGACTACACCCTGGACGCCTCCGGCGAGCTGGTGATCCACTACCGCGCGGTGAGCAGCAAGCCGACCGTCGTCAACCTGACCAACCACGCGTACATCAACCTCGCGGGTGAAGGCAGCGGCGACGTGCTCGGCCACCTGCTCACCCTGGACGCCGACGAGTACACCCCGGCCGACGAGCGGCAGATCCCGTACGGGCGGACCGAACCGGTGGCCGGCACGCCGTTCGACTTCACGGTGGCCACCCCGATCGGCAAGTCGGTGCACGACCCGCACCCGCAGCTGGCCGGGCCGGGCGGCTACGACCACAACTGGGTGCTGCGCCCCCGCCCGGCGGACGGCGCCCCGGCGCGGGCGGCGCTGCTGGAGGACCCGGCCAGCGGCCGCACCCTGGAGGTGCTGACCACCGAGCCGGGCATCCAGGTCTACACGGCGAACAAGTTCCAGGGCGCGGTCACCGGCGCGAGCGGCGTCCCGTACGGGCCGTTCGCCGGGATCGCGCTGGAGACCCAGCACTTCCCGGACTCCCCGAACCACCCGGCGTTCCCGAGCACCGTGCTGCGGCCGGGCGAGGAGTTCCGCTCGACGACCGTGCTGCGGCTGGGGACCAACTAGCGGGTCCGGCGGCTCAGGGCCGGAGGTCCCGGCGCATGCAGAGCCGGGGCCAGCGGTCCAGGCCGTGCTCGGCCTCCTTGCGGCGGATCTCGCGCAGGCCCGTGGTGGTCTCGGCGTCGGACAGCGGACGGAAGCCGCAGCGCGCGTAGTAGGGGGCGTTCCAGGGCACCTCGGCGAAGGTGGTGAGGGTGAGCGCCGGGGCGTCGGTGGTCCGGGCGAGGTGCTCGATCAGCGCCCGGCCGATGCCGCGGCGGGCGTGGTCGGGGTGGACGGAGACCTGCTCGATGTGGAGTGCGCCGTCCACCGGCTCGGCCAGCAGGTAGGCGGCGATCGTGCCGTCGGGGGCTTCGGCGGCGAGGGCGAGGCCGTGGTCGAGGTAGTGCGCCAGCTCCTCCGGGGCCGGGGGGTCGTCCTCGGCGATCTCCGGCATGCCGATCGCGGCGAAGGGGGCGCCGGCGGCCCCTTCCAGCTCGGTGAGCAGCGGAAGTTCGTCCCTGGTGACGGCTCTGATGCGCATGGGTCCAGTGTGCGGGAGGTGGCTTTCGGCCACGCAGGGTGGTCCCGTCGGTCGACCGGGGAGGGGTGAATCGGGCGAACCGGGGCAAGTGGTGGCGGAAGCCGACTACCGTGTGGCAACGTCCAGGACACGTGGATGTAACGATCGCCATTTCTTGCAGAAACTTGCTGCAAGGACTTTCCGTCGATCTTTCACCGCTGTTAACTTCCTTCCCGAGCCCGACGGCAGCAACGGTGCGGTCGGCACGAGGCAGCCATTATGCGCCTGTCTCCGAACATCTCGGGCACCCCCACCCTCCCAAGGAGTTCTCATGCGGCGTGGCATCGCGGCCTCTGCCCTCGTTGTGGCCCTCGCGGTCTCGATGGCTGCCTGTGGCAGCAGCGGCTCCAGCTCGGACGGCAAGGCCGACGGGCCGGTCACCCTCACGTACTGGGACACGTCGAACGCCACCAACGAGGCGCCGAACTACCAGGAGCTCGTGAAGAAGTTCCAGGCCGCCAACCCGAACATCACGGTCAACTTCGTCAACGTCCCGTTCGACCAGGCGCAGAACAAGCTCCAGACCGCGATGGGGGCCAAGGGCGCTCCGGACGTGTTCCGCTCCGAGGTCGGCTGGACCGCCGCCTTCGCCAAGGCCGGCTACCTGGAGCCGCTGGACGGCACCCCGGCCGCCGCCGACACCTCCGCCTTCCAGCCCAGCCTGATCCAGCAGGCCAAGTACGAGGGCAAGCTGTACGGCGTCCCGCTGGTGACCGACACCCTCGGCCTGCTCTACAACAAGGAGCTCTTCGCGAAGGCCGGCATCACCGCGGCGCCGAAGACCTGGGACGAGCTGAAGGCCGACGCCGCCGCCGTCAAGGAGAAGGCCGGCGTGGACGGCTTCTGGCTGAAGGCCGCCGACGGCTACTACGCGATGCCGTTCCTGTTCGGCGAGGGCACCGACACCGTCGACGCCGCCGGCAAGAAGATCACCGTCACCTCGCCGGAGGCCGTCAAGGCCGTCGAGACCTACAAGACGATGTTCACCTCCCCCGGCACCGCCAAGGCCGACGTCACCACCGACGCCTACGCGCACATGATGGACGCCTTCAACAGCGGCAAGGTCGCGGCGATCATCCAGGGCCCCTGGGAGATCACCAACATCTACAAGGGCTCGGCCTTCGCCGACAAGAGCAACCTCGGCATCGCCGCCGTTCCCGGCGGCTCCGCGGGCAAGGCCGGCGCCCCCACCGGCGGCCACAACATCGCCGTCTACGCCGGTGCGGACAAGGCCCACAAGGCCGCCGCCGAGAAGTTCGCCGCCTTCATGACCTCGGCCGAGAGCCAGGCGTTCATCGCGCAGAAGAACTCCACGCTGCCCACCCGCTCCGACGCCTTCACCGCCGACGTCAAGGCCGACCCGGGCATCGCGGGCTTCCAGAGCATCCTGGACAGCGCCAAGCCGCGCCCCGAACTGCCCGAGTACAGCTCGCTGTTCGCCTCGCTCGGCACCAACCTGGGCAAGGCCGTCCAGGGCGGTTCCACCCAGGACGCGCTGAACACCGTCGCCACCGACTACGCCAAGCTCCTGCCGGGCTTCGCCAAGTAG
Source organism: Kitasatospora xanthocidica (assembly GCF_014656195.1). Taxonomy (GTDB): domain Bacteria; phylum Actinomycetota; class Actinomycetes; order Streptomycetales; family Streptomycetaceae; genus Kitasatospora; species Kitasatospora xanthocidica. The sequence goes on along the minus strand of NZ_BNBY01000002.1, from coordinate 23,034 downwards.
TCCCCGAGCCCGGCCTGCCGCCCCCGGCAGGCCGGGCCGTCGGCTCCCAGTCGGCTCAATCGGCTCAATCGGCTCCGTCGGTTCCGCCGGTTCCGTCGGTCCCGTCGGCCCCCGAGAACCCCCCGAGAAGGTGCAAACGATGTCAGTCGCCGTGCAGGGCGCCACCGGCAAGGGCAGCCGGGAGCGCGAGCAGCGTCCGAGCCTGCGGGAACGCGTCAAGCGCTCCTACGCCAAGCACTGGTACGCCTACGCGATGATCGCCCCGGTCGTGCTGGTGCTCGGCGCGCTGGTGATCTACCCGCTCGTCGAGGGCGTCTGGCTCACCCTCACCGACGCCAACAGCCTCAACGTCGCCCGCAAGATCGGCGTCAACGAGATCCCGGCCAGCTACAACTTCGTCGGCTTCCACAACTACGCCGACATCCTCTGGGGCCCCGGCTCGTACGACCGCTTCTGGTCGCACTTCGTCTGGACCATCGCCTGGACGGCGGTCTGCGTCTTCCTGCACTACAGCCTCGGCCTCGGCCTCGCCCTGCTGCTCAACAAGAAGCTGCGCGGGCGCGCCGCCTACCGGATGCTGCTCATCCTGCCCTGGGCCGTGCCCACCTTCGTCACCGTCTTCTCCTGGCGCCTGATGCTCGCCGACGGCGGCGTCGTCAACGGCATCCTCTCCGCCCTGCACCTGCCCGAGCCCGGCTGGCTCACCGACCCGTGGGCGCAGAAGGCGGCCGCGATCCTGGTGAACACCTGGGCCGGCGTGCCGTTCATGATGATCTCGCTGCTCGGCGGCCTGCAGTCGATCCCGGCCGAGCTGTACGAGGCCGCCGAGATGGACGGCGCCACGCCCTGGCAGCGCTTCCGGCACGTCACGATGCCCGGGCTGCGCGCCGTCTCCTCCACCGTCGTGCTGCTGGGCGTGATCTGGACCTTCAACCAGTTCAACGTCATCTTCCTGCTGTTCGGCACCGGCGCCCCCGACGCCCAGCTGCTGGTCACCTGGGCCTACCGCCTCGGCTTCGGCCAGATCCCCCGGGACTACGCGCAGTCCGCCGCGTACGGCGTGATCCTGCTGTCCATCCTGATCGTCTTCACCGCCTTCTACCGGCGCTGGCTCGCCCGCAACGAGCAGGCCAACGGCTGAGGCCCCGGACCCAGTTGACCCACGAAGGCAGGTAACCCGATGAGCACCACCACCGAACGCCCGGCCCCCGCGGCGACCGCGGCCCCGGCCGCCCGGCCGGCCAAGGTCCGCCGGCGCGGCGAGAGCAGCCCGCTGGTCCGGGCGCTGTCCCACGGCACCCTGACCGTGGCCAGCCTGATCGCGCTGTTCCCGGTCGGGTGGATCCTCTTCGTCTCGCTCGGCCCGGACAAGACCGACTACCTCCACCCCGGCCAGATCCTCGACAAGCTCACGCTGTCGAACTACCAGCACGTGCTGTCCGACACCGACTTCTTCACCTGGTTCGGCAACGCCCTGCTGGTCTCCGGCATCACCACCGTCTTCGGCGTGCTGCTCGCCGCGACCACCGGCTACGCCGTCTCCCGGATGAAGTTCCCCGGGCACAAGCCGCTGATGTGGTCGCTGCTGGTCACCCAGATGTTCCCGATCGCGGTGCTGATCGTGCCGATGTACACGATGCTCTCCGAACTCGGCCTGCTGGACAGCTACACCGGTCTGATCCTGGTCTACTCGACCACCACCGTGCCGTACTGCGCCTGGCTGCTGAAGGGCTACTTCGACACCATCCCGGTGGAGATCGACGAGGCCGGCCGGGTCGACGGGCTCAGCCCGTTCGGCACCTTCTGGCGGCTGGTGCTGCCGCTGGCCCGCCCGGGCCTGGCGGTCGCCGCCTTCTACTCCTTCCTCACCTACTGGGCCGAGGTCCCGTTCGCCTCGACGTTCATGCTCAGCTCCGACAAGTACACGCTGGCCGTCGGCCTGCAGACCTTCGTCAGCGAGCACGACGCCCAGTGGAACCTGATGGCCGCGACCGCGGTGCTGATCGCGATCCCGTCCGCGGCGTTCTTCTACCTGGTGCAGCGCCACCTGGTCACCGGCCTGACCGCCGGTGCCTCCAAGTCGTGACGCCTGACGCCGCACACCACGCGCGCAAGGCTCCCCGCTCCTCCGATCCCCAAGGGATACCGTCCATGACCCAGAACCTGGCCGACACCCCCCGGCCTGTCGCCGACACCGCCCACGAGGCGGCCACCCCGGCTCCTGCGGCGGGCGGCACCTCCAGAGACTGGTGGCGGGACGCGGTCATCTACCAGGTCTACCCGCGCAGCTTCGCCGACTCCAACGGCGACGGCATGGGCGACCTGCCCGGCATCCGCAGCCGCCTGCCCTACCTGCGCGACCTCGGCGTGGACGCGGTCTGGCTCTCGCCGTTCTACGCCTCGCCGCAGGCGGACGCCGGCTACGACGTCGCCGACTACCGCGCGGTGGACCCGATGTTCGGCACCCTGCTGGACGCCGACGCCCTCATCCGGGACGCCCACGAGCTGGGCCTGCGGATCATCGTCGACCTGGTCCCCAACCACTCCTCGGACCAGCACGAGTGGTTCCAGCGCGCCCTGCGCGAGGGCCCCGGCTCCCCGCTCCGCGACCGCTACCACTTCCGCCCCGGCAAGGGCGACAAGGGCGAACTGCCGCCCAACGACTGGGAGTCCATCTTCGGCGGCCCGGCCTGGACCCGCACCGAGAACCCGGACGGCACCCCCGGCGACTGGTACCTGCACCTCTTCGCCCCCGAGCAGCCCGACTTCAACTGGGAGAACCGGGCCGTCGCCGACGAGTTCCGCTCGATCCTGCGCTTCTGGCTCGACATGGGCGTGGACGGCTTCCGCATCGACGTCGCCCACGGCCTGGTCAAGGCCCCCGGCCTGCCCGACCTCGGCGGCGCCGACCAGCTCAAGCTGCTCGGCAACGACGTCATGCCGTTCTTCGACCAGGACGGCGTGCACGAGATCTACCGCAGCTGGCGCGAGATCCTCGACGAGTACCCGGGGCAGCGGATCGGCGTCGCCGAGGCCTGGACCCCGACCGTCCAGCGCACCGCCAACTACGTCCGCCCCGACGAGCTGCACCAGGCCTTCAACTTCCAGTACCTGGGCACCGATTGGGACGCCACCGCGCTGCGCGAGGTGATCGACCTCTCGCTCGACTCGATGCGCCCGGTCGACGCCCCCACCACCTGGGTGCTGTCCAACCACGACGTCACCCGGCACGCCACCCGCTTCGCCAACGAGCCCGGCCTCGGCACCCAGATCCGCACCCCCGGCGACCGCGCACTCGGCCTGCGCCGCGCCCGCGCCGCCACCCTGCTGATGCTCGCGCTGCCCGGCTCCGCGTACGTCTACCAGGGCGAGGAGCTCGGCCTGCCGGACGTCACCGACCTGCCCGACGAGGTCCGTCAGGACCCGTCCTTCTTCCGCCAGGCCGGACAGGACGGCTACCGCGACGGCTGCCGCGTCCCGATCCCGTGGTCCGGCACCGAGGCCCCGTACGGCTTCGGCCCGGCCGCCGGCGGGCCGTCCTGGCTGCCGCAGCCGGCCGCCTGGGCCGAGCTGAGCGTCGAGGCGCAGACCGGCGACCCCTCCTCCACCCTGGAGCTCTACCGCAGCGCCCTGGCCGTCCGCCGGGCGCAGGCCGACCTCGGCGCCGGCACCGGGGTCGAGTGGCTGGACGGCCCCGAGGGCACCCTCGCCTTCCGCCGCGGCTCCTTCGTCTGCACCGTGAACACCACCGGCGAGCCGGTGCGGATACCGGCCCCGGGCGCGCTGCTGCTGGCCTCGACCGAGCTCGTGGTGGACGGCGGCGAGACGGTGCTCGCTCCGGACAGCACCGGCTGGTGGGCGGTCTGACGTGGTTGCAATAGGCTCTGGGACCGTGACTACGGCGCGACTCTCAGACATCGCGGCACAGGCGGGGGTCAGCGAAGCCACCGTCTCCCGCGTGCTCAACGGCAAGGCGAACGTCTCGGCGGCCACCCGGCAGACCGTGCTGGCGGCCCTCGACGTGCTCGGCTACGAGCGGCCGACCCGGCTGCGCCAGCGCAGCGCCGGGCTGATCGGGCTGATCACACCGGAGTTGAGCAACCCGATCTTCCCCGCTCTGGCGCAGGTGATCGAGCAGGCGCTCAGCCGGCACGGCTACACGCCGGTGCTGTGCACCCAGACCCCGGGCGGATCCACCGAGGACGAACTGGTGGAGATGCTGGTGGACCGGGGCGTGGCCGGCATCGTCTTCGTCTCCGGGCTGCACGCCGACACCACGGCCGACCACGACCGCTACGCGCGGCTGTCCGGGCGCGGGGTGCCGTTCGTGCTGATCAACGGCTTCAGCGAGAAGATCGACGCGCCGTTCATCTCGCCGGACGACCGGGCCGCGATGTGGATGGCCGTCCAGCACCTGGCCGAACTCGGGCACGAGCGGATCGGGCTGGCCGTCGGGCAGCGCCGGTACGTGCCGGTGCTGCGCAAGATAGAAGGCTTCACGGCGGCGATGCGCGAGGTGCTCGGGCGGACCGAGGAGGAGGCCGAGAACCTCGTCCACCACACGCTGTTCAGCGTGGAGGGCGGACACGCGGCGGCCGGCGCGCTGCTCGACAAGGGCTGCACGGCGATCGTCTGCGGGAGCGACATGATGGCGCTCGGGGCGATCCGGGCGGTGCGGCAGCGCGGGCTGTCGGTGCCGCAGGACGTGTCGGTGGTCGGCTTCGACGACTCGCCGCTGATCGCCTTCACCGAGCCGCCGTTGACCACGATCCGCCAGCCGGTCGAGGCGATGGCCACGGCCGCGGTGGACGCGCTGCTGGAGGAGGTCGGCGGGAACGCCGCCCAGCGCGGGGAGTTCATGTTCCAGCCGGAGCTGGTGATGCGCGGCTCGACCGGGGCCTGCGCGCGCTGAACCCCGGCCGTACGACCGACTGAAGGGCCCCGGAGGGCAGTTGGCTCTCCGGGGCCCTTCGACGTGCGGTCGGTGGGCCCTCACTCGCGACGGGCCGGCCCTCGCGGGCGGGGGATTCAGCCCTCCTGGGCGGTGGGGCGGTCGACGGTGAGGCGGTGGCCGTCGGCCGATTCGCCGGTACGGGTCTCGGTGCGGCGGCCGCGGGCCAGGTAGTCGCGCAGGACCAGTTCGACGGCGTCCTGCGGGTTCTTGGTACCGGAGAGCATCATCGCGTCGATCGCGAGGTTCGCGTCGAGCGTGACGGTGACCTGGGCCATGTGACTCCTCCTCGGGTGCAGAGCAGCAGCATGCCCGCCCGTGCGGGGTTCCACCACGGAATTCGCCGGAACCCCGGGGCGCCGCAGGGGAAGCGGCCGGGGCCCGCCCGACCTCCCGGGCATGCCGGAACCCCCGGGGAGGAGCGATCGGACTCTCCCCGGGGGCGGCTCAGCCTTCGGCTGCCCGTCGTGCTCAGACGCGGCCGGCGAAGTCCGGGGCCCAGGCGGCCACGGTCATCTCGCGCACGCCCGCGCTCGGGTTGGCGGCCTCGACGTACTTGCCGCCGCCGACGTAGATCGCGACGTGGTAGACGCCCGAGTCCTGGCCGTTGTTGGACCAGAACAGCAGGTCACCCGGCTGCAGGCTGTCCAGCGAGACGTGGGTGCTGGCGGCGGCCTGGTCGGCGGCGACGCGCGGGACGGAGATGCCCGCGGCGCGCAGCGCGGCCTGGGTCAGGCCGGAGCAGTCCCAGCCGCCGTTGCCGGTGCCGCCGTAGACGTAGGCCTGGCCGACCTTGGACTCGGCGAAGGAGACCGCGGCGGCCATGCTGCCGGTCGCGGCCGGGGCCTGGGTCTGCGCCGGGGCGGCGGGCTTGGCGGCCGGGGCCTGGGTTTGGGCGGCCGGCTGGGCGTTCACGGAACCGCCGTTCGCGGACTGACCGGACTTCTGCGAGCGGTTGAACCAGGTGAAGTCCGAGCCGGACTTGCCCGTGGTGGCGGCCTGGTCGGTCGAGGCCGACTGCTGGGCCTGGCCGTCGCCGAAGGACAGGTGCTGGCCCGGGTAGATGGTGTCGGGGCCGTCGGTCAGGGTGGCGCGGTTGAGGTCGTACAGCCGCTGCCAGCCGCCCTGCACGTTGTGCTTGTCGGCGATCGAGGACAGCCAGTCGCCCGCGACGACGGTGTAGTCGCCGTCCTGGGTCCACTGGTGACCCTTCTGGGCCCAGTCGCTGGTCGCGGAGCCGGTGGCGGCCTTCGCGTCGTCCTGGGCGGGCGCGGCCGGCTTGGCGGCCGGGGCCGGGGTCTGCGCCGGCTTGGCGGCCGGGGCGGCGGGCTTGGCGGCCGGAGCGGCCGGAGCAGCGGGCTTGGCGGCGGTCGAGCCGGCCGAGGTGTCGACGGCGGCCGGGGCGCCGCCCTTGGTCAGACCGGCCTTGACGGAGCAGACCGGCCAGGCGCCGGGGCCCTGCGAGGCGAGGACCTTCTCGGCGACCGAGATCTGCTGGTCCTTGGTGGCCAGGTCGGCGCGCGAGGCGTAGGCGGAGCCGCCGAAGGCCGACCAGGTGCTGGAGGTGAACTGCAGGCCGCCGTAGAAGCCGTTGCCGGTGTTGATGGCCCAGTTGCCACCGCTCTCGCACTCGGCGACCTTGTCCCAGGTGGCGACGGAGGCGGCGGAGGCGGTGCCGGTGACGAGGCAGGGGATCGTGAGGCCGACGCCCGCGACGCCGATGGCGGCGATCACGCGACGGGTGCGGCTGGACAGACGGGTGCCATTGGTGGGCAGCATGAAGACGCGATCCTCTCCCACGCCTGCGAGGTGAGCTGTCGGATTCGGGCTGGAGTTGCCCGGCCGCGCGCTGCGCGGCTTCACCCCTAGCCCTGGACCGTTCCGAAGACCGGTCCGGGGCGACTTACCTGTGGGTCCCCCGCTCCTGCCGTGATGCGTTTTCGCGCTGCCAGGACATCCGACGGCAGGACTCGGCGTCGCGGATGAACTGGGTCCGTGTGGCCACGAACGGGGAGCACGTTAAGCAGACTTAAGTTCAAACTGCAAACACCTGTGACGCGCATCACGGTTTAGCGGGAACTGCCAAAATGGCTATCGATCATGATCGGAAATGATCGTTTTCCGGCAATCCTTTTGCGGATGCCCACAACTGTCTTCGCCTCAGACGTGGCGTGACGGTGTGTCGAAGCACAATGCGGCGCACTCGCCGGACCGGGGGAGTGTCCGGGATTCGAGCGCCGGGGGGTGCGCCTGCCATTTACGCCGAAAAACACCAGAACGGACATTACATTTCATTGCCCGCTTAACTCTCGTACGGTGCAAGCCGCAAGGACATGGGGCGTGGCGCGTGGGGCGCGGCGCGTGGCGGGTGGGACGCGGAGGGCGCGCGAGGTGCGGCGGGAACGACGAAAGGGCCCGGAACGGAAGTCGTTCCGGGCCCCGTGAGCGCGCGGAAGGGCGCGCGGTGTCCAGTTACTGCCCGACGGGCCCCTCGGCGGCCGCGTGGGCGCCGCGGACGCCCTCGACGGCCCCCTCGGCCCCGGCGGCGGCCGCGGCCTCCGCCTCGGCGCGCGCCAGGTCCTCGGCGGACGGCGCGGGCAGCGCGGCCAGGTAGGTGGAGGCGATCAGCTGGCCGACGGTCGGGTAGGCGCCCAGCGGAGCCGCCGACGGGCAGCCGGTCTCCTCGGCGGCCGTGGCGAGCAGCTCGGAGTCGGCCTCGGGGCCGATCACCAGCGGGGCCAGCGCGGGGCGCTGGGAGCCGGTCTCCTTGAGGTGGTTGACGGCCGCGGCGACCGAGCCGGGCACGTCGAGGGCGGCGGCCACGACCGGGACGGCCAGCCGGGCGGCCAGCAGCACGCCGGTGATGCCGGCCGCGGCGGCCGCGTCCTCACCGCCGACGGTGGTCAGGACCACGCCGTCCGCGGCGGTCGCGATGGCGAACAGCCGGGCCCGGTCGGCGCGGGCCAGCCCGGCCTCGGAGAGGCGGACGTGCACGGCCTCGGCGAGCAGCGGGTGCGGGCCCAGCGCGTCGGTGACGGGGGCGCCGTACTCGGCGGCGAGCGCGTGGAGTTCGGTCAGGAAGCCGTGCGGACCGGGCACCAGCGGCACCAGGACGGGCATCGGCAGCCCGGCCTCGGCGGCCAGGGCCAGGAGTTCGGCGACGGTGCGGTCCTCGCCGCCCCCGGCCTCGGCGGAGTCGCCGGGCAGGTAGCCGACGGCGGCCTGGACGCCGTTGTGCTCGCTGCGGACGATCGAGAGCAGCTCCTCGACGACCGACCGGGACTCGGGCCCGGCGGCCGCGGGCACGGCCAGCACCAGTGCCGGGGCGCCGGAGGGGATCTCGGGGCGCTCGGGACGACGGTGGCGCCCCCGCGCACGGGAGCCTGGAGTGCGGACGGGCAGTGGCGCGCCCGGGATGGCTGCGGTGCTCATGCCGGAGATCGTAGGACATCGGCCCGTCAGGCCTGCAGTCGGCTGCCGTACGGGTTGCGCGCGGCCGGGGTGCGGATCCGGTGTGCCCGCGGTGTCGATCCGGTCGGTTTGCCGACAATTCGGACATTCCTCACCCAACCCCCGTGCGGGCGCGGACCATTGCCTTGACGTACTCAATGACGCGTGGCGTTGCAGGTGTGGCGCGTGAGATGTCTCACAGGCTCCAGGTCGCCTGACGGAGCGTCACAGAGATGCGACTCCCGGCATCCGAAGATCAACATTCAGCGGGGAGCCGCTCACGGCCGGTTATCGGAGGCTCGACGATTCCATCGGCTATGTCCGTTTACGTACCGTCAGGAGAAGGCCCCGTGAAGACTTCGGGGCTCCGGGTGAAAAGCCCCGTGCACCTGCAATGTCCCGTGCTGATGCACGTGCACTGCGGCTATCATCGCGTCAAGTGAGGCGTTGTGCCGGGCCGGTACGGGGCCGGTCCGTTCGTTCGGCGGTGCCGGGGGCGCCGCGCTGGACGACAACTCCGGAGCTCTTCGGGAGATTTCTATGCACGACTCGCACGACTCGCAGGATTCGCAGCACACGCACGGCTCGTACGACACCTACAACGGGATGGCCGCCGCCGATCTCCAGGGGGTGGTCTGGCAGAAGAGCCTGCACAGCAACTCCCAGGGCAACTGCGTCGAGTTCGCGGCCCTGCCGGGTGGCGACGTGGCGATGCGCAACTCGCGCTTCCCGGACGGTCCGGCGCTCATCTACACCAGGGCCGAGATCGCGGCCCTGCTGCTGGGGGCCAAGGACGGGGAGTTCGACCACCTGGCGGTCTGACCGGCCGCCGTGCTTCACCATCGGGGGGCCGTCGTGGGTGCCGACACCACGACGGCCTTTGTCTTTTGCCGGGTCTTCGCCCGGGTGTCCTCGCGGGTCTCTTCCCGGGCGCCCTTCCGGCGCGTGTCCGGGGCCGCCCTGCGGTGCGGTCCGTCGACCGGGCCATGCGGAAGGGCCCGGGGTGTGGTCCTCCCGGGACTTCCCTCGGCCAGACGCTCGGTCGGCCACTCGACCGGTCACTCGGCCAGGCACTCGACCGGCCACTCGACCGGGCACTCGGCCAGGCACTCGACCGGCCACTCGACCGGGCACTCGACCGGGCACTCGACCGGGCATTCGGCCGGCTACCCGTCGCGCCGCCGCTAGGCCGAACGCCGGTGCCGCCCACCGGCGTCGAACGGCCCGCCGAGCGCGTCCAATGCCGAACGGCCACCGACCCCCGCGTGCGGGTCGAACGCGCCGTCCGCCGGCTCCGCCTCGAACATGGCCCAGACCACCTTGCCGCTGCCCAGCGGGTGCCAGCCCCAGGAGCGGCTGAAGGACTCCACCAGGTGCAGTCCGCGGCCGGATTCGGCGACGAAGTCCGCTTCCCTGGCCACCGGGCCGGCACTGCTCGGATCGCTGACCGCGCAGACCACCTGGGGTGCGCGGTGCACCAGGCTTATTCGGATCGGCAGCCGCCCGTCCGGGGTCGGCTGTGTGGGAAAGTCGTACTCGCCCGGGGCGCCGCCCGTCGGGTCGGGCCGTGCGCCGATCGCATGCCGGAGCGCGTTCGTCACGAGCTCCGAGGCCACCAGCGCGACGTCGTCGAACAGCTCCGGCAGTCCCCAGCGCTGGAGCGTGGTCCGGGCGAAGTCGCGCGCGGTTCTGACGGCTTCGAAGCGAGGAGCGAGCGTACAGGTGACCACATGGGGGTCAACCGCCAAAGCCGTACCGGTGCTCATGAAGAGCTCCTCCCATAAGGGGGCGGACACGGCTGGACCCGCCGGGGTCATGCCGGTCACCTCCGACTCGCTCGGCCGCTCGGCCGCTCCCTCGACCAGGCGCGCGCGCACTCGAACGCCCGATGGCGCGGGGGACGCCGTCGGGCCGGTGCACGGAGTCGCGCGTGGGGTGGACGCGGAACCCGCGGGATTGCCAGGGATGTGCAGGTGCACGTGCACCATGGTGGTGTGCGCTCACTGCAGATGCAAGAGTCGATTCACGTGCAGTCGCACTATTGGCATATGCAAGCGCCGGATGCACGTGCATCCTGGTGTGAGGAGTGCGGAACTGATAGGAACATCCGTCAGTATCGGCACCGTGAGCGCTCAACTGATGGCAGACTGTGCGCTGTTTGCCCTAGGTGGAGGTTTCGACCGCATGACCACAGTTCAGCCGGGCGGCGGCTCGATGGTCCGCCGGATCCTCCTCGGCTCGCAGCTACGTCGCCTGCGTGAGGCGCGCGGCATCACCCGCGAGGACGCGGGCTACGCGATCCGGGCCTCCGAGTCCAAGATCAGCCGAATGGAACTCGGGCGCGTCAGCTTCAAGGAGCGCGACGTCGCCGACCTGCTCAGCCTGTACGGCGTCGACGACGGCATCGAGCGGGAGGCCCTGCTCGGCCTGGTCCGCGAGGCCAACAAGTCCGGCTGGTGGCACAGCTTCAACGACGTGCTGCCGGGCTGGTTCCAGACCTACGTCGGCCTGGAGGAGGCCGCCCAGCTGATCCGCACCTACGAGGTGCAGTTCATCCCCGGGCTGCTGCAGTCCGAGGAGTACGCACGGGCGGTTTTCGGCCAGAGTCGGCCGGTCATCAGCGAGGAGGAGATCGAGCGGCGGGTCAGCCTCCGCCTGCGCCGCCAGAAGCTGCTGACCGAGGGCGGCAGCCCGCGGCTGTGGGCGGTCATCGACGAGGCCGCGCTGCGCCGGCCGGTCGGCGGGCCCAAGGTGATGCGCGGTCAGGTGCAGTACCTGATCGACGTCGCCGAGCAGGCCAACGTGGTGATCCAGGTCATGCCGTTCCGCTTCGGCGCGCACGCGGGCGAGTCCGGTGCGTTCACGATCCTGCGCTTCCCGGAGCAGGACCTCGCGGACGTGGTCTACCTGGAGCAGCTCACCAGCGCGCTCTACCTGGACAAGCGGGACGACGTGGACGCCTACATCCAGGTCATGGAGCGGCTCTGCGTGGACAGCCTCACGCCGGAGCGCACCATAGACCTGCTCGCCTCGATCCTGAAGGAGCGCTGAGCCGCTGCCACCCGGGGTCGGTGAGGTCTCTCCCTCACGGGCCCCCGGGCAGTAGGCCGCCACCGCCAGGTCGCCGATGCGAGGCCGCCACCGCCAGGCCGCCGATGCGAGGCCGTCACCGCCAGGTCGCCGATGCGAGGCCGCCACCGCCAGGTCGCCGATGCGAGGCCGCCACCGCCAGGCCGCCCACCCGCCGTCAGCCGCGGGCCGGCGGCCTTTCGCGTTCCGGCGGGTGGGGCTGCGGCGGGCGGCCGAGGTGCCAGGCGAGGTCGTAGCGGCGGAAGAGGTCGGCCCTGATCGGGGCCAGCGGGATCTCGGCGCCCGGCAGCAGCACCCCGATGCACCCGCCCATCAGCGCGCTGCGCAGCACCGCGTGCTCGGCGACCGGGTCCGGCGCGCCCCAGTCGCGCAGCAGTCCCTGCAGGATCGCGCCGAGTTGCTGCTGCTCCGGGTCCTGGACGAAGGCGCCGGTGTCCGGGTCGAGGATCAGGGCCAGGTGCGAGCGCATCACCCGGGGGTGTTCCATCGCCAGTGCGAGGACGGCGTCGATGGCGCGGGCCAGCCGGTCCTCGGGGGTGGCGCCGGGAACCAGTTCCGCCAGCGCGCCGGAGAGCGCCTGGTGCATCATCCGGTGCGTCGCGGACTGCATCAGCAGCCGTTTGCCGTCGAAGTAGTAGGAGAGCAGCCCGCGGGCCAGTCCGGCCCGCTCGGCGATGTCGGTGAGGGTGGTGCCCGCGTAACCGCGCTGGTCAACGAGTTCGACGGTGGCCCGCATGATGCGTCGACGGGAGCGCTGCCGCATCTCCTCATTGACCGAATCCCCGCGAGGTGCCATCGTGACTGCTCCGAACGTTCGTTGGCTCCGGGCCAATATACTGGCGAAGCCGACAGCCGCCCTGTGGAACCGCGCCCCGGCGGGCGCCGCCCGGGCGGCCGGTACGAAGACGGCCGGCTCCACCAACACGGGGGTTTGGTGGAGCCGGCGCCATTGCCCCACGGCCTGGGTTCGGCCGGGGGCGGGGCCCGCGGTGCGGTGCTCGATCAGTGCTCGGTCAGGACTCCGGTCCGGGCCTTCGCCGACCCGGTCGACTGATAATCATAATCCGGCACCGGTGCGGGAGTTGAATTCCGGCGTCGGTCCACCAGCGCTCCGACCGTCGCGACCACCAGGCCGACCAGCGCGACCGCGGCGACGAACACCAGGGCCGGGCGGTAGCCGTCCAGCTGGGCCTGCGGGCTGTCCCCGCCCGCGCTGCCGGCCGTGATCAGCGCGGTCGCCCCGGCGAGCACCACCGCGGTGCCGACCTGGATCGCGGTGTTCACCAGGCCCGAGGCCAGGCCCTGCTCCTCGTCGGCCACGCCGTCGGTGGCGGCGATGTTCACCGAGGGGAAGGCCAGCGCGAAACCGACGCCGAGCAGCAGCATCGACGGCAGCACCAGGCCCAGGTAGGAGCTGTGCTCGTCCAGCCGCAGGAAGAGGGCGAAGGCGCCGACCAGGGACAACAGGCCGATCGGCAGCAGCCGCCCGGTGCCGAAGCGGTCCACGATCGGGCCCATGAACGGTGCCGAGAGGGCGATGAACGCGCCGGCGGGCAGCAGCCCGAGGGCCATCTGCAGGGCGGACCAGCCGAGCAGGTGCTGCAGGTAGAGCGTGACCACGAACTGGAAGCCGCCGTACGCGCCGGTCATCGCGAAGGCGACCAGGTTGGCCCGGGCGACCGAGCCGTTGCGGAAGATGCCGAGCCGGACCAGCGGGTGCGCGGCGCGGCTCTCGATCCGCAGGAAGGCGGCGGCCAGCGCGACGACCACGGCCAGCGAGCCGAGCGTGCGCGGGCTCAGCCAGCCGGCGCCCTGGGCCTCGGTGACGGTGAACACCAGCAGCAGCACGGTGGCGGTTCCGGTGATCGCGCCCAGCACGTCGTAGCCGCCCTTGGCGCGCTCCTCGACCGGGCGGGGGAGCAGGCGGACCGCGAAGACCAGGGCGAGCAGCGCGACCGGGACGGGCATCAGGAAGGTCCAGCGCCAGCCGACCGAGGTCAGCAGGCCGCTCAGCACCAGGCCGAGCGAGAAGCCGCTGGCGGCGCAGGTGGTGTAGATCGACAGGGCCCGGTTGCGGGCCGGCCCCTCGGCGAAGGTCGTGGTGATGATCGACAGGCCGGCCGGGGCGGTGAACGCGGCGCTGACGCCCTTGAGGAAGCGGGCGGCGATCAGCAGTCCGCCGTCGTCGACCAGGCCGCCGGCCAGCGAGGCGGCGGCGAAGACGGCCAGGGCGACCAGGAAGACCCGGCGTCGGCCGAGCAGGTCGGCGGCGCGGCCGCCGAGCAGCAGCAGGCCGCCGTAGCCGAGCACGTAGCCGGAGACCACCCATTGCAGGGTGGAGGTGGACAGGTGGAGTTCGGTGCCGATGGAGGGCAGGGCGACGCCCACCATCGAGACGTCCAGGGCGTCCAGGAACATGGCGGCGCAGAGTACGAGCAGGGTGCCCCAGAGGCGGGGTGTCCAGTGCGGCCCGCTGGTTGACGAGGCGTCGGGGGACGTGACGGTCGCGGTGGTCATGGGGAGGACAGTACATGCGTGTGCATTCAATGCAAATGAATTAGATGTGAACGCAATAATTTCCTGTGCACGTGCTAGGCTGGCGGCGTGGCTGAACTCGACTCCCCGGCGGAGGCCGGTCTCGTCGCGCAGTGGCGCGAGCTGCTGGCGCGGCACGCGGCGGCCGCCTGCACGCTCGACCGCGAGCTGGGCGACCGGTTCGGGCTGGGCATGAGCGAGTTCGAGGTGCTGGAGCGCCTCGTCGAGGGGTGCGCCGCCAATGGTGCCCACGCGCTGCGGGTGAGCGATCTGGCACCCACCGTCCACCTGAGCCAGAGCGCGCTCTCCCGGCTGATCGCCCGCCTGGAGAAGGCCGGACTGGTCACCCGGGCGATGTGCGAGAGCGACCGGCGGGGCATCGTGCTCACCCTCACCGACGCCGGCCGGGAGCGCTACGAGCAGGCCAGGCCGCTCCACCGCGAGGTGCTGGAACTGACCCTCGGCGGCGAGCCCGCCAAGGGCTGCGAAGTCCCGTCGGGCTGACCGGCGGGAAGGGCTCGGGCTGTTCGGTTCAGAGGAGACCGTCGGTTCAGAGGAGTGAGCGCAGGCCCGGGGCGACGGCGAGCAGGACGGCCGCGGCGGGGGCGGCGAGAGCCGCGACGGTGAGCTGCAGCCGGTGCGACACGGAGAGCCGCGGACGCCCCGCGAGCAGTCGGTCCACCCGCTTCGGGGACTGTGCCAGCCCGGGCGGGCAGGAGCCGAACACCCCGCGGTCCAGGTTGAGTTCGGCCAGTGCGAGGGCGGTGGTGTGCCGGCCGTGCCGGCGTGCGGCCCGGTCGTCGGCCGCCAGCTCGACCAGCTCCGCCACCTGGTCCCGGAAGGCGCGGAAGACGCCCACGCCCGGGAAGCCGGTGGCGAGCGCCTGCGAGAACTGCTGCAGCCAGTGGTGCCGGGCCCGGACGTGTCCGCGCTCATGGCTCAGCACCGCCGCCAGCTCCCGGTCGGTCAGCTGCTGGAGGGCGCCGGTGGTGACCACCAGGCGGGAGTTCGGGCCGGGCAGCGACCACGCCTCGGGGCGGACGTTCTCCAGCACCACCAGCCGCTCCCGGCGGCTCCGGGCGGCTTCGATCGACTCGGGCAACTCCGGTGCTCGGGTCGCCAGTTGGGCGTGTCGACGGTCGCGCAGCGCCTTGGCCGTCCACACCTCGCGGGTGAGCGCCAGCACCGTCTGCACCCCGCCGGCCGCCAGTACCGCGGCACACAGCCGGCCCCAGCCCTCGGCGTCCTGCAGACCGTACGCGTCCTCCACCCCGTGCGGGGCGCCCGCGAACACCAGGGCGCGCAGCTCCGGCAGGGCCGCGGAGGAGGCCAGCACCAGTCCCAGCGCGCAGCACAGCAGCACCGCCACCACGAGGCACTGCCACACCAGCAGTGCCAGCACCGGTTCGCGCTCCACCCAGCGGGCCCGGGTCAGCAGCCGGGGCGCGGCGGTCGAGAGCAGCAGTCCGAGCAGCAGCAGGCCGATCAGGGCAGGCATCGCATGGGCTCCCCGAGTACGCACGGAACGCGACAGCGCGCTCGCCGCCAACCTATGCGCTGGCGACGCCCGGTGGAACGGCTTTCGACCGGCCAGTGACCAACGCCACGCGGGCGGCGGGCGCTTGGCACGCGAACCGGGCCCAGGCGGTCGTCACATGGTCAGGAGCATGGCGAACATGCCGATGCCCATGGTGAGTCGGCAGGCCTGGGGCAGGCCGGCGGTGCCGACCGCGAGGGTGCCGCCCGGGGTGCGCAGCAGGCGGCTGCCGGCCCAGACGGTGTACCCGCCGAAGTAGAGGAGCAGGGGGCCGGTCAGCAGCGGGTCGCCCAGGCCGGCCGCGTGGTGGTGCTGGTGGCCGGGGGGCGCCGCCATCGCGAGGGCCATGTACGTCATGGCGAGCGCGCCGACCGCGTGGTGCAGCCGGTGGGCCCGGCCGGCCGGGGCGTGTGCGGCGGCGAGCAGGAAGGCGGCCGCGGGGAGGCCGAACAGCGCGGCCCAGACGGCGGCGGGGACGGTGGCGCCGGTGACGGCCATCGCGGCCATGCCGAGTCCCATCAGGGCCTCGGCGGCATCGGACTCCCGGGCGAGCGGGCGGTGCGCGCCCGATGCGCAGGGCGCGGGGGAGCGGCGCAGCCGGGCCAGGCAGGAGGCGCCGGCGGCCGCGGTGAGCAGGGCGAGTAACCAGGTGACGAGGATCGGTCCGTGCAACGGCGGCCTCCCGGGGCGACGGGCGACCGGGAGGCGGCGGACGGCTGTCGCCCTCCGCCGTCCCCCGTCCGCGGTGACGGTCGTCCCGTCCACGATCACCGCCGCCGCCTCGGTGCGACCAGGGCGCGTACGGGGGCGCACGGTGGTGACCGTCGTTGTGAAGCTCCGGGCCGCACACCTCCCGGCACCTCCCGACGCCTTCCGGCACCTCCCGACGCCTTCCGGCACCTCCCGACGCCTTCCGGCACCTCCCGACGCCTTCCGTTGCCGCCGCGTACCGCCGTCGGCCGTCGGGCCTCAGCCCTGGAGCCGTCCCGAGGCCATCACCCGGCTGAGGAAGCGCCGGGTCCGCTCCTCCCGCGGATCGCCGAACACCTGCTCCGGCGGCCCCTGTTCGAGCACCACCCCGTCGTCCAGGAAGCAGACCCGGTCGGCGACCTCGCGCGCGAAGCCCATCTCGTGGGTGGAGATGACCATCGTCATCCCCTGCTCCTTGAGGTCCCGCACCACCGAGAGCACCTCCCCGACCAGCACCGGGTCGAGCGCCGCGGTGATCTCGTCCAGGAGCAGCAGCCGGGGCCCGGTGGCCAGCGCCCGGACGATGGCGACGCGCTGCTGCTGCCCGCCGGAGAGCCGGTCCGGGTACTCCTTCGCCTTGGCCGCCAGCCCGAGCCGGTCGAGCAGCTCCAGCGCCCGCGCCTCCGCCTCGGCCCGCGCGACGCCGTGCACCCGGCGCGGTGCGAGCGTGACGTTCTCCAGCACGGTCATGTGCGGGAACAGGTTGTACGACTGGAACACCACGCCGATCCGGCGCCGTACGGCGTCCTCGTCCGCCCGCGGATCGGTGATCTCCTCGCCGTCCAGGAAGATCGCGCCGTCGTCGATGCCCTCCAGCAGGTTGACGCACCGCATCAGCGTGGACTTCCCGGAGCCGGACGCCCCGATCAGCGCCGTCACCGAGTGCTCGGGCACGGCGAGGTCCACGTCGCGCAGCACCACCTGGGCGCCGAAGGTCTTGCGCACCGACTCCAGCCGGAGCACCTCCGCGGTCACACCGCACCTCCCTGGAACTGCCGCCGGTTCATCCGCGCGGTCAGCCAGTCGGCGAACCGGGTCAGCGGAACGGTCAGCACGATGAACACCAGACCCGCCAGCAGGTACGGCGTGAAGTTGAAGGACCGCGACGCGATGATCTTCGCCGCGTACACCGCGTCGATCGCGCCGCCGATCGAGACCAGCCCGGTGTCCTTCTGCAGGCTCACCAGGTTGTTGAGCAGCGGCGGCACCACCCGCCGGACGGCCTGCGGCAGCACCACGTACCGCATCGCCTGCGCGTTGGTGAGCCCGAGCGACCGCGCCGCGGCCCGCTGGCTCGGGTGCACCGACTCGATGCCGGAGCGGAACACCTCCGACACGTACGCCGAGTACGTGAGCACCAGCGCCGCCCCGCCCAGCAGCAGCGGATCGGTGGTCACCCCGGTCAGCCGCAGCGCCGGCACGCCCGTGATCATCACCAGCAGGCAGATGATCATCGGCAGCCCGAGGAAGAAGTCCACGTACGCGGTCACCAGCAGTCGCACCGGCAGGAACACCGGTCCGCGCAGCGTCCGCAGCACCGCGAGCAGCAGGCCGAACACCATGATCAGCACCCCGCAGCCCAGCATCAGCTCCAGGTTGAGCCGCAGTCCCTTCAGCACCTCGGGCAGCGCCTGGCGGGCGTAGTCGAGGTTGAAGAAGGTCCGTCGGGTCACCTCCCAGCCGGGGGAGTTGACGATCAGCAGGTAGAGCGCGACCGCCGTCGCCAGGGTCGACGCGGCGGCGATCAGCGCCGAACGGCGGGCCCGACCGCGCCGGTACGCCTCGTGCGCGAGCCGCCGCTCGGACGGGCGGTAGCCGTCGTCCGCGACCGTTCCCTTCGCGAGGGCCGCACCCGTTCCCTTCGCGAGACCCGCGTCCGCGACCGCGATGTTGTCCGTGCCCGCGGCACCGTCCGCCGCGGGCTCCCCGTCCACGCCGGGGCTCATGTCAGCGCTCACTTGAGCACCGGTGCCGAGACGGCGTCGGAGAGCCACTGCTTCTCCAGCTTCGCCAGCGTGCCGTCCGCGCGCAGCGCGTCGACGGCCTGCGTCACGCAGCCGGTCAGCTTGGAGCCCTTGTCCAGCACCAGGCCGAACTGTTCGCCCCGCCCGGACGCCTCGAACTGGCCAACCACCTGGGCCTCCGGCACCTCGGCGCCGGTGATGTAGAAGGCGGTCGGCAGGTCCACCACCAGGGCCTCGATCTGGCCGTTCTTGAGCGCGGCCTTGGCGAGGTCGTTGGAGTCGAAGACGGCCGGCTGGCTGTTCGGCTTGATGGTGCCGGTGATGGTGTCCAGGCTGGTGGTGCCGACCTGCGCGCCGAGCTTGGCGTCCTTGAGGTCGGCGATGCTCTTCGCGCCCGCCGCCTTGGAGTTCTTCAGCGCGATGACGGCCTGGCGCACGTCGTAGTAGCCGGAGGAGAAGTCCACGGCCTGCTTGCGCTCGCCGCTGATGGACACCTGGTTGATGTCGAAGTCGAAGTCCTTGGCGCCGGGCGCGGTGGCCTTGCCGAAGGGCGCGACCACCCAGCTGACCTTGGACTTCGGGTAGCCCAGCTTCTCCGCCACCGCGTAGGCCACGGCCGACTCGAAGCCCTTGCCGTTCTCCGGCTTGTCCTCGGTGAACCAGGGGTCGTACGCGGGCTTGTCGGTGCCGACGGTCAGCGTCCCGGCGGTGCGCGTCGCCAGCGCCCCCGGCGCGCAGCCCGCCGCCGTGCCGGCCGTACCGGAGGCACCGGAGGCGGCGTCGGACTTCGGGTCCTGCGGCGCGCACGCGCTCAGCGCGCCCGCGGCGGCGACCAGCGCGGCGAGGGACAGGACGACGGACGGCTTGCGGAGAGTCATCTCGGGGCTCCAGAGGAAGGACCGGGCGGAACGGAAAGGCGGGACGGGAGGGCGCGGCGGGGCGGGCCGGTCCCGGCGGGTCACTTCCCCCCGGTGGCGGCGCCGGAACACACGCGGCATGGTCGGCGTACGGGCCTACGTCCGCGGCGCCCCCCGAGCCGGACCGGCAGCAGTCGGGTCGACGGCGGCCGGGCAGCGGCCGGTGGCCGGGTCAACAGCAGCGGCGACAACAGCTGCGACAAGAGCGGCGACGGCGGCAGCACGGACGGTGCGCGCGACAGCGACAGCAGGAGCGGACGTGTCGACGGGAGGGCGCCCGGAACGGGCTGTCGTGGCCTGCGGCCACCGTGATCACCGCCGGGAGCATGCCGGGAGGTTCGCATCAGAGCAGCTCATCTGTCCAGAACATCCAGATCAGCGTCCACATGCCGGACAACAGGCCTCCGGCGCAGGTTTTCGGGCCGGAGCGGCACCGCGCCGCAGCTTTGCCTGTCCGGGCCCCCTTGAACGGGAGAACCTTTCGTACTTATGGTGTCCCCGTTGAAATAACTCCTGTCGAAGTGAGTCCACGATGCAGAATCTTTCGCCAAGGCTCGCAGCGGCGGCCGACGCCCCGGTCTCGACCTTCGCCGGCCACCCGGCCTGGCTGCGCCTGAAGGAGGCCGTCGAGACGCTGCGCCCCCTGCAGTCCAAGGACGGCTCGATCGACCTGGCCGCCGTCCAGCGGCACACCGTCGACCCGCTGGTGGCGACCGTCCGCGCCGCCGTCGAGGAGCTCGCCCCGAACTTCCCGCACGACGCCGCCTACCTCGCCGCCGTCGACGCGGACCTCGCCAAGTGGGCCGACACCGGCTACCGCGAGCCCGACTTCCTGGACTCGCTGCTGGCGTTCCAGCCCGCCGACCAGCGCGAGGACGGCCTGGAGCACCTCGTCGTCTTCCCGATGTACACCCAGAACGGCAACCCGGACCGCAACCTGGAAGCCGTCCTGCTGCGCGTCGTGTGGCCCGACTGGCTGGCCGAGCTGGAGCGCACCCGCTTCGACAACCCGATGTTCGTGCCGATCACCTTCACGGACTTCACGGCCGGTTACGACACCAACTCCGCCGTGCTCTTCCCCGAGACGGTCTCCGTGCGCAAGGCGCCGGAACGATTCACCTGGGGCGGCATCTTCTGCGACCGCGAGGCCGCCCGCTTCCGCGCCGTCTCCACCAGCGCCGTCCAGCAGCTCGGCCTGGAGATCCCCGCCGACGCCGAGGGCCTGCTCCAGGACCAGCAGCGCGCGCAGGAGACCTTCGTCCTGTGGGACCTCGTCCACGACCGCACCCACAGCCACGGCGACCTGCCCTTCGACCCCTTCATGATCAAGCAGCGCAGCCCGTTCTGGATGTACGGCCTGGAGGAGCTCCGCTGCGACCTCACCACCTTCAAGGAGGCGGTGCAGCTGGAGTCCGAGGGCAACTCGCACGCCCGTGACGTCCAGTACGCGATCCTCTTCGACCGGATGTTCCGCTTCCCGGTCAGCGGTGACCGCGTGCGCAACTACGACGGCCTCGGCGGCCAGCTGCTCTTCGCCTACCTGCACAAGCACGACGCGCTGCGCTGGCGCGACAACCGCCTCAGCATCGACTGGGAGCGCGCCCCGCAGGTCACCAACGCGCTCTGCGGCGAGATCGAGAAGCTGTACCGCGACGGCATCGACCGGCCCAAGCCGGCCCACTGGATCGCCGCGTACGAGCTGGTCTCCCGGTACCTCACCCCGCACCCCGCCTCCACCTGGGCGAAGGGCCCCGAGGCCCTGCCGCTCGACATCACCGACGGCAAGGCCCTCAACAAGGCCCTGTGCGACGCCGTGCTCCCGGACGAGTTCCCGCTGAGCATGTTCTACGAGGCCCTCAACAAGAAGCTGAGCGGCGTCATCGCTTCCACCACCGGCATCACCGGTAACGGCATCCAGGGAGTCGCCGCGTGACCACCTCCACCAACGCCCCGCTGGCCGGCAAGGTCATCGCCGTCGCCGGAGCCAGCGGCCCGGCCGGCCGCGCGGTGCTGCGCCGCCTCGCCGCCGACGGCGCCACCGTGATCGGTGCCGACATCGACGCCCAGCGCCTGGAGTCCGCCCTGGACGCCACCCGCGTGGCCGTGCGCGGAGCCAAGGTCAGCGGCCAGGTCATCGACCTGCTCGACCCGCAGGAGGTCCACGACTGGGCCGACCACCTGGAGTCCGAGCACGGCCACGTCGACGGCCTCTTCCACCTGGTCGGCGGCTGGCGCGGCAGCAAGACCTTCTTCGACAGCAGGCTGGACGACTGGGACTTCCTGCACGACACCGTCGTGCGGACCCTCCAGCACACCTCGCTCGCCTTCCAGCCCGCGCTGGTCCGCAGCCCGGCCGGCCGCTACGCGATGATCTCCGCCTCGGCCGCGCACAAGCCCACCGCGGGCGGCGCCGCCTACGCGGCCGCCAAGGCCGCCACCGAGGCGTGGACCCTCGCGATGGCCGACTCCTTCAAGAAGGAGACCACCGACCCGAGCGGCGAGCCCACCGCGGCGGCTGCGATCCTGGTGATCAAGGCGCTGGTCAGCCCTGAAATGCGGGCCGAGAAGCCGGAGGCGAAGTTCGCCGGCTTCACCGACACCGCCGACCTC
This sequence comes from Kitasatospora xanthocidica, assembly GCF_014656195.1. GTDB lineage: Bacteria > Actinomycetota > Actinomycetes > Streptomycetales > Streptomycetaceae > Kitasatospora > Kitasatospora xanthocidica. Next base: position 1,230 of record NZ_BNBY01000002.1, on the reverse strand, counting down.
GCCGATCACCTGGCGGGCCTCTGGGACCGCCCCGCAGCAGAACTGAACGGACAGCACCTGTGGCTGACAGCCCGATGACCGACCTCACCCGTACGGACGCGGTACGGCGGCACGACCCCGCCGTCCGCGGCTTCGCCAGCGACAACTACGCCGGCGTGCACCCGGAGGTCCTCGCCGCGATCGCGCTCGCCAACGGCGGCCACCAGATCGCGTACGGCGAGGACGACTACACGAACCACCTGCAGGACGTCTTCCGCCGCCACTTCGGCGACAAGGCCGAGGCGTACCCCGTCTTCAACGGGACCGGCGCCAACGTGGTCGCCCTCCAGTCGCTGCTCCCGCGCTGGGGCGCCGTGGTCTGCGCCGAGACCGCCCACATCCACGTGGACGAGGGCGGCGCCCCGGAGAAGATGGGCGGCATCAAGCTGCTCACCGTCCCCACCCCGGACGGCAAGCTCACCCCCGAGCTGCTCGACCAGCAGGCCTGGGGCTACGGCGACGAGCACCGCGCGCAGCCGCTCGCGGTCTCGATCACCCAGAGCACCGAGCTCGGCACCCTCTACACCGCCGACGAGATCCGCGCGATCACCGAGCACGCCCACGAGCTGGGCATGCTCGTCCACGTCGACGGCTCCCGCCTGGCCAACGCCGCCGCCTCGCTCGGCCAGCCGCTGCGCGCCTTCACCACCGACGTCGGTGTGGACGTGCTGTCCTTCGGCGGCACGAAGAACGGCCTGCTGTTCGGCGAGGTCGTGGTGGTGCTCAACCCGGAGCGGGTGCGCAACATCAAGTACCTGCGCAAGACCTCGATGCAGCTGGCCTCGAAGATGCGGTTCGTCTCGGTCCAGTTCGAGGCCCTGCTCTCCGGCGACCTCTACCTGCGCAACGCCGGCCACGCCAACGCGATGGCCAGCCGCCTGGAGGCCGCGGTCCGGAACATCGACGGCGTCGAGATCGTCCGTCCGGTCCAGGCGAACGCGGTCTTCGCGATCCTCCCGCGCGACGTGAGCGAGCGGCTGCAGAAGCGTTACCGCTTCTACTTCTGGAACGAGCACACCGGTGAGGTGCGCTGGATGTGCGCCTTCGACACCACGGAGGCCGACATCGACGCCTTCGCGGCGGCCATCGTCGAGGAGATGGGCCGCGCCTGACGGTGCCCGAACAACGAATCGCCCCTGCCCGGGAGTCCGGGCGGGGGCGATTTGCATGTGGCGGGTCGGTCCCCGTACA
>NZ_BNBY01000001.1:441147-769452 GCF_014656195.1 Kitasatospora xanthocidica | reverse complement strand
CGGGCTTCGTTCTTTCGTGTTTCCAGCTTATCAGATGTTTTCCGCGCCGTTTCCGGGCTTCCCTCATCCAACTCGCCGGTGTCTTCTGCGGCTTGACGCCCCGTCCGACGTTTCAAACTCTAGCCGATCCCCGCTCCGAAAAGCGAATCGACCGCAACCCATTAAAACGAGCACGCCGAATAAGAACCGAGCCACGACGCGAAAACGCGAACGCGACCCAGCCCGAACCTGGGAAGTGGTGTTTCAGAGGATTGGCTGCCCCGGGACCGTCCGCGCAGATGCGTGTCCGGTGCTCCCTGCCAGGCAGCTCGAAGAACACTAGACCTCTGGGACGGCCGAGTCAAGCTCCGCAAGCGGATTCTCGGCGGCCTCCTCCGCCGGCAGCTGGAAGGCCAGGACGGCGACGTCGTCGTCGTGCTCCGAGGTCACCCCCATCGCCCGCAGCAGCCGGGCGCAGATCACCTCGGGGGCGCCGATCGCGCCGGTCAGGGTGCGGGCCAGGAGGTCGAGTCCCTGGTCGATGTCCTCGTCGCGGCGCTCGACCAGGCCGTCCGTATAGAGGACGCCGGTCGTGCCGGGGAGCAGGCGCAGGGTGTGGGAGATGTGCAGGCCGTCGCCGGTGCCGAGCGGGGGGCCGTTCTGTTCCTCGCTGCGCAGGATGGTTCCGTCGGGGCAGCGCAGCAGCATCGGGAGGTGGCCGGCCGAGGCGTAGGTGAGGGTGCGGCGGCTCGGGTCCCAGACGGCGTAGGTGCAGGTGGCGATCTGGTTGGCGTCGATCTCCATGGCGAGGCCGTCGAGCAGGCGCATCACCTCGTGCGGGGGCAGGTCGAGGCGGGCGTAGGCGCGGACCGCGGTGCGCAGCTGGCCCATCACGGCTGCCGCCCGCAGGCCGCGGCCCATGACATCGCCGATCACGAGTGCGGTGCGTCCGCCGTCGATGGCGATGACGTCGTACCAGTCGCCGCCGACGGCGGCCTCGGCGCCGCCGGGCTGGTAGGTGGCGGCGACCCGCAGGTCGGCCGGCTGGTCGAGCTTCTGCGGGAGGAGGCTGCGCTGGAGGGTGACGGCGGCCTCGCGCTGGCGGCGTTCGGCTTCGCGCAGGCGGGCGGCGGCGAGGACCTGGTCGGTGACCTCGGCGGCGAAGATCAGTACGCCGGCGGGCGGGCCCTCGGGGGGTGTGTCGGTGGTGTCGCCGGGGCCGAGCGGGACGCAGGAGACGTTGTAGTAGCGGTTGCCGGTGAGGCCGAGGATGCAGCGGGCCTTGACGCTGCGCGGGCGGCCGCCGCGGATGACCTGGTCCATCAGGGGCAGGACGCCCATGGTGCCGAGTTCCGGGAGGGCCTCGGCGGCGGGCAGGCCGGTGGGGCGGTCGCCGAAGAGTTCGCGGTAGGCGCGGTTGGCGTAGCCGAGCTGGTGCAGCGGGCCGTAGGTGACGGCGACCGGCGCGGGGATGCGGTTGAGGACCTCGCGCAGGTTCTGGGGCTTGTGCGGGTCGAGGAGCTCGGCGGTGGTGGTGGGGCTGGTCGGGTCGCGGGGGCCGGGCACCACGACGCCGTCGGCGGAGGGCACGCCCTCGTCGGTGCCGGCCCCGTTGGTCGGGGCGGCACGCCAGGGGGCTCCGGTGAGCCGGGCGCTCCAGCGCATCAGGTTCAAACGACGGCCGCTTCCTCGTTTTCCAGGCATATCATCACTTTTTGTGTACACATCAGCACACGGGGTAATGACCGGGTCGGGCTGATCCTGTCAGGCGGAGGCCCGATTCCGGAAGTCGCACGCCCGGCGTGGCCGTCGGATCGGCCTCCGGCCCGGTTCGGCGGGGCGGTCAGCGGGGCGCATCCGGTCCGGCGTCGGACGGCCGTCCCGGCTTCGGCTCGAACCCGCCCTCGAAGATCGAACGCGGGTGCTCCATCGCGCCCAGCGAGACCACCTCCCGGGAGAACACCCCGCCCAGCACCCAGTCCACCAGCACCCGCACCCGCCGTTCCGCGCTCGGCAGCCGCCGCAGGTGCCGCGCCCGGTGCAGCCACCAGGCCCGCCGGCCGGTCAGCTTGCGGCCGCGCCGGGTGTGCGCGACCGCCCGGCCCGGACCGAGCGAGGTCGAACAGGCCGCGGGGCCGGGCCGGTACTCGGCCAGGTCCGGCGCGTGCGGGCCGCCGTCCAGGGCCACCGCGATGTTGCGGGCGAGCAGCTCGGCCTCGGCGAAGGCGTGCTGGGCGTTGGGCGCGCAGGGGGCGCCGTCCGCGTTCGGGTCCGGGACGGCGGCGCAGTCGCCGGCCGCCCAGACACCGGGGAGGGCGCGTCCGTCCGGTCCGACCGCCTGCAGGGTGGCGAGGCAGCGGACCCGGCCGAGGGTGTCCAGCGGCAGGTCGGTGTCGCGCAGCAGCGGGGACGGCCGGGTGCCCGCCGTCCAGACCAGGGTGCGGGCGCCGAAGCGGGTGCCGTCGGAGAGTGCGACGACCCGGTCGACGGCGGACTCCAGGGTGGTGCGCAGCCGGATGTCGACGCCGCGTTCGCGCAGCTCGCCGAGGGTGTGCCCGGCGAGTTCGGGCGACTCCTCGGCGAGGATCCGGTCGGTCGCCTCGACCAGCACCCAGCGCAGGTCCTCCGCGCGGACGTTGTGGTAGCCGCGGACGGCGGCGCGGGCCATGTCCTCCAGCTCGGCGAGCGCGCCGACGCCCGCGTAGCCGGCGCCGACGAAGACGAAGGTGAGCGCGGCCTGCCGCAGTGCGGGGTCCCGGGTGGCGGAGGCCAGGTCGAGCTGCTCCAGGACGTGGTTGCGCAGGCCCACGGCCTCGCCGACCGTGGAGAAGCCCAGGCCGTGTTCGGCGAGCCCCGGCACCGGAGCCGTCCGGGAGACCGAGCCGGGGGCCACCACCAGGAGGTCGTAGGGCAGTTCGATCGGCGCGGGGGGCTCGCCGGGGACCGCGGCGTCGGCCAGGGCGCGCCGGGCCGCGTGTTCGATCCGGGTGATCCTGGCGGTGACCACCCGGCAGTCCGGCAGGACCCGGCGGAGCGGGACGACCACGTGTCTCGGGTCGATCGAGCCGGCCGCGACCTCGGCCAGCAGCGGGTGGTAGGTGAAGTAGGCCTGGGGTTCGACGACCGTGATCTCGACCTCGCCCCGCCGCAGCCGCTCCCGCAGGCCGCGCTGGAGGTGGAGTGCGGTGGCCGTACCGGCGCAACCCCCGCCGGCAATCAGGATCCTGATGGTGCACCTCCTGCCGATGTGACGTTTCGTCCCGGCCCCGCGGCCGGGGGTGTCCCCGCCATCACGCCCCCCTATGAAGGACCGGCGGAGGTGGTCTTGTCCACAGTCCGTACGGGGCTGGTTGCGACACGAGGGGCCGCCGGGGCCAGTTGTGCTTGCTGGGCGACTTTCTGACGCACTTTCGGCCGCGAAGAGCCGTGAACTATGGTCGGATTGTGTACCGGGGCGGCCGTCGCCATGACAATCGGCGGCGACGCACCGTGGAGCGGCCACTACGGCCAGTTCCAGCGTTGGCGTGAGAACCCGACTGGGGGACAGTCATCCGGGGAAGGGTAGTTCCCGGACAGGGCCCCGGACGGTGCCGACGCGCCGAGCCGGATGTGGACCCGGCCCGGCGGCACGAACCGTGGTCACCGGATCGGGACGGGCGGCACGAGCGATGGTTCATCGGGTCATTTCTGACGGGCTGAGCTGCACCGGGGGGTGCAGGGGCGGGCGACGACAGGGTCCGGATTCGGACGCCTGCGGGGGAGAGTTGGGATGATGGAACAGGAGCAGGTGTGGGGCCGGGCGGGTGCACCGCAGGCCGGGTCGGGCATGGTGCCCGAGCAACGCGGCCCGGTGGACCTGCCGGCCCAGACCGGGATGGCGCAGGTCGGGACGGCACAGACCGGAATGGCGCAGGTGGGCATGGTTCAGACCGCCGTCCCGTACCGGGCCGAGCCGGTGTCGGCCACCGTGCCGGTGCCCGGGGCCCGGCTGCGGGTGGACGCGCGGCGGAACCTGGAGAGCGTGCTGCGGGCGGCCCGCGAGGTCTTCGGCGAGTTCGGCTACGGCGCGCCGATGGAGGAGGTCGCGCGCCGGGCGGGGGTCGGCGTCGGCACCGTCTACCGGCGCTTCCCGAGCAAGGAGGTGCTGGTCCAGCGGATCGCCGCCGAGGAGGTGGCGTGGCTGACGGCGCAGGCGCGCGAATCGCTGTACGGCGGTGACGGCGCCTGGGAGGCACTGGCCGGCTACCTGGCCCGGGCCGTGAGCAGCGGCGCCGGGCGGCTGCTGCCGCCGGAGGCGTTCCGGTACGCGGAGGAACTGGGCCGGGTGCCCGAACAGCGGATGCCGGAACCGCCCGCCGCGGTCCGCTTCGACCTGCGCGGTGAGGAGGCCCGCTCCGGCGGGGCGGTGGAACCGTCGGCCGCCGACGCCGATCCCCGGTTGCTGCTGCAGCTGCTGGCCGCGCTGGTGGCGCGGGCCGGTGCGGCGGGCGAACTGCGGCCGGGCGTCACGGTGTCGGACGTGGTGCTGGTGCTGACCGCGTCGGTGCCGGTGCACGCGGCCCGGCCGTCGGTCTCGACGCCGGCGGCGAGCGGTTTCTCACCGGTCTCCCCGCAGACGGGCGGCCAGGCGGCTCCCGGGCCCTCGGAACGGCTGCTGCAGATACTGCTGGACGGCCTGCGGGCCCGCTGACCCCGGGGAGGGGCGCGGCCGCCTCGCCGGGCGGGCGCGGCAGTTGGACGGAACGCCGGCGCGCGGAACGGGAACGCGCGCCGGGTGCGGGCGTCGCGCGACCCGCCGCCGCACGCCGGGCGAACACATCCGCGACGGCCCCACGGAAGAGTGGGGAACGGCCGGTCCGGCTACCGCCCGTCCCTGCGCTATGCCATCCTTTGCCCGTGGTTGGAGCCAATGTCCCGATGCGCGCCCTTCGCGCGCCGTCGGCGCCGTACGCCGGGGAACCGTGCGCCTACGCACCTCCGCGCGCCCTGCCACACTACGGGGGCTGTCGTGGAATCTGGGGTCCGTTGTGAGCGCCGAGGAACAGAACGACTACGGGTACGGCCTCGACTTCGGGGGGCTCTCCGGTAGCACCGCCGAAGGGTCCGCCGCGGGCCCCGGCGGCATCGGTGGCGGTACGGGCGGCAGTACGGGTGGCGGCACGGGTGGCGTCGGCGGCAGTACGGGTGGCCTCGGCGGGGCGGCCCAAGTGCCGGGCGCCGCACCGGGCCCGGCCGCCGGACACGTCCCCGACCAGGCCGGGATGCCCAGCCGCGAGACGCTCTCCGCCTCCGCCGCCGCGCTGCCCACCGGCCGGGTGCCCGGCCAGGCCCCGGCGGGCCGGGGCGGCGTCGCCCCCGAGGCCTTCGTCGGAGAGCCGTACGGCGGCGACGGCCGGACCGCGCGCCCGACCGTACCCGCTCCCGCCGACCCGATGGACGGCGAGCGCCCGCCCTCGGACGCCGAGTTGACCGCCCGGGTCCGGGCCGGCGACGACACCGCGTACGAGGAGATCTACCGCCGGCACGCCGACTCGGTCCGCCGCTACGCCCGCACCTGCTGCCGGGACAACTTCACCGCCGAGGACCTCGCGGGCGAGGTCTTCGCCCGCACCCTGCAAGCGCTGCGCGCCGGCAAGGGCCCCGAGTTCGCCGTCCGCGCGTACCTGCTGACCGCCGTGCGCAACGTCGCCGCCGCCTGGCACCGCAGCGAGCGACGCGAACAACTCGTCGACGACTTCGCCGTCTTCGCGCAGACCTCGGCCGCCGTCGTCGACCTCGACCTCGCCGACCCGGGCGCCGACGCCTGGGCGATGGCGATGGCCGACCAGCGGATGGTCATGCAGGCCTACGCCGAACTGCCCGAGGACGACCGGGTCGTGCTCTGGCACACCGAGGTCGAGCGGGAATCCCCCAAGACCGTCGCCGTGATGCTCGGCAAGACCGCCAACGCCACCGCCGTCCAGGCCCACCGGGCCCGCGACCGGCTCGCCGCCGCGTTCCTGCAGGCACACGTCTCCGGCAGCCAGGAGAGCACCTGCGAGTCCTACGCCAACCGGCTCGGGGCGTACGCCCGCGGCTCGCTGCGCAAGCGGGCCTCGGCGGAGGTCGGACGGCACCTCAAGGAGTGCGACCGCTGCACCGCGGCCTGCCTCGAACTGACCGAGATCAACACCGGGCTGCGCGCCCTGCTGCCCGGCGGAGTGCTCGTCTGGGTCGGGGTCGGCGGCTTCAGTGCCGCCGCGGCCGCCGTCGGCGGTGTCGCCGCGGTCGGCGGCGCGGCCGCGGGGACGGTGGCGGCCACCGCCGGCTCCTCGGGCGCCGTGGCCGGTTCGACGGCGGGCTCGGCGGCCGCCGGTGCCGGGGCGGCCGGTGCGGCGTCCGGTGGCAGCGGGGGCGGAGCCGCCGCCCTGGCCGGCGAGGGCCTGGGCACCGCCGCCAAGGCCGGGATCGCCGCCGCCGTCGCGGTGGCCGCGGCCGCCGTCGCCGCGTACGCGCTGACCGGCTCGCCCGAACCGAAGCCCCCGGTGGCCGCGCCTCCGGCCGTCAGCGCCCCGGCCGCACCGGCCCCGGAACCGCCCGCACCCCCGGCACCCGCGCCCGTCCCCACGCCGGCCCCGGCGCCGGTACCCGCCGCGCCGGCCCCGGAGCCGCCCGCGCCGAGCCCCAGCGCGAAGCCGTCCGCCAAGCCCACGCAGGCCCCGCCCACCACCACGGCGCCCAAGCCGGGCCCGCCCGCACCCAGCAGCCCGCCGGCCCCCGAGCCGGCCTTCACTCCCCCGGTCGTGCCCCGGCCGACCCTGCCGCCGGTGCCCACCCCCGAGGTCCCCGTCATCCCGACGCCGACCCTGCCGCCGGTGCCGACACCCACCGTCACCCGGCCCACGCCGCCCGCGCCCACCGACTTCTGGGCCGACGCGCTGCCCGTGGTCAAGCCCGGCAACAACCGGGTGCCGCCGGACGGGCCGAGCATCCGGCAGAAGGGCAGCGACAACTTCTGGCAGCGCGACGGCGGCTGGATCGGCGGCGACTACCACCCGCACGCCCTCACCGTGCACGCCCCCGCGACCACCCTGATCGACCTCAACCGCAGCTGCACGTCCTTCGACGCGGTGGCCGGGGTGGACGACGCCACGCTCTCCCCGGGCGGGGTGGTCTTCTCCGTCGAGGGCGGCGACGGCCGCACCCTGTGGCACTCCCGGGCGCTCGCCGTCGGCGACGACGCGGTACCGGTGCACGTGCCGCTGGCCGGGGAGAAGTCGATCCGGCTGGTGGTCACCCCGGCGAACGGGATCTGGTCGGCGCTGAACGTCGCGGACTGGGCCGAGGCCCGCTTCAGGTGCTCCTGAAACGGGCCTCGGGCGCCCGGACGGGGGTGCGTCCGGACCTGGGGGGGTGGGGCGGGCTCAGATGGCGCAGGAGCCGTCCGCGCAGGCCTCCCCGGCCGGGGCGACCTGCACCGGGACCGGCCGGCGCTCGCCGATCTCGGCGGCGACCTGGTCCAGCACCTTGCGGAACGTCCCGGCGTCCTGACCGCCCTGGACCGCCCACTTGCCCTCGAACACGAAGGTCGGCACCGCGCTGATGCCCAGCTCCCGGCCCTCGGCCAGCTGGGCGTTGACCTCGGCGGTGCCCTCGTCGCCCGCCAGGTAGGCGGTCACCCGCGCCCGGTCCAGGCCCGCCGAAACGGCGACGTCCGTCAGCGCGGCGCGGTCGCCGACGTCGACGCCGTCGGTGAAGTGCGCCTTCAGCAGCGCCTCCTTCAGCCGCCCCTGCGCGGCCGCGCCGTACTCGCTCTCGGCGAGGTGCAGCAGCCGGTGCCCCAGGAAGGTGTTGGCGTGCAGCGCCTCGTCGAAGTCGTACGTGATGCCCTCGGCCAGGCCCAGCTCGGCCACCCGGGCGTCCATCGCCACGGACTGCGGACCGTACCGCTCGGCCAGCCAGGCGCGGTGCGGGCTCGCCGTCTCCGGGGCGTCCGGGACCAGCTGGTACGGGCGGTAGACGACCTCGACCTGCTCCTTGCCCGGGAAGTCCGCGAGGGCCTGCTCGAAACGGCGCTTGCCGATGTAGCACCAGGGGCAGGCGATGTCGGACCAGATCTCGACCTTCATGCGGGGAACTCCAGGGGGCGTTTGTCGGGTGTGGACGAGATGGGTGAACGATGAACCAACTCGGTACATTCCCGACAACCCTCTGACCTGCCCGTTCAGCCCGCCACCGGCGCCGGCACCACCAGCACCGGGCAGGCCGCGTGGTGCACCACCGCCGAACTCACCGACCCCAGCAACAACCGGGCGAACCCGCCGTTGCCCCGGGTGCCGACCACCAGCGTGTGCTGCCGGGTCGCCGCCTCCAGCAGCACCTCGATCACATTGCCCAGCACCACGTGCAACGACAGCTCACCCGCGTACGGCACCGGACGCTGCCGCTGCACGGCCGTCACCGACCGGCGCAGCCCGTCCGCCGTGCTCTCGACCAGCGTCTCCACGCTCTCCTGCACCAGCTCCGCCATCCCCGGCGGATAGCCGGCCGGCGCCGGGTTCACCACGGCCAGCACGTACAGCGGCAGGCCGAACAGCTCCGCCTCCGTCATCGCCCGGTCCAGCGCCCACAACGACCCGTCCGACCCGTCGCACGCCGCCAGCACCCCCGCCGGCCGCCCCGTCGGCGGCCGCCCGAGCACCGACAGCACCACGGGCACCTCCCGCCCCGCGCTCCCACCGGCCACCGCACACCCTCCTCACCACCGACCCGCACCCCCGCCATCATGGCCCGCCCGGACGACACCGACCCCGCAACCGCGCCGAGAGGACGCGCCGGGCAGGGGGGAGGCCGAGGCCGGAGGGCGCCCGGCGGACGGGCGGGTCGAGCCGGGTGCTGGTGGGCCAGGGGTGAGGGCCGGGGGTGGTGGCCCTGGCAGCGCGGCGGCGGGCGTGGGCCGGCGGACGGGCGGTCAGGGGGTGAGGGCCCGGGGTTGACGGTGGGGCGGGCCGGTCCAGCAGGCGCCGGGCCGGGGGGAGGCCGAGGCCGGAGCGCGCCCGGCGGATGGGTGGGTCAGGGGGTGAGGGCTGGGGGTTGGCGGTGGGGGAGGCCGGTCCAGCAGGCGCCGTGGCGGCGGGCGCGGATGCGGCGGAGCCAGAGTTCGGTGGAGACGAGGTCGGCGAGGCCGGCGAGGGCGGCGGGGGAGAGCGGGGTAGCGGGGTCGGAGGCGTGGGCGAGGTCGGCGCGGAGGGTGGGGAGGTCGATGAGGCCGGCTTCGGCGAGGAGGGGGGCGTCGAAGAGTTCGGCGAGGCCGTCGGCAGCGAGGCGCAGGCCGGCACGGGCGGGGGCGGTGCGGTCGGGGCGGGGGCCGCGGCCCCAGTCGGGGGGCAGGTCGGTGCGGCCGGCGCCGGTGAGGACGGCGTGCAGGAGGGCGTGCCGGGCGCCGGGCTGGAGGCGGACGTCGTCGGGGAGCAGCCGGGCGGCGCGGACGACCTGGTTGTCGAGGAAGGGCGCGTGCAGCCGTTGGCCGGGCAGTTCGGCGGCGTGGACGAGCGTGCGGAAGGAGCGCGCCTGGCGGTAGAGGGCGTGCCGGGCGCGGCGGGCGCCGGGGTGTTCCTCGGGCGCCGGTTTGCGCGCCGCCAGGCGGAGCCGCAGGGCGACCGAGGAGAGCGCCTCGTCGGAGAGCCAGCGGGCGGCCGGGCCGGGCACGCACCAGGCGAGGTCGAGGGCGGAGCGGCTGCCGGCCGTTCCGCCGCCGTCCGGGACGTGGCGGGCGGTCAGTTTGGCCGCGGCGTCGTCCAGCGCCTCGGCGTAGCGGACCCGGGAGAGCCGGTGGGCGGCCCGGACCACGGTGATCGGGGTGCGCAGCGCGCCGGCCAGGACCCCGGCGACGGCCCGGTCGGCCCCGGCCAGCGCGGCGACCGGGGGCAGGAGTTCGCGCGGGCGGCCGGCCCGGATGAGGTCGGCGAGCCGCGCCGGGTGGCCGTCCAGGACCTGGCGGGCGCCGTAGCCGGTGAGGTGGTCGGTGCCGCCGGCGTCGAAGCGGGCCTCGGCGCGGGCGGCGGCGACGAGTTCGGGCCCGGGCTCGTCGGTGAGCCGGCCGGCCTGCGGGTCGGTGCGCAGGCCGGCGTACGGGAGGGTGTCGGGGCCGGGGTCGAGCACGGTGTGCCGCAGCCGCGGGGTGTCGGGGGTGAGCGCGAGGGTGGCCGGGGGCTCGGTCTCGCCGAGCGTGACGGCGGCCAGTTGCTCGGGGGCGGCGGGCTCCTGGACGGCCGTGCGGGCCCAGGAGCCCTTGACCGCGCCGTTCCTGGCCCCGGCGGTGCCGGTGACCGCGGCCCCGGGGGCGGTGGTGGCGGCCGCGGACACCGGCGGCAGCGGTACGGCGGCGGCGAGCAGGGCGACGGTGGCGGAGGCCGTGCCGTACGAGAGGTCGACGCCGAGCCGGGCCCGCCCGGCGGGGCCGGGGGCCGGCGTGGTGGTGCGGACCCGGGAGCGGACGGACTCCAGCAGGGCGCGGGTGAGTTCGCGGACGGCGGGCGCCTCGTCGCGGGGCTGTTCGGCGCCGGCCGGGTCGTCGTAGGAGGACAGGTAGGGGCGGCCGCCGCGGATGCCGAGCACCTGGCCGGGCGGGACCTGCTGGACGCCCAGGTACGGGGTGCCGGTGCCGAGCGCCTCGGGGGACTCGGGGCAGGCGAGGCGGGCGGCGAGGTGGCCGGTGTCCAGGGCGGCGCCGACCAGGTCGGCCAGTGGGAGGGCCGCGGTGGCGTACGCGGTGCCGCCGCCCCAAGGGGTGTGGAAGACGGGCAGGGCGCCGGCGAGGTCGGTGAGCAGCAGGGTGGAGCGGGTGCCGGAGCGCAGCACGACGGTGTAGCTGCCGGGCCAGGCGGTCAGGTGGCGGACGGCGCCGCCGCGGGCGGCGGCGAGGCCGGCGGCGAGCTCGGCGTCGGTGGCCCCGCAGTGGCCGAGGACGGCGAGCCGGGTGGTGGCGGGGGTGTCCTCGACCGGGTCGGGCGTGGTGGGGCCGGTGCTGACCGCGGCGGGGGCGCCGGGACGGAGGGTGACCAGGCGGATCTCCTCGGGGCGCCAGTCGCCGACGGCCCAGAGCGGGTCGGGGCCGGTCCAGAGGGCGCGGGCGGCGATCGGTGCGACGGTGGCGGGCGGCTCGTGGGCGGGGGTGCCCGCCCTGGACGCGCCCGCGCCCGTCCTGGAGGCGCCCGTGCACCAGCCCGTCAGCCACCGCATCGCGCCTCCACCGGACGAGGACCTGCACCCGGGCGGCACGTTCGCCGCCGGGCGGGCGGCGAGGCGGGGTGTGCCGTGGCGGCCCGCGCGCGCGTCCGGACGTGCCCCCGCAGCTCGACGCGCCGTCAGGAGACATCGTGCCACCGCTGGGCGCCGCTGTGGCCGGTGTTGCGGGTTCCGCTTCGGCGGGCGACCCGCGAGTGAGTGGGCGACCCCCCGAGTACCTGCCGGAGCCGGACGGTGCCGACCGGTGCCCGACAAGGCCGGGCGGGCCGGGCCGGGGAGCGGGGTGGACCGGGCGGGCCGGGCCTTCCCCTCCCCGGCCCGGACCGCCCGCGGGCCGCCTTTGGCATGGGCATCGCGAGATGGCCGAAAGGCGTCGCCCAGCCCGGGAGGGCATCCGCATGCCCTCCCGGACTTCACCGTCGCCCGCGGGGATTGAGGCGGCGGCTTCCCCCGGCCCGCCGGGTCCTCGACGGCGGGCCGACCCACGACCACCAGCGAATCGCCGACCAGCCGGTCGGGCCAGGGGGCACGGCCGGGCGCACGTGAACACGGGACCGGAGCACGACGCTCCGGCGCGCGGCATGATCGGCCGGATCCGAGCGGTCCGGACCAACTCCGGTGCGGCGCAGCCGAGTGCGCGATCCCGCCATCCGGAATGCGACCTCTTAACCGTCGGAACGCGTCCGACTACTCTAGGTACAGCAGCTACGGCCCGGTGCCGCCCGGGCCCCGCGCACAAGGCCGCAGGAGGTGCCGCCGCCACCATGACCGTCAGCCCACGCGGACCGAACGAACGGCTCGGCACGCTCCTGACCCTCGCCCAGATCAGCAACGCCGGACTGGCCCGCCGGGTCAACGACCTCGGCGCCCAACGCGGGCTGACCCTGCGGTACGACAAGACCTCGGTGGCCCGTTGGGTCAGCAAGGGCATGGTCCCGCAGGGGCCCGTCCCGCACCTGATCGCCACCGCGATCGGCGGCAAGCTCGGCCGGCCCGTCCCGCTGGAGGAGATCGGCCTGGGCGACACCGACCCGGCGCCCGAACTCGGCCTGGCCTTCCCGCGCGACGTCTCCGAGGCCGTCCGCTCCGCCACCGACCTGTGGCGGGTCGACCTCGACCTGCGCCGCGGCCCCGGTGGCGGCCGGTGGAGCGACAGCCTGGCCGGCACCTTCTCGGTCGCCGCCTACGCGACGCCGGTCTCCCGCTGGCTGATCGCCCCGGCGGACGGCTCGGTGGCCCGCGAGGTGCCGCTCTCCCCCACCGACACGTCCTCCTACCGGGTCGGCCACTCGGACGCCGCCAAGCTCCGCGAGGCCGCCCAGGAGGCCCGCCGCTGGGACTCCAAGTACGGTGGCGGGGACTGGCGTTCGTCGATGGTGCCGGAGTGCCTTCGGGTCGAGGCGGCGCCGCTGCTGCTGGCCTCGTACAGCGACGCCGTCGGCCGGGCGCTGTTCGGCGCGACGGCCGAACTGACCCGTCTGGCCGGGTGGATGGCCTTCGACACCGGGCAGCACGAGGCCGCCCAGCGGTACTACATCCAGGCCCTGCGGCTCGCCCGGGCCGCCGCCGACGTGCCGCTCGGCGGCTACGTGCTGGCGTCGATGAGCCTGCAGGCCGGCTACCGGGGCTTCGCCGAGGAGGCGGTCGACCTCGCGCAGGCCGCCCTGGAGCGCAACCGGGGCCTGGCCACCGCCCGCACCATGAGCTTCTTCCACCTCGTGGAGGCCCGGGCCCAGGCCAAGGCCCGCAACGCGGCGGCGTGCGCGACGGCGCTCGGCGCGGCGGAGAGCGCACTCGAACGAGCGCGCGCCGGGGACCCCGATCCGGCGTGGATCGACTTCTACGCCTACGACCGGCTCGCCGCCGACGCCGCCGAGTGCTTCCGCGACCTCGGAGTGCCCTCCAAGGTCCGGCAGTTCACCCGCGAGGCGCTCGCCAAGCCCACCGAGGGCTTCGTCCGCTCGCACGGCCTGCGGCTGGTGGTCTCGGCGATGGCCGAGGCGGAGGCGGGCAACCTGGACGCCGCGGTCGCCGCCGGCGAACGCGCCGTCGAGGTGGCCGGCCGGATCTCCTCGCAGCGCAGCCGGGAGTACGTGGTCGAGATGCTGCGGCGCCTGGAGCCCTTCCAGGGCGAGCGCCGGGTCCGGGAACTGGCCGAACGGGCCCGGGCGGTGATCGTCGCCCCGGCGTGAGCGGCGGGGCCGACGCGGCCTGACGGTAAATGAGGTGCACCCGCGAGAGCGGCCTGGCTATGGTCTCTCTCGTCCAGGTGCGCAGGCAGAGGTTACTTCCACTTCCAATGGGCAGGTCGCGGGTTCGAATCCCGTCACCGGTTTCGGACCGGTGTAGCTCAGTGGCCAGAGCAGCTTCGTCACCTCAGCCGCCTTCGACCTCTGGACACCCATACCTGAATAGTTTTTCCGCACCTCCCGGTGCGACGGCAGCGGTTACTTCTGGTAGACGCCGGTTCTCCGGCGTAGCGGTTCGAGCCCGCGAAACACCGCCGCCGGCATGATCTCGGGAGGCAGTGCGCTTCGGAGTGCCCGGTGCGCAGGCGGGGGTTACTTCGGATCTTGGGGTTCCGGGTTCAAATCCCGGACGGACGCACGCGAGTGCGGCCGGTAGCTCAATCCGGTAGAGCACAAGGCATATACCTCCGCCGACGTCGGCCGTCCCACGGCCGGCACGATCTCGGGCACCCCTCACCGCGGCACGCCTCCCTCCCACTGACACCAACAGGCCGAGGGGGGCTGTCGCATGTCCAGGTTCAACGTCCGCAAGGCCAAGACGGGTCCGAGTTCGCCGGTGACCACGACCGGGCAGCTCACCCGCAACCACAACGGTGGCGTCGGCCACGTCCGGGACGCCAAGTCCGAGCTGTTCCTGCTCGCCGTGGCCAACATGGTCGGCAAGGACACCTTCTACGAGCGCGGCGGCGACCGCGACGACCGCTACACCGCGCTGGTGCGCGGACTCGCCGTCACCGAGCCCGAGTGGACCCTCGGTCTGCTGCGCTGGCTGCGCCACGACGCCCAGATGCGCACCGCGGCCCTGGTCGGCGCCGCCGAGTTCACCCGCGCCCGGCTGGACGCGGGGGTCCACGGCCACTCCCGGCAGGCCGTCGCGGCGGTGCTGCGGCGCGCCGACGAGCCCGGCGAGCTCCTCGCCTACTGGACCTCGCGCTACGGCCGGGCGCTGCCCAAGCCGCTCAAGCGGGGTGTCGCCGATGCCGTCCGCCGCCTCTACGACGCCCGCTCGCTGCTCAAGTACGACACCGCGAGCAAGGGCTACCGCTTCGGCGACGTGATCGAGCTGACGCACCCCTCGCCGGACCCGGACAAGCCGTGGCAGGGCGCGCTGTTCGCGTACGCGCTGGACCGCCGGCACCGGCCGGAGGAGGCCGTCCCGCCCGCGGCGGACCGGCTGCTGACCGCCAACCGCGAGCTGCTCGCGCTGCCCGTCGAGGACCGCCGGGCGGCCGTGACCGCCGAGGGCGGCGCCGAGCGGCTGGCCGCCGCCGGGCTGACCTGGGAGGCGCTGGCCGGCTGGCTGCAGGGCCCGCTGGACGCGCCGGTCTGGGAGGCGGTCATCCCGTCGATGGGGCCGATGGCGCTGGTGCGCAACCTCCGCAACTTCGACCGGGCCGGGGTCGGCGACCGGGTCGCGGCCGAGGTGGCCCGGCGGATCTCCGACCCGGTCGAGGTACGGCGCTCGCGCCAGTTCCCGTTCCGCTACCTGTCCGCGTACCGGCACGCGCCCTCGCTGCGCTGGGGCCACGCCCTGGAGACCGCGCTCGGCCACTCGCTGGCCAACGTGCCGGAACTGCCCGGGCGCACGCTGATCCTGGTGGACCGCTCCGGCTCGATGTTCGACCGCGCCGGCGGCCCGACCGAGCTCAACCGGGCCGACTCGGCGGCGATCTTCGGCACCGCGCTGAAGGTCCGCGCCGCCCGGGCGGACCTGGTCGAGTTCGGCACCACCAGCCGGGTGATCGAGGTCGGCCGGGGCGAGTCGGTGCTGCGGGTGCTGGAGCGCTACTCCAGCCTCGGCGGCACCAACACCGCCGACGCGGTCCGCACCCACTACCGCGGCCACGACCGGGTGGTGATCGTCACCGACGAGCAGACCGGCCCGAACCGCTGGGGCGGCGACCCGCTCGCCACCGTCCCGGCCCAGGTCCCGGTCTACACCTGGAACCTGGCCGGCTACGCCCCGGCGCACGGCCCCAGCGGCGGTGCCCACCGCCACACCTTCGGCGGCCTGAGCGACGCGGCCTTCCGCCTCGTCCCCCTCCTGGAGGCCGGGGCGGACGCCCGCTGGCCCTGGGAGGAGTAGGGAGCTCCGGGGGCGGGCGAGCGGTCGGGAAGGGGTCCACGGGGGTGGTCCCTTCCCGGCCGTTCCGCCGTTCCGGGGCCGGCGGCACGCACTCTCGACCCGGCCGGGAGGCCGTGGCAGCATCGGCGGGAGCGAGGACGGGCACGGCCGGGCGAGGCGAGGAGCGGGCGGTGGCGGACGAGTTCGACGTGCTGGTGGTGGGCGGCGGGATCGTCGGGCTGGCCACGGCGTACGCGCTGACCCGGGCCCGGCCCGGGGTGCGGGTCGCGCTGCTGGAGAAGGAGGCCGGCTTCGCGGCGCACCAGACCGGGCGCAACAGCGGGGTGATCCACAGCGGCGTCTACTACCGCCCCGGTTCGTACAAGGCCCGGTACGCCGTCGCGGGCGCCGCCGAGCTGGTGGAGTTCTGCCGCGAGCACGGCGTCCCGTACGAGGTGACCGGCAAGCTGATCGTGGCCACCGGCGCGGCCGAGCTGCCCCGGCTGGCGGCGCTGGCGGAGCGGGGGCGGGCGAACGGCATCCCGGTGACCGAGCTGAACCGGGCCGGGATCGCCGAGTACGAGCCGGAGGTGACCGGTCTGGCCGGCCTGCACGTCGGCACCACCGGCATCTGCGACTTCCCCGCCGTCGCCGCGACCTACGCCCGGCTGGCCCGGGAGGCCGGCGCCGAGCTGCGGACCGGCAGCGAGGTACGGACGGTGGCACGGCGCCGGGACGGGGTGACGGTGGGCACCGCCGCCGGCGAGCTGCGCTGCCGGGTGCTGGTGAACTGCGCCGGGCTGCACAGCGACCGGATCGCCCGGCTGGCCGGGGACGAGACCGGGGTGCGGATCGTGCCGTTCCGCGGCGAGTACTACGAACTGACCGAGAAGCGACGGGACTTGGTGCGCGGCCTGGTCTACCCGGTGCCCGACCCGGCCTTCCCCTTCCTCGGCGTGCACCTCACCCGGGGCATCCACGGCGACGTCCACGTCGGCCCGAACGCGGTGCCCGCGCTGGCCCGCGAGGGGTACGACTGGCGCACCGTGCGCCCGCGCGACCTGGCCGGGACGCTGGCCTTCCCCGGCACCTGGCGGATCGCCCGCCGGCACTGGCGGTACGAGCTGGGCGAGCTGCACCGCTCGCTCTCCAAGCGGGCGTTCACCACGGCCGTACGGCGACTGCTGCCCGCCGTCTCCGCCGAGGACCTGGTGCCGGCCACCGCCGGGGTGCGGGCCCAGGCGGTGGCCCGGGACGGCTCGCTGCTGGACGACTTCGCCTTCGCCGGCTTCGACCCGGAGGACCCGCGCTCCCCGCGCCGCGCGGTGCACGTGCTGAACGCCCCCTCCCCCGCCGCGACGGCCTCGTTGCCGATCGGCCGGGAGGTGGCCCGCCGGGCCCTGGCCGCGCTGGAGGCGGGCGGGTGACCGGCCGCCCAGGACGCGACGCGGGTGGGGCGACGGACGCGGCGCGGGTGGGGCGACGGACGCGGCCGGTCGCGCCCGCGGGGCCCTGGATGAGCCCCGTCACACACCCCCGCAGGCGCCCCGCGCGGCCCCGTAGACTCGGGTGATTGTGACTGCCACCGCCCCGATCCCCCAGCCTTCGCCGTCCGCCCGGCTGTCCGCCGCGCCGGCCGCCTACCCCGCGCCGATGTACCCGCACAAGGCCACCGAGGCCCAGCACCGGGAGCGCCGGATCCGCAGCTTCCAGCCGCGCCGGGGCCGGATGACCAACGCCCAGGCGAGCGCGCTGGACCGGAGCTGGGAGACGTACGGGATCCCCATCGACGGCACCCCGCTCGACCTCGGGGAGCTGTTCGACGGGCTGCCGGTGACCCTGGAGATCGGCTTCGGCATGGGCGAGACCACCGCCGCGATGGCCGCCGCCGACCCGGCCATGGGCATCCTCGCCGCCGACGTGCACACCCCGGGCCACGGCAACCTGCTCGGCCTGCTGGAGCGGGACGGCTCCGGCAACGTCCGGACGGCGGCCGGTGACGCGATCATCCTGCTGCGCGACATGCTGCCGGACGCCTCGCTGGCCGGACTGCGGGTCTACTTCGCCGACCCGTGGCCCAAGCCCAAGCACCACAAGCGCCGGCTGGTCCAGTCCTCCTTCCTCGACCTGGTGCTGCCCCGGCTCGCCCCCGGCGCGCTGGTGCACTGCGCCACCGACTGGGAGCCGTACGCGGAGCAGATGCTGGAGGTGCTGTCCGCCGCTCCGGAGCTGGAGAACCTGCACCCCGAGGGTGACGGGACCGGCTGGCTGGAGCCCGCGGACCACCCGGACGGCAGCGTCCCCGGTTACGCCCCGCGACCGGACTGGCGGCCGGTGACCAAGTTCGAACGGGCCGGGATCGCCAAGGGCCACGTCGTCCACGACCTGCTGTTCCGCCGCCGCTGACCCACCGGCCGCCGTTCGAACGGCGGCCGCGCGGTGACCGTCCCGGTGCGCCCCGAACGGCCGGTTCGTCCCGAGTCCTCCCGGTGGACGGCCGCTGTGGCCTACCCTGTGCCGCATGGGCAGCCCGTCCGGCGGCGGGCCCCGGCCGACCGCTCGGACGACTGTTCGGACGGTTCCTCAGGCCGCCGCCGACGCACCGGAGACGGTCCCGCGCACCGGCGACACCCGGACCATCCCGGGGCCCCGGAAGCGCCGGATCCACCGCCTGCTGCCCCGGCCGGGCGGTCCGTCACGGCCGTCCGCCACCGGCTCCCCCGCCGTCCCGGTGCCAGCAGGTGCCCCGCCGGGCCGGGGCCGGGGCCGCTCGATGGCGCTCTCCTCGGTCACCGCGACCGTCGTCCTGACCCTGATCGGCTGCGGGACGCTGATCCTGCACCTGGTCCAGCGGCAGACCGGCACCGCCGGGCTGCTGGTCGGCCTGGGCCTGGCGATGGTGCCGCTGCCGTTCGTGCTCGGCGCCCTGGCCTGGCTCAACCTCACCGCCCGGGTGCCGCTGCGGCACACCCTGTTCTGCCTCACCTGGGGCGCCTGCGCGGCCACCAGCATCGCCATCGTCGCCAACAACTGGACGACCAGTTACCTGACCAGGCACCGGGGCCCGTTCGGCGGCCTGCTGGGCACCGGGATCGCCACCCCGGCGATCGAGGAACTCGCCAAAGCCACCGCCCTGCTGGTGCTGCTGCTGCCGTTCGGCCAACGGCTGCGCTGCCACGGCCGCCGCACCGGGCGCCCCTGCGCGCCGCTGCTGCACCGGGCGCCCGCGCCCCGGCGCCCCCGCCCGTACCAGCGCCGCCCGGTCGGGCCGCACGCCCGGGGCCGGCTGCGGCTGCGCCCCTACCTGCGGCCGCTGCCCTACCTCTGCCCGGCCCCGCCGTCCGGCGGCGGGCCGCACCGCCGCTCCCGGCCGCGCACCCTGGCCGCCGGGGTGGTGCTGGGCGGGATGACCGCGTGCGGCTTCGCCTTCACCGAGAACGCCCTCTACCTGGGCCGGGCCTTCACCAGCGACCAGCGGCAGCGGCTGGACAGCATCGGCCTCGGCGACCCGCCCAGCCTGCGCGACTTCGACAGCACCGTGCAGACCTTCGTGCTGCGCGCCCTGCTCTCGCCCTTCGCCCACCCGCTGTTCACCGCGCTCACCGGCATCGGCCTGGCCGTCACCCTGACCACCGGGCGGCGCTGGCTGGCCCGGCTGGCCGCACCGGCCGGACTGCTGCTGGCGATGGTGCTGCACGGCACCTGGAACGCCGCCGCCGACCTCGGCACGGACGGCTTCCTGGTGGTGTACGGGGTGCTGATGGTGCCCTGCTTCGTCGCGCTGGTCTGCTTCGCGGCCTGGGCGAGAGCCCGTTCGGCCCGGCACCGGGTCCGGGGCGGCCGGGGCGCCGCCGGGCACTCCGCCGGGGCGGCCTGAAACGCTCGGAAAAGCGCTCGGCAGGGCAGCCCGGCAGGGGCCCCTGGAGAACCGATTTCCCATCTCGGCGACTTCCACGTATTGTTGTGTTCACCGACGCGGGGTGGAGCAGCTCGGTAGCTCGCTGGGCTCATAACCCAGAGGTCGCAGGTTCAAATCCTGTCCCCGCTACTCAGTAGCCGAAAGGCCCGGAGGATTCGTCCTCCGGGCCTTTCGCATTTCCGGGAACGCGGAGAGCACGGTCCTGCCACGAAGCTGTAACGGCGGCCGATCGGGAGATCCGGTGTCCGAAGCCTGACCGATACTTCCTGAGGAAAAATTCATCCATGTGGGGGCGGCCCGTGGCCTCCCCCGGGACAGGAAGCACCACATGCTCTCGAAGCGCCTGGTCAGCACCGCCGCGATCTGCCTCCTCCTGGCAGCCGGCACCGCCGCTTGCGGTGACAACAAGAGCGACGCCAAGGGCGGCGCCACCAAGGCCGCCGCGCCGCAGAAGCTCGACACCGACAAGCTGAGCGCGCAGGACATCGAGAAGCAGGCCAAGGACGCCCTGGCCGGCGCCACCGCCCTCAAGATCAGCGGCAACATGGCCGACGAGGACGGCAAGATGGAGATCAACCTGGCCCTGGACAACAAGAGCCAGTGCACCGGCACGATGGCGATGCCCGGCATGGGCAAGTTCGAGATCATCAGCGACGGCAAGACCTCGTACGTCAAGCCGGACAAGGACTTCTGGACCAACCTCGGCGGCCCGAACGGCGCCAAGGCGGCCGAGCTGTTCAAGGGCCGCTACCTGACCGGCTTCGACAGCGACCCGGAGATGAAGTCCCTCTCCAGCGTCTGCAACCTGGCCGAGTTCAGCAAGAAGATCACCGAGGACGACGGCAAGGACGGCAAGGTCGAGAAGGGCTCCGCCGGCAACGTCAACGGTGTGAAGACCTTCAGCCTCAAGGCCACCGACTCCAAGGGCGAGGTGTCGACCATCCACGTCGCCACCGAGGGCAAGCCCTACCCGGTCCGGATCGAGCACGCCGGCGCCAAGGGCAGCGACGGCCAGATCGACTTCTCCGACTTCGACAAGCCGCTGACCATCCAGGCCCCCTCGGCCGACAACGTCATCGACTTCACCAAGTTCAAGGACCAGTTCAAGACCGCCTGAGCGGCTCCGCCGGCCTCCGACGGGGGCCGCGAATAATCCGTTGCCCTCCCTCCGGTGGGCTGCCTACAGTGGCAGCACACTGAAAGGAGGTGATCCTGAGTTGAGTTCCATCAGGATGTGTGAGGTGGCTGCTCGCTAGAGCGCCCCTGCCTGCGCAGGGTGAGGCCCTTGGCCTCCGGCAGGCGAAATCCACAGCAGTCACCCGGCCCGCGGGCTCACCGGATCATCCCCGGTGCCTCGGCGCCTGGCCAGTGCACGGGCCGGCGCGGAGGAGCAGCCCGCGGGCCGTCTGCGTTTTCCGGGACGGGCCGCTCGCGTGACGGGCCGCTCGTGTGACGGGCCGCTCGTGTGACGGGCTGTTCCTGTGACGGGCGCCCCCGTGTCGTAGCCGGGGCGGGCCCGGAACGTTTCCGAGGCGGGGCCGCGGCGCTAGAGTCGGCGCGGGTTCCGGAGCGGAGCGGCGCGGGCACAGGGGGTAGGCGATGGCGAAGGCGCGGCGGCCGGGCGGCGGTTCGACGCTGCGGACGGCGCAGTGGGGTGCCACCGGCGTACTGGCCGGGACGGGACTGACCGGACTGCTGCTGTTCGCGCTCGGCCGGGACGAGACCTGGCAGGCGCTCGGCGGCGGCCTGGTGGTGGCCGGGGCCTCGACGGTGCTCGGCGGCGGCCTGGGCTTCCTGTTCGGGGTGCCCCGGGTGCGCGGCGGCTCGGACGAGCCGCAGGGCTCGTACGCGCCCAACACCAACCTGGAGCAGGTCTCGGACTGGCTCACCAAGGTGCTGCTGGGCGTCGGGCTCACCCAGCTCGGCTCACTCGGCACACGGCTGCACGACCTCGGGGCGGCGCTCGCGCCCGTGCTCGGCGGGGGCGACGCGGCGGTGCCGTTCGCGGCGGCCCTGGTCCTCTACTTCCTGGTCCTCGGCTTCCTGGCCGGCTGGCTGGTGACCAGGCTCGCGCTGCCCCGGGCGCTGAACGACGCCGACCGGGCCCTGGACCTGTTCCTCGCCGGGCAGGACCGCGACCGGCACGGCGACAAGGTGGGCGCCGACGACCTGCGGGTCCGCGCCATGCAGCAACTCGGCCTGCTGGGCGGCAGCGCCGAGCACCCCGCCGCGCTGGCCGGGCAGCTGCCGCCCGCCTCGGGCTCCCCGGCCGGGCCGGAGGGCGTGGTGGCCGAGGTCCGCTCGACCGCGCGGCGCTCGGCACTGACCGCCGACCAGGTGCGGGACCTCTTCGCGGACGGCTCCGAGGGCCGGCGGATCCAGGCGCTCGCGCTGATGCAGGGCGACCCGTCGCTGGCGGACCTGGACAGCGTGCTGGACGCGATCACGCAGCCGCGCTCGGGCTTCGAGCAGTACCACGCGCTGCTGGCCGCCCGGGGGCTGCTCTCCCGGCTGCCGGCCGCCGGGGCGCAGCGGCTGCGGGACGCGGTGGCGACCCAGCTGGTCGATCCGCGCGGCATCCCGTACGGGTCGGACCGCGCCTGGCTGGCCGAGAAGATCCTGTCCCGGCTGCAGGTGACGGCCTTCGTGCCGGCGCAGTCCGCCGCGGCTGGCTCTCCGGCCGCACCGGCCGCACCGGCCGCGAGCACTCCGTCCACGGCCGACGGTGACTCCTAGACGGTGAAGCGCAGTTCGGGCTGCTCCCAGGGGGTCTTGGGCTGCGGTGGCCGGGTTCCGGTGCGTTCGGCGCCCACCCGCAGGTAGAAGCGCTCGGCGGGCGGGTGCGACACGACCTTGACCGAGGCGATCCCGGCCGCCCGGGCGCGGTCGAGCATGTCGTCGATCAACCGCCGTCCGATGCCCAGCCCCTGGGCATCGTCGGCGACGAACATCAGGTCCAGCTCGGCCGGTTCGCGGATCAGCGCGTAGAAGCCGAGCAGACGGTCGTCGGCCTCGGCCACGGCCATCCGGACCTCGTGCCGCGCGAGGTAGTCGGGTCTCACCCGGTAGCCGTCGATCATCGCGGAGTACGCGCCGCGGTAGGCGCCGGAGGCCTGGATCAGCTCGGTGAGCCGGTCGGCGTCGGCCGCTTCGGCACGCCGGATCGTCGTCTCGGTCATGCGGTGAGTATAGGAGTGAAACCCGATACTGACCATTACATAAAATGAGCCTCCGCCCGTCGGCGGCGGTCGGCGGCCCGCAGTACCAGGACCCGGCGGGTGCGGCCGTCCCCGGCCCGGTGGAAGCGGTGGACCTCGCTGGCTATCCGGCGCTCGCCGAGCGCGTACCGCAGCCGGTCGAGGTGGTCGCAGCGGCGCCCCCAGCCGTCGCACAGCGGCTGGACGCGGACCTCCCCGTCCGGGGCGGTGACCCGGACCAGCTCGGCCAGGGCGGCCAACTGGTGCTCCGGGCCGAAGAGTTCTGGGTAGGCGAAGAGCAGGTAGCCGCTCAGGGTGAGGGCGAAGGCGCCGTCCGCGAAGGGCAGCCGGGGCAGCGCCGCCGCCACGTACCGCTGCGGGTGCGCGGCCGAGTCGGCGGCGAACAGCTCGCGGGCGCGGTCCCAGCTGCGCAGGTAGCGCCCGGGCCGGTCGGGCCGGTCGACGCGGGGGGCGGGGTAGAGGTGCGGGCGGGCGGCCATCGCGGCGGCCATCGCCGCCCGGGCGGCCCGGGCGCGGTCCGCGACCACCGGCAACGGCAGCGCGTACGCCGGGTCGGCGGCGACCACCCGGCAGCCCAGCTCCCGCGCCTCGGCGGCCAGGCCGGCCGCGCCGCCGGGGCAGTCCAGCAGCGGTCCGGGCAGGGCGGCGAGCCGGGCCCGGGTGAGGTCGAACAGGGCGCAGTACTCGTCCAGCGGACGGGAGGTGACCAGGACGTCCGGGGGATCGGGGGGAATGCCGGTGGCGGCCACCCGGTCATCCGAACACGGGTCGGCCCCGTCCGCACTCGGAGCGCGGACGGGGCCGATGGGAGTGCCGGTGGGACCGGCGGAGTCGGTCGGGCCGGTGGGGTCGGTTCAGCGGCCGAGCAGGCCCTGGGCGGCGGCCCGGTTGACGTTGGTCAGGCCCCGGACCAGCTGCGCGCTGACGAACACCAGCACCACCCCGAGCAGCGAGAACCCGGCGATCTGCCACGCGCCCTCGATGTCGTAGACGTGCCGGACGTGGTGGCTGTCGGTGTAGTCGAACACCCGGTACCCGTGCCAGTCGGTGTAGGTCGGGAAGACCCAGTGGTAGGCCGGGTAGAACACCATCGCCCAGCCGAGCACCAGGAACACCAGCGTCATGGTGAAGCTGAAGATCGCCCAGGGGAACATCACCACCTGGTGCAGCGCGGCCTTCCAGCCCGCCCCGTCCGCCAGCCGCGCGGTGATCGCGCCCCAGCTGCCCGGACGGACCTGGCGCACCGGCTTCGGGCCGGGGACGTCCAGGGCCAGCATGCCGCGCGCCCGGGCCCGCTCCAGCCGGCCGAAGCCGCGGCCGGCGGTGGTCAGGCCGGCCAGCACGGGCAGGCCCAGGACGGTGACGAAGGTGCCGAGGCCCAGGCAGAACAGGGTGATCGCCACGGTGAAGCCGGCGATCGCCACCGGCAGGCCGCTGAGCACGTAGCCGATCTCGCGGTAGTAGTGCGCGGAGAACGGTGCCCGCCAGAAGGCCGGCGGCTGCTCGGTGCGGTGCGCCCGGTCGCGGTGCGGGTCGTCGCCGTGACCGCCCAGGACGTCCCACTCCTGGTCCAGCGTGCTTCGGCTGCTGCTCATGTCCCGGCCCCCGGCCCTTCGTTCCGACTGTCGTGCGCGTTCCCTGACGACGTCCAGTCTGGTCGAACCGCAGGTTGCGGGGGATCCGGAGGCCTGGCGGATCGGGGGTGGGGTTAACCCCCGCTCCCCGGCTCCCGCCCTCGGCCGCCGTCCCCGTGCCCGTTCCCGTGCCACCGGCCGTCCGGGCCCGGCCACTCGTCGGCGAGCAGCGCGTAGTGGTACGAGTCGGACCAGACGCCGTCCTTGAACTGGTCGTGCCGCGCCCGCCCCTCCAGCCGGAACCCCAGCTTGGCCAGCACCCTGGCGGAGGCGGCGTTGTCCACGTCGACCCGGGCCGCCAGCCGGTGCAGGTCCAGGGTGCGGAAGGCGAAGTCGCAGAGCAGGGCGGTGATCTCGCCCGCGTAGCCGTGGCCCCAGTGGTCGCGGGCGAGGACGTAGCCGAGGTCGGCGGCTCGGTGCGTGCCGAGGGTGAGCGAGGCGAGCCCGATCGGCGGCGCGTCCTGCGGGTCCCGCGCGTCGTCGAGCCTGGTCACGGCGAGCCGGTAGGTGTCCCGCTCCTCGGCCATCGCCTGCTCCAGGTAGAGCTCGATCTGGTCGGCGCAGGACTCGCGGTCGCGCGGCCCGAACGGCAGGTAGCGGGTGACCTCCGGGTCGCCGAACAGCGCGTGCAGCGCGTCCACGTCGCCCTCGGTGTGGTGGTACTCGCGCATGGCCAGCCGGGGGCCGGTGAGTCGTACGGGGACCATGGCTGCCGACCCTACCGGCCCCTGGCGACTACCGTTCGGACCATGAACGACGAAGACCTGCGGCTCGCCCCGCGCACCAGGGCCGCCGACCTGCTCGCCTGGGCGGCCGAGCAGGGCCGCACGCCGGTGGCCCAGGAGCCGCTGCGCGCGGTGCTGGCGCTGCTGGAGCTGGGCGAGGGCAGGATGCACGACGGCTGGCCCGAACTGACCTCCGGCGCGGTGGAGCACCTGCTGTACGAACGGCTCCACCTGTACGTCCAACCCGCGCCCGAAGAGGACCCGCTCGCGTACGGCGACGCCGTCCGGCTGCTGGTCGACCACCAGCGGGCGGCCCGCCGGCTCAACGCCAAGCGCCAGGAGCGGCTGCACGCGGAGGCCGAGTGGCAGGGCGAGCTCGCGGCCGGGCTGCTGCGCCGCGCCGACCTGATCACCTGGCCCCGGCTTTACGCGGTGCTGCTGCACGCGCACGGGGTGGACGTCGCGGACGCGGCGGCGGTGCGGGACTGGCTGGCCGGCTTCGCCGGACTCGCCGAGGAGGACCGGCTGGCCGCCTTCGAGGCGCTGGCACCGGCCGGCTGGCTGGACGAGCCCGACGAGCTGGGCTGGGGCCCCGGCCGGGTGCTGTCGGTCGGCATGGCCACGGACGGCGCGCGCCGGCTGCTGGAGCAGGGGCTGATGCGGCGCAGCTACCGCAACCTGGCCGAGCTGACCGCGCTCGGGCGGCCGATGCCGGACGAACTGGCCGGGGACTTCGGGCAGTTCGAGGAGGCGGCGGTCGACGCGGCGCTCGACCTGTTCGGCGAGTGGACGGTGCCGGGGCTGCCGCGGCTGCTGGTCGAGGAGTTCCCGGGGCTGGCGCCGGAGCCGGGCCCGGAGGAGATCGAGGCGTACCTGGCGCAGCTGCCCGCGGAGGACGACGGGACGGCGCCGGCCGCGGAGGACGACGGGACGGAACCGCCCGCGGAGGGCTGAGGACGACCGCGAAGAGCCCCCGGCCGCCGCATCGACTGGCTCGCGGTGGCCGGGGGCTCTTCGGGTGTCCGTTACGGGTTCTCGGGTGTCCGTTACGGGTTGAGGCCGCGCTGCTGGAGCCAGGGCTCCGGGTCGACCGGGGCGCCGCCGCCGGGGCGGACCTCCAGGTGCAGGTGCGGGCCGGTGACGTTGCCGGTCGCCCCGACCTTGCCGATCTGCTGGCCGGAGGTGACCTTGCCGGAGCCCTTGATGATCGAGGAGAGGTGGCAGTACCAGATCTCGGTGCCGTCGGGCAGGGTCTCGACGATCCGGTAGCCGTACGAGCCGGACCAGCCGGCCGAGGTGATGGTGCCCTGGCCGAGCGCGAGCACCGGGGTGCCGGTGTCGGCGGCGAAGTCCAGGCCGGTGTGCAGGTTGGCCCAGTAGCGGGCGCTCTGGCCGTAGTGGGCGGAGAGCCGGTAGTCCTGCACCGGGAGGGTGAGCGCGGCGGCGCGCTTGGCCTCGGCCTCCTCGGCGGCGCGCTTGGCCTCCGCCTCCTTGGCGGCGGCCTTGGCCTCGGCCTCCTGCGCGGCCTGCACCCGGGCGCCCTCCTCGGCGGCGGTGCGCTGGCTGTCGGCCTGCTGCTGGATGCGGGCGGCGAGCGCGAGGCCGGGGTCGGCGGCGAGGGCGACCGGAGCGTCGTCCGGGGCCTCGATGGCGGGGGCGGCGGCCGGGGTGGCCGAGGCGAAACCGGTGGCGCCCAGGGTGGCGGCGACGGCGGTGACGCCGAGCAGCGGGGAGGCTCCGCGCGTCTGACGCGGCATCCGGTGGCGGTTGGTGTCGGCCTCGGGGCCGAAGGCCTCAAGCCCGTCCGCACCGGGGTGGTCGAGGAGCCGGGTACCGGCTGCGGGGCCGGCCGGGTGTGCCGGGGTGTGCGTCGACGCCACGGAGGCGCGCTCCTTTCCTTCCTTCGCGCCTACCGGGTTAGCTGACGGGTTCGGAGCAGGAAGGTCTCCTACGGCCGGGCCGGAGCCCCGCCGATTCACCCCAAGGAACGTGGTTCCCCGGCTCCCTGACCTGCCCGGAGGCCGGCCGGCGGGATTAGGCGACGGCGCACGGTGCCGTCTGGGTACGGCGTTGACGACCGCGCTGCGTTATCAAACGTTAATCCTAGGACGCTCCGATTCCAAGCCATCCGTCCTCGACCACCCCGGAGCAGGTGATCGGACGTCAACGAACGACCCCTCATCCGAGCACCCCATCTGAGTACTCCTACTCATGTGCGGCCCGACCCGGCGGCCGCATCCTGACGCCATGAGCGCACCGATGCAGAACCGCACGACGGCCGCCTACTACATCCAGGCCGTCCTCTCCTTCGCCCTGTCGGGCGTCTCCCTCGCCGTCGGGATCGCCTACCTGCCGGTCGGCGGGTGGACCCGGGCGTTCCTCGGGATCGGCCTCCTCTACACCGTCACCTCCGCGTTCACCCTGGCGAAGGTGATCCGGGACCGGCACGAGTCGAACGAGATCGTCAGCCGGGTCGACCAGGCCCGGCTGGAGAAGCTGCTCGCCGAGCACGACCCGTTCCGGGTCGAGGGCACCTGAACCCCCTCCCCGCTTCCACCCCGTCTCCGCCCGGGCCCTTGACGGCTAAGGCTATTAGCCTTAGCTTTATGGCTATCGGCAGCACCGCCGAGACCCCGCAGCGGCGGACCGAGGAGGCCCACCATGAACGCCACCAGCACCCCGGACACCCAGTACCTGACCGTCCCCGGCGGCCGCATCGCCTACGACGACACCCGGCAGGGCGAGGACGTCGCCGGCGACGGCACCCCCGTCGTCCTGCTCCCCGGAATGCTCGACAGCCGCACCGCGTACCGGCACCTGCGCCCGCTGCTCGTCGCCGCCGGCCACCGCGTCATCACCATGGACCTGCGCGGCTTCGGCGAGTCCTCCATCGCCTGGGACGACTACGGCCCCGCCGCCCTCGCCGACGACGTCCTCGCCCTGCTCGACCACCTCGGCATCCGGCGCGCCGTCCTCGCCGGGAACTCGTACACCGGCGCCACCGTCGTCAAGGTCGCCGGGGACGCACCCGACCGGGTCGCCGGGATCGTCCTCATCGACGCCTTCGTCGAGAACCCGCCGCCCGGCGCCCTGATGCGCGGCGTGCTCGGCCTGATGGGCGTGGCACTCGTCCACTGGCCCGCCTTCTGGGGCTTCTACCTGCGCCGGATGGCCTTCCCCGGCGCCAAGCCCGCCGACTTCGACGCGTACGTGAACGGGCTCGTCGCCGCCCTGCGCACCCCCGGCCGCAAGACCGCCACCCGCGGCTACGCCACCGGGGACTCCTCGCCCGCCGGCTGGACCGCCGCCGTCCGCTGCCCGGCGCTCGTCGTCATGGGCAGCAAGGACCCCGACTTCCCGAAGCCCGAACTCGTCGCCGACCGGCAGGTCGCGGCACTGGGCGCGCGGAAGGCGATGATCGAAGGGTCCGGGCACTACCCGATGGCCGACAACCCGCAGGCCACCGCGGACGCCCTGCTGCCCTTCCTCGCCGAACTCGCCTGACCGCCGCCCGGCCCCGCGCCGCGCGCCCGGCCCCGCCCGCTTCCGTACGGAGACCGAACCATGCCCCGCGTAGGACTGACCCCCGACCAGGTCGTCGACCACGCCCTCGCCCTCATCGACGAACAGGGCGCCGAAGCCCTCACCCTGGCCGCCGTCGCCGCCCGGGCCGGAGTCGCCACCCCCTCCCTCTACAAGCACGTCAGCGGCGGCCTCGCCGAACTGCGGCGGCTCATCGCCGTCCGGGTCACCGAGGAGCTCGCCGACCGCCTCGCGGACGCCGCGGTCGGCCGCAGCGGGGACGACGCCGTCGCCGCCGTGCTGCGCGGCTACCACGCGTACGCCACCGAACGCCCGCACCGCTACAACGCCCTCCCCCAGGCCCCGCAGCCCGACGACGACCTGGCCCGGGCCGCCACCCGGCTCGTCGGCGTGATCATCGCCGTCCTGCGGGAGTACGGACTCGACGGCTCCGAGGCCGTCCACGCCGCCCGCCTGGTCCGCTCCCTCGCGCACGGCTTCGCCTCCCTCACCACCGCCGGCGCCTTCCAGCTCGCCGAGGACCTCACCACCACCCAGGACCGCCTCATCACCACCCTCACCACCGGCCTCCGCAGCTGGCCCGTCTGACGGGCCCGGCAGCGGGAGCCGGCCCCGCCGCGGGGTGCGGCCGGGGGTGACGGTGGTGCCGGTGGGGCGGTTCGGTCCGCAGTCACCGTCCGGGGAAATGGGGTATTAAGAATCAGTGCCCCCCTCCGAGGACGAGAACCGGACACCGGACCACGACCGGACACCGGACCAGAGCCGGACACCGCTCAGCAGTCCGACCACCCGCGGTGCGATGCGCTGCGTGCGCCTGCTGCTCGGCTGCACCAGCGCCGCCGAGCTGCTGGGCACCGTCCTGGCCGAGGGGCCGAGCTGGATCACCGGCGAGGGTTCGGCGCTCTACCTGCTGGATTCCGCCGGGATGCTCCGGCTGACCGCCTCGCACGGGCTGCCGGACTGGGCGCACGAGCGCTACGGCGTGGTCGATCCGGCCGGTGAGCTGCCCGCCGCGATGGCGCTGCGGCTGCGCCGCCCGTACCTGCTGAGCCCGGAGCACACCAGCCTCGACTACCCGAACCGGAACGCCGGCATGGGCACCGGGATGGTCGCCGTGATCACCCTGCCGATGGTCGTGGACGGGCGGCCGGTGGGGGTGCTCGCGCTGGCGCTGGCCCACCGGGGGACCGTGCCGCGGCGGGACCTGGACGTCCTGGAGACGGTCGCCGACGCCTGCGCGCACCGGCTCGCCCACCTGCTGGACCACGCGGACGCCCGGCTGCCGCGGGACGCCCGGTCGCCGTACGGCGTCCGGACGGCCGGTGGCCCGGCGTCGGAGGGCGTGGACGGCCGGCCCGCCGGGCTGGCGCACCCGCTGCTCTCGCTCGCGGTGCGGGCCGCCGGGCACGGGGCCTTCGAGCGGGACCTGGTCACCGGGGAGAGCTACTGGGACGCCGAGGCGTTCCGGGTGGCCGGGCGGCCGGTCGCCCCGGACGGCGCCGCCCCCGAGCTGGACCGGCTGGTCCACCCCGAGGACCTGCCGGACGTGCAGGCGGCGCTGGCCGAGGCGCTGGCCGCCGGCGGGCGCTACCGGATCGGCTACCGGGTGCTGCGCCACGGCGGCGGGGTCGCGCGGGTGGAGGAGTCCGGCGAGGTGATGCTGGACGTGCACGGGCGGCCGGTGCGGATCGCGGGGCTGCTCGCGGACGCCGGCCACCGGGCGCGGCGGCCGGACGGTGCGGGGAGCCCGCCGGGGGACGGGGGTCGTACGCCCGCCACCGCCCGGACGGCGCTGCTGCTGGCGCTCACCCGGGCGCTGTCGCGGGCGGTGACCGTCCGGGACGTCACGACCGCGGTCACCGATGTCGTCCGCCCGGCCCTCGGCGCGGCCGGCATCGTCCTGGACCTGGTGGAGGAGGGCCGGCTGCTGCCCGTCTCGCACACCGTGTACGGGGGGCCGCGCCGCACCGAGCTCACCCGGCTGGCGGACCTGTCCGAGGACGTGATGCAGCGGTCGCTGACGCGTTCGGCCCCGCTGTTCAGCGAGCCGTCCGCCGCCCGGGCCCGGCGCGATCCGCTCGCCCCGGCGGCCTGGGCGGTGCTGCCGCTGGTCGCCTCCGGGCAGCAGGTCGGCTCCTGCCTGATCACCTTCACGGCCGAGCGGGCGTTCAGCCGTGAGGACCGCACCCTGTACTCGGCGTTCGCCGGGATCCTGGCGCAGTCCCTGGAGCGGGCCCGGCTGTACGACACCCACCACCACCGGGCGACGGAGCTGCAGCGGGCGATGCTGCCGCGCACCCTGCCGCGGCTGCCGGGGATCGCGAGCGCGGCCCGCTACCTGCCGAGCACCGAGGGCATGCAGATCGGCGGTGACTGGTACGACCTGCTGCGGCTGCCGGACGGCCGGATCGGGCTGGTGATCGGTGACGTCCAGGGCCACAACGCCGAGGCGACCGCGGTGATGGGCCAGCTGCGCAGCGGGCTGCGGGCGTACGCGACGGACGGGCACGACCCGGCCGCGACGCTGACCCGCACCAGCCGGCTGCTGGCCGAGCTGGACACCGAGCTGTTCGCGACCTGCCTCTACCTGACCCTGGACCCGGCCGAGGGCGTGCTGACGGCGGCCCGGGCGGGGCACCCGGCGCCGGTGCGGATCACGGCGGGCGCCCGGGCGGTGGAGCTGGACCTGCCGGGCGGGCCGCCGCTGGGCGTGGACCCGGAGCAGCCGTACCCGCTGGCGGTGGACCGGCTGGCGGTCGACGAGACGCTGCTGGCCTACACCGACGGGCTGGTCGAGGACCGCGAGGAGGACTACGACGAGTCGGTGCAGCGGATGCTCGGCGGGCTGGAGCTGTGGGCCCGGCAGACCGGGCCGGGGCAGATCGGGCCGGCGCCCGCGCTGGAGCGGCTGGCGGACCTGCTGACCCTGAACGTGACCGAGCGGCGGTCGCGGCCGGACGACGTGGCGCTGCTGCTCCTGCACCGGATGTCGCCACTTCCGTAACACCTTGCGCACACGTCTCACACATGTCGAGGTGGGATCCGGCCATCAGGTGTGCCCGAACCCTGGAACCACCGGCCGGGCGACGGCGATCCGAACCCCTGCCAGGTGCGGTGATCGAGGGCGAACGAGTCCGGATTGAGGCCGGATTGACTGGATATTGACGAGATCCGGTCACCTGGCGAGATCCGTTCACACCTTCGTAGGATCATCACCCTAGAATTCGCGGCGTGACGATGACTCAGTGGTCCGTAACGGCAACCGGCGTACTCGCCGTCCTCGCCCTCGTGGCCGCCGCGCGGTACCGCGCCGTGTCCGTCACCCAACGCCGCCGGGCCGACGGCCTCCAGCGCGAGCTGCACCTCGCGGGCGAGCGGATCCTGCACGAACAGAGCCGCCGCGGCGCCGAACTCGCCGCCGTCCAGCAGGAACAGGAGCTCACCGCCTCCACCCAGCGGGCCTTCCTCAGCGTCGCCCGCCGGATCCTGGTGATGGCCCACGACCAGCAGGCGCTGCTGGACGAGATGGAACGCACCCACGACGACCCGGCGCTGCTGGAAGGCCTGCTCAAGGCCGACCACGCGGCGGCCCAACAGGCCCGGCTGGCCCAGACCCTGGCCGTGCTGTGCGGCGCGCGGGCCGGGAGGCACTGGCCGGAGCCGGTCACCCTGGAGGACGTCGTCCGCGGCGCCCAGTCGCGCATCCTGCCGTTCCAGCGGGTGGTCGTCCGCAGCCGGATCGAGACCGCGGTGGTCGGCGCCGCCGCCGAGGCGCTGATCCACGCGATCGCCGAACTGCTGGACAACGCCACCCGCTACTCCCCGCCCAGCACCCAGGTCTTCGTCACCCTGATGCCGGTGCACAACGGCGCCGTCATCGAGATCGACGACGGCGGCGTCGGCATGCCCGAGCAGGCCGTCGCCAAGGCCGCCTCCGCACTCGCCGGCGGCAGCAGCCTGGAGGTCTCCCGGCTGGGCGAGGTCCCGCAGCTGGGCCTGGCCGCCGTCGGCCGGCTCGCCGAGCAGTACGGCTTCCGGGTCACCCTCAGCTCGGCGCCCTCACCGTACGGCGGTGTGCGCGTGGTCGTCCTGCTGCCGAACGCGCTGCTCACCGAGCCGCTGCCGCCCACCGTCCCCGGCCTCGGGCCCGACGACCGGGCGTTCACCCCCGATCCCCGGCCGGTCTCCCCCGCCGGTCACCCCCTGGTGGAGACCCCGCCACCCGGCCCGGCCCCGGTCAGCGGCACCACCCCGCCGCCGCTGCCCCGCCGCAGCCACCGGCGCGACCGCGCCGACCGCCCCGCCCAGCACGCCGCTCCCCCGCCGCAGCCCGTCCCGCCGTACCGCTCGGCCCAGGACGCGCAGGCGTTCATGGCGATGTTCCAGGCCGGGACCGCCAGTGGCCGGTCGGCCGCCCGGGCCCGCACCCAGACGCCGCCCGGCACCCCTTGACGCCTCCCCCTCGCCTCCCCCGTCTCCCCCGACTTCCCCAGCGCTCCGGAGAGTTCCATGACCACCACCCCTGATCTCGGCTGGCTGCTCGCCGACATCATCGCCGTCCCGCAGGTGCAGCACGCCGTCGTCGTCTCCAACGACGGCCTGGAGATCGGCCGCAGCACCGGCATCCCGCGCGAGGACGCCGAACGGCTCGCCGCCGCCTGCTCCGGTCTGCAGTCGCTGGCCCGCGGCGTCGCGACGGGCTTCGGCGGACCGGGCAGTGCCACCCGCCAGATCATCATCGAGTACGGCGGCGGCTACCTCTTCATCGTCGCCGCCGGCGCCGGGGCGCACCTGGCGGTGGTGACCGGCGAGGCGGTGGACGCCGGCCTGGTCGCCTACCAGATGCAGGTCCTCGTCGAGCGGATCGGAACCCACCTCACCAGCCCGCCGCGCGTCGATCACGCGGCGGGGGGCCACCGGTGAGCGGGCCGGTCCGGCCGTACGTCATCACGGGTGGCCGCAGCCGCTCCACCCGGACCGAGCTGGCCGTCGAGAGCCTGGTCAGCGCGTTACCCGGCCCGCCGCAGCTGCCCGAGCACGACCTGCTGAACCGGGAACACCGGCGCATCCTCGGGCTCTGCCACAGCCTGCTGTCCATCGCCGAGGTGGCGGCCCACCTGGGGCTGCCGCTCGGCGTCGTCAAGGTGCTGGTCGGGGACCTGTGGGACCTCGGCGCCGTGCAGGTGCTCCCGCCCGTCCCGCAGGCCGAACGCCTGCCCGCAACCCTCCTGGAAGAGGTGCTCGTTGGCCTCCGCCAACTCCGCTGAAGCCCCCGCCGAGGCCCCCGGGGCCGCCGGTTCCGCCGCCGGGCCGCAGTACCTGCCGTCCTCGGTGCAGGGCGCGGTCAAGATCCTGGTCACCGGACCGTTCGGGGTCGGCAAGACCACCCTGGTCGGGTCGTTGAGCGAGATCACCCCGCTGCGCACCGAGGAGACCATGACGGCCGCGAGCAGCGGCGTCGACGACCTCACCGGGCGCGGCGACAAGACGACCACCACGGTCGCGCTGGACTTCGGCCGGATCACGCTCAACTCCCGGCTCGCGCTGTACCTGTTCGGCACGCCCGGGCAGCAGCGGTTCTGGCCGCTCTGGGACGACCTGTCGCGCGGCGCGCTCGGCGCCATCGCCATGGTCGACCTGCGCCGCCCGGACGAGAGCTTCGACGTCCTCGGCCGCCTGGAGGAGCAGCGCATCCCGTTCGCGGTGGCGGTCAACACCTTCCCGGACACCCCGAGTTACCCGGAGGAGGAGTTGCGCTCGGCGCTGGACCTGCTGCCGGACGTACCGATCCTGTTCTGCGACGCGCGCGACCGGCGGCAGTCGTACGACCTGCTGATCGACTTCGTCGACCACCTGCACCGCAACTCGATCCTGGAGCTGCAGGGATGACCGCCCCCGAACCCGGCGCCGCCCCCGGCTGCCCGGTCGCGCACGGCGCCGGCCTGACCGGCGGCCTGCCGGGCGGCCTGCCGGGCGGCCTGCCCGTGGGCGTACCGCTGACCCCGCTGTACGGACCGGCCGTCGCCGAGGACCCGCACGGCCTGTACGCCCGGCTGCGCGAACGCCACGGCCCGGTCGCGCCGATCGAGCTGGAGCCCGGGGTCGAGGCCTGGCTCGTCCTCGGCTACGCCGAGATGCTCGAACTCACCCGCAACGAGGCCCTGTTCTCCAAGGACTCGCGCCGCTGGCGGGTGCCCGCCGAGGGCCGGCTGTCCGCCGAGTCCCGGCTGCTCACGATGACCTCCTGGCGGCCGACCCTGCTCAACCTGGACGGGGCCGAGCACCAGCGGCTGCGCTCCGCCGTCTCGGACACCCTCGCCCAGATCGACCACCACCAGCTGCGCGAGACCACCGAGGCCGCCGCCAACGGCCTGATCGACAGCTGGGGGCCGGACGGCACCGCCGACCTGATCGCCCGGTACGCCCGGCAGCTGCCCCTGCTGGTCTTCACCCAGCTGGTCGGCCTCCCCGTCGAGGCCGGGCCCCGGCTGGTCCAGCTGATCAGCCACTTCGTGGACAGCAGCGCGGAGTCCCAGCGGGCCGGCGCCGAGTTCCAGGGGATCCTGGTCGACCTGGTCCGGCGCCGCCGGACCGCGCCCAGCGCCGACCTCACCTCCTGGCTGCTCGCCCACCCGGCCGGGCTGACCGACGAGGAGGCGGTGCACCACCTGGTGGTGCTGCTGGTCGCGGGCAACGAGACCTCGATCAACTGGACCGGCAACACCCTGCGGCTGCTGCTCACCGACCGGCGCTTCCGGGCCACCCTCACCGGCGGCCGGCTCACCGTCTCGGACGCGCTGGAGGAAGTGCTCTGGCGCGACCCGCCGACGCAGAACTTCCCCGGCCGCTGGGCCACCGGCGACACCGTGCTCGGCGGCCAGTACATCAGCGCCGGCGACATGCTGGTCCTCGGCCTGGCCGCGGCCAACGCCGACCCGGCCGCCCAGGGCGTCTCGGCCGCCGCCCAGGGCTCGCTCGGCGGCAACCGGGCCCACCTCGCCTGGGGCGCGGGCCGGCACGTCTGCCCGGCCCAGCAGCCGGCCCGGATCATCGTCGAGACCGCCGTCGAGACCCTGCTGCACCGCCTGCCGGACCTCCAACTCGCCGTCCCGCCGGGCGAACTGACCTGGCGGCCGTCCCCGTGGTCACGGGCCCTGACCGCCCTGCCGGTGCTCTACAGCGCCTTCACCCCGCCCCGCCCGCCAGCCCCCGAGAGGCCCGCATGGACACCGCCGTCGACTCCGCAGGAGCCCGCCCCGAACCCGTCAGACTCGACCCCTTCGGAGGCGACCAGCACGGAGAGAACGCCCGGCTCCGAGCGGCCGGCCCCGCGGTCCTGGTGGAGCTCCCTGGCGGGGTGGTGGTCTGGGCGATAACCCACCACGACACCCTCCAGGCGCTGCTGGCCGACCCCCGCGTCGGCAAGAACGCCCGGCTGTGGACGACCTTCCGGGAGGGGCGGCTCCCGGAGGGCTGGCCGCTGACCAACTTCATCGCCGTCCCCGGCATGGTCACCGCCGACGGCGAGGACCACCGGCGGCTGCGCGGACTGGTCTCCCAGGCCTTCACCCCGCGCCGGATCGCCGACCTGGCCCCCGCGATCGAGGCCAGGGCCGTCGCGCTGCTCGACGAGGTCGCCGAGCTCGACGGCGAGTTCGACCTCCGCGAGCACTTCGCCTACCCGCTGCCGATGCAGGTGATCGGCGAACTGCTCGGCCTCGCCCTGGAACAGCAGGACGAGCTGCACGCGCTCTCCGACACCCTGGTCTCCAGTTCGGCCACCCCGGCCGCGGCCGTCGCCGCGCAGCGGGACCTGAACGCGCTGCTGGCCTCGGTGGTGGCCGCCAAGCGGGCCCGGCCCGGCGACGACCTGACCACCGCGCTGATCGCCGCCCAGGAGTCCGGCCACGACCCCGGCCAGCAGCGGCTCAGCGACGCCGAGCTGGTCGGCACCCTGCTGCTGATGCTGGTCGCCGGCCACGAGACCACGCTCAACCTGATCACCAACGCCGTCCGCGCCCTGCTCGCCCACCCGGACCAGCTGCGGCTCGTCCTGGACGGCGCGCAGCCGTGGTCGGCGGTGGTCGAGGAGACGCTGCGCTACGACTCACCGGTCGGCCAGTTCCCGCTGCGCTACGCGATCGAGGACATCGAGGTCGGCGACGTGGTGATCCGGCGCGGCGAGGCCCTGCTGGCCTCGTACGCGGCGGCCGGCCGCGACGGCGGACACCACCCCGACGCCGACCGCTTCAACCTCACCCGGCAGCCCAACCGGCACCTGTCGCTCGGCCACGGCCCGCACTTCTGCCTCGGCTCCGGGCTCGCCCGGCTGGAGGCCGAGACGGCGCTGCGGCACCTGTTCACGCGCTTCCCAGGGCTGGCCCTCGCCGAGGGGCGGACGAACGAGCCGATCGCGTCCTTCGTCAGCAACAGCGTGCGGACCCTGTGGGTGACCGTCGGGCCCGGCCGGTGACCTGAGGGCGGCCGTCGGACCCGGCCGGTGACCTGAGGGTGACCGTAGGACCCGGCCGGTGACCTGAGGGCGGCCGGGTCGTTCGGCAGTGCATGACGAACCACGGCACGCGTGGCACGCACGGCACGCACCGCACGAACGAAGGCGCGAGGAGCCACGGCATGAAGAACCACGGCATGAAGAAGCTCGCCACCCTGGCCGCCCTCACCATGGCGGGCCTCGCCCTCGCCGCCCCGGCCGCCTCCGCCACCACCCAGACGGCGGCCTCGCCGGACGCCACCGGCGGCCTGACCGACGGGCTCAACCTCTCCCCCGCCGACCTCGCCCTGCAGACCGCGGGCAAGCTCCCGGTGGTCGGGCACACCGCCAACGAGATCGAGGCCGTCGGCACCAACCAGATGAGCCACCCGGGGCTCAGCGGGCAGATCGGCTGACCGGGATGCGCACGCCGCTCGCCCTCGCCCTGGCCCTGGTGGCGTCGGCCGCGTCGGCCGCGCCCGCGGTCGCCGACGGGACCGCCCCGGCCCGCGGCTGGGGCCTCACCGCCGCCGCCGTCTGCTTCCAGGAGGTGGCGGTGGTGCCGGTGCTCGGCGGCTCGCTCGGCGACCACGTGGACGACTGCGGCAGGACCAACGCCATCGACCGCGCCCTCGGCTGAGCGCCCGGGCGGCCGGCCGACCCCCGTACGGCCGGCCGCCCGTGCGCCGGTGCGCCGGTGCCGCTCAGTCCGTGAAGAGCCCGTTGAGCTCCGGGTAGGTCAGCCCGCCGTCGAGGGCGGTGTACGTGCCGCTCGCGTAGACCTCCTCGGCGGCCCGGCGGACCGCCGCGTACGCGGCCTTGGCCAGGCCGGGGCCGAGGCTGATCCGGCCCACGCCGAGCTTCGCCAGTTCGGCGACCGACAGCGAGCCCGGGCCGGCCAGCACGTTCAGCGGCGCCGGGACGGCCGCGACCAGGGCGGCGACGGTCTCCGGGTCGGCCACGCCGGGGACGAACACGCCGTCCGCACCCGCCTCGACGTACGCCCGCAGCCGCTCGACCGCGTCGTCCAGTCGGCCCTCCGGGGCGCCGGTGCCCAGCAGGAACACGTCGGTGCGCCCGTTGACGAAGAGCGGGACACCGGCCGCGTCCGCCGCCGACCGCGCCGCCGCGATCCGCTCGGCGGCCTCCGCCACGGGGCGTCCGCCGTCCTCCAGGTTCACCCCGACGGCACCGGTGGCGAGCAGCGCGGTGACGGTCTCGCCGACCCCGGCCGCGGTCGCCGCGTAGCCGTCCTCCAGATCGGCGGTGACCGGCAGGTCCACCGACCGGACCACCCCGGCGGTCCGGGCCAGCACCTCCTCGCGGTCGACGCCGCCGCCGTCCGGACTGCCGAGCGACCAGCAGACGCTCGCGCTGGCCGTGGCCACCGCCCGCGCCCCGGCGGCCGCCACCAGACGGGCGCTCGCCGCGTCCCACACGTTGGCGAGCACCAGCGGATCGCCCGGGCGGTGCAGTTCCCGGAGCAGCAGGGCCTTCTCCCGCAGCGAGGTCACGTCCGCGGCCCTCACTTCGCGGCCGGGCTCATGCGGGTGCTGACACCGATCCGGTTCCAGGCGTTGATGGTGGCGATCAGCGCCACCAGCTGGGCCAGCTCGGTCTCGTCGAACTGCTCGGCGGCCTCCGCCCACACCGCGTCCGGCACGTGGCCCTGGGTCAGCAGGGTCACCGACTCGGTGAGGGCGAGCGCGGCGCGCTCCCGGGCGGTGAACCAGGAGGTCTCGCGCCAGGCCGGGAGGGAGAGCAGCCGGTGCTCCCGCTCGCCCTGCGCGATCGCGTCGGTGGAGTGCATGTCGATGCAGTAGGCGCAGCCGTTGATCATCGAGGCGTGCAGCTTGACCAGCTCGACGACCACCGGGTCGAGGCCGTTCCTGGCGGCCTCGTCGGTGGCGGCCATCGCCCGGTAGAAGGCCGGGGCGAGCTTCGGCAGCACGATGCGCTGGGCCGGGGCGGGTACGGGCGCGCGGTTCGCCGCGTCGGTGGCCGGCACGGTCTCGTTCGTCGTCATGAGCGCCAGCCTAGGAGGGCGGTGGCCCGCCGTCCTGGTGCATTCGGCACCGGGTTCCTTGGGCCACTTCCGGTGTGCGAACAGCCGTGCGAGGATCACCGGGAGGACGAGGTCAGGGGGCCCAGGTCGTGTGCACGGCGTTCGTCAGCATCGAACCCGGGGCGGCGGTACCGGTGCTGCTGCTGTCCGTCCGGGACGAGTACCTCGGACGCGCCTGGCTGCCGCCGGACCACCACTGGCCGGACCGGCCCGGGCTGCTCGGCGGACTGGACCTCGCGGCCGGCGGCACCTGGCTGGCCGTCGACCCCGCCCGGCGCACCGCCGCCTGCCTGCTGAACGGCTTCGGCCCGCCCGCCCCCGCCGGCACCCGGCGCACCCGCGGCCACCTGCCGCTCACCGCCGTCACCGCGGGCGGGATCGACCACCTCGACCTCACCCCGTACGACCCCTTCCACCTCGTCCTGGCCCGGCCGGACGGCGCCACCGTCAGCAGCTGGGACGGCGGGCGCCTGGAGCGGCGCGAACTGCCCGCCGGCCTCAGCGTGGTGCTCAACGACGGGCTGGAGGGCCAGGCCGCCAACCGCTCCGCCTCCGAGCGGGTCAGCGCGCTGATGGCCGCCCGCGCCGACCACTTCCGGGCCCGCTTCACCGCCGCGCCCCGGCCCGAACCGACCGGCGACGCCCCGACCGCCCGGGCCTGGGGCGCCTGGCTGCCGATCGTCGCCGGGGACGGGCTGGCGCCGGACGCGGACGCGGCGCTGGTCCAGCGGCGGGACTTCGGCGACGGACGGATCTGGGGCTCCTCCTCGATCTCGCTGCTCGCGCTCGGGCCGGACCGGCTGCGGTACGACTTCGCGGCCGCTCCGGTGGCGGCGGACGGATCGGGCTGGCGGCGGGTGGCGACGGGCTGAGCCGGGCTCGGGCGCTGGGCGCCACGGAACCGGGCGGCGGAAAAGGACTTGAGCCTGACGCTGCGGGAGGCGGCATCGTGGCGTGCGCCGGACCAGAAGTCCCCGCCGAACCCGAACCCGAGCCCCGGGAGCCACCGTGCACCGTCTGCCCGCCGTCCTGACCGTCGCCCTGCCGCTGGTGGGCACCCCGCTCGCGGTGACCGCCGCCGTCCTGCTCGGCGACGCCGCGCACCGGGCCGTCCCGTCCGTCACCGTGCCGGCCGCCGTGGCCGGGGCGCTGGTCCACCACCTCGGCCTCGATGTCGGCCGGACGTACGGTCGGTGAACTTCTGGCGGCGGGGCTGCCGGGCGTCTACATGCCCGTAGTAGCTTCGCGAGGGCCCCCGGATCGGACCGGCCGGCGACCCCCGAGCGAAGGTGCGCGATGTCCACCCTGACCTACCCGGAAGCGATAGGCGTCGGCCTGCTGCAGGGAGTGACGGAACTCTTCCCGGTCTCCAGCCTCGGCCACAGCATCCTGCTGCCCGCCCTGATCGGCGGGAAGATCCAGCACGACCTCGACATGACCGCCGAGGGCTCCTCCTACCTCGCCGCCCTGGTCGCCCTGCACCTGGCCACCGCGCTCGCGCTGGTCGTCTACTTCCGGAAGGACTGGGTCCGGGTCGCCGAGGGCCT
The DNA here is from genome assembly GCF_014656195.1 of Kitasatospora xanthocidica. Lineage (GTDB taxonomy): Bacteria > Actinomycetota > Actinomycetes > Streptomycetales > Streptomycetaceae > Kitasatospora > Kitasatospora xanthocidica. The sequence continues at coordinate 728,791 of NZ_BNBY01000001.1, read as the reverse complement.
GGTCAGCTCGATCCGCCACCGCCGGGTGGAGACCCGCAACGAGCGGCTCACCTGGCTGCTCATCCTCTCCACCATCCCGGTCGGCGTGGCCGGCCTGGTCCTGGAGAAGGCCCTGCGCAACGCGCTCGGCAAGCCCGTCCCCGCCGCCGTCTTCCTCGCCCTCAACGGGCTGGTGCTGCTCGGCGCCGAACGGCTCAAGCGCGGCGGCAGCGGCCGCCGCCGGGCCGGGCACGGACACGCCGCGCCCGTCGACGAGCCGGGCCTGGACCCGGCGATCGCCTCCGACCAGCGGCTCACCAGGCTGAGCTTCGTCCAGGGCGCCTGGATCGGCGCCGCGCAGATCCTCGCCCTGTTCCCGGGCATCAGCCGCTCCGGCGTCACCATGAGCGCCGGCATCCTGCGCGGACTCCACCACGAGGACGCCGCCCGGTTCTCCTTCCTGCTCGCCACCCCGGTCATCCTGGCCGCCTCGGCGCTGAAGGTCCCCGAGCTGTTCAAGCCGGAGAACTCCGCCGTGCTCGGCCCGGTGGCCGCGGGCAGCGTCGCCGCCTTCGCCGCCGGGTACGTCTCGGTGCGGTTCCTCACCAAGTACTTCGAGACCCGCAGCCTGACGCCGTTCGCGGTCTACTGCTTCCTGGCCGGCGTCGGCAGCGCGGTCTACCTGTCGGTCTGAGCCTCGTCGGTCTGAGCCTCGTCGGTCTCGGCCCTGTCGGTCCGGGCCGGCACGGCGCCCTGGAACTCGCTCAGGACGCGGGCGAGTTCGGCCGGACGGGAGAACATCGGCCAGTGCCCGGTGTCCAGCTCCACCAGCCGCCAGTGCCCGTCCGCGACCAGCCGGGCGACCCCGGGCGGCGGCTCCGGCCAGTCCAGCAGGCACTTCACGTACACCGTCGGGAGCGCGCTCAACGGGCCCGCCAGGACAGCCGGTTCGGTCAGCGAGGCGCCCGGGTGCGGGGTGGCCCGCTCGGCGATCCGGGCGATCTGCCCGGCCGACAGCCCCTGCCCGGCGAAGTCGGCGGGCGGCAGCGGCTGCCACCAGCCCCCGTGGGCGGCGAGGTCCGCCCGCAGCCCGGCCGGCTCCGGTATCTGGTCGGCGAAGGACTCCCCCGCCACCGGCACGTTGGCGTCCACCAGGACCAGCCCGGCCAGCCGGTCGCCGATCCGCTCGGCGGCCTGGCCGACCGGGATGCCCGAGTAGCTGTGCCCCACCAGCACGACGTCCCGCAGGTCGCGCTCCACCACCTCGGCCACCACGTCCGCGACGTGCGTCTGCTGCCCGGCGGGTGCCGAGCCCTTCTCCGCGAGCCCGGAGAGCGTCAGCGGGTACGCTCCGTGCCCGGCCGCGCGCAGCTCCGACACGACCTCGTCCCAAGCCCAGGAGCCGAGCCACGCGCCCGCCACCAGTACAAAGTTCGCCATGGGCGGCACCGTAGCGTGCGGGTCCGACAGCGGCCCGGGAAACTACGGCGAACAACACGTGGAGGAAACATGGTGGAAGCGTCGAACCCGTCGTATCCGTCGAGCCCGCCGAACGGGTCGAACGGGTCGAGGCCGCTGGAGGGGAAGGCGGCGGTCGTCACCGGCGGCTCGCGGGGCATCGGGCGGGCCGTCGTCCGCCGACTGGCGCGCGACGGCGCGGACGTCGTCCTCGCCTACGCCCGCGACGAGGAGGCCGCCGAGGAGACGGTCCGCGCCGTGGCGGCCGAGGGCGGCCGCGCCTGGGCCCTGCGGGCCGACCTCGGCGAACCGGGCGCCGCCGAACGGCTGATGGCCGAGGCGGAGGAACGGCTCGGCGGGCTGGACGTCCTGGTGAACAACGCCGCCAAGTCCTTCGTCCCCACCCCGCTCGCCGAGCTCGACGACGCGGCCCTCGACGGCGTCCTCGCGGTCAACACCCGCTCCGTCTTCACCACCGTCCGCTACGCCGCCCGCCGGATGCGCGACGGCGGACGGATCGTCAACATCTCGACCGCGAACACCGTCCGGCCCGTCCCCGGCATCGCCGCGTACGCCGCCAGCAAGGGCGCCGTCGAACAGCTCACCGCCGTCGCCGCCGTCGAGCTCGGCCCGCGCGGGATCACCGTCAACACCGTCTCCCCCGGCGCCACCGACACCGACCTGCTGCGCGGCACCAACCCGCCCGAGGCCCTCACCCGCGTCGCCGGCCTCACCCCGCTGCGCCGCCTCGGCCGGCCCGAGGACATCGCCGACGTCATCGCCTTCCTGGCCGGCCCGGACGGCCGCTGGATCACCGGCCAGAACCTCCGCGCCACCGGCGGCCTGGCCTGAGGACCCGCCCGGGTCCGTCCGGGTCCGTCCGGGTCCGTCCGGCAGGCTGCCGGACGGACCCGGGACGGGCGGGGCCTGGACGGGCGGGGCCTGGACGGGCGGGGCCGCTCAGGCCGTGAGGCCCAGCGCGGCCAGCCGGGTCGGGTCGGTGAGGATGTTCATCTCGGTGATCCGGCCCTCGTGGATGGTGAACGACATGACCGACAGCGGACGGCCGTCGGCGAACGACACCACCCCGGGCGAGCCGTTGACCAGGACCGTCCGGCCCTCCTTGGCGAACCGGGCGAAGACGATCGCCTGCGAGGCGACGTCGCCCGCGCCCCGGCGCAGCACGCTCGGCACCAGCGTGCCGCCGTCGGAACGCGCCACCACGTCCGGGTCCAGCACCGTCAGCAGGGCGTCGAAGTCACCCGCCCGGGAGGCCGTCAGGAACGCCTCCACCACCTCGCGCTTGCGGGCGTCGTCCGCGTCCCCGGCCGGGGTCGCGCCCTGCACCCGGCGGCGGGCACGGCTGGCCAGCTGCCGGGTCGAGGCCGAGGTGCGGCCGAGCACCTCGGCGATCCCGTCGAAGGGCACCTCGAACATGTCGTGCAGCACGAACGCCACCCGCTCGGCCGGCGACAGCGTCTCCAGGACCACCATCAGCGCGATCCCCACCGAGTCGGCGACCAGGATCTCGTGCACCGGGTCCAACGCCGCCAGCCCGCTCACCACCGGGTCCGGCAGCCGTACCTGTCCGTCCTGCTCGGGCAGCGGGTCCTCCCGCCGGGAGGCGCGGGAACGCAGCTGGTCCAGGCAGATCCGGCCGACCACCGTCGTGAGCCACGCCCCGAGGTTGCGCACCTCGCTCACGTCGCTGCGACTCAGCTTCAGCCAGGCCTCCTGGACGGCGTCCTCGGCCTCCGCGATCGACCCCAGCATACGGTAGGCCACCGACCGCAGTTGCGGCCGCTCGGCCTCGAACCGCCCTGCCAGTCCGGTCAGTTCGGCCGAAGAAACTTCCTCGCTCACCCTGTCACATCCTCGCGTCGGGATCCGTCGGTCCAGTGACGGACGCTAACCGACGAGGAGACCACCGTGACCACCGACCGCACCACCGCCCCCACCACCCCCGCCGCTCCGGCTGGCCGCACCGCCCGCACCGCCCGGATGAAGAACCCCGCGCTGGTCCTGCCGGACGCGACCAAGGGCATCCAGAACATCTACAAGGCCGCGTACCAGGGCGGCGTCGCCCCGCGCATCCTGGAACTGGTCCACCTGCGCGCCAGCCAGATCAACGGCTGCAGCGCCTGCGTGTTCTCCGGCGTCCAGGGCGCGAAGCAGCACGGCGAGACCGACGAGCGGCTGCACGCCGTCGCCGCCTGGCGCGAGGCCCCGTTCTTCACCGACGAGGAGCGCGCCGCGCTCGAACTCACCGAAGCCGCCACCCGGATAGCCGACCGCACCGGCAAGGCCGTCCCCGACGACGTCTGGGACGCCGCCGCCGACCACTTCGACGAGGCGCAGCTCTCCGCGATCATCCTGATGATCGCGCTCACCAACCTCTTCAACCGCATCAACGCCACCATCGAGGAGCCCGCCGGCACCACCTGGTGAACCCCGGGACCCCCGGTCCCGGGCGAGAATGGGCCCGTGACCAGCTCCTGGACCTCCTTCGGCGGCGACCTCCACCTGGACCTCACCGAACGGCGCGCCGCCGGCACCGGCCTGCGGGCCGCCCTGGAGGACGCCCTGCGCGAAGCCGTCCAGGACGGGCGGCTGGCGCCCGGCACCCGGCTGCCCTCCTCCCGGGCCCTCGGCGAGGACCTCGGGATCGCCCGCAACACCGTCGTCGAGGCGTACGGCCAGCTCACCGCGGAGGGCTGGCTGGACTCCCGGCAGGGCTCCGGCACCACCGTCGCCCGCCGCGCCGTACCGGAGAACCCCGCCCCCGGCCGGCGCACCGACGCCCGGACGGCACCGCGGCGGACCGCCCGGCACGACCTGACGTCCGGCCGGCCCGACCTCTCGCTCTTCCCCCGCACCGCCTGGCTCGCCGCCGCCCGCCGCGCCCTCGCCGTCGCGCCGCACGAAGCCCTCGACTACGGCAGCCCGCTCGGCCGGATCGAACTGCGGGAGGCCCTCACCCACTACCTCGCCCGGGTCCGCGGCGTGCGCACCGACCCCGACCACCTGCTCGTCTGCAGCGGCGTCACCCAGGGCCTCGGCCTGCTCTGCACCGCCCTGCGGGAACGCGGCACCCGGACGCTCGCCGTCGAGGAGTACGGGCTGCCGCCGCAGCACGCCGTCGTCCGCGCCGCCGGACTCACCACCGTCCCGCTGCCGCTGGACGAGGAGGGCGCCCTGGTCGACCGGCTGGACGCCCGCCCCGGCGCCGTCCTGCTCACCCCGGCCCACCAGTACCCCACCGGCGCCCCGCTGTCCGCCGAACGCCGGGCGGAGGCCGTGCGGTGGGCGCGCGAGCAGGACCGGTACGTCATCGAGGACGACTACGACGGCGAGTTCCGCTACGACCGGCAGCCGCTCGGCGCGATGCAGGCCCTCGACCCGCAGCGGGTGGTGTACGCCGGTACGGCCGCCAAGAGCCTCGCCCCCGGACTGCGGCTGGCCTGGCTCGCCCTGCCCGACGCCCTGGTCGAACCGGTCGCCCGGCTCAAGGTGCTGGCCGACACGATGTCCCCGGTGCTCGACCAGCTGACCCTGGCGGAACTGATCACCTCCGGCACGTACGACCGCCACGTCCGGCGCTGCCGGCTGCACTACCGCCGCCGCCGCGACCAGCTGGTCGCGGCCCTCGCCGAACACGCCCCGCACGTCCGGGTCACCGGCATCGCGGCCGGCCTCCACGCCGTCGTCCAGCTGCCGCCCGACGCCACCCCCGAACCCGAACTCCTGGCCCGGGCCCAGGCCGCCGGCATCTCCCTCAGCGGCCTCGTCTCGCACCGCGCCGTCCCGACCGGGGCCGCCGACACCCCGCCCCCGCCGTCCCTCGTGATCGGCTACGCCACCCCGCCGGACCATGCCTTCCCGGCGGCGGTCCGGGCCCTCTGCGAACTGCTGCGCGGGGCCTGAGGGGTGGCGATCGGGGGCGGGGCTACTTGTTGCGGCTGCCGAGTTCGAACAGGAGCATGATGAAGCCGGCGAAGGCGTGGATGCCGGCGGTGTAGATCACCAGGCGGAGGTAGACCCGCTTGTTGGCCCACTTGCCGGCGTCCATGGTCTTCGGGCCGGCGGCGGTGTCGCCGGCGGCGGCCGGGGTGACGGCCGCTGCCGGGGTGACGGCGGCGACGGGGGTGACGGTGGTGGTGGGATCGGCCATGGTGATCTCCTCCGGGGTGTTCTGACGGCTGGTCAGTGAACGGTGGCGGGGCCGCCGCCGAGGCAGAGTTCGCCGCCGGGGCTCTGCAGCAGGGTGTGGACGAAGAGCAGTTCGACGCCGCTGTCGGATTCGGCGGCGATGCAGTGCGGGGTGAGCGAGTCGTAGTGGGCGGAGTCGCCCACGCCGAGGTGGTGGACGCGGTCGCCGAGGGTGAGCCGGAGCTCGCCGCGCAGGATGTACAGCCACTCCTCGCCCGGGTGGACCCGGACCACCGCGTCCTGCACGCCCGGCGGGACGTGCACCCGCAGGGCCTGCATGGCGCGGCCGGGGGCGCCGGCCCGGCGGTAGCCCCAGCCGCCGGCCCGGCCGGGTTCGATGGCGCCGCCGCGGACCACCGGGTCGGGTTCGGCGGCGGTCTCGCCGAGGAGGCCGGACACCGAGGTGCCGTAGGCGCGGGCGAGGCCGAGCAGGACGGGCAGCGAGGGCTGCCGCCGGCCGGTCTCCAGCCGGGACAGATAGGCTGGGGAGAGCCCGACCCGCGCGGCGGCCACCTCCAGGGTGAGGCGGCTGCTGAGCCGGTGCTCGCGGAGGCGGGCGGCGAGGCCGACGACCTCCTGGTCGTCGAGCTGGTCGCCGGTGGCGGGGGTGCCGGTGGAGCTGGTGGTCATGTGCCCAGTGGACACCCGACGTGCCGCACGGGCAAGAATTTTGCCTCTGGGGCAAACCACGTCCGCGCGCCCTTGGCAGGCCCCTTCGGCGGCCCCGTTCGGCGGGCCCCTTCGGCAGGCCCGTTCGGCGGGCCCCTGCCGGCTCAGGGCCGGGGGATGTTCCGCAGGTTGCTCCGGGCCAGGTCGACCATCCGGCCGACGCCGCCGGAGAGCACCGTCCGCCCGGCCGCCAGCGCGAAGCCCTTCAGCTGGGCGGCGGTGATGTGCGGCGGGATGGACAGCGCGTTGGGGTCGGTGACCACGTCCACCAGCGCGGGCCCCGGCCGTTCCAGCGCCTCGGCCAGTACCTCCCGCACCCGGGCCGGCTCGGTGACCCGCTTGGCCGGGATGCCCATCGCCCGGGCGATGCCCGCGTAGTCCACGTCGCCGTTGTCGATCTCCCACTCCGGGTAGCCGGAGACCAGCATCTCCAGTTTGATCATGCCGAGCGCGCCGTTGTTGAACACCACCGTCTTCACCGGCAGCCGGTGCTTCGCCACCGTGAGCAGCTCGCCGAGGAGCATGCCGATGCCGCCGTCGCCGGCCATCGCGACCACCTGGCGCCCGGGGTGGGCGAGCTGGGCGCCGACGGCGTGCGGGAGGGCGTTGGCCATCGAACCGTGCAGGAAGGAGCCGATCACCCGGCGGCGGCCGTTGGGCTGCAGGTAGCGGGCGGCCCAGACGTTGTTCATCCCGGTGTCGACGGTGAACACGGCGTCCTCGGCGGCGACCTCGTCGAGGACCGAGGCCACGTACTCCGGGTGGATCGGCAGGTGCTTCTCGATGTCGCGGGTGTAGGCGCCGACCACGTCCTCCAGGGCGCGGCAGTGCTTGCGCAGCATGCCGTCCAGGAAGGCCCGGTCCCGCTTGGCGTCCAGCAGCGGCAGCACGGCCCGCAGGGTGGCGGCGACGTCGCCGTGGACGGCCAGGTCGAGGGCGGTGCGGCGGCCGAGCCGGGTCGCGTCGTGGTCGACCTGGACGGTGTGCGCCTGCGGCAGGAAGGAGTCGTACGGGAAGTCGGTGCCGAGCAGCAGCACCAGGTCGGCGGAGTGCAGCGCCTCGTGGCAGGCGCCGTAGCCGAGCAGACCGCTCATCCCGACGTCGTACGGGTTGTCGTACTGGATCCACTCCTTGCCGCGCAGCGAGTGCCCGATCGGCGCGTTCAGGGCCTGCGCGGCCGCCATCACCTCGGCGTGCGCGCCGCGCACCCCGGCGCCGCAGAACAGCACGACCTTGCGGGCGGCGTTGAGCAGCCGGGCCAGCTCCTGGACCTGGGACCACGGCGGCGCGGCGACGGCCTGCTCGGTGAGGAAGTGGCTGGTGCCGGTGGGGCCGGCGGCGGGCAGCGCGGCGACGTCCCCGGGGAAGGAGAGCACCGAGACGCCGTGCGAGCCGAGCGCGTGCTGGACGGCGATCCGCAGCAGCCGGGGCAGCTGGGCGGGGGCCGAGAGCATCTCGCACCAGTTGCTGCAGTCGGTGAAGACCCGCTCGGGGTGGGTCTCCTGGAAGAAGCCGGTGCCGATCTGGGCGGAGGGGATGTGCGAGGCCAGCGCGAGGACGGGCAGGCCGCTGCGCTGGGCGTCGTAGAGGCCCTGGATGAGGTGGGTGTTGCCGGGGCCGCAGGAGCCGGCGCAGACCGCGATCCGGCCGGTGAGTTCGGCCTCGGCGGCGGCCGCGAACGCGCCGGCCTCCTCGTTGCGCACGTGCACCCAGGCGATGCCCTCGGCCCGGCGGATCGCGTCCACGACGGGGTTGAGGCTGTCGCCGACGACGCCGTAGACCCGCTCCACCCCGGCCTGCCGGAGCACCTCCACCATCTGTTCGGCCACGCTCGCCACGGGTGTGCTCCCATCGTCGTCACTCACCGCCGCCCCGCCGCAGGACACCTGCGGCGGCGCAGGACACCTGCACCCTCCGACGGGCGGGGCCCCGGGGCACCCGGAGTGGGCCGAACGGGTGAGGGTCCGGAACGGCCGCGGTGGCGGAGCCCCGGGACGGCTACTCGGCGGCCAGGTGGTCCTGCTGGCCGAGCTTGCCGGCGGCCAGGCCCGCCTGGGGCTGGCGGCGGGCGGGCTCCCGGCCGGGGGGCTGGGCGAACCGCTCCTGGGCGGGCGGGGCGGCGGTCGGCAGGGTGACCGGGGCGCCGGCCTTGACCTCCACCTCCTCCCCGTCGTGGCGCAGGTGGAGGACCTCGCCGCGGCGCAGCGTGTACGTCGTCCCGTCGTGGCCGATCCGGACGCCGAGCAGCCGTCCGCGCACCAGCAGCGAGAAGCTGAGCCGCATCAGTCCGGACGGCAGCCGGGGCCGGAAGTCGAGCGTCTCGCCGTGGTCGCGCAGCCCGCCGAAGCCGGCCACCAGGGCGATGCAGGCCCCCGCGAGGGAGGCCATGTGCAGGCCGTCGCGGGTGTTGCCGCCGAGGTCGTGGAGGTCCATCAGGGCCGCTTCGGCGGTGTAGTCGTACGCGAGGTCGAGCTGGCCGACCTCGGCGGCGATGACCGCCTGGGTGCAGGCGGAGAGGGAGGAGTCGCGGACGGTGAGGCGCTCGTAGTAGGCGAAGTTGCGGGCCTTCTGCTCGTCGGTGAAGGCGTCGCCGCGAACCTGCATGGCGAGCACCAGGTCGGCCTGCTTGACCACCTGCTTGCGGTAGAGGTCGAAGTACGGGAAGTGCAGCAGCAGCGGGTACTTCTCGGGCGGGGTGTTCTCGAAGTCCCAGACCTGGTGGTCGGTGAAGCCGTCGGCCTGCGGGTGGACGCCGAGGTCCTCGTCGTAGGGGATGAACATCGCGGCGGCCGCGTCCCGCCAGGCGGCGGTCTCCTCGGTGTCCACGCCGAGTTCGGCGGCCTCGTGCGGGTGACGGACGGCGGCCTCGGCGGCGGCGCGCAGGTTGGACTGGGCCATCAGGTTGGTGAAGACGTTGTTGTCGGCGATGGCGCTGTACTCGTCGGGGCCGGTGACGCCCTCGATGCGGAACTTCCCGGCGACGTCGTGGTGGCCGAGCGAGCGCCACATCCGGGCGGTCTCCACGAGGAGTTCGAGCCCGTACACCCGCTCGAACTCCTCGTCCCCGGTGGCCCGGACGTAGCGGGCGACGGCGGCGGCGATGTCGGCACCGATGTGGAAGGCCGCGGTGCCGGCCGGCCAGTACCCGGAGCACTCCTCGCCGTGGATCGTCCGCCAGGGGAACACCGCGCCGGCCAGGCCGAGCTGGGCGGCGCGCTCACGGGCCAGCGGGAGGGTGGTGTGCCGCCAGCGCAGGGCCTGGTTGACGGCCGCGGGCAGGCAGTAGGTGAGCACCGGCAGGACGAAGGTCTCGGTGTCCCAGAAGCTGTGCCCGTCGTAGCCGGGCCCGGTCAGCCCCTTGGCGGGGATGGCCCGTTCCTCGCTGCGGGCGCCGGCCTGCAGCACGTGGAAGATCGCGAACCGGACGGCCTGCTGGAGTTCGACGTCGCCCTCGATCTCGATGTCGCTGTTCTCCCAGAACTCCCGCAGGAACTCCGCCTGTTCGGCGACCAGGCCGTCCCAGCCGGTGTACCGGGCGGCGGTCAGCGCGGCCTCCACCTGGTCCCGGACGGCGGGCAGCGAGCGGGTGCCGGACCAGCCGTAGGCGATGAACTTGGTCAGCCGCAGCCTGGCGCCGGGCTCCAGGACGGTGGTGACACTGATCCGGCAGTGGTCGGCCTCGGCCTCGGCGACGGTGTCGGACCTCTCCGGGCCCGCGATGACGTGGTCCATGCCGGCCGCGACCCGGATGCCGCTGTAGCGGGTGCGGTGCACCAGGACGGCCTTGGTGCCGCCGGCGTGGTGCACCTCGGGCTGCAGCGGCGCCTCCAGGACGGCGGCGGCGCGCGGGTCGCCCTCGGGGCCGCCGGGCAGCTGCTCGTTGGCGACCAGCTCGGACTGCAGCACGATCCGCACCGGGCCGTCCACCGCCTCGACGCTGTACTCGACGGCGGCGACCGCGCGCTGGGTGAGCGAGACCAGCCGGGAGGAGCGCACCCGGATGGTCCGGCCGGCCGGGGAGGTCCACTCGGCCTCGCGGTGCAGCAGCCCCTCACGGAAGTCCAACCAGCGCTTGTGGCTGATGAGTTCGCCGTAGCGCAGATCGAAGGGCTCATCGTCCACCAGCAGCCGGATGATCTTGCCGTTGGTCACGTTGATGACGCTCTGACTGGACTCCGGATAGCCGTAACCGCCCTCGCCGTACGGCAGCGGGCGCAGCTCGAAGACCCCGTTGAGGTAGGTGCCGGGCAGGCCGTGCGGCTCGCCCTCGTCCAGGTTGGCGCGCAGGCCGATGTGCCCGTTGGAGAGGGCGAAGACCGACTCGGCGCGGGCCAGCCCGCCCAGGTCCAGGCCCTGCTCGGTGACCTGCCAGGGGTCGATCGCGAAGTTGTCCGAGGGGCTCATGCGCCCACCTCGCTGCGCTCGGCAGGGGCATTCGCCCAGACGCACCTCTCGATGATGAGCCCGCTGCGCTCGCTCATGCCTTCTCTCCCTCTCCCTCTCCCAGGAGCTCGGAGAGGTCCTCGACGACCACGGTGGCGCCGTCGCGGCGCAGCTCGGCGGCCTGACCGGTGCGGTTCACCCCGACGACCGCGCCGAAGCCGCCCGCCCGGCCGGAGGCCACCCCGGCGAGCGCGTCCTCGAAGACGGCGGCGTGCGCGGGCTCGACACCGAGTGCGCGGGCGGCGTACAGGTAGGTGTCCGGGGCGGGCTTGCCGGGCAGGCCCTCGGCCTTGGCGACCTGGCCGTCCACGATCACCTCGAACAGGTCCTCGATGCCCGCCGCCCGCAGCACGTCACGGCAGTTGGCGCTGGAGGAGACCACCGCGCCCGGCAGCCCGGCCGCGCGCATCCGGTGCACGTAGGCGACGGAGCCCTCGTACGGCTGGACGCCCTGCTCCCGGATCATCCGCAGCACGGTGTCGTTCTTGGCCCGGCTGATCCCCTGCACGGTACGGGAGTTGGGCGGATCGTCCGGGGCGCCCTCGGGCAGGTCGATGCCCCGGCTGCGCAGGAACGTCCGGGTGCCGTCGAGTCGCGGACGGCCGTCCACGTAGGCGTCGTACTCGGCGACGGCGTCGAAGGGGACGAACGGCCCGCCGGTGCGGGCGGCTTCGGCGCGCAGGAAGGCGTCGAAGGTGTCCTTCCAGGCCGCGGCGTGCACCTTCGCGGTCTGGGTGAGCACCCCGTCGAGGTCGAAGAGGAAAGCACGGATGTCGTCCGGTAGCCCCAGCATGGGTGCAGTCTTACCCGGGAACGGGGGGAAGCCGCCGATTTCCCGGCGGCGCGTCGCGGGAAGGGCCGGTTCCGGTCGTCGCGGACCGGTACGGGCCGGTGCTGGCGGGCACGGCGGTCACGGCGCGGTCACGGAGCGTCGTGGCGCCGGGCGGTGACGAAGTACGGCTGGACCTTGCCGCTCTGCGCGTGGTCCTTGAGCCGGACCAGCAGCTCGGCCCAGGTGCCGGCCACCGCCGGGACACCCTCCTCGCTGCCCGGCTGCCAGCCGCCGTGCCGGAACAGCAGCCGGGTGCGTTCGGGCGCTCCGGGCTGTTCGGCCAGCTCCCAGCTGATCCAGGTGCCCGCCCAGTGCGGCGGGAAGGCCCCGGCGTTGGTCCACACCACCCGGTCCTGGTCGGCCCGCTCCACCCGGAGCCGGAAGGGCTCGGGGACCTCGGGGAAGTCGAACAGCAGGACGTCGTCCTCCCGGTCCACCGCGGTGGTCCACCAGGAGGTCAGCCCGTCGTGCGTGGTGAGCGCGGTGAGGACGACGGCCCGGGGCGCGGCGATGTCGAACTGCAGGGCGATCTCGGGCATGGGGTCCGCCTTTCGGTGCCCGTCCCCTCCTCCTGTGGCCACGATGGCACGACCCCCGGGCCCGCGCGCCCTGGGACGCCGGTCGGGGGTCGGTCCCGGGGCGGGCGGTGCGATCAGCCGCCGCTGCCGTACGTGGTGTTGGCGCAGATGTCGTCGTCCGCCGAGCGGGCGTCGTTGGTGACGGTGGTGGGCAGCGGCTGCGGCGGGGACGGGACGCCGGGGGTGGCGCCGGCCGTCCCGCTGGGCGAGCCGGTGCCGCCGCCGGTGGTCGCCGCGAAGTCCTGGCCGACGATCACCGAGATGCCCTTGGAGCTGCCGGAGGACAGCTCGGCCCCCGGGAACAGCGCGGCGATCTTCTCGGCGTTGGCCTTCTGCCCGGAGCCGTACTCGATCGTGGTGGTCTTGTACTTGGTGCTCGCCGCCTGGCCCGCGGTGGTGGCGCCGAACTTGGCGGTCTTCAGCAGTTCGGTGCCCTTGCCGGCCAGGCCGTTGACGACGGTCCCGTTGTAGACCGACACCTTGATCGCGGCGTTGGAGGCGTCCGCGGCGGGGGCGGCCGGGGTGGTGGGCGCGGGCGGCTGCGCGGCCGGGCTGGTGCCGCTGCCGGGAGCGTCGGGCTGCTGGCCGGTGGCGTTCTGGCCGTCGATGGTCTGGTCGGCCTTGAGGGTCTCCCAGAGCTTGTTGGCGTCCGACTGGATGAGGTCGATGTTGGAGTCCTGGGTGCGGTAACGCCAGGGCGCCGTCACGAACTTGAGGTCGTGCATGTCGATGTTCTTCATCGACAGCCCGAAGGAGAGCAGCTTGTCCGCCGAGTTCAGGCCCGGGTCGACGGTCAGCGACTTGGTGGCGGCGTCGGCCAGCGGCAGCAGGTTGGTGGGGCTCAGCCCGTCCTTCTTGATCTTGCTGATGAGGGAGCTCATGAAGGCCTGCTGGCGCTTCATCCGGCCGATGTCGGAGCCGTCGCCGATGCCGTGCCGCAGCCGTACGTAGTCGAGCGCCTTCTGGCCGTCCACGGTCTGCTTGCCCGCCGGGAGGACGAGGTCGCCCTTCTTGTGCAGGTTGGGGTTGATGTCGCCCTCGTAGATCGCCTTCGGCAGGCAGATGTCCACGCCGTTGACGGCCTTGGTCATCGCGGCGAAGCCGTTGAAGTCGACCACCATGGTGTGGTCGACCCGGATGCCGGTCAGCTTCTCCACGGTGTTCTGGGTGCAGGCCGGGTTCCCGTCGTCGCTGCCGCCGGTCGAGAAGGCCGCGTTGAACAGGTCGGTGTTGCCGCCCTTGGTCCACTTGCCGTTGGGAAGCTTGCAGGACGGCAGCTGGACCATCGTGTTGCGCGGGATCGAGATGCCCACGGCGTGCTTGTGGTCGGCGTAGACGTGCAGCAGGATCGTGGTGTCCGAGCGGGCGCCGCCGTCCTCGCCGCCGCCGAGGTCGGCGTTGTTCTTGCCGCGGCTGTCCGAGCCGATCAGCAGGATGTTCACCGGCTTGTTGCCGTCCGCGTCGGCCTTCGCCTCGGGCGGGCGGTCGTGGGATATCGCGTCGCCGTCGAAGGACTTGATGTTGGCGTTCAGCTTGAAGTAGATCGCGCCGCCCGCGCCGGCGATCAGGACCAGGACGCCGGCCGCCGACCAGGCGACGATCTTCTTGACGTTCTTCTTCGGCTTGGCGTTCTTGCGCGCGGCCGCCCGGCCGCCGGTGTCCGGGCCCGTCGCCTTGCCGCCGCGGCCGCCCTTGCCCTGGGAGGCCGCACGGCGGGCCTCGGCCCGGCCGCCGGAACGGGGGGACGGCACGGCGCCGCCGCTCTCGGTGCCCTCGGTCGTGAGCGCGCCGGGTGCGTCCTCGCCCCGAGCCGGGCCCTCGCCCCACTGACCTGACATGCGCGTACCTTTCACCGACGGAAGCGACGCCCCGGACGATCTGGCGCACCGCACACAGAGAGACGGCCCCAACCGTTTCCCAGGTTGCACGTACGACCATCGGCACCAACCGACAATCGTTGCTTCCGATCATATTTAGGCGCGACGCGATCACCGACCTCCGGTCACCCGGCTACCGCGGCGACGGCAGGGCGATCACCAGGCAGAACACCTGAAACCGACCGATTCCGACGTGACTCATGCCACTGCCCGGGGGAGGGTGGCGGGCTCAGAGCCAGCCGCGGCGGCCGGCCAGGAGGCCGGCCTCGAAGCGGCTGCGGGCGCTGAGGCGGTCCATCAGGTCGGCCATCATCCGGCGCACGGTGCGCAGGGAGAGCCCGAGGTGCTTGCCGGCCGCCTCGTCGGTGTAGCCCTGGCCGAGCAGGCGGAGCAGTTCGTGCTCCTGGCGGGTCAGGCCCTGCTCGTCGCGCTCGCGCGGGGCGCCGAAGGGGGTGGCGTCGGACCAGGTCTGCTCGAACAGGGAGAGGAGGGCGGTGATCACGCCGGGCGAGGAGATCTGCACCGCGCCCTTGCGGGTGTTGGCCGGGTCTATCGGCACCAGGGCCACCCGGCGGTCGATGACCATCATCCGCAGCGGGAGCGCGGGCACCGTCCGGACCTCGCAGCCCAGGCCGGTCAGCCACTCGGCGTGCTGGACGGTGGCCCGGTCCTTGCGGACGCTGTCCAGGTAGACCGTCCGCATCGCCACGCCGCGGGCGAGCAGTTCCTCGTTGCCGGGGCGGCTGGCCTGGAGCGAGGCGGCGGACTGGGCGCCGCCGGGGTTGAAGGTGAGCAGTTCCCCGGTGACCGAGCGGACCAGCTCGTCCAGCCGGGCCTGCACGGTGGCGAGCCCGATCAGCCGCTCCAGCTGGCTGTCCTCCCGGGCGGTCTCGTCCCGGTACTCGGCGAGCAGGCTGGTGATCGCGTTCTGGCGCCGTTCGAACTCCTGCTGGGTGCGCTGCTGGACGGACTCGTAGTGGCGCAGCAGGGCCGGCAGCCCGACCCTGGGGTCGACCGGCCGCAGGCCGCCCGGGAGCTCACCCGGGAGTTCCTCGGACGGCCGGAGCAGTCGGAGGTCGGCGAGCTGGTCGAGCGCGGCACGGATGCGTCCCTCGGGCAGGCCGAGCTCGTCGGCGATCCCCTTGGCATCCAGATGATGATCAGTCAGCATCAACCGGTAGACCGCCTGTGCGGCGTCGTCGATCCCGTCCGTCATCGGCGCACCACCCCCGTAGTCCGTCGCCCCGACCGGCAATTTCGACCGGACGAGTTGCCGCCTGATCATGCCAGGGCGAGCGGACCGGGACAACCGCCCGGAGCCTCCTGTTCCGGTCCGTCGATCGGCCCGCCCGGGAAAGGTAATGGAATGGTAATGGCACCATCGTGCCACGCCGTTCTTCCTGCCGTCCCGAACACCTTCCGGTGCCCCTCGGCGTGCAGCAGACTTTCGGTTGTCGGGGAGCGGCGAGCTCCCCGGCCGGGCCCGCCAATGACCGCGGACCGCTCTCACCGGCGGTCGACCGCAGCGGTCGCGGGAAATGCCCGGCGCCGCTTCCGAAACACTGTTCGTCCTGGGGGACTCCATGCTTTCCTGCCGTAGGTTCGCCTGTACCACCGCCGCCGCGATCGCCCTGGCCTGCGGCGTCCTGGCCGGGTCGGCGCAGGCCGCGACCAGCCACGCGCCGACCGCCGGCCCGACCGCCGTCGCCTCGGTGTCCACCGCGCTGGGCCACCTCGCCGACGAGATCAGCACGTCCCGGCTGGCCAAGCTGCCCGGCATCAACGCGCCGGGCGACTGGCGCTGGGAGTGAGCGGCAAAGCCGCCGACACACCGCGCACATGACGTCCCCTCATCGCACACCGTCCGTCGGGCGGTGACGAGGCCCCAGGTGGACGCACCCGCCCACCGGGCCGGCCGACGGGCCCGGTCCCCGCGCCGGCCCCTTCCGGCCGCACCGGCCGGCCGCATCCGTCGGCCCGCCGCGCCGGCCGCGCCGACCGCGCCGACCGCGCCGACCGCGCCGACCGCGCCGAAGGGTGCCGCCTGCCCCCGCGCGCCCCACCCGGGCCGACCCGGCCGGGACCGAACTCCGGGCGCCGCAAGAAATTGAATGTGCAACAAACCCGTCAGGAGCGACAGTGCCGGTTATCGAGCCGATTGTGCTGAACTTCTTCGGCATCGAGGTCGGCCTCGTCCGGGCCGACCGCGATGAGATCTCGTTCCATTTCGGTCCTCACCTCACAGGGATTTCCCAGGATCCGGACCAGCTGCGGGTGGAATTCTCCGGCGCCGCCGGAAATGGCTCCCCGGGCGATTTCCTGGTCCGCCGCAGCGACGGCACGCCGCTGCTGCGGCGGCCCTTCCGGGGCTGGGGCAACGTGCCGCCCGCCGTGCCGCCGTTCGCCGCGCTGCAGGACCGGTTCTGCCTGCTCCCGGCCGTGGTGCTGGCCAAGGGCGGCGCCACCGTCGCACTGCTCGGCGGGCCGTACTCGGAACAGGCGAACGTCGGCGCCGCGCTGGCCCAGCGCTCCTGGGAGTTCGTGTCCGGACGGCTGCTGGTGCTGGACCGCCGCAGCGGCCACGTGCTGCCCTACCTCACCCCGCTGGAGGCGCGCGGCCCCGCCGCGGCCTGGCTGCGCGGCGCCGGACTGCCGGAGGGGATGTGGCGCACGGTCGCCTCGCCGATCGGCGGCGAGGTGCTGCTGGTCCGCCCCGAGTGCCTCGGCCCGGTCGTCCCGGTACGGGCCCGGCTGGCACCGCCCGCGCTGGTCCGGCTGTGTCGCGGCGTCGACGAGGAAGTCCGGCTGGCACCATGGGAGTTCACGACCCAGACCTGGCCGGCCGGATCGGCCGGCCTGCTCGCCGGGGCGCCGACCCACTGCCTGCACCTGCCCGGTGTGGGCGGGGCGGAGGAGGCGGCGGGCCTGATCGATCACGCAATGACCAAGGAGAAGGACGAGTCGTGCCTCGACGTACCCGCTATGCCATCGGCGCTCCGTGCTGGGCTGACTGCATCACTCCCGATCTGAACGGGAGCCGGGACTTCTACTCGGCGCTGTTCGGCTGGGAGTTCGTCGCCGAGTCGCCCGACTACCAGCTCGCGATGCTCGGCGGGGAGATCATCGGCGGCTTCGGCGCCGCGCCGGCCGGGATGCCGCCGGGCGCGGTGTGGAACATCTACCTGGCGACCAAGGACGCCACCCGCACCTGCACGCAGGTCGGGCGCCACGGCGGCCGGGTGGTGATGCCGCCGGTGCCGGTCGGGACGAACGGCCGGCTCTTCCTCGCCGTCGACCCCTCCGGCGCCGCGGTCGGCTTCTGGGAGGGCAGCCGCGCCGAGGGCGTGGTGCTCGCCGACGAACCCGGCGCGATCAGCGGCCACGAGCTGCGGGTGCCGCTCGCCGCCCGGGCCGAGGCCTTCTACGGCGCGCTCTTCGGCTACCGGCTCACCGCCGACGGGGAGTTCGAGCTCGACGGGGACGGACGGGCCCGGGTGGTCGAGAGCGACCAGGGCCGCCCGCAGTGGCTGCCCCACGTCGGCGCCCTCGACCCGGCGGACACCGTGCGCCGGGCGGTGGAGCTCGGCGCGCGGCTGATCCGCCCGGGCCGCGAGGAGCCGCCGGTGCTGCGCGACCCGTGGGGCGCCGAGTTCGGCGTCGTCTCGGCGCCGGCCGACGGCGACCGGGACTGACGGCAGGGCCCGACCGGGGGGATCGGGTCCTGCCGTCCTGCTGTCACGGCGTCACGAAGTCACGGCGTCACGGCAGGACGGCACCGGACCGTCAGTGCACCGGGCCGCCCCGGCGCCGGACGTCACAACGCCTTGACCGCCGAGGCCAGTTCGGGCCTGCCCTTGATCGCCAGCTTGCGGTAGATCCGGCCCAGGTGGGTGTCGACGGTGCGCTTGCTGAGGCAGAGGCGCTCGGCGACCTCCAGGTTGCTCAGCCCCTGCAGGACCAGTTCGGTGACCCGGCGTTCGCTCGGGGTGAGCCGGACCGGGCCGGCGTCGCGGGTGCCGATGGCCGGCCCGCGGTCCTCGGCGGGGCGGGGGCGGGCGTCGCCGCCGGGCAGCGGCTCGGCGGCGATGGTCCGGGCCGCGGCGGGTTCGCCGAGCGCCTGGTACGCCTGGGCGGCGTGCGAACGCCACGGCACGCAGGCCGGGTTGGCGATGCCGCGGGCGGCCAGCTGGTGTCCGCACTCCAGGAAGAGCCGCAGCGCCTGCTGGTGGTCGCCGCGGTGGGCGGCGAGCAGGCCGCGGGCCTCCAGCACCGCGGCGCGCAGCAGCGGGTGGGCCTCGGCCGGCAGGTCGACCGCGGCGAGGTCCGTGCCGTCCACCGGCAGGCCGCGGCGCAGCCGGGTCCGGACGACCAGGGCCCGAGCGGCGCCCGCGAGTTCCTCGGCGCGGACCCGGCAGGCCAGCTCCGCGGCGTGTTCGGCGTCGGCCAGGGCGGCGTCCAGCCGGCCCTGGCGGTGGGCGATGTCGGAGCGGGCGAGCAGCGCGAGGGCGAGTTCGCCGCGGTGGTTCCAGCGCTGGGCGGAGCGGACCGCCCGGCCGGCCCAGGCGGCCGCCTCGTCCAGCCGTCCGGTCCAGGCGTAGGCCATCGCCGCGCCGAGCACCTCGACGCCGGCCTCGGCGGGCGAGACCCCGCGCACGCTGCGGGCCGCCAGCCGGACCGCCGTACGGGGCTGGCCGCCGGCGGCGGCCGTCGCGGCCAGGGCGCCCAGCAGGGCGGGGGCCGAGGCGGCGGCGGGGTCGGCGCGCAGGGCGGCGACGGCCTGCCGCAGGGCGGTGCGCCGGCCGGTCAGCAGGGCCTGGGCGGCGAGCGGCAGCAGCAGGTCGGCGGGGGGTCCGGCGGTGGCGGCGAGGGCGTGGGCGGCCTCGGTGAAGGGGACGGTGGCCGCGCCGGAGGAGCTGAGCGCCAGGACCGGGCCGGTGAAGGGCGCCAGCAGCCGGGCCCGGTCGACCGGGTCGGCGACGGTGGCCAGGCCGGCGGCGCAGCGGGCGGCGGCGGCGACGTCCCGGTGGAGTTCGACGGCGCCGAGCTGACCGGTGAGCGAGCGGACCGTGTCCGGGTCGGTGGTGTCGGCGAGCGCGCGCTGGAGGTAGCGGGCGGCGTCGTCCCAGTGTCCGTCGGCGGCGGCGTCCCGGGCGGCGGTGCGCAGCACCGGGACGGCCCAGTCGAGGCCGGTGGTGCCGGAGGACATCAGGTGTTCGGCGGTACGGCCGGCCGGGGCACCGAGCCGGACCAGCAGGGCGGCGGCCCGCTCGTGCAGGGCGACCAGGATCCGCGGGTCGGTGCGGGCCAGGACGGCGGTGCGGACGAGTTCGTGCCGGAAGGTCTCGGGCGGCCCGGGTTCGATCAGGTCGGTGCGGCGCAGCGCCTCGCGGGCCTCGTCGGCGAGCAGTTCGCCCTGGCCGGCGAGCAGGGCGGCGGTGGCGAGGTCGGCGTCGGCGCCGAGGACGGCGAGGCCGGTGAGCAGGTCGGCGGCCCGGGGGTGGCTCTGCCGCAGCCAGCTGAGCGTGGTGTCGGCGAGGGTGCCGGCGCCGATCCGGCGCACGGTGTCGAGGTCGGGCGAGCCGGGGGAGATCCGGGCGGCGACGAGCCGGGCGGTGAGTTCCTCCAGCACCAGCGGGTTGCCGCGGGAGAGGTTGTGGCAGACGGCGGCCAGTTCGGGGTCGACCGGGGCGTCGAACTCCTCGGCGACCCGTTCGGCGACGCAGCTGTCGCAGAGCGGTCCGGGGGTGACGGTGCGGGCGTGGCCGAGTGCGCCGAGTTCGGCGGCGAGCGGGTCGTCGGCCTCGTCGGCGGTGGTGGCGAGCAGCGCGACCGGCAGGCCGTCGAGCCGGCGGGCGAGGTAGGAGAACCACTGCCGGGACTCCTCGTCGGCCAGGTGGAGGTCGTCCACGGCCATCACGACGGGGGTTCGGGAGGTCAGTGAGCGGGCGGCCTGGAAAAGGTTGCTGAGGACCCGTTCCCGACCGTTCCCGGGACTTTCCGGACCTTCCGGGAGCGCGGTCGCGAGAAATTCCCCGCCGGGGAATTCGGCGCCCTGCGCGACATTGCTTGACATGCGCATGAAGGGGTCGAAGAGCTGGCGCACCACCCCGTACGGAAAGTCCCGCTCGTTGTCGTGACATCGGGCCCGCAGCACCACCGCCTCGCCCGGCATCCGGGCCAGCGCGGCCCGCAGCAGCGCACTCTTGCCGATCCCCCGCACCCCTCTGACCAGCACCACAGCCGGTCGTCCGGCACCCGCGCCGGCCACCGCCCGGGCCAACTCGGCCAGCTCCTGTTCACGGTGCAGCAAAACTCCACCAGTCAACGCAACCCCCCGTCGGTACCTCACGCGGACCCACCAGTATCGCCTCGCCCACCCGGCTGTCAACGCGCCGGACGAATACGTACCGCGCTACGTACCGGCCCGGCGGAATACGTAATTCCGGCCGATGCGTATATCGGCCGCCCGGACGAATATGCAGTATGTACAGCGGTTTTCACGGAGTGTTCAATATCAACGACGAACTTGTGAACACAGGGGGATGATTATGGAGCGACCGCGGCTCAAGGCCCATTTCCTCACCGAGACGGTGGGCGAAAAGGTCTTCCTGCTCGGAGAGGGGCAGGACTACCTCGTCCCGGGGGCCGCCGCGGTGCGCCTCCTGCCCTACCTGGACGGACGGCGCACCGTCGCCGAGATCCTCCAGGAGCTGGGCGGCACCGTGCCCCTCGGCCAGGCGCTGACCGCACTGCGCCGCTACGAGGCCGCCGGGCACCTCGCCGAGGGCCGGCCCGACCTGCCCGACCACGTGCTCGCGTACTGGGACGCCCAGGGCGTCGACCCGGCCGTCGCGCTGGAGACCGCGCAGGCCACCGAGCTGCTGGTGCTGGCCCTCGGCTCCGCCGACGCCGCGCCCCTGGTGGACGCGCTGACCGCGACCGGCCTGCGGGCCCGCCCGGTGACCGAGGACGAGGCCGTCGCCGGCGGCCCCGCCGCCATGGTGATCGCGCTGACCGACGACTACCTGGACCGCGCGCTGGAGCGGCTCAACACCGCCCGCCTCGCCGACGGCCGCCCCTGGCTGCTCGCCAAGCCCACCGGCACCGCCCCGTGGCTCGGCCCGCTGCTGCGCCCCGGCGACACCGGCTGCTGGACCTGCCTCGCGCAGCGGATCAGCGGCAACCGCCAGGTCGAGCGCTACCTGGCCGGCAAGCGCGGCGAGACCGTGCCGCTGCACCCGCTGCGCGCCGCGATCCCGGCCGGCCCGGCGATGGCCGCCCAGCTGCTGGCCGCCGAGACCGCCCGCACCCTCGCCGACGAGTGCTGCGCCGCGCTGGCCGGCACGATGATCAGCCTCGACCTCAACACCCTGCAGACCACCGAGCACACGCTGGTCCGCCAGCCGCAGTGCCCGAGCTGCGGCGACCCGGCGCTGCTCACCGAGCGCAGCCCCAAGGTCGTCCTGCGGCCCAGCCCCGCCCGGCACACCACCGACGGCGGCTACCGGGTACAGGCCCCGCAGTTCACCTACGACCGGCTGAAGCACCACATCAGCCCGCAGCTGGGCGCGATCACCCGCCTCGGCGCGCACGAGGACACCGGCAACGGCATCACCTTCAGCTTCACCGCCGGCCACAACTTCGCCATGGTCAACGACAACATGGACCTGCTGCGCCGCAACATGCGCGGCCAGAGCGGCGGCAAGGGCCGCTCCGAGATCCAGGCCAAGGTCAGCGCGATCTGCGAGGCCATCGAGCGCTACTCGGCGGTCTGGCGCGGCGAGGAGCCGGTGGTGCGCGCCGCCTACCGCGACCTCGACCCGGCCACCGCCGTCCACATGGACGCCCTGCTGCAGTTCTCCGACGAGCAGTTCGCCGGCCGCGCCGCGTGGAACGCCGACCCCAACCACCGGCTGCACCTGGTGCCCGACCCGTTCCCGACCGACGTCGAACTGGACTGGACCCGCGCCTGGTCGCTCACCCACGACGCCGAGCGCCTCGTCCCCTCCGGCTACGCCTGGTACGGCCACCCCGACCTGCAGCAGCACTTCTACTGCGTCGGCGACTCCAACGGCTGCGCCAGCGGCAACACCCTGGAGGAGGCGATCCTGCAGGGCTTCTGCGAGGTCGTCGAGCGCGACGCCGTCGCCCTGTGGTGGTACAACCGGCTCGCCCAGCCCGAGTTCGACCTCGACTCGCTGAACGACCCGTACGTCGACACCATGCGGGCCTTCTACGCCTCGGTCGACCGCGAGCTGTGGGTCCTCGACATCACCTCCGACCTCGGCGTCCCGGTGTTCGCCGCGATCTCCCGGCGCAAGCACGCGGTCGAGGACATCATGGTCGGCTTCGGCGCCCACCCGGACCCGCGGATCGCCGCGATCCGCGCGCTCACCGAGGTCAACCAGTTCCTCCCGTTCGTCGACCGCCGGGACGAGGAGGGCAACACCCTCTACCGCACCGACGACCTGGAGACCCTGGAGTGGTGCAGGACCGCGACCGTCGCGAACGAGCCCTGGCTGCTGCCCGACCGCGACACCGCCGCCAGCACCCTCGCCGACTTCGCCCCGCTCGTCGGTGACGACCTGGCCGACCACGTCCGGGACTGCGTCGAGCGCGCCGCCAAGGCCGGCGTCGAGGTGATCGTGCTCGACCAGAGCCGCCCCGACCTCGACCTCAGCGTCGTCAAGGTGATCGCCCCCGGCATGCGCCACTTCTGGCGCCGCCTCGCCCCCGGCCGGCTGTACGACGTCCCGGTGCGCCAGGGCCGGCTCGCCGCTCCGCACACCGAGGAGCAGCTCAACCCGAAGAACGTCTTCTTCTAGGAACGGCCGGGTGCTGACACCATGACCACCGCTCTGACGACCCCCCTGGACGACGTCCACCTGCCCGCGACCGCCCGTACGGTCCGCCGGCTGCGGCTGCGCCCCGACGGCTCGTTCGCGCCGCTCGGCCCGCGCGCCGTCCGGCTGACCGCGCCCGTCGGCGCGCTGAACCTGAACGACCTCGCCCCCGGCGCCCTGGAGGCCGTGGCCGCGCTGGCCGCCGGCGAGCACACCGAGGAGGAGCTGGCCGCCCTGGTCGCGGCCCGGGACGGCGACGCCGGACTGCTGCGCTGGCAGCTCACCCGCCGCCGGCTCGGCACCGCCGGGCTGCTGGAACACTCCGTCCACCTGGTGACCGACACCGCGGACGAGCCGCTGGCCCGGCTGCGGCCGGTCGGCCGGGGCGCCGCCGAGCCGGGGCCCACCCCGGACCCGACCGGGCGGGTGAAGCTGTCCCGCTTCGCCTCCGCCTCGGCCGAGGACGGCGCCCTGCTGGTCCGCGCCCCCGGCAGCCCGCTGGCCGTCGGGCTGACCGCCCGGGCGGCCGGACTGCTCGCCGCGCTGGCGGGCTGGACCAGCCCCGCCGCGCTCGCCCAGCTGCCCGGCGGCCTGCCGCTGGACGCCGTCCGGCAGACCCTGCGGCTGTTCGCCGCGGCCGGCCTGCTCGCGTACGGCTCCCCCGGCGCCGAGCCGGAGGCCGAGGAGCAGCGCTTCGCCCAGTGGCAGGCGGCCGACCTCGCGTTCCACTCCCGCACCCGCCGGCCGACCACCGTCGCCGGGTACGGCGGCACCTACCGGTTCGGCGACCGGTTCGCCCCGGAGCCGGCCTCGCCGGCGCCGTTCCCCGGCGAGAAGGTCGCCCTGCCCGTCCCGGACCTGGACGAACTCGTCCGCGCCGACCGGCCGTTCACCGAGGTGCTGGAACAGCGCCGCTCGGTGCGCGACCACGACGAGCAGGCGCCGATCACCGTCGAGCGGCTCGGCGAACTGCTCTGGCGCTCCGTGCGCCGGCGGCAGACCTTCACCGGCGGCGACGGCCAGGAGCTGGCCGACCGGCCGTACCCGAGCGGCGGCGCGGTGCACGAGCTGGAGGTGTACCCGCTGGTCACCTCCTGCGCCGGCCTCGAGCCCGGCCTGTGGCACTACGCGACCGACCGGCACGAGCTGGAGCTGGTCAGCGAGCCCACCCCGGCGACCGCCCAACTCGTCGCCAGTGCCCGCGAGTCCAGCCTGATGAAGGCCGACCCGCAGGTGGTGCTGCTGGTCACCGCGCGGTTCGGCCGGGTGATGTGGAAGTACGAGACGGTCGCCTACCCGCTGATCCTCAAGCACGTCGGCGCGCTCTACCAGACCCTCTACCTGGTCGGCACCGCGATGGACCTCGCGGTCTGCGGCCTCGGTGGCGGCGACGCCGCCGACTTCGCCGCGGCCAGCGGCATCGACTACTTCACCGAGGGCACCGTCGGTGAGCTCGTGATCGGCAGCCGGCCCCCGACGCTGCGCCAGGACGTCGGCGTCCCACGGAGAGAAGCCAGAAGATGAAGTTCCGTTTCAAGGCGCTGCAGCGGATGCGCGAGCCGGACGAGCTGGACTCGCCCACGCTGCTCGCCGCGCCGCGGGGCTGGATCGCCCTGTTCGTCGTCATGATCACCATGGCGGCGGCGCTGCTCTGGACCTTCGCCGGCACCATCCCGATCACCGTGGACGCCCCCGGCCTGCTGACCCGCCCGCACGGCACCGCGATGATCCAGAGCCCGTTCGGCGGGATGGTCCGCACCGTCCTGGCCAAGCCCTCCGACCAGGTCAAGCAGGGCCAGTCGGTGGCCCGGGTCGAGGACTCCGAGGGCCACAGCCGGGAGATCACCAGCCCGTTCGGCGGGCGGGTGGTCGGCCTGTCGGTCACCGACGGCCAGGTCGTCGCCCCCGGCTCCCCGGTGGTCTCGGTCGAACGGATCGACGACCCCCAGGAGGGCGTGGTCGCGATGGTCTTCGTACCCGCGACCCACACCGTCGGACTGACGCCCGGCGACCAGGTCGACCTCAACGTGTCCACCAGCCCGGCCGGCGCCTTCGGCCTGCTGCGCGGCACGGTCAGCTCGGTCAGCCCGTACGCGCTCACCAAGGAGGCGATCTCCGGCCTGGTCGGCGGCGACCTCGCCGCCCAGCGCTACCTGGGCAAGGACGCCCCGCGGCTGGTCGTGGTCGAGCTGACGCCCGACCCGGACACCCCGACCGGCTACGCCTGGACCTCGCAGAGCGGCCCGCCGAACCCACTCGGCACCCAGGTCGCCGTCACCGCGACGATCAACGTGGGCAAGCAGACCCCGTTCAACCTGATCCTCGGCCGCTGAGGGGGCTCCGATGACAGCCACGATCCCGGAGGCCACCCGGGCCACCGCGCCCGAGCCCGAACCCGGACAGAAGAAGAACCGCCGCGGCCGCCCCACCCGGGCGGCCGCGCCGCGGCGCTGGCGGCACGCCGTACCGACCGTCCTGCAGATGGAATCGGTCGAGTGCGGCGCCGCCAGCCTCGCCATGATCCTCGCCTACCACGGGCGCTGGGTGCCGCTGGAGGACCTGCGCGGCGTCTGCGGCGTCTCCCGCGACGGCGCCCGCGCCTCCACCCTGCTCAACGCCGCCCGTACGTACGGGCTCAAGGCCCGCGGCTACCAGACCGAGGCCGAGAAGCTCCGCGACCTCGACGGCCCGGTGATCATCTTCTGGGCCTTCCAGCACTTCATGGTCGTCGAGGGCATCCGCACCCGGTACGGGCGCACCGTCGTCGCGGTCAACGACCCCGCCAGCGGCCCCCGCCTGATGGAGTGGGACGAGTTCGACTCCGGCTTCACCGGGATCGTGCTCTCCTTCGAGAAGGGCCCCGACTTCGAACCCGGCGGCGACAAGGGCGGCGTCACCCGCGCCCTGCTCGAACGCCGGCTGCCCACCGGCCGGGCCATGCCGCTGGTGCTGCTCGCCAGCCTGCTGCTGGTGCTGCCCGGCATCGCGATCCCCGCGTACACCCGGGTCTTCATCGACCGGGTGCTCACCGGCAGCGGCGGCGGCTACCTGCTGCCGCTGCTGGCCGCCATGACCGCCACCGCCGTGGTCGTCTTCGTGCTGACCTCCGTCCAGCGGCACTACCTGCTGCGGATCGAGATCCGGATGGGGCTGGTCAGCTCCGCCCGGTTCTTCCGGCACCTGCTGCGGCTGCCCGTCGACTTCTTCCTGCAACGCCGCCCCGCCGAAGTCGCCAAGCGGGTGTCCGGCAACGACGTGGTCGCCGAGATCCTCTCCCGCGACCTCGCGCTCACCGTCATCAACCTCGGCCTGGTGCTCTTCTACGCGGCCGTACTGATCCGCTACGACATCCTGCTCGGCGTCGTCGGCCTCGGCATGGCGCTGCTCAACATCGTGGTGCTGCAGGCCGTCGCCCGCTCCCGCACCGACGCCGTCGCCGCGCTGCGCACCGACCGCGGCAACCTGACCGCCACCACCTTCACCACGCTCTCGCTGATCGAGACGGTCAAGGCCACCGGCTCCGAGCCGGACGCGTTCAGCCGCTGGGCCGGCTTCCTCGCCAAGGTCGTCACCGCCAAGCAGAAGCTGGGCATCCCCAGCGCCGTGCTCACCGTGGTGCCGCCGATGCTCGCCGCCCTCAACAGCGGACTGATCCTGCTGGTCGGCGGACAGCGGGTGGTCGACGGCGCGATGAGCGTCGGCATCCTGGTCTCCTTCCAGACCCTGCTCGCCGCGCTCAGCCGCCCCGTCACCCAGCTCACCAACCTGGGCGGCCGGCTCCAGGACGTCACCGCCGACATCAAGCGGCTGTACGACGTCGAGCGCTACCCGGTGGCCGCCGCCTTCGCCAAGCCCGAACCGCCCGCCGGGCCCAAGCTGGACGGCAACCTGGAGTTCGAGAACGTCCGCTTCGGCTACAGCCCGCTCTCCGAGCCGATCATCAAGGACCTCAGCCTGACCGTGGTCCCCGGCCGCCGGATCGCCGTGGTCGGCGGCTCCGGCAGCGGCAAGTCCACCCTCGGCCGACTGCTGACCGGCCTCTACACCCCGTGGTCGGGCCGGATCCTGCTCGACGGACGGCCCCGCGAGGAGCTCTCCCGGACCGTCCTGGCCTCCTCACTGGCCTACGTCGACCAGGACATCTCGCTCTTCGAGGGCACCGTCCGCGACAACCTCACCCTGTGGAACGACGACGTCCCCGACGAGGCCGTCACCGCCGCCCTGCACGACGCCGCCGTCTTCGACACCGTGATGACCAGGCCCGGCGGCATCCACAGCGCCGTCCTGGAGGGCGGGCGCAACTTCAGCGGCGGACAGCGCCAACGCCTGGAGCTGGCCCGCGCGTTGGCCACCGAACCGACCCTGCTGGTGCTGGACGAGGCGACCAGCGCGCTCGACCCGGAGACCGAGCGGGTGATCATGGACAACCTGCGCCGCCGCGGCTGCGCCTGCCTGATCATCGCGCACCGGCTCTCCACCGTCCGCGACGCCGACGAGATCATCGTGCTGAGCCAGGGCGAGATCGTCGAACGGGGCACCCACGACGAGCTGTTGGCGCTGGGCGGGCACTACACCGCGCTCATCGAGTCCGCGCGCCGCGAGGAGGAGGACGAACTGTGACACTCGCGATGGAAGTCTTCTCACCGTTCTTCACCGACGCGGCCGAACCGGTCGACCCGCTCGCCGACCGCTACCTCGTCCTGGACGACCCCCGGCGGATGCTGCTGGTCCGCTCGGGCGCCGTCGACCTGTTCGCGGTCAGCATCGACTCCGGTGCACCGCAAGGCCGTTGGCACTTCCTCTGCCGCATCGAGGCGGGCACCCTGGTCCCCGGCGCGGCCGCCGGACCACGGCGCGGCATCGTCGCCCGCCCGGTGCTCGGCGCCGAACTCTCCTTCCTCGCCACCGCCTGGGTCGAAGGCCTCTCCGCCCGCGGCCGGGACTGCGGCACCGCGGCCGGCGCCGCCGTCCGGGCCCTGCCCGAAGGCGAACAGCAGCTCGCCGCCGACCAGTTCCTGGCCGGCCTCGGCCGCGGCCTCACCGCACTGGCCGGCGCCCTGCGCGACACCCTGCCCCCGCGCGAGTTCACCCCGCTCGACCCCGCCGGGCCGACCGCCCTCAAACGCGGCCAGGCCCTGCGCTCCGTCGACGGCCTCCAGTGGGTGCGGATCGAGGAAGGCACCGTCGAGGCGCCCGACGGAGCACAGGGCGAGACGCCCGGCGGCGGCACCGGCGAACTCACCGAAGGCAGCGAAATCTGCCTCACCGAGAAGGACTGGCTGGTCGCCACCGGCGCCGCCACCGTCCGGGCCCGCTCCCCGCGCGAACTGCTCGACGAGGGCGGCCTCTGGGAACGCCTCGCCACCCACTGCGGGCGGCTGCTGGACACCGTCGACCGCCGGATCGAAACCCGCCGCGACGGCGAGACCGAGCTGATCGCCACCCGGCGGGAACGCGACGCCGGCACCCTCGCCGACTCCGCGCGCGGCTTCGAGACCGTCCTGCGCGACACCTCCTCCCGGCTGCGGATCAGCGACGCCACCGGCGACGAACCCACCCTCGCCGCCGCCCGGCTGGTCGCCGCCCACGAGGGCTACACCGTCACCGCCCCGGTCACCGGCAACGGGCACGACCGCCGGCTCGACCGGCTCCAGGCCATCGCCCTGGCCTCCGGCGTCCGCACCCGCTCGGTCCGCCTCGACGGCCGGTGGTGGCACCACGACCTCGGCGCCATGGTCGGCTACCGCAAGGCCGGCGCCCCGGTCGCCCTGCTCCCCATCGGCGACGGCTCCGGCGGCGGCTACGTCCTCGCCGAGGGCGGCAAGGTCACCCCGCTCACCCCGAAGGTCGCCGCCGAACTCCAGAACAAGGCCACCGTCCTCTACCGGCCGCTCCCGGCGACCGTACGGTCCGTCGCCGGGCTGCTGAGGTTCGGCCTGCGCAACAACCGGCGCGACCTGTGGATGTTCACCGGCATGGCTGCGCTGGTCGCCCTGATCGGCCTGCTCGTCCCGGTGATGACCGGCGAGGTCCTCGGCACCTTCGTCGCCCACGCCCAGCGCAACCTGATCACCGAGGGCGCCCTGGTGGTGATCGGCTCCGCGATGGCGGTCGCCGCGCTCTCCATCGTCCAGAACATCGCGGTGCTGCGGATCGAGAGCCGCTCCACCGCCGCCATGCAGGTCGGCGTCTGGACCAGGCTGCTCTCCCTGCCCGCCCCGTTCTTCGCCAACTACTCCACCGGCGAACTCGGCACCACCGTGCTCGGCGTCAGCGCCGCCCAGGAGACCCTCTCCGGGATGATGACCACGGCGACCCTCGGGCTGCTGACCGGGCTGGCCAACCTGGTGCTGGTCTTCTTCTACGACCTGCGGCTCGCCGCGCTCGCCACCGCCCTCGTCCTGATCGGCGGCGGCTTCGCGCTGGCCGCCGGCCGGTTCGAGGTCCGCTGGCAGCGCCGGCTGTACGCGCACGAGCAGACCATGTCCGCCCGGGTCTTCCAACTGCTCACCGCCATCCCCAAGTTGCGGGTGACCGCGGCCGAGGACCGGGTGTTCGGGGTCTGGGCCGCCGAATTCGGCAAGGGCCGCGGCCTCGCCGCCTCCTCCCGCCGGGTGCAGAACGCCGTCACCACCTTCAACGCCGGCTTCCCGCTGGTCTGTTCGGTGATCGTCTTCGGCGTGATCGCCGGCCCGCTCGACGGCAGCGTGCCGATCCCGGTCTTCCTCTCCTTCTTCACCGCCTTCAACCTGCTGATCGCCTCCAGCCTCCAGTTCACCTCGGCCGCCGTCACCGCCATGGGCGTCGTCCCGATGCTGGAACGGCTGCGGCCCATCCTGGAGGAGAAGCCCGAGGTCGACGACAGCAAGGCCGACCCCGGCGACCTCTCCGGCCGCCTCGGCCTCAGCCACGTCACCTTCCGCTACGGCCAGGACGGCCCGCCCGCCCTCCAGGACGTCACCCTCACCATCGAACCCGGCGAGTTCGTCGCCGTCGTCGGCCCCTCCGGCAGCGGCAAGTCCACCGTGCTGCGGCTGCTGCTCGGCTTCGAACGGCCCGAGGCCGGCACCGTCCTCTACGACGGCCAGGACCTCGGCGAGCTGGAGGTCTCCGCCGTCCGCCGCCAGTGCGGGGTGGTCCTCCAGCACGGCGCACTGCTCGCCGGCGACATCAAGGCCAACATCGTCGGCTCCACCAACCACACCCTCGACGACGCCTGGGCCGCCGCCGAGATGGCCGGCATCGACAAGGACATCGCCGCGCTGCCGATGGGCATGAACACCGTGCTCTCCGAAGGCACCAGCACCCTCAGCGGCGGCCAGCGGCAACGGCTGATGATCGCCCGCGCGCTCGTCTCCCGGCCCCGCATCGTCTTCTTCGACGAGGCGACGAGCGCCCTGGACAACCCGACCCAGCGGCTGGTCACCGAATCCACCCGCCGGCTCAACGCCACCCGGGTCGTCATCGCCCACCGGCTCTCCACCGTCGCCGAGGCCGACCGGATCATCGTCATGGACCAGGGCCGGGTCGTCCAACAGGGCCGGTACGAAGAGTTGCTGGCCGACCGGGACGGGCTGTTCGCCCGCCTCGCCAGCCGCCAGATGTAGTTCTCGGCTCCGGGGAGGGGACATGGAGTACGCCCTGCTGGTCTACGGCCAGGAGACGGACTGGGACCGGATGACGTCCGAGGAGCGGGAGGCCCGCTTCAGCGCCAACCGCGCCTTCGGCCGCGAACTCGCCGAAGCCGGCGTGCGCATCGCCTACGGCGCGCGGCTGGCCCGGCCGGCCGCCGCCGAGGGCGAGGCCCGGGCCGCGGACGGCGTCCTGGAGGTCGGCGGCCTCTGGGTGATCGACGTGCCCTCCGAACAGGAGGCGCTCGGCTGGGCGGCGAAACTCCCGCTCAGCGAATCGGGCCGGGTGGAGGTCCGTCGCTGCGACGGGCCCCCGCGGACCAACCGGCCGGTGGGAACGGAGAAGCGATAGCGATGGAATACACCCTGCTCATTCACGGCGACGAGCGGGTCTGGAACGGGCTGAGCGAGGCGGAGGAGGCCGCCCTCGACGCCGCGCACGCGAGATTCGGCCGCGAGATGTACGAGGCCGGGGTCACCGTCCGCTACGGCGGCGGCCTGCACCGCAGCTGCACCGCCCGCCTGGTGGTGCCGGGCGGCGCCGCCGGAGCCCCGGTCTCCGACGGCCCGTACCGCTCCGGCCACGAACACCTCGGCGGCATCTGGGTCATCGACGTGGCCGACGAGGCCGAGGCCGTCACCTGGGCCCGCCGCCTGCCCTCCGCCCCGGGCGACCTCGTCGAGGTCCGCCCGGTCCGGGCGACCTGAGCCGGCACGTCGGCCACGGAGGAGTGGGGAGTCGGCCCGGCCGACTTCCCACTCCTCCTGCTATGCCGCACTGGTGAGGTCGAGCTCGGCCCAAACGGTCTTGGCGTTGGGGTGCCGGGGGATGGTGCCCCAGCGGTCGCAGAGGGCGTCGATGAGGGTGAGGCCCCGCCCGGACTGCGCGTTGGGCAGGTGGACGGTGGGGAGGACGGGGAGCCTGTCGCCCCTGGGGTCGCTGATCTCGATGCGAAGGGTGGTGCCCCGGCGCGTACTGGTGGTGAGGGAGGAACCCCCAGGGGCAAGCACTCAACATGAGGGAGTCCTTGGCCTTGATCGAGCAGATCCTGGGAGAGCGGTGAGCATGTCCGAGCTGGCATGGTTCAAGAGCAGCTTCAGACTCCAAGGACAAGAACGGCCCCCGACTGTCCGTCAACCCGGCCGCACGGCAGGCATTCGTGAACTTCGCCGCCACCACAAAGGTCTGGCCACCCACGGAAACCATCGACACATGAGCGAACAACTGATCTCTTGGGCCAGGACGGTGGCCAGGAACGAGCTGGCCGAGCCGCTGCCCCGCCGCTGGGCACACACGCAAGGCGTGGCAGACCGAGCGAGCCGCCTCGAAGGCGTTCTCGGCCGCCAAGCCGGGCTTCTCACCTGTGCCGCTCTGCTGCACGATGTCGGCTACGCGCCGACGCTGGCGGCGACAGGGTTCCATCCGCTTGACGGCGCGCGGTTCCTCCGTGATGTCCATGGGGCTGATGACCAGCTCACGAGGTTGGTGGCGAACCACTCGTTCGCGTTGCTCGAAGCCGATGAGCGCGGTCTCCGGGAGGTCCTGGAGGCCGAGTTCCCCCTGTTGGAAGACCAGTTCTTGGTCGACGCCCTGGTGTGGTGCGACATGACGACGACACCCGACGGCAGCCCGACCACGACCGAGGCGCGTGTGGCGGAGATTCTCGGCCGCTACGGGGTGGAAAGCCTGGTGGGGCGGTTCATCCGTCGGGCGTCGCCGGAGATATTCGCGGCCGTGGCGCGGGTGGAGGCGGTGCTGGCCGGTCAGCCGAGGTGGGGGTAGGTGCCGGCGAGGTAGTCGCCGATCTGTTGGCGCATGCTGGGGTGGATGTCGTATAGGTCGAGGTCCGCGGGCTGAACGTAGCGGACGCCGTCGGCCTCGTCGTTGATCGTGGGCTCGCCGCCGATGGGGTGGCCGATGTAGGTGTTCTCGTACTGCTGGCGGATCTCGCCGTCGGTGTAGGCGACGATGTGGTTCGGGTTGGTGTAGATGCCGAGGAAGCCGGTGATCTCGGCTCGGATGCCGGTCTCCTCCAGGCACTCGCGTACGGCGCACTGGGCGGCGGTCTCGCCGATGTCCTGGGCTCCGCCAGGCAGTGCCCACTGGCCCGTGTCGCGGCGGCGCTGCAGAAGGATGGCGCCGAACTCGTCGACGACGAGCAGGTTGCTGGCGGGGATGAGGGTGTTGGCCTTGGGGGCGTTGGGATCGTTGTAGTACTCAGTCCTGCCCATGTGCGGCGGTCCCCTCCCGGTCGGGCGTCCAGGGCCGCGCGTGAGCCCAGACTGCTTCGAAGCTTTGAGCGTAGTTGTCGAACCAACCGGTGGCGTCCACGCGCTTGAGGTGGAACAGGGGGTTGGCACTGGCCGGCCGGCCGAAGATGTGCGGGTTGACCAGCAGGTTGTCGTCGTAGCGGAAGAGGGAGTTGTACAGCGTGGTGTCGTGAAGCCTCACCTCGCAGTTCTCCTCCGGCAGCAGAGGGCGGTAGTAGGTGAGGGAGGCCCGGATCTTGGCCGCGAGGGCGTCGCCGATACCTTCCTCGCGGCCCCTGACTGCGGCCGCGTGCCCGCTCGGGTCGCCGAAGCACAGTCGTACCTGGACGCCGCCGTCTGCCCGCTCGGCGAGCATCTCGGCGACGTGCGGATTGGACTGGGCGAAGAACGTCCCCGAGAAGACGAGCACGTCGATCTGCTGCCGGGCCTCCCGGAGCAGGACCAGCCAGGTGTCGCGGGGCACGCTGGCTCTGTTCTGATAGGTGCCGACGATCTCGGCGCCCGGCCCGCCGGTCCGCCGGCCTGTACGCAGCTGAGGGTCCGGCCAGAGGAAGCTCTCCTCGACACGCAGGAACCGAGCGGCGCGGACGCGGTGCCTCTGGTGGGGTACGCGCCCGCCGAGCCAGCGGCCGACGGTTTTCGGGTCCACTTCGCAGGCTTCGGCGAGCACCTCGGGCTCAATGCTCCGCTGAGCGAGTACGGAGCGAAGTCGCGCGTTCACGGAGGCCATACAAGCCGGTCCGGGGTCCGCTGCGCAAGGACGTTCCGGGCCGCCTACTGGACCTGATGAACCGACAAGATGCTCACGCTGACGCGGAGCAGAACCCCGATCTGGTCGCGGTCGCTCGTCAGCGTGTCCAGCGGTACCGCCGGCTGCCGAGTGGTGCCCCGGTCGTGCTGATCGGCGACACGCTGCGGGACGTCGAGGCAGCCCTGAGCACGGGCTCCGGAATCGTCGCGGTGGCTTCCGGCATCCACAGCCAGGCGGAGCTGAAAGCCGCCGGCGCTCCGGCGGTCCTGCCAGACCTGTCCGACACGGCCGGTCTTCTCACCCTGCTGGAGAGCGTCCCAAGACGTCCCTGAGCCGTCCGCCAACGCGGTGACGCGGTCCTCGCGCTCTACGCCATCATCGGCTTCCAACTCAGCGATACCGGAGGATGGATGGATGAGTGACTGGAACTTCGTGAAGGACAGAACGGCCACCCAGGGCGCGGTGTGGAGGTCGGCCGACGGCCTGCTCTACAAGCGGACCGGTGGCGAGGACCTGCGGGCGGAGACCGAGTTCCAGCAGCTGGTCGCCGACCTCGGCTACCCCGTCCCGGAGATCGTCGACAGCGGGCTCGAGGGCGGGAGCTACTTCGTTGTCGAGCGGGCCATCGGCGCGGCATCGTTGCACGAGGAGGCGCTGGCCGACGCTCGACGAACCGGGCGAGTCGGCGACCACGTGATCAGCATCGCGGCTGCCGTCTCGTCGAGGCTCCTTCAGGCGCAGGCGAGGCACCCGCTGCCCTCGACATCCTGGTTCGAGAAGGCCGCGTTCGCGGCCGAGGTCTTCGAGGAGAACCCGGACTTCGACACTCCGCGGGTCCACAAGACGGTCAGGCACGCGCTCGACAGTCTGGCTCGACTTCCGATGGTGCACGGGCACCTGGACTACGGTCTGCCCAATGTCCTCCAGGCAGGGGTCATCGACTGGCAGCACCACGGGCCGGTCCCGCTCGGCTACGACGTCTACCCCGCGCTCGACATCGTGGCGTTCAAAGGCGGCGGCAAGGGCTACTCCATCGCCCCGGAACAGCGCGCCGCCTACACCGCGGCACTCGACGAGACCACCGCATCCCTGATCGGGCAGCGGATCGGCGATCACCTGGGCGACTTCCTGCTCGTCAAGTGCTTCTTCTTCCTCGCCCTCATGCGGCCGACCGGCCCCGCACGCCACGACAAGCACATCAAGTGGCAGTACCGCCGCGCCCTCTTCACGATGGGGCTTGATCAATATGAGTCCACCGGCTCGATCGACACCGGCACCTTCCCCGCCCTGGAACGGTTCGCCGCTGAACACCGGTAGGCCGGTTCCCGCCATCCGCGACCGCGACTACCTGATGGACCACCACGGAGTCGTCTTCAAGGTCATCGGAGACAGCCACCCCGGCAGCCACTACCTGGGCTACGTCAAGTACCACCCCGACGAGAAGGGCGACCGGCGGCTGTTCGGCCGGACCTACCGGCAGAACAGCGTCGTGTCGAAGTCCTTCGGCATCCTGGCCGACAGGCCGGAGTGCTACGTCTACTCCGACACCCTCGGCTGCGTCATCACCGGCATCCCGCGCGAGGATGTCGCCGTCCATTACTCCTGCCGACACGCCCTCACCGCCATCCACGAGGAACCCGGCGCGGTGGCCGACAACCCGGCTGGCAAGGACCTCCTGACGATCACCGAGTGGATCACCGCGAACAGCACCCAGGGCCTGCTCGGCGTCACCGGCTCCTTCCTCGTCGGCTGCTTCAACGAACGCTCGGACATCGACCTCGTCTGCTACGGACCCGAGGGCTACAAGACCGCCCAGGAGCTCTTCCAGCAGACGGGCCTGATCCGGCCGTACGAAGGAGACGCCCTCACCCGGCTGTACATCCGCCGGGCCAAGTACATGGAGGGCAGCTCCTTCGACACCCTGATCAAGCAGGAACGTCGCAAGCTCCAGGGGCTCACCGCGGGGGCCGGCGCACACATCAACTGCGAACCCATCCGCTCCGACCGCGACAAGACCTTCGCCCGCATCTCCGCCAAGGAGATCGGCGAGATCTCCCTGCTCGCGGAGATCACCGACCACGCCGAAGGCCTCACCACCCCGGCCGTCTACGGGATCAAGGTCAAGACCATCCTCAGCTCGACCATCGACGAGGCCGACTCCTTCGCCCGCAGGATCACCCACATGCGCTCGTACCTCGGCGCCTACACCGGCGCCTTCCGATCCGGCGACACCGTGCACCTGTCCGGCAAGCTCGTCCACACCCAGGACGGCGACCACAGCGGCTTCGGCATCGAACTCACCCCCTGGGCCGTCGGCGGCTCCTACGTCGCCAACCTCGCCGGATAGGACCTGCCACACCATGCCCCTGCTCGTCATCCGGCACGCAGAGTCCGTCGAGAACGCCGACAAGTACAACGGCTTCTACCAGGACCCCCGCCCCTACAACGGACCCGCCGCTCACGCCATCTCCCGCACCGTCGTCGGCCTCACCCCGCGCGGCTTCCGGCAGGCCCAATGGCTCGCCGGTGTCCTGCCGGACCTCGCCGGCCCCGAGCCCCGTGTCTATACCTCGACCTACCGCAGGGCGATCGACACCGCCACGATCGCCCTGCCCGGCCTCCCCGACGAATGGCCCCGGCAGACCGCGCTCCTGGACGAACAGCATTACGGCGACGCCACCTATATGACCAAACGCGAGCTCTACGAGAGCTACCCCGAACTCGCCGAGGACCGCCGCCTGCGCAAGCACATCTGGACCGCACCGGGCGGAGGCGAGTCGCTCGCCGAGGACGTCCTCGCCCGGGCCGCGGAGTTCGTCGCCCTCGCCCGGGCCGATCTCCAGGAATCCCACACCGTCGTCGCCTTCACCCACCAGACCGCCGCCGTGGCACTCCGGTCCCTGGTAGAAGGCCGCACCCTCCCCGAGATCCTCGCCGAGGAGCGGAAGGGCAAGATGCCCAACGCCGCGATCCTCCGCTACGAACTTCGAGACGGCCGGTTCGCCCGGACCGGAATCACCACCCCGCCGATGTAGGAGGATCCCGTGCGGCACCTGTTCCTCAACGGGCCTGTTCAGAACGGGGCGTTCACCTTCGAAACCCACCCCGGTAAGGCCGTCGGCATCCGCCTCGCTGCCGCCCTCAACGCCGTCCTCGGCTTACCGCCCGCGCCCCACCTGTGGAACACCGTCACCCTCGCCGGAGACCTCCGCCACCGCCAGGCCGACGGCCCGAAGATCCCCCGCCAACGCTTCGAGGCCGACCTGATAGCCGACAAGTACCCGCCCGGACAGTCCCCGTTGGGCGGCATCATGACCGACACCGACACCGAGGTCGCCAACCTCGCCCTGGAAATGATCGAGAACAACCTCCGCGCCGGCACCCTCACCATCAGCCGCGAGACCGTCCCCACCTGCCGGGCCTGCGGACACATGACCGGCACCGGCAACCACCCCTGCAACGCCTGCGGCAACACCGACACCGAAGACCGCACCGGCCTCCACCTCGTCGCCGAACTCGCGAAGGACCGCCCTGTCCTCGACCGCTCGGACATCCACGCCAGCCACCGCCAGCAGCCCAAGCACCTCCAGAACACCGCCGCCAACGTCGCCCAACGCCTGATCCTCTCCCGAACCCGCGACCACGGCATCGACCTCTCACCCCTCGGCCTCAACGGCCTCGTCCTCGACCCGCGCGCCGGCATCCACGCCACCGCCCTCGCCGCAGCCCGACGGCACCAGGCGGACACGGCGGTCATGACCATCACCGAGAACGCCGCCAACCACATCGCCGCCCACGGCCAGCACTTCCGCGAGCACAACGGCACTCGGCTCCAGTACGCGCTGCACGGCCACCTCCCGTACGACCGCACTGCAGGCCTCCAGCCGCTATACGAGGCGTACCGAGCCAACCGGTCGACAAAGGACGGCTTCGAGGAGTGGTTTCTCCCGCTCTTCTCCCTCAGGACCAAGGGCGCGACTAGGCCGGACCAGCTTCAGGCACTCTTCAAGCACTACATGCGGGCGCACCTGTCCCAGCCTTCGGAGGCCGACGACACCGCTCTCAATGCTGTGCAGTGCTCGGTCTCCGCAGGCAGCACTGAATGGATCACGGACAGGAAGGCGCTAGCCAACGTCATGTCCACCCGCCGGTCGATCCGACATTCGCTTCCCGGGAGATGACGCGCGCGGTCTGCTGACCCACGCACCGGAACGGCCCGCTCCCTGCGCGCAGGGAGCGGGCCGTACGAATGCGGGTCGTGGTAGAGGGTGCCGCGGGTGGGGGTGGGGGTGGGGGTGGGGGTGGGGGTGGGGGTGGGGGTGGGGGTGGGGGTCGAGCGGGCAGTTGGAACGTCAAGTGCTGTACTCGGCATGGCAATTCCTTCATCAACCTTCGTGCCGCTCCCCTTGCTCGGCTCATGACAGGTCGGCAATCCTGCTTCTGCCACCCTGCCACGGCCACCCCCACGGCCCGGGTCGGCGTGTGAGCCTCCTGCTCGTCCCCCACGAAGGAGCCAGCATGCGCAGATTCCTGATACGTGTCGCCACCCTCGCGGCGGCCGCGACCACGCTCGCCGTTCCCGCCGCGCCGAGCACGGCGGCCGCGGCGCAGGGGGTGTCGTTCCGCCCCTTGCAGTTCAACACCAACGGGTACAACTGGGGCGGTTACGCCGCCACCGGGAGCGGCTTCACCTCGGTGTCGGCGACCTGGACCGAGCCGCACGTGACCTGCAACTCCACCGACGACCTCTACGCCCCCTGGGTCGGCATCGACGGGTACGGCTCGTCCAGCGTGGAGCAGACCGGGGTGGCGACGGACTGCTCCAGCGGCAGCCCGGTGAACCAGGCCTGGTACGAGATGTACCCGGCGGCCCCGGTGTACCTGAGCACCGGCTCGTACCCGGTGTCGGCCGGCGACTCCATCAGCGCCTCGGTGACCTACGCCGGGAGCAACAGGTACACCCTGAAGCTGACCGACTCCTCGCGGGGCTGGACGTACACCACCACCAAGACCCTCTCCGCGCAGCGCACCAGCGCCGAGGTCATCATCGAGTCGCCGACCGGCTCGTACCCCAACTTCGGCACCCTGAGCTTCACTTCGGCCACCGTCAACGGCAAGTCCCTCGGCTCCTACGGCCCGGTCGCGCTCGACCCCAGCGCGAACGGCACCTACGAGGCCCGCACCAGCGGTCTCGGCTCCGGCGGCACCAGCTTCACCGACACGTACCTGCACCAGTAGCCGTACCGGCTCGGAACCGAAGCGGCCCGCTCCCTGTCCTCGGGGAGCGGGCCGCTGGGCGTACGGCGGTCAGGCCAGGTGGGCAGCGAGGAGGGGGGCGCATTCCTCGGGGCGTTCCAGGAGGGGGAGGTGGCCGGTGGCCGTCAGAGTCTCCAGCGTGCAGTCGGGGACGGTGGCGTGCAGGAGTTCGGCGTTGCGCACGAAGGCGGGCATGTCCTCGTCGCCGAGGAGGACCAGGGTGCGGGCGGTGATGCGGCGCAGGTCGTCGGCGGTGTGCTGGTGGGCGGTGAGGGCGTCCATGGCGCGGTTGCCGAGTTCGGCCCAGCTGTGGCGGGCGACGACCGACCTGAGGGCGGCGCGCAGGGCGGGGTGGCGCCGGGTGCCGGTGAAGATGTCGGGCGGGGACTGCATCCAGAGGTCGGCCAGTGGTTCGCCGGGGC
Organism: Kitasatospora xanthocidica; assembly: GCF_014656195.1. GTDB lineage: Bacteria > Actinomycetota > Actinomycetes > Streptomycetales > Streptomycetaceae > Kitasatospora > Kitasatospora xanthocidica. The sequence continues at coordinate 689,572 of NZ_BNBY01000001.1, read as the reverse complement.
CGGTCATGCGGTAGAGCATGGCCAGCTGCTGGTAGCGGACCCGCGCGGAGTCCTCGTTGGGGGTGCCGGCGAGGGTGGGGGCGGCGAGGACCAGGCGGTCGAGCAACGACGGTTCCTGGATGGCGAGTTGCAGCGCCGACAGGGAGCCGAAGGAGAGCCCGACCAGCCGCCGGGCGCCGGTCTCCTCGGCGACCCCGGCCAGCTGCCCGGCCAGAGCGGTGAGCGTCAGCCCCGGGGGGAGCGGGGCCGAGCCGCCGTGGCCGGGCAGGTCGACGCCGATGTGGGTCCAGCCGGGGAGGCGGTCCCACAGCGGTTGCCAGGTGGTGGAGTCCATGGTGTAGCCGTGGATCCAGAGCACGGCCGGGCCGGTGCCCTGACGGCGCAGGTGCAGGTGCGGGTGCGGGGCCTCAGGCACCGGTGCCTCCGGTGAAGTCGGCGCAGAAGGCCCGGAAGGCGAGGACCGGCTCGTCGCGGGCGTCGTAGCGCGGGGTCATGGTGTGGTCGAGGTGCTCCCAGACCACCTTGTCCTCGGCGAGCGCCTTCTCGCTGCCGCCGAGCAGGGCGGGCAGGGCGGCCCGCTGGTTCTCGCGGACGCCGATGGCGACGCGGGCGGTGCAGCCGCCGTCCTCGGTGGGCACCGAGCCGGTGACGATGACCTGGCGTTCCGCCTCCGGGCCGAACTCGGTGACGACCACGTTCGGGCTGAACGCCTGGGCGTGGAAGCGCGGTTTGAAGTCCCAGCGGACCCGGCCGGTGCGGACCGCCTCCCAGCGGATCCCCTCCAGGGTGCGGGCGTCCTGCCAGGGCGAGGTCTGCATCAGGAACTCGCCCTCGATGACCAGTTCGCCGTTCTCGCCGTCGCGCGCGGTCATGCCGCGGGTGCCGGGGACGCCGTGGACGGCCTTGAAGTGGTCGGGGTCGAAGGCGTTCTCGACCACGTACTCGGACGGCACGGCGACCGGCAGGCTGACGGCCGCGACCAGCGGGTACTCGGCCTCCCAGGCCTTCAGCGCCCGCTCGAAGCCGCGGTCGCCGTCGGGATCGTCGGAGAGCCGGACGAAGAGGGCGTCGCCCCACTCCAGCACCCGGTGCTCGGCGACCGACCAGTGCTTGGACGGGTCGCCGAGGCCGATCCGCTTGCCGTGGAACGGGCAGACCAGGCAGTCGCCCTCGCGCCGGCCGCCGTACCCGAGGTGGGCGCCGCGGTGCGGGCAGGTGGCGTCCAGGACGCGGATCCGCTCCCCCTCGCGGACGGCGATCAGGCGGTGCGGTCCGACGGCCAACGGGGTGATCTCGTCGGGCAGTTCGGAGCGGAAGGCCAGCAGGTACCAGCCGTGGTGCACGGTCATCGGACTCACGTTCATCGAAGTGCCTTGAGGACTTGTTCGGCGGCGCGCTCGCCGCTGGCCAGGGCGCCCTGCACCCAGGGCAGCCGTTCGCCCGTCACGGTCGCCTCGCCGGCGAAGAAGAGCGTGCCGTCCACCGGCTCCGCCCACTGCCGGGCGGCGTCCTCCAGGCCGGCCCGGGGTGCGGTGAACGCGCCCGCGGCGTACGGGTCCCGGCCCCAGTCGGCGACGGTGACGTCGAGGACGGCGGCGTCCGAGGTCCAGGGCAGTGCCACCGCCAGCAGCGCCGCCAGCGCCGTACGGTCGCCGAGGGCCGCGCGCAGCCGGGAAGCGGCCCCGGCCTTGGCGACGACCAGGGCCTCGGGGCGGCCGGCGGTGCAGCGGACGAATCCGGTGCGGCCGTCGACGTCGAAGACGATCATGGTGTCGGGGGCGGACCGGTCCAGCGTCACCACGGCGCAGCAGCCGTCGCCGGCGGGCAGTCGGGCGGCGGCGTCGAGCTTGTGCGCGGGCAGCCCGGCGACACCGCCGACGGCCGCCGGCGGGACGGTGAGCACCAGCGCCCGGGCGGCGGCCGTCCCCCCGGCCGTCCCCCCGGCCGTCCCCCCGGCTGTCCCGGCACCGGTCCGTACGGTGACCCGCCCGGGCCCGTACCGCACCTCCCGGACGGGCTCGCCGAGCCGGACGTCCAGCCCGGCGGCCAGCCGCTCCGGCAGCCGGGCGAAGCCGCCCTCGACGGCGTACTCGCCCTCGCCGACGCCGTCCCCGCGGTGCGCGGAGGCGACGCCGGCGGCGCTCAGCCCGTCCGGGTCGGCGGCCCAGTTCTGCCGGAACCACTCGGTGGCGGCGGCGGCCTCCGGGCCGGTGCTGCCGACCGCCCGCAGCCAGGTGCCGACGGAGAGGCCGGTGACGCCGGGGGCGCGCTGCAGCATGGCCTCCAGCTGCCAGGGCGCGCGCCGGCCGAAGCTCAGGGCGCCCATCTCGCGGTTGGCGCCGTCCTCGACGATCCGGGCGGTGACCCGGCGCGGTACGGCGGTGGTGCGGCCGGGGCCGACCAGCTCGTGCACCGGGTTGTGCTCCCCGTGCACGACCTGGGCGCCGAGTTCCAGCGGCGGGCCGCCGTCGGCGGGGTGGAAGGTGTGGATCCGGCCGCCGAGCCGTTCCCGGGCCTCGTACACCCGGACGGCGAGGCCCTCCCGGTGCAGCAGCCGGGCGCAGTTCAGGCCGGACGGGCCGGCGCCGACCACGATGGCGTCGTACGTGGTCACAGCGGTCGCAGCGGTCACAGGGGTCACAGCTCACCGCCGAGGTCGATCGGAAGGGCCCGCAGCCGGCGCGGGACCAGGCACTGGTCCCAGTCCGGGGCGCCCGCCGGGCCGCGCAGGGCCGGGTGGCGGCGCAGCAGGCGGGGCAGCAGCAGGGCGGAGGTCTGCCGGACCAGCGGGGCGGCGAGGCAGAAGTGCGGGCCGCCGCCGAAGCCGAGGTGGGGGTTGGGGCTGCGGTCCAGGCGGAGTTCGTCCGGGTCGGCGAAGACGTCCGGGTCGCGGTTGGCGGCGGTGAGCACGGCGAGCACCCGGGCGCCGGGCGGGAGGACGCCGCCGTTCAGTTCGACCCGGTCGGTGGTGACCCGGGCGGTGAACGGGATCGGCGCTTCCAGTCGCAGCAATTCGTCCACCGCGAGGCGCGCGAGGTCCTCGTCGGCCCCGGCGAGCCGGGCGACCGCGGCGCGGTCGGGCAGCAGCAGGTGCAGGGCGTTGCCGATGGACTCGGCGAGGGGCTGCCAGCCGCCGATGACGGCCAGGTTGAGGATGCCGAGCATCTCGGCGCGGCTGAGCCGGTCGTCGGCGGCCAGGGCGGCCAGCGGCACCTCAGCGCCCTCGACCGTGGCGGCGTGCTTGTCGAGGTAGTGGGTGAGCGCGCCGGCGGCGCTGCGGCCGAGGGCGGCCCGGGCGGGCGGCACCATCGGGTCGAGGTTGACCGAGGCGGCCCGGGCGAGCGCTTCGAAGCGCTGGAGTTCGCCGTCGGGCAGGCCGAAGAGCCGGGCGTAGACGGCGGTGGCGAGCGGTCGTCCGATCTCGGCGACGGCGTCGACCGGGCGGTCGAGGGGCAGCCGGTCGAGCAGCGCGTCCACGTCCTCGGCGAGGCCGGCGGCGAGCGGGCGGACGGCGGCCGGCCCCAGGAGCAGCGCCCCCGGGGCCCGGAGCCGGTGGTGGTCCGGCGGGTCGGTGGTGAGCATGGACGGCGGCAGGGCGTCGTCGCGGGCGCGCTCGCGCTGGCCCTGGGCGGCCGAGAAGCGCGGGTCGCGCAGGACGGTCGCGCAGTCGGCGTGCGAGGTGATCAGCCAGAGCCGGGACGCGGCGTCGTAGTGGACCGGGTCGTTCGCCCTGAGCCACCGGTAGGCCGGGTGCGGGTTCGCCCGCCCGGCGGGGGCGAACGGGTGGATCAGGTGGCCGGGCAGGCGCACCGGCGGCGGCGTCGGATCCGCCGCCGTCAGGTCCGCCGCCGTCGGGCCTGCCGTCGCGAGGTCCGCCGTCGTGAGGTCTGCCGTCGTCATGTCCAGCTCCGGGGAGGTCTCAGCGGACCCGGGGGCCGCGCCAGCGGAAGGAGAAGGCGGTCAGCAGCAGGCCGGCCAGCGACCAGGCCGTGAGGACCATCGCGATGTGCCCCAGCTCCCAGTTCCCGGCCGGTTCCACCACGGTGAAGGAGTCCGGCAGGAAGACCGAGCGGAAGCCCTGGGCCATCCACTTGACCGGGAAGAACGCGGCCACCGTCTGCATCCAGGCGGGGAGTTGGCCGAAGGGGAAGAACACGCCGGAGATGAACTGCAGCACCATGAAGACCGGGGTGACGATCGCCGCGGCCGACCGGCTGTTGGGGATCAGCGCCGAGTACGCGGCGCCGGCCATCGCGCAGGCGACGGTGCCGAGGGCGAGGTCCCACCCGAGGGTGAACCAGCGCTCCGGGGTGCTGGGCAGCGGCAGCCCGAACAGGGCCAGCGCGATGCCGATCAGCAGTACGGTCTCCAGCGCGGTGGTGACGATGACCCGGACCAGCTTGCCGATGAAGTAGGCGGACTTGGGCATCGGGGTCATCGCGAGACGGCGGACGGTCCCGGTGTCGCGCTCGATCGCGATGTTGATCGCCAGGCCGGAGAAGGCCGTGCTCATCACGCCGGCGGCGATGATGCCGGCCATGAACACCAGCTTGACGTCGGTGTCGGTGCCGGTCACCTTGCCCGAGAAGATCGAGCCGAAGACCATCAGCAGGATCACCGGGAACATCAGGGTGAAGACCAGCGACTGCTTGTTCCGGAAGAACGCCCGCAGCTCGACCTTGGAGCGGGCCGCGCCGGCCCGGAGGATGCCGGGCATCCGGCCGGCGCGCCGGGGCGTCGCGGCGGTGGCCGCCGGGGCCGGAGCGGTCGCGGTGGGTTGGGTGAGGGTCATCGCTTGCCCGCCTCGTGGGTGATGCTCTGGCTGGTGTCGGCACCGCGGTCGGTGCCGTCGGCGTTCTCCCGGATGAGGTCCAGGTAGACGTCCTCCAACGTGGGCCGGTGCACCCGCAGTTCGGGCAGTTCGCCGACCCCCGCCCGATGTGCCCACGGGACCAGCGCCGCGAGCAGCGCGGTCGGGGCGTGCGTGGCGATCCGGAGTACGCCGTCCACGCCCACCGGGGCCGGTTCGGCCCCGGGTGGCAGCGGCGGCAGCGTACGGCCGGCCAGCTCCGGCGGAATCCGGAAGGAGACCGTGGTCGGAGTCTGTGAGCGGCCGCCGAACTCGGCCAGCGGTCCGCACTGGACCACTCGGCCGGCGACGATCACCGCGGCGCGCTGGGCCAGCGCCTCGGCCTCGTCCAGGTAGTGCGTGGTGAGCACGGTGGTGCGACCGCGCTCGGAGAAGTAGCGGACCAGGTCCCAGGCCTCTCGGCGAGCCACCGGGTCCAACCCGGTGGTGGGTTCGTCGAGGAAGATCAGGTCCGGGTCGCCGACGATGCCCACCGCGACGTCGAGCCGGCGGGCCTGGCCTCCGGAGAGGTCCGCGCTCTGCTTCTTCTGGTGCTTGCCCAGTCCGACCATGTCGATGACCTGGCCGACCGGGAGCGGGTTCGGGTAGAACGCGGCGAAGTGCTCGACCACTTCGCGCACGGTCAGGTCCGAGTAGGCGCCGGTGGTCTGCGGGACCACCCCGATCCTGGCGCGCCACTCGCGCCGGTCCTCGGCTGGGTCGCAGCCGAGGACCCGCACGTCACCGCCGGTTCGCTGGCGGACGCCCTCCAGGATTTCGACGGTCGTCGTCTTGCCCGCGCCGTTCGGCCCGAGCAGGGCGAAGACCTCACCCTGGTGGATGTCCAGATCCAGACCCTGGACCGCGTGCCAGTCGCCGTAACTCTTGCGCAGGCCGCGGACTGAGACGGGGTGTTCCCCGACGGCAGTCGCCACTGTGGATCGCTCCTCTGTGGGGTTTTCAGGCCGACCCGGTCCTCAGGTCGACCGGCCGGGCACTCTGCCCGGCGGGCGGGATTCCCGGGTGGATCAGGTGCAGCAGCAGCACGGGCAGCAGCAGGAGTTGCCGCCGGCCGCGATGTCCGACAGGTCGCCCTCGCTGAGCTCGGCGGTGTCGATCTGCGGGGTCTCCGGGATGTGGAACTCGTAGCGACCGGTCGCGAGACCGATCTCGAAGAGCTCGACCTGCACCTCGAGGTTGCCCTCCTGCTCGCCCTCGGCGGCAGTCGAGACGATGACGATCTCGGCGTCGGCCGGGAACTCCAGGCCGGCCTCGGCGAGGGCGGCGCGGGCGTCGGTACGCAGGCGGGCCGCGTACTCCTCGCTCGACCAGGCGCTGATCAGGGCACGGGTGTAGCCGTTGACGAACTCGGCCCGCTTCCTCTGGTCCAAAGCCATGTGACTTTTCCTTTTCTCAGATTTCCGGTGGTGCCGGCGGTGCCGGGAGCTTGGTGCTCGGTGCTTCCCGGCGCTGCTGACAAATGAAGAATGACACGGCCGCAATCGGCCGCCAAGACTTCATTTCCGGTGCCCGGACTAAGTATTGAGCACATGCGGCAGGTGCGGTAGATTTCAGCCGTCACGCGCCCATGAATACGTATCAGAATACGCATCGCAATACGCATTCGAATGCGTACCGGGAATTGCCGGGTACGCATTGCAGGGCCGAGTACGCATTCCGGAGTCCCGGGTAAGCATCGAGAGGAAAACGGGGGTGGTCCGCACCGTGCCTACGCACACCGTCCCGCCAGGCCCTGCCGACGACGTCGACATGGCGCTGATGAGGGAGTCGCCGCTCGACTTCATCACCGGCCTGGCCCGCCGCTACGGCGACGTCACCCGCCACCGCGCGGCCGGCGACACCGTCTACCTGCTCAACCGGCCGGAGTACGCCAAACACGTGCTCAAGGACAACGGCGCCAACTACACCAAGGAGGGCACCCCGGACGACGCCATGCTGCGCCCGCTGCTCGGCAACGGGCTGCTCACCAGCAACGGCGCCGACTGGGCCCGCCAGCGGCACCTGACCGCCCCGGCCTTCCGCCCCAGCGCCGTGCGCACCTTCGACGAGATCGTCACCGACGCCACCACCGCCATGCTGGAGCGCTGGCGCCCGTCCCTGGAGTCCGGCGCCCCGGTGGAGGTGGACGAGCAGTTCACCGCGCTCACCCTGGGCATCCTCACCCACGCCATCCTCGGCGCCGACATCGACGGCATCGGCGAGGGCTTCAGTCGCGCGGTGGACGCCGTCAACCGCTGCATCGGCCACTACGTACCGAGCCCCGACCCCGACCCGGCCGACACCGCCCGCCGGTACGCCGACTTCGGCCGGGCCCGGGTCTTCCTCAACACCGTCACCCGCACCCTGATCGCCTCCCGCCGTCTGAGCGGCGGCAGCAGCGGGGGCAGTGGCGGCAGCGGCGGGGGCAGCGGGCGGGACGGTGCCGGGAAGGGCGGCAACCTGCTGGACACCATGATGTCCACCGACCACCTGGTCTCCGACGAGGACCTGCGCGACCAGGTGCTGACCATCGTGATGGCCGGCCACGAGACCACCGCCAAGTCGCTGACCTGGACGCTCTACCTGCTCGACCGCCACCCCGAGGAGCTGGCCAAGGTCCGCGAGGAGGTCGACCGGGTCCTCGGCGGCCGCCCGCCGACCGCCGCCGACCTCCAGGACCTGCCGGCCTGCCGCCGGGCGATCCAGGAGGCCATGCGGCTCTACCCGCCGGTCTGGCTGATCTCCCGCCGGGCGGTGGCCGAGGACACCGTCGGCGGGTACCACGTCGAGCCCGGCACCCTGGTGTGCGTCAGCCAGTGGGTGCTGCACCGCCACCCCGACTACTGGGACGCACCGGACGCGTACCGCCCGGACCGCTTCGACGGCGCCGACCTCCCCAGCCACCTCTACCTGCCGTTCGGCGGCGGCGACCGGATCTGCGTCGGCCAGCACTTCGCGATGCTGGAGGCGGTCCTGGTGCTCGCCACCCTGCTGCAGTCGGTCCGGCTGGAACTGGTCGAGGGCTTCCCCGTGGAGCCCGAGGCCCTGGTCACCCTCCGCCCCAAGCACGGCATGACGATGATCGCGAGGCCCCGATGACCACCACCGACACCACGACCGCCACCGACGCCCCCGCCCGTCCCGTCGGCGGCTCGTACGACCCGGCCCGCACCACCGGCGGCGGTCTGGCCGCCGAACTCGACCGGCTGGAGGCGCAGGCCGCGCTCTCCTTCCCCGAGGAACTGCGCATCCTGCGCGAACTGGGCATCGGCTCGGACGGCACCGACGCCACCGTGCTCGAACTCGGCGCCGGGCCGGGCGCAGTGACCCGACGGCTGCGCGCCGCGCTGCCCGCCGGCACCACCCTGATCGCCGCCGACATCGACGCCGAACTGCTCGCCCACGCGGCCGGTCCCGGCGTCACCCTGCTCGTCGCCGACGGCGCCGACCTGCCGCTGCCGGACGCGAGCGTGGACTTCGTCCTGCTCCGCTACGTCCTCCAGCACGTGCCCGACCCGGTCTCCGTGCTCGCCGAGGTCCGCCGGGTGCTGAAACCCGGCGGACGGGTCGCCTGTACCGAGGTCGACTCCGCGCTGTGGGGCGCCGCCGAGCCCTCGTACCCCGAACTCGCGGGCGTGCACGCCAAGATGGCCGCCGCCCAGCGCGCCGACGGCGGCGACCGGTCGATCGGCCGACGGCTGCCCCGGCTGCTGCGATCGGCCGGCTTCGACCAGGTCGCGCTGCGCCCCTTCGCGACCACCAACGACGACCACCCCACCGACGCCTTCGCCCCCCAGCTCGGCCCGCAGCGGCTGGAACCGCTGGTGGCCCGGGGCGTCCTCTCCCTGGCCGAACTCGCCCTCGCCGCCGACCGCTGGAACCGCTTCCGGTCGGACCCCGACGCCTGGGTGATGCTGCTCGGCCTCACCGCCGCCGCGACCGCACCCGCGGGCCGCGGACCGCAGGAAAACGCCTGACCACCACACCAACCGACAGAGCAGCACCGAAAGGAACCGCCATGCACCCCAAGGTCAAGATCTTCATCACCATCTTCTGCTACATCAGCGCCGTCGCCGGTCTGATCACCGCCGTGATGGACGCCAGCCACAAGCCCGCCCAGACCACCGACGCGGTCGTCGCCGGCGTGCTCGGCGTCGCCTTCCTGCTCGGCGGCCTGGCGCTGACCCGGAAGCCGCGCTACTGACGGTGGTGGCGACGCCCGGCGGCTTAGCAGCGGGAACGGGTCGGGGGGTAAGGCTTCGAAAGCCTTACCCCCCGACCCGTTCCGGCCCTGTACAAGCCGATCAAGCCCCGCCCCGTGCGGCAGCCGTCAGCGCGACTTGCGCAGCGGGTTGATCACCCCGAACGCCCCGGTCAGCGTGGACGGGTCGACGAAGGAGCCGCCCGGCCCGTGCGTCCGGCGGAAGTTGTCGACCAGCCCGCGGAACGACGGGTCCACCGTCGCCCGGTACGCGGCCAGCAGGTTGACCCGCTCCGGCGTGGACAACTCCTGCTCCGCGCGCAGCTGGTGGCTGCGCGACAGGTGGTACATGCCCTCGACGGTGTACCCGGCGTCCAGCCAGCCCTGCCACAGCGCGTCGCGGTCCGCCTCCTGCCCGGCGAAGTACTCCAGCGCGCGCGGCCGCGGCTCGGTCGGCGCGTCCGCGGCCGGCACCGGGGCGGTCCGCAGCTCGACCCGCCGCCCGCACAGGTAGAGCACCGGAACGCCCTTGCGGACACAGAAGTTGAGCGCCTGCGCGGCCTGGTCGACGACCGCCTCGGCCTTGTCGTTGAGCGAGGTGTTGCAGAGGATCGGCACCCCGGTCGCGGCCCGGAACGCGTCCAGCGCCCGGTGCAGCCGCGGGTTGGACTCGGCGGTGACCGTCTGGTGCCGGGCCGAGCCGTCCAGGTGGACGATCGCGGGCACCAGGTCCCGCACCTCCGGGCGGACCTGCACCGCCTCCAGCATGTACGGCGACTCGCGGTCCGAGGCGAACCACTCGCCGGTGTGCTCGGCCATCACCATCGGGGCGACCGGGCGCCACCACTGGCGCCGCTTGTACTCGTTCAGCAGGTCCTTGACCTTCTGCGAGCGCGGGTCGCCGATCAGGCTGCGGTGGCCCAGCGCGCGCGGACCGAGCTCGGCCCGGCCGTCCACCCAGGCGATCACGCCGTCCGAGACGTCGGCGACGAACCGCTCGGCCTCGAAGTCCGTCACCGAGGCGATCCACGGCGCGAACTCGGCCAGCGCCTCCTCGACGTCCATGACGTCCCGGCCGTAGTACGGCGAGAGGATCCGCAGCCCGGACTCCGCCAGCGCGCCGGCCCCGTACAGGCCGAGCAGGCCGAGGCCGATGCCCTGGCCGGAGTCGTTGGCGCACGGCGGGGTGACCAGGCCCTTGAAGCCGAACCGGTCCATCAGCAGTGTGTTGGTCGGGCAGTTGAGCGCGTACCCGCCGCTGGTCGACAGATGGGTGTCCTCGGCGCGGATGCCGCCGACCTCCAGCAGCCGCTCCACGTTGCGGATCGCGACGCCCTCGCAGCAGCGCTGGACGACCTTCATCACCGCGCTGCGCAGGTGGTCCTCGCGGCTGAGCGAGTCGTCCAGCTCCACGTCGGCCAGCTGCTCCTCGGCGGCGGCCACCACCGCGCGGACCAGGTCGTGCGCGGCCTTCCAGGGCTGGGTCGCGGAGCCGCCGAAGAAGGTGACGTCCGCGATCGCGGCCTCGGCGTCGAACTCGATCGCCGCCGTGGAGGCCGTGGCCAGCGCCATCAGCGAGCCGGGCTCCAGGCCGAACACCGTCTCGGCGGCGGTGTACAGCGGGCCGGGCGACTCCACCGGCTCGAAGGTGATCTTCCCCTGCTTCACCACGCAGCCGGCGTACCAGTAGGTGTTCGGGCGGCTCTCCTGCGCGTAGTCCGGCAGCGCGTCGATCGCCATGCCGATGATCTGCCCGTCCCGGAACAGCGGGACGTCCCTCAGCACACCGCTGAACAGGTGCGCCAGGCTGTGCAGCGGGAACTCCTCCGACCCGGCCGGCTTCGGCACCGGCCGCGCCTTCGGCAGCCCCGGCGTGCCCCAGGTCGCCGTCACGTCGTCGAGGGTCAGCCCCTCCTCGGCCAGCAGCGCCGACAGGAAGGCCTCGGCCCGGCCCTCGGTGTACAGCGGCCAGAAGTGGTGCTTCTGCCCGCTGACCCGCTCCAGCTCCCACACCCGCACCAGTTCGACGTCCGCGCCGTCCCGGCGCCACAGCGCGACATTCTGGTCGTGCCGCACCGAGAAGACCGCACCCGGCCCCGGCGGCGTGAGATAGGCGGAAAGGAAATGCTCGGCCACGGTTACCTCTTTTTCCTCGGTCTGCCCAGGAGAGGTAATTCCGGCCCGTTCGCGAGGGGATTTCCCGCACCCCGCCCAGGGCCGGCCGCCCGCCCCGGCACCAGCGACTACCCGGCCATTCGACCACGCCCGCCGAGACCCGGTACATACTGAAATCCCCGTTTACGCACGCCCCCGCCCGCCGCCTACGCATGCGCAATCCCGGGCGCCGGAAGGCCGGTCCGGGCCCGTGGTCGACCCCGGCCCGGGAACGGCGGAGGCCGGGTCAGCGATGTGCTGACCCGGCCTCGTCGCGGTGGGGCACCAGGGGCTCGAACCCTGAACCTACGGATTAAAAGTCCGCAGCTCTGCCAATTGAGCTAGTGCCCCGCGGCCCTCGGTCCCGGTGGTACCCGGTGGGAAGAGCCACCGCGATCCTACCCGGTGGGGCCCAGGGCTCCGCCAGTGGATTGCGCGGGCGCGCCGGTGGCGTGGAGCGCTCCTTGAGGCGGGGTGTAGTGGGCGGCGCGGACCCGGCGGAGCCAGTCCTCGACGGGGCGCGGGTCGGGGACGGCGGGCAGGACGCCGGGGCCGTCCAGGCGCTCGGCGGCGTCGGCGAGCAGGGATTCGGCGACGGCCGGCCGGTCGGCGATGCGTTCGCCGAGGTCGCGGATCCGTTCGGGGTCGGGCAGCCGGATCAGGTTACGGCCGGTCCGGTGCAGGCGGACGGCCTGCTCGACCAGCCGGACCAGGTGCCGGGCGTGCTTGGCGGCCCGGCGGCGGGTGGCCGGGTCGGTGGTGTCACGGGTCAGCAGTTTGCGGAACTGCTGGTCGGCGTAACCGAGATAGGCCCTGCGCACGGCCGGTGCGCTGAGGAAGGCCGCGCGGATGCCGATCAGTTCCTCGCCGAGCGGGGTGCGGGTCTCGTACAGCTCGTCCGGCAGCCAGACGAGTTCGGAGGCGGTCGGATTGCAGCCCAGGGCGAGCCGGCACCACTTGGCGGCCTCGTGCAGGGTGAGGTCGGGATCGGTGCTGACGTGCGACTCGGCCGGGCGGTGCAGACCGTGCAACTCCTCGGTGGGGGTGGCGAACAGGCCGAGCCGGTCGACGTCGGAGCCGGCGTGGGCGAAGCCGTAGGCGGTGGAGCCGACGATGCCGGCGAGCAGGACGGCACCGGGGACGGCGCCGGGCAGGGCGGCGCCGGGCGGGGCGGGCACGGGCGGGGCGGCGGGCACGGGCGGGGCGGCGGACACGGGCGGTCTCCTCCCGGGGGACGTACGGCCGGAGGACGTACGGATGGACGGACGTACGGATGGACGGACATACGGCCGGGCCGCCGAACGGGTACCGGCATCCTCTCCGGAGCGGGCCGCGCCGGGCGAGCGATTTCCGGTCCCCGGCCCGCCCGGCCGCCGATACTGGCCCCATGGAGCGCGATCCCCACGCGGAAGCGGTGACAGCCGGGGCGGCCGGAACGACCAGGGCAGCCGGGGCGACCGGGACAACCGGCGCGACCGGAACGGCCGGAACGGCCGTCGGCGTCGAGAAGCTGCGGGCCTGGTGGTCGCACCGGCAGTGGCTGGACCGTCCGCACCCCGGCGCGTCCGCCGCGGAGGTGCTGGCCGCCACCGGCTGGGCCCGCTCGGTGGGCGGCGCGGCGCCGTACCTGGGCCTGTTCGCCCGGGCCGGGCTCGGCCGGGCGGCGGTGGACGCGGCGGTGGCCCGGCTGGAGGTGCACGAGCTGCCCGCCGCGCGGGGCTGTACGTACGTGCTGCCGGCCGCCGACTTCGCGCTCGGTCTGGCGGCCGGCGCGGCCGCACCGGTGGGGGAACTGGCGGCGGCGGAGAAGCACCTGGGGGTCGGCCGGGACGAGGTGGAGAAGCTCTGCCTGGCGATCGAACGGGTGCTGCCCGAGGGCGAACCCCTGGACCCGACCACGATCCGGGAGTCGGTCGGCGACGCGGTCCGCCCGCTCGGCGAGGCGGGCCGGAAGCGCGGCGTCGCCACCACCCTGCCGCTCGCCCTCGGGCTGATGCAGTCGCGCGGCCGGATCCGCCGGGTGCCCGTCAACGGCCGCCTGGACCAGCAGCGTTACGGCTACACCGGCTGGGACCAGCCGGTCGCCGGGGACGCCGCCGACCTCGCCCGCCGCTACTTCTCCTGGGCCGGCCCGGCCACCCTCACGCACTTCCGCTGGTTCTCCGGCTTCACCGCCGCCACCGCCCGCCGGGCCGTCGCCGAGGCGGGCGCGGTCCCGCTCGCGCCCGACTCCGACCTCCTGCTGCCACCCGAACTCGCCGAGGAGTTCGCCGAGTTCACGGTGCCGGGCACCCCGCACTACACCCTGCTGGCCGGCATCGACGGCATCCACCTGCTGCACCGCGACCTGCCCCGGCTGCTCGACCCGGCCGACGCCGCCCGCCCGCTGCCCGCCGGCCGGGCCGGCCGCGTCTTCGGCACCGAGGCCGACCCGCAGACCCACGTGGTGCTGGACCGCGGCCGGATCGTCGGGCTCTGGGAGTACGACACCGAGCGGGCCGAGATCGTCCTGCTGCCCTTCGTCCCGCCGGACGACGCCCTGCGGGAGGCGGTGGCCCGTACCGAGGCGTTCGTCCGCGAGGAGCTGGGCGACGCCCGCGGTTTCAGCCTCGACTCGCCGAGGAGCCGGGCACCGAAGATCGCGGCACTACGGGCCGCCGCGGCGGCCTGACGGGCGGGCCGGGCGTACAGCGGCCCGACCGGCATGACGGCCCGAACCGCCGGGTAGCGTACGGATCATGTCGACCACCACCACCGACGAGGTCCTGATCGTCACCGGCGCCGGCCGCGGCATCGGTGCCGCCACCGCCCTGCTGGCCGCCCGCCGCGGCCACCGGGTCTGCGTCAACTACCGTACGGACGAGGCCTCGGCGGCGGCCGTCGTGGACGCGATCCGGGCCGAGGGCGGTACCGCCCTGGCCGTCCGCGCCGACGTCAGCCGGACCGCCGACGTGGAGCGGCTGTTCGCCACCGTGGACGACGAACTCGGCCAGCTCACCGGCCTGGTGAACAACGCCGGCACGCTGGAGAAGCAGTGCCGGCTGGAGGAGATCGACGAGGACCGGCTGACCCGGATCTGGGCCGCCAACATCACCGGCCCGTTCCTCTGCGCGGCCCAGGCCGTCCGCCGGATGTCCACCCGGCACGGCGGCCGCGGCGGCGCCATCGTCAACGTCTCGTCGGCCGCCTCCCGGATCGGCTCGCCGAACGAGTACGTCGACTACGCGGCCGCCAAGGGCGCGGTGGACTCGATGACCCGCGGCCTGGCCCTGGAGGTCGCGGCCGAGGGGATCCGGGTAAACGCGGTGCGGCCCGGGCTGATCCACACCGACATCCACGCGCTCGGCGGCGAGCCGGGGCGGGTCGACCGGGTCGCCCCCGGCCTGCCGATGCGGCGCGGCGGGCAGCCGGAGGAGGTCGCCGAGGCGATCCTCTTCCTGCTCTCCCCGGCCGCCTCGTACACCACGGGGGCGTTCCTGGAGGTCTCGGGCGGGCGCTGAGGGCTGATCCCCACCGGTTCGGGGGCCGGTTTCGGACAGCGTCGCCCCGCCACCGAACGGCCCCCTCCGGTTTCCTTCCCCGAGCCCGCCCCCGCCCGTACGGTGGGGCCATGACCGACGCCTTCATCGACATCCCCGGTGTGCGCAACTTCCGTGACGCGGGCGGGATCGGCGCCCTCCGCCGGGGCGTGCTCTACCGCTCCGGGTCCCTCCACACCCTCACCGAGGAGGGCGCCCGACGGCTCAAGGATCTCGGCCTGCGGACGGTGATCGACCTGCGCAGCGCGTTCGAGCTGGAGGTCTGGCCCGACCAGCGGCACGGTCTCGACCACGAGACCCTCCACCTGCCGACCCTGCCCGCCGACCGCGACAACCTCGACCGGCCCTGGCCCGAGGACCAGGCCTCCCTCTACCCCTTCATGGCGGAGACGGCCGGCCCCTCGCTGGCCGCCGTCATGCGCCGCCTCGCCGAACCGCAGTCGTCGGCCGTCCTGGTCCACTGCGCCGTCGGCAAGGACCGCACCGGTCTGACCGTCGCCGTCCTGCAGACCCTGCTCGGCGCCTCCGAAGCCGACATCACCGCCGACTTCCTGCTCTCCAACATCGGCCTCGGCCTGGACAAGGGCCCCACCCCGTACATCGACGAGACCGGCACCGAACGCGTCTCCCGCCCGGTCGGCGCCGAACTCCTCGCCTCCTCCCTGGCCTGGATCCGCACCCACCACACCGACATCCCGGCCTACCTGCGCCACCACGGCGTCACCGACGCCGAACTGGCCGCCGTCCACACCAACCTCTCGGCCTGACGCGGGCGGTCAGGCGCGGGCGGTCAGGCGCGGCGCTCGAAGCGCCACCACTGGGTGGGGGCGTCGACGTCCTCCCACTGGCGGACGACGTCGTCCGGGGCGTCCGGTGCCGTCAGGGGCTTGCCGCTGACGAAGCTGGTGACGGTGTAGGTGCCCGGGGCGTCCACGTGGGACTCCAGCAGCCACTCCTGGGCGCCGAAGGCGTTGGCGCCCCACTGCTGGATGGGGACGCCGTTGTCGGGGGAGGCGCCGGTGACGTCGAGGCGCTTGCCACTGCCGGCGTTCTCCAGGTGGAAGAGCGCGCCGCCCGGGTGGACGGCGGTGAGGCGCCAGAGCTGGGCGTCGGTGCCGTCGTCCGGGCCCAGGACGATCCGGGCGCCGCTGCGCCGGGAGGCGTCGGCGACCCGCAGCAGCAGGCCGTTGCCGACGTTGCGCACGAGGTAGCTGCCGTCGGTGATCGCGGAGTCAGTCACGGTCGAAGTCTGCCACCGGGTACCGACAGGCCTCGTAGCCGAAGACCGCGGCCAGCACCGCCGCCACCACGCCGACCTGGACCAGCGCCGACACCCGGGTGCCCAGCGGCACGGTGCCCGCGACCAGGACGGCGCCGAGCACCCGGGGCAGGTTGGGGCGCAGGCCGAAGAAGCCGCGCAGGGCCGTGTTGACCAGCAGGTAGAGGGTGGTGCCGCCGGCCAGCGCCCCGGCCTGGGGCAGGCCGGTCGCGGCGCCGGGGTGGCCGACCGCGGACTTCACCCCGGCGGCGAACAGCACCACGCCGAGCAGCAGCCCGAGGTGGCCGAGGTAGTAGACGGAGACGGCCGCCCGGTTGCGCCGGTCGGAGGGCAGCGCGGCCATCCGGTGTTCGGCGCGGGCGTCGTCGTCGTGGCCGAAGTACGCCCACCAGAGCCCGACGCAGACGCTCAGGCTGAGCAGCGCGACGGCGAGCAGCGCGGGCCCGGGTTCGGCGCTCCCGGCGCCGACGCCGATGGCGATCACCGACTCGCCGAAGGCGATGATGACGATCAGCCCGTGCCGCTCCACGAAGTGGTCGGAGCGCAGCCGGAACTCGGGCAGTCCGGCCACCCACGGGGTCACGAACTGCATCGCGAACGCCGTCATCCAGAAGCCGAGTTGGGCGCTCCCGGCGACGTAGCCGCCGGTCACCACCAGGGCGCCGACGACCAGGTTGCTCGCGCCCATCCGCAGCACCGCGGCGGGTGTGACCCCGGCGGCGACGAACATCCCGGTGTGCAGGGCGACGATCACCAGGTACGCCCAGCCGAAGGCGGCGCCGCTGCCCTCGAAGGCGTGCGGGACGGACAGCGAGATCACCAGGAAGCCGCCCATCGCCAGCATCAGCAGGCCGCGCCGGCCGTGGGTGCGCGGCGGCATGGCGTTGGTGAGCCAGATGAAGGCGTCGTACATCCACCAGATCAGGGCCAGCATCACCAGCACCTGGGCGAATCCGCCGGGGGTGAGGTGGTGGGCCAGGCTGCCGGTGAGCTGGGTGATGGCGAAGACGAAGACGAGGTCGAGGAAGAGTTCGAGCGGCGCCACCTTCAGGGCCGGCTCGGCGCTCCCGGCGGCCTCGACGGCCCCGGGGCTACCGGGGGCACCGGCTGGAACGCGAGCGCCGGGGCGACCGGTGCGGCCGGGGGCACCGGCGGGAACGGGAGCGCCGTGGGCGACGGGAGCGCCGTGGGCGACGGGGACACCGTGGGAGACGGGAGCACCGGAGGAAACGGGGCCACCGGAGGAAACGGAGGACGCGGTCACCGCGCGAGTATCCGTCACCGGGCCGGGGCGCGGGGGCGTTTCGACCGGACCGGCCGGGCCGCCTATGCTGCGGCGAATGTCCACCGAGCAGACTCCGTCGCACCGTCAGCAGCCCGCCCTCCTCGAAGCCGTGGCCGAACTGGAGGCGGTGGTCGCCGCCGGGGACGACGAGCGCTTCGGCCCCGCGCTCGGCCCGGTCGGCGGGCTGTTCGGCTCGGCCGCCCCGGAGGAGCGGGCGGCGGCCGGCCCCCGGCTGGCCGCGCTGCTGCCGGACGCCCCGCCGTTCCCCCGCTCCCACCTGGCCATGGTGGTGGGCGCCTGCGTGGAGCACGGCGCCGATCCGGTCGCCTGCGCCGGCCCGGTGCTGGCCGGCCTGCGCGGGGCGCTGAGCGGGGCGCGGGTGCTGGCCCGGCGCTGGGCCGAGACCGGCGGCGGCCCGCTGCCGGACCCGGAGCAGGACGACCCGGCCGAGGCGCACGAGCGGATCGCCGACCCGGCGCTGCTGGACGAGTGGAACGCCCACCTGGCCGTGGTCGGCTGGTGGACACTGCACCTGTGGCAGCAGGCGGCCTGGGCGGTGTACGCGCACGCCCCGGTCCGGGCCGAGGCCCGTGCCGCCGGGGTGACCGAGGTGCTCGTGGAGCTGTTCGCCCGGTACGAGGGCGAGCGGCACGACTTCAAGGGCCTCGCCCACCTGGCGCTGATGCTGGACGAGGAGCCGCTGCTGGTGCTCGACCGCCCCACCGGCACCGGCTACCTGCTGCGGATGAGCGGCCTGAGCGACACCTTCCAGCTGCACACCCTGCTGGCCGACGTGCTGATCGGCGGCGGCCACCTGCCCGGCGCCCGGCAGGACCCGGAGGTGGTGGCGCTGGCCCGTACCGCCTTCCTGGACGGCCGCCGGCTGATCGCGTCCGGCGCCTTCAACCTGGTCGCCCCGGACGGCGGCTGGCTCTGGAACGAGGGCACCCCGAGCGACATCCCGGTGCTGGACGGGGTGCGCACCCTGGTGCTGGAGCCGCTGCCGTACGAGCGCAGCTGGTCGGCCGGGCGGTTCATCCAGGAGGTGCCGGGCGACCTGCGGCTGGAGCGGGTGCTCGACCCGGCGGAGGCGGCGCGGTGGCTGGCCAGGACCGTCCCGGGGAAGCCCGCCGCGGAGGCCTTCCGGTAGAGGGCGGAGTCCCGCCGGGGCAGCCCCCGGCGGGCCGCCGGAGGGGCCGGGTTATGGTCGGACGACCGACACAGCCCCGAGGAGTGGAGTCGACGATGGCGAAGGTCCCGAACGTGCTCGCGACCGCCGCGCCCGCCGCGCTGACCGCGGCGAGCGGTCTGGTCGGCGGCTACGGCGTCGCCCGCTGGAGCGGCCGGCGCGAGCTGGGCGGCGCGGTGCTGGCGGTGGCCGGCGCCGGGGCGGCCGCGCAGTGGCGCCGCGGTTCGGGTACGGCCACCGCGGCGGTGCTGACCGGTCTGTACGTGGCGGCCTTCGGCGGCTCGCACCCGCTGGCGAAGCGGATCGGCGCCTGGCCGTCCGTGTTCGCCGTCACCGGCGTGGTCGCGGCGGCCTCCACGGCCGCCACGGCACTGTCCGCCCGCAACCGCAGGACCCGTTAGAGCCCGTCACAAACCGGGAAGGCCTCGTCAGGCCCCGCGCGCCGCGCCGAACCGGGTCTCGAAGGCGGCCCGGTTCGCCGAGACCGGCGAGCGGTCCCAGACCGCGAACACCACCCGCTCGAAGGCCGCCCCGTACCGGGCCAGCGCGCCCTCGAAGGCCTCGGCGACCTGCGCCGGGTCGTTGCGGAACACCCCGCAGCCCCAGGCCCCGAGCACCAGGGCGCGCACCTCGTGCTCGGCGGCCGCCGCGAGCACCCGCACGGCCCGCTCGGCGAGCACGCCGCGGACGTCCGTGCCGGCCGAACGCCGTTCCAGCTGACCGGCGTTGGGCGCGGGCGAGGTCAGGAAGGTGACCGGGTACGGCCGTGCCAGCAGGTCGCCGCGCCCGCCCCGGATCACCGGCACGCCGGGCGAGACGATCACCCGGTGGCTGTACCGGAGGTCGGTGGAGGCCCGGTGCGCCTCGTAGTAGTCCGGCGCCTCCAGCAGGCAGCTGTACAGCAGCGCGCTGCGGCACAGGTCCTCCTCCTGGGCGCGGGCGCCGCGCAGGTACCCGCCGCCGGGGTTGCGGGCGGAGGCGAAGTTCAGCACCCCGACCGGGCCGGCCCCGGCCTCGACCAGGCGCCGGGCGGCCTCGACGCTCCCCTCGGCCGTCACCTCGACGCTCCCGCGCGGGCCGGGCCCGGGCCCGCCGGCTGCCACCAGGGCGTCCAGCGCCGACGGCGCGTACGACACCGTGCCGGCCCGGGCCGCCGTCAGCCGCTCCCCCACCGGCACGAGTTCGCCGCCGGCCGTCCGGTAGCTCCCCCGCTCGGCGATCTCCTCGTTCACCCGTGCCACGTCATGCAGTCTGCTGCTCATGTCGTGGACGGTACGGGACTACCGCGTCCGGGCGCCACAGGTTATTCTCACTTCCAGAACAACACCTCGGGGGGAGCACGACGAGGTGTCGGGGGGTATCGGGGGAACGCGAAGGGCCCGCTCCGGGGGACGGAGCGGGCCCTTCGTACGTTCAGCCGGCCGGGCGGTCGACTACCGCCCGTACGGGGTCAGTTCTTCCAGCGCGGCTTGCGGTCGTCGCGGTTGAAGCCACCGGCGCGGTCGCCGCCGCGGTCGCGGTCGAAACCGCCGCCGCTACGGTTGAAGCCACCGCGGTCGGCCTGCGGACGGCCACCGGCGCGGTGGTCGTCGCGGCGCGCGAACGGACGGCTGCTGCCGCCGCGGTCGTCGCGGTCACGGTTGAAGGCCGGGCGGTCGCCACCGAAGGAGCGGGCCGGACGGTCGCCGAAGGAACGGCCACCGCGGTCGTCACGGTCACGGTTGAAGCCGCCACGGTCGCCGCCGCGGTCACGGTCGAAACCGCCGGAGCGGGCCGGACGGTCGCCGAAGGAGCGGCCGCCACGGTCGTCACGGTCACGGTTGAAGCCACCGGAACGGCCGCCACGGTCGTCACGGTCGCGGTTGAAGCCACCCGAGCGACGGTCGTCACGGTCGCCGAAGGAACGGCCGCCACGGTCGTCACGGTCACGGTTGAAGCCACCGGAACGGCCGCCACGGTCGTCACGGTCGCGGTTGAAGCCACCCGAGCGACGGTCGTCACGGTCGCCGAAGGAGCGGCCGCCACGGTCGTCACGGTCACGGTTGAAGCCACCGGAACGGCCACCGCGGTCGTCACGGTCACGGTTGAACGCCGGGCGCTCGGTGCGGGCCTCGCGGTACGACGGAGCGCGGTCCTCGGTCTGCGACGCGGCGGGGGCCTCGGCGGCCGGAGCGGCCTCGGCGGAATCGCCGGCCTCCTCGGCGGCGGCCGGAGCCTCGTCCTCGATGCCCAGCTCGGCCCGCTCGCGCGCCGCACGGGCGGCCAGACGGTCGGCCTCCTCGCGCAGCTCGGTGGCGCGACGCTGCGCGCGCTCCAGCTGGCGGGTCATGTCGGCGAGCTCGCGCTCGGCGGCACCGGCGATGCCGGCCGCGCTCTCGGCCTGGACCTCGGTCAGCGAACGGGCGCCGGTGATCTTGGCGACCTCGGCGTCGAAGGCGTGGTCGAGGATGTGGCGCGAGGCGTCGACGCCCGCGTCCTCCATCAGGCGGAACACGCCACGGCGCTGGTGCGGCAGCACCAGGGTGACGACGGCGCCGGAGCGGCCGGCCCGGGCGGTGCGGCCGGAGCGGTGCAGGTAGTCCTTGTGGTCACCGGCCGGGTCCACGTTCAGGACCAGGTCGATGCCGTCGACGTGGATGCCGCGGGCGGCGACGTCGGTCGCGACGACGACGTTGACGTAGCCGTCCTTGAAGTCGCCGAGGACGCGGGTACGGGCGCCCTGGGTCATGCCGCCGTGCAGCGCGTCGGCCTTCACACCGGCCTCGATGAGCTGCTCGGCGACGCGGTCGGCGCCCATCTGGGTGCGGACGAAGATGATCGTGCGGCCCTTGCGGGCGGCGATCGCGTTGGTGATCGGCGCCTTGTCCTTGGGCTTCACCACGAGGATGTGGTGGGTCATGGTGGTGACCGCGCCGGCCGACGGGTCGACCTCGTGGGTGACCGGGTTCTTCAGGTAGCGCTTGACCAGGGTGTCGATCTCGTTCTCCAGGGTGGCGGAGAACAGCAGGCGCTGGCCGCCGTCCGGGACCTGGTCGAGGATCTCGGTGACCTCGGGCAGGAAGCCCATGTCGGCCATCTGGTCGGCCTCGTCGAGCACGACGGTGCGGACGTCGGCGAGCTTGGCGCTGCCGCGGTTCAGCAGGTCGCGCAGACGGCCGGGGGTGGCGACGAGGACGTCGACGCCGCGCTCCAGCGCGTAGATCTGGTTCGACATCGAGGTGCCGCCGCAGACGACCTTGAGCTTGAGGCCGAGCACCGAGCCGAACGGCTCCAGGGCGTCGGCGACCTGCATGGCCAGCTCACGGGTCGGGACGAGGATCAGGCCGCGCGGGTGCTTGGGCTTGGTGCGCTCGCCGTCGGCGAGGCGGGTCAGCAGCGGGAGGCCGAAGCTGAGGGTCTTGCCGGAGCCGGTACGGCCGCGGCCCAGCACGTCCTTGCCGTCCAGGGCGTCCGGGATGGTCGCGGCCTGGATCGGGAACGGGGTGGTGACGCCGCGCTTGGCGAGGGCGCGGACGACCTCGTCCGGCAGGCCCAGGTCGCCGAAGGTGATGGTCGGCTCGGCGGCCGCCTCCTCGGTGGCCTCCACGGCCTCGGCGATCACCTCGTCCGCGGCGGTGTCGATGGTGTCGATGGTGTCGGTGACATCGGCGGCGGCCTCGTTCGCGGGCATGGCGAAGCGGGCGTCGTCAACGAGAGACATGCAAAACCTTCCGGAAGTGGCACGCGCCAAAGTCCGGGGTTCTGTTTCACAACCGCCTCTATGCGGTCAGCCACGGATCGCCGGAACGCGCCAAGGGCGCCAGATGGGAATAGGGCGCCAATCAAATGAATCAAACGAACGATCTACCACCATAGAGGAACCACGGGATCCGAGGCAAATGCCCTGGCCAAGCCACTAGTGCGCACCCGCGTGCGGGCTCGGGGCCGAAGAACCGGAACTACCCGAGGAGGGCTCCGGGGACGGCGGGACGGTCGCGGGAGGCGTGCTGTGCTCGGGCTCGGGGGTGCTCGACGGGCGGCTGCTCGGGGTGGCCGAGGGGGTGCCCGCCGCACCGCCGGAACGGCCGTCGCCGGTGCCGCCCGCACCGCCGGAGCCCGCCGTACCGCCCGGGCCGGCCGAAGCGCCGCCGCCCGGGTGCGGCGCGGGGCTGGTGTTCGCCCCGCCCGCCGAACCGCCGCCCGGCGCGCCGTCCACGGGCGCCGGCACCGGCACCGCCCCGGCGACCGCGCCGTTCGCCCCCGGCACCACCTCGCCCGGCGCCGAGGCCGTGGCCCCGCCCGGCGCGTTCTCGGCCTGCAGGCCCCCCGGCCGCTCCGGGCGCCCCGAGGCACCGCCCGGGTGCCCGGCCCCCGGCGAGGCCGAGGGCCCGCCCGTCGCACCCGGCTTGCCCGCCGGACCGGCCTGCCCGACCGGCGTCACCCCGCCGTGCTTCTCCTCGGCCGCCGGACCGACCGACATGCACCCGGTCAGCCCCAGCCCGGCCACCGTCAGGACCGCCGCCGCCCGTACCGCGCGCGAGCGCAGGACCGCCACCCGCCGCACCGGGGCCGTCCCCGCCGCCTCCACCCGCACCCGCGCCGCCCGTACCGCCCGCACTGCCCGAACCGCCCGCACCGCCCGTACCGAAGCCACCGAGGTCCCTCTCTACCGCCCCACCCGGGCCGCCCACTCGCGCGCGGCCGCTTTCGGTGCCCAACGCGCGCCCGCCCGACGGGACACGGGCAGCACGGCAGTTCGCCCCCGGCCCCGTCCGGGCCCGTTCGGCCGCCGGTCCGCGGGTCCGCCGGTACGCCGGTGCGCCGCCTCAGCCCCGGAGCACCTCAGCCCCAGAGCGCCGCGGCCAGCTCCGCCCCGGCGTACACCGCGGCCAGCCCGGCCGCCACGCTGCCGGCCACGTTCGCCAGCGCGTACCGCCCGGCGCCGGTCTCGGCCAGCCGCAAGGTCTCGTACGAGAAGGTCGAGTAGGTGGTCAGCGCGCCGCAGAGCCCCGTCCCCAGCAGGAGTTGGAGGTTCGAGGACGCCGCGCCCGCCGCCACCGCCCCGGTCACCGTCCCGAGGATCAGACAGCCGACCACGTTCACCGTGAACGTCCCCCACGGGAACACCGAGTCATGCCGGGACTGCACCGCCCGGTCGGTCAGGTACCGCAGCGGCGCGCCGACCACCGCACCCACCACCACCAGCAGCCAGTTCACTCCGCCGCCACTCCCCGGCCCCCGGCCGAGTGGCCGCCCCCGGCCGGGCCGCCCCCGGCCGGGCCGCGCCCGGCGTAGGTCACCACCTCGCACCGGTCCAGCAGCACCAGGCCCTCCGCCACCAGCCCGTCCAGCTCCGGCAGGAACGCCCGCACCCGCTCCTCCTCGTCCACGATCACCACCGCCACCGGCAGGTCCTCGCTCAGCGACAGCAGCCGCGTGGTGTGCACCAGCGACGACGCCCCGAACCCCTCGATCCCCCGGAACACGCTCGCCCCGGCCAGCCCGGCCGCCCGCGCCCGGTGCACGACCTCGCTGTACAGCGGGCGGTGGTGCCACCGGTCGCTCTCGCCGACCAGCACCGTCAGCCGCAGCGCCGGCCCGCTCAGCCGGCTCACCCCGCACCCCCGCGCGCCTCGGCCCCGCCACGCACCGCGCGGTGGACCAGACGCCGGGTCAACCCGGCCGCCGCCCACACCGCGACCAGCGCGCCCAGCAGCGTCAGCCCCAGGTACGCCAGCCCCGGCCCCAGCCGGCCCTCCTCCAGCAGCCGCCGGACGTCCACCGCGTACGTCGAGAAGGTGGTGAACCCGCCCAGCACCCCGGTGCCGAAGAACGGCCGCACCAGCGGATGCGCCTGCCGCCCCTCGGTGATCACCACCAGGAACACCCCGATCACCGCGCAGCCCACCACGTTGACCAGCAGCGTCGTCCACGGGAAGGCCGTCGGCCCGGTCGTCCAGCCGAGCCCGGCCGCGTACCGGGCCACCGCCCCGATCGCCCCGCCGACCGCGACCACCGCCACGGCCGGCCCCTGCCCGCGGAGCACCGGCGGTCGGCTGCGCACCCGCGCCGCCACCGGCGGCGTCCGGGGAGGGCCCTCCACCGTGCCGCCCAGGGCGTCCTCCGAGGTCGTCATAGCCCCATCAAACACCGGCCTCCGCCACCTGGCACACCGTCACCCCAGACCCGACAATGATCCGGTGGAGATGACCCGGGAAGAGTTCGAAACACTGGTCAGCGACGCCCTCGACCAGATTCCCCCGCAGCTCGCGGCCATGATGGACAACGTCGCGATCTTCGTCGAGGACGAACCCGATCCCAGCGACCCGGAACTCCTCGGCCTCTACGAGGGCACCCCGCTCACCGAACGCGGCGAGTGGTACGCGGGCGTCCTGCCCGACCGCATCCTGATCTACCGCGGCCCCACCCTGCGCCACTGCGACACCCGCGAGCAGGTGGTCGAGGAGGTCCGCACCACCGTGATCCACGAGGTCGCCCACCACTTCGGCTTCGACGACCACGAGCTCGACGAACTCGGCTGGTCCTGACCCCTCTCCGGACCCGCCCGCAGCCCCACCCGACACCCCTCCCGCACCCCGCCCCGCACCGGCCCCACCCACCCGGCCGAAACCCGTTTTGGCGATCCGCCCGGCATCCCATATGCTTCTCGACGTCCCCGAACGCTGGAAACAGCGGGACAGGCCGCAAGCCCTCATCGTCTAGTGGCCCAGGACGCCGCCCTTTCAAGGCGGTAGCACGGGTTCGAATCCCGTTGGGGGCACGCAGTACCGCATGACCGTAGTAAAGTGCAGTGCCGCAAGACCTTAGTGGTTCGCCACTACCAGGTCCCGTGGAGCAGTTGGTTAGCTCGCCACCCTGTCAAGGTGGAGGTCGCGGGTTCAAGTCCCGTCGGGATCGCTCGTCTCGCAAGAGACGGTGCAGTACGGCCAGGTAGCTCAGTTGGTACGAGCGTCCGCCTGAAAAGCGGAAGGTCGCCGGTTCGACCCCGGCCCTGGCCACAACCAGGAAGCCCCCGTAGCGAATTCGCTACGGGGGCTTCGTCGTTCCACCGGCCGGAACGGCGACTACGCTGGGTGTCCGGCACCGGCGGATTCGGTTCAGGAGGCCTCGCGCTCATGACCCCGGAACACTTCGAGCTCCTCGAGGAAGCCCGCAGAAGCCTGCCTGACGGCTTCAAGGTCGAGATCTCCGGCGACACCATCACCATGATGGTGAGCCCGTCCGGGATCCACCAGCGCAACCTGCTGGTGGTGCGCCGCCAGTTCGACGCGCACACCCCGGCCGGACTGCTGCCGAGCGAGAACACCGATCTGGTCTCGCCCAACGTCGGCAAGAGCCGCAACCCCGACCTGACGTACCTGCCGGACGACGCGCTGTCCACGACCGACAACCAGGTACCGGCCGAGCTGGCGACGATCGCGGTCGAGCTGGTCTCGCCCTCCAACCCCGAGAACGACTGGGTCGGGAAGCTGCGCGACTACCCGCTGATGGGCATCCCGCTCTACCTGCTGGTCGACGCCCGGGAGAAGTCCGTCACCCTCTTCAGCAGGCCGGACGCCACCCGGTACCACCGGCGCGAGGACGTCGGCTTCGGCGAGACGCTGCACATCCCGGAGCCCTTCGACTTCGAACTGGCCACCGACGGGCTGCTGCCGTACTGACCGCAGGACGCGGCGGATCCCCCTGCGGGGGGAGGGGGACGCGACCGCGGGGGGATCCGGCGGGGGGTGGTGGGGCGGGACCGTTGGGGCATGGAGACGACGAGGGACACGGGCTGGAACCGGGTGGCGGGGCGGGCCGGGTACGTGGCGGCGGGATGGGCGGTGGCCTTCGCCCTGGTGCACCTGTACTGGCTGGCCGACGGGCGGCTCGGGCTGCCGGAGGGCCGGTCGGTGTGGAGCAGCACCCCGCTGCTGGTGATCGACGTGATCGCGGTCCCGCTGTGCGTGGTGGCCGCGGCGGTGGCGCTGGCGCCGCTGCGGCGGTGGGGCCGGCGGGTGCCGGCGCGGCTGCTGACCGGGGCGCTGTGGGGCACCACCGCGCTGCTGGTGCTGCACGCCGCGCCGTCCGTGCCGGACTGGTTCGCCCTGGCCTTCGGCAGCCGCTCGGGAGCCGACCTGGACGCGATGGCCCGGTTCGCCACCTTCGGCTACGAGCCGTTCTTCCTGGTCGGCGGCCTCCTCTTCGCCCTCACCTCGCTCGGCCACCGGGCGTCGCTCCGGTCCGCCTCGCGCTCGGCCTCGGCCTCGGTCCCGGGTTCAGCCGCGCGCTGAGTCGAGCCGCGCGGTGAGCCAGTCGGCGGTGGCGGGCAGCCAGTCCGGCAGGGCGGTGCCGAGCAGGTGGTTGCCGTGCGGGACGAGGAGGAGTTCGGCGTCGGGGGCGTGCTCGGCCAGGGCGGTGGCGGCGGTGACGCCCGGGATCCGGTCCTCGCCGCCCTCGACCACCAGCAGCGGGACGGCGATCCGCGGCGCGAGCGCGGTCAGGTCGACCCGGCCGGCGAAGGCGCGGGCCGCCTCGTACCCGCCGCAGCGCTGGGCCAGGGTCTCGGTGACGAACGGGACCAGGCCGTCCCAGTCCAGCCGGTAGGGACCGCTGACCGTCACCGCGGCCCGCAGCCGGGGCTCGTGGGCGGCGGCCTCCGCGGCGTAGTAGCCGCCCAGGCTGAGGCCGATCACGGCGGTCCGGGCGGGGTCCAGGTCCCGGTGGCGGGCCAGCGCGTCGAGGGCGCGCCCGACGACCCGGTGGTACTCCGGTTCCGGCGCGCTGGTGGCCGCCAGGACGCCCTGCCCAGGCCCGTCGACGGCGAGCACCGCGACCCGGCGGGCCAGCAGGGCCTCGACGACCGCGTGGAACTCCTCCTTGCCGGAGTCCATCCCCGGCACCACCACGACCACGGGGAGGCCGTCCGCGCCGGTGCCGTCCGCCCCGGTGCCGGCCGCAGCGGCCGGGCGGCGCAGCCAGCCCGCGAAGCCCTCGCCGGCCACCCGCTCCGCCCCCGGGTCCAACAGCTCCAGCGCCCGCCGCATCGCCTCGTCCGCCTCCTCGGCGGCCTCCGCGGCGGCGGCCCGGTCAGGGTGCGGGAGCAGCCCGGCGAGGTGGAACCAGCGGGCGGCGCTGCGGTACGCCTCACCGGCGGTGACCGTACGGCCCTCGGCGGCCGCCCTCCCGGCCGCCCCGGTGTACCGGCGGCCGGCGGCGCGGCAGGCGGCCGGCCAGTCGTGCAGGGAGGTCAGCGGGTCGGTGACCCGGGCGTACTCGTACGGGTCGAGGCCGGCGCCGTGGGCGCGCGGGCGGTTCTCGGCGACGAAGGCGGCCAGCAGGCCGGGGGTGTCGAGGAGGGAGGGGAGGGAGGGCAAGGACGGGTCGGGCACGGTGGGGTCCCTTCAGGGCTCCGGGGTGGGGGCGGGGGTTTCAGGAGACGGTCAGCACGGCCTTGCCGCGGATCCGGCGCTCGCGCAGGTCGGTGAGCACGGCGGCGGTCTCGTCCCAGGGCACGACCCGGCCGAGTTCCGGGGTCAGCCGGCCCTCGTCCGCCAGGCGCACCAGGGTGGCCAGGTCCTCGCCGTCGGGCACGTCGGAGTCGGCGTAGTGGAAGTGCCGGACGACCGCCGACTCCGGGCCCTTGAAGAAGTCGAAGAAGTCGAGTGTGGCGGGCGTCCGGGAGGCCTGGCCGAACCAGATCAGGGTGCCGCGCCGGGCCAGCCGGGCCAGCGCCACCGGCAGCGCGGCGCCGCCGGTGGACTCCAGCACCAGGTCGTACGGTCCGCGCGCCTCGGCCGGGTCGTGGAGCACCTCGGCGGCGCCCAGCTCGGTGAGGCGCCGGCCGCGCTCCGGGGAGGCGGTGACGGCGGTCAGCTCGGCCCCGGCGGCGGCCGCCAGCTCGGTGACGTAGTGCCCGACGCCCCCGGAGGCCCCGGTCAGCAGCACCCGCCGCCCGGCCAGCGCGCCCGCCGTACGGAGCAGCCGCAGCGCGGTGAGGCCCGCGAGCGGCAGCGCGGCGGCCCGGACGGCGTCCAGACGGTCGGGCAGTTCGGCGAGCGAGGACGTCGGGACGCACACGTACTCGGCCCACCCCCCGGCCGGCGGATGCCCCACCACCCGCCGGCACACGGCGGGCCCCGACCCGTCGGCGGCGGCCTGCACCACCAGCCCGGCCACGTCCTTCCCGGGCCGCCACCCGACCCGGGGCGCCTCCAGTTGGAAGGTCTCGCCCCGGTTCACCGAGAACGCCTCGACCTTCACCAGCGCCTCCCCCGGCCCCGGCCGCGGCTGCTCCACCTCCGCGAACCGCACCGGCTCCGCCGCCCGACCCGTCGCCACCAGCGCCTTCATCCCCACTCCTCCGTCGGTCACCCCCACACCCCACCCGGCCCCGCACCCCCCGGTCCAACAACCACCGCCCGCCCACGACAACCCACGGCTGTGGTGGCAGCTCGGACGCCGGGCAGCCGGCGGCCGGTGGGCCGGGGCACGACGGCAGGCCCTAGGGTGCCCGGGTGGATCTGGATCTGGCGCAGGTGCGGGGGTTCGTCGTCGTCGCCGAGGAGTTGCACTTCGGGCGGGCGGCGGGGCGGTTGGGGATCAGCCAGCAGGGGCTGTCGAAGCGGGTGGCGCGGTTGGAGGGGGCGCTGGGGGTGCGGCTGCTGGAGCGGGACGCGCGCGGGGTGGCGCTGACCGGGGCGGGGCGGCGGTTCCTGGAGCCGGCCCGGCGGGTGCTGGCGCAGGGGGAGCGGGCGGTGGCGGCCGTGGGGTGTGCGGCGCGGCCGCTGCGGATCGACGTGTGGGGGCACCTGTACGCGCCGATGCGGACGCTGGCGCGGGCGGTGGACGCGGCGCCGGGGCTGTCGGTGGAGCCGGTGCCGGGCCGGGACCTGCCGTCGGTGGCGGCGGCGCTGCTGCGCGGGGAGTCGGACGCCGGGTTCGGCCGGGTGCATCCGTTGCCGGACGGCGGTGACGCGGGGCTGACGCACCGTCTGGTCCGCTTGGAGCCGGTGGACGCGCTGCTGAGCGCCGCCCATCCGCTGGCCGGCCGTGACGTGCTGCGGCCGGCGGAGCTGCGCGGCGGTGTGCTGCGCTTTCCGGCGGCGGTGGACCGGCTGGACTTCCTGACCCGGTTCGCCGACCGGTTCGACGTCCAGGACCGGGTCGGCTCGACCAATCTGGGGCTGGAGCACTTCCTGGACGAGGTCCGGGACGACCCGTCCTGCTTCTCCCTCGTCCCGGCGGACACTCCGCTGCCCGACCACCCGGGCGTGCGGACCGTGCCGCTGGCCGACCCTACCCCGCTGTACGCCTGGTCGCTGCTCTGGCGGGAGGAGGCCTCCGGTGGCCCGAACCCCCAACTCGACCGGCTGGTCGAGGCGTTCACCACCGAGGCGGCCCGCGGCCGGTGGCTGGAGTACGACCCGGCCCGGGACTGGCTCCCGGACGCGGACGAGGCCGCGCTCCGACCGTAGGACCACCCCGGCCGTAGTACCACCCCGGTCGGAGGCCCGCTCAGCCCGCCAGGGCCTGGTAGGCCAGGGTCTCGAAGTCCCGGGCGACGGGCGGCGGGGTGGCGGTCTCGAACATCCGCTGGGTGAGCAGGAGGCCGGTGAGGCGCTCGGCCGGGTCGGGGACCCGGCTCAGCCGCTTGGCGTGGAACCCTGCCGTGTTGCCCATCGGTGAGCACCTTCCCGTGTCCTCGGCGGTCCGTGACGATCCTCGACGGCCCGTGGCGGCCCGTGACGTTCGGTCGACACCCCTTGACCGTCGGTCATGTCGTCCGGGAACCACTGTGGCGCACGGCACCGACAATCCAGCCCAGGACGAACCCAGGACGAGCCCACGAGGAGCCCAGGGCGCGCCCAGGCCGGCCGCGAACCGTTGCCCGGCGTTCGCGATTCGCCACCGGCGGCTGTGACACTGGAGGGGCTCGAAAACCGAGGTGCGCTCCGCCGTGCCTCCTTGCGAACCTAGAGGGATGCCCGCAGTGAGTTCTCCCGCAGTCCAGTCCGCCCCCGCGCCCTCCGAGGGCCCCGGAATCGGCGAGCTGGCCGCCCGCCTGCCCGAGCTGACCCTGCGCGACGAGGTGCGGATCGGGCGCCGGCTGGAGGGGGCCCGCCGGGTCCGCAAGCCCGAGGCCCGGCAGAAGGTCGCCGCCGAGATCGCCGCCGACATCGACCGCGCCGAGTTGCTGGTGGCGCAGCGCCGGAGCGCCGTCCCGACGATCACGTATCCGGCCGAGCTGCCGGTCAGCCAGAAGAAGGACGAGATCCTGGCGGCGGTCCGGGACCACCAGGTGGTGATCGTCGCGGGCGAGACCGGCTCCGGCAAGACCACCCAGATCCCGAAGATCTGTCTGGAGCTGGGCCGCGGGGTGCGCGGTCTGGTCGGTCACACCCAGCCGCGCCGGATCGCCGCCCGTACGGTGGCCGAGCGGGTCGCGGAGGAGCTGAACAGCCCGCTGGGCGAGGCGGTCGGCTGGAAGGTCCGGTTCACCGACCAGGTCGGCCAGGACACCCTGGTCAAGCTGATGACGGACGGCATCCTGCTCGCGGAGATCCAGACCGACCGCGATCTCCGCCAGTACGACACCCTGATCATCGACGAGGCGCACGAGCGCAGCCTCAACATCGACTTCATCCTCGGCTACGTCAAGCAGCTGCTGCCCCGCCGTCCCGACCTCAAGGTCGTGATCACCTCCGCGACGATCGACCCGGAGCGCTTCTCCCGGCACTTCGGCGACGCCCCGATCATCGAGGTCTCCGGGCGGACGTACCCGGTCGAGGTCCGGTACCGGCCAATCGCCGAAGACACTGCCGACGGCGCGGAGGAGGACGCCGCCGACCGCGACCGGGACCAGGTCCAGGCGATCTGCGAGGCCGCCCAGGAGCTGCAGGACGAGGGCCCGGGCGACATCCTGGTGTTCCTCTCCGGCGAGCGCGAGATCCGCGACACCGCCGACGCCCTGAACCGGCTGAAGCTGAGGAACACCGAGGTCCTGCCGCTGTACGCCCGGCTCAGTTCGGCCGAGCAGCACCGGGTCTTCCAGCGTTCCAGCAGCCGCCGGATCGTGCTGGCCACCAACGTGGCCGAGACCTCGCTCACCGTCCCCGGCATCAAGTACGTGATCGACCCGGGCACCGCCCGGATCTCCCGCTACAGCCACCGCACCAAGGTGCAGCGGCTGCCGATCGAGGCGATCAGCCAGGCCAGCGCCAACCAGCGCAAGGGCCGCTGCGGCCGCACCTCGGACGGCATCTGCATCCGGCTGTACTCGGAGGAGGACTTCCTCTCCCGCCCCAAGTTCACCGACGCCGAGATCCTGCGCACCAACCTGGCCTCGGTGATCCTGCAGATGACCGCGGCGGGTCTCGGCGACATCGCCGCCTTCCCGTTCCTGGACCCGCCGGACTCGCGCAACATCAAGGACGGCGTCCACCTGCTGCACGAGCTGGGCGCGCTGGACCCGGAGGAGAAGGACCCGCGCAAGCGCCTCACCCAGCTCGGCCGCAAGCTCGCCCAGCTCCCGGTGGACCCGCGGATGGCCCGGATGGTGCTGGAGGCGGACCGCAACGGCTGCGTCCGCGACGTCATGGTGATCGCCGCCGCGCTCTCCATCCAGGACCCGCGCGAGCGCCCCGCGGAGAAGCGCCAGGCCGCCGACGACCGGCACCGCCGGTTCACCTCGGAGACCTCGGACTTCATGTCCTACCTGGCGATGTGGCGCTACGTCCGCGAGCAGCAGAAGGAGCTCTCCTCCTCGGCCTTCCGCCGGATGTGCAAGACGGAGTTCCTCAACTACCTGCGGATACGGGAGTGGCAGGACATCTACACCCAGCTGCGCACGGTGGCGAAGCAGTTGGGCGTGACGATCGAGGAGCCCCACCCCGACGCCGAGCCGGACGCCGACCGGATCCACCAGTCGCTGCTGGCCGGCCTGCTCTCCCACATCGGCCTGTTCGACGTGGAGAAGCGCGAGTACGGCGGCGCCCGCGGTGCCCGGTTCGCGGTCTTCCCGGGCTCCGGCCTGTTCAAGAAGCCGCCGCGCTGGGTGATGTCGGCCGAGCTGGTGGAGACCTCCCGGCTCTGGGCCCGGATCAACGCCAAGATCGAGCCGGAGTGGGTGGAGCCGCTGGCCGGCCACCTGATCAAGCGCAGCTACAGCGAGCCGCACTGGGAGAAGAAGGCCGGCGCGGTGCTGGCCTACGAGAAGGTCACCCTCTACGGGATGCCGGTCGTCGCCCAGCGCAAGGTCAACTACGGGCGGATCGACCCGGAGCTCTGCCGCGAGCTGTTCATCCGCAACGCGCTGGTCGAGGGCGACTGGGAGACCCACCACAAGTTCTTCGCGGAGAACCGCAGGCTGCTCGGCGAGGTCGAGGAGCTGGAGAACCGGGCCCGCCGCCGCGACATCATGGTGGACGACCAGACCCTGTTCGAGTTCTACGACGCCCGGCTGCCCGACGAGGTCGTCTCCACCCGGCACTTCGACTCCTGGTGGAAGAAGGCCCGGCACGACCAGCCGGACCTGCTGAACTTCGAGAAGTCGATGCTGATCAACGACGCCGCCGGCGGCGTCACCGAGGCCGACTACCCGGACCACTGGCAGCAGGGCAAGCTGCGCTTCCAGCTGACCTACCAGTTCGAGCCGGGCAGCGACGCGGACGGCGTGACCGTCCACATCCCGCTGCCGGTGCTCAACCAGGTCACCGCGGAGGGCTTCGACTGGCAGATCCCCGGCCTGCGGGAGGAGTTGGTCACCGCGTACATCAAGTCGCTGCCGAAGGCGATCCGGCGCAACTTCGTGCCGGCCCCGGACTTCGCCAAGGCGGCGCTGCGCGCGGTGAAGGACCGCCAGGAGCCGCTGCTGCCGTCGCTGGAGCACGCCCTGAAGCGGCTGACGGCCGTCACGGTGCCGCCGGAGGCCTGGGACGACGAGCGGGTGCCGGAGCACCTCAAGGTGACCTTCCGGGTCGTGGACGGGCGCCGCAAGCTCGCCGAGTCCAAGGACCTGGAGGAGCTGCGGCTGAAGCTCAAGCCGAAGCTCAAGGAGACGCTCTCCTCGGCCGCCTCCGGCCAGGGCATCGAGCAGGGCGGGCTGACCGCCTGGCCGGAGTCCCTGCCGGTGCTGCAGCGCACCTTCGAGCAGCGCTCGCGCGGCCACTCGCTGCGCGCCTACCCGGCGCTGGTGGACGAGGGCGCCGCGGTCGGCATCAAGCTGTTCGACACCCCGGAGGCCCAGGCGCAGGCGATGTGGGACGGCACCCGGCGGCTGCTGATGCTGACCACCACCTCCCCGGCCAAGTCGATCCAGGGCCGGCTGGGCAACCAGGCGAAGCTGGCGCTCTCGCACAGCCCGCACGGTTCGATCGCCGCGCTCTTCGAGGACGTGGTGTCCGCCGCGACGGACCGGCTGATGACCCTGGCCGGCGGGCCGGCCTGGGACGAGGCGGCGTTCGGCAAGCTGCACGACAAGGTGCGCGCGGACCTGTACGACCTGTCCGCGGACACCACGCTGAAGACGGCCACCGCGCTGATCGCCTTCCACAAGGCCTCGACCCGGCTGAAGTCGGTGAGCAGCCCGGTGCTGCTGAACGCGGTGAACGACGTCCGGCTGCACCTGGCCTCGCTGGTCCACCCGGGCTTCGTGACGGCCACCGGCTGGCGGCGACTGCCGGACCTCAAGCGCTACCTGCTGGCGGTGGACCGCCGCCTGGAGGCGCTGCCCAACCACCCGCAGCGGGACGCCCAGCAGCTGCTGAAGGTGCAGCAGGTGCAGCAGGCGTACGGGGAGCTGCTGGCGGCGGTGCCGGCCGGCCGGCAGCCGTCCGAGGAGGTACGGGCGATCCGCTGGATGATCGAGGAGCTGCGGGTCAGCTTCTTCGCCCAGTCGCTGGGCACGCCGAGCCCGGTCTCCGAGAAGCGGATCATGAAGGCGATGGAGGCGGCCCGGGCGACGCTCTGACCCCGGGGCCGCGGGTCACCGCCCTGAGCTGCGGGTGGGCCTTCAGGAGCCAGTTCGACCTGGGGGCCCACCATGGGCTACAGTCTGTCTTGTTCGCAGCGCGGCAAGCGAGTGAACGAGATCAGAACAATCTGGTCCTGTGGAGCAGTTGGTTAGCTCGCCACCCTGTCAAGGTGGAGGTCGCGGGTTCAAGTCCCGTCAGGATCGCCGCAGTGCGAGAGGCCCGGAATCGTCAAGGTTCCGGGCCTCTCGCGTTTCCACGCCGCCGCCACTATCCCGAACCGGGTCCGGACCACAAGTGACGGACCGTGTGACGGTCACCACGCATCCTTCCTCGAAACCGGGCGTGGCACACCCTTCCCAAGGACCCGCTAATTTAATATGTAAAATTGCACTTCTATTCACTGTAAATCCCCCCCGCCCCATGAACACCAAATCGTTATCCGGAGTTCAGCATTCCGATGGACCGGCCCGCCGCCCCGTGGCATGACAAAGGGGCCGCTTACCGGACCCGGCGGAGTCCGGTAAGCGGCCCCTTTGAAAGAGCCTTTGGCCTATCAGGCCTCAGTGCGCTGAGCGGGAATCCCGGCCAGCAGAGCGCGCACCTCCGCCTCACGGTAACGGCGGTGACCGCCGAGCGTGCGAATCGACGTCAGCTTGCCCGCCTTGGCCCAGCGGGTGACCGTCTTCGGGTCCACGCGGAACATGGTGGCGACCTCTGCCGGCGTCAGCAGGGGCTCAGCATCAGGGGTACGAGCGGTCATGAGCGGCCTCCTCGGGAGAACCGAACCAGGGCGGTTCTATCCTTCAAATTCTGCACCTTGGCCCGCGATGCCCGAAATGGCATAGACGGGCCGAGTCGGTTATAGGACGAACGGCTTGTCCTGGTGTCTACAACTACACCATCCGTCCAGCCCTATCGACCAAACCGCCAAAATTGACCCCTCACGGGTTCAAGGCTGACGGATGGCGATGGACCACCCCATAACGGACAGTCACACGGCGATGACATCCGGTTACGAAGGGACCAGACCCTCCGTTTCCCCGCAAAGCGCGCATCGACTCCAGAACCACCCAAAAGTGGGCACGCTCACGTGAAGTTGGGCTGGTTGTCCCATTTTTGCACATAGGGGTAAGTTCGCGTCAACGGTGAGTAGTGTCACGTTCGACGGCTATTGACCCGAACCAGGACCTTGGTCATCGGTGTTCCGGTCCCAAGGACCCTTACAGTCATACACGGGTGGTCGGACGTCAGTTCGCGTACCGCAGCGCCAGCACCCGGCGCCAGCGCACCGTCAGTTCCCCGTACACCCGCAGCGCCTCCGCGGTGTCCCCCGCCCGCAGCGCGCGCAGCCCCTCCTCCAGCTCCCCGGCCGAACGGTCCGCCAGCAACCGCTCCGGCCCCATCAGGTGCACCAGCCCCCCGTAGTCCAGTTCCACCAGCGAGCGCGGATGGAACTCCTCCAGCCACCGCCCGATCAGCTCCGCCCCCCGCACCAGCTCCCCGTCCGGCACCGCCTCGCGCAGCGCCCGGTAGGCCCGCGCCACCCGCCGGCGCGCCTGCGCCATCGGCACCAGGTAGAAGAGCGCCGCCGGCCGGCCGTCCCGCTCCCCTCCCCCCGACGGCTCCCTCCCGGGCTCCCCGCCGGACGGCCCGCCGCCGGACAGGCCCCCGCCCTCCGCCGGACCGCCGCCCTCCGCCCGACCGCCCGGGACGAAGCAGCGGTCCTCGTCCCCGAACGGCAGGAACCAGCGCACCGGCACCTCCCACCGGCTGGTCAGGATCCACGGCCGGGCGTCCGGGTGCTCGGCCCGCCAGCGCTCCCGGTCCGCCTCGGCGGCCTCCCGGACGGCCGGCGGCAGCGCGGTGTCCAGCAGCGCCACCGGCGCCCCGGCCCGCAGCTCCTCCAGCGCCTGCCAGCTGCGCAGCCTGGTCGCCCACGGGCAGACGTAGAGGACGCCGTCCACCACCCGCAGGTAGGCCCGCCCGCTCTCCCGCTCCGGCAGCGCCCGGGGCGTCCGGGCGGCCAGCTCCGCGAGCGCCTCCCGCTGCTCCTCCAGCACCGCCGCCGCGACCGGCTGCGCCGCCTCCCCCGCGTCCGGCCCGTGCTCCGCCGCGTAGGCCTGCCAGCGGGCCCGCTCGGGCTCCGGGTAGGCCGCCAACGGCTCGTAGACCCGCAGGTGGGCGGCGTAGGGCGGTTGTACGGAGGTGCGTACGGCGGTCACGTCCTGCATGGTCGCACGGGCCGACCGGGCCCGGGAGGGCGCGGCCACGAACCGTTCGCGCCCGCACCGCGCACCCCCTCCCGTCTCACCCCTCGGACAACCGGCACAAGCTCGGACAAGAGGGCCTATCGGCGGCGCCCACCCGACTACGCTTCCCCTTAGGCGCCCGCACCACAGCAGCGGGCCTTCGATACTGGAGTCACCACAGTGACCGACGTACAGACCCCCGCCACGCACCCCGCACCCGGCGTGCTCAGCAGGATCTTCCGTACCGAACAGGACGGCGCCCCCGGCGACGGCCACGAGCAGGTCGTCCTCTGCCACGACCGCAGCTCCGGCCTGAAGGCCATCATCGCCATCCACTCCACCGCGCTGGGCCCGGCCCTCGGCGGCACCCGCTTCTTCCCGTACGCCTCCGAGGAGGCGGCGCTGGAGGACGCGCTGAACCTGTCCCGCGGGATGTCCTACAAGAACGCGCTGGCCGGGCTGGACCTCGGCGGCGGCAAGGCCGTCATCATCGGCGACCCGAACAAGGACAAGAACGAGGCGATGCTCCGGGCCTACGGCCGCTTCGTGGAGTCGCTGCGCGGCCGCTACATCACCGCCTGCGACGTGGGCACCTACGTGCAGGACATGGACGTCATCGCGCGCGAGACCGAGTTCGTGACCGGCCGCTCGCCCGAGCACGGCGGCGCCGGCGACTCGTCGATCCTGACCGCCTTCGGCGTCTTCCAGGGCATGCGCGCCTCCGCCCAGGCCCGCTGGGGCCAGCCGACCCTGCGCGGCAAGCGGGTCGGCGTCGCGGGCGTCGGCAAGGTCGGCCACTACCTG
Source organism: Kitasatospora xanthocidica (assembly GCF_014656195.1). Taxonomy (GTDB): domain Bacteria; phylum Actinomycetota; class Actinomycetes; order Streptomycetales; family Streptomycetaceae; genus Kitasatospora; species Kitasatospora xanthocidica. Next base: position 652,070 of record NZ_BNBY01000001.1, on the reverse strand, counting down.
GTCGGCCACCTGGTCGCGGACGGCGCCACCGTCGTCGTCACCGACCCCTTCGAGGCCGCCGTCAACCGCGTGCGCGCCGCCCACCCGGACGTGGAGGTGGTCGCCGACACCGCCGCCCTGCTCCAGGCCAAGCTGGACGTCTACGCCCCCTGCGCCCTCGGCGGCGCCCTGACCGACGGCGTGGTCGCCGCGCTCGGCGAGGCCGGCACCTCCATCGTGTGCGGCGCGGCCAACAACCAGCTGGCCCACGCCGGCGTCGAGAAGGACCTCGCCGACCGCGGCATCCTCTACGCGCCGGACTACCTGGTGAACTCCGGCGGCGTCATCCAGGTCGCCGACGAGATCGAGGGCTTCAACTTCGACCGGGCCAAGAACAAGGCCACCAAGATCTTCGACACCACCCTGGAGATCTTCACCCGGGCCGCCACCGACGGCGTCCCGCCGGCGGTCGCCGCCGACCGCCTGGCCGAGAAGCGGATGCGCGAGATCAGCGCGCTGCGCACGGTGCTGCTCCCGGGTGCCCGCCGCGGCTGATCCGGCCGTCGCCACCCGACCCCGGATGCGCGGGGGGCCGCCACCGTGGCCCCCCGCGCATCACGATGTGGAACCGGATTCTCACTTCTCCGGCCGAACGGGTGATCCGGGGTCCCCCTAGGGGGGATAATCAGTCCTGGAACGACGGACCCAAGACACCTCCGGACAGCGCGAAAATCGCCGCAAAACCTCCCTTGACCTGGAAAGACCTGGTCTCGGGTGCGGTCGGTGCGCGCCACGTCACACCAACGACGTACCGTCCAGCGGCGGAAACAGGTACCGTTAATGCTCCAAGGGACGGCTTCTCCCATTCGGGCAGGCCGGTCCTGATCATGAACACGTGTCAGACTCGGGGCCGTGAGCCCCATCGTTGAGGGGGTCGACCCATGGGGCGCGGCCGGGCCAAGGCCAAGCAGACGAAGGTCGCCCGCGAGCTGAAGTACAACAGCGGCGGGTTCGACGCTAACCGTCTGTCCAACGAGCTGGGCGTATCGCCGTCCGCTCCTTCGATCGAGCCGGAGCCGATCGAAGAGGAGGAGGACGACGACCCGTACGCGGAGTACGCCGCCCGCTACGCCGACCTCGACGACGAGGACGACAACGAGCCGGGCACCGGGGCCTCGCAGGCCTCCCGCCGCTCGTAACAGCAGCTCCACCGGACCGGTCCGGCGCCCGAGGCGCCGGACCGGTCTTCGGCGTGCCCTGCTACTCGCCCAGCTCACCTCCGGGCCGCTCGCCCGTACGCGGGAGGGCCCCTCCGGATGTGCCGGAGGGGCCCTCTCGTCGTCAGGTCCGGGTCAGACCGTCCGGAAGCCCTCGTAGGCGTTGTAGAGGGCCGCGCCGCCCTCGTGCTCGTCGGTGCGCTCGACGATGTCGCCGAGCAGCCAGGACTCGACGCCGCGGTCCTCCAGGATCGACAGCACGGCGTCCACCGAGTGCGGCGGGACGACCGCGACCATGCCGACGCCCATGTTGAGCGTCTTCTCGATCTCCAGGGTGGCCACGTTGCCGACCTCGGCGACGGTCCGGAAGACCGGCAGCGGGGTCCAGGTGCCGCGGTCCAGGCGGGCGTGCAGGCCGGCCGGGACGACCCGGGCCAGGTTGGCCGCCAAGCCGCCGCCGGTGACGTGCGAGAAGGCGTGGACCTCGGTGGCGCGGGTGAGCGCCAGGCAGTCCAGCGAGTAGATCCGGGTCGGCTCCAGCAGCTCCTCGCCGAGCGTGCGGCCGAACTCCTCGACCTTGCGGTCCAGCTTCCAGCCGGCCTCGTTCAGCAGCACGTGGCGGACCAGCGAGTAGCCGTTGGAGTGCAGGCCGGAGGCGGCCATCGCGATCACCACGTCGCCGGCCCGGACCCGGTCCGCGCCGAGCAGCGCGTCGGCCTCGACGACACCGGTGCCGGCGCCCGCCACGTCGTACTCGTCCGGGCCCAGCAGGCCGGGGTGCTCGGCGGTCTCGCCGCCGACCAGGGCGCAGCCGGCCAGGGCGCAGCCCTCGGCGATGCCCTTGACGATCGCGGCGACCCGCTCCGGGACGACCTTGCCGACGCAGATGTAGTCGGTCATGAACAGCGGCTCGGCGCCGCAGACCACCAGGTCGTCCACGACCATGCCGACCAGGTCGTGGCCGATGGTGTCGTGCTTGTCCATGGCGGCCGCGATGGCCACCTTGGTCCCCACGCCGTCGGTGGCCGAGGCCAGCAGCGGCCGCTCGTAGTTCTTGAAGGCGGACGCGTCGAAGAGCCCGGCGAAGCCGCCGAGACCGCCGACCACCTCGGGGCGGTTGGCCTTCTTCACCCACTGCTTCATGAGCTCGACGGCGCGGTCGCCCGCCTCGATGTCGACACCGGCGGCGGCGTAGGTGGCGCCGTTCTGGTTGCTGGTCACTGCGGTGCGGCCCTCTCGGGTCAGGGGGGTGGTTCGGGAAGAGCGGGGGCGGAACGGCGGTGGGGCCCCGGTTCGCGGGACCCCACCGTGGATTCGTTACGGGCGGCGCAGCGCGTCGGCCGCGCCCGCCCCGCCGAGCAGCGACTGGACGCCGTCCAGGTCGCTGCCGCTGGTCGGCTTGCCGCGGACGGCCGGCGGCTGCTGGCCGCCCTTGATCTCGGCCTCCAGCAGGAGCTTGCCGAGCAGCGCCGGGTCCGGCAGCTCCATCGGGTACTCGCCGTCGAAGCAGGCCCGGCAGAGCTTGTCCTTGGGCTGCTTGGTGGCCTCGATCATGCCGTCGATCGAGATGTAGGAGAGCGAGTCGGCACCGAGGGTGCGGCCGATCTCCTCGATGGTCATGCCGTTGGCGATCAGCTCCGCGCGGGTGGCGAAGTCGATGCCGAAGAAGCAGGGCCACTTCACCGGCGGGGAGGAGATCCGGATGTGGACCTCGGCGGCGCCGGCCTCGCGCAGCATCTTCACCAGCGCGCGCTGGGTGTTGCCGCGGACGATCGAGTCGTCCACGACCACCAGGCGCTTGCCCTGGATGACCTCGCGCAGCGGGTTGAGCTTGAGGCGGATGCCGAGCTGGCGGATGGTCTGGCTGGGCTGGATGAAGGTGCGGCCCACGTAGGCGTTCTTCACCAGGCCGGAGCCGTACGGGATTCCGCTGGCCTCGGCGTAGCCGATCGCGGCGGGGGTGCCGGACTCGGGCGTCGCTATCACCAGGTCGGCCTCGACCGGGGCCTCCTTCGCCAGGCGGCGGCCCATCTCCACGCGGGAGAGGTGGACGTTGCGGCCGGCGATGGAGGTGTCGGGGCGGGCCAGGTAGACGTACTCGAAGACGCAGCCCTTGGGCTTGGCCTCGGCGAAGCGCGAGGTGCGCATGCCGTTCTCGTCGATGGCGATGAGCTCGCCGGGCTCGACCTCGCGGATGAAGGAGGCGCCGCAGATGTCGAGCGCCGCCGTCTCGGAGGCGACGACCCAGCCGCGCTCCAGCCGGCCGAGCACCAGCGGGCGGATGCCCTGCGGGTCGCGGGCGGCGTAGAGCGTGTGCTCGTCCATGAAGACGAGCGAGAACGCGCCCTTGACCGAGGGCAGGACGAGCTTGGCCGTCTCCTCGATGGAGAGGTCCGGGTGGCCGGCGAGCAGGGCCGTCACCAGGTCGGTGTCGTTGGTCGCCGCGGTCCGGCCGGAGCGCGAGACGTGCTCCTCGCCGGGCAGTTCGGCGACCATGGCCGCCAGTTCGGCGGTGTTCACCAGGTTTCCGTTGTGCCCGAGGGCCAGCGAACCGTGGACGGTCGCCCGGAAGGTCGGCTGGGCGTTCTCCCAGACCGAGGAACCGGTGGTCGAGTAGCGGGCGTGTCCGACGGCGATATGCCCGTGCAACGACCCCAGGGAGGCCTCGTCGAAGACCTGGGAGACGAGTCCCATGTCCTTGAAGACGAGAATCTGGGAGCCGTTGCTCACTGCGATGCCCGCGGATTCCTGACCGCGGTGCTGCAGGGCGTAAAGGCCGAAGAACGTGAGCTTGGCGACCTCCTCGCCGGGAGCCCAGACACCGAAGACGCCGCAAGCGTCCTGGGGGCCTTTCTCACCGGGAAGAAGATCGTGGTTGAGTCTTCCGTCACCACGTGGCACGCCTTCGAGTCTAGGGCAGTTGGCACAGGCTTCCGGAACCCGGGATGCCGGGTTTGTCGGACGATCGGTGAGTAACGCGCGTAGACAAAACCCCTTACGGGGCGGGGATTTCGGCCGGCCGGAATTCCCCCCGGCGGCGGTTGGCCTTGTGGTTCGCGCCTGTTGGGGAGTTCCGTGTGCGGAGCGGGGGGTGTCGGCGGGCGGACGAACGTGAGCCTGCTCACCCGGCGTTCACGCGGGCTTCACGCGGTCGGAATCGCGCGGCCTCGCGCGGCCTCAAGCGGCTTCACGCGGCCTCGCGCCGTCTCGCGCGGCCTCAGGCGGCTTCACGCGGCCGGAAGGAGCAGGCCCCAGGCCGCCGGGTGCACCGTCCAGGTCCGGGCGCGGACCGGGCCGACCGGGTGGCCGTCCGCCTCGTAGCCGAAGCCGCGGCCGACCACCGAGACGCTCGCCGCCCGGGCGCGCACCAGGGCGCCGGAGGCCCGGACCACGACCTCCATCTCCCCGGTCCCGTCCGAGGCGCCGGACGGCAGGGTGACCTGGACCAGCCGGACCGGCCGGTGGACGTCGGCGAGCAGCCGGCCGTCGGCCTCGACCCGGACCCTGGGGTTGTGGTCGGTGCTCTCCGGGGTGAGTGCGTTCGCCTGCTCGGCCGCAGCCAGTTTCGCCCATAGCGAACGCCAGCCACTCGTACGGCCCCCCGTCCAGCGCGTCCCGCCGCCGGTGATCCGCACCCCGCCCAGGGCCACCCCGCCCCCGTCGTCGACCAGCAGGTCCAGCCGGCGGGCCGCACCCGACAGCACCGCTCGCGCGGCCCGGACCGGCTCCCCCGGCACACCCAGCGCGCGGGCCGTCGCCAGCTCCTCCGCGCGGCCGACCGGAACCATCCCCACCGGTTCCGTGCCCAGCTCACGCTGCCGGTGCAGCGCCTGCAGCACCCGCTGCAGGGCAAGATCAGAACCGATCACCACCGGTCGCCTCCGACCCCGGTGCGAAAGCACCCGGTCGAGTTCGGACGTGCTCTCCGGATAGACCACCTTCACGTCCGCACCCCCGCAGAGCACGTCCTTCGCGATCCGCACCGACTCGCCGTCGGTCCGCCGGGCCACCGGGTCGAGCAGCAGCAGGAGCGGCTCGGGGCCGCCGGTAGCAGGCGTGGACAGGGACGACACGACCGGTCCTTCCTCAGGTAATCTCTCGGTGCAAGAGCCCCTTGCGCCATTGCGCCAGGGGCTTCGTCTATCTCGGGGCAGACTGCGGCCTACGCAGGATGCCCCAACCGGAAGGGGTGTACGCCTGTGCCGGCACTCGTGCTCGTTGGCGCTCAGTGGGGGGACGAGGGCAAGGGGAAGGCCACCGACCTCCTCGGCGGCTCCGTGGACTACGTCGTCCGCTACCAGGGCGGCAACAACGCCGGTCACACGGTGGTCATCGGCGACCAGAAGTACGCCCTGCACCTGCTCCCTTCCGGCATCCTCAGCCCGAACGTCACGCCGGTGATCGGCAACGGCGTCGTGATCGACCCGGCCGTGCTGCTCTCCGAGCTGGCCGGCCTGAACGAGCGCGGCATCGACACCTCCAAGCTGCTGGTCTCGGGCAACGCCCACCTGATCACGCCGTACCACCGCACCCTGGACAAGGTCACCGAGCGCTTCCTCGGCAAGCGCCGGATCGGCACCACCGGCCGCGGCATCGGCCCGACCTACGCGGACAAGATCAACCGCGTCGGCATCCGGGTCCAGGACCTGTTCGACGAGTCGATCCTGCGCCAGAAGATCGAGGCGGCGCTGCACGACAAGAACCAGGTCCTGGTCAAGCTGTACAACCGCCGCACCATCCCGGCCGACCTGGTGGTCGAGGAGTACCTGGGCTACGCGGAGAAGATCAAGCCCTTCCTCGCCGACACCACCCTCGTCCTGGACGAGGCGCTGAAGGCGGACAAGGTCGTCCTGCTGGAGGGCGGCCAGGGCACCCTGCTCGACGTCGACCACGGCACGTACCCCTTCGTGACCTCGTCGAACCCGACCGCGGGCGGTGCCTGCACCGGCGCCGGCATCGGCCCCACCAAGATCGACCGGGTTATCGGCATCCTGAAGGCCTACACCACCCGCGTCGGCTCCGGCCCGTTCCCGACCGAGCTGTTCGACGCGGACGGCGAGGCCCTGCGCCGGATCGGCGGCGAGCGCGGTGTCACCACCGGCCGTGACCGCCGCTGCGGCTGGTTCGACGCCGTGATCGCGCGCTACGCGACCCGGGTCAACGGCCTCACCGACTTCTTCCTCACCAAGCTCGACGTGCTGACCGGCTGGGAGCAGATCCCGGTCTGCGTCGCGTACGAGATCGACGGCAAGCGGGTCGAGGAGCTCCCCTACAACCAGTCCGACTTCCACCACGCCAAGCCGATCTACGAGACGCTGCCGGGCTGGACCGAGGACATCAGCAAGGCCAAGTCCTTCGCCGAGCTGCCGAAGAACGCCCAGGCGTACGTGAAGGCGCTGGAGGAGATGTCCGGCGCGCCGATCTCCGCCATCGGCGTCGGCCCGGGCCGTGACGAGACGATCCAGATCAACTCGTTCATCTGAGCCAGGCCGCCAGGCACGTCGTAGGCCGGGCGCTTCGAGGGCCCCGTGGGATCCGTCCCGCGGGGCCTTTGCTCTGCCCCGGCCGGGCATTTTGTACTAGTGCAGATATCTCTTGCGTCTAGTGCAGAGCGGCGCTACGTTCGGCCCATGACCGCGAAGCTGCCCTCCCCCGTCACCCTCACCGGCCGCCACATCCGCCTGGAGCCGCTGGAGCGCCGTCACCTCGCCGACCTCTGGGCCACCGTCGGCTCCGACCCCGAGGTCTGGCGCTGGATCCTCGTCCACGTCCCCACCTCGGAGGACGAGCTGGGCGCGCTCCTCGACGTCCGCACCGCCGAGGCGGCGGCCGGGGAGTCGGTGTACTTCACCGCCGTCGACCTCACCACCGGCCGGGCCGTCGGCATCACCGGCTACCACGACTTCAGCGCCGAGAACGAGTACCTGGAGATCGGCGGCACCTGGTACGCCCGCTCGGTCTGGCGCACCGCCGTCAACACCGAGGCCAAGCTGCTGCTGCTCACCCACGCCTTCGAGGAGCTCGGCATGGGCCGCGTCTTCTGGAAGACCGACGCCCTCAACGAGCGCTCCCGCAACGCCGTCCTGCGCCTCGGCGCCCGATTCGAGGGCATCCACCGCCGCGACCGCCTCCGCCCCGACGGCACCTGGCGGGACAGCGCCTACTTCGCGATGCTCGCCGACGAGTGGCCGGCCGCCAAGTCCCGCCTGGTGGACCGCCTTTCCCGCGGCTGAGGACGCCTCAGGCGGCGGGCAGGGCGGACACCGTGTTCCCGATCCAGGCGAACACGAGCTTGCCGTCGGTGCTCAACCGGCAGTCGGCGTTCTCTCCGGCCGGCCGGTACGCCGGGTCGGTGAAGGTCCACTTGAGGCGTCCGGTGGCGGCGTCGACGGCGTGGACGCAGGGCAGCGGGCCCGCCGCGTGCGGAACGGTGCCGGGGACGAAGACGGTGCCCGCGACCGGCACCGGCGCCTCGGCCTCGGCCGGGTGGCCGGGCAGCGGGCAGGTCCAGCGGACCTGCCCGGTCTCAGCGTCCACGGCGGAGACCGACGGGGTGCCGAGAGTCAGGTAGAGGATGCCGTCGGCCACCGCGAGGTCGCCGATCCGCCCGGCCTTCGGGTCCAGGCGCCAGACCTGCTTGCCGTCCTCCAGACCGACCGCCTGCAGGCCCGCGCCGTCCACCGGGAGATAGGCCCGCTGGTCGTCGCACCGGACCGGCCAGGGCGTCCCGCTCCCGGTCCGTACCCGCCACAGTTCCGTGCCGTGGTCCTCGGTGTCCCGGGCGACCACGTCGTTCCTGTTGTCGAGGTGCAGCAGCGTGCTGCCGCCGATCGCCCCGGGCGTGACCAGGTCGGAGGAGTCCCGGTCCTCCTGGAACCAGAACCGGCTGCTCAACTCCCGGCCCATGCACAGGATCCCGGTGGTGGTGGCACCCCCGCCGTCGGCCGGCCCGACGGCGATCTTGACGTAGAGCCGCTGGTCGGTCGCCGCCAGCAGGCACTCGTACACGGGCTTCCTGCCGTCGCCCAGGATGCCGATCGCGGCGGGGCCCGCCGAACCGCCGGCGAGCACGAGCCGGTGCAGCTCGCCGGACAGCTCGTAGAGGTCACTGCCGCCCGCCAGGTACGTCCTGCTCCTGGCGCCCTTGTTCTCCCAGCGGCCCTCGCCGGTGGCGGCGTCCACCGCGAGCAGGGTGTCCGCGTGGAGCAGGACGAGGTCGTCGACCACCAGGGCCCGGCGCGCGCCCGGGTCGGTGCCCTCGGTGGTGACGGTCCAGACCGGCTTGGGCGCCGCCCCGGCCTTGTCGCCCGGGGAGTCCGAGCGGGTCAGGGCCCAGGCGGCGGCACCCGCCGCGGCCGTGACGGCCAGGGCACCGCCGGACAGCAGCAGCCGGCGGCGGGAGAACGCGCCACTGCGGGGAACCGTCCCCTCCTCCGCCGTCACCGGTGGCTCCGCCGGTCCGGCCGGGTCCACCCGGGTGCGGTTCTGCGCGATCGTCGGCGCCTCGGACGGCCCCCGGCCGACGCGCAGCGGGGCCTCCAGGTTCAGCACCGCCGCCGCGTGGCGGGCCAGGCCGGCGGCCACCGGCGCGGGGAGCCAGTCGGCGCCGGCGGCGCCGGGCGAGAGCAGGGCGCGCAGTTCGGCCGGGGTCGGGCGCCGCTCCGGGTCCTTGCGCAGGCACCGTTCCAGGACCCCGCGCAGTCCGGCCGGCACGGCGGCGAGGTCGGGCTCGTCGTGCACGACCTTGTAGAGCTGGGCGGCCACACCGGAGGCGCTCTCGAAAGGGCCGTGCCCGGTCACCGCGAAGACCAGCACCGAGGCCAGCGAGAAGACGTCCCCGGGGGCGCCGCTCCGCAGCCCGCCGGCCTGCTCCGGGGACATGAAGCCTGGAGAGCCGACCACCCCGCCGGTCCTGGTCACGTCGTCGTCGTCCAGGGCCCGGGCTATGCCGAAGTCGATCACCCGCGGGCCGTCGGCGGCGAGCAGGACGTTGGAGGGCTTGAGGTCACGGTGGACCAGCCCGGCGCGGTGGATCGCCTCCAGCGCCTCGGCCAGCCGGGCACCGAGCGCGCGCACCGACGCCTCCGGCAGCGGGCCGTGGTCCCGGACCGCCTGGGCCAGCGAGGGGCCGAGGACGTACGCGGTGGCGAGCCAGGGCACCGGGCCGTCCGGGTCGGCGTCGGTCACCGGGGCGGTGTGGACGGCGTCCACCGCCCGGGCGGCGGCCACCTCTCGGCGGAAGCGGGTCCGGAACACTGTGTCCCGGGCGAGTTCGGAGCGGACCACCTTCACCGCGACCGTACGCCCGCCCGCCGAGCGGGCCAGGTACACGTCCCCCATGCCGCCCGCCCCGAGCCGGGCGAAGAGCCGGTACGGGCCGATGGCCTCCGGGTCTGCGTCGTACAGCGGCTCCATCTGTTCCCCCCGGCGAGAGTCCCCCGGCTAAGGCACCGGTCGGCATCGCCGGTGATGGTACGGGAGCCCGCGGCCGTACCCCCGGGTGGGGTGTCGCCGCCTCCGCCGTCACCGCCCGGGGTGGGCCCAATCAATCGGGGGGCGCCGCTATTTCCGTTCTCCGGTGACGGAATGGCCCGCCGCGATACCGCGCTTCGCCGGGCGGTGTTCCCGGGGCTGGAGGTTGACCAGCCAGACCAGCCAGCCGACGAAAAGGACGGCGAGGAGGAGTGCGGACAACGCGGCGACGAGAAGCGCATTCACCGGGATGCGGAAATGCGGTGGGAAGGACGGGGATGGTGGGGAAGGCGGAGAGGCGTGGGAAGGGGCATGGCTGTCTCCGGTCGTTGATGTTCGGGCGCCGTGACCATGCATCTGGTGTGTAATTACGGCTGATTGACGACTGTTTAGGCGGCAACAAGTCAGCGAGTGACACGACGACCATAGGGTCAGGGTGCCAGAGTTGCTACCGAGCGAGAGAACGTTCACTCCATCGTGGGGTATCCCCCAATTCGGTAGCTAGGGCCCGGTATGCGCGGCACACTTCACCGGAAGCATCGACCGCAGCCGCGACCCGGAGAAGAGAGTCATGCCACCCCGCTTGTCGCCGACCGTGCGCCAGCAGCGCCTCGGAATCGAGTTGCGCAAGATGCGCGAACGCGTGGGCGTGACGCCCAAGACCCTGGCCGCGACCATCGGCACCGACCTGCCCAAGATCTCCCAGATGGAGAACGGCAAGTCGGGCATCAGCGCCGACCGGTTGCGGACCTGGGCGCGCACCTGCGGCTGCGAGGACGGCCCGTACCTGGACGCACTGCTCGCGATGACGCAGGACCGGCGCAAGTACTGGTGGGACAGCTACCGGGGCCGGCTGCCCAACGAGATCATCGACATCGCGGAGATGGAGCACCACGCCTCCTCCCTGTCCATCCTCAACAGCACCTTCATCCCCGGCCTGTTGCAGACCCCGGAGTACGCCGCCGCGGTGTTCGAACGCCTCCCCCCGCAGTACCAGCAGGAGGCGGAGGCCCGGAGGGAATTCCGGATTCGGCGCCAGCAGATCTTCGACGACCGTCCGAAGCCGTACAGCGCATTCCTCCACGAGTCCGCGCTGCGCATGCAGTTCGGCGGTCCGGAAGTGCTGCGCGAACAGTTGCTGAGCCTGCTGGAGAATTCCGAGCGGCCCGGGGTGGAGATCCGGGTGATCCCGTTCAGCGTCCCCACCTACACGGGATCCGGGGAGAGCCTGTACCTCGCCCGCGGGCCGGTCCCGGAGCTCGACACCGTCCAGATCGACCTCTCCCACGGGCCGAAGTTCGTGCACTCCGAAGCGGAATTGGACTCCTACCGCCGGATCAAGGAGAGGACCGCGATGATCTCGCTGGAGCCGGACGAGTCCCGGGAGTTCATCTGGACCTTACGGAAAGACTTCTCATGAGCAGTTGGCGCAAGGCCTCGGCCAGCGGCGAGAGCGCCGACTGCGTCGAGGTCAGGGCCGCGGGCGGGCTGGTGGAGATCCGCGAGTCGGACCGGCCCGAGGTGGTCGTACGGACCACGCCGCGCAAGTGGGCCGCCTTCGTCCGCGGGGTGAAAGCCGGGGAGTTCGACCGGTACGGCGACCTCACCCGGCCGTGACACCGGCCCCGGCGGCGGCCGGGCACCGGCCCGGCGGCAGCTGAGACACCGGCCCCGGAAGCGGCCCCCGACGCCCGCCCGGCGGCGACCGTCCCGGCCCGCGGCGGCGGTAGGCTTGGCAGCCCACAGTGGACCCCTGCGCCTGGCACAGCACTCCGGGTGGGGTGCGCGTGCGGGAGAAATCGGAGCATCCGAGGATGGCTCGGCACCTGATCACCAGCGCCCTTCCCTACATCAACGGGATCAAGCACCTGGGCAACATGGTCGGGTCCATGCTCCCGGCGGACGTCTACTCCCGCTACCTGCGACAGCGCGGCCACGAGGTGCTGTTCATCTGCGCCACCGACGAGCACGGCACCCCCGCCGAGCTGGCCGCGAAGGACGCCGGGCTGCCGGTCGCCGAGTTCTGCGCCCGGGCGCACGACGCGCAGAAGGCGGTGTACGACGGCTTCGGGCTCTCCTTCGACCACTTCGGCCGCAGTTCCTCGCCGCAGAACCGGGAGATCACCCAGGAGATCGCCCGCGAGCTGCAGCGCAACGGCTTCATCGAGGAGCGCGCGATCCGCCAGGTGTACTCCAACGCCGACGGACGCTTCCTGCCGGACCGCTACATCGTCGGCACCTGCCCGCACTGCGGCTACGACAAGGCCCGCGGCGACCAGTGCGAGAACTGCACCCGGGTGCTGGACCCGACCGACCTGCTGGAGCCGCGCTCGGCGATCAGCGGCAGCGCCGACCTGGAGGTCCGGGAGACCCGGCACCTGTTCCTGCTGCAGTCGAAGCTGACCGACGAGGTCGAGGAGTGGGTCGCCGCCCACGGCGACGACTGGCCGGTGCTGGCCTCCTCGATCGCCCGCAAGTGGCTGACCGAGGGCCTGCAGGACCGCGCCATCACCCGCGACCTGGAGTGGGGCGTCCCGGTGCCGGCCGACGTGTGGCCCGAACTGGCCGCCGAGGGCAAGGTGTTCTACGTCTGGTTCGACGCCCCGATCGAGTACATCGGCGCCACCAAGGAGTGGGCGGACGCGGCCCCGGCCGGGCAGCCCCGGGACTGGAAGTCCTGGTGGTACGAGGCCGACGCGACCGTCCGCTACACCGAGTTCATGGGCAAGGACAACGTCCCGTTCCACACGGTGATGTTCCCGGCGACGATCCTCGGCTCGCGCCGCCCGTGGAAGAAGGTCGACTACGTCAAGGCCTTCAACTGGCTGACGTACTACGGCGGGAAGTTCTCCACCAGCCAGAAGCGCGGCATCTTCAGCGACGTCGCGCTGGAGCTGCTCCCGGCCGACTACTGGCGCTACTTCATGATGGCCCACGCCCCCGAGTCCGACGACTCCAGCTTCACCTGGGACCTCTTCGCCTCGGTGGTCAACAAGGACCTCGCCGACACCCTCGGCAACTTCGTCAACCGGGTGCTCACCTTCAGCCGCAAGCGCTTCGGCGACGACGTCCCCGGCGGCCACCCGGCGGGCGAGGCCGAGCAGCGCCTCGGCGAGCAGGTCGCCGGGCTGCTCGCCGAGTACGAGGCCCAGCTGGACGCGCTCAACTTCCGCAAGGCCGCGCAGGCGCTGCGCGCGCTGTGGAGCGCGGGCAACGCGTACCTGGACGAGAAGGCGCCCTGGCTGCAGGTGAAGACCGACCAGGACGCGGCGGCGCTGACCCTGCGCACCGCGATGAACCTGATCCACCTGTACGCGGTCGTGTCCGAGCCGTTCATCCCGACCGCGGCGGCGGCGATGCGCGGGGCCTTCGCGCTGCCCGCGGACTCCGCGGCCGCCACCTGCCGCTGGGTCGGCCCGGAGGAGGCGCGCGCGCTGGACCTGGTGCCGGCCGGGACGGCGTTCACGGTGCCGCCGGTGCTGTTCGCCAAGATCACGGACGAGGACCTGGCCGCCTGGGCGACGCGCTTCGGCGGCTCGGAGGGCTGAGGTCCGTGGACGGAAGCGGGGCCCGGGGAGGCGATCCCCCGGGCCCCGCTCGCTATCGAGCGGTCTCCCCGGCCACCCAGTCCAGGTAGCCGGGGCTGCCGGCCACCACCGGCACGGCGATCACCTCGGGCGTCTCGTAGGAGTGCCGCTCGGCGACGAACGCGCCCAGCCGGTCCGCGAGTTCGGCCCGGGTCTTGAGGTCGATCCGCCACTCCTCGGCGTCCCGCACCTCGCCCTCCCACCAGTACACCGACCGGACGGGGTACACCTGGGCGCAGGCCGCCAGGCGCTCCCGGACCACGGCGGACGCCAGGGCCCGCGCCAGTTCCTCGCTCTCGTGGGTGGTCGTCACCACGACGAAGCGCTGCTCACCGACTGTCATGTTCCGACGGTATCCCGGAAGTCGGGCTGCCGGGGCGGCCCGGGAGTCGGGCTTCCCGGGCGGTTCTCCGTTGCGCGTCACATCGTAAATCTGCGATAGTTCGATACGTTCGACGCTTCGGGTCGGACGGACGACGGAAGGGGAGCCGCGTGAGTGACGTCGAGAGCCTGGGGCTGGGCCGGTTCGGGATCTACACCTTCGACTTCGAAGGCCTGCGCGCGAGCCGGATCAGGGACCACGCCCAGGAGTTGGAGGAGCTCGGCTGGCCCGCGCTCTGGGTCCCCGAGGGCATCGGGCGCGAGGCCTTCACCCACGCCGCCCTGCTGCTCTCCGCCACCCGGCGGATCCGGATCGCCAACGGCATCGCCCAGGTCTGGGGCCGCGAGGCCCGCCGCACCCACGGCGCCGCACTGCTCCTCTCCGACGCCCACCCGGACCGCCACCTGCTCGGTCTCGGCTACGGCGGCCTCGCCCGGCCCGGGGTCAAGCCGCTCGCCGTGATGGCCGGGTACCTGGACGAGCTCGACGCCCTCGACGCCGACCCCCACAACCCGGCCCCGGCCGCCCCGGTCCGACGGGTCCTCGCCGGGTACGGCCCGAAGATGCTCGAACTCGCCCGCGACCGCTCGCTCGGCGCCCACACGTACCACGTCACCACCGCGCACACCGCGCAGGCCCGGGAGATCCTCGGCCCGGACGCCCTGCTCGCGGTCGAGCACGCCGTCCTGCTCGAAGCCGACCCCGAGATCGCCCGCACCACCGCCCGCGAGCACCTGGCGCCGTACCTCGCGTCCCCGTACAACGCCGCCAAGTTCCGCCGGCTCGGCTACACCGACGAGGACTTCGCCGACGCCGGCAGCGACCGGCTGGTGGACGACCTGGTGTACTGGGGCGACCTCGACACCGTCGCCGCGAAGCTCCACGGCCAGCTGGCGGCCGGCGCGGACCACGTCGCCGTCCAGGTCATCGGCACCCCGCCCGGCGGCTCCGCCCTCCCGCACTGGCGCCGGCTGGCCGAGGCCCTGGTCTGAGCGCCGCTCCGGGACCCCGGGCCCCGCACCACCGCCGGTACCCTTCCTGACATGGATGCCGACCTGGTCACCGCCCTGCGGGCGATCGCGAACCCGACGCGACTGCAGCTGCTGACCTGGCTGCGCGACCCCGAACGCCACTTCCCGCTGGACGGCGCGATCGCCGACCCGCACGAGGTCGGCGTCTGCGTCAGCCACATCCAGGCCAAGGCCGGACTGGCCCAGTCCACCGTCTCCGCCTACCTCGCCGAACTCCAGCGGGCCGGGCTGGTCCGCGCCACCCGCATCGGCAAGTGGACCCACTACCGCCGCGACGAGGCGGCCATCGCCACCCTGCTCAGCACCCTCGGCCACACCCTCTGACCACCGGGGCCCCACGTCGGCCCCACGGCCGAGGCGGCCTCGGCCGCCGGGCCGGGTGCGGTGACTCAGGCCTTGCGGGCCGTGTGGACGGTCATCGCGGAGAGGTAGAAGGCGTCCCGGCGGTGGAGGATGCCGGTGGGGGCGTCCTCGTCGAGCAGGGCTTCGAGGGTGCCGCGGTCCTCCGGCCGGAGGCTGTCGGCGAGCTGGTCGTGCAGCCGGCTGAGCTGGGTGCGCAGGTACTCGCGGGTGCCGCGGTCCAGCGGCGCGGGGCGGTCGACCAGGAAGGTACGGGTGCCGCTCGGGGTCAGGCCGGCCCGTTCCAGCATGGCCGGCCAGTCCTCGATCTCCTCGGTGCTGCCCGGCAGTTCGGCCCGCATGGTGCTGAAGCCGTCCTCGTGGACCGCGTCCAGCCGGGCCTGGAAGCCGGGCCGGCCGAGGCCGAAGTCGCGCGGCAGGAAGCGCGTCGCCAGGCCGCGTTCGGCGACCGCGAGCAGGCCGCCCGGCCGCAGCACCCCGGCGAGCGAGGTGAGCGCGGCCTGCTGGTCGCCCAGGTGGTGGATCGCGTTGCCGGACCAGATCAGGTCGGCCTCGCCGAGCTTGTCGAACTCGGCGGGCAGATCGGCCTGTTGGGTGCCGAGCCGACCGCCCGAGCGGGTCCGGGCGCGCTCCAGCAGGGCGGCCGACTGGTCGACGGCCACCACCTCGGCGGCCGGGAAGACCCCGGCCAGCAGTTCGGCGATCACCCCCGGTCCGCTGCCGACGTCGAGGACCCGCCGCACGCCGGCGGCCGCGCCGTCCGTACGGTCCGTGCCGCTCGTGCCGTCCGCGACGCCCGTCCCGCTCGCCCCGGCGCCGTACAGGCCGGACAGCCAGCGGGCGGCCTCGGTGACGGCGTCGGCGCGCAGGTCGGCCTCGTGCTCCAGGTGCGCGGCGAGCGCGTCCCAGTCGAAGTCGGCGGCCGGGACGTGGCCGTGCCCGTGCTGGTGGCCGG
The DNA here is from genome assembly GCF_014656195.1 of Kitasatospora xanthocidica. GTDB lineage: Bacteria > Actinomycetota > Actinomycetes > Streptomycetales > Streptomycetaceae > Kitasatospora > Kitasatospora xanthocidica. Next base: position 636,087 of record NZ_BNBY01000001.1, on the reverse strand, counting down.
CGCCGTGCTGCTGCTGGTGGTGGTGGTGAGAGGTCATGTCCCTTGTCTCCGTTCGTGGTTGACGAAAGCCTGCCGCCTCAGGCGGGCACCCCGGCGCCGGACGCGCGGTGGGCGGCGACCGCCCGTCCGAGATCCTCCACCGCCAGGCTGCGTCCGACCGCGAAACAACGGCAAGCTTTGTTGCCACCCCAGCAAACAGCTGCCGCTCACCCGCCGGTGCGCCGCCAGTACGAGCGGGTCGCCACCACCAGCGCGACCCCGTACCCGGCGAACGCGAACATCCCCACCCAGGAGATCTGCAGCGCCTGCTCGGCCGTGGCGAGCTCGCCCGCCCTGATCCGGATCACCCCGGTCGTGCACAGCGCCAGGTAGCCGATCCCGACCAGCCCGTACGGCGCCAGGGTGGCCGCGCCCAACAGCGCCGGGGTGAGCGGCAGCCAGCGCGGGACGCGGCGGCCGCGCAGCGGCAGGGTCCAGCGCGGGAAGACCTGCCCCCACGGCCGGACCAGCCCCCACAGCAGGAACACCCCGACCGCCGCGAGCAGCACGGTGCCGTCCAGCCCCCAGCGCTCCAGGGCCAGCCAGAGCCCGGAGGAGCCGTTGCGCACGTAGTCGGCGTACATCCGGTCGCCGCTGATCCCGGCGAAGCTGCCGCCGAGCGCCCAGATCAGCTTCATCACGACGTACGGCAGGAAGGCCAAGGTGCCTGCCCAGGCCGCGAGTTGGACGGTGGCCGGGGCCGCCGAGGGGGCCGGCGCCGTTCGCCTCGCCCGGCCGCCCGGCCGCTCGCCCCGGGCGGCACCGGCCAGCAGCACCGCCCCGACCGCCGCCAGCACCCGGAGCACCGTGTCGGGGACGCTGTCCACCGCCTGCCCGAACAGCAGCGTCACCGTGTCCATCAGCAGGCCCCAGGCCGCCACCACGGTCAGCCCGCACAACCCCCACAGGCTCCGCCGCAGCCCCGCCGACACCCGCGGCCGCCCCGCCGCCCACCCGGACCCGGCCGCCGCCAGCCCCACCCCGGCCACCACCCACCCCAGCCAGCCGGCACCGAACAGCGCCGTCCCACTGCCCGCGCACCCCAGCCCGAACCCCGCGTAGCCGACGCCCCACCCGGCCACCGCCCGCCCGTCCCGCACCCACCCGCGCTTCACCATGGCCCCAGGCTCACCCGCCCCACCCGCCCCCGGCCTCAGCCCCCACGACGATCCCGCTCCCCCACGCGAGGGATCCGGGGCGAACGGCACGGCACGAGGCGATGCGGCGCACCACACTGACGCCATGAAGACCATCACGCGGCGCGAACTCGCGGCGCGGTCCGAGGCCGTCCTCGACGACGTCGAAGCCGGCGAGATCTACCGCATCACCCGCAACGGAACCGAGATCGCCGAGGTCCGGCCGATGAGCGACCGGCCGATGAGCAACCGCCGACGATTCGTCCCCGTGGACGAGCTGCACCGCACGTGGCAGAGCGCACCCACGGTCGACGGGGCGCAGCTGCGGGCCGAGGCCGACGCCTTCTACGGCTCCGACGACCGGGTCGGCGGCGACGACCCGTGGGAGCGCGCCCGCCCGGCCGGGGTGGCCGGGCGGGCGGGAAGGCCGGGGCCGGTGCTATCCCCGGGGGGCGGCGAAGCAGTGGACGGTGACGGTGCGGCCGGAGGGCCAGCGCTGGTCGCCGCTGCCGAGGTGGGTCCAGCCGAGGCGGCGGTAGAGGGCCACGGCCGCGGTGTCGGTGGCCAGGACGTCGAGGACGGGGTGCAGGCCGAGCGCCCGCGCGTGCGCCACGGCGTCCGCGAGGAGTCGCGCGCCGATGTGGTGGCCGCGCGCCCCGGGGGCGACGTAGAGCCGGCCGATCACGGCGGTGAGCTCCGGACGGCCGCCGGTGCGGTGGCTCCACAGGGCGGGGGCGAGGTCGTCCGGGGCGCTGCGGGCGAGGCCGACGTGTCCGGTGAGCCGGCCCTCGGACTCGGCGACCCAGGCGGCGAGCAGGCCGCCCGGGGTGAGCCAGTCGGCGGGGCGGTCGGGCCAGTCGGCGGGGTAGCCGTCGGCGCGGTGGACGTCGCCCAGCACCCGGACGCAGTCGGCGAGGTCGTCGCCGCGGCGCGGTCTGACCAGCACTCCCGCCCGGGCCTGTCGAGAGCCGGACGCGACGACGTCGGCGCGTTCTTCTAGGTCTGCCATGCCGGTACGTTACCGGCCGGCCCTCACCGTCGCAGCAGGTCGACGACCCCGGTGAGGTCCTCCTCGCCGCTGCCGACCTCCAGCCGACGCTCCATCAGCCGGAAGTAGGGTTCCAGCAGCTCGGCGCTCACGCCCTGCTCCTCGGCGGTGCGCAGCAGGGTGCCCTTGCCGGCCACCTGCATCGCCAGGTTGGACACCACGCCCTTGGTGTAGTCGCCGCTCTCCAGCCGCGCCGCGGTGCCGGCGATGAACCCGGTCATCGCGGTGACGTAGTCGCTGAGCAGCGGCGCGAGGTCGCCCGGCGCGACCGCCTCGCCGCGGACCAGCGCGAAGGCGTGCGAGACGCCGGCGAACATGCCGTACATCGCGCTGAGCAGCGCCACGTCGTGCAGGGCCGCGTACCCGGCGTCCTCGCCCACGTAGCGGGTGCCGGCCGGGGCGGCGAGGGCCGTCCGGTGCTCCTCGAACAGCGCGGGCGAGCCGCTGTAGAAGACGTACGGTCCGGCCGCCGGGACGCCGATCATCGGCGGGACGGCCATGATGCCGCCGTCCAGGTAGCGGGCGCCGCGCCGTTCGGCCCAGGCGGCGCGGGCGCGGGCCTGGTCGGGGGTGCTGGTGACCAGGTTGACCAGGTCCTTGCCGGTCAGGTCGACGTCGGCCAGCGCCTCGGCCACGGAGTCGTCGTCGAGCAGGCAGACGACGACCAGGCGGTTCGCCGCGACGGCCTCGGCGGCGGTGGCGGCGACGACGGCGCCGCGGCCGACGAGCGCGTCGGCGCGGGCGGCGGTGCGGTTCCAGACGGTCAGCGGGTGCCCGGCGGTGAGCCAGGCCCCGGCCAGGGCGGCGCCCATGGCGCCGAGTCCGAGCAGGGTCAGCGGGGTGGGCGGGTTCTCGGTCACGTTCTCGGCTGCGTTCTCAACACGGTTGTTCGTCACGGGAATCAGCCTCCGCGCCGCCCCCGGAAACGATCAAGTACGCACTTCGAAGTGGGTGGTTACCCTGGGGTCAGTATCCAGGTCGGAGCGTCGGGAGGGGTGGGCATGGCGACCGTGCCGAGGCCGGGGGCGTACGTCTGCGGGATCGACGCCGCGATGGACGTGATCGGCGGCAAGTGGAAGGTGCTGATCCTCTGGGCGCTGGACGAGCACGGGAGCTGCCGGTTCGGCGAACTGCGCCGCCAGGTGCCGGGGATCACCGAGAAGGTGCTGGCCGCGCACCTGCGCGAGCTGGAGACGGACGGCATCGTGCACCGGGAGGCGTACGACGAGGTCCCGCCCCGGGTCGAGTACACGCTGACCGAGGTGGGGCGGCACCTCAACGCGGCGCTGGGGCCGCTGGGCGCGTGGGGCCGGGAGCACGTCCTGGGCGGCGCGCCCCACCCGGCGTGAGGCGCCCACCCGGTCGTGACGCGCGTCAGGCGATCGCGGCCGAGACCACCGCGGCCACCGCGATGTTGCAGCTGGCCGACACCCACACCGCCGGGTGCGGCTCCGGCTCGACCAGGATCGCGCCGAGCTTGCCCGGCGTCAGCAGGTCCACCAGCCAGAAGGCGACGGCCATCAGCACCAGTCCGAGCACGCCGTAACAGGCCGTCGAGACAAGGCCCTTGGCGAAGTCGGCGTAGGTGTAGACGATCGCGGTGAAGACGATGCCGCCGATGCCGAGCAGTGCGGAGCTCAGCAGGACGGCGGCGTTGCGGTTGCGCTCGACCCAGATCTGGTGGCCGAGCCTGCCGGGCGTCAGCAGGTCCACCAGGCCGACGCCGAGGAGCAGCAGCACCACCCCGAGGGCGCCGTACGCCGCTGCCGCGCCGAGCCCGTGCAGGATGTCGTTCATCGTGGTTCCAGCCCCCGGTCCACTCTCGCCGTGCACCCCGACCGGCTGGTCAGGGCCCCTCGACCGGCCTGGTCAAGGGTTGGCAAAAGATACCCCACGCGGGTGAGAGCGGGACCGGGATCCGGAATCCGGGGACGGGTCAGTCCTCCTCGTGCGTCAGGTGGTCGACGCAGGCCGCGACGGCCAGCAGCAGGCCGGTGTCCGCGCCGTCGGCGATCTCCACCCCGTAGGTGTCCCGAATCCGGAACCACTTGCGGCTGATCCGGGCCAGCTCGTCGCCGTGGTCGTCCTCGATCCGGTAGTCCTTGTCGATCAGGTTGCCGTGGATCTTCAGCTCGCCGCCGGAGGCCAGGTCCACCAGGTACTTGTCGCGGAACGGGGTGAACAGCTTCTCCCGGACGGTCGCGATCACCTCGCCGTCGGCGTCCTCGATCTTCATCGCGTCGCGGACGGTGAGCATCTTCTCCTTCACCACCGCGACCACCCGGTCCTGGGCGTCCCGCAGCTCGAAGGTGTGCCGCAGCCGCAGCACCTTGCCGTCCACCAGGTAGGCCTTGTGCCCCCGGTCGTCCTCGATCCAGTAGTCGTCGCCGATCGCGAACAGCTTCTCCCTGACCAGATACCGCACCGCGGGACCTCCTCCGTGTTGGCGTCGACCCCCATTCGACCCCGAGCCCCCACCCGCCGAAAAGCACCGCCACGAAGCATCGCCGCCGAGCACCGCCCCGGAGCACCGCTACCAACCACCGCCGCCGCCCACCCGAGGGAAAGCCCGTCGCGCGGCCGCCCCCGGTGGCGTTCAATACCGCCATGCGCCCCGACCCCACCACCGCCCCGCTGCGCAGCGAGCGCCTGGACCTGCTGCCGATCGCCCCCGGGCACGCCGAGGAGCTGGCGGCCGCGCTCGCCGACCCGGCCCTGCACGCCTTCACCGGCGGCCGCCCGGCCACGGCGGAGGAGATGCGCGCCCGCTGCGCCCGGCTGGCCGCGGGCTCCCCCGACCCGGCCGAGCGGTGGGGCAACTGGGTGCTGCGGCTGCGCGCCGACGGCGTCCTCACCGGCTATGTGCAGGCCACCGTCGGCCCCGAGGAGACCGAGCTGGCCTGGGTGGTCGGCACCCTGTGGCAGCGCCGCGGCCTGGCCGTCGAGGCCGCCCGCGCCCTGCTCGACCACCTGACCGCCGCCGGCGTCACCACGGCCGTCGCCCACATCCACCCGGACCACCGCGCCTCCGCCGCCGTCGCCCGCACCCTCGGCCTGCGCCCCACCGCCCGTACCCAGGACGGCGAGACCCGCTGGCAGGCCGACCTCACCCGGCCGGACTTCTTCCCGAACGTCGCCGGTCTGACCGCCGAGCACGCCGCCCGGCTGACCACCCTGGTCGAGGAGTGCCACCCGGTGCTCGCGGACGAGGGGATGGCCGCGGTCCAGTCGCTGCTGGCCGAGCGCGGGGTGGGCATGATCCCCGCGATCATGGTCACCAAGGCCCTGCTCGGCTGGGCCGGGACCTCCCTCCGTACGGCCCGCGAGATCGTCGAGCTGAGCGAGGCCCGCACACCGACCTTCTGAACCCGGTACGCCAGGAACCCGGTACGTCAGGAACCCGGTACGTCAGGAACCCGGTACGCCAGGAATGCGGACACCGGGCGTGCGGTTTGATGGGGTTATGGCATCTCGTGCACGTGTACGCGCCCCCGAGCTGGTCGGGGCAGGCGGTTGGCTGAACACCGGCGGCAAGGAGCTCACGCTCGCCGACTTCCGGGGCAAGATCACCATCCTGGATTTCTGGACCTTCTGCTGCATCAACTGTCTGCACGTCCTGGACGAGCTCCGGGAGCTGGAGGAGAAGCACCGCGACACCGTGGTGATCGTCGGGGTGCACTCGCCGAAGTTCGTGCACGAGGCCGACCACCAGGCCGTGGTGGACGCCGTCGCCCGGTACGAGGTGCACCACCCGGTGCTGGACGACCCGGCGCTGGTCACCTGGAAGCAGTACGCCGTACGGGCCTGGCCGACGCTGGTGGTGATCGACCCGGAGGGCTACGTGGTCGCCCAGCACGCAGGTGAGGGGCACGCCCACGCGATCGCCCGGCTGGTGGAGGAGCTGGAGGCCGAGCACGCCGCGAAGGGCACGCTGCGCCGCGGCGACGGCCCGTACGTGGCGCCGGAGCCGACCGCGGGGGACCTCAAGTTCCCGGGCAAGGCCGTCCGGCTGCCGAACGGCCACTTCCTGGTCGCCGACTCCGGCCACCACTCGCTGGTCGAGCTGGCCGAGGACGGCGAGACGGTGGTGCGCCGGATCGGTGACGGGGAGCGCGGTCTGGTGGACGGCACCAGCCCCCGGTTCAGCGAGCCGCAGGGCCTCGCGCTGCTGCCGGAGGGCTCGGAGTACGACGTGGTCGTCGCCGACACCGTCAACCACGCCCTGCGCGGCCTGCGGCTGGCGGACGGCAGCGTGACCACCCTGGCCGGCACCGGCCGCCAGTGGTGGCAGGGCTCGGCCACCGAGGGGCCGGCCCGCGAGGTGGACCTGTCCTCGCCGTGGGACGTCGCCTGGTTCGACGGCCGGGTGTGGATCGCGATGGCGGGCGTGCACCAGCTGTGGGCGTACGACCCGGCGACCGGCATGGTCGGCGTCGCGGCCGGCACCACCAACGAGGGCCTGGTGGACGGGCCGGCCGCCGAGGCCTGGTTCGCCCAGCCGTCCGGTCTGGCGGTCTCCGCGGACGGCGAGCGGCTCTGGGTCGCCGACTCCGAGACCTCCGCGCTGCGCTCGGTTTCACGTGAAACAGGGGCGGTCACCACCGCCGTCGGCACCGGCCTGTTCGACTTCGGCCACCGGGACGGCGCCGCCGAGCAGGCGCTGTTCCAGCACCCGCTGGGCGTCACCGTGCTGCCGGACGGCTCGGTGGCCGTCAGCGACACCTACAACCACGCGCTGCGCCGCTACGACCCGGCGACCGGCGAGGTCAGCACGCTGGCCACCGATCTGCGCGAGCCCTCCGGGGCGGTGCTGGTGGACGAGGACATCGTGGTGGTCGAGTCGGCCCGGCACCGGCTGACCAGGCTGCGGCTCCCGGAGGAGGCGGTCCGGGTCGAGTCGGTGGCGCACCGCACCCAGCGCGCGGCCACCGAGGTCGCGCCGGGCGCCTTCCGGCTGGACGTGGTCTTCTCGGCGCCGAGCGGCCAGAAGCTGGACGAGCGCTACGGCCCGTCCACCCGGCTGCTGGTCAGCTCGACCCCGCCCGAGCTGCTGGTCTCCGGCGCGGGCGCGGACAGCGACCTCTCCCGCGAGCTGGTGCTCTCCGACGAGGTCACCGAGGGCGTGCTACACGTCTCGGCGATGGCGGCCTCCTGCGACGACGACCCGGAGATCGAGTACCCGGCCTGCCACGTGCACCAGCAGGACTGGGGCGTGCCGGTGAAGCTGGTCGCCGACGGCGCCCGCCGGCTGCCGCTGGTCCTGGCCGGGATGGAGTAGCCCCCGCGGCCCGCGATAACGACGGGGCCCGGCGGACGACCGTTCGTCCGCCGGGCCCCGTCGCGTCAGGCCCGTAACGGCGCGCCCGTCGCGTCGGGCCGAGGCCTCAGCCCTCCAGGAACGCCTTCAGCGCGCTGGCCAGCAGGTACGGGTCCTCCGCGCCGCACAGCTCGCGGGCCGAGTGCATGGACAGCGCCGCGATGCCGCAGTCGACCGTCTTGATGCCGAGGCGCGCCGCCGTGATCGGGCCGATGGTCGTACCGCAGGGCATCGCGTTGTTGGAGACGAAGCTCTGCCAGGGCACGCCCGCCCGCTCGCAGGCGGCCGCGAAGACCGCCCGGCCGACGCCGTCGGTGGCGTAGCGGTTGTTGACGTTGACCTTGAGGATCGGCCCGCCGTTCGGCATCGGGTGGTGGCCCGGCTCGTGCCGCTCGGTGTAGTTCGGGTGGACGGCGTGGCCCATGTCCGAGGAGAGGCAGACGGTGCCGGCGAGGGCCCGGGCGCGGTCCTCGGTGGTGCCGCCGCGCGCGTGGATCGTGCGGTCCAGGACGTTGCCGAGCAGCGGGCTCTGCGCGCCGGTGTCGGACTCGCTGCCGGTCTCCTCGTGGTCGAAGGCGGCCAGCACCGGGATGTACGGCAGGCCGGCGGCGCCCTCGGCCGAGGCGACGGCGGCCAGCGCGGCGGTGGCCGCGTGCACCGAGAGCAGGTTGTCCAGGCGCGGGCCGGCCAGCAACTCGCGGTCCCGGCCCAGGTAAGAGGCGGGCTGGACGTCGTGCGTCATGAGGTCCCAGCCGACCACGTCGTCGGCGGCCAGGCCGGCCCGCTCGGCGACGTAGGCGATCAGCGCGCCCTCGTCGACCGGGCCGAGGCCCCAGATCGGGGTGAGGTGGCGCTGCTTGTCGAGCTTCATGCCGTCGTTGACCTGGCGGTCCAGGTGGATGGCGAGCTGCGGCACGCGCAGCAGCGGCTCGTCCAGCTGGACGAGCCGCGCCGTTCCGTCCTTGAGCGCGAGTCTGCCGGAGATGCCGAGGTCCCGGTCCAGCCAGGTGTTCAGCGGCACGCCGCCGTAGATCTCCACCGCGACCTGGCGCCAGCCGGCCGAGCCGGTGTCCGGCAGCGGCTTGACCCGCAGGTTGGGCGAGTCGGTGTGGGTGCCGACGATCCGGAACGGGGTCTCGGGGCCCGCCCCCTCCGGCAGGTACCAGGCGATCAGCGCGCCGCCGCGGATCAGGTAGCGTCCGCCGGCGGCGCCGTCCCAGGCGTCCGTCTCGGCGACCTGCCGGAAGCCCGCCTTCTCCAGCCGCTCCGCGGCGCTCGCGACCGCGTGGTACGGGGACGGCGAGGTGCCGAGGAACGCGATCAGATCGTCGCTGTGCGTCCGGTCGAAGAATGCCTGGCGGGCGGCGGTCGACATACTGCTCCTGGGTCGAGGGAGGGCCGAAGCCGGATGGGGAGTCGGCTTCGCACCTTGAGCATATGCCCGTACACGGACAGGGCATTCGGAAGCTCTCAACCCGGACACAACCGTGAACCACCCGCGACACACGCCGCCCGGACGGCGGATCAGCCCTGGTCGGGCACCGCCTGCCGGGGCGGCGGACGGGCGATCCGGCAGCGCTCCGGAAACGCCACGGAACACCACGCAACGCCATGGAAAAGCACGGGAGAGCACGGAACAGCACGGGAGGACACCGAAGGGCCCGGTGGCAGCCGGGCCCTTCGGTGTGAGGGTTTCGTCAGGCGGTCAGGAGGAGCAGCGGGCCTTAGAAGGCCTCCTCCGCCAGCTCCATGATCTCGTTGTCGATGCCCTCGGCGATCACGCGCTGCGGCGTGACGGTCGGCAGGACGTTCTTGGCGAAGAAGCGGGCCGCCGCGACCTTGCCCTGGTAGAAGGGGACGTCCTTCTCCGAGGCGCCCGCCTCCAGCTTGGCCAGGGCCACCGCGGCCTGGCGCAGCAGCAGCCAGCCGACGACGACGTCGCCGGAGACCATCAGCAGGCGGGTGGTGTTGAGGCCCACCTTGTACATGTTCTTGACGTCCTGCTCGACCGAGGAGAGGTCGGCCAGGAGCTTGCCGATGATGGCCTCCAGGTCACCGGCGGCCTTGGCGAGCAGCTCGCGCTCGGCGGCCAGGGCGTCGCCGCCGGCGGCGGAGCCGATGAACTTCTGGATCTGCTCGGACAGCGCGGTGAGCGCCTGGCCGCCGTCCTTGACGATCTTGCGGAAGAAGAAGTCCTGGCCCTGGATGGCGGTGGTGCCCTCGTACAGGGTGTCGATCTTGGCGTCCCGGATGTACTGCTCGATCGGGTACTCCTGCAGGTAGCCGGAGCCACCGAAGGTCTGCAGGGACTGGGCGAGCTGCTCGTAGGACTTCTCCGAGCCGTAGCCCTTGACGATCGGCAGCAGCAGGTCGTTCAGGCGCTCGGCGGCCTCGTCGCGCTCGCCGCGCAGCTTGGCGGCCATCATGTCGTCCTGGGTGGACGCGGTGAACAGCACCAGCGCGCGCATGCCCTCGGCGTAGGCCTTCTGGGTCAGCAGCGAGCGGCGCACGTCCGGGTGGTGGGTGATGGTGACGCGCGGGGCGCTCTTGTCCAGGAACTGCGAGATGTCGGCGCCCTGCACGCGCTCCTTGGCGTACTCCAGCGCGTTCAGGTAGCCGGTGGAGAGGGTGGCGATGGCCTTCGTGCCGACCATCATGCGGGCGAACTCGATGATCTTGAACATCTGGCGGATGCCGTCGACCTTCTCGCCGAGCAGCCAGCCCTTGGCCGGGTGCTTGGCACCGAAGGTCATCTCGCAGGTGTTCGAGGCCTTGAGGCCCATCTTGTGCTCGACGTTGGTGGCGTAGACGCCGTTGCGCTCGCCGAGCTCGCCGGTCTCCCAGTCGAAGTCGAACTTCGGGACGATGAAGAGGCCCAGGCCCTTGGTGCCCGGCTTGCCGCCCTCGGGGCGGGCCAGCACCATGTGGATGATGTTCTCGGACATGTCGTGCTCGCCCGAGGTGATGAAGCGCTTCACACCCTCGATGTGCCAGGAGCCGTCCTCCTGCTGGATCGCCTTGGTGCGGCCGGCGCCCACGTCGGAGCCCGCGTCGGGCTCGGTGAGGACCATGGTGGAGCCCCACAGGCGGTCGGTCATCCGCTTGGCGACCTCGAGCTGCTCCTCGGTGCCCTCCTCGGCGATGACGCCGGCGAAGGCCGGGCCGGAGGAGTACATCCAGATGGCCGGGTTCGAGCCCAGGATCTGCTCGGCGAAGGCCCAGATCAGCGAGTTCGGGGTGACCTGGCCGCCGATCGACTCCGGGATGCCCAGACGCCACCACTCGGCGTCCATGAAGGTCTGGTAGCTCTTCTTGAAGGTGGCCGGGATCGGCGCGGTGTTGGTCTCCGGGTCGAAGACCGGCGGGTTGCGGTCGGTGTCCGTGAAGGAAGCGGCGAGGTCGTTCTCGGCCAGGCGCGCGATCTCGCTCAGGATGTTCTTCGCGGTCTCGACGTCCATGTCCGCGAACGGTCCGGTGCCGTAGACCTGCTCGCGACCGAACACCTCGAAGAGGTTGAACTCCACGTCCCGCAGGTTGGACTTGTAGTGACCCATGGCCGTTTTCTCCGGTTCGTCGCTTCCGGGAGACCGCCGCGTTCGGGCGTCCCGTACCCACCAGTAGGCATCATGATGCTACCCAGCGGTAACTTGGGCAAGCCCTCGGCGGTGAATCCGCTATGAACGTGGTCACGTCCCACAGTCCGGGCGACCACTCCTTGTCAGGATCCGCGCCAGCGCGGGCGGGTGCGCTCCCGCTAGCCTGTCCGTGTGTACGGATATGACCAGAACGCATACCCGGGCGACCCCTACCAGCAGCAGGCGGGACCGCAGCCGGGCATGAACGGCATGCCCGGACCGGACGCCTACGGCGCGCAGTCGCAGGCGAACCAGCAGTCGCTCTATCCCGAACCCTCCCCGCCGTCACTGGCGGACGCCGTCCGGGCCTTCACCACCGGGTCGATGGCGGTCGAGGACTTCCAGGCCATCTTCATCACCTCGAAGGTGCACTGCCCGCGCGGCGAACGCCCCGGCTTCCTCGCGCTGCACAACACCCCGACGCCGGTGATCCCGATGTTCAGCTCGCTCAAGGAGCTGCGCCGCTACGCCGGCAAGGACTCCAAGCACTTCACCGTCACCGGCGCCGAGGTCCTGGACCTGCTGCCGACCGGCTACGGCTTCGCGCTGGACATGGAGGGCGAGCACCGGATGGTGTTCGACGCCAAGGCCGTCGAGCAGATGGTCGACTTCACCATGCGCCGGATGTACGGCTGACGACCGCCTCGCGGCCGTCGGCCGGTGCCCCGTGGGCGGCCGGGCCACACTGGAGAGAGGAGCCCCGCGCTTCTCCGTCCCCATATAGTTCAACTTTCAACTTGCTTGTTGTTGAGAATTGAACTAACCTCGTGCACGTAGGCCGCAGACACCCCCTCGAAGGAGGCCCTCCCGCGCGTCACCACGCCGGACCCCGCCGTCACGAGCGCCCGGCCGGTTCGGACCGTGGTCACCGCCCCCGAGGGCTACGAGGGCGAGGGCTTCCCCGTCCGCCGGGCCTTCGCCAAGATCGACACCAAGTATCGACGGAACGTTCATCCACCAGGACTCGCACGGCGGCGGTGGTGTCATCACCGACGGCGACACCCAGTGGATGACGGCCGGCTCCGGTCTGCTGCACATCGAGACCCCGCCGGAGTCGCTGGTGATGTCCGGTGGACTCTTCCACGGCCTCCAGCTGTGGGTGAACCTGCCCGCCTCGGACAAGATGATCGCCCCGAAGTACCAGGACATCCGCGGCGGCAGCGTCAAGCTTCTCAGCACCGACGACGGCGGCGCCCTGCTGCGCGTCATCGCCGGCGAGCTCGACGGCCACCAGGGCCCCGGTGCCACCCACACCCCGATCACCATGATCCACGCCTCGATCAGCCCCGGCGCCCAGATCACCCTGCCCTGGCGCTCCGACTTCAACGCCCTGGCGTACGGTCTGGCGGGCAAGGGCTCGGCGGGCCAGGAGCGCCGCCCGTTCCACATGGGCCAGGCGGTCCTGTTCGGCGACGGTGACTCCCTCACCATCCGCGCCGACGAGAGCCAGGACTCCCGCAACGCCAACTTCGAGGTCGTGCTGCTCGGCGGCCTCCCGATCCGCGAGCCGGTCGCCTGGTACGGGCCGTTCGTGATGAACAGCCACCGCGAGCTCCAGCAGGCCATGGAGGACTTCCAGGCCGGCCGGCTCGGCACCGTCCCGGCCGACGCCAAGTAGGTCCGGACTCCGGCACGACGGCGGGGGCGGTCACGGGTCCCGACCCGTGACCGCCCCCGCCGTCCGTTCGTCCGGCTCTCCCCTTGCAACGGCCCTGACGACTCTCCCCTTACAACAGCGCGTACACGGCCGAGGCGTCGTCGTGGGTCTTGCCGCGCGGCCAGCGCTCGCAGCCGGCGTCCGACCGCTCCACCGCCCGGACCTGGGCGATCAGCTCGCCCGGGCCCGACTCGGCGAGCAACCGCAGCACGTCGCCCCAACTGCCCAGCCCGAAGCGCTCGGTGTAGCGCGAGGCGCCGTCGGTGAGGGCGGCCAGCGCGTGCAGCCGCTCCAGCCGGACGAAGCCGGTCTCGGCGTGCTCGGCCGCGCGCGGGCTGGCCGCCGCGATCCACGGGCCGTTGCCCCGGTTGCGGGCCGCGCGGACGGCCAGCGCGTACTCCATGTGCAGCGCCGCCCGCTCGGCCGAGCCGGGGACGGTCGACCAGACCTGCCGGCGCAGCCCCTCCCCGCCCGGGAAGCGCTGGTTGTCCCCGATCACCTTGGGCGGGCCGTCCTTGAACTCCAGCACCAGCAGCGAGTCGCCGAGCACCAGGTACTCCAGCGCCTCGCCGTGCCGTCGGGCCGCGACCACCATCGCCGCGGGCGTGTTGGGATGGGCCAGGTCGCAACGGCCGCCGTGCAGCGCGGCCGTCTCCACGATGGCGTCGGCCAGGCACTCGGCGATCGAGCGGTCCGCCCGGTCGGTGAGCCGGGCGAGCAGGTGCACGCCCAGGCGGCGCACGTACCAGGCCGTTCCGTGCCGGCACCCGGAATCCAGGCCGGCCGGCGAACTCGCGCCGTCCAGCAGGACCAGCGCCTCCGGCGAGGCCGCCGCGAAGTCCTCGCTCTCGCGGTCGGGCCGCCGTGCTTCCCCTGCGAGCTGTAGCTGCATCCCGACAGTGTGAACGCCGCCCCCGGCCCGCGCCCAGACCCGTGCGCCGGTGCGGCGCGGGCCAGGGCCCGGCGCCCGGTGGCAGCCGGGGCGATTCGGCCATACCGTCGGGAAGTGACCGGACAATTCGGCCAATCGGGGCGGGTTGGGTTTGGGACCACCTTCGGGTGGCCGGACGGCCCGCGACTGACGAGGAGCGGAAGATGTTCTGGCAGTTCATCGTGGTGCTGGCCGCCTCGCTCGGCTTTCCGACCGCCGCACTGCTCTTCTTCATCGGCGGGCCGCGCTTCCCCGACGAGCGGCGCGACCAGGCCTGAGCGGCCCCCGGCGCGGCGAACGGCCTGAGCGGCCCCGGCGCGGCGGGCCCTACGCCTTCCAGGCGGGGTCGCGGCCGAGCAGCGCCAGCACCCGCTCGAACCGGCCGGCCCCGCCGGTCGGCAGACCCGGGCGGAACGCGCCGCCCGGTGCCCGGGCCTCCGGGGTGTCCGGGACCGCCTCGGTCACCCTGACCAGGGCGGACAGCAGTTCCTCGTCGCCCTCCACCGCCGCGACCAGCCCGTCCGGCGCACCGAGCGCGGCGGCGACGTCCCAGCCGTGCACCAGGGTGTCGAGCAGGTGGAAGCCGACGGCCTGCGCCAGCGGGAAGGGACGGCCGTCCCGGATCTCCGGCAGCCAGAGCGCCCGGCCCGCCTCGGCCGCCTCCCGGAACGCGGCGGTGAGGTCGGCGCCGGTCCGCCGGAAGGCGTCCGCCGGGTCCGCGCCGACCGGGGCGGGCGCGAACAGTGCCAGGTCCGGGCCGGCCCCTCGGGCGGCCGCCGCGAAGCCCCGGCGCTGCCCGATCTCGTGCTCCAGCAGGTGCCGCAGCGTCCAGCCCGCGCACGGGGTGGGCAGGTCCAGCCGGTCCGGCCGTACGGAGTCCACCACCTCGGCGGCCAACTCCAGTGAGCGTGCGTGCAGTTCGATGAGGTCCATCCGACCGACAGTACCCATCCGGCCGCCACCTACAGGCCCGCACCGGGGAATCCCACCGGCCCGGGGCACTCGTCTAAGGCTCGGTCAACACCCGCTCCAGCACGGCCGCCTGGGCCAGCAGCAGCTCGTCCCCGCCCTCCGCGCCGACCACCTGCAGCCCCAGCGGCAGCCCCGCCGGGGTCCACCCGGCCGGCAGGCTCAGGGCCGGGCGCCCGAGGAAGCTCCACGGCAGCGACATCACCGCGTCCCCCGTGCTGTGCAGGCCCTCCGGCGCGCCGCCGGTCGCCGAGGGCGCCAGCCACAGGTCCACCCCGGCCGCCGCGCCCGCCCGGGCCACCCGCTCGCGCAGCCGCTCCCGGAACAGCAGCGCCGCCGCCCGGTCCTCGGGCGCGATCCCCCGGCCGACCCGGATGCTCGCCGCCGTCTCCGGCCGGTAGAGGCCGCCGAACCGGGCGAACCAGTCCGCGTGACTGCGGGCCAGCTCGAACCGGTTGATCGCCTGCAACTGCCGCCTCACCTCGGCGAAATCGGGGAACAGCTCGACCCGGCGCACCGTCAGCCCGGCCCGCGCCAAGCGGTCCAGCCGCTCCTCGAAGGCGCGCAGCGCGGCCGGCTCCGCCTGCTCCAGGTACGTCCCCTCCGGCACCCCGAGCACCGGCCCGGGGCCCTCCGGCACCGGCCGCCAGTCGTCGCAGAGCAGCGGGGCCGCCAGCGCGACGCCCGCCAGGTCGGCGGTGAACAGGCCCAGGGTGTCGAAGCTCGGCGCGTTCGGGAGCACGCCGTCGAACGGGATCCGCCCGTACGTCGGCCGGAAGCCCACCACCCCGCAGTACGCGGCCGGGCGGATCACCGAGCCGACCGTCTGGGTGCCGACCGCCAGCGGCACCAGGCCCGCCGCGACCGCCGCCGCCGAACCGCTGCTGGAACCGCCCGGGGTGTGCCCGGGATGGTGCGGGTTCCGGGTCGGGCCCGGGGCGGTCGCGGCGAACTCCGCGGTCACCGTCTTGCCCGCGACCAGCGCCCCCGCCGCCAGCAGCCGGTCCACCACCGCGGCCTGCGGCCCGGCCAGCACCCCCGGCGGCAGCGCCGAACCGCCGTGCGTGGGCAGCCCGTCCACGTGCACGATGTCCTTGACCCCCACCGCCACCCCGTACAGCGGCGGCCGCCCGGCCGGCTCCGGGTACCGGGCGGCCAGCTCCCGTGCCCGCGCCAGCAGCCGGTCGTGCCGCCCGGGCTCCGGAACGAACGCGTGGATCAGCGGGTCCACCCGCTCCACCGCCCCGCAGAGGCGGTCGACGTACTCCGGCAGCCCCGGCTCCCCCGCGCGCAGCGCGGCCGCCTCGCGGGTCAACGACCGTGGCCGGACGAGGGGTTCATCCATGCCGAGCACAGTAGACGGGCTTACGGGTGCTCGGCCGCCAGGTACGGCGCCTCACGCAGGAAGTACGCCCCGCAGGTGTGGCAGCACAGCTCCGGGGTCTTCCCCCAGTCCACCGCCTCGCGCACCCGCGCCCCCGGATCGAGCTCCCGCCCGCACATCGCCACGCTCTGCTCGCCCCGGACCACGTGCCACAGCCGCACCCCCTCGGCCTCACCGCCGGCGCCGTACTCGGCTCGCATCTGGTGCATCATGCCCCCATCGTCCGGCCCCCTCCCACCCCCGGCAACCGGAGGGCGGGAACGCTCCCCCCGTCGAAATCCGGCCACCACGGCAGGGTAGGGTGCGCGGTCGCGACCAGTGCCGACGGCCTACGCCGAGGTCCCAAGTCGTCCGATTTCGGCCATATTTCATCCTAAGTGGGGGACTTTCACCGTGCGCACTTCCCGCCTCCTGGCCGCGTCCACGCTGGTGGCGCTCTCGCTCGGCACCACCGTCGGCGCCGCCACCGCCGGCGCCGTCAGCGTCACCCCGACGCCGACCCCGCCGCCGAGCGCCACGGCCACCGCCGCCTCCCCGTCGGCCCCGGCCCCGACCTCGGCCTCGCCGAGCGCCGGCGCGACCACCCCGGCCCCGACGGCCACCACCAAGCCGACCAACCTGCCGACCCCGCCGGTGCCGGCGCCCAGCGGCGGACCGTGCCGCAGCAACCTGCACAAGGACATCAAGGTCACCGGCAGCGGCCTCGCGAAGACCACCCTGGTCAAGGGCGGCGCCGCGCAGGAGGCCACGGTGACCTTCGAGAACGACAGCCCGGTCGACCTCAAGAAGGTCAGCGCCTACTTCTTCTTCACCGACGTGGTCGAGGCCCCGGTGACCAACCCGGTCACCTGGGGCAAGGAGTCCTTCACCATCCAGGTGAAGCTGCCCGGCGGGGAGTGGAAGGCTCCCGAGCCGAGCACGGTCACGGGCAGCTCGTCGTACCTGATGGTGAACCTCGGCGAGAACAAGATCGCCAAGGGCGGGAAGCTCACCTTCCAGGTCCGGCTCGCGGCCACCGCCAAGGCCGTCACCGGCAACTACTTCGCCCAGCTGGGGGCTTCCTCCGAGACGTTCGAGGGCAAGGACGTGCCGGGCGCCCCCGCGGACCTCTGCCTGTCCTACGGCGGCGACTACCGCGTGGACGACCTCTTCAAGGTGGCCGACGCCACCGCGGCCACCACCGCCCCGACCACCACCGCGCCGGTCGGCACCGCCGCCCCGTCGCCCTCCGGCGGCCCGCACCTGGCCGAGACCGGCTCCAGCTCCAACACCCTGCCGATCGCCCTCGGCGGCGCGGCCGTCCTCGCCGTCGGCGCCGGCACCCTGGTCGCGCTGCGCCGCCGCAAGTCGGCCGCCCAGAGCTGACCCCACGGGTAACCCGAAGGGGCGCGGGCCGACGGCCCGCGCCCCTTCGGCGTTCCCGGCTCCTCAGGAGGCGGCCCGCAACAGCGCACCGTCCTGCCATTTGAGGATCTTGTCGAAGCTGACGATCGCCCCCCGCAGGGGGTGGTTGCGGAGCTGGACGTGGTCGGTGAGGGCGTGGATGAGGAAGAGGCCGCGGCCGGATTCGGCGGTGAGGTCGGGGAGGGTGTCCAGGTCGACCGGGCGGAGGGTGGGGGCCGTGGGCCGGCAGGGCAGCACGTGGGTGTCGTACGGGTGGCCGTCGCGGCGGGGGCGGTGGGCGGTGAGGACGCGGGCCGGGACGGTGGCGCGGCCCCGGCGGGAGCGGTGCGGCCCCCGGCCGCTCGGGACCGGACGGGCCGGGGCGGCGGCGGCCGGGCGGCGGACCGGCGGGGCGGTGGGCGCGGGCAGGCCGGGGCCGGAGTCGGTGACCTCGATCCGCAGCCTGTCCCCGCTGATGGAGGCGGTGACCTGGAAGCCGTCGTCGGGCCGCCCGGCGGCACCGTGCTCGACGGCGTTGGCGCAGGCCTCGCTGAGGGCGACGCCGAGGTCGTCGGCGATCTGCGGGTCGACGCCCGCGGTCGCCATGGCACCGAGCAGGATGCGCCGGGCCAGCGGGACGCTGGCCGGGTCGCGCTTGAGGTGCAGAGTCCACCAGATGTCCACGGGAGGTCCCTCCTGGCTGCGGCTCCACATACAACTAGGTATCTCCGGGCGATTCGGCGGTGAACCGTGCCCGGGGGGCGCTACCGCCCGTTCGGCGGATGGACTGGGGGACGGGGTCTGTGCCGGGCGGCGCGTACCGGAACCCGCACGCCGCCGCCGAAAGAGGCATTCGTAGGGATTTCCCACCCTGCCCGTGTCGGCGTCGTACGCAATGAGAGGATGGCCCGGCCATGACTGCCCTCGCCGCCGCCCCGCTCCCGGGCGCCCCAGGACCGGCCCAGCCGGTACGGGCCGCCGCCTGGGACCTGCGGCTTGCCCGGGCCGTCCCGTTCGCGCTGGTCTGCACGCTGATAGCGGCCGCCGGGCACGCCCTGGCCGGTGGCGGGAACGTGCCGCCGACCGCGCTGGCGGCGGGTTTCGCCGCGGTGCTGGCGCTGGCGGCGGTCTGCGGCGGACGGGAGCGTTCGCTGGCGGCCATCGCCGGGGCGCTGGGCGCGGGGCAGCTCGGACTGCACTGCCTGTTCCACGGCTTCAGCGGCTTCAGCGGCTCCGTGCCGGGCACAGCGGGCATGGCGGGCATGCACCACGGCGGCTCCGGCCCGCTGACCGTGCCGCAGGTGGCCGGCCGGCTGATCTGCAACGAGGCCCGGCCCGGCACGCTGGACGGTCTGCCCGGCAGCCCGTCGCCGGAGCAGCTGGTCTCCTCGGCGGGCCTGGATCCGCACGCGTTCGCCGCCGCGCCCTGGTGGCAGGGCGGCGTGCTCGGCATGACGCCGTCGATGCTGGCCGGGCACCTGGCCGCCGCGCTGGTGGCGGGCTGGTGGCTGCGGCGCGGCGAGGCGGCGCTGTGGCGGCTGCTGCGGGTGGCCGCGTCGGTGGCCCGGGAGCAGTGGGCGGCGCCGCTGCGGTCGGTGTTCGTGCTGGTGGCCGCGTTGCTGCGCGGTCTGTTCGGGGTGGCCGGTCCGGTCCGCCGGTTCGGCGCCAGGGGCGGGGAGAGCCCGCTCCCGGCGGGTGCCGTGCTGCGGCACAGCGTGGTGCGGCGCGGGCCGCCGCGCGGGGCCTTCGCGTACTGATCCGCCTCTCCCGGCCGTCTACGGGCCGGGTCGCGGCCGTGCGCACCGTCCGGGCCGTTCCCCCGACCACCGGGTCCGGCCCCGAGGCTCTGCCCCCCACATCCCCACGCGCGGCCCCCGAGGCGCGGCTCCGTCCGCCGCCCGGTCCCGGCCTGCCACCGAGCTCCGATCGGAGACCCCGCATCATGCGTTCCCTTCCCACCCGCCGTCTCGCCGCCGTCGCCCTCACCGCCGCCGCCTCCGTGGTGGCGCTGGCCGGCCCCGCCTTCGCGCACGTCACCGTGAACCCGGGTGCGGCCGCCCAGGGCGGTTACACGGCCGTCGACTTCCGGGTGCCGAACGAGAGCGACGCCGCGAGCACGGTGAAGCTGGAGGTCAACCTCCCGCTGGACCACCCGCTGGCCTCGGTCCGGACCCTGCCGCTGCCGGGCTGGACCGCCACGGTCGAGAAGTCGAAGCTCGACAAGCCGATCAAGGTGCACGGCAACGACGTCAACGAGGCCGTCTCCAAGATCACCTGGACCGCCGACGCCGGCACCAAGATCGCCCCCGGCCAGTTCCAGGAGTTCCGGGTCTCGCTCGGCCCGCTGCCGACCGACACGGACAGCATGGTCTTCAAGGCCCTGCAGACCTACGACAACGGCGACGTCGTCCGCTGGATCGACGAGTCCAAGGACGGCCAGCCCGAGCCGGCCAAGCCCGCGCCCGTCCTGAAGCTCACCAAGGCCGAGGGCGGCGACGGCCACGGCGACAGCCACGGCGCCGCCGCCTCCCCGACCGTCGCCGCCCACGGGGACAGCTCGGACCACGCCGCCTCCTCCGACGGCGGTGGCAAGGCGAGCGACTCCACCGCCCGCACCCTCGGCGTGGTCGGCATCGTGGTCGGCGTGATCGGCACCGCCGTCGGCGTGCTCGGCCTGCGCCGCAAGAACGCCGGCTCCGCCTCCTGACCCCAGCCCCGGCGGGGCCGTACCCGCACCCCGGTACGGCCCCGCCGGCGGTCCACCGCGCACGATCGGATCGGATCCCCGCATGTCCCGCACCACCCGCACCACCCGTCTGGCCGGCGCGGCCGCCCTCGCGCTGGCCGCCGCCCTGACGCTGTCCGCCTGCGGCTCCTCCGGCGGCGGCTCCGACGCCGCGAAGGTCACCCGGCAGAAGGAGGACACCCCGTACCAGGGCACCAAGCTGGCCAAGAACTTCGAGAAGCCGGACCTCCAGCTGACCGACACCTCCGGCCGGCCGTACGACCTGCGGCAGCAGACCAACGGCAAGGCCACCCTGCTGTTCTTCGGGTACACCAGCTGCCCGGACGTCTGCCCGACCACCATGGGCGACATCGGGGTCGCGATGAAGGCGCTCCCCGCGGAGGACCGGCAGAAGGTCAACGTCGTCTTCGTCTCCACCGACCCGCAGCGCGACACCCCCAAGGTGCTGCGCACCTGGCTGGACTCGATGGGCAGCGACTTCATAGGCCTCACCGGCGACCTGGCCAAGGTGAAGACCGCCGCCAAGTCGCTCGGCATCATGATCGAGGACCCGGTGGTCAACCCGGACGGCACGGTCACCTCGACCCACGGCGCGCAGGTGCTGGCCTTCCTCCCCTCGGACGACAAGGCGCACGTGCTCTACATGAGCGGCACCGAGGAGAAGACCTACGAGCACGACCTGCCGCTGCTCGCCAAGGGGGTCGCGGCGTGATGGTGACCGGGACGCGCTTCCGGCGGACGGCCCTCACCGGCGCGGTGCTGGCCACCGTCCTCGGCGGCGGCGCCCTCCTGGCCGCCTGCGGGACGGGCGGCCAGGACGGTGCCGCCGCCGGGCCGGCCAGGCTCAGCGTCGCCGACTCCTACATCCCGCTGCCCCCGGCCGGCGGCATGGCGGCCGGCTACCTGACCGTCCGCAACGACGGCGGGCAGGACGAGCTGGTCAAGGTGAGCAGCCCGGGCGCCGAATCGGTCACCATGCACCGCTCGACCCCGTCCAGCATGGAGCAGGTCGCCAGTCTGGACGTGCCCGCGCACGGCGCGCTGCAGTTCGCCCGCGGCGGCACCCACCTCATGATCATGGGCTGGCAGAAGGCCCCCGCCCTCGGCGACGAGCTGGAGCTCGACCTCACCTTCGCCAAGTCCGGCACCATCTCGGTCAAGGTGCCGGTCAAGGAGCTCACCTACCGCCCCGGCCAGAGTTAAGGGGACCGCCACCATGCAGTCGGCCGGCCTGGAGAAGGCCTCGCACCGCCGGATCGCCGGGGTGCTCGGAGTGCTCGGCGCGCTGCTCGCGCTGATGCTCGCGGGCGCCGGACCGGCCTCCGCCCACGCCACCCTGGACTCCACCGACCCGCGGCAGAACTCGGTGGTCGCCACCGCGCCGCAGGCGGTGACGCTGACCTTCAGCGAGTCCGTCTCGCTCTCCTCGGACTCCGTCCGGGTGCTCGACCCGGCCGGCAAGGCCGTGGACACCGGCGACCCGGGGCACGCCGACGGCAAGGGCAACACCGCCCGGGTCGGGCTGAAGGGCGGCCTCGCCAACGGCACGTACACCGTCGCCTGGCGGGCCGTCTCGGACGACTCGCACCCGGTCGGCGGGGCGTTCACCTTCTCCATCGGCGCGCCCTCGGACACCTCGGTGTCGGCCACCGCGCTGCAGGGCGCCAAGGCCGACGGCCTGGTCGCCGCGCTGTACGGGACCGGGCGCACCGTCGCCTACGCGGCCTTCGCGCTGCTGGCCGGCGTCGCCGCCTTCGTACTGATCTGCTGGCCGGCCGGCACCGCCCGGCGCCCGGTGCAGCGGCTGCTGATGACCGGCTGGACGGCGCTGCTGGTCTCCACCGTCGCGGTGCTGATGCTGCGCGGCCCGTACGAACGCGGCTCGGGCGTCGGGCAGGCCCTCGACCTGTCGCTGGTGCGCGCCACCCTGGACGAGCGGATCGGCACCGCGCTGGCCGCCCGGCTGCTGCTGCTCGCGGCGGGCGGGGTGTTCCTGTCGCTGCTGGTCGGGCAGCTGGGGCAACCGCCGCGGCCGCTCCCCGCGAAGCCCGCCGAGGACGACGGCGGTGCCGTCGGGGACGGGGACCCCGAAGCCGCCGAGCTGCGCGCGCTGGAGCTGCGGGCCGCCGAACGGCCGCAGCGGGAGGCCCGGCTCGGCCTCGGCGTGGCCGGGCTGGTGCTGGCGGTCGCCCTCGCGGCGACCTGGGTCGGCGCCGACCACGCCTCGGTGGGCATCCAGGTCTGGCTGGCGCTGCCGCTCGGCATCCTGCACCTGATCGCGATGGCGCTCTGGCTGGGCGGGCTGGCCGCGCTGCTGGTCGGGCTGCGCGAGGGCGTCGGCGCCGAGGTGGTGGACCGCTTCTCCCGGATCGCCTTCGCCTCGGTGGCCGTCCTGGCCGCGACCGGGATCTACCAGTCCTGGCGCGGCCTGGGCAGCTGGGGCGCGCTGACCGGCACCGAGTACGGGCGGCTGCTGCTGGTGAAGAGCGGCTGCGTGGCCGTGATGCTCGGCGTCGCGTGGATGTCCCGCTCCTGGCTGGCCCGGCTGCGGTCGGCACCGGCCGAGGCCGCCGAGGTCGAACGCGCCGAGACCGAACCGGCCGAGGTGCCGGAGCCGGTCGGCGTCGCGGCCCACGGCGAGGACCCGGTCCGCCGGGCCCAGCTGGCCCGCCAGCGGGCCGCCCGGGAGAGCGCCGGGCGCGACCGCGGGCTCACCCCGACCCGGGCCGGGCTGCGCCGCTCGGTGCTGGTCGAGGCGCTGGTCGCGGTGGCGGTGCTGGTGGTCACCACGATGCTCACCAACTCCCCGCCCGGGCGGGTGGCGAGCGAGGTCACGGCCGGGGCCGCCGCGCCGGCCGCCGGCGGGGCCGCACCGGCCCCGCAGACCGAGCCCGGCCGCACCGTCGAGCTCAAGCTCCCGTACGACACCAAGGGCCGGACGCCGAACGCCAAGGGCACCGCGACCGTCACCCTCAACCCGGCCCGGACCGGCCCGAACGAGGTGAAGCTCGCCCTGGACGGCCCGGACGGACAGCCGGTGGACGTCCCCGAGGTGCAGCTGGCCTTCACCCTGCCGGACCGCGACCTCGGCCCGCTGCCGGTCGCGCTCACCCCCGAGGGCACCGGCCGCTGGAGCGGGACCGCGCAGCTCCCGCTGGCGGGCACCTGGGTGGTGTCGGTGCAGGTCCGCTCCTCCGACATCGACCAGACCACGCCGACCCAGCAGTTCAAGATCGGCTGACGGCGGTGGGCGATGTGACGACGGACGACATGACGACGACGGACCGGGCCGCCGCGGGCGGCAGCGGGGTCACCCGCCGGGCGCTGCTCGGCACCGCCGGCGCCGGGCTGCTGGCCGGCGCCGGCGCGGGCGTCGCCGGGGCGGTCGCCCTGGACCGCGGCGACCGCCCCGCCGGTGCGGCACCCGCCGCCGGCGCGCTCGGCGCCGCCCGGGTGCCGTTCCGCGGCGAGCACCAGGCCGGGATCCTCGAACCGCAGCAGGCCCGGGTCCAGCTCGCCGCCTTCGACCTGGCCGAGGGCGCCGGCCGGGACGGGCTGCGCGCCCTGCTGCAACGCTGGACCAGGGCCGCCGAACGGCTGACCGCCGGCGAACCGGCCGAGGAGTTCGACAACCAGGTCGCGCTGGACGCCGGGCCCTGCTCGCTCACCCTCACCATCGGCTTCGGCGCCGCGCTCTTCGACAAGGCCGCCCTGGCCGACCACCGCCCGCCCGGCCTCGAACCGCTGCCCGCCTTCCCCGGCGACGCGCTCGACCCGGCCCGCGGCGACGGCGACCTGCTCGTCCAGATCGGCGCCGACGACGCGCTGGTGGCCGTGCACGCCCTGCGGGTGCTGCAACGGCTGGCCACCGGTACGGCGGCGCTGCGCTGGCAGTCCGCCGGCTTCGCCCGGACCCCCGGCGCCGCCGCCCGGCCGGTCACCGGCCGCAACCTGATGGGCCAGATCGACGGCACCAACAACCCGAAGCCCGGCGAGGACGGCTTCGCCGCCAAGGTCTTCTGCGCCCCCGGCGGCGACCAGCCGGCCTGGCTGGCCGGCGGCTCCTACCTGGTGTTCCGGCGGATCCGGATGCTGCTGGACCACTGGGAGGCGCTGCCGGTGGACCGGCAGGAGCGGGTGATCGGACGGCGCAAGGCGGACGGCGCCCCGCTCGGCGCACCCGCCGGGGCCGGCGAGCACGCCCCGGTCGACCTGTCCGCACAGGGCCCCGACGGCACCCTGGCGATCCCCGCCGACGCCCACGTCCGGGTCGCCGCTCCGGCGGCCAACGGCGGCGCGGCCATGCTGCGCCGCGGCTTCTCGTACCACGACGGGCTGCTGCCGGACGGCTCACCGGACGCCGGACTGCTCTTCCTCGCCTTCCAGTCCGACCCGCGCAAGGGCTTCACCCCGGTGCAG
Organism: Kitasatospora xanthocidica; assembly: GCF_014656195.1. GTDB lineage: Bacteria > Actinomycetota > Actinomycetes > Streptomycetales > Streptomycetaceae > Kitasatospora > Kitasatospora xanthocidica. The sequence continues at coordinate 611,423 of NZ_BNBY01000001.1, read as the reverse complement.
CGCAAGCTCTCCCGGGGCGACGGCCTCTCCCGCTTCCTCCGGCACGAGGCGAGCGGCCTGTACGCGCTGCCGCCGGCCGCGCCGACGGGCGGCTACCTCGGGCAGCAGCTGCTGGAGGGGTAGCAGCGGCCCGGAGACGGGCCGTAGCACAGGCGGTCCCGGCCAGTGGAACGCTTTCCTGCCGGGGGCGCGGAATCGTTAGGGTGGACTGCTTCGGCACCACCCCGCAAGCGCAGCACCGAGCACCCCGGAGGCGTCATGTCGGCCACCCGCTACACCTACCTCGGCCCGGCCGGCACCTTCACCGAGGCTGCGCTGCACACCCTGCCCGAGGCGGCGACCCGGGAGCTGGTGCCGCTGTCCTCGGTGGCGCTGGCGCTGGACGCGGTGCGCGGCGGGGAGGCCGCCGGGGCGTTCGTGCCGATCGAGAACTCGGTGGAGGGCGCGGTCACCGCGACCAACGACGAACTGGCCGCCGGCGCGGCGCTGATGATCTACCGCGAGGTGCTGCTGCCGATCTCCTTCGCGCTGCTGGTGCGGCCGGGCACCGAGCTGTCCGAGGTCAAGACGGTGACCAGCCACCCGGTGGCCCAGCCGCAGGTGCGCCGCTGGCTGGCCGCCAACCTGCCGGACGCCACCTGGGAGTCGGCCGCCTCCAACGCGGACGGCGCCCGGCTGGTCGCCGAGGGCCGCTACGACGGGGCGTTCGCGGGCGAGTTCGCGGCGCCGATCTACGGGCTGGACCCGCTGGTCAAGGACATCGCCGACGCCAAGAGCGCGGCCACCCGCTTCGTCCTGGTGGGCCGCCCCGGCCGGGTCTCCTCGCCGACCGGCGCCGACAAGACCTCGATGGTGGTCTGGCTGCCGGACGACCACCCGGGCGCGCTGCTGGAGCTGCTGCAGGAGTTCGCGGTGCGCGGGATCAACCTGATGCGGATCGAGTCCCGGCCGACCGGCGAGGGCCTGGGCAACTACTGCTTCCTGATCGACTGCGAGGGCCACCTGTCCGAGCGCCGGGTGGGCGAGGCGATGATGGGGCTCAAGCGGATCTGTCCGCAGGTGCGGTTCCTGGGCTCCTATCCGCGCGCCGACCGGCAGGTGTCCACCCACCGGCGGCCGGGGACCTCGGACACGGATTTCACCTCGGCCGCGGACTGGCTCTCGCGCGCGCTCGACGGGCGCGGGGACATCTGAGCCCGGGACTTCTGAGCCCGGGGCATCTGAGTGACCCGGGCCGGTGCTTCATCCGGACGACATCTGTTGTCTTTCTGACCTTTTCCGACCGTTTTGGACCGGGCCGATCGGGCGGGGGCGGGTGACCCCACCCGTCGTCCACAGGGCCGCCCGGCATTGGGGCCGCTGTCCACAGGCCCCTCCGCTGTCCACAGCCGGAAGTTATCCACAGACCTGGGGACGAGTCGACAAACCGGTATAGCCATTGCCCAGAACTGGTCGGATCATCGGTTTGCGTCGCAGAGATGACTAATCCGACCAGAGTCACCCGCTTGCCAGCAAATCACCCGTCTGAGTGCTTCAATTCCCTCAGTCGAGAAGGTTGATTGAGGTTTGAAACCTCAATTCCCTGGTTCGGCCGCCCGGAGGGTGATCCTCCCCTTCGATCCACAGGCCCGGCCCCCGACCTGTGGATAACCCGCTCCCCGCGCGTTCCCCACAGAAGTTATCCACAGGATCCGGGTGGTTATCCCCAGGGGAAAACCGGTACCGGTGGAGGAACGCCCGCCCGGTACGCTTGCCCTGTGATTGACCTTCGCCTGCTCCGTGAGGACCCTGACCGAGTGCGCGCCTCGCAGCGCGTCCGTGGCGAGGACGTCGACCTGGTCGACGCCCTCCTCTCCGCCGACGAACGGCGCCGGTCCTCGGGCAGCCGCTTCGACGAACTGCGCAACGAGCAGCGGGTGCTCGGCAAGCAGGTCGCCCAGGCCAAGGGTGACGAGAAGACCGCCCTGCTCCAGCGCACCAAGGAACTGGCCGCCGAGGTCAAGGCCGCGGACGCCGAGCAGAGCGCCGCCAAGGAGGAGGCCGACCGCCTGCTCCGCTCCCTGGCGAACCTCATCGACCCGGCCGCACCGATCGGCGGCGAGGAGGACTTCGTCACCATCGAGGAGATCGGCACCCCGCGCGACTTCGCCGCCGAGGGCTTCGAGCCCCGCGACCACGTCGAGCTCGGCCAGATCCTCAAGGCGATCGACACCGAGCGCGGCGCCAAGGTCGCCGGTGCCCGCTCGTACTACCTGACCGGCGTCGGCGCGCTGCTGGAGCTCGCCCTGGTCAACATGGCGATCGCCCAGGCCACCGCGGCCGGCTTCACCCCGATGATCACCCCGACGCTGGTCCGGCCGGCCGCCATGGACGGCACCGGCTTCCTCGGCCAGGCCGCCGAGAACGTGTACCACCTCGCCGAGGACGACCGGTACCTCGTCGGCACCAGCGAGGTCCCGCTCGCGGCGTACCACATGGACGAGATCCTCGACGCCGACAAGCTGCCGCTGCGCTACGCCGGCTACTCGTCCTGCTTCCGCCGCGAGGCCGGCACCTACGGCAAGGACACCCGCGGCATCATCCGCGTCCACCAGTTCGAGAAGGTGGAGATGTTCGTCTACACCACTCCCGAGGACGCCGAGAACGAGCACCGCCGCCTGCTCCAGTGGGAGAAGGACTTCCTCAACGCCCTCGAACTGCCCTACCGGGTCATCGACGTCGCCTCCGGCGACCTCGGCGCCTCGGCCGCGCGCAAGTTCGACATCGAGGCCTGGATCCCCACCCAGGGCAAGTACCGCGAGGTCACCTCGACCTCCAACACCACCGAGTACCAGGCCCGCCGGCTCTCCATCCGGATGCGCGAGGAGGGCAAGACCCGCCCGCTCGCCACCCTGAACGGCACCCTGGTCGCGATCCCGCGCACCATCGTGGCGATCCTGGAGAACCACCAGCAGGCCGACGGCTCGGTCGTCGTCCCGGAGGCGCTGCGGCCCTTCCTCGGCGGACGCTCCGTCCTGGAGCCGGTCAAGTAGGACCGGTCCCGGGCCGGCACCTCGCCACCCGCGCCACCTGCTCCACCCGTTCGACCCGTACCACCCGCTCCACCCGCTCCACCCGCTCCACCCGCAACTCCCGGGAGACGTCCGGCCCATGAGCACCACCAGCCCCAGCCCCGTCTCCCCCGAGGACACCCGGAACGGTGGCGACCTGCCCTACCGGCTGGTCGCCACCGACCTCGACGGCACCCTCCTCACCAGCGAGGAGACCGTCTCCGAGCGCACCCGCACCGCCCTGGCCGCCGCCACCGGCGCGGGCGCGGTGCACATCGTCGTCACCGGCCGCTCCGCCGTCTGGGCCCGCCCCGTCTTCGACGAGATCGGCTACACCGGGATAGCGGTCTGCGGCCAGGGCGCCCAGGTCTACGACGCGGGCGCGCACAAGCTGCTCACCTCGCTCACCCTGGACCGGCGGCTCGCCGCCCTCGCCATCGAGAAGATAGAGGCCGAGACCGGCCCGCTCGCCGTCGCCGCCAACCAGGACGGCCTCGACGGCCAGGTCCTGGCCGGTCCCGGCTACGAACTGCTGATCGGCTCCGACCTCCCCGTCGTCCGGGTCGACCGCGGCGGACTGCTCGCCTCCCCCGTCAGCAAGCTCTACATCCAGCACCACGCCCTGACCGACGACGCCCTCGCCGAAGCCGCCCGCCGGGCCGCCGGCGACCTGGTCGGCGTCGTGATGGCCGGCCCCGGCGTGGTCGAACTGCTCCCGCTCGGCCTCTCCAAGGCCACCGGCCTGGCCGTCGCCGCCCGCCGCCTCGGCCTGCGCGCCGCCGACACCATCGCCTTCGGCGACATGCCCAACGACGTCCCGATGTTCGGCTGGGCCGCCCACGGCGTCGCCATGGCCAACGCCCACGAGGAACTCCTCGCCGTCGCCGACGCCGTCACCACCAGCAACGACGAGGACGGCGTCGCGGTCGTCCTGGAGCGGCTCTACCCCGCCCGCTGACCGCCTTCGCGCCCCGGGCGCCGGACCCGACGGACGGCGCGGCGGGTCGGTGGTCGGGCGTTCACGGAGTGTTCTTCCCCCAGTTGTAGGATGACCGGGCAAGCGGTTGTAGGATGACCGATGACTGGTCCGGTACGTGCGTGGCGAAGGGAGGCCCGGAATGAGCGGCGACGGCAACGGTCTGCAGGCGGCCGGGCGGCGATCCCTGGTCGACACCGCGATCGACCAGCTGCGCGAGCAACTGGCCGGTGGGGTGTGGCCCGTCGGGTCCCGGATCCCCACCGAGCACGAGCTCGCCGAGCGGCTGCAGGTCGGGCGGAACACCGTACGGGAGGCGATCCGGGTGCTGGTGCACGCCGGCATGCTGGTCTCCCGGCAGGGCGAGGGCACCTTCGTCCGCTCCACCAGCGACCCGGCGTCCGTACTGCGCGGCGTCCAGCGCTCGGGCATCCGGGACGTCCTGGAGGTCCGCGCGGCGCTGGAGACCGAGGGCGCCCGGCTGGCCGCGCTGCGGCACACCCCGGAGGACGTCCGGCGGATGCGGGCCGCGCTGGCCCGTGAGGCCGAGGTGTTCGCGGCGCACCCCGAGCGGGCCAGCCGCGAGGCCACCGTCGAGCACGACCTGGAGTTCCACACCGCCGTCGTCGAGGCCGCGCACAACCCCGCGCTGGCCGAGGTGTACCGCTACTTCGGCGCCTCCGTGCGCGAGGCCATGACGTCCGCCTTCGGCGACCACGACATGCCCGAGGCGGTCGTGGCCACCCACGAGGCACTGGTCGACGCGATCGAGAGCGGTGACCCGGACCGGGCCGAGGCGGCGTGCCGTGCGCTGCTCGCCGGCCCGACCGCGGCCGTCGAGCAGCTGCTCGCGGCCATCGCGGCCCGGAAGTAGGACGGCGCGAGCCTCCGCCCTTCCCGCCCGCATCCACGCACATCCAGGAAAGAAACAGCACCCCCATGGCCGTCACCCGTGCCCCGCAGCCGGTTGTCACCACCCCTGCCCCGCTCCCCGTCCGCGCCCGGCTGGCCCATCCGGCCCTGCTGCTGACCGGCATCGTGCTGGTCGCGCTGAACATGCGCGCCTGCCTGGCCGCGATCTCCCCGATGGTCGGCGAGATCCAGCGGACCTTCGGCCTCTCCGCGACCGCGAGCGGCCTGATCACCACCGTGCCGGTGCTGTTCCAGGGCGTCGGCGCCCCGCTCACCCCCCGGCTGACCCGCCGCTTCGGCGCCGAGCGGGTCGTCCTGGGCGCCGTGCTGGTGCTGGGCGCGGGCGTGCTGCTGCGGGTGCTGCCCTCGGTGGCGGCCCTGTACGCGGGCTGCGTGGTGATCGGCGTGGCCATCGCGGTCCTGAACGTGTCGATGCCGGGCCTGGTCAAGCGGGAGTTCCCGGACCGCGCGGCCACCATGACCGGCGTCTACTCGACCACCATGCTGGTCGGCGCGACCCTCGCCGCCGGCACCTCCGTCCCGCTGGAGCACGTGCTCGGCGGCGGCTGGCGGGCCTCGCTCGGCGCCTGGTCGCTGCTGGCGCTGATCGCGGCGGTGGCCTGGCTGCCGCAGGTGCTGCGCAGCCGTCAGGAGCGGGGTGCGGCGGCCGCGGCGGCCGTGCCGGGCAAGCCGATCGAGGGCCTCTGGAAGTCGCCGCTGGCCTGGCAGATCAGCCTCTTCATGGGCATCTCCTCGCTGCTGGTCTACACCCTGGTGGCCTGGATGCCGACCATCCTGGCCGACCACGGCATGGACCGTGGGCAGGCCGGCCTGGTCTTCGCCTTCTCCAACCTGGTGCAGGTGGCCGGCGCCTTCCTGGTGCCGCTGATGGCCGGCCGGATGACCAGCCAGCGCGGGCTGGCGGTGACGATGGCCGCCCTGAACGGGCTCGGCATCGCGATGCTGCTGGTCGCGCCGGTGTCCGCCGCGTGGGTCTCGGCGACGATCCTGGGCGTGGCACAGGGCGGTTCGCTCGGCCTGGGCCTGGCGTTCATCGTGCTGCGCACCGGCAGCGCGGCCGGCGCCGCCCAGCTGGGCGGGATGTCGCAGGCGATCGGCTACCTGGTCGCGGCGGCCGGACCGGTCGGCGCCGGCGCGCTGCACCAGCTGACCGGCGGCTGGGAGACAACTCTGGTGCTGATGCTGGTGCTGGTCCTGATGGTCGGCGCGGCGGGCTGGGGCGCGGGCCGCAACCGGGTGCTCTGAGGCCCTCCGTACGGCGAACGGCGCTCCGGACCACCAGCGGTGGTCCGGAGCGCCGTTTCGGTTCGCTCTACGTGCGGCCTCCCGCCGTACGGCTCACTCCTCGCCGGCGAGCGTCAGCCCGGCGAGCTTCACCGAGGCCAGCACCGTCGCCCCGACGGTCACCACCAGCAGCAGCGGGACGGCCGCGCCGAACGAGACGTCGGCCCCGATCGCGGTGTCCCCGGCGACGGCCTCGGCAACCGCCCGGCCCCACTGCTGGACGCTCAGGGTCCGGGCGCCCTCGACGAAGTTGCCGACCATCGACTCCCAGATCAGCGCGTACGCCAGCCCGGCCACCACCGCGTGCCGGGTGACCACGCCGAGCAGCAGGAACAGCGCGCTGTACGCGGCGCCGGCGACCAGGACCGCCACGGTGTAGCCGAGCACCATGCCGTCCCGGGTGCCGTACAGCAGCAGCCCGGACAGCAGCGTCGGGACGACCGAGAACAGCCAGGTGACGCCGATCGCGACGGCCAGCTTGGTGGTGATGATCCGCCACCGCGGGAGCGGCTTGGCGAGCAGGTAGACGATCGAGCCGTCGTCGATCTCGGTGGCGATGACCCCGGTGCCGACCACCAGGCCGAGGATCGGGACCAGGGTGCCGAGGCCGAGCTGGCCGAGGATCTTGACGGTGAGGCCGTGCGCGTCGGCGCTCGATCCGCTCGCGATGGCGGAGACGAGCAGCAGCAGCGCGGGGACCACCAGCAGCAGGAGGCCGCGACGGCGGCCCAGCAGCCCGCGCAGGGTCAACCTGGCGACGGTGGGGTTCATGGTCGGACGGCCCCTTCCTGGGCAGCGACGGTGACGGCGGCGGTCACCACGGCGATGGTCACGGCGGCGGTCACGCGGACACCAGGTACGAGAAGACGCTCTCCAGCGACTCGTCGGCCGGGGAGACGGTGTAGAGCCGGATGCCGGCCTCCCGGGCGACCCTGGGCAGCAGGGTGGTGAAGCCCTGGAAGTTGACCGCCTCGATCCGCAGCGCCCGTTCGCGCTCGTCGACCTCGATGCCGGTGGTGGAGCCGTCGGCGATCAGGGCGGCGGCAAGCCGGCGGTCGTCGCTGGAGCGGACCAGGTAGCGGTGCGGGCGGTCCGTCATCAGCCGGCGGATCTTGCGGAAGTCGCCGGAGGCCGCGTGCCGCCCGGCCACCACCACCTCGATGTGCCGGGCCAGTTGCTCGACCTCCTCCAGGATGTGGGAGGAGAAGAGCACCGTGCGGCCGTCCGCGCCGAAGCGGCGCAGCAGGTCCATCAGCTGGAGCCGCTGGCGCGGGTCCATGCCGTTGAAGGGCTCGTCCAGGAGCAGGACGGCCGGGTCGTGGACGAGCGCGGAGGCCATCTTGACCCGCTGTTTCATGCCCTTGGAGTACGTGCCGGTACGACGGTCCTTGGCGTAGTCCATCTCCACCAGGTCCAGTGCCCGGCGGGCGGCGGCGCCAGGCTGGGGCAGGCCGTGCAGTTCGGCGTTGGCGAGGACGAACTCCCAGCCGGTCAGGTAGTCGTACATCGACTCCCGCTCGGGAACCAGGCCGATCTGCCGGTACACCTGCTGGTTGCGCCAGATCGGCGCGCCGTCCAGGGTCACCGAGCCGCTGGAGGGGGCGAGGAAGCCGCTCATCATGTGGATGAGCGTGGACTTGCCCGCGCCGTTGGGGCCCAGCAGGCCGGTGATGCCCGGGCCGATGGCCATGGTGACGTCGTTGACCGCGACCACGTTCCCGAACCAGCGGGAGACCTTGTCGATGCTGATGGTGGCCATGCCGCCCTCCCTCACACCTTCTTGTAGCGGGTCAGCAGCAGCCGGTACGAGCCGACCACCAGCGCCAGGGCCACGAGTGCGAACACCGCGATGCCGAGCCCGCCCGGCGCGTACCGGCGGTCGAGGCCGACGCCCAGGTCGAACACCTCGTTGACCAGCGACTCCACCAGCTCGGTGGGCGAGATCAGCGAGGTCCACTGGGCGGCGTCGGAGCCGGTCGTACCCGGGTCGCTGATGCCGACCGCGACGGCGGCCACCGCGGCGCTGACCGCCAGGTAGCCCATGATGGCGGCCACCCCGAAGCCCCGGCGCGGGGTGGCGGCCGCGATGACCAGCGCCACCGAGGTCGGCACCAGGGCGTACAGCACGGCCGCGACCAGGCCGTACAGGAAGTGCCCGGTGTTGTACGAGAAGTCCATCCCGCCGAGCAGCGCGCCGAGGTACAGCACCAGCAACGGGGCCGCCATCAGCAGCAGTTGGGCGCAGACCATGGCCGCGAACTTGGCCCGGACGTAGTCGGTGCGGGTGATCGGGCGGGAGAAGTAGAGCGGCACGGTCTGGTACCGCAGGTCCCGGGAGAGCAGCACCGGCGCCTGGGAGGCGAGGAAGACCGCGATCACCAGGTTGACGCTGGCGAGGTAGCCGGCGTACTCGACCGGCAGCTGGTCGCGCTTCATGGTGATCGCGACCGCCACCACGATCGCGGCGGGCACGGTGACCACGGCCAGCACCAGCATCGGCAGCACCTTGGACTTGCCGGAGCGGCCGAGGCCGTACGCGGCGCGCAGGCTCTGGGTGAAGAGCGAGCGGGTGGCGTAGCCGCGGCCGAGCCGGGGGCCGGAGTAGCCGCGGTAGCCGATGTCGTGGATGACGCCGGTGTCGGCGGACCCGGTGTCGGCGGACCTGGTGTCGGCGGACCTGGTGTCAGGAGGCTGCGCCATCGTCCGAACCTCCCCTGCTGCTCTGGTCGTCCTGGTCGTCTCCGCCGTCCTGGTCGTTCCGGCCGGAGTCCCGCTCACCGGTGAAGAGTTCGGCGACCCGGTGCCGCCGCTGCTCCAGCCGGACCAGGCCGAGGCCGAGGCCGGCCACGGTGTCGCGGATGGTGTCGTACGTCGACTCGTCCGCGAGCCGGACCAGCAGCAGGTGCGTGCCCTCGGGCTGGACCTCGACGCCGGCGGCGGCCAGCCGTTCGCGGACCGCCTCGCCCGGTGCGCGGCCGTGGTCCTCCGGGAAGTGGTCCTCCGGGAAGTCGGTGACCTCGACCGCGAGGACGGCCGTCGCCTCGGTGAAGGAGGCGGTGGAGGAGGAGCGCAGCAGCTTGCCGCCGTCGATGACGACCAGGTGGTCGCAGGTGCGCTCCAGCTCGCCGAGCAGGTGGGTGGTGACCAGCACCGAGATGCCGAAGTCGGTGTGCACCCGGCGGATCAGGCCCAGCATCTCGTCCCGGCCGGCCGGGTCGAGGCCGTTGGTCGGCTCGTCCAGCAGTACCAGCTTCGGGTCGTGCACCAGGGCCTGGGCGAGTTTGACCCGCTGCTTCATGCCGGTCGAGTACCCGCCCATCGGCCGGTACCGCTCCTCGTACAGGCCGACGTGCCGCAGGGTGTCGGCGGTGCGCTCACGGGCGGCGGTGGCGGGCAGGCCCGCCATCCGGGCCATGTGCACGACGAACTCGGTGGCCGAGACGTCCGGCGGCAGGCAGTCGTGCTCGGGCATGTAGCCGACCCGCTCGCGGATCTCGGAGCCCCGGGTGGCGATGTCCAGGCCGAGGACCTCGCCCCGGCCGGACGTCGCCGGGGCGAGCCCGAGCAGGATCTTGATCAGTGTGGACTTGCCCGCTCCGTTGGACCCGACCAGGCCGACCACCCCGGGCCGCACCTCGACGGTGAGCTGGTCGAGGGCGGTGACCCGGGGGAACCTCTTGGTGAGGCCGTCCGTCTTGATGACAGCTGTGGACACGCCGACCAACGTAACGGCCTTGCCCGGCGGGGGACATGAGCTGGAATGACGAGCCGGTCTGCTGCTGCGGTATGACGCCCGGGCCCCGCCCCCCTAGGGGTCGCGGCTCAGGAGTGCGCGCGCTCCCACAGCTCGGTGACCTTGCCGGAGGCGTCGATCGCGACCTTGTAGTCGCCCGTCGAGCAGGGGTACGAGCCCTTCTCGTTGTGCGGGTTGGCGATGCACTCGTTGATGTGCTTCACCAGGTCGGCCACGTTGACGTCCTTCGGCGGGGCCAGCACCGAGCTCAGGTGGCCCTTGGCGGTCGGCGCGAACGCGGCGGTCTTGTCGGCGCCCACCGGGTCGAAGCCGACGTCGTTGACGCCGCAGACGTCCTTGGTGTCCTTGTACACCAGGGTGGCCGCGGTGGTGCCCTTCCCCGGGTAGATCCACTTCTGGCCGGCCGGCAGCGGCCCGTGGGTGCAGAAGCCCTCCTCGGGCTCACCGGAGGCGCCCGGGGTGCCGCTCGGCGCGGGCTTCGCGGTGCCGCCCGGGGCGGCGGGCTTCCCGGTGCCGGCCGGGGCGGCGGTGGTCGGGGCCGCGGCGGTCGGGGCGGCGGTCGCGGTGCCCGACCCGCTCCCCGCGCCCTGGTCCGACGAGTCGTCCGGGCCGCAGGCCGCGAGACCGAGCGCGGCGGTGGCGACCAGAGCGGTGGCGAGCAGTCTCCTGGAAGCAGACATGGTGAACGAACCCCCGTGGTGACGCATGATCAGTTGGACGGTGCGGCGGACAGACTAGCGCCTCGCCCCGACACCCTCCCGGGAACCCTGGCACCCGAAGCCCAAAGCCCGACGCCCCGGACGCCGGAGCGCCCGGGGCGTCGGGCGCTCCGGCGGGAGGGGGTCATCCCAGCTGGGCGAGGCCCTCGGTGGCGATCCGCTCGAAGACCGCGAGGTCGTTCTCGAAGATCGAGTCCGGGACGGGCCAGTGGATCACCAGCTCGGTGATGCCCAGCTCCCGGTAGCGGCCGGCCCAGTCGACGAAGGCGTCCAGGGAGGCCAGCGGCTTCTCCGCCGTGGAGCCCTGGAGCAGCACCTTCTCCAGGGTGGCGACGTCCCGGCCCTGCGCCTCGCAGGCCGCCGTCAGCTTCTCGATCTGCTTCGCGATCACCTCGGGCGCCTGCTCCACCGGCACGTCCGCCGGGCCGCGCGGATCGCCGTACGTCACCCAGCCCTGCCCGTACTCGGCGGCCAGCTTCAGCCCGCGCGGGCCGGTCGCGGCCACGTAGAACGGCACCCGCGGGGTCTGCACGCAGCCGGGGATGTTCCGGGCCTCGACCGCCTCGTAGTACGTGCCCTCCCGGGTGGTGGCGTCGGTGCGCAGCAGCTCGTCCAGCAGCGGCAGGAACTCGCCGAACCGGTCCGCCCGCTCCTTCGGCGACCAGGCCTCCTGGCCCATCGCCGTCGCGTCGAACCCCGTCCCGCCGGCCCCGATGCCCAGCGTGAGCCGCCCGCCGGACACGTCGTCCAGCGTGATCAGCTCCTTCGCCAGGGTCACCGGGTGCCGGAAGTTCGGCGAGGTCACCAGCGTGCCGAGCCGGATCCGCTCGGTCGCCGTCGCGGCGGCCGTCAGCGTCGGGACCGATCCGAACCACGGCTCGTCCCGGAAGGACCGCCAGGAGAGGTGGTCGTAGGTGTACGCGGCGTGGAACCCGAGGTCCTCGGCCCGCCGCCAGATCTTCTGCCCCTCGCTCCACCGGTGGATGGGGAGGATCACCGTGCTCAGTCGCATACCGCCGACCCTACGGCAGCCGTCAGCGGCTCCCCGGCCGATTCAGCGCCGCAGCCAGCTCAGCAGGGTCGCCGCCGTGAACACCGTGCCCGACGCCAGCCAGACCGCGCGCCGGGTCAGCCACCTCGGGCCTTCCAGCGGCCGGGACTGCGGGACCGGAGCCAGCAGCGCGTCCGCGAAGGCCTGGGCGGTCGGCGGTCGGTCCGCCGGCTCGACGGACATCGCGGCCCGGAGCAGCAGGGCGACGTTCGGCGGGAGCTCCGTTCCGGACGGGAGCGCCGGCAGCGTCGAGGCGGCCGGCTGGCCGGTCATCAGGGCGGTGGCGCGCCCGCCCGGGCCGAACGGCTTCTGCCCGGTCAGCAGCTCGTAGGCCACGACGGCCAGCGCGTACACGTCGGCCCTCCCGTCGAACCCGCCGGTCTGGAAGGCCTGTTCCGGCGCCATGTACGCGGGCGTGCCCGTGGTCACCGTCAGCCCGGACGCGTCGGCCAGTTGCTTCGCGCTGCCCAGGTCCGCCACCAGCACCGCGGCGGGTGAGGGGCCGGTGTCGAGCAGCAGGTTGGACGGCTTGACGTCGCGGTGCACCACGCCCGCCTCGTGCAGGACCTGGACCGCGTAGCCCGCCTCCGCGGCCAGCCGCAGCGCCTCCTGCGGGTCGCACTGCCCGACCCGGTCCGCCACGGTGCCGCCGCGCACGTAGTCCATGACGAAGTAGGGCCGCTCCTCCTGCACCCCGACGTCGTGCACCCGGACCACCCGCGGGCTGGCGATCCGGCGCAGCAGCCTCGCCTCCGCCAGGAACCGCTCGCGCACATCGGCGTTGGCGGCCCAGTTCTCGGCCAGCACCTTCACCGCGACCTCGGTGTCGAGCTCCGGATCGTAGGCCTTCCAGACCGTCGCGAAGGAGCCGGCTCCGAGCCGCTCCAGGAGGAGGTAACGGCCGAGCTTGCGCATGTGGCAGCATTCTGCCGGAGTCGGCGGGAGTGCGGAACTCCCGCTCGACGGGCGGGGTGCCGGGCGGGACGAAACGGGGGGATCCGGATGTTCGAAGAGGCCGAGTTGGAACGGCTCGTGGCGACCGCTCAGGCGGGGGACCCGGCGGCGATGGAGCACCTGCTGGCCAAGCTGCGGCCGGTGGTGCTGCGCCGCTGCTCGCGCTTCCTGCCCCACCACGCCGACGCGGAGGAGGCCGCGCAGGACGCGCTGCTGTCCATCAGCAGGCACCTGGGCGAGTACGGCGGCCGCGGCTCCTTCCTGGGCTGGGTGACGGTGATCGCCTCGAACGCCGCCCGGTCCACCTACCGCTCGATGCGCCGGCGCGCCGAGGACAGCCACGACGACCTCCCCGAGTCCGTCGACCCGCGCACCACCAGCGTCATCGCCGGGACCCGGCTCGACGTGATGGAGGCGCTGGCCGCGCTGGAGCAGCGGCACCCCGCCGTGGTGGAGGCCTTCGTGCTGCGCGACCTCGGCGACCTGACCTACATCCAGGTGGCCGAGATGCTGGACGCCCCGTTGAGCACCGTCAAGGACCGCATCCACAAGGCCCGCAGCTTCATGCGCGAGCGCCTGGTCACCGGTCTGTGACCGGCCGTCCTGCGGCGGGCGGCGGCCGCGTCGTCGTCCGGCCCCGGTCCGCCGTCGCCGCCCTGGTGGCAGCCTCCGCGCTCGGGCTGGCGGCCGGCCGGTTCGTCCTGCCGGCGCCCCCCGGAACCACCGCGCACCCGGCGGCACCATCGGGTGCCGCGGTCAGCGGGGCGTCCCAGAGCGCGTCCGCTCCCGCGACGCCCGGCGGGTCCGTCCCGACGCCCGCGTCCTCGGCCTCCGGCTCCGGCTCCGCCTCACCGACCGGTGCGACCGGTGCGACCGGGCCGGTGACGGCCGCGAACCTGCTGGAGCCCGCGGCCTTCGGCCCGGACGTCGGCGTCGAGCGGATCCACGTCACCGACCGGTACGGCGACGGGAACTACGCCAACGCGGCCTGCACCGGCGAGAAGACCCTCACCCAGACCCTGGGCGGGCGCGGCGCCCACTTCCGCGGACTGATCACCAGCCGCAGCAGCCCGGACGACCCCACCGTGGCCGGCGAGAGCGGCGGCCAGGTCGCCCGCGAGGTCGCCGCCGAGGCCCAGAGCCCTTCCCTGGCGCAGAACTACAGCGAACGCCTGCTGCTGGAGGAGGTGCCCTGCCAGGAGTCGACACCAGGGCACTGGGTCTACGGAAAGACCACGACGCTGCAGCTCGGCCCGGACGTCACCGCGCGATGGATGGGCATGTACCAGGGATCGCTCAACACCACCGGCACCGCGCCCGAGGGCAAGGAACCCTGCGGCGGCATCGCCGTACTGCGCAGCGGCAGCCACTACGGGGTGCTGGAGGTGGAGGCCTGCCTGGGGACGGCCGCGATGGACCGCGTCGTCAGGACCGCTCTGTCACAGCTGTGAAACAGCCGGTCAGGGGCTCCGACTTTCCCTCCGGCGGCGGCATCTCCCCAGTTGTACGAGGACGCAGCAGGCGTCCCGACCAACAGGGGGACCAGATGACCGAGAACCAGACCGTCCAGAAGTCCGTCCGCCGCAACCGGCTCGCCGCCGCGGCCTGCTTCGCCGCCGCACTGATCACGGCCGGCGTCGTCGGCACCCAGTCGGCCGCCGCCGACGGGTCCGCGCAGCGCGACGCGGCCGCCGCCCGCCCGGCCGCGGCCACCGCGCCCGGACTCGGCTCCGCCCGCCTCGTCCAGAGCGAGGACATCCCGCAGGGCCTGAACCCGGTCGGCGCGACCGTCGAGCTGGCCGGACGCGAGGCGCTGTCCGCGTGCTCCGGCGAGGCGACGATGCGCGACCTGACCAAGGGCCAGGCCACCGCGTACGCGTCCGTGAACTGGACCCTCGACAACCACGGCATGCTGAGGGAGTCCGCCGCGAGCGCCCCCACCGGGTCCACCGCCGCCGCCTGGGAGAAGCAGCTCGTCGCGCTCGTCGAGGACTGCCAGGACGAGCCCGCCGGCCACTGGCACTACGGCGCGGCCCACACCCTGACCGTCACCGGCGGCACCGCCCGCTGGTACCCGGCCTACAACGGCGACGGCGCCGCCGCCGGCGGGGTCGCGGTCCTGCGCAGCGGCACCAAGGTCGCCATCGTCGAGGTCCCCGGCCAGACTGCCTCCGTCGAAGGCACCGCCACCGCGGCACTGAAGCGCCTCGCCTCCTGAACGGCGGCCCCGCTCCGCCCGCACCGCCGGGCGGAGCCGGCCCCGGACGCCGAAGCGGCTCGCCCGCCCAGGGGCGACGGGTGACGGGCGACGGGCGACGGGCGAACGAGGCTTGACCGAGGTCACGGGCGTGCCCTTCCGGTCAGCCGCTGACGCCGCGCCCCAGGGCGGTGCCCCACCGGTCGGCGACGGTGGCGGCATGCGCGAAATGCGCGGCGGCCTCGGCGTCGCGGCCGAGCAGGCGGGCGAGCTCGCCGAGGGTGTACGCGACCGGGCGGATCGCCAGGGTGAAGCCCGCGGCGGGCGGCGGCGCGTCACGGTGGGGGAGCAGGGTGGCGTACAGCTCGTCGGCCCGCTGCCGCTCGCCGAGCGCCACCACGGCCATCGCGCGGAAGGTCGCGAGGACCGTGAGGAGGTAGTCGGTGCGCAGCGGCCCGACCCGGGCCAGGACGGCGCGGGCCTCGTCCGGCCGGCCGGCGGCGCACAGGGCCGCCGCGAGCAGGTCCGCCACCAGCGGGCCGAACTCCTCGGTCAGCCGCCGGGCCTGCGGGACGAACTCGCCGAGCCGTCCCTGCGCGGCCCGGATCGTCGCCAGCGCGACCTGCAGGAAGCCGTCGGCGTGCGGAGAGCCCTGCCTGGCCATTCCGGCGGTGGCCTCGGCGTACAGCTCCTCGGCGTCCTCGGCGCGCCCTTCGATCAGCGCCCGGGTCGCCAGCGCGGTCTGACCGACCACGACGGGCCCCGGCATCCGGTAGGTCCGGGCCAGTTCGACGCAGGTGTCGATGTGGGCGTACGCGGCGGCGACGTCGCCTGCGGCTGCGGCGGCGGTCGACAGGCTGAGCAGGCCGAACCAGCGGAAGGCCGGCAGGTCGTGCTCGGTGGCGAGCCGGACGAGCTCCTCGCTCCGCGGCGCGAGCTCGCCGCCCTCGCGCTCGGTGTCGAGCTCGGTGTCGAGTTCGCGGAGCAGCGCCGCGAGCGCCCGCGCGCGAAGGCCGGGGTCCCCCAGGGCCGTCGCGAGTCCGACGGCTTCCTCGGCCGCGGCCCGCACCCGCGGGTTCCGCTCGTCGGACAGTTCGGCGCAGTAGGCGAGCAGCAGCCCGCACCGGGCGGCGGGTGCCAGGTCCGGCAGGTCCAGGGACCGGCCGAGCAGCGCGACCACGGGCTCGTCGACCGCGCCGTACGGCCGGGTCTGCCACGGCGTGGGCTCGGACCAGGCGGTGAGCGCGCGGATCAGCAGCTCGCTGCGGCCGGTGCCGACCGCGCAGTCGATCGCCCGCTGCCGGGTCGCGCGGGCGGACATGACCGCCCCGGCCCGCACCTGGGCGCGCAGCAGCCTGCCCAGCAGGTCGACGCGTTCCGCCTCCCGGTCCTCCGACGGGCCGGCCGGGGTCCGGTCGAAGCAGTCCAGCGCGGCCGCGAGCAGATCGGCCGCCGCGTCGTGGGCGTACCTGGCGGCCGCCAGGTCGGCCGCGCGCAGGCAGTAGTGCACGCCCTGGGCAGCCGTGGCTGAAGCCGCCGACCTCGCGAAGTGGTGGGCCAGCGCGGACACGTCGCTCGAACCGAGCCGCTCCAGACCGGCCGCGATCCGCCCGTGCATCCGCCTGGCCCGCAGGCCGCTCAGATCGGCGAGCAGCGTGTCGCGCACCAGCGCGTGGGTGAACCGGACGCGGCCGGGGGCGGGCTCGGTCAGCAGTCCGGCGACCAGGCCGGCGTCCAGCCCGCCCAGGACCCCGTCCTCGTCGGTGTCCGCGGCGCCGACCAGCAGCTCGACGTCCGCCTCGCGCCCGACGACGGCGGCCAGCCGGAGCACTGCCACCACCGCCTCGGGGAGGCGCCCGAGCCGGCGGCGCACCACGTCCCGTACCCCCTCCGGCACCTCGGACAGGGCGACCAACGCGCCTTCGCTGCCCAGCAGCCGGGCGCTCTCCCACACGTAGAAGGGGTTGCCGCCGGTGCGTTCGGCGAGCGCGGCGACCGTTCCGGCGTCCACCGGCCCGGCACCGGCGGCCTTGATCACCTCGGCGACGGCCGGCCCGGGCAGCCCCGGCAGCGGCAGCCGCAGCGGGGAGCGCCCGGCGAGCACGGCGAGCTGGTCCGCGAGCGGGCCCTCGACCTCGTTCGGACGGTAGGCGGCCACGACCAGGACCGGTGTCCCCTGGGGCAGGTCGGTCAGGCCGGTCAGCAGGGCGAGCGTCTCGGCGTCGGCCCAGTGCAGGTCGTCCAGCAGCACGGCCAGCGGCCGTTCGCGGGCCACCGCCGCGAGCCACCGCGACACCGCGCGGTTCAGACGGAACCGGCCGGCGGCCACGTCCTCGTCGGGGCCCCGGCCGGACGCGCGGTCGGAGAGCAGCGGGGCCAGGACCTCGGCGGACCCGGCCGGCGGCGGCACGGCGGCGGCGATCGTCCGCAGTGCCGCCACCCAGGGCCACGCGGGTGGCGCGCCCTCGTCGTCGGTGGCGTGGCCGACGGCGACCAGCCAGCCGTCTCCACGGAGCCGCTCGCCGAACCGCTCCAGCAGCTCCGACTTCCCCAGGCCCGCCTCTCCGGTGACCAGCGCGACCCCGGGCCCGGCGGTGGCCGCCCGGCCGGCGGCCTCCACCAGCCGGGCGAGCTCGGCGTCGCGGCCGACGAACGGGCGGGTGTCGGTGGCGGGTCGGCGGGTGTCGGTGGCGGTGCGGGTGTCGGCGGCAGGGCTCGTCTCGGTGGCGGGGTGCGCCTCGGTGGCGGGCCGGTCCGCCGGGGCCGGGGCGCTCCGGACGTCGGGCCGGGTCGGCGGCCGGTGCCGGGGAACCTCCGTCGCGGCCCGCAGCACCTCGGTGCGACCGCCCAGGACGGCCGCTTCGAGCCCGCTCAGCGCGGGCCCCGGGTCGAGGCCCACCTCGGCCGCCAGGACCGCGCGGGCCCGGCGCAGCGTCGCCAGCGCGTCGGCCTGCCGGCCCTCCGCCCACAGCGCCAGCGCGTGCAGCCGCCAGCCCTCCTCCCGCAACGGCTCGTCGAGGGTGAGCAGTTCGGCCTCGGGAACGGTCACCGCGGCATCCGCCGACCTCAGTCCGGCGACCACGTTCAGCTCGCGTGCGACCAGCCGCAGCTCGTCCAGCCGGGCGACCTCGGCCCGGGCCCAGGAGTCGTCGACGAACTCGGCGTACGCCGTGCCCCGCCACAGCGACAGCGCCTCGCCGAGCAGGCTCCGCGCGGTCTCCGGCCGCCACGGCGGGACTTCGCGCGCCTCGCGCAGCAGCCGCTCGAACCGCCAGGCGTCGACGGCGCCTTCGGGCAGGCGCAGCGCGTACCCGGGCGGTGCGCTGACCAGCAGGGTGGCCGGAGTGCGCGGTGCCCTGCCGGGCTCGAGCAGCCGTCGCAGGTTCGACACGTACGCCTGGAGCGAGGTCACCGCCCGTGCGGGCGGGGCTCCTTGCCAGATCTCCTCGACCAGCCGGTCGACCGAGACGACCGCGCCGCGTGCCACCGCCAGCCGGGCCAGGACCGCGCGCTGCCGCCGGCCGCCGAGCGGGACGGGGCCGCCGTTCCACTCGGCCGCGAAGGAGCCGAGCACGCGTAGGGAGACCGTCACCGGGCACATCGTAGACGGCCCGCCCGCCGCCGGACGGCCTTCCTCCAAGTCGCTTCCAAACGCCCTCCAGGAGCCCCTGGCGAGCCTTCTCGCATGGACACCGAGAACGCACCCGTACAGAACCGCCCGAACACCCGGGAGATGGTGGTCGTCCACCGCGGCCTGCGCCGCGAGTCACGACTGCTGGTCGAGCTGGTCGCCGCCGTGGCCCCCGGGGACACCGCCCGCGCCCGCGTGCTGGCGGACCACTTCCGCGACTACCGGCTCGGCCTGACCAACCACCACCACGGCGAGGACGCGTTCCTGTGGCCTCCCCTGCTGGCCAGGGTCGACCTCGAAGCCGACCTCGTCCTGCGGATGGAGGCCCAGCACGAACGCGTCGCCGCCACCCTCGCGGCGGCCGGCACCGCCCTGGCCGCCTGGGAGCCGGCGGCCGGAGAGGCGGAACGCGACACGCTCACGGCTGCCCTCGCCGAGCACCACGCGGTCCTCGTCGAGCACCTGGACGAGGAGGAGACCTCGCTGCTCCCGCTCGCGGCACGGCACTTGTGGCCGCACGAGTGGAACGCGATGGGCGAGCACTTCCTGGCCCACACGCCCAAGCCCAAGCTGCTGTTCTTCCTCGGCATGGTCCTGGAGGAGGCCGGTCCGGCCGAACGCTCGGCGCTCCTCGGCGGCCTGCCGCTCCCCGCCCGACTGCTCTGGCACGCCGTCGGCCGCGCGCGGTACGCCCGCGCCACCCGCCGTGTCCGCGGCTGACCGCCCCCGCCCGAACCGCCCCGACCGCCCCCGCCCGAACCGCCCCGACCGCCCCTCCGCCCGGACCAACCCCTCCGCACTGAAAGACAGGAAAGCCATGAAGCGCTTCACCACCGTCCTCACCGTCCTGAGCGTCCTGTTCGTCCTGTACATCGGCGTCATCTACCTGCTGGACCCCCAGGGGTCCGCGGCCGGATTCGGCCTGCCGAGCTGGCCGCGGCACGAGGGCACGGGCTTCCTCACCGTCAAGGGCGGGCGCGACGTCGCGACCGGCCTGGGCCTCCTCGCCCTCCTGCTGACCGGTCACCGCAGGGCCGCCGGCTGGATGCTGCTGGGGCTCACCTTCGCGCCCGTCACCGACATGCTGACGGTCCTGGGCAACCACGGGTCTGCCGCCACCGCGTTCGGCGTGCACGGCCTCACCGCCGCGGCGGTCGCCCTGAACGCCGTCCTCCTCCTGCGCGAGCGCCCCGCCCCGGCCGCCGCCTGAGCGGGCGGTGCACGCGACCGCGGACGGTCCGGGGAAGGACCGCCGACCCCTGGTCGGAGCGGTGCGGGTAATTGATTTCGGAGCTGTCGGCAGGGCCTGATAGAACACCCGTCGGACTGTCGTTCGAGAGTCCATCGGATCATCAAATTGGGGGGAGCGCGGATGTCCCATCCGACGCCACACGCCCGGTTGTCCTGGACGGCGAATCCGCTGTCCAGGACGGCCATCCTGGCCATAGCCACCGCTGCCCTGGTCACCTGCGCGGGCCTGCCGGCGGCTCAGGCCGACGCACCGACGACCCAGCGCGTCGGCACCGTGCCGACCGCGCCGAGCGACGCCGTCAAGACCGGCGCCCCGGCGGACGACACCCCGGTGCAGCTGAGCGTGCACCTGAAGCCCCGCGACGAGGCCGGTGCCAAGGCGCTCGCCGCGGCGGTGACCGACAAGACCTCGCCGCTGTACCACCGCTTCCTGAAGACCGGTGAGTTCGCGCAGCGCTTCGGTGCCGACCAGGCCACCGTCGCCAAGGTCAAGCAGGCTCTGACGGCCCAGGGTCTGAAGCCGGGGGGCGTCGAGGACGACGGCCTGACCATCCCGGTCTCCACCACCGTCGCCCAGGCCAAGCAGGCCTTCGACGTGGACCTGGCCGGTTACCGGACGGCCGACGGCCGGACCGGATTCCTGAACACCACGGCCCCCTCGGTGCGTTCCGACGTGGCCGGGGCGATCACCGGCGTCGTCGGCTTCAACACGCTGGCCCAGGCGCACAGCAACCACGTGGTCGGGGCCACCGGCAAGCCCGGCCCGCTCACCGCTCCCGTGCCGAACGGCACCGGGATGCCCATGAACTACCCCGCGCTGTGCGCGGGCGCGACGTCGCAGTTCCCGGGCAAGGTCGACGCCCACGACTACTTCAGCCCCCACATGCTCGCCAGCGCCTACGGCCTGGAGCCGATGGCCGACGGGGGCGCCGGCACGACGGTCGCCGTCTTCGCGCTGGAGGAGTACTCCGACGCGGCGCTGAACACCTACCAGTCCTGCGTCGGCACCAACGCCTCGGTGCAGCGGGTCAAGGTCAACGCGGGTGTCCAGGCCGCGCCGACCGACACCGGCGTCGGCGTCGAGACGGCGCTGGACCTCGACACCGTCATCGGTCTCGCGCCCCGCGCGAACGTGCTGGTCTACCAGGGCCCGGACGCCGCGAAGGCCACCCAGGCGGACATCCAGAACACCTACCGCAAGATCGTCACGGACAACCTCGCCCAGGTGGTCACCACCAGCTGGGGCGTCTGCGACCAGGTGATGGCCACCAGCGACCTGCAGGCGGAGTCGGACATCTTCGTCCAGGCCGCGACGCAGGGCCAGACCGTGCTGGCGGCCTCCGGTGACGACGGCTCCAGCGGCTGCAACTACCTGAAGAACGCCGGCGCGCCGACGAACATCACCAACGCGCTGAGCACCTCCGACCCGGCCAGCCAGCCGTACGTCACCGGTGTCGGCGGCACCACCCTGCGCGACACCACCGGCACCATCTCCGAGTCGGTGTGGAACAGCCACGGCGGTGCGAGCGGCGGCGGCGTCTCCCGCTGGTCGCTCGGCAGCAACGGCTCGTACCAGGCCGGCTTCACCGGCCCCGGGTACACCACCACCAACTGCCAGGCCGCGGCCGGCACCGCCTGCCGCCAGGTCCCCGACGTGGCCGCCGACGCCGACCCGTCGACCGGCTACATGATCGCCACCGGTGCCAACACCTGGACGATCCTCGGCGGCACCAGCGCCTCCGCCCCGCTCTGGGCCGCCATCGTGGCGCACCAGAACGGCCCGGGCAGCTGCTCCGACCGGGTCGGCTTCATCGCCCCGGCGTTCTACTGGGCCGCGAAGAACGGCCTCAACCCGCTCCGGGACGTCACCTCCGGCAACAACGACATCGGCATCCAGGGCGGCCTGTACCAGGCCGGCTCCGGCTACGACATGGCCACCGGCATGGGCACCCCCGACGCCCGCAAGGTGATGGGCCTGCTCTGCCCGCCGGCCTCCGGCACCAACCGGACCATCGAGGTCGCCGAGAACGGCCAGCTGCACGAGGTCTACACCGACGGCACCGGCTGGCACGACGGCATCGTCCCCGGCGTCACCGGCGTCAGCGCGCTGAGCTTCACCTACAACTCCTCCGGAGCGCGGGTGATCGAGGCGATCGAGAACGGCCAGCTGCACGAGATCTACACCGACGCCACCGGCTGGCACGACGGCGTGATCCCGGGCCTGGACGGCATCACCGCGATGAGCTTCTCCTACAGCCCCTCGGGCGACCGCGTCATCGAGGCCATCAAGAACGGCCAGCTGCACGAGGTGTACAGCGCGCCGGACGGCTGGCACGACGGCGTGATCCCCGGTCTGGACGGCATCACCGCGCTCAGCTTCTCCTACAGCCCCTCCGGCGCCCGCGTCATCGAGGCCATCAAGGGCGGCGAGCTGCACGAGGTCTACAGCGCGGCCGACGGCTGGCACGACGGCGTGATCCCGGGCCTGGGCGGCATCACCGCGCTCAGCTTCAACTTCAACGGCAACGGTGACCGCGTCATCGCGGGCGTCAAGAACAACCAGCTGCACGAGGTCTACAGCGCCTCCGACGGCTGGCACGACGGCGTGATCCCCGGCGTCACGGGCATCACCGCCCTGTCGGCGAAGATCACCAAGGCCGGCGAGCGCGTCATCGAGGCGGTCGAGGACAACCAGGTGCACGAGGTGCACAGCGCCGGTGGCGTCTGGTACGACGCGGCGCTGCCCGTCAACAGCTACAACGCGACGGCCCTGTCGCTGGCGCTCCGCTAGGACACCGCCCGGCATCCGTGAAAGGGGCCTCCCGGGAGCTCGCACCGCGAGCTGCCGGGAGGCCCTCGGCGTTCCCGGTGCCGATCACCACGCCGCTACGGGTGCGGGCGGGTGCGCTGGGCCGGGAGGGCGGGGGCCTCGGTGCGGCGGGCGAGGTCCGCGAGGGTGTGGAAGAGGACGTCACCGAGCAGGACCGGGTCGCGTGAGGTGTCGGTCGCGTCCGGGCCGCCGGAGCCGGGGCCGGGGCGGGCGGTCGGGGGCGGCTGGGCACGGAGCTGGCGAGTGGGCATGGCTCTTCCTGCCGACGGGGTGGCCGTGGGCAGTCCTGCCCGCCGTACGGGGCCGGGACACCCCGGGCCGGGGCGGTTCGGCCGGAAACGGCGCACGAAGGGCCGGATCGGCCCCGCCCGGCGCCCGGCGCGGACCCTCGGCCGGTCCCCGACCGTGCCGGTGACCCGGCGGCGCCGATGGGCGAAGATGGACCGGTGACCGAACCCCGTACCGCTCCCCGCCTGATCGCCACCGACCTGGACGGCACCCTGCTCTGCTCCGGCGGCACCGTGACCGACCGCACCGCCGCGGCGCTGGCGGCGGCCGAGGCGGCCGGGGTGCAGGTGGTGTTCGTGACCGGGCGGCCGCCGCGCTGGATGCAGCAGGTGAGCCCGCACATCGGCGGCCACGGGGTGGCGATCTGCTCGAACGGCGGCGCGGTGGTGGACGTGCGGCGCGGGGAGCTGCTGGAGTCGTTCCCGCTGCCGGTGGAGACCACGCTGGCGGTGGTCGAGGTGCTGCGGGCCAAGCTGCCCGGGACGGCGTTCGCCTTCGAGTACCCGGACGGCTGGGCCCGCGAGCCCGACTACGTGGTGCCGATGTGGGGCGACGACCTGGAGCACGCGATCGGCCCGGCGGAGGAGCTGCTGGGGGCCGGCGGACCGGTCCGGGGCCTGTTCAAGCTGCTGGCCAAGCATCCGGAGCTCGACCCGGACACCTTCCTCACCGAGGCCCGGTCGGCCGCCGGGCACCTGGCGGAGATCACCCGCTCGGCGCCGATCCCGCTGCTGGAGATCAGCGCGCCCGGCGTCACCAAGGCCAGCACGCTGGCCCGCTGGTGCGCCGGGCACGGGATCGACCGCGGCGAGGTGGTGGCCTTCGGCGACATGCCGAACGACCTGGAGATGCTGGCCTGGGCCGGCACCGCGTACGCCGTCGCCAACGCCCACCCGCAGGTGCTGGCGGCGGTGCCGCTGCACACGGTGAGCAACGAGCAGGACGGCGTCGCGGCAGTCCTGGAGGAGCTGCTCGGCCTCGGCTGACCGGGCCGCTAGCTCCCCCGGCCGCAACTCCGACAGGTTGCGGCAACCGCCTTATCCGAAGCGGCCGTTGACGTAGTCCGAGGTCCGCTGGTCGCGCGGGCTGCCGAAGATCTGCTCGGTCGGCCCGGCCTCGACGATCCGGCCCGGGGTGTCGTGGGTGGCCAGGAAGAACGCGCAGCTCTGCGAGACACGCTGGGCCTGCTGCATGTTGTGGGTGACGATGACGATGGTGAGCCGCCCCCGCAGTTCGGCGATGGTCTCCTCGACCCGGCGGGTGGAGGTCGGGTCGAGCGCGGAGCACGGCTCGTCCATCAGCAGGATGTCCGGAGAGACGGCCAACGACCGTGCGATGCACAGGCGTTGCTGCTGGCCGCCGGAGAGCGCGCCGCCCGGGGTGTGCAGCCGGGTGGAGACCTCGTCCCAGAGCCCGGCCCGGCGCAGGCTGGTCTCCACGAGGTCCCGGCGCTCCTCCTTGGAGACCTTGATCCCGGCCAGCTTGAGCCCGCTGGCGACGTTGTCCTGGATGGACATCGCCGGGAAGGGGTTGGGCCGCTGGAACACCATGCCGATCCGGCGCCGCACCTCGGCGGGGCGCCGGCCGGGCCGGTAGACGTCGTCGCCGTCCAGCAGCACCTCGCCGGCGAGGGCGGCGCCGCGCACCATCTCGTGCATCCGGTTGAGGATCCGCAGGTAGGTGGACTTGCCGCAGCCGGACGGGCCGATCAGCGCGGTGACCCCGCCGGCCGGCATCGCCAGCGAGACCCGCTCCAGCACCTTGCGGGTGCCGAACCAGGCGGAGACGTCCCGGGTCTCCAGGCCGGCCAGCGACCCCCCGCCGGGGTGGCCCTGCGGGTGCCGCGGGTCGGCGTACGGGGCGGGGGCGACCGGGGGGAGGGTGATGGTGTCGGCGACGGGGTCGGCCGGCGAGGGGCCGGCCAGCGGGGCGTCGGCCGGCGGGGCAGAGCTCAGTGGTGCGTCGGTCATCGGTACGGTCCTCCGGGCGCGCGTCAGTAGAGGTTGGGCAGCAGGGCGGCGGCGTTCTCGTAGACCGCCCAGAGCAGCGCGCCGACCACCGGCGCGAGGCTCAGGTAGGCGGCCGAGCGCCGCCAGTACCGGGCCAGCACCAGCGCGCCGAGCACCGCGCCCAGCAGGGCGAGCGACCACAGCTGCAGGGTGGCCAGCGCGCCCTTGTCGGCGGCCAGCGCCTTGTCGTACGGGACGGTCGCGGGCCGGCCGCCGGGGTTCTGCTCGGGTTCGCCCTCCAGCCGGGCGCCGATCATGACGGTGGAGCCGGGGATCCAGTCGGAGTCCCCGGTGACCAGCACCATCCGGTTGCGGGCCGGGTCGGCGATCGGGTGGTCGCCGTCGCCGTACACGTTGACGGTGTAGGTGAACCTGCCCTGCCCGGTGGTGGCTTCGATCTTGTCGCCGACCCGCAGCTTGGACAGCTCGGCGAACGGGGCGCCGAAGGTGGCGCCGCGGCCGAAGACCACCGCGACGCCGCGCTGGCCGGGCAGCGCGGTGTCCCGGCGGTGGCCGGGGCCGCGCATCAGGTCCCGGCCGGTGGTGCCCTCGACCACGACGGCCTGGTGCAGGCCGATCGCCGGGATGTCCAGCAGCGCCACCGGGTCGCCGTCGGCGGCCGCGCCGGTCGGGGCGACGGCCCGGGCCAGCTGGTCCCGGAAGGTCTTGTAGGCGGTGGACTGGTAGTGCCGCTCCTGCACGTGCGAGAGCGTGAACAGGTAGCCGACGAAGCCCAGTACCAGCGCGGCCGCCAGGCTGACCGCCCAGGCGCCCTGGAGGAACCGCCGCCGCCCGGGCGGGACGGCGGGCCGGGCGGGCGCCGGCCCGTCGGCCGTGGGCTCCGGCGCGGCGGTCGGCGCCGGCCGCCCGGCCGGCTTCTCCAGCACCGGGGCGGTCACGAGGTGCCGCCCGAGCCGTTGCGGCGGCGCAGCAGGCGCCGCCCGAGCAGCGGCGGGACGAGCACCACGGCGAGCAGTTCGAGCGCGGTGAGGGTGGACAGCGTCCAGTCCTCGGGCTTGCCGCTGACCTCGACCACGTTGGCCGCCACCTCGGTGGCGGCGGCGCCGCGGCCGCGGGCGACCACCTGGCCGGTCTGCGGGTCGATCACGTCCCCGGCGCCGTCACCGGCGTCGCCGGCCGCGTTCGGGTCACCGGCACCGCCGGCGCCGGCCGCGTTCGGGTCGCCGCCGGCCGCGCCGTCGGCCCCACCGGTGCCGCCCGTGCCGGCACCGCCCGTGCCGCCGCCGTTCCCGGTGCCGCCGCCGGATCCGCCCGAGCCGCCGGTGCCGCCGGAACCGCCCGCCGCACCACCGGTGCCGCCGGACCCGCCCGAGCCACCGGCACCGCCGGAGCCCGCGCCGCTGCCGGAGCCGGCCGGCGTCGCCTTGCCGCCCTGCACCACGCAGTTGAGCGGGGCGCCCAGCTTGTCGCACTCGCTGGGCATCGGGGCGTTCTTGAGGACGGTCAGCTCGCCGGCCGCGTTGAAGGTCGGGTTGGCGCAGTTGGAGAGGGTGTTGGGGTCGACCGGGCTGGCGTTGCCGGGGATGGACTTGGTCTGCAGCAGTCCGCCGCGGACCAGGCCGCGCGGGATCGGCGAGTACCCGAGGTCGTCCGCCTTGCCCTGGCCCTCGCACAGCACGTAGGAGAGGAAGCGGCTGAGCGCGGAGCCCTTGTCGTTGTTGAAGCGCGGCGGCGGGGGCTGCGCCGCTCCGGCGCGCGGCACGATCAGGTAGCTGTAGCTGGAGATCGGGTACGCCCGCGGGTCGTTCATGCTGTAGACGCCGTCGAGGTTCTGCTGGAGGTAGTTCGGGTCGTCCGCCGGGGTGCCGTCGTCCACGCCGCGGATCCTGGCGGCGGTGAGCGCGACGGCGACGTTGGAGGCGGTCGGCAGCGAGTAGTAGCCGGCCGCGTTGAGCACCTTCACGACCGGCCAGTTGCTGCGCTTGGCGAAGGCGTACTCGTCGTAGCCGATGGTGCCCTGGTTGCCGGGGGACTTGATGTAGCCGGCCACCACGTCGGAGCCGTTCTGGGCGGTCATCCGGCCGGAGGGCGGGAAGAACTCGGTGTAGTCGCCGCAGCTGACGCCGTTGACCGACTTGCAGTAGGCGTCCCACTGGTCCTTGTGGGTGTGTTCCATCCAGCGGGTGAACTGCGCGGTGGCGCCGGAGCCGTCGGAGCGGATCACCGGGGTGATCTGCAGGTTGGGCAGGGCCTTGCCGTAGTCGGCGGTGATCTTCGGGTCGTTCCAGTTGGTGATCTTGTTGGTGAAGATGTCCACGATGGTCTGCGGGGACAGCCGCAGGTCGCGGACCTGCTTGCCGCCGACCACCAGGTTGTACATGAAGGTGGTGCCACCCGCGGTGATCGGGACGTAGGAGAAGCCGTAGACCGGGTTCTCCCGGTCGCCGCCGCCGTTCGCGTGGCCGTTCTGCCCGAGGCCGGTGTCCGGCGCGGAGCGGAACGGCACGTCGGAGGCGGTGAAGTCGTCCTGTCCGATCGACCACTGGGTGCGGCCGGCCGCCGAGCCGACCGGGTTGAAGTTGATCTGGATGCCCTGCGGCGACACGTCCTGCCGCCACTGGTCGATCGCGGGGCCGGCCCAGCTGGAGCCGTCCGCGCTCAGCGAGACGGAGGCCGCGTGGGCCGGGGTCTGCCCGAGCAGCAGGGAGGCCGTGGCGAGCGACAGGGACATCGTCCCCGCCAGCAGCCGGGCCATGGAGCGCCTTGCGGCCTCCCGGAACATGTGAACTCCTCTGGTACGGAGGGTGGTTGGACGGGACATCAGCGCTCGGCCCGCGGTGGGAGCGCGTACGGGCGGGCCACTCCGCCGGCGGCGGCCGCCCTCTGCCGGCGGGCCTCCCGGTCGAACCGGCGCCTCTGCGCCCGGGTCAGCTGCCCGGGCCTGCGGCCGCCGAGCACGCGCGCGGTGACGAAGAGGATCAGGACCACGCCCATCAGGGTCAGACCGGCCGCGAAGCCGCGCGCGATCATCCCGTCGTACGGCTGCTTGACGTAGTTCCAGATGTACAGCGGCAGCGAGACCTGGTGCCCGTCCACGGGGCTGCCGTTGAACTGCGAGGTGAAGCCGGAGGTCAGCAGCACCGGCGAGGTCTCGCCGACGCCGCGCGCCATGCCGAGCACCACCGCGGTCACCAGGCCGGGCCGGGCGGTGGGCAGCACCACGTTCCACACCGTGCGCCACTGGCTGCCGCCGAGCGCGTACGAGGCCTCGCGCAGCGTGCCGGGCACCAGCCGGATGACCACCTCGGCGGCCCGGGTGACGATCGGCATCATCATCACGGTGAGCGCGAGCGAGGCCGCGAGGCCGCTCTTCTCGAAGCCGAAGGTGATGATCACGACGCCGAGGATGAACAGGCCGGCCACGATGGACGGCAGCGCCGTCATCGCCTCGACCAGGGTGCGCACCGGGCGGGCCAGCCGGCCGCCGACCTCGGACATGAAGACGGCCGCCGCGATGCCCAGCGGAACGGCGAACAGGGTGGCCAGACCCAGCTGTTCGAGCGAGCCGACGATCGCGTTGAGGGCGCCGCCGGAGGTGAGCGGGTCGAGCGGGCCGGTGTGCTCCATCGACTCGGTGAAGAAGTTGAGGTGCTGGGCCGCCTCCCAGCCGCGGCTGCCGACGTAGCCGATCTGGTCGGCGATCAGCCCGACCACCAGCAGCCCGGAGCTCCAGGCGACCACGGCGATCAGCCGGTCGCGCACCATCATCGGGTTCCACTGGAGCCGGCCGAGCAGGTAGTAGCCGGCCAGGAAGAGCAGGTACCAGCAGATCAGGAAGCCGAAGGCGCCGCTGAACGGCAGCACCCGCTCGTACAGCACCCAGTCCAGCGCGAGCGAGCCGGTCGCGGCGCCCGCCACGGTGAGGACGTCGTCGCGGGTGACGCCGCCGATCCGGATCCTCTTCTCGGGCCGCGGCGGGTCGACCGCGGCGGGCGCGGGCGCACCGGCGGGCCCGGACGCCGCGACCGGCGGCAGGTCGAGCGTGGTCATCGGTTGGTCCCTTCACGGTTCGGTCGGCGGCTCGCCCGGGCGTCGTCGTGCTGACGGTCCGTCACGGTCAGTCCGCCGTCGCGGCGCCGGAGCGCGAGCGGTTGATGACGATCCCGGCCAGCACGTTGACCAGCAGGGTGAGCGCGAACAGCACCAGACCGGCGGCCATCAGCGCGGAGAGCGACAGCGCGTCCGACTCGCCGAAGCGCAGCGCGATCAGCGCGGAGATCGAGTTGGCGCCGTTCTCCAGGATGTGCGTGATGGCCTTGAAGTTCGGCGAGATGATCAGCGCGACGGCGATGGTCTCGCCCATCGCCCGGCCGAAACCCAGCATGACCGCGCCGATCACGCCGCCCTTGCCGAACGGCAGCACCACCGCGCGGACCATCCCCCAGCGGGTGGAGCCCAGCGCGTACGCGCCCTCCCGCTCGCCCTGCGGGGCCTGGGAGAAGACCTCCCGGCTGAGCGAGGTGACGATCGGGATGATCATCAGGGAGACCACCACGCCGGCGATGAAGGTCGAGGAGGTGTACGAGGTGCCGATGTCGCCGATGCGCACCTTGAGGAAGGGGATGGTGTCGCCCAGGTGGTTGGCCATCCAGCGGACGAAGCCGATGATCCGCGGCTGCAGGAAGAACAGGCCCCACAGGCCGTAGACGATGCTGGGGATCGCCGCCATCAGGTCGACGAGCGAGATCAGCGCGGCGCGCAGCCGCACCGGCGCGTACTCGGAGATGAAGATCGCGGTGCCGAGTGCCACCGGGACGGCGATGACCAGCGCGATCACCGCGATCAGCAGGCCGTTGGGCAGCACGGCGGCGATGCCGAAGTTGTGGGCGGCGGTCTGCCACTTCTGCTCGGTCAGGAAGGACCAGCCGACCGTGCGCAGCGCGTCGGTGCCGCGCAGGATCAGGAAGAAGGCGATCAGTCCCATGATCGCGAAGACCGAGAGGCCGGCCAGCCGCAGCACGCCGCGGAACACCCGGTCACCCGGGGTCGCGGGGGCGGTGACGGTGCGCGGGACGTCCTGGTCGGGCCCGTGGCCGGGTTGGCGTGGCGCCCCGGCGTACGGTGCCGCGGGCTGAGCGGCCGATGTCATGGTGTGCTCTCCGTGCTCGGGAACGGACGTGCTCGGGAACGGGCGTGCTCGGTGAGGGTCCGGGGCGCTGCCTCGGCGGGAGGGAAGCGCTCGGCGGGAGGGAAGCGCTCGGCGGGGCCGGAACGGACGGCCCCGCCGAGCGCGCTCCGCTACTTGCGGCGCAGCCGCGACCACTGGGTGCGGGCTCCGGCCAGCACCTTCGCGCCGGCCGGGGTGCCGCCCAGGAAGAGCGCGGCCGGTCCGCCGACCAGCAGCACCAGGCCCGCGATCAGCGCGATCGGCAGCAGCAGCCGGGCGGTGCCGGGCCGGTCGGGCACCGGGCTGCCGACCGGGGCCGCGGCGAGCGGGCCGCCGGAGGGAGCGGCGGAGGGGGCCGCGGTCGCGCCGGGCTTGCCGCCGGCCGCCGGGGTGCCGGGCGCCGCGGCGCCGCCGGCCGTACCCGTGCCGGTGGAGCCGGTGCCGGACAGGCCGCCGGACGAGCCACCGGACGAGCCACCGGAGGAACCGTCGGAGGAGCCGAGGCCGGTGCCGCCGGAGGCCGAGCCGCCGCCGCTGCCGGCGGTACCGGTGTCGGTGCCGGCGGTGTTCACCGGGCCGGTGCCGCCGGTCGTGCCGCCGGTGGCCGAGCCGCCGTTCCCGCTCTCCGGGGTGCCCGGGTCGGTGCCCGGGGCCGGGGGCGCGGTCTGGTTGCCGGGCAGCTTGCCGTCCTGGGCGGCGACGTGCTGGACCGCCTCCTGGGCCTGCTGCCGCTGGGCCCCGTTCAGGGCCAGGTAGCCCTGGGCGAGCTGGCCCGGCGCGAGGCCGTAGGTCTGGCCGTCGGTGGTCACCGTCCTGAGGAACTGCGCGATCGAGGCGGCCTTCGCGGCGGGCACCCCGCCGGTCGGCACCATCGCGTACTGGACGACGCTCAGCGGGTAGGCGCGCTGGTCCCGCGAGAACGCGGTGTCGGGCGTGCCGTACGGCAGCTGCTGGACCCCGGTGGCGGGGTCGGTCGGCATGTCGGCGACGGCGGCCTGGAAGCCGGCCGTGGAGGGCGACACGTAGGAGCCGGCCGGGTTGAGCAGCGCGGCCTCGGGCAGCGAGAACGCCTTGGCCTGGGCGGTGTCCATGATGGCGAGCATCGCGCGCTGGCCGACGGCCTGCACCGCGCAGGGCTTGTGGCCGTTGGTGACCGGGTCGATGTTCGGGTCCTGGCAGTTGGGCTGGCTCTGCATCAGGTTGCGGGCCACCCGCCCGATGCCGTCGAGGGAGGGGTTCCACTCGTACTGCTTCCAGTGCCGGAGGTCCACGGCCGTGCCGTCCCGGTCGGGCCCGGTGAAGTCCTGGGTCTGGAAGGCCTCAGAGGGGTAACCGGCGAACTTGGGCTTCAGGTAGAAGCTGTCGACGCGCATGCCCCACGGGTCGCGCTCACCGTCGAGGAAGCGGGCCGCGTCGGGATCGGCGGCCACCCAGGAGGTCACCAGGTAGGTGAAGTCGGTGGTGCCGCCGGGAACGCCGGGGTAGATCGTCAGGATCCCGCCGCAGCTCTTCGGCCAGTGGATCCCGTTGGCCGCGGTCTCCGGGTTGAGCTGCTGGAACTCGGGGTCGGTGAAGAGGCAGGTCGGGTTGCCGGCCACGGAGGGGATCGTGGAGCCCGGGGACGCGTAGGACTGGGTCAGCAGTTTGGCCAGGAGCCTGGCGTTCAGCCTCATGTCGCGAATCTGCCGGCCGGTCGCCGGGTCGTCGACCACGAACGCGACCGAGATCCCGGTCGTGGCGAGCGGGGCGTAGACGTACGGACGCGGGGGCGGGGAGCGGTCCGGCCGCGCCGTCAGCGCGACCTCGGTGCTGCCGCTGCCGCCCAGGAAGGCGGCGCGGGCCTGCGGCTCACCACCGGCCGGGACGTAGCCGACGGTCATCGGCGAGCTGCCCAGGCAGAGCCCGGCCCGCCACTGCTGCATGGCCCGGTTGGCCAGCTCCAGTCCGGCCGCGCCGAAGGCCTGGTCGCTGGCCGCGCAGGAGTCCGCCGTGGGGGCGAAGCTGAGCGGGACCACGGTCCGGTGCTTCCAGGCGCACTGCTCGCTGGTCCGGTTGCCGGTCTTCCAGTTCTGGAAGGCGGGGCCGGGCTTCATGATCCCGTCGGCGGCGGTGTAGCCGTCCGGATCGTCGTCCAGGTCGTGGAACTCGCAGTCGGCCCCGCCGTTCTGGACCTGGAAGAGGTCCAGCGGGTCGCCGCCGTAGTTCGGCTCGACCACCAGGGAGCACGGGTGGGTCGCGTCGCAGCCCAGCGTGGCGCTCTCCTTGGCGCTCCACACCTCGATCGAGGCGGTGCCCGAGCCGTCCGGCCCGGTCGCGGCGATCACCTGGTTGGTGGGCCACTCCGGCGTCTCCAGGTGCGTCGGACGGGGCGGCTGCTCGAAGCCCTTCGCCGGGTCGCCGC
The DNA here is from genome assembly GCF_014656195.1 of Kitasatospora xanthocidica. Classification (GTDB taxonomy): domain Bacteria; phylum Actinomycetota; class Actinomycetes; order Streptomycetales; family Streptomycetaceae; genus Kitasatospora; species Kitasatospora xanthocidica. The sequence continues at coordinate 578,967 of NZ_BNBY01000001.1, read as the reverse complement.
CGTAGAGGGTGCTGCCGTAGCAGTCCGTCACCGCCGGGTCGGTGCCGCGGCACTGGTAGATCCGCACCGCGTAGAGGATGAAGTTCGACTCCTTGACCGCCACCTGGACGGGGGCCTTGGAGCCCAGCGAGACGGTCGGCGTGAAGCCGCTCCAGGAGACCTGGAGCACCTGGTTGGTCAGGTTGGCGGTCTGGGAGACCGACACGCTGCCCTCGGGACCGTACGTCTTGGTGGCCGGGATCCAGACCTTCGGGCCCTTCACCGTCATGGCCGAGTCGGCGTGTGCCTGCGGCACCGCGCCCAACCCGATCGGAACGACGGCGAGCGCCGCCACCACGGCCTTGACGAGCGCCAGCGCCGGTAGTCGGCGACGCCACCGCCCTCGGCCTCTCGGGTCGGGTACGCGGTTTCTCATGGCGGGGCCTCCGGGAGGTGCGGGCCGCCGAGGAGAGGCGGCGCGAGGGCGTCGATCGCGCTGGGGACGGACCATTCCGTGCGTACTATTCGGCCAGCCGGACATGGCGGGATCCGGTCGGCCAGATGTACGAGACCACAACGCGGCGACTCCGTACCGGAGTTGGGAAATCCGCAAGCGGCGGGCCCGCGCCGAGGCACGGGCCCGCCGGTCAACGGCTCGGTGCGGCGCGGTTCAGTGCGCCGGTTTCGGTGCGGCGCGGTTCAGTGCGCCGGGGTGCGGGACAGCGCCGGGGTTCAGTGCGCCGGGGTGTAGGAGAGCGCGAGCGAACCGACCTGCTGGCCGGCGGTGAAGAAGGTGGTGCCGAGCTTGGCGTCGAGGTACGTGGCGCCCTCGGCGTCCACCTGGAAGCTGGAGGAGTTCAGGTTCTGGGTGAGGCCGTTGCGGTTGATCACGTTGTCCCCGGCCGGGTCCAGGAGCGGGACGGGGGTGGTGGAGCCGTTCGGCACGGCGGTGAAGTAGCCGTTGGCGACCGAGAAGTCGAACTGCTTGAAGGTCACGCTCCTGCCCGTGGAGAGGTTCAGGAAGAGCAGCCCGCCGCCGAACTGCACGTCACCGTAGAAGGCCGGGATGTTCGCGGCGCCGCCGCTCACCGGAAGGGTCACGGTGAGCCCGGCGTTCGGGTCGAAGGTCGGGTTGGCGGGCTGGAGCGGGATGACCACGATGCCCTTGAGCGCGGCGGCCGACAGGAAGTTCACGTCGGTGGTGATCACGGCCTGGCCGGCGGCCGGCGCGGTGGCGGGGGTGTCCGCGACGGCCGCACCGCTCACGGCGGTCAGGGCGAGGACGACGGCGGCGCCGGTCGAGGCCAGGCGGGCGCTGATGCGGGTCATGCCGAACTCCTTGGGAGAGGGAGAGGGGTGATGGCCGGTCGTGCGGTTCGACGGAGCTCGGGAGGAGCTCATGCGCGGCTGACGCCGCCGCGGGCCCCCGTTCCGGCGCCCCACCGGGCCGGCGGCCGCGGGGACGAGGCCCCCGCGGCCGCCGGTGTGGTGCGGGTGGTTCAGGAGTGGGTGACGCTGCCGCAGGCGAAGGAGGACAGCGGCAGGAAGCCGAAGCTCTTGATGGTGGTGGCACCGTTGGCGCAGATCCAGCCACCGCGGCCGAAGATGGCGCGCAGGGTGGTGCCGTGGACGTCGGTCGCGGTCCACTCGGCGTCACGGAAGACGTTGTAGACCACGCGGGCGTACGGGGTGGCCGCGAACGCGGAGCTGATCGTCTTGTTCACGGTGTCGACCGGCGCGGTGCCGTCGACGGAGCGGATGGTCAGCGGGCCCTGGACGTCGGCGCCGCTGCCCTTGCCGAAGTAGACCTGGCCGATGTAGTGGGCCACGGAGTAGGGGACCAGCGCGTTGACGTCGGCCAGGGCCGGGTCGCTGCCCTGGTTCTCCTGGGTGCCGCTGGTGACGCAGGCGCCCGGGTTGACGGCGGTGCCGCCACCGATGGTGGTCAGGAAGAAGGAGCGGGTGCCGGAGCCGGTCTGCGGCAGGAACGGCTTGATCGTGGCGTTGGGGAGCGACGCGTTGATCTGGGTCCAGTTGGTGACCGTGCAGGTGTAGATGTCCTTCAGGTTCTGCGTGGTCAGGTTCGCCGGGGCGTTGCCGCCGGACGGGGCGGCCCAGGAGACGGCGTCCTTGGCCAGCGCGACGAAGTCGTCGGTGGTCGGGTCGGTCGGCTGCGGGGCGCGCGAGGAGCGGGCGAAGTCCACGGTGGCGCTGGTGTTGGCGTTCAGCGCGGTGATGCCGGCGCCGGAGCCGTTCGGGCGGGTGATCGGGGTGGCGCCCGACTTGGTGGTGATGGTGCCGGCCGGGATCGCGTCCCAGCTGTACAGGTGGGGGGCGCTCGGGTTGGTGACCGTCGCGTTGTAGTCGGCGGAGAGCTGGTTCAGCACGGCCTGGGTGGTGTCCGAGCCGACGCCCACGATGTCCTGGGAGTTCGGCAGGACGGCCGGGTCGGCGGTGGCGGTGCCCGCGAAGACGGTGGCGAGCGAGGTCGCCAGCGCGGCGGCGGCAAGCAGGTTGGCAGCGGTCTTACGCATGTTTCTCTTCCTCCGGTGGGAGAGACGTCCATCGCGTGAACCCGTACTCCGGTCGGGAGTCCGGGGCCGGTGACCGCGTCCGCTGCGGCCCGTCCGGCAGTGCAGATCCTGTCCGCCGGGCGGGTTCCGCCGGAAGGGAGGCCGAGCCCGGCCGGGGATTGTCGACTCATCGGTTCAGCGAGGTTTAGGCACTGGTCAGCGCGGACGCGACCGGGTCGGAACCGGGCCTCCGAACAGCGTCGACGTTCTTCTCCAGGAAGCTGCTCGGGGTGTTGCCGGAAACCTCGGCTTCACCGGAAACGCACGAACGAAGCAGCGTCCACGACGCATGGCCGGCGAACCACCGCACTACGGCGGCGAACCACGGCGCGGGGCACGACGAATCACGGCCGGGGACAACGGCTCGGGAGCGACGGCCCGGCAACGACGGTGACGGACTACAGCGGCCGGCGGCCGTCGCGCCCGGACCGGCGCGACTCCTGCCCCACCCACCGCAGTCCGGCCAGGAACCCCTCGATCCCCGCCTGGCACTGGTCGCGGCGCAGGTAGCCGCGGGCGCTGCGGGCGACCGGAACGGCGGAGGCCGCCCCCGGCCGGGTGCTTCGCACCGGCAGGTAGGCGGCCCAGACCCACTGGCGCCCCTCGGACTGCCCGATCGAGCAGCGGAGCGCGGCCCGCTCGATCAGCAACTCTCTCACCGCTTCCGAGAGTTCGTCCTCGCTGCGGTACGTCCGCGCGCCCACGCCGAGCGGCCGCCCGTTGGCGGCGCGCAGCGCCCAGCCGAGGCAGCGGTCGGCCGCCGGAACGATCAGCAGCCGCGGACCGCGCCGTTCAGCGGCCATCGGTGCGTCTCAACGGCGCGGCACGGTCGGGCAGTTCGCGCGGCTGCTGCTTGGACAGCAGCACCACGAACCGCCGGAAGGCGTTCTGACAGGTCGCGTACCGCTCGTACGCGCGACTGGACCGCACCTCGGGGAGCTCGCGCGACTCCGGGATGACCCAGACCCAGCCGATGCCGTCCCGGACGTGGGTGATGCGGGCGGTCAGCTCGACCGCCCCGGTCCGCAGGCCGTCGAAGCCGCGCTCGGCCTCCGCGGCCGTCTCGAACGCGGCCGGGGTGATCGCGACCACCCGGCCGTTGGGCGCCTTCAGTTGCCAGCGGTAGCGCCCGTCCGCGGCCCGTTCGGTGCGGAACCCCCCTCGACTTGCCCCTGCTGCGGTGTACCCGCGGCCGGCAGCTTCCACTGCCCCCTCCGTCCGGTCGCCCCTCCGGTTCCCCTCCGAGACGGAGCAAAGCTATGTGTGCACACGGAGCCGGTGAAAGCCCAGAACGTTCACAACTTGCGCTGTTGGTCGGGAAGTTCTCCCTCGTTTAACTTTCACTTGTTCTTGTCCGAAACCCTCCTCGGTCCTCCCCGGGCGGGTTCCGGACGGAAAGTGCCGAGATCAAAGCGCTGGTAAAGGAGGGAATCGCGACCGCGCTCAGAGCCGGGCCGTCCAGCGCACCGTGGTGCCCTTCCGGTAGGGCCCGCGCTCGTGCCAGGCGTCGCCGCCGAGCGCCTCGGCGCGGCGGGTCAGGTTGAGCAGTCCGCTGCGCCGGCCGCCCGCCGGGATGCCTACGCCGTCGTCGGTCACGGAGAGCAGCACGCCGGGCCGCCCGCTCCGGTCCAGCGACTCCGGGTCGCCGCCGACCGGCCGGCCGTCGTCGCCCAGGTGGACGGTCGCGTCGATCTCCACGCCGACCCGGGAGGCCCGGGCGTGGCGCGCCGTGTTGGAGAGCATCTCCCTGAGGGCGGCGAGGAGTTGACGTCCGGTCTGGTCGCCGACCAGGCTCTCCACCGGCCCGACGAAGCTCACCGAGGGTTTGAAGCCGAGCGCCGCCGCGGCCTGGCTGGCCTCCCGCAGCACCCGGGTGCGCAGGGTGTCGGGCGCGTCGCCGTGGTTGTCGTGCTGGAGGGCGTAGATGGTGGTGCGGACCTCCTGGATGGTGGCGTCCAGTTCGTCGACCGCCTTGCCGATGCCGGTCCTCACCTCGGGGACGACCGCCCGCCGGGCCGCGCTCTCCAGCATCATCCCGGTGGCGAACAGCCGCTGGATCACCAGGTCGTGGAGGTCGCGGGCGATCCGGTCGCGGTCCTGGAAGACGGCGAGGCGCTGCTGGTCGCGCTGGCCCTCGGCGAGCCGCAGGGCGAGCGCGGCCTGCGAGGCGAAGGTCTCGGCGAGCTGCTTCTCGCCGTCGGTGAACGGCAGCGCGCCGCACGGGCGCCAGACGCAGAGCCCGCCGAGCACCCGCCCGGCGGCGACCATCGGCACCGCCATGGACGGGCCGAAGCGGCGGGCCAGCCGCATCACCACGGTCGGGTCGCTGGACATGTCGTCGAGGTGGACGCTCTCCCCCTCCAGCAGCCGGGCCGCGAAGCTCTCCTTGGGCAGCAGCTCGCCGCGGACGAACTCGGCCACCTCGCCGGAGGCGTGGGCGACCCGCATCTGCCCGTCCCCCTCGCCCTCCGGGCCGGTCGGCAGCAGGATCATGCCGAGCGCGGCGTTCGCCAGCTCCCTCACCTGTTCGGCGGCGACGGTCAGCGCCGTCTCGGCCTGCTCGGCGGAGAGCAGCGCGGTGGTGACGGCGGCGGCGCCGGCGATCCAGCGTTCGCGGCGGCGGCCCTCCTCGTACAGCCGGGAGTTCTCGATCGCGACGCCGGCCGCCGCGGCGAGCGCGTGCACGACCTGCTCGTCCTCGGGGGTGAAGGCGCCGCCGCCCTTCTTCTCGGTGAGGTAGAGGTTGCCGAACACCTCCTCGCGGACCCGGATCGGCACGCCCAGGAAGGTGTTCATCTGCGGGTGGTGCGCCGGGAACCCGGAGGAGCGCGGGTCGGCGCCGAGGTCGGTCAGCCGCAGCGGTTCGGGGCGGTCGATGAGCACCCCGAGGATGCCCCGGCCGGCGGGCAGCTCGCCGATCCCGGCGGCGGTCCCGTCGTCCACGCCGACGTGGATGAAGTCGGCCAGTCCGGTGCCGCCGGGGGCGATCACGCCGAGCGCCGCGTAGCGGGCGTCGACCAGTTCGGCGGCGCCGGTGGCGATCCGGTGCAGGGTGGCGTGCAGGTCCAGGCCGGCCCCGATGGAGACCACCGCCTCCAGCAGCCGCTGCATCCGGTCGGTGACGGCGGCGGCCGACTGCAGGCGCTCGGCGACCTCGGTGACCAGGGTGTCCAGGCCGAGCGAGGCGATCTCGGGCACCCGGTGGGGTGTCTGCTCGGGAGCGGCCTCGGGCTCGGGCTCGGGAGCGGCCTCGGAGAGGTCCGGCGTGGGGTCCATGCAGAAAGCCTAGTTTGTACGGTTTTCAGATGAAGCTTGGCGCGACGGCCGCCACCGGCCCGGCCGCCGGCAGCCCGTCCGCCGCCAAGCCGTCCGCCTCCAGCAGCCCGTCCGCCTCCCGCTCCCGCCGCCACATGGCGTGCAGCCGCCCGTCCGGGTCGGCGACCAGCTCGGACCAGCGCCCCCGCTCCACCACCCGGCCGCCGTCCAGCACCAGCACCTCGTCCACCGTGGCGTCGCCCAGACCGGCCAGCCGGTGGGTGATCAGCACGGTGCTGCGGCCCGCGGTGGCGGCCAGCAGGTCGGCGGTGAGCGCGTCGGCCGTGGGCAGGTCGAGGTGTTCGGCGGGCTCGTCCAGGACCAGGACGGGGAAGTCCGCGAGCAGCGCCCGAGCGAGTGCGAGCCGTTGGCGCTGGCCGCCGGACAGCCGGGCGCCGTGCTCGCCGACCATGGTGTCCAGGCCGTCCGGCAGGCCCTCGGTCCAGTCCAGCAGCCGGGCGGCGGCGAGCGCGGCGCGCAGCTCGTCCTCCCCCGCTCCGGGCCGGGCCAGCCGCAGGTTCTCCCGCAGCGAGCTGTCGAAGACGTGGGCGTCCTGCGCGCAGAGCCCGATCACCCGGCGGACGTCCTCGCCCGCGAGCGCGCGACTGTCCACAGCCTGTGGACGACCGTCGGCGAAGGTGACGGTGCCCGCGCCCGGCTCCAGGAAGCGCAGCAGCGCCTGGGCGAGGGTGGTCTTGCCGGAGCCGGACGGGCCGACCACGGCGATCCGGCGGCCGGGCGCGAGGTCGAGGTCGACCCCGGCGAGCGCGTCCACCGCCTGTCCGGGGTACCGGACGGTCAGCCCGCGCACCGCGATCGGCAGCGGCTGCTCGGGCAGCTCGGCCGGGCCCTGAGGTTCCGCCACCGGGGCGGGGGCGTCGAGCACCTCGTCCAGCCGGGCCCGCGCGGCGCGGCCGCGCTGGCGGGCCTGGACGGCGAGCGGCATCCCGGTGACCGCTTCGAAGGCGGCCAGCGGGGTCAGCACCACCAGGGCCAGGCAGACCGGCGCCAGCGCCCCGGCGCGCACCCCCTGGACCCCGACGGCCGCCGCGGCCGCCACCGTCAGCCCGGTGAGCAGCGCGATCAGCCCGGTGCCGAGCGCCGTGGTGGCGGCCGAGCGGGCAGCCAGCCTGGTCAGCGCGGCGTCGGCGGTGCGGACGGCGGCCAGCCGGCCGGGCAGCGCGCCGGCCACGGTGAGTTCGGCGGTGCCGGTGAGGGCGTCCACCACGGCGGTGGCCAGGCGGCCGCGCGCCGGGGCCTGCCGCCGCTCGGCACCGGCCGACCAGCGGGCGGCCAGCGCGGGCACCAGGACGCCGGCGAGCAGCAGCCCGAGGCCGAGCACCGCCCCGGCGGCGGGCAGGAAGGCGGCCAGGGCCACCGTCGAGGCCAGCCCGACCAGGCCCGCGACGGCGGCGGGCAGCCGCCAGCGCAGGTAGTGGTCCTGGACCGCGTCCACGTCGGCGACCAGCCGGGAGAGCAGGTCACCGCGCCGGAAGGCGGGCAGCCCGGCCGGGGCGAGCTCGCTCAGCCGCCGGTAGACGGCGGCCCGCAGGGTGCCCAGGGTGCGCAGCACCGCGTCATGCGAGACCAGCCGTTCGGCGTAGCGGAAGACGCTGCGGCCGATGCCGAAGGCCCGTACCGAGGTGACGGCCATCATCAGGTAGAGCACCGGCGGCATCTCGGAGGCGCGGGAGATGAGGTAGCCGGAGGTGGCCATCAGCGCGACGGCGCAGCCGAGGGCGAGGGCGCCGAGCAGGACGGACAGGGCCAGCCGGGGCGTGGCGCCGGTCTCGGGTTCGGGCTCCTCGGGGACGGCGGGGGCGGGCGTCGGGCGGCCGCTGTGGGAGAGCGGGGTGAGCGGAGCGGTGGCCGGTACGGCGGTGGCCGGAAGAGCCGGGGCCCCGGCGAGCCGGACCCGGTGGTCCGCGACGGCCAGCAGCGCCGGCCGGTGCGCGACGATCAGCACGGTGCGCGCCGGGTCCTCGGCGAGCGCCCGGACGGCGTCCACGACGGCCGCCTCGGAGGCGCCGTCCAGGTTGGCGGTCGGCTCGTCCAGCAGCACCAGCGGCCGGTCGTCGGCGAGCAGCACCCGGGCGAGGGCGAGGCGCTGGCGCTGCCCGGCGGAGAGCCCGGCGCCGTCCTCGCCGAGCCCGGCGGCGAGGTCGGTGACGAAGTCGAGCGCGTGGGCGGCCCGCAGCGCCGTCCACAGCTGGGCGTCGGTGGCGCCGGGCCGGTAGAGCCGCAGGTTGTCGGCGACCGTCCCGGCGAACAGGTGCGGGTGCTGCGGCACCCAGGCGATCTGCCGCCGCCAGCTCTCCGGCTCCAGCTCGGCCAGCTCGTACGACCGGCCGTCGGCGGCGGTGATCCGGACGGTGCCGGCGCCGGGGGCGGTGAGGCCGAGCAGGACGGCCAGCAGGGTGGACTTGCCGGCGCCGCTGGGGCCGGTGAGCGCCGTGGTGGTGCCCGGGCGCAGGGTCAGCGCGGCGCCGTCCAGGGCGGGTTCGGTCCGTCCGGGGTGCCGGACGACCAGGCCCTCGGCGTCGATCCGCGCCCCGGCCAGGGCGGGGGCGGGGACGGTGCCGGCGGCGGGCAGCGGGGTCTCCAGCACCCGGAACAGCTCGTCGGCGGCGGTCAGTCCCTCGACGCTGGAGTGGTAGAGCGCGCCGACCTGGCGGATCGGGACGTACACCTCGGGGGCGAGGACCAGGATCAGCAGCCCGGTCTCCAGGTCGAGGGTGCCGTCCACCAGCCGGAAGCCGACGGTGACGGCGACCAGCGCGACCGAGAGGGTGGAGAGCAGTTCCAGGGTGAAGGAGGAGATGAAGGCGATCCGCAGGGTGCGCAGGGTGGCGCGGCGGTAGTCGGCGGTGATCCGGGCGATGGTGGCGGCCTGGGTGCGGGCCCGGTTGAACACCTTGAGGGTGGGCAGCCCGGCGACCACGTCGAGGAAGTGGTGCGAGAGCCGGGCCAGGGTGTTCCACTGCCGGTCCATCCGGGCCTGGGTGGCCAGCCCGATCAGCACCATGAACAGCGGGATCAGCGGCAGCGTGCCGGCGATGATCGCGGCCGAGGTGAAGTCGGCGCCGACGATCCGCAGCAGCACGATCACCGGCACGACCACGGCCAGCGCCAGCTGCGGCAGGTAGCGGGCGAAGTAGTCGTCCAGGGCGTCGACGCCGCGGGTGGCGAGGGTGGTGAGTTCGCCGGTGCGCCGGCCCGCCAGGTAGGCCGGGCCGAGCGCGGTGGCGTGGTCGAGCAGCCGGCGCCGCAGGACGGACTTCACCCGGGCGACGGACCGGTGCGCGGTGAGTTCGGTGAGCCAGCCGACCAGCCCGCGCCCGACGGCCGTCAGGGCGAGCAGCAGCAGCGGCGTGGTCAGTTCGCCGGGCGTCGCCCCGCGCTGGAAGGCGCGGACGACGATCTCGGCGAGCAGACTCGCCTGGGCGACCACCAGGGCCGCGCCGGCCGCGCCGAGGAGCACGGATCCGGCGAGGAAGACCCGGGTGGTGCGGGCGTACCCGAGGAGTCGGGGGTCGACCGGCTTCATCGCGTCATCCCCGGTCGAGCGGCGCGGCCGGGGCGGCGGGGGCGTGCCCGGGGATGTGCTGGACGCCGATCCGCTTGCGGAACACCCAGTACGTCCAGCCCTGGTAGAGCAGCACCAGCGGGGTGAAGACCGCGGCCACGACGGTCATCAGCTTCAGCGTGTACGGCGAGGAGGCCGCGTTGGTGACGGTCAGGCTCCAGCCGTCGTTCAGGGTGGACGGCATGACGTTCGGGAAGAGCGCCAGGAAGAGCATCGCGACGGCGGCCACGATGGTCGCCCCGGAGAGGACGAACGCCCAGCCCTCGCGGCCCAGCTGGTTGGCGGCCAGGGCGCCGACCAGGGCGAGCACGGCGACCACCAGGGCGACCAGGCTGCGCCCGTTGCCGCTGTGGCCCTGCGTCCAGACCAGGAAGACCAGCGCCAGCACCGCGGCGGCCAGCCCGGCCCGCAGCGCGGCCCGGCGGGCCCGCTCACGGATCTCGCCGACCGTCTTGAGCGCGGCGAACACCGCGCCGTGGAAGGTGAACAGGGAGAGCGTCACCAGGCCGCCGAGCAGCGCGTACGGGTTCAGCAGGTCCCCGAGGCCGCCGACGTAGTTCTTCTGCGCGTCGATGTCCACGCCGCGCACGATGTTGGCGAAGGCCACGCCCCAGAGGAAGGCCGGCAGGAGCGAGGTCCAGAAGATGGCCTCCTCCCAGTTCCGCTGCCAGCGGGCGCCGTCCCGCTTGGCCCGGTACTCGAAGGCCACGCCGCGGACGATCAGGCAGACCAGGATCACCAGCAGCGGGATGTAGAAGCCGCTGAAGAGCGTCGCGTACCAGTCCGGGAAAGCCGCGAAGGTGGCGCCGCCGGCGGTGAGCAGCCAGACCTCGTTGCCGTCCCAGACCGGGCCGATGGTGTTGATCAGCACCCGCCGCTCGGTGGTGTTCCGGGCCAGCGGCTTGGTCAGGATGCCGATCCCGAAGTCGAAGCCCTCCAGGAAGAAGTAGCCGATCCACAGGACCGCGATCAGCACGAACCAGACGTCGTGGAGTTGCATGTCAGATCCTCAGTTCCGCAGTTCCGCAGTGGTCCTCAGTAGGCGAAGGCGAGCGGCTTGTCGGCGTCCTCGTCCGGGGACGGTCCGCGCAGCGAGGGGTCCTTGGTGGGCGGCTGTTCCGTCACCACCGGGCCGGCCTTGGCGTACTTGACCAGCAGCCGGACCTCGACGACCGCGAGGATCGCGTACAGCGTGGTGAAGGTGACCAGCGCCCCGATCTGGGTGCCGACGCCCACGTTGGGGGAGACCGCGCTGGCCGTGGTCATCAGGCCGAAGACGGCCCAGGGCTGACGGCCCATCTCGGTGAAGATCCAGCCGAAGCTGTTGGCGATCAGCGGGAAGCCCATGGTCAGGATGCCGATCCGCCAGCTCCACCTGGTCAGCAGCGGGCTGAGCTCGCGCCCGGGGGTGAGCATCAGCCGGGGCACCTCGGTGTCGCCGGTGCGGAACTCGGGGCGCAGGAAGAGCTTCCTCCGGGTGGTCCAGAGGCCGATCAGGCCGGCCAGGAAGGAGGTCATCCCGAAGCCGATCATGAGGCGGAAGCCCCAGTAGGTGACGAAGATGCTCGGGATGTAGTCCTTGGGGTCCCCACCGTGCGCGGCGGCCTCGGCGGCCGCGGTGTCGTTGATGCCGGGGACGGCGGAGCTGAAGTCGCTGTGGGCGAGGAAGGACAGTATCCCGGGGATCTCCAGCTCGACCGAGTTGTGGCCCTTGCTGACGTCGCCCACCGCGAAGATCGAGAACGGCGCGGGCGCCTGGGTGTCCCACAGGGCCTCGGCGGCGGCCATCTTCATCGGCTGCTGCTCGAACATGACCTTGCCCAGCTCGTCGCCGCTGAGCGCGGTGCCGGCGCCGAAGACCACCGCGAGCACCAGGCCGAGCCGCAGCGAGGTGCGCATCGAGGCGGTCCTCTTCGGGTCGGCCGTCTCGGGCTTGCGCTTGGCCTTCCAGAGGTGGAAGGAGGAGATGCCGACCATGAACGCCGCGCCGGTGAGGAAGGCGGCGGTCAGGGTGTGGGCGACGACGGTGAGGGTGGTGTTCTGGAACAGCACCTTGGCGATGTCGGTCAGTTGCGCCTTGCCGGTGGCCGGGTCGATCGCGTAGCCGACCGGGTGCTGCATCCAGGAGTTGGCGGCCAGGATGAAGTAGGCGGAGAGCACGGTGCCGAGGGCGACCATCCAGATGCAGGCGCAGTGGATCTTCCTCGGCAGCTTGTCCCAGCCGAAGATCCACAGGCCGATGAAGGTGGACTCGAAGAAGAAGGCGATCAGCGCCTCCATCGCGAGCGGGGCGCCGAAGACGTCACCGACGAAGCGGGAGTAGTCGGACCAGTTCATGCCGAACTGGAATTCCTGGACGATCCCGGTGACCACGCCCATCGCGATGTTGATGAGGAAGAGCTTTCCCCAGAACTTCGTCGCGTGGAAGTACTTCTCCTTGTTCGTCCGCACCCAGGCGGTCTCCAGACCGGCCACCACGGCGGCCAGGCTGATCGTGAGCGGAACGAAGAGGAAGTGGTAGACGGTGGTGATGCCGAATTGCCATCGCGCGATGGTCTCGTGAGCGATTGCCAGTTCCACGTCGCCCTCTCTCCAGCCTGCCCGTGTGATGACGGGCGCATTCCGGACAAACATCTTCTATAGCCGTGGACCGCCGACGAGCCACGCAAGCTTGTCCGCTTGTGAACGTGAACACGTTCACAAGGCTCAGTATCCACCATCCTTACGGGGGAACCGCAGGTGGGGTGGCGTACACGGTCCTGTGCGATGCGTCACGGTTTACGTCACGGTTCGCGTCGCGGTGCGCGGGCGGCTCGCGGGCGGTGCGCACAGTCTGCGGACCGGCCCGGCCGGAGGCAACGAACGACCGGGCGGATGCCGTCCCGCTCTTGGCCGAACCGGCGCTTGACAGGCCGACGCCCCGCTCGCGTCGGCGGGCGGGGCGTGCTACTGCCTGACAGCTCCGGTCAGGCGCGGCCGAGGAGCTGGGTGCCCGAGGTGGAGCCGGCGCGGGCGGTGAAGAACTCGGTGAAGCCGTGCAGGAACTCCTCCCGGGTGATCCGCCCGTCCCCGTCCGCGTCCAACTGGCGGAACCCGTGCGACAGCTCGGCCGGGTGCACCCGCGCGCCGCCGAACACCACGCGGTACTCGTCGAACTCCAGGAAGCCGCTGCCGTCGGTGTCCGCCGCGGTGAACACCGCCCGCAACGCGGGCAGCAGCCCCTGCTCCAGGTAGGCCTCGTCCCGGTCGCAGCCGGCCAGGGTGGCCGCCACGAACTCCTCCCGGCTGACCCTCCCGTCACCGTCGGCGTCCATCGCCGCGCGCAACTGCTCCCACCAGCCCTCGAAGGCCCCGTGCACCCGGGCCTCCCCCGCCTCGTCCAGCTCCAGCTGCCAGCACACGTTGTGCGCCATCGCCCGCAGGTCGTGCACGGTGATCGAGCCGTCGCCGGTCTGGTCCAGCACCTCGCGGAAGAACCGGTCCAGCCGGGGCCCGCGGGTGTCCCGGTCCGGACGGTAGCGGCGGGGCGGCCGCTCCTCCTCCGCGGAGCGGTAGCGCAGCCGGTCCGGCAGGAGCCGGACGAGCGCCCCCGCCCCGCGGTGCAGCACGAAGGACAGCACCGCGCCGCGCCGGGTGGCGGCCAGCCCGAACCGCTCCCGCACCGCCGGCGGCAGGTCCGCCACCGTCAGGTCGTGGATCACCCGGGCCACCACGACCCGCACCACCCGCCACCCGGCGTCCCCGAGGAACCACAGCCGCCGCGGCCGGGGCGCCTCCCGCAGCAGGTCGCCCAGCAGGTAGCGCCCCGCGTCGGTGAACTCCAGCCTCTCCCGGGCGTACCGGGCGAAGTAGGCCGGCAAGTCCTGCGCCGTGGCGGGCAGTTCACCCTCCGGCAGGCCGAAGGCCGCGACCGCCTCGGTGAACTGCGCGTACGCCTCCTCCAACTGCCCCGCGTCGTACGGGTCCCCGCCGCGGCGCCGCATCTCGACCACGCACTCGAAGAGCGTCAGCAGCACCCACGCCCTGGTCCCGGCGTCCCGGGCGTCGTACGACCGCCCGTCCGGCGCCGTCCCCCGGATCCGCTTGTGCGCCCGCTCCAGCCGGGCGACCTCCCGCGCCAGCGACTCCGCGTCCTGGTAGAACAGCCGCCGCCCGCTCCCCAGCGTGTGCTCCACCCGCCGCCACGGATGCGCCCGGTACGTCGAGTGCTCCGCCATCCCGGCCCCCACCACCGGATCCGCCCCCTGCAGCACCAGCAGCCGCCATGCCACCAGCAGGATCCGCCACTCGGACAGGTCCCGCTTGAACGACACCGAGCGGTCGGCCACTGCGCGGTCAGTCACGGCGCTCGCCGGTGATCTCGGGGCCGATCACGAAGCCCTTGGCGGGGCCCTCGGGGATCACGGCCTCCTTGCCGTAGGGGATGCGGGCGGAGTACTCGTAGGCGCGACGCTCGCGGTCCGGTCCGGTGAGGATGGTCACGATGCCACCGTCATCATGGTCATCGATGATCACGTACACCGGGATGCCTGCGGCGGCGTAGGCGCGAACCTTGAGGACGTGGTCGCGCTTACGGGCCTCAGCACCGGGAGAAACGGTCTCGACGACCAGCGGTACACCGGAAGCCAGTACCCCCACGCCCTCGGGGTGCTCGATCTCATCGACATCGTCCGGCGCCACGAAGACATCCGGAATGAACACCTTGAGGCCGGCAATGACGTTGCCGTCCTGCGCAGGCCCGTACCCGGAACCCCTCAGATGGTCGTACAGAGCCCGCCCCAGCCGCCTGTTGACAGTGAAGTGACGAACTCCGCCGGTGGGTGACAACGTGATCGTCCCCTCAATGATCTCCGCGTGGAAGCCCTCGGGTACGTCCATGGACTTCCACGCCTGCCACAGCTGCTGGTCCAGGTTCACGACGGTCCTCTCGGCAACGAGCGCGCTCATGGGGACACCCCTCTTCCCGTCCAGTGTGATCAGCCCGTGCGAGTCCGCACAAGCAACGGCTGCACGGTCGCACACGACCGAGGGGCCGACCGGGTGAACGGGGTCCGGTTCACCCGATCGAGGAGTTTCGGGGCCGGGAACGGCGGAACCGCAGGACGGGCGGGGCCTGTCCTGCGGTTCCGGTGGGGTGCGGGGCGGTTCGCGGCCTCCTCCCGAGCGGGCGCGAACCGGGGTGGGTCAGCGGGTGGTGCGGGCGGCCGGCTTGCGGCGGGAGACGTAGAGGGCGGCGGCGCCGAGGCTGATGGCGAGGCCGGAGCCCAGGGCGAGGTACGGGGTGGCCGGGCCGGAGCCGGTCTCGGCGAGCTCGGTGGTCGAACCGGTGGTGGCCGCCTGGGTGGTGGTGGCCGCCTGGGTGGCGGAGGTGGTGGTGGCCGTCGTGGTCGAGGCCTTGGTGGTGTCCGAGGCCGGGGTGACGGTGGTCGGCTTCTCGACGGGCTTCTCCACGGGCTGCTCGACCGGCTTCTGCACCGGCTGCTCGACGGGCTTCTCCACCGGCGTCTCCACCGGCTTCTCGACCGGCGTCTCCACCGGCTTCTCGGCGGCCGCCTTCGCGTCGGCGAGTGCCTTGTCGGCGGCGGTCTTGGCCGCCAGGGCCGCCTTGGTGGCCTCCTGGGCGTCGACGCCGCGCATGAACGCCGCGACCTTGGCGTCGTCCATCGCGGTCTCGGCCGCGGTCACGGCGGCCTTGGCCTTCTCGACCACGGCGAGGGCGGCGTTGGCGGCGTCGAACGCCTTCAGCATCCGCTCCCTGGCCTTGGGGAGGTCCTCCTCCTTGGCGGTGCCGTAGGCCTGGGCCGCCTCCTCGGCCTCCTTGTCGGTGGCGGCCTTGGCGGTGGCGGCCTTGGCCGCGGCCTCCTTGGCCGCCTTGAACTTGCCGAGGTAGGGCTCCGGGTTGTCCATGAAGGCGGAGGACTCGGCCTTGACCTTGGCCTCGTTGGCGACGGCGGCCTCGTAGGCCTTCGCGGCGTCGGCGGCGGCCTTCTCCAGCTCGGCGATCGAGCCGCTGTCGCTCTGGGCCCGCGCCACCGGGGCCGTCCCCGCGAAGGCGGGTGCCGCGGAGAACACGGCGGCGGGCGAGAGCACGGCGGCGAGGACGGCGGCCGAAACCAGGGAACGGCGGAGTTTCACGATGACCTCTTTCGGGTCGGAATGAAAGCAGAAGCCTCGGTCCGGACAGGTCGTGCCGGCCGGGCAGAGCCGATCATAGGCAGACGCTTTCTTGACGCTCCATGCCGGATTCCGGCAATGAGCGCGCCCCGAATTCTCCTGTTCGGCAACAGAATTGACGAGTCGACATTTCCTCAGGAATCCCGGTCGCCGTGATCGGGCAGTTCGACCCGGAATGTCGCGCCCTCGCCCGGCGCGGTGTCCAGGGTGAGGGTGCCGCCGTGCGCCCGGGTGAGGGCGGTGGCGATGGCGAGGCCGAGTCCGGCGCCGCCGCCGTTGTCCCGGCTGCGCGAGGCGTCGACCCGGAAGAACCGGTCGAAGACCCGCTGGGCCTGTTCCTCGGTGAGGCCGGGGCCGGCGTCGGCGACTTCCAGCAGGCAGACTCCGTCGGGCCCGGCCCCCACGCCGATCCGCACGGGGGTGCCGGTCGGGGTGTGCTTGACCGCGTTGCCGACCAGGTTGGTGACCACCTGCCGCAGCCGTGCCTCGTCGCCGAGGACGGGCGCCGCGCCGGGCGACCCCTGGCCGGCGGGGCCGGTGAGCGCGACCGGCCGGCTGGGGTCGAGCGCGGTGAGGTCGTGCAGCGCGTCGGCGGCGAGGGTGCGCAGGTCCATCGGGGCGAGGTCGAGCGGCCGTTCCTCGTCCAGCCGGGCGAGCACCAGCAGGTCCTCGACCAGGGCGCCCATCCGGTCAGCCTCGCTCTCGATCCGGCTCATGGTGCGCGTGACGTCCGACTCGGTGGGCAGCGCGCCCATCCGGTACAGCTCGGCGAAGCCGCGGATCCCGGCCAGCGGGGTGCGCAGCTCGTGCGAGGCGTCCGCGACGAACCGTCGCATCCGGGCCTCGGACTCGGCGCGGGCCGCGAAGGCCGCCTCGATCTGGGTGAGCATCCCGTTGAGCGCGTTCGACAGCCGTCCGACCTCGGTGCCCGGGGAGAGTTCGGGCATCCGGTGCGACAGTTCGCCGGCCGCGATCCGCTCGGCGCCCTCCTCGATCCGCCGCAGCGGCCGCAGCCCGGCCCGGACGGCGAAGAAGCCGAGCGCCGCGATCAGCACCAGCACCGCCCCGCCGATCGCCAGGAAGGAGGTGTTCAGCTTGCCCAGGGTGGCGTCGATGTCCTCGCGGGAGACGGCCACCATGACGTACGCCGGGGTGACCGGCGAGGCGAACACGCTGGTGCCGCCGGCGGGCTGGCGGGGCGCCTGGAGCGGCAGCACCAGCACCCGCCAGTTGTGGTTGCCGCGCTGGTCGGGCAGGTCGAAGGGGACGTCGGGGGCGGTCCGGGCCGGGTCCAGGCCGGCCAGCTGCGGCGCCGGGTCGCTGTCCGAGACGGGCTGGCGCATCACCGCCTGCACCTTGCCGTCCGAGGACAGGTACTGCACCAGGTACTGGCTGGGCAGGCTGACCCGCCGCCCGGTGACGGCGGGCCGGTTGGGGTCGGGCGTGGCCATCCGGCCCGGGGGCTTGCGGGAGAGCGGCGGCCCGTACCGCTGGAGCTGTTCGTCCAGCTGCTCCACCAGCTGTGCCCGGACGGTGCCGAGCACGAAGGCGTCGCTGACCGCGAGACCGGTGGTGACCAGGGCGAGCACGAGCACCAGCAGCCGGGCGCGCAGCGACAGCCGGCGCAGGGACAGCCGTCGTGAGGACGAGCGCTGCGACGACGGTCGTGAGGAGGAGCGGGCGAACACGTGGGCCGGTACCGGTCAGCCCTGCGGGGGGCGGCGCAGCGCGTAGCCGATGCCGCGCACGGTGTGGATCAGCTTGGGGCCGTGCGCCGGGCCGGAGTCGAGCTTGCGGCGCAGGTAGGAGATGTACGACTCGACGATGGAGAGGTCGCCGCCGAAGTCGTAGGCCCAGACGTGGTCGAGGATCTGCGCCTTGGAGACCACCCGGCCGACGTTGGCCATCAGGTAGTGCAGCAGCTTGAACTCGGTCGGGGAGAGCGAGACCGGGGTACCGGCGCGGGTGACCTCGTGGGCGACCGGGTCGAGGCTGAGGTCGGCGACGAGCAGCCGGCCGTCCTCGGCGGGCCCGCCGGCCCGGCGCAGGATGGCCCGGATCCGGGCGATCAGCTCTTCCAGGCTGAACGGCTTGGTGACGTAGTCGTCCGCGCCCGCGGCGAGCCCCTGCACCTTGTCGCCGACGCCGTCCTTGGCGGTGAGGAAGAGGACGGGCAGGTGGTCGCCGGGGTGCCCGTGGGCCGGCCCGGCTATCTGGCCGCGGCTGGTGCGCTCGCGCAGCTTCTCGACGACGGTGAACCCGTCGAGGTCGGGGAGCATCACGTCGAGCACGACCAGGTCGGGGCGCTCGGTGGCGATCAGTTCGAGCGCCTCGGTGCCGCTGGCGGCGGAGGCGACCCGGAATCCGGAGAAGCGCAGCGAGGCGGAGAGCAGTTCGCGGATGTTGGGCTCGTCGTCCACGACGAGCAGGAACGCCTCGCCCTGGCCCCCGGCCACCGTGGAGCCGCCTGGTGTGGTGACAGTGCCTTGCACGGGGCTTTCGCCTCCTGGTCGGACGATGACGTTGAGCATGAGGCTAGCCCTCGGAGGCTATGCGGCATGGATGAATGTTGGATTAACACCTTATCGGTCGGTTTTACGACGACAAGGCCATAGAGGGGCGCTCGATGGTGTGCGGACGGGCGTGAACACGCCCAGTACGCCCCCGGGAAACAGTGCCCGCCCCCACGCCCCGAGCGGTATGACCTACCTCACCCCCGGACCGGCAGGAATTCCACCGGCGTCGCCGCCTCCTGCGCGACCCGGATCCGGTGGCGCGCCGAGAAGGCCAGCTGCCGACAGGCCGCCGACGACCGTCCGACGACCGCGGCCACCTCGGCGAACGGGTACTGGAAGACGTCGTGCAGGACGAAGGCCACGCGTTCGGCCGGCGCCATCGACTCCAGGACGACGAGGGAGACCATGCCGACCGACTCGTCCAGGGTGATCACGTCCGCCGGATCCGCCGCCGCGACCGGCCCGGCGCCCGCCCACTCCCGCCGCACCCGGTCCGAGCCCAGGACGTTCAGGCAGATACGGCTGGCGACCGTCGTCAGCCAGCCGCCGGGCGAACCGATCGCCTCCCGCTCCCGCCGGGGCATCGCGTACCAGCGGGCGTAGGTCTCCCGCACCACGTCCTCGGCGTCGGCCGACGAGCCGAGCAACCGGTACGCGAGGTTGATCAACCGCCGCCGCTCGCCCATGATCGCGCCCACACCCTGTTCCGGCAGCCCGTTCACTCCGTCGCTCCGCACCGCGCTCCCCACCCCTTCGCCTCGCCCTCGGTGGTCCCCTCACCCATGCGACAGGACAGCACACCGGAGTGTGACGCCCTGGACGCCGCACCCCGTTCCGGCGCGTCCCGATCCGGCCCGATCCGACGGCTTCCGGCCACCGCGTCACGAGATCCAGGCGCCGCAGGCCGAGTTCACCGACGCCGTGACGATGCGCGAGGCCGTCAGGTACTGAGAAACACCGAGGAAGGCCAGGGACGCGGAGAGCGCAGGAAGTCGGCCGGGCCGACTTCCTGCGCCGAGCCATCCGTACCCGCGGCCCTACGGCTCCAGGCGGTGCGGCCCCCGGAAGAGGAAGGTCGCCTCGCGGATCGACGGCAGGCCCAGGGCGAGCATGAGCAGCCGGCCGAGTCCCAGGCCCAGACCGCCGTGCGGCGGGGTGCCGTACCGGAAGCAGTCCAGGTAGCCGGAGAGCGGCCCGGTGTCCATGCCCTTCTCCCGGGCCTGGGCGACCAGCCGGTCGTAGCGGTGCTCGCGCTGGGCGCCGGTGGTGATCTCCACGCCCTTCCAGAGCAGGTCGAAGGACTCGGTGACGGTCGGGTCGTCCTCCGGCCGCAGGTGGTAGAACGGCCGGACGGACGCCGGGAAGCGGGTGACGAAGACGAACTCGTGCCCGGTCTCCTCCGCGATCAGGGCGCACAGCGTGCGCTCGCCCTCCGGGTCGAGGTCCTCCTTCACCCCCGCCGGGTCCCAGCCCGCGGCCCGCAGCCGGGCCAGGGCGTCCGCCATCGTGATCCGGGGGAACGGCAGTTCCGGAACGACGACCGGGGTGCCGAAGTGCTCGGCGACCGCCGCACCGTGGCGCTCGGCCACGGCCGCGAGGACGCGGTGCAGCATCCGCTCCTCGAAGGCCATCACGTCCTCGACGCCGTCGACCCAGGCGATCTCGACGTCGACGCCGGTGAACTCGGTGGCGTGCCGGGAGGTGAAGGACGGCTCGGCCCGGAACACCGGCCCGATCTCGAAGACCCTGTCGATGCCGCCGGCGATCGCCATCTGCTTGTAGAACTGGGGGGATTGGGCCAGGTAGGCGGTACGGCCGAAGTAGCCGACCTCGAACACCTCGGCGCCGGACTCGGAGGCCGTGCCCATGAGCTTCGGCGTGTGCAGCTCGGTGAACCCCTCCTCGGCGGCCACCTCGCGCATCGCGCGCTCGACGGTCGTCTGGACGTCGAACACCAGGTGCTGGGCGGGGCGCCGGACGTCGAGGAAGCGCCAGTCCAACCGCTGGTCGATGCCGGTCTTCTCGTCGATCGGCAGCTTCGGCTCGGCGAGCGAGACGATCTCCACCCGGGACGGGACGATCTCCAGACCACCCAGCTTGACCTGCGGGTTGGCGACGACCCTGCCGGTGATCTTCACGGCCGACTCGACCGTCACGCGCTCGAAGGCGGCCTCGATGGCGTCACCCTCACCACCGCGCGGATGGGTGACCTGCACGAGGCCGGTGTGGTCGCGGACCAGGACGAACTGGATGCGCCGCTGCAGCCGCAGCGTGTTCACCCAGCCGTAGACGGTGACCGTCTCCTCGATCCGGGCCTGGAGGTCTGCGACGAGGGTGCGCGACATAGCGGCAACTCCCTGGGTTGCGGGCGCGTTGGTCGCGCCGACGACGGGCGGTAAACGGCCGCCCGGGGGACGCGCCCACCCTAGGCGGTCCCGCTCGCCGCAGTCGCCCGCATTTCTCCCGGCGGTTTCTCCCGGCAGCCCGGTGCTCACCCCCGCTCGGACGTCCAGCCCTGCGCGTGGAGCCGTGCGACGCCGTCGAGGAGGAGGTCGAGGGCGAACTCGAACTCGAACTGGTCGTCGCAGCCGCCACCGACGACCGACGCCCCGTCGTGGGCCCGGCCGGCCGTGGCGATCTCGACGATGTGCGGGTACCGCTCCGCCATCGCCGCCATGGCCGCCAACGCCCTTTCGTCGACGTCGACGTCGCCGCCTTCGCTGCCGCCGCCGGCCCCCGGAGAGGCGACGGACAGCTCCTGGGTGAAGCCCCAGACCCGGCTGCCCAGGGCGTGCATCGCGTGGTGGGTGAGGTCGACGGACAGGCCGCCGCGCCGGAACGTCCCGATCACCGAGTCCAGGTAGTCCAGCACGGCCGGTGTCGGAGTGCCCCGGGACTCGATGACCCGCAGCGCCCACGGGTGCCGCAGCAGCGCCCGCCGCGCCGACAGGACGCGCGCCCGGACCGCGAACCGCCAGTCGGGGCCCTCGGCCGGCGGATCGATCTCGCCCACCACCAGCTCGACCATGCCGTCGAGCAGCTGCTCCTTGTTCGCCACGTGCTTGTAGAGCGCCATCGGCACGACGCCCAGCTCCTGGGCGAGGCCGCGCATGCTCAGCCCCTCGTACCCGGACTGGTCGGCGCGCGCGACGGCCGCCCGCAGCACGCGGTCCCGGTTGAGCGGCTTCCGGCGCTCGGTGTCTGCCTGTTGGGCCATGGTCCCGCCGATCTCCCTTGACAGGTGTACGGGGTACACCCTAGCGTCCTCGACGAAGGTGTACGGCGTACACCTCATTCGCCCCGGCATCCAAGGAGCCCCCCATGGCCACACCGAGAACGCTCGCGACAGCAGCGGGCGCGTGCTTCCTCGCCACCCACGTCACCTCGATCGGCGGGCTCATCCTGTATGGCCCGCTCCTGAAGACCGCCGACTACGTGACCGGCGCCGGCACCGACAGCCGGATCCTCCTGGGCGCCCTGCTCGAAGTGCTCCTCACGCTCTCCGTCGTCGGCACCGCGGTCACCCTGCACCCCGTCACCCGGCGCCGCCACGAAGCCCTCGCCACCGGCTACGTCGCCCTCCGCACCCTGGAAGCCGCCGTCATCGCCGTCGGCATCGTCAGCCTGCTCGCCGTCGTGACCCTCCGCCGCAAGCCACCCACCGGCGCCGATCCGGGCGCGCTCCTCACCACCGGCAAGGCCCTGGCCGCCGTCCACGACTGGACGTTCCTGCTCGGCCCCAACTTCATCTGCGGAGCCAACACCGCGCTCCTCGCCCTGCTGCTGTACCGCAGCCGGCTCGTCCCGCGCCCCATCGCCGTCCTCGGCCTGGCGGGCGGCGCGCTGATCTTCGCCTCCGCGATCGCCGTCCTGTTCGGGGCCTACGAGCAGGTCTCGGGACCCGGGATGCTCGCCGCCGTCCCGGTGTTCGCCTGGGAACTCTGCCTGGCCGTCCGGCTCCTCACCAAGGGATTCACCCCGACGGCGACCGCGACCGCCTGACCATGTGTCACTCCATCCCGAAGTGGTCGTGCACCGGCCGCACTTCGACCGCCACCACATGGAAGTCCAGCACCCGCTCCGCGATCTCCCGCGCCCGCCCGGGGCTCGCGCACTCGACGACGTAGTACGCCGTCAGGTGCTCATCGGCCGCCACCAACGGCCCGCCCGAGGACGTGACCCCCTCCCCGGTCCACCGGAGCGTCGTCGTGTCCGCCGGAAACGCCAGCCCCGCCCCGTTCAGCATCTCCCCCGAGCCCTCCAGGTCCCGGTGCAGCGCCTCGTGCCGCCGGAACACCTCCGCCCGCTGCTCCCCGGTCATCGCCGCCGTCGCCGCAGGGTCCGCGTACATCAGCACCAGGTACTTCATCCCGCGATCCTGACACCGCACCACGCGGATGCGGAGGCTCACAGCACCGGACGTCACCGACCGGCCGGTCGCGCCTGCACCGTCGCGCGGGAAGTCGGGCGGGCCGACTTCCCGCGCGAGGCGTCAGAGGGCCCAGGTGAGGGTGGTGCCGTCCGGGGTGGTGTGGGTGATGTGCTGGGCGCCGGGGCCGGCTTCGAGGGTGAACCACTCGCGGCGGGGGCGGTGGTGGGCGAGCCAGGAGGTGTGGGCGGCTTGGAGGTCCTGGGGGTGGAGGGCGGCCCAGAAGGAGAAGGCGGGGTCGTCGAGGACGCGGGAGTCGGTCGCCTCCGTCGCCCGGGCCTCGCCCGGGTTCCTCGGCAGGAAGCGGCCGACGGCGCGGCCGTCCGCCAGCTTGGTGAGCCGGGCCACCGCGCCGCGGACCGGGGCGACGATGAGGCCGCCCGGGGCGCACTGGTCGAGCCAGGCCCGGGGGATGCGGCGGACGCCTCGGGTGGCGATGATCCGGTCGTACGGCGCTCCGGCCGGGTGGCCGTCGGAGCCGTCGGCGGCCTCGGCCCGGACCACGGTCGGCTCGAAGCCGTTGTCGTACAGCCGGGTGCGGGCGTTGTCGACGAGTTGCCCGGTGCGGTCGGCGGTGGTGACGGTGGCCGAGCCGGCGAGGTGGCAGAGCAGTGCCGCGGTGTAGCCGGTGCCGGTGCCGAGCTCCAGCACCCGGCTGCCGGGCCGGACGTCGAGCGCGTCGAGCATCTCGGCGAGCAGGCTCGGCAGGGTGGCGGAGGAGGTCGCGATCCCGCCGCGGAATCCTCCCGGCGCGGCATCCTCGGCGTGCACGCCGTCGACCTCGGTGATCAGCGCCCGGTCGGCGTAGACCTCCGCGAGCCACGAGTCGTCCGCGAAGTCCTCCTCGCGCCAGGGGAGATGGAGACCGCTCTCCTCGCGGTAGAACACCGGGACGAAGGGGTGTCGCGGCACGGTGAGGAACGCGTCGACCACCCGGGCGGAGAGCGCCGAGCCCGCTCGCTCGACCTCGGTGGCCAAGTCGGCTCTGGCACGCAGGACTTGCTGGTCGCTGTGCAGAACAGTCGTCATGCCCGGTCGTTCCCTTCGTGGGTGATCACAGACGTCGGGGTACACCCGGCCGCCTGCTCGATGAACCCGCAAAGGACCGGCCGGCCGTCTTGCTCTCCCCCGCGGTCGGCGCCCCCGATGCTCCCGAAGTTGTGAACAAAGGGTCAAGACTTGTGAATCGAGGAAGTAGGAAATTCGCAGAAATCCTTGGTGACAGCTACGCGGGCAGAACGCCCGCACAGGAAGTCGGCGGGGCCGACTTCCCACGCTTCACCTGCCCTCGGAGGGCTTCGGGAAAGCGGCGCGCAGCGCGGAGCCGTGGGTGAGGACGGCGACCGCGACCAGGGCGAGGGCGGAGATCCCCTGGAGGACCACGTACCAGGCGGGGCAGAGGCCGGGGATCAGATCGACCCCGATGACGGCGACCGGCATGACCCTGGCCAGGGTGCGGACCCGGTCGAAGGCCCGGTAGGACCCGGCGGCGGCCTGGGAGACCATCCGGTGGACCAGCGGGGCGGCGCCGAGGAGGATGACAGCGCGGATCCACATGAACGGCGTCGCCTCGTGGCCGGTGAAGGCCGTCACGGCGACCGTGCCGAGGACGATCGCGCTCACGGCGCCGAAGAGCACGACGCACTTCTTGATCGTGGTGAAGGTGGACTGGGTGGTCGCGACGGTCGCCATGGTTCTTTTCCCTCCGGGTCGTTGTGGAATCGACGCTACGGAGCGGGCGAGCGCCCCCATACGGGTCCAGCCGTACAGGGGGGTGGGGCTAGGCACACACACCGGCGGCCCCGCGCGGAGGGGCGAGGGGCCGCCGGTGAGGGTCACTGAGCGGTGGCAGCGGCGGAACGGCCGGACCAGAGGACGGAGCCGAGCAGGAGGAGACCCGGGACGATGCCGGAGACCACCGCGATGACCGGCTTGGAGACGTCGCAGGCGGCCAGGACGAGGCCGACGACACCGCAGACCGCCATCGACCCGGCGAGGACGTGCAGCGCGGCCCGCTTCCAGACGACGGCGAGCCCGAAGAAGTGCACGCCGACCACGAACGCGATCCAGGCCACGGACGCGGTCGGCGTGTTCAGCACATTGGCGATCACGTACAGGCCGACGCCGAGCCCGAGCACCTCGGCCGCCACGACGTACCAGTAGCCCCGCCCGAAGCCCGGCCCACGCGGGGGTCTCGCCTCACCGGCGACGGCTTCGGCCGGACGTCGCCGGGTCAGCACGATCCGGAGGAAGGCGAGGATCGCGAGCACCCGGAGGGGAGCGGCGGCGGCCGTCGGCAGGGTCCCGGCGTTCATCTGGACGAAGGCGAGCCCGAAGCTGCCGCCGATGAGCCTGCTGACCTGATCATTTGTCATGATCGTCAGATCTACCGCATGACGGCCACCCAGCAAAACGGGTGTACTTGCCCACCCGCTGGCGTGCCTCGTGAAGCGGCCGAGCCCGTTCAGGCTGAAGTGGTGGCACCAGTTCCCACCCCGGCCCGGGAGAAGCCCATGAGAAACACCCGCGCGGTGGCCGCCACGGCCGCCGCCATCGCCCTGATCACCGTGGTGTGCGGCGGCTGCTCC
Source organism: Kitasatospora xanthocidica (assembly GCF_014656195.1). GTDB lineage: Bacteria > Actinomycetota > Actinomycetes > Streptomycetales > Streptomycetaceae > Kitasatospora > Kitasatospora xanthocidica. The sequence goes on along the minus strand of NZ_BNBY01000001.1, from coordinate 553,807 downwards.
AGCAGCAAGAAGACGACGGCCGCGGCGAGCACCACAGCCGCGGCGCCCTTCACGACCTCGACGGAGAGCCCGAGCGGAAGCCCGAGCGCCAGCCCGAGCCCGTCCGCCGGAGCCACCGGTGCGGGCACCCTGGTCGCGGCGGCCACCATCGGCAAGTTCCAGAACATCCTGGTCGACGCCCAGGGCAAGACGCTCTACCTGTTCGAGGCGGACACCTCCCCCACCCCGACCTGCTACGACGCCTGCGCCACCGCCTGGCCGCCGGTCCTCACCACCGGAACCCCCACCGCCGCGCACGGCGCCGACCAGGCCAAGCTCACCACCACCGCCCGCAAGGACGGCACGTCCCAGGTCGTCTACAACGGCCACCCGCTCTACTACTTCGAGGGCGACAAGGCCCAGGGCGACACCAACGGCGAGGAGTCCAGCGCCTTCGGCGCCAAGTGGTACGTGGTCAACGCCGCGGGTGACAAGGTCGAGGGCGACTGAGCGGATGCACCGTGTCGAGCGGCCGTCCCGTCCCCGCCGGCGGGCCTCCGGCCTCCTGTGGGCGCTCCTGCCGGTGGCGGTGACGGCCGGCCTCTTCTGGTACGGCCGGGCGCACACCCCCGATTACACGAGCGGCCTCTTCGGCCGCCGCTTCGCCGACGCCAACCAGCTCAAGGCCCAGCTCGGCACCGCCCTGCTGGGCCTCGCCCTGGTCCAGCTCCTGCTGGCGCTGTGGATGTACGGCCGGCTGCCCGGCCTGCCCGCCGCACCCCGGTCGGTCCGGACCGGGCACCGGCTGATCGGCCTGGGAGCGTTCCTGCTCTCCCTCCCGGTCGCCTACCACTGCCTCACCGCGTACGGCGTGCAGGTGACGGACAGCCGGATCGCGCTGCACTCGTTCGCGGGGTGCTTCCTCTACGGCGCGTTCGTCACCAAGGTCGTCGTGGTCCGTCACCCCCGGCTCCCCGGCTGGGCCCTGCCCACGGCGGGCGGCGCCCTGACCGTCCTGATCGCCCTGCTCTGGTACAGCGCCGCCCTCTGGCAACTGAACGGCCTTCACGTGCCCGGCCTGTGAGCCCCCGATGCCGGGCCGGCCCCGGCGTCGTCACGGTCCTGAAGACGCCGCGCCGCACCGATGACGAACCGCGACGACGAGCCGCGCCGGGCGCACGCGAAGGCCCCCACCCCCGAAGGGGCGAGGGCCTCGCGGTCGTCCGTCGGGCTCCGGGTCAGCCGCCGGACGGGTTCCGATTACCGCCGCCGGCTCCGCCTCCGAAGCCGCCTGCTGCGGCTCCTTCGACGAGCTGGTTCGCGGTGTAGCCACCGTTGGCGTCGGGGGTGCCGACGACGGTCACGCTCTGGCCGGGCTGGAGATCGGTGACCTTGCCCTCCTTGTTGAGCTGGACCTTCGTCGCGTCGCCGGTGGTGACCTTGACGGTGTTGCCATTGGAGTCTGTCAGGTACACGATGTTTCCGTCCACGGCCTTTACCGTGCCCCGGGCGAAACCGGCCTGTCCGCCCTGGCCCTGACCGGCGCCCGCACCCTGGCCCTGGCCCCCACGACGGCCGCCGTTCTGCCCGGCGCCCTGCCCGTAGCCCCCGGCGCCCTGCCCGTACCCGCCGCCCCCGGCGGGCCGCTGGGCACCCGCCGCAGCCGTCGGCCGGGCGGACCTGTCCCCGGCGGAGCCGTGGTTCTGCTGGTACCAGACGCCCCCCGCGAACGCCCCCGTGGCGATCACGCCGCCGGCCAGCGCCAGGCTGAGCCAGGGCAGCTTCCGCCGGGGCGGCGCCGCCAGTTCCGCGCTGACGTCGCGGGCGTCCGGCGGGGTGGAGAGCAGGGCGACCTGCTCGGCCGGGGTACTGCTGACCGGGGCGATCTCTTTGCTGCTCATGGAGTGGAGTCCTACTCGTGCCGGAGGGCGTCGATCGGCCGCAGCGAGGCGGCCCGGTTGGCGGGGTAGCTGCCGAAGAACAGTCCGATGGCGACGGCGATGCCGAACGCGCCGAGCACCGATTCGGGGATGATCACCGGCTTGATGCCGACGATGCTGAAGTGCGAGCCGGCCATCCCGGCGGCCACGCCCAGGCCGGCCCCGATCACCGACAGCAGCGTCGACTCGGTCAGGAACTGCCCGAGGATCACCGCGCGCGGCGCCCCGAGCGCCTTGCGGATGCCGATCTCGCGGGTCCGCTCGGTGACCGTCACCAGCATGATGTTGGTGATCCCGATCCCGCCGACCAGCAGCGAGATGGCCGCCACCGCGCCGAGCAGCACCGTGAAGGTCTTGGTGGTGCTCTCCCGCGCCGTGAGCAGGGAGGCCTGGTTGGTGATCCGGAAGTCGGCCTTGCCCGGGTCGGCGATCGCGTGTGCCGCGAGCAGCACCCGGGTGATCTCCGACTGGGCGGCCGTGGTGGTGTCCGCCGAGGCGGCCTGCACCAGGATCTGGTTGACCGCGCCGAAGCCGGTGAAGGCGTTCTGCACCGTCGGCAGCGGGGCGATCACCACGTCGTCCGGGTCGGTGAAGCCGCTGCCGCCCTTGGCCTGGAGCACCCCGACCACCGTGAACGGCGTGCCGCCGAGGACGATCCGCTTGCCGACCGGGTCCTCGGTGTCGAACAGCTGCTTGGCCGTGGTGGCGCCGAGCACGGCGACCTTGCGCGAGCCGAGCACGTCGTCGTCGGTGAAGTACTCGCCCTTCACGACCTTCTGGTTGGCGGTCTCGAAGTACGCCGGGTAGGTGCCGACGATCGAGCCCGGGCTGTACGAGACGTTCCCGTACAGCGCCGTGCCGCTGGTGGTGACGACCGGGGCCACCGACTTGATCGCGGTGGACGCGCCGGCGTCGGTCGCCAGCGCCTTGGCGTCCGCGACCGTCAGCTTCTTCACCGAGGAGGCCGCCCGGGCGCCGCCGGCCGCCGAACCGGAGCTGACGGTGAGCGAGTTGGTGCCGAGCGAGGTGATCGAGTCCTTGACCGCGACCGACGAGCCGTTGCCGACCGCCAGCAGCAGGATCACCGAGGCGACGCCGATCAGCACGCCGAGCATGGTGAGCGCCGAGCGCACCTTGTTGGCGGCGAGGCCGCCGACCGCGAAGCGGAGTGTCTGCCAGAGGATCACGCGGGCACTCCCAGGTCGTGGAGGGCAGGGGGCGGTCCGTCGACCGGGGCCTGCCGGAGGTCGCTCACGATCTGGCCGTCCACCAGCCGCAGCACCCGCTTGGCGTGCCGCGCGACCTCGTCCTCGTGGGTGATCAGCACGACCGTGCGGCCGGTGGCGTTGAGCCCGTCGATCAGGGCCAGCACCTCCTCCGTGGAGCGGCTGTCGAGGTTGCCGGTCGGCTCGTCGGCGAGCAGCATCGCGGGCGCGGTGACCAGCGCCCGGGCCACCGCGACGCGCTGCTGCTGGCCGCCGGAGAGCTCGTTGGGCTTGTGCCCGGCGCGCTCGCCGAGGCCGACCAGCGACAGCGCGGCCAGCGCCCGGCGGCGCCGCTCGGCGGCCCGGACGCCCGCGTAGGCGAGCGGCAGCTCGACCTGGGCGAGGGCGGTGGTGCGCGGGATCAGGTTGAAGGACTGGAAGACGAAGCCGATCTTGCGGTTGCGCACCAGCGAGAGCTGCTGCTCGTCCAGGTGGCCGACGTCGACGCCGTCCAGCAGGTAGCGGCCGGAGGTCGGGACGTCGAGGCAGCCGAGGATGTTCATCAGGGTGGACTTGCCGGAGCCCGAGCTGCCCATCACGGCGACGAAGTCGCCCTGCTCGATGTCCAGGCCGACGCCCTGCGGTTCGCCGGTCTCCGGGTCGTCCGGGCCGCGCAGCGCGTGCACGGTGGCGTCGCCGTGCCCGTACGACTTGGTGAGCCGGCGGATCCGGATCACCGGCACGGGCGTCTCGGGGACGCGCTTGTCGATGACGTGACGCATGCTCAGCCCCGACCGCCCCGGCCGCCGCCCGTGCCGCCACCGCCGGTGCCGCCTGCGCCGCCGCCCGTACCGCCGGGGAAGACCCCGCCGCCGTTGCCGCCCCGGCCGTTGCCGCCGGCGCCCGGGAAGGAGCCGTTCGGGAAGCCGTTGCTGCCGCTGGTGGTGGGGAGTTCGACCTTGTCGCCCTCCTTCAGCCCGGAGACCACCTGCACCGTGCTGTCGCCCTCGACGCCGACCCCGACGGTGACCCGCTCGGTGGCGCCGTCCTCGTGCACCACGGTCGCGGTGCGGGAGGTGCCGGTGCCCGACAGGGCGGCGGTGGGCAGCGACAGCGCGCTGTCGGCCTCGCCGGTGATCACCTGGACGGTGGCGCTGAGGCCGGTGCGCAGCGTGCTGGTGTCGCCGCTCAGCTGCAGGGTGGCCGCGTACTGGACGGCGGCGGAGCCGGCCGCGCCGCCGGAGCCGCTGCCGCTGGGCAGCGAACTGACCGACAGGACGGTCGCGTTGAGCTTGGTGTCGGACTGCGCGTTCAGGGTGACGGTGGCCGCCTCGCCCTTCTTCAGCTTGAGCGAGTCGAGCTCGGAGAAGTTCGCGGTGACCTGCATGCCGGTCGGGTTGGTGAGCACGATGAAGCCGCTGGGCGCGCTCGCACCCGTGCTCGTGCCGGTCGACTTGGCGGATCCGGAACCGGTGGAGCCGGAGGCGGTCGCCCCGACGGTGTCGCCGACCTTGTTCGAGATCGAGGCGACCGTGCCGTCCAGCGAGGCGGTCAGGGTGGTCCCGGCCAGCGCCGTCTGGGCGTTGGAGAGGTTGGTCTGCGCGGTGGCGACCTGCTGCTCGGCCTGGGCGACGGCCGCGTCGTCGACCTTGGTGGTGGTGACGGTGGTGGTCTGCGGGGCGGGCGTACTGCTCCCGCCCGCCCCGCGTCCGCCACCGCCGGCGGACCCTCCGGTGCCGCTGCCGGTCCCGCCGCCGGACCCCCCGGAGGCCGGGGCCGGCAGCGGCTCGGTGGTCGTGGTGGTGACCCCGGCCTGCGCCTTGGTGAGGTTGGCGTTGGCCGTGGTGAGGGCCACCCTGGCCGCGTCCACCTGCTGCTGGGCCGCCGTGGTGTCCACGGTGGCGAGCACCTGGCCCTTCTTGACGGCGTCCCCGACCGCGACCTTGACCGCGGTGAGCTTGCCGCCCGTGGTGAAATCCTGGGCCGCGTCGGTGGGAGACACCAGGGTGCCGGTTCCGGACACGGTGGCCAGGACGGTGCCCTTGGCGACGGTCGCGGTCCGGGTCACGGGCTTGGCCGAGGCCGGGCCGGAGCTGCCGCTGACCGTGGTGTACACCAGGGCCGCACCGCCCAGCAGGGCCACGCCGAGCGCGGAGTTGACGAGGACGGCACCGCGCCGCCGTGGGAGGACCTTCATGGCGGACAGCTTCCCGGGGCGCTCTTGCGGAGCCCTGAGCGCCGGCTGGGAGAAGACTGACCGGGCGGATCCGGGCATTACGGGCAGAACATCCGCCCAGCGCGGCCCGCTTGGGCGCCTCGTGGCCCGCCGTTGGCCGAACTCCCAGCAGGCTCCCAGCGATCCACAGCCATCCGGGAGCCGGCCGGGTACGGGCGCCCGACCGCGCACGGCGGGCCGGAGACGCCGCAGGGGCGCGCCGACGAGCGGCACGCCCCTGCGGGAACGGGAAGGTCAGAGCGACTTGCGGAAGGCCTCCGCCACCTGCAGGAAGATCGAGTTGCCCTCGGCCTCCCCGATCGACACCCGCACGCCCTCCGGGAACGGCCGCACGATCACGCCGGCCGCGCCGCAGGCGGCGGCGAAGTCCGCCGAGCGCTCGCCGAGCCAGAGCCAGACGAAGTTGGCCTGCGAGTCCGGGATCTCCCAGCCCTGGGCGCGCAGCCCGGCGACCACCCGGGCGCGCTCCTGGACGAGCCCCTCGACCCGCTCCAGCAGCGCCTCCTCGGAGCGCAGCGAGGCGACGGCGGCGTTCTGGGCGAGCTGGCTGACGCCGAACGGGACGGCGGTCTTGCGCAGCGCGTTCGCCACCGGCTCGTGCGCGATCGCGAAGCCGACCCGCAGGCCGGCCAGGCCGTACGCCTTGGAGAAGGTGCGCAGCACGCAGACGTTCGGGCGGTCGCGGTAGAGGTCGATGCCGTTGGGCACCTCGGGGTCGCGGATGAACTCGATGTAGGCCTCGTCCACGACGACCAGGACGTCGCCGGGCACGGCGTCCAGGAAGCGCTCCAGCTCGGCGCGGTGGATCACGTTGCCGGTGGGGTTGTTCGGGTTGCAGACGAAGATCAGCCGGGTGTTCGGGGTGATCGCGGCGAGCATCGCGTCCAGGTCGTGGTCGCCGGTGGCGGTGAGCGGCACCGGGACGGGCGTGGCACCCGCGACCTGGGTGATGATCGGGTAGGCCTCGAAGGAGCGCCAGGCGAAGATCACCTCGTCGCCAGGGCCGGCCGTGGCGAGGATCAGCGACTGGGCGACGCCGACCGAGCCGGTGCCGGTGGCGATGTGCTCGGCGGGCACGCCGAAGCGCTCGGCGAGGACCTCGGTCAGCTCGGTGACGCCCATGTCCGGGTAGCGGTTGAACGAGCCGGCCGCCGCGACCGCCGCCTCCAGCACGCCGGGCAGCGGGTCGTTCGGGTTCTCGTTCGAGGACAGCTTGTAGGCGTCGGCGCCGGCCGGCTTGCCGGGCTTGTAGGTGGGGATGCCGTCCAGGGTCGGCCGCAGCCGCGGGCCCTGCGCTGACGTACCACTGCTCACGGTCGTACTCCGTTTCCAGAAGTTGCACAACAGTCCGGTGCGCTCGCCCGCCACGGACGGGTTCGCCTCCGTACCCGGGATCTCCTGACGCGCCCGGACCACCCCGGTCGGGTGCCTTGCACGATACCGACCGCCCTCACCCGTAGGAGTGAGATGCCCGGTCGGGTTACAGACGCAGATCAGCCATTCTGCCTGGTTCCTTTGGCACATGTCAGAGGTAAGAAGCCTGGTTTCGGGCGGGTATCGAAGGGGCGCACCCAGGCTCACTCTTGGAGAAACGTATCTCCGAAGGCTCCCGATGCGCCGGTCACAGACCCTTGTCAGGAGCCATACGATCGGTCCGCCATGACAGCAGCAGCCAACCAGAGCGGTCGGCGACCCACCACCTCACGGCGTCTGGAGCGGGCCGGCATCCGGGATGTGGCGGCAGCCGCCGGAGTGTCGATCACCACCGTCTCCGACGCGCTGAACGGTAAGGGCCGCCTGCCCGACGAAACCCGCAGCCGGGTGCGCGAAGTCGCCGAGCGCCTCGGCTACCGCCCCTCGGCGGCCGCCCGTACCCTGCGCACCGGACGGTCCGGCCTGATCGGGCTGACCGTCACGACGTACGGCGAAGAACCCTTCACCTTCACCGAGTTCGCGTACTTCGCCGAGATGGCCCGGGCCGCCACCAGTGCCGCGCTCGGCCGCGGCTACGCGCTGGTGGTGCTGCCCGCCTCCTCGCGCCACGACGTCTGGGGCAACATCGCCCTGGACGGCACGGTGGTGATCGACCCGCCCGACCAGGACCCCCTGGTCAGCGAGCTGTACCGGTCCGGCGTGCCGGTGGTCAGCGACGGCAAGCCGGGCAACTGCCCGGTCACCGCCTGGGTCGACAACGACCACGAGGCCGCCGTGCTCGGCATCCTCGACCACCTCTCCGAAGCCGGCGCCCGCCGGATCGGCCTGCTCACCGGGACCAGCACCGACACCTACACCCGGCTCTCCACCGAGGCCTACCTCGGCTGGTGCGCCAAGGTCGGGCAGGAGCCGGTCTACGAGACCTACCCCGCGCACGACCCGGCGGCCGGCGCGGTCGCCGCCGACCGGCTGCTCGCCCGCCCCGACCGGCCGGACGCCGTCTACGGGCTGTTCGACCCCAACGGGACCGACCTGCTCGCCGCCGCCCGGCGGTACGGCCTGCGGGTGCCGGAGGACCTGCTGCTGGTCTGCTGCAGCGAGAGCGACGTCTACGCGACCACCGAGCCGCCGATCACCACGCTCTCGCTCAAGCCGCGCAAGATCGGCACCACCGTGGTCAACCTGCTCATCGACGCGATCGAGGGCGTGGACTCCGGGACGGGCGTCGACATCGCCCGGCTCTTCCCGCCCCGGTTCCGCACCGCCGGCACCGGACCGCCCCCGGGCACCCTGATGCCGACCGAACTGATCGTCCGCGCGTCCTCCCAGCGCCGGAGCCCGCGCACCACCGTCAGCCCGCCCCGCCCCCCGGGCGAGGTCTAGACCCGTTGTCGCCGGCCGGCGCCGTCGGGACGCCGACCGGCGTCCGGGGCGGGGCCCGGCCGGCACCCCGACGGCCCCCGGCCGGACACCGACCGGAGCCGGACGAGCACGAAAGCAGCCCGACCAGAGCTGACGAGACCATACCGAGCCGGGACAAAACGGACCTTGCGGGGCCGCCCGGCTGACGCTCCGGAGGATTGGATGCCCACCAGGTGACGACGCCGGGAGAGTGGTCTTCCTATGATGGGCGAATGACACCCGAGGACCGCTTCCCCGGGCCCGAGCACCCCCACTCGGGCCCCAACCACCAGCCGGACCTCGACGTGCTGCCCTACGGCACCTATTACGAACCCGAGCCCGCCCAGGGCTACCAGGGCACCCCGTACGACGCCGAGACGTACAGCGGCTACGGCGGCGCCCGCTACCTCGAACAGCACTGGACGGCCGAGGGCCAGGGCCACACCGTGCACGCCCAGGGCCAGACGGTGGACCAGTCCGCGGCGTTCTCGCACCAGGACCACCCCGGCTACGAGGACCGGCCCGGGTACGAGGAACGCCCCGGCTACGGGGACCAGGAACGCCCGGCCTACGACGGCCGGGAGCACGCGGCGTACGACGCCCAGGAGCAGGCCGGGTACGACGGCGGCCAGGACCGGGCGACCTACCAGGAGCACGCGGCCTACGAGGACAACGGCGGCAACGGCGGCTACGACGACCGCGCCGGCTACGAGCCGACCCTCCCCGACCAGCCCTCCCCGGCCCTCCAGCTCGACGCCCGCGACGGCCGCGACGACCCGCCGACCATCGAGCTCGGCCCGCCGCTGCCCGACCCCTCCGCCCCCACCTACCCGTACCCGGCCCCCGGCCCCGGCGAGCCGCCCGGCCCGGTCTACGTCGTCGGCGACGTGCACGGCTACCTGGAGGAGCTGCGCACCGAACTGCACCACCAGGGCCTGATCGACGCCGACGGCCACTGGTCGGCCGGCCGCGCCCGGATCTGGTTCCTCGGCGACTTCACCGACCGCGGCCCCGACGGCATCGGCGTCATCGACCTGGTCATGCAGCTCGCCGCCGAGGCCGCCGCGGCCGGCGGCTACTGCCGCGCCCTGATGGGCAATCACGAACTGCTCTTCCTCGGCGCCGCCAAGTACGGCGACGAGCCGGTCCAGTCCACCGCCGGCACCGCCTCCTTCCTCGCCGCCTGGCGGCTCAACGGCGGCCAGCAGAACGACCTGGACCGCCTGGAGGCGCACCACATCAGCTGGCTGTCCCGGCTCCCCGCCATCGCGCTGGAGGACGACCACCTGCTGCTGCACTCCGACACCACCGCGTACCTGGAGTACGGCGAGTCCATCCCCGACGTCAACGACGCCGTGCACGCCCTGCTCGCCGACGCCGGCGTGGACGAGTGGTGGGACTGCTTCCGCCGCTTCACCAAGCGGTTCGCCTTCCGCGGCGACGCCGGGCCGACGGCCGTCCACGAGCTGCTCGACACCTACGGCGGCACCCGGATCGTGCACGGGCACAGCCCCATCCCGTACCTCACCGGCGCGGTGCACGCGGACGACGGCCAGCCGCCGCACATCCCCGGACCGTACGTGTACGCGGACGACCTCGCGGTGGCCATGGACGGCGGCGTGACCATGGAAGGCCGGCTGCTCGTCGCCCGTCTGCCCGTCAACTGAGACCCCTCGCCGAACAGTTGTTCCCGGCGCCCGGGCCGTCGCACGCGCGCGGCCCGGGGCGCGAAATTCCGGAAACCGACTGTCGACCCGGGTGCACCCGCCCCTACCATGAGGCACACCACACCCGGCCGCCCGTCCGGCGGCCCGCCTCCGCGGCCCGTTCCGGCGTCCTGAGGGCGCCCGCGCCCCCGGGGCGGAGCGGACCGGGGTCCGCACGAACGGGGTCCCCATGTCCAACCCCCCGCCACTGCTCGCCGAGGACCGCCCGGAGTACGAGCGCCTCCTCGCCGAAGCCCTGCGCGACCGCACCGTCCTCACCGCCCTGCGCGCCCCCGGCGCGCTCACCGGCGACCAACTGCGCATCCGCGCGCTGCGCGACGCCGACGGCGTCAACGCCGCGGCCGCCACCGAGTACGCGCACTACACCCGGCTGCGCGACAGCCTGCGTGCCACACCCCCGCCACCGCCCGGCGTCGAGCCCACCGCCCCCGGCCTGCTCACCCAGCTGCGCTCCGCCAACGGCGGCGCCGGACTGTTCCCCGTCCTCACCGTGCTCACCCCGATCCTGGCCTGGGCCGCCGCCGTGTTCCTGCTGCTCATCGGCTACCTGCTGCGCGCCGCCGACCCGGACCTCGTCCTCGCCCGCTCCCTGGTCACGGCCGGCTGGGTGGCGCTCGCCGCCGGCGTCGCCGCAATGGCCATCGGCATGGTCGGCCTCCTCCTCACCGCCATACGCGACGGCACCGCCGCCCCGGCCGGCACCGACCCCGAGCTCGCCGCCGCACTCGCCGCGGCCCGCACCGAGTGGCGCACCGCCCTGCGCGACCGCGGCCTGCTGCCCTACCTGCACGCCGCACTCCCCCCGGTGCCCGGAGCCGCCGTCCCCGAGCCCCGCGCCGCGGCGGAGGGCCGCACGGGCGAGGAGAGCCATGCCGGTGCGGAGGCCCGAGCCGGTGAGGGGCCCGACTTCAGCAGCCCCGACTTCAGCAGCCCCGGCTACAGCTCGCCCTCCTTCACCAGCCCCGGCCCGGACGGACTGACCGACCCGGAGGGCCGCACCCACCGCTCCGCCGCGTTCACCCCGCCCGACTTCACCGGGCCCGGCTACACCCCGCCCGCGTTCACCGGGCCCGACGACGTCACCTGAGCCCGATCCCCCGCCGTGGCCCCGGTGCTACGGCGTCGGCTCCGGCACGTCCGTCAGCACCCGCAACTCCGGCGGACCGGCCAGCAGCTCGGCCGTGCGGTCCAGCGACCGTGCCAGGTGCGGGCTGGCCAGGTGCGCGTCGAACGCCGCCCGGGACTCCCACTCCTCCACGACCACCAGAACCCCCGGATCCTCCGGGTCCACGTAGTTCCGGTACGACAGACAGCCCGGCTCCGCCAGGCTCGGCCCCACCATCGTCCGTGCCTGCTCCCGCATCTCCGCCTCGCGCCCGGCCTTCGCCCGCAACCGCGCGATCGCCGTGATCCGCTCCGACATCCCGTCCCCCGTCCGTCGAGTCCTGCCCGGTCCTGGCCTGGCCTTGTCCTGGCCTGGCCCGGCCTTGTCCTGGCCTGGCCTGTCTTCGGGGCCCAACCACCGGCACCGCCCCGATCTTCCCGGGCTCACCCGTACGGCCCAACCACCGCCCGTCGCCGCCCGTCATCGCCCGTCACAGCGTCAGTTCCCGTACCGACCGGGGGATTTCCCCACCCCCGGTCGGGGTGCGGCCACCATCGCCCGACCACCCCTGGCCAGGACAAGCTGGACCCGCCGAGAACACCGGACACGGGGGAGGACCGCGATGAGCACCGGGCGCCACGGGCCACTGCGCACCACCGCACCGACGACACTGCTGGTCACCGCGCTCCTGGCAGCCCTGACCGTCCTGCTCCCCGGGGCGGGACGGGCCGGCGCCGCGACCGGCTCCGGCGACCCGGTCGCCACCCGGGTCGACTTCGCGGGCGCCGGCGGCACCGTCCTGCACGGCCTGGTGCTGACCCCGCCCACCGCCCCGCCCACCGCCACGGCCGGGCAGCGCGGCCCCGGGCTGGTCCTGATCCCCGGGGCCGGCCCCGGCCCGCTGGGCGAACTGCGGTCGGCCGCCGAGGCGTACGCCCGGCGCGGCATCACCACGCTGGTCTTCGACAAGCGCACCGACGGCTACTCGATGACCCACCGCGACTACGGGCAGCTCGCCGACGACGCCCTCGCCGCCGTCCGGCTGCTGCGCGCCCGGCCGGAGGTCGCGCCCGACCGGGTCGGCCTGTGGGGCCTCTCCGAGGGCGCCTGGGTGGTCTCGCTCGCCGCCACCCGCTCCCCCGACGTCGCCTACCTGGTCACCGCCGGCGCCGTCGGCCTCACCCCGGCCCGCCAGCAGGCCTGGGCGTACGACGGGTACCTGCGCCACGCCGGCGTCACCGGCTCGCTGCGCACCGCGCTGCCGGACACGTCGGTCCGGGTACTGTCCGCCGCCGGGCTCTTCCCCGAGGCCGGCTACGACCCGGTGCCGGTGTGGGAGCGGATCCACCAGCCCGTCCTGGCCGAGTGGGGCGCACTCGACCGCGAGGCCGCCCCCGAGGAGAGCGCCGCGATCATCCGGCAGGCCCTCGACCGGGCCGGCAACACCCACTACACGCTGCGGACGGTCCCCGGTGTCCGGCACAACCTGCACGTCACCGACGACGCCGGGTACGACCGGCCCGACCGGCTGCCGGCGGACTACGCCGAGACCGAGGCCGCCTGGATCCAGCGGCTCGCCACCGCCCTCCCCACCGCCTCCGCGGACCCGGCCCCGCACCAGGACGCCCGCAGCCGGGAGCTCGCCCCGCTGCGCTGGTACGAGTCCACCTGGTTCCAGGCCGTCGCCACCCTGCTCTGCCTGACCGGCTTCGCGGGCTACGCGCTGACCGGCGCCGCCCGCCGGATCCGCCGCGGGCCGCGCCCCCACGCCCTGCCCCGCGCCGCCCGCTGGGCCGCCGCCACCGGCACCGCCGCGCTGCTGGGCGGGCTCGGCTACCTGCTCTTCCTGGTGGTCACGGCCGCGATGTTCCCCGGCCCGGTGCTGTTCGGCCGCCCGGTGGTCTGGCTGGCGGTGCAGCTGCTCGCCCTGGTCGCCCTGGGCTCGGCCGTCGTCGCCGCCGGCACCGCCCTGCGACGGCGGGCCGCCCTCGCCACCGCCCCCGGCCTCGACCGGGCCCGGCTCGGCGCCCTGCTGCTGGCCGCCGCGCTGTTCACGCCCTGGGCCCTGTCCTGGGGGCTCCTGCTGCCCTGACCGGGGCCAGGGCCGGGGCCGAGGCCCTGACCGGGGCCGGGGCAGCGGTCACGCCGTCGCCGGAACCGCCACCCGGGCGGCCGGGGACGGCGAGCCGCCGTCCGACAGCCGTACGGTCAGCGCCCGCTGGCCGCGCGCGATCCACCGCACCGGCCAGCGCAGCAGCAGGAACAGGCAGAGCGCCCAGCCCGTCGCGTGCACCGCCCAGACCCCGGCCATGGTCGGCCCGCCCCAGGCCTGGTGGTAGTCCGTGCCCAGGTACCAGAGCGGGTAGCCGAAGTTCCGCACCGAGTTGAACAGCGCGTACCCCGTGACCAGCAGCGCCAGCGCGTCCAGCGGCAGCCCGAGGGCCGCCCGGGCCAGCACCCGGCCGCCGGTCCAGCCCCGGCCCCCCGACACCCGCGCCTGCCACCGGGTGGCCCGCCCGGGCCGGCCGGCCAGCACCAGCACGGCACCGACCGCGGCGGCCGGCAGGGCCAGCCCGGCCCGGACGGCGACACGGACGTCGGCACGGATGTCGGCGCTGACCTGACGGTGGATCGGGGACATGCTCGGCTCCTTCAGCCTCGTTCGGTCGGTGCCCGTACCCTCCCGCGCCGGCCCCCTCCCACTCGTCACACCGGGGAGCCCGATCCGGCGTCATACCGGGGTACTACCCGGCCCCCCGCCGCCTCCGCCCGCGCGGCACCGGCCCGTTCCCCCGCCAGGGGGAGCCGGTTCACCTCCGGCGAGGACGCCCCCGCCCCGGATCTCCGGGACCGTCGAAGGCGGACGGCGGACGACGGACGTCCCCCCGAACCGGAGGCGGAACCATGAACGCACCGACGCCCGCGACACCGACCACTGCAGGACCGACCGCGGCACCGACCTTGGCCGAACGGCTGCACGGCACACCCGCGCCCGGCGTCCCGCGCTGGGCCGTCCGCACCGCGTACGCCATCACCCTGGCCGTCCTGCCCTCCTGCCTCTGGCGGATCGGCGGCTTCGTCCTCGGCCTGCCGCTGCTCGACCACGGCCCGACGCCCCCGGACCGGGACCCGGCCTCCTTCGACGGCGGCTGGGCGTACATCCTCGCCCTCAGCGTGGTCAGCGAGGCCCTGGCCTTCCTCTGCTTCGGCCTGGTCGCCCGCTGGGGCGAGGTGTGGCCGCGCCGGCTCCCCGTCCTCGGCGGGCGCCCCGTCCCGGTGCTCGCCGCCGTCGTCCCGGCCGGGCTGGGCTCGGCGGCCCTGATGGTCTTCCCGTACGCGATGGTGATGTTCGCGCAAGGCCTGACCATCCGGGGCGACCGGGACGGGATCGTCACCCACGGCTGGCAGACCGTGGTGTTCTGGATCGGCTACCTCCCGCTGGCCGCCTGGGGGCCGCTGCTCGCGGTGCTCACCGTGCACTACTACCGTCGGCGCACCGCCCGTTGAGCTCAGAAACCGGTCGGCAGGCGGGGCGTGTACGCCGCCTCCAGGGCCGCTGCCTCGGCGTCGGTCAGGCGCAGCCGCACGGCGGCCGCGGCGTCGTCCAGGTGGCCCGGGCGGGTCGCGCCGACGACCGGGGCGGCGACCACCGGGTTGCGCAGCACCCAGGCCAGCGCGACCTGCGCCATCGGCACCCCGCGGGCGGCGGCCACGTCCTGGACGGCGTCCACGATCGGCCGGTCCACGTCCCCGAAGAACCGCCGGGCGACCGGGTCCCCGGCCGAGCGGGCGGTCCGCTCCCCGTACGGGCGGGCCAGCCGGCCCGAGGCCAGCGGGCACCACACCAGGCTGGAGACGCCCCGGTCCGCGAGGAACGGGAACATCTCCCGCTCCTCCTCCCGCTGCACCAGGCTGTACTGGTGCTGCATCGACACGAAGTCCGGGCCGCCCGAGCGCTCGGCGGCGTACCGCAGCTCGGCGAACCGCCAGGCCCACATCGAGGAGGCGCCGACGTACCGGACCTTGCCCGCGTCGACCACCTCCCGCAGGGCCGCCACCGTCTCCTCGACCGGGGTCGCCGGGTCGAAGCGGTGCAGCTGGAAGAGGTCGATGTGGTCGGTGCCGAGGCGCGCCAGCGAACCGTCGACCTGCTCCAGCACCGCCCGCCGGGAGAGCCCGGAGCCGCCCGGGCCGTCGTGCATCGGCAGGCCCGCCTTCGTCGCCAGGACGACGTCCTCCCGCCGGGTGTAGCGCCGCACCGCCCGGCCGACCAGCTCCTCCGAGGCGCCGCCGCCGTACACGTTGGCGGTGTCCCAGAAGGTGATGCCGAGCTCCACCGCCCGCCGGAAGACCGGCGCCGCGGCCTCCTCGTCCAGCGCCCACGGGTTGTGCCCGCCGCCCGAGCCGCCGAAGCCCATGCAGCCGAGCGCGATCCGGCTGACCTCCAGGTCGGTACCGGCGAGCTTCAGGTACTCCATCGCTCCTGCTCCTCCCTCGTTTCCGTTCCTCCCTCGCGGGGCTTCACGCCGGGTACGGCGAGGCGGCCCGGGCGTTCTTCAACGCGCCCGCCCACCAGTCCAGTTGGTCGAGCAGGACCTTGGCGTAGCCGGGCGCCTGCGGGTCGTCCGGACGGCCGTCCGTCCAGGCGGTGAAGTAGTTGGGGAAGGCCAGGCCGTCCCGGATGGTCACCGCGTGCAGCTCGGTCAGCACGTTCTCCAGGTGCAGGACGGCGTGCCGGCCGCCGGCCGCGCCGCCGTAGCTGACGAAGGCGACCGGCTTGGCCGTCCACTGGGTGAAGTGCCAGTCGATGGCGGCCTTCAGCGAGGCGGGGTAGCTGTGGTTGTACTCCGGCGTGACGACGACGAAGGCGTCGGCGCCCTCCAGGGCCTCGGTCAGCCTCGCCATCCCGGCCGGACGGGGGTAACCGTCGCCCGCGAACTTCGGTGAGGCGGCTGGCAGTTCGAGTGGCAGCTCGACCTCGGCGAGGTCCACCACCTCGACCTCGAAGCCGCCGTGCGCGGCGGCCTGCTCGGCCACCCACGAGGACACCACCGGGCCGAAGCGGCCCTCCCGGACACTGCCGAGGATGATCACCAGCTTGTGCGCGCCCTGCTGCTTGTTCGTGCTCTGCTGCTCATTGGCGTTCGTCTCCATGGCCACCACTCTCGGCGCGCCCCCGGGCCCCAACCAGACCGTGCCCAGGCTGGCCCCCGCAGGGCCACCCTCCACGTCGGACCGAGTCGTACGCTCGTCATATGGGGACACCACTGGGGGACTTCATCCGCGCCAAGCGCGACAGCATCCAGCCGGAGACGCTGGGACTGCCCGACCACGGCCGCCGCCGCTCACCCGGACTGCGCCGCTCCGATCTGGCCGTCCGCGCCGGCATCAGCGTCGAGTACCTGACCCGGCTGGAGCAGGGCCGGGACCGCAACCCTTCCACCCCCGTGGTCAACGCGCTCGCCGACGCCCTCAGCCTCGACCCCGCCGAACGCAACCACCTGCGCTACCTCACCAAGATCACCGGCGGCGCGTGCGCCGGCCGCACCCGGCCCGTCCCCGCACCCCGCGACATCCGCCCCACCGTCCGCGAGACCCTGCGGCTGCTCGAACCCGGCATCGCCGCCGTCACCAACCGGCTCGGCGACGTCCTCGCCCACACCAGCGGCTACGCGGCCGTCCTCGGCGCGGCCGGCCTGCTCGACACCCCGGCCCCCAACCTCACCCGCTACGTCTTCACCGACCCGCGCGCCCGCACCCTCTTCGCCGACTGGGACGACATCGCCGACGAACAGGCCTTCGACCTCTGGATCGGCCCCACCGCCGAAGCCTCCGAGTGGCTCAGCACCGACCTCGCCCCGCTCGCCGGCCCCGAGTTCACCCGCCGCCTCGGCAACCACCTCGTCCCCCGGCGCGGCCCGCTGCGCCTCCACCACCCGGCCGGCCCCGAACTCCGCCTCCACCGCGAGACCCTGGAACTGCCCGACGACTCCCAGCAGCTCCTGGTCCTGCTCCCCGCCGACGACGAGACCGCCGCCCACCTCGACCGCCTGCTCACCCCGGCCCCGCCCCGCCTGCGCGCCATCTCCTGAGCCCGCCCGTGGGCGGCTTCACCGCCCGGCGGCGCTCACTCCGCCGCCGCCACGCAGGACGGTACCGCGCCCCCTTCGCGGCCACCGGCGGCGTCCGCCGCCGCCCGGACGAACGCGAGCACCCGGGCCGTCGAGTTCCCCTCCCGCCAGATCGGGCCGCGCTCGATCGGGGGCGCGTCGTGGATCGGCACGTACACGACGTCCGGGCGCGGGTAGTAGCGGCGGGAGTGCTCGCCGACCGGCAGCACACCGCGGCCCATCGCGACCAGGCCCAGCATCTCGGAGAAGGTGCCGCCCGCCGGCCCCTTGGCCACCGGACGGCCCGACGGGGTGTGGTCGGGGGTGCGGTCCCGCTTGAACGCCGCCGAGGTGACCGCCGGGTACTGCACCACCGGATGGTCGGCCAGCACCTCCACCGACACCGACCGCTCCCCGGCCAGCGGATGCCCGACCGGCACCGCCAGGACCCGCTGCTCGGTCAGCAGCACCGGTCCGCAGGCCATCCCGTCGAACGGGTAGGAGGCGATCAGCACGTCCACCGAACCGTCCACCAGGCTCGCCCGGGAGTCGGAGAGCTGCACCTCGCGGACGTCGACCCGGCACTCCGGGTGCCGCTCGCCGAACAGCGCCACCGCCTTCAGCAGCACCGGCGCCGTCCACTCCCCGAGGAACGCCACCCGCAGCACCCCCGTCACCCCCCGGCCGGCGTCCTCAGCCCGCCGCAGCGCGGCCGTCATCGCCTCCACCACCGGGACCAGGTCGTCCGCCAACTGCCGCCCCACCGGGGTGATCCGCACCGACCGGCTGGTGCGCTCGAACAGCGGGGCGCCGATCTGGCGCTCCACCTTCTTCACCACCTGGCTGACCCGCCCGGTGGTCAGGTGCAGACGCTCGGCGGTCCGGCCGAAGTGCAACTCCTCGGCGAGCGTGAGGAGGACCTCGATCTCCAGCCGTTCCAGCATGCCGCCCCACCCCTCGATCGTTGAATCCCGCTCAACGATCGTACGGTCATCGTGTGTTGATCCGACCTTCGGACCGGAGGATCATGGAACCCGTCACCGACCGCGTGGGACCGCCCCCGCCGTCCCCCGTCCCACCCAAGGACCCACCGTGCGCGTCATAGCCTTCGACCACCTCGTCCTCAACGTCTCGGACGTCGAGCGCTCCCTGGCCTTCTACGCCGGCCTCCTCGGCCTGGAGCCCGTCCGCGTCGACGAGTGGCGCGCCGGCAAGGTGTCCTTCCCGTCCGTCCGCGTCACCGCCGACACCATCATCGACCTGACCAGCCGCCCCCGGCAGGAGTCCAACGTCGACCACATCTGCCTCACCGTCGAACCCCTCGACTGGCAGCAGGTCATCGACTCCGGCGTCTTCACCGTCCTCGAAGGCCCCGTCCCCCGCTACGGCGCCCGCGGCACCGCCACCTCCCTCTACGTCCGCGACCCCGACGGCAACACCGTCGAACTCCGCTGGTACCCCCAGGACACCACCGCCTGACCGCCCCGGCCCCACAACCCCGAAGCGCCGCCCCGGGAATCCCCCGGGGCGGCGCTTCAGTGGTGCGGGGTGTCAGTCGGCGAGGGGGAGGTAGCGCCGGTTGCCCCGGGCACTGACTCCATCGGTTGCTTCAGTCCCCGAAGTTCTCCACGCGCGGCCGCCGGGAGTCCGGCAGAGCGACCGCCTCCAGCGACTCGGCGAGCGGGAACTCGCGCACGAGCTCGGCAACGATGTCCTCGGCGCTCGACTGGTACAGCGCCCGGTACTGGAGCCCGCTGAACGGCTCCGGCACCGCGGTTCGTTCCAGGCAGACCGGAAGCAGTCGGGCACGGCCCTCGATGTGGGCCCGGTAGAGCCGTTCCGCCTCCATGGTGCACCACTTGCTCTGCCAGTAACTGGACGAGAACAGCAGCACCCCGATCGCGCTGGTGGAGAGCCCGTCGGAGAGCTCGGCCATCCAGTTCGCACCGGCTCGTATCGCACCCTGCACCCGGTAGTCGAAGACCTTCTGGAACGAGCCGCGCAGCAGAGTGCTGAACTCCGCCGCCACCACGCTGTCCTCGCGCGCATAGCTGAGGAAGACCTGCTCTTTGCGCCTGCTGGCCGACGCGAAGTACTCGGCCGCCTGGCCGGCGTCCCGGATGTAGCGCGGCTGCTGACCGATCACCTTCAGATGCGTGCGGAACGCCGGCACCAGATCCGCCTCGGACTCCCACCGGAGCATCGCCTTGCGGTGCCCAACCTCCGACTCCCCGAACAGCACCTCCTCGGCGGTCTCGGCCTGGGGGCCGTTCCGCTCGTGGAGCATCGGCAGCAGCGGCACACCGTGCCCGAGGACGAAGCCCGCCGTCATCTGCGCCGCCGGGTCGTCCAGGGCCAGGATCGCCCAGTCGAGCCTACGCAGCCGGGTCATCAGCTCCGGGTCGAACCTCGGTGGCCAGGGTAACGGCGCGGGCTCCCACGCCGTATCGTTCAGCACCTGTTCCAGGGCTTCGCGGACCTCCGGCTGGTACTCGCGTGACAGCAGCAGTCCTACCCTTCCGGCCTGGTGAGCCCGCGCCTTCCTCCTGATGCCCATCGCGAGGCTCAGCCGTTCGACGAAGGCCCGGTAGGCCCGGCTGACCCTGGCGACCAACGCCGAATCCGGGGCATCCGAGATCTCCTGCGGGTCGTACTCGATCACCATGACACTCGGCGGCGACTGCATCAGACGCCGATAGCGATGGTCGCAGAACACGATGGCCGGCCGCTGGGCGCGGATGGCGATGCCGAGTTCCAGCAGGAAGTAACGGGCTTCCTGGCGCAACTCCGCCAGGTCCCAGGACTCCTGGGAATCCCCCGGAAGCGGATAGACGCCGACGAAACCGTCGGCATCGCGGATCAGCCGCTCAAGCCGGGTGACGCTGGTGAACATGGTGCCCTCGTCGACCCGAAACGCCACCTCCTGGACCTCACTGATGATGCGCCAGAAGAAGAGGTTAACGTCCGCGGACCGGTAGCGGTGGCTCAGGAACACGGTGGGCCGCTCGGCAAGTGCACGGTCATTGCCCACCCGGTTCCTCCTCCGCGGCCGTCGGGGAGGTCACTGCCGAATTCAACCCGGACATGTCGAGGACGTCCTGCTGCCGCAGCTTGGCGTAGACCGCATCGGAGGTGAATCCCGCGATGAAACCGACGGACACCACGAAGAACAGCAGCCTTCTGGCGCCGGCTCCGGCCAGGATGTCCGGCGATGTGGCCAACTGCGCCGTCACGAAGAGCAGAAAGGCCACTGCGCCGGCGGCCATACCGAGAGCGGAGGCTCGGTACCAGTCGCCACCGCGGTCGACCGAGGTCCTGGTGATGGCCCCGGAGATGGCCGCCAGCAAGGAGCCCAGGATGAGCGCGGTCAGGTTCAGCGAAGCGCTGCCCGTGGTGGCATAGGTGAGTGGGATCGTCGCCAGGGCGGCCAGCAACATCACCGTTCCGACTAGGAGGCCCAGACCCGCGCGCCGCGCCTGAGACCGACGGCCTTCCTCCCGCTGCCGCTGTTGCGTGAGCCGACGGCGGCGCTGTTCCAGCAGGATCTCCACCACGCGCTCACCGGAACCGGGCCGCCAGCCGGCCCCGAGATCGGAGATCTCGTCCTCCGTAGCCTGGTTGCGGACCCTGCCAAGCGTCTCCCAGGCCTTGCGCGCGCCACCACCGAAGGTTGCGACCGGCGCCAGCGGTATCTCGAAGGCCAGTCCTACCATCGCGGTCACCAGGGTGGTCCGGCCGCCGCCTATCAGGACGATCCCCTGCACCTCGCTCAGCGACCGGTAGAAGGCGACCTCCCAGTCCTCCCCGGCCTCATGGCGGACCTCGAAGGCCTCCTCGTGCTGGTTCATCTCCGCGAAGTCGATACGCGGATGGTCGAACGGGGGCCGCACCCGGATCGACCGGGCCGAGATCGGCGCCCCGGCGAGGTACCCGGTGACAACATGGTGTTCCAGGAACGCGGGCGAGCTCGAATAGACCATCAGATCGCATCCCCGCACCGCGAGGGCGGCACCGATCTCCTCGGCGGCCCGTGCGGCCGAAACACTGCCATCAGCTCGCTCGGAATCCCCCGGCGGGGTGCTTCCGACCACCGCCACGACGGGCCTGCTCGACTGCGGAACGAGGGCTGCTAAACCCTCGCCGCGCGCGGTCCCACCAGCCAAGGAATCAGCCTTCCTACCCCGAATGCCTGACGCATGGTCAGCACGCCCCGACATGGCCCGACGGCTCGTCACACTCGGTCCACAGCATGGCAGAGACCGGTGGCCGGAGCGACGCACTGTCGAAATATCAGAGGCCGGACGCTCGGCAGGGGCACCTCGGGGAGCACAGGGCTTCGCCAGAACGTCATCGTCCACCTCGATCGCCGTCAGGGCCCGAGCCCGAAACCGAACGGACGCCGCTCCCGGAGGCCGTCAGCCTCGTGAAGCGGCGCCCATCCTCGGGCCGTGCGGGGTGTCAGTCGGCGAGGGGGAGGTAGACCCGGCTGCCCTGGGCCTTGAACTCCTCGGACATGGCCTGCATGCCGGCCTCGGCCTCGGCGTCGTAGCCGGAGGCCACGGCGGTGGCGCCGTCGCCGTGCTCGTCGCGGATCTTCTGGGAGATCTTCATCGAGCAGAACTTGGGACCGCACATGGAGCAGAAGTGGGCGGTCTTGGCCGGTTCGGCGGGGAGGGTCTCGTCGTGGAAGGCGCGGGCGGTCTCCGGGTCGAGGGCCAGGTTGAACTGGTCCTCCCAGCGGAACTCGAAGCGGGCGTCGGAGAGGGCGTCGTCCCACTCCTGGGCGCCGGGGTGGCCCTTGGCGAGGTCGGCGGCGTGGGCGGCGATCTTGTAGGTGATCACGCCGGTCTTGACGTCGTCCCGGTTGGGCAGGCCCAGGTGCTCCTTGGGCGTGACGTAGCAGAGCATCGCGGTGCCCCACCAGGCGATCATCGCGGCGCCGATGCCCGAGGTGATGTGGTCGTAGCCGGGGGCGACGTCCGTGGTGAGCGGGCCGAGGGTGTAGAACGGCGCCTCGTCGCAGATCTCCTTCTGGAGATCCATGTTCTCCTTGATCTTGTGCATCGGGACGTGGCCCGGGCCCTCGATCATCACCTGGACGTCGCGCTCGCGGGCGATCCGGCCGAGCTCGCCGAGGGTCTGCAGCTCGGCGAACTGCGCCTCGTCGTTGGCGTCGGCGATGGAGCCGGGCCGCAGGCCGTCACCGAGCGAGAAGGTCACGTCGTAGGCGGCGAGGATGTCGCAGAGTTCCTCGAAGTTGGTGTAGAGGAAGTTCTCCTGGTGGTGCGCCAGGCACCAGGCGGCCATGATCGAGCCGCCGCGCGAGACGATGCCGGTCTTGCGGCGGGCGGTGAGCGGGACGTAGCGCAGCAGCACGCCCGCGTGGACGGTCATGTAGTCGACGCCCTGCTCGCACTGCTCGATGATCGTGTCACGGTAGACCTCCCAGCTCAGCTCCTCGGCCTTGCCGTCGACCTTCTCCAGGGCCTGGTAGAGCGGCACGGTGCCGATCGGCACGGGGGAGTTGCGCAGGATCCACTCGCGGGTGGTGTGGATGTTGCGGCCGGTGGAGAGGTCCATGACGGTGTCGGCGCCCCAGCGGGTGGCCCAGGTCATCTTCTCCACCTCCTCCTCGATCGAGGAGGTGACGGCGGAGTTGCCGATGTTGGCGTTGATCTTCACCAGGAAGTTGGTGCCGATGACGGCCGGCTCCACCTCGGGGTGGTTCACGTTGACCGGGATGACGGCCCGGCCGCGGGCCACCTCGTCGCGCACGAACTCGGGCGCGAGGCCCTCGCGCAGCGCCACGAACTCCATCTCCGGGGTCACCACGCCCCGCTTGGCGTACGCGAGTTGGGTGACGGCGACGCCGCCCCGGCCACGCAGCGGGCGGCGCGGACGGCCGGGGAAGACGGCATCCAGGTTGCGCAGGTTGCCGCCGCGCGGAGCGGTGTGCTTGATCCCGTCGTCCTCGGGGCGCGGCTCGCGGCCGTCGTACTCCTCGACGTCGCCGCGCTGGCGGATCCACGGGTCGCGCAGGGCGGGCAGGCCGCGCCGCACGTCGGGCTCGTACGCGGGGTCGGTGTACGGGCCGGAGGTGTCGTACAGCGGGACGGACTTGTCGTTGGTGAGCCGCACCTCGCGGTACGGGACCCGCAGGTCGGGGCGGGATCCCTCGCGGTAGGCCTTGCGCCAAGCCGGGGTCGGGTAGCCCGTGCGCTCGCTGCTGGGGGCGCTCTGGGCAGACTGCGGCTGTGCGTCGAACGTGGTCATCTGACCTCTACTCCCTACGCCGGCATTACCCGGTCCAGGTTCCTGCGGTCGACGCAGCCGTCGGTCCGTCCGTCGACGTCCCGGTCAGCGCCCTCTCAGCCCGGTGCTCCGAGCTCCCGCGTCGCAGGCGGTGTTGCCTGCACATGACGCCCAACACCGTAGCGAGCCGATCGGCGCAGGTCCAGAGCGGGTCCACCGGCCGGAAGCGTCGGGCGGAGGCAGCGGGCGGAGGCAGCAGGCGGAGGCAGGCGGGCGGGATGCCCGGGAACGGGAACGGCCGAGGCCCGGCTCCCCGTGACGGGGACCGGGCCTCAGGGCGGCGGTGCGGGGGAGGGCGGTCAGCTCCTGGCGGCCTTCTTCACCAGGATCACCACCGCGGCCGCGATGCCGACCACCACCAGCAGCTTGATCGCGAACCAGACCAGCGCCCCGACCACGCCGAAGACGAAGGCGACGATGTTCCAGGCCAGCACCAGGACCAGCACCGGGATGACGATGTTGCGCACCCAGGAGGGCAGCGACTTCCAGAGCTCAGCCATGTCGGTTCCTCTTCTCCCCTCGGGTCGGCCGCCGTCCGGTGCCGCATCCCGCTTGCTTTCGATACTTCGATCGTACGGGGGCCGGAGTGCCGGAACGAGGGCCAACGGCCCGGAGAGAACCCCGAGATCACCCCGACCCCGACCCCCGGGAAGACCCCTTGCGGATCTACGGGGAGACCCCCCCGGAAGACCCCCGCCGAACGGCCGGGAACGGGCTCCGCCGCCGGTCAGACCGGCCAGCGCTCGCCGCGCCAGGCGGCGTCCCAGAACATCCACTCGTAGCGCGAGGTGGTCACGAAGTGGTCCACCACCTTGCGGCGCTCGGCCGGGGAGAGCTCCTCGCCGATCCGGTCCGTGAGGGCCAGCACCCGGCGGACCACCGACTGGAACGCCTCGTCGCCGTAGGTCGCGATCCACTGGGCGTAGAGCGGCTCGGGGGAGCCCTGGGCGAGCAGCGCCTCGCCGACCCGGGCGTAGATCCAGTAGCAGGGCAGCACCGCGCCGAGCGCCTCGGCGAAGGACCCGCCGTAGACGGTGGCCAGCAGGTAGCTGGTGTAGGCGCGGGTGGTGGGCAGCACCGGCTCGGCCGCGGCCTGCTCGGCGGTGCCGCCGAAGGCGGTCAGGAACTCGGCGTGCATGCCCTGCTCGGCGGCCAGCGCGCCGACCGCGTCGTCCGCGAAGGCCCGGACGTCCTGCTCACCGGGCGCCTTGGCGGCGCAGACGGCGAGGGCGCGGGCGTAGTCGCGCAGGTAGTGCGAGTCCTGGACGACGAAGTGGCGGAAGGCCTCGCGCGGCAGGGTGCCGTCGGTGAGGCCGGCGAGGAAGGGGTGGGCGAGGATCTCGGCGTAGACCGGCTCGATCGAGGCCCAGAGTTCTTCGGTGAGGCTGCGGGTCATGCGGACGACCCTAAGCGAGCCCTCCTTCTCCCTGCTCAGGTCTCCGGAACGCTCAGCCCTCCGGAACGCTCAGCCCTCCGGAACGCTCAGGCCTCCGGAACGCTCAGGCCTCCGGCGGCGAGAACACGACCAGCACCCGCAGCTCCTCGGTGACGTGGTGGAACCGGTGCGGGGTGCCCGCCGGGACGTACACCACGGTGCCGCGTCCGACCGTCGCTGTCTCGGCGCCGACGGTCAGCTCGGCGCGGCCGCTGATCACCTGGTAGATCTCGTCCTGGTCGTGCGCCGTCTGCGGGTCGGTGTCACCGGGGGAGAGCGCGTACAGCCCGGCGGACATGTGCGGTTCGCGCAGGAACCGCAGGTACGCGCCGTCGTTGGCCGCCCGTTCGGCGTCCAGTTCGTCCAGCCGGAACAGCTTCACCGCCGCCGTCCTCCTTCGTCCGCTCCGGGACCGTCCGTCCACCTCCGGGACCAGGGGCATTCAACACCAACCCGCCGTGTGGTGGTTCCCCCGGGAGGCCCGGCCTGCCACTCTTGGGCGGCATGAAGGGTTTCGTCATCAAGACACTGATCAACGCGGTGGCCATCTGGGTCGCCGCCTGGATCGTCAGCGGCATCCAACTCGCCCAGGGCAAGGCCGACTGGCAGCACAAGGCACTCACGGTGCTCGGCGTCGCCGTGGTCTTCGGCCTCGTCAACTGGCTGATCAAGCCGGTGGTCAAGCTGTTCTCGTTCCCGTTGTTCATCCTCACGCTGGGCCTGATCACCTTCGTGATCAACGCCCTGATGCTGATGCTGACCTCGTGGGCGTCCGGGAGGCTGGAGCTGGACTTCCACGTGAACAACTTCGGGAACGCGCTGGTCGGTTCGCTGATCATCAGCCTGGTGGCCTGGGGCCTGCACCTGGCCCTGGACGACGACTGACCGCCGACGTGCGCCCGCGCGAGGGGCCCGTACCCGGGTGGTCCACCGGGGACGGGCCCCTTCGTCGTCCGCCCAGCCGCGGCCGGCCCCCACCCCGCGCCGCACCCCGTGCCTCACCCCGCGTTCTCGCGCCCCCTGAGGATGTCCGCGAGCTCGGCGTCGAGCTCCCGCCCGGCGAGTTCCCGCCCCATCGGCACCAGCCGGCCGGTGCGCGCCAGGAAGGCGGTCAGCGGCGCCGACGGGGCCCGCAGCGCGGCCTGGCCGTGCGGGGACCGCAGCACGACGCGGACCTCCGAGCGCTCCTCGCCGACCGGGTGGATGTGCACGTCGCCCTCGCCCGCCGGGCCGCCGATCCCTTCGAGCAGCAGCTCCCGCGCGAAGTACCAGGTGACCGGCGCGTCGCCGGGCAGGTCGAAGGTGAACCGGACGGCGTACGGGTCGGCGGCCTCGTACGCCAGGTCCACCCGGATGCGGAGGGAGAGCTCCTGCGAGACCAGGAGGTCCATCACCAGGTGGCCCTGGACGGTGCTGTGCTGCATGGCGCCCCTACCTCTCGTTCTGCGGTTCCCGCGACGCGCGCGGTGGCGGCCCGGGCGGGTCCGCGTTTCGGTCGATTCCCCGGGTTTCGACGCATTCCCGGCGCGGGAGACTCCCGCACAACGCTCCAGCCCCGGAGGTGGCCATGGACCACGAGAACCGAACCCCGCCACCGCGCCCGGTCGTGAAGCGCACCGCCCGGGCGATCCTGCTGGAGCTGGACCCCGACGATCCGTACGGCCCGGCGTCGATCGTGCTGATCCGACGGGTCCGGCCGGGCGCGCCGCACCCGTACTGGATCACGCCCGGCGGCGGGGTCGAGCGCGAGGACCGGACGGTGGTCGAGGCGCTGCACCGCGAGGTGGACGAGGAGCTCGGCGGCAAGGTCGTGGACGTGGTGCCCGCCTTCGTCGACACCATCAGCCACACGCACCACGACGACGGGACGCCGCTGCATCCGCACGGGGTCAAGGTGCAGCACTTCTTCGTCTGCCGGCTCGCCTCGATGGACCTCAGCCGGCGGCACGGGCCGGAGGTGACGGAGCCGAACGGCGAGTACGAGGTGGTCCGGCTGCCGTTCACCCGGGAGGGGGTCACCTCGGTCAATGTGGTGCCGCCCCGGCTGCGGGCGTACCTGGCGGCCAACATCGAGGGCATCCGCGCGCTGCTCGCGCCCGATCTCGGGTGATCACCCGGCGGCCAGGTCGCCGACCAGGTCGTGCCGGATCCGCTCGGCCGGGACGCCGGCCCGGAGCAGCACCCCGACGCCCCGGCGCACCATCGCGGGCGGCCCGCTGAGCACCGCCTCGCGGTCCGCCCACGGGCCGAACCGGCCCACCACCTCGGGCAGTTCGCCGGTCAGCGCGCCCTCGGCCGGGCCGGTGCCGGAGAGCACCGGGCGGACCGTCAGCCAGGGGTGGACCCGGGCCAGTTCGCGCAGCCCGTCCAG
The DNA here is from genome assembly GCF_014656195.1 of Kitasatospora xanthocidica. Lineage (GTDB taxonomy): Bacteria > Actinomycetota > Actinomycetes > Streptomycetales > Streptomycetaceae > Kitasatospora > Kitasatospora xanthocidica. Next base: position 526,552 of record NZ_BNBY01000001.1, on the reverse strand, counting down.
CGCGTACAGCTCGGCGGCGCGGCGGGCCCCGTAGAACACCTCGACCCGGCGGCCGGGCACGCCGTGCCCGGCGATCTCCTCGACCAGGGCGCCGACCGGCGCGATGCCGGTGCCGCCGCCGAGGCAGAGCAGGTCCCCGCCGGCGGTGTGGTCGACGGTCATCGACCCGGCCGCCGGGCCGAGCCGCAGGACGTCCCCGGGCGCGGCCCGGTGGACCAGCGCGTTGCTCACCCAGCCCGCCTGGACGGCCTTGACGTGGAAGGTCAGCAGCCCGTCCGGCCGGGGGGCGGTGGCGAAGGAGTAGTGCCGCCAGACCCGCGGCCACCAGGGCGTCTCCAGGCTGGTGTACTGCCCGGCCCGGAACGGGTACGCCTGGTCGGGGCGGACGGTGATCACCGCGATGTCCCGGGCGGGGCGCTCGTGCCGGACGACCTCGCCCTGCCACCAGGGCGGCGAGGTGCGGGCGGCCTCCTCGGCGGCCTCGATCATGATCGAGGAGATCAGCCGGTAGGCGCGGCGCCAGGCCAGTTCGGTCTCGGCGTCCCAGCGGGCGCCCGCGTACCGGGCCAGTGCCTGCACCAGGCACTCCCCCACCGGGGCGTAGTGGCCGGTCAGCGTGCCGTACCGGCGGTGGCCCCGGCCGAGCCCGCCCAGCTTGGCGGTCAGGGCCACCGGGTCCTCGGCGCCGCGCGCGGCGTCCAGCAGGGCGCGGAAGAGCCGGTCGCGCTGGACGTCCATGGCGGCGGGGAAGAGCGAGCGGACCTCGGGGTGCTGCAGGAAGAGCAGCGCGTAGAAGTGCGCGGTGGCCCGGTCGGCGACCGGCTCGACGACGGCGAGGCTGGCCCGGATCAGCTCGATGTCCCGGGCGGTGAGGGGGAGTTCGACGGCGGGGACGAGCTGTCCACCGGCCGGGAGGGCCGGCGCGGCGGCCGGCACGGCGGCCGACGGGTGCTCGACGGGCGGCTGAACGGCCCAGGCGTCGCTCCAACTGTCGCCCGGCCCGGCCCAGTTGAGCCCGGGGGCATCGGCGAACAGCGGACGGAAGGCGGGCGAGGTCCCGGTGGTCATGACCGCCTCCGGGTAGCTCGGCGCCGGGACGGCCGGCGGCTCGGCGGGCATCGCCGGGATGCCGGGCATCGCCGGGATGCCGGGCATCGCCGGGATGCCGGTCGCGGCCGGAGCGAGAGGCATCGCCGGAGCGAGGGGCGCGGCCACCGGCGGGAGGTCCGGCGGGTCCAGCGGCATCGGCGGCCGCACCGGCTCCGCCGAGCGGGGCTCCTCCGACCGGCGTGCCTGCCGCACCGCCGGGTCCTCGGACGGGAGCTCCGGCAGGCCCGGGACGGAGGAGGCCCCCGCCGAACCGTGCCCGGTGCGGACCAGAAGTGTTCTGCGGGACTTCACCGCTACGTTTCGAGTACCCAAGAGAATCGTTTCGCCTCCGGCCGGCCTGCGCCACCACCTGGCTTGTCTCTGCTGACGCCTAGGCAGCGTGGCACGCCCGAACTGCTCATCCGACAAATCGCGCGAAGCCCGGACACCCGGCCCGGGAACGCGCTACTCTCACTCGATCGCGGTTGCCCTGAGTGGCCCCCCGTCCACCCAGGGCAACCGTCGTCCGTGCGCGGCGGATGCCCTCAGAGCTGCCGCAGCAGCATCCCGGGCTGCTCCACGCAGTCCGCGACGAACCGCAGGAATCCGCCCGCCGTCCCGCCGTCGCAGACCCGGTGGTCGAAGGTGAACGACAGCTGCGTCACCTCGCGCACCGCCAACTCCCCGCCGTGGACCCAGGGTTTGGCCACGATCCGGCCGACCCCGAGCATCGCCGCCTCGGGGTGGTTGAGGATCGGGGTGGAACCGTCCACGCCGAACACCCCGTAGTTGTTCAACGTGAAGGTACCGCCGGTCAGTTCGGCCGGGGAGAGCGAGCTGCCGCGCGCCGACTCGGTCAACCGGGCCAGCTCCTCGACCAGTTGCTCGGTGCTGCGGTCCTGCGCGTCCCGCACCACCGGGACGACCAGGCCGCGCTCGCCCTGCGCGGCGAAGCCCAGATGCACCGCCGGGTGCCGGACGATGCCCGAACCGTCCTCGGTCACCGAGGAGTTGAGCTCGGGGAAGCGCGCCAGCGCGACCGTGCAGATCCGCGCCAGCAGCGCCAGCACGCTCACCTTCGGGCCCGGGGTCGCGTTCAACTGCCGCCGCAGTGCCATCAGTTCGGTGGCGTCGGCGTCCACCCAGCAGGTCGCGGCCGGGATCTCCCGGTGACTGCGGCTGAGCTTCTCGGCCACCGCCTTGCGCAGCCCGCGCAACGGGACGACGTTCTCCGAAGCGACGGACCCGACGGACGCACCGGCCGCACCGGTCCCGGCGGCCTTGGCCGCGACCGGAGCCGCCACCGTGGCCGCGACCGCCCGTTCGACGTCCGCCCGCATGATCAGCCCGTCCGGCCCGCTGCCGGTGAGCGCGGTCAGGTCGACCCCCTGCTCCCGGGCCAGCCGCCGCACCAGCGGCGAGATCACCGGCACCACGGCCGGAGCAGCAGGCGCAGTCGGCACAGCGGGAACAGCCGGAGCAGCAGGCGCAGCGGAAACGACGGGAACAGCAGGAGCAGCCGCACCGACCCGGCGCCGCCGCCCGCCCTTCCCGGTCTCCGCGACGCCGTACCCGACCAGCGGCCGCTCCACCTCGGCCGAAGCCGAGAACCCGGCCGAAGCCGAGGATCCGGGAGCAGACCCGACCGGCTCGTCGGAGCCCCCGCCCGGCGCGGCCACCGCGACCGTCACCAGCGGCGCGCCGACGGCGATCTCCTCGCCCTCCTCGCCGTACCGCGCGGTGACCACCCCGCCGTACGGGCAGGGCACCTCCACCACGGCCTTGGCGGTCTCCACCTCCACCACCGGCTGGTCGATCGCGATCACCTCGCCGACCTCGACCATCCAGCGCACCACCTCCGCCCCGGTGAGCCCCTCACCGAGGTCGGGCAGCCGGAACTCCCGTACGACGGGCATCATGCTCGGTCCTCCCACTGCAGCCGGGCGACCGCGTCCAGGATCCGGTCCACCCCGGGCAGGTGGTGGTGCTCCAGCATCGGCGGCGGGTACGGGATGTCGAAGCCGGTGACCCGCAGTACGGGCGCGGCCAGGTGGTGGAAGCAGCGCTCGGTGACCCGCGCGGCGATCTCCGCTCCGGTGCCGCCGAAGCCGGTCGCCTCGTGCACCACCACGGCCCGGCCGAGCGAGCGCACCACCCGGCAGACCGTCTCGTCGTCGAACGGCACCAGGGTGCGCAGGTCCAGCACGGCCAGGTCCCAGCCCTCGGCCTTCGCCGTCTCGGCCGCCTCCAGGCAGACCGGCAGCGAGGGGCCGTAGGTGATCAGCACGGCGGACGTCCCGGCGCGCCGCAGCACGGCCTTGCCGATCGGCTCGACCGGCGCCGCCGGGTCGAACCCGTCCTTGCCCCAGTAGAGCCGCTTGGGCTCCAGGAAGACGACCGGGTCGTCGGAGGCGATCGAGGCGCGCAGCAGCCCGTACGCGTCGCCCACCGTCGCGGGCGTGACCACGTGCAGGCCGGGGGTGCTGGTGTAGTACGCCTCGGAGGCGTCGCTGTGGTGCTCGACCCCGCCGATGCCGCCGCCGTACGGGATCCGGACGGTGATCGGCAGCGGGAGCCGGCCGGCCGTGCGGTTGCGCATCTTGGCGACGTGCGAGAACAGCTGCTCCAGCGCCGGGTAGGCGAAGGCGTCGAACTGCATCTCGACCACCGGGCGCAGCCCGTACATCGCCATGCCGATCGCGGTGCCGAGGATGCCGGCCTCGGCGAGCGGGGTGTCCAGGCAGCGGTCCGGGCCGAACTCGGCGGTCAGCCCGTCGGTGATCCGGAAGACGCCGCCGAGCGCGCCGACGTCCTCGCCGAGGACGTGCACCGCCGGGTCCTCGCGCATGGCGTCCCGGAGCGCGGAGTTGAGCGCCTGCGCCATGGAGGCGGTACGGGCACCGGAGGAAACGACGGTGGACATCAGTGCTGCACCTCGGCCTCGGCGGCCAGCTCGGCGGACAACTGGGCGGCCTGCTCCCGCAGCTGCGGGGTCGGCTCGGCGTAGACGTGGGCGAACAGGGCCATCGGGTCCAGGGCCGGGTCGGCGTGGAACTCGGCCCGCATCCGGGCCGCCAGCGCCTCCGCCTCGTCCGCCGACTCCCGCACGAGGGCGTCGTCCAGCACGCCGAGTCCGCGCAGCGCGCGCTCCATCAGCAGGATCGGGTCGTGGTCCCGCCAGGCGGCCACCTCGGGTTCGGTGCGGTAGCGGGTGGCGTCGTCCGCGTTGGTGTGGGCCTCGATCCGGTAGGTCAGGGCCTCGACCAGGGTCGGACCGCCACCGCCGCGGGCCCGCTCGACCGCCTCGGCCAGCACGGAGTGCACGGCGGGGGCGTCGTTGCCGTCGACCAGCCGGCCCGGCATGCCGTAGCCGACGGCCTTGTGCGCCAGGCTGGGCGCGGCGGACTGCGCGCTGAGCGGTACGGAGATCGCGTAGCCGTTGTTCTGGACCAGGAAGACGACCGGCGCGTTGAGCACGGCGGCGAAGTTCAGCGCCTCGTGGAAGTCGCCCTCGCTGGTGCCGCCGTCGCCGAGCATCGCCAGCGCGACGGCGGGCTCGCCGCTGAGCCGGGCGGCGTGCGCCAGCCCGACGGCGTGCGGGGCCTGGGTGGCGAGCGGGGTGCAGAGCGGGGCGGTACGGCTGGCGCGCGGGTCGTAGCCGGTGTGGGCGTTGCCCCGCAGCAGGGTCAGCGCCTCCAGCGGGTCGACGCCCCGGGAGACCACGGCGAGGGTGTCGCGGTAGCTGGGGAACAGCCAGTCCCGCTCGCCGAGCACCAGCGCGGCGGCGATCTGGCAGGCCTCCTGGCCGGTGGACGCCGGGTAGACGGCGAGTCGACCCTGCTTCGTCAGGGTGGTGGCCTGCTGGTTGTAGCGGCGGCCGACGACCAGGCGCCGGTAGAGCTCGCGCAGCAGCGCCGGCTCGTACTTCTCCAGCGCGGGGGTGCCGAGCACCCGGACGGGGGAGAGGTCCGGGAGAAGGGGGGCCGGGTCGGTGCGCGGGGCGGTGGCTCCGGGCGACCAACCGGGCACGCCCGTGTGGTGTCTGTGGTCGAGAACGGTCATCTCGGGGCACCTCCAGGGGTGGCGGGGGCTCCCTACCGATTGTTCGGTCGTCTGTTCATCTTGGCCAGAAGCGTGACAAGGTGGTGGACATTCGGCCTGCGCGGCGGTCGACTGGTGGCATTACGTCCAATCGGTGAGGGTGGGGGGTCATGTCGGCTGAACAGATGTCCAGACTCGACCGGGTGGACCGGTCGATCCTGCGGCTGCTGCAGCAGGACGGCCGGGCCTCGATCCGCTCGGTGGCCGAGCGGGTGCACGTCTCCCGGGCCAACGCGTACGCCCGGATCTCCAGGATGGTCGAGGACGGCATCATCCGCGGCTTCACGGCCAGGGTGGACCACGAACGGGCAGGTCAGGCCGCGTCCGCGTACATCACCCTGAAGATCGTCCAGAACTCCTGGCGCACCGTCCGCGAGCAGCTGCTGGCACTGCCCGGGGTCGCGCACATCGCCCTGGTCGGCGGGGACTTCGACGTCCTGCTGCTGGTGCACACCGCCGACAACCGGACCCTGCGGGAGCTCGTGCTCAACCGCATCCAGTCCATCCCCCAGGTGCTGGGCACCCGCACCATGCTGGTCTTCGAGGAGACCGACCAGGTCCCCCCGGACCCGGCACCCCCCGTGTAAGCGCCGCCGGCTACCGGGCCCGCAGGCCGTCGAAGGCCAGGTGCACCACCGCGTCCGCGACGCCGTCGGCGGCCTTGAGCCCCGGCCGGTACCACTCCACGATCGAGTTGATCATCCCGAACAGCAGCCGGGTGGCCAGCCGCGGCTCCACGTCCGCGCGCAGCGAACCGTCCGCGACCGCCGCCCGCAGCAGCTCCGCGACCTGGTGGTCGAAGTCCCGGCGCCGCTCCAGCGCCCACAGCTCGGTGGCCGTGTTGCCGCGCACCCGCAGCAGCAGCGTCACGTACGGCAGCTCGGCCAGCAGCACCTCGGCGGTGCGCCGCACCACGTGCTCCAGCCGCTCGACCGCCGGGCCCTCGACCGCCGCCGGCTCGGCCAGGATCCCGAAGAGTCCGTCCAGCGCCCGGCCGACCGCCAGCCGCAGCAGTTCCTCCTTGCCGCGGACGTGGTGGTAGATGGAGGACTTCGAGATCCCGGCCGCCCGGGACAGGTCCTCCATCGAGGTGCCGTCGTAACCGCGCTCGTTGAAGACGTCGACGGTCACCGCGAGCAGTGACTCAACGGTGTAGGCGGTGCGCGTGGTGTGATCGGCCATCCTCCGAGTATCCCCGGCCGCCCGGCGCGGTACGCGATCGGGTCCTCTCGGTCCGCACCGGTCAGGAGGGCCAGGCCCTAGAATCTGCGGACGATCCGTCCACGTCCAGCAGGCTGGGGTCCACGGCTGATGAACGCAATACCGGCAGTCGCCTCCGACGTGCCCGAGCAGCGCAGCGGGGAGCCCGAGGAGTCGCGCGCCTGGCAGGAGCGCGCCCGGGCGCTGGTGGTCCGGTTCGGCCCGGCCGTGTGGTGCTACGCGCTGCTGAAGCTGATCGGCTTCACGGTGTTCATGAAGCTGCTCTCGTTCGCCGGCGACTACGCCAAGAAGCCGGCCAGGTTCGGCGGCGGCGCCAACCCCTGGGACGTGCTGGCCAGCTGGGACGGCTGGTGGTACCAGCAGGTCGCCCAGTTCGGCTACCACCCGGCGCTGGTGGCGATCCCCGGCCCGGAGGGCTTCAACGTCGAGCAGAACTCGGCCGCCTTCTTCCCGCTCTACCCGGGCCTGATGCGGCTGACCTCGGAGGTCACCCCGCTCGGCCTGTACGGCGCCGGGATGCTGGTGTCGGTGGTGGCCTCGCTGTTCGCCGCCGCCGGGATCTACGCCGTGGTGGAGAAGCTGACCGGGGACGTCCGGGCGGGCGTGATCGCGGCCGGGATCTGGGCGATCGCCCCGGGCTCGGGCGCCGAGTGGGCGGTCTACTCGGACTCCACCTTCGTCGCGCTGGCCGCCTGGGCCTGCTACGCCGTGATGACCAGGCAGTGGGTCGCGGCCGGGGTGATCACCCTGGTCGCCGGGCTCAACCGGCCGACCGCGGCGGCGCTGATCGGCGCGGTCGGCCTGGCCGCGCTGGTCGAGCTGTACCGGCGGGAGAGCGGGGTGCTGCGCCCGCTGGCCGCGATGCTGCTGGCCCCGGTCGGCCTGCTCGGCTACGTCGGCTGGGTGGGCTGGAAGACCGGCGAGTGGGGCGGCTACTTCCGGCTGCAGCACGACGCCTGGCTGCACTACTTCGACGGCGGCCAGGGCACCTGGCACGCGATCCGCGGCGTGCTGCTGGGCCGGAACGACTACCCCTTCGCGTTCCCGGTGCCGGACCTGCTGGCGACCCTGATCGTGCTCACCCTGCCGGTGCTGATCGTGCTGATGATCCGGCTGCGCCCGCCGCTGGTGCTGACCGCCTACACGCTGGCCACGATCGTCTCGGTGCTCGGCAGCCTCGGCATCTTCGGCAACACCTCGCGCTACCTGCTGCCGGCGTTCCCGCTGTTCATCGCGCTGGCGGTGGGCATGCGCAAGCTGAGCTGGCCGGTGCTGGCCGCGGTGCTGGGCAGCGGCGCGATCGCCTCCGGCTGGTACGGCGGGTACGTGCTGTTCGAGCTGGGCGTGCCGTAGACCGCGCGGTGCGGAAGGTTCGGAGGGCGCGTCCGCCACGGACGCGCCCTCCGTCCGTTCCGCGGATGTCCTGGCGGATGTCCCGGTAGATGCCCCGGCTCACGTCCCGGCGGATTCCCTTCCCTGCACCCTCTTGAGCCGACCGATCGTTCGGTTACTCTGTGACGTGTCCCGTCCTCCCCTCTGAGGAGCGCACAGATGTCCGCAGCGGTCACCCACCCCCTCGTCAGCGAGCTGGTCGCGCGCCACCAGGCCACCCTGGACGCCGCGCTCGACGCCGCCGCCAAGCGCGACTACTGGTCGCCCTACCCCGAGTTCCCGAAGGCGTACGGCGAGAGCGGCCCGGCGGACGGCAAGGCCGCCTTCGACGCGCTGCTCGGCAAGCCCTTCGCCCTGGCGGGCCACCCCACCGACGGCGACCTGGTCGGCGGCGAGACCTCCCCGTACGGCGTCGAGCTGGGCATCACCTACCCGCACGCCGGCCCGGACGCGCTGATCGCCGCGCTCACCGCCGCCCGCCCCGGCTGGGCCGCGGCCTCGCCGCTGGAGCGCGCCGCCGTCTGCCTGGAGATCCTGCACCGGATCAACGCCCGCTCCCACGAGTTCGCCCAGGCCGTCATGCACACCACCGGCCAGGCCTACGGCATGGCCTTCCAGGCCGGCGGCCCGCACGCCCAGGACCGCGGTCTGGAGGCCGTCGCCTACGCGTACGCCGAGCAGACCCGGCTGCCCCGGCAGGCCGGCTGGACCAAGCCCCAGGGCAAGCGCGACCCGCTGGTGATGACCAAGGAGTTCACCGTCGTCCCGCGCGGCCTCGCGCTGCTGATCGGCTGCAACACCTTCCCCACCTGGAACGGCTACCCGGGCCTGTTCGCCTCCCTGGCCACCGGCAACCCGGTGCTGGTCAAGCCGCACCCGCGGGCCGTGCTGCCGCTGGCGCTGACCGTCGCGATCGCCCGCGAGGTGCTCACCGAGGCCGGCTACGACGCGAACCTGGTCTGCCTGGCCGCCGAGCACGAGGGCGGCACCGTCGCCGCCACCCTCGCGGTCCGCCCCGAGATCAAGATGATCGACTACACCGGCTCCACCGCCTTCGGCGACTGGCTGGAGGAGAACGCCCGGCAGGCGCAGGTGTACACCGAGAAGGCCGGCGTCAACGCGGTCCTCATCGACTCCACCGACGACTACAAGGGCATGCTCGGCAACCTGGCCTTCGCGCTCTCGCTCTACAGCGGCCAGATGTGCACCACCCCGCAGAACGTCCTCGTCCCGCGCGGCGGCATCACCACCGACCAGGGCGACAAGTCCTTCGACGAGGTCGTCACCGACCTGGCCGGCGCGATCGAGGGCCTGCTCTCCGACGACACCCGCGCCGCCGCCGTCCTGGGCGCCGTGGTCAACCCCGGCGTGCTGCAGCGCTCGGCCGCCGCGGCCGGCGGCGAGTACGGGGAACTCGTCCTCGCCCCGCGCCCGGTGACCTCGCCCGAGTTCCCCGGCGCCACCCTGCGCACCCCCGCCCTGGTCAAGCTGGACGCCGACAAGCCGGACGACCGCGCGGTCTTCCGCAGCGAGTGCTTCGGCCCGGTCTCCTTCGCCGTCGCCGTCGAATCCACCCCCGCCGGCATCGAGTTGCTGCGCACCACGGTCCGCGAGAAGGGCGCCATGACGGCCTCCGGCTACACCACCTCGCCCGAGGTGGAGCAGCTGCTGGTCGAGGCCGCGCTGGACGCCGGCGTCTCGCTCTCGCTCAACCTCACCGGCGGCGTCTACCCCAACCAGACCGCCGCCTTCTCCGACCTGCACGGCACCGGCGCCAACCCGGCCGCCAACTCGGCCTACTGCGACGGCGCGTTCGTCGCCAACCGGTTCCGCACGGTGGAGGTCCGCCGGCACGCCTGAGCGCCGGCGTGACTCCCCGGGCCCCGACGGTCACCGACCGTCGGGGCCCGGCGGTTCACAGCTCCCTCCCGGGCCAGCGATGATGGAGGCTGGGAGAACGCAGGGAACGGCGTCCAACCGCCCTCCGAACAACGGGAGCTGATACATGGCCGTGAAGCCGACGTCCGAAACCGACGTCCTGATCGTCGGCGCCGGACCGACCGGACTGCTGCTGGCCGGCGACCTCGCCGCCGCCGGCGTCGGCGTCACCGTGCTGGAGAAGCGTGCCGCCGAGTCCAACCTGACCCGCGCCTTCGCGGTGCACGCCCGCAGCCTGGAGCTGCTGGACGCCCGCGGCCTGGCCGACGACCTGATCGCCACCGGCCGCCCGCTCGGCGCGCTGAAGATGTTCGACCGCTTCACCATCGACCTCGGCGCCCTGCCGACCCGCTTCCCGTTCGTCCTGATCACCCCGCAGTACAACGTCGAACGGCTGCTCCTGGAGCGCGCCCAGAAGGCCGGCGCGACCCTGCTGCGCGGCGCCGAGGTCACCGGGCTGCGCCAGGACGCCGACGGCGTCACGGTGGAGACCGCCGACGGCCACAGCCACCGCGCCGCCTACGCGGTCGGCACCGACGGCGTCCACTCCGCCGTCCGCGACCTGCTCGGCATCCCGTTCCCCGGCGAGTCGGTGGTCGACTCCGTGGTGCTGGCCGACGTCCGGCTGGAGCGCGAACCCGCCGGGGCGATCACCGTCGGCGCCAACGAGACCGGCTTCGCCTTCATCGCCCCGTTCGGCGACGGCTGGTACCGGGTGATCGCCTGGGACCGCAACGAGCGCTTCGAGGACGGCACCACCCCCACCGCCGAGCAGCTCACCACCCTCGTCGGGGCCATCCTCGACGAGGACTACGGGCTGCACGACGTGCGCTGGAGCTCGACCTTCCACAGCGACGAGCGCCAGGCCCCCAACTACCGCTCCGGCCGGGTCTTCCTGGCCGGCGACGCCGCGCACTGCCACTCCCCGGCCGGCGGCCAGGGCATGAACACCGGCCTGCAGGACGCCGCCAACCTGTCCTGGAAGCTCGCCGCCGCCGTCCGCGGCCGGGCCACCGACGCCCTGCTCGACACGTACCAGACCGAGCGGCACCCGGTCGGCAAGACCGTGCTGCGCACCTCCGGCGCGCTGATCCGGCTCGCCCTCGCCGAGTCCGCCCCCACCCGCGCCCTGCGCGGGGCGCTCACCGCGCTGGGCGGCCACCTCGACCTGATCACCGAGCGCGGCGCCCGGATGGTCTCCGGCATCGGCATCTCGTACCCCGCCCCGAAGGACGCCCACCCGCAGGTCGGCAAGCGCGTCCCGGACCTGCGGCTGACCGCCCTCAGCAAGCCCGCCGAGGGCGCCCCCGCCGCCCCCGAGCGGCTGTACGAGGCGCTGCGCGCCGGCAGGTTCGTCCTCGTCAGCAACGACGAGCTGGCCGCCGCCGAGCCCTGGGCCGACCGCATGGTCTCCGCCGCCCCGGCCGACCCGCACGGCAAGCTCCGCGACACCGTCCTGCTGATCCGCCCGGACGGCTACGTCGCCTGGGGCGCCGTCGACCCCGGCCAGCACGAGCTCCGCGCCGCGCTCACCACCTGGCTCGGCGACCCGGCCTGACCCCCGGTCCGGGCGGGCACACCTGCCCGCCCGGACCGCGGTGCCCGAACGCCGGCGCCCGACCAGTCATTCGGTCGTCCGTTAACCCCGGGCCTTCTCGTAGTGCCGCGCCACCTTCGCGCGATTCCCGCAGACCGCCATCCGGCACCACCGCCGGCGCCCGTTCTGCGAGGCGTCGAAGAAATGCAGAATGCATGCCTCGTGCGCGCACTGCTTCACCCGCTGCGCCCCCTGCCCGAGCAGCGTGAGGAAGTCGTCCGCGGCCAGCCAGGGCGCCAGCCAGTGCGGCCGGTCGGTCTCGGCCAGGTCCTCGGCGCCGCCCGGTCCGGCCGTCCGCCGGATCCGCCCGTGCGCCAGTACCGCGTCCAGTCCGGCCCGGGCCGCGGTGCTCAACTCGCCCTGCTCCCGGGCCTCCTGGGCCGCCAGGAGGATCGCCTCGCGGGCCTTCCGGATGGCGGCCAGCCCCTCCTCGTCGGCCTCGCAGCGTCCGCCCAGTCCGGCGGAGGAGAGCCAGATCCCGTACCCTTCGACCCCGGTGAGCAGGTCGTTGACGGGTGTCCCGGCCCAGCGCGTGTTGAGCAGGTCGAGCGCGAGCGGCTCGCCGGTCAGCGGTCGTGGGTCCCTCGGGTCCGCCTTCACGTCAGTCATCGTTCTCCCTCGGCTCCACCCGATTCTACGTCGGGGGCCCTCGGTGCGAATTGGTATGGACCGGGCCGTGAATTCGGGTCATTCACTGTATGGAATGCGGGAGTTTCCACCCCTCCACAGTTGACTGTTTTTTAGCAACGAATTGCTTGATCATGAGCCAATTCGCACACGGGTTCTGTCATGTTCGAGCCAGCGTTCTCGACCCCGGAACGCCTGGCCCCTTGCCGGCCCCCACAGCCGGCCAGAGGAGGATCCGTTGCGCCCCCGCACTCTCGCTCTCGCCGCGGCGATAGCCGTCCTGCCGCTGACCGCCGTCTCGCTCGGTGTCTCCGCCGCGCAGGCCGCCACCCCCAACGCCGCCCCCCGCGTCGCCCTGCCGAACACCGTGAACCCGGCGGTGGCCCACTCGGAGAAGAAGGGCGACGTCCCGGCCGAGCAGCAGATCCCGGTGTCCGTCAGCCTGAAGCTGCGTGACTCCGACGCCCTGGACCGCTTCCTGACCGCGGTCGCCACCCCCGGCACCGCCGAGTACGGCCACTACCTGACGCCGGAGCAGTTCACCGCCCGGTTCGGCCCGACCCAGGCCTCCGTCGACCAGGTGAAGGCCTACCTGGCCCAGCAGGGCCTGACCGTCACCGACGTGAGCGCCAACCGCCAGGTCGTCAACGCCCACGGCACCGCCGCGCAGGTCTCGCAGGCCTTCGGCACGCACGAGAGCTCGTACGTCGACCCGCAGCTCCAGCGCGCCTTCTTCGCCAACGACGCGGCCGCCTCGATCCCGGCCGACCTGGCCGCCGTGGTGCAGGGCGTCAGCGGCCTGGACAACCACGCGGTGCGCAAGAACCGCCTGGCCACGCCCAACGCGCTCGCCCCGAAGGCCGCCACGGCCAGCCCGAGCGGCATGAACCCGGTGCAGTACACCGGCGCCTACAACCTGAACAAGACGGGCGCGGACGGCACCGGCACCACCGTCGCGCTCTGGGAGTTCGACGGCTACAAGTCCTCGAACCTCACCACCTACGACTCGCAGTTCGGCCTGACCGGCCCGGCCGTCACCACGGTCTCGGTCGACGGTGCCAGCTACGACTCCGCCCCCGGCCAGGGCCAGGGCGAGGTCGAGCTGGACAGCGAGATCGTCCGCGGCGCGGCGCCCAAGGCCACCCAGCTGGTCTACGAGGCCCCGAACAGCGACCAGGGCGAGATCGACATGGCCAACAAGATCGTGGCCGACAACCGGGCCTCGGTCATCTCGATCTCCTGGGGCTCCTGCGAGCCGGACACCACCGCCGCCTCGATGACCGCGGTCGACAACGCCTTCAAGCAGGCCGCCGCCCAGGGCATCTCGATCTTCTCCGCCTCCGGTGACGACGGCTCCCGCGACTGCACCCGCTCCACCAGCGGCTCGACCGTCAAGGCCGTCGACTTCCCGGCCTCCAGCCCGCACCAGACCGGTGTCGGCGGCACCAACCTCAAGGTGGGCTCCGGCAACACCTACTCCTCGGAGAGCGCCTGGAGCACCGCCGGCGGCGGCGTCTCCACCGTGTTCGCCAAGCCGAGCTGGCAGACCGGCACCGGGGTCAGCGGCACCATGCGCACCGTCCCGGACGTCTCCTCCAACGCCGACCCGGCGAGCGGCTTCTCGATCTACACGGCCGGCGGCTGGCAGGTCTACGGCGGCACCAGCGCGGCCGCGCCGCTCTGGTCCGGCTACGCGGCCCAGTTCAACCAGAAGGCCAAGGCCGCCGGCCAGCCGGTCCTCGGCGAGGCCAGCCCGCGGCTGTACACCGTCGCGAACAGCAGCAGCTACGGCAGCGTCTTCCACGACGTGAGCACCGGCTCCAACCAGGACTTCCCCGCCAAGGCCGGCTACGACCAGGTCACCGGCTGGGGCTCCCCGGTCGCCGACGCCCTGACCACCGCCCTGCTCGGCGGCGGCACCACCCCGCCGTCCGGCGGCTGCACCGCCGCCCAGCTGGTCGGCAACGGCGGCTTCGAGACCGGCACCGCCGCCCCGTGGACCACCTCCAGCGGCGTCGTCGACAACAGCTCCTCCCAGGCCGCCCACACGGGCAGCTGGAAGGCCTGGATGAACGGCTACGGCTCGGCCCACACCGACACGATGTCGCAGACCGTCTCGATCCCGGCCGGCTGCGCCTCCGCGAAGCTGACCTTCTGGCTGCACATCGACACCGCGGAGACCGGCTCCACCGCGTACGACAAGCTGACCGTCCAGGCGAACAGCACCACGCTGGCGACCTACTCCAACGCGAACGCCGCCGCCGGCTACGTGCAGCGCACCCTGGACCTGACCTCCTTCGCCGGCCAGACCGTGACCATCAAGTTCACCGGCACCGAGGACTCGTCCATGCAGACCAGCTTCGTGGTCGACGACGTGGCGCTGAACATCGGCTGATCACCCTCCGGTGCCGAGCGGACACTCCGCGTAGCACCGGGCAGCACCACCGAGTCCCCCGCCGGGGCGGCGCCGTCAGGGCCCGCCCCGGCGGTGTCGCGTCTTCCGGGACCGCCCGGCGCCGGGGTCCGGCGGCCTTGTGTTTCCGGACTGTTTCAAGATCGCTAACCATCCGGTCGACCTGCCGTGACCACTGTCATACGCACGACTGATGACGTAGCCTCTCGACCGTGCATAGGGTTCCCCAAAGCTCGGTGAAGCCCGCGGCGACGCGCCCCGGCGTCGGCCCGGTCCCACCGAACTCACCTGGTGGGGAGGGTCACCGTATGGCCGCACAGCAACCTCAGGACGCCGCGCGGCTGCGGCTGGTCGGGTCGCGCGCAGAGCGCCCCGGACCGCCTGCACCCGCGCAGGCCCCGACACCGGCAGCGGCGTCGGCGCCGCAGGCCGGCCGGCTCGCCCCGGTCGGCGGCTTCGCCGACACCCTGCACCTGGCCATCGAGGCCAGCGGCCTCAGCCTGGACCGGATCCGCGCCGCCCTCGCCCAACGGGGCGTCAGGGTCAGTGTCACGACGCTCAGTTACTGGCGTCGCGGCCGCAGCCAGCCCGAACGCGCCAGCTCGCTGCGCGCCGTCCACCTGCTGGAGGAGCTGCTCGGCCTGCCGCACAGCGCGCTCTCCTCGCTGCTCGGCCCGCCGCGCCCGCGCGGCCGCTGGGCCGCCGCGGCTAACACCCTGCACCTCGGGCTGGAGGACGTCTGGCCGGGCGAGCTGGAGATCGCCTCGATCTTCACCGAGCTGGACGCCCCGCCGGCCGGCGAGCTGGAGCGGCTGAGCATCCACGACTCGTACTACGTGGACGCCCAGCGGCGCGGCAACCTGCTGCGGATGCGCCAGGTGGTGCGCGCCACCGTCGGCGGCGTCGGCCGCTGCCTGGTCGTCCACAAGGCCGACGAGGAGGCCACCGGCTGCCCCGAGATCACCGCGGTGCGGCACGGCCGGCTGGGCCGGGTGCGCCGCCGCCCGGAGGTCGGGCTGACCGTCGCCGAGCTGATGCTGGACCGCCCGCTCGGCCTCGGCGACAGCACCGTCTTCGAGTACGAGGTGGAGATCCCGCCCGGTGGGCCGACGCTGGAGTACAGCCGTCGCTTCGCCACCCCGGTGCGCGAGTACGTGCTCCAGGTGCACTTCGACCCGGCGGCCGTCCCGGCGCACTGCGAGCGCTACGACCGCGAGCCGGGCGCCGACGTCGACCACCGCCGTGAGCAGCTCTGGATCGGCGCCTCGGCGAGCGCCCACGTACTGGCCCCGGACCAGCAGCCGGGCCACATCGGCATCCGCTGGGAGTGGGCCTAGCCTCCGGCCGGACGCTCGCCGGCCCCCACCACCCCTCCACCCTTCCCGAGCCCCGTCGGACCACCCGGTCCGGCGGGGCTCTTCCGTGTCCACCCCGGAAACCTAACCACTTCACCAACCCGTACCGGTTGACGATGCATCACCTAACTCTTACTCTCATGAGTACCGGTTAGGCAGAAGCCTCGCCGGAAGCCCCAGCCCCGGGAGTGACCAGGCATGTCCGACACCACCCTGCTCCGCACCCTGCAGACCGGCCACGTGGGCCTGAACGTCACCGACCTGGCCCGTTCGATCGACTTCTACCGCACCGTGTTCGGCCTCGACGTCACCGCCGAGGGCACCGACCCCGATCGCCGGTTCGCCCTGCTCGGCCGCGACGGCCGCCTGGTGGTGACCCTCTGGCAGCAGAGCACCGGCACCTTCGCCACCACCGGCCCCGGCCTGCACCACCTCTCCTTCGAGGTCGAGAGCCTCGACGAGGTCCGCGCCACCGAACGGCTGCTGCGCGGACTCGGCGCCGAGTTCGCCTACGACGGCGTCGTCCCGCACCGCGAGGGCTCGGCCTCCGGCGGCATCTTCTTCACCGACCCGGACGGCATCCGGCTGGAGGTCTACACCCGCACCGGTGTGGACGAGACCGAGGCCGTCGCCCCCACCACCTCCGCCCCGACCTGCGGATTCTTCTAGACCCGAACCCGGGGGAGCCCACCATGACCACCAGCACGCCGTACCACCCCGGCGAGCGGGCCGCCCAGGCCCGGGCCGGCCGGACCGAACGGGCCGACCACGCCGGCCGGTCGATCCGCGACACCGTCCCGGCCGTCGCCGCCCGCTTCCTGGCCGAGCGGCGGATGCTGGTCGTCGGCGCCGCCGACGAGGACGGCCGGGTCTGGGCCACCCAGCTGGCCGGACCGGCCGGATTCCTTCGGGCGCCGGACGAACGGACGGTCTCGGTCGCCGCCCGCCCGGCCGGGGCCGACCCGCTGGCCGGGGCGCTGGCCCGCCCGGCCCGGGTCGGCACCATCGCCCTGGACCCGGCCGGCCGGCGCCGGATGCGGCTCAACGGCGGCTCCGTCCCGGACGGCCGGGGCGGGCTGCTGCTCCACGCCGCCGAGGTGGTCGCCAACTGCCCGAAGTACATCCAGCGCCGCACCCCGCTGGACCGCCCGGTCGCCGGCCCGCCCCGCGCGGTCGCCGCCGGCCCGCGGCTGACCACCGCCCAGCGCCTCGCCGCGGCCACCGCGGACACCTTCTTCGTCGCCACCACCGGACCGGACGGCAGCGTGGACGCCTCCCACCGCGGCGGCTTCCCCGGCTTCCTGGAGGCGGTGGCCCCGGACCGGCTGCGCTGGCCGGAGTACCCGGGCAACAGCATGTTCCTGACCCTCGGCAACCTGGAGCTCGACCCCCGGGCCGGCCTGCTGCTGCCCGACTGGGAGAGCGGCGGGGCGCTGCTGGTCACCGGCGAGGCCCGCACCGACTGGTCCGAGGAGGCCCGGCAGGCCGTCCCCGGCGCCGAGCGGATGGTCGAACTGGCCGTCACCGGCGTGGTCGAACTCGCCGACGCCACCCCGCTGACCTGGACCGACCCCGAGTACTCACCCGCCAACCCGCACTGATCCCGACTCAGCTCCGTACTCGCACTACCGTCGCCCGCACCGCCGCGCCACGCCCGGGAGCCGAACGGTCGTCACCCTCCCGGCTCAACCTGCCGCGCCGTGCTCCGCCCGCTTTGGGACTTTGGTCCCGATGACACGCGGAGCCGGCCGGGGAAGGCCACTCCTGTCCCGCCGTCAGGCCGGGGCCTGGAAAGACCGCAGGAAAGAGGCGGAGCATGACCCTCACCGACCCCCTGTCCCCGCTCATCGAGTTCGACGAGGTCGA
Source organism: Kitasatospora xanthocidica (assembly GCF_014656195.1). Lineage (GTDB taxonomy): Bacteria > Actinomycetota > Actinomycetes > Streptomycetales > Streptomycetaceae > Kitasatospora > Kitasatospora xanthocidica. The sequence goes on along the minus strand of NZ_BNBY01000001.1, from coordinate 508,953 downwards.
ACCGGAGGAGGACTGCATATGCGGGGGCTGCCGTGCCCGCCGCCTCGCCCGGCTGCACGCCGCGCCGGTCCACGAGGGCGGGCACGCCGCGGCCCGCAGCCTCCGCCGCCGGGCCGCCGTCCTGGTGGCCGCCGTCGGCACCGCGATCGGCGGCGGAACGGCCGCCACCGCCGCGGCCCCCACCCCCGGCGGCAGCAGCAGCGCCCAGCCCCCGCAGTCCCCCCAGGGCGAGGTCAGCGGCCCCTACGGCGAGTCCGACGGCGCCCGCTCCTACGCCGCCCCCGGCACCGCCCAGCCGGTCACCCGGGCGCAGATCATCCAGCGCGCGCAGAGCTGGGTCGACCAGGGCGTGCCGTACGGCATGGGCCGTTACTGGACGGACGGCTACCGCCAGGACTGCTCCGGCTTCGTCTCGATGGCCTGGGGCCTCGGCAGCAGCCAGACCACCTGGACCCTGCCGGACTTCGCCGAGCGGATCACCAAGAACGACCTCCAGCCGGGCGACGTCCTCCTCTACAACAACCCCGCCAACCCGCAGTCCGGCTCGCACGTGACGCTCTTCGGCGGCTGGACGGACTCCTCCCGCACCCGGTACCTCGCCTACGAGCAGACCTCCCCCGGCACCCGGAAGCGCGCCACCCCGTACGCGTACTGGAACAACTCCGGCGGCTACGTCCCGTACCGCTACACCGGCCTGTCCGGCGGCAGCAGCGACGGCGCCCCCGCCACCGCCTTCCCCGGCGCCGACAAGTTCGGCCCCGGCGCGAACAACGCGTACGTCACCCAGCTCGGCCGGATGCTGGTGCAGCGCGGCGGCTCCCGCTTCTACTCCGAGGGCCCCGGCCCGCGCTGGGGCGAGGCCGACCGCAAGGCCACCCAGGCCTTCCAAGTCGCCCAGGGCTGGCGCGGCGCCGAAGCCGACGGTCTCCCCGGCAAGGACACCTGGGACTACCTGGTCAACGGCAAGGGCCGGAACATCGCCGCCGGCACCCCGCTGCCCCCGCCACCGCCCGCCGCCGACGCCCCCGCCTTCCCCGGCGCCGGCGCGTTCGGCCCCGGCCAGGAGAACGACTCCGTCCGGCAGCTCGGCGAACAGCTGGTCCGCAAGGGCTTCGGCGGCTCCTACACCGTCGGCCCCGGCCCCCGCTGGGGCGAGGCCGACCGCAAGGCCACCCAGGCCTTCCAGCTCGCCCAGGGCTGGCGCGGCGCCGAAGCCGACGGCTACCCGGGCCCTGACACCTGGCGCCGCCTCTTCTCCTGAACCATCTGAGGTGCGGCATCCGCCCCGGATGCCGCACCTCACCGGCTCACCGCTTGCTCCCCGACATCCAGTGGAAGAGCCCCATCCCGACACTGGTCGCCAGGTTGAAGCTGGACACCCCCGGCCGCATCGGCACCGCGACCAGGTGGTCGGCCCGAACCTTGAGCTCCTCCGACACCCCGTACCGTTCGGTGCCGAAGGCGAGCAGCGCGTCGTCCGGGAACGACAGGTCCCGGATGTCCGTCCCCTCCGGGTCCAGCACGTACAGCGGCCCGGCCGGCAGCTGCGGCAGGGTCAGCCGCTCCACCGCCGTGGCGAAGTGCAGACCGGCACTGCCCCGCAGCACGTTCGGGTGCCACGGATCCAGGTCCCCGGTGGTCACCACCCCGGTGGCCCCGAACCCGGCCGCCAAGCGGATCACCGCCCCCACGTTGCCCAGGTTCCGCGGATTCTCCAGCAGCACCACCGGCGACCGCCGCGGCCGCTCCGCCAGAGCCGCCAGGTTCGCCTCGGCCGGGGGCCGCACCGCCAGCCCGATCACCCCCGTCGGATGCACCCGCGACACCAGCCCCCGCACCACCGCCTCCGGCACCTCCAGCGCGAGCCCCTCCAGCGCCGGCACCACGTCCTCCGCCAGCTCCGCGGCCAACGCCAGCAGCGCCTCCCGGTCCACGGTCAGCACCCGCCGCACGTCACCCCCGAACCGCAGCGCGTGCTTCAACGCGTGGAACCCGTCCAGCACCACCGCCCCCGGCTCCCGCTCGGCCTCCCGCCACGCCCGCACCAGCTCCTCGTCACCCATGCCGCCCACTCTCCCACCGCCCGCGGCCGGTCCCTACGTCGCCGACCCCCGCAGGGCCCGCTCCAGATCCCGCAGGGCCTGGCCCACCAGCCGCGTCCCCGCGCGCACCACGTCCCCCTGCACCCCCGCCGCGCCCCGCGCCAGCCGTTCCTCCAGCCGCGCCTGCGCCTCCCGCACCGCCCCGAACTCCACCGGCCGCCCGGTCAGCAGCGCCGCCGCCGCGAGCGCCGTGGCGAGCCGCAGTTCCTCCGCGTACTCCCCCGTCCCGGCGACCGGTTCGGCGTCCGCCGCCGGCAGGTGGGCCTCCAGCAGCACGGCGGCTCGTCCGAGGTGGCCGACCGCCGCCCGGGCCCGGTCGATCTGGCGCCGGCTCACCCCGGCCAGCCCGGTCTCGTGCCGTCCCGGCTCGGCGTCGGCCCGCTGCATCGCCTGGAGGAGTTCGGACCGCGCCTCCCGGGAGTCGAGCAGGGCGCTCCGTACGGCCCGTCCGCGCGGCGCCGCGGGCTGCTCGTAGCAGGCGATCACCGCCCCCGCGTACCGTCCGGCGGCGGCGAGCCATTCGGCGAGCCGTTCGCCGAGCCGGGCGGTCTGCCAGGTCGGGAACAGCGCGTACGTGACGAGCGCGACCGATCCGCCGAGCAGCGTGAGCCCGACCCGTTCGAAGGCCGTGACCAGCGGGTTCCCCTCCTGCAGCCCGAGCAGGAAGACCACGTACGTCGAGATCCCGACGGTGGTCAGCGCGTACCCGGTGCGGAAGGCGAGGTACGCCCCGCCGATGCAGACCACGGCGAGCGCGGCCAGCACCCACTGCCCGGGGTGGGCGAGCTGCACCACCAGGGTGGAGACGGCGACCCCGACGACCGTCCCGGCGAGCCGGGCGACGCCCCGGCTGTAGGTCTGCGCGAAGTCCGGCCGCATCACCATGGCGGCGGTCATCGGCGCCCAGTACCCGTGGTGGAACCCGACGAGCCGGGCGAGCAGGTAGGCGGCGGTGACCACCCCGGCGAGCCGGACGGCGTGCTGGAAGATCGCCGAGCGCGGCCGCAGCTGGCGCCGGACGGCCCGCAGGGCGACGGGCAGCATCCGGCCGATGGAGGGCTTGTGCAGTGCCCCGCCGGCCCCGACCACGGGTGTGGTGATGGTGTCCTCGTCGTTGCGGTCGAGGGTGTCGGCGGCCTTCCGCAGCAGTGTGCCGAGCCGTCGGGAGGAGCGCCGGGCGGCGCCGCGCAGCCGGGGCCCGTCGTCGGGCGGGACCAGGGTGAGCGAGGGCGCGGACCGGGGGAGCCGGACCGGGTCGCCGGTGCGGATCGCCCGGGCGAGGGCGTCCATGGCCTCGGCGGCGGCCGCCAGCACCTCCCGGGCCCGGTCCCGTTCGGGCCCTTCCTCGGGGGCTCCGACCTTGGGGTCGGCGAGCGCGGCGAGGGTGGGCCGGATCCGTTCGGCGATACCGCGCAGGCCGCGCAGTTCGGGCGGCCGGTGGCGGTCCTGCCAGGGGGTGAGGGCGGCGGCGTGCCGGGCGGTCATGAACGGCGCCGGGTCGACGTGTGCGGTCGGGTCCTGTCGCAACCGTCGTGCGTAGTCGGCGAGTTCGGCGTAGGTGTCGGCGAGGGCGTCCCGCTGGGCGCTCCAACTCCCGATCGGCCAGAGGGTGATGACGGCGGCCTGGACGACCCCGCCGAGGGCCGCGACCAGTCCGTGGCCGAGCGCGGCGGTGGCGCTGACCGGCAGCTGGACGACGATCAGCATCACCGAGACCGTATTGGTCGCGACCACCCCGGCGGTCGGCCCGACCGCCCAGGCGAGCCCGGCGCCGAAGGCCCAGACCGCGAGCAGCACCGGGAACAGCCCGTACACCCCCGCGGCCAGGTAGCCGAGGAAGGTGCTGATCCCGAGTCCGGCCCCGGCCGCGACGGCGAGGCTGGCGCGGGGGCGGAAGCTGCGCTGGAAGGTGGCGGAGCCCGCGATGAACGCGCCCATCGCGGCCGAGGTGGCGAGCCCGACCCCGCCGAGCGCGAGGGTCGGGAAGAGCACCAGCGCGACGGCGACCGCCCCGCGCACCGCCCGTTTGGGGTCGGTGAGCGTCCGGTCCAGCGTGAGTCCGGTCCGCGCGGTGTCACGAAGTGCGTCGAACCAGGACATAGCGACATCCTAGGGGGCGGGCCTCCGCCGGATCCGGCCGGTGCGGATCCGGCTCGCCCGCGCCGCCAGCCGGCTCGCCCACGCCGCCAGCCGGAGCAGCGCGCCGGTCGGCAGGAACACCGCGTCCGCCGCGATCATCGCGAGCGAGAACACCGGCAGCCCGAGCACCACCGCGATCCCCGCGTGCTCCAGCATCATGACGGCCAGCAGCACGTTCTTGACCCGCCGGTTGAGCAGGGTGAACGGGAAGGCCACCTGCACCATCACAGTGCCGTACGAGATCAGGAAGACCGGCAGCAGCGCCGAGCCGACAAGTGCGGACAGCCCGGGCCAGGGGGTGAAGTAGTCCAGGTGCAGCGGGTAGTACAGCGCGGTGCCGTCCTGCCAGCGCGAGCCCTGCACCTTGTACCAGCCGGCCGTGGCGTAGATCAGCACCACCTCGACGGCGATCACCAGCATCGCGCAGTTGTGCACCATGGTCGCCAGCGCGTCGAGCACCGCCCGCGGTTCGCCGTCCGGCCGCAGCCGGCCGAGCACCCACCAGAGCCCGGCCACCGCCCAGAGCCCCCAGAACAGCGGCGCCCAGCCGAGGTGGGGGAAGGTCCGGCCGGTCCAGCTCAGGTTCGTGCCGGAGAAGCCGCCGAACTGGCAGACCGCCAGGACGGCCCCGAGGACGGCCCAGAGCACCGCCCCGGCCCGTCCGCCCCGCCCGCTCCGCGCCCTGCGGGCGTCCAGCGACCACACCTCGGCGCAGCGGGTGAAGACCAGGTAGACGGCCATCAGGTGGACGACGTTGTCGCCGCCGTCGCCGAGGAAGACGTCGCGGTTCTGCAGCGACAGCACGGTGACCAGGAACAGCACCGTGCTCGCCCTGGTCCGCCAGCCCAGCAGGACGCCGAGGGCCGCCAGCACCGCCAGGTGGTAGACCAGCTCGAACCAGAACCGCCCGCCGAACCAGGTCAGCACGGTGAACGCCCCGTCGTCGCCCAGCAGCCGCTCGGCGAGCTCCATCGACCAGGGGGAGCGGTCGCCGTACAGCACCCGCCGGTTGGGCCACTCCCGCAGCAGGTGGGCGAGCCAGACCAGGCCGAAGCCGATCCGCACCACGGCCGCCTGGTGCCGGCCGAGGACCCGCCCGGTGAAGGCGTCGACGGCCCGGCCGAGCAGTTCGGTCGCTCCCGGCCCGCGCGGCGCCGCGGCGTCCGGTCCCGCACCGGCCTGCCGCGGGACGCGGGGCGGCGGCACCGCGCCGCCCGACGGCTCGACCCCGGCCGCCGGCTCAACCCCGTCCAGCGGCCCGTCCCCGTCCGGCCGGGCGGCCGGCAGCGACACCTCGTTCATCCGAGCAGCCCCCGGTAGTCCTCGTCCGCCACCGGCCACCACGGCAGCTCCCGCACCTTGGGCGCCGGCGGCGCGGTCTCACCGCTCCAGGAGGGCGCCGGGACGGTGGCGGTGGTCACCCGGAACCGGATCTCCAGGACCCGTTCGCCGTCCGCCTCCCGGCCGATCCGCTGGAGCGCGATCCGCTTCAGGTACTGCTCGGCGAGCTTGCCGCGCGAGCCGACCGGCGTCTCGTCCTGCGGGTTGTGCGAGCCGTCGTAGAAGTCCCAGGCCCGGCGCAGCAGGTTCTGGTCGACGTGGCTGGGCGCCGGGTTGCCCCGTATCGCGGCGATGTCCCGCGCGGTCAGCCCGGTCCACTCGCGGGCGGTGGTCGCGCCGCCCGGCGCGACGGTCCGCACCTGGGCGTCCACGCTGACGTTCTGCTGCAGCGGGTTGGGCGCGAACAGCTTCCAGTTCTGTTCGAACTCCGGGTACACCACGCCGTCGATCTCGTCCCGGTACTGCCGGGACAGCGAGTTGGCGGGCGCGACGTGCAGGAACACCGCGGCGAGGAACAGCCCGGTGACGCCGATCAGCGCCGCCCCGGCGAGGCCGAGGACGAGCTGGGCGGGCTTCGACCAGGCCCTGCCGCGGGCCGGCCGGTCCGTCGTCTCCGTCATGGCCTCCCCAGCCCGGTCGGCGGGCGGCGCCCGGCCCGGTACCGGCGCGCTCGCGCGCCCATCCTGCCCTACCGGGTGACGGGCCCCGGGGGGCTTCCCCTCAGAGGACGAAGGCCTCCGCGCCGGTGCTGCTCACCATCGGACGGCCGGCGCTCTGCCAGGCGTACATGCCGCCGTCCACGTTCACCGCGTCCCGGCCCTGCTGCACCAGGTACTGGACGACCTGCGCGGAGCGGCCGCCGACCCGGCAGAGCACGAACAGCTTGTCGTCGGGCAGCTCACCGAGCCGGGCGATGACCTCGCCCAGCGGGATGTGCAGCGCGCCGTCCACGTGGCCGGCGTCCCACTCGTCCTGCTCCCGCACGTCCAGCAGGGCGGCGTCGGCGGGCACGGCGGCGGCGTCGGCGGTGGGGATCTGCGCGAACATCGTGTGGCTCTCCTGGGCGTGCTGGGGATGGGTCGGGTCCGTGCCATTGTCGCCCACCGGCGCCCGGTCCTCGCCGGCCGCCGGGCCGTGGCCGTCCGCCGGGCGGTGGCCGCCGAGCAGTCGTTCCAGCTCGGCCTGCCGGTCGGCGGCCTTGGCCAGCAGTTCCTCGGCGAGCTGCTCCAGCAGCCGGTCCGGGTCCTGCGGGGCGAGGGCGAGCAGCTGGCCCATCGGGGTCTGCTCCAGCCGGACCTGTTCGGTCGCGGTCGCGGTGATCTTGCCGGTCAGCCATTCCAGCCGGCGGCGCAGCCAGTCGGTCCGGTCGGGGGCGTCCACGGCGGGCGCGGCCTCCGGTGCGGTGGACCACTCGGCGGCCAGGCCCTCCAGCGCGGCGGCGTCCCCGTACGCGTAGGCCTCGTTGACCCGGACCAGGAAGTCGGCGCGGCGCCGCTGCTCGTCCGGGTCGGTGGTGAGGTCGGGGTGGGCGCGGCGGACCAGCTCGCGGTAGACCCGCTGGGCGTCCTTGCCGGGCCGCACCCGGGTCGGGGCGGCGGACGGCGGCGGGGCCGTCTGCTCCCCCTCGCCGGACTGCTCCCGCTGTTCCCGCTGCTCCTGAACGGAGTCGAACAGCGCGTCCAGGTCCGGGAGTTCCTCGACCTGGCGGCGTGCCTCGGCGGCCCGGCGCAGGTCCTCCGGCAGCCCGGTGCGGGCCGCGACCGCCTCGGCGACCAGTGCGTCCAGCTCGTCCAGCCGGGCGTAGAGCGGGCCGAGCAGCTGATGGTGGATCAGCGCGAAGTTGTCGATCTCCACCCGCAGCGTCTGCACGTCCACGTCCATGCTGAGCCAGGCGAGCTCGGCGGCGGCGACCCGCTCCTCCAGCTCCAGCTGCTCCGGGTCCGTCCAGCGGGCGGGGCTCTGCGCGCTCACTTCTCGCCTCTGTCTCGTCCGGCTGCGTCCTGCGGATCGGGTCCGCCGCTCGGGCGGGTCCGGCCTGCCAGCCTACCGCCGTGCGCGAAAGCCCCGTCCGGGTGAACCGGGAGTACGAACCGGCGCTCGGCGCGCGACACGCAACCGATACTGATGAATCTCCCCGTTTCGGTATCAAGCCCGGCCCGGTCCGTGCTTCGCTGGTATCCGCACAGCGTGCCTTCCTCCGGAGAGACGGCCGCCTCCAGGCGTGGCGGCCAGGCGGGAGCAGACCGAATCCATGGTGGCCGAGTCCAACTCCGCACCGCGTCCGACGGCCGGCGGGGCCGCCCCGGGCGACCACCCGACGGGCGTGGCCGCCCTGGTCCGGCTCGCCCTCGTCCTGGTCGACCGGTCCGGCCGGATCGCGCAGTGGGGCCGGGCCGCCGAGGAACTGTTCGGGCACCGCGCCGAGGTCGCCCACGACCGCCCCGCCTCCGGCCTGCTGCCCGCCGTGGAGTCCCGGGTGCTCGGCCGCTGCTCCGTCCGCCGCGCCTGCGACGCCTTCGACACCCTCGCCGAGCTGACCGCCTCCGGCCGTCCCTGGGCCGGGCGGCTGACCGTCACCGACCGCGAGGAGCACCAGCGCGACGTGCTCTGGTGGGCCTACCCGCTGCCCGGCCCGTCCGGCGGACTGCTCACCCTGGCCGCCGACGCCCGACCGCTGCGCACCGCCGGCCCCCGGCTCGCGCTCGGCGAGCGGCTGCTGCCGTTCGCCGCCGCCCCCGCCGCCCGCGGCGGCTTCCACGGGCTGACCGCGGCGCTCACCCCCTCTGCCGACCGGGTGCCCGAACCGCTGGCCAGGCTGCTGCCCGCCGCCCACCGGGCCCCGATGCTGGCCGCGCTCGGCTCCGGCGGGCTGCCCGCCCTGCGGCTGGACGCGGTCACCGTGCTGCCGGTGCTGCCCGCCGACGCGCAGACCGGCACCACGCACGCGGCCTCCGGCCTCGGCCGGCGCTACCCGACGCCCCAGCAGCGCGCGGCCCGGGTCGGCCCGCCGCCGCAGCCCGAGCAGGGCGCGCCCGGCCGCCGTGCGGCCGCCCCGCTGCCCGCCCAGCGCGAACCCTCCCACCGCGAGCCCGCCGAGCTCCCCGTCGCCCAACCCGTCGCTCAGCAGGTCGCCCACCCCGTCACCGCCGTCAGCGGCGCCGCGGCCGCCGGCGGCCCGTCCGTCCCTCCCCCCGCCACCGGCCGGGAGGTCCCCGCACCCACCGGAGAAGGACCCGCCATCGACCGAGCCCCCGTCAAGTCGTCCGCCGAGTCGTCCGCCGACGGCCGCCCGCAGCCGCACGCCGACCAGGCCCCGCCCGCCGCCGGGCACGTCCCGGTGCCCGCCCCCGCGGGCGACGCGGCCCCGTCGGGCGGCCGGCTGGGCCCGTTCCTCACCAACGGGCAGGCCGGCGAGCAGCTGGCCCTGCTGAACGAGGTCGGCGGCAAGGTCGGCACCACCCTGGACCTCGGCTTCACCGCCCACGAGCTCTGCCAGGTGCTGGTCCCCCGGATCGCCGACTTCGCCTGCGTGGACCTGGTGGACGGGCTGATCTCGGACTCCGAGCTGCCGGTCGCCCGCCCGGACGACGACACCATGCTGCGCCGGGTCGCCCTGGTCTACAACGAGACCGGCGGCGCCTGGGACCACGTGCTCTCCGAGGGCTCGCTGGTCAGCATGCCCCGCCGCACCCCGCCCGGGATGGCCCTCCAGCTGAACCAGCCGGTGCTGGTCCCGGTGGTCAGCGCGGACGTCGCGGTCGACTACGCGATCGCGCTCGGCGGCGCCCGGCTGGCCCCGGTGGTCTCCGGCCGCTCGATGCTGGTCGTGCCGCTCTCCGCCCGGGGCACCGTGCTGGGCATCCTCAAGCTGCTCCGGCTGCCCGACCGCACCCCCTTCGACGAGAGCGACGCCGCGACCCTCAAGGAGCTGGCCGTCCGCGCCGCGCTGTCGCTGGACAACGCCCGGCTGCACCGTGCCGAGGCGCGGGTCGCCACCACCCTGCAGCGCTCGATGATCCCGACCCGCCCGCCGCAGATCCCCGGCGTGCAGATCGCCCACCGCTACCTGCCCGGCGACCCCAAGGCGGAGGTCGGCGGCGACTGGTTCGACGCGATCCAGCTGCCCGGCAGCCGGGTCGCCCTGGTGGTCGGCGACGTGATGGGCCACGGCCTGCACTCAGCCGCCGCGATGGGCCGCTTCCGCACCGCCATGCAGACCCTGGCCGCCCTGGACCTGCCGCCCGGCCAGCTGCTGCGCCACCTGGACAACCTGGCCCACAAGCTCGGCGACGACCACCTCGCGACCTGCCTGTACGCGGTCTACGACCCGATCAACCGGACCTGCGAACTGGCCAGCGCCGGCCACGTCCCGCCGGTCCTGGTGCACCCGGACGGCAGCGGCGAGCTGCTGGAGATCCCGGCCGGGGCCCCGATCGGCGTCGGCGGGGTGCCGTTCGTCGCCAAGACCATCGACGTCTCGGACGGCTCGATGCTGGTGCTGTGCACCGACGGCCTGGTGGAGGTCCGGGGCGGGGACATAGGAGCCGGCCTGGCCGCGCTCTGCGGCAACCTGATCGACCCGCAGCAGAGCCCCGAGCAGGCCTGCGACGAGGTGCTGCGGCGGCTGCACACGGACGACCGCAAGGACGACGTCGCCCTGCTGGTGGCCCGCTTCGACGGGGTCGCCCCGTCCGAGGTGGCCACCTGGGACCTCACCGTGGACCACCGGGAGGTTCGCCGGGCGCGCTCGCTGGTTCGCGAGCAGCTGGCCGGCTGGCACCTGGAGGCGCTCAGCGACACCACCGAGCTGCTGGTCAGCGAGCTGGTGACGAACGCCGTCCGGGTCGCCCGGGACCGGGTCCAGCTGCAGCTGATCCGGGTGGACAAGCTGCTGGTCGAGGTCAGCGACGACAACCACAACCTGCCCTCGCTGGAGCCGGCCGAGCAGCTCGGCGAGACCGGCCGCGGGCTCACCCTGGTCACCAAGCTCGCCGAGCGCTGGGGCACCGCCCGCAAGGCGGTGGGCAAGGTCGTCTGGTTCGAGCTGCCCCTCCCGCACGCCTGACGGCCGCCCCGCCCCGAACCGGGTCACGGGCGAGCGGGCGAGCCCCCGCCCCGAGCCGAAGGGGCGCGCCGGTGCCGAAAGGGAGAAGCGAGGAGGCCCGAGGGACGAGGGCCTTGGAGCGCCGACCGTCGGCACCGGATCGGAGCGTCCCGGAGGCGAGCGGGCGAGTTACTGAATCACGGCGCCCGCCGACCGGCGGCGCCGGGCCTCCACCGCGACCTCCCGGGACGCGGCCGTGGCCACCGCGGTGGCGGCACCCACCCCGGCCAGCACCCGCGGCCAGAAGTCCCCGAAGACCTCGACCGAGACGGCGATCAGCAGCGCGGCGATCACCGCGACCACGTGCTCCAGGCCCGCCAGGTTCGGCAGCACGACCGCCTCGCCGACCATCAGGGCCACCACCAGCCCGGCCGTGAACCAGGCCCGGCTGCGGAAGGCGATGCAGATCGCAAGCGCCACCACCGCAGCCGAGGGCCCGGTGTCCCGCACGTAGGCGACCCACTTCGGGAAGCCGAACAGGTGGGCCGGCCCGATCGCCACGCCGACCCGGGCGAACAGCGTGCCCGCCACGGTGCAGGTGTAGGCGACCACCAGGGTCAGCCGCCGGCCGAGCACGATCTCCGCGATCGCGAAGACCACGAACACCTGGGCCAGCGCCCCCCAGACCGGCAGGTCCAGCGCCGGCACGTACAGCGACAGCGGCGTCCGCAGCAGCGAGACCTCCAGCGGCAGCGCCGCCCGCACCACCCCGATGTTGTTGACGAAACGCTCACCGCCCGGCAGGTGCTGGACGATGCTGAACAGCAGGATCAGAAACGTCGCCAGCGTGGCCAGCGGAACCGCGGCGAACTTCTTTCGCACCAAAGCGTTCCGAACCGTCACGAACAACGTTCCCCACTCGGCGACAGCGGCCGCCCTGGCTACCGCCAGCGGCCCCTTTCGCACGCCCCCCGCGTGGGTCCTGTCAATCACAGTCGTTTCTCCGAATCCCCGAACTCTCGTCTACTCCAACATTAGAAGCCCGTTAACAAAGCCACATCGGCACGGATGGGGATATGGGTCATCCTCTGGGGGGAGAACAATCCCCCCGCCTGACCCCCATTCGACCGACCGGCCCCCTCCGCCCCCCGGCGGAGGGCTACCCCTTCCCGTCCTGCGCCGCCACCGGCACCCGGGGTGCGGCGGCCACGGCGGCCCGGGCGTGCCGGCGCCGGAACAGGGCGGGCAGGCTGGGCGCGACGATGAACCCCTCGGCGCGCGCGCTCGCGATGCCGATCCGCGGAATCTCGCTGCTCTTCGCGAACAGCAGGTAGCGCGGCTCCCAGATCGGCCGGTACTTGGCATTCGCCCGGTACAGCGACTCGATCTGCCACCAGCGCGAGAAGAATCCCAGGGTGGAGCGCCACAGCCGCAGCACCGGGCCGGCACCGAGGCGCGAACCGCGCTCGAAAACGGAACGGAACATCGCGAAGTTCAGCGAGACCCGCTTCAGCCCGACCTCGTCGGCACGCTGCAGCAGCTCGATCACCATGAACTCCATCAGGCCGTTCTCGGTGTCCCGGGCCCGGCGCATCAGGTCCAGCGAGAGCCCGTCCGGGCCCCACGGGACGAAGCTCAGCAGCGCCTTGAGCTCGCCCTCGCCGTCGCTGCACTCCAGCATCACGCAGCGGCCGTCGCCCGGGTCGCCGAGCCGGCCCAGCGCCATCGAGAAGCCGCGCTCGGTCGCCCCGTCGCGCCACTCGTCGGCCTTGGCCACCAGCTCGGCCATCTCCTCCTCGGAGATCTCCTCGTGGCGGCGGATCCGCACCGTGTACCCGGCCCGCTTGACCCGGTTGTACGCCTGCCGGACCACCCGCATCGCGCGGCCGTCCAGCGAGAACTCGTCCAGCTCGACGATCGCCTCGTCACCCAGCTCCAGCGCGTCCAGCCCGTGCCGGGCGTAGATCACCCCGGCCTCCTCGGAGGCACCCATCACGGCCGGCGCCCAGGCGTGCTCGCGGGCCTCGGCCAGCCAGGCGTCGATCGCGCCCGGCCAGGCCTCCGGGTCGCCGATCGGGTCGCCCGAGGCGAGCGAGACGCCGCCGATCACCCGGTAGGTGACCGCCGCCTTGCCGCTGGGGGAGAAGATCACCGCCTTGTCCCGGCGCAGCGCGAAGTAGCCGAGCGAGTCCCGCTCGCCCTGCTTGGCGAGCAGTCCGCGCAGCTGGGCCTCGTCCTCGGGGGTCAGCAGCTCCTTGTCCCGCGGGCTGCGGAAGGCCACGTACAGCACCAGCAGGAAGAGCACCCCGCCCATGGCGTTGATCGCGGCGTTCACCCAGGTCGGGGCGGCGATCACCGAGCGCAGGTGCTCGGACGGGTTGATGGTGATCATCCGGCCGACGGAGTACCGGAAGAGGTCCCAGAAGCCCGCACCCTTGAGGTCGTTGGTCGCCCAGACCAGCAGCCCGCCGACCGCGCCGCCGAACATCAGCCCGCCGACGAACGTGGCCGCGGCGGTCTTCGGGTTTGAGCTGTCGCCCTTGGACGTGAACTCCTTCCGCCCGACCAGCAGCGCCAGCACGAACAGGCAGGTCAGCACGGTGGAGAAGTAGTTGAGCGGGTGCTTGTTGAACCGCTCGTCCGGCAGCACCATGGCCGCCAGGTAGAGCACCGCGAACAGGCCGCCGAGCGCCGCGTTGAAGATCCACGCGGCCCGCTTGCGGCGCCGCATCGCGATCGCGAGGAAGACCGAGAGCACCGCGGCGGCCAGGCCCGAGGTCATCAGGTACGGGGTGAAGTACTCGCCCTCGTTGTGCTCGCTGACCTGGTCACGGAAGGGCACCAGCAGTACTGTCGCCACATTCAGCAGCGCGATCAGCCGCAGGTACCAGACGGAGGCCGCGGCGGCCCTGGGGCGCCAGCGGTCGAGCACGCCGACGGGCCGGGGCCCGGGGGACGCGGCGGACGGGTCCGACTTCACAGTGGACGACACAGCTCAATTCCAAACGATCAGATGGTGGGGCGCATCCGCGTACGGCCCGGCGCCTGGCGCCCGCGCGGGCCCGACGGACTGACCGGCGACGCCCGCCCGGCTGTCCGCCCTGGTGAGGAGCGGGCCGGAAAGGGTCAGCCAACTCCATGGTTCCCCACCGAACCTGAGAATCGCGTGAACCGGGTAGCGGATTCCCACCCCCGCCGAACGGCGGGGGTCGCCACCCCCCGAGTGTTCGGCGCCCCGCCCCGGCTACCCCTACGCTCGGAAGGACCCACGCGGACCGCCCCCACCCGGCCGCCCGAACCGAGGAGGCACCATCACCACCACCCGCGTGCTGATCGTCGACGACGAGATCCTGGTCCGCTCCGGCCTCGGCCTGATCGTCGGCTCCGCCCCCGACCTGGAGGTGGTCGGCGACTGCTCCGGCGGGCAGGCCGAGGAGCACGTCCAGCGCCTGCGCCCGCACGTGGTGCTGCTCGACATCCGGATGCCCGACCTCGACGGCATCTCGGTGCTGCGCCGGCTGCGCGCCCTGCCCGACCCGCCCGCCGTGGCGATGCTGACCACCTTCGACACCGACGAGTACATCGGCACCGCGCTCCGGGCCGGCGCGACCGGCTTCCTGCTCAAGGACACCGCCCCCGAGCAGCTGGTGCACGCCGTCCGGGTGTTGGCGGCCGGCGGCAACATCCTCTCCCCGACCGTCACCCGCACCGTGATCGGCGGCTACGTCGACGGCGGCGGCCCGGACGCCGAGGCCACCGCGCTGGCCCGCACCCTCACCGGCCGGGAGCTCGACGTGCTCGCCCTGCTCGGCGAGGGCCTGTCCAACGCCGAGATAGCCGACCGCCTCTTCCTCGGCACCGGCACCGTCAAGGACCACATCAGCGCGATCCTCGGCAAGCTCGGCGCCGCCAACCGGGTGCAGGCCGCCGTCCTCGCCCACCGGGCCGGCCTGGTCCGGCCCAAGCCCGGCGACGGGGCATGACGGCCGCCGACCACCTGCCGTCCCGCAGGCTGCCGGCCTGGTGCACCGCGCCCTGGCTGATGCTGCTGCTGCCCGTCCTGTACTCGCTGCTGGACGCCGCCCTGGTGGCCCGGGACGCCGCCTGGTGGCAGCTGTCCTTCTCGACGCTGGCCGCCGTCGCGCTGTTCTGGCGCCGCCGCTTCCCGGTCACGGTGCTGCTGCTCACCATGCCCGGCAGCTGGCTGGACGAGATCTGGCTGGCCCCGATAACCGCCGTCTACACGGTCGCCGCCGAACGCCCCCGGCCGCGGTTCGTGGTCCCCTGCGGCATCCTCTTCACCCTGGTCGAGTTCTTCCACTGGCCGCTGCCCCCCGACCTCATCGACCTGAGCCGGGCCACCGCGCTGGACGCCATCCAGGCCGTGATGCTGGCCGCCGGACCGGCCGCCACCGGCCTGCTCGCCCGCACCCGGCGCGAGCTGGCCGCCCGCCTGGACGAGCTGACCCGCGGCCAGGAGCGGGAGAGCCGCTTGCTGGCCGAGCGGGTGCTGATCACCGAGCGCGGCCGCCTCGCCCGGGAGATGCACGACGTGGTCTCGCACCAGGTCAGCCTGATCAGCATCCAGGCCGGCGCGCTGCAGGTCAGCACCGCCGACCCGGCCGCGGTGACCACCGCCCGCACCATCCGCGAACTGTCCGTACGGACCCTGGACGAGCTGCGCCAGATGGTCGGCGTGCTGCGCGGCACCGGCACGCTGCCGGACGCCCCGCTCGCCCCGCAGCCCCGGCTGGCCGACCTGCCCCGGCTGATCGAGGAGAGCGGCCTGGCCGCCGACGCCGAGCTGAACCCCGGCGACCGCCCGTGGCCGGAGGCGGTCGAGCGGGCCGCCTACCGCACCGTGCAGGAGGCGCTCACCAACATCACCAAGTACGCCCCGGAGGCGGCGGTGCACGTGAGGGTCCGGGCGAAGGGCCGCCGGCTGCGGGTGGAGGTGCGCAACGAGGCCCCGCCGGTCCACCCGGCCGAGACCCTCCCGGGCGGCGGCCACGGCCTGGTCGGCCTGCGCGAGCGCGCCCAGCTGCTGGGCGGCACCCTGACCGCCGGCCCCACCCAGGACGGCGGCTTCGAGGTCCGCGCCGAGCTCCCGGCCAGGGCTCCCTGAGGCGCGCCCCTTCGGCTCAGGAGCCCCAGAAAAAGGTGAAGCCCCGCAGATCCGTAGATCTGCGGGGCTTCGCTGTGCGCGAGGGGGGAGTTGAACCCCCACGCCCTTTCGGGCACTGGAACCTGAATCCAGCGCGTCTGCCTATTCCGCCACCCGCGCATGGGTGTTGTCCTCGTTGCCGACCGGTCTTCCGAAACGCTCGGTACCATGAGGCCTTCGCGCTTCCTTGGACCGGCCTCCCTTCCGGGCGGCCCTTCCGACGTGGAAAACATTAGCACGACCTGCGGGGCTGCTCCGAATCGCCCGTCCGGGGAGACCGACCGCATCCGAACGGGTGCGCGACGAACGCGTGCGCGAGGTGCGGACGACCGCTCCGACGGGCACACCTGGCGTGCCGTACCCGGAATGCGTCACCCTGTGTGTCCGAGCCCACCCCCGGGCACCACACGCTCCGGGAACCGTACGGAAGGGCCCGGCGTGGATACGATCAGTACGGAAGTACCGCAAGTAGGCGCGACCGGTTCCCGGGCGGGATCCGGCCGGCAGGCAGGCGAACGAACTCTGGAAGGGGGTGCCCCATGGGAGTGCTGAAGAAGTTCGAGCAGCGGCTCGAGGGTCTCGTCAACGGCACCTTCGCCAAGGTGTTCAAGTCCGAGGTCCAGCCCGTGGAGATCGCCGGGGCGCTGCAGCGCGAGTGCGACAACAACGCGAGCATCTGGAACCGCGACCGCACCGTCGTGCCGAACGACTTCATCGTCGAGCTGAGCCCGCACGACCACGAGCGCCTCAGCCCCTACTCCGGGCAGCTCGGCACCGAGCTGGCCGGCATGGTCCGCGAGTACGCCGAGGCCCAGCGGTACAGCTTCATGGGCCCGCTCCAGGTGAACCTGGAGAAGGCCGACGACCTCGACACCGGCCTGTACCGGGTGCGCAGCCGCACCCTCGCCGCCGAGGAGCCCCAGCAGTACGCCCCGCAGCAGCAGCCGCAGCAGCCCGGCTACGACCGCCCGCCGGCCGCCCCGGCCCCCGGCGCGCCGTGGCAGCAGAGCGGCGCCGCCCAGTACGGCACGCCCCCGCCGCCGGCCGCGCCCCCCGCGATGCCCTCGGGCCCGCCCTCGCCCGCCGGCGGCAACGTCCGCAACCTCCCCGGCGCCGGCCACGGCGGTGCCTCGGTCCGCCGCTGGGTCGAGGTGAACGGCGCCCGGCACCAGATCACCGGTTCGGCCTGCGTCCTGGGCCGATCCACCGAGGCCGACGTGCGGATCGACGACCCCGGGGTCTCCCGCAAGCACGCCGAGATCCGGCCCGGCACCCCTTCGATGGTGCTCGACCTGGGGTCCACCAACGGCATCGTGGTGGACGGACAGCACACCCAGCGCGCTACGCTCCGCGACGGCTCGCGAATCGTCGTGGGCTCCACCACCATCGTCTACCGGCAGGTCGAAGGGTAGTGTCCGAATTGTTCGCGCGCCTCGCTCACCGACTGGCGGGACGGTCATGTCCGAACTGACCCTCACGGTCATGCGGCTGGGCTTCCTGGCCGTGCTGTGGCTGTTCGTCATCGTCGCGATCCAGGTGATCCGCAGCGACCTCTTCGGCACCAAGGTGAACCCGCGCCCCTCCCGCCGGGGCGCGTCCGCCACGGCCGCCGGGGGTGCGCCCACCCAGGCCGCGGGTCGCCCCGCGCCCGCCCCCGCCGCCACTCCGGCCGCGGCCCCGACCCAGCCCGGCGGCGGACGCCGCCGCGGCGGGCCGACCCAGCTGGTCGTGGTGCAGGGCTCGCTGGCCGGCACCACGGTCGCGCTGCAGGGCCAGACGATCACGCTGGGCCGCGCGCACGACTCCACCATCGTGCTGGACGACGACTACGCGTCCTCTCGGCATGCCAGGATCTATCCGGATCAGACTGGGCAGTGGACGGTCGAGGATCTAGGCTCCACCAACGGCACCTATCTGGACCGGCAGCGCCTGACCGCGCCCACCCCGCTCCAGCCGGGCATGCCGATCCGTATCGGCAGGACCGTCATCGAACTGCGGAAGTAGTAGCGCATGAGGGACAGCATCCCGTCCATGACCCAGAGGGGGGCACAGGTCGCATGACCCTGGTGCTGCGCTTCGCCGCCGGCTCCCACAAGGGACTGATCCGGGAGGGGAACGAGGACTCCGGCTACGCCGGGCCGCGGCTGCTGGCCGTGGCCGACGGCATGGGCGGCGCCGCGGCCGGCGAGGTCGCTTCCTCCGAGGTGCTCGGCTCGATCGTCCGGCTGGACGAGGACGTGCCGGGCGCCGACCTGCTGACCCTGCTGGGCGACGCCGTCCAGGGCGCCAACGACCGGCTCCGGCAGATGGTCGAGGAGGACCCGCAGCTCGAAGGCATGGGCTGCACGCTGACCGCCATGCTGTGGACGGGCCAGCGGATGGGCCTGGTGCACGTCGGCGACTCCCGCGCCTACCTGCTGCGGGACGGCTCGCTGGTGCAGATCACCCAGGACCACACCTGGGTGCAGCGCCTGGTCGACGAGGGCCGGATCACGCCCGAGGAGGCCGAGACCCACCCGCAGCGCTCGCTGCTGATGCGGGCGCTGGACGGCCGCGGCCAGGTCGAGCCCGACCTGTCGATCCGCGAGGTCCGGGCCGGCGACCGCTACCTGATCTGCTCCGACGGCCTCTCCGGCCCGGTCAGCCACCAGACCCTCCAGGACACCCTCGGCAGCTACTACTCGCCCGAGCAGACCGTGCAGGAGCTGATCCAGCTCGCCCTGCGCGGCGGCGGTCCGGACAACATCACCTGCATCGTGGCGGACGTCATCGACGTCGGCGCCACGGACACCATGAGCGGCCAGTTCAACGACGTCCCGGTGGTGGTCGGCGCGGTCGCCGAGGCCCCGCCGTCCTCGGCCGCCGCCGACCGTTCGATCGCGGACACCCCGGCCGGCCGCGCGGCCGGCCTCGGCCGCGGCCCGCAGGGCGCCTTCGGCCCGGCCGAGGGCTACGAGGGAGACCCGGCGGGCGGCTTCGGCCCCGCCGAGGGCTACGAGGGCGCGTACGGCTACGGCTCCGCGGAGCCCTCGGTCTACGGCACCGAGGACTTCGACGAGGAGCAGCCGCCCGCGAAGCGCAAGCGCAAGGGGCTGACCGTCTCGCTGGCCGTCCTGGTCACGCTGGGCCTGCTCGGCGGCGCCGGGTTCTTCGGCTACCGGTGGACCCAGGACCAGTACTACGTCGGCGAGGACGGCGACCACGTCGCGGTCTACCAGGGCATCAACCAGAACCTGGCCGGCCTGAGCCTGTCCTCGGTGCACGCCTCGTACAGCGGGATCCAGCTCAAGTGGCTGCCGCAGGACCAGCGCGCGCACGTGAACAAGACCATCTCGGTCGGCAGCCTGAAGGACGCCCAGTCGACCGTCCAGGAGCTCGACGGCTGGGTCCAGCTCTGCCAGAAGGCCGCCGCCAAGACGGCCCCGGCGCAGGGCAGCCAGGCGACGCAGGCCACCAACGCGGCGTTCCTGGCGACCACGCCCACCCCGGGCGAGAAGAACCGGGGCCCGGCCGCGGCCGCCCCGACCGGCACCCCCTCGGCCACGGCGACCGCGCCGGCCACGGGCACGCCGGCCCCGGGCGCGGGCGCCACGGGCACGCCCGCCCCGACGCCGAACACCACCGCGCCGGCGACCGGGACGCAGGGCGACCCGACCCAGTTGACCGAAGACGAACTCAGCCGGGCCAACGCCTGCCCGAAGCAGTGACGTCCGTGATCCGACATAGGACCGCCCCCGGCGGTCGGTCCGGCCGTCAGGGAGCGGTCACCACGTGAGCAGCTACGACCTGAGCGAAGACACCGGCCGGTCCGGCCGTCGGCGGGCGACCGCCGGACGCGTCGTGCCCCGTCGGCGGGACAACACCACGATCTCCCCGCAGGAGGCGCCGAACCGGCGCAACACCGAGCTGGCCCTGCTGCTCTTCGCGGTCCTGCTGCCGGTCCTCGCGTACGCCAACGTCGGCCTCGCGATGGACTCCAAGCTGCCCGCCGGCATGCTCGGCTACGGGCTGGGCATGGGCGCCCTGGCGCTGGTCGCGCACCTGCTGGTGCGCCGCTTCGCGCCGTACGCGGACCCGCTGATGCTGCCGATCGCCACCCTGCTGAACGGCCTCGGGGTGGTGATGATCTGGCGGCTGGACAAGGCGGGCAAGCTGCTCAGCGGCAACTTCCCGGCGGCCCAGAACCAGCTGATGTGGTCGGGCCTCGGCATCGCGGGCTTCATCGCGGTGATGGTCTTCCTGAAGGACCACCGGGTGCTCCAGCGCTACACCTACATCTCGATGGTGGTGGCCCTGGTCCTGCTCGCCGCGCCGGCCTTCTTCCCGGCCCGGGCGGAGGACTTCGGCGCCAAGATCTGGATCCGGGTGGGCAGCTTCTCGATCCAGCCCGGCGAGTTCGCCAAGATCATCCTGACGGTGTTCTTCGCCGGCTACCTGATGGTCAAGCGGGACGCCCTGGCGCTGGCCAGCCGCCGCTTCATGGGCCTGTACCTGCCGCGCGGCCGCGACCTCGGCCCGATCGTCGTGATCTGGCTGCTCAGCCTGCTGATCCTGATCTTCGAGAACGACCTCGGCACGTCCTTCCTGTTCTTCGGCCTGTTCGTGGTGATGCTCTACGTCGCCACCGAGCGGACCAGCTGGATCCTGTTCGGCCTGCTGATGTCCGTCGGCGGCGCGGTCCTGGTCGCCTCGACCGCCAGCCACGTGAAGATCCGCATCAACGCCTGGCTCGACCCGATGGCCGCCTTCGCCCCGAAGCCGCCGCCCGGCGCCACCGAGCAGATCGGCCAGTCGCTGATGGCGCTCGGCTCCGGCGGCGTCACCGGCTCCGGCCTCGGCCAGGGCCGGTCCTGGCTGATCAACTTCGCCGCCAAGAGCGACTTCATCCTGGGCTCCTTCGGCGAGGAGCTCGGACTCACCGGCATGATGGCGATCTTCCTGCTGTACGGGCTGCTGATCCAGCGCGGCCTGCGCACCGCGATCGCCGCCCGCGACCCCTTCGGCAAGCTGTTCGCCGTCGGCCTCGCCTCGGCGATGGCGCTGCAGGTGTTCGTCGTGGCCGGCGGTGTGACCGGACTGATCCCGCTGACCGGTATGACCATGCCGTTCCTCGCGCAGGGCGGTTCGTCCGTGGTCGCGAACTGGGCGCTGGTCGCGATCCTGCTGAAGATCAGCGACAGCGCCCGCCGCCCCGGCGTCGAGCCGACCCCCGCCACCGAGGGCCCGGGAGGACCCGCCCGATGAACAAGCCGATCCGCCGGGTCTCGATCTTCTGCCTCGTCCTGATACTGGCCCTGATGGTGCGCACCAACTGGGTGCAGGGCGTCCAGGCCGAGTCCTGGGCCACCGACAAGAACAACAAGCGCCAGCTGTACGACCGGTACGCCCACCCGCGCGGCAACATCATCGCGAGCGGCCAGCCGGTCACGAAGTCCGACTTCGTCAACGGCCTGCGCTTCAAGTACCAGCGCTCCTGGGTGGACGGCCCGATGTGGGCGCCGGTCACCGGCTACGCCACCCAGTTCCAGAGCGTCGGCCTGGAGGCGCTGGAGGACGGCATCCTCTCCGGCAGCGACGACCGGCTGTTCTTCCGCAACACCCTGGACATGCTGACCGGCGAGCCGAAGCGCGGCGGCGACGTCGTCACCACGATCAACGCCAAGGTCCAGAAGGCCGCCTGGGACGCCATGGGCAACAAGAAGGGCGCCGCGGTCGCGATCGACCCGAAGACCGGCGCCATCCTCGCCATGGTCTCCACGCCGTCCTTCGACCCGGGCAGCTTCTCCGGCTTCGACGGCGCCTCGACCAAGGCCTGGAACGACCTCAACGCCGATCCGAACAAGCCGCTGCTCAACCGGGCGCTCAAGGAGACGTACCCGCCCGGCTCGACGTTCAAGCTGGTCACCGCGACCGCCGCGTTCGAGAACGGCATGTTCCAGGGCGTCGACGACGCCACGACCACGCCCGAGCCGTACATCCTGCCCGGCACCACCACGCAGCTGAAGAACGAGAGCCCCGACGAGCGCTGCGAGAACGCCACCGTCAAGTCCGGGATGGACCAGTCCTGCAACACGGTCTTCGCCAAGATCGGCGCCGACCTGGGCAAGGAGAAGATGCGGGCGCAGGCCGAGAAGTTCGGCTTCAACAGCACGATCGACATCCCCGTCCGCTCCGAGAAGAGCGTCTTCCCGGACAGCAAGAGCCTGGACGGCACCGCCCAGGACTCGATCGGCCAGCACGACACCCGCGCCACCCCGCTGCAGATGGCCATGGTCTCCGCCGCGATCTGCAACAACGGCAGCCTGATGCAGCCCTACCTGGTCGACCAGGAGCGCTCGGCCTCGCTGACCACCATCTCCAAGCACACCGAGAAGCAGTTCTCCCAGGCCATGAGCCCGTCCACCGCGCAGAAGATGCAGGACCTGATGGTCTCGGTGGTCGAGAACGGCACCGGCAAGACCGCCAGGATCCCCGGCGTGCAGGTCGGCGGCAAGACCGGCACCGCGCAGCACGGCGAGGACAACGCCGGGCTGCCCTTCGCCTGGTTCACCTCCTGGGCCAAGGGCGCCGACGGCCAGTCGGTGGCGGTCGCGGTGGTGGTCGAGGACGGCTCGCAGAACCGCGACGGCATCAGCGGCGGCCGGCTCGCGGCCCCGATCGCCAAGGCGGTGATGCAGGCCGCACTCGGCAAGTAGGCAGCCCCGTCCCGGGTGAGGGGAATGTCACGATCGGCACCCCCGTCCGGATACCGGTCTGATATCGGCCGACGGCTGACTCCGGTCCGATGGGGTGCGACCGGTAGCGTATCCGCCAGCAGCGGGTGTGCCCGTTGCCGCCCGTGAGGCACCGCACGGCCCGGCCGGAGAACCGGTCGCGGTCCGCGCGGCGTCACCCAGAGCGTGCGGGGACACCTACGTCACAACCTCACCGGCGGGTGAGGGAGAGGGTCGGAACTATGGAAGAGCCTCGTCGCCTAGGCGGCAGGTACGAGCTCGGCGGCGTCCTCGGGCGCGGCGGCATGGCCGAGGTGTACCTCGCCCATGACACCCGGCTCGGCCGTTCCGTCGCTGTGAAGACGCTCCGGGCCGACATGGCCAGGGATCCGTCGTTCCAGGCCCGGTTCCGCCGCGAGGCGCAGTCGGCGGCGTCCCTGAACCACCCCGCGATCGTCGCCGTGTACGACACCGGCGAGGACTACATCGACGGCATCTCCATCCCGTACATCGTGATGGAGTACGTCGAGGGGTCGACGCTGCGGGAGCTGCTGCACTCCGGACGCCGGCTGCTGCCGGAGCGCGCGCTGGAGATGACCATCGGCATCCTCCAGGCCCTGGAGTACTCGCACCGGGCCGGCATCGTGCACCGCGACATCAAGCCCGCCAACGTGATGCTGACCCGGCAGGGCAACGTCAAGGTCATGGACTTCGGCATCGCCCGCGCGATGGGTGACGCCGGGATGACCATGACGCAGACCTCGGCCGTCATCGGCACCGCCCAGTACCTCTCCCCCGAGCAGGCCAAGGGCGAGCAGGTCGACGCCCGCTCCGACCTGTACTCCACCGGCTGCCTGCTCTACGAGCTGCTGACCGTCCGCCCGCCGTTCATCGGCGACTCGCCGGTCGCGGTGGCCTACCAGCACGTCCGGGAGGAGCCGCAGCCGCCGTCGGTCTTCGACCCGGAGGTCCGCCCCGAGATCGACGCGATCGTGCTGAAGGCGCTCGCCAAGGAGCGCGACTACCGGTACCAGAGCGCCGACGAGATGCGCGACGACATCGAGCGCTTCCTCGACGGCCTGCCGGTGGCCGCCGCCCAGCAGGCCGCCTACGGCATGGGCTCGGCCGGCTACGGCTACGACCAGAACGGCTACCCGCAGCAGCACGACCCGTACGGCCAGACCAACGTGCTGCCGCAGCAGCCCGGCGGCGGCCCGACCACCCTCCTGCCGCAGGCCTCCGGGCAGCCCGGCTACGGGCAGCAGGGCGGCTACCCGGACGACGGCTACGGCCAGACCTACGCCGGCCAGGGCGGCAACGACGACGGCCAGGGCCGCGCCGGCCGACGCGGCGAGGAGCAGCCGAAGAAGAGCAACACCTCCTGGATCGTGCTGGCGATCGCCGCCGTGCTGGTCCTGGTCGGCACCTTCTTCGTGGCCCAGGCGATGTTCGGCGACAAGGGCACGAAGGACCCGGTGAAGGTCGCCGCGCCGAACCTGGTGGGCAAGACCCTCGCCGACGCGAAGACCGCCGCCGCCGCGGCCGGTTCCAAGCTGGTGGTGGCGGAGGGCGAGAAGCTCGCCTGCCCGGACGCCAACATCAAGAAGGACCAGGTCTGCACCCAGAACCCGGTGGCCGGGCTCCAGGTCGCCGAGACCTCGACCATCACGGTGCAGCTCTCCTCCGGCCCCGCGAAGGCGACCGTGCCGCCGGTGGTCGGCAAGACCAAGGACCAGGCACTGCAGGCGCTGGCCGCGGCCGGCTTCACCAACGTCGGCACCCCGGAGTACAAGGACGACGACAACGCCCCGCAGGACACCGTCACCGCGCAGGACCCGGCGGCCAACGCGTCCGCCGACCCGACCGCGCCGATCAAGCTGACGGTCTCCCAGGGCAAGACCAAGATCAACGTCCCGAACGTGGTCGGCGCCCAGAAGGAGGACGCGCAGAACACGCTGCAGGGCCTCGGGTTCCAGGTGGTGTTCGCCGCGCAGAGTACGCCGGCCCCCGACCCCTCCAAGGTCAACACGGTCGCCCAGCAGTCCGTCCAGCCCAACACCAAAGCCGCGGCCAACACCAAGATCACCCTGACGGTCTTCAAGGCCCCGGACAAGGCCCAGGTCCCGCCGCTGCAGAACCAGAAGCTGTCGGACGCCATCGCCCAGCTCTCAAAGGCGGGCCTCGGCTACACCGTGGTCAACGGCCCGCAGGACCCGAACGCGATCGTCCAGCAGAGCATCCCCGGAGCCGGCACCCAGGTCGACCCGAACACCCAGGTCCAGCTGATCACGAAGCCCGCCGACCCGCCCAAAGGGGGCGAGCCCACCACCACACCCCCCAAAGGGGACCACTAAGCCTCCGATATTCCCCTGGTTTAACTGAGCCCCAAAACGCCCGACCGGATTCCCCGGTCGGGCGTTTGGCATATTTGGCACCATTGAAGCAAAAATGAGCCATAGGGGCAAAGAGTCACCAGGAGAGGGAAATTTTCCATACCGACACAAATCTATCGATACACGCGGAATACCCACCAGGCCTTGACGCCAGCCATGCCGCAAGGGAAGCATGGGACTTCCACGAACCAGATAGAATCCAAGAACGGAGCGCCTGCCTCAATGGGCAACAGACAGAAGATAATTCTAAAGATGTCGACCATCGCCTCAGCTACCGCCTTGCTCCTGGTCTCCCAGCCAGCATCCGCCGCACCAGCAACTCCAGCAACGTCAACCGCCTTGACCCCAACGAGGATCATCAACATTGCGACCAAGAAATGTCTTGAAGTCGCCGACTGGCGGATCGATGATGGTACACCGATCCGCCAATGGGACTGCACCGGTGGCGCGAACCAGTCCTGGTACATCGTGGACATTTACGGCGTAAATCGGTTCACCCTCGCCAACGCTTTTACCCACAAGTGCGTCGACATCCCCGGCGAAAACGCATACGCCGGAGCCGCACTCGTTCAATGGGAATGCAACTACAACGCCAATCAGCGTTTCTGGAAGTACTCGGCCAGCAGTACGGGTCCGGTGTACAGCTTCCAGTGGAATCGCTATGCCATCGAAATCGGTGGATTCAGCTCCAACAACGGTGCGCCCGCTCAGCTGTGGGACATCAATGGCGGCACCAATCAGGCCTGGTATGCGGGCGACTGATTTCCGAAGTCGACCATTGGTGCTAATCGCCACACCTCAGGAGCGGCGCAGCTCCGGCGGCGGGGTGCGCTTGGCGTCCACGTCGTCCACCCGCACCAGGCTCCCCCAGACCGCCATCCGGTAGCGCGAGGTGTAGACCGGGGTGCAGGTGGTCAGCGTGATGTAGCGGCCGGGGCCGGCGTACCCGGAGCGGGCCGGGACGGGCGCGACGATGCCGGTGTCGTACTTGGAGGTCTCCGCCAGGGTGTTGTCGACCTTGTAGACGTACCACTTGTCCTTGGTCTCGACGACGACCGCGTCGCCCTTGTGGACGGCGTCCAGGTCGTGGAACTTGGCGCCGTGGCCGTCCCGGTGCGCGGCCAGCGAGAAGTTGCCCGCCTGGTCCCAGGGCATCGCGGCCCGGTACGGCTGCTCGTAGACGCCCGCCACGCCCTCGTCCAGGACCTCCGTGGAGGTGCCCATCCGGATCAGCACCTGGTAGTCCCGGCCCATCGCCGGGACGTGCAGGAAGCCGACGTCGTCCCCGGCCGCGAACCTCTCCGGCGCGGACGGCGCGCCCGGGGCGGGGGTGGTGCCGGGCGCGGCCGAGGGGCCGGCGGTCGGGCCGGCCGCCCAGGAGCCGCGGAGGCGGTCGGCGGCCTGCGAGGCCGCGCGGTCGGCCTGCACGTTGGTCCACCACAGCGAGTAGGCCACGAACAGGCCGAGCACCAGGCCCAGGGTGATCAGCAGCTCGCCGAACACCCCGAGCGCGGCCAGCGCCCGGCTCCGCCCCCGCCCGGCCGGCGGGGCGGCCTCCCGCCCCGGTCCGACGGGCTGCGCGGTCTCGTCGTCCTGCATCTGCGGTGCTCCCCCTCCGGGCCCGGCGTCCGGGCGGCTACCCGCCCGAGATCGCGGCCGGCTTGCCTTGGCTGCGCGGCCGTTCCTCGATCATCTTCCCAAAGACGATGAGACGGAACTTGGAGGTGAACTCCGGAGTGCAGGTGGTCAGCGTGATGTAGCGGCCGGGGCCGGCGTACCCGGCGCCGTTCGGCACCGGCTTGATCACGCTCACGTTGCTGGGCGAGGTCTCCGGGATGCCGCCGGTGACCTCGTAGGTGAAGTACCCCGCGGCGGTCTCCACCACGATCTTGTCGCCCTTGCCCAGCTGGTTGATGTACCGGAAGGGCTCGCCGTGGGTGTTGCGGTGGGCGGCCAGCGCGAAGTTGCCCGCCTTGTCGCCCGGCATGCCGGTGCCGGGGTAGTGGCCGACCAGGCCCTTGTCGAGCACCGCCGGCTTGGAGGTGCCCTCGGCGATCGGGAACTTCAGCCCCAGCTTGGGCAGGTAGATGATGGCGAAGCCCTTGCCCGGCTCGAACACCTCGGGCTTGTTCGGGTCCGGGGCCGGCTGCCCCGGCTGGGCGGGCGGCGGCGCCGCGTCGAACTGCTGCTCCAGCTTGTTGCGGGCCCCGTCCGCGGCCGCGTCGGCCTGCACGTTGGTCCACCAGAGCTGGTAGGCGACGAAGAGCAGCATCACCACGCCGAGCGTTATGCACAGCTCGCCGACGCCCCGGGCCGCCACCACCAGCACGGACTCCTTGGGGCGCGGCCGCCCCGCGGCGCGGCCGCCCGCCCGGCGTCGCCCGTTGCCCGAACGGATCGCCGTCCGGCCCTGGGCGGCCCGGCGGCGCTCGGCCCGGCCGCCGGTGGCCGGGACCGGCTCGGCGGCCGGCCCGCCCACCCCTACGGGCAGGCGCAGCTGGAGGGTCTGGTCGGGCAGCCACGGGTACTCGGGCCCGCCCGCGAGGGGCTCCTCGGCCTGCTCGTACACGCCCCAGGCGTCCTCGGGCACGGTCCGGACCGGGGACTCCTGCCGGTACGGGTCGTCACCGTACGGCTGGTCGCCGTACTGCGGACCGCCGTGCGGCGAACCGCCGTAGCGGCCCCCGCCCTGCTCGGGACCCCCGTAGTGCTGCGCGCCGCCGTACGGGTCCGCCTCCGGCTGGTAACGCCCCTCCGGACGCAGCGCGGTCACGCCGCTCAGCCCCGGCCGATCACCGGGGCGAGCCCGGCCGACCGGTCGACGGCCTGCGGGAAGCCGCACTCCGCGAGCCAGTTGGCGAGCATCCGGTGCCCGCCCTCGGTGAGCACCGACTCCGGGTGGAACTGCACGCCCTCGACCGGCAGTTCACGGTGCCTCAGGCCCATGATCACACCGCTCTCGGTCCGCGCGGTGACCACCAGCTCCGCCGGCACGGTGGCCGGCTCGACCGCGAGCGAGTGGTAGCGGGTCGCGGTCAGCGGCGAGGGCAGGCCCTCGAACACCCCGCCGTCCTCGTGCTCGACCAGCGAGGTCTTGCCGTGCAGCAGCTCCGGCGCCCGGCCCACCACGGCACCGTAGGCGACCGCGAGCGACTGCAGGCCCAGGCAGACGCCGAACACCGGCAGCCCGATCCGGGCGCAGTGGTGCACCATCTCGATGCACACCCCGGCCTCCTCGGGGGCACCGGGCCCGGGGGAGAGCAGGACCCCGTCGAAGCCCTCCTCGCCCGAGCGCCGGACGGCGTGCTCGACGGTCACCTCGTCGTTGCGCACCACCTCGCAGGTGGCGCCGAGCTGGTACAGGTACTGGACCAGGTTGAAGACGAAGCTGTCGTAGTTGTCCACCACCAGGATGCGGGGCGGGGTCGACTGGGTGGTCATGCGCGCGTGGTCTCCGTGGGATGCGGTGCTGGATGGAAGTACCGGGCCGCCCGGGTCAGCCGCTCGCTGCGCCGTCGCCGCCGTCCACTGTGACGTCGCCGAAGGGGAGCAATGGTTCCGCCCACGGGAAGACGTACGTGAAGAGCAGGTAGACGATCCCCAGGATCAGGAGCACCGAAATGGCGGCCTTCACCAGGGTGTTCCCCGGGAGGTGACGCCAGATGAAGCCGTACATGGTGCTCCCTCGTCGTAGCAGACTGGGTCAAGAGTAGACCCGCCCCCCACGGCCGCGAGGCCGGTCCGCTACTGCTGCCCGCCCGCCGAACGCAGCTCGGTGGTACCGGAGTACCCCGGCAGGGTGAGGTCGCCGCTCTCCTGGACCTTCCAGCCCAGCCCGTACGCCTGGACGTACTGCAGGTAGTTGCGGATCGTCGGGTCCGCGTCGACGGCCGAGCGCAGCGCCTCGGTCCGGCCGACCGCCTTGACCACGTACGGCGGGGAGTAGACCCGCCCCTGGAGCAGCAGGGTGTTGCCGACGCAGCGGACCGCGCTGGTGGAGATCAGCCGCTGGTCCATCACCTGGACGCCCTCCGCGCCGCCCCGCCACAGCGCGTTGACCACGGCCTGGATGTCCTGCTGGTGGATGACCAGGTCGTTGACGCCGGGCTCGGGGACGCCGGGGATGCGCGCGGTGGCGTTCGGCGGGGCATCGTTGAGGGTGACGGTCAGGCCGCCGCCCTGCAGCGGCTCCAGGGCGGCGCCGGCCCGCAGTCCGTCCAGCCGGGCCGCGTCGGCGGGGCTGTGGCCCTGCTGCTCGGTGAGGTCCTGGGCCCGGTCCTGGAGGTCGGCGAGCTGGGACTGCGCCTGCTGGTTCTGCGCGCTGCGCTGGCGGATCACGTCGCCGAGGCTCAGCAGCGAGTTGTCGGTCCGCAGGTCGGTGCCGCGGGCGGTCTGCGCGCTGATGTAGAAGAGCAGACCGGCGAGCGCGAAGACGGCGCAGGTCAGGGCACGTCCGACAATTCGGGTACCGGAAGGGCGGGTAGGGGCCGGCTCCGGGGGAATCGACAAATTAGTCACCGTACCCTTATCTCCTCAAGACCCGCCGAGCCACTACGCTAACGGACGCCGGTGGCACGTGCGGAGCCGTCCCCCTCGGGGTGTTCTCCGCTGCCGACCGCCGACCTACCCGACCCACCCGCTGCACCTCTGCGCGGTCTCACAGCGCATCGACAGGAGAACCCCTCGTGCCGAAGTCTCGACTCCGCAAGAAGTCCGACTACACCCCGCCGACCACGGCCGTGGTGAAGATCAGCTCGGGCCGCGGCTGGGTCGCGCCGCTGATGCTGGCACTGTTCCTGATCGGCCTGGTGTGGATCGTCACCTACTACGTGACCAGCGGCACCTACCCGGTCGAGAGCTGGCGGAACTGGAACATCCTGGTGGGCTTCGGCTTCATCGCCGCGGGCTTCGGCGTCTCCACCCAGTGGAAGTGACGACCCGCTCGTCCTGAGGCCCGGGAACGGGCCGATTCCCGCCGCTCCGGACAGCTCGACCCGGGGCGGCGGTCAGGCGTGTCCGGAGCTGGGCGGGAAGCCGGTCGGTTGCCCCCGCCCGCCATCCCCATCATCAGACTGTCGGGCTTATCCACATGGTTATCCACACTGGGGAAAAGTCTCCCCAACCTGTGGATAACTTTCCCGGCCGGCGCCGTCCACAGCTGTGCACAAGCCCCGGGGAACGGAAGAACCGCACAGCAGGACACGCGTAGAACAGCAGTCCACAACCCGGGTGCCGCACAGCCTGTGCACAACCCCGCACCCGCTGTGGACAAACGTCCGGGTCCCCGGGCCCCGCGGCCCGGGGACCTCAGGAGCCGTAGAGGGACATCCCGACCAACAGCATCGCCGCCTCCACGGCCAACGCCCCCGCCACCGCCAGCCCTTGGACCAGTCCGCGGCGCTCGCGCGGCGCGTACATCAGGCCGGCCGCGGTCAGGGCGCCCAACGCCAGACCGCCGAGGTGCGCCCGCCAGTCGATGCCCTCGCGGGAGAAGGTGACGATCAGGTTGAAGACCAGGAACGCCATCACCGGAGCCAGCGCACCCCGGTTCCGCAGTTGCATCACGATCGTGGCGCCGATCAGCCCGAAGATCGCCCCGGACGCCCCGACCGACCTCAACCAGTCCCCGGCCACCAGGAAGGCGAAGGTGCTGCCGCCCAGGCCGGCGACCAGGTAGAGGGCCAGGAAGCGGAGCCGGCCGAGGGCCTCCTCCAGCGGCGGGCCGAGCACGAGCAGCACCAGCATGTTCAGCCCGATGTGCCACCACTGATCGTGCAGGAAGGTGGCGGTCAGCAGCCGGTACCACTGGTCCGGGCCGTCGGCGACGCCCCCCGGGCCGCCATCGCGGTCCCGTCCGACGCTGAGCAGCTCCCAGACCTGGTCCAGGCGCGGGGTGAGCACATAGGCGGCCAGCAGCCAGACCACCACGTTGACGCCGACCAGCACCCTGGTGACCAGTCCGCCGTCGGCGGCCGGCACCCCGCCGAACCGGGTGGTCGCCCGCCTGGCCCCGGCGTGCCCGGCGCCGACGCACTCCGGGCAGTGGAAGCCCACCGACGCGGGCACCATGCACTCCGGGCAGATCGGCCGTTCGCAGCGGGTGCAGGAGATCCCGGCGGGCGTCCCGGGATGCCGGTAGCAGCCGGGCGGCCCGCCCTCCGGGGACCGATCGGCCGACGACCGCGGCTCGTCCGGGAGCATCAGCGGATCCCCTTCCGGTACACGACCTCCGAAACAGCCAGCCTACTGCCGCACCCCCGGCCCCCGGCCCGATCCCCCGCATCCCGCCCGGCCGGCCGTTTCCGTGCCCCCGCCCGGCAGGGGCCCGCGTACGGCCCACCCCAGCGTGCCGCCGGACAAATCACCATGCATGATCAGCATTCAGGTGGATATGTGCATAAAGGACGCCACCCAGGAGGAGAGACTCGTGAGTTTTTCGGACTCGGCCCGCGAGACGGCCACCAGGACCCGGGACACCGCCGCACAGTTCGCGGACGGCGCCAAGCACCGCCTCGGGCCCACCTTGGACGCCCTAGGGCCGATGGCCACCCAGGCCGCCCACAACCTCCGCGTCCAGTACGACAAGCATCTCGCCCCACAGTTCGGCCAGGCCTTCGCCAGCCTGCCGCCGGAGGCCCAGCAGAACGCCCTGAAGGCCCTCCACCGGGCCCAGGAGGCCGCTCTGGCGGCCCGCCTCTCCGCGACCCGGGCGGCGGACCAGGCCCGCGCCACCGTCGGCCCCAGGGTCGCGCAGGCGGTCGACGAGGCCCGCGCCGCGGTCACCCCGGTCGCCCAGGAGGCCCAGTCCCGGGGCGCCGCCGCGCTGACCGCGCTGCAGGGCCACGTCAGCTCCGCCGAGATCAGCGCGCTGGCCGCCCGGAACGCCAGGAAGGAGCGGTGCGACAGGCTGGCCGCCGGCCTCGCCGTGGCCGGCCTGCTGGCGATCGGCGGCGGCGTCGTGGCCTGGCAGTGGTGGCGCCGGCACAGCAACCCGGAGTGGCTGGTCGAGCCGCCGGCCCCGCAGGAGCGCCGCCCGGCGGGCGCGCACGCCGCCACCGCCCCGATGAACGGCGCCGGCCCCGACGCAGAGGCCGCCGAGCCCGCCGACGACGGGGGCCCCGCGGCGGACTGACCGCTCGAAAGCCGCGGAACGGGCCCGGGAACGCCGATCGGCCGCCGACCAGATCCCTGGTCAGCGGCCGATCGGTGACTGCTGTGAACTGTGGAGCATAGGAGACTCGAACTCCTGACATCTGCCTTGCAAAGGCAGCGCTCTACCAACTGAGCTAATGCCCCTCGACGGCATCGCGCGTGCCGACGGGCACTAGCGTACCGGGTTCCGGCGAGTTTCCCAGCGCCGTCCCCTGTGGGGAACCGGCCGGTCCGGTCGGTCGACCGGGCCGGCCGGTCCGGGAGGCGCGGGTCGGCGCCTCCGAAGACCGTCGATCGTCAGATCGCCCGGGTTCAGCGACCGGCCGGGACCGGGTCGGTGGCCTCGGTCCACAGGTCCTGCTCGGCGCGGTCCGCCTGGACCTGACGGTAGACAAAGAAGCCGCCGAGGGCGACCAGGGCGACCAGGAGAAGCTTCTTCACCGCGGGACCTCGTCCTTCTTGCGTTGGTGGACTCAAGAGCCGGATCCGGCCGGACTGACCGGGCCGACGAGTCCAGTTGTGTTTCGAGCGCGAAGGGCGGCCGGGTGCCAGACTGCCCTTGCGGCCGATGATACACACCGGTATCCCAATCGTGACCAGCCACCGGTGCGGCCAACCCGGCGGTCCGGGCCCAGGATTGACGCAGCACCTCCTCCCGGGTGCTCCGCCCGCGCACGACCGGCCCGGGATTCCCCGGTCAGACCCGGCCCGCCGGGCCCTCCGACCGGGGCAGCACCACCACCGCCGTACCGCTCGCCAGGTCCACCGTGCTGCGGGGCGGCGCGCCCTCGCCCTCCTCGTCGCGCAGCATCAGGGTGCTGCCGCGTTCGTCCAGCTCGTGCTGTTTGCCCGGCGCGAACTGGGCGTGCAGCTGCTCGAATCCGGTGGCCGAGATCTGCCCCTCCCGGCCCGTGCCCCGCCACGGCACCCAGCGCGCCCGGCCCGCCCGCAGCAGCAGCTGGTCCACCGCCGCCACCAGCACCAGGGCACAGACCAGCCCCGGGATGCTCATCGCCCAGAACACCGTCATGTCGCCACCAACCCTCCACACGGTCCGTCCCGGAGAACCGCCGGGCCGGGCCCCCGGTTCCCGGTCCGGCGGGCGGGAACGCCGAAGGGCCCGGAGTGGATCACTCCGGGCCCTTCGGGGAGGTGGGCCTAACAGGACTTGAACCTGTGGCCTCTTCCTTATCAGGGAAGCGCTCTAACCGTCTGAGCTATAGGCCCTCGCCGAACAGAGAGCGTACCCGAATCCGGCCGATCCGCGAAAACGTCGAAGGCCCCGGAGTGGATCACTCCGGGGCCTTCGCGGTGGTGGGCCTAACAGGACTTGAACCTGTGGCCTCTTCCTTATCAGGGAAGCGCTCTAACCGTCTGAGCTATAGGCCCTTGCCGCACTGAAAGATTAGCGGACCGACGGCCGATCTCCCAAATCCGGATCGGCCGGGGACGCGGCGGGCACCCCGGCGACCGGCCGCGGCGTGCCGGCGGCGCGGTCCAGCAACCACTCCCCGCGGGTCGCCGGGAGGCCCGCCGCGCCCTCCTCGGTGCTGCGGACGGCGAGGACCTGGTTGACCCCGATCCGGTTCTGCTCGAAGGCGAGCGCGGAGGCCGCCATGTACAGCCGCCAGACCCGGGCCCGGCCGCGGCCGACCAGCCGGACCGCCTCCGTCCAGTGCGCCTCCAGGTTGGCCACCCACTCCCGCAGGGTCAGCCCGTAGTGCTCGCGCAGCGACTCGACGTCCCGGACCTCGAAGCCGGCCTCCTCCAGCCGGGCCACGGTGGAGCCGACCGGGGAGAGCTCGCCGTCGGGGAAGACGTAGCGGTCGATGAAGGGGCTGCTGCGGTACGGCTCGCCGGGGTGGTCGGGGCGGCGGGCGATCTGGTGGTTGAGCAGCCGGCCGCCGGGCACCAGCAGCCGGTACAGGCCCTCGGCGTAGACCCGGTACTGCTCGGAGCCGACGTGTTCGGCCATCCCGACGCTGGAGACGGCGTCGAACGGTCCGTCGACGATCTCCCGGTAGTCCTGCAGTCGGACCTCGATCCGGTCGGCCAGGCCGGCCTCCTCGACCCGCGCGCGGGCCAGCGCGACCTGCTCCGCGGAGATGGAGACGCCGACCGCGGTGACGCCGTAGTGCCGGACGGCGTGCAGCAGCAGCGAGCCCCAGCCGCAGCCGACGTCCAGCAGCCGCATCCCGGGCCGCAGGCCGAGCTTGCGGCAGATCAGGTCGAGCTTGGCCACCTGGGCGGCCTCCAGGCTCTTCGCCTCCGGAGTCCAGTAGGCGCACGAGTAGACCATCGAGGAGCCCAGCACGAGGCCGTAGAAGTCGTTCCCGACGTCGTAGTGGTGGCTGATGGCCGCGCGGTCCCGGCCGCGGCTGTGCAGCCGCCCGCCGGGCTTGCGGACCTCCTCCCGGGGCGGGGCCGGCTCGGGGCCGAGCGCGCCGGCGCGCAGGACGGTGGCGAGGGCCCGGCGGCCCTTGGCACCGAGGGCCTCGCGCGGCCCGAGGCGGAGCGTGCGGATCTCCGGCAGCTCGGCGAACCGGCCGACGGCCGAGAGCACCTCGTAGAGGTCGCCGCCGGGGGAGATCTCCAGGTCCCCCGCGACGTAGGCCCGGGCCAGGCCCAGCTCGCCCGGCTGCCAGAGCAGGCGGCGCAGCGCCCGGCGGTTGCGCAGGACGAGGGTGGGCGCCCCCGGCGGGCCGGCGACGCTGCCGTCCCAGGCCTGTACCCGCAGCGGTACCGGGACCTCCAGCAGCCCTTCCAGGGCCTCGACCAGTTGACCTGCGAGCTTCGCCACCGCGCGCCTCCGTCCAGTCGTCCTGCTGAACCTCACCTGCCCGGTCGGGCGGACCGGGGGGGCGGGCCTGCGGCACTCCCAGGCGCGGAACGGGCGCCATCCAGCTAATCCCACCGCGGCCGACCGGCTTCCGGACGGCACGCCGCGGGGTGCCGGCTGTCACCCGAAATGCCGACGGGCCCCACCGGCTGCAACAGCCGGTGGGGCCCGTACATTCCGTCCGTGGACGGAAAGCTGAGCGAGGGTCAGGATCCGGCCGGGATCAGTCCTCCTCGGCCAGGGTCAGCTCGACGCCGCCGGTGAAGCCGGCCGCCGCGTTGTAGATGAACGCGGAGAGGGTGGACAGCGCGGTCAGCAGGACGACGTCGACCACGGCGATCAGCGTGGTGAAGGTCATCACCTTGCCGAAGCCGACGTAGTCCATCAGGTTGACGCCGCCGTTGCTGTCGGAGCCGGTGACGTCCTTGAGGGTCTTGCTCAGGGAGTCGAAGACGCCGAGCGAGTCCAGCGTCATCCACAGCACGGCCGAGGCCACGATCAGGATGATGCCGACGGCCAGCGACAGCAGGAAGCTGACCTTCATCACGGACCACGGGTCGACCTTGGTCACCCGCAGCCGGGCCTTGCGGGTCCGGCCGAGGCCGGGCCCGGCGGCCGCCGCCGCGGGCGCCGCGGCGGGGCGCCGGGCCGCGCCCGGGACGGGGGTGCCGCCCGGCGGGGTGTTGCCGGAGGTCCGGGTGCCCCGGGCCGGGGTCGGCTGCCCCTTGGCGTACGTGGTCGGCTGGGAGAAGCCTCCCGAGCCGGGCGCGGGCGAGCCCGGTGGCGGGGGCGTCTGGCCGCCGCCGTACGTCGCACCGCTCTGACCCGCGGCGCCGACCGGCGGCATCAGCGAGGTGGACGCGGTCGAGTGCTCGGTCGGCGGCTGCGGCACCCCGTACGAACCCCCGCCCTGCGCGCCCGGACGGCCGCCGGAGGTCCCTCCCGCAGCACCCGTGGCTCCACTCACCTGGTCCTCCCGCACTTCCCACCAGGGCGGCGTCGCCGCCCTGCTTCGTCACTCGTCATCCAGCGCCCGGCGGGATTGCCCGGAACTGGCCGGCGGCCGGAGCCACCGCGTCCAACCCTGTGGACGCGGCGGCACCGGTCTGCGGTTCGGTTCAGGCCTCGACGTCTCCGCCGACCG
Organism: Kitasatospora xanthocidica; assembly: GCF_014656195.1. Lineage (GTDB taxonomy): Bacteria > Actinomycetota > Actinomycetes > Streptomycetales > Streptomycetaceae > Kitasatospora > Kitasatospora xanthocidica. Next base: position 472,922 of record NZ_BNBY01000001.1, on the reverse strand, counting down.
CCGTCTCCGCACCCTCGGTCGTCTCGGTGGACTCGGTGCCGGCGAACTCGTCCTCCGCCGTCTCCTCGTCCTCGGCCTCCGCGTTGCGGGCCATGCCCACGACCGCGTCGCGCTTTCCGAGGTTGATCAGTTGGACGCCCATGGTGTCACGTCCGGTTTCACGAACCTCGGAAACCCTCGTGCGGATCACCCCACCCGAGAGGGTGATCGCCATGATCTCGTCGCTCTCGTCGACCACGAGCGCGCCGACGAGCGAGCCCCGGCCCTCGACGATCTTCGCCGCCTTGGTGCCGTAGCCGCCGCGTCCCTGGACACGGTACTCGTCCACACCGGTCCGCTTGGCGTAGCCGCCGTCCGTGGCGGTGAAGACGTAGGTGTCCGGACGGACGACGTTCATCGAGAGCAGTTCGTCGTCCTCGCGGAAGGCCATGCCCTTGACGCCGGAGGTGGCGCGGCCGGTGGGCCGCAGGGCGTCGTCGGTCGCGGTGAAGCGGATCGACTGGGCCTTCTTGGAGACCAGCAGCAGGTCGTCCTCGGAGGAGACCAGCTCGGCGCCGATCAGTTCGTCGTCCCGGCCCTCCTCGTCCTGGCGCAGGTTGATCGCGATCAGGCCGCCGGAGCGCGGGGAGTCGTAGTCCTTCAGCGGGGACTTCTTCACCAGGCCGGCCCGGGTGGCGAGGACCAGGTACGGCTTGTCCTCGTACGTCCGGACGGCCATCACCTGGGCGATGTGCTCCTCCGGCTGGAAGGCCAGCAGGTTGGCGACGTGCTGGCCGCGGGCGTCGCGCCCGGCGTCCGGCAGCTCGTAGCCCTTGGCACGGTAGACCCGGCCCTTGTTGGTGAAGAACAGGATCCAGTTGTGGGTCGTCGTCACGAAGAAGTGGTCGACGATGTCGTCCTGCTTCAGCTGGGCACCGCGCACGCCCTTGCCGCCGCGCTTCTGCGAGCGGTAGAGGTCGGAGCGGGTCCGCTTGACGTAGCCGCCACGGGTGATCGTGACGACGATGTCCTCCTCGGCGATGAGGTCCTCGATGGAGAGGTCGCCGTCGGACGGGATGAGGGTGGAGCGCCGCTCGTCGCCGTACTTCTCGACGATCGCGGTGAGCTCCTCGGAGATGATCTCCCGCTGGCGGGTCGGCGAGGCCAGGATCGCGTTGTACTCGTCGATCTTGCGCTGCAGCTCGTCGTGCTCGTCCATGATCCGCTGGCGCTCCAGGGCGGCCAGGCGGCGCAGCTGCATCTCCAGGATGGCGTTGGCCTGGAGCTCGTCGATGTCGAGCAGGCCCATCAGGCCGGTGCGGGCGGCGTCGGCGCTGGCCGAGGCCCGGATCAGCGCGATGACCTCGTCGATCAGGTCCAGGGCCTTGAGCAGGGCGCGCAGGATGTGGGCGCGCTCCTCCGCCTTGCGCAGACGGAAGGTGGTGCGCCGGACGATGACCTCGACCTGGTGGTTGACCCAGTGCCGGATGAAGGCGTCGAGCGACAGCGTGCGCGGCACGCCGTCGACCAGGGCCAGCATGTTGGCGCCGAAGTTGGTCTGCAGCTCGGTGTGCTTGTACAGGTTGTTCAGCACGACCTTGGCGACCGCGTCGCGCTTGAGCACGACCACCAGGCGGGTGCCGGTGCGGGACGAGGACTCGTCGCGGACGTCCGCGATGCCGGCGACCCGGCCGTCCTTGACCAGGTCGGCGATCTTCAGCGCGAGGTTGTCCGGGTTGACCTGGTACGGCAGCTCGGTGATCACCAGGCACTGGCGGCCCTGGATCTCCTCGACCTCGACCACGGCCCGCATGGTGACCGAGCCGCGGCCGGTGCGGTAGTAGTCGTTGATGCCGCGGTGGCCGACGATCAGCGCGCCGGTGGGGAAGTCGGGGCCCTTGATCCGCTCGATCAGGGCCTCCAGCAGCTCCTCGTTGGAGGCCTCCGGGTGCTCCAGCGCCCAGAGCGCGCCGGAGGCGACCTCGCGGAGGTTGTGCGGCGGGATGTTGGTGGCCATGCCGACCGCGATGCCGGTGGCACCGTTGACCAGCAGGTTGGGGATGCGCGCCGGCAGGACGGTCGGCTCCTGCGAGCGGCCGTCGTAGTTGGCGGCGAAGTCGACGGTGTCCTCGTCGATGTCGCGCATCATCTCCATGGCCAGCGGCATCATCTTGCACTCGGTGTAGCGCATGGCCGCGGCCGGGTCGTTGCCCGGGGAGCCGAAGTTGCCGTTGCCGTCCACCAGCGGCATCCGCAGCGACCACGGCTGGGCCAGGCGGACCACGGTGTCGTAGATCGAGGTGTCACCGTGCGGGTGGTAGTTGCCCATCACGTCGCCGACGACGCGGGCGCACTTGTAGTAGCCCTTCTCGGGCCGGTACCCGCCGTCGTACATCGCGTAGAGCACGCGGCGGTGCACCGGCTTGAGGCCGTCGCGGACCTCGGGCAGCGCGCGGCTGACGATCACGCTCATCGCGTAGTCGAGGTACGAGCGCTGCATCTCGGTCTCGAGCTCGACCGGCTCGATCCGCATGGTCGCCTGGGCGGTGGCCTCGGCGGCCTCGGGAGTCTCGGGCTGGTCGCCTTCGGGACGGTTGTCGTCGACCACTGGTGGTCAGTTTCCTTTCACGCGGACTGGTACGTGCGGGGCCTGGGGTGGAGGCCTCACACGTCCAGGAAGCGGACGTCCTTGGCGTTGCGCTGGATGAAGGAGCGGCGGGCCTCGACGTCCTCGCCCATCAGCACGGAGAACAGCTCGTCGGCGCGGGCGGCGTCCTCCAGCGTGACCTGGAGCAGCAGCCGGTGCTCGGCGTCCATGGTGGTGACCCGGAGCTCCTCGGCGTTCATCTCGCCAAGACCCTTGAAGCGCTGGATCGCGTCGTCCTTGGGGAGCCGGCGCCCGGCCTCGACCCCGGCCGCGATCAGCGCGTCGCGCTCGCGGTCGGAGTAGGCGTACTCGAAGTCGTCCTTGCCCCACTTGATCTTGTACAGCGGGGGCATGGCGAGGTAGACGTACCCGGACTCGACCAGCGGCCGCATGAAGCGGAACAGCAGGGTGAGCAGCAGGGTGCGGATGTGCTGTCCGTCGACGTCGGCGTCCGCCATCAGGACGATCTTGTGATAGCGGAGCTTGGACTCGTCGTAGTCCTCCTGGATGCCGCAGCCGAAGGCCGAGATCAGCGCCTGGACCTCGGTGTTCTGCAGCACCTTGTCGATCCGGGCCTTCTCCACGTTCAGGATCTTGCCGCGGATCGGCAGGATGGCCTGGGTGCGCGGGTCGCGGCCCTGCTTGGCCGAGCCGCCGGCGGAGTCACCCTCGACGATGAAGATCTCGCACTCGGACGGGTCCTTGGACTGGCAGTCCGAGAGCTTGCCCGGCAGCGAGGCGGACTCCAGCAGGCCCTTGCGGCGCGTCAGGTCGCGGGCCTTGCGGGCGGCGACGCGCGCGGTGGCGGCCTGGATGGACTTGCGGATGATGTCCGCGGCCTCGTTGGGGTTGCGGTCCAGCCAGTCGTTCAGCTGCTCGTGGACGACCCGCTGGACGAAGGTCTTCGCCTCGGTGTTGCCGAGCTTGTCCTTGGTCTGGCCCTCGAACTGCGGCTCGCCGAGCTTGACCGAGATGATCGCGGTCAGGCCCTCGCGGATGTCCTCGCCGGAGAGGTTGTCGTCCTTCTCGCGGAGCAGCTTCTTGTCCCGCGCGTAGCGGTTGACCAGGCCGGTCAGCGCGGCGCGGAAGCCCTCCTCGTGGGTGCCGCCGCCGTGGGTGTGGATGGTGTTGGCGAAGCTGTAGACCCCCTCGGTGTAGGAGGAGTTCCACTGCATCGCGATCTCCACCGAGATCGCCTTGTCCTTGTCCTCCGCCTCGAAGTCGATCACCGAGGGGTGGATGACCTCGCCCTTGCGGGAGTTGAGGTGGGCGACGAAGTCGGCGATGCCGCCGTCGTACTTGTACGTGACGGAGAGCGGCTTGCCGTCCTCGTCCACGTGCTCCGGGCGCTCGTCGGTCAGCGAGATCGACAGGCCCTTGTTGAGGAAGGCCATCTCCTGGAAGCGCCGGGAGAGCGTCTCGAAGGAGTAGACGGTGGTCTCGAAGATGTCGCCGTCGGCCCAGAACGTGACGCTGGTGCCGGTCCGGTCGGTGGTCTCGTTCTTGACCAGCGACGCCGTCGGCGCGCCCATCTTGTAGTCCTGGGTCCAGCGGTGGCCCTCGGTGTGGATCTCGACCGCGAGCCGGGTGGAGAGCGCGTTCACCACCGAGACGCCGACGCCGTGCAGACCGCCGGAAACCGCGTACCCGCCGCCGCCGAACTTGCCGCCCGCGTGCAGCACGGTGAGCACGACCTCGACGGCCGGCTTCTCCTGCCCGGGGACGATGCCGACCGGGATGCCGCGGCCGTTGTCGACCACCCGCACGCCGCCGTCCGGCAGCAGCGTGACGTCGATGGTGTCCGCGTGCCCGGCCATCGCCTCGTCGACGGAGTTGTCCACGACCTCCTGCACCAAGTGGTGCAGGCCACGCTCACCGGTCGAGCCGATGTACATGCCGGGACGCTTGCGGACGGCGTCGAGGCCCTCCAGCACCTGGATGTTACTGGCGTTGTAGGACTTCTCGTCCTGGTCGGACTGGTCTGGGGTCTGGCTGGGGTTGCCGGAATCGGCCACGAAGCGCCCTCTCTGGCACAGCACGGGCCGCATTCCCGCCCCGTACGGGCGAGCGTGCGACCACGGCGTTTCGACTCGGTTGCCACTGGCAACAGTGTTTGGCTCTCAGTCTACCGGTACGACTGACAGAGATGGGCGTTTGGCAGCCCTTGAAGGCAGATACGCCGCCCTGAATCCCCTCGGCACGTGTCCCGATACTCGCCCGGGGGCCCCAGAGCGCCTGGGAGGGCTGTCAGGGGTTCCGGAAGATCCGGATCCGATCCATGCCGCCGGCGAGGGGCCGGTGGCTCGATCAGCCCCAGGTGTCTCCCGGCCCCTTGCTCCCGGGCGCGCGCAGCCGGCCGTAGCCGCGGGCGGGCGCCGCGGGGCCCAGCACCTTGATGGTCCTGACCGTGCCGTGGCCCAGCTCGTGGTTCAGACGGGCCACCAACTGTCGTGCCAGCCAGCGCAGTTGGGTGGCCCAGGCGGTGGAGTCGCACTGCACGGTGAGCACCGCGGCCGCCTCGTCGTAGGAGGAGGGGTGGCAGTGCGCGGCGATGTCCGGACCGACGATCTGCGGCCAGCGGCCCATCACCCCGCCGACCGCGGCCGAGGACTCCCAGCCGCGCTCGGTCAGCAGCCGGTTCAGCGCGGCGCCCAGCGGCACCGGGTCGCGGCCGTCCGAACGGGCGCCGCTGCGCAGACCGTGCCGCTTCGCCTCGCGCTTCTCCCGGACCTGCTCGCCGCGCTGCTTGGCCTGGGCCCGGGCCGCCCGCAGTGCCGAGCGGGCGAGATCGGCGCCGGTCGGCTCGGGGGCGCCGGGCCCGCCGGGAGGGTTCTCCGCCGGCTCGCTCACGGCGATCTCCTTTCCCCAGCCTGTGGACAACGGTCGCGGTCGCACGCCCGCCGAGCCGTCCAGCCTACGGGAGCGCACGGCCGCCGCGACCCGCGGCGGTGGGGGTGAGGGGTGGCAGGGGACAGCCGGCGGAGAACGGCTGCGCGGGTCAGGCGTCCACGCGGCGCACGGCACCGTCGGCCACCGCGAACCGGGCGCCGGCCAGCGCCTTCGGCACGTCCTCGGCGACCGCCGCGGTGACCAGCACCTGCTCGCCGTCGGCCACCAGCTCGGCCAGCCGGTCCCGGCGGGCGGCGTCCAGCTCGGCGAACACGTCGTCCAGGATCAGCACCGGCTCACCGCCGTCGGCGCGCAGCAGCTCGTACGAGGCCAGCCGCAGCGCCAGCGCGAACGACCAGGACTCGCCGTGGCTGGCGTAGCCCTTGGCGGGCAGCGGGCCGAGCTTGAGCACCAGCTCGTCGCGGTGCGGGCCGACCAGGGTGAGGCCGCGGTCGACCTCCTGCTTGCGGACCGCCTGCAGGGCCTGCAGCAGCTGCTCCTCGGCCTGCTCGCGGCTGGTCGGCAGCTCCCCCTCGAAGGAGCTGCGGTACTCCAGGAGGGTCTCACCGCCGCCGGGGGCCAGCTGCCCGTACGCGGCGGTCACCAGCGGCTGCAGGGCGGCCACCAGCTGGATCCGGAAGGCCGTCAACTCCGCGCCGGCCCGCGCCAGATGGCCGTCCCAGACCTCCAGGGTGGACAGGTCCGCGCCCTTGCCGCCGCCGGCCCGGCGGGCCATCGCGGCGGTCTTCAGCAGGGCGTTGCGCTGCTTGAGCACCCGCTCGTAGTCCTGCCGCACACCGGCCAGCCGGGGGGCTCGGGCGGTCAGCAGCTCGTCCAGGAAGCGGCGTCGCTCACCCGGGTCCCCCTTGACCAGGCTGAGGTCCTCGGGGGCGAACAGCACGGTGCGCAGCAGGCCCAGCACATCGCGCGGGCGGACGTTGTCGGAGCGGTTGATCCGGGCCCGGTTGGCCTTGCCCGGAGTGAGCTCCAGCTCGATCAGGGTGGAGCGGCCGCGGTCCACCACCGAGGTGCGGACCACCGCCCGCTCGGCGCCCAGCCGGATCAGCGGCGCGTCGGTGGCGACCCGGTGACTGCCCAGGGTGGCGACGTAGCCGATCGCCTCGACCAGGTTGGTCTTGCCCTGGCCGTTGGGCCCCACGAAGGCCGTCACGCCCGGGTCGAGGGGAACCTCGGCCCGGGCGTACGACCGGAAGTCGGCGAGCGACAGATGCGCGACGTGCATGGCTGTGGACTGCGCCCGCCTTCTGTGGATGAACCGGGTCCGGAGGGGATTGCGCCCCGGACCCGGGGTGGGGATTGCGCCCCGGAGGGGATTACTTCGACTCGACCGCGTGGCCGCCGAACTGGTTGCGCAGCGCGGCGATCATCTTCATCTGCGGCGAGTCCTCCTGGCGGGAGGCGAAGCGGGCGAACAGCGAGGCGGTGATCGCCGGCAGCGGCACGGCGTGGTCGATCGCGGCCTCGACGGTCCAGCGGCCCTCGCCGGAGTCGGCGGCCCAGCCGCGCAGCTTGGCCAGGTGCTCGTCGTCGTCCAGGGCGCGGACGGCCAGGTCGAGCAGCCAGGAGCGGATGACCGTGCCCTCCTGCCAGCTGCGGAAGACCTCGCGCACGTCGGTGACCTCGGGGGCGGCCTCCAGCAGCTCCCAGCCCTCGGCGAAGGCCTGCATCATCGCGTACTCGATGCCGTTGTGGACCATCTTGGCGAAGTGGCCGGCGCCCACCGCGCCCGCGTGCACCGAGCCGAAGTCGCCCTCGGGCTTGAGCGCGTCGAAGACCGGCTGGACCAGGGCGACGTGCTCGGCGTCGCCGCCGTACATCAGCGCGTAGCCGTTCTCCAGGCCCCAGACGCCGCCGGAGACGCCGCAGTCCACGAAGCCGATGCCCTTGGCGGCCAGCGCCTCGGCGTGCTTGACGTCGTCGGTCCAGCGGGAGTTGCCGCCGTCCACCACCACGTCGCCGGGGGAGAGCAGCTCGGCGAGCTCGTCGACGGTCGCCTGGGTGGCCGCGCCGGCCGGGACCATCACCCAGACCACGCGCGGGCCCTGCAGCTTGTTGACGAGCTCCTGCAGGCTCTCGACGTCGGAGATGTCCGGATTGCGGTCGTAGCCGATGACGGTGTGGCCGGCGCGGCGGATCCGCTCGCGCATGTTGCCGCCCATCTTGCCGAGACCGATGAGGCCGAGCTCCATGACCAAGTCCTTACCTGTGGTGACGTGCCTGCCGGCGGCGCCGTTGCCGCACTCCCTGAGCCTACGCGCTGGACCGCCCGCGCCCGCTTGCGGTCCGGCCGACCGGGGGAGACGTCCACAGGCTGTGCACAGCGGGTGTGCACAGCCTGTGGACGGTCACGCGGAGCGGGGGCGGCCGGAGCCGCTCCCGGGGATCAGCCGGAGAGGCGGACCGGCATGATCAGGTACTGGTAGGCCTTGTCCTCCTCGGCGTCCACCGAGACCTTGCCGCTGAGCAGCGCGGGCTTGGTCGGGGTGGTGAAGCTGAGCTGGGCGTAGGCGGAGTCGATGGCCTTGAGGCCCTCCTCCAGGTAGCCCGGGTTGAAGGCGATGGAGATGGCGTCGCCCTCCAGGGAGGCGTCGATCCGCTCGGTGGCCTGGGCGTCGTCGCCCGATCCGGCCTCCAGCGTCAGCACGCCCTCCTCGAAGTTCAGGCGGACCGGCGTGTTGCGCTCGGCGACCAGCGAGACGCGCTTGAGCGCCTCCAGGAAGGGCTGCGTCTGGATCGCGGCGACCGCGTTGAACTCGGTCGGGAACAGGCTGCGGAACTTGGGGAACTCGCCCTCCAGCAGCCGGGTGGTGGTCCGGCGGCCGGCGCCCTCGAAGCCGATCAGGCCCTCGCCCGCGCCGCCCGAGGAGAGCGCGATGGAGACGGTGTCGCCGCTGCCCAGGGACTTGGCGATGTCCTGCAGCGTCTTGGCCGGGACCAGGGCGACTGCGGAGATGTCCGACTGCTCGGGCTTCCACAGCAGGTCGCGGACGGCGAAGCGGTAGCGGTCGGTGGCGGCCAGGGTGATCCGGTCGCCCTCGATCTCGACCCGGACACCGGTGAGCACCGGGAGGGTGTCGTCCCGGCCCGCGGCGACGGCGGCCTGGCTGACCGCGGAGGCGAAGACGTCACCGGAGACGGTGCCGGTGGCGGTCGGCATCTGGGGCAGGGCCGGGTACTCGTCCACCGGGAGGGTGGGGAGGGTGAACCGGGAGCTGCCGCAGACCACGCTGACCCGCTGGCCGTCGGTGGAGATCTCCACAGGCCTGTTGGGGAGGTTGCGGGAGATGTCGTTGAGCAGTCGACCGGAGACCAGCACGGTGCCGGCCTCCTCGACGTCCGCCTCCAGCTCGACCCGGGCCGAGACCTCGTAGTCGAAGCCGGACAGCGCCAGGCTGCCCTCCTGCGCGGTCAGCAGCAGGCCTGCCAGCACCGGCACCGGAGGCCGTGCCGGGAGGCTGCGGGCAGCCCAGGCCACCGCCTCCGCGAGGACGTCACGCTCCACCCGGAACTTCACCGGTAACCGCCTCCTGGATCGAGCGCTCCCGCTCGCACTCTGGTTCGTCTGATCTTGATCGTCGGTCCGCTGTCCGTCGGAGCTCTGCTCGCTCCGCTTCCAGTCGCAAGGACAGTCTGACGTACTCCGCCGACAGACGGGGCAGACGGGCGGAAGCAACCCGAACAGGTGTCGGGGTCGCGTTGTCCACAGATTCGGGGCCCACCCACTTTGAAAGCAAGTCCACGGTCTAAATGTGTAGTGGTAGTAGTAGGGCCTGTGGAAACCGTGGATAACCCCGTTTCCGCAGGTCAAGGCCCGGATTTTGTCCACAGTGGGTGTGGACGGCGGCTGTGGACGAGCAGGCCCCGCTGTGGACAGCTGAGCGTTACCCACAGGGCACGCTCGGTATCCACAGGTTATCCCCAGGCCTGTCCCCAGATCCGGGTGCGGTTATCCACGGGGCCCGGTCAACTTTTCGTGACGCCTTTCACACCAGGGTATGAACGCCAGCTCACGGTTGTCGAACTGTGGACGCGGTTGTGGACAACCTGGGGATAACCGCCCCTGCCCTGGGGACAACCGGTGGATAACCCGGATGGCCCACTGGCGGGCCGTCAATTGTCCACACCCTGTGGATAACCGTTGTGCACAAGTCCACAGGCACCTGACCTGCGCGGAAGAGCGTAGCGGTGACGGGCCTGTGGAAGAATTCTGGATAACTCCGGAGCCACCGGCCTGTGGACGGCGGGGAAGGCACCCGCCCTGTGGACAACTGCCCTGCGCGCCCCGGGTTTTCGAATCACCGGTCAGTTGTTCGGCGCGGGCTGTGGACTGGCGAACCGTCCGTCGACCACATCTCTGCCCAGCCGGCGGGCGGCGCACACCTGTGGATGCCCGCTGATGCGTCCGGACACGCGAAAAGGGCGTCAGGATCGCTCCTGACGCCCTCCGGGCCGCGTGCGCGGCGGTGGCTAGCTCTTGATGCGGTTGGTCAGTTCGGTGACCTGGTTGTAGATCGAGCGGCGCTCGGCCATCAGCGAGCGGATCTTGCGGTCCGCGTGCATCACCGTGGTGTGGTCGCGGCCGCCGAACTGCGCGCCGATCTTCGGCAGCGACAGGTCGGTGAGCTCCCGGCACAGGTACATCGCGATCTGGCGGGCCGTCACCAGCACCCGGCTGCGCGAGGATCCGCAGAGGTCGTCCACGCCCAGACCGAAGTACGCGGCGGTCTGCTGCATGATGACCTGCGCGGTGATCTCCGGGCCGGCGTCCTCGTCCCCGCCCGGGATCAGGTCCTTGAGGACGATCCCGGCCAGCTCCAGGTCCACCGGCGCCCGGTTGAGGTTGGCGAAGGCGGTGACCCGGATCAGCGCCCCCTCCAACTCCCGGATGTTGCGGGTGATCCGGGACGCGATGAACTCCAACACGTCGGCGGGAGCGTTCAGTTGCTCCTGGATCGCCTTCTTGCGGAGGATCGCGATCCGGGTCTCCAGCTCCGGCGGGGTGACGTCGGTGATCAGGCCCCACTCGAAGCGGTTGCGCAGCCGGTCCTCCAGCGTGGTCAGCAGCTTGGGCGGCCGGTCCGAGGAGAGCACGATCTGCTTGTTCGCGTTGTGCAGGGTGTTGAAGGTGTGGAAGAACTCCTCCTGCGTGGACTCCTTGCTCGCCAGGAACTGGACGTCGTCCACGAGCAGGATGTCCATGTCCCGGTAGCGGCGGCGGAAGGTGTCCGCCTTGCCGTCCCGGATCGAGTTGATGAACTCGTTGGTGAACTCCTCCGAGGACACGTAGCGCACCCGGGTCCCCGGGAAGAGGCTGCGCGAGTAGTGCCCGATGGCGTGCAGCAGGTGGGTCTTGCCCAGCCCGGACTCGCCGTAGATGAAGAGCGGGTTGTACGCCTTGGCCGGGGCCTCGGCGACCGCCACCGCCGCCGCGTGCGCGAAGCGGTTGCTCGCGCCGATGACGAAGGTGTCGAAGAGGTACTTGGGGTTCAGCCGGGCGGCCGGCTCGTCCTTGCGGGAGCCGCCGGCCGGGGGAGCGCCGGGCGGGGCGGGCACACCGGGGACGGGGGGGCGCTCGCCGGACCGCTCCGGGGCGGCCTTCTCCGCCGGACGTCCGCCGGTGGGGCGGGCACCGGTGGCGCGGCGGCCCGCGGCACCGCGGGGCTGCTCGTTCGGGCCGGGGCCGTAGGCGCCGCCGAAGAGGTCGCCCTGGGTGGTCGCGGGCGGGCCGGGCAGGGGCCGCGGCGCCTGGCGGGGAGCGGGCTCCTCGGGCTCGTAGTGGGCGGGGGGCTGCTCCTGGTAGCCCTGCCAGCCCTGCGGGCCGCCGGAGGGGGCGCCGTACGGCCCCGGGCGCTGCTCGTAGCCGCCGGTGTCGTAGCGGGGGCGCTCGTAGTCCTGCTCGTACGGCTGGCCCTGCTCGTAGGGCTGCGCCTTCTCGTACGGCTGGCCCTGCTCGTACTGCGGGCCGTGCTCGTACGGGCGCTGGTAGCCCTGGTCGCCGTAGCCGTCGGTGTCCTCGGACGGGCCGGGGTACGGCTCGGCGGGGGGCTGGGGGGCGGGCGCGGGGGTGGTCGGCACGGCGTTGGCGTCGACCATCACGGCGATCCGGACCGGGCGGCTGAGCTCACGGCTGAGGGCCTCGGTCAGCTGCGGCAGCAGCCGGCCCTCCAGTACCTGCTTGGCCCGCTCGTTCGGGGCCGCCAGCAGGGCGGTGTCGTGCATCATCCACATCGGCTGGGTGCGCTGCACCCACTGCTTGTCCATCTCCGCGACATCGGGGTCGCTGACCAGCCGCTCGACGACCCTGGCCCAGACCGGGACGAGGTCGCTGTTGACATCAGCCACTGGTGCACGCTTTCCAAGAACAAACCCAGACAAGTTCTGCAACGGTAGTCAGCGAACAGAGCGGGATCAAGTCGTTGTCCACAGGCTGTGGGTAAAGCGGGTCCCGGAGGGCTGGTTTGACCCTCGAGCCCCGTCCCGCGTACCGTAACCAGGTCGAGTTGTCGATGGCCGCTGCCGCATGTCCGCGGGTCCACCCGCTCCATAAGGCGCGCAGCACGGGCGCCGTGGATTGCCTCAGACCCCAGCCGAACTGGGGCGATGAGCCGGATTTCCGATTCCAAGGGAGATCACGCGGACGCACGGTGACGGCCAAGCGACTTCTCGTCATCCTACGATTCACCTCAGGAGCCCCCGAGTGAGCAAGCGCACCTTCCAGCCGAACAACCGTCGCCGCGCGAAGACCCACGGCTTCCGGCTGCGTATGCGTACCCGCGCCGGCCGCGCCATCCTGGCCGCCCGCCGTGGCAAGGGCCGCAGCGCCATCTCCGCCTGATCCGCGCCAAGAGTCTGCTGTGCTGCCCTCCGAAAACCGGCTGCGGCGGCGCGAGGACTTCGCGACCGCGGTGAAACGCGGTCGTCGGGCCGGCCGGCCCCTCCTGGTCGTCCATCTCAGCAGAGACGGTGACCCGCAGGGGCAGGCCGACCGGACCAGCGACTTCCGCCCGCACGTCGCCGAGGGGACTCCTTCGGCGCGTGCGGGTTTCGTCGTGAGCAAGGCCGTCGGCCCGGCGGTCGTCCGCAACCTCGTGAAGCGCCGGTTGCGCCATCTCATCCGTGATCGTCTGTCCAGGCTGCCCGCCGGTAGCCTGATAGTGGTGCGTGCGCTGCCCCAGGCCGCGTCCGCCTCGTACCAGGACCTCGAACGTGACCTGGACGCGGCGCTGAAGCGGCTGCTGAAGGCTGAGCCCGCCGCGACGGCGCCGACGGGAGCAGGGCGATGAAGTACCTGCTGATGGGTCTGATCAGGGTCTACCAGTGGACGATCAGCCCACTGCTCGGTCCGGTCTGCCGTTACTACCCCTCCTGCTCGCACTACGGCTTCGAGGCCGTCAAGGTGCACGGGGCGGTCAAGGGCGGCGGGCTGACCGTGTGGCGCATCCTGCGCTGCAACCCATGGACGCCCGGCGGGGTCGATCACGTCCCGCCGAGAAAGCATCCGGTGTGGCACCGCCGGCTGCGTGATCTGCTGAGCCCCAAGAGCGGGACCGCCGAGCCGGAGCCGGTGGCGAAGCCCGATGCCCAAGGAGTCTGACCGGTGACCTTCGGTTTTCTGAGTCCCCTCTACACAGCGGTGTCCTGGATCATCGTCCAGTTCCACTCGCTGTACAGCCACGTCTTCGACCCGAACGGTGGCTGGGCCTGGGGTCTGTCCATCGCCTCGATGGTGGTCGTCATCCGGATCTGCCTGATCCCGCTCTTCGTGAAGCAGATCAAGGCGACCCGGGCCATGCAGGCGATCCAGCCGAAGATGAAGGCCATCCAGGAGCGCTACAAGAACGACCGGCAGCGCCAGTCCGAAGAGATGATGAAGCTGTACAAGGATGCGGGTACCAACCCGTTCTCCAGCTGCCTTCCCATCCTCGTGCAGGCGCCGTTCTTCACCGCCCTCTACGGCGTTCTGGCCTCGGTCGCCAACAACAAGAAGATCGGCGTCATCGACCAGGGCCTGCTGGAGAGCGCCAAGCAGGCGCACATCTTCGGTGCGCCGCTGTCGGCCAAGTTCGTCGGCTCCGACAGCCTGAACGTCCAGATCGTCACCGCGGTGATGATCATCATGATGTCGCTGTCGCAGTTCATCACCCAGCGCCAGCTGATGACGAAGAACGTCGACCTCACGGTCAAGACGCCGTTCATGCAGCAGCAGAAGATGCTGATGTACGTCTTCCCGGTCATGTTCGCCGTGATGGGCATCAACTTCCCGGTCGGTGTCCTGGTCTACTGGCTGACCACCAACGTCTGGACCATGGGCCAGCAGCTGATCGTCATCCACAACAACCCGACCCCGGGCAGCCACGCCTTCCAGCAGCGCCAGGAGCGGCTGAAGAAGGCCGGCCGGCTGCGTCCGGACGGTACGGAGATCAAGGGCGCGCTCTGGGGCATGCTGCCCCCGAGCAAGTCGGCCCTCGCCGAGGCGGCCTCCGCCGCCGCCGTGGTCGAGGAGTCGGTGCGGGCGAACCGCCAGCAGCCGCGTCGGCAGACCAAGGCCCAGCGTCAGCAGGGCGGCGCGCAGACGGCCGAGGCCGGCGAGGCCACCGAGCAGTCCGAGCAGTCCGTCGAGGACGCCGTTCCGGCGGACTCGGGCACCAAGCCGACGGCCAAGCAGACCGCGGCCAAGCCCGGCGGCACCAGGCAGGGCACCCGTCAGCAGCCCAAGCGCGGCGGCGGCCAGCGGCCGAAGAGGAAGTAGTCCTCCCCACCGGCCCCGGCTCGTTTCGGCAGCCCCGAAGAGCTTCGTTCCCGGCCCGTCCGACGGGCCCAACTCCGAAGGAGTCCATCAGTGACGGAAGGCACCACCTCCGCCGTCGAGGCCGAGGCCGCCGCCAGCGCCGACGAGAACCTCGTCTCCCGCCTGGAGCAGGAGGGCGACATCGCGGCGGACTACCTGGAGGGTCTGCTCGACATCGCGGACCTCGACGGTGACATCGACATGGACGTCGAGGGCGACCGCGCCCTGGTCTCCATCGTCAGCGACGGCAACGACCGCGCGCTGCAGCGCCTGGTCGGCCAGGACGGCGAGGTGCTGGAGGCCCTGCAGGAGCTGACCCGGTTGGCTGTCCACCGGGAGACCGGCGAGCGCAGCCGCCTCATGCTGGACATTGCCGGCTTCCGGGCCCGCAAGCGCACCGAGCTGGCCACGCTCGGCGCCGAGGCGGCCGAGCAGGCGAAGAGCAACGGTGAGCAGGTCAAGCTGCGGCCGATGACGCCCTTCGAGCGCAAGGTCGTCCACGACGCGGTCGCCGCGGCGGGCCTGCGCAGCGAGTCCGAGGGCGAAGAGCCCCAGCGGTGCGTGGTCGTGCTGCCGGCCTGAGGCCCGGCAGGTCGATGACCGGCCGCCCTGGCGGCCGGAGAGCTTCACCGGACGCGACCCCGTCCGCCTCGTGCGGGCGGGGTCGTCGTCCCTTCCGCGGGGAGCGGCCCGGCGGGAGACGTTTCACGTGAAACAGTGCGTTGAGCGGGTCGGTGGATCCGGGGATCGGAGAGGTCGAGATGGACACGGAGAACGCGGCTGCCGGCCGGCCGGGGGCGGACGTGGACCCGGCCGCCGACGGGCGGACCGCCGAAGTGGCTGCACCCGGCGAGGTGGCCGGCCCGGGCGAGGCGCCGGCCGTCGCCCGGGAGGTCTTCGGCGACCGTTACGACGCCGCGGTCCGGTACACCGAGCTGCTGGCCACCGCGGGCGTCCAGCGCGGGTTGATCGGGCCGCGTGAGGTGCCCCGGCTCTGGGACCGCCACGTGCTCAACTGCGCGGTGCTGGCCGAGCTGCTGCCCGCCGGCATCACCCTGTGCGACGTCGGTTCCGGTGCCGGTCTGCCCGGCATCCCGGTGGCGCTCGCCCGTCCGGACGTCTCGGTGACGCTGCTGGAGCCGCTGCTGCGCCGGACCACCTTCCTGGAGGAGGTCGTCCGGGAGCTGGGGCTGGAGAACGTCACGGTGTTGCGCGGCCGCGCCGAGGAGATGGTCGGCAAGCTCGCGGTGGACGTGGTGACCGCCCGGGCGGTGGCACCGCTGGAGCGGCTGGCCGGCTGGGGCATGCCGCTGCTGCGCCCGCACGGCCAGATGCTGGCGCTCAAGGGCGACAGCGCGGAGCAGGAGCTGGCCGACTCGCGCGCCGGGCTGGCCAAGCTGGGCGCGGTCGAGTGGAGCGTGATCTCGGTCGGCGAGGGCACCCTGGAGACCTCGACCCGGGTGGTCCAGGTCAAGGCGGGGGAGAGCCCCGGCGGGGTGAAGGCCGCGACCCGGCGGGCCAAGGCGGCTCGGGCCGGCCGCAACGCGAGCGCCCGCACCGGCGGCGCCGCCCGGGGCGGACGGCGCCGCACCCGCTGAGCCGGGTGACCTCGGACACGCACGGGAACGGGCGGACGGTCCTCCTGAACGGGAGGGGCGTCCGCCCGTCGTCGTTCAGGTGACGGGCGGGCCGACGGCCGGGGCACCGGAGTGTCGCACCATCAGATTTCCGGCAAAGCGGGCATGGTGTTTCACGTGAAACGTCGCTCCTTGCTCTCCGACGGTCTCGATCTTCGGCTCCGCCGCCGGCTCGGCCTCTTCCGGGCGGCGACTGTTGCCGCTCCGGTTTCACGTGAAACACTGAGCCCCATGCAGGACTCGGAGACCATCGACCAGATCGATGACACGCCCATCGCGCGGGCTGCCCAGGCTGCGGTACAGGCGATCGGCCGAGCGGGCGAGGGGCTGCCCCGGCCCGCCGCGACCCGGGTGATCGTGGTCGCCAACCAGAAGGGTGGGGTCGGCAAGACCACCACCACCGTGAACATGGCCGCCTCGCTGGCCATGCACGGACTGCGCGTCCTGGTCGTCGACCTCGATCCGCAGGGCAACGCCTCCACGGCGTTGGGAATCGACCACCACGCCGAGGTGCCGTCCATCTACGACGTACTGGTGGAGGGCAAGCCGCTGGCCGACGTGGTGCAGCCGGTGCACGACGTCGAGGGCCTGTTCTGCGTGCCCGCCACCATCGACCTGGCCGGCGCCGAGATCGAGCTGGTCTCCCTGGTGGCCAGGGAGAGCCGGCTCCAGCGCGCCATCGCGGCGTACGAGCAGCCGCTGGACTACATCCTGATCGACTGTCCGCCCTCGCTCGGCCTGCTGACGGTCAACGCCCTGGTGGCCGGGCAGGAGGTGCTGATCCCGATCCAGTGCGAATACTACGCGCTGGAGGGCCTCGGCCAGCTGCTGCGGAACGTCGAGCTGGTGCGGGCGCACCTCAACCCCGCGCTGCACGTCTCGACCATCCTGCTCACCATGTACGACGCCCGGACCAGGCTGGCCGCCCAGGTGGCCGAGGAGGTCCGGACCCACTTCCAGCAAGAGGTGCTGAGCACGGCGATCCCCCGCTCGGTGCGCATCTCGGAGGCGCCCAGCTACGGGCAGACGGTGCTCACCTACGACCCGGGCTCGACGGGGGCGCTCTCCTACCTGGAGGCCGCCCGCGAGCTCGCACTGCGTGCGGTGGGACAGGGCGGCGCGCTGCCCGGTCAGCAGCGGGACGGCCGACCGGGGCACGGCGCCCCGGTGGCACAGCACGGCACGACGGAGGGTCATCAGTGAGTGGTCGCAGGGGTCTGGGTCGAGGGCTGGAGGCGCTGATCCGCCCCGCCGCGCCGGTGGACGGCGGGGCGGCGGCGAAGCCCGCGACGGCCGCGCCCGAACCGGCCCGGGTGGCGGCGGTCGGCGCGACGTCGCCGGCCGCGCTGCCGACGCTGCCGGGTGGCCGGGGCACCGTGGCGGCCCGGGCGGCCGCCGAGCGGCAGGCCGAGCAGGCTCAGCCGGCGGGCGCCTACTTCGCCGAGCTGCCGCTGGACACGATCACCCCCAACCCGCGCCAGCCGCGGGAGGTCTTCGACGAGGACAAGCTGGTCGAGCTGGTCAACTCCATCAAGGAGGTGGGCCTGCTCCAGCCGATCGTGGTGCGCCAGACCGGCCCGGACGGCTTCGAGCTGATCATGGGCGAGCGCCGCTGGCGGGCCTCCCGGGAGGCCGGGCTGGAGCGGATCCCGGCGATCGTCCGGGCCACCGAGGACGACAAGCTGCTGCTGGACGCCCTCCTGGAGAACCTGCACCGGGCCGAGCTGAACCCGCTGGAGGAGGCCGCCGCCTACGACCAGCTGCTGCGGGACTTCTCCTGCACCCACGAGGAGCTGGCCGACCGGATCGGCCGCTCGCGGACGCACGTCACCAACACGCTGCGGCTGATGAAGCTCCCGCCGTCCGTCCAGAGCCGGCTGGCGGCCGGGGTGCTGATGGCCGGCCACGGCCGGGCGCTCTGCTCCCTGACCGACCCCGAGCAGCAGGAGCGGCTGGCCAAGCGGATCAACGCCGAGGGGCTCTCGGTCCGCACGGTCGAGGAGATCGTGAAGTCCATGAAGGGGGAGGAGCCGAAGCGCCAGGCCCCCAAGGCGGGCAAGCTGCTCTCCCCGGCCTTCAACGACCTGGCGAGCCGGCTCTCGGACCGCTTCGACACCCGGGTCAAGGTCGAGGTGTCGCAGCGCGGGGGCAAGCTGGGCAAGGGCAAGGTGGTGCTGGAGTTCGGATCGGTGGAGGACCTCAACCGGATCCTGGACAGCATGGCCCCGGGCGAGGACGGACTGCGGCTGTCGCAGGGCTGAGCCCGGCTTCGGGTCTGTCTCCAGGGCCGAGGGCACCGACCGATGGGTGCATGCTTCACGTGAGCGCTGTTTCACGTGAAACATGCACCCATCGGTGTTCGTGGGGGAATGCTCGACCGTGAAGTGGAGGAGGAGGTACGGGCCATGGGACGCCGGATCGCTCCGCTGACGCTGGACAACCTCGTCGACCTGCCGACCGGATGCCGCTCCTGCGTGTTCTGGGAGCTGGACCCGGTCAGCGCCAAGGAGGCGGTGGAGTCCGGGAAGCCGGAACTGGAGAAGGAGGGGTGGATCTCCACGGTGCTGCTGGAGTGGGGCTCCTGCGGTCGGATCGTCTACGTGGACGACCGGCCCGCGGGCTTCGTGCTCTACGCGCCGCCGGCCTACGTCCCCAGATCGCAGTCCTTCCCGACCAGTCCGGTCTCACCGGACGCCGTTCAGCTGATGGTCAGCCGGGTGCTGCCCGGCTACCAGCGCCAGGGGCTCGGCCGGGTGCTGGTGCAGACCGTGGCGAAGGACCTGATCGGGCGCGGGGTGCGGGCGATCGAGGCCTTCGGTTCGGCCGGACGGCTGCCGACCAGCTGCGTGCTGCCGGCCGACCACCTGCTCGCGGTCGGCTTCAAGACCGTCCGGCCGCACCAGCGCTACCCGCGGCTGCGGCTGGAGGCGCGGACCACGCTCTCCTGGCGGGGGGACGTGGAGGGGGCGCTGGAGCGGCTGCTCGGCGGCGGGCGCAAGGAGCCGGCGCTGCGGCCGTTCTGAGCGCGGCCCCGGGTGGGGCGGCACGAGGCGGCACGGGGACGAAAGACGGCGGAGACGAAAGAAGGCGGCGGGGCTCCCCGGGTGGGGAGCCCCGCCGCCGTGCGGTCGACGGTCCGACGACCTAGATGAACTCGGCCAGCTCGCGCAGCAGCGCGGCCTTCGGACGGGCACCGGTGATGGACTTCACCGGCTCGCCACCCTTGTAGACGATCAGGGTCGGGATCGAGATGACGCCGTACTGGGCGGCGGTCGCCTGGTTGGCGTCCACATCGAGCTTGGCGATGGTCAGCTTGTCGCCGTGCTCGGAGGCGATCTCGTCCAGGATCGGGGCGACCTGGCGGCACGGGCCGCACCAGGTGGCCCAGAAGTCGACCAGCACGGGCTTGTCGCTGTCCAGGACGTCGGACTGGAACGTCGCGTCGGTGACGGTGGTGGTGGCGCCGGCCACGGGAACTCCTCGGGTTAGGACGGAGGGGGCTGCTGCCAGGAGAACAACGGGCGGGCCCGTTCTGTTTCTGCCCGGCCGGAGCGGGGGTGTTTCACGTGGAACACCCCCGCGGGAGGGGATGGGTCGGTGGCCCGGGGGATCAGACCGCCACGGCGGCGGCCTTGGCCTCCAGGTCGTCCAGGGCGGCGAGGTAGCGCTCGGCGTCCAGCGCGGCGGAGCAGCCGGTGCCGGCGGCCGTGATGGCCTGGCGGTAGGTGTGGTCCACGACGTCGCCGGCGCCGAAGACGCCCGGGATGTTGGTCCGGGTCGAGGGGGCCTCGACCTGGAGGTAGCCCTCGGCGTCGAGGTCCAGCTGGCCCTTGAACAGCTCGGTGCGCGGGTCGTGGCCGATCGCGATGAACAGGCCGGTGACGGGCAGCTCGCGGGTCTCGCCGGTGGTGGTGTCGCGCAGGGTGACGCCGGTCAGCTTCGGGTCGCCGTGGATGGCCTCGACCGCGCTGTCCCACTCGAAGCGGATCTTCTCGTCGGCGAAGGCGCGCTCCTGCATCGCCTTGGAGGCGCGCAGGGTGTCCCGGCGGTGGATGATGGTGACGCTCTTGGCGAAGCGGGAGAGGAAGGTCGCCTCCTCCAGGGCGGTGTCACCGCCGCCGACCACCGCGATGTCCTGGTCGCGGAAGAAGAAGCCGTCACAGGTGGCGCACCAGGAGACGCCGCGCCCGGAGAGCTTGTCCTCGTTCGGCAGGTCGAGCTTGCGGTGCTGGGAGCCGGTGGTGACGATCACGGCACGGGCCTTGTGCACGTTGCCCTCGGAGTCGGTGACGGTCTTGATGTCACCCGTGAGGTCGACGGCGACGATGTCGTCGGGGATCAGCTCGGCGCCGAAGCGCTCGGCCTGGGCCCGCATGTTGTCCATCAGCTCGGGGCCCATGATGCCCTCCCGGAAGCCCGGGAAGTTCTCGACCTCGGTGGTGTTCATGAGCGCGCCACCGGCGGTGACGGCTCCCTCGAAGACCAGCGGCTTGAGGGAGGCGCGGGCCGTGTAGAGCGCGGCCGTGTACCCGGCCGGGCCGGACCCGATGATGATCACGTTACGGACGTCGCTCACTGCTTCTCCTGGTTCGCATCGCGACCCGCGTTTGCTGCGGGGAGGGCGGTCCTGCTCCGCCGCCCGGGACAACGACTGACCAGTCTCCCGCATTCCCAGGCGGATCAGTACCAGGTGCCCGAACTCCGGAAGCGGCGTGCCGTGCTGGGCGTGGATCGCATGGCGACCACTCGGTCAGCGGGTGGGAACGCTCTGGTGCAGGAGGACCGGACCGCAGTCGGCGGCGCGCAGGTAGACGTCCACCAGTCCGGGCCGGCCCGGCAGCGGGTAGACCAGGACGTCGACCGGGGAGCCGTCGTAGCTGCCCCGGTCGGTGGCCAGCGGGACGCCGGGGGCGGGGGCCGGGCAGGACGGCGGGGCAGTGGGGGAGGTGGGGGACGCGGGCTCCGGCCGGGCGCCCTCGGCGGGCAGGACGCTCTCGGGCTTGGCCGGGGCGGTCGGCCGCAGCCCCGGGGCGCTGCTGTCCGAGCGGGCCAGCAGCTGCTGGATCTGGGCCGCGAGCCCGTCGGCGCGGTAGGTGGTGCCGCCGCCCGCCGCGTGCGGGGTGCGGGCGCTCTGGTCCGCCGCGGTGCCGGTGCCGGCCGGGGCGCCCGCGGTGACGGCGACGCCGGACCGGTCGTCGGGGTGCAGCAGCAGTGCCCCGCCGAGGCCGAGCCCGGCGAGTGCGGCGGCCGCGCCGAGCAGCAGGGCGATCCGCCGCCGGCGGGGGCGGGGCCGGCCGGGGCCGGTGGCCGCGGCGGGGCGGGAGGGCGGCGCGGAGGGCCCCGTGGCGGGGCGTGCGGCGGGGGCCTGGGCGGCGGACCGGTGGGCGGCTGCCGGGGCCTCCTGGGGGCGGGTGGCGGCCGTCCGGTCGTCCCCGGACGCGGCCGCGCGAGCCGCGTCGGCGGACTCGGCGGCTTCGGCGGCCGCGCGGGCCAGTGCGGCGTCCAGCCGGTCGGCGACGTCGGCGGGCATCGGCGGGGTCTCGACCTCGCCCAGCAGCGCCTGGACCTCGGCGAGCGCGTCGACGGTCTCCCGGCACTCGGCGCAGCCGTCCAGGTGCCGTCGCAGCGCCTCGACGTCGGCGGGGGAGTCGACCAGCCCCTCGGCGAGGTCGGCGAGCCGTTCGACCGGGGGGTGGTCGTCGGTGCGGTCGGGGGAGGAGAGGTCGGCGGTCATCGTGTGCTCGCGTCTCCTTCCAGAATCGTCCGACCGGTGCTCGGGCCTGTTCCTGTGACGGTGCGGGGGGCCTTCGGGTTCCCCGGGGCGTCCCGTCGGGGTGGGGCCGAGCCGTGCGGGCCCGGTGTTTCACGTGAAACGTCCGGGCCGCCGTCGCTCTCGCGCAGGTGGCGCACCAGCGGGAGCAGCCGGGCGCGGCCGCGCGCGCAGCGGCTCTTCACGGTGCCCACCGGGACGCCCAGCAGTTCGGCGGCCTCGGCCACCGGGTAGCCCTGCATGTCGACCAGGACCAGGGCGGCCCGCTGCTCGACGGGCAGCTCGTCGAGCGCCGCGGTCAGCTCGCGGTGCAGTTCGGCCCGGACCACCGGGGAGTCGGCGGGCTCGGCCGCGCCGACCAGGGTGTCGAGGCGCTGCGGGTCCTCGTCGAGCGGGGTGGTGCGGCGGGTGGCGCTGCGCCGGGCGCGGTCCAGGCAGGCGTTGACCACGATCCGGTGCAGCCAGGTGGTGACGGCCGAGCGGCCCTGGAAGCCGGCGGCGGCGCGGAAGGCGGACACCAGGGCGTCCTGGAGCGCGTCGGCGGCCTCCTCGCGGTCGCCCAGGGTGCGCAGGGCGACCGCCCAGAGCCGGTCGCGGTGGCGGTTCACCAGCAGGCCGAAGGCCTCCGGGTCGCCCGCCACGTGCCGGGCGAGCAGTGCCGCGTCGTCGTCCGCCACCGTCACCCCTCGAGCCTCCGCGTCGTACCGGGTCCGCCGGCCCCGGTCAGCCGGAGACCTTGACCTCGGCGACCTGGCCGGTGAACGTGCCGGCGCCGTCCTTCGGCAGTGCGGTCAGCCAGAGCAAGAGGTAGCGCGTGGTGACCGGGGCGTCAAGGGTGTACTCGACGTTGGCCCCGGACTTCTTGGCGAGGACGGTGTACCCCTCCGGCCTGGCCTGCATCGGGTTGGCGGCGGCGGCCGGGGTGGGCACCCGCAGCTCCGCGGTGTGCTCGCCGACGAACTGGACGTTCACCGAGGAGACCGACTGCTGGGTGCCGAGGTCGATCAGCAGCCCGGTGCCCGACTTGAGGGCGGGCGGCTTGGTGCCGAACTGGTCGGCGTACCACTGGGTGTTCCAGACGGTGTTCGGGTCGCCGTCGACGGCCTTGGCGGTGTTCTCCTTGCCGTCGGACCCCTCGCCGAGCGGGTTGTACGACTGCGCGCCCTTGATGGCGAGCGGCACCGGCGTGTGCGGGGTCGCGTGGGTGGCCGTCGGCGCGGCGCTGCTGACCGAGGGCAGCGGGGAGGCGGAAGCGCCGTTGTTGTTGCGCAGGCTGCCGACGAACTGCCAGGAGGCCACGCCGATCGCGCCCAGGGCGACCGTCCAGGCGGTGGCCTTGACCACCCGGCGCAGCCGCCGACGCATGCGCCGGGAGGAGGTGGGCCGGGAGGAGGCGGGCAGCGGGGCGACGGTGGTGTCGGCCACCCGGGTCGGGTTGGGCGCGGTGGGCAGGGCGTGGGTGTTGTGCCGGGGCGGGGCCGGGTAGGCGGGCAGCTCCGGCTCGGGCTGGCGGATCCGGGGCATCCGGGCGATCGCCCGGACCAGGTCCTCCGGGGTCGTGATCGGCTCGGCGTGGTGCGGCGGGTGGTCGAACAGGGCCCGGGCGGCGAGCTCGGACAGGCCCTTGTGGACGCCGGCACGGACCTGGTCCGGCGCGGCGTTCTGGAGGTCCTTCGGCAGGCCGCGGAGGTCGTAGCGGTCCTCCGGGTACGGCCAGCGGTGGGTGAGCGCGGCGAACAGCAGGGCGCCGATCGCCCGGGTGTCGACGCGCTGGGCGTCCTCGGCGGACTCCTCCGCGGTCAGCCCGCGCAGGGCGGCGTCCACCGCGATGCCGTTGATCCGGTACTGGCCGCTGTCGGTGCGCAGCACGCAGCGCGGGGTGAGCCGCAGGTGGGCCTGGCCGCGCCGGTGGGCGGCGGCGACCGCGTCGGCGACCTGGCGGACCATCTGGTAGGCCTCGTGCGGCTCCATCGGGCCGTTCGCGAGCAGCCTGGCCAGGTCGGAGGAGTGCGGCAGCCACTCCCGCACGACGTAGACCAGCTCGCCCTCCTGGACGGCGTCCAGGACCTGGACGAAGCGCGGGTCGCCGAGCAGGGCGGCGGACTTGGCGGCGGCGAGAACCTTGCGGGCCCGCTGGTGGCCGGAGGCCATCAGGTGGACGCCGACGGCCCGGCGCAGCTTCTCGTCGACGGCGCGCCAGCTGCTGAAGGTGTCGCTCTGGGAGATGCACTCCTCCAGCCGGTACCGGTGGCCGATCATGTCGCCGCTGCGCCGCTGCGGCGCGGGGAGGGTGCGCGGGAGGGTGGCGGTGTCGCGCGGGTCGACCGTGGGCTGGGGGTCGGTGGGCTTGCGCTTGGGGGGCTCGGCGGCGGGGGCCGGCTTCTTCCGGGCGGAGCCGGCGGCCAGTTCGGCGGCGATCTCCCGGACCGAGAGCGGTGCGGTGATCTCGGAGGTCTCCTCGCTGACGGAGGTCTCCCGGCCGCTTCCCGACGCCTCGCCTTCAGCCTTGTCCTTCGCCTTGTCCTTCGCCTCGCGCTCGTTCCCGGCGGTCTTCCCCGGGGCGGCGGCAGCGGTGGAGGGGCCCTCGTCGGTGTCGGCGGGGGCACGCCCGTCGGCGTCCTCCGCGACCGCGAGCCCGTCGATCGCCGCGGCCAGCGCGGCTTCGTCCGCCGCCGCGTCAGCTGCTGACGTGTCGACGACCGCCTTGGTGCCATCAGCCACCGTGGTCCTGCCTCCCCTTGTGTCGCCCCGGCCGAGAGAGTCGCTGGAGCCCGCGGGTTGGCGGCCCTGTGCTCCAGGACAATTGTGCCCACTCTTCTCCACCGGGTACGACCGCTGAGGGGTCCACTCGGTTGCGTACGGGTGGAGAGATGTGGTGCAGAAAGGACACCGGGTCGCCATCTCGCCGCCGGGCGGGGCCCGCACGACTGGCTGCCCAGCACTCGGCCGGACGAGCGGAGGAGCGGTGCGCTCCGGTTGACGCCCGTTCAGGGCGCCGCTCGTCCGGCCGTGGAACGGGCGGTCAGCGGCCCAGTCGGCCGCGGACCATGCCCAGCATGGAGTTGAGCTCCTCGATCCGCAGGCGCTTGGCGATCAGCACGAAGACGCCCAGCTGCAGGCCGCCGGCCACGACGAGGGAGGCGACGCTCCCGCCCCAGCCGCCGAGCACGTGCTGGACCGCCAGGCTGGCGCCGAAGCCGACCAGTGCGGCCGGGACGCAGGCGGTGGCGAGCCGGCTGTACGTCTTGCCGATCCGCTTGGTGTCCAGTCCGCCGATCTTCTTCTTCAGCTTCGGCACGGCCACCATCACCCCGACGGCGTACGCCAGGCCGTAGCCGAAGGCGATGCCGACCACGGTCCACTGGGCGGGCAGCAGCAGCCAGCACAGCACCGAGAAGCCGGCCTGGCAGACCGCGACCCAGACGGTGTTGGCGAACGGCGTCCGGGTGTCCTCGTAGGCGTAGAAGCCGCGGAGCATCACGTACTGGGCCGAGTAGGGGATCAGGCCCAGCGCGAAGGCGGAGAGCATCAGACCGACGTCGGTGGCGGCGCTCAGGACGGCCTCGTTGCCGCCGACCGCGTAGATCGAACGGCCGATCACCGGGCCGAGCGACAGGAACAGGAACGCCCCCGGGACGACCGCCACGGCCGTGGTGCGCAGACCGTAGGAGATGTCGTCGCGGACGGCTCCGGCGTCCTCGTCGGCGGCCGCCCGGGAGAGCCGGGGGAGCACCGCGCTCATGATCGAGACGGTGATCACGGCCTGCGGGAGCTGCCAGATCAGCAGGGCGTTGGAGAACGCGGCCAGACCGGCACCGCCGTGGTGGCCCGCCGCCGCGGCGGCGTCACCGGCCATGGTGGACAGCTGGGTGATCACCAGGTAGCCGGCCTGGTTGGCGAGCACGAAGAAGAACGTCCACTTGGCCAGCCGGGCGGCCTTGCCCAGGCCGTGGCCGCGCCAGTCGAAGCGCGGCCGGAAGCGGAACTCGGCCGCCCGCAGGTACGGGATCATCGCCAGGGCCTGGACGACCAGGCCGACCAGGGTGCCGAGGCCGAGCAGCCGGACGCCCTCGGGGGAGATGGACTCGGGCGTGACGCCGGTGGTGCCGAACCCGCCGTAGACCCAGGTGTACGCGGAGAAGGTGAAGATCACCACGATGTTGTTCAGGACCGGGGTCCACATCATCGCGCCGAACCGGCCGCGGGCGTTGAGGATCTGGCCCATCACCACGTGGATGCCCATGAAGAAGATCGTGGGCAGGCAGTAGCGGGCCATCGCGACCGTGGTCTCGGCGCGCTCCGGGTTCGCCATCATCGGGTGGGCGATCAGCTGGACCAGGACGGGAGCCCCGAGCACGGCCAGGAACACCACGCCGCCGAGCCCGACCATCACCAGGGTGAGCAGCCGGTTGGCGTACGCGGTGCCGCCGTCCTCGTCGTTCTTCATGCTGCGCACCAGCTGCGGCACGAAGACGGCGTTCAGCGCGCCGCCGCCGATCAGGATGTACAGCAGGGTCGGCAGGGTGTTCGCCGCGTTGTACGAGTCGCCCATCACGCCGACGCCGATGGCGGTGGTGATCACCATGGTCCGGACGAAGCCGGTGCCGCGGGAGACCAGGGTGCCGGCCGCCATGATCGCGCTGGAGTTGAGCAGGCTGGCGACCTTGCCCCCGCCGCCGCCCGCCGGGGCGGGCGCGGCCGCGGGCTCCGCGGTGTGCTCCTCGGCGGCGAGGTCCGCCAGCGGCTCGACCGCCGGGGGCACCGCGACGGCGGCCACCTGCATGGTGGCCTCCTCCTCGGAGAGCGGCGGGTCGAACTCGATCGGCGGCACGAAGGGGCGCTGCCCGCCCGGACCGCCGGGCCGGGGCTGCCCCGGGTGGCCGCCCACCGGCGGGTACGGCGCGGGGCCGGCCGGCGGCACGGCGCCGGGGGCGCCCGGCGCGGGCACCGGCTGGGTCGTGTGCTGGGTCATCGGCTGGGTCGGCTGCGGGGCCGGAGCGGGCGGCGGGACCGGCGGCTGGGCCGCGGCCTCCGTCGCCGGCCGGCCGCCGAACAGCGCGTCCACCCCGACGTACTCGGTGGTCTCGCTGTCCCACGCGGAGTGCGCCGGGCCGGGCTCCCACTGCTGCTGCGGCTGTCCGGCACCGCCCCACTGGCCGCCGGCCGGAGCCGGGGCCGGCTCCTGCTGCCAGCCGCCCTGCGGCGGGGTGTCCCAGCCGGGCTGCATCGGCGGCACCGGGGCCGAGAACCGGTCCGCCGCCGGGTACGGGGTCGGCGGCACCGGCGTCGGGTAGCCACCGCCCTGCGGCGGCAGCTGCGGCGGCACGTCGTACGCGGCGGCCGGCGGCTGCGGCGCGGCCGGGCGGCCCGCCCGCAGACCGTACGGGTCCTGGCCGTCCTGCTGGTTCCCGTAGGCGTCGGCCGCGTACGGGTCCTGGGCGTAGGTGTCGGCCACGTACCAGTCGCCGGACGGCGACTCGGCACCCGGCCGGCTCTCACCGCGGCCCGGCGGCCGCTCCTCGCTGCGCCCGGTCATGTCACCTCTTCGCTGTCGTGGGGGGAGGCCGGCCCGGCGTCACGGGGGGTCGGCGGTATCAAGGACCAACCTTCTCATCACTGGCGGCCCGATCCCGGCCATCCGGGCTGCTGCCGCGCGGTGTCTGCGCGGGACCGGCACCGGCGTCGCCGTCCCCCGGCCCGTCGCCGGTGGACCCGGCGGACCGGGCGGGCCGGTCCGCCGCCTCCGGGGCGTCCGGGGCGTCCGTGGACTCCGCCGTCGGCTCCGCCGCCGCGGCCCCGCCCGTCGCCGGGGCGTCGCCGACCGGCTGGTCGCCGTCCGCGTGCGGCTGCCCGTCCCGCCGCTTTCGCTGGCGGACGAAGCGCAGCGCGGCCAGCAGCAGGAGCACGCCGGCGCCCGCGAAGACGTACAGCACGCCGTTGGTCACCGAGGTGACCTCGACCGTGAAGGGCTGGGCTTCGCCGTACGGCCGCCCGTTGGGGCCGGTGGTCCAGAGCTGGGCGGTCATCTGGACCGTCCCGTTGTTGTGCGCCTCGGCCTGGAAGCGGAGGGTGGCGCTCTGCGAGGCCGGGAGGACCAGCTCCTCCTCCCGGCGGACGTTCAGCCTGTTCGGCTGGGCCGAGGTGAGCACCAGCTTCAGGTTGGTGACCGTCTGGGTGAGGTCGTTGCGGACGCTGACCTGGAGCAGACCGGTGTCGCCCGCCAGGGTGACCACCTTCTTCGGCGGCACCTGGACGGCTTTGGTCAGCTCCTTCAGGTAGGCCGTGACGCCCTTGCGGTAGTCGACGCCGGCCGCTTCCCGCTCGCGCCACTCGGTGGACAGCGAGCGGACCATGGCGGCGTTGAACGGGCCGCGCACCCGCTGCGGCAGGGTGAGCACCCGCATCAGGGTGTCCAGGTCGTACTGGATCCGGTTGGTGGCGACCAGCTCGGTCGACGTCAGCTCGGTGGCACGGGCCTGGGTCGGGTAGTCGGTGGCGGCGGGGACGCCGGTGGTGGCCTTCGGGTCGGGCGAGGACTGCGCCACCGCGTCCAGCTTGACCGGGGCGATCCACTTGCCGGACGCCGCCTGCAGGGCGGTCGCCAGCACCTTGGCGGTGGTGACGCTCAGGTCGCGCGGCGGCATGACCAGCAGGCCGCGCTGGTTCTGCGGCTGCTCGTGGGTGATCGCGAAGGTCTCGGCGAGGAAGCGCTGGGTCGACTCGGTCTGGTCCTTCGCGGTGCTCAGGTCCCGCTGGAAGAGCGCGGAGACCGTCTCGTCGGCGACCACGGCGCTCTGCCCGTTGCCGATCGGCCGCGCCGCGCTGGGGGTGTAGTTCAGCGCGTCCGGCTCCGGCATGCTCGCCCCGTTGGCCAGCACCAGGGAGCTGCCGGTCTGCTGGGCGAGGCCGACGATCTGCTGGTCGACGTAGCCCTGGTACGGCCAGGCGACGTCGGAGCGGGTGTCCACCGAGAGCCGGCCCTCGACGGTCAGCCGGCCGGCCGTGGCCGCCTTGCCGAGCGCGGTGGCCATCCCGGACAGGTCGGCGCCGTTGTGCGCGATCGAGGCGAGGTCCGGGTCGGCGTACGGCAGCGCGACCACCTGGTTCTCCGGCTTGGCGACGGCGGCGCGCAGCTTGTCCAGCCAGGCGCCGGCGGCGGCCGAGCCGTTGTGCAGGACGGTGTTGTCGTCCCTGGCCGGCTTGCCCGCCTCCTCGGTGCCCGGGTTCTGCACCCGGTACGGCTTGGTCATCGCGAGCGCGGCGTCCAGCAGGTCCGGGTCGACCACCCAGGTCAGCCCCGGCAGCTTGGAGCCGGTGTCGACCAGCTCGTACAGCCGGCCGCCCGGGGCGAGGTCGGTGGCCAGGCTGTCGTCGCGCAGCACCGGGACGGACTGGTCGTTGTCGGTGACGGTCTGCGCGGTCAGCACCGGCGCGTGCACCAGCGGCCAGAGCGTGGCGAGCTTCGTCGGCTGCGCCTCGGCGCCGCCCGGGTTGTACGGCAGGAAGCTCCGGGCGATGCCCAGGGCCCGGTCGTGCGAGTTGTCGGCGGTCGAGCCCCAGGCGTCCACCGCGAGCTCGTAGACGCCGCTGGAGGACAGCCCGAGGTCGTTCACCGCGACGCTCAGGGTGTACGGCAGGGTCTGGCCCGGGTTCAGCTCCGGAAGGGCGTACTGGGGGCTGTCCAGCTCCACGCCGTCCGGCTCGACCGGCGTGGAGCGGCCGGCCACGCCGGCCAGGTCGCTGCGCCGGTCCAGCGGCTTGCCGGAGTACGGCTTGCGGACGGCCGCGTGGGCGCCCTTCAGCGCGGACTGGCCGGCGTTGGTGACGTGCCCGGTGATCGTCACGGTGCCGTTGGGGACGGCCACCTGCGGGGCCAGCGACTCGATGGTCAGGACCACCGGGTACTTGGCCGAGGCGGTGGAGTCGGCGGCCGGGTTCGTGTTGCCCCCGGCCGGCAGCGCACCGGCCGGGGAGGCCGCGAAGAGGGTCAGGGCGGCCGCACAGGCGGCGGCGAGGCGCAGCCCCGCCCGGCGGACCGGATGACGTCCGTCGGCGGGACGTTCGGCCCGTCCAGGCTGTCGGTGCGCCCCCAGGCCCGAGTGCCGTGCCGGCTCACTCACTCGTTTCGCCCTCGCCGTTCTCGATCGCTGCTGCTGATGCTGGTCGTCCCGTCCGGCGCGGTGCGCCCGACGGTCCTTCGCTTGGAACTCTGGAACTCTTGAACTCTTGAACTCTGAAACTCTGGAAACTCTTGGAATTCTCGGAGCACTCGGAACGCTGGGAACCGATGGCCCGACGCCCTCGCCGCACCGCTTCCGCGGGAGCGCCGCAGGCCGTGACGGCACGCGGCACCGCATCCCCTGTCCGGTGCCCGAGACTCGTCCACCGGCATGGTAACGATGCAGCCTGCGGTGCAGTGTTGCGGGCTGTGGGGTGAGACGCCCAAAACGCGCGGGCGGTTGACCTGTCGGGGCACGTACCCTTGTGAGCCGTGTCCACTGCCAATGAGCCCACCGCGCGTACCGACCGTTCCAGCACCGACCTCCGGGCCGTACCAGGCCTGAGCGAGGCCCAGACCATGGGCCTGCAAGAGCTGCTGCGGGTGTCGCCGGTCGCCGACGAGATCGCCCGCCGCTTCCAGGCGGCCGGGCACCGGCTGGCGCTGGTCGGCGGCTCGGTCCGGGACGCGCTGCTCGGCCGCCTCGGCAACGACCTGGACTTCACCACCGACGCCCGCCCGCAGCAGGTGCTCAAGCTGGTCAAGGGCTGGGCGGACGCGGTCTGGGACGTCGGCATCGCCTTCGGCACGGTGGGCGCCCGCAAGGACACCCCCGAGGGCTCCTTCCTGATCGAGATCACCACCTACCGCTCCGAGGCGTACGACCGCACCTCCCGCAAGCCCGAGGTGACCTACGGCGAGACCATCGAGGAGGACCTGGTCCGCCGGGACTTCACGGTCAACGCGATGGCGGTCGACCTGCCCGGCCGCGGCTTCGTCGACCCGCACGGCGGCCTGGAGGACCTGGAGGCCCGGGTGCTGCGCACCCCGGCGACCCCCGAGGAGTCCTTCTCCGACGACCCGCTGCGGATGATGCGGGCCGCCCGCTTCGCCGCCCAGCTGGACTTCGACCCGGCGCCCGAGGTGATCGCCGCGATGGCCGCGATGGCCGAGCGGATCACCATCGTCTCGGCCGAGCGGGTCCAGGCCGAGCTCAACAAGCTGCTGCTGGCCGACCACCCGGTGAAGGGCCTGCGGCTGCTGGTCGACACCGGCCTGGCCGACCACGTGCTGCCCGAGCTGCCCGCGCTGCGGCTGGAGCGCGACGAGCACCACCGGCACAAGGACGTCTACGAGCACTCGCTGACCGTCCTGGAGCAGGCCATCGCCCTGGAGCAGGACGGCCCGGACCTCATCCTGCGGCTGGCCGCGCTGCTGCACGACATCGGCAAGCCGCGCACCCGCCGCTTCGAGCCGGACGGCCGGGTCTCCTTCCACCACCACGAGGTGGTCGGCGCCAAGATGACCCGCAAGCGGATGCGCGAGCTCAAGTACTCCAAGGAGCTCACCGAGGACGTCTCGCGCCTGGTCGAGCTGCACCTGCGCTTCCACGGCTACGGCGGCGGCGAGTGGACCGACTCCGCGGTGCGCCGCTACGTCACCGACGCCGGGCCGCTGCTGGAGCGGCTGCACAAGCTGACCCGCTCCGACTGCACCACCCGCAACAAGAAGAAGGCCGCCACGCTCTCGCGCACCTACGACGGCCTGGAGACGCGGATCGCCGAGCTGAGGGCGAAGGAGGAGCTGGACTCCGTCCGCCCGGCGCTGGACGGCAACCAGATCATGGAGCTGCTCGGCCTCAAGCCCGGCCCGCAGGTCGGCAAGGCGTACAAGCACATGCTCGAACTGCGGCTGGAGAACGGCCCGATGGAGCACGACGAGGCGGTCGCGGCGCTGCGGGCCTGGTGGGCCGGGCAGCAGGGCTGACCCGGCTCCGGCGCCCCGGCGGGGACGCTCCGGACACGACGTGAGGGGTGGGGCCGGCA
>NZ_BNBY01000001.1:361366-441115 GCF_014656195.1 Kitasatospora xanthocidica | reverse complement strand
CAGGCCGGGACCACCCCTCACACGTGCGGCGGACCGCTCGGGCTACCCCCGAACTGCCCTGACCGCTGGGGCTACTTGAGCTTCTTGAGGCAGAGCACGTAGTTCAGCGCCGGGAAGTTGGTGTAGGTCCGGGTGTACCAGCTGTCCGACTTCGGCTGCTTCTCGCAGACCTTCTCGTCCGACGTGGCGGGGTACTTGTAGATCACCTTGTACTGCGCCTTGGTGTCGGTGCAGGGCAGCACCGAGACCTTCGGGTGGGTGTCGGTGGTCTCGCCGGCCGGGCCGTTCTCGTTGCGCAGGCAGTCGCCGGCCTTGGCCGTGTCGACGCTGTCGGGCGCGTCGGCCGGGTCGCTCGGGGTGGTGACCGGCGGCAGGGTGATGCTCGGCACCGCCGGCATCGTGAAGGTCGGCGAGGGGAAGGCCGGCGGCGGCGCGGGCGTGTAGCTGAAGGAGCTGGCCGACGGCGACGGCGCCGCGATGATCGGGTCCGTGCCGGTGCCGTGCTTCCCCGGGCCGAGCACGCCCGTGGAGGCCAGGACGAGGGTGACCGCCAGCGAGACCGGCACCAGCAGCATCGCGATGTGCGGGCGGCGGGTCAGCGGGACGCCCGGGTCCAGCTGCGGGCCGTGGCTGCCCGGCACGGGCGGCTGCAGCCGCTGGAACCGGTTGTGCGGGACGAGGTTGGCCAGCAGGGTGATCGGGGTGAGCAGCCACGACACCAGGCTCCACCAGCCCTGGACCAGCGTCCGGGCGGACATGTCGCGCACGGTGGCCGTTCCGCAGGTGCGGCAGAACGGGCCGGTCATCCGCAGCATCCGGTAGGCGAGTATCAGGCCCTGGTGGCCGCGGACGGTGGCGTTGACCGCCGGGTAGCCCCCGCAGAAACGGCAGGTGAGGCCGTCCGCCGGGCCCTGCTGCGGGTACCCGTAGCCGTAGCCCGCGGCCTGCTGCGGGTAGCCGTACGGCTGCTCGGGCGGCGGGGCGCTCGGGTAGCCGTACCCGGGCTGGCCGGGCGGCGGCGGGGGCGGCGCGCCGTAGGCACCGCCGGAGGAGTAGGGGTTGCCGTCGCCCGGCGGCGGACCGTACGGCATCTGGGGCGGAGGCGGAACGGACAAGTGGTCCCCCGGGGACGGAGTGGCGGAAGGGTTCAGGACTTCTTCACCGGCGGGAGGCCGGTGGTGGCGGGTGCCATCGGGCCGAGGCAGAGCACGTACCGCTTCTTGTTCCAGCGGCGGCCGCTCTTGCCCGAGACGGCGCTGGTGGTCTGCGGCGTCTGCTTGCAGCGGTTCACGTCGGTGGTGCCTTCGAACTTCGACAGTACGCGGTAATTCGCTTTGGAATCCGTGCACTTGACGATGTCGACATCGCGGGAGCCGCTAACCTTCACACAGTCGCCGGGCTTGGCGCTGCTGACGCTCGGTCCGGCGACGAAGTACCCGACCACCAGGGCCACGCCGCCACCGACCAGGCCGACGGCCTTCAGCTTGGAGAAGCCGCTGCGCTTGGCGGGCGGTGCGGCCGGTGCCGGAGCGGCGGGCTGCGGGTAGCCGTACGCCCCGGGGGGCGGCTGCTGCCCGTACGGCTGCTGCCCGGGCGGCGCCTGGCCGTACGGGGGCTGCTGCGCGTACGGGGGCTGCTGCCCGTACGGCGGTGGCGGTCCGTAGCCGGGGGCCGGCTGCGGGGGCTGCCCGTAGCCGGGCGGCGGCCCGTAGGGCGCGGCCGGCGGGGGAACGGGCGAGCCGTACGGGTGCGCGGGCGGTCCCCCCGGCGCCGGCTGTGGCGGGCCGTAGGGGTTGGGCGGTGTGCTCATCAGTTCGTCCCCCGAGACAGAGTGCTGTCGCTCCGACAGGTCTGACACCTTAGCGACTCGGTCGGACGCCATCCGTCCCGAGTCCCGGGGGTTTCGTGGAGAACCGGTCGGCGGTCCGGTTAGCGGCCTGGTCCAGCGGCCCGGTTCAGTGTCCGGGCCGGCGGCGGGCGGCGCGCAGGTAGAGGGCGGCCGTGCCGGCGTACACCGCGGCGACCCCGACGACCACCCCGACCGACCGGCCGGACAGCGGCAGCACCAGCGCGGTGACCAGGGCCGCGGCCACGAAGGCGACGTTGAACAGCACGTCGTAGATGGCGAAGACCCGGCCGCGGAACTCGTCCTCGACCGACTCCTGCACCACGGTGTCGGCGCAGATCTTGGTGCCCTGGGTGACCACGCCGAGCAGCAGGGCGGCGATCAGACACGGCGCCAGGGTGAAGCTCAGACCGAGTGCCGGGACGAAGACCACCGGGGCGACCAGGCAGGCCGTCATCCAGCCGGTCAGGCCGAGCCGGCGGGTGCACCACGGGCTGACCACCGCGGCGATGAAGAAGCCGGCGGCCGAGAGGCCGACCGCCTGGCCGAGGGTGACCAGGCCGGCCGCGCTGTCGGACGGGTCGTTGAAGGTGTACCGGGCGAGCATCACCACGACCACGATCAGCACGCCGTAGCAGAACCGGGCCGCGGTGACGGCGGCCAGCGCGTGCACGGCGGGCCGGCAGTCCCGGACCAGGTGGCGCACCGCGGCGCCGAGTTCGACGGCGGCCCGGACCAGTGCCTGACCGAGCGCCGGGCGGTCGGCGTGCTGGTCCGGGCCGAGCAGGTCGCGGTCCATCCGGCGGGCGGCCAGCGCGGCCGACAGGTAGAGCAGCGAGGCGACCGTGACCAGCGCGGCGTCCGCCTCCGGCCCGGGGGTCATCACCTGGTGCAGCAGGAAGCCGATGCCCCCGCCCGAGGCGGCGGCGACCGTCCCGAGGGTGGGGGAGAGCGCGTTGGCGGTGACCAGCTGGTCCTGCTCCACCACCCGGGGCAGGGCCGCGGACAGACCGGCCAGGATGAACCGGTTGAGCGCGGTGACCAGCAGGGCCGAGGCGAAGAACAGCCAGGTCGGAGCCTCGGCCAGGAGCAGCGCGCCGGTGACCATGCCCAGCCCGAAGCGGGCCAGGTTGCCGAAGTACAGCACCTGGCGACGGCGCCAGCGGTCCAGCAGCACCCCGGCGAACGGGCCGATCACCGAGAACGGCAGCAGCATCACGGCCAGCACCGAGGCGATGTCGGCGGGGGAGGACTGCTTCTCGGGGGAGAAGACCACGTAGGCGGCGAGCGAGACCTGGAAGACGCCGTCCGAGAGCTGGGAGAGCACCCGGGCGGTCAGCAGCTTCCGGAAGTCGCGGCCCCGGAGCAGCTCCAGGAGCGTGGCGCGGTGCGCGGACTGGTGGGTGCTGCCGTTCTCGGTGATCGCCACCCGCCCAGAGTGCCATGGAACCGGCCGTGGTTTCACGTGAAACATTGCCCCGGGAAAGGTGAAGGGCCCATGATCCGGGGATCACGGGCCCTTCGGTGGAGCCACGAGCTACGAGCTACGAACGCTCAGCGCACAGCGTTCGACAGTCGCGAACTTCGCTGCGCTCAGCGCTCGACCTCGCCGCGGATGAACTTCTCGACGTTCTCCTTGGCCTCGTCGTCGAAGTACTGGACCGGCGGGGACTTCATGAAGTACGAGGAGGCCGACAGGATCGGGCCACCGATGCCGCGGTCCTTGGCGATCTTCGCGGCGCGCACGGCGTCGATGATGACACCGGCGGAGTTCGGGGAGTCCCAGACCTCGAGCTTGTACTCCAGGTTCAGCGGGACGTCGCCGAACGCGCGGCCCTCGAGGCGGACGTAGGCCCACTTGCGGTCGTCCAGCCAGGCCACGTAGTCCGAGGGACCGATGTGGACGTTGTTGGCGCCCATCTCGCGGTCACGGATCTGCGAGGTGACGGCCTGGGTCTTGGAGACCTTCTTGGACTCCAGGCGCTCGCGCTCGAGCATGTTCTTGAAGTCCATGTTGCCGCCGACGTTCAGCTGCATGGTGCGCTCGAGGAGGACACCGCGGTCCTCGAACAGCTTGGCCATCACGCGGTGCGTGATGGTGGCGCCGACCTGGGACTTGATGTCGTCACCGACGATCGGCACGCCGGCCTCGGTGAACTTGTCCGCCCACTCCTTGGTGCCCGCGATGAACACCGGCAGGGCGTTCACGAAGGCGACCTTGGCGTCGATGGCGCACTGGGCGTAGAACTTGGCGGCCTGCTCGGAGCCCACGGGCAGGTAGCAGACCAGGACGTCGACCTGCTTCTCCTTGAGGATCGCGACGACATCGGCCGGGGCCTCGTCGGACTCCTCGATGGTCTGGCGGTAGTACTTGCCCAGGCCGTCGAGGGTGTGGCCGCGCTGGACGGTGACGCCGCTCGGCGGCACGTCGCAGATCTTGATGGTGTTGTTCTCGCTGTTGCCGATGGCGTCGGCCAGGTCGAAGCCGACCTTCTTGGCATCGACGTCGAACGCGGCGACGAACTCCACGTCACTGACGTGGTAGTCACCGAACTGGACGTGCATCAGCCCGGGGACCCTGCCGGCCGGGTCGGCGTCCTTGTAGTACTCGACACCCTGCACCAGCGACGCGGCGCAGTTGCCGACGCCCACGATGGCTACGCGAACCGAACCCATTTCCGGTTGCTCCCTGTGATCTCATGAGGGCCGCCGGTACCGGCGGAACTCGTCCTGCATCTTCGATGACTGCTTGTGGGGCGCGAGGCGCCCACTCCTGCCGCGCGGCACAGGGCTGGCGCGGTGTCAGCGCTCCTGGGCGGAGCGCCCCGGGCGGTCGTACGGTGGCCCGGACGGGTCCGAGGACCCGGTCTCCTGGCCACGGCCGTCCGAAGTCTTGTGGGGTACGGCGGTGGAGTTGCCGCCGGTGGCGGGGCCGCCGGGGCGGCCGGTGCGGTTGGACCGCTCGGTCTCGATCAGCTCGTTGAGCCAGCGGACCTCGCGCTCCACGGACTCCAGTCCGTGCCGCTGGAGTTCGACGGTGTAGTCGTCGAACCGTTCGCGGGCACGGGCCAGCGAGTTGCGCATCCGCTCCAGACGCTCCTCCAGCCGGCTGCGGCGCCCCTCCAGGACGCGCATCCGGACGGCCCGGTCGGTCTGGCCGAAGAACGCGAAGTGGACGCCGAAGTGCTCGTCCTCCCAGGCGTCCGGACCGGAGTCGGCGAGCAGCTCCTCGAAGCGCTGCTTCCCCTCGGGGGAGAGCCGGTAGACGATCTTGGACCGCTTGCCGTTGAGCGCGGTGGCCGGGACGTACTCGACGTCCGGGTTGTCCTCGACCAGGAAGCCCTGGGCGACGAGGCTCTTCAGGCACGGGTAGAGCGTGCCGTAGGAGAGCGCGCGGAACGTGCCGAGCAGGATGTTGAGCCGCTTGCGCAGCTCGTAGCCGTGCATCGGAGCGTCATGGAGCAGGCCGAGAACGGCGAATTCCAGGACTCCTGAGCGCCTGCCCACTGCCGCGTCCTCCTCCCTCTCGGCCTCCGTCGAGCCGCTGCATCCGGCGGTATTCCGCTTCGATGTATCGGCTCGATATATCGAGAACAGTAAACCCGACCCCCGGAACCGGCAAGGGGGGCGCGCGTGAATGTGATCACAAGCCGACGCGCGGGTGGGCTTGGCAACGGGCGTGTAATGATCTGACGCCGTTTTGCGGTTATTGGCGAATGATGCCCGATTAGTTGTAATTCAGTGCTGCGTACGCTGTCGCGTGTGCACGAGGACCACCTCCGGGATCAGGGCGGTTGGCGGGCATCGGACGTGAACCCTGCCTTCAGGTCGGAAACGCCTGGCGAGGAGTAGCTGGAAGATGAGCGAGCGACGGCGAAGGACGCCCGACCCGGGCGGTGACGGGCAGCAGCCCCCGGGAGGCGGCGGCCGTCGGGGAGGGCCTGGGCCCGACGAGTTGAGCTCCGAGGGCCTCGGCCGTCGGCGCCCGCCGGGCGTCCGGGAGACCGCTCAGCAACCCCGGATGACCCGTGCCGAGATGCGCAAGGCCGCCCAGAAGAAGGGCAAGGGCGGTGGTGCCGATGCCGGCGGTACCGGTGGTGCCGGTGGCGGCCGGCGCGGTGCCGCCGCGGCCGCCGGGCCCGGCAAGAAGCGCTTCATCGACTACCCGCGCTTCGGCAAGACCGGGGTCCGGCGCTGGCTGCCGTCCTGGAAGCAGTGGCTGAGCGGCTTCCTGCTGGTCTTCGGCTGCTTCGTCGGCCTGGTGTTCTACCTGTACCAGACCACCGAGATCCCCAACATGAACGAGCTGGTGAAGGGCCAGAACACGATCTACTACTGGGCGGACGGCAGCGAGATGACCCGCAAGGGCCAGACCAACCGTCAGATCGTGCCGCTCGACGAGATCAGCCCGAACCTGCAGAACGCCGTCATCGCCGCGGAGAACCAGAGCTTCCGCGAGGACAGCGGCATCGACCCCAAGGGCATGATGCGCGCCGTCTACAACATGGCGAAGGGCGGTGAGACCCAGGGCGCGTCGACGATCACCCAGCAGTACGTCAAGAACGCCTACCTGAGCCAGGAGCAGACCCTCAGCCGCAAGGTGCGGGAGTTCTTCATCACCCTGAAGATCAACCAGAAGCTGGACAAGCCCGAGATCCTCAAGGGCTACCTGAACACCAGCTGGTTCGGCCGCGGCGCCAACGGCGCCCAGGCCGCCGCCCAGGCGTACTACGGGATCGACGCCAAGGATCTGGACGTCTGCCAGAGCGCCATGCTGGCCGGCCTGCTCAAGGGCGCGGCGTACTACGACCCGACCAACCCGGCGAACAAGGAGCGGGCCGAGGGGCGGTGGGCCTGGATCCTCGACCAGATGGTGAAGACCAAGGCCATCACCCCGGAGGACCGGGCCAAGTGCACCACGTTCCCGACCCCGGTCCCGCTGAAGCCCAGCACCAACATGAACGGTGAGATCAGCTACCTGGTCGACACCGCCAACAAGTACGTCCTGAACAACGACAAGTCGATCACCCAGCAGGTGATCGACAAGGGCGGCCTGAAGATCTACACGACCTTCGAGAAGGACAAGGTCGACGCCCTGAAGAAGGCCGTGGACGACGTCAAGGCGGAGAACCTCAACCCGCAGAAGCGGCCGGACAACGACACCAACATCCAGTTCGGCTCCGCCAGCATCCGCCCCTCCGACGGCGCGATCATCGCCCTCTACGGCGGTGACGGCGTGGAGAACGGCCACTTCGACAACAACGCCGACGCCACCGGCGTCCAGGTCGGCTCGACCTTCAAGCCCTTCGTACTGGCCACCGCCATGCAGGTCGGCGTGCAGACCGCGAAGGAGGACGGCAAGCCGAAGCGGATCAACGCCGACAGCCGCTACCTGGCCGACGACCTCTCCGAGATCCGCAAGCCGGACGGCTCGCTGGTGATCGGCGACGACGGCAAGCCGTACAAGCAGAAGAACGAGGACACCAGCAAGCACGGCTACGTCTCGCTGCGGCAGGCCATGCAGTTCTCGTACAACGTGCCCTTCGTCCAGCTCAACCAGGACGTGGGCGGCCAGAACGTGGCCGACATCGCGGTGCAGATGGGCGTCAAGAAGGACAGCCTCGCCGACCCGAAGACCGCCACCTTCCCGCTCGGCACCTCCACCATCAGCCCGATCCGGATGGCCACCGCCTACGGGACCCTGGCGGCCAGCGGCAAGGAGTCCGAGCCGTACTCGGTCACCAAGGTCGAGGTGGACGGCAAGGAGCGCCCGGGCTTCGGCAAGAAGGAGGCCAAGGTCGCGCTGGAGCCGACCGTCGCCGACAACGTCACCGACGTCCTGGTGAACGTGGCGGCGAAGGGCACCGGTACCAAGACCCTCGCGCTGGGCCGCCCGGTGGCGGGCAAGACCGGTACCACCGACCAGAACAAGTCGGCCTGGTGGGTCGGCTACACCCCGCAGCTGGTGACCAGCGTCGCGATGTGGCGCGAGGACCCGAGCAAGCACGAGCGGCAGTCGCTCAACGGCACCGGCGGCAAGGCCTCCATCCACGGTGGTGACATCCCGACGGACGTCTTCACCCGGTACATGAAGGTCGCGCTGGCCAACGAGAAGGTGCTCGACTTCCCGAGCCCGCAGCCGGTCGGCTCCGAGGTCGACTCCTCGGGCGCGCCGTCCACGCCCACGGCCGCGCCGACGCCGACGATGACCGACAGCCCGTCGGCCCCGACGCAGACCCAGCAGCCGACGCAGCCCGCCCCGCCGCAGCCGACCCAGACCCCGACCTGCGTGCCGGGCGTGGACTGCCCCGGCGACCAGCAGCCGACCCCGACGAAGACCAAGACCCCGCACCCGACCAACACCTGTCTGCTGGGCCTGCCCGGCTGCCAGACGCAGCAGCCGACACCCACGGACACGACGACACCGGGAGGCGGCGGCAAACCGACCGGAAAGCCGACGCAGACCACGCCTCCCCCCGCCCCACCAGGGGTTGCCGGGCAGTAGCCCGGGCGAGACGTCGGAACGGCGGTGGCGGTCCTCCCCGGAGGGCCGCCACCGCCGTTTTCGTCACGCTTCGCGGCCCGGCCGCCCCCGGATCGCCGCAGACCGTTGCGGGGTCCTCCTCGTCCCGGCGCGGACGGTGCGGCAGGATGTCCGGCATGACGTCGAGCGATCGTGACGAATCCGCCGCCCCGGTCGGGCCCGGCGCCGCCGCAGGGCCCGCCCCGGCAGCCGTCGCCACGGCCGCGCCGCCCGCCAACACCGTGGTCGTCCCGGCCGACGAGGACCCGGTGGCGGCGGCCGGCAGCGAGGTGATCGGCGGGCCGCCCGGCCGCCGGGCGCTGCTCGGCGTCTCCTGGTGGATCCCGGCGCGCTTCCTGGCGCTCGCCGTGATCGTGGTCTCGGTGCTCGGCATGGTGCAGAAGGTGCCCTGCTACGAGCAGGCCTGGTTCCAGCCGGGCTCGCCGCAGTACATCCACGCCTGCTACAGCGACATCCCGCACCTGTTCTCCGGACGCGGCTTCGCCGCCGGGCTGCACCCGTACGTGGACCGCATCCCGGGCTCCTCGGGGG
Source organism: Kitasatospora xanthocidica (assembly GCF_014656195.1). GTDB lineage: Bacteria > Actinomycetota > Actinomycetes > Streptomycetales > Streptomycetaceae > Kitasatospora > Kitasatospora xanthocidica. The sequence goes on along the minus strand of NZ_BNBY01000001.1, from coordinate 432,194 downwards.
ACCTGCAGTACCTCGAGTACCCGGTGCTGACCGGTCTGTTCATGCAGGTCGCGGCCTGGCTGACGCCCGGCGGGGGCGACCAGCAGAGCCAGGAGCAGTGGTTCTGGGCGGTCAACGCCGGGCTGCTGATGGCCTGCGCGGTGGTCGCGGTGGTCGCGCTCACCCGCACCCACCGCCGCCGCCCCTGGGACGCGCTGCTGTTCGCGCTGGCGCCCGTCCTGCTGCTCAACGGCACCGTCAACTGGGACCTGCTCGCGGTCGCGCTGGCCGCCGTGGCGATGGCCTGGTGGGCGAGCTCGCGGCCGGGCTGGGCCGGCGTCTTCATCGGCCTGGCCACCGCCGCCAAGCTCTACCCGCTGCTGCTGATCGGCCCGCTGCTGGTGCTCTGCTGGCGGGCCGGCAAGTGGCGCGAGTTCCGGCTGGCGCTGGGCGGCGCGGTGGGCTCCTGGCTGGTGGTCAACCTGCCGATCATGATCGCCAACTGGCAGGGCTGGTCGACCTTCTACGTGTTCAGCAAGCACCGCGGCGAGGACTACGGCTCGGTCTGGCTGATCCTCATGCAGACCCGCGGCGTCGGGCTGGCCGACCTCGACGTCTACATCGGCGCGCTGATGGTGCTGGGCTGCCTGGCCATAGCGTGGCTCGGCTTCTCCGCGCCGCGCCGCCCGCGCTTCGCGCAGCTGGCCTTCCTGGTGGTCGCGCTGTTCGTCCTGGTCAACAAGGTGTACTCGCCGCAGTACGCGCTCTGGCTGCTGCCGCTCGCGGTGCTGGCCCGGCCGCGCTGGCGGGACTTCCTGATCTGGCAGGCCTGCGAGGTGCTCTACACCCTGGGCATCTGGTCCCACCTGGGCTTCGTCACCGGGCCCAAGCAGCACGGGATCGGCGAGGCCTGGTACCACTTCGCGATCGGACTGCACCTGATCGGCACGCTCTACCTGGTCACCCTCGTGGTCCGCGACGTGCTGTACCCGGACCGCGACCCGGTCCGCTGGGACGGCAGCGACGACCCCTCCGGCGGGGTGCTGGACCGCGCCCCGGACGTCTTCGTGCTGGGCACCGCCCGGCGGCTGCGCGAGGAGGAGAGCTACGCCGCCTACGCGCCGGCCGGCCCCGAGCAGTGGCTGGGTGAGCCGGAACTGCTGGAGCCGGCCGAGAAGCCGTAGCGCGGGCGGGCCGAAGGGCCGCGCCGAGCGCCCGGGGAGCGTCTAGCGGTCCACCACGCGGTCGAAGTGCGTGGTGGTGTGGCGGACCTGGAGACCGAGCTCGTCGCCGATCACCGGGGCCTTGGTCTCGCCGTCCAGGAACAGCAGCGAGACCTGCATGTGCGGCGGCTCGGCGAACCAGAGCTGCTTGCCGGCCCAGTGGAACGGCGACTTGGTCTTGTTGACGGTCGCCAGCCCGGCCCGGGCGATGCCCTTGGCCCGCGCGCCCATGCTCTGCACGTACTTGGGCGCCTCCAGGCCGATGCCGTGCGCGGTGCCGCCGGCGACCACCAGGATGTGGCCGTCGGCCGGCGCCGGGTGCTGGCGGTAGCCGTAGCGGTCGCCCTTCTTCACCGGGGTGACGTCCAGGACGGTGGCCCGGACCTCCAGCGCGGCGTGGTCGCCCAGCCAGAGCCGGGTGCCGATCCGGGCCCGGAAGACCGTCCCCGGGTAGCGCTGGGTCAGCTGCTCCATGCCGGCCGCGCCGAGGTGGCTGACGAACACGGTGTGCACCGGGATGCCGGCCGCGCGGGCGGTGTCCACCCAGTACGCGACCTCCTCGACCGGGCTGGAGCCGTCCGGCCGGTCCATCGGCAGGTGCAGCGCCAGGCCCTCGAAGGCGACGCCCTCCAGCTCGGCGGCGACGGTGCGCAGGTCGTCGGCGCTCACGCCGTGCCGGCGCATGGTGGTCATGCACTCCAGCACCACCCGGGCACCGTGCAGCGCCCGCAGCGCGTCCACGCTCGCCACCGTGCGGATCACGCGGGCGTGCGGCAGCGGGAGGATCTCCTCGCCGACCCGGTACGGGGTGAGCACCAGCAGCTCACCGCCGTACCACTCGGCGGCGTCGGCCGCCTCGTACGCGGTACCGACGGCGAGCACACCGGTGCCCAGCAGCGTCGCCTCCTCGGCCAGCCGGTGGTTGCCCAGGCCGTAGCCGTTCCCCTTGGCGACCGGCACCAGGCCGGGGAACTCGGCGAGGACGGAGCGCTGGTGGGTGCGCCAGCGTTCGGTGTCGAGGTAGAGCGACAGCGTCATCGGAGCAGCCTCCTCAGCGGCGGGACATGTAGAGGTCGAGGGCCTTGTGCAGCAGCTTGTTGAGCGGGAAGTCCCACTCGCCGAGGTACTCGGCCGCCTGCCCGCCGGTGCCGACCTTGAACTGGATCAGACCGAACAGGTGGTCGTTCTCGTCCAGGGTGTCACTGATGCCGCGCAGGTCGTACACGCCGCCGCCGAGGGCGTAGGCGTCGCGCATCATCCGCCACTGGATCGCGTTCGACGGCTTGACCTCGCGCTTGTGGTTGGCCGAGGCGCCGTAGGAGTACCAGACGTGCTCGCCGACCACGAGCATCGTGGTCGCGGCCAGCGGCTCGCCCTCGTGGTAGGCGATGTAGAGCCGCATGCGGTTCGGGTCCTCGGCGGTGAGGGCCTTCCACATCCGCTGGAAGTACGACAGCGGGCGCGGGGTGAAGTGGTCGCGCTCGGCGGTGACCAGGTAGAGCTGGTGGAAGATCGGCAGCTCGTCGTAGCCGCCCTGGAACACCTCGACGCCGCTCTTCTCGGCCTTCTTGATGTTGCGGCGCCACAGCTGGTTGAAGTTCTTGTGGATGTCGTCCAGCGAGCGGTTGGCCAGCGGCACCTGGAAGACGTAGCGGGGCTGGACGTCGCCGAAGCCGGCGCCGCCGTCCTCGCCCTGCAGCCAGCCGGCCTTGCGCAGCCGGTCGGCCACCTCGAAGGCGCGGGCCTCGTACCAGTCGGCCTCGACGTCGCGCAGCCGCTTGGCCTGCTTGGCGGCGATGGCCTCCTTGATGGTGGGCGCGTTCCAGCGGCGGATGACCACCGGCGGGCCCATCTTCACGGAGAACGCGCCCTGCGACTTCAGGTGCGCCAGCATCGGGGAGAGCCAGCGGTCCAGGTCCCGGTCGAACCAGTCGATGACCGGGCCCTCGGGCAGGTAGGCGAGGTAGCGCTTGAGCTTGGGCAGCTGGCGGTAGAGCACCAGGCCGGCGCCGACGAGCTGGTCGGCGTCGTCGAACCAGCCGATCGACTCGGACCGCCACTCGGCCTTCACGTCGCCCCACGACGGCACCTGCATGTGGCTGGCCGAGGCGCGGCTCCTGATGAAGGCGAGGTGCTCCTCGCGGGTGATCGTCCTCAGGCGCAGGCTCATTGCTCGGTGCTCCTCGTCGGTCGGGCTGCGGTGGGCCCCGGGTTCTCGGGCTGACCTTATCGTCCGGGGCCCGGGCGCCCGTTCCGGGCGGGCACGACGGTGCCCCCGTCGCGTACCTGTCTTCCAGCAGATACGCGGCGGGGGCGCCGAGGGTTCCGGAGCGGCCCGGTTAGGCCCTGGTTCAGCCCCAGAGGCCGCCGCGGGCGATGCCGAGGTAGAAGCCGATCGCGGATGCGCCGAGCGTGATCATCAGGACGAAGCGCTCGGCGGTGGTCACCGAGACGAACATGCCCCAGAACCCCGTGACGATGCCGGCCAGGCCGGTCCACGAGGTCAGCAGATGCAGGTTGTGGAAGAACGAGGTGGTGAAGGCGATCACGCCCAGGACGGCGGTCAGCGCCACCAGGGTGTTCTCGCGGGGGTGCGGGTGGCCGTCGGTGTTCAGCGTGAGCGCGGGCATGCGGTGGACGGACTGGGCCATGGGTCCCACCTCCAGGCGTGGAGACGAACGGGCAGGAATCCCGTTCCGTCCAGATTGCGGCGGTTGGGTCCGTCTCACAACCCCTATGCGTTTTGTTCGGCCGTACGGGTGCGGGTAGGCTGTGCCGTCTGCACTGGTGTAGTTGTGCCCCCTTGCGCCCTCTTACGGGGCCGCCCCCCGATCGGGTGGTGCGGGGCCTGACTGTCGGACCCTGCCGCTACGGTGGGCCGGAGTCGTCACCGCACCGGTGCCGACGCTACGCACAACCCTCCTGCCACGGAGAGACCGTGGCCGCTGAGTCCAAAGGAGGTGGGTTACCCATGCGTCACTACGAGGTGATGGTCATCCTCGACCCCTCGGTCGAGGAGCGCGCTGTCTCCCCCCTGATCGAGAACTTCCTCACCGTCGTCCGCAACGCGGGCGGCAAGGTGGAGAAGGTCGACACCTGGGGTCGTCGCCGTCTGGCTTACGAGATCAACAAGCAGTCCGAGGGCATCTACTCGGTCATCGACCTCAAGGCCACGCCTGAGGTCGTCAAGGAGCTCGACCGCCAGATGGGCCTGAGCGAGTCGGTTCTGCGGACCAAGGTCCTGCGCCCGGACACCCACTGAGCCACCTCTGAGGCCTTCGGGTCTCGGGTAGCTCGCGACCGTTGTTTCACGTGAAACAGCGGTGAACGGACATCTTCCCGAGAGGTCATCACCACCATGGCAGGCGAGACCGTCATCACCCTCGTCGGCAATCTCGTCGACGACCCCGAGCTGCGCTTCACCCCGTCGGGTGCGGCGGTCGCGAAGTTCCGCATCGCGTCCACCCCCCGCACCTTCGACCGTCAGACGAACGAGTGGAAGGACGGCGAGAGCCTCTTCCTCACGTGCAACGTCTGGCGGCAGCCGGCGGAGAACGTGGCCGAGTCGCTGCAGCGCGGCATGCGCGTCATCGTGCAGGGCCGACTGCGCCAGCGGTCTTACGAGACCAAGGAAGGCGAGAAGCGGACGGTCTTCGAGGTCGAGGTCGACGAGGTCGGCCCGAGCCTGCGCTCGGCGACCGCCAAGGTCACCCGGGCCAACCGGTCCGGCGCTCCCGGCGGCGGCTTCGGCGGCCAGCAGGGCGGCGGCGGCCAGGGCGGCGGTGGCGGCAACTGGGGCGGCGGTGGCGGCCAGCAGGGCGGCAACTGGGGTGGAAACTCCGGCGGCCAGTCCGGCCCCTCCGAGGACCCCTGGGCCTCCAGCGCCCCGTCCGGTGGAAACCAGGGCGGCGGCTGGGGTGCCCCGTCCGGTGGTGGCAACGGCTACTCGGAAGAGCCCCCGTTCTAAGAGCTGACAGATTTCGTGCGGCCCGGCCGCGGCGTCCCCGAACGCCCGCCGGGCCGTGAACCCCAAATGGAGCACACAATGGCGAAGCCGCCTGCTCGCAAGCCGAAGAAGAAGGTTTGCGTCTTCTGCAAGGACAAGGTCAACTACGTTGACTACAAGGACACGAACCTGCTGCGGAAGTACATCTCCGACCGCGGCAAGATCCGTGCCCGCCGGGTCACCGGCAACTGCACCCAGCACCAGCGTGACGTCGCCACGGCCGTGAAGAACAGCCGTGAGATGGCGCTGCTGCCCTACACCAGCACCGCGCGCTAAGAGAGGGTGACCAAGTAATGAAGATCATCCTCACGCACGAGGTGCCGGGTCTCGGCTCCGCCGGCGAGGTCGTCGAGGTCAAGGACGGCTACGCCCGCAACTTCCTGGTCCCGCGTGGCTTCGCCATCCGCTGGACCAAGGGTGGTCAGAAGGACGTCGACGCCATCCGTCGCGCCCGGAAGATCCACGCCATCCAGACCCTCGAGGCCGCCAACGAGGTCAAGGGTCAGCTCGAGGGCGTCCAGGTCAAGCTGGCCGTCCGCTCGGGTGACGCCGGCCGTCTGTTCGGCTCGGTGACCCAGGCCGACGTCGTCGCCGCCATCAAGGCCGCCGGCGGCCCGGCGGTCGACAAGCGCGCCGTCGCGATCGCCTCGCCGATCAAGACCGTGGGCACCCACAAGGTCTCGGTCAAGCTGCACTCCGACGTCCAGGCCAACCTGGACATCGCGGTCGTCGCTGCCTGAGTTCCGTAGCAGTGGCCTGAGGGCCGGGCTCCTCCGGGAGCCCGGCCCTCGGTCTTTTCCGGCGCGGTCCGTCTTTCCAGGCGCCGTCCGCCTCCCCCCCCGGGGGGCGGGGCTACCCGCGCACGGCCCCGGTGACCAGCCACTTGCCGCCGCGGGCGCGTCCGACCAGGAAGGCGGCGCGGACCAGCATGAAGAGGTTCATCGCCCACCAGAGCCCGGCCAGCCCGGCGCCGGTGGCCGGCACCGCGAAGGCCGCCGGGGCGAACACCGCCAGGGTCGCGAGCGCCGCCCAGGCCAGGTACGGGCCGTCCCCGGCACCCATCAGCACCCCGTCCAGCACGAAGACCAGGCCGGAGACCGGCTGGCTGAGCGCGAGCAGCAGCAGGGCGGTGTCCAGCTGGGCCCGCACGGCCGGATCGGGCGTGAACAGCGGGACGTACAGCGGGCGGGCGGCGACCACCAGCAGGCCGAGCACCACCCCCGAGCCGATTCCCCACTGGACCATCCGCCGGGTGGCGGCCCTGGCGCCCGGGACGTCCGAGGCGCCCAGGTAGCGGCCGATGATGGCCTGGCCGGCGATCGCGATGGCGTCCAGTGCGAAGGCCAGGAAGCTGAACAGCGTCATGGTGATCTGGTGCGCGGCGACCTGGTCGTCGCCCAGCCGGGCGGCCACCGCGGTGGCGATCATCAGCACCGCACGCAGGCTGATAGTCCGGACCAGCAGTGGGCCGCCGGCCCTGGCGCAGGCCCGGATGCCCGTCGCGTCCGGCCGCAGCGAGGCCCGCTCCCGGCGGGCGCCGCGGACCACCACGACCAGGTAGACGGCGGCCATCCCGGTCTGCGCGAGCACGGTGCCCCAGGCCGAGCCGGCCACCCCGAGCCCGGCGCCGTACACCAGACCGACGTTCAGGCCGATGTTGGCGGTGAAGCCCGCGACGGCCACCAGCAGGGGCGTACGGGTGTCCTGGAGGCCGCGCAGCACGCCGGTGGCGGCCAGCACCATCAGCATCGCCGGGATGCCCAGTGCGCTGATCCGCAGGTACGTCACCGCGTAGGGCGCGGCGGTCGGCGAGGCGCCCAGCAGGTCGGCCACCAGGGGTGCCGCCAGCAGGGTCAGCAGGACCACCGGGACGGCCAGGCCGAGGGCGAGCCAGATGCCGTCGACGCCCTGCTGCACGGCGCCCCGGCGGTCCCCGGCGCCGATCCGGCGGGCGACCGCCGCGGTGGTGGCGTAGGCGAGGAAGACGAAGACGCCGGTCGCGGTGGTGAGCGCGGCGGAGGCGACGCCGACCCCGGCCAGCTGGGGGGTGCCGAGGTGGCCGACGATCGCCGAGTCGGCCATCAGGAAGAGGGGTTCGGCGACCAGTGCGCCGAAGGCCGGGACGGCCAGGGAGAGGATCTCCCGGTCGTGCCGGCGCCCGGCGCGGGCGGGGGTCGGGGGCGAGGCGGTCATGGGCTCCAGGCTACTCATCCACAGGTAATGGACGTAAGAGGCCTGTGCCTGTTACTCGAAATCTTGAGCGACGCCGTTCGCCCGCTCCGTGCCCACAGCCGTTCGGAGGTGTGTGAAGAATTTCTCATGCACAGGCCCTCAAAGAGGTAATGCCAGGTCAGCAGGTTGACGGTGGATCGATCGTCCGGTTATCCACAGGGACGTCCACAGGGGTGTCCACAGCTTTGCGGCAGTTCTCCACAGGCCGGGGCCGTTCATCCACACCCCCTGTGGATAACCGCCTTGGCGGGAGGGCGTCCGGCGCCTTAGCGTGGGCCGTCCGCCCGACACTCCCAGCGCCCCGGCGTCCGATTTGTCGGAGCCGTGGCGTACAAAGAGGAGCGGATCCGCTCCACCCAGCCACCGGCAAGGCAAGCTCCAAACTCGCACCACTCGCTGATCGGGGAACACGCGTGACCGGCCCCCAGTACGACGACCACGACGCCCCGCCGCCGGAGGAGGACTGGCAGCCCGCCGAGGACCCCTTCCCGGCCGGCGCCTTCGACGACGCGCCCTTCCCGGACGGCCCCGGTGACCGGCTCCCGGTCTCCCGCGGCCGCGGCGGTCAGGGCGGCAAGGACGGCAAGGGCGGCGGTGGCCGCGACGGCTTTCAGAAGGGTGGCAAGGGCGGCCGGAACGGCTCCGGGGACGGCCAGCGGGACGGCGGCTGGCAGCGCAGGGGCGAGGGCGACGGCGAGGGCGGCGCGGACGGCTTCGAGCGGGTCCCCCCGCAGGACCTCGCGGCCGAGCAGTCCGTCCTCGGCGGCATGCTGCTCTCCAAGGACGCCATCGCCGACGTCGTCGAGGTGCTCAAGCCGGCCGACTACTACCGGCCCGCGCACGAGATGGTCCACGGCGCGATCCTCGACCTGTACGCCCGGGGCGAGCCGGCCGACCCGATCACCGTGGCCGGCGAGCTGACCAAGCGCGGCGAGCTCCAGCGGGTCGGCGGCGCCTCCTACCTGCACACCCTGGTCAACTCCGTCCCGACCGCGGCCAACGCCGAGTACTACGCCCAGATCGTCCACGAGCGCGCCGTGCTGCGCCGCCTGGTCGAGGCGGGCACCCGGATCGCCGGCATGGGCTACGCCGCCGAGGGCGACGTGGACGAGATCGTCAACGCCGCCCAGGCGGAGATCTACGCCGTCACCGAGCAGCGCACCAACGAGGACTACGCGCCGCTCGCCGACATCATGGAGGGCGCCCTCGACGAGATCGAGGCGATCGGCTCCCGCAACGGCCAGATGTCCGGCGTCCCGACCGGCTTCGCCGACTTCGACGCGCTCACCAACGGCCTGCACCCCGGCCAGATGATCGTCATCGCCGCCCGTCCCGCGATGGGCAAGTCCACCCTCGCGCTGGACTTCGCGCGGGCCTGCTCGATCCACCACAAGCTGCCGAGCGTGATCTTCTCGCTCGAAATGGGGCGCAACGAGATCGCCATGCGTCTGCTCTCCGCCGAGGCCCGGGTCGCGCTGCACCACATGCGCTCCGGGAACATGACGGACGACGACTGGACCCGGGTCGCCCGCCGGATGCCCGACGTCAGCGAGGCGCCGCTGTTCATCGACGACTCGCCGAACCTGTCGATGATGGAGATCCGCGCCAAGTGCCGTCGGCTCAAGCAGCGCAACGACATCAAGCTGGTCGTCATCGACTACCTCCAGCTGATGCAGTCCGGCGGCTCCCGCCGGGCCGAGAACCGTCAGCAGGAGGTCTCGGACATGTCCCGTAACCTCAAGCTGCTGGCCAAGGAGCTGGAAGTGCCGGTCATCGCGCTCTCCCAGCTGAACCGTGGCCCCGAGCAGCGCACCGACAAGCGGCCGATGGTCTCCGACCTGCGCGAGTCCGGCTCGATCGAGCAGGACGCCGACATGGTCATCCTGCTGCACCGCGAGGACGCCTACGAGAAGGAGTCCCCGCGCGCGGGCGAGGCCGACCTGATCGTCGCCAAGCACCGTAACGGTCCGACCGCGACCATCACGGTGGCCTTCCAGGGCCACTACTCGCGCTTCGTCGACATGACCCGGGACTGACCCCGTCGGCCGACCGCGCGGCCGCGCCCGTCGGGGGTCGGACGGCGCGGTCGGACGGCGCGGTCGGACGGCGCGGTCAGACGGTGACGGTGGCCCGGAAGAGCGTGGCGCCGGTGCCGGAGAGCCGGGTCGGGGCGCCGGTGGCGGGGAGGAAGGCGGACTGGCCGCGGGCGAGGTCCAGGACGGTGCCGTCGGCCGCGGTCAGCCGGGCGGAGCCCTCGGTGCAGAGCAGGATCTGCGGGGTGCGGCCGTCGACCGCGCGCTCGAGGCCGTCCAGGGTGAAGCGGGACAGCCGGAACTCGTCGATCGGGACGGGGTAGAGCTCCTCGCCCGGGGTGGCGTCCACCGGGACGGGGGCCTGCACCCCGGGGGCGGCGGACTCGAAGAGCACGACCTCCAGCAGCTCCGGCACGTCGATGTGCTTCGGGGTGAGGCCGGCCCGCAGCACGTTGTCGGAGTTGGACTGCAGCTCGACGCAGACGCCGGACAGGTAGGCGTGCGGCACCCCGGCGCCCAGGTAGAGCGCCTCGCCGGCGCGCAGCTTGAAGCGGTTGAGCAGCATGCCGGCGATCAGGCCGCGGTCGTCCGGGAAGTCCTTGGCGATCCGGGCGTACGGGGCGTAGTACCAGTCCGGATCGCCGGTGTCGTGCTCGGCCAGCGCCGCGGCGGTCGCCCCGACGGTCTGCCGGGCGGTCTCGTCGTCCATGGTGAGGATCGCGGCCAGGGTGCCGCGCAGTGCCTCGGTCTCGTCCTCGACGCCCAGCAGGTCGATCAGCGGGTCCAGCTCGGGCAGTCCGAGCCGGGCCATCAGCTCGGCCGCCTCACCGGGCCGCCGGAAGCCGCAGAGGCCCTCGAACTCGCTGAGCGCGCAGACCATTTCGGGCTTGTGGTTGGCGTCGCGGTAGCTGCGCTCGGGGGCGTCCAGCGGGATGCCGAGGGCGTTCTCGGCGGCGAAGCCGGCGCGGGCCTGCGCGATCGTGGGGTGGGCCTGGAGCGACAGCGGGGTGCCCACGGCGAGGACCTTGAGGAGGAACGGCAGGGTCGGGCCGAACCGGGCCACGCTCGCGGCGCCCAGCTCGCCCTCGGGGTCGGCCGTGATCAGGTCGTCCAGCCGGCGCGGGCCCTCCCCGCGGTCGGCGCGGGACGGGTCGCCGGGGTGGGCGCCCATCCACAGCTCGGCCTGCGGTTCACCGGTCGGCTGCTGTCCGAGCAGCTCGGGCAGGGCCGTGAGCGACCCCCAGGCGTACGGGCGGACGGTGTTGACGAGCCTGTCCATGCGCGCGGTCCTACTCCTTCGCTGTCTGGCGGGTGTGCCGGATCGCCGGGGGCGGGCCCGGCGGTGCGGGCGGCCCGGGCACGGGCAAGGGCATCGACCCTAGCCGACCGGTGTCACCCACGGGGAAACGGTGGGCATCCGGTGGGAGTGCCATGGTCGGACCGGTGGTTCCCGGGCTCGGTAGTAGGATGCCAGGACGCAGTAGTCTCCGCCCTGCGCGCAGTTCCCCACCGTGGTCACCCCGTCGGAGGGCTGCCGGTGGAGCCGCGTTCCAGCGTGCGGGCGACGGTGTTCTGAGATTCCCCGCCATCGGCCGAGAGGTTTGTACGTGACCGTGAACCAGCAGAGTTTTGCTGATCTCGGCAGGGTCCTGGTGATCATCCCGACCTACAACGAGGCGGAGAACGTCGAGCGGATCGTCGGCCGGGTCCGTGCCGCGGTGCCCGAGGCCCACGTGCTGGTCGCCGACGACAACAGCCCCGACGGCACCGGCGACCTGGCCGACAAGCTGGCCGTCGAGGACGCCCACGTGCACGTCATGCACCGCAAGGGCAAGGAGGGCCTGGGCGCCGCCTACCTCGCGGGCTTCCGCTGGGGCATCGACAACGGCTACGACGTCCTGGTCGAGATGGACGCCGACGGCTCGCACCAGCCCGAGGAACTGGACCGGCTGCTGGGCGCGCTGCGCGGCGCCGACCTGGTGCTGGGCTCGCGCTGGGTGCCGGGCGGCCGGGTGGTGAACTGGCCGAAGTCGCGCCTGCTGCTCTCGCGCGGCGGCTCGACCTACTCGCGGCTGATGCTGGGCGTGCCGATCAAGGACGTCACCGGCGGCTACCGGGCGTTCCGCAAGGAGACCCTGCTGGGCCTGGGCATGGACGAGGTCGCCTCGGCCGGGTACTGCTTCCAGGTCGACCTGGCCTGGCGCACGGTGAAGGCCGGGTTCAAGGTCGCCGAGGTGCCGATCACCTTCGTCGAGCGCGAGCTGGGCGCGTCCAAGATGAGCCGCAGCATCGTGGTCGAGGCGCTGTGGCGGGTGACCTCGTGGGGTCTGTCCGACCGGCTGGCCCGGCTGCGCGGCGCGAAGCAGCGCTGAATTCGCTTGTGGTGAAGGGCCCGTCCGCTGGTGACAGCGGGCGGGCCCTTTCGCATGCCGGGAGGCGTTTCCGGGCTCAGCAGCCACCGCTCTTGAGGGCGCTCTCCGGAAGGTAGCGGTCGGCCCAGACGGCCAGTTCGTTCAGCGCGGGCTTGAGCGCGACGCCGCCCTCGGTGAGCCGGTAGCTGACCCGCAGCGGCGGGCCGGCGTCGACCTCGCGGACCACCATCCCGGCCTCGGCCAGCTCGGTGAGCCGGTCGGAGAGCATCCGCTCGCTGATGCCCGGGACGGCGCGGCGCAGCTCGGAGAAGTAGGCCTGGCCGCCGTTGTTGAGCACGGCCAGCAGCATGCCGGTCCAGCGCTTGCCGAGCAGGGTGAACACCCGGCCGAGGGCCAGGTCGGTGTTCTGGCACGGGTTCTGGGCCCCGGCGGCGCACGCGTCGAGGGCGTTCGGGGCTCCGTCGGTCACTACCTCGTGCTGGGCCATGGATCCAGCGTACTAGACCGGTCACTAGTGACTGCAGAAAAGTAAGCTGCTACGGTACTTTCAGTTGCAGCGAAAACAGCAGCTACTAATCCTCCGGAGGTCCCGCCATGCCCACGCTCCTGCACATCGACTCCTCCGCGGTCACCGACGGCTCCGTCTCCCGCGAGGTCACCGCCGCCTACCGGGCCGCCTGGCAGGCCGAGCACCCCGAGGGCACGGTGATCTACCGCGACCTCGCCACCGACCCGATCCCGCACCTGGACGCGCACGGCATCGCCGCCGGCTTCGCCCCCGCCGAGGCGCACAGCGCCGAACAGGCCGCCGCCTTCGTGCTGCGCGAGGAGCTGATGGCCGAGCTGGAGACCGCCGACGCGGTGCTGATCGGCGCCCCGATGTACAACTTCACGATCCCGTCGACCCTCAAGGCCTGGCTGGACCAGGTGATCCTGATGGGCCGCACCGCCGGCGAGGCGCCGTCCGCCAAGGGCACCCCGGTCACCGTGGTCGCCTCCCGCGGCGGCTCGTACGCGCCCGGCGCCCCGCGCGAGCCGTTCGAGTTCGTCACCACCTACCTGGAGAAGGTGCTGGCCGGCGGACTCGGGCTGGAGGTCGACTTCATCGTCCCGGAGCTCACCCTCGCGGCGAGCGTCCCGGCGCTGGCCGAGTTCATCCCGAACGCCGCCGAGTCCAAGGCCCGGGCCCTGGAGCAGGCCGCCCAGCGGGCCAAGGAGATCGCCGCCCGGGTCGCGGTGTGACCTGAGCCGGAAGGCGCGCCCCGCCGGGCGCGCCTTCCGCGCAATCGGGCGCCGGTGCTCCCATGCTGTAGGGCGCAGGAAGACCGACCGCCTACCAGAGGGAGCAAGCCCGTGACGTCGTCCCCGCCCGAGGAGAGCGCCGGCGCGGAGCGAGTGGACGGCTCACCGGCCGCCGTCCCGGAGGGCGAACGCCCCGCCCGGCCGCTGGAGGTCGCCGTCTTCACCGGCCCCGAGTCGGCCTTCTTCGCCACCTCCGCGCTGATCCTCGGCGAGCGGACCGCCATCCTGGTGGACGCCCAGCTCACCCGCAGCGCCGGGCGCGAACTCGCCGAATGGGTCGCGGGCAAGGGCCGCCGGCTGCTCGCCATCGTGGTCACCCACCAGCACCCCGACCACTACTTCGGCGCCGAGGAGGTGCTGAAGCTCTTCCCCGACGCCCAGCTGCTCGCCGCGCCCGCCGTGGTCGAGGGCATCCGGCGCACCGCCGCCGCCAAGGTCGCGCAGTGGAAGCCGGTGTACGGCGACGACATCCCGGACCACCCGCTGATCCCCGCCCCGCTGCTGCCCCAGCCGCTCATGCTGGACCGCCAGGTGATCCCCGTCCTGCTGCTCGGCCAGGCCGACTGCGGGAACTCCACCGTCGTCCACGTGCCGAGCAGCCGGACCGTGATCGCCGGGGACTTCGCCTACAACGGCTGCCACGTCTGGACGGCCGACACCACCCCCGCCCAGCGCACCACCTGGGGGCACAACCTCGGCCGGATCGCCGACCTCGGCGCGGACCGGGTGATCGCCGGGCACCGGGCCCCCGGGCAGGGCGACGACGCCGCCCGGGTGCTCGCCTTCACCGGCGAGTACCTGCGGGACTTCGACCGGGCGCTGGCCCGGCACCGTGACGACCCGGAAGCGCTGGTCACCGCCATGAACGAGCGGTACGGCGAGCTGACCCTGCCGGCCATCCTCGAACTCGGCGCGGCGGCCAACACCGCCCGGGCGGCGGCGGAGGGGGAGGACACCGTCGAGGCGGAGATCATCGACGCGGAGATCGTCGAGGACGACCAGGACGAGTAGTTCCCGCGGGCTCGGCCCTGCGGAGAGGTTCTGCGGTGTGGCTACCCGGCGGGCTCCGCCGTGCCAGGGACGATACTGGCCGCATGACGCCGTACGACGTGATCGTCCCGGCGGGCGGGGCCGCACGGCGCCTCGGCGGGGCCGACAAGCCCGGACTGACCGTCGGCGAGACGACCCTGCTCGACCGGGTGCTCGCCGCCTGCGCGGACGCCCGCACCACCGTCGTGGTCGGCCCGGCCCGGCCGACCACCCGCACCGGGGTGCGCTGGACCAGGGAGCAGCCGCCCGGCGGCGGACCGGTCGCCGCCGTCGCGGCCGGGCTCGACCTCGTCACCGCGGACACCGTGCTGCTGCTCGCCGCCGACCTGCCGTTCCTGGACCGGCGGACGGTACGGCGGCTCGCCGCCGCCCTGGAGGAGGCCGGGCCGGCCGTGGACGCCGCCGTCCTGGTCGACGCCGGCGGGCGCGACCAGCCGCTCGCCGCCGCCTACCGCACCGCCCCGCTGCGCGCCGCGCTCACCGCCCTCGGCGACCCGGCCGGGCAGCCGCTGCGCCGCCTGGTCGGCGCACTGGCGCGGCTGCGGGTCGCCGACACCGACAACGTCGCGTACGACTGCGACACCTGGGAGGACCTGGAACAGGCCCGGGAGCGCGACCGGGGTTGACCCTCACCGCAGCCGCCACCGGCCCGTGAGGGAAACGACGCGCCCCGCACACGGGGTGAACACCCCCGGGAAACCGCCGATCAGGCAGCATGGGCGCATGGAGCGCACGCTGGATGACTGGATCGCCGAGGCCAAGGCCGAGCTGGGCATCGACCTGGACGTCGACGTCCGAGGTCTGCTCGACCTGGCCCGGGTGGTCGCGCACGGAGTGGCCCGGCCGGCCGCTCCGCTGACCGCCTTCCTGATCGGCTACGCCGCGGCCCAGCAGGGCGGCGGGCCGGAGGCGGTCGCCGAGGCCTCCCGGCGGACCGAGGCCCTCGCCGAGCGGTGGGTCGCCGCCGACCGGCCGGGCGAGCAGTGAGCGCGGTCGGGCAGACCACCGTGGCCGCCCCGTCCACCGGCCCCGCCGTGGAGACCTGGCCCCGGGCCCGCGAGACCGCGCGCCGGGCCGGACTGCGCCCGCTGCCCGGGACCGGGCTGCCACTGGCCGAAGCGCTCGGGCACACCCTCGCCGAGCCGCTCGCCGCGCTGACCGACCTGCCCGCCTTCGACACCTCCGCGATGGACGGCTGGGCGGTCGCCGGTCCCGGCCCGTGGCGGGTCGCCGGCCGGGTGCTGGCCGGACCGGACGAACCGGCGCCGCTGGCCGACGGCGGCGCCGTGGAGATCGCCACCGGCGCCCGGCTGCCCTCCGGCGCCACCGCCGTCCTGCGCCGCGAGCACGGCCGGACGGACGGCGCGCTGCTCCACGAACACGGGCCCGACCGGTTGACCACCGGCCAGGACGTCCGGCCGCGCGGCCAGGAGTGCCGCCGGGGCGAGGAGTTGCTGCCGGCCGGCACCCCGGTCGGACCGGCCGTGCTCGGCCTGGCCGCCGCCTGCGGCCACGACCGGCTGCTCGTCCGCCGCCGCCCGGTGGTCCAACTGCTCGTCCTGGGCGACGAGTTGCTGGACTCCGGGATCCCCGGCCCGGGCCTGGTCCGGGACGCGCTCGGGCCGCTGCTGCCGCACTGGCTGCGGGCCGCCGGCGCCGAGGTCGGCGAAGTGCGGTACGTGCGCGACGACTTCGGGCTGCTCCGGGACGCGCTGCGGCACTCCACCGCCGACATCGTGGTCACCACCGGCGGGACGGCCGCCGGGCCGGTCGACCACCTGCACCGGGCGCTCGCCGAGGCCGGCGCCCGGCTGCTGGTGGACGGCGTGGCCGTCCGGCCCGGACACCCCATGCTGCTGGCCGAACTCCCCGGCGGGCGCCACCTCGTCGGCCTGCCGGGGAACCCGCTGGCCGCCGTCGCCGGGACGGTCACGCTCGCCCTGCCGCTGCTGCACGCCCGCAGCGGGCGGACCGTCGGCGCCCCCGTCCTCGCACCCGCCGCGGCCGCGCTGCCCGGGCACCCGGCGGACACCCGGCTGCAGCCCGTCCGGCGCACCGCGGGGGGCGTCGTGCCGCTCGCCTTCGACGGGCCCGCGATGCTGCGCGGCCTCGCCCGGGCCGACGCCCTGGCCGTGGTCCCGCCCGGCGGGGCGGCGGCGGGGGAGACGGTCGAGCTGCTGGAGGTGCCGTGAGCGAGCGGGGTGGGGGAGCCGTCGAGGGGTGCGTTTCCGGCGGGGTGGGCATGTGAGCGAGCGGAGCGTGTGCGGCGGGGTGGACGCATGAGTCGGATGCGACGGGCCGGGGCGACCGGGGCGGATCCGTGGTCGGACGGCGGGATCGTGCTGCCCGCCCGCCGGGCCGCGCCCGCCGTGCGGCAGGTCGGCTCGCGGCTGCTGGTGGCGCTCGCCGTCCTGGTCGCCACCACGCTGATCGTCTACCTCGACCGGGACGGCTACAACGACAACGCCGGGGGCGGGGTCAGCTTCCTCGACGCGGCGTACTACGCCACCGTGACGCTCTCCACCACCGGGTACGGCGACATCACGCCGTTCAGCGACGGCGCCCGGATCACCAACATCTTCGTGATCACCCCGCTGCGCGTGGTGTTCCTGATCATCCTGGTCGGCACCACGCTGGAGGTGCTCACCGAACGGACCCGCCTGCAATGGCGGTTGAACCGCTGGAGGTCCACCGTGCACGAGCACACCGTCGTCATCGGGTACGGGACGAAGGGCCGCAGTGCCGTCGACACCCTGCTCGGGCAGGGGGTGAAGAAGGAGGAGATCGTCGTCGTCGACCCGCAGCGCAAGGTGATCGACCAAGCCGCGCAGCAGGGCCTGGTCGGGGTGGTCGGCGACGCCACCCGCACCGACACGCTGGTGCGGGCCGCCCTGCCCGCGGCGGCCCGGGTGGTGGTCGCGCCCGAGCGGGACGACACCGCCGTGCTGATCACCTTGACGGCGCGCCAGCTGAACAAGGGCGCCACCGTGGTCGCCGCCGTACGGGAGGACGAGAACGCCCCGCTGCTGCGGCAGAGCGGTGCCGACGTGGTGGTCACCAGCTCCAGCTCGGCCGGGCGGCTGCTCGGGATGTCGATGCTCAGCCCGCACGCCGGCGCGGTGATGGAGGACCTGCTGACGTACGGCAACGGGCTGGACGTGGTGGAGCGTCCGGTCACCCGCGCCGAGGCCGGGCACAGCCCGCGCGAGTGCGCGGACCTGGTGGTCGCGGTGGTCCGCGGCCGGCGGGTGCTCAACTACACCGAGCCGGAGGCCGCCGTGCTGCAGCTCACCGACCGGGTGATCGTCATCAAGGCGGCCGGCTGACCGGACGGCCGGACCGTGCGGGCGCTGCCCGCGAACCGCCCTGACGCGCAGTAGGTTCGGGGCATGCATGCGATGACGATTCCCGTACCCGGTGGTCCCGAGGCACTGGTGTGGGCCGAGGTGCCCGACCCGGTGCCCGCCGACGGCGAGGTCCTGGTCGAGGTGACGGCCACCGCCGTCAACCGCGCCGACCTGCTCCAGCGGCAGGGCTTCTACAACCCGCCGCCCGGCGCCTCGCCCTACCCCGGGCTGGAGTGCGCCGGGCGGATCGTCGCGCTCGGGGCCGGGGTGTCCGGCTGGGCGGTCGGCGACGAGGTGTGCGCGCTGCTGTCGGGCGGCGGCTACGCCCAGCGGGTCGCGGTGCCGAGCGGGCAGCTGCTGCCGGTGCCCGCGGGGCTGAGCCCGGAGCAGGCCGCGGCGCTGCCGGAGGTCGCCTGCACGGTGTGGTCCAACGTCTTCCTCACCGCGCACCTGCGGCCCGGCGAGACCGTGCTGCTGCACGGCGGCGCGAGCGGCATCGGGACGATGGCGATCCAGCTGGCCAAGGCGGTCGGCGCGCGGGTCGCGGTCACCGCGGGCAGTGCCGAGAAGCTGGCGCGGTGCACCGAGCTGGGGGCGGACATCGTGATCGACTACCGCCGGCAGGACTTCGTCGAGGCGCTCCGCGAGGCCACCGGCGGGGCCGGGGCGGACGTGATCCTGGACATCATGGGCGCCAAGTACCTGCAGCGGAACGTGGACGCGCTGGCGGTCAACGGGCGGCTGGTGATCATCGGGCTGCAGGGCGGGGTGAAGGGCGAGCTGGACCTCAACGCGCTGCTGCGCAAGCGGGCGGCGGTGATCGCCACCAACCTGCGCGGGCGGCCGCTGGCGGAGAAGGCGGCGATCGTGGCGGCGGTGCGGGAGCACGTGTGGCCGCTGGTCGAGTCCGGGGTGGTGAAGCCGGTGGTGGACCGGGTGCTGCCGCTGACCGACGCGGGGGAGGGGCACCGGGTGCTGGAGGCCGGCGAGCAGGTCGGCAAGGTCGTCCTGCGGGCCTGATCGCCGGGCCGGCCCGAGGGGCGGCGCGGTGCGGCGACCGACCGGGTACGTGTCCGAAATGCCTGGATTGTCGGGCCGTGCGACGCTGGTCCGGAGCTGTCCCGCCGCCGACCCCGCCCCCGGGCGCGGGCGGCCGTCGGAAGGACTCCGACCGTGGCCGCATCGCCGCACGCACGCCTCGGGCCGCTGCCCCGGGAGCCGCACCGCCGTCGTACCCGTCGCCACCCGTCCGCCCGCCACCCGCACCCGGGCCGCGCCCAGCGGCTGTTCGCGGCGGCCGTGCTGGGGCTCGCGCTCCCGCTGGCCGCCGCGTCGGCGGCGGCGGCGGCGATGCCCTCGCCCTCGGCGGGGGTCTCGCCCGCTCCCTTCCCCACACCCGCTCCCTTCCCCTCGGCTGCTCCGCCCTCCGCGCCGACGCCCGGCGTCGGGCTGGGCGCGACGGGCGCGGCGGGCGCAGCGGGCGCGGCGGGCGCGGCGGGCGCGGCGAGTACGGGGGGCGCCGCGAGCCCGGCCGGTGCGGAGGAGGCCCCGGCGCACCCGGCCGCGCCCACCCCGGCGGCCGCGCCGCCGCTGCGCCCCGGCCCGCGGTCGCACCAGGACGGCGACTTCCCCCGGGCCCACCGGCACCGCCCGGCGTTGCTGCCGGAGCGTTCCGACGCCGCCGTGGAGCAGGCGCCGGAGCGGGCCCCGGACCAGGCGCCGGAGCAGGCGCCGGAGCAGGCCGTCGACCAGGCGTCCGAGCAGGCCCCGGACCGGGCTGTCGAGAGCGACCCGGACGCCCAGGACCAGGCCGCCGGCGGCGACGCCGTCGCACCGGACGCGGTCACGGCGGCCGCCGGGCCCGTCACGGCCGTCACCGTCCCGATCGTCCTGCCGGCCCGCTGGCAGGACGCCTCCACGACCCAGCTCCCGCTGGGCGCCGGCCTGGGTCTGATCGGCTGCGGCCTGGGGCTGGTCGGCCTGCGGCTGCGGAGGCGCTGAGTCGACGGTGCGGCTGGGCGACGGGGAGTGTGTGACCGGTTCCCCAGGGTGACCGACCGGGTCGCCGGCGCCGTCGGCGGCGGGTGGTGGGGGTGGAGGTTCGGTGCGGGTTCCGTGGGGCGGTCGGCGCGCCCGGCACGGGATCTGAGTACCCGTACGGATTCCCGCGCGGCGCTCGGGGGCGTACCTTCGTGACGGGTGGCGCAGGCCGGCGGGACGAACGGGGGCTTCCGCCCGACCAACCCCAGTGAGAGAGAATGTTGTTCATGACGAATCCGATGAACGAGCGCTCGTCGCGGGAGCCCTACCAGGCCGCCGGCGGGCAGCCGCAGGACGGCCAGAAGGTGCTGATCGTCGGACCGGACGGGCTGCCGGTGGGCCAGGGTTTCGCCGGCCCGATGGGGGACTCGGACGACGACGGCGACATGCCGCGTGAGCTCCCGGTGACCGAGATGGTCGAGCAGCCCGCCAAGGTCATGCGCATCGGCAGCATGATCAAGCAGCTGTTGGAGGAGGTCCGGGCGGCGCCCCTCGACGAGGCGAGCCGGGTCCGGCTGAAGGACATCCACGCGAGCTCGATCAAGGAGCTCGAACTCGGCCTGGCCCCGGAGCTGGTCGCCGAGCTGGAGCGGCTGTCGCTGCCGTTCACCGAGGACACCATCCCGACCGAGGCCGAGCTGCGGATCGCCCAGGCCCAGCTGGTCGGCTGGCTGGAGGGCCTGTTCCACGGCATCCAGACCGCGCTGTTCGCCCAGCAGATGGCGGCGCGGGCCCAGCTGGAGCAGATGCGGCGGGCGCTGCCGCCGGGCCTGCACGGCGGCGACCCGGACGAGGACGAGCCGGGCCAGGGCCGCGGCATCCGCTCCGGCCCGTACCTGTAGCCGCTACTCGCCGGTACCCGCCGGCGGGCCGGGCGGCCCGCCGGACCGGACGTACCACGACCATCCGCCCCGGGCCGTACCGCCGGGATCCGGTGCCGACGGCCCGGACCCAGGACCGGCCCTGGACCGATCACCGTCGGCGCGAGCCGATACCCTGACCCCTGTCGCAGGCCGGTGGATCCGCCGCGACAGGGGTCCGCCAGGCCGGCGGGCCGGGCCCACACGCACGGACGAGACCGAACGTCACGGTGGCGGCAGCACGGCCGCGCCGAGGGGGAGCAGAGGACCATGAGCGAGCACGGCAACGCGGCGGTCGAGGGCTTCTCCCTGGGCAACGGCCGCTATGTGCTGCAGCGGCTGCTGGGCGAGGGCGGCATGGCGTCCGTGCACCTGGCCTACGACAGCGTGCTGGACCGGCAGGTCGCGCTGAAGAGCATGCACAGCGAGCTGGGCCGGGACGACTCGTTCAAGGAGCGGTTCCGCCGCGAGGCCCAGGCGGTGGCCCGGCTGGAGCACCCGAACATCGTCACGGTGTACGACAGCGGCGAGGACATCGCCCCGGACGGCTCCAGCACGCCGTACATCGTCATGCAGCTGATCGACGGCAAGGGCCTGCGCGAGGCGATCAACGAGTCGGTCGCCCAGCACGGCGCGATGCCCGCCGAGGAGGCCCTGAAGGTCACCGTCGGCGTGCTGAACGCGCTGGAGGCCTCGCACGACATGGGCCTGGTGCACCGCGACATCAAGCCCGGCAACGTCATGTTCGACCGCAAGGGCAACGTCAAGGTCATGGACTTCGGCATCGCCCGGGCGCTGGAATCCGGCGTCACGTCGATGACGCAGACCGGCATGGTGGTCGGCACTCCGCAGTACCTCTCGCCCGAGCAGGCGCTCGGCAAGCCGGTGGACGCCCGCTCCGACCTGTACTCGGTCGGCGTGATGCTCTTCGAGATGCTCACCGGCCAGCTGGTCTTCGACGGCGACTCGGCCTTCTCGATCGCCTACAAGCACGTCCAGGAGGAGCCGCCGGCGCCCTCCGCCCTCAACCGCTCGGTCACCCCCGAGCTGGACGCCTTCGTCGCCCAGGCGCTGCGCAAGGACCCGGCGCACCGGTTCCAGAGCGCCGCGGCGATGCGGGACGAGGCGGAGCGGCTGATCCAGGCGGCGAAGGGCGGCGGCAGCGGGCACCAGCTGCAGGCCAGCACCCCGCTGGTGATCAACGAGGGCCCGCGCTCGGTGCACGCCGCCCAGCAGAACCCGCAGACCCCGCCGCCCCAGTACCTGCAGCAGGGCGGGCAGCCGCAGTACCAGACCCCGCCGCCGGCCTACCAGACCCCGCGTCCGCAGGCCCCGCACACGCCGCACCCCCAGTACCTGCAGCAGGGCGGGCAGCCGCAGTACCAGACCCCGCCGCCGGCCTACCAGACCCCGCGTCCGCAGGCCCCGCACACGCCGCACCCCTTCCCCCAGCAGGCGCACACCCCGCCGCCGCAGCCGATGCCGCAGCAGCCGATGCCGCCGTACCAGCAGCCGAAGGCGAGCGGCGGCTGCTCGACGGCCGTGGTCGTGGTCGGGATCATCATCGGCGTGCTGGTGCTCGCCGGCATCATCATCGCGATCGTGGTCAACAACGCCGACAAGAAGACCGGCGGCAAGTTCAGCCACGCCGACCGCCCGGCGAACGTGCTGGTGGTCGACGTCCCGTCCGACCGGAATGGCCTGCTCTGACGGTTTCCGACCGGTTCGGGGGTGGCACGGGTCCGCCCCGGAGGCGGTAGCGTTCGGGGATACGAAAGCGACAGGGCACCGCGATCCGAGCGAACGCCCGGGGCGAGGAGCGATGGCACAGACGCAGCAGCCGGACGACGACGCGGGTGCCCGAGCGGCCGGACGGACCGGCGGGACGCCGAGGCTCCCCGAGCCCGGCAGCGAGGCCGCGACCTCGGCGCTGCCGCCCGCCTTCGGTGGCGGCCCGCACACCCCCGGCCGCGGCACCGCCGCACCGCTGGGCACCGTCGGTGACGGCCGCTACCGGCTGACCCACCGGCTGGGCCGCGGCGGCATGGCCGAGGTGGTCGCCGCCGAGGACGTGCGGCTGGGCCGTACCGTCGCCGTCAAGCTGCTGCGCGGCGAGCTCGCCCAGGACGAAATCGCCCGGCTGCGGTTCACCCGCGAGGCGCACGCCGTCGCGGCGCTGAACCACCACTCGATCGTCTCGGTCTACGACACCGGCGAGGAGTACGTCGGGGACGAGTCCACGCCGTACATCGTGATGGAGCTGGTCGAGGGCCGGACCGTCCGCGAGCTGCTGGCGGACGAGGCCGCGCCGCCGGTCGACCAGGCGCTGATCATCATCGCCGGGGTGCTGGAGGCGCTCGCCTACAGCCACCGGCACGGCATCGTCCACCGCGACATCAAGCCCGCCAACGTGATCATCACCAACAGCGGCGCGGTCAAGGTGATGGACTTCGGCATCGCCCGGGCGCTGACCGGCGGGGCCACCACGATGACCCAGACCGGCATGGTCATGGGCACCCCGCAGTACCTCTCGCCCGAGCAGGCGCTCGGCAAGCCGGTCGACCACCGCTCCGACCTGTACGCGGCCGGCTGCATGCTGTACGAACTGCTCACCCTGCGCCCGCCCTTCACCGGCGACACCCCGCTCTCGGTGGTCTACCAGCACGTCCAGGACATGCCGGTGCCGCCCTCGCAGGCCAACGGCCGGGTGCCGGTCGGCCTCGACGGGCTGGTGCTGCGCTCGCTGGCCAAGAACCCGGACGACCGCTTCCAGGACGCCGACGAGTTCCGCGCCCACGTGCAGCACGCGCTGCGCGAGATGCACGGCGCGGCCGGGGCCGGCTGGGCCGGTGTGCCCGGGATCCCCGGCGACACCGGCGCGACCCAGGTGCTCCGGCCGGACCAGACGGCGGCCACCGCGGCCTTCGGCGTGGTCCGCCCGGGCGACCAGACCTCCGCGCTGCCCTACGGGTCGGGCGACCAGCAGACCCCCTTCACCCCCTACTCGGGCGGTGGCGGTTCGTACGGCGGCGACGACGGTGGTGGCGGCGACGACGGGCACGGCCGGCGGCGCGGGCCGTGGGCCTGGGTGGCCGGCGGCGTCGCGGTGCTGGTCGCGGCCGGGGCCGGCATCGCCTTCGCGCTCAGCGGCACCGACGACGGCGGGAACAAGGACCACGGCGTGCCCTCCACGCCGGCGCCGGTGGTGAGCACGGCCGAGCCGACCACGCCGACCCAGAGCGGTACGACGAGCCCGCCCGCCTCGGTCTCCGGCAGCAGGAAGCCGCAGCAGCCGACCGACACCGGCAACAACAACAGCGGGAACAACTCCGGGAACAGCGGCAACAACACGACGCCGTCGGCGACCACGGGCAAGCACAACACCCCGTCCCCGACCGCGACGACCTCGCCCAGCCACACGACGACGCCCTCCTCGTCGGCGACCGCGACGGGCGGGTCGACGGGCGGGACGACGCCGACCCCGGGCGGCGGGGGCGGCACGCCCACCAACCCGGTGCCGCCGTCCTCCACGAAGGGGCCGATCACACCGCCGCCCCCCGGCGGCTGATCCGGTCAGTTGGCGAAGGCGTCCAGGACCTGCTCGTACTCCTGGCACCACCACGCCAGTTGGCCGGCCGAGGCGGGGTAGAGCGGGTCGGCCCGGTGGTCGGCCCGCTGGTAGCGCCACTGCAGCATCCAGAAGTCGTTCAGCCGTTCCCACCAGACCCGGTGGGCGGCGGCGGCCAGGTGCTCGGCGGTGGCGGCGCCGGAGGCCCGGTAGGCCTGTGAGTAGCGGCGGACCCGGACCAGGTCGAGGACGCCGGACGCCCGGTCGTTGAAGAGCAGTGTCGCGGCCCGGACGGCCTCCTCGGCGCGCGGCTGCGGGCCGAGCTTGTCCCAGTCCAGGACGCCCGTCACCCGGCCGCCCCCCGGGCCCTCGTCGTACAGCAGGTTGAGGCCGTGGAAGTCGCCGTGGGTCCAGCCGGTGGGCGGGGCCGCCTGCGGGGCGGGGCGGCGGTGGGCGTGTTCGGCGAGCAGTTCCAGCCGTTCCGTGAGCCGTTGCTCGACCAGCGCGTCCAGCTCCCCGTACGGGCGGTGCTCGCGGGCGTGCAGCCGCAGGTCGCGGGCGATCCCGGCGCTGTCGGCGGGGTCGGCGCTGCGGTAGCCGGCGGGCGGGTCGACGGGGGCGCAGACGTCGTCGAGGGCGCCGTGCAGGCGGCCGAGCAGCGCGCCGAGCTCCTCGCACCCCGGGAGGTCGAGCTCGGTGCCGTGCCGGTGTCGGCCATCGGTCCACGGGAACAGCGCGAACAGCCGGCCGCCCCAGCCGGCCACCGTGCCGGACCGTTCGGCGCAGGCCAGCGGGGGTGCGACGGGCAGTCCGAGGGTGTTCAGCGCGGCCATCGCGCGGTGGTGGGCGAGGATCTTCGGGCGGCTGGCGGTGGCGGAGTCGACGTAGCACTTCAGGAAGTACGCGCCGGCCTCGGTGGTGACCCGGTAGCCCCGGTTCAACAGGCCTTCGGCGACGGGTTCTGCGGTCAGCAGGCGCCCCACCCGGTAACGGGCCAGGACCTCGGCGAGCGCGGTGTGCGGGACGGGCGGACTGAGGGTTCCCATCGGTGGTGCGGAGAGATCGGGGCGGGCCGGGGCGCAGGCGAGGGTCTGGCTGAAAGTCACAGCCAGAGGTTATGGCCCCCTGGCGGGGGCCCTTGACAAACCGTCAGGACTGTGCAGTCGTCGGCTCAGTACTGGTGGTCGGCCTGGTGCCGCGCCACGAAGGCGGCCGCTTGGGTCCGTCGCTCCATGCCCATCTTGGCGAGCAGACTGGAGACGTAGTTCTTCACCGTCTTCTCGGCCAGGTGCAACTCGTTGCCGATCTGACGATTGGTCATACCTTCGCCGATCAGATCGAGGATCCGTCGCTCCTGCTTGGTGAGCTGGGCCAGCCGTTCGTCCTCCTTCTCGCCGCCGTCGCGCAGCCGGGCGAGCACCCGGCTGGTGGCGACCGGGTCGAGCAGCGAGCGGCCCGCCGCGACGTCCCGGACGGCGGTGATCAGGTCGGTGCCGCGGATCGCCTTCAGGACGTAGCCGGAGGCGCCGGCCATGATCGAGTCGAACAGCGCCTCGTCGTCGGAGAACGAGGTCAGCATCAGGCACTTGATCTCCGGCAGGCGGGACCGGATCTCGCGGCAGACCTCGACCCCGTTGCCGTCCGGCAGGCGGACGTCCAGCACCGCGACGTCGGGGTGGACCGCGGGGATCCGGGTGAGCGCCTCGGCCGCGGTGCCGGCCTCGCCGACCACCTCGATGTCGTCCTCGACCGAGAGCAGGTCGTGCACACCCCGTCGGACGACCTCGTGATCATCGAGCAGGAATACCCTGATTTGTCCGTTGTCAGTCACGTCCAAAGCCTCCCATATCACCGTAGGAAAGACCTATCGCTCTCAACGCCGTAAAGACGTGATCCGGCCAGAGACATCCGAAACCGATACCGAGAACCCCCTTACGCGCGGGCGTCCGCCCGGATAACGTGCGCTGGTGTCCTGAAGGCGCTCGAATTGAGAGCTGCGTCACGCCGACCGTCACCCCCACCCTTCCGACGGCGAGCCGAACGCGGCACCCTCGGGGTTGTAGGCCCTGAACAAGTAGGACGTCCTAGCGCAAGCGCGCCGAGGGCGGACGCTGGGTAACGTTCTCGTGAGGGTGCCGTCGGAACAGGATCACCACCTGCCCCGCAGTGGGAGCGCACACCCACGCGCGCCCCGCGAGGCGGTGACCGGACCGGTCACCGGCGACCCCGGGCGGCCGGACAGACCGAGGAGTGAACGTGACCGTCAAAAGCACGGCGAGGGCCCGCAAGAAGGCGGCCCCCGCTGTCCCTGACACCCTCCGCGCCGCGGGTACGGACGCCCAGCCGGAGCTCGTCCAGCTGCTCACGCCGGAAGGCGAGCGGGTCGAGCACCCCGACTACCCCCTCACCACCACTCCGGACGAGCTGCGCTCCCTCTACCGCGACCTGGTGCTGGTGCGCCGGTTCGACGGCGAGGCCACCGCGCTGCAGCGCCAGGGCGAGCTGGGCCTGTGGGCCTCGCTGCTCGGCCAGGAGGCCGCCCAGGTCGGCTCCGGCCGCGCCATGCGCACCGGCGACTACGCCTTCCCCACCTACCGCGAGCACGGCGTGGCCTGGTGCCGCGACGTCGACCCGCTGAACCTGCTCGGCATGTTCCGCGGCGTGAACCACGGCGGCTGGGACCCGAACGAGAAGAACTTCCACCTCTACACCATCGTGATCGGCTCGCAGACCCTGCACGCCACCGGTTACGCGATGGGCATCACCAAGGACGGCGCCGACGACGCGGTGATCGCGTACTTCGGCGACGGTGCCTCCAGCCAGGGCGACGTCAACGAGGCCTTCACCTTCGCCTCGGTCTACAACGCGCCGGTGGTGTTCTTCTGCCAGAACAACCAGTGGGCGATCTCCGAGCCCACCACCACCCAGACCAAGATCCCGCTGTACCGCCGCGCCTCCGGCTTCGGCTTCCCCGGCGTGCGGGTCGACGGCAACGACGTGCTGGCCTGCCTCGCGGTCACCCGCTGGGCGCTCGACCACGCCCGCAACGGCAACGGCCCGGTGCTGATCGAGGCGTTCACCTACCGCATGGGCGCCCACACCACCTCCGACGACCCCACCCGCTACCGGCACACCGAGGAGACCGAGGCCTGGAAGGCCAAGGACCCGATCAGCCGGCTCCGCGCCCACCTGGAGAAGGAGGGCCTGGCCGACGAGGAGTTCTTCGCCGCCGTCGACGCCGAGAGCGAGCAGCTGGGGCTGCGGGTGCGCGAGGGCGTGCGCGGCATGCCGGACCCGGACCCGACCCTGATCTTCGACCACGTGTACAGCGAGCCGCACACACTGGTCGATGAGGAACGGGCCGAGTACGTCGCGTACGCGGCCTCCTTCGAGGCGGGGGAGAACCTCTGATGGCCGGTCAGCTGAGCATCGCCAAGGCGCTGAACGGAGCGCTGCGCAAGTCGCTGGAGAACGACCCGAAGACCCTCCTCATGGGCGAGGACATCGGCAAGCTCGGTGGCGTCTTCCGGATCACCGACGGCCTGCAGAAGGACTTCGGCGAGGACCGGGTGATCGACTCCCCGCTCGCCGAGTCCGGCATCGTCGGCACCGCGATCGGCCTGGCCCTGCGCGGCTACCGCCCGGTGGTGGAGATCCAGTTCGACGGCTTCGTCTACCCGGCCTTCGACCAGATCGTCTCCCAGCTGGCGAAGATGCACGCCCGCGCGCTCGGCCACGTCAAGATGCCGGTCACCATCCGGATCCCCTACGCGGGTGGCATCGGCGCGGTCGAGCACCACAGCGAGTCGCACGAGGCCTACTTCGCGCACACCGCCGGTCTGCGCGTGGTCACCCCGTCCAACCCGCACGACGCGCACTGGATGCTGCGCCAGGCGATCGAGTCGGACGACCCGGTCATCTTCCTGGAGCCCAAGCGCCGCTACTGGGACAAGGGCGAGGTCGGCGACGCCCCCGACCTGGGCATGCACGACGCCCGGATCGTCCGGCCCGGCACCGACGCGACGCTGATCGCGTACGGCCCGATGGTCAAGGTCTGCCTGGAGGCCGCCGCGGCCGCCGAGGAGGACGGCCGCCGGCTGGAGGTCGTCGACCTGCGCTCGCTCTCCCCGGTGGACTTCACCACCCTGGAGGACTCGGTCAAGCGCACCGGTCGCGCCGTCGTGGTGCACGAGGCACCCGTCTTCCTGGGCATGGGCGCCGAGCTGGCCGCCCGGCTCACGGAGAAGTGCTTCTACCACCTGGAGGCACCGGTTCTGCGGGTCGGCGGCTACTACGCGCCGTACCCGCCGTCCCGCGTCGAGGAGGCCTTCCTCCCCGACCTTGACCGCGTGCTCGACGCCGTCGACCGCGCGCTCGCGTACTGATACCGGGGAGCGAAGATGACCACCGAAGTTCGCTCGCTCCGCGAGTTCAAGATGCCCGATGTGGGCGAGGGCCTCACCGAGGCCGAGATCCTCAGCTGGTTCGTCAAGCCCGGTGACACCGTCACCGACGGGCAGGTCGTCTGCGAGGTGGAGACCGCCAAGGCGGCGGTGGAGCTGCCCATCCCGTTCAACGGGGTGGTCGAGAAGCTGCACTTCCCCGAGGGCACCACGGTCGACGTCGGCACCGTGATCATCTCCGTCGCGGTCGCCGGGGAGGCGGGGGCCGCGGCTCCGGCCGCCCCCGTCGCGGCGGTACCCGCCGCGCCGGCCCCCGCCGAGGAGGCCGAGCCGGAGCGCCGCGAGGTGCTGGTCGGGTACGGCCCGCGCACCGGCGGCTCCACCCGCCGGGCCCGGCGGACCACCACCACCGTCACCGCGGCCAAGCCGGCGGCGGTGCCTGTCGCTGCTCCGGCCGCTGCTTCGGTCGCGCCCGCCCCGGTGGCTCCGGCCGCTCCGGCGCCGGTGGCCGAAGTCCCCGCCGGTGACCGGCCGTTGGCGAAGCCGCCGGTGCGCAAGCTGGCCAAGGACCTCGGCGTCGACCTGCGCGCCGTGACCCCGACCGGCCGGGACGGCGTGATCACCCGCGAGGACGTGCACGCGTACGCCACGGCCCAGGCGGCTCCGGCGGCTGCGGCCGCTCCGGCGCCGGTGGCCGAGGCCGTCGTGGCCGAGCCGGTCGTCGCCTCGGCGGCCGCCCCGGCCACGGGCGACGTCCGGGTGCCGATCAAGGGCGTCCGCAAGGCGACCGCGCAGGCGATGGTGGCCTCGGCCTTCACCGCCCCGCACGTCACCGAGTTCGTCCAGGTCGACGTGACCCGCACGATGAAGTTCGTCCGCCGGCTCAAGGAGAGCGGCGAGCTGGGCCGGGACGTCCGGGTCAGCCCGCTGCTGCTGGTCGCCAGGGCGCTGCTGACCGCGGTCAAGCGGCACCCCGAGATCAACGCGCAGTGGGACGAGGCGGCCCAGGAGATCGTCATCAGGGGCCAGGTGAACCTCGGCATCGCCGCGGCCACCCCGCGCGGCCTGATCGTCCCCAACATCAAGGACGCCGGGTCCAAGACCCTCTCCGGGCTGGCCGTTTCGCTCGGCGAGCTGGTCGAGACCGCCCGCCAGGGCAAGACCTCGCCGGCCGACATGCAGGGCGGGACGATCACCATCACCAACGTCGGCGTCTTCGGCGTCGACACCGGCACCCCGATCCTCAACCCGGGCGAGGCGGCCATCCTCGCCTTCGGCGCGGTCCGGGAACTGCCGTGGGTGCACAAGGGCAAGGTGGTCCCGCGTCAGGTGACCACGCTGGCGCTCTCCTTCGACCACCGCCTGGTGGACGGGGAGCTGGGCTCCAAGGTGCTGGCCGACGTGGCCGCCCTGCTGGAGCGCCCGAAGCGCCTGATCACCTGGGGCTGACGGCCCCGAAGGAATGAGAAGGGGGCCCTCCTCTTCCGCACCGCCGTGCGGAAGAGGAGGGCCCCCTTTCCTGTGCCCGCCCGCCGGTTACCGCTGGGGACGGAGTCGGCGGACGGCGATCAGGACGCCGGCCCCGAGGGCGAGGAGGGCGGCGGAGGAGAGGGCGAGGAAGGTGTTGGCGGACGAGGCGCCGGTCTGGGCCAGCTCCGGGGTGCCGGCGGGCGCCGTGGTGGCCGGGGCGGCGGACGGGGTCGCGACCGGCGCGGCGGGCGCGGCGGCCGGTGCCTTGGCGGGCTGGGTGGCCTTGGCGGGGGTCTTGTCGGCGGCCGGCGCGGCGGCGGGCTCGGCCTTCTTGGTGGGGGCGGCCGGCTTGGTGGGCTTGGGCTTGGCCGGAGTGGTCGGCTCGGAGGCGGCCCGCTCCACGCGGTAGGTGTGCTGCTGTCCGCCGCCGGCGGCCCCGAACCCGGGCGCGGTGGCGAGGACGCCGATCTCGATCTCGCTCAGGCTCTTCGGCGCCTTCGCGGAGAGGCCCACGCGGAACGCGAAGTTGGCGGCCCGGCCGTCCTCCAGCCGCGCGGTGGTGGT
Source organism: Kitasatospora xanthocidica (assembly GCF_014656195.1). GTDB lineage: Bacteria > Actinomycetota > Actinomycetes > Streptomycetales > Streptomycetaceae > Kitasatospora > Kitasatospora xanthocidica. Next base: position 401,745 of record NZ_BNBY01000001.1, on the reverse strand, counting down.
GGCGGGGGAGACGAGGGTGAAGAGCGCCGGGTCGCAGCTGTGGCGGAGGGCGACCGGCTTCCAGACGCCGCCGCTCATGACCTCGACGGTGAAGTCCTCGGTCCGGAGGTTGGCGGTCCCCAGGTCGACGCCCTCCCCCGGGTGGCTCGACACCGGGTTGTACAGCGAGAGCATCGCGGAGACGTTCTCGTACGGGGCACCGGTGAAGTTGGTGATGCCGACGCCGACCTCGACCTTGGCGCCGCCCGCGGTGATGGTCTGGCCGCCGGGGGTCATGTGGAAGCCCACGGAGAAGGAGCCGTGGTGCGCGGAGGCGGGCGTGGTCGGGGCGGGGAAGGTCGTTCCGGTGGAGCTGCCGCAGGCCCAGGCGGTGTCGGTGGCGAGGAACTGGACGCCGCCGGCGAGGACGGTGGTGGCGGCGAGGACGGCGACGCGGCGGCGGCCGGAGAGCGCGCGGTCGTTCTTCGCAAAACGGGTGATAACGGGCATGCGCATGACGTGACTCCCCAGGGTCATGTGACTGACGGTGTGATGGTGAAGACGACCGGCCCCGCTCCTACCGAGCGGAAGCGCCCCCCCGGCTCTGCCGGTCTCGCTCTCCGTGCCTTCATCCGTATAGACGCGCATCCCCGCCGGGGGTTGCAGGTGGATTCAAAAACTTTTTCGGGACCTCCGGACCCTTGCTTCGGGATACTGCCGGGATGACGGATGAGCTGACGATCAGACCGGAGACGACACCGGTCGGGAGCGGGGAACGCCGTTCGCTGCGGCGCGACGTGTCGGGGCCGGCGCTGCTGGCGGGCCTGATCTGCGTCGCGGTGTCCTTCTCGGGACCGCTGGTGGTGGTGCTGGCGGCGGCGGCCGCCGGGCGGCTGGACCCGGCGCACACCGCCTCCTGGATCTGGGCGGTGGCGATCGGCAGCGGGCTGAGCGGCTTCGCGCTGAGCTGGTGGACCCGGACGCCGGTGATCACCGCCTGGTCCACCCCGGGGGCCGCGCTGCTGGTGACCAGCCTGGGCGACTACCCCTACCGGGAAGCGGTCGGGGCGTTCCTGGTGAGCGCGGTGGTGGTGGCGCTGTTCGGGGTGACCGGCTGGTTCGGCCGGCTGATCGCCGCGGTGCCGGTGGGGATCGTCAACGCGATGCTCGCGGGCATCCTGTTCTCCTTCGGTGCCGGGATCTTCGGCGCGGTGCACAGCGCGCCGGTGCTGGTGCTGGGCAGCTTCACGGCCTTCCTGCTGGCCAAGCGCCTCGCGCCGCGGTACGCCGTACCGGTCGCGCTGCTGGTCGGCGGGGTGCTGGCGGCGCTGACCGTCGGACTGTCGCTGCGGCCGGGCTCGGGCGGGCCGACCGTGCCGGTGCTGACGGTGCCGGCCTTCTCCTGGTCGGCGCTGGTGGGGCTGGCACTGCCGCTCACCATCGTCGCGCTGGCCTCGCAGAACGCGCCGGGCCTCGGGGTGATGCGGGCCTTCGGCTACCGGGCGGACGACCGGCTGCTGATCGGCTCGACCGGCGCGGTGTCGATGCTGGTGGCGCCGTTCGGCTCGCCCGGGGTGAACCTGGCGGCGATCACGGCGGCGATCTGCTCGGGCCCGGAGGCCCACCCGGACCCGCGCCGCCGCTACGTCGCGGGGATGTCCTCGGGCGTGCTGTACGTGCTGGTGGGCAGCTTCGGCGGGGTGCTGGTGAGCCTGTTCACCGGGCTGCCGAAGGAGCTGATCGCGGTGATCGCCGGGGTCGCGCTGCTGGCCGCGCTGCAGGGCAGCCTGACGGCGGCGGTCGCGGAGGAGCGCGGCCGGGACGCGGCGGTGGTGACCTTCCTGGCGAGTGCCTCGGGGATGAGCCTGTTCGGGATCGGCTCGGCCTTCTGGGGGCTGCTCTTCGGGCTGGGCACCCATCTGGTGCTGGACTTCCGGCGGTCCTGAGCGGCGATCTGGTTGGTATGTCAGGCACGACAGGCATGACGGGCATGACGGGCATGACCGGTACGGCGGGGAGGATGCGGATCGTTCGGCCAGGTCGGTGACATTTGCGTCCGCCGGTGGGGGCGACACGCCGCGCCGGGTACGTCTCCGCTCCACCACCCGGGCGACGCCGGGTGACCGGAGCCCCGAGGACGCACCCGTATGCCGTCTGGCAACCCTGGCCGTCTCGTCCGGAGTCTGGCCGCGCTCGTGCTGGTGTCCACCGCCCTGCTGCCCGCCGCCCTGGAACTGGCCGCCCCCTCGCCGTTCGGCGTGATCGGGCCGGGGGCCCCGGCCGACCGGGCGGTGCCGCCGCACACCGCGGTCCGCGCCGACCAGCGGATACCCGCGGCCGCCCCGACCGTCGACATACGCCGCACCGGGGACCCGGCCAACCGGATCACCCTGGTCCTGCTCGGCGACGGCTACACCGCCGGAGAACAGGAACTGTTCCGGCAGCAGGCCGACCGGGCCTGGCACGCGCTGATGGAGATCGAGCCCTTCCGCACCTACCAGGGCTTCTTCAACATACGGCGGGTCGAGGTGGTCTCCCCGGTCTCCGGGATAGCCGAGAGCGAGAGCCGCGGCCGCCACCCGGCCACCCCGCTCGGCATGCACTTCTGGTGCGAGGGCACCGCCCGGCTGCTCTGCGCCGACGAGTCCGCCACCGCCCGCTACGCGGGGGACGGCGCCGGGCCGCAGTACCTGATCGCCCTGGCCAACTCCACGGAGTACGGCGGAGCCGGGGGCACCGGGGTGACCACCCTGGCGGGCGGCAGCCAGGACGCCGGGCGGATCATCCAGCACGAGATCGGGCACACCGTGGGGGACCTCGGCGACGAGTACGACAGCGCCCCGGACGACGCCGACTACCCGAACCTCTCCACCCTCAACGCCGACGACATGCGCAGGAAGCAGACCAAGTGGTGGCGCTGGCTGGGCGCCGAGTCCCCGGACGGCGCCGGGCTGGTCGGGGCCTACCGCAGCGCCAACGGCCTCTACCGGCCGACCCCGGACTCGGTCATGCGCACCCTGGGCAGCACCTACAACCTGCCCTCGCGGGAGGCGATCGTCGAGGAGCTGTACCGCAAGGTCCGCCCGACCGACGCCCCGGTGCCGCCGCCCGGCGAAGTGGCCGGGCGGCCCCGGCTCGACGTCCGGGCGCTGCCGCTGAGCGGGCCGCGGCAGCTGAAGGTGGAGTGGAAGGTGGACGGCGTCCCGGTGACGCCGCAGTCGGCCGACGGCTCCTGGCTGGACACCGCGCGGCTGGACCTGCCCCCGGGCCGGACGGCCACCGTGACCGCGACCGTCCGGGACACCACCGACTGGGTACGGGACGAGGCCTTCCGGGACCGCTACATGACCCGGTCGGTGTCCTGGACGCTGGCCGGCTGAGACCGGGGAGCGCACCGGCGGATCCACGGCCCCGCGGGGGCGCGGGGCCGCGTCCGGTCGGTGCGGGTTCGCGTCCGGACGACCGAACCCCGCCCTGGGCCTCCCATCATGGGATGACTAACCTGGTCGCACTATGACCGTGGAGCCCGCCCGCCCAGCCGCGCCCCTGTCCGCCCCCGCTCCCGCTTCCGCTCCCGCTCCCCGAGGCACCGCCGTCCCCGCGGCCGGACCGCCCGGCGGCCGCGCGGCCTGGCTGGCCTGGTCCGTCGGCGTCAGCGTCTACGTCCTGGCCGTCATCCACCGCACCAGCCTCGGGGTCGCCGGACTGGACGCCGCCGACCGCTTCGGCATCGGCGCCTCGGCGCTCTCCACCTTCTCGATCCTCCAGGTGCTGGTCTACGCGGCCATGCAGATCCCGGTCGGCCTGCTGGTCGACCGGTTCGGGCCGCGCCGGGTGCTGCTGCTCGGCGTGCTGCTGCTGAGCACCGGGCAGCTCGCCTTCGCGTTCAGCTCCACCTTCGCCCCGGCACTCGCCTCCCGGGCGGTGCTCGGCTGCGGCGACGCGATGACCTTCATCAGCGTGCTGCGGATCGCCGCCCGCTGGTTCCCGGCGGCGAAGAACCCGTTCGTCGCCCAGCTGACCGGTCTTGCCGGGATGGGCGGCAACCTGATCACCACCGTGGTGCTGGCCCAGGCACTGCACAGCGAAGGCTGGACGCCGACCTTCGCCGCGATCGCGCTGCTCGGCGTGGCGGTGTTCGCGCTGGTCGCGCTCTTCCTCCGGGAGTCCCCGGTGCCGGCGGCCCCGGTACGGCCGGTGGAACACCGGGAACGGCCAGGCCTGCGCCGGCAGGTCCTGGACTGCTGGCGGGAGCCGGGCACCCGGCTGGGCCTGTGGGTGCACTTCACCACCCAGTTCCCCGGCAACGCCTTCGGCCTGCTCTGGGGCCTGCCCTACCTGGTCGAGGCGCAGGGCATGTCCCGGGCCGGGGCCGGCGGGCTGCTGACCCTGCTGGTGCTCTCCAACATGACCTTCGGCTTCCTCTTCGGCCGGCTGCTCTCCGCGACGGCGCGCGCCCGTATGCCGATCGTGCTCACCGCCATCACGGCCACCGCGCTCGGCTGGGCACTGGTACTGGCCTGGCCCGGCGGACACCCGCCGACCTGGCTGCTGGTCGGGATCATCCTGGTGATGGGCAGCAACGGCCCGGCCTCGCTCGTCGGCCTGGACTACGCCCGCTCGCGCAACCCCGCGGAGCGGCTCGGCACCGCCTCCGGGATCGTCAACATGGGCGGCTTCATCGGAACGATGATCACACTGTTCGGCATCGGCGTACTGCTCGACGCCCTCACCCCGGAAGGCGCCGGCTCGTACTCGGCCGACGCCTTCCGCTGGGCGTTCTGCTGGCAGTACGTCCCGCTGGCAGTGGGGACGCTGATGATCCTCCGGCTGCGCCGGAAGGTTGATGCGTAGGGTTTCTGACCTGCGAAGACGCGCTAACCCTAGCCAAAAGCGAGGGTTAGCGATGGCATCAGCGGCCGTACTCGCGCATCAGGTCCGAGATCTGCCGGGCCGTCCCATAGATTCGAGCGCCATGCAGTTCCACGGTCAGCTGTCCGTCACCGAGAGGGGTTGGTGCGGGTGCCAGGACAAGCATGCGGACCAGATCCACGATCTTGACCTTCGAGCACCGGGGGATGGCCGTGCCACCCCTGATGCCGACCCGCTCGACACTCGGGCAGGAGTAGTAGCCGCCGAAGGGCGGGCCGCTGTCGTCCTCGCGCGCCGGCACGTCGTAGAGCATTTCCCCGTGCTTGCAGTACACCGCCCCGTCCGACCGCAGGTAGACCTGGGGCCAGCCGTCGCGATTGAGTTCGGCGATGATCTCCACCTGCTGCCCGACCGCCTCGGCCAGGGTCTCCGCCATCCGCCGCTGCTGGGTGGGGATGTCGGTGTCCCCGCGGCGGATGGAAGGGAGGAGGTCACGGGTGACCCAATCCCTGAACGGCTTGGAGGACGCCTTGTTGGACCGCATCAGCAGGGTGTACAGGCCTGCCTCGTTCAGCACGCGTAGGTATGGATTCGCGTGGCTGTACAGTTTCCGACCTGCGGAAACGTCGTAACTATCACTTTTGGTGACAGTTACCGCCCTCATGTCGACGGTGCGGTGCTGGTGCTCTTCCAGCCCCTTCACAGCTTGCGCCGCGTTGCCGCGACCGAGCACCCGGCACACGTCCGCCGTGACGAACCACGGCTCGCCGTCGATCATCACGACGCGGATCGGCTGCCCGGTGACCGGGAAGCTCGACCGCACCAGCACCATCTGTTCCCGCTGTTCCTGTTCGTCGTCCATGGTGGACGCCCCTCCTTCTTCCGGGTGGTGGCAGGACTGCCCGGAACAACGAGGCCAAACAGGTGAGGTGGCTGGTGCTGGGTTGACGTATGGATGCGCGAGTGGTGCCCACCCGGCGCGCGTTGGTGCGTGTACGCCGGGTGGTGTGCGCCAGGGGCGCCGGGTGGTTCAGATGGTGACGGAGAAGTTCGCCAGCACCCGTTCGGCGAGCTCCTTGTCGCCCTCCACGGACACCGGGCCGGGCCGGCCGCGGCCGCAGGCGAGCCGCACGTACGTCTCCCAGTCCATGGTGAGCTGGACGTCGGGGGCCAGGCTGATCGACTCGTCCACGGTGCAGTGGCCGGTGGCGTCCACCCGGACGGTGCGCAGGAACTCCACCGGGCCGGTGACGTCGAGCACCAGGGCCGTCCCGGCCGGGACGCCGGCCTTGTTGGCGACGGCCTTGGGCAGCAGCTCCAGCAGGAGGTCCCGGGCGATCAGCGCGGCGGGGGAGTCCAGGTTGCCGGGGGTCTCCAGGGCCCGGCGCAGGTCCTGCTCGTGCACCCAGACGTCGAAGGCCCGCATCCGCAGCAGCTCGTGGTACGGGACGTCCCTGGCGAGCGGGCCGGCGGGCCAGCGCACGGGCTCGCCGGGCGTCTGCTTGGCGTTGCGCAGCGCGCGGGAGCGGCGGATGACCGTGTACTCCAGCTCGCTGGTCATCTCCAGCGCGGTGTGGCAGCGGCGCTTGTCGACCGGCAGCTCGACGTAGCGGGCGAACTCGGTGGTCACGTGACGGAGGTCACGGGGCAGCGAGTGGATCGGGCGCGGGTCGCCGAGCAGCTCCGACTCGACCGCGATGACGTGCGAGACGACGTCCCGGACGGACCAGCCGGGGCATTCGGTGGGCCGGTTCCAGGACCCCTCGGGGAGGGGGGCGACCAGCTCCGATATGGACTCGATGCTCTGGGTCCAGGCCTCGGTGTGAGCCTGCACGGTCTGGTTGTCCGTCACGGGAATCTCCGGCCCTCCGTCAGCTTCCTTGCCGTCCGCGCCCGGCCGTCCTGGCCGACCGGGATGGTCCGGCTTCCGGGCGCACACGCTAACCGCACGTTACGCTGCCGGGAGACAGCTGGGCAGCGCTTTCGGGTGACGATCGTAGGTCTCTTGCCGTGGACGGTGGTACTGTGCGCGCTTCATTGATCCAACTCGCGGTCTCCGACGCCGAGCCGCCCGCCGAGCGGCGGGCCAGGGCGGCGGCGCTGGTGCGGGCCCAGCAGGGCGCCGACCTGGTGGTGCTGCCGGAGCTGTGGCCGCTCGGCGGCTTCGCCCACGACCTCTGGTCGGACGGCGCGGAGGGCCTGGACGGGCCCACCTCGGACGCGATGGCGGCCGCCGCCCGGGCGGCCGGGGTCTGGCTGCACGCCGGTTCGATCGTCGAACGCGACCCGGACGGGCCGATCTACAACACCTCGATGCTGTTCGCCCCGGACGGCGAGCTGGTGCACACCTACCGCAAGATCCACCGCTTCGGCTTCGACAGCGGCGAGGCGGTGGTGATGGGCGCCGGGCAGGAGATCGTCACCGCGCCCACCGACTTCGCCACGCTGGGCCTGGCCACCTGCTACGACCTGCGCTTCCCGGAGCTGTTCCGGGCGCTGCTGGACGCGGGCGCGCAGCTGCTGGTGGTCCCGGCGGCCTGGCCGGCCAAGCGGCGTGAGCACTGGACGCTGCTGGCCCGGGCGCGGGCGGTGGAGGAGCAGGCCTTCGTGCTGGCCTGCAACACGGCCGGGACGCACGCCGGGGTGGAGCAGGCCGGGCACAGCATCGTGGTGGACCCGTGGGGCCGGGTGCTGGCCGAGGCGGGGGCGGAGGAGCAGGTGCTGACGGTCGAGTTCGACCCGGCCGAGGTGGCCAGGGCGCGGGAGGAGTTCCCGGTGCTGCGGGACCGCCTGCTGGGGATCCCGGCGCCGGTCCAGCGCTGAGCCAGGGGGCGCCCGGCGGCTTCCGGAGGGTTGGTTCGGACCTGGCCCGGGCGGGTTTGAGAAGATGAGCACTCGTCGTGTTCCCGCCGGCCCGTCGAAGACCGGCCCGGTCGGCCCGCCCGAGGAGGTCGCGCCCATGCCTGGCACCGGCGACGGCGGCACCCCCCGTCCCGTCATCCAGCGCAACAGCCTGCGCGAACAGATCGCCGGCGCCTTGCGCGAGGAGATGATGGCCGGCCGACTGGCGGCCGGTCGCAACTTCACCGTCAAGGAGATCGCCGAGCTCTACGGCGTCTCCGCGACCCCGGCCCGCGAGGCGCTGGTCGACCTGGGCTCGCAGGGCCTGCTGCGGGTCGAGCACCACCGCGGCTTCACGGTGCCCGAGCTGTGCTGGGACGACTTCCTGGAGATCTTCGAGTCCCGGGTGCTGCTCACCGACAGCTTCCACCGCCAGTTCTCGACCCGCCGCGCCCTACCCGACCTCAGCCGGCTGCCCTCGCTGCACCGCCGGGCCGACGCGGCCGTCCGGGCCGCCAGGGCCGGGAACCTGGACGTGATGGTGGGCTGCGACCGGCGGTTCTGGCAGGAGGTCGCGGGGCTGCTGGGCAACCGCCGGATCGCCGACTACCTGGACTGGCTGCGGGTGCAGTCCTGGATGTTCGCGGCCCCCTACCTGCGGGAGATGCCCAGCCTGGCCGGGGTCTGCTGGGACCGCCACCCGGACCTGGTCGCGGCGATCGAGGCGCGTGACCTGGCCGGCGCGCACCGGATCATCTGCGAGTACAACCTGCACACCGCCCGGACGCTGGCCGAACTGGCCGGGCAGCCGCTGGAGTCGGTGACGGTCCTCGGACTGCTCGCCGAGACGGCAGGGGCGGCAGGGGCGGCAGGGACGGCGGGGACGGCAGGGACGGACGGGACGCCGCCGGCGCCCGGTGCCGGAGAGCCGGCCGCCCCCTCCGCCCCCGCTCCGGAGGCCGGGTCCGAGCCCGGTCCGGCCCGTGGCGGCCGGCCGTCGCGGGGCGACGAGGTCGGCCGGGAGCTGGGCCGTGAGCTGGGGTTGGGCCTCGGCCTGGTGCCGCAGCCCCGCTCGGTCCCGTACGGCCGGTTGGGCCGCCGGCTGCCCCCGTCCGCGCCCCCCGAGGCCCCGCGAGGACGGCCCGACCCGCACGCGGCCCCGGGCCGGTAGGGTGGGCGGGCGTCGAACCGGGCGCCCCGTGAAAGGGCCGTCCGGGTACCGACCCCGCCCCCGTCGTCGCCCCGCTCCGCGGGCGATTCCCGCCGCCCGGAGAGGAACTGCCGGCCATGGCCTGCGACCTCTGGCTCGTCCCGCTGGTGGACGTGCTGAGCCACAGCCCCGACAACCCCTTCCGGGACGACCTAGCCCTCTACAACTCGGTGTTGGTCTCGCGAGGGCTGCCCGAGGTGCCGGTCTACGAGTACGTCCCCGGCCTCAGCGGCGCCGTCGAGCCGATAGCCGCGTTCGACTACGACTCGCTGCACTTCCTGCGCCGCGCCTACCTGCTGGGCCTCACCGGCCTGGACATCACCCCGGTCGACGCGCTCGGCGGGGACTACGAGCAGCTGCTGGAGATGTTCGAGAGCAGCGCCGAACAGTCCCACCTGGTCTGGCACTTCGACCACGCGGGCGCGTACGTGCCGATCGAGTTCGCGGTGCCGCTGGTGGACGACGCGCTGCTCGCCACCGGCGGCCCGCTCGGCTCCAGCCACGGACTGCTGCGCGAACTCCAGGCCGTGGCACCGGCGCTGGGCATCGATCCGCTCAACCCGCCGGACCCGACCCGGCCGCTCGGCCCGACCGGTCTGGAGCAGCCGTTCGGGCCGCCGATCGACGACGTGCACCCCTTCGCCCGGGAGCGGCACGCCTGGTCGGGCCTGTACGCGGCGGCGACCAGGAGCGTCACCCAGGGCTCGATGATCGTCTTCGCGTAGCGTGACTGAGCGACTGAACGCCTGAGCTGCCGCCGGGCGCCGACGCAGGAGGGGCAGGCGCTACCGCAGCGGCCCCTCCGGCGGCCGCTGGCGCGGCATGGTCGGCCGGGTGCCCGGCGGCGGCAGCACCCGCACCTGGGCGCCCACCCCGGGCTCGGAGCGCCCGCCCCAGCTCCCGGGGGCCTGGGTGGGCAGCTGGGTCATCGAGGCGCGGAACTCCAGCATCCACTCCGAGGTCTCGGTGCGGACCATGTCCGAGACGTCCTCGCAGAACCGGCGCAGCACGCCCAGGCAGCGCTCGGCGGCCTCGCCCGCGGTGCCCTCGGTCGGGCCGAGCACCTCGCGCACGCACTCCGAGGCCCAGTCGAACTGGAAGGCCTCCAGCCGGCGCTGCAGGGCCTGCCCGGTGGAGACGTCCCGCATCCAGCCGGAGGTGACGCCGAAGGCCCGGTCGACGCCGTAGCAGCCGGCGGAGAGCGCCAGGCCGACGTAGCCCCAGCTGGTGCCGTGCGCGAAGGCGCCGGCCAGGTCGACCAGCGGGGCGGTCACCCCGCCGACCGCGAACCCGGCCGTGCCGAACCGCAGCAGCCGTGCCCAGCGGCGCTTCCAGACCCGGTCCCGGCGGTACCACTCGATCGCCTCGACCGCCCGCTCCTCGGACCAGCGGTAGAGCTCCTCCAGCCGCTCGGCGGGCTCGCCCCAGTCCCCGAGCGGGAACTGGCGGGTGCTCAGATCGGTCCGGTGGCGGGTGGAGGCGCGCCGGACCACGGCGGCGGCGGGCGGGTCCTCCTCGCCGATCTCCTTGCCCCAGGCACTCTCCTCGGGCTGCATTTCCGGCTGGCTCACCTGTGGGGCTCCCTGTGGCGGGCGGGCGGCTGGGTGCTGGCGGTGCATCGGCTGACGCTGGGTCTGCCGGTGGTTGTCCAACAGCACTTCTTACCGCCAAATGGCTGACCATGGGGGAGCTTCGTGGTTGATCGTTACCGGTTTCGGCCACCGGAACCCGAGGTGAGCGGGTTGCGGGGCCCGGCGGGATTTCACCCGTCCGAGCGAGGGCCCGGTGACCCGTGGTCGTGACCCGGGCACCGACCGCCGTCCGACCCCCTTCGGACTTGGAGGATCCTCCGGCATCCTCGGCGTACAAAGCGGTTCTCCTGGAGGATCCGACGGGACCGGAGAGCGGCCGGAACCGGCCACCGACTACTGTTGCGAGGCGTGAAGGTCCTCGTCATCGGCGGCGGCGCCCGCGAACACGCCCTGTGCCGCTCTCTGTCCCAAGATCCCGCCGTGACCGAGCTGCACTGTGCCCCGGGCAACGCCGGGATCGCACAGGTGGCGACGGTCCACCCGGTCGACCAGCTCGACGGTGCCCAGGTCACCGCCCTGGCCGAGCGGCTCGACGCCGCCCTGGTCGTGGTCGGCCCGGAGGCACCGCTCGTCGCCGGCGTGGCCGACGCCGTACGCGCGGCCGGCATCCCCGTCTTCGGCCCGTCCGGCGCCGCGGCCCAGCTGGAGGGCTCCAAGGCCTTCGCCAAGGACGTGATGGCCGGCGCCGGTGTCCCCACCGCCCGCTCCTACGTCTGCACCACCGCGGCGGAGGCCGCCGAGGCGCTGGACGCCTTCGGCGCCCCGTACGTGGTCAAGGACGACGGGCTGGCCGCCGGCAAGGGCGTGGTGGTCACCTCCGACCGCGCGGAGGCGCTGGAGCACGCGGCCTCCTGCGAGCGCGTGGTCATCGAGGAGTACCTGGACGGCCCCGAGGTCTCGCTGTTCGCGATCACCGACGGCACGACCGTCGTCCCGCTGCAGCCCGCGCAGGACTTCAAGCGCGCGCTGGACGGCGACGAGGGCCCCAACACCGGCGGCATGGGTGCCTACTCGCCGCTGCCGTGGGCGCCCGCCGGGCTGGTCGAGGAGGTCCTGGAGACCGTCCTGCAGCCGACCGTGGACGAGCTGCGCCGCCGCGGCACCGAGTTCTCCGGCCTGCTGTACGCGGGCCTGGCGCTCACCTCGCGCGGCACCCGGGTGATCGAGTTCAACGCCCGCTTCGGCGACCCGGAGACCCAGGTCGTGCTGGCCCGGCTGCGCACCCCGCTGGCCGCGGTGCTGCTGGCCTCCGCCACCGGCACCCTGGACCAGCTGGAGCCGCTGCGCTGGGACGAGGGGGCGGCCGTGACCGTGGTCGTCGCCTCCGAGGGCTACCCGGCCGCGCCGCGCACCGGCGACCCGATCGAGGGCCTGGCCGAGGCCGAGGCGGACGGCACCGCGTTCGTGCTGCACGCCGGGACGAAGGCGGGCGAGGACGGGCAGGTGCTGAGCGCCGGCGGCCGCGTGCTGTCGGTCACCGCGACCGGCGCCGACCTGGCCGAGGCGCGCGGGCACGCGTACGCCGCGGTGGACCGGATCTCCCTCAAGGGCGGTCAGCACCGCACCGACATCGCGCTGAAGGCGGCCACCGCGTAGCGACGTCAGGCCGCTGAGAGGCCGCTCGGAGGCTGTTCCGGGAGCGGCTCCGAGGCTGCTCCGAGAGCCGTTCCGAAGCTTGCCCCGAGGGCGCTGCGGGCCGTGGGAACCAACCCCCATGGACGCAGCGCCCTCGGCGTTTCGGGACTGGAGTGGTTCCCGGGGCGGACGCACCGTTCAGCCGACGGATTCCAGCCCATCGGGTGACAGCACCCGCATCCGGCTGACGTAACGGTCCGCCCGGCCTTATGGTGCGCTGGATCGCAGCGCGCGGGGGTCGCGCGCCGGGGTCGCCGCCGGGTAGCGGCGCTTCCGCGGGGGGATGCTGGACGGCGTCCGGCCGGGCGGTCGCCGGGTGCTTCGCACCGGACCGGTCGCGGGCGTCCGGAATTCGGGCGGCGTCACCGGGACGAGTGAGAACCGGGGAGATCCGGAACGACCACCCGCACCGGGGCGTCGAAAATGGCAGTAGCGCCACGCAGCATGCACTACCGGGATCGGACACCTCCGCTTCCCGGTCGGAACTGATCGTTTCGAGTCGGCTCAGGGCCCGTAGCCGGGCGCCCGAGGGCTCCGAAGGGGGTGCCGCACCGTATGGCCGCTGTCGACACCGCGCGCGCTCACGCCCACGCGGTCCTGCGCGTCCGAGGCCTCGCGCTGGCCGCCGCCGTCCTGCCCGCCGCCCTGGCGGTGGTCCTGCTCGCGGGCCGGTTCACCGGCCGGATCGGCGCGCCCGGGGCCGCCGACGCGGCCGGCTGGGACGCCGCCCGCTGGGTGGTCTGCGCGGTCGCCGGGGTGACCCTGCTGGTCGCCGGGCTGACCGCCCACGCCCTGCGCCGGGCCGAGCCGCCCCGGACCCCGGCCGTCCCGCTGGACCGCGCCGAGGCCCCCGAGCTGTACCGGCTGATCGACGAGCTGGCCGACCGGCTGGACGTCCCCGCGCCCTCCGCGATCGCCCTCACCCCGGACTGCGACAGCTGGCTGGAGGACGTCGCCCCGCCGCGCCGCGCGCACCCGCTGCGGCCGCACGAGGAGCCGCCCGCCCCGGTGCTGGTGATCGGCTCGCCCTTCCTCTGGTGGATGCGGGCCGGCGAGCTGCGCGCCCTGCTCGCCCCCGTGGTGGCCGGCGCCGCCGCCTCCGCCGACCCGGAGATCGCCGCCGCCCGCCGCTTCCTGCGCGGTCTGGACGCCTGCCTGGACTCCGGGCAGGGCGCGGCCCCCGGCCTCGGCGGCGGCACCCTGGCCGCCCCGCCCCGGCCGCCCCGGCGCGGTCCGGCCGCGCTCGCCGACCGGATCGCCCGGCGGATCACCCGCCGGCTGCTCGGCGCCTGCCGCGGCCACTCCGCCGAACTGGAGCGCGCCGTCGCGAGCTGGGCCTCCGAGCAGGCCAGGGCGGTCGACTACGGGCTGCGGATCGCCGCCCAGGAGCAGGTCGGCCTCGCCTACGCCGGCTGGGACCGGCTGCTCACCCGGGTCGCGCTGCCCGCCTGGCGGCTCGGCCGCCACCCGGCCCACCTCAACGCCGGCGTGGTCGCCGCCCTCACCGAGCTGTCCCGCCGCGACCGGCTGGCCGACGGCTACGGCAGCCGGCTCGGCGACCGCCCCGCCTGCGACCTGCTGGAGGAGCCCGGCTCCGTCGACCGGGCGGTCTCCCGGCTCGCCGCCGAGCTGTTCTTCGGCCGCCCGGCGGCCGGCGCCTGGCACGAGCTGGAGTGGGCCGACTACCCGGCCGAGGTGGTGGACGCCGGCTGGCGGGCGGGCGCCGCCGCGCTGCAGTCCGCCCTGGACCGGCTCGCCCCGCAGTCCCGGCCCGGCGCCCCGACCCTCACCAGGCTGCTGGTCCGGCTCGCCGAGGGCGACGGCGAGCGGCTGGCCGCCGCCCTCGCCGCCCAGCTGGCCCGCACCACCGCCCCGGCCCCGCTGCTGGAGCCCGACCGCAGCGGCCGTGACCTGCTGGTCGAGCACGTCACCGCGATGGTCTGCTGCGCGGCCGTGGACACCGCGGGCGGTGCTCCCGGCCTGGACTGGCTGGACGGTCCGGTGCTGCTGCTCGGCGGGGTCCGCCGCACCGACCTGGCCGGCCCGGTCGCCCAGGCCGTCGAACAGGGCCAGGACGGCCCGCTGCGGGCCTGGCTGGACGCGGCCGACGTCCGGCTGGAGAAGCCCGTCCGGCTGTGACCGTCCGGCTGTGACCGGTGGGGCGGCGCTCGACACCACCGCACGCGCCCCCGGCCGGTCCGGCCGCCGGTCGTCCTCGCAGGCCGGAGGCCCCCTCCGGGCGGGCCGTCAGATTCCCGGCACCAATTGCCACCGGAGGGTGACGAACCGGCAGCACTGTGTGGTGTATTAGACCGCACGCACATCCGGGGGGCACGTGCCAACCGGGCCTCGGGAGCCGAAGGGCGCGCCGGTGCCGGAAGCGACGAGCGCCGAGCCAGGACCGTCGACACCGGATCAGGGGCACCCGGAGGCGAACGAGGAGTCGCGGAAGTGCACCTGGGAGGGGCGCGTGGGGACGGAACTCAACCGCCGCTGGGAGTCCGGAACGCACGCCTACAGCGTCTCCGACCCCTTCGGCCAGGGCCCGCTGCCCTGGCTGCGCAGCCCGGACCAGTACCTGGCCGGGGCGGAGGGCGCCGTGCCCTGGTACGTCTCGGTGGACGCGCCCGGCCAGCGGCCGCTGACGGCCGGCCCCCTGCCCAAGCCTCCGGTCGGCACCCCGCAGAGCTCCAACGACGTCGACCAGCAGATCAAGGGCTTCGCCTCGGCCGGGGTGATCCGCCCCGGCGGCTCGGTGGACTTCCGGGTCACCGTCAACCCGCCCCGTGAGTTCACCGTGGACGTCTACCGGATCGGCCACTACGGCGGCGACGGCGCCCGCCACATCACCTCCAGCCCGCCGATCTCCGGCCTCGCCCAGCCAGCCCCGCTGGTGGTCGACCGGACGGTCTCCTGCCACCACTGGTGGCACTCCTGGCGCCTGCAGGTCCCGGCGCACTGGAAGCCCGGCGCGTACGTCGCCGTGCTGACCACGGCGGACCTGCTGCACCGCAGCCACATCCCGTTCACCGTGCGGGACTTCGAGGACCAGGGGCACACCGCCGAACTGCTCCTGGTGCTCCCGGACGTGACCTGGCAGGCGTACAACCTGTTCCCCGAGGACGGCCGCACCGGCGCCAGCCTCTACCACGCCTGGGACGGCCGGGGCGACCTGGTCGGCGAGCCGGAGGCGGCCGTCACGGTCTCCTTCGACCGTCCGCACGCCACCGCCGGACTGCCGCTGCACGTCGGCCACGCGTACGACTTCATCCGCTGGGCCGAGCGCTACGGCTACGACCTCTCCTACGCCACCGCCACCGACCTGCACGCCGGACTGGTCGACCCGTCCCGGCACCGGGCGCTGGTCTTCCCCGGCCACGACGAGTACTGGTCCGCGCCGATGCGCCGGGCCGCCGAGCGGGCCAGGGACGGCGGCACCTCGCTGGTGTTCCTGTCCGCCAACACCATGTACTGGCGGGTCGAGCTGACCGCCGCCGCCTCCGGCGAGCCCAACCGGCTGCTCAACTGCCGCAAGCGGCAGAAGGTCGGGCCCGGCAGCCCGGCCGCCGGCGCCACCGGCGCCGCCAGCGCGCTCTGGCGGGACGCGGGGGAGCCCGAGCAGCACCTGCTCGGGGTGCAGTACTCGGGCCGGGTGGCCGCGCCCGTCCCGCTGGTCGCCCGGCACACCGCGCACTGGCTCTGGGACGGCACCGGCCTGCAGGAGGGCGACGAGCTGCCCGGCCTGGTGGCCGGCGAGGCCGACCGGTACTACCCCAAGGTGGCGCTGCCCGAGCACACCGAGCGGGTGCTGCTGGCGCACTCGCCGTACCGGGACCTGGCCGGCCGCACCCGCTACCAGGAGACCTCGCTGTACCGGGCGCCCAGCGGCGCGTACGTCTTCGCGGCCGGCACCTTCGCCTGGTCGCCCGCGCTGGGCCGCCCGGGGCTGACCGACGAGCGGATCCAGCGGGCCACCGCCAACCTGCTGGACCGGCTCTGCAAGAACTGAGTTCCGGCGGGCGTGAAAGACTGCGGGGGCAGTGACCTCCCCTTTCGCCGTGCCCCACGCCCGCGAACGACCCCTGAGGACTGAACACCTTGAGCGGATTTGTCACCAAGCCCGAGCCGGTCCAGGTACCCGGCCTGGTCCACCTGCACACCGGCAAGGTGCGCGACCTCTACCGCACCGAGTCGGGAGAGCTGGTCATGGTGGCCAGCGACCGGACGTCCGCCCACGACTGGGTGCTGCCGAACGAGATCCCCGACAAGGGCCGCATCCTCACCCAGCTGTCGCTGTGGTGGTTCGAGCGGATCGCCGACATCGTCCCCAACCACGTGATCTCCACCGAGGTCCCGGCCGGCGCCCCCGCCGACTGGAAGGGCCGCACGCTGGTCTGCCGCAGCCTGGACATGATCCCGGTCGAGGCCGTCGCCCGCGGCTACCTGGCCGGCTCCGGCCTGAGCGAGTACGAGGAGAGCCGTACGGTCTGCGGCATCGCGCTGCCGGAGGGCCTGGAGAACAGCTCCGAGCTGCCCGCCCCGATCTACACCCCGGCGCTCAAGGCCGAGGTCGGCGAGCACGACGAGAACGTCCCC
Organism: Kitasatospora xanthocidica; assembly: GCF_014656195.1. GTDB lineage: Bacteria > Actinomycetota > Actinomycetes > Streptomycetales > Streptomycetaceae > Kitasatospora > Kitasatospora xanthocidica. The sequence continues at coordinate 385,020 of NZ_BNBY01000001.1, read as the reverse complement.
TACGAGGAGACCGCCCGCCGGATCGGCGCCGAGCTGGCCTCCCAGCTGCGCCGCACCACGCTGGACGTCTACGCCCGGGCCCGGGACATCGCGCGCGAGCGCGGCATCATCCTGGCCGACACCAAGTTCGAGTTCGGCCTGCTGGACGGCGAGCTGGTGATCGGCGACGAGGTGCTCACCCCGGACTCCTCCCGCTACTGGCCGGCCGACGAGTACCGGCCTGGCCGCTCGCAGTCGTCCTTCGACAAGCAGCTGATCCGCGACTGGCTGGTCTCCCCGGCCTCCGGCTGGGACCGCTACAGCGAGCAGCCGCCGCCGGCGCTGCCCGCCGAGGTGGTCGAGCTGACCCGCGCCAAGTACATCGACGTGTACGAGCGGCTGACCGGGACCACCTGGCAGTGACCCGGTGACGCCCGCGGGCGCGGCCGGTCAGATCCAGCCGTGCTCGCGGGCGATCCGCACCGCCGCGTGCCGGTTCTCCGCGCCCAGCTTGGTGGCCGCCGAGGACAGGTAGTTGCGGACGGTGCCCTGGGAGAGCGAGGCCCGCTCGGCGATCTCGACGATCGAGGTGCCGTCGGCGGCCAGCTCCAGGACGTCCGTCTCCCGCGGGGTCAGCGGGGTCTCCCCGGCGCTGATCGCGTCCGCCGCCAGCTCCGGGTCCACGTACCGGCCGCCGGAGCGCACGGTGCGGATGATGCCCGCCAGGTCCGCCGCCGAGACGGTCTTCGGCAGGAAGCCGCGCACCCCGACCTCCAGCGCCCGCTTCAGGTAGCCGGGGCGGCCGTGCCCGGTGACGATCATGCAGCGGCAGTCCGGCAGCAGCCGGCGCAGCTCGGCGGCCACCTCGATGCCGTCCTTGCCGGGCATCTGCAGGTCCAGCACCGCGACGTCCGGCCGGTGGGTACGGGCCATCGCGAGCGCCTCGGGGCCGGAGCCGGCCTGTGCGACCACCTCCAGGTCGTCCTCCAGCGAGAGCAGCGCGGCGAGCGCGCCCCGGATCAGGTGCTCGTCGTCGGCGAGCAGGACGCGGACGGGCACGGTGGGGTCGGTCATCGGGTGGGGCCTTCCTCGGGTCGGCTCGGGTCGCTCGGGTCCGGCGGCGGGCGGACCGCTCAGGTCGCGCGGGCCGCTCGGTCCGCCTGGTCCGTTCGGTCCGCCTGGTCTGCGTGGCCCGCCTGGTCCGTCCGGTCCGCGTGGTCCGGCAGCGGGACGGTGGCGAGCATCCGGAAGGTGCCCGCCGCCGCGGGCGGCACGGTCAGCTCGCCGTCGTGGGCGGCGAGCCGCTCGCGCAGCCCGCGCAGCCCGGTGCCGCCGCCCTGGGAGGGGAGCGGCACGGCGGGCACCCCGTCATTCTCCAGCTCCAGCACCGCCCGGCCGTCCTCCCGGCGCAGCCGGATCAGGCAGCGCCCGGCCTCGCTGTGCCGCAGGACGTTGGTGGTGGCCTCGCGGATCACCCAGCCGAACACCGACTGGACCGGCGGCGGCAGTTCGTCGGCGTGCTCGCCGAGGTCGATCTCGCAGGCGACGTCGGCGGAGCGCAGCACCGCGCGGGCGCCGATCGCCTCGGCGTGCAGGTCGGCTGTGCGGTAGCCGCGGATGACCTCGCGGACCTCGCGCTGCGACTCCTGGGCGATCTTCTGCACCTCGGCCATCTGCTCGGCGGCCTCCGGGCGTCCGCGGCGGGCCAGCTGGACGGCGAGCTCGCTCTTCAGCGCGATGGTGGTGAGGTTGCGGCCCATCACGTCGTGCAGGTCGCGGGAGAAGCGCAGCCGCTCCTCGGCTACGGCCAGCCGGGACTGCGTCTCGCGGGCGCCGTCCAGTTCCCAGACCACCGCCGTCAGCCAGGCGAAGCTGCGGCAGCTCGCCGCGACGAAGGGCATCCCGAGCACGGTGCCGACCAGCTGTCCGGCGGTGCTGCCGACGCTCATCCCGGCCAGCATCATCGCCGGGGCGACCACCAGCGCGAGGACGACGGCGGCCGGGGCGGACCAGCGCAGCGGGAGGCCGATGGACAGCGGGGCGAAGGCGACGACCAGCAGGCCGGTGGTGAGGAGGAGGGTGGGCGGTGGAGCGGTGGGCCCGTCGATCGCCGGGCCGGTCAGCAGCAGCGCCCAGGCGCCGACGACGGTGACCGCGCCGTTGGCCAGGAGCCAGCGGTGGTGGTCGGTGGGCCGCCCCAGGTAGTGGTCGAGCGAGGTGCGGCAGGCCCGGATGCCCACCAGGGTGGTGGCCAGTGAGACGGCCAGGATGACCCGGGCGGAGCCGACCGGGTACTGCCCGGTCTGGGCGGCGAGGCCGAGCAGGGCCACCGGCAGCACGATCAGCGGCATCAGGTAGATCGACCAGCGGAAGTAGAGCTCGGCGCGCTTGGGCTTTCCGAAGCCCCGCCATCTGCGCAGTGGTGAACCCATGTTCAACGTGCTGCCCCCAGTTCGACCACGATCCTGCAGCTGCCTTCATATCAGAGGTCTGACTGGGGGTATTACCTTGATTTGCTGTCGGCCAATCAGCGACGCGGCTCCCAGCGGAAGTAGCGCACCGCGCCCCAGACCGCCAGGCCCAGCCAGACCGCCGCGGTGACCAGGTGCGGGGCCGCGGTGCCCCAGCTGCCGGCGAAGCCGGTCGCGGCGGACGAGCCGTCGGTGCCGAACCAGCCGACGCGGATCAGCTGGTAGGCCGGGGTGGTCGGCAGCAGGCGGCAGACGTCGGCCACCCGGTCGGGCATCACCTCCAGCGGGATGAACAGGCCGGAGCCGAGCTGGATGACCAGCATGATCGGCATGGTGGTGATGCCGGCGCTCTCCACCGTCTTGGTGAAGGAGCTGGACAGCGCGGCCATGGCGATCATGGTGGCCAGGATCAGCACCAGGCCGGCGAGCATCAGCAGCGGGTTGACCGGCACCGCCAGGTGCAGGGCGACGCTGCCGCCGATCCCGATCACGGCGGCCATCAGCAGCGCGAGCACCAGCGAGGGGACGGCCGTGCCGAGCATGATCTCGATGTCCCGGGCCTCGCCGGTGCGCAGCCGCTTGAGGACCAGCTCGCCGCGCCGGGCGACGTAGGCGGCGGTCAGGTTGTAGTAGACGACGAAGCCGAGCATCATCCCGACCGAGCCGTAGACCAGCAGCGAGTCGACGTCCAGCCCGGGGTGGTCCTCGGCCTGCTGGGTGAGCGTGCCCCGCAGCGTGAAGAGCAGGAACAGCGGCAGCAGCAGGGCGGTGAACAGGGCCGTGCGGTTGCGCAGCAGCAGGGTGGCCTCGGCGCGGCCGAGGGCGAGCAGCCGGCGGGCGGTGGTGCTGCGCGGGCCGGCGGTGGTGGGGCCGGTGGCGGTGGGGACGGCGGTGGTCATCGGGCGGATCCGATCAGGCGGCGGCGGGCGGTACGGGCGGGGGCGGCGGTCCCGGAGGGCGGTGCGGCCTGCGGCGGGGCCTGGTTGGCGGCCTCGGAGGCGATGGCGAGGAAGGCCTCCTCCAGCGAGGCGCTGCGGGCGTCCAGGGCGCCGAGCGCGATGCCGTGCCGGTGGGCCCAGCCGAGCAGGTCGTAGAGGGTCTGCTGGAGGTCGGTGGTCTGCACGGTGACCTTGCGGCCGTCGACGGCGACCTCGGCGGCCAGCGGCGGGAGCGAGGTGCCGCCGAACGCGGGCAGCTCGAAGGAGATCCGGGACGGCCGTCCGGCGATCACCTCGGCGACGGTGCCGCTGGTGACGACCCGGCCGCCGTGCATGATGGCCAGCCGGTCGGCCAGCTCCTCGGCCTCCTCCAGGTAGTGCGTGGTGAGCAGCACGGTGGTGCCCTGGGCGCGCAGTTCGCGGACCAGCCGCCAGACGGCGGCGCGCGCCTCCGGGTCGAGGCCGGTGCTGGGCTCGTCGAGGAACAGCACCTCGGGGCGGCCGAGCAGGGCCATCGCGAGGTCGAGCCGGCGCCGTTCGCCGCCGGACAGCTGCTTGACCCGGACGTCGCGGCGGTGGGCGAGGCCGACCAGCTCCAGGGCCTCCTCGACCGGGCGGGTGCCGCTGGTCATGCCGGCCCAGGCGCGGCCGGTCTCGGCGGCGGTGAGGTCGCCGGGGAAGCCGCCCTCCTGGAGCATGATGCCGATCCGCGGGCGGACCGCGGCGCGCTCCCGGTGGGGGTCGTGGCCGAGCACCCGGACGGTGCCGCCGCTGGGGGCGGCCAGGCCCTCGATGAGTTCCATGGTGGAGGTCTTGCCGGCCCCGTTGGTGCCGAGCAGGGCGAACAGCTCGCCGCGGCCGACGGTCAGGTCGACGCCCTGGACGGCGTGGTAGCCGGTGGTGCCACTGCCGTAGCGGCGGTGCAGGTCGGTGACCTCGATCACGCTGTCGTCGGGGCGGGAGGGCTGGCTCGTTTCCATGCCCCAAGCCTTCCGCCGCCCGGGCCCCGCAGGCAGTGCGGGCCGTCATGACATCGCGGTGGGGATCCACGGGTGGGCGATGACAAATGTCATGGGCCATTTCGTGGGGGAATGCCGCGCGGAGGGAATGCCGAAGGGCCCCCTCGATCGAGGGGGCCCTTCGTTTCTGAGCGGACGACGAGATTCGAACTCGCGACCCTCACCTTGGCAAGGTGATGCTCTACCAACTGAGCCACGTCCGCAGGTCAAACTATTGAGTTGTGCTGTGCTCGCGCACTGCGAGCGGACGACGAGATTCGAACTCGCGACCCTCACCTTGGCAAGGTGATGCTCTACCAACTGAGCCACGTCCGCACGGTGCCTGGTGGGGCACCCGCCGCCTCTCCGGATCTCTCCGTTGCGGCGACGAGGAATACTCTACAGCATCTTTCGGGGTGGTCGCCCCACCCTTTCGGTCCAGGGCGGGCGGGGCGACCGGGGGCCCGCCTTCGGGCCGGCCCCGGGGGTCAGTTCGCCGCGGCGAACTCCTCGTACACGTGCTTGGGGATGCGGCCGCGGGCCGGCAGCTCCATGCCGCGGGACTGGGCCCAGGCGCGGACGGCGGCCGGGTCCGGGGTGAGGGCGGTGCGGCGGAAGGACTTTCCGGTGCGGCTCTGACGGCGTCCGGCGGCGACGAACGGGGCGAGCGCCTCGCGCAGCTTTTCCGCGTTGTCCAGGGACAGGTCGATCTCGTACGACTTCCCGTCGACGCCGAAGTGGACGGTTTCCGCGGCAGCGCCGCCGTCCAGGTCGTCGGAGAGCGTGACAACTACACGCTGAGCCATGGGTGTCAATCCTCTCGGCAATTCGGCCACCGGTCCGCGGGGGTACGCCCGGGGCCTGATGTGCACCAACTCGCGCAAGCGCATACGGGCAGGCCCGTTGGCCCGCCTGATACGCAGCACTTGCCGCGACAGGTGGCCCTATTCTGCACCCGAAGGGGGTCGAAATCGAAGAGTCCGGCATTCTTTTCCGGATATTCACGTGTCTTCGCGGGACTGCCGGATACCGATGTGCGGGACGGGCGGATCTGTCCCCAAGTGCCGTATTCGGGTGTTCTCCGGGCGGGGCCGTTCCGGGCGCCGAAACCGTCGAAACCGGCCCGCCGGGGCGGGGGGTAGGGGCGCCGGATCCCTTGGGGCGTAAGGGTCGGGGGTCTACGCGCGTCGCTATCCCCGGCCAGCAATGCCGCCCGAAACCACCGGTAGTCTGGAGTTCCCCCGCCTCACCGAAGACACCACCGGGAGTGCCAGTGGCACGCGTCGTAGTCGACGTCATGCTCAAGCCGGAGATCCTCGACCCCCAGGGCCAGGCGGTGCAGCGTGCACTGCCCCGTCTCGGATTCACCGGGATCGCCGACGTCCGCCAGGGCAAGCGTTTCGAGCTGGATGTGGAGGGCCCGGTCGACGACGCGGCGCTCGCCCGTATCCGCGAAGCCGCCGAGACCTTTCTCGCCAACACCGTGATCGAGGACTTCACCGTCCGGGTCGAGGAGGCGGCGAAGTGACCACCCGCGTCGGCGTCGTCACTTTCCCCGGATCCCTCGACGACCGCGACGCCCAGCGCGCGGTCCGCCTCGCCGGCGCCGAGCCGGTCGCCCTCTGGCACCGTGACAAGGATCTCCACCAGGTCGACGCCGTCGTCCTGCCCGGCGGATTCAGTTACGGCGACTATCTGCGGGCCGGCGCCATCTCCCGGTTCTCGCCGGTGATGCAGAGCGTCATCGAGCAGGCGAAGCTCGGAATGCCGGTCCTCGGTATCTGCAACGGCTTCCAGGTGCTGACGGAGTCCCACCTGCTGCCCGGCGCCATGCTCCGCAACAACCACCTGCACTTCATCTGCCGCGAGCAGAAGCTGCGGGTGGAGAATGCGGGCACCGCCTGGACCCGCGATTACGCGGCCGGGCAGGAGATTCGGATCCCGCTGAAGAACATGGACGGCCGCTACACCGCGGACGCGCGGACCATCGACGAGCTGGAGGCGGAGGGCCGGGTGGTTTTCCGCTACCTGGACGTCAACCCCAACGGTTCGATCAATGACATTGCCGGCATCACCAACGCCGCCGGGAACGTCGTCGGTCTGATGCCGCACCCGGAGCACGCGGTCGAGCCGCTGGTGGGTACCGGCGGCACGGACGGCCTGGGTTTCTTCACTTCCGTCCTGAAGCAGCTGGTGAACGCCTGATGAGCCTCGACACCGTCAAGAACGCCGAGCAGACCCCGGACGCCGCCCAGCCCTGGGCCGAACTCGGCCTCAAGGAGGACGAGTACGCGCGCATCCGGGAGATTCTCGGCCGGCGCCCGACCGGCGCCGAACTCGCCATGTACTCGGTCATGTGGTCGGAGCACTGTTCGTACAAGAGCAGCAAGGTCCACCTGAAGCAGTTCGGCGAGAAGAAGCCCGATTCGGACGCGATGCTCGTCGGCATCGGCGAGAACGCCGGTGTGGTCGACGTCGGCCAGGGCTACGCGGTCACCTTCAAGGTCGAGTCGCACAACCACCCGTCGTACATCGAGCCCTACCAGGGCGCGGCCACCGGCATCGGCGGCATCGTGCGCGACATCCTGGCGATGGGCGCCCGCCCGGTCGCCGTGATGGACCCGCTGCGCTTCGGTGCGGCCGACCACCCGGACACCCGCCGCGTGCTGCCCGGGATCGTCGCGGGCATCGGCGGCTACGGCAACTGCCTGGGCCTGCCGAACATCGGCGGCGAGGTCGTCTTCGACTCCTGCTACCAGGGCAACCCGCTGGTCAACGCGCTGTGCGTGGGTGTCATGAAGCACGAGGACATCCACCTCGCGCAGGCCTCCGGCGCCGGCAACAAGGTCATCCTGTACGGCGCCCGCACCGGTGGCGACGGCATCGGCGGCGTCTCGGTGCTGGCCTCCGAGACCTTCGACGACACCAAGCCGGCCAAGCGCCCGGCCGTCCAGGTCGGCGACCCGTTCCAGGAGAAGCTCCTCATCGAGTGCACCCTGGAGATCTTCCGCGAGAAGCTCGTCAAGGGCATCCAGGACCTCGGCGGCGCCGGCCTGTCCTGCGCCACCAGCGAGCTGGCCTCGGCCGGCTCCGGCGGCATGCGGATCGAGCTCGACACCGTGCACCTGCGCGACCACACGCTCTCGCCGGAGGAGATCCTCATGAGCGAGTCGCAGGAGCGCATGTGCGCGATCGTGGAGCCCGACAAGGTCGACCGCTTCCTGGAGATCTGCGAGAAGTGGGACGTCATCGCCAACGTCATCGGTGAGGTGACCGACGGCGAGCGCCTGGAGATCTTCTGGCACGGCGAGCTCGTGGTGGACGTCCCGCCGCGCACCGTCGCCCACGAGGGCCCGACCTACGAGCGTCCGTACGCCCGCCCGAGCTGGCAGGACGCGCTGCAGGCCGACGCCCCGACCGCCGAGCGGCTGGCCCGCCCGACCACCGGCGAGGGCCTCAAGGCCGACCTGCTGAAGGTCGCGAGCCACCCGAACCAGGCCTCCAAGTCCTGGATCACCGACCAGTACGACCGCTTCGTGCTCGGCAACACCGTGCTCTCGGTCGGCGAGGACTCGGGCATGATCCGGATCGACGAGGAGACCAACCTCGGCGTCTCGGTCGCCACCGACGGCAACGGCCGCTTCGCCAAGCTGGACCCGTACACCGGCGCCCAGTTGGCCCTGGCCGAGGCGTACCGCAACGTCGCGGCCGGCGGTGCCAAGCCGCTCGCCGTCTCCGACTGCCTCAACTTCGGCTCCCCCGAGGACCCGGACGTGATGTGGCAGTTCGCCGAGGCCACCCGCGGCCTGGCCGACGCCTGCCTGGTGCTCGGCACCCCGGTCACCGGCGGCAACGTCTCGCTCTACAACCAGACCGGCGAGGTCGCCATCCACCCGACCCCCGTGGTCGCGGTGCTCGGCGTCATCGACGACGTCACCCGGCGCGTCCCGCTCGCCTTCGCCGAGGAGGGGCAGCTGCTCTACCTGCTCGGCGACACGGCGGACGAGCTCGGCGGCTCGGCCTGGTCCCAGGCGGTCCACGACCACCTCGGCGGCCTGCCGCCCAAGGTGGACCTGGAGCGCGAGCGGCTGCTCGGCGAGATCCTGATCTCCGCCTCCCGTGACGGCATGATCGACGCCGCGCACGACCTCTCCGACGGCGGCCTCGGCCAGGCGCTCGTGGAGAGCTGCCTCAAGGGCGGCCACGGCGCGCGGATCGTCGTGCCCGAGGGCACGGACCCGTTCGTCCTGCTGTTCTCGGAGTCGGCCGGCCGCGCCGTCGTGGCGGTGCCGCGCAGCGAGGAGCTCCGCTTCAACGACATGTGCACCGCGCGTGGCCTGCCGGCCACTCGGATCGGTGTCGTGGACGGCCAGGAGCTGGACGTCCAGGGCCAGTTCAGCGTTTCGCTGACCGAGCTGAAGGACGCCCACACCGGCGTCATCGAGGCCCTGCTGGGCTGACGGGCCGCCCCTTTGGCTCGGGGGCGAGCGGGCGAGTAACAGGGGCGGACGGTTCTACGGAACCGTCCGCCCCTCGGCGTATGTTGGGGCCCATGCCTCCCAAGTCCCGTACGTACCAACCGCAGAAGACGAGCGCCGCGCTGGCGGCGCAGAACGAGGCGCTGCGCGCCGCGGTGCACCGGCTGACCGCGGCGCAGCTGGAGCTGCCGACCAGGCTCGGCTCCTGGCGGGTGCGGGAGCTGGTGGCCCACCTGGGCCTGGCGCTGGGCCGGCTGCCGGACACGCTGGACGACCAGGGGCCGGACGGGCCGGTGCTCACGCTGGCCGGCTACGCGGAGCTGAGCAGGACGATGGCCGGGGCCGTCGACGCCGCGGTGACCGAGCACGCGGCGACCGGGTACGCAGGCCCGCCCGAGGCGGTGGCCGCGGCGTTCGACCGGCCGCTCGACGCCGTGCGGGCCGTGCTCGACGGGCCGGTGGTGGCGGAGCCGGGGCGCCGGATCACCCTCCTGGCGGGCCGGTCGATGCTCCTGACCGACTACCTGGTGACCCGGCTGGTGGAGGCCGTCGTGCACGCCGACGACCTGGCCGCCGCGCTCGGCCCGGAGGCCTTCCCGCACGACCGGCAGGCCGTCGCCGCCGTCGCCCGGATGCTGGCCGACGCCTTCGCCGAGCGCGCCCCCGGCGGCGCGGTCGAGCTGCGGATCCCGCCGTACGCCGTGGTGCAGGCCGTCGAGGGCCCCCGGCACACCCGGGGTACCCCGCCGAACGTGGTCGAGACCGACCCGCTGACCTGGATCCGGCTGGCCACCGGCCGGACCGACTGGGCGACGGCGGTGGAGGCGGCCGCGGTGTCCGCCTCCGGGGAGCGCAGCGACCTCCGGGACCACCTGCCGGTCCTGGGATAGAGCCCGTGAGGCGGCTCAGCGCAGTTGGCCCGCCAGTGACTCGGCGAGCTTGCGCAGCGGTTCGCCGGTGAGCGCCTCGTCCGGCTGGGCGTCGTAGTTCTGGGACACCAGCAGGACGATGTCCCCGTCGCCCTTGGGCGTGATCCGGGAGAGCGCCGCGGTGCCCCGGCCGGCGAGGAGCTTCGTCTGCCCGGGGCCCGGCTGGTCGGCGGCGAGCTGCTGGAGGTCGGAGGCGCCGAGGCGGGCGGCGTGCTGGATGCCCGGCAGCATCAGGTTGACGGCGACCCCGCGCTGGGTGGTGGCCAGCAGTTCGAGGTCCAGCTTGGCCGAGCCGACCCGCCAGCCGCAGGAGACGTCGGCGAGCGGGGGCTTGGCCGGGATCGACGGCATCTCCGGGGGGTGGCTCATGCCGGACGGCCACGGCTGCGGCGATTCGCCGTTGCCGATGTCGCCGTCCACGGCGTGCTCGTCCCCGGTGTCGAGGGCGGGCGTCCCGGGGATCCCGGCCGCCTTGAGCGCCTTGCCGAGGTCGAGGCCGAACGGGCAGGCGGCCTCCTTCCCCTTCCCCGCCGCCTGGTCCTGGAGCAGCTTCTCGGCGACCGTGCGGACGGTGTCGTACGAGAGCCCGCCCGGGCCGGACGGCACGCCCCCGGACGAGGACGAGCAGGCGGCCGCGCCGAGCAGGACTGCGGCGGATGCGAACAGGGCGGTGGGCCTTCGGCGTTGGGCAGCGGTCATGATCGCAGCGTACGGGCCGGGGGTCCCGCCGGGCTGCCGGTACGGTCTCAACTCCGTTGCGGTGCCGTCCGGGTCACGGCACCGACGGCCCGCTGAGGTACGTGCCGTCCGCCGAGTACGGCCAGGCGTTGGGGGTGCAGCCCTTGAGGCCGTAGATCTGCTGCATCATCGCGGGCGCGGGTTTGCCGGGGGCGGGGCAGCTCTCGTGGCCGTGGCCGATCCGGTGGCCGACCTCGTGGTTGACGATCAGCGCCCGGTACTCCTCGATCGGGCCGCTGAACTGCGGTGAACCGGTGTTCCAGCGCTTGGAGTTGACGAGCACCTGGTCGCCGACGTTGCAGTTGACCTCGCCGTGGGTGTCCAGCCCGGAGGCGCCGCAGATCCGGTCCACGGTGGCGGGCGAGGCGATCTTCACGGTGAAGTCGTAGGAGCCGGTCGCGACCAGCTGGAAGCCGTTGCGGCGGTCGTTGGTCCAGCCGCGCGGATCGCCGAGGATGCCGTGGATCTGGGCGGCGGCGGTCGCGGGGTCGATGCCGATGCCGTCCTCGACCTCGACCCGGTAGCGGCGCACGGTGCCGCGTCCGACGGCCTTGGCGCCGGCCTGGGCGATGGTGAAGGTGCCCGTGCCCTTGGTGGGGCCCGGGTCCGGCCCGGCGGGGGCGGGCGGGGGAGTGGGGACCGGCGGCGGCGTGGGCGTCGGGGTGGGTGCCGGCGTGGCGGCCGCGGTGGGCGTGGGGGCCGGTGCCGCCGGTGCGGTCTGCTCGCCGGGCGGGACGACCCGCGCCTGGGCGGTGGGGGCGGCCTCCGGGGTGCCGGCGGGCCAGGTCAGCGCGATCGCGGTGGCGCCCAGCACGAGCACCGAGAGCACCAGTGCCGTGAGCATGCCAGGGCCTGTTCTCCGGGCCGACTTGCGGCGTCTGCCGCCGCTCTTCCGATGGGGGGCGGCTCGCCTGCTGGCGGGTCGGGCTCCGGGCATGATCGTCACCTTGGCATGGCGAACGGGTGAATGTCCATGTACCCGGTATGCAGATCACGGAGGTCCCGTGTGCCCGTTCGCCCCCCGCCCGCCGCGGACGGCCCGGTCGGGTAGGCGGCTCAGGCGGCCGGGAGCCCCAGCGAGCGGACCAGGTCCAGCAGCTCGCGCCGGTACAGCCGGTCCGGATGGTGCGCCTGCGGGCCCAGGTGGCCGTGCAGCTCCAGGGCGACCAGGCCGTGCATCCGTCCCCAGGTCCGCAGCGCCAGCGCGACGGCGGCGGGCGGGAGGTCAGGGTCCCGCTCGAGGACCTTGGCCACCAGGTCCTCGGAGAAGTCGCTCCACCGGGCCGAGGGGTCGTCCTGGAGTGCCCGGGCGGTCGGCCAGGCGGCCGCGATCAGGCCGACCAGTCCGAGGCAGGCGCGCTTCGCGGCCTCCGGGGCCGGCCCGTCGGCTGGCGGCCGGTAGCCGGACACCGGATCGCCGTAGATCAGCCGGAAGCCCTGCGGATTGGCCAGCGACCAGGTGCGCAGCGCCTCGCCCCAGGCGGTGATCCGGCCGCCGGGATCGTCGGCGGGCACGGCGTCCCGGGCGGCCTCCACGGCGTCCACGAGTGCGGTGTAGACGTCGCCGATCAGCGTGGAGATCAGGTCGTCGCGGGTGTCGAAGTAGCTGTAGATCGCACTGCCGCTCATGTCCATCTCACGGGCGATGGCGCGCAGCGAGATCGCGTCCGCGCCCTGCTCGGCCATGTGCTCCAGGGCGATCCGCTTGATCTCCGCCGTGGTCTGCGCCCGCAGCCGGGCGCGTCGGCCGGGTTTCCGATCTTCCACGCTTGACATCGTACAGAGCTGAATTAGAGTTCGGTGCGCGAAAACAGAACGGTGCACGGAAAATGAGCATCGATCACTCGGTTCGTCCAAGGGGAGGGTGACAAGCCATGGCCACGGAGAGCACGGCTGTACTGTTCGACGAGATCGGCGGACCGGAGGTCCTGCGGCTGGAGAAGGTGACGCTGACCGACCCGGGCCCGGGGGAGGCGCTGGTCCGGATCGACGCGATCGGGCTCAACCGGGCCGAGGCGCTCTTCCGTTCCGGCGGCTACTGGTACGACGCGACCCTGCCGGGCTCCCGGCTCGGCGGCGAGGCCGCCGGCGAGGTGCTCGCCGTCGGCCCCGGCGTGACGGAGGTCGCGCCCGGCGACGCGGTCAGCGTCCTGGCGGTCGGCACCGGGATGTCCGGCTCCGGCGTGTACGGCGACCACGCGGTGGTGCCCGCGACGACCCTGCTGCCCCGGCCCGCGGACCTGGACGCCGTCACCGGTGCAGCGGTCTGGCTGTCCTACCTGACCGCCTACGGCGCGCTGGTCGAGGCCGGCCGGATCGCGCCCGGCGACCGCGTGGTGGTCACCGCCGCGTCCAGCAGCGTCGGCGTCGCCGCGATCCAGATCGTCGCGGCCCTCGGCGGTGTCGCGGTCGCGGTCACCCGCGCCGCGGCGAAGGAGGACCAGCTGCGGGCGGCCGGCGCGGCCCACGTGGTGGTCGCGGACGGCGCCGCCGACACGGTGGCGAAGGTCCGGGCGGTGACCGGTGACGAGGGCGCGCGGATCGTCCTCGACTGCGTGGCCGGACCGGGTCTGACCGACCTCGCCACCCTGGTCGCCCCGGGCGGCACCCTGATCGTCTACGGCTGGCTCGACCCCCGGCCCACCCCGCTGCCGATGGTGTGGCCGCTGGACGTCCGGGGCTACGCCGTGGCCGGCCTCGTCGCCGACCCGGCGGCGCTGCGCCGCGGCCGGGCCTTCGTCCACGCCGGACTGCGCAACGGCACCCTGAAGCCGCTGATCGACCGGGTCTTCGACCTGACGGAGATCGTCGAGGCGCACCGGCACATGGAGTCCAACGGACAGGTCGGGAAGATCGTGGTGACCGTCCGGCACTGAACGGCCCCGCGACGGCGGCGGGCGGGAGCGCGGTGGCCGACGACCACGGTGCGACGGTTGACCCCTGCGGCTCGGGTGGCAGACTTCAGGGCATGGCGATCCACAGGAATCTTCTCGACGGTCCCGAACCGACCCTCCTGCCCGAGGAGGAGCGGCCCTACCGCATGCTGGCGGAGGAGTCGGCCTCCCCGACCCAGGTGGCTGCCGAGTTCCCGGTCTTCTGCCTCGCCTGGGCGATGCTCGCCGACGACGCCTACGCGGCCGGCCGCTACGTCGAGTCGTACGCCTACGCTCGCACCGGCTACCACCGGGGCCTGGACGCGCTGCGGCGCAACGGCTGGAAGGGCCACGGCCCGGTGCCGTGGGAGCACCGCGGCAACCGCGGCTTCCTGCGCTGCCTGGCGGCGCTCGCGCGGGCGGCCGGCGCGATCAAGGAGACCGAGGAGGAGGCCCGCTGCTGGCAGTTCCTGAAGGACAGCAGCGCGGAGGCGTACGCGGAGCTCAAGCAGTAGTCCGAGCCGCCGTTCGAACAGAGGGAACCAGAGGAACCCCGGACGTGCGGGTGCCCCCGGCGGAGGACCGCCGGGGGCACCCGTGTCTCACGCGGTGACCGCGCTCACTTCAGGCGCTTGCCCGCCGAACGCAGCTGCTCGGCGGCCTCGACCACGCGGGCGGCCATGCCGGCCTCGGCCAGCTTTCCCCAGGTGCGGGGGTCGTAGGTGTTCTTCTTGCCGACCTCGCCGTCGACCTTCAGCACGCCGTCGTAGTTGGCGAACATGTGGCCGGCGACCGGGCGGGTGAAGGCGTACTGGGTGTCGGTGTCCAGGTTCATCTTCACGACGCCGTTCTCCAGCGCGGTGGCGATCTCCTCGGCGGAGGAGCCCGAGCCGCCGTGGAAGACGAAGTCGAACGGGTCGGTCTTGCCGTACTGCTTGCCGATCGCGTCCTGCAGCTCGCGCAGCAGCTCCGGCTTCAGCACGACGTTGCCCGGCTTGTACACGCCGTGCACGTTGCCGAACGAGGCGGCCAGCAGGTAGCGGCCCTTCTCGCCCAGGCCCAGCGCCTCGGCGGTGCGCACGACGTCGTTGACGGTGGTGTACAGCTCGTCGTTGATCTCGTGGGTGACGCCGTCCTCCTCGCCACCGGTCGGGGTGATCTCGACCTCGAGGATGATCTTGGCGGCGGCGGCCTGGGCCAGCAGCTCCTGGGCGATGGACAGGTTGTCCGACAGGGTCTCGGCGGAACCGTCCCACATGTGCGACTGGAACAGCGGGTTCTCGCCCTTGGCCACGCGCTCGGCCGAGACGGCCAGCAGCGGGCGGACGTAGCCGTCCAGCTTGTCCTTCGGGCAGTGGTCGGTGTGCAGGGCGACCGTGATGTCGTACTTGGCGGCGACGATGTGGGCGAACTCGGCGAGCGCGACCGCGCCGGTCACCATGTCCTTGTTGTGCTGGCCGCCCAGGAACTCCGCGCCACCGGTCGAGATCTGGATGATCCCGTCGCTCTCGGCCTCGGCGAAACCACGCAGCGCGGCGTGCAGGGTCTGCGACGAGGTGACGTTGATGGCCGGGTAGGCGAACTTGCCCGCCTTGGCCCGGTCGAGCATCTCGTTGTAGACCTCGGGAGTAGCGATGGGCATGCGATCCGCTCCTGTCGGGTTGCGGCGTACGGACGGTGCTGTCCGACGCTGTGTACGCCTTCTTGACGACTCCGTGCCGGCCCGCCGACGCGCGGCGTTGCGGTGTGGCTCTCCGGCACCAAGGTTCGAGGCGACCTCCGCGGTACGGCCATGAGGGTGGAGGGCCGCCGCGGACCGGACGCCTCGGCCATCTTCCCAGACTCGTGCCCGCAGGTCAGCAGGAGCCCGCCAGTCGAAACGCCGCACCCCGGGGCGGCCGGGGCCGGTGGGACCCGCCCCGACGGGCGCCCGCCGGGAGCCCCCGGGCACGGTACGGCCGCTCGCCCGCGAGGTACGCCCGCAAGGTACGCCCGCTATCCTGCGCCCGTGGACTACAACCAGCTGGCCGTCAATCTGCTCGACGCCAAATCCCTGATCTCGTCCCTCGGCGCCATCGGGCTGATCGCGATCATCTTCGCGGAGACCGGCCTGCTCGTGGGCTTCTTCTTCCCGGGCGACTCGCTGCTGATCCTCGCGGGCGTCGCCGCCTCGAACGCCGCCTCGTCGGTGCTCGGCGACGGTGCCAAGCTGCCGATCGCGGTGCTGCTCGTCGGCTGCCCGATCGCGGCGATCGCCGGTGCCCAGCTGGGACACCTGATCGGTGTCAAGGTCGGACCGAAGATGTTCGACAAGCCGGAGTCGAAGATCTTCCGCCGCGAGTACGTGGTGAAGGCGGAGGAGTACTTCAACAAGTTCGGCGCCGGCAAGGCCGTGGTGCTGGCGCGCTTCATGCCGATCGTCCGCACCTTCCTGAACCCGGTCGCCGGCACCCTGGAGATGCCCGCCAGGACGTTCTTCCTCTGGAACGTCATCGGCGGTGTGCTCTGGACCGAGTCGATGCTGCTGATCGGCTACTTCTTCGGCGACGCGCTCGCCCCGGTGATCGACAAGTACCTGATCCCGGCGGTGCTGCTGATCGTCCTGCTGTCGGTCTCGCCGATCCTGATCGAGATCCTGCGCGAGCGGAAGAAGAAGAAGGCCGGCGTCGCCGAGAGCGTCGCCGACGCCACGGCGCAGGCCGGCGGCCGCCACCGGCGCGGCTGAGCCCCGGCCACGAGCGGACAGCACGAGGGCCGGGCCTGTTTCACGTGAAACAGGCCCGGCCCTCAGTCGTCCGTGGGGAAGTCCCGGGGGTTCCGGAGGTTCCGATTCCCTGGCGGTGCCGGGGTCAGAGGCCCAGGTCGTCCAGGGTGTACGCGGTCACGTACGTCAGACCCTGCTCCTCGACCGCGCCCGCGCCGCCGCGCTCCACGATCACCGCGACGCCGACCACCTCGGCGCCCGCCTCACGCAGCGCCTCGACGGCCTGCAGCACCGAACCACCGGTGGTGGAGGTGTCCTCGACCGCCAGCACCCGGCGGCCCTTCACCTCCGGGCCCTCGATCCGGCGCTGCAGACCGTGCGCCTTGCCCGTCTTGCGGACCACGAAGGCGTCCAGCGTCCGCCCGCGCGCGGCGGCGGCGTGCAGCATCGAGGTGGCCACCGGGTCGGCGCCCAGGGTCAGACCGCCGACGGCGTCGTACTCCAGGTGCGAGGTCGCGTCCAGCATCACCCGGCCGACCAGCGGGGCGGCCTCGCCGTCCAGCGTGATCCGGCGCAGGTCGACGTAGTAGTCGGCCTCCTTGCCGGAGGAAAGGGTGACCTTGCCGTGCACGACGGCCTTGTCCTTGATCTGTGCCAGCAGGGCGTCGCGGTCGTTGCTCATGAGCGTTCAGTCTAGGGCCTGACGTCCCCGACGGCGCCCCCGGACTAGCGGCGGCGCAGCGCCCTGACCAGCACCACGGCACCACCCAGCAGCGCCACCGAACCGCCGATCACCCACGGCACCGCGCTGCGGCCACCCGTACCGGGCACCACGATCCCGCCCGCCTCGCCGCCCCAGCGGGACGCCGCCCGGGCCCGCGCGCTGCGGGCCGGCAGCGCCGGGGCGTACGGGCCGCGCGGCGGGGCGTGGTCCACCTCCTCGGCGGACCGGCCGACGATGCTGCGGCGCACCGGGCCGGAGAGCGCCGGCTCGTCCTCGTACGCGAAGAGCGGCTCGACCGGGATCTCCTCGGCCACGGAGTCCTGCCCGGCGGAGCGCTCCTCGACGTCGTCCGCCGCCTCGACGGGCTCCCCGTGCTCGGCCGCGGCGCTGCTGTCCGGGGCCTCGTCGTCCTCGCCCCCGTTGCCGTCCGCGTCCGCGTTCGCGTCCGCGTCCTCGTCGTCGGCGGAGCCGATGGGGAGGCCGAAGCGCTCGGCGTCCGCGTCGGAGAAGGCGATCAGCTCGGAGAGGTCGTCGTCGAGGTCGTCGCCGGGCTGGTCCTGGCGGTCCTCGATGAAGACCACCGCGGCGGTCGCGGCGCCGGAGTCGTCGTCCTGCTCCTGCTCGCCCTCCGGGGCGACCAGGGCGGCGGCGAACCGGTCCAGCAGCCGGCGGCCGGTGCCGTCGAGGGTCTCCTCGTCGAACTCGGTCAGCCGGCCGGTGGCGCTCAGGTCGCCCGTGAAGCGGATCACGGCGGTGCCGTCCTCGGCGCCGTCCACGACGCTGACCCGCACGGTGGCGGTCGCCTCGCCACTGCCCCGGGCCTCCTCGCCCTCGGCGAGCACGGTCAGCACGCCCCCACGGCCCTCGATCAGCGACAGCACGCCCTTGTACGTGATCGTGGAGCCGCCGATCCGCAGCTTCAGCCGCCCGCCGATCTCCTCGGCCGGCCCGCCCCCGACGGCGGCCGGTTCGGTGCTCAGCCCAGGGACGCTCCGCGCCAGCAGCGCCGGATCCTGCAAGGCCTGCCGCACCAGCTCGGCGGACATCGGGACGACAACCTCATGCTCCATGCCACGGAGCCTACCGACCCAACCCCGCCCGGTCCCTACCCACCACCACCCGACTTTCCCCGCCCCACCCGCCCCACCCCGGCCCCGGGCCACCGCCGCCCTCCGGCCGGGGGCCGTCGCCCCTTCCGGGCGCCGCTCCGCGACCACGCGGGTTCCTCCGCCACTGCGGCCGCCGGTCAGCGGGGGCCGAGGAGGGCGCCCGGTCCCTACCCACCACCACCCGACTTCCCCGCCCGACCGCGGTGCCTGGCCCCTGCCGTCGTTCGGCGGGGGCGCCGTTCTTTCCGGAGGCCGCTCCGCGACCGCGGCCGCCGGTCAGCGGGGGCCGAGGAGGGTGAGGGCGGCCGGGGGGTGGGCGGGGCGGGTCGAGGTGAGGCGGGCGGTGGAGGTGCGGAGGGTGTCGGGGGTGAGGGCGCGGGGTGGCGGGGCGTCGGGGGCGAGGGTGAGCGGGGGGCGGCCGGCGGCGGCGAGGAGGTAGTTCTGGGCGGTGTCCGGCGGGCCGGGGCGGCAGCCGGCGGTGGGGCTGCCGGGGACGGCGTAGGGGGCGGTCTGCAGTCCGGCGGTCCGCAGGCCGGAGTCGATCTGCCAGAGGCCGTCCGGGTCGCTCCCGGCCCGGACGGCGATCCGGCCGCCGGGGGAGAGCAGCCGGGTGGCGAGGCCGTAGAACTCCTGGGAGTGGAACTTGACCGGTCCGCCGTCGGCCGGTGCGGGCAGGTCGGCGAGCACCACGTCGTACGGCCCGTCGCCGCCGGGGGTGCCCGGGTCGGCTCCGCGCAGCCAGGCCATCGGGTCGGCGGCGGTGGTGCGGACCCGGGGGTCGTCCAGGGAGTGGTCGCCGAGGGCGGCGAGCGCGGGGTCGGTGCGGGCGAGCCGGGGGAGGGCGGGGTCGGCGTCGACGAGGCGGACGGTGCGCACGCCCCGGTGCCGAAGGACTTCCCGCAGGGCGAGCCCGTCGCCGCCGCCGAGCAGCAGGACCCGGGTGTCGGGGCCGGCGGCCATGGCGGGGTGGACGAGGCCTTCGCTGGCCCGGTACTCGTCGGGCCCGCAGACGGCGAGGCGTCCGTCGAGGTAGAGCCGGAGCGGGCCTTCGGCGGGGCCGGTGAGCACGATCTCCTGGTGGCGGCTGCGGGTGGCGTAGCGGACCTGGTCGCCGTAGAGGGTGTGCCGGGCGGCGCGTTCGACGGTGTCGGAGCCGGCGGCGGCGGCCGCGAGGACGGCGAGGACGAGCAGGCAGCCGGCCCAGAGCAGCCGTCGTATCCGGGGGACGGGTTCCTCCCGGAAGAGCCAGAGCACGACGGCCGCGCCGGCGACGGCGTTGACGGCGCCGGTGAGCAGCGCGCCGTCGCCGGGGCCGAGCGTGGGCAGGATCAGGAAGGGGAAGGCGAGGCCGCCGATGAGCGCGCCCACGTAGTCGGCGGCGAACAGGTCGGCGGCGGCGCGTCCGGCGTCCTCGCGGCGGATCCGCTGGATGAGGGTCATCAGCAGGGGGATCTCGGCGCCGATCAGGATGCCGATGAGGCAGGTGAGGCCGACCATGGCGGTCTGGTAGCGGCCGAGCCAGGCCCAGCAGGAGTAGAGCGTGAGGACGGAGAGTCCGCCGGTGAGGGCGAGTGCGCATTCGACCAGGGCGAAGGCGGTGGCGGGCCGGTGGGTGAACCGTTTGGCGAGCAGCGAGCCGAGGCCCATGGCGAACACCATGACGGACAGCACCACGGAGGTCTGGGTGACGGCGTCCCCGAGCAGGTAGTCGCCGAGCGCGACGAGTTCGAGCTCGTAGACCAGCCCGCAGGCCGCGCAGACGAACGCGGCCATCAGGACGGTCAGGCGGGCGAGCCGGGGGCGGGATCGCAGCCGGGATCGACGGCGGGCGGGCAGTGGGGTGAGGCCGTGCCCGGGTCGGAGTGGGGTGCCGTCGTCGAGGTCCACTCGCGGGCGTGCGGGCGGACCGGCCGGATGGTTGATCACGAACAAACGCTAGGGGACGTGCGGGACGGATAGCTGCGCCCATCCGACGGACACTGAGCCACGTCTGATTGACGAATCGTTCCTGCGTGCGATTCGTTGACCTTCGCTTTGCAGCGTATGCCCGGACCGGTGCTCTCGCCCGGACTCCCGGCGGTCATGCCCCCGACACCACGAGCGAGGAGCGGGTGCACACCAGCTGCCCCTCCTGGGGGTAGGCGTGCCAGGTCCGCCAGAGCAGGCGGTCCGTGCCGCCCTGGGTGACCAGTGCGGTGAAGGCGCTCGGGTCGCCCGGGAAGACCCCGGCGAGGCCCCGGGGGTGGCCCTCGACCAGGGCCAGCAGTTCCTGGGCGCGGGCCGCGAAGTCGTGCGGCGGCAGGGCCTCGATCCGGGCGGCGAACTCGTACTCCCAGCCGCCGACCTGTTTGGCCACCCGTGCCGGCAGCGGGGTGCGGCGGCCGGGCAGGCAGGCGACGGTCTCCAGGCACTGGCCGGGACCGGCGTCGATCACCACCTGGTGCGAGGCGCCCAGCAGCCGCAGCTGGAGGGTGCCGGTCGTGCCGGGACGGCCGCCGCCGTCGAGTCTCAGGTCGCGGACCGCGAGAGCGGGCAGCGGGTCGCCGCCGAGGCACCAGGCCAGGTCACCGGCGCGGGTGTCCGTGTAGGAGGTCTGCAGTGTGGTGAGCATGCTCGGCTCCGCGTTTCAGCTCCGTGCGCGCCCGCCGAGCAGCAGCGAGAAAAGCCTAGGCGATGGCGAGGCTGTTCGGGGCTGTGCGGCCCTGGGCGCGGCCGACCGTGGAAGGAAGGATTCCGGCTGGAGATTCAGCAGCAGAGAAGCACGAATACGCCGGGTCCGCCGGTGATTTACCCAACTTTGTCAAGCATTCACCGTTTCGAGCACACCTGCTTCCCGGCTCTGATCGAGCCGGTGTGCGAGTTTGCACAGCGCGCGCCCCTGTCACCGGGTCGCGCGCCGTGCGCGCTGGTTGTGCGCCGTCAGCGCGCATCACGCGCCGCCGCCCTCCTCGCACGGGGCGGGGAGGGCGGCTGAGCTGTGCCGGACGGGCCGTCGGATCTGCCGTGGAGGCGGCAACCTGGCAGTTCGATCACGTGAGTTGATGATGCATCAGAACAGCCGTCGGGACTGCGGCGACACTGTTCGAAGGGCGTGAAAGGGGGCGCGCGGGCCCTCAGAGGCGCTGCAGTCGCGCAACGGCCTCCTGGAGGACGTCATCCTTTTTGCAGAAAGTGAACCGGACCAGGCTACGGCCGGCGTCGACGTCGTCGTAGAACACGGCGTTGGGGATGGCGACGACCCCGCAGCGCTCCGGCAGGGCGCGGCAGAACTCGATGCCGTCCTTCTCGCCGAGCGGGGTGATGTCGCTGGTGACGAAGTACGTGCCCTCGGGGGTGAAGACCCGGAACCCGGCCGCCGCCAGGCCGTCGACCAGCAGGTCGCGCTTGCGCAGCAGGTCGGCGCGGAGGGTGTCGAAGTAGGCGTCGGGCAGTCGCAGCGCCTCGGCGACGGCGTACTGGAAGGGGCCGGCGCTGACGTAGGTCAGGTACTGCTTGGCGGTGCGCACGGCCGCGACCAGGGCGGGGCTCGCGGTGACCCAGCCGACCTTCCAGCCGGTGAAGGAGAAGGTCTTGCCGGCGGAGGAGATGGTGACGGTCCGCTCGCGCATGCCGGGCAGCGCGGCGATCGGGTGGTGGGTCGCGCCGAAGACCAGGTGCTCGTAGACCTCGTCGGTGACCACCAGCAGGTCGTGCTCGGCGGCGAGTTCGGCGATGACCCGGAGCTCCCCGGCGGTGAGCACGGTGCCGGTCGGGTTGTGCGGGGTGTTGATCAGCAGCAGCCGGGTGCGCGGGGTGATCAGGGTGCGCAGCTCGTCGAGGTCGGGGCGGAAGTCCGGGGCCCGGAGGGTGAGCGGGACGCGGGTGGCGCCGGCCATGGCGATGCAGGCGGCGTAGGAGTCGTAGAAGGGTTCGAGGGCGATGACCTCGTCGCCGGGCTCCAGCAGGGCCAGCAGGGTGGCCGCGATGGCCTCGGTGGCGCCGGCGGTGACCAGGACCTCGCCGTCCGGGTCGTAGGTCAGGCCGTGGAAGCGCTGCTGGTGCTCGGCGATCGCGGTGCGCAGCTCGGGGATGCCGGGGCCGGGCGGGTACTGGTTGCCCCGGCCGGTCAGCACGGCGTCTGCGGCGGCCCGGGCGATCTCGTCGGGCCCGTCGGTGTCCGGGAAGCCCTGGCCGAGGTTGATCGAGCCGGTGGCCGTGGCCAGGGCGGACATCTCGGCGAAGATCGTCGTTCCCATACCGACCAATCGGCGGTTCAACAGCGGCCTGGTTCCCATTGCGGCTCCTCCTGCGTCGTCGTCGCGCCCATCCTGGGACAGCCAGGGGCCGGGGACAAGGACGGCCCGCCGGGGCCGGGGACGAGGACGGCCCGCCACCGGCGCGAACGCGGTGGCGGGCCGTACCGGACGTCGCCGGGGCCGGAGCGGGCCCCGGGGATCAGGCCCGGGGATCAGGCCTGGGGATCAGGCCTCGTCGGTGCCCTCGGGGGCCTCGCCGTCCTCGCCCTCGATCTCGTTCTGCAGGCCGAGGCGCTCGACGATCCACTGCTCGAAGCCGACCGCGGCCTGGGTCCAGTTGGCGGTGGTGGTCACGAAGTAGTCCAGGTTGACGCCGGTGCCGACGATCATCTGGGCCTCGCCGATCAGGCGGACCACGCCGTCCTCGTGGGTGTGGGTGTAGACCTTGGGCCAGAGGGTCTCACGGTTCCACTCGTCGATCAGGTCGAGGATCTCGCCCTTCTTCTCCAGCGGGTACGCGCGGTCGTAGAAGGCGCGCACCGCGAAGAGCTCCTTCTGGTCGCCGCGGAACATGTAGTAGACGCGGAAGCCCTCCCAGGGGGCGGTGAGGTCGCCCTCCTCGTCCACGACGTGCTTGAGCTGCATCTGGTCGAGCAGCTGGGCGACCAGGCCCTGGTCCGGGACGATGATCGGCGGCGGGCCGGCCGGCTGCCCGCCCTGGCCGCCGGGCTGGCCCCCCTGGGGCATGCCGAAGGACGGGATGGACGACGGGTCGATGCTCATGGGGGTCCTCTTCCTCAGTGCACGTGGTGGCCGGCAATGAGAGGCCGCCCTTTCCACCTCCCATCCTGCCTCATCCCGGGCGCCGCTCACAGGGGCGGTCGGGGGCGCGTCGATCTTCGTTCCGGCGCTGTTCGCGGGGGTCGGCGGCCGGTGCGACGGGTGCCGGTCACGGAGCGTGCCGGGGGTGGGGCGCGGTGCGCGCCGCGGTGCGCCGAGTGAGCCACGTCACGCGCCCGGCGCCCGGGTTCGCCTGCCGTACGGGCCGGATGCGGTTAGCGTGCGACGGAACTCACTTCACACAAAGCCCGTCCCGGACGGGCAAGTTGAGCTGTTCTGAGTTGAGGGGGGAACAGGCATGGACGGAACGGTCACGGGGGAGGGCGCGACACTCGGGACGCTGCTGCGGACCATCCGGCTGGACATGGGGATGACGCAGGAGCAGCTGGGTGACGCGACGGGGTTGAGCGTGAGGTCGATCCGCGACCTGGAGCGGGGTGTGTCCTGCCCGCGGGTGTCGACGCTGCGGCTGCTGACCCAGACCTGGAACCTGCCGGAGGCGCAGGTGGCCGAGCTGCACCGGCTGGCACGCAGCTGGCGGGACCGGGCGAGGCGACGGCAGCGGCGGGGCGGGTCGTCCGACTGACCGCGCGCGGTGTCCCGGTGGACGTCCACCGGGACACCGCGCGCGGGCCGTT
>NZ_BNBY01000001.1:298666-361357 GCF_014656195.1 Kitasatospora xanthocidica | reverse complement strand
CGCGCGCGGGCCGTTCCCTCCCACCCGGAAGGGAACGGCCCGCGCGCGGCACCACCGCTACTTCTCCAGCGGGCCCCGGCCGCGGACGGTGAGGCGGTCGCCCTCCTCGTCCCGCTCGACCAGGACGGTGTCCCCGTCGTGCACCGCGCCGGACAGGATCGCCCGGGCCAGCTGGTCGCCGATCGCGGACTGCACCAGCCGGCGCAGCGGGCGGGCGCCGTACGCCGGGTCGTAGCCGGTGAGCGCCAGCCAGTCGCGGGCGGCCGGGGAGACGTCCAGGGTGAGCCGCCGCTCGTTCAGCCGCTCGCCGAGGCGGGCCACCTGCAGGTCGACGATCCGGCTCAGCTCGGCGGTGCCCAGCGGCTCGAAGACCACGATGTCGTCCAGCCGGTTGAGGAACTCCGGCTTGAACGCGGCCCGGACGGAGTCCAGCACCAGGGCCTTCTTCTTGTCCTCCGGGGTGGTCGGGTCCACCAGGTAGTGCGAGCCCAGGTTGGAGGTGAGGATCAGGATGGCGTTGCGGAAGTCCACCGTGCGGCCCTGGCCGTCGGTGAGCCGCCCGTCGTCCAGCACCTGGAGCAGGACGTCGAAGACCTCGGGGTGCGCCTTCTCCACCTCGTCCAGCAGGACGACGCTGTACGGGCGGCGGCGGACCGCCTCGGTGAGCTGGCCGCCCTCCTCGTAGCCGACGTACCCGGGCGGGGCGCCGACCAGCCGGGAGACCGAGTGCTTCTCGCCGTACTCGCTCATGTCGATGCGGACCATCGACCGCTCGTCGTCGAAGAGGAAGTCGGCCAGGGCCTTGGCGAGTTCGGTCTTGCCGACACCGGTCGGGCCGAGGAAGAGGAAGGAGCCGGTCGGGCGGTCCGGGTCGGCGATGCCGGAGCGGGTGCGGCGCACCGCGTCCGAGACGGCCTGCACGGCCTCCGCCTGGCCGATCAGGCGCCTGCCCAACTCCTCCTCCATGCGCAGGAGTTTGGCGCTCTCGCCCTCCAGCAGACGGCCGGCCGGGATGCCCGTCCAGGAGGAGACCACGTCGGCCACGTCGTCCGGGCCGACCTCCTCCTTGACCATCGAGGCGGAGGCGTCCTGGTCGGCGGCGCGCTCCTGGGCCTCGGTGAGCTCCGTCTCGGCGGCCGGGATCTCGGCGTACATCAGCTTGGACGCCCGCTCGAAGTCCCCGTCGCGCTGGGCGCGTTCGAGGGCGCCGTGCAGCTCGTCCAGCCGCTCCTTGAGCTCGCCGACCCGGTTGAGGCTCTTCTTCTCCTGCTCCCAGCGCGCCGTGAGCACGCTCAACTGCTCGTTCCTGTCGGCGAGATCGCGCCGCAGCCGGGCCAGCCGGTCGACCGAGGCCGGGTCCGACTCCTTCTCCAGGGCCAGCTCCTCCATCCGCAACCGGTCCACGGAGCGCTGGAGTTCGTCGATCTCGACCGGGGAGGAGTCGATCTCCATCCGCAGCCGGGAGGCCGCCTCGTCGACCAGGTCGATCGCCTTGTCGGGCAGGAAGCGGGAGGTGATGTAGCGGTTGGACAGGGTGGCCGCGGCGACCAGGGCGGCGTCCGAGATCTGCACCTTGTGATGCGCCTCGTACCGGCCCTTGAGGCCGCGCAGGATGGCGATCGAGTCCTCCACGCTGGGCTCGCCGACCAGCACCTGCTGGAAGCGGCGCTCCAGCGCCGGGTCCTTCTCGATCCGCTCGCGGTACTCGTCCAGCGTGGTGGCGCCGACCATCCGCAGCTCGCCGCGGGCCAGCATCGGCTTGAGCATGTTGCCCGCGTCCATCGCGGAGTCGCCGCCGGCGCCCGCGCCGACCATGGTGTGCAGCTCGTCGATGAAGGTGACGACCCGGCCGTCAGAGGCCTTGATGTCGTTCAGGACGGCCTTCAGCCGCTCCTCGAACTCGCCGCGGTACTTGGCGCCGGCGACCATCGCGCCGAGGTCCAGCGCGACCAGCCGCTTGCCGCGCAGCGACTCCGGGACGTCACCGGCCACGATGCGCTGGGCCAGGCCCTCGACCACGGCGGTCTTGCCGACGCCCGGCTCGCCGATCAGCACCGGGTTGTTCTTGGTCCGACGGGAGAGCACCTGGACCACCCGGCGGATCTCGTGGTCCCGGCCGATCACCGGGTCGAGCTTGCCGTCCCGGGCGGCCTGGGTGAGGTCGGTGCCGTACTTCTCCAGCGCCTTGTAGGTGCCCTCCGGGTCCGGCGAGGTGACCTTGCCGGAGCCGCGCACGTCCTTGAACGCGGCGAGCAGCGCCTTGGGCGTCGCGCCCCGCTGCGTCAGCAGCTCGGCGACCGACCCGCCCTCGGCGGCCAGGCCGACCATCAGGTGCTCGGTGGAGACGTACTGGTCGTCCAGGTCGTCGGCGCGCTTGCCGGCCTCGGTGAGCACCGCCAGGGTGTCCCGGGCGAGCTGCGGCGCGGCGACCGTCGAGCCCATCGCGCTGGGCAGGGCGGCCAGCTGGCGGCGCGCCTCGGCGTCGACCCGGGTGGCGTCGGCCCCGACCGCCTCCAGCAGGGGCCGGGCGATGCCCTCGGGCTGCTCCAGCAGGGCGATCAGGATGTGCACCGGCTTGACGTCCGGGTTGCCGGCCGCGCCCGCCTGCCGGATCGCGGTGGACAGGGCGTCCTGCGTCTTGGTGGTGAACTTGCTGGCGTCCACTGCTGGGGGGTCCTCCCTCGTCGTCCTTCACTACTGCTACCTACAGCATGCACTAAGTTGAGTCTATTCCGCTCAACTTTCCGTGCCCAATCTTCTACGCCCAATCTTCCGGGCCCGGGTTCGGTCCTTCCCGTCAGCCTCCGGCCCGGCGGCTTCCGGCCGAGCGCCTGGCGGGGCTCCGCCGGGTCAGCACCAGCAGCTCCCGCGCCGGGCCGCTCGGCCGCTGCCCGGCCGGCCAGACCGCGCGCAGCGGCCGGTGCAGGTCCAGCCCCTCCTCCAGCGGCACCTCGACCAGCCGCCGGGTCGCCAGCTCCTCCACCACCGCCAGCTCGCTCAGGCAGACCGGCCCCGCCCCGGTCATCGCCGCCGCCTTCAGCGCGGTGGACGAGGCCAGCTCCATCCGGGGCTGCGTCGCGCCCCCGTACGGGCGCAGCGCCATCTCCAGCACCTCCCGGGTGCCCGAGCCGGGCTCGCGCAGCACCAGCGGGGTGGCCGCCAGCTCCGGGCCGGTCAGCGGGGTGCGGCGGCGCGCCCACGGGTGGCCGGGTGCCACCACCACGACCAGCCGGTCCGCCGCCACCACCGCGCCGGCCAGTCCGGGCGGGGTGGCGGGGCCCTCGACGAAGCCGAGGTCGGCGTCCCCGGCCAGGACGTGCCCGGCGACCTCCGCCGAGTTCGCCGTCCGCAGCGTCACCGCGGTGCCCGGGCTGGCCTCGGAGAGCCCCAGCAGCCAGCCCGGCATCAGGTACTCGGCGACGGTCAGACTGGCCACCACCCGCAGCTTGGCGTCCCGGCGCTCGCGCAGCGCGTCGATCCCGGCGTCCAGCGCCTGCGCCGCCTCCACCACCTGCCGGGCCCACTCGACCACCAGCCGGCCCGCCTCGGTCGGCTTGCTCCCGCGGGGTGAACGCTCCAGCAGCGGCACGCCGATCTGCCGCTCCATGCCCTTGATCCGGGCGCTGGCGGTCGGCTGGCTGACGCCCAGCTCGGCCGCCGCCCGTCCGACGCTGCCCAGCCGGGCCACGGCGAGCAGCAGTTCCAGGGCGCCGAGTTCGGGGACGTGCGAGGAGAGGGGCATAGGTCCAGGCTATGTCGCCATAGGATCCTCGGCGCTACCGGTGGCCGGCCTTCGGACCGATGGTGGAAACATGTCCACCTTGGCCGGAGTCCGTCCCCTCGCCCGCCCCGCCGTCCGCCGCTCCCGCGTCGACCTCTCCCAGCTCGGCCCCAACTGGTACGCCGTGGTGATGGGCACCGCGATCATCGGCAACGGCGCGGCCGCCCTGCCCGTCCGGCTGCCCGGGCTGATCGGCTTCGGCGAGGTGATGTGGGCGCTCGGCCTGGCCGCCCTGCTGGTGCTGGGCGCGGCCCGGCTGGTCCACCTCACCCGGCACCGTGAGGCCGCCCGCGCCCACCTGCTGGAGCAGCCCGCCACCGCCGTCTTCTACGGCTGCCCGCCGATGGCCCTGCTCTCGGTCGGGCTCGGCACGATGACGGTCGGCTCCCGGGTCATCGGCACCGGCCCCGCGGTCGCCGTGGACGCCGTGCTCTGGGGCGTCGGCACCCTGTACGCGCTGGCCGTCGCCGGCGGCATCCCGTACCTGATGATCACCCGGCACCGGATCTCCGCCCTGGAGTCCAACCCGACCTGGCTGCTGCCGGTGGTCGCCCCGCTGGTCGCCTCCGCCTGCGGCCCGGTGCTCGTCCCGCACCTGCCGGCCGGCACACCCCGGCAGGCCATGCTGTACGCCTGCTGCGCCCTGTTCGGGATCGGGCTGCTGGCCACCCTGGTGCTGCTGCCGGTGGTGTTCACCGGGCTGTTCCACAGCAAGCTGCCCACCCTGGTGCTGACCCCCTCGCTGTTCCTGGTGCTCGGCCCGCTCGGCCAGTCCGTCACCGCCGTCCACCAGATCGCCGACGCCGCCCACCCGGTGCTGCCCGCGCTGGCGCCCGCCATGCTCGACCTCGCCGAGCTGTACGGCGTCGCGGTGATGGGCGTCGCGGTGCTCTGGCTGGCCGTCGCGCTCGCCGCCAACCTGCGCGCCCGCCGGGCCGGGATGCCCTTCGCGATGACCTGGTGGGCGTACACCTTCCCGATCGGCACCTGTGTCACCGGCGCCTCCGCGCTCGCCCGGCACACCGGCTTCGTGGGCTTCACCGCGCTGGCCGCCGGGCTGTACCTGCTGCTGGCGCTCGCCTGGGCGCTCGCGGCGGGCGGTACGGCGGCGGGCCTGGCGCGCGGCCGGCTGCTGGCGCGGTGAGGCGGGGGCGCTGAGGCGGGCTGAGGTGCCGGACCGGATTGTCACCGCGCGTAGACATGCAGCTCAGGAGCATGTCGCCGTTGCAGGAACGCGCAACCGGGTCATGACCGTACACGGCCAACCGGAGGTACCGCCGGGCACCTCCCCGCCCCCCGCTGGCCTCGCCCTTTACCGGAATCCGCCCCGCCGCTCCACCCCCCGGCCGCACCCCGGGATGCAGATAACTGCAATTGCGCGAACATGCACTCGGGCGGCACTTGTTCACCGGCCGTCACGCTGTGAGGGTGGAGACACGCCAAGTCGTCCGGGCAACCGCAGCCCGATGGTGGCGACTTGCTCTTCGGACTGACCGCCGGCGCACCATTCCCGCGCCGGTGGAACGGGGGGAGAAGAGCACCGGCCGGGGACCATGTGTGGTGATGGCCCCCGGAACCGGATCCGTCGAGGCGTTGCTGCTCCGCCTCGACGGAAGCGCCCTGGCATTGGCGTGCAGAGACGGCGGCCCCCGGACGTCCCGGTGTGCGACGGCACCCGGGCCCGGGGGTCCGCCGTCCGAACCGGTACCGTGACCGCCGACCGCATGATCACCCCGTACCGGCACCCGGTACCGTGAGCCCGCCCGGCAACCGGTACCCGCGGCTCGTCCGCCGGGAAACGCGGGCAACACCAGGGGAGATGCGTCCGGCAGGGAGAGTGCGACGTGACGGCGGAACCGGCGGTCGCTCCGCACCAGCCAGGGCCCGTGGGCGAGGAACCCGACGAGGCCGCCCGGCAGCTGTACCTGACGATCATCGCCGAGGGCGGCCGGATCCCCTGCGCGAGCGTCGTCGACACCGACCGCGGCGCCCTCCAGCAGCTCATCGACATCGGCCTGCTGATGGTCAACCCGGTGGACCGCTGCTACACCGCCGTCAGCCCGCGCTCCGTCAGCGACCGGCTCGGCGCCGAACTCCGCAGCGAGGCCACCCGGCTGCTCGTCCGCGCCGAGAGCCTCCCGGGCACCCTGGACGGCCTCACCCGCGCCTACGACGCGATGCCCCGCCCCTCCGGCCGGGCCGGCGGCGCCGTCCACGTCGAGGGACACGTCCACATCCGCCAGCGGATCTCCCAACTGGTCTCCGACTGCCGCTCCGAAGTCCTCACCGCCCAGCCCGGCCAACGCCCCGCCGACACCCTGCAGGTCGCCCTCCGCCAGGACGTCCAGCTCCTCCGGCGCGGCTGCTCGCTGCGCACCATCTACCAGCCGGTCGCCCTCGCCGAACCGCCCGCCCTCGCCTACGCCGAGGAAGTCACTCGGCACGGCTCCCTCATCCGCGTCCTCGACGAACCCTTCCAGCGGCTCATCGTCTTCGACCGCACCGTCGCCGTGATCTCCGCCAACGACGACAACAGCACCGCCGCCTTCATCAGCGACCCCGCCACCATCACCTTCCTCGTCGGCACCTTCGAACGCGACTGGGCCCGCGCCGACACCGCCGAAGCCGCGGTCCTCGGCCAGGGCCCCACCCGCACCGTCCCCGACCGGGTCGGCCGCCTCCTCGCCCGCGGCCTCACCCAACGCGCCGTCGCCACCCGCCTCGGCCTCAGCGAACGCACCGTCGCCGCCCACATCTCCCGCCTGCGCGACCGCCACGGCGCCCAGACCCTCTTCCAGCTCGGCTGGCTGATGCGAGGCGCCCGCGATGACCGCTGAACCCGCCCCCACCCTGCTCACCGCCGCCCTCCCGGACCCGGCCGCCCGAGCGCTCTACCTCGCCGTCCTCCGCGAAGGCGGCCGCGTGCGCGCCGCGGACGTCGGGGTGGACGACGGCCCGGCACTCCGGAAGCTGGTCGAACTCGGGCTGCTGGTGCCGGGGTTGGTCGACGCCTCGTACAGCGCCGTCGACCCGCGCCCGGTCGCCGAACGGATCGGCACCGACCTGCGCAAGACCGGCACCCGCCTCCTGGCCGAAGCCGACCAGGTCCCCGAACTGCTCCGCGAACTCTCCCAGGCCTACGACACCGTGCCCCGCCGCGAAGCCCGCCGGACCGGCACCCGGACCGTCACCGGAAAGGCCGAGATCCGCCACGAACTCGAACAGCTGACCCACGCCTACCCCAACGAGAGCCTCACCGCCCAACCCGGCGCCGCCCGCCCCGCCGACCTGCTCGCCGACTCCCTCGCCCGCACCCGCCGCTACATCGAGCGCGGCGGAGCCGTCCGCTCCCTCTTCGAACGCGCCGCCCGCACCCACGACCTGGCCGTCGCGTACGGCGCCGAAGCCGCCCGCTTCGGCTGCCAGATCCGCATCCTGGACCAGCGTTCAAGCGCTTCCTGGTCTTCGACCGCACCGTCGCGGTCATCCCCGCCGCCCACGACTACACCAGCGCCGCCGTGGTCGACGACCCGGCGACGGTGGCCTTCGTCGTCGACACCTTCGAACAGCTCTGGCAGCAGGCCGAAGGCGTCAACTGGACAGCCCTGGCCGACAGTTCCGCCAGCCCGACGGCCCACGAACAGGTGGCCCGCCTCCTCCCCCGCGGCCTCACCCAGCGCGCCATCGCCACCCGTCTGGGCCTCAGTGAGCGGACGGTGGCCGGCCACATCGCCCGGCTGCGTGAGCAGTACGACGCGGAGACGCTGTTCCAGCTCGGCTGGCAGATGAGGGGAGCCCGCGATGCCTGAGCCCGACCTGCTCGACGCCGCCGCCAGGGAGTTCTACCGGGAGATCCTCAAGGAGGGCGGCCGCCTTCACGTCGGTGACATCCGTCCCGAGGACGAGCCGGTAGTCGAGCAGCTCATTGACCTCGGGCTTCTGGTGCTCCATGGAGCCGACGGTGTGTACAGCGCAGTGAATCCCCGAACCGTGAGCGATCGTCTGGGCGCCGACCTGCGCGACGAGGGCACCCGCCTGCTTGCCCGGGCGGCGCTGGTCCCGGACCTGTTGGAGGACCTCAGCCAGGCCTATGAGGCGGAACGACGCCGGCGGGAGCCGGCGGGGGGCGTCCAGCGGGTTGAGGGCATGGTGGAGATCCGTCACCTGCTCGCCCAACTCGTCAAGGACCACCCGCACGAAGCCTTGACGGCCCTGCCGGGAAGGTTCCACCCGCCGACGCAGCGGCAGGACGGCCTGGCCCAGACACGGCGGTACATCGAACGCGGTGGCTCGGTGCGGACGATCTACCAGCCGCAGGCCCGACTGGACCGGGACCAGGTCGAGTACGCGGCGGAGACCACGAGGCTGGGCTCGCGGATCCGGATCCTGGACGTCCCGTTCAGCCGGGTCCTCATCTTCGATCGCACCGTTGCCCTGATTTCGGCGGCCCCCGACAACGGGGTCGCCGCTGTCGTCCAGGATTCCGCGATGGTGGCCTACCTGGTCGGGGTCTTCGAGCAGCACTGGCAGCAAGCTCAGGTCGTGGACTGGGTCGCGATGGCGGCCGGTCTGATCGAGCCCGCCGCCCACGAACACGTGGGTCGCCTCCTCGCCCGGGGGCTGACTCAGCGGGCGATCGCCACCCGCCTCGGCCTCAGCGAGCGCACCGTGGCCGGTCACATCGCCCGGCTGCGTGAGCAGTACGACGCGGAGACGCTGTTCCAGCTCGGCTGGCAGATGAGGGGCGCCCGCGATGCCTGACTTCGATCTGCCCGATGTCGCCGTGGTGGAGGGCCGGAACGGGGGCTCACGGATCCGCTGTCCGGAGACCCCGTTCAACCACGGCCTGGTCGTCGGTCGCACTGTCGCTCTGATCCCGGCGACCCCTGAGAGCGGGGTCGCCGCCGTGGTGGTGGATCCTGCGACGTGCCTGGCCGAGTCCGGCCGGCCCGGCGGGCGGGGGAGCCCGGTGGCTGAGCGGTGCTCAGCCGGTGGCGGCGCCGGTCGGCCAGTAGCCGGGGACCGGGGGCTGCTGCCGGGGGACGTTGAACTGCTCGCCGGGGGCGGTCCAGAAGCCCTCGCGCAGGGAGAGCGCCATGCCGGCCCAGTCGAGCGCGGTCTCCACCGTGTGGTTGAGGGCCTCCTGCGACCAGGTGTCGTCGAAGACCAGCGGCAGGACGGGGGCGACCTGCTCGATGGTGGCGATCAGCGGGTTGTGGGTGATGGCCTCGTCGACGAGGAGGACGATCGGCTTCCGCAGGGCCGACGCCCACCCGAGCTCCAGGCTGACACCGGCCGAGAGCGGCGCTCCCACGTAGGCGAACACGAGGTCCGCGGACTGCAGGGCGCGGAAGTCGGAGGGGACGCGGGGCTCCGGAGCGCGGCCGGAGATGGTCCAGGCGTCGCTGTGGTGCGCGCTGTACACAGCGGCACCGCTGCGGAGCAGGGTCGTGCGGAGCGTCGTCAGCCGCGTCCGGCTGGCGAGCGTCACCACACTGTCGGCCGGGCCGGTCAGCCGCATCAGCGGCGCGGCCAGGAACACACGTGCACGCCGACCCTCAGGGGCCTGGCTGTCGTGGTGACGCAGGTAGGGCTCGGTCATGTCGACTCCGGGGAAAGGCCGACCGGGAGAGTGAGCGTCGGCGATGCGTTGGATGTGGGCTGCTCTGCGTGGTGATCCCGCTGATGAACGACTTAGCATTTGACGGTACATTGGCAAGGTGTGGCGTCTTGCCGGACCATTGGGAGCGAACTGATCGTCCATCGCGGGGCAGCGCCGCGTCCAGGGTTGGCCTGTGTCATCTGGATGCCTGGCAGGGAGATGACGCACACCCGTGCACCGGGGGTGACAGCCTCCCCCCTCGCGCGGCACTATGTGAGCCGTTATCCTGTTCGACGCTTCTAGTGGCGATTCTCCGGAGAGAGAGTGGGGGCATGACTGACATGCGCCGGTTTGTCCGCAAGGTTGTGCTTTCGTTGGCCGTCGCCGCCGCTGTGCTCGGTGCCGGCTCTCTTGCCCATGTTGCCGACTCGCACAACGCGATTGCCGTCGAGGCCACCGCGAGCGCCCTGGACGACATCTCCTGGCAGTGAACACGATCGTTTGAGTGTCTGGCCGCTTGTCAGGACTCGTGAAGGATTCGCCGACCCCCTGAATCGGGGCTCTCAGTCAGTCGGCGATTCCTGCATCTTCCGGCCGAGGACATATCCGAGTTGGAATAGCGAGTCGACTTTGTAGTCATCGCGCATTTCGGCTATGTGTCTTGCCAGCGTCCGCTCGCTGATTCCCAAACGCCGCGCGATGACCCGGTGGCTGGTGCCTTCGAGCATCTGGTCGATGATCGTCTGACGCAGACGGGACACCACCTGCTGCGGCACGGTGCGGTCGCCCTCGAATTCCAGCGCTCGGCTCCAGCACCGTTCGAAGACCTCTTCGGCGAGATAGTCGACGACCGCGGGGTCGTAGATGAAGGCCGCGAGGCTCATGTCATCGGCGATCGGGATCACGGCTACCCGCCGATCCATCACTATGAGCCGCGTATAGGGTTCGTCAAGGGTTCTGTACTGGCCACCTGCCCGGGCGAGTGTGGCCACGTAATCCCTGGTCGGCTGGTGGTAGCGCGTGCTGGCGTGGTAGATCGTCCGCATCTCCGTACCACTGCGGAGCGTTTCCAGATCGTGCTCGATCATCCCGGCGAGAAGGTCCGGCTGGCGCGGGCCGCCGGGTTGGAGCGCCAGGGCTTCCTCGAGCCCGGATTCTCTGAACTGCTCCAGCCGCTGACGGATAAGAGCCTTGCCCTGCACATACTCGATCGATCCGCCGCGTTGCTTCGGGGAATGGAATTCCCGAGCGAGTTCCTGCAGTTCGGAGGGCAGGGAGACGGCTCGTGACAGGAGCTCCAAGGCCTGACGCTGCCACGAATGGCTGAGGCTGGCCGAGAGCTGTGTGGGGTCGGCGGCTACGAAAACAGTCGGATCATCGCTGTCGGGAACGAGAAGGCCAATCCTCGCCAGCTCGTCGCGCGCAGAATCATTCTGATCGGTATTGGTGCCCGATGGCAGCCTGCCGTCTCCTCGGAGAACGGTGAGAAATAGCTCCCGTGCTTCTGTCGAGAGCACGGTCAAGCCGGCGGCAAGGGGCTGCTCTCGTTCACTCATCCGCGACTCCTTGCCGTTACCGTGATACCTGCGTCCCGTCAGCGCTGACGCTGAATCGCGTTTCAGCATGCCAGATCCGGTGCGCCCTCCGAAGAGGGATTGATGACCGCACCCTCTCACCAAGGCCGAGCCGCCGGCACCCCCCGAACAGGAGGGGGCCGGCGGCGGGGTCCGGGCGGGCGGGTCAGCGCTTGGGGCGCCAGACGACGAGGGCGCTGGACTGGGGCGTGGGGGGCTGGTACGGGACGAGGTCGCGGCGGTAGGAGGCGTGGACGGCGGCCTCGCGCTGCTGGAGGGCGGTGGCGGCGCCTTCCAGGGAGTCGACGAGTTCGGTGACCCGGGACTGGAGGGCGGTGACCTGGTTCTCCAGCTCGATGATCCGCTTGATGCCCGCCAGGTTGATGCCCTCGTCCTGGGAGAGCCGCTGGACCTCGCGCAGCTGCTGGATGTCGCGGGCGGAGTAGCGGCGGCCGCGGCCGGCGGTGCGGTCGGGGCAGACCAGGCCGAGGCGGTCGTACTGGCGGAGGGTCTGCGGGTGCAGTCCGGACAGTTCGGCGGCCACCGAGATGACGTACACCGGGGTGTCCTCGGTGAGGACGTACGGCGGTGCGGCCGAGGGGACCCGGCGGGTGCGGCGGGTGCCGTCGCCGGGGAGGCCCTCGCCGACGCCGGGGCCGATCGACCCGTCGGGGTTGACCGGATTCATCGGATTCATCGGGGACATCTGGTCGTCACGCTCCCTTCGCCGCCCGGAAGAGGGCCGCGCGCGGATCGTCGGAGGCGGTGGCCTCGCGGTACTGCTCCAGGGCGTTCAGCGCGTCGCCGGTGACGTGCTGGGGCACCACGACCTCGACGGTGACGAGGAGGTCGCCGCGGGTGCCGTCCTTGCGGGTGGCGCCCTTGCCGCGGGCGCGCATGGTGAGGCCGTTGGCGCTGCCCGGGGGCAGCTTGAGCTTCACGGCGGGGCCGCCGAGGGTGGGTACCTCGATGGTGGCGCCGAGGGCCGCTTCGGGGAAGGCGACGGGGACGGTGACGGTGAGGTTGTCGCCCTTGCGGCCGAAGACGGGGTGCGGGTCGACGTGCACGGTGACGTAGAGGTCGCCGGGCTGTCCGCCGCGTTCGCCCTGGGCGCCCTTGCCCTTGAGGCGGATGCGCTGGTCGGCCTGGACGCCGGCCGGGATGCGGACCTGCATGGTGCGGGCGGAGCTGGCCCGGCCGCTGCCGTGGCAGTCGGTGCACGGGTCGTCGACGATCATGCCCCGGCCGCGGCAGTCCTTGCACGGCTCGGAGAGCGCGAAGGCGCCCTGGCCGCGGCTGACGGTGCCGGCGCCGACGCAGGTGGGGCAGACCCGCGGCGTGGTGCCGGACCTGGCGCCGGTGCCGTTGCAGGTGCGGCAGGGGGCCTGGCTGGTCATCCGGAGCGGGACGGTCGCGCCGTCGACGGCCTCCTCGAAGGAGAGCGTCACCTCGGTCTCGACGTCGGCGCCGCGCCGGGGCTGGGCCTGCCGGGTGCCGCCGCGGTTGAAGAGGCCGCCGAAGACGTCGCCGATCCCGCCGCCGCCGGTGCCGCCGCCCTGGTTGCCGCTGAAGAGGTCGCCGAAGTCGAAGCTGTAGCTGCCGGTGCCGCCGGGGCCGCCGCCGGCCCGGAAGCCGCCGTTGGCGAAGAGGCTGCGGGCCTCGTCGTACTCCTTGCGGCGCTTCTCGTCGGAGAGGACGTCGTACGCCTCGGAGATGTCCTTGAAGCGCTCCTCGGCCTTGGCGTCACCCTTGTTGGCGTCCGGGTGGAACTCGCGCGCGAGCTTGCGGTACGTCTTCTTGATCTCGGTGGCGGTGGCGTCCTTGGGCACGCCGAGGACTTTGTAGTAGTCCTTCTCGACATAGTCCTTGCCGCTCATGCGTCCACCTCGCTGCGCTCGGCAGCCGCTGAGCGGTACACGCGCCCCCTGATGGTTCGCTCGCTGCGCTCGCTCACGGCCTCCGCCACCTCCCGATGTCCATCGTCACTGTGCTGTCAACAGCAGGAAAACGCACGGCCGTCGACAACGCGCTGCGGAGCCGGCCGCCGTACTGGCCGGCGTACGACTCCGCAGCGCACTGGTTGTCAGCTGTCACAGGTGGTCAGCTGTCCGAGCCACCGTCGGACGTGTCCGCGTCGCCGGACTTGGCGTCGGCGTCCGGGGCGGAGGCCGTCTGGGTGCCCGGCTGGGGCTCCGCGACGGCGACCATCGCCGGGCGGATGATCCGCTCGCCGATGCGGTAGCCGGGCTGGAGGATCTGCACGCAGGTGTCCTCGGTGACGTCCGAGGAGTAGCTGTGCATCAGCGCCTCGTGCATGGTCGGGTCGAAGGGCTCGCCCTCCTTGCCGAACTGCTGGAGGCCCAGCTTGGCGACGACCGTCTCCAGCGACTCGGCGACGGACTTGAAGCCGCCCGTGACCTCGCCGTGCTCGCGGGCGCGGCCGATGTCGTCCAGGACCGGGATCAGGGACTCCAGGATGTTGGAGACCGCGATCTCGCGGACGGTCAGCCGGTCGCGCTCGACCCGCTTGCGGTAGTTCTGGTACTCGGCCTGCAGGCGCTGCAGGTCCGCGGTGCGCTCGGCCAGCTCGCGCTTGGCGGTGGCGAGCTCCTCGGGGGAGCCCTCGCCGGCACCGGCCGCCGCTGCCTCCTCGGCGGCCTTGATCACGGCCTCCTCGGCGGCGGAGTCGTCGCCGGGCTTGCCGCCCTGCGGCTTGTCCGTCATGCCGACGCACCACCCTTGGGCTTCTCGTCGTCCACGATCTCGGCGTCGACGACGTCGTCGTCCTTGGCCTGGGCGGACTCACCGGCGGGGGCGGCACCGGCGGCGTCGGCGTTGGCGTACAGCGCCTGGCCGAGCTTCTGGGCGGTGGTGGAGACCTTCTCCGAGGCTTCGCGGATCTTCGCGATGTCCTCGCCCTTCAGGGCCTCCTTGAGCT
Source organism: Kitasatospora xanthocidica (assembly GCF_014656195.1). Taxonomy (GTDB): domain Bacteria; phylum Actinomycetota; class Actinomycetes; order Streptomycetales; family Streptomycetaceae; genus Kitasatospora; species Kitasatospora xanthocidica. Next base: position 347,462 of record NZ_BNBY01000001.1, on the reverse strand, counting down.
CGCCGATGGCGGTCTCGACCTCGGTCTTGACGTCGGCCGGGAGCTTCTCCGCGTTGTCGGCGATGAACTTCTCGGTCGAGTAGACGAGCTGCTCGGCGGAGTTGCGGGTCTCGACGGCCTCGCGGCGCTTGTGGTCGTCCTCGGCGTACTGCTCGGCCTCGCGGCGCATGCGGTCGACCTCGTCCTTCGGCAGCGAGGAGCCGCCGGTGACGGTCATCTTCTGCTCCTTGCCGGTGCCGAGGTCCTTCGCGCCGACGTGCATGATGCCGTTGGCGTCGATGTCGAAGGTGACCTCGATCTGGGGCAGGCCGCGCGGCGCCGGCGGGAGGCCGGTCAGCTCGAACATGCCGAGCTTCTTGTTGTACGCGGCGATCTCGCGCTCGCCCTGGTAGACCTGGATCTGCACGGACGGCTGGTTGTCCTCGGCCGTGGTGAAGATCTCGGAGCGCTTGGTCGGGATCGTGGTGTTGCGCTCGATCAGCTTGGTCATGATGCCGCCCTTGGTCTCGATGCCGAGGGACAGCGGGGTGACGTCGAGCAGCAGGACGTCCTTGACCTCGCCCTTGAGGACACCGGCCTGGAGCGCGGCGCCGATGGCGACGACCTCGTCCGGGTTGACGCCCTTGTTGGCGTCCTGGCCGCCGGTCAGCTCCTTGACGAGCTCGGCGACGGCCGGCATGCGGGTGGAGCCGCCGACCAGGACGACGTGGTCGATCTCGGAGAGCGAGATGCCGGCGTCCTTGATGACGTTGTGGAACGGGACCTTGCAGCGCTCCAGCAGGTCCGCGGTCAGCTGCTGGAACTGGGCCCGGGTGAGCTTCTCGTCCAGGTGCAGCGGGCCCTCGGCGGAGGCCGTGATGTACGGCAGGTTGATCGAGGTCTCGGAGGACGAGGACAGCTCGATCTTGGCCTTCTCGGCGGCCTCGCGCAGACGCTGCAGGGCCATCTTGTCCTTGGACAGGTCGACGCCGTGGCCGGACTGGAAGACCTTGACCAGGTGGTCGACGACGCGCTGGTCCCAGTCGTCACCACCGAGGTGGTTGTCACCGTTGGTGGCCTTCACCTCGACGACCCCGTCGCCGATCTCCAGCAGGGAGACGTCGAAGGTGCCGCCGCCGAGGTCGAAGACCAGGATGGTCTGGTCGTCCTTGTCGAGGCCGTACGCCAGGGCGGCCGCGGTGGGCTCGTTGACGATGCGCAGGACGTTGAGGCCCGCGATCTCACCGGCCTCCTTGGTGGCCTGGCGCTCGGAGTCGTTGAAGTACGCCGGGACGGTGATGACGGCGTCGGTGACGGTCTCGCCCAGGTACGCCTCGGCGTCCCGCTTCAGCTTCTGCAGCACGAAGGCCGAGATCTGCTGGGGGTTGAAGTCCTTGCCGTCGATGTTGATCTTCCACCCGGTGCCCATGTGGCGCTTCACCGAGCGGATGGTGCGGTCGACGTTGGTGACCGCCTGACGCTTGGCCACCTCGCCGACCAGGACCTCGCCGTTCTTGGCGAAGGCGACGACGGACGGCGTGGTCCGAGCGCCCTCGGCGTTCGTGATGACGGTGGGCTCGCCACCCTCCAGAACGCTGACGACCGAGTTCGTCGTGCCGAGGTCGATGCCGACCGCGCGTGCCATCGTAGGTACCTCCACGGAAGAGTTGAGCTTTACAGGCTCAAGGATGCACGACTCGACGGGCAGCGTCAACAGCTATGAGTGCCGGTCGCTCAACTTTGCTGAGCGGAATCGACCGATGGGGCGTGGGCGGGACGGTGGTGGGGTGCCGGTGGGGCGGCAGTGGAGCGGCGGGCGCCGTGGCGCGCGTGCGGTCACGTGACTGCCGCCATAGCTTGGGAATCTTCTGGAGAACTGTTGCCGACCGGTAATGTCCGGGCCGTCGGCCCGGCAAGTTACCGACCAGTACACTCAGGTCGACAACCGTAGGACCGCAGAGACTGCTCAACCGCAAAGCCGCAGGAGACGGAGAGCCGATGCAGCTAGCAGCGATCGTCATCTCGCTGGTCACATTTGTGATCGGCACCGCGCTCGCCGCCCGTGCGGCGCTGTACATCTACAAGGTGGTGCGCACCGGAGCGGCGGACTCCACCCGCTTCGGGCAGCCCGCCCAGCGGGCGAAGACCCTCGCGACCGAATTCTTCGGTCACACCAGGATGAACCGCTGGGGGATCGTGGGCATCGCCCACTGGTTCGTCGCCGTCGGCTTCTTCAGCCTGGTACTGACCATCGTCAACGCCTTCGGCCAGCTCTTCGACGCCGACTTCGACCTGCCGGTCATCGGCCACTGGATGATCTGGCAGCTCTTCGTCGAGCTGCTCGGCACCCTGACCACGCTGGGCATCCTGGTCCTGATCGTGATCCGGCTGATGAGCCTGCCGTCGCGGTCCGGCCGCAAGTCCCGCTTCGCCGGCTCGATCGCCTGGCAGGCCTTCTACGTCGAGTACACGATCCTCGGCATCGGCCTCTGCATCACGATGCTGCGCGCGCTGGAGGGCGCCCTCAAGGGCGTCGACTCGTACGGTCCCGAGCACCTGGTCTCGTACCCGCTCGTCACCGCGCTCAGCGGCCTGTCGCACGGCACGCTGGAGAACCTGATCTACCTGTTCGCGATGCTGAAGATCTGCATCTCGTTCGCGTGGGCGACCACCATCGGCCTCAACCCGTCGATGGGTGTGGCCTGGCACCGGTTCCTCGGCTTCTTCAACATCTACTTCAAGCGCGAGGAGGACGGCGGCACCGCGCTCGGCGCCCTCCGTCCGATGACCAGCGACGGTCAGCCGATCGACTTCGAGGACCCGGCCGACGACGCCGTCTTCGGCGTCTCCCAGGTCGAGCACTTCTCCTGGAAGGGCATCCTCGACTTCTCCACCTGCACCGAGTGCGGCCGCTGCCAGTCGCAGTGCCCCGCCTGGAACACCGGCAAGCCGCTCTCGCCGAAGCTGCTGATCATGAGCCTGCGCGAGCACGCCTACGGCAAGGCGCCGTACCTGCTGGCCGGCGGCGGCAAGGACATGGAGGGCGAGGAGCAGGCGACCCCCGAGCAGCTCAAGGACGTCCCGGCGGCCGCGCTGGCCGAGGCCGAGCGCCCGCTGATCGGCACCGCGGAAGAGAACGGCGTCATCGACCCGGACGTGCTGTGGTCCTGCACCACCTGCGGCGCCTGCGTCGAGCAGTGCCCGGTGGACATCGAGCACATCGACCACATCGTCGACATGCGCCGCTACCAGGTGATGATCGAGAGCAACTTCCCGACCGAGGCCGGGACGATGCTCAAGAACCTGGAGAACAAGGGCAACCCGTGGGGCATGGCCACCAAGGCGCGCCTGGACTGGGTCAAGGAGCTCAAGAAGGAGACCGGCATCGAGGTGCCGGTGATCGGCGAGGACATCGACCCCGCCGAGGTCGAGTACCTCTACTGGGTCGGCTGCGCCGGCGCCCTGGAGGACCGCGCCAAGAAGACCACCAAGGCCTTCGCCGAGCTGCTGCACACCGCGGGCGTGAAGTTCGCGATCCTCGGCAAGGAGGAGACCTGCACCGGTGACTCCCCGCGCCGCCTGGGCAACGAGTTCCTGTTCCAGATGCTCGGCGCGCAGAACGTCGAGACGCTGAACGCCGCGCTGGAGGACGCCCCGACCAAGCGGATCGTGGCCACCTGCCCGCACTGCTTCAACACCATCGCCAACGAGTACCCGCAGCTCGGCGGGCACTTCGAGGTGATCCACCACACCCAGCTGCTGCAGCACCTGATCGACGAGGGCAAGCTCGTCCCGGTCAACCCGGTCGAGGGCCTGATCACCTACCACGACCCCTGCTACCTGGGCCGCCACAACAAGGTGTACAGCCCGCCGCGCGAGATCATGGACAAGGTCCCCGGTCTGCGCCAGCAGGAGATGCACCGCCACAAGGAGCGCGGCTTCTGCTGCGGCGCCGGCGGCGCCCGGATGTGGATGGAGGAGCGCATCGGCAAGCGGATCAACACCGAGCGCGTGGACGAGGCGCTGTCCCTCAACCCGGACATCGTCTCCACCGCCTGCCCGTTCTGCCTGGTGATGCTCTCCGACTCGGTCAACGGCAAGAAGAACGAGGGCGCGGCCAAGGAGCACCTGAAGGTGGTCGACGTGGCCCAGCTGCTGCTGGACTCCGTCAAGGCCGTCCCGCCGGCCGAGGCCGAGGAGCAGCCCGCGACGGTGGACGCCTGACCGTCCGCTGCCCGGCAGCCCCGCTGTTCGACAGTTCTGCTACAACTGCCCGGCCCGGTGGACGCCGCCAACGCGCCCGCCGGGCCGGGCTTTTGGGCGGCCCCGGCGGCTCGCGGCGGTACCGGGGGAGAACCCGGAGTGACATCCGTCGCACAGGGGCCGGACGGGCATTCGGTTGGAAGGAAATACAGTAGGCGCCGGACCGGCTCCGAGCCGGTCGGCCCGTTCCGGACGGAAAACCGGACGGGCGCCGACCCGCGCCGGACGGACGGGTCCAGAACACCGACGGAGGCAACGGCCCGCCGGGCCGGGCCGCAGAGACCACAAGGGGAACAGCGCAGACCATGACCGAGGCGATCATGCTGGTCGGTGGTAAGGGCACGCGACTGCGTCCGCTGACCACCCACACCCCCAAGCCGATGCTGCCGGTGGCAGGCGTCCCGTTCATCGCGCACCAGCTGGCCCGTGCGGCCGCCGCCGGCGTCACCCGCGTCGTGCTGGCCACCTCCTACCTGGCCGAGGTGTTCGAGGACCACTTCCAGGACGGCACCCCGTACGGCATCGAGCTGGTCTACCTGACCGAGCGCGAGCCGCTGGGCACCGGCGGGGCCATCCGCAACGCCGCCTCCGGCCTGACCTGCGGCCCGGACGAGCCGGTCCTGGTCTTCAACGGCGACATCCTCTCCGGTGTCGACATCGCCGCCCTGCGCGACGGCCACGTGGCCGCCGGGGCCGACGTCACCCTGCACCTCACCCGGGTCGAGGACCCGCGCGCCTTCGGCCTCGTCCCGACCGACGGGAACGGGCGGGTGCTGGAGTTCCTGGAGAAGCCGGAGACCCCGGAGCAGATCGTCACCGACCAGATCAACGCCGGCTGCTACGTCTTCACCCGCTCCGTGATCGACCGCATCCCGGCCGGCCGCGAGGTGTCCGTCGAGCGCGAGACCTTCCCCGAGCTGCTGGCCACCGGGGCCCTGCTGCGCGGCGTGGTGGACACCTCGTACTGGCTGGACCTCGGCACCCCGGCCGCCTTCGTCCGCGGCTCGGCCGACCTGGTGCTCGGCAAGGTCGACTCCCCGGCCGTCCCCGGCCCGACCGGCGACGCCCTGCTGCTGCCCGGCGCCACCGTCCACCCGGGCGCGGTGCTCAGCGGCGGCACCGTGGTCTCCGCGGACGCGGTCGTCGAGGCCGGCGCGATCGTCGAGGCCAGCGTGATCCTGCCCGGCGCGGTCATCGGCCCGGACAGCCTGGTCAAGGACTCGATCGTCGGCGCCTACGCCAGCATCGGCGACCGCTCGGCGCTGGACGGCGCGGTGATCGGCGACGGCGCGATCGTGGAGTCCGACAACGAGCTGCCGAACGGCATCCGGATCGCCTGCGGCACGCTGCTGCCGGTCGGCGCCGTCCGCACCTCGGCCGGCCCGGGCGGCTGCCCGGCCGGCACCAGCGCGGCGGCGGCCGTGCACGGGCCGTCGGTCACCGCTCAGCGGTAGCGCCCGGCGGAGTCGGAGGCCCCGGCGGAGTCGGCGGACCACGGAGCACCCGCTCCGTGTCGCTCCGGGGCGGCTTTCGGCCCCGTTCGTCTCAGGCTGGCTGCAAACCGGCCCCGGCTTCGTCCGGGGCCGACGCGGGTTGGGCCGGACGGGTACCTTCGGACCGTGGCTGGTAATCGATACGACAGCGGTCAGGGCGCCGACCGTCCGCACGGCGGATGGTCGCCCCCTCCGCCGCCGCCGGCGGGGGTGCCCGGGGGGCACGGGCAGACGGACGGGCCGGAGTACTTCACGGCCCCGCACCCGGGAGCCGCCGGCGCGCCGGGGGGACCGGCCGGCGACGGGTACGACCCGTACGCGGCCGACCGGCCGGGCAGCACCCGCGCCTTCCCGACGGGCGACCCGTACGCGGGCGGCGGCGGGCAGGGGTACTACGACCAGGGCCAGTACCCGGACCAGGGGCAGTACCCGGACCAGGGCCAGTACGGGCAGTACCCGCCGGACGGCTACGGCCGGCAGCCGCCGTACGAGCAGCCGTACGAGCAACAGCCCTACGAGCAGCAGCAGCCGCCGTACGGCCAGGACAACGTCGCCGTCTACCGGGCGGGCGGCCAGTCCTCCCCGCACGTGGCCGGCGCCCGGCCGCAGTGGCGCGAGCTGTTCGTCGGCCTCTTCCGCAGCCCGACCGCGATGTTCGACCGCACCCGCGACCACCAGGTCTGGCTGCCCGCCGTCACCGTCTCGCTGCTGTACGGCGCGCTCGCGGTGCTCGGCATCGGGCTGACCCACGACGACATCGTCAACTCCACCTTCACCGTGGCGCTGACCGGCATCGTCGCCGCCGCCATCGGCTTCACCGTGGCCGGCGCGCTGTTCGGCGCGGTCACCTACGGGCTGGCCCGCCAGCTGGGCGGCGACGGCCCGTGGAAGTCCACCGTCGGCCTGGCCGCGCTGATCGGCTGGCTGACCGACGCCCCCCGGCTGCTGCTCGACCTGGTGCTGCCCTCCGGCAGCCTCGTCGTCCAGGTCGTCGGCTGGGCCACCTGGGGGCTCTGCGCGTTCCTGCTGACCAGCATGGTCCGGCGGCTGCACGACCTGCCCTGGGGCAAGGCCGCCGCCGCCTCGGCGCTGCAGCTGCTCGCCCTGCTGGTGCTGATCAAGCTGCCGACACTGGGCTAACCGGCGGAGGGCAGAATGGTGGACGGGCGGCGGCCGAGCGCCGCGGCCCGTCCACCCTCGTCGTCCCACGTCCACCGGAGCCAGGCATGACCCTCCCCACCACCCACGTCAGCTTCCCGGCCGGGGCGGTGACCGGCGAGTCCCCGGTGCTCGCGGTGCACCCGCTGGCCGACGGCCGGTACGCCGTCGTGACCGGGGCGACCCCGTTCCACCCGCTCGACCACACCTGGCCCGACCAGCCCGCCGACCACGGCACCCTCACCGTCGACGGCACCGAGCTGGCCGTGGTGGACTGCCTGACCGGCGCCGTCGGCCCGGCCGACGACGCACTGCTGGTCGGCGCCGACATCCCGGTCCGGCGCGGCGACGAGGAGTGGTCCTGGCTGGTCCTGCACGTCCTCGACACCGACCCCGGCGCCATCGTCGGCCGCACCGCGGAGCTCGCCGTGGACGCCACCCGCCGGGGCGCCCTCAGCGCCTCGCACAGCGGCTGCCACCTGCTCGCCCTCGCCCTCAACGCCGCGCTCGCCCCGCGCTGGCGCAAGGACCCGGGCCGCTCGGACGCCTTCGGCAACCCGGACTTCGACAGCCTCGCGATGGCGAGCTCGGTGATGGACACCGAGGCCAGCACCGACACCTACCGGCTCGGCAAGTCGCTCAAGAAGAAGGGCTTCACTGCGGACGCCACCGAGGAGTTCCCTGCCCTGGCCGACGCCCTGCCCGCCCTCACCGAGGACGTCAACGCCCGGCTCGCCGCCTGGGTCGCCGCCGACGCCCCGGTCCGCATCGAGGTGCCCGGCCCCGAGCTCACCGCCCGCCGCCAGTGGCACTGCGAGCTGCCCGAGGGCGGCGCGCAGATCTTCTGCGGCGGCACCCACCTGCACCACCTCGGCGAGCTGGCCGAGCTGCGCACCGAGCTGCGGCTGTCCGAGGACGGCACCGAGCTGGTCGCCGTCACCAGCCCGAAGCGGGCCTGAGAACGCCGCGGGCGGCCGCCCCCCGTCGGTGGGGGGACGGCCGCCCGGCTGCGTGCGGCTCCGCGGGTCCCGCGGCTCAGACCTGGCTGCGGTGGAAGTTCAGGTACGAACGGGACGGCGTCGGGCCGCGCTGGCCCTGGTAGCGCGAGCCGTAGCGCTCCGAGCCGTACGGGTGCTCCGACGGCGAGGAGAGACGGAACAGGCAGAGCTGCCCGATCTTCATGCCCGGGTACAGCTTGATCGGCAGCGTCGCGACGTTCGACAGCTCCAGCGTCACGTGGCCGCTGAAGCCGGGGTCGATGAAGCCGGCCGTGGAGTGGGTGAGCAGGCCCAGCCGGCCCAGGCTCGACTTGCCCTCCAGCCGGGAGGCCACGTCCTCGGGCAGCGTGATGACCTCGTACGTCGAGGCCAGCACGAACTCACCCGGGTGCAGGATGAACGCGTCGTCGCCCTCCGGCTCGACCAGCCGGGTCAGGTCCGGCTGCTCCTCGGAGGGGTCGATGTGGGGGTACTTGTGGTTCTCGAACACGCGGAAGAAGCGGTCGAGGCGCACGTCGATACTCGACGGCTGGACCATCGCCGGGTCGAACGGGTCGATGGAGACCCGGCCCAGGTCGATTTCGGTCCGGATGTCCTTGTCAGAGAGCAGCACGCTTCGAGGTTACGTGCATGAAAGGGCCCCGGACGAATCCGCCCGGGGCCCGGCTACCCGTCCGCCCGCCGTCAGGCCAGGAACTCCGCGGCCTCCAGCCGCATCGCCCGCTCCAGTTGCGGCTCCGACAGCTCCCCGACGTCGGCCAGCACCGAGCTCCGCAGCCGTCCGCACTGCGGACAGCGGATCAACCGCCCGGGGCCGAGCCGGCCCGGACCGAGGTTCTGCATCGGGAACGTGGTGGTGCTGAACAGGTGCCCCTCGGCACAACGAACGACGGCGCGCTGCTCCATCGATCCCCTTCCCATCCCTAACCCAGTACTCACCCGTACTCAGACGCCCCGGCGGCCGAGCCCCGGGACAGCGTCACATTAGGGGATGTTCCGGACATTCCTCAGGTGGCTCGCCGCCCCGACCCCACCCGCCGGAGCACTCGTACGCGGCCCACACAGTACGCCTCCGCACCCGCCCCCACCCCGCACCGCCGCGCACCCGAACCCCTTGTGCAACCACCGTCTCGAATGGGGTACAGTGACACTGGATCGAGCGGTCTCTGACGGCTCGTCAAGCGGGCGTAGTTTAATGGTAGAACATGAGCTTCCCAAGCTTAGAGCGCGAGTTCGATTCTCGTCGCCCGCTCCAGTGGTAAAGCCCCAGGTCAACGACCTGGGGCTTTCGCGTTCTCCGGACCGATCCACCCCCACCGTGCCGGAAGGCCGTCGGTGCGGCGGCGAGTCCGGGCATTCCGGCCGGCGAATTCAGGCCCGTGTCAGGGGTGGTGTTCTCCGTTTCCGGTGGCGCTCGAGGCCCTTCGACGGCTTGCCGCGGCAGGCTACCGTTGGGCCGGATGCAACAGGCTGGGGCATTGGCGGACATCTGCCCCACGGAGGACCGGGGGTGGGTGCGGTGGATCCGTTGTCGTTGTCGATGGTGACGGCTTTCCTGGGCGCGGCCGGCGCGGGGATGGCCAACGAGGCGGGGAAGCGGGCCTGGGAGACGGTGGGCGGGCTGGTGGCCCGGGCGGTGGGGCGGGAGGTGCCGGCGCCGGTCGGGCAGGCCGAGCGGGAGTCGGTGGCGGGGCTGCTCGTGGCGGAGGCGATGCGCAGCCCCGAGCAGGCGAGGGCGCTCGCCGCCGTGATGAGCGGGAAGGGCGCCGGCGGGGCGGCGGCGCACGGGGTGCCGCGGCTGCTGCCGGCTTCGGCCCGCTTCTTCACCGACCGGAAGGGCCCGCTGACGCTGCTGGACCGGGAGGCGGACCGCAAGCCCGACGGTCTGCCGAAGGTGGCCGTTCTGCACGGTCCGGCGGGGATCGGTACCAGTGCCCTCGCCTTCCACTGGGGAGGCCGCGAGGCCGGCCGGTTCCCGGACGGGACCCTGTACACGGATCTCCGGGGCGGCTCGGCGAGCACCGCTCCGACGGCCGCGACGGTTCTGCGGCACTTCCTGCTGCGCCTGGGCGTACCCGCGGAGTACGTTCCGCCCGCCGCGGAGGACCGGGTCGACCTCTTCCGCTCCCTGCTCGCCAACCGGCGGCTGCTGGTCGTCCTCGACCACGCGCAGTCGGCGGCCCAGGTCAAACCGCTGATCACGGCGGCGCCCGGGGTGTTCACCCTGATCGTCGCCCGTCGTCCGCTCACCGGCCTGGACGCCGTCACCATCCCCGTCGGCCCGTTGTCCGACCGGGACGCCAAGCGGCTGCTGGCCGACCTGGCGGGGCGGCCGGCCATGGCCACGGCCCGTGCCGCGCTCCCCTCGGTGCTGGAGCGGTGCGCCGGCTCCCCGTTCGCCCTGCGAGCGATGGCCCCGCAGCTGGCGACGGGGTCGCTCGGCGGTGACGGTCCGGCGAATGCCCTGCCTCCGGTGCGGGCCGTCGCCGAGGAGGCCTACCGGCGTCTCGGCGTGGAGGCGGCGAGGATCTACCGGCTCGGGGCGCTGCGACCGTGGTCCTCGCTGACCGCGGCCGTGGTGGCGGCGACGGCCGAGGTCCCGGAGGAAGAGGCGGAGCGGACGCTGGCCGAACTGGCGGAGCTCCAGCTGCTGGAGGGCACCGGGGACGGCCGCTACCGGTACCGGCCGGCGGTGCGCGCGCACGCGGAGGAGGCCGCGGCCCGCGAGGACGGCCTGGCGGGGTGCGCCGCGGCCGTGACCCGCGCGGTGGACTGGTACCTGCGGTTCGCCGTCCGCGCCGACTACGCGGCGCTGAAGGAACGTTGGCACCTCGGCCCGCTGTACGCCGAGCTGGGTCCGGGCCCGTACGAGGACGAGGGCGCGGCCGTCGCCGCGCTGGTCGCCGAGGCGGGCAACCTGGTCGAAGCCGTGCTCGCCGCCGAGGAGTTCGGCCGGTTCGACACGGTCTGCCAGACCGTCGAGGCGCTCTGGGCGGTGCAGCTCAAGGCCGGCTGCCACGACGCTCTGCTGCCCGCGCTGCGGGCCGGGGCCCGTACCGCCGCCCGGCACTGCCCGGGTACCCGGACGGCCGGCCGGATGCACACTCAACTGGCCTTCGCCCTGATGGAGTTGCGGCAGGACGAGGAGGCCGAACGCGAACTGCTGACGGCCGCGGACGACGAGGCCCGGGCCGGGCACGCGCGCGGCCGGGCGACGGCGGTCGAGTCGCTGGGCCTGCTGCGGCTGCGCCAGTGGCGCTTCCGGTCGGCCCTGGAGTGCTTCGAGGAGGCGGACGGGCTGCTGGACGGGATCGGTCCGGCCGACGACGGCGCCGCCGATGTGCCGCGGGCCCGTGCGCTGCTGCACCGGCACCGGGGGCGGGCGCTGCGAGGCCTCGGCCGGTTCGACGACGCTGAGCAACGGCTCGCCACGGCACGGGAGTTCTTCCGCGACAGCGGCGAGCGCTACAACACCGCCCGGGTGCTGACGGATCTCGCGGAGCTCCACCTCGACGCGGCCGACCACACCGGGGCGCTGCCCCTGATCGACGAGGCCGTCGCGCTGCTGAGCCGGGAGAACGCCACCGTCCACCTCACCTACCTGGCCGGGCTGCGCGCCCAGTGCCTTCCCGGGCAACCGTGACGCGGACCCGCGCGAGGCGGGTGCCGGTCCTGACGGTCAGGGTGGAGGGCGCCGGCGCCTTCGCGGGGCCGGTGTGCAGCCGTGCGAGCAGCGCCGAGGCGTGGACGGCCGGGTCCCCGGCGGTGTCGGAGGTCAGCCGGCACCGCAGTCCGTCGCGGTGCAGCACCTCGCACTCGCGGGGGCCGGTGACGTAGACGGCGAGCGAGGCGGAACGGTACCGGTCGAGCACCTCGGCCGCCCACGCGTGGGGCGAGCCGAACCGGGGGTCGTCGGCCTCGCCGTACCGGAGGATGACGTCGGCCGACTCCAGCACACCGGGATCGAGGGTGTCCTCGTGCACCGCGAGGTGGCTCTCGCCCTCGGCGTCGTCGGGTTCGTACCGGGGCTCGGCGAAGCGCAGGACGGCGATGGTGCCGTCCGCGGTGGTGCGGGTGAGGACACGCAGGGGCGCGGTGCGGAGCGGCGGTTCGTACGGCGGCAGCGGCAGCGGGTCGAGCACCGCAGGGGCGGCCGGCTCGGTGATGCCGATCATCCGGTAGAAGAGGCCGCGCAGCAGGGCCGCCGACCGTCCCGGGACCGAGCTGGTCAGCGTGGCCGGCCCGTCGAGGGGGAGGTGTTCGGCCAGCAGCTTGTCCAGCTGGGGCGGCAGCGCGCCGTACGGATCGAGGCGGGGCGCCGATCGGACGAACGCCGCGACGGGTGACTCCGCCCCGAGGGCCCCCGGATCGGTGGCGCCCAGCAGTACGGGCGTGCCGCAGGCGGCGGCGTAGTAGCTGACGGAACCGAAGTCGCCCAGGACGACGTCCGCGGCGATCAGGGCCTGGCGCCAGCCTTCGAGCGGGTCGACGAGGGCGAGGCCGGCCCGACGGGCCCTGTCCAGCCAGAGGCGGATCTGGCCGGGGCCGTGGCCGTGCCAGACGTTCGGGTGGAGGACGGCTGCCACCCGGTACTCGTCGGCGGGGAGCTCGGACGTCAGCCGGGGCAGCAGGAGCGGGAGGACGTCCTCGGGGCCGGAGTCACCGAAGAGCGAGGTCGGATTCCAGGTGGAGTTCAGCAGGACGAGGCGCTGCCCGGGACGCACCCCCAGGGCCCGCCGGTACCGGTCGCGGTGGTGCCGGGCGGCCAGGATGCGGTCGAAGCAGGGATCGCCGGCCAGTACGGCGGTCGGCACCGCCGCGGGGCAGGACTCGGCGAGCCGGCCGATCTGCTCGGGGTGGGAGAAGACCATGGCGTCCGCGATCGGGACGCCTTCGGCGGTGAGGATCCACTCGGGTCCGAGCCCGAACACGGCTTCCGGCTTCCGGCTTCCGGCTTCCGGCTTCCGGCTTCCGGCTTCCGGCTTCGCCAGCCTTTTATTGTATCCGACACCATGCGAGAGGACTGTCAACTTGCCTTTGATGCGGTCGAGTTGGCCGCCGAAGCTCGCCGATATCGCCAGGTCCACGGGAACCGTGAGGGCCTGGTCCCACGGCAGGACCGGGACGCCCGTCGAAGCCAGCAGCTCCGCCACGCCCGACTGGAACGGCGACGAGCCGGTGCAGGTCGCCAGTACCTGTACGCGCAGATCATCGCGGAACAGCGGAAGCACATCGAGCAACCGCGTCGCCGCCGTCACGTTGTGGACGACCAGCAGGACCCGTCGACACCGTCCGCGGGTGGCCCATCGGGCCGCATCGGGCCCCACCGGTACGCGAACCCAGTGCTTCAGGTCCTCGACCACCTCTGCCACCCCAGCCCTTCCGCTTCGAGGCCTCTGCGGCCACCCTTTCCGATCTTGGAGTCGGAAGTGCCAACGTATCGTGAGGAGGGATGAAGCCCCGGCTGTCCTGCCTCCGGAGCCCTGAGGGCTGCGCGCGTTCTCGGTCGAGCCGGCGGTCCTACGATCGGCGGGTGACCACAGCGACCACCACGCAGCATCTGCGCGTACTCCCGGAAGTGTTCTGTGTCGAGCGGCCGGCCGACGAGGCCGCGGCCCTGGCGGCGCGGTGGATCGCGCTGGTCCGGGCGCCCGAGGGGGTGACCGTGGTTCGGGAGGCGGACGAGCGGACGGACGGTGCGTCCGTCGAGCGGTGGAAGGCGCTGTACGGCGGTGACACCGCCCATGTGCTCGACCTGCCGGGGATGCTGGCCGGGCTCCTCGGGCCGCTGGCGGGTGCCGGGGTGCCGGTGTTCGTGGCGTCCACGTACGACGCGGACCTGGTGCTGGTGCCCGCGGGGCGGCTCGCCGACGCGGTGGCCGCGCTCAGGGCGGCCGGCCACCGGGTCGACGGGTAGGCGGGTAGACGAGCGGGCCGCCCCCCCGGGGGATTCGGTCCGGGGGCGATCGGGTTCGATGGGGGGCGTCCTTCGCCCGGCCGCGGGCGGCTCGCCCCGTGAGTCCGGGAGATGACGTTGCACAGGAGTTCCGCCCCGCAGGTCGACGCGATGCTCGACGACCTGCGCAGGCTCGTCGAGACCGAGTCCCCGTCCCGCGATCTGGTCGCCCTGCGGGCGTCCGCGGAGGCCGTCGCCGCGGTGATCGAGGGCCGGCTGGGCGGGCGGGCCGTCCTGGTGGAGAGCGAGGCGGGGCCGCACGTCCACTGGTCGGGCGGCGGTGAGCCCCGGGTGCTGGTGCTCGGCCACCACGACACGGTGTTCCCGCTCGGCACGCTCGCCCGGCGGCCGTTCCTGGTGGAGCACGGCCGGGCGACCGGACCGGGCGTCTTCGACATGCTCGGCGGCCTGGTGCAGGCCGTGCACGGGCTGGCGGCGCTGGAGGACACCGGCGGGGTGGAGATCCTGGTGACCGCGGACGAGGAGGTCGGCTCGGGCTCCTCGCGGGCGCTGATCGAGGAGCGGGCCCGGGCCTGTGGCGCGGTGCTGGTGTTCGAGGGCGCGGGTGAGGGCGGCGCGCTGAAGACGGGCCGCAAGGGCTGCGGGACCTTCGAGGTGTCGGTCCGGGGGCGGGCGGCGCACGCCGGTCTGGAGCCCGAGGCGGGGGTCAACGCGCTGGTCGAGGCGGCGCACCAGGTGCTGGACCTCGCGGCGCTGAGCCGGCCGGAGGCCGGGACGACGGTGACGCCGACCATGGCCTCGGCGGGGACCACCGACAACGTGGTGCCGGCGGAGGCGACGGTGACGGTCGACGTCCGGGTCGAGTCGGCCGAGGAGAAGGAGCGGATCGAGACCGCGTTCGCGCGTCTGCGCCCGCACCTCGACGGGGCCGAGATCGCGGTCCGGGGCGCGGTGGGCCGGCCGCCGATGCCGGAGTCGGCGTCGGCGGAGCTGTTCGGGCTGGCGCGCCGGCTGCGGCCGGACCTCGCGGGCACGGCGGTCGGCGGTGGCAGCGACGGCAACTTCACCGCCGCCCTGGGCATACCGACGCTCGACGGGCTGGGCGCGGTCGGCGGCGGCGCCCACGCCGACCACGAGTACCTGCTGGTCGACGCGATGGTGCCGCGGGCACGCCTGGTGACCGGACTGGTGGAGGCGATCCGGGCCGGGGCCGGCCGGGCGCTCCCGCCCGAGGGCGGCTTCCGCTGACGGCACGTAACAGCACGTAACGGCACGGACGGTTCGGAAGCGCGCGAAGGCCCGGCCGCCCCCCGGCGGTCGGGCCGTCCCGTACGGGTCTGGCCGCGGGTTCAGCCGCGCCTTCAGCAGCTCAGCGGGTTCAGCGGGTTCAGCGGGTGACGAGCGCTTCGAGGGTGGGGACGAGGGCGGTCGGGGCGGGGAGGGCGTCGTTCTCCGACCGGAGGCGCCGGGCGGCGTCGCGGAGGCCGGGGTCGGTGAGCAGGCGGTCGAGGAGCGGGGTGTCGACGGCGTCGGAGGCGGAGCTCAGGGCGGCGCCGCTCGCGGTGATGGCGTCGGAGTTGATGAAGTGGTCCGCGCCCTGGGGCAGGAGCAGCTGGGGCAGGCCCGCCTGGAGGGCGGTCAGCATGGTGCCCGAGCCGCCGTGGTGGATCAACACGTCGGCGCGGCCGAGCAGTTCGTTGAGCGGGACCCAGGGCAGGCCGCGGACGTTGGCGGGCAGGGTGCCGAGCGGGGCGAGGTCGGCGCCGCCGACGGCGAGCAGGAACTCCGCGTCGACCTCGGCGGCCGCCTCGACCAGGCGGACGACGGCCCGGACGCCGTCGAGTTCGGCGAGGACGGTGCCCAGGGTGACGACGGCCCGCGGGCGGTCGGCGGGGCGGAGGAACTCGGTCGGGACGATGCCGCCGCCGTTGTAGGGGACGTAGCGCATCGGCAGGCCGTCCGGGTCGCCGCCGAGCGGGCCGACGTTGAGCGCGGTGGAGGGGGCCGGGCCGCTCAGGCCGTGCCGCTCGTAGACATCGGTGAAGTGGGAGGCGATCAGGTCGCCCATGGGGAGGCCGGCGCTGACCCCGAAGTTGTTGATCACCGACGGGATCTTGAGCAGGGTCGCCACCAGCGGCCCGGCGGCCTGGAAGGAGTCGTGGACGATCAGGTCCGCGCCCCAGTCGGTGGCGGCCGCCAGCAGTCCGTCGACGGAGGGACGGGAGGCGTGCGCGAAGATCGAGGCCGCCATGTCGAAGATCTCGTCCTGCGACCTGTTCGGGGCGACGTACTCGATCTTGCCTTCGAGGCGCTCCTCGAAGAGCTCCCGCAGGCCCCGGCCGTCGCCGATCTCGACGATCGGGAAGCCCGCGCTGCGGAGCTGGTCGAGCGGCTGCCCGCAGGCGAACAGGACCTCGTGCCCGGCGGCGCGCAGCGCCTGGGCCGTCGGCACCATCGGGAAGAGGTGGCCGGCCGCGGCGGGGCCGGTGAAGAGTATGCGCATGGTCTACTCCTTGCCATTCAGGCTGACGAAGCAGTCTCACCTTGCAAGTTGATGTTCAGTCAATTTCATTCCGAACACCATGCGCGGTAATCGGCCGTTTTGAACAGGGACTTGTTACCCGGGCGGCGGTGTGCTCCGACCCCCGCTTCCGCCCTCCGCTTCCGCCGCCCGTCATCGCCCCTCACCGGCTCTCCTCGGCCCGCCGTCGGCTGCCCGCGGCCCGTCGTTCAGGCGGCGTCGAGGAACTCCCGGACGGTCCTGGTGAAGGCCGCGGTCTCCTCGGCGAGCACGATGTGGCCGGTGTCGAACTCGGCGTAGACGCTGCCGGGGAGGGCGGCGTGCAGGCGCCGGGCGTTCCGGACCGGGACGGTGGCGTCCTGGGTGCAGCCGATCACCAGGGCCGGGGCCTGGACGCGGGGGAGCAGCGGGGTCAGGTCCAGGCTGAGGTCGAGGGCGATGTGCCGCAGGGTGCCGGGAGTTGGCTGCATGTAGGCGGTGTTGGCCTCGACGGCGGCGCGCCCGATGTGGTCCAGGAAGCCGCTGCTGAAGGCGGTGAGGGTGGCGTAGCCGCCGAAGGCGCTCGGGTGCTCGGCGAGCGAGAGCCAGGTGGCCATGGACAGCCGTAGGTACTCGTCCTGTTCGGCGCTGATCCATCCGGCGGCGGCGACCAGGCGGCGGACCTGGTCGGGGCGCTGGGCGGCGGCCGCGGTGGCGACGACGGCGCCGAGCGAGAAGCCGAAGACGTCGGCGGGGCCGCGGCCGGCGTCGTCGATCACGGCGTTGACCTGGGTGGCGAGGGTCTCCAGGGTGAGCGGGGCGCCGTCGTCCTCGGCGGCCTCGCTGCCGGAGAGGTCGGGCAGCAGCACGGTGTAGCGGTCGGTGAAGGAGTCCAGCAGGGCGTCCCACATGCCGGAGCCGGGGCCGGTGCCGTGGACCAGGACGAGGGTGTCGGGGCCGTCGCCGACGACGCGGTAGGGGATGCGGGCGGTGCCGACGGTGATGGTGGGCATGGCGGGGTCCTCTCGAAGGCGGTGGTGGGCCGGTCCGGCGGGCTGTTCCCGTCGGCGGCACAAGAAGTAAACTACACAGTGCAGAGCACTGATTCAACTGCACCGTGCAGTGCAATTTGAGGGGTGGAAACGGTGGAGGGTGGAACTGTCCGTACCCGTCCGCCGTCCAAGCAGTGATGGAATCCCAGCCCGGGTTGAACGCCGGGAGGAGTACGGAGGGCCCTGTGCAGTCAGGTGGTGCCGAACTCAACGTCGGCTGCCCGGGTGGCCGCCCCGACGGTGCGCCGGTCGCGCCCGCCCCGCGGTGGCCGGGGCTGGACCCCGGAGTGACGATCGATCAACTCGACGCCGCCGAACGCTGCGAGACGCTGCTCCGGGACACCGTGGACGCCATCGACCCCGCGCCGGCCTGGCAGGAGGCGGCGCCCCGGGCGGGTGCGCGGCTGTCGCCACCGGGGAAGGGGGCGGCGGTGCTCTGGTACGTGACCCTGGGACGGGACGTCCTCACCGTCGTCTCGCTGCCCCGGCGGGCGGCGCTGGTGGGCGTGGTGGAACGGCACTGGCGGCGGTGCGGCTGGACGATCACCGCGCTGAACGCCGACCGCGAGCGCCCGGGAGTCGCCGCGATCACCCGGGACGGCTACCGACTGGCGCTGCGCTTCGGGGAGTTGGGCGAGGCCGGGCTGACCGCGAGCTCACCCGGGGTGGCCCGCTCGGAGCGGAGCCCGGTGCCGGCGGGGTCGGGTGTCCGGGCCCCGGCGCCGCTGCCGTCCGTCTGCTGCCCGTACTGGAGCGCGTTGGCGTAGGCCCGTCCGGGCGGCGTGCCGGGTGGAACCCCGGAAGGCGGAAGGCGGAAGGGGTCGGGGGAGGCGTGGAGCGAGTCCCCCCGGACTCGCTCCACGCCACCCTCGTCGCGCGGCTCGGCGTTGCCGCTCCCCCCGACACCCCGGCAGCCCCGCCGTTCCCCCCTGGCAGCACCCTCCGGCGAGAGCGGTCCGCACAGGCCCCGGCGAGCCCCCACCCCCGGGGACGTCGTTGACCTCACGCTAACAAACCGCGTGGTTGGTTTGTCAATAGTGAAATCCACGAAACATCCACATTGTGATGGCCGGCCCGGACCGGCTCGAAACGCTCCGGACCAGGCGGTTGTGGACCCCCGGCGGCCTCCGGCGGCCCGGTCCGCGCACCTTCGGCCGGGCCGGGCAGCCGGCACTCGCCGCCTTGGAACCAGGCATTCCGAGCATCATGACAGCACGCAGCGACACCGCGCGAACGCCCAGCGCAGCCGTCCGTCGGCGGACGGGCACGGGCGGGGAGGCGCGTCGCGGCCGGCTCAGCGCAGCAGCCGGCGTTCCTTCGCCACCGCCACCGCGCCCGACCGGGTGTCCACGCCCAACTTGTCGTAGATCCGCCCGAGATGGGTCTTCACCGTGGCCTCGCTGATGAACAGCGCCCGCGCGATCTCGCGGTTGCCCAGGCCCTGCGCCAGCTGTTCGAGGATGTCCTGCTCGCGCTCGGTGAGCTGCGGCGAGGGCGCCCGCATCTGCGCCATCACCCGGGAGGCCACCGGCGGCGAGAGCACCGTCCGGCCCTGCGCGGCCGCGTGCACGGCGGCGAACAGCTCCTCCGGCCGCTCGGCCTTCAGCAGGTAGCCGGTGGCGCCGGCGGCGATCGCCCGGGTGATGTCGGCGTCGGTGTCGTACGTGGTGAGCACCAGGACGTGCGGCCCGCCCGGCTCGGCGGTGATCCGCCGGGTGGCCTCCACGCCGTCGATGCCGTCCCCGAGTTGAAGGTCCATCAGCACCACCTGGGGGGTCAGTCGGGCGGCCAGCGCGACGGCCTCCTCCCCGGTGCTGGCCTCGCCGACCACCTCGATGTCGCCCGCGCTGGCGAGCAGCGCCAGCAGTCCGGCCCGGACCACCGCGTGGTCGTCGCAGACCAGCAGTCGGACGGGGGTCGCGTTCATCGGTGCTCCACGTTCATCGGGGCTGCGGGCTCATCGGTGCTGCGGGCTCATCGGTGCTGCGGGTTCGCGGGTACCGCTCGTTCACGGGTACCGCTCGCTCATCGGTGCTGCGGGTCCGCGGGTACCGCTCGTTCACGGGTACCGCTCGCTCATCGGTGCTCCAGGGGGATCGCGGCCGAGACGACGGTGCCCTCGCCGGGCGTGCTCTCCACGGTCAGGGTGCCACCCAGCTGCCGCAGCCGGGCGCGCATCGCGGGCAGCCCGTACCCGCGCCCGCCGCCGGTGCCCGCGGCCGCCGGGTCGAAGCCCAGCCCGTCGTCCGCGATGTCCAGCACCGCCTGGTCGCCGAGGAAGGACAGCGTGATCGCCGCGGCCGACGCCCCGGCGTGCTCGCGGACGTTGGCCAGCGCGCCCTGGGCGATCCGCAGCAGGGCGGACTGCGTGGCGGTGGGCAGCGGGACGGGCGTGCCGTCCAGGTGGAAGCGGACCGGCAGCCCGCTCTCGGCGGACTCCCGCCCGGCCAGCGCCCGCAGCGCCTGGTCGAGCGTCCGGCCGTCGGCGAGTTCGGCCGGTGCGAGGTCGTGGACGAAGCGCCGGGCCTCGGCGAGGTTGCGGGCGGCCACCTCGGCGGCGGTGCGGACGTGGGCGCGGGCGGTCGTCGGGGCGGTGTCCCAGGTGCGCTCGGCGGCCTGCAGCAGCATCTGCTGGCTGGACAGGCCCTGCGCCAGGGTGTCGTGGATCTCCATCGCCAGCCGGGCGCGCTCGGCCAGGGTGCCCTCCCGCCGTTCGGTGGCGGCGAGTTCGCGCCGGGTGCGGACCAGGTCGGCGATCAGCGCGCGCTGCCGGGCGGCCTGCCGGGCCATGAAGAGGAAGACGCCGGTGGCGAGCGCCGCCACCGCGGGCGGCAGCAGGACGAGCGTGGCGTCCGCCCCGCCGGGCAGCCGGATCTCGGCGATCACCACCAGCAGGGTCAGGGCGCCCACCAGTGGGATCGCCGCCTTCGCGGGCAGCGCCCGCAGCGCGGTGTAGATCAGCGGGACGGCGCACCAGGCGAAGCTCGGCGCGAGCAGCACCAGCACCACCCAGAGCACCACCACCAGGGCCAGGGGCCAGCGGCGGCGCCGGCCCGAGGCGGTCGGCCGGTGGTGGTCGAGCCAGGAGCCGGCCGGCTGGGCGAGGGCCAGGGCGGCGCTCAGCCCGATCACCCAGGGGGCCTGGGAGTTGCCGGAGTGGTGGGTGAGGTAGCGGTTGAGCGAGGCGGCGAGCAGCACCACGAAGGCGGAGTCCAGCAGCACCGCCAGCCGGCCGGCGTCCGGGTCCCCGGCGTCGCGGCCGAGGTCGGGGCCTGCGGGGCGGGACTGTGGCACGGGTGGCTCCTGGTCGGACGGGCGGTGCGCGGGCGGCGCGGGCGCACCCGGGTGCCGGGTCCGCGGGCGAGCGGCGGGCCTGCGGACGGGGTGGGCCCGGATGCGAGCGGTGGACCCGCGCCGACCTGCGCCGATTCCTCGATGGTGACCCGTCCGGCCCGGTCCCGCATCAGCCGATCGGTTGACGCCGCCGTCCTCCATCATGCCCAAACGCTCGCGCCGGACCGTCGATGTGGCGGGCGGGTCCCCGGACGGAGGATCGGAACGTGCCGCCGGACGCCCCCCGGCCCGGCGGCCCCCGAAACCCCGCACCACCCCGCAGACCCGTCGAGGAGCTTGACCATGAAGAAGACCTCCGTGCGCACCCGGGTGCTGACCGGCACCGTCGCCGCCGCCGCGATCGCCGCCGCCACCGTGGGCGCCGTCTCGGCCAGCGCCGAGACCACCGACACCCCGGCCGCCCCGGCCGCGGTGAAGGTCGACACCCAGAACAAGAACCTCGCCCAGAGCACCGGCCTGACCATCGACGCCGCCACCCGCGCCGCCCAGGCCGCCCTGGACGCGGCGACCAAGGCCGGCCAGCACGTCTCGGTCGCGGTCGTCGACCGCGACGGCGTCACCCGGGTGCTGCTGAAGGGCGACGGCGCCGGCCCGCAGGCCCCGGAGTCGGCCGAGCGCAAGGCTTTCACCGCGGTGTCCTGGAACGCGCCGACCTCGGAGCTGGCCAAGCGGCTCGCCCAGGCCCCGAACCTGAAGGACATCCCGGGCACGCTGTTCCTGGCCGGCGGCGCCCCGGTGCAGTCCAAGGGCGCTCCGGTCGCGGCGATCGGTGTCGCGGGCGCGCCCAGCGGCGACCTGGACGAGCAGTTCGCGCAGGCCGGCGTCGCCGCCCTGGCGAAGTGACGCCCCTGCCTCGCCGCCCCGCCGTCCCGTCGGCGGGGTGACGGGTGCCCCCGGCCGGCCGGGGCCGTTCGACCGGCCGGGTGCGTTTGACTCGATCGGGTGAACGCCGGGAGGGTCACCGCAGAACACGGGGTGACCCTTCGAAAAGCCGCTGCCGCTGTCAGTGCCGCGTGGCAGGCTCTCCGGTATGACGGCGTGGACCCTCAACGACATCGAACGTGCGATCCGCTCCTCCTGGGGTGTCGACACCTGTGCGCCCGAGGATCTGGCCCATTGGCGTCCCGACAATCCCGCCCGCGGCCAGTGCGGGGTGACGGCGATGGTGGTGCACGACCTGCTCGGCGGCGAGTTGATGATGGGCGAGGTGTACGTCGACGGGGTCCGTACGGACCTGCACTGGTGGAACCGCTTCGCCACCGGCTTCGAGATCGACCTCACCCGCGAGCAGTTCGGGCCGGACGAACTGGTCGGCCCCGGCCGCCCGGTCGCCCGCCCGGCCCGTCCGGGCCGGCTGCAGGCGCAGTACGAGCTGCTGCGCGGCCGGGTGGTCGCCGAGCTGGAGCGCGGCGCCGCCGCCAACCGTGGCCGGATGCCCGCCCGCGCCTGCGCCTGAGCCCGAGCTGCCCACGGGCCCCGAGCTGCCCACGGGCCCCGGGCGGTTCGCCTCCTGACGTACAGTCGGCCGCAGTGATCGACGACGGCGACGGGAGTGGGCGGATGACCGGGACGACGGTCGGCTTCGTGGGACTGGGCGCGATGGGACGGGGCATGGCCGGCAGCCTGCTGCGGGCCGGTCACGCCGTACGGGTCTGGAACCGCTCGCCCGAGCCGGTGGCCGCGCTGGTGGCCGAGGGCGCGGAGGCGGCCGGCTCGCTCGCCGAGGTGTTCGCCGCCGACACGGTGGTCTCGATGCTCGCCAACGACGACGCGGTCGAGCGGCTGCTGCTCGACCCCGCCCTGCTGACCGGCGCGGCGGCGAGCCTGCACGTCAACATGGCCACCGTCTCGCTCGCGATCGCCGAGCGGGCCGAGGCGCTGCACGCCGAGCACGGCATCGGCTACGTCGCCGCGCCCGTCCTCGGCCGGCCGCCGGTCGCGGCGGAGGGCCGGCTGAACATCCTGGCCGCGGGCGGCGCCGACCTGCTGGCCAGGGCGGAGCCGCTGTTCGCCGCCATGGGGCAGCGCACCTGGCACTTCGGCGAGAGCCCCCGGCAGGCCAACACCGCCAAGATCAGCACCAACTTCCTGCTGGCCTGCGCGATCGAGTCGATGGCCGAGGCGTGCAGCCTGGCCGAGGCCAACGGGGTCCGGCCGACCGACCTGATCGAGATGCTCACCGGCACGCTCTTCCCCGGGCCGGTCTACTCGGGCTACGGCGCGATGGTGGCCGAGCGCCGCTACGAGCCGGCCGGCTTCCGGCTGCCGCTCGGGCTCAAGGACGTCGGCCTCGCCCTGGACGCGGGGGCGGCCCGCCACGTGCCGCTGCCGTTCGGCAGCATCCTGCGGGACGCCTTCCTGGACGCGCTGGCGCACGGCGACGGGGACAAGGACTGGGCGGCGGTCGCCGCCGTCGCCCGCCGCCGGGCCGGACTGCCGGACTGACCGGCGGCCGGCCTGCGGCTGCGGGCCCGGAACCGACCGGCCTGCGGCTGCGGGCCCGGGCGCGGAGCTGACGGGCCCGGAACCGACGCCCCCGGAATAACCGGTGCGCCGCGGAGGCTCGTACCTCCGTCCGCACCACGTGACCCGGGGGAGTTTCCGATGACCGACCAGCCGTCCGGCGCCGAGGCGCCGCGCCGTTTCCTGTTCCTCGACGCCAGCGCGCGCACCGGCGGCAACTCCGCCCGGCTGGCGCGGCTGGCCGCCGAGGCGAGCCTGCCGGATGGGGCCGAGCAGCGCTGGCTGCGGCTCGAAGAGCACCCGCTGCCGCCGCACCGGGACCGGCGGCACGTCGGCGACGGCCGCACCCCCGAGCCGGTCGGCCACGAGCGGACCCTGCTGGACGCCACCCTGGCCGCCACCGACCTGGTCTTCGTCGCGCCGCTGTACTGGTACACCCTGCCGACCAGTGCCAAGCTCTACCTCGACCACTGGTCGGCCTGGCTGCGGGTGCCCGGGCTGGACTTCCGGGCCCGGATGGGCGGCGCCACGCTGTGGAGCGTCACCGCCCTGAGCGGCGCCGAGTCCACGGCCGAGCCGCTGATCGGCACGCTCCGGCTGACCGCCGAGTACATGGGGATGCGCTGGGGCGGCGCGCTGCTCGGCAACGGCACCCGCCCGGGGGACGTGCTGCGCGACGAGCGGGCGCTGGTCGCGGCCAAGTCCTTCTTCGCCGGCTGAGCCCCCGCCGGCGGCGGTGCCCGGGCACCGCCGCCAGCGGCGCGTGCGGTACGGTCGTCCGGACGTGTACCCGTCACTCTGTGGTCATCATTTGGCAAAGCGCAAAAGCCTTACCGATGGACGGAGTTGGACGAACCGGACGGCCCTTCGCCAAGTCTTGGGCACAGTGCGCCACCCGCCTTCCGGAGCGGCCGGATCGTTCGGTACTCTCCGTCGCACTTTCAGCTTCGCGGGGGGCGGGGCGTCCGCGGCCACCCTCCCGCGCCCGGGCCTCGCCCGGAAACGTCCGTGAGGTCTCCCTTGTCCATACGTCGCACTCTCGCCCTCGCCGGTGCCGCCGCGCTCGCGTCCTCGCTCGTGCTGGCCGGCGCCCAGGGCGCCGTGGCCGTCGGCACCACCGGATCCCCGTCCGCCGCCGCGCCGGCCGAGAAGGCGGGCCACCAGGCCATCGACCTCTCGGTGCACGGGGTTCCCGGCACCTTCTTCGCCGGTGGTGACGCCCGCGAGTTCACCTACCGGATCGACAACTCGACGAAGACCGACTTCGTCGCCTACCCGCTGCTGAAGTTCAAGAACAAGGCCGGCTCGCTGCAGTCGAAGGACCTCAAGGTCGAGTTCCAGCTGCCGGCCGGCCTGCCCGGCGGCGGCACTTGGAAGACCGCCGTGGTCGCCCCCGGTGGCGGCGACGGCGACGACAGCGCCGTGCTGCTGTTCCTCGGCGACGTGACCGACGGCAACGCCGGTGACGGCGCGCTGCTCTTCATCGCCCAGGGCAAGCGCGTCGACATCAAGATCCGCGCCTCCTTCACCAAGGACGCCCCGCTGGGCAAGGCCGGTGTCGTCCCGGTGGTCTACTCCGCCGACGCCAACGACCAGGACGACCACGGCCACTTCAGCTGTGACGGCATCAAGGGCGCGGGCTTCACCATCAAGGCGGGCGGCGGCAAGCCCACTCCGACCCCCACCCCGACCAAGACCGGCAAGCCGAGCCCGACCGGGAGCAGCTCGCCGACGACCGCGCCGACGACGCCCACCACCCAGCCGACGACGCCGACCACCGCGCCGACCACGCCGTCGACCGCGCCGACGACGCCGACCACCCAGCCGACGACCCCGTCGACCGCGCCGACGACGGCCGCGCCGACCACCGGCCCGGCCTCGCCGTCCACGCCGCCCGCCGGCGACAGCAGCAGCGACGCCCCGCAGCCGATCGACTTCCCGGTGCAGCCCCCGACCGTGACCCCGCCGAAGATCACCCCGGGCGGCGTCAGCAAGGCCAAGACCGCCGCCGACAACGCGGACAAGTCCCTGGCCCAGACCGGTGGCGGTGACGACACCACCGCGATCGCGGCCGTCGGCGGCGCCGTCCTGGTGGCCGGTGTCGGCACCCTCGTGGTGCTGCGCCGCCGCAAGTCCGGCCAGCACAGCTGACCTGGGGGAAGCGGTTCCCGGGTACCCCCGGGCCGCCCGCACCGTCCACCGGACGGCCACGCGGGCGGCACGGGCGGTACTCCTCCGTCACATAGGATGTCCGGCCGGAGGGGGGCGGAACCGGCGGGGAGAGGACAGGTGCGGGAAGTACGCACGGCACGGACCACCACCGATTACGAGGCGGCGACCGGGCGCATCGCGGGACTGCCGTTCCGCAGGCACCACGTCCTGCTGGCCGCGTGGACGGTGCTCTGGTTCTTCCTGGTCGAGCCGAGCGGCGGCTTCTCCTGGCATTACCTGCGCCAGGGCGAGCAGCTGCTCTTCAGCGGTCAGTCCGACGGTGGCCTGTCGCTCTACGCCCACCACCCGGAGCTGCAGATCGGCCCGGTCAGCCTGGCCGCGGCCAGACTCACCGCCCCGTTCTCGCCGCACACCGGCCAGCTGGTCGCCGAGGCGGCGAGCGCCGCGCTCGGCCTGGTGATGCTGGTCGTGGTCGGCCGCACCGCGGCCCTCTACTACCTGGGCACCGGCACCAACCACCGCCGGCTCCAGCAGCGCCTGCTGATCGCCGGACTGGCCTTCATCCCGATGTGGGTCGAGGTGTCGGTCCGCTTCGCGCACCTGGACGACGTCCTCGCGCTGTTCTTCACCACCCTCGCCGCGCACGCCCTGGCCCGCGGCAAGCCCACCCAGGTCGCGGTGTTCCTGGCCCTGGCGGTGGACTCCAAGCCCTGGGCGATCGCCTTCGCCCCGCTGGTCCTGGCACTGCCCCGACGCGACTGGCTGCGCACCGCGCTCTGGTTCGCCGTCCTGGTGGCGGTCGCCTGGCTGCCGTTCTACCTGGGCAACCTGGACACCATGGCGGCCGCCAAGTTCACCATCCCCAACCAGCCGGCCTCCGCGCTGCGCTGGTTCGGGGTGACCGACCCGGCGACCCCCTGGTGGGACCGTCCGACCCAGTTCGCGCTCGGCCTCGGCCTCGGCAGCATCGCCGTCTGGCGCGGCCGCTGGCCGGCCGTGGTGCTGCTCGGCGCGGACGCCCGGATCCTGCTCGACCCGAGCGTCTACACGTACTACACGGCCTCGATCCTGCTCGGCACCCTGCTCTGGGACGCGGTCGGGCAGAAGCGGCTCGTACCGTGGTGGAGCTGGATCGCGCTGGCCGCGCTGTACGGCGGCACGCTGCTCCTCCCGTCCGACTCGGCCCGCGGCTTCGTCCGGCTCGCCTTCGTGGTGGTCTCCGCCGCGTACGTGCTCTTCTGGCCCACCCAGCAGCCCCGGCGGCCGCGCTCCGGCGGGCCGGGCGAGGGCGGGCGCCGGGCGGCCCGGCGGCGCGAGCGGGTGCTGGTCGGCGCCGACGCCTGAGCGGTGGGCCGCCCGAGGGGCGGCTGCACCGTTCCGGCCGCCGTCCGGCACGACGGCTTGACCCTCACGCGACGTGAGAGCCGAGGGTGGTGGTCAGCACCAGGGAGGAACCCCGATGACCAGTGAGGGCTACTCGGTCGGCGCCGTGGCGAAGATCGCCAAGGTGACCGTCCGCACCCTGCACCACTACGACGAGATCGGCCTGCTGTCCCCCGCCGGCCGTACCCGGTCCGGCTACCGCCGGTACGTGGACGCCGACCTCGACCGGCTGCAGCAGATCCTCTTCTACCGAGAACTCGGATTCCCCCTGGAGGAGATCGCGGCGATCCTGGACGACCACTCGGTCAGCCCGAGCGAGCACCTCCGGCGGCAGCACCGACTGCTGACCGACCGGATCAGGCACCTCCAGGACCTCGCCACAGCCGTCGAACACGCCATGGAGGCAAGGAGAATGGGCATTCAGCTGACCCCGGAGGAGAAGTTCGAGATCTTCGGCGAGGGCTACCAGGAGGACTGGGAGCAGGAGGCCGAGCAGCGCTGGGGCGACACCGAGGCCTGGGCCGAGTCCCAGCGCCGCACCGGCGGCTACTCCAAGGCCGACTGGCAGCGGATCCAGACCGAGATGACCGAGCTCAACACCCGCCTGGTCGAGGCGCTCACCGCCGGCGAGCCCGCCGACGGCGCGGTGGCCACCGGCCTCGCCGAGGAGCACCGGCAGCACATCTGCCGGAACTTCTACGACTGCACCTTCACCATCCACCGCGGACTGGCCGGCCTGTACGTCTCCGACCCGCGCTGGACCGGTACCTACGAAGACCTCGCCCCCGGCCTGGCGCAGTGGCTGCACGACGCCATCGTCGCCAACGCCGACCGGCGGGAGCAGGGCTGAGCAGGGCTGAGCAGGCCTGAGTAGGCGGGAGCAGGCGGGAGCAGGCGTAGCGAGTCACGCCACCCCGCGCCCGAAGGAGCGCCGGTAGGCGGTCGGGGAGGTGCGCATCACCCGGCCGAAGTGGTGGCGGAAGGTCGCGGAACTCTCGAAGCCGACCGCCGCGGCGATCTCCTCCACCGTCCCGTCCGGCGACTCCAGCAGCGGCAGGCTGGCGGCGATGCGCTGGGTGATCACCCAGCGCATCGGGCTGGTCCCGTTGCGGGCGGTGAAGTGCCGCAGGTAGGAGCGGTCCGACATCCGGGCGGCCCGGGCCAGCACCGGGACGGTCAGCGGGACGGACAGGTGGTCCAACGCCCACTGCATGCTGCGGGCGATCCCGTCGTCCTCCTCCTCGACCGGGCGGACCGCCGCCTCGATGAACTGGGCCTGCCCGCCGTCCCGGTGCGGCGCCACCACGAACCGGCGGGCCACGGCGTTGGCCACCTTGGCGCCGTGGTCCCGGCGGACCAGGTGCAGGCAGAGGTCGATCCCGGCCGCGCTGCCCGCGCTGGTGAGCACGTCCCCGTTGTCCACGTACAGCACGTCCGGGTTGACCCGGACCGCCGGGTGGCGCCGCTGGAGCAGCTCGGCGTACCGCCAGTGGGTGGTCGCGTCCCGGCCGTCCAGCAGCCCGGCCGCGGCCAGCGCGAAGGCGCCCGAGCAGATCGACACGATCCGGGCGCCGCGCTCGTGCGCGGTGCGCAGCGCCCGCACCAGCCCGGGCGACACCACGCCGCCGAACGCGTTCGGCACCCCGGGGACCACCACGGTGTCGGCCGCCGCCAGCTCGTCCAGTCCGTGCCGGGCCGTCAGACTGAAGCCGCCCACCGCGTCCAGCGCCGTGCCCGGCCGGTCGGCGCACACCTTCAGCCCGTACCAGGGCGTGGCCAGCAGCCCGGCCAGCTCGGGCCGGGCCAGCCCGAACACCTCGACCACGACGCCGAGTTCGAACGGTGCCATGCCCTCGAAGGCGTACACCGCGACATCGTGCACGGGCTCCGGCCGGCGACCGATGGCGACGGCCACCGGTCGCGGCCGCGGCGCGGTCGCCGTACCGGTGCCGACCGGGCCCTCGACGTTCTGCTCGGCCATGCGAAACCCCCTGCTCACGGGTGGCGGAATGCCGGTGAGTGTAGCCGTCCCGGCCACCCCGGAACTTTCCCCGAACCCACCTGCAACCTCCGTCCCCGCCACACGTCCATTGGTACGGGGGCGGAGGGAACCGGGCCGAGGGCGGCTGGGAGGATCCCTCCCGATCACGATCTTGATCAGGTGGACCTGACGGTCCGGCGAACGCCGTCACCGTCCCGGGGGAAAGCGGAAGCGCACATGTCCATGGCCATCGGGCCGACCGTCGCGCCGGCAGGCGCGCGCGGATTCACCGTCCGCGGGGTGGTCGCCGCCCTGTTCGGCGCGCAGGAGGCGGGCGAGCCGCTCGCCGCCGCCGTCACCGAGCAGGAGGCGAAGCAGCGCCGGTCCGGGTTCCGGCTGCTGCGCGGCGGCCGCAAGCCCGCCGAGGACCGGCCCACCCTGACCGACCTGTACCACGCCCACCGGCTCGGTCTGGTCCGGATGGCCGTCCTGCTGGTCGACCACCAGGACCTGGCCGAGGACGTCGTCCAGGACGCCTTCACCCAGCTCTACCAGCGCCACGGCGAGGAACTGGACGACCTCGACAACGCGCTCGGCTACCTGCGGACCTCCGTCGTCAACGGGGCCCGCTCGATGCTGCGCCGCCGCAGGACCGCCCGCGAGTACGTGCCGCCGCACGAGGCCGACGCCCCGTCCGCCGAGGACCACGCGGTCCTCAACGACGAGCACCGCCGGGTGCTGGTCGCCCTGCAGGAACTGACCCCCCGCCAGCGAGAGGTGCTGGTGCTGCGCTACTGGTCCGACATGTCGGAAGCGCAGATAGCCGAGACCCTGGGACTCTCCCGGGGTGCCGTGAAGTCCACGGCCAGTCGCGCCCTGGACGCCTTGGAAAAGCACCTGGAGAAGGTTCGATGACCGACAAGCTCCCCCGCCGAAGCGGCGGCGACGGCGACGAGCCGGCCGAAACCCCCACGGAACGGCTGCTCCGCGAGGCGATGGGCGCGCGCGCCGCCCAGGTCACGGCGCACTCCCTGCGCCCGGCCGCGCCACCGAAGAGCCGGATCCGCCGCCTGCGCCCCGTGTACACCGTCGCCGTACCGCTCGGCCTGGCCGCCGCGATGGCGCTCGGCGTGCTCACCTTCCACGGCGAACCGGTCGCCCACGACCAGGTCCCGCCCCCGGCCGCCACCCTGACGACCTCCCCGAGCCCGACCGCCGAACCGACCGCCACCCCCACCCCGTCGGCCACCCCCACCGACACCGGCACCGGCAGCCCGACGGCCGACCCCGAACCCGAACTCCCCCTCGCCGACTCCACCCCCTCCTCCGTCGCGACCACCACCAACACCACACCCCCGGCGGCCCCGTCGACCCCGTACACCTTCCGTGGCGTCAAGTTCAGGATCCCGGCGGGCTGGAAGGCGGTGCCGGCCTCGTCGAGCCAGGTCTGCGTCCTGAGCCCGGGCGCGCCGACGGAGTCGCAGCAGGGCTGGTCACAGAGCAAGTGTGAGCCGTACGGCGTCCTGGTGGCGGTCTACAACGGCCCGGACGAGCTGGAGGGCGGCGCCTGGCCCACGATGAACGACCTGGCCTCGGAGTCCGGTTGGGGCCACCAGCCGAACTGCCCGATCTGGGGCCGGCCGTACTTCCCGGCCGACGGCTACTCGTCGGTCGGCGCGCCCGTACGGACCAGGCCGTCCCTGGCCGGGAAGACAGCGGACAAGACCCAGTGGAAGGTCACCTGCAAGCCCGGCGACACCTTCACGGCCCAGATGTGGGGGTTGGCTCCGGACCAGGTGTACGTGGTGGCGAACGGCATCAAGGACGACTACCAGGCCGGCCTGCAGTCGATCCTCAACAGTCTGGACGTGAGTGGTCACAAGGCGCCCGCGTCGACCGACGCCACCGTTTCCGTGACCGGTCTCAAGAACGGCCTGCAGGTGCCGAACAACGAGACCGCGGTTCCCTTCTCGGTCACCTTCAAGAACACCGGCACTGCGAAGATCGCCGGGGCCAAGGCGCTGGTCTCCCTGGGCAGTTACCCGGGAACGCCGACGGACGGACCGATGGGGGGAACCCTGGAGATCCAGGAGGGCGGAGCCTGGAGGTCGATGTCTCTGCGCTTCGCCGGAGTTTCCGCGCCTCTGGAGGCCGGTGTGCCGGTCGACCTGGATCCCGGGCAGAGCGCCACGGTGAACTACCGGCTGATCCTCAACGCCGTGGACGGCCCGGGCACCCTGCCGCTGTCCGTGAAGCTGGCGGTGCCGAACGGCACCACGGGGAACTCCACGGATCTCGCCACCACCGGTTACCAGCTCCAGGTGGTTGCGAAGTAGCCCCCTACGCGCGAGGCCCGGCCTCCCGTCGCCGGGGGGCCGGGCCCTTCACCGTGGTGCGGGTGCGGCTCAGGCCAGGGAGGCCATCCAGGCCTCGACGTCCTCGGAGCGGCGGGGCAGGCCGGCCGAGAGGTTCTCGTTGCCGTCGGCGGTGACCAGGATGTCGTCCTCGATGCGGACGCCGATGCCGCGGTACTCCTCCGGCACGGTCAGGTCGTCCTGCTGGAAGTACAGGCCGGGCTCGACGGTGAGCACCATGCCGGGGACGAGCAGGGCGTCGACGTGCTCCTCGCGGCGCGAGTGGGCGCAGTCGTGGACGTCCAGGCCGAGCATGTGGCCGGTGCCGTGCAGGGTCCAGCGGCGCTGCAGGCCGAGTTCCAGGACCTTCTCGACGTCGTACGCGGAGGCGTCCAGCAGGCCCCAGGCGAGCAGGCGCTCGGCGAGCACCCGCTGGGAGGCCTCGTGGAAGTCGCGGAATCGGGCGCCGGGCTTGACCGCGGCGATGCCGGCCTCCTGGGCGTCGTACACCGCGTCGTAGATCTTGCGCTGCAGGTCGGTGAAGCGGCCGTCGATCGGCAGGCTGCGGGTGACGTCGGCGGTGTAGAGGGTGTGGGTCTCGACGCCGGCGTCGAGCAGCAGCAGTTCGCCGGGGCGCACGTCGCCGTCGTTGCGGACCCAGTGGAGGGTGGTGGCGTGCGGGCCGGCGGCGGCGATGGTGCCGTAGCCGACGTCGTTGCCCTCGACCCGGGCGCGGCGCCAGAAGGTGCCCTCGATCCAGCGCTCCGAGGTGGCGACGGCCTGGCCGAGCTCGCGGACCACGTCGGTGAAGCCCTTGACGGTGGCGTCGCAGGCGGCGCGCAGTTCGCCGATCTCCCACTCGTCCTTGACCAGTCGCAGGCCGCTCAGGAACTCCTTGAGCCCGGCGTCCTGGTCGGCGTCGAGGACCTCGGCGAGGGCGGCTTCCAGGCCGGCGTCGTAGCCGCGGACGATGCGGGTGGGCACGGCGGTGTCGGCGGCCGCGGCGGCCAGTTCCTCGGCGGCCTTGCGGACGTCGCGGGCGGGCAGGCCGAGCAGCTGCTCCTGCTCGCTCAGGCTGTGCCGGCGGCCGACCCACAGCTCGCCGTGGCCGTCCAGCCAGAACTCGCCGTTCTCGCGGTCGGAGCGGGGCAGCAGGTAGAGGGTGAACTCGTGGCCGGCGTCGCCGGTCGGCTCGGCGACGAGGACGGCGTCCTCGGTCTGGTCGCCGGTGAGGTGCACGTACTCGCTGGAGGCGCGGAAGGCGTAGTCGGTGTCGTTGGCGCGCACCCGCAGGTTGCCGGCCGGGACGACGAGGCGCTCGCCGGGGTAGGCGGCGGACAGCCGGGCGCGGCGCTCGGCCGCGTAGGGGGCCTGGGCGACGGGGACGAGGCCGTGCAGCTCGGTGTCGGCCCAGCCGGTCTTCATCGAGGCGGCCAGCTCGTCGGAGATCTCGCCGTAGAGACCGTTCTTGCGGCCCTTGAACTTCTGCGGCTCCTCGCCGCCCTCGGCCTCGGGGTTCTCGGCCACCGCGGGGGTGCGGTCCTCGGTCACGTTCAACGCCTCCTTGGGGGTGGTACCGCCGCCCCTCGGGGGAGTGTCGGATCGCGACAACGCGCGGGCGGCCGTGCGTCCCATGGTACGGACGCCGTGCCGCCCGCCGGTGCGGGGTTCGTATGCCTACTCGAAGCGGGCCGCGAGCAGCATCAGGTCGTCGGTGGCGGTCGCCGCGGTCTCGGGGGCGGGGCAGACGGCCAGCAGGTGGGCGCAGAGCCGGTCGGGGTCGATCCGCACGTCGCGGGGGGCGTCGGCGGCGGCCCGGCGGAGGTTGGCCTGTCCGGCGTGCAGGGTGGGGCCGCAGCGGCGGGCGAGGCCTTCGGTGTAGAGCAGCAGGGTGTCGCCGCGTCCGGCGGTGAACTCGACCCCGGGCGCTTCCCAGCAGGCGAGCATGCCGAGCGGGGCGGAGAGCGAGGTCTCCACGAACTCGGCGCCGTTGCGGCCGACCAGGACGGGCGGGCAGTGTCCGGCTCCGGCGAGGGTGACCCGGCGCTCCTCGGGTTCGAGCCAGGCGTAGACGGCGGTGGCGCTGCGGGTCGGCTCGGTGGTCTTGAGCAGCAGTTCCAGGTCGCCGAGGACGGAGACCGGGTCCTCGCCCTCCAGTACCGCGTAGGCCCGCAGGGCGGCCCGGATCCGGCCCATCGCGGCGGCCGCGCCGGGGGCGGAGCCGGGGCCGGCGCCGGGGCCGTCGCCGGAGACGGAGCCGACGGTGATGCCGACGGTGCCGTCGGGCAGCGGGATGGCGTCGTACCAGTCGCTGCCGCTGGAGCGGTCGAGGCCGGCGGGGACGAGCCGGGCGGCCAGCCGGACGCCGGGGGTCTGGGGGAGGCGGTCGGGCAGCAGGCCGCGGCGCAGCGCCTCGGTGGTGCGCCGGGTCCGGTCCGCCTCCAGCTGCTTGGCGAGCAGGGGGGCGGCGATCTCGCTGTAGTGGCGGGCGAGTTCGCGCCGGCATTCGGCGGGTTCGGCGGGCTCGTCGTAGAACCAGACGGCGGCGGCGAGCGGGCCCTCCTCGGGGGTGGCGAGGGGGAGGCCGAAGGCGCCGCCGAGGCCGAGGTGGACGGCGAGTTCGCGCAGCCGGGCGCCGATGGCGGGGTCGGTGGCGAGGTCGGGGGAGTGCAGTTGCCGGGGCCGGTCGCGTTCGCGGAGCAGCCGGGCGAGCAGGCTCTGCTCGGTGGGGACGGTCTCCAGGGCGCCGAGGCTGGAGCGGTCGAGGCCGAGGCCGACCGGCTGGCCGGGGCCGCCGCCGGGCAGCCGGGTGACCAGGACGCCGCGGCGGGCGCCGAGCAGGGCGGCGCCGGAGGCGAGGACGGCGTCGAGGGTGGCGTCGAGGCCGCGGGCCCGGGCGAGCCGTTCGGTGTGCTCGTGCAGGCTGGTGATATCGGACAGGCGTCCGGCCAAACGGTCCTGCACGGCGGTGGAGGGGGCCGTGAGGTCGTCCGCCGGGCCGGTCGGGGTGTCGGCGGGGCCGGTGAGCCCCGGCGGGTCGAGGACGGTGAGCCCGCCTGCGCAGCCGGGTTCGCCCGGCTCGGCGGTCGTCGTCGACGGGAGAGCCGTCGACTGGTGGGACTCGGTCATGCCGCCACTCCTGACGCGGTGCTCTGTGCCATGCGGAACCCCCAGGTACGGCCGATGTGGAGCGAGCACGGCCAAAGGGCGTGTTTCGCCTCGATTCGCTACTACTCGTCATTGATCGACAGCAATGCCACCACTTCTACACAGGCCATTCGGGGCATGTCCAGATCCAGGACGACGCGCTGGTCGGTTCCACGGCCCTCCCGACCCGGTCGGGGGGCGTGCGTGGTCGGTGCGCGCGCCGGTAGGGCCGGGAGGCATGGAGCGAGCCGCGAGCGGGCAGAACCGTGGGGACGGACCGGGCGGCCGTCCGGATCGTATGCCCCTGCCGCCCGCGAGCCGGGTCGGCCTGACGTCTCTCACTCGTACGGTGGAACCAAGCGCGCCCGGGCGGCGTCCATCCGGTCGCATACGGGATTCTCGTTCCAAGGGCTGTTCCACTGCGCGGCCCTTCTCATGTCGTGCTCCGCACCGTGCTCCACGCCGTAGCCGCGCCGTCCGCCTTGCCGCCCGCCCCGTTCGTTCCGGGGCCGTGCCGCGGCGGACCCGCGCGGATCGTCCCGGCGGACGCCGACGGAGTGGAGCGAACCGAGCGGTCAGGGAAAGGAACGAGCGCCATGCGTGAGAACCCGAAGGACCGGTCCGAAGAGCGTGCCGCCCGACTGGCCGCGGCCCTGGGGGCCGCCGTCGACCACCGCTGGCCCGTGGTGCCGAGCGCCGTGCTGCGCGGCGGACGCTGCTCCTGCGGCGACCGGGACTGCAGCGTCCCCGGCGCGCACCCGCACGACCCCTCGCTGCTGGCCGCCACCACGGACGCCCGGATGGTGCGCTGGTGGTGGGAGCGGCAGAGCCCGGACGCGACGGTGCTGGCCGCCACCGGTTCCACCGTCTCGGCGGTCAGCCTGCCCGCGGCGGCCGGGGCGCGGGCGCTGGTCTACCTCGGCGCGCTGCGGCTGCCGCTCGGCCCGGTGCTGGCGATGCCCGGCCGCTACGCGCTGCTGGTGGCGCCCTACTCGCTGGACGCGCTCGGCGAGATGCTCGCCCAACTCCCTTGGGTCCCTGGCTCGTTGCGCTACCACGGGCCGGGCGGCTTCCTGCCGCTGCCGCCCGGCGGGTCGGCCGGCCGGGTGCGCTGGGTGCTCGCGCCGCGACCGGGTGCGGGCGGCGGGGTCTGGCTGCCGCAGGTGGGGCCGCTGCTGGGCGAGTTGGTGGAGGCGACGGTCCGGCTGGACAGCGGCCGCTCGGCGTACTGAGGGCGGCTGCGGGCCCTGGGAGCGAGTGGTCTTCCCGGGGCCCGCGGGACGGCTACCACCGGGGCGCTCCGGAAAAAGAAAAGATCCGGCCGCTGGCGACGGGGGATGCACCAGCGGCCGGACTCTTTAGACAGTAACAAGGATCCGCGCCCGCGCCAATTTCCAAGACGCCCTCCACGCCCGGAAATTGCGCGTTCACCGCGACAATGTGACGCGTATCACGTGGATCCTGCGCGCTTTAGTTCAAGGTGACCTGACGGTTCACCAGGTTCGCGCGGGCGCGCCGCTCCTCGGCGGTCAGCGGGGCCGGCTCGGCGAGCACCGCGGCGAGCCGCTCGCCGAACTCGGCGGCCGGCTTCTCGCAGTCGGCGGCGGTCATCGAGAGCGGCAGGTCCCACACCGGGACGGTCAGGCCGTGCGCGCGGAACGAGCCGACCAGGCGGGTGTCCGCGCCGAGCGAGGCCTCGCCGGCGGCGTTCAGCCGGGCCAGCGCGTCCAGCAGCTGCTCCTCGGGCACGGTCATCACCCAGCGCAGGTGGTTCTTGTCCGGGGTGCCGCACCAGTAGGCGGCGTCGACGCTGCCCAGCTTCTCGGTCGGGATGGCCGAGGCGTTGGCGCGCTCCAGGGAGGCGGCGACCTCGCCGGTGGCGGTCTCGGCGTCCTCCAGCCAGAACTCGAAGCCGGTGTGCACGTCCGGCGTGAACGCGGCGGTGGTGTCCAGCAGGTCCTGCAGGCGGCGCCCGCCCGGGACGGTCCGGCGGGCCGGCACCGGGGTGCCCGGCTCGGTGGCCAGGGCCAGCTCCAGGGCGTCCGCGAGGTCGCGGCTGAGGTCGCCGGAGGAGGACTGGGTCTGCAGGCCGAGCAGGATCGAGCCGTCCTGGCGGCGCAGGGCCGGCCAGGCCAGCGGCAGCACGGTGGCCAGCGTCACCGACGGGACCTCGCCCTCGGCACCCTCGACCACGCCGGCGGCCAGCGTCAGCGGCACCGTGGCGGCCGGCACCAGCTCGCGCAGCGCGACCCAGTCGGCCTCGCCCGGCAGGCCCTCGAACGGGCGGTGCACCAGCTCCTGCACCGCGTGCGAGGCCTCGCGGCCGTGGCAGGCCTTGTAGCGGCGGCCCGAGCCGCAGGGGCAGTCCTCGCGGGCCCCGACCACGGGGATCTCGCCCGTGACGGCGGTGGTGGACTGACGCTGCGGCGCCTTCTTGGCGGCCTTCTTGCCCATGGTGCGGCTCTCCCGGGAACGGTGGTCCTGTGTCCCGGGAAGCCTACTGACGTTCTCGAGGCACCCGCGCTTCCCCCGGCGCGCGCCGACGCGCCGGGGCGGGTGTCGCGCGCCGGGGGCAGCGCCGCCGCCGCCGTCCTGGGCGCCGCCGCCGCCGTCCTGGGCGTTGCGGACGCCGTCCTGCGCGTTGCGGACGCCGTCCTGCGCGTTGCGGACGCCGTCCTGGGCGCCGCGGGTGTCGTCCTACGCGCTGCGGGCGTCGCCCCCGGTGCGCCGGGCGTGGCGGGCGCGGGCGGGCAGCGCCGCCCAGACCGTCACCTCGCCGGGCGCGTCGCGCACGCCCCAGTCGCTGGCCAGCTGGTCGACGATGCTCAGGCCGCGGCCACCGCCCGAGGTCAGCGAGGGACTGGCGGGCAGCGGCCGGGTGGTCGCTCCGCCGTCGGTGACCTCCAGGGTGAGCACGCCGTCGGCGTGCATCTGCCAGCGGACCAGCACGCCGTCGTCCGGCGGCCCGGTGTCCTCGCCGTGCTCCCGGCCCTCCGGCGCGGGCTGCGCCCCGGACGGGACGCCGACCAGCACCTGACCGAGCACCTCGGCCCGGGCACTGCGGCCGAGCGCCGGCAGCGGGCCGAGCGGACGGGCGTACCGACAGGCGTTGCTCAACAGTTCGGACAGGATCAGTACAGCATCGTCGATGACCGGTTCGGGTATCTGCCGGTCACCCAGATCTCGACGCAGTCGGCGCCGTGCGACCCCGACACTCGCTGGGCCGTGCGGCACTGCCATGGTCGATGAAGTCGGCACTTCACGCGCCACCATCAACGCCACCCCCGGACCTCCTTCAGCGTATGCCGAGGGAGAGATGCCCCTTGGTAATGCGTCGGAAACGAACACCGGACGATCCCGCGAGCCCATTTCGAGCGTGGCTACGGAAGGTCGACACGAGGTCATTCCGTGCTCACCCTCCGTCGCCCGGGGGAAGAGGAATTCCGGCAATATCGAGCGCGGAAGGTTTGACCGCCGACCAGGGCGGCCGGTCCGCACCGGCCCGGCCGCCGGTGCGTCGGCGGATCACCGTCCGAGCTGTGCCAGGACCTCGGCGGGCCGGTTGGTGATGATCGCGGAAACGCCGAGTTCCAGGCAGAGCTCGACGTCGGCCGGTTCGTCCACGGTCCACACGTGCACCTCGTGACCCAGCTCGCGCAGCCGGGTCACCAGCTGCGGACGGGCCCGCACCAGGTCGATGCCCGGCCCGGCGATCCGCGCCCCGCCCGGCAGCGGCGCGCCCTCGCGCAGCTTGCCGAGCAGCGGCAGCGTCCGCTCGAACAGGAACACCCGCCGGTACTCCGGCGCGGCGGCGGCCACCCGGTTCAGCGCGATCGAGGAGAAGCTCATGATCCGGGCGGACGGGCGGTCGCCCTGCCGGGCCGCGCCGATCTTGAAGCGCTCCAGCATCCGGAGCAGCTCGGACTCCACCAGGCCGCGGAAGCGCACCGGGTGCTTGGTCTCGATCGCCAGGTCCACCGGGCGGCCGCAGTCCACCACCAGCTCCAGCAGGCGCTCCAGCCGCAGCACGCCGCGCAGCTCCGGGTCGGTGCTGGGGCGGCCGGTCTTCCAGGCGCCGAAGTCGTACGCCTCCAGCTCGGCGAGCGTCATCGCCGAGACGGTGCCGCGGCCGTTGGAGACCCGGCCGATCCGCCGGTCGTGCACGCAGACCAGGTGGCCGTCGGCGGTCACCCGGACGTCGCACTCCACCGCGTCGGCGCCCTCGTCGAGCGCGCGCCGGTAGGCCGCGAGGGTGTGTTCGGGCAGGGCGTGGGAGGAACCGCGGTGGGCGATCACCTGGACGGGCGGCGCGGTGCGCGCCACCGCCGAGGACAGGTCTGGGCTGGTCACGGGGCCAACGATAGGCGGCGCAGGTGAAGCGGGGGCGACGACGGTCCCAACCTGCGGCGCCGTCTGCGGCCCTCCGGGCGGCCGTCCGGTGTCGGCGGACGGCCGTCCGGTGCCGTCAGCGGGCGGTGCGGCGGGTGAGCGGGGTGAGCGCCCAGGTGGCCAGGGCCGGCACCAGGAAGGCGAACAGCGAGGCCGAGGTCCACTCCTGCGGGGTGAAGTGCAGGGTCTCCTGGGCGGAGGTCCAGAAGTCCGTCCACCAGCCGGCCACCTTGGTCGGCGCGATGAACTGGTAGACGGCGAAGCCCAGCACCCACGGCAGCAGCATCGTCCAGCGGGACGGCGCGTCCTCGGAGAGGTCCCAGCCACGGCGCCCGGCGCCGAGGAAGAAGTCCACGGCCAGCACCGCCAGCAGCGGCACGAACACCGAGCCGATCAGGCCGAGGAAGCTGTAGTAGCTGTCGGTGAACTCGTCGATCTGCAGCGCCAGCACGGTGGTCAGCAGGCCGATCGCGCCGCTCAGCACCCGGCGGTCCACCTTCGGCAGCAGGTTCTGCACCGACATCGCGGTCGAGTACACGTTGGCGAAGGACTGGTCGGTCTCGCGCACCACCAGCACCAGCAGGAACAGCCAGCCGGCCCAGACGCCGAGGAAGGAGTCGAAGATCTTGTTCGGGTCGCCGCCGGACTGCAGCAGCGCCATCAGGCCGAGCACGTAGCACCAGACCTGGGCGATCGTGTAGCCGGAGAAGCTGCCCCAGAACGCCGAGCGCGGGGTGCGCGAGTGCCGGGTGTAGTCGGCGGCCAGCGGCACGAAGGAGATCGACACCGCGATCATCGCGTCGGTCGCGCCCAGGAAGCCGTGCCAGTTGCCGGCCCCCGGGTCCGGCACGCCCTGGCGGCCCAGCTGGACGGTGAGGTACACCATCGCGACGGCGACCGCCCCGGCCACGAAGCGGCGCAGCACCGCGATCGAGCCCAGCGGCCAGATGGTCAGCGCGGTGGTCAGCGCACCCGCGAGCAGCACGAACAGCCAGCGGTAGCCGGTGGTGTGGGCGACGGTCTGGGCGCCCGCCGAGATCGTCAGCAGCTCGAACACGCCCCAGCCGACGCACTGCACGATGTTCAGCACCGTCGGCAGGTACGACAGCCGGGTGCCGAACAGCCCGCGCAGGCTGGCCATCGCGGGGGCGCCGGTCCGGGCGCCGATCAGCGCGGCCACGCCGAGCATCGCGGTGCCGACCGCCGTACCGACCACGATCGCGGTCACCGCGGCGGCCAGCGAGAGCTCGCTGCCGGGGGCGCCCAGCACGGTGGCGGCGGTGGAGAAGCCGATCAGGCTGACGCCCAGGTTCATCCAGAGCGCGAAGTGGTCCCGGAAGCGCAGCGTGCGCGGCGGCTCGGTGTCCAGG
This sequence comes from Kitasatospora xanthocidica, assembly GCF_014656195.1. Taxonomy (GTDB): domain Bacteria; phylum Actinomycetota; class Actinomycetes; order Streptomycetales; family Streptomycetaceae; genus Kitasatospora; species Kitasatospora xanthocidica. The sequence continues at coordinate 307,489 of NZ_BNBY01000001.1, read as the reverse complement.
ACCAGCGGCGCCTCGGCCCGCTCGGGGCGCTCGGCGGGGTCCAGGACGGCGGTTCCGGCGGCCGCTGACCCGGCGGGGTCCGCGGTGGCGGCGGGGCCCTCGGTGGCGGGGAAACCCTTGGACGCGGGGGCGCCCGAAGAAGAGGATGACGAAGCAGGCGGCATGGCCGATACTCCCTACGCCGGCATTACCCGGACAGGTTCCGGCGGTCAGCGCCCCCTCGGCCGTTCGCCTCGCTCGTGTGGCGTACGGTCGACATGCGCACTCTCAGCCTGGTCGGTCCAAGCTCCCGCGTGTCAGTTTGGAGCGACAGGCTAACCGGCACAGGGGCGAACACCCAAGGCCAGGGCGTGTGCGGTCCGCATCGCGGGACGCCCGACGGGGGAGGGGAACCCCCGGGTGTCGGTGCCGGCTAAGGATTCTTATGAGTTCTTCAGAGGGGTCCTTACGGCAATCGAATCGACAATGCGAAAAACTATGGTCCTTGGTTCTGCCAGCTATGGAGGTCGTCCGTGAGCACCGAGCGCGAGGTTGGGCCCACCGGGCCGCAGGGGGAGCAGCCCGCAGGCCAGGGGGCGGCCGAGTCCGTCTCCGAGGGCCCCGCTCAGGGCGGGCACAAGCCGACCATGGCCTTCCGCCGGGTCCCCGAGCCGGAGGCCGGTGCGGTCGAGGCCGGCGCGGTCGAGGCCGGCGCCGCTGAGGCGGGCGCGGTCGAGGCCGCCCCCGTCGACGCCGCTCCGGCGGACGGCGGGCACCAGCCGACCATGGCGTTCAGCCGGGTGCCCGCGCCCGAGCCGGCGCCCGCCGCCGGCGTCGCGGCGGAGGGTACGGCGCCGGAGGGTGCGGCGCCCGAGGGCGGCCACAAGCCCACCGTCGCCTTCACCAAGGTCACCGCGCCGGAGGCCCCGGCGGCCGCGCCCCAGGCGCCCGCCGCGGACGCCGCTCCGGTCGCGCCCGTGGCGCCCGTCACCGGGGAGCCCGCCGTCGACCCGGTCACCGGGTACATCGACGCGCCGCCGCCGGTCCTGCCGCCCGCCCCGGCCGCGCCCGCGGCCCCGGCGCTGCCGCCGGCCGGCAACCCGTACGCCACCCCGACCCACGGCGTCCCCGCCGCGGGCGCGCACGACCCGTACGGCGCCGCCACGCCCGCCCCCGGCACCCCGATCACCCCCGGCGTGCCCGCCGCGCACGCCCACCACCCGTTCGGCGCCGGCCAGCCGCTCGGCGGCTGGGGCCCGAACCACGACGCCGGCTCCGGAGCGGGCTTCCCCGGCGGCCCCGCGGGCCCGCTCGGCTACCCGGCCGACCACTCCGGCGGCCCGCACGGCGGCGGCCCGCGCAAGAAGCGCGGCGCACTGCTCGCCCTGATCGCGGCCGTCGCGCTGGTCGCCGGGATCGCCGGCGGCGCGGTCGGCGTGAGCGTCGCCGACCGCGGCGACAGCAGGAGCTCCGCCGACGACCACCGCAGCACCACCGTCCAGGCCAGCGACACCCAGAAGAACGAGCCCTCCCCCGGTTCGATCGCCGCCATCGCGCAGAAGGCGCTGCCCAGCGTCGTCACCATCAAGGCGCAGGGCAACGGCGAGTCGGGCACCGGCACCGGCTTCGTCTTCGACACCGAGGGCCACATCCTCACCAACAACCACGTGGTCGCGCCGACCCTCAACGGCGGCAAACTGACCGTCAAGTTCGCCGACGGCACCTCGTACAACGCCTCGGTGCTCGGCCACGCCGAGGGCTACGACGTCGCCGTGGTCAAGATCGACAACCCGCCGAAGGGCAAGCTGACCCCGCTGCCGCTGGCCGACTCCGACAAGGTCAACGTCGGCGACGCCACCGTCGCGATCGGCGCGCCCTACGGCCTGGAGTCGACCGTCACCAGCGGCATCATCAGCGCCAAGGACCGCCCGGTCGCCTCCGGCGACGAGACCGGCTCGCAGGCCTCCTACATGAACGCCCTGCAGACCGACGCCTCGATCAACCCCGGCAACTCCGGCGGCCCGCTGCTCGACTCCGGCGGCGCGGTGGTCGGCATCAACTCGGCGATCCAGTCCAACGCCTCCGCCAACGGCCGGGCCGGCAGCATCGGCCTGGGCTTCGCCATCCCGATCAACCAGGCCCGGTGGGTCGCGGACACCCTGATCAAGACCGGCAAGCCGGTCTACGCCAAGCTCGACGTGCTGCGCAACGACGACTACAAGGGCGACGGCGCGCAGATCCAGACCCGCGACGTCCAGGGCCAGCCGGCCGTCACCCCCGGCGGCGCGGCCGACAAGGCCGGCCTCAAGCCCGGCGACGTCATCACCAAGCTCGGCGGCGTGCCGATCGACAACGGCCCCGCCCTGGTCAGCCGGATCTGGACGCACAAGCCCGGCGAGACCGTCGACGTCGAGTACACCCGCGGTGGCCAGCAGCTCACCACCAAGGTCACCCTCGGCCAGCGCGAGGGCGACCAGCCGTGACCCCGCCCACCGACCGGCGGCACCGCGAAACGGTGTGCACCGAACCCCGCCGGACCCGTTAGGCTGACCTCCGCCTGGAGAGCTGCCCGAGCGGCCTAAGGGAACAGTCTTGAAAACTGTCGTGGCGTGACCCGTCACCGTGGGTTCGAATCCCACGCTCTCCGCCGGTAGGAGAACCACCTGCTCAGGGCGGGTGCCGAGACCACTCGGCACCCGCCCTCGGTGTTTTTGCGGGGCGGTCCGGCGGCCGGGGTTGACCCTGACACCGTGGGAGGCGGTGGAGTGGAGGCACCATGTTGAACATCGGAGACTTCGCCAGCCACGGCCGGGTGTCGGTACGGATGCTGCGGCACTACGACGCGATCGGCCTGCTGCGGCCCGCCCGGGTGGACCCGGTCAGCGGCTACCGCTCCTACGAGGCGGCCCAACTCGCCCGGCTCAACCGGGTGATCGCGCTCAAGGAGCTCGGCTTCACGCTGCAACAGGTACGGGCCGTCCTCGACGACGAGGTGGACCCGGCCGAACTGCGCGGCATGCTGCGGCTGCGACGGGCCCAGCTCGCCGAGGCGATCGCGGCGGACGAGCTGCGGCTGGCCCGGGTGGAGGCGAGGCTCCGGACGATCGAGAGTGAGGGGACCATGTCCGCACACGATGTCGTGGTGAAGCCGGTGCCGTCCGTCCGGGCGGCCCAACTGACCGGTGTGGCCGCCAGTTACGCGCCCGAGGACATCACCCCGGTGATCGGCCCGCTGTTCACCGAACTGTGCCGGCGGCTCGCCGAGGCCGGGGTCGAGGGGACCGGCCCGTCCGTCGCCCGGTACGAGGACGGGCCGGAGGGAGACGGCTCGGTGCTGATCCTGGTCGCCGTCCCGGTCGGACCGTCGGTGCGGCCCGGCGCGCACGACTTCGAGGTGGTCGACCTCCCGCCGATCGAGGAGGCGGCGACGATCGTGCACCGCGGCCCGATGAACGGAGTGCTGGGGACCGTCCAGCACCTGGCCCGCTTCATCGAGGAGAACGGCTACCGCTCGGCCGGCTACGCCCGGGAGCTGTACCTGGAGTGCCCGGAGGACGAGGCCGGGTGGGTCACCGAACTCCAGGAGCCGGTCGTCCGCCGGTAGGGCTGCCCCTCGGGGCGCGCTTGCCCTCGACCAGGTCGAGGGCCCTAGCGTCGCCCGGCATGACCACCGCCACCTCCGACGCCGCCACCTCCGACGCCGCCACCGGCGCCCGCTCCGACACCGCCGCGGGTGCCGCGCGGGCGCCGCTGCCCCGGCCGTACCTGCTCTGGCTGGCCGGCACCCAGGCCGGACTGCTGGGCGACGCCGCGCTGTACTTCGCCCTCGGCTGGGCCGCCTCCGCGCACGGCGGCGGGGCGGCCGGGCTCGTCCTGACCGCGATCACCGTGCCGCGGACGGTGCTGGTCCTGCTGGGCGGCGCGGTCGCGGACCGGTTCGGGGCCCGCCGGGTGATGCTCGCCGGGGACGCGGTGATGCTGGCCGCGACCGTCGCCCTGGCGCTCGCGGCCGGCGGCCCGGGCACACCGCCGCTGTGGCTGCTGGTCGCGGCGGCGGCCGTGATCGGGACCGTCGACGCCTTCTACCTCCCGGCGAGCGGCTCGATGCCCAGCCGGCTGGTGCCCGCCGACCGGCTGCCCCGGGCGCTCGCCCTGCGCCAGGCCGGCGGGCAGGGCGCCGTCCTGCTCGGGGCGCCGCTGGGCGGCCTGCTGGTCGCCGCCGGCGGGCTGTCCGGCGCGGCGGCGGCGGACGCGGCGAGCTTCGGGGTCGTCCTGCTGGTCCTGCTGCGGGTCCGGCCCGGCGGGGGCGCGCCGTCCGCCGGGCCGGTCGTCGCGCCGTCCGCCGGGCCGGCCGGCCTGCTGCGCGAGGCGGCGTCCGGCGTCCGGCTCGCCCTCGGCGACCCGCTGCTGCGGGCCGCGCTGCTGCTCACCGGCGCGGCCGCCGGGGCCCTGCTCCCGGTGGTGTCGCTGCTCGGCCCGCTGCTCGCCCGGGCGCACGGCTGGACGGCGGGCACGGCCGGGCTGGTGAGCGGCGGCCAGGCGGCCGGGGTGCTCGCGGTGGCCGGCCTGGTCGCCTGGCGGGGCGCACTGCCCAGGGCCGGCGCGGGGGCGGCGGCCGGGCTCTGCACGGCGTCGGCGGGGACGGCGGTGCTGGCGCTCGCCGCGGGGCCGGTGACGGCGGTGGCCGGCAGCGTGGTGGCGGGCATCGGTTCGGGCCTCTTCGCGTGCCACCTCGGACCGCTGGTGCTGACCGGCACGCCCTCCTCCCACCTCTCGCGCGTACAGGCGCTGTTGACGCTCGTGCAGAGCCTCGCGCTGGTGCTCTCGAACGCCCTGCTGGGCCTGCTCGCGGACACGGCCGGCGCCGCCCTGCCCACCCTCCTCTGCGCCCTCGCCACCGCCGCCGCCGGCCTCACCGCCCTCGCGACCCCGACCCTCCGCCGAGCCTGACCCCCGCAGTCGGCGCACGGGCCCGGCAGCCCACCGCCCCTCCCGTCTCACCCACCCCCGCTCTGGCGGCCCGGCCCCACCGCCCGTCCCGCCCCCGGGGCCCACTTGCCCCACATCCGGCACGCGGGCCCACCGCCCCTCCCGTCTCACCCACCCCCGCTCTGGCGGCCCGGCCCCACCGCCCGTCCCGCCCCCGGGGCCCACTTGCCCCACATCCGGCACGCGGGCCCACCGCCCCTCCCGCCTCACCCACCCCCGCCCTGGCGGCCCGGCCCCACCGCCCGTCCCGCCCCCGGGGCCCACTTGCCCCACATCCGGCACGCGGGCAGAGTGCGGTGGTGGAGCTGGTCGGCGGTGAGCGGAGGCGGCGATGGGTGATCTGACGGATCGACTGGCGCAGGGCCTGCCGGCCGGGGCCGTGGTGGTGGACCCCGATGTGACGGCCGCGTACAGCCGCGACATGGCGGGGTTCTGTGCGGCCGGGGTGCCTGCCGTGGTGGTGTTCCCGGAGACGGTCGAGCAGGTGCAACACGTGATGCGGGTGGCGACCGAGCTGCGGGTGCCCGTGGTGCCGCAGGGTGCCCGGACCGGGTTGTCGGGGGCGGCGAACGCGGTGGACGGGTGCGTCGTGCTGTCGCTGGTGAAGCTGAACCGGATCCTGGAGATCGATCCGGTGAACCGGATCGCGGTCGTCGAGCCCGGTGTGGTGAACGCCGAACTCTCGCGCGCGGTGGAGCAGTTGGGCCTGTCGTACCCGCCGGACCCGTCCAGTTGGGAGTCCTGCACGATCGGCGGCAACATCGGCACCGGCGCGGGCGGGCTGTGCTGCGTGAAGTACGGGGTCACCAGCGAGTACGTGCTCGGCCTGGACGTGGTGCTGGCGGACGGGCGGCTGTTGTCGACCGGCCGCCGGACGGCCAAGGGCGTGGCCGGGTACGACCTGACCCGGCTGTTCGTCGGTTCGGAGGGGACGCTCGGGGTGGTGGTCCGGGCCGTACTGGCGTTGCGGCCCGCGCCGGCTCCGCAGTTGGCCCTGGCGGCGGAGTTCCCGAGCGCGGACGCGGCGGGGGCGGCGGTGTGCGAGGTGATGGCGCGCGGTCTGACCCCGTCGCTGATGGAGCTGATGGACGCGGTCTCGGTGCGGGCCGTGAACGAGCTGGGGCAGATGGGGCAGCCGGAGTCCACCCAGGCGCTGCTGCTGGTGGCGTTCGACGGGCCGGACCGGGTGGGCGAGTTGGCGCGGGTGGCGGAGTTGTGCCGGGCGGCCGGGGCGACCGAGGTGGTGCCGGCCGAGGACCAAGCGGAGTCCGATCTGCTGCTGGCCGCACGGCGGTTGGCGTTGCCCGCGCTGGACCGGCTGGGCACCACCATGATCGACGACGTGGCGGTGCCGCGTTCCCGGCTGGCGGAGATGCTGAACGGGGTCGCGGCGATCGCCGAGCGGCACGGGCTGACCATCGGGGTGGTGAGTCATGCCGGGGACGGCAACACCCACCCGATCGTGATCTTCGACGCCGAGGACGAGGACCAGGCGGTACGCGCCCAGCGGTCCTTCGACGACATCATGGCGCTCGGCCTGGAGCTGGGCGGCACGATCACCGGCGAGCACGGCGTGGGGCTGCTCAAGCGGGACTGGCTGGCCCGTGAGCTGGGCCCGGTGGCGCTGGAGCTGCAGCGGCAGCTGAAGGGGGTCTTCGACCCCTTGGGCATCCTGAACCCGGGCAAGATGGTCTGATTTTCTCCGAGCCCTCTCGACACGGTTTCCGCTCGCTTCTGCGCCCCATTTCAGTGTGACTTTCCGATGGTCTGCGAATGGCTGGAAAAGTCGACATGGAAGGGTGGTCGAACTTTTCTGGGGCGCATTCACGGTTCGCCTGCGCCGGGGTGGTGCGACCAGTAGTCCGCAAGGGTGTCGACGCGCCGCTCCCCGTTGTCCGCGAACCGTCGTCCATCCGGGTGAAGTCCCAGCTCATGGGTGGTGCGTCGGCGCGCTTTCCGGATTCCGACCCGTTATGCGCGGCCTCGGTGGATATCACGCGAACGGGCGAAAACTGCGGGGTGAGCTAGTGCTTTGTCGATTTGTTGCGGAAGTCTGTCTCCCGGCGTCGCAGCCCGCAGGTGTTCGTCTGGCCGGCGAACCCCGCACCTCATGATCGACCATTGCACGATTAACAGATTTCTGGAGGCTCTCATGGCTCGCATCCACACCCGTCGGGTGGCCGGACTCCTGCTCGCCGGCCCGCTCGCGGCCGGTCTGCTGCTGGTGGGCGCCGGTGCCGCCGTCGCCGACAACGGCGCGGGTGCCGCGGCCGGCTCCAACGCCGGCGTGGTGTCCAACGTGGGCACCGGCAACGTGTTCGGCGGGGTCGACGGCAACTACGTCTCCACCCAGCAGACGGCCACCGGCTCCGGTGCCTCGAACCAGAGCAACACCCTCGCGGTGAAGGACAACGCCGGCGCCGTGCTGGCCGGTCAGGGCAACAAGAACGTCAACGTCATCTTCGCCCCGGTCTTCCCCTGACCGAGCGGCCGGACGGCCGCACCGAGTGCCGTCGGGTTCCGTCGAGTGCCGTGGAGTACCACCGAGAACCACCGAGGGCGGGGGCGCCGGAGGTGGGGGCCGCGGGTGAGCTGAGCACCCGCGCCCGGACTCGGACCGCACGGCGACGACCGCGCCGGCCGCGACAACGGCGGCAACGGCGGCAACAGCACCGGACGCGACAACCGCACCAGCCGCGACGACAGCGGCAACCGCACCAGCCGCGACAACCAGAGGGAACCGCGCATCACCGAGGGAACAGCGCATGACCGGCCGGCGGAAAGGGTCACCGTCAGACCGGCCTCGTGGGCGGTGCCGCCATCGGCACCGCCCACGAGTGCGTCCGGGCGCCCTCCCGCGGACCGGCCGTGATCCGTCCACCGACGGGCCCGCGCCCGGGGCCGTCGGTCCACGGCGGTACGGTTGCGCTCCGACAGCGCATCTCGTGCCAGGGCCCGAATGGGACGGCCCGGCGGGGGGTGGCGACCGCGGCACTCGGAAGGAAGGGCGCGCGATGGCGGCGGACGAGGAGGGCCTGACGGGCCCGGACGAGGCCAGGCCTGCACCGGAGCCGGAGGCGGGAGCGCGCCCGGAGCCGACCGTCGAGCCGCCCCGCGAGCGCCGGCCCGAGCCCAGGCCCGAGCCCAGGTCCGTCCCCGAGCTGCTGCTCGGCCGCCCGCCGATGGCCCGTCCGCTGCCGTCCTTCGACCAGGACGCCGCGCCCGCCGCGCCGGGCCCGCTGTTCGTGGACTGGCTCGCGACCGCGCTGGACGCCGGGGTGCTGGACCCGCAGGCGTTCACCCTCTCCACCGTCGACGCGGACGGCATGCCGGACGCCCGGGTGCTGGTGCTGCGCGATGTCGACGCGGCCGGCACCGGCTGGAACTTCTCCGCCGCCGCCGACAGTCCGAAGGGCCGTCAGCTCGCCGACCACCCGGCCGCCGCGCTGACCGTCTACTGGCCGCAGCTGGGCCGCCAGGTGCGGGTGCGCGGCACCGTCGAGCGGGCGGCCGACCTGGTCGCGGCCGCCGAGTTCGCCACCCGCTCGCCCGCCGCCCGGGCGTCCTCGCTGGTCGGACGGCAGAGCGAGCCGCTGGCCGAGCTGACCGAGTACGACGAGGCGGTGGCCGTCGCCCGCCGCCGGCTGGAGGCGCACCCGGACGTCGTCCCGCCCGGCCACGCGGTCTACACCCTGTGGGCGCACGAGGTGGAGTTCTGGCAGGGCGACTCCGAGCGCCGGCACGTCCGGCTGCGCTACACCCGCACCGGCCCGGTCAGCTCCCCGGACTGGTCGCGCACCCTGCTCTGGCCGTGAGCCACCGGTAGGCCCGCGGCCGCCCCGTGGGCCCACAGGG
>NZ_BNBY01000001.1:0-298641 GCF_014656195.1 Kitasatospora xanthocidica | reverse complement strand
CGTGGGCCCACGGGGCGGCCGCGGGCCTACCGCCGCCCGGTCAGCGTGGCGCCGACACTGGCCGCCACCACGCAGCCGATCCCGGCCAGCTGCGGCACGCCCAGCAGCTGGCCCAGCACCACCAGGCCGACCAGCGCGCTGACCGCCGGCTCCAGGCTGACCAGCACGCTGAACACCCGCTGCGGCATCCGGCGCAGCGCGGTCATCTCCAGCGCGTACGGGATCACCGGCAGCAGCAGCGACACCCCGGCCACCGAGGCGAGCAGCAGCAGCGGGGAGGCGCCGGGCGCGGTCAGCCCGTGCCAGGCCTCGCCGAACCCGAACGGTGCCAGCGCGAGCGCGCCGACCGTCATCGACACCGCCAGCCCCTGGAACCCCTGGAAGGTCGCGCCGACCTTGTCGGTGAACAGGATGTACAGCGCGTAGCAGGCGGCCGCCCCGAAGGCGTAGAGCAGGCCGACCGGGTCGAGCGAGCCGCCGCCCTCGCCCTCGCCGAGCAGGGTCAGCAGCACCACGCCGGCGGCCGCGAGCAGCGCCCAGAGCAGGTGGCTGGCGCGCCGGGCGAAGACCAGGGCGACCGCGAGCGGGCCGAGGAACTCGATGGTCGCGGCGGTGCCCATCGGCAGCCGGTCGATCGCCCCGGCGAACAGGCAGGTCATCCCGGCGGAGGCGACGCCGAGCAGCGCGGCCGCGCCCAGGTCGCGCGGACGCTTGTCGCGCAGCTCGGGGCGGGTGACGGCGAGCAGGATGGCGGCGGCGAAGCCGAGCCGCAGGAAGGTCGTGCCGCCGACCCCGAGCGGGCCGAAGAGCGGCTTGGACAGCGCGATGCCGGTCTGCACCAGGAACATCGCGGTCACACAGAAAAGCGGCGCCGGGATCCTTCCCGGGCGCCGCAAGGCCTTGCCGAGCCGGCCGGTGGACCGGCCGGGCCGTACTCCGGGTGGCGCCGCGGGGCCGGATGCGCCACCTCGTCGCCAGCCGCCCCGCTCACCGGCCGGCTCGCCCTTGGGGGCGGGCGGCATGGCGAGGGCCTCGGCGACGGCGGCGGCCGACGGCGAGGCGGTGGGAGGTGCGCTGGTATGGGAGGTGGGCATGTCGGCGAGTTTGCCGTAAGGAGTGATGAACGGGCAAGCTCGTTACAAATATCGGGACGGATACGGACGGGTGCGTCCGAAAGGGTGGACTCCCGAAGGGGCTGCGGCGTGGCAGCCGCATTCGTCCGATGGTCCGTCAGTATCAAGGCCGGGTGCGCTATCTCCGCCCCGCGGCCCTCCTCGCCGCCTCCCTCGTGCTCCTGCTGGCCACCGACGGGACGGGCGTGAGCGCCGGAGCCGCCGCCCCGGCCGCCGTCGCCGTCCCCCGCATCCGGGCCGTCACCCTCCCCGACCGCCCCGTCCCGCCCCGCTTCCGCGAGAACTGGACCGGCCCCGCCTTCGACGTCTGCACCGCGCCCCCGCTCGACACCCTGCGGACCTGGCGCACCGCCTCCCCGTACGGGGCGGTCGGCATCTACACCAGCGGCTCCCAGCGCGGCTGCGCCCAGCCCCGGCTCACCCCCGACTGGGTGCACCAGGCGCGCGCGATGGGCTGGCGCTTCCTGCCGGTGCACGTCGGACTGCAGGCCCCGTGCGCCGACCCGAGCCGCAAGCCCAAGCGGATCGACCCGGCGAAGGCCGTGCAGCAGGGCCGGGACGAGGCCGACGAGGCCGCCCGCGCGCTGCGCTCGCTCGGCTTCGGCGCGGGCAGCCCGGTCTACCTCGACATCGAGGCCTACCCGATGCGGGACCCGGCCTGCGGCCAGGCCGTGGTCGACTTCACCCTCGCCTGGACCCAGGCCCTGCACGCCGCCGGCTACCGCTCCGGCTTCTACTCCAGCCTCGACTCAGGCATCGCCGACCTGGCCGCCGCCGCCCGGGCCGGCAGCTCCCCGATGCCCGACTCGCTCTGGTACGCCCGCTGGGACGACCACGCCGACACGGCCGGCTCCGGATCCCTCGACCCCGACCTCTGGAGCCTCCACCAGCGCGTCCACCAGTACCGCGGCAACGTCCCGGAGACCTACGGCGGCGTCACCCTCACCATCGACCGCGACCAGGTGGACGGCCCCACCGCGGGCTGAGCCCGCCGGTAGGGTGGCCCCCGGTCCAGCGGAGGGGGCGGCATGGGGAACGGCCAGGAACACGGCGGCACGAACGGGTACGGCGCGGTGCCGCCGCAGAACCCGTACGGGCAGGCGGCACCGTACGGGCAGAACCCGTACGCCCAGCCCGTCCCACCGCCGCAGCAGTCGTACCCGCCGCATCCGTATCCTCCGCAGCCGTACGCGGCCGCCCAACAGGCGTACCCCGCAGCGCAGTTCGGCGCCCCGCCACAGCCGCAGCCGCAGCCGCAACAGCAGCCACAGCCACAGCCACAGCCGCAGCCGCAGTCACAACCGCAGCCCGGGGCCTTCCCCGGCCCGCTGCCGCGCCGCAGCCGCCTCGCCGTGCTGCTCCAGTTCCTGCTGCAGTGGATCTACGCCCCGCTCTGGATCGCCGGCCTGGTGGCCCTCTTCGTCGTCCTGATCTTCGCGGACTACACCGGGAGCGGCCCCAGTTCCGACGGCTGGCTGAAGGTCAACCGCGCCTTCATCCCGCCGCGTCGGCTCCGTGCCGAGCTCACCGGCCGCCCGGAGGACTGGGAGCGCTACGTCACCCCGATCCTCGAGCGCCGGATCGCCGCCGCCGAGGCCGAGCACGCGGCGGGCGGCGGCGACGTGCAGCCCGACCTCAGCCGGGTCATCGGCATCAGGCTCGCCGCGCGCCTCTACCGGGGCCTCGGCGCCGAAGGGGTGGTCCGGCTCGCCGCGCGGCACGGTTGGCACGGCGTCCCGTCCGGCCCGGACCTCACGCACGTCCGGCTCTCCCGCCGCATCCCCGCCCCGGCCGTCCTGAACGCACCCTCACCCCAGGACCCGCCCGCCGCCCCCGGCACCCCGTGGGGCCCGCAGCCGACCCGCTTCGCGCCGCTGCTGCCCTTCGTCTTCCTGCTGCAGTTCCTCTACGTCCCCGTGGTCGGCCTCGTCCTGGTCGTCTGTGGGCGGGACGTCGACTGGAACCGCTGGGGCGCCCGCTGGACGGTCGGCCCGCGCGCCTTCCGGGCCGAATTCACCGACAGCCCCGCCGCCTGGGACCGCCACATCCGCCGCATCCTCGCGCGCGAGTCCCGCGTCGGCCCCAAGGAGGCCGCCGCCAAGGCCGCGACCGCCGCCGCCAAGGGACAGACCCCGGACGGCACCACCCCCGTGCGCCGCATCACGATCAACCGCGCCACCTACCGCGGCGCCGGCGCCCACCAGGCCCTCCGGATCGCCGCCCAGGACGGCTGGACCGTCGACCCCGCCTACACCCCCGACCCGGCCAACACCCTCCGGCTCTGCCGCCCCGAGCACCGCTGAACCGCTGAACCGCCGGTCCGGCCGGGGTGCCCGGTGGCGCCGTGATCCGTGCAACGGCGCCGGGATGCTGACAGGGGGCGGCGCGGGGCGGCAAAATCGGCCAGGTCGACGCACATTACCGTCGGGTAGGTGCCGCAGGCGCAGCAGCAAGTGCCGCCAGGTCAAGGAGGACCCCGTGTTCAGCACGATGCAGGACGTCCCGCTCACCGTCGCCCGGATCCTGGAGCACGGGTCCACGATCCACGCCCGCTCGACCGTCACCACCTGGGACGGCACCGGCCCGGTCGTCCGCAGCTACGCCGAGGTGGGGGCCCGGGCCGCGCAGCTGGCGTGTGCCCTGCGCGACGAGCTCGGGGTGACCGGGGACGACCGGGTCGCGACCCTGATGTGGAACAACGCCGAGCACCTGGAGGCGTACCTGGCCGTCCCCGCGATGGGGTCCGTGCTGCACACGCTCAACCTGCGGCTGCCCGCGCAGCAGCTGTCGTTCATCGTCAACCACGCCGCCGACCGCGTGGTCATCGTCAACGGCACCGTCCTGCCGCTGCTCGCCGCCGTCCTCCCGGACCTCGCGCCCACGCTCAAGCACATCGTGGTGAGCGGCCCCGGCGACCGTTCGCTGCTGGCGGGCTTCGCGGGCGGCGTGCACGACTACGAGGAGCTGATCGCCGGGCGGCCCACCACGTACCCGTGGCAGGGCGACATCGACGAGCGGCAGGCCGCCGTGCTCTGCTACACCTCCGGCACCACCGGGGACCCGAAGGGCGTGCTCTACAGCCACCGCTCGGTCTACCTGCACTGCCTGCAGGTCAACACCGGCGACAACTTCGCGTTCACCCCGCGCGACACCGCGCTGCCGGTGGTCCCGATGTTCCACGTGAACGCCTGGGGCATCCCGCACGCCGCCTTCATGTCCGGCGCCAACCTGCTGATGCCGGACCGCTTCCTCCAGCCCAAGCCGATGGCCGAGATGATCGCCGCCGTCCGTCCCACCGTCAGCGCCGCCGTCCCCACCATCTGGAGCGGCCTGCTGGACGAGCTCGACGCGGGCGACTACGACACCTCCAGCCTGCGCATGGTGGTCATCGGCGGCAGCGCCTGTCCGCCGTCGCTGATGAAGGGCTTCGAGGAGCGCCACGGCATCCGGGTCATCCACGCCTGGGGCATGACCGAGACCTCCCCGCTGGGCTGCTTCGCCCAGCCGCCGGGCGGCCTCACCCCCGAGGAGGAGTGGCCCTACCGGGTCACCCAGGGCATCTTCCCGGCCTCCGTCGAGGCCCGGCTGATCGGCCCGGGCGGCGAGCGGATGCCGCACGACGGCGTCGCGGCGGGCGAGTTGGAGGTGCGCGGCCCGTGGATCGCCGGGGCGTACTACGGCGGCGCCGGCCAGGACCCGGTCCGCCCGGACGACAAGTTCTCCGAGGACGGCTGGCTGCGCACCGGTGACGTCGGCACCATCACCGCCGACGGCTACCTGACCCTCACCGACCGGGCCAAGGACGTCATCAAGTCCGGCGGCGAGTGGATCTCCTCGGTCGAGCTGGAGAACCAGCTGATGGCGCACCCGCAGGTGGCCGAGGCCGCCGTGGTGGCCGTCCCGGACGAGAAGTGGGGCGAGCGCCCGCTGGCCACCGTGGTGCTGCGCCCGGGCGCGACCGTGGGGCTGAAGGAGCTGCGGGCCTTCCTGGCCGGGCGGGTCGCCTCCTGGCAGCTGCCGGAGCGCTGGTCGGTCGTGGAGTCGGTGCCGAAGACCTCGGTCGGCAAGTTCGACAAGAAGGTGATCCGGGCGAGCTACGCGGCGGACGAGCTGGACGTCACGGTGCTCGGCAAGGAGTGAGCCGCGCGAGCGTGAAGTAGCCGAGCGAGCGCGAAGAGGGCCGGCCGCCCCCGTACGGAACGGGGGGCGGCCGGCCCTTCGACGTGGCGCGGGGCGGCTCAGCCCGCGTGGGCGACGCCCGCCTCGCCCATCGTGCCGATCCGGCCGAGCAGGTCGACGATCCGGCCCTGGACGTCCTCGGTGGTGGAGCGCTCGGCGAGGAACAGCACCGTCTCGCCGGTGCGCAGCCGGGGCAGTTCGCGCGGGTCGAGGTCCACCGAGGTGTAGACGACCAGCGGGGTGCGGTGCAGCCGGTCGTTGGCGCGCAGCCAGTCCAGCAGGCCGACCCGGCGGCGGCGGATCTGCAGCAGGTCCATGACCACGAGGTTGGGCTGCACGCTGCTGGCCCGGGCCACCGCGTCGTTCTCGTCCACCGCGTGCTCGACGTGCATGCCGCGCCGCTCCAGGCTGCTGATCATCGCGGCGGCGATGTCCGGGTCGCCCTCGACCAGCAGGACCCGCGGCGCGTGGTGCTCGCCGTCGCGGGGGGCGAGGGCGCGCAGCAGCACGGCCGGGTCGGCGCCGTACGCGGTGTCCCGGGTGGCCTGGCCGAGGCCGGCGGTGACCAGGACGGGGACGCGGCGGTTGAGTGCCGCGGTGCGCAGCGACTGGAGCGCGGTGCGGGTGATCGGCCCGGTGAGCGGGTCGACGAAGAGGGCGGCGGGGAAACCGGCGACCTGGGCGTCCACCTCCTCACGGGAGCTGACGATCACCGGCAGGTAGCCGCGGGCCTGGAGCGCCTGCTTGGTGGCCGGGTCGGGCTCGGGCCAGACCAGCAGCCGACGGGTGTTGGCCAGCTCGCCGCCCGGGGACGACGGCTGCCCGTCGGCGGGCCGTTCCTCGGCGGGCGGGAGCTCGGCCATCGGGCGCGGGGCGTTCCGGGCCTCGGCCGGGGCGGCCGACTGCTGCGGGAGGGCGGGCACCGGCGGGGCGCCGAGCGGACGCGGCGGGGCGAGTTCGCCCAGGCCGGTGCCGACCGGGCGCGGGCCCGGGTCCTCGGCGGCGGCGGGCAGCGCGGGGCGGGCGGGCTCCAGCGCGGTGCCGGGCGCACCCGCGTCCTGGCCGGCCGGCACCGGGGGCGCGGCCGGAGCGGGGAGCGCGGCCGGACCGGGGGCGCCCACCTGCACCTCCGAGCCGGGCCCGGGCGGGACGGCCAGCCGGCGGCGGCGTCCGGTGGGTGCGGTGGCGGCGGCGGCCGGCTCGGGCAGTACGGGCGCGGGGCCGGCCGGCAGGGCGTGCTCCAGGCCGGGGTACACCGGGGTGTCGGCGGCACCGGGCAGGGCGAAGCCGCCGGAGGAGTCCTCGGCGGAGGGCAGGGCGCGGCGCCGGCGGGGCTTGGGCTCGCCCGCGGTCTCCTCGGGGGCGGTCCCGTCGGTCGGGGTGCCACCGGGCGGGGTGCCGTCGGCGGCCGGGGCGGCGGGGGCCGGGCCGAGCGCCAGCGGCTCGCGTCCGCCGGGCCGGTCCTGCGGGGCGCGCCCGCCGTCGACGGGCACGGCGTAGGCGGGGCCGGAGCGGCCGTCGTCATTGCCCCACGGGTCGCTGTGTGCGCCGTCCGGGCCGGCCAGGCCCTGGCGGCCGTACGCGGGGTCGTGGCCGGTGCCGTTCCACTGCTCGGGGACGGCCCGCTCGACCCGGGCGGGGGCGTTCGGCCACTGGTCGGCGGGTGCCTCGGGCGCGGCGGGTGCCGGGGGAGTCGGGGGTGCCTCTGGACCCGCCTCGGCAGGGGTCTCGGCGGCCGGACGGCCGCGCCGGCCGCGGCGCTCGGTGGCCTGGGGCGTCTCGGCGGGTGCCGGCTCGGCCGCCGGGGCCTTGCGGGCGGGCTGCTCGTCGGCCGCGGCGGCGGGTTCGGCGCTCCCGCCACTGCTGGGCAGCTGCGGGATGCCCGGCAGCTCGGGGAGGACGGCGCTGTCGCTCTCCTTGGGCCGGTCGGAGCGGCCCTCGGCGGCGGCGCGCTCGGCGGCGGCCTTCGCGGCGACCGGGTCCAGCGGCAGCTCGACGACGTACGTGGTGCCGGCCTTGCCGGGCAGCTCGTGCGGCTGGAGCACGCCGCTGTGGCGCTCGACCACCGCGCGGGCTATCGGCAGGTGGACGGGGCTGCCGCCGACGCCGGGGCCGCGGATCTCGACCCGGGCGACCTCGCCGCGCTGGGCGGCGGCCAGGACGACGGTCGGCGGTTCGGGGGTGGACGGCTGCGCGGGCGCGCTGCTGCCGCCGCCGGCCAGACCGGGCACGCCCAGGCCGGGGGAGGGGGTGGTGGGGGCGTCCAGCCCGAGGCGGACGCCGCTGACGTCGGCGACCAGGTGGGCCAGCGCCTGGGCGAGCCGCCGCTCGTCGGCGATCACCTCGACCGCGGCGGCGTGCACCGAGAACCGCACCCGGCCCGGGCCGACCAGCTCGCCGGCCTCCTCGACGGCCCGGCGGACCACCGTGTCGAGGGCGACCGGGACCTGGGCCGCGGCCGTCCGCCGGCCCTTGCCCTCCTTGCCCTCCTTGGTCTCCTTGCCGTCCTTGGCCTCCGCCGCGCCGCTCTCGCCGGCCTCGCAGCGCTGGTGGTCGAGGACGCCGTCGATCAGCTTCCCGAAGCGGCGGCACTCCTCGGCGAGCCGGCGCAGCGTCCAGTTGGCCTCGGGCCAGAGCTGTCCGGCCGGGTCGGCGGCGAGCGCGTCCAGCCGCTGGTTCAGCGCGTTCAGCGCGCCGCCCAGCTCGCTCTCCAGGACGGCGGTGAGGTGCTCGTTGCGGGCGATCAGGGCGAGTTCGCGGCTGCGGTCGGTGAACGTCATCACCGCGCCGACCAGCTGGTCGCCGTCCCTGACCGGGGCGGTGGTGAGGTCGACGGTGACCGGCCGGCCGTCCTTGCGCCACAGCACGGTGCCGCGCACCCGGTGCTTGCGCCCGGAGGTCAGGGTGTCCAGCAGCGCGGACTCCTCCAGCGCCAGCGGGGTGCCGTCGGCCCGGGAGTGCTGGATCAGCGGGTGCAGTTCGCGCCCGCCGAGCTCGCTCGCCCGGTACTCCAGGATGTGCGCGGCGGCCGGGTTGACCAGCACGCAGCGGCCTTCGAGGTCCACCCCCAACACGCCCTCGGCGGCGGCGCGCAGGATCATCTCGGTCTGCTTGTGCTGGCGGCGCAGCTCGGCCTCGACGCCGAGCCGGCCGGAGAGGTCGCGGACCAGCAGCAGGAGCAGGTCGGAGGAGGAGGGGGAGCGGGAGCCCTCGCGGTACGGGTCGTACGGGACGAGCGGGGAGAGCGCGTAGCCGCGGCCGTTGTCGTTGTCGTCGGCGAAGTCGTTGCCGGAGACCTCGACCGGGAAGGTGCTGCCGTCGGTGCGGTGGGCGGTCATCCGGACCGGGCGGTCGAGGTCGTCGCCGTCACGGGTGGCCGGGCGCATCGAGCCGGGGATCCGGCTGGGGTCGAACTCCGGGAGCAGGCCCAGTAGGCCCATGCCGACCAGTGAGGTGCCCGGCGCCTGCAGCGCCTGGACCGCCGCGCTGTTGGCGTCCACGACGGTGCCGTTGCTGTTCACCAGCAACAACGCGTCGGGCAGGGCGTCGAGTATGGCGGCGAGGCGAGCAGCGCCTCGGATCGGCCTGCTGCTCACGTCGACAGGTCTCCTCGGCTCGGGGCAGCTCCTCCGGAGACGGCAGTATCTCATTCTTCTTTGCGGCGGGGACGACCCGCCTAGTAACGTTGGCGGTGGTTGGTGCCGAACCCCAGGGTTGTGGCATCATCACTGACACACGGAACGGGTCCGCTTCACGCGGGTGCGGTCCATGTGGGGAGGCTTCGCCTAGTCCGGTCTATGGCGCCGCACTGCTAATGCGGTTTCGGGGTTATTCCTGATCGAGGGTTCAAATCCCTCAGCCTCCGCCAGTCGGGAGCCCCCGTCGACACACTCGTCGACGGGGGCTCTTCGCGTTCCCGGGGTGGGTCGGGTCGGGCCGGGGTGGGAACCGGTCGGGGCAGGTCCGGGCCGTCCCGGCGTGACCCTGGCCTGGCCCCCGAGCGGTCCGGGGGCGGGCCCCGGCGCAATCGATTTCGCCCCACGTCGCAGGTCATGTAATGTTGTCCACGCAACGCCCCGGCGGCAACGTTCACCGGGGCGAGCGCTCATAGCTCAACGGATAGAGCACTTGACTACGGATCAAGAGGTTGCAGGTTCGAATCCTGCTGAGCGCACCAAACTCCGCAAGATCGGGTTCGCCCGTTCCTTGCGCTCATAGCTCAACGGATAGAGCACTTGACTACGGATCAAGAGGTTGCAGGTTCGAATCCTGCTGAGCGCACCAGCGAGAAGCCCCCGGCCACCGGCCGGGGGCTTCTCCGTTTTCCCGGCTGCTCGGTGGCGGGCGGGTGCCGGGCACCGCGTCGCCGGGCGACGGCCCGGGCCCGCCGAGCGGGCGGGTAATTCGAACAGACCTCCTCGATGAATGGTCAGGTACCGGACGCTGGGGTCCGCAGGATTAGCCGGGATTTCCCATTCCCGCGTCCGTCCGGGTGGTATCGATTGCCGCCTAATGGATGAAATGCAGCTGTTTCGGGTACATCCCTTCCTGCCGCCCGGATTACCGCCGAACGGGTGGGACACGGCCAAAAGCGCAGGTGTCGCGGTATGAACGGTCCAGGATCGTGATTCCTTTTTGTCGGATCTTGTGCCCGGACTGCCCGTCGCCCCGGCAGCCCGATCGCGAAGGAGAGCCGGATGAGCCGACAGTTCCCCCGTACCGCGGCCGCCCTGGCCGTCCTCACAGCAGCCCTGCTGACCGGCTGGAACGTCCCGCTCTCGGTGGCCCAGCAGTCCCCTGACGCCTGGTCGGCGGAACACCGGGCGGTCCTGCCCTCGGGACTTTCCGTGCAGGTCGATTTCGACGCCTCTCCCGGGGTGCGGGTCGCCGCCGGAACCGGCGAATTGGCGGCACGGCCCGGAGGGGGGCGCACCACCGTCTCCTATGCGGACGGAATTCGCCCCGGAGACCCCGCGCAGACCTTCCAGCTCGCCCAGGACCGTCCGCAGACGGACGGTTCCTGGCGCACCACCGGGACGCTCGGACTGACGTTCTCCCGGCCCGTCCGCAATCCCCGGCTGCACCTCAGCGGACTCGCCGCGCTCGCCACCGGGAAGTCCGGTACCACCGGCACCGCGGCCCGGCTGACCCTCACCGGCGGCTCACCCACCACTCCCACCCTGGTCGGCCGCACCGACTGGACCGGCTGGACGGTCGACGGCAACACCCTCGCCCCCGCCGGCCGGGACGGCACCTCCGACGGCGCGCCCGGCTCCGCCGCCGAAGGCACCCTGGAACTCGCCGGGACCTTCCGCACCGCGGTGTTCCGGGTCGAACAGCGCTCCACCGCCAGGGCCGGCAGCACCACCGCCCCGCCCGTCCTGCGCCAGGCGTACACCGTCACCGTCGACGAGGACCTCGGCAGCGCGCCGCAGGCCTACGGCAACGCCTCGCACGTGGTCTCCGACCTCTTCCTCGGCGCCGACGCCACCACCCCGTCGCGCCGCGCCCCCACCTGGTCAGCCGGGGCCGTCGGCGACGAGCCGCTGGTCCGGCTCGACCACGGCGCCTCCCTGCGCAGCCCCTTCGCCGGCCCGCCGCCCAAGCTCCAGCCCGGCCGCGGCGAGTACCAGGGCGCCGACCCGTCGATCAGCTTCCCCACCGAGGCCGCCATCGGCCGCTACTACCGGCTGACCGTCCCGGTCGAGGTGGGCGACCAGCCCGCCACCCTGGCCGGCTGGATCGACTTCGGGCACACCGGCCGCTTCGAACCCGCGGGCCGGGTGCAGACCGAGGTCCCGCCCGGCGCCGACACCGCGACCCTGGAATGGACCGTCCCGGCCGGGGCCGCCTCGGGCGAGACCTGGGCCCGGCTGCGGATCGGCCGCGACACCAGCCAGCTGGTCCCCTCCGGCGGCTTCGCCGACTCCGGACAGGTCACCGACCAGCGGATCAAGCTCACCGTCGGGGCCGCCCGGCCGGAGATCGCCGAACCCGCCGACGGAGCCGTCCTCGCCGACGCCCGCCCGGAGATCAGCGGCGAAGGCGCGGTGGCCGGCGCCACCGTCGAGGTCCGGGAGGGCGACACCGCGCTGTGCCGGGCCAAGGTCGGGCGCGGCGGCGACTGGTCCTGCCGCCCCGCCGGAGCACTCGCCGCCGGTCCGCACAGCCTCACCCCGGTGGAGACCACCAGCGGCGGCGTGGTGCTGCGCGGCGAGGCGGTCAAGGTCACCGTGAAGACCGCGCCGCCCACCGCCCCCGTACTCACCCTCCCCGCCTACACCAACGACCCCGGGCTGCAGCTCGCGGGCACCGGCGACGCCGGCAGCACCGTCTCGGTCACCGAGCGCCCCGGCGGCAACGAGCTGTGCAGCACCGCCGTACGGCCGGACGGCCGGTGGTCCTGCCTGCCCGTCGAGAACCTGACGGAGGGCCGGCACCAGCTCGCCCCGGCCGCGGTCGACGCGGCCGGCAACCGGACCGCCGGGCAGCCCGTCACCCTGACCGTCGACACCGTCCCGCCGGACCGGCCGGCCCTCACCTCACCCGCCCCCGGGGAGACCCTGCTCACCACCCGCCCGAAACTCGCCGGGCGGGCCGAACCGGGCACGAACGTGCTGGTCACGGCAGGGCCGAGCGCCGCCTCCGACCGGCGGACGGTGCTCTGCGGGACGACGGCCGCCCTCGACGGGAGCTGGACCTGCACCGCCAACCGGGACCTGACGGACGGGGAGCAGTGGCTCACCGTCACGGCCACCGACCCGGCGGGGAACGGGGCCTCGGCCGAGCCGGTCCGGGTGAGGGTCGCGGCGCCGGTGCCGAGTCCGACGGTGCCGAGTCCGGCGGTGCCGAGCCCGGCGGTGTCGGCTTCGGCCGCTCCGAGTCCTGTGGTGTCGAGCCCGGCGGTGCCGAGTCCCTCGGCGTCGAGCACGGTGACGGCGAGCCCTGCGGTGCCGAGTCCGGTGGCGTCGGTGCCGGTCGGGTCGGTCACGCCATCGGCTTCGGTTTCGGCAACGCCGAGCCTGAGTCCCAGCCCGTCGGCCGCGGTGGTGGTGCCCGAGGTGCCGGCGCCGGTTCCGCCGGGGGTGTTGCCGATCCCGGTGCCGCCGGTGGTCGCCCCGCCGGTGTCGCCGAGTCCGTCGGCCGCCAGTCCGTCGGTGGCTTCGTCGGGCTTTGCTACGCCTAGCCCGAGCCCGAGCGCGTCGGTTTCGGCGGTGTCCTCCCCGGGCCCGGTGCCGAGTCCGTCGGTTGTGGCAGTGGTGCCCGAGGTGCCGGTGCCGGTTCCGCCGGGAGTGCTGCCGATCTCCGTGCCGCCGGTGGTCGTCCCGCCGGTGGTCGCTCCGACGGTGACGCCGAGCGCGAGCGCGAGCCCGAGCCCGAGTGCGAGCGCGTCGGTTTCGGCGGTGTCCGTCGTTCCGTCCGCCCCTGTCCCGTCTGCCCCTGTCACGTCCGTCCCGTCCTCCCCGACCGCTGCTCCGAGCCCGGTCTCGACCCCCAGCCCGTCTCCGACCTCCGCCGTCAGCCCGTCCCGGGCTCCCGTCGACGCCGTGACCGGCCGGCCGTCACCGACCGAGTCGGCCGAGCCGGCCGTACCTGCCGAGCCCGCCGAGTCCGCCCGGGCGGCTGCCCGGCCGCTGCCCGCGCCTCCGGCGGAGGGTTCGCAGGGCGCGGCGGCGCGGTCGGAGGAGGCCGGGTGGCGTGGTGGGCTCGCCGGAATCCTGCTGGTGCTCACCGGGATCGGGCTGATCACCCGTCGGGTGTTCGCCCGTGGGCCCGGTGCTCGACGCCGCTGATCGGCGTCTAACCGTCCCGACCATCAGTTCATGTGCCTGCGCGTCAGGTCGGCTTTGGACGATACGTCAGTAAATGTCGACACACCTCGACTCAAATGTCGCATTTGATGACGTATGAACTTAGCCTGACCCTGGCACTGCCCGTCAGATCCGGGCCGCCCGTTGCGCGACACACCGACCCAGAGGATCCGTGCATGGACGTCACCCGCGACTCTTCGCAGCGACCCGACAACCCGCCCAGGGCGCTCCCTCCGGCACTGCCGGAACGTTCCGCCTCCGGCGCCAGCCCGCTGACCAGAGCCACGGCCGTCACCGCGGCCAAGGTGGCCAAGCCGGTGGGCGGCCCGGGCGACAGCGGGCCGGCCACCACTCCGTTGGCGGTCGTCCCCGCGCCGTCGCCCGCCGGGCCCGCGGACCTGCGCGACCCGCTGGAGACGGCCGGACCGGACACCGTCGAACTCCTGGAGGCCACCGCGGTCGGCTCCCCCGCCGCCACCACCTCACGGCGGCCGCCGCGCGCCGACCAGGCGCTGCGCGAGCACGCCGCCACCGCGCTGCCCGGCTGGACCGCCCTCCTGGTCGTGCTGCTCGGGCTGGCCGGGGTGCTGTTCATCCTGCTGCGCACCGGCGTCATCCCGCACTGGGACGTCCTGCCCGATCTGCGCGGTGCCGCCGCGCGGGCGAGCGGACGGGCGGAGGCGGGCGCCGCGTGGATCGCCGGGGTCAGCGCGATCGGCCTGCTGGTGGTGTTCGCGCTCGCCGGGCTGCTGGCCAACGCGGGCGGCGAGACCCGGGTGCTGACCCGCTGGGGCCGCTACCGGGGCACCGTCCGCCGGACCGGCCTGGTCTGGGTCAACCCGCTGCTGCGCCGCCGCCGGGTGGACGTGCGGCTGCGGCACTGGCGCAGCGAGGCGGTGAAGGTGGTCGACCGGACCGGCACGCCGATCGTGGTCCGGCTGCTGATCGTCTGGCGGGTCAAGGACACCGCGCGGGCGCTGCTGGCCATCGCGGACCACGAGGGCTACCTGCGCGAGCAGGTCCAGGCGGTGCTCACCCGGACCGCGTCCATCCTGCCCTGCGACAGCAACGCGGCGCCCGGCCCGGCGCTGCGCGACGGGCAGTGGTTCGCCGACGAGCTGACCAGGGCGCTGGCCGCCGAGGTCGCCCCGGCGGGCCTGGAGGTCTACTCGGCGCAGCCGCTGGGGCTGGACTACGCGCCGGAGGTCGCCGAGTCGATGCGCCGCCGCCGGCTGGCCGACCTCGACGCGGGCCTGCGGACGGTGCTGGTGGACGACGCGGTGGAGGCGGCGGCGCTCGCCGTCCGGCGCCTGGAGCGCGCGACCGCGCACGAACTGGACGAGGCCGCCCGCAGCGCGCTGATGGAGCAGCTGCTGGTCGCCTTCGTCGCCCCGGCCGGAGTGGCCGCCTCGGTACCGTCCCCGGCCGCCCGTGCCGGGCGGAAGGAAGGACGACCCGCATGAGGATAGCCACCGGCGCGTACGCCGAACCTGGTCCCGGACCGATCGGCTTCGACGAGGACCCCGGTCTGATCGGCTTCGAGGAGCGCCTCGGCAGCATCCCCGCGATCGCCGGCTGCGGCTGCCCGAACTGCGCGCCCCGGCCGCGCACCGCCCGTTCCGCCGCGGCGGCCGGCGGCAGCCGAATACACCGGGCCGTGCGGGGCACCTGCCTGGCCACCACCGTACTGGCGGGTGCCGGGGCGGTCGGCCTGACGGCCGGTGCCGGGTCCGCGCACGCCGCGGCCGGGAAGCAGGGCTGGGACGGGTCGAGGTACTGGTTCAAGAACGCCGTCGGCGAGTGGCGCTGGACCGGCCACTACGAGGTCTACGCGAGCCGCACCGGGCGGCCCGCCTCCGGCTCCTCCGGCTCGGGCGGCTCCAGCGGCTCCGGCGCTTCGGGCGCCCAGGCCGTCTCGAACGGTCCGGCCTCCTCCTCCGGGCCGCGCCAGGGCTGGGACGGGTCGAGGTACTGGTTCAAGAACGGCAGCGGCGAGTGGCGCTGGACCAGCCACCGCGACGTCTACCTGAACCGCACCGGGCAGTCCGGCGGCGGTTCGGCCCCCGCCCAGCCCGTGAGCCGTCCGTCCTCGGACGCCGCGCCGGCCTCCGGGAGCAAGGAGGCGGCCCTCGACTACGCGCTCGCCCAGCTGGGCAAGCCGTACGTCTGGGGCGGCGACGGTCCGACCGGCTACGACTGCTCGGGGCTGGTGCAGCAGGCCTACCGGCGCGCCGGGATAAGCCTGCCGCGGGTGGCGGACGACCAGTACGCGGCGACCACGCCGATCAGCGCGGGGCAGCTGCGCCGCGGTGACCTGGTGTTCTGGTCGGACAGCGGCCGGGCCTCGGGGATCCACCACGTGGGGATATACCTGGGCGGCGGCAAGTTCGTGGAGGCGCCCCGGCCGGGCCGGACCATCCGGGTCTCGACCCTCAACCAGGGCTACTACCCGACCCACTTCGGTCGGCCGTAGTACCGGGAACGGCGCTGGGAACGCACCGGGCCCCGACAGCCGCGCGCTGTCGGGGCCCGGTGTCGTGCTCAGGCCTCGGAGGCGGCGTCCAGCAGGGCGGTCTGCTCCGGGGTGAGCTTCAGGGCGGCGCCGGCCAGCAGCGGCGGGAGCTGCTCGACGGTACGGGCGCTGGCGATCGGGGCGGCGACCGTCGGACGGGCGGCGAGCCAGGCCAGGGCGACGGAGGCGAGCTCGACCCCGTGCTCGGCGGCGACGGTGTCCAGTGCCTCCAGCACCTTGGGGCCGCGCGGCTCGGCCAGGTAGCGGGCGGCGCCCTCGGCCCGGGCGCTGTCCACGCCCGCGCCGCCCGGGCGGTACTTGCCGGTCAGGAAGCCGGAGGCGAGCGCGTAGTACGGGACGGTGGCCAGGCCGTGCTCGGCCACGACCTCGGCCAGCGGGCCCTCGAAGGTGTCGCGCGAGACCAGGTTGTAGTGCGGCTGGACGGCGACGTACTTCGCCAGGCCCTCGCGTTCGGCGAAGGCCAGCGCCTCGGACAGCCGCTCGGCGCCGATGTTGGAGGCGGCGACCGCGCGGACCTTGCCCTCGCGGACCAGCTCGTCCAGCGCGGTGACGAACTCCTCGACCGGGGTGTCGTCGTCCCGGTGGGTGTAGTACAGGTCGATCCGCTCGATGCCCAGGCGGCGCAGCGAGGCCTCGGCCGCGGCCTTGATGTTGGCGGCGCCCAGGCCGCCGGCCTCGGGGTGCATGCCGACCTTGGTGGCGATCACCACGTCGTCGCGGTTGCCGCGGCTGCGCAGCCAGTTGCCGAGCACGGTCTCGGACTCGCCGCCGGTGTTGCCCGGGGCCCAGGCCGAGTAGACGTCGGCGGTGTCGACGAAGTTGCCGCCGGCGGCCGCGTAGGCGTCCAGGACGGTGAAGGACTGCTGCTCGTCGGCCGTCCAGCCGAAGACGTTGCCGCCGAGGGAGAGCGGGAAGACGGACAGGTCGGAGGTGCCGAGGCTCACCCGGCTGTGGGTTCCGGTCATGATCGAAGCCAACCCGATCCCGTGGTGGGGCATTCCGCGTTCGGCGCGGTGTTCACGAGTCCGTCGCACCACCGTCGCACGCCGGGGTGGTGCGACGGCCGGGAGGAGGGGTCCGGGCTGTGCCTGAGGTGGGCCGATTCGTTAGAGTCCGTGCCATGGCTGACAACGACTACGACCCCGCCGGCAGCACCCAGATGTTCCGGGCGTTCGTCGACGAGACCCCGGCTCGCCAGGAGCCGGGCAACGTTTCCACCTACGGCCGCAGCAGCGGTGGCGGCAGCAGCCGTACCGGCGTGATCGCGCTGGTCGCGGTCGTCACGCTGGTCGTGCTGGGTGCCGTCATCTGGCTGGCGGTCAAGTGACCCTCGCGCGGGTGGCCCTCGTCCGGGTCACCCGCGCGACGGGAGCGGCGCGTCCCGGCAGGAGCACGCCTGTCGGCAGGCGTGCGCCTCTCAGCAGGGCTTGCGCCAGGCGTTCAGTTCGAGCTTCTTCTGCATCGAACTGAAGCCCAGCGACTTGGCCTTGGCGCAGAACTGGTCCGTGTCGAGCTTGTACTCGACATGGAAGACCGCCTTGCCCGCCTTGACGAAGGGTGCGACCCGGTCGCACTCGTTGAACTGCGAGCACTCCTCGTTGACCGCGAAGTCGAAGTCCGGCAGCAGCGCGGGGATCTGGTCCAGATCGTTCTTCAGGCCGATGGCCAGGCCGCGCTCGTGCGCGAGCTGGGCCAGCATCCGGTTGTACTTGATCTGGTCGTCCGGGGTCAGCGGGAAGCCGCTGTTCTGGTTGTAGGCCTCGATGGTGTCCGGCTCGATGGCGTCGAAGCCCTTGCTCTTGCACATGTCGAAGCGGGCGGCCATCAGCGGCTTCAGCTGGTCGAGCTTGCGGATGTCGAACCACTTCTCGCCCTTCCAGCCGGTGTCCGAGCCCTGCAGCGCCTTGGTGAAGGCGGCGGAGTCGGGGCGGAAGTTCTCCCAGGAGCCGGCGTTGATGTAGCAGATCACCTTGCGGCCCTTGGCGTGCAGCGCGGCCACCACCGAGGCGTCGTTCTCGAAGCCGTCGATGTCGTAGACCGGGACGTCCACCGACTGGTCCACGGTGCCGCCGCCGAGCTGCCACTGCCAGGCCAGGCCCGGGGCGGGCTGCCAGCGGGCGCCGGCCGGGGGCGGGGCGGTGCTGCCGGGCGGGGTAGTGCCCGGGGGAGTGGTGCCGGGCGGGGTGGTGCCCGGGGCCGTGCTCGTGCCGGGGTCGCTGGGCGTGCCGGGGGTGGGCGTGCCCTCGGGGGTGCCCGGGGCGGTGGTGCCCGGCGTGCCCGGGGCGGTGGCCGCGGGCGGCGCGCCCGGGGAGCCGTCGGCCGAGTCGTCGTCGTCCTCCGAACCGGAGCTGCTGCAGGAGGTGAGCAGCAGGGCGGTGGCGGTGGCCAGGGCCAGGGCGGCCGGCAGGTGCCGGTTGCGGCGGTTCACGGTAGTCGGACTCCGGATCGGGTCAGGTGAGTTCAGCGGCGGTCAGGCCGTACGGCAGGGTGCGCCAGGGGTTGTCGCCGGCGCCGGGGACGGCGCAGCCCACACCGGCCCGGCGGGCGGCGATCAGGGCGGCGGCGTCCTGGGCGTGCTCGGCCGGGACGTCGTAGACCAGGTGGCAGAAGCGGGAGGCCGCGTGCCGGGCGGTCCACAGCGGTTGCGTCATCGCGCGGTAGGTGTCCCAGTCGCCCTCGAAGGTGACCAGCAGGTCGGCCAGGCCGACCTCGGCGTAGCCCGGGTCCGGGTGCTCGCCGTGACCGAAGATCACGGTGCCGCAGCCGGCCGCGCGGGCGGCCGTGGCCAGCCGCCGGTAGTGCGCCAACGCGCCCGGGTGAGTGGTCACTTGGTCGAGGTAGACGCCGGTGATGCCATGACGCTGACGGTACGTCAGGATGTCCGCGACCACGGCCGCGTGCGGCCTGCGGCCGTAGTCGGTGTCGGCGTACCCGACCAACGGCAGCCCGGCGGACCGGAGTTCGTCGGCGGCCTCGGCGAAGACGTGGTCCGGGACCTCGCCCGGACCGTCGGCGAGGTTGAGCACCACGGCGGCGATCCGGTCGGGGTCGGCGGCGGCGACCGCCCGCCAGGCCGCCGGGTCCACCGCGGGGTGGACGTACAGCGGCACCAGCAGGCGGCCGTCGGGGTGCCCGGCGGTCATGCGACCACCGGGGCGGGCGTGGGCTCGGGGGTGCTGAGCCACAGGTCACGCAGGGTGTCGGCGAGGCCGGTCGCCGGGTGCCAGCCGAGCTCCCGGGCGGCGGCCGACACGTCGGCCTGCTGCCAGGAGACCGCGGCCGAGCGCTCGGAGCCCGCCCCGCTCTCGTCGATCCGGCCGGTGAAGCCGGCCGCCGCGACCAGTCCGTCGGCGATCGCCCGGACCTGCCTGGCCTGCCCGGAGGCGAGGTTCAGCACCCGGGGCAGCGGGCGGTCGGCCGTGACGGCCAGACCGACCGCCTCGGCGACGTCCCGGGCGTCGACGAAGTCGCGGTAGGCGGAGAGGTCCCCGACCGTGATCACTCCGTCGGCGCCCTCGGGCGCCACCCGGCGCAGCTCGGCGGCCAGCCGGCCGGGCAGCGAGCCCGCCGGGGCGCCCGGGCCGACCGGGTTGAACACCCGCAGGACCACTGCGTCCAGGTCCGACTCGGCCACCGCGAGGGAGCCGGCCAGCTTGGTCGCGCCGTACACGCCGACCGGGCGGGCGTCGGCGTCCTCGGACAGCGAACTGCCCTGCGCGCAGACGCCGTACTCGCCGGCCGAACCGATGTGCACCAGGCGGGCCTTCGGGGCGCCGAGCCGCAGCGCCTCGCAGAGCACCGCCGGACCACGCGCGTTCACCTCGGCGAGCGTGACCCGGCTGCCGGCCACCGCGCCGGCGAAGTTGACCACGGCGTCGGGAGCCAGCGCGGCGATCTCCTCGCCGAGCGGGTGGGCCTGGGCGGTGGCCAGGTCCAGCCGGAGGTCGTGGGCGGGCCGCCGGCCCGCGGTCAGCACGGTGGCGCCGGGCAGTGACCGCAGGACGGCGGCGGCGTGACGGCCCAGGAAGCCGTCGCCGCCGAGCAGCAGGATTCTCACGCGGCCCGTCCGTCGCTCTCGGCGCCCGCGGTGACGGGCTCGCCGACCGTGTCGTCGTCGTCCGGGGCGGTGCGGGCGGCCGGGACCGGCAGCTCGGCGACGCCCGGTGTGACACCGGTCTGCTCGAAGGGCATCAGGACCGGGCGGATGGTCGAGAACTCGGCGTTCGCCCGGTCGTAGTCGTCCGGGCGGCCGATGTCGAGCCAGTAGCCGCCGAACTCGTACGCGGCCGGCGGGGTCTTGGCCGCCAGCAGGTCCAGCACCAGCTCGTCGAAGCCCAGCGGCAGGCCGGGGGTGTACTTGGCGAGCGCCGAGCGCGAGACGCCGTACACGCCCATCGAGACGCGGTAGTCGATGCTGGGCTTCTCCTGGAAGCCGGTGATGCTGCCGGAGTCGGTGGTCAGCACGCCGAAGTCGATCTTGACCTGGCGGGCGTAGGTGGCGATGGTCAGCGGGGCACCGGACGACTCGTGGTGCTTGAGCACCCCGGCGAAGTCCAGGTCGGTCAGGATGTCGCCGTTCATCACCAGGAAGTGCTCGGGCAGGCGGTCCTGCATGGTGAGCAGGGGGCCCATGGTGCCGAGCGGGCTGTCCTCGACGGCGTAGCCGACCCGCAGGCCCCACTGGGAGCCGTTGCCGACGTAGGCGCGGATGATGTGGCCGAGGTGGCCGATGGCCAGGGTGACGGTCTTGAAGCCCGCCGCGGCGAGCTGGCGCATCACGATCTCCAGGATCGCGTGCTGGTCGCCGATCGGGACGAGCGGCTTGGGAAGCGCGGTGGTGTACGGGCGGAGACGGACGCCCTTGCCGCCGGCCAGGATCACTGCATGCATGGTGTTTCCCCCACGGAAAGGATGTGCAGGACACGAACCTTGGTTACCAGGACGGGCATGATCGCGAAGGCGGTCAGACGTTGTAGATGTCGGTCTTGTAGCGAGCCAGGTTGGCCGGGTCGCGGAAGAACTCGATCGTCTGCTCCAGGCCCTGCTCCAGGCTGAACAGCGGCGCCCAGCCGGTGGCCTCGCGCAGCCGGGTCGCGTCCGCGACCAGGCGCATGACCTCGGAGTTGGTCGGACGGATGCGCTGCTCGTCCTCCTTCACCAGCAGGTCGACGCCCATCAGCTTGCCGACCAGGGTGACCAGGTCGCCGACCGAGATCTCGCCGCCGGTGCCGGCGTTGAAGGTGCGGCCGACCACCGTCTCGGCGGGCGCGGTGCCCACCGTGCGGAAGGCGTTGGCGGTGTCCTTGACGAACGTGAAGTCACGGGTCGGCCGCAGGTCGCCGAGGGTGATCTCGGTCTGGCCCGCCGCGACCTGGGCGATCACGGTCGGGATGACGGCGCGCATCGACTGGCGCGGGCCGAAGGTGTTGAACGGGCGCAGGGTGACGACCGGGGTCTCGAAGCTGGCGTGGTAGCTGTCGGCCAGCCGGTCCCCGCCGGCCTTGGAGGCGGCGTACGGGGACTGGGTGTTGATCGGGTGGTCCTCGGTGATCGGCACGGTCTGCGCGGTGCCGTAGGTCTCGCTGGTGGAGGTGTGCACCATGCGCGGGATCTCCAGGTGGCGCACCGCCTCCAGCACGTTCAGGGTGCCGGTGACGTTGGTGTCCACGTACGAGTGGGGCGCGCGGTAGGAGTACGGGATCGCGATCAGGGCGGCCAGGTGGTACACCGCCTCGGTGCCCTTGACCAGGCCGTTGACGGAGCCCGGGTCCCGGACGTCGCCGAGGACGATCTCGACCGAGTCCAGCACCTCCTCGGACAGGGTCTCCAGCCACCCGAAGGAGGAGAAGGAGTTGTACTGGACCATCGCGCGGACGTGGTGCCCGTCGGCGACCAGGGTCTCGACGAGGTGGGAGCCGATGAAGCCCTCGGCTCCGGTAACCGCGACGCTGCTCATGCGGGGTTCGCTTTCTCGATCTGCCGGTGCGGCCGGACGCTCTGTGGTGGTCGGCCGCCGCCGGTTGGTTGGCGTTCCGGGTGGAACGGGTACGGCGGTGCACGCGCGGGCGGCGTGCGGGATCTCGATGTGGATCAGATCTGGATCAGAAGTGGTTCAGGAGGTGGCTCACAGGCGGTTCCGGGTGGTTCAGCGGTGCTGGGTGGTACGGCCGAGCGCGGGCCCGGCGATGGCGGTGAGGACGGCGGCGGCCGCCCCGCAGCCGATCAGCTGCAGGACGATCGGGTCCGCACCGGTCAGCAGCCCGGCGCTCTCGGCACCCGCGGCGGCCAGACAGATGAGGGCGGTGCTCCAGCTGAACCCGAAGGCGTTCAGCAGCAGCGCCAGCCAGAGCGAGCCGCCCAGGAGCAGCATCGCGCCGAGCTGCGGGACGCCCAGGGTGGGGGCGCCCGGCCACAGCACGGTCGCGGCGGCGTCCAGCGCGGCCACGGTGGTGAGGTAGATGAACAGGCAGCCGAGCAGGATCCCGCCGGTGCGACGGGTGAACTGGCCGGTGGTGTGGCTGGTGCGGAGCGCGGCCACCGCCATCGCCCGGTAGCGGAAGAGCAGCCACTCGGCGAGGCCGAGACTGAGCGTCAGCGCGATCATGGCCGGGCCGGTCGGGGTCGTCGACGCCCCCTGGGCGGCGTGGCCACCGGTCTGCACGGCCTGGTGGATGGTCGTACCCAGACCGGCGATCAGCGTGAGCGCGCCGCAGGCCAGGCCGAACAGCAGGTGCGGGACCTCCTGGCGCAGCGGCAGCTTCACCTCCACCGGCTCCCGCTCGACGCCGCGCACGCACACCAGCAGCTCCCGGACGGCCAGCCCGACCGCCAGCAGCAGCGAGGCGAGCAGCACCACCGTACGGACCACCTGCGGGACGTCCGCCGCCAGCACCACACCCGCGCCGACCGAGGCCGGCGCCAGCGCCACCAGCAGGAACTTCTCCCGCCCCAGCACCAGCAGCACAGTGGCCGCGCCCAGGTAGCAGGACTGCCCGGCGGCGAAGCACAGCGCCCCGAGCGGCCCGCCCACCACGTACGCGGCGGCGCCCGCGATCAGCGCGCCGAGCGGTGCGCCGACGGCCAGGCAGAGCGCGGCCTCCCGGCGGCGCAGCCGGCCCAGCCAGCGGTACGAGCGGTGCGCCAGGGCCTGGTTGAAGCCCCAGCTGACCAGCGTGGCGATCGACAGCGCGAGCATCCCCGAGGGCAGGCCGAAGCGCATCCGGGTGGTCGCGAACAGGTTGGCGCCGAGCAGGTAGCCGAGCCCGGGCAGGGCGAACACCAGGCCGCGCACGACGCAGCGCCAGGGGTCGGCCCGCCAGGGGTTGGCGAACTCGGAGCTCTGGCCGGGGTAGCGGCGCTCGACCTTCTCGAACAGCTCCTCGGCGACGGTGAACGCGTCGGGGCGGCCGTACAGCAGCGCGGCCTGCTCGTCCGAGAGGCCGTCGGACTCCAGGAAGGCCGCGATCTCGTACGGGTGGACGGCGTCGGCGCAGACGTCCCGCAGCCGCTCGGCGAGCTCGTCCAGCGGGTCCGCGGAGAGGTCGAGCTGCTCCTCGGGGCCGGGCCCGGGTGCGGGCTCCGGCAGGGCGGGACGGCGGCGCTTGAGCGGCAGCGTGCGCAGCTGCACCGTCCGCTCGGCGCCGGCCTCGTCCTCGACCAGGCGCAGGGGACCGCTCATGCTCCAACCTCGCTCGGCTCGGGCCGGGCGGTGGCGAGCTGCTGGTCCCAGTCGGGGCTGGGGGCCTGGTCGGTGACGGAGACCATGCCGCCGGGCATCCAGCGGGAGGTGCCCAGGAGTTCGGTGTAGATGCCGCGGAACCCGTCGATGTTCTGGCGGAGGGTGAACTGCTCGATCACCCGAAGCCGGGCGCCCTCGCCGAGCCGGGCGCGCCGTTCGGCGTCGCGCAGCAGCTCGATCGCGGCGGCCGCCATCGGCTCGGGCTCGCGCGGGGGGACTACCAGGCCGGTGTCGCCGACGGCCTCGCGCACGCCGCCGACGTCGGTGGAGACGGTCGCGCGGCCGCAGGACATCGCCTCGATCAGGGTGAACGGGAAGCCCTCGCTGATGCTGGAGAGCATGACCACGTTGCCCGCCGCGTACGCGTCGGTGATGTCGGCGACGCGGCCCTCGAAGGCCACCGAGTCGGCTATGCCGAGCTCGGCGGCCAGGGCTATGCAGCCGTCCCGGTACGCCTCGCCGCCCTTGGGCGTGCCCCCGAAGAGCCGCAGCCGCGCCTCGGGGATCTCGCGCCGGACGATGGCGAAGGCCCGGATCAGTGTCTCCAGGTCCTTGATCGGGTCGACCCGGCCGGCCCAGCTGAGGGTCGGGGTCTCGGGCTCGGGGCCGGCCGGCGGGAAGGCCGCCGGGTCCACCCCGTTGTAGACGGTGCGGATGTGCGCGGACGGCGTGCCGCCGCGCTCCTCCCAGCGCCGGTTGTACCGGTTGCCGGGGGTGACCAGCGCGGCCACCCGGTAGCTCTCCTCGGCGAGCATCCGGTAGAAGCCGAGCAGCAGCGCCTTGACCGGCCAGCGGTACGGGCCGGTGCGGTAGCCGAGGTAGCGCTCGCGCAGGTAGATGCCGTGCTCGGTGAGCAGAAACGGTACGCCGTACTGCTGGGCGGCGATCAGCCCGGGCAGGGTGGCGAGGCCGCCGCTGGCCGCGTGTGCGACGCCGTCCTTCGGCGGCTCGACCGAGAGCGGCCGCAGGGCGTGCTCCAGCAGGTCGGTCGCGTTCAGGGCGTCGTGCAGGGTCGGCCGGGAGACGGCGGTGGGCAGGTAGTCCCGGGTCCAGACGTGCTGGAGGGTGCGGAGCGCGCGCTCGCTGCGCAGCGCCGGGCTGAGCAGCCCGCGCCGGGCGAGGTCGGCGAAGCCGTACAGCTCGGTGCCGAAGTGCGTGGTGTAGACGGGATCGAGGATGGAGTGCAGGAAGCGCTCGTACGCGTTGAGGAAGCGCCGCATCTCCTTGCCGCGGGGCGGGGCGGCCTCGGCGGCCGGGCCCCACAGCGGAGCGGTCGTGACCGACTTGACGTTGGCGGGCAGTTCCCAGGCCAGTGCTTCGTGGCCGGTCCCGGTGACGGCGATGACGTCGAAGTCGACGTCCGGCATGCCTTGAACGAGCTGGTCGCACCAGACGCTCACGCCGCCGTGCTGGTGCGGGTACGTCCCCTCGGTGAGCAGGGTGACGCGCATCTCCTGTCCCCCCTCCTGTTCTTGCGTCGGTTCCGGCCTGGGTGGCCGGAACGGGAGCCGTGGCGGGGCCGGGCCGGTCGCCCGGTCCGACCCCGCCGGCGGGTGGTACGGGTTACCGTCCGGTGGTGCCGATCGGCGCGGCCGTCCCCCCGGAGGCCTTGCCGGTCTTCGCCGCGGCCTTGTCGCCGTGGCCGTTCTGTCCCTTGCCGCCGTGTCCGTTGTTATCAGCGGTCACGCCCTTGCCGGGCACCGGGGTACCGCTCCCGGGCACCAGCGACGGGGCCGGCTTGCGGGTGGTGTCGCTCGGGCCCACCGGGACCGGGGTCGCGACGCCCTGCGGGACGACCTTCTTGTCGGCCGGCGCGGGGGCCGGGACGGACTTGGCCGCCACGCTCGGCGCGACGGCGGCCGGGGCGGCCGGCGCGGACGGCAGCTGCAGGGTGATGCCGCTCTGCAGGGCGCCCGGAGCCACCCAGCCGGAGAGCGTACCGGCGTAGGACGAACCGAACGCGGTCGATCCGATGACCAGCTTCTGAGAAGTTCCGGTCGGCATGGTGGCCTGGACCTGAACGCCGGCCGGCGCGCTGACCGTCACGGTGTTGCCGACCCGGTAGGCGGTGACCTGACCGGCGGCGACGGCCGCGTTCCAGGCCGCGCGCTTCTGGAACTCCTGGCCGATCTCGCGCTCGCCGAGGTTCACGATCGGGGTGTTGTCGGCGTGCAGCGACCGGTAGGTGCCGAGGATCTTCTCCAGCACCGGGTAGAGGATCTTGTCCTCGGACAGGTTCGACTGGTGGATGAAGTGCGGGCGCGGGTCGTTGCTCAGCACGTGGCCGAGGTCGATCCGGGCCTCCAGCGGCACGATGTACGACTGGTAGCCGGTGTTGACGTCCAGCGGCGCGGGCAGGCAGGTCGAGTTGGCGTTGTTCTCGCAGACGCCGCTGCCGCCGTTGGCCTTGCTGGTGTAGATCCAGTTGTACTCGTCGGTCTCCTCCTTCGCCGTGCCGGCGTTGTAGAAGACGTTCATCGGGTACCGCGGCACGGTCAGCGTGGACGACCCGACGGCGCGCTGGGCGGGCTCGCGGGAGGCGTCGCTGCCGGTGTACTTGATGCCGTTGGCGGCCAGCGCCGGGGCCAGGTACGGGTTGTCGCTGGTCTCCTGGGGGGCGGTGAGCAGACCGGAGTGCTCGCCGGTGACCAGGACCTGCGGGTCGACGGTCAGGCCGTTGGCCTTGGCCCAGTCGAAGTTGTTCTTGATCTGGGTGGAGATGGTGTTCTGGTCGACCCAGACGGTGCCGCCGGCGGCGTTCTTGGAGCAGACCCACGGCACCACCGAGACGTCCTGGACGCAGCCCAGGTACGGGTGGGTGTAGGTGTGGTTGACCCAGCGGAAGCTGTTCTGGTCGGCGATCATCTGGCTCGCCGTGGGGTCCGCGGTGGTCGCGTGGTCGGCCTTCCAGTCCTCGCTGCCGCCACCGTTGAACACCATGTCCATGGTGAAGTTGTTGGCGGCCTGCCACTGCTTGGCGTACTGGGCGTCGGCCTGGGTCATCCGGATCGGGTTGGCGGTGTCCGGGGTGCCGGGCGGGCAGGTGACGTCGCCGGGGGTGCACTTGAGGGTGGTGTCCCAGCGGTCGTCGGCCAGGAAGACGTCGTCCACGTGGGCCGCGAAGTAGTTGCGGTCGTAGCCGAGGTGGACGCCCTGGGTGATCCAGTCGACCATGCCGCGGGCCAGCAGGCGGTACTGCTGCTGGTACTGGTTGTAGACGAAGGTGACGACCAGCTCCTTGCGGCCGTCGTGGGTGTACTCGCCGACCAGGGACCCGCGGGAGGTCGTGCTGGGTATCGGGGCGTCGACCAGCGGGACGAAGGAGGCGCCGGCCGGGAGGGTGGCGAGCGGCGTCGCCAGGTAGCCGTAGCTCTCGCTGACGCTGTGGTCGTTGTCCTCGAAGGGGACGCTGCCCTTGAGGTACCCGAACGGGCCCGAAGTTCCGGCCGCGGTGGTGGCGCCCTGGAATCCGTCGAGGGTGCCGACGAAACCGGGATTCTGGGCGTAGTTCAGACCCACCGCGGGACTGGCCCACGTGTACGCGTCGATCTGGCGGACGTTGAAAGCGGCTTCGTAGCTCGCGATGGCCGTCATCTCGGCGGCGCTGTTGGGGAAGGGGTTTTCGTTGGGCAGCACGATGCCCTGGAACTTCCCCCGGGGCTGACCGTTGACCGTGTCGCTCAGGAAAGCCGAGTTGATCACAGGCCGGTTGGGGTCATTGAGGCTGACGACCTTGTACGGCGTGCCCTGGCTCTTCAGTTCGGCGGTGATGGCCGCGACCGAGGGACCGCCGTCGTCGACGACCAGGATGGTGAGGTCGATCCTGGGCGGCGTGGTGTCGCCAAAGGCAAGGGTGGTCTGCAGGCCGCTGGCCAGCAGGACTGCCGCCGCGCACGCGGCGACTCTTCGGGTCGCTCGACCCATGGTTGATCCTCCCCTTGGGCCAGGCGCCGCGCTGCTCGGCGCTCGCCTGCCCGTGTAGCTGTTCTCGCGGGCAGCAGGCTGCCCGGGGCCCATCCTGGTCGAGCGTCGGCGGTGCGAGGGACCAATTGGGCGAGAGTGCAGCGAACCTGTTACCAACGTTCATGGCGATGCCATGAAGGCGCTGATTGTGACCGGAACTGTACCGGCGGCGCAAATAATGAATTGAAAATGAAAAACCGGACGCTGAGCGCTACAGATGGTTACCGACGGTGGGGCCCAGCGGGGCGGGTGGGACACCTACACTGTCGTCGTTGCGCGTGACACTCTCGCACATCTCGCCGGTCCATTGGGCAGGTTCATGCAATATCGGGCACCGCTGTGCCATGTGACAGTCCGAATATGCAATGGAGGCGCCCACGTGGCCGATCAGCAGACGGAGTCCGGGAGAATCGGGGGCGTACGAAATAGGGCGCCGGAACCGGGTGGGGCGGAGTCGGTCGGGGCCGAGCGGGTCGGGCGGAGTCTCGGTCTGCGCGGCGCGGTCAATGCCCGCGATCTCGGCGGTTACCGGGCCGCCGACGGACGGTTGTTGCGGCCCGGAGTGGCCCTGCGCAGCGACGGCCTGAACCACGTCACCGCCGAAGACCTCGGTCCGCTGGGCGAGTTGGGCCTGCGCCGGGTGGTGGACCTGCGCAGTGCGGACGAGGTCAGGGACACCGGCCCCGACCGGCTGCCCGAGGGCGTCGCCTGGCATCACCTCCCGCTGCTGGCAACGGACTTCGACATCTACCTGATGATCAGGGACACCCTGTCCGACCGCAGCGCGCAGCGGCAGCGCGCCCTGCTCGGCGAGGGCCGGGCCGCCGCCATGATGACCGGCCTCTACCGCTGGTTCGTGACGGACCCGTCGGCGCGCGAGCGCTTCGCCGGCCTGCTGCGGCTGCTGGCCGCCCCGGAGGGGCCGCCGCTGCTGTTCCACTGCACGGCCGGCAAGGACCGCACCGGCTGGGCGGCCGCGCTCCTGCTGACCGCCCTCGGAGTGGACCGCGAGACCGTCCTCGCCGACTACCTGCTCACCAACGAGCGCTCCGCCCCGGTCGTCGACCGGGTGCTGGCCGACCTCGCCGCCCGCGGCCTGATGAGCGAGCCCGAGCTGCTGCTGCCGGTCTTCCGGGCGGACCCGGACTACCTGGACGCGGCCTTCGCCGAGGTCGAGGTCGGCTGGGGCGGCTTCGGCCCGTTCTGGCGGGACGGCCTGGGGCTGGACGACGACGTGCTGGCCGGACTGCGCGCCAACCTGCTGGACGGCAGCTGACGCCCCGCCGGCCGCGGACCCGGCGCGGGCGGCCGCACCGGCCGGTGGCGGCCGGTGCGGCGACTGACGCGGTGGCGGCCGGTGGGGTGACTGACGCGGTAGTGGCCGGTGCGGTGGCGGCTCAGCCCTCGCTGATCAGGCCCTCGCGGAGCTGGGTGAGCGTCCGGGTGAGCAGCCGGGAGACGTGCATCTGCGAGATCCCGATCTCCTCGCCGATCTGCGACTGGGTGAGGTTGCCGAAGAACCGCAGCATGATGATCCGGCGCTCGCGGGGCGGCAGCTTGGCCAGCAGCGGCTTGAGCGACTCCCGGTACTCGACGCCCTCCAGCGCGAGGTCCTCGTAGCCGAGCCGGTCGGCCAGCGGCCCGTCGCTGTCCTCCTCGCCGGAGCCGGAGTCGAGCGAGCTGGCGGTGTACGCGTTGCCGACCGCGAGGCCCTCGACCACGTCCTCCTCGCTGACGCCCAGGCAGGTGGCCAGCTCGGCGACGGTGGGGGAGCGGTCGAGACGCTGGGACAGCTCGTCACCGGCCTTGGTGAGGGCCAGCCGCAGCTCCTGGAGCCGCCGGGGCACCCGGACCGACCAGCTGGTGTCCCGGAAGAAGCGCTTGATCTCGCCGACCACGGTGGGCATCGCGAAGGTGGGGAACTCCACCCCCCGCTCGGGGTCGAAGCGGTCGATCGCCTTGATCAGGCCGATGGTGCCGACCTGGACGATGTCCTCCATCGGCTCGTTGCGGCTGCGGAAGCGCGCGGAGGCGTACCGGACCAGCGGCAGGTTGAGCTCGATCAGGGTGTCGCGGACGTAGGTGTGCTCCTCGCTGCCGGGCTCCAGGGCGGCCAGCCGCAGGAACAGCGAGCGGGAGAGCGTCCGGGTGTCCAGTCCGGAGGCGGACGACCCGGACGGCCCGGAGGCGGACGGCCCGGAGGTGGCCGGCCCGGTCGGCCCGGACGCGGTGTCGGGGGGCGTCCCGGGTGCCGCCTCGGGGCCGGGCGGTTCGACCGACTCGACCCGCTGCCGCGGGACCAGGGCCTCGGCGACGGCCGTGCCGCGGGCCTGACCAGCGTGGATCTCCGCAGTGCCCAGCTCTCCGGACATGCACCCACCCCCTCGTGACTGACAGTTGAACGGGGACCGTCGCGCCGAGGTTCCCGGCGGGGCCCTCCCCCTCCATACCGGAACACGGTGCACGGCAAACCCGAACGTCGCAAGATGTCACGTGGGGGTAACGCGCTGCAATCTCACTCTTCCCATGAGTTGCCGGTCCGAAGCCGGGTCAGGATCCGGGACAGCAGCCGCGAGACGTGCATCTGGGACATCCCCAGCTCGGTGCTGATCTGGGACTGGGTGAGGTTGGCGAAGAACCGCAGCATCACGATCCGGCGCTCCCGCTCGGGGAGCTGGACCAGCAGGTGGCGGACCATGTCGCGGTGCTCGACCTCGGCCAGCGCGGAGTCCTCGTAGCCGAGCCGGTCGAGCAGGGCGAGCCCGCCCTCGTGCTCCTGCGCGGCCTCCAGGGAGGCCGCGTTGTAGGCCCGCCCGGCGTCCAGGCAGGCCCGGACGTCCTCCTCGGGGATCCGCAGGCTGGCGGCGATCTCGGGCACCTTGGGCGCCCGCCCGTGCAGCACCGTCAGCTCCTCCATGGCGCCGCTGACCTGGACCCACAGCTCCTGGAGCCGTCGCGGGACGTGCATGGTGCGGACGTTGTCCCGGAAGTAGCGCTTGATCTCGCCCAGGATGGTCGGCAGCGCGTAGGTGGGGAACTGGACGCCGCGGGTGGGGTCGAAGCGGTCGATCGCGTTGATCAGGCCGATGGTGCCGACCTGGACGACGTCCTCCATCGGCTCGCTGCGGCTGCGGAAGCGGGTGGCCGCGTAGCGGACCAGTGGGATGTTCACCTCGATCAGGGCGGCCCGGACCCGTTCCCGTTCGGGGGCGTCGGCGGGCAGCTCGGCGAGCCGCTCGAACAGCACCCGGGTCAGCGTCCGGACGTCCACGACGGGCCTGCCACCGGGGCCGCGCAGCCCGTCCGGGCGGAGTTCGCCGGCCGGGCTGATGATCGCAGCCAGCACTTCGTCCACGGACACGTCACCCCTCCCAAAGTTGACAACGGCGGGCCCTGCGGATCGGGTGTCGCGGCTGATTCACCACCTCGCGATGTCCGGCAAAACCGGTCATAGCATCACAAGGCGGGCGCTGGTCGGGCAAGCACCCGGTGGAGGTGTGTTGGTGGGGTGCCCGGCCTTCACCGGGTCCGACGGCGGGGCGCGGCGGGGATCGTTCCGGGACGGAGCACGGCGCCCCGTCCGGGATTCGGACGGGGCGCCGCGGGCCGTCCGGGGGAAGGGCCGCGCGCGGCCCCTGGACGGGATGGGGGTCGGACGGCGGGTCAGACCTCGACGTCGGCGATCACCCAGGTGGCGAACTCGCGCCACTGGCCCGCCGCGGCCTGATGGGCCGGGTGGGTCAGGTAGGCCTGCAGGGCCTCGCGGTCCTCGACCAGGCTGTTGATCGCGTAGTCGTACGCGATGTCCCGCTCGGTGGTGTTCCAGCCGCACTCCCACTCGCGCAGCTCGGGGATGACCGAACCGAGCTCGGCGAACGCCTTGGCGCCGGCGAGCGCGCGCTCGTCGTCCTTGCTGACGCCTTCGTTGAGCTTGAACAGGACCAGGTGCCGGATCACGATTGCCGCTCCTCGCGGACGGGGGTGGAGGGTCCCGCCCACCGTAGCCGGTGCGGCCGGGCGGGTGGACGGCCGTCCGCCACCCGGGCGCGGGCGGCCCGGCCGGCTACTTGATCAGCCCGGTCATGAAGGTGCCGACCGCCTTGGCCGCGTTCGAGATCCCCTCGAAGCCCAGCTGGACGAGCTGGGCGGAGCGGGCCGGCGACGTGATGATCGAGTAGAGCACGAAGACGAGCAGGAGGACCATGCCGATCTTCTTCGCCTGCGCCATCGGTGACCTCCCAGCCGTGGGCCGCCGTCATCCCGGTCCCCGAGCGGCCTGCAGGGGGCAGCTTATCCACCCGGACGGGCTATCAAGTGTGCGACGCGTTCGGCCGGGGGGACGAAGGTCCCCGCGAGTGGGGCCTTTCTCCGGGTGCCCGGTCGAGGGCCGGGCGGCAGGATGGACGACGTACCGAGGATCTGGCAGGAATCCCCGGTACATGGATCCGGAGCTCCCCGCTGTGGGACCGGTCGCCGCGGCTTCCCCCCGACGCGGTGCCGGTTGTGGGACTCCGCCGGGGGAGCGGTCAGTCCCCCGAGCCGCTCCCCCCTCCAGGCTCCGTACGGGCCGGGCACCGGTGGTCATCGGCCCGGCGTACGGAGCCCTTTCCGCGTCCGTAGTCGCGCGGAAACGCCGAGGGCCCGTCCGGATCGGACGGGCCCTCGGGCTTTCTGGCGGTAGCGGTGGGATTCGAACCCACGGTGGAGTTGCCCCCACACACGCTTTCGAGGCGTGCTCCTTTGGCCGCTCGGACACGCTACCGAGGGGAACTCTACCGGACGGGTGGCGCGGTCACGAAATCCGTATCGGCGGGAGCCCGGCGAGGGGTCAGCGGTGGGTGTCGAAGAAGGCCCGCAACTGCTCGCCGCACTCCTCGGCGAGGACGCCCCAGATCACCTCGGGGCGATGGTTGAGCCGGCGGTCGCGCATCACGTCGAAGAGCGATCCGGCCGCGCCGGCCTTCTCGTCGAGGGCGCCGTAGACCACCCGGTCGATCCTGGAGAGCACGATGGCGCCGGCGCACATCGTGCACGGCTCCAGGGTGACGACCAGCGTGCAGCCGCTCAGCCGCCATTCCCCGACCGCCTCGGCCGCCTGCCGGATCGCGACCACCTCGGCGTGCGCGGTCGGGTCGCCGACCGCCTCGCGCTCGTTGTGGCCGCGCCCGATCACCTCGCCGTCAGGGCCCAGGACGAGCGCCCCGACCGGGACGTCCCCGGTGGCCGGC
Organism: Kitasatospora xanthocidica; assembly: GCF_014656195.1. GTDB lineage: Bacteria > Actinomycetota > Actinomycetes > Streptomycetales > Streptomycetaceae > Kitasatospora > Kitasatospora xanthocidica. The sequence continues at coordinate 266,056 of NZ_BNBY01000001.1, read as the reverse complement.
GCCAGGGCGGCCTCGGCCATGGCGAGGCGCATCGGCGCCGCCCAGCGGTCGCGGACCGGGTCGGGGCGGACGGGGGCGGGCAGCGGGGGGACGTACGGGACGGTCTGCGCGGTGGATGCGGGCTGCATGGCATCCAGTGTCGGGCATCCGGCGACTACCGGACGGCCTCCAGGACCTCGCCGCAGCCCAGGGCCTCGGCGATCTCCTCCAGGGCGTCGCCCGGCACCGCGCCCTCGCCGCTCAGCCCGAGCAGCGCGTCGGAGGCCAGGCCGAACTCGGTGAGCAGGTGGGAGTCGCCGAGCGGGCCGACCGGGACGCCGCCGTGCGGCTCGGCGTCCTCGTCCTCCTGGTCCTGGGCCTGCGCCTCTTCGTCCAGCAGGTGGTCCAGGTCGCCGAACTCGCTCTCGCCGGCCTGGTCGACCAGCTCGTCGGTGAGGACGGAGCCGTAGGAGCTGCGGGCGGCGGCGGCGCCGTCCGACACGAAGATCCTGGGGTCGTCCTCGCCGTCCACGCGGACGATGGCGAACCAGGAGTCCTCCTGTTCGATGAAGATCAGGACGCTGTCGTCGTCCTGCGACGAGCCGCGGGCCAGATCGGCCAGATCGGCCAGGGTTTCGACGTTGTCGAGTTCCGTCTCGCTCACATCCCACCCGTCCTCGGTGCGAGCAAGCACTGCAGCGAAGTACGCCACCAGGGACACTCCCAAGATGATCGGTCTCGGCGTCGGCGCGCTCGGGCAACGCGGAAATCTGGCCGCCCCCGCGCCAGAGGCGGTCCGCCGTTCGGACCGTCCCATCGGAATCGTGACAGAAAGCCGGCCCGCGCGGGGGGTGTTCTGCAGCGCGTCTTTGCAGGTCGTGTCGGAAGGGCCGGGCGGCGGAGGGCGGAGCCGGGACGGGACGGTCCGAAGCCGGTCGAAATTTGCTCCGAACGCCCGCCGGGGCCGCCGGGGCCCACGGCGGAGGCCCTGTCGGAGGTCCCGCCGGAGCCTCCGGCGGAGGCCGGTCGGAAGCCCGTCGGAGGCCCGTCAGATCCGGAAGGTTCGCATCCGCATCGCCTCGCGCATCCGCCGTTCCTTGGTCCGCCGGGGCTGGACCCGCTCCCGCAGTTCGCGTGCCTCGGTGAGCTCGCGCAGGAAGACGGCCCGCCGCCTGCGGCGCTCCGCCTCGGACTCCGGAGGGTCGCCCGGCGGGCCCGCGCCGACGACGGGCTCGTCCGCCGAGCCGCCCCCGGCCTTCGGGTTGCTCGTCATAAGACGTGACATTCCCAGAACGGCCCGGTTGATACCACAGGAGACGCATCCGTCCGGACATTCACCCCAGGTCACGGCGTGTCACCGGGAAGTCACCCGGTCCGGCGGCCGGATCGGGCCCGGCGTGTCGTACAGGCGTCCAGACCCGGGCTAACCTCGGTACATGCGTCTCCACGTCGTCGACCACCCCCTGGTGGCCCACAAGCTCTCCACCCTGCGCGACGAGCGCACCGACTCGCCGACCTTCCGTCGCCTGACCGACGAGCTGGTGACCCTCCTCGCCTACGAGGCCACCCGGGACGTCCGCACCGACGAGGTGGAGATCACCACGCCCGTGGCGGTCACGCTCGGTACCCGGCTCAGCTACCCGCGCCCGCTGGTGGTGCCGATCCTGCGGGCCGGTCTCGGCATGCTGGACGGCATGACCCGGCTGCTGCCGACCGCCGAGGTGGGCTTCCTCGGCATGGTCCGCAACGAGGAGACCCTGGAGGCCTCCACCTACGCGACCCGGATGCCGGACGACCTCTCCGGCCGCCAGGTCTACGTGCTCGACCCGATGCTGGCCACCGGCGGCACCCTGGTCGCCGCGATCAAGATGCTGATCGAGCGCGGCGCCACCGACGTCACCGCCGTGGTGCTGCTGGCCGCCCCCGAGGGCGTCGAGGTGATGAAGCGGGAGCTGGCGGACCTGCCGGTCACCGTGGTCACCGCCGCCCTGGACGAGCGGCTCAACGAGAACGGCTACATCGTCCCGGGCCTCGGCGACGCGGGCGACCGGCTGTACGGCACCGCGGGCTGAGTCCCGGCCGCAGAGAACGACGAGGGCCCTCCGGCAGCGCGCCGGAGGGCCCTCGTCGTTGGTTCCGTGTCCGTTCCGTACCGGGCGTCAGCAGCTGCCGGTGGCGGTCGGGGTGGGGGAGGGCTTGGTGGCCAGGGCGAGGGCGGCGGCCGCCTGGGTCTCGTCCAGCAGGGCGTTGTAGCTGTCGCCGATCACGAAGTCCACGCTGGTGTCGGTGCGGGCGTCGGCGGTGACGGTGGCCCCGGCGATCTGCGAGCCGACCAGGGTGCCGGCCCCGGCGCCGGTCGGGCCGGCGATCACCTGGGCGGTGCCGGGCACCTTCTTGTCCAGCTCGGCCGGGGCGTTGCCGACCTTGCCGATGGTGAAGCCGCGCTTCTTGAACTCCTCGGCCGTCCGCCCGGCCAGGCCGGCCTTGGTGGTGGCGTTGTAGATGTTCACGGTGACCGTGGCGGGCTGCGGGACGGCGTGCGGGTCGCCCTGGGCGGCGGCGGGCGCGCCGGAGGCGGCGGGGGCTCCCGGCGCGCCCGGGGTGGCGCCCGGTGTCGGGGCGGCCAGCGGCTTGCCGGACGGGGTCGCGCAGGCCTGGGCGGAGGAGCCCTTGTTCCGGCCCGTGAAGATGTCGTACAGCTGCACGCCGCCGAGGGCGATCAGGGCCAGGGTCAGCAGGCCGACGAGGGCGGCGATCACCTTGCGGCTCTTCTTCGGGGGGCGGCCCAGCCTCGGGTAGGAGTTGCCGGTGACGCGGTACTGCTTCCCCTTGAGGCCTTGGGGAGTCAACATGCTCATGGTTTGTCTCCCCCTCGTACCGGGGCGGGGTCGGGATGACGGGTCGGCCGGGTAGGGGCATCCCCCGGTGCGGGCGGATCCCCTGGTCGCGGCCGTAGTCAGCAGCGTAGTGCCGTACAGCGGTGAAGGTACTAAACGATCATCATCTGGAGTACCCCGGTACCCGAAAGGGGGTACCGGGGTACGCGCGGACCGCCCTCCGCCGGGTGGCGAGGGGGCGGTCCGGAAGCCTGTGGTCGGTGCGACGAACCCGGTGCCGGCGGCCCGTCACTCCATTTCGAGGACACGGGCGTGCAGCACCTGGCGCTGCTGCAGCGCGGCCCGTACGGCCCGGTGCAGCCCGTCCTCCAGGTAGAGGTCGCCGTGCCACTTCACCACGTGGGCGAAGAGGTCCCCGTAGAAGGTCGAGTCCTCGGCCAGCAGGGTTTCGAGGTCGAGTTGGCCCTTGGTGGTCACCAGCTGGTCGAGCCGCACCGGACGCGGGGCGACGTCAGCCCACTGTCGGGTGCTCGTCCGGCCGTGATCCGGGTACGGCCGCCCATTGCCGATGCGCTTGAAGATCACACGGAAAGCCTACCGTTTGGGCGGCGAATGGCGCAGCAGCCGCGGCGCCGCCACGCGCGCCGGTGTGAACTGCGGATGGACGAATGCGGTTGTTTGATGGGAAATGTCGCGAACATCGCCCAGTGGTGACCGGGTTCCGGTCCCGGTCGGTCCCGATGCCGACGCGTGTCGACGCGTTCCGATCCGCCCAGGAGTGTGCACCGAATGTCCTCCGTCCCCACCCCGCAGGCCGTCCGGGAGATCGCCGACGGGTACGCCTTCACCGGGCCCGCCCTCGACCTCGGCGCGGTGCTGCTGGACGGCACCGCCTACCCGGACGCACCGGTGCGCATCCCGCTGGGCGTGCTCAACCGGCACGGGCTGGTCGCCGGGGCCACCGGCACCGGCAAGACCAAGACCCTCCAGCTGATCGCCGAGCAGCTCTCCGGACAGGGCGTGCCGGTGTTCCTGGCCGACGTCAAGGGGGACGTCTCCGGCGTCTCCGCGCCCGGCACGCCGAGCGAGCGCACCAGCGCCCGGGCCGCCGAGGTCGGGCAGCAGTGGACGGCGCAGGGCTGCCCCGCCGAGTTCTACTCGCTCGGCGGGCTCGGCGCGGGCATCCCGGTCCGGGCCACCGTCACCAGCTTCGGCCCGCTGCTGCTGGCCAAGGTGCTCGACCTGAACGAGACCCAGGAGTCCTCGCTCAGCCTGGTCTTCCACTACGCCGACAGCAAGGGCCTGGAGCTCTACGACCTCAAGGACCTGACCGCGGTGATCGCCTTCCTCGCCTCGCCCGAGGGCAAGGAGGAGCTGAAGCTCATCGGCGGCCTCTCGGCGGCCACCGCCGGGGTGATCCTGCGCGCGCTCACGGTGCTGGAGAACGAGGGCGCCGGGGCGTTCTTCGGCGAGCCCGAGTTCGACACCGCCGAGCTGCTGCGGACCACGCCGGAGGGCCGGGGCGTGGTTTCGGTGCTGGAACTGCCCGCGGTGCAGGACCGGCCGCGGCTGTTCTCCACCTTCCTGATGTGGCTGCTCGCCGACCTCTACCAGGAGCTGCCCGAGGTCGGCGACCTCGACCGGCCCAAGCTGGTGTTCTTCTTCGACGAGGCGCACCTGCTGTTCAAGGGCGCCTCCAAGGCCTTCCTGGAGGCGATCACCCAGACCGTGCGGCTGATCCGGTCCAAGGGCATCGGCATCTTCTTCGTGACCCAGACCCCGCGGGACGTCCCGTCCGACGTGCTGGCGCAGCTGGGCAACCGGGTGCAGCACGCGCTGCGCGCCTTCACCCCGGACGACGCCAAGGCGCTCAAGGCCACCGTCTCGACCTTCCCGCGCTCCTCCTACGACCTCGGCGAGGTGCTGACCTCGCTCGGCACCGGCGAGGCGGTGGTGACGGTGCTGTCCGAGAAGGGCGCGCCGACGCCCGTCGCGGCGACCAGGCTGCGGGCGCCGCAGTCGCTGATGGGGCCGATCGAGGCCGGGGCGCTGCAGGCGGCCGTGGACGCCTCGCCGCTGACGGCGCGCTACCGGGACGCGGTCGACCGGGAGTCGGCGTACGAGAAGCTGGCGGCGCGGGCGCCCCGGCCGGAGGCGGCGCCGACGGGGGCCGCCGATCAGTGCGCCGATCAGCCGGGCCAGGAGCCGGCGCCGGAGTCGTCCTCGGAGCGGCGGGGGTCGCGGGAGGAGCGGAAGGAGGGGGTGGGCGGGCTGCTCGGGTCGCTGCTGAGCAATCCGACGGTGAAGTCCTTCGCGCGCTCGGCCGGGCGGCAGCTCGGGCAGGAGATCTCGCGCAGCCTGTTCGGGACGTCCAAGCGGCGGCGGTGAGGCCCCGGCCGGGGCGGGTGCCTCAGCCGGACAGGGCGGCGCCGATCCGGTCGAGGGAGGACAGGCGCATCAGGCCGTAATGGTAGAACTCGACCTCGGGGACGCCGAGTTCACGCAGAACGGCGATCTTGGCGGCGAGGTTCTCCGGGCCGTCGCAGTCGGCGGCCATCGGGCGCAGGATCACCGCCAGGTCCCGCGGGCGGACGCCGTGCAGGGCGAAGGCGGCGATCTTCTCCCGGACGGCCTCCGGCGTCCTGGCGTAGCCGAGCGTCTCGATCCCGTCGGCGGCCTTCGCGAGGGCGGGCAGGTCGATCCCGGCGAGCCAGCCCTTGCCCGGGCCGCCGCCGTCCATGAAGCTCAGCCGCATGCCGTGCCGGCGGGCCTGCTGGGACAGGTCGGCGGCCAGCGCGGTGACGGTGGCGGCGGAGGCGTCCACGTACGCGGCGAAGGCGCCGTCGGCCAGGGCGCTGAGGTCGGCGGGCTCGGCGGCGGCGGACTCGTCGGCCAGCCGAAGGCGCAGCTCGGCGCGGACCGCCCCGGCCACCTCCTCCGCCGGGACGCCGGCCGCGGTGGCGGCGGCGCGGCAGTGCGGGCAGAAGCAGACTCCGAGCAGAGCCTCGGCGGTCGGGCCCAGCTCCTCGAAGTAGCGCTCGTGGTGGTAGCCGTGGCGCAGCCCGTGGAAGTGCAGCGACTCGGCGCGGACCGCGTCCACGCCGTACCGGGACAGCTCGGCGACCAGGGTCAGCGCGTACGCGCGGACCTCCGGGTTCGCCGGGCAGAGCTCGGTGAGGTGGCGGTCGCCGAAGGCGTTGGCCGGGGCACAGTCGGGGTGGGCGAAGCCGAGCCGGTCGTTGTGGCAGAAGACCGTCCAGGCGTGCAGCTTCAGGCCGCGGCGGCCGGCCTCGGCGGCGGCCTCGGCGAAGGGGTCGCGCTCGCCGATGGCGGTGGACGGAGCGGGGGCCAGCCGGAGGCCCCGCCAGGCGGCCGGGTCGGGGCGGAAGTACGCCGCGCCCGGCTCCAGGTAGCGGATCACCCGGCGGGGGTTGTGCGGGAAGACGTCGCGGGCCCCGTGGTAGACCGAGGCGAGGGTGACGCCGCCGACCCCGGCCCGGTCGGCGAGGTTGCCGAAGAAGGTGTCGGCGCCCTCGTCGAGCAGGTCGGTGGCGAAGGCGAGGACGGACGACTCCACGGTGCGGCTCCGGAGGTGGGGGCGGGTGCGCCCTTCACGCTAGCCGCGGGGGTGGATCTGGTCTAGACCTGGTTGGGCCGGGCGGGTGGTCGGGCCGGCCGGGTCAGAGGCCCAGGTCGTCGAGTTCCTTGAGCAGTGCGGCGTTGGGGCTGCCGGGGTCGGTGGTGGCGGCCGGCTTGGTGACGGCCTTGGAGGCGGATCCGGACGCGGCGCCGGACGTGCTGCCGGGCGTGGCACCGGGCGCGGCGGCCGGGCGCGGGGCGCGGTCGCGGAAGATCCAGGCGCCGGCCAGGCCGCCGACCAGACCGCCGAGGTGGGCGGACCAGCTGATGCCCGGGGCGACGCCGGGCAGGGCGCTGGTCACCATGTAGGCGAAGGAGGCGCCGAGGACGACGCCGATCAGGGTGTCGACCAGGTTGCGGTCGAAGAGCCCGCGCAGCACCACGTAGCCGAAGTAGCCGAACACCACGCCGCTGGCCCCGGCGCCGACCGAGTGCGGGGGGTCGAAGACCCAGGCGGTCAGCTCGCTGGTCAGCGCGACCAGCAGGGTGAGGCCGAGGAACTTCTTCACGCCGCGGTAGGCCGCCAGGAAGCCGAAGACGAACAGCGGGCCCGAGTTGGCTTCCAGGTGGGCCCAGTTCCAGTGCAGGAACGGCGCGGTGACGATGTTCGGCAGCCGGCTCGGATCCTGCGGGATGACGCCGAACCGCCGGCCGAGGTCGTAGTCGTCCATCCAGTTCACGAGCTGGATCAGCCAGATCGCCGCCAGCACACCGACCATGGTGAAGAGCGCCCGGCGGGCGTCGGCGATCATCCGGACGGGGTCGAGCGTGGTCGCCGCGTGGCTGCGGTCGTTCGAGGCCATGCCCCGACTGTAGGGGCCGCCGGATCGGAGGTGCACCCCATTACAGTGACGGTGTCATTCCGATCGCGAGAGGTGACCACCCCATGAGCAAGCGCCCGCCGCTGCCCTACGAGTTCCTGCCGCAGGTGCCGTCGTTCCCGCTGAGCAGCCAGGACATCACCGAAGGCGGCACCCTGGACCGGGAGTTCATCCACGCCGGCGGCAACCTCTCGCCGCAGCTGGCCTGGTCGGGTCTGCCGGAGGGCACCCGGAGCATCGCCGTCACCTGCTACGACCCGGACGCCCCCACGGGCTCCGGCTGGTGGCACTGGCTCGCCCTCGGCCTGCCCGCCGACACCGTCGAACTGCCGCGCGGCGCCGGTTCCTCGGACGACGGCCTGCCGGGCGAGGCCTCCTTCCACGGCCGCAACGACTTCCCGGCGAACAAGTACGACGGTGCCGCCCCGCCGCCCGGTGCCCCGCACCGCTACGTCTTCGCCGTGCACGCCCTGGACGTGGAGAAGCTGGACGTCACCGCCGACACCCCGGCCGCCCAGATCGGCTTCCACCTCACCTTCCACACCCTCGGCCGGGCGCTGCTGACCGCCGAGTTCGGGGTCTGAGGCCGGTGTCGGCCCCCGATCGTCCGGTCGAGGTCTGGCGGCTGCCCGAGGAGGACCGCTTGGCCGGTCGCCGGGCCCTGACCTGGACGGTCGGACCGGACGGTGAGCTCGCCGTCCTGCTGGTGCCGGAGCGGTACGCGGCGCCGCCCGGGGCCTGGCCGTCCGTCAAGCCGCCGTTCGACGGCGAGGTGGTGGTGCACGGCCGGCACGGCGAGTGGCGGGTGCCGCTCACCGGCGTCGAGGGCTCGCCGGACCACCTGGCGCTGCTGCCGGGCCACCGGATCCTGCTGGCCGAGGCGCGGGCCGACCAGGACGGCGAGGAGTGGCTGCCCAACGGTGTCGTCCACGGCGCCGACGGGACGCCGGGCCGGGAGCTCCTGCTCGGCGACGACATCGGCGTGCTGGTGAGCGACCGGGACGGCCGGATCTGGATGGCGTATGGGGACGAGGGCATCTACGGCGACCACCCGATGGCGGTCCCCGGGCTGCGGGCCGTCGACGGCACGGGCCGGTCGGTGTGGAGCCCCCGGGACCGTCCCCAGGACCGGCTGCCGGGCTACCCGCTGGAGGGCCTGGCCGGCGCCACCGAGGGCCGGTACGCCTGGCTGGCCTGGTACCCGAGCCCCTCGGGCAGCTACCTCACCCGGATCGACCCGGTCGACGGCTCGTCCACGACGGTGCCCTGCCCGGTCCGGCAGCCGGCCGGGTTCGCGGTCCGCGGCCGCGAAGGCGTCTTCCTCTCCGGCGGCGGCGAGCTGACCCGGCACCTGTTGGTCGGCAAGGAGTGGAAGCGGACCGGCACGCAGAAGCTGCGACTGCCCGGCCCGGTCGAACCGGGACGCGCCCACGGCCGGGACGGCGTGCTCTGGTTCCGCTGCGGCAACGGCTGGTACCGGGTCGAGGCCTAACCCGCCCCTCCCGCCGCGTGGGCGGCGCGGGTCGCCAGCTTGCGCAGGTGTTCGCGCAGCTGCGGCGGCTCGTGCACCTCGAAGGGGCGGTCCAGTGACAGCAGCCGCATCGCCGTCCACTCCAGGGAGTCGGAGCGGGAGCGCAGCCGGCAGCTGTGCCCGTCGATCGGCTCGATCTCGGAGTCGCCGGGCCTGAAGCGCTGCCGGACCAGTTCGGCCGGGGCGTGCACGGTGGCGACCACGGTGCCGCTCGGGGACGGGCGGTGCAGTTTGCCCGCCACGTACGCGGCGGCGTCCTCGGCGGGCAGCGGGCGCGGGGTGAAGCGGGCGCCGGTGGCGAAGGGCTCGCTCAGCCGGTCGACCCGGAACAGCCGCCAGTCCGCGCGGTCCAGGTCGTAGCCGACCAGGTACCAGCGGCGGCCGACCGAGACCAGCCGTTCGGGCTCGACCAGCCGCTTGGTGCCGGTGCCGTCGTAGGCGCGGTAGGCGAAGCGCAGGCGTTCGTGGTTGGTGACGGCGCCGGCGATCAGCGTGAGGTCGTCCGGGTCGACGGTCGGGCCGTCGCCGGAGAGCAGCGGCACGGTCGCGTTGTTGAGCGTCCCGACCCGGTGCCGCAGCCGGGCCGGCAGCACCTGGAGCAGCTTGCCGAGGGCCCGTACCGAGGCCTCCTCGATGCCGACCACCGCGTGCCCGGCGCCCGCCCGCAGGCCGACCGCGATGGCCACCGCCTCCTCGTCGTCCAGCAGCAGCGGCGGCATCGCCGTGCCCGCGACCAGCCGGTAGCCGCCGACCGCGCCCATGGTGGCCTGCACCGGGTAGCCGAGTTCGCGCAGCCGGTCGATGTCGCGCCGGATGGTGCGGGGGCTGACGCCGAGCCGCTCGGCGAGCTCGCTGCCGGGCCACTCGCGCGGGGTCTGGAGCAGGGACAGCAGGTTCAGCAGCCGGGCCGGCGTATCGCTCATGCACCCCAGGATGCCGGATCAACTGGGACAGGACCTGACCTACATGGCCGTTAGTGTCGTGGACGTCGAGAAGAAGCGGTCAGAGCGAGAAGTCGAGTCGAGGAGTACGGAATGAGTGCGGCGACAGCCGACCGGCGGAGGTGGATCGCGCTGGCGATCGTGATGGTGGCCTCCTTCATGGACCTGGTGGACGTCACCATCGTCAACATCGCCATCCCCAGCATCCAGGCGGACACCGGCGCCTCGTTCAGCGCCGTGCAGTGGGTCACCGGCGGGTACGCGCTGGCCTTCGCGATCGGGCTGATCACCGGCGGGCGGCTGGGCGACATCCACGGCCGCAAGCGGCTGTTCCTGATCGGGATCGGCGGCTTCACCGCGGCCTCCGCGCTCTGCGGACTGGCCACCGGGCCGGAGATGCTGGTCGCGACCCGGCTGCTGCAGGGCGGGACGGCGGCGCTGATGGTGCCGCAGGTGCTGTCGATCATCCACGCGACCTTCCCGGCGGAGGAGCGCGGCAAGGTGTTCGGCATGTTCGGCGCGGTGGTCGGCCTGGGCGCCGTCTCCGGTCCGATGATCGGTGCGCTGCTCACCGAGTGGGACCTCTTCGGGCTGGCCTGGCGGCCGATCTTCCTGATCAACCTGCCGGTCGGCATCGCCGGCCTGCTGCTCGGACGCCGCTTCATCGACGAGTCCAAGGCCGACCAGGCCCTCAAGCTCGACCTGGTGGGCGTGCTGCTCGCCAGCCTGGGCCTGCTGATGCTGATCTACCCGCTGACGCACGGGCGGGAGGCCGGCTGGCCGCTCTGGGGGTACCTGTCGATGGCCGGCAGCCTGCCGGTGTTCGCCCTGTTCGTCGTGTACGAGAAGGTCAAGACGCGCCGGGACGGCTCGCCGCTGGTGGAGCTGGCGCTGTTCCGGGTGAAGTCCTTCGCCGCGGGTATCTGCGTGCAGCTGGCCTTCGGCGTGGCGCTCGGCATCTTCTTCCTGGTCTGGACGCTCTACATGCAGATCGGCCTGGGCTGGAGCCCGCTCAAGGCCGGCGCGACCGGCATCCCGTTCTCCATCGCCGTCTCCGTGGCGGCCGGGATGTCGGTGCAGAAGCTGGTGCCGCGGTTCGGGCGCAAGGTGCTGCAGTCGGGCGCGCTGGTGATGGCGGCGGGCGTGCTCACCTACATCTGGGAGGCGGACCGGTACGGGACGTCGATCACGCCCTGGCAGATGGCGCTGCCGCTGGTGGTGATGGGCCTCGGCATGGGGCTGATCGTCGCGCCGATCACGGACGCGGTGCTGGCGGAGGTGCCGCGCGAGCACGCCGGCTCGGCCTCCGGGCTGATCAACACCGTGCAGCAGGTGGGCAACGCGCTCGGGCTCGGGCTGGTGTCGGTGGCCTTCTTCGGGGCGATGGACGACGTGGTCGCGCCGGAGGCGGTCGGGACGGCGTTCGGCGGGGCCTTCACGCACGCGCTGTGGTGGGTCGCCGGGGTGCTGCTCGCGGTGTTCCTGCTGATGTTCGCGCTGCCGAGGCGCCGCAAGACGGCCGGTGCCGTGGAGGAGACCGCGGTGGAGCGGGAAGCCGCCCTGGTCTGACGGGACGCTGTCGGCACGAGGGCCCCGGTCGCACTGCGCGACCGGGGCCCTCGTCGCACACTGGAGGGCGATGGACCGTACGGCGGTGGACTCCTCGGTGCTGCGCTCGGTCGGCTACGACCCGGTGGCGCGGCTCCTGGAGCTGGAGTTCACCGGCGGCCGGGTGTACGAGTACGCGGACGTGCCGGCCCGGGTGCACCGGGAGCTGCTGGCCGCGGAGAGCCACGGGCGGTACTTCGTCCGGCGGATCCGCGGCCGCTACGCCTACCGGCGCTCCGGGGCCAGCCGGTAGCTGCTGCCGTCCCGGGGGCGGGCGAGGTGGCCGGCCTCGACCAGGTAGCGGCGCAGGGCGGGGGCGTCGTCGTGCACGGTGCGCAGCACGGCGTTGACCTCGGCCTCGGTGTAGCCGCGGCCGGGCTCGAAGAGGGTTCCGGCGAGGTGGGCCAGCAGCTGCTCCCGGCGGGCTGCCTTGCGGGGCACGGTGATCAGGCGCCCGTCGGGGGCGAAGAGGGCGGACACGCTCGGCGGGGTCGGGGTGGTGGTTCCGGTCATGCCGGGAGCGTCGCCCGGTGGGCCGGAGCGGGGCAACCGGTTTTCAGCGCACGCCGCTCGGGGCCGCGGTGATCGTACGGGTGGTGGTGCGGGGCTTGGCCGCGGCCTTGGCCTCCTTCGCGGCGCGCTTCACCTCCTGCTTGAACTCCCGTACCAGGGTGAGGGATTCGGGGCCGGTGATGTCGGCGACCGAACGGTGCGCGCCCTCCTCGCCGTACGCGCCGGCGGCCTCGCGCCAGCCCTCGGGCCGGACGCCGTACTGCTTGCCGAGCAGGGCGAGGAAGATCTGCGACTTCTGCTTGCCGAAGCCGGGCAGGGCGTTGAGGCGGCTCAGCAGCTCCTTGCCGGTGCGGACGTTCTTCCACAGCGCGGCGGCCTCGCCGTCGTACTGCGCGACGAGGAACTGGCACAGCTGCTGCACCCGTTTGGCCATCGCGGCGGGATAGCGGTGGACGGCCGGCTTCGCGGAGAGGAGCGCGACGAACTCCTCCGGGTTGTAGGTGGCGATCTCGTGGGCGTCCAGGTCTTCCCGGCCGAGGCGCTGGGCGATGGTCAGCGGGCCGGTGAACGCCCACTCCATCGGCACCTGTTGGTCCAGCAGCATGCCGACGAGCGCGGCGAGCGCACTCCGTCCGAGCAGTTCGTCTGCCTCGGGCTGCTGTGCGAGCCGAACGGTGACGTTCATGGGCTTGCCCTCCTCGGAGTTGACGTCGGGTCGGCGCCCAGTCTGGTGGACGCGGGGTGGGCGGAGGCGGTCAACACGCCCGTATCGTGGGAAGTCTTGGTGTTCCAAGCCTTGCCATGCCTGCTTTGTTCGTTGGCGGAGCGGTTGTTGGGGGCACCCGGGTGGCGGTGCGGAATATTTTTTGCCCGCGCCTGTCACATCCGTCGAGGGCGCCGGGTCAGAGGGGTGTCGAACCGAACAGCCTTCGAAAGAGGAGCACTTCAATGAACGTCGCCCACATCGTCGTCACCGTCCTCGGCGCCCTCATGGTCGGCTTCTCGGCCTACTCGGTCTTCGCCGGCGCCGAGTACGTCGTGAAGCCCCTCGCCGACTACGGCGTCCCGCGCGCCTGGTGGACCTGGCTCGGCGTCGCCAAGGCGGCCGGCGCCCTCGGCCTCCTGGTCGGCCTCGCCGTCCCGGCCATCGGCTACGCGGCCGCCGTCGGCGTGGTCCTCTACTTCCTCGGCGCCGTCCTCACCGTCCTCCGCGCCGGCGCCTACGCCCACGTCCCCTTCCCGCTCGTCTACGCCGCCCCGGCGGCCGCCTCGCTGGTCCTGGGCCTGATGGCCTGATGGCCTGAGGGGGGATGGCCCTCGGGACCCGGCACCGCAGGGGGTGGACCGAATCCGGTCCACCCCCTGCGGCGCCGGGCTTCGGGCGGGTTCTTAGCAGAGTTCGAGCGGGATTTCGGGTGGATGGGTCATTTCATATGACTGTTTTGGATGTGTTGGTACGGGGTCCGGGTGGCGGGCCATCCTTGGTCCAATCGACGCGTCCAGAAAGGCTCGCCCGCCGTGACCCAGCCGTTCGAACTGCCGTCCTTCTACGTGCCGCACCCGGCGCGACTCAATCCCCATCTGGACGGGGCCCGGGCCCATTCCACCGGCTGGGCCCGGGAGATGGGCATGCTGGAGGGCTCAGGCGTCTGGGACCAGGCGGATCTGGAGGCCCACGACTACGGCCTGCTGTGCGCCTACACGCACCCGGACGCCTCCGCCGAGGCGCTGGCGCTGGTCACCGACTGGTACGTCTGGGTGTTCTTCTTCGACGACCACTTCCTCGACATGTTCAAGCGCACCAACGACCGGGAGGCGGGCAAGGCGCACCTGGACCGGCTGCCGCTGTTCATGCCGGCCGACCCGGCCACGCCGATGCCCGAGCCGGAGAACCCGGTCGAGGCCGGGCTGGCCGACCTCTGGCGGCGCACCGTGCCGGTGATGGGCGAGGACTGGCGGATCCGGTTCGCCGAGAGCACCCGCAACCTGCTGAACGAGTCGCTCTGGGAACTCGCCAACATCGACGCGGGCCGGGTGGCCAACCCGGTCGAGTACATCGAGATGCGCCGCAAGGTCGGCGGCGCGCCGTGGTCCGCCCAGCTGGTCGAGTACGCCGCCGGGGCCGAGGTGCCGAAGGAGGTGTCGGGATCGCGCGCGCTGCGGGTGCTGATGGACGCCTTCTCCGACGGCGTGCACCTGCGCAACGACATCTTCTCGTACCAGCGGGAGGTCGAGGACGAGGGCGAGCTGAGCAACGGCATCCTGGTGCTGGAGCGGTTCCTGGAGTGCGGCACCCAGGAGGCCGCCGAGGCGGTCAACGACCTGCTCACCTCGCGGCTCCAGCAGTTCGAGAACACCGTGTTCACCGAACTGCCGGTGCTGTTCGCGGAGACCGGGCTGGACGCGGAGGGCCGAGCCCGGGTCATGGCCTACGTCAAGGGCCTGCAGGACTGGCAGGCGGGCGGGCACGAGTGGCACATGCGCTCCAGCCGGTACATGAACGGCGCCGGGGAGTCCGGGAGTTCGGGTGGTGAGGTGGCGCCCGGGGCGGGCGGTGCGCTGCCGGGGCTGCCCGGGCTGCCGGGGTCGCCGGGGGCCGGGAACTGGTGGGACCAGTACGCGATCGGCGGGATCGGCACCTCGGCGCTGGACATCCTGCGCAGCGGGGCCGTCGGTGCGGCCGGGGTGGCGGCCCCGGCGGCGGTCGGTGCCGCGGTCGGGGCTGCGGTCGGTGCGGCGAAGGGCGGGGTCCGGCCGGCCGAGCGGCGGGCGCGCTCGTACCGGCACGTGCCGTTCCAGCCGGTCGGGCCGTCCCTGCTCCCGGAGTTCGAGCTGCCGTTCACCCTCTCGCTGAGCCCGCACCTGGACGGCGCCCGGGAGCGGGTGGTCGAGTGGGCCGAGCGGATGGGCATGCTGGAGGCGGATCCGGCCGTCCCCGGATCCGGCGTCTGGGACGCCGAGTCGATGCGCGACTACGACCTCCCGCTCTGCGCGGCCGGCCTCCACCCGGACGCCACCGCCGAGCAACTCGACATCGGCTCGGCCTGGTTGGCCTGGGGCACCTGGGCGGACGACTACTACCCGGCGGTCTTCGGGCGCACCCGCGACCTGGCCGGGGCGAAGGCCGCCACCGCGCGGCTGTCGCTCTTCATGCCGGTGGACGGCGGCCCCGGCCCCGAGCCCGCGAACGCGCTGGAGCGCGGCCTCGCCGACATCTGGGGGCGCACCGCCGCCCCGATGGACGTCGAGAGCCGGGAACGGTTCCGTACGGCGGTCGAGGTCATGCTGGCGGCCTGGATCTGGGAGCTGAGCAACGCGATCCAGCACCGGATCCCGGACCCGGTGGACTACCTGGAGATGCGCCGCTCCACCTTCGGCTCCGAGCTCACCACCAGCCTGTGCCGGATCGGCCACGGGAAGACCGTGCCGGAGGCGGTGTACGACCACGGCTCGATGCGCGCGCTGGAGAACTCGGCGATGGACTACGCGTGCATGATGAACGACCTCTTCTCGTACCAGAAGGAGGTCGAGTACGAGGGCGAGCTGCACAACGTCGTCCTGGTGGTGCAGTCCTTCTTCAACTGCGACTACCCGTCGGCGGTCCGGATCGTCGACGACCTGATGCACTCGCGGCTGGCCCAGTTCCAGCACGTGGCGCGGAACGAATTCCCGGTCATGTACCAGGACTTCGGGCTGGACCAGGCGGCGCGGGAGATGCTCGACGGGTACGTGAAGGAGCTGGAGAACTGGCTCGCCGGCATCCTGAACTGGCACGAGGACTGCCGCCGGTACGGCGAGGCGGACCTGGAGCGGCACTTCGGGGCCGAGCGGAACCTGGTGGCGGCGACGGCGGCCCGGCGGGCGGCCGGGGTGTCGGTGCCGAGCACCTCCGGGGCTTCCGGGGCCGCCGGGGCTTCCGGGGCTTTCGCGGTGCCGCTCGGGCCGACCGGCCTGGGCACGGCCTCGCTGCGGCCGCCGCTGAGCGGGGCGGCGCCGACGACGCGCTGAGCCGAGCGGTACGGGGCCGGACCTCCGGCGCACCCGCGCGGGCCATCCCGCGCGGGTGCGCCGCGTCGTGGTTAGGCTGACGAGTCGGGGGCCGGCGTGCGCCGCCCGGTGCGCGCACTTCGCCGCACACGAGGGCAGAGAGATGGCTGCGCTACCTGAGGGCACGCCCTGTTGGGCCGACGCGATGTTCACCGACCTGGAGGGCGCGAAGGCCTTCTACGCTGATGTGCTGGGCTGGACCTTCGGCGAGAGTTCGTCGGAGTTCGGCGACTACACGCAGGCGTACTCCGGCGGCAAGGCGGTCGCCGCGGTCGTCCCGCCGATGCCCGGTACGGAGGCCCAGTCCGCCTGGTGCCTGTACCTCGCCTCGCCGGACGCCGCCGCCACCGCCGCGCGGATCCGCGCCAACGGCGGTGAGGTGGTCATGGGGCCGATGCGGGTCGGTGACTTCGGCACGATGGTGATCGCCAAGGACCCGGGCGGCGTCGTGTTCGGCGTCTGGCAGGCCGAGCGCCACGAGGGCTTCGAGAAGCAGGGCGAACCCGGCGCGTACAGCTGGGCCGAACTGGTGACCCGCGAGCCGGCGAAGGCCGACGCCTTCTTCCCCGCGGTCTTCCCGTACGGCGTGAAGAAGATGGACTCCGAGGAGTTCGACTACCGGATGTTCCAGGTCGCCGACCGGCCGGTGCTGGGCCGGATGGGGGCGGAGGGCGACTTCCTGCCGCCCGAGGCGCCCTCGTACATCAGCGTCTACTTCGCCGTGGACGACACCGACGCCGCGATCGAGCGGCTGACGGCGCGCGGCGGCAAGGTGTACTTCGGGCCGATGGACAGCCCGTTCGGACGGTTCGCGGCGGTCGGCGACCCGCAGGGCGCGGCCTTCGGGCTGATCGACCTGGGCCGGACGGTCGGCGAGCAGCCGGGCACGGTGGACGTCTGATGGCGGCGGAGCACGGTGGTCGTCCGGTGGCGGCCAGGCCGGAGGGCGCAGGCCGGGCGGGAGGCGTCCGATGAGCGAGCGCGATGATCTCGTCCAGACCCTCGACACGCACCGCGGGCTGCTGCGGCGCACCGTCCGCGACCTCACCGACGCGCAGGCGGCCGAGCGGACCACGGTCAGCGAGCTGTGCCTGGGCGGCCTGATCAAGCACGTGGCGGCGGTCGAGGCGCGCTGGGCGCGGTTCATGACCGGCGGCGCGGAGGCGATGCGCGGCGGGGACGGGGACCCGGACGGGGACGGGGACGGCGGTGGGGACGGTGGCGCCGCGGCGTGGGCGGCCCAGTTCCGGATGGTGGAGGGCGAGACCCTCGCCGGGCTGCTGGCCGAGTACGAGCGGGTGGCGCGCGGGACGGACGAGCTGGTCCGGACCCTGCCCGACCTCGACCTCGCCCACGCGCTGCCGCCGGCGCCGTGGTTCGAGCCGGGTGCGACCTGGTCGGTCCGGCGGGTGCTGCTGCACATGATCGCCGAGACCTCGCAGCACGCCGGGCACGCGGACATCATCCGGGAGTCGTTGGACGGGGCGAAGTCGATGGGGTGAGGGCGGGCGGAGCCGGCTCGGGGCGCTGCCCAAGCGCTGCCCAGGCGTTGCTCAGGGTGCTTCCACGCCGAGGAGTTCGCGCAGCGCCCGGCCGCCGTCCGGGGTGACCCGCAGGGCCCGGCCGGAGCCGATCGGCTCCACCCAGACGCGGTCCAGGGCGGTCCGGCAGAGCGCCGCGCCCAGCGCCCCGCCGAGGTGGCTGCGGCGTTCCGTCCAGTCCAGGCAGCCGCGCACCACCGGGCGGCCGCCGCGGCGGCCCGCGCGCGGCGGGAGCTCGATCGCCTGCGCGGCCAGCCAGTCCCGGCCGCGCTCGGTGACGGCGAGCCCGGACTCGTCGGCGACCAGGCCGCGGGCGAGCAGCGCGTCGGCGACGGCCACACCGAGGCGACCGGCCAGGTGGTCGTAGCAGGTCCGGGCGCGGGCCTCGGCGCTCAACCGGCCGGCCTCGGCCAGGGAGCGGGGTGCGGCCGCGCCGCTGCCGCCGGCCTCCGCGAAGGAGGTCAGGTCCTCCAGCAGGGTGGCCACGGCTGGCGAGGCCAGCCGGACGTAGCGGTGCCGGCCCTGCCGCTCCTCGGCCAGCAGCCCGCCCGCGATCAGCCGGGACAGGTGCTCGCTCGCCGTGGACGGCGCGACGCGCGCGTGCCGGGCCAGCTCGCCGGACGTCCAGGCGCGGCCGTCGAGCAGGGCGGAGCAGAAGGCGGCGCGGGTGGGGTCGGCGATCAGGGCGGCGAGGGCGGCGAGCGCCGTACCGCCGTGGTCGGAGTGCCGGACCGGCCGGGTGGGGACGGCCGAGGCGGGGGCGGTCGGGGTGGGGACGGCCGAGGCGGCGGGGGAGGGAAGCAGCGGACGGGCGGGACGCGGTCGCGAGGGCATGGCTCCATGGTCGCTCCGGCACAGTTCGGCGGGGGCCGAAACGAACCGGGTCCACGATGACGGCATGAGCCAACCGACGGTGATCTCCGGCCCCGACACCACGACCTTCTCCACGACCTTCTCCATGACCTTCTCCCGCTACGACGACGTCACCGCGGCCCTGGCCGACCCGGCGCTGGTCCCGCTGCCCGCGGCGCCCGTCGCCCCGGGCGCGCCCGCCGGGGTGGCCCGGCTGCGGGCCGCCGTCGCCCGGTTCAGCTCCGGCGAACCGCACGCCCGGCGCCGGGCGCTGGTGCTGGCCGACCTGTCGGGCCTGGACCCGGCCGCACTGCGGGTGGCCGCCGCGGCCGGGTTCGACCCCGACGTCCGGCTGCGGGTGGTCCGGGTACTCGCGTCGGCGCTCGGCCTGGCCGACCCGGAGGCCGTGGCCCGGGACGTCGCGACGGTCGCCCGCGCGTACTTCGCGGACGCGCCGGACGACCCGGAGGCGGACGCGGCGGTGGCCCGGCTGCTGCCCGCGATGTCCGCCGGGGCGGGGCGGGCGATCGGTGAGCAGCCGGGCGAGGAGCCGTACGGGGAGATGGACGAGGAGGAGGCGGCCAACCGGATCGGTCTGCTCGTCCAGGCCTGCGACGCGACCGCCGCACTGGTCGACCGCGCCCGCCGGCACCGGGACGGACTGGCCGGCGCGCTGCGCGAGGACCCGCCGGTGCCGGTGATGCGCCGTCTCGCCGCCCGGGCGACCGAGGTCGGCGGGGTCGCCGTACCGGCCGGGGCGCAGGTGGTGCTGGACGTCGCGGCCGCCCAGACGGAGGCGCCGGACGGTGTGGCGCTCACCTTCGGCGCCCGGCCCCGGATCTGCCCGGGCCGCTCGCACGCCCTGGCCATCGCGGAGGGCATCCTGCTCGGGGCCTCCGATCCGGCGGCGGTCGACGACAAGGGCGACGACGTGGACGGCGACGGTGGATCCGATGACGTCCCGCTCGCGTGCGGTCTCGGAAAGGACGAACTCGCCGCGCTGGTACCGGAGACGGTCGACCATGTGCTCACCCTGGCCGCCACCTGGACGGCCTGGGACGGCCGGCCGATCGTCAACGCGGACGGTCGAACCTACACGCCGCACAAGGCGGTTCGCCGGGTCGCCGACCATCTCCTCGACCACCTGGCAGAGTTGGACGCCCGGCTGGCCGGCGAGCCGACCGAGCCCGACCACTGGCACGCCTCCGGCGCCACCACCCCGGCGGACCTGGCCCCGTTCACCGCCGCCGACCTGGACGAGGCC
Organism: Kitasatospora xanthocidica; assembly: GCF_014656195.1. Lineage (GTDB taxonomy): Bacteria > Actinomycetota > Actinomycetes > Streptomycetales > Streptomycetaceae > Kitasatospora > Kitasatospora xanthocidica. The sequence continues at coordinate 246,483 of NZ_BNBY01000001.1, read as the reverse complement.
CGCAGCCGGCTCACCCGGCTGGCCGCGATCTGGTCCCGCCGGGTGGCCGCACTGCCGGACGCGGTCCTGGACGACTCGCCGGGTACGGGCTGGAGCTTCCGGCGGATCGTCGGTCACGTCGCGGGGTCCGGGTACTACGCGGACTCCGTCGGGGACCTGGGCCCCGCATGAACCTGCCCCCACCCGCATGAACCCCTGCATGAACCCCCGTACGAGCGTGAGAATCCCGGAGAGTCGCCCATGAACCCCGCAGGCCCCGCCATGACCCCCTTCGCCGCCCTGCACCACCGCCCCGGCCGGCCGCTGCTGCTCCCCAACGCCTGGGACCACGCCTCGGCCGTGGCCCTCGCGGCCGCGGGCCACGCCGCGATCGGCACCACCAGTCTGGGCGTGGCGGCCGCCGCCGGGCTGCCCGACGGCGCGGCGGCCACCCGGGCGGAGACCGTACGGCTGGCGCGGCGGCTCGGGCGCGGCGACTTCCTGCTCAGCGTCGACGCCGAGTCCGGCTTCAGCGACGACCCGGACGAAGTCGCCGAGCTGGCGGTGGAGTTGGCGAAGGCGGGGGCGGTCGGCATCAACCTGGAGGACGGCCGGGCGGACGGCACGTTGGCGCCGGTGGAGGTCCACGCGGCGAAGGTCGCGGCGGTGAAGGCGGCCGTGCCGGAGCTGTTCGTGAACGCCCGTACCGACACCTGCTGGTGCGGGCTGGACGACCCCGAGCCGGAGACCCACCGCCGGCTGGCGGCCTACCAGCGGGCGGGCGCGGATGGCGTGTTCGTGCCCGGTCTGGCCGAACCGGCGGCCATCGCCCGGGTGGTCGCCGCCGTCTCCGTGCCGCTCAACATCCTCTGGACGCCGGCCGGCCCGGGCCTCGCCGAGCTGGCCGCGCTCGGTGTGGCCCGGGTCAGCCTCGGCTCGCTGCTGTACCGCTCGGCGCTGGCGGCGGCGGTGGCCACGGCGGCCGCCGTGGCCGCGGGTGAGCCGGTCGGGCCGGTGCCGGGGTACGCGGAGGTGCAGGCCTTCAACGAGCGCTGATCCGGCGGGAGTCCAGGATGTAAGGGCCCTCTGGGCTGCTCAGCCGGTGCGGTCCGAGGTCCGGGCGGCCCAGGAGGCCTCGATGCCGTCCAGGATCACCCGGACGCCGCTGAGGAAGTGGGAGTTCCGGTCGGGTTCGACCTCCCGGCCCACCTGGGTGGTGTACAGCCGGTGCAGCCGGGGGTGGCCCTTGGTGGCCTCGACGACGGAGGGCAGGAGCTGGTCCATCCACTCCTGCTCCTGCCGGCCGCGCTTGGCGAGCGCGCTCAGCCAGGCGGCCTCCACGGTGGCCGCCCCGATGGTGTAGCCCATGACGACGCCCATCGCCTCGTTGGCGGTCGCCAGGTCGAGTCCGGAGGTCTCCAGCAGGGTCAGGAAGGCCTCGGACAGCCGCATCCAGCTGGGGCCGAAGTAGACCATCCCGACGTCGCCGAGCACCGAGACCATCCACGGGTGGCGCAGGATGAGCGCGCGCACGCCCTCGGCGCACTCCTCGATGGCCGCGCGCCAGACCTCGGGGTCGCCCGTGGTGCCGGTCGCCTCCGGCAGCGGGAGTTCGGAGAAGACCTGGTCGACGGCGAGCGCGAGCAGTTCCTCCTTGTTGGTGACGTGGGTGTACAGCGAGGTGGCGCCGGCGTTGAGGCGGGCGCCGAGCTTGCGCATGCTCAGCGCGTCGATGCCGTCGCTGTCCAGGAGTGCGAGGGCCTCGGTCACGATCTGCTCGCGGCTGAGGGCCGGCTGGTCCCGGCGCGGTCGCTGCGGGCGGGTCCACAGCGAGGGGATGCCCGACGTACCGTCCTCCGACTTGGCCGTCATCCGGCCCTCCTTCGTCTCTTGTGATCGCCCACCGCCGGGGCCGGCGGGTCGTGGCCGGCCGTTGTCCGTCCGGGCGTCGTCGGGTTCAGCATAAGTCGGACCGCACACTGTACGGCGTTGCGAACACTGTGCGGTCGCCGTACAGTGTTCGGCGCGGCGCACACCGTACCCGTGGGGACGGAGGGCGGTGTGCCCGCACCGACTTCCCGCACGGCTCCCGCCGCGGCGGACGACCTCCCGCACGGCTCCCGCCGGGGGCGGACGAATGCTCGCGCGGCCACGGCCGTGCACCGATCTCGACGTCCGGGGCATCCTGGACATCCCAAGGGGGAACGCGGTGGAACGGAATCCGCGACGCTGGCTGATCCTGGTCGTGCTCTGCCTCAGCAGCCTGGTGCTGGTGGTCGACAACATGGTGCTCACGGTGTCCATCCCGCCGATCGCGGAGGACCTCGGGGCCGGGGCGCAGGACATCCAGTGGATCATCGACTCGTACATCCTGGTCTTCGCCGGGCTGCTGCTCACCTCGGGCAGCCTCTCCGACCGCTTCGGGCGGCGGAAGGTGATGATCGTCGGACTGGTGCTGTTCGGCGCCGCCTCGCTGGTCGCGGCCTTCGCCGACAGCCCGGGTCAACTGATCGCCGGGCGCGTCCTGATGGGCGTCGGCGGCGCGCTGGTCATGCCGAGCACGCTCTCCATCCTGATCACCGTCTTCGACGACGAGGAGCGGCCGAAGGCGATCGCCGCCTGGACCGCGGTGGCCATGATCGGACTGGTCGGCGGGCCGGTGCTCGGTGGCGCGCTGATCGCGCACTTCTGGTGGGGTGCCGTCTTCCTGCTCAACGTGCCGGTCGCGGCGGTCGCGATCCTCGCGGCGGTGCTGCTGATGCCGGAGTCCAAGGGCCCGTGGCGCCGGCCCGACCTGCCGGGCATGGCGCTGTCGATGGTCGGTATGGCGGCGCTGGTGTGGTCGATCATCGTGCTGCCCCGCGACGGCTTCACCAGCGCCGGCACCCTCGGCGCGATGGCCCTCGCGGTGGCGGCGCTCACCGGGTTCGCCGTACGGCAGGTCCGCACCGACGCGCCGATGGTCCCGCTCAAGCTGTTCCGCAACCGGGTGTTCACCGGGGCCAGCTTCTCGCTCGTCCTGCTGACCTTCGCCACCGGCGGACTGATGCTGGTGCTCACCCAGCACCTGCAGTTCGTGCTGGAGTTCTCGCCCACCGACACCGGGCTGGCCTTCATCCCGCTCGCCGTCGCCTCGCTGCTCTTCAACGGGGTGGGCGCCGCGCTCGGCAAGAAGGTCCCGGCACGGGTGCTGACCGCCGTCGGCATGCTGGTCATCGCGGGCGGGTTCGGGCTGCTGGCCACCCTCTCGGTCGGTGACGGCTTCACCAAGGTCGCCCTGGCCATGCTGGTCCTCGGCGTCGGTTCCGGCCTCGGCATGCCGGCCGCCGCCAACGCGCTGATGGGCGCGATCCCCGGCGAGCACGCGGGCGTCGGCTCCGCGCTCAACGACACCATCCAGCAGTCCGGCGCCGCGCTCGGCGTGGCCGTCCTCGGCACCGTGCTGTCCGGTACCTACACCGGCGCGATGCCCGACGGCGCCCCGGCCGCCGCGCGCCACGACATCACCGGCGCGCTCGCCGTCGCGGGCTCCACGGGGGACGGCGGGCTGGTCGCGGCCGCCCGCGAGGCGTTCAACACCGCCACCTCCACGACCTTCACGGTGGGCGGCATCGCGGTCGTGGCGGCCGCGGGGCTCACCCTGGTGCTGATGCGCGGCGGCGGCGGCGACGGCGACGGCGACGGCTCGGCGAAGGCCGCGGACGCCGGGGAGTCGGCGGGGTCGGCGGGGTCGGCGGGGTCGGCGGGGTCGCTGGAGACGGCGGGCTGAACCGCCGTCCGGCCGTACGGCGGTCCCGAGACGTACGGCCCCGGTCGCCTCGTGCGGCCGGGGCCGCCGGCGTCCCCGGGCACCCCGGGCGTTCCCCGGTGCGGGCGCGTAGCCTTCGCCCCATGGCCTCCGAGTACGTGGAGCGCGCGTCCCGGCTGCCCGGTGCGGTCGTGTGGACGAAGGGCGCCGTCGCGCGTACCGGCGCGGGCACGGGCGACGGCGAGGCCGGGCCCGCCGGGCTGGTGCTGCCCGACGGCTGCATGGACCTGCTGTGGACCGAGGGCCGGCTGCTCGTCGCCGGCCCCGACACCCGGGCCTTCCGCCCCGGCCCAGGACTGCGGGGCCCGTGGGCCGGGGTGCGGTTCCGCCCCGGTGCCGCACCCGCGCTGCTCGGCGTCCCCGCGCACGAGCTGCGCGACCGCCGGACCGACCTGGCCGACCTCAGGCCCGGCGCCGAGGTGCGGCGCCTCACCGAACGGATCGACGCCGCGCCCGACCCGGCCGCCGCCCTGGAGGACCTGGCGCTGCGCCTGGCGGCCGAGGCGCGGCCCGAGGACCCGCTGCTGCGGGCGGTGGTCGCCGCGCTCGCCGCCGGCCGGAGCGTCGCGGCGACGGCCGAGGCGGTCGGCCTCGGCGAGCGGCAACTGCACCGCCGCTCGCTCACCGCCTTCGGCTACGGGCCCAAGACGCTCGCCCGCATCCTGCGCATGCAGCGCGCCCTGGCGCTGGCCCGCTCCGGCGTCCCGCTCGCCGAGACGGCGGCCCGGACGGGCTACGCCGACCAGGCCCATCTGGCCCGCGACGTAAGGGAGTTGGCGGGGCTGCCGGTGACCTCCCTGCTGAGCCGCTAGGGCCCGTCGGCAGCTGTTCAGGGCAGCGGCGCGAGCAGGTCCACCCCGTTGCCGTCCGGGTCGTGGACGACGGCGTACCGCTGGCCCCAGAAGGCGTCCCAGGGCTTCAACTCCCCGTGGTACCCGGCGCCGGTCAGCTCCTCGTACAGGGCGTCCACCTGCGCGGGGCCCTCGCACCGGAACGCCAGCGAGGTGCGCCCGCCCCCGGTCGGCGGCCGCCAGGACGGGTGGAACGAACGGATGGTGGACTCGGCGTCGAGCACCAGGAGCAGCCCGCCGGGCAACTCGGCCTCGACGTGCGGCTCCTGCTCGGCCCCCTCGGGGAACGCGAGGCCGAGCCGCCGGTAGAACGCGACGGAGGCGGCCACATCGGAGACGGCGAGCCCGACGAAGGCGAACCGCGGTGCTGGTGTGCTGTTCATGGCCACCACGCTAGGCAGCCCGCACCCACCGGGTCTTGAACGAATCGGACGCCTCCGCCCGGCCGGGAAGCCCCTCCGCCCGGCCGGAAGCGCCTCCGCCCGGGAAGCGCCTCCGGCGGCCGCCCCCGTCGCGCTACCCGGCGGCCGGGGCGGTGCCCGAGCGCAGGGTGAGCAGGGTGATCTCGCTCGGGGCGAAGACCCGGAAGGGCGGGCCCCAGAAGCCGGCGCCCCGGCTGGTGTAGAGCAGGGTCCGTTCGCCGTGCCGGCTCAGGCCGTGGACCACCGGCTGGTCGATCCGGACGAGGAAGTTGAACGGCCAGATCTGGCCGCCGTGGGTGTGCCCGGAGACCTGGAGGTCGATGCCGGCGGCAGCGGCCCGGGGGACGAACTTGGGCTGGTGGGCGACGAGCAGGACCGGTCGGTCCGGGTCCGCCCCGGCCAGGGCGTCGGACAGGTTCGCGCGGTGTCCGGCCAGGCCGGAGGACTCCGCGGTCACGTCGTCCACGCCGGCGACCACGAGGGCGTCCCCGCCGCGCTCCACCACGACGTGGCGGTTGTGCAGCGGCTCCCAGCCCAGCTCCGCCATGCGGTCCAGCCAGCCCTGGGCCTCGCTGCCGTACTCGTGGTTCCCGGTGACGTAGACCCTGGCCAGCCGGGACCGGATCGCCCCGAGCGGTGCGGACTGCTCCCGGCGCCGGCCGGGGCTGCCGTCGGCGATGTCGCCGGCGTGGACCACGATGTCGGCGTCGAGCGCGTTGACCGCCTCGGTGACCCGGGCCGACCAGGCCGCCCGGTCGATCGGTCCGTAGTGGGTGTCGGCCAGGAGCACGACCCGGGTCCCGTCCAGGCCGTCGCCGAGGCGCGGGAGGTGGACGTCCAGCCGCTTCACCCGGGGTACGCGCATCGCCTCGTGGTGCCCCCAGCCCAGCAGCCCGGCCGAGACGGCCGCCACGGCCACGGCCACGGTCCTGGCCCGGTCGGTGCCGCCGACGTCGAGCCCGCCCAGGACGAGGTCCACCAGGCCGCCCGCCACCGACCAGGTGAACAGCACCCAGACCACCCCGAGGCTGGTGTCCGCGACGCGGGCGGCCCGGTCGGACTGCCGCGGCCCGTGGCCCGCGAACATCAGGAAGGGGAAGGAGACCAGCCAGGCGGCGCAGACGGCCGTGCCGGCCAGGAAGACCGGGAGCGGCCGGTCGGTGCCGGAGGCGAAGAGCGTCCACCACGGCGGGAGGCACAGGACCACGAGGACGAGGACGACCACGGCCGTCCGCCGCAGGGTCCGGGACCGCCGCCGTCCCCGGCTCCCGTCCGGAGTCCCGGCGTCAACAGGCTCCCCGGCTGTGGCCCCGGTACCGGGACGCGGGTCGGCCGCGACGCTCCCCGGCGCCGCGCCGGACGGCCGGAGGTCCGACCCCGGCCCGTTGGATCCGCTGTCAGTCACTGCGCCGCCCCTCGTGTTGGCTTGTTCCTCCATCATCCGGGATCGGGACCGCGACCGGGCTTGATCGGTAGGCTCATCAGCCTTTCCCGGTCCACGATGACGAGGCCGGGCCGACTCTCGATGTCCAGGAGCCGAACGGGGATGTCTTCGCCCACCCAGCGCCGCAAGGTGCGACTGTCGCAACACCAGACGGCCGAAAGCCCTTTCGGGCCGATACAGATCGACTACGACCGCTGGCCGTCGGTGGTCGCCCGCCTCCACGGGGCGGGGATCCCGGTCGTCACGGTGGTTCCGGGCCGCGAGCACGGCGCCATGACCCTCAACGGGCACCACGTGCCCGCGAAGGAGCGCGCGAGCGGCTGGGACCCCCGGCGGAAGGCGCGCACCCGGACCGCCCTCCTGGGCGACCGCACGTACGAGCTGCGCCCGGTCTCGCTGCGCCGGGCGGAACTGCGGCGCAACGGGGTGCTGATCGCGGAGGCGCGCGGCGGCCTGCGCTCGTACTCCCCGGGCCGCTCGATTCCGGGCCTCGGTGCCCGGGTGGCCTGGTCCCACGGCGTCGACCCCACCGATGTCGCGGTGGGCCAGGCCATGGTGCTGGCCTTCGGCGCCGGTGCTCCGGGCGCGGTGCTGGGGGCCCTCCTCTTCTGGGTCGACAACACCGGTACCGGCTGAGGATCCGGGCGGACGGGGGCCTGCCGCCGGGGGCTCGACGGCTGCGGCTTCGGCTGTGCGGCGCGAGGCCGGGGTTACTGCCTGCCCTCGGCGAGGTCCAGGAGGCGGCGGAGTTCGGCGATGTGGCCGTCGAAGGCCTTGCGGCCGCGGGGGGTCAGCGCGAGCCAGGTGCGGGGGTAGGACGCGCCCCGGACCTTGGTGACGCTGACGTACTCGGCGGCCTGCAGGGCCTTGACGTGCTTGCTCAGCACCGAGTCGCTGACGTCGAGGGACTGACGGACCACCGAGAACTCCATCGCGTCGACGGCGGCGAGCATGGTGCAGATCTGCAGTCGGTTCGGCGCGTGGATCAGCTCGTCGAAGACCGGCCCGGTCATCGCCCCGCCCGGATGTCCCGGCGGGCCGCGGCGTCGGCGCGGTACCCCACCACGACGGTGAGCGCCCCGATCACGAGGCCGGCCCCGGCGATGGCCCACCGGACGTCCGCTCCCCACTCCAGGGTCATCCCGGCCGCGGCCAACACGACCAGGGCGAGCAGGTAGCCGGCGTACAGCCTGCGGGTCGCGGGGGTGGCGGTGAGGGCGGCGAAGGAGACCCCGGTCGACTGCCGGAGCGCCCACCCGAGGCCCAGCACCACGAGGACGAACACCGCGCCGCTCCAGGTGGCGGCCCGCAGGCTCATCGAGACGAACCAGGCGGCGAGCGCCGCGCCCAGCCCGGCGTGGTACCACCACGGGGTGCGGACCCGGTCGGCCGCCCGGGAGCGGGCGTCGGCGACGGAGTCCAGGGCGGCACGGACGGAACGGGGGTCGGACGGGCCGGAGTTGCGCGAAGTGCTTTCCATGGTGGAAACCATAGGCATACTACTGTCTGCCTTGGCAAGTAGTTCGGCGGCGGCCGGGCGTCCCCGGGTGTCGCGCGCCTTGCGCCCCGGGTGCCGTGCGGCCCGTACCCGGGCGGTGCGGGGCCCCGGCGGGCTCTCGCGCGACCCCCGCCGGAGGGCGGCAAAAGCCCCGCCGATCGGCTGCGAACTCCAGTCGATCGGCGGGTCTGTAATGTGCTGGTAAAGGTTGAAGCCCCGCTTCGGCTATGAGACGATCATCGCGCCGATGCCCGGCATCGGCGGTCCTGGCCCAATCGGGAATTTGCGCAGGACGGGGGGTCTTCATGCGCAGGTTTTTTGTTGTTGACGGTGGACTTCTGAGGCCTGCCCGGCCGACCGGTGTCGATCCCGGTCCGCGGCCTCCGCAGGCGGATTCCCTGCTCCCCGACCGGTTCGTGCGTGTGAATTCCGCATAGTCCGCAGAGCGGCCGGATATGGCCGCGGTCGTTTCACGAGATGCACGGCTCTGATTCCGGGGTCTTCCCTGCCCGCGGAGGTCCGCCGATATTTTCCGGGGGCGGCTTCCGGGTACCTACAGAACGCACTGGAGGTCCCTCTTGACCACCACGTCCGAAACCGAACCGAAAAGCCGGAAACGGCCGCTCGACAAACCGTGGCTGCCCTGGGGCGGCGCCCCCACGTCGAGGGACCTTTTCTGCTGGTACGCGGTGTGGCTGGTGTTCGCCTACTCGTTCGCGATGTGGCCGCTCAAACCCTGGCTGATCGGCACGGATCCGGTGCTGCTCGCGGCGCTGACCGGCACGCCGAGTTCGATGACCGTCGCGGGGGCGTTCGCCCGCGTCGGCGAGGCCTCGATCGTGACCGTGCTGATCGCGGGCGTCATCGGGAAGCTGAAGTTCGTCTGGGTGTTCTGGCTCGCCGGGCGGCTGTGGGGCGGGAACGTGGTGCGGCTCCTCGCGGGGACCCCGCCCGAGGGCGCCGTCCGGCGCTCCCGCAGCATCCTGGCGCGGGAGACGCCCGCGAGCCGGCGGATCATCGCCGGAGCCGTCGTGCTCTCCCCGCTGCCCCTGATCCCGGCCACGCTCGCGTTCGCCTCGGCCGGCTGGGTCGGGATGGGCCTCCCGCTCTTCCTCCTGCTCGCCCTGATCGGCGTGGCCGCCTGGGCAGGGCTCTTCACCACGCTCGGCTACACGATCGGACAGCCCGCCGTCGACCTCGCCGAGACGATCACCGACCACGCCGTCTGGGTTTCCCTGACCGTCATCGCCGGGGTCTTCCTGGCACAGGTGGCGATGAGCATCCGAGCAGGCAGGAACCGATCGTGACCCTCACCCTCATCGTCGACGACCAGCCCCTGCTGCGCGCCGGCCTGCAGATGATCATCGAGTCCGCCGAGGACCTCAGGGCCCGGGTCGCGGGCGGTGCCGAAGCGGTCGCCGAGGCCCGGCGCTGCCGGCCGGACGTCGTCCTGCTGGACATGCAGGTGAGCGGCGCCGACGGCTTCGGCGTCCTGAAGGACCTGCTGGACCTGCCCGGATCCCCCCGGGTCGCCGTGCTGGCCCCGCCCGTCATGGACGAGGGGGTGCTCAGGGCGCTGCGCATGGGGGCCGCGGGCTTCCTGCTCCGGGACACCGGTCCGGACCAGCTGCTGGCCTCGGTGCGGGCCCTGGCGGTCGGCAGCACCGTGCTGTCCACCATGGCCGCCTCCCGGCTGCTGTCGGAGGTGGCGGACGACGTCCGGCACACCGACGCCACGCTGGCGGCCAGACGGCTGACCGCCCTGCTGAGCGTGCGGGAGGAGGAGGTGCTCGCCATGGTGGCCGAGGGCCTGTCCAACGCCGACATCGGGCGCCGGCTGGTGATCGGCACGGGGACGGTGAAGGACTGCGTCAGCGACATCTTCGCCAAGCTCGGCGTGGCCAACCGCGTCCAGGCGGCGGTGATCGCCCACCGGGCCCAGCGGACCGGCCGCGCCCCGCTGCCGACCAGGGCCGCCTGACCCGGCCGATTCCCCCGTCGATTCCCTTCGGGTTCCCGTTGAATTCCTGAGAGCGTATTTCTCGGGCACGGTCCCGAAAACTCGTTTCCGAAACCCCGTGGCGGGTTCCGGGTGGCCTCCGCCATCCGGAGCCCGCTTTTCCGTGTCCGATGCCCGGGCCCGGCGCCCCGCTCCCGCCGGGCAGCCGATCGGCTGCGGATCCGGCGCAACGGCAGCCGGTCGGCTGGCGGCTACCGACGATCGGCGGCTTCCGGCGGTCCCGCCGGAAGCGCGAGGATTTCCTCAGTTCGAGGGACACGAGTTCCGACTGGGCAGCGAGGAATGGAGGTGGCCGTGCCGGGAACCACGCTGGCAGGTTCCGGAGCGAAGCCCGCCGAGGAGCACCCGGCCGGGGCGCCGGAAAAGGCGGACGGGAATTCCCGTCCGGCATTCCGGCCGGCCGATCTGGACGCTTTCCCGGAGGTGGACGCCCTGCTGGAGAAGCTCGGCGTCGGCGCTTTCGTCCGTGATTCCGTCACCGCTCCGGTCGGCCGCAACCACGCCTGGTCCGGGGACACCGCGAGCGGCCGGCGGGTCTTCGTCAAGCGGCTGGTCGGCGGGGAAGCCGACGTGCGGGAGCGGATGGCGCGCATCCAGTCCTTCGAGGACTTCGTCGAGGCCGTGGACGAGCTGGCGGCGCACGTGCCGGTGCTGCTCGGCTCCGACCGGGCGGCCGGGCTGGTGGTCTTCGAGCACGTCGAGGCCAGGACCGGCGCCGAGCTGATGGTCGACGAGGACTTCGACGGCGAACTGGCCTTCGTGGTGGGGCAGAAGATCGGTGTCCTGCACTCCGCCGTCCCTGTGGGCGACGTGGACACCACCGAGCCCGTCATGCCGGAGCCGGCGCTGCTGCGCGGGCTGCCGCTGGCCATGTTCAACGAGCTGAGCTTCGCCGAACTGGAGGCGTGGCGGCTCATGCAGCGGGACGAGGCGCTGCGGTCGGCGCTGGAGAACCTGCGGCGCTGGGAGAAGGACGCGCCGCGCGTCCCCTCGCACACCGACTTCCGGGTGGACCAGCTGCTGATCAAGGACGGCGACGTCCCGGTCATCGCGGACTGGGAGGAGTTCCGCCTCGCGGACCCGGCCCGGGACGTGGGAGCGTTCGCCGGGGAATGGCTGTACCGCTCGGTCCTGGACATCGTCACCAACCGGGGGGACGGCGACGTCCCTTTCCCGGACACCGAGTTGACCCACGAACAGATCCTGGCCCGCGGCGCGGAGAAGATGGAGCGGCTGCTGCCGCTGGTGCACCACTTCTGGCGCGGATACCGGACCCGTACCGAGCCCGACCCCGGGTTCGCCGTGCGCGCCACCGCCTTCGCCGGCTGGCACCTGCTGGACCGGCTGATCGCCGGCGCGGCGCAGAGCCAGCGGCTGTCCGGCATCGAGCGGGCCGCCGCCGGGGTCGGCCGCGGCGCCCTGATCACCCCGCACCGCTTCGCCGCCCTGCTCGGATTCGAGGACACGCCATGAGCGACACCCCTGTCTCCCCCGCGCTGCTCGCGGCCGCCGAGCGCGTCAGCGTGCTGCCGGACCGCACCGGCGCCACCGTGGGGAAGCGGCAACTGGAGGCCGAGACCCCCAGGGAACTGCGCCGGCTCCTGTCGGACGCGCTCTACCACGAGCTGCACGCGGGACTCGACGTGGAGGGCGGCTCGCTCCCGTTCCGGCTCCGGGACCCGGAGTTCGAGGCGGAGCTCGCCAAGGCCGTACCGCACCGGGAGACCACGCTGCGCGGAGTGCTGCGGGAGGTCGGGGAGGACACCCACCGGGTCGAGTTCGGCGGGGTGACCGTCCGGGTTCCGGCCGAACGGGTCCTCGTCGAGGGCGAACCGGCGGCCGGTGCGGTGGCGGCCGGTGCGGTGGCGGGCGGTGCGGTGGCGGCCGGTGCGGTGGTGGGCGGTGCGGTGGTGGGCGTGCGCAACACCTCGCTGCGGCCGGCGCTGTCCCCCGGGTTCTTCATGGTCGAGGGAACGCGTCCGCACCGCTCGCGGGAGGTGCTGCGGGTCTACGTCCACGTCGAGTCCTGGCAGGCGGCACGCCCGGTCTGGCACGCCGCGCTGACCCACCTGGAGGCGAACCGGGTGACGTACCGCTCGAAGATCGTCTCCTCCAAGCTGCTGTACCCGCGCCGGGACGCCCTGGTGGTCTACCTGGACCAGCAGGACCGCGAGGCCGTCCACGGACTCGCCGAGGCCGTGGGGGAGTTGCCCGGCCTCGGGTCGGACACCTCGGTGTTCACCCGGCGGATCCGCCCCGGCGTGTCCACGGCCTGGGAGCCGCGCGATCCCGCGCCGGGGATGGACGGGCTGAGCTTCGGCCAGCACCGGGCCAGCGTGCTCGCCAAGGCCCTGGTGGACACCGCGGACGCGCCCGACACCTTCGTCCGGGTGCTGCACGGCCACCTGGTCGCCGCCAACGTCGACCCGGCGGACCCCTACCGCAACCTGGACTCCCTCGACGTCTCCGGCCCCCGTGCGGCCGAGCCGGTCCAGGGCTGAGCCGACCCGGAGCTGAGGTGGGTTCCAGGGGGCGTGTCCGCGTCCCCTGGTTTCAGCTCAGATTCGACGGAGGGTCAGTCATGGAGAACAAGAGCGCGGTTATCACCGACCTGGTTGCCGGCTACAGCGCCTACACCGAGGCGGAGGAGCTGACCGTCAGCGCCGCCGCCGGCGCCCCGGCCACCACCTGGGTCTGTGTTTCCGTCTCCGTGTCCCGCGTCAGCTCGGCCAAGTGCGCCAGCTGGGCGGGTGCCTCGATCAGCGCCGCCAGCGGTGCGACCTACGAGATCACCTGCTGACGGTCCGTACCGAGGCGTCATCCCCCGACCGGTCGAGGAACGAGAGGAGGTGAACACATGAAGACCACCGCGATCATGGAGCTCGTCGCGGGTTACGAGGCCTACGCCGCCACCGAGGAGCTGCAGGTGGACGCGGCCGCCGACGCTCCGGCGACGACGATCTTCTGCGCGAGCGCGGGCGCCTCCTGGCTGGCCAGCGCCGTCTCCGCGAAGACCTTCAAGGGCGGCTGCTGATCCGCCCCGGTGGGCCGACGGCCCGGAGCCGCTAGGCCAGGCTCCGGGACGGACGGACGGACGAGCAGGGCTTCGGCCGGCACCGGATGCGCGTGCCGGCCGAAGCCCCGGCGGAGACCTCGACCACCCCGGGCACCCCGGGCACCCCGGGCACCCCGAGCCATCGGTGCCGAGGTGGGTTCCAGGGGGCGTGCCCGCGTCCTCTGGTTTCAACTCGGATCCGATGGAGGGTCAATCATGGAGAACAAGAGCGCGGTCATCACCGACCTCGTCGCCGGCTACAGCGCCTACACCGAGGCGGAGGAGCTGACCGTCAGCGCCGCCGCAGGCGCCCCCGCCACCACCTGGGTCTGTGTCTCCATCGCGTCCCGCGCCAGCTCGGCCCGCTGTGCCAGCTGGGCGGGTGCCTCGATCAGCGCCGCCAGCGGTGCGACCTACGAGATCACCTGCTGACGACCCGTATCGAGGCGTCATCCCCCGACCGACCGACGAACGAGAGGAGGTGAACACATGAAGTCCACCGCGATCATGGAGCTCGTCGCGGGCTACGAGGCCTACGCCGACACCGAGGAGCTGCAGTTCGAGGCGGCCGCCGACGCCCCGGCGACGACGCTCTTCTGCGCGAGCGCCGGTGCCTCCTGGATGGCCAGCATCTTCTCCGCCCGGACCATCAACGGCGGCTGCTGACCCGCCCCTTCCGGGGTGACGGGTTCCCGACCGCCCCGGTGAGGACCCGGGTGCGGGTCGTCGGCTGCCGGCCGACGGCCCCACCCGGGCCCCGTACCGCACGAGCACCACCAACCACCTGGGGGCACTTGCCATGGAGGACACGACTCGCGCCGAGCGGCTCGTGGAGCTTGCCGACCTGCTGCGACCGTCCGCGATCCGGGCGGCGGCGACCCTCGGTGTCGCCGACCACATCGCCGCGGGGGCGGACTCCACCGAGGCGCTGGCCCGGCTGACCGGCGCCCGCGCCGACGCGCTCGACGCCCTGCTGCGCTACCTGGTCACCCTGGAGCTGCTGGACCGCGACGCGGACGGCCGCTACGCGCTGACCGAGGCGGCCGGTCCGCTGCGGGAGGACCACCCGTTCTCCGTCCGCGAGTTGCTGCGGTCGGACGGTGTCACCGGCCGGTCGGACCTGGCGCTGGTGGACCTCGTCCACACCGTGCGCACCGGGGAGCCCGCCCACGTGGGCCTGTTCGGCCGCGGCTACTGGGAGAGCGTCAACGAGGGCGGCTCCGCCGCGGAGGCCATCGCCCGCGCCTCCTCCGGGCAGCTGGTGTTCGACGCCCAGCTCATCCTCGACGGCTACGACTGGTCGGGCGTGCGCAGCGTGGTCGACGTCGGCGGCAACACCGGCACGATCCTGATCAGCCTGCTGCGGCGCCACCCGCACCTGCGCGGCACCCTGGTCGACCTGCCGAGCACCGCGCGCGTCGCGGAGCGCAACCTCGCCGCCGCCGGCCTCGCCGAGCGCAGCGACGCCGCACCGGGCAGCTTCTTCGACCCGCTGCCGAAGGGCCGGGACGTCTACCTGCTGTCGGCGATCCTGGGCGACTGGAACGACGAGGACGCGGTCGCGATCCTGCGCCGCTGCGCCGAGGCCGCCGGCCCGTCCGGAAAGGTGCTGCTCGCCGACGTCAGCCTGGACGTGGTGATGCGGGGCCCGGAGGGGCCCCGGATGGAGCTGTGGCTGCGCGCCATGATGCCGACCCCGGTGCGGAGCGTGGCGGACCTGAAGCGGCTCGCGGAGCGGGCGGGGCTGCGGGTCGGCTGGGAAGGACCGGTGACCCCGGTCAGGTCGTTGATCGAGTTCTCGCTCTAGCGAGCGCCGATGGGCTCGAGGGGAGCACCGATGGGCTCTAGCGAGCGCCGATGGGCTCGAAGGGAGTGCCGATGAGCTCGAGGGGAGCACGATGATGAGTACGGCGGGCAGTACCGCGGACGCGCCGTCCGAGCGGCTGCACATCCTGCGGGAGATCTTCCGGGGCAAGCGCCTTCAGGTCGCGGGCGTCCTGGCCCTGGCCCTGGCCTCCACGGCGGCGACACTGGCCCTGCCCTGGACGGTGGGCAAGCTGCTGGAGGCGATCCAGGCGAGCGAGGGCCTGGCCCGGTGGACCACGGTGATGGCGGTGGTCGGCCTCGGGTCCGCCGCCGCCAACGCCCTCGCCACCTACCTGCTCTCCCGGATGGGCCACCAGCTGGTCGGCCGGCTGCGGGTGCGGAGCATGCGCCACTCCATCGGCCTGAACCTGGCGACCGCCCGCAAGGAGGGCACCGGGAACCTCGCGGCGCGGCTCACCGTGGACGCCTCGGCGATCAAGAGCATCGTCGACATCGGGCCGATCCAACTGCCGATGTCGCTGGTCACCCTGGTCGGAACCATGGTGATCATGGGCATCCTGGACTGGGTCCTGCTGCTCATCACGCTCGGGGCGTTCCTCGCCGCGCTGGCCGTGGTCGGCGGGGTCGTCGTCTCGCTGAGGCGCCGGTACATCGCGATCCAGAACGAGGTCGGCTCGCTCACCGAGCACTTCGTCGCCGCGATCCAGGCGCTCACGGTGATCAAGGCCTACCGCGCCGAGCGCGTCGTCTCGGCCGAACTCGCCACCCGGGCCGAGCGGGTCGCCGGATTCGCGACCCGCGCCTCCGCGATGGAGGCCCTGATGGTGCCCGTCATCAACCTGGGCCAGCAGATCGCCCTGGTCGCGGTCATCCTCGGCGGCGGCGCCCGGATCACCGGTGGCGACCTCGACCTCGGCACCTTCGTGTCGTTCCTGCTCTACCTCTTCCAGCTCACCGCGCCGCTCATCATGGCGATGTCCGGGATGAGCACCATCCAGGCGGGCCTGGCCTCCCGGCAGCGCTTCGACGACCTGTTCGCCCTGCCGTCCGAGGACCTCGACGCGCGCGCGACGGACGGGCCCGCGCCCGCGCCGGTGCCGGACGCCCCCGCCGTACGGTTCGAGCAGGTCGAGTTCTCGTACGGGCAGGAGCCCGTGCTGCGGAAGGTCGACCTGACCGTCCCCGCCACCGGACTGACCGCGATGGTCGGGCTCTCCGGCTCCGGCAAGTCCACCGTGCTCGGCCTGGTCGAGCGGTTCGTGGAGCCGCAGGACGGCCGGATCGAGCTGTTCGGCCGGGAGGCGGACGCCTGGTCGCTGGCCGAGCTGCGCGGCCGGCTCGCCTACGTCGACCAGGGCAACACCCTGCTGCGGGACTCCGTGCGCAACAACCTGACGCTCGGCCAGGAACGGCCGCTGGACGACGAGACGCTGCTCCGCGCGCTGCGGGCGGTCGGGCTGGAGGAGGACGTCACCCGGCTCCCGTCCGGCCTGGACACCGTCCTCGGCGGCGCCCACGACCTCTCGGGCGGCCAGCGCCAGCGCCTGGCCCTGGCCCGGGCGAGCCTCTCGGACGCCCCGCTCGTCCTGCTCGACGAACCGTCCTCGCAGCTGGACAGCGTCAACGAGCTGCGGCTGCGCAACCTCGTCGACGGGATCAGCCGCGACCGCGCCGTCCTCGTCGTCGCCCATCGCATCTCCACCGTGCGGCACGCCGACCACGTGATCGTCATGGACGGCGGCGAGGTCAAGGCCGAGGGCCGGCACGAGGACCTGATGCTGACCAGCCCGATGTACGCGGAACTGGTCCGGGGCCAGCAGCTGGGGCTGCTGGAGGAGAAGCCCCGCTCCGGAGAGCCGTCCGGAGAACCGTCCGGAGCGCCGTCCGGAGAACCGTCCGAAGCATCGCCCGAAGAGCAGTCAGAAGAACCGTCCGAAGCCCTGGCCGGAGGCCGCAACCGATGACCACCTACTCGTTCCTGGCCCCGATCGCCCCCCTCCGCCCGGAGCAGCTGCTGCCGTACGCCGCCCTCGCGCAGTGGAGCGCGGCACACCGGATGTGGCAGGGCCAGGCCGTGATCAACGACCCTTTCCAGGACCTCACCCACGTCTCCGCCTGCGGCTTCCGGGTGCCGACCGGCACCGGCGTGACCCTGATGCCGCTGCGCCACCCCTACCAGGCCGCCATCCAGGCCCACGGGCTGGCGGTGGCCAGCGGGCACCCGGTGGTGGCCGGGTTCGGGCCGGGCTCGGCCGCGTTCCAGTACAGCATGATGGGCGCGCCGTACCGCAGCCAGCTCGGCGCCGTGCGCGAGTACGTCACGATCATGCGGGACCTGCTGGAGAAGGGCGAGGCCGACCACGTCGGCGAGTACTTCACCTGCCGCTCGCCGTTCGCCCTGGTGCCCCGGCCGCCGGTGGAGATCGGCCTGGGCGTGCTGCGGCCCAGGATGGCCAGACTGGCCGGCGAGATCGCCGACGTCGCGATCACCTGGCTGACCCCCGCCCCGTACGTGCGCGACACCGTCATACCGGCGCTGCGGGAAGGGGCCGCGGCGGCCGGCCGGCCGGTGCCCAGGGTCGTGGCGACCGTCCCGCTGGCGCTGGCGGCGGAGGGCCGGAACCCTGCCGAACTCGCCGCGATCAGCAACACCGCGCACACGATGCTCCCGCACTACGCCGACATGCTGCGCCGCTCCGGCATCGAGACCTCCACCGAGGACCCGGCGGCCAACGCCCAGGCACTGCTGGACGGCGGCGCCTTCCTGTACGGGGACCGAGCCGAACTTGCGGACCGGTTGCGGGAGTTCGCGGACGCCGGCGTGGACGAGATCGTGCTCAACGTCACTGGCGTCCACGCCCGGTACGGCGAACGCGCCTCCCTGGCCGAGCTGGAGACCCTGCTGGAAGCGGTCGCCCGGTGATCGGCGAGCCGCACCCGGTGACCGGCGGGCCGCAGGTCGGCAATTCCGACGGGATCCCCGACCTGGGGCTGGAGCGACTTCTCATCGTCGTCACCGGCTCCGCCTACGCCTGGTCCCTCCCGTACTGGCTGGACTGGCTGCGCCTGAACCACCCCGGCGTGGAGGTCCGGGTGGTGCTCACCCGCAGCGCGGAACGCTTCGTGACCAGGCAGGTGATCGCCGCCCGGACGGGCGGGACGGTGTGGAGCGACAGCTGGCCCGAGGACGAGGCCACCGCGCGCCACGTCGAGTGGGCGCGGTGGGCGCAGGCGATCGTGGTCTACCCCGCGACCGTGCACTTCCTGGCCCGGCTGGCGCTGGGCCTGGCGGACAGCCCGGCCCTGCTGGCCGCGCAGTCCACCCGGGCGCCGGTCGTCGTCGCCCCCGCGCTGCCCCCGGGCGCCCTCGACGGGGACGCCTTCCGGGGCCACTGGGCCACGCTGGCGGCCCGGCCGAACGTGGTGCTCGTCCCGCCCGTCCCCGGACGCAGCCTGACCACGGGCCAGGACGACGCCTGGGTGCCGCCGGGCCTGCCGCACGCGCTGCGGCTGCTCGTCGAGAGCCGGCCGGAGCCCGACGCCTCGTCCTCCGGGGAGTCCTCCGGGGACCCGACGTCGGACGGCGAGTTCGGCACCGGGCTGCTGCGGACCTCGGTCCGGGAGCTTCCGGGCGGCGGCTGGCGCTGGCGCCGCACCCCGGGGCCGCTGGCGCCCACGCCCTTCCAGCCCGTCGACGAGGAGCTCGACCGCCTGCTGGCGCGGGCCGGCTCCGGCCCCGACTCGGGCTCCGGTCCCGACTCGGGCTCCGGTTCCGGTCCCGGTCCCGACTCGGGTTCCGGTTCCGACTCCGGCAACGGCGGCGCCCGGCTGGTGCCCGGCACGGCCGACGGACCCGCACGGCGCTACGAGGTGCGCGGCGAGGTCTCCGTCGCGCACCTGCTGCTGAACGGCGGCCTCGGCCCCCACCTCGCCGGGCCGCTCCGCGACCTGGGCCGGCTGCTGCGCGCCCTGCACCGGCTGGAGCCGCCGACGGGCCGCCCGGCCACGCCCTCGCGCGCCCTCGCGCGGCTCGGCGACTGGCTGGGCGGCCGCGCCGCGAGCCCCCGCGCGGCCTGCGCCCAGGCCGGGCTTCGCCGCGAGCTCGGGGAGGAGCGCTGGTCCCGGCTGCTCGCCTGGTACCGCCGCACGGCGGGCGACCCCGACACCACGCTCGCGCACGGCGCGCCCGGACTCGGATCGCTCGTCGTCGACCACGCCTCGGGCGGTGTGGACCTGCTCGTCGGCGAGGACGTCTGCGCCCTGCCCTGGTACCTCGACCTGGGCTGGGTGGTCGGTGAACTGGTGGAACTCCAGTGGCAGTTGGGCGGGGACAAGGCCCAGTGGCAGGCCCTCACCGACGCGCTCTTCGAAGGGTACGGCCGCGACCTCGGCCCGGAGTGGCACCGGATCGCCGCGCTGCGGATCCTGCTCCACGTCCACGACATCGCCGCCTACCTGGACGGCTTCGACCACGGCTTCGACCACTACGCCGGGTTCCTGCGCTTCCTGGTCGACCTGGACGGCAAGGAGGCCTCATGAGCGGGCGCGAACTCCACCGCGCGACCCTCGGCAACGGCCTGCGGGTGGTCCTCGAACGGCAGCCGGGCTCCCCGCGCACCGCGGTCTGCGTCCACTACGGCGTCGGCTACCGCTCCGAGCGACCCGGCCAGGAGGGCTTCGCCCACCTCTTCGAGCACCTGATGTTCCGCGGCAGCGCGAGCCTGCCCCCCGGAAGCTTCTACGACCACATCCACCCCCTCGGCGGCCAGGCCAACGGGACCACGCACCAGGACTACACCGACTACCACCAGCTCGTTCCCGCCGCGGTGGTCGAACGGGCGCTGTTCGCCGAGGCCGACCGGATGCGCGCCCCGGTCTTCACCGAGCACACGCTGGCCGAGCAACTGGCCGGCGTCGAGGAGGAGATCCACCAGGCGGTGACGGCCCGGCCGTACGGAGGCCTGCCGTGGCCGCTGCTGCCCGGCGTGGCCTTCCGCAGCTTCGCCAACGCGCACGACGGCTACGGGCGGGTGGACCAGCTGCGCACCGCCACCGTCGAGGCGTGCCAGGAGTTCTTCCGGGCGCACTACGCGCCCGGGAACGCCGTCCTCACCGTGGTCGGCGACCACGAGCCCCAGCAGCTGCTGGCCCTGGTGGAACGGCACTTCGCGGACATCCCGTCGCGCCCGGCCGGGCCGGCCCCCGACCTGCGCGAACCGGCCCTCGCCGAGGACCGGTGGCAGACCTGCACCGAGCCGTCGGTCACCGCCCCGGCCGTCGCCGTCGGCTACCGGCTGCCCGACCCGGTCGGGGACCTCACGGGATACCTCGCGCACGTCGTACTGGCCGAGATGATCAACCACCACGGGCTGGACGGACTCCGGGCCGTGTCGGCCGGCTGCGGCGTCTTCGGCCCGCTCGACGCGCGGGACCCGGACCTCCTGGTCCTCACCGCCCTGGTGCCGCCCGGGGAGTCGGCGCGGCGGACGGTCGAGACCGTCACCGGCCGGTGGGCCGGGTGGGCCGACGACCCCCGGTTCGGGCAGCGGCGGGCCCAGGCCGTCCGGCGCCTGCTCCTCAAGCACCACCGGCAGTACGCCGACGCCTATGCGCGCAGCCGGGCCCTGGGCTGCCTGGAGCTGCTGTTCGGGAGGGCCGAACTCCTCGACGAGTACCCGGCCCTGCTCGGTGAGGTCGACCCCGCCCTGGTCGCCGCCGCGGCCCGCCGGCTGGGGACGGCCGCCAAGGGGGTCCTCGTGATGAACCCGGGCCCGGCCCGGACCCGCCCCGCGCCGGACCACGGCGCCGCACCTGATCCGGGGCGGCCCACGTCCACCGGCGTCGCTCCCGCCGTTCCCTCCTCTCCCGGCGCCCTCGGCCCGGCGCCGGCCAGGCCCGTTCCGCCACCCGCCGTCCAGCCGGCGCCCCGGCACGGGCCGCGCCGCGAGACCCGGTCGGCCGGCGGTACCCGTGTGGTGGCCGTCCGGGACACCCGCAGCCCGCTGGTGGAGCTGCGGTTCCGGCTGCCCTTGCTGGAGACGGGGTGGCGGAACCCGCAGCACCTGGACGCCCTGGTCCGGCTGCTCGCCGAACGCACCGACGCGGCGGCCCGCGCGGAGGCCGCCGGCGGCCTCCTCCACCTGGCCACCGACGGCCAGTGGTTCGACGTCACCGGATGCACCACACCGGCCCGCGCGGGGCACTGGCTGGGACTGCTGCGCGAACTCCTGCTCCCTCTCGGCGAGGTGACGCCACTGCGGGTACCGCGGCGCCCCCGCTCCCCGGAGGCGCTGATGGACACCGCGCTCCGCCGCCACCGGCTCGGCGGCCCCGCCGACCGGCCAGAGGAGGACGGCCTGACGGACCTCGCCGAGGTCCATCGGGCGGTCCTGGGCAGGGGCGGCGGCTGGCTGGTCGCCGTGGGCGACCTCGACGCCGAGCAGTTCGCGGCGGAGGCCGAACAGGCCCTGTCCGGCTGGCCCGCGTCCCCGTCCGACCGGCCCTCGCCTCCGTCCGGCGAATCCGCGCCCCCGACCGGCGGCGCACTGGCCCTGCCCCACGAAGCCCTGGACCTGGTGCACCTGACCCTGAGCGCCCCCGAACCCCCGGGCGACAGCGGGGCGGCCGCACGCTTCCTGGCCACGGCCGTCACCGGCGTCCACCCGCTGTCCCGGCTGGCGGTCCGGGCGCTCGACGCGGGCCTCCACCACCCGCTCCACTCGGGGCGTGACCTGCTCCTCGACGAGCCCCGGGCCTACGTCCGGGCCGTCCTCCCCCCGCAGGACGCCGCGCGCGCACTCGACACCATCCGGACATCCCTGCGCAGCCTGCGAGCCGAGCCCGTCACCGCCGCCGAACTCGACCCGATCCGCTCCTTCTGCGCCGCCCAACTGCTCGGAGCCTTCGACACCCCCGCCACCAAGGCGGACCTGCTGCGCGACGGCGTGTCGGCCGGCCGCCCCCTCGACTGGGCGGAACACCTCCCGGACGCCCTCCGCCGCACCACGGCCCCCGAGGTCGCCGCCGCGTGCGCCTCGCTCTACCCGGCCGACACCATGACCCTGGTCGCCCTCGGCAGCCCCGGCCCGGTCACCGCCCTGACCGACCACTGGACCCGCACCTGACCCCGCCACCATGGGCGGTGCGCCGCAGGTCTCCTTCGCGAGTCCGTGGGACGTGCGGTCGGCCAGACCGGCTGCGGCAGGGCGAGGTGCCGGACCAGTGCCTCGGCCGCTGCGTCGGCGTCGCGGGCCAGTGCCGCCTCCTCCAGCAGGCGATGCTCCCGGACGGCGTCGCGGTCGGGGGCGTGGTGCGCCGACCAGCGGCGGGCGAGCTCGCTCGCGGTCCACATCCGGTCGAAGGTCTCCAGGAGGACGGGATTGGGGTCCGGTGGAACCCCCGCCTGACCGGCAGCACGGAGCGGGAGGCCCGCGCCGCTCCTCGGCGAGGGGCCTTCCCCGCGATGGCGTCGGCTTGCCATCAGGAAACGACGAAGGCCCGGACCGTCGGAACGGTCCGGGCCTTCTGCCGGCGGAGGATACGAGATTCGAACTCGTGAGGGGTTGCCCCCAACACGCTTTCCAAGCGTGCGCCCTAGGCCTCTAGGCGAATCCTCCGTGGGAGAGCTTAGTACATGTTTCGGGGTGCTCGCGACCACCTGTCTCGCAGGTCGGGGGTGGGGGTGGCCTGTGGATCGTCGGGGCCGGGATCCGGTACTGTGGGTGTCAGCCCCTCGTGTGGCGTTATCTCTCTGAACCCCCCCAGGGCCGGAAGGCAGCAAGGGTAGGAGGGCTCTGGCGGGTGCACGGGGGGTCTTTGCGTTCCCGGAGGGGCGTGGGGGAGTGAGGGGCGACGCGTTTGTCCGCCCGTCCCGATATCGTCGGTGGTGTGTCCCTAGCCCTGTACCGCCGCTACCGCCCCGAGACCTTCGCGGAGGTCATCGGGCAGGAGCACGTGACCGCTCCGCTCCAGCAGGCCCTGCGCAACAACAGGGTCAACCACGCGTACCTGTTCAGCGGGCCGCGCGGCTGTGGCAAGACGACGAGCGCGCGCATCCTGGCCCGCTGCCTCAACTGTGAACAGGGGCCGACGCCGACGCCCTGCGGGGAGTGCCAGTCCTGCCGGGACCTGGCGACCGGCGGGCCCGGCTCGATCGACGTGATCGAGATCGACGCCGCCTCGCACGGTGGTGTGGACGACGCGCGCGAGCTGCGCGAGCGGGCGTTCTTCGCGCCGGTGCACAGCCGGTACAAGATCTTCATCCTGGACGAGGCGCACATGGTGACCTCGGCCGGCTTCAACGCGCTGCTCAAGGTGGTCGAGGAGCCGCCGGAGCACCTCAAGTTCATCTTCGCGACCACCGAGCCGGAGAAGGTCATCGGGACGATCCGGTCCCGGACGCACCACTACCCGTTCCGGCTGGTCCCGCCCGGCACGCTGCGCGACTACCTGGCGGAGGTCTGCGGCCGCGAGGGCATCCAGGTCGAGGACTCGGTGTTCCCGCTGGTGGTCCGGGCCGGGGCGGGCTCGGTGCGTGACTCGATGTCGGTCATGGACCAGCTGCTGGCCGGTGCCGCCGAGGGCGGCGTCACCTACCCGATGGCGACCTCGCTGCTCGGGTACACCGACTCCGCGCTGCTGGACGAGGTGGTGGACGCCTTCGCAGCGCACGACGGGGCGACGGTGTTCCAGGTGATCGACCGGGTGGTCGAGGGCGGGCACGACCCGCGCCGCTTCGTCACCGACCTGCTGGAGCGGCTGCGCGACCTGGTGATCCTGGCCACCGTGCCGGACGCCGGGGAGAAGGGGCTGATCGACGCCCCGGCGGACCGGGTCGCGGTGATGCAGGCGCAGGCGGACTCGTTCGGCGCGGCCGAGCTGAGCCGGGCCGCGGACCTCGTCAACACCGGACTGACCGAGATGCGCGGCAACGCGGCGCCCCGGCTGCAGCTGGAGCTGATCTGCGCCCGGGTGATGCTGCCCGGCGCGTACAGCGACGAGCTGTCGCTGCAGGCGCGCCTGGACAAGCTGGAGCGACGGGCGGCGGCAGGCGGGTTCGCCGCGCCGATGGCCGCCCCGATGGCGGTGCCGGGGGCGGTACCGGGAACCCCGCCGGTGGGGTTGCCGGCGGCCGCGCCCGTGGCGGCGTCCGTCGCCGCGCCCGCGGTGGAGGTTCCGGTCGAGGCTCCGGTGCAGGCCGCGCCCATGGCGGCTCCGGTGCAGCCGGCGCCCGTGCAGGCCCCGCCGGCGGCAGCCGCGCCCGCCGCGCCCGCCGGGCCCGCCGCGCCCGCGCCGGGTGCCTGGCCGATCCCGCGCAGTTTCCCGCCGGCCGGTGGCGGCGCCCCCGCCGCTGCCCCGTCCCCGGCCCCCGCGGCGCCCGTCGCACCGCAGCCGCAGGCCGTCCAGGCGCCGGCTCCGGTGCCCGCGCCCGCTCCGGCGGCCCCCGGCGCTCAGCCGTCGGCCTCCGCGCAGCAGGGCGCCGCGCAGGTCCGGCAGCTGTGGCCGCAGATCCTGGAGGCGGTGAAGAACCGCCGCCGTTTCACCTGGATCCTGCTCAGCCAGAACGGCCAGGTGGCCGGGTTCGACGGCAGCGTGCTCCAGGTGTCGTTCATCAACGCCGGCGCCCGCGACAGCTTCGTCGGCAGCAACAGCGACGACGTGCTGCGTGGCGCGCTGACCGACGCGCTCGGCGTGGACTGGCGGATCGAGTGCATCGTCGACCCGTCCGGCGGGTCCGGCGCGGCTCCGTCCGGTGCCGCCCCCGGCGGTGCTCAGGGCGGTGCCCAGGGCGGCGGGGGCTGGGGAGCCCCCGCCCGTCCGGCCGCTCCGGCGCCCGTGCCCGCGTCCGTTCCGGCACCGGCGCCCGCGATGGCGCCCGCGTCGGTGCAGGCGCCGCCCGCGCGGCCCGCTCCGGTCCAGGCCCCGCCGCCGGTGGCGGCGCCGCCCGCGCCCCCGGTGCGGTCGGTGGCCCCGGAGGACGACATCCCGGAGGAGGACGACCCCGACCTCAACGAGGAGGCGTTCTCCGGTCAGGAGCTGATCATCCGCGAACTGGGGGCGACGGTGCTGGAGGAGATCCACCACCGGGGTTCCTGAGCAGGACGCAGCACGTAGGCTCGGCGGTGACGGACGACGCACCGCAGACAGCCGTGACAGCAAGGAGAGAGCCGTGTTCCCCGGTGGTGGCCAGCCCAACATGCAGCAGCTGCTGAAGCAGGCGCAGAAGATGCAGCAGGATCTCGCGAAGGCCCAGCAGGAGCTGGCCGAGACGAAGGTGACCGGTTCGGCGGGCGGCGGCCTGGTCGAGGCGACGGTGACCGGTGCCGGTGAGCTGGTGGCGCTGGCCATTGCCCCGGCCGCGGTCGACCCGGAGGACACCGAGACCCTGGCCGACCTGGTCCTGGCGGCGGTCCGGGACGCGAACCAGACCGCGCAGAAGATGCAGGCCGAGCGCATGGGCCCGCTGACCCAGGGCCTCGGCGGCGGCATTCCCGGCCTGCCGTTCTGAGTCCGGAGCGCCGGGCCCGTACGGCTGAGCGGATCCGTACGGCCGAGCGGATCCGTACGGCCGAGAGGGCCCGTACGGCCGAGTGGATCCGTACGACTGAGCGGATCCGTCCGGTCGAACGGGCCCGTACGGTCGAACGGGCCCGGAGTTCAGGCGATGGACCCATGTGATTTATGTGGGAGTCGGGCGTCGGGCGCTGTGTCCGACGCCCGATTCGTTGGATGATGGCACCGGAGCACCACCGACCATCCCGAAGGAAGGCGCGACGTTGTACGAGGGCGTGGTTCAGGACCTGATCGACGAGCTGGGCAGGCTGCCCGGTGTCGGTCCCAAGAGCGCCCAGCGGATCGCCTTCCACGTGCTGCAGTCCGACCCGATCGACGTGCGTCGGCTCGCGCACGCGCTGCTGGAGGTCAAGGACAAGGTCCGTTTCTGCGCGGTCTGCGGCAACGTCGCCGAGGCCGAGCAGTGCCGGGTCTGTCTGGACCCCCGCCGCGACCTCGGCGTCATCTGCGTGGTCGAGGAGCCCAAGGACGTCGTCGCCATCGAGCGCACCCGTGAGTTCCGCGGCCGCTACCACGTGCTGGGCGGCGCGATCAGCCCCATCGAGGGCGTCGGCCCGGACGACCTCCGCATCCGCGAGCTGCTGGCGCGCCTCGCGGACGGCACGGTCACCGAGCTGATCCTGGCCACCGACCCCAATCTGGAGGGGGAGGCGACCGCCACCTACCTGGCCCGGCTCTGCAAGCCGATGGGCCTGAAGGTGACCCGTCTGGCGAGCGGCCTGCCCGTCGGCGGGGATCTGGAGTACGCGGACGAGGTCACCCTCGGCCGCGCCTTCGAAGGGAGACGACTGCTCGATGTCTGACCGGACGATCAACCAGCAGCACACCCACGCGCACGGCTCGGAGCCCGACGACTTCGCCGTGCAGATCGCCGACTCGGTGGAGAGCTTCGTGCTCGCCGTCACCGAGGTCGCCAAGGGCGACGAGCCGGGCAGCGCGGTCTCGCTGCTGCTCCTGGAGGTCTCGCAGCTGCTGCTGGCCGGCGGCCGGCTGGGTGCCATCGAGGACGTCGTCCCGGAGGACCGCTTCGAGCCCGACGCCGGTCCCGAGCCGGACGGCGAGCAGCTGCGCGAGCGGCTGGCCGAGCTGCTCGCGCCGATCGACGTCTACCACGAGGTCTTCGACCCGTACGGCCCGCCGGAGAAGCCCAACGCCTTCCGGATCTCGGACGACCTGGCCGGAGTGGTCAGCGAGCTCCAGCACGGGCTGACGCACTACCGCGAGGGCCGGGTCAGTGAGGCGCTGTGGTGGTGGCAGTTCTCCTACCTCTCCAACTGGGGCACGACCTGCACCGCGGTGCTGCGGGCGCTGCAGTCGCTGATCGCGCACGTCCGGCTGGACAGCCCGATCGGCGCGGTGCCGGACGGCGCGGACACCGACGACGACGGGCTCACCGACGAGCAGCTGGAGCAGCAGGCCGGCGACCTGATGGCGGCCGAGCTGGGGCTCAAGCACTGAACGGCCGCGATCGCGGAAAGCGCCGGAGCACGGATGCCGCGCCCTCGGAAAAGCGCCGGACCGCGACCGCGGCGCCGATTGTGACGAATGCCTCAGCGCGCCGTCCGGAAAAGAAATCCGGCCGGATCGCGGTCGGTCGGTCCGCCGATTCTTCGGGGCCGTACCGAATCGCCCGCAGACCTGCCGGTGGGGCCGCCCGTCCCGCCGGTCACCTGCTGAAACGGACGTCTCATCATATGGAAAGCGCCGGTCGGGGCACCCCTGCTCGGTAGACTGGCGCGGACCGCACACCCCCCTCCCCCGGGGGTACGGGGGCCAGGCGCCCCCGGAAAACGACACAAGTCGAGGAGCGCACGTGGGCCTTGTCGTGCAGAAGTACGGCGGCTCATCCGTTGCGGATGCCGAGGGCATCAAGCGCGTGGCCCGTCGAATCGTTGACGCCAAGAAGGCCGGCCATGAGGTCGTCGTCGTGGTGTCCGCGATGGGCGACACGACGGACGAGCTCATCGAACTCGCGGAGCAGGTGTCACCGATCCCTGCCGGCCGTGAGTTCGACATGCTGCTGACCGCTGGAGAGCGCATCTCCATGGCGCTGCTGGCCATGGCGATCAAATCCCTGGGTCACGAGGCCCAGTCCTTCACGGGCAGCCAGGCCGGCGTCATCACCGACTCCGTCCACAACAAGGCGCGCATCATCGACGTGACGCCGGGCCG
The DNA here is from genome assembly GCF_014656195.1 of Kitasatospora xanthocidica. Classification (GTDB taxonomy): domain Bacteria; phylum Actinomycetota; class Actinomycetes; order Streptomycetales; family Streptomycetaceae; genus Kitasatospora; species Kitasatospora xanthocidica. The sequence continues at coordinate 218,835 of NZ_BNBY01000001.1, read as the reverse complement.
CATCCGCACCGCCCTGGACGAGGGCAACATCGCGATCGTGGCCGGCTTCCAGGGCGTCTCCCAGACCAGCAAGGACATCACCACGCTGGGCCGGGGCGGCTCGGACACCACCGCCGTCGCCCTCGCCGCCGCCCTCAAGGCCGAGGTCTGCGAGATCTACACCGACGTGGACGGCGTGTTCACCGCCGACCCGCGCGTGGTGAAGAAGGCCCGCAAGATCGACTGGATCGCCTACGAGGACATGCTGGAGCTGGCGTCCTCCGGTTCCAAGGTGCTGCTCGACCGCTGTGTCGAGTACGCCCGGCGCTACAACATCCCGATTCACGTACGCTCGTCCTTCTCGGGTCTTCCCGGGACGATCGTCAGCAACGACAACCCGTACCAGCCCGAAGGGGGCGAGATGGAGCAGGCCATCATCTCCGGAGTCGCCCACGACACCTCCGAGGCGAAGGTGACCGTCGTCGGCGTGCCCGACAAGCCCGGCGAGGCGGCGCGCATCTTCCGCGCCATCGCCGACGCCGAGGTCAACATCGACATGGTGGTGCAGAACGTCTCCGCCGCGTCGACCGGTCTGACCGACATCTCCTTCACCCTGCCCAAGACCGAGGGCCAGAAGGCCATCGACGCGCTCGGCCGGGTCAAGGACGGCATCGGCTACGAGTCGCTGCGCTACGACGACGCGATCGGCAAGATCTCGCTGGTCGGCGCCGGCATGCGCTCCAACCCGGGCGTCACCGCGACCTTCTTCGAGGCGCTGTCCGCCGCGGGCGTCAACATCGAGCTGATCTCCACCTCGGAGATCCGCATCTCGGTCGTCACCCGCGCCGAGGACGTGCCGGAGGCCGTCCGCGCCGTGCACAGCGCCTTCGGCCTGGACAGCGAGACGGACGAGGCGGTCGTCTACGGCGGCACCGGGCGATGACCCGGGAGCGGAGCGGGAGCACCGGGCGATGAGCCGGGAGACGGGGCGGATGACCCGGGAGACCGGGCGGTGACCCGGCGCCCGAACCTCGCCGTCGTCGGCGCCACCGGCGCGGTCGGCGAGGTGCTGCTCGGCCTGCTCTCGCTCCGTCAGGACGTCTGGGGCGAGGTCCGGCTCGTCGCCTCCCCGCGCTCGGCCGGCCGCAAGCCGGTCGTGCGCGGCGAGGCCGTCGAAGTCCTCCCGCTCTCCGAGGAGGCGTTCACGGGGATCGACGTCGCCGTGTTCGCCGTCCCCGACGAGGTCTCCGCCCAGTGGGCGCCGATCGCGGCGGCCAAGGGCGTCGTGGTGGTCGACGACTCGGCCGCCTTCCGCACCACCGAGGACGTGCCGCTGGTCGTCCCCGAGGTCAACGCGGCCGCGCTGCGGATCCGCCCGCGCGGCATCGTCGCCAGCCCGGCCAGCACCACCCTCGCGATGATCGCGGCACTCGGCGCGCTGCACGCCGAGTACGGGCTGGCCCAGCTCGTGGTCGCCTCCTACCAGGCCGCCGGCGGCGAGGGCCGCGACGGTGAGGCGGCGCTGCGGGAGCAGACCGCGCTGGTGGCCGGCACCGAGGTCGGCCGGCAGACCGGCGACCTGCGCGCGGTGATCGCCGACCACGGTCCGTTCGCGGCCCCGCTCGCGTTCAACGCCGTGCCCTGGACCGGCGGGCTGCGCGAGGGCGGCTGGGCCGCCGAGGAGCTGGGCATCCGGGACGAGTCCCGCAAGATCCTGGGCCTGCCCGCCCTGAAGGTCTCCGCGACCTGCGTCCACATCCCGGTCGTCCGCACCCACGCGCTGGCCGTGCACGCGCGCTTCGAGCGCGAGGTCACCCAGGAGCACGCGCAGGACATCCTGCGGGACGCGCCCGGCGTGGTCCTCTACGACGATCCGGCGGCGGGCGAGTTCCCGACCCCGAACGACGTGGTCGGCACCGACCCGGTCTGGGTCGGGCGGGTGCGCCGGGCCCTGGACGAACCGGAGGCGCTGGACCTGTTCCTGTGCGGGGACAACCTGCGCAAGGGGGCGGCGCTCAACCTGCTGCAGATCGCGGAGCTGGTGGCGGGTGAGCTGACGGTCCGGTAGGGCCGGCGATGTCCGTGGTAAGACGGTGCTGATGGCGGTGCTGATGACGGTTCGGCGGCGCCCGCGGCCCCGGCTTCCGTTCCGATCTGCCCGGTTGTGTCCGCACCTGTGTCCATACCTGTGTCCGCTCCTCGACACAATCTGTCCGGAATCCCGGGGGAATCCCCTGGAGGCCTCTTCCGCCCATACGGAAGAATGGTCCCCGGGCTGGGCAACCATGACAGGGGATCGAGTGTCCAACGGGCGTGGCGAACGTGATGGTGGGGGCAAGGGCGGGCATCCCGGCGAGAGCCGCGGTGTCGTTCCCCTCGCGCGCCCCGTGGCCTGCGAGTAGGCCGGAAGACGACCAGATGACGGCGGCCGCACCCGGTACGGCGGACTCCGGCGCCGGTACCGACGCGGGTACCAGCGAGGACCTGCTCACCGAGACCTACCAGGCGCACTACCGCTCGCTGCTGCGGCTCGCCGCGCTGCTCCTGGACGACCTGTCGACCTGCGAGGACGTCGTGCAGGAGGCGTTCATCCGGGTGCACGCCGCCCGGCGCCGGGTGCGCGAGCCCGAGAAGACCCTGGCCTACCTGCGGCAGACGGTCGTCAACCTGTCCCGCTCCACGCTGCGCCGACGGATCCTCGGGCTCAGACTGCTGCAGAAGCCCATGCCTGACATGGCCAGTGCAGAAGAAGGTGCCTACGATGCCCTGGAGCGCGACCAGTTGAAGGCCGCGCTGCGTGGTCTGCAACGCCGTCAGCGGGAGGTTCTGGTGCTGCGTTACTTCGTGGACATGACGGAGGCGCAGGTCGCCGAGACCCTCGGCATCTCGCTCGGCTCGGTGAAGGCCTACGGATCGCGCGGACTCGCCGCCCTCCGCACCCAGATGGAGGCCGGTCATGGCTGAGGCTGAGGCTGACGCCTTCGGACGGCGGGGCCCGGACGGCGTTCCGGGCGGTGCTCCGGGCGGCGGCCCCCCGCGGCCGGGAGCACCGGACGTCTCCGAGACCTCGGCCGCCCCGGACGCTTCGGATGCCTCGGAGCTCTCCGGGCTCTCCACGCTGACGACCGACGAACGGGTCGTCCGGGAGCTCATGCACCACGCCGTCGCCGGGATCCAGCCCACACCCGGCGGACTGCCCCGGATCCGGCGGGCCGTACCCCGCCGGCGCGCCGCCCGGCGCGGAGCCTGGACCGGCGCCGCCGCACTCGCGCTGGCCGTCGCCGTCGTCCTCCCGGTGCTGCACGAGGGGGAGCACCTCGGACTCTCCGGCGGCCCCGGCTCGGCCGCCGCCAAGAGCCCCGCCGCCACGGCCCCCAGCGGCACCGCCATCGGCACCAGCGGCCCCGGCAGCGCCCCGCCCGTGGGCCAGAGCGGCACCGCGGAGACCTCGCCGACCGCCGGTCCGTCCACCACCCCGCACACCCCCGGCGGCGGGACCACCCGCGCCGACGGCACCGTCGCACCCACCGGGACCTCCGGAACCGGCGACGGCGGCATCATCCCGCTCTGCACCCGGACCGACCTCGGCGACGGCATCGCCAAGGTCGGCACGGCCGACGCGACCGGACGCATCTACGGCTCGTTCACCGTCTACAACCTCTCCGGGCACAGCTGCCGCGTCGGCGGCCCGGGCGCGGTGGCCGTCACCGGGGTCAGCGGCGGCGACCGCAACCGGGTCCGCACCGCCGACCACGCCCCGGGCGACCCGGCCGGCGGCCTGACCGCGATGGACGCGGAGCCGCCGGTACTCGCACCACTGGCCGGGTACCGGGTGTCGTTCGCCTGGGTCCCCGACCAGAGCTGCACCGGCACCGGCGGCCCCACCAGCGCGCCGACCGGCCCCAACCAGGTCTCCCTGACCTCCCAGGCCCCCGCGGCCTCGGGCGTCCCGGCCTCCGGCGCCGCCGGAGCCCCCAGCGCCAACGCCCAGGCCACCTCGTCGCCCTCGGCGGGCCCCACCTCGGCCCCCAGTCCCACCGCCACCCCGACCGCCAGCCCCACCACCCCGCCACCCACCGCCACCATCGCCCACACCCCCGCCCCCGGCAGCCCCACGGCGGCCACCGCGACCCTGCCGGTGACGTGCAGCGGGACGCTGTACCGGGGCGGGGTGCAGGCGGTGGGCGGCGGTTCGGCGCCGCAGCCGTCGGGTTCACCCTCGGCGGGGTGAGGGCGAACCCGATTCGGTGAGGGGGGCCGTCCTCGGCGCGCTCAGGGCCCGGTACCGGCCCCTGGGGATCGGGCGGGTGTGAGGAATGGTTACCGTGGGGGGTGTGTACCGGTTCCTCCTGACTCCGCGCTGGCTGAGCGGCACCGCTGTGGCCGTGGCGGCCGTGGCGGTGTGCATGTGGCTGGGCTCCTGGCAGCTCGGCCGGTTCGAGGACCGGGTGTCCACGCACCAGGAGACCCAGAAGGCGATCACCGCTTCGGGTGACCTCCAGCCGATCGACGCGCTGCTCGGCCCGGCGACCCCGCAGGTGACCACCGAGACGGTCGGCAAGCCCGTCACGGTGACCGGCAGCTACGACACCGAGCACCAGCTCCTGGTGCCCAACCGGATCGTGGACGGCAAGCAGGGCTACTACGTGCTCACCCCGCTGCGCACCGCCGACGGGCACGCCGTCGCCGTCGTACGCGGCTGGGTGCCCGGGGCGCCCGCGGGGACGGCCGCCGGTCCGGTGCCCGGCGGGCTCGTGCCGGAGGGGCAGGTGACGGTCACCGGGCGGCTGCAGGCCAACGAGGCCGTGGGCACCAACGGCGCGGTGGCCGGCGGGCTGCCGGCCGGGCAGCTCGGCATGATCAACCGGGCCTCGCTGCTGAACGTGCTGGAGTACGACGGCTGGTACGACGGCTGGGTCGCCGCCGACGACGCGCCCGCCGGGCTGACCTCCGTACCGACCGTGCAGCCGCAGGGCGGGGACGGGCTGACCCTGCGCGCCTTCCAGAACCTGGGCTACACCCTGGAGTGGTTCGTCTTCGGGGGCTTCGTCGTCTTCATGTGGTTCCGCCTGGTGCGCCGCGAGGCGGAGGCGGAGCAGGACCGGGCCCTGGGACTGGACCCGGTCCTGGACTGACCGACGGGCGATCGACGGGGCTTGGGTCGTCTCAGCGCTTGGTCGGCACCGGGCCCGGAACCGGCGCCCCGGCGGTCGGCTTGACCGGCGGCTGGGCCGGCGGCGTCGGCGTCGGGACCGGCAGCGTCGAGGTCGGGACCGGCGGCTGGGCCGGCGGCGTCGAACCGGCGGGCGCCGGTGTCGGGTCGCCGGAACAGTGGCTGTGACTGCCGCTGCCGTTGCGGTCGTCCGAGTCGTAGTGGTCGATGTGGTGGTGCACGGTGCGGCCGGTCTTCGAGCCCTTGGACCCGGAGCCCTTCGAGCCGGACGAGCCCGATGAACCGGATGATCCCGACGAGCCCTTCGAACCGCTCGACCCCTTCGAGCCCTTGGCGAGCTGGACGGTGCCGTCCCCGTCCGTCGGCTCGTACGCCGCCGGCACGACCGAGGCGCCGGCCTGCCTGTCGGCGCCCGGCTGGACCGCGCTCGCCCGGGTGGCTGTGGCGAGCGGGACCGCGGGGACCGCCGGGGCGCTGGTGGGCGCGCCCGGTACGGCCGGCTTGGCGGCCGTCGGGGTCGGTGCCGGCGGGCCCGCCGGGGGCGGGCAGGAGGCGTTGTCGCCGTGCGAGCCGGAGCAGCCGGTGAGCACCAGGGCCCCGGCCACCACCGCGCCCGCGAGCATCAGCACCCGTCTCACTCGGACTCCCCGTTCCCGTTCCCGTCGCCGACGGTGCCGGCCGCGGTCCCGTCGGAGGCCCCGTCCAGGTGCCGCCGGACGAAGTCGAGCTCCAGCCGCAGCTGCTTGATCCGCTCCTCCACGACCAGCGACCCGTGCCCGGCGTCGTACCGGTACACCTCGTGCGGCTTGCCGAGCTGCTCCAGCCGCTCGACGTAGTTCTCGATCTGCCGGATCGGGCAGCGCGGGTCGTTGACCCCGGCGCTGATGTACACCGGCACCCGCACGCGGTCGACGTAGGTCAGCGGCGAGGAGGCGGTGAAACGGTCCGGGACCTCCTCCGGGGTGCCGCCGAAGAGCGTGCGGTCCAGCGACTTGAGCGCCTCCATCTCGTCGGCGTACGCGGTGTGGTAGTCCGCGACCGGTACGGCGGCGACGCCGAGCGCCCAGGCGTCTGGCTGCACGCCGAGGCCGAGCAGGGTCAGGTAGCCGCCCCAGCTGCCGCCGGTGAGCACCAGCCGGCGCGGGTCGGCGAGGCCGCTGGCGACCGCCCACTCCCGCACCGCCGCGATGTCCTCCAGCTCGATCAGGCCGACCCGCTCGTGCAGGGCGTCGGTCCAGGCCTGGCCGTAGCCGGTCGAGCCGCGGTAGTTGACCCGGACCACCGCGAAGCCGTGGTCCAGCCAGGCGGCCGGGCCGGCGGCGAAGGAGTCGCTGTCGTGGTGGGTCGGGCCGCCGTGGACCTCGAACAGGGTCGGGAACGGGCCGTCCTCGGGGGAGCTCCCCGGCGGCCGCTGCACGAGGGCGTGCACCCGCCCGCCGGGCCCGTCCACCCAGACGTCCTCGACGGGCACCGAACCCGGCGGCACCGGGCCGGGCGCCCGCAGCACGACCGTCCCGGCGGTGGAGCGGACCGCGGCCGGCTCGGCGGCGGAGGACCACAGGTACTCGACGGTGCCGTCCGGACGGGCGGTGGCGCCGCTGACCGTGCCGCGCGGGGTCTCCAGGCGGGTCAGCCGGCCGTCGGCCAGGGAGTACGAGAACAGCTCGCTGCGCGCCTCGTACTCGTGCTCGACCAGCAGGGCCTCGGCGCCCGGGCGCCACTGCGCGGAGACGTCGCCGGGCAGCTCGCGGCCCTGCTCGTCGCGCAGCGTCAGCGCGGTCTCGGCGCCGGTGACGACGTCCCAGATCATCGGCTCCCAGCGGCCGGTGCGCTGGTGGGCGACCAGCAGCCGGGTGTCGCCCTCGACCGGGGCGAAGCCGAGGCAGGCGACGCCGCGCGGCTCGTCCCGGCCGGTGACCTCGTCCAGCTCGGCGACGGTCTCGACGGTGACGGTGCCGGGCGTGCCGATCGCGGCGGTGCCGCTGTGGGCGGTCCCGGCGGCCGGGATGCGCACGATCCGGATCGCGGAGTGCATCGCGTCGCCGTGCTCGGTGTGGTCGACGGCGAGCAGGGTGCCGTCGTGGCTGAGGTCGCCGACGCCGCCGTACTCCGCGTGCCGGTAGATCTCGACCGGCTCGGCGTCGCCGGGGCGGCGCAGGTGCAGGGTGGTGCCGTCCTCGTCGGTCGAGCGGCCGACGACCACGGTGCCGTCGCGGCCCAGGGCCAGACCGGCCGAGTAGGAGGGGGCGAGGCCGGGCACGGCCTCCTCGTCCGGGCCGCCCGCGAACGGCTGACGGCGCCAGACACCGAACTCGTCGCCGTCGTGGTCGTCGAACCACCAGATCCAGGCGCCGTCAGGGGACAGCTCGGCGTCGGTCGTGCCGTTCGGACGGTCGGTGACCTGGCGGTGGGCGCCGGTGGCGCGGTCCCAGGCGTAGACCTCGTAGGTGCCGGTCGCGTTGGACACGTACAGCGCCCGGTCGGGGGCGTCCTCGGCCCAGTCGGGCAGCCACACCCTGGCCGCCCTGAACCGCTGCTCCCACGCCGGTACGGCGCTCTTCTCCTCGCTCATCCGGCCATCCAACCCGATCGGGGGGAGGGAAGGGAACGGGCGGGTGGGCCTGAGGCCACCCGCCCGGTGGTTCGGGGGTGTTCGGGGGTGTGCGCAGAGGGGGCGAGCCGGTCCGTGGTGGGTCGGTTCGTGTTCGATCGGACCTTGCCCGGAGGGTCGGCCCCTGTTGGGAGGTCGGCCCCTGCTCGGAGGGTCGGCCCCTGTTGGGAGGGTCAGCCGGTGCGGGGCAGCAACCGGACCAGGGCCACGAGCACCAGCTCCAGGGCCGCCAGTACCAGGACGCTGTGGCCGAAGGCGGCGGTCGGGCCGTCGGCGCCGTAGTACACCAGGCCGATCAGCGCGATCCCGAGCGCCCCGCCGACCTGCTGCACGGTGGACACCACCCCGGCGGCGGAGCCGGCCAGCCGCGGCTCGACGCCCGCCAGGACGACCGAGGTGACCGGGGCGATCACCAGGCCCATGCCGAGGCCGTCGACGAACAGCCCGGGGGCCAGCCACCAGACGCTGCCGTCCGCGGCGTCGAACGCGGCGACGGCGAGCAGGACCAGTCCGGCGGCCATCAGCAGCCCGCCGGCCGTGATCGTGCGACGACCGCCGAGCCGGGCGGTGACCCGGTGGGTGGTGTTGGAGGTGATCAGGTAGCCGAGGCCGATCGCGGTGAAGACCAGCCCGGCGCCCAGCGCGTCCAGGCCGCGGCCGAACTGCAGGTGCAGGGCGAGCACCAGGAAGAAGGAGCCCTGGCCGAGCCAGAAGGCGAGTTGGGCGAGCACACCGGCGCTGAAGGCGCGGTCGCGGAAGAGGCGGGTGTCGATCAGCGGGGTGGCGGTGGCGGTGGCGGTGCTGGCGGTGCTGGCGGTGGTGTCGAGCGTGGCGTGGGTGGCACGGTGCTGGTGTACGGCGAAGGCGGCGAGCAGGACGGCCGCGGCGCCGAGGCAGCACACCGTCCACAGCGGCCAGCCCAGTTGGGGGCCCTGGATCAGCGGCAGCACCAGGGCGGTCAGCCCGGTCGTGACCAGCAGCACGCCGACCGGGTCCAGACCGGGCCGCCGCGGGGCGCGGGACTCCGGCAGGCAGCGGCGGACCATCGCGAGGGCGGCCAGGCCGATCGGCAGGTTGATCAGGAAGCAGCTGCGCCAGCCGAGGCCGAACAGGTCCGCCCGGATCAGCAGTCCGCCGATCAGCTGGCCGAACACCGCGCCCACGCCCATCGTCAGCCCGTACCGGGCGAAGGCCCGCGCCTGCTCCGTGCCGCCGAACGCCGTCCGCAGGATCGCCAGCACCTGCGGGCCCATCAGCGCCGCCGCCAGCCCCTGCACCACCCGGGCGCCGACCAGCGTGGCGGCGGTGGGAGCCAGGCCGCACCCGGCGGAGGCGAGGGTGAACAGGGCCAGGCCGAGGCCGAACACCCGGCGGCGGCCGTAGCGGTCACCCAGGCGGCCGGCGGTGACCAGGCCGGCCGCGAGGGCCAGGCTGAAGCCGGCCATCACCCACTGGACGGCGGCCGGGCCGGCGCCGAGGTCGCCCTGGAGGGAGGGGAGGGCGACGTTGACGACGAAGACGTCGAGGGCGGTCATGAAGGTGGCGGTCAGGACGACCGGCAGCAGGCCCCTGGGGGCAGGCGCCGTCCTTCCGGAAGCGGCGGATGGGGCCGGGGCCGGCGTTGGTGTCGGCCGCCGGGCGTTCAGGGCGGTGCTCATCTCGGGCTCTCCTCAGGGCGGTCGGGTGCCCGGGCGACGGGCGGGGGTGGGGAGGGGACGGGCGGGAGTGGGGCGGGCCGGGAAGCGGCCCGCCCCCGGGTGCCTGGTCGGCGGCGCAGGGCTCAGGCGCCCGGCACGAGGTCCAGGAAGCCGTACACCGCGCCGATCCGCCCCTCCGGCGTGGCCGTCAGCACGTCGAAGCCGATCACCACCGGCTCCGCGCCGGCCGGGCCGAGGTTCCAGGTGAAGCGGGCGATGTCGTGGTGCGCGTCCACCGGGCCGAGGGTGAACTCCAGCCCCGGGAACTGGGCCTGGGCCGCGCCGATCAGCGCGTCGATCGCGTCCCGGCCGACCACGGAGGCCAGCGGGTCGGTGTAGCGGCCGTCCTCGGCCCACGCCTCGTCGATCAGCTTCCGGCGGGCCGCCGGGTCGGTCTCGTTCCACACCGCGATGTAGCGCTCGGCGAGCTGCTGCAGGGCGGCGGTGGTGATCTCGGTCATCGTCATCTCCCGTGTTCCAGTGGGTTGTTGTCCCGGTCGTTCCCGGTGCTCACCACGGTAGGGACGGGCGGGCGGCGGCGAATCCGTCACGTATAGGCATGGGGGTACGTAGGTACGGGCGGGGCGCCGCCACCCGGGTGGCCGAGGCGCCGCCACCCGTACGGTCGGGGTTTCCCGCTGGGGTGGGCGGGGGCCGGGTGGGTAGGGTCGGGGCATGCTGTACGGGAGGGACAACGAACAGGCCGCCGTGGACAGGCTGTTGGACGCGGCGCGGGCCGGCCGCAGCGGCGTCCTGCTGCTCCGGGGCGAGGCCGGCATCGGCAAGACCGCCCTGCTGGACGACGCCGTCGCGCGGGCGGGGGAGACGTTCCGGGTGATCCGGGCGGCGGGCGTCGAGTACGAGGCCGAGCTGCCGTACGCCGGGCTGAGCCTGCTGCTCGCGCCCGGCCTGGACCGGCTGGACGCCCTGCCGGGGCCGCAGCGACGCGCCCTGGAGGCGGCGTTCGGGCTGGCCGACGGCGGCCCGTCCGGCGGCGAGGGGGGCAGTGGTGACCGGCTGCTGGTCGGGCTCGCCACGCTCGCCCTGCTCGCCGAACTCGCCGCCGATCAGCCGCTGTTGTGCGTCCTGGACGACGTGCAGTGGCTGGACCGGGCCTCGCTGGACGCGCTGCTGCTGGCCGCCCGGCGCCTCCAGGCCGAAGGGGTGGCCCTGCTGCTCGCCTCCCGTACCGGCGGCGGCCCCGGCGGTGGCCCCGGTGTGGGCGCGTCAGCGGGTGCGTCGCCCGAGCGCGGACTCGGCCTCCCCGAGCTGGAGGTGACCGCCCTCGCCGAGGCCGACGCCACCCGGCTGCTGGCCCGGCGGACCGGCCCCGAGCTGCCCGCCGCCGTCCGCGACCGGCTGCTCGCCGAAGCCGCCGGCAACCCGCTCGCGCTCACCGAACTCCCCGTCGCCGCCGGGCCGCAGGCACACGCCCCCGGCGGCCTGCCGCTCACCAGCAGACTGCTGATCGCCTTCCACGGCCAGGTCACCGGCCTGCCCGCGGCCACCCAGACGCTGCTCCTGGTCGCCGCCGCCGAGGAGCGCGGCGAACTCGACGTCGTCCTGCCCGCGGCGGCCACGCTCGGCGTCACCGCCGAACACCTCGCCCCCGCCGAGGAATCGGGCCTGGTGACCGTCACCGTCGACCGCCGGATCACCTTCCGGCACCCGTTGCTGCGCTCCGCCATCCTGCAACGGGCACCGCACCACCAGAAGCTGGCCGTCCACCGGGCCGTGGCCGCGGTGCTGCCCGACGGCGACCGCCGCACCTGGCACCTCGCCCTCGCCGCCACCGCCCCCGACACCGACCTCGCCGACGCGCTCGAACGCGCCGCCGTCCGCGCCGAACGCCACGGCGGCCACGGCGGCGCCGCCGCGTACGAGCGCGCCGCCCGGCTCACCCCCGACCGCGACGCCGCCACCCGCCGGCTCGTCCTGGCCGCCGAAGCCGCCACCGAGGAAGGCGAGTTGGTCCGCGCCGAGACGCTCGCCGACGAGGCCGCGGCCCGTACCGACGACGCCCTGGCGCACGCCCTGCTCGACCAGGTCCGGGCCACCGCGCACTTCTGGCGCGGCTCCTACCCGACCGCCTACCGGCTGCTGCTCGACGCCGCCGGCACCGGCATCGACCCCTCGTACGCCGCCCGGATGCTGTTCCAGGCCTTCCACACCGCCTGGTACGCGGGCGAGGAACCGGTGATCGCCGTCCTCGACCGCCTCGCCGCCCTCCCGCTGGCCGACGGCGACCCCCTCGCCCCGCTCGCCCGCCACCTGCCCGCCGCCGTCCTCCCCGCCCTCGGCCGGCCCGCCGCACCGCTGCCGCCCGTCCGGGAGACCGCCGACGCCGCCCGCCGGGCCGGTGCCGAGAGCCCGGGCGACCTGGTCCAGCTGTGCGGTGCCACCCTCATCCTCGGCCGCGACGAGGAAACCGCCGAACTCGGCGGCGAACTCGTCGCCGAAGCCCGCGCCAAGGGCACCGTCGGCGTGATGCCCACCCTGCAGTTCTTCCTCGCCGAAGCCGAGCTCTTCCACGGCCGCCACCGCGACGCCGAACTCACCGCCACCGAGGCCCTCGCACTGGCCCGCGACACCGGCCAGCACCAGTGGGTCAGCCAACTCACCGCGCTGCTCGCCTACGTGGCCGCACTCGACGGCCGCACCGACCGGTGCGCCGAACTCGCCGCCACCGCCCTCGCCACCACCGGCCCGCAGACCGCCGCCACCGCCGCCGGCCTCCCCTGGGCGCACTGGGCACTCGCCCTGCTCGACCTCGGCCAGGGCCGCGCCGGCGACGCCGCCGACCGCCTGCACACCCTCACCACCGGCCCGCACCGGCACCACGTCAGCGCCACCCGCGCCGTCCCCGACCTCGTCGAAGCCGCCGTCCGCCTCGGCACCCCCGACCGCGCCGCCGAACCCTACGAGCGCTTCGCCCGCTGGGCCGCCGCCGCCGACCGCCCCTGGGCCGAAGCCCTCCGCCTGCGCTGCCAAGCCCTGCTCGGCCCCGACGAACTCGCCGAAGCCGCCTACCGTGCCGCCCTCGACCTGCACGAACCCGGCCACCGCCCCTTCGAACAGGCCCGCACCGCCCTCCTCTACGGCGAATGGCTGCGCCGCACCCGCCGCCGCACCGACGCCCGCCCCCACCTGCGCGCCGCCCTGGAAACCTTCGACCGCCTCGCCGCCCACCCCTGGGCCGCCCGCGCCCGCACCGAACTCTCCGCCACCGGCACCCCCGCCCCCACCCCCTCCGGCACCGCCCCCTCCCCCCACTCCTCCCTCACCCCCCAGGAACTCCAGATCGCCCGCCTCGCCGCCCGGGGCCTCACCAACCGCGACATCGCCGCCCAGCTCTTCCTCAGCCCCCGCACCGTCGCCCACCACCTCTACAAGGCCTACCCGAAGCTCGACATCACCTCCCGCACCGAACTCCCCACCACCCTCTGAGCCCGGCTCGCCCGCCGGGGTTCAGCCCGGTGTCGGCGGTGCGGGCGATCGCGACGGGAGCAGTGGTCCGATCGGGTGCCGAGTGGGCCGAGCGTGCCGCGTCACAGCCGCGGAGGGGTCGTCGGCGGGGGCTCCGCTGAGGCTCAGTCACTCAGCCGGGCATACACAACGACAGAGGGCCTGCCGGATTTCTCCGGCAGGCCCTCTGCACTGGGTCGGGGTGGCGGGATTTGAACCCACGGCCTCTTCGTCCCGAATGAGGTCCGGGCCGCCTACTGACCTGCAGAAGCTGCTATTCGCGCAGGTCAGAGGGGCGGCTTACGGAGGTCTCGATCGGGTCGGAGGTGCATCGGCCTCAAGATCTTCTCCCGAGATTCTCCCGGGAGGCGCCAACCACGGACCGCGTCACTCCCGCTCGATCACGAAGACGTGCGCGGCGCGGACGGTAAGCACCAGGTCTCCGCGGTGGTCCAGGAAGTGGATGAAGTCGTCCACCACCTGGTAGGTCTGCGCCTCCACGGTCCGGACGTCGTCGTACCCGGGGTTGATCTTGTACTTGGCCATGGCGATCAGCCCTTCGGGGGGAACGGGTCGTTGCCGGGCTTGATCGTGCGCTTGTCGCCGATCGTGCCGTCCCGGCGGTGGCGGACAACCTCGCCTCCGCCGGCGTTGCGAACGGCGGCGGCGGCTCGCTGATCGGCCTCCGCCTGGGTAGAGGTGACGGCGATCGCGCGCGCGGCGCCCTCGTACTTCGCCTGCCACGTGCCGTCCGGACGCTGCGTCACGTGCGCGGTTTTGGGCCTGCCGGCCATGGGCTATCCCTTCTGACGCGTGCACCACGTACGGCGGATGCCCCCTTGGTAGCAGGGCTACGGCGGGGTAGGGTCCAACGGCGCGACCAACGCATTGGGCCCCAACATCTCGGTGGGCACGACTTTCTGTCGACCCCGAGGTTGGGGCCTGCTCACTTTGAGCAACTTAAGTGAAGCACCCTCAACTGACACTCTGCAACGACATACCGGCACCAGATGTTGGGCCTACTTGTCCACAGGGCCACTAGATGTTGCGTCCACAAGGGCTGACCTGCGCTATCCACAGCTGTCTGCTCGATATCCACATGCTCTGTCCACAGAGCCTGTGGGCACGGAGTGTCACCGATGGCCCGCTGGGTCGAGTAGGCGGCCGCGCTGTGGAGGGGAAGCGTCACTCCCCGTAGGGCCAGCCAGGCCGACCCCTTGAGCTCAGTCCGTGTGCGGTCTTGCTGTCGCAGGGCGATCGCTGATGGACGGCATGGGCCGGAAGGGGTCTCTTGATCGAACGCCTCACCCACGGGACATCGATGAAGTTGAATGCTTCTGGCGTGGGTCGAACCCCTGAAGGGACAGATGCCTCATGACCACCACGGCCAAGACGCCTGCCGTCTGCGCTCGGTGCGGAGCCAAGCTGAGCCGCGGCAACACCGACACCGTGTGCAGCCCGTGCCGTCGCGCGATCGGGCCAGCCGCCGCAGTTGCGCAGGCCACCCCGGCGGCCAAGCCGGTCAGCTGGCTCCCCGCCCCGGCGGAGCGCACCGCGCCGCCGGACGGGTCCAACCTCGGAGACGTCCTGAAGGCCTACCGCGCGCTCCACAAGCTGAAGCAGCAGGATCTCGCCGACCTGCTGGGCTACGACCAGTCGTACGTCTCGCTGTTGGAGCGCGGGAAGCGCGTGATCAAGGACATGGACGAGCTTCGGCGCCTGGCCCAGGTACTGGGGCTACCGGAGGATGAGTTGGGCCTGTTGCCGACCGTCGAGCCGACCGTCGTCTCGGCCTCCAGCGGCGAGGCGGATCCGCAGGATGCCGCCGAGGAACAGCGTCGTTGGCGGATGACCCGCCGGGACCTGAACCGGCACCGGAGCGAACTCACCAGCGCCGCCGCCCGGCTGTACCCGGACGTGGGCCGCGCGGGGAACAGCCCGGTGCTCACGACGGCCGGTTGGATGTGGCCGGAACCCTTGGACTTCGGCGACATCAACCTCACGTGGTTGCCGCAGACGGTTCCGCCGGAGATCGTGGGCGCCGAGCCGGAGTCCGAGGGCGTCCGGCCCTTGGCCGCGACCGGCGGGCGATTCGCCCGGTACTCGCAGGCCATCCGCATGGTCGACCGGCCGTCGCTGTTCGTGAACCGGCCGAGCTTCCGGCTGCTCGACGTCACCCAGATTGACGGCCGACCCAAGCTGTCGTTCGGCTACACGACCTACTTCGACATGGCAGACGTCTGCGAGGGGGTGGCCCACGAGCTGGCGGGAGCGTGGCTGGCGACCGGCAGCGACCCCGCATGGATCGGGGAGCCGAACTGGGATGCGCTCCCGTTTCGCGCGCTGGTCGGCGACCCGTTCGACCTCGGTCGGCGTCCGCTGCTGCCGTCCATCGACACCCTGACCATCCGGCTCGCTCCGGACGGGACGGCGTCGTTCCCACTGCACCACCGTGCGGCGAGCAACGTGGCGCTGGCCGGCGGGACGTACCACATCATGCCCGCGGGCGTGTTCCAGCCGTCCTCGGTGATGCCGTGGGACCAGTCGAACGACTTCGACCTCTGGCGCAACGTGCTCCGCGAGTACGCGGAGGAGTTCCTGGGCGACCCGGAGGCCGACGGCAGCAGCGGCGAGCCCATCGACTACGACGGGGTCGAGCCGTTCCGCACGCTCAACGAGGCCCGGCGCGCGGGCAAGATTCGGCCGTACTGCTTCGGGATCGGCTTGGACCCGCTCACGCTGGCGGGCGAGATCCTCAGCGCCGTGGTGATCGAGGCCGATGTCTACGACTCAGTCTTCTCCGGCATGGTCTCCCGCAACACGGAGGGCAACGTCATCACCGGCACGGGCAAGGCCGGCGGGATCGACTTCACTGAGGCCAACATTCGCCACCTGCTGGAGAATGAACCGCTCGCGTCTGCCGCCGCCGCGTGCCTCGACCTGGCGTGGCAGCATCGCGGACTGATCCTGAACTGAGGAGGAACTCCGTGCGCGTACTCGTGACGGGTGCTTTCGGCTACGTCGGCAACGCGGTTGTCCGGCGACTTGCCGAGGCGGGCCACGAGGTGGTTGCCCTGACCCATCGACCCCCGGGTGCCCCGCTCCCTGAGCTGCCGGTCGTCGACGTGGTCCACGGCGACATCCGCGACGAGCAAGCCGTTGCATCGGCCGTGCGCGGTGTGCACGCCGTCTGCCACCTGGCTGCGCTCACGAGGGTGCGCGAGTCCTTCGAGATGCCCGACGAGTACCACGACGTCAACGTCAACGGAACCGCAGCCCTGCTGGCCGCGCTGCCCGGTCGGGCTGCCACGGAGCGTCCTGTGGTTGTCCTCGGCTCGACGGCCGCGATCTACGGTGCCCCGGAGCAGCAACCGATCGGCGAGGACGTCGTTCCCGCCCCGAGCAACCCGTACGGTGTCTCGAAGCTTGCCGCGGACGAACTGCTCAAGCGCGAAGGCGAGCGCGGCACCGTTCGGGCGGTGAGCCTGCGGTGCTTCAACATCGCAGGCTCGGTCGGCGGGGTGGGGGACTCCGACGAATCCCGGATCATCCCGAAGGCGCTCGCCGTGGCAGCCGGCCGCCACCCGCACCTGGAGATGAACGGCGACGGCAGCGCCGTCCGGGACTTCGTCCACGTGGATGACCTGGCCCGCGCGTACGTTTTGGCATTGCACGCAGGGGAGTTCGCGCACCGGGCCTACAACGTGGGCGCAACTCCGGCGAGCATGCGCGAGATCGTCGATGCCGTGGAGCAGGTGACTGGGCGACCGGTGCCGGTCGTTCACCGCCCTCCGCAGCCGGAACCGCCCCGACTGGTCGCCGACCTCACCCGGATCACGACGGAGTTCGGGTGGAAGCCTGAACGGTCCGGACTCCACGACCTGATCCGAGACGGGTGGGCGGCGACCAGCCACGACGGCCTCTGACCTACTCCGCCAAGCGGCTCTTCACGCTGTCAGGAAGCGAATCGAACGCGTCCCGCCAGCGCTGGAGAGCCGCTTCGGCATCTGCACCCTCCCCCTCGCCGTGAGCCAACTCGCGGAGAGCGTGTTCGATTGCCTGGCTGGCTTGCAGCACCGGAACAGCCCAGTCAGCGGCCCCCCGGGAATGCCCGGCCAACCGCGGCGGGAACTGGACGAACACGCCCTTGCCCTGGTGTCCGATCACGTAGCCCTCTGTGCGAAGCAGGGACACGGCGTTCTTCACGACGGTGCTCGACACGCCGTGGCTGTCCATGAGCTTCTGCGTTGACGACAGTGCGGTGCCTGCGGCCAGCTTGCCGCTGCGGATCTGTTCCCGCAGGTCATCGGCTAGCTGGAGATAGGCCGGCGCGCCTTGGAACTCGGTCACCAGTGATCCTCCAGTCGACGTATCGCACTTAGTGCACCAGTGTGCCGCAGCGACGCAGCGGCGAAGCGCTTGCCAACTTGGCGCACTAGGTGCACCATGTTGATTGTGAGGGCAACGCCTCGGCGGAAAGCCTCATATGACAGGCCGTCATTGGTCTGGCGCTGTGCGTCGGAGCAGGCTTGTCGCAGCAGAACGGGCCTACGAACCAGCGGGCCCGCTGCAACTACCACCAGCTCTTGAGGCCCTTCTTTGGGCTGCTCTGAGCTGGGCAATTGCGCCCGGAAGTCGGCTCGTCAGGGTCGGCCAGGGAAGCGCAGCCCCTTGAGAACTGAACAGTGATCGTGCGGGACCGACGCGAGGGCAGCGATGCCCTCCCCCTAGGCAGTGGCATGCCACCCCTTCGGGGGTGTGGGGCCGAACGGGACGCTGACCAGGCCGATTCGTACGGCTGGATGGCAACACCGGGAGTACAGCGGAG
Organism: Kitasatospora xanthocidica; assembly: GCF_014656195.1. Classification (GTDB taxonomy): domain Bacteria; phylum Actinomycetota; class Actinomycetes; order Streptomycetales; family Streptomycetaceae; genus Kitasatospora; species Kitasatospora xanthocidica. Next base: position 201,082 of record NZ_BNBY01000001.1, on the reverse strand, counting down.
TCCCAACGCACGTGGCGGGATGAGACAGACCGCCCCCGAGGCGACCGGGTGATGTCGTCGGCGGCAGCGAGCCACGCAGCACCCCGTTCTGGGTGCGCCGCCCTGCTTGTGCTGAGCAGAGATGAAGCACCGGACCAGGCCCGAGAGACCTGACGCCCGTAGGACGGGCAACCCCACGACCCGCGGCCCCACCGGGGCTTCGACCTGAGGAGCCCGCCATGGGCATGCCCCGGATCTGTATCCAGCCCCGCCGCTGATCAGCGGGCGGGGCTCACCGCTTCCGGTCGCCTTACCAGCGATCACGGTCCCCGGCGCGCGCCGGCCGCCCAGTTGCGGCGGGCCTGCGTCGGGTTCCGCGGCTGCTCGTGAACGACGAGAAGCTCAGCCCGCATGAGTCGGGCCGCCGCGCTCCCGGCCAAGGATCGCGCGGCGGCCCTGCGGGCTCACCCCCCGATTGGACGAGGTGAACCCATGAAACTGATTGTTGCAGGCCAGGAGGCCGCCACTCCCGAGGAGTTCGCGGAACTGGCCTTCGGGACCGGCGCCGACTTCGGCTTCGGCATCGACACCGAGCTGTTCGACGGCAGCGCCGACATCTCCGACGAGGACCGGATCGTCCGGCTCGACGTCGCCCGGGCGGTCCTGCGGGACCTGGACGGGCCGGCCGCCCGGTTCGCGTCCGCCCTGATGCGCACCGCCGAGCGCCGCCGGGTGCTGACCTGGAAGGCGGCCGCGTGATGACCGAGCTCCACTTCCTCCTCGCCGGTGCGACCCGCACCCCGCACCTGATGGCCCGCCCGGCGGTCACCGTGCTTGCCGAGTACCGCCCGGACGGGGACGGCGACCTGCGTGGCGCGGCCTGCGCCGACGTCGACACCGAGCTGTTCTACCCGGACCCCGAGGAGATCGGGGCCGCGGCCGCCGAGTGGGCGGAGCGCCGCTCCAAGATGGTCTGCGCCGGGTGCCCGGTCCGTACGATGTGCCTGGAACTGGCCCTGGAGCGGCACGAGAAGCACGGCATCTTCGGTGGGCTGACCGCCGCCGAGCGCGCCGCGCTGGACCAGCGTCGCCGCCGGGCCGCCGCCCGTGAGCGCCACGCCGCCGGCGGTGCTCAGTGATGAACGCCCCGACGCTCACCACGCTCACGACGCGCTCACCGCGCACCCGACGGTGGTCGCGGTGAAGGCGCCGATGAGCCAGGAACAGATCCGTTCGGCGGAGCGGGCGTTGGCCGTGGGAACGTGGACGATCACGCTCGGCGCCGTCCTCTACAGCATGCTCACGGTCACCCCGCTCATGTCCCGACACACCCCGGATGGCTGGGGGTGGACGGCCCCGATCCTGCCGCTGGTCGTGGACGCGGCGGTGGTGATCGTGGTCCGCATGGACAGCACGCTCACCCGCCTCGGCGGCGACGGCGGCCGCTGGCCCGTCGTGCTGCGCTGGATGACCGGCCTCATGACGGTGCTGCTCAACGTGGGTCAGTCCGCCCTGGACCGCGACAAGGTCGGGGTGGCGGTCCACGCGGTGGCGCCGCTGTTGCTGATCGTCACGGCGGAGACCTCACTCGCCTACCGGAAGGCAATCGCCGCAGCGCTGGCCGCCCGTGAGGCCCGTGAGCGCGATGAGCGGGCCGAGCGGGAACGCCGCGCCGAGGCGCGCCGCCGGCAGGACCGCGAGGACCGGATGGCCGAGTACGACCGGGCTGACCGCGCCGAGCGTGAGCGCCGTGAGCACGACGAGCGGATGACCCGCGAGCAGCGTGAGCACGAGGAGCGCATGGCCCGCGAGGAGCGCACGGAGCGGGCCCGCCGCGAGGACGCCCAGCGCGAGGAACACCGGCTTCGCGCGGACGCCGAACGTCGTGAGCATGAGCGCCGTGAGCGCGAGGCGAGCGAGCGTGAGCGCCGTGAGCGTGACCGTGAGCAGAACGCCGAGCGCGAGATCGAGAGGCTGCGGCAGGACCTCCTGTCCGCCCCGGCCGTGGACGAGCGCCTGCCCGAGGACGAGGCCCGCCTGAAGATCCAGACCTGCGTGGTGGCCGGCGTCCCGCAGCGCCGGGCGGTCGAGCTGACCGGCTGGTCCGCCGGATGGGTCGCCGCCCGCTACCAGGAACTGCGCGCCACCGAGCGTCCCGCCTTGCACGCCGTCCCGGCCACCACCGAAGAGACCACCGCCCCCCGCGTCGAGGAGCAGGCATCATGACCACCACCACCGACACCACCACGGCCGGCGCCCAGATCAACGCGGCCGGCGCCCTGCTTGCGCTCTTCACCGCCCACCGTGACCTGCCCGCGCCGAGGATCATCAGCGAGCGCGTCGTCACCGACGAGCGCGACGCCTCGGGCACGCTGGTTCTCACCTGGGGACTGACCCTCGGCTTCCACCGCGACGCCGCCCTCGCCGACTTCGAGCAGTGGCGCCAGGCCCTCGACCTCGACACGGCCGACGTCGACCTCTCCACCACTGGCGCCTTCGCCTGGCTCAGCGTCACCACCACCTACGTCGGCACGCCGCTCACGCTGGTCGGCTACTTCGACCTGCCCAAGTCCGCCACGGACGCGGAGCGGTGAGCCGCCCCCGCCACTGGGACCCCACCGGCGTCCGTCACGGCGGAACGCCCACTTTCCCGTGGCGCATGGCGCCGCGTGGCCTCTTCACCCGCCGCCAGCTCCGCGCCAAGGGCCTGCGCCCCGGCGGCCAGGACCCGGTGGCTCAGATCATGTGGCGCTCCCGCTACGGCGGCACCCGCCCCGCCTACCTCTACCGCCTCGCGCTGGCCCGGCCCGTACGGCCGATGACCCCCGCGAAGGCCGCTGCCCTCGCCAAGGCCAACGCCGCCCGCCGCACCTGCCCCGCCTGCGGGCAGGACGTCGGCTACGCGCTCCCCGCGCACCTCGACACCTGCCTGACCTGCGCCGACTACACGTCGGCCGCCGCCTGACCGGAGGAACCGTGTCCGACACCACCACCGCCCCGGCCACCGAGCCCACCCACACCTGGCTGATCACCCTGCAGTACCCGGTGCACAACGGCTACGCCGTCGTCACCCACAACGGCAGCATCACCGCCGCCCCCGGCGGCAACCGCGAGCGCGCCTACCTGGACATCCGGGACTGGCTGACCGAGCAGCGGCCGGAGCTGGGCCGCGGCAACGTCCTGTTCTTCTCGCTGGAGCCCTACCGGCTCTGACCCGCACGAACTCCACCCCTTCCCCGCCTGGTCCAAGAAGAGGAGCACGTCACCATGGCCGACCGTGACTCGGTCTACAACGACCCCGCCTACGACATCACCTCCGTCCCGTCGTGGAAGACGCCGCCGCTACACGGCGCCTACGCCCCGAACGCGAAGCTGCCCCCTCGCGTCCTGGCCGGTATCGGCGCCGGCGCGGTGGTCCTGGCCGCGGCCGGGATGGTGGCCTACTCCAACTACGCCTCCGCCTCGGCCGAGGCGGACGTCCGCAAGGCCCAGATCGCCCTCGACAACTCCCGCCTGGAGCTGGAGAAGCAGAAGCAGGCCGCCGACCTGGCGAAGACCGGCGAGCAGGAGACCCCGGCGCAGAAGGCCCGCCGGGAGGCGGTCCAGGCGTGCGTGGCCAAGGTCGGTGGCGGCTACGGCGCCATCGCGGACTGCGGCAAGGCCTTCCCGGCGGGGGACGCGCCGGGGATGGTCAACACCTCCCGCAACGTCGCCTCCGACGACGGCGGCGACGGCCCGAACGCGGGCGTCGGCCTGGTCGTGCTCGGCGTCGCCGGGTCGGCGGTGGCCGTCGGCTGGGTGAAGCGGAAGTTCTCCCGTCCGTAACCGATTGTGACCTCCCCCCACCCACCCCCCATCCGGAGAAGCGCTCTTCCCGCCCGCATAGGTGGGTGGGAGGTGTGTTTCGCGTCGGGTGGGGGGTGGGTGGGAGGTCGCAGAGAGTGAGGAATCGCGATGACCGCCACCGCCGCTTCCGGCGTCCCGCTCCCCCCGCCGCACCCGCCCGCCCCGCCGACCGTGGAACCCGCCCCGGCTTCTCCGGAGGGGGCCACGAAGGGGCCGGGCACCGTCGCCCCCGCCCCGCCCGGGGCGCTCGCTCAGATCCTCGCCCCGGTCGCGCCGGCCCGCCCCGACGAACCGCTGGGCACCACGACCACCCTCGCCCAGACCCCCGACCGCCCCGACCGCAAGGGCGGGCCCGACACCACCGCGGGCCGTGACGGCGCCGCTCAGAATGCCGCACAGGGCGGCGAGCGGGACGGGGCCATCGCGGCCCTGGTGCGGGCACTCGCGGAGCGGCTGAAGCGCACCGGCACCACCACCAACATCAAGCGCCAGCACAGCATCACCGAGAACCGGGTCTCCGGGAACTCGACCACCACCACGAACACCAACAAGGCCGACCGCCAGGCCAAGCACGAGCACTCCGCCCAGCACCACTCCCAGCGCGACGCCAAGACCGCGGACCTGAACAACAAGACCAGCCAGCACCAGCACCAGGGCCGTGACCAGCGCGACGTCAAGAAGAACGACGCCACGGACGCGAAGAACCACGCCAACCGCGACCACCGCAGCAAGGCCGACACCGACGCCAAGTCCGCGGACACGAAGACCAGCAAAGCCGACACCTCCTCGGCGTCGCGGACGGGCAAGGACAGCCGCGACAGCGCGGACCGCAAGACCTCCGACACCAAGGCCGCCAAGGACGACAAGTCGGCCCGGACTGGCAGCGACGACAAGGACCACCGCGACACCAAGTCCTCCAAGGCCTCCGTCTCGAAGGACACCCCCGCCAAGACCGGGGGCAGCAACCCCAAGCCCGACACCCCGCCCGCCGGCGGGACGAAGACCCCGAAGGCCCCCCGCCCGGACAACCCGCCCGGCAAGACCGCGCCCGCCGGCCCGGAAGGCAAGGCCGAGCGCGGCAAGCCCAAGGCGAACCGCAAGGACCCCGCCCGGGACGGCGCGGGCGACAGGAAGCCCGGGCCGAAGCCCGCGGACGCTCCGAAGGGTGCCCCGAAGCCGTTCCTGGGTGCGGGCGGCATGAAGGACAAGGGCGGCCTGGACAGCAAGTTCGGCAGGACCCGCCCCGCCGGTGCGGACGGGTCCCGCCGTGAGCCGGCCAAGACTCCGCCCCCGCCGCCGGACCGGCCGCCCGGGGCCAAGGGCGGTTCGAAGACCCCGCCCGCGGTGCCGCCCGCGCCCGCAGGTGCGGGCGTGCAGGCGAGCGCCGCGGCGAAGGCGGACCCCGTCTCTGTGAACGGTCCCGCCACGCGGGACGGAAGGACGACGATGAACGAACCGAACACCGCCGCCGGAGGAATGGTCCCGGCCGGCGGATCCACCGCGAACCCGCCGGCGAAGCCCCCCGTGTCGCCGACGGAGGCCGCCGCCGCGGCCACCGCCCTGGGGCATGCCCTCACGCCGCCCCGCCGGCCGCGCCGACCCAGGATTCCCGCCCCGACGATGCGGCCGGTCCGCAAGTCGACCGCGGACCTGGCCAAGAACCCGCCCGGCGGGGCCCCGGCCCCGGCGCCTGCCCGCTCGAACGTGCCGCCTCAAACCGCGCCCGGCGGGCGGCCGTCGGCGGAGCCGGTGACGGTCCGGGAGGTCACTCCGCACGCGGTCGACTTCAACGGCATTCGCCTTTCCCGGGGTGAGGTACGCACGTTGTTCCAGTTCGAGAAGCGCATGGAAGCCAAGGTCTCGGTGCTCGCCCGGGTCGCGGAGGACAGCAAGACCGCCCGTGAGCACGCCGTCGCCCACGCGCTGCGCGCCCAGCGCCTCGCCGAGGAGGCGAAGACCGTGCGGGGCGGTGTCGCCCTGGTCAACAAGCTGCGGCGCCTGGCCGAGCAGGCCCAGAAGCTTCGCGTCGACGCGGAGCTGGCCGAGCGTCACGCCAAGCGCGGCGCGGAGGCCGTCAAGGCCTTGGCCTCCAACGCCCGGACGCGCCACGGCGGGATCTACCGGGCCGTCCAGGACAGCCCGCTCACCACCCCGGCCGAGCGGCAGTTCTACCGCGACCAGCAGGGAGGCTGACATGGCATCCGATCTGTCCTACCGCGAACTCGTCCGCCAGGTGCGGCAGTTGGCCCGGGAGGTGCGGCGTGACACCGCCGCCTACCGCACGCTCGCCCAGGCCCAGAAGGCGGAGGCCGAGGACACCGGCCGGATCGCCGAGCAGATCGCCGCGCTCAAGGTCGACGCCGCGACCGTGGCCGAGACCCACGAGGTCGCCAAGGTCATGAAGGGCCTGTCGGATGCCGCGATCGCCTACGCGAGCGCGGCGGAGGAGACCGGCCGCACCGCCGCCGACACCGAGAGCCAGGCGCACACCGACCACGACGGCATCCAGCAGGCCGTCGACTCCTCGTCCGTCCCCATGGCCGACCGCACGTGGTACACCCAGGAGTAGACGCGATGACCACCCCGCAGACCGCCCACACCGCCACGCCCGCCGCCGCGAACCCCGCCACCGAACGGCGGTTCGCCGTCGCCGAGATCGCCGCCCCGCTGGTCGCCGCCGGTGTGACGCCGTTCCTCGACTCGCAGGCCGCCGGCACCCTCGCCACCTTCCTCGCCGCCCCGGTCCTGGTCGCCGGCGCCAACGCCGCCGGGATGCTCTCCGACCGGCTCCTGGACGACCTGCCCGGCGGCGACGTCCTGCGCGCCCACCGCCGCCCCTTCCTGATGTCCACGGTGGCGACGGCCACCGCCGCCGCCACCGCCACGCTCAACGGCATGCCCGGGATCGACGCCCTGCTCGCCGGATGGATGACCATGCCCTCCCTCGCCGGACTGGTCTCCACCGCGTGGTGGGGCACCACCGGCCTAGTCGCCTTCTCCCTGCGCCGGGTCCTCAGCTCGGCCAAGCCTGGCAAGGCCACGGCCCCGGCGGCACCGGCCGGGCCCGCTCCCGAGAGCCCCGTCGACAAGGTGCTGCAGCTGTGGGACGCGCACATCTCCGGCGAGTACGGGGCCTGCCCCGGCCAGCACCTCATCCTCACCGGCCACAGCCTGGTGGCGTGGGAGGGCGTGATCGAAGCCGCGCCCGGTCGGCCGGTGACCGTCACCGCGGCGACCGTCTCCGGCGTCTACCGCATCCCCGCCGCGTGGGTCGACATCACCGAAGGCCCCCACGACAGCTCCCGCCGCATCCACGTACGCCTGACCGCCCCCGCCGAGCAGGACGGCCCGCAGTACTCCGCCCTGGAAGCGCTGTGGCTGCAGCGCGTCGCCCGCCGCGGCGGGTGCATGCCCGGCACCCACCTCGAAGGCGTCACCCCGGATCCGGCGACCGGCGGCGTGGCGGCGTGGGTCATGGCGGACGAGGACACCGACGCCCTCGCCGTGCCCGACCTGTACACGATCGCCGGGGCCCTGCGCACGACGCCGCTGCTGGTCTCGGTCGAGCGCACCGGCAACCCCCGCAAGGCCATCTTCCGCATGATGGACCGCTCCCCGCTGGAGGAAGGCCGGCCCCTGCCGGGGGCGGACACCCTGCTCGCCAACGCCAGCGGGTTCGTCCAGCTCGGCACCGGGGTGAGCGGCAAGCCCTCCCGCGTCCAGGTCTTCGACCCCGAGGGCGGCGCCCGCCACGTCGTCATCGTGGGTGTCACCGGTTCCGGCAAGGGCGGCGTGCTGCAGCTCCTGGCCTTGAGCTACCACGTCAACGGGGCCGCGATCATCTACGCCGACCCCAAGGGCAGCTCCAACCCCGACGTCGAGGACATGGCCGCCTACGCCGGCTGCGGCCTGGACGGGGCGATGGGCGCCCTGCGCGTGGCCTACAGCATCCTGCTCCACCGGATCGAGGAGTCCCGGGAGCTGCGGGCCAAGAACTTCACCCCCACCCCCGAGCGGCCCTACGTCGTCACCATCCTGGACGAGATGGCCCAGCTCCTCGGCGACAAGAGCCCGCACCGCGCGGAGGCCGCGTTCATCGTCCTGGCCCTCGCCACCCTCGGCCGCTCCATGGGCATGCCGCTGGTGCTGTGCGGGCAGATCATGAACCTCGACCAGATGGGCTCCAACACCGCCATCCGCGACAACGTGTTCTACGGCGGCGCGTTGATCCTCCTGCGCTCCGACAGCGCGCAGGCCGGCCGCGTCGACCTGCCGCGGGCGTTCGACGGCATCGACCCCTCCCAGATCCCCGCCTACTGGAAGGGCGACGAGGAAAACCTCATCTACGACCCGAACGTCCCCGAGGACGACCCTCGCCGCACCTTCGGCGTCGGCTACGTCGTCGGCCCCGACGAGCGCGCCGAGATGATGCGCGCCTGGATCCTCGAATCCGCCGCCGGCCACTGGGACCCGGCCAAGGTCGCCATTCCGGGGGACTTCCCCGGATGGGGCGAGCGCGACGCGATCGCCTCGACCCCGGTCGGCCCCGCCGCCGAGGACGCCGACGGTGCCGCGGCTTGGACGCCCGCGTCCGCCTCCCCGGCCCCGGTCAAGGAGCTGACCGCCGAGGAGAAGATCCTCGCCGTCCTGGACGAGCGCCGCGACCCCATGAACATCGAGGTCGGCTACCTGCACCTCGACCAGATCACCGACATGACCGCCGTCACCCGCAAGACCGTCGAGAACACCCTCAGCCGCCTCACCAAGAAGGGTGCCGTCGTCCGCAACCCGGACTCCTCCGGTGAGTACGGCCTCCCCCTCCCCGAGTAGGCAGCACAGCAACCGACCTGACGCGCCGTGGGCGGATCCGCGCCGCCCACGGCAACCATCGACCCGAAGGAACCGCATGGCCCGCCTGCGCCTGAGGTACGCCACCTGGCCCCGCCCCGCGATCCACCTCACCGACACCCCCAACCCGGCCTGCACCGAGTGCAAGGGCGCCGGCGGCTGGACCGAGGACTACGGCGACTACGACACCGGCGAGTACGCCGGCACCGAGGACATCTACTGCGACTGCTGGAACCCCGACCGCACCCACCGCCTGCTGCCCGTCCCGAACTGGATCGCCCGCCGCCTCGACCGCTCCGACCAGGCCACGTGGTACTCCACGGAGCCGCCGTTCTAGCCGGTCTCCGATCTGCTCTGCCCGACCGACCGTGCCGCCCGGACCACCGTCGCAGCCAGCGGCGGGCCCCGGGTGGTGCGGGGGACGGACAGCCCGATCCCACCGATCGCCCCGGAGGGCCACTTGCCCGAGCTCACGCTGAAGCGCACCGGCCCCACGACGTACGAGGTCACGTACGACGGAGCCAGCTACCTCCTGATCAAGCACCCCGGCCGGGCCGACGACAAGGGCCGGCTCGGCCGGTTGTCCTGGCGCCTGTACCCCTGGCCGTCCGCCCCGGGCGTGCTGGAGCCCGCCCTCGCGTACCTCGGCACCCGCCTCGACCACGCCCAGCGCCTCACCCTCCTCGTCCTGGAGGGATGGCGCTTCTACTCCCGCACCACCTCGGCCCCGGGCGGGGAGATCTGGCGCCACACCGACGGCACCACCCGCCCCCTGAACGACCTGCTCGCCGGCAACCACCGCACCGAGGACTGACCGCGCCGGCGCCCGACCGGCGCCCGGCCGACCCACCACCGGACAGCACGAAGCCCCGCGACGACCGCCTGATCTTGGCAAAGAGTCGGTCGCCGCGGGGCCGTGCATCCCTCAACGAGATGGGACCAGCATGCCCGACTTCAACCGCCTCACGCTCGCGATCGTGGACGACACCGCCGACCGGGGGAACGCCAGCGATGGCCACTCCCGCTACGACGCCTACATCGCCCGGCACGTTGACGACTTCCACGAGGACGGCGCGCCGCTCCGTCCGGTGGACTTCGCCATCGCCGCGTGGCGCACGGCCACTGCCCCCGTCATGGCGCCCGGCTACGTGACGGTTCGCCGCGACATCCAGCCGCTCGACGTGTACCGCGACCACCACGGCGGCGCCCAGTTCTGCGCCAAGGTCGGCCTGCGCCACGCCGCGCTCACCCGCCGCCCGGGCGGCCGCCCCCTGGACTGGGAACGCGACCCGTGGTTCCACCCGAGCGAGCAGTGGCCCGTGCTGGTCAGCCCGGACCGCACCGACCGCCCCGCCGTCCTGGTGACCGCCACCGTGCTCCTCCCGATCCCGGACGGCATCCTCCTCGCGCCCACCACGGCCCGGCCCGGCCGCACGCTCACCGAGGAGGCCAGGACCGTCGTCGCCGCCCTCGCCGAGCACGCCAACCGCCACCTCACCCCGCTCGTCAACGACCTGCTCGGGGACGCGTCGTGACCGGCCGCACCCCGCCGCTCGGCGACCAGCGCGGCCTGTGGCAGGCCGTCCTCGCGGCCGCCGCGGGCCGCTGCCAGTGCCGCGGCACCTGCGGCAAGAACCACGACAAGGACGGCGGACGCTGCCCCACCGTCCACGGCGGCTACGGCCGCCGCCACGGCAACGGCCCGGTCCACCTGCTCGCCGCCGCGGCCGCCCCGGACAGCCTCCTCCTCCCGCCGCACCAGGCCGCCGCCCTGCCCAAGGCCGAGCTTGCGGCGTGGTGCCCGGACTGCCACGACGCCACCCGTCGCGCCGCCGGCAAGGCCCGCCAGGCCAGCGCCGCGGCCACCGGGCCCGACGCCCTCTTCGACCTCTGACCGAGTGGGAGTGCCCGTGCCCATCAAGACCGTGACCTGCCACGTCGCCGTGTGCGACGTCTGCGGCACCGCGTACGGCTCCGACCACGACGACGAGTGCGCCGTCCACGCCACCACCCACGAGGCCGCCGTCGAGGTGCTCCACGACGACCCCGAGTGGCTGGTCACCACCGACGGCCGCGTCATCTGCCTGCTCGCCGACCCGGACCACCAGGCCGCCCTCGACGCCCTGATGCCGCCCGCCCCGGCCGCCGTCTGCGACGGCCAGATCGCCCTCGACCTCTGACCCCTCCGCGGGCCGGGGCCCGCACTCACGGGCCCCGGCCCGCCGCACCCGAGAGGACTCCCGCATGACCGATCGGCCGTCCCCGGACCCGCTCAACGCCGCCCTGACCGCCGCCGCCCGCGACTGGTACGTCTTCCCGCTCGCCCCGAACCACAAGTACCCCGCCCTGCACAGCGAGGAGCGGTGCCCGCGCACCGGCCCCTGTGTCTCCGGGCACCTCGGGTGGGAGCGCCGGGCCACCACCGACCCGAACGTCATCCGCCGGGCCTGGTCCCACGGCCCCTACAACATCGGCCTGGCCTGCGGCCCCTCCGGCCTGGTCGCGGTCGACATCGATACCCCCAAGCACCCCGGCGACCTCCCGCCCGCACGGTGGGCCGACCGCGGCATCACCGACGGGCACGACGTGTTCGCCGCGCTCTGCGAGGAGCACGGACAGCCCGCCTACTACGACACGTTCACCGTGCGCACCGGCCGCGGCGGCACCCACCTGTACTTCACCGCCCCGCTCGGGCTCGTCCTGCGCAACACGACCGGGGACAAGGGGCAGGGGCTCGGCTGGAAGGTCGACACCCGCGCCCACGGCGGATACGTCGTCGCCGCGGGAAGCACCGTCGCCGGACGCCCGTACACGGTCGTCCTCGACGTGCCGCCGATGCCGCTGCCCGCCTGGCTCGCCACCCTCCTCACCCCCAAGGCCCCGCCCGCCGCCAAGCTGGACACCGCCGCGGTGCGGGCGAGGATCGGACGACTCCAGGCCTACGTGCAGGCCGCCGTCCGCGGCGAGACCGAGAAGGTCTCGTCCGCCGGAGAGGGCGTCAGGAACCACACCCTGTTCGCCTCCGCCGCCGCGCTCGGCCGCCTGGTCGCCGCCGGCACCCTGCCCGAGCACGACGCCACGGACGCCCTGCTCGCGGCCGGGAGCAAGGCCGGGCTGGGTGAGGCGGAGTGCCGCCGCACCATCGCCAAGGGCCTGGCCCGGGGCGCCGGCGGCGTCGGGCGGGCCGCATGAGCAACCGTCGCCCCTCGTCCCGCCAGGAAAAGCGCTTCTCCGAGCGGGGGCGGCGATCCACCTGACCTGTCCGAACACACCGAAGCGGCCGCCCTCTCGCCAAAGCCGGCGGCCGCTTCATCCAGCCCAACAGACCGGAGACTCAAGCATGACCGATCCCACCCCGCCCGTCACCACCACGGCCGAGGACGGCGCCGCCCTGCTCGACGAGATCGAGCGGCACCACCGCCGTTTCAACATCTTCCCCAGCGAACACGCCTACGTCGCCGTCACGCTGTGGGACGCCCACACCCACCTCATGGACTGCTTCGAGACCACCCCCCGCCTCGCGTTCCTGTCCCCGGAACCCGAGAGCGGCAAGACCCGCGCCCTGGAGATCGTCCAGACCCTCACGCCCAACCCGCTGGTCACCAACGACATCAGCGCCAGTGCCCTGTTCCGCTCCATCTCCGGTGGCGACGACGGCCTGCCGACGATCCTGTGGGACGAGGTCGACACGGTCTTCGGGCCCAAGGCGGCGGGGGCCGAGGACCTGCGCGGTCTCATCAACTCGGGCTACCGTCGCACCGGCGGCGTCACCCGCAGCGTCCGCGAGGGCGACAACCACAAGGTGGTCAAGTTCCCCGTCTACGCCGCCCTCGCCCTCGCCGGCCTCGGCGACCTGCCCGACACGATCATGGGCCGTTCCGTCGTCATCCGCATGCGCCGCCGTGCCCCCAACGAGGCGGCCGAGTCCTTCCGCCAGCGGATCCACGAGCCCGAGGGCCACGTGCTGCGCGACCGGCTCGCCGCCTGGGCCGACACCGTGCGCGAGAAGGTCGAGGGCGCCTGGCCCGAGATGCCCGAGGGCGTCTGCGACCGGCCCGCCGACGTCTGGGAACCCCTGCTCGCCGTCGCCGACGCCGCCGGCGGGCACTGGCCCAAGCGGGCCCGCGCCGCTTGCCTCCACCTGGTCAAGACCGCCAGGGCCGACGACAGCGGGTCGCTTGGCATCCGGCTGCTGACCGACCTGCGGACCATCTTCGACGGCGCCGAGCGCATGCTCAGCAGCACCCTCGTGGAGAGGCTCAACGACCTCGACGACGCGCCGTGGGCCGACCTCGACGGCCGCGCGTTCACCACCCGGACCCTGTCTCAGATGCTCGGCGGGTACGTCACCGCCGCCGGCAAGCCGATCCGCCCCCGCAACATCAAGACCGGTCCCCGGGTCGTCCTCAAGGGCTACTACGCCGAGGACCTCGCCGACGCGTGGCTGCGCTACTGCCCGCCCGTTCCCGAGGAATCCGCTACCGCCGCTACCTCCGCTACCGCGCAGGTCAGGACCCTCTTTCCGGTAGCGGGAGAGGTAGCGGTAGCGGCTACCGACCCGGCCCCCGCCACCGAAACGCCTACCGACCTCACCACCGTCGGCTGACCCGACCTATCCGCTACCGCTACCACATCCGCTACCACCGCACCCCCTCTGACCAGCGCGGTAGCGGAGTAGCGGCGGTAGCGGACCTCAGAGAAGGAAGGGGCCAAGCCCCGCCAAGGTCGATTCGGAGGTTTCGCATGCCCAAGGACCAGGGCGCACTGCCGCCGCTCCACCGCCCGGCCGACATCGCCAAGGCCATCGGCATGTCCGAGTGGTGGGTGAAGGAGCAGGCCCGTCGTGGGCGCATCCCCTTCACCAAGCCTGGGCGCGCATACCGCTTCACTGCGGAGCAGTTCGCCGAGATCGTCCGCATGTACGAGGTGCGGCCGGTTGCCGTGGCCGGACCGCAGACCCGGGTCGCCGCCGTCGCGGTCCTGAAGAAGCCGGTACGTGACCCGCAGCCGACGAGGTCGGGCGTCCGGCTCCAAGCGCGGGTGCCGCGCAGGGCGGCGCTCCACCAGCCGGACGCTGCCTGATCACACCCACATGCCCCGCCCGGCGCCACCGCCGGGCGGGGCCCTGCCGCAGAGAGAACACATTGGGATACGGCGAGAACCGGGGCGACTACTGGCGCGCCCGGTACAAGATCGCGCCCGGCAAGTACGGGACCGTCCTCGACGACAACGGGAAGGCGGTCCGCTTCAAGACCAAGCGCGCGGCCGAGAAGGCCGCCGCGGTCGCCGAGGAGGAGGTGGCCCAGCAGGCCACTCAGTTGCCCGCCACCCCGGAGCCCGAGCGGATGACGTTCGGCGAGTACGCGAGCGGCTGGTACGAGGACCAGGACCTTGCCGTCTCCACCATGCAGAACTACCGCCGCCACATCGAGGAGCACCTGCTCCCCGAGTTCGAGAACGCCCTGATCGGAGAGATCACCAAGGGTGACATCGACGCCTGGGAGCGCAAGGAGCGCGAGCGCGGCTACGCGGCCAGCAGCATCAAGACGTGGCGCGGCACGCTACACCTGATCCTCGCGGACGCCGTGGACGAGGGGCTGCGGGACTCCAACCCGGCGACCCGCCGCCGCGGCCGGGGCAAGCGCGCCGGCCGCTCGCGCAACCGCGGCCCCGAGAAGGTCGTGACCGATGCCCTCGGCATCCTGTTGATCGCCGAGCGGGCCGCTCTGCTCTCTGGCCGCGACGACGAGTTCGTCGCCATCGTGCTCAAGGGCTTCACCGGCATGCGGTGGGGCGAAATCGTCGGCCTGGAGAGCGAGTTCGTCCGCCCGGCCGCCGTCCGGGTCGAGCACCAGCTGTACGAGCTGGACTCCGGCGAGTTCCACCGCTGCCCGCCCAAGGACGACTCCTACCGCACGATCGACACGCCGGAGTTCCTCTCCGCCCTGCTCGCCGGGCAGGTTGCGAGGGCGAGCCAGACGCCCTGCGAGTGCCACGGCCTGCGGTACCTGTTCAGCGGGCACGGCGCCGCCAACGGCGCGGCCCACCGCCCCGGCGCGAAGCTGGTCGATGTCGCGCGGGCGGCCGGCGTCTCCACCGGGACCGTGTCCAACGTGCTGAACCGCCCGGCGGCGGTGGCTGAGGGCACCCGGGTGCGGGTGGAGAAGGCCATGGCTGACCTCGGCTACGTCCGGTGGCAGGCGTCCGGCGAGAACGCGGCGCACTGGCGGAGGAATGGGTTCGCCACCTGGCTGTTCCATCCGGCGGCCACCGGCTGGTACCCGAAGAAGGCCCCGGAGGAGGCCCGCCCGGTGCCGGTGCTGGCCGAGCCGTGGCCCGGCATTCCGGCCCGCGGGCGGGGAGCCGCTGGCCGGGCGCAGGCCTGCTGGCTGCCGATCGCCCGCGGCCTCACCCCGCACGGGCTGCGGCACGCGCACAAGACGATGATGGACGGGCTGCGGACGCCGCCGAAGCTCAAGGACGAGCGGATGGGGCACGAGGACGGCTCGGTCCAGGCCCGCTACTCCCACATCACGGCGGAGATGCGCCGGGACCTCATGGAGGGGCTGACCCGGATGTGGCTCGCGGCACTCGAAGCCCGTCGCCGGATGTCGCCCGGCTCGCCCGTGGCGGTTCTCGACGCCCTGCTGAGGAAGCCTCAGCGGTAGCCCTCGGGAGATCGGTTTTCCGGAGGATTTCTCCCAGGATTCTCCCGAGAGGGCCCGGAAAGCCAGTCAGGGCCGGTCTCCCTTGCGGGAGACCGGCCCTGAGCTGGTCTTACTGGGTCGGGGTGGCGGGATTTGAACCCACGGCCTCTTCGTCCCGAACGAAGCGCGCTACCAAGCTGCGCCACACCCCGGTCTTGCGGTTTGTCGCTCCGTCTCCTTCGCGACGAGTAGAACTCTACCGGACGCTCGCCGAGACACGAAATCCGGTTTCGGGCGGGCGTCCGGTGGGGGTCAGCGGGGGGCCGGGGTGAGGGTGAGGAGGGTGGCTTCGGGGGGGCAGGCGAAGCGGACGGGGGTGTAGCGGTTGGTGCCGCAGCCGGCGGAGACGTGGAGGTAGGAGCG
Organism: Kitasatospora xanthocidica; assembly: GCF_014656195.1. GTDB lineage: Bacteria > Actinomycetota > Actinomycetes > Streptomycetales > Streptomycetaceae > Kitasatospora > Kitasatospora xanthocidica. The sequence continues at coordinate 185,339 of NZ_BNBY01000001.1, read as the reverse complement.
GTGGCCGCCGGCGGTGTGGGTGGAGAGGCCCTTCACTCGGCGGGTGTCGATGTCGCAGTTGGTGACGAGGGCGCCGTAGAAGGGGATGCAGAGCTGGCCGCCGTGGGTGTGTCCGGCCAGGATCAGCGGGTAGCGGTCGGCGGTGAAGGCGTCGAGGACGCGCAGGTAGGGCGCGTGGACGACGGCGAGGGAGAGGTCGGCGTCGGCGGAGGGGCCGCCGGTGACCGCGCTGTAGCGGTCGCGGCGGATGTGGGGGTCGTCGAGGCCGGTGAACTCGAGGTCGAGGCCGTTCAGGGTGAGGCGGCCGCGGGTGTTGGTGAGGTCGAGCCAGCCGGCCGCGTCGAAGCCGTCGCGGAGCTTCTCCCAGGGGTTGTGGACGGCGCCGGAGATGCCGCGGCCGGCGGAGCCGTCGGGGTTGTTCATGCCGTGGACGCCGCTGCGCATCGCCTGGAGGTAGCGGGCCGGGTTCTTGCGGGCCGGGCCGTAGTAGTCGTTGGAGCCGAAGACGTAGACGCCCGGGAACTCCATGAGCGGCCCGAGCGCGTCGAGGGTGGCCGGGACGCCGAGCGGGTCGGAGAGGTTGTCGCCGGTGTTGACCACGAGGTCGGGGCGCAGGCCGGCCAGGCTCTGCAGCCAGCGCTGCTTCTTGCCCTGGCCGCTCACCATGTGGATGTCGGACACCTGGAGGATCCGGAGCGGCCGGGCGCCGCGGGGGAGGACGGGGACCTCGACCCGGCGGAGGCGGAAGGCCCGGACCTCGTACCCGGCGGAGTAGGCGAGGCAGGCGGCGCCGGCGGCGGCGATGCCGAGGGGAACGGAGTACAGCGGTCGCATCAGCCCATGCTCTCAGACGGTTGATCAGCCGGCGCACCGCCGCCGGGCGCACCGCCACCAGGGGTGCCGGGCGCCGGGGGCGGAGCGGCCTCGCCCTCGCGGCGGGCGCGCAGGGCGCGGACCTTGTGGCGGTTGCCGCAGCGTTCCATCGAGCACCAGCGGCGCCGGCCGGGCCGGGAGGTGTCGACGAAGATCAGTTGGCAGTTGTCCGCGCCGCATTCGCGGACCCGGTCCGCGTGCGGGCCGGTGAGCAGGGCGATGGCGTCCCGGGCGAGGGTGGAGACCAGCTGGGAGCCGTCGGCGGGCGGCGGGGCGGCCGGGGTGCCGTCGGGGGCGATCCGGGGGACGAGCGGGGGGTGCTCGGCGGCCCGGTTGAGGACCTCGTAGTCCTCGGCGGGGCCGGGGCCGCCGTGGGCGCGGGCGGCGGCGAGGCGCCAGAGGGCGTCGCGCAGGGTGCGGGCGGCGGCGAGCTCGGGGCCGGAGACCCGGACGGCGTCGGCGGGCAGGCGCAGCCGGGACCGGGGGAGCCAGGCGGAGAGGTCGGCGGGCCGGTGCAGCACCTCGTAGCGGGCGTACGGGCCGGGGCCGCCGGTGGTGAGCAGTTCGAGGCAGAGGGCGCCGGGGTCGAAGTGGAAGCGGCTGCCCGTGGGGGTGGTGAGGACCAGCCCGGGCGGGGTGGTGTTCCGGTCGTCTCCGTCGCTCATGGGGCCAGGATAGGTGTAACCGGGTCAACGGGTTACGGGTCGGGCGGGGAGCGGGGCGCCGGGAAAGGCGAGGTGCCCGCCGGCTCGTGCGCGGCGGGCACCTGCGGGGTGGGGCGGCGGATCAGGAGGCCGGGTCGACGCCGACCTTCACCACCGCGTTGGCCTTGTCCACGAAGACGACGGCCGGCTTGAGGTCCGCGGCCTCGTCGTTCTCGACCGAGGCGTAGGCGATGATGATCACGGTGTCGCCCGGGTGGACCAGACGGGCCGCGGCGCCGTTGATGCAGACCACGCCCGAGCCGCGCTCGCCCTCGATGACGTAGGTCTCCAGGCGGGCGCCGTTGTCGACGTCGACGACGTGGACCAGCTCGCCGGGCAGCAGGTCGGCGTTCTCCATCAGGACCGGGTCCAGGGTCAGCGAGCCGACGTAGTGCAGCTCGGCCTGGGTGACGGTGGCGCGGTGGATCTTCGACTTCAGCATGGTGCGTCGCACGTTCTCAACCTCACAGGTGTGGAATTTCGACAGGGCGGTACGGCTGACGAGCGGGTACGGCGGACGAGCGGTACGGCGGACGGACGGGTACAGCGGACAAGCGGTACGGCGGACGGGCGGTACCGCGGGGGAAACGGTTCAGCGGGCGAAGGCGAGCGACACGTTGTGCCCGCCGAAGCCGGAGGCGTTGCAGAGGACGGCCGCGGGGCCGGAGGGCAGTTCGCGCGGGGTGTCCCGGACGACGTCCAGTCCGAGGCCCTCCTCCGGGTTCTCCAGGTTGACGGTCGGCGGGACGACGCCGTCGGACAGGGACAGGACGGCCGCGACCGCCGCGAGCCCGCCGGCGGCGCCCAGCAGGTGGCCGGTCATCGACTTGATCGCCGAGACCGGCACGGCCCCCGGCCCGAACACCGTGCGCAGCGCCGCGGCCTCGGCCGCGTCGCCGGCCGGGGTGGACGTGGCGTGCGCCTGGACGTGCCGGACGTCGGCCGGGTCCAGCCGGGCGTCGGCCAGGGCCCGGCGCAGCGCGGCGGCCAGGCCGCGGCCGTCCGGGCGCGGGCCGGTGGGGTGGTGCGCCTCGGAGGCCTGGCCGGCGCCCGTGAGGACGGCGTACCGGTGCGCTCCGCGGGCCCGGGCGTGGCGCTCGCTCTCCAGCACCAGCACCCCGGCGCCCTCGCCGAGGACGAAGCCGTCGCGGTCCCGGTCGAACGGCCGGGAGGCGCGGTGCGGCTCGTCGTTGCGGCCGGAGAGCGCGCGCATGGAGGCGAACGCGGCGGCGACCAGCGGGTGGACGCCCGCGTCCGCGCCGCCCGCCACCACGACGTCGGCGCGGCCGAGCCGGATCAGGTCCAGCGCGGTGGCAATGGCGTCGGCGCCGGCCGCGCAGGCGGCGGACGGGGCCGAGGCCTGCGCCTGGGCGTTGACGTCGAGGGCGGCGAGTGCGGCGGTGTGATTGCCCATCAGCATCGCCACGGCGTGCGGGGAGACCCGGCGGGCCCCGCGGGTGCGCAGCTCCTCGTGGTTGTTCACGACGGTGTGCACGCCGCCGATGCCGGTGCCCAGCACCACCGCGACCCGCTCCGGGTCCGGGGTGTCGGGGGTGCCGGCCGGTCCGGTGTAGCCCGCGTCCGCCCAGGCCTCGCGGACGGCGGCCAGGCCGAAGGCGCCGACCCGGTCCACCCGGCGGGCGAGCACCCGGTCCAGGAGCTCACCGGGTTCGGCCGCGGCCCGGGCCGCGATCCGGACCGGGAGCTCGGCGGCCCAGGGGTCGTCCAGGGCCGCAACGGCTCCGCGCCCGGCGAGCAGCGCCGACCAGGTGTCCTTGGCCGTCGCTCCGAGGGGGGTGACCGCGCCGAGTCCGGTCACCACCACGGCTTCACCGCTGCGGTCGTACGTCATGCCGGCTCGGACTCCATGGCGGCGACCAGGCTCTGCGGCCGGATGTCGGTCCAGTTGTTCTCGATGTAGTCCAGGGCCTCCTGACGGCCGGACTTCTCGTGGGCCACCGTCCAGCCGGCCGGGACCTCGGCGAACGAAGGCCAGAGGGAGTGCTGCCCTTCCTCGTTGCGCAGCACCAGGAACGTGCCGTCCGGGTTGTCGAAGGGGTTCTGCATCGGACTCGTGCCTTTCGTCGCGGGTGGCTCTACGGGTCGTGGTGGGTCGTGGTGGTTCGGGCGGGCTCAGCGGACGTCGGGGTCCGCGAAGCCGGGGGAGGAGGAGGGGGAGGAGGAAGCGGTGACCGGGACGCACAGCGCGGCCAGGCGGCGCGGGGTGCGCTGCTGGAAGACCGCGCGGACGTCGACCGGACGGCCGAACGCGGCCTCGATCCGGCCGGACAGCCGCAGCGCGGCCAGCGAGTCGCCGCCGCGGGCGAAGAAGTCGTCGTCCGGGCCGAGGGGGTCGAGCGCGCCGGCGGCACCGGACGCGGCCTCGATCGCCTCGGCCGCCAGGACCGCCAGGGTGTCCTGGGCGGCCCGCAGGGCGTCGGCGTCCGGCAGCAGCTCGCCGGGCTTTGCCGAGGGCCGCTCGGCGATCGCGTGCAGCAGGGTGACCAGGAGGCCGCCGGCCCGTTCGGCGAGCGCGGCCGGGATCAGTTCCGGCCGGTGGCTGAGGGCGAGGTGCAGCCGCTGCTCGGGGGTGACGGTCAGCCGGACGGGGTAGTGGTACGGGTCCTGGCCGTAGGTGTCGGTGATCCTCAGATCGCCGGAGGACCCGGCCGAGCCCGCGTCGGCGGTCGACCCGACCGCCTCGGCGGCCGCGTAGTTCTCGAACACCAGGCAGCTGTCGAAGAGTTCGCGCTGCCCGGCGCGTCCGGCGGCGCGCAGGACGGCGCCGGGCGCCAGGTACCGGTGCGGGGCGAGTTCGGTCTGCTCCCGGTGGAGGTCCCGCAGCAGGGTGCCGAGTCCGGCGTCCGGGTCCAGCCGTACCCGGACCGGCGTGGTGTTGATCAGGAGCCCGACCAGGTCCTCGTGGCCGGGCAGTTCCGGGGTGCGGATCGACCCGGTGGCGCCGAAGACCGGTTCGCGGACGCCGGTGAGCCGCCGCAGGGTGAGCGCCCAGGCGGCCTGGACGACCGTGTTGAGGGTGACGCCGTGGTCGCGGGCGGCCCGGCGGAGCGCCTCGGTGGTCTCCTCGGGGAGTTCCGCGGTGCGCCGCACCGGCTGGGCGTGCACCCGGGCGGGGTCGCCGTCCGGTGCCAGCAGGGTCGGTTCGGCGCCGGACAGGGCCTTCTGCCAGGCGGCGCGCGAGGCCTCGCCGTCCTGCCGTTCCAGCCAGCCGAAGTGCCGGCGGTACGGGACGGGGTCGGGCAGGCCGGACTCGTCCCCGCGGTGGCGGTAGAGGTGGGCCAGGTCGCGCAGCAGGATCGCGCTGGACCGGCCGTCGACCAGGATGTGGTGCAGGGTCAGCACCAGCAGGTGGCGGCGGCGGCCGACCCGCGCCAGCAGGCCGCGGACCAGCGGGGAGCGGGCCGGGTCGAAGGGCTCGCGCCGTTCCGCGGCGAGCGCCTCCCGCTGCCGCTCCTCGTCGGCGCGGCGCAGGTCGAGTTCGCGCCAGGGCGCCTCGGCCCGTTCGTCCAGGACCTGCACCGGCTCGCCGGAGGGCAGCAGCGCGAAGCGGGCGCGCAGTGCCTCGTGGCGTCGCACCAGGGTCCGGAAGGCGGTGCGCATCCGGGCCGGGTCGAGGTCGCCGTCGAGTTCCAGCACGGTCTGGACGGTGTGCAGGTCGGTGCCGCCGTGCTCGTAGCGGGCGTGGAACAGCAGGCCCTGCTGGGCGGGGGTGAGCGGGAGCACGTCCGCGACCGGGCCGTGCTCGGCGAGGGCGTCCAGCTCGTCCTGGGTGATCCGGACCAGCGGGACGTCCGAGGGGGTGATCCCGTGCGCCGCGGGCCGGCCGGCGAAGGCGGCGAGGGCGCGCAGCGCGGCCGTCCACTCCTCGGCCAGGGCCCGGACCTCGGGCTCGGCGAGCAGGCCGGGGGCCCAGGACCAGGTGGCGGTGAGCCGCGGGCCGGCGCCGTCGTCCTCGGCGACCGCGTTGACCTCCAGCGGGTGGGCCATCGGCTGGTCGGGGTGGACGGGCGGGGCGGCGGTCTCGCCGGCCGGGCGCCAGTCCGCCTCGGGGGCTCCGGCGGTGAACCGGCCGAGGTAGTTGAAGGCGAGCTGCGGGTGAGGGAGGCCGCCGAGGGCGGCGCGGCCCCGGTCGTCCAGGTAGCGCAGCAGTCCGTAGCCGAGGCCGTGGTCGGGGGCGCCGCGCAGCTGCTCCTTGACCGTCTTGAGCGCACGGGCCAGGTCGGCGTCGTCGAGGCGGGCGGTGCCGGGGGCGAGCAGGACGGGGTGCAGGGTGGTGAGCCAGCCGACCGTACGGGTGAGGTCCAGGCCGTCGAGGTCGCGGCGGCCGTGGCCCTCCACGTCGACCAGCAGGCCGCCGGTGGCGCGGGCCCGGGTGGCGGCCAGGGCGAGGGCGGTGAGCAGCACCTCGTCGGGGCCGGCCCGGAAGGCCGCGGGCAGGGTGGTGAGCAGGGCCTCGGTCTCGGCGGGGGTGAGTTCGACGGTCAGGCTCCGGGCGGTGCCGTGCACGTCGCGGGCCGGGTCGGCGGCGCGGTCGGTGAGCTGCGGGCCGGCCTCGGCGAGGGTGCGGCGCCAGTGTTCGAGCTGGGCGGCGAAGTGCGGGCGGCCGGCGGCCTCGGCGAGGGTGTCGTACCAGCGCCGCAGCGAGGTCGGCACCGGGTCGAGCGCGGCGGCCCGGCCGGCGCCGGCGGCCTGCCAGGCGGCGTGCAGGTCGGGCAGCAGGACGCGCCAGGAGACGGCGTCCACGGCCAGGTGGTGGACGAGGACGAGGAGTCGGCCGGTGGCGGTGCCGGCGTCGAACCAGACCGCCTGGAGCAGGTTGCCGGCGCGCGGGTCCAGCCGGCGGGCGGCCTCCTCGGCGTGCTCGGTGACGGCCGCGGCGAGGGCGTCGGGGCCGAGCCCGGCGACGTCGACCCGGCGGACCTGGTCGGTGACGTCGACCCGGCGGACCTGGTCGGAGGAGGGGCGTGACCCGGCGGTGTCCGGGTCGGCGGCGGGGACGGACAGCGTCCAGTCCTCGGTGAGCCGCATGCGCAGCGCGCCGTGCCGGTCGAGCAGCGCCCGCACCGCGCCGGTCAGCTGCTCCAGGCCGAGCCCGGCGGGCACGGCGAGCAGCGTGGACTGGTTGAACGAGTCGATCGGGCCGCCGAGTTCGCGCAGCCGGTGGACGATGGGCGGGGCCGGGAAGTCGCCCAGCCCGTCGTCGTGGGCGACCGGGGCGGCGGTGCCGGCCGCCGGGCCGGCCAGGGCGGCGAGCGCGGCGGCCGTACGGTGCTCGAAGACCTGCTGGGCGGTCAGCTCCAGGCCCGCGCCGCGCGCCTTGGCGACCAGCTGCAGGGAGGTGATGGAGTCGCCGCCGAGTTCGAAGAAGCCGTCGTGGACGGAGCGCACGTCCCGGTTCAGCACCTCGCCGAACAGCTTGACCAGCAGTTCCTCGGCCGGGTTGCGCGGCGGCCGGCCGGTCGAGCGGTCCCCGGCGAGCTCGGGGACGGGCGGCAGCGCGGCGCGGTCCAGCTTGCCGTTGGGCGTGAGCGGGATCTCCGGTACGGGGACGAAGGCGTCCGGCACCATGGCGGAGGGCAGCCGGGCGGCGACGTGCTCGCGCAGTTCCCCGGGCCCGGGCGTGCCGTCGGGGACGAGGTAGGCGACCAGCCGGTCGGCCTGCGGGCCGCTCCGGACGACGACCACGCAGTGCCGCACCGCCGGGTGCTCGCAGAGCACGGCCTCGATCTCGGCGGGCTCCACCCGCTGGCCGCGGATCTTCACCTGGTCGTCGGCGCGGCCGAGGTAGACGAGTTCGCCGTCGGCGCCCCACTGGGCGACGTCGCCGGTGCGGTACATCCGCTCGCCGGGCGCGCCGAAGGGGTTGGCGACGAAGCGCTCGGCGGTCACGCCGGGGCGGCGGACGTAGCCGCGGGCCAGGCTCGGGCCGGCGATGTAGACCTCGCCGGGCACGCCGGCCGGGACGGGGCGCAGCCAGGTGTCGAGGACGTGCATCGCGGCGCCCGGGATCGCCCTGCCGATCGGGACGGCGCCGAGGGCGATCTCGTCCTCGGGGCCGCTGCGGAACTCCATGCAGCCGACGGTGGCCTCGGTGGGGCCGTACTCGTTGACGGCGGTGGCGGTCGGGTTGCCGGCCCGCCAGGCGCGCAGCATCGCGCCGGACAGCTGCTCGCCGCCGACCACCAGGTCACGGGTGGGGGAGAGCCAGGTGTGGGTGTCGGCGAGCAGCGGCATCTGGCTGGGCGTCACCTTGGCGAAGGCGGCCGGGCCGAGGTCGGTCGGGGCGGCCTCGGTGAGCTCGGCCATGTGCACCCGGCCGCCGGCGGTGAGCCCGCCCCAGACGCCGGTGACGGTGAAGTCGAAGGAGATCGGCGACTGCACGATCGCGGTCTCGGCCAGCCCAGGGTAGGTGTGCCGGGCGAACTCCAGGTAGACGCCGACGGAGCGGTGCTCGACCTGGACGCCCTTGGGGCGGCCGGTGGAGCCGGAGGTGTAGATCAGGTAGGCGCCGTTGCCGGGGCGCAGCGGGCGGACCCGCTCGGCGTCGGTGACATTGCCGTCCGGGTGCGGTTCGGCCAGGAGGTCGGCGGGCAGCAGCGCCTCGGGGGCCGGGAGTTCGCCGCTGGCCGGATCGGCGAGCAGGGCGGCCCGGTCGGTGAGCACGGCGGCGGGCCGGGCGTCCTGGAGCATGAAGGCGATCCGCTCGGCCGGCAGCGCCGGGTCGATCGGCAGGTAGGCGGCGCCGGACTTCAGCACGCCGAGCAGGGCGACGACCAGCTCGGCGTCGTGCGGCAGCAGGACGGCGACGATCGACTCGGGGCCGATGCCGCGGGCGATCAGGGCGCGGGCGATCCGGTTGGCGGCCGCGTTGGTGTCCCGGTAGCTGAGCGTGCGGTGCCGGTCGGAGAGGGCGACGGCGTCCGGTACCCGGTCGGCCTGGGCCTCGAACAGCGCGGGCACGGTGGTCTCGGGCGCGGGGCCGCGGGCCGGGACGCCGGGGGCGGGCAGGGCGGCCCGGGTGGCGTCGTCGAGCAGGTCGAGGGCGGCCGTGGGGGTGTCGGGGGCGGCGGCGAGGGCGGTGAGCGCGGCCTCCAGCCGGCGCAGCACGCCGCGGGCCGTCTCGGCGTCGAACACCTCGCGGCGGTGGGTGAGTTCGAGGATCAGCCGGTCGCCGGGGACGACCACCAGGCTGAGCGGGTAGTGGGTGGAGCCGCGGGCGCCGTCGGGGTCGGCGGCGACCAGGTCGTCGGCGAGCGGGGAGATCCGCAGGCCGGCCAGCGGCCGGGCGGCCCCGTCGTCGCCGCTGCCCGGGTCGGCGAGGGCGAGGAAGGTGTCGAAGAGGGTGCCGTGGCCGGCGCCGCGCTGGATCTCGGGCAGCGGGAGGTGGTGGTGCTCGGTGAGCGCCGACTGCTCGCGCTGGACCCGGTCGAGGAGGGTGTGCAGCGGCTCGGCCGGGTCCAGGCGCACGCGCACCGGCACCGAGTTGATGAGCAGTCCGACCATCTCCTCGACCCGCGGGGCGGCGGCGGAGCGCACCGAGACGGTCTGCCCGAAGACGACGTCCGTCTTCCCGGTCAGCGAGGCGAGGGCGAGCGCCCAGGCGGTCTGCGCGACGGTGTTGAGGGTCAGGCCGCGACCGCGGGCGGCGTCCCGGACGGCCGCGGTGAGCTCGGCGGACAGCTCGGCGGTGACCAGGTCGGGGAGCTCCTCGGCGGCGCCGGTGTGCTCGGGGCCGGTCACGGTGGGCGCGTCGAGGCCGGCGAAGGCCTGCCGCCACGCCTGCCGGGAGGCCTCGGCGTCGCGTTTGGCCAGCCAGGCCAGGTAGCCGGTGGCCGGGACGGCCTTCGGCAGCGCGGTATCCTCGCCGCCGGCCGCGTAGATCGTCACCAGGTCGCGCAGCACGGTCGACAACGACCAGCCGTCCAGCAGGATGTGATGGTGCGTCAGAACGAGGACGTGCGACTCGGGGGCGGTCCGGACGATCGAGAAGCGGATCAGCGGCGGGGCGCCCAGGTCGAAGCCGTGCAGCCGCTCCTCGGTGAGGTGGCGCAGCAGCGCGGCGTCCGTGCCCCCGGCGTCCGTGCCCCCGGCGTCCGTGCCCCCGGCGTCCGTGCGGTCGCCCGAGTCGGGCCCGGCCAGGTCGAGTTCGGTGACCGGGACAGTGACCTTGCGGTGCACCAGCTGGACGGCCTGCCCGTTCTTCCGCTGCTGGAAGGAGGTGCGCAGCGCGGTGTGGCGGCCGACCACGGCCCGGCAGGCGGCGCGCAGCCGGTCCCGGTCGAGCGGGCCGTCCAGCCGCAGGGCGGCCTGGCTGACGTACTCGTCGACGCCGCCCTGGCCGAGCAGGGAGTGGAAGAACAGCCCCTCCTGCAGGGGCGCGAGCGGAAGGACCGCTTCCAGCGGTGAGTCGTGGGCAGGCACTGGGTGATCTCCAACCGGGGCGGGTCGCGGTCGCACGGTCCGCGGGCGACGTCCGGCACCGAACGGCCGGTATCGCCGGGGGGCGGGAACGAGGGCGTGTTGTGTGGCGGTCTCACTCGCCCGAGGGCCGTCCGGGGCCGTCCGGCCGGCCCGCTTCGGCCATGCTTCCGGCTGCCGCGCGGGCCTGCCAGGCAAGTGCCCGGCAATCGAAATTGCATTCCAGCTGCCGATCGGGTGTAACGGTCTCCACCAGGGGAATTCGGTTCTGCGGAGGCGTCGGAGAGAGGTCACTATTCCACCGGCGTGGGCTGCAGTAGGGTGCGTCTGCGCCGTTCTGACCGCCGTTCTCACCGCCGTTCTGACGACCGTTCCGACAGCCGTTCTGACGAGGCCGCGCCCGTGCTCACGGCACCGGTGCCGACGCGGGCGCCTCACACACGATGGGATTTCCCCGTGAAAGACAACATGGTCGAGATTCTGACCGCAGCCGTTCTGGTGCTCGGACTTATCCGCGAGTTCAGGGACCAGAGGTTAACTCTTGTCCCGTGGCTGCTCCCGCTGATTCCGATCGTGGTCGGAGCCCTCCAGGACGACCTGATCGACCACGACAGGAGCGGCGCCTCGATCGGCCTCGGCGCCGGGATCACCGGTATCGGTCTGGTGCTCGGCGTGGCGTACGGCGCGCTGCTGCCGGTGAGCCGGGACGCGGCCGGGCACACCGTGTTCAAGGGCGGCCTGTACGCCCTGCCGGTCTGGGCGGGCCTGCTGGTCTCCCGGACGGCCTTCTTCAAGGTCGGCCAGAACCAGGACATCGACACCGGGTTCGGCTTCCTCGCCATCTCCTTCGGCGCGATGCTGCTGGCCCGCATGCTGGTGGTGACCATCAGGTCCCGGAAGCGCCTTCCCGCCGGCTCGGCGGCCTGACCCGGCAGGGCGGCGCTTCCGGGCCGGCCGGTCAGGCCGGTGTCAGGCTCCGGATGGCGCCGCCCAGTTCGCCGGCGGCCAGTGCCGCCCACATCACCCGACGGCGCGGCTTGCCGCTGGAGGTGACGGCGAGACCGCCGCGCGGCACCTCGACGGCGAGCAGGTCGGCCTCGGTGCCGAGGGCCTCGGCGAGCACCGCGTGCGCGGCGGCCTGCCACTGCGGGTCGGGCTTCTCCAGGACGACCACGCCGGTGGCGCGGTCCTCGCGGTGGCCCAGCAGGACCGCCACCCGCCGCTGGGGGATGCCGAGTTCGTGCAGCTTGGCCTCCAGGCTCTCGGCGAAGACCATCTTGCCGCGGACCTTGACGCCGTCGCCGAGCCGGCCGACCACGTACAGCTGGCCCTCGTGCAGGAAGCCGGCGTCGCCGGTGTGCAGCACGCCGCCGTCCAGCACCGTGCCGGAGGCCGTGCCGGCGACGCCCTGGTAGCGGGTGCCCAGGGTGTTCCCGCTGACCAGCACCTCGCCGACCACGCGGTCCGCCACCTCGACGCCCTCGTCGTCGACGACGGTGACCTGGACGCCGCGCAGCGGACGGCCGCAGCCGACGAACCGCCCGGCCTGGTCGCCCTCCAGGGTGACCTCGCTCCAGCCCTCGCCGATCGGCAGGCCGGTGACCGCCAGGGTGGCCTCGGCGCCGCCGTACGCGGGCAGCAGCGCGCGCCGGTCGAAGCCGTGCGGGCCGAGCAGCGCCTCGAAGCCCTCCAGCACCTGCGGGTCGATCCGCTCCGCGCCGAGGATCAGCGAGCGGAAGGAGGAGAAGTCCAGGCCCTCCAGCTGGGCCGGCTTCACCCGGTGCAGGATGTACGCCAGGCCGAAGTTGGGCATGGCGGTCAGGCCGACCTTGTTGTCGCTGATGCAGCGCAGGTAGCGCAGCGGGGAGCGGATGAAGTCCTCCGGCTGCATCATCCAGCCGTCGCAGCTCATCGTCACGAAGTTGACCATGCAGCCGATCAGGCCCATGTCGTGGTGGACCGGCAGCCAGGAGGCGCCCGAGTACTCCGGGAACCACTCCAGCCAGCGGTGCATCGCGTTCACGTCGTTGGTCAGCGCCTCGTGGCCGACCAGCACGCCGCGGGAGCGGCCGCTGGAGCCGGAGGTGAACTGCAGCAGCGCGAACTCGGCCGGGGGGTACGGCTTCTGGGCGGGCTCTACCTCGGCGATGAACGCGTCGAAGACCACCGGCTCGGGCAGGTCGAGGCCCTCGGTGACGGTGCGCACGGAGTCCTCCGACTCCTCGTCGCAGACGATCACCCGGGGCTGCGCGGTGTCGAAGAGGGCCCGCGCGTGCTCGGCGTACTCGCCGCCGCGCTGGAAGGCGAACGGCGGCGCGATGGAGCACGGGGTGCAGCCCGCGGCGATGGCGCCGAAGAAGGTCGCGACGAAACCGGGGCTGCAGCGCTGGACGACCGCCACCACGTCGCCCTCCTGGGCGCCGGCGGCGCGCAGCGCCTCGGCCGTGCGCAGCACCTTGTCGGCCAGTTCGGCGTAGCTGTGGAAGTCCCAGGAGTCTCCCGGACCGGCGAAGTGCAGGCCGCGCTCCTCCGAGGCTTCCTCGACCCAGTCCAACAGGGCCCTGTCGGGGATGCTCATTGACCGTTTCCTCCCGGATCCTTGCGTTCTTCGGAGCAACGTCGCTGCCGCCCAAGGCCGCATCCTCCGGTTCGTACGGGCAGGAAGCCAGGAATCGAGCGGGCAACTCCGGTCCACCGCACGGGCGGGACCAGCAAGGTCGATTGCCGGTCAGTTTCCTGGTCGGTTCACTCCACGCGCGCAAGCATCGGCGGCGAGAACTGTAAGTGCGGTCACCGGCCAGCGGCCAGGGGGCCGCCCGCGCCGCCGGCCGACCGCCGCGGAGAGGAGCCAGGTGTGAACCGGGCAAGCGATCGAGAAGGATCCGGTCCGCACTCGCCGATCCGCGAAGCCGGGGACCGTACGCCGCTGACCGCCGCGAGCCGGGCGCTCTGGCTCGCCCAGCAGTTCGCGCCGGACTCGCCGAGGTTCAACCTGGTGCGCCGCTTCGAGATCCGCGGCCCGCTCGACCCCGGGCTGTGGCACCGGGCGATCCGGCAGGCGCACGCCGAGTCCCAGGTCTTCGAGGTGCGCCTCGGCGAGGACGCGGACGGCCCGTACCAGGAGTACCTGGGCCGCTCCAACGCCGGCTGGGACGTCGTCGACCTCTCCGACCGGGCCGACCCCGAGCTGGCCGCCCACCGGTGGATCGCCGAGCGGATGAGCACCACCTACGACCTGCGGCGCGGGCCGGTGGGCGAGGACGTGCTGCTCAGGCTCGGTGCGGGCCACTGGTTCTGGTACAGCAGCTACCACCATGTGCTGACCGACATCCAGGGCCTGGCCATCCTCACCGAGCGGATCAACGGGCTCTACAAGGCGATGGCCGCCGGCACCGAGCCGGGCGGGCGCCCGCTGCCGTCCTCCCTGGTGCTGCCCCTGGAGGAGGCCGCCTACCTGGAGTCGGAGCAGTACGAGGCGGACCGCAGGTACTGGCTGGAGCGGCTGACCGACCGGCCCGAGCCGGTCACCGTGGCCCCCCGGGCCGCCGACTGGGTGGGCGACGTGCTGCGCGCCCAGACCCTGCTGCACTCGACCTACGCGACGGCGCTGCGCAAGCTCGGCCGGCGCCGGCGCACCGACTGGACGGCGGTGGTCGCGGCCGGGGTCGCCGCCTACCTCAGCGGCCTGAGCGGCCATCAGGACCTGGTCCTCGGGCTGACCGCCACCGTGCGGCGCACCGACGCGGCCCGCGCCACCCCGGGCATGCTCGCCAACGAGCTGCCGCTGCGCGTCCAGCTGCACCCGGGGATGACGGTCGGCGAGCTGATCGACCACACCTCCGCGCGGCTCGGCGAACTGCTCACCCACCAGCGCTTCCCGCACGAGCACATCCGCCGCGAGCTCGGCATGCGCGACGCGGGCGACCGGCTGTTCCACACCGCGCTCAACCTGGTGCCCACCGGCGACCGCACCGAGCTGGCCGGCTTCCCGGCCACCGTGACCGGCCTCAACGCGGGCCAGGTCCCGGACCTGGTCCTCACCCTGTTCCCGGACCCGGCCGGCGGGCAGCACGTCCGCCTGGAGGGCAACGAGGCCCGCTACGACCAGGCGGACCTGGACGCCCACACCGTCCGGCTGCTGGCCTTCCTGCACCGCCTGGCCGAGGCCGACCCGGACACCCCGCTGGCCCGGCTGCAGCTCGCCACGGAGGTCGAACAGGCCCGGGTGCTGGACGAGTTCAACGACACCGAGTGGCCGACCGAACGCGCCACCCTGCCGGAGCTGTTCGAGCGGCAGGCCGCCCGCACCCCCGACGCCGACGCGGTGGAGTCCGAGGGGCGGACCTTCAGCTACCGCCTGCTCGACGCCCGGGTGAACCACCTGGCGCGGATGCTGGTCGAGCGCGGAGTGCGCCACGGCGGCTTCGTCGCCGTCGCCCTGCCGCGCGGCCTGGACAACCTGGTGGCGCTGCTCGCGGTGATGAAGGCCGGCGCCGTCTACTTCCCGGTGGACCCGGGCTACCCGGCGGACCGGGTGGACGGGATGCTCGCCGACGCGCGGCCGGACCTGATGCTCACCCGCCGCGCCGACGGGCTGCCGGCCCGCGACGGCCTGGCCGTGGTGCACCTCGACGACGCCGAGGTGGCGGCCGCGCTGGACGCCGCCGACCCGGCCCTCCCGGCGCCCCCGACCGCGCCGACCGCGGCCGACATCGCGTACATGATCTACACCTCGGGCTCCACCGGCCGTCCCAAGGGCGTGCTGGTGCCGCACACCGGCCTGGCCGACTTCGCCGAGTCCCAGCCCGGCGTGCTGGCGCTGCGCGAGGGCGAGCGGGTGCTGATGATCAGCTCGCCCAGCTTCGACCCGTCGATGTGGGAGCTGTCGGTCTGGCTGATGAGCGGCGGCTGCGCGGTGATCGCCCCGCCGAAGCTGATGCCCGGCCCGCAGCTGGCCGAGTTCATCGCCGAGCACCGGGTCAGCTGCGTGGGCACCGTGCCGTCCGTGCTGGCCGCCTTCCCGCCCGGCTCGCTGCCGGACGACCTGATCATCGCGGTCGGCGCCGAGGCGCTGCCCGCCGAGCTGGTCCGCCGCTGGGGCGGGGCGCACCGGCTGCACAACGTGTACGGCGCCACCGAGAGCACCGTGTTCACCACCATGACCGGGCCGCTGACCGGCCCCGGCACGCCGTCGATCGGCTCGCCGCTGCACAACGCCCGGGTCCTGGTGCTGGACACGCTGCTGCGCCCGGTGCCGCCCGGCGTCACCGGCGAGATCTACCTGGCCGGCCCCGGCGTCTCGGTCGGCTACCACCGCCGTCCCGACCTCACCGCGCAGCGCTTCGTCGCGGACCCGTGGGGCCCGCCCGGCAGCCGGATGTACCGCACCGGCGACAACGGCTCCTGGGGGCCGGACGGCAAGCTGCACTTCGTCGGCCGCAGCGACCACCAGGTGAAGATCCGCGGCTTCCGGGTCGAGCTCGGGGAGGTCGAGTCCAGACTCACCGCGCACCCCTCGGTCGCCCGGGCCGCGGTGGTGGCCCGCGCCGGGCAGGGCAGTGCGCGCCGGCTGGTCGCCTACGTGGTGGCCGCGCCCGAGGCCGAGGTCGAGCCGGCCGAGCTGCGCGCCTGGGTCGGCCGGACCCTGCCGGAGCACATGGTGCCGGCCGCGGTCGTCGTGCTGGACGCCTTCCCGCTCACCTCGAACAACAAGATCGACCGGGACGCGCTGCCCGAGCCCGACATCCGCGGCGGCGCCACCCGCCGGCCGCCGCGCACCCGCACCGAGACGGTGCTCTGCGAGCTGCTGCACGAGGTGCTCGGCGCGGACGCGATCGGCATCGACGACAGCTTCTTCGACCTGGGCGGCGACTCCATCACCGCCGTCCAGCTCGCCGCCCGGGCGGTCAACTCCGGCCTGGCGCTCACCCCGCAGGACGTCCTGACCTACCGCACCGCCGCCACCATGGCCGCGGTCGCCGACGGCGGCCGGGCCGCGGACCTCGACCGGTCGCTGCTGACCGACGCCGGCGGCCCGTCCGAGGGCCTGCCGCTGACCCCGCTGCAGCAGGGCATGCTGTTCCACTCGCTGTACGCGGACGACTCCGGCGCCGACCCGTACATCGGCCAGATGGTCTTCGACCTGACCGGCGAGGTCGCCACGGACCGGCTGCGGGCCGCCTGCGACGCCCTGGTCGCCCGGCACGACGCGCTGCGCGCCGGCTTCGACCTGGACGGGCTGGGCGAGGCCCGGCAGACCATCCCGGCCGAGCTGGCCGTTCCCTGGGCCGTGCACGACCTGCGCGGGCTCGACGCCGAGGAGCAGCGGGCGCGCACCGCCGAGCTGCTGGCCGCCGACAAGGCGACCCGCTTCGACCTGGCGCGGCCGCCGCTGCTGCGGTTCGCCGTGATCACCACCGCCGACGACCGGCACCTGCTCGTCTTCACCAGCCACCACGTGCTCTTCGACGGCTGGTCCGTCGGGATCATGCTGAAGGACCTGTTCGCGGCGTACTCCGGGACGGCCGAGCCCTCCGAGCCGGTCTCCTTCGCGGCCTACCTGCGCTGGCAGGACCTCCAGCCGCGGGAGACCGCGGCGGACGCCTGGAAGCGGGCGCTGGCCGGGATCGAGCAGCCCTGTCTGGTCGCGCCCGGGGCGGCGCTGACCACCGAGATGCCCGCGCTGATCCGCCGGTCGCTGTCCGAGAAGCTCTCCGCGGACCTCGGCGGCACCGCCCGCCGGGCCGGCCTGACCGTGAACACCGTCTTCCAGGGCGCCTGGGCGGCGCTGCTGGGGCAGCTGACCGGCCGGGACGACGTGGTCTTCGGCACCTCGGTCTCCGCCCGCCCGCCGCAGCTGGCCGGGATGCAGGACCTGGTCGGCCTGGTGATGAACACCGTCCCGGTGCGGGTGCGGCTCTCCGCCGAGCGGACGCTGACCGAGCTGCACACCGAGGTGCAGGCCGAGCAGGCCGCGCTCGGCGCGCACCACCACCTGGGCCTGGCCGACATCCAGCGGGGCCTGGGGCTGGGTGAACTCTTCGACACCACCATGGTGTTCGAGAACGCGCCGGCCGACCGCGAGGCGATCCGCCGGACCCTGCCGGGGCTGGAGATCGCGGTCGCGGAGTCCGACCGTACGGGTGTCACCCACTACCCGCTCAGTCTGATCGTCCACCCCGGCCCGCGGCTGCGGCTCGAACTCACCTACCGCGAGGACCTGTTCGCCGCCGAGCAGGCCGAGCTGCTGCTGGAGCGGCTGGAGCGGTACCTGCGGGCCTTCGTCGCCGAGCCGGAAATCCCGCTCGGGCGCGTCGAGTTGGTCGACGCCGAGGAGCGCCGCGCGCTGGTCGAGGCGTGCAACGAGACCGCCGTGGCGCACCAGGAGGGCACCCTGCACGGGCTGTTCACCGCGCAGGCCCGCCGGACGCCGGACGCCGAGGCCGTGGTGTACGGCGAGCGCCGGGTCAGCTACGCCGAACTCGACGCGCTCTCCGGCGGGTTGGCGGCGACCCTGGCGGCGGAGGGGATCGGCCCCGGCGACGTGGTCGCGGTGGCGCTGCCGCGCGGCGTGGACCTGGTGGTCGCGCTGCTCGCGGTCCTGCGCACCGGCGCCGCCTACCTCCCGCTGGACCCGGAGTACCCGCCGGAGCGGGTGCGGGCGATGACCGAGGACGCCCGTCCGGCGCTCACCCTGGACGAGCGGACCTTCGCCGAGCTGTCGGCGCGGGAGACCGCGGGCCCGGCGCCGGACCGCGCGGTCGACCCGGTGCACACCTCGTACGTGATCTTCACCTCGGGCTCCACCGGCCGTCCCAAGGGCATCGTGGTCGCCCACCGCGGCATCGTGAACTACCTGCGCTGGATGCAGCGCTGCTTCCCGCTGGCGCCCGGCGACCGGGTGCTGCAGCGCACCTCGATCAGCTTCGACCCGTCGGTGTGGGAGATCTTCTGGACCCTGCACGTCGGCGCGACGATGGTGGTCGCGCTGCCGGAGGCCGACCAGCACCCCGGCTACCTGCCGGAGCTGATCCGCACCGAGCGCGTCCACACCGCGCAGTTCGTCCCGTCCACCCTGGAGCTGTTCCTGCTGGAGCCCGGCGCGGCCGGCTGCGACAGCCTGCGCCAGGTGTTCTGCGGCGGCGAGAAGATGACCGCCGGCCTGGTGGAACGTTTCCGCAAGGTCAGCGAGGCCGGCCTGCACAACCTGTACGGGCCGACCGAGGTCTCCATCTACACCACCACCTGGCAGGCCAGGTCCGAGACCGGCACCGCCGACGTCCCGGTCGGAGGCCCGGCCGACAACCTGCGGGTGTACCTGCTGGACGGCGCGCTGCGCCCCGTCCCGGCCGGCATGCCCGGCGAGATCTACATCGCCGGCACCGGCGTGACCGACGGCTACACCCGGCGCCCGCTGCTCACCGCCGAACGGTTCGTCCCCGACCCCTTCGGCCCGGCCGGCACCCGGATGTACCGCACCGGCGACCTCGGCGTGCGCCGCCCCGACGGAGCGGTGCGCTACCTCGACCGCGCCGACCACCAGGTGAAGATCCGCGGCCACCGGATCGAGCTCGGCGAGATCGACTCGGCGCTGTCCGCGGTGGACGGCATCCGGCAGGTCGCCACCGTCGTCCGCGAGGACGTCCCGGGCAGCCCGCGGATCGTCTCCTACGCGGTGCCCGAGCCCGGCGCCCTGCCCGACCTGGACACCGCCCGCAAGCAGGTCGCCGAGCAGCTGCCCGAGTACATGGTCCCGTCCGCGATCGTGTCGCTGACCGCCCTGCCGCTCACCCCCAACGGCAAGCTCGACCGGTCCGCCCTGCCCGCTCCGCAGGCCGGCCGGCGGGAGCGGCGCGAGCCGCGCACCGACCGCGAGCACCTGCTCTGCCGCCTCTTCAGCGAGGTGCTCGACGGACAGCAGGTGGGCATCGACGACAACTTCTTCGACCTGGGCGGCGACTCCATCGCCTCCACCCGGCTGGCCGGCCGGGCCCGGATCGCAGGCCTGTCCCTCACCCCACGGGACGTGTTCCGTCACCGCACCGTGGCGGCTCTGGCGGATGTCGCCACCGAGACCGAGCCCGAGGCCGCCGTCGCCCCGCCGGCGGCACCCCGGCTCGAACTCGACGCCGACGAGCTCGCCGAACTCGAAGCGCACTGGAGAAGTGGGAAATGAAGCCGACCTCGTTCGACGCGATCTGGCCGTTGACGCCGCTGCAGGAGGGCATGCTCTTCCACGCCCTGTACGACGGCGGGCAGGAGGGCGTCGACCACTACAACATGCAGCTCCCGATCGAGCTGACCGGACCGCTGGACCCGGCCGCGCTGCGGCGCGCCTGCGAACTGGTCGTGGCCCGGCACCCCGCGCTGCGGGTCGGGTTCCTGCAGCGCCGCTCCGGCGAGCCGTTCCAGGCCGTGGCCTCCCAGGTGGAGCTGCCGTGGGCCGAGGTCTCCCTCACCGGCCTCGACCCCGCCGAGCAGCAGCGGCGGCTGCGGGAGGTGCTCACCGAGGAGCGCCACCGCCGCTTCGAGATGACCCAGCCCCCGCTGCTGCGGTTCACCCTGGTCGCGCTGGCCGCCGACCGGCACGTCTTCGTGCTGACCAACCACCACATCCTGATGGACGGCTGGTCGATGCCGGTGGTCGTCGAGGACCTCTTCCGGATCCTCCACCACGGCGGTGACGCCGCCGCCCTGGACCCGGCCGTCTCCGTCGGCGACTACCTCGGCTGGCTGAGCGCCCGCAACCGCGCCGCCACCGAGGCCGCCTGGGGCAAGGCGCTGGCCGGCCTGGAGGGCCCGACCCTGCTCGGCCGCGGCGCCGAACTGGCCGGCGGCGACGTCTCCCAGCACCGGATCCGGCTGGAGCTGGACGAGGAGCGCTCCCGCGCGCTGGCCGAGGCCGCCCGCGGCCGCAACCTCACCGTCAACACCGTGATCCAGGGCGCCTGGTCGCTGCTGCTCGCGCTGATGACCGGCAGCGACGACGTGGTCTTCGGCTGCACCGTGGCCGACCGCCCGGCCGCGATCCCCGGCGTGGACCGGGTCGTCGGCCTGCTGATCAACACCGTCCCGGCCCGGGTGCGGATCGACCACACCGAGCCGTACGGCGCGCTGCTCGACCGCGTCCAGGACGAGCAGGCCGCGCTCGCCGAGCACTCCTGGCTCGGCCTCGCCGACATCCACCGGATCAGCGGCCACGACGGCCTCTTCGACACCACCATCGCCTTCGAGAACTTCCCGCTGCCGGCCTCCGCCCGCGGCGTCGAAGTTGCCGGTCTGCGCCTGGCCCTTGCCGGCGAGGCCGTCGACGAGGTGCCCGAGGGCACCCACTACCCGCTCAGCCTGGCCGTCTTCCCCGGCCCGACCACCGTGTTCGAGCTCAACTACCGCGCCGACCTCTACCCGAAGGAGCGGGCCGAGGCGCTGCTGGAGCGCCTGAGCCTGCTGGTCGGCCACGCCGTCGAGCGCCCGGACACCCCGGTCGGCCGGCTGCCGCTGCTCACCGGGGAGGAGCGGCTGCGCGTCGACCGCGCCGCCGCCCCGGCCCCGGTCGCCACGCCGCCCGGCACCCTGGTGCGGCTCTTCGAGGAGCAGGCCGCCCGCACCCCGGACGCGCCCGCGGTCAGCTGCGGCGCCGAGAAGCTCACCTTCGCCGGGCTCAACACCGCCGCCAACCGGCTGGCCCGGCAGCTGGTCGCCCGCGGCGCCGCCCCCGAGCGGCCCGTGGTGATGGCCCTGCCGCGCACCGCGGGGGCCGTCGTCACCCTGCTGGCGATCCTCAAGTCCGGTGCGGTGTACGTGCCGGTGGACCTGGAGCAGCCCGCCGAGCGGATCGCCGCGGTCTTCTCCGAGCTGCGCCCGCACCTGGTGGTCACCACCGGCGCGGCCGCCGCCCGGCTGCCGGAGGGCACCGAGCGGGTGCTGCTGGACGAGCTGCCGCCGGAGCCGGACGGCGCCGACCCCACCGGCGCGGACCTCACCGACGCCGACCGGATCGCCCCGCTGCGCCCGGAGAACCTGGCGTACACCGTCTACACCTCCGGCTCCACCGGCCGCCCCAAGGGCGTCGCGATCGAGCACCGGTCGCTGGCCAACATGTTCCACAGCCACCGCAACCACCTGTTCCAGCCGGAGCAGGCCGCGGCCGGCCGCCCGCTGCGCGCCGCGCTCACCAACTCCCTGGTGTTCGACGCCTCGTGGAGCCAGCTGCTGTGGATGGTCGGCGGCCACGAGCTGCACATGATCGAGGAGGAGCTGCGGGCCGACCCGCGGGCCCTGCTCGACCACGTCACCCGCCACGGCATCGAGGTGCTGGACACCACCCCGAGCTTCGCCCGCCAGCTGATCGCCGAGGGCCTGCTCGACGAGGGCCGTACGGTGCGCGTCCTCGCGCTCGGCGGCGAGGCCGTCGACGAGCCGCTGTGGCAGCGGCTGCGCGCCACCGACGGCCTGTCCGCGTACAACCTGTACGGGCCGGCCGAGTGCACCGTCGACCCGATGTACGCCCGCTTCGCGGCGCACGAGCACCCGGTGATCGGCGGCCCCGCCGACAACCTGCGGGCCCACCTGCTGGACGACGCGCTGCGGCCCGTCCCGCCCGGCGTGACCGGCGAGCTGTACCTGGCCGGCGCCGGTCTCGCCCGCGGCTACCTCGGGCAGCGGGTGCTCACCGCCGAGCGCTTCGTCGCCGACCCGTTCGGCGGTCCCGGCGCCCGGATGTACCGCACCGGCGACCGCGCCCAGCGGGACGACGACGGCACCCTGGTGTTCCTCGGCCGCACCGACGACCAGATCAAGATCCGCGGCTTCCGGGTCGAACCGGGCGAGATCGAGGCCGTGCTGGCCGCCGACCCGGGCGTGCGGCACGCCGTCGTGGTGGCCCGCGAGGACCACCCCGGCTCGCCGATGCTGGTCGGCTACGTGGTCGCCGCGCCCGGCGCCACCGTCGACGGCGCGGCGCTGCGCGCCCGGGCCGCCGAGGTGCTGCCCGGCTACATGGTGCCGACCGCCGTCCTGGTCCTCGACGAGCTGCCGATCACCGTCAACGGCAAGGTGGACAAGGCGGCGCTGCCCGCGGTCCGCTTCGACGGCGGCGGCGAGGGCGGCGAGCCGCGCGACGAGCAGGAGGAACTGCTCTGCGGGCTGTTCGCCGAGGTGCTGCCGGTCGAGAAGGTCGGGATCCACGACAACTTCTTCAACCTGGGCGGCGACTCGCTGCTGTCCATGCGGCTCTCCGCACTGGCCCGCCGGGCCGGGCTCGCGCTCAGCCCCCGGGACGTCTTCCTGCACCGCACGGTGGCCGCGCTGGCCGCCGCCGCCCGGGACGCCGACGCCGCGGAGGCCGCCGCCGAGCCGCTGCCCGAGGGGCCGCTGCTCGAACTGACCGCCGAGGAGCGCGCCGAGGTCGAGGCCGCCCACCCCGACGCCGTCGAGGTGTGGCCGCTGACCTCGCTCCAGCAGGGCATGAGCTTCCACGCCCTGCTCGCGCCCGACCGGGTCGACCCGTACATCACCCAGCAGGTCTTCGACCTGGACGGGGAGGTGGCGCCCGCCGTCCTGCGCGCCGCCTTCGGCACGGTGCTCGCCCGGCACGCCAACCTGCGGGCCCGCTTCGTACGGCTGCGCTCCGGCCGGGCCGTGCAGGTCGTCCCCGAGCGGGTCGAGCTGCCCTGGCGGGAGGTCGACCTCGGCGCCCTCGCCCCCGGGGAGCAGGGCCGCCGGGTCGAGGAGCTGGTGGCCGAGGAGCACGACCGGCCGTTCCCGCTGGGCTCCTCGCCGCTGCTGCGGGCGCTGCTGGTCCGGCTCGCCGACGACCGCCACGTGCTGGTCGTGACGGACCACCACATCCTGCTGGACGGCTGGTCGGTGCCGCTGTTCTACCGCGAGGTGTTCGCCGCGTACGCCGCCGGCGGCTCCGCCGAGGGGCTGCCGGAGCCGGTGCCGTTCCGCCGGGTGCTCGCCTGGCTGACCGGCCGGGACGGCGCCGCCGCCGAGCGGGCCTGGGCGGGGGCGCTGGCCGGCCTGGACGAGCCGACGCTGGTCGCCCCGAACGCCGACCTGTCGGTGCTGGCCGCGCAGGGCACCGCCCACGAGGTCCTGGACGCCGAGGCCTCGGCCCGGATCACCGCCGCCGCCCGCGCCGCCGGGATCACCGTGAACACCCTGCTCAACGGCGCCTGGGCGATCGCCCTGGAGCGGCTGACCGGCCGCGCCGACGTCGTCTTCGGCGCCTCGGTGTCCGGGCGCGCGCCCGAGCTGCCCGGCGTCGAGGACGCGATCGGCCTGGTCATGAACACCGTGCCGTTCCGGGCCGTGCTGGACCCGGCGGAGCCGCTGTCCGCGGCCCTGGTCCGGCTGCAGACCGAGCAGTCCGAGCTGATCGCCCACCACCACCTCGGGCTGCCCGAGATCCAGCGGGCCGTCGGCCTCGGCGAACTCTTCGACACCATCGTCGGCTTCGAGAACGCCGGCATCGACCACGCCGAGGTGCGCCAGCCCGT
The DNA here is from genome assembly GCF_014656195.1 of Kitasatospora xanthocidica. Taxonomy (GTDB): domain Bacteria; phylum Actinomycetota; class Actinomycetes; order Streptomycetales; family Streptomycetaceae; genus Kitasatospora; species Kitasatospora xanthocidica. The sequence continues at coordinate 161,821 of NZ_BNBY01000001.1, read as the reverse complement.
ACCGGGCCTGGGCATCGGGCTGCGCGAGCCGTCCGTGCCCGGCTCCGCCCACTACCCGCTGCGGCTGCTGGTGCGCCCGGGCGAGCGCCTGGACGTCAAGCTCCACTACCGCACCGACCTGTACGGCGAGGCCGAGGCGGGCGACCTGCTGGCCTCGGTGCTGCGGGTGCTGGAGACCTTCGCCGAGGCGCCCGCCACGCCGCTCGCCGGGCTGGACCTGCTGTCCGCGGCGACCAGGGAGACCGTCCTGGAGCGGTGGGCCGCGACCGCCCCCGCCGCCCCCGCGGCCACCATCCCGGCGCTGTTCGCCGAGCGGGTCGCCGAGCACCCCGACGCGCCGGCCGTGCTGACCGGCACCGAGGAGCTCAGCTACGCCGAACTCGACGAGCGGGCCAACCGCCTGGCGCGCGTCCTGCTCGCGCACGGGGCCGGCCCGGAGCGCGTCGTCGCGGTCCTGCTGCCCCGCACGGCGGAGCTGGTCACCACCATCCTGGCGATCTGGAAGAGCGGCTCCGTCCACATGCCGGTGGACACCGACTACCCGGCCGACCGGATCGAGTTCATGCTCACCGACGCCCGGCCGGACCTCATCCTGGCCGCGCCCGACGCGGTCGGGAAGATCCCGGACGGGCTGCGCGACCGGGTGGTCACCACCGACCGGCTCACCGCCCCGGCGGACACCCCGTCCGGGGAGGTGACCGACGCCGAGCGCGGCCGCCCGCTGCTGCCCGCCTGCGGCGCGTACATCATCTTCACCTCGGGCTCCACCGGCCGCCCCAAGGGCGTCCTGGTCACCCACGCGGGCCTGGCCAGCTTCCTGGCGACGCAGCGGCGCCACCTGGACCTCGGCCCCGGCCGCAAGGTGCTGTGGTTCGCCTCGCCCAGCTTCGACGGCGCCATGGGCGAGCTCAACACCGCGCTGCTGAGCGGCTCCTGCGTGGTCGTCGGCAGCTACGAGGAGATGCTGCCCGGCCGGCCGCTGGCCGACTGGGTGGCCAGGACCGGGGTGCGGACCCTCACCATCCCGCCGTCCTCGCTGGCCGCGATGGCCGACGGCAGCCTGCCGGAGGGGATCACCCTGGTCACCGGCGGCGAGGTGCTGCCGCCCGAGCTGGTGGCCCGCTGGGCCCCCGGTCGGCGGATGCTGAACATCTACGGCCCGACCGAGACCACGATCATCGCGACCGTCGGCGGGCCGCTGGAGCCCGGCGTCGCCGTGTCGATCGGCGTCCCGGTGGTCGGCGCCCGGATCCGGGTCCTCGACCACTGCCTGCGCCCGCTGCCCGCCGGCGTGCCCGGCGAGGTGTACATCTCCGGCGCCGGCCTGGCCCGGGGCTACCTGCACCGGCCGGAGCTCACCGCGAGCCGCTACGTCGCCGACCCGTTCGGCGGGCCGGGCACCCGGATGTACCGCACCGGCGACATCGCCCGCTGGCTGCCGGACGGCCGGCTGGACTACGTGCGCCGGGCCGACGACCAGGTGAAGCTGCGCGGCTTCCGGATCGAGCCCGGCGAGATCGAGGCCGTGCTGGCCGCCGACCCGAGCGTGCGGCACGCCACCGTGCAGCTGCGCGAGTCCACCCCGGGGGCGCGGCAGCTGGTCGCGTACGTCGTCCCGGCCGGACCGGAGGGCACCGACCCCGCCGCGCTGCGCGAGCGGGTCGCCGCCCACCTGCCGGAGTACATGGTGCCGGCCGCCGTGGTCGAGATCTCCGAACTGCCCACCACACCGCACGGCAAGCTGGACCGGGCCGCGCTGCCCGCCCCCCGCTTCGCCGCCGCCGAGGGCAGCCGGGCGCCCCGCACCCCGCGCGAGGAGCTGCTGCGGCGGCTGTTCGTCGAGGTGCTCCAGGTCGACCGGATCGGCATCGACGACAGCTTCTTCGCGCTCGGCGGCGACTCGATCATGTCGATCAAGCTGGTCACCGCCGCGCGCGAGGCCGGGCTGGAGATCTCCCCGCGGGACGTCTTCACCCACAAGTCCGTCGCCGAACTGGCCGCCGTGGTCACCGAGTCGGCGCCGGACGCCGACGAGGAGGCCGAGGAGCCGCTCATCGACCTCGACCAGGACGAACTCGACGAGTTCATCGCCAAGTTCGCCGCCGAGGACTGACCGACCCGGGCGGCGGAGCCAGCCGGGACCCTGCTCGGCCCTCCGCCCGTGACACCGCCCCGCCGCCTGCCCCCGGGCAGGCGGCACAGGACCACCCGCCCGCCCCAGCCGGCCGAAACCGGTCGGAGAACACGCAAGGGAACGCCTGATGAACCGTCACGAACCGTCCACTGCCACCGCTCCGACCCCGTACGAGGGCCGGCTGGCGGAGTACACCCTGAGCGCGGACGAGGCCGCCGAACTGGCCCAGGCCGCCCACAAGATCGCCGACGACTGCGGCAGTCCGCTGGACGAGGAGTTCTACGACCGGGCCTGGCAGTTCGACCGGATGCTGCCGGTCGGCCTGCAGTCCTTCCTGGCCGACTTCCGCCGCCGCGAGCCCGCCGCCGCCTGCCTGGTGCACGGCCTGCCGGTGGACGACACCGAGCTCGGCCCGACCCCGGCGCACTGGCGCGACGCGATAGCGCTGGAGTCCGCCCGCACCCAGGAGGCCATGCTGGCGCTGGTCGGCATCGCGCTGGGCGAGCCCTTCGGCTGGGCCACCCTCCAGGAGGGCAGCATCATCCAGAACATCCTGCCGATCCGCGGCGACGAGGACCGGCAGAGCGGCTACGGCAGCGAGGCCCTGCTGGAGTTCCACACCGAGGACGGCTTCCACCCCAACCGCTGCGACTACCTGATCCTGCTTGGCCTGCGCAACGCCGACGCGGTGCCGACCATCGTCGCCTCCGTCCGGGACGTCCGACTCGACGACCGCACCCGGGAAGTGCTCTCCCAGGACCGGTACCACATCCTCCCGGACACCGAGCACATCCGGCAGCTGGAGACCTCGGACCCGGACCACCCGGCGCTCGCCAAGCTCCGCCGGATGGCCGACGACCCCGCGCCCACCAGCGCGCTCTTCGGCGACAGCCTCTCCCCGTACCTGCGCATCGACCTGCCGTTCATGCGCTGCGTCGGGGACGACCGGGAGGCCGTCGAGGCCCTGGACCGGCTGATGTCGGAGCTGACCCGGGTCCAGCAGGAGGTCGTGGTCGGCCCCGGCACCCTGCTGGTCGTCGACAACTACCAGGCCGCGCACGGCCGGCGCTCCTTCAAGGCCCGGTACGACGGCACCGACCGCTGGCTGAAGAAGATCACCGTCAGCCGCAACCTCCGCCGCAACCTGGCCGGTTACGCCCCCGACCGGCACCGGGTCATCGTCTGATCCCGGCGGGCCCTCCCCGGCCCTCCCCGGCCCGATCCAGGCCTGATCCCGGCCCGACCCCAGCACCCGCACACCCAGCCGGGACCCGGCCGCTCCGGCGGCCGGGCCCGGCGTCTTTCGAAAGGCCCTCGCCCATGCGCACAGTCATCGTCTCCGGCGCCTCCAGCGGCATCGGGAAGGCCACCGCCGAGCGGTTCGCCGCCTCCGGCGACCACGTGGTGAACCTCGACGTCACCAAGCCCGAGGCCCCGGCGGCGGGCCTGGACGGCGGCCCCGGCTCGGTGAGCTTCCTGGAGGTCGACGTCGCCGACTGGCAGGCGGTCAAGGAGGCCGTCGACGCCGTGCACGCCGCCCGCGGCGCCCTCGACGTGGTGATCGCCAACGCGGGCATCAGCATCCGCGGCGGGGTGCTCGAACTGACCGAGGCCGACGTGCGCCGCGCCATCGACGTCAACCTGGTCGGCGTGCTCGCCCTGTGGCGGCACTCGGCCCCGTACATGATCGAGCGGGGCCACGGCGTGCTGCTCGCCACCGCCTCGGTCAACGGCAGCCGCGGCTACCCGCTCTACGCGCCGTACAACGCCACCAAGGCCGGTGTCGCCTCGCTCTGCCAGACCTTCGCCATGGAGCTCAGCCCGCTGGTGCGCACCGCGTGCGTCACCCCCGGCGCGGTGCTGACCCCGATGCAGCGCGCCGAGTACACCGACGCGATGCTCGACGAGGTCAACGAGCGCATCCCGGCGCGCCGGCACGCCTCCCCGGAGGAGATCGCCGGGGTCTTCCACTTCCTCGCCTCCGACCAGGCGAGGTTCGTCACCGGCCAGGAGTTCGTGGTGGACGGCGGCGAGACGGCCGGCGCCACCACCGCGTTCTTCCCCGGCCCCCTCGCGCCGCGGCCGCGGCCCGACCAGGACGCTCCCGAAGGCGGCAAGTGACCATGGACACCCGTCCCGTCCAGGACCCCGACGAGCTGGACCGGATCGACCTCGCCGATCCCGTCCTGCACGCCACCCGCGACCTCACCGAGGTCTGGCGCCACCTGCGCGACAACGCCCCGCTGTACCGGCACCGCGACACCGAGCGCGGCGAGGGCTTCTGGGTCGTCACCCGCAGGGAGGACATGGAGACCCTCTACAAGGACAACACCTCGTTCACCTCGGCGCACGGCAACATGCTGGAGACGCTGCAGGCGGACAGCGACTCGGCGGTCGGCCAGATGCTGACCGTCACCGACGGCCCGGACCACACCGCGCTGCGCGGCATCCTCACCCGGCCGTTCACCCCGCGCGCGCTCACCGCCACCGTGGAGGCCGCCCGCAACGGCGTCCGGCAGCTGATCCTCGAAGCCACCAAGGCCGAGCGGTGCGACTTCGGCCAGGACGTGGCCGCGGACATCCCGCTCGCGGCCATCTGCGACCTGCTCGGCGTGCCCCAGGAGGACCGCCCCAAGCTGATCCCGATGACCTCCGGCGCGCTCGCCGCCACCGACGGCTCACCCTCCGCCGAGGGCACCTGGGCGGCCCGCAACGACCTGCTGCTGTACATCTCCGAACTGGCCCGGCTGCGCACCCGCGAGCCGGGCGAGGACGTGGTCAGCGTGCTGGTGGAGCAGAGCGTCGGCGACCGCAGGCTCACCCGCGAGGAGGTGATCTTCAACTGCTACAGCATCATCATCGGCGGCCTGGAGACCACCCGGCTCGCCATGGTCGGCGGCGCGCACGCGCTGGCGCACCACCCCGAGCAGTGGGAGGCGCTGCGCAGCGGCGCGGTGTCCGTCGACGCCGCCGTCGAGGAGATCCTGCGCTGGACCACGCCCACCCTGCACAGCGGCCGCCGGGCCACCGCCGACATGCTGCTGCACGGCGAGTTCATCGAGGCCGGCGACATCGTGACGATGTGGAACGGCTCCGCCAACCGGGACGACCGGGTCTTCGACGCCCCGGACGAGTTCCGGCTGGACCGCCCCAACGCCGGCAAGCACCTGACCTTCGCCCACGGCCCGCACTACTGCATGGGCGCCTACCTGGCGAAGGCCGAGCTGGCCGGGATGCTGGAGGGGCTGAAGGAGCACGTCTCCGAGATCCGCCCGGCCGGGGAGCCGACCCGGGTCTACTCCAACTTCCTCAGCGGCTACGCCACCATGCCGGTCACCCTGGTGCCCAACTAGCCCTCCCGGTACGGAAGAAGGCGAGGGAGGCGGCTCCGACCCGAGGTCGGAGCCGCCTCCCTCGCCTTCCGGGGGTCAGCCCTGCGCGCCGCTCTCCAGCACCGCCTCCAGGCCGAAGTACCGGCGGCTGACCCGGCAGTCCTCCATGACGGCCTCCAGCCCCGGCAGGTAGGCCTCCCGCTCGTCCAGCACGACGTCCCGGTCCAGGCGCTGCAGCAGGCGCCGGAGCACCAGGACGAGCCAGCCCGCGTCCGGCGCGGTGCCCCGGTTGTGCAGCCAGACGCGCACGCAGGAGGCGGCGGCGTGGAAGACGCAGTGGTCCTCCGCGGTGCGCGAGCCGGCCACCGAGGCTGCCTCGATGCCGTGCTCCGCGATCCGCCCGTACAGCGCGGTCCGGCGGCGGTCCAGTTCGGCCACCACCTCGGCCAGGTCGCGGTCCTGTCCGGGCGGGCACTCGGCCGCGGCGACCTCGGCCAGCCGCTCCACCGCGGTGCGCCAGCCCCGGGTGATCTCGTCCTGCCCGTTGGTCGACAGCGCCAGTTCGTTGCCGTCGGGCTCCCAGACCGGGGCCTCGGCGGAGAGGTCGAACAGCCGGGCCAGCAGCTCCTCGGAGCCCTCGGCGGCCCGGTCGGCGAGCGGGGCGAGCGCGGCCAGCTGGGTCGCGATGTTGAACAGGTTGACGTGGGTGGTGCCCTCGAAGATCGAGGTGATGCAGTGGTCCCGGCGGATCTTCTGGAAGGCGCCGGAGGCGACCAGCTCGCGCAGGTAGCTGCGCGCCGCGAGCACCTTGGACATCTGCTCCAGGGTCTCCTCGCCGATCACCGGCACCAGGTACTTGACCACCGAGGACCAGAGCGCCAGCCGGGCCGGGGCGACGGTCAGCGCCCGGGCCACCGGGATCGCCACGCAGTCGGAGATCAGCAGGTCCAGGTGCGCGTCGACGAGGTGCTGGCGGACCACCGGGAGGCGGTAGATCTCGGCGCCGTACAGCCGGCGCTCGTGCGCGTAGTCCAGCCCGATCCGCAGCGCCGCGTCCATGCTGCCGAGGGACATGCCGCCGATCGCGGTGCGGGTGATCTGCAGGGTGCGGACGGTGTCGATCATCGCGCGGCCGGGCCGTCCGATGACCGCGCCGTCGGCGGGCACCCGGGAGCCGGTGAAGCGGACGCCGCTGACGTCGTGGCCGCGCAGGCCGAGGGCCCGGACGATCGGCTTGGGCTCGACGCTCTCCGGGTCCAGCTCCCGCTTGTCGACCAGCAGCAGCATCGGGCCGCGCGGGCCCTGGGCCAGCACGGTGTAGAAGCGGGCCCGGTTGCCGTTGCCGACCGGCCACTTCTCGCCGTCCAGGACGTAGTGCCCGCCGTCGAGGACGGCGGTGGTGGCGGTGGTGGTCAGGTCGCTGCCGACCTCCGCCTCGGAGATGCCGAAGCACAGCTTGTCCCCGGAGGTCACCGCCTCGGCGATCCGCTTGCGCTGATCGGGCGTCCCCCAGAGCCACACCGGCTGGCAGCCGAGCATGCTGGAGCCGAACATCACCGCCATGGTCAGGTTGCGGCGTGCCAGCGAGCGGGTCACCGCCAGCACGGACTCCAGGTTGAGCATCCGCCCGCCGGCCACCGCCGGGACGAGCCGCTCGGGCAGTCCCCAGTCCAGGAGCAGCCGCTCCGCGCCCGGCGGGACCTCGTCGAGTTCCTCGTGCCGCACGACCTCGGCGAAGGAGAACGGTCCGGACGGCGCCAGCGGATCGCCCAGCAGGCCCTCCAGCTCGGCGGTCAGGCTCCGGGTCGGACGGGGAACGGAATTCGGCTCCATACGGCTGGCTCCTGTGCACGGGAATACGGAACGCCCGACGGTGTTCCGGTGCAGTGTCGCCAGGTGGCCTTCCGTCGTCCCAGGCAGGGGCGCAGGCAACTCATCATGCCTGCAAGTTGCCCAGTGAGTGCCTCGTTATTCGCGGGCGTTCCGTCCGAGAGTATCCGTGTGGCAGTACGTCAATCCAAAGGGGCCCGGCGGCGATGAATACCGAAATCCACGGCGAACGGGAAACCGTGCTGTTCACCCTGGACAAGACCAGGGAGAGTCTGATGGAGGTCGACGCCGGGTTCAAGGCAAATCTCAACTGGAACTACGGCGAGCGCAACAATCGGCTCTGGGCGCTCTACGAGAAGAGCAAGATCGCGCAGTGGAACGCCGCGACCGATATCGACTGGAACCACGAGGTCCGGTTCGGCGCGCAGTTGGACGAGGGGCAGAGCACCGGTCTGCAGAACTTCCGCGGTGCGGGCAGCCCGGTTCCCGAGGAACTGATCAACCAGTTCCGCTGGGAGTACCTCTCCTGGATGATCAGTCAGTTCCTGCACGGTGAACAGGGCGCGCTGGTGACCACCGCCCGACTGGTGGAGACCGTGCCCGACATGGAGGCCAAGATCTACGCGGCCGCCCAGGTCGCCGACGAGGCGCGGCACGTCGAGGCGTACGCCAAGTACATCGACGAGAAGCTGGGCAACTCCTACCCGATCAACCCGGGCCTCAAGTCGCTGCTGCGCGACCTGCTCTCGGAGTCCGACTGGGACATCGTCTACCTCGGCATGCAGGTCATCGTCGAGGGCCTCGCGCTGGCGGCGACCCGGCTGGCGGGCACCGGCTTCGGCGAGCCGATCATCACCCAGATCACCCGGATGATCGCCCGCGACGAGGCCCGGCACATCGGCTTCGGCGTGGTCTCGCTCACCGGCATGTACGAGCAGATGAACAGCAAGGAGCGCGCCGAGCGCGAGGAGTTCCTGCTGGAGTCGATCTTCCTGATGTCCCGCCGCTTCCTGCTGCGCGAGGTGTGGGAGCGCATGGAGCTGGACGTCGAGCGCGGCATCACCTTCGCGATGAACGACCCGATGATGTTCGGCTACCGCCAGCTGCTGTTCCAGCAGGTGATCCACATCCTGCGGCAGGTCGGCCTGCTCAGCCCGAAGCTGCGCGACCTCTTCCTCAGCGAGCACCTGGCCAAGCCGGAGGCCTTCGTCGGCGTCAACTGACCGCCGGGCGACCGCACCCCCGTCACTCGAACGAAGCGAACGACAGAACGAAGCGAACGACAGAACGACGAGAACGACGAGAACGAATCGGAGGAGCCGCGTGCCTGCGCAGCGCGACGACGTCGTCATCACCGGGCTCGGCGCCACCACGCCGTTGGGCGGCGACGCCGGGTCCACCTGGAAGGCACTGCTCGACGGGGTCTCGGCGGCGGTCGCGATCGCCGACCCCTGGGCCGCGGACCTGCCGGTGCGGATCGCGGCCCCGGCCGCCGTGGAGCCGGCCCCGCTGATCGACCGGGTCCAGGCCCGGCGCACCGACCGTTCCGCCCAGTTCGCCCTGCTGGCCCAGCGCGAGGCCTGGCTGGACGCGGGCTTCGGCGCGGCCGCGGGCGCGCCGGGACACCCGGAGTCCGAGCGCCTCGCGGTGGTCATCGGCAGCGGCATCGGCGGCCTGAGCACCCTGCTGCCGGCCCACGACCTGATCCGGGCCGGGGACACCCGCCGGGTCTCGCCGTTCACCCTGCCGATGCTGATGAACAACGCCGCGGCGGCGCTGTGCGCGCTGGAGCTGAACGCCACGGCGGTGGCCCACGCGCCCTCGACGGCCTGCGCGGCGGGCGCCGACGCCATCGCGGCCGCACTGGACCTGATCCGGCTGGGCCGGGCCGACGTGGTGGTGGCCGGCGGCACGGAGGCGGTCATCAACCCGATGGCGATCACCGCCTTCGCGGCGATGAAGGCGCTGTCCCGCAACAACGACGCCCCGGCCTGCGCCTCCCGGCCCTTCGACAAGAAGCGGGACGGCTTCGTCCTGGGCGAGGGCGCGGCGGTGCTGGTCCTGGAGTCCGGCGCGCACGCCCGTCGGCGCGGCGCCCGGATCTACGCCGAGCTGGCCGGGGCCGGGGCGAGCGTCGACGCCCACCACATCACCCGCCCGCACCCGGACGGCGAGGGGATGGCGCGGGCCATCCGGCGGGCGCTCACGGACGGCGGGGTCGAGCCGGCGGAGGTCGGCCACGTCAGCGCGCACGCCTCCTCCACCTCGGTGGGCGACGCGGCCGAGGCGCTGGCGATCCGGGCCGCGCTCGGCGGCGTCCGGCCGGCCGTGTCGGCCGTGAAGTCCTCCGCCGGGCACCTGATCGGCGCCTCCGGTTCGCTGGCCGCGGCGATGACCGTCCTGGCCCTGCACCACCGCACCGCTCCGCCCACCATCAACGTGGACGACCTGGACGACGCGATCGACCTGGACGTGGTCCGGCTCGCGCCCCGGCCGCTGCCCGCCGGGCCGCTGGCGGCGCTCACCCAGAGCGCGGGCTTCGGCGGGCACAACACCGTGCTGGCCTTCCGCGCCGGGGCGTGAGCCCGCTCCTCCTCCTGCCCGTGCTCACGGGTCCGCCCCCGCGCCAGGTCGGTTCCTGGCCCGGGGGCGGTGGCGTAGCGGCGTGAGGAGGGCGGGGCGGTGGCGCGAGGTCAGGACGCCGGCGGCCAGTCGCCGCCGAGCGGGACGACGATGGACTGCAGGTGGTCGACGGTCGGCAGGACGCCCTCGCCCTCGTCCAGGAGCTCCTGGACGAGCTCGGTGATCTCCTGGACGGTCTCCAGCGCGGAGGCGCGCTCCTGGGGGAGGCCGTCGAACTCGAAGACGTCCTCAAGGGTGAGACCCATCTGGACCATCGCGAGCGAGTGGTAGCCCAGCTCGCTGACGAGCTTGGTGTCCGGACCGATCCGGTCCTTCTTGGTCGGGGCGATGAGGTTGACCAGCTGGCTGATCACATCAGGGATCTGGGCGGAGGCGATGTCGGTCATACATGGATCGTCGCCGCGCCGGGGCCCGGCCTTCCAGGCATCGCCTCCGGCAACGACTCGGCAAGATCGAACGTTCGGTGACCGGACCGCCTCCGGGGGTGACGGATTGCCGTCGGTTTGCCTGGAGAATGTTCCGGTCCGCCCCCTATGCTCGGTGTCATGGACACCGATGTGCCGGCGAAGTCATCGTCAACTCCCTGGATCGTCGGCCGCGTTGAGACCTCGGAGCGGCGGCTTCGGGTGATCTGCCTGCCGCAGGCCGGGGCCGGCGCGGGCGCCTTCGCCGGCTGGCGCGCCCATCTGCCGGCCGGGGTCGAGCTGGCACCGGTGGAGCTGCCCGGCCGCGGAACCCGCGCCGAGGAGCGGCTGCCCGACTCGCTGGCGGAGACGGCGGAGCAGCTGTTCGCCGCCCTCGCCGGGGAGTTCGACACCCCGTTCGTGCTCTTCGGCCACAGCCTGGGCGGACTGCTCGCCCATCAGGTCACGCTGCTCCTGGAGCGGCACGGCGGCCCGGCGCCGCTGGCGACCGTCGTGGCGGCCGCGCGCGCCCCGCACCGGCCGCCGGAGGCGAAGCTGTCCGAGCTGCGCGACGTCGAGCTGCTGCGCTGGCTGGTCGCGCAGGACGCTGTCCCGCGCGAGCTCTTCAGGTACCCGGACTTCCTGCGCACCGTCCTGGCCGGGATCAGGAAGGACTTCACGCTGGCCGACGGCCACGTCCTGCCGGCCCCCTCCCCGGTGCGCACCCCGTTGCACGTCCTCGGCGGTTCCGAGGACTCCGTGGCGCCCGCCGAACACCTGCACCACTGGTCCGCATGTGCGGCGGGGGAGTACTCCCTGGCCGTCCTGGAGGGCGGCCACGACTTCCCGCGCACCACCCCGGCCGCCGTGCTGGCAGCGCTCAGAGGCGTTCTGCCACAAGGCACTTGGCCCGACCATCACCCTTAACACCACCGAGGTGGCTCAATGACGCTGTTGGCATCCTGGGGATCCCTGGCCGCTCAGCACTCGCCTTCGGACGACACGGTCTTCGCCGTTCTCAACGTGGCGTTCATCGTCCTCATCACGGCGATCGTCCTCGTCTCCCAGTTCAGTGTCCGCGACGTCAGAGCCCAGACCTTCCTGTGGGTCGCGATGCTCGTGCTGCGTGGGTTCCTGCCGCCCGGCCCCGCCGAGGCGAAGACGACGAGCGTCGTCTTCCTGGTCATCGGGCTGGCGTTCTCCCTGGTCTTCGGCTACTACCGTGGTCTGACGATGCCGATGTGGCGGGACCAGACCGGCCGGCTGCTGCGCAAGGGCGGCCGGACCACCGCCAAGCTGTGGGTGGCGAACCTGGCCGAGCGGCTGGTCGTCGGCGGCGTCGAAGTGGTCTTCTTCCACGGCCAGTTCAACGGCAACGGGGTCTGGCTGGGGGTCGGCGTCACGCTGGCCGTCCAGCAGGGCGTGATGATGCGGCGCGCCCCCGGCATCACCGAGGTGCGGCCCACCGGCCCGGGCCACACCATGCCCGCGGTCGCGGAGAGCGAGTCGGGAGCCAAGTAGGCACCAAGTGACGGCCAGTCAATTCCATTGAGAAGACGAAGAAGTGCTCCGGGGTGATCAGTCCCGGAGCACTTCGGTGTCATCAGTCGGCGAGCGGCTCGAGCTCGAAGATCACGCTGTCCGCCGGGGTCACCACGCGGTGCGCCTCGACCAGGCGCCAGCCGCCCTCCTCGAACACCCCGTTCCACTCCTCCAGGGTCGGCAGGTAGGCACCCATCATGCGGTGCGCGACCTCGAAGCCCAGGGTGAAGACCGGGATCTCGGAGTCCGGGATGTCCGTGGTCATCGCGGTGTCGCCGAGCAGGAAGCGCTTGACGTTCGGGAACGCCTTGCGCAGCCCGCGCAGGGAGGCGATGCAGTTCTCCCGCGGCCAGAAGTCGTGGCCCATCAGGAAGGAGGTCAGGAGGTCGACGTCGGCGAACTCCGGGTGCGGCTGCGGGTTGGTGGCGTCGTCCTTGACGAAGGACACCTTGCCCTCGAAGCCGGCCTCCTTGGTCGAGGCCCGGGCCACGCCCAGCGCGCCCTCGGCGATGTCGATGCCGAGGCCGGTCGCGTTCGGGTTCTCCCGCAGCACGCTGATGATGCGCTCGCCGCTGCCGCAGCCGAGGTCGGCGATCTTGCTGAACTCGCCGACCGAGCCGAGGGCCTTCTTGAACACCGGGTCGAAGAAGTTGGCGTTGATGTCGCGGCAGGCGATCGCGATCGCGGCCGAGTCGCGGCGGTAGAAGCTGCCGACGCGGTTCTCGTTCTTCAGCACGGCCGGCATGTCGGCGAAGAGCGCCGCGCAGCCGCGGGACAGCCAGTGGTAGAACGCCTTGGCGCGGTACACCTCGGCGAAGTTGACGTCGGTGACGATCAGGGCGCCCTGCCGCTGGACGATACGGACGCTGGCCAGGGCCTGGAACATCCCCTCGACCGCGAACTGGTCGAGGTCGTTGCGTTCCGAGAACTCGGCGACGTCCAGCTTGTCCTGCTCCGCCAGCTCGTCGAGGGCTCCGACCTCCCAGGCGGCGCCGATCGCCGAGGAGGCGACGGTAGCGTTGAAGATGTCGGCGGCGGTCATTCTCGCCGCTCCGAGCACGAGGTTGTCGGTCATTTCCTTGTCCCCTCTAAGGAATGGAATCCGGCAGGCCGGACGGGAGGTCCGGCCGGGCTGGTGATGATCACGGGCGCCGGGCGAGCAGGATCCGGTGCATCGGGGTGTCGACCAGTGCGGTCCGCACCAGGCCGGCCCGGTCGAGCCATTGGTCGTAGTCCGCCAGGGAGAAGGAGTCCCCGCCGCCGGTGACGAGCATCGACGCGGCGAACAGCCGGAAGAAGCGGTTCTGGATCGACTGGTCGTCGGTCTCGTCGTCGACGATGTGGTCGACGATCGCGACCACGCCTCCCTGGCGCACCGCCTGCGCCGCCCGTCGCATGAGCTCCTCGGAGCCCTCCGCGGTCTGCAGGTGGAAGATGTTCACCAGCAGGACGAGGTCCTGGCCGGTGTTCCACTCCTCGGTGAAGAAGTCGCGCTCCACCGGTTCGAACCGCTCCCGCACGCCCAGCCGCTCCGCCTGCCCGCGGGCGATGGGAACGATCCGCGGGTGGTCCAGGCCGGTCGCCCGCAGTCCCCGGAAGCGCTGCAGGAGCAGCTGGCTGTAGATGCCGGTGCCGCAGCCGACGTCCAGCATGGACCGGTCGGCCTCGCCCTTCCAGCCCTCCTCCTCCGCCAGGAGGTTGGCCAGCGACTCGACGATCGGCGGCGCCCAGAAGTTGATGCCGCGGGCCACCTGCTCGTAGTCCTCGGCGGACAGCTGGTTGGCCTGGTAGCCGCCGTCCGCGCCGCGGGCGGGCCGCTTGACGTGGTCGGCGAGGTTGCGCCAGACGTCCCAGCCGATCGCCCGGTCGTAGCCGATCCGGCCGGCCAGGCTGTACAGGCCGCCGGGCAGCAGGCACTCGGCCATGCCGTCCACCAGCCGGTAGAGGTCCTCGCCGTCCTCGGCGCGGACCCGCTGGACGATCTCGTAGCAGTACAGGCCGTCGAGCAGCACCCGCAGGCCGTGCGCGTCGGCGTCCAGCCGGGCGGCGAGGTCGGTGGGGGTGGCCGGGCCGTCGGCCAGGGCGACGAAGACGCCGAGGTCGAACGCGGCCTCGATCATTCCGGGTGCGAACATCGCGATCAAGTGTTCGTAGACGCGGTGTGACGCCCGGACGACCGCGCTGTCCCGGGGATCGCCGATCAGTTTCGAGCCGTCGACCAGCGGCGCCACGCCGGTGTCCGGCTGCGGAGTGAATTCGTCCGACGTTTCATCGGTTCTGGTGTCGTGGGCGGAGGAGTCTATCGTGGTCATCGATCCCCATTTGCGCTCAAGGCATTTCGCCGGGCGGTGCTGAATTTTCCGCAGGGTGTTTCCCGAATGGCCTGGGCGTGAACGGCCGATTTCGATCGGACGGCAGCCCCACGGCCGGGCCGTGCCCGGAACCGTATCCGGGCACGGCAGAGCGGCCGGCGTGGACGGAAAACGCCCCGACGAGCGGACGGTGTGAGTGTGTGCCGGCCTCAGGCCGGAATGGCGTTGACGTACTCGCGCATCATCCGGGGGACCCGGTACGCGTACTGGTGGCCACGTTTCACCTGGACGACCGAGAAATCGACGAGATCGGCCAGCACATCGATATTGCGGGAGGGCTCCCGGCCGTCGACCGGTTCCTGCCGGACATCGTCGATGGAGAATTCATCGGGAAAGCGGGAGAGCTGTCTGAGGGCTCGGCGCTGCCGGTCGTCGAGGAGTCCGTAGGCCCAGGCGAGGCTGCGGTGCAGCGAGCGGTGGTGGGACAGCCCGCCCACCTCGTCCTGGCCCAGGATGGGCAGCACCTGGCACTCGTCCACCAGGACGTGCAGCGGCACCGAGCGCATCCGGAAGGCCGCGTTCTCGATGGCCAGCGCGAGGCCGCCCAGCCGCCGGCAGAGTTCGACCACCTGCGGCATCTGGTCGCCGAGGTCCAGCGTCGGTACGACGGAGTGCACCCGGCGGCAGAACAGCTCGGCGGCGGGCGGGCAGCCGTAGCTCCCCTCCGGGTAGTCGACCGACAGCGGCGACACCTCCCACAGGTCCGCCGGGATGGAGGCCGGCGCCCGCAGCGAGGTGATCAGGATGTGCAGCGCCGGATGGCGGTCGAGCAACATCCTGACCTGCCTGGTCACCGCGCCGATGACGTGCTCGGCGTTGTCGATGACGACCATCATCTGCAGCTCGGGATTGGTCCTCGGGTCCCGGTCGTAGCCGTGCAGCAGGGTGTCGAGCGAGCGCTGCACCTCCGCCGAGGCCGCGGCCGCGTCGACGCTCTCGGGAGTGACCGAGCCGAGCTCCAGGACCACCACGCCGTCGCGGAAGCGGTCCAGCAGGTGGGCGGCCGAGTCGAGGGCCAGCCGGGTCTTGCCGACGCCGGCGGGCCCGGTGAGCACCAGCGGCCGCCCGGGCCGGAGGGTGGTCACCACGTGCAGCAGGTCGGCCTGGCGCCCGACGGTGATGTCCGTCTTGGGGCGCAGCCCCTGCCAGCGGGCGTTGTCCGGAACCTCGACGACGTTGGTCAGCAGACCGGGTTCCAGCCGGGAGGACAGCATCCCGGTCGGGGTTCCCGCATTGGCGACGTGGGATATCAGGGTGTCCTGGCTGGTCGCCGCGGAGAGCAGGGCGCCGACCAGGAGTTCCACGGAGCTGCGCCGCGGATTCTTGATCGCGCCGGTTTCCAGATTCCTAATGGTCCGAACACTGACATTGGAATGCTCGGCTAACTGTTCCTGACTCCAGCCGACCATCTTCCGTTGGGTTACTAACATGGAGCGAAGCTGATTGTTGTCCATTCCCCCGCGCTTCCTGCTGTTGTGAGCAGAATCCAAGTCAGAACTTAACACGCCGACGCGCGGCGCCAATCACTCCAGAAAGATCATTACTGTCCGCGCGGTCTTGTCCGGAGCCTCCGGGAGAGTGCTCGTGCCGGCGCGGTCCGCGATGTGTCAGAACCGTGGAAAAATGAGTTGGGGACGTGGTGGTGGTATGTCGCTGCTGCTCGGGAGCGGTCTTTGTCGGTGAGGTGACCACAGCCCGTAAGGCTACTCAAGCTACATGCGAACGAGTGTACTACGCGGACTATTTCTGCGAACCTGCCGCTCTGTTCGATTTGCCCCTTTTGGCACCGGCAACTCCACGGTGCTTCCGGCAATATCCGGCTGTTCTGCCGAGAGTATGCGGGCATTCTCGGCCATGTTGGCCGGATCCTACGGCCCCTTCCCGGCCGTGATCGCCCACCGGGCTGACGCGTGGCCGTTCGGCGGTCCGGCGCTCTTGACACGGCATACTCGTTCACCTGCGCTAACCGCAGCGGATACCCGGTGGAAACCTGGTTGAGTCCATCCATGGCCGAAGGATAAGAAGAGGAAATGACAACGCTCAAGGAGCAACTGCACGAGGACCTCACGGCTGCGATCAGGGTCCGGGACGAGCTGCGCGCGTCCACCATCCGGCTCACGCTGGCCGCCGTCACCAGCGAGGAGGTGGCGGGCAAGCAGAAGCGCGAGCTGTCCGACGCCGAGGTGCTGAAGGTGATCGGCCGCGAGGCGAAGAAGCGCCGGGAGGCCGCCGAGGCCTTCGACACGGCCGGCCGCACCGAGCAGGCCGCCCGGGAGCGGGCCGAGGGCGAGCTGCTCGCGACCTACCTCCCCAAGCAGCTCTCGGACGAGGAGCTGGCCGCGATCGTCGCGGCCGCCGTGGCCGAGAGCGGGGCGACCGGCCCGCAGGGCATGGGTGCCGTGATGAAGCTGGTGAAGCCGCAGGTGGAGGGTCTGGCCGAGGGCGGCCGGGTCGCCGCCGCCGTCAAGGCCGCGCTGTCCTGAGCGACGGTGCGCGGGTGCGTCGGCGTGATCCGGCTCTGGCCGGAATCGAGCGGCGCTCCAGCCAACGGTGAATGGCGCGCCGGGTTCTGAGCGTCCGTCACCCCGGCAAAACGGTGAAGGGGCGTCCTCCGAATCGGAGGACGCCCCTTCACTACTGTTCCCCTACTGTTCCGCGGGTCCGGCCCCGGCGGTTCGGTCAGCCGTTGCCGCCGCCGTGCTTTCCGCCGTTGCCGCCGCCGCCGATCATGCCCGGCGGGAAGGTGAACCCGCCGCCGATCATCCCGCCGGGGTTGCCGCCGCCTCCGGGGTTGCCGCCTCCGCCGGGGTTGCCGCCGCCCTGCTGCGGCGGCGGGGGGTTGCCGCCGGGCGGGGTGTTCGGGTCGGCCGGCGGGGTGGCGCCCGCGGGCGGGGTGGCCGGCTGCGGGTCCGGGATGTCGACGGTCTGGATCGGCTCCATCGGCGTGCCCTTGAGGGCCTCGTTCATCGCCAGCTGCCAGATCGGGCCGGGGCCGTCGGCGCCGAAGACCTCGTCGAAGTGCTTGCCGCCGATGTTGATGTTCTTCATCTTCACGCCGCCGGCCGGACCGCCGAGCCAGACGGAGGTGGCCAGCGACGGGGTGTAGCCGCTGAACCAGGCGGCCTTCTTCTCGTCGGTGGTACCGGTCTTGCCGGCGATCTTGCGGCCGCCGTCCAGGCCGAGCGCGGCCGCGGTGCCCTTCTCGGTCACGTTCAGCAGGACGGTGTTGAGCTTGTCCGCGGTGTCCTCGGAGAAGGCCTGGCTGCACTGGGTCTGCGGGACCGGCAGCTCCTTGCCGTCCACCGTGCTGATCTTGTTGATCGCGACCGGGGTGCAGTACTTGCCACGCGCGGCGAAGGTCGCGTAGACGTTCGCCATGGTCAGCGGGGAGAGCTCCAGGGTGCCCAGGACCATCGAGGGCACCTCCTTGAAGGCGTCGCCCTTCGCGGACTGGGTGATGCCCAGCTTGTTCGCCATCTGCTTCATCGCGCAGAGGCCGACCTGCTGCTCCATCTGCACGAAGTAGGTGTTGACCGACAGCGCCATGGCCTGCTTGAGCTGGTACGGCCCGACTTCCTTCTCGGACTCGTTCTTCACCGTGGCCTTGCCCTCGCCGGGCGTCGGGACGTTCTTCCAGGTGCCCGAGCAGGTGGACATCTGCGGGTACTCGATCTTGTTCTCGGACGGGAACGGCTGGGTGGGCGCCATGCCCGACTCCAGCGCCGCCGCGGCCAGGATCGGCTTGAACGTCGAGCCGGTCTGGAAGCCGTTGCCGCCGCCCATCGCGGCGTCCACGTTGAGGTTGACGACGGTCTGGTTCTTGTTCGGGTCCAGGCCGTACGGGCGGGTCTGGGCCATCGCCACGATCTTGCCGCTGCCCGGCTCCATCATGGTCGCGGCCGCCGACACCTGGTCGGTCACGTTGACCTTCTTGGTGACGGCGTTCTGGGCCGCGGCCTGCTTGTCCGGGTCCAGCGTGGTGTAGATGTTCAGGCCGCCGGTGTCCCAGAGCTTCTTGCGCTCCTCGGCGCTCTTGCCGAAGGACGGGTCCTGCTTCACCACGTGGCGGACGTAGTCGCAGAAGAAGCCCATGCCGGCCTTGGCGGTGATGCAGCCGTTCTGCGGGTCCTTGTAGGCGAGGCCCAGCGGGGCGGCCTTCGCCTCCTTGGCCTGCTCCGGGGTGATGTGCTTGTTCTCCAGCAGCTTGTCGATCACGACGTTGCGGCGCTTGACCGTGTTCTCGGGGTAGCGCACCGGGTCGTAGGACGACGGGTTCTGCACCATGCCGGCCAGCGTGGCGGCCTCGGCGACGGTCAGGTCCTTGTTGCTCTTGCTGAAGTAGCGCTGGGAGGCCGCTTCCACCCCGTAGGCCTGGTGGCCGTAGAAGGTGATGTTGAGGTAGTTGGTGAGGATCTGATCCTTGCTCAGGTCCTCCTCCAGCTTGATCGCGACCTTGAGCTCCTGGATCTTGCGGCCCAGGGTCTTGCGCTGGGCCTCCAGGACGGCCGCCTGGTCGTCGCCGGCCTTCTCCACGTTGACGTTCTTCACGTACTGCTGGGTCAGCGTCGAGGCGCCCTGGGAGGTGGTGCCGCTCTCGGCGTTCTTGCTGACCGCGCGGAGGATGCCCTTGAGGTCGACGGCGCCGTGCTCGTAGAAGCGGGCGTCCTCGATGTCCACCTGGGCGTGCCGCATGAAGGGCGACATCTGGTCGGCGGTGAGGACGGTGCGGTCGCGCTCGTAGACCTTGGCGATCAGGCCGCCCTTGGCGTCGAAGATCTGGGTCGCCTGGGTGAGCGGCGGGGTCTTGAAGTCGTCGGAGATGTTGTCGAAGCTCTCCGCCGTGTCCTTGGCGGTCAGCCCGATGGCGCCGACGGCGGGCAGGGCGAGGCCTGCCAGCAGGACTCCGGAGAGCACGCTGACGCCCAGGAACTTCACGCCGTTGCCGACGTGCTCCAACGGTGATCCGCCGGTCCTCCCGCGCGGAGCTCCGGTGTTGCCTGGGGGCTGGGGTGCCTGTGGGCGCTTCGGTGCCATGGGGAGAACCCTACGTCGCCGATTCCCGTACACGGCGGCAGGTGTTCGCCTAGGCTTGTCACAAGCTTGGTACAGCTTCGGTGCGTCAACATCACTCACTCTTGTGGGTGGGGAGAGTTGCCCGAATTGCAGGGGGATGTCCGGGTTTTGAGGCAGCTGGGGGCTGCTGTGCCCGTGTGAACGGTTGCGCTGCGTGATGACGCCTGTGGCGAGAGTACGGACTCCGCCCTTGGCAAGCCGCGCGACCTGCGATCACTCCAACGAGTGAGCTGACCGATACCCATAGTCCAATCGGGTCATTCGAGATTGAGCCCGAAGGGGCTGTTGCAAGCTGTCGTTCTTCCGTAACGTCCTCAACTGGCAACGGTGAATATGCCGTTGCCGCCGTGGGGGAGCCTCGATACGGGAGAGGACGGCGCCGGGATGGGCTGGGTTGACGACTGGAGTGCGCAGGCCGCCTGCCGCACGAGTGATCCGGACGAACTGTTCGTCCAGGGGGCGGCACAGAACCGCGCGAAGGCGGTGTGCAGCGGCTGCCCCGTGCGGACGGAGTGCCTCGCGGACGCCCTGGACAACCGGGTGGAGTTCGGGGTCTGGGGCGGGATGACGGAGCGCGAGCGCCGGGCGCTGCTGCGCCGCCGCCCGACGGTCATGTCGTGGCGGAGGCTGCTGGAGACGGCCCGCACCGAGTACGAGGAGTCCCTCGCGACCGGAGTGATACTGACGGACTACGCCCAGGCGGGCTGAGTCCGGGACGAACGGGCCGACCAGGCCGAAACGGCCGTACCGGGGGGTCCGGGCCGGATCGGCCCCGGGCGGGTGCCCTGCCGCACCGCCCGTGGCGCCCCTCGTCGTTCCCCGGCGCCCTGCGCCGGGTTTTCCCAGGCCGTGCCTTCCTGCGCCGGGTTTTCCCAGGCCGTGCCTTCCTACGCCGGGTTTTCCCAGGCCGTGCCTTCCTACGCCGTGCTTTCCTGCGCCGTGCCTTCCTAGGCCGTGCCGCTGAGCCGGTCCCCGATGGCCCGCAGCCCCTCCAGGTCGTGCACGTCGCCCGGCAGCGCCGGCACCTCCACGATCGGCACGTCCGGGTAGACCGAGACGAAGCGGTCCCGGGTACGGCGCTCCCGCCCCAGGATCTGCATCCGCTCGGCGTGCAGCCGCAGCAGCCCGGCCGCGAGCAGCTCCGCCTCCGGCGAGGAGTGCTCCGAGCCGTTCTCCTCCAGCGCCTCGGCCGCCGCCAGCGCCCGCTCCGCGGTGAGCTGCGGGGCGCCCGTGCCGTGCACCCGGTTGAGCACCAGCCCGGCCAGCGGCATCCGGTCCGCGGCGAGCCGGTCCACGAAGTACGCCGCCTCGCGCAGCGCGTCCCGCTCCGGCGCGGCCACCACCAGGAACGCCGTGCCCGGCGCCTTGAGCAGCTGGTACGTGCGGTCGGCGCGCTCGCGGAAGCCGCCGAACATCGAGTCCATCGCGCTGACGAAGGTCTGCACGTCGGTGAGCAGCTGGGCGCCGAAGATCTTGCCCAGGGTGCCGGTGAGCAGGCCCATCCCTGCGTTCAGGAAGCGCATCGCGCTGCGCCCGCCGACCTTGGCCGGGGCGGTCAGGATCCGGATCACCCGGCCGTCCAGGAAGGAGCCGAGCCGGTTGGGCGCGTCCAGGAAGTCCAGCGCCGAGCGGGACGGCGGGGTGTCCACGACGATCAGGTCCCACTCCTCGGCGGCGCGCAGCTGCCCGAGCTTCTCCATCGCCATGTACTCCTGCGTGCCCGCGAAGCCGGCCGACAGGGACTGGTAGAACGGGTTCTCCATGATCATCCGGGCCCGTTCGGGCTCCGCGTGGGCCAGCACGACCTCGTCGAAGGTCCGCTTCATGTCCAGCATCATGGCCTGGAGCTCCCCGGCGCCGGTCACCCCCTTGACCACCCGGGGGGTGTTGTCGAGCTCGGTCAGGCCCATCGACTGGGCGAGCCGGCGGGCCGGGTCGATGGTCAGCACCACGACCTTGCGGCCGCGTTCGGCGGCCCGCAGGCCGATCGCGGCGGCGGTGGTGGTCTTGCCCACGCCGCCGGAGCCGCAGCAGACGACGATCCTGGTCCCCGGGTCGTCGATCAGCTCGTCCACGGCGAGCCGCTTCCCGGTGCTCCGCACCCCGCCGCCGGTGCTCGTGCCGTTGCCCGTCATGCCGCCCCCTGCCGCTTCAGCTCGCCCGCCAGCCGGTACAGCCCGCCGAGGTCCACGCCCTCGCCCAGCAGCGGCAGTTCGTACGTCGGCAGCCGCAGCTGCTGCAGGTCGGCGCGTTGCGCGCGCTCCAGCTCGACCCGCTCGGCGTGCTCCCTGGCCTGCTCCAGCAGCGGGTCGATCAGCGGCTCGACCGCCGCCCGGACCGTCTCCGGCTTGCGCGAGCGGCCCCCGAGCCCGGCCTCCCCGAGCGCCAGGGCGACCTCCTCCCGGTGGTCGCCGTGCACCGCGGCCACGGCCGCCGCGTCCAGCACCGGCGGCCGGACCATGTTGACCATCACCCCGCCCACCGGGAGCTTCGCCTCGCGCAGCTCGGCGATGCCGTCGACCGTCTCCTGCACCGGCATCTCCTCCAGCAGGGTGACCAGGTGCACCGCGGTCTCCGGCGACCTCAGCACCCGCATCACGGCCTGCGCCTGGGTGTGTATCGGGCCGATCCGGGCCAGCCCGGCGACCTCGGCGTTGACGTTCAGGAAGCGGGTCAGCCGCCCGGTCGGCGGGGCGTCCATCACCACCGCGTCGTAGCGCCGCCGGCCGTCCGGGTCCTTGCGCCGGGTCGCCTCGCAGGCCTTGCCGGTCAGCAGGACGTCCCGGACCCCGGGCGCGACGGTGGTGGCGAAGTCGACGAAGCCGACCTTCTGCAGCGCCTTGCCGGCCCGGCCGAGCTTGTAGAACATCTCCAGGTACTCGAGCAGCGCCTGCTCGGTGTCGATCGCCAGCGCGAAGACCTCGCCCGGGCCGCCCTCACCGGCCGGGAGCCCCAGCTGCCGGCGGGAGACCGAGGCGATCCGGCGCTCCTCGTACGGCAGCGCGGCGATGCCGAACAGCTCGGCGATGCCCTGCCGGCCCTCGACCTCGATCAGCAGCACGCGTCCGCCCTCGGCGGCGAGCGCCAGGGCCAGCGCGGCGGCCAGCGTGGTCTTCCCGGTGCCGCCCTTGCCGCTGACCACGTGCAGCCGGACGCCCTCCCAGTCGGGATCGCGCCGGTCCGCCTGGCCGGGGGTGCGTGCCACGCTCCGTCTCCGTCCGTCTCCGTCCTACGGGCGTCCCCTCCTGACGAGGGTGTCCCTCACCAGGGTGCCCTCCCGCGAGGGTAACCAGGGACCGCCCCGGATGCCCGGAGCGCCTGGGGTTACCAGACCGATCATGCCCTCTTTGTGCCCCACCTCACACGCCGCCTCCCGTGCGGCGCCGATCGCCCGGGCGGCTCGTCTAGAGTCTGGCCATGACCAAGTGGGAATACATGACGGCGCCCCTGCTCGTGCACGCCACCAAGCAGATCCTGGACAACTTCGGCGAGGACGGCTGGGAGCTCGTCCAGGTCGTGCCCGGCCCGAACCCGGAGCAGCTGGTGGCCTACTTCAAGCGGGAGAAGAACGCATGAGCCTCGTCGAGTCGAAGCTCGCGGAGCTGGGCCTGACCCTGCCGCCGGTGGCCGCCCCGGTCGCCGCGTACGTGCCGGCCCTGCAGTCCGGTGAGTTCGTGTTCACCTCCGGCCAGCTCCCGGTGGTCGGCGGCAAGCTGGTGAGCACCGGCAAGGTCGGCGCCGAGGTGTCCCCGGAGGAGGCCAAGGAGCTCGCGCAGACCTGCGCGCTGAACGCCCTGGCCGCCGTGAAGTCGGTGATCGGCGACCTCGACCGGATCGAGCGGGTCGTCAAGGTCGTCGGCTTCGTCGCCTCCGCCCCCGACTTCACCGGCCAGCCGGGCGTGATCAACGGCTGCAGCGAGCTGCTCGGCAAGGTGCTGGGCGCCGCGGGCGTGCACGCCCGCAGCGCGGTCGGCGTCGCGGTGCTGCCGCTGGACGCCCCGGTCGAGATCGAGCTCCAGGTGCGCGTCAAGCAGGCCTGAACGTGATCGCGGAGGCGGGGTAGGCCCTGGTCTACCCCGCCTCCGTGCGCTTAGCATCCGGGCATGGACCATCGAGCAACGACGCTCCCGATGCCGCCCGGCTGGCCCGCCCGGATCCGGGCGGTCGAGTCCGGCGTGCTGACCCCGCCGGTGCCCCGGCCCGCCGCCACCGTGGTGCTGCTGCGCGACGCCGCCGACGGGCCGGAGGCCTACCTGCTGCGCCGGCGCACCTCGATGGCCTTCGCGGCCGGGATGTACGCCTACCCGGGCGGCGGGGTGGACCCGCGCGACGCCGAGGTCGAGACCGGCTGGGCCGGGCCCGCGCCCGAGGAGTGGGCGCGCCGGCTCGGCGTGGACGCCCGGACGGCCCGGGCGGTGGTCTGCGCGGCGGTCCGCGAGACCTTCGAGGAGGCCGGCGTGCTGCTGGCCGGCCCGGACGCGGAGAGCGTCGCCGCGCCGCGCGACTGGTCCGCCGAGCGGGCCGCGCTGGAGGCGCACGAGCTGTCCTTCGCCGAGTTCCTGCGCGACCACGGCCTGGTGCTGCGCAGCGACCTGCTGGGCGGCTGGGCCCGCTGGGTCACCCCGG
The DNA here is from genome assembly GCF_014656195.1 of Kitasatospora xanthocidica. Classification (GTDB taxonomy): domain Bacteria; phylum Actinomycetota; class Actinomycetes; order Streptomycetales; family Streptomycetaceae; genus Kitasatospora; species Kitasatospora xanthocidica. The sequence goes on along the minus strand of NZ_BNBY01000001.1, from coordinate 137,865 downwards.
AGTTCGAGGAGCGCCGGTACGACACCTGGTTCTTCGTGGCGGCCCTGCCGTCCGGGCAGCGCGCGGCCCTGGAGGTCGGCGAGGCCGACCGGGTCGCCTGGCTGAGCCCGGCCGAGGCGGTCCGGGGCTACCAGGAGGGCCGGTTCGGCATGCTGCCGCCCACCGTGACGGTGCTCCGCGAGCTGTCGTCGGTCGGCAGCGCCGCCGAGGCGCTGGCCGCGGCCGCCGGCCGCCGGCTGGCACCGGTCCTGGGCCGGGCCGAGGTCCGCGGGGACCGCATGACGGTCCGCTGGCCCGGGTACGACGAACTGACCATCGACGGGGAGTTCCCCGAGAACCCCTGACCCACCCGCGGAAGACCACCCGCGACACCGTGAAGAACACCCGCCCCGCACCACCGCAGAGAGAGGACCGACGCCCGATGACCCACAACGACGTGGCTCGCCGGACGGCACCCGAGATGCCCGCCCGCCGCGTGATCCCCCGTACCCCTGCCTGCGACCACCCGGTCCCGTTCGTCGAGGTGGCGCAGCGCGCCATCGTCCGGGCGCTGCCGCTGCGGGCCCTCCATCGCGATGGACGGGGAGGCCGGTGAGCCAGCTGAGCAAGCGAATCACCGAGTTCGGCGAGGTGTCCGCATGAGCGGGCTCCTGCCGGGTGACCCCGCCGCCGTCGTCGGCGGCGAGGCCACCCCCAGGGCGCTGTGCGTGCTGGCGCCGAACCCGTCGCCGATGACGCTGGACGGCACCAACACCTGGCTGCTCTCCGAACCCGGCTCCGACCTGGCCGTGGTGATCGACCCCGGCCCGCTGCACGAGGACCACCTGCGCCGGGTGATCGGCCTCGCGGAGGAGCGCGGCAAGCGGATCGCGCTGACCCTGCTCACCCACGGCCACGCCGACCACTCCGAGGGCGCGGCCCGCTTCGCCGAGCTGACCGGCACCGAGGTGCGGGCGCTGGACCCGGCGCACCGGCTGGGCTCCGAGGGCCTGGTGGGCGGCCAGCGGCTGGACGTCGGCGGTCTGGACCTGCGGGTGGTGGCCACCCCCGGCCACACCTCGGACTCGCTGACCTTCCACCTGCCGGAGGACGGTGCGATCCTCACCGGCGACACCGTGCTCGGCCGTGGCACCACGATGGTCGCCCACCCCGACGGGCGGCTCGGCGACTACCTGGACTCGCTGCGCCGGCTGCACACCATGGCCGCCGAGCACGGCGTGCGGACGGTGCTGCCCGGGCACGGCCCGGTGCTCGCGGACGCGCTCGGCGCCGTCGACTACTACCTGGCCCACCGGGCCGCCCGGCTCGCCCAGGTGGAGACCGCGGTCGAGTCGGGCTGCCGGACCGCGCCCGAGGTGGTGGCGCGGGTCTACGCCGACGTGGACCGGGCGCTCTGGCCGGCCGCCGAACTCTCGGTGCGGGCCCAGCTGGACTACCTGGTGGACCACGGGCTGATCCCGGGCGCGGACTGACCCGGGTGAACGCCGAAGGGCCCGTCCGTTCGGACGGGCCCTTCGCGGTGCTCGAAGCGCCGCTGCTCGGCGTGTCGTCGCCCGGCGTGTCGGCGCTCGGCGTGTCGTCGCCCGGCGCCTCAGCGCGAGCGGCGGGACAGCCGCTCGACGTCCAGCAGGACCACCGCGCGCGCCTCCAGCTTCAGCCAGCCGCGGCCGGCGAAGTCGGCGAGCGCCTTGTTGACGGTCTCGCGGGAGGCGCCGACCAGCTGGGCCAGCTCCTCCTGGGTGAGGTCGTGGGCGACGTGGATGCCCTCCTCGGACTGCACGCCGAAGCGGCGGGAGAGGTCCAGCAGAGCCTTGGCGACGCGGCCGGGCACGTCGGAGAAGACCAGGTCGGACATCACGTCGTTGGTCCGGCGCAGTCGGCGGGCGATGGCCCGCAGCAGCGCGATGGAGACCTCGGGACGGGCGTGCAGCCAGGGCTGCAGGTCGCCGTGGCCCAGGCCCAGCAGCTTGACCTCGGTGAGCGCGCTGGCGGTCGCGGTGCGCGGGCCCGGGTCGAACAGCGACAGCTCGCCGATCATCTCGCTGGGGCCGAGGACGGCCAGCATGTTCTCGCGGCCGTCCGGGGAGGCGCGGTGCAGCTTGACCTTGCCCTCCGCCACGACGTACAGCCGGTCGCCCGGGTCGCCCTCGTGGAACAGCGACTCCCCACGGGCGAGGGTGACCTCGGTCATGGAAGCGCGCAGCTCGCCGGCCTGTTCGTCGTCGAGTGCCGCAAAGAGTGCGGCGCGCCGCAGAACGTCGTCCACGTGCTTCCTCCTTCTCGGCCGTCCGGCGGGTGGGCCGTCCGGCGCAAGTTCCGTTCAGTGTTCTGCATCACCAAGCATGGCGCATGTCGCTCCGATCATATGAGGAGGGGGTGTGTCGAGGTGCGCCGTGCGGGGCCATTCGTACCGGCGGGTCATCGGACGACGCGGACGACGCGGGCTCGAAGACGGGCCCTAGTCGAACTCCTGTCCGTCTGAATCGAACAGTGAATCGGCGACCGCCGTACGGGCGTGGAGGACGGCGTGGCCCGCGCGGTGGGCGCTGGTCAGGCCCGCCGTACGCAGGGCGGTGAGGTGCTGGGAGGCGCCGGCGGGGGACAGTCCGGCGCGCAGGGCCAGCTCGGTGGTCGAGGCCGGGGAGTCCAGCTCGGCCAGCAGCCGGGCGCGGGAGCGGCCGAGGACGCCGGCCAGCGCGTCGGTCCGGGCCGCCGCGCCCGGCGGGCGCTCCCAGAGGGTGGCCGTGCCGCGCGCCGGGTAGACCAGCTGCGGCGGATCGGGCGGCAGCACCCGGGTGAGCACCCGCGGCCAGGCGAAGGCCGAGGGCAGGAGCAGCAGCCCGGCCCCGGCGGTCAGCCGGGTGACGGCGCAGTGCCGCCGCTCCAGCCGCAGCGCGGCGCCGTCCCAGCGGACGGTGTCGTGCAGCTCGCCCAGCATCCGCGCGGTGCCGTGCTCGGCGGCCTGCCGGGAGCGGTGGAAGACGTCCGCCGCCAGCAGCGCGCGGATCCGGGCCCAGTACGGGGCCAGCGCCAGCTCCCAGTACGCCTCGACGTCGGCGGCCAGCCGGGGCAGCTGCGCGGCCGGGTCGCGGTACAGCGGCGCCAGGACGGCGGGCAGCCGGCCGCCGGCCTCGGCGGCCATGATGTCGAGGTCGGCCCGGACCTGCCCGGCGCCGGTGGCGGTGATCGCGGCCAGTTCCTCGGCGAGCCCGGGGGAGAAGCCGGCCGGGGCGGGGTTGAGGAAGTCCGGCAGGTGCCCGGTGGGCGGCACCAGCGCGGTCAGCCGGTCCAGGGCCGGCCCGGCGGCGGCCAGCCGCTCGCGGACCTGCCCGGCCCAGCGCCGGTGCAGCGCCGGGACGGCGGAGCCGGCGAGGGCGCGCAGGCTGGTCACCACCTCCTGCATCGGCGAGACGGCGAACCGGGTCAGCGCCAAGTCCTGTGTGGAGAAATGCAGTTCGGTGCGCATCCGGGCCCCCTCCGCGGAAGATTCAGGCTCAGCTTAATCACTGGTACCGGTGGGGCGGCCGGGCGCAGGATGCCTCCGTCCCCACCGATCCGTACGAAAGCCGGTGCCACCCATGTCCACCACCCCCGAGTCCCGCGAGCGGGCGCTGCGGCTGCGCGAACTGGTCGCGGACGGCGTGCTCCTGCTGCCCAACGCCTGGGACGCGGGCAGCGCCGCCGTGATCGCCTCGGCCGGCGCCCGCGCCGTCGCCACCACCAGCGGTGGCGTCTCCTGGTCGCTCGGGCACGGCGACGGCCAGCGGCTCGACCGGGCGGCGGCGGTCGAGGCGGCCCGCCGGATCGTCGCGGCGGTGGACCTGCCGGTCACCGTCGACGCCGAGGGCGGGTACGGGCCGCTGCCCGTCGACGTCGCCGAGACCGTGACCGCCCTGGTCGGGGTGGGCGCCGTCGGCGTCAACCTGGAGGACTCGACGGCCGTCGGCGGCCCGCTGTTCCCGGTGGCCGAGCAGGCCGAGCGGCTGCGCGCGGCCCGTACGGCGGCGGCCGCGGCCGGACTGCCCGAGCTGGTGGTCAACGCCCGCACCGACGTCTTCCTGTTCGGGCTGGGCGGGCTGGACGACGTGCTGGCCCGGGCCGAGGCCTACGCCGAGGCCGGCGCCGACGGCCTGTTCGTCCCCGGGCTGCTGGACCTCGACGCCCTCGCCGAGCTGTGCAAGCGCTCGGCGCTGCCGGTGAACGCGATGGCCGTCCCGGGCGGGCCGACCGTCGCCGAACTCGCCGCCACGGGGGTGCGGCGGATCAGCCTCGGCACCGGCCTCGCCCAGGCCGCGTACACGGCGGCCCACCGCGCCGCCGCCGAACTGCTCGGCGCCGGGACGCTGACGGAGCTCGACGGCGCGCTCGGCTTCGGCGAGCTGAACGGGCTGTACCGGGGCTGACGGCCACTGGCCCGCCGGCGCCGCCGGCCCCGGCCCCCGCCCCGCCGGCCCCGGCCCCCGCCCCGCCGGCCCCGGCCCGCAGCCGTCAGCCCTGGAAGCCCAGCTCGGCGAGGGTCCGCTCGATCCGGTCGCGGTGCTCCGCCGCCCACTCGTCCAGGGTCTCGGCGGCCTCCTTGGCCAGCTTCGCGCGGGCCGCGTCCAGCACCGGCCCGCGCTCGGCGGCGGGCACCACCACGACGCCCTCCTCGTCGGCCACCACGATGTCGCCGGCCGCCACCAGCACCCCGCCGCAGCGCACCGGGGCGCCGTGGGTGCCCAGCGCCTTCTTCGTCCCGGGGATCGGGATCACCCCGCGGGCGAAGACCGGGAAGCCCGCCTCCCGGACCTCGCCGAGGTCCCGGATCAGCCCGTCGGCGACGAAGGCCACCACGCCCCGGCGCTGCGCCACGGCGCACACGTTGCCGCCGGCCAGCGCGTAGTCCAGGTCGCCGGACTCCACCACGATCACCGAGCCGGGCTCGGCCCGGTGGATCGCGGCGTGCAGCATCAGGTTGTCGCCGGGCGGGCACTGCACGGTGAACGCCGGGCCGGCCACCCGGGGCATCCCGGCCCAGAGCGGGCGCAGGCCGATGTCCATGACCCGGGACCGGCCCAGGATGTCGGCCAGGGTGGTGGTGGGAATGTCCTTGAAGTCGGCGTCCATGCTTCCTCGTCCTCCGTTATCGGCCCGTCGGGAGACGGTCCGTCGGAAGCGTAGAACCCGTCGCCCGCGCCTCCGGACCCGAGGTCAGGCGAAGAACTTCACCAGCTCCGGCACGAGGACCCCGGCCGCCACGTCGTGGGTCTGGCCGGCCAGCGTCCGGTACTCGGCGCCCGGCACGGCCGCGGCCACCGCGGCGGCCGGTGCCCGCAGCAGCTCCGGGCTGGCGCCGCCGTCCAGCACCAGGGTCGGCACGGTGATCCGGGCCAGGACGTCGACCGGGACGGTCCCGCCGGTCCGCGCGCCGAGCGCCGCCGCGTCGTAGGCCAGGGTCGGCGCGATCGCCTCCAGCAGCGGCCACATCGGGGCGGCGCGCATCCCGGCCAGCATCTCGGCGGGCAACCCGACGAAGGTCATGAAGGCCGCGACGGCGTCCCCGCGCCGCCCCTCGGCGAGCGCCGTCTCCAGCTCGGTGACGTACCCGACGAAGCGGGCGCTCTGGGCCGCCTCGGTGCTGAACGGCGGCTCGTAGACGGCCAGTCGGGTCATGGCGACGCCCGCGGCGGCCGCTCGCAGCGCGAGCGCGGCGCCCGAGGAAATGCCGTAGACGGCGGCCGATCCGCCGGCCGCCGCGACCACGGCGGCCAGGTCCTCGATCTCGCGCTCCACGGCGAAGGGGGCGGTGTCGCCGCTGGCGCCGCGGCCGCGCCGGTCGTAGGCCCACACGGTGTGGTGGGCCGAGAGCTGCTCGGCGGTCGCGACGCCCGGGTCGAAGGCGCGATGGGTGGTCGCCCCGTCCACCAGGACGACGGCCGGGCCGGAGCCGGTGACGGTGCAGGCGAGGGTGGTGCCGTCGGTGGAGACCACGGTGCTCATGGGGTGTTCCTTCGGTCGGACGATCCGGTCGCAGGGGTAGACCGCCGTCCGTCGCGGAACTCATCGCTCCCGCCGAGGAATTTTCCGGGGCGCCCGTGATCCTCCTGCCGCCGGCCTCACTCCGGACGGGCAGGACCACCTCGCCGGGGCTCTCGACGGGTCTGCCCGACGGCCCCGAGGGAACCATGGGCCGCGCCCCGGGCCGACGGCCACGGGCGTGGCGCACGGTCCCGTCCGTGGAAAATCCACGTTCTCGCCGAGGGGCCCTGACCTCCGGCCGCTCGAACCGGATCATGAGGCGCGGAGAGCCCTCGACGAAAAGGGAGAGCGTGGACATGGGAACGGACTCGAAGCGCCGGCGCGTCGAATTCCGGCGCCGCGCCGCCGTCGTATTTCCCTTGCTGTGCGGAATTCTGGCCGCCCCGGCCCAGGCGGCACCGGCCGCGGCCCGGGCCGGTGCCGCGGAACCGGCGAAAGAGCCGTCCATCGCGGTGCCGTACAGAGCCGCCGAACTGTGGCAGCGGGGAATCACCGGAAAAGGCGTGACGGTCGGTGTCCTGGTCTCCTACGGAGATCCCCAGCTGGCCGAATTCATCGCGAAGTACGACGAGGCCTACGGATTGCCGCCCGCGGACATCCTGAACCTCGAACCGCTGGGAAAGGCGCCGTCCTGCACCGACCCCGGCGTGAACACCGCGAACTGCCGCGCCTGGCAACAGGAGACCAGGATGGACGTGGCGATGATCCATTCGCTGGCACCGGGGGCCCGCATCGCGGTGACCGCGATCCCGGTCGACGAGACCCAGGGCGAGACCGGGATGCCGGAGATGATGCGGGCCCTCGACCACCTGACCGAGCACGGCATCGCCGACGTGGTCTCGATGAGCTTCGGGACGCCCGAGCAGAACTTCACCGACCCCCGGTCGATCCACCGCCTCGGGCGGGCCTTCTCCCGCGCCGGCCGGGCCGGGGTGACGCTGGTGGCGTCCGCCGGGGACCACGGGCCGACCGGGCCGCTCCGCGACCGGCCCGACCGTACGTACGACCGGAGGGTGGTGGCCTGGCCGGCCTCCGACCCGCGTGTGACGGCGGTGGGCGCGGTGCGGCTGCACGTCGACCGCGACGGCAACCGGACGGCGCCCGACACGCTCTGGCCGCAGTCGGGCGCCGGCCGTTCGTCGACGTTCGCCCGGCCGTGGTGGCAGCGGTCCGTGGCGGACGGCGGAGCGTTGGCGGGCGAAACGGCGGACGGCGGAACGGCGGTCGCCGGCGGAGCGGGCGGCCGTTCGATCCCCGACGTCACCATGCAGGGCTCCCGCGGCAGCTCGCAGTCCGCGGCCCTGTTCGCGGGCGTGGTGGCCCTCGCGGTCCAAGAGCACGGCGGCCGGCTGGGCGACGTCAACCCCCTGCTGTACCGGCTCGGCCGGCGCGGTGCGGCGGCCGGAATCACCGATGTCACCGAAGGCCGCAATGACTACGGCGGAGTTCCCGGCTTCACCGCCGGCCCGGGCTTCGACACCGCGAGTGGTTGGGGCACGGTGGATGTTCCCGTCTTCGTCCGCGAACTGGCCGAATCCGATCGCTGAGCCGCAGGTCGCGGCCGCTCCGCCGGATTGCCCGGGTCGCTGCACCGGCCGGTTCAATTCCACGAGTTCGGAGAATGTGCCGCGATTTGCGGCCGGTCCGGTGGCGATCGACCGGCGACGAAAATCCATCATTTCCGGTCAGTGACTCTATGTTAACGGGATATTGCCGACGGGAACTATGCTCGGGGTGAGGCGTACGGGGGCCGCTTCGTGGTGCGAAGCGGCCCCGCATGCCGATGACGGGTCGAATCGTCTACCGGGAGCTGACGTTGGGTCACAGTGCGTACCGAATCGACGGTGATCGTCACTCGCGGTGGCCGACCGGGCGTCGAACGCCCCGGAGGGCCGGCGACCCCTTGTCGAGGCTCACCCAGGGCATCGTCGTCATGGTGGCGGTCGGCTTCTTCGTCGCCTCGGTGGTGGCCACCGTCCGCAACCACGACGGCCTCGTGCACCAACTGTCGGCCGTGGTCGTCCTGTTGCTGCTGCTCGGCTTCCAGATCATGCACGCCGGCCCGTGGCGGCTGGAGCGGCTCTGGTGGCCGTGGAGCCTGTTGGCCCACGGGGTGCTGACCTACCTGCCGTTCCTGGTGTTCGACGGCTCGTGGGTCGGCATTCCCGGCTCCTTCGCCGGATCGGTACTGCTGACCGTCGAATCGCCCCGCTCCTGGATCCTCTTCGGCGCCCTGGTGGCGGGCCAGTACCCGCTCTGCGCCGCGCTGGACGGGAACTTCGGCCAGTGCGTGAACGCCGTCGTCTCCACCGCCGTGGGCGGCATCGTCGTCTACGGCGTGGCCCGACTCGCCGATCTGACGGCCGAGTTGAGGGCCGCCCGGACGGAGCTGGCGGAGCGCGCGGTGGACCAGGAGCGGCTGCGCTTCGCCCGCGACCTGCACGACCTCCTCGGCTACAGCCTCTCGGTGGCCGCGCTGAAGTGCCAACTCGCCCAGCGGCTGGCCCTGGAGGACCCGGAGCGGGCCCGCTCCGAGATGTCCGAAGTACTGGCGATGGTGCGTCAGGCGATGTCGGACACCCGCTGGATCTCCAGCGGCGACCTCCAGATGTCCCTGGCGCGGGAGTCCCGTTCGGCCGTCTCGGCGCTGCGGGCGGCCGGGATCAGGGCCGACGCCGACCTGGACTGCGGCGTGCTGCGGCCGGAGCTGGACGCGGTGCTGGCCACCGTGGTGCGGGAGGCGGTCACCAACATGCTGCGGCACAGCGTGCCCGGGCGCTGCGAGATCCGGGCCGGCCGGGACGGGCTCGGCACCGTACGGCTGACGGTCTCCAACGACGGCGTCCCGGCGGACGGCGGACCGGCCGAGCCGGGGGAGCCGAGCGGCGGACGAGGCCTCGACAACCTCACCGAGCGGCTGCTGGCCGTCGGCGGCCGGCTGACCGCCGAGCGGGACGACGCCGGCTGGTTCCACCTCTCGGCGGTCGTCGAGGCCTCGTCCGCGCCGAGGACGACGATCCGCGCGGCCCGGGAGGCCGGAGCCGCGAGGGCCTCCAGCGCGGCCTGACGACGCCCCGACGCCCCGGGGGCGTACGGCCTACTCGCGCGTTCCCATCGCCTCGACCGGTTCCCGCCGCAGCGCCAGCCGGGTGGTCAGCAGGACGGTGCCCACCCCCAGCAGCGCCGCCCCGCCCAGCACCGCGGCCTCCCAACTCCCCGGCAGCGACGGCCAGGCCGTCCCGGTGAGCGCGAGGCTGACCGGCACCAGGACGGCCGCGGTGACCGCCGCGCCGAGGGCGAGCGCCACGGCGACGGTGATCCCGCCCTCCCAGGCCATCATCCGCAGCACCTGGGCGGGTGTGGTGCCCACCAGCCGCAGCAGGGCGAACTCGCGCAGCCGCTCGGTGGTGGCCATCACCAGGGTGTTGACGACGGCGATCGCGGTGAACAGGCTGATCATGCCGAGCAGCAGCCGGCCGACCGCGGAGGCCGCCTCCTGCTGGTGCCGGCGCGCCGCGTCGTAGTCGGCCCGGTCGCTGATCCTGGCCATCGGGTAGGCCGATGTGAGGCCCTGGAGCTCCCGGCCCACCTGCCGGGGGTCGGCTCCGGGGGCGGTGCGGACCAGCACGGTCGGGGCGAGCGGGTCCGGCGTGTGGGCGGCGGCGAAGCCGGCGGGCAGCAGCGCGCCGGCGAACCGCGCGTCCCGGTCGTAGACGGCGACGACCGAGGCGGTGCTGTCGCTGCCGTCCTCCCACCGGATCCGGACCGTGGCGCCGACGCCGGCCTTGAGGCGGGAGGCGGTCTGCTGCCCCAGTGCGATGGTCTCGCCGCGCAGCCGGTCCAGCGAGCCGGCCGTCACCCCGGGGTCGACCAACTGCTCCAGCCCCTGAGGGTCCACGATCCGGGCGTCCACCCCGTGGCTGCCGGCGGTGTCCGCGGAGCCGCCGGACACCATGACGAAGCCGGACACCAGGCTGCCGGCCGCCCCGACGCCGGGCAACTTCCGTACGGCGTCGGTGAATTCCACCGGCAGGCCGATGCCGCCCGCCTGGACCACATGGTCGGCCAGCAGCCGTCGGCCGTCCTCGGCCACGTTGGCCTGCGCCTTGACGACCGGGACGAACAGCACGGTGCCGGTGAAGGCCACCGCCAGCACCAGCGGGGTGACGGCGGCGGCGAAGCGGCGCGGCTGGGCCCGCAGGGCGGCGGAGGCGAGGAACCCGGCGACCGGGAAGAGCCGGCCCACCGGCCCGCCGATTGTCGCGCTGGCGACCCGGCCGATCAGCGGACCGATCAGCGCGACCCCGAGCAGCAGCACCAGCACCATGCCCTCGGCGGTGCCGGCGCCGCCGCGGTCGTCCGTCGAGCCGGCCAGCACCGCGCCGCACACGGCGAGCGTCGCGAGCCCGAGCCCGGTGCGCAGCCGGCCGATGCCGGGCGGCGGCGCCGAGGAGTCGCGCAGTGCCTGGGTGGGTTCGACCCGGGAGGCCCGGCGCGCGGCGGCCCAGACGGCCAGCTGCGCGGTGACGAGGACGCCGCCGAGGACGATCAGCGGGGCGGTCGGCCCGACGTGCAGCGGCACGTCCGAGCTGACCACCCCGCGGTCGACCAGTTCGCCCCGCAGCAGCGCGGCCAGGCCGATCCCGAGCGGGACGCCGACGACCGCGGCCGCGAGGGTCAGCACCAGCGTCTCGAGCGCGATCATCCGGCGCACTTGGCCGGTGGTGGCGCCGACCGCCCGCAGCAGCGCCATCTCGCGCATCCGCTGCTGGACGGAGAGCGCGAGCGCCCCGGCCACCACGAAGACCGAGACGAACAGCGACAGCACGCCCATCGTCCCGGCGAGCGAGGACAGGCCGTCCCCGGGCCCGGGAGCGGCGTAGAACTCCAGCTCGCCGCGCTCGTCGCCGGTGCGCGCCCGGGGCCCGGACGAGTCGTCGTCGTTCTGCGGCCGGGCCTCGGCCACCGCCTGACCGGCCTGCTGGGCCAGCGCCCGGGGGTCGGTCCCCTCCGCGGCGGTGATGCCGATCGCGTTCGCGCCGGTCGTCGTCCCGGCGAGCCGGGCGGCCTGCTCGGGGCTGAAGAAGAGCGCGCTCTGGCGGGACAGCTCCCGCGGCGGCGAGGCCAGTCCGGCCACGGTGTAGCTGCGGGGCGCCGAGGTGGTGGCCAGCCGTACGGTGCCGCCGGCCGGGACTCCGGCGCGGGCGGCCGTGGCGGCGTCCAGGACCACCTCGTCGGGCCCGGCCGGAGCGCGGCCGGAGGTCAGCCGGAACGGGGCCAGGACGGCGCTCGTCCAGGAGTGCCCGAGCGAGGGGCCGCCCTGTGGGCCGGACAGCACCTTCCCGTCCGGGGTGATCACGGCCGCCGGGAAGGAGACCTCCGGGACGGCGGCCGTGACGCCGGGGAGCTCGGCCAGCTTGGCGACCAGCGGTCCGGCGTCGGGGATCCTGGTCGAGTCGCCGACCACGACCGGGGCCGCGGCGTAGCGCTCGGTGGGCTGGTCCGTGCGCAGGGCCGACTCCAGCAGGACACCGCAGGCGGCGGTCAGGACGAGGGCGAAGGCGAGCGCGGTGAAGGCGCCGGCGAAGCCCGCCTTCCGGGCGCGCACCGTCTGCCAGGCCAGCAGGAGCATGTCGTCAGCGCCTTCCGAGGAGGGTCATCCGTTCGGCGACCCGTTCGGGCGTGGGCCCGTCCAGGACCTCGGCGAAGGCGCCGTCGGCGAGGAAGTAGACCTGGTCCGCGTAGGAGGCGGCGACCGGGTCGTGGGTCACCATGATCACGGTCTGGCCCATCCCGTCCACCACGTGCCGCAGCAGCCGCAGGACCTCCGTCCCGGTGGTGCTGTCCAGCGCGCCGGTGGGTTCGTCGGCGAAGACCACCTCGGGCCGGGTCACCAGGGCCCGGGCGATCGCCACCCGCTGCTGCTGGCCGCCGGACAGCTGGGTGGGCAGGTGCCGCACCCGCTCGCCCAGACCGGTCCGTTCGACGATCTCCGCCAGCCAGGCCTTGTCCGCCCGGCGCCCGGCCAGCCGCAGCGGCAGGGTGATGTTCTGTTCGACCGTCAGCGACGGCAGCAGGTTGAAGGCCTGGAAGACGAAGCCGATCCGTTGGCGCCGCAGGACCGTCAGCTCGTTCGGGGTCAGCGCCGCCAGGTCCTGGCCGGCCAGCCGGACCTGTCCGGTGGTCGGTCGGTCGAGCCCGGCGGCGCAGTGCAGGAAGGTGCTCTTCCCGGACCCGGACGGTCCCATCACCGCGGTGAACCCGCCGCGCCGGAACTCCATCGACACCCCGCGCAGGGCGTGCACGGCCCCCGCCCCCTGCCCGTACACCTTGGTCACCCCGTCGAGCCGGACCGCGGGGTCCGGGTCGGAAACGGAATGGGTCTGTTCCGGATCGCTGGAATCCGCAGTCCGCGAGAAAACGGGAATCCCCTCCTCGTGCGCCGCCCTGCCCCTTATCGGCGGCCAGCCTAGCCAAATCCGCTCACCGGCGTAACGGCCGGACCCGTCCGGCCGGGCCGTCCGGCCGCCGGGGAAGGGCCCGGAGCGGCCCGGGATGGGCAATCCATGGAGCAGTCCATGCGAATCGCATGGGCCGTTCCATGGAGTACGGCGTGGCCAAAGTCCCGTTCGGGTGCAAGGATCGACCTTGTTCGAAGTAATCAAACACGGGCCGGCGGGAAACGGGTCGACCGACTCTCCCCGTGCCGCCGTCCGTGGTTCCGTCGGCGCGGCCGATTTTCCCGGCCGATGTTTTCCGCCGATTCCTTCCGAGTCATTCGGATCCATTCGACGTTTTTCGGAGAAGTCACGGGGGTGGCGAATGTCCAAGCATTACGACGTGTACTGTATGGCCGATCCGACTTTCTTCGACTCGCCCACCGGGCTGAAGGAGGAGGGCCTCGACTTCGCCCTCACCGGCCGGCCGGTGCCCGAGGGCTGGAGCAGGATCCCGCACGGCGACTGGGTGGTCTTCCGCCCCGAGGGCGGCGAGCCGCTGCCGAAGCAGGGCTGGAAGATCCACACCTCCGGCCGGCAGCAGAACGCCGACCGGATCCTCGACGCGGTGGCGGAACACTGCTACGCCGAGCGCATCCCCTTCAAGCACCTCGCCGGCCGGCACATCCTGCAGACCCGGAACATGAAGTACGCGCACCGGGGCGCCAGCGGAAAGCTCGTCACCGTCTACCCTCGCGACGAGGCGCAGCTGAAGTCCGTGCTGGACGCGCTGGACGGGCGCATCGGCGGTGAGGCCGGCCCGTACATCCTGAGCGACCTGCGCTGGAACGACGGCCCGCTCTACGTGCGGTACGGCGGCTTCGCCGAGCGGCACACGCTCTCCGAGCAGGGCGCGCTCGTCCAGGCCGTCGAGGCGCCCGACGGCACCCTGGTGCCGGACCTGCGCGAGCCGGTCTTCCACGTCCCCGAGTGGGTGGAGCTGCCGGACTTCCTGGCCCCCCAGCTGGCGGCCCGGAAGCGGGAGACCGTCGAGGACCTGCCGTACCGGATCGAGAAGGCGCTGCACTTCTCCAACGGCGGTGGCCTCTACACCGGCACGGACACCCGCACCGGCGCGCAGATCGTGCTCAAGGAGGCGCGGGCCTACGCGGGCCTGACCAACGACGGGAAGGACGCGGTCGAGCGGCTCCGGCACGAGCGGGACATCCTCGAACGGCTCGCCGGGCTGAGCGTCGTGCCCAAGGTGATCGACTACTTCGTGGTCGGCGACCACCACTTCCTGGTCGAGGAGTTCCTGGACGGCCAGCCGTTGAACAAGTTCTTCGGCCGCCGCTACCCGTACAACGGCTCCCGGACGGACCCGGCCGAGATCGCCGAGTACACCGACTGGGCGCTCGGGATCTGCCGGGCCGTCGAGGAGGCGGTCGACGCGGTGCACGGGCGCGGCGTCGTCTTCGGCGACCTGCACCCCTTCAACGTCATGGTCCGTCCGGACGGCGGCGTCGCGCTGATCGACTACGAGGTCGCGGCCCCGGTGGAGGCGGAGACCAAGCCCGCGCTCGGCAATCCCGCCTACGCGGCGCCGCGCGACCGGACCGGCTTCGCCGTCGACCACTACGCCCTGGGCTGCATCAGGCTCGCGATGTTCATGCCGCTGACCGCGATGCTCCGGCAGAGCCTGGGCAAGGCCCGGCACCTGGCGGACGAGATCGCCCAGCGGTTCCCGGTGCCGCGCGAGTTCCTCGACGCCGCGGTGCGCGACATCCTCGGCCCGGCCGACGGATCCGGCCGGCCCGCACGGCCGTCCACCGGCACCCCGGCGACGGTCTTCGACCCGGCCGTCCTGCCCCTGCCGACGCCGGACCGGTCCGCCTGGACCGCCACCCGCGACTCGCTGGCCGGCGCCATCCTGGCGAGCGCCACCCCGGACCGCGACGACCGGCTGTTCCCCGGCGACGTCGAGCAGTTCAGCACCGGCGGGCTCAACCTCGCCCACGGCGCCGCCGGGGTGCTGTACGCGCTGGACGCCACCGGCGTCGGCCGCTTCCCGGAGCACGAGCAGTGGCTGCTGGACCGCGCCCTGCGCAAGGACGCGCGGGCCCGGCTGGGCTTCTACGACGGCCTGCACGGCGTCGCCCACACGCTCGACCGGCTCGGCCACCGCGCCGACGCGCTGAAGGTCCTGGAGCTCTGCCTCGCCGAGGGCTGGGAGCGCCTGGGCACCGACCTGCAGAGCGGACTGTCCGGTCTCGCCCTCAACTTCGCGCACTTCGCCGACGCCACCGGCGAGTCCACGCTGCGGGAGGCCGCCCTCCGGGCCGCCGACCTGGTGGCCGGGCAGCTCGGCGGCGCCGAGTCCGTGCCCGAGACCAGCGGCGGACGCCATCCGCACGCCGGGCTGATGCGCGGCTCCGCCGGCCCCGCCCTGATGTTCGTCCGGCTGTACGAACAGACCCGCGACCAGGCCTACCTGGACCTGGCCGCCACCGCCCTGCACCAGGACGTGCGCCGCTGCCTGACCCGGGCCGACGGCGCGGTCCACGTCAACGAGGGCTGGCGCTCGATGCCGTACCTCGCGACCGGCAGCGCGGGCCTGGGGATCGTCCTGGAGCGTTACCTCGCGCACCGCGAGGACGAGCGGCTCCGCGTCGCCGCCGACGGCGTGCGGATCTCCTCGCAGTCCGAGCACTACGTCCTGTCCGGCCTGTTCAACGGCCGGGCCGGCATCCTGCAGCACCTCGTCGAGACGTCCCGGCTCCCGCGGCCGTCCGAGGACCCGGACGTGGCGGCGCAGATCAGGGCGCTGTCCCTGCACGCGCTCGCCTACCAGGGACAACTCGCCTACCCCGGCGAGCAGTTGCTCCGGCTGTCGATGGACCTCGCCACCGGCTCCGCGGGCGTGCTGCTCGCCCTCGGCTCGGCGCTCGGCGACACCCCGGTCCACCTGCCGTTCCTCGGGCCGGCCCGGACCTCCTGAGCCACCGGCCACCCAGACCGGCGCACGGGCGCGCGCCGCCCGAACCGGTACCCGCCCGTGCGCCCCCACAGACTGCCCTTCCGGTCCCGGAAGGGTGCCCGCCAGGGCGAAACCGATATCCAGCGAAAGGAAGAGAACCATGGCGCTGCTCGACCTGCAGACGATGGAGCTGCCCGCCGAGGCCGAGGACCTGGCCCCGATGGGTAGCGGTCAGAGCACCGACTGCTCGAACTCCAGCTGGCTGTGGTGCAACTGACCCTGGCCTCCGGGCCGGGTCGGCACACCCCCGCACGGCTTCACTGACACCGCACGACACACCAGAGAGGACAGGACCATGGCGCTGCTCGACCTGCAGACGATGGAGCTTCCGGCCGAGGCCGAGGAGCTGGCCCCGATGGGTAGCGGTCAGAGCACCGACTGCTCGAACTCCAGCTGGCTGTGGTGCAACTGACCCTGACCTCCGGGTCGGGTCGGCACACCCCCGCACGGCTTCACTGACACCGCACGACACACGAGAGAGAGGACAGGACCATGGCGCTGCTTGACCTTCAGGTGATGGAGCTTCCCGAGGCCGAGGAGATGGCCCCGATGGACAGCGGCAAGAGCACCGACTGCTCGAACTCCAGCTGGCTGTGGTGCAACTGACGCCGACTGAACCACTAGTCGGTTAGGCCTCCCGGTCCTGGGCGGGATCCCGCCCAGGACCGGGAGGCCGGCGCGCTTCACTGCTCCACCCGTACGACGGCTCCACCCGCACGACCGCTGCGACCGCTGCGACCGTACGACCGCCGCGACCGCGGCACCCACAGTCCATCGCGACGATCCGGAGGGGCAGAGTGACGACCGACTCCCCGGCGGCGGCCGGCCGTGCCGCGCCGCCGGCCGGCCACGCCGAGCCCGTGATCGGCCGCGCCGCCGACCGGCTGTTGCTGAGCGTGGTACGCCGCACCGGCGGCTGGGCCCTCGTCCTGGTGCTCGCGGCCCTCGGCAGCGTGCTGGCCCAGGTGCTGCTGCCCGCGGTGGTCGGCTCCGCCGTGGACAGCGCGATGGCCGGCCGGACGGACGACGGCCGGATCACCACCTGCACGGCGGTGATCGTCGTGTTCATCGTCTGCGAGGTGCTGTCCGACCTCGCCGCGGGCCGGAGCTCCGCCGCCGGCACGGCCTGGCTGCGCCGGGCCCAGCTGGCCCACCTGCTCACCCTCGGCGGCCGGGCCACCGCCCGCTTCGACCCCGGCGACCTCACCGCCCGGCTGATCGGCGGCGCCGCCGACGCGGGCGCCGCCGCGGAGGCCGCCGTCTGGGCGGCGCTCTCCGTCCTGCCGACCCTCACCAGCGTGGTCGCGCTCTGGCTGATCGACCCCTGGCTGGCCCTGACCTTCCTGGTCGGCATGCCCGCCCTGGTCTTCTTCCTGCGCTCGTACGCCCAGGACATGTCCGCCCTGATCGCCCGCTACCAGAAGGTCCAGGGCGCCGTCGCGGCCGGCTTCGTCGAGGCCCTGGGCGGCATGCGGACCATCGCGGCGGCGGGCACCACCGACCGGGAGGCGGAGCGCGTGCTGCGCCCGCTCCCCGAACTGAGCGGTCTGGGCCACGGCTTCTGGCGGGCGCAGACCAAGGTCGCGGCCCAGAACGCGCTGCTGGTACCGCTGTTGGAGGTCGCCGTGCTGTCGGTGGCCGGCTTCGGGCTGGCCGCCGGCCGGGTCACCCCGGGCGAGATGCTGGCGGCCTCCCGGTACGCGGGCCTGGGCGCCGGCCTCGGCATGACCGCGATGTACCTCGGCCGGCTCGCCCGCGCCAGGGCCGGCGGCGGACGCATCCGGGAGGTGCTCGCGGAGCCCGCCGCGGCGTACGGCACCGGGGCGCTCCCGGCCGGCCCCGGCCGGCTCGAACTGCGCGGGGTGACCGTCCGGGTGGGCGGACAGACCCTGCTGGACGGCCTCGACCTCACCGTGCCGGGCGGGACCTCGCTCGCGATCGTGGGCCGCTCCGGAACCGGCAAGTCCCTGCTCGCCGCGGTGGCGGGCAGACTGACGGACCCGCACGGCGGAACCGTCCTGCTCGACGGGGTGCCGCTGCCCGAGCTGTCGCACGAGGAGCTGCGCGGCGCGGTCGGGTACGCCTTCGAACGCCCGGCCCTGCTGGGCCGCACGCTCGGCGAGGCCATCGCCCTCGACGACGTGGCGGAGGCGGACCGGCCCAGGCTCTCCCGGGCCGCGGCGGCGGCCTGCATCGACGCCTTCGTGGAGCGTCTGCCGGAGGGCTACCGCACCGACCCGCGAGAGGTGCCGATGTCCGGGGGCGAGGCCCAACGGCTCGGGCTGGCAAGGGCGTTCGCGCACCGGGGCCGGGTCCTCGTGCTCGACGACGCGACCTCCAGCCTGGACACCGTGACCGAGTTCAAGGTGAGCACCGCGCTCACCACCGAACTGGCCGACCGCACCCGGCTGATCGTCGCCCACCGGGCCTCCACCGCGGCCCGGTGCGACCTGGTGGCCTGGCTGGACGGTGGCGGCATCCGCCGGGTAGGCCCGCACGAGGAGCTCTGGGCCCTGCCCGAGTACCGGGCCGTCTTCCGCCCCGACCAGCCCGCCGACGAGGACAGGTCCGCCGACGAGGACCGCCCAGCCGGCGACGACGGGCCCGCCACCGGGGACGGACCCGCCGACGAGCGCGGAGCCGCCGCCCGCACCAGCCCCGCCGAGGTGGGCGCGTGAACCGGACACCCGGGGTCTCCCTCCGGACCGAACTCCTCGCCCCGCTGCGCCGACGCCCGCGCGTGGTCGCCCAGTTGGCGCTGTGGTCGGCGGTCGAGGCGCTGCCCGGATTCGCCGCCGGCCGTCTGGTGGCCGGCTCGGTGGACGCCGGCTTCGGGGCCGGCCGTCCGGGGGTCGGCATGGTCCACCTGGCCCTGCTCGGCGTCGCCGTCTTCGTCGGCGCCTGGGCGACCCGCCAGGTCTACCCGCGGCTGGCGGCCCTGGTGGAGCCGCTGCGGGACGACCTGGTCCGCCGGGTCGTCACCGGCGGACTGCGCTCGGCGCGGACGGCCCCCGGCCGGCCCGACACCGCGGGCGTGGCCCGGCTGACCCAGCAGGTGGAGATCGTCCGCGAGGCGTACGCCGGGATGACCATGGTCGTCCGCCGGTTCGTCTTCAGCGTCGGAGGCGCCCTGCTGGGCATGTGCTTCCTGGAGCCGCTGGTCCTGGTCGTGGTCCTGCCGCCGCTGCTGGCCGCCGCGGGCCTGCTGGCACTGATGCTCCGCGGTACGACCGGCGCCCAGCGGGAGCTGCTGCTCGCCGACGAGCGGCTCGCCGCCGAGGCGGGCGCCGTCATCGGCGGCCTGCGCGACGTGACCGCCGCCGGAGCCGAGCGGTGGACCGGTGACCGGCTCGCGGCGGCGGTCGAGCGGCAGGCCCTGGCGGCGCGCCGGGTCGCCCGGCTGACCGCCAACCGGACCCTGGTGCTGGCCGTCGGCGGCTGGCTCCCCCTGGTCCTGCTGCTGTCCACGGCCTCCTGGCTGACCGGCCATGGTGTGACGGCCGGCGCGCTGCTCGGCTCCGTCACCTACGTCATGCAGGGGCTCCAGCCCGCTCTGCAGACCCTGGTCCAGGGCCTGGGCGGCAGCGGCGTACGGCTGGCCGTCACCCTGCGGCGGATCATGGAGTCCACCCCGCCCGAGCCCGCCGCCCGGGCGGCCGGACCCGCGCCGCGCGCGCCCGGCCCGTACGGGGTCGAGCTGAGCGGGGTCAGCTTCGCCTACGGCCCCGGCGCCGAGCCGGTGGTCCGTGACCTCGACCTGACGATCGGCCCGGGGGAGCACCTGGTGGTGGTCGGTCCCAGCGGGATCGGGAAGTCGACCCTGGCCGGTCTGATCGCCGGACTGCTCCGCCCGACCGGCGGCGAGGTGCGCCTCGGCGGGCGCCCGCTGCCGGCCGACCCGGTCGAACTCGCCCGTCACCGCGTCCTGATCCCCCAGGAGGCCTACGTCTTCACCGGCACCCTGGACGAGAACCTGCGCTACCTCGCCCCCGACGCCGGGCCCGAGGAGGTGGACCGGGCGGTGGCCGCGATCGGCCTGGAACGGCTGGTCGAACGACTCGGCGGCTACCGGGCGCGGATCGCGCCGGACGCGCTCTCGGCCGGTGAACGCCAGCAGATCGCGCTGGCCCGCGCCTACCTGTCCCCGGCCGGCCTGGTCGTCCTGGACGAGGCGACCTGCCACCTGGACCCGGCCGCCGAGGCCCGGGCCGAGGAGGCGTTCCTCCGCCGCCCCGGGTCCCTGCTGGTCGTCGCCCACCGGATGAGCTCGGCGCTGCGGGCCGACCGGGTCCTGGTGATGGACGGCACCGACGCCGTCGCGGGCAGCCACGAGGAACTGCTGGCGCGCTCCGGCCTCTACCGCGACCTCACCGGCCACTGGCGGCGTCCCGCCGGAGCCCGCTGAACGGCGGACGCGCCGCCGCCCGGCGTCAGCCGAGCCGGGGCCCGGTCGACAGCCAGCCCATCTCCTCGGCGATCCGGATCGCGTCCACCCGGCTGCGCCCCCCGGTCTTGGACACCGCGGCGGCCAGGTGGTTGCGGGCGGTGCCCGCCGAGATGAAGAGCCGGGCGGCGATCTCGCTGACGGAGTCGCCCTCCGCCGCGAGCCGCAGGGTGTCCAGTTCCCTGGGCGTCAGCGGGTTCTCGCGCGCGCCCAGCGCGGCCAGGGCCAGTTCCGGGTCGACGGCGCGCTCCCCGGCGGCCACCTTCCTGATCGCCGCGGCCAGTTCCTCGGCCGGTGCGTCCTTCCCGAGGAAGCCCAGCACGTGGGCGGAGAGCGCACTGCGCAGGTACGCGGGCCTGGCCAGCCCGGTGAGCACCAGCGTCCCGCACTCCGGGAGCTTCTCGTGCAGTTCGGCCGCCGCCTGCAGCCCGTCCAGCCCGGGCATGTCGATGTCCAGCACCGCGACGTCCGGCCGCACCTCCAGCGCGGTCGGCACCACCAGGTCCCCGCGGTCCACGTCGGCGACGACCTCCAGGTCGTCCTCGTACGCGAGGAGCGCCATCAGCGCGCTGCGCACCATGCTCATGTCCTCGGCCAACAGGACCCTGATCATCAGCACTCCCCCTGTCAGGCAACTGCCACGCGAAGACTTCATTAGACAACACGCCCTGGCCAAGCCCGCTTCCGCTTGATCACGCCCGAGCGGTGGGCCGGTCGGCGTAGCCTTCGTGCATGGCAGAGAGCAAGGTCCGGAAAGCGGCGGCGCCGAAGGCCGAACCGGTGGTGAAGAAGGCGGCGGTGGAGCCCGCGGGGAAGTCGGCGGTGAAGCCCGCCGTGAAGTCCGCCGTGAAGTCCGCCGTGAAGTCCGCCGCGAAGCCCGCGGTGAAGCCGAGGAAGCCCGAGTCGCACCTGGCGATGGTGCGGCGGGCCCGGAGGATCAACCGCGAGCTGGCGGAGCTGTACCCGTACGCGCATCCGGAGCTGGACTTCGAGAACCCCTTCCAACTGCTGGTGGCCACCGTGCTGTCGGCGCAGACCACCGACCTGCGGGTGAACCAGACCACCCCCGCGCTGTTCGCGGCGTACCCGACGCCGGAGGACATGGCGGCGGCGAACCCGGAGGAGCTGGAGGAGATCATCCGCCCGACCGGGTTCTTCCGGAACAAGGCGAAGTCCCTGATCGGCCTCTCGATCGCGCTGCGCGACGAGTTCGGCGGCGAGGTCCCCGGCCGCCTGGCCGACCTGGTGACCCTGCCGGGCGTCGGCCGCAAGACCGCCAACGTCGTGCTGGGCAACGCCTTCGGGGTGCCGGGGATCACCGTCGACACCCACTTCGGCCGCCTGGCCCGGCGGTTCGGCTGGACCGCCGAGGAGGACCCGGTGAAGGTCGAGGCGGCCGTCGCCGAGATCTTCCCGAAGTCGGAGTGGACGATGCTCTCGCACCGCGTGGTCTTCCACGGCCGCCGGATCTGCCACTCCCAGAAGCCCGCCTGCGGCGCCTGCCCGATCGCGCCGCTCTGCCCCGCGTACGGCGAGGGCGTGACCGACCCGGAGAAGGCGCGCAAGCTGCTCAAGTACGAGATGGGCGGCCAGCCCGGTCAGCGGCTGCGGCCCCCGGCGGACTTCCCCGGCGAGGCGGCGGCCCGCGCGGACGCCGTGGCCCACCACGGGCAGGTCGCGGACCTCGCGGTGGCGGACCCGGCGGTGTCGGACCTGGCGGTGGCGGACTCGGCGGTGGCGGAATGACCGTGCGCGGGATCGAGCGGGACGACCTGCCCGGCTGGCTGGAGCCGGTCCGGGAGGCGGCCGAGCGGGTGCTGCCGGAGCAGCTGAGCCGGTTCCTGCCGCCGGGCGACGGCGGCCGGGCGGCGGCCGTGCTGATGCTGTTCGGCGAGGGCCCGGAGGGGCCCGACCTGCTGCTGATCGAGCGGGCCCGGTCGCTGCGCTCGCACGCCGGCCAGCCGTCCTTCCCGGGCGGCGCGCTGGACCCGGAGGACGGCGACCCGGACGGCCCGGGCCCGATCGCGGCGGCGCTGCGCGAGGCCTGGGAGGAGACCGGTCTGGACCCGGCCGGGGTGCAGGTGTTCGCCGAGCTGCCGCGGCTGTACATCCCGGTGAGCCGCTTCGTGGTGACCCCGGTGCTCGGCTGGTGGCGCGAGGAGTCGCCGGTGCGCCCGGTGGACCGGGGCGAGACCGGCGCGGTGTTCCGGGTGCCGATCTCCGACCTGGCCGACCCGGCGAACCGGGTGCGGCTGCGCCACCCGTCCGGGCACGTCGGTCCGGCCTTCGCGGTCGCCGGGCGGCTGGTCTGGGGCTTCACCGCCGGGGTGATCGACCGGGTGCTGCACCACAGCGGGCTGGAGCTGCCCTGGGACCCGTCCCGGATCGTCGACCTCTCGGACGACGCGCTGGCGCTGGTCCAGGGCGACCTCGAACACTCCCGCGCCCTGCCGGGCGGCGACGCCGGAGCCTCGTGACCGGCCGTCGGCCCGCCCGGTCGCCGGGGCGTGGGAGGGTGTCGGAGTGAATGTCCTGGATGTGCTGCTGATCGCCGCTGCCGTGGGATTCGCCGTGTCGGGCTACCGGCAGGGCTTCGTGGTCGGGGTGCTGTCGCTGGTCGGCTTCCTCGGCGGCGGTCTGCTGGCCGTCGAGCTGCTGCCGCTGCTGCTCGACCACCTGAGCCCCGGCACCACGGCCTCGGTGGTGGCCGTGGTGGTGGTGATCGTCTTCGCCGCGATCGGCCAGGCGATCACCGCGCACTTCGGCTGGAAGCTGCGCGGCCACATCGACCGCCGCCCGGCCCGGGTGCTGGACGCGGCCGGCGGCGCGGTGGTGAACGTGGTCTCGATGCTGCTGGTGGCCTGGCTGATCGGCTCGGCACTGGCCGGGGCCTCGCTGCCGACGGTCTCCAAGCAGGTCCGTTCCTCGGCGATCCTCGGCGGGGTGCAGAACGCGCTGCCCTCGGACGCGCCGAACTGGTTCTCGGACTTCTCCAAGGTGCTCGCCCGCAACGGCTTCCCGCAGGTCTTCAACCCCTTCGAGCACGAGCCGATCACCCAGGTGGACACCCCCGACCCGGCGCTGGCCGCCAGTCCGGCGGTGGCCCGGGCCAAGCAGAGCCTGGTCAAGGTGGTCGGCACCGCGACCTCCTGCGGCAAGACCCTGGAGGGCAGCGGCTTCGTCTTCGCCCCGCACCGGGTGATGACCAACGCCCACGTGGTCGGCGGGGTCAACGAGCCCACCGTGCAGATCGGCGGCGTCGGCCAGCTGTACGACGCGACGGTTGTCCGCTACGACTGGCAGCGCGACATCGCGGTCCTGGACGTGCCCAAGCTGAACGCCCCCGCGCTGACCTTCGCGGGCGAGGCGAAGACCAACGACAGCGCGATCGTGGCCGGCTTCCCGGAGAACGGCGCCTTCAACGTCCAGCCGGCCCGCATCCGCGGCCGGATCCAGGCCAACGGTCCGGACATCTACCACCGCGGCCAGGTGGTGCGCGACGTCTACTCGGTGCGCTCGGTGGTCCGGCAGGGCAACAGCGGCGGCCCGCTGCTCACCCCGGACGGCCAGGTGTACGGCGTGGTGTTCGCCAAGTCGCTGGACAGCGCCGACACCGGTTACGTGCTGACCGCAGCGGAGGTGCGCGAGGACGCCCAGCAGGGCGGCGCCGCGACCGCCCGGGTGGACACCCAGGGCTGCGCGCTCTGACCCTGGCGGGGCCGGGGCCGGTCTCGGCCCGCCGCGGCCCCGGCTCCGGTCTCGGCCCGGCCCGGCGGGCCCCGAGCGGGGCGCGCCGGGCCGGGCCGTCCGATATCCGCCGCCCCGTCATCCCGCGCTGGTAGCCTCGGCCGCGCTCACCCGTTCGGCTCAAGCGGGCGCCGTCCCGGAGTGGGCCCGACGGGAGGTCGTGGCAGTCCGATGATGGGTCATTCGCACGCGGTGAGCGGGGCGATGCTGTACGCGGCGTCGGCCCCCTTCCTGCCCCCGCTGCTGCTGCACACCACGCTGCATCCGGCGGACATACTGATGGGCACGGTGCTGTGCGCGGGCGCGGCCCTGCTGCCGGACCTCGACCACCACGACGGCTCGATCGCCAACTTCCTGGGCCCGGTCTCCAAGGCGCTCTGCCGGGTGGTGGCCTGGGCCTCCGGCGGCCACCGGCACGCCACCCACTCGCTGCTGTTCGTCGCGCTCATGGGCGGCGGCACCTGGGCCGGCGTCACCTACCTGGGGCGCAACTTCACGCTGGCGCTGACCTTCTTCCTGCTGGCGCTGGCGATCCGGGCGCTGCGGCTCTGCCCGCCGGGCGACGGCCCGCAGACCTGGATCACCGTCATCGGGCTGTCCGCGCTCGGCACCTTCGGGATGAACACCTGGATGCCCAACTCGCCCGGCTGGCTGCCGTACGCGGTGGGGCTGGGCACGCTGGCGCACCTGCTGGGCGACTGCCTGACCAAGAAGGGCGCGCCGCTGCTCTGGCCGCACAAGGAGCGCTACGAGGTCGTGCTGATCAAGCGCAGCGGCAACAGCGTCGAGACCAAGGTGCTGGTGCCGATCATGTCGGTGGCGACCTTCGTCCTGCTCTGGTTCACCGCGCTGGCGCCGATCACCAACTGAGCGGTGCGGCGCTGCGGGCGGCGGCTCGTACGGGCGGTGGCCCGTACGGACCGCGCCGGACCGCCGGACTACGCGGGACCGCCGGACTACGCGGCGCGGGGCCTCAGGTCTCGCGCCGCAGTCGTGCGCCCACCCAGCGGGCGCGCCGGCCGAGGATGCGCGGGATGCCGAGCTGCCGCCGCTCCACGGGCTGGCGGCGGTCGAGGCCGTCGAAGCCGAGGTCGTCCGCCCGGTCGGGGCGGTGGGCGGAGCGCTGGGGACTGTTCTGGCGTCGGCCGCGCGGGGCGGCGCCGCGATCGGGCATCCAACTCATACCGAAATGGATGCCCCTGGGCCGGTGGGGGTAACCACCCCGGGTGTGCCGAAATTGGCCTATGCGTTTGTCATATGAGCGCAACATCAAGGGAGTTGGGACCGAAGGCCCTTCCGGAATTCGCGATGGCCCCTCCGCCGGCTCCTTCGCCGGGCCCCCGGCCTCACTCCTTGTGGTGCCCCACCCAGTCCAGCAGCTCCGCGGTGAACTCCTCCGGGGCCTCCTCGTGCGGGAAGTGGCCCACCCCCGGCAGCAGCCGCCAGCGGTACGGCGCCGCCACGTACTCGCCACCGCCGAGCGCGGTGTGCGACAGCAGCACCGGGTCCGCCGCGCCCTGGACGTGCAGGGTCGGCGCGGTGATCGGCTTCTTCATGCGCCGGGCGAACTGGATGCCGTCCGGCCGGGCCATCGACCGCATCAGCCAGCGGTACGGCTCGATCGAGCAGTGCGCGGTGCTGGGGATCCGGATCGCCTGCCGGTACGCGTGCACCGCGGCCTCGTCCAGGCCGTTCGGGCCGGTCCAGGAGGTCAGGTAGCGGCCGACCAGCGCGGCGTCGTCGGCCACCAGCTGGCGTTCCGGTATCCACGGCCGCTGGAAGCCCAGCACGTGCTCGAAGGCGGCGAACTGCCGGCGGTCGGTGAGCAGCGCCCGGCGCAGGTCCCGCGGGTGCGCGGCCGACACCACGGTCAGGCTCTGGATGACGGAGGGGCGCATCACCGCCGCGACCCAGGCCAGGGTGCCGCCGGAGGCGTGCCCGACCAGGTGCGCCCGGCGCTCGCCGAGCGAGCGGATCACCCCGGTGATGTCCAGGGCGAGGTTGCCCGGGTCGTACCCGCGCGGGGTGCGGTCGCTGCCGCCGACGCCCCGCAGGTCCAGCGCCACCGCCCGGTAGCCGGCCTCGGCGAGCGCGGTCAGCTGGTGCCGCCAGGCCCACCAGTACTCGGGCCAGCCGTGCACCAGCAGCACCAGCGGGCCCGAGCCCAGCTCGGCGATGTGGAAGCGGGCGCCGTTGGCCGCGAGGTCGCGGTGCGTCCACGGGCCGCTCTGCCGGATGTCCCACGCCTCGGCCCCGGCCGCCGCCGGAGCGGCGCCGGAGGCCGCCTCGGCGGGCTCCCGCTCGGGGGCAGGGCCGAGGCCCTCGGGACGGACGCCGGTGCCGGTGTCGGGGTCGGAGTCGGGGTCGGAGGCGGCGGACGGCTGCGCGGGCACGGGCTTCTGGTCAAGCGGCATACCGAGAGCGTGTCACATCCGCGCACGGGACACGTGCCCGGCACTCACTGTCGGCGGGTCCACGGACGGGAAGCGGCCGCCCGGACGGGAGGCCTCCGCTCACGGTCCGTTGACGGGGCCGCGCGCGGGCCGTTGACGCCTCCGTTGACGGGGCCGCCGAGGAGTCCGTCGACGAGGTCCGTTGACGAGTCCGCCGGCAGACCTACTGGATGCGGCCCAGAGCCCGGTCGATCTCCTCCTTGGTGGCCGGGCGCGGCCGGGCGTTCTTCAGCACGTCGGCGGTCTTCTGGGCGCCCTCGATGGTGCGGTGCGGCGGCTCGATCTTCTTGAACGAGCGGTACGCCAGCACCCCGAGCAGCACCGCGAGCACCAGATAGGCGCCGGCCACGATGAGGAAGGACCAGCCCAGCGACAGGCCCAGCGCGTGGATGCCGAAGGCCGCGGCGGCGCTCAGCATCGGGATCGAGAACAGCGCCACCACGCCGGCGACCAGCAGCGAGACGCCGCCGGAGACACCGCGCTTGACGTCCGCCCGGATCTCGGCCTTGGCGAGCGCGATCTCGTCGTGGACCAGCGCGGACAGGTCGGCGGTGGCCGCCGCGAACAGCTGCCCCACCGAACGCTCGCCCTCGTAGGGCGCCCGGCCGTTGCTGGACGGGTCTGCGGCTCCTGCGGGCATCAGCTGTTCTCCTCTGCGGCTGTGCGGCGTGACGCCACCGCGGTTCCGCGGTTCCGGGAGCCGGTGGGGGTTCCGGAGGCGTCAGTGGGTTGTCGACAGCTCAGAATCATGCCCCTACCGGTCAGTCGCACACCACTCCGGGGCCCCGCCGGAGGGACGTGTCCCGGCGCCTCGCGGCTTCCGCGCCCCCGAGCGGGTCCCCGGTCAGGCCCCTCCAGGGGCGCCTGGACGGGCTCCTGGAGGGGCCCCTGGACGGGCTCCGGGGGAGGTCCCTCGACAGGCCCATCGACGGGCCCCTGGACGGCGCTTGGCCGAGGGCCGGGCCGGCAGCGGGCCCGCGAGGTTCCCGGTCCCCAGGGGGCGGCCTCCGTCCGTCCGTCCGGCCGACGGTCCGTCCGTCCGTCCGTCCGGCCGACGGTCCGTCCGTCCGTCCGGATGGCCCGTCAGCGGCCCGGCGCGGAGTCCCCGGGGGTCCCCGAAGCGCCGGAGCCGCCGGGGGCCTCCTCGGACAGCGACCGGGCCGGCTCACCGACCCGGGCCCGCCAGGCCGGGTCGTCCTGCTGGTAGACGTCCGGGACGCCGTCCCCGTCCAGATCCCGGTCCTCCTCCTCGCACAGCGCCCGGTAGTGCCGGTTGCGCAGCTTCAGCAGCAGGGTGGCGACCGTCGCGCAGAGCAGCGAGCCGACCAGGACGGCCGTCTTGGCGCGGGCGGCGAGCGTCGGGTCGTCCGGGAAGGCGAGCTCGCTGATGAGCAGCGAGACGGTGAAGCCGATGCCCGCGAGCACCGAGACGGCGACCATGTCGGCCCACTTGAGCCGCGGGTTCAGCTCGGCCCGGGTGAACCGGGCCATCAGCCAGGTGCCGCCGAAGATGCCCACCGACTTGCCGACCAGCAGGCCGACCACGATGCCGATCGGCGCGGCCTGGGTGAACACCTCGCGCAGCGCCGGGCCGGAGATCGTCACCCCGGCCGAGAACAGCGCGAACACCGGGACGGCCAGACCGGCCGACAGCGGGCGGACCAGGTGCTCGATGTGCTCGCCGGGGGAGTGCTGCTCGTCGCCTTCCCGGTGGCAGCGCAGCATCAGGCCCATGGCGACGCCCGCGACCGTGGCGTGGACGCCGCTCTCGTGCATCAGCGCCCAGGTCACCAGGGCCAGCGGCACGAACAGGTACCAGCCGTGCACTCCGCGCCGGTGCAGGAACCAGAACAGCACCAGCCCGGCGAAGGCCAGCCCGAGCGCCCAGAACTTGATGCCGGAGCTGTAGAAGACCGCGATGATCAGGATCGCTATCAGGTCGTCGACGACGGCCAGGGTGAGCAGGAAGGCGCGCAGCGCCGAGGGCAGGTGGCTGCCGACCACGGCCAGCACGCCCAGGGCGAAGGCGATGTCGGTGGCGGTCGGGATGGCCCAGCCGCCGGGGTGCCCGCCGCTGCCGGAGTTGACCACGGCGTACAGGATCGCGGGCAGCGCCACCCCGCAGACGGCGGCGATGACGGGCAGTACCGCCGCGCTCGGGGTGCGCAGCTCGCCCGCCACGAACTCGCGCTTGAGCTCGATCCCGGCGACGAAGAAGAAGATCGTCAGCAGCCCGTCCTTGGCCCAGGTGGCCAGGGAGAGGTCGAGGTGCAGTGGGGCGGAGGGCCCGACGGTGTAGTCGAGCATGCTCTCGTACGCGTGCGGCCAGGCGTTGGCCCAGATCAGTGCGATGACGGCGGCGCCCAGCAGCAGCACGCCGCCGACCGTCTCGGTACGCAGGGCGTCGGTGATGAAGGTGCGCTCGGGCAGTGACAGCCGGCCGAGGAACTGCCGGCGGCGGGTCGTCGGCTCGTGGACGGGCGGCTGGTCGGTCACGGGGGACCTCCTGAGGGGCTGGGAGCGGCAACGGATGCACGGGTGGTGCAGTTGCCGACCAGACTTCCCGGCGCGCCCTGTGACGCCCGGATCCCCGGCAGGGGACCTTGATGCGTCGTTAACAGTCTAGCGGGACGATTGGGTGACATCCGGATTGTCCTGTTAAAGGACTTAAGCCCTCTGGGAGGGTTCTGCACCCCGGAGGAGCACCGACCCGGCACCCGAATGGCCTCAGCCGCATGCACTCGGGTGAACGCGTTCCTATCGTCGGTCCCAGGCGCCGACCGATCCGGATCCGGCGCGCACCCCGGTGGCTTCCCGGTTCCCCGGTTCCCCGGTTTCCCCTTCTCACGACCCGCCCGCTGGAGGCACCCCCATGCCCACGACCGTTCCCGTCGACGCGATCATTCCCGGCCCGCCCCTGTTATCCGCCGACCCCGTCGACCGGCCATCGTCCGATCCCGCCGGTGAATCCGCCGACGACGACCCCGCCGACGACGCCACCGGCGACACCACCGACGGCCCCGACCGCATCCCCGCCGACCTGAACCGCCTGCTCCGGCCGCTGTTCCGCGCGGCGGGCCCGGGCGGTGGCGTCGCCGTCGCGGTGATCCGGGGCGAGGAACGGGCGGTGGCCTGCCGGGGCACCACCGACCGCTCCAGCGAACAGCCGGTCCGGGCCGACACCCGGTTCGAACTCGGTTCCGTCACCAAGACCTTCACCGGACTGCTGCTCGCCGAGATGGCCGCCCGCGGCGACGTCCGCTACGACGACCCGATCGACCGTTACCTCCCGGCGAACGCCCGGCCCGGCTACCCGCACGAGCGGCCGATCACCCTGCTCCACCTGGCCACCCACACCTCGGGCCTGCCCCGGCTGCCGGTCGGGCTGCTCCCGGCGGCGGCCCCCCGGTGGTTCACCCGCCCGTACGCCACCTTCGGTCCGGCGCACCTGCTCAGGGCGCTGCCGCGGACCCCGGTGCGGGGCACCCCGGGCACCCAGGTGCGCTACTCCAACCTCGGCTGCGGACTGCTCGGACTGCTGCTGGCCAACGCGGCCGGGCAGCGCTACGACGACCTGCTGGCCGCCCGGGTCTGCGGCCCGCTCGGCCTGGTGGACACCTCCTGCGGCCCCGGCCGGGAGGACGCCGGCGGGTACCGGCGCGGCCGCCGGGTGCCGTCCTGCGGGCTGCCCGCGCTGCCGGGCGCGGCCGCCCTGCGCTCCACCGCCGACGACATGCTCCGCTACCTGCAGGCACACCTGTCGCTGGACGCCGTCCCGCTCCCCGAGCGGGCCGACGCGACGGCGCTGCGGACGGCGCTCGGCGACGTCCGCCGCCCGCTGATCGGGCGGCGCCGGGGCGGCGGCACCCGACTCTGCCTGGGCTGGAACCAGCGCCTGCTGGGTGCGGCGGAGGGCGCGAACGGGATCGGGCCCGGGGTCGGGGCCGGGGTCGGAAGCGGGGACGGGCACGGGCCCGGGCGCGCGTGCGGGGACGGCCTCGGCGGCGCCTTCGGCGAGGACGAGGAGGTCATGTTCCACACCGGGTCCACCCGGGGGTTCGGCACCTTCGTCGGGTTCAGCCCGCAGGCCCAGGTGGGGCTGGCGGTGATGGCCGGAGCGCGGTCGCTGCGCAGCCGGGGCTTCGTCCAGAACGCCTACGGGACCCTGCGCGCTCTGGTCGCTCAGTGCCGGGTGCCCGGCGCCACCAGGGCGCCGTCGTCGGCACCGAGGGGGCGTGACGCCGCGAGGGCGTGACGCCGCGAGGGCGTGACACCGAGCATGACGCCGCGAGGGCGTGACACCGGCCCCGTGGCCACCTCGTGACGACCTGACAGCCGTGCCCCGGACGGTGACCACCGTCCGGGGCACGGCTGCGGGCTCAGTCCGCTCAGCCGTTGCCGTTGTCCGCGGCCGTCAGCTGGGTCTGGATCTGGCTCATCACCGAGCTGTCGGCGAGGGTGGTGGTGTCACCGACCTCACGGCCCTCGGCGATGTCGCGCAGCAGCCGGCGCATGATCTTTCCGGAGCGGGTCTTCGGCAGTTCGCCGACCACCTTGATCTGCTTCGGCTTGGCGATCGGGCCGAGCGTGCGGCCGACGTGCGCCCGCAGCTCCTCGACCAGCTCCGGGCTCTCGGTGGCGCCGCCGCGCAGGATCACGAAGGCGACGATGGCCTGCCCGGTGGTGGCGTCGGTGGCACCGACCACCGCGGACTCGGCCACGGACGGGTGGCCGACCAGAGCCGACTCGACCTCGGTGGTGGAGATGTTGTGGCCGGAGACGAGCATGACGTCGTCCACCCGGCCGAGCAGCCAGATGTCGCCGTCCTCGTCCTTCTTGGCGCCGTCACCGGCGAAGTAGCGGCCCTCGAAGCGCGACCAGTAGGTGTCGATGTAGCGCTGGTCGTCGCCCCAGATGGTGCGGAGCATGGACGGCCACGGCTCGGTGAGCACCAGGTAGCCGCCGGAGCCGTTGGGCACCTCGTTGGCCTCGTCGTCCACCACGGTGGCCGAGATGCCCGGCAGGGCGCGCTGGGCCGAACCCGGCTTGGTCTCGGTGACGCCCGGCAGCGGGCTGATCATCATGGCGCCGGTCTCGGTCTGCCACCAGGTGTCCACGATCGGGGCCTTGCCGGCGCCGATGTGCTCGCGGTACCAGATCCACGCCTCGGGGTTGATCGGCTCGCCGACGCTGCCCAGCACCCGCAGCGAGGACAGGTCGAACTTCGCGGGGATGTCGTCGCCCCACTTCATGAAGGTGCGGATCGCGGTCGGCGCGGTGTAGAGGATGGTCACGCCGTACTTCTGCACGATCTCCCAGAACCGGCCCTGGTGCGGGGTGTCCGGGGTGCCCTCGTAGATGACCTGGGTGGCGCCGTTGGCGAGCGGCCCGTAGACGATGTACGAGTGGCCGGTGACCCAGCCGATGTCGGCGGTGCACCAGTAGACGTCGGTCTCCGGCTTGAGGTCGAAGACCGCGTGGTGGGTGTAGCTGGCCTGGGTGAGGTAGCCGCCCGAGGTGTGCAGGATGCCCTTGGGCTTACCGGTGGTGCCCGAGGTGTAGAGGATGAACAGCGGGTGCTCGGCCTCGTGCGCCTCGGGGGCGTGCTCGGTGGACTGACGGGCGGTGATGTCGTGCCACCAGACGTCGCGGCCCTCGGTCCAGGAGACCTCCTGCCCGGTGCGGCGGATGACCAGGACGTGCTCGACGCCCTCGACCTTGGTGAGCGCCTCGTCGATGGCCGGCTTGAGCGCGGACGGCTTGCCGCGGCGGTAGCCGCCGTCGGCCGTGATGACCAGCTTGGCCTGCGCGTCCTGGATGCGGGAGGCGACGGCGTCGGCGGAGAAGCCGCCGAAGACCACCGAGTGGGTGGCGCCGATCCGGGCGCAGGCGAGGATCGCGACGACCGCCTCGGCGATCATCGGCAGGTACACCGCCACGCGGTCGCCCTTGCGGACGCCGAGCTCCAGCAGCGCGTTGGCGGCCTGCGAGACCTCGTCCTTGAGCTGGGCGTAGGTGATCGAGCGGCTGTCGCCGGGCTCGCCCTCGAAGTGGATGGCGACGCGGTCGCCGAGGCCGTTCTCGACGTGGCGGTCGACGCAGTTGTACGCCACGTTGAGCTTGCCGTCGGCGAACCACTTGGCGAAGGGCGGGTTGGACCAGTCGAGCGTCTCGGTCGGCTCGACGGCCCAGTCGAGGCGACGGGCCTGCTCGGCCCAGAAGCCCAGGCGGTCCTCGGAGGCCTGCGCGTACGCGGCCGCCGTGACGTTGGCGGCTGCGGCGAGCTCTGCCGGCGGGGCGAATCGTCGCTCCTCCTTGAGCAGGTTGGCCAGGCTCTCGTTGCTCACACGCACTCCTCATCGAGTCATGATCGGGGACGATCCCGTGCGTGGGGATAGTCCCGTGTGTCCCAGCGCACAGCTCACCAGGCGAACGGGCCAGTTGACAAGAGGCTCCCGAGAATTGGTGTAGACCTTTGATCGACAATCGGACGGCGACCCGTACGTTCCGCCGGAGGGGAGCGGAAAACCGTACGTGGGCTGGTGGGCCCGTGCCCCGGCCCGCCCGGCGGGGACACGGACCCGGCTCTCAGGCGGCCAGTCGGGGGTCCTCCTCACCGCCGCCGGGGGGAACCCGGCCGTCCTCATTCACCCGTTCGGCCGGTACCCCGGCGGTGCGGACCTCGGCGTGGGCGCCGGTGCGGGCTTCCACCGGGCTGAAGGTCCCCGCGGCGCGGTCCAGCACGTAGGCCTGCGCGGTCGCGAAGTCGAAGTACATCCCGACCAGCCGCAGGGTGCCTTCCTCGACCCGGCGCTCCACCGCCGGATTCGCCATCAGCTGGTCCAACTGCTGAACGACGTTGGTGATGCAGAGCTGCTCCACCGCGTCCACCACCGGCCGGGTGGCGAACTCGGCGGGCACCCGGCGGAGCCGGTCCAGCGAACCGCGCCCGTTGCGCAGCCAGCGGGCCAGCGGCGTGGGCGGACCGGGGAGCTCGTGCACGCCGTCCAGCAGGGCCTTCATCGCCCCGCAGCCGGAGTGGCCGCAGACCGTGATCGAGCGCACCTCCAGCACCTCGACCGCGTACTGCACCGCGGCGGCCACCGAGTCGTCGGCCGCGCCGGGCTCGAAGGGGGCCGGCACCAGGTTGCCCACGTTGCGGACGGTGAACAGGTCGCCCGGCCCGCTGTTGGTGATCATGCTGGTGACCATCCGCGAGTCCGCGCAGGTCAGGAAGAGCTGCGAGGGCGTCTGCCCCTCCCGGGCCAGCCGGGCGAGTTCGGGCCTGATCAGCGGCGCGGTGTGCAGCTGGAACACCCGGACCCCGTCCAGCAGCCGGCCGTGCGGGTCCTCCTGCTGCTCGATGCAGTGGTGGCCGACCCACGGCGTCCAGGCCCGGCAGCGGTGCGGCCCCGGTGAACTGCCCGCGCGCACCGTGCCGTCGGGGTCGAGCACCTCGTCGTCCTGCCGTCGCGTCACCATCGAGACCCGGCCGCCCGCGTCCTGGTGCCCGGCGCGCCAGCTGTGCAGCGTCTCGTACGCGGCGTGGTCCAGGAAGGAGCCGTCGTGGACCACGGTGACCTCCGCCCCGGCCGGGATGCCCGCCAACGCCCGGCTGAGCCGGGGGACGGCGGTGAAGGTGAGCGGGCCGTGCGTCTGGACGGTGACCGAGCCGTCGGGCCCGGTCTCGACGTCCATGTGGGCGCGGGTCAGCCGGTAGAGCGCGAGCAGGACGGCGGTGGCGGCCCCGATCGCGACGCCCCACAGCACCCCGGCGGCCACCACGGCGATCACGGTGGTGAGGTAGACCGGGAACTCGCGGTGCCGGTGCACGTTGCGGATGTGCGCGAAGCTCACCATCTGCAGCCCGACCACCAGGACCAGCGCGGCGAGCGCGGCCAGCGGGATCCGGCGCAGTCCGCCGGTCAGCGCCAGCGCGGCGGCCAGCACCCAGACGCCGTGCAGCACCGAGGCCCACCTGGTCCGCGCGCCGGCCTGCACGTTGGCGGTGCTGCGCACCGCGCCGCCGGCGATCGGCAGTCCGCCGACCAGGCCGCTCAGCAGGTTGGCGAGTCCCTGGCCGCGCAGCTCGCGGTCCAGGTCCCCGGTGCGGCGGGACATCCGGTCGATCGCCACGGCGGACAGCAGCGACTCCACGCCGGCCACGGCGGTGACGGTGAGGACGGCGGAGATCAGCCCGGGCACCGGACCGTGCGGCAGGGCCGGCGCGAAGGCGTGCGGCTGCCAGGCGGGCAGTTCGATGTGGGCGAGCCGCAGGCCGAGGGCGAGCGCCAGGGCGGTGGCCAGGGCGATGGCGGCCAGCGGGCCCGGCACCTTGGCCAGCCGGGCCCCCAGCCGGCCCGCGCGGCCAGGGAGTCGGCCGAGCCGGGGCCAGCCGAGCAGGACGGCGACGGTCACCGCGCCGGCCAGCAGCGCGGGTGGGTGTGGACCGGCCAACTGCCCTGGCAGCGCGAGGAGGTTGGCGACCGCGGAGCTCTGCGGCGACCCGCCGAGTACGACGTGCAGCTGCGCGATGGCGATGGTGAGGCCGACCCCGGCCAGCATGCCGTGCACGATCGCGGGCGAGACGGCGAGCGCCGTCCGGGCCACCCGGCGTACGCCGAGCAGGAGTTGCAGCAGTCCGGCGGCGAGGGTGATGGTGCAGGTGGCCTGCCAGCCGTACTGGGTGATCAGTCCGGCGGTGATCACGGTCAGCGCCGCCGAGGGGCCGCTGACCATGAGCGAGGTGCCGCCGAACAGCCCGACCACGATGCCGCCCACGGCCGCGGCGGCCAGGCCGGCGGTGAGCGGGGCGCCGGTGGCCAGCGCGATGCCGAGTGAGAACGGCACGGCGATCAGGAAGACCACCAGCGAGGCGGAGAGGTCCTGCGCCCAGCGGATCCGGGCGCCGGGGCCCGGCGGTGCGTGGTCGGTGGTGTCGGAGGCGATGGGGGCACTGGAGATGTCGAGGGTCATGGTCTTCCCGTCTGTCCGGGGGAACGAACGCAGTCAGGTCCGGCGGTGGGTCCGGGGTGGGGCTCCGGGCGGATCGGCTGTCGTGGGTCGCGACGGTGTGGCGGGATGGCGTGGGCACGGCGGGGAGTGCGGGTGTCACCGGCCGGCGTGGACCATCGGGCCCGCCGGCGGCCCGGGCGAGGTGCGGGACGTCTCGCCGAGGGCCGTCCGGGACGGACCATCAAGACTCGGTAAACCGAGGGTAATGAAAGCTTTGCACAGCGTTGTTGCGGGAGGGAAGCGGAAAACCCCCTGATTCACCCCAATGGGTGGTGTTCGAACCGAAGCGGACCTGCTGCCGGCGGCGCCGGACACGGCGAACGGGCCGCGGCCTCCCCGGGGTGACGGGAGGCCGCGGCCCGTTCGGGCGCGGTGGCGGGCGGGTCAGGCGTGGGCGCCCGCCGGGGCCGGCCGCTCGCCGCCGTCGGCGAACTCGCCCAGGACGAAGCCCTCGTCCACCTGGGTGGCCAGGTCGATGCCGACCTTGGCGTTCGCCCAACTCTCCGCGTTGCGGCGGTGGAAGAGCACGGCCTGCTCGGTGTAGCGGTGCGCGTCGCGCCGCCCGTAGGCCGCGTCGGCCTCGGCCCGCAGCTGTTCCAGCACGGCCCGGTTGGCCGGCTCCAGGGCCTTCAGCGGCGGTTCGGCGCCCTGCTCCAGGCGGCGCACCCAGTCCGAGTGTCCGAAGGTGGTGAGCAGGTCGTCGCCGACCTCGCGGCGCAGGAACGCCAGGTCGTCCGGCCCCTGCACCTTGTTGCCGACCACCCGCAGCTGCACGCCGAAGTCGCGGGCGTAGTCCCGGTACTGGCGGTAGACGGAGACGCCCTTGCGGGTCGGCTCGGCCACCAGGAAGGTCAGGTCGAAGCGGGTGAACAGGCCGGAGGCGAAGGAGTCCGAGCCGGCCGTCATGTCGGTGACCAGGTACTCGTCGCGGCCGTCCAGCAGGTGGTTGAGCAGCAGCTCCACCGCGCCGACCTTGGAGTGGTAGCAGGCCACCCCGAGGTCCTCCTCGGTGAACGCGCCGGTCGCCAGCAGCCGAACCGAGCCCTCGTCCAGCGCGATCGGACGGGCACAGGAGGCGTAGACCGGGTTCTCCTCGACGATCCGCAGCAGCCGGGAGCCGCGGCCGGGCGGCGTGGTTTTGATCATCTCCTCGGCCGAGCGGATCAGCGGGTTGCCGCCGCGCAGGTACTCCTTGATCTCCGGCAGGTGCGCGCCGAGCGAGGGCAGGTCGGCCGCCTGGGTGTCCGTCAGGCCGAGGGCCGGGCCCAGGTGTTGGTTGATGTCGGCGTCCACGGCGATGACCGGCCGGCCGGTGGCGGCCAGGTGGCGGATGAACAGTGCGGACAGCGTGGTCTTCCCGCTGCCGCCCTTGCCGACGAAGGCGATCTTCATCTGGGGACTCCGGCTCTCGCTCGGGCCCCTCGCTCCGGGGCCGCCTGCCCAGGGGCCGCGCGGTGGGGGCGCCCCTAGTTGGAAATAGTTATCGTCTCCGATAGTGGCCATGCTAGCCGCGGTTCGGGCCTCGCCGGGGGAGGGAAGTGAGGATTGCCTCTAACGGGTGATGCGGGGTTGCTGTTCCGGGAGAGGCGGCCGGTTCATTACTCTCGGGTAGGTGAGCACTGGAACAGATCCCCTCGCCCCGCTGGCCCAGCTCCCCGGGGTGCCCGACGCGGTGGCCGAGGTGCGCAAGGCCGTCGACCGGCTCTACGGCCACCGGGTGATGCGCCGCCGCGCGGCCGAGGTCACCTCCGAGTCCGCCCTGCGCGGCGCCCGCGCCTCGGCCGCTCTGGCCGGGGCCGACTGGCCGCTGGAGGAGGTCCGCCGCCGCACCGACTTCAGCGCGGACGCCGAGGCCCGCACGGTCGGCGCGGCCCTGCGGATCGCCGCCGAGGCCGGCCAGCTGCTCAGCATCTGGCGGCACTCGCCGCTCCAGGTGCTGGCCCGGCTGCACCTGCTCGCGGTCGGCGACGGCGACCCGGCCGCCGGGCGCCCGCGCCGGGCGGGGGAGGGCGCCGAGGCGCTGTTCCCGCTGGAGCTGGAGCCGGTGGAGAGCGTCCGGGTCGAGGCCGTGGACGGGCCGCTGCCCGAGCCGCCGCCCGCCCCGGGCGCGGAGGAGGTCGCGGCCCGGCTCGACCAGCTCTCCCGGCTGCTGGTGGCGCGCGCGGAGGGGCAGGGCGTGGGCACGCCGGCCCTCGTGGTGGCATCGGTGGTGCACGGTGAACTGCTCGCGCTGCGGCCCTTCGGCGCGTACAACGGGGTGATCGCGCGGGCCGCCCAGCGGATCGTGCTGATCGCCGAGGGCCTCGACCCGAAGGCGATCTGCCCGGCCGAGGTCGGCTTCGCGGAGCTCGGCACCGGCACCTACCGCCGGGCGCTCGCGGGCTACCTGGCGGGCACGCCCGAGGGGATGGGGGCCTGGATCGCGCACTGCGGCGCCGCGCTGCGGCTCGGCGTACGGGAGAGCACGGCGGTCTGCGAGGCGATGCAGCGCGGGATGGCCTGACCGGCGGGGCCTCGCGCGGGGGGCTTCGCGGAGGGACCGTGGACACGAAGATGCGGCGGCACCTGATCCTGCTGGGTGCCGCCGCTGGTGCAGATACCGGGTGACCATGCATGCACCGGAAGTGCCGATCAGACGGGGATCCTGCCCGTTCGTCTGGTCCGGCGGCCCGACAGCGGGTCGGCTGCATGTGGGTGCTCGGCTATCTGTACACGCGGTCCGTGGGGCCTGAACTGCGTTGTCGGTTTGACCTCTTCGGTCCTGACCGGGTCTCGCGGGCCGTGCTTCATTTGTATCGCGTTTCGGGCGAAAGGGGAACCCGAAACGAGAAGTCTGTGCCGATTGCCCCTTTTATCCAGAACGGGCTCGGCTCGTCCGGGACCGGCTCGGCTCGTCCGGAGCAGGCTCGGCTTGTCCGGAGCGGGATCGACGCGGGACCTCAGGCGAGCGGCCGCCGCCGGCGGGCCAGGTACCAGATCACCCCGGCGGTCACCAGGGCCGTCCCGACCGCCACCGCCGTCAGCACCGAGCCACTCGGGGCGGAGAACTCCGGCAGTCGCCGCCGCAGTTCCACCGGCTTGTCGAAGACCAGCACCGGCCACTCCCGGGCCTGCGCCTCCTTCCGCAGCGCGCGGTCGGGGTTGACGGCCGACGGGTGGCCGACCGCCTCCAGCAGCGGCAGGTCGGTCGAGGAGTCGCTGTAGGCGTAGGAGGCGGCCAGGTCGTAGCCCTCGGTCGCGGCCAACTCCCGGATGGCGGCGGCCTTGTTCTCGGCGTAGGCGTAGTACTCGATCTCGCCCGTGTAGCAGCCGTCCTCGACCTTCAGCCGGGTGGCGATCACATGGTCCGCGCCCAGCAGGGCGCCGATCGGCTCGACCACCTCGGAGCCGGAGCTGCTGACGATCACCACGTCCCGGCCGGCCGCGTGGTGCTGCTCGATCAGCGAGGCGGCCTCGTCGTAGATGATCGGGTCGATCAGGTTGTGCAGGGTCTCGGCGACGATCTCGCGGACCTGCTGGACGTTCCAGCCCCGGGTCAGCGCGGAGAGGTACTCGCGCATCTTCTCCATCTGGTCGTGGTCCGCGCCGCCGACCAGGAAGACGAACTGGGCGTACGCACTGCGCAGTACGGCCCGACGGTTGATCAGGCCGCCCTGGTAGAAGGGGCGACTGAAGGCCAGCGCGCTCGATTTGGCGATGATGGTCTTGTCGAGGTCGAAGAAGGCCGCCGTGCGCAGCCCGACCGACCGGGGGCGGGCGGCCGGGCCGAGCTCTTCGGGCCCGTTGGTGTCGCCCTGGGACTCGTCGGCGCGGTCGTCGGCGTTCTCGGTGGTGTCCACGGGAACCGAGGATAGAGGGAACCACAAAACACCCCGCCATTCGGCGTACTCGTGGGCGTGCGGGTTTGTGTTTCTGGCCGCTCGGGTACACCATGGAAGTCACGGATCGTTCGCGACCGTGCTAACCCGGTCCGGCTCCTCCCCCCCGAGTCGGGCTGTGGATAGACGACCCCCGCTCTCCCCCCCGGCGGGGGTCGTCGCACGTCCGGGGCCATTTTCAGGGCTTGAAGGCCGCTGCCGCGCAATGGGCGCGTGTCGTCCCGGCGGTCTACGGGGGGTGTCGACACCTCGGTCCATCGACCACCTTTCGTCACTCTGTGTCGCTGTTCGCTCGAAGTCGGCGAGGAGTGAACGGCTGGTTCTGATCGACGGCGCGAGGCCGCTCCGAAGAGGGCCGGAGAAGGCGCCGGAAGACGATCGGGGGGCCGTCGGGAGATCGGCCGATCACGCTACGGCGGGATGCGGGTTCATCTCTGTGACGCCTTTCGTCAATTCTTCGTCGATTAGCCCCCCGCCCGGGTGAACGTTTTCATCCACAGCCCACGAGTTATCCACAGGCAATCGCAACCTGGATGACGGAATCCTGATCTCCCCCCACCGTGATGGTCGGCGGCGGTCGCCGGGCAGGGCCTCATCCCTTCCTCTCCCGAGGTCGGTCCGGCGGCCGTCCGCCGCAACCGTCCGACGTGCGCCGTCGGCCACCGCCGGTGGCCCGCGGCGCGGAGGGGAGACCACCATGTCGACGCCGATCGCCGACCACGTCACCGCCGAGGGCCCCGGGGCCCTCGGGCCGCTCGTCGTCACCGAGGACGAGGGCCTGGCCGAGCACCTGCTGCGGCTCTGCGCGGCGGCGGGCACCGAGCCGCGGCTGGTCCGGGGCGCGCCGCCGACGCGGGAGCTGTGGAGCGAGGCCCCGCTGGTCCTGGTCGGGGACGACCAGGCCGCCCGCTGCTCCGAGTTGGGCCGGCGCGGCGGGGTGCTGCTGCTCGGGCTGGACCTGGACGACCCCGGCGTGTGGGTCAGAGCCGTCCGGCTCGGGGCCGAGCACGTGCTCTTCCTGCCCGACGCCGAGGCCTGGCTGCTCGACCGGATCGCCGACGCGGCCGAGGGCGGCGGGCCCCCGGCGGTCACCGTCGCGGTGCTCGGCGGCCGGGGCGGGGCCGGTGCCTCGACGCTGGCCTGCGCCCTCGCGGTCAGCTCCGCCCGGTCCGGCCGCCGGACCATGCTCATCGACGGCGATCCGCTGGGCGGCGGCCTCGACGTCCTGCTCGGCGGCGAGACGGTCCGCGGGCTGCGCTGGCCCGATCTGGCCGGTTCGCGCGGGCGGGTCAGCGGCGCCGAGCTGGCCCGGGCGCTGCCGGCGCTCAAGGGGCTCTCCGCGCTGGCCTGTCTGTCCTGGGACCGCGGCGACACCCTGACGGTGCCGCCGGAGGCCATGCGCAGCGTGCTGGCCGCCTCGCGGCGGCGCGGCGGGCTGGTGGTGGTCGACGTGCCCCGCCACCTCGACGCGGCCGCCGGGCAGGCGCTGGAACAGTCCGACCTGGCGCTGCTGGTGGTGCCGGCCGAGCTGCGCGCGGTGGCCGCCGCCGACCGGGTCGCGGCGGCGGCCCGGATGCGGCTCGACGACGTCCGGGCCGTGGTGCGGCCGGTACGGGCCGGCGGGCTCCCGGCCCACCGGATCGCCCGCGGGCTGCGGTTGCCGCTCGCGGGGGAGCTGGAGCCGGAGCCGGGCCTGGCCCAGGACGTCGAGAAGGGCGTCCCGCCCGGGAGCCGGGAGAGCGGCCCTTTGGCGCGCTTCAGCGCGACCTTCCTGAACGAAGTGCTGCCGCCGGTGTCGGCGGTCGGAGGAGGTGTGTACTGATGGTCCGTCTGCGCAGAACGATCCCTCGCGGAGGGGTGCCCAACCCGGGCGCCGGTGCGCGGGAGCACCGGCCGCTCCGGAGCGTGCCGCCGCCGGGCGGGTCGCCGGAGGCCGGGCACGGGCCCTGCCCGTACGGCCGGACGGCCCGCGAGCAGCGGGCGGCGGCCCTGGTGGACGCGGTCCGGCTGCGGCTGGCCGAGTCGGGGGCGGATCCGACGGCGGGTTCGGTCGCGGCCGCGCTGCGGGCCACCCGCCCGCCGCTCGGCGGGGACGAGGTCCTGGACACCGTGCGCTCGCTGCGCGCCGAACTGGTGGGTGCGGGCCCGCTGGACCGGCTGCTGGCGGCGCCCGACGTCACGGACGTCCTGGTGAACGGTCCGGAGGAGGTGTGGGTCGACCGTGGTGGCGGCCTGCACCGGGCCACCGGGGTCCGCTTCGCCGATGCCGAGGCGGTGCGGAGGCTGGCCCACCGGCTGGCCACCGCCGCCGGGCGACGGCTGGACGACGCCCGCCCCTGGGTGGACGCCCGGCTGCCGGACGGCACCAGGCTGCACGCCGTGCTGCCGCCGATCGCGGCCGGCTGCACGCACATCTCCCTGCGGGTCTGCCGGCCCCGGCCGTTCACGCTCGACGAGCTGGTGGCGGGCGGGGCGCTGCCGCCGGAGGGCGCCGACCTGCTGGCCGGCATCGTCCGGGCCAGGCTCTCGCTGCTCGTCTCCGGCGGGACGGGCTCGGGCAAGACCACGCTGCTCGCGGCGCTGCTCGGGCTG
This sequence comes from Kitasatospora xanthocidica, assembly GCF_014656195.1. GTDB lineage: Bacteria > Actinomycetota > Actinomycetes > Streptomycetales > Streptomycetaceae > Kitasatospora > Kitasatospora xanthocidica. The sequence continues at coordinate 96,244 of NZ_BNBY01000001.1, read as the reverse complement.
GCCGGGTCGGCGGAGCGGATCGTGGTCGCCGAGGACTCCGCCGAGCTGCGGCCCGCCCATCCGCACGTGGTGCGGCTGCAGAGCCGCCCGCCCAATCAGGAGGGGCTGGGCGAGTTCACCCTCCGGGACCTCGTCCGGCAGGCGCTGCGGATGCGCCCGGACCGGCTGGTGATCGGCGAGGTGCGCGGGGCCGAGGTGTCGGACCTGCTGGCCGCGCTGAACACCGGGCACGAGGGCGGCTGCGGCACGGTCCACGCCAACACGGCGGCCGACGTGCCGGTCCGGCTGGAGGCCCTGGGCTCGCTCGCCGGGCTCGACCGGCCGGCACTGCACAGCCAACTGAGGGCCGCGCTCGAGGTGGTGGTGCACCTGGTCCGGGATCCGGGCTCGGGCCGCCGCCGGGTGGCGGAGATCCACACGCTGTCCGGGGACGGCGACGGGCTGGCCGTGACCACCCCCGCGGTGGCCTTCCCGGCGAGTGGCGGCGTCGTTCACGGAGCGGGCTGGGAGCGGCTGGTGGGGCTGCTGGCGGCACGTGGCGTGGTGCTCGGCGCGGGGCTCGCGCCCGGTCCCGCGGGGCCGTCGTGACGGCGGTGGCGGCCCTGTCGGCGGGGGCGACGGCGCGGGCCGTGGAGCTCGCCTTCGTGCTGCTGCTCGGTGGCTGCGCCACGGGTGCGCTCGCACTGCTCGGGACGTGGGGCAGGAAGGGGCGGTGACGGAATGGGAATGGAGGTCGACGACATGACGCAGAGTCAGTTCACACTCTGCTGGGCGATGCTGCTGTGCCTGGTGGCCGTCGCCGGGTGGCGTGCGCTGCAGGAGCAGCTGCCGGGCGGGCGTCGCTCCCGGCTGGTGCTCGCGGGCGGCGGCCCTTCCGTGCGGGGGCCTGCGGTGCGAGGGCTGGGCCCGGAGCGGGCCCGGCCGGTCAGGGGCCGGCTGCGGTCGGCGCTGTCGCCCGAACTGCTGGCCCTGCCGGTGGGGTTGGCCGCCGGGCAGGCCACCGCCTCCCCGGTGCCGGTGTTCGCGGCGGCCCTGGCCGTCCTGCCGCTGCGCCGATGCCGGTTGCGGCGGCGTCTGGCCGCGGAGGCCGGGCGGCGCTCCGCCGCGGTGATCGAGCTCTGCGCCGGGCTGGCCGGGGAGTTGCGCGGTGGGGCGCTGCCGGAGCAGGCGCTGCACCTGGTGACGACGCGGCTCGCCGCCGACCCGGACGGGCTGCGCCGGCTCGGCGAGGAGCCGGTGGCGCGGCTCGCGGCCGGCCGCTACGGCGGGGACGTGCCCGCCGCGTTCCACCTGCTGGCCGAACTGCCGGGCGGGAGCGGGGCCGCGGCCATCGCGGCCTGCTGGCGGGTCGCCGCCGACAGTGGGGCGGGGCTGGCCGCCGCGCTGGACCGGGTCGCGGAGGCGCTGCGCGGAGAGCGGGCACTGGCGGAGGAGATCGCCGGGGAGCTGGCCGGGCCGCGGACGACGATCGTCGTCCTGGCCGCGCTGCCGGGCGCCGGGCTGCTCCTCGGTGCCGCGCTCGGCGCCCGTCCGCTGGCCGTCCTGCTGCATACGCCCGCCGGGCTGGGTTGCCTCGCGGCGGGGGTGGCCCTGGAAGGCCTGGGGGTGTTCTGGACGGCGCGCATCGTCCGGTCGGCGGCCCGGGGTGCCCTGGAGGCCCCTCGACGGCGTGGCGAGCCCCGTCGAGCGGCCGGCGGCACCCCGTCCGCTCTCCGGGCGGGCGGAGGGAGCCGCGGGCCGTCGCGGGTGCGAGCGCGGGGCCGGGCCCTCGGCGCCGGAGCGGGGGCCGGGTGATGCGGAGCGTCGTGTGGGCGGTGGTCGGCCTCCCGGCCTTGGCGGTCGCCGCGCTGCGGCTACGGGTGGTGCTCCGCGGCCGGGCGAGGCGCCGGTGGGCCGTCGCCGGGGCCCGGGCGGACGGCCGACGGCGGGCGGGGCGGGCGGGCCCCGGCAGCGGGCATCGGCGGCAGCTGGCCACGGCGGTCGTCGCCGGGCTCGCGGTGGCCCTGCTGCTCGGCGGGGGTACCGGGCTGGTCGTCGGGGCGCTGGTGGCGGTGGGCGTCCACCGCTGGTCGGCCGAGGCCCGATCGCCGGCGGATCGCCGGGCGGCCTGGGCGGAGGAGCTGCTGACCAGGCAACTCCCCCTGAGCGCCGAGCTGTTGGCGGCCTGCCTCGGCGCGGCGGCGCTGCCTTCTGAGGCGGTGGTCGCGGTCGGCCGGAGCGTGGACGCGCCGATGGGCCCCAGGCTGGCGGCGCTCGGGGCCGAACTGGCCCTCGGTGCACCGCCGGAGCTGTGCTGGAGCCGACTGGGCGAGCGGCACCCGGCACTGGCACCGCTGGCGCGCTGCATGGCGCGCGCGAGCCTCGGCGGGGCCCCGGTCGCCGGGCCGCTGACCGAGCTGGCCCAGGGGCAGCGGACGGCGGCCGCCCGCGCGGCCCACGTCAGGGTCCGCCGGGCCGCGGTGCTCGCCACCGCGCCGCTGGGCCTCTGCTTCCTCCCGGCCTTCGTCCTGATCGGCGTGGTGCCGGTGGTCATCGGGCTCACCAGCGGCTTCGCCCGGGCGATGTGACCGGGAGGCGGACAGGCGGACATCGAGCGACACATCGAGAGACACATCGAGCGACAAGCAGACATCGAGAGGCAGGGAGAGAACCATGACCGCAGTGATCGCGATCAGGCCCGACCACGGACGCCCGCTCCGGCGGCTGCTCGGGGCCTGGCGACGGCGGAGCCGCTGGGCGGCCCGCCGGGTGCGCGGGGCGGCCCGTCACCGGGGCCGGTCGGACGCCGGGATGACGACGGCCGAGTACGCGGTCGGGACCTTGGGCGCGTGCGCCCTCGCCGGCGCGCTGTACAAGGTGGTGACCAGCGAGGCCATCACCGGCGCGCTGACCGACATGCTCCAACGGGCGCTCCATGCGACGTAGCGCCCGTCCTCGAACCCCCGCCCGCGGGGCGCGGTTCCCCCGGACCGTCCGGCGGGCGGACGGCAGGGGTCCGGGGACGGGCCCCTGCCGGGCGCGGGTCCGGCACCCCTGGCCCTGGCGGCCCTGGTGGTCGGGGCGGCGCGGTGACGGCGGCTTCGTCACGGCGGAGACGGCCGTGGTCCTGCCGGCGCTCGTCCTGCTCGCGGCGGTACTGATCTGGGGCGTGCTCGCGGCGGCGGCGCAGATCCGCTGCGTGGACGCCGCCCGGGTCGGCGCCAGGGCGGCCGCGCGTGGGGAGGCGGACGCCGTCGACCTCGCCCGTGCCGCGGCCCCGCCAGGCGCTCGGGTCCGGGTGGCACTGGCGGCCGACACGGTGCGGGTGGACGTGGACGCACCGTGTGCGGCGCCGGGCGGGCTCGGCGGCCTCGTCGCGGTACGGGTCGGCGCGGCGGCCGTGGCGGCTCGGGAGGACGTTCTGGCGGGCGTCGCGGAAGGAGGTGGGGGTCCATGGCCGGTCGAGGCGTCCGGGCGGTCCTGATCACCCCGTCCGGCCGGGCAGGGCCGTGGGCGGCCGTGCGGCGGGTGGCCCGGGTCCGTACGGGACGGGCGGCCTCGGCGGGCGGACGGGGGTCGGACGCCGGCTCGGCGACGGTCTGGCTGCTCGCCCTGGCGATGCTGGGCACCGCGGTGTTCGCCGCGACGCTCGCGGTCGGTTCGGTGGTCGCCGCCCGTCACCGGGCCGAGTCGGCCGCCGACCTCGCGGCCCTCGCGGCGGCGGACCGGCTGCTGCTGGACCCGGACGGCGGCTGCGCCCGGGCTGCGGGGATCGCCGCGGCACAGGGCGCCGGCCTGGTGTCCTGCACGGTGGACCGGTCGGCGGACGAGGTCGAGGTGGTGGCCGAGGTCGGCGTCAGCGGGCTCCCGCTGCGGCTGCCGGTCGGCCCGGCCCGGGCGAGGTCCCGGGCCGGGCCGGTACGGGCCCCGGTCACCGCTGCCGAGGACGGCCTCGGCGGCATCCCGGGCGGCGGGGCGGCGGCCTCATGACCCGGCCGACGCCTCACCGTCGGGGCCCGCCACACCGCCCGGGCTCGCCCCGGTCTCCGCCACCCCGGTCTCCTCGGGACCGGCCGCGGCGTCGGTGCCGGCCTCAAGCTCGGCGTCGGCCCCGGCCTCAGGCCCGGCCGCGCCGCCGCCCCCCGGCGCTCCGGCAAGCAGGACGTCCAGGAGCCGGACGGCAGCCGCCTTGTCCAGCGGGTCGTTCCCGTTGCCGCACTTGGGCGACTGGACGCAGGACGGGCAGCCGCGCTCGCACTCGCAGGAGGCGATCGCCGCGCGGGTGGCCGTCAGCCACTCGACCGCCCGGCGGAAGCCGCGTTCGGCGAAGCCGGCCCCGCCCGGGTGGCCGTCGTAGACGAACACGGTCGGCAGCCCGGTGTCCGGGTGCAGCGGGACGGAGACGCCGCCGATGTCCCACCGGTCGCAGGTGGCGAACAGCGGCAGCAGGCCGATCGAGGCGTGCTCGGCGGCGTGGGCGGCGCCGGGCAGCTGGTCGGGCGGGATGTCCGCATCCAGCAGCTGATCCTCGGTGACGGTCCACCAGACCGCTCGGGTGCGCAGGGTGCGGGGCGGCAGGTCGAGCTTGGTCTCGCCCATGATCTCCCCGGTGGAGATTCGCTTCCGGAGGTAGCCGACCACCTGGTTGACCACCTCCACCGAGCCGAAACTGAGCCGGCCCTCGCCCCAGTCGACGATGGTGTCGGTGCCCAGGACGGAGACGGAGGTGATGTCACGGGCGGCCGTGGTGTACGGCGGCTCGGCCGGTTCGACCAGGGCGACCGCGTTCTCCAGGTCGAAGTCCCGGACCAGGTAGGTGCGGCCCTGGTGGAGGTGGACGGCACCGGTGTGGACGGTGGTGTGCGCGGCCGCGGCGTCCACCGTCCCGAGCAGCCGGCCGGTGTCGGCCTCGACGATCTGGACCGGGTTGCCGCCGCTGCCGCGCAGGTCCACGGCGTCGGCCGCGCGCTCGCGGCGGGTCCAGTACCAGGCGTCGCCGCGCCGGCGCAGCAGGCCGCGTCGCTCCAGGACCGGCAGCAGCGGTGCGGTGGAGGGTCCGAACAGCTCCAGGTCGGCGTCGGTGAGCGGCAGTTCGGCGGCGGCCGCGCACAGGTGAGGGGCGAGTACGTGGGGGTTGTCGGGGTCGAGTACGGTGGCCTCGACGGGCGCCGCGAACAGCGCCTCCGGGTGGTGCACCAGGTAGGTGTCCAGCGGGTCGTCCCGGGCGATCAGGACGGCCAGCGCGCCCTGGGCCTCGCGGCCGGCCCGGCCCGCCTGCTGCCAGAGCGAGGCCCGGGTGCCCGGATAACCGGCCATCAGGACGGCGTCGAGGCCCGAGACGTCGATGCCGAGTTCGAGGGCGGAGGTGGAGGCGAGGCCGAGCAGCCGGCCGCTGTGCAGGGCGCGCTCCAGGGCCCGGCGCTCGTCGGCCAGGTAGCCGCCGCGGTAGGCGGCCACCCGCTCGGCGAGCGGCCGGCCGAGCTGGTCCTGGGTCTGGAGGGCGACGAGTTCGGCCGCACGGCGGGAGCGGACGAAGACGACGGTCCGGACCTCCCGCTCGACCAGGTCGGTGAGCAGGTGCGCCGCCTCGGCGGTGGCGGTGCGGCGGACGGGCGCGCCGTGCTCGCCGACGTTCTCGGTCAGCGGCGGTTCCCAGAGGCCGAAGACCATCGGCCCGCGGGGCGAGGCGTCCTCGGTGACGGCCACCGAGGGCAGGCCGGTCAGTCGCTCGGCGGTCGCGGCCGGGTCGGCGGTGGTGGCGGAGGCGAGCAGGAAGGCGGGTGAGGAGCCGTACCGGGCGCAGATCCGGCGCAGCCGGCGCAGTACCTGGGCGACGTGCGAGCCGAACACGCCCCGGTAGCTGTGGCACTCGTCGACGACCACGTAGCGCAGCGCCTTGAGGAAGGAGGACCAGCGGGCGTGGCCGGGCAGGATGCCCCGGTGCAGCATGTCCGGGTTGGTGAGCACGTAGGAGGCGTACTGGCGGACCCACTCGCGCTCCTCGGGCGGGGTGTCGCCGTCGTACAGGGCGGCGCGGACCCTCGGCGGGGCGAGTTCGGCGGCCCGGCGGCGCTGGTCGGCCGCGAGGGCCTTGGTCGGGGCCAGGTAGAGCGCGGTGGCGCCGCGGCCGTTGCGGGCCTCCGTGCCGTCCAGCAGGTCGCTGAGCACCGGCGCCAGGTAGCCCAGCGACTTGCCCGAGGCGGTGCCTGTGGCGATCACCACAGTCTGACCGCTTTTCGCCAGGTTCATCGCTTCTGCCTGGTGCGCCCAGGGCTGTTCCACCCCGACCGCGAGCGCCGCGGCCACGATCTCCGGACGGATCGACTCCGGCCACGGTGAATAACGTGCAGGTCGGGCGGGAAGGTGCTCCGTATGGGTGAGCCGGTCGGACCGCCCCCGGCCGTCGGTCAGGGTCGCGAGCAGTGCCTCGGGCGGGCTGTGTCGGGGCGGCATGAGGACCCAGTGTGTCACCGGCGTGACGGAGAATCGTCGTAAGCCATCGTGCGGGCATGGTCACAGGTGGTTGAATGTGGCCGTGACGGCCGTACGGCCGTGGGTCGCAGCGCTGAGGCTTGCCACGCGTTGGCTGGGCGCGCCCGGGCTCGCGACCATGCGGTGGCGGCCGTCCGGCCGAGGATCGCACATGACGTAGCAAGGCAAGGTGCTGGAGGTTCCGTGGACCTGTCCCTGTCGACCCGTTCAGTCGGCGATCGCACGGTCGTCGAGGTTGGCGGCGAGATCGATGTGTACACCGCCCCGAAGCTGCGGGAGCAGCTGGTCGAGCTCGTCAACGACGGCAAGTACCACCTCGTCGTGGACATGGAAGGCGTCGACTTCCTCGACTCGACCGGCCTGGGTGTGCTGGTGGGCGGTCTGAAGCGGGTGCGCGCCCACGAGGGCTCGCTGCGCCTCGTCTGCAACCAGGAGCGCATCCTGAAGATCTTCCGCATCACCGGCCTGACCAAGGTCTTCCCGATCCACACCTCGGTGGACGACGCGGTCAACGCGACCGACTGACGCGGCCGGGCCGGCCCTCGTGGCCGGCCCCGCCCGTTCTTCGCGTCCGGGTGCCCGGGCCCGTGTGGGCCCGGTGCTTCCCGGTCGCCTCTGGGCCGGTTCCGCCGGCCCGTAGGGGCCGTACGTCCGGCCCCGGTCGGAGCACCCCGAGGGGGAGAGATGGCAACCGTCGAACTTCGATTCAGTGCGCTTCCCGAGCACGTGCGGACGGCCCGGTTGGTCGCCGCGGCCGTCGCGAGACGGGCCGGGGTCGACGAGTCGGTGCTCGACGAGGTACGGCTCGCGGTCGGTGAGGCGTGTTCCCGCGCGGTCGGCCTGCACCAGCGGGGCGGCATCGGCGGCACGGTCCGGGTCGCGTTGACCGACCAGGAGAAGCGTTTCCTCATCGAGGTCGAGGACGAGGCCGGCCCCGCCGCCGTCCCGGCCTCCGGCGCCGCCGAGAGCGGCGAGCCCGACGAGGACACCCTCGGCCTCGCCGTGATCACCGGTCTGGTCGAGGACCTAGAGGTCACCAACGGCACGGACGGTGGCCTGATCCGGATGAGCTGGCCGGTTTCGGTCCCCTCCGTCGCGGTCTGAGTCAGGGTCTGAGCCGCGCCCCGGGTCTGAGTCGCGGGCCCATCTGGATCGCGACGCCCGGTCCGCGCCGCGGCCGAGGTTGCCCTGCCGCGCGCTCGGACCGTCCGGTGCACGGTCATGCATTGACAAACTGTTGAGGATGGCGGTTCGCTGCTTCCGGCACGACCGGGTCCGATCGCTGATCGGACCTCGTCGCGGAAGAGGAAGTCCATGCGGATCCGCATCCTGTGGCCGGCCGGTCAGGTCACCGCCACGCTCACGGCCACACCCACCGCCGAGGCGCTCTGGGCCGAGCTGCCGATCGCTTCGTCGGCGAGCACCTGGGGCGAGGAGGTCTACTTCGGCACGCCCGTCAGCGTGCCGCGCGAGGACGACGCCCGTCAGGTCGTGGAGCCCGGCTCGGTCGCCTTCTGGACCGACGGCGACAGCCTCGCGCTGCCGTACGGACCGACGCCGATCTCGCGTGACGGCGAGTGCAGGCTGGCCTCGCCCTGCAACGTCCTGGGCACGCTGGACGGGGACGCGGTGGTGCTGCGCACCGTCCGGCCGGGCGATCCGATCCGGGTCGAGCGGGCCTGAGCCGCGACCGGGGCGGGTGCGGACGGCGGACCGGGGGCGGGAGCGTCGGAGGCGGGAACCGGGAACCGGGGCGCCGATACCGGCCGTGTAGGTTCGACGACCGATGACGACCGAAACCGAAAGGCTCCTCCCGGTGAACAAGCGACTGCTGGCCGTACCCGCCCTCGGTGTGCTGCTGGCGTTCGGCGCCGTCGGCTGCGGCGGCGACGACAACAGCAAGCAGCTGGAATCCTGGGCCTCGAGCGTCTGCGGCGCCGCCAAGGACCCGATCGCCCAGGCCCAGACCGCGCTCGCCGACACCGGCCAGGTGAAGACCGGCGAGGCCCCGGCCGACCTGCAGAAGCGGCTCTCCACCGACATCGGACGGCTGGCCAAGACCAACCAGGACATCGCGGCCGCCGTCGACGGGGCCGGAGCGCCCAAGGTGAAGGACGGCGCGACGCTGCAGAAGGACACCGTCGACGAGCTGAAGAAGGCGGCCGACGGCTACCTGGAGGTCCAGAAGAAGCTGGACGCGCTGCCCAACAACGACCAGGCGAAGTTCGCCGACGGGCTGCGCAGCGTCGCCGACCAGGTGCAGCAGCTGGCCTCGCTCTCCACCCAGGCGCAGAGCAAGCTGCAGCGTGGCGAACTCGGCGCCGCGATGGCCAAGCAGGAGGGCTGCAAGCCGTCGGCGACCACCGCCCCGAGCGGGGGCGCGAGCGGCACTCCGGCACCCGCCGGCGCGAGCGGTGCCCCGGCCCCGGGTGCGAGTGGCACTCCGGCAGCCGGTGCCACCACTCCGGCCGCCCCGGGCTCGGCCCCCGCGCCCGGCGCGACCGACAGCGCGAGCCCCGCCGCCGGCGCCACCACCCCGGCCGCCCCGGCCGGCACTCCGGCCACCACCCCGGCTCCCACCGCGAGCTGACCGGGCGGGACGCGGAACGGAGCCCCCGCACGGCGCGGGGGCGGAGTACAGGAGCAGCCGGTGTCGCCCGCAGCGGCGGCACCGGCTGCCGTGCGTCGGTTTCCAGCCGTCCAGCCGTCCAGCCTCCGCCGTCCGCCGTCTGCCGGCGCGGTCAGGTCGTCGGTCAGGTCGCCGGGCGTGCGACCGGGCGTGCGGAGGCCTGGTGGGGGCGCGCGGGCCGGAACGGGCTCCCGCCGGGAGCCGCCCGGTCGGCGAACCCGGCCGGTGACCGCGGTGAGGCGCGGGGCCGCCCGGCCCGGAGACGGGCGGCGGGGGTGCGGCGGGGGACAATGGCGGGGTGATCAGTAGCCCCGTTCTCGACCCGACCCGCCTCGCCAAGCTGCGCGAGGCGCTGTTCGCCGCCTCGTTCACCGCCGACGGGTGCCTGGACCTGCTCGGGCCCTCCGGCTATTCGGCGCTGGCCCGCAGCGAGGCGGTGCCGGCCCTGCGCGCGACCCGCGGCGGCAGCCCGCTGGAGACGCTCGTGCGGCTGTTCCTGCTGCAGCAGCCGGTGCCGTACCAGGCGGCCGCGGCCGCACTGCCGGTGGAGGACTGCCTGGCGGACGGCTGGCTGCGCCCCGACGGGGACCTGGTGCGCGCCACGGTCGACGTCCGGCCGTACGCCAACGAGGTGGCCGGGATGCCCAGTTCGGACGCCTGGGTGGTCTCCGACCTGGGCTGTGCGGTGGGCGGCGCGGGCGGCATCGGCTCCGGCGAGACGGCGCAGGGGGTGAGCCGCAAGGACCTGGTGCTGGGCGTCGGCGGCGCCTCCACCACGCTGGCCAACATCACCGTGCGCCGCCCGGTCCGGGCCGCGCTGGACCTCGGCGCGGGCTCCGGCGTGCAGGCGCTGCACGCGGCCCGGCACGCCGGCACCGTCACCGCCACCGACCTCAACCCGCGGGCGCTGCGCTTCACCGAGCTGACCCTGGCGCTGTCCGGTTTCGACCGGACCGAGGTGCTCTCCGGCAGCCTCTTCGAGCCGGTCGGGGAGCGGAAGTTCGACCTGATCGTCTCCAACCCGCCGTTCGTGATCTCACCGGCCGGCCGGTTCACCTACCGCGACGGCGGCATGGCCGGTGACGACCTGTGCCGCAGCCTGGTCCGCTCGGCCGCCGACCACCTGGAGCCCGGCGGCTACTGCCAGTTGCTCGCCAACTGGCAGCACGTCAAGGGCGAGGACTGGCACGAGCGGCTGGCCGGCTGGGTCGCGGGCACCGGCCTGGACGCCTGGGTCGTCCAGCGCGAGGTCCAGGACGTGGCCCAGTACGCCGAGTTGTGGCTGCGCGACGGCGGCGACCACCGCGGCCCCGGCGGCGACTACCAGGCCCGTTACGGCGAGTGGCTGGACGCCTTCGAGGCGGGCCGGGTCGAGGGCATCGGCATGGGGTGGATCACCCTGCGGGCGAGCGGCGCCGCGCGTCCGACCGTCCGGGTCGAGGAGTGGCCGCACCCGGTGGAGCAGCCGCTCGGCCCGCACATCGAGGCCTGGTTCGGCCGGCAGGACTTCCTCCGCTCGCACGACGACGCTGGCCTGCTCGCGGCCCGGTACGTGCTGGCCGACGAGGTGGTCCAGGAGCAGGTGGGCGCGCCCGGCGCGGAGGATCCGGAGCACGTGATCCTTCGTCACAACCGCGGCATGCGGCGGGCCACCAAGGTGGACACGGTGGGCGCCGGCTTCGTCGGCGTCTGCGACGGGACGCTGTCGGCGGGCGAGATCGTGGACGCCATCGCGCAGCTGCTCGGCGAGGACCGGGTGGTCCTGCGGGACCGGGTGCCGGAGTCGTTGCGGCTGCTGACCGAGCAGGGGTTCATCGACCCGGTCCGCTGACGCGCGGGTCCCCGAACCCTGCCGGACCGCCCCGCGCCGACCGCCGTTCCGGCCGCCGTGCCGTGCCGGTGCCGGTGCCGTACCGGTGCCGGTTCACCCGCCCGTATCCCCTGGTTCGTCCGGTGGCCGCCGAACGGCTGCCCCCCGTTGGCCCTCCGCTGTGAGGCTCTGTCCACAGGCTGTGGACAGAGCTGGGGAGCCGGGGGCAGGGGTGGACACGACGACCGCGACGGTCGGCGGGCTGGTGCTCGCCCTCTTCGGTGGCGTGCTGCTGCTCTGGTGCGCCGCCGAAGTGCGCCTTCGCCTCCGGGTGCGCCGCCGGGGGGTGCCGGCGGTGGCCACCGTGCTCGCCGAGGAGAACGTGCACGGTCAGCTGGACAGCGCGCCGCTGCTCTCCTTCTCGGTACCGCCCTCGGTCGGAGGACCCGGCGGACCCGGTGGCCCGGGTGGGTGCGGGATCGCCGGGCTGGTGCTGGCCCGTCCGCGCGGCCACACCCCGCTGCGCCGTCCGGACCGCTTCGCCCCCGGGGCGTCCGTACGGATCTGTTACGACCCGCGGGACCCCGGCCGGGTGGTGCTGGCGCCGGGCGAGATCAGCCGGGTGGCCGTCGCCGACCTGCTGTGGAGCGCCCTCGGGGTGGCCTGTCTGGCGGCGGGCGCCGGGCTCCTGGCCGCGGTCGGCGGCTGAGCGGTCCGCCCGTCGGGCAGCCCGTCCCGGGCCGGGCCGTGCTCCGGCCGTGGTCGGGCCGTGGTCCGACTGGGAACCGAACGGGATCCGGCTGGGTTCGGGTCGCGATTCGGCGGGATCCCGTCCGTCCGGCGATTTTCCGTTGACAGATCTTGAAATCCGTCATTCCATCCTCCGGAACCTGCCGAAGGCCGCTCAAGGCCCCCCTCCACGGGGCGCGAACCTCCGTCATCGGGTTACCGTTCGAGTGGCGTCGGTGAGCCCGGCAAGTGAAAAAGCGGGATCCTTCCGTTTGACAAGGGTGGCCGGGGTACGGTCACACTCCGCTGGTGGGGTGTCGTGCAGCGGCGACCCCGGGACGGTGGAGGGGTCGGGCGGAGCGCAGCCCGTGCTGCCAGCGCCGACCAGCCACATAAGGACCGGGAGAGAAGAGCGAAGGTGTCCCCGAGCAGCGAGACCGCGCACGGACAGCGACTCGTCATTGTCGAGTCGCCGGCCAAGGCGAAGACGATCAAGGGCTACCTGGGCCCCGGCTACATCGTCGAGGCGAGCGTCGGGCACATCCGCGACCTCCCGAGCACCGCGGCCGAGGTGCCGGACAAGTACACCGGCGAGGTGCGCCGCCTCGGAGTGGACGTCGATCACGACTTCGCGCCCATCTACGTGGTCAACGCGGACAAGAAGTCCCAGGTCAGCAAGTTGAAGTCGCTGCTCGCGGAGTCCGACGAGCTCTTCCTCGCCACCGATGAGGACCGCGAGGGCGAGGCCATCGCGTGGCACCTGCAGCAGGTGCTCAAGCCCAAGGTGCCGGTGCACCGGATGGTGTTCCACGAGATCACCAAGTCGGCGATCCAGGAGGCCGTGGCCAACCCGCGCGAGCTCAACCAGCGCCTGGTCGACGCCCAGGAGACCCGCCGCATCCTCGACCGCCTCTACGGCTTCGAGGTCTCGCCGGTGCTGTGGAAGAAGGTCATGCCGAAGCTGTCGGCGGGCCGCGTGCAGTCCGTCGCCACCCGGCTGGTGGTCGAGCGCGAGCGCGAGCGGATCGCCTTCCGCACCGCCTCGTACTGGGACCTGGTCGGCACCTTCGGCACCGGTCGCACCGCGGCCGACGCCGCCAACCCGGAGACCTTCGGCGCCCGGCTCGCCGCCGTCGACGGCAAGCGGATCGCCAGCGGCCGTGACTTCGGCTCCGACGGGCGGCTGAAGGCCGGCAGCGCCAACACCCTGCACCTGGACGAGCAGGCCGCCCGGCAACTGGCCGCCGCCCTGGAGCAGACCGCGTTCAGCGTCCGCAGCGTCGAGTCCAAGCCCTACCGCCGCTCGCCGTACGCGCCGTTCCGCACCACCACGCTCCAGCAGGAGGCCAGCCGCAAGCTGGGCTTCGGCGCCAAGCGGACCATGCAGGTGGCCCAGAAGCTGTACGAGAACGGCTTCATCACCTATATGCGTACCGACTCCACCACGCTGTCGGACACCGCGGTCTCCGCCGCCCGCGCCCAGGTCACCCAGCTGTACGGTGCCGACTACCTGCCGGACGCCCCGCGCACCTACGCCAGCAAGGTCAAGAACGCGCAGGAGGCGCACGAGGCCGTCCGCCCCTCCGGCGACCGCTTCCGCACCCCCGCCGAGACCGGCCTGACCGGTGACGACTTCCGGCTGTACGAGCTGATCTGGATGCGCACCGTCGCCTCCCAGATGAAGGACGCGGTCGGCCAGTCCGTCACCGTCCGGGTGGCCGGCACCTCCGCCGACGGCCGGGACGTCGAGTTCTCCGCCTCCGGCAAGATCATCACCTTCCACGGCTTCCTCAAGGCCTACGTCGAGGGCGCCGACGACCCGAACGCCGAGCTCGACGACCGCGAGCGCCGGCTGCCGCAGGTCGCCCAGGGCGACCCGCTGGGCGCCGAGCGGATCACCCCGGAGGGCCACGCGACCAAGCCGCCGGCCCGCTACACCGAGGCCTCGCTGGTCAAGGAGCTGGAGGACCGGGAGATCGGCCGCCCCTCCACCTACGCGTCGATCATCGACACGATCATCCAGCGCCGGTACGTGTTCAAGAAGGGGACGGCGCTCGTCCCGTCCTTCCTCTCCTTCGCCGTGGTCAACCTGCTGGAGAAGCACTTCGGCCGACTGGTCGACTACGACTTCACCGCGCGGATGGAGGACGACCTCGACCGGATCGCCGCCGGTGAGGCGCAGTCCGTGCCGTGGCTCAAGCGCTTCTACTTCGGCGAGGGCGAGGGCCCGGCCGGCGCGGCCGCCGAGGCCGGCAACGGCGACGGCGACCACCTGGGCGGCCTGAAGGAACTGGTCACCGACCTCGGCGCGATCGACGCCCGGGAGATCAGCTCGTTCCGGATCAGCGACGACCTCACCCTGCGGGTCGGCCGCTACGGTCCGTACGTCGAGCGCGCCTCCACCGTCGAGGGCGAGCCCGGCCAGCGCGCCGACATCCCGGACGAGCTGCCGCCGGACGAGCTCACCATCGAGCTGGCCGAGGAGCTGCTGGCCAAGCCCAGCGGCGACTTCGAGCTCGGCCCGGACCCGGTCAGCGGCAACATGCTGGTCGCCAAGGACGGCCGCTACGGCCCGTACGTGACCGAGATCCTGCCCGAGGGCACGCCCAAGACCGGCAAGAACGCGGTCAAGCCGCGCACCGCCTCGCTGTTCAAGACGATGTCGCTGGACACCGTCACCCTGGAGGACGCGCTGCGGCTGCTCTCGCTGCCGCGCGTGGTCGGCACCGACGCCGAGGGCGCCGAGATCACCGCGCAGAACGGCCGCTACGGCCCGTACCTCAAGCGCGGCACCGACTCCCGCTCGCTCACCAGCGAGGACCAGCTCTTCACGATCACCCTCGACGAGGCGCTGGCGATCTACGCCCAGCCCAAGCAGCGCGGCCGGGCCGCCGCCGCCCCGCCGCTCAAGGAGCTGGGCAACGACCCGGTCAGCGAGCGCCCGGTGGTGGTCAAGGACGGCCGCTTCGGCCCGTACGTGACCGACGGCGAGACCAACGCCACGCTCCGCAAGGACGACGAGGTCGAGACCATCACGCCGGAGCGCGGCTACGAGCTGCTCGCCGAGAAGCGGGCCCGCGGGCCGGTGAAGAAGGTGGCGAAGAAGGCCCCGGCGAAGAAGACGGCGGCCAAGAAGACCACCACCACCACCACGAAGACGGCGGCCGCGAAGAAGACCGCCGCCAAGAAGACCACCACCACCAAGACGGCGGCGGCGAAGAAGACGGCGGCCAAGAAGACCGCCGCGAGCAAGACCACGGCCACCGACGAGGGCTGATCCTCCGACGGCGGCAGCGGGCCCGCACCCCCACCCGGGGGCGCGGGCCCGCGGTGCGTCCGGGTGAGGGTGGCCGGCTCGGCGCGGGGATGCGGGCCGGGCTTCGCGTGGGGATGTGTGCGGGGAACGTCACAACCCGGTGATGAGCGGGATCCGGAAGCCCGTTCGCCACAATCCGGCCAAGCCCCGACCGCTACGCTGACCGTATGACGAGCGAGGAGCAGCCCACCCCCAGTGCCGCCCCGGCCGCCAGGGCCGCAACGCCAGACCTGCCCGAGGTCGCGCCCGCCGGGACTCCGGTGGAGCGGGCCCGGGCGCTGCTGCGGACCCGGGCCTACCGGCGTCTGTGGACCACCCAGCTGATCGGCGGCACCGCCGACCGGCTCGGCCTGCTGGTGCTGCTCGCGCTCACCGTGATCGCCGCCGCCCAGGGCCACCAGTTCGGTGACCTGCCGCGCAGCCTCGCCTTCGCCCTCGCCGCGGTCCTCGCCGTCCGGGTGGCCGCCACCGGCCTGGTCGGCGTGGCGCTGCTCGGTCCGGTGCACCGGCTGGTCGCGGGCACGCTCGACCGGCGCTGGACACTGGTCGGCGCGGACGCGCTGCGCGTCCTGCTGATCGGCCTCGCCCCCTGGTGGAGCGTCTGGCTGGGCTCCGGCTCCAAGCCCTCCGGGGCCGCCACCTACGTCCTGCTCGCCACCGTGTTCGTCGCCGGTGCCGCCGAGCGGGTCCGGGAGACCGCCAAGGCCGCCGCCGTACCCGGCCTGCTGCCGCCGGCCGACCCGTACGCGCCGGCCGCCGAGCAGCGGCCCGCCGCCGCCAACCTGGAGACCGTCCGGGTCATCGACCGCTTCGCCGAGTGGGTCACCGTGCCGCTGGCGGCCGTCGGTCTGGTCGGCTTCACCCTGCTCAACAACATCGGCGCGGCGGCCGGCTCGGACTGGCTCCGGGCCCACCAGCTGACCTTCGCCGCCCTCGGTGCGGCCGGGCTGTTCGCCGCCGCCGCGACCCGCGGCTACCTCCAGCAGCTGCCCGGCGGCCCGGTCTCCGTCGCCCCGGTCTCCCCGCTGCGGGGCCTGCGGGCCCCGACCGACGCCGTCCCCGGTCCCGCGCTGAGCAAGGGCCGCACCGGCGGCGCCCCGTACTTCACCTTCGCCGTCGCGGCCGGCTTCGCCTCGATGGCGGGCGTCGCCGCGCTCGCACTGCTGACCGCGGCAGAGCACCGGGCCGGACCGATCGGCTACGGCCTGGTGGTGCTCGCCGCCGCCGGCGCGCCCGCCCTCGGCGCCCGGCTCACCCGGGCCGTCCTGCCCTCGCTCTCCCGCCGCCGGCTGCTCGCGCTGGCCCTGCTCACCCAGGGCGTCGCGCTGATCCTGGCCGGGCTGGTGCTGGACTTCGTGCTCGTCCTGCTGCTCACCGTGCTGGCCGCCCTGGCCGCCGGGATCGTCGTCTCGGCCGGCCGCACCCTGCTCGCCCAGGAGGTCGAGGAGGCCCGGCTGCCGAAGGTCACCGAGCACCTGTACGCGGTGCTGCGGACCGTGGTCGCCGCCGCGCTGATCGCCGTCCCGCTGATCGCCGCCGCCTACGGGGACGTCGACTACGGCACCGTCGAGCCCGGCTCCTTCACCTTCATCCACGGCGGCGCCGCCCTGGCCGTCGCCACCGCTGGGCTGCTCACGCTGGTGCTGGCCGCCGTCGTGCTGCTGCGCACCGACGACCGGCGCGGCACCGTGCCGTTCGGCCGGGACCTGGTGGACGCGGTGCGCGGCGCCGCCGGCCCCGTCCCGCACCGGGGCGCGGGCACCGGCTTCTTCATCGCCCTGGAGGGCGGCGACGGCGCCGGCAAGTCCACCCAGGCCCAGGCGCTCGCCGAGTGGATCCGCGGCAAGGGGCACGAGGTCGTGCTCACCCGCGAGCCCGGCGGCAGCCCGGTCGGCCAGCGGCTGCGCGGCCTCGTCCTGGACGTCGGCAACACCGGCCTGTCGCACCGCGCCGAAGCGCTGATCTACGCCGCCGACCGGGCCGAGCACGTCGAGAACGTCATCCGGCCGGCCCTCGCCCGTGGCGCCGTGGTGATCACCGACCGGTACATGGACTCCTCCATCGCCTACCAGGGCGCCGGGCGCGACCTGGCCGCGACCGAGGTCGCCCGGATCTCCCGCTGGGCCACCGGCGGGCTGCTGCCCGACCTGACCGTCGTCCTGGACGTCGACCCGACCCGGGCCCGGGAGCGCTTCACCGAGGCGCTGGACCGGCTGGAGTCCGAGCCGACCGAGTTCCACCAGCGGGTCCGGGCCGGCTTCCTCGCCCTCGCGGCCGCAGACCCGGCGCGCTACCTGGTCGTCGACGGCAGCCAGGCCCCCGGCTTCGTCACCACCGCCATCCGGCACCGGCTCGACCGCGAGCTGCCGCTCTCCGAGCAGGAGAAGGCCGCCCGCGCCGAGCAGGAGCGCCTCGCCCGCGAGGAGGCCGAGCGCCGCGCCGCCGAGGAGGCCCGCAAGAAGGCCGAGGAGGAGGCCGCCGAGCGCAAGCGGCAGGAAGTGCTGGCCCAGCTGCGCGCCGAGCAGGCGGAGAAGGAGCGGCTGGCCAAGGAGGAGGCCGAGCGGGCCGCCGCCGAGGCCCGCCGCAAGGCCGAGGAGGAAGCCCGCCGCCGGGCCGAGGAAGCGGCCGCGCGCCGCGCCGAGGAGGAGGCCAAGCTGCGCGCCGCCGAGGAGGCACGGCTGGCCGCCGAGGCCGCCGAACGCCAGCGGATCGCCGACGAGGCGGCCGCCCAGGCGGAGCTGCAGCGGCAGCGGGAGCTCGCCCGCGAGGAGCAGCGCCGCCGGGCGGAGGAGGCGCTCCAGCGGGCCGAGGAGGCCCGGCTGACGCAGGCCGCCGCGCTCGCCGCCGCGGCCGCGGCCGCCGAGACGGCGGAGGACCGGGCGGCCGGGCGGCCTGCCGGTCCGGTGGCCGGGTCGGCGGCTGGTCCGCCGGCTGGTCCGCCGGCGGGTCCGGTGGCCGGGGACGTGACCACGGAACTTCGGGTGGTCCGGGAGACGCCGAAGGGTGCCCCGGGGCAGAGCCCGTCGGTTCAGGACGCGCCGGTCCAGGACGCGCCGCGGGACTCGGTCGTCCAGGACGCGCCGCGGGGTTCCGCGGGCGGGTTCGAGGACGGGGTCGGGGACGAGCGGACGCGCGAGCTGTCGCTGCGGGACCGGCAGGCCGCGGTCCGGGCGGCGGAGGCCGCGGAGGCCCGCAAGGCGGCCGGAGCCGCCGGGGCGGTCGACGCGACCGCCAAGCTGCCGGTGGTCCCCGCCTCGGCGGTGGACGCGACGGCCGTGCTGCCGAAGGTCCCGGCGGAGGCCGACCGGACCGAGGTGCTGCCGCGGGTCGAGCCGGGTCGCCCGGTGGACAGCACGCGGGAGCTGCCGGTGGTCGGTGGGGCGCCGGCCGCGCAGCCCCGGCCGCAGGGCCAGGGCCAGGGCCGGCCGCAGGCGCCGATGCCGCCGCAGGCCCCGGCGGCGCAGCCGGCGGCCCAGCAGCCGTCGGGCGCCGAGCGGCCCCGGCCGGAGTGGGCCGAGGAGACGCCGATGGACGATCTGCCGAGCCTCACCGACACCCTGCTCGGGTCGCACGACGAGTGGTCGCGCTGGGAGCACGGCGGCCCGCGGAGCGGCACCGACCCGCGCCACGGCGGCGACGCCGCTCAGGGCGAGGGCGGCGGCAGGGACGACGGCAAGGACGACGGCAAGGGCAAGGGCCGTCGCTGGGGCCGCCGGAGCTGACCTGACACGGTCTCGCGGCGCCGTCGGGGCGGGTCCCCGGCGGCGCCGCCGCGTTCCCGGGGGCTCCACGACTCCGCTGCCCACCCGCCGTCCACCTCCTGCCGTACGTCCCGCCGCCCCGCCGTACGCCCCGCCCCGCCGTTCCCGCTCCCCGTCCGCCGTGGCCCGGACGGAGCAGTGGGTGTCGTGGCGGAGACGTATGCTCGACGGCGGGGAAGAGGCGCCTCGGGCGCTGCCGTACGGAGCTTGGGAGCAGCAGTGGCCGTCTGGGACGACCTGGTGGGCCAGGAGCGGGTGGTCGAGCAGCTGACCGCCGCGGCCCGGGCGGCCGGGGCGGCGGTCGAGGCCGGTCGCGGGGCCGCGCCGGCCGAGGGCACGAACGCCTCCCTGATGACACACGCCTGGCTGTTCACCGGCCCGCCCGGTGCCGGTCAGGTCACCGCCGCGCGTTCCTTCGCCGCCGCCCTCCAGTGCACCAGCCCCGATCTCGCGCTCGGCGGCACGCCCGGCTGCGGGTTCTGCGACGGCTGCCACACCGTGCTGGCGGGCAGCCACGCCGACGTGAAGTACGTCCGTACGGACGGCCTGTCCATCGGCGTCGGCGACATGCGCGAACTGGTGCTGCGCGCCTCCAGCTACCCGACCGGCGGCCGCTGGTCGGTGATCCTGGTGGACGCCGCCCACCGGCTCACCGAGGCCGCCGCGAACGCGCTGCTCAAGGGCGTGGAGGAGCCTTCTCCGCGCACCGTCTGGCTGCTCTGTGCCCCCTCCGTCCAGGACGTGCTGCCGACCATCCGCTCCCGCTGCCGGCTGCTGGTGCTGCGCACCCCCGCCGCCGAGGCGGTCGCCGACACCCTGGTCCGCCGCGACGGCGTCGACCCGGAGACGGCCCGGCTCGCCGCGCTCGCCGGACAGGGCGACATCGAACGCTCGCGCCGCCTCGCCGTCGACGAGCAGGCCCGCACCCGCCGGACGGAGGTGCTGCGGATCCCGCTGGAGGTCGGCGACATCGGCGGCTGCCTGGCCGCCGCCCAGCGCCTGGTCGACACCGCCAAGGCCGATGCCGAGGCGCTCGCCGAGACCCAGGACGCCAAGGAGACCGACGACCTCAAGGCCGCCTACGGCGCCGCCGAGGGCAGCAAGGCGCCGCGCGGCATGGCCGGGGCGGTCAAGGAGCTGGAGAAGCGGCAGAAGAGCCGCGCCACCCGCACCCGCCGGGAGACCCTCGGCGTCGCCCTGCTCGACCTGCTCGGCTTCTACCGGGACGTGCTCGCGATCCAGCTCGGCTCCACCGGCGCGCTCGCCAACGAGGACCAGCGGCAGGCACTGAACCGGGTCGCCCAGGCCGGTCCCGCGGAGGGCACGCTGCGCCGGATCGAGGCGGTGCTGGCCTGCCGCCGGGCGCTGGACCGCAACGTGGACCCGCTGCTCGCGGTCGAGGCGATGACGGTGGCGCTGCGCGCGGGCTGAGCAGGCCTCCGGGGGCGGGTGCCGCGTCGAGGCGCGCGGCGGGCCTTCGGGTGATCTGACGACCCCACCTCGTCCGTCACCTCGTCCGTCACTCGTCCGTCACCTCCCCCGGCGCCGGACGCGCTCCACCGGCCGACGGCCGTACGCCTCCCGGAGCCGGTGCGCTGTCCCACCTTCGAGTGAACGAGCGATACGCGCCGGGCACACCCGCGTGTGACGGTCCGCCGGTTGTGCACGCTGGGGGCCGACTGCGCCCGGTGCCGGGCCGGTCGCCTCCCGTACGCGCCGGGTCCGGTCCGGCGCCGGCCCTCTCTCCGAGGCGGTGCGTCGCATGGTTCGTTCGCTCCTCGTCATCCCCCTACTGGCCGCCGCCCTCGGCGGGATCTGGCTGGCCCGCGGTGCCCTCCAGCGCTGGCGCGACCTGCGTGCCGCCGAGACCTACGAGCTGGCCGGGGACCGGTGGCCGATGCTGCTGCGGGCGGCCGGGGCGATGGTCTGCGGGGTGTGCGTCAGCGGGTTGACGCTGCTCACCGCCCTCGGGGCCTTCGGCGGTCTCGGCCACGGCGACCAGCGGCCGGAGCGGGCGGAGCCGGCCGTGGACGCGGCGGGTCCGGGCGGAGGGGCGGCCGGGGGGCCTGCGGCCGGCGCGGCGGCCCGTCAGCAGGCGGCGCCGCCGGTGGCCGCCGAGCCGGCCGCCGCTGCCGCCACCACGCCCCCCGCCGTGGTGAGCCGCTTCGACAGCGTCGGCCGTCCGGGCGGCGGCGAGCTGCTGCAGTCCGCCGTGCTGGGCCCCGACGGGCGCCCGCGCAACGTCAGGGTCTGGCTCCCCCCGCAGTACGCCAAGGAGCCCAACACGCGCTTCCCGGTCGTGGTGATGCACGCGGCCGCGCCGAGCAAGACCGCCGACGCCGAGGTCCCGGACGTCTTCGAGGGCATCGGCTCGGCGCTGCAGAGCGGCAAGACCCGTCCGTTCATCCTGGTCGCCCCCGAGGCGCCGAACGGCACCGCGCACCCCTGCGAGCTGGTCGCCGCCGCCCCGGCCGCCGTCGCCGACGACGCGACGCTGCGCACCACCATCGCGGCCTCCTTCCGCACCCTGCCGCCGGGCCCGGCCTCCTGGGGCACCCTCGGCGTCGACGGCGGCGCGCCGTGCGCGGCCGCCGCCGGGCTGGCCCGCCCCGACCTGTACGGCGCGGCCGCGGCGGTCTCCGGCCGGTACGACGCCGCCGCGCTCACCCAGACCGGCGCCGAGGCCCCGACCGGGAGCGCGGCCAAGCTGCTGCTGGCCGCCGCCAAGGCCGACGCCGCCGGGCTGGACGCGGCCCGCAAGCTCCAGGCCTCGTTGAAGGCGGGCCCGGGCCCGGCGGCCAAGGCCGAGGTGCGGATCTCGGACAACGTGCAGGACTTCACCCCCGACCGGGAGCGGCTGCGGCTGGTCCGGCAGGCGGCGCAGTTCCTGGCCGAGGCGCTGGCCAAGGCGTCCTGAGCGCCGGCCGAGCGGGCGCTACGCTGCCCGGTGCCCCGAGGTGCGGGTACCGGGCAGCGGCGTTCCCGCCGCTTCCTCTTCCTTCTGTCTTCCTGTCTTCGTTCCTTCCGACCTTCGAGGAGAGCAACCGGATGAGGACCTTCGGACGGGTGCGGGTGCCGGCCGCCGCGGTGCGGGTGTCCGCCGCGGCACTGGTCGTCGGGCTGCTGGCGGGCGGGTGCGGTGCGGGCCCGTCCGGCGAGCCGGGGGCGGCCTCGTCCGATTCGGCCGGCACCGCCGCGCCCGTGGCCGCGGCCGCCGCACCGGGGGTCACCCCGCTGGAGCCGCTGCCCGCTGCCGTCCCGGCCGCGCTCGCGCCGTACTACGCGCAGCGGCCGGCCTGGCAGCCGTGCGACGGGGGGTTCGAGTGCACGACGTTCCGGGTGCCGCTGGACTACGACCACCCGGGCGACGGCGACGTCACGCTGGCGGCCGCCCGCGCGGCTGCGGAGCCCGCCGGTTCCGCCGAATCCGCCGCGACCGATGTGGCCAGCGCCGGTGCCGGTGCCGGCTCCCACGAGCCGCGGCTCGGCTCGCTGCTGCTCAACCCGGGCGGTCCCGGCGGCTCGGCGATCGAGTACCTGGAGTCCGCCGCCCGGACGTACGACCGCGGGGTGCGCGCCCAGTACGACCTGGTCGGCCTGGACCCGCGCGGGGTCGGCCGCAGCAACCCGGTCACCTGCCTGAGCGGAGACCGGATGGACGCCTACACCGCCGTCGACCTGACCCCCGGCGACCAGCGCGGGATCGACGCGCTGATCGCCGCCGACAAGGAGTTCGCCGAGGGCTGCCGGAAGCAGGCCGGGGCCGCGCTCGGCCACCTCAGCACCGTCGAGGCCGCCCGCGACATGGACGTGCTGCGCGCCCTGCTGGGCGACGAGCGGCTGAACTTCGTCGGCAAGTCCTACGGCACCTTCCTCGGCGCCACCTACGCCGGGCTCTTCCCGAACCGGGTCGGCCGACTGGTGCTGGACGGCGCGATGGACCCGGCGCTCGACTCGGTCACCGGCAACCGCACCCAGGCCGGCGGCTTCGAGACCGCCTGGGCCGCCTTCGCCAAGGACTGCGCCAAGCGCGAGGACTGCCCGCTCGGCCGGACCGAGCAGCAGGTCGGCGAGCAGCTCACCGCCCTGTTCGCGGCCGTCCAGACCGCCTCGCTGCCCACCGGCGACAACGGGCGCCGGCTCACCGAGTCCCAGGCGACCACCGGCGTCATCGAGGCCATGTACGCCGACTTCCTCTGGCCCAAGCTGCGCACCGCGCTCTCCGACGCCAAGGCCGGCGACGGCACCGGACTGCTGAAGCTCTCCGACGCCTACTACGGGCGCGAGGCGGACGGCACGTACCCCAACCTGATGTTCGCCAACACGGCGGTGAACTGCCTCGACCTGCCCGCCCCCTTCCACGGGCCGGAGGACGTCCAGCGGGCGGTGCCGGACTTCGAGCGGGTCTCGCCGCACTTCGGGCGCGACATGGCCTGGATGGCGCTGACCTGCGCCTACTGGCCGGTGCGGGCCACCGGGGCGGCACACACCGTCCGGGCGGCCGGCGCCGCCCCGATCGTCGTGGTCGGCACCACCCGCGACCCGGCCACCCCGTACGCCTGGGCCCGGTCCCTGGCCGGACAGCTGGAGTCCGGCCGGCTGCTCACCTTCGACGGGGACGGCCACACCGCGTACGGCCGGCACAGCGCCTGCGTGGACGGCGCGGTGAACCACTACCTGCTGACGGGGGAGGCCCCGGAGCAGGGCAAGCGCTGCGACCGGTAGCGCGGGGGCCGGGCGGGCGGGGGCCTTCGGCCGGTAGTTCTCGCTTCAATCGACCGTCTGTACGACGTTACGATGAGCGCCCCCCTGCCCCCTTCCCCGCACCGGAGCGCATCGTGCTCGGAGTCAACGACCTGGCGACCTACGTCCTCGGCGCCCTCGTCATCGTCCTGCTGCCCGGCCCCAACTCCCTGTACGTACTCTCCGTCGCGGCCCGCAAGGGCATCCGGACCGGCTACCGGGCCGCCGCCGGCGTCTTCGTCGGGGACTTCACCCTGATCAGCCTCACCTCGCTCGGCGCCGCCTCCCTGCTGAAGGCCAACCCCGCAGTCTTCGCCGTGGTCAAGTTCGGCGGCGCCGCCTACCTGCTCTGGATCGGCTACGGCATGCTCCGCGCCGCCCGCCAGCTCTGGCTCGAACGCCGGGCCGCGGCCCCCGCCACCGACGAGGCCCCCGAGTCCGCCGAGAACCCCTTCCGCCGCGCCCTGGTGATCAGCCTCCTCAACCCCAAGGCCATCCTCTTCCTGCTCTCCTTCTTCACCCAGTTCGTCGACCCCTCCTACGGGCAGCCCGCCCTGTCCTTCGCCCTCCTCGGCGGCATCCTGCAGACCTTCAGCCTGCTCTACCTCTCCCTGCTGATCTTCGCGGGCACCACCCTCGCCACCGCCTTCCGCCGCCGCAAGCGCCTCTCCGCCACCCTCACCAGCGGCGTAGCCCTCCTCTTCGCCGGCTTCGCCGCCAAGCTCGCCGTCTCCTCCGCCTGACCCACCCACCGGGTATCCGAGTACGGATCACCGTCGAACCTGTGTAAACTAACCCGCGTTGCCACCACAGGTGACAACGGTGCCGCCTTAGCTCAGTTGGCCAGAGCAACGCACTCGTAATGCGTAGGTCGCGGGTTCGAATCCCGCAGGCGGCTCCAAGGTAAACCCCAGGTCAGGCCTCTGACCTGGGGTTTTTCGTCTGCGTGGACCATGGAATGCCTCGAGTTGGACGCTGTGAGGCTACGCATGCAGTGCGTCGGTCGCGGCTTGCCGACTCTCAGTAGTCTTGGGCTGCACTCGGGCTCTGACCTGCAGTTTTGCAAAATTGCGCGTCGGATCCGACACGCCATCAGGGATTAGGTGAGGCCAAGGTGCGGCCATCTGTGCAGTGTGGGTGCTGATACGAGGCGCGGACAGCGTTTTAGTGAGGCGTCGTTGACTGTCGCTGTTGTTGGCATCCGACAAGCGGTTGCCTTGATGCGCAGGGCTGCATGCGGCCCGGGATGGGCATGGTTGGAGGTTGGTCGCTGCCGAGCCAACGTTTTAAGGCGTCGCTGTCAGTCGGGAGGCACGGTTGCGTCCAGGGAAGTGGTGTGGCCGATCAACCCGGCGTCGTGTGGGGGTAGCGCGGGGAGCGCTTTCGGGGAACTCGGCGGGGGAAGAACTGGTCCATGGTTCCCTCGGGTAGGTAGCGACAGGGGAACGCCACTCGTCGTGCAGTTCGAAGAGCACGGCGGCGACCAGCCGCGGGAGCGCTTCGTCGTTCCAGAGGACTTGGACGACGTCGGCGCGGCGCTTGACCTCGCGGTTGATCCGCTCCAGCGGGTTGGTTGACTGGATCTTCTTCCAGTGTCGCTCCAGGAAGGCTGTGAAGGCCCTCAGGTCGTCCTTTGCTGCCAGCAGCATCGCCTAGACTTTCGGGAACTGTGTGCCGAGCATGCCGGCGACCGTATCGACTGGGCTCGGATAGCGTCCGCGGTGAGCTGGGCACAGATCGTGGGGATCGTCGCCGCGACCATCTGTCCGGCTTCCTTGCTCATCACGCTGAAGATGTTGCGCAGGAAGTGAACCCCGCGGCGCTCGTGAACGGCCCCGAGCATGACCCTCCGGACGGCCTTGACCAGCCCTGCGTGGTGGTCGCCGATCACAAGCCGGACTGGGCACACGTCCCCGGCTTATGCCCTAGCTGTGATCGCCCGCACCACGCCACGGGACGTTATCGATGTGCGCGACACCGAATCGGCACGAGCACTCGCTGATCAGCTCGATTTCTTCGTCCCCGTGGCGCCCGGCGCGGCTGCGACCGTCGAAGCGTTTCTGGAGGTGATCCAGGAGCACGCCAGCGCGGCTCGGCAGTACTACCAGTCGACGATGAGGTCGCAGCTTCGCAGTCCTGCCGGCACTACGCCGCACCAACACCTACGTTCCTCAGTCGCTGGCGCGCGTCGGCCGCGACGACCGGCCGGAGGGATACGTCGCCCACCTGGACTGGAAGAAGGTGTCTCCCAACCTGCGCGAGGTCCAGGGGGGCCTGGCGATCAGTACGGAGCGGTGCGACCAGCGGCCACGTACTCAACGGACTACGACGTCGCGATCTACGGTAAGTGGCGATCTATCCTCCGAGCGTCACTATCCTTGTCTAACGACACCTCACTAGACGTGACAGGGGAGGAGGTGGTGTCGAGCGTGGAGGGGATAGCACGCGGCGGGTCGGTGGAGGTGCTCAAACACCTACACCTGCAACTCGATCACCACTTTCGGATGCTCCACGAGCGTCGCCAGGCCCTGCGGCCGCCAGCTCCCGTCTACGCGTTGGAGCACGACCTCGTCGGTGAGGAACTCGAACTGCTCCTGGCCGCAGTGCGGGGGGCCGTCGCTGACGGACTCGACGCGCGCTATCGCACATGGTGGTTGCCCTTCGTGGTGTTTGCCGCCGAGATCGGCTACGACTACGTCGGGGGCGAGTTCTGGCCCCTCTGGGCACAGCGGGCGCCGGGGTGGGAGGGCGGGCCCGATTGGAACGTCCCAGCCAACCGGAAACGCATTAGGCAGTGGTTCAGACGGTTTGCAGACGCCTACGGAGGGGCGGAGCCGACAGGCGGCTTCGCCTCGAACTTCACCATCATTGCGTGGCCGATCACACATGCCGTGATGCCTGCGGACCTTCAACGACAGATGGCCCAGCTCCTGTTCGATTCGCGAGGAGTACTGACTGCTGAGTTGCTGGCTGATCCTGACGCGCTGGGTGCATGTCTGGCGTCGCGCACGGGCGGATACAGCGAGCGCTTCCGCATCCTCTGCGGCAATCAGAGCCTCCTGGGCCAGGTCGCAGTTGCACTGCTCTCGGGCGACGAGGACGAGTCTCCATACCTGGTACGGTCGACACTCGTTCGCCTGGTCGCCGGCCTGAGTGATGAACAGGTATCCCGTAGTTGGCTGTCGCGCGCCAGGCACTCCGCCAATGTGATCCGCTCGAGCGGCTTCCTTCCGACAGGAGCCGGTTCCGCGGCTCTCCAGCGAAGGCGCCGCGTCCCGGCTGTAAGCAACCCAAGGCTGTTCCTGCGCAACCAAAATGGTGGCTGGCGGCCGTATCTCGAACTGCCCGACCTCACGCCGCTGCAAGCAAGCAACCCACAAGTCGATCAGGAGCTTCGGAGTCTGCGTCCACGGGTCGAAGGCATTCCTCGCCCGCTTGCGCGCGGGCGGCTGCTGTGGCCCGGCAAAGTGCTGCTGCCAACCTGGCCCCGACCCGGCGCTCCAGCCATCGCACTGGAGCGCGGATCGGATGCCGTCAATGAGCTGATCGCCGAGCACTGCTCCATCGATCCGGGGCCGTGGTGGCTGTTCGCGAGACGATCAGCCAGGGAAGCCATCGAGGTAAAGGGCAAGTTCGTCCGACCCGGCAAGGAGTACTGCCTGGTTGGACGAGCCGGCAGTAGCCCGCCGTCGTTGCCCTGGATCGTGCCGACCATGACCCCGATGGAAGGCGTCCATGTCTTCGAGTGCAAGGTCCCGGAGATCATCGGCGCGGCGGAAGTCGAGCAACTTAAAGTTGTCGGGCTAACAGTGACGTCCGACGTCTCGATTCGACCGGTCGGACTGGTGCCAGGATCCTGGGACGGAGACGGTGCCGTCGAGTGGCTTGCCGGGGAGCCGGCCATGCTGGCCGTCAAGTCTGCGCACGCCGCGGACAAGTGTGCCGTGACCGTAGACCGCGGCCTCCCCTTCGTGCTGGAGTTCCCGGAAGGCGAACCGGAGCTGTTCTTTGCTCTGGAGAACCTCACAGTGGGCACGCACGATGTGAACGTTGCGCTGCTCACTCCAGAGACGGATCGGCCCCGCTTCAGCGGCTCCCTGGCGATTACGATCCGTGACCCGCACAGCAGCCGCGAAGCCGCGACGGAAGGTACTGCGATCCGGCTGTTCACCACACCGGCGCGCCCAAAGATGGCTGAACTGTGGGATGGCAGGGCGAGTCTCTCGATTGACGGTCCGCTGGAGACAAGGGCCGAACTATCGATCACTCTTCGCGGCGGTGATGGTTCGGATCTGGAAAGGCAGCTCTACGGCATCTCGGTGCCCTTCAGTGATGGAGCATGGGAGAGGCTGACGGAGCAGGTCTTGCGCAAGAAGAAGATGCTCAGCGCGTTCGAAGAGGCCGAGTCATGTGAGGTGTCGGTATTTCGGAACGGAGTTGGATTCGCATCCCTGGTATGCGAACGCGGCTTCGACCCGCTCCGCTGGGTGCTCGCCAAGCGGCACAGCGGGCAACACGATGCTCGGCTGGTAGACCGGACAGGGAGCGACGACACTCAGGTGCATATGTTCTCGGTGGAGGACCCGCTGGTCGGCAAGGAGTGGGATCCTCGTGGGCCCATCGCTGTGCCAGCTACAGGCGGACTCCTCCAAGCGACCTCCGGCAAACTGGCAGCAGCGATCATCCTGCCACCCGAGCCAAACCTACTGCGCCACACCGACCCAGCCATGCCGCGATCTTCGGGTGACACGCTCCATGAGGTCCAGCGGCTCATCGAAGGGCACCGCCGGTGGCTCGATGCCGATCTCCCGGCTGACCTGTTCGCTCGTCACCAGCAGGCGCAAGTCCTCGAGGCGGTCACTATGGCGCTTGTGTCCGTCATCGCCGGGCACCGGTGGGCGAACCTCGAGCGCAAGCGCAAGAAAGCAGGTGCGCACCGGCAGATCGAGTTGCTCGATGAAATGGAGAATCTCGTAGGGGAGAGCTTCAAACAACGTGCCGCAGCCAAGCGGATCGCTCGTCATCTTTGGCAGTGGGTGGATTCACCGGATGCCCTGAGTGACGGATTGGCTGACGCCATTGAAGTCCTCGTGACGTTCAGCGGCATGGGTGATCCTCATGCTGTAGCGGACTTCCTTCTGGCGCTCGCGAGCAAGCCGGGGGCGGTCGCGACTTGGGCAGAGCCCGAAAGGGACCGGCTCCTGAGGTGTGTGCTTATTTCCCCCGCCCTCATCCGGGCAGGAAGGTTCGCGGTGTTGGGGACTGAAGCCCTCCGGGATGCATCGGACCAGCCGGCTTCCGGGGACCGCCGATGAGTGTTAACGCGCTCAGCCGCCATGAGGTCGCCAGCCGTACCGTCCACACGCTCGGCTTGGACGAGACGGTGATCGATCTGAGTGCACCCGAAGCGATCTGCTCGTCATTGCGCCGAGCGGCTTCGTTCCTGTGCCCGGCGACACCGCGTGAACTCGTCGACGCGGTGATGGAGGTGCTGGGTCCGCTCGACGTCTCCTCCTCGGCCACTCGTGGCCAGCTAGCGACCCAGTTGGATCTGCTGGTGGCAATCGGCGACCTAGTCGAACTCCCGAACCGGATGGACCGTGGAAGTAGGAAGCTCTATCTCGCTCCGCCTTCGTATGTGACGCAGGCACCCGGGCGCTACCTCTTGCTGGGTGTGCGGCCCGACGGCCTTCCGCTCCTGGACGAGTCTGTCGGCGCGTGCGTGAGCCACGAGGGCCATGTGCGGTCCATCGAACTCGATGCCACGATGGGGCCGGCCTGGTTACATGCGGCCGGACTCCATGAGATCAGCATTCACGACTGGTGCAGGCAACCGAGTGTGGCCAGCGCTACCAGTGTCGTCGGCGGGATGCGTCAGCGCCTGGACAGGGCAGCACAATCAGGTCTTGTGAGCGATCTGAAGCTCCTCGACCCTGAGTCGTCAGTCCTCCACTATCGGGCCCGCTGGCGGCTTCCCTCCGACGGTGACTCCGGAGACTACGTTGCTCGTCGCCCGCAAGCATATGGCGCTGACTTGTGGTCTTTCGTTCGCATGGATAATGGCCGGCCCCTAGCCCTCATCGATCTGCCGACTGACGATCCTGCTGGCTCAGCGTGCGACGAGGCGTGGCGGCTTCAGGCAGCGATCGACGCCGCCCGGGGAGAGCCGCAACTTGTGCGCATCCGGCCTGCCGGCGGAGTTCCAGGGAGTCACCCTCTCGATCTGTTCGGCCCCGTGCCTGGGTGGGCGCAGCGGTACCTGGAACTCGTGGCCGTGCCTGTCCCCCGAGCCAGGGATGCGCTGATCACCTATCGCGTTCCGCTCTGGGCGATCGGCGAACTAACGGAGTTCTTCACTGACATGCTGTGGATGCACGTCAACGATGAGGGAGGAGTGGCGTGACCACGGAAGCACCCACGATCGCAGAGACTATCGCCAGCATTCAGGCGGCTCTTCGGGACTACATCGAGGCCACGTACCACGTGGGACACCCCACCGTGATCGAGCAGCGTCGCGAGTTGCTGAAGCGGGAGGGCGTGCTCTTCCGCGCGCCGTTCATCGAGAGCACTCCCCGCTACCAGACTGGCCGAGGCTTCGGTGATCTCGAACTCGATGCAGCAGCCAAGACGCTCCTTGGTGCCCTGAGTGCACGTGTCGGTGCTCACCAGCCACTCCTCTACGACCCGCCGTACACCCACCAGGCGGAGGCCCTGGAGTGGACGACTCGAGATGGCTTCAGTCTGGCTGTGACGACCGGCACAGGTTCCGGAAAGACGGAGACGTTCCTCGAACCGATGCTGGCGAAGCTCGCAACGGAGGCTGCACACAAGCCTGAGTCATTCGCAGCACCCTCCGTACGGGCCCTGATTCTCTATCCGATGAACGCGCTGGTGAACGACCAACTGGGACGTCTTCGGCTGCTGCTCGGCGACCCGCGAGTCACTGCGCAGTTCACCGCATGGGCCGGACGTCCAGCACGCTTCGCCCGCTACACGAGCCGCACCCTGTATCCCGGTGTTCGGCGAGTCGAGAAGGATCAAGAGCGGCTGCGGTCGATTGAGGACTTCTACATCGACCTCATCGACCGGGCGTCCAACCCCGCGGCGCAAGGACATAGCGAAGCCACCGCTCTCATTGAGAAACTGCAGTCGCGTGGAAAGTGGCCGGCCAAACCGGACCTGAAAGCCTGGTACGGAGAGCGCGGCTCCCGCTGGAAGAACAGGAAGGGCGAGTTCATTCGTGCGGTCCTCCGGCCTGAGGACCCCGAGCTCCTGACGCGCCATGAAGTGCTGGACACGCCGCCAGACGTGCTCATCACGAACTACTCGATGCTTGAGTACATGCTCATGCGTCCGCTCGAGCGGCCGGTCTTCGATGCGACCCGGGCATGGTTGGAGAACAACCCGGACGAGAGGTTCCTCCTGGTCGTAGACGAGGCCCACCTCTACCGCGGAGCGGCTGGCGCCGAGGTAGCGCTCCTGCTCCGGCGACTCCGTGCAAGGCTTGGGATCACGCCCGATCGGCTGCAGGTGATCTGCACAAGCGCGAGCTTTGCCAGCGCGGAGTACGCGCGCCTGTTTGCTGCGCAGTTGAGTGGCAAGTCTCCAGACGACTTCAAGACGGTGGAAGGACGGCTTGCCCTGCGGGAACCCGCCACCACCGGGACCATCCAGGACGCAGAGGTCCTTGCTGCCGTACCGATGCACACGTTCTACGAGGCGGAGTCAGACGCTGGCCGCATTGACGCGGTCCGCGGGTTGCTGGACTACCGGGAGGTCACTGAGAAGGCGCCCGGAGTCAGCGCGGGTCAACTGCTCCACGAGGCCCTAGTCGACTTCGCGCCGATGAATCTGCTCGTCAACCAGACGATGCAAAGGGCTCATCCGCTCGATGAACTGGGTGCCAGCATCTTTCCCGCTGCGGAGAAGGAGCTTGCCGATAGAGCGGCCTCAACGCTGGTAGCGCTCGGAAGCGCCGCCCGCCGGTCAACGGATGACGCCGGGCTGCTGCCGTGCCGAGTGCACGCGTTCTT
Source organism: Kitasatospora xanthocidica (assembly GCF_014656195.1). Classification (GTDB taxonomy): domain Bacteria; phylum Actinomycetota; class Actinomycetes; order Streptomycetales; family Streptomycetaceae; genus Kitasatospora; species Kitasatospora xanthocidica. Next base: position 64,752 of record NZ_BNBY01000001.1, on the reverse strand, counting down.
CCGAGGGCTGGCAGGATTGTGGGCCTGTCTTGACCCCGAATGTTCAGAGGTCGACCGGGAGGCGAGCTCGGAGCCTGGTCCGGTCGGCAGGCTCTACGCCCAGCCGCAGGCCACATGCGGATGCGGAGCCCGTGTCTTCGAGTTGTATACCTGCCGGCACTGCGGCTCCGCTTATGCGCGAGCCTATACGGACGATGTACTTGAACCATCCCATCTCTGGCACGAGCCAGGTGCGGATTTCTATTCCTCCACTGGTTCCATCCCCGAACTCCAAGCGCTCGATCTACTGCTGGAGGCCCCGTCGCATGACGCGGCTAACGTGGAGCCCGCGGACCTTGATCTCATCACCGGTCGACTCAATCCACCAGGGAAGCTCGGGCCACGCACGCGCAGCATCTTCATCCCTCGGCTCCGTGGGGGAGAGTCCGTCGGAAGTGATGATGATGGCGAAGAGGGTGAGGCGAACGGCGAGTTCAAGCCCTGCGGCGTGTGCGGGCGACTCGCTGGCTTCGGTCGATCATCGGTACAGGATCACCAGACGAAGGGTGATCAGCCCTTCCAGGCGTTGGTGACTCGTCAAGTCGAGGTACAACCGCCTGGCGCGCAACCGTACAGCGACTTCGCCCCGTTGCGCGGGCGCAAGGTGCTCGCATTCTCCGACTCCCGGCAGGTTGCCGCGCGACTTGCGCCCAACCTACAGACCTACTCGCTGCGCGATGTCATGCGGCCGGTGATCCTGCGGGGGTGGCGGGAGCTCGCTAATCACCAAGTTCTGGGGCCGATTCTCGCTCTGGACAGGCTGTATGTGGCGGTTATGGCCGGATCACATGTGCTGTCAGTGCGGCTGCGTCCAGAACTGCGCCCGACAGAGTCGCTCCAGGTGATGGGCACGGTCGCACGGGCAATCGACAAGGGCGCGCTCACAGGCAACCTCGCTGAAATGGGTGCGCTCTTCACCACCGCCCAGCCGCCGCAGTCGCTGTTGCGCGCTATGTATGCAACGCTCACGGACAAGTACTACGGGTTGTCATCGCTTGGGTTGGCCTCGATCCGTGAGCGGGCGAACCTCACGGACGAGTTGCTCGCGAAGTTGCCGGATATCGGCGGCGTCGCAGAGGGTGCCGAAGCCAAGCTGGCTTTTGTCCGGTTGTGGCTGGCTGCTTGGAGCGGCCCTGGCATCTGGTTCACGTCGATGACTGACGGGGATTGGTGGAAGCAGAAGGGCGGCGTCCAGCCACACGCGGGAAGGTTCAAGTCCGTCGACCGCTTGCTCGAATCGAACGCCGCAAGGAAGACGTTCAGGGAGGGTTGGCTGCCCACACTGCTCACAGCCTTCTGCGAATCGGTAGGTAGCGGTAACTACCGCATGCTGGCCTCGAATTTGGCTTTGGAACTCGGTGGGCAGTGGGGCTACTGCGAGCGGTGTCGCTTCACGCAGCGGCCACTTCCTGGCAGTTGCAAGTGCGGTAGTTGTGGCGCCGATCGAGTCCGCACCCTGGACCCCGATACCGATCCGGTCTTCCAGGCCCGGAAGGGCTACTATCGAGCCAGTGCCGTCCGGGCTCTCAGCAGCCCGCCTGAGCTGCCCATGAGTATCATCGCCGCCGAGCACACGGCGCAGCTCAACGCCGCGCAGTCGGACGCCGTCTTCTCTAAGGCCGAGGAGCACGAGTTGCTCTTCCAGGACGTTGATCTCGGCCGATCCTCGCAGGGAGAGCAGTCGCGCGCCGCCATTGACGTGCTTTCCTGCACGACCACCATGGAGGTTGGCATCGACATCGGCAACCTGACCGGTGTGGCCTTGCGCAACATGCCGCCGTCTCGTGCCAACTACCAGCAACGAGCGGGCCGGGCCGGCCGCCGTGGCAATGCTGTCGCCACAGTGCTTGCCTTTGGCAGCGCTGACACGCACGACGACCATTACTTCCGCCAGCCAGACCTGATGATCCGCGGCAAGGTCGATGATCCGGTGTTGACCATGGACAACGAAGAAATCGTGCGGCGCCATGTCATCGCCTATCTGCTGCAGCGTTACCACCAAGATCGACTGCCAGCAATCCAGCCCGAGGACCAGCCTCAGCTCTTCGAAGTTCTGGGGCGGGTCACCTCATTCACAGGGACGACATCCCCGCTCAACCGAACGGACCTGGAAGAGTGGCTGAAGAGCAAGGAGAACGTGCTTCGCGAAGAGGTCGCGGCCTGGCTTCCCGACGAACTGAGCGCAGACGCCCGTACAGAAGTCCTACAAGCCATCGTGACGCGAACGCTTTTCGAGATCGACAGAGCTCTCGAGCTTGACCTTGACGGGTCGCCCGTGGAGGCGAATACGGTCGAAGACCCGCTGCTGAACTCTGAGGAGGAGGTTGAACCCCCGGTAGAGCTCGACTCGGAGGAGCCGAACGCCCGACGGAGCCAGAAGAACCTGCTCGACCGTCTCCTGTACAAGGGCGTCCTGCCGCGCTACGCGTTTCCGACCGATGTGGTCGCCTTCCACGTCTTCGATGTCAACTCGTCCATGCGGTTCAACACCCAGTTCCAATATGCTGCCAGTCAGGGTCTCACGGTGGCGCTCAGCCAGTATGCGCCGGGCAAGGTGGTGTGGATCGACAACAAGGAATGGACCTCTGGGGCCATCTACTCACCGGTCCAGAAGGAGCGCTATCAGGCATGGCAGGAACGGCTGCTCTACTTCGAATGCCAGGACTGTCACTACGCCAAGCACTTCCCATTCGATGAGGCAGAGCGCGGAAAGGAGCGCCACTGTCCGGCCTGCGGCGCAGAGGGTAAGTTCGGCAAGGCCAAGACCTGGATGCGACCGCCCGGGTTCGCGCACCCGGCAGACCAGGATCCGGGAACGAGCCCGGACGACGCCCCGGCGCGCAGCTACGCGACGCGCGCCAAGCTCATGGCACCTGGGCCGACGGAGGAGACCGCCTGGAAGCGAGTCACTGAACGCGTGGCACAGACGTACCGCAGAGAAACTCTGCTGGTCACCAACACCGGCCCCCGCAACGAGGGATACACGTACTGCACCCGCTGCGGCCTCATCGAACCGACCGCTATGGCCACGGGAAGGCTGCTCGCTACCCACAAGAAGCCCTTCCCCGACCTGAAGGCACCAGAATGCCCCGGCACCGGCTCAACCCGCGGGATGGTGTTGGGCACCGACTTCATTTCCGACGTGCTCTTGGTGCGCTTGAGGGTCGACTCGCCGATCACGCTGAGGCCAGCGAATCTCTCGACGCACATCGCACTGCGCTCAGTTGCTGAAGCGCTCACGATCGCGGCGACCCTAAAGCTCGGCATTGAAGCCACGGAGTTGCAGGCGGAGTACCGGCCGGCGCTGACTGCCCTAGGTAACGAAGGGCTGGAAGCCGAGATTTACCTCTACGACACGCTTGCGGGCGGAGCTGGCTTCGCTCGAAGGGTCAGCGACTACGGCGTGGAGATCCTCGAGGAGACGCTGAAACTTCTTGAGGACTGCCCGGAGAACTGCGACCAGTCCTGCTACAGGTGTCTGCGCAGCTTCCGGAATCGCTTTGAGCACAGCCTCCTCGACCGTCATGTCGGCGCCAGCCTTCTGCGGTACCTGATCCACGGGACAGCACCCACCCTGAACGACGAACGGCTCGAGCGATCGGCCGACACCCTCTACGAGGACCTTAGTAGTCGAGGGTGCGACGCGCACTTCACGCGTGGCGCCAAGCTCGAAATCGAGGGCGTCGGAGCAATCACCGCGCCCATCCTGGTGCAGCGCGGCAACCAGCAGTGGATCTTCGGCGTGCATGACCCGCTATGCCCTGACGTGGCACCCACCGACGAGCTGCGTCGCGCGAAGGAGGCAGGTAGCGTGCCAGTCTATCTGATCGACGATACGGTCATCTCCCGCAACCTCCCGTTCGCCAGCAATCAGGTGCTTCAGACCTTGACCTAGGCGAGAGCGGACAACGGCCCGCCGCCCCACCGCACTCCGGCGGCGGGCCTTCTGCGGCTACAGCACGGTACGCGTCGAAGAGTGGCAATCAGAGCGACAGCGTCGGCCGCCACGAGAAGCCAGGAGGGGGTATATGTCAACAGACGCCAGCGGAGACCAGATGGGTGAAGACGACCTTGCGGAAGGCCAGGTGCCCATAACCGCACTACAGGAACACTTTAGCGTTTCGTTCACGCGAATGATCGCCTATGCGGCCGGATGTTCCATCAAACCTCACGAGACTGATTACGAAGGCGTCGACATTACAATCGTCTCTTCGTGCGAATACCATGGGTACTACGGTCCTCAATTCGAGCTTCAGCTGAAGTGCACCCATCAAGAAAGTCTTCTCAAAGACGACAGCATGACTTGGCGGATGAAGGCGAAGCCATTCCGGAAGCTAACGCGCGGCAAGCGATTTATTCCGGCATACCTTGGCGTGCTCCTGATTCCCCGTGAGCCAGAGCCGTGGCTTAACGTAGACGACTGGGGACTGTTCACGCGTAGCCGCATGTTCTGGGAATCGGCCGAAAATCTGAGACATGACGGACCAATCAAGGACTACCACACGGTCCATCTGCCGCGTCGGAACCTGTTCACTGTTGATCAGCTTCGGGGCATTATGAAGTCCATTGGCGATGCAGAGGAGGGGCAGAGGTGAGCCGGACGGAATTTGACACGTATCGCGAGGTCGCGTCCGCGCTGACTCCGGCGGCAGTGTCTCAGTTTCTCGCTTCTCGAGACTGGGAATTGGAACTGCGTCAGGCTAAAGTCCGTGAAGTCTGGCGCTATCGGTCGGATGGTCCACTTCTGAGGGCACCGCGGGTTATGATCCCCCTGGCCACGGAATACGTTGACTTCACACCACGGTTCATCGATGCACTGGAATCGCTGGCGCACATTCATGACTGGGACGCAGGTCAACTTCTCGAGCATGTCCTGGCAACCCGTGCAGATCTGTTCTTCGTTCGCCTCGACCAGCACATGACCGACGGCACGATCCCCTTCAGGCAGGCCGAAAGGACACTGCACGGGATCCACAAGATGATGAAGGCGTCGGCTACGACAGCAGCGGACCCCAATCACCCGCACAAGGGGCGCCGGCCGCCAGCGGTAGGGGAATTCCTAGATCGGGCTGTACGGCTCGGCCACACCAAGCAGGGCAGTTTTGTGTTCACCGTGGTGACGCGCCTGGGTGACGCCGAGGAATCGACGATTACGTTCCCCCGACGAGTAATGGAGACTCTGGCGAGAGGCCTGGAAACTACGAGACTGTTGGCGCAAGCCGGGAGGCATCAATCGCTTGCCTCTGCGGGCGATTCGGGGCTTAGTGTGGACCTGGTTGAGTCGCTCGAAGACTTGTCGGCGCCGGACCATCTCAATTCACTGGATTTGTCATTCGAGTGGGCTGCGGCAGAACGAAAGCCGGATGTCGGGCTGGCGACTATTATGTTCGGCCGGGACTTGATTGGCGAATTTCCTCATATCCGAGAGAGGCTCATTCAGAGAGATGAGCCCGCCCGGCGAGAAACACTCGTTGGACTCGTTAAATCGCTATCGCGAGACGACTCCATGCCCAGTGGTGACGAGGCTGCGGTCGTTACCGTTGTGGCGGAGGTGGATGGAAAGTCCCTGCGAGTTCAGGTTCCTCTGACCGGAGAGAATCACGGCTGGGCCATCATGTCATACGAGCGCAAAATCCCCTTCATGGTGACCGGGGACCTGATTTACGAGCGCCGTGCATGGCGCCTGAAGGGCGACATCGTGGTTGATTCGAGTTTCCTGCGTCACATTTCAGGCTATTCGGCTCCGGATCTCGGCGGAGCATAAGTCTGGCGCGTGCTTTGTCCCTAGGATGCCAGATAGACGCATTCACCGTGCCAGTGCGCCATTGCCGCTGGTTGCCGCACCCTTAGATCTCTGGGTGCAGCAGCCAGCGACGTGGGCTATCTGCACTGGCGCTTGGGCGCGTGCTAGGCGAGCGGGAGCATCCCCTCGCCGACAGGCAGTTCTACCTCTCTGGAAGGCAGCGGCACGCGGGCACCGTGCTCAATCGGGCGGACCAGCCGGTGCGCACGCATGGACTCCAGGACTTCGTTGCGCCTTGCCCGCGGCCGGCACCAGCGCTCGAGCCACCATTCGGCGACCTTGGCGTCAGCCTCTGGCAGTTCTGGATCCAACAGGTACTGCGGTTCTCGGTCGACACCTAGTGAGTAGTCACGGAGGTTCTTTACCAGCGGAACACCGTAGAGGATGCGTTCCCGGCCGTGCCGGAGGAGTTCATTGGCAGGCCATTCGAGCGCCGCGAGCCCCAGCCGGACCTTGCGCAGCCGAGGGCTGACACCTTCTCCGAAGAGGCTGTTCACGCGGACGAGCGAGCCACGCAGTGCCGGCAGCCGGGTGAGGGCGTCGACTGTCTCCTCGGAAAAGTGGGAGGTTCCGAACGAGCGTGAACGGCCAAGTTCGTGGAAGCCCATCCGGGTGGCGCTGTCGCCCCCCATGACCTCGGCCGGCCAGAACAGCCGGTTGTACTGGCTTGACCCAGTGCCGTACAGGGAGGTGGTTCCGACAAAGGAGAGTCGGGCCTCGCGCATAATCGGACGGCCGGCCATCGCGGATGCGATCTCACTCGGTCGCGCGTACTTCTCGCGGTATGCCGCGAGCACGGGAGGGGAGACAGCCAAAGCGCCCACGAGTTTGCCCGCGGCCAGGGCACTGTAGGGCGCCACGGCGCCGCAGACAGTGAGGTCGGCGATGACGGTGCCGACTCGCTCTCCTCGCGCGCGACGGACCACACGACGCATTTGTGTACGGGCCTTGGGATCTGAGAAAGCCTTAGCGAGCCCCTCAGCCGTGGGCGGAGACAGGTAAGACCCGAGCAAAGTTCCGATTTCCAGCGCGTCAGCGAGTGCTGCTGAGCGCTTGCTGCGAAACAGGTCGGTCTTGGCGCGCTCCACCCACGCGTCGCGCCCGATGCTGCGAATCTCACGGATCGTGCTGGTCTGGTGATGCCTCTTGTGATGTCGGTCGGCATCTTGTCGCAGCGCAGCGATAGTCTCTGGGGTGGGCATTGTCAGATCGGTGGGTTGGAGAACGTCGTCACGCAGGAGGTCATCGACGTAGATCTCGCTCCGCTGAGCCTCGATCCGCTGGGCAAGCCATGAAGCGGCATTGTCGGTGGGCTCAGCGCGCAGATGCTCAAGGAACTGATCGGTTTCCCAGCCCATCCAGTGATCGCGTTGGGCGATCTGCACGATCGGACTGGAGATCGCGGCCAATCCAATCACGGTATGAAATTCGGTTGCGGCATCTCGGATCAAGATTGGCATCGAGCGGCCAGGGACGGTGGCGTAGGCGTTGGACCACGTATGGCGGAAGTAGCGCCAGATGTCGTGGAGCTTGAATCCGGTCCTTTCGCATGTCGAGGAATCGACGATCTGGACATAGGGTTTGATGGCGTCCGCGGCCGTGGTCGCGCCCTGAAGAGCGGTCGCCAACTCACGGCCATCTCGCATCAGGTCGAAAACGGAGACCAGCCGACCGCCGTGCTCGTGGGTGCGCTCCATACCCTCGACGAATCGTCGAACGCTACTCCTGCAGAGTTGTTCATCGCGACGGAGGAGTTCCTGGCGTCGGATCCGGGCTTTCTCTGTCTCGCGGTCGCCGTGTGCAGACGGGGGCGCGAAGACCGCTGTGGACCCGTCCATCTTGACCGTCCAGCCCTGGTCCACGAGGTCGATGACGCAGTGAGCGGCCGCCGCGAGCATAGGCCGCTCATAGAGTCTCGTGACCTTGGCGGCTCGGATCCAATGTTCATGGTCACCCACGTCCCTGCCGTCGGTAACAGCGGTCGCCAGCAAGGCACAGAGGCGGGTGAAGCCTTGGTGTTCCGGGCGAGAGGCGTCGTCCGGCAGGCGGAGGCGAATGAGCGCGGACTTTTCTTTCATGACTTCTGGAGCATCCGTCCGTAGGTCCTGCTCCAAAGTTGCAGGAGAGCATCGCAGTCCTGGCCATCGCGACCCAGGAGCGTTGTGGTGCGAGCAAGGGACAAGAGGAAGAGTTCGAGGGCGACGCGCAGTTCTCCGGCCGCCTCGTCGCTCAGCGTCTGCAGCGGGTGGTAGAGCGCGGCAAAAGCAGGATGATCAACGTTCAGCGTCAGGTCGAGCGTGCGCCGCTTCAGAGCCGAGGTGAACATAGTCCCGACTGGGAGTTGCTGTGACCCGATCCGGTAGGACAAAGCGCCTGACCCCCTTCCCGCTCTCCGGATCACGGGCAGGTCGACATCGGCGGCCTCGGCAATCCGGCACGACGTCTCCGTCGCCGCTCGAAACTTGACCTCCTCGAACGCCTGACGTGCGCGAGAGTTCAACAGCCGGGCAATCGACTCCAACTCCGGCCCGAGGGCATCCTGGAGAACCTGGGAAGGCCGGATGCCCTGCTTGTTGATAGTGATGCCGAAGTGCTCATCGAGCACAGGATCGAACTCGATCTCGCAGCGCCACCAGTCGTCATAATTCTCCTTGCGCTTCCCGCCCATGAGGTGCCAGCCGCTTGCGATCTCGCGACCGGCGCGGAGAATGGAGACGCCAGCGCCGCCCACGATGCCGACGCGTCGCTTGGTCACGTTGTCGAGATGATGCCAGCGGTGAACCGGCAGCATGGCGAACCGAACTGTCACGAAGGCGGTCTCGCCCGATGACGACGCGAGTTCGTAGCGGAGCGGCTCGAAGGCCAGACGCGCGCTATGCCCCTCAACGTTGGCCGTGAGGAGCAGGGGGTCGACCGGATCGACTCGCTTCCCGTTGATGGTCATGGTGAGGGCGCCGTTGCTCAGGAACCGTCGGTACATACGTCCGAGGTCGCGGCGCAAGGCGCGTTCGAGCCAAGCGAGGCGCCGATACTCGATGCGGTCACAGTTTTGCCAGACCACCAGGCAGCCCGATCCCGTGGTGCCACCAGTCCGGCGGCGGGCGCGAAGGTCAACCGGAGCTCCTGCGACGATCGCATCAACGTCCAAGGAGACCTGGTTTGCCGCCTTGCCGTTCTGCCAGGAGGTCACCTCGACCCGTCGTGCCTGACTAAGGGATGCAGCCGGCAGGCCCATTCCGAACCGACCGAACGACTGCCGCTCGTCGAAGCGCGATGAACCGCCGAAACGGAGGCACGCCTCGATCTCTGAGCGCGACATGCCTTCCCCGTTGTCCTCGACCCGGATCTCCGGGAGGCCGCCTGCCACGGGGCGCGCGATTGTGACCGCGACCTCCGTGGCGGCCGCCTGGAGGGAGTTGTCGACGAGTTCAGCCAGGGCTGTCGAGAGGCTGACGTAGCCCGACTCTCGGACTGCGCGGATGAAGTTGTAGGAGACCAGGAGGTCGTCCTTGCGGTGGTTCTGCTGGGCCATGCCTCTCCCGATGACGTGCTCAAGTCCCTGCGTCGAGAGTAGCTGCATCGATGCCGCCTGGGAAGTTGATCGTTCCGTTGCGGCAAGGTCATTCAGACCGGGCTGCGATCGTGACCGTGATCCGCTTCGTCTTGGCGGGTTCGGTGAGGTCCAGGCCTGATCCATCACTCATGAGCAGGCGCACGGTAGGGCGGACGGCCCCGACAACCAACCGATAGGGCTCCGCAGCCTCGAGCAAGACAACACGACCGGTCCGCTGGAGATCGAACGAGATGATGTGGCTGGCGGTGTTGATGCTGATGATCCGCTCGACGATGTCCGCCGCAGTCACCGCCTCACCCACGAGCGCCTCCGGAGATGGTGAGAGAGACTTCAACGAGTTGATGCCGAGCACCTGGAGCACGGCGATCTTCTGCCCCTTGATGCGGTCCAAAAGAGGCGTGATCTCGGCTGCGGATTGGATGGTGGCCATGTGAGCATCATGACTGAAGACGAAGGGGGCGTGCGCCACTCCTATCCGGCAGAGTGGGGCAACTCGGGCATATTGCATGTTGGTGCCGAGGATATCAAGGGGTGCTCACACGTGTCGCCGCGCTGTGTGACTCTCCTCGAACTACGCGGAGCTGCCGAGCTGACCCAGGACGACTTTCACCCTCGCCGGGCCGGAGGCGTGAGGTGAGAACCACGGGCAGCCGGCGCCGGGGGCCACAGAGGCACGGGGGTGGCTAGAGCATGAAGCTCCAGCCGCCTAGGGCGCGTATTTGGTCGTGATCAAGTGGCGGCTCTGGTGAGGTCCTTGATCCAGATCATCGCGCCGCGAAGATGGAGGCCGGCGAGGTAGCTCGTCGGGGGGTCTTGTCATAGCGCGTGGCTATGCCTCGCCAGGCCTTCATCTTGTTGATCAGGCGCTCGACGGTGTTCCGGTCCTTGTAGAGCTCGTCGTCATGGCTGACGGGTCGGCCGCCCCTGCTGCCCTTCTTCCTGCGGTTGGCGGCCTGGTCGACCTTCTCCGGGATGACGGCCTTGATGCCGCGTTTGCGCAGGTGGGAGCGGTTGCCGCGCGACGAGTAGGCCTTGTCTCCGGCGACCGCGTCGGGCCGGGTGCGAGGACGGCCGACGGGCCCGCGGACACGGATCTTCCCCAGCACGGTGATGAACTGCGGGCTGTCGGCGGCCTGGCCCTCGGTCAGGACGAAGGCCAGCGGGCGGCACTTTCGCTCGCCGGCAATGTGGACCTTGCTGGTCTGCCCGCCTCTGGAGCGTCCGAGCAGAGCTGCCTTCAGACGGAGCTTGCGGCGACGTCGGATGCGTCGCCGCTCTTCGCGTTCCGGGTCGTGACGTCCGTCTTGTTCCTGCGGGCCGCCCCCTTTTGCCGGGCCTTGTCCGCCTCCTCGGCGGCTTTCTCCAAGGCGGCAAGGGCATCGGCGTCCAGGTGCATCCCCGCAGCGTCGTGATGGGCCCGGACGGTGGTGGAGTCCACACTGACCAGGGACAGGTCCACCTCTCCGCGCTTGGCGGCTTCCGCGATCGTACCCTCCAGCAGGGCCTCGAAGACGCCGGCGTCCCTCCACTGCCGGAACCGGTTGTGGACGGTCGACCAGGCACCGAACTCCCGGGGCGTCTCATGTCACTGACTGCCGGTCTTGAAGTGCCAGATCACCCCTTCGAACTGCCGGCGCAGTTGTTCGGGGTACGGGCCGTACTCGCCGATCGGCAGGTACGGCTCGATGAACTCTCACTCCGAATCTGAAAGTTGCACTCGCGTCACGGAACACGGTCTACCGGACCAGACCGCGCCGCGAGGTCAACTTCCCAGAATGATCACAATCAAATACGCGCCTAGTGCTTTCGTCAGGCTGCCTGGACCGCCCGCTGGTCAACGGCACCACCTTCTCCAAGTCCGGCGCCGAGGCGATCCCCACTTCCAGGTCCCTGGTCGCCCGATCTCGCGCATGTCGCGCGTGAAGCCTTCCTTCAACCCTTCAACTCCATTGTGTCCGGGTCCAGTCGCAGGCACAGCAGGATCGCCTGGTGCGACGCCGGCGGCTGGAAGATCGCGCTGGCCACGTTCTGCAGCCAGCGGTAGGCGATGTAGTGCCGCAGGGGCACGACTCCGCCCGACTCAGTGAGTTGGGCAGGGAAGCAGCCGATGCGAGACCGCCACGCTGTCGTTGCTGTCCGTTGTGGAGCACCTACAGCCCCGGTTGCGGCCGGGCTGGTGCGTCTGGTTCAGCCATGTGCGGCCGGTGTGCGGCCGGACGCCTTTGGACGAGGTAACACCAGGTGGACGAGGCTGAACAGCCGCACGTGCCCTGATCAGGCAAAACGGCACTGCGGAGCACGAGGCAGAACCAGGCAACACGATCGCTTATCGTCTCGTAATGCGTAGGTCGCGGGTTCGAATCCCGCAGGCGGCTCAGTTTGAAAGCCCAGGTCAGATCGTTTCTGACCTGGGCTTTTTGGTGTTTTCGGGCTGGGGGAGACGAGGCCGGCCCCGCTGCCGGGTGGGGGAGCGGGGCCGGGTGGGGTGGTGGGGTCAGGGGCGGGTGGTGGCGAGGTCGAGGGGGCGGGTGCGGAGGGCGAGGCGGGCGGGGAGGAGGCTGGAGAGGAGGGCGAGGAGCAGGCAGATCGCGGTGGTGCCGGCGAGGGTGGTCCAGGGCAGGTCGAGGGCCGCCGAGCGGGTGGCGTCGAGGATGCGGTTCTCGATCAGCAGGACCGTCGCGTACTGGGTGACCAGGGTGACGAGCAGTCCGAGGGCGGCCGCGGTGGCGACGACCAGCAGGGTTTCGACGGCGACCACGCGGAGGACCTGGCGGCGGGTGCCGCCGGTGAGGCGGAGGGTGGCGAAGTCCCGCAGGCGGTCTCCGGTGGACATCATCATCGTGTTGACGATCGCGAGCAGCGCGTAGAGCAGGGCCGGGCCGAGGATCGCCAGCATCGCGATCCAGCCGTTGTCGGTGGACCGGTCGTTGCGCGCGCCGATCCAGGCGGTGCCCGTGGTGGCGCGGGCCGTGGTGCCGTTCAGGGCGGCCGTGACCTGCGCGGGGTCCGCGTCGGTGGACAGGTAGGCGATCGAGACGGCGCTCGGGCCGGGGAGCGCCTCGCGGGGGACGACGATCTCCGGGAGGTGCGGCAGCAGGTGGCCGACCTGGGCGACCAGGCGCAGCGGTTCCCGGGTGCCGTCCGGCAGGCGGGCGGTCAGGGTGTCGCCGACGTGCCAGCCGAAGACCCGGGCCAGGTCGGTGGAGACCGCGACCGTCCTGCCGTGCAGGTCCGCGAGCGAGCCGGCCTCGGCGGTCAGGTTCCAGGAGTCGCGCAGGTCGCCGTCGACGGCGAGGCCGTCCTCCGGGATCGGCAGGTCGGTGGGGCGGCCGGGTGCGGGCTGCTGGTCGGGGGTCGCCAGGCCGTCGAAGCGTACGGTCGACGCGGTGGTCAGCCGGGCGCCCGGCAGGGCGGCGAGGCTCCGGAGGGCGTCGGCGGGCACGGCACGGCCGTCGGACGGTTCGACCACGTAGCCGGCCTTCAGGGCGGCGCGGCCCTGGGCGGCCATCGCGTCGCTGAAGGCCGCCGTGCCGCCGACCACCGAGCCGGCCAGGCCGATCACCAGGAAGACCGGCGTCGCGGTGGAGACGGTGCGGCGGATCGCGGCGAGGGCGTTCTGCCGGGCGATCAGCCCGGCCGCGCCGGGCAGCAGCGGGACGACCGAGGTGAACAGGCGCACCAGCGGGGGCACCAGCACCGGGGCGATCAGCCCGCCGGCGAGCACCGCCATCACATCGAAGAGCAGGGCCCACTGCGGGGTGGTCTCCGGATCGCGGGACTGCGGGTCGGCCATCATCGAGGCGGGCATCGAGATGAAGGTCGACAGGGTGTAGCCGAAGACGCCGAGGAACAGCACCGCCGCCACCCAGCGGGAGACCGGCATCACCTTCCGGTCGACCGCGACCTCGTCGAGCGCCTCCACCGGACGCACCCGGCCGGCCCGGCGGGAGGCCGCGTAGGCGCCGAGCAGGGCGACGAGGAGGCCGCCCGAGGCGGCGAGCAGCAGCGGCAGCACGGCAGGCTCGGAGTGGAAGCCGGCCGGCGCGGCGCCCCGGTCGACCAGCCAGGCGGCGATCGCCGGGGCGACGGCCAGGCCGATCACGCAGCCCGCCACGGCGGCGACCAGCGCCACCACCAGGGCCTCGCCGAGGACCAGCGCCCGGACCTGACGCGGGGTCGCGCCGACCGCGCGCAGCATCGCCGTCTCCTGGCGGCGCTGGGCGACGGCGAAGGCGAAGGTCGAGGAGACCACGAAGACCGAGACGAACCCGGCCATGGCGGCCATGAAGCTCACCAGCTTGTGCAGCGAGGGCGCGCCGGGCAGCGAGTCCTCGCCCATCGTGGTGTTGAGCAGCACCCCGGCGGCGGACATCACCGCGACGCCGAGGGCGAGGGCGACGAAGGAGCCGACGAAGGCCGGCCAGCGGCGGCGCATCGAGGCGGCGGCGATCGGGAGGAGCAGACGATAGACGGTCATCTGGGGTCACCCACGACCCGGTCGGGGCCTTCTTCGCCGGCGGCTTCTTCGCGAGCGGCTTCGTCGCGGGCGGACTCCAGGGCGGTCATCCGGGCGGCGACGGTCTGCGGGTCCGGGTCGGCCAGCCGGTCGACGACCCGGCCGTCGGCGAGGAAGAGCACGGTGTCGGCGTAGGAGGCGGCGACCGGGTCGTGGGTGACCATGATGGTGCTCTGACCCTGTCGGTCGACGAGGGAGCGGAGCAGGGTGAGCACCTCGCGGCTGCTGGAACTGTCCAGGGCGCCGGTGGGCTCGTCGGCGAAGAGCACCTCGGGGGCGGCGATCAGGGCCCGGGCGATCGCCACCCGCTGCTGCTGGCCGCCGGACAGCTGGGAGGGCAGGTGGCCGGTCCGCTCGCCGAGGCCCACCTGGGCCAGGGCCTCCCGGACCCGCGCGGGGTCGGGCCTGCGGCCGGCCAGGCGCAGCGGCAGGCCGACGTTCTGCTCGGCGGTCAGGGCGCCGAGCAGGTTGAAGGCCTGGAAGACGAAGCCCAGGCGTTCGCGGCGCAGTTCGGTCAGGGCGTTCTCGTCGAGGCCGCCGAGGTCGACGCCGTTGACGACGACGGTGCCGGAGTCCGGGCGGTCGAGTCCGGCGGCGCACTGGAGCAGGGTGCTCTTGCCCGAGCCGGACGGGCCCATGACGGCGGTGAAGCTGCCGCGGGCGAATCCGAGGGTGACTCCGGCGAGGGCGGTGACGGTGTTCTGGCCGGTCCCGTAGGTGCGGGTGACCTGTTCCAGTCTTACTACATCGTTGTCGTTCATGATGATCCACTTCCTACCAGGTCGCCCACGGTCGCGGAATCCGGTTTCGGCGGCAGCGGAATGACGACCCGGCGGGGCTGGACCGTGCCCCGGCCCAGGGCGGTTCCCGGGCCGGGGTGGAGGGGAGGGGGCGGAGGGGCGGGGAGGGAGGGGAGGGGCTAGGCGGCGATGGCGAGCACCTGCGGCTGTGCCAGCGTCCGGTAGACGGCCGTGCACAGCTCGATGGAGCGATCGAGTCTCGCCGCGTTGAAATAGAGATGGCTATGCGCCAACAGGTCGTGGTCGACGAGGAGTTCGAGATCGGGGTGGAATGAGAACGGGATGATCGAGCCGCTCACGCAGCCGCTCAGCCGCTCGGCGGTGGTGCGGTCGGCGAAGCCGACCCGGTTGGACCCGAGGGCCCGGCCGACGGCGTCGAGGTCGACCCGGCGGTCACCCGGCACCACGGCGAGCGCGTACCGGCCGCCGCCGTCCTGCTTGGTGCGTTTGGCCCGGATCACGATGGACTTGGCGGCCTGCTCCAGCGGGTGGCCGCGCAGTTCGCTGGCGAGGGCGGTGTTCCCCTCCGGCACGTGGCAGATCGTCCGGTAGGCGGCGGGAGTCGTCGCCAGCAGGTCCAACAGGCGGCTGTAGGTGGAGAGTTCGGTGAATTCGGCGTCGGAGGGGCGGGAGGGACGGGAGGAGTCGGAGGAGTTGGAGGAGTTGGAGGAGTTGGAGGAGTCGAAGGAAGGAGAGCAGCCGGAGGAGTCGGCGATCCCGGTCGGGCGTCCGCCGGTGGCCGGGCTCGTGGTGGACAGGGCAGGGGTCATGGGTGCGTCCTCACAGACGGGCATCGGGGCGTGGAACGGCCCCCCGCCCTGCCTGCGCAGCACGACGGGCCGTCGTTCTGGGCCTTGCCTGGTGCTGTGGTGCGGTTGACGGTCCCGGGGTGCGCGCGGCCCTGCCCGCCCTCGCGCCGAGAGGATCGCTTCGGCTTCGGCAAGGGTCGGGCCCGCGCGCGCTCTCGTACCTTCGGCGCCTCCGGGACCGGGCCATCGTACTCCGGGGTTCCGGGCTCCGGCCGGGCCCGATCTGCCGGTTGACCGGCAGCTTTGTGCTCCGGGGCGGGGGGCTCGGGGGCCCGTCGCCGGCTACTCGCCGAGGTGGGCGAGGACGGCCGGCACGCGACGGTCCGTCGGTGTCGGTGGGGGCGGGGCCGAGCTTGCCGACGATGTTGCCGATGGCCGGGAAGCCGGGCTGAGGCCGGCCCTGGCCGGTGACGGGTGGTCGGCACCGGGTGGCCGGGCGGCGCCGACCACGGCGGCCGCTCGGCCTGCCGGCTCAGCGGGTGGCGTGGCGTATCGCCCCCAGGGCGAGCGAGGCCAGGGCCAGGGCGGCGGCGAGGCCGGCGACCGCTGCCGGGGCCGGGGCGCGCTGCCCGGTGACACCGAGGAAGTCCAGGCCGCCGACGTGGTTGATCATCCCGTACCAGAGCAGCGGGTAGAGGGTCTGGAACAGCCGGGGCCCGCGGGTGACGGTGCCGCAGAGCAGGGCCAGGGCGGGGATCAGCAGGGCCCCGGCCAGGGCGCCCGCGGCGGCCCGGTGCTCCCCGGCGCCGAGCAGCCGGACCACGGACCCGGCCACCACCGCCAGTGCCGGGACGATCCCGGCGAGCAGCGCGGCCAGCCCGCGGCGGAGCGGGGAGGGGCAGGCGCCGAGCAGCTCCTCGATGCTGCCGCCGCCCGCCCGGTGGCCCATCCGGGACCAGAGCAGCATCGGCCAGAGCATCGCGAACGGCAGTACCGCGTGGCTCGGCCCGGCCGGTGCCACGCTCAGTGCCACCGCCGAGATCGCCGCGGCCCCGGCCCACCACAACCACCACCCCTGGACCAGGATCCGTAGCTCACCGGCGAGCGCGGCGAGCACCGTGCCGCCCCGGTGGGCCGGGGCCAGCCGGGCCGAGGTCGCCTGGGCCGAGGTCAGCCGGGCCGGGGCCGCGGCGAAGGCGGCGGGGCCGCTCTCCGGTGCCGCGCCCGCCCCGGCCACCTCCCGGTCGGCCCCTTCGGTCCGTCCGCCCGGGCGTACCCCCGTTCCGCCTGGGGGTACCCCCGTTCCGCCCGGGCGTACCCCCGTTCCGCCCGGGCGGAGCCTCGTCGTACCCGGGCGCGTGGACGCCCCGTCGAAGCGCCGGAACCACAGCGACCCGAGCAGGGCGAGCCCGACCGCGACGGCCGTCAGCAGCGCCCCCGTCGCGGCCGGACCGCCCGCCTTGCCCGGCCCGAGACCGGGCCAGTCGAAGGTGCCGAGCACCCGGTCGTCCGCCGTCAGCCCGACCCCGAACTCCACGCCGTCCGTGGGCCGGCCGCCCGCCGCGAGCACCTCCCGGATCGACGCGGTGATCCGGCGCATGCCCAGCACGTCCAGGCCGTCGCTCGTCTGCGCCCCCAGGACGAGGACCAGCCAGACCGCGAACCAGACGGTGGCCCCCAGCCCGCCGCGCAGCCCGGGCAGGGTGTCGAAGAGCACCGCGCACCCGGCCACCACCGCCAGCAGCGGCAGGGTGATCAGGACGTACGGCAGCAGCAGCCGCACCGCGTCCACGTGGCCCGAGTCGCCCTTGAGCAGCTGCACCGCGAGCGCCGTGCCGGCCAGGGCGAGCAGCATCGAGCCGAACAGCAGCAGGTTGCTGCCGAACTTGCCCGCCAGGTAGGCGATTCGGCTCATCGGGGTGGCGGCGAGCACCTGGCCGACGCCGCTCCGCTTGTCCCGGGGGATCGCCCCGCGCGCGACGCCGAAGCCGGCCAGCGAGAGCCAGACCGCGCCGCCGAGCGCCGTCACCGTCCCCACGTAGCCGCTGGTGTAGCGGCCGTGCAGGTCCGTCACCTGGAAGACCTGCCAGCGGGATTCGCCGATCGGCGCGGCCAGCAGCCCGAGGGCGAGCGTGCCGAGCAGCACGACCAGGTAGCCGGGCCGCCGCCGGCGCTCCCGGAAGTCGGCCAGGGCGAGCGCCCCGATGCGCGTCACCATGCCGCCACCTCCTCGGCCGCCGCCGGCGCGGCGGTGAGCAGCAGGTACGCGTCGTCCAGCCGGGGCGGGACGGGCCGGGCCTCCGGTGCGGGCCGGGCCCGGGACAGCACTCGGGCCCGGACCCCCTGCGGGGTGCGGGTGGTGCCGCCGAGCAGGAACCGCGAGCGCAGCGCGGGGAGCCGGTCGGCCCCGACGGTCAGCTCCCAGACCGAGCCCTCGGCGTGCCGCAGCAGCTCCTCCGGGGTGCCGTGGTGCAGCAGCCGGCCGTGCCCCATGACGGCGATCCGGTCGGCGGTGGCGGCCACGTCCGGGACGATGTGGGTGGACAGCACCACGATCCGGTCGGCGCCGAGCCCGCTCAGCAGGCTGCCGAAGCGCAGCCGCTCCTCCGGGTCCAGCCCGACCGTCGGCTCGTCGACGATCAGCAGCGCCGGGTCGTTGAGCAGCGCCTGGGCGATGCCGACCCGCTGGCGCATCCCGCCGGACATCGCCCCGAGCCGCTGCCCGGCCGCGCCCGACAGGTTGACCAGGTCGAGCAGTTCGTCGATCCGGGCCTTCGCGGAGCGCCGCCGCATCCCCTTGGCGGCGGCCAGGTAGTCGAGGAACTCGCGCGCCGTGAGCTGCGGGTAGACGCCGAAGTCCTGCGGGAGGTAGCCGACGGCACGGCGCAGCGGCCCGGGGTCGCGGGCGGTGTCGACGCCCTCCCACAGCACCCGGCCGGAGGTGGGCCGGGTGACCGTGGCCAGGACGCGCATCAGGCTCGACTTGCCGGCGCCGTTGGCACCGAGCAGGCCGAGCACGCCGGGCCGCAGCGTCAGCGAGAAGGAGTCCACCGCGCGCTTGCCGCCGCGGTACTCCTTGGTCAGGTCGAGGATCCGGAGTTCGGTCACGACCGGAATGCTTCCGGGCGGGGGCCGTCCGCACATCTGCCGTTCGGCAGAGATGCGCGGGGTTTCCGGGCGGAAACGGCGGGAGGGGTGGGCCTTTCGGCACACCCCTCCCGTGATCGACCCTCGTCAGTCCTCGTCGCCCCCGAGGTCGTCGCCGAGATCCCCGGCCAGGTCGTCGGCCAGGGCGCCGTCCGGGGTGCCGCTGATCGCGTACCCCTGGCGGCGCGCCTCGTAGCAGGCCACCGTCGCGGCCGCCGACACGTTCAGCGAGCCGACCCGGCCCAGCTGCGGCACGAACACCACCTGGTCGCAGAGCGCCAGCGCATCCGGCGTGATCCCGCGGTCCTCGTGCCCGAGCACGAAGGCCACCGCCGGGGTCAGCGCGGCCGCGAACATCGGCACCGCCTCGTCCGCCAGCTCCAGGCCGACCACCTTGAAGCCGTCCGCCTTCGCCGCCGCCACCGCCTCGGCGATGGTCGGGAAGTGCTCAACCTTCAGGTACTTGTCGGTGCCCATCGCGGCCTTCTGCGCGCCCGAGGAGCGCACCGACGGGGTGTCCCCGGCCAGGTACAGCTTCTCGGCGCCCATCGCCGCACCGGTCCGGACCACCGAGCCGACGTTGAACGGCGACTGCAGGTTCTCCAGGATCATCGCGAGCCGGAACTCGTTGCTGCGCCGCCAGGAGCGGTGCAGACGCTTCAGTTCGGTCCCGCGCAGCTGCTTCACGACGTCGTACCTCGTCCATTCTCCGAGCCCTCGCCCGTCTCGGGGCGGGGCCGCGCTTCCAGAATCCGGAACCCGTTGACCGAGGCGACCCGGGTCGTCGGGTAGCCCTGGTCGTTCAGCCACTTCTGCAGCGAGTCCGAGCCCAGGTGCTTCTGCACCACGAGGAACGCCGAGCCGTCCGGGGTCAGCCGGCCGAGCCAGTGCGTCAGCAGCCGGCGCAGCGCCGCCTTGCCGATCCGGATCGGCGGGTTGGAGTAGATCGTCGCGAACCGGAGGTCCGCCGGGACGTCGTCGGGCAGCGCGGCCTGGACGTTGCCCAGCCGCAGCGCCTCGGCGTTCAGCCGCACCAGCTCCAGGGCGCGCTCGTTGACGTCCACCGCCCAGACCGGGAGCCGCTTGCGCCGGCTCGCCCAGGTCAGCGCGATCGGGCCGTAGCCGCAGCCGACGTCCAGGATCGGGCCGCGCACCCGCGGCGGCGGGGCGTGCTCCAGCAGGATCCGGGTGCCCGGATCGAGCCGCTCCCGGGAGAACACCCCGGTGTCGGTGGTCAGTTCCAGGGTGAGGTCCGGCAGGGAGACCGTGATCGGCCGGCGGTCGCTGGCGACCTCGGGTGCACCGGTGAAGTAGTGCGAGCCGGACATGCGTTCCCCGTCGTTCGTTCGGGCTTCGGGGCCACCGGGTGGGTGTGGGTTAGCCCTTTCGTACGGCACCGATCGTACCCCCGGTGGCCGGGCCGCCGTTCCGGTCAGACGGTGCCGGGGGACTTGCGGGTGGCCACGTTGATCCGGTTCCAGGCGTTGATGGTGAAGCAGACCGAGATCAGTTGCGCCAGCTCGGCCTCCTCGAAGTGCGCGGCGGCCCGGGCGTACACGGCGTCCGAGACCCCGCCGCCGATCCGGGCGATCTCCTCCGCGAGCGCCAGGGCGGCCCGCTCCCGCGCGCTGTACACCCCGGCCGGGGCCTCCTGCCAGACCGGCAGCAGGTAGATCCGCTCGTCGGTCTCGCCGGCCTTGCGGGCGTCCTTGGTGTGCATGTCCAGGCAGTACGCGCAGCCGTTCAGCTGGGAGGTGCGCATCTGCACGAGCTCGACCAGCGACGGGTCCACGCCCTCGCGGGCGGCCGCGTCCAGGGCGATCATCACGCGGAACACCTTCGGGACGGTGCGGGCGTAGTCGAGACGGGCGGGGGCTTCGGTGATCTCGTTCGTCGTCGTCATGACTTCGACCCTAGGGGCGCGGTGCACCCCTCTCAGGGGCCATTCGGGAGCGGGTTCCGTGGGTCAATCAAGGGGCTCGGCCGGTCGGAGCGGGGCCCCCGGCAACACGCCCGGGCGGGCTCGGCACGTCGCGTCCGGGCGCCGCGCGGCGGATACTGCGAGTACCGCCAACCGGGCCCGTGGGAGCCTCCGAACAAGAGTGAGGACGGATGCCATGCCGCAGGATCACGAGGACTACCTGATCGACGAGGCCGCCGAAGCCGTCGAGTCCGGGGAGTCGGGCGAGGAGACGCCCCAGTCCGACGAGTACGACGAGGTCGCCGAACGCCGGGCCCTCGGCGCCGACCCGGCCACCGACGTCGCGGACGCGGCGGAACAGGCCCGGGTGGTCCAGCTGGACGAGGACGAGTACCGGGAGTAGCCAGCCGCCCGCCGTGCCGTGGGCCGGTTCCTAGAGCGCCCGGCGGCGCTGCAGCCAGGCCATCGCCGCCCAGCCCGGCAGCACCGGCAGGATCAGCGTCAGCAGCCGGTACAGCGCCACCGCCGCCAGCGCCCCGCCCTTCTCCATCGACGCGGTCTGCTGCAGCAGCGCGATCAGCGCCCCGTCCACCGCGCCGGCCCCGCCCGGGGTCGGCGCCGCGCTGCCCGCCGCGTTGCCCACCAGGAACACCACCGCCACCGAGGCGAAGGACGGCTCCCGGCCGATCGCCCGGGCACAGCAGTACAGGCACGAGATCAGGCAGATCGACACCAGCAGCTGCCCGGTCACCCCGACCGCCAGCCGGGTCGGACTGCGCAGCAGGTCCAGCAGCCGCGGCAGCACCTCGGTCGTCAACGGCCGCAGCCGCGCCGCCAGCCACCGCCGCGCCACCGGGATCGCCGAGACCACCGCCAGCAGCGCCGCCGCCCCCGCCAGCCCGCCCACCACCGCGGGCAGCGCGTCCAGCTCGGAGCCGCCCGGCTGCAGGTCCAGCAGGTAGACGAACGCCCCCAGCTGCAGCAGGTGCAGCACCAGCCCGATCAGCGTCCCCACGCCCACGCTGGACAGCGCCTGCGCCGTCGGGATCCCGGCCCGCTGCAACAGCCGGGTGTTCAGCGCCACGCCGCCGACCCCGCCGGGCGACACCAGCTTCACGAACGACCCGGCCACCTGCGCCAGCACCGCGTTGCGGAAGTCCAGCCGCTCCGGCACGAAGCCGACGAACCCCATCGCGGCCGTCACGTGGCTCGTCGCCGCCGCGAACAGCGCCAGCAGCAGCCACCAGGGGTCGGCGTCCGCCAGGGCGGAGACCGGGTTGTCCTCCGCCGCGAACAGCTGCGGGATCAGCAGCCACCCGGCCACCACCCCGCCCACGACGGCCAGCAGCGTCCGCGGCCGCAACCGCTCCAGCCGCACCGGCCGCCCCACCACCTGCGGCCGCGCCCGCAGCACCTCGGCCCGGATCTCCTCCAGGAGGCCGACGGGGGCGGTGGGGGGTTCGGCGGTGCTCCCGGACCGGGGGCGTTCGCTGGTGCTGGTGCTGGTGCTGGTGCTGGTGCTGGTGCCGGTGCCGGGCGCGGGGACGGTGTCGGTGCGGGGCGCGGGGACGGTGGCGGCCGCCGGGTCGGCCGTGGCGGGGCGGGGGGCCGTTTTCGCGTGGAGCTTGAGGGCGCGACGGGTGGTGTGGGTGAGGGCGATGGGCTGGAGGAGCGGGAGGGCGGCACCCACCGGGTCGGGGCCGAGGACGGCCGTGGCGGTGCGGACGGAGCGGGCGGCGCCGGTGCGCAGCGCGAGGGTGGTGAGGAGCTGGGCGATGTCGCAGCGCAGCACGAGTTCGGTGGCGGCGATGTCGCCGTCGGCGAAGTCGACCAGGTGGACCGCGCCCGAGTCATCCACCAGGAGGGAGGAGGGGACGAGGGCGCGGTGGGCGATCTCGCGGCGCTGGAGGAGCGCGAGCTGGCCCCAGACGCCGGTGAGCAGCTCGTCGGTGATCTCCTCGTCGGCGAGCTGGTCCAGGGTGCGGCCCGGCAGCCGCTCGTACGCGATGAGCGCGGTGTCGTGGCCGAGGCCGACGGTGGCGGCGATGGCGCGGGTGCGGACACCGGCGGCCAGGGCCGCGTACGTGACCAGGGCCTCGTGCTCCAGCCCGGTGTGCGGGGAGCGCAGGACGCGCGGGTCGGGGGCGGTGCGCAGGCGCAGCCGGCGCCAGGCCCGCTGGACGGCGGCGGCGGTGACGGCCTGCCGGTCGAGGAGCTGGACGTCGAGTTCCGGCAGGCCGTCGGCCTGCCGGACCAGGTAGCGGTCGGGCCCGGCCGGGTGGGCGTCGACCGGGCGCAGGCCGCTGTCGCGCAGGGCGCGCAGGATCTCGCCGGCGCGCGGGCAGGGGTCGGGGGTGCCGACCGCGTACAGGGTGCCGTGGGCGCCGGTCCAGCCGATCAGCAGGCCGAGCAGCAGGGCGGTGGGGGTGGCGAAGCCGCCGGCGAGTCCGGCGAGGCCGGAGAGGGCGAGGACGGTCCAGGGCAGCCGGCGTTCGCGGCTGCCGGAGGCGGTCATGAAGGCGAGGACCGGGGCGAGGTAGCCGTAGACCGGTTCGGTGCGTCCGAGGACGTCGCCGGGCAGCGGCTGGGTGAGCGCGGTGATCAGCGAGTGCGGGGCGAGGCCGTCGCCCCACAGGTCCACGCCGAGGGTGGCGCCGTACGCGAGGACGGCGGCGAGCAGCCCGTCGGACACCTGCTGGAGGGCGCGCCGCCGGTCGGGGCCGAGCAGGCGGCGGACGGCGAGGCCCACCGGCAGCAGCAGGACCGCGGCGGTGGTCAGGCCGCCGGCCAGGCTCGCCAGCGGCCGCGGCACCAGGCCGGCGGCCTCGGCGACGTCGGCGGCGATGCCGCCGGTGGTGGCGCGGGCGTAGTCGGCGAGCAGCAGGGTGAGCGCGATGGCGAACAGGCCGCCGAGCAGCCGGATCAGTGCGACGGGCTGCCGGAGCCGCCCGGTGGCGGGCAGCGGGCGGGCCCGGAACCGGCCGAGGCCGGCCTGCCCGGGTATGCCGGTGCTACCGCTGGTGCTGCTGCCGGTCTCCGCCACCCTGCTGCCCGCAGAGCCGCCGTTCGTACCGCTACTGCCCGCCGGGCCGTTGTCCGCCATCCCCACCCCGTTGTCCGGCGCCCCCGCGCCGCCGTTCCGTCGCGCGGGCACACCGCCCGGGTCGCCCCCGACGGTGTCGCCGTTCGTACTCCCCGTCACGATCGCCACGGATGGCATGCTCCCATGCCGCCCCCGGACGCGGAGCCGGGACGCCGGGCCTCAGCGCCCCCGGGCCCTACGCCTGCCGGGTCGGCAGGATGACCAGGTGGCGCAGGTTGACGTGCCGGGGGCGGCTGACGGTGTAGGCGACGAGGTCGGCGACGTCCTCGGCGGTGAGGGCCGGGATGGCGGCGAACATGTCGCCGAGCTGCTCGCGGAGCACCGGGTTGTCGACGTGCCCGCTGAGCTCGGTGCCGGTCAGGCCGGGCTCGATCGCGCTGACCCGGACGTCGCGCGGGCCGAGCTCGCTGCGCAGGGCGGCGGACAGCTGGGTGAGCGCGGCCTTGGTGGCGCCGTACACGGCGTAGTCGGGGAAGACCACGTGCGAGGCGATCGAGGAGACGTTGACCAGGTCGGCGGTGCGGCCCTCGGCGGCGGCCGCGGTGAGGTCGGCGGTGAAGGCGCGGACGATCCGCAGGGCGCCGGTGAGGTTGGTGTCGACCATGCGGGTCCACTGGTCGATCCGGCCGTCGGCGAGCGGGTTGGGGAACATCACCCCGGCGTTGTTGACCACCAGGTCGACCGGCCCGTACGCGTCGTGGACGGCCTCGGCGGCGGCGTCCACGGAGGCCTGGTCGGTGATGTCGGTGGTGACGGCGAGCGCCCGGCCGCCCGCGGCGGCGATCTCGGCGGCGAGCGCGTCCAGCCGCTCGGTGCGGCGGGCGAGCAGGGCGACCCGGGTGCCCTGGGCGGCGAGGGCCCGGGCGGTGGCGGCGCCCATGCCGCTGGCGGCTCCGGTGACGACGGCGGTGCGGGTGGCGAGGGAGGCGAGGCTCATCGGGTGCTCCGGGGTGCGGTGGGTGGTCGGGCTGACGTCGACCACTCTGCGCGGGCCGCGACGACCGACCCAGGGCTGTGCTTTTCCCCGGAACGCCCGTCCTGGGAACGCCTTTCCCGGGACGGCCTTTCCTGGGAACGGCAGTACCACCCTCGGTCCGCCCGGCCCCGGTTAACCTGCCGGGCATGGAGAACACCCTGGGGGACTTCCTCCGCTCGCGCCGGGCCCGGATCCTGCCGGAGGAGGTGGGCCTGCCCTCGCACGGCCGCCGCCGGGTGCAGGGCCTGCGCCGGGAGGAGGTGGCGCAGCTCGCGGGCGTCAGCGTGGACTACTACGTCCGGCTGGAGCAGGGCCGGGGCGGCAGCGCCTCGGACGCGGTGCTGGACGCGGTGGCCCGGGTGCTGCGGCTGGACGCGGTGGAGGCGGCGCACCTGCGCTCGCTGGTGCGTCCGTCCAGGGCCCCGGCCGCCGGGACCACCGGCCGGGGCCGGGCACGGCAGCAGGTCCGGCCGGGGACGCGGCTGCTGCTGGACCTGATGACCGGGGTGCCGGCCTTCGTGCTGGGACGCCGGATGGACGTCCTGGCCTGGAACGCGCTGGGCGACGCGGTGAACGGTTTCTCCACGCGTACGGGTGGGGGATCAGCGGCCGGCGGCGGGGCCGGCGGCCCGGACGGCCCGCCCAACCAGGCCCGGCACGCCTTCCTCGACCCGGCGGCCCGGGACCACTACCGGCAGTGGGACGCCGTCGCCGCGGAGACCGTCTCCTACCTGCGGCGGGACGCCGGGCTGCACCCGGAGGACCCGGCGCTGAGCACCCTGGTGGGCGAACTGTCGGTGCGCAGCGAGGAGTTCCGCCGGCTCTGGGCGGACCACTGCGTCCGGGAGAAGACCCACGGCGTCAAGCTGGTCCGGCACCCGCTGGTCGGCGACCTCGACTTCGGCTACGAGACCCTCGGCGTCAACGGCTCGCCGGACCAGCTGCTGGTCGTCTACACCGCCCCGGTGGGCTCGCCGACGGCGCAGAAGCTGGCTCTGCTCGCGAGTTGGACGGCCTCGGGGGCGGCGTCCGAGGCGTCCGGGGTCTCCTGAGCCGCGGACGAGCTGCGGATGGGCTGCGGAACGAACCGCCGGGGGAGCCGCCGGAGGGGCTCCGGGCAGCCCGGCGTGAGCGGGCGGGACGGCCCGGGGCGGCATAGCCTGCACTCATGAGTGCCTGCGAAGACCTCGCTCTGGCCCCTCAGGACATCGAGCCCCGCCCGCCCGCCGACGGTTGCGCCGACTGCCTCGCGCAGGGCCGTCGGGACTGGGTGCACCTGCGGATCTGCCTGGACTGCGGCCACGTCGGATGCTGCGACTTCTCGCCGCAGCGGCACGCGACCGCGCACTTCCACAACTCCTCGCACCCGGTGATCCGCTCGTACGAGCCGGGGGAGGACTGGCGCTGGTGCTTCGTCCACGAGGTCATGGGCTGAGGGCGGTCACGGACCGGGGCGGACGGTCACGGGCCGAAGCGGGCGGTACGGGCCGAGGTGGACGCCGGCACCCGCTCTCCCCGGTGGCAGGGGAGTCCAACCCGGATAAAATCCGGACATAACGTTCGTGCGGCCCCTCCGGCCGACAGTCGTCCGGTCGGTGACCGCCGAAGGGAGGCCGACGATGACCAAGCGAACACCGGGCAGCACCGCCCAGCTCCGTCAGGGCACCCAGGAACTGCTGGAACGCCGCGGCATGGCGAGCCCGCCCAGCCGGATCGCGCCGAAGGTGCGCACCGGCGCGACGTCCTCCTCCGGCGCCGGGTACGGCGGCGAGGCGTTCCGGCACGGCGGACGCGACGCGCCGACCGCCTCCGCGCCCGCCGCTCCGGCGATGCACGCCGAGCTCAAGGGCCACCGGCACCGCGGCGCGGAGAAGCACTCCGCCCACTGAAGCCGCGTCCTGCGCGCGGTCGCGCCGGGGGCGGGCACCGGACCGACGGGGCCCGCCCCTGACGCATGATCAGGGTCGCTCTCGGGGCGTTCTCCGGGGCGCCGCGGGGGACTTCCCGGATGCCGCGGCCGGTCGTCCTCCCGAAGACTCTCTCCCATCCGAGCCGTCGCCGGGCCGTCGCCGAGCCGTCGTTGGAGAGAAGTCGCATGAACACCCGTGCGCGCACCAGCCGTTGGTCCACCCTCGTGGCGGCCGGTGCGCTGCTCGCCGCCGTCACGGTCGGTGCCGCGGCCCCGGCCCTGGCCGCCGACGCTTCCCCGGCCGTGTCGGCCTCCCCGGCCGGCGCGGCGGTCCGGCCCGGGCCGCTGGACCGGGAGGCGCTCGCGAAGACGCTCGACGCCCTGCCCGCCGACGTCACCGGTGCGCTGGTCCGGGTCGGCGGCCCGGGTGCGCGGTGGCGCGGCACCTCGGGCGAGGACGTCCCGGCGAACGCCCGGTTCCGGATCGGCAGCATCTCCAAGGTGTTCACGTCGACGGTGATGCTCCAGCTCGTCGCCGAGGGCCGGGCCGACCTGGACGGCACCGTCCAGCACTACCTGCCCGGGCTGCTGCCGGCCGGCTACCCGCCGGTCACCGTACGCCAGTTGCTCAATCACACCAGCGGTCTGCCCGGGGGCGGCGGGATGACCGCCGGGGACGGCAGCACGGCGTGGTTCGCCGCGCACCGGACGCAGTACTTCAGCCCCGAGCAGGTCGTCGCCGACATGCTCACCCAGCCGATGAACTTCGCGCCCGGCACCGCCCAGCAGTACAACGGCAACAACTACTTCGTCGCCGCGATGGTGATCGAGAAGGTCAGCGGCGACACCTTCACCGACCAGGTGCGCAAGCGCATCACCGGCCCGCTCGGCCTGCACACCACCTACGTCCCGGACGCCGACGACCTGACCATCCGCGGCCCGCACGCCTCCGGCTACGTGGACGTCCGCGCCGCCGACGGCAGCACCGACCGGGTGGACGTCACCGAGCAGAGCCCGTACCCGTGGGCCGAGGGCGGCATGATCTCCTCCGCCGCCGACCTGGAGCGCTTCTTCGACGCGCTCTACCGCGGCCGGCTGCTGCCGCCCGCCCAGCAGGCCGAGGTGTTCACCGTCCCGGACCTGCCGAACAGCCACAACAAGAACTGCGAGATCGGCCCGACCGCCGGCCACGCCTGCTACAGCACCGCCGGCCTGCTGCGCACCGTCCTGCCGAACGGCACCGAGGTCTGGGGCAAGAACGGCGCCCGCCCCGGCTACAGCAGCGGGGTGTTCGCCACCCGCGACCTCTCCCGCACCGTGGTCGTCGGGCTCAACCCGACCGGCATCTCGGGCGAGGAGTTCCCCACCCTGTGGAAGCTGGTGACCACCGGCTTCGGCTCCGGTCAGGTGTACGGGCAGCGGTGACGTCCCGCGGGCGGGCGGTTGTCGGTGCCCTGCGCTAGGTTCGTCCCGTCCGGCAGCGCAGGACGGGCCGGCCGGCGTAGGACGGCGCAGGACAGCACGACGCAGGACAGGGCACGGCGGAACGACGGGGGCGCACCATGACCGACGCGATCACGGAGGAGCCGGTCGAGCTCCAGCTGGAGCGGTACCGGACCGAACTCACCGGCTACTGCTACCGGATGCTCGGCTCGGTCTTCGAGGCCGAGGACGCGGTGCAGGAGACGATGGTCCGCGCCTGGCGCGGGCACCGGGGGTTCGAGGGCCGGTCCGCGCTGCGCTCCTGGCTGTACCGGATAGCCACCAACGTCTGCCTGGACGCGCTGAACGGCCGCAACGGCCGGGCCCGTCCGATGGACCTGGCCGGCCCGGTCACGGTGGCCACGGCGCACGGCACCCAGTTGCCCGAGGTCACGTGGATCGGCCCCGCCCCGGACGGCCGGGTGCTGCCCGAGACGGGGGACCCGGCCGAGGTGGCTGCCCAGCGCGAGTCGGTGAAACTCGCCTTCGTCGCCGTGCTCCAGCGGCTCGCGCCCCGGCAGCGGGCGGTGCTGATCCTGCGCGAGGTGCTCGGCTGGAAGGCCGCCGAGGCCGCCGAACTCCTCGGCGTCACGGTGGCCTCGGTCAACAGCGCGCTGCAGCGGGCCCGCGCGGTGCTGGCCGCGGACGCGTCGGCCGCCCGGCCGGCCCCCGCCCTGGACGAGGACCACCGCGCGCTGCTGGACCGCTACGTCCGCGCCTTCGAGGCGTACGACATGGACGGCCTCGCCGCGCTGCTGCACGAGGACGTCACCCTCAACATGCCGCCGTTCTCGATGTGGCTGCAGGGGCAGGAGGAGATCCGGGCCTGGATGCTGGGCCCGGGCCACGGCTGCCGCGGCTCGCGGCTGCTCCCGGTGACGGCCAACGGCGGGCCGGCCTTCGCCCAGTACCGGCCGAGCCCGGAGGGCGGGCACGAGCCGTGGGCGCTGATCGTGCCGGAGGTGTCAGCGGGCCGGATCACCGGGTTCACCAACTTCCTCGACACCGATGTGCTCTTCCCGCTGTTCGGCCTGCCGCCCCGGCTGGACGCCGGGCAGCCCGGCTAGGCGTGGAGGTTCGGCGAGTTCGGGGAGTTCGGCGAGTTCGAGGAGTTCGGGCGGTTCGGGTGGGCCCGGCAGCAGTGCCGCGAGCCCGCTGAACGCGAGCAGTTCGCGCAGCGGGCCGCTCGCGTTCAGCAGGACCACGCCCACCCCGTGCCGGGCGGCGGCGAGCCGCAGCCGGGCGAGCGCGTCGACGACGGTCAGGTCGGGCGCGGTCAGTGCGCCCAGGTCGCAGCTCAGGACGGGCGCGCCCGAAAGGCTTCGCGGGGTGGCCCCGTTGGTGGTGTTCGCGGTGGTGTTCGCGGTGGTGTTCGCGGTGCTCTCCATGCGGGTTGGACCGTCGCGGCGGCACCGACTCATCGGTCCGGCGTGGATCGCGGTGGCAGAGTGGGCCCGTCGCACCCACCCGACCCAGGAGGAGCACCATGACGGCTGAGCCCTTGAAGCCCCGTGAGGAATGGCTGGCCTCGCTGCCCCGGATCTACGCGGCGGCGGGCGGCCTGCTGCGGGACGAGTCCGGCCGGATCCTGATCGTGAAGGCCGGGTACCGCGAGCACTGGCAGTTCCCCGGCGGCACGATCGACCTCGGTGAGGGCCCGGTCGAGTGCGCGAAGCGGGAGTTGGAGGAGGAGACCGGCATCGTCCGGGAGACCGGTGCGCTGCTGGCCATCTCCTGGACCCACCCCTCGGGCGAACTCGACCACCCCGCCGAGCACCTGATGTTCGACTTCGGCACCGTCCCGGACGGCACCCCCGTGACCGTCCCGGCCGGTGAGCTCGACGACCACCGCTGGGTGCCCGTCGAGGAGGCGCTCGAACTCCTCGGCCCGGCCCGTTCGGCCCGGCTGCGGGCGGCGCTGGAGGCGGCCGAGGACGGCCGGGTGCGGATCGTCACCACCCACATCTCCGGCTTTTAGGGCGTGCCTGTCAGACGCGCCTCAGCGACGAGTGCCGCGCCCCGGACGGTGGTTCCGCCCGGAGCGCGGCGTCGGGTCCTCAACCCTGCTGCTCGGACTCGGCGTTCCGGGCGGCGATGATGGCGGCGATGGCCTCCGAGACGAAGGTCTCCGCCTCGGCCTTGTCCACCTTCAGGCCGGTGAGGATGCCCTGGCCGTTCTCCTGCTCCAGCAGGGCGAGCAGGATGTGCTCGGTGCCGACGTAGTTGTGCCCGAGCTTGAGCGCCTCGCGGAAGGTCAGCTCCACCACCTTCTTGCACCGGGCGTCGTACGGGATCAGCGTGGGCAGCTCGTCGACGGAGTCCGGTAGTACGGCGGTGGCCGCCGCGCGCAGGGCCTCCGGGGCGACGCCCTGGGCGGCGAGTGCCTTCACCCCGATGCCCTCGGGCTGGGCGAGCAGGCCGAGCAGCAGGTGCTCGGTGGTGATCTCGGCGTTGCCGGCCTTCCGGGCCTCCTCCTGGGAGGCCACCATGACCTTCCGGGCGCGCGGGGTGAACCGGCTGAAACCCTGGCTGGGGTCGAGGTCGTTCGGGGTGGCCGGGTCCTTGGGGACGAAGCGCTTCTGGGCGGCCTGCTTGCTGACGCCCATGCTGCGGCCGATGTCGGTCCAGGAGGCGCCGGAGCGGCGGGCCTGGTCGACGAAGTGGCCGATCAGGTGGTCGGCGAGGTCTCCGAGGTGGTCGGCGGCGATGACCGCGTCGGAGAGCTGGTCGAGCGCGTCGGGGTGGACCTTCTTGATCGCGGCGATCAGGTCGTCGAGGCGCAGCGGAGTGGTGTTGGGAACAACGGGATTCTCCATGCGTCAACCGTAGGTTGTCGACCCGAGGGCCGTCAACCATCGGTTGACGATTGTCGTGGGGAGTCGGAGGGGGTGTTCCGTCCCCGCCGGGAGGGCCGCCCTACCCGGCGGGCAGCAGCCGGCCGCGGACGGCGGCGATCAGGTCGGGGGTGACGCCCGCCGCGAGCAGGTAGCCGGCCGGGTCGAGCCCGTCGAGCGCGGTCGCAAGGGCGGCCTCGGCGGTGGTCCCGGCCTCGGCGAGCACCGCGTCGATCCGGCGGTACGGGTCCGGCAGGCCCAGCATTCCGTACAGCGGGCGGACGTTGGGGCCGCTCAGCAGGTAGTCCTCGGCGATCGCGGCCCGGTCGACCCCGGCCAGGGCGAGCAGCAGCAGGGCGGCGAGGCCGGTGCGGTCACGGCCGGCGCCGCAGTGCACGACCACGCCGCCGGGGCGGGCGCCGGCGATCGCGGCGATCAGCGCGGCGGCGGCGTGCGGGCAGTGGTCCAGGTACGGGCGGAGCGCGAGCGGGGTGCCGTCCAGTTGGCCGTGGGCCTCCCACCAGGCCGGGCCGGCGAGTTCGTCCAGCGGGACCCGGATCAGGTCGATGCCGTCGGGGAGCGGGAGGAGCGGCTTGTACTCCTCGACGTCGCGCAGGTCGACCACGGTGCGGACACCGTGGTCGAGGAGGGCGTCCCAGCCCTCGGCGGTGAGGCGGTCCAGGTTGTCCGCCCGGACTATCGCGCCGCGGGCGGTGAGCCGGCCGGAGGCGGTGGGCAGCCCGCCCAGGTCGCGGACGTTCAGGCAGCCGTCCCAGACGAGGGTGCGGTCCTCGGTGGTGGTCGGCGCGTCCGTGGTCCCGTTCATGGGGCTCCCCGTTTCCTCGTCGGGGGTCCCGTTACCCCCTCGTTATGTAAGGACTCCCGGGGGATCCGTATGGTTCCTGGCCGTTCGAGTGCCGGGAACCGGGCGTTCAGATGCCGTCCGGGCTCATCCGGGGTGGTGCGGGGCGGTGCGCGGGTGGTGCGGGGTGGTGCGGGGCGGTGCGGCCGGGCGGTGCTCAGGCGGCGGTCGGGGCCCCGGCCTCGACGGTGACCAGCTTCTCCATCGGGTCGGCGGCGATGTGGCCGAGCACCGAGCCGGCCACGATCGCGGCGATCAGGAACACGGTGGACAGCCAGGCCATGGTCGACACCGGCAGGGTGAAGGCGCCGACCACCCGGGCCGCGCACTCGGTCAGCAGCGCGGTGCCCCAGATGCCCGAGAACACCCGCTCGTGGCGGCGGAAGGAGCGCGACC
Organism: Kitasatospora xanthocidica; assembly: GCF_014656195.1. GTDB lineage: Bacteria > Actinomycetota > Actinomycetes > Streptomycetales > Streptomycetaceae > Kitasatospora > Kitasatospora xanthocidica. The sequence goes on along the minus strand of NZ_BNBY01000001.1, from coordinate 32,641 downwards.
CGGCCGCCAGGCCCCCGGCCAGCCGCTCCCAGGCGGCGGCGCGGTCCCGCTTGCCCTTGGTGAGGAAGGGCATCAGCATCGGGCTCATCACCGGCCGGCCGATCAGCGCGGAGACCAGGATCGCGAGGGCCACGGTGCCGCTCAGGCCGCCGTCCTTGGCGATCATCATCCGGGCGTCGCCGGTGACGAAGGTCAGCGCCAGGCCTGCCAGGTTGACGGTCAGCATCAGCGCGGCCCACAGGTTGAGCCGGCGCTCGCGCAGCAGGCCGAGGACGGTCCGGGCGGCCGGGAAGGCGCTGGACCAGGCCAGTGCGGCGAACTCGCTCAGACCGCAGGCCGAGTGCAGCAGGTAGTAGCCGGCCAGCGGGGCGGCCACGTCGAGGGCGAGCGGGCGGAGGCCGGAGACCAGCGGGTTGGGGGCCTCGGCGTGGGCGGCGCCGTCGGCGGCGGCCGGCGCGGGCGCGGCGACGGTGGCGGTGACGGTGACGGCGGCGGCGCTGACGGTCTGGCTCACGGTGGGTTCCTCCCCGGCTGGTGGCCGCGGGCTGCTGCCCGCGTCGTGCCTCCAGTCTTTCCGTCCGACCCTCCGTCAGAGCAGTGCCGTCCGTTGCGGGATCCGCGTGACAGTTGTCATGGTGCGCACCGTAACACCGCCGCCGACCTGCGAATTCCCTAGTCCCCGTCGGGGAAGGTCCACAGTGCACGTCCCAGGGTGTCGAGGCAGCGGACGGTGCCGAAGCGCTCGTCGCCGGCGGACAGGAAGCCGTCCGCGACCCCGGCCAGGACGATCCGGGCGACGGCGTCGCCCCGGGTCCAGGCGCCGGTCAGCTCCAGCGCCTTGTCGGCCAGCTCGGCGCGCTGCACCCGGGCCACCGCGGCGGTCAGCAGCGCGGCGTTGACGTCCGCCAGCTCGGCGGGGGAGAGGTAGGTCTCGCCGGTGGGCGCGCGGTCGGACTCGGCCCGGCGCCGCAGCTCCGGCAGGCCGTAGTGGCGGACGGCGGCGACGGCGTCGTCCAGCGGGAGCTGCCAGCGCCGCCCGGGCAGCACCTCCCACCAGACGTCCTCGCCGACCGGCAGCACCTCGCCGATCCGGGCCCGCCAGATCTCGACGCCGTGGCGGACCCGCGGGTCGGGCCGGTGGCCGGGCAGTCCGGCGACGGCCCAGTCGGTGCGGCGGACCAGGCTGAGGCCGAAGGTGAACGGCACCCGGTCGGCGGCCGGGCGCTCGACCAGGCCGACCAGCACCCAGTGGGTGTCGTCCGGCAGGCTGAAGGTCCGGCGCCACCCGGTGAGGCCCAGGGCGCGCAGCGCGGGGGCGAGGTGTTCGCGCAGCCCCCTGGCGTGGAGCTCGTGGGCGGTCGTCATCGCTGGTCCTCGTCGGTCCTCGCCGGTCGTGCCGGCCGGTGGGGTCGGGCGTGTTCTCGGTGGCCCGCCGGTGGCCGCAGCGCAGCCCGGCACGTCGGCACGGTCGGCACGGTGGTGCGGGCGGGGTCGGCGGGGGCGTGGGGCCGACGGCGAGGTGCGCGGTCGGGCGGCCGGGCGGGCCGGTGCCGCCCCGGTCTCCGGGCGCGCGGCGGCGGCCCGGACTGATTCGTCTACGGACAACGTAGGCGGGGCAGGCCGCTCGGGGCTGCGGGCGAACGGCAGCAACGCGCGGGACCTTGGCCCCGGGTGGGCCGGTCCCTTCGGCCGGATCCGACGTGGTCCCCCGAATGGCGCATCATGTGGCGGGTGCAGAGTGCAGAGCGCCCCGGAGCGGGCACCGGCAGCCACGTCGGCCGGTCCGGACCAGTACCGACCACCGGCCCACCACCGGGGCCGGCCGCCGCTCCCGCCGATCTGAGCGAGGCGGTGCTCGCCGCGCAGGGCGGGGACGAGGAGGCGTTCCGGCTGCTGTTCCGGACCGTCCAGCCGGGCCTGCTGCGGTACCTGCGGGTGCTGGTCGGCGGCCGGCCGGAGGACATGCAGGACGCCGAGGACATCGCCTCGGAGACCTGGTTGCAGATCGCCCGCGACCTGCGCGGCTTCTCCGGCGACGGGGACGGCTTCCGCGGCTGGGCCGCCACCATCGCCCGCCACCGGGCGCTGGACCACCTGCGGTCCCGCCGCCGCCGTCCGGTCGCGGACCTGCCCTTCGAGTACCTCGTCGAACTGGCGGCCGGGGACGACACCGCCCGCGCCGCGCTGACCACGGTCGGCACCGCCGACGCGCTGGCACTGATCTCCAGACTGCCGCGCGACCAGGCCGAGGCGGTGCTGCTGCGGGTGGTCATGGAGCTGGACGCGGAGAGCGCCGCCCAGGTGCTGGGCAAGCGGGCCGGCAGCGTCCGGATGGCCGCCCACCGGGGGCTGCGGCGGCTGGCCAAGCTGCTGGAGCAGCCCTTCGCCGCGGGCGTCGGGATCCCGGCCGCGCGTCCGGCCGACGCTTCGGGCGGACCCCGGAACGGCGCGACGGGCGGTGCACCGGGCAGCGCACCGGCCGGGGCTGCGAGCGGTCCGACCGCCGCCGGAGGGAGCGCGGGCAAGGCCTCCGGGCAACCCGCGGGGAAACCCGCGAAAAAAAGTTCTCCGCAGGGTGTGACAGAACACCGGGCCGCGACGCTGAAGGACATGAGATGAGCACCAACCGATCCCGTCGGATCGACCGTGATGCCGCCGAGCAGCTGCTCGGCGGTGCCGTGGCCGCCCCGTCGGCCGGGCAGGACGCCTCGCTCACCGGACCGGACGGCGGTCCCGGGCAGCTCGCCCGGGTGCTCGCCGCGGCCGCCGCTCCCGCGACGGCCGGCGAACTGGCCGGGGAGGAGGCCGCCCTGGCCGCGTTCCGGGAGGCGAGTCTCACGCCCGACCCCGTAGTGACCCCAATCCGGAGACGATCGATGGCAACCGCCGCGCTGGCCAGGGCCTTCAGCACGAAGGCCGCTGCCGCCGTGCTCGGAGCCACCGCGCTGTGCGGGGTCGCGGTCGCGGCCGGCACCGGGAACCTGTCGTCGCTGGGCGGCGGCCCCTCCGAGCCCGAGCGCCCGCTCGCGGCCCAGGGCGGCGCCATCGGCACCTCGCCGGGCGCGCCGGGCCACGGCTCGGCCGCGGCCGGCGTCCCGTTCGCCCCGGCGTCCGGCTCCGCCCGGCCGTCCGACGGTGCCTCCACCGGTCCGCGGACGGCTCCCCCGACCGGCACCGCGACCCCCGGCACCCCGTCGGCCGAGGGTCGCGGCGACCGCTCGACCGTCCCGCCCGCGTTGCTCGGCCTCTGCCGCGGCTTCGCCGACCGTACGGCCAAGGGCGAGCGCCCGGGCCGACTGGTCACCGAACCGCTCTACGGCCCGCTGGTGACGGCGGCCGAGGGCGCGGACCGGGTGGCGGACTACTGCGCCGAGGCCATCGGCGAGGCGGACGACGACCACCAGGGCACCACCGCCAAGCCGCGCGACCCCGCCCACACCGGCGCCACGTCCGGCACCTCTTCCGGCACCGGGTCCGGCAAGGGGAACACCGACGGCGGCAAGAGCGGCGGCGGCAACGGCGGCGGCGAGGACACCGGCGGCAGCGGCACCCGGCCCGGCAAGACCGGAACGACGGTGCCGACCCTGCCCGCGGCGCCCACCGTGCCGGAGGTCCGGCCGAGCAAACCCGACCGCTCCGGGAACGAACAGTCATCCGTGAGGTGACCCCCAGGACTCCGGGTGGGCGGCGAGCGACTCCCCCCGGGCTCACCGCCCACCCGGAACAGCACCACCCGCACCACCGGTAGTACCCGCACCACCCGCGGTATCGCGGGAAGGTGCGGCAGCAGTACCACCCGAAGACCCCGGGTGGCCGGTCGGCTCCCCCGTGCCGGCCGTCCACCCGGCCGGCCCCGGCCGGACCGGCAGGCGCCACCCCGGAAGCGCCGCCGGCCCGGCCGGCCCGGAAACGTGCGGCCCGCCCTCCCGCAGTCAGGGCNNNNCCCCACCCCCGCGCCGGCGGCCGGGGGACCGCTGCCCGGTCCCCCGACCGCCACCCTCCGCCCCCGGCCGGGTCGCACGGCCGTACGGCTATCGTGCACGGGTGCACGAGGCGGCCCGGGACCCCGGGCACGGCACGTGAGGGGAGCTCCAGGTGATCGGACGGGCGCTGAACGGGCGTTACGAACTCGTCGAGATGCTCGGCGTCGGCGGCATGGCCACCGTCTGGCGCGGCGTGGACCGGGTCCTGGGCCGTCAGGTGGCGGTGAAGGTCCTCAACGGCGGCCTCGCCGACGACCCCCGCTTCGCCGAGCGCTTCAGCCGGGAGGCCCAGCACGCGGCCATGCTGGTGCACCCGAGGATCGCCATGGTCTTCGACTCGGGCGTGGACCAGGGCACCCCGTTCATCGTCATGGAGCTGATCAACGGCCGTTCGCTGGCCGCCGTGCTGGCCCAGCAGCCGAACCTGCCGGTGGAACGCGCGGTCGGCATCGCGGCGGCGGTCTGCGAGGCGCTGGCGGTCGCGCACGCGGCCGGGCTGGTGCACCGGGACATCAAGCCCGGAAACATCATGATCACCGACGACGGCGGGGTGAAGGTCGTCGACTTCGGCATCGCCCGGGCCGGCTCCTCCAGCAACCTGACCCAGACCGCGAGCGTGCTCGGCACGGCCGCCTACCTCTCGCCCGAGCAGGCCACCGCCTCCGCGCTGGACGGCCGGACCGACCTGTACGCGGTCGGCTGCGTGCTGACCGAGATGCTCACCGGCGCGACCCCGTTCACCGCCGAGACCCCGGTGGCGATCGCCTTCAAGCACGTCAGCGAGCAGCCGCTGCCGCCGTCCGCGCGGCGTCCCGGCCTGCCGCCCGCGCTGGACGCGGCGGTGCTGCGCCTGCTCGCCAAGGACCCGGCCGGCCGCCCGGCCGACGCCTCCGCCGCCCGGGCCGAACTGCTGGCCACCGTGCCGGGCCTGGTCGTCGGCGATCCGACCGCCGAGCTGCTCGCGACCAACGCTCCCAACGCGATGGCGGCGACCGGCGCGCCCACCGGGGCCGCCACCCAGCTGCTCCCGCCGGTGTCCGTTCCGCCGAACCAGCAGCACACCACCCTCCTCCCGCCGCAGCTCCCGGCAGCCGCCACCTCGGTGATGGCGCCGGTCCCGGTCGGCCCACCGGCCCCCGGCCCCGCCCCGGCCGCCCCGGCCCGCGCCGGCCGCCGCCGCAAGCCGCTGGTGCTCGGCGCGCTGGGCGTGGCGGGCCTGGCCGGCGTCACCGCCCTGGCCCTGACCGCCTTCGACGAGCCGGCCGGCAACGCCGCCGCGAAGCCCACCGCGGCCACCGCGCCCACCACCCCGGCCGCGACGCCCACCCGGCCCCCCGCCTCCGCCACCCCCACCACCCCGGCGCCCGCCCCGACCACCGCCGCGCCGACCCAGGCCGTCCCGCGCAACCAGCCGGCCGCGCTGCAGCTCCAGTCCTTCCGTCAGGCGGTGGCCCAGGCCCAGGTCGGCAAGGACCGGGACAAGCAGCTGGAGCTGCTGAAGATCCTCGACACCGCCGCCGCACAGCTCAACGGGGGCGATCCGGACGCCGCCGCGCAGGACCTCAAGGGGGCCCAGAAGGTGGTCCGCGACATGGCGAAGAAGCACGCCATCGATCCGCTGACCAACGCCAACTGGAACGCCCGCCTCTCGGCGCTGTTCTCCACCCTGCACACCGCCGCCGACCTCCAGGACGACTGACACGACGGCTGAGGCGCCGGCGAGGGTCACGACGGCCGCCGTCGGCACCCGCCGTCGCTGGCTGACGGCGGCGTCGTCCACAGGCTGTGGATGACGCCGGGGGCCGGGCGAGGGTTCAGTCCCGGTGCCGGACGCGCTGCGCCACGGTGCTGCGGACCGCCTGGGAGGCCGTCCCGGCGGCCGCCGCGAGGAACACGAAGTTGTACCCGATCTGCAGGACCACCACGAGCCGTGCCGCCTGCCCGGTCGGGGTGATGTCCCCGTACCCGACCGTCGCCATCGTCACGACCGTGAAGTACAGCGCGTCCAGCCGCGTCTCCAGCCCGGCGAACTCCGGCTTGTGGGCGCCCAGCGCGTAGTAGGTCGCGGCGAAGATGGTCATCGCCAGGGCGATCAGGAACACCAGCCAGACCACCGGCCGCTTCGCCGTCCCCCGCAGCACCCCGACGATCTTGGCCAGCATCAGCCAGCTCAGCGCGACCAGCGCTCCCACGAAGGCCGACCAGCTCAGGAGCGGCCGCCGGTCGCCGAACCACCCCAGCGGCAGCGTGAAGTACGCGACCATCAGCAGCGCGAACGCTCCCAGCAGCCAGCACCAGGCTCTCAGGTCGGCGGGCGGCGGCGGATTCTCGGACATCCCGCCCAGCCTCGGCCGGGCCCGCCCCGGACGCCCGTCGGACTGCGCCGCCCGGACGAACCGGACCGGAGCCGGGCGCCGCCGCCCCGCCGCTCAGCCGGACCGTCCCTCAGCCGGACCGGGCCGGCCGCCCGGGCTCGTCCAGCAGCTCCAGCACGGCCAGCACGCCGACCAGCGCCAACGCCAGACAGAGCGTCACCAGCACCGTCGGGTGGCTCCACAGCACGAAGGCCAGGGCCGCGCCCGCGACCGCCGTCCAGCCCAGCGCGGCCTTCCACCGGTGGACGAACCGGCCGACCGGCCCGAGCCGCAGCCCGGCCCGGGCGGCCACCCGCCGGACCGCGCCCAGCCCGGCGCGCCAGCCGCCCCGGACGGTGCGCGCCCCCCGACCGCCGCCGCCGATCCAGGCGCCGAGCGCCACCAGCAGGCCGAGCGTGACCACGACCCGGACGGCCGAGCGCAGGTACCGCACCAGCGTGTCGTACACCGCCTGGGCGGCCGCCTGGTCCAGGTCGGCGGGGAGCCGGTCCAGGTAGAGCGCCCGGAACGCGCTCAGCCCGATGCCCAGCAGCAGCGCCCCGCCCGCCATGCCCAGCGCGGCCGCCACCACCGCCCGGCGCCGCCGCACCGCGAGCAGCACCCCGCCGAGCGCGCACGCCCCGGCCAGCACCGGGACCCAGAAACCGGCCAGGTCCAGGACGCGCAGTGCGGTGCGGACCTTGGGGACGGCGTCGGAGCGCACCAGCGGGTACGCGGTGTGGATCTCCGGGAGGTGCTCGACGAACGGGAGCCGGTCCGCCAGGGAGGATTTCACCCGGGCGATCACCGGGGCGAGGTCGAGCACCACGGTGTCGTCGTGGACCTCGACCGCGCCGCCTCCCTGCCCGGTCACCAGCTTCTCGACGGCGGCGTGCGCGTCCCGGTTGACGTCGGTCCAGAGGGTGACGAAGGCGTCGCTGTCCACCACCCGCTCGACCTCGGTGCGGACGAAGCCGGCGAGCCCGTTGTCCAGGGCCTGGCCGATGCCGTTCAGCAGGGCGCCGAGCTTGGGGCGGTCGTCCGGGGCGACGCCGTCGAGCAGCGAGTCGACGGAGATCCGCTTCATGATCTCGTCGGTCACCCGGGCGCTGACGGCCGCCTTGATCCGCGGGTCCCGGGCGAGCGGGGCCATCGTGGCGAGGTAGCGGTCGGTGTCGCTGATCTCGGACCTCGCCCAGAGGGCCAGGGCGCTCAGCGGGGTCAGCACGCAGGCCAGCAGGATCAGCAGGACGGCGAAGGCGGAGCGCACCCGGTGCCGCGGCGGCCGGACCGGCGGGGCGGCCGCCAACTGTTCGGCGAGCCGCGCCTCCTGGGCCTCGACGGCACCCAGCCGGGCCCGCAGCTCGGCCAGTTCGTCGGCCGGACCGTCGAGACGTCCGTCGGCCTGTTCGCCGACCGGTCCGACGGCGCGGTCGCCGCTCGGTCCGTCGCGGGGCTCGTCGGTCGGCATGCCGCGACTCCGTTCCTCCGGTGGGTGCGTACCAGGAGATACCGGATCAGATCGGACGGCCAGCCGGAGGTTCCGGTGGAGCGAACCCCGGAACAGCGGAAAGCCCCCGGTGGGATCACCAGGGGCTTTCCGGAGAAGGGGGAGACTCAGGCGGTCGTCTCGGGCCGCGCCGTCTCGGTGGCCTTGGTCACGTTGGTCGGCGTGACGGCCGGACGGTCCGCGCTCTGCTGGGGAGCGGCGGTGCTCTGCGCCGTGCCGGCGTCCGCCGGGGTCTCGTCCTCGCGCATGGCCTTCGTCTCGGCCTTCAGGATGCGCATCGACTTGCCCAGGCCACGGGCCATCTCCGGCAGCTTCTTCGAACCGAACAGCAGGATTACGACCGCCAGCACCACGAAGATGTGCCAGGGCTCAAGACCGTTCCGCAGCATCCCTGGCCACCGGTCCCTTCTTGTCAGGAGTCATGGCGAGCGCTATCGCCCGTGCTGGCCAGTATGCCTGGCCCTCACGGCGAACGGATACACCGCCTGGGAAACGCTGGCCAAAAACCAGGTGCCGTTCGAGCGGATCGCGAGAATCGGGGGCGGCCGCGGGGCCCTGGGCGCGGGTGGACGGTCAGCCCGCGCGCCGGGCCAGTTCGACCATCCGCGGCGAGAGGTCCACCCCCACCACCTCGGCCCCGTGCCCGGCGAGCCAGCCCGCCACGTGCCCGGGGCCGCACCCGAGGTCGGCCACCACCCCGCCGGCGGCCTCCTCCACGACCACCCCCAGCAGGGCCCGGTCGACCGCCTTGTGCGCCAGCTCGCCGCCGATCCGCCCCAGGTACTCCTCCGCCACTGTGTCGTAACTGCCGCGCACCCGCGTCCGATCAGCACCCATGACCCCACCCTGGCACGGCGGTTCGCCCGGGCGCGGCCGGTTTCCGGGGCCAGGCCGGGTCCGGCCGCGGTCCGGCCGCCGTCCGGCCGACGCACGGCTGCCTGAAGACGGCGGAGAGCCCCCGCCCTGGGATGGGCGGGGGCTCTCGATGACTCGCGTGGATCGGGCCGGGTGGATCGGGCCCTGTGGATCGGGCCCTGTGGATCGGGCCGGGGTCGGTCAGACGGTGGCGGGCTCGGGCTCGGTGGCCTCGGCCGGGGCGGCGGCCGGGAGGTGGCGCATCAGGCGGTAGGCCAGCAGCGCGGCGCCGAGGGCGAGGACCCCGCCGACGCCGGCGGCGACGTGCAGGCCGTCGGTGAAGGCGGTCCGGGCGGTCTCCAGCAGGTCGGCGCCGATCCGGCCGGGCAGCTGGGCGGCGACGGTGGCCGCGCCGCCGAGGGTGTCCTGGGCGGTCCGGGCGGCCTCGCCGCCGACACCCGCCGGGAGGGCGCCGTCCAGCTGGTGGCGGTAGACCGCGGCGCCGGCCGCGCCGAGCAGGGCGATGCCGAGCGAGCTGCCCAGCTCGACCGCGGTCTCGGAGATGGCGGAGGCGGCGCCGGCCTGCTCGACCGGGGCGGCGGAGACGACCATCTCGGCGGTCATCGTCATGGTGCCGACGGTGCCGGCGGCGAGCACGCCCGCCGCGGTGAGGATGAGCGCCAGCGGGGAGTGCGCGCCGACCTGCGTCATCATCGCGAAGCCCGCCGCACCGATCAGGAAGCCGCCGCCCATCAGCACCGCCGGGCGGACCTTGCCGGCCAGCGCCGAGCTGATCCCGACCGCCGCGCCGACGCCCACGCTCGGCACCAGCGACCAGAGCGAGGCGGTCAGCGGGCTCATGCCCTTGACCAGCTGGAGGTACTGCGAGGTGAAGAGGGAGAAGCCCATCATCGCGAACATCGCGATGGTGTTGACGCTGATCGCACCGCTGAAGGTGCGGATCCGGAACAGGCTGAGGTCGAGCAGCGGGTTCGCGGCGGTGCGCTGGCGCCACACGAAGGCGGCGGCGAGCAGCAGACCGGCCGCGAGGGCGAGCGCGGGCAGCGGGCTCCAGCCCTCGACGGCGACGGTCTTGACGCCGTAGACCAGCGGCAGGATCGCGGTGAGCGAGAGTGCGGCGCCGAGCAGGTCGAAGCGGCCGACGCGGGCGGGGGAGCGGTACTCGGGGAGCAGGGCGGGCGCGGCCAGCAGCACCAGGGCCATCACCGGGACGGCGGGCAGGAAGGCCGAGCCCCACCAGAAGTGGTCGAGCAGCAGGCCGCCGGCGACCGGGCCGAGGGTGGCACCGGCGGTGAGCACGCCGCCCCAGGCGCCGAGGGCGACCTGCCGCTGCTTGGGGTCGTGGAACATGTTGCGGATCAGTGCGAGGGTCGAGGGCATCACGGTGGCCCCGGCGGTGCCGAGCAGGGCGCGGGCCGCGATCAGCTGGTTCGCGTCGTGCGACCAGGCGGCCAGCAGCGAGGCGCCGATGAAGCCTGCGGCGCCGATCGTCAGCAGCCGGCGGCGGCCGATCCGGTCGCCGAGCGCACCCATCGTGATGAGCAGTCCGGCCAGCAGGAACGAGTACATGTCCATGATCCACAGCTGCTGGGTGCCGCTGGGCGCCAGCGTGGTGGAGATGAACGGGACGGCGAAGAAGAGCACGCCCATGTCCATGGAGAGGACGAGGGTCGGGAGGAGGAGGACGGCCAGGCCGATCCATTCGCGACGGCCTGCGCGGCCGGTGGTTGCGGTCATGGGGAAGACAGTACGGACGTGTCAGACGCTTGTCTAGTACGTATGTCTAAATCGGTCGTGCGAGACATCCGTGCAAGACATTTGTGCAGCCGTTCCGTAGGATCGAGGGCATGGGAAACCGCGAAGACCTGATGGCCGGTGCCAAGCGCTGCCTGTACGAGAAGGGCTACGGGCGCACCACCGCCCGTGACATCGCCACCGCCTCCGGAGTCAGCCTGGCCGCGATCGGCTACCACTTCGGCTCCAAGGACGCGCTGCTCAACGCGGCGATGATCGAGGCGATCGGCGATATGGGGACGGCCCTGGGCGCGGTCGTGGTCGCCGCCAACCAGGTGTCGGACGATCCGGAGGAGCGCTTCGCCGCCGTCTGGGACGGCCTCCGGGACGTCTTCGTCGAGCACCGCGGACTCTGGGCGGCCCAGTTCGAGGCGCTCGCGCAGGCCGCGCACGCCCCCGAACTGGCGCAGGCCTTCGCGGGGGCGCAGAAGGAAGGCCGGCTGGGGCTCGCCGCGCTGTTCCAGGGGCTGCCCGAGGTGGTGGAGACCGAGGAGGAGCTCGCCCGCGGCGCCTTCTACCAGACCCTGCTGGCCGGTTACGCCGCCCAGTGGCTGGCCGCACCCGAACTCGCCCCCAGCGGGGCGGACTTCCTGCGCGGACTGCGGCTGGTCAGCGGCAGCGTGTTGAACTCCGGCTGAGCGACCCGGGTTCGGCCTGACGCCCTGGCCCGGGCGTCAGGTGGTGACGGCAGTCAGCAGCACCACCGAGTCGACGTGCGCCAGCAGCCCGTGCCGCTCCTGCGGGACGGGCTCCAGTCGACCGGCCGGCAGTTCCAGCCGCCGGCCGGCGATGGTCAGCGACACCCGGCCGCGCAGCACCTGGACGCTCCCCGCGGTGGGCGGGTTGTGCTCGTCCAGCGCCGTCCCGGCGGTCAGCGCGATCACGGTCTGCCGTAGGAGGCCGTCGTGCAGCACCAGATGGGCGCTGCGCCCGTGCGGGCTCTCGGCCGCCAGAGCGGCGTGCTCCACGGCGAGCTGTTCGAGATCGGGCATCGCGCCGCCTCCTCACTCCGTCTGCCCAGGGTCGCGGACGCCCCGGCGTCCCGCACCCGGAGCGGCCGGGCGGTCCGAGGTGCAGGCCCCGCCGACTGCCCGCATCGTGGAGGCATGGCGATCAACGAGAGACCCCTCGACGGATTCCAGGTCAACCGCGCGCAGCTGGTCGGCGGCGCGGTGCTCGGCGGCATCGGCGCGGTGCTCGGCGCGACCGGCGCGGTCCTGATGTGCTCGGCGCTGGCCGTGGCCTGCCGCGACTGGCTGCGCAGCCGGGAGACCCCGCCGACCGCGATGGCCCACCGGGCCCTGCACGAGGCGCGGGTGGCGTCCACGGCCGGCTGGCAGGCCTGGCGTTCCGAGCACAGCTCGCCCAACTGAACCCACGGCGGTCCGCGGTGCGCTGGGCGGCAGCGTCGCCGAGCGACCGGCGCGCCGGGCAACGGCGCGTCGGGCAACGGCGCGTCGGGCAACGGCGCGTCGGGCAACGGCGCGGCGGGCCGCCATGGGGGTGCGGCCCGACGCGCCGTCGGACTGAACGGCCCTACAGGCCCAGCGACTTGGCGACGATGCTGCGCATGACCTCGCTGGTGCCGCCATAGATCCGGAACACCCGGTTGTCGGTGTAGAGCCGGGCGATCGGGTACTCCAGGATGTAGCCGTAACCGCCGTGCAGCTGAAGGCACTTGTCGATCACGGTGGAGGCGGACTCGGTGCAGAACAGCTTCGCCGCGGCCGCGTCGGCCACGGTCAGCTCGCCGTTCTGGTACAGCTCCAGCGCGCGGTCCACCATGGACTGCTGCGCCACCACCTGGGACTCGCAGTCGGCCAGGGTGAACTTGGTGTTCTGGAACTCGGCGACGGCCTTGCCGAACACCTTGCGGTCCTTGACGTACTGCACCGCGAACCGCACCGCCGCCGCGGACGCCGCGTACGCGCCGACGGCGATCGCCAGCCGCTCCTGCACCAGGTTGTGGGTGAGGTAGGAGAAGGCCCTGCCCTCCTCGCCGAGCAGGTTCTCCACCGGCACCCGGACGTCGCTGAACGCCAGCTCGGCGGTGTCCGAGGTGCGCAGGCCGATCTTCTGCAGCTTGCGGCCGACGGTGTAGCCGGGCGAGGTGGTGTCCACGCACAGGATGGAGAGGCCGGCCCGGCGGTTGTCCGGGTCGTACGGCGCGGTGCGGCAGACCACCAGGACGAGGTCGGCCAGGACACCGCCGGTGATGAAGGTCTTGGCGCCGTTCAGGACGTAGTGGGTGCCGTCCTCGGAGAGCCGCGCGGTGGTGGTGATGCCCGCCAGGTCGGAGCCGGCGCCCGGCTCGGTCATCGCGATCGCGGTCATGATGTCGCCGGAGACGAAGCCGGGCAGCCAGCGCCGCTTCTGCTCCTCGTTCGCGTACTCCAGCAGGTACGGCAGCACCAGCCCGGTGTGCACGCCGGAGGAGCCGAAGCTCACACCCGCCCGGGCGACCTCCTCGGCGACCACCGCCTGGTACTTGAAGCCGCTCTCGCCCGCGCCGCCGTACTCCTCGGGCACCTCGATGCCGTAGACGCCGAGTTCGCCCAGCTGTCGGTAGAAGTCGCGCGGCGGGTGGCCCTCGGCCTCCCAGCTCTCGTAGACCGGGACGACCTCGTTGGCGATGAAGTCCCGGATGGTCTCCCGGAAGGCCTCGTGGTCCTCGTTGAACACGGTGCGGCGCACGGCGGCGCTCCCTTCGACGGTGCCGGCCGGAGCTGCCGGCGGGGCGGAACGTACCAGGTGATGGCCTCACAAGTTAATCCCGGGTAGCTTCGGCTGTCCAGCGTCGTCCGGCCCGGAGAACGAGGCCGGCGGGGGCTTCAAGTGAATCCTTGCTAGCCTTCGGTCGAAGCCCGGACGGGCCTGGACGGGACCGGACCGGACAGGACAGGACCGGACGGGACAGGACGGGACAGGACCGGACGTGACCGGGCGGGTGCCCGGCCGGACGGGAGGGAGACGCGTCATGGTGGTCCGACGGCCGCCCGGGCGGCGTGCCCAGATCCTCGCCGTGGCCGCCGACCGCTTCCACCGCAGCGGCTACCACCAGGTCTCGATGACCGAGGTCGCCGCCGGGGTCGGCATCACCGCGCCCGCGCTCTACCGGCACTTCCGCGGCAAGCCCGAACTGCTCGACCGCGCCGTCCGCCTGGGCCTGGACGCCCTCGCCGACGCCCTGCGCGCGGCCGGCACCACCGGGGAGGTCGGTGCCGCCCTGGCCGCCGTCGCGGTCGGCCACCGCCCGCTCGGCACCCTGGTGCAGCGCGACGCCCGGCTGCTGCCGCCGGCCCGGCGGGCCGCGCTGCGCCGCGAACTGCGCGCGGACGTCGCCCTGATGACCGCCGTGCTGCGGGCCGAGCGTCCCGGACTGGCCGCCCCCGACGCCGAGTTGCTCTGCTGGTCGGCGCTCTCGGTCTGCGCGGGGCTGTCCTACCAGTCGGCCGCGCCGCAGCCGCGTCGGGCCGAGGCGCTGCTGCGCGAGCTGGTCGCGGCCGTTCTCGCGGTCCCGCTGGACGGTGCGGCGGCGGCCGGGCCCGCGGCGGCACCCCCGGCCGGGCCCGCAGCGGCACCCCCGGCCGGGCCGCCGACCGAGGCGCGGCCGCAGGCGCGCCGGGAGGAGCTGCTCGCGGCGGCCGTCCGGCTGTTCCACCAGCGCGGCTTCGACAACGTCAGCACCGACCAACTCGGCGCCGCCGTCGGCATCTCCGGCCCCAGCGTGTACCGGCACTTCGACAGCAAGGCCCACCTGCTCGCCGCCTCGCTGGTGCGCAGCCGCGAGCGGCTGTGGCACGAGGTGGACGGCGCGATCGCGGCCGCCGACGGGCCCGGGGCGGCGCTGGCGGCCGGGCTGGGCGCCTACGTCGGCTTCGCGCTGCGCAACGGCGACTACCTGGGCGCGATGCTCAGCGAGACGGAGCGGCTGGCCCCGCCGGACCGCCGGGCCGCGGTGGACTTCCGGCGGGACTTCCTGCGCACCTGGGTCGTCCTGCTGCGGCAGGTGCGTCCGGAGTACGACGCGGCGACCGCCCGGATCCGGGTGCACGCGCTGTTCGCGCTGGTCAACGACGGGGTGCGGAACCGCCCGCACAGCGCCCGGCCGGACCTCGGGGACTGCCTGCTCCGGCTCGGCCGGGCCGTGCTCGGGGTCTCCTGAGCGGAGCCGGGCGTACGGCGCGGGCCGGGTGCCCGCCCCGTGGTGACGGGACGGGCACCCGGCCCGGTGGCCGCGGCGAGAGACCTAGTACAGGACGTGCGGGTAGTACACCCGGGCGTCGACGTTGCCGTTGCCCTGCAGGGCGCCGACGTTCCCGCCGTTGCCGGTCACGGCGAGGCCGTTGTTCTGGTTGCTCGCGCCCGAACCGGTGGCCGTCTGCTGGGTGTTGACCACGTTTCCGTGGACGTTGCCGATGATGTTGCCGGAGCCGACGTTGCTCACGACGCTCCCGTTGGAGTGGTCGATCGCGCCGGCGCCGTTGTCGGCGTGCGCGGTGGCGGCGCCGAGGCCGACGAGGAGGAACGCCCCGAGGGCGGTGACGGCTGCGGCTGCGCGGATACGGGACACGCTGGTCTCCCTGGACTGAAGTGCGAATGGTGGCGCGGTCGGAGTGGCCGCTCCGGAGCGCCGTTGCCTGACGTCGCCCGCTCAGCATTCACCAGCGGTGGGGACGGACTCCACCGAATGGGTGGCAATTCCTCCGATGGTGGCGCCCCGGTCAATTCGGGGTTGACCGGAGACCGTCATTCCGTCGGGAAGAAAGAAATGGTCGGCAGATTGTCGCACTGGCACACTGAGGACCCATGTCTGAAGGTGCCCCGCCCCAGCCCACCCCCGCCGAGGAGCTGCGGACGACCGAGGTCGACCTCGGCGGCCTGGTGAACGTCCTCGCCACCCACCTCTACTCCACCCCGCTGGTCGCCCTGCGCGAACTCGTCCAGAACGCGCACGACTCGCACACCCGCCGGCTCCTGGAGGACCCGGAGGGCGAGCACCGTCCGCTGATCCGGGTGCGCGCCGACGCCGCCCGGCGGACCGTCGCCATCGAGGACACCGGGGCCGGACTCACCGAACCCGAGATCCACTCCTACCTCGCCACCGTCGGCACCGGCTACACCCGGATGCTGCGCGAACTCACCGGGAACCAGGAGCTGATCGGCGCCTTCGGGCTGGGCTTCCTGTCGGCCTTCTCGATCGCCGACGAGGTCACCGTCACCACCACCTCCCACCGCGAACCGGGGCTCGGCCACCGCTACCGCAGCCGCGGCGGCGAGCAGTACCGGGTCGAGCCGGTGCCCGCCCGGCCCCGCCCCGGCACCGTGGTCGAACTGGCGGTCAAGGCCGAGCACTCGCACCTCGCCGACGAGGACACCCTGCGCGAAGTCCTCGGCCGCTACTGCGTGCTGCTGCCGATCCCGGTCTACGTCGGCGAGGACGAGCAGCCCGTCAACTCCGTCGAGGTGCCCTGGCGGCAGCGAGTGGAGGGCGACCAGCACGCCGCCCGGATGCGCTTCGCCACCGCCTTCGGCCGCCGCTTCGAGCCGCTCACCGCCTTCCCGGTCCACCCGGCCGACGACGCCACCGACGCGATCGGCCTGCTCTGGGTCCAGGACGGCGGCACCTACGGCAGCAGCGACAACCGCGACCTCGCCGTCTACCTGCGCGGCATGCTGCTCGCCGACGACGCCCGCGACCTGCTGCCCGGCTGGGCCGGGTTCATCGGCGGCGTGGTCGAGTCCAGCCGGCTCACCCCCACCGCCAGCCGCGAGGACCTCCAGCGCGACGAGCACTACCGGGCCCTCCAGAAGGCCCTCACCGACGCCATCGTGGACGGCCTGTACGAGACCGCCCGGCTGCGGCCCGCCGCCTGGCGACGCATCCTCACCCGGCACGGCCAGGACCTGCTCGGCGCCGCGCTCTGCGACGAGCGGCTGTTCACCCTGCTCGCCGACGACGTCCCGGTGCCCACCTCGCAGGGCGACCTCACCGCCGGGGCGCTGCGCGCCGCCGGCGGGGGAGCCGTGCACGTCGCGCTCGGCAGCGGCGGCGGCTTCGAGGAGATGCTGTACCGGGCCATGCGGGTGCCGATCGCGCGCGGCGACCGCTACGCCGTCCTGCCCTTCCTGCGCCGCTACGCCCAGCTGCGCGGCTGCCGGCTGGTCGAACTGGGCAGCGAGCAGGGCAACCGCGAGCTGTTCCGGGACCCGGAGCGGCCGCTGCCCGACGGCGAGGCGGCCTGGCTGGCCGGCGCCCTCGCCGACCGCGGCGAGCAGCTCGTCCCGGCCCGCTTCGACCCGCCCGGCCTGCCGCTGGTGCTGGTGCCGGACCGCGAGGCCGAGCTCAAGGCCCGGATCGAGGACGACCAGGCGGACGCCCGGATCCCGTCCGCCGCGCTGCGGCTGGCCCGGGCCTTCACCGCCCGCACCGACGGCGAGGTCAGGGCCCGGCTCTACCTCAACCTGGCCTGCCCGGCGGTCCAGGACCTGCTCGCCGCCTACCGCACCGGGCACACCGGCAGCGCCACCGCGGCCGGGCTGCTCCGCTCGCTCAAGGTGATCATGGCCGCGGCCTCCTCCGGCCCCGCCGAGGGCGACCTCACCGCGGCGCTGACCGGCGTCGGCACCGCGGTCTCCGCCCTGACCGCGGCCGTCCCGGCCGGCCTGCCGGACGTCCCGGACAGCCCGGGCGCCCTGTCGGGGGAAGCGTGACCGCCGGATTGTCAGTGACTCGCTTGCCGGTGACTCGCTTGCCGGTGGCTCGCTTGTCAGTGACTTGCTCGTCAGTAACCCACTGGTCGGCGACCCGCTTGTCAGTGGTCCGCGGTAGACCAGTCATCAGCACGACGCAGGGGGAAGAAGCATGACCACCGACATCTGGTCCTGGGTGCGCGACGCCCACCGGCAGTTGGCCGAGGCCGGCCACCACCGGCTGGCCGACGCCATCGTCGAGCTGCCCGAGCACGCCACCGAGGGCCACAACGACCAGCTGGACGCCCTCTACCCCGAGGCGGTCGCCGCCGCGCGCGCGCTCGACCTGCCCTGGGTCGAGGTCTACCTGCGCCACTGGCGGATGCAGAACCTGCTGAACAAGCGCCAGCAGGGCGAGACGGTCATGCCCGAGGTGATCGACCTGCTGGACTTCGCCCACCGGGAGGAGACCGCCGGCTGCCCGCAGTCCGTCTGCGTGGTGCAGGACTTCGCCATCTGCCACGCCCGGGTCGACGGGCCCGGGTACGTGGCCGAGCGGCTCGAGGTGGTCGGTGAGACGCTCGACCGGATCGAGCCCGGCCGGGCCTGCTACGACTGCCTCTCCCGCGAGTACTCCGACGCCCTGGAGGACGACGGCCGCGCGGCCGAGGCGCTCGACCACCTGGACACCGCCGCCAACCGGATGCGGGCGGCCGGCCAGCGGGTCTCGCTCCGCTTCCACCAGGCCAGGGCCGGCACCCTGCACCTGCTGGGCCGGTACGAGGAGGTGCTGGAGCTGCTGGACACCGCCGAGCGGGCCGAGCAGGCCCAGGACCGTCAGCTGGACGAGCGCGACCAGCGCTGGGGCGCCCTGCTGCGGGCCCGCGCGCTCGCCGCGCTCGGCCGGACGGACGAGGCGCTCGCCCTGCTCCCCGACCGCGCCGAGGCCGAGGCCCACGCCGACCTGCGGCCGGCCTGGACGCAGACCGTCGAGCTGCTGGTCGCGGCCGGAGCCTGGGAGAACGACGCCGAACTGGGCGCCGTACTGGCCGGCTGGGTCGGCTACCTGGACGGCGTCGGCGCGCACCGCCCGTGCGTGGACCTGCTGCTGGCGGCGGGCCGGCTCGCCCTCGCCCGCGGCGCCCGCACCGTGGCGCTGACGCTCGCCGCGACCGGGGAGCGCAAGCTCACCAGGCTGCGCCGCACCGACGGCGTGTCGGAGGAGGTCGCCGCCCTGCGCGCGGCCGCCGAGGCGCTGCCGCAGCCCGAGCTGCCCTTCCCGCCGGGCGAGCTGACGGCGTACCTGGCCGAGGCCGAGGTGCCCTTCGAGACCGGCGCGGACCTGCTCTCCGTCGCGCTGGACCGGTACCGGGGCGAGCCGGCCGGCGCCACCGGTCTGGCGGTGCTCCTGGCCACCGTGCTGGGCGGCCTCGGCCACGCCCGGGCCGGCGCCGACCTGCTGTGGCAGCGGCTGGAGGCCGACCCGGGCGACCGGGAGCTGACCGCCACGCTCGGCGAGATGCTGATCGAGGCCCGGGACGCCGAGGGCGTCCGCCGCCTCGCCGACCGCCTCGCCGCCACGGCCCCGGCCGACGCCCACTGGATACGCGCCCGCTGGGCCGCCGCCGAGAGCCGCTGGACGGAGGTGCTGGAGCAGTGCGGGGCGATCCTCGCGCTGGACGACGCGGTGCTCAACACCCGCCGCCTCGCCGCCCGCGCCGCCACCGAACTGGGCGACCACGCCGCCGCGCAGCGGTTCTACCAGGAGCTGCTGGAGCGCGCCCTGCCCTCCGACGACGACGCCCCGGAGGAGGAGGGCCACCGGCGGGTCCAGGAGGGCGACCTCTGGCACCTGATGACCGCGGCCAGCGCCAACCGGGACTGGGCCGCGGTCCGCTCCGCCGGCGGCCTGCTCGGCATCGAGTTCGACGAGCCCGAGGGTCCGGTGGAGGAGGAGTGGCAGCTGGTCACCGTCCGGGCCACCCGGACCAACGGCGCGACGGCCGACCTGCCGGCCGTCCGGACGGGCCCGGCCACCGCCCGCATCCTGCCGGTGCTCGGCGACGACCTGACGCTCAACCACGGCGACGTGGTGGTCTTCGCCCCCGCGCTGCTGGAGCAGCCGCCGGCCGAGGACGCCCCCGAGGAGGAGCGGCGGCGCTGGCGGCCGGTGTTCGAGCTGCTCACCCTGCTCGACCCGGCGGGGTACACCACCTACTGGATCGACGGCGGCTGGCCCGGCGACGAACCGTGGGCCACCCTGCGCGAGCGGCTGCAGGAGGCCGGGTTCGCGGTCTGGGCGTACAGCGGGGACCACTACCGGATCACCGACCCGGCGGACGACGACGAGTCGCTGCCCGGGATCTACGCGGCCTTCGGGGTGCCGCCGACCGCCTCGGCCGCCGAGGCCGACGCGCTGCTGCACCGGCTGACCGGTGACTGGCCGCACCCGCTCGCCTGGCCGGCCCTGGCCGAGGCGGCCGGCGCGGACCTCGCGCGGCACGAGGAGATCGTCGAGCGCTACGGCCTCTGACCCTCCCGCTCCCACCCCTTCCGGCCCCGGCGGGCCGGCCCCTCCCGGGCCCCCGCCGGGGCCGGGCGCGTTCCCGGTGAGCTCCGTTCCGGTGCGTCCGCAGTCCCGGTGCGCTCGCGTTCGCGCACGTCACCGTCCGGGAACCATTCGGGGAAAGGTCGAGTCTTTGTCAATGCTTTACCATTTCATTGCCAAGACCCGACCTCCCGGAGTGCCCGCACCGTGACCAGCCTCGCCCTCGGCCCGTCCTGGCTCGATCCGACCACCCTGATCTCCACCTTCGGCCTGGTCGGCATCCTGGCCATCGTCTTCGCCGAGTCCGGTCTGCTGATCGGCTTCTTCCTGCCCGGCGACTCGCTGCTGTTCACCACCGGCCTGCTGGTGGCCGGCGGCACCTACCTGCACCAGCCGCTCTGGCTGGTCTGCGCGCTGATCGTGGCCGCCGCGGTGGCGGGGGACCAGGTCGGCTACCTCTTCGGCCGCAAGGTCGGGCCGGGCCTCTTCCGGCGCCCAGACTCCCGGGTCTTCAAGCAGGAGAACGTCGAGAAGGCCGCCGCCTTCTTCGACCGGCACGGGCCCAAGGCGATCGTGCTCGCCCGCTTCGTGCCGATCGTGCGCACCTTCACCCCGATCGTCGCCGGGGTGAGCAGGATGAACTACCGCTCCTTCGTGGTGTTCAACCTGGTCGGCGGCGTCCTGTGGGGCGGCGGGGTCACCGTGCTCGGCTACTTCCTGGGGCAGATCCCGTTCGTCCGGGACAACATCGAGGCCATCCTGGTCGGCATCGTGCTGGTCTCGGTGGTCCCGGTGGCGGTCGAACTGCTCCGGGCCCGCCGGTCCGGCGCGGCGACCGCCGACCGCCACCGCGCCGGGTAGGCGCCCGCCGCCCCCGGCCCGGGACGTCGCGTACATGTGCGTCCGGCTGTTCGATCAGGCATGGTGTAACCCGAGATCGAGCGGTGGCCGACGGCCACCAGGGGCGGCGAGGAGCGGAAGTGCCTAAGCGGGGCCGACCGGGTGCGGGCAAGCGGGCGAGGGGAGGCCGGGCGGTCCGCGGGACACGGCAGACACCCCCGACGCCGGTGCACCCCGCCGACGCCCCGCCCACCGAGGGCCTGCTCGGTCACCCCGCCCCGCCCGTCGAGCCGAGCACCGTCGTCCCGTACGCCCCGGCCGTCCCGGAGACCAGGGGCCTGCTGACGCCCGAGCCCGACCCCGTCGCGCCGGAGCCGGTCGCGCCGGAGCCGGTCGCGCCCGTCGAGCCGCACCCCGAGCTCACCATCGACCTGCGTCCCCGGGACGCCCGCCCGGAGGACGCCGGACCCGGGGACACCCGCCCCGAGGGCGCGCACCCCGGGAACGCCCGCCCGGCCCGCCGCCGCTCGGTCGCCGAGGACACCCTCACCCCCGAGGAGTGGCGGGCGGCCGGCTACACCCCGCCCACCGGCATCCCGATCCCCGAGCTGACCGCCGGCGGCCCGGGCGAGGCGCCGTGGCCGGACCGGATGCGCACGCTGCTGCGCACCCCGATGTCCGAGCGCCCGGCCTTCGAGCGGACCGCCCGGGAGATGCACCCCTCCGCCGCCGCGGCCCGCAACGTCCCCCGCATCCTCGACCTGACCCTGCGCATCGGCGAGCTGCTGCTGGCCAGCGGCGAGGCCGCCGAGGACGTCGAGGCGGCGATGCTCGGCATCGCCCACGCCTACCGGCTGGACCGCTGCGAGCCGCAGGTGACCTTCACCCTGATCGGCATCTCGCACCAGCCGTCGCTGGTCGAGCCGCCGGTCACCGCCGACCGGGTGGTGCGCCGACGCACCTCCGACTACACCCGGCTGAACGCGGTGTACGTGCTGGTCGCGGACATCACCGCGGAGAAGGTGACGGTCAACGACGCCTACCGCCGGCTCGCCCTGATCCGCCGCAACCGGCACCCGTACCCGGCCTGGTTCCTCGCCCTGACCACCGGTCTGCTGGCCGGCGCGGCGACCTTCCTGGTCGGCGGGCGGATCGACGACAAGGCCTGGCTGGTCTTCGCCAGCGCCTTCGTGGCGGCCGTCCTCGGCGACCGGCTGGCGTCCGCGCTGGCCCGGCGCCGGCTGCCGGAGTTCTACCAGTTCGTGGCGGCGGCGATGCCGGCGGCCGCCTCCGGGATCATCCTGTCCTTCAACGACTGGGGCCTGCGCGGTTCGGTCGTGATCACCGGTGGCCTGTTCGCCCTGCTGCCCGGGCGCGCCCTGGTGGCCGCCGTGCAGGACGGCCTGACCGGCTTCTACATCACCGCCGCGGCCCGGCTGCTGGAAGTGATCTACCTGGTCGCGGGCATCGTGATAGGCGTCATGGTGATCCTCTACCTGGGCGTCGGCTTCGAGGCGAAGCTGAGGCCGGACGAGAGCCTGGTGGGCATCAACTACCCGCCGGTCCAGATGGTCGCCGCGATGCTGCTGACCCTGGCCTTCGCGACGCTGCTGCAGACCGACCGCCGTACGCTCGCGCTGGTCACGGTCAACAGCGGCATCGGCTGGGCCAGCTACGGCGCGCTGGTCTACAACGCGGGCGTCAACCCGATCGCGGCGACCGGGGTGGCGGCCGGCCTGGTCGGCCTCTTCGGGCAGCTGATGGCCCGCTACCGCAACGACTCGGCGCTGCCGTACGTGACCGCCGCGATCGGCCCGCTGATGCCGGGTTCGGCGCTGTACCTCGGCATGCTCGCCTTCGCCCAGGGGCACTCCAGCGCCGGTCTGGTGTCGGTCTTCCGGGCGGCGGCGATCGCGATGGCGCTGGCCGTCGGGGTGAACCTGGGCGGGGAGATCGCCCGGCTCTTCCTGAAGCTGCCGGTCGGCGCCGAGCTCCCGTCGCTCTACCCGGCGGTGCCGCGCCGCGCGGCCAAGCGCACCCGAGGGTTCTGACCGCGCGTTGACCGGTGTCGGGGCCCCGTCGGGCCCCGGGCCATGTCACCGCAGGCAGGACGCAGGACCAGGAACGAAGGTAAGACCCATGACCACACTGCTGGACGGCTACCGCGAGCACATCGTCAACGCGCACAAGCAACCGCTGTTCCTGCTGCTGGTCGGCTTCATCACGTCCTTCGTCTTCATCCGGTTCAGCGTCCGGATGATCCGGGCGAAGGTGCGCTGGTGGCCCGGCAACGTGACCCCCGGCGGCCTGCACATCCACCACATGGTGTTCGGTCTGGGCTTCCTGCTGCTCGGCGGCATCGGGGTGTTCGCCACCTACGGCGGGCAGCCCTGGATGGACTGGTTCGGGCTGGCCTTCGGCATCGGCTGCGGCCTGGTGCTGGACGAGTTCGCGCTGATCCTGCACCTGGACGACGTGTACTGGAGCGAGCAGGGCCGCAAGTCGGTGGACGCGGTGATCTTCGGGATCCTGTTCACCGCCCTGCTGCTGATCGGGTACGTGCCGTTCGGCGCGCTGCCCGGGGAGGACACCAAGTGGGGCGTGATCACGGTGATCTCGGTGAACGCGCTGGCCTCGGTGATCACCCTGCTCAAGGGCAAGGTGTGGACCGGCCTGCTCGGGATCATGGTGCCCGGCCTGTCCTGGATCGGCGCGATCCGGCTGGCCCGGCCGAGCAGCCCCTGGGCCCGCTGGCTGTACACCACGCGCCCCCGGCGCCGGGCGCGTGCGCTGCGGCGTGAGCGCCTGCTGCACCGGCGTGCGGACCGGGCCCGCACCTGGCTCTTCGACCTGATCGCCGGCGCTCCCGACAAGGTGCCCGCCAGCCATCCCGCCGCCCACCGGGTGGCCGAGCGGATGGCGGCCCGGGCCAGCGCCCACCTCGACGCGCACGCCGCCCGGGCGCTGGCCCGCCGCCAGGCCCGGCTGACCGACCGGCGCTCGGCGGCCGCCGCCGGGGCGACGGCGAAGGCCCCGGCCGGGGACGGCCAGGCGTACGGGGCAGGTGCGGCGGGTCCGGTCCGCACCCACCGGGCGCAGCAGCGTCGCCGTGCGGTCCGGGCCGGGCGGAGCCGGACCTACGCGGTCGGCCCGACCGGGCTGGAGCGCCGGCCCGAGCGACACCCCCGGCTGCGGACGCACACCCGCCGGATCCGCCGGTAGTTCGTATACCCTGGGCGTCCGCCTGGAGTTGAGCCCTGGTCAGATCATCCGATGGTCACTCGATCGGCGGAGGCTTTTCCGGGTGTGAAGGCCGCCGGAATTGAGAACATGAGCGTCATGTGACCGCTCTGTCACGTGATGGGATGATTCGTCGGATTCCCTGTCGCCCGGCCGCCGTCCGCCCGTGCGCCGCGCACCGTCCGCCGCCGTCCCCTCCGGACCCGTTCGAAGGGATGTCGCGTGGCGCGCAGGCTCCTGCCGACCCTCCTGTTGACGCTCACCGCCCTGCTCGGGCTGCTCCCCGCCGCCCAGGCCGCCCCGTTGGCCCCGGCGACCGGCGAACCGGTGGCCGGCGATCCGGCGGCGGGTGATCAGGCGTCCGGCGGACCGACGGTCGGCGATCCGGCCACCGGCGGCCCGGTGGTCGGGCCGGCCCGGGGCGAGGAGCCCTACCCGAGCACCGAGGAGATCGACCGCGCCCGGGCCGCGGCCGAGGGCAAGGCCGCCTCGGCCGCCGCCCTGGAAACCGCCCTCACCGCCGCCCGGACCGAGCTGGACCGGGCCGGGCGCGGCGCCGAGCAGGCCGTCGAGGCCTACAACGGCGCCCGGCTCGCCCTCACCCGGGCCCGCGCCGAGGAGAGCGCCGCCGCGCAGCGGGCCGCCGCCGCCGAGGCCGAGCGGTCGGCCGCGGCCGAGGACGCGGCCCGGCTCGCCGCCGAGACGTACCGGCAGGGCGCGGGCGCCGAACTGTCCGCCTTCAACGCGCTGCTCGGCGCCCACGGCCCGCGCGAGGCGGGCGACCGCGCCGCCGTGGTCGGCGTGGTCAGCCAACGCACCCGGCAGATCCTGGACGCCGCCACCTCCACGGCCGCCACCGCCAGGAGCGCCTCCGCCGCCGCCCGGACCGCCACCGAGGCCGCCGAGAAGGCCGCCGTCGAGGTCGGCACGGCCAGGGCGCGGGCGGAGCAGCGGCTGGCCGCCCAGCAGGGCGAGCTGGCGGCCGTCGGCCGGCGCCGCGAGCAGCTGCTCACCGAGCTGGCCGCGGCCCGGAACACCACCGTCGCGCTGGAGCGCGAGCGCCGCGAGGCCCTGGAGGCGATCGCCGCCCGCGAGGCCGAGGCCGCCGCCCGGGCCGCCGCCGAGCAGGCCGCGCGGGAGGCCGAGGCCGCCGAAGCCGCGGCGGCCGCCGCCAAGGCCGCCGCCGCCCCGCCCGCCGTGCCACCCGCCGAGCGTCCGTGGTCCGCCGAGGGCGCGGCCGCCGCGGTCGCCTTCGCCAAGTCCAAGATCGGCCTGCCCTACGTCTGGGGCGGCGAGGGCCCGGCCGGCTACGACTGCTCGGGGCTGACGATGATGGCCTGGCGCGAGGGCGGCCGGCAGCTCAACCACTTCGCCGCCGACCAGTACGCGCAGAGCACCCGGATCGGCTACCGCCAGCTGCGCCCCGGGGACCTGGTGTTCTGGACGGACACCGGCCGCGCCGCGGACATCTTCCACGTGGGGCTCTACATCGGCGACGACCAGATGATCGAGGCCCCGCGCGCGGGCATGCCGATCAAGCAGGCCAGCCTCTGGATCATGGGCACCCCGGACTTCTACGCCCGGCCCTGACCCGGAGACGGCCGCCGGGGCCGGGCCCCAGTGGCAGCGCCGCCCGGGCTACCGGCCGAGCAGGGTGCCCAGTTCCTCCCGGCGGGCGCGCAGGCCCAGGCCGGTCCAGACCCAGGCGGCGCCGAGCGGGAGCGTCGGCAGGGCCACCGCGACCGCCCCGCCGATCCGGCCGATCACCTGGGCGTCGCACAGCTCCCGCAGGTGGAAGCCGAGCGGTTCGTAGAAGGCCGGCGAGCCGCAGTCCCCGCCGACCGGGGAGAGGACCAGCCAGGCCGCCCAGGCCCAGCCGAGCACGGTCAGCGCGCCCAGCGCCTTCACGAGGCCGCTCCGGCCCTCGTACTCCTTCAGCTTGCGCAGGTATTCGTCGTCCATCGTGCCCCCGGGAGATCGTCCGTACCTGAACCGGCACCGAGGATGCCAGCAGGGCACCCGCACGCCGATGCCGGGGGTCGGCTGCCGGGGGCGGCGGTCGGGGTCGACTGTCGGGGGCCGGTTGTCAGGGGCCGGTTGTCAGGGGTCGGCGCTAGCGTGGCCGCGCGTACCGTTCCGAGGATCTGAGGAGGCGTCGTGCTGCTGCGGGATGTGCGGGTGGGGGATGTCGAGGCGTACGTCCGGATGCGCTGCGACCCGGTGATGATGACCGAGCTGGGCGGTCCGCTGCCCCGGGAGCTGGTGGAGGCCAGGCTGCGCAAGGACGTCGCCGCGGTGGCGGAGGACCGCTTCTGGGTCAAGCTGATCGTCCCGGACGGCACCGAGGACGGCGCGGTCGCGGGCTCGGTCAACCTCTGGTCCGACGAGGAGGACGGCGAGCGGGTCTCCGAGATCGGCTGGATGGTGCTGCCCGGGTACCAGGGCCGCGGCCTGGCCAAGGCGGCCGTCCGCCGGGTGCTGGACCTCGCCGCCGCCGACGGCCGCTGGGGCGAGGTGCACGCCAATCCGGGTGTGACCAACGGTCCGTCCAACGGGATCTGCCGGGCGCTCGGCTTCCGGCTGCTCGGCGAGCGGGACGTGGACTTCGCGGACCGGGTCCTGCGCACCAACCACTGGGTGGTGGTGCCGGGCGAGCACATCGGGTCGGGCACGGAATAAATCAGGTGCCGCCGCCGGGGGGCCGCCGTACCGTGGCCCCATGGGCAACAGCAGCGATCACACGTCCGTCGACACCGTGAACGGGCTCGTGGTGCGGGCGGTCACCGAGGACGAGGTGGCGGCCTGGGACCGCGCCCTGGCCCTCGGCTTCCTGCGCCCGCACGTGGGCTCCGCTGAGGACGTGCGCCGCCGGCAGTGGGAGTCCGGCCGGATGCTCGCCGGCTTCGACGGCGGCCGCCAGATCGCCACCTTCCGCAGCTACGACGCCGAACTGACCGTCCCCGGCGGGGCCGTCATCACGGCCGACGCCGTCACCAACGTCACGGTCAGCGCCACCCACCGCCGCCGGGGCGTGCTCAGCACGATGATGCGCCAGGACCTCGCGGCCGCCGCCGAGCGCGGTACGGCGGTCGCCATCCTGATCGCCGCCGAGTACAACATCTACGGCCGGTTCGGCTTCGGCCCGGCCACCCGGGGCGCCGGCTGGCGCGTCGACCTGCGCCGCACCCGGGGCCTGCGCGAGGGCCTGCCGGGCGTGCCCGGCGGCCGGATCGACTTCGTGACGATGGCCGAGGTGCGCGAGCTGGGGCCCGGCCTGCACGAGCGCTGGCGGCGCACCCGGCCGGGCGCGATCGACCGCGACGAACTGTGG
Organism: Kitasatospora xanthocidica; assembly: GCF_014656195.1. Lineage (GTDB taxonomy): Bacteria > Actinomycetota > Actinomycetes > Streptomycetales > Streptomycetaceae > Kitasatospora > Kitasatospora xanthocidica. Next base: position 5,472 of record NZ_BNBY01000001.1, on the reverse strand, counting down.
TGGCAGCGCGCCACCGGCGAGGTCCGGATGCCGGGCTCCGACTTCAAGGAGCCCTTCGCAGCCGTCCACCGGGACGCCGACGGCACGGTCACCGGTCTGGTGGCCTACCGGATCGACGACAAGTGGGACGGCGCCTACCCCGACTGCACGCTCACCGTCGAGGAGTTCACCGCCCTCGACCTGCCGACCACGGTCGAGCTCTGGCGCTTCCTGCTGTCCGTCGACTGGGTGGCCCGGGTCGCGATCGACAACGCCTCCCCGGACGACCCGCTGCCGCTGCTGCTCCAGGACCGGCGCGCGGCCACCCCGCACGAGGACAGCTCCGACTTCATGTGGCTGCGCGTGCTGGACGTCGAGGCCGCGTTCGGCGCCCGGACGTACGGCACCGCCGGCCGGGTGGTGCTGGAGGTGGACGACAAGCTCGGCTTCGCGTCCGGGCGTTGGGCGCTGGAGGTCGCCGCGGACGGCACCGGCCGCTGCACCCGCACCACGGACGACGCCGACCTCGCCCTCGGCGCCTCGGAGTTGGGCTCGCTCTACCTCGGCGCGGAGACGGCCCCGAGGCTGGCCGCGGCCGCACTGGTCACCGAGCTGCGCCCGGGGGCGGCGGCCGCCGTCGACCTGCTGCTGCGCACGCCGCTGCAGGCCTGGAACCCGGACATGTTCTGAGCCGCCCGCATCCGCCCGGCACGACGGGAGGCCGGCCCCGCGAAGGGGCCGGCCTCCCGTCTCCGATTCGTCGTCGGCGGGCGCTACTTGATCGCCGTCTTGCCGATGGTGGGCAGGATGAAGTCCTGGATGAGGCCCTTGGCGTCCCGGACGATCGGCCGGAACACCCGGTAGCGCGACAGGTTGATCACCCGGGCCGCCATCGGGGTGGACCGGCGGACGAACTCCCGGGTCCGCTCGGTGTCCTCGGTCCGGTCGAAGACCCAGTAGAGGACCACGACCATCAGGTGCAGCCAGAGCACGTCGGGCAGCAGCTCGACCAGCTCGGCGTCCAGCTTGGGCGCCAGCTCCGAGCCCTGCAGGACCTCGCGGAACAGCTCCACGGCGGTCGCCCGCGCCGGGTGCGACTCGTTGGAGAACGGGCTCAGCGAGCTGGTCGGGTCGGCGGCCGTCCGGAAGAACTGCGCGGCGAACTCGTGGTACGGCGCGGCGGTGTCGAGCCAGGACTCCAGCGCGATCTGCAGCCGCTCCGAGAAGTCCCGGGTGCCGGCCATGCGGCGTTTGGCGTCGGCCGCGTGGTCGTAGGTCATCCGGTCGTAGAACCCCTGGATCAGGAATTCCTTCGCCGAGAAGTAGTAGTAGGCGTTGCCCACCGAGACGCCCGCCTCGGTGGCGATCGCGCGCATGGTGGTCTTCTCGTAGCCTCGTTCCTGGAACAGCCGCATGGCCGTCTCCAGGATCAGGGCCCGGGTCGCCTCACTCTTGTCGGTCTTCGGCTGCGCCCGGCCGCCGGGCATGGGCCCGCCCTCCGTGCCGGGTGCGGCCGGGTCCTCGGCCGTACCGTTCTCGCCGTCCGTTCGGTTCGTCGCTGCCAGGTCGTCCACGCCACGAGCCTAGCCGGAGACGAGGTTCCATCCGGTGTCGGTGTTCGTGGCACCGGATGCCCCCTCCACACCCGGTGCCACGAACACCACCCCCCGTGATTCGAACACGTTCAAAATCCTGGCAGAACTGTAGACGCTTCGGTTGAACATGTTCAACTCCATCTCTGTGGGAGGCTGGTCACATGATCGGTTCAGGGCAGGTCACGATCCGGCGCGGCGATGTACGGGATGCCGGGGCCATCGCCGAGCTGCACGCGCTCAGCTGGCGCACCACCTACCGGGGGATCGTCCCGGAGGAGGGGCTCGGTGACGGGATGGCCGCCCAGCGGCGCGAGCTGTGGGAGCTGCGCCTGGACGCGGACTACGGCGAGCCGGGGAACACGCCCGAGCTGCTGGTCGCCGAACTGGACGGGCGGACGGCCGGTTTCGTCTACCTCGTCCCGCAACCGGACGGCCGGGTGCTGATCGACAACCTGCACGTACGCCCCGGCCTGACCGGCGGCGGCATCGGCCGCGCGCTGCTGACCGCGGCCCGCGCCCATGTCGCCGAGCAGCACTCCGGGGCCGAGCTCTTCCTGGAGGTGCTGCGCGACAACACCCGGGCTATCGCCTTCTACGAGCGTGAGGGCGCTGTGCGGGTCCGGGCGCAGGAGGGTGTCTTCCCGGGCGGGTTCCTGCTGCCCGAGTACGTGTACGCCTGGCCGGGCCGGCCGGCGTCGTCGGGTCGTGGGTCGGTGGAGGGCGGGTCCGAGTAGGGGCGGCCCGGGCACGGGTGGGCCGAGTGGTGGTGGGCCGAGTGGTGCTGGCTCCGGGCGCGGTGGTGGCCGGGGAGCCGGGGCGGGTCAGTCGACGTCGTAGACCGTCACCGGCACCTCGTGTGCCGTCAGCCGGTCGGTGACCAGCGGCTCGACCCTCTCCCAGCGCCCGCCCGCCAGTCCGCAGCCGATCCGCGGCATGTGGACGGAGGCGCCGAGTTCGAGCGCCCGGCCGCCCAGTGCGGCCAGCCCGGCGTCGATCGCCTCGTACCGGACCGGCACCCCGCTGGAGCGACCCGTCCGGATGCCGCGCTGGCCGACCAGGTTGGCCACCCAGACGTACTGCTCGACCTGCACCAGCTGCAGGGCGCCGAGCCCGAAGTCGTTCTTCGCCCGCTCCCGGTGCCAGCGTCGGTACGCGGCCTCGGGCTCGGGCCAGCGTCTGGAGAGCGCGAGCACGAAGCCCTTGCCCCAGCCGCCGAGATCGTTGCAGACGTGCGCGATCACCTTCACGCCCTTGCCGCGGGGCGCGGTGGCATCGCCTCGGACGTAGGTGATTTCTGCCATGACTCGACGTTAGACGGAGGCACTGACAACCCGCTCGGCATTTTCCGCCGCACCGGAGGCGGCCGCGGCACCCGCCGTGGCGCGCGGCCCGGCCGTCCGCAGGTGCCGCCGTCCGGCCAGCGCGATCAGCAGCGCCAGCGCGGCCGCCGAGGCGGGCAGCGCGTAGCCGGTGCCGGGCGCGGTGCGCTCGGCGACCGTCCCGGCGAGCGCCGCACCGGCCGAGATGCCGACCACGATGCCGGACACCGCCATCGCCATCCCCTCGTTGAACTGCCGCCGCGGCAGGAGCTCCTGGACGAGCGTCATGCCGGTCACCATGGTCGGCGCGGTGGCGGTGCCGGCCGCGAACAGCAGCGCCCCGAGCACCCCGAGCCCGGCCCCGCCCAGTCCGGCGGCGAGCGGCAGCAGCAGCACCCCGGCCATCGCCGACGCGCCGAGCAGGAACCGCGTGCCCGGTGCCCGGCGCGGCGTCAGCAGTCCGAACAGCAGCCCGGCCACGCAGGATCCGGCCGCGAACAGGGCCAGCAGCAGCCCGGCCGCCGCCTTGTGCCCGAGCGCGTCGGCGTACGCCACGGTGGTGATCTCGGTCGTACCGAAGACCACGCCGGTCGCCAGGAAGGTCAGCACCAGCACCCGCAACCCGGGCACCCGCAGCGGCGACCCGTGCCGCTCCGCAGCTGGGGGCGCGGGCGGCAGCGGCGGTTCGGTGCGCCGCTGGGCGGCGAACAGCAGGGCGCCGGCGGTGCCGACGGCGGTGGCGGTGGCCAGGCCGGCCTCCGGGGCGAGCGTGGTGCAGAGCAGCATCGCGAGCACCGGCCCGGCCATGAAGCAGAGTTCGTCCAGCGCCTGCTCGAAGGAGTTGGCCAGGTGGCGGGCGCCCGGGTCGTCCCGGTAGAGGTGCGCCCAGCGGGACCGGGCCATGCCGCCGAGGTTGGGTGCGGCGGCGCCGGCCGCGGCGCACAGGTACAGCGTCCAGTCCGGCGCGCCGAACCGGACGCAGAGCAGCAGGCCGGTGAGCGGGACGGCGTTGTACAGCGCGGCCGGCACCGTCACCCGCGACTGCCCGTACCGGTCCACCAGCCGTCCGATCAGCGGCATCCCGATCGCGCCGGTGGCCAGGCCGGCCGCCGAGACCGTCCCGGCCAGCCCGTACGAGCCGCGCCGCTCGGAGAGCAGCACCACCAGCGAGACGCCGGTCATCGACAGCGCGAGCCGGCCGAGCAGCCCGGCCAGGGTGAAGGCGGCGGCGCCGGGGGCGGCGAACAGGCGGCGGTAGGAGGCGAGGACGGCGCGCGGGGGCAAGCGGGCTCCTGAACAGGACGAAGGGGGATGCCCCACAGCCTGGCCGCGCTCGCGGGCCGCCGTCCAACACCTGTTCCGCCGCACTGACAACACGGTGTTGTTAATCTGCCGCCCATGCCCCGTGACCTGCACCCCCGCTTGCTCCGCGGCTTCGTCGCGACCGCCGAGACCCTGCACTTCGGCCGGGCCGCCGAGCGGCTGCACATCGCCCAGCAGGCGCTCAGCCGGGACGTCCGCACCCTGGAGGGGCTGCTCGGCACGGAGCTGTTCACCCGCACCACCCGCAGCGTCGAGCTCACCCCGGCCGGACGGCGGCTGCTGCCCGGGGTCCGCCGGCTCCTCGCCCTGCACGACGAGATCCTCGCCGAGGCCGGCGCCGGGGCCGCCGCCCGTCCGCTGCTGCTGGACCTCAACAGCGACGTCACCGGCCCGGACCTCACCGCCGACCGGGTCCTCGAACGGGCCCGCGCGGCCTGGCCCGAAGGCGAGCTGCTGGCCCGCTTCCACGGCGGCCTGGCGGCGGCCGCCGCCGAACTGCTGGCCCACCGGCTGGACGCGTCCTTCGGCCGGTTCGCCGGACTGCCCGCCCCGGTGCGCGGCCGACTCGTCCAGCGGCCGGTCCGGTTGGAACGGGTCTCGGTGATGATGGCGGACACCCACCCGCTGGCGGGCCGCCCGGCGCTGCGCCTCGCCGAGCTGGCCGGACACCCCGTCGACATCTGCGCGGGCAACCCGGCCACCACCGAGTGGGCCGACCTCGGCGCCCGGCTGCTGCGCGAGCACGGCCTGACGGCGGCAGACCCGTACGTCCCACCGGTGGGCGTGGACGAGACCGCCCGCTACCTCGCCCGGCACGGCGATCCGATGCTGACCACGGTCGGCGGGCCGAGGATCCCCGGGACGGTGAACGTGCCGCTGGTGGACCCGGTGCCGCTGAGCCTGGTCAGCCTGGTGCACCGGCCCGGCGAGCACCACCCGGGGCTGCGCGCGCTGGCCGACGCGGCGGGCGCACTGGGCGCGGCCGGGGGCTGGCTGCGCCGCCCGCCGGGCAGCTGGCTGCCGGACGCGGACGCGGCGCTGCTGCCGGCGCGCTGAGGGCGGACGGACCGCCGGCGCGTCGGGTGAAGGAAGGACGGCCCGGGGCGCCCGGAAAAGGAGGCCGCCCCTGCCCAGGGGGGATGGGCAGGGGCGGTGCTCGTGGGGGCGGGCTCGGGCCCGCCGCGCGAGGTGACCGGGTCAGACACCCCATGACGTTTGAGGTCAAGCGGCATGGAGGTCTGCGTGGTGGGACCAGG